>NZ_JBWDTL010000003.1:0-4259384 GCF_056312395.1 Pseudomonas sp. C7.1 | reverse complement strand
TTCCCTCTACTGGACATCAGCCGCCGATATTCACACCAAACCCGACAACCTCATCAGGCGTTTTCAGTTCTCGTAAACGCTTTCGCGTTTCGTCACCGCTCGCCAGCACCATTTTTTGCCGAGTATCAGGGGCGTGCAATAACGACGCCGCGCGTGACGTACGCCGCAGCCGTGGTGACTCCTGAAGATGCGCCGGATATTGTGATATGGCCAATTAACTGGCGCGCCCGCGATGGGGTGGTGCGTTGGGATTATGGCAGCACAGTGATCGCCGCCTGGTTTGACGATGATGGCGAGGTGCAATTGCTTGAACGCGGCGGCAGTAATGAGGTGACCGCCAATACGGTTTTTAGCATTAGCGCATCCGGCATCACTGAAAAATCAAATGTGAACTCCTATTTTGCAGACGACGGCTCGCCGATCCCCAATCTGGGCTCGCCCCTGCTTGACACGGAGTACTTTGCGGGGAGTGTTTCGTTCAACATCAACCGCACTACCACCGAGGTTATCAAGCAAACCCTGAGCCTCAACGGCGCTGTTATCGCTGAGGCAGAGTTGCGCAGAGAGCTGAACTACAGAGCCGGACCGGAGCTGTTTAGCAGCACAAACCCAGATGTGTCGTTTGAGCTGCGCGGCGACACACTTAACCAGGTTGGGGTGGCGCAGTTCCGCACCACGGTTGACGTTGTGCTGGAAGTGGACAGCGAACAGGTTGATCAGGATGGCGCGCAGGGCATAGGCAGCAACCTACCCAGTACCGGCCTACAGCCGTTAGACAGAGCCATTCGGAACGATGGCTTCGCGCCGCTTGTTGTTGGGACTTTGCTTGAATCTCAATCGCCTCCGTCGGCTTACCTTGAGCTAGGCGGGCCGCGTTTTGCCCGAGCATATGCAGGGCTGCACCTCTACTCAAACAAGCTACTTGCGCTCTGGACGATGTCCGGCCCGGCATCGATATGCAGTGTGCAAAACGCTTACAGCCCTACGGGGTTTAAGTCCGGCACGGCTCAGCAGTTTGTGGGCTTCCCGACGTCCAGCCTACGCGGCTCTTACAACTCACGCACCGGCGCGGCTCTGACGCAGGTTCCTACGAGTTCCGTTATCAACTGGGTCTAGCCCTGCTACACAAGGAGATACATGATGGCTGAAGTACAACACGTGGCGAGTGGCAATGGCGCGCCAACAGGGGCACCGCCTTCAATAGCGGCCCACTACGTCGATCTGGTTTCAGGCTTTCACTACATATCGAACGGTACTTCAACGGCAGCAGACTGGGGCCACCCGATTGGCGTGCACACCTTTCATGAGTTGACCGAGGCCGGCCAGCTTGATGTGCCGATGACCGCTGGCCGGGTTGAGGTATTCGAGGTTGGTGAAGGGCCGGGAGGCCAGTTTGTTCTGATGTTGCCGAATGTACCTTCAAGGCACGTACTGGAGTTTACAGTCGTCGCATGGCCAACAGCCGCAGCGAGCCAGCTGGTTTTGAAATGCTCTGCTGGATTTGATGGAGTGGGCGCTATGGGGCAGAACATCGGCGCTACTGCTGTGGGTAATGAGCTGCATATACCGATGGCCCAGATTATGGGGTTGCGGGTTCATGCTATTGCGGGGCCTGGGGGGCGCTACTTGGAAGTCGTGCCGCAGTTTGTAGGCGGGGGGGCGGGTTAATCTGCGGCTATGCCAAACATCGAGCTAAAATCATGCGCGCGGCTCGGCTTTCTCTATGCCAAACCCCGCGCTAAGCAGTGCCAAAAACGGCGCGCGCTTACAAAACGTTAGCGAGGCAGCCGAGGCTAGGCGCTACACCAGTAACAGCCGGCGGCTGGTCAAAGCAGCGAAAAGCGGAGTTTACGAGCTGTAAATGAGCATTTGAGCCGCCGCGTCCCGACCTGCTTTTAACGACGCATCGGCAACGCAGGTAGTTTTTCAACGAGCCCGCGTGCTGCGATTACCGATTCAGGACCAGGAGTACGTTAGACATGCCGCATCTGTTCCGCCTCACCACCCTCGCGCTGGCACTTACCCTGCTGGGCAGCACCGCCGTATTTGCCGCGCCAGCCGCAGCACCAGCCAGCGCCAACGACAGCGCGCCACTGCCGCTAGACGACCTGCGCACCTTTGCCGAGGTGATGGACCGCATCAAATCCGCCTATGTCGAGCCGGTCAGCGACAAGACCCTGCTAGAAAACGCGATCAAGGGCATGCTCAGCAACCTTGACCCGCACTCGGCCTACCTGGAGCCAGAAGCCTTCCGCGACCTGCAGGAGAGCACCAGCGGCGAATTCGGCGGCCTGGGTATTGAGCTGGGCAGCGAAGACGGTTTTCTCAAGGTGATTTCACCGATTGATGACACCCCAGCGTCCGCCGCCGGCATCCAGCCGGGCGACCTGATCGTGAAGATCGACGGCCAGCCGACCAAGGGCCTATCGCTGATGGAAGCAGTGGAGAAAATGCGCGGCAAAGCCGGCAGCGATATCAAACTGACGCTGGTGCGTGAAGGCGGCAAGCCCTTCGATGTCAAACTGACGCGGGCGGTGATCAAGGTCAAAAGCGTGAAAAGCCAGCTGCTTGACGATGGCTACGGTTACCTGCGTATCACTCAGTTCCAGGTCAACAGCGGCGAAGAAGTCGGCAAAGCCCTGGCCAAACTGCGCAAGGACAACGGTAAAAAACTGCGCGGTCTGGTGCTCGACCTGCGCAACAACCCCGGCGGTGTGCTGCAGGCGGCGGTTGAGGTTACCGACCACTTCCTCAAGAAGGGCCTGATCGTCTACACCGAAGGCCGCATCGCCAACTCTGAGCTGCGTTTCAATGCCGATCCGGCAGACGCCAGTGAAGGCGTGCCGTTGGTGGTGCTGATCAACGGCGGCAGTGCCTCGGCTTCCGAGATCGTCGCAGGCGCCCTGCAGGACCACAAACGCGGCGTGCTGATGGGCACCGATAGCTTCGGCAAGGGCTCGGTACAGACCGTGCTGCCGCTGAATAACGACCGTGCGCTGAAACTCACCACCGCACTGTACTTCACCCCCAACGGCCGCTCGATTCAGGCCCAGGGCATCGCTCCGGACATCGAAGTGGCGCGCGCCAAGCTGACCCGCGAGCAGGGCGACGAGACCATCAAAGAAGCCGATCTGCAAGGCCACCTGGGCAATGGCAACGGCGGTGCCGATAAGCCAAGCAAGGGCAAAACCAGCACCCCGGCGCGTCCACAGGATGACGACTACCAACTGAGCCAGGCACTCAACCTGCTCAAGGGCCTAAGCGTCACTCGCGGCGACTGATCGCCCTCTGTAGGAGCTTCGAGGGCACCTAGCTCATGCCCGCGAAACTGCAGCCAACAAAAAACCCGACCTTGATCGCTCAAGGCCGGGCTTTTTAATAACGCCTGAAACTACAGGTAGTTATTGGTCATCTCGTCAATAAAGCCTTCGGCGCGCATTTCATCCAACGCCTTCTGCAAACGCTGCACCACCTCATCCGGGGTGTCCTTGTTTAGCGCCAGATACAGCTCGGCATCGTTGAAGCGCAATGCAGTATTCAAACCGCTGACACCTTCCTGCTTGGCCAGATAACGACCCACCGGGTCGGTGGTGGCCCACAGGTCGATCTTGCCGCTGAGCAGCTTCTTGATGTTCTCCTGATCACGCAGAGCATTGATCGGGCTCAGGCCCTGACTTTCCAGATGCTGGCTGACCGCGTCGTTCTTGTAAGCACCGACCTGGTACTGCCCGGCGTCCTTGAGGCTAGCGACGCTTAAGTTATTACCCGGCGCAGCCAACAGCACCCAACCGGTTTTCGCCAGCGGCCCCACCCACTTAAACAATGGCTGACGCTCAGGGGTGAAGGTGGTGGAGAACAGGCCGTAGTTGGGCTTGTCCAGGGTCAGGCGATACAAGCGATCCCAGGGGAAGCGCAGCGTTAGGGTGTAGTTGATGCCGGCACGCTTGAACATCTCGCGGACGATTTCGGCACTGATGCCATCGATACCGTCGTCACGGGCATAGTTCTTGTCATCCACCGCCATGTTGAATGGCGGGAAGTTCTCGGTCAGCAGTACCACTTTGTAATCGGCTGGCAGCTCTGCACGGGCTGCGCAGGCACTCAGGACAAGCCCGAACAACAGGCTGGCTTTCAGGGTCTTCAACATAGGTCATTCCGCTCGCATGAATTGTGATTATGGCTAGCGGCATCCCTGCTCGGACAACTGCCCGGCGACGTATGGTACGTGGCGTCAACCATCCATGGGCGCAGACCGGTTTACGGCCGGCCTGCTACTGTACGTTTTACAGGTAGCTGTTCAGGGTATCGTCGACAAACCCTTCGCTGCGCATCTTGTCCAGCTCGGTTTGCAGCTTCTGTACAACTTCGTCCGGCACCTCTTTGTTCAACGCCAGATACAGCTGTGCGCTGTCGAAACGCAGAATGGTTTTCAGGCCGGAAATACCTTCCTGCTTGGCCAGGTAGCGGCCAGCCGGGTCACCGGTAGCCCACAGGTCAATCTGACCGGCCATCAGCTTCTTGGCGTTTTGTGTGTCACGCAGAACGGTAATTGGCTCCAGGCCCTTTTCCACCAGGTGTTCGGCAATCGCGTCACCCTTATAGGCACCGACTTTGTACTGCTTGGCATCCTCCAGGCTGTTCAAGGTAATGCTGCTATCAGCCTTGCCGAGCAGCACCCAATCATCCGGACCAATCGGGCCTACCCACTTGAACAGCGCTTCGCGCTCAGGCAAACGCGCCGCAACAAACACGCCATAGCCAGGTTTTTCCAGCGCCAGCTTGTAGATGCGATCCCAGGGGAAACGCAGAGTCATGCTGTACTGGATGCCAGCGCGCTTGAACATTTCGCGAATGATATCCACGGCAATGCCGTCAATATTGTCTTCCTGGGCGAAATTCTTGCCGTTGATCGCCATGTTGTACGGCGGGAAATTCTCGGTCAGCAGGACCATGCGGTAGTTCGGGTCAATTTCAGCCCGAGCACTGCCCGCGAGCACCATGATGGTGCCGGCGAGGGCGACTAATAGTTGTTTTAACATGACGTCTCACATCGATAGTTGGGCTGGGCATACAAGCATACCCAGCACTGCCGACTTAGCCCAGCCTAGGTTTTACGCAGACAGGGACACAAGAAGCTTACAGATAACTGTCTTTGATCGCGCCCAACTCACCCTGAGCGCGCATCTCGTCCAGGGCTTTCTGCAACTTCTGCACCACATCATCGGGCGTCTCTATATTCAGCGCCAAGTAGAGGTCGGCACTGTTGAAACGGTGCACCACTTTGAGCGCCCCCAGCGGCGACTGCTTGGCCATAAAGCGCCCGGCCACCTCATCAGTGGCCCACAGGTCAATCACGTCCTTCTCCAGCTTGTGGAGGTTTTCCTTGTCCTGCAGGCTGGTTTGCACCGTAACGCCGCGCTCAATCAGGAACTGCGAGATCGCATCGTCACGATAACCGCCGATCCGATAAGCACCCGCCTGCTCCAGGCTGTCCAACGTAATACTGCTATCGGCCTTGGCCAACAACACCCAATCGCTTACAGCAATCGGCCCAACCCACTTGAACTGCGACTCACGCTCCGCCGTGCGAATAGTAGAGAACACCCCGTAACCTTTGCTTTCCAGCGCCTGCTTGTACTGACGATCCCAGGGGAAGCGCAGAATCATCTGGCACTCAAGCTGCGCCTTGCCGCATAACGCCCGCACCGTATCGCTGGTGATGCCCTGTACATCGGCATTCTTGGCAAAGTTGCCGCCATTGGCCGCCATGCTGAATGGCGGCAGGTTTTCGGTAAGCAGAACCAGAGGCTCCGCGCGAGCCAGGCTGACGGCAGACAACAGCCAAAGCGCGGTGAGTAGCCGAATAGCGGACATAAGAACTCCGTGTATGGAAAGACCATTTATTGGAAGAGAAGCGCTCACAGGGATGCCAAAAGCATCGACCTGAACGCAAACATTCTGATTTTAGCGGGCCAGTCGACATTTTGCTGTCGACTCGCCCGCAGCAGTGACCGGCAGGGCTGCCGGCCAGCGAGGTTTAACGTACGACGATGCCGCGCGCGGCCATATAGGCTTTGGCTTCCGGCACAGTGTATTCGCCGAAATGGAAGATGCTCGCGGCCAGCACCGCTGCGGCTTTGCCTTCGATAATGCCGTCAGCCAGGTGCTGCAGGTTGCCGACACCGCCGGAGGCGATGACCGGGATGCCGACCATTTCACTGATGGCGCGGGTCACACCCAGGTCGTAACCACTCTTCACACCGTCCTGATCCATGCTGGTCAGGAGGATTTCGCCGGCGCCGAGGTCTTCCATCTTTTTTGCCCAGAGCACCGCATCCAGGCCGGTTGGCTTGCGCCCGCCATGGGTGAAGATTTCCCAACGCGGGGTTTCGCCCGGTTTGGAGACCTTCTTGGCGTCGATGGCGACGACGATGCACTGCGAGCCAAAGCGCGAAGCCGCCTCGCCAACGAACTCCGGGGTGAATACCGCTGCGGTGTTGATCGAGACTTTGTCCGCGCCGGCATTCAGCAGATTGCGAATATCCTGCACGGTGCGCACGCCGCCACCGACGGTGAGCGGGATAAACACCTGGCTGGCCATCCGCTCAACGGTGTGCAGGGTGGTATCGCGGCCATCAACACTGGCGGTGATGTCGAGGAAGGTAATCTCGTCGGCACCCTGCTCGTCGTAACGACGGGCGATTTCCACCGGATCACCAGCGTCGCGGATGTTCTCGAACTGCACGCCCTTGACCACGCGACCGTTGTCCACGTCCAAGCAAGGGATGATGCGTTTAGCCAATGCCATAGCGGTGCTCTCGTAGGATGGGTCGAGCGCAGCGATACCCATCAATAAAGTGGTTGGCGATGGGTTACGCCGCTGCGCGGCTAACCCATATATGGACTCCTCCCGTTTTGCCAGTGAAATACACATCCAACGAACCTAGGTACGACTGCTTCCGTATATCCGGCTTCTAATAAGGCGTTGGGTGCCTTGAGCCATGATGAATATCCGCTCATGTGTTCCTGATCGCCCTAGCGGCCTTGGTTTACAGAGGGCCTGTGGGTAAAGCAGGTTTTACACATGCCGGCTCGACCGGTTCGTCATCACTGCATGTCACTGTGCAATCGTGGTGGATCTTCTACGGTGTCACTTCATTCCTGCTTGGGTACTTCAGGTTTACGCCTCAGCAGGTTGATAGTCTTCCCCCTTGCTGAGGATTGCCCAGATGATCCGGGCATTCTTGTTCGCCAGGGCGACCGTGGCGATATTTGTGTTGCGTCGACACTGCAACTGCTGCAGCCAGGTGCTGCGTCGATCCGTCTTTTCCTTACAGGTCTTCAGCACCGCACGAGCGCCATGGACCAATAACGTGCGCAGGTAACAGTCACCCTTTTTGCTGATGTGCCCCAGACGTTCTTTGCCGCCACTTGAATGCTGGCTCGGCACTAATCCCAGCCAGGCCGCGAACTGTCTGCCCGAACTGAACTGCCGTGCATCACCCACTGCAGACACCACGGCAGTCGCGCTGATCGGGCCAACGCCCTCCACCTGCAGCAAACGCTGGACACGCTCATCCGTCTTAACCTGACGGTGAAGCATGCCGTCCAGCTGTTTGATTCGCTCATCCTGTCCCTGCAGCTCATCACGCAAGAGCTCCAGCATTTCGTGCAGCTCGCCCGGTAATGTCTGGTGTTCGTCCAGCGCCTGCTGCAGCAACGCGCGGGTGGCCGCTATTCCCTGGCGACTCGCAACCAAACCGAACTCGCCAAGCAAGCCACGTATCTCGTTAACCAACGCTGTACGCGCCCTGATTAACCGGCTTCTGATCCGGTGCACCGACTGCCCAGCTTGCTGGTCGGCACTCTTCACCGCGACATAACGCATCGTGGGTCGGCTGGCAGCCTCGCAAATCGCCTCCGCGTCGTTGGCGTCGTTCTTACCACTCTTGACGTAGGGTTTGACGAACTGCGGCGCAATCAACCGCACTTCATGCCCCAACTTGCCTAGCTCGCGCGCCCAGTAATGCGAACTACCACAGGCTTCCATCGCCACCAGGCACGGCTCTTGTTGGCGGAAGAAATCCAGCATCTGTGAACGCTTGAGCTGCTTACGGCACTTCACCTGCTCGTGGCTATCGACGCCATGAACTTGAAAAACCTGTTTTGCCAAATCGATGCCGATTCGCTTAAGTTTCATGGTGACTCCTCCCTTCGTGGCTGTTTGGTTGTGACAACCTCAGTCTGGCGCATAGACGCCGTAGGAGGGAGGAGTCCATCTCATTGTCCTACGGTTCAGCCCTTGAACTTGTCGCAGAAGGTCTGCGCCTCAGCCACATCCAAAGTGCCTTCATAGATGGCACGCCCGGTGATGGCGCCGATAATGCCCGGCGAGCGCGCCAGCAGCAGCTTTTCGATATCACTGAGGTTATGAATGCCACCGGAGGCGATCACAGGAATGCGGCTGGCCGCCGCCAGGGCTGCAGTAGCCTCAACGTTGCAGCCCTGCATCATGCCGTCTTTGGCGATGTCGGTATAAACGATGGCTGAGACGCCGTCAGCTTCGAAGCGTTTGGCCAGGTCGGTGGCTTGCACGGTGGACACTTCCGCCCAACCGTCGGTGGCCACGAAACCGTCTTTGGCATCCAGACCGACGATGACCTTCCCGGGGAAGGCTTTGCAGGCGTCGGTGACGAACTGCGGATCTTTCACTGCCTTGGTGCCGATGATCACGTAGCTGACGCCTGCACGCACGTAGTGCTCGATGGTTTCCAGGGTGCGGATACCGCCGCCGATCTGGATCGGCAAGGTCGGGTAGCGCTTGGCGATGGCGGTGACTACTTCACCGTTCACCGGCTGGCCTTCAAAGGCACCGTTGAGGTCGACCAAGTGCAGACGGCGGCAACCGCCCTCGACCCACTTGGCGGCCATGCTCACCGGGTCATCGGAAAACACCGTAGAGTCTTCCATGCGGCCCTGGCGCAGACGCACGCAGGCGCCGTCCTTCAGATCGATAGCGGGGATAATCAGCATCGGTTGAACCTGCTCAAGTCGTGTGAATTCGGTGGGTCAGCTCTTTTCCAGCGCCCAGAGGTCGCTTTCGATGCTCTCGAAACGGTCCTTCAGAACCGTCTGCACATCGAGCACTGCTTGGTTGTAGAACAAGGGGCCACATTTCAAGGCAAAGAAATCCAATAGCTCCTCTGCCTCGAAACCGCCCATCTCTAATTCGAAACGCTCAGCCATGAAATGCTTTAGCTCACGGGCAATGCCCGCACGCTGCTCAACGCTGAACTGAAAAAGCGCCGGCGCGTCCTTCTTCACCCGGCTCATTTACCAGCGGCCATCCCAGGCGGCGAAGTTCTGCAGCAGCTGCAGGCCGTGGGCGTGGCTCTTTTCCGGGTGGAACTGCACGGCAAAGCGCGAGCCTTCGGCCAGGGCGGCGGCGAAATCCTTGCCGTAATGCCCGCGACCGACCACCTGCTTGGGGTTACCGGCCTCGATGTAATAGCTGTGCACAAAGTAGAAACGCGCCAGGTCCGGGATGTTGTGCCACAGCGGGTGCTTGACCGACTGCGCCACCTCATTCCAGCCCATGTGCGGCACCTTCAGCGGCTCGCCGTCTTCGACCATGTTCTTGCCGAAGAAGCGCACCTTGCCAGGGAACAGACCGATGCAATCGACGCCATCGTTCTCTTCACTGTGCTCCAGCAGTGCCTGCATGCCGACGCAGATGCCGAGAAATGGCCGGTCAGCGCTGACTTCACGCACCAGGCTGTCAAAGCCCAGGCGCTTGATCTCGGCCATGCAATCGCGAATCGCGCCCACACCGGGAAATACCACACGGTCGGCTTCGCGGATCACCTGAGCATCGCTGGTCACCAGCACCTTGCCGGCCCCTACGTGCTCCAGAGCCTTGGCCACCGAGTGCAGGTTGCCCATGCCGTAGTCGATTACTGCGACCGTCTGCATTTACAGACAGCCCTTGGTCGACGGAATTTGCCCAGCCATGCGCGGGTCCAGCTCGGTGGCCATGCGCAGCGCGCGGCCAAAGGCCTTGAACACCGTTTCGATCTGGTGGTGAGCGTTGGTGCCACGCAGGTTGTCGATATGCAGCGATATCAGGGCGTGGTTGACGAAGCCCTGGAAGAACTCCTGGAACAGGTCGACATCGAAGCCGCCCACTACCGCGCGGGTGAACGGTACGTGCATCTGCAGGCCCGGACGACCGCAAAAGTCGATCACCACGCGCGACAACGCTTCATCCAGCGGCACGTAGGAATGGCCGTAACGGGTCATGCCGCGCTTGTCGCCGATGGCCTTGGTGAAGGCCTGGCCGAGGGTGATGCCGACGTCTTCCACGGTGTGGTGGTCGTCGATATGCAGGTCGCCCTTGCACTGGATATCCAGGTCGATCAGGCCGTGACGGGCGATCTGGTCGAGCATGTGCTCAAGAAACGGCACACCAATATCGAACTTGGCCTTGCCAGTACCATCCAGGTTGATCGAGACCTTGACTTGGGTCTCCAGGGTGTTGCGTTCGACGCAAGCCGTACGTTCGGCCATCACCAGCTCCAGAAATTGCCCACGGAAAAAGGCAGGCATTATAGGCGGGCATCCGCCTGGGCGGCTACCGGCGGCGATCAGAGGCATCCGCTATTCAACCCTCACCATCTGCCGGTCAGCTCCCCCAAAGACCGCCCGCTGAGCGCCTGGGAAATAGCCTGCTACAGGGAACCGGACGCCGACCTACCGATCCAAACGCCCAAGCCGCAGACTCCGACACCGAGCACAAAGCCGCTCGCACCCACCAGAACATGCCGCTGCGCGGTAAAAGCCGCTTGCAAAATCACCACGCAAACGGAACTGTCGGCGGCCAAGGTAAAAGCACTGGCGCTATACTCGCCGGCTTGAATTGCTGCTCTACACCTTCCAGTTTCGAAACAAGGATTCGCACATGAAAGCGCTCGGCAAAATCTTCGGCCTGTTTTTCCTCGGGCTCTTGCTGATCATCGTGGCGCTGGGCTTTGCCCTCACCCACCTGTTCGATCCCAATGATTACAAAGACGAAATCCGCCAGCTTGCCCGCGACAAGGCCAGCCTGGAGCTGACCCTTAAGGGCGATATCGGCTGGAGCCTGTTCCCCTGGCTTGGCCTAGAACTGACCGACGCCACGCTCGCCAGCCTAAGCACCCCGGACAAACCCTTCGCTGACCTGCGCCTGCTCGGCCTGTCGGTGCGCGTGCTGCCGCTGCTGCGCAAAGAAGTGCAGATGAGCGACATCCGCATCGACGGCCTCAACCTCAACCTGCAACGTGACGAAAAAGGCCGCAGCAACTGGGAAGGTGTCGGCAAACCGGCCAAGGCCTCGACCGCAGCAGCCGACGCCCCAGTGGCAAGCAGCGATAGCACGCCGGCCGCCGAGCCTGGCGAAAGTAGCCAGCCACTGAAACTGGATATCGACAGCCTGATCGTCAACAGCGCGCGCATCGACTACCACGACGTGCAGAAAGGCCAGCAACTCAGCGCCGAAAGCATCCAGCTGACCACCGGCGCGATCCGCGAAGGCGCCGCCATCCCGGTCAAAATCAGCGCCTTCTTCGGCCTCAACAAGCCGGTATTGCGCGCCCGTAGCGAACTGCGGGGTGAGCTGCGCTTCGACCGCGCCCTCAAGCGCTATCAGCTGGAAGACGCCAAGCTCTCCGGCGAAGTGTCCGGCGAGCCTTTTGACGGCCAGACCCTGACCTATTCAGCCCAAGGCCAGTTGCTGGTCGATCTGGCCGCCCAGGTCGCCGAATGGAACGGCCTGAAGTTCTCCGGCAACCAGCTGCGCGCCCTTGGCGAGCTGAAAGTGCGCGACCTCGACAAGCAACCAAAGCTCAGCGGCGGCCTGTCGATTGCGCCACTCAACCTGCGTGAATTCCTCACCACCATCGGCCAGAAACTGCCGCCGATGAACGATGACAAGACCCTTAGCCAGTTCGAACTGGTCACCCGCCTCAGCGGCAGCGACAACAGCCTGACCCTTGACGACCTCAAGCTGACCCTCGATGACAGCCACTTCAGCGGCCAGCTGGCGATTGCCGATTTCGCCAAGCAAGCCCTGCGCGTGCAGCTCAAGGGCGACCAACTGAACCTCGACCGCTATCTGCCCGCGCCATCCAAGGACGACAAAGATGCCGGCGCCGCTCGCAAGGCCGAGGTCAAGGCCAGCGTCGCCAGTGCCGGGCAAAGCGGCAGCACACCGCTGCCCGATGCGCCGACCCAGCACGCATGGAGCAACAGCGAAGTGCTGCCAATCGAAACGCTGCGCAAGCTCGACATGCAACTCGACCTTAGCCTGGATCAGCTCACCGCTCAGCAGCAAGTGATCCGCAACTTCAGCGCCAAGGCGCAGAGCAAAGGCGGCCTGCTGACCCTAAAGGATGTGCGCGGCAACATCGGCAACGGCAGCTTCGACGCCAAAGCCAGCATCGACGTGCGCCCGGCCGTGCCGCTGCTTAGCGTGCAAAACAATCTCAGCAGCATCCCGGTCGAGCCCTTCCTGAAAAAGCCCGACCAGCCTTCGCCGGTCAAAGGCCTGCTGGATCTCAAAGCCAACCTGACCACCCGCGGCAACAGCCAGCGTGCCTGGGTCGATGGCCTGACGGGCGACGCCAGCTTCCTGCTCAACGACGGCGTGCTGGTCGACGCCAACCTGGAGCAGCAGCTGTGCCGTGGCATCGCCACCCTCAACCGCAAAGCCCTGAGCAGCGACCCACGCGGCAAGGACACCCCCTTCGAAACCCTGCAAGGCCGCCTGATCCTGCGTAACGGCGTGGCCCACAACCCCGACCTCAAGGCCGTTATTCCGGGCCTGGCAGTCAGCGGCAATGGCGACGTGGACCTGCGCATCCTCGGCCTGGATTACCGCGTCGGCATCACCGTTATGGGTGATCAGCGTGAAATGCCCGACCCGGCCTGCCAGGTCAACGAGCGCTATGTCGGCATCGAATGGCCGGTGCGCTGCCGTGGCCCGCTGGAGATGGGCGGCAAGGCCTGTCGCCTGGATCAGGACGGCCTGGGCAAGGTCGCCGCCAAACTGGCCGGCAACAAACTCAACGAGAAAATCGAAGAAAAACTTGGCGACAAACTCAGCCCAGAACTGAAAGACGCGCTCAAGGGCTTGTTCAACCGATGAGCCCCGAGCAGTTTTCTGACGCAGTACTCAACTGGTACGACAGCCACGGCCGCAAGGACCTGCCCTGGCAACAGGGCATCACCCCGTACCGCGTGTGGGTCTCGGAGATCATGCTGCAGCAGACCCAGGTCAGCACCGTGCTCGGCTATTTCGACCGTTTTATGGCCGCCCTGCCCACGGTCAATGACCTGGCCGCAGCGCCGGAAGACGAAGTGCTGCACCTGTGGACCGGCCTCGGTTACTACACCCGCGCGCGTAACCTGCAGAAAACCGCGCAGATCGTTATGCGCGAACATGCCGGCGAATTCCCCCGTGATGTCGACCAACTTACCGAACTTCCCGGCATCGGCCGCTCCACCGCTGGCGCCATCGTCAGCCTGAGCATGGGCCTGCGTGCGCCGATCCTCGACGGCAACGTCAAACGCGTACTGGCGCGCTACGTGGCCCAGGAGGGTTATCCCGGTGAGCCGAAGGTGGCCAAACAGCTGTGGGATGTGGCCGAGCGCTTTACCCCGCAGGCACGGGCCAACAACTACACCCAGGCGATGATGGACCTGGGCGCGACCCTCTGCACCCGCAGCAAACCCAGCTGCCTGCTCTGCCCGTTGCAAAGCGGCTGCCAGGCGCACCTGCTCGGCCTGGAGATCCGCTACCCGATCCCCAAACCGCGCAAGGCACTGCCGCAGAAGCGCACGCTGATGCCAATCTTCACCAACCTCCACGGCGAAGTGCTGCTCTATCGCCGCCCATCCAGCGGCCTATGGGGCGGCCTGTGGAGCCTGCCGGAGCTGGACGCAGCAACGGCCATCGCCACACTGGCCAGCCGCCACAGCCTGCAGCTCGGCGCACAGCGCGAACTCAGCGGCCTGACCCACACCTTCAGCCACTTCCAGCTGGCCATCGAGCCCTGGCTGATCCAGGTCGACGCCGCGCCTGCCGCCGTGGCCGAGGCTGACTGGCTCTGGTATAACCTCGCCACCCCGCCGCGCCTGGGCCTCGCCGCCCCGGTGAAGAAGTTACTGAAGCGCGCAGCCGATGCACTCGCAGCAAACACTGGAGAAACGCCATGACCCGCACCGTACAGTGCCGCAAACACAAGCAAGAACTCCCCGGCCTGGAGCGCCCACCCTATCCAGGCGCCAAAGGTGAGGACATCTTCAACAACGTCTCCAAGCAAGCCTGGGACGAATGGCAGAAGCACCAAACCCTGCTGATCAACGAACGCCGCCTGAACATGATGAACGCCGAAGACCGCAAATTCCTCCAGGTCGAGATGGACAAATTCCTCTCCGGCGAGGAATACGCCCAGGCCGACGGCTACGTGCCACCCAGCGAGTAATAGCCGCGTCGCCCCTGTAGGAGCGGGCCATGCCCGCGATAACTTTGCCGGGCTTGGCCTATCCGCGGCCATGGGCCGCTCCTACAACCCTTCTCCGGATTGCATCCGGGCTACCCAACACCGCCGGCCTTTTTCCCGCACCCGAACCTAAGCGCCCGTAATAATTAAATATTTTTCAAACTCACGCTTGACACCTACCCCTCAAATCCGTCTAATAGCGCCCCGTTAGCCCGGGTAGCTCAGTCGGTAGAGCAGGGGATTGAAAATCCCCGTGTCGGCGGTTCGATTCCGTCCCCGGGCACCACTAACTTCAAGGATCTAGCGCAACGCTAGATCTAGTTCCTAGCTCCAGGGGTACAGTTTCGGTACATCGCCGATGCTCAACCACCCGGAGCAGCGATGAAAGTCTCTACCCTTCCCCATACAAAAATCATTTTTACAGCACCTGAAATCAATGCGATTCCAACATCGCCTTTCAGTCAGCTATCCGAAATCAAAAGTCCTCATTTCTCAAAAATCGATTTACGCCCAGTAAAAGCGTACCGATACGCGAATTTGTTCACTTCCTTCCCGTTATTAGCTTTGAAGCAGATGCAGCAGAGTATGTCTCTAGCTGGCTGCTCTCGTTCATATTGAGAAGGAGACAGCAATGGCAACAATCGTAGGCACCAAATCGAAAACCTGGAAAGCCGTGATACGCCGCATGGGCTACCCGACCGTTAGCAAGACCTTCCGCTTGAAGAAGGCCGCCGAGGACTGGGCAAAGGGTGTTGAGGATGAGATGGCTAGGCGCATCTACATTCAGCGGGCAGCATCTGAAAAGACCACGCTAAGGCAAGCAATGGTGCGCTATCTGGCAGAGGTATCGACCAGCAAGAGCCTGTCAACACAGACATCGGAGAAAACTAAATCTAAGCCCCTAGGAGCCTGTCGGACTTTCTGACTCTTCCTTGCGCTGAAAGTATTCGCGACAATCAAGGCCCTGCAATCGAGAGCCCCGCTGATGAGCCGTTTTGTCCTTGCTGACCGAGACACTGCGTATTTACTACCGCCTTCGGTGAACGAGTGGTTGCCGGCGGATCACTTGGCGCGGTTCGTGGTCGAGGTCATCGAGCAACTCGATTTGAGCGAGCTGACTGGGCAGTATGCGGGGCGGGGTTCAGCTGCCCACCATCCGGCCGTGCTCCTGGGGCTGCTGATATACGGCTACGCCAATGGCGTGCACTCCAGCCGCAAGATCGAACGCGCGACCTATGACTCGGTAGCGTTCCGTTATCTGGCGGCCAACACCCACCCCGATCACGACACCTTGGCTACGTTCCGTCGACGTTTCCGGCAGCAGGTTGAATCGCTGTTCGTCCAGGTGCTGATGCTGGCGCGCGAGATGAAGCTGCTCAAGCTCGGTCATATCGCTCTCGACGGCACCAAGATCGAGGCCAACGCCAGTAAGCACAAGGCCTTGTCCTGGGCGCACGCCAACAAGATCGAGGCGCAGTTACGCCAGGAGGTCCAGCAGTTGCTGGCGCTGGCCGAGAACAGCGACTGCGCCGCCGTACCCGATGGCATGGATGTGCCGGCGGAGATTGCCCGGCGCGAAGATCGGCTCAGCGCGATAGCCCAGGCCAAAGCGAAGATCGAGCAACGTGCAGCTGAGCGACACGCCATTGAGCAACAGCAATTCGAGGCCAAGACGGCCAAGCGTGAGGCCCAGCGCAAGGCTGGAAAGAAACCACGCGGCAAGGATCCAGAACCGCCCGCAGCGGGCCCCAAAGACAGCGATCAAGTCAATCTGACCGATGAAGAGTCACGCATCATGCCCGTCTCCGGTGGCGGCTTCGAGCAGAGCTATAACGCTCAAGCCGGGGTCGACACCGAGACGATGCTGGTGGTCACACAGCATGTAACCCAGGCCTGCAACGACAAGCGCGAAGTGGTTCCCACGCTACAGCGCATAGCCACCTTGCCCGCCGAATTAGGCGAGGTGAAAAGCCTGATTGCGGACAGCGGCTTCTTCAGCCAGGCCAACGTGAGCGCCTGCCACGAAGCCAAGGTCGAACCGCTTCTGGCGCTCAAACGCGAGTCGCACCACACCCCGGTACTGGAGCGCTTTGCCACCGACTCGCCGCTACCACAGACGAGTAACCCAGTCGAACAGATGGCTCACCGACTGAGCACGCAAGAAGGTCGAGCGCTGTACAGGCTACGCAAACAGACGGTCGAACCGGTGTTTGGCATCATCAAGCGAGTGATGGGCTGGCGGCAGATGAGCATGCGCGGCCTGGCCAACGCCCAGGGCGAATGGAGCCTGGTGACCATGGCCTGGAACATCAAGCGTTTGCATGTGCTACGCGCGATGTAACGCGGCCGAAAAGTACGCCCACCCGCGTCCAGGCAGCTGCTCAGGTGCACGAACGGACCGCCTGGGTTCGCGATAGTCAACTCGGATGCTTAGAAAGAACGACCCCGAGCAATCAAAGACCTAAACCCGCGCTGTCATTCCTTTTCGGGTTAAGTCCGACAGGCTCCTAGTCCGAATTCTCGGCGACTACTCACTCGCAGCCCTTACGCCAGACGTTATCGCGAGCTACCGCGACAAGCGCCTCAATGAAGACACCCAGACCAAATCCCACCTGTCAAAACCCAAGGGAAAGGTCAGCAACAGCACCGTGCTACATGAACTTGCCCTACTGAGCCATTTGTTCACCACTGCTATCCGGGAATGGCACATCGGACTGACGATTAATCCAGTGGGCGGAGTACGAAAACCCAAAGCCGGGAAAGGACGCAATCGACGGCTGGAAGTACGGGAAGAAAGCAAGCTACTCGAAGCCGCGCGCGCTTACAGTGCGGATTCCGCGCTGACTCGGACACCCATTCCACGCACATCCGGACAGTGATTCCACGCTGATCCGGACACCCATTCCACGAGCATCCGGACACTGATTCCACAGCCATCCGGACACTTTCTGGCAGGCAGCTACGCAGGATTTATTCACTACCATTGGCCTCTTTTTCGAAGCAGAGAGGTCGTCGTGGAGCGTTTATCCATGCGTAAAATCCGTGAAGTGTTGCGCCTCAAGTTCGATTGCGGGCTGTCTGTCCGTAAGATCTCCCGCAGTCTGGGCATAGGTCACAGCAGTGCCGGTGATTACCTTTGCCGATTCACGGCCTGCGGCCTCTCCTGGCCGCTCCCTACTGAGTTGTCCGACGCAGAGCTGGAGCGGCGCCTGTTCCCGCCACCGCCGGCGGTACCCTCTGAGCAACGACCAACTCCCGACTGGGCCTGGGTGCATGCCGAGCTGCGCCGACCAGGCGTGACCCTGGCACTGCTCTGGCAGGAGTATCGGCTGGGCCAGCCACAGGGCTTCCAGTACAGCTGGTTCTGCGACCACTACCGGGCCTGGCAGGGCAAACTGGATGTGGTGATGCGCCAGGAGCATCGCGTCGGCGAGAAGCTGTTTGTCGACTATGCCGGCCAGACGGTGCCGGTGATCGACCGTCACAGCGGCGAGATTCGTCAGGCGCAGGTGTTCGTCGCGGTGCTCGGTGCCTCCAGCTACACCTTCGCCGAGGCCACCTGGTCGCAGCAGTTGCCCGACTGGCTGGGCTCCCATGCCCGTTGCTTCGCCTTCCTCGGCGGGGTGCCGGAGATCGTGGTGCCGGACAACCTGCGCAGTGCGGTGAGCAAGGCCCATCGCTACGAACCGGACATCAACCCCAGCTACCGCGACTTGGCCGAGCACTATGGCGTGGCGGTGGTGCCGGCGCGGGCGCGTAAGCCCCGCGACAAGGCCAAGGCCGAGGTCGGCGTGCAGGTGGTCGAGCGCTGGATCCTCGCCGCCTTGCGCCATCGCCAGTTCTTCTCCCTGGACGAGCTCAACACGGCCATCGCCGTGCTGCTGGAGCGGCTCAACCAACGGCCGTTCAAGAAGCTGCCGGGCTCCCGGCAGTCGGCCTTCGCCAGCCTGGATCGCCCGGCTCTGCGCCCGTTGCCGGAGCAGCCCTACGTCTATGCCGAGTGGAAGAAGGCGCGGGTGCACATCGACTACCACGTCGAGGTTGACGGGCATTACTACTCGGTGCCCTACCAGCTGGTGAAGAAGCAGCTGGAGGTGCGCCTGACGGCCCGCACCGTGGAGTGCTTCCACGCCAACCAGCGGGTGGCCAGCCACGTACGCTCCCTGCACAAAGGCCGGCACAGCACGCAGACCGAGCACATGCCCAAGAGCCATCGCGAGCATGCCGAGTGGACGCCTCAACGGCTTATCCGCTGGGCCGAGCAGACCGGCCCGAACACCGCCGGCGTAATCAGCCACATCCTCGAACGGCGCGTGCATCCGCAGCATGGCTACCGCGCTTGCCTGGGCATCCTGCGCCTGGGCAAGCACCACGGCGAAGAACGGCTGGAAGCCGCCTGCCAGCGCGCCCTAAGCCTCGGTGCCTGTAGCTACAAAAGCCTCGAATCGATTCTGCGCCAAGGCCTGGAAAACCTGCCGCTGGCTCAACAGAACCTACCCCTACTACCGGACGACCACGCCAACCTGCGCGGCCCCGGCTACTACCACTGAACAAAGGAATCCCACCATGCTGCCTCACCCGACCCTAGACAAGCTGCAAACCCTGCGCCTGCACGGCATGCTCAAAGCCCTCGCCGAGCAACTGAAAACACCCGACATCGACAGCCTGAGCTTCGAAGAACGCCTCGGCCTGTTGGTCGATCGCGAGCTGACCGAGCGCGACGACAAGCGCCTGAGCAACCGCCTACGCCAGGCCCGGCTCAAGCACAACGCCTGCCTCGAAGACATCGACTACCGCGCCCCGCGCGGGCTGGACAAGGCGCTGATCCTGCAACTGCGCAGCGGCCAGTGGCTGCGCGACGGCCTCAACCTGATCATCGGCGGCCCCACCGGCGTCGGCAAAACCTGGCTGGCCTGCGCCCTGGCCCACCAGGCCTGCCGGGACGGCTGCAGCGTGCGCTATCTGCGCCTGCCACGGCTGCTGGAAGAACTGGGCCTGGCACATGGCGACGGCCGCTTCGTCAAGCTGATGAGCAGCTACGCCAAGACCGACCTGCTGATCCTCGATGACTGGGGCCTGGCACCGTTCACCAACGAACAGCGCCGCGACATGCTGGAGCTGCTGGACGACCGCTACGGCCAACGCTCAACCATCGTGACCAGTCAGATGCCGGTGGACAACTGGCACGAACTGATCGGCGATCCGACCCTGGCCGACGCCATCCTCGACCGCCTGGTGCACAACGCCTACCGGATCAACCTGAAGGGAGAGTCGATGCGCAGGCGGGCGAAGAAATTGACGACGCCGGGCACCTCAGACTAACAATGCATATCCTGCGTCGCTGCGCTCCGACTGCCTGTCCGGATGACCGTGGAACAGGTGTCCGGATCAGCGTGGGCTGAGTGTCCGAATGGCGTGGAATCCGCACATAGCGCTTTAAATACCTTCATAGACTGCTCTCCTTGATCATCTGGCCACGGCTTATATCAGGGCTTGCGAGAGGCAGAACAAATCGCGGGCATGTATACCCAACACGCTACCGGCGAAGGTAACGGCTTGAATGCCAACCAACTGCGCCAGATCGGAATGACCGAGCCACTCCAGCCGACGAAAAAGCATCCATGAAGGAATAAGAGCAAGGGTTGCCCACCAGAGTGCAGGCAGCGGCAACCCCAGCATCCCGACCAGGGAAAAGAGCATCAGATGTACGCACGCATAGGCTGAGAAGCCAACGAACAACGGGTGTTGAACAACATTGGTTGAATGAGACATACCTACCTCCATCAATGATTGGAGCCAACAGGTTCATCCAACAAACTGCGTGCCAGTAGATGCAGCGGCAACCAAAAAAGCGAAGGGGTAATCACTGAAACATGCAGCCATGTCTCGCCCTGAGCGCGATACCATTGCAGTGCCGGCAGTAGGCTTCCGGCGTCATCTGCACAAATGGATGGCATGCCTTGCTCGATGGAGCAGACCACCATTTGCGCCTGCTCGCCCTGCAACTGCAGGCTGACATTGATGACACTGCCAGGCCTGGCATGAGCGGCACCACCGAGCACATCAACAAGGGTTGGTAAATCCAACTGCAAAGAGAAACCTGGCCGGAGGTTTGCCGACATGCGCGCGGTGAACGGATTTACCGGCAGACTCCAGTTCTTCAACGCACCCGGTATGAAATCCTCACACTGCAGGTAGCGCAGATCTACATCATCAAATTCATCATGCATCATCGGCGGCAAGCCTCCGCTCGAATGGCGTGATGCACGCTGCGCTCGATACAGTGCGCACGCCACCAAATGCGCAGCGCATCGCTCAATGGTGCCCACTCGCCAAAATCGCGCTGTTGCTCGCGCACTTGTCCATGCAGCTCAACCACCTGCGGAACCAGGTGGAGCCGCTCATCTGCAACGTGTAGGCAAACGGCTGCCCGAGCCAGCAAACATCTACGCACAATGCTCATCACCGTACTGCCTTGGCAGCAACGATCTGCGAACGCTCGTAATCGCTACTGCACTGCAGAGCGTTGACACGCTGGGCAATGAGCTCAGCTTGCAAGTAAGAACTCAGCTCGGGATGTTTCAGGGGCACGAAATCAGGCAATTCCCAGCTGAGCCCAACCAATCGGGGGCCTGGGGCTACGTGGACAGAGCAACACTGCAAACTAATTAGTTGGGTGTCGAGATACGCAATCAGCTCAGCGCTGACGTAAGGCGGGACTAGAGGTATCACGTTAGAAAGCTCCATGTTTGCGGAGCTCAATTTTTCAACGCGAGCATGCGTGCCACTACAGGCAATCTTGACCGATTCACTGCTGATTTTCTGAAACCCAAGCTTTTGCCTCGGCCAGACTGTGGAACCCTTGCATGCCCAGAAGCACATAGACGATGTAACTGTAGCCACGAAATTCAAGCTTAAGGTGGTGAATCTCGTAAGCGGGTTGCTTGGAGCGTCGCTCGCCAACATATCGAGCGATGACGTGCCACTGCTTTTTGGTTGGTGCAACTTTGCGGAATCTCATAACCGATCGCCCCGCAGCAGAGCCTGACCAGAAACCCAATAGATCGGCCGATAAGCTAGTTTTGATATCGGGCTACTTTGCGCAGCCAGTTGTAGGTCGGGTATTGTCTCGTCCACTTGTCACCTCAGATTAGTTATTTACCTACATCTAATAACAGTGCCTAAGTGAACAAATCTGGTGACTATCGATGGATTAAATCTGCCGAGCACTCAGCTCCCTTTCCGAGCGAACGTGCCTACATCGAAGGCAGAAGCCCCCTGTGCGATGACAGACACCGGACTTCTAGTGTCAAATCCCCAATAGATGGCTAGCATCTCCAAGATTGCGGACGCCCGTGATTGGATAAAACGTGCCCTATGACGCCTGCTGAGCAACGGATTCAAAACGAGGCAATCGCATTTGCGAGAGCCCACAAAAAGGTCATCGCGAAGCGGCTGACCGACAAAGCGATCCACGCACCTGAGGAGGAGCCAGTATCAGTTTTCATGGCAGGCTCGCCCGGCGCGGGGAAGACAGAGGCCTCCCTGGAACTCCTGAATTTTTTCAGCGACTCTCCACCCCTACGAATCGATCCTGACGAGCTCCGATCCGAGCTCCCAGGGTATACCGGTGGAAACGCCTGGCTCTTTCAAGCCGCTGTTTCGATCCTAGTCGAGAAAATCATCGATCTTGCATTCGATAACCGGCAGTCATTCCTGCTCGATGGGACCTTGGCAAACCTGGAAAAGGCTAGGGACAACATCCGCAGGTCTTTGCGGAAAGGCAGATACGTCCAGGTGTTATACGTTTATCAAGACCCGCTACTGGCCTGGCAATTCGTCCAGGCCCGCGAAGAAGCCGAAGGCAGACGAATTCGTCCCGAGCATTTCGTCGATCAATACTTTGCCGCGCGTGACGTTGTGAATGCTCTTAAGCTAGAGTTCGGCAAAGAGGTACACGTGGACCTGTTACTGAAGCATCTTGATAACTCCAGCCGCCTCTACAAGGCTGGGGTAGACAAAATCGACTACCACATACCTGAGAACTACAGTAGGAAAGACCTCAGTGCTAAACTGGGCTTGAACGACGGAGCGAACCCATGATTACTCTTAAGCTAGCATCCCGTAAGGGTGCCAAGAGCCCCTTTGCTGACTTCATCCGCAACGCCAAGTCTGAAGAAAAAAAGCGGGTGTACAACACAGTGCTAACTGAGGCAACAAAGCGACAAAATGAAGTATTGACTGCCGCACAAGCATCAAGAGCCTAATCCAACCCTCAAAGCCCCGCCGATGCGGGGCTTTGAGTTTCTAGAAATCAAATAACTACTCAGAGCGCTTCATGCATCGCAAGCAACCTGAATGACTGACGGGGACAGCACCTCCTCGCTCCTCTTCTCAGGTACCCAGCCAGTACAGAGCCGTCTTCGCGAAGGTGCTCTGCAGGTACACTGATCAAGACCTGATAAATTTGCCAAAACCCGCTTAACACCCTGTATTTACAAGGCCTTAAGACTTGTCACGAACGCCCATGACGGATAACCTAAGCTGGACACGCTTGATTGTTCTGTAATTGAAAATCCCAGTGTCGGCGGTTCGATTCCGTCCCCGGGCACCAAATACAGAGAAAGGCTCACAGCGATGTGGGCCTTTTCTTTATCTACAGAAAGCTATCTGCAGCAAACCGGCGACACCGCTCGCCGCCGTGTTCAGCACCGTCAGCCACCAGGGACGCCCGCTGCCATGTATGCCCTGACGCCCCCTAGCAGCGACCACACGCACCCCGTCCCAACGGGCATTCGCCCAGTTGCTTATTGGCCTGCCCATGCGCCGCATGGCCGACCACCACGCACCGAGCCCGGCAACAATCAAGTAATCCTTGACGGTTCACCCGCCCGCCAGATCAGCCGCCGCACCCAGCGCGATACCGCACTCGCCGTCCGCCAACCCTGATTCAGCCAAGAAGAAGCCCATGAGCCATAGCCCCATCAGCCAGGACGAAATCAACGCCATCATCTGGAAGTCGTGCGACACCTTCCGGGGCAGCGTGGATGCCAGCGACTACAAGAACTACGTGCTGACCATGCTGTTCTTGAAGTACCTGAGCGACGTCTGGCAGGACCACTACGAGGGCTACCAAGCCAAGTACGGCAACGAGCCGGCGCTGATCGCCGCCATGATGAAGACCGAGCGCTTTGTGCTGCCCGAGCAGGCCAACTTCTACAGCCTGCATGACAAACGCCACCTGCCCGGCAACGGCGAGCGCATCGACGAAGCCCTGCACGCCATCGAAGACGCCAACAGCGCCAAGCTGCGCGGCGTGTTCCAGGACATCAGCTTTAACGCCAACAAGCTCGGCGAAGAAAAAAGCAAAAACAACCTGCTGCGCCACCTGCTCGAAGACTTCGCCCAGGCGGACATGAACCTGCGCCCCTCGCGCATCGGCAGCCAGGACATTATCGGCAACGCCTACGAATTTCTGATTTCGCGCTTTGCCGCCGGTGCCGGCAAAACCGCCGGCGAGTTCTACACCCCGGCCCAGGTCAGCGATTTGCTCGCCGAACTGCTCGACCCGCAGCCCGGCGAGCAGATTTGCGACCCAGCCTGCGGCTCGGCCTCGTTGCTGATGAAATGCGGGCGCAAGGTGCTGGAGAAGACCGGCTCGCGCAACTACGCCCTGTTTGGCCAGGAATCCATCGGTGCCACCTGGGCCCTGGCCAAGATGAACCTGTTTCTGCACGGCGAAGAAAACCACGACCTGCGTTGGGGCGACAGCATCCGCCACCCGCAGCTGCTGGATGCCAGCGGCGGCCTAATGCACTTCGATGTGGTGACCGCCAACCCGCCCTTCTCCCTGGAGAAATGGGGCGTCGAACAGGCCGAGCACGACAAGTTCGGCCGCTTCCAGCGCGGCATCCCGCCGAAAACCAAGGGCGACTACGCCTTTATCCTGCATATGATCGAAACCCTTAAACCCGGTACGGGCCGTATGGGCGTAGTGGTGCCCCACGGCGTGCTGTTCCGTGGCGGCAGTGAAGGCAAGATCCGCCAGGCGCTGATCGAGGAAAACCTGCTGGATGCCGTCATCGGCCTGCCGGAAAAACTGTTCTTCGGCACCGGCATCCCGGCGGCGATTCTGCTGTTTCGCAAAAGCAAAAGCAGCGAAGACGTGATCTTTATCGACGCCTCCCGCGACTTTATGGCCGGCAAAAACCAGAACCAACTCGGCCCCCAGCAGTTGGAACGCATCGTCAGCGCCTACCGCGCCCGCCAGCACCAGAGCCGCTACGCCGAATGCGTTAGCCTGCAAGCCATCCGCGATAATGACTACAACCTCAATATCCCGCGCTATGTGGATACCTTTGAGACTGAGGGCGAGATTGATCTGCTGGCGATCAAGGCCGAGCGTGAGAGGTTGGAGCGGGAGTTGGTGGAGTTAAAGCGGGAGATGGATGGGTATTTGCGGGAGCTGGGTTATGAATAATCTGCCCGCTGGCTGGCAAGAAAAAACCGTCAAAGATGTTTGCACGCTACAAAATGGCAACGGTTTCAAACCCAGTGAATGGCGTGACACCGGTTTGCCAATCATCCGCATTCAAAACCTGAATGGCAGCAAAGACTTCAACTATTTCTCCGGAAAGCCAAAACCCAGCTGGCTTATTTCACCTGGAGAAATTCTATTTGCCTGGGCAGGAACAAAAGGCGTTTCCTTTGGCCCCTTCATCTGGACGGGTCCACAAGGTGTGCTTAATCAGCATATTTTCCGCACGACACCAAGAGACGCAGTAGATAAGGACTGGCTCTACTACTCACTGAAGCGGCTGACATTTGAGATAGAAGGCAAGGCCCACGGATTCAAGGCAACACTTTTGCACGTATCCAAGGGTGACATCGAAGGCCAGAAGCTGCTTGTGCCTCCACATCATGAACAGATCCAGATCGCCCAGATCCTTTCCACCTGGGACAAAGCCATCACCACCACCGAGCGCCTACTTGCCAATAGCCAGCAGCAGAAGCAAGCACTAATGCAGCAGTTGCTGACGGGAAGAAAACGCCTCCTTGGCTTTTCAGGACACTTTAGACTCCAACACTTTTCAGAGCTTCTCGATATTGATAGCAAGAGTTTGGGAAGCAAAACTCCAGAAGACTTTGAGTTCAAATATATTTCCCTGTCCGACGTTAATTCCGGAAATATTTCTTACGATCTCGAATCACACAAATTTAAAGATGCACCAAGCAGAGCAAGACGCCTCATCAGCGCCGGAGATATTTTACTAGCAACGGTGAGACCTAACCTTCGAGGGTTCGCTAAAGTAAAAAAGCAACACAATGGCTTTGTGGCCTCCACGGGCTTTTCAGTGCTTACGCCCAAGGAAGGTATCTGTGGCGACTACGTTTACCACTACATATTCAGCCCGCATATAACCGAACAGATAAACACCTTGGTAGTAGGATCGAACTACCCGGCAATTAACTCCTCTGATGTAGCAAACCTCTTAATGTATTGCCCGGATTATAAAGAGCAGGCCGCCATCGCCAGGGCATTGAATAACTGCGATGCAACAATAAGCGCGCAGCAAAAACAACTTGCCTGCCTGATACTTGAGAAAAAAGCCCTGATGCAACAACTGCTCACCGGCCAGCGCCGGGTGCGACTGGACGACGAGCTGGAAGAGGAGCCGCAGATTCGTAGGGCAATGAGATGGACTCCTCCCTCCTACGGCGTCTATGCGCCAGACTGAGGTTGTCACAACCAAACAGCCACGAAGGGAGGAGTCACCATGAAACTTAAGCGAATCGGCATCGATTTGGCAAAACAGGTTTTTCAAGTTCATGGCGTCGATAGCCACGAGCAGGTGAAGTGCCGTAAGCAGCTCAAGCGTTCACAGATGCTGGATTTTTTCCGCCAACAAGAGCCGTGCTTGGTGGCGATGGAGGCCTGTGGTAGTTCGCATTACTGGGCGCGCGAGCTGGGCAAGTTGGGGCATGAAGTGCGGTTGATTGCGCCGCAGTTCGTCAAACCCTACGTCAAGAGTGGTAAGAACGACGCCAACGACGCGGAGGCGATTTGCGAGGCTGCCAGCCGACCCACGATGCGTTATGTCGCGGTGAAGAGTGCCGAGCAGCAAGCTGGGCAGTCGGTGCACCGGATCAGAAGCCGGTTAATCAGGGCGCGTACAGCGTTGGTTAACGAGATACGTGGCCTGCTTGGCGAGTTCGGTTTGGTGGCGAGTCGCCAGGGAATAGCGGCCACCCGCGCGTTGCTGCAGCAGGCGCTGGACGAACACCAGACATTACCGGGCGAGCTGCACGAAATGCTCGAGTTATTGCGTGATGAGCTGCAGGGACAGGATGAGCGAGTCAAACAGTTGGACAGCATGCTTCACCGTCAGGTTAAGACGGATGAGCGTGTCCAGCGTTTGCTGCAGGTGGAGGGCGTTGGCCCGATCAGCGCGACTGCCGTGGTGTCTGCAGTGGGTGATGCACGGCAGTTCAGTTCGGGCAGACAGTTCGCGGCCTGGCTGGGATTAGTGCCGAGCCAGCATTCAAGTGGCGGCAAAGAGCGTCTGGGGCACATCAGCAAAAAGGGTGACTGTTACCTGCGCACGTTATTGGTCCATGGCGCTCGTGCGGTGCTGAAGACCTGTAAGGAAAAGACGGATCGACGCAGCACCTGGCTGCAGCAGTTGCAGTGTCGACGCAACACAAATATCGCCACGGTCGCCCTGGCGAACAAGAATGCCCGGATCATCTGGGCGATCCTCAGCAAGGGGGAAGACTATCAACCTGCTGAGGCGTAAACCTGAAGTACCCAAGCTGGAATGAAGTGACACCGTAGAAGATCCACCACGATTGCACAGTGACATGCAGTGATGACGAACCGGTCGAGCCGGCATGTGTAAAACCTGCTTTACCCACAGGCCCTCTGTAAACCAAGGCCGCTAGGGCGATCAGGAACACATGAGCGGATATTCATCATGGCTCAAGGCACCCAACGCCTTATCAGAAGCCGGATATACGGAAGCAGTCGTACCTAGGTTCGTTGGATGTGTATTTCACTGGCAAAACGGGAGGAGTCCATATATGGGTTAGGCCGCGCCCGCTCCCGGCGGGCTTTCGGCATTCACCCCATCCATGGGGATTGCGCCTGTTACCCTCGCAAGGCCACGGCCAAGCCCGACTGCGCCGTAACCCACCATGGCGACCTACCGGCAAACCGCAATGGTGGATGGGTGAAGCGTCATCCACCCTACGAAAAACCTGCTGCAACAACAAATCACTGGCCAGCGTGTAGGGTGGATAACGCTGTTTTTATCCACCTTAAAATCGCCACGGTGGATGGGTGAAGCGTCATCCGCCTTACGAAAAATCGGATGTCACAACGGCTCACCGGCCAACGCCGAGTACGGCAGGACAACGAGGTGGAGGCCTTATTGGTGTGGGAGGAGCCGGGCGACGCTCCGCTTTAGCCGCGACTTGCGGCATCGCGGCTAAAGCCCCTCCCACAAGCAGCGCATTGCCCTACGCACTCGTCCAAACACCGCCGCTATCACCCGAACCACGGAGCTGCATATGAAAACCGACCCACTCAGCGACGCCGAACTGGATTATGTCGAAGGCATCCTGCTCAAGTACGGCAACGATGACTCGATCCTCGACGCCAGCAAGCTGGACGGCTTTTTCACCGCGCTGATCTCCGGCCCCGAGATACTGCCACCCAGCCTTTGGCTGCCCGCGCTGTGGGGCGGCGAGCTGCCCAAGTTCGACTGGGCAAGCGCCGAGATGCAGCGCTTTATGGACCTGCTGATTCAACACATCAACAACTGCGTGTTGATGCTGATGGAATACCCCGCCGAGTTCGCCGCCCTGTTCAGCACCCGCGAGTACGAGGGCGAAACCCTGACCATCGTTGAGGAATGGTGCTTCGGCTATATGCGCGGCGTGGCCCTCGGCCAATGGCCGGCACTGCCGGAAGCCGAGGCCGCGCACCTGGCGGCCATCGAACTGCACGGCAGCGAAGCCAACTTCCCGCTTCTGGAGCAGATGAGCCAAGCCGAGCATCAGCAATCGGTCAGCGCCATCGAGCCCGCCGTGCGCGCCCTGCATGCGTATTGGCTAACGCAACGCAGCCAAGCGACCCGCCCAGCACAAGCCCCCGTGCAGGCAACACCCAAAGCCGGTCGCAACGACCCCTGCCCGTGCGGCAGCGGCAAGAAGTTCAAGCAGTGCTGCCTGCACTAAGCACGGCCAACCGTAGCCCGGATGCAATCCGGGACCGCACGCGTGAACCGCCGCGGATTACATCCGGGCTACCACGGCAATAGCAACAACACCGCCCCACTCGGCCTGGCTGGCGGCCTCTGGTATCGTCTGCTCACGCCCACGCAAGGAAGCTCCATGCCGCTCGCCAGCGTTACGCCAACAAACAGTGCCCACGCCCGCGCACCCAGCGATGGAGGCGCCCCATGCTGATGCAATCAGTCGAATCGTTACTGACCGAACTGTGCGCCCTCGACGAACACCCGCGCATCGAGGCCAAACGCGCCAGCCAGGCTGGCAACTCCTTGATGCAAAGCATCTGCGCCTTTGCCAATGAGCCGGGGTTAGGTGGCGGTTATCTGCTGCTGGGGGTGTGCGAGCCGGACGCACAGCACGATACGTTCTGGCTGGAAGGCGTGGCCGATGTCGACAAACTGCTGAACGAGATCCAGGGCAACTGCCGCGAGCAATTCGAAACCGCCATCGCCATACACAGCCAAACGGCGCTGATCGACGGCCAGCGGATTGTGGCCCTGTATGTGCCGGAACTGGATGCCGCCGCCAAGCCGTGCGTATTCAAGGGCAAGTTCGACAGCAAGAACAAACGCAAAACCGGGGTGTGGCGGCGCGGGCTAAATGGCGATTACGAGTGCACGCAACACGAACTGGAGCCGCTGCTACTGGCCAAGTCGGGCATGAGCTTTGAGCAGGTGATCCTGCCGGACGCCGAGTGGGATGACCTCGACAGTGGCGCAATCGCCCTGTATCGGCAATTGCGTGGCCGCGTGCGCCCTCAAGCCGAGGAGTTGCTGGCCAGTGACGAGGAGATGCTGCGCGCGCTCAATCTGGTCAAACAGATCGACGGACGCTGGCGACCAAATGTGGCGGGCTTGTTGTTGCTGGGCAAGCCGCTGGCATTGCGCCGCCTGCTGCCGGCCGTGCGGGTGGACTACGTACGCATTCAGGGCACGCAGTGGGTCGAAGACCCTGAGCAACGCTTCGCCACCACCCAGGATTTTCGCGAGCCGCTGCTGCGCCTGGTCGCCCGCCTGGAGGCGACCATTCTGGACGATATGCCCCGCCACTTCCGTTTGCGCGAAGGCGAAACCCAGCGCTCCGATCAGCCGCTGCTGCCGCAGAAGGTAATCCGCGAGGCGGTGGTCAATGCGCTGATGCACCGCGACTATCAGGTCAACCAGCCGACCCTGGTGGTGCGTTACAGCAATCGCCTGGAAATACGCAATGCCGGCTATTCACTCAAACCCACGGCACTGCTAGGCGAGATGGGTTCGCTGCTGCGCAACCCGGTCATCGCTGCTGTGCTGTATGACCTGGAGTTCGCCGAAACCAAGGGCACCGGCATCCGCACCATGCGCCGCCTGCTGCAAGAACTGGGGCTGACCGCGCCGGTGTTTAGCAGCCATCAGCTGGAAAACCAGTTCACCGCTATCTATTTGCTGCACCAGTTGCTGGGCGAGGCGCAATTGCGCTGGCTGCAGCAGTTCAGCCATCTACAGCTGAGCGCCGATGAGGCCAAGGCGCTGATTCTGGCGGCAGAAACCGGCGCGGTGGACAACGCCGCGCTGCGCGCCATCAGCGACCTCGACACGCTGGCCGCCAGCCAGGTACTGGGCCGCCTGCACCATCAACGTGGCTTGCTGGTAAAAGGTGGCGCGGGGCCGGCGACTTACTACCAACTGGCGGAGTTGCCGGGCCTGCCGTTGTTCCCGGCAGAAAACCCAGATGGCAGCGAGCGCGACGCAAATACGAGTGACCTCAGGGCAAATACGAGTGACCTCGACGCAAATACGAGTGACCTCAGGGCAAATACGAGTGACCTGCCCGAGTCATTGCGCAGTGCGCTTGCGGCGCTTTCGCCCAAAGCGCGCAAGCACACACTCTGGCCGTTGATTCTCTGGCTATGCAGCCTGCGCCCGTACAATGCCGAGCAACTGGCCAGGCACTTGAATCGCCAGGTGGGTGCGCTGAAGACCGGCCATTTGAACCCGCTACGCGAGCAGCAGGGCCTGCTGCACTACCTGTACCCCGAAGTGATCAACCATCCGCAACAGGCCTATGTGACCAGCGCTGCCGGTCGCCTATGGTTGGCCGAACAAGGAATAGTGCTGTGACCACCGCCGTTGCCCACCCCAAGTTCCAAGAAGAATACAGCGCCAAGATCCCCGCGCTGGCGCTGCTGGCCAATCTGGGTTTTACCTACCTGAGTCCCAGCCAGGCGCTGGAGTTACGCGGCAGCAAGGAACGCGTTGTACTGGCCGAGGTTTTGCGCGCCGAGCTGGCCAAGCGACGCTTTTACAGCAATGGCGTGGAGCATGGCCTGAGCGAGGCGGCGCTGAACAAACTGGTGAGCGAGATCAGCCATCCGCCGCTGAACGAGGGTTTGCAGGCGGCCAACCAGCGGCTGTCCGATCAGCTGCTGTACGGGGTGAGCGTTGGCGACTTCGTGGCCAAGGCCAAGGTCAACCCGACCATTGCGCTGATCGACTGGCAAACGCCGAGCAATAACAGCTTCCACCTGAAAGAAGAACTTGGCGTGGGCTGCGCCAGCGGCATTGGCCAGCGCATCCCGGATATTGTGCTGTATGTGAACGGCCTGCCGTTGGTGGTGATTGAGGCCAAACGCCCGGATTCCAATAGCGGCAAGGACCTCATTCAGCAAGGCATTTCGCAGATGCTGCGCAACCAGCGCGCCGATGAAATCCCCCAGTTGTTTGCTTTTAGTCAGTTGCTGCTGGTGGTCGATGGCAGTGGCGGGCGTTATGGCACAGTCGGCACCACGGAGAAATTCTGGGCCGCCTGGCGCGAGGAGGAAATCGGCGAGGTGGCCTTTGCCGAGCTAAAGAATCGCCCACTAGACGCCGCCCAGGAGCAGGCAATATTCGCCCAGCGCCCCGCCGCCAGCCTGGCCTGGTATCGCAGCTGGCTGGCCGCCGGGTTGATCGCCAGCCAGCAGGACAAACTACTCACCAGCCTGTGCCGACCCGATCGGCTGCTGGAGCTGGTGCGTTTTTACACCTACAGCGACACCAAGCACGGCAAGATCGTCGCCCGCTACCAACAGGTGTTCGGCATCCGCGCGCTGATTGCGCGCATCCAGCAGCGCGATGTGCGCGGCGCCCGCCAGGGCCGGGTGATCTGGCACACCACCGGCTCGGGCAAATCGATCACCATGTTGCTGCTTTCCAAGGCACTGATCTTCCACCCGGATTTGCAGAACTGTCGGGTGCTGGTGATCACCGACCGCACCGACCTAGAAGCGCAGCTGAGCAAGACCTTTGCCAGCGCTGGGGTGTTGACCGAGCGCGATCAGCAGGAAGCACTGAGCCAATCCGGCCGGCATCTGGCCCAGCAGATCGGCAAGGGCACGGCGTGGGTGATGTTTAGCCTGATCCAGAAATTCAATTCGGCGGCCAAACTGCCGGAATGCCGCAACGACAGCAGCGATTTCATCGTGCTGGTGGACGAAGGCCATCGCTCGCAAGGCGGCGAAAACCATGTGCAGATGCGTTTGGCGCTGCCCAACGCGGCCTTTGTCGCCTTTACCGGCACGCCGCTGCTGCAGAACGAGAAAACCCAGAACAAGTTCGGCCCCATCGTGCATGCCTACACCATGCAGCGCGCCGTGGAAGACGGCACGGTAACGCCACTGCTGTACGAAGAGCGACGGCTGGAACTGGATGTAAATGATCGCGCCATCGACAGCTGGTTCGAGCGCCACACCCAGGGTTTGAGCGAGGCGCAGCAGGCCGACCTGAAGAAGAAATTCGCCAAGAAGGGCGAGCTATACAAGGCCCTCGGCCGGCTGGAGCTGATCGCCCATGACATCAGTGAGCACTTCGGCAATATCCTCGATGGTTTGAAGGGCCAGGTGGCCTGCGACAGCCGGGTGTCGGCCATTCGCCTGAAGGGCTTTCTCGACGAGATTGGCGAAGTCAGCTCGGCGCTGGTGATGTCCGCCCCGGACAGCCGCGAGGGCAATAGCGACAACGACGAGGACAGCAAGTCGGTGGTACAGGCCTGGTGGGACAAGCACGTCGGCAAGGAGGACGGCACGGTCTACAAACAGCGGATGATCGACGCCTTTGCTCAGGACGACGGGCCGGACCTGCTGATCGTTATCGACCAGTTGCTGACCGGCTTCGACGAGCCGCGCAACGCGGTGCTGTATATCGACAAGAACCTCAAGCAACACAACCTGATCCAGGCCATCGCGCGGGTCAATCGCCTGCACCCGAACAAGAAACACGGCCTGCTGATCGACTATCGCGGCATCCTCGGCGAGCTGGACATCACTATCGCTCAATACCAAGACCTGGCCACGCGCACCCAGGGCGGTTACAGCATCGAGGACCTGGACGGCCTGTACAGCCCGATGAGCACCGAATACAAAAAGCTGCCGAGCCTGCACAAGCAGCTGTGGGCGATATTCGCCGAGGTGAAAAACACCCAGGATATCGAGCAGATGCTCGCCGTGCTGCTACCGCGCCTGCAGGAGCTGGACGGCGCGCAGGTCGATACCCGGCAGAAGGCCCGTGATGACTTCTATGCGCTGCTCAGCGAGTTCGCCGCCTGCCTGGCGATTGCCTTGCAGTCTCAGGCGTTTTTTCAGGACAAGAGCGTTAGCGAGCAGACTCGCCGCGAGTACAAGGAAACGCTCAAACAACTCTCCAACCTGCGCCAGCGCCTCAAGCAGGCCACCGGCGATACCGTGGATTACGACGAGTACGCGGTGCAGGTGAAGAAGCTGATGGACAAGCATGTGCTGGGCATCGGCGTGCGCGAATCCAAGGGTGCTTATGTGGTCGGCGATATGGGCGCGCATAAGCCCGAAGCCTGGAGCGAGGAAAAAACCCGCAACGAGAAGGACATCATCCAGACCCGCCTGACCAAGGAAATCGACCAACTGCTGGACGACCCTTACGCGCAGAAGCGCTTCTCCGAACTGCTGCGTCAGGTGATCGCCGAGGCCGATGCGCTGTTCGATAACCTGCTCAAGCAGTACCTGCTGTTCAAGGAGTTTGGCGAGCAGGTGCAGCAGCGCCAGCTCGACGAGCTGCCCGACGCGGTGCGCGGCAACCCCCATGTTCAGGCGTATTACGGCGCGTTCAAGCTGCTGCTGGATGAGCAACACGTGACGGCTATTGATACACCGCACTGGGTTCAACTTGCAGAGCAGACCGACGCCATTGTCAGCCAGGCGGTACGCGAGTTCTCTATTAACCCGCTGAACATCGAGGCAGCCGTGCGCCAGCAATTGCTGCCGCTGTACTTTATGGCGCTGAAAGCCCTGGGCCTGGGGATGGACCAGGTGCAGGCACTGGTGGAACAGGTGGAACAGGTGGAACAGGTGGTGCAGATCGTCCGCGCCGGCGCGCGTAAAACCTGATGGCCAGCCTGCATTACGGCGGCGAGGCGATTGCCTATCGGGTGCAGCGGCTGCCACGTCCGGCGCGCAAACTGACCATCAAGGTACAGCCCGATGGTCAGGTGTTGGTGCTGGCGCCGGTCGACGCCAGCGCCGAGCAGATCAGCGCCGGGGTAAACAAGCGCGCACGCTGGATCTGGGAGCAGCTGCAGCCCATTCGCGAGCGCTTGCTGCATGTGCGCCCGCGTCAGTACATCAGTGGCGAAACCCACTTTTACCTGGGCAAGCGCTACCCGCTGAGAGTCAGCGAAAGCAGCAGCGCACCGCAACAGGTCAAACTGCTGCGCGGCATGCTGTGCATTAGCGTGCGGCAGAACCGACCGGAGAAAGTGCGCGAATTGTTGTTCACCTGGTACAAGGCGCGTGCCCGCGAACAGTTCAAGCAACGCCTGGATCGCCTAACGCCGCAAGCTCGCTGGCTCACGCAAAGGCCTGCAGTGCGCCTGCTGACCATGCAGACGCAGTGGGGCAGTTGCTCACATTCCGGCACTCTGACGCTCAACCCGCACCTGGTCAAAGCGCCACCCGAATGCATCGACTATGTGCTGCTGCACGAGCTTTGCCACCTGGCCGAACACAATCACTCGGAAGCCTTCTGGCGCTTGCTCGATCAATTGATGCCGGACTGGCAGCCGATCAAGGTGCGCTTGGATGAGATGGTGGAGTTGTATTTGAACGACGTGAGCTGATCGACCCGTTTTGCATCTGCGCGACAGCCAGCTGTAGCCAGGCGACACCAGTGACCCAAGCGGCCACGGACGGCCGGTAAACGGCTTGGCGGTCAGCGAAACGCTATGCTAGCTTGACGCCTCGCCAGGAAGGCCACGCAACGCCTGAGCGCAACCGAAGAATAAGAGGACCACCCATGGCCGAGGCCACGCCCGCGCTGGAAATACGCGACCTGCATAAACGCTACGGCGACCTTGAGGTGCTCAAGGGCATCTCCCTCACCGCTCGCGATGGCGATGTGATTTCCATCCTCGGCTCTTCCGGCTCCGGCAAGTCGACCTTTCTGCGCTGCATCAACCTGCTGGAAAACCCGCACAAGGGACAGATCATCCTCTCGGGCGAAGAGCTCAAGCTCAAGGCCTCGAAGAATGGCGACCTGGTCGCCGCCGACAGCAAACAGATCAATCGCCTGCGCAGCGAGATCGGTTTCGTCTTCCAGAATTTCAATCTGTGGCCGCACATGAGCGTGCTCGACAACATCATCGAGGCACCGCGCCGCGTGTTGGGGCAGAGCAAGGCTGAGGCCATTGAGGTGGCCGAGGCGCTGCTGGCCAAGGTCGGTATCGCCGACAAGCGCCACGTTTATCCGAATCAGCTTTCCGGCGGCCAGCAACAGCGCGCGGCGATTGCCCGCACGTTGGCGATGCAGCCGAAAGTCATCCTGTTCGATGAGCCGACTTCGGCCCTCGACCCGGAGATGGTACAAGAAGTGCTTAATGTGATCCGCGCACTCGCCGAGGAAGGCCGCACCATGTTGCTGGTGACCCACGAAATGGGCTTTGCCCGTCAAGTGTCCAGCGAAGTGGTGTTTCTGCATCAGGGCCTGGTTGAAGAACAGGGCTCCCCGGAGCAGGTGTTTGACAACCCGAACTCGGCGCGCTGCAAACAATTCATGTCCAGCAATCACTAAACACACGGAGCAACTACGCATGCAGAACTACAAGAAAATCCTGCTGGCCGCTGCCGCCACCCTGGCGTTCGGCACCAGCGCCGTCGCTGCTGACAAACTCAAGATGGGCACCGAAGGCGCTTACCCGCCGTTCAACCTGATTGATGCCAGCGGCCAGGTCGGTGGTTTTGACGTGGAAATCGGTCAGGCCCTGTGCGCCAAGATGAAGACCGAGTGCGAAGTGGTCACCTCCGACTGGGACGGCATCATCCCGGCACTGAACGCGAAGAAATTCGACTTCCTGATCGCCTCCATGTCGATCACCGAAGAGCGTAAGGCCGCTGTGGACTTCAGCGAGCCCTACTACACCAACAAGCTGCAGTTCATTGCCCCGAAAGGCGGTGACTTCAAGACTGACAAAGCCAGCCTCAAAGGCAAAGTGATCGGTGCCCAGCGCGCGACCATCGCCGGCACCTGGCTGGAAGACAACCTGGACGGCGTGGTTGATATCAAGCTGTACGACACCCAGGAAAACGCCTACCTCGATCTGTCTTCGGGCCGCCTCGATGGCGTGCTGGCGGACACCTTTGTCAACTGGGAATGGCTGAAGAGCGACGCCGGCAAAAGCTTCGAATTCAAGGGCGACCCGGTATTCGACAACGACAAAATCGGCATTGCCGTGCGTAAGGGCGACGCCCTGCGCGAGAAGCTGAACGCCGCACTGGCCGAGATCGTGGCTGACGGCACCTACAAGAAGATCAACGACAAGTACTTCCCGTTCAGCATCTACTAAGCTGCCGGCACTGCGTCGCCCGCCCGGGCGGCGCAGGCTTCTGAGCCCCTATGAATTTCGACCTCTACGGATTCGGCCCGGCCCTGGCTGCTGGCACCCTGATGACCATCAAGCTGGCGCTCAGCGCGCTGTGCCTGGGTCTGGTGCTCGGTTTGCTCGGCGCGCTCGCCAAGACTTCCCCGTACAAGCCGCTGCAATGGCTTGGCGGTACTTACTCGACCATCGTGCGCGGGATTCCCGAGTTGCTCTGGGTGTTGCTGATCTATTTCGGCACCGTGCAGCTGATGCGTAACCTGGCGGACCTGCTCGGCATCGAAAGCCTTGAGCTAAGCGCCTTTGCCGCCGGCACCATCGCCCTGGGTATCTGCTTCGGCGCGTACGCCACCGAGGTGTTTCGCGGCGCGATCCTGGCCATCCCCAAGGGCCACCGCGAAGCGGGCCTTGCCTTGGGTATGTCCAAGCCACGGATTTTCTGGCGGTTGATCCTGCCGCAAATGTGGCGCATCGCCCTGCCCGGCCTGGGCAATCTGTTTATGATCCTGATGAAGGACACCGCACTGGTGTCGGTGATCGGCCTGGAAGAAATCATGCGCCGCTCGCAAATCGCCGTGACCTCCAGCAAAGAGCCCTTCACCTTTTATATGGTGGCGGCTTTTATCTACCTGGGCCTGACGGTGCTGGCGATGATCGGTATGCACTTCCTTGAAAAACGCTCCAGCCGTGGTTTTGTCAGGAGCGCATCATGAAAAAGTTCTCTGAAATAGCCGCCTGGTCGGTTGCCCTCGCACTGGTCGCCTATGCACTGTGGGGGGGCCTAACTGCCCTCAATTGGGACGTGATCATCAAGTGGCTGCCGCGCCTGTCTGAAGGTGCGCTGCTGACCCTGGAGCTGGTGGCTATCGCGGTTCTCGCCGGGCTGATCCTCGCCCTGCCCATGGGCATCGCCCGCGCCTCGCGGCACTGGTATGTGCGTGCGCTGCCCTACGGCTACATCTTCTTCTTCCGTGGCACGCCGCTGCTGGTGCAGCTGTTTTTGGTCTACTACGGGCTGGCGCAGTTCGATGCAGTGCGCGAAGGTCCGCTCTGGCCCTATCTGCGCTCCCCGTACTGGTGCGCGGTGCTGACCATGACCATGCACACCGCCGCCTATATCGCCGAAATTCTGCGCGGCGCGATTCAGGCCGTGCCACCGGGCGAGATCGAAGCAGCTCGCGCCCTGGGCATGTCGCGGGCCAAGACCATGTTCTATATCGTCCTGCCACGGGCGGCGCGTATCGGCTTACCCGCCTACAGCAACGAAGTGATCCTGATGCTCAAGGCCAGCGCCCTGGCCAGCACCGTAACCCTGCTGGAATTGACCGGCATGGCCCGCACCATCATCGCCCGCACCTACCTGCCGGTGGAGATCTTCTTCGCCGCCGGGATGTTCTACCTGCTGATCGCCTTCCTGCTGGTGCGCGGCTTCAAACTGCTGGAGCGCTGGCTACGTGTCGACGCCTGCCAGGGCCGCTGATTGCCTGAGGGCCCGCGCCCTCAGGTAACTCCATCATGCCAACCACCACTCCCGCCAAAATCCTGCAAGATGCTGCCCTGTTGCAGCGCTTTCAGGCGCTTGACAGCTTTCTTATCGAGCACCAGGCGCTGTGGCGACCACGCCCCTTTGTGCATTACCCGGCATTGCCCTGGGAAGCAGAGCATCCTCAACTGGCAGCCTGGCTCAGGGCGCAAAGCCTGGAGCATGCCGAAGCCGCGCATAACCAGCCGCACCAGCTGCAAGCACCCGCGCCGTTCCCGCAACTGGCCGCTCAGGCTCAAGAGTTAAGCCATATAGGTGAACTGCCACAGTCACCCGCGACAGCTTTACCCGCACGCTTTAGTAGCGATGTACCGGGGCGCAAATGGCAGCAGATCGACGCCTTCGCCCGCAGCCTGAGCTTTAGCCACACACCGCAACACTGGCTGGACTGGTGCGCCGGCAAGGGCCACCTTGGCCGCATGCTCGCACACGGCGGCGGCAGCCTGACCTGCCTGGAATACAACCCGCATCTGGTCAGTAGCGGCCAGCAACTCAGCCAAAAACTCGGCATAACTGCACAGCATATTGAGCAGGATGTTCTGGCTGACGACGCCGTGATGCGGCTGCAAGTGCTGCACACACCGGTTGCCCTGCACGCCTGTGGTGAGTTGCATACGCGCCTGCTGCAGCTCGCCAGCCAGATCGGTTGCCAACAACTGGCCGTGGCACCCTGCTGCTACAACCGCATCAGCACAAAGCACTACGAGCCACTATCAGCAAGCGCTCAGACCTCAACACTGCAACTGTCCATCGACGATCTCGGCCTCCCACTAAGCGAAACCGTCACCGCCGGCACACGGGTACGCCGCCAACGCGATCAGTCCATGGCCCGACGTCTCGCCTTCGATCTGCTGCAGCGCCAGCTGCGTGGCAGCGATGAATACCTGCCAACCCCATCCCTGCCGCCAGCCTGGCTCGATAAGCCGTTCGCCGATTACTGCAAAGACCTCGCCGCACTCAAACAACTGCCCACACCCACGACCCAGGATTGGCAGCAGCTTGAACAAAATGGCTGGCAACGCCTGGCCGAGGTGCGCAATCTAGAACTGCTGCGCAACCTGTTCCGCCGCCCACTGGAGCTCTGGCTGCTGCTCGACCGCGCCCTGTTCCTGCAAGAGCAAGGCTATGACGTACGCCTGGGCACCTTCTGCAGCCACCAACAAAGCCCACGAAACCTACTGCTGCTGGCAGAACGCCAGTAAAAAATACCCACAGCATCTGTGGATAACTCTGTTGACAGAATCTGAGCAAACCACGCAAAAGCACGCCACAGCTGTATATCGCCAATCTGCACATTTTTTAATCTGAAAATATCTCTCATAAAAACATGCGCTTAGCCAATACCGCGAACCAGCTCACAAATCCTGCGCACGTTCGTACCAGATGCCCTGCATATGTGCATAAGCTTTTTGCTGCTGATAACAATGCCTGCACATAACTATGCTCAGGCAGCTTTACTCAGCCAAACGAATGGATATAATGGCGACCCTCAAAGGCCGGTATAGCTCAGCTGGTAGAGCAACTGACTTGTAATCAGTAGGTCCCGGGTTCGATTCCTGGTGCCGGCACCATACAAAGAAAGCCTCGCAGCGATGCGGGGCTTTTTTATGCAAAAAATACCGCACTTGCCCCATCCTACGAGGCTTGCAACACTGCCTTGCAATGCTCACCGAGCATATAAAAAGGAAGGTGTAGGTCCGTGCATATCCTTATCACCGGCGGTGCCGGCTTTATCGGTTCGGCCCTGATTCGTCACCTGCTGAATCACACCGAGCACTGGGTGCTCAACCTCGACAAGCTGACCTATGCCGGCAATCTCGAGTCGCTGGCCAGTGTTGCTGATCATCCTCGCTATCGCTTTGTGCAGGCGGATATTGCCGATAGCGCGGCGGTCAATCAGGCGCTGGCTGAATTTCAGCCGGATGCGATCATGCACCTGGCGGCTGAGTCGCATGTCGACCGCTCCATCGACGGCCCGGCGGCGTTTATTCAGACCAATATCGTCGGCACCTATGCGCTGCTCGAAGCCACGCGCAGCTACTGGATGCAACTGGAGTCCGTGCGCAAGGCGGCGTTTCGCTTTCACCATATTTCCACCGACGAGGTGTATGGTGATCTGCATGGCGTGGACGATCTGTTCACCGAAACCACACCCTATGCGCCCAGCTCGCCCTACTCGGCAAGCAAGGCCGCGTCGGATCACCTGGTTCGCGCCTGGCAGCGCACCTATGGCCTGCCGGTGCTGATCACCAACTGCTCGAACAACTACGGCCCTTATCACTTTCCGGAAAAGCTGATCCCGCTGGTAATACTCAATGCCCTAGATGGCAAGCCACTACCGGTTTACGGCAACGGCCAGCAGGTGCGTGACTGGCTGTATGTAGAAGACCATGCCCGTGCGTTGTTAACGGTGGTGAGCGAAGGTACGGTCGGCGAAACCTACAATATCGGCGGGCACAACGAGCAGAAGAACCTGCATGTGGTGGAAAGTATTTGCGCGTTATTGGACGAGCTGGCCCCGCGTCAGACTGGCTCCTATAAAGAGCAGATCAGCTTCGTCACTGACCGCCCAGGCCATGACCAGCGCTATGCCATCGATGCCAGCAAGATCGAACGCGAGCTGGGCTGGAAGCCTGAGGAAACCTTCGCCAGCGGCCTGCGCAAAACCGTGCTCTGGTACCTGGATAATCTCGACTGGTGCCGCCGCGTGCAGGATGGTAGCTACCAACGCGAACGCCTCGGCGCAGTTTAAGGAGCAGTACCATGAAAGGCATCATTCTCGCCGGTGGCTCTGGCAGCCGCCTGCACCCCATCACCCTGGGCGTATCCAAGCAGCTGCTGCCGATCTATGACAAGCCGATGATCTACTACCCGATCTCGGTGCTGATGCTCGCCGGCGTGCGCGAGATTCTGATCATCTCCACCCCGCAGGATTTGCCGAACTTTCGCAAGATGCTCGGCGATGGCAGTCAGTTTGGTGTGCGCTTCGAGTACAGCGAACAGCCCTCGCCGGACGGCCTGGCCCAGGCCTTTATTCTGGGCGAAGACTTTATCGGCGCAGATTCGGTATGCCTGATCCTCGGCGACAATATCTTCCACGGTCAGCACTTCACCGAAAAACTCCTGCGCGCGGCCGCCGAACCTTCGGGCGCTACGGTTTTCGGTTATTGGGTCAATGATCCGCAGCGCTTTGGCGTGGTCGAGTTCGACGCCCACGGCAAGGCCATATCAATTGAAGAGAAGCCTGCCGTACCCAAGTCCAGCTATGCGGTGACCGGCCTGTATTTTTACGACAACGACGTGATCGAGATCGCCAAGGCGGTCAAGCCCTCGGCGCGCGGCGAGCTGGAAATAACCGACGTCAACAATGCCTACCTGCAACGCGGCGACCTGCGCGTCGAGCGCTTCGGCCGTGGCTTTGCCTGGCTCGATACCGGCACCCACGACAGCCTGCTGGATGCCTCGCAATATGTGCAAACCATCGAGCAGCGCCAGGGCCTGAAAGTCGCCTGCCTGGAAGAAGTCGCCTACCAGCAAGGCTGGATTGATCGTCAACAACTGCTGGCACAGGCCAAAGCTTTCGGCAAAACCGGCTACGGCCAGTACCTGTTCAAGCTGGCGGAGGAGTAAACATGCAGGCTATCAGCACCGACCTACCCGGCGTGCTCATTCTCGAACCCAAAGTATTCGGCGATCAGCGCGGTTTTTTCTTCGAGAGCTTCAATGCCCGCAGCTTCGCCGAGGCCACCGGCCTGCAGCGTGAGTTCGTTCAGGACAACCATTCGCGCTCGCAACGCGGCGTGTTGCGCGGCCTGCATTACCAGGTGCAGCAGGCGCAGGGCAAACTGGTGCGGGTCACCGCTGGCGAAGTCTATGACGTAGCTGTGGACCTACGCCGCAGCTCGCCCACCTTCGGCAAATGGATGGGAATCCGATTGTCCGCCGAGAACAATCGGCAACTGTGGGTACCAGAGGGTTTTGCCCATGGCTTTGTAGTACTCAGCGAGTTCGCCGAATTTCTCTACAAAACCACCGACTACTACGCGCCGGAACATGAGCGCTGCATCCGCTGGGATGACCCGACCCTGGCCATCGACTGGCCGCTGGATGGCCCGCCGCAGTTATCAGCCAAGGATCAGGCCGGGCTCAGCTTCACCGATGCACAGGTTTTCCCATGAAGATCCTCCTGCTCGGTCAGCACGGCCAAGTCAGCCAGGAACTGCAGCGCGTCCTGCACGGCGCAGATGACTTGACCGTGCTGGGCCGCGAACAGCTTGACCTGGCCCAGCCCGCACTGATTCGCCAGCACGTCCAGCGCCTGCGTCCCGAGCTGATCATCAATGCCGCCGCGCACACTGCAGTGGATCAGGCCGAGAGCGAACCAGAGCTGGCCTTCGCGATCAACGCCACCGCGCCCGGCATCCTCGCCGAGCTAGCAGCCGAGCTGGGCGCACCGCTGATCCACTACTCCACCGATTATGTGTTCGATGGCAGCCAGGCCGAGCCGTACCGCGAGAGTGATACAACAAACCCCCTGAGTGTTTATGGCCGCAGCAAGCTGGTTGGCGAGCAGGCGATTCAGGCCGTGGGCGGTATGCACCTGATTCTGCGCACCAGCTGGGTCTATTCGCAGCATGGCAAAAACTTTCTGCTGACCATGCAACGCCTGCTGCAGGAACGCGAAAGCCTTTCCGTGGTGGACGATCAGATCGGCGCGCCGACCTGGGCCGGCACTATTGCGCAGGCAACGGCGCAACTGATCAATCAGTGGCGCAGCGGCCATCCCGGCCCATGGGGCCTGTATCACCTGACCGCACAGGGTGAAACCAGCTGGTTCGGTTTCGCCAGCGCGATTGCCGCGCACCTGCACAGCCAGGGCAAACGCGTGGCGACGCTGCACCCCATTCCCAGCAGCGCCTACCCAACCCCGGCGCAGCGCCCGCTTAATTCACACCTGGACTGCAGCCGCCTGCAGCAGGACTGGCACGTTCAGCTGCCGGATTGGCAAACTGCGCTGGAGCAGTGCCTGTGCAGCTAAGCCCTAAAGCGCTGAATTTGCTGCTGCAAACCGCTGGCCAGCTGCGCCAGATCGCGGCTGGCAACCGAACTCTGTTCGGCACTGCTGACCACTTCACTAATGCTGTCGTTAAGGCTGCTGATGTTCTGGCTGATTTCATTGGCCACCGCCGTCTGCTCCTCGGTGGCGGCAGAAATCTGCACATTGCCGTCGGCGATACCCTCAATCGCATGAGCGATATGGTTAAGCACTTCGCCCGCCTCACGGGCATGGCTGACGCTGTTCTGCGCCTGCTCGCGCGATAGCTGCATGGCGCTTACCGCACTGCGTGCGCCGCCTTGCAAAGCATCGATCATGCTGCGAATCGACTCGGTGGCTTTCTGCGTATTGCTGGCCAGGCTGCGCACCTCATCGGCCACCACGGCAAAGCCGCGCCCTGCTTCACCGGCGCGCGCCGCCTCGATGGCCGCGTTGAGTGCGAGCAGGTTGGTCTGCTCGGCAATGCTCTGAATCACTCCGAGCACTTTGCTGATCTCATCGCTCTGGCTGTGCAGGGTGTCGATCACTTCGCCGGCTTTTTCCACCGACGTCGATAGCCCTTGAATCGATGTGAGATTGGACTGCACTAATTCGCTGCCCTGGCGTGCTTCTTTATTAGCGTCCGCTGCATTACTGGCGGTGGACTGCGCATTGCGCGCGACTTCCTGCACCGCCACGCTCATCTGGTGCACGGCAGTGGCCACCATGCTGGTCTGATCGCCCTGGGTCGTCGCGGCCTGGCTGACTTGGGCACTGATCGCGCTCATTTCCTCGGACGCCGCCGCCAGCTGAGTGGCGGTGTCAGTAAGATGACGAATCAGCGTCTGCTGGTGCTCAAGCATGGTATTGAAGGCGCGCGCGGTATCGGAGACCTCATCGCGGCCGCTGACATCGGCGCGCAGGGTCAAGTTGGACGATTGCTGCACTTCGCTAATCAGGCTGCGCAAACCGGACAGCGGACGAATAATCGACAGGCTGATCAACAGCGCGGCCACCAGTACCAGCACCAGCGCCACTACGCCGATCAGCACAAATGTATTGCGGATCGACTGATACTGCACGGCGGTCTCGACGCTCAGCTGCTCGCCCTCGCTTAACAGCAGGTTGATCAGGCCTTCCAGCTCGCCACCTAAGGGGTCAAACGTGTCATACAGAGCGCGGTTGAACGGGCCGGCCTCAGCCGCCAACAACTGGCCATTACCTATCTGTCCCATGTATTGGTCAGCCAACTGCTGCACCCGCTGCAGATGCGGCTTGGTGCGTTCGACTCGACTGCTTTCGTCCCTGGTCAGATGAGTGGCGATGTATTCGGCCCAAGCCTTGTCACCACGGCTGCGCGCGTCACTGAATGCCTTGCGCAACGAGGCCTCATCGAATATCCCGGCGCGGTATTTATGCAGTGCATCGACCATCGCCACCGCGTAGGCATCGGAGACCACCTTGATTTGGCTAATCGGCCGCATGCGGTCGTTAAACAACTCGCCAAAGCTGTCGTTAAGCTTACTGGCGTTGGACAGCGCCATGCCGATAACCACAACCAGCACCAGCAGCGGCACCACCGCCAACAGCAGCAGCCTCGCCCTTACCGTCAATTGAGCCAACATGGGAACCTCCGGGATAAAGCGCAGACGTCCCTGCAGGGCGCAACCAAGGCGGCACCATTGCTCCAGGGCGATGCCGAACAACTGGAGTATTGACCCATATCGGCAAGCTTGCCCACTTATTGCATAACCGCCACTCTCCACTGATCACCCTGCCCGAGTACGCGCATGCCCACCGCCCATCCTCACCCGCGTCGCCCACGTTGGCGCAGCCTGGCCATCCTCGCCATGCTGTTGGCACCCCTGCTGTGGCCACTGCAGCAACTGGCCGAGCGTTACTACAGCGGCATGCTGATCGAACAGAATCGTCAGACCCTCGACCTCTACGTCGCCAACCTGCTCGGCAACTTGCGCCGCTACGAGGTGTTGCCACCGATTCTCGGCGACCTGCCAGCCCTACGCCTAGCCCTGCAGAGCCCCAGCGAGCGGCCTTTGCTGGCGAACGCCAACCGCCTGCTGGATCAGGTGCGCGAGCAAACCGGGGCGGACGTGATCTACCTGATGGACCCCAACGGCAAGACCCTGGCGGCCTCCAACTGGGCGCAGGCCGACTCCTTCGTCGAGCGTAACTTCGCCTTTCGTCCCTATTTCCGTGAAGCCATCGCTGGCCGCCCCGGACGTTTCTTCGGCCTCGGCACCACCTCGGGCAAGCGTGGCTACTACTTTGCCGCCGCCGTGCGCGATGGCGAGCGCAACCTTGGCGCACTGGTGGTCAAGGTTGACCTCGATCACACCGAAACCCTTTGGGGCAACACCCCAGAACAGCTGCTGGTGACCGATGCCCATGGCGTGGTGATCCTCACCTCCAACAGCCAGTGGCGCTTTACCGCCAGCCGCCCGCTGGACGCCGCAGAGCGTGCCGCAATTGCCGCCAACCTGCCCTACCCGACCCAGGCGCCGCCGCCGATCAAACTGGATGCGCGGAACTGGATTCGCCAGGACCGCGAACTCAAGGAAACCGGCTGGACCGTCAGCATCCTCGCCCCGCGCAGCCTGCTCGACCGCCCGGTGCGCACTGCCCTGGTGGCCGGCGGCGGCATGCTGCTGTTGCTGATGCTGCTGCTCGGCCTGCTGATGCAACGCCGTCGCCACTACCTCGAACGTATCGCCCTCGACAGCCAGGCGCGCCAGCAGCTGGAGCAGCGCGTGCTGGAGCGCACCCTCGACCTGGAGCGGCTTAATAGTCGGCTGAAGCAAGAAGTGCTGGAGCGCGAGCAGGCGCAGCAAGAGCTGGTGCAAGCACAGGATGAACTGGTGCAGGCCAGCAAACTTTCGGCCCTGGGCACCATGAGCGCGAGCATCAGCCATGAACTCAACCAACCGCTGGCGGCCATCCGCAGCTACGCCGACAACGCCTGCGTGCTACTCGACCACCAGCGCGGTGATGATGCCCGCGCCAACCTTAAGCTGATCAGCCAACTGACCGAGCGTATGGCCTCGATCATTGCCCACCTGCGCGCCTTCGCCCGCCGTGACCGCCACGCCCCGGAAAGCGTGGCCCTGCAACCGGCCATCGACGATGCCCTGGCTCTATTGGCCAAACGACGCCAAGCCATGCAAGTCGAGCTGATCCGCGACCTACCGAACGCCACCCTGTGGGTGCAGGCCGGGGAAACCCGACTGCGCCAGGTGCTCGGCAACCTGCTGGCCAATGCCCTTGATGCCTTGAGTGAAGTGCCGCAACCGCGCCGGCTCTGGTTAAGCGCCGAACTCACCGCCGAAGGCGTCGACCTACACCTGCGGGACAATGGCCCCGGCTTTAGCCACGAGGCGCTACAGCGCGCCCGCGAACCCTTCTTCACCACTAAAACCAGCGCCCAGGGCCTCGGCCTCGGCCTGGCCATTTGCGATACCCTGATGCGCTCCTTGGGCGGCGAACTGCTGTTCGCCAACCACCCTGGCGGCGGTGCCCAGCTAACCCTGCGCTTGCGCGCCGCAGATCAGGGCATCAAAACCCAGTCGCCAGAGGACTTTGTTGTATGAGCATGATCGACTCCCGCACCCAGGTGCTGCTGATCGACGACGATCCCCACCTGCGCCAGGCGCTGAGCCAGACCCTCGATCTGGCTGGGCTCAAGGTCAGCAGCCTGGCCGATGCCCATGGCGTGGCCGCGCGCATCGGGCGCGACTGGCCGGGCGTGGTGGTCAGCGATATCCGCATGCCCGGCATCGATGGCCTGCAACTGCTACAACAGCTGCAGGAACAGGACCCGGAACTGCCGGTGCTGCTGATCACCGGCCACGGCGATGTGCCACTGGCGGTGCAGGCCATGCGCGCAGGTGCCTATGATTTTCTTGAGAAGCCCTTCGCCAGCGACGACCTGCTCGATAGCGTGCGCCGCGCCTTGGCCCTGCGCCGCCTGGTGCTGGATAACCGCAGCCTGCGCATGGCTCTGGCCGACCGCCACACCCTGTCGGCGCGCTTAGTTGGCCAGTCGCCGGCCATGCTGCGCCTACGCGAGCAGATCGGCGCCCTGGCCGGGATCAACAGTGACGTACTGATCCTCGGCGAAACCGGCGCCGGCAAAGAAGTGGTGGCGCGCGCCCTGCACGACCTGTCGAGCCGCCGCGCCGGGCCTTTTGTGGCGATCAATGCCGGTGCCCTGGCTGAATCGGTGGTGGAAAGCGAACTGTTCGGCCATGAGCAGGGCGCCTTTACCGGCGCGCAGAAACGCCGTATCGGCAAGTTCGAATTCGCCAATGGCGGCACGCTGTTTCTCGATGAAATCGAAAGCATGAGCCTGGAAGTGCAGGTCAAACTGCTGCGCCTGCTGCAGGAGCGGGTGGTCGAACGCCTCGGCGGCAACCAGCTGATTCCTCTGGATATTCGGGTGATCGCGGCGACCAAGGAAGACCTGCGCCAGGCCGCAGATCAAGGGCGTTTCCGCGCCGACCTGTATTACCGCCTCAACGTCGCCCCGCTGCGCATCCCAGCCCTGCGCGAGCGCGGTGAAGATGCCCTGCTGCTGTTCCAGCACTTTGCCGAGGCCGCCAGCAGCCGCCATGGCCTGGCTGAGCGCAGCCTGCAACCCGGCCAGCGTGCCGCGCTGCTGCGCCACCCGTGGCCGGGCAACGTGCGCGAGCTGCAAAACGCCGCCGAGCGCTTCGCCCTCGGCCTGGAGCTGGACCTTGACCTGCAAACACAGGCCGCTCCAATCCCCGAGGAAGACGCCAGCAGCGGCGGTCTGAACGCCCAGGTGGAAGCCTTCGAGCGCAGCCTGATCAGCGCCGAACTGAGCCGTTCTCACAGCTCGCTGCGCAGCCTGGCCGAAGCCTTGGGCGTGCCGCGCAAAACCCTGCACGACAAACTGCGCAAACACGGCCTGAGCTTCGCCGACGCTGGCGGAAGCTCGCCAGACAGCCTCGACTAGCCGGCGGATTTCCGCCAAGCCCGCAGCAACTGCGTGCACTTCGCGGTCGTAATTTCTCTCTTGAGCAAGCGCCAGGCCTTGTTACACCTAGCCTCTGGCGACAGCAGCGGCAATTGGTCACAGCCTGGCATGACGGTTGCTCTAGCCTCTTGCAGGCGATTCACCAACGCACAGCTCTGGGCAATCTGCCCGACGCCCGTCATTTTCTGACAGGCCGCCTAGACTTGAGCCTGTTCGCCCGACTTGTAGCGCTGCGGCGCATCACGCAATACAAAAACAAGAGGAAAGACTCCATGTTCAAACTGACTGCCAAGGCACTGGCTTGTGCCCTGTCGCTGAGCATCGCCGGCATGGCCCAAGCGGCCGATCCGATCGTGATCAAGTTCTCCCACGTGGTCGCCGACCACACCCCTAAAGGTCAGGGTGCCGCGTTGTTCAAGAAGCTCGCGGAGGAGCGTCTGGGCGACAAGGTCAAGGTCGAGGTCTACTCCAACTCCTCACTGTTCGGTGACGGCAAGGAAATGGAAGCGCTGCTGCTCGGTGACGTGCAGCTGATCGCGCCGTCCCTGGCCAAGTTCGAGCAGTACACCAAGCAGATCCAGGTATTTGACCTGCCGTTCCTGTTCCAGGACATGGCCGCCGTCGACCGCTTCCAGCAGAGCCCGGAAGGTCAGGCCCTGCTGAAATCCATGGAAGAGAAAAACATCACTGGCCTGGCCTACTGGCACAACGGCCTCAAGCAGCTGTCCGCCAACAAGGCGCTGCGTGAGCCGAAAGATGCCCGTGGCCTGAAATTCCGCGTACAGGCTTCCGCCGTACTGGAAGAGCAGTTCAAGGCTGTGCGCGCCAACCCGCGCAAAATGAGCTTCGCCGAGGTTTACCAAGGCCTGCAGACTGGCGTGGTTAACGGTGCCGAGAACCCCTACTCGAACATCTACAGCCAGAAGATGCACGAAGTGCAGAAGTTCATCACCGAATCCAACCACGGTGTTCTGGACTACATGCTGATCACCAACACCACGTTCTGGAACGGCCTGCCTGCCGATGTACGCAGCGAGCTGGACAAGATCATCGTGGAAGTGACCGCCGAAGTGAACAAGCAGGCTGGCGCCCTCAACGATGGCGACAAGCAACGCATCCTCGACGCGAAAACCACCGAGATCATTACCCTGACCCCTGAGCAGCGTAATGAATGGCGCGATGCCATGAAGCCGGTATGGGGCAAGTTCGAAGGCGAAATCGGTGCTGACCTGATAAAGGCTGCCGACGCCGCCAACCAGTAAGGTGGGTTAAGACGCCTGCAACAATACCCATCGCGATAAGCCGATGGGTATCGCTGCGCTCAACCCATCCTACCCATTCTCCCAGGAGACTCTATCGATGAACGCCTTGCGGCGCGTCTGGGACCACTTCGAGGAAGGTTTTATTGCTTTCCTGCTGGCCGCCATGACGCTGGTGACCTTCGTCTACGTGATCCTCAATAACCTTTACACGCTGTTCTACAACCTGGCAGATCGCTGGGAAGGCAGCAGTGAGTTGTTCTTCGCCATTGGCGACAGCATTCTCGGCATGGCCCAGTCAATGACCTGGAGCATTGCCCTGACCAAGGCGTTATTCGCCTGGTTGATTTTCTTCGGCCTAGCCTACGGTGTGCGCACCGCCGGGCATATCGGCGTCGATGCGCTGGTGAAACTGGCGAGCAAACCGGTGCAGCGGGCTATCGGCCTGATCGCCTGCCTGTGCTGCCTGGGCTATGCCGGGCTGATCACCGTGGCCAGCTTCGACTGGGTCAAGACCCTGTTCACCGCCGGCATCGGTGCCGAAGACCTCGGCCACTACGGCATCATGCAATGGCATATCACCGCCATCGTGCCGTTCGGCTACGCCATGGTGTTTATCCGCTTCTTTGAAATCTTCGTACGCATCCTGCGCAACCAGCAGACCGGCCTGGGCCTGGCGGATGAAGCCGCCGATGCGCTGAAGATCAATGAGCACGGGGAGCACAAACAATGACCATTCTGTTCCTCTTCCTCCTGCTGTTCGTGCTGATGTTTATCGGCGTGCCGATTGCGGCCTCCCTAGGCCTGGCCGGCTCGATCACCATCATGTTGTTCAGCCCAGATTCGGTGCGCTCACTGGCGATCAAGCTGTTCGAGACCAGCGAGCACTACACCCTGCTGGCGATCCCGTTCTTCCTGCTGTCCGGTGCCTTTATGACCACGGGCGGCGTGGCTCAGCGCCTGATCGATTTCGCCAACGCCTGCGTCGGCCATATCCGTGGCGGCCTGGCAATTTCCGCAGTAATGGCGTGCATGCTGTTTGCTGCGCTGTCCGGCTCATCCCCTGCCACCGTTGCCGCCGTGGGCTCGATTGCCATCGCCGGCATGGTGCGCTCGGGTTATCCGCAGGCGTTCGGCGCCGGTATCGTGTGTAACGCGGGCACTCTGGGCATCCTGATTCCGCCGTCAATCGTCATGGTGGTATACGCCGCCGCGACCGAGCAGTCGGTGGGCAAGCTGTTTATGGCCGGTGTTGTACCGGGCCTGCTGCTGGGCGTGGCACTGATGGTGGCGATCTATATCGTCGCGCGGAAGATGAACCTGCCGGCCATGCCGCGCGCCAGCTTCCGTGAGTTCATCACCGCTGCACGCAAAGCCGTATGGGGCCTACTGTTGATGGTAATCATCCTCGGCGGCATCTACTCCGGCATGTTCACCCCGACCGAAGCAGCTGCGGTAGCGGCGGTCTATGCCGGTTTCGTCGCGCTGTTCGTGTACAAGGACATGACAATCCGCGAGTGCCCCAAGGTGCTGCTGGACTCCGGCAAGCTGACCATCATGCTGATGTTCATCATCGCCAACGCCATGCTCTTCGCCCACGTACTGACCACCGAGCAGATCCCGCAGACCATCACCGCCTGGGTGATCGAGATGGGCCTGCAGCCTTGGCAGTTCTTGCTGGTGGTGAACATCGTGCTGCTGGTGGCGGGCGCCTTTATGGAGCCGTCGGCGATCATCCTGATCCTCGCGCCGATCCTCTTCCCGATTGCCGTGCAGCTGGGCATCGACCCGATCCACCTGGGCATCATCATGGTGGTGAACATGGAAATCGGACTGATTACACCGCCAGTGGGGCTCAACCTGTTCGTCACTTCGGCGGTGACCGGCATGCCGCTGACCGCCGTGGTCAAGGCCGCCTGGCCATGGCTGATGCTGCTGCTCGGCTTCCTGATGGTGATCACTTACATCCCGGCCGTATCCATGGCCCTGCCAAACTGGCTGGGCATGACCTGACAGCAACTCCGTGTGTACTTCCCTACACACTTTTTGCCCGGCCTTGGTGCCGGGCTTTTTTTGATCGCGGTTTTTTGTAGGGTGGGTTAGCCGCGTACCGCCATTGCCAGGTTCACACCACTCTAAGCGCGGCGTAACCCACCATCGGCGTAACGCACGTCACTGGGCTAGAGAGTTAAACCCGCGCCAACTCCGGCAAATCCCCGGACAGCCCCAACGCCTGACGCACAAACAGCGCCTTGGCTTGCGGCAGGTCGTCGACCCAGTTGAGGCCGCTGTTGCGCAGCAAGCGTATAGGTAATGGATCGGCCTGGAACAAGCGCTCAAAGCCTTCCATCGCTGCCATCATCGCCAGGTTGTGCGGCATGCGCCGGCGCTCGTAACGGCTGAGCACCTTCACATCACTCAGGCGCTCGCCGCGCTGCGCGGCGTGCAGCAGCACTTCAGCCAGCACCGCGACATCGAGAAAGCCCAGATTGACGCCCTGTCCGGCCAGCGGATGGATGCTGTGCGCGGCATCGCCGATCAGCGCCAGACCGTCTTCGACATAACGCTTGGCGTGACGCTGACGCAATGGAATACACAGACGCGCATCGGCATGCAGCACCTCACCCAGGCGATGTTCGAAGGCAAAGCCCAGGACGCGGCGGAAACCATCATCATCCAAGGCCATCAGCCGCTCGGCTTCAGCTGGCGTAACTGACCAAACAATCGAACACCAGTGCTCGCCTTCAGGCCCGGCCAGCGGCAGAAAGGCCAGCGGGCCGTCATCGGTAAAGCGCTGCCAGGCGGTAGCCTGGTGCGGCTTGGCGCAACGCACGCTGGTGACGATGGCGTGGTGCAGGTAATCCCATTCGCGGGTAGCGCAACCAGCCAGACGACGCACCGCCGAGTTGGCGCCGTCAGCGGCAATCAGCAGCGGCGCACGCAGTTCGCGGCCATCACTCAACCTGAGCAGCCAGCCATCGCCGGAGCGGCGCAGCTGCTCCAGGCGCGCACCAGGCAATAGGCCAACAGAGCTGTCGTGCAGACGGTCGAGCAGAGCATCCTGCACCACGCGATTCTCGACGATATGGCCGAGGGATTCGGCATGTACGCTAGCCGCGCTGAAATGGATCTGCCCGGTGCCCGAACCGTCCCACACCTGCATCTCGCCATACGGGCAGGCGCGCCGCGCGGCGATGCCATCCCACACGCCCAGGCGCTCGAGGATGCGCTGGCTGGCCACCGACAATGCGCTAACTCGCGGCTCAAAGGCGGCTTGCGGGTCAAAAGGTTTGACGCTCAGCGGGCCGCCATCGACCAGCAGAATCTCCAGCCCCTGATCCTGCAGGGCCAGCGCCAGGGCGCTGCCCACCATGCCTGCGCCAACAATGATCAGATCCGCTTGCATCATAAATTCCTTGTTCAAGCTGCCTGCCGAACGCGCGGTTTCAACCGCACATAAAGTGTCTTGTGCACCCGCGCCACCAGAGTGCCGCTGCCATCGCGCACCTCCACATGCAGCTCGGGCAGGTACTTGTCGCCATCTGCCGTGTGCTGGCGGATGTCTGCGAGCAGCTGTTCGTCGATGCTGAAGTCGGCGTACACCGGGCCTTTGCCGGGGGCGATAAAGTCGATGCGCGCGGCTTTGTCCCAGACGATAAAGTCGCGCCCGAGGTTTTCCATAATCATCAGCATAAAAAACGGGTCGGTCATCGAATACAGACTGCCGCCAAACTGGGTGCCGACATAGTTGCGGTTATACCAGCCCAGGCCCATCTTCACCTGCACCTGACGGAAGTCCGCGCTGATCTGCCGCACCCGCACGCCGGCGCCCAGATACGGCGGATACAGGTTCATCGCCCAGCGCAGCAGCCGCGCCTTGCGCGCCAGTTTCTTCGCCGACATGAATCAATGCTCCGAGCGGGTGCCAAGGCCCATGGCCTGGCGAGCGAACCAGCGTTTCGCCGGTGGTAATAGATCAAGGCCAAGCAAGCCGAGATTGCGCCCGGCGGCCAACAGCGGCTGACCGGTGCTGAACAGGCGGGTGACCTGATCGGAGAAGCCGACGGTCAATTGCTGGTCCATCTGCTGGCTGCTCAGATAACGCTGCAGGGTGGCCAGATCACCCAAGGGCGCGGCGCTTTCCAGCAGGGTTTCGGCCAACACCAGGGTGTCGCGCAGCGACAGGTTGTAGCCCTGCCCGGCAATCGGGTGCAGGCTGTGCGCGGCATTGCCGAGCACCACCAGATGCTGGCGCACTTGCTCCTTGGCGGCAGTCAGCGCCAGCGGGTAGAGGTGGCGCGTGCCGACTTGGCGCAGGCTGCCTAAGCGATAGCCGAAGGCCTGCTGCAGCTCGGCGAGAAACGCCGCATCGTCCAGCTCAGACAGCCGTTCGGCTTCCAGGGTGGCGCGGGTCCAGACCAGGGCGCAGCGGTTATCCGCCAGCGGTAACAGGGCCATCGGCCCTTCTTCGGTAAAACGCTCAAAAGCCAGGCCGTTGTGCGCATCCGTAGGGCTGACGTTGGCGATCAGCGCGCTCTGGCCATAAGGCGTGTTGCTCACCGTAATTCCAAGCTGCTCGCGCAAACCCGAGCGGCCGCCTTCGGCGAGAATCGCCAGGTTGCACTCAAGCTCGCTGCCATCGTCCAGAGTCAGGCGGTAACCATCGGCCAGGGCCTGCATGCGGGTGACCTGGGCCGGGCTGCGCCAGCTCACCACCTGCGCATCCAGCGCCTGCCACAGGCATTCGCCAAGCCAAGCGTTTTCCACCACATAACCCAGCGCCGGCACGCCTTCTTCCTCGGCGCTCAGGCGCGCGGCGGCGAAACGGCCACGGTCGGAAACATGAATCTGCTTGATCGGCTCGGCGCGCTGGCTGATCGATTGCCACAGGCCGAGGCGCTGATAAATCTGCTGAGAACCGAACGACAACGCGGTGGAGCGCGCGTCATAGCTGGGCTGATAACCGTTGCCCGGAGTGAATGGCTCGATCAGGCAAATACTCCAGCCACGCTTTTTGGCTTCGGTCTGCAAGGCCACGGTGAGGCTGGCACCGACTAGACCGCCGCCGATAATCGCAATGTCGACGCGGGGCATACTCTAGGCCGCCACGCTACGAGCAGCGGCCATCAGCGCTTCGATCTCGGCGACGGTTTTCGGCACGCCGCTGGTGAGAATCTCGCAGCCAGTCTTGGTCACCACTACGTCGTCTTCGATGCGCACACCGATGCCGCGCCACTTCTTGGCCACGTCCTGGTTGTCCACGGCGATATAGATGCCCGGTTCAACCGTCATGGCCATACCGACTTCCAGCTCGCGCCATTCGCCGCCGACCTTGTACTCGCCCACATCATGCACATCCATGCCCAGCCAGTGGCCGGCGCGGTGCATGTAAAAGGGTTTGTAAGCTTCAGTGGCGATCAGCTCGGCCACATCGCCCTGCAGCAGGCCAAGCTCCACCAGCCCGGCGGTGATCACTTGCACCGTGGCTTCGTGGGCCTGGTTCCAGTGTTTGCCGGGGCCGATTTCCTTGAACGCGGCTTCCTGCGAAGCCAGCACCAGCTCGTAGATGGCTTTCTGTTCTGGCGAAAAGGTGCCACTGACCGGGAAGGTGCGGGTGATGTCGCTGGCGTAGCAGTCGATTTCGCAACCGGCGTCGATCAGTACCAGATCGCCATCTTTCAGCGGCGCGTCGTTCTCGCGGTAATGCAGGATGCAGGCGTTTTTGCCCGCCGCGACGATGCTGCCATAGGCCGGCATCTTCGCCCCGCCCTTGCGAAACTCGTAATCCAGCTCGGCTTCCAGGTGGTATTCAAACAAGCCGACGCGGCTGGCCTGCATGGCGCGCACATGGGCGCGACAGGAGATGTCCGCCGCTTCCTTCATGACTTTGACTTCAGCTGCCGACTTGTACAGACGCAAGTCATGCAGCAGGTGTTCGAGGGTGATGAATTCATTGGGCGGGGTCGCGCCCTGCCGCGCCTTGGAGCGGATCACGTTGATCCACTCCATCAGCTGGCGGTCAAACTCATGGTTGGTGCCCATGGAGGAGTAGACCCGATCACGGCCCTCGATCAGCCCCGGCAGGATGTCATCGATATCACCAATCGGGAACGCATCATCGGCGCTGTATTGGCTGATCGCGCCATCCTGACCGGCGCGCAGGCCGTCCCACATTTCCCGCAGCGGGTCACGCTCGCGGCAGAACAACACGTACTCGCCATGCTCACGCCCGGGGATCAGCGCAATCACCGCCTCCGGCTCGGGGAAGCCTGCGAGGTACTGGAAGTCGCTGTCCTGACGGTAGATATGCTCAACATCGCGGTTGCGGATATACACCGGCGCTGCCGGCAGAATCGCGATGCTGTTGGGTTCCATCTGCGCCATCAGCGCCTTGCGCCGACGGGCGTATTCCGACTTGGGGATGCTGATCATGGGCAGATTGAGTCCACTTCTGGTTACCTGAAAACAGCTGGCATAAAAATCAATGCAACGACGGTTTTGCCGCAGCGACCACTGGCTTGGCGCACTCGCTGAACAGCAGCAACGGCGCGACGCGCAGGTATTCCATCACTTCCATGTAATCGTTTTCGCCGTCATCGGATTCGTCCAGGGCGTTCTGCACCTGGGCAATCGCCGAGAGGTCCTGCAGCACTTCCATGGCTTCCGCGCTCAGGGCGCTGTCACGGGCAGTCAGACCAAAGCCGCCGAGGAAGCCCTGACACCATTGTCCCAGAGCCACTGCACGCTCGCTAAGCGGCGCATCGTCGCTGGGCAACAGCAGTACCACGGTGACGTCATTACTGGTCAGCTCATTCTTGACCATTTCCTGCAGGCCGATCAGCGCCTGACGCACGGTGTCTTCCGGCGCTGCGCCAAGCAGCTCGGCGGCATCCACCAGCCAAGAATCGATTTCAAAACCTGCACCAGCACAGCTGCGACCGAGCAACAGACCATGCAACTCGGCAGGGGAAACAGTGTGGCCGCTGCTGGTAAGCAGAGCGGCAAATGCGGAGTACGGCGAATTTGAAGTTGGCATAGATAACTAGGCGCAAAGCTGCGCGATCACTAGAATGGAGGCCTTGTATCCTAGCACCGGCAAGCGTGCCACGACTATGCAAGCGGCTCGACGGAGCGCGCCAAGCCGCTGCGAAAATTGCCGCGCGGTGATCCGCAGGTGAAACGCATCAACCTCTGGCGTACCAATCTGCCCCACACTGGCAAACCCGCCAGCAACAACACCGCGCACCGCCCGGCACTGTCGAATACGCCGCAAAGACGCTATTTTTTACTTGCCAGCCCACTCACCTAGTACGAGTAGAGAACCATGGAAGACGTCGACCTGCAGGCTCTTACGACCAAGCTGGACTTGCTGATCCAGCGCGTCGAACAGCTCAAGGCGCAAAACCGACAGCTTCTAACGAGCGAAAAGGCCTGGCGCGAAGAGCGTGCCCATCTAATTGAAAAGAACGAAATGGCCCGGCATAAGGTCGAATCCATGATTTCACGCCTTAAAGCCCTGGAGCAGGATTAATGAGCCAGTCGAACACCCTGACCGTCCAGATCCTGGACAAAGAATATTGCATCGCCTGCCCGAGCGATGAACGCAACAATCTGGAAAGCGCCGCACGCTACCTGGATGGCAAGATGCGAGAGATCCGCTCAAGCGGCAAAGTCATCGGTGCCGACCGCGTTGCAGTCATGGCCGCCCTGAACATCACCCACGACCTGCTACACAAACAGCAACACCTTGATCAACAGGCCGGCGCCAACCGCGATCAGGTGCGCAGCCTACTTAATCGGGTCGATAGCGCTCTGGCTCGGGACGCCGATGAGCAAGGCAGCTGATTGCACCCGGGCAGATTCGGGTATACTGGCCACCGCTCCCTGGAGTGTGCGCCAGTTGGTGATGTCCCTGAGCCGATTCGCACAACCCCGGAGGTTGCACGTTGAAGCCGGTGTGCATGTCCGCTTGACGGAAAGCCTTAACGCCTCCTGCAACCTCCACCTTGAACTTTCGGGTTCAAGGGCTAAGCCGACAGCGGCACGTCGGGGAGTCATTTTTTCCAGCCGATTGCCCTTTCGTGGTGATCGCTACCGCAATAGCCCATGCTCGATACCTCTGCACTAAGCCGCGCGCAATTACGCCGCCATCTGCGCGTACAGCGCCGTGCACTTAGCCGCCACGCCCAACGCCACGCCGCCCAAGGCCTGTATAAACAGCTGGCCCAGCACCCGCTGTTTCGCCGCGCGCGGCACATTGCCCTGTACCTACCGAATGACGGCGAGATTGATCCGCGCCCGCTGCTGCGTGCTGCACAGCAACGGGGCAAGGCGACCTATCTGCCGGTGCTCAGCCCCTGGCCGCGCAGCAAGATGGTGTTTCAACGCATCCGCGTGGGTGAGCGCTTGCAGAAGAATCGCTTCGGCATTGACGAGCCACGGCGCAACCGCAAGCAGCAGCGTAAGGTCTGGACACTGGATCTGGTATTGCTACCGCTGGTCGGCTTTGACCGCCACGGCGCACGCCTAGGTATGGGTGGCGGGTTTTATGATCGCAGCCTGGCATATCGCGCATTGCGCAAAAATTGGCACAAACCGACATTACTGGGCTTGGCGCATGAGTGTCAGCAGGTGGACCGCCTGGCCATGGCCAGCTGGGATGTGCCACTGCAAGGCACCGTGACGGATAAGGCGTGGTATTGAGTCAGGTCGCTAGTAAAGGCTGTACCGCACGCCCTGCGGTACGTACCCAATTCAACCAGCCGCTTGCGACTGAGTGACCGGCGCATCAGCCTGGCGATCCCATAAACTCTGGGTATAACCGGTAGTCACCACACCCAGGCTGAACAGTATTACCAAAATCAACAACATATCTGGTTTACGTTTCATCGAATGCCTCCCCCTCAAAGGCATAACGCACGCTGTATTCGCGGCGATTATTTTTATAGGTCCAACAGCGGCTGCCATCCACGCGCACCGGCTACAACACGCCGGGCACCACCAAACAAATGGCACCTGCCCGCTAACGGACTGATACACAGGAGCAAAATTCATGCCTTGTTGGCTGATGAAGTCAGAACCCGACGAACTTTCAATCCACGACCTGCAGCGCCTGGAGCAGGCACGCTGGGATGGTGTGCGCAATTACCAGGCGCGCAACTTCCTGCGTAGCATGCAGCCGGGTGATCTGTTCTTCTTCTATCACTCTAGCTGCCCGGAGCCGGGTATTGCCGGAATCGCCCGCATCGCCTCAGCGCCCTACCCCGACCCTACCGCGCTAGAGCCTGAGAGCCATTACTTCGATGCCAAAGCCAGCGCCGCCAAAAATCCCTGGAGCGCGGTCGATGTGGCCTTTGTCGAGGCGTTCAAGCGGGTTATCCCGCTGGCGCAGCTGAAGGCGCAGAGTGCGCTGCTGGAGTTGCCGCTGGTGCAGAAGGGCAGCCGCCTGTCAGTGATGCCGGTCAGCGCCGAGGAGTGGGCAGCCGTGCTGGCGCTGCGCTGAAATGGCGCAGCACCTGCGTGCGGGCTTATTGAATAATCAGATTATTGAATAACAGGTCTTCCACCAGCGGCTCGCCTTCTTCCTGGGTGAGCACATCCTGCACCTGCTTGAGCGCTTCGGCACGCAAGGTTTCGCGAGCGCCCGGGGCCGACATGGCCGCGTCCGTCTGCTGGGAGAACAGCATGACCAATTGATTGCGGATCAGCGGGTCGTGGTGTTTAACCTTAGCCTCGACATCTGCGCCGGAGACCCGCAGGGAAATATCGGCCTTGAAGAACTTGAGCTTAGGCCCCTCACCAAAATTCCCCACCAGCGCAGGAAACAGAGAAACATAGGCCACTACTGGAGCGGCAGCCTCTCCCTCTTTGGCCTCTTTATCCTCATTGGCCTGCGCCAGCAATGGCAGGGACAGGGCTAACAGCAATGCGATCCAGGCTTTCACAGGCGGTATTCCTCAAGAGTTCAGCCCCTAGCATAGCCACACTCAGGCAGCGGCCCAAGCCCCAAGCTTATGCATCGCTATCAGGTACAGGCATGCTCGTTGACCGGTCACCAGCCGCACCTACACTGCATGGCCATCAACCGCAGAGGAAAAGCCCGATGAAAGCCGTGCTGTGCAAAGCCTTCGGCCCCGCCGAAACCCTGGTACTGGAAGAGATCGCCAGCCCCGAAGCGAAGAAGAATGAAGTGCTGTTGCAGGTTCATGCTGCCGGGGTCAACTTCCCTGACACCCTGATCATCGAAGGTAAGTACCAGTTCAAACCGCCCTTCCCCTTCTCCCCAGGCGGTGAAGCCTCCGGTGTGGTGACCGCCGTGGGTGAGAAAATCAGCCACCTGAAAGTCGGCGACCGGGTCATGGCGCTGACCGGCTGGGGCAGCTTTGCCGAAGAAGTGGCGGTGCCTGGCTACAACGTGATGCCGATCCCGGCCAGCATGGATTTCGCCAGCGCGGCCGCCTTCGGCATGACCTACGGCACCTCGATGCACGCACTCAAGCAGCGCGCAGGCCTCAAGCCGGGCGAAACCCTGCTGGTGCTCGGCGCATCCGGTGGCGTGGGCCTGGCGGCAGTGGAAATCGGCAAAGCCATGGGCGCGAAGGTAATTGCCGCAGCCAGCAGCGCGGAAAAACTCGAAGTAGCCAAGGCCGCCGGTGCAGATGAGCTGATCAACTACAGCGAAAGCAACCTGAAGGACGAAGTGAAACGCCTGACCGGCGGCCAGGGCGCAGATGTGATCTACGACCCAGTGGGCGGCGATCTTTTCGATGCCGCCATTCGCTCAATCGCCTGGAACGGCCGCCTGCTGGTGGTGGGTTTTGCCAGCGGGCGCATCCCCGAACTGCCGGTTAACCTGGCCCTACTCAAGGGCGCGGCCGTGGTCGGGGTGTTCTGGGGCTCCTTCGCCCAGCGTCAGCCGCAGGACAACGCCACCAACTTCCAGCAGCTGTTTGCCTGGCATGCCGAAGGCAAGCTCAAGCCGCTGGTCTCGCAAACCTTCCCGCTGGCCCAAGCTGCGGAGGCGATCAACACCCTCGGCCAGCGCAAGGCTGTGGGCAAGGTGGTGGTAATGGTGCGGTAGGATGGGTTGAGGAGCGAAGCGCCGATACCCATCGATGGGTATCGCTGCGCTCCACCCATCCCACAAAGCTAAAAGCCGCCCTCGGGCGGCTTCTTTATGGGCGCTGGTCAGCCACGCGGCGCATAGGCAAACACGTCGGCGCGCATTTGATGGGCATCCATACCGGCGTCCACCAGCGCATCCAAGGTGGCGTAGACCATCGCCGGTGAGCCGCTGGCGTAGACGTGCAGTGCCTTGAGGTCGCTGAAGTCTTCGCGCACCGCTTCGTGCAGCAAGCCACAACGACCCTGCCAGCCACACTGATCGCTGACCACCTGATGCAGAAACAGATTGGGCACCTGTTGCCACTGCACCCAATGCTCCAGTTCGTAGAAGTCTTCCGGACGGCGTGCGCCCCAGTACAGGTGCACCGGGTGGACGAAACCGGCGGCGCGACAGTGTTCGATCAGGCTGTGCATCTGCGCCATGCCGGTGCCAGCGGCGATCAGCACCAGTGGACCATCCGGCAGCTCGGCCAGGTGAGTGTCACCGAACGGCATCTTCACCCGCACCAAGCCGCTGCCACGCAGCTGAGCGATCAGCGCAATCGTGGCCTCATCACGGGCCAACACATGCAGCTCCAGCTCACGCCCGCAATGCGGTGCCGAGGCCAGGGAGAAGGCTGCGTAATCATCGCCATCGCGCTGCAGCAGCAGGTATTGCCCAGCGTGGTAACGCGGAGCCTTGCCGGCTGGCGTATTCAACCGTAGGCGGAACACGTCGCCACCCAACTCGTCATAGCCGACAACCTGGCAAGCCAGTTCACTCACCGGCAGCTCGCCTGGGGCCAATACGCCATCCCAATGCAGCACGCAGTCTTGCAGTGGCTCGGCCAGACAGGTGAACAGCTCGCCGTGGGTCAGCTCAATACCATTCTGCTGCACGCGGCCTTCAACCAGCAGCGCGGCGCAGATATGGCAATTGCCATTGCGGCAGCTCTGCGGGCAGTCATAACCCAGACGCCGTGCGGCATCGAGGATGCGTTCGCGGGGCTGCACGTCAAGTACGGCACCTGAAGGGTTCAGGGTGACTTTCATCAATCAATTCCCAGCTCAGACCACAGCGCGTCAACGCGCTGCTTGACCGCGTCATCCTGAACGATAGTCCGGCCCCATTCGCGGGTGGTTTCGCCTGGCCACTTGTGGGTGGCGTCCAGGCCCATCTTCGAACCGAGGCCGGAGATCGGCGAGGCGAAGTCGAGGTAATCAATCGGCGTGTTGTCGATCAGCACCGTGTCGCGCTTGGGGTCCATGCGCGTGGTAATTGCCCAGATCACATCGTTCCAGTCCCGCGCGTTGATATCGTCGTCGGTGACGATCACGAACTTGGTGTACATAAACTGTCGCAAAAACGACCACACACCGAGCATTACGCGCTTGGCGTGGCCGGGGTACTGCTTTTTGATGGTCACCACCGCCATGCGATACGAGCAGCCTTCCGGCGGCAGGTAGAAATCGATGATTTCGGGGAACTGCTTTTGCAGGATCGGCACAAACACTTCGTTAAGCGCCACGCCGAGAATCGCCGGCTCATCCGGCGGCCGACCCGTGTAGGTACTGTGGTAGATCGGCTTTTGCCGACGGGTAATGCGCTCGACGGTAAACACCGGGAAGGTGTCGACCTCGTTGTAATAGCCGGTGTGATCGCCGTACGGTCCTTCCGGCGCAGTCTCGCCGGGATGGATCACGCCTTCAAGAACGATTTCAGCGCTGGCCGGTACCTGCAGATCACTGCCACGGGCCTTGACCAGCTCGGTGCGGTGGCCGCGTAACAAACCGGCGAAGGCATACTCGGAAAGGCTGTCGGGCACCGGGGTGACCGCGCCGAGAATGGTCGCCGGGTCAGCACCCAGGGCGACGCACACCGGATAGGGGCGATCCGGATACTTCTGGCACCACTCGCGGAAATCCAGCGCGCCACCACGGTGGCTGAGCCAACGCATGATCACCTTGTTACGACCAATCACCTGCTGGCGGTAGATGCCGAGGTTCTGTCGTTCTTTATTCGGACCTTTGGTAATGGTCAGCCCCCAGGTAATCAGCGGGCCAACATCGCCTGGCCAGCAGGTCTGTACGGGCAGCTTGCCGAGGTCGACAGCGTCGCCCTCTTCGATCACTTCCTGGCAAGGCGCATCTTTCAACACCTTGGGCGCCATGCTCAGCACCTTCTTGTAGATCGGCAGCTTGTTCCAGGCGTCTTTCAAGCCTTTCGGTGGCTCGGGCTCTTTGAGAAAGGCCAGCAGCTTGCCGATTTCACGCAGCTCGCTAACTTCTTCCGCGCCCATACCTAGGGCTACGCGCTTGGGTGTGCCGAACAGATTGCCGAGCACCGGCACATCAAAGCCTGTGGGGTTTTCGAACAGCAACGCCGGCCCGCCTTTACGCAGAGTACGGTCGCAGATTTCAGTCATTTCCAGCACAGGGGAAACCGGCGTCTGGATGCGCTTGAGTTCGCCGCGCGTCTCCAGGCCGCGAATAAAGTCGCGCAGGTCGCGATACTGCATTGCAAGGTGCCTCATGTGGGCCAAGCGGGGAACGGCAAAGTTTAGCGCCGAACTGGGTCTTTCTGAAGGATGGAGCAACGTCCAGATGCACAAAAGCCGGGCTGACCCGGCTTTTGTTGTAAGGCGAAGAACGCCTTACTTGCGTTTCATCGACTGGAAGAACTCTTCGTTAGTCTTGGTCGCTTTCAGCTTGTCGGTGAGGAACTCGATGGCGGCAATCTCATCCATCGGGTGCAGCAGCTTGCGCAGAATCCACATGCGCTGCAGTTCGTCATCGGCGGTCAGCAGCTCTTCACGGCGAGTACCTGCGCGGTTGATGTTGATCGCAGGGAATACGCGCTTCTCAGCGATACGACGGTCCAGTGGCAGTTCCATGTTGCCGGTGCCTTTGAACTCCTCGTAGATCACTTCATCCATCTTCGAGCCGGTTTCGACCAGCGCGGTGGCGATGATGGTCAGCGACCCGCCCTCCTCGATGTTACGCGCGGCGCCGAAGAAGCGTTTCGGCTTCTCCAGAGCGTGGGCGTCGACACCACCGGTGAGCACCTTGCCGGAGCTTGGGATCACGGTGTTGTAGGCACGCGCCAGACGAGTGATGGAGTCGAGCAGGATGACCACGTCCTTCTTGTGCTCGACCAGGCGCTTGGCCTTCTCGATAACCATTTCAGCAACCTGCACGTGGCGGGTTGGTGGCTCGTCGAAGGTCGAGGCGACCACTTCGCCGCGCACGGTGCGCTGCATTTCGGTCACTTCTTCCGGGCGCTCGTCGATCAGCAGCACGATCAGGTGGCACTCGGGGTTGTTGCGCGCGATGTTCGCCGCGATGTTCTGCAGCATGATGGTTTTACCGGCTTTAGGCGGCGCAACGATCAGGCCGCGCTGGCCTTTGCCGATCGGGGCGCAGAGGTCGATCACCCGGCCGGTGATATCCTCGGTGGAGCCGTTACCGGCCTCCATGACCAGACGCTTGGTGGGGAACAGTGGCGTCAGGTTTTCAAACAAAATCTTGTTCTTGGCGTTCTCCGGGCGGTCGTAGTTGATCGTGTCAACTTTGAGCAGCGCGAAGTAGCGCTCGCCTTCTTTCGGCGGGCGAATCTTACCGACGATGGTATCGCCGGTACGCAAGTTGAAGCGGCGGATCTGGCTCGGCGAGACATAGATGTCGTCGGGACCAGCAAGATACGAGGCATCCGCAGAGCGGAGAAAGCCGAAACCGTCCTGGAGAATCTCCAGCACGCCATCACCGGAGATTTCCTCACCGCTTTTAGCGTGTTTTTTCAACAGGGAGAAAATCACGTCCTGCTTGCGTGAACGGGCCATGTTTTCCAGGCCTTGTTGTTCAGCGAGTTCCAGCAGTTCGGTAATCGGCTTTTGCTTGAGTTCGGTCAGATTCATAGGAATGACGTAATCATGAAGGAGGGGAATAAGCTATTTAGCTTGGGAGGCCGCGCCGCTGGGAGGCGACTTGATCGCCTGCTTGTATATCGAAAGATTCGAATAGGAAGGCGTCGGCGACGGCTTGCAGGGGGCTGCATAGGAAATGCAGCGAGGCCGAATGTAACACCGGTTTTATTCATACGTCCAGCGCCCAGACAGAAAAAAGCCCCGCAGTGTGCGGGGCTTTCAGGGTTTGTTGCCGTGTTAGCGCAGTTTAGATGTTGCTGTCGAGGAAAGCCGCCAGCTGCGATTTGGACAGCGCGCCAACCTTGGTAGCTTCTACGTTGCCGTTCTTGAACAGCATCAGCGTCGGGATACCACGCACACCGAACTTCGGCGGGGTCTCTTGGTTTTCGTCGATGTTCAACTTGCAAACTTTCAGTTTGCCTTGGTAGGTCTGGGCGATCTCATCCAGAACCGGCGCGATCATTTTGCATGGGCCGCACCACTCAGCCCAATAGTCGACCAGCACCGGCCCCTCGGCCTGGAGAACATCCTGGTCGAAACTGGCATCGCTGACATTGGTGATGAATTCGCTCATGGAAAGTCTCCGAGTTCGTAAGCAAAAGATGGGCGACATCATAGCCCGGCTTTCCCCACACAGGAAGGCGACGGCAATTGAGCTTCTCTATGGCCTGCCACAAGCCAGCCACGCGCACGCCTGCACCACAACGTATTCAGACAGCCGGTAAGCCCCGGTCAGCCGCAGCGCGAACTGCAGCGCAGCGCGTTTAGCCTGTACCTGCGACATCAGTATGCGTTGGCGGGGCCTGGCTATCGTGGCACGATGGCGCGGTTATGTATTGAGATGCTTCCGCCATGCCGCATACCCCTGCCGAGTCTTTCCCTTTGATTGCAGCTATCGACCTGGGCTCCAACAGCTTCCATATGGTGCTGGCCAAAGCCGACCACGGCGAGATCCGCATCCTCGAACGCCTCGGCGACAAGGTGCAACTGGCCGCCGGCATAGACGAGCAACGCCTGCTCAGCGAAGAGTCTATGCAACGCGGGCTCGATTGCCTGCGCCGTTTCGCCCAGCTGACTGCCAGCCTGCCGGAAGGTGCGGTGCGCGTGGTGGGCACCAATGCCTTGCGTGAGGCGCGCAACCGTGGCGAATTTATCCGTCGTGCCGAGGAAATCCTCGGCCACCCGGTAGAAGTCATTTCCGGGCGCGAAGAAGCGCGACTGATCTACCTCGGTGTATCGCACAGCATTGCCGATACCCCCGGCAAACGCCTGGTCGCCGACATTGGCGGCGGCAGCACCGAATTTATCATCGGCCAGCGCTTCGAGCCGCTGCTGCGCGAAAGCCTGCAGATGGGCTGCGTCAGCTTTACCCAGCGCTTTTTCAAGGACGGCAAGATCACCCCGGCGCGCTACGCCCAGGCCTACACCGCCGCACGGTTGGAGATCATGGGCATCGAGCACGCACTGCGCCGCCTCGGCTGGGAAGACGCCGTGGGCGCATCCGGCACCATCAAGGCCATCGGCCTGACCATTCAAGCGGCCGGCCTGGGCGCGGGCGAGGTCAACGCACAGGGTTTGGCCTGGCTGAAACGCAAAGTATTCAAGGCCGGCGAGGTGGAAAAACTCGACCTCGACGGCATCAAACCGGATCGCCGGGGAATTTTCCCGGCCGGCCTGGCGATTCTTGAAGCGATCTTCGATGCCTGCGACATCCAGCGCATGAGCCATTCCGAAGGTGCCCTGCGCGAAGGCGTGCTGTATGACCTACTGGGCCGCCATCAGCATGAGGACGTGCGTGAGCGCACCCTAAGCTCGCTTATGGAGCGTTATCACGTCGACCTGGAGCAGGCCGCGCGGGTCGAGAGCAAGGCGCTCTCGGCGCTGGAGAAGGTCGCCAACGATTGGCAATTGGAAGATGACTGGCACCGCGAGCTGCTCAGCTGGGCGGCCAAGGTGCATGAAGTGGGCCTGGACATCGCCCACTACCAGTACCACAAGCACGGCGCCTATCTGGTCGAGCACTCGGATCTGTCCGGCTTCTCGCGCCAGGACCAGCAGATGCTCGCGCTCTTGGTGCGCGGCCATCGGCGCAATATCCCCAAGGACAAGTTCGCCGACTTCGGCGCCGAAGGCGTCAAGCTGATACGCCTGTGCGTGCTGTTGCGCTTCGCCATCCTGTTCCACCACATCCGTGGCACCCAGGAAATGCCCAACGTGCAGCTCAAGGCCGCCGAGCAGCGCCTGGAGATTCAGTTCCCCGAAGGCTGGCTGGAGAACAACCCGCTGACCCAGGCGGACTTCACCCAGGAAGCGGAGTGGCTCAAGCGTATCGGGATCGAACTGAGCGTGAGCTGAGGCTCACACCCCTCCCTGTTTATCGTGCGATGACCAACGGCACGGTGAGTTTGTCCAGCAAGCCGGCCTGCGCACTGCGCGGGTTCTGGTTGCCGCTCGGGCTGGTACGCAGGTAGCGCCCATCTGACTGCAGCACCCAGGCCTGGGTGTTGTCGGTCAGGTAGCTTTCCAGCTCCTTCTTGACCCGCAGAATCAGCTTCTTGCCTTCCACCGGGAAGCAGGTCTCGACGCGCTTGTCGAGGTTGCGTTCCATCCAGTCGGCGCTGGACAGGTAGATCTTCTCCTCGCCGCCATTGGAGAAATAGAACACCCGCGTGTGCTCCAGGAAACGACCGATGATCGAGCGCACCTGAATATTGTGCGAGACCCCGGCAATGCCTGGGCGCAGGCAGCACATGCCGCGCACCACCAGGTCGATCCTCACTCCGGTCTGGCTGGCTTTGTACAGCGCGCGGATGATCTTCGGGTCGGTCAGCGAGTTGAACTTGGCGATGATATGCGCCGGCTTGCCCTCGGCCGCCAGGGCGGTCTCTTTGGCAATCATGTCGAGCAGGGTCTTTTTCAGAGTAAAGGGCGCGTGCAGGAGCTTCTTCATGCGCAGGGTCTTGCCCATGCCAATCAGCTGGCTGAACAGCTTGGACACGTCCTCACACAGCGCCATATCGGCGGTGAGCAGGCTGTAGTCGGTGTACAGCTTGGCGTTGCCGGCGTGGTAGTTACCGGTACCCAGATGCGCGTAACGGACGATATCGCCGCTCTCGCGACGTAAAATCAGCATCATCTTGGCGTGGGTCTTGTAGCCGACCACACCGTAGATCACTACCGCACCGGCGGCTTGCAGGCGGCTGGCCAGTAGCAGGTTGGACTCTTCATCGAAGCGCGCACGCAGTTCGATTACTGCGGTAACTTCCTTGCCGTTACGCGCAGCTTCCACCAGCGCATCAACGATTTCCGAGTTGGCCCCGCTGCGGTAAAGCGTCTGCTTGATCGCCAGCACGTGTGGGTCTTTCGCCGCCTGACGTAGCAGATCGACCACCGGGGTAAAAGACTCGAAGGGGTGCAGCAGGAGGATGTCCTGTTTGCTGACCACACTGAAAATGTTCTCGGCGTTCTGCAGCAGCTTAGGGATCACCGGAGTAAAAGGCTTGTACTGCAGCTCCGGGTGGCTTTCCAGGCCGGTGATGCTGAACAGTCGGGTCAGGTTGACCGGGCCGTTAACCCGGTACAGCTCGCTCTCGCTGAGGTTGAACTGCTTGAGCAGGTAATCGAGCAGCGGCCGTGGGCAAGTGTCCACCACTTCCAGACGCACCGCATCGCCATAGCGCCGTGAAAACAGCTCACCGCGCAGGGCGCGGGCCAGGTCTTCGACGTCTTCGGTGTCCACCGACAGGTCGGCGTTGCGGGTCAGGCGGAACTGGTAGCAACCCTTGACCTTCATGCCCTGAAACAGATCATCCGCGTGGGCATGGATCATCGAGGAGAGGAACACGAAGTTGGCACCAGGGCCGCCGACATCCTCCGGCACTTTGATGATGCGCGGCAGCAGACGCGGCGCCGGGATGATCGCCAGACCAGAGTCGCGGCCAAAGGCGTCGATGCCTTCCAGCTCGACGATAAAGTTCAGGCTCTTGTTCACCAGCAGCGGGAACGGATGCGTCGGGTCGAGGCCGATCGGGGTGATGATCGGCGCGATCTCGTCGCGGAAATAGCGGCGCACCCAGGCCTTGTGCTTGGCCGTCCAGAAGCGCCGGCGAATAAAGTTGACGTTGTGCTTGGCCAGCGCCGGGAACAGGTTGTCGTTGAGGATGGCGTACTGGCGGTCCACCTGTTCGTGCACCAGCTCGGCAATCCGCGCCAGCGCCTGGTGCGGCTGCAGGCCGTCGGCGCCGGCCTGCTCGCGGGCGAAGTTGATCTGCTTCTTCAGCCCGGCAACGCGGATCTCGAAGAACTCATCCAGGTTGCTGGAGAAGATCAGCAGAAATTTCAGGCGCTCCAGCAACGGATAGGACTCATCCAGCGCCTGTTCCAGCACGCGGATATTGAATTGCAGCTGCGACAACTCGCGGTGGATATACAGACTGCTGTCATCCAGATTGTGAATAACCACAGGCGCAGGTGCTGCTGGCGCTGGGGCCTCGATGACAGGGGTTTCCACTACTACAACCTCGTCGACGACCGGCTGGGCGTCTTGCAATTCAGGGGTACTGAGTCCTTCGGTGTTCATTACAAAGTCCTGGCGGGGCTATTGCCCCTGCTTCAACAGTTCTGCCGCGCGCACGGCGAAATAAGTCAGGATGCCATCGGCACCCGCACGTTTAAAGGCGGTCAGTGATTCGAGAATTACCGCCTCGCCCAACCAACCATTTTCAATAGCCGCCATATGCATGGCGTACTCACCGCTGACCTGATAGACAAAGGTCGGCACCTTGAATTCCGTTTTAACCCGCCAGAGGATGTCCAGATAGGGCATGCCCGGTTTGACCATAACCATGTCCGCACCTTCGGCCAGATCGGCGGCCACTTCGTGCAGCGCTTCGTCACCATTGGCCGGGTCCATCTGATAACTGGCCTTGTTGGCCTTACCCAGATTGGCCGCCGAACCCACCGCATCGCGGAACGGTCCGTAGTAGGCGCTGGCGTACTTGGCCGAGTAGGCCATGATGCGCACGTTGCTGTGGTCAGCCAGCTCCAGCGCCTCGCGGATCGCCTGCACGCGGCCATCCATCATGTCCGACGGTGCGACCACCTGGGCACCGGCGTCGGCATGGGAAAGCGCCTGCTTGACCAGGGCATCAACGGTAACGTCGTTCTGCACATAGCCGGACTCATCGAGGATACCGTCCTGACCGTGGGTGGTGAACGGGTCCAGCGCCACATCGCTGATCACCCCCAGCTCGGGGAACTTGGCGCGCAGGGCACGAATGGCGCGCTGGGCAATACCGTCTGGGTTCCAGGCTTCTTCAGCCAGCAGGGATTTCTTCTCCAGCGGTGTCACCGGGAACAGCGCCAGCGCCGGAATACCCAGGGCCACCCAGTGTTCGGCTTCCTTGAGCAGCAGGTCGATGGACAGACGCTCGACGCCGGGCATCGAGGCAATCGCTTCGCGGCGGTTTTCGCCATCAAGAACGAACACCGGCAGGATCAGGTCATCGACGCTCAAGCGGTTTTCCCGCACCAGGCGCCGGGAAAAATCATCACGACGGTTGCGACGCAGGCGAGTGGCGGGAAACAGGCGATTGGCGGGGGTAAAACTCACGGCAGACTCCGAAGCCCGTAGCGACGGGCAAGTGTGACAGTTATAAGCGGTCATTATGACCAAAGTATGACAACGCAAGACAGCGCTGCGACCGCTTGCCGCAAGCCCAACAAGCATAGCGCCGCAACTATGGCGAAGATATGTTGCACGCGCATGGCTCCAGTGCGTTTTCTCGAACCGTTGCTGTTAGCCCAGCTGTCGATTGTTGGGCTTCGCTGCGCTCAGCACCAACCTACGCAGGTACGGCGCCCTCTGCGCGCGGGGTCCAGAACACTGCGCCCAGGCTGAGCAGGCTGTAACCCAACAGCAGCGCCCAGAGCAGCGGCTGGGCCGGCAACAGGCCCAACTGCAGGGCCAACCAGGCCAACGGCAGGTTGAGCAGCAGGCGCACGACTTCCAGGTGCTTGGCGCGGGACCGGTTTTCCAGCCAGCTGCCGATGATGGTCAACCCCACCGCCATCCAGGCCACGCCCAGCAACGTCTGCGCCAGGCTCAGCTCGTCGCCCATGCCCAGCAGCAGCGTGCCGCCCGCCACATACAGGCTGAACTGCACGCCGGCGTAGAGTTTTTGCGCCAGGCTCAGCGGCACGTCGAATTTGACGAACTGGCTGAGGTCCGGCTTGCTCTGCGGATACTTGGCCGCGACATCGGCCGGGCGCCAGCCGGTGCGCATAAACCAGATACGCAGTTTGTCCCACCAGGACTCGGCGCGCACCGCGTCACGCCACAGCGCCACATAGAACTGCGCATTGGCCCACAGCGGGTTCCAGCTGGCCAGCGGCGTGGTCACGCCGAACACCACCGGGTGTTCATCCAGCTCTTCCTGGAAGGTGCCGAATAGGCGATCCCAAAGAATGAACACACCGCCGTAATTGCGATCCATATACACAGCATTCTGCGCATGGTGCACACGGTGGTTGGAAGGCGTGATAAACGCCCACTCAAACCAGCCCAGCTTGGGGATATGCCGGGTGTGCACCCAAAACTGATAAAGCAGATTCAACGCCGCCACGGTCAGAAACACCAGCGGCGGCACACCGGCCACGGCCATTGGCAGGTAGAAGATCCAGCCGAAGATAAACCCGGTGCTGGTCTGGCGCAGCGCGGTAGAGAGGTTGTAGTCCTCACTCTGGTGATGCACCGAATGCGCGGCCCACAGCACGTTACGCTCGTGGCCCAGGCGATGGTTCCAGTAATAGCAGAAATCGTAGAAGACAAAGGCGAACAGCCAAACCCACAGGCCGCTCGCCGACAACTCGAACATCCCTAGGTGCTGCCACGCCAGGGTGTAGGTGAGCAGACCGACGGCTTTGGTCAGCAGGCCCACGGTGGTCGACAGCACCCCGGCGCTGAGGCTGTTGACGGCATCGGAGAAGCGGTAAGTGCTGATCCCGCGCCAGCGGTCGAACAGCAGCTCCAGAACTATCAAGGCAAAGAAGAAGGGTACGGCATAGAGAATGTAATTCATGGTTTCACCGGTTGCATAGAACCGCCATATCACTGCACGCAGCTAACGGCTAGGATTGCTCAATAAATTCTAGCCCAGTGCCGCATCCGGCTCGCGGCGCACCATGCCAACCTGGGTGGCATATGGCGACATAACACGACTCAATTCGGTACAGCTGGCAATTCAGGAGAACTTGATGAACAAGAAAGTCGCGGTGATTCTTTCCGGCTGTGGCGTCTATGACGGCGCGGAAATCCATGAAAGCGTGATCACCCTGCTACGCCTCGATCAGCGCGGCGCGCAAGTACAGTGCTTTGCCCCTAACGTGCCGCAACTGCATGTGGTCGATCACTACAGTGGCGATGAGATGGACGGCACACGCAACGTACTGGTGGAGTCGGCGCGTATCGCGCGCGGCAAGATCAAGGACGTCAAGGAGCTGCATGTCGGCGACTTCGATGCGCTGATCATGCCCGGCGGTTTTGGCGTGGCGAAAAACCTCTCCGACTTCGCCATCAGCGGCGCTGGCTGCACGGTGCAAGCCGATGTACTGAGCGCCACCCAGGCCTTTGTTGCAGCGGGTAAGCCAGTCGGTCTGATCTGCATCGCCCCGGCGCTGGCAGCGAAGATCTTCGGCGCGGGCGTGATCTGCACCATCGGCAAGGACCATGAAACCGCCGCCACCCTGGTGCAAATGGGCGCAGAGCACCATGAGTGCGAGGTCAGCGAGATTGTCGAAGACGCCGAGCGCAAGCTGGTGACCACCCCGGCCTACATGCTCGCTCAGACGATCAGCGAAGCGGCTGCCGGGATCAACAAATTGGTGGATCGGGTGCTCGAACTCAGCCACCCCGTCTGAACCGGCGGCTTGATCAGCCTCCTATCAGGCTGATAGCACGCCAATGCGCGCGGCACTCCAGCCGCGCCACTGGCCAGATTTGCCAAAGTGCGGCAGGTTGATCATTCCCCTCCCCTGGCGCGCCTCCATGAGCAACCCACCTTTCGAGCTAACCGCCGAGCTACAGCAAGCGGTGAGCAGCTTCTTCCAACACCGAACGCATGGCGCGGCTGTCCAAGCTCGGCACCATCGACCTGCGCATTGACTACCTGCGCCCTGGCCGTGGCCAGCGCTTTACCGCCACCGCTGTGCTGCTGCGCACCGGCAACAAGGTGGCGGTGGTACGCAGTGAGCTACACAGCGACGACGGCACTCTGGTGGCGGTCGGCACCGGCACTTATCTGTGCGGCTAACCCCAGCACAGATGGGCATTCGCCTAGCGCAGGCTTACACTGCTTGGCAAATCCAATGGTTGCATAAGCACCTGTAGTTGGAGCCTTGAATGTTTTCACTGCCCTTTTTCAGCCCGCCTGCAGCGGACCAGATGGTCCTGCTCGACTGCAGTCATGACCCGCTACTGGTGCTGCTGTCCTACCTGATCGCCAGCGCTGCAGGCTTTACCGCACTGAATATGGCTGAACGGGTCAGCCGCGAGCAGAGCCGCGAACTCTGGCGCTGGGTCGGGGCTTGGGCCTTGGGCGGTGGTATCTGGTCGATGCACTTCGTCGCCATGCTGGCCTTTTCCGCACCGCTGTCGCTCAGCTACGACATCAACATCACCTTCTTCTCCCTGTTTATCGCCATCGCCGTGTCCTATGTAGTGATGCGGGTAATCGGCCATAAGCGGCTGCGCCTCTGGCAAAGCGTGGCGGCTGCAATCGTCGCTGGCAGCGGCATCGCCACCATGCACTACACCGGCATGGCGGCTATCCGCTCGACGGCCAGCCAGCACTACGACCCTGGCCTGTTTCTGTGGTCAATCCTGGTCGCCATCGTCGCCTCGCTCGCGGCTCTGCTGCTGGCCGGTTATTTTCGCGGGCAAAGCGGCCGCCGCGCCAACTGGCTGCGCCTGCTGGCCAGCCTGATCATGGGCGGCGCAATTGCCTCCATGCACTTCACCGGCATGGCCGCGCTGACCCTCAGCGTGCCGCTGGATCAGCCGCTGCAAACGGCGGCCAGCCAGGAAGGCCATCAACTGCTGGGGGCGGCAATTGCCCTGATCGCCTTGCTGATCATCCTGATTGGCGCGCTGGCCGGCTGGGCCGATCAGCGCCTGCGCCAGGAGCGCCGGCAGTTGCTTCAGCTGGCCCAGCAATTGGACACCCTGACCCATTACGACGGCCTGACCGGCCTACTCAACGGCCAGGCTTTCAGCCAGATACTCGACACCACCCTGGCCACCACGCCACCGCACGGCGCTACCTTGCTGTTTATTGACCTAGACAACTTCAAACGGATCAACGATAGCCTCGGGCACGGCCGGGGCGATGAACTGCTGAAGCAGGTCGGCGCGCGCATCCGCAGCGTCCTCGGTCGCGAAGACTTGCTCGCGCGTTTTTCCGGTGACGAATTCTGCGCCTTTGCCCTCAACGTACCCCTGCAGCAGGGCAGCCAACTGGCCGAGCGCATCCTGGCGCAGATCCGCCAACCCTTCAGCCTGGAAAGCGGCAAACTCAGCCTGAGCGCCAGTATCGGCATCAGCCGTTATCCGCAGGATGCCAACGACGCCGGCCAACTGCTAAAACAAGCCGGTATCGCCCTTGGCCACTGCAAGCGCCAGGGGCGCAATCACTGCCTGGGCTTCAGCACCCAGCTGGAACACGACGCGCAGCAAGAACTCAGCCTGGAACAGGAACTGCGCCTGGCGCTGAACCGCGACATGCTGCAGGTGTATTACCAACCCATTCTGTCAGCGCGCGGCGATCAGGTAGTCGCCCTGGAAGCTCTGGTGCGCTGGCAGCACAGCGAGCTGGGAGTGATCAGCCCGGAACGCTTCGTACGGATTGCCGAGCAACACGGCTTTATCCATGAGCTGGATATCTGGGTGCTCAAGCGCGCCTGCCGCGACCTCAAGTGGCTGCACAACAATGGCCACCGACAGATGCACCTGGGGGTCAACTGCTCGGCCCTGAGCCTGCTGCAACCGCACCTGGTCAAAGCCCTGGAAATCGAACTGCAACGCGCCGACCTGCCGCTTAGCTCGCTGACCCTGGAGGTCACGGAAAACGCTCTGATGCACGACCTTAGCGCCGCACAGACGCAACTCGACAAGGTTCGCGCTCTGGGCATGACCATCAGCATTGATGACTTCGGTACCGGCTATTCATCGCTGCAGTACCTTAGCCGCCTGCCTGTAGACAGCCTGAAGATCGACCGCAGCTTTATTCACGAAATCCCCGGTTCCGACAGCGCCATGGCGATCACCTCAGCGATCATCGCCATGGCGCACAAGCTCAATCTACGGGTGGTCGCAGAAGGCGTGGAGAACGTCGAGCAACTGGTGTTTTTGCAGGAGCAGCAGTGCGACCTGCTGCAAGGTTACTTGTTCAGCCAACCACTGCCGCTGGGCGAACTGCATAGCTGGCTGGATGGCGGGCATTACCGCCAGCGTTACGCGCCAGTCTAAGAGCCCGCCCAACGTCCGCTGCATCCGGCCCGCTGGGCACCCACCGAGCCAACTGCGACCGCATGGCTATGCCCCTAACGCAATGGCGCGGCCATGGCACGGTAATGCTCGGCCATGAACGTAACGAACACCTGAACTTTCAGCGCCACATGCCGGGCGTGAGGGTACAACGCATAATAATGCCGCTGGCCAAGGCTGTAATTGGGCAGAATCTGCACCAAAGCCCCACGCAGTAGATCCTCTTGCACAGTAATTTGGGTGAACGCGGCGACGCCTGCGCCGGCAAGCGCTGCGGCGTGCAACGAGCTGATCGAATCAGTTTTGAAACGCCCTTGCACTGGCACACGCGTGGTACCACCGCGAGCATCGACCAGCGACCAGTCACTATTCGCAGCGAATGCCAGTAATTGATGCTCGCTTAACTCCCGCACCTGACGCACCAGCCCATTGCGCACCACATAAGCCGGCGAGGCCACCAATAGTAGCGGAGAGACGGCAAGCAGACGCGCCACCAGCGAGGAATCCGCTAGAGGTCCGCTGATCCGCAATGCCACATCGAAACCCTCAGCAATCAGATCGACAAAGCCGTCATTACAAGAGAGCTCAACCTGAATCTCCGGGTAACGCTGCTGAAACAGCGGCAGCCAGCTAGCCAGCTCCAGCGTTCCAATTACCATCGGCACACTGATTCGCAATAAACCGCTGGGGCTGTCATGAGCCTCGCCCGCCGCCAACGCGGCTTGGTCGATACGTTCAAGAATATCAACGCAGGCGGCGTAGTACTTTTCTCCCGCAGTTGTCAGGCTGAAGCGGCGAGTATTGCGGTTGATCAAGCGCGTACCAAGCGCCGTCTCCAGCTGCTGCAACTGCCGGGAAACCGTTGAATGAGTCGTGTCCAGCCGCTCGGCGGCGGCAGTAAAACCACGGAACTCGACGATACAACGGAATGCCCGCATGGCCAGCAGTTGATTCACCGGAGCCTCGCTACTCAGTTGTATGGCAGGCGGACAATCTGCTCCGTGGTCATGACGTCACCGAAGGTGTCCTCGATTTCTGTCAGTGCAGCACGGTGCAGGTTGTCCTTATCGATCGTTTCACCATTGGCGCGGGTAATTGCCCGAGTCGCCGAAGCATCGGATGCTACCACGACCTGATACCCCAACGGCGCAGCATCCCGAGCACCACCGGCGACGCAGGCGTGGGTCATCAATCCGGCAAAAATGATGGTCTTGATCCCGGCCTGTTTGAGTTGCTTATCCAGGTCAGTACTGGCGAACACACTGACCGTGGATTTTTGCAGAACATAATCCTGAGCACGCGGCTGCATTTTCGGGTGGAACTTGACCGTCTCGCCATCCAGTGCAAAAACCGGCGATCCTGCGGGAGCCACATGCTGTACGTGGAATACCGGCATCTTCGCCTGGTCAGCAAACTTGATCAGCTCGCGAGCCTTGTTCATGGCTGCAATGCCATCAGGAATCGGCATGCGCCCACTGAAATATTCGTTCTGAAAATCAATCACTACCAAAGCGGTGCTATCCGGATTAAGTCGCTCAATCTGTACTGCCCCAGACATTGCGCGGATAGTCGGATGGGCTGGCTGATCAGCCACTGTGCTGGCCATCGCATTACTGACGGCAACGAGGCTGAAACTGGCGAGAATGCTTTTCAGCAAAGAAACGAAACGGGGTGATTCAACTAGGGTCATGGTGCAGCTCCTGTACAACGTCAATGAATTGGAGCCCAGTCTAGAAAGCACGATCACCAGAGACAACGCGGCTTTACGCACATCATCTGTGCAAAAAACACACAAATAGAGCAAATCTTAAGCGCCTCAACGCAGATGATATTTCTGCCGGAGTGACCGCGCGGCTCGCAGCAGGATTACCTGTTTGGCAAACTATTACCGCCAGCGTTACGCGCCAGTCTGACGCTGCAAGCGGGTCAAGATACGATCCAGTGAATTGGCGAACGCCTGCTTGTCACGCTCGCCATAAGGTGGCTGGCCGCCGCCGACCTGGCCTAGCTCGCGCAGCTCAGTAAATAGGTTACGCACCGCCAGCTTGTCGCCCATATTGCGCTCATCAAACTCGCGGCCACGCGGGTCGAGGGCGGCCACACCCTTCTTCACCAGGCGAGCGGCCAGCGGCACGTCGCTGCAGATCACCAGCTCTCCCGGCAGGGCGTGCTCCACCAGGTAATCATCGGCGGCATCCGGGCCGCTGGGCACCACGATCAGCCGCACACAGCTGTACGCCGGCTTAACTTGCGCCTGACCGGCCACCAACAGCACTTCAAAACGCCGTTTCAGGGCGAACTTCACCACCTGATCCTTAGCCGGTTTGGGGCAGGCATCGGCATCAATCCAGACTCGCATCAGTGCGTATTCTCCGTATGTAAACAAGCATTAAGATCAGCACGCGCGCATCGTGACTGTAATCGCTCGCGAGCACATTTCAGAAGCGCTAGGCTCAGCCCCGCGAGCACAGTTCAATCGCAGTAACGGCAGGCCACGCACCGCAAAGGAGTAACCCTATGAGTTTTTGGCAACGCCTGGAAGAACCGGCACATGTCGTGGTCTGTGGCGCCAGCCGGGGCATTGGCCTGGCACTGACCACACAATTGCTGGCCCGCGCCGATGTCGCCGGGGTCTGGGCTATCGCTCGCCGGGCCAGTCAGGCGCCCGGCCTACTTGAGCTGACAGCGCAATATGGCCAACGCCTGCAATGCCTGGATGTGGATGTATGCGATGAACAAGCGCTGAGCGAGCTGGCCGCGCATCTGCGCACCGTCATCCCGCGCCTACATCTGCTGCTGTGCACCGTTGGCGTGCTGCAGGATGGCGCAGCGAAAGCCGAGAAGGGTTTGGCGCAGATCAGCCTTGAGGGGCTGCAGGCAACCTTTCTGCGCAACAGCTTTGCACCAATCCTGTTGCTCAAGCACCTGCTTCCGCTGCTACGCGGCCAGCATGCCTGCACGGTGGCGGCGCTGTCGGCGCGGGTCGGGTCGATTGGCGACAACCGCCTCGGCGGTTGGTACAGCTACCGCGCCAGCAAGGCCGCGCTGAACCAACTGCTGCACACTGCAAGCATCGAGCTGAGCCGGCTTAACCCCAACAGCTGCGTGCTCAGTCTGCACCCCGGCACCACCGACACCGAACTGTCGAAACCCTTCCAGGCCAATGTGCCGGCAGACAAACTGTTTAGTCCAAGCTACTCAGCCGAGTGCCTGCTGGCGCAGATCGAACAGCACGGCCCGGCGCAGACTGGCACGTTCTGGGCCTGGGACGGCCAGCCGATTCCTTGGTAGCTATATCTGCGCAGCTCAGACCGGCGCGCGGCGCACGCTGGCCAGCAACGCCGCAGCGCCGACAAACAGCGCGCCAAAAGTACGGTTCATCAGCTTCTGCTGGCGGGGCGAACGCAGCGCGCCCAGCACCCGCGCCGCCAGGCCGGTGTAGCCGGCCATCACGATCAGGTCGACGCAGATCATGGTCACGCCCATCACCAGGTACTGGCTCAGCAGCGGGGCCTGCGGATTAAGGAACTGCGGCAACACCGCAAGCATAAAGACGATTGCCTTGGGGTTGCTGAAGTTGACCAGAAAACCGCGCAGCACCAGGGTCAGCGGCCGGCCGATGGGCCGTTCGGTTTGCGCCGTCATATCACTGGGTAGCGCCTGCCACTGGCGATAACCGAGGTACACCAGATAGACCACGCCAAACCACTTGATCAGGCTAAAGGCCAACTCCGAGGCTGCCAGAATCGCCCCGACACCGGCGGCCACAATCACAATCTGCAAGGCCAGGCCGAGCTGCAGACCCAAGGCATTCCAATAGCCACGCAGAAAACCGTATTGCAGCCCGGCAGACATCGAGGCAATCGCTCCGGCGCCCGGCGACAGACTGATGACCCAACAGGCTACAAAGAACGCAAGCCAGGTTTCCAGTGCCATGGTGATACCTCAAACAGGTCGGTAAAGAGATCGAAAAGGTCGGCCAGCTAGCCTAACCCTTGCGGGCTTACTCGCCCAGCCCGCTAGGTTGTGCCTCGGCTTTTTGCACAGTGGGGATGTCGCCACTGCGCCAGCGGCGCACGGCTTTTTGGAAAAACAGACTATTGGGGATCTGCACCCAGGCACCGGGCGCATCGCCGCTGAGGTCTTCCAGGGTGGTATAGAACAGGTTGATTGCCACCACTCGCCCACGCACGCCGGGCTTGTCGGCGCTTTCCAGCACCTCGACGCATTCGCCGATGCGAAAGGGCCCCATGGCGAAGATCAGCAACGCGCAGAACATGTTGGACAACACGCTCCAGATCGCGAAAAAGGCCACTGCCGCGACGGCGGTAAAGCCGGTAAGCGCGGCCCACAGCACCTGCGCCGAAACACCCAGGCGTTCCAGCACCAGCATGAATGCGCTACCCACGATCAACCAGCGCAGCAGGCCGCGCAGGGGCATCAGCAATTCGGCCGGCAACTGCGGGTAGCGGTTGCCGAGGCGGGTGATGCCGCGGGTGATAATGCGCTGGAACAGCCATGCCAGCAGCACAATCAGAATAATCTGACCCGTGCGCAGCAACGGCTCTTGCCAGGTCGTCAGCCATTCCAGGGTCGGCAGGGTGATGTTCAACTGGCGGCCTCCAGCTCGGCTTGCAGGGCTTCGAGGGTTTCCAGCGCGAGCATCCAGCGCTCTTCCAGATCGGCTTCGCGAACCTTCAGCTTGGCCTGCTCGGCCAGGGCATCACGCAGCTCATCCTTGCGCGCGGCTTCGTAGATGTCGCTGTCACCCAAACGGGCTTCGACGGCGGCGAGCTTCTGGTGCAACTGGCCCAGCTCTTTTTCCAGTTTGTCGGCTTCGCGCTTGTGTGGCGCCAGCTGCTGACGCAAAGCCGCTGCGGCCTGGCGCTGCACGCGCTTGTCGGTTTTATCCGGGCTGCTTTCGCCACTGCTCGTCGGCGCCTGCCGGGTGCGGTAATCCACCAGCCAGCGAGCGTAGTCTTCCAGATCACCATCAAACGGTTGCACCAAACCATCGGCGATCAGCAGGAACTCGTCGGTGGTGCTTTTCAGCAGATGCCGGTCGTGGGACACCACCACCACTGCGCCACTGAACTCCTGTAACGCCATGGTCAGCGCCAAGCGCATTTCCAGGTCGAGGTGGTTGGTCGGCTCATCGAGCAGCAACAGGTTGGGTTTGCCCCAGGCAATCAGCGCCAGAGCCAGGCGGGCTTTCTCACCGCCGGAGAAATTCAGCACCGGCTCATCGCAACGCGGGCCACGGAAGTCAAAACCACCGAGAAAATCGCGCAGGGTCTGCTCGCGCTCGGTTGGCGCCAGGCGCTGGAAGTGCAGCAGCGGGCTGGCTTTGTCGTCCAGGGCATCGAGCTGATGCTGGGCAAAGTAGCCAACCACAAGGTTCTCGCCGCGCTGCAGATGGCCGCTGATCGGTTGCAACTCGTTCGACAGGTTCTTGATCAGGGTCGACTTGCCCGCGCCGTTCGGCCCGAGCAGGCCTAGGCGCGCGCCAGGGGCAAGGTTCAGTTTGACCTTCTCCAGCACCACCTTGTCGCCATAACCGAGGCGGCCTTCGCTAAGGCTGAGCAGCGGGCTGGATATCTTGTCAGCCTCACGGAAGCTGAAGTCGAAGGGCGAATCGACATGCGCCGCCGACAGTTCTTCCATGCGCTCCAGCGCCTTGATCCGGCTCTGCGCCTGGCGCGCCTTGGTGGCCTGAGCTTTGAAGCGGGCGATGTACTTTTCCATGTGTGCGCGCTGCACCTGCTGCTTCTCGTACGCCTGCTGCTGCTGCGCCAGACGCTCAGCACGGGTGCGTTCGAACGCCGAATAACAGCCGCGATACAGGGTCAGCTTCTGCTGATCGAGGTGGGCAACGTGGTCCACTACGGCATCCAGGAAATCGCGGTCATGGGAGATCAGCAGCAAGGTGCCGGGGTAACCTTTCAGCCAGCTTTCCAGCCAGAGGATCGCGTCGAGGTCGAGGTGGTTGGTCGGCTCGTCGAGCAGCAGCAAGTCGGACGGACACATCAGCGCCTGGGCCAGGTTTAGGCGCATGCGCCAGCCACCGGAGAAGTCGCCGACGCGGCGGTCCATCTGCCCGCTGTCAAAACCCAGACCAGCGAGCAGCTTGCGCGCGCGGGCATCGGCGCTGTAGCCATCAAGGGTGTCGAGTTCAGTGTGCAAGCGCGCCACGGCAGCGCCGTCATGGGCGGCTTCGGCCACGGCCAGTTCGGCCTGCACCTTGCGCAGCTGCAGGTCGCCATCGAGCACATAGTCCACCGCCTGGCGTTCGACCGCGTCGATCTCCTGGCGCATATGTGCCACGCGCCAATCGGCGGGGATCAGGCAGTCGCCCGCGTCCGCACTCAGCTCACCACGAAACAGGGCAAACAGGCTGGATTTGCCGGCGCCGTTGGCGCCGATCAGGCCGGCTTTGTGGCCGGGGTGCAGGGTCATCTCGGCGTCTTCTAGCAGACGCTGAGGGCCACGCTGTAAAGTCAGGTTCAGGAGTCGGATCATAATGGCGGCGGAGTCTACCAGAGTCCCTTTAGGGTCTGTTCCCGTTTCATCGCGAGCCGCGTTGCCGCGAGAAATGGCCCCCGGTTAGGCGCAGGACGCAGGTAATGGTCATTCCCTTGCCAAGTCCTGCAACAACAGCGGGGGCCATTTCCCGCGCAACCCAAAGGGCCGGGCCTGTTTTTTGCGCGATACTGCGTTTCTCGACACTCATTTGGAACAACCACAAAAACGCCGGGAGCGTTTTTGCGCGCCAGCCCCGAAGGGGTGAAGCACATGGATGTGCTGAACAAAATTCGTGTCTCGTGCCTTGCCTCGCGCAAAAACAGGCTCCGGCGCGGCCGTGAATGAAACGGCAACAGACCCTAGTGAAACCCGGAAAGCACCATGCCTACTGACCTGTGGCGATTCGCCGAAGCACTGTATCAACGCCCTGGCGTCGAGGCCGCGTGCCTGCTGCTGCAGACGCAAGGGGCAGACGTGTGCCTGCTGCTCTGCGCCGCCTGGCTGGAAACCCGCAAGATCGCCTGTACCGATGAGCGCGCCGAAGCGCTGCGCACTATCGCGCAGCCCTGGCAACAGCAGGTGGTGGTGCCGCTGCGCCACCTGCGCCAGAACTGGCGTGAGCAAGCGCAGAGCGATAGCGCTCTGAGGCAGTTACGTGAACAGATCAAACAGCTCGAACTGGAAGCCGAACGCGAACAGCTGGAACGCCTGGCAGCCCGCACCCAGAACTGGCCAAGCGGCGAAGCGGAGGGGCCGCAGAGCTGGCTGGAACGCCTAGCGCCCCAGCCCGGCAATCACCATGCGCTGCAAACGCTGCGCATCGCGGCGGCACACTTTAGCGCTTAAACAGCGCTTGGCGGGGTGCTGCCATTGCTGCCGGCAGGTGCAGCGGGCGCTGCGACAACCGGCGCTTTAGCAACGGCTGGCTTGGCGGCAACAGGTTTAGCGGCTGACTTGGCCGCTGGCTTTCGCGCAACAGGCTTCGCAACGGGTTTGGCGACTGCCTTGCTGGCAGGCTGTGCAGCCGGCTTACTCGCGGCGGGTTTGGCGCTGCTGGCAGCGGCGGGTTTCTTCACCGCAGGTTTTGCTGCAGCGGGAGCTTTGCTGGCGGTCTTGGCCGGTGCTTTGGCAGCGGGCTTGACGGGTGCTTTAGCTGGGGCTTTGGCGGCCGGTTTGCTGGCAGCAGGCTTGGTCGGAGCTTTAGCCGCAGCGGGCTTGGCAGCAGGTTTGACGGCAGCCGCCTTGGCCGAACGGCTGTCCAGCGCTTTGCTTACGGCTTCTTTAACCTTGCCAACGCCCTGAGCCAGTTTCAGGCTTTCCTGCGCATCGCGCTTGAGCCCTGCGATATAGGTGCGGGTTTCGCTCTGGCGGTCTTTAAGGGTATCGAGCAGTTGCTCCAGTTCGGCCACTGCCTCTTTACTTTTGGCCTGGGCCTTGGCTTTGCCGGCTACCGCTGCATCCTGCATTTTGCTACGGGCTTTATGCAGTTTTTCCTGAGCCTTGCCGCGTTGCTTTTCCAGCTTGGCGAGCAGCTTCTCGGCATCAACCAACGCGCGGGTGCAGGCATCTTCAAGATACTCAAGCAAACTGCTGGAAAGTTGCTGCAACAGGTGCAGCGGGGTACTTACTGATTTCTTCTTTGCATTCTTTGTAGCCGGCATGACGCGCCTCCTGGCGGATGAAGATGGCGTCATACTAGTCCTCCTTTTGCCCGCCTTGCCACCTCGCGCATTGAGCTTGCGAGCCTGGCTGGCATAATCGGCGCATCTTAGGCCGGAGAACACCCATGCCACGTTTCGCCTTGCTACTGCTCTGCCTGCTCGCCCCCTTGGCTCAAGCGGACAACCACTCGCACGACCTAGCCTATAGCCTGGGGGTAAAACTCGGTGAGCGGCTGCGCGACGAGGTGCCGGATCTGGAGCTGCAAGCCCTGCTCGATGGCCTGCGTCAGGCCTACCGCAATGAGCCGCTGACCCTGGATGCCAAACGCATCGAAAGCCTGCTGGCCGAGCATGAAGCGCAGCTGGCCAACGCACCGGAGCGCATCGAAAAAGCCAAGACAGCCGAGCAGCGTTTTCTTGCCACGGAAAAAGCCAAGGCCGGCGTGCGTGTACTGCAGGATGGCGTGCTGATGCAGGAACTGCGTGCCGGCAGCGGCCGTAAACCCGGCCCGAAGGATCGCATTCAGGTGCGCTATATCGGCTTTCTGGCAGACGGCAGCCAGTTCGACGAAAGTCAGACCGCGCAGTGGTTTCGCCTGGACAGCGTAATTGCCGGATGGCGCAGTGCGCTGCAGCACATGCCGGTGGGTGCGCAGTGGCGCTTGGTGATTCCGTCGGCTCAGGCGTATGGCGAAGAAGGCGCGGGAGATTTGATTGCGCCCTACTCGCCCTTGGTGTTCGAGCTGGAGTTGCTCGACACCAAGGAGTAACGCGTCAGCGCATTAGAGGGCAGGCGCGGCCTGCTCCTGATGGGCGTTGTGCAGGACTTCAATGAGGCAGTCCTCCAGCTCGAAACGCTCGTGCAGTAACTGCCCCAAACGTTTCAGCTCATCAAGCAACGAAACCGAGTCATGGCAATCGCCATTGTCGCAGCGATCATTGAAGGCCAGCGCCACTTCGGTGATCACCTCGATGCGCGGGTAGATCTGCTTGGCCAGATCGATACCACGCTGATCACCAAAGGCCTTGGCTTCGCTGGTCAACTGTTCGTAGACCTCGAAGTGGCCGGCTGATACGTAATCAACGAGGATTTCGCAGAAGCGCTGCAGAGCTTCGGCATTGGCGCTCGGCGCTTGCGGCGAGCTGTTGATGGCGGCATAGGCATGCACCAACTCTTTGCGCTCTTGCAGCCAGCGGTCAATCAGTAGGTGAACCCCACCCCAACGTTCCTGGGCGTTCTGACAACTCTCGAGCATGATGACCTCTACTTCCCTATTGCTATTAGTGTTGTATGCCCGCATCGAGACAGATTTTTGTCAGTCCGTGCAAGGTCTGGGAAGACAACCGTGAAGCGGCAACTTTCCGGCGGTATCTGTGAGCCAGATTATTCCCGCTGGCCTAGGCCTTCAAGGTAGCGCTGGAGAAAATTTCATACAAGCGTTTAACCGACAGCTACTCAGTCCGATCAACCGCCACAGGCCTGTAAAAGCTCAGCGTTACCTGGCCTAGATCAACGCCCCACTTCGACATGCGCGCCCGGTTGAGCATCACTTGACCGTCCATCAGAAACATCCAGTCATCAAAATCAACCACGTAGGTTGAGTCATCAACCTTCAAACGCAGCTTGTATCGCCAGTGCAAGGCATTGCCGGCGACCTGGCCAACCGCCTCCCCGACCACGTCATCCGCAGTGCCACGCCAACTGCCATCGGCCTGCTTGGTAAGCGTCCAAACGCGCCGTTCTGTGCTGCCATCGCTGTAGGTAAAGCGCTCGTCGAGCACGCCCACATCGCCATCCCAGGTACCGGTCATGGCCACATGGAAACGTTTGATCACCTCGCCGGAACGGTTCTGGAACATGCCCCAGGCCTGCAAGTCGCCATTGAAGTAATCGCTCAGCTCCAGACGCGGCTGCTCGCTGGCATAATCATTCACCTGCGGGCCGGCACAACCCGCCAGCAGCGCCACCAGACAACAGATCAACAGCGTTCGCATAAGCACCTCAATAAACGGGCTAAATCAACTCGCAGCAGGCAAAACCGGCGTACAAAGGCGTGCATCAAGCAGGCGCAGGCCTTCTTGATACAGACTGTTGCTGCGCTCCAGGTCACCCAGTTGCGCCAGTAGGCGCGCCAGCTCAGCACAAGTCTCCGGGTGACGCTGAAAGGCCAGACTGCTTTCCAGGTAATCCTTAGCCTTACCCCACAACTGGCTATGCAGGCACAACCGACCCAGCGTCAGGAGCAAACCAGCATCCTGCGGATGCTGCTTCAACCAACCCTCGGCCGCTTGCAGCTGTTTACCCAGATCGCGCCCACGCAGCAAACCGTAGAGACGCATCAGGGCGGTGTCGTAGTGCTGTTTCAAGAAGTGGCGCAGCAGCTCCTCCGCCTCGGCTTCAGCACCCAGATGACGCAGTTGCTCGGCATACACCGCCAGCAGTTCGGGCTCCTGATGCTGCGCTGTCGACATCGCCTGCCAGGTTTTTTGCACTGCCAGCAGCGCCGCCTGTGTATCACCTTCAGCTTGTCGCCCTGCCTGCAGCAAACGTCCACGCCAGGCCTGACGCTCAAGCTCACTCAGTTCGGCATTGCCCAGGGCTTTTTCCTTGCGCAGATCAGGTATCAGCCCGAGTAAAGCCGGCCAATCGCCTGACTGCAGGTACAGTTGCTGCAGTTGACGCAACACCAGGTGATGGTGCGGATGACGCGAACGCATCACCTGCAGGGTCTCCAGCGCGGCATCGGTCTGCCCGCGCGCCAGTTGCAGCTCGGCATGTTGCAAGGCAATCGCCAGCTCGGCTTGCGGTTGGCGATTGAGGGCCTGCTCCAGCAGATCGTCGCTGTCGCTGTAATGCCCCAACTGATGCGCGGCGCGAGCAGCGCCCAGGTAATAACTCAACGGTTGCGGCGCATCGACGGCGGCGCGCTGCAGATGACGCAGGGCACGGGCCCAGCGACCCTCGGCGAGATCAAGAAAGCCCTGTTCGGACGCCAGCCGTACGCGACGACGGTTATGCAAGCGCGACCAAGGGTTGAGCAGGCCACCCGAGGTGACCAGCAGTCGTACGCTCAAGCGCACTAGATAGATCAGCAGCCAGAGCGCCAGCACCAGGGCAACAAAGGCCCACAGGCTGGACTCATAGCGAAAGCCCTGGAAGGCAATCAGCACATAGCCCTTGTGTTCTGCCAGTGGCAGACCGAACAACACCAGGCTGGCGACGCCGACAACCACCGCCAGAATCAGCAGCAACCAATAGAGGCGCTTCATTGCAGCGCCTCCTCGACATCATCGCTGGCCGCTGCGGCGGGCTCAGCCTCGACTTTCTGCTGGCTGCGAGCGGCCTGCTTGGCTTGTATGTATGCCTGCACGGCATTCAGCGTCGCGCTGAGATCCGGCGGCGTCACCGCAATCGGGCGATCGGCCAGCTCATCAATGCGCGCACGCAGGGCGCGACTATTGGGGTTGTCCACATCAAAATGTCCATCCAGCACTTCACGCGCCTGCTGCAAGGCCTGGCGATAGACGTTGCTTTGGCCATGCAATGCGCCCCACTGGGCCTGTTCCAACGCAAGGCTGAGGGCCAGGCGTACCTGAGTCAGGCTTTGGCCGGCGAGTATCGGGCGGATATTGCGGTCGGCGTTGAAATCGATACGAAAGTATTCCGACAAGGTCTGCAGGCCACGCTGCCACCACTGCGGTTCCATCACACCTTCGGCAGCCAGCTCGCTAAGCACACCACCCTCGCCGCTGAAGCTCGGGGCCAGGGCATTGAGCTGCGCCACCTGCTCACGCAAGGCGCCGAGTTGCAGAAACAGCCCGGTACGGTCCGGGTTGGCGGTCGAGCGCAGTGCTTGCAGGCTTTTGGCCAGCTGCTCGCGGGCGGCGAAGGCGGCGGGGTCATCCTGCTCATGGAGGATTTCATCGGCTGCCTGCACCAGCGCGGTGGCGCTGTTGATGTCCTGCAACGCGGACAGGCGCAGGCTGGCCAGACGCAGCAGATGCTCGGCCTCGGCCAGGCGCCAGTCCTGACGGCTGGCACCCAGCACGGTTTCCAGGCGCTGGTTGAGCAATTGCTGATCGCCCTGCAGCCGGGTCAGCAAACGGCGACGGGTTTCCAGGTCCTCGACGCTGGGCAGCTGATCGAGCCGCGCCTCCAACTTCTGGCCAGTCTGCGTAAGGTTCTGCGCCAAGTTCTGCGCTTCGTTACGCGCCTCCTGCAGCTGGCCTTGCTGTTGTTGCTCACGAGCGTCCAGCGCCTGCAACTGCCAAAGCCCCCAACCACCTGCGCCGGCGCCAGCAGCAGCGATCAACAAGGCCAGCAGCGCCAGACCGTTGCCACCCGAAGCCGGTTTGCCCGCAGCAGGTGTTGGCGTAACCGGCTTCGCAGCGACGGCATCCACCTGCGCCGGCTCCTGCGGTTTCAGGTCGCGATCATTCGGGGCTTGCTCTTTCGGAGTAGTTGCTTCGCTCACGTATCCATCCTTTGCGTCAGAGATCGGGGCAGGTTGCGCCTGCAAGGCTGCCAGCAACGCCGCAGCACTCGCGCCACGGCAGTCCACAACAAATTGTGCACCCGCCGCGCGGGCCATTTCGGCAACTCGCGGGCTAGGTACAAACAAGGGTAGCCGGGCCAGTTCGGCCCAGGCGTCAGCGGCCAGCTCGCGCAAATGCACAAAGCCCTGCCCACTGCTGACCACCAGAGCGTTCAGGCGTTCAGCCTGGACCCGCTCAATCAGCGCCGCCGGAGGGTAATCCGGCAGCACTCGACGATACAGTGGCAGATAGTCCACCTGCACGCCTTGGCCGCGCAAGCGCTCGGCCAATAACTCTCGGCCACCCTCGCCACGCAGGATCAGCACCTGCGGGCTGGCGGCTGCTGCCAGCGCCTGCTGCAACTGCGGCACAGCCAGCAGGGCTTCGCTGTCATCAGCGTGCTCGGGGTAATGCACCTGCAGGCCATGCTCACGGATAATCTGCGCCGTGGCCGCACCAACGCTGAACCAGGGCTGCTCGGCAGGCGCCGATGTTTGATAACGATCCAGCAGGTCGAGGCCCAAGCGCGCGGCCGGTTTGCTCACCACGATTACCGCGCAGTAGCGCTGCAAATCGGCAAGCTTGGCCCGCTGTTCGGCACTTTCGCTCAACGCCTCGATGGCCAGCAGCGGCAAGCTATTGCTGTAGATGCCCTGCTCGGCCAGGGTTGCTGCCAGCACGGCCGATTCTTGAGCCGGTCGCGTCAGCAGTACACGCCATCCACTCACTCGGCGGCGGCCTCGCCGTAAACGGCTTGCAGAATGGCCGCAGCACCCTGGGCCAGCAGCGCTTCGGCTACCTGCACACCCAGCTGTTCAGCCTGGGCCAGCGGAGCACGGCTTTGCGCCCGCAGCAGCAAGCCGCCATCCGGCTGACCGACTAGGCCGCGCAACCACAGCTGCTCGCCTTCCAGCACCGCATAACAGGCGATTGGCACTTGGCAACCGCCATTCAAGTGCTTGTTCAGTGCGCGCTCGGCAGTTACCCGCAGCGCGGTATCACGGTGATGCAGGGGTGCCAACAGTGCATGGATTTCGCTGTCAGCAGTGCGGCACTCAATGCCCACCGCGCCCTGGCCGCCTGCTGGCAGGCTGTCTTCAGCGCTGATCGAGGAACGGATGCGCTCCTCAAAACCCAGTCGAATCAGGCCGGCTGCAGCAAGGATAATGGCGTCGTACTCGCCGGCATCCAGTTTGGCCAAGCGGGTGTTGACGTTACCACGCAGGAACTGGATTTTCAGATCCGGCCGGCGCGCCAGCAGCTGGGCCTGGCGGCGCAGGCTGGAAGTACCGACCACGCTACCAGCGGGCAAGGCATCGAGGTTGGCATAGGTGTTGGAAACAAAGGCATCGCGCGGATCTTCACGCTCGCAGATGCAGTACAGGCCCAGGCCTTCGGGGAAGTCCATCGGCACATCCTTCATCGAATGCACGGCGATGTCGGCCTGATTCTCCAGCATCGCGGTTTCCAGCTCTTTGACAAACAAACCCTTGCCGCCAATCTTCGCCAGCGGCGCATCGAGTAGCTTGTCGCCACGGCTGACCATGGGCACCAGGCTGACCTTGAGGCCAGGATGCGCCTGCTCCAGCCGGGCTTTGACATGTTCGGCCTGCCAGAGGGCCAGGGCACTTTTACGGGTGGCGATGCGAATTTCGCGAGACATGGGCAATTCCAGAAAACGAACTGCCGAGGATAATAACAGGCTGGCCCACATCAGGCCTGCGACCCAAGCAGCTAAAGCTCCTTAGCAACCAGTACCGGATCTTGCGAGCCTGTTTCCAACGCAGGATCGCCGACGCGCAGCAGATCCAGCCAGAACGCTAAAGGTTGTGCATTAGTTTGCGCACCCCGGCCACATGCCGGCGGCTGACAATCAATGCTTCCTCGTTCATGCCCTTGAGGAACAGCTGAAAATGACCGAGCGGCGTGCGCTGCAGGCGCTCGATACGTTCACGGGCCACCAGGGCATTGCGGTGGATGCGCACAAAGCGATCACCAAATTCGTCTTCCAATGCCTTCAGCGGTTCATCCAGCAGCACTTCGCCGCCAGCGTGGCGCAGGGTCACGTATTTGTGGTCGGCGATAAAGTAGATCACATGATCCAACGGGATCAGCTCAATGCCTTTACGGGTACGCGCACTGATATGGCTGCGCGGGCCGCCACCGCCGTCTAGCGCAGGACGGGTCAGGGCGGCCAGCTGCACGCGGTTGGGTCGTTCGGCTTTCTTCAGCGCTTCACTGAGGCTTTCCGCGCGCACCGGTTTGACGAGGTAGCCGACGGCGCTGACCTGAAAGGCTTCCAGGGCAAATTCATCATGGGCGGTGCAGAAAATCACCGCCGGTGGCGCCTCGCGCTCACACAGCTTGGCCGCCACCTGCAGACCGTCCAGGCCCGGCATGCGGATATCCAGTAACACCACATCCGGCTTCAGGCTGTCGATCAGACTCAGGGCCTCCTCGCCGTTGCTGGCTGCGGGTTCAAGCACACGGTAGCCCTCGAGTTCGCCCACCATACGGCTCAGGCGCTCTCGGGCCAAGGGTTCATCATCGACAATCAGGACATTCATAATGCACGGGCTTCCTGCTTGGGTCTCGCACAAGGATAGCGTAGACAAGTGAAGTGGCGTCCGTCACGGCGCTCTACGCTGAGACTGGCACGCGGCCCGAAAAGTGCCACCAGTCGTGCGTCTATATTGTTCAGCGCCTGATGGGTGCCGCGCGATGGCGGCTGCTCGCCTAGTTGTTCGTATGGGTTGCTCACGCACAGCTGGAATACCCCCTCGTGATAACTCGCCTCGACCCGCACCAGACCGCCCTCGATGCGCGGTGCAACACCGTAGATCAAGGCGTTTTCCAGTAAGGGCTGCAACGTCAGTTGTGGAATCGGCAGATCATCCGGCACATCGACAATCTCCCACTGCAACTGTAGACGCTCGCCGAGCCGATAGCGCTCAATCGACAAATATCGCTGCGCCAGTTCCAGCTCCTCGCGCCAGGGCACCAGGCTGCCGGGTTTGGCCAGGCTGGCGCGGAACAGATCGGAGAGATCCAGCACCGCCTGCTCGGCCTTGTACGGGTCGATCACCACCAGGCTGGCGATACTGTTCAGGCTGTTGAACAGAAAGTGTGGGCGAATGCGCGCCTGCAGCGACTCGATGCGCGCGCGCAGCTCGGCTTGCTCCTGCTTACGCCACTGGCTTTGCAGGTAGAAGTAACGCAGCAGCAACGCCGACATGATCAGGCTGATCAAGGCATGGCGCAGATACAGGTTGACCTCGCCGGTACGCGGCAACGGCCCGCCCAGCTCGTAATAGTCCGCCACGGCGGTACAGATCAAACTCAGAGCGACCACAATCGCGCAGCACAAGGCACCGGCCGTGGCCGCAGGCATGCGCGCCATCAGCGGGCGCAGGCGACACAGTACGGCGGCCGAGAGCAGCACGATCCACTGCACAAACAGCGACGTCAGCGCCAGGCGTACCCAATCGAAGCCCGGCTGCATCGGCTCGGACAACACCAACACCAACACCAGCAACTCGGCCAACAGCACCATGCTCAGCAGGGCTTCTGGCTGGCAAAGCTCGGGCACGAAGAAGTCATCGACCAGCGGTGGTTGTTTTTCTAATAGAGCGCTTTTTATTTTCATCCTCGCAGTTTCCGCGTGAGCCGCGCCAGCAGCAAGTTAGACAGCTGCGACCGGGCAAAATAAAGCACCGAAATGCGCCCGCCGCGCGAAAACTGTGACCGGCGCAACATTGCTCTACTGCAGCCTAGGAGCCTGTCGGACTTGACACTGTTCTACTGCGGAAAAGCCGGACTCGGCCATTTTTGCTGCTCTTTCTCGTTAAATAGCTCGCTATTCGCCTCGAAAGACCAACAAAACTGACTCGATCCGGACTTTCCCTCGCTACGAACGGTCAAGCCCGACAGGCTCCTAGCTGGGGCCACCGACAAAGCGACGCGGCGAATTTGTCGGCCAGCCTGTTATTATCGGCACACTTTTCCGTCTTGCCGGCCGCCCCAGTGCGGCCAGCCCGTTTTAGCGCACCAGCCGAGCGAAGCCCATGAGCACTGAAAAAACCAACCAATCCTGGGGCGGCCGCTTCAGCGAGCCAGTCGATGCCTTTGTTGCCCGCTTTACCGCCTCCGTCGAATTCGACAAGCGCCTGTATCGCCACGACATCATGGGCTCCATCGCCCACGCCACCATGCTGGCCAAGGTCGGTGTGCTGACTGATGCCGAGCGCGACAGCATCATCGACGGCCTGCAGACCATCCAGGGCGAGATCGAAGCCGGCCAGTTCGACTGGCGCGTCGACCTGGAAGACGTGCACATGAACATCGAAGCGCGCCTGACTGACCGCATCGGCGTCACCGGCAAAAAGCTGCACACCGGCCGTAGCCGTAACGACCAGGTGGCTACCGATATCCGCCTGTGGCTGCGCGACGAGATCGACCTGATCCTCGCCGAAATCACCCGCCTGCAGCAGGGCCTGCTGGAGCAGGCCGAGCGTGAAGCCGAAACCATCATGCCCGGCTTTACCCACTTGCAAACCGCACAGCCAGTGACCTTCGGCCACCACCTGCTGGCCTGGTTCGAAATGCTTAGCCGCGACTACGAACGCCTGATCGATTGCCGCAAGCGCACCAACCGTATGCCACTCGGCAGCGCAGCGCTGGCCGGCACCACTTACCCGATTCAACGCGAAGTCACCGCGCAGCTGCTGGGTTTCGACTCCGTGGGCGGTAACTCGCTGGACGGCGTGTCGGATCGCGACTTCGCCATCGAATTCTGCGCCGCCGCCTCCATCGCCATGATGCACCTGTCGCGCTTCTCCGAAGAGCTGGTGTTGTGGACGTCTGCGCAGTTCCAGTTTATCGACCTGCCAGATCGCTTCTGCACAGGTAGCTCGATCATGCCGCAGAAGAAAAACCCCGACGTACCCGAGCTGGTGCGTGGCAAGACTGGCCGCGTATTCGGCGCACTGATGGGCCTGCTGACCCTGATGAAAGGCCAGCCACTGGCCTACAACAAGGACAACCAGGAAGACAAAGAACCGCTGTTCGACGCCGCCGACACCCTGCGCGACTCGCTGCGCGCCTTTGCCGACATGATCCCGGCGATCAAGCCCAAGCACGCCATCATGCGTGAAGCGGCCCTGCGCGGCTTCTCCACCGCTACCGATCTGGCCGACTACCTGGTGCGCAAGGGCCTGCCGTTTCGCGATTGCCATGAGATCGTCGGCCATGCGGTGAAGTACGGGGTGGACAGCGGCAAAGATCTGGCCGAGATGAGCCTGGACGAGCTGCGCCAGTTCAGCGAGCAGATCGAGCAGAACGTATTTGCCGTGCTGACCCTGGAAGGCTCGGTGAATGCCCGTGACCATATCGGCGGTACCGCACCGAATCAGGTGCGTGCAGCTGTCGTGCGCGGCCGCGAGCTGCTCGCCGGCCGCTGACTGCTGCTGTTCGGTGACGAGGCGCTAGCCCCGTCCCGCTTCCTGCCGGAGGTGCGCAATGCACCCGCGCAAACCGCGCCTTCCTTTCGCCAACGCCTGGTTTTTTCCCGCAGCCGCGCTCTATGCGGCGCTGCTGCTGCCCTGGTCGGTGTTGAGCATGCTCGGCCTGGTCCCCGTGCTGCCCGGGCTGGCCGCCCCTGCCGGACATGCCCATGAAATGCTCTTCGGTTTCGCCCTGGCGGTAATTGCCGGCTACCTGCTCGGCCCGCAGCCATTGCGCCTGACCCTCGCCCTGCTCGGCTGCTGGCTGCTGGCGCGCCTCGGCTTTCTGCTCTGGCCGGGATCCTGGCTGACACTGCTGAGCGCCGCGCTGTTCGGCGCCGGGCTGGCCTGGAAGGTCGTGCCGCGCTTTCTCGGCGCCGCGAAGAAATGGCGCAACCAGATCGTCGCCCCGGTCGTCGCCGGCCTGAGTCTGCTCAGCGCCGTCGCCAGCAGCGGCTTCAGCCAGCTCCTCGCCCTGCCCCTGCTGAGTGAAGCCCTGCTGCTGATCACCGTGCTGCTGTTCTTCATGGGGGGGAGGATCATCGCTCCGGCGCTTGCCGGGCATGCGCAGAGCGAGGGACGTCAGCTGGCGGCACGCGTACAACCGCAGCTCGAAGGCGCCGGGTTGATCCTGCTGTTGCTCGCTCTGCTGTTCAATCTGCTGCCCTGGCCACTGCTCGAACCTCTGGTTGGCGGACTGCTGGTCGCCGCCAGCATACTCGCGGCGATCCGCCTGCTGCGCTGGCAACCCTGGCATTGCGACAAACGTGCGGACCTGCTGGTGCTGCTGCTCGGCTACGCCTGGCTCGCCATCGGTCTGCTGCTGTTCGGGCTGAGCAGGCTGCTGCCAGCGCTGCCGGTGACGACAACGCTGCACGCCCTAAGCATCGGCGCGCTGGGCAGCCTGACCTTTGGGGTAATGGCGCGCACACGGCTGATCTATCGCTTCCGCGATGCCAATGCCAGGCGCTGGATCCATCCGCTGGTCCTGCTGCTCAGCCTGGCCGCACTGGCCCGGGTGCTGCCGCCACTGCTGGGCCTGGAGCAGCAGGGCTGGTTGCTGTTCGCCGCGACTTGCTGGGCGCTGGCCTATCTGGCACTCGCAGTTTTGCTCTGGCAGAGCCGCGATGCCCACCCCGCCAGCCCGCGCAGCAGCTTGGCGGATCGCTGAGGCAACGCGGCTTGCGCTGAAACAGCAACACCCCCCAGCCAGCACGGACTCAGAAGGTGCGAGTGGCGGCTTGCGCCAATTGCTGCAGGTAGCCGAGGTCGCATAGTTCCCAGGCACGCTGACGTCCCCGTACCAGGCCACGCTGCTGCCATTCGGAGAACAACCGGCTCAACGACTCCGCGCGTATGCCCAGGTGGGCGGCCAATTGGCGCTGGCTGATAGGCAAGCCGATGGCATCGCCCTGATGTTCCTGCAGCCTCAACAGGTAGGCTGCCAGCCGCTGCGAGGCGGAGCTGGTGGTCAGCCAGTCGACCTCGTTGACGTGGCGGTAGAGGCGCTGGCTGAAACTTTCCAGCAGGCGCAGGGCCAGCGGCGGATGCTGCTCGCAGGCGCCGCGCAAGGCGGTACGGCTGAGGAGCTGAACCAGGGTGCTGGTTTGTGCCCTGGCGTTCATCGGATAGCGGCCGTGGGCCATGAACATCGCCGCATCGCCGACCAGTTGGCCGCTGCCGAACAGATGGAAGACTCGCTCCTCGCCATCGGCGGTGTACCTGAACATCTCGATGCAGCCCTGCTGCACCAGCAGGAAGTGCTCGGCCCTTTCGCCTTCGTGGAACAGGAGTTCGCCGGCCGCTGCCTCTTTCCTACCGCGTGGGCTGAGCAGCGGTACCAAGAGCTCTTCGGGCAAATCGGCAAATAGCACATGGGCGCGCAACATTTGCACAGCATTGAGCCGATTTGCCGGTGACTTGATATTTGTCATGTGCGAATCCCGTGACGGCTGCGACTATTTGCGAATGAAGATAAGTCTAGTTCGTATTACTATAAATTGCATTCAGCGCCTGGCCCTGGTGGTCATAGGGCTGATGCTCGCCTCCCTCAGCCTGCACGGCAGCGCCGCGCAGCAGCGCGAAACATTGGTGCGCCTGGCCGGCCCCGCCGCAGTGGTGAGCTTCCCCTTGCTGCACATGATCGACAGCGGTGCGCTGGGCGAATATGCCGAGCGCGTCGAGTTCCGTCTCTGGCAGAACCCGGACCAGTTGCGCGTGCTGCTGGCAAACGAGGAGATCGATTTCACTGCGGCGCCGAGCAACCTGCCGGCGCTGCTGGCCAATCGCGGCCAGCCGGTGCGCCTGCTGAGCATCTCGGTGTGGGGCATTCTCTGGCTGGTCAGCCGCGATCCGCAGGTCAAAGGCTTCGCCGATCTGGCCGGCAAGGAACTGCTGCTGCCCTATCAGCGCGACTTGCCGGCGCTGCTGGTCAACGAACTACTGCGTGCTCATGGCCTGCAGGCCGGTCGTGACCTGCGCCTGCGCCATGTGCGCGACAGCCAGGATGCCCAGGCGCTGCTGCTGGCCGGGCAGGTCGACCACGTGCTGTTGGTCGAGCCGGCGGTGTCGCTGCTGCTGTGGCGTAACCAGCAACAGGGCGGTGCGCCCTTGTACCGCGCGCAGAGCCTGGAGGCGGCCTGGAGGCAGGCGTTTGCTGGGCAGCCGGAACTGCCCCAGGCGGGCCTGATGGCCAGCGCCAGCGCCGCGCGCAAGCACGAGCTAAGCCATGCAGTTGAGCGCGCCTACGCCCATTCGGCACGCTGGTGCGCAGCCGACCCGCGAGCCTGTGCCGAACTGGTGCACCGGCATCTGCCGCACCTGCCGGTAGCGGCCATCGACGCCTCGATCCGCTCCACTCGCCTGGAGAGCCGCCCTGCCCATGAAGTGCGGGCGCAGCTCGAAGCTCTCTATCGCTTGCTCGCTGAGCATAACCCGCAGGCCATCGGCGGCCGCCTGCCCGACGCGCAGTTCTACGGCCCATGAACCTGCGGATACAAGGCCCCACCTCGCGCTGCTGGGCGGCGCTCGGCGTGTTGCTGTTGCTGCTCGCCTGGCAGATCGCCGCACAACGCCTCGGTTCGCTGCTGATGGCCACGCCCTGGCAGACCCTGCAGGCGCTGGTGCAACTGCTTGGCAACGAGGAGTTTCACCAGCATGGGCTGGTCACTCTGGGCCGCATCGGTCTGGGCGTCGGCCTGGGCTGCGCGTTAGGTTTCTGCCTCGGCGTGCTGGCCGGTTTGGATGCGCGCTTGCGCGGCCTGCTGGAACCCTTGCGCTGGCTGCTAATGGCGATCCCTCCGGTGGTGGTGGTGGTGCTGGCCATGCTCTGGTTCGGCCTGGGTTCGGCGATGGTGGTGTTCATCACGGTGCTGATGCTGGCGCCGGGGATGTACGTGAATACGGTCAAGGGCATGTTGCTGGTGGATCGTGGTTTGATCGAGATGGCCCATGTCTATCGCCTCGGTCCCTGGCAGCGGCTGCGCCATCTGTATGTACCGGCGCTGGCAGCGCCCCTTACCGCAGCCCTGTTGATCGCCGCCTGCGGCGGGGTGCGCCTGGTGGTGATGGCCGAGGTGCTGGGCGCCGACAGCGGTGCCGGCTTCGCCCTGGCCAACGCCCGCAGCACCTTCGACAGCGCCGGGCTGTACGCCTGGACCCTGCTGCTGCTGCTGCTGGTGGCCGGGCTGGAGTTCAGCCTGCTGCAGCCCTTGCAGCGTTACCTGAGCCGCTGGCAGGTGGCGGCCCATGCTTGATTATCGCGACGTCCATCTGCAGCTCGGCGGTCGGCCGGTGCTGGACGGTTTCGACCTGCGCCTGGACGCCGGCGAGCGGGTCGGCATTCTCGGCCCCAGCGGCTCCGGCAAGAGCAGCCTGTTGAAGCTGATCGCCGGGCTGCTGTCGGCACAGGGCGGGCAGTGCCACAGCGACTTCCGCCATGCGGTGCTGGTGTTCCAGGAGCCGCGCCTGCTGCCTTGGTGCCGGGTCGGCGAGAACCTGGAGATCCCGTTGCGGGCGATCGGTCATGGTGCCGCGCCGGCGCGCCGGCTGGCCCTCGACTGGCTGCAGCGGGTCGGCCTGGGGCAGTACGCTCAGGCTTGGCCAGGGCAGCTGTCGGGCGGTATGGCGCAGCGCGTGGCGCTGGCCCGGGCCTTTGCCGTGCAGCCGGATTTGCTGCTGCTCGATGAGCCGTTCAGCGCCCTCGACCCGGCGCTGCGCGGCAGCCTGGCGCGATTGTGCCGCGAAGGCTTGGAACACACCGGTGCGGCGCTGCTGTGCGTCAGCCATCACCCCCACGAATTGACCGAATTGGTGGATCGCTGCGTGCTGCTCGACAGCGGCCGGGGGCGCTGCTTCGGCATCGCCGCACCGGTCGATGCCGAGGCGCGCCGCGCTACCGCCAACAACCTGCAAACCGCCCTGATGAACCTGGAGTCGAGCCCGTCGTGAGTTATCCGATCCTGCACACCCTGCACCTGTTTGCCGCGCTGATCTTCATCGGCACGGTGTTCTTCGAGGTACTGATCCTGGAAAGCGTGCGCAAGCACGTGCCGGCCGAGGTGATGCGGCTGGTCGAGCAGGGCATCGGTCGACGTGCCCGGCGGCTGATGCCCTGGGTCTTGCTGGTGCTATTCGCCGCCGGTCTGGGCATGGCCTGGTTGCGCTACTGGCCGGCCTTGAGCGCGCCCCTGGCGTCCTCCTTCGCCACCCTATTGACCTTGAAGATCATCATCGCCGGCAGCGTACTGGGGCACTTCTTCACCGCCATGTTCCTGTTGCGGCGCGGGCGCATGAACTCGCGTTATTTCCGTCGCATTCACCTCAGCGTGTTCAGTCATATGGTCGGCATCGTTCTGCTGGCCAAGGGTATGTTCTACCTGAGTTGGTGATTCCTCCTTCTATCTACTTCTGGAGTCCTCCATGTCCCATTCTTTCTTGCCCAGAACCGCGCTCAGTCTGGCCGTGTCCGCGCTGTTGCCATGCACGACGCTGGCCGCCGATGTCACGGTACTGGACAGCGTGACCGTCAGTGGTCAGCGGCTGGCACCGCTCGGCGCCTCGCTTGAGCAGCAGCGTCAACGTTTGGCGCGGGTACCGGGCGGCACCAACCTGGTCGAGCCGCAGCGGGAAACCCGTCTGGCTACCCTACGCGATGCCCTGGATTACCAGCCGGGCATTATCATCCAAGACTTCTTCGGCGCCACCGACCAGCCGCGCCTGAATATCCGCGGCTCGGGCATCCAGAGCAATCCGGTCAACCGTGGCGTGCTGTTGCTACAGGACGGCCTGCCGCTCAACGAGGCCGATGGCTCTTTCGTCATCGGTCTGCTGGAGCCGCGCAACAGCGCCCTGATCAGCGTTCGTCGCGGCGCCAATGCGACCAGTCCCGGCGCCACCACCCTGGGCGGCGAGCTGGACCTGCAGTCGCTGACCGGTGCCGACGAAAGCGCCCGGTTGCGCCTGGACGCCGGCAGCTTCGGTCGTTATGGCCTGCAGGTCGCAGCCGGTGTGCAGCAGGGCGACCTGGATGGGCGGGTCAGTGTCAGCCAGGATCAATACGAGGGTTACCGTCACCACTCCGCCTCGCATCGCACAAGCGTGCAGAGCAACTTCGGCCTGCGCCTTGCCGATGGCGTCGAGAACCGCAGCTACCTATCCTGGAGCGATCTGACCTTCGAGATTCCCAACGTCCTCCCCAAGGCACGTATGGAGGACGATCCGCGCAGCGTCCTGGGCGACGGCAAAACGCCGCAAGACCGACTGCTCAACATCTATAGGCGCGATCCGCACCGCGACACCCAGCAACTGCGCATCGCCAACCGCACTCAATGGGGTGACGAGCAGCTACGCCAGGGCTTTGGCGTCTATGCCCAGCACACCGACGACGACTTCACCAATCCGCTCAGCCATACCCTGACCGCCAGCGATACCCTGGGGGCGCAATGGCAGCTCAACGGCAGCTGGCAGGCGCTGGACTACCGCTTGGGCCTCGCCTGGTCGCACAGCGACATGGGCCGCGAGCTGTACGCCAACAGCCCGCAAGACGGTCGACGCCTGCAGCGTTACGGCGATTTCGATCTGAATGCGGAGAACCGCGACCTGCTCGCCGGGCTGGACTGGCACCTGGCACCTGACTGGACCCTGGTCGCCGAGGGCAAATGGAGCGACGTGCGCCGCGACGCACGTTCGCGTCAAGGCGGCGCGCGCCTGGATCAGGACTGGAACTACTTCACTCCCAAGCTTGGAGTGAACTGGACGCCGAGCCCGGACCAGCGCTGGTACGTCAACATCAGCCGCAGCCACGAGGCCCCGACCTTCTGGGAAATCGTCAGCGGTACTGTGTCACCGGTCAATCCGGCCATGGCCCGCGCCGAACTGGTGACGCTCGATGTGCAGCGTGCCACCACCGTCGAGGTCGGCGGCCAGGGCCGTATCGGCGACAGCGCCTGGAGCCTGGCGCTGTACCGCAGCGAGGTCGACGATGAGTTGATTTCCACCAGCGACAGCCTGGGCGTCAAGGTGGGCACCTACAACTACGCCAGCCGCACCCGCCACCAGGGCATCGAATTCGGCCTGAGCGGTGCATTGCCGGGCCTGAGTCTGCCGGCGCTGGGCGGCGAGTTCGCCTATCGCCTGGCCTGGACCCTGAGCGACTTCCGCTTCCGTGGCGGCGAGTTCGCCGGCAACCGCATCGCCGGCGTGCCGCTTCAGGTGCTCGGTGGTGAACTGCTCTACCGCAGCGGTGCCTGGAGCGCCGGACCGAACCTTCGCTGGATTCCCCGGGACACGCCGACCGACCATAGCAATACGGCCGACAACTATCAGGACGCCTACGCACTGTGGGGCTTCAAGGTCGATTACCGGGTCGATGAACAGCTGAGTCTCTATCTGCAGGGGGAGAACCTCAGCGACGAGGTCTATGCCAGCAGTTTCGTGATTCGCAATCGCGCCAACGCCAGCCAGCCGACCTTCCTCGCCGGCAATGGGCGCAGCCTCGGCGTGGGCCTCAATTACAGCTTCTGAGCCGGCACCAGGGCCTGCTCGCACGGCAGGCCCTTTTCCAACAGCGCCCCGGAGCATGGCACACTGGTCGCCTGTTTACCTTTCTCAGCGGACCGCCCATGAGCAAACACGACGACAGCGAAGAAGACTTTGCCGAACAGACCCTGATCCAGGCCATCGAGAACCAGCTGGAAGCCGGCGAGCCGGCCTTCGTACAGGCGGTGCTGAACAAGCTCAGCCTGGTCGGCTACGAACGCGAAGAGATCATCGAGCTGATGGCCCTGGTGCTGGCCGATGAAATCGACGTCATGCTGCGCGACGACCGCCCCTTCGATCTCGCCCGCTACGAGCAGGGCCTGCGCGCCTTGCCCGAGCTGCCCGAACAGGCGCCATAAATCGCGCGGAAAAATTTACCCCACAACACGCCAACTTCTGGCAGCATCAGGTCACAGCAGACTGCCTGGGGCTTCACTACACTGCCTTCGCAGACTGCCGCCGATTTACCGCAGCGGGTGCTGCTGCCGCCGGCCGCAGCTCACTAAAACGAGAAGCTGGAGTACTTATGGCCTTTACCCCTGAATTGATTGCCGAACTGGAAATCCTCGCGCTGTTCAACCTGGGCACCACCCAGGAAGGAATCAAGGTTCACCACACTGCTACACCCTCGGCGATTGCCGCAGCTCAACGCCTGCACGACAAAGGCCTGATCAATCAACCCGACGGCGGCTACCTGACCAGCTTGGGCCTCGACGCCGCCGAACACGCGCAAGTTCTGCTGACCATCCTCAATGTGACCGAAGCGGCCTAAAGAAGCGGTCTTAAAGAAGCGCCCGCAAATCTCGCCAACTAAAGCGCGATCGAAACCGCTCCCAAGCCACCCCAGCCTGCGTTGCAGCGACTTGTTCAAGCTGCCCGCGACGCAGGCGATAACCCTGTATCCGCAGCCGTCCGCCAGCTACATGGCAAGGCATGATCACGCACCGCCCTGCAGAGCCTGAGCATGAGTCGTACCGAAGAAATTCGCCCAGACATCGACGACGGTATCGACCGCAAGGTACTGACGCAGCTGCGTGCGCGCTTTCTCAAACTCAACCAGAGCCGCCTGCAACGCGCCATGCAGGCGCTGTCGACGCGCCAGCAACTGGTGCTCAAGCTGTTACCGCTGCTGTTCCACGTCAACCACCCGTTGCTGCCAGGCTATGTTTCCGGGCTGACGCCAGCAGGCCTTAGCGGCTTCGCGCCGGATGACGAACTGCTGTCCGAAGTGCAGCGCCTGACCCGCTCATTCGCCTACAAGCCCTATCGCGGCAACCAGGCGCTGCCGATCCACGGCCTGTTTCTGATGGGCAGCCTGGGCACTGTGGCCCAGGCCGAGCAGAGCGATATGGACCTATGGGTGTGCCACGCCAGCGATCTGAGCCCGCAGCAGCTGCATGAGCTGAAAAAAAAGTGCGCGATGCTGGAAAGCTGGGCGGCCACCTTCGGCGCCGAAGCGCATTTCTTTCTGATCGACCCGGCCCGCTTCACCCAGGGCGAACGCGAGGCGCAACTGACCTCGGATGACTGCGGCACCACCCAGCATTACCTGCTGCTCGACGAGTTCTACCGCACCGCCATCTGGCTCGGCGGACGTACGCCGCTATGGTGGCTGGTGCCGGTGTATGAAGAGCAGCGCTATCAGCATTACACCAGCACCTTGCTGGCCAAACGCTTTATCCGCGCCGAGGACGTGCTCGACCTCGGTCACCTGGCGCGTATTCCACCGGAGGAGTTTATCGGCGCCGGCATGTGGCAGCTGTTCAAGGGTATCGAGTCACCGTACAAGTCGGTGCTCAAACTGCTGCTGACCGAGGTCTACGCCAGCGAGCATCCCAAGGTCGAATGCCTGTCGCTGCGCTTCAAGCAGGCGGTGTTCGCCAATCGCCTGGACGTCGATGAGCTCGACCCCTATATCGTGGTCTACCGGCGCCTGGAGGAATACCTCAAGGCCCGTGGCGAGCATGAGCGCCTAGAGCTGATCCGCCGCTGCCTGTACCTCAAGGTCGACAAGAAGCTCAGCCGCCCGCCGGGCAACCACCGCAAAAGCTGGCAGCGCCTGCTGCTGGAACGCCTGACCCGCGACTGGAACTGGGACAGCCGCCAACTGGCGATACTCGACAGCCGCAGCCAGTGGAAAGTGCGTCAGGTCAGCGCCGAGCGGCGTATGCTGGTCAACGAGCTGACCTACAGCTATCGCTTTCTTTCGGAATTTGCCCGCAGCGAACATGCCGGCAGCTCGCTCAACAGCCGCGATCTGGGCATCCTCGGCCGCCGCCTGTACGCTGCCTTCGAACGCAAAGCCGGGAAGATCGAATTTATCAACCCGGGCATCGCCCCAGACCTTGCCGAAGACACCCTGACCCTGGCGCAGAGTCCCAGCCCGGACGAACCCAATGAAACCCTGTGGGCGCTCTACAGCGGCAGCGTCAACGCTCAAGATCTAGAGGACTTCTCACCGCTCAAGCGCTCGCGCGAGCTGATCGAGCTGCTCGCCTGGTGCCAGCGTAACGGGGTGATCGATAACAGCACGCGGCTGTCGCTGCACCCAGGTGCCAGCGACCTGACCGAGTACGAGCTGTCCAACCTGCTCAGCAGCCTGCAGCAGGTGGTGCCGCTACCTTTGCCGGCGGTCGATGAAGCCGCCCTGCTCAGCGCCAGCGTGCCCAGCGAGGTACTGCTGCTGGTCAACGTCGGCATCGACCCGCTCAAACAGTTCAGCCAGATGAACATGCACATGACCACCGAGCGCACCGATGCGCTGGGCTATTCCGGGGTGCGCGAGAACCTGATTCTGACCATCGACCAGGTCACCCTGAACAGCTGGAACGAGCTACTGGTCAGCCGCTATGACGGCCCGCATGCGCTGCTCGACTGCCTGCGCGACTTCCTCAATGCCCTGCCCGCGAGCGGCCGCAAGCCCAACCTGCGCGTGCGCTGCTTCTGCCGTAATCGCGCCACAGCCATTGCCGAGCGGGTTGAAGAGCTATTCTGCGAAACCCTCGGCAGTTTCAGCAGCGAACAGGCCAACCGCTATCTGCTACAGATCAAACAGCAGTATCACCTGCTCGAACTGAAGCCCGGTCACGTCAGCCATACCAGCCTGAAAGACCTGCCCATGCTGATCGAACACCTGGGCGAGGAGCTGCCCGGCTACAGCGAGCTGCATGTGGATCGTAGCGCCCTGGAAGGTGAAGACCTGGCGTTGATACTGCCGCTGGGCCGACCGCAGTGCATTCAGGTGTTCTACCGCCTAAGCGAAACCGACGCAACGGCGGAGCTGAGTGTGCTCGACGAGCACAACGCGTTGTGGCGCCAGCAGATGCTGTTCCGTGATGAACAGAGCCTGCTGACGCCGCTGCAACGTTTTTTGCAGTCGGTGCTGTACCGGCGCAACGCCCTGCTGCCGCTGGATAATCTGCCGGCGCATCAGCCGCTGGAAATTCTCTATTACCAAGTGCTGCCGGATGCACCGCTACGCGCCCAGCGCCTGGAACGCCGGCCGCCGCCGCTGTCACCGATCAGCCACCCGTTCTATGACGTACAGGCCATCGTCGAGCCGGCCGATGGTAAGCGCTCGCACGTCACCCTGTACTGTAATCACCGCGAATTCTCCGAGCTGGAATACGCCGGCGATCTGTTCGCCGCCGTCGCCCAGCACATCCTCGCGCAACGCCGCGATGGCGCGCGCTACCCCTGCTATATCACCGATCTGGACTTGTCAGCGGTACTCGGTGACGGACATATGCAGAGCGTGCACTACCTGCGCTACAAGAGCCGCCTGGAAGCGGCGCTTAATCAGGCGCTGCAGAAAGCCTGAGCGGGGAACTCAGGCACGGCTGTATTCGCCCGCCGCTTCCGGCTGATACTCCACCGCCAGCAGGGTCAGTTTGAGCACCTTGCCGCCGGGCGCAGCCCAGTCGATATGCTGACCTACGGACAGGCCCAGCAGCGCCGTGCCGACCGGCGCCAGCACCGACACACAACCTTCGCCGCCGGCATCCTGTGGGTAGACCAGGGTCAGGTGGTAATCCTTGCCGCTGCTGTCTTCACGGCAATGCACCCGCGAATTCATGGTCACTACTCCGGCCGGCACCTCGTCGTGACCGACGACGTCGGCACGATCCAGTTCGGCCTGCAACGCGATGGCACTGGGACCGAAGTCATCCAGGCTGTCGAGCAGATGCTCCAGGCGCTGCAGGTCAAGACGGGTGATGGTGAGCGAAGGTGCGCTGGTCATGGTGCGGGTATATCCCCTTTACGGATCGTGAAAAAAGCAAAACCCCATCACGAAGACGGGGTTTTGCAGGCTTAGGCCGACCGTATCACAGCCACTTAAATAAACAAGACCGCCCGGTCAAGGTATCCGATGACGCTGCTGCAAGCGTGCATCGGCAGCCGCGCAAATGGTGCGCTTGCCAGGCATGTCGGCTTTGCCCCAATCGAGAATTTCCTGCAGCGTGCGACCGCAGCCCAGGCAGATGTCCTGATTATCCAGACAGCACTGGCGGCGACAGGGCGAGGCGACCTCTTGGCCCGCGCCTTCAGAGTTCTTCGAACTCAAGGTCGGCACCGGACTGTTCCAGGGTGATACGCACCAGCATCTCGCCCAGCTGCTCGTCGCTGCTGTCGCAAATCCAACGCTCGCTGGCTTGGTCGTAATCGAAATGGAAACCGCCGGAGCGCGCCGCCAGCCACAGTTGGCGCAGTGGCTCCTGACGACTGAAAATCAGCTGGGTGCCGTTTTCAAAGCGCACTGTCAGCACGCCGGCGGAGTTTTCCAGGTCAACATCCAGGTCGCTGTCATCGAAAATATCTTCCACCGCCTGCTGGGTGGCATCGACCAGATCGTGAAAGCGGGCTTCGGTCAAACTCATTACGACTTACCTCAAAAAATTCAGCGACTGCAAAAGTCTTGGACTGCAGTGATTAATGCTTTTTCAAACCACGGTGATTTCCGCCAGCGCCAGGTCGCGCAACACCAACTGCTGGCGCCTTTCCTCCACCAACGGCTAAAGGATAACCCGGCTTCGCGCAAACGCCGCTGCAGGGTACGCGGACTGAGCGTCAAACGCGCGGCGATTTGCTGCAGCTCAGCGCTGTCGACACCCTGGCGCGCCAGGTAGTCGAGCAAACCTTGCAGGTAGGCAACAGAAACCGAGCTGCTCACGGGTACGAGGCTGTCCATCCAGTCTCCTGAACGCTGACGATGGGCGTAAAGATTGCCGCAAAGATACAGGCAAAGCCCCGCCCGACGGGAATCTCGGCGCATAGGCAAGGCGTCAGGGGGTCGGTATACTCCGGCGCAATCATGCTTTATTACAAGGATTCCACCATGAAGCGGTTGTTCACTGCCCTTATCGCGATGCTTGCCGTCAGCGCCCTGCTCGCTGGCTGTGGCCAGAAAGGCCCGCTGTTCCTCCCGGAAGAAAGCAAGCCCGCGCCTGCACAAACCGAATAAGGACAGCTTATGAACGCCTTCAACTACCGTGACGGTGCGCTGTTCGCGGAAGGCGTGGCGTTGTCCGCCATCGCCCAACGCTTTGGTACGCCGACCTACGTCTACTCGCGTGCACACATCGAGGCGCAGTATCGCGCCTATGCCGATGCCCTGCAGGGTATGCCGCACCTGGTGTGTTTTGCGGTGAAAGCCAACTCCAACCTCGGCGTGCTGAATGTGCTGGCGCGCCTCGGCGCCGGCTTCGACATCGTCTCGCGCGGCGAACTGGAGCGTGTGCTGGCCGCTGGCGGCAGCGCTGACAAAGTGGTCTTCTCCGGCGTCGGCAAGAGCCGCGAAGACATGCGCCGCGCCCTGGAAGCGGGTGTGCATTGCTTTAACGTCGAGTCCACCGACGAGCTGGAGCGCCTGCAAGTGGTCGCCGCCGAACTGGGCAAAACGGCGGCGATCTCGCTGCGGGTCAACCCGGACGTCGACGCCGGCACCCATCCGTATATCTCCACGGGTCTTAAAGAAAACAAGTTCGGCATCGCCATTGCTGATGCGCCGGCCGTGTACGCCCGCGCCGCTGCATTGCCGAACCTGCAGATCGTCGGGGTCGATTGCCATATCGGCTCGCAGCTGACCACCTTGCCGCCGTTCCTCGACGCCCTCGACCGCCTGCTGGCGCTGATCGACCAGCTCGCCGCTGCCGGCATTCGCATCAAACACCTGGACCTGGGTGGCGGCCTTGGCGTGCAGTACCGCGACGAGCAGCCACCCTTGGCCGGCGACTACATCAAGGCCGTGCGTGAGCGCATTGCCGGCCGCGACCTGGCCCTGATGTTCGAACCGGGCCGGTTTATCGTTGCCAACGCGGGCGTACTGCTGACCCAGGTCGAGTACCTCAAGCACACCGAACACAAAGACTTCGCCATCGTCGATGCGGCGATGAACGACCTGATCCGTCCGGCTCTGTACCAAGCCTGGATGGAAGTAGTGCCGGTGCAGCCGCGTGACAGCGCACCGCGCCAGTACGACATCGTCGGGCCGATCTGCGAAACCGGCGACTTCCTCGCCAAAGATCGTCAGCTGGCCTTGGCTGAAGGCGATCTGCTGGCCGTGCGCTCGGCCGGTGCCTACGGTTTCGTTATGAGTTCCAACTACAACACCCGCGGCCGCGCCGCCGAGGTGATGGTGGATGGCGATCAGGCCTTCGAAGTGCGGCGCCGTGAGACGCTCAGCGAACTCTTTGCGGGCGAAAGCTGCCTGCCGCCCGCGAGTTAAAAGGACAAGGCGATGTTATTGCGCTTTACCAAGATGCACGGCCTCGGCAACGACTTTATGGTCCTCGACCTGGTCAGCCAGCACGCGCACATCCAGCCGAAGAACGCCAAGGCCTGGGGCGATCGCCACACTGGCGTGGGTTTCGATCAGCTGCTGCTGGTCGAGCCGCCGAGCAACCCGGACGTGGATTTCCGCTACCGCATCTTCAATGCCGACGGTTCGGAAGTGGAGCAGTGCGGCAACGGCGCGCGCTGCTTCGCCCGCTTCGTGCTAGACAAGCGTCTGACGGTAAAGCGGCAGATGCGCGTGGAAACCAAGGGCGGCATCATCGAGCTGGACGTGCGCAACGACGGGCAGATCAGCGTCAACATGGGCGCGCCGCGTCTGGTGCCGGCGGACATCCCGTTCCAGGCCGAACAGCAGGCGCTGAGCTACAGCGTGGCCGTCGACGGTCAGAGCGTTGAGCTGGCCGCTGTGTCCATGGGCAACCCGCATGCCGTGCTGCGCGTCGACAGCGTCGATAACGCGCCGGTGCACAGCCTGGGGCCGAAGCTTGAGCACCATTCGCGCTTTACGCAGCGGGTCAATGTTGGTTTTCTGCAAGTGGTCGACCGCAAGCAGGCCAAGCTGCGCGTCTGGGAACGCGGCGCAGGGGAAACCCAGGCCTGCGGCACTGGTGCCTGCGCAGCAGCGGTAGCGGCGATCAGCCAGGGCTGGATGGATTCACCGCTGCAGATCGAGCTACCGGGCGGCAAACTGAGCATCGAGTGGGCAGGCCCCGGTCAGCCCGTTATGATGACCGGCCCCGCTGTACGGGTGTACGAAGGACAGGTTCGTTTATGACCGACAAGCAGGATTCACCCAAGCCATTGGATTCAGAAACGGTTGCCGCTTATCTGCGTCTGCATCCGGAATTCTTTATCGACCACGACGAGCTGATCCCCGAGCTGCGCATTCCGCACCAGCGCGGCGATACCGTGTCGCTGGTCGAGCGTCAGGTGAAACTGCTGCGCGAGCGCAATATCGAGATGCGTCACCGCCTCTCACAACTGATGGACGTGGCCCGCGACAACGACCGCCTGTTCGACAAGACCCGCCGCCTGGTGCTCGACCTGCTCGATGCCAGCAGCCTGGAAGAAGTGGTCAGCTGCGTCGAAGACAGCCTGCGCCGCGAGTTTCAGGTGCCCTTCGTCAGCCTGATTCTGTTCAGCGAAGCACCGCTGCCGGTCGGCCGCTCGGTCAGTAGCGCCGAAGCGCATCAAACCATCGGCGGCCTGCTGGCCGGCGGCAAAACCATCTGCGGCGTACTGCGTGAGCATGAGCTGAACTTCCTGTTCGGCGCAGAAGGTTCCCAGGTCGGCTCGGCGGCGGTAGTCAGCATCAGCCACCAGGGCCTGCATGGCGTGCTGGCGATTGGCAGCGCTGACCCGCAGCATTACAAAAGCTCGCTGGGCACGCTATTCCTCGGTTATATCGCCGAAGTGCTGGCGCGCGTTGTACCCGGCTTTGCCACACCACTGCGCTCGGTACGCTAACAGGCGCTACAAGCCTGTAGCACGCGCAGGATGGGTTAACGACGCAGAGCATGGATTCCAGGCATCAGGCGATATTAGCGCGGCGCGTAACCCATCAGACGACCTATTGAGCAATGATGGGTATCGCTTCGCTCAACCCATCCTCCGCAGGGAGCTTCCATGCAAGATCTTCTGGACGCCTACCTCGAACACCTGCGCAGCGAGCGCCAGCTTTCCTCCCATACCCTAATCGGCTACCGCCACGACCTGAGTACGCTGTTGGTGTTCTGTACCCAGGAGCAGATCGACAGCTGGGCCGCGCTCGACCCCGCGCGCCTGCGCCGTATGATCGGCCGCCTGAATATGCAGGGCCAGTCCAGCCGCAGCTTGGCACGCCTGCTCTCCGCTACCCGAGGCCTATACCGTTACCTTATCCGCGAAGGCCACTGCCAGAGCGATCCAGCCAGCGGCCTGATGCCGCCCAAGGGCGAGCGTCGCCTACCGAAGACCCTGGACGCCGACCGCACCGCGCAGCTGCTCGACGGCGCGCTGGAAGATGACTTTATCGCCCGCCGCGACCAAGCCATGCTGGAGTTGTTCTATTCATCAGGCTTGCGCCTGTCGGAGTTGGTGGGCCTTAACCTGGATGGCCTTGATCTGCCCGCCGGGCTGGTACGTGTGATCGGCAAAGGCAACAAGACCCGCGAACTGCCGCTTGGGCGCATGGCACGCGAGGCCATGCAGCAATGGCTGCCACTGCGCGCGCTGGCTAACCCGGCTGACGGCGCGGTGTTTATCAGCCAGCAAGGTCGGCGTATCGGCCCACGCGCGGTGCAGTTGCGGGTACGTCAGGCCGGCGTGCGTGAGCTGGGCCAGCACCTGCATCCGCATATGCTGCGCCATAGCTTCGCTAGCCATATGCTCGAATCGTCCCAGGACCTGCGCGCGGTGCAGGAGCTGCTCGGCCACGCCGACATCGCCACCACCCAGGTCTACACCCACTTAGACTTCCAGCACCTGGCCACGGTCTATGACCAGGCGCACCCTAGGGCCAAGCGCAAAGGCAGTACAGAATGAGTATTCAGCTGATCACTTTCGACCTCGACGACACCCTGTGGGATGTCACTCCGGTGATGCAAGACGCCGAGGCGGCGCTGCGCAACTGGCTGGCTATGCATGCGCCGCGCCTCGGTGCGGTGCCGGTGGAGCATCTGTGGTCGATCCGCGCCACCTTGTTGCAGGCAGAGCCGATGCTCAAGCATCGCCTGAGCGAGTTGCGCCGGCGCATTCTTTTCCACGCGCTGGAAGACGCCGGTTACCCGCACAGCGATGCGCGGGCGCTGGCCGAAGCCGGCTTTCAGGTATTTCTTGCCGCGCGCCATCAGGTCGAGCTGTTTGCCGAGGTGCATCCAACGCTGGAAGCCTTGGCCAACCGCTTCCAGCTCGGGGTGATCACCAACGGCAATGCCGACGTGCGCCGCCTGGGCCTGGCCGACTACTTTCAGTTCGCCCTGTGCGCCGAGGAATTGGGCGTCGGTAAACCCGACCCTAAACCGTTTACCGAAGCGCTGAAGCTTGCGGGAATTGCGGCCGAGCACGCCGTGCATATCGGCGACCACCCCAGCGACGACATTGCCGGGGCGCAGGCCGCCGGCCTACGCGCCATCTGGTTCAACCCCCAAGGCAAAGCCTGGGAGGCCGACAACACCCCGGACGGGCAGATCCGCAGCCTGGCCGAGCTGCCCGCGCTGCTGCATAGCTGGCACTGATCGCCCTGATCGCCCGCCACGCTCTGCAACTCCACGCCATGCGCGGGTGACGCTCTTCAACGCTGAGCTCGGTATAAGACACAGGGGCAGCACCGTACCGGCTAACAAGCCTGATGCCTCTGGCGCTTTACCTAAACTCGGCCCGCAACTCCCGCTGCCCGGCCCGGGGAGCAATGTGCAGACGATAGGTCGCGTCATCCGTCGGCGGGTTGTACCAGCGCGCCTCGTAGCGGTTGCCGCCAAGCCAGCGCACGGCCAAGTCGAACCCCTGATCGTCTTCCAAGCGACCGGCGCGGCTGAAGGGCTGCCAGACACCCTGCTGGAAAATTTCTACCCGCAACAGCGGCTGATCGAAGGCCATGGCGGCCGGCGCCTGATCTTGCCACCGCAGGCGCCAATAAGGTTCCTCCCCGTCGGTGATCAGTTCAGGCAGCTGCAGCAATTGACGCGACTGGGCCTGGGGTTGCTCCGGTGGCCAGAACTGGCCCAATTGCAGGTCGAAATCCCGGCGGTGCGGTAGGTCGGCAAAGCTGCCACGGGCCAGCATCTCACCCAGCAGCCGAGCGCTGTGGGCCGCCAGAAAGGGCGCAGTCTGCGGGCCATAGAGGGTATGGCCGCCTTCGTAGAACTGCAGCGCGTATTCACTCGGCGTGGTGACGTAGCCGCTGTAGCCATTGGCCACGCTGCTGACCACTAGCGGCCCAACGGGACGACCAGCGCGCTGCAGGCTCTGGCGCAACTGCGCCTCGATCAGCTGACCGCTCATCACTGTCACCTCGAACGGCAGCATGACCCAATAGCTGTTGTCGATCTGCAGGGTCTGGATCAGCAGGCGATGGGGAAACTCTTCCGGCGGCAGAATCAGCGGCTGCAACCAACGCGTACCGAGCCAGTGCTTGGCACCCTGGCAATCGTCGGCGAACCAGGTTTTCGGCTGCCCAGGACGAATAAACGGCAGCCGCCAGATCAGTGGCGACAAATGCTCACTGGCCCCCGCCGCCAGCGCGGCACCCACCGCCGGCTGACACAATGTGATGCTGCCAATACGCGGCTGTTGCAGCACGTCCACTTCGCGCAGGGCGCTGTGCAGTTGCACCTGATCATGCAGCTGGCCGTCCAACTCGCGGAACAAGGCAAAGGCCTGCTCGCCGATGTTACTGCCTACCCGGCGCGCCTCGGCATAGCCGAGTTGGCCGGGTTTCTCGTTAGGCGCCACATCGCCATGGCTGGCCTCGAAGGCGCCGTGAATCGGTTTCTCCGCCAGCCCGTATTGCTGTTGCACACGCCAGGCCAACTCATTGGCGATATAAGCCCAAACATCGGCGTGGTAGAAACCGCTGTCCGAACCGATACCGGTGCCGTGGATGGAGAAACTGGAGAAGGCCCCACGCGGCCGGTACTGGCCGTCGGCATCCTGTAGGTCGATACGCACCATTGTCAGGGTCGGGTTGATCGCCTGGAATACCCGCTCTGGACGGGCGTCCTTGTTGGTGATCTCGGGGTTATTCAGGTAGGCAAGCAGCGAGCGGTTGCGCGTTTGCCCCCAAATGTCCGTCTGCCCCACCGCCAGTTTGGCCGGCCGCAGCTGGCCACGAGCCTGCACAATCGCGCCTTCGACACGCTGTGCCAGGAAGTTGAACCAGCGCTGATCGAAGCCTGCGGCATTACTGGCGTGCTTATTGTAAAAGTCGCTGCCGAAGTACTGCCCTGGCGCAGCGTGGGTGTGATTAGCGGTGATCACCAGGTTCTGCGGGGCAATCTCCGTGACTGCCGCCAGCCGCTGGCTGAGGGCCGCATGCAAAATTGCCGAACCGGCCAGCAGGTCGGTCTGTACCAGCACCAGCGGCTCACCCCCCTTGGGCCGCAGGTAGAACACCCGCGCCTTGAGCCGCGTGCGAAAGCCATCGCCATACATAGCCCAGGTGGAAAACCCGGCCTTGGGAAGGCCCGGCGGCGGGCTAATATCCACTTCCACCGCCGCGCCCAGCAGGGCTGCAGTTTGCTCTGCGACCGGCTGCGGCGCAGCTTGGGCAAACTCATAGTGCTGGCTGATTGGCTGACAAGCCGTCAGCAACAGGCCCAATAGGCCAGCGAGGACGAAACGCATCGAGCACACTCCAGGCTCTTGGGAAGCGTCACCCTAGCGCAAACCTGGTACGTCGGTACAAGGTGAATACGGCCAGATTAGCGGCAAAAATGGCCATTCAACATAAAAAAACCCACAGGCTTTTGGCTTGCAGGCTTTTTTGTTTATGGCTGCTGCCGCTTAAATGGGGCGGCTGCCGTACTTGCTGTCCGGCTTTTTGGGCGGGTCGGAAACCACATTCGGCTCGACCTCCTGCACCTTGCCACCCCGGGAGAGGAACTCTTCCATGGCGCGGGCCAATGCATCACGCTCTTTCTGCTTGGCTTCGATACTAGGCAGTTCTTCTACGTCGACGGCAGCTTTGGCTTTTTTGCCTTTGCTGGCGGGTACGACTTCGTCGTCACCGTCGCCATCGTCGCTGCTGTCACCGTCATCGGCGGCAGCCAGCTCTTCGCCTTCGTCTTCGTCAGCGCCTTCTAATTCGTCGTGTTCCAGATCTTCGTCGCTCATGTTCCAACCTCATGACTTGCGAAAAGCAGAGTAGTTATAGCCCAGCTGCGTCAGCTTTCTAACGTCGCTGATAAAAATTCCAGTGGCCTTGCGTTGGGCTGGGCGCCGCACATCGGCGAACTGCGCTCAACGGCGCGCATTCTAGGGTCTGTTGCCGCTCCATCACAACCGCGCACATGCTGAAAAATCACAACCGTTAACCGGCTTTCAGAAAAAAGGGCGCCCTTGGGCGCCCTTGTTGAAACCAGCGGAAATCAACGCTTGGTGAATTCCGGATAGGCTTCCATACCGCATTCGGCAATGTCCACGCCTTCGTATTCTTCTTCCTCGGTAACGCGCAGGCCGATCACCAGTTTGATGATGGACCAGACGATCAGGCTGGCCACGAAGACCCAGGCGAAGATCGAGCCGATACCCAGCAACTGTGCGCCGAGAGTCGCGTCGCTATTGGTCAGGCAGACCGCCAGCAGGCCCCAGACACCGACCACACCGTGAACGGAGATGGCACCGACTGGGTCGTCGAGCTTGAGCTTGTCCAGACCGAGGATCGAGAACACCACCAGCACGCCACCCACGCCACCGATCAGGGTTGCTTGCAGGGCAGTCGGGGTCAGCGGTTCGGCAGTGATTGCAACCAGGCCAGCCAGGGCACCGTTGAGGGCCATGGTCAGGTCAGCCTTGCCAAACAGGATACGTGCCACGATCAGCGCCGCGATCAAGCCACCGGCAGCCGCCATATTGGTGTTAACAAACACGTTGGCTACGGCGTTGGCGTCTTCGATGGTGCTCATCTTGAGCTGCGAGCCACCGTTGAAGCCGAACCAGCCCATCCACAGGATGAAGGTACCCAGCGCTGCCATTGGCAGGTTGGCACCCGGAATGGCGTTGACCTGGCCATTTGGGCCGTACTTGCCTTTACGTGCGCCGAGCAGCAGTACGCCAGCCAGAGCAGCAGAAGCGCCGGCCATGTGCACCACGCCGGAACCTGCGAAGTCGAGGAAGCCGGCTTCGTTGAGAAAGCCCGAACCCCACTTCCAGAAGCCCTGTACCGGGTAGATGAAACCGGTCATGACCACGGCGAACGCCAGGAAGGCAAACAGCTTCATGCGCTCAGCAACAGCACCGGAGACGATCGACATGCAGGTCGCGGCGAACACCACCTGGAAGAAGAAGTCCGAACGCGCCGAGTAGTAAGGGGCATCGTCGCCGCCGGCCAGAACCGACTCAACGCTGTTCTCGTCACCGATCAGGAAACCCAGGCTTGGCAGGATGCCGCCTTCCGGGCTGGAGTACATGATGTGGTAACCGATCACCAGGTACATGATGCTCGCCACTGCGTACAGAGCGATGTTCTTGGTGAGAATTTCAGTGGTGTTCTTGGCTCGCACCAGACCGGATTCGAGCATGGCAAAACCCGCTGCCATCCACATTACCAGGGCGCCGCAAACCAAAAAGTAGAAGGTATCAAAACCGTACTGCAGTGCAGTCAATGCTGTGTTGTCCATGGTTCACCTCTTGCCGTTGCGCTTTTTAGCGCTATTCGGTTAAGACGTCCGGGTTGGCTCCGGACGCGCTCCGTGTGCTTACAGGTTGTAGCCGCGCTCGTTATGCAGGGCGAGATCGAGACCGATGGTCTCTTCCTCTTCGCTGACACGCAGGCCCATTACTAGGTCGATCACTTTCAGAATCACGAAGGTCACCAGCGCGGTGTACACCACGGTGAAGGCCACCCCCTCGAACTGGATCCACAACTGCGCCGGAATGTCTTCCACCGTGCCGAAGCCGCCCAGCGCCGGTGCGGCGAACGCCCCGGTGAGAATGGCGCCGACAATGCCGCCCACAGCGTGGACGCCGAACACGTCGAGGGAATCGTCATAACCCAGCTTGCGTTTCAGGCTAGTGGCGCAGAAGAAGCAGATCGCCCCGCTGGCCAGACCAATCGCCAGAGCCCCCATTGGCCCCGCGGTACCAGATGCCGGAGTGATCGCCACCAGGCCCGCCACAGCACCCGAGGCAATGCCTAGGACACTTGGTTTGCGGTGAGTGATCCACTCGGCGAACATCCAGCTCAGCGCCGCTGTAGCGGTGGCAATCTGGGTCACCAGCATGGCCATACCAGCGCTGCCGTTGGCTGCCAGCGCAGAACCTGCGTTGAAGCCGAACCAGCCAACCCAGAGCATGCTTGCGCCGATCAGGGTGTAGCCGAGGTTGTGCGGCGGCATGGCCGTTGTTGGAAAGCCCTTGCGTTTGCCCAGTACCAGGCAGGCCACCAGACCGGCGATACCGGCGTTGATGTGCACCACGGTGCCACCCGCGAAGTCGAGCACGCCCCAGTCCCACATCAGTGCCCCGTCGCCGCCCCAGACCATGTGCGCGATGGGCGCATAAACCAGGGTGAACCACACCGCCATAAAGATCAGCATGGCCGAGAACTTCATGCGCTCGGCAAAGGCACCAACGATCAGCGCCGGAGTGATGATGGCGAAGGTCATCTGGAAGGTGATGAACACACTTTCCGGAACACCAGCCACCAGGCTGTCCAGGGTCAAACCAGAAAGGAAGGCTTTGGAGAAACCGCCGACGAAGGAGTTGAAGTTGACGACTCCCTGCTCCATGCCGGTGCTGTCAAAGGCCAGGCTGTAGCCGTAAACGACCCACAGAATGCTGATCAACCCGGTTACCGCAAAACACTGCATCAACACCGACAGCACGTTCTTGGAACGCACCATGCCGGCGTAAAACAGCGCCAGACCAGGGATGGTCATAAACAGCACCAGTACAGTGGCGACCAACATCCAAGCGGTGTCGCCGCTGTTCAGGCTTGCCTCTTCGGCCATGGCAAAGCCAGGAACGAGAGACAAAAGGGCTCCTAGCCCTGCGATTTTTCGCAGAGTCATGGTTTAACTCCTGGGGCGTGGGGTTCGTTCGGAGGCTTAAACTGCGTCGGTGCCGGTTTCGCCGGTACGGATGCGGATCGCCTGTTCCAGGTTTACAACGAAAATCTTGCCGTCACCGATCTTGCCGGTGTTAGCAGCCTTGGTGATGGCTTCGATCACGCGATCGAGTTGGTCGTCAGCGATGGCCACGTCGATTTTCACTTTTGGTAAGAAATCGACCACGTATTCAGCACCGCGATACAGCTCGGTATGGCCCTTCTGGCGACCAAAGCCTTTGACTTCTGTGACAGTGATACCCTGCACGCCGATCTCCGACAGTGACTCACGGACGTCGTCCAGCTTGAACGGCTTGATGATGGCAGTGACTAGCTTCATGTAACTTTCTCCCGTGTATGGTGGACTTGCCCCAGGAATTACGAACCCGGCCCAAGTCTAAGCGCAGTGCCTGGCTTTTGTAATGCATCGCAGCCCTGACCCAGCGGCACCGATGCTCACCAACCGCTCCCGACGAAACACTTCCCCGCTTCGCCTAACGCACCGGAACTGCATCGGTGCATGCGTCGCAGGAGACAAAGCAGAAAGCTTGCCAGATCAGACAAAACCTATTTATTTCATGTATTTACCCGACAAACAGGCGTTTTAGCCCGGTAATACCCCACAGCCAGCGCACAACAACAGTGCAGCAGCCTGCCAAGCAACGCGCGAAAACTGTGCAGGCCGCGCCAATCCTGCGCCGGACACACCCGGCAAGCCTGGCAAAGCTGCGTGCTACACTGCCGCCATCTGCAAACGGAACCTCACCATGCTGCCACCTAAAGCACTGCTAGACGCCCTGACCACCCACGCCTCGCGCTTGTTCAACGGTGATGCGCCCTTGCCGCGCGGCGAGTTCGAAGCGCAGTTCAAGGTGCTGCTGCAAAGCGCCTTCAGCAAACTCGACCTGGTCAGCCGCGACGAGTTCGACAGCCAGATGGTCGTCCTGGCCCGCACTCGTGCTCGCCTGGAAGCCCTCGAAGCCAAAGTGGCCGAGATGGAAGCGCGCAGCGCAGACGCCCCAGCCACCAGCGAGTAACGCTCACCGCGGATGCATCAGCCGATCAAGGAGTGATCGATGTCCCTGGCCATAGTCCACAGCCGCGCCCAAGTGGGGGTTGAAGCCCCAGCCGTTACCGTCGAAGCCCATCTGGCCAACGGCCTGCCCTCCCTGGCACTGGTCGGCTTGCCGGAAACCGCAGTCAAGGAAAGCAAGGACCGCGTGCGCAGCGCCATCCTCAACTGCGCCTTCGATTTTCCGCCCAGGCGGATCACCCTCAATCTGGCACCTGCGGATTTACCCAAAGACGGCGGCCGTTTCGACCTGGCGATTGCACTCGGCATTCTCGCCGCCAGCGGCCAGGTGCCGGCCAGCGCACTGGAAAATCTTGAGTGCCTGGGCGAGCTGGCGCTGTCCGGGGCGATTCGCCCGGTACAGGGCGTCTTACCCGCTGCGCTGGCCGCCCGCGCCGCCGGACGCACCTTAGTGGTGCCCAAGGCCAATGCCGAAGAAGCCAGCCTGGCGTCAGGACTAACGGTGATTGCCGTCGAACACCTACTGGAAGTCGCCGCCCACCTCAACGGCCAAGCGCCAATTGCGCCGTATCAGGCCCAGGGTCTGCTGCGCCAGATCCTGCCCTACCCTGACCTAGCCGAAGTGCAGGGGCAGATTGCCGCCAAACGTGCGCTGCTGGTGGCGGCGGCCGGCTCACATAACCTGCTGTTTACCGGGCCGCCCGGCACCGGCAAAACCCTGCTGGCCAGTCGCCTGCCGGGCCTACTGCCACCGCTGGACGAAGCAGAAGCGCTGGAAGTGGCCGCGATTCATTCCGTGGCCAGCCACACGCCGCTAAGTGCCTGGCCGCAAAGACCTTTTAGAACGCCTCATCACAGTGCATCCGGCCCGGCGTTGGTCGGCGGTGGCAGTCGCCCACAACCTGGCGAAATAACCTTGGCCCATCACGGCGTGCTTTTTTTGGACGAACTTCCCGAATTCGATAGAAAAGTGTTGGAAGTTTTACGTGAGCCTCTGGAGAGCGGGCAAATCGTGATTGCCCGCGCCCGCGACAAGGTGCGCTTTCCCGCGCGCTTTCAGCTGGTGGCAGCAATGAACCCCTGCCCTTGTGGGCACCTGGGCGATCCGTCCGGGCGCTGCCGCTGTTCCACCGAGCAGATCCAGCGCTACCGCAGCAAACTCTCCGGCCCGCTGCTCGACCGCATCGACCTGCACCTCAATGTGCCACGGGAAACCACTCGACTTAACGCCGACGCAGAGCCCGGCCCCAGCAGCGCCAAACTGGCTGCCCAGGTGGTGCAGGCGCGCCAGCAGCAACTGGCACGCCAGGGCTGCGCCAACGCCCATCTGGACCTGGCCGGCGTGCAACAACACTGCAGCCTGCCGAGCGAAGACCGCCATTGGCTGGAAAATGCCTGCGAGCGCTTAGGCCTGAGCCTGCGTGCGGCACATCGGGTATTAAAAGTAGCGCGTACCCTGGCTGACCTGGACGGCGCAACAGATATAAGCCGCAGCCACCTGGGTGAAGCCTTGCAATACCGTCCCAGCAACAGCAGCGCCTGAATCGCGCCCATTAAAGAAGGCTATGTAGCCGTTATGTGTTGAATCGCCACGAACGGCGACACGGTGCATGACGACGCGGTAATCCGTAGGGTGGGCGAGGTGCGAATCGGATCAAGCAAACAACTTCAACGCCCAATGCGCCGTAACCCACCATGGCGGTCTACCGAAAACCGCGATGGTGGGTTACGGGCCGCTCGGGTTGCGTGGAGATCCTCATACCAGTCTCAGCGCCGCTAACCCACCCAAAAGCGGCCTGCAGTGCGGATTCCGCGCTGACTCGGACACCCATTCCACGCACATCCGGACAGTGATTCCACGCTGATCCGGACACCCATTCCACGAGCATCCGGACACTGATTCCACAGCCATCCGGACACTTTCTGGCAGGCAGCTACGCAGGATTTATTCACTACCATTGGCCTCTTTTTCGAAGCAGAGAGGTCGTCGTGGAGCGTTTATCCATGCGTAAAATCCGTGAAGTGTTGCGCCTCAAGTTCGATTGCGGGCTGTCTGTCCGTAAGATCTCCCGCAGTCTGGGCATAGGTCACAGCAGTGCCGGTGATTACCTTTGCCGATTCACGGCCTGCGGCCTCTCCTGGCCGCTCCCTACTGAGTTGTCCGACGCCGAGCTGGAGCGGCGCCTGTTCCCGCCACCGCCGGAGATCCCCTCTGAGCAACGACCAACTCCCGACTGGGCCTGGGTGCATGCCGAGCTGCGCCGACCAGGCGTGACCCTGGCGCTGCTCTGGCAGGAGTATCGGCTGGGCCAGCCACAGGGCTTCCAGTACAGCTGGTTCTGCGAGCACTACCGGGCCTGGGCCGGCAAGGTCGATGTGGTGATGCGCCAGGAGCACCGCGTCGGCGAGAAGCTGTTCGTCGACTATGCCGGCCAGACGGTGCCGGTGATCGACCGGCACAGCGGCGAGATCCGTCAGGCGCAGGTGTTCGTCGCGGTGCTCGGTGCCTCCAGCTACACCTTCGCCGAGGCCACCTGGTCGCAGCAGTTGCCCGACTGGCTGGGCTCCCATGCCCGCTGCTTCGCCTTCCTCGGCGGGGTACCGGAGATCGTGGTGCCGGACAACCTGCGCAGTGCGGTGAGCAAGGCCCATCGCTACGAACCGGACATCAACCCCAGTTACCGCGATCTGGCCGAGCACTATGGTGTGGCGGTGGTGCCGGCGCGGGCCCGTAAGCCGCGCGACAAGGCCAAGGCCGAGGTCGGCGTGCAGGTGGTCGAGCGCTGGATCCTCGCCGCCTTGCGCCATCGCCAGTTCTTCTCCCTGGACGAACTCAACCGGGCCATCGCCGTGCTGCTGGAGCGACTCAACCAACGGCCGTTCAAGAAGCTACCGGGCTCCCGCCAGGCGGCTTTCGCCAGCCTGGATCGCCCGGCTCTGCGCCCGTTGCCGGAGCAGCCCTACGTCTATGCCGAGTGGAAGAAGGCGCGGGTGCATATCGACTACCACGTCGAGGTCGATGGGCATTACTACTCGGTGCCCTACCAGTTGGTGAAGAAGCAGCTGGAGGTGCGTCTGACGGCCCGCACCGTGGAGTGCTTCCACGCCAACCAGCGGGTGGCCAGCCACGTACGCTCCCTGCACAAAGGCCGGCACAGCACGCAGACCGAGCACATGCCCAAGAGCCATCGCGAGCATGCCGAGTGGACGCCTCAACGGCTGATCCGCTGGGCCGAGCAGACCGGCCCGAACACCGCCGGCGTAATCAGCCACATCCTCGAACGGCGCGTGCATCCGCAGCATGGCTACCGCGCTTGCCTGGGCATCCTGCGCCTGGGCAAGCACCACGGCGAAGAACGGCTGGAAGCCGCCTGCCAGCGCGCCCTAAGCCTCGGTGCCTGTAGCTACAAAAGCCTCGAATCGATTCTGCGCCAAGGCCTGGAAAACCTGCCGCTGGCTCAACAGAACCTACCCCTACTACCGGACGACCACGCCAACCTGCGCGGCCCCGGCTACTACCACTGAACAAAGGAATCCCACCATGCTGCCTCACCCGACCCTAGACAAGCTGCAAACCCTGCGCCTGCACGGCATGCTCAAAGCCCTCGCCGAGCAACTGAAAACACCCGACATCGACAGCCTGAGCTTCGAAGAACGCCTCGGCCTGTTGGTCGATCGCGAGCTGACCGAGCGCGACGACAAGCGCCTGAGCAACCGCCTACGCCAGGCCCGGCTCAAGCACAACGCCTGCCTCGAAGACATCGACTACCGCGCCCCGCGCGGGCTGGACAAGGCGCTGATCCTGCAACTGCGCAGCGGCCAGTGGCTGCGCGACGGCCTCAACCTGATCATCGGCGGCCCCACCGGCGTCGGCAAAACCTGGCTGGCCTGCGCCCTGGCCCACCAGGCCTGCCGGGACGGCTGCAGCGTGCGCTATCTGCGCCTGCCACGGCTGCTGGAAGAACTGGGCCTGGCACATGGCGACGGCCGCTTCGTCAAGCTGATGAGCAGCTACGCCAAGACCGACCTGCTGATCCTCGATGACTGGGGCCTGGCACCGTTCACCAACGAACAGCGCCGCGACATGCTGGAGCTGCTGGACGACCGCTACGGCCAACGCTCAACCATCGTGACCAGTCAGATGCCGGTGGACAACTGGCACGAACTGATCGGCGATCCGACCCTGGCCGACGCCATCCTCGACCGCCTGGTGCACAACGCCTACCGGATCAACCTGAAGGGAGAGTCGATGCGCAGGCGGGCGAAGAAATTGACGACGCCGGGCACCTCAGACTAACAATGCATATCCTGCGTCGCTGCGCTCCGACTGCCTGTCCGGATGACCGTGGAACAGGTGTCCGGATCAGCGTGGGCTGAGTGTCCGAATGGCGTGGAATCCGCAGCCTGCAGCACATAAACTTTTTCTGAGCTGCCTATTCGGCAGTGAACATCACGTTGCCTTCTGCATCGCAGAGCAGGCTTTTCTGAGCTGCCTATTAAGCAGTGAACCTTGTGGGGGGCGATGACATCAGCGCCCAGCTTTTCTGAGCTGCCTATTCGGCAGTGAACGAACTCGGCCCAGAATTACAGCGCTGCCATCGTTTCTGAGCTGCCTATTCGGCAGTGAACCTACGAAGGTGGTGAGAGGGGTGCGTTTCATTTTTCTGAGCTGCCTATTCGGCAGTGAACGGTGTGGCCGAGATTATCGAACTGCTGGAGCATTTCTGAGCTGCCTATTCGGCAGTGAACCCCGGCATCGAGGGTGCAGTTGTTTTCGCTAATTTCTGAGCTGCCTATTCGGCAGTGAACTGTATGAAGCTTCGCGACGACTCATGCACAAATTTCTGAGCTGCCTATTCGGCAGTGAACGCCGCAACGCTTGGCAGCGGACATCATCGATTTTTCTGAGCTGCCTATTCGGCAGTGAACGGACCAGCAGGCGTTGCTTGCTCGGTCGCGCATTTCTGAGCTGCCTATTCGGCAGTGAACAGTAGCAAGCGTGCTGGATTAGCCCAACCACTTTTCTGAGCTGCCTATTCGGCAGTGAACATGGGGAGCGCATGCGCTGTTCATATCTATGCTTTCTGAGCTGCCTATTCGGCAGTGAACAATCTTGATCTTGTTGCCCTTGATGCTTGCCTTTTCTGAGCTGCCTATTCGGCAGTGAACTGCAGCATAGCGTCCAGCTGCCTCGCCAAGCCTTTCTGAGCTGCCTATTCGGCAGTGAACATAGTGTGCTGCTGGCCGAAGTCGGCAGGCATTTTCTGAGCTGCCTATTCGGCAGTGAACGCGCTCAGACAGCAGATCCCATACATCGCCTTTTTCTGAGCTGCCTATTCGGCAGTGAACCAAGCGCAGCGGAACCATCAGCGCAGCGGGCTTTTCTGAGCTGCCTATTCGGCAGTGAACTGCAGATGTTCATGGACGCCGTGACGTGGATGTTTCTGAGCTGCCTATTCGGCAGTGAACGCTGTCCCGTTGATCCAGTACAACTCGACGATTTTCTGAGCTGCCTATTCGGCAGTGAACGGCCTGTAAACAATCGCGGCACTCTTACTTTTTTTCTGAGCTGCCTATTCGGCAGTGAACGGCCCGCTACGAAGCCGAAGCCGAAGCCGAGCTTTCTGAGCTGCCTATTCGGCAGTGAACATACAAGTCTGGGAGCGGGCAAGACGCGATATTTTCTGAGCTGCCTATTCGGCAGTGAACGCCAAGCGTCAGGCCACCAAGGAGCAGCGGCATTTCTGAGCTGCCTATTCGGCAGTGAACGTGATCAGTGGCGGCGAATGCTGGGTCGACAATTTCTGAGCTGCCTATTCGGCAGTGAACCCCGTACATCGTATTACCTGGATTCAGTAAATTTTCTGAGCTGCCTATTCGGCAGTGAACCATTGGCTGAGCAACGCCGCGCCATTCGTGATTTTCTGAGCTGCCTATTCGGCAGTGAACCTACTCCTAAATGTAGGCGACTTTGTCGAGCTTTTCTGAGCTGCCTATTCGGCAGTGAACGGCCCGGTGAGGCGGAATCTCTGCATGGGATTTTTCTGAGCTGCCTATTCGGCAGTGAACTAGAAGCCGCTTCTTAGCGGTCTCGCCGTTGTTTTCTGAGCTGCCTATTCGGCAGTGAACTACGCCGCCGGGGTGTGCCGTGGGGCCGTAGTTTTCTGAGCTGCCTATTCGGCAGTGAACACTCAGTGTTATCTGATAGCTGCCGTCGGCCATTTCTGAGCTGCCTATTCGGCAGTGAACTATGCAGGACGGTACGCCCCTTGTGCGCAAGGTTTCTGAGCTGCCTATTCGGCAGTGAACCGTTTACCAGCGGCCTTAGCGTGCCAGTCATTTTTCTGAGCTGCCTATTCGGCAGTGAACGTGGCGTCCGGGGCGGGCGTTCGCTGCGGCGCTTTCTGAGCTGCCTATTCGGCAGTGAACCGCGTGCCCATCTACCGTGAAGGTGATGTGCTTTTCTGAGCTGCCTATTCGGCAGTGAACGTTATTGTGACACCGTGTTACCACTAAACAGATTTCTGAGCTGCCTATTCGGCAGTGAACAAACTTGCCGGTGAGCACATCCATTTTTACCGTTTCTGAGCTGCCTATTCGGCAGTGAACAAGCCGTACCGCGTCAGAGACGAGTTTGTTGATTTCTGAGCTGCCTATTCGGCAGTGAACTTGACGCCCTGGCTAAGCCGTGGCCGCTACATTTTCTGAGCTGCCTATTCGGCAGTGAACATAGGAACGCCAGCGAACACGTACATAGGATGTTTCTGAGCTGCCTATTCGGCAGTGAACTGACAGATGGCGTCGAGCATGTCGCCGGGGCGTTTCTGAGCTGCCTATTCGGCAGTGAACAAAACCTGTACGCGCGGCGGGGTCATCTGCACTTTCTGAGCTGCCTATTCGGCAGTGAACCCAACGTAGGAGGTGTCGAATGTCCCCTTTGATTTCTGAGCTGCCTATTCGGCAGTGAACAACGAATGCCAGCGCCATGCGTATGTTGTTCTTTTCTGAGCTGCCTATTCGGCAGTGAACGGTCTCGCAGCACTAGCGGCAATACCATCGTTTTTCTGAGCTGCCTATTCGGCAGTGAACCCAGGCGCCGAAGCCTTTGGCGCTTTTGTGCTTTTCTGAGCTGCCTATTCGGCAGTGAACGGATTCAAGGACTCTGCCGTCAAGCTCCGGATTTTCTGAGCTGCCTATTCGGCAGTGAACCTTGTAGGGCGGGCCTTTACAAGGCGCGGCGCTTTCTGAGCTGCCTATTCGGCAGTGAACTAGACCCAAAAAGCCGTAACGCTCTGCTGTGCAAAGCGTTTCCGGCCTTTTCTAGCGTTTAACCCTCTTTTTTACCTCGTTGCTAAGTCCTTGTTTTTAAAGAGCCATAGTTTGCCTGCTGAAAAAGGGTCAAAACCAAGGCACGGTGGCCTCGTGGCTTAGGCCGTAGGCGTTGAAGGGGCCGGGTTGGGCGGTGGCCTGGATCGGGCCTTGGGCGATAAACAGGCGGAAGCGTTGGCCGCTGCTTTGGCTGCGCAGGTCGATAAAGGGCAGGTCCGTGGTTTTGCCGGCGTGGTCGGGGATGCGCTGGCGGGCTTGTTCCTCGGTCAGGCCGTGGCGTTTGATGGCGCGGCGGCGCAGGCGTTCGGGGCTGCTGTCGACTTGCACGCGGCGCAGGCTGCGGTGCTGGGCGTTGGCGGGTACGGCGGCCAGTTCGCTGAGTTGCACATGGTCGCGCATGCCGCTTAGCCAGTTGCGCGCCAGCAGCCGGTCTAGCGCTGCTGCGCTGCCATGCAAACGCAAGCGCTGGCCAAAGCCGTGGCCGGTGCGCGGGCTATCGGGAAAGCTGATGCCGATATCCGCGCTGCCCAGTTCGACCAGGCCGCGGTGCAGTTTGGCGAACAGCGCGTTCATCAACTGCGTGGCCGCAAACTCGGGGTCGGGCAGCAGTTTCAGGTCGAGGTAATGGTCCATGGCTAGCCCGCCTCACCAAACACGCCGCCGCGAATCAGGGTGGCCATGACGAAGTGCTGGTCACCTTCGCTCGGCACTTTGTCCTTGAGCAGCCAGTTGTCCAGCAGGTTGTAGAAGTCCGCCTTGGCTTTGGGCTGGCGGTAGGCGCGGCCTTCGGTGGTCACCGAGCCGTAGGGTTCCACGGCGATGGGGCCGAGGTCGCCGGCTTCGGGGTACCAGGTGTCGACGGTGCGCAGGGCGTTGCCGAGTTTTTGCGAGTGGATGCCGGCGACCTCGTTGACCTTGTAGAGGGTCTTGCTCTTGTCGCCCCGCTCGCGGCCGAGGATCAGCTCCTGGGACGGGAACACTTCCTGGCCGGCACCGATGCGCACGTAAGCGGTGACGCCAAGCAGCACATGGCGCTCGCCGCCCAGGCCGTCGGCAATCAAGGCGGCCAGCTCGCCCAGCGCCGTGGTGGCTGCGCCGCTGGCGTCGAAGTTACGCAGGGACAGGCTCAGGGCATCGAAGGTCCAGTGCTTGGCGGGCTTGCCGTCGACCAGGTGAGCGACCTGCACCTCAACCTGTTCGGCACCGATACGGTTGCGCCAGAGGAAGCGGCCATTGGCCAGGTTATGGGCATAGCGCCGTGCCAGTTCGCCGAAGCCGTGGGTGCCTACATAGCCTTGCACGGTGTCCAGCAGCTTTTGCCGGTAGTCCGCGTCGTTGCAGGCCGAGGGTGTGCCGGCACCGCCGAGTACGCGCAGGGTAAAGCTGACGCGCAGGGTGTCGGCGTCGTGCGGCAGGGCCGCGACGTCGACGGTTTGCAGGTTGGGGTTTTCGATGGCGGCGTCGAGCTTGGCGGGGTCTTGATCCTTGGTTTTAAGGCGGTTGGAGATGGTCCCGCGCACGGATTTGGTGCCCACGGCCAGCGGCTGCCAGGTGTCCCGCGTGTGCCAGTCACCGGCGTGAAACAGCGCGTCGGAGGGGTCGAGCTTGCGCTCGAAGGCCAACACGGAGGCGGTTTTCAGAGGTGTGGTGGTCATGATGGTCACTCCTTGTCATCAACAGAAAGGTTGCGGGCGTAGTGGTTGTGGCAGCGGTACAGGCCGGCTTCTGGCTCGGCGCTGGCGCACCAGAGCAGGTCGTCGACATCGCGCAGGCGATGCGGGCTGAGCCATTGGCCGATGGAATACAGGCTTTCAACAAAGCGCAGCGGGCTGTGTTCGTCCCGCGCATTGGCGACGGTGCCGGCCTCTTGCAGCGGGCTTAGCGCGCCGTAACCCACGGGGATCGGCACCAGCCAGCCGTTGGGCAGCACCCGCTGGGCGCGCCACTGGATTTTCGCCGGCTGGGTGTCGCTGGCCGCGCGGGTTTCTATGGCACGGATATTCAGGCGCGACAGGTCGAGCCAGGCGTCGAGCAAGTCTGCCTCGTCGTTTTCGGTGCGCAGGGTTTGCAGGTGCGCGGCGAGCAGGTCGTCGCGACTGACCAGGGCGAAACCCGGCAGCCAGCGGCGGCGCAGTTGGCGGAACTGCGTGCTGCGCTTTTCGCCATTTTGTGACAGGGCCACCAGCGACGGTTTGCGCTGCGGGTCGAGAAACACGCTGCCGCCGGCGATGCGCATGCCGCCGAGCAGGTCGGCAATATCGCGGGCGATATGCTGACGCTGTTGCCAGTCACCCTGCTCATGTAGCGGATTAAGCTGTTCGCCTTCGGCGTAACCGCTGACGGCGAAGACCAGGGTGATATCCAGATGGATGCGCCCTTCTTCGACAATGCCGGCTGTTTCACCGCGCTCGTTGACCGGGTTGCGGGTCAGGTGGAAGGCGCGCTGGTAGCCCTCGGTCACCTGGGCTTCATGGCTGTGGCAGATCACCCCGACGCTGTCGAACAGCAGCGGGTAGCGCCCCGCCAGCTTGCGCTCGACGGCGTGCATCAAACCGATAAAGGCGCTGATGGCGGGGAAGCCCCAGGTCAGCGGGCTGGAGATAGCGTTGGCGTTCTGCACGCGCAGATGGGGAACGATCAGCAGGCCGTTGGAGGCTGGGAGTTCACTCATGTTCGTCTCCCAGGTCGCGTTGTTCGCGCTCGAATTGTTTAAGCCAGGCCTCGTTTAGCCAGTGCAGGTCGAGCCACAGGGCGTTGCTGCCCGCGTGCTTGGCCCAGTAGCTGTTCTCCACGTCGCCGACCGAGAGCTTGTCCACCAGGCGGGCATTGAGCCAGTTGGCGAAGCGCTCGCGGATCTCATCGATCCAGGCCATGCGCCGCCACTCGCTGGCGAACACTTCGTCCTGGCCGGCGCGACGGAAATCCAGCCACAGTTGCTCGGCACGGTTGAGGTTGCACTCGGGCTTGGCCGACCAGCCGGGCTCGAAGGCCCAGAGCTCGGCGGCGTACAGCAGCAACTCGTCGATCAGCTCGGTGAGCAATTCGTCACGGCTATTGCGGGTGTACACGTTCGGCGGTGGGCCGCTGAGGAGGAAATCGCGCAGCGTGCGCACCAACTCAGCCACCGCCGGGCGCTGGCCAAAGGCGGGGAAGATCGAGCCCGCCTGGGTACGGATCGGCAAGCGCACATCGCGTTGCTGCCAGCTCGGCGGCAGGGAGGCGAGCAGGTAGTTGTCGCCGCGCCGCTCGCTGTTGAGCTGGGAGATATTCTGCGGCTTGGTGCCACCGAGCTTCTGCACCGCCAGCTGCGGGTATTCGTGAATGGTGCCAGGGTGCAACTGTTTGTCGCGGCGTGCCTGGCGCGCCTCTTTGGCCGGCTCGCCGAAGCGGTCCGCCTGGATGCCCAGGTAAACCCGATGCGCCAGGGAGCTGGCATACAACGGTGCGAGAAGGTGGTAGTGGGCGTCGTTGCGCGGCTCATCGCCGACCAGCCAGTAAAGCTGCTTGCCATGGGTGTGGGAGGCTAAGCCGTCCCGCGCGCGGGTGATGCTGGTAAAGGCTGCGGCCAGGCGCTGGGCCTGCTCGGCATCCTTATGCAACGCGGCCAGGGCGTCGGCATCGTTTGCCAGCAGCAAGCTGAGCAGCGGTTGACCGTCGTGCTCCAGTTTGAGCAACTTGTACACATCCAGCGCGGCGGCGTTACCCACCACATCGCCGGCAAAGTCCTCGCCCAGGCAGTGGCTGCCCACCAATTGGTGTTGGGGTAAAGCGCTCGGCAAGCAATAGAGATTGCTGCCCTTGGCATCCGGGTGGATGGCCTTGAGCGTATGGGTCACCGCCTGAATCTGCCCGGCACGGCGGGCGGCGTCTTCCAGCCAAGTGGCCGGCGCGTATTGGGCCAGCAGGCTGACGCGCTTGGGGTCATCGTCGGCCAGGCCTTCAAGCTTGCTGGCCAGGCGCTCGGCAATAAAGTGTTCGATCAGGCTGCGGATTTCGCGTTGTCGCTGGGGTGATGGGTCGTGCATAGCAACAAATCCTTGTGCTGGGAGAAACAGCTAGAGGTAAGATGCACCCCGAAGCATCGCTATCTCGGGGTGTAAATGGGCATCCGTGCCCTGGTTATCCTATTATCGCGAAGCGATAGCCAATCACTTTCGTACCCTCCTTTCTGCGGCATTCCTGCAGATGGATGCTCGGCTCACAACCAAGCGTTGTTTCATCAGTAACCAGGGTCAGATCTGGTTACTGATAATGAATTTTTAACCTATGATCTATTAGCCCTTGCCTTCGATCATGAGGTGCGACTTCAGAGTAGCCAGCCAAACGAGTTCGTGCAACTGGTAAAACTCCCCGAGCATCATTTACCCCTCTACAGCGTTTGCTGGAGAGGGGTGGGTGCAACCTTCTGCCGCAAAGGCAGCTTAGAAATATGAGCTATTGGCTCTGGCCTAGAAACTCCACTGCCGAATAGGCAGAACAGCTATTTACCGGCCTTCGGGCCGGTTTTCCTCCTTCAATGTTGTAGCTGACCAGTGCAGCTTTTAAGGCTCTTTTTATCCAATAGAGCCTTGTATGCTGCACTCTGGTTGGAGTGAGTGAGGTAGCCCATGCGCAGCACAGTGCTGACCCAGATCAAACACCGACGCCTGCAGCTTGGCCTCAAGGGCACGGATATGCCGCTGCGGGTGGGGTTGAATCGCCAGCAGTACGGCAAGATCGAAAAAGACGGCAACCCCAGCCTGGCCACCCTGGATAAGATCGCCGAGGGCCTGGATGCAACCCTGATGCTGATCCCCAAGGAGCTGGCGCGCCAGGTCGAGCAACTGCTGGCGGCCGGCCCCGCTAAGGCAGCGCTGAGCTACGCCACGGACCGCTCGCCGCCTGGCAGTGAAATCAAGGAAACCATCGAAGCCCCCTGGCAGAACCTGGGTGACGACTGATGGCCGGCCAACAGGTTTCGGCGCTCCGGCTGACGCTGCACGGAAATTTGCGGGCTGTACGTTATGAGTCCGGGAGTTTCCTGACACCGCGTGTTCCTACCCAACTGGTTCGCGGCTAAAGCCCTGTAGGGTGGAAAACCGCGAAGCGTTTTCCACCAATATCCATTCAAGGCCTTTCGCCGAAATCCGTATCGGACGCCAACGCTGAATCACCGCCCCAAGTCGGCGAATAGATGCCATCCCGTACCGCCCGATGGAAACTCGAATGCGGCCAATCGCCTACCCGCTGCACATGGCCGTGCTTCAGCGGGTTGATGTGGATGTAATCGAAGTGCCTTTGGTAGTCGAGATCGTCGCGTATCAGGTGTTCCCAATAGCGTCGCTGCCAGATGCCTCGTTCTGCGCGGGCAATCTGGCTGCGATTGCGCGGTTCGGTCAGGGGCAGGCGCTTGGCAAAAGAGAACTTGATGACCTTCCAGCGCAGGGCGAAATCCTTGTCGGCCTCCGGCAACGTCCACATGCAATGCATATGCTCGGGTAGCACTACCCAGGCATCGATATGAAAGGGATGCCGCAACTTGCAGGCCCGAACACAACCACGGAGCAGATCGACTTCGCGCAGTAACAGATCGCTGTCACGATCATGCAGGTTGACCGTGAAGAAGTAGGTAGCGCCTGGTATGCGGGCGCGACGGTAGTTGGACCTTGCTCCTCCTTGAGCGCTGAGTTGCGATGGTGGATGAAAAAAGCGTCATCCCCCCTACAGGCTATTAACGGTTCAGCCAGTAATCAGGCTGCCGATGGTGGTGAGAAACGGTGAGTATCAGGATTGACTCTGCAAGCACCGCATAGCGAAGGCTGTAGGGAAAGCGAGGCAATGTCGCCTTGCGGATGTCGCCGTGGTCGATGGGGTACATCAGGGGCATGCGCTGTATGCGTTCGCTGGTCTGGCGCATTTCAGCGATAAGCCGATTACCCAGGCCGGGCTGTTGCTCGTCCAGCCAGGCGCACGCGGCCATCAGTTCGTCGCGGGCAATGCGGGCGAAGCGAACCTGCATCAAGAACGGTCCAGTGCCTCGTCGAGGGACAGCGTTTCTAACTCGCCAAGCTGGTAGGCCTGCAGGCGGCGGGCGGCCTCCTCACCCCAGATACGCTCAATTTCAGGGTCGGGTTTGTCCAGGCTGTGCAGCAACTGCTGGGCGATTTCGAAGCGCTGCGTGGCCGGCAATTTGAGGGCTTGCTCGACGATTTTCTCGGTGCTCATGGGTATCTCCCGACAGGGCGCGATAAGCGGTTAGCTTGAGCCTGCAATAGCCGAAAGGCAACCAACCCGCAGGCAGGCGCTGCATGGGATTTTCGCATCGACAATTAGGCTTGCGGCCAAAGCCCCACGGAAGGCGATGCAGGCCGTAGGGTGGACAACGCGCAGCTTATCCACCATGGCTCTGCGGCTAGCCGGACAGCCCGCAATGGTGGATGAAAAAAGCGTCATCCACCCTACGCCGGGTGTAGGGGCGAATTTATTCGTGATCCGGTCGCGCCCACAGCAGTTCACCTACGTTTGGCAAACCCCAGCGCGGGGTGGAAGCGCCAGCCGTTGTCGTTGTCTGGCAGGCTGACGGTGCCGAAGCGTTTGGCGCAGGCCTCCAGGGGCATGTCCAGTTCCTCGGCCAGGTCATTCAGTGCGCTGAGGTAGTCGGTGGCGCCCCAGGGCGTGATGCGCGGGCCGGCCAGTTCGCTGTCGGCGATGCGTTGATATTTGCTTTTATGTATCACCACATACACCACCTCGTAGCGGCGTTTGCCGGGGTCGATGCGGGTCAGTTGGTAGGCTTCGCCGTCTTCGTCGGGTAGCAGCACCAGGTCGACACGCGGCAGGGTGTCCAGGCGGAACGGCTGCTGTTGCTGGGCGACGGCGGTAAGGTGCAGCAGCGGTTGGCTCCAGCCGTCATGGGCGTTGAGTTCGCGGTTCTGGCTGGTTTGGCGCAGGCGTTCGCGGGGGGACAGCGTGGCCGGGTCGGGCGCGGCTTGGTGCAGCATCCAGTCCTGCAGGCGCGCGTGTTCCAGGTCGACCAAATTATCCTTGGCTTGCAACGGTGCGGGCCGTTCGAGGATGCGTGGGCGGGCGTCGATGCGCTGGTATTGCTCGGTCTCCAGCAGCTTATCCAAACGATGCGCGTTCAACCGCCAGGGGCGTTCATCCTCGAAGCCTGGTTTGCAGAATGCCGGCTGGTCGCGGTGTTCGGCGTGGCGCAGGTTGCTGTCGAATACCTGCACATTGACCTGGGCACAGGGCTCGGGGCGATGACGGCGTACCCGCCCGGCGAGCTGGATCAGCGAGCGCATGGACGACGGCTCGACCAGCGCCCAGTCGTAATCATGGTCGCGGCCCACTTCGGTGACCGGCGAGCCGAGCACGATAAACAGCTGCTCCGGCTCGTCGCTATGCATCAGGCGTTGGCGAATGTCGGGCAGGGCAAACACCGCGTCCGGCTGCTCGCGGTTGAGGGTGGCGTCCAGCCGGCTTTCGATGGCCGAGCGCAGCAGCAGGGGAAATTGCGAGTGGTACACGCACAGGTGAATCCGCGTGCCCTCGGCAGCACCTAAATGAAACAGCGCCAGGGCGACATCGAACAGCGGCTCGATATTGGCCATGCGCACCAGGCCGAAGCTGACCCGCTTGCCGCTGTGCGGGTCCAGGGTGGCGTGAATGCTATGCAGGTGCTGGGCGGCGGCGAGCACCTGTTCGGCGAAGGCCTGGCGAATCTCCTCCGGGCGTTGGCTGGCGAAGCGTAGCGGCAGCAGTTGGCCGTGGCGGCGCACCGCCTGCTCGCCGAGCCAGGTGTGGCGACGTTGGGCGAAGTCGTGGTGGGCCGTGCTGAAGGCGGCGCTGTCGCTGCAGTCCAACCGGGTTTGGTGTTGTTCGTCGACCCAGGCGCAGGCGATGGCGGGCAGCTCACCGGGGCGCTCGCCGCGATGTCGTTGGTACTCGATGCGCCCGGCGCGGTAGGCCTCGAACAGGCCCTGGATCAGCGCTGGCGGCAAGGTGGCCGAGGACAGCAACACGCGGCTGCCGAGCAGCCCGGCCCAATTCACCAGGCGCGCCAGGGCGGGCAGATCGGCGATGTCGAAGTCGTCCGGTTCGTCGAGCACCAGGTCGCTGCTCATCAGGCGCAGCATGGGCGCGATCTGCCGGCCGCCACGCTGGCTTTCGGTGGCCGGCGTGAGGTGGTCGATGGTGCAGACCAGCAGCGGCGCGACCAGCAGGGCACGCACTTGGGGTTCATGGATGACTTTGTTGAGCAGTGGGTGGGCGTCCTCGTTGCCGTCGTAACGCACATGGCCGTCGTCATCAAACAGCGCCTGGCTGGAGGCCGAACCGCTGCGCTCGGCTTCCTGTTGATAGTGCTGGAACAGTTCGCGGCTGGCCGCGCCGCCAACGCGGATGGCCAGGTCATCCTCGCCCAGGCGCAGGCGATCACGGAACGCCCGCCCGGTTTGCAGGGTGAGGCTGCGCAGGCCCAGGGCAAAGGCGCAGCGCATGCCGCGCTCGGGATCGCTCAAGGCATACATGATGCGCGCATTGCCCAGGGTTTTGCCGCAGCCAGTGGAGGCCATATTGACGATAAAGGCGCCGTGCCGGGCGGCCTGCTCGCGCATGCCGGTGGCCAGGTCGAAGGCTTTGTCCTGCCAGCGAAAGCGCTCATCGCGGCTGCGCTTCTTCAGACCTTTGTGCCGTGCCAGGCGCGGCAGGCTGCGCTCGAAATCCGCCAGGCGATGGCAGATCAGCGCGGCGTTAGCCTCAACGCCGAGCAGGTGTTCATCCAGTCCCTGGTTGGGCTTGCCGCTTTTGCGCTCGGTGTTGGCCCACAGCGGGTAGTTAGCCTCGCCCTGCAGCCGGCCGGCACCGGTGAGGCTGGAGTAATAGTGGTCGGCAAGCATCAGGCTCAGGCGCGCCAGGTGCATCAGGTAAGGGCTGCCGAGCCAGTCGGCCTGGGCGCGGCGCGGCAGCAGGGCCAGCAGGCGTTCGGCCTGTTTGCTGGCGCGTTTGCGCCAACGTTCGGTGGTCACCGGCAGGCCGTGGGGGAACTGCCAGTAAGGCTCGATCAGCGCTTTGTCTTGAGTGCTGCACTGCTCATTCCAGGCGGCATCGATATCGCCGGGTACGTTCTTGAGCATGCCGAGCTGGAAGTTGCCGATTTTGCCGCCCAGGCGAACATCTTCGCCGGGCATCACGGGCAGTCGGTGATGGGTGAGCACCAGCCAGGCCAGGGCGGCGGCCAATGGCGGTAGGCGCTGGAAGGGTTTGTCGCAGCCGGGGTCGAGGCCGTCGCGTTGCAGGCGGCTGAGCCAGCTGGCGTGATCGGCCTCGCTGGGGTTGGCCAGGCGCGCCAGCCAGGTGGGGTCGTCGTCCGTGCCGACAAAGGCCTGGAACAAACGCAGCGAGGTCCATTCGTGGCGGTACAGGTTGCGTTCCATCGGCGCGCCGGGCTTGAGGCGGTTCTGGAACGCCAGGCTGGCCTTGCCCAGGTCGTGCAGCAGCGCCGCCAGGGTGCTGAGCAGGCGGATATCCTCGGCGCTGTGCCAGTCGTTTTCATCGCTCTTGCGCAGCACGTCGCGCTGGGTGCTGTTGGTCGGCACCGCGCCCTGCACATTGAAGCGGCTGGCATCGCCGACTATCCACAGCAGCTCGCTGTGGTCCTTACCGCGAATCCAGTGGCAGGCCACCGCAGTGTTGCGCCGGGCGGTTTTCTTCAGCAGTTTGCGCAAGGTGTCGAGGCCGGCCTGGGTGATCGGCGTTTGCCAGGTGCGCTCGCCACGGCGCTCGGCGAACTGGTCGAGGATGCGCCGGCTTTCCACGAGGGCGCGTTTGTCGCACTGGGCGATCAGCAGGATGTTCATTGGCCGGTCTGCTCGGCCACGGCCTTGAGCGTGTCGATCATAAAATCCAGGGACTCGCTGCGGGTCAGGTTCTCGATGCAGGCCTGGCGAAACTCCTGCTCCTCATCGCCGCGCACGGCACTGATAAAGGCTTGCGGCAGGATGGTCGCGTCCTTGATCAGGTCGGCCACGTCGAAGACCAAACCGCCGCGCCGGGTCTTGCCGTGCAGCACCGCCAGGCCGTGGGGAATACCCAGCACCCAGGTGGCGGTAGCACCCAGGCCATAAGCCAGGTAGTTGCCGTGATCGAGAAAGCGGTTGGCCGGGTCACTGCCACTGCCGCCCTTGGCGCGGATGAAGTCACCATAGCCCGAGGCCCGCGCGGCAAGGGCGAACAGGCGCTTGCTCAGGCGGGCTTCTTCGGTCAGCAGAAAGGTGTTGTCCTGCGCGGCCTTGATGGCGATCAGTGAGGCATCCAGGGCGCGCTCCAGCTCGGCGGCGTCGATAGTAAAGCCGGCATCGCGCAGCACCCGGCTCTGCCAGCCCTGGCGGATGCGCTGCAAACGCGCGCACTGGAAGGCCTTGGCCGCCGCCAGGCGCAGGCTGTCGTCGAACCAGAAACGCACCCAGTGCTGCAGGTACTCGGTGGGCCGATACTCGCTTTGCGGCGAGAACCAGGCGACCTCGATATCCACCTCATTGGCCGAGAACAATGGCGTACCCCCGCCGCCGCAAAAGCCGACGAGCACGCCGGCCTTGGCCAACTCACGCATCGCCGCCTGGGTTACCGAGGTGCCGGTGCCGAGCAGGATGGTGGTGGTGTTGGCGATGGGGATATTCCAGTACAGCGACTGCTTGCCGGCATCGGTCACATACTCGACCCGCCCGCCATTGACCAGCACGCGGCAGTGCTGCAGGTAATAGATATTGGCGCGCTTGGAATGCAGGATGGTCTTGAGGTCGCCGGCGCTGATGTCGTCCATGAGTAGGCTCTGGGTAAGGGTCCAGCTCTTATTCTGGTCGCCCTACCAAGAAAATGAAACGCGCCCGCGCCAGACCCTTTTTTACAGCCGCTAAGCGAACCCTTGTAAATCAATAACTTGGCTTGGCCTGCAAAAAGAGGGTTTTCCAGCCAAAAACTGACGAACCCTAGCGGGCGCGGGGGATTGCGGGATAAGCTCTGTACTTCACTGCCGAATAGGCAGCTCAGAAATCGGCCTGCTCGCCTGGGGCCAGTACCAGCAGCTTCACTGCCGAATAGGCAGCTCAGAAAAGCAGGTGGGCGCGCAGGCTGTCGGGTTTGTTCTTCACTGCCGAATAGGCAGCTCAGAAAACACGCACGGGCAGCACAATCTCTTTCTGCCCCTTCACTGCCGAATAGGCAGCTCAGAAAGATGGGTGAGCGTTGCGGCATGCTTCCTGGTACTTCACTGCCGAATAGGCAGCTCAGAAAATACGCGATCCCTTCTAGTTCCACGTCCAGCGCTTCACTGCCGAATAGGCAGCTCAGAAATTGATTCGGGCCTGCGCTTCAAGCGCAACCAGCTTCACTGCCGAATAGGCAGCTCAGAAAAGAACGTCACGACCATCGTGAATCAGCAAGGCCTTCACTGCCGAATAGGCAGCTCAGAAATATATCGCCGCCGCCCTGCGTTTGGTGTGCTTCTTCACTGCCGAATAGGCAGCTCAGAAAAGCAGGTGGGCGCGCAGGCTGTCGGGTTTGTTCCTTCACTGCCGAATAGGCAGCTCAGAAACTACAACGTCGGCGAGTTCGGCCTCATCAGCAACTTCACTGCCGAATAGGCAGCTCAGAAAAGCCCAGCCGAAGCCGATACGCTGGCCGTTGACTTCACTGCCGAATAGGCAGCTCAGAAAACGTACCAGACGCCACCGAATACGCGCTAGTGCTTCACTGCCGAATAGGCAGCTCAGAAAATGCTCACGGACCTCAACGGCGAGTGGACACCCTTCACTGCCGAATAGGCAGCTCAGAAAATGTGCTCAACGCGATCACGAATGATCAGCGGCTTCACTGCCGAATAGGCAGCTCAGAAAAATAGATGTGGGGTCGCCGCGCGTGGACCTAGCTTCACTGCCGAATAGGCAGCTCAGAAATGTTCCAAAGCCATGACGCGGAACAGCATGTCCTTCACTGCCGAATAGGCAGCTCAGAAATTCAAGAGGCCCCAAATCGCGAGCAATGCCAGCTTCACTGCCGAATAGGCAGCTCAGAAATCGATGCGCATGATGTTCGGCGCTGGGCCGGTCTTCACTGCCGAATAGGCAGCTCAGAAAGGAGATCGGCCTGGCGTACCAGTTCAAGGAGGCTTCACTGCCGAATAGGCAGCTCAGAAATCCAACGATGCCTGTGTAACTGGCATGCAGATCTTCACTGCCGAATAGGCAGCTCAGAAAAGTAAAAAAGATCAGTGCCAAAATGATGCGGCCTTCACTGCCGAATAGGCAGCTCAGAAAAAGCTGATGGACACAGGCGAAACCACCTTCAACTTCACTGCCGAATAGGCAGCTCAGAAAAATTGCATCGGTTGCGTCAAGGGCGGCGAAGGCTTCACTGCCGAATAGGCAGCTCAGAAAATGCCCTGGGTGAACTGGTTATGTCACTGGCGCTTCACTGCCGAATAGGCAGCTCAGAAAAAGAAGGCGTTGATTATCTGGACATCATGGGTCTTCACTGCCGAATAGGCAGCTCAGAAATCGATCACCACGCGATTGGTCTGACGCACGTCCTTCACTGCCGAATAGGCAGCTCAGAAAGTTGGCGCCCACTACTGGCTGGGCACTGCTGGCTTCACTGCCGAATAGGCAGCTCAGAAAAGGATCATTCGATCCTTGGGCGCGGTTTCGGGCTTCACTGCCGAATAGGCAGCTCAGAAATTGGGAAGGTTGTACAGGGCGTAGAAGTCCTCCTTCACTGCCGAATAGGCAGCTCAGAAATATCACGCCCGCGGGCGCATTATCCGCGTGCCCTTCACTGCCGAATAGGCAGCTCAGAAATGGGTGCCGTTGCGCGTTTCCAGCGTCACGCCCTTCACTGCCGAATAGGCAGCTCAGAAAACGTTGCCGTCGAGCGGCGCTGCTTTTCGTAGGAGCCGGCTTGCCGGCGATCATTCCCCGCGACAAAGAACATGGCCCGCAAGCGAGCTCCTACGGGTTGGGCGTTGTTGCTGGGGGTTGTTAAGGCCAGTGGAGAAGGCATCACGGCATGCTCGGCGGCCCACAAGAGCCAGGCCAGGTATTATCCTTGCGTCTTTCGTTGCGAGCTTGGACCTGCCCCATGCATTACACCCATCTGCTGTTTGACCTCGATGGCACCCTGACCGACCCGCGTGAGGGGATCACCCGTTCGGTGCAGTATGCGCTGGCCAAGCTGGGCATCGATGAGTCTGATCTGCAGGCGCTGGAGCATTTTATCGGCCCGCCGCTGTTGCAGTGCTTTATGCGGACGTATCAGTTCGACGAGGCCACGGCCTGGCAGGCGGTGAACCACTACCGTGAGCGTTTTCGCGAGGTGGGGTTGTATGAGAACCAGCTGTTTGCCGGCGTGAACGAACTGCTGCAGCTGCTGCAGAACCAGCAGCGCACGCTGTATATCGCCACCAGCAAGCCTACGGTGTTTGCCGAGCAGATTGCCCGGCACTTTGGCTTTGCCCGGCATTTCAAGGTGATTTACGGCAGCGAGCTGGACGGCACGCGCACCGACAAGGTCGAGCTGATCGCCCATCTGCTGGAACAGGAGAAACTACCGCTGGAGAACACGTTGATGATCGGTGATCGCAAGCACGACCTGATCGGCGCCAGGCGCAATGGCCTGGATGCAGCAGCGGTGGGTTATGGCTTTGGCAGTTTTGCCGAATTGCAGGCCGAGGCGCCGACCTATCACTTCCATAGCCTGGCCGAGTTGCACCAGGCGTTTGTAGGCTAAATCGTCGATGGGTGTTAACCGTCAACCCGCTAATGAGTTGACACCCGCCGCTTCAAAACCCCTGTCGCCCGCTCTATAGATGTTTCAGTCTTCGCTGCTCTTATGCGCCTTTGGCGACAGGCGCAGGCTGCGCAGACTGCGCTTGACGCTTTTGAGGTGGTTTACCAGGCCAGGGCCACGGGCCATGGCCACACCCATGGCGAGCACGTCGATGACCACCAGGTGGGCGATGCGCGAGGTCAGCGGAGTGTAGATTTCGGTGTCTTCCTGCACGTCGATGGCCAGGTTGACGGTGGCCAGATCAGCCAGCGGCGTCTGGCTTGGGCACAGGGTGATCAGTGTCGCGCCGGTTTCCCGCACCAGGTTGGCGGTGATCAATAAATCCTTGGAGCGCCCGGACTGGGAGATGCAGATCGCCACGTCGGTGGGCTTCAACGTCACCGCACTCATCGCCTGCATATGCGGGTCGGAATAGGCCGCCGCAGTCAGCAGCAAGCGGAAGAACTTGTGCTGGGCATCCGCCGCCACCGCGCCGGACGCACCAAAGCCGTAGAACTCTACGCGCTGGGCATTGGCGATGGCGGCGATGGCCTGCTGCAGCGCCTGGGTGTCGAGCTTTTCACGCACCTCGATCAGGGTGTGCAGGGTGGTGTCGAAAATCTTCAGGCTGAAGTCCGCCACCGAATCGTCTTCATGAATCGCGAACTGGCCGAAGCTGGCGCCAGCGGCCAGACTCTGCGCCAGTTTGAGCTTGAGGTCCTGAAAGCCGGTGCAACCAATCGCCCGACAGAAACGCACGATGGTCGGCTCACTGATGCCGACGCTGTGCGCCAGTTCTGCCATGGAGCTGTGCATGACGGAAGCAGGATCGAGCAGAACATGGTCGGCGACCTTGAGTTCCGATTTGCGGAGTAGATGACGCGACTGGGCAATGTGCTGCAACAGGTTCACAGGTTTAGACTCGGCATGTGGCTAACGATTTCATCAAGCAGCCCATCAAGCACGCCGCATCTGAGTCATGACTCGGTTATGATCGGCGCACGATGGGTTGTAGTGGTCTTGTAGTTATACTACATGGTCGCCGCCCCCGCACTGCTAAACCGAGTCGGAGTTCCCACCTTGAGCATTCCCTGCGACATGCTGGTGTTTGGCGGCACCGGCGACCTGGCCCTGCATAAACTGCTGCCAGCGCTCTATCATCTGCACCGTGCCGGTCGCCTGCATCGCGACACGCACATTCTCGCCCTGGCGCGCAGCGCCCATAGCCGCAGCGCCTTTCAGGCCCTGGCCGAACGCCATTGCCGTGCACAGGTGGCGCGTAACGACTTTGATAATGACAACTGGGCCAGCTTTGCCGCGCGCCTCGATTACTTCGCCATGGACGCCAGCCAAAGCGCCGACTTCGGCCGCCTAGGCAAGCGCCTGGGGCAAGACCCTGAGCGGGTGCGCATCTACTACCTGGCCACCGCACCGGATCTGTTTGAAGACATCGCCTCGCACCTGAAGGTTGCCAGCCTGGCAGGCCCCAAGGCGCGCATCGTGCTGGAAAAGCCGATTGGCCATTCGCTGCAATCGGCGCAGGCGATCAACGCCGCAATCGGCGCGGTGTTCGATGAGTCACGGGTGTTCCGCATCGACCATTACCTCGGCAAGGAGACGGTGCAGAACCTGATGGCGCTGCGTTTTGCCAACGCGCTGTTCGAGCCGATCTGGCGCGCCGGGCATATCGACCACGTGCAGATCAGCGTGTGCGAAACCCTCGGCGTGGAAAACCGTGGTGCCTACTACGAAAAAGCCGGCGCCATGCGCGACATGATCCAGAACCACCTACTGCAGCTGCTCTGTCTGGTGGCCATGGAGGCGCCGGTGCGTTTCGACGCCGAGGCGGTGCGCAACGAGAAGGTGAAAATCCTTGAGGCATTGAAGCCCATCACCGGCCTTGATGTGCAGGACAAGACCGTGCGCGGCCAGTACACCGCCGGCAAGATCGGCGGCCAGGAAGTGCCCGCCTACTACTTCGAGAAGAACGTCGACAACGACAGCGATACCGAAACCTTTGTCGCCGTGCAGGCCGAGATCGACAACTGGCGCTGGGCCGGCGTGCCGTTCTACCTGCGCACCGGCAAACGCCTGGGGCACAAGACGTCGGAAATCCTCATTCAGTTCAAGCCCGTGCCGCACCAGCTGTTTGGCGGCGGCGAGGCCAATCGCCTGCTGATCCGCCTACAGCCGGAGGAACGCATCAGCCTGCAACTGATGAGCAAGAGCCCAGGCAAGGGCATGCACCTGCAACCGGTGGAACTCGACCTCAACCTGGCCGACGCCTTCCACAAACAGCGCCGCTGGGATGCCTACGAACGCCTGCTGCTCGACGTGATCGAAGGCGACTCGACGCTCTTTATGCGTCGCGACGAAGTGGAGGCGGCGTGGAACTGGGTCGACCCGATCATCAAGGGCTGGCATCAGCACTACCAGAGCCCGCGCCCCTACCCCGCCGGCAGCGACGGCCCGGAGCAGGCCAGCAACCTGCTGGAGCGCCACGAACGGCGGTGGATGGAATAGCTAGGCCAATTGCTGCTCAAACACCTGCAGCACGGCCTCCGGTAGCTGCTTGCGCAAGCGCTCACCGCTGATCAGCAATAGCAGCGGCAACAGCTTGCGCAGCGTCACCGGTTGCAGTCCGGCACATACATCCGCCTGCCGCGCCAGTGACAAGCCGCCCAGAACCTGAGCGGCCACCGGCAGATTGCGATCCACCACCGCCGCTTCAGTGAGTTTGCACAAGTAGCCCGTGGAGAAGCTGCGCAAGCTCTCGCTGATCAGCGGCATATCGACGATATGCCTGGCTATCTGCAGCACATGGTCGACATCGTTGATGCCGTAGATCAGCACCTTGATCTGCTTGGCCGACAGGCACTCGGCATACAGCGCCGCCGTGGCAAAGGCGCCATCGGCGCAGAGCTGGCGCGCCACTTCCAGGTGCAGGCTGTCCGGCAGGCTCAGGTAAGTATCGAGGATCAGCTGCGGGTCGAGGTGGGTGGTCACCGCCGCAGCAAATTCAATCGGCATGACCATAATCAGCTCACGCAATTGCCCAGGCGGCATATGCGGCGCCAGCAGCGCGGCTTTCTCGGCCCCCAGTTGCTGCACTAGGAGCCTGTCGGACTTTCTGACTCTTCCTTGCGCTGAAAGTATTCGCGACAATCAAGGCCCTGCAATCGAGAGCCCCGCTGATGAGCCGTTTTGTCCTTGCTGACCGAGACACTGCGTATTTACTACCGCCTTCGGTGAACGAGTGGTTGCCGGCGGATCACTTGGCGCGGTTCGTGGTCGAGGTCATCGAGCAACTCGATTTGAGCGAGCTGACTGGGCAGTATGCGGGGCGGGGTTCAGCTGCCCACCATCCGGCCGTACTCCTGGGGCTGCTGATATACGGCTACGCCAATGGCGTGCACTCCAGCCGCAAGATCGAACGCGCGACCTATGACTCGGTAGCGTTCCGTTATCTGGCGGCCAACACCCACCCCGATCACGACACCTTGGCCACGTTCCGTCGACGTTTCCGGCAGCAGGTTGAATCGCTGTTCGTCCAGGTGCTGATGCTGGCGCGCGAGATGAAGCTGCTCAAGCTCGGTCATATCGCTCTCGACGGCACCAAGATCGAGGCCAACGCCAGTAAGCACAAGGCCTTGTCCTGGGCGCACGCCAACAAGATCGAGGCGCAGTTACGCCAGGAGGTCCAGCAGTTGCTGGCGCTGGCCGAGAACAGCGACTGCGCCGCCGTACCCGATGGCATGGATGTGCCGGCGGAGATTGCCCGGCGCGAAGATCGGCTCAGCGCGATAGCCCAGGCCAAAGCGAAGATCGAGCAACGTGCAGCTGAGCGACACGCCATTGAGCAACAGCAATTCGAGACCAAGACGGCCAAGCGTGAGGCCCAGCGCAAGGCTGGAAAGAAACCACGCGGCAAGGATCCAGAACCGCCCGCAGCGGGCCCCAAAGACAGCGATCAAGTCAATCTGACCGATGAAGAGTCACGCATCATGCCCGTCTCCGGTGGCGGCTTCGAGCAGAGCTATAACGCTCAAGCCGGGGTCGACACCGAGACGATGCTGGTGGTCACACAGCATGTAACCCAGGCCTGCAACGACAAGCGCGAAGTGGTTCCCACGCTACAGCGCATAGCCACCTTGCCCGCCGAATTAGGCGAGGTGAAAAGCCTGATTGCGGACAGCGGCTTCTTCAGCCAGGCCAACGTGAGCGCCTGCCACGAAGCCAAGGTCGAACCGCTTCTGGCGCTCAAACGCGAGTCGCACCACACCCCGGTACTGGAGCGCTTTGCCACCGACTCGCCGCTACCACAGACGAGTAACCCAGTCGAACAGATGGCTCACCGACTGAGCACGCAAGAAGGTCGAGCGCTGTACAGGCTACGCAAACAGACGGTCGAACCGGTGTTTGGCATCATCAAGCGAGTGATGGGCTGGCGGCAGATGAGCATGCGCGGCCTGGCCAACGCCCAGGGCGAATGGAGCCTGGTGACCATGGCCTGGAACATCAAGCGTTTGCATGTGCTACGCGCGATGTAACGCGGCCGAAAAGTACGCCCACCCGCGTCCAGGCAGCTGCTCAGGTGCACGAACGGACCGCCTGGGTTCGCGATAGTCAACTCGGATGCTTAGAAAGAACGACCCCGAGCAATCAAAGACCTAAACCCGCGCTGTCATTCCTTTTCGGGTTAAGTCCGACAGGCTCCTAGCCCCAGCTTGACGCTTAACGGGGCCATGGCCTGGGACGCCAACAGCAGGCGCAGGCCGACACTCAGGCTCGCAGGTTTGCGCATACGCACCTCTATTCAATCCGGACAGGCCCGCAGGATTGCCCGCGCGCAGCACAAAGGCAGCCATCTTTGATCCGGTTGCGCGCATGCCGGGCAGGCAGCGCCCGGCGCATATGGGAATAGAGGAAACACCACGGCTTTACTGCGTGGCGACTAAAGCCGGCGATTTATCCCGCGCTGGATACCGGCCGGGCGCCGCGCCAGAAGTACAGCAGCACGATGGGCAGCGCCAACAGCCCCAACACACCGGCGCTGATAAACAGAGTGGCAAAGCCCAACTGCTCGGCCAGCCAGCCACTGGTGGCGCCGACCAGCCCGGCCAGTAGCAGTTGCACACTGGCCTGCAGGGTGAAGTCCGCGCCCTCGTGCTCGGGCCGGCACTGGCGCATCATCACCGCGAACAGCGCCACCGTGGACATGCCATCAGCGGTCTGCTCAAACAACGCCACCCCATAAACCAGGCCGGTGCTGCCGCTGGCATTTACCAACAGCGCCATGGCGGCAATCCCGCAAGCCTGCAACAGACCGAACAGCAACAGCGCGCGCAACGCGCCGATACGCGCATACAGCAGGCCGCCGAGAACAGCTCCGGCGATCCCGGCTAGGCTGCTGATCAGGGTCAACTGGCCCAGCTCGGCATTGCTCCAGCCCTGGTCCACCAGCATCGGTTTGATCATCGGCGAACCCAGGGCATCGCCCAGCTTGAAGCTCAGCAACACCGCCAACCAGAACAGCATGCCGGGCTGCAGCAGCAGGCCACGGTAATGCCGCAGCAGCAGCCCAGGCCCGGCCGGCTCCACCTGCGCCGGCTGAAACGGTAGCTCGCGGCGCTCGTTAAAGCGCCAGATCGGCACGGTCATCAGCACCAGCAGCACCGCCACCAGCGCCAGACTCAGGTGCCAGCCCAACGCATCCATGGCCAGCAGCAAACCACTACCGCTGACCAGCATGCCGACCTTGTAACCGCCCACCTGCAGGCTGTTGCCTAGCCCACGCCAGCGCTCTGGTAACAGGCGCACAGCCAGGCCGTCAGTGGCAATGTCCTGAGTCGAGGCTGCCAGATTGACCAGCAGTAACAGGCCGATTAGCAGCAGAAAGTGACTGTCAAACAGCCGCTCAGGGCTCATCAGCGCCAGGCTCGCAATCACCGCGATAACACCCAACTGCAACGGCAGAATCCAGCCACGATGATGGCCCAGGCGCGGCGATGCCAACCGATCCACCCACGGCGCCCAGAGCACCTTGAGCAGCCAGGGCAAGGCCAACAACTTGAGCAGGCCGATCAACGCCAGATCAACGCCGTGCTGACGCAGCAACACCGGCAACGAATGCGCCAGCAAGCCAGACGGCAAGCCCTGGGCGCAATACAGCGAGGCCAGCAGGATCAACGTGGTATTGGCCGGGCGAGCAGCAGGGGCGGAAGAAGTGGGCTGCATAGAGCATCCTGCAAATCAGCGAAAGCGCGACAGTAGCGGCCAGGCTGGCGGCAGACAAGCCGCCAGCCCGGCAATTAGAACTTGCTGGCCTGCTCGCGCAGCAGCTGGGCGAACTGTTCGGCTGGCACCGGCTTGCTGATCAGGTAACCCTGAAGCTCGTCGCAGCGCTGGCTCTTGAGAAAGTCCATCTGCGCCTGGGTTTCCACACCCTCGGCGACCACCTTGAGTTCCAGACTGTGGGCCATGGCGATGATCGCGCGGGTGATCGCGGCGTCTTCGCTGCCGGGGGTGAGATCGCGGATAAAGGTCTGGTCGATCTTTACGTAATCCACCGGGAAACGCTTGAGGTAGCTGAGTGAGGAATAACCGGTGCCGAAGTCGTCGATGGCCAGTTTGACCCCCAGCTCACGCAGTTGCCGGAAGGTGCTGATCACGCTCTCGACATTATCCAGCAGCTGGCTTTCGGTCAGCTCCAGCTCAAGGTATTGCGCCTCTAGGCCGGTTTCATCCAGCACCTGGCGCACCAGGCTGAGCAGGTTGCCCTGGCGCAGCTGATGCACCGAGAGGTTCACCGACACGCGGATCTGCGCCAGCCCTTGAGCCTGCCACGCCCGCGCCTGCAGGCAGGCCTGGCGCAAGACGAACTCGCCAATGGCGCCGATCAGCCCGGTTTCTTCGGCCAGGCCGATAAAGTCGCTCGGCGGCACCAGGCCCAGTTCCGGGTGCTGCCAGCGCACCAGCGCCTCGGCGGCGTTGAGACTGTCGGAGGCAAGGCACAGCTTGGGCTGATAGAACACTTCCAACTGGCCTTCGTTGATGCCCTTGCGCAGCTGGTTTTCCAGCTGCAGGCGCTCCAGGGTGCAGGCCTGCAGGTTATCGGTGAAGAACTGGAAGGTGTTGCCGCCCAGGTGCTTAGCATGCTGCATGGCCATATTGGCCTGGCTGACCAGGGCGGAAATCTCCCTGGCGTTGTCCGGCAACAGACTGATGCCCAGAGAGGCGCTGACCACCAGCTCGTGGCCGCCCACGGTCATTGGCACGCGCAGCTTGCTGAGTAAGCGGCTGGACAAACGCGCCAGGCTGGAGAGGCTACCGTAAGAGTCGAGCAGGATGGCGAACTCGTCGCCGGACACGCGCGCCAGGGTGTCCGCTTCCGGCACGGCCTGGGTCAGGCGGCGGCTGACCTGACGCAGCAATTGATCGGCCACTTCATGGCCGAGGCTGTCATTGAGTAACTTGAAGCGGTCCAGGTCGACATGCAGCAGGGCAATGCTGCGCCCGCCCTGCCGCGCGCGCTGGCTGGCCTCATGCAGACGCGCCTTGAACAGGCTGCGGTTAGCCAGGCCAGTCAGCTCGTCATAGTGCGACAGGTAGCGCAGGCGCTCTTCGGCCTCGCGCCGCGACGACAGGTCGGCGAAGAAGCCAACAATATGGCTGACACTGCCCCGCGCATCACGCACCACATTGAGTTGCAGCCACTGCGGATACAGCTCGCCGTTCTTGCGTGTTTCGATCAGCTCGCCACGCCAGGTGCCGCTGTTTTCCAGCTCCAGGCGGATCATCTGATACTGTCGGCGGCTGTCGCCACTGCTGATCAGGCTGATCACGCTTTTACCGACCACTTCATCCTGGCGATAACCGGTGACATCGCTGAAGGCCTGGTTGACCGACAGCAAGCGGTAGTCCGGGTCGAGAATCACGATGCCTTCACTGGCGGCCTCGAACACCGTGGCAGCCAGCTGTTGCTGTTGTTCCTGCACCTTGCGCGCGCTGATATCGCGGCGCGTACCGAGCATGCGCAACACGCGGCCATCGGCATCACGCTCAACCGCGCGACCACGGTCTTCGATCCACACCCAGTGCCCCTGGGCATGCTTGATGCGGTACTCGACCTGATAGTCGTCGCTGCGCCCTTTCATATGCTCGACCAGCGCGCGGCGCAGCACCGGCAGATCATCCGGGTGCAGGCGCGGCTTGAGGTCGCGCAGCATCACCTGCACTTCATGGGGTTCCAGGCCGAAGATTTCCTTGAGCCGCAAGTGGTGCACTTCATCGCTCTGCAGGTCCCAATCCCACAGGCCAAGCTCACTGGCCTCGATGGCCAGGGTCAGGCGTGCGCGGCTCTTGCTCAGGGCGCAGGTGGTTTCATCCAGCGCCAGGGTGCGCTCGACCACGCGCATTTCCAGCTCACCATGGGCCACGCGCAGCTCGCGCTCGGCACGGCGACGCTGTTCCACTTCATGGGCCAGCTCACCGTTGAGCCCTTCGGCCTGCAGCTTGGCGTGCTCCAGATTGCTGATCAGCGCCTGGTTGTGAAAACGCTGCAGTAGGCTGCGCTGCACCAACCGATTGACCTGCCAGGCCACCACCAGCAGGGCCAGCAGCAGAATGCTGCCGAGCAGGCCCCAGCCGCGCTGCAGCGGGTTATCGCTGAGCAGCAGGTAGGCCACTGCAGGCAACAGGCAGGGCAAGGCAAAACTGAGGAAGGCGGTAAAACTGATGGCATAGGCCACGCTGGCGGAGAGGATCGCCGCAGCAATCAAGCCGTAGACCAGGGCTTGCAGGTAGAACACATCGGCCGGCACCAGGGCGATGGCGGCAAACGCCAGGGTCAGCCCGCAAGCGCCCGCGCCGAATAGAAACAGGCGACGCCAATGGCGTTCGGCCTGACGACTGGGTAAGGCATTGTTGAAGGCGCGCACCTGCACCAGGCGCAGCACGGCAAGAATTACCAGCCAGACCGACCAGCTGACCAGCAGCATCGGAGGCAGCGCGCCCCATAACAGGAAGGCACACACCACGCCGCTCAGCAGCATAAACAGGGTTGGCACCTGCGAGCCCTGATAAAGCATGCGGGTGCGTTCGGCGGCAATATCGGTAGCAAACAACTGAGCCACTTCCCGCCCGGAAGTCGGCTTGAAGCCATTGGTGCCAGCATATGGAGTCGATGCGGTCATAGGCGATTTTCTTATAGTGGTTGCCTAAACGTCGGCGCAGCATACCCGAGCTAGACGCTTCGCCCAAGCCAGATGTGCGCTAATTCACAGTACAAATACCTAACTTTCAGTGAGTGCGGGCACGGCCCATCTGCGCCCGCCGAGCTGACTCGCCGGTCGTCCAATACAACCCGCACGACGGCCTGGTTTGCCCTGCCTGGCGCAGCCCCCTAGAATGCCGCGATGCAAAATGACCCCGAACTCCTGATTGCTTCTCTTAATGATGCCCAACGCCAGGCCGTCGCCGCGCGCGTGGGCCGCCAACTGGTGCTGGCCGGTGCTGGCTCCGGTAAAACCCGCGTGCTGGTGCACCGTATCGCCTGGTTGATCCAGATCGAGAATGCCTCGCCGCACAGCATTCTGTCGGTAACCTTCACCAACAAGGCTGCCGCCGAGATGCGCCACCGCATCGAGCAGATGCTTGGGCAAAGCCCGGCCGGCATGTGGGTGGGCACCTTTCACGGACTGGCCCATCGCCTGCTGCGTGCGCACTGGCAGGAAGCCGGCCTGGCCGAGAACTTCCAGATTCTCGATTCCGACGACCAGCAGCGCATCGTCAAACGGGTGATCCGCGACCTCGGCCTGGATGAACAGCGCTGGCCGCCGAAGCAGGCGCAGTGGTTTATCAACGGGCAGAAAGACGAAGGCCTGCGGCCGAAGAATATCCAGCCCGGCGGCGACCTGTTTCTCGCCACCATGCTAAAGATCTACGAAGGCTATGAAGCGGCCTGCGCCCGTGCCGGGGTCATCGACTTCTCCGAGCTGCTGCTGCGCGCCCTCGACTTGTGGCGTGACAAACCGGGGTTGCTGGAGCATTACCAGCGGCGCTTCCGGCATATTCTGGTGGACGAGTTTCAGGACACTAACGCCGTGCAGTACGCCTGGCTGCGCCTGCTCGCCAAGGGCGGCGACAGCATGATGGTGGTGGGCGACGACGACCAGTCGATCTACGGCTGGCGCGGGGCGAAGATCGAGAATATCCAGCAGTTCTCCGACGACTTTAGCGACGCTGAAGTAATCCGCCTGGAGCAGAATTACCGCTCCACCGCCGGCATCCTCAAGGCCGCCAACGCGCTGATCGCCAATAACCAGGGCCGCCTGGGCAAGGAGCTTTGGACCGAAGACGGCGACGGCGAGCCGATCAATCTGTACGCCGCGTTCAACGAACACGACGAAGCACGCTATGTGGTTGAAACTATCGAGGACGCCCTGCGCAAGGACGGCCTCAAGCGCAGCGAAATCGCCATCCTCTACCGCTCCAATGCCCAGTCGCGGGTACTGGAAGAAGCCCTGCTACGCGAGAAGATTCCCTACCGCATCTACGGCGGCCAGCGCTTCTTCGAACGCGCGGAAATCAAGAACGCCATGGCCTATTTGCGCCTGCTCGATGGCCGTGGCAACGATGCCGCGCTGGAGCGGGTAATCAACGTGCCGGCGCGCGGCATCGGCGAGAAGAGCATTGAGGCGATCCGCGAGTACGCCCGTGCCCACGAGGTATCAATGTGGGGCGCGATCCACCTGATGGTCACCGCCAAAACCCTGCCAGCCCGTGCCTCGGGGGCACTGGCCGGCTTTATCGAGCTGATCAACAACCTCGCCGCCAAAGTGCTGAGCATGCCGCTGCACCTGATGACCCAGACGGTGATTGAGCAGAGCGGCCTGATCGCCTACCACAAAGCCGAGAAAGGCGAAAAAGCCCAGGCGCGCATCGAAAACCTTGAGGAACTGGTCAGCGCTGCGCGCTCCTTCGAGAACAACGAAGACGATGAGCTGAGCCCGCTGCAAGCCTTCCTCAGCCACGCCTCGCTGGAGGCCGGCGACACCCAGGCAGCGGAAAACGAAGACAGCGTGCAGCTGATGACCCTGCACAGTGCCAAGGGCCTGGAGTTCCCCCAGGTGTTTCTGGTGGGCATGGAAGAAGGCCTGTTCCCGCACAAAATGAGCCTGGAAGAGCCCGGTCGCCTGGAAGAAGAACGCCGCCTGGCCTATGTCGGCATCACCCGCGCCATGCGCAAGCTGGTGATCACCTACGCCGAGACCCGTCGCCTATACGGCACAGAGACCTACAACAAGGTGTCGCGCTTCGTCCGCGAGATTCCGCCGCAGCTGATCCAGGAAGTGCGCCTGAGCAACAGCGTCAGCCGGCCGTTCGGCGCGGTCAGCCGCAATATGGGCAGCAATAGCATGAGCGGCGACAGCATGTTCGCCGGCAGCGCCGTGCCGGACACCGGCTTCAACCTCGGTCAGCGCGTGCAGCATTCGCTGTTTGGCGAAGGTACCATCCTCAACTTCGAGGGCAGCGGCGCACAGGCGCGAGTGCAGGTGAATTTCGAGAGCGAAGGCAGCAAGTGGCTGATGTTGAGCTATGCCAAGCTAGAAGCGCTTTAACAACAAACCGTAGCTCGGATAAACGCAGCGCAATCCGGGGACCCGTTCAAGGATTGCCCCGGATTGCATCCGGGCTACGGGACGGGACCGTTGTACACCGCACGTAGGAGCGGGCCATGCCCGCGATGCTTTTCCGGATGCCTGCTGTCGCGGCCATGGGCCGCTCCTACAAGGTGCCCACCGTGACTGATCGTCTATTCAAATAACAAGGAGCCTCAATGATCCGCCGCCCTCTGTTGCTTGCCAGCGCCCTGGTCGCCGCCCTCGGCCTGGCCGGGTGCAAGGAAGAACCTGCCGCGCCGCAGGCAGCTGCTACGCCTTCCGTAGAAAGCTTTCACTGGAAGATGGTCACCGCCTGGCCAAAGAACTACCCCGGTTTGGGCACCGCCGCCGAACGTCTGGCCGAACGCGTCGCCACCATGAGCAACGGCCGCCTGACCATCAAGGTGTATGCCGGCGGCGAGCTGGTGCCGCCACTGGAGGTGTTCGACGCAGTGTCGCGCGGCACCGCCGAGCTGGGTCATGGCGCGGCCTATTACTGGAAGGGCAAGGTGCCGGCGGCGCAGTTCTTCACCGCCGTGCCGTTCGGTCTGTCCACCAGCGAAATGAATGCCTGGCTAAGCAAGGGCGGCGGCCAGGCCTTGTGGGACGAGGCCTATACCCCCTACGGCGTAAAACCCATGGTAGTGGGCAATACCGGCATGCAGATGGGCGGCTGGTACAACAAGGAAATCAACTCGCTGGATGACCTCAAGGGCCTGAAGATCCGCATGCCGGGCCTGGGTGGTGAAGTGCTGAGCAAGCTCGGCGCGACCACCGTCAACCTGCCCGGCGGCGAAGTGTTTACCGCCCTGCAGACCAACGCCATCGACGCCACCGACTGGGTCAGCCCCTACAACGACCTGGCCTTCGGCCTGCACAAGGCGGCCAAGTTCTACTACTACCCAGGCTGGCAGGAACCACAGGCGGTGCTGGAGCTGCTGGTCAACCAGAAAGCCCTCGACAGCCTGCCGGCCGATCTGCAGGCGATCCTTAGCGAAGCCGCCCGCGCCGCCAGCCAGGACATGCTCGATGACTACGTCTACCACAACGCCATGGCTCTGGATGAACTCAAGCAACAAGGCACCCTGCTCAAGCGCTTCCCCGACGAAGTGCTGGCCGCCATGCAGCGCGAATCCGAAGTGGTCCTCGGCGAGCTGGCCGCCCAGAGCGAGCTGAACGGCCGCATCTGGGCCTCGATGCAGGCCTTCCAGGCTCAGGTCAGCCAGATGCACCAGCTGTCGGAGAAAGAGCTGTACAACTGGCGCTAAGCACCCGCCAAACGCACAGGCAAACGGAACCTTCGGGTTCCGTTTGTCGTTTCAGGCAGGCCCACCTGCACTCGCCGCCCATACTGCTTGGCGAGGTGAGCCGATGAAGCGCGCAACTGTCTCCGCAGCACAAATACTCGATAGCGCCCTGCAACTGGCCGATGCCTGCGGCTGGGAGCGTCTGCATCTGTTCGATGTAGCCACCGACCTCGGCGTGGGCCTGGACGCCATTGCCGTGCATTACCGCGAGAAGGATCAACTGGTCGAGGCCTGGTTCGACCGTGCCGACCAGGCACTGCTGGTGCGCGGCTCTGGCGCCGACCTGCTGACGCTGGAGCCGGCCAAACGTCTGGAAGAGCTGCTGATCGCCTGGCTCGACAGCCTGGCAGCACACCGCGCAGTCAGCGGGCAGATGCTGCTGTACAAGCTGGAACCTGGGCATATCCACCTGCAGCTTGGCGGCCTGCTGCGCATCAGCCGCACCGTGCAGTGGTGGCGCGAGGCGGCGCAGCGGCAAACCCTGCACCTGCGGCGTATCGTAGAGGAAAGCCTGCTGACCGGCGTCTACCTACGCTGCTTTGTCCACTGGCTGCGCCACCCCGAACAAGACCCCGCCGACTTCCGCGCCCTGCTGCGCCGGCAATTACGCTGCGGGCCCTTGCTGGTACTGCTGCGCCGCTAGCCCATCTCCGGGCAGGCAGGTTGGCGTTGAGCGCAGCGAAGCTGTCCGATCTGACTTCGACGGTGCGTATGCCATCGCCCCGTTGGGCTTCGTCGCTTCGCTCCTCAACCCAACCTACACGCTGAGCCAATGCAGATACGGCCAAAAGCAAAAGCCGGAAACATTCTATGGCTAGCCAGCGGCGATCATGGCGGGCAAGATGCCGCGCGTAGATCCAATAACCAAGAGACAGCCAAACATGCAGCGTTTCCTTAGCATTGCCCTGGCCATGTTCCTCAGCCTGGGACTGACCACCATGAGTTTCGACGCCGAAGCCAAGCGACTGGGCGGCGGCAAATCCTTCGGTTCCGCGCCAAGCCACCAGGCTCGCCAGGCACCGGCCCAGCAGTCCGCTGCCCCGGCTGCCGCCGGTCGTCAACCCGCTGCTGCCAGCGGTGCCTCGCGCTGGCTGGGCCCATTGGCCGGCCTGGCCGCAGGTGGTCTGCTGGCCTCGATGTTTATGGGTGACGGCTTCGAAGGCCTGCAAATCATGGACATGCTGATCTTCGGCCTGATCGCCTTCCTGCTGTTCCGTTTCCTCGCCGCCCGTCGTCAGCAAGCCAACCCGGCCACTGCCAACGGCGCGCCGATGCAGCGTGAAATGCCAGCGGCTCCAGCCTCGATCTTCGGTGGCAGCAGCGCCGCAGCCGTGATCAAGCCGGTGATAAACGCCCCGGCCTGGTTCAACGAGCAGAGCTTTATCAACGCCGGTCGTGAGCACTTCCTCAGTCTGCAACAGCACTGGGATGCCAACGAGATGGACAAGATTGCCGAGTTCGTTACCCCGCAGTTGCTGGAGTTCCTCAGCCGCGAGCGTGCCGACCTGGGTGATGGCTTCCAGTCCACCTACGTCGACAACCTCGATGTAGCGCTGGATGGCGTCGATGACCTCAGCGACAAGACCGTCGCCACCCTGACCTTCACCGGCGTGGCCAAGACTTCGCGCTTCGACCAGGGCGAAGTGTTCAGCGAAAGCTGGCGCCTGGAGCGTGCTGCTGGTGACAACCAGCCATGGCTGGTTGCCGGTATCCGCCAGAACGGCTAACACCTGCTGCGACAAAGAGAACCCGGGGCTTGCCCCGGGTTTTCTTTGTCTATCATCCAGCAAACGTATGCGCCAGCACCCGATACACTCTTGGTGCAAGCTGAAAACTGCCTAAAAATCCCCCACGAGGACTGAACAATGATCGGATACACCACGGTTGGCACCACTGATATGGAAAAAGCCAAGGCCTTCTACACCCCTTTGCTGGCTGAAATGGGCGCCCAGGTCGTCATGGATATGGGCCGCATCGCCTTCTATGGCATCGCCAATGGACAGCCGATGTTTGCCATCTGTATTCCCCATGACAAACAAGCACCAACGCCAGGTAACGGTCAGATGATCGCGCTGCTCGGCGGATCACGCGAGGGTGTGGACAAGCTCTACGCCAAAGCCATCGCGTTGGGAGCAAGCGACGAAGGCGCGCCGGGAGAACGCATACCGGGCTTCTATGGCGGCTATTTCCGTGACCTGGACGGCAATAAACTGGCTTTCTTCCACATGGGCTAACCGCTAGCCCGGATCGACGCTCGTACCCGGCGGCTTGGCCGCCGGGGTAGGCTGCTGGGCCTTGTCGCCCCAGGCCTGAATATCCTCACTGCGCTGACGACTGTTGAGCTGGGCCCGATCAATCGCCTCCTCGTAATGCGCCAGCCAGCTGCGCGAACCCGGCAGCATATTGGCCAGGTCGCGCATGCCGGCCTTCAGGCCCTGCATTACCTGTTGATAATCGCGCTCCTGGGCCTGCAACACCTTGCTCACTTCGGCGATGCTGTCGGGATTCTCCGCACGCTCGAACAGGCCGGTCAGCTTCGACGCCTGTTGGCTGGCCAGTAGCTCCTCCTGATTGCTCAACGCGGTCTGCTGCACCGCCAGTTGCTGCTCAAGCCGCAGGATCTGCTTTTCCAGGGCCTGAATACGCGAGTCATCACCAGCACTGAACGCGCTGTACATATTCATCCCAACCGAGGCCAGCATCAGGCAACCCAGCACCCCGGCCAGCGCCAGGATAAACAGGCGGTTACGCTTACCGGCAGTGGTCAGCAACTGCAGCCGCTCTTCCTCGCTGAGTGCAACGCCTTCGGACTCTTGCGTTTGACTTTTCATGACTCAACCAGTTTATGGCGATCAAAAATTGACGCACTGTTCAGCTGCACAATAGCACTGTGCCAGCTTTTTGCTTAGACCCGTCTAAGGTATAAGACGCTCCCGTATACCCCGTAATAAATGAGGCAGACACCGTGGAAGAAGTCATCGAACAGTTGCGCGAACTCAACGAGCCGGTGCCCGTCCCGCTGGAGTTGCCGGAAGAAGAGACCCTGGTAGAGATTCAGGAGCAGATTCTGATCCACCTGCCCTTCGCCCTGCGTGAATACCTGCTGCAGGCCAGCGATGTGGTTTACGGCCGCCTGGAGCCGGTTACCGCCAGCGATCCGCAATCGCACACCTACCTGCCGGAAGTCGCCGCCACCGCCTGGTCCCTGGGCGTGCCGCGCGAGTTCGTGCCGCTGTGCGAAGACCACGGCAACTACTACGTGGTGGAAGAGGACGGCACCGTGCTGCTGTGGGAAGCGGAAACCGGCGAAGTCAACGAAGACGAAACCTGGGAATCAGTCTGGCATTGGGTGCGCGACGTCTGGCTGGAAAGCTAACACCTGCCCGGCGCAGCAACCTTCGCCAGCCGCGAGCGTGAACGTTTTATCGCGCGCAACCCCAAGCCGGTTGCCTTGGCCGAGCGCGTGCGTAACTTGCTGTACGGCGGCGTGCCGATGCACTGGATGGCTGACTGGTCGACCCCGGCACAATGTTCGGCCACTCACCGGACCCGATCGCCAAAGCCATTGCCGAGCAGGGCAATAACGGCCTGACCACCATGCTGCCGGGTGAAGACGCGGTGGTCTGCGGCGAGCTGCTGGCCATCCCTGGTGCACGCGAGTAAAAGCACAGCGAACCGTAGGATGGGTTGAGCCCGCGATACCCATCAGCCTTCACCGCATGGGTATCGCTACGCTCAACCCATCCTACCCAGGCATCCGACCATGCAATTTGCCAACCCCCAGGAAGCCCGCGACTTTCTAGACGCTCACCCGCAGGTGCGCAGCATTGAGCTGATGCTGATCGACGCCAACGGCTACGCGCCCTGGAAAACTCGGCCTGGGCCAAACAGGCGCTGGGCGAGGACTTCCTCAAGGTGTTCCTGGCAATCAAGTGTGCCGAGATCCGCCAGTTTATGGGCGAGGTCGGCGAGCAGGATTGGCGCTGGTACCTGACTCACGCCTGACGGCGCGGTATGTAGCGGCTAAGCTGTAGACAATCTGCACACCCTGGAGTGGCCCATGCGCTTCTGCATTATCCTGGCCTGCTGGCTGTACAGCGCACTCGCAACGGCCGAGCCGCTGCGCGTGGGCCTGGAAAGTCACGACTACTACCCGTACTACAGCGCAGTAGAAGGCCAAGGCTTCGATGGCTACTGCATCGCCCTGCTGCAAGCCTTTGCCAAGCGCGAAGGCCTTCAGCTGGAACTGCGCCCGCAACCGGTCAACCGCCTGTACCGCAATTTGCTCGGTGAGCAAAACCTCGACCTGTTATTCCCCGACAATCCGGCCTGGGCACGTAAAGCCCGCGACGGCCAGGCGCTGTATTACAGCCAACCGGTGGTGCAAATTGTCGACGCCACCCTGGTCCACCCTGCGCGGCGCGGCCAAGGCCTAACTGCGGTCAAACGCCTGGGCATCGTCCGCGGCTTTACCGCCGAAGCCTGGCAACCCGTCCTGGCCAAAAACGGTGTCGAGCTGGTGGAAGTTCAGGATATTCAGAGCCTGATCCGCATGCTCGAACGCAACCGTCTGGATGCCATCTACGCCAACCCGCAGGTGGTGCAGCACCACCTGCGCCAACTGGGCCTCGACGCCGCGCAGGTGCAGCTCGACCCGCAGCTGCCGCAGGTCAATACCAGCTTCCACTTGAGCAGCTACAAACACCCCGAACTGATCAAGCGCTTTGACCGCTTTCTGCTTGAGGACGCTGCACAGCTAAACCAGCTGCGCCAGCAGTTCAACCTGCCTTAAACGCAGCCAACAGCCAGCGCCAGCTGTTAAGGTTGGGCAAATCCCTGCACAGAGCCTGTTATGGAACCCGGAAACGCCCAGCTGTCGATGACCGTACTGATGACCCCGGATATGGCCAACTTCTCCGGCAATGTACATGGCGGTACCCTGCTCAAATACCTCGACGAAGTCGCCTACGCCTGCGCCAGCCGCTATGCCGGCAGTTATGTAGTAACCCTGTCGGTGGACCAAGTGGTATTTCTCAAGCCCGTCCATGTCGGCGAACTGGTGACCTTCCTCGCCTCGATCAATTACTGTGGGCGCACCTCGATGGAAGTGGGCATCAAAGTGATCACCGAAAACATCCGTGAGCGCTCCGTGCGGCACACCAATAGCTGCTTCTTCACCATGGTTGCGGTGGATGAACAGGGCAAACCAGTGCCGGTCCCAACTCTTGAGCCGATCACCGCCGATGCCGAGCGCCGCCAACGTCAGGCCCTGCAGCGCCGGCAGATTCGTCACGAACTGCAACAACGCTACCAGGCCCTGAACTCAGTCGTTGAATAAGCCCACCGTCACTAAGCGGCGACACTGTCTCAAAATGCCTGACTGGTCGGTAAGCAACGAATCGCCTTGGCGTCCGGCAGAGGGCCGTTAAAGCACATCAGCTGGCGCTCAGCATCCCAGACGGGTTGCTCGTTCGGCTGGTAGGGATTGGCCAGCGCCTGCTCAGGCCTGCCCAGGCGGTTAAACAGTACAACCTTGGCATCCAGATCATGCAAGCGGGCCTGATAGCGCCGAAAATCCGGGATAGCCACTGCACGCAAAATACTCCCCACTGGGTTGCGCCAGCGGCGCCAGGTCGAAGCAACAGGCGGCGCTTCACTCCGGGCCCCACCGAACGCCTGTGCCGACAACAGCGACTGGCTGGCCACATGTGCATAAGCAGGCCAGCTGTCATTGATACTCATCTGCGGCTTGTACATCCAACGCAGGCGCCAGCCACTGACACCGAACTCCTCCTTGAGGTGCGCTTGCTGGATAAGCGCCGTAAAGCCTGTGGCGACCATCGCGAACTCACGTTGCATGGCACGCAGCAAGGAGCGTTCCTCACTATTGAGGGGCTGTTGGATAGCCGGCAGGGGAATCAAGCCGGCCTGATACAACACAGCTAGCGCATCCAGGTTCTGCGCGATGAGCGTCAAGCTGACCATTTTCATGATCAAGTTATCGGCATTTGCTAACCACGCCCGCAGTTGCCGAACATCCCCCTGAAGCAACGCCAAGGCACCGTCACCCTGGCCCTCTTCAGCCAGTTGCAACGCCTGTAAAGCACGCAATCGATTACCCCACAGCACCGCAGCATAGTTGGCGATGGGCTCATCCAGACCAAGCCGTGCCAAGGTCTGCGGCGCATCAAGCACCAACAGCTGCTGATAGCGCTGCAGCAGTTCGCGGTGCTGGCTGAGCAGCGCTTGCCGTTGTGTAGGCTCCTGCCTCAACCCTTGCAAACAGCCCTGCGCACCAAGCACGCACAACGCATCTCCCGGCATCGCCAGTGGCGATATATCTGCCTGGGCTTGCGGCTCTCGACTAAGCAAGCGCTGGTGATAGAGCGCCACACGCTCGCGACCCTCAACCTGCGGGTCACGACCAGCCGGCGCATCCATCCCCATAAGCTGGTAGTAGCCAGGGCTGTCGCCCGCATCGCCAGCAGCCTGTTCAAGCCAAGCCTTGGCCTCTGGGCTCAACGCCTCATCGCGCGACCACAACCAGCCTGCGGTAGCCAACAACGTCAGGCCCGCCAGCGCCGAAACAGCCCACTTATTCATATGCAGCGTCCTGGTCCACGAACAGCCTCAGGGTCACTCGTGACCGATATAGAACAACAGCTCACGGCGCTGCGGGTGATCCTTCAGCCAGCCGCGAATCTCGTCCGCGCGGGCAATGGCTTCATCCCCAGCCAGGCGAGTGAAGCGTTGCCGGCGGGCCTCTTCGGAAGCTTGCTGGCGGACCTTGCGCTGCCAGGCTTCGGTGAAGATGCTCGGCATTCTGTGACTGAGCTCCAGCGCCTTGAGCAGCTGCCACTCGCCGTTATCCAGCCAGGCTTCATCACAGCTGCCGCACAGATCCAGACGGTTACCATGGGTGCCGCTGATCTGAAATTTGCTCATCAATTTGGCGCATTTTGGGCAACTCAGGGCTTGCTGGCTTTCATTGACCACCTCAGCTGCAACCTGCGTCTGCGGCTCATCATTCTGCGGCTGACGCTCGGCCCAGTCGCGGTAATACAGCAAGGCCACCAGGGCGCCAGAACACTGCGGGCAGCCGTGGGCCAGCAGGCCATCATCAAGCTTGGTGGGTTGCAAGGTGGTGATACGGCAGGCAGGACACTGCATGGGAACTCCTTTTCGGATTGGCGTGCGCGGACGCTAAAGCAACTGCGTAACAACGACAAGCCCAGCACCAAGAACTGTGCGGCAATCGGTTAAGCTCTGCACTCTGCTGCCGGAGCCGCCATGATCGACCTCTTCGATGTTTTTCTGCTGATGCTGTTCGCCACCGCCTGCGCATGGCTGTGGCATGCCCACGGTCTGCGTGAACACGCTCTGGGTTTGGTGAAGCAACATTGCGCCAAGGTCGATGTGGAGTTGCTTGATGGCAATGTCGCCCTGCGTCGGCTCGCCCTGTTGCCCGATGCGCGCGGACGCAAGCGGTTGGCGCGGGTGTATGGCTTCGAGTTCACGGTCACCGGCGAGCAGCGGCATATCGGCAGCATCACCCTGTTTGGCAAACAGCTGGGGCACATCGAGTTGGCCCCGCATCCCTTCCGTGAACCGCCGGCGCCCAGCGCTCAGGTGATTGAAATGCAGCAGTGGCGCAGCCAGCGTCAGGACTCGGATAGCAGCACGCGCCACTAGCAGGTCATCAGGCTTAATCGCGCTTTAACAGAAAGTGCGCCACCCGCGCGGCGCTGTCGGCCGGTTGCTCCTGCATAAAGCAGTGCCCACCCGGCACCACATGGGCGCTGACCTGGGCATTGCTGGCGCACCAGCGCGCCACCGACTTGGCGACAAAGGGATAACTGCCCTGCCCGTAAAGCACCTGAGTCGGCGTAGTCACTTTGGCCAGCGACGGCCATAGGCGCTTGGGAAAGGAGCTGAAGATGTCGGCTTCACGACTCGGTCGGCACTTGAGTTCGACGCCCTTGTCGCTGTCCTTCAGCGCATGCTGGATATAGGCGACAAAGGCCTCTTCGGTCCAGCCGCGAAACATCCCACGGCCATACAGTGCCGCATGGGCAGAGGCGCGATCCGGCCAGCTGCTGCGCCGCTTGAGTGCCTTGCTCGCCAGGGTGGTACGCCGGCTCAAGCCGACCACATCGGACAACGCCATCACCCCGATCATCGCCGGGCTGAACAGCACTGGGTCGAGCAGCACCGCACGCTGGAACAGCTGCGGCTGCTGGGCCAGCATCAAGCTGGTCAACACCCCGCCAAAGCTGTGGCCCAGGGCAAATACCGGGGCATCAGCAAAACGCTCACGGCCAGCGGCAAACGCCTCCAGCGCCAGCTCGGCACTGCGGTTCCAACCGTGGAAACGTCCGCCATGGTCACTCTCACCATGGCCCTGCACATCGCACAGCCACAGATCGAAATCCTCGGCCAGGCATTGCAGCATGGGGGTATAGACCCGCCCGCAATAGCCATTGCCATGCAGAAAATGCAGCACGGGTTTACCCGAAGGCGGCGTATGCCAGCCACGCAGGGTAAAGCCGGCGCTGCTGTCGTGGGACCAGGGTTGAAGATTCATAACCGGCTCGCTGTCGTCTGGCCCGTCAGTTTACTGCGCGCGCACCACAAAAAATTACCGGTAGTAATTTTTGGCGGCGCGCAGGAGCCGCCAAGAATGGCAGGGCGCAAAAATGTCGGGAGCGTTTTTGCGCGTAAGCCCCGAAGGGGTGAAGCATATGGATGTGCTGAACACAAAAAAATGGGCACCTGTAGGTGCCCGAATGTCCACACTCACCTCTTGCCCAACTACTGGCCGCGAATAAAGCGCTCTAGCAGGGCGTTCAATTGCTCGGGTTGATCCAGCGGTGTGGCGTGCCCTGAATCTGCCACCACCTGCAATTCGGCATTGCGCAGCGCCGCCACATAGTCCTGTTTGTAGGCCAAGGGCGTGTAATCGCGGTCGCCGGCAACGATCAGCATCGGCGTATCGACGCCATTGACGGCTGGCAACGCCGACCAACCGAGAATCGCGCGGATCGCATGCAGGTAGGACACCGGATCATTCGCACCGATACGCATGGCGGTGCGGCGGCGCAACTCGCTCTGCTCGGCATAAGGGAACAGCTTGCGCGCCAGCAGGTGGCCCATGGCCTTCAGACCGAGCAAGCGAATCAGCGCCAGACGCAACAGCACCTTGCCGCGTAAAACCCAGGAATCCAACGGGAAACTCGGCGCACTGTTGATCGCCACCAGACGCCCGACCAGTTCTGGCTGCTGTGCCAGCAACTGGAAGCCGACCATGCCGCCCATAGAGATGCCCACCAGCACACAGCCTTGAATAGCCTGGACGCGAATAAACTCGCCGACATCCTCCGCCAGTTCGGCCACGCTGACCGGCTCGCGTAGCGGTTCGCTGGCGCCATGACCGCGCAAATCGAGGGCAAATACTTCGGCAAAACGCGACAGCGCCTCGATTTGCGGCTGCCAGTCCTGCCAGGATGAGCCCAGGCCATGCAGCAACAGCACCGGCACTCCCTGGCCTTTTCGAATATAGGCACAACGGCCAGTTTTCAATTGAATATAGTGCACGAGCAAACTCCTTTTAATAATAATCAGGGCACTAATTAACCTGTCCTCCTGAACCGCGACGATTATCAGGAAACAACTAATAAATACATTAAGATTGCCAACTTAGTTATTACGCTAGCGTTTGCCTTATTGCGCCGAAAAACCTAGAATCGGCCTGCTTCGTATAGAGAGCTCCTAATGAACAGCATTTCCAGCCCGACTCAGGCTCGCAGTAAAAAAGCCTTGGAACGCTTCCTCAACGTGGCTGCTGAATTGCTTGCGGACAATCGCTTCGAAGACACCGGCATTTCCCAGATTGCGCAACTGGCCGAATCCTCAGTAGGCACCTTCTATCGCCTCCTCGGTGACAAGGACGTGTTGCTCTACGCCGTGCATGAGCGCTTTGTCGAACAGGGCCGCAGCGCTATCGATGCACTGGTGGCCGACCTCAGCCACAGCGATCTGCCTGTGGCCGAGCAGATCGAGGGGTTTATCCAAGGCATGATCGATCTGTTCGCCGGCCGCGAAGGTCTGCTGCGTGCCCTGGTTCGACGCAGCTCGGCCGACCTGCAATTTCGCCAGCGCTTCCACCAGCTCAATGCCTATATCGGCCAGACCTTCTGTCGCATCGTCCTGGCCCGCCAGAGCGAATTCGGCCACCCACACCCACAACAGGCCGCCGATCTTTCCGCGCATATGCTGCTGGCCAGCATGAATTACCTGACCATGGTCGGGACACTCGGTGAAACGCCCCGAGAAGTTATTCCCGGAGAACTTTCCACGCTCATCTGTAATTACCTGCAAGTTGCCAAACATTAACGTCGACTGTCCCGGCGTAGTTGTGCAGGAGTAAAGTCCGAGGGTTTCAGGGCAATATCAAACTGATTGGCCGGCTCTTCATTGGACAGTATGCCAATGACATAACGACCGCCGATCAGGTCATATACCGCATCGCCCCTGGTCCAGATCAGCGGCTGGTCATACAGATTGATGGTGTAAGACTCGCCGACCCGCCACAGGGTGTCGCGGTTGTCGTAGTGATCGACCACCAGAATCTGGTAGCTGTCCTCATCGAAATACATATCGCGCTGCTTGTACTGGTGGCGCATCCCCGCCTTTAACGTAGCCCGCACATGCCACACGCGGTGCAGCTCATAACGCAGCAGGCCCGGGTTGATATGCCCGCGTTTGACGATGTCGCTGTACGTGTTGCTCTTGGCCGCCAGGCGGTAGCTGTTGTACGGCACGAAGAGTTCTTTCTTGCCCACCAGTTGCCAGTCGTACTTGTCCGGTGCGCCGGAGAACATGTCGAAGTTATCCGTGGTGCGCATGCCGTCCGATGAGGTGCCGGGGGAGTCATAGGCCACATTCGGCGCGCGCCGTACTCGACGTTGGCCCGAGGCGTAGAGCCAGGCCAGGCGCGGCTCCTTGACCTGGTTGACGGTCTCGTGAATCAGCAGTTCGGTACCAGCCAGACGCGCCGGAGCGAGTACCGACTGGCGGAAGTAAAACAGCACGTTGCCATTGCTCTGGCTGTGATCACCAGCAGCTTCGTTGAACAGGAACAGGTCCTCGATCTTGGTCATAAAGTAATCGCCTCCCGCCTGCGGCACCGCCTGGGCGTAGTAGCGCTTGACGCTGTCCCCACGGTAACGCACCAAATGGTTCCACAGCACTTCCAGGCCCGATTGCGGCAGTGGGAACGGCGTGGCCAGCTTGAAGTCAGCGATGCCGTTGCCGTTCTCGATCAGCTTGGCCGAGGTCGCATTGTGCTTGGCTGCGGCGTACACCTTGTCCGGGTAGGAAGCCGAGCGCCTGGTCGGGTAGACATTGAGTTTCCAGCTGTCGCTAAAGCGCGTGAGCATCGCCATTTGCCCAGGGCTGAGCTGCTCACGGTACTGCTCGGCATTCGCTGCGGTGATGCTGAACAGCGGTTGGTCAGCGGCGTAAGGGTCGCGATAGCCCAGGGCCGGATCGAAGGCGTTGGCATCACGGGGCAGGCCACCGCTCCAGGTGGGGATAGTGCCGGCGGCATTGCCGGCTTTCTCGGCGCCGATGGGGGTCAGATCCTGGCCGAGACGCGCCGCCTTGGCAGCATCGACCTGGGCATTGGCCAGCGCGCTGGTTAGCAGCAAAGTGCCGAGCAGGCTGGCGCGCAACAATCCTGAAGTCTTCATGATGATCTCGTCCTAGAAACTGTATTTGATGTTGAAGCCGAGGTAGTCGCGGTCGCTGAGCTTGTTGGCCAGACCGGCGCCGCTGTAGCCGACGTATTTGACGCCAACCGTTAGGGACTCCTGATAGATCGCGTCGACTCCTAGCGAGTAGCTTTTACGCTCTTCCAACAGGCCGTTGGTCAGCTGCGGCGCGACGCCATTGATGCCGTACTGATAGCTGACGCTGGGCACCAGATTGACCACGTTGAACACGTTGCTATAGGTCAGCGACAGGCTGCTTTGCGCGCCCCAGGCACTGGACGTAGCGCCGTAGTAGTCGATATCCGACTCCAGGCCCTGCACCCGGCTACCCACCACCTCGGTGAGCAGGGTCGCGGTATCGGCCCTGAGCAGGTTGTTGAAGCTGTAGATGCCCACCAGGGAGGCTTGCCACATGGCTTTTTCGGCATAGCCATCAAGGCGCGTGCCCACTGGCATGCCGGCCAGATTGCCCTGCAGCGCACTCGGCAGGTACTCGCCCAGGCCCAGGGCTATCGGCGCATTGGGCCGGTAGCTGATTTCACCGGCCAGGGACAGGCCATTGAGGAAGCTGTCGCCGCCGATGCTGGTGTTGAAGCTGAGGCCGTAGAGGTGACGCTTTTCCAGGTATTCGGCGTAGTAGTTGGAGCTGGTGCCGACCGGCAACGCCCCCACCACTGGGAACACCATGGGCTGGCCCACGGTCAGGCCGAGCATCGGCAGGCTCATGTTGTAGCGCAGGTAGTAGAAGCCCAGCTCGCTGTCATTCAGCTCGGGCACCAGCCAACGCAGAGCCATGCCGTACTGGGCGGCGTCGTCGGCTTTGACGTCCTTGCCACGGGGAATATAGGTGGTGGGCAGGTAACCCTTGAGCAACGTATTGATAAAGCCCGGCCCCAGGCTATCGGCAAAGGCCTGGGCTTGCTCCGGGCTGTCGAAGGCCAGACCACCTGCCAGCGGTTCCTGCAGGGGCGGCAGCATCAGGTAATCGCAACCGCCGCCGAGCACATCGAGGGTGGAGAAATAGGTGCCGCAGGGATCGATCTTGGTTTCTTCCCAAGCGCTGCCGGGCTGCCAATAGCCTTCGACGGACAACCCCTCGCTCAGCTCGAACGAGGCATAGCCCATCAGGGTCGGCATATAGGCTTCCTTCAGCTCGGAGCCCGGCGCGCGCAGGGCGTTGAGGTCCACCGGGTTGGTCGCGCCGATGCCGTTTTGATAGAACAGCCCTTCGCCCCAGTTGATCACCTGCCGGCCCAGGCGGACATTGAGAGCTCGGTCGGCCACCGTCCAGCTGCCGTAGACGAAGGCATCCAGCAGATCGATGCTGGAACCGGCATCGTCCAGGCCCTTGTTGGGAATTTCGCGATGGCGGCGGTTATCGTCCTTCAGCTCGAAATCGTAGAAGCCACGGGCGCGCAGGAAGATGCCGTAGTCGTCCTGAAAATTCAGGTCCATCTCGGTCACCACCTTGGTCACTTCCGAGAACAACTCACCTTTCTTGAAGTTGAGGTTGCCGTCATCGGCGTTGATCAGGCCGCTGTTATCACCCTTGCCGCCATTGGCGCGGGCGATCAGACGACGGTCCTGACTCTCCATGCGGTAGTTCACCCCATAGGACAGGGTGGTATCCAACGATAGCGCCCAGTCTCCCGAGCGCGCTTGAAAAGCATCTGCCTGGCTCGCCGCCAGCAATGCCAAGCAACCTGCCGTCCATGCTGATCTCTGTGTCGCCACGACGATCTCCTGCTGTATTGTTTTTATCGGAACCGGAACATCGGTTCCGATAAAGTAGTAACCCATTGGCCTTTTGGCAAGCCCGGCAAAGATTTTTTCGTCTGCCCGCGACCGGTGCTAGAGAGCCCGCAGCGCTGCAGCACCCGGATTACGAGGGCTGGCTTACTTGACGGAATCGGAATTCAGGTTTCTATTTAAAAGGCAACAGCAGGGAAGCACAGTGTTTGATCAGGAGCACATTCCCTTAAAAACCAATAAGAAAGTGGAGAACCGCCATGCCTATCACTGCCAAACCGTCTGTCCGCTGGCTGGGCCTGATCGCCCTGTTGACGTGTCTGTTTACAAGCTCAAGCTGGGCCGACTCGCCCTGCAGCGAGCGCAAGAAGACCCTGCTGCTACCCGGCAAGATCAACTGCAGCCATCAATCGACCTGGATCAATTCCGGCGCTTTGGCCACCCGTAAAGTGATCTACCAACGCCCTGCGGGCACCCCGCCGCCAGGAGGTTGGCCGGTGGTGGTGTTCTATCAAGGCTCGTTCTTTGCGTTGGATAATTTCGTCTATTACAGCAACGCCTGGCTAGGCAAGCTGTACAACGAAGGCAAGACCATCAAGACCCTGCTCGACAACGGCTACGCGGTGATTGCTCCCAGCGCGCCGGCCGATCTGTTCTGGCACACCAATATCCCCGGCCTGTCCGGGGCGTTGTATGAAACCAGCAGCGATTTCACCTTCCTGACCAATCTGTTTCAGGCTATCGACAACGGCCACTTCGGCCCCTTGAACAGCCAGCGCAAGTACGCCACCGGCATCTCCAGCGGCGGCTATAACACCAGCCGCATGGCCGTAAGCTTTCCCGGCCAGTTCAAAGCGCTGGTGGTGCACTCAGGCTCCTACGCGACCTGTAGCGGGCCTATCTGCTCGGTGCCAAACAGCTTGCCGAGCGATCATCCACCCACCTACTTTATCCACGGCTTCGCCGACGCCGTGGTGCCCTGGTGGAGCATGGACCTGTACTACGACCGTTTGCTGCAACAGGGCATCGCCACCAGCCGCCACAACGAGTTGCTGGGCGGCCATGAGTGGTTCGACAGCTCGCCGGGCAAGGTGCTGGCCTGGTTTAACGCTCACCCCTAACAGGCTGCTGATGGCCTGGGCAGCACCCGCTGGTGCAGCGTTATGGCGTGAGCATGCTGACGTAACTTGGCCAACCCGAGGAAAACGCGCCCCATTAAAGGGGCGCCGGTTGCACCAGTCGGCAGCTCGCCATTCCCGCCTGCAACAGCACTTGACTCTGCGCTTCGCTAAAGATCAGCTCCAGCCGCGAGTCCTTGCGCCACTCGCTGTTCTGCCAGTGCAAGGGCTGGCCGTCGAGAGCATTGGCCGAGAGCCAGCCGGCGTTGGTCTGCAGCACCAGCTTGGCCCGTCGCCAGCCCAGCCCATGCAGCCACTGCTGCACCTGCATCAGCTCGAACTGTTGGCTGGGATGCCAGCGCCAGCCGATGCTCCAGCCTTCGGCCTGCTGCTGAACCTGGCAGATCGGCTCACTCGGGCTGCGCCACAGTTGCGGCAATGTCGCGGTGCCGGTGGGAAGGTTATCCAGCGTGCCGCCGCTAGCGGCCTGGGCGCTAAAACCGGGCAGTTCCGCCAATGGCAAGGCGCCCTGACGGGTCCAGTAAATCGGTCGCGCTGGCAGCTGCGCTTGGATGCGGGCCTTGGTCACAGCATCCAGCCCTTCGGCCTTGTTTAGCAGCAACAAGCCGGCGCGGCCAAGCGTCGCCTGCTGACTCTCCGGCAGCGCATCACCCGCAGCCAGGGCCTGAGCGTCCAGCACCAGCAGCGGCTCCTGCACCGCTAACACACCGGCCCAGGGCATTTCGCGCAGTTGTTCGAGCAGTACCAGAGGATGGCCAAGGCCCGATGGCTCGATCAGCAGGCGATCCGGTTTGGCCTTGCGCAACAAGCGGCTGAGGCCAACCTGGAACGGCACGCCGTTAACGCAGCACAGGCAGCCGCCCGCCACTTCGCCCATGGCAACACCGTCGTCATCGGTGGTCAGCAGCGCGGCATCCAGACCCACCAGACCAAACTCATTGATCAGCACCGCCCAGCGCTCATGCGCCGGGCGCTGCGCCAGCAGATGACGGATCAAGCTGGTTTTCCCGGCACCGAGCGGCCCGGCAATAACATGGGTGGGGATATTTTTCAGCATGATCGGCGTTTGCCATTGTCTATCGGGAGAAAGAGTTCTGCTGCGGCCATTCTAACGGCGTACAGCACCTTAGGAGCGGCACAACGCAGACCGAATGAAAGCAGCATGCTAGAGTCGCCGGCATATTTTCAGAGGGTCAATTGATGCGCGCTTTTTTGCTGCTGAGCCTGTTCACAGTATCCGGCCTAGCCTGGGGTGAAGCCTGTGTGGTGCATAGCCAGGCCGAGCGTCTGGATGTGAAGGTCTGCCAGCAGAACCGCAGCATCCCGCCCAATCTGTTTCGCACCGGGTTCTGTCAGCCACAGCTAAAAGGGCAGAAGGTCGAAGTGGAGTTTGTCGAGCAGTGCCCCATGGGCGCTTTCGGCATATGCCGCAACTCAACGGTCGGCGGCACACCCTATAAACAGGATGTGCATTATTACGGCGTTGCCAGCGACGCCACCTACCTCAAGCCCTTCTGCGAACAGCAGAGCAAGGGCGTATGGATGGCGCGCTAAACCGCCCGCCGCAATCACTTACCCCAACCAATCCAGCGTCAGCAGCAAGCGCCGCTCACCCGCCGGCGGTTGCGGCGAGCGGTGAATCAAGCCGCCGCCCTCATTGCCGATCCACTTCTCGCCCTTGGCCAGCAGCACATGGCCGGTCTCTGCGCGCTTGATCAACGCAGCATCGCTGGGCTCGGCAGCCGGATCACCGAGCCGACGGTGCGCCATCACGCCCTCCTCCAGCCACTCACTGCCAACCCCGGCGTAGCTGGTGATCAGCCGCACCGGCACATGGTCGACGTGAAAACGCGGGCACATGGCCTTGTCGAGAATGCGTAGGCGCAGACCGATGCGTTTGGCGTCGAACAGGCAGGCAAAGGCACCGACCAGCCAGCTCAGGTCCTGCAGAAACGCCGCCTGGCCCGGCAGATCGCTGTAACCATCGACCAGGCCACTGAGGTTCGGCGTGCTTTCCGGGCTGGCCAGCTCGAGCACGATGGATTGCCCCAGCGCCTCGCCTTGAACCAGCAAGGCTGTGGCGAAATCACTGATCTGCGCCGGCAACTGACGCTGCCATACGGCCAGATTGACCTCATCACGCAGCACCTCGCCGAGCACCTCGATCTGCTCGCTGCTGACCTGCTGCAGCTGCTGCCTGGCGGGCACGCCCGCTCCCTGCGGATTCCGCGCTGACTCGGACACCCATTCCACGCACATCCGGACAGTGATTCCACGCTGATCCGGACACCCATTCCACGAGCATCCGGACACTGATTCCACAGCCATCCGGACACTTTCTGGCAGGCAGCTACGCAGGATTTATTCACTACCATTGGCCTCTTTTTCGAAGCAGAGAGGTCGTCGTGGAGCGTTTATCCATGCGTAAAATCCGTGAAGTGTTGCGCCTCAAGTTCGATTGCGGGCTGTCTGTCCGTAAGATCTCCCGCAGTCTGGGCATAGGTCACAGCAGTGCCGGTGATTACCTTTGCCGATTCACGGCCTGCGGCCTCTCCTGGCCGCTCCCTGCTGAGTTGTCCGACGCAGAGCTGGAGCGGCGCCTGTTCCCGCCACCGCCGGAGATCCCCTCTGAGCAACGACCAACTCCCGACTGGGCCTGGGTGCATGCCGAGCTGCGCCGACCAGGCGTGACCCTGGCGCTGCTCTGGCAGGAGTATCGGCTGGGCCAGCCACAGGGCTTCCAGTACAGCTGGTTCTGCGAGCACTACCGGGCCTGGGCCGGCAAGGTCGATGTGGTGATGCGCCAGGAGCACCGCGTCGGCGAAAAGCTGTTCGTCGACTACGCAGGTCAGACGATGCCGGTGATCGACCGTCACAGCGGCGAGATCCGCCAGGCGCAGGTATTCGTCGCGGTACTCGGTGCCTCCAGCTACACCTTCGCCGAGGCCACCTGGTCGCAGCAGTTGCCGGACTGGCTGGGCTCCCATGCCCGTTGCTTCGCCTTCCTCGGCGGGGTGCCGGAGATCGTGGTGCCGGACAACCTGCGCAGTGCGGTGAGCAAGGCCCATCGCTACGAACCGGACATCAACCCCAGCTACCGCGACTTGGCCGAGCACTATGGCGTGGCGGTGGTGCCGGCGCGGGCGCGTAAGCCCCGCGACAAGGCCAAGGCCGAGGTCGGCGTGCAGGTGGTCGAGCGCTGGATCCTCGCCGCCTTGCGCCATCGCCAGTTCTTCTCCCTGGACGAACTCAACCGGGCCATCGCCGTGCTGCTGGAGCGACTCAACCAACGGCCGTTCAAGAAGCTACCGGGCTCCCGCCAGGCGGCTTTCGACAGCCTGGATCGCCCGGCCCTGCGGCCTTTACCGGAGCAGCCCTACGTCTATGCCGAGTGGAAGAAGGCGCGGGTGCACATCGACTACCACGTCGAGGTTGACGGGCATTACTACTCGGTGCCCTACCAGCTGGTGAAGAAGCAGCTGGAGGTGCGTCTGACGGCGCGCACCGTGGAGTGCTTCCACGCCAACCAGCGGGTGGCCAGCCACGTACGCTCCCTGCACAAAGGCCGGCACAGCACGCAGACCGAGCACATGCCCAAGAGCCATCGCGAGCATGCCGAGTGGACGCCGCAACGGCTGATCCGCTGGGCCGAGCAGACCGGCCCGAACACCGCCGGGGTGATCGGCCACATCCTCGAACGGCGCGTGCATCCGCAGCATGGCTACCGCGCTTGCCTGGGCATCCTGCGCCTGGGCAAGCACCACGGCGAAGAACGGCTGGAAGCCGCCTGCCAGCGCGCCCTAAGCCTCGGTGCCTGTAGCTACAAAAGCCTCGAATCGATTCTGCGCCAAGGCCTGGAAAACCTGCCGCTGGCTCAACAGAACCTACCCCTACTACCGGACGACCACGCCAACCTGCGCGGCCCCGGCTACTACCACTGAACAAAGGAATCCCACCATGCTGCCTCACCCGACCCTGGACAAGCTGCAAACCCTGCGCCTGCACGGCATGCTCAAAGCCCTCGCCGAGCAACTGAAAACACCCGACATCGACAGCCTGAGCTTCGAAGAACGCCTCGGCCTGTTGGTCGATCGCGAGCTGACCGAGCGCGACGACAAGCGCCTGAGCAACCGCCTACGCCAGGCCCGGCTCAAGCACAACGCCTGCCTCGAAGACATCGACTACCGCGCCCCGCGCGGGCTGGACAAGGCGCTGATCCTGCAACTGCGCAGCGGCCAGTGGCTGCGCGACGGCCTCAACCTGATCATCGGCGGCCCCACCGGCGTCGGCAAAACCTGGCTGGCCTGCGCCCTGGCCCACCAGGCCTGCCGGGACGGCTGCAGCGTGCGCTATCTGCGCCTGCCGCGGCTGCTGGAAGAACTGGGCCTGGCACATGGCGACGGCCGCTTCGTCAAGCTGATGAGCAGCTACGCCAAGACCGACCTGCTGATCCTCGATGACTGGGGCCTGGCACCGTTCACCAACGAACAGCGCCGCGACATGCTGGAGCTGCTGGACGACCGCTACGGCCAACGCTCAACCATCGTGACCAGTCAGATGCCGGTGGACAACTGGCACGAACTGATCGGCGATCCGACCCTGGCCGACGCCATCCTCGACCGCCTGGTGCACAACGCCTACCGGATCAACCTGAAGGGAGAGTCGATGCGCAGGCGGGCGAAGAAATTGACGACGCCGGGCACCTCAGACTAACAATGCATATCCTGCGTCGCTGCGCTCCGACTGCCTGTCCGGATGACCGTGGAACAGGTGTCCGGATCAGCGTGGGCTGAGTGTCCGAATGGCGTGGAATCCGCAACTTACGCATTGATGGGCGCAAGCATCAGGCCGCCTCCTCGTGCCAGGGGCCGAACGGGTCGGGTAGCGCGCGCCAGGCATCCACACCGAGGGCCATTTCCGCCTCGGTCAGCAGGCAGGCATCCAGCTCTGCGGTCAGCTGAGCGAAGTCGATGTTCTGGCCGATAAACACCAGCTCCTGGCGACAGTCGCCGGTCTGCGCTTGCCAGTTTTTCATAATCGCCTGCAGGCCTTCTTCGTCGGTTGGCCATTGCGCCTTGGGCACAAAGCGCCACCAGCGCCCGGCAAAACCGTGACGCATCAAACCGCCCGCCTGGGACCAGCTGCCGGCCTCCTGGTACTTGCTGGCCAGCCAGAAGAACCCCTTGCTGCGCAGCAGGCGGCCATTGGTCCATTCGCGGTTGATGAAATTGAAGAAGCGCTCGGGATGCAGCGGCTTGCGTGCCCGGTAAGCAGTGGAAGCGATGCCGTATTCCTCGGTTTCCGGCACATGCTCACCACGCAGTTCCTTGAGCCAGCCAGGCGCTTCGGCTGCACGCGCGAAGTCGAAACGGCCGGTGTTGAGGATCTTGTCCAGCGGCACCGCGCCCATGGACATGGGGATGATTTCGGCGTGGGTATTCAGGCCCTTGAGGATGGCCATCAGCTCTTCGCGCTCGTGGCTGCTGATCAGGTCGATCTTGCTCACCAGCAGCACATCGGCGAATTCCACCTGCTCGATCAGCAGGTCGGTGATCGAGCGCTCATCTTCTTCGCCCAGGGTTTCACCCCGGCTGGCCAGGCTCTCGGCTTCATGGAAATCACGGAGGAAGTTCACCCCGTCGACCACCGTCACCATGCAATCCAGGCGCGCCACATCGGCCAGGCTCTGGCCGTCTTCACCACGGAAAGTGAAGGTCTCGGCCACCGGCAGCGGCTCGGAAATGCCGGTGGATTCGATCAGCAGGTAATCGAAGCGGCCATCGCGGGCCAGGCGGCCGACTTCTTCCAGCAAGTCTTCGCGCAGGGTGCAGCAGATGCAGCCGTTGCTCATTTCCACGAGTTTTTCTTCGGCGCGGTTCAGGCTGACATCACGCTGAACTTCGCTGCCATCGATATTGATCTCGCTCATATCGTTGACGATAACCGCCACTTTCAGGCCTTGGCGGTTTTTCAGAATGGCGTTGAGCAGGGTGCTTTTGCCAGCACCGAGAAAGCCGGACAACACGGTTACGGGAAGGCGGTTGGTCATGGTTTCAGTCTCCATCAACGTGGCGCAGGTGTTTTTCGCGTTGTTCCTGACGTTCTTTGGCTTCGATGCACAGGCTCGCGGTGGGCCGTAGCAACAGGCGCTTGAGGCCGATTGGCTCGCCGGTCTCAACGCACCAGCCGTACTCGCCACGGGCCAGGCGGTCGAGGGCTTCGTCGATCTTGTCGAGCAGCTTCTTCTCCCGCTCCAGCAGGCGCAGTTGCCATTGGCGCTGCTCTTCGGCGCTACCAATGTCGGCGGGGTCGCTGCTGGTTTCGCGCTCGCGCAGGCCTTCAAATTCTGCGGCAATGCGTGCTTGCAGTTCGCCGCGCTGGTTCAGCAGCAGCGTGCGGAAGAACTGCTGCTGCGCGGCTTTCATATAGTCATCCGCAGGCTGAGCGAGCAGTTCGGCGTGAGTAAGCGGGGTTGCGGTCATCGTCAGGATTCACTGGCTTTGTAATTTACTTGTTATAACATAACATTTAAACCCACAACCGAGCGGCAGATTTCTGATGAACGCACTGACCTTGCCGGACATAGCCGCGCAAATACCTGCCCACGCACAGGCCCTGGACTGGGTCGGCATGCAGGGCATCGCGCTGCCGGTCAACCTGGCCGGGCAACGCATCAATGCCCGCGCCGATGCCGGGGTCAGCCTGGATGATGGCAATGCCCGTGGCATTCATATGTCGCGCCTGTACCTGGCCCTGCATGCCCTCGAACAGCGCGAACTGAGCCCGGCGACGCTGCAGCAGCTGCTGGGCGAGTTTCTCGACAGCCACCAGGGCCTGTCGCAGCAAGCCTCCATCACCTTACGCGGCGAAGCCTTGCTCAGTCGTCCGGCGCTGGTCAGCCCCCTCGCCGGCTGGAAGTCATATCCCTTCGAAGTGCATGCACGCCAGGACTCACGCCAGGATTCATTGGGCTTTCAGGTGGAACTGCAGGTAGAAGTGGCCTATTCCTCGACCTGCCCCTGCTCTGCTGCATTGGCGCGCCAGCTGATTCAGCAGCGCTTTATCGAGGACTTCGCCGACCAGCCGCTGGACCACGCACAACTGCTGGCCTGGCTCGGCTCGCCCCAGGGCATCATCGCCACGCCGCATAGCCAACGCAGCAACGCCACCGTGCAAGTCCGCTTGCAGGCGCAGGCCGCCGAACTGCCACTGGTTGAGCTGATCGACGCCGCCGAACAGGCCCTCGGCACCGCCGTGCAAACCGCCGTAAAGCGTGCCGACGAACAGGCCTTTGCCCTGGCCAACGGGCAAAACCTGATGTTCTGCGAAGACGCCGCCCGCCGCCTGCACAGCGCTCTGTTGCTACAGCCAGGACTCAGCGCCTTCCAGCTGCGCGTGGTGCATGCGGAAAGCCTGCACGCCCACGATGCGGTGGCAGCCAGCCGCTGGAACTGGAGCCCAGCATGATCCACTGCCACAACCTGCAATGGGGCCCTGCCGGCCACCCGCTAACCCCACCCCTGAATCTGCACCTGCCCCGCGCCAGCCTAACTGGCGTGATCGGTGCGAATGGCTGCGGCAAAAGCAGCCTGCTTAAGACAATTGCCGGCATCACCCAGCCCTTGCGCGGCCAGGTCGAGTTGGCTGCACCGCGCCTGGGTGGCGTGGCCTACCTGGTGCAACAGCAGGCGCTGGATCGGCAATTCCCGATCAAATTGCAAGATCTGGTCAGCGCCGGCTTATGGCGCAGCCCGCTCAATCGCCAGCAGCGTCAGGCACGCCTGCAGCACGCGTTAGCAGACTGGGGCCTGCTGGATTTACAACAGCACAGCCTGCAAGCACTGTCCGGCGGCGAACTGCAGCGCGCCTTGCTGGCCCGCCTAAGCCTGACCGACGCGCAGGTGCTGCTGCTCGACGAGCCCGAGGCCGCCCTGGATGAGCAGGGCCTGGCACTGCTTTGGCAGCACATCCAGCGCTGGCAGGCACAAGGCCGCACGCAGATCGTGGTCAGCCACGCCTTTAACAGCATGAGCCAACACCTGGATAACGCCCTGCTGGTGTCACGCAGCGGCTGCATTTATGCGCCGATCCGCGAGCTGATGGGCCAGCGCTCACCTCTGGAGCAAGTGGCGTGAACCTGGAGCTGCTCTGGAGCCCCTTTGTCGAGTTCGCCTTTATGCGCCGCGCGCTACTGGGTGGCGTGGCCCTGGCGATCAGTGCTGCACCGCTGGGAGTGTTTCTGGTGTTGCGCCGTTTAAGCCTGATGGGTGATGCCATCGCCCACGGCATTTTGCCCGGTGCTGCCGTTGGCTTCTGGCTGTTCGGCTTGAGCCTGCCGGCGCTAACCCTCGGCGGCCTGGTCGCGGGGCTTGGTATGGCGGGCCTAGCCGCCTGGGTAACCCGGCGCACCGGCCTGGGTGAAGACGCCAGCCTGGCCGCCATCTACCCGATTTCCCTGGCCAGCGGCGTATTACTGCTGGGCCTGGCGGGCAACAAGCTCGACCTGCTACATCTGCTGTTCGGCTCGGTGCTGGCCGTGGACCCGCCAACCCTGAACGGTATGCGGCTGGTATCCATCGGCAGCCTGCTGGTGTTGGCGCTGATCTACCGCTGGTTGCTGATGGACAGCCTCGACCCACTGTTTCTCGCCGGTGTCAGCCGCTTCGGGCCGCTGGCCTACGGGCTATTTCTCGGCCTGGTGGTGCTCAATCTGGTAGTCGGCTTTCAAGCCATCGGCGCGCTGATGGTGGTGGGTTTGATGATGCTGCCGGCCGCCGCCGCACGCTTCTGGAGCCGCCATCTACCGCGCATGTTGCTGCTGGCCGCACTCACCGGCGCGGTCTGCGTCTGGCTCGGCCTGCTGCTCTCCTACTACGCCAACCTGCCCAGCGGCCCGTGCATCGTGCTGCTCGCCGGCCTGGCCTACATCTGCTCCGTACTGCTCGGGCCGCTGAATGGCCTGCTGCGCCGGCAACCCTGTTTATCTCCCGCCCATTGAGGAACCACCATGCGCATCCTGATTGCCCTGCTGACCCTAAGCCTTAGCCTGTGCGCCAACGCCGAGGACAAACTCAAGGTTGTTACCAGCTTTAGTATTTTGGCCGACATTACCCAGCAAATAGCCGGAGATAAGCTTGAACTTCGCAATCTGGTCGACGCCGATGCCGACGCTCACGTCTACCAGCCCAGCGCGGAAGACGCCAAGGCAGTGTTCGCCGCCGACCTGATTATCGCCAACGGCCTGGGCTTCGAGCCGTGGCTGGCGCGCTTGATCGACAGCAGCGAAGCACCCGGCACGCGCATCGATGCCAGCGCCGGTGTACTGCCACTGATGCTTGATGAAGATGGCGAAAAGGTCCCCGACCCGCACGCCTGGCAAAACCTGGCCAATGCCGAAATCTATGTGCAGAACATCGCCAAGGCTCTGGGCCAGGCTGACCCAACCAATGCAGCGCTTTACGCCTACCGCAGCGAGGCCTACATCAGCCAGATCCGCGCCCTGCTGAGTGAAGCCCGCGCCGGCCTGGGCCAACTGCCGCCGGCCCAACGCACCATCATCACCAGCCATGACGCCTTCGCCTACCTGGGCCAGGCCTACGGCCTGAAATTTGTCGCGCCGCAAGGCTTGAGCACGGCAGACGAACCCTCGGCAGCGGAAGTGGCCGCATTGATCCGGCAGATCCGCGCCGACGGGGTAAAAGCCGTGTTTGTGGAAAACATCCGCGACCCACGCCTGATCCAGCAGATCGCGGCAGAAGGCGGCGCCCAGGTCGGCGGCACCCTCTACTCCGACGCCCTGGCCAGCGAAGGCCCGGCCAGCACCTACCTGGGCATGTTCAAGCACAACCTCGACACCCTGCTGGCCGCGCTCAAGCCATGAGCCTGTGGCTGCAATTGGAGCAGGCCGGGCTGGGCGACAGTCGCCCCTTGGCCGAGGTGCTGGACGCCATCCCCTGGAATGCCGACGGCCTGATCGCCGCCATCGCCTGGTGGAGGCGCGCCTGGATTGTGATGGCGACTCCCTGTTGTTGCTCGTCGAGCAACAAGGCCCGGCCTGTCATGATGGTGGGTTACGCGGCGCACGAATGGCGCAGGGCCTTCCTAAGCACGGTTCTGCGCCGCTAACCCACCCTTGGGTCATCCATTCTTGTTGGCGTCAACGCAACAGATGCACCACCAGTCCGGCCAGCGCCGAGACCAGCAGCACCTCCATCACCCCACGCTTAAAGCGCAACAACGCCAGCGCCGCCGCCACGGCCAGCACGGCCGATGGCCAGTCGAAGCTGCAGGCAAAGCCCTGCGGCCAGAGCACGTGGTAGGCAAAAAACAGCGCCAGATTAAGGATCACCCCCACCACCGCCGCAGTAATCGCGGTCAGTGGTGCAGTGAATTTCAACTCACCATGGGTCGACTCCACCAGCGGCCCGCCGGCGAGGATGAACAAAAAGGACGGCAGAAAGGTAAACCAGGTGACCAACGCCGCCGCCAGCGCACCGCTGACAAAGCCCGAGTCGCCGCCGAACACCGGCTGCAGATAAGCGCCAACAAAGGCCACAAACGCTACCACCATGATCAGCGGCCCCGGCGTGGTTTCGCCCAGGGCCAGGCCGTCGATCATCTGCGTTGGCGTCAGCCAGCCGTAATGACCAATGGCGCCCTGATAGACATACGGCAGCACCGCATAGGCGCCGCCAAAGGTCAGCAGCGCCGCCTTGGTAAAGAACCAGGCCATCTGTGTCAGCGTGCCGTCCCAGCCATACAGCCCGGTCAGCAGGCCCATCGGCAGCAGCCAGAGCAACGCGCCAACCGCCAGCAACAACGCCAGACGCGAGGCGCGAAAACGCGTGTGCGCCAGCGGCGGGCTGTCATCATCGATCAACGCAGGGCCATAGCTCGTACGTTGCGCCGCATGTCCACCGCCCAGGCTGAACTGCTGTGGCAGCAGGCGGCCTCCGAAGTAGCCGAGCAGCGCGGCGCCAATCACGATCAACGGAAACGGCACATTGAAGGCAAAAATCGCCACAAAAGACGCGCCGGCAATGCCCCATAACCAGTTGTTCTGCAGCGCCCGCGAGCCGATGCGCCAGGCCGCTTGCATGACGATGGCAGTCACCGCCGGCTTGATGCCGTAGAAAATCCCCGCCACCAGCGGCACATCGCCATAGGCGATATACAGCCAGGACAGGCCGATCAGGATAAACAGCGACGGCAGCACGAACAGCGCCCCAGCGATCACCCCGCCCCAGGTGCGGTGCAGCAGCCAGCCGATATAGGTGGCCAGCTGCTGCGCCTCCGGCCCCGGCAGCAACATGCAGTAGTTCAGCGCATGCAGAAAACGCCGCTCGGACAGCCAGCGGCGCTTCTCCACCAGCTCCTGATGCATGATCGCGATCTGCCCGGCCGGCCCGCCGAAACTGATCAGGCCGAGCTTGAGCCAGAACCAGAAGGCTTCGCGCAGGCTCACCGCTGGCGGTGCTATGGATGCAGATAACTCGGACATGGGGCAACTCACGGCGATACAAACGGTCGCACTATAGCGCGCCACAATGACGATTTAAGCCTGCAACACCAAGCCCAGGCGTGGATTTCCGTATACTTGGCAGCGCTGCGCCCTCCTTCAACCTGCCCGTGAAGCCCTCTGTGAAAATCCGCCATTCGTTAGTAAGCCTGCTGTTGATCTGCAGCTGCGCTGTCGTTGCATCGAACATCCAGGCCGCCCCCGCCAAACAACAGGACCTGGCCGCCGGCAGCGCCCTGCTGGTCGACCTGCAGACCAATAAAGTGCTCTACGAGCGCAACGCCGACAGCGTGGTGCCGATTGCCTCGGTAACCAAGCTGATGACCGCCATGGTCACCCTCGACGCCAAGCTACCGCTGGATCAGCAGTTGCCGATCATGATTCGCGACACCCATGAGATGCGCGGCGTGTTCTCCCGCGTGCGCGTGGGCAGCGAACTGAGCCGCCGCGACATGCTACTGCTGGCCCTGATGGCCTCGGAAAACCGCGCGGCCGCCAGCCTGGCTCACCACTATCCGGGCGGCCACAGCGCCTTTGTCGCGGCGATGAATGCCAAGGCCCGCGCCCTGGGCATGAAGCACTCGCGCTTTGTCGAACCCACCGGCCTGTCGGAACACAACGTGTCGAGCGCCCGCGACCTGGTGCTGATGCTCAAGGCCGCGCGCCAGTACCCGCTGATCAACCAGTTCAGCACCACCTCGGAAAAGACCCAGGCATTTCGCAAACCCAACTACACCCTGGGCTTTCGCAACACCAACAACTTGGTGCGCAAGCCCGGTTGGAGCGTGCAGCTGAGCAAAACCGGCTACACCGGCGAAGCAGGACGCTGCCTGGTGATGAATACCGTGATGAATAACCGCCCGGTGGCCTTCGTGGTGCTGGATGCCTTCGGCAAATACACCCACATGGCCGACGCCAATCGCATCAAGCGCTGGCTGGAAACCGGCAAGGTCACCGCCGTGCCGCCCGCCGCCATCAGCTACCGCCAGCAGAAACTGGCGCAACGTAAGGCCCAAGCTCAGGCGACACAGTAACCCCTTCAAGCAAAAGGCCCGCAACAAGTGCGGGCCTTTCTTCAATCAGTAAGCAGCTCAGCTGTTATTCAGCCCGAGCAACGGCTGGCGCATGCCAAACACCAGAAAACGCGCCAGCTCGGGGAGCGGCAAGGCCTTGCTGATCAGGAAGCCCTGCACCTGATCGCAGCCGTACTGGCGCAGCAACGCCAGCTGTTCGGCATTCTCCACGCCCTCGCCCACCACCTGCAGGTTGAGGTTGTGCGCCAGGTTGATCATCGCCCGCACCAACTGGCGATTTTCCGCGCGCTCGCCCATGCCGCCGACAAAGCTCTTGTCGATTTTCAGCAGGGTGATCGGCAGGTTGTTCAAGTGCACAAAGGAGGAAAAGCCGGTGCCGAAGTCGTCCAGCGAGAAACGCACACCAAGGCGACCGAGAGCCAGCATGGTCTGCTGCACCTGATCGCTGCGGCGCATCACGGCGGTTTCGGTTAGCTCGAACTCCAGCCACTGCGCATCCACGCCGCGCTCTTCGATCAGGCGGCTGAGGGTCGGCAGCAGTTGGCTATCTTGAAACTGACGGAACGACAGATTGACCGCCATATGCAACGCCGGCAGGCCGCGCCCGCGCAGCCACTGCATATCGCGCAGCGCGCGGCTGATCACCCAATAACCCAGCGGTACGATCAGCCCGCTTTCCTCGGCCAGCGGCACAAACTCATTCGGCGCCAGCAGGCCATGTACGCTGTGCCGCCAGCGCACCAGGGCTTCTAGGCCAACGATACGCCCGGTTTGCAAACACAAGCGCGGCTGGTAATGCAGCTCCAGCTCGTCGCGGCGTAGGGCGCGGCGCAGTTCGCTTTCCAGGTCAACCCGGTTGCGCGCGCTACGGTTGATCCGCTCGTCATAGAGATGAAAGGTACAGCCCTGCTGGCTCTTGGCCTGTTGCATGGCGATATGCGCGTGCCACATCAGCGGGTCGGCGCTACTGTCCGCACGGGAGTGGGCCAGCCCCAGGCTGCAGCCGATCAGTAGGCTTTCACCGTCGATCCAGTAAGGCTCGCCGAGGGCTTCGGTAATCTGCGCGGCCAGGCGCTCGGCGCGCTCCGGATCGCGGCGGCTGTCGAGTAGCAGGGCAAACTCATCGCTGCCCAGGCGCGCCACCTGATCGCCGGCCTGCAAATGCGCCTTGATCCGCGCCACCACCTGCAGAATCAAACTGTCGCCGCCCTGATAACCAAGGGCATCGTTGGCATGACGGAAGTTGTCCAGATCGAGATGGCCGAGGGTCAGGCCGCATCCTTCGTACTCGGCCAACCGCGCCGCAAGTAAGGTTTGAAAGCCCTGGCGGTTGGCAATTCCGGTCAGCGCGTCCTGCTCGGCCAAACGGTGCAGGGTGTCGTAGAGCTTGCCGCGCTCGCGCGCATAACGCAGGCAACGGCGCAGCATCTCGGTGCTGAGCTGGTCACGCACCAGCCAGTCGCACACACCCTCGGGCTCGGCTTCAGGCTCGGCATCCAGCAGCAAAACCATTGGCAGAGAACAGTGCGCGGAGGCGGGCAGGTATTTCGCGGTGGTCAGCAGCAGGGCGTTGCTGGGTTTATCGAACAGCGCGCTGGCCGCCTCCCAGGACGGTGCGGTAATCAGCGCATAACCACTGCCAAGCGCATTCAGACGCTCGCGCAGCAACTGCGCCCAGCCGGGCGTTTCCGCCAGCAGGAGCAAGCGTAATGGTTCGACGAACGCGGACAAGCAACTTCCCCCACAGCACAAATAAAGAGCATTAAACCGCTCGGATGCGTCGTAATCGACGTCTAATCACGCACATCCTTGTGTCAGTGGCGCGTATCCTGCGGCCAAGCAGGTACCCAAAAGTGGCACCAGAGTACTGGATTAGGAAAATTAACCAAGCCTGGCGACTTGCCATTATGTGCGCTGCCACACACTTCCAGATGGTCACGGCAGAAAGCGTCAGGCCTGTTAAAATGCGCGCCCATTCCGCCTGACGATTGACTTCATGTCCCGACTGAACCCCCGGCAGCAGGAAGCCGTGAACTATGTCGGCGGCCCACTTTTGGTGCTCGCCGGCGCAGGCTCCGGCAAGACCAGCGTGATCACCCGCAAGATCGCCCACCTGGTGCAGAACTGCGGTATCCAGGCCCGCCATATCGTCGCCATGACCTTTACCAACAAGGCCGCGCGGGAGATGAAGGAACGCGTCGGCACCCTGCTCAAGGGCCCGGAGGCTCGCGGCCTGACTGTCTCGACCTTTCACAATCTGGGCATGAACATCATCCGCAAGGAATACGCGGCGCTGGGCTACAAGCCGGGGTTCTCGATCTTCGACGAGGGCGATATCAAGGCGCTGCTCAGCGACATCATGCAGAAGGAATACTCCGGCGATGACGGCGCGGATGAGATCAAGAACTACATCGGCAGCTGGAAGAACGACCTGATCTTGCCCGAACAGGCCCTGGCCGAATCCCGCAACCCCAAGGAGCAGACCGCCGCTATCGTCTACCTGCACTACCAGCGCACGCTCAAAGCCTATAACGCGGTGGACTTCGACGACCTGATCCTGATGCCGGTGAAGCTGTTCCAGGACAACCCGGCCATTCTGGAAAAGTGGCAGAACCGCATCCGCTACCTGCTGGTCGACGAATACCAGGACACCAACGCCAGCCAGTACCTGCTGGTGAAACTGCTGGTGGGCATGCGCAACCAGTTCACCGTGGTTGGCGACGATGACCAGTCGATCTACGCCTGGCGCGGCGCGCGCCCGGAAAACCTGATGCTGCTCAAGGACGACTATCCATCGCTCAAAGTGGTGATGCTGGAGCAGAACTACCGCTCCACCAGCCGCATCCTCAAGTGCGCCAACATCCTTATCGCCAACAACCCGCATGCGTTCGAGAAACAGCTGTGGAGCGAGATGGGCATGGGCGACGAGATCCGTGTGATCCGCTGCAAAAACGAAGACGCCGAATGCGAGCGGGTGGCCCTGGAAATCCTCACCGAGCACCTGCGCACCCAGCGCCCCTACAGCGATTACGCCATTCTCTATCGCGGCAACTACCAGGCCAAGCTGATGGAGCTGAAACTGCAGCACCACCAGATTCCCTATCGCCTGAGTGGCGGCACCAGCTTCTTCGCCCGCCAGGAGGTGAAGGACCTGATGAGCTACTTCCGCCTGCTGGTCAACCCGGATGACGACAACGCCTTTCTGCGCGTGATCAACGTGCCGCGCCGGGAGATAGGCTCGACCACATTGGAAAAGCTCGGCAACTACGCCACCAACCGCAAGATCAGCATGTACGCCGCCGCCGGTGAAATCGGCCTGGGCGAGCAGCTGGATGCGCGCTACACCGAACGCCTGGCGCGCTTTACCAAGTGGATGGACCGAGTGCGCCAGGAATGCGCGCAGAACGATCCGATTGCGGCGATTCGCAGCATGGTCATGGATATCGATTACGAGAACTGGCTGCGGCAGAACGCCTCCAACGACAAGGTCGCCGACGCGCGCATGGGTAACGTCTGGTTCCTCGTCGAGGCGCTGAAAAACACCCTGGAGCGAGACGAAGACGGCGACATGACCATCGAGGACGCCATCGGCAAGCTGGTGCTGCGCGACATGCTCGAACGCCAGCAGGAGGAAGAGGAAGGTGCCGAAGGCGTGCAGATGATGACCCTGCACGCCTCCAAGGGCCTGGAATATCCGTCGGTGTATATCCTCGGCGTGGAGGAGGAAATCCTCCCGCACCGCTCCAGCATCGAGGCCGATACCGTTGAAGAAGAACGGCGCCTGGCCTACGTCGGCATCACCCGCGCCAAGCGCAACCTGACCATGACCTTCGCTGCTAAGCGCAAGCAATACGGCGAAATCATCGACTGCTCGCCGAGCCGCTTCCTCGATGAGCTGCCGCCCGAGGACCTGGTTTGGGAAGGCCTGGACGACGCCCCACCCGAGGTCAAGGCCGCCACCGGCAACTCGGCCCTGGCCAATATGCGCGCCATGCTAAAAAAATAGCCGGGAGCTATTTTTAACGTCGCTTGCGACGGCCCACAGGGTAGCCGCCAGGGATGGCAGGCCATAAAAAAATAGCCGGGAGCGGCGCGCCCGTAATGTGGCCGCCAGGGATAATAGATCAATCACGATGTAGGTTGGGTTGAGGAACGAAGCCCAACAAGGCGAGTGACATGCTATGCGGCCCCCAATGTTGGGCTTCGCCGCTGCGCGCCTCAACCCAACCTACATCGCAAACCACTGAACAACGAGGGTAACCGCGTGGAAGCGCTAAAACAGAAGATTCGCGATGAAGGCACCGTGCTCTCGGAGCAGGTGCTTAAGGTCGATGCTTTTCTCAATCACCAGATCGACCCCAAGCTGATGCAGCAGATTGGCCATGAGTTTGCCCAGCGCTTTGCCGGCCAGGGCATCACCAAGATTGTCACCATCGAAGCCTCGGGTATTGCTCCGGCAGTGATGGCCGGGCTGGAGCTGGGCGTGCCGGTGATTTTTGCGCGCAAGTACCAGTCGCTGACGCTCACGGACAACTTATATATCTCCAAGGTGTTTTCCTTCACCAAGCAGACCGAAAGCACCCTGGCGATTGCCGCCAAGCACCTGAGCGCCAAGGATCACGTGCTGCTGATCGACGACTTTCTGGCCAACGGCCATGCCGCCAAAGCCTTGATCGACCTGATCGGTCAGGCCGGCGCGAGCATTGCCGGCATCGGTGTGGTAATCGAAAAATCCTTCCAGCGCGGTCGTGCCGAACTGGACGCCCAGGGCTATCGGGTCGAGTCGTTGGCACGTATCGACTCACTCAAGGGTGGCCAGGTCAGCTTTCTCGAATAACAGGCCGTTGAAAAACTACCTGCGTTGGCAATACTGCGTTAACAGTCATGGCAGCCCCGCCACCCCTGATGATGAAAGAGAGCTATAGATAGGGAAGGTGGCGGTGAGAGGTCGCTAGTTTTTTTGGCGGAGACACCCCGTCGTTAACATGATCCAGCGAACTGACTCGTACCCCGGATTGCCTCTTTCGAGAGCGAACGCTAACAGTCATGGCAGCCCCGCCACCCCTGATGATGAAAGAGAGCTATAGATAGGGAAGGTGGCGGTGAGAGGTCGCTAGTTTTTTTGGCGGAGACACCCCGTCGTTAACATGATCCAGCGAACTGACTCGTACCCCGGATTGCCTCTTTCGAGAGCGAACGCTAAATAGGCCGTTGGGGACTTGTTCCCTTCAGGCTCATTCAGTTCGATCACCGCCACCTTCCCGATCTTGAGTGTAGACAGCAGAGGGGTGGGGTATGGAATTGATTGCCCTTTATAAACGTGTGGTTGGACTGGATGTGCATCAGGCCCAGATCACTGCCTGCGCGGTGATTGAAGAGACGGATGGTCGCATCACAGTCGAGCACCGTCAGTTTGGCGCGTTCAAGCGTGATCGTCGGGCGCTGGCCGAGTGGGTAGCGGCTCTGCAGCCGGACGATGTGGTGATGGAGAGCACCGGCGTTTACTGGAAGAGCCCCTATGCGGCCCTGGAAGCGGTGGGTATCAGGGCCAAGGTGGTCAATGCTCGGCATGTCAAAAATGTACCTGGGCGCAAAACGGACATAGCCGATGCTCACTGGCTGGCGATCCTGGCGCGCGCTGGGCTCTTGCGTGGCTCGTTTGTGCCGCCGGCCAAGCTGCGCGAGTTGCGCCTGATTGCCAGGCAGCGGCAGAAGCTGGTCAGCCAGTTGGCCTCGGAGAAGAACCGCTTGCACAAGGTGTTGAGCGACAGCGGGGTGCGTCTCGGCGTCGTGGTGAGCGACCTGCATGGGCGTTCTGCGCGGGCCATGGTCAAGGCGATCATTGCGGGTCAGCCCGTACACGAAGTGCTCAAGTTCGCCACGCGCCGCCTGAAGGCCAGCCGTGAAGAGCTGTTCGAGGCGCTGCAAGGAGAACCGACGGCCAGCCACTGTTTTGTGCTCGACGAGTTGATGCAGCACATTGAAGAGCTTGAAGCGCGGATTTCCCGTTTCGAAGCCCGCCTGCTCAGCGAACTCGATAGCGAGCGCAATGCCCTGTCTCTTTTGCAGACCCTGCCCGGCGTTGACTTGATCGGCGCGGCGCTACTCATCGTTGAGATCGGCAGTGACATGGACGCCTTTGGTAGCGCTGATCGATTAGCCTCCTGGGTGGGCATCTGTCCAGGCAACAACGAGTCTGCAGGTAAACACAAACCTGGAAAGATACGTAAGGGCAATGCTCATGTGCGGCGGTTGTTATGCGAATTCTCGCACTCGGCCAGCCGCACTGCATCGGTATTCAAAACCAAGTTCCAGGCACTGGTGATTCGACGTGGCTACAAGCGCGCGATCATCGCCTTGGCTCACAAACTGCTACGTACCGTCTACTACATGCTCAAGCGGCGCGAACACTACCGGGACAGCGCCCTGGACTATGAAGCCTTGTCGGTCAAACGCAATTCAGCTCGCTGGCTCAGGGCACTGGAGAAGTTCGGCTACCTGCCGAGCTAAACCACCCCCGAGTGTTTTTTTGCTGGTGTCCGGCAGGTTCGCGCTCGTCTGTCAGATGGATTCTTTCACGCTAAATAGGCCGTTGGGGACTTGTTCCCTTCAGGCTCATTCAGTTCGATCACCGCCACCTTCCCGATCTTGAGTGTAGACAGCAGAGGGGTGGGGTATGGAATTGATTGCCCTTTATAAACGTGTGGTTGGACTGGATGTGCATCAGGCCCAGATCACTGCCTGCGCGGTGATTGAAGAGACGGATGGTCGCATCACAGTCGAGCACCGTCAGTTTGGCGCGTTCAAGCGTGATCGTCGGGCGCTGGCCGAGTGGGTAGCGGCTCTGCAGCCGGACGATGTGGTGATGGAGAGCACCGGCGTTTACTGGAAGAGCCCCTATGCGGCCCTGGAAGCGGTGGGTATCAGGGCCAAGGTGGTCAATGCTCGGCATGTCAAAAATGTACCTGGGCGCAAAACGGACATAGCCGATGCTCACTGGCTGGCGATCCTGGCGCGCGCTGGGCTCTTGCGTGGCTCGTTTGTGCCGCCGGCCAAGCTGCGCGAGTTGCGCCTGATTGCCAGGCAGCGGCAGAAGCTGGTCAGCCAGTTGGCCTCGGAGAAGAACCGCTTGCACAAGGTGTTGAGCGACAGCGGGGTGCGTCTCGGCGTCGTGGTGAGCGACCTGCATGGGCGTTCTGCGCGGGCCATGGTCAAGGCGATCATTGCGGGTCAGCCCGTACACGAAGTGCTCAAGTTCGCCACGCGCCGCCTGAAGGCCAGCCGTGAAGAGCTGTTCGAGGCGCTGCAAGGAGAACCGACGGCCAGCCACTGTTTTGTGCTCGACGAGTTGATGCAGCACATTGAAGAGCTTGAAGCGCGGATTTCCCGTTTCGAAGCCCGCCTGCTCAGCGAACTCGATAGCGAGCGCAATGCCCTGTCTCTTTTGCAGACCCTGCCCGGCGTTGACTTGATCGGCGCGGCGCTACTCATCGTTGAGATCGGCAGTGACATGGACGCCTTTGGTAGCGCTGATCGATTAGCCTCCTGGGTGGGCATCTGTCCAGGCAACAACGAGTCTGCAGGTAAACACAAACCTGGAAAGATACGTAAGGGCAATGCTCATGTGCGGCGGTTGTTATGCGAATTCTCGCACTCGGCCAGCCGCACTGCATCGGTATTCAAAACCAAGTTCCAGGCACTGGTGATTCGACGTGGCTACAAGCGCGCGATCATCGCCTTGGCTCACAAACTGCTACGTACCGTCTACTACATGCTCAAGCGGCGCGAACACTACCGGGACAGCGCCCTGGACTATGAAGCCTTGTCGGTCAAACGCAATTCAGCTCGCTGGCTCAGGGCACTGGAGAAGTTCGGCTACCTGCCGAGCTAAACCACCCCCGAGTGTTTTTTTGCTGGTGTCCGGCAGGTTCGCGCTCGTCTGTCAGATGGATTCTTTCACGCTAAAAACAGGCTCGGAATGCTCATTTACAGCACGTAAACTCCGCTTCCTCGCCTGTTTTTGCCTTGTCTTGCCTGCCTCGCCTACATTTTTCAACGGCCTGCTAAGCCTGCTGCTGTAAGCGCGCGCCGTTTTTGGCACTGCTTAGCGCGGGGTTTGGCATAGAGAAAGCCGAGCCGCGCGCATGATTTTAGCTCGATGTTTGGCATAGCCGCAGATTAACCCGCCCCCCGCCTACAAACTGCGGCACGACTTCCAAGTAGCGCCCCCCAGGCCCCGCAATAGCATGAACCCGCAACCCCATAATCTGGGCCATCGGTATATGCAGCTCATTACCCACAGCAGTAGCGCCGATGTTCTGCCCCATAGCGCCCACTCCATCAAATCCAGCAGAGCATTTCAAAACCAGCTGGCTCGCTGCGGCTGTTGGCCATGCGACGACTGTAAACTCCAGTACGTGCCTTGAAGGTACATTCGGCAACATCAGAACAAACTGGCCTCCCGGCCCTTCACCAACCTCGAATACCTCAACCCGGCCAGCGGTCATCGGCACATCAAGCTGGCCGGCCTCGGTCAACTCATGAAAGGTGTGCACGCCAATCGGGTGGCCCCAGTCTGCTGCCGTTGAAGTACCGTTCGATATGTAGTGAAAGCCTGAAACCAGATCGACGTAGTGGGCCGCTATTGAAGGCGGTGCCCCTGTTGGCGCGCCATTGCCACTCGCCACGTGTTGTACTTCAGCCATCATGTATCTCCTTGTGTAGCAGGGCTAGACCCAGTTGATAACGGAACTCGTAGGAACCTGCGTCAGAGCCGCGCCGGTGCGTGAGTTGTAAGAGCCGCGTAGGCTGGACGTCGGGAAGCCCACAAACTGCTGAGCCGTGCCGGACTTAAACCCCGTAGGGCTGTAAGCGTTTTGCACACTGCATATCGATGCCGGGCCGGACATCGTCCAGAGCGCAAGTAGCTTGTTTGAGTAGAGGTGCAGCCCTGCATATGCTCGGGCAAAACGCGGCCCGCCTAGCTCAAGGTAAGCCGACGGAGGCGATTGAGATTCAAGCAAAGTCCCAACAACAAGCGGCGCGAAGCCATCGTTCCGAATGGCTCTGTCTAACGGCTGTAGGCCGGTACTGGGTAGGTTGCTGCCTATGCCCTGCGCGCCATCCTGATCAACCTGTTCGCTGTCCACTTCCAGCACAACGTCAACCGTGGTGCGGAACTGCGCCACCCCAACCTGGTTAAGTGTGTCGCCGCGCAGCTCAAACGACACATCTGGGTTTGTGCTGCTAAACAGCTCCGGTCCGGCTCTGTAGTTCAGCTCTCTGCGCAACTCTGCCTCAGCGATAACAGCGCCGTTGAGGCTCAGGGTTTGCTTGATAACCTCGGTGGTAGTGCGGTTGATGTTGAACGAAACACTCCCCGCAAAGTACTCCGTGTCAAGCAGGGGCGAGCCCAGATTGGGGATCGGCGAGCCGTCGTCTGCAAAATAGGAGTTCACATTTGATTTTTCAGTGATGCCGGATGCGCTAATGCTAAAAACCGTATTGGCGGTCACCTCATTACTGCCGCCGCGTTCAAGCAATTGCACCTCGCCATCATCGTCAAACCAGGCGGCGATCACTGTGCTGCCATAATCCCAACGCACCACCCCATCGCGGGCGCGCCAGTTAATTGGCCATATCACAATATCCGGCGCATCTTCAGGAGTCACCACGGCTGCGGCGTACGTCACGCGCGGCGTCGTTATTGCACGCCCCTGATACTCGGCAAAAAACTCGGGGCCGTTATCGGTCTCAACCCACACGCCATCCAATAGCCCAACCGATTGCGCGTTCTGGCCCACTCTTGCCCGGTATTCATTCCACTGCACATCGTACTGCGTGCGGCTCGGAGCTATGGGCGCGCTGAGATACTCAAGTTCAGCAGTAAACACCTCATCCACTCGCGCTATGCGCACTAAAAAAAAGTCGGGTCCATAGCCAGTGGCGCGGAATATCGCCGCATCGCCACGGCGGGAGACGTCCGCCAGCTGCATTTGATCGGGCAACATAGCGCCAGTGACACCACCAGGAACCTCCGGATATAGGGTGACCGGGACTGCATCGTCGGGTGCCTGTAGCGACACAATAGACACCTCCACCCGGCGGCCCGTCGGGCCACCCGATACCCCCCTGATGCCCACAAAACAGCACTTTCCAGGTGCCTCGGCATAGATGAAACGAGCAGCCGCCTGCAGCTGATCAGCCACCTTTGACACCTTGCGCCATTCAACGCCATGGACGTAACCGGCACTCCAGCAAAGAATGTCCACCGGCCAGCTCCAACCGCGAGCCTCATCTGCCAGCGCTTCCTCGGGGGAACGAACAGCGCCAGGCGCATCAGGCACCGTTAGCAGCCAGTTGTCCCCGTTCTGCGGTGAGTTAATTTCGACCGTGGCACCGTTCGGCAGGGTCAGCTCTCGCCCACGTACAAGACCATGACAGGGGAAGCCAAAGGCTCGATAGTCAGGGAGGGTCAGCTCGATATCGATCATGGTTCGCCTTTCCCTCCGCCCGGAGTGGCCTTGACTGGGCGTTTAGCAAAGCGAATCTCGCCAACCTCGCCGTTTGCGTCGTGCATCGTGATGGCGTCGACCTGCGGCAGCTCCAGCGCGACCAGCCCGTCCGTTGTAATCAGCACGGTTGAGCTGTCGTGATACGTCCGGGCGTACTCGGCGGTGTCACCCACGCTACCCTCAATAAGCGGCCAGGAAATTCCGCCGGCACCTGTCGGTGGGGCAACATAGGGCACGCTGACTCGCTTACCAGCACGCGCGCCGCGACGGGCAGCGACGGGCAGCCCCTCGCGGCGCTCCGGCTGCAACAGGCCCTGCAGGTCACTGATTAGCCGCTGATAATTCATGCAACCTCCATTAAAAGTTGGTCGCTCGGTAGCACAACGGGGTATGTATGCTCGCGCGTTGCCTCGGTCGGGTCACGATGCTCGGCCGCGATATCCGGCGTTGTGATCTGCAAACGGCGGGGGTGGCTTTCCGAACTGGGTGTTTCCCAGCCGTAGTTGCCGGCGAATCCGTCGATATCTTCGCTGTACGGGGGCGACGCGGGCCGGCCGCCCAACTGGGTCGCCAGTTGGGCAATGGACTCGGGCGGCTCGCCAAAATCGAATACAGCTCGGGCCGGCAAGGTGAAGCCAGCACCGGTCGCAACTTGGCCAACGCGGGTCAGCGCCAGCTCTAGTTCGGCCACGGCCTCGCCGCTGTCGTGATCCCAGCGCACGGCCCCGCGCCGCAGCTTGCCTTTTGCGCGCATGCCGAGCGCCTCGACCTGGACGGTATGCACCAGGTCGAACACGTCATCGGTGACCGGCACTTGGAATGCCAGGCGGCTCTGGCGGTGGCTGGCATGCATGCGCGTTTTCTCAAGGGCGAATGCGGTACGTAGGAGGTTCTCGCGGCGGGCCGGCTCGTCCTCATCAAGAATCCAGTCGCCCAGTTCGTCCTGCACCGCCGTATCGGGACGCGGGCCTTCCTCGTCTTCCCAGGCACCGCCGTCAAACTCGACCTCGTCGGAGTGACGGGCCGACCCACCGCGCATGCCGTAAGCCGCTACGGAGCCGGGAACCTCCAGCGCCAGCTTGTAGACTTCGGTCAGCGTCTGTGCCACGCGGGCACCCACACGCGCATTGAAGGCCAGCATATGCGGGTCGGCAGTAAAGCGGTTGCCCCAGGAACCGCCATTGCCGCATGGGTTGGGCATCGAGTGCGGCAGCGCCTCGTAGGTAAGCCCAAGCGTCGTCCAGTTTGCTTGATCGAGCGCCCCGGTCAGCATGCTCACGGTCGGTAACTCGGTGTCGTCGCCCAGCCAAACGCAGAACGACCCGGCCGGGTGCTCCCAGGCGAAGGTGTACTCGCGGTGGCGCAGGCGCTGGTAACGGTACTCGACTGTTAGCTCCACCCGGTTGATCAACTGATCGGCAGTTGCCAGATTGAGCTGCAGCGAGCCGTCAATGATTTCGTCGGCGGTGAAGCGGTAGTGTGCTGCCGGTGCAGCCTCCCACTCCGTCAGACGGAACTGGCCTTCAGCGCTGCAATCGAGCGACAGTGCGCGAGTGCTGAGCAAGTTAGCGGCGTAGCGTTCGGGGTCGTCGATCTGGCCGAACACGCCCTCGGCATAGTCGCCCGGCACCAGGGCGGCGATCTGCTCAGCAGTCATAGCAGCCAGACGCCGCTGGCGCTGACAGGTGGCTGTCATGGTGAGCACCTGGCTGGAAATATCGACGCTCGGCTGCATGGCCTCGCCGGTAAACCACAGCGCCTGCGCGGCGACCAGGTCACCCTCCAGACGTTGGTGATAAAAGGTCACTGGCTGCCCGGTGAAGGCGTCCGGCTCAAATACGCCCGGCTCGGGCAACAGTCGCAGCGTGCAAAGTCGGCTGCCCGACTCTTCGAACTCGATACTCGCCACGCCTGTCAGCCTGGCGGACACGTCTTCGCTACCGATCTGCACGCGCAAGCGCCAGACCTGATTGTCTGGCACGGTCACCACCTGGCTGACCGATGGCGGCCAGGTATTGAGCGAGGCGGTGTTAAGGGCGCTGAGACCGAGCATGCTTAGCCCCCCACCAACACATTGCTGGCCTGATCGACAAGGAGATTGCCGGCCGCGTCCGTCAATGCGCCATCCGGCCCCGGCTCGGGATCGGTGCCACCGTCTTGCTCCAAGGCTTCGACTCTGGCCGTCAGCGCCGCAAGCTGGCTGACCAGGTCGTGCAAGGCACCTGCGGTCAGTTCGATGAATACCGCACTACCGGCCGGCCACTCAGCGGCGGCCGTCCCCTCCTGGGCGCGGTCGATTGTCAGCACGCCTCCCGCCTGGGCCGTCACCGTGACGATTTCCCAGGCGCTACGTGCCGCATTGGTCAGCGTCACCTTGTACCAGGTGCCATTACCGAAGCTCAGTAGACCGGCCGCTGAGACAGGTACTGTCATCTGCTCGGCACCGGCCGGGAGCGTTGCGCTCAGCCCTGTTTGCCAATGGTTGATAAATCGCTGCATCACGCCTCCCGCGCGTCAAAAGACCAATCGACCAGCTCGCGACTGTCGTCTGTTTCGGTAACCGGCCCATCGGTGAGCACCATCAGTCGAGGCAGCCAGCCAACCCGGTACGCGCGGGCACCGGGGATCGGCGCTACGTTGGCCAGGTTGCCGTCCAGCACCAGGCTGGTATCGACCCAGCCGCTGCCCACGGCGGCGATTGCCCAGGGCTGTTCGTCCGGGCGGCGGTGCTGCGCAGACGGCAATTCGTAAACCAGTCCCGTCCCCCCACCCACTTGGGGGCAACGCACAGCAGCTCCAGTGGGCGGCTGTAGTCGAGCGACTCAAGGGCTGGGTCGAGATGGCCGGTGGCGCTGATCGAAGTAGCCGTCTTGCGCCAGTGGGTTTGTTTGACGCCTCGGCCGCTGGCCATACGCAGCTCGCGGCTGCCGCCAAAGGATTCGTAGCGCTGCCGGATCGGTCCGGAGTGCGGCAGTATCTCGATGCCACCGAGGACGAGCGGGACAATGTGCTCAGTCATTTCCGACGCATTCCTACCGTGCCGTGCATCAGGCGTGCGCGTTCCAGATCGTCTTGGAAGCGCTGCACTTCGTTCGGTGTACCTTCCAGGGCATAGGAACCGCCCCATGGCATGGCCAAATTGAGCGGCTGGCGTTCGCCCATGCGCTCCAGACCCTGCGGCAATGCGGGGAAGTCGGGCACGAATGGCTCGCGGCCCGGCAGCTCGCCTGTGCGGTTCATGTAGTCGAGGTTTGCCGCGCCCAGGCGCTGGGCCGAGCGGGCGTTGAGCATGAATTCTTTACGCGATGCGGCGACCAGGACGCTGTCACTCACCGTGCTACCGGGGCCGTCGATCCAGCCACCCGTGGCGCGTTTGATCGGTTTGCCGGTGATGATTTCTGCAGCCTGGTCATTAGCTGCGCCGGATGCTTTCGCGGCATCTGCTCCCGCGCCGATGTAGTTGACCGGGATCACCATGTACTTTTTCAGGCGCTCGGCCAGCTCTTTGGCCTGTTGTTCCAGGTACTCGGCGGACTGCTCGAAACCCGTAAACTCGATATTGATTCGCTTGAATGCCTCGGCCTGGGCCAGCAGCTCATCCATGCCTGCCTTGATTTCGTCCACCCTCGCCTGAGCATCGATGCGCTCGACGTCGGCTTGCATGCCCTCCAGGGCCTTGGCCTCGTCACCGATCTTGGCCAACTCGGCGGCAATGCCTGCAAAGCCATAGCTATTGGCCCCTGCTTCTTTCAGCTCGCGCAGGATCTCGCCTGCCTCGCGAGCCTGGCGAATAGCCTCCTCAGTGTCGCCCGCCACCAGCGACTGGCGCGCGCCTGCCTTCAGTGCTGTTACGTCGCCGAACTCGGCCGGACCGTCATCAGCAGCCGGGGCGCGCATATCCTTGACGAGCTGCTCGAACTCTTTTGCCAAGTCCGCGCGAGACTTCATCGCGGCCTGGGTTTTCTGGTTGGCCGCTTCTAACTGTTTGTTGGCCGCTTCGTAAGCCAGGATTTCTTTGCCCAGCGCGTCCTGGATGTTTTTGAGGTTGTCGGCCTTGATCTTGGCTACAGCTGCCGAATGGCGACCCTCGGCGGCCTCGCGCTCGGCGTGCTCATCTTTGATTGCGCCCAACGCCTTGCGGTAATCACTGGCCCTGCGCTGTGACGCCAGCGCGTCCTGGTTGATTTCGTCGGAGGTGTCCTGCCGGCTGATCAACTCGCCCTGGGCGCGGTAGTGTTCCTCGGCCAGGCGCAGGCGCTCGGCATACGCTTTGCGCTCGGCATCGGTCATGCGGGCCAGCGACTCGGCCGGCAGAATCACCGCATCGGCATACTCGGTGGTTTTCGTCACTGTGGCCTGCAAGCTAGCCTGGTAATCGGCCTGGCTTTTTTGCAGCTCGCGGATGCCATCAATGGTGTCGTACAGCTCGACCAGCTTGCCGCCCGTCCAGGCGACCACGCCCAGGGCCAGTGCGCCCTTGGCCAGCTTGGCCACGTCCGCCAGGTTCTTTAGTTTGGGGATCAGGCCAGTTGCCTCAATGCCCATCGCCCCCAGCGCGGCACGGCCTGCGCCGCTCACGGCGGGCAGCTTGCCCAAGTGCCCGCCTAGCAGCAGCAACGGGTTTATCAACCCGCGTACCGCTAACCCGAGCGGCACTACTACGGTGGCCATAGCACCCACTGCCAGCGTGGTATTCCGGACGGCGGGATCTAGCTGGGCGAAAAATGCGGCAACTTCTACCGCACTTTGTCCCAGGCGTAACAACTGCTGCGCAAGGTCAACCAGCCCTTGGGAGACTTGCGGATCGCTGATAGTGGCAGCCAGATCATTGATCGCCTGAATCAACCCACTGGTATCAGCACCGGAAAGCGCCTTGCTTACTGCATCGCGCAGCCGGGTCATGGCTGCGCCCACGGTGTCTGGCAGCCCCTGAGACTCGGCGCGAATCACATCGAACTGGCTAACCAGCGCGTCGGTTACCATTGCTGCAGTTAGCTCGCCCTCGGCTGCCATCTTGCGAAGCGCACCGATAGGCACGCCCAAGCCCGCAGCCAGCGCTTGCATAAGGCGTGGTGCCTGCTCGGCCACACTGTTGAATTCGTCACCGCGCAACGCCCCGGCTCCCAGTGCCTGGGCAAACTGAATTACGCCATTTTGTGCCTCGGCGGCCGTCGCACCGGACACGCGAAACGACAGCGCCACGGTTTCCGTCAGCTTGAGAATGTCGTCCTGACTACGCCCCGCCTCTTTCAGTGGCCGGCTGATACGGCCGTAAAGGGTCACCAGAGAGTCAACCGGCGCAGCACTGCGCTGTGCGATGCCCTCCAGGTTGGCCAAGGTGCTGTTGAACTCTTCTTGTGAGCTGGTGGCCAGGCGCAAGCGTCCAAGCATGGACTGGTACGCATCCACGGTAGTGGTCAGCCCCTCGATACCCCGCAGCGCCGCCGCCATGCCGGCATAGACCCCGACAAAGGCCACAGCCCCCGCCATGCGGGCTTGCCCTAGGGCAGCTGTCCAACCATTGGTTTGAAATACCAGTTCGGCGGTACGCTGGCGTAGCCGCACCTTGGCCTGCGCCAATTCGGCCAGGCTCAGCCCGCCTTGGGTGGCTAACACGCGGTACTGCTGTTGTAGCGCCACGACCTCGTTGCGGATCTCGCGGTGTGGTCGCACGTTCAGCGCCTGGCGCGCACCGGCAATGCGCGCTTGCTGGTCAGCGGCCTGGCTCGCTTGTGCCAAATCAGCCGCTAAACGCTTCTGCTCACTACTCAGGCGGCTGGTATCCACCCCCGCGCTTTTCAGCGCGCCGGACAACTGGGCGAGCTGGCCTTTTTGCCCGGCAATGGCCTGCTCCATTGCCCGCGCTTCGCCCGTCATTGCGCGGTAGGCTTGCTGCTGCGCCCTGGTGGGCTTCTCGGCGCGGACCAGTTCATCGGCAAGCTCGCGGATGCGTGCGCGGGTTGCGTTGAGTTGGGCCTGGTTCTCAGCTAGGCTGGATTGCATATCCCGAAAGGCATTGATCTGCCCTAGCGGCTGCTTGAGGCGTTCCACCAACTCTTGATAGCCGGCACGAAAGTCCTGCAACTGACGGCGACCATCGCGGGCATCGACTGAAATGGAGAGGCGTACATCACTCATGGAAACAACCCTGATTATGCTGGTGTTGGCACTGCTGCTGTTTTACTGGCCGGCTGCATTCATCGGCGCGGCGCTGCTGATCGCTGCTATCGGCCTGTTGGTTGCGCTGGTCGGGTTTTCTCTGCCCAAACTTCATTAACGTCCTTTTTGCGCCGCCTCGGCCGCGCTAGTCGCTTCATCCAACGCCGCTAGCCAGGTGCCCCAGGGGTAACTCCATAACTGGGTGTGGCCGTGCCGGATCAGGGCGCTGGCGTTTCGTTCAAGTCGTTTGAGAGCCGTTCCAGGAGCCGTTTTCCGGTCTCTGTGATTCGCTCCCTTAGGCCGAAAAAATCCTTGTTTACCTCCCGGCAAGCATCAAACAGCTCGCGCACCTGGTTGGGTGTCAGGCTGTCCAGGTCGTTTTGCTTCACATCCGTCATGGCCATCAGGTCGGCCAGGCTGATTTCGGCAATCAGGGTGTCGCCCACCAGGTCGTCACCCGCGCCATCGGCGGTGCGCTTCAACCAGGCGCGAATCTCACCCACGGTCAGCTCGCGCACGGTCACGCTCAACGCGCCGAGGGCAAGGGTCTTTGTCAGGGTCATGCTCATAACCAAAGGCTCCAATGCCGGGCCTGTGCGGCCCGGCGTTGCGGGTGGGTTTAAAGGAAGGTGGCGCGCCAGAAAGGCGACTCACCAGCCGGGCGCGTCGGGTCGGCCAGCACCTCACCCTTGCTCAGCAACTTGCCGGGGTTCTCGCCATCGATCAGCGCCAGTTCCTCGGCGGGCGGTGCCTTCCAGCGGTGAATCTCGACAACTACCGGGCGGCCGCTTTCGGCTTCGTTAAGGCCGTCGAATACCAGACGGTACTCGGCACCGGCTTCTACCAGCGGTTCAATGCGCGTGGCCTGGGTGCTGGTGTAGGCGATGGTGGCCGGGGTCGGCGCGGTGATGACCGCGCTGTCCTTCGGTACGCTCAGGCCGGCCGCCGAAACATTCACCGCCGACAGTGCAATCGGGGTGCTGTCGCTGGTTTTGGTCAGGGTGATCGACTTAGGGCCTGGAAACTCGGTCATGCTCAGACCACCCGGCTGCAGCACGATGGGTTCGGCGGTCACCGTTTCGGGCGGCAGGTCAATAATCTTGCCCTGCAGCACCATGGCGAGGTTTTCCTCGGGCCATTCCTGCATCTGCACGTCGAGCGTGATGCCATCCAGGGTGTCCAGGGTGGCGAGGTTGCCGCCACCCGGTTTGCGGTGTTGCTTCCAGGCCATCTGGTTGGAACGGTTGGCGAACTTGAGCGTTTCAACGTCGCCCAGGTCGCGCAGCGGTGCGTCCACAACGCCCAGGCGCTGGGCGTGAACAACGCCAACGCCCTTAAATACTCGTGGCTGTGCCATGGTCACTTACCCTCTACGTGTTCGCCGACCTTGAAGGTTTCGACGATAAGTTTTGCGTCCGCCTCGGACACGGGAATAACCGCGCCCTTGGGGTGTTTCTCGCCGGCATGGCGGTGGCCGTTATCGCTGGTGATCTTGACCTTCACCTTGGCTGGCTCGGCTGGTTTCGCCTTGTCTGCGGCTTTTGCTTCAGTTGCCATGTGCCCCTCCTAGCGGGTGCGTGGGTGTTCAAATTTCACCGGCCAGGTCAGCACCCAGGCGGCGGTGCCGGCTTTATCCAGCCCGGCGTGGTAAAGGTTGGCGGCGCGCACATCCTTGGCGTTGATGCTGTCCTCAAGCGCCAGGCCGCATCGGCTGCCCGGCAACGCTGCCTGTAGGGTGCTGGCCACCTGCAGCACATTCAGGGCACGGGGTAGGCCCTTGGCATCACCGGCCAGCACCACCGCAACGGCGTGCCCGTAGGCGATCAACTGACCACGGCCATTCAGTTCAAACTTGAGCCCTTCCAGGGCAATGCGGCAGGCGCGGGCTTTGGTTGCGTAGCGCTCCAGGTCGGCCGGGCTGAACCGCCCGCCATGCAGCGCGACCTCAACCTTGGGCGTAACGCCCTGGTACAACTCAGCGGTCCAGGCTTCGATGCCTTGCAGCACCTGGTCAGCGGTTAACTCAGTCATTGGCCAGGCTCTCTAGGTAGTCATCAATCAAACCCACAACGTCATCGCGATCCTGGCCTTCCAGGCCCAGGAACTCGCGCTGCTCGATCCCTCGGTCTGGGTCGCCGTACTGGTGTGTGGCCGCATAAATCAGCGGGCTACCCACCAACACGCTGTCGCCCTGCACCTCGTACGTGATGCTGTCCAGCAGGTGGCCATTGCCTTGCAACAGGCTCTGGCCGCTGTGCCGGGTTTCGGCGTACTCGGGCGACCAGTCCGGCCATCCCTGGCCGCCTGGGCTGGCTTTATCAACCGCAATGCGCCGCCGCGTCTGGCTCTCGACCTCTGCGCCGATCCCTTCCAGGAGCGGCGCGGTGTCCAGTTGTGCCAAGCGCTCCAGCCGGCCAGCCAGGCGTGGTTCAAACGCTAGGTTGGTGCTGATGGCGGCCCCAGTCACAGCAGGTCACCAAAGCGCTTGGGCTGGCTTTCAAACCAGGCCTCGCCGCTGCTTGCCTGCTCGGGCGGGGTTGGCAGGCCAAGGCCTGCGTCACCCGATGCCACCCGACGCAGGTAGCTGATGGCGTCCTCATAGCGCTTGCGCTTGTCCTCGGTCAGCGCACCGCCCTCGCTCGAAAGCAGGTACAGGGCGATATCGCCGACCAGGCCGGGGAAGCGCTCAGGCACCACCGGCAACGGCAAGCGATGCTTGGCGCTGACGTAGCTGTCGATTTCGGCACTGGCGCGGGCCAGTGCGTCCTCAACCACCAGAGCATCAATCACCCCGTCATCATCACGGTCGGCCACCAGCAGCACGGCGTTTTCGCCGTACTGCTTGATAAAGCCCGCCAGGGTTGCGTAGGCCATGGGTTAAGCCTCGCCGCCCTGAGGGTCAGCTGGCGGCGTGTCGTCTTTCTGCTCGCCGTCCTTGGAGGCAGGTGGAGGCTCAGTAGCGGGGGCCGCTGCGGGTTTAGCCGCTGCCTTGGCGGCCGGCTTTTTCGCGGCTGCTTTGGCACTGCCTCCAGCCTTGGCCGCTTTCGCGGCTGGGGCCTTCGCGGGCTTGGCCGCTGCCGCTGGTTTGGCATCCTTGCCAGGGTCAGCCGAGGTAGAGCCACCAACAGCGTCCGGCTCGGCCAGCTCACCATCGAGCAGCTCAACGGTAAGCACCGGGTCGGCCTGCAAACGCTCCAGCTCGGCCTCGGTAAAGCGGTCGGCCGGGTGATCGGTGGCGACTTTGCTGTGGGCGATGCCACAGCGGCGGAAGCCGTCCAGTTTCGAGGTGATACGAATGATCATGGCGGCGACCCCTTATGCGAGCCACGGGCAAACGAGCACCTTGGCGGTGTGATACCACTCGTTGCCGTCGTCGGTATCCTTCTCCAGGAGCTTGCGCGCGGCACCTTCCAGGCGCGGCGGAACCACCAGCAGGTTTGGCGTAATGCCTAGCGGGCGGCCACCGTCTGCCTTGAACTCACCCATAGCGGCGCGGGCGCTGCCATAAAACTCACCGGTAAGAGGCTGACGCGAGGCGTAGGCCATCTGCCAGAAACCAAAGCCGCCGTTGTTACGGGCACGCACGCCATGCACGTATTCGTCATGGTCAAAGACGTGATCGCTCTTGGTCGGGTCGGTTTTGCTCTCAAGCTCAGGCTTGATGCGCTCCTGGTAGATCAGCGGCTTGATGGCGCGGGTGGTATCCAGCAGGAACCACGCAGGGCCAGGGCTAGCGCCGGGAATATCGACGTTGCTGACCGACTCGGCCGAGCCTGTGCCGTCAACTTCCGGGAATACCGGGTGGTCGGTGTCGAAGAAATTCTGGCCGTCAAAGCACAGCGTGCTAAAGCCCGCGGCCAACAGGGCAAACATCAGTTCGTCCGGGTGGCTAGCAGCAGCGCGGCCCATTTCCTCGAACATCGGGCGGTAAATGCCTGCGGCGTCGTCTTCAATGGCGGTGCGTGGAACGGCCACGGTGCCTTCAAATTTCTTGTTGGTGATGGAGTAGCCGTGGGCGGCCATGTCCTTGAGAACACGCGCGCCAATCCATTCACGCAGTTTCGGGAACTGGCCTAGCCAGCCGTAAGTGTTGCTCGCAGTGGTACTGGGCACCACCGTGGCAATTTCTTTGAACAGACCTGGCGCAGACGCCAAGCCGCGTTGGTAGTCAGCGCGGTAGCCGACAAACAATGCTTGCAGCAGTGCGGGGGTTACAACGGCCATTATTTAGCCTCCGGGTTGATCAAGCTGAGGTATTCCGCCTCGGACATACCGAGCAGGCGCGCGGCATCCTTTTGCTCGGAGTTGAGAGCAGTGGTGGTTTTTGGCAGCTCATCACTGAGCACCTGCTCGGTGACGGATGGCGCGGCTTTTACGAACTCGCGGAAGCGCTCCAGACCGCCTTCTTGGTTACACGCTTTGACGTGGTAATCCTTGGTGGCAGGGGTGATCTTGCCGGCCTTGAGCGCGGCGGTGATCTCGCTATTGATGGCGGTTTCCAGCTCTTTTTCGTCGCGCTGGGTCAGGGCCTGCTCGGCGTTTTTGGCGCGTTGCTCCAGGGCGTTGTAATCGCCACGCGGCACAAACAGTTGCAGGGACGGGGATTTCTCGCTGTTCAACGCCGTTTCTTTGGCATCTTTAAGCGCTTGAATTGCCGCCACGGCTTGTTCCTCCGTGGCGTTTTCAGGCAAGCCGAGGGCTGCCCGGATGGCTTCTGTGAGCATCGGGGGTTTCTCCATTGATGGGACTTGTTCGGCGTTAAGCGCCTTGATCAACAGATTCGGCTTGTTGGTTAGGCCGAAACTGGAGAAGCGGTGAATGCGCCCGGTGTCGTCATAGGTGAAGACGGGCGACAGGTAGCGGTATTCGCGTTCGCTGATGGCGTTGCGGGCTTTGGCCGTCCAGTCCACGCGGGCTTCAAGCGCGCCGCGCTCATTTACCCGGTACTCCCGCGCCCAGCCGGATGCCGGGGCATCATCGCCCTGGGGGGCTTTCAGCTCGGTGGCGTGCAGGTAGTCAAACGGCAGGTCAGCTCCCTTGCTATGCGCCAGGGTGTTGGCCATTACTTCGGCCGGGTCATACGTCCAGGTGCGGCTGTCGCGGCCAACTACGGACGGGCCAGGCGGCAGCACCTCGACCCATTCAGGCACATCAGCGCTCAGCTCAAAACAGAGGGCTGTGGAGGTGGCGCGATTGTGGGGGGCGTTTTGTGTGTTCATGCCGCTAGTTTCGGCGGCATGACGGGGGCGGGATTAGAGGAAGGGGTTCAGTAACTGGCTAGGGCTGGTAAGCGGGGCGTTACGCCGTCTGCGATCCGGCAAGGGCTGCCCAGGCTTCGGGTATGGCAGCGGGGTTTTCTTGAACCTGGCTCGCCAGCCTGGCTTGATCAGATAGATATAACGGAACTGCAACAAGTTCCGGCGCACAGCACGGTGCAAATTGCCCCGCAAGTACTCCCCACGCTGGCCAGCCTTCTTGTGCGCAGTGAGCAGCATTGGGTGATAGGCCTCACCGTCCAGCTCATAGAAGCTGGTGCGGTGGTGGCCCAGGTACAGGAAATTGGCCGCCTGGTACACCACGCCCCAGCCACCACAGCGCTCATCAGCAAACGATTGCACCCAGGCCACCTTTGGGCAGGCCCGCTTGATGAACTTGAACGCATAGCTCAGGGCGCGGCTTTCGCTGTTGCGCGGTGCTATGTCATCCAGCCACATACGGTTTAGCTCCAGGTACTGATCAACCTGGGTGCCTGCCACGATCTTCTGCGCACCGGCCACCGGGTTTAGCGCATAGCCAAACTGCAACACGCCGCGCATCACGCCCTCGACCCATACCCCTAAGTGGATATAGGAGTTCATAACGATGCGGCCTGAATAGTGATTGGCAATGATGATGCGGTTTGCCTCGGCGCGCGGGATCAACGCGATATAGAAGGCGCTGCATCCAAAGCCTGCAAGCGCCAACTGGCCATTGAAATAGCCGACCTGGTCAGTGGTCGGCGGTGTGTACTCACCCGGCTGGGCTGGGTGATGGTCTTTCTTTGTCGCCATGAGCTACCTCGGATCGAGGCGCTCTAAGGCGCTCTGGATTCGGGCAGCTCACGGCTGTCTGACTATTGATGACCCGGCAACGCGGGCACTTGATTTGCAACAAAGTGAAGCCAGCGGCTTTGGCCAGTAAACGGCCACAGCCACCGCAGCGAATATCAATCACGGCAAGCCTTTAACTGTATGTCTAAACAGTGTTAATTTGCCCGCGCTTCGTCGACGAGGCGGGGGCCTTAGCTGGGCTTGCAGGCTGGTTCTGCGGTTCGGCGGCCGGCCAAGGTGGTGGAACACCTCGGCCGGTCGGCCCTTTCTTATGGCCGCTAAGGGCGGCCAGCCTTTCTAGTTGTTCTTCACGCCACTCAAGGCGTCCCCCGATACTGCGTTCTCCTTTAGTTCGCCCAGCAAGTGCGAGGCGTGTTCCTTCGATATTGCATACCAGCGTCTCTCGCCTGAACGATCACAAGGGGCGTTAGACCCCCGTTAGAAACGCAAAACGCCACCAACCCCACACCTTGGTGGCTCCCTCGCCGCCAAACAGCGCTTAGACGGCGTTTTAGGCGGTGTTAGTTTCCGGCTGTTTTTCTTCCAGGAGCTGCTGTGCTCTGGCCTTCCTGGACACGGCTCCGGGGTTGTAGTCCCAGCCTGGCTCGATGCCTTTGGGCACGCTGACTACCTGGCCGGTGCGTTGGTTTATGTACTCCTGCATGCCCAGGTCGGGCGCTTCGGTCATGTACTTGCCAGTGCCAATAAGGCGCTCGGCCTCGCGCTTGCTGATCTGGCGCACCCAGCACTTGCAGCCCCAGCCGTTGGGTGGAAAGTGCGACTGCCACCACGGGTGGTCAGCTGGCAGGATGATCCCGGCCCAGCCCACATGCTCTGGCCGGTGCTCGCGGCTTGGCCCCAACTGGTACAGCAAATAAGGCTGCGTTGCCGTGGTGCGCTCGATGCGCTGCCACTGGCCGGCCGCATGAGCCTGGCGCAGGTTTACGTCATAGATGGTGCGCAGGCGGCGCGGGCTGCCCAGTTGCACCTCGCGGGTTTCGCCACTCAGCGGATCGAGAAGCTCACCACGGCCCCACCAACCCAGCTTCTCCAGCAGCGGCTGCAACTCACGCTTGAACTGGGCAAAGGCCTGACCTGACTCGATCATTTCATCGACGTGCGAGCGGATCGCTTCCAGGATGTCCAGGCGCATGGCCTTGGCCACCGTCCAGGACGTGGCGTGTTCCTCGGCCCATACGTCGCGGTGATCAAAGCCGACCTTGATACCCTTGGCGCGGAAGTACTCCAGCGCATCCTTTGGCACTGGTACGGGCACATGCTCCTTGGTTGGGCCACTCACAGTGCGTCGCCTGCATCGCCTTGGCCGCGCGCCTTAAAGGCCGCGCGGGCGAGCTGCTCGATCAAGACGCTATCGTCCATCTGCTCAAGCAAGCCGGCCAGGCCAGCGCGGAAGGCATCGAAGTCGTCAGAGTCCTTGGCCAACTGCAACACCGGATCAAGCACCGGCCGCATCACAGGCACCCAGTCGGCGGCCGCCTCATCTACAAGCATGTCCAGGCTGTCGCGGGGCTTCTGTTCCTGGTTGAGCGCCTGGCGGTGGCCACCGCATCCTGGGCAGCTGCAGCGCTGTTCGGTATTGAGGGCAGGTGCTGCAACTGGCTGCTGGCCCGTAGGCTTGAGCAGCTGCGCGCCATCAGCCGGGGCGGATAGGCCGAACCGCCCCAGAATCGCCGACTGCTCGACTTGCAGACCGCGATCAATAAACGGCGTCAGGGCATCGGCCAGGGCCTTCAAGTCCTCTGGCTCTGTGACCTGGAATGCGACGCTCGGGTAGTTTTCCTGAGGGCCGAAGTTGTGATCGACAAACACGCGCACCAGATCGCGGTTGATCGTTGCGGCCAGTTGCTTGGCGTCGGCCTTGAGAATGTCGAGGCGCACATCGTTGTGCACGGTGGCCTGGCTCTGGCTCGACCCATCATCGGTGGTCATGGTCTGGCCGAGTACGGCCTTACTGACTTGCCTGTCCAGCCACTCGGCCAGGCGCGCGAACAGTTCGGCACCGCCTGTTGAGTTGGCGATCTCCTGAAACTCGATGAGCATTTCTTTCGGCAGCACGGCCGCCGCGTCGGCGGCGAGCTGGGCCACTGCGCGACGTAGCACGGCAATATCGTCCGGCTTAGCACCTGGGCCATAGCGGCCAATGCGCAGCGGCATGCCAAACAGCTCGGTGTAGCGCATCCAGTCCTTGAGGCTGAATGCCTTGCACATATACGACACGGCCACCAGGCGCGCCAACCCGCCACGGATCGGCAGGCCCGACTTTAACTTGGGGATATGGATAATCATCCGGCCGGGCGGAATCTCGCGACCTTCGCCGGCTTCCTCACGGATCAGCAGCTTACGGCCGGTCAGTTTGTCGAACTGGAACCAGCGCGGGTCACGGTGATCGTATTTCACCGGCCACAGCTGCTCGCCTTTCAGCTCCCAGCCGGGCTCTACAGCCGAGAAGCCTTTACCCAAACCATCGAGCAGATCGCTCACCAGGTCGGAAAACTCCGGGGCATCTACCAGCTTGCGCACAGCGTCGGCGATTTCCTCTGACCGGGCATCCTCGCCACCGGCCTCAACACTGACCGGCACGCCCGCTACAGCCCGCTTACGGGTGCCCAACACCGAGGCATAGTGCAGGTCTTTCTCTTCCATCTCTTCGGCGAGTACCAGGTACTCCAGGATGTCGCCGGTAGCAGCGTTCTGCAGGATGGTGCGCAGGCGCGCCGGGTCGAGCGACGACGATACCGAATCAACGCCCCAGGCCTGGTGAACGCCGGTTGTAGTGGCCTGGATCACCTCTTGCAGCATGGACTTTTTCGGGAACGGCTTACCGCTCGCGTCCAGGATTGGCGACTCATCCATTACAGAACACCTCCAGCCGCCCAGGTATTCACCGGGTCGGCGTTGTCATCATCGAATCCGGGTTTGTTGTTGCGGTCAGGGCGCACGGGTTCATAGCCATAGCTTTCAACTTCAAGACGTGTGGCGGCATAACCCAGTGCCAAAGCAATCGCGGCGTCGCCGTGGCGCTGGCCACCTTCGCCCTGGGTGCGGCTCTTACCGAGCTTGAGGATGCCGTCGATCATCTGCAGCGCTCGCAAGTCATCGAGCACCAGGGCATCGCGCGGTATCTCCAGCAAGGCGTCCTCAAAAGCCGCCTTAAACGCTGGCATGTTGTCCATATACCAGCGGTCGGAGAGCTTCACTTGCTGGATGCAGCCGCCATAACGGTGGCCAGCGGCTTCGGCCAGATACCCGCCGTTGCCGGTGGCATCCATGGCCCCACCCATCAGGCGTGGTAAGCGGTCGACGATGTAGAACAGCACCTGTTCCTGTTGGCGATACGGCATATTGCGCAGCTCGACCAGGAACGGCACACGGCAACGCAGATCGAGGCCGACCGCATAGGGCGCGATCACAGTCAGGTCGCCGGTACGGCCGAAGTCTTCACCAAAGGCATGCAGCTGCTGCGGATCGAGTAGCTTGAGCAGGGGCAGCAGCTCGCGCTCGCACCAGTCACGAATCTCGGCCTCACGCAGGCGCTCATCCCAGTGGGTGAACTCATCCGGCATTTTCAGGCGCACCACTGGCGCTTCGACCATGCGCGACTCGACCAGGGCGCGCGACAGTGCAGCGCCTGCCGACTCGGCCGGGATGCAATCCAGCTCCTCGGCCGCACCGTCGCCATAGAACGCATACACATCAGCGACCCAGGCGTCCTCGGCGGCCTGCGTCCACTCTTTACCCAGGCGCATGCACACGCGCCGGTACAGCCCATGGGCCACCGCATCGCGAAAGGTAATGCGCTGCACCACGCCCTTGCGCTTACCCGCGCGGATGTCCTGAATCAGGGTGTTAAAGGCGTTCTTCACCCCGTTATGGGTCGAGATAACGCGCAGCTGGCCGCCCCAGATCAGCAGCGCCAGGGCGGCTTTTAGCACTTCATCAAGCTGTTCGTGGAATGCCGCCTCATCGAGCACCACCCGACCTTGTCGACCGCGCAGGTTGGACGGCCGGCTGGTCAGCGCCACGATACGGTGGCCGCTGCCTGGGAAGGCAATGCCGAACGTTTTGATGTGCTTGTCGCCATCCTCCCAGATGCCTTCCTCAATTTCGCTGGCGGCGTGGTTGAACATCCGCGCCCACATTGCACAGGCCTGGATGTACTCAATGGTCATGTCCTGGTTGTAGGCGATGTAGTAGGTATTCATCCCGCCCGCGTCCTTGGCCGAGGCGGACAGCAGCACATCGTCTGCCGCTTCGGCCCAGGTGAGGCCGGTGCGCCGGCTTTTCTCGATGACCACCAGCGGGCCTTGCTCGGCGAGCCACTCCTGCTGGTACGGCAGCAGGACGGCCGGCACATCCAGGTCGGCGGTATTGGGGATTTGCTCGGCAAGGTTCACTTGGCCACCCCAAGGATCTCACGGCGCATCTCGGCCACGGTATCGGCGGTGAGGCCTCCTTTTTTGGCGATCTTCTCCACGGCATTAGCGGCGACTTCGGCACGCTCACGCACCTCGGCTTGCCATTTTTTCTGCACAACGGATGCGCGGCCCAGCTCGGCCACGGCCTTGGCCATCTTCGCCAGATCGACCTTGCCGTCCTGAGCCATAAGGCTGTTGAAAATCTGTTCCTGCACCAGGCGCATCAACGCTTCGTTGACTGCACCCTCATCATCAGGGGCGGCCGCTACCATGGCTTTTGCCTGCTCGCTGGCTGTCCTCAACGCGGCCAGGCGGCCTTCGAAGTTCTGGCCATATTCGTGCAGCGCTGATTTGCCGATGCTGTGGCCGCGCTCAGCCAAGGCAGAGGACAGCAGCTCGTATTGGCTGAAATTGTTCTCGATCAACGCCTGGTCAAGCCACGCCTTTACCTCGGGCGGGAGCGCCAGCACCTTGCTTCTAGGTGGCATAGGTCAAGCGCTCCAGTATTTTTCCGGGCGAGCAATGCCTGCATTGCATTCGATGGTGTACTCGGCGATATCCACTCCATAGTGGGTCAGGCCACAGACCCACGGGCCGGACGGCTGTTTCTTCAGCGTTACCAGGCGGCGGTCGTGCAGGTAGTCCAGCTCGCGGCGCAGCTCCAGCTGCGTGGCGTCTGGATAGATTCCCTGGATGGTAGACAGCACCACCGCCTCATGCGGGTCAACCGGGCGCGAGGTATTCAGGGTCAGCAGGATGTACCAGCGCAGGGTTTCCCGGCGTGCTTTGGCTGCATCGATCATTGCGCGTTCCTTTTGAGCAGGATGTTTTCAAACTTGAGCGCCAAGCCATCCAGCTTGGCCTCGATCACAGACTGGCCACGCACCCAATCCTCGCGCCGGACATATTCCAGCGGCAGTTCAGCCTTGAAGTGGAGGAACGCGCGGTCCAGTTTCTGCAATGCTTCCGCGTCCTTGTCCTGACGCTGCAATACCTTGGCGAAGCTATCTTCCCAGTGTTGGCTGGCGATCTTTCGCGCCTCATCCTGGCCAGCGAAACGCTCACCAAGACGCTTCTCGAACTGCCAGAGCAGCAACTTGACCAGCCCGGTGATGATCGTGGCGAACACACCCATCAACGTGGCGGCGGTGCCTAAATCCATTTGCATCAGTGCGTCTCCTGTACGGCATCAATCAGAAGGTCAAGCTGCGCGGCGGTGTTGCGGCACTGCTCGGCGTAGCGAGTGTGGTGCTCCAGGACGTCGCGCTGGCTGATGCCTGAATCGAGTTGCTCAGCGGCTCGGCCTTCGGCGACTTGCGCAGCAGCTCGGCCGGTATCTGAGGCCGTGGGCATTCCGGGGGCGGCGGCTCCGGTTGCTTCGTCATAAACGCGCACCCAACCAGCAGTGAACACGCAAGCAGGCAGAGGCTTAGGCGGCGCGTCGAGGGCGTCACGATAGAGGTCGTTAACACGGGCAATCTCCCCTGTAAGGCGGTCTGTGGTTTTTCGGTGGGTGCGCTGCTGCTCGGCCAGGTCGGCGGCTAGCTTGTCGTTGTGGGCTTGCTCTTCCTGCAGGCGTTTGGCGGCTGCTTTGGCACTGGCGGCAGCGCGGCGGGTCATATCAAGTTGCGCCCCTGCATGCTCCAGACGCAGCTGTTCTAGGGCCAGCGCGCCGTCACTTTTGGCTTGGGCATGCCCCTGGTCGTAGGCATCTTGCAGAGCTGACAGAAAGAACGAGAGTGCAAGAAGTAATAGGCCAAGCCCCAAGCCTGCCTTGAACCAGGTCGAGCTGAAAGCGCTCATAGGCCCGCCTCACAAAGCTTGCGCTCGGCCGCACGGCGAAGCACTAGCCCACCCAGTTTGCGACCACCGGCGCTCACCCAGTAACTGAGCTGTGCGCAGGCTGGCTGGATACGGCCAGCCTGCAGATGCAGCAGCAGGGTCGAGTGGCGGCCACTCTTGAGCCAGACAAAGCCGTCTTTTACGCCCGGTTTGCCGGGGCCGACGTTGTAGATAAAGGACAGAAAGGCCGCGATGCTTTTGATATCCATGCTCGCGATAACCTTGATGGGCACCCAGCGTTCAAAAACCTCCGCTGCCTCCTGGAGCGCGAGCCGGGTTTTCTGGTCGCACTCGGCATCTGTCGCCACGTCGCCAAGGCGCACGCCATACGTCCATCCCTCACAGATTGTCGGGATGCCTACAGGGTCGAGGTACGCCAGCAGGTTGCGACCTTCGTAATGGGCGACAACGGGTGTGGCGGCAACGATTGCCAGCGCGATGCGGCTTTTAATGCCCACGGGGTGCACCTCCGATCAGCGCGCGTAGCTCGGCCAGGCGCTGATTGCCGAACTCAGGCGCGGAACTGGTGTGGTGAATGACGCTGTTTTTGGCTTCGCGACGGGGGGCCGCTGGTGGGGTTTCGCGTGCGCTTTGCGCGCGACGGTCGATGTGTGCCCGGTAGCTCTTGACCTTGGCAAAGCCAATCCGCACGTATTCCTCTACCAACGGCCGCAACTCGGCTGGGCAGCGCTCCATCATCAATTGGCGCTGCGCCAACACCGGCTCGGCCAGAATGGCGGCGGCCAGGTCGCGCGGGTTGGGCTGGGATACGGGGGCTTGAATGTTCATGCCGCCATAGTCGGCGGCATGAGAGGGGAGGCTTTAGAGGATGGGGTTCAGCGGTGCGGCTAGGGTTTATGGCCGGATTGATAGCTGGAGCGTGCACAACCATTGCTGTCATAACTTACGTGAGTGACAGCAAGGTACTTATCTTTCCAGTAGGTGCTGCTACCGGCACCCTGCGCGCCATCATTGTTGGGCTTGCCATACATGCTTTCCACATCCTTGCGAGTCATGCCAGGCACCACCTCGCCACGCACTTTCGCGGTGCGTAGATCGCGATCAGACAACCCTGTAGAGCAAGGGGGCGGCGCGACTGATCCACCCACCACCGTAACCCCTCCAGAGGTAGGCCGGGGGGCTCGCATATCATCGGCCAGTTGCTTGAACTCCTGGCGCAGTAAGTCTCGCCGACTGCCTGGCTCCGGTGCCATCGTTGACGGTGTGCTGCTACCACTGGGGGCAGCATTGTGAGCCCGCACCACATCGGCCAGCACCTTTCCGTCCGGGCACTGCTGCTGAGTAAATGTCACTTTTCCTGAAGCGTCCACACATTTGAACACGGTGGCCGCTTGAGCCGGCAGCGCTGTACAGCACAGTAGAGCAAGCAATAGACGCATGGTTCCCTCCTTAACAGTCAATGCAACTTTAACGCGAGACCCCTCGCAACCCAAGCAGGCGGCTAATCGAACAACCCTGATTGGCTGCTGCTCAAAGGCTGCTTGAGAATAATCCAGACGCGGCGATCACTCAGACGATACGTGCGGGCGAGCTCTGCAACCACCGTATTAGCGGAAACACCGTCACGCACAGCCTGTTCAAACTGGCGATGCATTTCAAGATCGCGCAACCGGCGTAGTGCCACGTCACACCGGGGAATGTACACATCATCACGCTCTGGCATGAGTTGTGTCAGCCGTTGCGCGGCCTCTTCGCCCACAATATCGGCCAAGGCGGCAACCCGCGCCTGCCCCGATGGGCCAAAGCCTTTGGCAAAGAACCAGGACGTGCCGCCAATTTCGTCTACCAGCTTCATCGCCGCTGGTAGCCCTGCAATGTCGGCAATACGGCGGACAGTCTCCGGCAACAACTCGCGTACCTGCTCAATATTCACTGTACAGGCCTCCCGTGGCGTTTGGCATCGTAGGTCAGTGCAGCAATCAGGCGGCGCAGCTGGTCGGCGTCGCACCACTCGACACGCTCAACCTTGAACATGCGCAGGGCCATCGCATCGGCATAGCTCCAGGGGCGATTAGCTTCGGCTAGGAAGGCCTCGATCTTGGATACCTGGGCGGCACGGTCAGGTGCTGGCTTGGGGGCTGCGCGTCGGGCTTTCTTCGCAGGGGCTGGCTTAAAGCCCAGGCGCTCAAACTCGGCCAGAACCTCACTGGTCTGACGCTTGTCCAGGTCTTTTGCCGAACGCACGCGGGCAATGCGAAACAGCAACGCCCGGTAGGTGTCGTCATCGAGGCCGAGCTGCTGCTTGGCAATATGGATTTTAGCCAGGCTCATTGCAGCCGCCCGCGACGCTTCAGAACTGACGGAGTTTCGTAGTAACACGCCTTGCAATGGGCGGCTAAGCCGTCCTTTCTCCGCGTTTCCCGGAAAAAGAACTCTTCGTCAGCAGGCCAGTATTCACTGCACTTGCTGCATAGCTTTTCCGGGCCATACCAGGCGGCTCGTTGAGTGGGCGTCGCATAATCGGCAGGTTGAACATTCATACCGGGTTCCTCGGGTTCATGGCATCGCGGAATGCCTGCGGGTCGCGCCTGGCCATGCCCGCCATGTAGCGGGTCATAAGCGTTATCACTTCCTCGACTTCCTCATACTCACCAACCTGCTGCATCAGCGCCCAGTCGGCACGGGTGCCCCGGTAGGTGGTCAGTTTTGTCACTTCCGCGCCCACACGCTCTCGATGCGCCGCGTCGCGGTTGCGCTTGTCCTGTTGGCGGTCGGCATCCTGCTTGCGGATGCGCTCCGTCCGTTTTGTCTTACTCATCTTGGCTGCTCATCAGTACCGGGCAACCACACCCGGCAGACCGTCGCCCTGGTGGGCGAGGTTTCGCTTAGTGCAGTGCTAGTGGCGCTTGCCCCTGGACACCATGGTTAAGCTGTACATCGCTGGCAGCACATAACCCAGCAGCTGCATCGTCCATGGCGCGCTGGCTCAAAGCCTTAGTTTTGGCATTGCGATCCACCGTCTTGCCCTTCTCGATCTCGGGGTGGTGCTTGAGCATGTACGCATCAGCGGCAGGCGATGGCTCAGCCCCTGCGAACTCGGAGACCTTGGAGCTGACTCCCCACACCCAGGCCTCGCAGAACTGATCGGCGCGCTTGGTTTTGGTTGTCGACTTACAGCGCTTGAGCGCCGTGCCGATGTAGTCGCGACGCGCCTGGCGTACCTGACGTAGCAACACTGCCATCGTGTAACTGGCCAGCTCGGCCATTTCACCGATAAAGCGCCACTCACCGAGTCCAGCCATAAACAGCAGGCGGCAGGCATAGGCTTTAGCCACCGTGCCGGCCAAGTTCGCCTCCCACTGCACGGGCTTCATTTTCGAGCCGCTCCGGGTGCCGTGCTCCTCGATGTCGATCATGTCCACGTCCGACTGTTCGAGCTGGTACTTCTCCATCAGCGCGCGGGCCTGGCGCATTGCTGCAGCGGCTTCGTGCGGGTTGCTGCTATTGGCCAGGCTCAAGCACTTCTTGATCTTGTCCAGGGCTTTCTTGTGATCCATGTTGCTCTCCGTACTCGGCTGCTCATCAGTACCCAGCAACCACGCTGGGCAGACCACCACCGGCTAGGCCGGGGCGGTTTCGCTTAGGGGTTCAGTGCGTCCTCCAGGGCTTTGCCGGTGGCCAGCTTGACCGTGACTTTGGCCGGGATCTCGATGGCCGCGCCGGTTGCCGGGTTGCGACCAGTACGGGCGGCACGCTGGCTGGCCTTGAGTTTGCCGAGACCGGGCAGCGGCACGTCGCTCCCGGCTTTAAGGGTGCGGGTGGCGATGATGGACAGACGGTTAAGCACCGCCTCGACTTGGGTTTTATTGATCGGCGTACCGCTTACACCCACTTCCTGGGTGATGGTGTCGATCAGGTCTTTTTGCGTCAGTTGCATGGTGATTCCTCGCTTAGTGCAGGGTTGGTTTGGGTTCGGTGGTAGTTGCATTGCGCTTGGCCTGGCACTTCGGGCACTGGCACGGCCGCTTGGCTGCCTTGTTCAATATTCCTTGGGCGACCTCGACCAGGCCTTTGGCGAGCAGCGCAGCGGCAGTTTCTTCGCCGCTGCCTTCGTGGCGGATGGAGATCCCACCGTCCAGGTCGTTGATGGTGATGGTGTGTTGAGCCATGGCGTCGGCCTCCTAGCGTTGGTGTTTGAAGCTGATGTGATAATCGCGAGCCCTTTGGCGCACGGTCTTTTCGGTCATGTGCAGCTGCTTGGCGATCCACTTCGGCGGTTCGCCCAGGGCGGCGCGCGCCATGATCTGCGCGGCCTGCTTGGTTTCTAGGTCGCTGGCCGTATCTGGTGCTGGTTCAGGCTGCGGCTTAGCAGGCTCAACCGTTGCAGGTGCCGTTGATGCTGGTGCCGCCTGGAACAGGTGGGCGTAGACAGGCGTCTTCTCGGCGTTGATGACGAATACCGCTGGCGCATCGCTCATCTGGTAGCCGATCTGCTCGATCTTTCCGCCCTTGGCCAGAAACGCCTCGGTGGCCTGTTCAATGCGCAGTGCCTCGTTTTCCAGATGCGCGGAACGCTCCGGCAGTGGATGGTTGTGAGTTTCGTTGTAGCGCTGCATTCAAGCCCCCAGCGCCCGGAAACCCGGCCCATTGCGTTCGCCCAGGTACTGGATGTAGCGAGCAAGAGCGGTCATCCCTTCACGCTGACTCGCTGCCTCAGGGACACCAGGCACGAACAGCGTTTCGTTGTCGTGACGAGATAAGCGCGCCGTGACCTCGATGGTGTCGCGGACCTTTTGGTCTGTGCCCGTGGCGATTCCGATGGCTCCATCGGGCACAGACGAGCCGAACTGGATGTGCCCGGAGGCGAAGCAATAGGCGATGACTTTGGCGGTACTGGGCTTAGGCTCGACGGCTTGATCCAGGTATTCGATACCATCACGTGGGTGGTACGGGTTGCTGTGCTTCTCACCGTCCAGCTTGATCAGCAAGTGCGAGCCGCTGGCGCCGGTAATCGTTCCAGGCTTGCCGTAGGCATTGACCCGGCCGCCTTTTTTGGCCGCGACGTGGTAGTTGGTGCGGATGTATTCCAAGCTCATGTTTAGTCCTCCTCGGAACGCAGGCGCTCAAGCAATTCGGCCGCTTTCTCAGCCTTCGGGCCAGTGATAACCGTCACTAGGTAATCGCTACCGCTGTTCAACTCCAGGTGCACTACGTCGAAGACATCCGCCTCGCTTTTTTCAGCGTCATCAAGCAGATTGAGCAAAGAGGTGCTCGGCCAGGTCATTTTCGTCAGAAGTCCCATCTCACACCCCCGCAATATCAAGGCTGACCGTCTTGTAAGCCCCGTCTTTCTGGCGCTCCTGCACTCGGACATAGATCGCTTTGCCAGATACGGCCAGGCTGTCCTTGACCGCCTCCATGGCCTTTTTCCACTCGGGGTCATCGATCTCTATCCGCATCATTTCGGCAACGCGGGAAACGCTGATTTCGCCCTGGCGATTGAGGCGAAATGCATTGGTAGCGATGGTGACCAGGTGCTTGTTCGATTCATCGCTCCAGGAGCGGATGCACTCGAATACCTTGGCCTTGGCGACCTCCATTTCCTCTGTGTAGGTGATGCGGTCTGCGGAGACCCGTTGCACCCTGTAGCTGCCATCAAAGCTCGTGAGCGTGACGTTGCCCTTCGGCCCGCCAAGCTTCATGTCGTACTTCTCGCCCGCGATGCTGATGAGGTCATCAATATCAGCCAGGGCTTTGGCTTTCAGCACCTTGAGTGCGGCGCTAAGGGTCACTGCCATGGTGGCGATTTCGGTCACAACTCCATCGCGCAGCTTGTCCTGCTCTCGGATCTCGGTTTCGTGCACCAAGCCGCCTACGGCGTTGCGCACCCAGCCTTCGGGGATCTGAATTTGTTGTGCTTGCATGTAATTGTCCTCAGTGAAAAGTCAGGTCGATGCCAGCCGGGGCGGCGGTGTTCAGGTTGTCGCGGTAGCTAATGGGTTCGCGCCATTCCAGAAATACGCCCTGAAACAGCGCGGTGAAGGCGGTGCTGCCCGCCGTTGCGCGGCGTGTGAGCCCAAGCACCTGGCGCTGGCTCACCAGACGGCGGCCGGCTTCGTGGTCGATTTCCAGGCGGTTGCCCTGCAGGTCAATGCGGTGCAGGCGTACGCCCTGGCGCTGTAATTCGCGGCAGGCTTGGTTGAAGTTGGCGACCTGGGCGCGGTGGTCCTTGGTAAGCACTTTCAACGGCCGTTCAGTGGATGCGTGCATGGGCGTTCTCCTGGGCGGTGCAGGTGGGGTTGTTTGCGCAGAACTGGCAGGCGCGCCAGTGCTGCATCGCGCTGGGGTTGTGGGTTGGCGCTGCTTTTTCGCGGTAGCTTTGGCACTGCGCGCTGGTGACAACCTCGCCCAGGGCCACGCAGTCCAAACGGCCCAGCACATCCATTACGCGGCGTTCAACGCCAGCCGTGCTGGGTGATGGGTAGCGGTTGGCGAGCACCAGGCTTACAGCGGTGCGGCTCATGCCGATGCGCTGACCGGTTTTGGTCATGTTGCTGCGGGCCACCTCGGCCCCCAGCAGTTGCACAAACAGCGGGGGCTGCTCGCCCCAGGCTTCAAGGCGGACGGCGTTCATTCGTCCACCTCGGCTGGCTGGCGATAAACCACTTCACCCAGGTTGGGATCGAACACCTGACCAACGCGCTGGATCATCGGCGGTCGTGGGCCGGTGTCTGCACCATGGGCCAGGCGGTAGCGCGCCATGGTCGCAGGAGTGCCGGGCTTACCGACCACAACCAGCACCAGGTACTCGGCTTTATGCAGCCATTGCAGGTAAGACCTGGCCGTGTTCAGGCTCACGGCCTCGCCGCAGGCAAGGGTGCTCTGCACCAGGTCGCGGGCGTCCACTTCACGCAGGATGCGTAGGCTGCGCCACATGGCCTCGACCCCGCGCCCTTGAGTGTTGAGCGTGCCGTCGCGGTTGAGCTTCGGTGCTTCGGCTCCTACGTCCTTTTGCAAGGTGTAGGTCGCAGCAGCGTAAGTTTTGCCGTTCTTCAGCACGTAGCCACCAGCAATCAGGCAACGCAGGAAGGTCAGCACGGTGTCGTCTTCAACCTTTGCTGCTCGGGCCAGGCTGTACACGCTGGCACCGTCACGGCACTCGCGCAGGGCTTCCCAAATGCGCTGGCGGTTGCTTTTGCCGCCCAGCATTTGCAGGTCAGCGGGCTTGCGTCCTGTCGCCATTACACCCCCCTCCGTGGCGGCTGACCGTTGTACCAGCCACGCTTAGCCCAGGTGGCCAAGTCCATGCTGTTCAGACCCAGCGCCTGGGCTTCGCTGTGGACGCGGTACAGGTTGACCGCCACGCGGCGCAGGCAGCCTTTGACCTCGCGGTGCAGGTCGGCCAACAAATCGTCAGCCATGCTCACTTTCGGGTAACTAACGCGGGCCAGTTGTTGCACATCCACTGTCGTGGCAGGTTGGGCTGGTACCCACTCCAGCACGCGGTTATGCAGGCGCTCCAGCTTGGCCAGGCTGGCGGGCACGCGCTCTTCACCGATCAGCACGATGGTGCCCTGGCTGGCGTTATAGAGGTCGGTCAGGACGTTGGCGGCGGCCTTGTCCAGCAGGTACTGCACGTCATCAACAATCAGCGGGCGACCGCTGCGGCTGAGTTGCTCGGCGATCTGGTCAACCATCTCGCTCAGGGTGCGTCCTGGCAGGATGCCCATGTCGCGAAGGATGGCCAGCAGAAAGGCCTTTTTCGTCCAGGTGTCGCGGCACTCAACGTAGTACGCGCGGTGTTGGTTCGCCGCCCAGGTGGCAGCCACCGACTTACCAAGGCCGCTGGCCGCATACATCACGATCAAGCCTGGCAAGCCCTGCGGACGCAACATGGCGCGCTCGATGGCGCTGGCCAGCAGGCCCACATTGGTCAAAGGTACGATTTTAGAAACACTCATTGTTGTAGCTCCCTTGGTCAAGCGCGGGCCTGTTCGTCCGCGAATTCATACATGCGTTGAATGGATTTGAAGTCTTGGTGCTTGGGGTAGTTGGCGTGCCAACGCGCTTCGTCGTCGGTCAGTTCGCCGCCAGTGGCCTGGCGTCCGTCGAGTTCTTCCCAGAGGCGGTAGCGGGCCATGGAGTCGCCGGGAATCACGAACTCCGGCTCGGCCTGCCCCAGTCGGGCGGTGTATTCCTTGGCCTCGACTAGGCGCTGCTGGTAAATCCCGTCATCGGAGGTAGGCCGCTCAATCACGCGCACCTCGACCTCTTTGCCGGTGAGCGTTTCGCCCTTGGTGCCCAGTCGTGCCAGTTGGCCCTTGATGCGTGTGTCCTGTTTACGCTCAAGCTTGGTGAACACGGGGCGCACATTGCCGTTGAGTACGGCCTCACCAATGTGTTCGCCGTCCAGGCTGAAAATGCCCACTTGCTTGGCATCGCGGTAATCCCAAGCAACGCGTACTTGCTCGCCATGCAGGGCCACCAGATCCTGGAGAAAGTAGATGCCGCCGTTAATGCGCACCTGGCCTCGGTCAACAAACCGCACTTCTTGCGGCCGCGTCAGCGAGGTCACCAGGTCAAGCGATGCTGTCAGCGGCTCGAAACCTTCCATCACGGCTGCGGCCCAGGCTTCGTTCGGCGTTTGGTGGCGCACCCTTCCGGTCTGCGGGTCGCGGGTTTTCGGCAGGCCACGGTGTGGATGGTCGTTGTAGGCATCCAGGGCGGCAGCCAGGCGCGGCCAGAACTCGAACAGGGTGGGGATTTCTTTCGGCTGCTCACCGGCCTTGAGTGCCTTGCGGCTGATGCGGTGCACGCGAGTACCCGCCTGCTTGTCCATATCAGCACCGATATAGCTGTCGAATTCTTTCGCCAGGCGCACCAGGATGGTTCTGTGCGAGCGCTCGATAACGCCACGGGCTTGGCTGTTGTAGGGCAGTGCGTTGGTCATGCCACCACCCAGGCGGTCAATCACCTCACGCACCTGGGCGTTGTCGAAGCCCGACCCGTTGTCCACGTAGAACTCGCGGAACATGCCGCAACGGGCAATGCCGCTGCACAGCATGTCCAGCGTGGCCAGCGCCGACTCGGCCAGGTTGATGGCGTAGCCCACGACGCGGCGGGTGCGCCAGTCCAGGCAGGTGGTGATCTCTGGCCGGAAGGCTTTGCCGGTTCTCGGGTCAATGACCTCGGCGTCGAACTTATGGCCGTCCGCCACCCATACATCATTCGGCCACAGGTGGTCGCTGCCCAGGCGGTGGAATGCCTGGAGCGACTTCAACTCCTGCGGGCTCATGCGGCCGGCTTCGCGAGCCTCGGGGCTAAGCTTGGCCAGAAACCGCCGCACCGCATGAATGCTCGGGCAGCCTGGATTCTCAGCGCTAAACGCGGCATAGGCAGCTTCGGCACTGGGCTTTTGTGGACGCTGGTAGTGTTTGAGGAAAGCTGGGGCCCAGGTCGGCATGCTCATATCTGGCTTGCGCCGGGCCGGTGCCAGAGCAATCTCGCCATGCTTGCGAAAGTCCGCTAGCCAGCGCTTGAGGGTGCGCTCACTGAGGCTGCGGTCAGGGTTCTTGCGGTCGTTGGCACGCTCAACACGCTCAGCCAGGTAGGGGCTAAGCTGCCCATCACGGGCCAGGCCGACCAGGGTCATGATGGCCCGTTGCTGGCTGACCATCTGGCTCATGCGCTCAAGTTCGCGAATGATCGACACCCGCGCACCCATCACATCGCGTTGATCATCGTTTAAGCGTGACGCTGAAACAGCATCACGCTTTGGAATATTGAGCGTATGCACAACGGCAGGAACGGCAGCCTGCGGTTGTTCCTGCTGCACCAGGCGAGCCAATAAGCCGGCCTGAGTCTCGGCAGGTAACACGGCGAAGGAGTACTCGACGGCCTTGGAACCAAGGCGGCGCTGACCTTCCCAGCCTTCACGCGCAGCTGCTAAACGTAGGCCTTGAACAGTGCCCGGCATGCCCGGCAAGCCGACAAGTTCCTGGGCGGTGAACCACTTATGCATGGTCCCCCCTCAGCACTTCGCGCTTAAGTTCGCCCAGTTCTTTGCCCATGCTTTGTATGAGCAGCTCTAGGCAGCGAATACGGCTTGCGATTTCGGTAGCTACCGAGCTTTTCTCTTTACGAACGGAGGGCTGAAAAAGCGCCTGTTGTGTTTCACTTGGAAGCACGCGCACTGGGTACTCACGGGCTTTAGAGCCATTACGCCGACGCGAGGACCATGACATCCGAGCAGCCATGAGCTTGCAGCCGCGATCCGTACTCGGCATGCCCGGCAAGCCAGCCAGCTCCTGGGCGGTGAACCACTTACGCATGGTCACTACCCTTATCAGCAGAGTTATAAGCAGCGATCAGGCCACACAACAGGCTGGCGGTGCCAAATGTCTGGCCCGCCGCCTCCCACGCCGCGCGAACGGTCTCGTCAAAGCTCATATCCGGCGCGACGGCAGTCCCCAGCGCCTTTGCTTCATCCAGAAAACGAGTCGAGTCCCAGCGTTCTACCATGCCCAACGCAAGCATTGCCTGTAGTGGATTCACCACAGCCTCCCACCCATCAAACCCCGCTCTTTTCAGTGCTTTTCTTGAGCGTTGAATCAGGCGCTGCATTTGCTCGGCATGACGCCGCTCGCTCTCTGCAAGCATCTTGGCGCGGGTGATTACAGGTTCTTCGCTCATTGCTGCTCTCCCATCAATCGCTTGAGTTCCCGCGCCTGGCGCGCTGACTCATCACGGGTACGCTCCAGGCGGCCCAGTTCAGCCAGCAGAGCATCACGCCCATAAGCAACCCGGCCACCGCGCAGTGCCACCAGCCAGTCAGTCAGTAGGTGGCTGGCGCATACCTCTTCCAGCAGCGTCGCTCTGTAGAAGGGCAGGTTGTGGTCAATGCGGGCCGGGCTGGCCCAGGCGTCGAGCATGTTCTTGCTCACGTCATCGCCACTCAGGCGCGACATGCGGGCGGCAATCTCATAGCGGTCTAGTTCGGAGCCTTTCAGCATTTCACTGACCAGCTCGCTCACCTGGGCTGCATAGTTGCCACAGCCCGGCACGGTCAAAACCGCGCGGGGTACTTCGAAGATGTCTAGGGTGCGGTCGTCTTTTCCGTGACGCATGTCTAGGCCTCCGTGCCGGTTTTACGGTGCCCAAGGTCACAAGCTGGGTTATGCTTTTGCATACGCGCTGGCATAGCTTCTGGGCGCTTGGGCCGCATGCGATTCGGGGTGCCATCGGCATTCCAGCGCTCTGGCCAGAGCTTCTCGACCTCAAGGGCAAGGGCTTCGGCAATAGCCCGTTCCATGCGCGGGTAGGCGGTACGCTTTACGTTCTTCACGGCAGGGCCTGAAACGCGCAGTTTTCGGGCGAGCTTGGCCAGTGACGTACCGTTGGTGCGGAGCTGGTACTTGATCCATTCCCAGCGAAGGCTTGGGTCAAGTGGGATATCGGCTGTGTTCATGCTTAGCGTCCATTGCAACCACCTGGCAGGGTGGTTTTTTGCGGTGTTTAACGTTACCTACGGCATAAACATAACCCGAAAACGAGACTATGCAAACCGTTTTTGGGAGTTTCTATTCCCAAAAACGGATTGATCAACCCGGATACGGTCTTTGAGTCTTTAAAATCAATGGGTTACGAAGAAAAGAAACAAAAGAAAGCAGCTGATGAGGAAGTTTCTTTTCCGAATACGGGAATTGAAACTCGTATAGCGGCAGTGGCGGACTTCTATGAGTCTCGAAAACAGGCTGCCGCTACGGCACAGGTCGCACTCTCGTCCTTGCAACGTTGGATATCTGGCGACGGGATGCCGGCCTTCGGCTCGGTTGCACTGCTGGCTTCAGGCAAAGGCATATCTCTTGACTGGATTGCGACAGGGCAAGGTCAAATGTTTTTGAAGCCTCAGGAGGCTGAAGCACCAATAGATAAGGATGACGCCTATGCCTATGTGCCTCTCTACGATGCTCGCTGCAGTGCAGGCAGCGGCGCATGGAATGAGCGCTCCCGCGTTCTGGTACAGCTGTCATTCACCCGCTACAGCCTGCGCAAGAAGGGCCTGACACCTACTGACCTGGCGTGCCTGCGCGTTGATGGCGACTCAATGACCGGGCTGCTGGATGACGGCGACACGGTCATGATCGACCAAAGCCGCAACACCCTTGAGGGTGAGGGTGTTTATGTAGTGATGCTTGATGAGCACCTGTATGCCAAGCGCTTACAGCGCCAGTTTGATGGCTCGGTGCTGATCATCAGCCACAACAAGGAATACCAGCCTATGACCGTGCCCAAGGATCGCCTGGCCGAGCTGCACATTGTCGGCCGCGCGGTTTGGGCAGGCGGCTGGCTGATTTGATGCGCCGCATGGAGCTGTGCCATAACCGCCGCGAAATCCGCCCAAATGGCAGTTTTTCAGTTTTGGCACTGTTCCGGCCCGCCACCCACCGCCTGCCGCCCGCAACCCCGCGCCATACTTGGCCCGCCGCCATCACCCGGCTATATCCGCCATCTTCCGGCCGACTCTCCGGGCTATGCTAATACTCCCACTAACTCACAGCTGCGTCTCAACTACTGGCCCGCAAACCGGCCAGCAAGAGGCGCCGCTGCACACGCTGACGCAACCCAGTCGGCTGCGTCAGCGCCATGCGCTGCAGATGCGCGTGGTACTCACCGGGCGCTGGCGCGCGTAACACTGCAGCGGCCAATTCCAGGGCAGAGGCAACTCTCAGCCTGGCCTTCAGCCAATTCAGCGCGCGCAACAGATCACGCTCCTCGCTATCAAAGTCGCAGCCCAATGGATACTCGGCGAACAATGCCGGATGAGCGCTTTGCACGGCCTGCAGACGCTCGGGGCGGTTGTCGGCGAAGCGCGCATCGAGACGAAAATCCTTGGGCAGCTTTCCGGCCCGTTGCGCCTCTTCGATCAGGCCCGGCTGAAAGCGCGAGTCGCTGACATTGAGCAGCGCCTCTATCACCTGGGAGTCGGTTTTGCCGCGCAGATCGGCGATGCCGTACTCGGTCACCACCATATCGCGCAGGTGCCGTGGAATGGTGGCATGACCATAATCCCAGACAATATTCGAGCTGACCTGCGTGCCCGCCTGGCGCCAGCTGCGCAACAGCAGAATCGAGCGCGCGCCCTGCAAGGCATGGCCCTGGGCAACAAAGTTGTACTGCCCACCCACGCCACTAAGTACCCGGCCGTCCTCCAACTGGTCGGCCACCCCAGCACCGAGCAGGGTCACGGTGAATGCCGTGTTGATAAAGCGTGCGTCGCGGCGCTGCAAACGCTTGAGCGCTTCCTGGTGATGCAGTTCATTGATAAAACAGATGCCGGTCATGGCAAAGCGATCCAACTGCGCCGCGCTCAATTCGCCCAGGCGCTGGTAAAAGGCTTGCGGCCCGAGAAAGAAGCCGCCGTGTACCACCACGCCGCCTCGCGCCGGCCCCAGGTGCTGCTGCAATAGCTGCTGGGTGTTCGCATCGCGCAGGTCGCTCAACACTCGTTGCCCGTCGGGCAATAGCAGGCCGCCCTCGGCCCAGCGAATGGCCTCGCTCAGTAACCCGCTGGCCTGCAGCCCTTGCAGCGCCTGAGCATCCAGTTGCGGCGCGAGTCCCGCATCGAGCAGGGCCTGTACGCTGCGCGGTATGCCCTGATCATCCAACGCGCCGCCAGAGGCCAACTGCTGCACCGCTAATTCGGGGTATACCGGGCGCCGCACGATGCCTGCGTCGGCCAAGACCAGCAGGCCATTGACGAACATTTCACTGCAGCCATACAGCCCCTCGGCAAACGGCTGTAAACCACCCTCTCTGTCGATTTCGGCTGCCCAGTGGGCGGTGCAGTGCAGTTCATCCAATGCGCCCCGGTAGGCGGCGTTATCCGCCTGACGCGCGAGCAAGGCTGCGGTCAGCGCATCACCCATGGCGCCGATGCCGATCTGCAGGGTGCCGCCGTCGCGCACCAGGGCGCTGGCATGCAGGCCGATGCAATGATCTTGCAGGGTGACCGGCATATTCGGTGTGGAAAACAACGTGCTGCGGTCTTCTTCCAGCAGCTGCAGGTCGAAGCTAGCGCGCGGCACTTCGGCGGTGCCTGCCATATAGGGCAACGCAGTGTGTACCTGGGCTAGGCACAAAATGGTTTCGCCGGCGGCGCGACGCTGCTCCAGCAGGGGCAGCAGATCCAGGGTGATATCCGGGTTGCAGCTGAGGCTGAAATGCTCCGGGCGCTGCGGGTCCTGGGCGACCAGCTGGGCGAGTAGATTCAGGCCCTTGTCATTCAGATCACGGGCAACATGACTGTAATTGCTGCTGATGTAATTCTGCTGCGTCGTCGCGCTGTTGAGCAGGCTGCCCGGCTGCAGAAAGAACTGTTCAATGCGCACGTTGGCCGGCAAGGTATCGCGCTGCAAGTCAGCGAGAAAATCCAGCTCGGGATAATCGCCATAGATGCGCTCGACAAACGGCTCAAGCAGGCGTCGCGGCAAACCCGCAGCAGCCCGTGGACGGCCCAGGCATAGCGCGGTATAGATGATCAGCTGGCGCTGCGGCAGTTGCTTGATCCGCGCGTAGAGTGCGTTAACCCACTGATTGGGCTTGCCCAGGCCCAGGGGCAAGCCAAGGCGAATGGGCCCCTCAATGGCACTGAGGACGTGGTCGACCGCCTGCTCGATGGAACACGTCTTAGGCATCGGGTTTTCTCCTGGCAGCGGGAACGGGGCTATCGCCCATTATCGCCGCAATGCCGAGCCAAAACGAAAAAGCCGCCTTTGCAGGCGGCTTTTTCTACAGCTTTCAGCGAATGCTTACAGACCGGACATCTTGACGATTGCTTCACGCAGCTCGTCATCCGAGCAATCGGCGCAGGTGCCTTTCGGCGGCATGGCGTTGATGCCGGCAATCGCGGTTTGCAGAATACCGTCGACACCGCCTTCTTTATCAGCACGCGCCTTCCAGGCTGCGGTGTCGCCAATTTTTGGCGCACCCAGGATACCTGGGGTGTGGCAGGCACCGCAGTGCTTGGCGATGATGTCATCAGCAGTTCGCGCAGCGCCGCCAGCAGCAACTGCCACCGCGCCCACGCCTTTGCACTCTTCACCCATCACACAGACTTGGCCGACCGGCTTCAGTCGCTCGGCAATGGCATCATCGGTCGTGGCCTGAGCAGTCACTGCCCACAGGGCCAATACGGTAGCCGGTGCTACCAGGAGCTTTTTAATCAGGTTCACGGTACACCCTCTTCGTGGCTAGTCACGCCCGCGGCCACGGTTTCGCGAGCGGGCGCCAGTATAACGACAAGCTGCTGCCGCCGAAACAACCCATATTGTCGCAGGGTTATTAAGAACCTTTCACAACCTTGCGAGCTAGAGATAAACGGTGGCGAAAACGGCCGAGGAAGCGGAGTTTACGTGTTGTAAATGAGCATTCCGAGGTCGTTTTCAACGCCGTTTAGCCGACGCGCAGCAGGTCGTGACAGGTTCTTAGAAGTTCGCCGGCGTGGTGGCACTAATCAACCGCGCTGGCTGCTCGAACGGATTACGGAAACGATGCGGCTTGCTGCTCTCGAAATAGTAGCTGTCGCCCGGTTCGAGGATAAACACCTCCTCTCCCACGGTCAGTTCCAGCTTGCCTTCAACCAGCATGCCGGCCTCTTCACCTTCGTGGGCGTACATCTCATCGCCGGTATCGGTGCCGCAAGGGTAGGTTTCATCGAGGAAGGCAATGGCTCGGCTCGGATGCGCCTTACCCACCAGCTTCATGGTGATGGTCCCGCTACAGATATCGGTGAGCTCGGCAGCGCGATAGACCACCTGGGCCTGGCTATCCTGCTCCACATCCAGGGAGAAGAACTCCACCAGCGACATGGGGATACCCGCTAACACCTTTTTCAACGAGCTGATCGAAGGGCTTACGCTGTTCTTCTCGATCATCGAAATGGTGCTGTTGGTGACGCCCGCCCGTTTGGCGAGTTCACGCTGGGAAAGGCCTTTGAGTTTGCGAATGGATTGCAGGCGTACACCGACGTCCAATGCTGGAGTCCCCCTTGGGAGTGATGCGGAAAAGTCGCCGTATCATGGCATAGCGTTCGGAATTTACAACACTCGCGTTCAAACTCGTCTACCAGCGCGGCTGTTAGTGCCCGAGATAGAGGAGCGGCACCCTTCGCAGGTTGCAGAATAACTGGTAGGGAATGCTGCCAGCCTGAGCGGCCACATCGCTGGCCAGCACCTGTTTGCCCCAGAGTTCGACCCGGCTGCCCAGGCCCGCTTGTGGCAGATCGGTCAGGTCGACGGTGAGCATGTCCATCGACACACGGCCGATCAGGCGGGTCAGCTGGCCGTCCACCACCACCGGTGTGCCGGTCGGGGCATGGCGCGGGTAGCCATCGGCATAGCCCATGGCTACCACACCGACGCGGGTCGGCCGTTCGCTGACAAAGCGCGCGCCATAACCCACCGGCTCGCCGGCCGGCAGCTCGCGCACGCTGATGATCTTCGATTCCAGGGTCATCACCGGCTGCAAGCGCGCGGCCACGGCCTGCGCCTTTTCGAATGGGGTGGCACCGTAGAGCATGATGCCGGGGCGCACCCAGTCGCTCGGAACGTTTGGCCAACCGAGCACGGCTGGTGAATTGCGCAAGCTGACCTCGGCAACAATGCCCTGGCGCGCCTGCTGGAACACCGCCAATTGCTCATCGCTGCGCGAACAATCCAGCTCATCGGCGCGGGCGAAGTGGCTCATCAGCACAATCTTCGCCACCTTGCCGCTGGCCAGCAGACGCTGATAGGCCGCCTGATAGTCGCTCGGATGCAGACCGACACGGTGCATGCCGCTGTCCATCTTCAACCAGACCGTCAGCGGGCGACGCACAGTGCTGCGCTCAATCGCTTCCAGCTGCCATAGCGAATGCACCACGCACCACAGGTCGTGCCGCTCGATCAGCGGCAATTCGTCAGCTTCGAAAAACCCTTCCAGCAACAGAATCGGCCGACGAATACCGGCCTCGCGCAGTTGCAGCGCCTCCTCAATACAGGCCACGGCAAACCCATCGGCCTGCTCCTGCAGCGCTTGGGCACATCGCACAGCACCATGGCCGTAGGCGTCCGCCTTGATCACCGCCAGGGCGCGCGCACCGCTGACGTCACGGGCCAGTTGGTAGTTGTGACGCAGGGCGTTGAGGTCGATCAGGGCACGGGCAGGACGCATGACGTTCTCGGCTATCAGCAGTTTTCAGCGTTAAAAAAGCCCGGTGTGATGGCCGGGCAAACACTTATCGCAAACGGGATGGGCAGCTTTATAAAGCTGCGACGATCATCATTTCCACCAGCACTTCAGGCTTGTACATCTTCGCCTCGACACAGGCCCGCGCGGGCGCAGCACCCGGCGCAACCCAGGCATCCCAGACCTGATTGAGGCCGGCGTAATCGCGCTCCATGTCCTTCAGGTAGATGGTCACGGAGAGGATCTTCGACTTGTCGCTGCCGGCTTCGGCCAGCATGCGGTCGGTGTTGGCTAGGGTTTCGCGGGTTTGCTGCACGATATCGCCGCTGTAGTCGTCCGCCAGTTGCCCAGCCAGGTAGACCGTGCCGTTATGGATAACGATTTCGCTGTAACGACTTTCAGTGTGCAGGCGCTGTACTGACATGCTTATGACTCTCCTGGGAACGGCTGTAACGGGAAATATCCAGGCCTTCGGCACTGATCTGCGGACGCTTTTTCGCCATCAGATCGGCAAGCAGGCGGCCGGAGCCGCAGGCCATGGTCCAGCCCAGTGTGCCGTGGCCGGTGTTGAGGAACAAATTGCGCAAGCGCGTGGCGCCGACAATCGGCGTGCCGTCTGGGGTGGCCGGACGCAGGCCGGTCCAGAATTCAGCCTGGCTCAGATCACCGCCTTGTGGGTAGAGATCGGCGGTGATCATTTCCAGGGTGGCGCGGCGACGCGGGTTGAGGCTGAGGTCGAAGCCGGCGATTTCCGCCATGCCGCCCACACGAATGCGGTTGTCAAAACGGGTAATCGCCACCTTGTAGGTTTCATCGAGAATGGTCGAGGTCGGCGCCATCGCCACATTGGTGATGGGTACGGTCAGTGAGTAACCTTTGAGCGGATACACCGGCGCCTTGATGCCCAGCGGCTTGAGCAGTTGCGGGCTGAAGCTGCCGAGCGCCAGCACGTAGCGGTCGGCGGTTTCCAGCTTGCCATCGACCCACACGCCATTGACCCGATCACCCACGGCGTCGATACGTTGAATCTCCTGACCGAAGCGGAACTCCACGCCCAGCGCCTTGGCCATCTCGGCCAGCTTGGTGGTGAACAGCTGGCAATCACCGGTCTGGTCATTCGGCAGACGCAGCGCGCCGGCCAGCTTGTCGGTGACGGCTGCCAGGGCCGGCTCAACGCGGGCAATGCCGGCGCGGTCGAGCACTTCATAAGGCACACCGGATTGCTGCAGCACGGCGATATCCTTCGCCGCGTTGTCCAGTTGCGCCTGGGTGCGGAACAACTGGGTAGTGCCCAGGCTACGGCCTTCATAGGCGATGCCGGTCTCGGCGCGCAGTTCATCAAGGCAGTCGCGGCTGTATTCGGACAGGCGCACCATGCGCTCCTTGTTCACCGCGTAACAGCTGGCGGTGCAGTTGCGCAGCATCTGCGCCATCCACAGGTATTGGTCGATATCGGCAGTGGCCTTGATCGCCAGCGGCGCGTGCTTTTGCAGCAGCCATTTGATGGCTTTCAACGGCACGCCCGGCGCCGCCCAAGGCGAGGCGTAGCCAGGAGAGACCTGGCCGGCGTTGGCGAAGCTGGTTTCCATGGCCGGGGCATTCTGCCGGTCAACCACCACCACTTCAAAACCCTGACGCGCCAGGTAATACGCACTGGCCGTACCAATTACACCGCTACCGAGAACCAGAACCCGCATGCCGCTCTCCTCGCCGCGACAATGCGCGACGGATAATTCCTGAGATCACAATTGAACGCAGTATAGGAAGAGATCAGCAGTGCTTTTCACTATATAAATAGCTATATTTGGCGATAATTCTTGGCAATATCGCCTTCTGTAGAGGGGTATCCACCATGCGCACCCAGCATCAAAGCCGCCGCGAGCTGGACAAGATCGACCGCAATATCCTGCGCATCCTGCAGGAGGACGGACGCATCAGCTTTACCGAACTGGGCGAGCGAGTCGGCCTGTCCACCACGCCCTGTACCGAACGCGTACGCCGCCTGGAGCGCGAAGGGATCATCATGGGTTACCACGCCCGGCTCAACCCGCAGCACCTCAAGGCCAGCCTGCTGGTGTTTGTCGAGATCAGCCTGGATTACAAGTCCGGCGACACCTTCGAGGAGTTCCGCCGCGCGGTGCTCAAGCTACCGCACGTACTCGAATGCCACCTGGTGTCCGGCGACTTTGACTACCTGGTGAAGGCGCGGATCAACGAAATGGCCAGCTACCGCAAGCTGCTCGGCGACATCCTGCTCAAGCTGCCGCATGTGCGCGAGTCGAAGAGCTATATCGTCATGGAAGAAGTGAAAGAGAGCCTAAGCCTGCCGATTGCCGATTAACGGCAACCTCGTAGGTTGGGTTGAGGCGCGTAGCAAGTAGGTTGGGTTGAGGAGCCTGCGACGAAGCCCAACGAGGTATAAACAAGATCGTCGGGCGGAGCGCTACGCACTCCCTGTTGGGTTTCGCTAAGCTCAACCAACGTGGCCCGACCCAACCTACACCAGCACCTGGCGCGTGCTAGCAATCAGCTGGTGTACCCGTTGCTCCACCGCCGGCTCGATCATCTGCTCCGGCGCCTGGCCGCGCGGGCAGGGCAGGCTGGGCGTGGTGCCAAACAGACGGCAAATCAGTGGGCGCTGGTCATACACCGTGCAGCCTTGCGGACCGAGATGCACGCAGTTGTACTCGGCCAGGGCGGCGTCGTGTTCGGCAGCGCTTTTCACTGGCAGGCGCGACATTTCCTCAGATGACGCGGTAACCGGCCCGCAGCAATCATGACAGCCCGGCACGCAGGCAAAACTGGGAATCTGCAAACGCAGCTGGTCGATCTTGCGGCTGGTACAACTCATGGGCGTGGTCCTGAAACACAGGCCGGCATAGTAACCGCGCAGCAGGCTGAATCGCGGCAACTGCGCGACCCAACCGACGAAAATCCGCTTATTCTATGAATTCAGGCGCGATTGCCTCTTGGCATTTGGCAAATCCCACGCTTATGCTTCGTAAAATTTTCCAAACACAATAATCAGGATTCCACACATGAACGCCCGCGTTCACCAGCCGGTTCACAGCAGCCAGCACGCCAATTCCTATTACGCCGCCAGCGCCAATCGCCAACTCGACTACCCCGCACTGGGCGGTGAGTTACGCGCGGACGTGTGCATTGTCGGCGGGGGTTTCTCCGGCCTTAACACCGCCATCGAACTGGCGCGCAAAGGCCTCTCAGTGGTGCTGCTGGAGGCGCACAAAATCGGCTGGGGCGCCAGCGGGCGCAACGGTGGCCAGCTGATTCGCGGCGTCGGCCATGGCGTTGAGCAGTTTGAATCGGTGATTGGCGCGCAAGGCGTACGCGAGCTGAAATTGATGGGCCTGGAAGCGGTGGAAATCGTCCGCCAGCGCATCGAGCAGTTCAACATCGACTGCGACCTGACCTGGGGCTACTGCGACCTGGCCAACAAACCCAGCCACCTGGAAGGCTTCGCCGAGGACATGGCCGAGCTCAAGCAGCTGGGCTATCGCCACGAAATGCGCCTGCTGCAACCGGAACAGATGCACGAAGTGGTCGGTTCCAACCGCTATGTCGGCGGCATGATCGACATGGGCTCCGGCCATCTGCACCCGCTCAACCTGGCCCTCGGCGAGGCTGCAGCGGCGCAGAGCCTCGGCGTGCAGCTGTTCGAGAACTCGGCGGTGACGCGCATCGACTACGGCAGCGAGGTCAAGGTACACACCGCTCAGGGCGTGGTGCGCGCCGCCAGCCTGGTGCTCGGCTGCAACGCCTACCTGAATGGCCTGAACAACAACCTGGGCGGCAAGGTGCTGCCGGCCGGCAGCTATGTGATCGCCACTGAGCCGCTGTCCAAAGCCGAAGCGAAAGCCATCATTCCGCAGAATATGGCCCTGTGCGACCAGCGCGTAGCGCTCGACTACTACCGCCTCTCGGCAGATCGCCGCTTGCTGTTCGGCGGCGCTTGCCACTATTCCGGTCGCGATCCGGCGGACATTGCCGGCTACATGCGGCCGAAAATGCTGGAAGTCTTCCCGCACCTGAAAGACGTGAAGATCGACTACCAGTGGGGCGGCATGATCGGCATCGGCGCCAACCGCCTGCCGCAGATCGGCCGCCTCAAGGAACAGCCCAACGTGTACTACGCCCAGGCCTACTCGGGCCATGGGGTGAATGCCACGCACCTGGCCGGCAAGCTACTCGCCGAGGCCATCGCTGGCCAGGCCAGCAGCGGCTTCGACCTGTTCGCCAAGGTGCCACATATGACCTTCCCAGGCGGCAGACACCTACGCTCGCCCCTGCTGGCGCTGGGCATGCTCTGGCATCGGATGAAAGAGCTGGTCTGATCACCCTACGCAGCAGGCCGCAAAGGCCTGCCGCGCATGCCCCTCACAGTTTCCAGAACGGCAGAAACGCCTCACGCCGGGCCTGCTCGCGGCCAAGGCCGACATCCTTGAGCTGTTCATCGGTCAGCCTCAGCAGCGCCCGCCGAGTCGTTAGGCGCAACCAGAACGCGTTCCAGCGGCGTACAGATGGCTTAACTGCACCTGCCTGAGCATACAGATGCTCGCCAGCAGACTCCTGCTGCAACTCGTCTGACTTCATGGCCAGCCTGACATCACTTAAACCGTTCATCGCCTGCTCCTGCCCGTAAGCCTGATGGGAGATCATGATGAGCGAGGCAGAAAAAACATGACAGATGCAAAAATGTACTTTTAAATCCATACAGATTTCAGCGCACACGCTCTGAATGGTGGATTTTTCATCGATCTGTACTGGCTTAGCGCACTACACAGAGTCATTGCGAGGCAACTGTTATGACGCTCTATATCAATCTGGCCGAATTGATCGGCACCCGCATTGAGCAGGGCCTGTATCGCCCCGGTGATCGCCTGCCCTCTGTGCGCGCCCTGAGCCTGGAACATGGCGTCAGCCTGAGTACGGTGCAGCAAGCCTATCGCCACTTGGAAGACCAGGGCCTGGCCACACCGCGGCCCAAGTCCGGTTACTTCGTCCCACTGGCCCGTGAAAAACCCGCCCTGCCGATGATCAGTCGTGCCGCGCAGCGACCTGTCGATATCTCGCAGTGGGACCAGGTGCTCGAACTGATCAGCGTGCCGCCCGGCGGTGATGTGCTGCAGCTGGGGCGCGGCATGCCGGATATCAGCAGCCCGACCCTCAAGCCGCTGCTGCGCACCTTGTCGCGTATGAGTCGCCGCCAGGAGCTCAAAGAGCTGAGTTATGGCTGTCTACATGGCGACCCCGGCCTGCGCGAGCAGCTGTCGCGGCTGATGCTCGATTCAGGCTGCAAGGTCGCGGTGGCCGATATCGTCACCACCACCGGCTGCCACGAGGCGCTGGCGGTGGCAATTCGCGCGGTGTGCGAACCAGGCGATATTGTCGCTGTGGATTCGCCAAGCTTTCACGGGGTGATGCAGGCGCTCAAAGGCTTCGGCATGAAGGCCCTGGAGCTGCCCACCGACCCGATCACCGGGATCAGCCTGGAAGCGCTCGAACTGGCACTTGAGCAGTGGCCAATCAAGGCCATTCAGCTCACACCCAACTGCAACAACCCGCTCGGTTACATCATGCCGGAGGCCAACAAGCGCGGCCTGCTTGAACTGGCGCAACGCTATGACGTGGCGATCATCGAGGACGATGTCTACGGTGAACTGGCCTACAGCTATCCGCGCCCGCGCAGCATCAAATCCTACGACGAAGACGGCCGTGTGCTGTTCTGCAGCTCGTTTTCCAAAACCCTGGCGCCCGGTCTGCGCGCTGGCTGGATTGCCCCAGGTCGCTACCTGCAACAGGTACTGCACCTGAAATACATGAACACCGGCATGGCCGCACAGTTGCCGCAATTGGCACTGGCCGAATTTATCGAGAACGGCCACTACGAACCGCATCTGCGGCGCATGCGCAGCCAGTACGCGCGCGGGCTGGAGATGATGACCGACTGGGTCAGCCGGTACTTCCCGGCGAGCACTCGGGTCAGCAGGCCGCAAGGCGGCTTTATGTTATGGCTTGAACTGCCGGTGGGCTTCGATAGTCAACGCCTGAACCGCATGCTGCTACCGCACAAAATCCAGGTCGCACCCGGCAGCATCTTTTCCGCCGCCGGCAAATACCGCAATTGCCTGCGCATCAACTACGCCGGCAAACCCACTCCTGAGCTTGAACAGGCCATTCGCCGAGCCGGCGAATGCGTGGCCGCGCTGCTTAGCGAACAGCAGATCGCCGAAACAGCGGCAGACGCCATGCTCACATCCTGGCGCTAGCCACCTCGCTAAACGCGCCGCGCTGAAACGCCAGCCAGACAAACACCGCCGCGCCAACCGCCATCAGAATCGGCAAGGCATGGCCGCTGACCCACTGGCTGGCGGCGCCGGTCGACAGCGGCCCGAGCAGGCAACCGGCGCCCCAGAGCAAGGCGATATGCGAGTTGGCGCGTACCAGTGCATCGTCGCGGTAACGCTGGCCGACCAGGATCAGTGACAGGGTATAGAGGCCGCCTGCGCTAGCGCCGAACAGCACCAGCACCACCCAGATCAGCGGCGTATGCAGCAATGACGGAATGCTCAGGCTCGACAGCAGCAGTACCACCCCGCAGCAACGGAACAGCGTCTGCCGTGGCACACGGTCGGCCATCCAGCCAATCGGCAGCTGCAAGGCGGCATCGCCGACCACCACCGCACTGACCATGATCAACGCCAGCTGCTGAGCAAAGCCTTCGCGCACCAGGTACACCGGCAGCAGGGTCAGCACCATGGCTTCGAACGCAGCAAACAGCACCACCGCCCAGGCAATCGCCGGCGAGGTGCGGCAAAACGCCAGGACGCCACGCCCAGACGCACTCTGCGCATCGACCTTGGGTGCGCCATCGCGGCCCAACAGCAGCAGGCTACCGCCCACCAGCAGCGCGGCGGAGAACCAGAAACCATGATCGCTCTCGGTGCCTATCAAGGTCAGCAGTAGCGGCCCACACAGCTGGCTCAAGGCAAAGCCGGTGCCGTACAGCGCCACCAGACGGCCACGCAGACGGTCTTCGACCAGCTGATTGATCCAGCTTTCGCCGAGTACAAACACCACAGTCAAGGAGACTCCAATCAGCAGACGCAGCAGCAGCCAAAGCGGATAGCTCGGCATCACGCTAAGCAGCGCCACCGACGCGGCGCTAGCCAACAGGCACAGCCGCAAGGTCTGCGGCGTACCGAACCAGCCGGCCAGGTGCCCGGTCAGCCGCGCGCCGAGCAACACGCCAACGGCCGGCATACCCGCCATCACGCCAATGGCAAAGGGGCCATAACCCCAGGCCTCGAGGCGAAACGACACCAGCGGCAGGGTCACACCCAGCGACAGCCCGACTATCACCACCGCCGCGCTGACGGCGAAATAGGTTGCCCACTTCATCTGCTCAACTCCCATCCCGTGGAGCCAATCACTCACGGCCCAGCCGCGCAAAAACCAACGGCCGAGCTCCTATTCAGGAACCCGGCCGCAGGTTTGGCTCATATAGCAGGCCCTGCCTGGGCCGACCTACACCAGTGCGACTTACAGCTTGATCCAGGTCGCCTTAATCTCGGTGTACTTGTCGAAAGCATGCAGCGACTTGTCGCGGCCGTTGCCGGACTGCTTGAAGCCGCCGAACGGCGCGGTCATATCGCCGCCGTCATATTGGTTGACCCACATGCTGCCGACGCGCAGCGCCTTGGCTGCCAGGTGCGCCTTGGACAGGTTGCTGGTCCAGATCGCCGCAGCCAGGCCATAAATGCTGTCGTTGGCGATCTGGATGGCTTCTTCGGTGCTGTCGAAGGCAATTACCGTCAGCACCGGGCCGAAGATCTCTTCCTGGGCGATGCGCATGGCGTTGTGCGCGTCATCGAAGATGGTCGGCTCAACGTACTGGCCGCCGGTCTCTTCCAGAGTGCGCTTGCCGCCGCAGAGCAGCTTGGCCTGATCCTTGTGGCCGGCGTCGATATAACCGAGCACGGCATTCAAGTGGCCAGCATCGACCAGTGCGCCGACCTTGGTGTCCGGGTCCAGGGCGTGGCCGGCTTTCCAGCCCTGCATGGCTTCCAGCACCATGGGCATAAATTGCTCCTTGATCGAGCGCTCGACCAGCAAGCGCGAACCGGCAGTGCACATCTCGCCCTGGTTAAAGCAGATCGCTGCCGCTGCGGCCTCTGCCGCAGCCTTGAGGTCCGGCGCGTCGGCGAAGACGATATTGGCGCTCTTGCCGCCCGCCTCCAGCCAGACGCGTTTCATGTTCGATTCGCCAGCGTAGATCATCAGCTGCTTGGCAATTTTGGTCGACCCGGTGAACACCAGGGTGTCGACATCCATATGCAGCGCCAGCGCCTTGCCGACGGTATGACCGTAACCTGGCAGCACGTTGAGCACACCCGCAGGGATGCCGGCATCTAACGCTAACTGCGCTATGCGCAGGGCAGTCAGCGGCGATTTTTCCGAGGGTTTGACGATCACCGAGTTGCCGGTGGCCAGGGCCGGGCCGAGCTTCCAGCAGGTCATGATCATCGGGAAGTTCCACGGCACGATGGCGGCAACCACGCCGACCGGCTCACGGGTCACCAGACCCAGCTCGTCGTGTGGCGTTGCTGCCACTTCGTCGTAAATCTTGTCGACCGCTTCGCCGCTCCAGCGAATCGCCCGCGAGGCACCGGGCACGTCGACACCCAGGGCGTCGCTGATTGGCTTACCCATATCGAGGGTTTCCAGCAGTGCCAACTCTTCAGCGTGCTGATCCAGCAGATCGGCGAAACGGATCATTACGCGCTTACGCTGCGCCGGGGCCATGCGCGACCAAACACCGGACTCGAAGGTGGCGCGGGCATCCGCTACGGCCAACTCGGCATCGGCCAGGTCACAGCTGGCCACCAGACCGAGCAAGCGACCGTCGACCGGGCTGATGCACTCGAAGGTGGCGCCGGAGACGGCGGCGCGGTATTGGCCATGAACAAAGGCGCGGCCTTCGATCTTCAGGTCTTTGGCGCGTTGCTCCCAGTCGGCACGAGTCAGGCTAGTCATTCGTACATCCTCTATCACGAGTAGAGCGCGGCAGCTTGGCCGCACGCGCTGTCAAAAATTTCGCAAGGCTTTACACAAGCCCAATCCTGCCGGCAACACTAAACCAGAGGCCTGCACACTTCCAATATTTTTTACAAAAACTGGCAAAGCCGCCTTGTTATGTGTGCTTTATTAAACATAGACTGCCGAAATCACCACCCCAACCAACAACAAGCCTGGCCTTAACAGGCGCTCAATCCCTACCGGACATGCTTATGAATATCGAAAAGATCGTCGACTTCGCCACCGCCACCACCACGCCCGAACCCTACCGCCCGGCGGCGGAAAAGGTGCTCCAGGGCGACCCCGCGCAAAGTGTGCGTAACCACTACGGCAGCCCGTGCGGCCAATTCAATGCGGGGATCTGGGAAGGCGATATCGGCCACTGGACCATCAACTACACCGAACACGAATACTGCGAGATTCTGCAAGGCGTCTCGGTGCTGCGCGACAAGGACGGCAACGCCAAGACCCTGCGCGCGGGCGACCGTTTCGTGATCCCGGCCGGCTTCTCCGGCACCTGGGAAGTCCTGGAGCCCTGCCGCAAGGTCTATGTGATCTTCGAGCAAGCCAGCAACTGATCGCTATTCATACGTCACCCCTTCGCCCGCCTTGCGCGGGCTTTTTATCGCCTGCCATCCCTGGCGGCCACCTTACCTAGGCTTACCAGGCCAAATCGCAGGCAAGAAAAAGCCCGCTATAAAAGCGGGCTTTTTCGGCAAGGAGCCAGATCAATTACTTGATCTTGCCTTCTTTGTAGATCACGTGCTTACGCACAACCGGATCGAATTTTTTAATTTCGATTTTGTCCGGAGTGGTGCGCTTGTTTTTGTCGGTAGTGTAGAAGTGACCAGTACCGGCACTCGAGATCAAACGGATCAATTCACGCATGACTTTCTCCTTAAACCTTTTCGCCGCGAGCGCGCAGCTCGGACAGAACGACGTCAATACCACGCTTGTCGATGCAACGCATGCCTTTGGCAGAAACGCGCAGACGCACGAAACGGTTCTCAGACTCGACCCAGAAGCGGTGATGCTGCAGGTTCGGCAGGAAACGACGACGGGTTTTGTTGTTTGCGTGGGAAATGTTATTCCCGGTTACCGGACCCTTACCGGTAACTTGACAGACTCTCGACATGCCTCAGCCCTCTAAAACCACATGCCCAACCCGGCATGGGTTGGCCGCTAATTATTCAATCTTGGCGCGCAGCGCCGCGTATCTCGAGGGTCTTACCGGCCGTACCTGAAAGCGCAAGAACCGGGCCCCTACAAAAGAGCGCTGCTTTATACCAGAAAGACCCCAGCACAACAAGGTTAAACGCACTTTTCCCGGCAGACGCCAACCTGCGATTACGGTGCCCAGGCCTGCCAGCAACGGCAATAGCGCAGATTGACCGCTCGTCGCCATGACTGATTGCCCTGCCGCCAGTTAATGGCCTAGGGTAAGAGCTGCGCCAGCGCACCCACCGCTATTCAGGAGTTTGCCATGCGTCTCGCCGCCCTCCCCCTGCTGCTCGCCCCGCTTCTTGCGCCCGGCGTGGTGCAGGCCAGTACGCTCAGCGTCTGCACTGAAGCCAGTCCAGACGGCTTCGACGTGGTGCAGTACAACTCACTGACCACCACCAATGCCTCCGCCGACGTGCTGATGAACCGCCTGGTGGATTTCGACGCAACCAGCGGCACCCTGCAGCCGAGCCTGGCGCAAGCCTGGGAGGTCAGCCCGGACGGCCTGAGCTACAGCTTCACCTTGCGCCCGGACGTGCAATTTCACAGCACCGAGTACTTCAGCCCCAGCCGCGCGCTGAATGCCGATGACGTGCTGTTCAGCTTTCAGCGCATGCTCGATCCGGCCCACCCCTGGCATAAGGTCGCGCCCAGTGGTTACCCCCATGCGCAATCGATGCAGCTGCCGAGCCTGATCAAGAACATCGACAAGACCGGCGAGCACAGCCTGCGCTTCAACCTTAATCGCCCGGATGCGACCTTCCTCGCCACCCTGAGCATGGGCTTCGCCTCTATTTATTCCGCCGAGTACGCCGCGCAACTGCTGGCCGCCGGCACGCAGGAAGCGCTCAACAGCCAGCCAATCGGCACGGGGCCGTTTATCTTCAAGCGTTTCCAGAAGGACGCCAGCGTGCGTTACAGCGCCAACCCGAGTTACTTCGCGGGCAAACCTGCGGTGGACAACCTGGTGTTCGCCATTACGCCGGACGCCAACGTGCGCCTGCAGAAGCTGCGTCGCGGCGAGTGCCATATCGCCTTATCGCCAAAACCGCAGGACGTGCAGGCCATCAGCGGCGATAACACCCTGCAGAGCGCCCACACCGCTGCCTTTATGACCGCCTTCGTCGGCATCAACAGCCAACACCCGCCGCTGGACCAGCCAGCCGTGCGCCAGGCGATCAACCTGGCCTTCGATAAGGCCAGCTACCTGAAAGCGGTATTCGAGAGCAGCGCCGAAGCCGCCAATGGCCCCTACCCGCCCAATACCTGGAGCTACGCCAGCGAACTGCCCGGCTACCCACATGACCCGCAGAAGGCCCGCGAACTGCTCAAGTCAGCCGGCCTGGCCGATGGTTTCAGCACCACCATCTGGACCCGCCCCACCGGCAGCGTGCTCAACCCCAACCCGAGCCTGGGCGCGCAGCTGCTGCAGGCGGACCTGGCCAAGGTCGGCATCAAGGCCGAGATTCGCGTGATCGAATGGGGCGAGCTGATTCGCCGCGCTAAAGCCGGCGAGCATGACCTGCTATTTATGGGCTGGGCCGGTGACAACGGCGACCCGGATAACTTCCTCACCCCACAGTTCGCCTGCGCCTCGCTCGAATCCGGGCTGAACTTCGCCCGCTATTGCGACCCGCAGCTGGACAAGCTGATCGCCGATGGCAAAAGCACCAGCGACCAGGCGCAGCGCAGCCAAATATATAAAGAAGCGCAGCAAATCATCCAGCAGCAGGCGCTGTGGCTACCGCTGGCCCACCCAACCGCCTACGCGCTGACGCGTAAGCAGGTCGAGGGTTATCAGGTCAGTCCGTTCGGTCGCCAGGACTTTTCTAAAGTGCGCCTGACACCTTAAAGCCAGCCGTACTCGGCCATCGACAGCGGCTCACCGTCGCCGACGATAAAGTGGTCGAGTACGCGCACATCCACCAGCTCCAGCGCCTCTTTCAGCCGACGGGTCAGCACCCGGTCGGCCTGGCTGGGTTCGGCGACGCCTGATGGATGGTTATGGGTCAAAATCAGCGCCGCTGCATTATGTGCGAGCGCACGCTTGACCACCTGCCGGGGATAAACGCTGGCACTGTCGATGGAGCCATGAAACAGCGCCTCGAATGCCAACACACGGTGTTTGGCATCGAGAAACAGGCAGCCGAACACCTCATGCGGCTCATGGCGCAGCAGCGCTTTCAGGTAATCACGCACGGCTTGTGGGCTTTCCAGCGCCGAGTCGCGGCGCAGTTGCTCGGCCAGGTGCCGACGCGCCATCTCCAGCACCGCCTGCAACTGGGCAAATTTGGCCGGTCCCAGGCCGAGGCGCTGACTGAACGACGGTAAATCCGCCTGCAGCAAGGCTCGCAGGCTGCCGAAATCGCCCAATAGATGGCGCGCTAGGTCAACCGCGCTCTGCCCGGCCACGCCTGTGCGCAGGAAAATCGCCAATAACTCCGCATCAGTCAGAGTCCCTGCGCCCTGAGCCAGTAATTTCTCCCGCGGGCGCTCTGCCGCAGGCCAATCACGAATACTCATCACACCTCCTTGTGTTTTATCAGACGCGACAAAGCGCCGCGCCAGAGTGCCGCAAAGCCAAGCCTGGCAAGCACTTGGCAGCGCTACTCCGCTGCAGGCTCTGTGCTATCGTAGCCCAACTTTTGCGCGGCGCCTGGCCTGGGGAGGTGCCGGCGTCGCGGTGTATATCCATCTTTTATAAAAGGCAGGCCTATGCAGCGGCTGTATCGGAAACGCATCATTGTTGGCGTGGGCGGTGGTATTGCCGCGTATAAAAGTGCCGAGCTGATTCGCCGACTCAAGGACCAAGACGCCGACGTGCGCGTGGTCATGACCAAAGGCGGTCGTGAATTCATCACCCCACTGACCCTGCAGGCGCTCTCCGGCCACCCGGTACACCTCGACCTGCTCGACCCCGAAGCCGAAGCGGCCATGGGCCATATCGAACTGGCGCGTTGGGCCGATCTGGTGCTGATTGCCCCGGCTACCGCCGACCTGATGGCGCGCCTGGCCCAGGGCGTCGCCGATGACCTGCTGACCACCTTGGTGCTGGCCACCGACGCCCCCGTCGCCCTGGCCCCGGCCATGAACCAGGCCATGTGGCGCGACCCGGCGACCCAGGCCAACGCCCAACTGCTGACCCAGCGCGGCCTGCACCTGTTTGGCCCCGCCGCCGGCAGCCAGGCCTGCGGCGATGTCGGCTTGGGCCGCATGCTCGAAGCCGAACAGCTGGTGCAATGCGCCGCTGACTGCTTCCAGCACCAGGCGCTGACCGGCAAGCATGTGTTGATTACCGCCGGTCCGACCCAGGAAAACATCGACCCGGTGCGCTATATCACCAACCACAGCTCCGGCAAGATGGGCTTTGCCCTTGCCGAAGCCGCCGCCGAAGCCGGCGCCAAGGTCACCCTGATCAGCGGCCCGGTGCACCTGCCGACACCTGAGCGAGTCACTCGCATCAATGTCACCAGCGCCCGCGACATGCTCGCCGCCTGTGAAGCCGTGATGCCTTGTGACCTGCTGATCGCCGCCGCTGCCGTGGCCGATTACCGCCCCGAAGTGGTCGCCCAGCACAAATTGAAAAAAGACCCGAGCAGTGGCGACGGTCTACTCCTGCAAATGGTGCGTAACCCAGATATTCTCGCCACCCTGGCAGGGCGCAGCGACCGGCCGTTCAGCGTCGGTTTTGCCGCCGAAACCGAGAACCTGCTGGAGTACGCCTCGCGCAAGCTGCGCGACAAGAACCTCGACCTTATCGTCGCCAATGACGTGGCCAACCCCAGCATCGGCTTCAACAGCGAAGAGAACGCCATCACCATCATCGACCGTGAGCTCCAGCAGAGCAGCTTCGCCCAGACCAGCAAAAGCAAGATTGCCCGCCAGTTGGTGAGCTTTATTGCCGAACGCCTGAATCGCAGCGAACGCCCACTCACCGACCACAGAGCCTGATATGCACGCCTTACAAGCCAAGATCCTCGACCCACGCCTGGGCGACGAATTTCCCCTGCCGCACTACGCCACCCCAGGCTCCGCCGGCCTCGACCTGCGCGCCATGCTCAAGCAGGAGCTGGTACTCGAACCTGGGCAAACCGTGCTGATCCCTACCGGCCTGTCGATCTATATCGGCGACCCCGGTCTGGCCGCGATGATCCTGCCGCGCTCGGGCCTGGGTCATAAGCACGGTATCGTCCTTGGCAATCTGGTCGGCTTGATCGACTCGGATTACCAGGGCGAATTGATGGTGTCCTGCTGGAACCGTGGGCAGAGCGCCTTCACCATCGCCATTGGCGAACGTATCGCCCAGTTGATTCTGGTGCCAGTGGTGCAGGCGCATTTCGAGCTGGTTGAACAGTTCGACGAGAGCCAGCGCGGCGCAGGCGGCTTCGGCCACTCCGGTAGCCATTGACTGACTTAATCTAATTGCAGGATGAATTGCCGAGGAGGCGCTGCATGAAACTCTTCAAGCGCACGGCCAAGGAGGCTGATGGGGCCACCCCCAACACCCAGCCGACCAGTGCCACCGCCAAACCCAAAGCGGCCAAAAACAGCCTCAACGCCCTGTTGCCCGGCGTGCTGGCGGCGGTTGTCGGCATCATCCTGGCCGGCGCACTGCTCTGGTTCGGCCCGCTTAACAGCGCCCATCAGCAGCAGCTGCAACAACTCAGTCAGGCCTGGGGTGGCGGCCAGGCGACGGTGCTGCACAAAGCCCTGCAGCAACTGAGTGCCGACACCCAGGCCGCCGCACGCAACCCAGAACTGCTGCAGGCTCTGCAAAGCCAAGACATCAACCAGATCCGCGCCGCCGAGCGCAACCTCAGCTATTGGCATGCTGTGGTCGATGTTCACCTCAACGCCCGAGGTCAGGCCGTGCAGGACATGAGCCGCAGCGCACCGATGAACTTTGCCGCACTGGACATGCTGCGCCGCGCAGAAAACGGCCAGACACCCGCCCCCGAGGCTTATAAGGTGGGCCAGCGCTGGCTGGTCTACAGCGCCGCGCCGTTGCGCCTGAGCGAAGGTGAGCCGCTGCATGGCACCCTGCTGCTGGCCGTCGACCTTGAGCGCCTGCTCGCCAGCCTGCCGGCGATGCCTGCCGAAATCGGCCAGATCCAGCTGATCCAGCAGTTCAACAACACCGCCGCCCAGGTCCTCGCCCAACGCGGCGACGCGCAAGGCACCGCACAAACATTCAGCACCGGCAACCCCAATTGGACCGTCAGTTTTACCCCCGGCCCATCGCTGACCCACTCAGTGTTCTCGCCGTTGCTGCTGGCCATCGCCGGGCTGCTGGCCCTAGCTGGCGCTATTGTCGGCCTGTATCTGCTGCAGGGCAGCCTACAACGTCATCTGCGCGCGGATGTGCTGCAGCTGGGGCAGATGCTCAAGGAACTGTCTGCCGGCAAGGCCGTCAAAGCGTTCAGCCTGAGCCTGCCCGCTTTGGATACCCTCGCGCAGAACCTCGCGCGCATGCCGCGCCGCGCCACTGAACAGGCAGCCACCCCAGCTGCCAGCCCAAGCGCAGCCAATCCGGGACTCACTGCCATGCAAACGCCCGCCAGCGCCATGGTCGCCCCTCTATTTCAAGACACGGACATCCTCGACATCGATATTCTTGACGAAGACCAGGACCTGCTCGGCCTGGATGAACCAGCACCTAGCCCGGTGCAGGCAAAAGCGCCCAAGCTGCCCGCAGACATCTTCCGCGCCTACGATATTCGCGGCGTAGTCGGCAAAACACTGAACGCCGAAACCGCTTACTGGATCGGCCGCGCCATCGGCTCGCAGAGCCTGGCCCAGGGCGAGCCGAATATCGCCGTCGGCCGCGACGGCCGCCTGTCCGGCCCGGAGCTGGCGCAGCAACTGATCCAGGGCCTGCTCGATTGCGGCTGTACGGTCAGTGATGTCGGCATGGTGCCGACGCCTGTGGTGTATTACGCCGGGCATATCCTCACCGGCAAATCGGCAGTGATGCTCACCGGCAGCCATAACCCGCGCGACTACAACGGCTTCAAGATCGTCATCGCCGGCGACACCCTGGCCAACGAACAGATCCAGGCTCTGAAAGTACGCATCGACAACAACGACCTGGCCAGCGGCGTCGGTACGGTCGAACAGGTCGATGTGCTAGAGCGCTACTTCAAGCAGATCCGCGACGACATCGCCATGGCTAAGCCCATGCGCGTAGTGGTCGATTGCGGTAACGGCGTGGCCGGGGTAATCGCCCCGCAATTGATCGAAGCCCTGGGCTGCTCAGTGATTCCGCTGTACTGCGAGGTCGACGGCAACTTCCCCAACCACCACCCGGACCCCGGCAAGCCGGAAAACCTGGTGGACCTGATCGCCAAGGTGAAAAGCGAGAAAGCCGACATTGGCCTGGCCTTCGACGGCGACGGTGATCGCGTTGGCGTGGTGACCAATACCGGCACCGTCGTCTACCCGGACCGTCTGCTGATGCTGTTCGCCAAGGACGTGGTGTCACGCAACCCCGGCGCCGACATCATCTTCGACGTCAAATGCACACGCCGCCTGACCCCACTGATCAGCGGCTACGGCGGCCGCCCGGTAATGTGGAAAACCGGCCACTCGCTGATCAAAAAGAAAATGAAGGAAACCGGCGCTCTGCTGGCGGGCGAAATGAGCGGGCATATTTTCTTCAAGGAGCGCTGGTTCGGCTTCGACGACGGCATCTATGCCGCCGCCCGTCTGCTGGAAATCCTCAGCCAGGACCGCCGCGACGCCGAGCACGTATTCAGCGCCTTCCCCAACGATATTTCCACCCCGGAAATCAACATCCAGGTCACCGAGCAGAGCAAGTTCAGCATCATCGAACGCCTGCAACGCGATGGCGTATGGGGCGAAGGCAATATCACCAACCTTGATGGTGTGCGCGTCGACTACCCTAAAGGCTGGGGCCTGGTACGCGCCTCCAACACCACACCGGTGCTGGTGCTGCGCTTTGAGGCAGAAACCGAAGAAGAACTCGAACGGATCAAGGAAGTCTTTCGCGCCCAGCTCTACAGCGCGGTACCTGACCTCGACCTGCCGTTCTGATTGATTAGCGAATTGCCTACTGGAGCCCCGCATGACCCTCGAACATGATGCCGCCACCAACGTCGCCAAGGTACTGTCCGAAGCGTTGCCGTATATCCGTCGCTTTGTCGGCAAGACGCTGGTGATCAAATACGGCGGCAACGCCATGGAAAGCGAAGAACTCAAGCAAGGCTTCGCACGCGACATCGTGCTGATGAAAGCGGTCGGCATCAACCCGGTGGTCGTCCATGGCGGCGGCCCGCAGATCGGCGATTTGCTCAAGCGCCTGTCCATCGAAAGCCACTTTGTCGACGGCATGCGTGTCACCGACACCGCCACCATGGACGTGGTGGAAATGGTGCTCGGCGGCCAGGTCAACAAAAGCATCGTCAACCTGATCAACCAGCACGGCGGCAGCGCCATTGGCCTGACCGGCAAAGACGCCCAGCTGATTCGCGCGAAGAAACTGACCGTGACCCGGAAGACACCCGATATGACCCAGCCGGAAATCATCGATATCGGCCATGTCGGCGAAGTCACTGGGATCAACATCGACCTGCTGAACATGCTGGCCAAGGGCGACTTTATCCCGGTGATCGCGCCGATCGGTGTCGGCCCGGATGGAGAGTCCTACAACATCAACGCCGACCTGGTGGCCGGCAAAGTGGCCGAAGCACTGAAGGCCGAGAAGCTGATGCTGCTGACCAATATCGCCGGCCTGATGAACAAGCAGGGCGAGGTGCTCACTGGGCTGACCACCGAACAGGTCGACAGCCTGATCGCCGACGGCACCATCTACGGCGGCATGCTGCCGAAGATCCGCTGCGCCCTGGAAGCCGTGCAAGGCGGCGTGACCAGCGCGCACATCATTGACGGCCGTGTGCCGAATGCAGTGCTGCTGGAAATCTTCACCGACAGCGGTGTGGGTACCCAGATCTGCAATCGCAAGCGTCACTAAGCTCAATAGAAACGCGAATCAGCCGGATAATCCTGGCTGATTCGCGCGCCGCAGCAATAGCCTACTGGTTGCGGCCCAGCAGTTCCTGGAGCCGATCACGGTCAGCATTGAAGCTGCTGTCCGCCTCTTTACGCGCAGCCTGGTAACGCAGGATGTCGCCCTTGAGGCGCTCTTGTTCGGCCTTCTGGTTATCGATCTGCGCCAACAGATGCGCCGGCACCGCTCGTCCGGCGCGCTCATGGTCGGCGGCCTGGCTCTGCAGATTAGCCTGCTGCGTACGCACCGACTGTAGATTGCCGCGCGCCACACCAATCAAACCATCCAGCTCGGCCAGCTTGCGCTCACGCGCGCGCTGGACATCTTCAGGTGTGCTGTACAGGCGCAGCAACTGCGCATCGGTGCTGGCGCGGGCCTTCTCGGCGAGGATGCGCCGCATCTCCTCCGGGCTGGGTGCAGGTGGAATCACCTGGATCACCCGCCCCTGGTCATTCAGCACTTCATAGCCTCTGCCGATATGCTCCGGCGGCACGCCCTGACGGCTGAGCACCGTGGTGCCTTTGTCATCGACGTAGCGGTACAAGTCAGCCGCACCCGCCACAACCGGCAGCAGTAGGCCTAGCAACAGCGAACAGCGGGTCAGGGCAGGTCTATGCATCAATGGAGCACCTTATCGGCAGGTTAGATTCCGTATTCGGCGCGGTAGGCTTGTACCGCTGGCAGATACTGCTTGAGTTCAGCATCCTCTGCCAGATATTCCAGTACCTGTTCGAGTGACACAATGCTCACCACCGGCATGCCATAGTCGCGCTCGACTTCCTGGATTGCCGACAGCTCGCCTTTGCCGCGCTCCTGACGGTTCAGCGCGATCAGCACACCGGCCGCTTGCGCGCCCTGCGCCTGGATGATCTGCATCACTTCCCGAATCGCCGTACCGGCGGTAATCACGTCATCAATGATCAGCACCCGGCCCGCCAGCGCTGCGCCGACTAGCGTGCCACCTTCGCCGTGGTCCTTGGCTTCCTTGCGGTTGAAACACCAGGGCATATCGCGCTGGTGATACTCAGCCAACGCCACCGCAGTGGTCGCCGCCAGTGGAATACCTTTATAGGCCGGACCAAACAACACGTCGAAGTCGATACCGCTGTCCACTACGGCCGCCGCGTAAAAACGCCCGAGCTGGGCCAAGGCCAAGCCGCTGTCAAACAGCCCGGCATTGAAGAAATAAGGACTGATACGCCCGGACTTGAGGGTGAACTTGCCAAAACGCAGAACCCCACGCTCGATGGCAAAACGGATGAAATCGCGTTGATACGCTTGCATGAAAAAGCCCCGGACCGCACGGTTTTGCTAGGAAATTACTTATTAGACACGAGCTCGGGTATCATACACGCACGTGATTTTTGGGGCCATTTATGCGGATCATCAGTGTGAACGTGAATGGTATTCATGCGGCAGTCGAGCGCGGTTTGCTCAGTTGGCTGCAAGCACAGAATGCCGACGTCATCTGCCTGCAGGACACCCGCGCCTCCGCCTTTGAGCTGGACGACCAAGCCCTCCAACTGGATGGCTATTTCCTCTATGCCTGCGATGCAGAAGTGCCCAGCCAAGGTGGCGTGGCGCTGTATTCGCGATTGCAACCCAAGGCGGTAATCAGCGGTCTGGGCTTTGAAATGGCCGATCGCTATGGGCGCTACCTGCAGGCCGATTTTGACAAAGTAAGTATCGCCACCTTGCTCATGCCTTCGGGGCAGCAAGGTGATGAGAGCTTGAATCAGAAATTCAAGTTTATGGACGACTTCACCCATTATTTGGACAAACAGCGCCGCAAGCGCCGCGAGTACATCTATTGCGGCTCGTTCTATGTGGCGCACCAGAAGCTCGATGTGAAAAACTGGCGCGACTGCCAGCAATCACCGGGCTTCCTCGCACCCGAGCGCGCCTGGCTGGATGAAGTGATTGGCACCATGGGTTATGTCGATGCGCTGCGCGAGGTCAGTCGTGAAGGCGATCAGTTCAGCTGGTGGCCGGACAGCGAGCAGGCTGAGCTGCTCAACCTCGGCTATCGCTTCGACTATCAGCTACTCACGCCCGGCATGCGCCGCAGCATCCGCAGCGCACGCCTGCCGCGTCAGCCTCGCTTCTCCCAGCACGCGCCGCTGATCGTCGATTACGACTGGATGCTCAGCGTATAACCCGTTCAACAGACAGCAAAAAGCCGGCAGATGTGCCGGCTTTTTATTATCCGCACAACGCTTATTTCACCAAGCGCCAGGCAAAGGGATACCGATACGCCTGACCTTCATTGGCCTTGATCCCGGCGATGATGGTCAACACCAACGCCGCGATGCTGACCAGCACCAGCAGCGGAAAACCGATCACCACCACCATCAGCAGGAAACACAGCAGCGCGGCCAAGGCCACACTGATCTGGAAGTTCAGCGCTTCCTTGCCTTGAGCATCGACGAACGGATCGAGATCCTTCTTGATCTGCCAGACGATCAACGGCCCAAGCAGGTTACCAAAGGGAATCACCAGCCCGAGAAAGGCGGCAAAGTGGCAGAACATGGCCCACTGGCGGGCTTCTGGTCCGGGAATCGGTTGTGGTGCTTGGGACTCGTCGCTCATGGTGCTTCTCCGTGCGTGATGGGCGTGGATTACAGCTCAATCAGTCAGCCAGAGCCGCTTGCTGCAGCTCGAACAGCTCAGTCATGCCTTTCTGCGCCAACGCCAACATGGCATTTAGCTCAGCCGGCTGGAACGGTGCGCCCTCGGCAGTGCCCTGCACTTCGATAAAGCCACCAGTGCTGGTCATCACTACGTTGAGGTCGGTTTCCGCAGCCGAATCTTCCAGGTAATCCAGATCCAGTACCGGCTCGCCCTGATACATGCCCACCGACACGGCGGCAATCATCTGCTTGAGCGGGTCGCCGCCTTTCAGGCCGCCACGCTTCTTGATCACTTTCAGCGCATCAATCACAGCCACCATGGCACCTGTGATGGATGCAGTGCGGGTGCCGCCGTCAGCCTGGATCACGTCGCAGTCGACGTACAGGGTGTTCTCACCCAGTTTGGACATATCCAGCGCAGCGCGCAGCGAACGGCCGATCAGGCGCTGGATTTCCAGAGTACGGCCGCCCTGCTTGCCACGGCTGGCTTCACGCTGGTTACGGTCGCCGGTGGCGCGCGGCAGCATGCCGTACTCGGCAGTCAACCAACCCTGGCCCTGGCCTTTGAGGAAACGCGGCACGCCCGACTCGACACTGACCGTGCAAATCACTTTGGTATCGCCAAACTCCACCAGCACCGAACCCTCGGCATGCTTGGTGTAGTTGCGGGTGATGCGAATCGAGCGCAACTGATCGGCGGCGCGGCCACTGGGACGTTTCATCTAGGAATTCCTGCTCTGAATAAAAAATCTGCCCGGTATTATAGGGCCGTAAGCCCGTAGCGGGTGTGTCGAATTGGGAGCGGCCGACGCACTGCGCTACAATCCTGCGCTTTCAGCTCCGACTTTTCCCGAGGTTCGCCCCATGATCCATAGCATGACTGCCTTTGCCCGCGCCGAGCAGGCCGGCGCCAACGGCACCCTGAGCTGGGAGCTGCGCTCGGTCAACCATCGCTACCTGGAACCCCATCTGCGCTTGCCGGAAAGTTTCCGCGACCTCGAAGGTGCGGTGCGCGAGGCCCTGCGCAACGGCCTGTCGCGCGGCAAAGTCGAATGCACCCTGCGCTTTAGCGATGACAATGCCGGTAAAGCCCTGCAAGTCGACCCGGAGCGTGCCGCCCAGCTGATCGCCGCCGCCGAGAGCGTAGCTGGCCTGATCAAGCAGCCCGCCGCACTCAACCCGCTGGAAGTGCTCGGCTGGCCCGGCGTACTGGTGGCCGATGCCGCCGATCCGCAGGCACTGAATCAAAGCGCCCTGAGCCTGTTCAGCCAAGCGCTGATCGAGCTGAAACAAAGCCGCGAGCGTGAAGGCAGTGAGCTGGCCAAGCTGCTTAATGAGCGCTTGGACAGCATCCTCGAACAGGTGGTCGCCCTGCGTGAACTGGTGCCGCAGATGCTGGCCGGGCAACGGCAGAAGATTCTCGACCGCTGCGCCGAAATGCAAGCTGAACTGGACCCACAGCGCCTGGAGCAGGAACTGGTGATACTGGCGCAGAAAAGCGATGTAGCCGAAGAGCTGGACCGCCTCAGCACCCACGTCAGCGAAGTACGCCGTGTGCTAAAAACCGGCGGCCAAGCCGGCCGGCGCCTGGATTTCCTGATGCAGGAACTCAACCGCGAAGCCAACACCCTCGGCTCCAAGGCTTTCGACACTCGCAGCACCCAAGCGGCAGTCAACCTGAAAGTGCTGATCGAGCAGATGCGCGAACAAGTGCAGAACATCGAGTAAGGCAAACCGCCACTGCTACTCTTCGAACAACGCTTTCCAGGATTGATCCATGAGCATAACCACCGGCACCCTTTACATCATTTCCGCCCCGTCCGGCGCGGGCAAAACCAGCCTGGTCAAGGCGCTGATCGACAGCGAGGCGCAGATCCGTGTCTCCGTCTCGCACACCACCCGCGCCATGCGCCAGGGTGAAGTGGATGGGGTGAACTATCACTTCGTCAGCCGCGAGCAGTTTCACGCCATGCTCGACAAGACCGAATTTCTTGAACACGCGGAAGTCTTCGGCAACCTCTATGGCACCTCGCAAGAATGGGTCAAACAGACCCTGCGCGACGGCTTCGACCTGATTCTGGAAATCGACTGGCAAGGCGCACAGCAGGTACGCCGGCTGATGCCGGAAGCCAAGTCCATCTTTATTCTGCCTCCGACCCAGGAAGCGCTGCGCCATCGCCTGACCAATCGCGGCCAGGACAGCGGCGAGATCATCGAGCGGCGCATGCGTGAAGCCGTCAGCGAGATGAGCCACTACGTCGAATACGACTACCTGCTGATCAACGATGATTTCGCCCACGCACTGAGCGATCTGAAGGCGATTTTTCGCGCCAATCAGCTGCTGCAAAGCCCGCAACAGCAACGCCACAGCGGCCTGCTCAGCGAGTTACTGGTCTGACTTATCGCACGGCGGCAAATCAAAGCTTCCCTTAATGCTGGTGATTTTTTAGACTATCCAGTCCGCTCGCCCATTTGGGCCCAGCTCTATTACGCATTTGCTACGAGGAACACCATGGCCCGCGTTACCGTCGAAGATTGCCTGGATCACGTTGATAACCGCTTTGAGCTGGTCATGCTCGCCACCAAGCGTTCGCGCCAACTGGCTACCGGTGGCAAAGAGCCGAAGCTGGCTTGGGAAAATGACAAGCCAACCGTAGTCGCACTGCGTGAAATCGCCGCTGGCCTGATGAGCTATGACGTCATCGCCCAAGACGATATCGTCGAAGAAGAACCACTGTTTGCTGCATTCGAGGAAGAGGCGAACGAGCCTCTGTAAGCCTATGCCGGGTCGACGTCGTCAGGCGCAGGGTCATCTGAATCGGCACGGGGAACGCCCATGCCGAGCATAGACGCCCTCGCCGACAGACTTTTGACCTACCTCGACGGCGACCAGGTCAACCTGGTGCGCCGCGCTTATTTCTACGCCGAACAAGCCCACGACGGCCAACGCCGCCGCAGCGGCGAAGCCTACGTCACCCATCCTCTGGCAGTGGCGTGCATCCTGGCTGATATGCACATGGACCATCAGAGCCTGATGGCCGCGATGCTGCATGACGTGATCGAAGACACCGGCATTGCCAAAGAAGCCCTGGACGCGCAGTTCGGCGAATCCGTGGCGGAACTGGTCGATGGGGTCAGCAAACTGACCCAGATGAACTTCGAGACCAAGGCCGAGGCCCAGGCTGAAAACTTCCAGAAAATGGCCATGGCCATGGCCCGCGATATCCGCGTGATCCTGGTCAAACTGGCCGACCGCCTGCACAACATGCGCACCCTGGAAGTGCTGTCCGGCGAGAAACGCCGACGTATCGCCAAAGAAACCCTGGAAATCTACGCACCGATTGCCAACCGCCTGGGCATGCACAGCATGCGCATCGAGTTCGAAGACTTGGGTTTCAAGGCCATGCACCCGATGCGCTCCGAGCGCATCCGCACAGCGGTCAAGCGTGCTCGGGGCAACCGTAAGGAAATCGTCAACAAGATCGAAGAGTCGATCACCCACTGCCTGGCCCGCGAAGGCATGGAAGGCGAGGTGATGGGCCGCGAGAAGCACCTCTACGGCATCTACCAGAAGATGCGCGGCAAGCGCCGGGCGTTCAACGAAATCATGGACGTCTACGCCTTCCGCATCATCGTCGACAAGGTCGACACCTGCTACCGCGTGCTCGGCGCCGTGCATAACCTGTACAAGCCCTTGCCCGGCCGCTTCAAGGATTACATCGCGATCCCCAAGGCCAACGGCTACCAGTCGCTGCACACCACGTTGTTCGGTATGCACGGCGTACCGATCGAGATTCAGATCCGCACCCGTGAGATGGAAGAGCTGGCCAACAACGGCATTGCCGCGCACTGGCTGTACAAATCCAACGAGGAAGACCAGCCCAAAGGCAGCCATGCCCGCGCGCGACAGTGGGTCAAGGGCGTACTGGAAATGCAGCAACGCGCCGGCAATTCGCTGGAATTTATCGAGAGCGTAAAGATCGACCTGTTCCCCGACGAGGTCTACGTGTTCACGCCCAAGGGCCGCATCATGGAGCTGCCGAAAGGCTCCACGGCGGTGGACTTCGCCTACGCCGTGCACACAGACGTCGGCAACACCTGCATCGCCTGCCGCATCAACCGCCGTCTGGCGCCGCTGTCGCAAGCATTGGAAAGCGGCTCGACGGTGGAAATTGTCACCGCGCCTGGTGCACGGCCAAACCCGGCCTGGTTGAGTTTTGTGGTCACCGGCAAGGCGCGCACGCACATTCGCCATGCGCTAAAGCTGCAGCGGCGCTCGGAATCCATCAGCCTTGGCGAGCGCCTGCTGAACAAGGTGCTGACCGGCTTCGACAGCCGTATCGACAAGCTCTCGCCCGAGCGAGTCAAGGCTGTGCTCACCGAATACCATCAGGACGTCATCGAAGACCTGCTGGAAGACATCGGCCTGGGCAACCGCATGGCCTATGTGGTGGCGCGCCGCCTGCTCAGCGACACCAACGAAGCCCTGCCGAGCAGCGAAGGCCCACTGGCGATTCGCGGCACCGAAGGCCTGGTGCTGAGTTACGCCAAATGCTGCACGCCGATTCCGGGCGATCCGATTGTTGGCCACCTGTCCGCCGGCAAAGGCATGGTGGTGCACCTGGACGGCTGCAAAAACATCGGTGAAATCCGCCACAACCCGGAAAAATGCATCCAGTTGTCCTGGGCCAAGGACGTGGTCGGCGAGTTCAATGTCGAACTGCGCATCGAACTGGAACACCAGCGCGGCCTGATCGCCCTGCTGGCCGGCAGCGTCAACGCCGCCGATGGCAATATCGAGAAGATCAGCATGGACGAACGCGATGGCCGCACCAGCGTCGTGCAGCTGGTGGTCAGCGTGCATGACCGCGTGCACCTGGCCCGCGTGATCAAGAAGCTGCGCGCCTTGGCCGGAGTAATTCGCATCACCCGTGCGCGCGCCTAACCGGCCAACACCAAAATTGCACAGCGTAATCAGCCGCCAGCTGTACTTTGACAGCCGCTGTGGCTTTCACCGAGCCTAGGCAATCTAACTGGCAGTGCGCCCATGCGTGCCGCCGTGTTTTTCCCATCAGCTTTGCAGGAGTTCCCATGAGCAAGAGCGTTATCACCAGCGACAAAGCCCCAGCCGCCATCGGCACCTATTCCCAAGCGATCAAGGCGGGCAACACCGTCTACATGTCCGGGCAAATCCCGCTGGACCCGAAAACCATGGAGCTAGTGGAAGGCTTTGAAGCCCAGACCGTGCAGGTCTTCGAGAACCTCAAGGCGGTGATGGAGGCGGCGGGCGGCTCGTTCAGGGACGTGGTCAAGCTCAATATCTTCCTCACCGACCTGTCGCACTTCGCCACCGTCAACGAAGTCATGGGCCGCTACTTCCAGCAGCCCTATCCGGCGCGTGCCGCCATCGGCGTGGCCGCACTGCCCAAGGGTGCCCAGGTCGAAATGGACGCTATTCTGGTTCTCGAATAAGTCCCTCGCGGGGCCGCTGCCCCGCCCTTCCCTCTTGAGGACGCCCCATGCGTTGCCTGTCTGTTGCTTTGCTCTCCGGCGTCCTGCTCAGCGGTTGCGCCACGCCTTCGCCCGATCCCAGCGGCACCTGGATCAACCAGGCCGCCATTGAAGCAGCCGTAGAAGGTGGCAGCCTACGCGAAGCTCTGCTGGCCTACGGTCCCAATCTGGAGTGGCAGCTCGACAATCCGCGCCAGCTGGCCAGCTTCAGCAATGGTTTCGAGCGCGGCGAAGGCCGTTTCGAACGCCAGGCCGATGGCCAGCTGCGCGTGCAGTTCTACGGTGACTTTCAGGAAAGCCTGAGCCTCAACGGCGATGAACTGGTTCAGGCGCAGAGCGACACCTGGCCGGAACAACGCTTTGTCCGCACACCCGTCACACCCGGCCTGCTTGCGCCACCGGGTAGCAGCTTCGAGCAAGCGTTGTACAGCGCTTACCTGGGCGGCACCTGGCTAATCAAGGAAGGCTTGGGCGAAGGCGGTCTGGTGCTGTTCCAGGCCGATGGCGGCCTGCAGGGCCTGCCAGGCGCGGACCGCTATGCGCTATGCCTGGCAGGTGACTGCGCGACCATGAGCGGTGAATTCGACAGCCTCTGGCTGCAACTGGGCGATCAGGGGCAAAGCTGGCTATTCGAGCGTGAAGGCGAACAAATGCGCGTTTTCGAAGCGCTCAACCGCTCACAGATCGATGAAATGCCCAGCTACTACAAAGGCCAGCAGCGCTGGCTGCTGGTCAAACGCTAGGCCGCACTGAACGCTAGCAGGCCGTTGAAAAACGCAGGCGAGGCAGGCAAGACAAGGCGCTGCGCCAGTAGCAGCCTCCGACTGGTCAAAGCGACCGAGGAAGCGAACTGGGCTCGCATACAAGTTTACTGGCTGTAAATGAGCATTCCGAGGCCGGTTTTAAGGCCGGCGCGGCCCCGACTCCAGGCTGCAGCAGCAGATCGAGAAGGTTCGCCAACTGCCCCGCGCCAAACAGCAGTTTGTGATGGAAATGCTCGACACGGTTATTCAGCAAACGGCGACATAAAAACCAGCAGCTAAAAAGAACCACAAAAAAGCCCAGCGATTAGCTGGGCTTAGGGCGTTGCTTTTTTAATTAAAAAGAACAGGCCGGCAATAAATTAAACAATCCAGCATTAACCGGCAGACCGATCAGTGCGGGTCAATGACCCGCGCTACCGGGCTCGGTCACCGAGGTGGAATGTTTAAATAAATCCGTCCCCTTTTCCCCTGCGGGGTTCACCTGCCCTACCAAGTTAAATATATATAGCTATCGCCACTACATAGCCAATAAACACCCATACACTAGCGGCGATAGAAAACATCAGTATGCTTTTTCGCCTCAATGCAATTACAAATGGTAGTAAGGCGATAATTGCAATCACCACCACAAAGACAATATCAACTATTGTTTTCTTTTCACCCCACATCATTGCCAGCGCATAGCATGGACCACTAAGGACGCTAACAGACAACCAAAGCCATCGACTAAATTCAAAAGACTGGGCTAGCTCTTGGCGAGCAACCAACATGCTCGCCAAAGCAGCCACAGCCACGACAGAAAAATATTTTGTGTTATTTATGCTTTTCAAAACGGTGTCGGAACCTTAGTGTTTGTAAGTCCATCTGCATAAGAACCGTCTGCAGGGCCATAGTAAAAGTGAGGAACAACATCCTGCCATATATGCAGTGGATTCCACGGGAAGGTGCCACCTGCATAATTGTGGGAGTAATTTTGCTCTCCATTAGAAACGGTATCGGGTAACAAATCTCCATTTCCATCATATTTACACTCCCAACCATTCGGCGCCCTGTACTTGCCTGTTCCACCATTATCCTGATCCCAGAAACCGCACTCTTTGGGTTCTTTCTGCGGGCAGGAATTATTTCTATTACGGTTGAAGTGCTCATCAGGAGTCGGGAAACCCCGACCGCCCCAATCCTCTAAAGCGAGTCCATAAGGATCAACATACCTAAGGGGATTTCCAGCTACATACCCATAGGTATTCAATCCCCCATTCAACCCAATCGGATCGCTTTCGACGTACCGCCCCGTCTCGGGGTCGTAATCGCGGAAGTAGTTGTAGTGAAGTCCACTTTCCTGATCGAAGTACTGTCCTGGAAAACGCAGGTTCATGGCCAAAGTACCGCTGGCTTGACCCACACCAAACGCATCCGACTGCCATTGCCAAATATTCTGTTGAGTTTGGTTGGTGGCCATACGCGGTGTATTCAGGTGGTCGCTGTGCAAGTAGAACGGCTCGCTGCTGGCAATAGCGCCTTGGCCGTCAAACGTGATGCTCACGCCACCCAGCGGCATGCTGTCTAGCCAAATGTAGTACTGAGCGCTAAGTTTGCTGCCTTGGCTGTTGAACTGCTGCTCTCCTAGCAACTGATCATCCGGCCCGTACAGAAAGATGGTGGTGCCTTGCGCGTTGCGTTTGTGGGTGCGTTGGCCCAAGGCGTTGTAGCGGAATTCAGCCACGGTGTTGCCGGCAAGCTTGACGCTGGTCAGGCGGTTTTGTGCGTCGTACTCCAGTTCGCGGTTGGTGCGATCCTGAGTCAGATTACCCACAGCATCGGTGACAACATCCTGTTCATCAAACTGGGTCAGGCGATTGCTGCCGCTGGCGTACTGGTAGGTTTGCAATGTGCTGGTTTGTGCTTCGCCATCGACGATTGGCGTGACGGTTTTGCCTGTCCGGTTGCCGACGGCATCGTAGCTATAAGACTGCTGACGATCAGCGCGCTGCTCAGCCGTCAGGCGATCAAGGGCGTCGTAGCTGTAATTGAGCTCACCCAGCAGGCTGCTGCTCAGGGAGGTGATGTTGCTGTTAGCGTCATAGCCGTAAGTGCTATTCCAGCCGGCTACGCCTTGCTGGAATAGGCGGTAGTCCTGATCGTAACTGCGGCTCAGGCTGACGCCGTTGCCCCAGGTAAGGTTATTGAGTGGACCGAAAGGCAGGTAGCTGATGTTGCTGGCCACCGCAAAAGGTTGGCCGCTCCCCACTCGTAATAGCACCTGGCTGACCTGGCCGGCGGCATTGCGCGGGTAAAGGACACTAAAACCCACTGGATAGTCGATGCGGGCTAGTTGGTTGGCCCCGTCATAGTCATAGCCAAGGCTGTCGTAGTGATCGCCATTGCTAAGCGCTACCGAACGTAGCTGGCCGATCAGGTTGCCACGCTCGTCATAGCTGTAGCCGAGCACACCACTGGCATCCTGTACGGCAGTTAGGCGACCAATACCTTTATTACCATCGGCAGTCATGTCGTAGTGGTACTGCACGTTTAGCGCTGGGCTGGCCGGATACTGACGACCGGTCAGGCGATTGAGTGCGTCATAGGTGTAGGTGGTGACCACACCACGCGCATCGGTTTTGCTGATGACGTTACCGGCTGCATCGTGACTAAAGGTTGTGGTGCCACTGTCCGGGCTGATCTGTTTGGTGAGGTTACCGAGGCCGTCGTACTGATACTGGGTGGTAACGCCACGCGGGTCTTGCACCTGGGTTAGGTTGTCCTGGGCATCGTACGCTAGGGCGGTTACGCCGCTGAGAGGATCGGTGCTGCTGACAACGCGATTAAGGGCGTCGTAGGCTTGGGTACTACTGTGCTGCTTGGGGTTGGTGCTGACCGTCGGGTTGTCGTTGAGGTCGTATTGTTGGGCGCTAGTTTGCCCGCCAGCACCGACCGAACGCAGCAGGCGACCGAGCTCGTCATACACCCAGGTTTGCTGCTGGGTGAGACTGCTAGAGGCATCCTTGAGATTCTGGGCAGTGCGATTACCCATGGCGTCGAGGCTGTACTCGATGGTTTCGCCGAGGTTGTTAGTGATTTTGGTCAGACGGCGCGCGCCATCCCAGGTGTAACTAAGCCAGCTGCCATCGCCCCGAATGACCTTGGTGATCAAGCCAACGGCGTCGTGTTCAAAACTGGTGGTGCTGCCAGCGGTACTGGCTGAAGCCAACCAACCTTGCGGCGTATAGGTAAGGCTGGTTTGCACGCCATTGGCGTCGGTAAGACTCTGCGGATTGCCATAGCTGTCGAAGTTGGACAGCTGGGTGATATGGCCAAGGGCATTGGTGACGGTTGTCAGGTGGCCTTGGGCGTCATAACCGTAGGTGGTGACATCCTGCACATCAGTGCGCGGGCCGTCGGCTGTTTCGATCAGACCAAGGCTGTTGTAGATGTAGCTCCAGTTGCGCTCGACTGCCTGGGCGTGGGACACGCCTAAAGAGGCTGCCAGAGCCAGGGCGAGCAGGCTCATACGATGCGAAGTATTCATTCGTCAGTTCCTTCTGATCAAAGCCCAGTGATGGTCTGGCTGAGCTGATTTCCTTGGGCGTCATACTCAAACTGCATCACGCGTCCCGGCTCGGTGATAGATACCGGCAAATAGAGGGTTGGGTGCCATTCGGTAGTGACCGTACGTGCTTGAGGTGTGCCGGAAGACTCTGTACGGGATACCTCCAGACCACGTGCGTTGTAGTCGTAGCTCGTGATGTAACCCTTATTGTCTGTTCGGGTCTTAATCAGGCCACGACTGTCATAGGTAAACGTCGAGTTGCTGCTCGGGCAGTTGGGGGAGGCAACACCTGCCAGAGCGGTGATGCGCTTGGCACCTGCAATCGTTTGAAAGGTGTAGGTGGACTGCTTGTTAAGCGGGTTTGTGATCGTGGTAGAGCCATTAGCGTTGTAGGTGAACAGGAACTTGTTCTGCGCACCATTCAGCTCATTTCTGATCACACGACCTTGGGCGTCGTAAGCCCACGTCACGTACCGGATGTTGCGTTCATCGGTGATGCCGGTCAGCCAGCCACCTTCACGGGCGTCCTCATAGTGGTAGGTACGCGCCAGGCTCTGCCCGCCTTGAGTGCGGGTCGCCTTAGTTACCCGGCCAGCGGTACTGTAGGTATACGCCACTTGATAGGTGCCGGCTGCCAGGGTGATCAGCCGTTTGGCGGTGTTGAATGTCAGTGTCATGGTTCTGCCGAGCGAGTCGGTGACCACAATATTGTTGGTGCCGTACACCAACGTCTCGTACGTGCCGTTAGCACGGTCGATTCGAGTTAACTGCCCTGCTGCGTTGAAATGCAGGTGTTCATTTCGCGTACTGTCATAGCGCCACCCGGAAGCAGTTTGCTCCAGACGGCCCAACTCCTTCGGTGAAGCAGTGACGGTCGTTCCGGAGACACTGAACAGGCTTTCTCGCCCGTCAATATCAACCAGCAGCACTTGGGTCGGTGAAGTCTTTAGCTTGGCCGAGTAGGTGTTCGTCCAGTTTGCCGTCTTGCTGTTGTAGTGACGTGCAAAATGCATCTGGGTGCCGGGAAGACCGGCGTAATCGACTTCGACCTGGTAGCTGTTTCCGTTAGAAACGTTAACAGGATCGGCTTTTAGCAAGCTCGGGATTGCTGGGCCGGCAAGCAGCCCATTGGCCGTTTGCACCGGGCAGGTGCCTGGTATGCTTGGATCGCCTAGACCAGGAGTCTCAGGACAGGTCAGCTCGGCAGGACGGTTATAGAAAACAGCGCCGGCGAACACATCAAAGTGAGTTTGCTTGGCAACGGCGTAACTGGTGGCCGGAACCCCATCGACTGACCCAGTAAAGTTGTCGTGCAGCAGCACGGCATGGGTCTTACAGATGTTGGGGAAAACCCGTTTCATGTTGGGGTTGCTAGTTTTAAGGGTTTCGATCATCTGGTCTGGCGTGTACCAGGCGCTATTTTCCAACCATTTGATGACCTTGCCACCAGAGCACCGAAGGGCTGCTATTTGGTAAAGATACTGCCCGGATCCGTTCGGTATTTGCGGAGCCGCATAGACTTCAGTCCCGAAGTAACTGACGCCTCCAGTTGTGCAGTTAGCGGCTGCAAATGAGGACTGATGAGCAAGGGCACAAGCTGAGAAAACGAGGGCGAGGCTGAGCCCGCGAGAGGAACGATCCATGTTCTGAATCCTGCCGTGGATAAGTTCGAGGTCTTAACGTAGAGCTAAGGAGCGGGTATTGCCATTAAGCAATTGAGTACAGGTGCTCAAAACGCATCATTGCCTGTGCACCAGGCGCTCGGGCTCGGCATAACCGCTGTGGACCTCCAGCGGATTTATCAGAGACCGGGTGCCGGCCGACAGGGCATGCAACTGGTAACCACCAACGCCCTGCAGGATAGCCCGACGGCAAAAGCATCGTGGCTGTGGCGCGCAAACGCCTGACCGGAAAAATCAGCATGAAACAGCTCCATGCCCGGCAACCAGACTTTGGCTAGCAGACGGTTGGCATCCGTGCTCACAACTGCGCCAGAATCGCCCGGTAACCTTCGCGGTAGCTCGGGTACTGCGGCGCCCAACCCAGAGCGCGGGCGCGGGCGTTGCTGCAGCGTTTGCTGCCGGAGCGGCGCACCCTTGAGTCTTCGGACCAATGGCTGACATCCAGCTGCTCGCGCAACCAGGCCACCACCTCATGCAGCGGCGCAGGCTGATCATCGACGCCGATATAGCAGTCATCCAGCGCCACACCACGGGCATCGGCCTGCAGCAGATAGGCCAGTAGCCCGGCCGCGTCATCGACATGGATGCGGTTGCCGTACAGCGGCGGCTCACTGGCCACCCGATAACCCTGGCGCACCTGCTTGAGCAACCATTCGCGGCCCGGGCCGTAGATGCCGGTGAGGCGTACCAGGCTAGCGGGCAGGCCGCTATGCAAGGCCAGCTGCTCAGCCTCGCGCATAATCCGTCCGGAGTAGCTGTCGGCTTCTGCAGGCGAGCGTTCATCCACCCACTCGCCGAGCTGTTGGCCATACACGCCACTGCTGGAGACAAACAGCAGGCGCTTGGGCCGCTGACCCTGTTGCGCCAGCCAACCGAGCACGCGGCGCAGGCCGTCGACATAAGCGGCGCGGTAACCGGCCTCGTCGTGTTCGGTGGCGGCCGCGCAATACACCAGATAATCCAGCGCCTCGCTCGGCCAGGCGGCCGGGCAGGCATCGGCATGCAGATCACCGGCAACCGGGCGAATGCCCTGTGGCAACAGCTGAATGCTGCGGCGCAGGCCGTACACCGTCCAGCCCGCAGCATTCAGCTGCTGACCCAGACGGCTGCCGACATCACCACAGCCGGCAATCATCAGTGTCTTACTCATCGTTGCGTATTCCTTAGGGTCTGTTGCTTATCAGGGCAACAGTGCCACCAAGCTGGCCTGTTGCACCAGCTCCAATAGCGGCTGCGGATACACACCGAGGAAGAACGCCAGCACGGCGACAAACAGCAGCATCATGCCGCCGGCGCGCTGCGCCCAGTTGAAGGGGGCATCGTGCCGGCGCAGGTTCGGCTCGACCATAAACAGGGTGACCATCACTCGCAGGTAATAAAACACGCCGATAGCACTGCCGATCACCAACGCACCGAGCAGCCACCATTGCTGCGATTGCACGCCGGCGGCGACCACGTAGAACTTGCCGATAAAGCCGGCCGTCAGCGGAATACCGGCCAGCGAGAGCATCATCACGGTAAGCACCGCAGTCAGATACGGGCGGCGCCAGAACAGCCCACGGTATTCGTACAACGCATCGCAATCGCGACCGTTGTAGGGCGTCGACATCAGGGTGATCACGCCGAACGCGCCGAGGCTGGTCAGCACGTAGGTGGCCAGGTACACGCCCACCGCTTCCACGGCCAGGCCCTTGCTGGCGATCAGCGCCACCAGCAGGTAGCCGAAGTGGGCGATGGAGGAATAACCGAGCAGGCGCTTGAGGTTGTTCTGCAACAGCGCCAGCAGGTTGCCGAAGATGATCGAGGCGATGGCAATCAGCGTCAGCAGGTCATTCAACCAGCCGCCTGCGGTGGCTGGTGACATCTGATACAGACGCAGCAGCACGGCAAATACCGCAACCTTGCTGGCCGTGGCGAGGAAGGCTGCCACCGGCGCCGGCGCGCCCTCGTAAACGTCCGGCGTCCACAGATGGAACGGCACCAGCGACAGCTTGAAGGACAGACCGACCAACATCATGCCCACGCCCAGCTGCGCCAGCATGCTCGGCAGGCCATCGGCGGCCAACTTGGCACCGATGCCGGCGAAGGTCAGGTTGCCCGATTCGGCATACAGCAGCGCCATGCCGAACAGCAGAAACGCTGAACCGGCGGCAGACAGCACCATGTACTTGATGCCGGCTTCCAGCGAACGCTTGTTGAAGAAGGCGTAGGCGATCATGCCGTAGGTCGGCACCGAAAGCAGTTCCAGGCCAATAAATAGGCCCGCCAGATGCTGCGCACTGACCAATACCAGGCCGCCAGCGGCAGACAGCAGCATCAGCAGGTACAGCTCTTCACGGTTGCCCGGGTAACCCTTGCCGGACTCACCGCCCAGGTAGGCGTGGGTCAGCGTCACGCAGGCCAGGGTCGCGGCCAGCACCAGGGCCATGTAGTAGCAGGCGAATTTATCCACCAGCAGCAGCGGCGTGACCTCGATCGGCGTGACGCCCAGGGCCGGCAGCAGCGACAGCAGCGCCAGGTTAAGGCCCAGCACCGAGAGGCCGAAGGTCATGGTGTGATTGCGCTTCCAGGCAATCGCCAGCATCACCACCACGGCGGTAGCGCTGGTGATCAGTAGCGGCAGCAGCGCGATAAAGTGTTGAGTCGTGAATTCCATACGCTACTTACCGGGCCGGAACAGGTTGATTGAGGGCGCTACCCAGCCACTGCTGCACGCCTTGCATGCTGGCGGCGGAGGTGTCGAGCACCGGCTGCGGGTACACACCGAGCAGGATCAGCAGCACAGCCAGGCCGAGCACCATGCTCAACTCGCGCAGCTGCAGGCCAGGCAAGGCGGTGTCGGCTTTGGCCGGGCCGAAGTAGGCGCGGTGAATCATGATCAGCGCGTAGACCGAGCCGAACACCAGGCCGGTGGCTGCAAACACAACGACCCACGGCGCACTCTGGAAGCTGCCAAGCAGAATCAGAAATTCGCCGACAAAGTTGCCAGTGCCCGGTAGACCCAGCGCCGCCGCAGCAAAGAACAGGCTCAGCGCCGGCAACCAGGGCATACGCGCCCAGATACCGCCCATCTCGCGCATATCGCGGGTGTGCAGGCGCTCATACAGCTGGCCGCAGAGGATAAACAGCGCCGCTGCGGACAAACCGTGCGCGAGCATCTGCACCACCGCGCCCTGCAGGGCGATCTCGCTGGCGGAATAGATGGCGATGAGCACAAAGCCCATATGCGACACGCTGGAGTAGGCCACCAGGCGCTTGATATCGGTCTGCGCGAACGACAGCAGCGCGCCGTAGATGATGGCGAACACGCCAAGCCACTGGGCAATCGGCGCAAACTCGGCCGAGGCATTAGGGAACAGCGGCAGGGCAAAACGCATCAGGCCGTAAGCGGCGGTTTTCAGGAGGATACCGGCCAGGTCCACCGAGCCTGCGGTCGGCGCCTGAGCGTGGGCATCCGGCAGCCAGGAGTGGAACGGCACCACCGGAAACTTCACCGCAAAGGCGATAAAGAAGCCGAGCATCAGGATGTACTCGGTGCCGGCGGCCATCTTGGTGTTGAGCAGTTCGGCGTAGCTGAAGGTCAGCACGCCGGTCTGGTCGAAGTGCACAAACACCAGGCCGAGAATCGCCAGCAACATGATCAGACCGCTGGCCTGGGTGAAGATAAAAAACTTGGTGGCGGCGGTGATGCGCGTCTTGCCGTCACTGCCACTATGACCCCAGAGCGCGATGAGGAAGTACATCGGCACCAGCATCATTTCCCAGAAGAAGAAGAACAGAAACAGGTCGACGGCGAGGAATACGCCGACCACGCCGCCGAGAATCCACATCAGGTTGAGGTGGAAAAAGCCGACGCGGTTCTGGATCTCGTTCCACGAACACAGCACCGAAAGCACACCGAGCAGGCCGGTGAGGCTGATCATCAGCACCGACAAGCCATCCAGCGCCAGATGAACGCTAATGCCGAAACGCTCGATCCACGGCACTTGGAACTCGGCCGCCCATTGCGGCGTAGCGCCCGGCCCATTACTAGGAGCGGGAGCCAGACTGAAATCACCAGTGGCCCACAGCCACAGGCTCAGGCCGAATAGCAGGGCCATGGTCAGCAGGGCGATCCAGCGCGGCAGAATGTTGCCGAAACGCTCGCACTGCCAGCACAGCAGGCCGCCGATAAAGGGGATCAGGATTAGCCAGGGCAGAATCATGACGGGCTATTTTCCTTAATTCAGAAACAGAAGAACGGCGAGCACCAGCACGGCGCCCCCGGCTATCGATGTGGCGTACCAGCGCACCTGGCCAGTTTCGCTACTGGCCAGCAGGGCATTACCGCCCCTTACCAGACGCGGAATCAGGCCAATGCTGCGGTCAATCGGGTCACGCCCGAGCAACCGGCAAAGCAACAGATACGGCTGCACAAACAGCTTGTCGTAAAGCCAGTCGAAGCCCCAGGCAGCAAACCACCAGGCCGAGAGGAAGCGCCCTGGCGCACTCTGCGCCACTGCGGTGGCGAAGCTGCGCTTGCCGAGAAACAGCAGCGCGGCGAGAACGATGCCGATGATCGCGATGGCCCCCGAGGCGATTTCCAGGCTGTGCTTGGCCTCGCCGCCGGCATGGCCGACGCTCTGCGGCAGCACGCCCGCCAGCGGTGGGCTGATCAGCGCGCCAATAAAGGTCGACAGTACGATCAGGGTTACCAGCGGCAGCCAGTGCGCGACGCCATGGCCGGCATGGGCTTCGGTCTTCTGCTCGCCATGGAAGGCGATAAAGATCAGGCGGAAGGTGTAGAGCGAAGTCAGGAAGGCACCGGTCAGGCCGGCATACAGCAGCCACTGATGACCGCTGGCAAAGGCTTCCCAAAGGATTTCATCCTTGGAGTAGAAACCCGCCGTGATCAACGGCAACGCCGCCAGGGCCGCGCCGCCGACGATAAAGCTGGCGTAGGCCAACGGCAGTTTCTTCCACAGACCGCCCATCTTGAAGATGTTCTGCTCATGATGGCAGGCGTTGATCACCGCACCGGAAGCGAGGAACAGCAGGGCTTTGAAGAAGGCGTGGGTCATCAGGTGGAAGATCGCTGCGTCCCAGGCGCCCACACCCAGGGCGAGGAACATATAGCCGATCTGGCTCATGGTCGAGTAGGCAAGGATGCGCTTGATGTCGGTCTGCACCAGCGCGGCAAAACCAGCCAGCACAAGGGTCACGCCGCCGACGATGCCGACCAGCTCGAGGATATCCGGGGTCAGCAGAAACAGGCCATGGGTACGAGCGATCAGGTATACACCGGCGGTGACCATGGTCGCCGCGTGGATCAGTGCCGACACCGGAGTCGGGCCGGCCATTGCATCGGCCAACCAGGTTTGCAGCGGCAGCTGGGCGGATTTACCCACCGCGCCGCCGAGCAGCATCAGCGTGGCGATCCACAGCCAGCTGTCGCCTTCCACATACTTCTGCGGCGCCAGCGCCATCAGCTCCTGAATATTCAGGGTGCCCAGATGGAGGAACAGGATAAACAGGCCGATGGCCATAAACACATCGCCGATACGGGTGACGATAAAAGCCTTTAGCGCCGCGTTGCCGTTGGCGGTGTGCTTAAAGTAGAAGCCGATCAGCAGGTAGGAGCACAGCCCCACGCCTTCCCAGCCGAAGTACAGCACCAGCAAGTTATCGCCCAGCACCAGCAACAGCATGCTGAAGATAAACAGGTTGGTGTAGGCGAAGAAGCGCGAGTAGCCCTCCTCCCCGCGCATGTACCAGCTGGCGAACAGGTGGATCAGAAAACCCACTCCGGTAACCACGCCGAGCATGGTCAGCGACAGGCCATCCAGGTACAGGGTGAAGCTCGGCGCAAAACCGGCCACGCTCATCCACTGCCACAGCACCTGGGTGAACACGCCGTCTGCTGGCGGATTAAGGTTGAACTGCAGGATCACCCAGGCGGCGGTCAGCGCGGACAGGCCCACCGAGCCAACACCAATCAGCGCCGAGAGATTTTCGGAGAAACGCCCGCGCGAGAAGGCCAGGAGAAACCAGCCCAGCAGCGGAAAGACACAGGTCAGCAATAGAAGGTTCATCCGCGCATCTCGCTGGCAGCGTCGACATCGAGGGTGTTGAAGCGGCGATACAGCTGCAACAGGATCGCCAGGCCGATACTGGCTTCGGCGGCCGCCAGGGTGATCACCAGAATAAACATCACCTGGCCGTCAGGCTGAGCCCAACGGCTGCCCGCCACCACAAAGGCCAGGGCAGTGGCGTTCATCATCACTTCCAGGCTCATCAAGATAAAAAGGATGTTACGCCGCACCATCAGACCAATCAGGCCGAGGCTGAACAGCACACCGGCCAGCGCCAGGCCGTGCTCCATGGGAATCGCATTCATGCCGTTGGCTCCTTGGCATCGTGACGGCCGAGGTGATAGGCCGCGACCAGCGCGGCGAGCAGCAGCATCGACGCCAGCTCCACCGCCAGCAGGTAAGGCCCGTATAGGGCGATACCGACCGCCTTGGCATCAATGGTCTGCAAGCCGAGGGCCGCGCCGCTGGGCGACTGGAACAGCACATAGAGCAATTGCCCCAGCAACAACGCCGAGAGAATCGCCGGGCCAGTCCAGATGCCAGGCGTCAACCACTGGCGCTCTTGCTCGACCGCCGCTGGGCCGAGGTTAAGCATCATCACCACGAAGACGAACAGCACCATGATTGCGCCAGCGTAAACGATGATCTCCAACGCACCGGCAAAGGGCGCACCGAGGGCGAAGAAGGTCATCGCCACCGCCAGCAGCGAGAGAATCAGGTACAGCAGGGCATGCACCGGATTGCTCGCGGTGATCACCCTGAATGTGGCCGCCACGGCAACGCCGGCGGCGAGGTAGAAAGCGAATTCCATATAGATCCTCTATATCTCCGTAGGAGTCTGTTAAGGCCGTCGCGAGCGCAGCTGAGACAAGGCGAAAACAGGCGAGGAAGCGGAGTGTACTTTTGTACATGAGCATTCCGAGTCTGTTTTCAACGCAGTATCAGCAAGCGCAGCAGGCATTAAACGGGCTCCTTAGGGCAGCAGGCCTTTGACGTTGATAGGTTCGGCTTCGTTTTGCGCGGCGCCTTTCGGCTTGCCGGCAATGGCCATACCGGCGACGCGGTAGAAGTTGTAGTCCGGGTTCTTGCCCGGGCCGCTGATCAGCAGGTCTTCCTTCTCGTACACCAGGTCCTGGCGCTTGAACTCGCCCATCTCGAAATCCGGGGTGAGCTGGATCGCCGTGGTCGGACAGGCCTCTTCGCACAGGCCGCAGAAGATGCAGCGCGAGAAGTTGATGCGGAAGAAATCCGGATACCAGCGGCCATCCGGCGTCTCGGCCTTCTGCAGCGAGATGCAGCCCACCGGGCAGGCCACCGCGCAGAGGTTGCAGGCCACGCAGCGCTCTTCGCCGTCGGGGTCGCGGGTCAGCACGATGCGGCCGCGATAGCGTGGCGGCAGGTACACCGCCTCTTCCGGGTACTGCAGGGTGTCGCGCTTGCGAAAGCCATGGCTGAACACCATGGCCATGCTGCGCAGTTGGGTGCCGGTACCGACCAGCACATCCCATATGTATTTGAACATTCTGTAGTTCTCCTTACTGGGCCGCGGCCAGCACAAGTGCGCCGGTCACCAGCAGGTTGATCAGGGTCAGCGGCAGGCAGAACTTCCAGCTGAAGGCCATAACCTGGTCATACCGTGGGCGCGGAATCGAGGCGCGCAACAGAATGAAGATCATGATGAAGAAGCAGGTTTTCAGGGCGAACCAGAAGAACGGAATCTGCGGCAGGATGCCAAACGGGCCGTGCCAGCCGCCGAAGAACAGCGTGACCAGCAACGCCGACACCGTGACGATGGCGACATATTCACCGACGAAGAACATGCCCCATTTCATCCCGGCATATTCGATGTGGTAACCGTCGGCCAACTCCTGCTCAGCCTCGGGCTGGTCGAAGGGGTGACGGTGAGTCACGGCCACGGCGGCAATAAAGAAGGTACAGAAGCCGAGGAACTGCGGAATGATGAACCACATGTTCTCGGCCTGGTAATCAACGATGTCGCGCATGTTGAACGAACCGACCTGGGCCACCACGCCCATCAGCGCTAGCGCCAGAAACACCTCGTAGGACACCGTTTGCGCCGAAGCGCGCAGCGCACCGAGCAGGGCGAACTTGTTGTTACTGGCCCAGCCGGCGAATAGCACCGCGTACACCGACAAACCCGCCATGGCGAAGAAAAACAGGATGCCGATGTTCAGGTCCGCCACGCCCCAGGTCGGGGTGATCGGGATAATCGCGAAGGCCATCAGCATGGCCGAGAAGGCAATCATCGGCGCGAGGATAAAGATAAATTTGTCGGCGAACGGCGGCGTCCAGTCCTCCTTGAAGAACATCTTGATCATGTCGGCCGCGATCTGAAACATGCCGAACGGCCCGACCCGATTGGGGCCGTAGCGGTCCTGCCACCAGCCCAGCAGGCGCCGCTCGACAAAGCTCAGCAGCGCGCCACAAACCACCACTACCAGCAGAATCACGATGGCCTTGAGCACGGCGATCAGCACGTCCAGCACTTCGGGGGTCAGCCAACTCATTGCGCGGCCTCCTCAATGCGGGTGACCACGCGACCTGCGACCAGCGCCGGCATACCCGCCAAGCCGACGGGCAAACCGACCACGCCGATGGCCAACTCTTCGGTGATCTGCAGCGGCAGACGCAGGGTCTGCCCCGCCACTGTCAGACTCAGCAGCGCGCCGTCATTCACGCCCAGCCGATCCGCTTCGGCCTTGGCCAACAGCGCGTAAGGTGCGGGAATGCGCTCTTGCAGCGGCGCGGCGCCGGCGGAGGTTTCCTCACTGCCGAACAGGTGATGCAGCGCCACGGCCTGCAAGGTGCCCGGCGCCGGGTTAAAGGCGGCCGGTACGCTAAACCACGGCAGCACTGTGCCTTTGGCTTCCAGCAGACGTACACCCGGATCGCCAGCGCGCAGATGGCCGCCGACTTCGTCTTGAAACTTGTTCCAGGCCTGCGGCGAGTTCCAACCTGGCGACCAGGCGAAGGGAATCTGCTGACGGTCTTCCTTACTGCCGGAATAGCCTTCCATGGAGAAGGCAAAGGCCGAGTCTTGGTCCTGCGGCTGACGCGGCTCGTGCACGCTGATATTGGCGCGCATGGCGGTGCGACCGCTGTAGCGGTGCGGTTCGCGGGCCAGCTTGAGGCCCTTGATGCGGAAGGTGGCGTTGGGCGCCGCTTCACCGATACGCGCCAGCAAGCTGTTGCTGGCAGCAACGGCAGCGGTCACCGCATCCAGCTGGGTCCAGTCGAGCGGCTTGCTTTGCAGGGTGCTGTGCAGGGCATGCAGCCAGCGCCAGCCTTCGCGAATCAGGATGTTGGCGTCGTAGTAGCTCGGCTCGAACACCTGGAAGAAGCGCTGAGCACGGCCTTCAAAGCTGACCAGAGTGCCATCGCCTTCGGCGAAGCTGGCCACAGGCAGCAGCAGGTGGGCTTTTTCACTGGTGGCGGTGTGCTGATGGTCGGCGACGATCACCACCTGCGCAGCCGCCAATGCGGCATCAACCTGGACCGCATCAGCGCGGCGGTACAGGTCATTTTCCAGCACGATCACGGCATCGGCCTGGCCGGACGTCAGCGCCTGCAGCGCATCATCGACGGACTTCCCTGCGCACTCTTCACCCAAAAGCAGCGCCAGGCCCATGCTGTTGGCTTCCGGCACCACCAGGCTGATGGAGGCGTTCTTTTCACGATTCTTCAGCGCGCTGGCGATATTGGCAGCTGCTTCGATCAGGCTCTTTTCGCCCAGAGAAGCACCCGCAACAATCAGCGGACGCTTGGCTTCTAACAGCGCATCGGCAATCAGCTGCACCAACTCGCCAACATCCGCATCCAGACCGTTAACCGCCGGTGCGCTCGGGTCGATGGCGTGGGCTACGGCGAAACCGATACGCGCCAGGTCGGTTGGGGCCGCGTGCACGCAGGCTTCGGCGATGTCATCCAGGCGGGTGGCGGTGACGCTGGCGATAAACAGCGGATGCAGCGCGTCCTGAGCGACGTTTTGCACGGCGGCCATGTGCCAGTCCTGAATTTTCATCGACGCAGCGATTTCAGTCGCTTTGCCCTTGACCGTCTGACGCAGGGCCAGGGCCATACGTGCGGCGGTCTGGGTCAGGTCTTCACCGAGGATAAACACCGCGTCGTGCAGCTCAACTTCACGCAGGGTCGGCACCGGCAGCGGGCCATTTTGAAGGATGTCGCGGATCAGGCGGATATTGTCCAGCTCACCCGCAGCGATACCGGAGTAGAAATTGGCCTCGCCGACCAGCTCACGCAGGGCGAAGTTGCTTTCCAGGCTGGCGCGCGGCGAGCCGATGCCGATTACGCGCTTGCCCTTGAGCAGCTCGGCGGCCTTGTCCAGCGCGGCGTCGATGCCGAGCTTTTCGCCACCCTCTTTATTCAGCAGCAGCGGTTGGCGTGGACGATCAGTGCGGTTGACGTAGCCGTAACCGAAGCGGCCACGGTCGCAGAGGAAGTACTGGTTTACATCGCCATTGAAGCGGTTTTCGATGCGCCGCAGTTCGCCGTAGCGCTCGCCGGGGCTGGTGTTGCAGCCGCTGGCGCAACCGTGGCAGATGCTCGGGGCAAACTGCATGTCCCACTTGCGGTTGTAGCGCTCGGAGTGGGTCTTGTCGGTGAATACACCAGTCGGGCAGACCTCGACCAGGTTGCCGGAGAACTCGCTTTCCAGCACGCCGTCTTCGACCCGGCCGAAGTACACGTTGTCGTGCGCGCCATACACACCCAGATCGGTGCCGCCTGCGTAATCCTTGTAGTAACGCACACAGCGGTAGCAGGCGATGCAGCGGTTCATCTCATGAGAGATAAACGGGCCGAGCTGCTGATTCTGGTGGGTGCGTTTGGTGAAGCGATAACGGCGCTGGTTGTGGCCAGTCATCACCGTCATGTCCTGCAGGTGGCAATGGCCGCCCTCCTCGCACACCGGGCAGTCGTGCGGGTGGTTGGTCATCAGCCACTCGACGACGCTGGCGCGGAACGCCTTGGACTCTTCATCGTCGATGCTGATCCAGGTGTTGTCGGTGGCCGGCGTCATGCACGACATGACGATGCGCCCGCGCGTGTCGTTTTCATCGGTGTATTGCTTGACCGCGCACTGGCGGCAGGCGCCGACGCTACCGAGCGCCGGGTGCCAGCAGAAGTAAGGGATATCGAGACCGAGGGACAGGCAGGCCTGCAGTAGGTTGTCCGCCCCATCGACTTCGAAATCTTTGCCGTCTACGTGGATAGTGGCCATGGTTCAGGTTTCTTCTTTGCCCACCGAAGCGGGCTTGGCTAATGGAATCACGGTGTGCTGCGGGGCCAGGTCAGTGGCCGCCAGAGCGCCATTTTTACGCGGGGACGAATTGCCCCGTCGTCGCCGGAGACGCCGAGCTGGCGATGCCAGCCTCAAACTCCGAACGGAAATACTTGATCGCACTGCCCAACGGTTCAACCGCACCCGGTGCATGGGCGCAGAAGGTTTTGCCGGGGCCAAGGAAATTGACCAGACCGAGCAGCGTGTCGATGTCCTGCTGCGTGCCTTGCTTGCGCTCCAGGGCGCGGAGAATCTTCACGCTCCAGGGTAGGCCATCGCGGCACGGGGTACACCAGCCACAGGATTCGCGGGCGAAGAACTCTTCCATATTGCGCAACAGCGAAACCATGCTGATGCTGTCGTCCACCGCCAGTGCCAGGCCGGTGCCCATGCGCGTACCGACCTTGCCGATACCGCCGGCATACATCAGCGCATCAAGGTGCTCGGGCAGCAGGAAGCCGGTGCCGGCACCGCCGGGTTGCCAGCACTTGAGGGTATAGCCATCGCGCATGCCGCCGGCGTAGTCCTCGAACAGCTCGCGGGCGCTTACGCCGAAGGGCAGCTCCCACAAGCCGGGGCTCTTCACCTTGCCGGAGAAGCCCATCAGCTTGGTGCCGTGGTCTTCACTCTCCGGGCGGGCCAGGCTCTTGTACCAGTCCACGCCATTACCGACGATGGCTGGCACGTTGCACAGAGTCTCGACGTTATTCACGCAAGTCGGCTTGCCCCACACGCCAACAGCAGCAGGGAACGGCGGCTTGGCGCGCGGGTTGGCGCGACGGCCTTCGAGGGAGTTGATCAGCGCGGTTTCTTCACCGCAGATATAGCGCCCAGCGCCGGTGTGCACGAACAGCTCAAAGTCGAAACCACTGCCGAGGATGTTCTTGCCCAGCAGGCCGGCGGCTTTGGCTTCCTCAATGGCGCGATTGAGATTGGTCGCAGCATCGACGTATTCGCCGCGCAGGAAGATGTAACCGCGATAGGCCTTGAGCGCCCGCGCGGAAATCAGCATGCCTTCCACCAGCAGGTGCGGCAGCTGCTCCATCAGCATGCGGTCCTTCCAGGTGTTCGGCTCCATCTCATCGGCGTTGCACAGCAGGTAGCGGATGTTCATCGACTCGTCGGCGGGCATCAGGCCCCACTTCACCCCGGTAGGGAAGCCAGCACCGCCACGGCCTTTGAGGCCGGAGTCCTTCACCGTTTGCACGATGTCGGCCTGGGCCATTTCGCTCAGCGCCATGCGCGCGGCGGTGTAGCCATTCTTCTGCTGGTATTCCTCCAGCCACACCGGCTGGGCGTCGTCACGCAGGCGCCAGGTCAGCGGATGGCTTTCCTCGCTGCGGGCGATCTTATTGGCCGGGCCGATGGAGGCCAGCGTTTGCATACTACTCATTGATAGGCCTCCAGCAGTTTGGCGACGCCATCAGGTTGCACGTCGCCAAAGGTGTCGTCGTCGATCATCAGCGCCGGCGCCTTGTCGCAGTTACCCAGGCAGCACACCGGCAGCAGGGTAAAGCGGCTATCGTGGGTGGTCTCGCCGAGGCCGATACCTAGCTGTTTGTGCATCTCGGCAACGACCGACTCATGACCACCGACATAGCAGGTCATGCTGTCGCACACGCGGATGATGTGACGGCCCACCGGCTGACGGAAAATCTGACTATAGAAGGTGGCCACGCCTTCGACGTCGCTAGCCGGAATACCGAGGATTTCGCCGATGGCATCGGCGGCGCCATCCGGCACCCAGCCACGGACCTTCTGCACGATTTTCAGCGCTTCGATCGACGCCGCGCGCGGGTCTTCGTAGTGGTGCATCTCGTGCTCGATGGCCGCCTGTTCGGCTTCGCTCAGAGCAAAACGGTCGGTTTGAATCAGGGTTGTCTGGCTCATATCAGCGGTCCACGTCAGCCATAACGAAGTCGATACTGCCCAGGTACGCAATCAGGTCGGCGACCATGCTGCCGCGAATCACCGAAGGGATCTGCTGCAGGTGCGGGAAGCTCGGCGTACGGATGCGCGTGCGGTAGCTCATGGTGCTGCCGTCGCTGGTCAGGTAGTAGCTGTTGATGCCCTTGGTCGCCTCGATCATCTGGAAAGATTCGTTGGCCGGCATCACCGGACCCCACGAGACCTGCAAGAAGTGCGTGATCAGGGTTTCGATGTGCTGCAACGTGCGCTCTTTCGGCGGCGGCGTGGTCAGCGGGTGATCGGCCTTGTACGGGCCTTCCGGCATATTGCGCAGGCACTGGTCGATGATCTTGATGCTCTGGCGCATCTCCTCCACGCGCACGATGCAGCGGTCGTAGGCATCGCCATTGGCGGCCAGCGGCACTTCGAACTCGAAGTTCTCGTAACCGGAATACGGCCGCGCCTTGCGCAGGTCGAAGTCGCAGCCCGTAGCGCGCAAGCCGGCGCCGGTAGTGCCCCACTCCAGCGCTTCCTTGGTGTTGTACTGCGCCACACCAATGGTCCGCGCCTTGAGGATGCTGTTCTTCAGCGCGGCTTTCTCATATTCGTCGAGGCGCTTGGGCAGCCAGTCAACGAATTCTTTAACCAGACGATCCCAGCCACGCGGCAGGTCGTGGGCCACGCCACCGATGCGGTACCAGGCCGGGTGCAGGCGGAAACCGGTGATGGCCTCGATCACCTTGTAGGCGCGCTGACGGTCGGTGAAGGTAAAAAACACCGGGGTCATCGCGCCGACGTCCTGAATATAAGTACCGAGGAACAGCAAGTGGCTGGTGATGCGGAAGAACTCGGCCAGCATGATGCGAATCACATCGACCCGCTGCGGCACGGTGATGCCCGCAAGTTTCTCCACGGCCAGCACGTACGGCAGGTTGTTCATCACCCCGCCGAGGTAGTCGATGCGGTCGGTGTAGGGAATAAAGCTGTGCCAGCTTTGGCGTTCAGCCATCTTCTCGGCACCACGGTGGTGGTAGCCGATTTCCGGTACGCAATCGACGATCTCTTCGCCGTCGAGTTGCAGGATGATGCGGAACGCACCGTGGGCCGAGGGGTGGTTGGGGCCAAGGTTGAGGAACATATAGTCCTCGTGCTCGCTGCCACGCTTCATGCCCCAGTCTTCCGGCTTGAAGCGCGCGGCTTCCTCTTCCAGCTGCTGCTTGGCCAAGGTCAGGCTGAACGGGTCAAACTCGGTGGCACGCGCCGGGTAGTCCTTGCGCAGCGGGTGACCTTCCCAAGTCGGCGGCATCATGATCCGCGTCAGGTGCGGGTGGCCGCTGAAGTGGATGCCGTAGAGGTCCCAGACTTCGCGCTCATACCAGTTGGCATTGGGCCAGATGCTGGTGACGCTGGGCACATTAAGGTCGCGCTCGCTCAGGGCGACCTTGAGCATAATGTCGCTGTTCCGCTCCAGCGACATCAGGTGATAGAACACAGTAAAGTCCGCACCCGGCAGCCCACGGCGCTGGGTGCGCAGGCGCTCATCGACGCCGTGCAGGTCGTACAGCATGACGTAGGGGCGAGGCAGGTTGCGCAGGAAGGTCAGGATCTCGACCAGCCGCTCGCGGGCCACCCACAACACCGGCATACCGGTACGGGTGCTCTGTGCAGTAAAGGCATCAGCGCCAAAACGGGAATTCAGTTCGACGACCACATCGTGGTCGTCTGCCTTGTACGGCGGTATGGACAGAATGCTGTCTGCAGTCATGGTCTCGGTCGCTATCGGTCGCTATCAGGCCTATCGGGCCTATCGATCATCGGCGTCAGTAGGCGGGCGGGGTCGTGCCCAGGCTTACACGTCGTCGGGGCTGCGCAGATTGGTTACGGCGATGCGTTCAGCGCGTCGCTGCTCTTTCTGCGACGGCATCTCGGCACGGTAAACCCCCTGATCACCGACGACCCAGGACAACGGCCGACGCTCCTGACCGATGGACTCCTGCAGCAGCATCAAGCCCTGCAGAAAGGCCTCGGGACGCGGTGGGCAACCGGGAATATAGACGTCGACCGGCAGGAACTTGTCGACCCCCTGGACCACGGAATAGATGTCATACATGCCGCCGGAATTGGCGCAAGAGCCCATCGAGATCACCCACTTGGGTTCCAGCATCTGCTCGTACAGGCGCTGGATGACCGGAGCCATTTTGATAAAGCAGGTGCCGGCGATGACCATAAAGTCTGCTTGACGCGGGGAGGCCCGGATAACTTCCGCACCAAACCGTGCCACGTCATGCGGCGCGGTAAAGGCGGTGGTCATTTCCACATAGCAGCAGGACAGGCCGAAGTTATACGGCCACAGGGAGTTCTTGCGCCCCCAGTTCACTGCGCCATTGAGTACATCGGCAAGCTTGCCCATGTAGATGTTCTTGTGGACTTGATCATCTAGCAGCGGGTCGGAAACAGTCTCCCGCTCGCCGACCGGATAGCGCTCGTTAGGCGCATCCGGATCAATCCGAGTAAGTTTGTAGTGCATCGCCAAAGCCTCATTGTTTTAGCTTCGCCTGCCGCTCACGACGGCCCTGGGGTGCCCAATCGAGCGCCCCGATCCGCCATAGGTAGACAAGACCTGCCAACAGAATTGCTATAAAGACTGTAGCTTCGATTAGCCCCGCCCAGCCGCTTTCGCGCACTGAAACGGCCCAAGCGAAGAGAAAGAGGGCTTCAACGTCGAAGATCACGAAGAGCATCGCGACCAGATAGAATTTGGCTGACAGGCGCAAGCGCGCGCTGCCGACGGGCAACATGCCGGACTCAAAAGGTTCGTTCTTGCTGCGGCCCCAGGCTTTGCTACCCAGCAAGCTGGACAGGCCAAGCATAAAGCCGATAAGCCCGAAAACACCGAGCAAAAACACAGCAAAAGCCCAGTTATGGGACATGGTCGTTACCGCATCAGGCATGCCGGTACTCCTTGGGTAAAAGGAACGGCTTGTATAATTTTATGGTGGCGAGCGCGACCCCCAAGCTGGGTCGCCCGCAAAGTATGGTCGCAATTCTATGCGCGCTACAAATTAGTAACTAATTATTTTATGTTCACAAAGCGACATAAATGCGTAGCCAATCGCCAAACCCCGTTCAACACATCAAGCACGGGGGCTGAACCGCATCAGCAGTTGGTTCCATTGAATACAGCCGCTATGCTTGGCTGCATCTCAATGGATAAAGACTATGACCCTCACCGAACTGCGCTACATAGTCACCCTCGCTCAGGAACAGCACTTCGGCCGCGCCGCCGAGCGCTGTCATGTCAGCCAGCCGACGCTGTCGGTGGGGGTGAAGAAACTCGAAGATGAGCTGGGCGTGCTGATCTTCGAACGCAGCAAAAGCGCAGTGCGCCTAACTCCGGTCGGTGAAGGCATCGTTACCCAGGCGCAGAAGGTGCTGGAACAGGCCCAGGGCATCCGTGAGCTGGCCCAGGCCGGCAAGAACCAGATGGCCGCGCCGCTGAAGATCGGCGCGATCTACACCGTCGGCCCCTACCTGTTTCCCCATTTGATTCCGCAACTGCACCGCGTCGCGCCGCAAATGCCGCTGTATATCGAAGAAAACTTCACCCACGTGCTGCGCGACAAGCTGCGCAATGGCGAGCTGGACGCGATCATCATCGCCCTGCCGTTCCATGAAGCCGATGTGCTGACCAAGCCGCTGTACGACGAGCCCTTCTACGCCCTGCTACCCGCCGGCCACCCCTGGGCCGCTATGAAAACCATCGACAGCAAGCTGCTCAATGACAAGAGTCTGTTGCTGCTCGGCGAAGGCCACTGCTTCCGCGATCAGGTGCTGGAAGCCTGCCCAACCCTGCGCAAGGGCGGCGAAGACAGCGCCAAACACACCACGGTGGAATCCAGTTCACTGGAAACCATCCGCCATATGGTTGCTTCGGGCCTTGGCGTGTCGATCCTGCCGTTCTCCGCCGTCGACAGCCACCACTACGCCCCCGGCGTGATCGAAGTGCGCCCACTCAGCGCGCCAGCGCCGTTCCGCACCGTGGCCATTGCCTGGCGCGCCAGCTTCCCACGGCCGAACGCCATCGAAGTGCTGACCGACTCGATCCGCCTGTGCTCGGTGGCCAAGCCACTGCCCAAGAGCCGCTAACACAGGCCATGACCGAACTGGCTGCGGTTTCTGTCACCGCGCTGAAAGGCGTGGGTGCGGCCCTGGCCGAAAAGCTCGCCAAGGTCGGCTTGGAAACCCTGCAGGATGTGCTGTTCCACCTGCCGCTGCGTTATCAGGACCGCACCCGCATCGTGCCGATTGGCGCGCTGCGCCCCGGTCAGGATGCGGTGGTGGAAGGCATCGTTGCCGGCGCCGATGTGGTCATGGGTCGCCGCCGCAGTCTGCTGGTACGCCTACAGGACGGCAGCGGCACCCTCTCCTTGCGCTTCTATCACTTCAGTAACGCGCAGAAAGAAGGCCTCAAGCGCGGCACCCAGGTGCGCTGCTACGGTGAGGTGCGGCCCGGCTCTTCGGGTCTGGAGATCTACCACCCGGAATACCGCGCGCTGTCCGGCAGCGAACCGATTGCCGTGGAGCAGACCCTGACGCCAATCTACCCGACCACCGAAGGCCTGACCCAGCAGCGCCTGCGCCAACTCAGCGAACAGGCCCTGGCGCGCCTCGGTCCGCATAGCCTGCCGGACTGGCTGCCACGCGAACTGGCCGACGATTACCAGCTCAGCCCGCTCGATCAAGCGATTCGCTATCTGCACCGGCCGCCTCCGGATGCCGACCTGGAAGAACTCGCCGAAGGTCGCCACTGGGCGCAGCACCGCCTGGCTTTCGAGGAGCTGCTGACCCATCAGCTATCGCTGCAACGCCTGCGCGAGAGCGTTCGTGCGCAGCAAGCACCGGCGCTGCCCCTGGCGAAAAGCCTGCCGCAGCAGTACCTGGCCAACCTGGGCTTTACCCCCACTGGCGCGCAGCAGCGGGTCGGCGCGGAAATCGCCTACGACCTCAGCCAGAGCGAGCCGATGCTGCGCCTGGTACAGGGCGATGTGGGCGCTGGTAAGACCGTGGTCGCTGCCTTTGCCGCGCTGCAGGCGCTGGAAGCCGGTTATCAGGTGGCGCTGATGGCGCCGACCGAAATTCTTGCCGAGCAGCACTTTATCAACTTCAGCAAATGGCTCGCACCGCTGGGCATTGAAGTCGCCTGGCTGGCCGGCAAGCTCAAGGGCAAGGCCCGCGTCAGCGCCCTAGAGCAGATCGCTGGCGGCGCTCCGATGGTGGTCGGCACCCACGCGCTGTTTCAGGATGAAGTACAGTTTCAGAAGCTCGCGCTGGTAATTATCGATGAGCAGCACCGCTTCGGCGTGCAGCAACGCCTGGCTCTGCGGCAGAAAGGCATCGGCGGGCGTATGTGCCCGCACCAACTGATCATGACAGCGACGCCAATCCCACGAACCCTGGCGATGAGCGCCTACGCCGACCTCGATACCTCAATCCTCGACGAACTGCCGCCGGGCCGTACCCCGGTAAACACCCTGGTGATCGCCGACAGCCGCCGCTTGGAAGTGGTCGAGCGGGTGCGCCTGGCCTGCAACGAAGGGCGCCAGGCCTACTGGGTGTGCACGCTGATCGAAGAATCCGAAGAGCTGACCTGCCAGGCCGCCGAAACCACCTTCGTCGACCTGACCGCAGCGCTCGGCGGGCTGAATGTCGGCCTGATTCACGGACGCATGAAGCCGGCAGAAAAGGCCGCGGTGATGGACCAGTTCAAACAGGGTCAGCTGCAGCTGCTGGTGGCCACCACGGTGATCGAAGTCGGCGTCGACGTGCCCAACGCCAGCCTCATGATCATCGAGAACCCGGAGCGCCTGGGCCTGGCCCAGTTGCACCAGCTGCGCGGGCGGGTCGGCCGGGGCAGCGCCGCCAGCCATTGCCTGCTGCTTTATCACCCACCGCTGTCGCAGCTGGGCCGCGAGCGCCTGGGGATCATGCGCGAGACCTGTGATGGTTTCGTGATTGCCGAAAAAGACCTGGAGTTGCGCGGCCCTGGCGAGATGCTGGGCACCCGCCAGACTGGCCTGCTGCAGTTCAAGGTCGCTGACCTGATGCGCGATGCCGACCTACTACCCGCCGTACGCGACGCCGCGCAGGCACTGCTGGAGCACTGGCCGCAGCATGTCAGCCCGCTACTTGAACGCTGGCTGCGGCATGGCCAACAATACGGGCAAGTGTGAACCTGCACACAGGACAACCGTCGCCTGCGCCGCATTTTACTCATCCCGCTGTTTATACTCGGGGTAATGCTACTTCTGCTGGATACCGCCATGACTGAACTTGCCCTAGCTACCGACACCGCCCCGCAGCCGCCAGCGGTGATTCTGCAATTGCTGGAGAAGCTCGGCCTGCCCTACCAAATCTGCCGTGATGTGCCCGGTCTGCCGGTCGCACAGCGTCTACAGGCGGTATTGCTGGATGACGCCGTGGGCGCGCTGCTGGTGCTCTATCCGCAGAGCCAGTTGCTCGATCTCAATCGCCTGACCGAACTGACCGGCCGCCAGCTGACGGCGGTCAAACCAGAGCGCCTGGAGCGCATGCTCGGCAAGCACAGCCTGAAAGTACTGCCCGGCCTGCCGCCGCTGACCAGCTCGCCATGCCTGTATGACGAGCGCCTGCTGCAGGTGCCGAGTCTGTATATCGAGTCCGGCCAGCGCGGCGTGCTATTGAAGCTGAACACCGAGGCCTTCAAAACCCTGCTGAGCAAAGCCAGCGCCGCACGTTTCGGCGAACCCCTGAGCAATATCCGCCTGAACCTCGACCGCCCGGACGATGACCGCGCCGAAATCACCCTGGCGGTACAAACCTTTACCGCGCGGCGCATCCAGCAACGCCTAGAAGAAACCATCGAGATTCCGCCGCTGCCCGAAACCGCGCAGAAGATCATCAAGCTGCGCGTCGACCCGGAGGCCACGGTGGATGACATCACCGGCGTGGTCGAAACCGACCCAGCGCTGGCCGCCCAGGTGGTCAGCTGGGCGGCCTCGCCCTACTACGCAGCACCCGGCAAGATCCGCTCGGTAGAAGACGCCATCGTCCGCGTGCTGGGTTTTGATCTGGTGATCAACCTGGCCCTCGGCCTGGCTCTGGGCAAAACCCTGAGCCTGCCAAAGGACCATCCACAACAGGCCACGCCGTACTGGCAACAGGCGATCTACAGCGCTGCGGTGATCGAGGGCCTGACCCGCGCCATCCCCCGCGCCCAGCGCCCGGAAGCCGGCCTGACCTACCTCGCCGGCTTGCTACACAACTTCGGCTATCTAGTGCTCGCGCATGTGTTTCCGCCGCATTTCTCGCTGATCTGCCGCCATCTGGAAGTCAATCCGCACCTGCCTTCCAGCTATATCGAGCAGCATTTGCTCGGTATCAGCCGCGAGCAGATCGGCGCCTGGCTGATGCGTTACTGGGATATGCCGGAAGAACTGGCCAGCGCCCTGCGCTTCCAACACGACCCCGAGTACAGCGGCGCGCATGCCACCTACCCGAACCTGGTGTGCCTGTCGGTCAGCCTGTTGCGCAACCGTGGTATCGGCGCCGGCCCACAGAGCGAAATCCCACAAAGCCTGTTCGACAACCTCGGCATCAGCCGGGAACAAGCCGAAGAGGCGGTGAGCAAGGTACTCACCGCTGAAATCGCGCTGCGCGAACTGGCGGCGCAATTCCACCCAGCACACTAAAGCTGCAGAAAACATAAAGGGGCCTACGGGCCCCTTTGTCGTTTCAGTCGAATGATTACTTCTTCAGCTGCGCGCGCCGTGCGGCGAACAGCTCCGGCAGCGCCTGCACGCTACCATCGAGCAACTGCGCCACGGCTGGCTGCTCATACAAGGCCGCATATTCAGCCAGCTTCTCACTGGGCATCTGCCGGTAGGCGTACAGCATAAAGGACTCCACCGCTTCAGCACTGGAAGCCCGCAACGCGTCTTCCTGGGCCTTGGTCTGCGTGCTCAGGGCCTTTTCGTCTATGGTCTCGCCACGGCCCTGCAAGGCCAGAAACGCCTGGGTCTTGCCAACCTCATAGCGCAACAGGGTGGCCAGGGCGGTGGTGTGTGCGGCGGCATCCAGTCGTCGCACCAGGGCCAGTCGCTCCTCACGCGGCGGGCGTTCGCCCAGTTGTTTACGATAGGCTGCCAGGCCTTCTGCACCACCCTCACCCACCGAGCGTTCGGCGGCGGTAAAGCCCTGCGCCAGCGGACTGTCCAGCAGATTCTTGGCCTGCTCCAGCTGGGCGTGATCGAGCTTGCTGGTCAGCTTCTTGGCCAGGTCCAGGCACAGGCCGTCGGCGGCAAACACCTTGGCCAACTGCGCTTGCTGTTTATCGCCCAAACCGCGCTGCACCAGCGGCGCGCTCTGTTCGCAAAGCAAACGAATGCCGGCCAGCTCGAATAACGGCGCAAAGGCTTCGGCTTTGGGAGGGGAGGCATGGGCAAGGGAGGTAGAGAACAGCAGAACACTCAGCAGCAGACGCATGGGCAAACTCTCACTAGGGCTATGCCCAGCCTAGCGAATGCGGTGCGCGCAGGCCAGCCCTGGCGCGCACCGCTGCGGATCAAGCAGCTTTTTTGGCGGCGTCTTTCTTTTTCGGCATCAGGTATTTGGTCAGGCCCTGGAACCAGATCACCAGCGCCGGGTTGCCCTGGATCTGGATGTCCTTGTTCTGAATGCCCTGCATAAATGCCAGCTGCTTGTTCTTCGCACTCATGGTGGCGAAACCGTAGGCGGCATCTTTGAAGCCGAGGGCAAACGCCGGCTCAGCAGCCGGGCCGCGCTTGCTGCTGATGCGCTGGTCTTTAACGATGAAGTGACGGGCAACTTTGCCGTCCAGGGTGTGCAGCTGGAAAACCATATCGCGGTCAACCAGTTGCTGTTGGAATGCCGGGTTTTCGCGGCTGGCCTTGGCCATCAGGCGACCCAGCATCCACAGAAGAAAACGAAATTTCATGCGCGAGGCCTCGCTAAGGATAGGGAAAAGGCGGCGCATTGTAGCGGGTTGCGGCGGGGACTACATCCGGCGAAAAGAAGGGCGTGCACAGGCTGGCCGGCTGGAGCAACCCGGAGCCGAGGACTCCGGGCTGAAGACTCAGTTGACCGCGTCTTTCAGGGACTTGCCCGGTTTGAAGGCGACGGTGTTGCTGGCCTTGATCTTTACCGGCTCACCGGTTTGCGGGTTTTTACCGGTGCGAGCACCGCGGTGGCGTTGCACGAAAGTACCGAAGCCCACCAGAGTGACGCTGTCCTTGCGGTTCAGTGCGTTGGTAATTTCTTCGAGTACCGCGTTAAGTACACGGTTTGCCTGATCTTTAGTCAGATCCGCCTTATCGGCGATGGCGGCGGCGAGTTCCGGTTTACGCATAAATGCCTCTTTCGGTTTTTGTTGTTGTATCCGGGCTGCTCTGCGCGAGCAGATACCAAGGCGCCACAACAGCTCTAGACTGCGGCAGACTGAAGGAGGATGGCATGCCATCCGGCCCTACGCCAGTCTTGTCCGACAGTTAAACCAGGCAATTTTGTGGCATATCCGACAGAACGACCGTCATTCAGGCCAAAAGCGAAGGCAGCAGCTTATTCAAGGCCAATTTATCCTGCACGGCCGTACCGGTGAGGGCGTAACCGAGCAGCGCACCGCTGCTGTCATGGCACAACGCCTTGATGTCGGCGCCGCTGCCCTCCACGCTCCATTCACCTTGCAAGCCGCGCGGTGGCGGCGATACCACCAGCGGGCAGACCGGGGTTTTTACCGTCACCGGCATCGGCCCGTAGCTCACCGCCGCTGGATTGCCGGCCAGGGTTTGCGCCAGGGCACGGGCGCTGGTCATCAGCGGCATCACGTAGAGCAGGTTGATCCCGTCGACCTCGGCGCAGTCGCCAAGGGCGTAGATATTGGCATGGGAGGTGCGCAGCTGACGGTCAACCACCACGCCACGATTGACCGCCAGGCCCGCCGCCGCCGCCAGGTCGATACGCGGGCGCAGACCTACGGCAGACAGCACCAGGTCGCACTCAATCAACGTGCCGCCGGACAAGTGCGCCTGCAGTGCATCGCCCTGGTGATTAAGGCTGGCTAGCACCGGCCCCAGGTGAAAACGCGCGCCGAGACCTTCCAGCCCCGCCTGCACGGCTGCGGCAGCCGCTGGATGCAGCAGGCCTGGCATCACCTGCTCACAGGGTGCGACCAACTCAACCTGATAACCGCCCAGGCTCAGATCATTAGCAAACTCGCAGCCGATCAGCCCGGCGCCCAGCAGCAGGACGCGCTGCTTGCCGGCAGCAGCCGTGCGAAAGCGCGCGTAGTCTTCAAGGTCGTTGATCGAGAAGATTGCATCGTCGGCATCGCCTTCCACCGGCACGCGAATCACCTCGGCGCCCACAGCTAGCACCAGGTCGCGGTAGGGCACAGCCTCTTCACCGATCCACAGCTGCTTGTGGCCGGGGTCGATGCCGCTGATACGGGTACGGGTGCGGATCTCGGCTTTAAGTTGATCGGCCATGGCGCCCGGCTCAGCCATGCTCAGGCCATCGGCATCCTTGTTCTTGGCAAACCCGGTGGACAGCATTGGCTTGGAATACGAGCGCCCGTCGTCGGCAGTGATCAGCAGCAGCGGGGTTTCGCTGTCGAACTTGCGAAATTCACGGGCCAGGTTGTAGCCGGCCAGGCCGGTGCCGATGATAACGACAGGTGCACTCATACTGCATTCCTCACACAGACCGCGCATTGCTGCGGCCGTAATAAATTTCGAAACGAGCGCAGCTCAACCGATTTCGATCATTTCAAAGTCCAGCTTGCCTACGCCACAGTCGGGGCAGAGCCAGTCTTCGGGGACATCCTGCCAGAGCGTGCCGGCGGCGATGCCGTCATCAGGCCAGCCTTGGCTCTCGTCGTAAATCAGTCCACAGACTACACATTGCCACTTCTTCATAACTACCTCAGGCGGATCACACGGCTATTGCGCCGGGGAAGCTACCGCATATGTGCAGGTGCGCCAAGCCGCGCGGCGATGAATAGCGTGCCATCGCGGCCAACCAAAGTCGGGTTTTGCCCGGCGTAGCGGCCAATCGACGCGGCCGGAGTCACCTGTCTGGCCGCAAGGGCCATGTTAGACTCGCGCACCTCTGCCTACGGTGAAACCTGCTCGTGTCCCACGCCGCCCTCGCCCATCCGCCGCGCTGGCTGACCGCCAGCCAACTGCACCCTGCGCCCACTGCTGCGGTACGCGACTGGCTGTTCAATGAGGATTCGCTGACGCGGCGGCTGACCGCGTTGTCGGCCGCTGGCTTTAGCGTCACCCCGCTGCAGGAAGGCTGGCAACGCCTGCGCAGCGATGAATGCAGCGCGCTGGGCGTGGTCAACGGTAGTCAGGGCTGGGTGCGCGAGGTGTATTTGCGCGGCCACGGCCAGCCCTGGGTATTCGCCCGTAGCGTGGCGGCGCGCAGTGCGCTGGAAGGCTCCGGCCTGGCACTGGAGCAACTGGGCAGTCGCTCGCTGGGTGAGCTGCTGTTCAGCGACCGCGCCTTTGAGCGTGGTGAGTTGCAGGTATGCCGCTACCCAGCGAACTGGCTGCCAGCGGAGGCCAGCAGCGAGCGTCTGTGGGCACGTCGCTCGTGCTTTAGTCGTGGCACGCTGGGGGTGCTAGTGGCCGAGGTGTTCCTCCCCGAATTCTGGGCCGCTGCCGCCATCGAACCGTAGGATGGGTTAGCCGCAGGCGTAACCCATCAATAAACCAGCACCACCCGCACCACCCGCACCTTGCACCGCATGGGTATCGCTGCGCTCAACCCATCCTACAACTGCCGTCTTCCCCCGTATAATCAGCCGCAACTCGCATGGAGACGCGCTCGATGTATACCCGCCTGCTGCATTCGCTCAATCGCCTGCACCCGCGCGCCTGGGACTTTATCCAGCTGATGCGCCTGGACAAGCCCATCGGCATCTACCTGCTGCTGTGGCCAACGCTGTGGGCCTTGTGGGTGGCGGCCGAGGGTGTGCCGAGCGCGAAGAACCTGTTTATCTTCGTGGTTGGCGTATTGCTGATGCGCGCCGCCGGCTGCGTGATCAATGACTACGCCGACCGCAACTTCGACGGCCACGTCAAGCGCACCAAGGCCCGGCCGCTGGCCAGTGGCAAGATCCAACCGCGTGAAGCGCTGATCCTGTTCGCCGTGCTGGTGGCGCTAAGCTTTGTGCTGGTGCTGTTTACCAACGCCACCACCATCTGGCTGTCGTTCGGCGGCCTGGCCCTGGCCGCCTGCTACCCCTTTATGAAGCGCTACACCTTCTACCCGCAGGTGGTGCTGGGCGCGGCGTTTTCCTGGGGCATGCCGATGGCCTTCAGCGCTGTGACTGGAGAGATGCCGCCGCCGGAAGCCTGGCTGCTGTATATCGCCAACCTGCTGTGGACGGTGGCCTACGACACCTACTACGCCATGGCCGACCGCGACGAAGACTTGAAGATCGGCGTGCGCTCCACCGCCATCCTGTTTGGCGATGCCGACCGCCTGATCATCGTCATCCTCCAGGGCCTGGCGCTGCTCTGCCTGCTGCTGGCGGCGGCACGTTTCGAGTTGGGCCTGTACTTCCACCTCGGCCTGCTGGCGGCGGCTGGTTGCTTTGCCTGGGAGTTTCACAAGACGCGCAACCGCAAGCCGATGGCCTGCCTCAATGCCTTTTTGCATAACCACTGGGCCGGCTTGGCGATCTTTATCGGCCTGGTGTTGGATTACGCTTTGCGTAGCTAGAAAGAAGCTTTGCCGCGCACCTGTCATATCGCTGCAATAATTCCGTTATCTAATGCAGCCCATTACAGCGAGATGACCCGAGGCTTGACCCATGGTTGGCAAGAACATCCTGATCGTCGATGACGAAGCACCGATCCGTGAAATGATCGCCGTGGCCCTGGAAATGGCCGGCTACGAGTGCCTGGAAGCGGAGAATACCCAGCAGGCGCACGCCATCATCGTCGACCGTAAACCCGATCTGATCCTGCTCGACTGGATGCTCCCCGGCACCAGCGGCATCGAACTGGCGCGCCGCCTCAAACGCGATGAACTGACCGGCGATATCCCGATCATCATGCTGACCGCCAAGGGCGAAGAGGACAACAAAATCCAGGGCCTGGAAGTCGGCGCCGATGACTACATCACCAAGCCGTTCTCCCCGCGCGAACTGGTGGCGCGCCTGAAGGCCGTGCTGCGCCGCGCCGGGCCGATCGACAGCGAAGGGCCGATCGAAGTCGGCGGCCTGCTGCTTGACCCGGTCAGCCACCGCGTCACCATCGACGGTAAACCCGCCGAGATGGGCCCCACCGAGTACCGCCTGCTGCAGTTCTTTATGACTCACCAGGAGCGCGCCTACACCCGTGGCCAGCTGCTTGATCAGGTGTGGGGCGGCAATGTGTATGTCGAAGAGCGCACCGTCGATGTGCATATCCGCCGCCTACGCAAAGCCCTAGGCGAAGTTTACGAAAACCTGGTGCAAACCGTGCGTGGCACGGGTTACCGTTTCTCCACCAAGAGCTAGGCCGCGCATCGGCATGATGCCCGGCAAACACGGATTGATTGGCGGATGAGTTTCAATTGAATCAAGACTGGCGCGGCTCCCTGATACGTCGCTTGTTGCTACTGGTCAGTGTCTGCCTGCTGCTCGGGCTGATCACCGGCGAATACGCCTGGACCCTGCTCATCGGCCTGGCCGGCTACCTCGGCTGGCACCTGCAGCAACTGCTGCGTCTGCACAAATGGCTGCGCACCCGCCAGAGTGACGAAGCGCCGCCCGATGGCTACGGCCTGTGGGGCGAAGTATTCGACAGCATCTATCACCTGCAACGCCGCGACCAGAAAGTTCGTGGCCGCATGCAGGCGGTGATTGATCGGGTGCAAGAGTCCACCGCTGCGCTAAAAGATGCAGTGATCATGCTCGACCGCGACGGCAACCTGGAATGGTGGAACATCGCCGCCGAGAAACTTCTGGGCCTGAAAACCCCACAGGACAGCGGTCAGCAGATCACCAACCTGGTGCGTGACCCGCGCTTTATCGAATATTTCGAGAACCACAATTACAACGAGCCGCTGGAGCTGCCCTCACCGGTCAGCGGCCGCGTACGCCTGCAATTCCATATCACCCAGTACGGCAACCGCGAACACCTGATGCTGGTGCGCGACATCACCCGGTTGTTCCAGCTAGAGCAGATGCGCAAAGACTTCGTCGCCAACGTCTCCCACGAGCTGCGCACACCGTTGACGGTAATCGCCGGCTATCTGGAAACCCTGCTCGATAACGTCGAGGACGTTAATCCGCGCTGGCTGCGTGCTCTGCAGCAGATGCAGCAGCAAGGCGGACGCATGCAGAACCTGCTCAACGACCTGCTCTTGCTGGCCAAGCTGGAAGCCACCGACTACCCCTCGGACAACCAGCCGGTGGCCGTCGATTTGCTGCTGCTCTCCATCAAGAACGACGCCCTGGCGTTGTCTGGCGAGCGCCATCACCGCATCAGCCTGGAAGCCGACCCACACCTCAAGCTCAAGGGTAGCGAGACGGAGCTACGCAGCGCCTTTTCCAACCTGGTGTTCAACGCTGTGAAATACACCCCGGATGAAGGTGAAATTCGCATTCGCTGGTGGTGCGATGAACAGGGCGCGCACCTGGCCGTACAGGATAGCGGCCTGGGCATCGAGGCCAAGCATCTGCCGCGCCTGACCGAGCGCTTCTATCGGGTCGACTCCAGCCGCGCCAGCAATACCGGCGGTACTGGCCTGGGCCTGGCCATCGTCAAGCATGTGCTGCTGCGTCACCGCGCGCGGCTGGATATTGCCAGCCACCTGGGCAAGGGCAGCACCTTCACCTGCCACTTCCCAACGCTGCAGGTGGTACGGCGCGGCCAGTAATCGCGGCCTGCTTGCAAAGCCGGCGATCAGCCCCCACCCTTTAGCGGTCATTCACTACCCGAACCCTCTATGGACCCCTCCACGAGTTACACCGCAGCCAGCTATTTCGCCGATTTCGGCCTCGTTCTCTTCGCCCTGTTTCTGGTGCTGCTTAACGGCTTTTTCGTAGCAGCCGAGTTCGCCATCGTTCGCCTACGCGCCACCAAGGTCGACGCCCTGGCCGAAGCGCATGGCTGGCGCGGGCATATCCTGCGCACCGTGCACAACCAGATGGACGCCTACCTGTCTGCCTGCCAACTGGGCATCACCCTGGCATCGCTCGGCCTCGGCTGGGTCGGCGAACCGGCCTTTGCCCACCTGCTCGAACCGCTGCTGGCGGGTATCGGCATCGAATCGCCGAAACTGATACATGGCATCGCCTTCTTCACTGCCTTCGCGATCATTTCCTACCTGCATATCGTGGTCGGTGAGCTGGCGCCCAAGTCTTGGGCCATTCGCAAACCCGAGCTGCTCTCGCTATGGACGGCCGTGCCGCTGTATCTGTTCTACTGGGCCATGTACCCGGCGATCTTCCTGCTCAACGCCAGTGCCAACGCCATTCTGCGCGTGGCTGGCCAGGGCGAACCGGGGCCACACCATGAGCACCACTACAGCCGCGACGAACTCAAACTGATCCTCCACTCCAGCCGCGCCAGTGACTCTAGCGACCAGGACATGCGCGTACTGGCCTCGGCCGTGGAGCTGGGTGAACTGGAAGTAGTGGACTGGGCCAACTCCCGCGAGGACCTGGTGTCGCTGCCGCTGGCGGCCGCACTGGACGAGGTATTCAGCGTGTTCCGCCGGCACAAGTACAGCCGCTACCCGATTTACGACGACACCAGCGGCGAGTATGTCGGCGTACTGCATATCAAGGACCTGCTGCTGCACCTGTCGCTGCTGGAGATGCTGCCCTCGGCGTTGAAACTGGCCGAGCTGATGCACCCCATCGAGCGCGTCGGCCGGCATATGCCACTGTCCACTCTGTTGGAGCAGTTCCGCACCGGCGGCTCGCACTTCGCCCTGGTCGAAGAGGCTGACGGCAAGGTGATCGGCTACCTGACCATGGAAGACGTGCTCGAAGCCCTAGTCGGCGATATTCAGGACGAACACCGCAAGGCCGAACGCGGCATCCTCGCCTACCAGCCGGGCAAGCTGCTGGTACGCGGCGACACGCCGCTGGCCAAGGTCGAACGCCTGCTCGGCGTCGACCTCGATCACGTTGAAGCGGAAACCCTAGCCGGGCTGATCTACGAAACCCTCAAGCGCATGCCCGAGGAAGAGGAAGTGCTGGAAGTCGACGGCCTGCGCATCATCGTCAAGAAGATGAAGGGGCCTAAGATCGTCCTGGCCAAGGTGCTCAAGTTGGATTGAGCATTCTCGCCACCTTGTAGGATGGGTTGAGTGGAGCGATACCCATCATCCCGTACCGATCTGGCTATTCACCACCCACCGCAAAGTTGGGCAGGCTGTTGACCGGCTGGGCGAAGTTGAAGGGAATCGATTCCAGCGCCAGGCCAACGTTGCGCTGCACCACGAAGTGCAGGTGCGGGCCGGTGCTGTTGCCGGTATTGCCGGAGCGCGCAAGCAGGCTGCCGGCACGCACGCGAGTACCTTCGCTGACCGCCACCGAACCCTTCATCAGGTGCAAGTAGACGCCCATGGTGCCGTCGTCATGCAGGATGCGCACATAGTTGCCGGACGGGTTGTTGCCGCGACCGCTCTGCCGATTCTCGGTTCTCACCACAATACCGCCGCGCGCCGCGACAATCGGCGTGCCTTCGGGCATGGCGATATCCATGGCGTAACGGCCTTTGGGAGTGAAGTGACTGTACTGGCCGTTGGCGCCCTGGGTCAGGCGGAACGGGCCGCCACGCCACGGCAGCGGGTAGCTCTTCTGCGTCGGCAGCAAGCGCGGATCACCCATGGCGTAGCGTAGCTTGGGGGTGTAACGCATGGGTTTGCTGGCATCGCGCGGGGCCAGGGTGGCCAGGCGGATATTGCTGCGTGGTGGTAACACCCAGCTGATCGGCTTATCCGGAACGCCCGTGACGTTGTCAGTGGCTTCCAGGCGTAGCTCGATCTGCACCGGGGCAAACAAGTCGTTGCGTACCAACAGGGTTTCACCGGCTTCGTGCTTCTTGGTTTCCAGCTTTACCTGGTTGTCCAGGCGCTCGACCATGCGGTCGCGAAACACGAACACCTGTGCACCGGGCGCGGCCTGGTCGGTATAGGTGACCACACCATTAGCATCGGTGTACTTATAAATAGTCAACGCCGCTGCCTGGCCGGCAAGGGTCAACAAACTGCAGAGAAGTATCAGACGCCCTAGCATAACGACTCAGATTTTATGATTTGTGTGTCCGGACCCTTGAGATTAGCAGCCGATCCCGCGCTAAGCGAACCGACGCGCCAGGGTTGTGAGCCATCTCGCATGCACCGGCAGAGCTGGGGTTGCTTAGGCGCCGGGGCTAAAGTGCTTCTGCGCGGTGCCCCGGGCGATCAGCCGGGAGATGTAGTCGAGCTTCTGCGGGTCACGGTCGACGAATCTAAAGGTCAGTTGCAGCCACTCGCTGTCCGGTTTCGGTTCGAAGGCCGCGACGGCATGCAGGTAGCCGTTTAGCCGTGCGGTTTCCGCCGCCTCGCCCTGCTCCAGATCGAGCACCGCGCTTTCCAGCACCTGCGGCAGCACCTCGGTGCGCTTGACCACCAGCAGTGCTTCCTTAAGGCTCAGCGCTTTGATCACGCAGGACATGGTGGCGCCGCCCGGCAAGCGCAACTGACCCTGCCCCCGCCCGCTGGGCGCGTTTGTAGCCGCTGCTTTGGCGGCAGGTTTACCGGCAAACGCGGCGGCAGCCGTTACGGCTGGTGCAGCCGACTTGGCCGTATCGGCTTTGCCACCGGTCAGGGCGGACAGCGAGTCGTTGGCAAAAGAACCGCTGCTGAGCATTTTCGGCGGTGCGCTGGACATCAGCGCCTGCAATTTGCCGGCGCGGCTGAGGGCCTTTTTCACCTTAGTGATCAGCTGTTCGCTGGAAAAGGGCTTGCCGATAAAGTCGGAAACGCCAGCCTGAATCGCCTGTACGACGTTTTCCTTGTCACCACGGCTGGTGACCATGATAAATGGGACGATCTTCAGGGCTTCTTGTTCGCGGCACCAAGTGAGCAGTTCCAGGCCGGACATTTCCGGCATTTCCCAGTCACAGAGAATCAGGTCAACCGGCTGGCGCGTCAGCATCTGCAGGGCTTTGCGCCCGTTGACGGCTTCCTCGATCTGGATACCTGGAAAGTGGTCGCGCAGTCCCTTTTTCACCAAATCGCGGATAAAGGTTGCGTCGTCCACTACCAGCACGCTGACTTTGCTCATCGGCCACTCCTGTTCTGATGGCCTTAAGCATAGTCATGGCTGCCAGCCAAAGGCCAACCGAAATACAGGAATTACCCCACTCTGCTGATTTTTTGCCCTGCGCGCCGCGCGTCAACGCGGCCCGCAATAGCCAGGCTCAGTTGCCCTTGTTGGCGCCCTGCACTTCTTCTTGCATGCGCTTGAGGCCCATGTGCTTAACGTCAGTACCGTGTACCAGGTAAATCACCAGCTCGGCGATGTTACGGGCGTGGTCACCAATACGCTCCAGCGAACGCAGGGCCCAGATGATATTGAGCACGCGCGAGATTGAACGCGGGTCTTCCATCATAAAGGTCACTAGCTCACGCAACGCACTCTTGTACTCGCGGTCGATGGTTTTGTCGTACTGGGCCACCGACAATGCCAAGTCGGCATCAAAACGGGCGAAGGCGTCGAGTGCTTCCTGCACCATCTTGCGCACCTGATCGCCGATATGCCGCACTTCCACGTAGCCGCGCGGAGCTTCGCCCTCTTCACACAGCAGGATCGCGCGCTTGGCGATCTTGGTGGCTTCGTCGCCGATGCGCTCCAGGTCGATCACCGACTTGCTGATGCTGATGATCAGCCGCAGGTCAGACGCCGCCGGCTGACGACGAGCGAGAATACGCACGCATTCTTCGTCGATATTGCGTTCCATCTGGTTTATCTGGTCATCGATCTCGCGCACTTGCTGAGCCAGCCCGGAGTCGGCGTCGATCAGCGCGGTGACCGCGTCGTTGACCTGCTTTTCGACCAGGCCGCCCATGGCCAGTAGGTGGCTGCGCACCTCCTCCAGCTCGACGTTGAACTGCTGGGAGATATGCTGGGTAAGGTTTTCTTTGTTGATCATGTGAAAATCCTGAGCAGAGTTTTGACTCCCCTCTCCCCCTTCGTTCATGAAAAGCGGGAGAGGGGCCGGGGGTGAGGGCCGCACCGTACGCGCATGCTCCCCCTCACCCTAACCCTCTCCCGGAAGGAGAGGGGGCTGATCGCCATCAGCCATAACGGCCGGTGATGTAATCCTCGGTCTGCTTCTTGGCCGGGTTGGTGAACAGGGTATCGGTATCACCGAACTCGATCAGTTTGCCCATGTACATAAACGCCGTGTAATCCGAGACCCGCGCCGCCTGCTGCATGTTGTGGGTAACGATGACGATGGTGTACTTGGATTTCAGTTCGTAGATCAGCTCTTCAACTTTCAGCGTGGAGATCGGGTCCAGCGCCGAGCACGGTTCGTCGAGCAGCAGCACTTCGGGCTGTACCGCCACGGTACGGGCGATCACCAGACGCTGCTGCTGACCACCAGACAGGCCGAGCGCCGACTCGTGCAGGCGGTCTTTGACCTCATCCCACAGCGCCGCGCTTTTCAGTGCCCATTCCACGGCTTCATCGAGCACGCGCTTCTGGTTGATTCCCTGGATGCGCAGGCCGTAGACCACGTTCTCGTAGATGCTCTTGGGGAAGGGGTTGGGCTTCTGAAACACCATACCTACACGGCGACGCAGCTCGGCCACGTCTTCGCCTTTGCGGTAGATGTTGGTGCCGTCGAGGTTGATTTCACCTTCCACTCGGCAGCCATCGACCAGATCATTCATTCGGTTAAAGGTGCGCAGCAGGGTCGACTTACCGCAACCGCTTGGTCCGATAAAGGCCGTCACACGCTGGTTGGGAATAGTCATCTTGACGTCGAACAACGCCTGCTTGTCGCCGTAGTACAGGTTCAGACCCGGCACGTCGATGGCCACGCGCTCGTTAGCCATATTCAGGCCCTGGCGGTCGCGGCCAAGGGCCGCCATGTCGATACCGCGTGTATGTGCTTCGTGCTGCATGGGATGCTCCCTACGCTAACAAATTCGTTAAGCCGTTGCGGCCAGCAGGCCGCAACGCGATGATTAATGATCCAGCGCCTTGTACTTCTCGCGCAGGTGGTTGCGGATATACACCGCACTGAAATTCAGGGTGGCAATCACGATCACCAGCAGCAGCGCGGTGGCGTACACCAGCGGTCGCGCGGCCTCGACGTTGGGGCTCTGGAAGCCGACGTCGTAGATGTGGAAGCCCAGGTGCATGATCTTCTGATCAAGGTGCAGATACGGGTAGTTGCCATCCAGCGGCAGCGAGGGTGCCAACTTGACCACGCCCACCAGCATCAGCGGTGCCACCTCACCCGCAGCGCGGGCCACGGCGAGGATCAGGCCGGTCATCATCGCTGGGCTGGCCATTGGCACCACCACTTTCCACAGGGTTTCCGACTTGGTCGCGCCGAGCGCCAGCGAGCCTTCACGTACAGCCCGTGGAATTCGCGCCAGGCCTTCTTCGGTGGCCACGATCACCACCGGCAGCGTAAGGATCGCCAGCGTCAGCGAGGCCCACATCAAGCCCGGCGTACCAAAGGTCGGCGCCGGCGCCGCTTCCGGGAAAAACAGACTGTCGAGCGAGCCGCCCAGCACATAGACAAAGAAGCCCAGGCCGAACACCCCGTAAACAATCGACGGCACCCCGGCCAGATTGTTTACCGCGATGCGAATCACCCGAGTCAGCGGGCCCTGCTTGGCGTATTCACGCAGATAGACCGCCGCCATGACGCCAAACGGGGTCACCAGCACGGCCATTAGCATCACCATTAGTACGGTGCCAAAAATCGCTGGGAAGATACCGCCCTCAGTATTTGCCTCACGCGGGTCGTCGCTGACGAACTCGCCAATCTTGGCAAAGTAGAAACCGACTTTCTGCAGTGTTGACATTGCATTGGGGCGATAAGCGTTAACCACTTTACTGAGGTTCAACTCCACCTCACGGCCATCGCTGACGCGCATCAGAATGCTGTCACGGGACAGCGCCTGGTTCAGCTCCGCCAGACGCACTTCCAGTTTCTTGTACTGCTCATCGAGCACCGCACGTTCTGCATCCAACTCCGCCTGAGCGGCAGCATCCAACCGGCCTTGCAGTTGCAGCTTGCGCGTGCCCAGACGAATACGCTCCATGCCGTAATTGATGGCACCGATCTCGCTTTTCTCAATCTGATACAGCTCACCATAGAGGTTCGAGGCGCGCGCCAGGCGCGCTTCAAGCGCGGGCCAGGCTGCATCACCCTCAGCAATCACTTGGCCCTGCTCTTTGACGGCTAGCAAGTTGCCATAAAAGTTGCCCCACTCGCGCCGCTCAATAGCCAGCAAACCCTCAGGCTTCTGGATGTCGTTCAACCACTCGGCCACCAGCCAGGTGAAGTCCGCACCGAACAACTCACGGTTACCGACCTTGAGCAGCTCACGGTTCATAAACTCCGGGCCATTCTCCACATCAACTGGCAGACCGGCACTGGATAAGCGGGCAGTTGGCACTTCTTCCATCTGCACCACTTCACCAATCAGAACCTTTGGTTCCTGACCGGGGATGCGGTACTCGGCCTGAATAATGTCCGCAGGCCAGAAGTGCACCAGGCCACGGCTGGCGATCACAAGCAGCAGGCCGATGGTCATGATGATGGTAATAGCAACCGCACCACCACTCATCCACACGCCAGGAGAGCCGCTCTTGACCCAGCCTTTAAGGGAATCACGCTTGATTGACATCGTTACTTCCTCAACTGCTTAGAGCGACGAATATTTAACGCGAAGGCGCTGACGCACCAATTCCGCCGCAGTGTTCATCACAAAGGTGAACGACAACAGCACCAGCGCCGCCAGGAACAGCACCCGGAAGTGCGTACCACCGACTTCCGACTCCGGCATTTCCACCGCCACGTTGGCAGCCAGGGTGCGCATGCCTTCAAAGATGTTCATTTCCATGATCGCCGTATTGCCGGTGGCCATCAGTACGATCATGGTTTCACCAACGGCGCGCCCCATGCCGATCATCAGTGCCGAGAAAATGCCTGGGCTGGCGGTAAGGATCACCACGCGGGTCAGGGTTTGCCAAGGCGTGGCACCCAGGGCCAGGGAGCCAAACGTCAGGCTCTTCGGCACGCTGAACACGGCGTCTTCAGCAATCGAATAGATATTCGGGATCACCGCAAAACCCATGGCGATGCCGACTACCAGCGCATTACGCTGATCGAAGGTGATGCCCACGTCATTGGCCAGCCACAACGGCATATTGCCGCCGAACAGCCAGTTTTCTAAATAGCCACTGATGAAGATCGAAAACCAACCAACCACCAACACCACGGGGATCAGCAGTGCCGATTCCCAGCCGTCCGGCACACTCAGGCGAATCCGCTCGGGCAAGCGGCTCCAGGCATAGCCGGCGCCAAGAATGGCAAAGGGCATAAATAGCAGCAGGCTAAAAATGCCGGGGAGGTGGTTTTCCAAAAATGGGGCGAGGAACAGGCCGGCAAAGAAGCCGAGAATCACCGTCGGCAACGCTTCCATCAGCTCGATCACCGGCTTGACCTTGGTGCGCATGCGCGGCGCCATAAAGTAGGCGGTGTAAATGGCTGCCGCGATGGCCAGCGGCGCCGACAGCAACATGGCGTAGAAAGCCGCTTTCAAGGTACCAAAGGCCAGTGGCGAAAGGCTCAGCTTGGGCTCGAAGTCCTCGCTGGCCGAAGTCGATTGCCAGACATGCTTGGGCTCGTCATAACTCTCGTACCAGACCTTTTCCCATAGCGAACTCCAGGACACTTCCGGGTGCTTGTTATCCACCACAAAGCGGCGCAGCGTATCGCCGTCCTCAACCATAATGCGATTGGCCCGTGGCGACAGCGCAATCAGCTCGCCTGGCTCAGCCACCTGCAGGGTTTTCAGCTTGCGTTCGGCGGTACTGTGGAATAACCCCATCTGGCCCTGATCATCCAGAGCAATAAAGCCTTTGCGGCGCTCTTCAGCTGCGATTTTGACGATAGGTGCATCATTCAACTGGAACTGGCGAATATGTTTGAACTGCGATTGACCGTCCGGCTCGCGAGCCATGAACCACTGACCGACACCACCCTTGGCATCACCCACCATCAGAGAAATGCCACCCAGTAGAAAGGTGCTGGTGGTGACACGGTTTTCACCGTCTTCTAGCAGCTTGTAGCGACCATTCAAGCTACGGGTGCGCAGGTTGATCACGTCCGCAGTGGCACGACCGTTGACCACGTACATCCACTGATGGCGCGAGTCGATATGAATAGCCTGAATCGGATCAGAAATCTGCGGCAGGTCCAGACGCTCTTCGCTAAGGCTGACCTCGCCGGTCATCATGTTCTCTTCGCGCCCCAAACCCAGCACATGCAATTGCTTACCGCTGGAGCCGGCTAATAGCAGACTGCCAGAGTTGACGCTCATGCCGATGCGCTCAATCGCACCGCCAGTCGCGTCGAGGGTGATGGGCTCTTCGCCGTAGGGGTACTCAATAAGCGGATTGACCGTCTTCACATCGTTCGGGTACGTGACTTTGTAGCTATGGGAGATCACCAGCGCCTGACCATTGGTCAGGCCCAGGGCCAAACGGCGGCTCCCCGGAATATCTTCGGCGTAGGACTGCACCGTCACGCCTTGCGGAATATTCAATCGCTGCTGGCTGATCAAGCTCGCGTCTTTGGTATTGAAAAAGCTGATATCGCCCATATCGGTAAGGCGCATGCCGACCTGGTTCTGCTCCTCTAGGGCCAGCAACAATGGCTTGCCCTGCTCCTCGCTGAGCCATACCGCCTGGTTAGCCTTGCGCTCTTCAATCGAGGCACCGGAGAACAGCGGAGCGACTTCATAGAACAGATAGAAGAAGATCAACGTGATGGCAACCAATACACCAAGGCCACCAATAGACACGTACCAACCGGTCAGTCGGTCCTTAAGGGCGCGCATGCGGCGCTTGCGTTTGAGCGTTGGCGTATTGAAATCAATGCCCAGGGCGTTCTGTTTTGGAGTCATGGCAGCTTCGGTCAAGTCGTTCATGCGCGACACCCTAACGGGATATTGTGACAGTCACATGACAGTGCAGTGACGAAAAAGCCCACCTGCATCACTGCATGCGGGCCTTAGGAATTCTTTGGGCAACAAAGCAGGCATGGCCCAGCGGGCCATGCCTATTCGGTATTACATACCCAGGTCTTTCAGAGCCTTCTCAACGACGCGAGCTGGCATCGGGATATAGCCGTCCTTCACCACAACTTCCTGACCTTCCTTGGACATCACCAGACGCACAAACTCGGCTTCCAGCGGGTTCAGCGGCTTGTTTGGCGCCTTGTTGACGTAAACATAGAGGAAGCGCGCCAGCGGGAACTTGCCAGCCACTGCGTTATCTTCGTCGGCCTCATAAGCGGTTTCACCGGCTTTCTTGGCCAATGGCACAGCGCGCACGCTGGAAGTCTTGTAACCAATGCCCGAGTAACCGATAGCGGTCAACGAACTGGAAACCGACTGCACCACGGAAGCCGAACCCGGCTGCTCGTTGACGTTAGCCTTGAAGTCGCCTTTGCACAGGGCTTCTTCTTTGAAGTAACCGTAGGTGCCGGATACCGAGTTACGACCGAACAACTGCATAGGCTTAGCGGCCCATTCGCCGGTCATGCCCACATCGCCCCAGGTCGCAACGTCTTTGGCATTGCCGCACAGCCGGGTGCTAGAGAAGATCGCATCGACCTGCTGCATGGTCAGCTCTTTGATCGGGTTATCCTTGTGCACATAGACCGCCAGGGCGTCGATGGCTACCGGGATGGCCGTCGGCTTGTAACCGTACTTTTCTTCGAAGGCTTGCAGTTCCTGGTCCTTCATCTTGCGGCTCATTGGGCCCAGGTTGGAGGTACCTTCAGCCAATGCAGGTGGCGCGGTGGAAGAACCGGCGGCCTGGATCTGGATGTTGACGTTAGGGTACTGACGCTTGAACTCTTCAGCCCACAGAGTCATCAGGTTGGCCAGGGTATCGGAACCGACGCTGGACAGGTTGCCCGACACGCCGCTGGCTTTTTGGTAGGCCGGCAGAGCCGGATCGACAGCAGCAACCGCAGTGGCGGTAGCCACGCCAGCGGCGACAAATGTCATGGCCGCCATCAAACGCTTAAGTTTCATGCCTTACTCCTGGAAAACTAGTGTTGGATTGAACGGGGCCAAGTATCTGTAGGCCGCATGACGACTCTATGTATGCAATGTGACAGTTAGATGAATGACGGCGCGTTTTCTCGCCATCCCATACAAAGGGCTGGAATGGCCAGTGGGCCGAGTGCCATGGTCGCCCTGCGACTGCCGAGTCGCTATACTCGCTGCGCACGCACTCCTGCGGGCCTGCTGGGCCCACCCGCGATAGCCGCAAAGCCTGACTCGCCGCCACCGCCAAGCCCCGCATTGAGCTAATAACAACCGCGCCGCGAGCCTATCCGATGCACGATTTCGAACAGGAAGACCCCATCCCGCAAGGCGACCTAGCTTTGCAGATCACCGCACTGCCGCGTGAAACCAACGGTTTTGGTGATATTTACGGCGGCTGGCTGGTATCGCAGATGGATTTAGCCGGCACCGCCATGGCCAGCAAGGTCGCGGGCGGCCGCGTCGCTACTGTAGCCATTGACCGCATGGCCTTTCTGGTGCCGGTGGCCGTGGGCGCGCAGCTGTCCTTCTATACGCAAACCGTGGAAGTGGGCCGCAGCTCGATCCAGATGCTGGTTGAGGTATGGAGCGACGATCCACTGTCCAGCGAATGGCGCAAGGTCACCGAAGCGGTGTTCGTGTTTGTCGCCATCGACGGCAGCGGCCGTACGCGCCCAGTGCCAGCACGGCGCTAGGGCGCTCGCTGGGCGCCTTGCTGCACAGCTAATAGCCCCCTGGCGCTTGCCCCCGAAAAACCCTGAAACATTTGCCAAAGCGTATATTCAAATCTGTAACCATTCCGTCATATCGGGCTTTTAATTTCTGCGCTGTTGCCAACCCACTACGCAGGAATAGCCATGAAAAAAATAACCCTGAGCGCCATGCTGCTGGCCAGCCTGTTCGCAGGTTCCGTTGTTGCCTCTGAATTCAACAAGCCTGGCTTCGTCACTGAAGTTGAAGATGGCCGCCTGTGGGTATTCCGTGAGGACTCGCAGGAGCTGAAAGACTTCAAAGAGCATGGCGAGCCGGCCAAGCAATTCACCGAAATCGGCACCGGGCCTAACGGCATGACCGTCAAAGCCGCCGATGAGCAAGCGCTGAAGGATTACCTGCAACTGTTGAAGAAGTAAGCACCCGCAACGAAAACGCCGGCTCAAGAGCCGGCGTTTTGCTTTCCGTGAAAAATCAGCCGCGGATGTTGTAGATGTCTTTTTCGTTCAGCTCGGCGTAGTCGTACAGGCGCTGCAGATAAGCCTTCTGCTGAGCCCAGACCTTGCTCGCCACCGGGTCGGCGGCGGCGCTGGCGTCGACCACTTCAGCGGCCACTTCCTTGAGCTTGGCCAGCACTTCGTCCGGCAGACGGCGTACTTCCACACCCTCACCTTTGAGCTGCTCCAGGGCCTCCATGTTCTTGGCGTTGTAATCGTCGAGCATGTCGCCATTCACATCACGAGCGGCGGCGCGGACGATAGCCTGCAAATCCGCCGGCAGGGTTTCCCAAGCCTTGATGTTGACATCCAGTTCGAAGGTCACGTTTGGCTCTTGCCAGCCCGGGGTGTAGTAGTACTTGGCGGCCTTGTGCAGGCCCAGGGCCTGGTCGTTGTATGGGCCGATCCACTCGGTGGCGTCGATGGCGCCGGTTTGCAGCGCAGTGAAGATTTCACCGGCCGGCATGTTGACCACGGTACCGCCCATCTTGGTCAGCACTTCGCCGCCCAGGCCCGGAGTGCGCATCTTCAGGCCCTTGAAGTCATCAACGCCATTGATTTCCTTGTTGAACCAACCAGCCGTCTGCACGCCGGTCGCGCCGCAAGCCATCGGTAGCACGCCGAATGGCTTGTAGGTTTCTTCCCACAGTTGCATGCCGCCGCCTTTGTGCAGCCAGGCATTCATTTCCTGGGCGTTGGGGCCAAACGGCAGGGCACAGAAGAACTGCGCGGCTGGCACTTTGCCCTTCCAGTAGTAAGGCGCGCCATGGCCCATTTCGGCGGTGCCACGGCTGACTGCATCGAACACTTCCAGCGCGGGCACCAATTCGCCAGCGGCATAGACTTTGACCTTCAAGCGGCCGTTACTCATTTCATCAACCAGCTTGGCGAAGCGCTCGGCACCGACGCCTACGCCGGGGAAGTTCTTCGGCCAGGAGGTGACCATTTTCCAGCTAAAGGTTTGGCTGCTCGCGCCTTCTTGGGGCTTGCCAGCGGTTTCAGCTTCTTGTTTGCAGCCGGCCAGTGCCGTGGCTGCAAGGCCTACGCCTGCTGCTGCGAGAATTTGACGACGTTTCATGCAAAGCTCCTTTTATTGTTGTAGTGGTATGACCACAGGATCGCTGCGGAACCACCGCGCCTGAGTAACATAGGGGGAAGTGACTCTCAAGCCTAGCGGATACGACTAAAGTTGTAGTGCCATTGCCGCACGCACACAGGCCTGCCTAGAATCGCCGGCCTGCCTGCCCACAACGCCCATAACCATAAGGACTCAAAATGTCCGATAAACCGCCTCTGCTGCTCGACCTTGCTCATCTGATTGATTCTTTTAACGCCCGTTTCGGCAAAGCCTGTGCCTGGCTGACCCTGTTCCTGGTGCTGGGTACCGCCATCGTAGTGGTCCTACGCTACGGTTTCGGCATCGGCGCAACCGCTCTGCAGGAAGCTGTGCTGTACGCCCACGCCCTGGTATTTATGGGCGCTGCGGCCTGGGTGCTGCAACGCAACGGCCATGTGCGCGTCGACATCTTCTACCAGAAATTCAGCCCCAAACGTAAAGCCCTGGTCGACAGCCTCGGCACCTTGTTGTTTCTGCTGCCGGTGTGCCTGTTTCTCGGCTGGTCCAGCTGGGATTACGTGACTAATTCCTGGTCGACCCTGGAAGGCTCCAGCGAATCGGGCGGGCTGAAATTCGTCTACCTGCAGAAGAGCATCATCCTGGTGCTGGTGATCAGCCTGGTCTTACAAGGACTCTCCGACTTAATCAAATTCGCCAATATCCTCACCGGCCGCCTGCCAGCCGTGGAGGTGAAGCATGGCTGAATTGATGGCAATTCTGCTGTTTATCAGCATCTGCGCGGCCCTGATGGCCGGCTATCCGGTGGCCTTTACCCTGGGCGGCGTGTCGCTGCTGTTCGCCGGTATCGGCATCCTCACCGGCACCTTCGATGGCGGTTACCTGAACGCCCTGCCTAACCGCCTGTTCGGCATCATGAACAACCAGACCATGCTGGCGGTGCCGCTGTTCGTGTTTATGGGGGTGATGCTGGAGAAGTCCAGGGTTGCCGAAGACCTGCTGGAGTCCATGTCGCGGCTGTTCGGCACCCTGCGCGGCGGTCTGGCGATTTCCGTGTGTGTGGTCGGCGCGCTGCTGGCGGCCTCCACCGGTATCGTCGGCGCCACCGTGGTCACCATGGGCTTGCTGGCCCTGCCAACCATGTTGCGCCGTGGTTATGACCCGGCGATTGCCACCGGCACCCTGGCCGCCACCGGCACCCTGGGACAGATCATTCCGCCATCCATCGTACTGGTGCTGCTGGGTGACGTGATGTCCAGCGCCTACCAACAGGCACAGCTGAAGATGGGCATTTTCTCACCGAAGACCGTCTCGGTCGGCGATCTGTTCGTTGGCGCGCTGCTGCCCGGCCTGCTGCTGGTGGGCATGTACATTCTCTACATCATCGGCGTAGCAATCCTGCAGCCGAAGAAGCTGCCTGCGTTACCGCAGGAAGAGTTGGGGCCAATCGAGTGGGGCAAGCTGATCAACGCCCTAGTGCCACCACTGCTGTTGATCGGCGCGGTACTCGGTTCGATCCTCGCCGGCTACGCCACCCCAACCGAAGCCGCAGCCCTCGGCGCACTCGGCGCCATGCTGCTGGCCTTCTACAAGGGCAAGCTGAACTTCGGCCAGCTGCGCGAAGTGGCCTACGGCACCACCGAAATCAGCGCCATGGTGTTCCTCATCCTGATCGGCGCCTCGCTGTTCTCCCTGGTGTTCCGTGGCTTCGGCGGCGAAGCGATGATCGAGGACATCTTCGCCCAGTTGCCCGGCGGCGTGCTTGGCGCGTTCTTCCTGGTGATGGTGGTGATTTTCCTGCTCGGCTTTATCCTCGACTTTATCGAGATCACCTTCGTGGTGGTGCCGATTGTCGGCCCGGTATTGCTGGCCATGGGCCTGGACCCGGTGTGGCTGGGCGTGATGATCGCGCTGAACCTGCAGACGTCCTTCCTCACCCCGCCGTTCGGCTTCGCGCTGTTCTACCTGCGCGGCGTCACCCCGGCATCGATACCCACCAGCACCATCTATAAAGGTGTGCTGCCGTTTATCCTGATCCAGATCCTGATGTTGGTGATTGCCTACCAGTTCCCGGGGCTAATCACTTGGCTGCCAGAGCAGGTATACGGCAAGTAAGCCAGGCTCCAGCCACAGAACGCCCGTCATTGACGGGCGTTTTGCTTTCTACGCGCAAGCTGCGCTCCAATAGCCCTCTTTATTACTATCTCTACGAGTACGCCGATGGCCAGATCCCACGTTGAACGCCTCGAACTGGACCAACTGACCTGTTGGCGTGCGCGCTATGGCGCCTATCAACTGCTGATCAGCCAGCAGGGCGCGCAGATCCTCAGCTACCAAGCAGATGACCAGCCGCCGTTGATCTGGCTCAGCGAGCAAGCCGCCTACAAGCGCGGCCAGGGCGTACGTGGTGGCGTGCCGGTGTGCTGGCCTTGGTTCGGCAGCCTGCAACGCAACCCGCAGGCGGTGCAGGCCATGCACCTGCAGCCAGACAGCGCGCCGGCCCACGGCCTGGTGCGCACCCTCGACTGGCACCTGCAAAGCATCGACAGCCGTGACGACGGTATTCACCTGGAATTCGTCTACAACAGCACCACCCAACCCCTGACCGACTGGCCCCACGCCGCCGAACTGCGTTTGTCCATTCGCCTGGATGAACGCCTGCATATCCAGCTAAGCAGCCGCAACCTGGGCGACGCGCCGCTAACCATCAGCCAGGCGCTGCACAGCTACTTTGCCGTCAGCGATGTTCGTCACGTCGCAGTCGAAGGCTTGCACGGCTGCCGCTATATCGAAACCCTGGAGGATTGGCAGCAACGCCAGCAGGAAGGCCTACTGCATTTCAGCGGTGAGACCGACCGCATTTACCAGGGCACTCCGGCGCAGCTGAGCATCCTCGACCGCGCCTGGCAACGACGCATCCAGCTGCACAGCAACGGCTCGAATTCGGCCGTGCTATGGAACCCCTGGACCGACAAGGCGCAACGCCTCTCGCAATTCGCCGCTGATGCCTGGCCTGGCATGCTGTGTATCGAACACGCCAACGTGCTGGATGACATCTGCGTGTTGGCGGCAGGTGAGCAACATCAGCTGAGCGTCAGTATCAGCAGCCAGCCGCTTTAGCAGCTTGCTCTACAGGTCGTCTTCCTGCACCACGCGCACCTGACTGGCCTCCAGCGCATACGCCGCATCCGCCAGTTCGTTATTGACCTGTTCGATCTTCAGCGTGCCACTGACCCAGAGTGGGTTGTAGATGTCTTCGAGCTCGATGCCTTTGGGGTAACGAACGAGTACAAGCTGGTTGGGTGGCGGTGGTGGGACGTGGATGCAGGCGCCGGGGTAGGGAACTAGGAAGAAGAGCGTGCTGCGGCCTTGGCTGTCGGTTTCCAGCGGCACCGGGTAGCCGCCGAGGCGGATGGGTTTGCCGTCGAAGGCGGCGACGGTTTTCGTCGAATACATCACTGCGGGCAGGTTCTGATTCTGCTGCTTGAGGCCGCCGGGGTTGTAAAAGCCGCTTTCCATCTCTGCGCCCTGGTGGCTGATTTCGGGCATGTCCTCCAGGGCCTGGCGGTCTTCCGGTGGCATCAGCTCAAGCCAATCGGTTTCCGGCAGTTCGGCGCAGGCCAGGGTGCTGATAAATAGCAGGGGTAACAGCAGATAGCGCATCGACGGGCTCACAAAGCAGCGGAGTGAAAGGGCATTAGTCCTTTCTGACAGCGGCGTAGATTACCAGCAGCACCACTGCGCCGGTCACTGCGCCGATAAAACCGGCGGTTTCGCCTACCTTGTAGATGCCCAGCGCCTGGCCGCCGTAGGTGGCGGCAATTGAGCCGCCAACACCCAGCAGGATGGTCATGATCCAGCCCATGCTGTCGTTGCCGGGTTTGATAAAGCGCGCGATCAGACCGACGATCAGACCGATAAAAATGATGCCGATAATGCTCATGCGAGCCTCCTCAAGTGAACGGTAGATTTTACGACCGTTGATCTGACCACAGGAAAAGCTGGCAGTTCGCTATTGCTCGGTCTCCGGCGGTGCGGCGCCGTAGCGGTGGTAGATGCGGGCAATTTCGCCACTCTCGCGCATGCCGCGCAGCATCTGCCCCAGCTGCTCGTAGATGACCGCTTTGTCGCCCTGATAATGGCGTTTAGACGCACCGTAATAATTACCGACGGACTGCTCGTACTGGTACTCGGCATAGCTGTAGTCGCTAAAGCCGATCTTGTGAAACTGCGCCTCAATGGCTTCAGCGTCCAGCACCACCATCACATCCAGGCGCCCGGCGCGAAACATCCCGGCCAGCAGGTAGTCATCAGTGGCCAGGCTTTTTTGCAGGCTGTTGTCGCCGTCAAACTGGTCGAAGTAGGCGGTGCCGCGCTTGACCCCGATCACCTTGCCATACAGGTCTGCATAGCTATGCAGGCTGGCCTCTTGGCCAGCTCTGACGATAAACCGGATGCTTTTGCGCTGGGAGCCGATTGCTGGCAGGTAGTGCACGTAGGCCGTGCGCTCGGCGGTAAACAGCACCCGTGGCACCAGGTCGATACGCCCGCTCTTGAGGTCTGCCAGGCTGCGAGCGAACGGTGCATAGCGCCACTCGATGCGCGCGCCGACACGTTGCGCGGCGGTGTCCAGAACCTCAATCAGCGGGCCGACGGGCAGCGAGTCGAGGGCCTGCATCTCCGGCGGGCGCTCGCGGTAATCAGCGCGCAACACTTGGTCGGCATGGCAAAGCGGCAGGTACAGCAAAGACAGCAGCAACAGATACTTCATGACGCAGCTCTTGTGTATGTCGTACGCAAGAGCTTAGTCACAAAGCCGGCTTCAGGCCTTGGCGATCAGCGCCTCGACCACGGCGATCTGCTGGTCCAGAGTCGCGCGGTCCTTGCAGCGCAGGGTGGCGTGGCCAACCTTGCGGCCGGCCTTGAAGGCCTTGCCGTAGTGATGCAGGCGGCAATCGGCGACGGCGATCACCTGCTCCACCGGCGGCACCACACCGATAAAGTTGAGCATCGCGCTCTCCCCGACCTTGGCGGTCGAGCCCAGCGGCAGGCCGGCGACGGCGCGCAGGTGGTTCTCGAACTGGCTGCACTCGGCGCCTTCGATGGTCCAGTGCCCGGAGTTGTGCACGCGCGGGGCGATTTCGTTGGCTTTCAGGCCGCCATCGACTTCGAAGAACTCGAAGGCCAGCACGCCGACGTAATCAAGCTTGGTCAGCACGCGGCTGACGTAATCTTCGGCCAGGGCCTGCAGCGGGTGATCGGTGCTGGCGATAGACAGCGCCAGCACACCGCTGTCGTGGCGGTTATGCACCAGCGGGTAGAAGCGCGTTTCGCCATCACGGGCACGCACCGCCACCAGCGACACTTCGCCGCTAAACGGCACGAAGCCTTCGAGGATGCACGGCACGCTGCCCAGCTCGGCAAAGGCTCCGACGACATCTTCAGCCTTGCGCAGGACCTTCTGGCCCTTGCCGTCGTAGCCCAGGGTGCGGGTCTTCATCACCGCAGGCAGGCCGATGCTGGCCACGGCGGCGTCGAGGTCGGCTTGCGATTGGATATCAGCGAAGTCCGGGGTGGGGATGCCGAGGTCCTTGAACATGGATTTTTCAAACCAGCGATCACGGGCGATGCGCAGGGCGGAGGCAGACGGGTACACCGGGACGAACTGCGAGAGGAAGGCCACGGTCTCGGCCGGTACGCTTTCGAACTCGAAGGTCACCAGATCGACTTCATCGGCCAGCTGACGCAGGTGATCCTGATCGCCGTAATCGGCGCGGATATGTTCGCCCAGCGCTTGCGCACAGGCATCCGGCGCGGGGTCGAGGAAGGCGAAGTTCATCCCCAGTGGCGTGCCTGCCAGGGCCAACATGCGGCCCAACTGGCCGCCACCGATTACACCGATTTTCATGGGTCGATCTGCTCCTGATGCTCGGGGCTACAACAAATGGGCTTAACCGCGTGGGTCCGGGTTGTCCAACACGGTCTCAGTCTGCTCCTGGCGGAACTGCTTGAGCGCGGCGTGGAAATGCGGGTGCTGGTGGCCAAGAATGCTGGCAGCGAGCAGCGCGGCGTTAATCGCGCCGGCCTTGCCTATAGCCAGGGTGGCGACCGGAATACCGGCGGGCATCTGCACGATCGACAACAGCGAATCGACGCCCGAGAGCACCGCCGATTGCACCGGCACGCCGAGGACCGGCAGGTGGGTCTTGGCCGCACACATGCCAGGCAGGTGGGCTGCACCGCCGGCACCGGCGATGATCACCTGAATGCCACGGCCTTCCGCCTGTTCGGCGTACTGGAACAGCAGGTCCGGCGTGCGGTGGGCGGAAACCACCTTCACTTCGTACGCAATGCCCAGCTTGTCCAGCATCTCGGCGGTGTGGCTAAGGGTGGACCAATCGGACTTGGAGCCCATGATCACGCCAACCAGTGCGCTCATCGTCGTGCCTCTTCTTCATCAAGTGCCCGTAGGCGCTGCAGAAACTAACAAGCCACGCTGGAGACCAGGCGTGGCTTGTTAGGGAATGAGTTATGGCGATGCGGACCGCCAAAGGCCGCGAAGTATAGCGTAAAGCCTGGGCTGGCGTGCACCCCGGTGCGCCGTTTGTCGCGGGCCGCCCGACGCGACGACAGGCTATCGCAGCACCGGGTGAGCGCCACGAGCAGACCTGGCGCACAAATCTCGGCTGTTGGCATGGTTATACTGGGCGCTCTTTTAATGACTAAGGACACCACCATGACAAGGCTGTCACTGCTACTCGCCACTTCGCTGCTCACCCTCAACGCCAGCGCCATTGAGCTGGCCAAATACCCGCAGGTATTCGGTGCCGGCAACGGCATCAGCGTGACCGTCGCACCCAGTAGCGATAACACGCAGGCCTTGGTTCAGGTCAGCGGCATCAACCACCCGCTGGATGAAGTGGTGTTGCTCACCATGATCAAAGACCGTGGCAACGATGAGCGCGATTACAGCACCACGCTTAACGGCAGCGCTTACAACATGCTGGTCAAGCGCCAGGGCTGGGGCGGCGAGCGCTTCCAGCTGTACCTGCCCAATACCGACGGTTTTGAGCTGGGCTTCGATGAAACCAAGAGTAAAGACGCCAAACCGGCCAACCTGCTGGCCTTGTACGAGCAGCAGAAGAAAAAGGGCATCCAAGACAAGCTGAGCCGCTTCGACCGCGAACAGCGCGTGAGCGACTTCAGCGCACAGCTGCAGCAAATTGACCAGGACGCCTCGAAAGCCTGCGGCACGCCACTGAGCACGGCAGTCGATTGGCAAGCCATTGATGACGACAAACTCAAGCGCCTCGGCGTGCCAAGCTTCTGCGGCGAAGTTGTTCGCCAGATGGCCAGCCTGTGCGAGAACAACGCAGATTTCAAAGCCCAGGCAGCAGAGCTGAAACCCGTACAGTGCAGCTTTGACGCGCAACTCAAATTGCGCGAAAGCGATGCCGCCCTACTGTTCACTACCCACGAAAAAGCACCAAACCAGGGCGACTTTATCAACGCATTCCTGCGTAATCGCTAATCTGCCCAGGCGGCTTATCTCGCGGCGTAAGCTAATTTCCGGCGAGTCGCCGTCAAAGGGTTGGCAGCTCTTTACGCCAACAGCCTGACAAGCTGTTGTCTATTTCAAGCCATGGGCAAGGGCATAGGCATGCGCCTCGCGCACCAGCCAGTCGCGCAGCAGCAACAATGCCGCCGACTCCAGCTTGCGCTCGGGGATCATCAGGTAATACGCCTTGTCGGTCGGCAGGCTCAGCGGTGCGGCAATCACCAGGCGCCCGTCATCCAGCTCACGGCGGATCAGAAACGGCGGAATCAGCGCCACGCCCATCTCATGCATGGCCGCCTGGGCCAGCATGGAGAACAGCTCATATCGCGGCCCGGCCATGTCCCACGCAGTATTCAGCCCCTGGGCGTTGAACCACTGCCGCCAGGCGTAAGGCCGGGTGGTTTGCTGCAACAGCGGCAGGCTGGCGATCTGCTCGGCACTTAGCTGTGCCTTATCGCCCAGTACCGCTGGGCTACACACCGGCATCGGGTTCTCGCCCATCAGCAGGTGCGCTTGGGTACCGGACCAATCACCATCGCCGAAGTACACCGCCGCGTCGAACTCAGTATCAGCAAACAGAAAGGGCCGCGTGCGGTTGGTCAGGTTGACCGTGATCTCTGGATGCAGCCGCTGAAAATCCTTCAAGCGCGGCAGTAACCATTGCGTGCCGAAGGTCGGCACCACCGCCAGCTCGATGCTCATTGCGCCCTGCTGGCCCATCACCGCCAGGGTGTCACGCTCCACCGCGTCGAGCTGGCCAGCCACTCGCCGCGCGTAGGATTGCCCGGCTTCGGTGAGCACCACGCCACGGCGCGAACGGCGAAACAGCTCGATATTAAGGAAGGCCTCCAGCGCGGCAATCTGCCGGCACACCGCGCCCTGGGTCAGGCTCAGTTCCTGCGCCGCCTTGGTAAAGCTCTGGTGCCGCGCGGCGGACTCGAACGCGATCAGGGCAGCGGTGCTGGGAATTTTGCGGCGCATCTGTGCGTCACTCTCACTTTGATTGATTAGATAGACTGGTCAAAGCTATCTCGAAGTGAGCAAAGCGCACAACTAGGTGCGTATTAGTCGTTTGCAGGCCCGTCACAAGCCGCCTAGGATCAATCCACGCTTAGCGGGTGCTTGTTCCCGCACCCTTATTGTTCTGATTCGAGGTTTTTCGCATGGCCAAGGCAAGCTTTAACTGGATCGACCCGCTGCTGCTCGACCAGCAACTGACCGAAGAAGAACGCATGGTGCAGGGCAGCGCCCAACAGTTCGCCGCCGACAAGCTGGCCCCGCGCGTGCTCGAAGCCTTCCGCCATGAGCAGACCGACCCGAAGATCTTTCGCGAGATGGGCGACACCGGCCTGCTCGGCGCGACCATTCCCGCCGAGTACGGCGGCAGCGGCCTGAACTACGTGTGCTACGGCCTGATCGCCCGCGAAGTCGAGCGCATCGACTCCGGCTACCGCTCGATGATGAGCGTGCAATCGTCGCTGGTGATGGTGCCGATCTTCGAATTCGGCAACGAAGCGACCAAGCAGAAATACCTACCCAAGCTCGCCAGCGGCGAATACATCGGCTGCTTCGGCCTGACCGAGCCAGATCACGGCTCCGACCCTGGCTCGATGATCACCCGTGCGAAAAAAGTCGACGGCGGCTACCGCCTGACTGGCGCGAAGATGTGGATCACCAACAGCCCGATCGCCGATGTGTTTGTGGTCTGGGCCAAGGATGATGCCGGCGAGATTCGCGGCTTCGTTCTGGAAAAAGGCTGGCAGGGGCTGAGCACCCCGGCGATTCACGGCAAGGTCGGCCTGCGCGCGTCGGTCACCGGCGAGATCGTCATGGACAACGTATTCTGCCCGGAAGAAAACGCCTTCCCCGACGTGCGCGGCCTGAAAGGCCCGTTTACCTGCCTCAACTCCGCCCGTTACGGCATCAGCTGGGGCGCGCTGGGTGCCGCCGAGTTTTGCTGGCACACCGCGCGTCAGTACACCCTGGATCGCAAACAGTTCGGTCGCCCGCTGGCGCAAACTCAGCTGATCCAGAAGAAGCTCGCCGACATGCAGACCGAGATCACCCTGGCCCTGCAAGGCTGCCTGCGCCTCGGCCGGATGAAGGATGAAGGCACCGCCGCAGTGGAAATCACCTCAATGATGAAGCGCAACAGCTGCGGCAAGTCCCTGGATATCGCGCGCATGGCCCGCGACATGCTCGGCGGCAACGGCATCAGCGACGAGTACGGCGTGGCCCGCCACCTGGTCAACCTGGAAGTGGTAAACACCTATGAAGGCACCCACGATGTGCACGCGCTAATCCTCGGCAGAGCTCAGACCGGCCTGCAAGCGTTCTTCTAAGAACCTGTTTACGATCTGCTGCGCGTCGGCCCTGCTGCGCTAAAACAGGCTCGGAATGCTCATGTACAAAAGTACACTCCGCTTCCTCGCCTGTTTTTGCCTTGCATGGCTCTAGCTCGCGAGATCGTAAGCAGGTTCTAAGCGACTTCGTAGGATGGGTTAGCCGCGCAGCGGCGTAACCCATCACTAGGCCCGATGGGTATCGCTGCGCTCAACCTGCGCGGTCCGCCCATCCTACATTTTGATCACCGAGGTTTCTCATGCCCGGCGCCCTATCCCATATCCGCGTACTCGACCTATCCCGCGTACTGGCCGGGCCTTGGGCCGGGCAGATTCTTGGTGATCTGGGTGCCGAAGTGATCAAGGTCGAACGCCCCGGCAGCGGTGACGACACCCGCCACTGGGGCCCGCCCTATGTGAAGGACAGCGAAGGTAACGACTCGCGCGAAGCGGCCTATTTCCAAAGCGCCAACCGCAACAAGCAGTCGGTGACCCTGGACTTCACCCAGCCCGAAGGCCAACGCCTGGTGCGTGAGCTGGTACAGAACTGCGATGTGCTGCTGGAGAACTTCAAGGTCGGCGGCCTGGCGGCTTACGGCCTCGACTACGCCACGCTAAAGGCCATCAACCCACGGCTGATTTATTGCTCGATCACCGGCTTTGGCCAGAACGGCCCTTACGCCAAACGCGCCGGTTATGACTTTATGATCCAGGGCCTCGGCGGACTGATGAGCCTGACCGGCAAGCCCGATGGCGAAGACGGGGCTGGACCGATGAAAGTCGGCGTCGCGCTCACCGATATCCTCACCGGCCTGTACGCCACGGTCGGCGTGCTGGCGGCACTTAACCAGCGCGAACAATCCGGTATCGGCCAGCATATCGATGTAGCACTGCTCGACGTACAGGTGGCCTGCCTGGCCAACCAGGCGATGAATTATTTGAACACAGGCGTCTCGCCCAAACGCCTGGGCAACGCCCACCCGAATATTGTGCCCTACCAGGATTTCCCCTCGGCCGATGGCAACTTCATCATCGCCGTGGGCAACGACGGGCAGTTCCGCAAACTGTGCGAGGTTGCAGACTGTGCGGCTTTGGCAGATAACCCGCGTTTTGCCACCAATAAGGCCCGCGTCGCCCACCGCGCCGAGCTGATCCCACTGCTGCGCCAGGCCACGGTGTTCAAGAGCACCGCCGAATGGATCGCCCTGCTGGAGCAGGCCGGCGTGCCCTGCGGGCCGATCAACGACCTGGCCCAGGTCTTTGCCGATCCACAGGTGCAAGCCCGTGGCCTACGCCTCGACCTACCCAACAGCCTGGGCAGCACAACGCCGCAAGTCGCCAGCCCGCTGCGCCTGTCCGAGACCCCGGTGGAATACCGCAACGCACCGCCGCTGCTCGGCGAACACACCGAACAAGTGCTGAACCGTCATCTGGGCTTGAGCGCCGAACAGATCGCTACGCTGCGTGAAGCGGGCGTGCTGTAACCGTCCGCTGAGCGAACGGCCTGCTGCCACGCCTAGGCAGTAGATGCTTCAGAGCACCTCAAGGTAGCGGCTCAACGCCATGGCAAAACATAACCTCGCAAAGCCATCCAGCGCAGCAGAGCCGCGCCAGACAGCAACCAAGCTTAAAGCCTGAGACTCATGCTGGGCTGTGTAAAATGCGGCAAAAATCGGCATGATGACGCTACTTACTGGGAATCATGTAGGATCTGCCGCAAAAGTCACGGACGCAGTCCCGCTCACTGTGCGCCAGGCTTTTAAGTCATGGATATTAATAACAATTAATGCGCTGACCGAACCAATGGGTACGGCGTAGAGGAGTTTTACGCGCAGCATGATCATCCTCGTGGGATCGAAAATCGATCAGGCCAGCATTCATGGCTCTCTCGGCAAACCGGAATACAGTTACTTTTTCCTGATGAAGGATTTCCTTCCGGCGCTCGAGCGCCTGGGGACTGTGCTGCCGGTAAAAAGCACCGATGAGATAGAGCGGTTGTGTGAGCAGTACAGGGCGGCCGGCGAAGAGGTGGTATTTCTCAGCTTCAGCCCGCCTCACCAAGTTCCGCTTGGCCTGAGCTGCCCAACCGTAGTGGTCTTCGCCTGGGAGTTCGACTCTCTGCCGTCGGTCGCCTGGGATGATAATCCGCAGAATGATTGGCGCTATGCACTGGCCAACCTGCAAGGGGCCATCTGCACCAGTCAGGAAACTGCCAGCCTGGTTAAACAAGCAATGGCTGAAGGCTTTCCGGTCATATCGCTACCAGCGCCTGTCTGGGATCGCTATAAAAGCCTTGGCGACGCGGACGTGTCATCCGCAGAGCTGGGCGAGCGGGTATTCCCATTCGTCGGCATCGTTATTGATAGCCCCATCTTGGGGCTGTCCGCCGATGGCTTGGTACGCAAGCCAAGCGAAGTACCGGTTGAACCCGAGCCTGAGCCTGAATCTGAATCTGAGCTTCCGCCACCACCAGGAGCGCTTACCCAGGCCTGGCAACTTAGCAAAGCGCTGTTTAAAGGCTGGTTGGAGGAAATTCGCCTCCCTCTGGAGTCCACTGAAGATATTGCCTCCACGACAGGGGCTTCAACACCTGCCGTTGCGCCAGTCGATAACGCAGAACCTGCAGAAGCACCGCCGTTGCACCTGATCAATGTCTCCGGCGTGGTCTACACAACGGTGCTCAACCCTGCGGACAGTCGCAAAAACTGGGTCGAGTTGATTACCGCCTTCTGCTGGGCATTCAAGGAGCGCGAGGATGCCACCCTGATCGTGAAAATGACCCATCACGATCTGGAGTATTACCGTATCGTATTGATCACCTTGTTATCGCGACTGGCCCCCTTCAGCTGCCGGGTAATTGTGCTGCATGGTTTTCTCGAGGATGAGCAATACCGTGAGCTTATAAAGGCATCGACCTATTACGTGAATGCTTCTTCCGGTGAGGGCCTGTGCCTGCCTCTTATGGAATTCTTGTCCGCCGGTAAACCCGGCATTGCGCCCGTGCATAGCGCTATGAGCGACTACATCGACGAGCAGTTGGCATTTCCCCTCAAGTGCTCGCTCGAGCCCTTTTGCTGGCCCCATGATCCTACGGGCGTGTTTATGACCCACCGGCATCGACTGAACTGGCAGTCGCTGGTCGAGGCTTACCAAGATAGCTATCAGGTTGCTCAATCGAAACCTGAGCATTACCGCAGCATGTCACAGCATGCTTTTAACAGAATGCAGGCATTCGCCTCTGTTGATGTAGTGGCTGTGCCATTGGAGGTTTTTTTGCGCGCGTTGGTACGTGATCGCAACAGCGAAACTCTCGCGCAACGGGAAGAGGGGATGCTGCCATGAAGTTCCTGGTTTACTCGGAAGTCACGGCTGCACGTATCGCCACGAGCATGGGGTTACCGGAGTACAGCTATTACTTCGTCCTGCGTGATTTTCTGCCTGTATTGAAAGCCATAGGCGATGTCCAGGTGGTCGAAGATCCCGCCCTGGAAGTCGATGCGCTCTATGATCAAGCCTGCGCAGCAGGTGAACGCTGTCTGTTCCTGTCATTCTCGCCACCCCAGAAGACTTTGTTGGGGCTGCGCTGTCCGACCCTTCCGGTATTTGCCTGGGAATTTGCCAGTATTCCTAATGAACACTGGCTGGATGAACAACAGCAGGATTGGCGGTATGTCTTGCAGGCTTGCGGCAGTGGCATCACGCACTCGCAGATGATCGTCGATGCTGTGCGCAAGGAAATGGGCCCGCAGTTCCCGATCGTGGCGATTCCTTCCCCGGTCTGGGACAAATTTGCCGCAATCAGGGCGCGGCCCGCCGAATTACCGCTCACCAGCGCTGTGACAATCAGCGTCCGTGCGGGAGTAGTGGTGGATAGCCACGACCCAGCATTAAGCCCCTACATCTTTGGTCAGCATGCGACGGCCAGAGTGGTACAGGCCATTCGCGAGCATGGACAAGCCATGGCGCGCCAACAACCCGCAGGGAGCGCCGTTGCGGCGCCCGCCACTCGCCGGCAATCACGCGCCCAAGTAACTCGACGCTATCTGGGCGAGTGGTACCTGAAGGTGCTGCGCGAAAACATGCCCTTTCTGCCCAACGCCAAAGAGAAATCACTTCCTCTGTTAGAGCTGGTTCGTGAAGACCCCGACAAGCGCTTAGAACCTCGCAACACCGTGGAGCCGCCGCACCCACTCGCCACGGGCGTCAAACCGCGAATGCCCGAGTGGCTGCCGGCTGACTCTGAACTGAAATTGTCTGGGGTGATTTTTACCGCGCTGTTCAATCCCTATGACGGCCGTAAGAACTGGGCCGATATGCTGACCGCATTCTGTGCAGCATTCCGCGACACCCCTGATGCCACGTTAGTGTTCAAGCTTGGGCATAACGAATATCTATCCGCCATGCACGACATGCTGATCTGGATGGCGCGCATGCCCCGCTTCAAATGCCGGGTAGTCCTGCTTCACGGCTATCTCGACGGCAGTGAGTTCGATGCCCTGATCCGGGCGAGCGCCTTCGCAGTTAATGCCTCCCACGGCGAAGGTCAGTGCCTGCCATTGATGGAGTTCCTTTCCTGCGGCAAACCAGCGATTGCACCCCGTCACTCGGCAATGGTCGACTACATAGATGAGGAAGTTGGGTTTGTTGTCGACAGCTGGCTGGACTCAACCGCTTGGTCCCATGATCCGCGCCTGGCTTATCGCACGCTGCGCCACCAGATCGACTGGGCATCTTTAGTTCGCGCCTACCAGGCGGCGTATCAATGCGCGAAAAACGACCCCGTGCGCTATCAACAGATGTCAGCTGCGGCCATCGAGCGCATGCGCGGCCACTGCTCCCGGCATGCTGCGCAAGAAGCGCTGTCCGCATTTCTTAAGGTGGATCAAAGGGTGAGCGCATGAGGCGGGTATTGGCCTGGTGGCATCGGCTGATCGGCGGTTCCACTTTGCCGAGCCCCCCCACGCAGGCGCAAGCTCCACTGCCCAACCATGTCGACTCCCGTGATTGCGGCTTGGTGGATGCGGTGATGGGAGGCTGGTTTCAGAATGCGACGGATGAATTATTCCGTGGTTTTCACATAGCAGCCGACGATGTCGTGCTGGACCTGGGTTGCGGGCATGGAGGTTCGACGTTGTTCTGCGCCAGACGCGGCGCGCACGTCATCTTCACCGATAGCGAGGCAGATAAGGTCGCAGCGTTGCGCGAAAAGGTCGGCGAGACACCGGCGCGGCAGGCTCAGGGTATCGTTTCCGACAGCTTACCGCTGCCCCTGGCAGACGGCCTTGCGACCAAGGTCATTGCGCTGGAAGTGTTAGAGCATGTCGAACAGCCCTTGGCGATACTCCAAGAGCTGGTCCGGGTTGGCCGTCCCGGTGCGCAGTATTTTATTTCAGTACCCGATCAGGCGAGTGAAGAGGCGCAGCGGACGGTGGCTCCAGCACTGCATTTCCAACAGCCTAACCATATCAAAGTGTATTCGCGTGAAGCATTTTCCGAGCTGGTGCAAAGTGCCGGGCTGATCATCGAGACGCGAGATTATTACGGCTTTTATTGGACCCTGTGGATGATGCTGTTCTGGGGCACCAAGCAGGCTGAAGGGCATGTGTTTAGCGGCGCAACCCACGACCAAATCGAAGCACCTTTTCATCCGTTACTGAACAGTTGGGCCACCCTCTGGCACGCAACTATAAATCTGCCAGGTGGCGAAAAGATCCGTGCGGCTCTAGATCAGTCCTTACCCAAAACGCAGATCATCCTGGCGCGCAAACCAATGCCCGGTGAAGGAATAAAATGAGCAAGCGAATCGACGACATCGAGATCTTGCGCGGTTTTGCTGTGCTCTTTGTGGTGCTGCACCATGCGCTGGGTAACTTATTCACATGGACCACGCCTGGTTTGGCACGCGTTGCCGTCTATTTCAGCGGCGGCTTTGGGGTCGACCTGTTTTTTGCCATCTCAGGATTCGTCATCGCCCGCGATCTGGTGCCACGACTGCAAGCGAGCAGCGGATCAGATACTGCATTCAGGATCACTGTTGCCTTCTGGATTCGACGCGCCTGGCGCTTGCTGCCATCAGCTTGGACGTGGTTGGCGCTGACCTTGTTGGCGGTGGTGCTATTCAATCAATCCGGGGTATTCGGTACCTTCCGCATCAACCTGGAAGCGACCGTGGCGGGAGTGCTGCAGGTGGCGAACGTGCGCTTCGCTGAGACCTTTGGGCGGAGCGATTATGGTGCCAGCTTCGTCTACTGGACCCTATCTCTGGAGGAGCAGTTTTATCTGGTTCTGCCTCTACTGGTGTTGATTTCTCGGCGCTTTTTGCCTTACGTGCTGATAGCCCTGGTGATTATCCAGCTTGTTTCGACTCGTACGTTGATGACGGTAATGTTTCGGACTGATGCAATTGCCCTCGGCGTTCTCCTGGCCATCTGGAGCCAACACAGCACTTACTTCGTGGCCCGACCTACGTTTCTCACGCGCACAAAGTGGATCGGTACAGCAGCTATGGCCGGGCTGCTATTTTGCATGGGCGTTGTGGGCTCGGAAGTGCTACATGTTGTTTCCTACAAATTCAGCTTGTTCGCCGTGCTATCGGTGCTGCTAGTCTGGATAGCCTCTTACAATCTTGACCTGTTTGTCCCTGCAAGACCTTTGAAACGGCTATTACTTTGGGTCGGGACACGCTCTTATGCCATCTACCTGATCCATATCCCTGCGTTTTTTCTAACCCGCGAGATCTGGTTCCGCCTACGCCCTGGAACTGTTCCAGGCGATGAATTTTTCTTCCAGTACCTACTCACAGCAAGCGCACTGATTATTCTTCTGAGTGAATTAAATTACCGCCTGATCGAAACGCCATTCCGCCAGCGCGGCGCGGCTATTTCCAAGCGCTTTCTAGCGGCAGAGTCAGGAGAAAATACTCAGCCTGAGCTTTCATACAACAAGACAAGGGCTAGCAATGATTAGCGCTATTAAGAATCTCTTCTGGCCATCCAGTTCGACCAGCATGAACAACCCCACAGCTAATGCCGTAAAACCCGAGGCATTGGTTAACGATTTCGCGCTAGTCGATGCCAGCATGAGTGGCTGGTTCAACACCGACACCGGAGAGCTACTTAAAGGGTTTCCAATACGCGCTGAAGATACCGTGCTAGATGTCGGTTGCGGGGAGGGGCCGTTCACCCACTTCTGCGCAAAGATGAAGGCCGAGGTCATCTTTGCCGACATCGATCCGCAACGTGTCAGCATGGTCGGACAATTGCTAAAAGACTCGCCTGCCCGCGCACTGCATCCTCTGGTTACCGACGGCAATCCCTTGCCATTACCCGATGCTCATGTCGATAAGGTGATCGCGATGGAGGTATTGGAGCATGTCGATGTCCCGTCAGATTTCATGAGGGAATTAGTGCGCGTAGGCAAGCCGGGCGCGCTGTATCTGATCACCGTGCCCGATGCGGCAAGCGAGAGCGTGCAGCAACAGGTTGCGCCTTCAGCGCACTTCGAAAAACCTAACCATATCAATATATTCAGTCGAGACGACTTTGAGCGACTGGTGCTCGATGCAGGCTTAGTAATCGAACGACGTACCTATTACGGTTTTTATTGGGCCGTATGGTGGGCATTTTTTTGGGTCTGCAAAAAAGATCTTTCCTCACCCGAACACCCGCTGTTGGATAATTGGGCTAGAACGTGGGCAGCCTTATTGGAAACACCAGGTGGCGAACAAGTGAAAAGCGCGCTTGATCGTGTGATGCCTAAAAGCCAGGCGATTATTGCGCGCAAACCGATGGCGTGTTGACGCGCTCTACTGCACCGCTTAGCTACCAGCCTCGCACGCTTTCCTAGTTCGAAAAGTTGCCATGCAGTATCAGCTGAGTTTATAAAGTATAGGAATTCCCAGTATGACACTCATTTCCTACGCACAGAATTTTGAAGATGTGGCCTTGTGGCGAACGCTACGGCTTTTTGGCCCCGGATTCTATATCGACATCGGCGCCAACCACCCAACGCGTGACTCAGTAACCCGTTCGCTTTACGAGCGCGGTTGGCGCGGCATTAATATCGAGCCAGTTCTCCACTACCATCAGGCTCTGTGTGCGGAGCGCCCTGACGACGTGAATCTATGCGTGGCGGTAGGTGATGAAGAAAATGAATTAGTATTTTTCGAGCAACCAGAAACAGGTCTCTCGACTCTTAATGTAGAGGTAGCAGAAAGACAGAAAGCTGAAGGTATTTCATTTATTCAGCGCACAGTCAAAACTCGGACACTTACCAGTATCTGCGAGGAGCATCTCAGCTCAGAAAAGCCGCTACAGTTCCTAAAAATCGATGTCGAAGGCTTCGAAGAGCACGTTTTGTGGGGCATGGATTTTCAAAGATGGCGCCCTTGGGTAATTCTGATTGAGTCTGCATTTAACATTGACCCACAATGGACGTCCCTGATTATTGATGCCGGCTATCAATTTGCATTATGTGACGGGGTAAATCGTTATTACGTTGCGCAAGAGCGGCTTGAGCTTCTTGTGCCGCTTTCTCTGCCGCCGAATATCTTAGATGGCTTTAAGCTTTGCAGCGGGCATTTACTTAGTTTTCCATTAGCAGAAACATCTACGACTCAGGCAGAGCTGAATTTTGCTCGGCAGCGTGCAGAATTTGCTGAGGAGAAACTAGCCGCAATTTATAGCAGTCGCTTGTGGGTGGTTGCAAGGCGGGTTACATCACTAAAGCGTATGTTGAAGCTCAAAAACAAAGAGGGGCGTAATGTTTAAAAATTTTGGCAACCTAAAAGGCAAGAAATTGCCAGTGCATACGCCGATAGGGCCACTTTTTTTGTTACTAAGCCTCGCTTTGCTCTTTGTCGAAGGTTGGACTTATAGCGAGCAGCTAGATGATGCATTTATTACATATAGGTATGCTGCAAATTTAGTAAATGGTAACGGATTGGTTTTTAACGTAGGTGAATATGTTGAAGGCTACACCAATCTGAGTTGGACTTTGTTGGTAGCGCTAGGCTTGCTGTTTGATTTTCCTGCTTGGTTAATAGGGCATTATTTGCAACTATTTTCTGCAGCATTATTGTTAATCGGTAGCTATAAGTACACGAACACTATTTTGCCTCGTGCTAAGTGGCTTGCCGGGTGCGTACCACTGGCGCTGTTAGCCTCAAATACATTCGCAACTTGGACGTCGTCTGGGTTAGAAACGCCGTTGTTCGCAGCGCTGGTTGTTTGGGCGTTTTATTTTTTCAATAAGAACAGAATGTTTGTAGTCTCTTTCTTGTGTGTGTTGGCTACTATGACCCGGCCAGAGGGCGGGCTGGTGGCTGTCATATTGATTTGCAGTAACTGGGTCGGCTCTGTTGCTTGTAGGCGGCCAACTTCTATGGCTGAACTCTTGCATATTTCGACCCCAGGATTACTGTTCACGCTTTACGTCACTGCGCACACTTTTTTTAGACTTTACTATTATGGAGACGTGGTGCCTAACACCTTCCATGCGAAGGTGGGTGGAATTCCCCTTGCTAGTGGCATTGGCTACGCTCGTAATTTTTTAGCGGACGGCTCTTTTGCATTGACGTTACCTGCAATTTTAGCGGCCATGTATATTCGAAAATTTCGAATAGCATTTTTTTACTCACTGCTGACAATTTCCTATGTAATATATATTGGTGGAGATGTCTTCAAGCTGGGTCGTTTCTTTTTGCAAGTATTACCGCTATTGATTGCAGGCTCTGTAGCTGCAGGAGCAGTCTTGTATTATAAGAGTAAAGTATTCGGGATTTTTATCTTGGTTAGCGTCCCGTGCTTTGCGCTGTTGTCCATGTATAGTACTTGGCCCGGCAGTATCGAATTTTATGGGTTAGTTCAGAAAGAGTTTCCTTCTTCTGCAAAGCGTGAAGCTGCCCGCAATCACGTTTTTTTTGACCCGCAGGATGCGCTGAAAGCTAAGGCTCAAGAAATAGCAGAGTTGACCCCGAGAGTAGAAGTAATAGCCTCTGTCGGCATAGGCAAGCTTGGGTTCTACTCAATGCATACTAAAATTTTAGATCTTGTAGGGTTGGTAGATAAGACAGTAGCTAAGAGCTCAAGAGTTATTCCTGCAACTTTGATCCTGCCGGGGCACCAACGGACTGACGCACCTTATATACTTGACCAACAACCAGATATTATATGGATCCCTAAAAAGCCAGAAGAAGACTCTCCCCGAGGTCTGACTTTGCCTGCCATGGAAGACTTGTGGCATCAAGAAAGACTGAAAAACGAATATTATTGGGATGAGCGCCTAAATTTTTATCGAAGAAAGTAAATCTTGAGCTCAATGTTCTGCAAGAACTCAGATGCAGTTGCGTTGCTTTATCCACAGTTATTATATTTGGTTATGCTATGGGCACTTTAGTACGCTTACGCTCAACAATGAGCTTTTCACTACTAGTATTAATATGTTTCGGGGGGACGTTTTTTCATGTGAGATATGGATATTCATGGCCTTCTAGCGGCCATGCTTTCGGATCTGATGATGCCTTTATCAGCTATCGATACGCGGCAAATTTATTTGCCGGCCATGGGCTTGTTTTTAATCCTGGCGAGACCGTTGAGGGTTATTCAAATTTTCTCTACGTTCTGCTGATGACACCTGGGATGTTATTGGGTTATGAGCGGATTTATTCATATAGCGTGCTGGTGAACTCCACACTTTTCTTTTTTTGTTGCGTGGTGCTTTCTCGAATAGTTAAACAGACTCTAGGAAGCATGTATGGTGTTATCGGCGGGGTAATGCTTGCGTTGACGCCTGCACTTTGGGTTAATGCCGCAACAGGCCTAGAAAGCGTATTAGTCCTGTTAATATATTTGTCAATGTGGCTGGTGTTGGCGCAGCCAAGTCCTAAATTAATAGTTTTGTGTTTGGTTTCCCTTGCGTCAATTCTGACCCGAGTTGATGGGTTTATCTTGCCGTTAATTACAGTAGGCGTGCTCTGGCTTACGGATAAACGGAGAGAAGCATATTGGTTGTTAGGCTTTGTTGTTATTAGTATGCTGGTTTATACGGCGGTGCGCATGTCCTATTATGGCGACTATATAGCTAATACGTACCATGCAAAAATAACAGGTGAGTTGTTTGGGCGCATCATAAGTGGCGGCCAGATATTATACCGGCAGGGTATTTTAAATGGCGTGTTTGTTTACGTTGCTATTACTGCGGCTGTCCTGTTGTTTTGTCGAGATGTTGTCGGTAGGAATTTATTTCCTTTAATTATTTTAGCCGTCACTCTGCTCTACTTCATCTATATTGGCGGGGATATCTACTATGAGCGATTTTTATTAGTTGTTTATCCTGTAGGTATATTCTTCACCTTAATTGCATCAAAAAAGATGAACTCAAATGCTTTAAAATCAGCATTCCCTTTAATCGCGCTGTCGGCTGCCTTTATTCTAATTTTTCAGGATGCAAGATTTTCATACCACGTCAAAACTTACGACATGTGGAATAATCTCGGTCGCTTTTTAGCCAAGGTAGATCCTGGATCACTTTTAGCTATTGATGCAGCGGGGAAAGTGCCTTATTACTCAGGACTTTCGACTTTAGATATGCTGGGACTAAATGACAGGCATATCGGACAGCGCTCAATGCCAATAGAACCGTTCATTGTGGGGCACGCTAAGTATGATGCAGATTATGTATTATCGAAACGCCCCACTTTGATCGCGGCGTGGGTGTTACAGGGGCAAGACTTACGCTGGGGTCTCACACGAGATAAATACGGCGCCAACTATGAAATTAAGTACTTAGTGAACTCACTTTTTGAAACTAAAGGCAATGATATTCTTGATGTTCAGGGGCTCTCCCAAGATGAAATTAATGACCTAATAACATCTGGATATAACTATGCTGTATTGGGGCGACGGGACCAGCTCAATAAAATGCCGCTGGTAAAATAAGAAATATTATATTCGGGTTACTTAATTGTTTCGCCGCTGCACTCTTTCTACATGCTTTGCTTACTGCTTAATCTGCTGCATGTCAGATTTTACAGACTGGCATGCGTTAATAGAGTAATTATTTGTAATTTTACGGCCGTGTAACCTGCACGGTTTTTCTATATATCGAAATGTTAACTCGGCAAATAGCAGACTGGATAAGCACCAGGCAAGAGTGAAAACAATAGCGGTAATTATTTGAGGTTCCTCGCTTAAATTCGGAGGGAAAAATAGTATTCTCAGTACGCAGTAAATTGGCCAGTGCGCGAGATATAGAGCGTAGGATCGGGAGCCTAACCAACTCAGAGCCCTCCCCGCAAGGCCTGATGGTGTTAGAGAATTTCCGCTAATACACAGAAAAACAAGCGCTGCGCCCACGAGAGAGATCAGGCCAATCGTAGACACCGGCGACTCTATATTCTCAACAAGTGAGGGCGTCGAGACTAAGGCTAGGATTAGAAGCATAAGAACCAAAGCCTTTTTTCTGCCGGCTGTGATGTACTTAATGGTGGCCAGTTTTTTGATTTTATCCCCATGCATTGCAAGTAGAACACCCCAGATCAATCCATCTGGACGTACATACCAGCCCAAGCTGAATACTGGTCGATGCAGGAAGAATAAAATTACAATAGATAAAAGCAGAATCAGTGTAAGTGCGCGCTTTTTTATAACTAATATCAGCAAGGGTAACAATAAATAAAACTGCTCCTCCTGAGATAGGCTCCAATAGACTCCGAGTACTCCAGCGCGACTGCAGAATTCGCCCCAGTGTATTGTGCCAATGCAGTACGCCCAGTAAAGGTTAGCGGTATTTGTGAATGCGGCAAGCGCATCCCTTAAAACTGTTTCGAGTGAGCCTATAAGTGGATGATTTTGCCAAATAGCAGCCATCGCAACGGGAATGCAAATCCACAGCCAAGCTGCCGGAAGCAAACGAAAGGACCGACGCACCCAAAAAGCCTTCAGATCGTTTTTCCAAGGCACCTGATTATCAAATTTGCACTTTACTGTCTGCAATAAGCCGGCAATCAAATACCCAGATACAACAAAAAACAAGTCGACGCCTTGCCACAATTGGAGGTGGGGCAGCCTGTCTACAAGTAAATCCCTTGTGAAATAAAGCAGATGAGAAGCTAGTACGAGAATAATCGCTAATGCTCTTAGGGATTCAATATCAATGTTTCGCTTTTTTTCGTGCATGCCAGGCAGCTCGCTAAATATTAATTATCGGAATATCCGATATGGCTTTTACAGGATATTTTTTATACAGTGCTGCATCTCATCTCAAAGACAGCTTACGAAACGCCATCGCTAATATTCTCGGATCTTCGTTGGCAGGTTTGTGTGCATCTGGCAGACGGAAGGTGAACGTATTCAACCCAGCGTTTAGCAGTTCTGGGGCGAAACTGAAGCGAATCTCCCGCTCCCCTCCGGCAAAGCGCCCTTCGTAAACTTGTTGGCCATTGAGCTCGATAGTAAGGGCTTGATTACCCAGAAAACCTGCCTGCAAATTGGCCTCACCGCTTAGGCTGTGCTTGCTAAGCATCAGGGTTAGGCTGGCATATTGTCCTTCACTCCAGCGAAAACCTGCTTCTAAGCCGTAAAAGCTTTTGAAGATCGCTTGGGCAGAGTCATAGGGAATGTCGATAAGGCCACTGAAGGACGGAAGTTTATGGCTGCGGAACTCAGCCAATCGTTCTTCGTGGCGACCTTTACTGTGGAGAAATTGGGGGTAGCGCCAATCGAATAAATATTCGGGGTATTGATCAACGTTGGGCTCGACGTTCCACTTCGAGCTGTAGGGATTAAATAACCCCTGATAGGTATTGATGTAGATGGCAAGCAGGCCGCTGACCATCAAAACCGCGTACATGGGACGTCTCTGCTGACCTAGCGCAGCCAAACTACTGAAAAGGCCCACGAAGAGGCCAGGCAAGGCATCGACCATCAAGCGAGCGCCGAAGGAGTAGCCTGCCCACCAATGAGGGAACTGGCTAATCGACAATAGATGGGCGAGCGGCCAAGCGAGGCTGATCAGGCTCAGCTTCGCCAAGGTCTTGTTTCGTGGCGCTAGCCTAATGGTCAAAAGTAGAGATAGCAGCAGGAAGGGCGAAAAAATCAATAGTCCGCGAGCGGGACTGAGCAGGTTGCCGTACAGGGCTGTTGCAAAGTCGCCGGCTTCCAAGCGCTTCGGTAAATAGTAGTCCGGCAGAATCTGTGCGAACTCGTGCAGGCTCCACCCCATAAAACCAAGCAGAAGCAGACCCAGGGTAACGCCTGCGAGCACTGCAGATTTTTTATCTTGAAGGAAGTAATACAGCAGCAGGAAGGGCGCCAGTAGCGCCAGGGTCGGCCGACAGAGATAGGCCAGAAACAAGCTCAACCCGATTAGCGCCGGAGCGAGTAAAGCCTCCGGTTGCCGGTGACGGAGCACCAGGAAGATAGCTGCACTGGAAAAGACCAAGGCGAAGTCATGTGACCACAGCGCGGTTCCCACCGTGCTCGCGAGTGAGCTACCGAACCAACAAAGCCCTGCCAATAGAATGCTTCCGATCTGGCGCAGGTAGAGCCTGGCGGTCTTGTAAAGGATGAAGGTGATAAGCAGGGCGGCCAGTGTGGCTAACACCATTTGAATAAGAGGCTCATCCTTGGTCATGTCGAAGCCAAAGGAATTAGCGATGGCCACAAAAGGCGTGCTGACTAGGGCGGTGCCAATGGGGAAGTAGTTATAGAAATGTCCGCCTTTACGGTGGATGACGTACCCATAGCTGTCGAGAAACGTCTCACCATAAGCATCAAGCTTCACGCTGCCATGCTGTGCTATGGCCTGACTAACCAGCAGTGTGCCGTGAGGGTCGCTACCGGTAGCATTTATTTTCTGTCCAGCGATCACCACCACGATCAGAAAGGCGAGAAGCCAGCCAAGCCAGCGATGGTTGCCGAGAGCGAGTTTGTTGCCGTCCCTATCGGTTCTAAAGAAGTGCTTTGGCATTTTTATTTTTGCTCTTGATGGCAATATTCGAACAGTTTCAGGAGTTCAAAAATAGATTGCTAAACGGATTTTATGAAGTGTTTTTGATAAGTGTCAAAAGGTGAGCGCTATGTGCCACTGGTCTGCCGCTATAGAATAATTGTATATAGCGGAAGCTGAACACATACTAAATTGAAGATTTGATCGTATTATTATTTTTTATCGGGATTAGTTGGTTGGGCTTGAATTAATTGGCTGCTAAATATGAGCAGCCCAATCAATAACGCAACAGCTAGGGGCATGAAAGTTCTGAATTCCTCTACTCTCGAGATAAGATAATGGCCAATTACAAACAGAGGGCATACCAAGGCTGTTGCCTGAATAATTTTAGGTTGCCACTTCCAGGAATAAAAAATGCAGGCCATTGGTACAAGTGAAACTAGGATAAAGGGTAGGTTTTGAGGGGCTAGATTCAGAATCTGCTGGGTATTGTAGGTGTATTGCCAAAATCCGCCCAAATAATCGCGGGGTCCTGAGTAGTGCTGAGCGATACCGGCAGCGATAGCGACAATTACACCGGAGAGTACGCTGGTTTCCAATACGGTGCGAGCGAGCGGGCGGCGAGCAAGTAAGCAAAATATAAAGTAGATCGGGGCAATAAATATAATGGTGGTCTTGATTGTTGCGCCAACGGCCGCAGTCAACAGCAGCCACCCAAAGCGGTTGCTGTCTATCAGGAGGAAACAGAGTGCAAAGATAAAAATATTAATTTCCTCGGCAGGTTGGATGTGCGCTAACGAGGAGAGGTTGTAAAACATGAAAAACAGAACAAGCGCAGTCAGGGATTTTTCGGTTGAGACAAAGCGAACTGCGAGAATGAACATTGCACCTCCGGCAAGTGCCAAAAAAGCAAAGCGCTCCAGTAGATAAGAATGAAGGATGCTCAAGCCGAGGCCCTGGTGCAGCGCCTCGGGAATCAAGAATGAAAGTACTCGCTGTTGCAGTGGCGATGGCGCTTGGCCTGTCATGTTGGCGTAATGCCAGCCGTCCCATGCGGCAAAAATGCCACCTGCCACTTTGACGTACTCAATCATAGATAGAAAACTGAGCAAGACAGACAGCGCTATGCCTATTATTAAAGGTCGATAACTCAGTGCTTGAGCAGTGCCGGCTGTATGAGTCTGCATGCTGATCTCCTGATGGTCGAGTTTGACCGTCACAGTGACAGCCTTTTGAAAAGTGCTTCGGGGATGTTTTTGATAACAGCCATGATCAGCCACCAGAATCCGGGCGTATAGAGCACGTCCTTCTTCTTCTCAAGGGCCTTGTCGATATCCTGAGCAACTTTCTCCGGTGTGGCCCACAGCGGACCTTTGGGAAAGGAAGCGGTCATTGGGGTGTCGACGAAGCCGGGTTTGATGGTAAGCACTTGCACGCCGCTTTTTTGCAGTCGGTTGCGCAAGCCCTGAAGGAAGATGCCCAGAGCACCTTTGGCGGTGCCGTAGATGTAGTTAGATTGTCGGCCGCGGTCGCCTGCTACTGAGCCGATCACGGCGATGCTGCCATGCCGTTGCGGCTCGAAGTGATTGGCTAGCAGTGTCAGCAGGGCAATGACGCTGAGGGCATTGGTTTGCAACTCCTGCAGGGTTAGCTCGACGCTTTGCTCACAGGCCTTTTGGTCGCTAAGGGTGCCATGTGCGATCAGTACCCGATCCAAGCCGTTTAGTTCGACTTTTACCTGTTCCAATAAGGCCTCATGAGTTTCCAGTGCGTTTGCCTCGAAGGGGGCGCAATGCACGGCTGCAGCGCCCCGGACGCGCAGATCCTGCGCCAGGCTCTCCAGGCGCGAACTGTTGCGCGCGAGTAAATACAGACTGTGCCCTTGGGCGGCGAAACGTTTGGCGCAGGCTTCGGCAATCGCCGAGGTGGCGCCGATGATCAGAATTTTTTGCATGGGTTTAGTCCAGGCCGAGCCGGCGCGATTGCAGGGAGGCGAATTTGCCGAGGGCGCCATAGTGGGCGCGAACTTCTTGGAATTGCTGCCAGTTGGGTTGGCTTTGTTTAAACGTGGCCTCACTCATGCGCGCATCTTTGGCCAGATACAGGCGGCCACCATAGGCCAAGACCATGCTGTCCAATTCGTCCAACAACTCCAGCAGGCCCGTCTCCAGTTTGAAGTCCAGCGCCAGGGTGTAACCTTCCATGGGGAATGAAAGCAGGTTGTTGTTGGCGACGCCGAAGGTTTTCAGTACGGCCAGGAAGGAGCCGCGATGGGAGGCCGAGATACGTTCAAGAATTGCGCGCATGCCTTGCAGGCCGGCGGCTTTGGGGATAACAAATTGATACTGTACAAAGCCCTGTTTGCCATACAGACGATTCCACTGCTGGATGCCGTCCAGCGGGTAGAAAAAACTCTCAAAAGATACCCGTTGTTTGGACTCTGGCTTGCGGATGCGTTGGTAGTACAGCTCGTTAAAGGCTTGTACGGAGTATCGGTTAAGCAGTGCGGCGGGCATGTCCGCAGGCACGCTCAGTGCTCGTTTTTTTGGCAGGAGCATTTGGCCGTCGCGGGCGTGCTCACCCACCATTAATAGTGAGCGGCCTAATGCCTGGCCTTTGGCCAGGCAATCGATCCAGGCCACTGAATAGGTGCTGGCGTTATGGGTCTCAAATAGCTCCAGCGCTTCTTCGAGGTTGGCGGCCTTGAAGGTGGTTTGGTGGACATAGGCGCTTTCGATACGCAGCAGACGTAGCGTAGCGGTCACGATTAGCCCGGTCAGGCCCATGCCGCCGCAGGTGGCGTGAAACAGTTCGGGGCGTTCAGTACGCGAACACTGAACCTGCGAACCGTCGACCAACACTAGCTCAATGCTGTCGACGTATTCGCTGAAGCAGCCATGCAGGTGATGGTTTTTACCATGTACGTCACTGGCAATTGCACCGCCGACGCTGACGAACTTAGTGCCGGGAGTGATGGGCAGAAACCAGCCGCGCGGGACAAATACATCCAGCAGCTCGCCTAGGCTGATACCGGTCGCGCAGGTCAGTAGGCCGCTTTGCGTATCGAAGCTGTGCAGGCGATTGAGGTGTCGCGTGCTGATCAGCGTATCGGCCAGCGCGCTATCTCCATAACTGCGACCCATGCCGCGACCAAGCACGGTCCCCTCTTCGCTCAGAATCGCTAAGGCTTCTGGCGTGGTCTGCGGCTGAATCAGTTGTGCGTCATGCAGTGGGTAGCGGCCCCAGCCGTGAGTCAGCATGTTGGTTGCACCTGTTGGCGAAATACAAAGCGTTTGTCCAGTTCGTACTTGGTCACATAACCAATTGCTAGACCCAGTACACCGCCGAGATAGCGCATCAAGTCATTGCCGAAAAATAGGTGAAAGGACAACTCGAGCCCCCAGAAGATGGCGGTAGTAATCACACCGGTGGAGGCGTACAGGGCGAAAATCTTGCCATCATGGGCTGCGCTCTCAGCCTTAAAGCTGAAAATGTAGCGTTTATCGAGGGCGTATTTAACAATTAAGCCAATGCCTGTTCCGGCAATGATCGACAGTGCGATAGCATGACTGCCGTTGTAGGCGAGCAGGAAACCAGCTTGCGCACCTATGTTGGTTGCTGTCGCGATCGCAGCAAGAAGCGCGTAGATAGCTGCCAGTTTCATAACTCTTCCCTAACACCCAGCCGAGGCAAATAGCATGCATGCTACCGTAGCGCCGCGCTCGTCTCTAGCGCAAATTCGTGGGATGTTCGCGTTGTTGCGCCCGCGCCAGTGGGTGAAGAATGTATTTGTTTTCGCCCCTTTAATTTTCGCGGGCGAGTTTCTCAAGCTGCAGTCCATCGAAAAAGTGGCGTTGGCGGCACTGATTTTCTGCGTGGCCTCATCGGCCACTTATATCCTTAACGATCTGACAGATATCGAGCGTGATCGTCGTCATCCGAAAAAATCCAAGAGCAGGCCATTAGCTTCGGGCCTTGTCTCGGTACCGCAGGCAATAACATTATTGCTGGTTTTATATGTTGCACTTTTGGCCGCCTGGCTTGTAATGCCTGCGGTACTTTATGTGGTGCTGGGATATTTGCTGCTTAACCTGGCTTACACATTCGTGCTCAAACATCAGCCGGTAATTGATATTTTCACGATTGCGATTGGTTTCGTCCTGCGCGTGTATGCGGGTGCCATGGCGTTGTCAGTGCCGGTATCGTCTTGGATGTTTGTTACCACGCTGTGCCTCGCACTGTATTTGGCGGCGGTAAAGCGCGGCCAAGAGCTTGCCAGTAACGGTAGTGACAGCCGCGAAGTACTGCAGCACTACACGCCGGCATTGATTGATCGCTATGCCCAAATGGCTGCCACCGGCGCTCTATTGTTTTACAGCCTGTTCGTCATGACTGCGCGTCCCGAGATGGTGATGACCATTCCGCTAGTGCTTTATGGGTTGTATCGCTACTGGTTCATTGTCGAGTCTAAAGACTGTGGCGAATCACCGACTGACGCCTTGCTGGGTGACTGGCAATTGCTGCTGACAGTCGCTATCTGGGGCGTTGTGTCTGCTGTTTCGATCTGGCCGGAGCAGCCGTTATGACGTTTGATATTTCATATGGGCTCATGCCCTTTGTCGCCTGGCTGCTGGCCGGTTGTAGCAAATTTGCCATCAACAGTATGCGTGCTCGGCGTCTAGCGTTCGATTTGATTGGCTATGGCGGAATGCCGAGTAATCACAGCGCCATCGTTTGCAGCATGGCGGTATTGATTGCTTTGCGCGAAGGTGTGGCGCATCCGGCGTTTGGTGTGGCCGTGACGCTGGCCTTTATCGTGCTGCTTGACGCTAATAGCCTGCGCAAACAAGTTGGCCTGCATGCGCAGGCTATCAATGCGCTGTCGACTGAGGAGCAGAAAGCTCCCCTGCGTGAGCGTATGGGACACAGTCGCGGTGAAATACTTGTAGGGTTGCTGGTTGGCGCTGTGGCGGCCTGGCTGGTGTGGCGCTGGTGTGGAAGTCTGCTCGGCGGGTTGTTGGCAGCCTTGGGTTGAGAGGAATCGCAGAGTGAAGAAGTTACTGGTAACAGGCTTAAAAGGCTTTGTCGGGCGCCATTTGCAGGCACTGCTTGAGGGGGCGGGGTCCTCTTGGCAGTTGCTTGAATCGCCGGCCCATAACCTGCTTGAGCCGGCCTCGCTGGATGCCTGGCTGCAGGATGAATGCCCAGATGCCGTTATCCACCTGGCCGGGCAAACTTTCGTGCCCGAAGCCTTCCGCGACCCAGCGCACACCTTGCAGGTCAATCTGCTCGGCACGCTCAATCTGCTGCAGGCTCTCAAGCATCGAGGCTTCAGTGGTACCTTCCTCTATGTCAGTTCGGGCGATGTATACGGCCAGGTTGCAGAGACTGACTTGCCAGTCGTCGAAACCCTGACACCGCAGCCGCGCAACCCCTATGCAGTGAGCAAAGTTTCCGCTGAACTGCTTTGCCAACAGTGGAGCTATACCGAGCCGTGGCGCATCATAGTGGCTCGCCCGTTCAACCATATCGGTGCGGGTCAGGGCGACTCTTTTGTGATCGCCAATATGGCCAGACAACTAGTTCGGGTGCGCCAAGGGTTGCAGCCACCGCATCTGGAAGTGGGCGATATAGACGTAACCCGCGACTTTCTGGATGTTAGGGATGTCATCGAGGCTTATCTACTGCTGATAGAACATGGCCGTAATGGCGAGATCTACAACGTATGCTCTGGCCAAGAACGTAAAGTTCGTGACCTGATCAGCGAGATGGCCGAGCTGGCTGGGGTGGAGGTGGAGTTGCTGCAAGACTCGGCACGAATGCGCAAGGCCGAACAACGGCGAGTTGTCGGCAGTTCAGAAAAACTACAAAAAGAGACCGGGTGGAAGCCTGGCGTCAATATCACGGAAACCCTGCGCAGAGTGCTCTCTGACTGGGAAGAAAGAGAACGACAATAAAATGACAAAAAGTGCATTGGTTACGGGTGTTACAGGCCAGGATGGCGCGTATCTGGCAAAACTGTTGTTGAGCAAAGGCTATGAAGTTCATGGCCTGGTGGCACGACGTAGCAGCGATACCCGCTGGCGCTTGCGCGAGCTGGGTATCGAGTCGCAGATTAGCTACCTGGATGGCGACTTGGCAGATGCCTGCTCGATTCAGCGCGCGGTGATCAAGGCCAAGCCACAGGAAGTCTACAACCTCGGCGCTCAGAGCTTTGTCGGCAGCTCCTGGGATCAGCCGGTGACCACCGGCATAGTCGATGGCCTTGGAGTCACCCACCTGCTTGAGGCAATACGCCAGTTCAGCCCAGAGGCGCGTTTTTATCAGGCCTCGACCAGCGAAATGTTCGGCCTGATCCAGGCCGAGCGCCAGGATGAAAACACCCCGTTCTATCCGCGCAGCCCCTATGGCGTGGCCAAGCTTTATGGCCACTGGATTACCGTCAATTACCGCGAAAGCTTCGGGCTGCACGCCTCCAGCGGCATTCTGTTCAACCATGAGTCGCCGCTGCGCGGCATCGAGTTTGTCACCCGCAAGGTCACCGACGCAGTAGCGCGGATCAAGCTGGGTAAGCAGCGGGAATTGCGTCTGGGCAATATTGACGCCAAGCGCGATTGGGGCTTTGCCGGCGACTATGTTGAGGCGATGTGGTTGATGCTGCAGCAAGACAAGGCCGATGACTATGTGGTGGCGACAGGCGTAACCACTACGGTGCGGGAGATGTGCCGCATTGCCTTTGCTCATGTGGAACTGGACTACCAAGAGCATGTGGTTATCGACCCTGCGTTCTTCCGCCCTGCGGAAGTGGAAGTGCTTTTGGGTAATCCAGGTAAGGCCGAGCGGGTATTAGGTTGGACGCCGAAAACCAGCCTCGAAAGGCTGATCCAGTCGATGGTGCAAGCCGATCTTAAGCGCGTGTCCAAGGAGTAGGTCCATGCTAGTTCCCGTGATCCTCTCCGGCGGCGCCGGAACCCGTTTGTGGCCGGTCTCCCGCGAAGGGCAACCCAAGCCCTTTATGCAGTTACCCGATGGTGAGTCGCTGCTGCAAAAGACCTATCGCCGGGCTGCCGAATTGGTCGCACAGGGTGGTGAAATAGTCACGGTGACCAACCGCGACTATTACTTTCAAAGCAAAGATCATTTTCTTGCTGCCAAGCTCCCCAGCCTCCACGCGCACTTTATTCTCGAGCCTTTGGGGCGCAACACTGCCCCTGCCATAGCGGCGGCGGCGCTGGTGATGCGTGAGCGCTACGGTGATGAGGTGATGATGGTGGTGATGCCGGCCGACCATCTGATCCAAGATGCTGAGGCGTTTATGGCGGCGGTTACACAGGCGTCCGCGCTGGCGGCGGATGGTTATCTGGTGACCTTCGGTATTCGTCCTACGGCACCCGAGACCGGCTTTGGTTATATCGAGGTGGGCACAGCTCTGGGTCAGGATGGCGCTGCTCTAGTCGAACGTTTCGTCGAGAAGCCCGACCAAGAGACAGCCGAGCGCTACCTGGCCAGCGGCACCTTTCTGTGGAACTCGGGGATGTTCTGCTTCACCGCCAGTACGCTGCTAGAGGAGCTCGCAACCCATGCCCCCGAGCTGCTCGAACTGGCCGCTGCCTGTGTGAGCGCAAGCCCAGCCCAGGATCTGGGCGCGGTGATGCAACAGGAACTGAATGCCAAGCACTTCGCGGCCCTGCCGGATATTTCCATCGACTATGCACTTATGGAGCGCTCAACCAAGGTCGCAGTGGTGCCTGGCGCCTTCGGCTGGAGTGATATCGGTTCCTGGGGAGCCATGAGCGATCTGGTCGAGCCGGATGCGCAGAACAATCGGGCGACGGGCGAGGCGATCTTTATCGACAGCCGCAATACCTTCGTACAGAGCGATGGCCGTCTGGTGGCCGCCGTCGGGGTAGACGACCTGATCGTCATCGATACCGCCGACGCTATTCTGGTAGCGCATGTTGATCGCGCCCAAGATGTGCGTCAGGTGGTCAAGCGCCTGAAAGACAGCAACCACGATGCTTACCGTCTGCACCGTACGGTGAGCCGACCCTGGGGTACCTATACGGTGCTAGAGGAAGGGCCACGTTTCAAGATCAAGCGGATCGTCGTCAAACCGAATGCCGCTCTGTCGCTGCAGATGCACCATCATCGTAGCGAGCATTGGGTCGTGGTGCAGGGGATGGCCAAGGTCACCAATGGTGAGGGTGCCCGCCTGGTCAACAGCAACGAATCCACCTATATCCCGGCCGGGCATAAACATCGCCTGGAGAATCCGGGGGTGATCGATCTGGTTATGATCGAAGTGCAGAGCGGCGAGTACCTGGGCGAGGACGATATTGTCCGCTTCGAAGATCAATACGGTAGGGCTCTGTAGTGGCCATCGGTATGGCGCGCGCGGTGTGGAATTATCGCGGATTCGTGCTGGGCAGCGTCAAGCGTGAGTTTCAGACGCGCTACCGTAACTCGTTGCTGGGCGCGACCTGGACCATCCTCAATCCGCTGTCGATGATCATCGTCTACACGGTGATCTTCTCCCAATTGATGAAAGCCCGCCTGCCCGGCGTGGATAACAGTCTGGCCTACGGTATTTATCTGTGCGCGGGGATTCTCGCCTGGGGCTTTTTCGCCGAGGTGATCGGACGTAGCCAGTCGGTGTTTCTTGAACACGCCAACCTGATCAAGAAACTCAGCTTCCCGCGGATCTGCCTGCCGCTAATCGTGGTGCTGAATGCCGGGGTCAACTTCGCGATCATCTTCGCGCTGTTTCTCGGCTTTCTATTGGTAACTCAAAACTTTCCCGGCTGGGCCATTCTCGGCGTGATTCCGGTGCTGCTGATTCAGATCGCCTTCTCCATTGGCCTGGGCATTATCCTCGGCGTGCTCAATGTGTTCTTTCGCGACGTTGGGCAATTCACCGGGATTTTTCTGCAATTCTGGTTCTGGTTTACCCCCATCGTCTATCCGTTGTCGGTTCTCCCCGAAGAGATTCAACCCTGGATCGCGATGAACCCGATGGTGCCGCTGATCTCTGCGTACCAGGGGATTTTTGTCTATGGCCAATGGCCTGACTGGTCTGCGCTTTGGCCGACTGCGCTGCTCGCGGCAGCACTGTGCCTACTGGGTATGCGCCTGTTCCGCAAACGCTCCGGTGAAATGGTGGACGAACTCTGATGGGCAGTATTCGCGTTAGCCAGCTGGGCAAGGCCTACAAAAAGTACCCCACGCGCTGGTCGCGCCTGGCCGAATGGCTGATCCCCTTTTCGCGGCCGCGGCACCAGCTGCACTGGGTGCTGCAGGACGTGTCCTTTCATGTTTACCCCGGCGAGGCGCTGGGTATTATCGGGGTCAACGGCGCGGGCAAGAGCACGCTGCTGAAAATGATCACTGGCACCACTCAGCCCAATGCCGGGCATATCCAGATCGAAGGCCGTGTCGCCGCGCTGCTCGAACTGGGCATGGGTTTTCACCCGGATTTCAGCGGCCGGCAAAACGTCTTTATGGCGGGTCAATTACTGGGCCTTAGCATGGAGGAACTGCATGCGCTGATGCCCGAGATCGAAGCCTTCGCCGAGATCGGTGAATATATCGACCATCCGGTGCGCACTTACTCCAGCGGCATGCAGATGCGCCTGGCCTTTAGCGTGGCGACGGCGCGCCGTCCGGATGTGTTGATCGTCGATGAAGCACTGTCGGTGGGCGACGCCTATTTCCAACACAAGAGCTTCGACCGCATCCGCGAGTTCCGCAAAGCGGGCACCACACTGCTGATTGTTTCCCATGACCGCCAGGCCATTCAGTCCCTCTGCGACCGCGCAATCCTGTTGGTCGGTGGCCAGTTGGCGCTGGAAGGCACGCCCGAGGAGGTGATGGATTTCTACAGCGCCATGTTGGCAGAAAAGGAGCAACAAACGGTGCGTCAGGAGCGCCTGGCAGGCGGTCAGATCCGCACCATCTCCGGTACCGGCGAGGCAGGTTTTGCTGATGTGGCCTTGATCAATGAACAAGGGCAGCGTATCGAAGTTGTCTCCGTCGGTAGCACGGTTACGCTGCAGGTGGTCGTTGATATCAAGGCCGATATCCCACGCCTGGTGCTGGGCTTTATGATCAAGGACCGCATGGGGCAGGCCATTTATGGCATCAATACCCATCGCCTGAATAAGCCGCTGGAAAATCTTAGGGCGGGTGAACAGGTGACTTACCGCTTCGAGTTTCCTGCGCGTCTGGGTAAGGGCAATTATTCCATCGCCTTATCGCTGTCACGTCTTGATTCGCACCTGGATACCAACTATGAGTGGCGCGATTTCGCCCTGGTATTCCATGTCATCAATATCCGCCAGCCGGACTTTGTCGGCTGCGCCTGGCTGGATTCGCACGTATTGATCGAGCGTACGTCGCCTTCGGCAATGCCTCAAATAACCAAAGGCTCGAAAGAAAACCATGCGCTTCCTGATTGAATGTACCTACGTCTACGAGCATCCGCAGGACAACTCCGGTATTCAGCGGGTCGTGCGCAATATTGTCAACAATCTGAATACGTTAGATGGCTCTGCCGAATGTATTCCGGTCATTCTTAAAAATGACAAGGTTTATAGCGTGACCCAGCTTAGCCCGCTTGCGGGGCAAGATGTGCGCGCGCGCGCGCAGACTTGGTTGTCGCGTCAGCATGACCGGCTGGGTCGCCTGCGCAATCGCATCTGGTTGGCCTACGGGCAGCGTGAGCGCAAGTGGCCGTTTCATCATTCGCCAGTGCTGCGATTTTTCTTGCGCTTGAACTGCAAGGCCCTCAGCTTTTGTTTGGCGCTACCGCAAAAGTTACTGGCTGTAGTATCGCTGAGCTATGTAGACAAATCGCGTGCATTTGAGATGGAGCCCCGGCCGGGTGACGTGCTGGTATTACTGGATTCGTCTTGGCATGCCGACTTCTTCCCAGTCGCCGAGCGGCTGCAAGAAGAAGGCATCGGTATTGTCTCGGTTATCTATGACCTGATTCCGCTGACCCATCCGCAATTTTGTGATGAGGGTTTGGTGCGCGTCTTCGAGCAATGGTTCGACTGGATTGCACGCACCGCCGACGGCTTCATTGCTATCTCACAGACCATCAGTGATCAGGTACGCAGCGAAGTGCAGTGGCGTCTGGGGCGTGATATGGCGGAGCAGCGTTGGTTCGATCATTTCCATCTAGGGAGCGAGCTTGATCAAGCACACCCTGGTGCTGTTGTGCGTCAAGATATACAACGCATGTGCGCAGCGCATTCGGTTTACCTGATGGTCAGCACTATCGAGCCACGGAAAAATCACGCCTATTTGCTTAATGCGTTTGAGCTCTTGTGGGATGAAGGCAGTGATGTGGCGTTGTGCTTTGTTGGCAAAATAGGTTGGAAGACCGAAAAATTGATCGAGCGAATCAAGCAACATCCGCAACTGAACAAGCGCTTGTTTATGTTCAACGATCTCAGCGATCGCGAGCTCGAATATTGCTATAGCCATTCCCGGGCACTGGTCTTTCCGTCCTATGTCGAGGGCTTCGGCTTGCCGCTGGTGGAAGCCATGCAGCGCGGTCTGCCGGCAATGGCCAGTGATATTCCAGTATTTCGTGAGATCGGTGGTGACACCATGGCTTATTTTGGCCTGTCTGAACCAGAGTCTTTGTGCCGACTGGTGCGTCGGTTCGAGGCCAATGGTCAGTTTCCTGCACCTCTTAGCTTAGATAACTGGTCTTGGCTGTCTTGGTGTGACTCCGCCATGCAGTTGATTGGCCGCGTTCAAGGGCAAACTGAGAGACAGTTGGAAAAGCGCGCCGGCACGAAAGCTTATGCCGACTTCGGTCGTCCTTAACGCCAGCATCCTGCGCGCGCCACGCACCGGCATCGGCCAGTATCTGGTCGAGCTGGTTCAGGCGCTGGCGGTCGATCCGGATCTGGAGCTGGAACTATTCAATGGCTGGAGCTGGCAGCTTGAGTTACCCGCCGCCGCACTACCGGGCTATCCCCGAGCGAGTGGACTGATCAAGCGCTGGGTGCCGAATGCCTATGCTTTGCGCCGGCTGATCGAGCAGCAGCGCTTTAGCCGCGGCTGTAATGGTGCCGATCTTTATCATGAGCCGAGCCTGTGGCCATTCGAGTTCGCCGGGCCTATGGTCATGACCCTGCATGACCTGACCCATGTGCACTATCCGCAAACCCAGCCGCGTGACCGCCTGGCCGAAATCGAACGGCGCATCGGGCCGGCGATTGAACGGGCGGGGTGCATTTTGGCGGACTCGCAGTTCGTCGCGGATGAAATTTGCCGGTATTACGGCGTAGCAGCCGAACGCGTGAGAGTCGCACCTTTGGGCTACGCGTCGCGCTTCCATCCCCGCCAGCCGGAGCAGTTGCAGGGCTGTTTGTCCGCGTTAGGGCTTGAGCCAGGCGGCTATTTGTTGTGCGTCGGCACCCTGGAGCCGCGCAAGAATCTGGTTCAGGCGCTGCGTGCCCATGCCTTGCTGCCCAAGGCCCTGCGCACACGTTTTCCCTTGCTGATCGCTGGCATGGCAGGCTGGCGCAGCGACTGTTTCGCCGCCGAGTTGCAAACGGCGTTGGCCAGCGGCTATGTGCGCCTGCTCGGCTACCAGAGTGACCAGGCATTGGCCGAACTGCTGGCCGGCGCGCGTTTGCTGCTGTTCCCGTCACTCTACGAAGGTTTCGGCCTGCCTGTGCTGGAGGCAATGGCCAGTGGCGTGCCGGTGCTGCTGTCGCCGCAAGCGGCCTTGCCCGAGGTGGCCGGCCCCGCCGGCATCTATCTAGAGGCGGGCGATGACCAGGGCTGGAGCGAGGCGATTATCCGTTTCATCGAGGATGACGCAGAGTGGCAACGGCACCGGACAATGGGTTTACAACAGGCGCAGCAGTTCTCCTGGAAACGCTGCGCAACTATCACTACTGCCGCCTATCGGCAGGCGCTGGAGCACTGAATGCGGATTCTGCACGTCTTCAAGACATACTTGCCGGAAACCGTAGGCGGTATCGAACAAGTGATCTATCAGATCTGCCAGAGCGGTATTGCCCACGGTATCGAGAGCCATGTGCTGACGCTGAGCGCCAACCCGGAGCCGCGTGACCTGATGCTCGCCGATCACCATGTGCATCGGGCCAAGCTGGATCTGCAACTGGCCTCCACCGGGTTTTCCTACAGCGTATTGGGTCGCCTGAAGGCGTTGGCCGCCGAAGCCGACGTGATTAACTATCACTTCCCCTGGCCCTATATGGACGTGCTGCATTTTGCTGCACGGATCAAGAAACCGACGGTGGTCACCTATCACTCGGACATCATTCGCCAGAAGCACTTGCTCAAGCTCTACCGTCCGCTGATGAACCGCTTTCTAAATAGCGCCGACCGCATAGTGGCGGCCTCGCCAAACTACCTGGCGACCAGCGATGTGCTGACGCATTACCGTGACAAGACCTCGGTCATCCCCTACGGCCTGGAGAAGGCAGCCTACCCGGCACCCTCTGCGCAATGCAGCGCGCAGTGGCGACAGCGTTTCGGCGAGCGCTTTTTCCTGTTCGTTGGAGTGATGCGCTATTACAAAGGCCTGCATATTCTGCTCGAGGCCTTACAAGGCACACCGTATCCGGTGGTGATTGTCGGTGCAGGCCCCCTGGAGTTGGAGTTACGTGCGCAAGCGCTGGCCTTAGGCTTGGTCCATGTGCATTTTGTCGGGCGTGTGGGCGATGAAGACAAGGTGGCTTTGTTACAGCTGTGTAGCGCCATCGTCTTTCCCTCGCATCTGCGCTCCGAGGCGTTCGGCATCTCCCTGCTGGAAGGCGCAATGTATGGCAAGCCGATGATCTCTAGCGAGATAGGCACCGGCACCAGCTATATCAACATTCATAACCAGACCGGCTTGGTAGTGCCGCCGAGCGACCCGTGGGCCTTCCGCGAGGCCATGCGCACGCTGTGGGAAAACCCCGCATTGGCGCAGCAGATGGGCCAACAGGCCGAGCGGCGCTATGAACAACTGTTTACTGCCGAACGCATGGGACAGCAGACAGCTGCGCTATACCGTGAGCTGCTAGAAAGCAAACAATCACCGACTTAGCTAGCAATCTTTCGCGCGGCTATTTCGACGACGAAAAACTAGCAATTGCTTACCGCTGACTACTCACTTTCCGTTGCACGGTAGGTCTGCATCTGATGCATGGGCGTGGTGGGCAACCCAATGAGACGCTGTCCTATATGGGCCAGTCGCTGTCCTTGCCCAATGCGTTGTGCGGCAGTGTTGTACTGAAGGTGAAGGCTTTGGGCCGCTCCGGCGCTGTCAGATTGGCCGCGCACCATACCTGCAGAAGTGCCGCAAGGGCTGCGCTGTCATCCTGGCCTTCGGCGGGCACGATAAAGGCTTTCAGGCGCTCGCCTTCAGCGGGGGACATCAGCCGAACAGCCGCTGCGGTAACCTCGGGCAAGCTCTGCAGGCGCTCGCTAATGCTGGCGGGGAACACATTGATTCCGCCGACCTGCACCGCTTTGTCGCGACGGCCTAGGGGGCGGAAATAGCGCTGATCCAGCCACTGCAGTTGGTCGTTCAGCGGATAGTCAACGCCGCTGACGCCTTCGCTCAGGGTGTCTCCGTGACTGCCGCGCTGCCAGCGCGGCAGCAGTTTGAAAGGCGCCTCGGGGTCGCTGCGCAGGCCGATCCCGGCGGTCTCACTTGAGCCGTATACCTCGATCATGCATTCGATGCCCTGCTGTTGCAGTTGGCGAATGATGCCGGGGTCACAGGGGCCGGTGGAGGTAATGGCAGTAACCCCCGGCGCAAAGCTGACGCCCTGGCGACTCAGTTGACCCCAGATAAACGGAAAACCGATCAGCACATCGCCCGCCTGCAGCTTGCGCTGGTTGATCAGTGCCATTGCCTGCGGGCCACGTATAACCGGCAGTTGCAGCCGCAGGGGCAGCAGTACGCTAAAGATAAAGCCATAAATATGGTGGCACGGGCTGAGCGCGATAATGCGCTGCGCCGGCTGCTCGGCGCCCGGACCAAGGTATTCGGCAAAAAAACCGGCCTCGTTGACCAGGGCATCCCACTGCTGCAGGCATTGTTTGGGGGTGCCGGTGCTGCCGGATGTGGCAAAGGTGAGGTTCTTGGAGCCGCGCTCGCGGGCGTTAACAACCAGCTCTGCCCACTCACCAAGGGTCTTGAAGCGCAGCAGGTAGTCTTCAAGACCGCTGTCATAGATGCTGAAGAAGGTGGCAACACGAGTAGCCAGGCTAAGCAGCTCCAGGGAGTCTGCGCCTATGGCAATCGGCTGCCGCTCAGGCTCAACAATGCCGTGCGCCTCACCGAGCAGAGTCGACGAATCCCAGCCCTGGCTACCTGTCTGGTGTGCGGACAGGTGACGCAGGGATTTTAGCTCTTCAGCGAGTAGTGAAACAATCACGGGCAGAATGCTGGCCTGATCTAGCTCAGGTCCGTTCAAGCTGACCCCGTCAAGTTGCTGAGCCATGGCCAGTGAATCACAGGCGCTTGACGAAAACCCAATAGGTGTCGCCGGTCAGGGCCTTCTTCATGTGCACTTTTACTTTGGTGGGCTTCATTTGGTAGTCGAATACATATTCGAACATCGTGTTGAGGCTGCCACTTTTTACGCCTTCGGCGAAACGGCCCTGGAACTCGGGGCGGTTGGTGCAAGGCGCCACATCACGGAAAAAGCTTTTGCCAATTACCTCGCTCGGCTTACGGCCGGTGATGTCACCTTCAGCAGCGTTGTACTGCAGGATTTTGCCGGAGGCATCGAGCTGAATGGCACCAAACGCCACCTTGTCGAGTTGCCCGGCGGTCATCTTGGAGAGGGTGTTTTCAATGTCGTTCGAACCGAAACTGACTAATTCCATGACGTGTTACCTCTAGGGCTATGCAGCGATTATGTTGTACAGCATGCTATATTTGTACAAGTCATGCAAAGCTATTTATGAGCCGTTTTCGCATGCATAGGTCCGTGGGCGGAAACCGCATGTTCGCTGTGCGCACCTAGCGCACATGCAACCCAGTCAGTTCTCGTGCTGCAGCACTTGCAGCGCATGGGCCAGGCTGGCCTTCGAGAACTCGCCCAGTTGACTGCCAACCTGACGACCTTCCGCGTCATAGAATAGCGTGCTCGGTAAGGCTGTCGAACCGACATGCTGGCCAAGGCGGCTGTTGCTGTCGAAGAGTAGGTTATCCAGGTTCAGGCCAGCGGCTGCCAGGTACTGATTGACCACAGTTGGTCCTTCACCTTGGTTGCCCGTGCACGACTGCCTCGGTTGCCCGCTGTATGTACAGGACCAGCCTTGGGGACTGCGCACCAATACCAATACCGCATGGCGAGATTACTCGCACAAGCTAAGGAGTCAGGTCGTAAACAACAGCCCCAAAGGCGCGTTACAACGGCCGGAAAAGACCAAGCGGCTGAGGGCGTGACACGCTACGCGCCTGCCTTGTCAGATAACCGCTTCGAGCGCCTTGAGTAGCTGCGCAATACTGGCCTCATTGCGCTTGTAGTACGTCCAAGGGCCAATGCGCTGTGAGCTGACCAGTTGGGCGCGCTGCAGGGCCGCCAGGTAGTTGGAGACAGTGGACTGCGAGAGCCCAACGCGTTCCTGAATGATGCTCACGCACACGCCAAATTGCTCGGGATTGGCTTCCTGTTCGGGGAAGTTTTCTCGCGGGTTCTTCAGCAAGTTGAGGATGGCTAGGCGGGTTGGATTGTCCAACGCCTTAAGCGCTTCGGTAACGTCAATGCTCATGGGCACGGCATACAGTGATTTTTCGCGACTCTACCAGATTGCGACTTGACCCGCTGCACGCCCTCTCACCGAGCGCGCGCAGCGGGGTTACTTAGCCCTGGTAAGCCGGGTAGTCGCTGTACCCGCGCTCAGTGCCGCCATACATGCTCGTTGCATCAACCTCGTTCAGCGGCCAGTCGTTGGCAATTCGCTCGGGAAGGTCGGGGTTGGCAATAAAGGGCCGACCGAATGCAACCAGATCAGCCCAGCCTGCCGTGATCGCTGCCTCAGCCCGTTGTGGGGTGTACTTTCCCGCATACAGGATGCGGCCACTGAAGGTTTCCCGAACCGCACGGCGGAAGGTTTCTGGTAACTCCGGGGCAGCGTCCCAGTCCGCTTCGGCCAATGACAGATAAGCAATGCCGACCGCCTCCAGCACCTTGATCGCCTCGATGTAGGTCTCGTGCGGGTTCTCTTCCACCAGGCCCAGGTACACGCGCTCTTCGTCAGTGCTGACGAACAAGGGGGCAAAACGCACACCCAAGCGATCGGCCCCCACCACATCGGCAACGGCTTGGGTTATTTCAGCGAGAAAGCGCAAGCGATTCGGCAAGGAGCCGCCATATTCATCCGTACGCACATTGCTGTGTGCCGAGATGAACTGATTGACCAGATACCCATTGGCGCAGTGCAGCTCCACGCCATCAAAGCCCGCTTCAAGGGCATTACGCGCCGCCTGCGCATAAAGCCGCACCAACTCTTTAACCTCAGCGGTGGATAAAGCCCTCGGGGTGGACGGCTCTGCTAAAGCCCCCGCACCGGGTGCGGTTTCAATGAAGACTTTAACGTTACGCGCCGGCAGCGCGGACGGCCCCACCGGCTCACCGCCATGTGGTTGCAGCGAGGTGTGGGATACCCGACCCACGTGCCAAAGTTGGGCAAAAATAACCCCGCCTTCGGCATGCACCGCCGTGGTGACTTTCTTCCAGCCTTCGATTTGCTCGGGGCTATAAATACCCGGTGTCCAGGCATAGCCCTGACCGCGTGGCTCGATCTGCGTGCCCTCCGTGACCATAAAACCGGCACCCGCGCGCTGGCCGTAATAAGTGGCCATCAGGTCATTAGCGATGTTACCCGGCTGAGAACTGCGCGAGCGAGTCAGGGGCGGCAACACGATGCGGTTGCGCAGCCAGTAAGGGCCAAGCTGAGTGGGGGTGAAGAGGGGTTCATGTGCCATTTGATTTAATCCATATATCGCGAATTATAGATATGCAAGGTTAAGATCATCACGCCTCGATGCGGCTCCCCAGCGGGGGATTTATCTGCCAAACCGACTGGCACGAGATGATGGATGGGGCGGCATTCTAATCGCCATATCGATAAATGCAAATATCTAGATTTCAGGTATCAGTGCTCAATTCCAAATTGAGCACTGCAGTGGTCAAAATGGTGTAGGTTCAAGGTGTTGGAAAAAGCGCTCATTTGACTGAAAAGGGAGTTCTAGACGAATTAGTTGCGGATTCCACGCCATTCGGACACTCAGCCCACGCTGATCCGGACACCTGTTCCACGGTCATCCGGACAGGCAGTCGGAGCGCAGCGACGCAGGATATGCATTGTTAGTCTGAGGTGCCCGGCGTCGTCAATTTCTTCGCCCGCCTGCGCATCGACTCTCCCTTCAGGTTGATCCGGTAGGCGTTGTGCACCAGGCGGTCGAGGATGGCGTCGGCCAGGGTCGGATCGCCGATCAGTTCGTGCCAGTTGTCCACCGGCATCTGACTGGTCACGATGGTTGAGCGTTGGCCGTAGCGGTCGTCCAGCAGCTCCAGCATGTCGCGGCGCTGTTCGGTGGTGAACGGTGCCAGGCCCCAGTCATCGAGGATCAGCAGGTCGGTCTTGGCGTAGCTGCTCATCAGCTTGACGAAGCGGCCGTCGCCATGTGCCAGGCCCAGTTCTTCCAGCAGCCGTGGCAGGCGCAGATAGCGCACGCTGCAGCCGTCCCGGCAGGCCTGGTGGGCCAGGGCGCAGGCCAGCCAGGTTTTGCCGACGCCGGTGGGGCCGCCGATGATCAGGTTGAGGCCGTCGCGCAGCCACTGGCCGCTGCGCAGTTGCAGGATCAGCGCCTTGTCCAGCCCGCGCGGGGCGCGGTAGTCGATGTCTTCGAGGCAGGCGTTGTGCTTGAGCCGGGCCTGGCGTAGGCGGCTGCTCAGGCGCTTGTCGTCGCGCTCGGTCAGCTCGCGATCGACCAACAGGCCGAGGCGTTCTTCGAAGCTCAGGCTGTCGATGTCGGGTGTTTTCAGTTGCTCGGCGAGGGCTTTGAGCATGCCGTGCAGGCGCAGGGTTTGCAGCTTGTCCAGGGTCGGGTGAGGCAGCATGGTGGGATTCCTTTGTTCAGTGGTAGTAGCCGGGGCCGCGCAGGTTGGCGTGGTCGTCCGGTAGTAGGGGTAGGTTCTGTTGAGCCAGCGGCAGGTTTTCCAGGCCTTGGCGCAGAATCGATTCGAGGCTTTTGTAGCTACAGGCACCGAGGCTTAGGGCGCGCTGGCAGGCGGCTTCCAGCCGTTCTTCGCCGTGGTGCTTGCCCAGGCGCAGGATGCCCAGGCAAGCGCGGTAGCCATGCTGCGGATGCACGCGCCGTTCGAGGATGTGGCTGATTACGCCGGCGGTGTTCGGGCCGGTCTGCTCGGCCCAGCGGATCAGCCGTTGAGGCGTCCACTCGGCATGCTCGCGATGGCTCTTGGGCATGTGCTCGGTCTGCGTGCTGTGCCGGCCTTTGTGCAGGGAGCGTACGTGGCTGGCCACCCGCTGGTTGGCGTGGAAGCACTCCACGGTGCGGGCCGTCAGACGCACCTCCAGCTGCTTCTTCACCAACTGGTAGGGCACCGAGTAGTAATGCCCATCGACCTCGACGTGGTAGTCGATATGCACCCGCGCCTTCTTCCACTCGGCATAGACGTAGGGCTGCTCCGGCAACGGGCGCAGAGCCGGGCGATCCAGGCTGGCGAAAGCCGCCTGGCGGGAGCCCGGTAGCTTCTTGAACGGCCGTTGGTTGAGTCGCTCCAGCAGCACGGCGATGGCCCGGTTGAGTTCGTCCAGGGAGAAGAACTGGCGATGGCGCAAGGCGGCGAGGATCCAGCGCTCGACCACCTGCACGCCGACCTCGGCCTTGGCCTTGTCGCGCGGCTTACGGGCCCGCGCCGGCACCACCGCCACACCATAGTGCTCGGCCAGATCGCGGTAACTGGGGTTGATGTCCGGTTCGTAGCGATGGGCCTTGCTCACCGCACTGCGCAGGTTGTCCGGCACCACGATCTCCGGTACCCCGCCGAGGAAGGCGAAGCAGCGGGCATGGGAGCCCAGCCAGTCGGGCAACTGCTGCGACCAGGTGGCCTCGGCGAAGGTGTAGCTGGAGGCACCGAGCACCGCGACGAACACCTGCGCCTGACGGATCTCGCCGCTGTGCCGGTCGATCACCGGCACCGTCTGGCCGGCATAGTCGACGAACAGCTTCTCGCCGACGCGGTGCTCCTGGCGCATCACCACATCCAGTTTGCCCTGCCAGGTCCGGTAGTGGTCGCAGAACCAGCTGTACTGGAAGCCCTGTGGCTGGCCCAGCCGATACTCCTGCCAGAGCAGCGCCAGGGTCACGCCTGGTCGGCGCAGCTCGGCATGCACCCAGGCCCAGTCGGGAGTTGGTCGTTGCTCAGAGGGGATCTCCGGCGGTGGCGGGAACAGGCGCCGCTCCAGCTCGGCGTCGGACAACTCAGTAGGGAGCGGCCAGGAGAGGCCGCAGGCCGTGAATCGGCAAAGGTAATCACCGGCACTGCTGTGACCTATGCCCAGACTGCGGGAGATCTTACGGACAGACAGCCCGCAATCGAACTTGAGGCGCAACACTTCACGGATTTTACGCATGGATAAACGCTCCACGACGACCTCTCTGCTTCGAAAAAGAGGCCAATGGTAGTGAATAAATCCTGCGTAGCTGCCTGCCAGAAAGTGTCCGGATGGCTGTGGAATCAGTGTCCGGATGCTCGTGGAATGGGTGTCCGGATCAGCGTGGAATCACTGTCCGGATGTGCGTGGAATGGGTGTCCGAGTCAGCGCGGAATCCGCAAATTAGTCGAGCCATTAGACATTCAGCTGGTTGTCAGCCAGCCCTGCTCTAGCCTGTAACTATATATAAATCAACGGATTAGCGGTAATACAGGTGGGTGGCGGCGAATGTCTAAATCCTGTGGGTTGGATATTGTTAGACATTTGCACCTGATGCCACGCTAGCCTGCCGCGGCAAGATGGGACAGGTACAAGGAAGCCGGCATAGTAAACAAGGCTAACGAATCGGCGCTGGAAGCGAACATCGAAAAATACCTGACCGGTTTGATCAGCCCAATCTATGCGCCATGTAAGTGGGCAAGACGCTGCAGTACCTGCTCGCAGCGCATCCGTCACCCATCGCGAAGCTCACGAAACGAAGCCCCTCCAGTTGGCAGTTGGGGTGACGACTACGTGGTTAGCTCAAACGCCAGCATGTTGGCAATACACACTTTTGGCCCAGCATTGGCTATGTGCCCTACGACAGTATGAGGTCGGTGGTTGGGGCCTTTTGCGTTCACGATCAAGTCTTGCGCACTCACTTGTGTGAAGCGCACATCTGCCCTCATGCAAGTTTCCGTTTCGTTCATCATGGAAATGGTTTGCGCAGGCTCAACGTAACCCAGTAGACCGACGACGCCATTGGTCTCATAGGGATCCATTGCACGGACAAAGCATCCGAAGCCTGCCTCACCAAGCAGATCATTTGCGATATCAGTTGCCGAACGAATGATCTTGGCTTCCATAGCGAATTGGAGTTGCAGCGCTGGATTAGCGGGGAAGAACACAAGGTCTGGACGCTTGGAACTCGACCCAGTAGCAATGTCGCTGGGGGCAGTGTGGTCGGCAATAACAAAAGCAATACTGATTCCCGGCACCAGTGTTTTGGCTCCCCCACGCTCTTGTAGTAAGCGCTGAGCTTCAATCGAGAGGTGGGCTGTAATGGCCGTTTCGGAGATGTTGGCTGGCGCTGCAGTTGCCCGCTTTCGCTTGGTTGTAGCACCGCGTGTTGCACAGAACTGTCCCCACCTAGTGGGCTGCACCAAGGCGTGATGCGCTGACAGAAGGACGTCGTAGCACTGTGTGACGAACCTTGCGACCGCTGATGCGCGATAGGGATTAAAGCCCGCATCAATCAGGGACCGATGAAGCTTTTCTGAGAAGTTTCCGGGGGTCATTGAGCAGCCAATAGAAGGTTCGCAACTCGCAGTGCATCGCCATACGCACGGTCAAGCGAAAAGTTGAGGAGCCCAGCTGGCTTGTAGACTTGTATTTGTCGCCCACCTTCAGTCCACATGACACGCGCTGAGTCGTGGAACTGAAACGCGGTCAAGTGGGCCGCTGGCGGCTTCGGCAGCGGCTCGGTCATGTCAATTACGACTCGAGCTGAAGAGTCGCCAATGCAACTCGAACTACAGCGTAGGAAAAGCGTGCCAAAGCTACCGTGCAAGGAGGCACTCAACACCGCCAAGTAGTCGTCAGGTACCTTGTCAATACGTTTGTTTGCATTGACAGGCGTGAGGCCATTTTCAAATTGAAGACGCATGTCAAGGTAGTCCTGCATGGCAGCTGCGACGTCCTGGACTTGCATTGCTGCCATAAGGTCCTGCGTGTCAGCGGCATCATCAGGTTGCAGGAAGTATTCCGGTCGAGGCACCGCAATCTCGTTCAAGTCGCGCCTCTCAACGCGAGTGCGATCCACCTGCCAAAGTTGTCCGAACAATGCGAATTGAAAACGTGCGAAGTCGCTCATCAGGAAGCGACCCAGTTTGGACAGCACAGTGGCGCGCTCAGTGAGCGTCAAATGGGCCGGGTTGTCTTTCCAGTAGATCACGTTCATTGACGAGTTGACTGCTAGAGGAAATCTGACCTTCAAGGCCTGGGCCAGGCTTCGCGAGACCAGCAACCGCTCGCCCTGAAACTTTTGGCGATGTTGTGCGCTGCAGGCTTTGAGCCTCTGTTCAGATAATTGCTTGGGATGACCCGCTAGCGTTGTGAATCCTTCACCGTATTTGGCGAAGTCGTTGATGCTGCAAATCTCGTCGGCGCATAAAAGAGTTCTTGCCGGCGTACTGCCTCCCGCCGACACCAGCCCCAACTGCACCAGCAATTCACCGAATGTGGTCGCTGTGCCTTGTGACACGGCTTGGCGTAGTCTGTTCTTTGCGGCGCGATCCAGGGGGCGAAGCGCGTAAGCATCGAAGATCTGCCCCTGATCACGAAAGACGAGGGCGCTGGGCATCCATTGCACGTCGGAGCAGTCGATCGCCAGCGTCCACATCGCCTTGGGCGTGAAAGGTTGAGTCCACAAAGCAGGCGAATAGAATGCTGTCCGGCTCGCATATGTAACTGCACGCGCAGAGACGAACAGCAAAGCAGCAGGCTGCTCCGCGTTTTCGAAAAGATGTCGACGCCATTGCGACAAATTGACGATGGCCCGAACATGGAATGTCTGCCCCAGCGCAGTTAGGAATGTCTTCGCGGAAGGGCTCGAAATCGACTTTGACGGCATGACGAGGCCCAGCACGCCGTCAGACTCCAGATAGCGCCTTAAGCTCAACCACGTTATATGCTCAGACGCTTCTTGGCCATCGACCGGGTCATCGCTGTCGACAGTGAAGGTTGTGACCCTCCCTAGTGGCTTCCAAGGCGGGTTGCCTGCCACGCATGTGAACTTGATCTCTTCAAAATGTCTCGGCGCACTGAAGAAGTCTGCCACCAAGATGTTCTTACCGATAAGAGGCGGGAAGACCTTCGGTCGCCGCCTCTCGGTAACGATGGCCTGCAACTCGGCCGGATCCGCGTACTCAAGGAGATTTAAATAAAGGCTGAATGCAGCTACTGCCGCTGCCGATGCAGCTTTCTCAACTCCGTAAATGCATTGCACTAGGATCTGGCGCAATTCTTCCATGGGAAGACGTTGCAGTCGACGCTCGACAAGAACGCGCTCAACGATCCGCCGGAAGGCAGCTACAAGAAAGACGCCGGATCCGGCAGTGGGATCCAGAACGCGTGAGTCCTTCGAGAACTCACGATCATCGTCAAGTCGATTGACGACGAAGTCCACGAGAAACGGTGGTGTGTAGACAACACCGTCGTTGCGCACGCTAGTGGGACTCTCGCTCCTCAGGAACTCCTCGTAAACCGCCGAGAGTGTCTCGATCTGGATCGCCGTTAGGTCAATTTCAAAGAGCTCAGTCTGCTCACCTCCCTTGTGCAGCGTTGTGCCTCCGCGCAGGTAATCGATCGCAAGATCAAGATGCTCTTGCCGGATTTTGAGTCGTTGATCGGAGTCCAATACAAAGACTGCACCGTTGAAGATGTCGTCGATCCGATCCTGCAGCGCCCAAAACTGGACGAGAGTGATTGCTGGTCGGGTGACATGCAATGAGCCGTCGACTGCGACCAGCCCTTGCGCCCACTCGCTGGGCATAACCCCTCGATCCAATAGGAGGAATGTATATAGGACGCGCCCGATCAGTCGGTTGACGATCGCGGCAGGAAGCTCTCCGCCCTTGATTGCGGAGGCCAGGCGTTTATGAAGATGCTCCAATCCTCGCAGCAAGCGCTTGTCCACTGTACCTGCCGACTGCAGCCTGAAATCGCGCCATTGCAGCGATGATCGCAGGCGCACTGCAGCGAAATCCTTGAGGTCAGAGCCTGCACTCATCTTCTCTAGATTATCGACGTCGGTAAAAACTACGAGTCTTGCCCAGTCGCCTTCAGACGCGAAATCAAAACCAGGACAGATAATGAAGCGCTTTTGGACTGCAATTATGAGCCACGGTGCGAGACCTTGACTCCATACCCATCGATGGTGTCGCCGTGCTTCCTCGACGCTATCGGCGTGAGCGAGGTAAACAATGGGAACGAATCGGCCGGTGGCCCTGTCACCAAATCCAGGCTCCCATGCGCCGAAACAGGCTTGCAGCTTGATCGCGTCCACAGCAGCGTGCAACGCATGAGCACTACCAACCGCCCGGGAAAAATCTGACGGTCCCTGAAGTAGTCCCTCATCGCCGGAGTAACCGAGCTTTCCGATAAGCCAGTCGATGTGAGTACTCACAGCAGCCCCCCGACCTGATGAGGCTCAGCAGCACCGTGACTACCGCCAGGTACCAAGAGGCATGACAAGTTGCTAGATATCGCTCCTAGTTGAATCCGCGCGAGGGATAACACCGAACCCCCCCAAAAACTGGGCACTATTGACGCCACGGTCAGCGGCCTCGCCAAGAAGGATAGGAGTGATGGCGCAGGTGCAAGAAGCCACTCCGACTTCGAATAGTTCGGCACAGGCGCGGGCCGAATGCACAGGTACTACGCAGCGAAGTCATTGATGGTCATCCCTGTCTTACCAAGATGGCGTCGAAACTCAGCGTAAAGCACTGATCCACCTAAGTAAATCTTATTATCCTGTGGAAGTTCCACCGGACTGTAAACGATGCTTAGCTCCATATGATGTCCTGTATGCATGCGCTGTAACTGCGGCCCTTTAAATTCACTGTAGAGGCTTTGCCATTGCAGTACCGATGACTTGGTTACCACGCCGGACTCTAAAGAATCTAGCCTCGAACTCAACAGGCACTCGCGCGTAAAGGCCTCAGCTGCGCCGCAACCTTCAACCGACAGGACCTTTGGGATCAATGACCCTTGTCTCACAGCATGCATTGACCGAGACAACCCACCGTGAAAACTGAATCGCTTTCATGATCAATCCCTCGTATTCGGAGATATCACAACTCAGTTTAGGCCACTGCAATAGTTAACTTAGAGAGAGCCAACTTAAAAGGCCCCGCTTGATCTCTCAAACGGGGCCTTTTCGTTACTGCTGCAGTCACGCTGCTGTCACCGTGTCTAAATTTACCGGGATGAAACAGCGTAACCTGCTGATTTATTTGGCGCACCAGGCGGGATTCGAACCCACGACCCCTGCCTTCGGAGGGCAGTACTCTATCCAGCTGAGCTACTGGTGCAGCGCGGGCGCAATCATACGCATGTCGCTGGCGGGCGTCCATGCTGCTGCCTTGTTCGCAATTCTGCACGGCAGCGGCCGACTAGCTGTCTAGCCATATAAGGCGGGTGAATACGTTCAATATCCCGTTAATTTTTTCGAACAGACTATTGCCCTTTGCCCTTCGCGACCCTAGGATTCGTTTGAGATTTCAAACGCTCTTGCTGAAAATGTGTGCAATTCCCGGTGAATGTTCATCCGCGAGGCATACATCAGCTGCAAGGGTGCACACACCGAACCGATACGCGCCGCTTGGCGGCGCACCCAGCGCACGTGCCGATACCAGGGTGTCGGATTAAGGAGACTGCCATGCAACTGAAAGACACCCAGCTGTTCCGTCAGCAGGCGTATATCGACGGCACTTGGCTGGACGCCGACAGCGGCCAGACCATCAAGGTCAACAACCCGGCCACCGGCGAAATCATCGGCACGGTGCCGAAGATGGGCGCTGCGGAAACCCGTCGCGCCATCGAAGCGGCTGACCGTGCGCTGCCGGCCTGGCGTGCGCTGACTGCCAAGGAGCGCTCGAACAAGCTGCGTCGCTGGTTTGAACTGCTGATCGAAAACCAGGATGACCTCGGCCGCCTGATGACCCTGGAGCAGGGCAAGCCACTGGCCGAAGCCAAGGGCGAGATTGTCTACGCCGCTTCCTTTATCGAGTGGTTCGCCGAAGAAGCCAAGCGCGTGTATGGCGACGTGATTCCGGGCCACCAGCCGGACAAGCGCCTGATCGTGATCAAGCAGCCGATTGGCGTGACTGCCGCGATTACCCCGTGGAACTTCCCGGCGGCGATGATCACTCGTAAAGCCGGTCCGGCCCTGGCCGCCGGTTGCACCATGGTGATCAAGCCGGCTTCGCAGACGCCATTCTCCGCCCTGGCCCTGGTTGCTCTGGCCGAGCGCGCCGGCATTCCGAAAGGCGTGCTGAGCGTGGTCACAGGATCAGCCGGCGATATCGGCAGCGAGCTGACCAGCAACCCCATCGTGCGCAAGCTGAGCTTTACCGGCTCCACCGAAATCGGTCGCCAGCTAATGGCCGAATGCGCCAAGGACATCAAGAAGGTCTCGCTGGAACTGGGCGGCAACGCGCCGTTTATCGTGTTTGACGACGCCGATCTGGATAAGGCCGTCGAAGGCGCGCTGATCTCCAAATACCGCAACAATGGCCAGACCTGCGTCTGCGCCAACCGTCTGTATATTCAGGACGGCGTGTACGATGCCTTCGCCGAAAAGCTGGTCGCCGCCGTGGCCAAGCTGCAGATCGGCAACGGTCTGGATGAAGGCACCACCACTGGCCCGCTGATCGACGACAAGGCTGTGGCCAAGGTTCAGGAACACATCGCCGACGCCCTGAGCAAAGGCGCGCGCCTGCTCGCTGGCGGCAAGCCGCATGCGCTGGGTGGCAGCTTCTTCGAGCCAACCATTCTGGTTGACGTGCCGAAGAATGCCGCCGTGGCCAAGGAAGAAACCTTTGGCCCGCTGGCGCCGCTGTTCCGCTTCAAGGACGAGGCCGAAGTGATCGCCATGTCCAACGACACCGAGTTCGGCCTGGCTTCGTATTTCTACGCCCGTGACCTGGGTCGCGTGTTCCGTGTGGCGGAAGCCCTGGAATACGGCATGGTCGGCGTCAACACCGGGTTGATCTCCAATGAAGTCGCACCGTTCGGCGGCGTGAAAGCCTCGGGCCTGGGCCGCGAAGGCTCGAAGTACGGTATTGAGGATTATTTGGAAATTAAGTACCTGTGTTTGGGTATCTAAGACATTGACCCGTAGGAGCCACGGGGACGCCTAGTCCTTGCTGGTGATCCGGCAGCCCCTGATCGCCAGCAAGCTGGCTCCTACCTTGTAGCTAGTGCAGCTTGCCGCCAGTAGCGGCGAATGAGGACATCATGAGCAAGACCAACGAATCTTTGATGCAACGCCGCACCGCTGCCGTTCCGCGCGGCGTGGGCCAGATCCACCCGATCTTCGCCGAATCGGCGAAAAACGCCACAGTAACCGACGTTGAAGGTCGCGAGTTTATCGACTTCGCCGGCGGCATTGCGGTGCTCAACACCGGCCACCTGCATCCGAAAGTGATTGCTGCGGTGCAGGAGCAACTGACCAAGCTGACCCACACTTGCTTCCAGGTGTTGGCCTACGAGCCTTACGTCGAGCTGTGCGAGAAGGTTAACGCCAAGGTGCCGGGCGACTTTGCCAAGAAGACCCTGCTGGTGACCACCGGCTCCGAAGCAGTAGAAAACGCCGTGAAAATTGCCCGTGCTGCCACTGGCCGCGCCGGGGTGATTGCCTTCACCGGCGGCTACCACGGCCGCACCATGATGACTCTGGGTCTGACCGGCAAGGTCGTGCCGTACTCGGCCGGCATGGGCCTGATGCCCGGCGGCATCTTCCGCGCCCAATATCCGTGTGAACTGCACGGCGTGAGCACCGATGACGCCATCGCCAGCATCGAGCGCATCTTCAAGAACGACGCCGAGCCGCGCGATATTGCAGCGATCATCATCGAGCCGGTACAGGGCGAGGGTGGTTTCTACGTCGCCCCGAAAGACTTTATGCAGCGCCTGCGCGCCCTGTGTGATCAGCACGGCATCCTGCTGATTGCCGACGAAGTGCAGACCGGCGCTGGTCGTACCGGCACCTTCTTCGCCATGGAACAGATGGGTGTTGCTGCCGACCTGACCACCTTCGCCAAATCCATCGCCGGCGGTTTCCCGGTGGCCGGTGTGTGCGGCAAGGCCGAATACATGGACGCCATCGCCCCTGGCGGTTTGGGCGGCACTTATGCCGGTAGCCCGATTGCCTGCGCCGCTGCCCTGGCCGTGATGCAAGTGTTCGAGGAAGAGCAGCTGCTGGATCGCTGTAAAGCGGTTGGCGAGCGCCTGGTTACTGGCCTCAAAGCCATCCAGGCCAAGCATAAGGCCATCGGTGATGTGCGCGCCCTCGGTGCGATGATCGCCATGGAGCTGTTCGAAGACGGCGATCTGCACAAGCCCAACGCCGCACTGACCGCCGCTGTAGTGGCCAAGGCGCGCGACAAGGGCCTGATCCTGCTGTCGTGCGGCACCTATGGCAACGTGCTGCGCGTGCTGGTACCGCTGACCGCCGAAGATGCCTTGTTGGATAAGGGCCTGGCGATCATCGCCGAGTGCTTCGACGAACTGGCGTAAGCGCAACTGCTGTATGGAAAACCCGCTGCGGCGGGTTTTCTTTTGCTCGGGATTATGTGGCGAGCGTTATTGGCTTACGTGTTGTGTCGCCTTATTCGCCCGAATGCAATCTGGGAGCGGTTGTTCAGGGCGTCGATCCCGCCGACGAGCGGGTTAATTCCGCCTCACTCAGCCGGGCATCGGCCAGCCCGGCAAGCGGTTGCGGATGGCCAATGCAGTAACCCTGGGCGTAGTCGAGCCCCAGGGCGCGCACGCAGTCCAGGGTGGTCTGGGTTTCGACGAACTCGGCCACGGTGCTCAGGCCCAGCTGGCGGGCGATCTGTTGCATCGAGCCGACCATGGCCTGGTTGATCGGGTCTTTCTCCAGACCGCGAATAAAGCTGCCGTCGATTTTTACGATATCCAGCGGCAGGTGGCGCAGGTAGGCGTAGGAGGCGAAGCCGCTGCCGAAGTCATCCAGCGCCACTTTCAGGCCCAGGCTGCGCAGTTGCTTGATCCACTGCGACGACACGCCCAGCTCGCCCAAGGCGACCATTTCGGTTACTTCAATGCACAGCTTGTGCGCGGGTAGGTTGTGTCGCAGCAGCTCACTGTGGAGCATCTCGTGGAAGTGCGCGTTAAGCAGCGAGGTGGCGGTCAGGTTGAAGTTCACCTGGGCCAGTTGCTGTACGTGCCTCGGATTGTCTGCCAGCCATTGCAGCAGGCGCATCACCACCCAGCGGTCGATAGCCCCAAGAAAGCCATAGCGCTCGGCAGCGCCGAGGAACTGCCCAGGGCTGACCCACTCGCCGCTGTGCGGGTCGCGGTAACGCAGCAGCACTTCATAGCGCAGGCCATCGCTGGCGTTCTGCAGCGCCACTACCGGCTGGTAGAACAACTCGAAATGGCCCAGCTCGATGGCCTCACGCAGGCGCGTGATCCATTGCAGCTGGCGCTGATGCTCCAGCAACACACCATCGGCCGGGTTGAACTGCTGCACGCGGTTACGGCCCAGATGTTTGGCCAGCTGGCTCGCGCTGTCGGCCCAGTTCAGTGCGGTTTCCCAGTCGCTGACGCCGCTGTCCAGCTCCAGCATGCCGATGCTGACCTGCACGCGGAATGGCCGCCCCTGCCAATTGAAGACGAATTGCTCGACGCAGAGGCGCAGGCTTTCGGCATGTTCCAGGGCTGCTTCGTTATTGATTTCACGCAGTAGCACGGCGAATTCGTCGCCACCGATGCGCGCCAGTTCGGCATGCCGTGGCAGGTGATGCAGCAGGTGGCTGGACAGCTGGCGCAGCAGCTGATCACCCGCCGAATGCCCGCAGAGGTCATTAACCTGTTTGAACTGATCCAGATCCAGGCACAGCATATGGCTGTAGCGCGGCTTGTTCTGGCCCTTGAGGCTTTCGCGCAACAGGCGCTCCAACTCACGGCGATTAAGCAGACCGGTCAGCGAATCATGGGCAGCCAGGTACTGCAGGCGCTCTTCCAGGGCGCGGCGCTCGCTGAGGTCGACCACGATGCCTTCGATGCAATCCTGGGTCGGCCGCAGGTGCAGTGATAGATAGACCCAATGGCTTTGCCCATCGAGCCCGTGAACCTGGCACTCCTGACTGATCGCTGGCTGCTCGTTATGCAGCTGCGCCACCTGCTTGGCCCATTGCTCGGCGCCCAATAGCTGCTGCATGGACGGCGCACTACTGTCCTGCTCAAGCCCCAACAGCGCGGCAAAACTCGGGTTGGTCTCAAGCAACGTGCCACTGCGGGTACAGCGGAAAATCCCCTCGCCACTGCTGCTGAACAGCGCCTGATATTGCTCCAGATTACCCAGCGCCTGGGCTTTGCTACGCAGCAGGGCACGGCGAATCTGCTCCAGCTGTTTATCAAGAATGCCGCCAAACAGCAGCATGCTCAGCACCGGCAGGTAGGCATGCATGTAATTGAAGCCCGGCGGCAGCGGAATCACCCCGCTGCGCCCCAACGGCACCAGCAACATCAGCAGCAGCGCCGAACTCCAGCACAGCAGGTAGCCGATGGCGTATGGCCGGCGCTGGCGCACGCCGAGGATCAGCAGCAACAGCTGGAACGCTCCGTTGAGCAGGATCAGCACGTTCAGCGTCTGGTAGGCGCGGAAGTGACCGTAGCTGAGCATGGTCCAGCCGCACACCAGCAGAGTCACGGCAAATAGCGCGTTGCGCAGATGACGCACGCGGCCCAGCGCAAGCTTCAGCGCACTGGCGAGAAACAGGCTGCTGAAGATCAGCATGCCGGGGTTGGCCAAGTTGGCCAGCTGGGTCGACAGCCATACCCACTGCGGTGCCAGCAGGCTGGTAACGCCATGCAGGCTAGCGTTGTACAGCGTCACACTGGCCACTGTCAGGCAGAACCACACCAACTGCGTCTCGCGCAGGGCGCTGTATTTCACTAGAAAGAACAGCGTCAGGCTGAGCAACGCACCCAGCAGCAGGCCGCTGCGCATCCAGTGCTCGGCCAGCAGCAGCGGGCTTTGCTCGGCCGCCACCAGCTGCATCGGCACACTCACCGCCGAGCCGCTTTGCACCCGCAGCAACAGGGTGTGCGGGCCTTCGCCGAGGCGCGGCAGGTTAAGCAGAAAGTGCGGCGATGGCGCGCCACGCAGAAGAAAATCGCGGTGGTCGCCGCTGTAGAACGGCGCGATCAGCCGTTCGCGGTCATACAGCCAGACTTCGATGTCGTCGAGAAAGGGCCGGTCGATGATCAGATCGAGGCGTTCGGCCACCGGCGCATCGAGGCGAAACGCCAGCCACCAGGCACTGGCCGAGTAACCCAGGCGCGGCACACCATCAACTAGCTTGCCCTCGCTGGCAATGCGCTGCTGCACCTCGCCGGCAGTCAGGTTGCCACTGGGGTCTTCCAGCACCAGGCTGGCGGGCACCTCAACCGGTTGCTTGAGCTGCTCGCTGCTCAGTGCCAGCAATGGCAGCTCGGCGTGCACCTGGGCGCTGCCCAGTGCAAAGCAGAGCAGCACAGCCAGCAGTGAAAGGTTGAGCAGACGGAACATCCTGTCGCCTCAATAAACTACGAGGTGCGCCAAGGCTCAGGGTGAACACCGCCCGCCGGTTCGGCGAGTTGACGCTCGGGAATTCTAGCTGAGAACGGGGGATTTGATTGCGCTGACGGTCTCACTCAGCTCCAGCAGCAGGCCGGTAATTTGCTCGGCACTCATGTTGAAGGGGTCGAAACGATCGCTGGCCGAATACTTCAGAAACAGCTCGCGGTTGGCCTGCTTGGCCCCGGCCCAGCCCATGCTCCAGTTGCTGTAGCGGCGCATGCTGATTTCCGCATAGTCGAGGATGGTCAGGTCTTTGTGCCGAGTGTCATCCGCCAGGCGGTTGTACAGGGCGTTTACTTCTGCACGCGGGCCTTCCAGCGCCTGCAGAAAGATATCGGCGTTGCAGCAGAGTATCCCGGTCAGCCCTTTACCTGGATTGTTGCGCTGCGAGCTGTCGAGAATCTCGCGGATCAGCTCGGAAGAAACACCATGACTGGCACGGCTAGCATAGGTAAGGCGGACTAACATAAACAGATCCTCGCAGGCGGCGGGCAGGGTAATAGCTGCAGATTCTGCATTATCTGTATAAGATTTGTATAACTAATTACGTAACATTCTTCTGCCTGCGCGCGTAACAAAAGCCCTCGGCCACTCTCTATAGTGACTACTTAGCGGCTGACTCGCTCAGCTGGCGCACCAGCACCAAGGAAACAGACACCGTGCATGCCATGCTTCCCTTGCTCGACCAACTGGCTTTTCCGGCAATCCGCCGGGGCCAGCTGGAAGCGCTGCAAATCAACCTGACCTACCGCTGCAACCAGCGCTGCCTGCATTGCCACGTCAATGCCGGGCCGACCCGCACCGAGGCCATGACTGACGAGAGCTTGGCCCTGCTGCATCAGGTGATTGACGCGCACCCGGTGCACACCCTCGACCTCACCGGCGGCGCACCAGAGATGCACCCGCGTTTTCGCGAGATCGTGCTGCACGCGCGCCGTGAAGGCCTGCGGGTGATTGACCGCTGCAACCTGACCATCCTCAGCGAGCCGGGTTATGAGGACCTGGCGCAGTTTCTCGCCGAGCAGGGCGTCGAAGTCAGCGCCTCCTTGCCCTGTTATTCACGCGATAACGTCGATAAGCAGCGCGGCGATGGCGTATTCGACGCCAGCATCAAGGGCCTGCAACAGCTCAATGCCCTGGGCTACGGCCAGCCCGGTAGCGGCTTGATCCTCAATCTGGTGTACAACCCCCAGGGGCCGAGCCTGCCACCACCGCAGGCGGCGCTGGAAGCCGATTACAAACGCCACCTGGCTGAGGACTTCGGCATCGTCTTCAACCACCTGCTGACCATCACCAACCAGCCGATTGCGCGCTTTGGCAGCACCCTGGTCAGCAAAGGCCAGTTTAACGATTACATGCAGCTGCTGCGTGACAGTTACAGGCCGGAAAACCTCGAGCCGCTGATGTGCCGCAGCCTGGTCAGTGTCGACTGGCAGGGCTATCTGTACGACTGCGACTTCAATCAAATGCTCGATCTGCCGCTGCCGCTGCCTGAGGTGATTGGTCGTGATCGGCCGCACCAGCGTGATCTGCTCAACGCATCGCTGGCGGGCAATTGCATCGTGACCCGTGATCACTGCTTTGCCTGCACCGCAGGGCAAGGCTCCAGCTGCGGTGGTGCGCTTAATGATTAACCGACCAGGCGTGCAGGCCGGCGCTGTACCCGTCAATTAAGGATTGATCCATGCAACCCACCAGTATCACCGGGCTGTTCTTCTGGGGCTTTCTGCTGGCTTACGGCGCGCTAATGCTGGCCTTGTCGCCGCGCGCGGTAACCCTGGGCGGCTTCTTTAATGGCGAGGACGGTCAGGGCCGCAGCGCGTCACCCTGGCTGATCACCTCCAGCATTTTTATCAGCTGGATCTTCGCCAAATCGGTGACCAACGCCGCCAATCTGGGGGCGACTTACGGCCTTGTCGGCGGCTTGGCCTATGCCATGTACTGGCTGTCGATCCCGCTCACCGGCTTTGTCATCTACCGCCTGCGCCGGCGCTATGCGGCGACTGGTCTGGTGAGCTTTTTGAGCAGCCATTACGGCCGTGGCGCGGCGCTGGCGTTTTCGGCGGCGATTCTGATCCGCCTGTTTAGCGTGAAAGAATCCATCTGACAGACGAGCGCGAACCTGCCGGACACCAGCAAAAAAACACTCGGGGGTGGTTTAGCTCGGCAGGTAGCCGAACTTCTCCAGTGCCCTGAGCCAGCGAGCTGAATTGCGTTTGACCGACAAGGCTTCATAGTCCAGGGCGCTGTCCCGGTAGTGTTCGCGCCGCTTGAGCATGTAGTAGACGGTACGTAGCAGTTTGTGAGCCAAGGCGATGATCGCGCGCTTGTAGCCACGTCGAATCACCAGTGCCTGGAACTTGGTTTTGAATACCGATGCAGTGCGGCTGGCCGAGTGCGAGAATTCGCATAACAACCGCCGCACATGAGCATTGCCCTTACGTATCTTTCCAGGTTTGTGTTTACCTGCAGACTCGTTGTTGCCTGGACAGATGCCCACCCAGGAGGCTAATCGATCAGCGCTACCAAAGGCGTCCATGTCACTGCCGATCTCAACGATGAGTAGCGCCGCGCCGATCAAGTCAACGCCGGGCAGGGTCTGCAAAAGAGACAGGGCATTGCGCTCGCTATCGAGTTCGCTGAGCAGGCGGGCTTCGAAACGGGAAATCCGCGCTTCAAGCTCTTCAATGTGCTGCATCAACTCGTCGAGCACAAAACAGTGGCTGGCCGTCGGTTCTCCTTGCAGCGCCTCGAACAGCTCTTCACGGCTGGCCTTCAGGCGGCGCGTGGCGAACTTGAGCACTTCGTGTACGGGCTGACCCGCAATGATCGCCTTGACCATGGCCCGCGCAGAACGCCCATGCAGGTCGCTCACCACGACGCCGAGACGCACCCCGCTGTCGCTCAACACCTTGTGCAAGCGGTTCTTCTCCGAGGCCAACTGGCTGACCAGCTTCTGCCGCTGCCTGGCAATCAGGCGCAACTCGCGCAGCTTGGCCGGCGGCACAAACGAGCCACGCAAGAGCCCAGCGCGCGCCAGGATCGCCAGCCAGTGAGCATCGGCTATGTCCGTTTTGCGCCCAGGTACATTTTTGACATGCCGAGCATTGACCACCTTGGCCCTGATACCCACCGCTTCCAGGGCCGCATAGGGGCTCTTCCAGTAAACGCCGGTGCTCTCCATCACCACATCGTCCGGCTGCAGAGCCGCTACCCACTCGGCCAGCGCCCGACGATCACGCTTGAACGCGCCAAACTGACGGTGCTCGACTGTGATGCGACCATCCGTCTCTTCAATCACCGCGCAGGCAGTGATCTGGGCCTGATGCACATCCAGTCCAACCACACGTTTATAAAGGGCAATCAATTCCATACCCCACCCCTCTGCTGTCTACACTCAAGATCGGGAAGGTGGCGGTGATCGAACTGAATGAGCCTGAAGGGAACAAGTCCCCAACGGCCTATTTAGCGTTCGCTCTCGAAAGAGGCAATCCGGGGTACGAGTCAGTTCGCTGGATCATGTTAACGACGGGGTGTCTCCGCCAAAAAAACTAGCGACCTCTCACCGCCACCTTCCCTATCTATAGCTCTCTTTCATCATCAGGGGTGGCGGGGCTGCCATGACTGTTAACGAGGTGTGGAGCAATACGGCGGTAGTCGGCGGTTACTACGGCGACTCCGGCAGCATCGAATTTATCGGCGCCGCTCTGCTGTTTACCGCCGTAACCCTGGCCTACAGCCTGCGCGACGGCCTGCGTAGCTCAATCCTCACCGATGCAGCGCAGGCGGCGATCTTCGTGATTGCCCTGGTTTGGGTGCTCGGCCTGGTGCTGCCGCAGCATTCGCCAAGTGAACTGGCCAGCACCAGCAATTGGGCGCTGAATGCCGGGGTGGATTTGCTGCTGGTCGCCGGCCTGCAGGCCTTTAGCTACGGCTTCCATGACCCAGTGCTGACTGATCGCGGCTTTATCAGCGAAGAGAAGACCATGCGTCGCTCCTTTGTGATCGCCGGCATTCTCGGCTTTATCGCCATCCTGGCCTTTAGCCTGATCGGCGTGCACGCCCAGCTGGTGGGCATCGCCGCCTCCGATAACGTACCCGCCGCCCTGGCCAAGAGCCTGGGCATCGGCGCGCTGCTGGTGATGACAGTGGTGATGGTTTCGGCTGCCGGTTCTACCCTGGATTCGACCTTCTCCAGCCTGGCCAAGCTGGCCGGGCGCGAGCTGCCGAAACTGGCCAGCCGTGACCTCGGGCAGAAAGCCATAGGCGTGGGCATGGCAGTGATGGTGGTGTTCGCCCTGCTCGGCAACCTGCCGATGATCGCCGGCACCGACATTCTCAAGGCCACCACCATCAGCGGCACCATGGTCATCGGTCTGGCCCCGGTGTTTGTCCTGCACGGACTGACCAGGCCGACGCGGCTGGGCTTTCACCTGAGTTTCTGGACTGGCCTGGGCCTGGGTGTGGCTCTGACCCTGGGCTGGATTCCGCAGAGTTGGGCCATCGGCGACGGCAAATATGCGCTGCTGCTCGGCACTAACCTCTATGGCCTGGGGCTCTGCGTGTTGGGTTATCTGCTGCCGGGCTGGCTGCTTACCGCCAAGCGAGGCGATGCCTGATGCGCGCCGGCCGCGACTGCCCGCTGGATTACCGCCTGGCCCAGGATGCGTTCAGTGGCGAGCCACTGTTCGACTGCGACGTGCTCTATGTGGTCGGCGGCCTGTATGGCAATCGCCAGGCCCTGGCGGCGTTAGAGCGGCGCCTGGCTGCCGAGCCCAATGCGCGGGTGGTGTTTAACGGTGATGCGCACTGGTTTGACCGCGACAGCGAAATCTTCCAGCACATCGAAGAAGGCCTGAGCCCGCACCTGGCCTTGCGCGGCAATGTCGAAACCGAGCTGGGCCGCGCCGATGCCAGCGGTGCCGGTTGCGGCTGTGCTTATCCAATGACGGTGGATGAAGCAGTGGTCGAGCGCTCCAATGCCATCCAGCAGAAATTGAACCAAACTGTAAAAGGCTTGCCGGGAATGGCCGAGCGCCTGGCCGCACGCCCGAGCACCGCGCTGGTCAGCGTAGCCGGGCAGCGCGTGGCGATCAGCCATGGCGACGAGCAATCCCTGGCCGGCTGGAACTGCTCGCGGGAATCCCTCAGCGAACCGGCACGCCAGCAGCAGCTGGATGCCTGGTTCGCCGCACATAAAGTGCAGGTATTGGCCACCAGCCATAGCTGCTCGGCCGTGGCGCTGAACCTTGAGCACGGCGCACTAATCAATAACGGCGCGGCCGGGCTGCCGAACTTTGCCGGCGGCCATTATGGCCTGCTGAGCCGTATCGCCAGCACGCCACACCCGGCAGCGCTGTACCGCTGCCAGCGCGATGGTTTGTTTGTCGAAGCCTTGGCGCTGAACTACGACCACACTGCTTTTCTCGCCGACTTCGACCGCCAGTGGCCTGCCGATAGCCCGGCGGCGTTGTCCTATCGTTCCCGTATTCTTGGCGCTGTGACGGATCAACCGAGCCACGCCATGTTGGCTGGTTTCAGCCTGTGCCAAAGCCTGTGCGCTCTGGAGGCGCTGACTGATGAATAGCCGCAAACTCGCCCTGATGGGCTTGATCCTCGCGCTGCTAGGCAGCTTCTTTGTCTTTGATATTGGCCAGTACCTCAACTTGGACGCGCTTAAGGCGCAACAGACAGCACTGAATGCTCAGGTAGCCGCGCAGCCCTGGCTGGCGGCTGGGGTGTTCTTCCTGGCCTATGTGGCGGTCACGGCGCTGTCCTTACCCGGCGCGGCGCTGATGACCCTGCTGGCCGGTGCGCTGTTCGGCTTGCTCGAAGGCTTTGTGCTGGTGTCGTTCGCCTCGACCCTAGGCGCCAACCTGGCCATGCTTAGCAGTCGTTTTCTGCTGCGCGATTGGGTGCAGACGCGTTTTGGCCAGCGACTGGCGGGCATCGATGCGGGCATCGAGCGCGAAGGCGCGTTCTATTCAAGGTGGATTACCGGGTGATCCCGCACTGCACCTTCACCGATCCAGAAGTGGCGCGTGTCGGCCTCTCGGAAACAGAAGCGCAGGCACAAGGCATCGTTTACGAGGTGACGCGCTACGGTATCGACGACCTTGATCGCGCGATTGCCGATGAAGCGGCCCACGGCTTTGTCAAAGTGCTCACCGTACCGGGCAAGGATAAAATTCTCGGTGTGAGCATCGTCGGCGAACACGCCGGCGAACTGCTGGCCGAATATGTGCTGGCGATAAAACATAACCTCGGACTCAATAAAATACTCGGCACCATCCACAGCTACCCGACCATGGCCGAGGCCAATAAATACGCCGCTGGGGAGTGGAAGCGCGCGCACGCACCGCAAGGATTATTACGCCTGGTCGAGCGTTTTCATAACTGGCGCAGAAGCTGATGCGCGCCCTGCTAATCACCCTGCTGCTGACCGCGCCACTGGCCCAGGCCGATAACCAACTAACACCCTGGACAGCCGGTCCGCCCAGCGGTGAATGGTCGACGCCCTGGAAGCTGGCGGACATTCCCAAGCTCAAACCGTCGCAACGCAGCCTGGTCGAGCAGGACGGTCAGCAGGTGCTGCGGATCAAGGCCGATGCCGCCGCCGGTGGCCTGCTGCATCCGCTGGATCTACCCGGCGCTCAGCCCTGGCAACTGAGCTGGCAGTGGCGCACTGAGCACAAACTGGAGCAGGCGCGCTTCGCCACCCGCGAAGGCGACGACTACGCCGCCCGGGTCTATGTGCTGCTGGATTACCCGTTGGATTCCCTGAGCTTTGTCACCCGGCAGAAGCTGCGCCTGGCGCGCACCTTTTTCGACCCCGAGCTGCCGGCGGCGACCCTCAGCTACGTCTGGGATAACCGTGCCGCACCCGGCACTCAGGCCCGCAGCGCCTACACCGAAACGGTGGAGATGATGGTGCTGCGCGGCCCACAAGCGCCGCTGGGACAGTGGCTGGAAGAATCGCGCGACCTGCGCAGCGACGCCATCGCCGCCTTTGGCAGCGCACCGCGCAAGATCCTCGGCGTGGTGTTTGCCGCCGACAGCGACAACACCGGTGAATCGGTCGAGAGCTACTTCGCCGCGCCGCAGTTGCGCGGCAAACCCTGACAGACGGCCGCGCAAGTCCGTACCATAGCCGCACATCGTTTGACCCATGGGTACATGCGTTTGAGCAATCACTATGACCTGCTATTGATTGGCGCCGGCCACGCCCACCTCGGCGTGCTGCGGCGCTGGGCCTTGGTTGAGCGGCCACCGGGGCGGATTGCCCTGCTCAGCGCCGGACCGGTGGCCTGGTATTCCGGCATGTTACCGGGGCTGTTGGCGGGGCGGCATCGGCCAGAGGATTGTCAGGTAGAGCTGCAGGCGTTGTGCCGCGCGGCCAAGGTCGAGTTGGTCATCAGCCCGGTGGAGAGCCTGTCCGCTGCCCAGCAACAAGTGCAACTGGCCAATGGGCAAACCCTCAGCGCCAGCTGGCTGTCACTGAATGTCGGCGCGCACGTTTCTGCACCAACGCAGCAGGGCGATGCCATGCAGCTGTTGGCGGTAAAGCCCTTCGCGGAATTTCTTGAGGGCTGGCAACGCTGGCAGGCTGAGCCGCAGCCTCTGGCGATTCTCGGCGGCGGCGCGGCGGGGGTTGAGCTGGCACTGGCCTTGGCCGGAAAGGTGCCGCAGCTGGCGCTGTTCTGCGCCGGCCATCTGCTCGATGGGTTATCAGCTGGCGTACGCTTGCGTGCCCTCGGTCATCTGCGCCAACGCGGCGTGTGGGTGCGTGAGGATTGCCCGATCAGCCGCATCGACAACGACTGCCTGTTCAGCGGCGACGAGCCGGTCTGGCGTGGCCGGCGCCTGTTGCTTGCCAGCGGCGCCAAGGCCTTTGCCTGGCCGGCGCACAGCGGGCTTGGCTGCGATGAGCAGGGCTTTGTGCTGATCGCGCCAACACTGCAGAGCTACACCCACCCGACCATTTTCGCCGTGGGCGACTGCGCCAGCCTACCCGGCGCGCGCAAGAGCGGGGTGTATTCGGTACGCCAGGGTCCGGTGCTTGCCACTAACCTGAATGCCGCGCTGCGTGGCCTGCCACTCAAGCGCTACCGTCCGCAACGGCAGAGCCTGGCCCTGCTGGCCACCGGCGACGGTGGCGCACTGCTGGACTGGCATGGCCACAGTGCCGGCGGGCGCTTCTATGGCCGCTGGAAAGATTTTCTCGACAAGGGTTTTATTCAACGCCATCGCTTATAAACGCTGATCCACCTGCGACCAAAGTGCCATGGCCGAATGCCGCCATGGGTGCTCGAATCAACCTCCCATCAAAGGTTGGCCGCAGGGAGCCTCACCCGCTATGGTCTATAGATTCGCCGACAGTGGCCGATTGCCTACCCAAGCATCTGCAGCTGCACGCACACCGGCTTCAGCAGGCATGGCCCGCCCACTCCACGGCGGCGCGCCACAGGCAGTTTCTGGTGGTGGTTCGACCAGAATAAAAATAATGAGGTTTGTCATGCGCTCTGCGTTTATTACCTATCCCAAGGCCTGCCTGCTGCATGCCATCGGGCTGGCCGGTTTGATGGTGATGTACCAGCAGATTCAGCTGCCGTGGTTTATCAGCATTCCGTCCTTTTTGCTGCTAGCCCTTTGGCCGTGGCTCGGGCCCTGGCAGCGCCAGCATGAGGCGCTACCTTCACCGGCCGAAGCACCGACCACCGCCTTCAGCAGCCTGAGCCAGAGCCTGTCGCGGCACACCTGCCACAATGCCCTGTCCGCCGCCGAAGTGGCACATGCAGCGCAGCAACTGGCCGACAAGCTGCAATCGCAGCTGGGCGCCACCGAGCAGATCAACCAAGCCGCCGAGGCCATCACCCACACCGAACAAGGCAACGCCCAACGCGCCGAGCAAACCCTGCTGGCGGCGCAGAGCGTGCGGCAGAACAGCAGCAACGGGCAGCAGGAGTTGCGTCAGGCGATAGACGCCATGCAACACCTGAGCACCCAGACCGCCACCAGCCGCGAGCTGATTGACGGCCTCAGTAGCCGCACCGAGCAGATCGAGAAAGTCACCCAGGTGATCCAGTCGATTGCCAGCCAGACCAACTTGCTGGCGCTGAATGCCGCCATCGAAGCAGCCCGCGCCGGCGATCTGGGGCGCGGCTTCGCCGTGGTCGCCGATGAGGTGCGCAACCTCGCCGGGCGCACCAGCAGCGCCACCGAAGAGGTTGGGCAGATCGTCAGCGATATCCGCCAGCAGAGCGCGGCGGTGGTCAGCCATATGCAGCAACAGGCCGAGCAGCTAACCCTGGCCGCGCAGCAGGTCGAGCACACTGGCGAGCAATTGCAGGGGATTGCCGAACTGGCGGTGGACGTGGAGAACCAGGTCAGCCAGATCGACAGCGGCACCCGGCAGAACCACGAACGCCTGGCCGAACTGTCCGTAGCGGTCGGCCAGCTGCGCAGCGATGTCAGCGACAGCGAAGGGCAGACCCGTCAGCTCAGCAGCGCAGCCGAACGTTTAGTCGCGCAGGCCGAAAGCGTCAGCGAACAGCTCGCCGAGGTCGGCCTGGATGACTACCACCAGCGCATCTACGACCTGGCCCGCAGCGCGGCGGCGCAGATTGCCGCGCAGTTCGAGGCGGACCTGCACAGCGGCCGCATCAGCGCCAGCGACCTGTTCGACCGCCACTACCAGCCGATCCCCAATAGCTTCCCGGCCAAGTACAAGACGCGCTTCGACAGCTATGCCGATCAGGTGCTGCCGGCGATTCAGGAGCCGTTGCTCAGCCAGCACGAAGGCCTGGTCTTCGCCATCGCCTGCACCGCCGAAGGCTATGTGCCAACCCATAACAAAGCATTCAACCACGCCCCCACAGGCGACCGCGCCGTGGACACCCTGAAAAGCCGCAGCAAACGCCTGTTCAATGACCGCACCGGCATCCGCTGCGGCAGCCACCAGAAGTCAGTCTTGCTACAGACCTATATGCGCGATACCGGCGAACTGATGCACGATCTGTCGGTGCCGATCATGCTCCAGGGCCGGCATTGGGGCGGGCTGCGCCTGGGTTACAAGCCGGAGCCTTGATCAGCCCCTTATGCCTGGCCTTGATAGGCACCATCACGACGTTCGAATTATCGCCAGCAGCCAACGTGCGTAAGCTACGCGCCTGTTTGCTCATCACGGCCTGCGCCTCAAGGAATACACCATGAATATCCTGATCGTATTGACCTCTCACGACCAACTGGGCAACACCGGACACAAAACCGGCTTCTGGCTGGAGGAATTCGCCTCGCCTTATTACGTATTCAAGGATGCCGGCGCGCAGCTAACCCTGGCCTCGCCCAAAGGCGGCCAGCCGCCGCTGGACCCGAAAAGCGATGAGCCGGATGCACAAACCGCCGCTACCGAGCGCTTCCGCGCTGATCCGGCGGCGCAGCACGCGCTCGCCAACACCCTGCCGCTGACCCAGATCAACGCCGATGACTACGACGCAGTGTTCTATCCCGGCGGCCACGGCCCGCTCTGGGATCTGGCCGAAGACCCGGCCTCAATTGCCCTGATCGAACGCTTCCAGGCACAGAACAAACCGGTAGCGGCGGTCTGCCACGCTCCGGGTGTGCTGCGTCATGTCAAAGCGGCCAACGGGCTGCCGCTGGTCAGCGGCAAGAAAGTCACCGGCTTTAGCAACAGTGAAGAGGCTGCGGTACAGCTGACCGACGTGGTGCCATTCCTGGTGCAAGATATGCTCATCGCCAACGGTGGTCATTACACCAGCACGAACGATTGGCAGAGCCATGTAGCGGTTGATGGCTTGCTTATCACTGGGCAAAACCCGGGCTCATCGGATGCCACCGCCGAAGCGCTGATTCACCTGCTCAAGCAGGCCTGAATCGCACGGGGTGAAGGGGTGTGAGCATGCAACTGAATGCCGACTTTACTCAGCGCGCCCTTATTCGGCCGGCCGACAGCCCTTGGCTGGCCTCGCCCATGCCCGGTGTGGAACGGCGCATGCTGGACCGCGTCGGTGATGAAGTGGCGCGCGCCACCAGTATCGTGCGCTACGCAGCAGGGTCACACTTCAGCGAGCATCACCACCCCGGCGGCGAGGAGTTTCTCGTGCTCGACGGGGTGTTCTCCGATGAACGCGGTGATTACCCCGCCGGCACCTATGTACGTAATCCAATTGGTAGCCATCACGCGCCCTTCAGCCGTGAAGGCTGCACCATCTTCGTCAAACTAATGCAGTTTGATCAGGCCGATAATCAGCTTGTGGTGATCGACAGCACACAGGCGCAATGGCGGCCCGGCATGGTGTCGGGCTTGCAGGTTTTGCCGTTGCACCAGCACGGTACTGAGCACGTAGCGCTGGTGCGTTGGGCACCCGGCACCACCTTCAATGCGCACCGGCACTGGGGCGGCGAAGAAATCCTGGTGCTCGAAGGTACCTTTCAGGATGAGGTCGGCGACTACCCCACCGGCACCTGGCTGCGCAGCCCGCACTTGTCACAGCACACGCCGTTCAGCGAAGCAGGCTGCCTGATCTGGGTGAAGACCGGGCATTTACCGGCCTAGCAGTCCGTTGGAAAACGTAGGCGAGGCAGGCAAGACAAGGCAAACGCCTGCGCCAAAACTAGTCAGCCCACCTGAAACGGGCTACCCGTTGGATAAAAGGTGCCGCCGCCGGAATAGTGAATCGTGCGCAGTTCGTCGTCTGGAAAATGCCAGCGGCCATTGCTGAACGCACGCTCGTCGGCATAGGCCGCCACCACTTCGGCGATAAACAGGTCATAACGCTGCTGGATGTGCGGCTCCTCGATCACCCGACACTCCAGGTAAGCCAGACAACCCGGAATGATCGGGGCCTGTACCACCTGGGCGCGTGCTTCGCCGATGCCGAAGGTGGCGAACTTATCGACATCGCTACCGCTGCACGAGCCTACGGCCAGGGTCAGCTCCGCCTGCATGCGCGAGGGCAGGTTGAGCACAAAGCTGCCGGAGCCCTCCAGCAGCGGGCGGCTAAAGGTGCTGCCATCCAGAACCAGCAGCACCTTGGGCGGATCGAAATCCAGCGGCATGGCCCAGGAAGCGGCCATCACGTTGCGTACCCCAGCATGCTCGAAGGTCACCAGCGTGGTCGGGCCATGGTTGAGCAGGCGGTCGGCGGATTTGGCCAGCTCCAGGTTCTTCAGATGGTTCATTGAATGGCTCAGGCAAAAAGTTCGGCGAGAAAGGTGCTGGCGACTTCAACATAGCGGTCGATATCGCCCTCGGTGTGGGCAAAGGATACCTGCGGACCGGCGGAAAGAATGCCATCCCAGATACCACGATTGGCCATAAACAAGCGCCGGCAGTCGATGAATTCGGCGTCCATCGACAGGTTGGCCTCGGCACCGTTGCGCGGCAGTTCGGCCGTCAGGCAGAAGCCCGAGCGCGGGCCGAGCTGAAATGCTTGCCAGGGCAGGTCATAGGTCGCAAAAGCCAAACGCAGGCCTTCGGCCAGGCGACGGCCGAGTTGTTCGATGCGCTGGTAATTGGCCGCCGTCAGCACCTGCTCCAGGCTGGCGCGGGCGACGCTCACCGCGAGGGCGGAGGCATACAGGGTGCCGCCGGTGGCCAAGCCAGGCGGGCCGATATCACTGTCGGTAAAGCGTTCCAGATGGCGGGCAATCTCTGCACTCATGCCGTACAGGGCAAACGCAATACCCGAACCCAGCCCCTTGCCGAGCACCACGAAATCGGGCTGCAAGCCCCAGGCACCGGTCAAGCCGCCATGGGCGAACTGAAAGGTATGCGCTTCATCCAGGCACAGCAGGCTGCCGTATTGCTGGGTCAGGCGGCGCACGCCCTCCAGGTAGCCGGGGGCGGGTTGCACCAGGGTGCAGTTGGTCAGCGCCGGCTCCGTCAGCACCAGGGCTACGTCACCTTTTGCCAACACCTGCTCCAGCGCATCCAGATCATTGAACGGCAGAATCAGGGTGTTGGCTGCACTGCCCTTGGCCAGGCCCAGCTGCTGATGCACCACGCCCTGTTCGCTTTGGCTGACCATGGTTTCGTCGATATGGCCGTGGTAATGGCCGTCGAAGATGACGATTTTCTCGCGCCCGGTTATATGCCGGGCGATACGCATGACCTCAACATTCGCCCCGGAAGCAGACAGGGTGAATTGCCAACAGGGCAGGCCGACCTGTTCGGCCAACAGGCGACCGACCACCACCGCGTCTTCGGTGGGCAGCAGAAACTGCGCGCCCTGGCGAACCTGACGGCTTACCGCCTCGACGATGGGGGCCGGGCCGTAGCCCATGGTCATACTCAGGTCGGCGACGTTGAAATCCAGGTAATCGTTGCCATCCACATCGGTAAACACCGCGCCGCTGGCCGAGCGAATAAAAGGCGGGCTGAAGCGGTTGAGCGAAATCATCCAGGCCATCGGTACGCCCTGTGGCATGAACTGACGGGTTTCTGCGCGCAAGGCCTGGGAACCCGGCGTGCGTTGTGCGAAGCACGCCTCTTCGCGGGCGCGCAAAGCTGCCAGACGAGAACGGTCGAAGGGGAATGGCGCATAAGAGGACATGGTGCAGATTCCGCAGGCTGGTAATCTGCCCACCTTAGTGAGCGCCGCCTCACGCGGGAACGCTCAGCAACGTGGAATGGCTATGCATAAATCGACGGACACCTCGGCAGATTGGGACCTGTACCGCTACTTTCTCGCGGTGCAGGAATGCGGCAGCCTCAGCGCTGCCGCTCGCCGCCTGTTGACCACACAGCCAACGGTAAGCCGCCAGATTGCGCGCCTGGAGCAGCAGCTGGGCACCAAGCTGTTTACTCGCTCGCCCGAGGGCCTGGTGTCGACCGAGGCCGCATTGCGCTTGCATGAGTCGGTGGTGGCGATGGCCAGTGCCGTGGCGGCCATCCAGCGCAGCGCGTTGGATGAGGGTGAAGCCGGCATCCTGCGCATCACGGTGCCCGAGGTGATTGGCGTGGAGGTGCTGACGCCGCTGCTGGCGGAGTTCCAGGCCAATCACCCGACGCTGCGCCTGGAGCTGTCGATTGCCGAGCACAACGAAGACCTGCTGCGCCGCGAAGCCGACCTGGCCGTGCGCATGCTCCGGCCACAACAAAGTGCCTTACTGGCACGAGGTCTGGGAAGCAGTCGGGTCAGCCTGTATGCGCATCGCGATTACCTGACACAACACGGCATGCCGCTCAGCCGCGAAGCATTAGCCACCCACCGGCTGATTGGCTACGACCGTCATCTGAACCTGCATGCGCAGTGGCAGGCCAAGGGTTTTCCACTGCCGATTGAGGCCCTGATGTTCCGCTCCGACTGCGCCATGGCACGCCTGGCAGCGCTGCGCGCAGGCGTGGGAATCGGCCTTTGCCATACCAGCCTGGCAACGCGTGAGCCCGAACTTGTGGCCCTGCCAGTCGAGCTGTTCAGTTTTGAGCTGGAGGTGTGGCTGGCGATGCATGAAGACCAGAGCCAGCGCCACGGGCTGCGTGCGCTGTTTGATTTTCTCGGCCAACGCCTGCCCCTGGAATTGCAGCTGACACGCTGATTCGCCATCAACCATAAGTCGGCTCGGGTCATGATTGTTTAGCCAGATGCAATCTGAATATGTGAAAAACACAATTTAACCAACAGTCGCCGGCGTGCGAGTCTGCCGGCATGAGTGAACCGATAGCCGACCTGCGCCGCGTCTTCCGCTTCTGCCTGTGCAAGGCCGAGAAGCGTTTTGGCCTGGATCGACTCAATCCGTTATTACCCGAAATCCTCGCCTTCTGGGCCCTGTGGCATTGCCGTCACGCGCGCCCGCCAGATGCCTTGCGCGTCACCCTCTGAATTGCCTTGCAGCCAGCAGCGCTGGTTGCCGACGCTGAGCCCTGTGCGCTCACGCCCCGCTAGTCGTACCCAGGAAGCTGCTTATGAACGCCGCCATCAAACTCGTCACGCCCGCCGCCGAGCGCTGCCCGTCCTACTACAGCGCCACCCTCAATGAAGAAACCGACTACCCGACCCTGCAAGGCGAGGTCAGCGTCGATGTGGTGATCATCGGTGGCGGTTTTACCGGCGTGGCGTCTGCCGTGGAGCTGGCCGAGCGCGGCCTGAAAGTCGCCATAGTCGAAGCCAACAAGATCGGCTGGGGGGCCACCGGGCGCAACGGCGGCCAGGTCACCGGCAGCCTGTCGGGCGATGCGGCGATGACCAAGCAGATGCGCAACATCTTGGGCGAGGAGGTTGAAGACTTTATCTGGCACCTGCGCTGGCGCGGCCACGCCATCATCAAGCAACGCGTGGAGAAGTACGGCATCCAGTGCGACCTCAAGCACGGCCATCTGCACGCGGCGATGAAGCCGGTGCATATGCAGGAACTGCAGGCCACCTACGCCGAAGCGCAGCGCCGTGGCATGGGCGCTGATGTGACCCTGCTCGACCGCGATGGCGTGCGCAGCCATCTGGCCAGCGACCTGTACAACGGCGCGCTAAAGAACACCCGCAATATGCACCTGCATCCGCTGAACCTGTGCATCGGCGAGGCCAAGGCCGCCGCCAGCCTGGGCGCGTTGATTTTCGAACATTCCGAGGTGCTGGAAATCATCCACGGCGCAACGCCAGCAGTGGTGACCGCCCAAGGGCGGATCAACGCCAAGCAGGTGCTGTTGGCCGGCGACGTGTACCACAAGCTGGAGCCGAAAAAGCTCAAGGGCATGATCTTCCCGGCCATGGGCGGCATCGTCACCACCGCGCCGCTGGGTGAGCTGGCGAAGGAAATCAATCCGCAGGATCTGGCCGTGTACGACTGCCGCTTCGTCCTCGATTACTACCGCATGACCGCCGACGGCCGCCTGCTATTCGGTGGCGGCTGCAACTACTCCGGGCGCGATTCGCGGGACATTGCGGCGGAACTGCGCCCCGGCATCGAACAGACCTTCCCGCAGCTCAAGGGCGTCGATATCGACTTCCAGTGGAGCTGCGCCATGGGCATCGTGATCAACCGCATTCCGCAGCTGGGCAAACTCTCGGACAATGTCTGGTACTGCCAGGGCTACTCCGGCCACGGCATTGCCACCACCCATATCATGGGCGAGATCATGGCCAACGCATTGACCGGCACGCTGGGCCACTACGACACTTTCGCCGCCTGCACACATATCAAGGTGCCGCTGGGGGATGTGTTCGGCAACCCGATGCTGGCCGCCGGCATGTGGTACTACCAGATGCTGGAAAAGCTGCGTTGAGGCTGCTGTTGCGCTGACGCATGAGTACAGCCCGCTGATCAGCTGCCGGAGCTCAAAGGCACCGGCAGCATTGAGTTTTTAATAATAATTATCATGTGCGCCTGCGTAGCCATCCGGCTGACCGGAGCTCACTGTGCCCGCCTCTGATTTTGACCTGTCCAAAGACCTCGACACCCTCTATCGCCAGCACCATGGCTGGCTGGAAAGCTGGCTGCGGCGCAAGCTGAGCGATGCCTTTACTGCGGCAGACCTGGCCCAGGACACCTTCGTCAGCGTTATCCATTCCGGCAAGGCTCATGAGATCCGCGAGCCACGGCCGTTTCTGGCGACCATCGCCCGCAGGTTGATCGCCCATCGTCATCGCCGCCAACGCCTGGAAGACGCTTACTTCAAGATGCTCGCCAGCCTGCCGGCAGAGGTTTCTCCTCCACCGGAAGAACAGCTGCAGGCGTTAGAAACCCTGCGCCAGATCGACTGCGCTCTCGACGGCTTGCCTAGCCGGGTCAAGGAAGCCTTCCTGCTCGCTCACCTGGAAGAACTCAGTTACGCCGAGATTGCCGAGCGCCTGGGCGTTTCCAGCAGTTCGGTGAAGCAATACCTGATGCGCGCGAACAAGCAGTACCTGTTCGCGCTGGCCGGTTGAGCACGGCCATGCGACAGAGCGACATTTATCTGGGCAACCACGTACAACCTCAGCTTGATGGCCCGGCGATCTGCGAAGTGGTAGCCGATCAGGCGGTGGAATGGCTGACTATGCTGATGTCCGGCGAATGCACCGAGCAGGAGCAACTGGCTTGGCGGGCCTGGCGGGCCGCCAACCCGGAACATGAGCGCGCTTGGTGCCATATAGAGACCATGACCGGAAGGCTCAAGACTCTGCCCGCCAAGAGTACCTACCAAACACTCTCGCCCTACGCCAGAGCGCACGACCCCAATAGCCGCCGCAACCTGCTGCGGTCGTTGTTTTGGGGAGGGCTACTGGCCGGCTCCGGGCTGCTAGCCAGTCGCACCAGCACCTGGCAGGAGCAGTTGGCCGACCATCGCACCGGCACTGGTGAGCAACGCACTGTGACACTGAGCGACGGCAGCCGGCTGACCCTAAACACGGCCACAGCGGTCGATCTACAGTTCGACGCACACACCCGCCTGCTGCATCTGCGCGCCGGCGAGATCATGCTCATCACAGCAACGGCCCAAGGCATGCAGCCCGTCGATCCGCGCCCGCTGGAAGTACACACCGCACATGGGCGCATCCGCGCACTGGGCACCCGCTTCAGCGTGCGCCAGGACGACGGTCACACCCAAGTGGCCGTGCAGGAGAGTGCCGTGCAGATCCAGCCCGCCAGAAGTCACCGTACTCAGGTGCTGCTGGCAGGCCAGCGGGCGGTTTTCAGCCCGAGTCATATCGACCCGCTGCGTGCTCTGAGCGACGCAGACCTAGCCTGGACCCATGGGCAAATCATTGCCGACGAGTTAGCCCTGGGCGACTTTATCGCCGAACTCGCGCGCTACCGTCCGGGCGTGCTGCGCTGCGACCCGGCGGTGGCTGGGTTGCGCTTGTCTGGGGTGTTCCCTGTGCACGACAGCCAGCGAATTCTCGCCACCCTGCCCAGCGTCTTGCCGGTGCGAGTTCGCTCACGCAGCCGCTATTGGGTGCTGATCGAAAAGGCCAGCTGATTCCGCCCGCCAGACGCGACCGAACAGTTGCAGAAAAATAATTTAGCGGCGTACTGACCGATTGCGATTCTCGCGACACCTACACAGCAAACCCTCATTTTGCTTTCTGTGTCAGGAGCCTCTATGCACCACCCAAACAGCCCCGCCGCTGCCAACCGGCGCGCCGCGCGCAAAACCCCAGGCCTGCCAAGTGCTCGTCTGCTGCTGGCGCTGACCTGCAGCCTGGCCCTCCAACAATGGCCAGGCGTGGCCCTGGCCGCAGCAACAGCGCCAGCCCAGCAGCAGGCACACCAAGCGTTCACGATTGCCGCCGGGCCATTGGCACCAGCGCTGCGCAGCCTGTCGAGCAGCGCCAACCTGCTGCTCAGCTTTACCGCCGAGCAGACTGCCAACAAGGTGACCCCAGGCATTCAGGGCCATTTCACAGCGCCCGAGGCACTGGCGGCGCTGCTGGCCGGCACCGGCTTGCAAGCCGAACAGGTGCAAGACGGCGGTTATGTGCTACGGCCGGTGCCAGAGCACAATCGCGACGCAGCGGCGCGCACCGAGCTGCCCGCCATGACCATTTCCGGCAAGGCCAGCCGTTACCAGAGCAGCGTGCCGGTGAGCAGCGCCACCCGCTCCGATGCCAACTCGCTGGATGTGCCGCAGACGGTTGATGCAGTGCCGGCAGCGGTGCTGCGTGATCGCGGCGCGCGCTCAATCAAAGAAGCCCTGGCCTACACCCCAGGCGTGACCAGCAGCACCGGCGAAGGCATTCGCGAGCAGTTCGTGATCCGTGGCTTCTCGGCCATTTCTGATACCTATGTCGATGGTATGCGCGATGGCGGCAATACCTTCCGCGATACCTTCAACCTGGAGCAGGTCGAAGTGGTCAAAGGCCCCAGCGGCGTGCTCTACGGCCGTGGCTCGGCCGGCGGTTTGATCAACCTGGTGAGCAAACGGCCACAGCCGCTCGCGCAGACTGACCTGGCCGCCAGCCTGGGTTCCTACGATGCCCGGCGCCTGACCCTCGATGTCAACCAACCGCTGAACGAAGCGGTGCAGGTGCGTATCAATGCCATGGCCGACGAAGGCAACTCGTATCGCGATGAGGTCTGGTACAAGAAAAACGGCCTGGCGCTGGCGTCCACCCTGCGCTTCAACGATGACATAACCCTCGACCTACGCGCCCAGCACCTGGCGGATGAGCGGGTGTTCGACGCCGGTATTCCCGGCATCAACGGCAAGCCAGCCGACGTTTCGCGCTCGACCTATTACGGCTCGGCCAACCCCGGCGACAACGACAGCGGCACCAGCGCCGACAGCACCTTCCAGGCCGACCTCAAGATGGACCTGAGCGACAGCCTGCAACTGCGCAACACCCTGAGTTATCGCACCCTGGACATGGAGCGCAACCAGACCACCATCAGCCGCCTGCTGCTCAACACCGCCACGCCCACCGTGCGCCTGTCGCGCAGCAACTTCGACAGCCAGCAGACCGACCTGGCCAACAAGCTGGAGCTGAGCAAGCAGGTCGATTGGCTCGGCATTCGGCACGAGCTGATGGTCGGCGCCGAATACGCCATCGAAGAGCGCGACACCCTGTCACGCGGTGGCGACCTGCCGGCGGCCTACAACCTGTCTGTGTATAACCCACGGCTCAAGACCGTGCCCTACAGCGCCGCCTCAGTGCGCCGCGATGGCATCTACGAGACCCATACCGCCGGTTACTACATCCAGGACCTGATGCGTTTCAACGAGCACTGGGTGATGCTGCTGGGGCTGCGCGAAGACCAGCTGGAGCGCGACTTCGACAACCGCGTGGGCAGTGATTACAGCCGGGAAGATGATTACCGCAGCCCGCGCGCCGGCCTGGTCTATCAGCCCAATGACTGGTCGTCCTACTACCTGTCCGCCTCACGCTCCTACCAGCCTGGCAGCGCCACCGGGATGATCGATCCCCGCAGTGCAATTCAGCCGCCGGAGATCACCACCAGCTATGAACTGGGCAGCAAGCTGCGCCTGAACGACGGCGCCCTGGAGCTGGGCCTGAGCCTGTTCCAAATCATCAAGGAAAACGTACCAACCCGTGATCCCAGTGACCCTACTGGCCCATCGTTGTATGTCGGTGAAATCACCGCTGAAGGCGTCGAGCTTTCTGCGCTCGGCGATCTCGGCCACGGTCTGAGCCTGCAGGGCGGGATCACCTACCTGGATGCGCGAGTGACCCAATCCAATAACACCACCGCACCGGCGATCACCCCGACGCAGCCGGCCACCCCGTTGGAAGGCAAACGGGCGGCCAACGCCCCACGCTTTAGCGCCACGCTGTGGGGCGTCAAGGAACTGGGTAACGGCTGGCGCGCCGGCCTCGGTGTACGCCACCAGGCGGATTCCTTCGCCTCAACCACCAACGCTGTGACCCTGCCAGCCTACACCGTACTGGATGCTGGGCTGTTCCATGAGCGCGGGCCGTGGGCATTTGCCCTCAACGCCCGCAACCTGGCCAACAAAACCTACTACGAGTCAGCCACCAATGACCTGGGCATCCTGCCGGGCGAACCGCGTTCGCTGCAGTTCACCACCAGCTACCGTTTTGAGTGAGGCCGCCATGCACCTGCGCGATGTTATCCAACCCACCGCGACGGCCAGCCACGTTGTCGGCCTGTGCGCGCTGGCCTACTTCGCCAGTGCGCAACTGGTCGGTCTAAGCGGCCTGTTAGCCTGGTGGGCCGGCATGCGCCAAGGCGATGCGGTGATGCTGGCGATCATGCTCGGCTTTATTTACCTGCTGGTGTTGCTGCTCTGGGCTTTTTCCCGCGAGCGCCGGCGTAACGCCTGGCTGTTGCTCGGCGGCATGAGTTTGCTGGCCTGGGGCACGCCACTGCTGATGCAGGGGCAAGCATGAAAACAGGATTTAGAAGCCGCATGGGCGAGCTGCACACCTGGGCCGGCGTGGTGCTTGGCACCTTGCTGTTCGCCATATTCTGGACCGGCAGCCTGTCGGTGTTTGACAAGGAAATCGACCGCTGGATGATGCCCAGCACTCGCCTGCACTGGGATGACAGCATGCAGCGGCCGTCGCTGGACCGCGACATTCGCCCGCTGCTGGAACAACGCGCAGCCAACTCACCGGTCTGGACCATTATCCTGCCCCTGGAACGCACGCCGTTTCTAACCCTCAGCTATGGCAGCGAGGAATCGCGCAAGAGCAGCCGCGACCTGTTCCACCCGATCACTCTTGAGCCGCTGGCCAAGCCGTTGACCCTGGGCGCCAGTGGCTTTATCTACCCCTTCCACCACAACCTGACGCTGCGCTACAAAAACATCGGTGCCTGGCTGGTAGGGATTGCCGGCATGGCCATGCTCTGCCTGTTGGTGTCCGGCGTAGTGATCCATCGCAAGCTGTTCAGCGAGTTTTTCACCCTGCGCCTGCACCGCGCCTTCGGCCGCAGCACCCTGGATGTGCATAACGTGGTCGGTGTGGCGCTGCTGCCGTTCCACCTGCTGATCACCCTGTCGGGGCTGATCATCGCGTTCGCCATCTACTACCCCGACGCGCCGCAGCAGACTTACCGCGAGCAGGTAAAAACGGGCGTCAGCGCCGAACGCGCCTTCCTCGGCGAAGCACTCGAGCGTATCCGCCTGCGGGCCGCCAAAGAGCCGGGTGAGCTGGCGCCGCTGGAACCCATGGTGGCCCAGGCTGAACAGCACTGGGGGCCGGGCTCGGTGTACCTGCTGCGGGTCAACAACCCCAAGGATGCCAACGGCAATGTGCTGCTGCGCCGCACCAGCCACAGCAGCGTGACCAAGGACATCGACAACTTCCGCTTTGCCAGCGTCAGCGGTGACGTGATGGGCCGCTTTCAGGCCTCGACCACGGTGAATACCTGGAACTTCATCGCCGGCCTGCATTACATCCAGTTCCGCCACAATGCCCTGCGCTGGCTGTACTTCCTCGGCGGGCTGGGCGGCTGTGTGGTGATCGCCACCGGGCTGTTCTTCTGGACCCAGGCCCGCCGTAAAAAGCAGCAGCGCCAAGGCCATCTCGGTGTATCGCTGCTGGATGCCCTGAGCATTGCCGGCGTGTGCGGGGTGATTCTCGCCACCCTGGCGTTCCTGCTAGCCAACCGCTGGCTGCCCATGCAGGAGCAACTGTTCGGCCTGGGCCGCGCCCGCGTCGAAGTGCTGAGTTTCTATGCCCTCTGGCTGCTCGCTACTGCCCATGCCGTAATGCGCGTGCTGCAGGACTCACGTCTCGGTTACCTGCACGCCTGGCGCGAGCAGTGCACGGCGATTGCGCTGCTGGCGGTACTGGCCGTAATCGCCAACTGGCTAACCACCGGTGACCACCTGCTGGCCACCCTGCGCAATGGCAACGGTCCGGTAGCAGGCACGGACCTGTGCCTGCTCGCTGCGGCAGCCCTTGGGCTGATGGCCGCGTACAAACTGCGTCGACATATACCGCAAGAACACGCTCTGGAGGCCGCCCGTGTCTGACGCCACCCTGTACTCGCTGTTGGCCCTGTTGCTGGCGGTGCTGGGCTGTGCCTGGCTCGCCCTGGCCTTGCCCAACCACTGGCGTCAGGTGCATCACGGCGTGCAACAGACGGCGGCGCGGCAAGTCGCTCTGCGCAGCGGCGCCAGCCTGATGCTCGGGCTGTCATTGATCTGTAGCCTGGCGGGGGATTCGCCGGCCATGGCCATCCTGCTGTGGCTGATGCTGCTCGGCGTCGCCACGCTGATCGTCGCACTGACCTTAAGCTGGCGCGCGCAATGGCTGGCCCTGCTCTGGCCAGCCCGGCATCAGGCGGAACGGTCAGCCGACTGAATAGCCGTGCTGCTTGCGGGCGAATTGCCTGACGCCGTGTCCGGCGCCTTATCGCGGTCATCAACAAAGGCCACCGCCTCCGAGCCATCGGCATTCAGCTGGTAGATCGCGTTCGGCTGGCCTTGCTCGTTGAAGAATACCTGGCCCAGCCCTGCGCCGTTCCACAGGCGCTCGCCGGCCTTGCTGCGCGAAGGAATGCGCGGCGTGACTTGCATGCGCCGACGCTTGGTCAGCCAGTTAAGCGGCGACCAGGGCGCGTAAAGCCAGCGGTTGAGGCGGTCGAACCAGTCGAGCAGGCGCGGCGGGAATTCGTTTTTCAGGCCACTGCTGGTGATTTGCCAGACTTGCGGCCCGCGTTTGCGCTGGCGGATCAGCACCTCGTAGACAAACGAATAATGCACGTCGCCGGAGAGAATCGTGTAGTTACCCGGCGTACGCGAGTGGCGGAAGATATTCAGCATCACTTTTGCCGCGCCACGGTGCGCCATCCAGTTTTCCGCATCGACCATCAACGGATGACCGGCCCAGCTGAAGACTTTCTGGATGGCCTCGATCAGCTTGACGCCGAACATCGGTGCGGGGGACACGATGATCGCCGACGGCTGATCGAGCAGCGCCTGCTGAAACTCGCACAGCGCTTCCCAGTCCAGCAGACCGGATGGCCGCTTGAGGTTGCGCTCGCTGCGCCAGCGCCGGGTACGGGTGTCCAGAACCACCAACGTTGGCGTGGTCGGCAGCACGAACTGCCACTGGTGAAAGCACAGCAGCGCATCGATCAGCGCGTCCTGCGGCGGGCTGTGCATATGGTTGGCGGCATCACGGCCCTCGGTCATCGCACGGATCATCTGCAGGGGCTTGGCGAACACATCCGGGTTGTTGCCCCAGCCCTGGCACAGCAGGTAGGCGATCAGCGCATTGCCGATGATGCGCTTGGAAAACGGGTGGCCGTAGGCGGTTTCCTCCCACTGGGCGGAGAGGTTCCAGTCATCGGTGATGTCGTGGTCATCGAAGATCATCAGCGTCGGCAGGTGGGCGAGGGCGCGGGCGACCTGGCCCAGGCCATTACGAAACGCCTCGATACGCCCACGCTCGGCCTGGTAGCGCGGCACTTCCTCGGCGCTCAGCGCGGGCATTTCCGCATCCAGCAACGTCCAGGGTACCGGCGACCAGACGAGCAGGTACATGGCCAGCACTTCGGCGCAGGTGACCAGATGGTTGTCGGCGCTGCTGGTGGTGAACACCGGCTTCTCCACCCCGCCGAAAAACCGCTCGCGCAGGGTGTCGTTGTTTTTCAGCGCTGGCAGCAACTCGGCGCGCTGGTAGTAGCTGGCCGGGTGCTGGTACAGCGCGGTGCTGTCATCGACTACCGCGCCTTCCAGATGTTCGCCGAACAGGCCCAGGCGTTCGATCACCTGGTGAATCGCCCGCAACATCGGCCCGCTGACGTCATCGGCGTAGATCTGGTCGCCGCTCATCAGCAGCAACGCCGGGCGCTGTTCGGGGGCATGCGCGTCGGCCAGCAGGCGGTCAGCGCAGAGCAGACCATCGGCAGCCGGGTAATGCGGCTTGCGGCAGGAACCGTGCAGCAGATGATCCAGCTGCGCGCGCAGAACAAAGTTGGCCTGGGTCGCACCGTCGTACAGCAGATGCGGCGCCCAATCGGCGATACCCAGCGCGGCCTGGCCGGGTTGTTCGATCAGCAGGTCGTAGTCGATCTGCACATCGCAGGGCAGCGGCGCCTCCAGCTTCAGGTCGATCAGGTGGATAAATGCCTGCTCGCCGACCTGAATCACCTGGCAGCTGTCATCAGCTAGCGGGAGGCGCTGCGGGCCTGCAGCTTCGCTGTGCGTAAGCTGCAGGCTCAGCGTGAGTGGTTGACTGCCGACCAGCCAGAGCACCAAGCGCTGCGCTTCCATGCGGCGCAGCAGCGGGCCGGCCAGTACCAGGGGCAGGTCAGTGGGGTCGGCAGTGGGTGTAACAGCGGTTATCGGCATCAGGACATCGGGCTCTGGTGGCATGCAGGTCGGCAATAGAGCGCCATTCTGCGCCACCGGTTCATTCTTTGCAGCCTGGCGGGCCGGTTTAGCTTACTGCGCCGCCTGGCGCAGGCGCGGCAGATCAAGGAGTTCGATCTCGCCATAAGTCAGGCGCAGGATGCCCAGGCTTTCCAGCTCCTTGAGGATCTGGTTGGTGGTTTGCCGGGAGATCGCCAGCATCAGCGCCAGCTGTTCCTGGGGCAGGTGCAGCACGCGGCGCGGCTCGCCTTCGCCGTAGTTCTCGACAATTAGCAGCAGGCGCCGGGCCAGTCGTGGGGCGGCGGGCAGCAGGCTCATCTCTTCCAGGGCGATAAAGGCCAGGCGCAGTTTGTGGCTCATCAGCAGGGCGATGTCGCGCCAGTACTGCGGCTGCTGTTCGAGCAGCGCCAGCAGGCGCGCCTGTGGCACCAACAGCAGAGTGGCGGGACCTTCGGCAAAGGCATCGTGGGTGCGCGGTTGGCCGTCAAACAGGGAAATCTCGCCAAACCAGTAAGGCGGCTCGACCAGGGTCAGTAGCGCTTCCTTGCCGGTGGCGCTGACCGCACCGATGCGCATGCCGCCCTCGACCACCGCATACAGGCCGCAAGGTTTGTCGCCCCGGCGAAACAGCACCTGGCCGGCCGCCAGCTGTTGTACCTGAGCAGCGGCCAGCAGCGCCTCCTGCAGGGCAGCGGGCAGGGCGCTAAACCAGTGACCCTGACGCAGGCGCGCCTGATAGCTGTGAGCGCTGTTCATCGACGGCAGCCTATTTGTCGGCTAGCTGACAGAGCGCTGCGCGGGCGGGGGTTCATGCTGGCCACCTGTCTTGCATAAGGAAAATAATAATGAAAACTCTGGTTGATCATCTGGCCCAATACGCGGCCTATCACCGCGACCCACGCAATATTCTCAGCCACTTTATCGGTATTCCACTGATCGTTGTGGCAGTCGCCGTGCTGCTGTCACGCCCCGGCTTTGAGCTGCTCGGCCTGTGGCTGTCCCCAGCGCTGCTGGTGGCGCTGGCTGCGGGGATCTTCTACCTGCGCCTGGACCTGCGTTTCGGCCTACTGATGGCGCTGCTGCTGGCGCTCAGTTTGTGGGCGGCTGCGGGCCTGGCTGTGCAATCGACGGCGGTGTGGCTCAGTAGCGGCATCGGCCTGTTCGTGATCGGCTGGATCATCCAGTTTGTCGGCCATTACTACGAAGGGCGCAAACCGGCATTTGTCGATGATGTGATGGGCCTGGTGATCGGTCCATTGTTCGTCGCCGCCGAAGCGGCCTTCCTACTGGGCCTGCGCAAAGAGGTCGAACAGGCCGTCGCTGAACGTGCCGGCCCGACCTGTATTCGCGAGAAGAAAGCCACGGCCTGAGGCAACCAAGATCTGTTAGTCCGTAGCCCGGATGCAATCCGGGAAGAGTTATGCGGCTCGCCCAAATTTCCCGGATTGCATCCGGGCTACAAAACGGCCGCCTACCTGGTTATATCCCTATCGCCGACGCGCAGCAGATCGTAGACGAACCTAGTACATCGCCATCCATTGCGTGGTCAGTGACCGTGTATGGCGATACACGGTGATCGGCGCAAATGGCCGGCCCGAGGCGCTTTGCAGGGCGCTGCTCTGGCTGTTGAGGTCGACCAGCGCGGCCTTGAGGTAATCCCAGCGGATTTTCAGCTTGCCGACTTGCGGGTCGGCCTTACCGTCCAGCACGGCCAGCTGCGCATCCACCGACGGCACGATCTTGCGTTCGTCCTGGCCTAGGTAGGTGTCGGGCTGCTCGCGGGCGGTTTCGAAATTGCCGAAGTAGGCGCGGCTGAGGTACTGCACCGAGAGGTATTCGAGCTTGGCGGACAGCTCGCTGTCATCCGGGCCGGCCAGCCTGCGGGTTTCTTCAAGCACGCCAAGCAGTGCTTTGCTGAGGTCCTCGGGGTAGCGCCAGGGCATATCATCTTCGCTTGGGCCGAAGGCTACGCCACGGCGAATCTGCACCACCAGCTCCTGATGGGCGCTGCGCAGGGCATCGCTGTTTTGCGGCAGGCTCTGCACCGCTGCGGCCAGGGCCTGCAGATCGGTTTCCAGGGCGTCCTGGTGTTTCTTTTGGAAACCCTCACCGCGTAACAGCATCAGGCTGCTGGTAACCCGGCTGGCCTGCACCTGCACCTGCTCCTGAGGGGTTACGGCCTGAGCAAAGGTCAGCGGCGAGAGGCCAGCCAACAGCCCGATAACTGCGAGCAATAGCGGGCGACACAGCGTTGTAGAACGCATACGTGGGGTGCTCCTTATTATTTTTGTGAGCAGTGCTGAACGAGGTCAGCTTAATACAAGCGCGCGCACAGGGTACTGCACTGAATTCGGGATAAAAGCAGCCTAAAGAGTGATTTCGTCGGAAAGATACGTCGATTCGGCCAGCTTGGTAGGCCGTGCAATCTGCTCACGCCAGCCTCAGCCAGCACTCAGCAGTGACACCGACTTGACCTGTGCCCACAGCAGCTGCTCGCGCTGGATCTGCAGGCGGTCGAAGGAGTAGCGGGTGATACGCGCGATCAGTTGCTCGCCACCCACCTGCACGCGCACCAGCACATGGGCCTGCTCGGCGACGTTGATCCAGTCCAGCACCCGTGCCGGCAACAGGTTGAGCACGCTGCTGTCCTCGGCCTGCTGCAAGCTCAGGCTGACATCGCGGGCCTTGATCTTGATCCGCACCGACTGACCCTGCGGCAGCGGCCCGTGAGGCAAGCGCAGGTTGATCTGGCTATCCGGCAATTGCAGGTAGAGCAGCCCGTAGGCATGGTCATGGGCGGTGACCACGCCATCGACCACCGCTTCGGCATCGTCCTCAAAGACAAACGGCAAGTCGGCGCGCAGTAGGGTTTCCTTTAGCGGGCCACTGGCGCTGACCTTACCGTCTTCCAGCAGCACCAGGTGATCGGCCAGGCGCGCCACCTCATCCGGCGAATGGCTGACGTAAACAATCGGAATCTCCAGCTCCTGATGCAGGCGCTCCAGATAGGGCAGCACCTCCTGCTTGCGCTTGAGATCGAGGGATGCCAGCGGCTCATCCAGCAGCAGCAGGCGCGGGCTGGTCAGCAGAGCGCGGGCAATGCCAACGCGTTGCTGCTCACCGCCAGACAGCTTGCCCGGCAAGCGTTCCAGCAGGTGCTCAATGCCCAGCAGCTCGACCGCCTGTTCCAGGGCAATCCGCCGCTGCGCTGCGGGGATGCGCTTCAAGCCGTACTGCAGATTGCGCCGCACGGTGAGGTGGGCAAACAGGTTGGCACTCTGAAACACATAACCCACGGCGCGTTGATGGGCTGGGACGAAAATGCCCTGGGCGCTGTCCTGCCACAGCTCGCCGTTAACCTGCAGATAACCTGCGCGCGGCTGATCCAGCCCAGCAAAGCAGCGCAGGCAGCTGGTCTTGCCCGAGCCGGAATGGCCGAACAGCGCGCTGACACCACGACCGGGCAGGTTCAGCTCAACATCCAGGGTGAAGTCGGCATGCTCGACCTTGAAGCGCGCGTGGATTTCGCCCAGTCCAGCGACTGTGCGAATCGCCGGATTGCGCCGCGCCAATGGCCAGATCATTGCCACACCCGCGTGCGGCTACGCCCGGAATAGAGGGCCAGCAGCACGATAAAGGAGAACAGCAGCATGCCACCTGCCAGCCAGTGGGCCTGGGCGTACTCCATGGTTTCCACATGGTTGTAGATCTGCACCGAAGCCACCTGAGTCTGGCCGGGGATATTGCCGCCAATCATCAACACCACACCAAACTCGCCCACGGTATGGGCGAAACCAAGAATCGCCGCCGTAACGAAGCCCGGTTTGGCCAGCGGCAACACCACCGTAAAGAACGCATCCCACGGCCCGGCGCGCAGCGTCGCCGCCGCCTCCAGCGGGGCACGGCCAATTGCCTCGAAGGCGTTCTGCAGCGGCTGCACGACAAAGGGCAGGGAATAGAACACCGAACCGATCACCAGCCCGGTAAAGGTAAACGTCAGGGTGCCAAGGCCGAGGCTCTGGGTCAGTTGGCCGATAAAGCCGTGCGGGCCCATGCTCACCAGCAGGTAGAAGCCGATCACCGTCGGCGGCAACACCAGCGGCAGCGCGACGATGGCGCCAATCGGCTGCTTCCAGCGCGAATCAGTGCGCGCCAGCCACCAGGCAATCGGCGTACCGATCAGCAGCAGCAACAGGGTGGTCAGCGATGCCAGCTCCAGGGTCAGCAGAACGGCGGCGAGATCGGCTTTAGTCAGTGGCATGGCTGCGTCCCTCTACAGCCTGTAGCCATAGGACTTGATAATCGCCGCCGCTTTTTCACCCTTTAGGTAATCCATAAAAGCCGCAGCAGCTGGGTTGTGCTCGCCCTGCTTGAGGATCAACGCATCCTGCCTGATCGGCGTATGCAGCTCAGCCGGCACGATCCAAGCCGAGCCGCTACTGAGCTGGCCGTTTTGATACACCTGCGACAGCGCGACAAAGCCCAGCTCGGCATTGCCGGTGGCAATAAAGTGCAAGGCCTTGGCGATGCTTTGCCCAGTCACCAGCTTGCCCTGCACGGCCTCGGTCAAACCGAGCTTACCCAGCACCTGGGTGGCCGCCAGACCATAGGGTGCGGTTTGCGGCTCGGCAATCGCCAGATGCCTGAATTGATTGGCCTTGAGTGCCGCGTCGCTGCCATCCAGATAGCCCGGCGTGGCCGACCACAGCACCAGCCTGCCGACCGCATAGGTAAAGCGCGAGCCGCTGACGCCCAGGCCTTCGCTGTCGAGCTTGGCCGGGGTGCTTACATCGGCGCTGAGCAACAGCTCGAATGGCGCGCCATGCTGAATCTGCGCATACAGCTGCCCGGTGGCGCCGAAGGAGGCGACCACGCTGTGCCCGCTGTCCTTCTCGAACTCGCTGGCAATCGCCTGCAGTGGCGCGGTGAAGTTGGCGGCCACGGCGACGTGAACCTGCTCAGCCAGGGAGTGACTGCTGAATACTAGGGCGGCGAATAGCGCCGCGATACGCGCGTGCATGGATAACTCCTGGGTGTGCGGCCACGAACAACGGCTACTCTACCTTCGCTATATCCCACGAGATACAGCGATTTGCGCAATAAGCCACTCGGCACAGCAACAAAAACAGGGTTGCCGAGATAATCGACAACCCTGTTACGCAGGCAGCAGCGCTGCGGGCTGAGCTGCATAAAGCCAATTACTGACTCACACTCAAGTAGCGCCCTGTTCAGCCCCGTTCACCCAGCGCCTTAGCTCAAGCCGATTTCCACCCGGTTACCCTGCAAGCGTACCGGCCAGGTGCGCAGCTGCTGCTCGGGGTATTCCAGGCAGGTGCCGTCTTCCAGGCGGTAGTGCTGTTTGTACAGCGGCGCAGCGATCACCAGGTCGCCTGCCAGACTGCCGACAATGCCTCGCCCAATAACGTTGGCACCGGACTTGGGGTCGCGGTTGTCCAGGGCAAACAGCTGCTTGCCACTGGCCTGGCCTGGCAGGTAGAACAGCGCGACCTGGGCGCCATCGACCCAGGCGACCACGCCGGAGTTGGCCACTAGGTCTTCAAGACCGCATACGGCGCGCCACTGCACGCTGGTGTGTTCGACTGTTGCGGTTGCGCTCGACTGGCCCATCAGACCACCTCCTCGGCTGGAATACGTTGCAGTTCGGCGGCGCTGATCGGGCGGCGCTGGCCGCGCTCCTCGACAAACTGGATACCCGGGTCACCGCCCTTTTGGTTGACGAAGGTGCGAAAGCGCTTGAGCTTCTCTGGGTCCTTCAGGGCGTTGGCCCACTCACATTCGTAGCGGTCGATCACCAGCTGCATCTGCGCCTCCAGTTCGGCGCCGAGATTGAGGCTGTCGTCGATGATCACTTCTTTCAGGTAATCCAGGCCGCCTTCCAGCGACTCGCGCCACACCGAGGTGCGTTGCAGGCGGTCGGCGGTGCGCACGTAGAACATCAGGAAGCGGTCGATGTAGCGGATCAGGGTTTCGTCATCCAGATCGGTGGCGAACAGCTCGGCATGGCGTGGACGCATGCCGCCGTTACCGGCCACATAAAGGTTCCAGCCGTTCTCGGTAGCGATCACGCCAACGTCCTTGCTCTGCGCCTCGGCACATTCGCGGGTGCAGCCGGAGACGGCGAACTTGATCTTGTGCGGCGAGCGCAGACCCTTGTAGCGGTCCTCCAGCAGCAGCGCCATGGCCACGCTGTCCTGCACGCCGTAACGGCACCAGGTGCTGCCCACGCAGCTCTTCACCGTGCGCAGCGACTTGCCATAGGCGTGGCCGGTTTCGAAGCCGGCGGCAATCAGCTCGGCCCAGATACCCGGCAGCTCATGCAGCTGTGCGCCAAACAGGTCGATGCGCTGGCCGCCGGTGATCTTGGTGTAGAGGTCGTATTTCTTCGCCACCGCGCCGATGGCCAGCAGGCCGTCCGGGGTGATTTCGCCACCGGGAATACGCGGCACCACCGAGTAGGTGCCGTTCTTCTGCATGTTGGCCATAAAGGTGTCGTTGGTGTCCTGCAGCGGCACCAGCGCGGGGTCGGTGATCGAGCGGTTCCAGCAGGAGGCGAGGATTGAGCCCACCGCCGGCTTGCAGATGTCGCAACCCACATGGCCACGGCCGTGCTTGGCCAGCAGGGTTTCGAAGGTTTCGATGCCTTCCACGCGAACGATGCCGTACAGCTCCTGGCGGGTGTAGGCGAAGTGTTCGCACAGGCTTTTGTCGACCACCACGCCGCGCGCGGTCAGCTCGTGTTCGAACACCTGTTTAAGCAACGCCGAACAGCCGCCGCAGCCGGTGGCCGCCTTGGTACAGGCCTTGAGGCCGGCGAGGTCGCCGCAGCCGGCATCAATGGACGAGCAGATCGCGCCCTTGCTGACGTTGTGACAGGAGCAGATGGTCGCGGTGTCCGGCAGGGCGTCGGCACCCAGCGCCGGCGCGCCTTCGCCTTGCGGCAGGATCAGGCAGGACGGATCGGCCGGCAGCGTGATGCCGTTCTGCACGTACTGCAGGAGGGTGTCGTAGTAGCTGTTATCGCCGACCAGCACAGCGCCGATGGCCTGTTTACCGTCGGCGGATACGACCAAGCGCCGGTAGCTGGCGTTGGCTTCATCGATAAAGCGGTAGCTGCGCGAACCAGCGGTGGCGCCGTGGGCATCGCCGATGGAGCCAACGTCGACGCCGAGCAGCTTGAGCTTGGTCGACATGTCCGCACCCATAAAGGGTTCGCTGTCTTCGCCACAGAGCTGGGTGGCGACGCTTCGGGCCATCTGGTAGCCCGGCGCAACCAGGCCGAAGATGCCGCCGTTCCACGCCGCGCATTCGCCGATGGCGTAGATGGCCGGGTCGCTGGTGCGGCACTGGCTGTCGATAGCCACGCCGCCGCGCGGGCCGAGTTCCAGGCCGCACTGCTTGGCGATGGCGTCCTGCGGGCGGATGCCGGCGGAGAACACGATCAGGTCGGTCTCCAGGAATTCTTCTCCGGCGAAGTTCATCCGGTAGCGGTACTCGCTGCCTGGGGTGATCGACTGGGTGCCGCGCGACAGGTGCACGCTGACGCCCAGGGCTTCGATCTGCGCCTTCAGCGCCAGGCCGCCGTGGTCATCCAGCTGCACCGGCATCAGCCGTGGGGCGAATTCCACCACATGGGCTTCCAGGCCCAGAGATTTCAGCGCGTTGGCCGCTTCCAGGCCGAGCAGGCCACCACCAACCACCACACCCCGGCGCGCGTTCTTGGCGGCGGTCTGAATGGTGTCGAGGTCGGCCAGAGTGCGGTAGACCAGACGCGAATCGCCTTCGGCGCCTTCAATCGGCGGCACGAACGGGTAGGAGCCGCTGGCCAGCACCAACTGGTCGTAGGGGAAGCTGCCTGCGGCGGTGATCACTTCGCGGCGTTCGCGGTCGATCTCCAGCACCGGCACACCCAGGTGCAGGCTCACACCCGGCGTCTGGTACAGCGCCGCGCCACTGAGGGCCAGGGATTCGGCATCGCGGCCAGTGAAATACTCGGAGAGGTGCACGCGGTCATAGGCGCGCAGCGGCTCTTCGCTGAAGACATGCACGCGGTACTGCGCCAGCGCGCCACGCTCGATCAGTTGCTCGACGCAATGATGGCCGACCATGCCGTTGCCGATGATGATCAGCCGCTGCTGGTCTGTGGAGGTATCTGTGCTGTTCATGGCATTTCCCGGCCGAAGCTCATCAGGTTTTTCTGCGGCAATAAAAAAGCGCCTGAAACCTTGCGGTTTCAGGCGCCTTTGCCTGTTCTGTGCGGTGCCTGCGAATGGCACCTGAATTACCCATTGCCTGTGCAGGCTAACGATCGCCATTGATCGAATGGGCGGCCCTGCTGTTGCGGGCTCGCTAGGGCTCATGCAGCGCTTGTGCCAGTTTCCGCGCAGTGGCCTGCAGCCCGCATAGCAACGGGCTGCAGGCGCTGATTGAGGGAACAGAAGCCGGCGCGATAAAGACCCAAAAAGAGGCGAGCAGAACAGCCTGCGCCCCATTATGAGTCGCGCAAAATCCGGCCAGCAGCCCCGCACACACCCCGCCAGGCCTTGCCGCGCGGGCATTCAAGCCGCCCTGACAAACCCTGGCGCGTGCCTTGCTATAGACCCACCCAGGTAATCAACGCTGATTGCCAATCCACGACAAAGACGCCGTGCCGCTCCCGTTTCGACGGAGGGTTGCATGGCGTTTTGCGTTTCAGGTGCAGGAGAGGGGTGTGGCGAACAAAACCGTGCGGAGTGTCTGTCCCTATTGCGGCGTCGGCTGCGGCATCGTCATGCAGGTGGAAAATGGCAAGATCGCCAAGGTCAGCGGTGACCAACAGCATCCGAGCAACTTCGGCCGCCTGTGCACCAAGGGCAGCACCTGCGCCCAGCCGCTGAGCGAATCCGGCCGCATGGAGCACGCCTACCTGCGCAGCGAACGTAACCGCGACCCGGGGCAAATCGGCATGGACGCCGCCATCCGCGCAGCCGCCGCCCGCCTGCGCGCGATTCTCGACGAACACGGCCCGGACGCCATCGCCCTGTATGTCTCCGGGCAAATGTCGCTGGAGGCGCAGTACCTGGCCAACAAGCTGGTCAAGGGTTACCTGGGCAGCAACCAGATCGAATCCAACTCACGCCTGTGCATGGCCAGCGCCGGCAGTGGCTACAAGCTGTCGCTGGGCGCCGACGGCCCGCCCGGCTCGTACCAGGATTTCGACCGCGCGGATGTGCTGCTGGTGATCGGCGCAAATATGGCCGACTGTCACCCGATCCTGTTTCTACGCCTGATGGCGCGGGTCAAGGCCGGCGCCAAGCTGATCGTCGTCGACCCCCGGCGCAACGCCACGGCAGACAAGGCCGACCTGTTTCTGCAGATCAAACCGGGCAGCGACCTGCTGCTGCTCAACGGCCTGCTGCACCTGCAGCACAAGAACGGCCACACCGATCCGGCCTTTATTAGCGAATTCACCGAAGGCTGGGAGGTCATGCCGGACTTCCTCGAAAGCTACACCCCCGACTACGTCGCCGCCCACACCGGGCTCAGTGAAGCAGCGATCCGCCAGGCCGCACGCTGGATTGGCGAAGCCGGCGAGTGGATGAGCTGCTGGACCATGGGCCTCAACCAGAGCACCCACGGCACCTGGAACACCAACGCCCTGTGCAACCTGCACCTGGCCACCGGCAAGATCTGCCGTCCCGGCAGCGGGCCGTTCTCCCTTACCGGCCAGCCCAACGCCATGGGCGGCCGCGAGATGGGCTATATGGGCCCCGGCCTGCCGGGCCAGCGCAGCGTGCTGGTGGACGACGACCGCGCCTTTGTCGAGCAGATCTGGGGCGTGCCGGCCGGCACCCTGCATACCCGCCTGGGCGGCGGCAGCGTGACGCTGTTCGAGGACCTGGCAGCCGGCAAGGTCAAAGCCTGCTGGATCATCTGCACCAATCCGGTGGCGAGCATGGCCAACCGTGGCAAGGTGATCGAGGGGCTCAAGGCCGCCGAACTGGTGATCGCCCAGGACGCCTTCCTCGACACCGAAACCAATCGCTACGCCGACATCCTCCTGCCCGGCGCGCTGTGGGCCGAAGCCGAAGGGGTGATGGTCAACTCCGAACGCAACCTGACCCTAATGCCGCAAGCCGTTGAGCCGCCCGGCGAGGCCATGGCCGACTGGCGGATCATCGCCGAAGTGGCCTGCGCCATGGGCTTTGCCGACGGCTTCAGCTACGAATCAGCCGAGCAGGTGTTCGAGGAAATCAAACGCTTCCACAATCCCAAAACCGGTTATGACCTGCGCGGCGCCAGCTACCCTCGCCTGCGCCAAACGCCGCTGCAATGGCCCTGCGCCAGTGAAGCGGGTGATGGGCGTATGCCACTGCGCTACATCAACGACGGAATCAGCCAGCATCTGCACATTCGCAAAGATGGAAGCACGCCGCGCCTGGCTTTTGCCACGCCCAGCGGCAGGGCGCAGTTCTTCCCGCGCCCGCATCTGGACCCGGCGGAAATGCCCGATGAGGATTTCCCCTTCGTGCTCAACACCGGGCGCCTGCAGCACCAGTGGCACACCCTGACCAAGACTGGCAAGGTCACCACGCTGAACAAGCTCAACCCCGGCCCCTTTATCGAAGTGCACCCGCAGGACGCCGCCACCCTCGGCGTGCGCGACCGCGATCAGCTGGAAGTGCGCTCACGGCGTGGCCATGCCGTGTTGCCGGTGCAGATCAGCGACCGCGTGCTGCCCGGCGGCTGCTTTGCGCCGTTCCACTGGAACGATGTGTACGGCGACAACCTGGCGATCAACGCGGTGACCAGCGACGCCATCGATCCCATTTCGCAGCAACCGGAATTCAAATTCTGCGCGGTCAGCCTGCGGCGTATCGAGCTGATCGCCCATCAACGCCTCTACTCGCCCGCCGCCGAGGCAGTCGACAGCGCTCGCCTATCTCACCCGCCCGAGGAACTCGCGATGTCGAGCATCGAAACCTTTGCGGCCCTGGTCGGCGTAGATTGCAGCGCGCCGCCGCCCCTCAGTGAGCGCGAGCGCACCTATATGGCCGGCTATATCAGCGGCCTGCGCAGCAACCCCAGCGGCGGTGTACCTAGCCTGCCAAGTCAGGCGCCCCTGGCCGAGCCTACCCGCCTGTGGCTCGACGGCATGCTCGCCGGAATCTTCAGCCGCGTCACGCCATCAACCTTGACCGAGAGCCCCGCAGTAACCCTGCTGTGGGCCTCGCAAACCGGCAATACCGAGGCGCTGGCCGAACGCCTTGCGGCGCACCTGAACGAGGCCGGGGTAGCCGTGGCACTGAGCTGCATGGCCGATTATCCGCCGGAAAAACTAACCAGCGCCGGATCGGTGCTGCTACTGAGCAGCACCTTCGGCGACGGCGATGCGCCGGACAATGGCCAGGCCTTCTGGAGCGCGCTGCAGAGCAGGGAGATGCGCCTGGAAAATCTGCGTTATGCGGTACTGGCGCTTGGCGACCCGAATTACGAGCAGTTCTGCCAGCACGGCAAAAACCTCGACCGTCGCCTGGCCGAACTCGGCGCCACGCCACTGCGCCCCTGCCTGGATTGCGACAGCGACTTCGATGACGCAGCCGCAAACTGGCTAAGCGAGCTGCTGCCGTTGCTGCGCCCAGCTGAAACGACAGCTGCACATAGCTCCGCAACCGAACCCGTCAGCACACAGCGGGTGAGCAAGGCCCAGCCACTGCCCGCGCGCCTGGCACTGAATCTGCGCCTGAACGCCGAAGGCGCGAGCAAGGACACCCGCCAGTTCGCCTTCGCCCTGGGCGACTCTGGCCTCACCTACGAAGCCGGCGATGCCCTCGGCGTATGGCCGCGCAACTGCCCGGAGCTGGTCGAGGAAGTGCTCGAACTGGCGCGCCTGGACGGTGAGCAAGTGGTCAAGCTGGCCAAGGTCGGCGAGCTGCCGCTGCGCGAGGCGCTGACCAGCCATTTCGAAATCGCCCGCCCAAGCAACGAGGCCCTCGCCCTGGTCGCCGAACGCAGCGCCAGCAGCGAGCTGCGCAGCCTGCTTGGCGAGCGCAAAGCCGAGCTGAAGGACTGGCTGTGGGGCCGCCAGCTGGCCGACGTGCTGCAGGCCTATCCGGCTGAACATTCGGCTGGCGAATTGCTGGGCAGCCTCAAGCGTCTGCAACCGCGCCTGTATTCCATCTCCTCAAGCCCCAAAGCGCATGCCGGCGAAGTGCACCTGACCGTGTCCACCGTGCGCTACGGCAAGCGCAAGGGCGTGGCCTCGACCTTTCTCGCCGACCGTGCAGATAACGTCGAGGTGCCGCTGTTTGTGCAGAGCAATAAATACTTCCGCGTGCCACACGATGGCGACGTGCCGATGATCATGATCGGTCCCGGTACCGGCGTGGCGCCGTTTCGCGGCTTCCTCCACGAACGCCGCGCGCGCGGCGATACCGGCAAGAACTGGCTGTTCTTCGGCGAGCAGCATGCGGCCAGCGACTTCTACTACCGCGACGAGCTAACCGCGATGCAGCACGACGGCCTGCTGACCCACCTCAGCCTGGCCTTCTCCCGCGATCAGACGCAGAAGATTTATGTGCAGGACCGTATTCGTGAACAGGGCTCCGAGCTTTGGCGCTGGCTGGAAGAGGGCGCGCAGCTGTATGTCTGCGGTGACGCCAGCCGCATGGCGCGGGATGTCGAGCAGGCACTACGCGATGTGGCGCGCGAGCACGGCGGTTTGAGCGAGGAAAAAGCCGCCGAACATATCCGCCGTTTGGCCGAGCAGAAGCGCTATCTGCGTGATGTGTATTGAGTAGGGTGGATCACGCTTCATCGATCCACCATTGCGGTGGACGTGAAAAGCGACGTCCGCCCTACGGACTTGCTGGCGATCAGAATCACCGTAGGGTGGGTTAGCGACGCCAAACTCCAAACAATCAGACGCCACCATCTTGGTGCGTCGCGTAACCCACCAGGCGATCTCCCTGTTACGGGGATCGCAGTAAGTAGGTTGGGTTGAGGAGCGAAGCGACGAAGCCCAACAGGCGATGGCCGGCGCAACACCGAGCCTGGGCCGGGCACCGCCGTTGGGCTTCGCGCAGCTCAGCCCAACCTACGGGACGGCACCAATCTCGCAATCAGGTAAACCGAACCGACATTTCATGGTTGGTCCTAAGCCTTGCGCCACACACTGGCCAACCAGGGCTGCTGCTCGCGCGGCAAGCCCGCCGGGCGGTAGTAATGCTGCAGTTCGCTAAAGCCGGCGGTGCTGAGCAACACGCGCCAGTTGGCCAGATCGTGATAGGCACCGTAGCGCTCGCCATTCCAGCCTTCCTGATTGTCACCACGGGGGTTGGAGCTAAACAGCACGCCGCCGGGTTTGAGGGTGGCATGCAGCTGCTTCAGCACCCGTGGCAGTTCCTGCCGGGGAATATGAAACAGCGAGGCATTGGCAAACACCCCGTCGAAGCGCTCCGCCGGCAGATCCAAGGCGAGAAAGTCCTGCTGCCAAGCTTCGCAGCCACTGTCGGCGCGGGCCATTTCGACAAAGCGCGCGCAGCCGTCCAAACCGACAGCGCTATGCCCCAGGGCGCTAAAGGTGCGCAGATCGCGGCCTGGGCCGCAGCCGAAATCGAGAATCTGGTAGGGCGCAGTCGCCTGAATATGCGCGAGCAGGGCGGCGATATTCTGGCTGACATCGTGCTCGCGGGTGCCCTCGCGAAAGTCTTCGGCACAGTCCTGATAATGGCGCAGGGTCAGTGTGCTGATTTGCGCCAGTTCGTCAGCGCTCAATCCCACGGCCTCAGCCCTCGGCCAGCAGGCGACGCAGTTCGGCCAACACCAGCGCGCTGGCCGGACGCACGTCGCGCCACAGGGCAAAGGCTTCGGCGGCCTGTTCGACCAGCATACCCAGGCCGTCCAGGGTACGCGCCGCGCCGTGCTCGGCGGCCCAGCGGTTAAAAGCGGTCTGCTGCTTGCCATACATCATGTCGTAGCACTGGGTATGGCCGGGCTGGATCAGACTCGGCGCAATCGGCGGCAACTCGCCGGCCAGGCTGGCCGAGGTGCCGTTGATGATCAGATCCACCGGCGCATCGATCCAGTCATAACCACTGGCAACCACCGGGCCCAGGTCGGCGAATTCACGGGCCAACTGCTCGGCTTTTTCTACCGTGCGATTGGCGATCACCAACGCCACCGGCTGCTCGGCCAACAGCGGCTCCAGCACCCCACGCACCGCACCGCCCGCACCGAGCAGCAAAATGCGTTTGCCCTTGAGGATTAGCCCGGCGTTCACCGTTAGATCGCGCACCAGGCCGGCACCGTCGGTGTTGTCGCCAAGCAGGGTGCCGTCGGCAAGCTTCTTCAGGGTATTTACCGCCCCGGCGCGTTGGGCACGGGCGCTGAGCTGATCAGCGAGAGCAAACGCCTGCTCCTTAAACGGCACGGTGACATTGGCACCCAAACCTTCGGCAAAGAACGCCCGGGCAAATTCGGGGAAATCCTCCAGCGGCGCAAGCAGGGCTTCATAACTCAGCTGCTCGCCGGTCTGCGCGGCAAATAGGCCGTGGATTAGCGGCGACTTGCTGTGGCCGATGGGGTTGCCGAATACGCCGTAGCGGTCCATGGAAAATCCTTTGTAAAAGTCGATAAGCCCGTAACAACGTAGGTTGGGTTAGCGGCGCACACGAACGCAAGAACGAAGACCATTTAACCCGCCGCGTAACCCAACAGAACGTCAGCAGGCGCAACGCATTGATGGGTTACGCCGCCGCACAAACCGCGCTGCGGCTTCAAGTACGATACGGGCGGCTAACCCATCCTACGGCCTAGCTCAGCCAGTTCGTAGCCCGGATAAAATCCGGGAGCGGTCGTCGAATTCCCCGGATTTCATCCGGGCTACGCAATTACGCTTTGGCCGAGAGCCAGTCACGATCGGTGAGGAAGTATTCAGTCAACCGCGCCTCTTCACTGCCCGGCTCCGGCTTCCAGTCATAGCCCCAGCGTACGTGGGGCGGCAGCGACATCAGGATCGACTCGGTACGCCCGCCGGACTGCAGGCCGAACAAAGTGCCACGGTCGAACACCAGGTTGAACTCGACATAACGGCCCCGGCGGAAGGCCTGGAACTCACGCTCGCGCTCGCCATAGGGCGTCAGTTTGCGGCGCTGCACGATGGGCAGGTAGGCCGCGATATAGGCATCGCCGATGGCGCGCATAAAGGCGAAGCTGGTGTCGAAATCCCACTGATTGAGGTCATCGAAAAACAGCCCACCAATGCCGCGCGGCTCGCCACGGTGCTTGAGGTGGAAGTAGCGATCACACCACTCCTTGAACTTCGGATAGACCTCGGCGCCGAAGGGCGCGCAGGCGTCGAAGGCGACCTGGTGCCAGTGCCGGCAGTCTTCTTCATTGCCGTAGTAGGGCGTCAGGTCGAAGCCACCGCCAAACCACCAGACCGGCTCTTCGCCTGCCTTTTCGGCACTAAAGAAACGCACGTTGGCGTGGGAAGTCGGCACGTAGGGGTTTTCCGGGTGGATCACCAGCGATACGCCGAGGGCCTCGAAACCGCGCCCGGCCAGTTCCGGACGGTGAGCGCTGGCCGAGGGCGGCAGGCTGTCGCCGAACACATGGGAGAAGTTCACCCCGCCCTTTTCGATCAGCGCGCCATTCTCCATCACCCGCGTGCGCCCGCCACCGCCGGCTGGCCGTTGCCAGGCATCCTCGAAGAATTCAGCACCGCCATCTTCGGCTTGCAGGGCAGTACAGATACGGTCTTGCAGATCCAGCAGGTAGGCTTTGACGGCCTCAGTACGGTCACTCACGGCGGCACCTTGAAAGCGGGTTAAGGCCAGGCGGCACGTGGCCGCAGGGAAAAAATGGGCGGCCAGCATAACACCAGCCACCCCATGGCCGCAGTTGACGGCGGTCAATGCAGACGATTGGATAACGGCACTTTTCTGCCCATGCGGGCATCATCCAGGCATTCAATTGCTAAGGAGCTCGAAAATGGCTAAGCGAATCCAGTTCAGCCGCCACGGCGGCCCAGACGTTCTCGACTACAGCGACTACAGCCCCGCCAGCCCAGGACCCCATGAGGTGCGGGTACACAACCAGGCCATCGGCCTGAATTTTATCGACACCTATTTCCGCAGTGGCCTGTACCCACCAGCGGCCCTGCCTTCCGGGCTGGGTAACGAAGGGGCAGGCATAGTCGAGGCCGTGAGCTCTGCAGTGAGCGGCTTTCAGGTGGGCGACCGCGTGGCCTATGCCACCGGACCGCTGGGCGCCTACAGCGAGCTGCATGTGCTGCCGGCGGAGAAGCTGGTGAAACTGCCGGATGCGATCAGCTTCGAGCAGGCCGCTGCGGTGATGCTCAAGGGCCTGACGGTGCAATACCTGTTGCGCCAGACGTTCCCTCTACAAGGCGGCGAAACCATTCTGTTTCATGCCGCCGCCGGCGGGGTTGGCTCCTTAGCCTGTCAATGGGCCAGGGCACTGGGCGTTAAGCTGATTGGCACCGTCAGCTCCGCCGAGAAAGCCGCGCGGGCCATGGAGCAGGGCGCCTGGGCGACCATCGACTACAGCCATGAGAACGTTGCCCAGCGCGTGCTGGAACTGACCGACGGCAAGAAGTGCCCGGTGGTCTACGACGGCGTCGGCAAGGACACCTGGGAAACCTCGCTGGACTGCGTGGCCCCGCGCGGCCTGCTGGTCAGCTTCGGCAACGCCTCGGGGGCGGTGAGCGGAGTCAACCTGGGCATCCTGGCGCAGAAGGGCTCACTGTTCGTCACCCGCCCAACCCTGGCTGGCTACGCCGACACACCTTCCCGGCTGCAAGCCATGGCTGACGAACTGTTCAGCATGATCGCCAGCGGCCAGCTGCAGGTGGAGATCAGCAACCGCTATGCACTCAAGGATGCCGCGCTGGCGCAGACGGCACTAAGCGCTAGGCAGACCACCGGTTCGACCATTCTGCTGCCTTGAAACTACGTAGCCCGGATGCAATCCGGGACGGTGTCGGCCATCCCCGGATTGCATCCGGGCTACGAGATAAATCGCAACCTAGGACGCCCTGACCACATCGCCCGTGATCAGGTCACGGATCAGGCTGGGGTTCTTGCGGCCACCCAAGGCGCCGCCAAGCACAGCATCCAGCTGACCGGGGAAGTATTGCTCGACACGTAAACGACTGCGCGCGGACGGACGGCCTGCCGGATTGGCCGAGGTCGACACCAGTGGCCCGGTCAGCCGGCACAGCGCCTGTACCTGCGGATGATCGCTAACGCGCAAGGCAACACTGTCATGCTGGCCGCTGATCCATTCGGGCAGCCGATGCTGATGTGGCACCAGCCAGGTGTTAGGCCCCGGCCAGCTGCCGGCCAGGCGCACCAGCCAGATTTCCGGCAGATCATCGAGAATAAAGTCGAACTGCTGGATATCGGCGGCCACCAGAATCAGCCCCTTGTGCACGGGCCGCTCCTTCAGCGCCAGCAAACGCTCCACCGCTTCGTCATTCCAGGGATCACAGCCCAGCCCCCATACCGCTTCGGTCGGATAAGCAATAACCCCACCATTGCGCACCACCTGTGCGGCCTGTTGTATCTGCCAGTTGCTGACCATTCACTGCTCTCCGCTAAACACTTGACGGGCAGTGTATCCAAGCCAAGACCCTGTTCAAGGTGTGCGGCCCACCCAGCGACCATTTTCGCAGACCACCTGCCCCTCCAGCTCCAGTTCGGTCAGCGCTGCCAACACCTCGGCCAACGGCAAACCGCTGGCGGCCACCAGCGCCTCGCTGCTGTGCGGCGCGGCATGCAGCAGGGCCAGCAAGGGGTGGCTGGGCGGCTGCTCTGGCTTTAGCGCTGTACTTACGGGTGGCTGCGCCTGCCAACCGCGCAGGGCCTGGAGAATATCCTCGATACTTTCCACCAGCGTGGCGCCTTCACGGATCAACTGATGGCAACCGCGCGCGCCGGGGTGATGGATCGAGCCGGGGATCGCATACACCTCACGGCCCTGTTCGGCGGCCAGGCGCGCGGTGATCAGCGAACCACTGGAAGGGCTGGCTTCCACCACCAGCACACCCACGGAAAGGCCGCTGATAATGCGATTGCGCCGAGGAAAGTTACTCGCCTGGGGCGGACAGTCCAGCGGCAACTCGGAGACCAGCGCACCACCACAGGCGACGATATCCGCCGCGAGTTTCTTGTGCCGCGCCGGATACAAACACTTCAAGCCGGTACCGAGCACCCCCACCGTCTTGCCGCCAGCATCCAGTGCGCCCTGATGGGCCGCGCCATCGATGCCCAGGGCCAAACCGCTGGTAATCACAAAGCCGCCAGCGGCCAGGCTGCGGGCGAAGCTCTGCGCGGTATCCAGCCCCGGCCGCGATGCGCGCCGACTGCCAACCATGGCCAGTTGCGGCTGCTCCAGCAGCGTCGGGTCACCTTCAATAAACAGTAGCGGCGGAGCATCCACCAGCTCGGCCAGCAACCCCGGATAAATCGCCTCATCCCACATCAGCAGGTGATGCGTATCGGCGTCCAACCAGGCCAGGCTTTGCGCCGCACGCTCACGCACCTCGGCGCTGCGCCGCCCGTCACTGCAGGCCTGCGGCAAACCCAGGGAGCGCCAGGCGCTGGCCGGCGCGCTAAGCGCGGCAGAGGCACTGTCGAAGGCACTGAGGAGTTTGCGAAAGCGCCGAGGCCCCAACTCCGGCAAGCAGTGCAAACGCAGACGGGCTTCCAGTTCAGCTGGAGAAACGGCAGGGGAAATAGCAGAGAGTAGCGACATCCGAATCATCCTTGATCGGTCGCGCCGCGTGGGCGGCAGGGGAATCTTACACGCATCGAGTAGGAGGCGGATTCACATCCGCCGTCCTCTCACACCACCGTACGTACGGTTCCGTATACGGCGGTTCCTGCCTACTGATAAACAACGTCAGCGAGCTTGGTTCCGTTGATGTGTCGCCTGTGGTATCTAAGCGCCCAGACCGGCCCTCGGAGCTTCCGGCTCCTACCTCCTGATGGTCTCGACCCCCGCTATGCGGAGTTTCTGCTTTACGCTCCAACAGAGATCACACCCGACTATCCACTCATGGCAGGTTCAGCCCTTCATTGCTCCGGTTTCGAGCAGCTACTACGGCCTCTGCTGACTTCTGTCGCCCATCCCGTCATCTCACGACGCCGGTAGCACTTGGCAGGCTAAACAGATCTCCCAGGGTAATTCGCGCGACCTTCCTGCTTATGCCTGTCGGATATACGTCGCAGCGTTCCGTGCAAGTATTGGGCTTTGACGATTATGGCCGTCTTACCCCGCTACGCCGCCTCTATCCGCTTCCTGTACGTCAGGCCAGCATTTTGCCTCGGGCTTCCTTCAGATTCGCAGTCACCCGCGACACCCTTGCCTCTGGCTAACACTTCCCCTTGCCGGGTGTGTAGAGGACTTTCACCTCCAAGTCGTCCGACTCACCACCACAGTGACCCGAACAGCGCCAGTCACGGCGCTACGCGCCATGCCTGGCGCACCATAAAAAGCCCCGCATTTGCGGGGCCTCTCGGTGTTACGGGTTACGCACTTTGTCCATGATCGCCAGTGAGCGAGACGCCCCCAGCACCAGGCCATAGCTGAGCTTGTCGTAGGTGCGGAACACCATCAGCAGGCCCGAACGTTCGTCCGGAATCTTCACCGACTCACCGGTTACGCGGTCACGTACGGTTTCACCGGTCTTGTAGATGGCCAGCACGTTGCCTTCACTCAGGCCGTCACGGACGCCCTTGTTGATAGTCACCACATCGAACTGACCAATCTGGGTTACACCGCGCGGCACATCAAGGATCACCCCGTTGACCTCACCAGCAGGTTCACTCGGCATAAAGGTCGAGTTGATGGCACGCTCTTCGGTAGGGAACAGGCGATCACCGAGGCGCACTTCTTGAGTCGAGCGGGTCAGCATCATAGTGCCAACATCGCCTTCCTCGGCAACGATCTCACCCGAGCCAATGTCGTCGGCGTTGATCCCGAGAAACTCTTTGGTCTCAGGGTCCGTGTAGGTTTTGCCCTGACGGAAGATGCCGTAGATCGGAGCGGACTCATCAAACACACCGCGGGCATATACGCGATCACCGGCGCCACTGACGACACGCTCGGCATTGCCAGCAACGATATAGGGCGCGCCCTGAAACTGCTCAGGGGTATCAACGATGCGGTTACTCAACAGGAAGCTGTTGATCGCCTCCAGCGGAATCGCCGGAATCGCCTCAGCCATCGGCGTGCTGCGTATCTGCGGCGACAGCTTGATGGTGCCGCGCGACTCGCCACGGTTAAGCATCAGGCGCGGCTGGCCATCGATATACACCAGGCTGAGTTGGTCGCCCGGATAAATCAGATGAGGGTTTTCCACCTGTGGGTTGGCGTGCCAGATTTCTGGCCACTTCCACGGCTGGCTGAGAAATTTACCGGAGATATCCCAGAGGGTATCGCCCTTGACCACGGTATAACGGTCTGGGTGACCGTTCTTGAGTTGCACGTCGGCCTGGGCCAAGCCACTTGCCGCAAGCAGCAGCAGGGCGAGTAGTGATTTCCTCATGCGGTGAATCCCTTTATTATGTGCCTTCACGTGGAGCGCCCTAGCGCCGCGACAAAACCCAGTCGTGCTGCGGCGTGAAGCCGTTTTTCAATGCTGCTCATCATCTTAGCAGCGGTTTTTGACTTTATTCCACAAGTGCATCACAAACGCATATGGCGATCCTGAATATCCTCGAATTTCCCGATCCGCGCCTGCGCACCATCGCCAAGCCGGTGGACGTGGTCGATGACGCCTTGCGTCAGCTGATCGATGACATGTTTGAAACCATGTACGACGCACCAGGCATCGGCCTAGCGGCGACGCAGGTCAACGAGCACAAACGTCTGGTGGTGATGGACCTATCCGAAGACAGGTCCGAGCCACGGGTGTTTATCAACCCCGAGTTCGAGCCGCTGACTGATGAAATGGATCAGTATCAGGAAGGCTGCCTGTCGGTGCCGGGCTTCTTTGAGAACGTCGACCGCCCGCAGAAGGTCAAGATCAAGGCGCTGGACCGCGATGGCCAGCCCTATGAGCTGATCGCCGAGGGCCTGCTTGCCGTGTGCATCCAACACGAATGCGACCACCTCAACGGCAAGCTGTTTGTTGATTACCTGTCTAATCTCAAACGCGACCGGATCAAGAAGAAGCTGGAAAAGCAGCACCGCCAGCAGGCTTGAGCCACACCTTTTAAAGGCGATGTCCCAATTACATGTTGTGCGCAGCTTTTGTAGGGTGGGTTAGCGACGCCAAACACTGCTCGATAATCCAAATGCGATAGCGGCGCGGCGCGTAACCCACCAGGCGATAGAATGCGTGCGTCGATGGTGGGTTACGCCGCGACCCGAGTAGCGTGATGCTTGGCAGTGCTGGCATGCGGCTAACCCACCCTACGAATTACCGCGCCCTAGAAGGCAACGCCGCACGATGCAACACACAACGGGTACATAGCCTTTTCAAAGGCTTGCTACGGCAAGCCTTTTTCTTTCTAGCAGTGAGAACCCATGTCTGAGTCTTTGCGTATTGTTTTTGCCGGCACCCCGGAATTTGCCGCCGAACACCTCAAGGCCTTGCTCGACACGCCACACCAGATCATTGCCGTGTACAGCCAGCCGGATCGCCCCGCCGGCCGTGGGCAGAAGCTCACGGCCAGCCCGGTCAAACAGCTCGCCGTGCAGCATGAAATTCCCGTGTACCAGCCACAGACCCTGCGTGACCCTGCTGCCCAAGCCGAGCTGGCAGCACTCAAGCCCGACCTGATGGTGGTGGTGGCCTACGGCCTGATTCTGCCGCAGGTGGTGCTTGATACCCCGCGCCTCGGCTGCATCAACAGTCATGCCTCACTGCTGCCGCGCTGGCGTGGCGCCGCGCCGATCCAGCGCGCGGTGCAAGCCGGTGATGCTGAGTCCGGCGTCACCGTGATGCAGATGGAAGCAGGCCTGGATACCGGGCCGATGTTGCTGAAAGTCAGCACGCCGATTGCTGCCACCGATACCGGCGGCAGCCTGCATGATCGCCTGGCCGCGCTCGGCCCACAGGCGGTGATCGAGGCTATAAGCGGTCTAGCCGCTGGCAACCTGGTCGGCGAAGTGCAGGACGACAGCCTGGCCACCTACGCCCACAAGCTGAACAAGGACGAGGCACGGCTGGACTGGAGCCGACCGGCCATTGAGCTGGAGCGCCTGGTACGGGCCTTTCATCCGTGGCCGATCTGCCACAGCACGCTCAATAGCGAAGCCATCAAGGTTCATGCAGCCGAGCTGGGCGAGGGCAGTGGCGCTCCCGGCAGTATTCTCGTTGCCGATAAGTCTGGCCTGACCGTCGCCTGCGGCGAAGGTGCGCTGCGTTTGACCCACTTACAGCTGCCCGGCGGCAAGGCGCTGAATTTCAGCGACCTGTATAACAGCCGCCGCGAGCAATTCGCCATCGGCCTGGTGCTCGGTCAATGAACCCACGTCTGGCAGCCGCCCGCGCCCTGGCCGTGGTGCTCAATGGCAAAGCCTCGCTAGGCAGCAGCCTGCCGCCGCTGCTGGATAAGGTCGAACAACGCGACCGGGGCCTGGCCCAGGATCTGGCCTTTGGCACCGCCCGCTGGCAGCCGCGCCTGGTGTTGATCGCGGAAAAGCTGCTGCAAAAACCCTTCAAAGCCGCCGACCGTGATGTCGAGGCGCTGCTGCTGATCGGCCTGTATCAGCTGTTCTATACACGCATCCCGGCCCATGCCGCCATCGGCGAAACGGTGGCCTGCGTCGACAAGCTGAAGAAGCCTTCGCTCAAAGGTCTGCTCAATGCAGTGCTGCGCAGTGCCCAGCGTGAGCATGAGGCGCTGCTGGCCGAGCTGGACCGCGACCCGGTACTGCACACTGCCCACCCACGCTGGCTGCAGAAAGCCCTAAAGGCTCAATGGCCAGAGCAATGGGAAACCATCTGCGCGGCTAACAACGCCCACCCGCCGCTAATTCTGCGGGCCAACCGCCGCCTCGGCAGCCGTGATGACTACCTGACCGAACTGCGCCGCGTCGGCTTTGAGGCCGAAGCCTGCACCTTTAGCCGTGACGGCATTCGTTTGCTGCAAGCCTGCGATGTCACCACCCTGCCGGGCTTTGCCGAAGGCCGGGTCAGCGTGCAGGACGAAGCGGCGCAACTGGCTGCCGAACTGCTCGATCTGGCCCCCGGCCAGCGCGTGCTGGACGCCTGCGCCGCGCCCGGCGGCAAGACCTGTCATCTGCTGGAAGCCGAACCCAAACTGGCCGGCGTAGTGGCGGTGGATCTGGAAGAAAAGCGCCTGGTGCGCGTGCGCGAAAACCTCAAACGTCTGGGCCTACACGCCGAGCTGATCGCCGCCGATGGCCGTGACCTGGCAGCCTGGTGGGACGGCACGCCGTTCCAGCGTATTTTGCTCGACGCACCCTGCTCGGCCACCGGGGTGATCCGTCGTCACCCGGATATCAAGCTGACTCGCCAGGCTGACGACATCCCCGCCCTGGCCAAGCTGCAAGGCGAACTGCTGGATAGCCTGTGGCAGACCCTGGAAGTCGGCGGCGTCCTGCTCTACGCCACCTGCTCGGTGATGCCTGCGGAAAACAGCGAAAATATCGCCGCCTTCCTGGCGCGCACCCCAGGTGCCCGTGAGCTGGATATTGCCGGCCCGTTTGGCATCAAGACGCCCCACGGTCGCCAGCTATTCCCGCAAGTAGACGGCCACGACGGCTTCTACTATGCCAAGCTGATGAAAATCGCTGCCGCTCCCCGTGCGGCTGAGGAACAGACTGCATGAAGATCATCATTCTCGGCGCCGGCCAGGTTGGCGGCACCCTGGCCGAACACCTGGCCAGCGAAGCCAACGACATCACCGTGGTCGACACCGACGGCGAACGCCTGCGTGACCTCGGCGACCGTCTGGATATCCGCACCGTGCAGGGCCGTGGCTCGTTCCCCACAGTGCTGCGCCAGGCCGGCGCGGACGATGCCGATATGCTGGTGGCAGTAACCAACAGCGATGAAATCAACATGATCGCCTGCCAGGTGGCCTACAGCCTGTTTCACACCCCGACCAAGATTGCCCGGGTACGTGAAGCGGCCTACCTAACCCGCAGCGGCCTGTTCAGCAACGAGTCGATCCCGGTCGACGTGCTGATCAGCCCCGAGCAGGTGGTGACCAACTACATCAAGCGTCTGATTGAATACCCAGGCGCCCTGCAGGTGATCGACTTCGCCGAAGGCAAGGCCCAGCTGGTGGCGGTGAAGGCTTATTACGGCGGGCCGCTGGTCGGTCAGCAACTGCGTCAGCTGCGCGAACATATGCCCAATGTCGACACCCGCGTGGCAGCGATCTTCCGCCGCAACCGGGCGATCATGCCCCAGGGCGACACGGTGATCGAAGCCGATGACGAAGTGTTCTTTATCGCCGCCAAAGCGCATATCCGCGCGGTGATGAGCGAAATGCGCCGCATGGAAGACGGCTACAAGAAGGTGGTGATCGCCGGCGGCGGGCATATCGGTGAGCGCCTGGCCGAGGCCATCGAAAGCCGCTACCAGGTGAAGATCATCGAGATGAACCCGGCGCGCTGCCGTTACCTTTCGGAAACCCTGGACAGCACCATCGTGCTGCAGGGCAGCGCTTCCGACCGCGATCTGCTGGTAGAAGAAAACATCAGCGACGCCGACATCTTCCTCGCCCTGACCAACGACGACGAGGCCAACATCATGTCGTCGCTATTGGCCAAGCGCCTGGGCGCGCGCAAGGTGATGACCATTATCAATAACCCGGCCTACGTTGACCTGGTGCAGGGCGGCGAGATCGACATCGCCATCAGCCCGCAGATGGCCACCATCGGCACCCTGCTAACCCACGTGCGCCGTGGTGATATCGAAAGCGTGCACAGCCTGCGCCGTGGTGCGGCCGAGGCCATCGAGGCGATTGCCCATGGCGACTCCAAATCCAGCAAGGTGGTCGGCCGTGCCATCGCCGATATCGCACTGCCGCCGGGCACCACCATCGGTGCGATCATCCGCAACGAAGAGGTGTTGATCGCCCATGACAACACAGTGATCGAGACGGGCGACCATGTGATCCTATTTCTGGTCGACAAGAAATATATCCGCGATGCCGAGCGGCTTTTCCAGGTCGGCCTGACATTCTTTTAGTGGCAAGCCGTACCCCGGATGAAATCCGGGGATACACGACACGATACCCCCGGATTGCATCCGGGCTACAAAGCAGGATCTGCCATGAGCACTGAAGCCCTAGAGAAGATGCTGGCCAAGGGCATGGACAACGCCCTGCTGCGCTTTGGCCTAGGTAAGGGTTATCTGGATGCGGCTGAGTTCGCCCTTGCTGCGGAGCATTTTCAGCACTGCGTGGCGTTCGATACACAGTATTCAGCCGCCTGGAAACTGCTCGGCCAGGCACTGAACAAACAGGGACTGCGCGATGAGGCGCGGGCGGCCTGGATGCAAGGCATGCGGGCGGCAGAAGAGAAGGGAGACAAGCAGGCAGAAAAGGAAATCAGCGTATTTCTCAAGCGGCTGGACAAGCCTGCCCGCTAATCGGCGTTCTGCTCGCTCTGAACAAAGCGCAGCCCCACACCCAGGGGTTCAACGCGCACCACTTCGAGGGTAAGAATCGGTGCTTCCATGGGCAAACCCTGCACCTGACCCTGAACCTGCTCACCCATAACGAGCATATTCTGCGCTTGATCCATCAGCACATAGACGCCGCATTCGGAAATATCCCGGGTACTCACCAGCAGTTCACCGTGAACCGGATGATCGATGCGCAGGCGCACTTTGAGAGGTGTACGGACATTCTGTCGCTGATTGCTCATGCTGCATCCATCCCGGTCGGTTTTTGCAGACTAGCCGAGAGCTGGTCGTACTAGCAAATCAATAGCTGCATGACCTATCACCGCGCAGGCTCAGTACCACTTGGCCTCGCCTTCCGGACGCTTCTTGAAGCGCTTCATGCTCCACATATATTGGCTCGGGTAGCTGCGTACATATCCCTCAATCACCTTACTCATTGCCGCAACGGCGGTTGGCGTATCGGTGCTGTACATCTCATCCGGCGCCGCTTCCAGGATGACCTTGAAGCCTGAGCCATCCGGCAGACGCAGCGCATGCAGGAACACCCCGCAGGCCTTGCCGCCACTCAACATGCCAGCCACAAACTTGCTGGTCAGCGCTTCAGTGCCGAGGAAGGGCACAAACACTCCCGCCGACAGACTTGGCTCGGGATCAGCCGGAATGCCCACCGCACCGCCTTTGCGCACTTCCTTGATGACGCTGAGGATGCCTTCCTTGGTCGACGGCGCAACACGGTTACCCAACTGCACACGCTGCTGGCGCAGCAAATCGTCGACCGCTTTGAGCTTGGGCGGACGGTAGAAGATGATCGGTTTGCACTGCGCGCAATAGAAGTGGTTGAGCACTTCCCAGTTGCCCAGATGGCTGGTGATGCCGACCACACCTTTGCCGCTGGCCAATGCCTGCTGCAGTACCTCCAGGCCTTCGACTTCACGCACCAGGTCGATGGATTTTTGCGCCGGCCAGATCCAGGCACAGGCGCTTTCGGTCAGGGTTCTGCCGATATCCATAAGGGATTGGCGCAGCAGACGCTGGTGCGCGGCTTCATCAAGCTCGGGAAAACACTTGCGCAGGTTGATGCTGGCAACGTCGCGTGAGCCGTTCGGCAGCTTCCACATCAACCAGCCAATCGCCGCACCAACGGCCTGTACGGCGCGCCACGGCAGCAGGGCGAACAAACGCAGAAAGCCCACCACCAAGGCACCTTTGAGCTTTTCCACAGGCAACTCCAGAGGTTAAAAGGGGGCTATTGTAACCAGAGGGCGTAGGTTGGTGCTGAGCACAGCGAAGCCCAACAGGGAGCCGTTTACGGCTCCGCTCGACAATTCTATAAATGTTGGGCTTCGCCGCTACGCGGCTCAACCCAACCTACGTCAGCTCGGCGTAGCGGTCACAGTCGGTGGTGTGATCCATGACCATGCCGGTGGCCTGCATATAGGCGTAGCAGATGGTTGGGCCGACAAAGGTGAAGCCGGCTTTCTTCAGTGCCTTGCTCATCGCTTCGGCCTCGGCGGTGACCGCTGGCACCTGGCCGCGCTCGCTAAAGTGGTTGATCTTCGGCGCACCGCCAACAAAGGACCAGAGCAGCGCAACCGGGTCTTCCTGCTTGAGCCAGGCCTGGGCATTCTTGCGCGCGGCCTTGAGTTTGAGGCGGTTGCGGATGATGCCGGGGTCCTGCATCAGGGTGTCTTCGATGTATTCGTCGGTCAGTGCCGCCAAGCGCTGCACATCGAAGCCGAACAACACCTCGCGATAGCGCTCGCGCTTCTTCAGCACCGTGATCCACGACAGGCCGGCCTGGAACCCCTCAAGCAGGAGCATCTCGAACAGGTGCTGCGGATCGTGCGAGGGCACGCCCCACTCTTCATCGTGATAGGCGATATACAGGGGATCATCGGTACACCAGAAACAGCGTGGCATGCGGGTTTTCCTAGGGTCTGAGCGTTTCATCGCGAGTCGAACAGGGCGGCAACAGGCACTAGGGTCTGCTACCGCTTCGTCGCGGCCGCGCCGGAGCCAGTTTTAGCGCGAGGCAAGGCACGAGATGCGAAGTTTAGCCCGTTAAATGAGCCATCGAGAAACGCAGTATCGCGCTAAAACTGGCCCGGCCCTGCGGGTTGCGCGAAAAATCTCGCCATGCGGTGTTGGAGGACTTGGCAAGGGAACAACCATTACCTGCGTCCTCCGCCTAGCCTGGCGAGATTTTTCGCGGCAACGCGGCTCGCGCCGAAACGGCAACAGACCCTAAGCTTCGGTATACTCGCGGACTTTCTGTCACCGCCAAAGTACGGGTGAAATTTGTGAGCCAGACTACGCCTGCCGTGCGCACCTTCCAAGACTTGATCCTCGCCCTGCAACAGTACTGGGCCGAGCAGGGCTGTGTGGTGTTGCAGCCCTACGATATGGAAGTTGGCGCGGGCACCTTCCACACCGCCACGTTTCTCCGTGCCATCGGCCCAGAGACCTGGAACGCCGCCTACGTGCAGCCTTCCCGTCGCCCGGCTGACGGCCGTTATGGTGAAAACCCCAACCGCCTGCAGCACTACTACCAGTTCCAGGTGGTGCTCAAGCCGAATCCGGAAAACTTCCAGGAGCTGTACTTAGGCTCGCTGAAAGCCATCGGCATCGACCCGCTGGTGCACGACATCCGCTTTGTCGAAGACAACTGGGAATCGCCAACCCTTGGCGCCTGGGGCCTGGGCTGGGAAATTTGGCTGAACGGTATGGAAGTCACCCAGTTCACCTACTTCCAGCAGGTGGGCGGCATCGAGTGCTACCCGGTGACCGGCGAGATCACCTACGGTCTTGAGCGCTTAGCCATGTATATCCAGGGTGTTGACTCAGTGTACGACCTGGTGTGGACAGACGGCCAGTTCGGCAAGGTGACCTATGGCGATGTGTTCCACCAGAACGAGGTGGAGCAATCCACCTACAACTTCGAACACGCCAACGTCGACAAGCTGTTCGAGCTGTTCGACTTCTATGAAAGCGAAGCCAACCGCCTGATCGAGCTGGAGCTGCCGCTGCCGACCTACGAAATGGTGCTCAAGGCCTCGCACACCTTCAACCTGCTGGATGCGCGCCGGGCCATCTCGGTGACTGCGCGTCAGCAGTACATCCTGCGTGTACGTGCCCTGGCCCGTTCGGTGGCGCAGAGCTACCTGCAAGCGCGGCGCAAACTCGGCTTCCCGCTCGCCGCCCCCGACCTGCGTGATGAAGTGCTAGCTAAGCTGGAGGCTGCAGAATGAGTACCCGTGATTTCCTGGTAGAACTGGGCACTGAAGAGCTGCCACCGAAAGCCCTGAAAACCCTCGGCGAAGCCTTCCTGGCCGGTATCGAGAAAGGCCTGAAAAGTGCCGGCCTGGCCTACAGCGCCACGCGCTATTACGCCGCGCCGCGTCGTCTGGCCGTACTGATCGAGCAGCTTGAAGAGCAGCAAGCCGATCGCACCCAGAACCTCGACGGCCCGCCCATCCAGGCCGCATTCGATAAAGACGGCAATCCGACGCAAGCCGCGCTGGGCTTCGCCAAGAAGTGTGGCGTTGAGCTGAGCCAGATCGACCAGAGCGGACCCAAGCTGAAATTCAGCCAGAGCATTCCAGGCCAGGCCGCTGCCGGCCTGCTGCCGGCTATCGTCGAAACCTCGCTGAACGAACTGCCTATCCCTAAGCGTATGCGCTGGGGCGCACGCAAGACCGAGTTCGTCCGCCCAAGCCAGTGGCTGGTGATGCTGTTCGGTGACGAGGTGATCGACTGCGAAATCCTCGCCCAGCAAGCCGGTCGCGTATCCCGTGGCCACCGCTTCCACGCCAACCACGAAGTGCGCATCAGCGCGCCGGCCAACTACGCCGAAGACCTGCGCAGCGCCTATGTGATTGCCGATTTTGCCGAGCGCCGCGATCAGATTGCTGCCCGTGTCGACCAGCTCGCTGCTGAGCAGCAGGGCACTGCCATCGTGCCGCAGGCTTTGCTGGATGAAGTAAGTGCCCTGGTCGAATGGCCGGTGCCGCTGGTCTGCTCCTTCGAGGAACGCTTCCTTGAAGTGCCGCAGGAAGCGCTGATCACCACCATGCAGGACAACCAGAAGTACTTCTGCCTGCTGGATGCTAACGGCAAGCTGCTGCCACGCTTTATCACCGTGGCTAACATCGAGAGCAAGGACCCGGCGCAGATCATTTCCGGCAACGAGAAAGTCGTGCGTCCGCGCCTGACCGATGCCGAGTTCTTCTTCAAGCAGGACAAAAAGCACAAACTCGAAACCTTCAACCAGCGCCTGGCCAATGTGGTGTTCCAGGCTCAGCTCGGTTCGGTCTACGACAAGGCCCAGCGCGTCTCCGTTCTGGCCTCCTTTATTGCTCAGCGCATCGGTGGCGACGCCATCCGTGCCGCGCGTGCCGGTATCCTCTGCAAGTGCGACCTGGCCAGTGAGATGGTCGGCGAATTCCCGGAGATGCAGGGCATCGCCGGTTACTACTACGCTAAGCATGACGGCGAAACCGAAGACGTCGCCCTGGCGCTGAACGAGCAATATATGCCGCGCGGTGCCGGTGCCGAGTTGCCGAGCACCCTCACCGGTGCCGCCGTGGCCCTGGCCGACAAGCTGGACACCCTGGTCGGCATCTTCGGCATCGGCATGCTGCCCACCGGCAGTAAAGATCCTTACGCCCTTCGTCGTGCGGCCCTTGGCGTGCTGCGCATTCTGATCGAGAAGCAGCTGGATCTGGATCTGGCCGATACCATCGCCTTCGCCATCCAGCAGTTCGGCGACAAGATCAAGGCCGCCGGCCTGGCCCCACAGGTGCAGGACTTTATCTTCGACCGGCTGCGCGCCCGTTATGAAGACGAAGGCGTGGATGTCGCCGTGTACCAGGCCGTGCGCGCCGTCAACCCGACCTCGCCGCTGGACTTCGATCAGCGCGTGCAGGCCGTGCAAATCTTCCGTGCACTGCCGCAAGCAGCTGCTCTGGCTGCGGCGAACAAGCGCGTGTCCAACCTGCTGAGCAAGGCCGAAGGCCAGGTGGCTGCCAGTGTCGAAGCGCACTACTTCGACAACCCCAGCGAGTTCGCCCTCAACGCGGCCATCCAGCAAGCCGAGCATGCGGTACGGCCACTGGCCGAAGCGCGGCAGTACAACCTGGCATTGAGCCAGCTGGCCAGCCTGCGTGAGCCGGTGGACGCCTTCTTCGTGGCCGTACTGGTCAACGCCGAAGACTCTGCCGTGCGGGCCAACCGCTATGCACTGCTGGCCAAGCTGCGCGGTCTGTTCCTCGGTGTGGCCGATATCTCGGTACTGGGCTAACGGAACGTAGGATGGGTTAGCCGCGTAGCGGCGTAACCCATCGTCTCACCGCATGGGTATCGCTGCGCTCAACCCATCCTACGATCCTCAACTCATCCTACAAAACTGTACCGCTATGAAACTGCTAATTCTCGACCGCGACGGCGTGATCAATTACGACTCCGACGCCTATATCAAAAGCGTCGCCGAATGGATTCCGCTGCCCGGTGCCATCAAAGCCATCGCGCGCCTGTCGCAAGCTGGCTGGACCGTCGCCGTAGCCACCAATCAGTCGGGGGTTGCCCGCGGCTATTACGACCTGGCCACCCTAGAAGCCATGCACGCGCGCCTGCGCGAACTGGTGGCAGCGCAGGGTGGTGAGCTGGGCCTGATCGTGCACTGCATCCATGGCCCGGATGAGGGCTGCGCCTGCCGCAAACCGAAACCCGGCATGCTCAAGCAGATTGCTGGGTACTATGGCGTAGCACTCCAGGGCGTCTGGTTTGTTGGCGACAGCAGCGGTGACCTGAGCGCCGCGCAGGCCGTCGACTGTCAGCCAGTGTTGGTAAAGACCGGCAAAGGCGAACGCACCCTGGCCAAAGGATTGCCAGCGGGCACCCTGGTATTCGATGATCTGGCGACGGTTGCCGATCAGCTTCTCCACTTATAAAGCAGGCGCTGCCTGCGACGGTAAAAGCTCCCATGTCGACAGTGCAGACCCTCAGAACCTTCCTCTTCTACCTGCTGCTGGCTTCCACCTCCTTCTTCTGGTGCACCCTCAGCGTCTTCGTCGCACCCTTTCTGCCGTTTCGTGCGCGTTACCGTTTCGTCAACCAGACCTGGTGCCGCTGTGCCGTCTGGCTGGCCAAGGTGGTGGTCGGCATCAAGTACGAAATCAAAGGTCTGGAGAATATCCCCCAGCAACCCTGTGTGATTCTCGCCAAACACCAGAGCACCTGGGAAACCTTGTTCCTCTCGGCACTGTTCGAACCCCTGAGCCAGGTGATCAAGCGCGAACTGCTGTATGTGCCGTTCTTCGGCTGGGCCATGGCCATGCTAAAGCCCATCGCCATTGACCGCAGCAATCCCAAGGCGGCGCTCAAACAGTTGGCCAAGCAGGGCCACGAGCGTCTGGAGCAGGGCGCCTGGGTGCTGGTATTCCCGGAAGGTACACGGATCGCTACCGGCCAGATTGGCAAGTTCGGTCGCGGCGGCGCGGCCCTGGCCGTAAATGCCAACCTACCCGTGTTGCCGATTGCCCACAACGCCGGGGAGTTCTGGCCCAAGCAGGGCTGGCGCAAAACCCCTGGCACCATCCAGGTCATTATTGGCCCAGCGATGTACGCCGAAGGCACGGGCCCCCGCGCCATCGCCGAACTCAACGACCGCGCCTTTGCCTGGGTCAGCCAGGCACAACGCGATATCGGCTCGCTGGATGCGCAAAATCAGCCGCTGCAAACCCAGGCATCGGCCTAGGCCAATTGTGGATAACCTGTGCATCAAATAGCGTCAAAGTGCTATTACGCGGCGTAACCAATTGATTTAGCGCGAGTTAATGCCTGAAATGGAATATCAGGCGATTGGGGATAAAAAGTGGCCTGTACCACCTGACCCGCCAGCGCCCCAATGTCGAACTGGTGCCGGTGTGGATCGCCAACCTTAACCGCGTCATGCCCAAGGGCAGGACGCGGCCGTTGCTGTGCTGGATCACCTCGTTTAGTTTCTGGCAGGCCGCCTAAATAGCCCTGACCGTCAACCTGCTGGGCTTCGCCGGTGGCTTGGTATGTTTCGCCGCGCCGATCTTCTTTCACTTCGTGAGGTATTGGTGGGTGCCGTTGGCTTAGCCAAACACCATCTCCAGACTATGCGGCTGGTTGACCCTATTGCAGTAACTTAGGGTCACACAGGCGCGGCAACAGTATCGCGAGCAAAGCGCCGTGACTTATCTGCTGACCCATACCAGCTGATCGTCGGAAAGCACCTCTTCACCGTTCCAGCGATAAGCACATAACTTCGCGTTAAGCGCATTGCTGCCCGCAACGCTCCAGTCCAAACAGGCAATATGATCGTTGATCAACTTGGGAACGCCGCTCATCCAGTAATGCCCGATAAACAGCGGCTTGATGCCGTCATAGCCCGGCTGCAGCTCCACGGGCACCGGCTCATGGGGAATTTGTGCAATCAACTCTGGCGGCACCATTGCCAGCTCCCGATAGGTGAGCCCGTCCTTGGTTTGCCACCAATAGGTGCGTGTACGCGTGCGCACATGGCCATCCTTGTCCTGGTACTCCACACCCGCTGGAAGCGGTATTTCCATGCCCTTGAGGATAGTTTCCAATGCCTCGTATGGCGCACTTCCTTCATGGCAAAGCGCCGCCCAGGACGCCTCCCTGACGCTGTTGCCCTCATCCATATAAGGGCCAAGTACCTCGATATGAGCAGGATGCCAGCAGGCGTGCACCACGCGTAGGCCGTCGAGATCAAGAAACAGAGGCAGAGTTTTGAACCAGGCTATGGCTGCCAGGTATTCGGGGGTACCTTCACCAATCTGATCCAGGAACGCCACATGTTGATGGCGATTCTTGCTGCTATGGGCGCGAAGAAACGCTCCGGGCCGGGCATCATCCGCAGTCGCCCAGGCAACGGCATTGAACTCATGGTTGCCCATCACCGCCAACGCATGACCAGCCTCAACCATCCGCTGCGCAATGTTGATCACTTCGACTTGCTCGGGCCCTCGGTCAACGAAGTCGCCAAGAAAAATCACTTTGCGCTGCGAATGCTGCCAAACCCCATCACGCTCGGCATAGCCAAGTTTGATCAACAGGCGCTTGAGCACTGCTGCATAGCCATGAATATCGCCAATGATGTCGTACATATGGGTTCTCCTAAATCGATGTATCGGCCTTGGTCTTTTTGCCATGCATCCTGGTTTAGAAATAGTCGCTTTCACGGACACCCCACAATCCTTCCCAGATAACGAAAAAACCCCGGAGACCTGTCGATCAACCGGGGTTTGTCAGCAGGGCAGTGGAGGACGTTAAAGTTGGCCTGAGCCACTTAACTTCTCCCACCTAAACAACTTGTCGACGGGCGACAAAGGTGTCATTCAAAGAATGGATAAAATCTATATAAATCAACGACTTATAAAATCGAATGGGCGCAATTATTGGCATGACTGAGCCACATAAAATGGCATTTTCTGTCGAAATGACCGCAATTAGTGTCATTTTCCGCAAGCCCCTGAAACGAGCCGCTCGCAGCACTACATTTCGGTAAGACAGCCTGCATGCTGGAGTCAGGCCTCAAGCCACGACCTGAATTGACAACCTGCCAATACTGAATAGCGTAGCGAGGTTCCAAGATCAACGGAATGCCCACCCGTCGCGGGCTTCGAGAACTCTTTCACTATCACCGGGACAGCGATCAGCTGACTACTTGATGCGCTCGGCAGCCTTCCGATAAGCCTGCTCACGCTCACGGCGATCAACCGCGACCACAAACACCACCACCTCATGGTCGATAACCTGATACACCAAGCGGTAGCCGCTGCTGCGCAGCTTAATCTTGTAGCAGTCCGGCAGCGAATGGAGCCGGTTGGCCTCGATGCGCGGATTGACCAACACCTCAACGAGCTTTTTCTTCAACTGCTGGCGAACAGTATCACCCAGCTTTTGCCACTCCTTCAGTGCCCGCGCATCAAACTCAAGGCTATAGGTCATCCAGCGCAACCTTCACGCGCTGAGGAGCGGCCAGGCGTTCACGAACTGTGGCGATTAACGCTTCATCTTCCTCGGTCATCAGCACGGGACGAAATGGCAGCTGTCCGCGCTCGGCCACATACTGCAAGGCTTGGCGCATCAGCTCAGAAGGCGTGACGCCAAGCTTTTCCAGCTCCTGGTAAGCACGCGCCTTAAGTTCATCGTCGATGCGGATATTGATGGACGCCATGGTGCGGCCCTCACTGTAATGACATTTGTATTTACAGTGACAGGGTAGCCGTCGTTTGGCAAGTGGGTTGGCACCCCGCCAGCAGTAGGCACCGACCAAGTGACGCCTGGCTGCGGCGCCACACCCCAGGTGCCCGGTAGCCACATAGCGTTGAAGGGGTCGCCAGCACCCTGTCCGCAGCGGGGCTGCCATTGAACATAGCGCCCGATATATGCACTGCATGGGGCGGGAATTTATTAACGTTTTTGTTAATAATTTTGCGCGTCACTTGAACTGCCCCCGGCTTTCCAGAGACCGCCCTCTCTCAGAAATGACTTCGCTTTGGGGCCGAACAGCCCGGCACAATAAAAAACCCGCCGAAGCGGGTTTGTACAAGCACAACGGGTCAGGTGAGATCTACCGTCGGAGCAGTCGGGCCGTACGCTTTAACCGCCGTGATACCACCATCACGTGCTTGAGCGGACGTATACATTTCACTCTTGCCGATTACCTGCCCATTGCTTGCGTGCAGGGTGAAGTAGTACTGGGAGTTAATGGACGTCAGCTTCTTGTAGTTGGCATCGTGTGGGGAGTTGGTCTTCACCGACTGGATACCATTCTGGCAGTTCGCCTTGGTGGTATACGCCAAGTATTGAACGGGAGCGCATCCAATGCGGTTATGCTCCGCTGGAACGGCTGGCTAAGCTCTGGTCGACCGCACCAGACATGGCTCAAGAGCTACTCGACGCGGTGCTGAGTAATCAACTTAAGCTGGCCGATCTAGAACCCTTGATGCGCGGCGATGCTCAACCGTTGCCAGACACTGACGCCGCCCGCCCCAGTCGCAACACCGCACAGAAATATGCACTGTTCTACCGACTGGAATCGTATTTTGATTCGTCAAAATTGCACCCCTTCGATACGTATAAAGGGCGCGTGCTCCGACGACGAGGCACGCTGGGCAGTCCGGGCGGCTACTACCTCTATGATGCACAGGGAGAACTAAAGTGCCTGGTGCTATGTATCCAGCCTAGCGCTTGGCGCGACCCGGCTACAGCTGCACGAGAGCTGTATGAGCATGCCCTCTCACAGCGTCACCGAGCGCCCACGATTTGGTTTGTGTTCCTGCGCGATAACGTGGTGCTTCAGCGTTTGGCGGAGCTGAGCCTTTACTGGGGGGGGCTCACCCTATGACAAAAAAGGCCACTGGTTGTTCTTATCGCACTTTATTGACAAAGACTATTTGAAGGTCTTGTTTGAAGACTACTTTGCTCAGCTCATTGGTCAGATTCAGGCAGGAGCTGGGCTGGTAGAAAAGGCGGAACTGTATTGTGCGCTGGAGTCGATGGATGGGCAGCCCGCTCCAGAATCTGAGCCTTTGCGACCGATTTACAAGCTGCCTGAGCCAGACAGAATCCGTACTTACCGCGAGATTGTTCAGGCACGAATTCAAGCAGCAGGCAAAGCTGCCTCGGCCACTCCAGAAGAGTTGCGCGACCGCTTGGGAAGTGAATTGGACATCTGACTCTTGGTCAATTGAGGCCGATCAGATTCGCCACTTCGCGTAATAGGACGTTATGGTCAATCAGACCCCGCAGCCGAACCAGGATCGGTGACCGCTCGACGAGCTGCGGTGACCGGCCTTCAGCCCTGCGCTATACCAGATCCCAGTGAACTGGCTGAGCAGGAGAGCAGGGGCGATGAAAAAGGCAGTTGAGCAGTGCACCTTGCAGGCGCTGGTCGAGACAGGAGCCGCACGTGAATTTCGCGTGCTTCGCGATGGTGATGACTGTCGGTTGGAGCTGCGCCTCGGCGTCAAATGGCTACCGGTGCACTCGCGACGTGAACCGGTTAGGCACTGGCGCTCGCTGACAGCGGTGGGACGGTTTTGCGAAGGGGTGGGGATCAAAGCGCTGACGGTAGAGCTTTAATTAGCGTCTCGAATCAGAACCGCTCAACGTTCTCCAACCTGATTAGTTCTAGTGTCTGGCCAGCAGCCAGTTCTCCCAATCTAAAAATCAGTCGTTTTACCGCACGCTCCAACCATTCCCGCTCAATATGCGAAAGCTCATCAAAGTCCGTCGACTGCGCTTTCCGAGCCGTCAAAGCACTACCTCGCTCGCTGCACAGATCGCCCATTTTCTTGCGCACTTCCATATCGATCTTAAACAGCTCACAGGCTTTTGCCCTGCCGCCACCCGCGATACTTTCCATGAGCGTTATGACGAAGTAAGCCATGGCCTGCAATGGCTCACGCCCACTTCGATACCCGAGCCATCGACGATAGGCATGCTGGGCGTACTCTGAGGCGCTAAAGTGCTCTGGTGGTTGAGGATAGCGACTGAGCGTGAGGTGGCAGGTAGCACTGGAGTTGAGGGTGACCACTGAACACCCTTCTAAAGTGACGGCCAGAGGCTCGCCTGGAGGGGGCGGGTCGCGATCAACCACATCTGCACGGCTGTACGTGAATCTGATCGTGCCTAGGTTGCGCTTGAGATCCGTCTCGATCTCCCATGCTCGAAGAAATCCGTCCATGGCCTGCCTGGCTTCCTGATCGCTGCAAAAATGCTCGGCAGGGACAACCTTCAATACCCCATCTACCAGAGAGAATTCTCCCAGGTGGTTCGAGAACGACAATGGCTCCGGATTCTCGTAGAAGATATCCTCGGTGGAACCTACCTTGAAGTACACCGCAGCTACATGTGGATCTCTCACGCTGCCCCCCTATCAGGTACCTTTGGGTGTCCAGACTAGCTGTCATCACGGGCTAGGGCAGATTCAGTGGGCCGTTGGGTTGCCCTTGATGGCCCAGTCGTTGGGATCATCGACGAACCTGCTCCAATTGTTTACGCACGAAAAGCTAACAGATCGACCCGATTACTCCAGGCCTCTATGGTTTCACCCACAACGACCAGGAGGTGCCCTATGTGGATGATCAGCTCAATTGATGCAGGATTGCTCGCAACAACCTTGGGTGGCGTATTTTGGTTGCTTGCCCGGATTGCCTACGGCCCAGCGGAATAACGCCCTCGCCTCTATGAGTAAAGCCAGATGGATAGCTCATCAAGGTTGCTGACCACAATCTGCTGGGCGCTGGCCTTGGTCTGCACTTTATGCGGATCAATCTGGTAGCGCTGTAGTACGTACTGCACCAGCGCCCCGCGAGTCGCCACTTTCAGCTGTCCGGCCTGCATCCCAAAGTCCACCTCGATGATGCTGCGTTGATCGGGTTTCAGCCGAGGATCAGGCTCTATCACCACTTCGACCTCACTATTCCAACCGTCATCCGCGTCGCAGCCTTGGTCGGACTCACCAAGCACGTCTAGCTCACCCCTGAAGCGACTCAAGACAAAGTCGCGGTAGTCGCGGTTCTTTTCGCAGTAGGCCCGCACGTGCCAGCGCATGCCGGTATAGACCAAGGTGTGCGGTGCGATCAGGCGTGTTTCGGCCACAGGGTTGGCCAAAGAAACATAGTCGCACTCCAGGCGAAGTCCCTCTCGGCAGGCACGCAACAGCGGACGCAAGACTTCAGGCCTAACCGAACGATCCGGCACATTCAGCACTTCGGTATGCGCGTAAGCCAGCGCTAAGCCTTCGATGTGAGGTGCCCGCTCGCTGTTTTGGTTCAGTAAATGCAAATAGGCACTGGCGCTGTCATCAATGAACAGCGGGCTGAATCGGCGACTGGGTACATAGCCTTTGATGTGCTTGTCGTAATCCAAGTTGCCGGGCGCGTAGTCAGCCAGATAGCTGTTGATGTCTTTCGAAGCTTGTTGCCGACTGATACCGAAGCTCTGCATCAAATGGCCCGTGGTCAGACGCCCTTCCCACAAAGCGACTGTCTCAATCAGTCGGTACCGTAGCGCCAGATCCCAACGGACACTGGCTATGGATTGCTTGCGTTTCATACGGGGCATCCTGCTCGGAAAGTTTACCTGTTCATGTAACCAATATTTCTATGTCGTCAAACCTTACATAAGGTGTTGCTGGCAGTTCAATTCGATCTGCGGAAATGTCACGGGAGACCACATGGAACCGTGGGTTTATGGAGAGCTAGTTATTCTCGCCCTCGCAGTCTCTGGGTTGATTTGCCTGGTCATGCAGCAAAAAAATCTGGCCGTCCACGCTCTGCTCACCGGCCAGACTCAAATAAGCGAGTTACGCCGCCGCACGATCATTGGGCTAGAGCATGAAAACGCAGAGCTGAAAGCCATGCTTCGAGCACACGAGGCTCAGTTGCTACAGCTCTCAAAGCGCATTGAGTCAAACGAGTACGCCCTGGCCAGTCAGACAAGAAATTAACGTTCTGATGGCTGTTTGCCTTTACCCACAAGGTCGGTCTGGATAATGTGATGGACGACACAGGCCACACCCCTATGAGGCAGTGCTAACCCTACGCGCCAAGATTTGCGCAGAGCTGGGCTGTGTCGTCACGGAGTCGGTATAGAAATGGATTGGGAATCGCTGTTAGACGAACTGTGGAGCTACGCTGCATCGGATCCAAATGAGCTGGAGACGAAGATCCGTTCGTGCCTAAAAGGTCACTCCTCGGAAGGCTTACTCCAAGCTATTTCGCTCCTGCTGACTCAGGGGCAACACGCCACAGCCAGAACACTTCTTACCGAATTCCTGAAAAGCCATCAGTCAGCGGATGATATCCAGCGCAGGCTTGAACTGATTCTTCATTTCAAAAAACATCGCGCCCCGCAGATGCTCTCGATCAAGAGCAAGCAACGCAGCAAAGAACTGTTCATAAAAGACGTAAACGACCTGGTCGCGTCTGGCAAATTGCAGGCTGCCGAGTCGCTTCTCCTGGAAGCCATTGAAACGGTTGAAGAACCTGACTTCCTAAATCTGCTCAGCCGTGTGTACATGCTGCAACGCCGCCCCATAGATGGGGCAAAGGCCATGCAGCGTGCCCTCCTTTTGAAACGCCAGCAGCAGGCCTTTGTCGAGATTGAGCCTGAAGAGTCGACAGACGACCTGCCAACAGACAGTGACCTGGCATTCCTCAATGACTCAGCCGAGCATCTGACGACCCTAGAAATCCCATCAGCTCCGACCAACAAGGCGTTGACCGCGACCGTCGATGATTCGCTAACCTTCATTCAGAACACGGCCTCTCAATACCCCTCTTTGAAAACTGACGGCTGGTGGGAGGGCCAATCAGAATCAACGCCATCTGAAGCCTCAACACTCCACGATGAGCCCAAAGCCGTTGACGCGCCTGATAATGCTACGGCGGCTATAAACGACTCCACCGATGAGCATTCGGTTGGGGATGAGAACGCTCAGCCCTCCGCGAAAAACATTCTCAAGCTTGCCCATCCACGAAAGGAGGCAGAGGCGGAAGAAGGGTTAGCCAAGGTCAAGATATTCAACAAATCAGGGCGCACACTTATCTCTGTCCAGCCAACAGGTTTGGGCGCTGAAGAGCCATCGAGTTCTGATGAATCACTATTAAATCCAGACGATTCAGCTGCGACATCGTCAACCCCGGAGGTTCCTGCTTCTGACCCCCAACCTCACGATCAAATATCAGACGAGAATGATGAGGACGAGGATGCTGAAGACCTCGCGCTGAGTGATCTAGAACTTAATATCCCGGTTTCCCCTCAGCTGCAATTGGGGCTTGAAGATCCTGAAGACCCCATCGACTTCGATCATGACTTACAGGATCTGTCGATTTACGAGCTTGGGGCTGAGCAGGAAGACGGTAACCAGAATGATGTCGACGACTTCCGTGACCTGGATGACGACTACGCGGCATACGCCTTTGACCCAGATGAAATCTTTGACGGTGAGGAAGCTTTCACTCCCGAACCCGAAGATTGGCTTACAGGCAAAATATCTCGCGAAGACCGTGCGCTCCAGAAAGCCGCTGAGTTGATCGGAAAGGCAAACTGGCCACTCAGCACGCTGGCTCTGATCCAACAAATTTTCGTCATGAGTGGCTGGGGACAGACTCGCCTAGCCCTTGAGAGAGAAATCGATAAAGGGCTCACTCCTGACGAGTTAATCCTGGCTGCTCATATCAAAGTGATCTGGTCTGAAAACGACATCTACTGGATCGCGTTTGATAAAACCGGCAGTAGCCGCCTTTCCCACTACGTACTGTCATGGCCGACAGCCTTGCTGATCGTCCGCTCTTTTGAGTCTCTGCCTCAGGTGGAGGAAATCGAGGTCTTCCTCGAAAACCTCTTTACATCTTGGTACGAGAACATTGCCTTGCGCCGCGCATTTAAAGCCTTTGGCAGGTATCTGTGGTTCCGGTTTGCCAATTTGGAAGGTTGCTTACCTGCCAATCAGCCCTTTGACTTCTGCGACCCTCACGAACTGCCTGCTGAGGAATACAGCGATCTGGGTCTGTGCGACACACTGGAGTATGAGAAAACCGAGATTCTTCGGGCCTATGGCGTATTTCAAACCAAACACCCGCAGGAGCCCGGTTGTTACTTCAGTGACAAGCCGCCAGTTGTAGTGGAAACACCACCGATCTTTCCCAAAAAGCGTTCAAAGAAACCAGCTGAAGAAGCTGAGATGCCTAGCGACATTGAGGCCGAGGAAGAGGGCATTGACGATGATATTGGTGAAGCATCGCCACAATGGTCAGCAGAGCCGCTCGCATCTGCTTTGCACGCACACAATCTCGACCACCCCTCGCCAAGCATTGAGCCGTAAGGATAAAGGACTAGCCCATGAAGCCCCTCAGACTTAACCACGTTCCAGGTTGCTGGGTCAGCCAAACATTACCCAGCGGACAGAGTGAGCGCCGGGGCATCGTCAAAATGGCCATTGCTAAAGAGGCCGAAGATCAGCTTCAGGTTCACTGGTTCAGCCCAGAGAAGAAGCTGGGCTATGTCGATGCATCTGCCGTGCGCTCGGGCTTTCAAAATGGCATGGACGTGGTCGACGAAACCCCTGGTAGCGGTGTTCGCTCACTAGGGCAGGGCGTCATCATGCAGCAGCGTACCTTGGCAGGCAGCGAGCAAGTATTGGTCGACTTTCCTGAGCGAGGTGAGCGCCATTGGCTGCCTTATCAATATCTACGTCAGGTGAAAGGCGTTAAGCATCGCTTTGTCACCGCCAGCAAAAGCGAAGCACACGATGCCGAGCGTATGCGCCTGCGCATGCTGGCCCATGCCATCAAAGTATGGAATGAAAACACCGGTGCCCTTTCCCACCTAGATATTGAGCCGCTACCTCATCAGATTCACTTGGTGCACCACATCCTCGCTTCCGGCAACTTCAACTGGTTGATCGCAGACGACGTGGGGTTAGGTAAGACCATCGAGACCGGCATGCTGCTGCATGCACTGCGGCAACGAGACCTGGTCAAACGCATCCTGCTGATTACCCCCGCTGGCCTGACCAAGCAGTGGCAGGAAGAGCTGTATCACAAGTTCAAGATCGAAGACTTCGAGATCTATGGCGAGGACTTCCGTATCAACGAACCCCGCCAGTGGAAGATGCACGACTGTGTTATCGGCTCCATGGATCGACTCAAGCAGGAAGGCCACCTGGAAAGTCTGCTCCAGGCTGAGCCTTGGGATCTGGTGATTTTTGACGAAGGGCATCGGCTCAGCCGCCGCCAGTACGGGCAAAAGCTGGACAGCTCTGAGCGCTATGACCTGGCGAAAAACTTACGCAGCCAAACCAAGCACATGCTCCTGTTGAGCGCGACCCCTCACCAGGGCATGCAGGACAAGTTCGTCGCACTGCTAGAGCTGCTTCGTCCTGAACGCCGTACCGAACTGATGGCGCTCAACCTGAAGCCTGAAATCCTTCACGACATGGTATTCCGCAACCACAAAGCCGACGTAACGGACGCAGAAGGGAACTTCATCTTCCAAGGTAAGATCACCAAGGCTTTGCAGGTGCCCAGTAGCCTGGAGTCCGTCGAGTTCGATAAAACGCTTCAGGACTATCTGCGCAAAGGCTATACCGCAGGTGAATTGCTAGGCCGCACCGGTAACGCCATTGGGTTCGTGATGACGGTTTACCGCAAACTGGCGGCCTCCAGCGCAGCGGCCATTCACCGGGCCCTGTGTAATCGCCTCCAACGCCTGCTTAACGATCAAGCAAACGGCACATCTGCTGACGAGCCCAGCGATGAGCGCTATCTGGGTGAGTGGGAAGAACAGTTCACCAGCGAGGCACGCGAGTTCTTCGCCGGCGAAGTGCAGCTGCTGAAAGACCTGATTGCTGAAGCCGCCGCGCTAAAGGCCAATGACCTTAAGCTGAAGCTATTTATCGAAGAAATCATCGGCAAAATTCATGCTGCCAATGCCGATGAGAAAGTGCTGATTTTTACCGAATACCGTACGACCCAAAGCTATCTGCGGGATGCCCTGGCCAACCAATATGGGCTCGACCAAGTCGAGCTGATCAATGGCTCCATGCAGCATGCCGAACGGCGTGAAGCCATCAAGCGCTTTGAAGAACAAGGGCGTTTTCTGATTTCGACTGAGGCTGGCGGGGAGGGCATCAACCTCCAGAGCAAGTGCCACATCATGGTCAACTATGACCTGCCTTGGAACCCTATGCGCCTTGTACAGCGCATTGGCCGTCTGTATCGCTATGGGCAGAAGAAGAAAGTCGTCGTGTTCAACATTCAGCAAACCGACAGCCTGGATCAGAATATCGTCGACCTGATGTATGAGCGAATCGACAGCGTTGTGACTGACCTGGCCGAGGTTCAACAGCATGAATTCAATGATGGCCTGAAAGACGAAATTCTCGGTCAACTGGCCGAGTTGATAGATGTGGAAGAAATCCTGCAACAAGCCACAAAACTCGGCATCGACCGAACCCGTGAGCGTATCGATGAGGCGCTAAAGCAGGCGCGTACGGCTGCCGCCAAACAACGAGAACTGTTTGTCCACGCTGCCACCAGCGACCCTAATGAGCTACGCGACGAGCTGGAAATCACCGTCGAGCATCTCTACAGCTTCGTCTTGGGCATGTTCGAACAACTGGGCATCGAGGTCGCGGAGCGCAGCCATAAAGAGCGGCTTTTGCGTATTCGATTATCCGAGCAGGTGATGCGTGACATGGGGCTTTCCCCCAAAGCTTCTCAACGCATGGACGTGACATTAGATCGCATGCTGGCAGCCAACCGGCCTGACACCCACATGCTCGACCTCAACTCCAAGCTAATGCAGTACCTGCTGGGTAAAGCCTGCGAGCACGACTTTGGCGGTTTGGCTGCGATGCTAAAAGAACCAGAGCTAGGAGAGGGTGCTTTGCTTGGAGCCATGCTGCGCTGGCAAGGCCCGCAGGGCAAACGCATGCGGCAGGAATTTGTGGCCATTCAGGTCAACGACGGCAAAGCCAAACTGAACCCTGCAATAGCCAGCCAATGGTTGCTGACATCTGCTGAGCACAGCACCCTGATCACAGATACTGAAGCCTCCAAATGGCTGTTTAAAGCAGCAGAAGAGATGGCTAACCAGCGACTGGCCGATGCCAGTAACCGCTACCTGATACCCGAGAATTTAGACTGGGCTGCCGCAGGCTGGACGCAGTCAGGTTAAGTCCTCCAAATCAGAACAAGGGGTAAGTCATGGCAATGGTCGGTGATCCTACGTTCGGATCGTGACAACCAATTCACCAATACGGACTAGCAGCGCATTCTGAATCGCAACACGCTGATCTGTAGCATGAGTGCTGTCGGGCATTGTGGCGACAACGTCGCCTGCGAAGGCTTCTTCGGCCAGCTCAAGCAGGAGCGTGTTGTCCATCAGTCGTATCGAACGCGTGATGAGGCTCGGGCGGATTTATTCGATTACATCATGCTGTTTCATAACCCACTAATGCGTCGTAGAGTCGCCCGACAAGATTTGAAGTTTTCAGCCCTTTTCAAGCCGTCCGTGAAAATGGGGTAGACCCCCTGTGCATGTACGTTATACGGAGTTTATTCGTGGAAGATTTGCTTAATGTATTTTTAGCTATCTTGGCCGCCAGCTGCGGATTCCGCGCTGACTCGGACACCCATTCCACGCACATCCGGACAGTGATTCCACGCTGATCCGGACACCCATTCCACGAGCATCCGGACACTGATTCCACAGCCATCCGGACACTTTCTGGCAGGCAGCTACGCAGGATTTATTCACTACCATTGGCCTCTTTTTCGAAGCAGAGAGGTCGTCGTGGAGCGTTTATCCATGCGTAAAATCCGTGAAGTGTTGCGCCTCAAGTTCGATTGCGGGCTGTCTGTCCGTAAGATCTCCCGCAGTCTGGGCATAGGTCACAGCAGTGCCGGTGATTACCTTTGCCGATTCACGGCCTGCGGCCTCTCCTGGCCGCTCCCTACTGAGTTGTCCGACGCCGAGCTGGAGCGGCGCCTGTTCCCGCCACCGCCGGAGATCCCCTCTGAGCAACGACCAACTCCCGACTGGGCCTGGGTGCATGCCGAGCTGCGCCGACCAGGCGTGACCCTGGCGCTGCTCTGGCAGGAGTATCGGCTGGGCCAGCCACAGGGCTTCCAGTACAGCTGGTTCTGCGAGCACTACCGGGCCTGGGCCGGCAAGGTCGATGTGGTGATGCGCCAGGAGCACCGCGTCGGCGAGAAGCTGTTCGTCGACTATGCCGGCCAGACGGTGCCGGTGATCGACCGGCACAGCGGCGAGATCCGTCAGGCGCAGGTGTTCGTCGCGGTGCTCGGTGCCTCCAGCTACACCTTCGCCGAGGCCACCTGGTCGCAGCAGTTGCCCGACTGGCTGGGCTCCCATGCCCGCTGCTTCGCCTTCCTCGGCGGGGTACCGGAGATCGTGGTGCCGGACAACCTGCGCAGTGCGGTGAGCAAGGCCCATCGCTACGAACCGGACATCAACTGTTGGCGCTGATGGAAAATTGACCCACCCTGCCGATTGAAATTTGACCCAGGGCGGATTGCTGATTTCTGCATCAGCAACTGTGGATAAGTCTATCAGCGCAGCTGCTCTTAATCCCCCCTCCGTCGATAGCCCAGTTCAGTTGTTTAAGACCTGCCACATGCAGTCATGCAGCAGGTCACCCTCTCGACATGCTCAGAACGGCTCGTCGTCCTCCGGCCGCTGGTCGCCCTTAGGTTTTCGTTCGCGTGCTTTGATCTTCGCCTGGGCCGCCAAGCTGCTGTGTTGCAAGCGGTAGGACTCGTTGCCCGTTTCGACGATGTGGCAGTGGTGGGTCAGCCGATCCAGCAGGGCTGTGGTCATCTTGGCGTCGCCGAACACACTCGACCATTCGGCGAAGCTCAGGTTGGTGGTGATCACCACGCTGGTGTGTTCGTACAGCTTGGACAGCAGGTGAAACAGCAGAGCACCACCGGCCTGGCTGAAGGGCAGATACCCTAGCTCGTCGAGGATGATCAGATCCATGCGCAGCAGTGCCTGGGCGATGCGCCCGGCCTTGCCGTCGTGCTTCTCGCGCTCCAGCAGATTGACTAGGTCAACCGTGGAGTAGAAGCGCACGCGCTTGCCGTGCAGGGTGATGCCGGACACGGCCAGCGCGGTGGCCAGGTGGGTCTTGCCGGTGCCCGGTCCGCCGATCAGCACCAGGTTCTGGGCGGTGTCGGTAAAGGCCAGGCTGGCCAGCTCTTTGATCAGGCGTGCGTCGGCGCTGGAGGAGCTGAAGTCGAAGCCGGCCAGATCGCGGTGCATCGGCAGCTTGGCCATGTTCATCTGGTGGCTCACCGAGCGCATGGCGCGATCTGTGTGCTCCTGTTGCAGCAGGTGTTCGAGCAACCATCTGGAGGACGCCGTTGCCGACTCGCCCTGGGCGATCAACTCCGCCCAGGCAGTGGCCATGCCGTGCAGGCGCAGTTCCTTGAGTTCAGCCATAAGATCACGCATGACCGATTTCCTCGGCATGGCTACGCAGGAGGTCGTAGCGCGCCGTGTTGGCGACGGGGGCTTCCTTGAGCGGCAAGTGGGTTTCGACGGTGGGCGGCGGTTCGCTCGATGTCAGCCGCGCCACGACATTGAGGATGTGTTCGGCGCTCAGGCTGCCGCTCTCAAGCACCAGCTCAACAGCCACCAGCACCGCATCGAGCCCGGCGACCGGTACGGCGGCCAGGACTTGCGCCATGATCCGGTCACCGCCGGCATGCCGCCCCAGGCCGTGCCTGAGCCGACGCAGCGGCGCTGGCAGATCGGCAAAGGGCGCGCCGTTGCGCAGCGCGCCGGGCTTGCGCTCAATCAGCGGGATGTAGTGCTGCCAGTCATAGCTGACCTGGTCGCGATCCAGTAAACGCGCATGGCTGGCAATCAACAGGTCATCGGCCACCACCTCAATCCGGGTCGGATACAGGCGGCTGCTGACCCACCGGCCGGCGCGCTCACAGGGCACCGAGTAGCGGTTGCGCCCCACGCTGACCAGGCAGGTACTGGAAACCCGCGCCGCACGCTCGACGTAACCGTCGAAGGCCGTGGGCATGGGCATCATTTCGGCCCGCTCCAACTCCAGCACCTCGGCCACACTGAGCCCGCCGTACTGCGGGTGCGCCAGCTCGCTCCAGAGTGCGCGGCAGCGCTGGCCGAGCCAGGCATTGAGTTCTTCGAAGGAGTGAAATTGGCCGTCCTGGGCGTCGAGCCAGATGCGTCGCCGGCTGTCTTGCACGTTCTTCTCGACGATGCCCTTTTCCCAGCCCGAGGCGACGTTGCAGAAGTCCGGGTCGAACAGGTAGTGCGCACACATCACCGCGAAACGCGCATTCACCGTGCGGCCTTTGCCCTTATTGACCTTGTCGACGGCCGTCTTCATGTTGTCGTAAATACCCCGGCGCGGCACGCCGCCCAAGGCGCTGAACGAGCGCGTATGCGCGTCGAACAACATCTCGTGGCCTTGGCTCGGATAAGCCACCAGCCAGAATGCACGGCTGGCGCAGAGCTTCAGGTGCGCCACCTGCATACGCCGGTAAATGCCGCCGATCAGCAAACCCTCTTCGCTCCAGTCGAACTGAAACGCCTCGCCCAGCGCAAAGGTCAGCGGCACAAAGGCGTGCAACGCCTTGCCCTGCTCCCCGCGCCAGGCACGGATAAACGCGGTGAGCTGGCTGTAGCCACCGTCGTACCCCTCGGCCTTGATTTGCGCCAACAGCGCCTTGGCACTGCGCCGCTGTTGCTTGGAACGCAGCGAGTCGGCCTTCAGCGCCTGCTCCAGCGTGGCGTGAAAAGCACTGAGCTTGTTGAATACCGCCCGGCGCTGGTACGCCGGCTGCTTCGCCTCGGGTGCTCTGACCCATTTGCGAATGGTGTTGCGCGCCAACCCGGTGCGCTTGGTTATCTCATGCAGCGACAGCTTGTCGCGAAAATACATCCGGCGAATTTTGCCCATCATTTCCATACTGATCACCCTGTGTTCTCCTGCTCAGAAATTGAGCAGAAGCAGTTGAACACCTGGGTCAGTTTTCAGTCGGCAGAACAGCCTCTACTGGGTCAGTTTTCGGTCAGCGGCAACAGCTAAGGCGCTACTTGAGTCTTGTGATCAGATAATTGCCAAGGCTAATAACAAAGCTGAACTGATACTCATTGAAGCGATATCAGTTCAATCTCAGGTTATTAGTGCTGCTAAGTCTAGGTCTGACTTTATGGATTTGAACGCAAGCACTGAGCGGGACTCGATTCTTGCGGAGGTAAAAGTTCAGAGTAACCACATTCTCAAACAGGCACTTGATAGAGCCAAGAGCGCAAAATTCTCTGCTGACGCAGCTGCTCTAATACTGGAAAGCCAGTTGAAGGATCTTGCCAATAGGGAAGAAAGGCTGCAAAGCGAGGTAGCATTGCACAATCAGGCTGTTGATGATTGGCAAACAGAAGAAGCTCTTTTTGAACAGCGCATGCAGCGATTAAGAAACGCCTATCGGGCTAAAAAAACAATCTACGATGCATTAGGTGCAGAAGTCGTAAGTCTACGGAACTCTCTTGGCTTTATAGAGTCGGGGCTTTATGAGCCCTTATTTAATTTTGATGAAAGCAGCCAGTACAGGGAACGAATCTCTGAAATCAAGTCTCGTCAGAAAGAGATTTTAAGAAATAAGTTGGCTGTTGTTTGCAATACTCCTTGGCGGCTAAATAATAGCATGGCGCAAGGTAGGGTAATGACTAGCAAGCAAATCAGAATTGCTCTCAGGGCATTTAATGGAGAGTCTGATGCTGCAATCGCCAAGGTACGCTGGAACAACATTGAAACAATGCTTAGTCGTATTGAGCAATCCAGAGAAGCCATCGACAAATTAACCTCGGTAAACCAGATAATTATTACGGACGAATACTATTCGCTGAAGGTTGAGGAGCTAAGGGCCACACACGAGTACAAGTGCAAGCAGAAAAGCGAGCGCGAGGAAAAATCTGAGTTGCTACGGGCCAAGAAAGAAGAAGAAAAACTGCGCGAAGATCTTGAACAAGCCGAAGAAGAGCAAGAGAAGTACGCGGAGCTGTTGGAGGCAGCGAGGTTGGAGGCCACCAAGCAAACGGGTATAGAGCTGGAGCTTTTCCAGTCCAAGATACAGGTATTGGAAAAAAGACTGTCTCAAGTGACCGAGGTTGTGGTGAGAGCACAGTCAATGGCTGAAATGACTAGATCAGGCTGGGTTTACGTTATTTCTAACGTGGGATCGTTTGGTGATGGTGTCGTGAAAATTGGCTTAACCAGAAGGCTCGATCCAGCAGATCGGGTTCGTGAACTGGGTACGGCTAGTGTCCCGTTTTTGTTCGACACACACGCAATGATTTTCAGTGAGGACGCCCCTTCCTTAGAGAGGGCGCTGCACAGTAGATTCCACAGCAGTCGTGTTAACACTGCGAATACAAGAAAATAGTTCTTTCGCGTTTCCTTGGATGAGGTGGAGCTTGCAGTTCAAGTACTAGCCCCAGATTCAACATTCTTTAGTGACATTGAGGCTCAAGAGTTTAAAGAAACCCAAGCGCTCAGGAATGCACGTCTGATCAGTAAGCCGCTGCCAGTGGAACCGGTATTCCCTGATGAGCTATAGGTGTGTCTACAAAAACTAGGGGCGATTCATTCAGCAGTTTCACAGCAGCTCTCTCATAAAATTCACTGGCCATTTTACCGGATGGTTTTGGTAGTAAGGACAAGGAGTAAGTCATGGCAACGCATGTCCCCTTCGCCAAAGCAGTCAACGCCGCAGAAGAGTGGGCATTTTCTCTGCTGAAAAACGCCCTTCCAGATCACTATTGGCTGCTAACCAATATCGAACTGCTGACAGAAACCGGTCAGGCAATGGAAATCGATGCAGTTGTTGTCGGTGACTGGGGCGTGTATTTGATCGACGTGAAGGGCTACAGCGGCACGCTAGAGGCGGGCAAGGACGTCTGGCTATTGGATGGTCGCCCTGTTGATAAAGCTTTGCGCAAGGCCAACCAGAACGCCCGTGTGCTCGCAGGCCGTATCGTAACCGAGCTGGAATCGGCTTGTATGCGCCGTGGTGTCAGGGTGTGGTACTTGTGACCGGCGACAAAGGTCATAGCATCTCGCTCATTAAAGATGAGCCTTCTCAACAAGTGTGGACACCAAACGGGATCATCAAGGCGTTAACCAGTGCTGAGGGGCTGACCGCTACCAAAGCCTACGAGTTGATCGATGCTCAGCGTGAACTTGTCCTCGCCACTCTTGGGCAATTGCGTCAGCAGATAGCCGAAAACAATAGATTCCAGCAGTACCAAAAAACACAGTGCCTGCTGGATCAGAATGGCCTTGAGCTATGGATGGCTGAATATCGCCTGGAGAACTGGAACTCCAAGTGGATGCTGAAAATCGTGAACCGCCCCAATTGCGAGAGCCAGGAGCGGCGCGAACAACTGCAAGCGCAATTGCGTGACGAGTTTCGGTTACTGCAAGAGCTGGCTGGCTTAACCGGCGTGACCTATAGCGCGCCGCTGATTGATGATGGTGAGCTGATGGTTCTGCCAATCAGCATGCCCAAAGGTAAACCGCTCTCGCTGGTTGATCTCTCGAAGCATTCCGAGGAATCAGCCAGATCGACGCTTATTTCTGCCTTAACAGCGATTCAAGGTATCCATCGCCGTGGCGCCACCCTGGGCAGGGTTTCCGTGAATTCAATCTATCTCACTGATGCGGGTGAGGTTTGCTTTATCGATGTCCTGAACAACCATAGCGCTGGCGACGATATCGACCTCATCTCCTCGCTGTTTAAGCCCTTGGTCGACACGCTTCATTTGGAAATCTCCGGAAGCAATGATGCAGAAGGGCAGGAGACCTCAGAGCGCCTATCACAGTTGATAGCGAACCTTATGAGCGAGCGAGCTTCAACTGCACTTGCGCCATCAGGCGCTCCTTTTGAGGCTGAGCCAGGAGCAGTTCTCGACAATCGTTATGAATTGGTCGAGCAGGTCGATGAGGATGCTTTCTCAAGCATCTGGCGATCTCGTCATGTCGCTGGACGCTTCGATTGCGCGGTTCAGATTTACGACGATGCAGATGAAGTTTGGGAGCTTGTGGCTGATCAATATCATCGGCTCGCTCAGATTTATCATCCCGCATTGGAGCGGGTATTCGATCTTGCTCGAATCCCTAACAGCGATGCTTACTTCATCAGTCGAGCATGGGCGAGTGGTGAGACGCTGTTTGACCAAGCGTCTATCAGTGCCGAGGAGTTCCGGCACTGGCTGGAGCAATTACTCGCGGGGCTTGGCTATCTACACAGACTGGGGTTCACCCATCGGAACATAACCCCGCTCAACATCCTAGTGGATGGCGCTCGGGCTACCTTGGTCGGCATGAGTTCCCTCCCAGCCGAAGATCGTCGAGTGGGTGATCTTCGATACAAATTTCCAGGCGTTATCGAGCAGGGCTGGTCTGCTTTTGCAGACTTGTATGCGCTTTGGACTTCATTGCTGGATGGCCTACAGCCCGGCCTATTGAAGCAAGCAGGGGGCGATCTTGAGCGTGCGATACAGCAAGCCACTCACCCTGCGCTCAATGATGGCCTGAAAGCCAAAGTAGCGAAGCTGCTGCACGAAGGCACTGAGTTCAATGCTGATGACTACGTCGCATGGTTTGGTTTGGACATCACTGCCCAGCAGACCAAAGATCTACCCGACGCGTTTGCCAAAAAATGGGGCATCAGCAAGGGCTACATGACGTTCTTGGTTGTGGACATGTTGAACGATCAACGGCCACGCATTCGTAGCCAATGGGTTATTGATGCATTGAGAACCAGGCGCATACCAGGAAACAAAGCTAACAAAGCCTCGATGAACTCAACCTTCAGCAAGATGAAATCTGCCGGGATCGTTGAGGAGTTCAAGACCAAGCACCGCCTGACTGAAGCTTTCTTGGCCAACTGGAACACCAGCCAGTAGCGACTTCAGGCTAAGCAAAAAGCCCCTGCGGACTTGCGTCAGCAGGGGCTTTTAGTTTCAAGCTACTGGCAAATTACTTTGGCCGAACCGCTTAACTTTGGCGGAATGGGCAAATAACTTTAGCCACCTCCAGCAGGTTGGCAGGTTGGCAGGTTGGCAGGTTGGCAGGTTGGCAGGTTGGCACAGCATGCGGTTCGTTTTGATGAAGCCGCAAGCGAGTCGCACCCGACTACCCATCATGATTTTTGAAGGCTGATGGGCGACGCTGTTTTGATCGGCTTAAATTGCCGCGCGTCACTAGCTCAAAAAATCTCCCAGAATTTGCACCCTCGAAAGCGAGATTTTTCGAGTTCTCCCTGTAGCTTCACTACATAAGCTGCTTACTGGTCACTACTAGGCTGTATCTAAAGTACTGACCCATAAAGAAAAACCCCGGCGCTAGACCGGGGTAGTGACAGAAATTGTCATGACAATAACTCGTTAAATCATGCCAATTAACCTGCCCCTCGACAACAACCTTAGAAATCCAAGTTAGACACCGCCAGTGCGTTGGTCTCAATAAAGTCCCTACGCGGTTCTACAGCGTCGCCCATCAGGGTGTTGAAGATCTGATCGGCAGCGATCGCGTCTTCGATACGCACCTTAAGCATACGGCGCACTTCTGGGTCCATGGTGGTTTCCCAGAGTTGATCCGGGTTCATCTCGCCGAGACCTTTATAACGCTGGATGCTGTGACGCTTGGTGCTTTCCGCCATCAGCCAGGCCAGCGCATCCTTGAAGGTAGTTACAGCCTTCTTGCGCTCGCCGCGCTGCACGTAGGCACCTTCTTCGAGCAGGCTGTTGAGCTGATCACCGAGGGTGGTAACGGTCTTGTAGTCGTTACTGGCGAAGAAGTCGCGGTTGAAGATGATGTAGCTGGAGACCCCATGGGAAACCAGTTCCACCTGCGGCAGCCAGAGGTGACGCTCCTGATCTTCGTGCAGACTGGTCTTGTAGATCAGACCGGACTTCTCCATACCTTTGAGACGGCCATCGAGCAGACCGAGCCATTGTTGCATGGCCTCTTTATCGGCCAACTGCTCGACTTCCACGCGCGGGATGTAAACGAAGTGCTCGGTGAGTTCCAGCGGGTAGAGGCGCGACAAACGGTTGAGGGTCTTCATCACCAGACGGTAATCGTTGACCAGGGTTTCCAGCGCCGCGCCAGACAAACCTGGCGCGCTTTCGTTTACGTGCAGGCTGGCGTCTTCCAGGGCCGACTGGGTCATGTATTCATCCATGGCCTCGTCGTCCTTGATGTACTGCTCCTGCTTGCCCTTTTTGACCTTGTACAGCGGCGGCTGGGCGATATAGATGTAGCCGCGCTCGACCAACTCCGGCAGCTGACGGAAGAAGAAGGTCAGCAGCAGGGTTCGGATGTGCGAGCCGTCGACGTCGGCGTCGGTCATGATGATGATGTTGTGGTAGCGCAGTTTGTCGATGTTGTACTCATCGCGGCCGATACCACAGCCCAGGGCGGTGATCAGGGTGCCGACTTCCTGGGAGGAAATCATCTTGTCGAAACGGGCTTTCTCGACGTTGAGGATCTTGCCCTTGAGCGGCAGGATGGCCTGGGTCTTGCGGTTACGGCCCTGCTTGGCAGAACCGCCCGCAGAGTCCCCTTCCACGATGTAGAGTTCGGAAAGGGCAGGGTCTTTCTCCTGGCAGTCGGCCAGTTTGCCCGGCAGCCCGGCGATATCTAACGCACCTTTACGGCGGGTCATTTCACGGGCTTTACGCGCCGCCTCACGAGCACGGGCGGCGTCGATCATTTTGCCGACGACGGCTTTGGCTTCGTTGGGGTTTTCCAGCAGGAAGTCGGAGAAGTGCTTGCCCATTTCCTGTTCGACCGCAGTTTTTACTTCGCTGGAAACCAGCTTGTCTTTGGTCTGCGAGCTGAACTTAGGGTCCGGTACTTTTACCGAAATGATCGCGGTCAGGCCCTCACGTGCATCGTCACCGGTGGTGGCGATCTTGTGTTTCTTGGCCAGACCTTCCTGCTCGATGTAGGTGTTCAGGTTGCGCGTCAAAGCCGAACGGAAGCCCGCCAGGTGGGTGCCTCCGTCGCGCTGTGGAATATTGTTGGTGAAGCACAACAGGTTCTCGTTAAAGCTGTCGTTCCACTGCAGGGCTACTTCTACGCCAATACCGTCTTCACGTTGGATGGTGAAGTGGAACACCTGGTTGACCGCAGTTTTGTTGACGTTGAGGTATTCGACGAAGGCACGCAAACCACCTTCATACTTGAACAACTCTTCCTTGCCTGTGCGCTCATCCTTGAGATAAATGCCTACACCGGAGTTGAGAAACGACAACTCACGCAAACGCTTGGCCAGAATATCCCAGCTGAAATGGATATTGGCGAAGGTGTCTGCGGAAGGCTTGAAGTGGATCTGGGTACCGGTAGTTTCTGAGTCACCAACGATGCGCATGGGCTCTTGCGGAACACCATGCACGTAGGTCTGCTCCCAGATATGGCCACTGCGGCGCACAGTGAGCAACAGCTGCTCGGAGAGGGCGTTTACCACCGAAACACCAACACCGTGCAAACCACCGGAGACCTTGTAAGAGTTGTCATCGAACTTACCGCCGGCGTGCAGCACAGTCATGATCACTTCGGCGGCAGATACACCTTCTTCCTTGTGTATATCCACCGGAATGCCACGACCGTTATCGCTTACGCTAACGGACTCATCCGGGTGAATGGTGATGGTGATATCGCTGCAATGACCGGCTAGGGCCTCGTCGATCGAGTTATCGACCACCTCGAATACCATGTGGTGCAGACCGCTTCCATCGTCTGTATCGCCGATGTACATGCCAGGCCGCTTGCGTACGGCATCCAAGCCCTTGAGGACCTTAATGTTATTGGAGTCGTACGTTTGGTTTTCGCTCATGCCTTCACTCCCGGTGGTCGTGGGTCTGGGTAATGCCACCATGTTCCACGTGGAACATGGCAACTGGCGTATCCGTGCGCCAGCCTTCCCTCAACAATTCATGGTCTACACAGGTGATAAACACCTGGCAGTGCAAGTCTTCCAACAATCGGCACAACGCACGGCGGTGCTGCTCATCCAGTTCTGACGGCAGGTCATCCACCAGATAGATACATTGACCGTGCTTGGCCTGATTGACTAAATGGCCCTGTGCAATGCGCAGGGCACATACAACTAATTTTTGCTGGCCGCGCGAGAGTATCTCGGCGGCATTGTGCGCCCCCAAACGTAGCCTTAAATCGGCACGTTGCGGACCTGCCTGGGTATGGCCCAATTGCTGATCGCGGGAGAGGGTAGAGGCAAGCACTGTATTGAGCTCACGCTCTTTATCCCAACCACGGTAGTAACTGAGGGTCAAACCTTGCAGCTCAACCAGCTCATTCAGGGTGCGTTCGAAAACCGGTTTCAGGGCCTGGATATAGGCACGCCGATAACCGTCAATTTCATCGCCGGCCAGGCACAATTCTCGGTCCCAGGCCGCCTGCGAAGCGGCGTCAAGTGTACCATGCCGTAGCCATGAGTTCCGCTGACGCAGGGCCTTCTGCAGGCGCTGCCAGGCGGGCAGAAAGCGAGGTTCCACGTGGAACACTCCCCAATCGAGAAACTGCCTGCGGATTTTCGGCGAACCCTCGAGCAGACGGAAACTGTCCGGATTGATCAGCTGCAGCGGCAAGGTTTCAGCAAGCTGTGCGGCACTGCGCGCATTCTGCCCGTCGATGCGGATCTGAAACTCGCCCTGGCGATCCCGCGAAATACCCAGATTGCTTTGCCGACCATCAGACATCTGCACCTGACCGAAAATCGTGCAGGCGAGCTGATCGTATTGAATAACCGGAAGCAGTCGAGTGCTGCGAAAGGAGCGCGCCAGACCCAGCAGATGAATGGCTTCAAGCAGGCTGGTTTTGCCGCTGCCATTGTCGCCGGAAAGGATATTGATACGCGGGGAGGGGGAGAGGGTCACCGGGTGCAGGTTACGCACCGCGGTGACGGTAAAGCGAGTAAGGGACATTCAGCGGTTACAGACGCATCGGCATAACAACATAGGAAGAATCGTCGTTATCGGCTTCCTGCACCAGGGCACTGCTGTTGGCATCGGAGAGAATCAGACGCACCTGGTCGGTGGTCATCACGCTCAGCACGTCGAGCAGGTAGCTGACGTTAAAACCGATTTCCAGCGCACTGCCGTTGTAGTCAACCGCGATCTCCTCTTCGGCCTCTTCCTGCTCTGGGTTGTTGGCCTGAATTTTCAGCAGACCGGATTCCAGTTGCAAACGAATACCACGGTATTTTTCGTTGGAGAGAATCGCAGTACGGCTAAAGGCTTCACGCAGGCCCTGACGATCTGCCACCACCAACTTGTCACCACCACGCGGCAATACGCGCTCGTAGTCAGGAAATTTACCGTCGACCAGTTTCGAGGTGAAGGTGAACTCGCCAGTAGTCGCGCGGATATGGTGTTGGCCAAGAACGATGCTGACGCTGCCGTCCTGTTCGGTGAGCAGACGCGCCAGTTCGAGAATACCCTTGCGCGGCACGATGACCTGATGACGCTCGACCTGCTCAATATCAGCGGCCATGGAGCACATGGCTAGACGGTGACCGTCGGTGGCGACAGCGCGAAGCACGCCGGTCTGCACTTCGATGAGCATGCCGTTGAGGTAGTAACGTACGTCCTGCTGAGCCATGGCAAAGCTGGTACGTTCGATCAGACGGCGCAGTTTGCTTTGCACCAGGTTGAAGGTCAGCGAACCTGGGCCTTCCTCAACAGTCGGGAAATCATTGGCGGGCAGGGTGGACAGGCTGAAGCGGCTGCGGCCGGCCTTGACCAGCAGCTTCTGCTCGTCGATGCGAATATCGATCAGCGCATCAGCCGGCAGGCTTTTGCAGATGTCCATCAGCTTGCGCGCCGGTACGGTGATCTCACCGGGTTGCGCAGGCTCTTCCAGAGTGACACGACCCACCAGCTCGACTTCCAGGTCGGTACCGGTCAGCGACAGCTGCTGGCCTTCAACCACCAGCAGCACGTTAGAGAGCACCGGCAAGGTCTGACGGCGTTCCACGACGCCGGCGACCAGTTGCAGAGGTTTCAACAAGGCTTCGCGTTGAATGGTGAAATGCATGGTCTAGTCCCTTGCCCTAGTGGAGTTGCGTATTTAGAACCTGCTTAAAGCCGACTTTAGCTGGTCTAAGTTGTCAGCGTACGCAGCAAATTCTTATAGTCCTCGCGGATGTCCGCGTCGGATTCCTTAAGTTCAGCAATCTTACGGCATGCATGCAATACCGTTGTGTGATCGCGCCCGCCGAAGGCATCACCAATTTCCGGCAGGCTGTGGTTGGTCAGCTCTTTCGACAAGGCCATGGCCACCTGACGGGGCCGCGCGACCGAACGCGAGCGGCGCTTGGAGAGCAGATCAGAAATCTTGATCTTGTAGTACTCGGCCACGGTGCGCTGGATATTGTCGATGCTGACCAGCTTGTCCTGCAGGGCCAACAGGTCCTTGAGCGATTCGCGGATTAGCTCGATGGTAATGTCCCGGCCCATGAAGTGCGAGTGAGCAATCACCCGCTTCAAGGCGCCTTCCAGCTCACGCACATTGGAGCGGATGCGCTGAGCAATAAAAAAGGCAGCATCGTGGGGCAGGTCGACTTTGGCCTGATCGGCCTTCTTCATCAGAATCGCCACACGAGTTTCCAGCTCAGGCGGTTCGACGGCTACCGTCAGTCCCCACCCGAAACGCGACTTAAGACGTTCTTCCAGCCCTTCGATTTCTTTCGGGTAGCGGTCGCTGGTGAGAATCACCTGCTGGCCACCTTCAAGCAAGGCATTGAAGGTGTGGAAGAACTCCTCCTGGGAGCGCTCTTTCTTGGCAAAAAACTGAATATCATCGATCAGCAGCGCATCCACCGAACGGTAGAAGCGCTTGAATTCGTTGATCGCATTCAGCTGCAAAGCCTTAACCATGTCCGCAACGAAACGCTCGGAATGCAGGTACACCACCTTGGCATTTGGGTTCTTCGCCAGCAGGTGATTACCCACCGCATGCATCAAGTGAGTCTTACCCAGGCCCACGCCGCCATAAAGGAACAGCGGGTTGTAACCGTGCTTGGGGTTATCCGCCACCTGCCAGGCAGCAGCGCGGGCCAGCTGGTTGGATTTACCTTCGACGAAGTTATCAAAGGTAAAGGTGCGATTCAGGTAGCTGGTGTGCTTCAAACCACCTTCGACCTGCACCGTGCGCTCAGTGCGTGCCGGCGCCTGCTGACTGGCCGCACCGGCCATGGGATCGAAGCTCGCCCGCGAGGGTTCGGCTTGTGCAGGGCTGGCTGTTGTTGGCACAACTGCAGTGGGTGCCGGCGTACGCGGCGCTGCGTTTGCTGTACTGACAGCCGCCGCACGCGATGCGGCGCTGCGTTTGCTGCCTATTAATAAGGAGAGCGCAGGGACCAGACCGTTGGTCCGTTCGCTAAGCAACTCAAGCAAGCGGCTGAGGTACTTATCGTTGACCCAATCGAGCACAAAACGGTTCGGCGCATAGACGCGAAGCTCGTCGCCTTCGGCTTCGACCTGCAGCGGACGGATCCAGGTGTTGAATTGCTGAGCAGGCAACTCATCGCGCAAAAGCTCGACGCACTGCTGCCAAAGTTCCACAGACACGGACTATCCCCTAAATCGCACGGCGCGAGGCAAAAAACAGCCGCCATTGTAGCCGCCGAGGCTTGAGTTATCCACATGTAAGCGTGCTTATGCGCAAGGAAAATCAACGTGTTATTAGCATTGAGGGCTTATAACGCATGGTGGATAAAGGCTGTGGATAACCGCCCGCAAGGTACTGGGATAACCCAGGGTAAAAACCGGTGGAAAACCCTGCTGTGGGTAAAATGGCATTCCATCCTCAGCTTGTGGACTGCTTCCACACAGCTGCAGCACGCCTTTTCGACAGACTTACCCTTGGCTGAACAACGCTAATCTATTGGCCTTCAAGCACTTATGCACAGATCGATGGCTAGCTAATAGTTACTAACATTACTAAACATCTTTAAATATTCTCTTCTTTATATTTCTTTATGCAGGAAAAGCTTGGTTGGAAATTGACCTGACCCTCGGGTTTCTCTAGAATTGCCGGTCTCTTAAAACGGGGGCCATTCCGGCCCGTAGTCGACCACCCAGGTACCGCCTCATGAAACGTACTTTCCAACCCAGCACTATCAAACGCGCTCGCACCCACGGTTTCCGTGCTCGTATGGCCACCAAGAACGGCCGTGCTGTCCTGTCGCGTCGCCGCGCCAAGGGCCGTAAGCGTCTCGCCGTCTAAATTTCGGTCTTGTGGTGAGTCGAGACTTCAGTCGGGAAAAGCGTCTGCTAACCCCCCGGCAATTCAAGGCAGTCTTCGACTCCCCTAGCGGCAAAGCTCCGGGCAAAAATGTCCTGCTGCTGGCGCGCAACAACGAGCTTGATCACCCCCGTCTGGGATTGGTAATCGGCAAAAAGAGCGTCAAGCTCTCAGTTGAGCGCAATCGCCTGAAACGCCAGATCCGCGAATCGTTCCGTCTCAATCAGGACAACCTGGTGGGATGGGACATCGTGGTGGTTGCGCGTAAAGGCCTTGGTGATTTGGAGAACGTCGAACTGGCTCGCCAGTTTGGCAAACTCTGGAAACGCCTCGAACGCAGTAAGCCAAGCCCGGAAGCCGTCGCAACACCTGGGGTGAACGACAGTCCCCATGCGTAAACTGGTTTTGCTTCCTATCCAGTTCTACCGCTACGCCATCAGCCCCTTGATGGCCAGCCACTGTCGTTTCTACCCAAGCTGTTCTTGCTACGCGCTTGAAGCCATTGAACATCATGGCGTCATGCGCGGTGGCTGGCTGACCCTGCGTCGGCTTGGCCGCTGTCACCCGTGGAATCCCGGTGGCTACGACCCGGTTCCCTGCGCCAAAACCTCCCGTTCCTCTTCGATGGCCGAATAATCATGGATATTCAACGCTCGATCCTGATCGTCGCCCTGGCAATCGTGTCCTATATGATGGTTCTCCAGTGGAACCAGGACTACGGTCAAGCTGCCCTGCCGACAGAAATTGCCGCGACCAGCAGCACTGTACCCGGCTTGCCGGATACCACTGCCACCCCCTCAACTTCAGCTGGCAGCGACGATATTCCGAGCGCCACCACTGCCGTTGAGCCAAGCGCCATCAGTGCTGCACCTGCTGCTACCGGCGATGAGCTGATTCGGGTTAAGACTGATGTGCTGGATCTGGCCATCGACCCACGTGGTGGTGATGTAGTGCAACTGCGTCTGCCGCAGTATCCACGTCGTCAGGATCGTCCGGATGTACCCTTCCAGCTGTTTGATAACGGTGGCGAGCGTACCTACCTGGCACAAAGCGGTCTGATCGGCAGCAACGCGCCGGACAAATCCAGCGGTCGTGCCCTGTGGAGCAGCGCGCAGAAAAGCTATGAGCTGGCAGACGGTCAGGAGCAGCTGCAGGTTGACCTTACCCTCAGTGAAGACGGCGTCAACTACATCAAGCGCTTCACCTTCAAGCGTGGTCTGAACGCTGAATGTTCCGCCAAGGAGCAGCAGCAGAAGAAACCCGGCTGCGTTGATCCTTCGTCCTATCAGGTGACCGTCAGTTACCTGATCGACAACCAGAGCGCTCAAGCCTGGAGCGGCAACATGTTTGCCCAGCTCAAGCGTGATGGCAGTGACGATCCGTCCTCCACCACTGCAACCGGCACTGCGACTTACCTCGGTGGCGCACTGTGGACCACCGAAGAGCCGTACAAAAAAGTGTCGATGAAAGACATCGATAAACAAGCCTTCAAAGAAACCGTTCAAGGAGGCTGGGTTGCCTGGCTACAGCATTACTTCGTCACTGCCTGGATCCCAAGCAAAGACAGCACTAACCAAGTACAGACCCGTAAAGACAGCCAAGGCAACTACATTGTCGGCTTTACCGGTCCGGCCATTCAGGTTGCTGCCGGCGCTCAGGGCGAAACAAGTGCCGTTCTGTATGCCGGCCCGAAATTACAAGGGCATCTGAAGACCCTGTCTCCAGGTCTTGAGCTGACTGTCGACTACGGCATCCTGTGGTTCCTGGCTCAGCCGATCTTCTGGCTGCTGGAAGTTATCCACAACCTGGTGGGCAACTGGGGCTGGTCGATCATATTCCTGACCATGGTCATCAAGCTGATCTTCTTCCCGCTGTCCGCTGCCAGCTACAAATCCATGGCGCGCATGCGTGCCGTTGCACCGAAACTCGCTCAGCTGAAAGAGCAGCACGGTGATGATCGCCAGAAGATGTCCCAGGCGATGATGGAGCTGTACAAGAAAGAGAAGATCAACCCGCTGGGCGGCTGCTTGCCGATCCTGGTGCAGATGCCAGTATTCCTTGCGCTCTACTGGGTGCTGCTGGAATCGGTAGAAATGCGCCAAGCGCCGTGGCTGCTGTGGATAACTGACCTGGCTATTAAAGACCCGTTCTTTATCCTGCCGATCATCATGGGCGCGACCATGTTTATCCAGCAGCAGCTCAACCCGACTCCGCCGGACCCGATGCAAGCCAAGGTGCTGAAAATGATGCCGATCATTTTCACCTTCTTCTTCCTCTGGTTCCCGGCGGGTCTGGTGCTGTACTGGGTGGTCAACAACGTCTTGTCCATCGCCCAGCAGTGGTACATTACCCGCAAGATCGAAGCCGCAGCCAAGGCCGCGGACGCCTAGCAGTGGAGCCTGTCTGGCTCCCGACTTCTAAGCTGTAACAAACGCCCCTTTTCAGGGGCGTTTTGCTATGTCGTATTCAGGAGAAGCGCATGCCACCCGTTGCTGAAACCATTGCCGCCGTCGCCACCGCCCAAGGCCGAGGCGGCGTGGGTATCGTGCGTGTATCCGGGCCGCTGGCCGGCACCTTGGCGCAGGCGATCTGCCAACGCGAGTTGCAACCGCGCTACGCCCACTACGGGCCGTTCTTCGCCGACGCCCAGCAGGTGCTGGATGAAGGCCTGGCCCTATACTTCCCCGGACCCAACTCCTTTACCGGTGAGGATGTGCTGGAACTGCAGGGCCATGGCGGGCCGGTGGTGCTCGATTTGCTGCTGCGCCGCTGTGTACAACTCGGCGCACGCCTGGCGCGCCCCGGTGAATTCAGCGAGCGGGCCTTTCTCAATGACAAACTTGACCTGGCCCAGGCCGAGGCGATTGCCGACCTGATCGAAGCCAGCTCCGAGCAGGCCGCGCGCAATGCCTTGCGCTCGCTGCAGGGCGAGTTCTCACGGCGCGTGCATGGCCTGACCGAGCGCCTGATCAGCCTGCGTATCTATGTTGAGGCGGCCATCGACTTCCCTGAGGAGGAAATCGACTTTCTCGCCGATGGCCACGTACTCAACCTGCTTGATGGCGTGCGCACAGACCTTGCCGGTGTACTGCGTGAGGCCGGCCAAGGTGCCCTGCTGCGTGACGGCATGACGGTGGTGATCGCCGGCCGCCCCAATGCGGGTAAGTCCAGCTTGCTCAACGCCCTGGCCGGTCGCGAGGCAGCCATCGTCACTGAGATCGCCGGCACCACTCGCGACGTGCTGCGCGAACATATCCACATCGATGGCATGCCGTTGCACGTGGTGGACACAGCCGGCCTGCGCGATACCGAAGATCAAGTCGAACGCATCGGCGTCGAGCGTGCGCTGAAAGCCATTGGTGAAGCCGACCGCATTTTGCTCGTGGTGGATGCTACAGCCCCCGAAGCCGACGACCCTTTTGCCCTGTGGCCAGAGTTTCTCGACCAGCGCCCTGATCCGGCCAAGGTCACCCTGATTCGCAACAAGGCCGACCTGTCTGGCGAGTCGGTGGTGCTGGAAGTCTGCAATGATGGCCACGTGACCATCAGCCTATCGGCCAAATCCACCGAGGGCCTGGACCTGCTCCGCGAACACCTCAAAGCCTGCATGGGCTATGAACAGACCTCTGAGAGCAGCTTCAGTGCACGCAGGCGCCATCTGGAGGCACTACGGCAGGCCTCCACCCATCTGGAGCATGGTCATGCTCAACTGACCCAGGCCGGTGCCGGCGAACTACTGGCTGAAGACCTGCGTATGGCTCAGCAAGCCCTGGGGGAAATCACCGGTGCGTTCAGCTCTGATGACCTGCTGGGGCGGATTTTCTCCAGCTTCTGTATCGGCAAGTAGGATGGGTTAGCGACGCAGGACACCTAACCTGCGAGCAACACAAGTCCTCCCGCGTCGCGTAACCCATCATGATGTGGCGCATTCCTGATGGGTTACGGCGCATCGAATCATGCGCTGCATCCGCAATTTCCTCCCTGCGCCTAACCCATCCTACGTAGCGACCCTATCTAAAACCTCATTTATGCCATCCAGGCAGGCTTTCGCCTGGGCGAAATGCGTACGTCAAACTACTTATTTATCCACCTAAGCCCTGTGGAAAACCCGGCCTAAGCCCTGCCTATAACCCGGTGATAAAACTGAGGATAAAAGGCCCTGTGGATAACCATCGGTTTCATCCACAGCTTGCGTACGGCAACTGAACAGGCAGATGGCAGGATCAGCACAGACTTTCAAAACGCTGTACACATTGAATCTATTGGCCTGTAGCAATCTATCCACAGAAAAGCTGTTACTAAGTAATAAACATATAAACAAAGCTTTATAAAAAATCTCTCTTTTATTCTCTATTAACCGACACACCGAAACAGAACCCAAACGAGCTGGCTATTTTTTGTGCAAAAGGCTTCTTTCACACCGGCTAAATCCCTATACTTGCCGCCTTTCCCGCTTTTCAACCCAAAAAGCCCCCCATTTCTCAACAGGCACGAGGTGCGTGGTGGATTTCCCTTCCCGTTTTCAGGTGATCGTCATCGGCGGCGGTCATGCCGGTACCGAGGCTGCGCTGGCAGCTGCACGCATGGGGGTAAAAACCCTGCTGCTGACCCACAACGTGGAAACACTCGGGCAGATGAGCTGCAACCCGGCGATTGGCGGGATCGGCAAGAGCCATCTGGTCAAGGAAATCGACGCCCTCGGCGGCGCCATGGCTGAAGCCACCGACAAAGGTGGTATCCAGTTCCGTGTGCTGAACAGCCGCAAGGGCCCAGCAGTACGCGCCACTAGGGCTCAAGCTGATCGTGTGCTGTACAAAGCGGCGATTCGCGAAACCTTGGAAAATCAGGCCAACCTGTGGATATTTCAGCAGGCAGCGGATGACCTGATCGTCGAAAATGGCGAAGTCAAAGGCGTTGTCACCCAGATGGGCCTGCGTTTCCTCGCGGACTCTGTGGTGTTGACCACGGGTACCTTCCTCGGTGGACTTATCCACATAGGCTTGCAGAACTACTCCGGCGGCCGCGCTGGCGATCCCCCCTCGATTGCCCTCGCACAGCGTTTGCGTGAATTGCCCCTGCGTGTAGGCCGTTTGAAAACCGGTACACCACCACGTATCGATGGCCGTTCGGTGGATTTCTCGGTGATGACCGAACAACCGGGCGATACGCCGACGCCGCTGATGTCGTTCCTCGGTCGCGCCGAACAGCAACCGCGCCAGGTCAGCTGCTGGATTACCCACACCAACGCCCGTACCCACGAAATCATCGCGGCCAACCTCGATCGTTCACCGATGTATTCCGGGGTGATCGAAGGCGTCGGCCCGCGTTATTGCCCGTCGATCGAAGACAAGATCCACCGCTTCGCCGACAAGGACAGCCACCAGGTATTTATCGAGCCCGAAGGCCTGAATACTCACGAGCTGTACCCAAACGGCATCTCCACCTCACTGCCGTTCGATGTGCAATTGCAGATCGTGCGCAGTATTCGTGGCATGGAGAACGCGCATATCGTGCGGCCTGGCTACGCCATCGAGTACGACTACTTCGACCCGCGTGATCTCAAGTACAGCCTGGAAACCAAGGTGATCGCCGGGCTGTTCTTCGCCGGGCAGATCAACGGCACCACGGGTTACGAAGAAGCCGGTGCGCAAGGTTTGCTAGCTGGTTGCAACGCCGCGCTGCGTGCTCAGGGCAAAGACAGCTGGTGCCCGCGTCGCGATGAGGCTTACATCGGCGTGCTGGTCGACGACCTGATTACCCTGGGTACTCAAGAGCCGTACCGCATGTTCACTTCGCGTGCCGAATACCGCTTGATCCTGCGCGAAGACAACGCCGACTTGCGCCTGACCGAGAAAGGCCGCGAGCTGGGCCTGGTCGATGACGTGCGCTGGGCGGCCTTCGAGAGCAAGCGCGAAGCAATCGTGCAGGAAGAACAGCGTCTGAAAAGTACTTGGGTACGCCCAGGCACCACCCAAGGCGATGCGATTGCCGCCCACTTCGGCACGCCGCTGACCCACGAATACAACCTGCTTAACCTGCTGGCGCGCCCGGAAATCGATTACGCCGGCCTGGTGACCATCACCGGCGGCGGTGTACTGGACCCGCAGGTGGCCGAACAGGTGGAGATCAAGACCAAGTACGCCGGTTATATCGACCGCCAGCAGGATGAAATCGCCCGCCTACGCGCCAGCGAGGACACCAAGCTGCCGCTCGATATCGACTACGCAGGCATTTCCGGGTTGTCCAAGGAAATCCAGCACAAGCTCGGCAACAGCCGCCCGCAAACCCTGGGCCAGGCCTCGCGGATTCCCGGCGTCACCCCGGCAGCGATTTCCCTGTTGCTGATCCATTTGAAAAAGCGCACTGCCGGTCAGCAGTTGGAGCACAGCGCCTGATGTCCGTTACCCCCCGTCACGCCGAAGAATTGAGCCAGGGCGCGCTTGAGCTGGGTGTCGAACTCAGCGCGCAGCAGCACGAACAGTTGCTGGCCTACCTGGCTCTGCTGATCAAGTGGAACAAGGCCTACAACCTCACCGCAGTACGCGACCCGGATGAAATGGTTTCGCGCCATCTGCTCGACAGCCTGTCCGTGGTGCCTTTTGTCGCGGCGGCTGGGGATAACTGGCTGGACGTTGGCAGCGGCGGCGGCATGCCGGGTATTCCCCTGGCCATCCTGTTTCCCGAGCGGCAGTTCACCCTGCTGGATTCCAACGGCAAGAAAACCCGCTTCCTGACCCAGGTTAAGCTGGAGTTGAAACTGACCAACCTGCAAGTTATCCACAGCCGGGTTGAAGAATTCACCCCGGCTGTGCCGTTCAACGGCATCTGCTCAAGGGCGTTCAGCTCGCTGGAAGATTTCAGCAACTGGACCCGCCATCTCGGTGATGGCAACACCCAGTGGCTTGCGATGAAAGGCGTGCACCCGGACGATGAGCTACAGGCCCTGCCGGCGGACTTTCGTCTCAGCGCCACCCATGTACTCAAGGTTCCCGGTTGCCAAGGTCAGCGCCATCTGCTGATACTGCGTCGCTCGGCTTAGGGGGAACGCAGCATGGCTAAGGTATTCGCAATCGCTAACCAGAAAGGCGGCGTGGGCAAAACCACCACCTGCATCAACCTGGCTGCCTCGCTGGTGGCGACCAAGCGCCGTGTGCTGCTGATCGACCTTGACCCCCAAGGCAACGCGACCATGGGCAGCGGTGTGGATAAGCATGGCCTGGAGCACTCGATCTACGATGTGCTGATCGGCGAATGCAACCTGGTCGAGGCCATGCAGTACTCCGAGCACGGCGGCTACCAGCTGCTGCCGGCCAACCGCGACCTCACAGCAGCCGAAGTCTCTCTGCTGGAAATGAAAATGAAGGAAAGCCGCCTGCGCTATGCCCTGGCGCCGATCCGCGAGAATTACGATTACATCCTGATCGACTGCCCTCCCGCGCTGTCGATGCTGACCATCAACGCCCTGGTCGCCGCTGATGGCGTGATCATCCCCATGCAGTGCGAGTACTACGCGCTTGAGGGCTTGAGCGACCTGGTCAACAGCATTCAGCGCATTGCCGAGCTATTGAATCCCAAGCTGAAGATCGAAGGCTTGCTGCGCACCATGTATGACCCGCGCATCAGCCTGACCAACGATGTGTCGGCGCAGCTCAAGCAACACTTCCCTGACCAGCTCTACGACGTGGTCATCCCGCGTAACGTGCGCCTGGCCGAGGCACCGAGCTTCGGTATGCCGGCGCTGGTGTATGACAAGCAATCCCGTGGTGCCATTGCCTACCTGGCGTTGGCCGGCGAACTGGTCCGTCGTCAGCGCGCCAGCGCCCACACTGCAACCGCATAAGGAAATACCCATGGCTTTGAAAAAACGAGGACTGGGACGCGGTCTCGATGCCCTGCTGGGCGGTACCAGTGTTAGCGCCTTGCAGGAAGAGGCCGCGCACGTCGACAGCCGTGAACTGCAATACGTGCCGCTGGACCTGATCCAGCGCGGCAAATACCAGCCGCGCCGCGACATGGACGCCACCGCCCTCGAAGAGCTTGCGCAGTCGATCAAGGCCCACGGCGTGATGCAGCCGATCGTGGTAAGGCCGCTGGCCGAGGGTCGTTTCGAGATCGTCGCCGGTGAACGCCGCTGGCGTGCCAGCCAGCAAGCTGGCCTGGACAAAATTCCTGCCATGGTCCGCGAACTGCCGGATGAAGCCGCCATCGCCATGGCGCTGATCGAGAACATCCAGCGCGAAGACCTCAACCCCATCGAAGAAGCCATGGCCTTGCAGCGCCTGCAGCAGGAATTCCAGCTGACCCAGCAACAGGTTGCCGATGCCGTGGGCAAGTCCCGTGTAACCATCAGCAACTTACTGCGCCTGATTGCCCTGCCGGAAGAGATCAAGATTCTGCTCTCCCATGGCGATCTGGAAATGGGCCATGCCCGTGCCTTGCTCGGTCTACCCGCAGAACAGCAAACTGAAGGGGCGCGACATGTTGTCGCACGCGGCCTCACGGTACGGCAAACCGAAGCACTGGTGCGCCAGTGGCTGAACAGCAAAGAGAAGCCGGCGACGGTGGTCAAGGCCGACCCGGATATCACCCGTTTGGAACAGCGTCTAGCTGAGCGCCTTGGCTCGCCGGTGCAGATCAAGCATGGGCAGAAAGGCAAAGGTCAGCTGGTGATCAGTTACAGCTCGCTGGATGAGCTGCAGGGTGTACTCGCCCACATTCGTTGAAACAATTGTTTCTGTAGTATTGCCAACCTGGGCACTACAGCAGGTTGATCGGCAACAGAGCTGCACCTATACTCGCCGCGCTGTTTTGTATGCTTCAAGTTGGTTAATTTTTGCAGCTTGAATCGGGGTGTCGCTGGCTTGGCTATTCGCAATAAAACGCCGTTTATCCAGCAACCCGGATTTCCTGTTCTGCTTGCGCAGGCAAGTATCTGCCTGCTGGTTGCCCTGCTTTTTGTTCTGGGCAAAGGGTTAACCGCAGGTTACTCGGCCTTATTGGGCGGCGTGATTGCCCTGCTCCCGAATGCGTTTTTTGCGTATAAAGCCTTTCGTTTTTTTGGCGCGCGTTCGGCAAGAGAGATTGTTCAGTCCATCTGGTCTGGGGCAATGGGTAAATGGATTCTCACAGCAGTGCTGTTTGCGCTGGTGTTTGTGGGCATTAGGCAGCTGGATATCGCGGCGTTGTTCGTCGGCTATCTGCTGGCTGTGGCGGCAGCCGCCAGTGCTCCACTACTGATAAAAAATTTCTGAAGCATTAGAGCGTTTGAGGCGTTTATGGCAAACACCCCGGCAGAGTACATCCAGCATCACTTGCAAAACCTGGTCTATGGCGAACATCCGGAGAAGGGCTGGATTTTGGCCCAGACTCCTGAAGATGTTGCGCAAATGGGCTTTTGGGCCGTTCACGTAGACACCATGGGTTGGTCGGTGTTTATGGGCCTGATTTTCCTAGCCTTCTTCCGTATGGCGGCTACCAAGGCCACCACCGGTATCCCGGGCGGCCTGCAGAACGTTGCAGAAATGTGCATCGAATTCGTCCAGGGCATCGTCAAGGACACTTTCCACGGCCGCAACTCGTTGGTTGCTCCGCTGGCTTTGACGATCTTCATCTGGGTTCTGCTGATGAACAGCCTGAAGTGGATCCCGGTTGACTACATCCCCGGCCTGGCTCATGCGCTGGGTCTTGAGTACTTCAAGATCGTTCCGACCGCAGATCCAAACGGCACCTTCGGCATCGCCCTGGGTGTGTTCATCCTGATCATTTTCTACAGCATCAAGGTCAAGGGTATCGGTGGTTTTACCAAGGAGCTGTCGTTTACTCCGTTCAATCACTGGGCATTGATCCCCTTTAACCTATTTCTCGAAATCATCGGCCTGCTGACCAAGCCTTTGAGCTTGGCTCTGCGTCTGTTCGGCAACATGTATGCCGGCGAAGTGGTGTTCATCCTGATCGCGCTGCTGCCCTTCTATCTGCAATTCGGGCTCAACGTGCCATGGGCGATCTTCCACATTCTGGTGATCCCGCTGCAGGCCTTTATTTTCATGGTGCTGACGGTGGTGTATCTGAGTGCTGCGCACGAAGATCATCATTGATAGCAACTTGATGCCAGTAACCTGTTCAACAAAAAACCTTAACTTTTGAAACTCCGGAGCTTTATTTATGGAACTCGTCTATATCGCTGCTGCCCTCATGATCGGCCTGGGTGCACTGGGCACTGGTATCGGTTTCGCCCTGCTGGGCGGCAAGCTGCTTGAATCCACCGCGCGTCAGCCTGAGCTGGGTCCAATGCTGCAAACCAAGACCTTCCTGATGGCTGGTCTGCTCGACGCCGTACCGATGATCGGTGTTGGTATCGCGATGTACCTGATCTTCGTTGTTGCTCCGGCTGCTGGTGCTTAATCACTTTCCAGTGTGATGTGGGATTCGCCTCGGTGGGTCCCCATAGCTGTGAAATTGACACCGCTCATACGAGATAGCACGAGGTAAATCGCTGTGAACATAAACCTGACCCTGTTCGGTCAAACGATTTCCTTCGCTATTTTCGTCTGGTTTTGCATGAAGTTCGTATGGCCGCCGCTGACCAGCGCCATGCAAGAACGCCAGAAGAAAATCGCCGAAGGTCTGGATGCTGCAGGACGCGCTGAGCGTGATCTGCATCTTGCCCAGGAACGCGCTGCTCAATTACTGCGTGAAAGTAAAGAGCAGGCCAGCGCAATCATCGACCGTGCGAATAAAACCGCTAATTCGATTGTTGAAGAAGCCAAGACCCAGGCTCGCACCGAAGGTGAGAAGTTGATTGCCGGTGCCAAAGCCGAAATCGATCTGGAAGTGAACCGTGCCAAGGATCAACTGCGTGCTCAAGTAGCGGTTCTTGCCGTTGCCGGTGCCGAGAAGATTCTCGAGTCTTCGATAGATGGCGCAGCACACAATGATTTGGTCGCAAAACTGGCCTCACAACTCTAAGCGAGGCAAGCGATGATCAATACCATTACGCTTGGCCGGCCTTACGCCAAAGCCGCTTTTGAGTTTGCCAGCGGTGCCGGTCAGGCTGATGCCTGGTTGGCGATGTTGTCTTTTTCCGCTGCCGCCGTGCAGACCCCGGAAGTAGCACAGCAACTGGCTAATCCAGCGCTGACCAGCGAGCAGAAAGTTAACATGCTGACTCAGGTGTGCAGTGGCCACGTTGATGACATGTTCATCAGCTACCTCGCCATCCTGAGCAGCAATGATCGTCTGTCGCTACTTCCGGTCATACTTGAGCAATTCACCGTTTTGAAAGCTGAAGCTGAAAGCACCCTCGACGTTGAGGTGCAAACAGCCTTCGAGCTCAGCGCGGAACAACTACAAACCCTGGCTGCCGCACTTTCCAAGCGGCTTGCTCGAACTGTCCAACCTAAGCCGGTTGTCAATGCTGCCCTTATTGGCGGCCTGTTGATCCGCGCGGGTGACCTGGTCATCGACAGTTCGGTACGCGGCAAATTGAACAAGCTGGCCGAAGCGTTGAAATCCTGATTTGAGGGAACTGGCATGCAGCAACTGAATCCTTCCGAAATTAGCGAAATCATCAAGCAGCGCATTGGCGCGCTGGATGTGACCGCACAAGCCCGTAATGAAGGCACCATCGTCAGCGTTTCCGACGGTATCGTGCGTATTTACGGCCTCGCCGACGTGATGTACGGCGAAATGATCGAATTCCCTGGTGGCGTTTTCGGTATGGCCCTGAACCTGGAGCAAGACTCCGTGGGTGCAGTGGTACTGGGCGCGTACACCACGCTCGCCGAAGGCATGAGCGCCAAGTGCACCGGCCGTATCCTGGAAGTTCCGGTTGGTCCGGAACTGCTGGGTCGCGTTGTTGATGCTCTGGGTAACCCGGTTGACGGCAAAGGCCCACTGAACAACGTCGCTACCGACGCGGTTGAGAAGGTTGCGCCGGGCGTGATCTGGCGTAAGTCGGTCGACCAGCCGGTGCAGACCGGTTACAAGTCGGTTGACGCCATGATTCCGGTTGGTCGTGGCCAGCGTGAGCTGATCATCGGTGACCGTCAGATCGGTAAGACCGCTCTGGCCATCGACGCCATCATCAACCAGAAGAACAGCGGCATTAAGTGCGTCTACGTTGCCATTGGTCAGAAGCAATCGACCATCGCCAACGTGGTACGCAAGCTGGAAGAAAACGGCGCGTTGGCTAACACCATCATCGTTGCTGCTTCCGCTTCCGAATCCGCTGCGCTGCAGTTCATCGCACCGTACGCCGGTTGCACCATGGGCGAATATTTCCGCGACCGCGGCGAAGACGCGCTGATCGTGTATGACGATCTGTCCAAGCAGGCTGTGGCTTACCGCCAGATTTCCCTGCTGCTGCGCCGTCCGCCAGGCCGTGAAGCCTACCCAGGCGACGTGTTCTATCTCCACAGCCGTCTGCTGGAGCGTGCATCGCGCGTATCCGAAGAGTACGTCGAGAAGTTCACCAATGGCGCTGTGACTGGCAAAACCGGTTCCCTGACTGCGCTGCCGATCATCGAAACCCAGGCGGGCGACGTTTCCGCGTTCGTTCCGACCAACGTGATCTCGATCACCGACGGTCAGATCTTCCTGGAATCGGCCATGTTCAACTCGGGCATCCGTCCTGCAGTTAACGCCGGTATTTCGGTATCCCGCGTCGGTGGTGCTGCACAGACCAAGATCATCAAGAAGCTCTCCGGTGGTATCCGTACCGCTCTGGCTCAGTACCGTGAACTGGCGGCATTCGCCCAGTTTGCTTCTGACCTGGACGAAGCCACCCGTAAGCAGCTTGAGCACGGTCAGCGCGTTACCGAGCTGATGAAGCAGAAGCAGTACGAGCCGATGTCCATCGCGCAAATGTCGGTATCGCTGTACGCCGCCGAGCGTGGCTTTCTGACCGACGTGGACGTGAAGAAGGTAGGTGCCTTCGAAGCGGCGCTGCTTGCCTACTTCAACCGTGATCACGCCGCTCTGATGGCGAAGATCAACGAGAAGGGTGACTTCAACGACGAAATCGATTCTGGCCTCAAAGCCGGTATCGAGAAGTTTAAAGCCACCCAAACCTGGTAACCGCAGCGGGGGCTTATGCCCCCGCCTGCTTGAACCAAAAGGTGTGAAATGGCAGGCGCAAAAGAGATTCGCAGTAAGATCGCGAGCATCAAAAGCACGCAGAAGATCACCAGCGCCATGGAAAAAGTGGCGGTCAGCAAGATGCGCAGAGCTCAATCGCGCATGGCTTCTGGTCGTCCTTATGCCGAGCGTATCCGTCAGGTTATTGGCCATTTGGCCCATGCCAATCCGGAATACCGCCACCCGTTTATGGTGGAGCGCGAAGTTAAGCGCGTCGGCTACATCGTGGTATCGAGTGACCGTGGTCTGTGTGGTGGTTTGAACATCAACCTGTTCAAGGCACTGCTGAAAAGTATGACCGGCTGGCGTGAAGCCAAGGTCGAAGCAGACTTCTGTGTTGTGGGCGGCAAGGGCGCGAGCTTTTTCCGCAGCTACGGCGGTAATGTGGTTGCAGCCATCAGCAAGCTGGGTGAAGAGCCTTCACTCAACGACCTGATCGGCAGTGTTAAGGTCATGCTCGACGCCTATAGCGACGGCCGAATTGATCGCCTGTATCTGGTGTCGAACAAGTTCGTCAACACCATGACGCAGAAACCGGAAGTGCAGCAATTGCTGCCGCTGGCCGCGACCGAAGAAGAAGGCGTGCAGAAAGGGCTGTGGGATTACCTCTACGAGCCTGATGCACAGTCGCTGCTTGATAGCCTGATGGTTCGCTTTATCGAATCCCAGGTGTATCAGTCCGTGTTGGAAAACAACGCGTGCGAACAAGCGGCCCGGATGATCGCGATGAAGAATGCTACCGACAACGCCGGTGACCTGATCAGTGGTTTGCAACTGGTCTACAACAAGGCGCGTCAGGCAGCGATCACCCAGGAAATTTCGGAAATCGTCGGCGGCGCTGCCGCGGTTTAAGAACGGTTCAAATATTCGAGGAACCAAAGATGAGTAGCGGACGTATCGTTCAAATCATCGGCGCCGTTATCGACGTGGAATTTCCGCGTGATCAAGTGCCGAATATTTATGAAGCGCTGAAAGTAGTCGGCGCCGAAACCACCCTGGAAGTTCAGCAGCAGCTGGGCGACGGCGTGGTACGTACCATTGCGATGGGTTCGACCGAAGGCCTCAAGCGTGGCCTGAATGTCGACAGCACCGGTGCAGTAATCCAGGTTCCGGTCGGGGTGAAAACCCTGGGCCGGATCATGGACGTACTGGGTAACCCAATCGACGAAGCCGGCCCGATTGGCGAAGAAGAGCGTTGGGGCATTCACCGCCCAGCACCTTCCTACGCTGAGCAGGCGAGCTCCAACGAACTGCTGGAAACCGGCATCAAGGTTATCGACTTGGTGTGCCCGTTCGCCAAGGGCGGTAAAGTAGGTCTGTTCGGTGGTGCCGGTGTAGGCAAGACCGTAAACATGATGGAACTGATCCGTAACATCGCCATCGAGCACAGCGGTTATTCCGTGTTCGCCGGTGTGGGTGAGCGTACTCGTGAGGGTAACGACTTCTACCACGAGATGAAGGACTCCAACGTTCTCGACAAGGTAGCCCTGGTTTACGGTCAGATGAACGAGCCACCAGGCAACCGTCTGCGCGTCGCACTGACCGGCCTGACCATGGCCGAGAAATTCCGTGACGAAGGCCGTGACGTACTGTTGTTCGTCGACAACATCTACCGTTACACCCTGGCCGGTACTGAAGTATCCGCACTGCTGGGCCGTATGCCTTCTGCAGTGGGCTATCAGCCGACCCTGGCCGAAGAAATGGGCGTTCTGCAAGAGCGTATTACGTCGACCAAGACCGGTTCGATCACCTCGATCCAGGCCGTATACGTACCTGCGGACGACCTGACTGACCCAAGCCCGGCGACCACCTTCGCCCACTTGGACGCCACCGTCGTACTGTCCCGTGACATCGCTTCCCTGGGTATCTACCCAGCGGTCGATCCACTCGACTCGACGTCGCGTCAGCTGGATCCGCTGGTTATCGGCCAGGAGCACTACGACACCGCTCGCGGCGTACAGTACGTGCTGCAGCGTTACAAAGAGCTGAAGGACATCATCGCGATCCTCGGCATGGACGAGCTGTCTGAAGAAGACAAGCTGCTGGTATCCCGTGCTCGTAAGATTCAGCGCTTCCTGTCCCAGCCGTTCTTCGTGGCAGAAGTATTTACCGGTTCGCCGGGCAAGTACGTTTCCCTGAAGGACACCATCGCTGGTTTCAGCGGCATTCTTAACGGCGACTATGACCACCTGCCAGAGCAGGCGTTCTACATGGTTGGCGGTATCGAAGAAGCCGTCGAAAAAGCCAAGAAGCTGTAATCGGTGCGCCCGGCAACGGGCGCTCACGTGAGGTTAGATATGGCCATGACAGTCCATTGCGATATCGTCAGTGCGGAGGGAGAAATCTTCTCCGGCCTGGTGGAAATGGTGATCGCACACGGCAACTTGGGCGACCTGGGTATTGCACCCGGCCACGCGCCTCTGTTGACCGATCTCAAGCCAGGTCCCATCCGCTTGATCAAGCTGGGTGGCCAGGCTGAGGTGTTCTACATCTCTGGCGGCTTCCTCGAAGTCCAGCCGCACATGGTGAAGGTCCTGGCCGACACCGTGCAGCGTGCTGCCGACATCGACGAAGCGGCCGCTCAGGAAGCTCTCAAGGCTGCTGAGAAGGCATTGCACGAGAAAGGCGCGGAGTTCGACTACGGTTCCGCAGCCGCTCACCTGGCTGAGGTTGCAGCTCAGCTGCGTACCGTCCAGCAGTTGCGCAAGAAGTTCGGCGGTTAATTCCGACGCTTCATCGCAAACGAGTAAAAGGGTAGCCTTGGCTACCCTTTTTCTTTGCCTGCTGTTTTTACCTTTTCAGTTGGCCGGGCTAGGGATTTAGCCCGCCTTCGTCTGCCTGGAATCCGCTCTTATGTCGCTCGATATCGTTATCCTCGCCGCCGGCCAAGGCACTCGTATGCGTTCCGCCTTGCCGAAAGTCCTGCACCCGGTTGCTGGCAAAGCCATGCTTGGCCATGTGATAGACACCGCCCGCCAGCTCAAGCCGCAAGGTATACATGTGGTGATCGGCCATGGCGCGGAACGGGTGCGTGAGCAACTGGCGGCGGATGACCTGAACTTTGTGCTGCAGAGCGAGCAGCTCGGCACTGGCCATGCGGTAGCCCAGGCGCTGCCGGGACTGACTGCCGAGCGCGTGCTGATTCTCTATGGCGATGTGCCGTTAATTGAGGTCGAGACGCTGCAGCGCCTGTTGCAACAGGTCAGCGAGCAGCAGCTGGGGTTGCTCACAGTCAATTTGAATGACCCGACTGGCTACGGCCGAATCGTGCGCGATGACAACGGCGTGGTTAAAGCGATTGTCGAGCACAAGGACGCCAGCGCTGATCAGCGCCTCATCAGTGAAGGCAACACCGGCATCCTCGCCGTACCGGGGAAAAAACTCGGCGACTGGCTCGGCCGACTGTCCAACAGCAACGCCCAGGGCGAGTACTACCTCACCGACGTGATCGCCATGGCCGTGGCCGATGGCCTGGTGGTTGCCACCGAACAGGCAGCCGACGAGCTGGAAGTGCTGGGTGCCAACGACCGTATCCAGCTCGCTCAGTTGGAGCGCCACTATCAATACCGCGCCGCGCGCCGGCTGATGGTAAAGGGCGTGACCCTGATCGACCCGGCCCGCTTCGATCTGCGCGGTGAAGTCACAGTGGGTCGTGATGTCACCATCGACGTCAATGTGATCCTCGAAGGCAAGGTGGTGATCGAGGATGGTGTGCAGATTGGCCCGAACTGCGTGATCAAGAACTCGATTCTGCGCAAAGGTGCCATCGTCAAAGCCAACAGCCATCTGGAGGGCGCCGAAATGGGCGAGGGCGCCGATTGCGGTCCGTTCGCGCGTCTGCGTCCGGGTTCAGTGCTGGGCGCCAAAGCCCATGTGGGTAACTTCGTTGAACTGAAGAACGCCAAGCTGGGCGAGGGCGCCAAGGCCGGGCACCTGAGCTACCTGGGCGATGCCGAGATTGGCGCGCGGACCAATATCGGCGCCGGCACCATCACCTGCAATTACGATGGCGCCAACAAGTTCAAGACGGTGCTGGGTGAGGACGTGTTTATCGGCTCCAACAGCGCTCTTGTGGCTCCGGTGACGCTGGGCGACCGCGCCACCACCGGCGCGGGTTCGGTGATTACCGGCGATGTGCCGGACAACACCCTGGCCGTCGGCCGCGCCAAGCAGCGCAATATCGAAGGCTGGAAGCGCCCCGTTAAGAAGTGATGCCGAGTAGGGCGGACATGGCGCAGCCTTTTCCGCCGTCACAGCGCACTGGGTGGACAAGCCTTCGGCATGTCCACCCTACGTCGATTACCACTTGACGAATAACTTCGTTTAGGTTTTGATTCGCGCCATTATCTTTCGAATCGAAACTTAGCATGTCGAAACGCAACACTCTGCAACGTCGCCATACCATTCTTGCCCTGCTCGCCGAGCAGGGTGAGGTGAGCGTGGATGAATTGTCGAAAGCGTTTTCCACCTCCGAAGTGACTATTCGCAAAGACCTCGCGGCCTTGGAAAAAAGCGGCCTGCTGCTGCGTCGTTACGGCGGTGCAGTGCCCATGCCGCAGGAGCTGATCAGCGATATCCAGCCGATCTCCCAGTACAAGCAGGCCATCGCCCGCGCCGGAGTGGCGCGGATTCGCGAACATGCGCGGATCATCATCGACAGCGGCACCACCACCGCAGCGATGATCCCGCAGCTCGGCCACAAGCCCGGCCTGGTGGTGATGACCAATTCGTTGAACGTGGCACGCGCCATCAGCGAACTGGAGCATGAGCCAGTGTTGCTGATGACCGGCGGCACCTGGGACCCGCATTCTGAGTCGTTCCAGGGCCAGGTCGCCGAGCAGGTGCTGCGCTCCTACGATTTCGATCAGCTGTTTATTGGTGCCGATGGCATCGACCTGAACCGTGGCACCACCACCTTCAATGAACTGCTTGGGCTTAGCCGGGTGATGGCGGATGTGGCCCGCGAAGTGGTGGTGATGGTCGAGAGCGACAAAATCGGTCGGAAGATTCCCAACCTGGAGCTGCCCTGGAGCGGCATCCATACCCTGATAACCGACGAACGCCTCAGCCCTGAGGCCCGTGAACAATTGACCGAGCGCGGCATCAAGCTGATCTGTGCGGCTGTTGAAACTTAAGGAGAAGACTATGTGTGGAATTGTAGGCGCAGTCGCCGAACGTAATATCACCGCCGTGCTGGTTGAAGGCCTCAAGCGCCTGGAATACCGCGGTTACGACAGCGCCGGCGTGGCGTTGCTGACAGATAAAGGCGACCTCGACCGTCGCCGCCGCGTCGGCAAGGTCAGCGAGCTGGAAAGCGCGCTAACCGCCGAACCGCTAGCGGGCCGTCTAGGCATCGCCCACACCCGCTGGGCCACCCACGGCGCGCCGAGCGAGCGCAATGCCCACCCGCATTTTTCTGGTAAAGAGCCCAGCCAGGCGCTGGCGGTGGTGCATAACGGCATTATCGAGAACCACGAAGAATTGCGTGCCCAGCTCAAGGACCAGGGTTACGTATTTAGCTCCGATACCGACACTGAAGTGATCGTGCACCTGCTCGATCACACGCTGAAAACCCAACCGGACCTGACCGCAGCACTGAAAGACGCAGTCAAGCAACTGCACGGTGCCTACGGCCTGGCGGTGATCAGCGCCAAGCAGCCGGATCGCCTTATCGCCGCACGCAGCGGTAGCCCGCTGGTGGTCGGCTTGGGTCTGGGCGAGAACTTCCTCGCGTCCGACCAACTGGCCCTACGCCAAGTCACCGACCGCTTTATGTACCTGGAAGAAGGCGATATCGCCGAGATCCAGCGCGACAGCGTGCAGATCTGGGACGCCTCCGGCCAGCCGGTGACGCGCGAGAGCGTGCAATACCACGAAGGCGCGGAAGCTGCGGACAAGGGCGAGTACCGCCACTTTATGCTCAAGGAAATCCATGAGCAGCCCAAGGTCGTGCAGCGCACCCTGGAAGGTCGTTTGGGTAGCGACCATGTTCTGGTCCAGGCCTTCGGCCCACAGGCTGCCGAGCTGTTTGCCAAGGTACGCAACGTGCAGATCGTCGCCTGCGGCACCAGCTACCACGCCGGTATGGTCGCCCGTTACTGGCTGGAAGGCCTGGCCGGGATTCCCTGCCAGATTGAAGTGGCCAGCGAGTTCCGCTACCGCAAGGTGGTGGTGCAGCCGGACACCCTGTTTGTCAGCATCTCCCAGTCCGGCGAAACCGCCGACACCCTGGCCGCGCTGCGCAACGCCAAGGAACATGCGCCCGGTCAGGGCGGCTACCTGGCTAGTCTGGCCATCTGCAACGTCGGCATCAGCTCGCTGGTGCGCGAATCCGACCTGACCCTGCTGACCCAGGCCGGCCCGGAAATCGGCGTGGCCTCGACCAAGGCCTTCACCACCCAGCTGGTTGCGCTGATGCTGCTGACCCTGTCCCTCGGTCAGGTGCGCGGCACTCTGGATAAAGGCCTGGAAGCCGAGCTGGTCGACGAACTGCGCCGCCTGCCAACCCGCCTGGGTGAAGCCCTGGCCATGGACAGCGTGGTGGAGAAAGTCTCCGAGCTGTTCGCCGAGAAGCACCACAGCCTGTTCCTCGGCCGTGGCGCGCAGTACCCGGTGGCGATGGAAGGTGCGCTCAAGCTCAAAGAAATCTCCTATATCCACGCCGAAGCCTACCCAGCTGGCGAGCTTAAGCACGGGCCGTTGGCGCTGGTCGACAGCGATATGCCGGTGGTCACCGTTGCGCCGAACAACGAGCTGCTGGAAAAGCTCAAATCCAACCTGCAGGAAGTGCGCGCCCGTGGCGGCGAGCTGCTGGTGTTTGCCGACGAGCAGGCCGGTATGAGCAACGGCGAAGGCACCCACGTGGTGAACATGCCGCATATCCACGACGCCCTGGCGCCGATCCTCTACACCATCCCGCTGCAGCTGCTGTCCTACTACGTTGCCGTGCTCAAGGGCACTGACGTTGACCAGCCGCGTAATCTGGCCAAGAGTGTAACGGTTGAGTAAGCAGGAACCAGCTGATGCGGCGTGAAGATATACAGAGCAAGCAGGCCCAGGGCGTGGTTTTTGATACCCATATCATCGCCAACCCGGCCAACACCCGGGAATGGATCGTGCTGTTGAAGAAAGGCGCGGGCACCAGCTTCTTTCTGGTCGATGACCAGGAGCAGGTGGAGTCCTTCGCTGACCTCAATGGGTTGATTGAAGAGTTACGCCTACTCGGTATCAAAGGTGCGGAGATTCATCTCTAACAGGCTGTACACCAGGGTCATTCAATGCCCATTAAATACGCGAGAAGTCTGACGGGCCGCACTCGCAGTACGGCTGCCAACCGGCATCTAGGCTTTGCCCTGGCCTTTGTTGCTGGCGCGATCAATGCCGGTGGCTTTCTTGCCGTACAGCAATACACCTCGCACATGACCGGTATTGTTTCGGCCATGGCCGACAATATCGTTCTGGGCGCTTATGGCCTGGTGTGGAGTGGCCTTGGTGGTGTGCTGTCGTTTCTGTTAGGTGCAGCCTGCTCAACGGTAATGATCAATTACGCGCGCCGCCGCCAGCTGCATAGCGAATATGCCCTGCCATTGTTGCTCGAAGCCGCACTGTTGCTGTGTTTTGGTTTTCTTGGCGCGTCGCTGGCACAGATTACCGGCTTGTTTGTACCGCTGACGGTGATGCTGCTGTGCTTCATCATGGGCCTGCAGAACGCGCTGATCACCAAGCTTTCCAGGGCTGAAATCCGCACCACCCATATCACTGGAATCATCACCGATATCGGTATCGAGCTGGGCAAGCTGTTCTATTGGAATCGTAGGTGCGGTCCCGATATTGCTCGGGTGATGGCCGACCGTCAGCGGTTGTGGTCACTCAGTCTTTTGGCGCTGAACTTCTTTCTCGGTGGGGTGATCGGCGCACTGGGCTTCAACCACTTGGGTTATATCGCTACCGTGCCGCTGGCCTTGCTGCTGGTGTTATTGGCCAGCGTCCCGGCGCTGGATGATTTGCTGCTGCTCACACGGCGCTTACTGCGCCGATAAGCTTGGCCGACTGCCTGCAGCTCAGTCTTCTGCCGATCTGAACAGGTGCCGATGCTCGGCGTTGTACAGCGCCGAGTCGGCGAACTGTTCGGCGTGCAGCACGCGACCGACAAGGATCAGCGCGGTGCGGCGAAAGCCCTTGGTGCGTACTTGTTCCTCGATGGTGGCCAGGGTGCCGCTGACCCAATCCTGATCCGGCCAGCTGGCGCGATGGACCACGGCAATCGGGCAATCCGCGCCGTAATGCGGCAGCAATTCAGCGACTATCTTGTTCAGATGCACCACGCCCAGGTGGATAGCCATGGTTGCGCCGTGGCGGGCCAGGTCACCCAGTGCTTCGCCCTCGGGCATGTTCGACTTGCTCGCGTAGCGGGTGAGTATCAGCGTTTGCGATACCTCAGGCAGGGTCAGCTCGCTTTCCAGTAGCGCGGCGCAGGCGGCGGTGGCGGTGACGCCGGGAATGATCTCAAAGGCAATGCCCAGCCGGCGCAAGTGGCGAATCTGCTCGCCAATTGCGCCATACAAAGACGGGTCGCCGGAGTGTACGCGGGCCACATCCTGGCCTTGGTCGTGGGCCTGGCGGATCAGCTCGATGATTTCATCCAGGTGCAGCTCGGCGGTGTTGATCACCAACTCAGCGCTGTGGCCTTCGAGCACTGCTGCCGGCACCAGTGAGCCGGCATAGAGAATCACCGGGCAGCTGCGCAGCAGGCGCTGGCCTTTGACGGTGATCAGCTCGGGGTCGCCGGGGCCGGCGCCGATAAAGTAGACGGTCATGGCAATTCCTTGGGTGCAATCGACGCCAAGGCGCAGGTGGCGCTGGCGTTACGTTTTTTTTCGCCGAGCAGACGGGCCGGTTGGCCGCCCAGGCGTTCAGCCAGGGCCAGGGCGCAGGGTTCGGCGACGGCAGGGCTGCCGGTGGCGGCCAGGGTGAGCGGCGAGCCTTGCACGCGGTACTGATAGGGCAGCAGTTCTTCGGCGCTAAAGCAGCTCAACTGCAAGCCGAGGCGCTGAGCCAGAGCCAGCAGTCCCGGCTCGTCACGTTTGTGCGCGATGCTGGCCAGTCCGGCCACGTTATCCACAGTCAGGCCATGGGCCTGCAGGCCGTGAACCAGCAATGTGGATAAATCTTCAACGCTGCAGCCGCTACGGCAACCAAGCCCAGCGACCACTTGAGTGGCGGCAGCGGGACGAGTATCGGCAGGGCAGATCATCATCTAAAAGCGCTCGGTGAATGCGGCGGCGTAGCTCAACATGGCGGCCGGCAGTGGTCAACCGCGATTGACCGGCCGCCATGGCCTGCGTAGCCTTGTCGCGTTCGAGGTTCTTCGTGGGCATACCCATGAAGCTAAGAGGGAACAAGGTTGATGCCTTGGCTGCCCCCGCAACTGTAAACGACTCGTCCCCTTGCGTTGTTCTGCCGCTCAAGCGCTGCAGCACAACAGCCACTGCGTCAGCGCGGGAAGGCGAAGGGCATAGCCGGCGCATCTACGCCAGCCCGGTCGTGAGCCAGGAGACCTGCCTCGTCACGTTTTCGACAACCGGGCGGGGTGATCCGGTGGTGTTGGCTGACGCCCCGTGGCTGTCATGTCTGTGCCGCCTCCTGCTCGTCTTTCTTTCGACGTCATGCAGGACTCGCCATGCAAACCCTCGGCAAACTTCCCGTCACCATCGTTACCGGCTTTCTCGGCGCCGGCAAAACCACGTTGCTGCGTCACCTGCTGGCCCATGCCGGTGGCCGGCGTATCGCGGTGATCGTCAACGAGTTTGGCGAGCTGGGTATCGACGGCGACCTGCTCAAGCAGTGCTCCATCGGTTGCAGCGAAGAAGAAGCCAACGGCCGTGTCTTTGAGCTGGCCAACGGTTGTCTGTGCTGCACCGTGCAGGAAGAGTTCTTCCCGGTGATGCGCGAGCTGGTGGCGCGTCGCGGCGACCTCGACCATATCCTGATTGAAACCTCCGGCCTGGCTCTGCCCAAGCCGCTGGTGCAGGCCTTTAATTGGCCGGAAATTCGCAACGCCTGCACGGTGGACGCGGTGATCACTGTGGTCGACAGCCCGGCGGTGGCCGCCGGCACCTTCGCGGCTTTCCCGGAGCAGGTTGATGCGCAGCGCAAGCTCGACCCGAATCTGGACCACGAATCGCCGCTGCACGAGCTGTTCGCCGACCAATTGGCCAGCGCTGACCTGGTGATCCTCAATAAGGCCGACTTGCTCGATGCCGCTGCGCTGGCTGCGGTGCGCGCGGAAGTGGCCGAGGAGCTGCCGCCGGCGGTGAAAATCATCGAAGCCCGTGGCGGCGAGCTGCCGCTGGATGTGCTGCTGGGTCTGAATTGTGAGGCCGAGCTGCATATCGAGGGCCGCAAAACTCACCATGATCTGGAAGGCCATGAAGACCACGATCACGACGAATTCGCCTCGTTCCACGTGGAACTACCGGAAGCCGAGGAAGCCCGTTTGCTGCAAGCGCTGAAGGATGCGGTCAGCAAACACGGCATTCTGCGCATCAAGGGTTTTGCCGCGATTCCCGGCAAACCTATGCGCCTGCTGCTGCAAGGCGTCGGCCAGCGCTTCGACAAACACTTCGACCGCGCCTGGCAGGCCGATGAGCCGCGTATCACCCGCCTGGTGGTGATTGGCCAGCAGCTTGATCAGGCGGTGATTGAGGCCGAGCTGCAGGCGGCGTTGGCCTGATAGGAATGTGGGAGGGGCTTTAGCCGCGACTGGGCCCGATACGGCTCGCGGCTAAAGCCCCTCCTACGAGAAAAGCGATCATGCATCTACTCCGCACCCAACCCGGCAGCCAGGTCCCGGCTGACAGCATCGCCGACCTCGGCCAGACCCCGGCCGAGCTGGTGATTCTGTGCACCGGCGATTCGCAGTTGTCGCTGCTGGCCGAGGTGGCGCGGCAGCTACCGGCGGACTACCCCAGCCTGCGCCTGGCCAGCCCGGCGCAACTGAGCAATCACGCCTCGGTGGATCTGTATGTCGAGCAGGTGCTGCAGCACGCCAAGGTCATCCTGATTGCCGTGCATGGCGGCGTCAGTTACTGGCGCTACGGCATCGAGCGGCTGGTCGAGTTGGCCGAGCGTGGCGCGCGGGTAGCGATGATGCCCGGCTGCGACAATCCCGACCCGGAGCTGATGGGCCTGAGCAACGTGCCGGCCGCTGAGTGCGAGCGGCTCTGGCAGTACCTGCGCCAGGGCGGCGCGCAGAATGCTCGGCAGCTGTTCAATTGCATCGCCAGTCACTGGCTGCAGCGAGACTATGCCTGGGGCGAACCGCAGCCGTTGCCGCGCGTTGGCCTGTATCACTCGCAGCATGCCACCCCGGAGCTGGCTGACTGGCAAGCTAATTGGCAAGCGGCTGCACCGGTGGTGGCGCTGCTGTTTTATCGCACCCAAGTGCAGGCGGCGAACACCGGCTTTATCGATGTGTTCTGCCAGCGCCTGCAGGCCCAAGGCCTTAATCCGCTGCCGATTGCCGTGGCCAGCCTTAAGGAAGCCGCTTGCCTGAGTCAGGTCGAGGACTGGCTGGACGAGACCGACTGCGCGCTGATTATCAACACCACCGCCTTTGCCCTGTCCAACCCGGAGGCACCGAGTGCACGGCCCTTCCGCCGGGATATTCCGGTGCTGCAGGCCATCTGCGCGCTGGACAATCTCGAGCAGTGGCAAGCCAGTGCCCAGGGCCTGGGTTCCCGCGATCTGGCCATGCATATCGTGCTGCCCGAGCTGGATGGCCGGCTGATTACCCAGCCGATCAGCTTCAAGGGCCTGGCCTGGCGTAGCGAGCGTAGCCAGAGCGATGTGGTCTGTTATCAGCCAAACCTGCCGGGGATGGATTTTGTCGCCGCGCTGGCGCGCAACTGGATGGCCCTGGCGCGCAAAAGCAACGCTGACAAGCGCATTGCCCTGATCCTCGCCAATTACCCGACCCGCGACGGGCGCATCGGTAATGGTGTGGGCCTGGATACGCCGGCGGCGGCGCTGAATATCCTCAAGGCGCTGCAGGCCCAGGGCTACCCTGTGGATAACCTGCCGGCGAGCGGTACGGCGCTTATCCACCAGCTGCTGGGCGGGGTGACCAACGACCTTGATAACCTCGACCTGCGGCCCTGCGCGCAAAGCCTGACTCTGGCCGACTACCTGGCGTTTTTCCATAGCCTGCCTGAGGTTAACCAACAGGCGGTGCTGGCGCGTTGGGGAAGCCCGGAGCAAGATCCGATGTTCCGTAGCGGCCGGCTGATGATCGCCGGCCTGCGCTTTGGCCTGACCTTTGTCGGCATTCAGCCGGCGCGTGGTTATCAGGTCGATGCGGCGGCGGTGTATCACGACCCCGACTTGGTGCCGCCCCACGGCTACCTGGCGTTTTATTGCTGGATTCGTACGGCATTTGCCGCGAATGCCGTGATCCACGTCGGCAAGCACGGCAACCTGGAGTGGCTGCCGGGCAAGAGCGTGGGGCTGTCCGAGCAGTGCTGGCCGAGCGCGATTCTTGGCCCGCTGCCCAACGTCTACCCCTTTATCGTCAACGACCCCGGCGAAGGCGCCCAGGCCAAGCGGCGTACCCAGGCGGTGATCATCGACCACCTGATGCCGCCGCTGACCCGTGCCGAAAGCTACGGGCCGCTGCGCGATATCGAGCGCCTGGCCGATGAGTATTACGACGCCAGCCAGCTCGACCTGCGCCGCGCTGCCGAGCTGCGCGGCGAAATTCTGCTCAAGGTGCGCGAAGCCAGCCTGGACCGCGAACTGGGCCTGCAGCTCAACGAAGACCCTAACAGTTGGCTGCCGCAACTCGACGCCTACCTGTGTGACCTCAAGGAGTCGCAGATCCGCGATGGCCTGCATGTGTTCGGCGAATCACCGGCTGGCACCCTGCGCCGCGACACCCTGCTGGCGCTGCTGCGTATTCCCCGTGGCGATGGCCTGGGCGGCAACGCCAGCCTGCTGCGCGCCCTGGCCAGCGATCTTGCGTTGGCCTTCGACCCGCTCGACTGCGACATGGCCGCGCCCTGGAGCGGGCCGCGTCCGGCGGCGTTGCAGGCTGTGGATAACAGTGCCTGGCGGACCACAGGCGACAGCCGCGAGCGCCTGGAATTACTGGCCTTGCAACTGATTGAGGACGCCGCGCGGCCCGCCATGGGCGCCGCCAGCCAGCAGGTGCTGCACAGCCTGCGTGATCAGGTCGCGCCGCTGCTCGATGCCTGCGGCCCTGCAGAAATGCACGGCCTGCTCGCGGCGCTGGATGGGCGCTTTGTCCCCGCTGGGCCGAGTGGCGCGCCCAGCCGTGGCCGGCTGGATGTGCTGCCCACCGGGCGCAACTTCTTTACCGTCGATGTGCGCAACCTGCCCACGCCGACTGCCTGGCGCATCGGCGTGCAGGCGGCGGATCGGCTGCTGGAGCGGCATCTGCAGGACCACGGCGACCATCTGCGTCAGCTTGGCCTGTCGATGTGGGGCACGGCGACCATGCGCACCGGCGGCGATGACATGGCCCAAGCCCTGGCGCTGCTCGGCGTGCGCCCGGTGTGGCAGGCCGGCAGCCAGCGCGTCGAGCGTTTTGAAATCATGCCCCTGGAGCAACTGGGCCGTCCGCGTGTAGACGTGACCCTGCGCGTGTCCGGCTTCTTCCGCGATGCCTTTAGCAACCTGATTCGCCTGTTCGATGAGGCGGTGCAGGCGGTGGTCGACCTCGATGAGCCGGAAGACATGAACCCACTGTCGGCGCGGGTCTGGCGCGAATCCCTGGCCCTGCAGGACAGTGGCCTGGACGAATTTGAGGCGCGTAAACAGGCGGGCTGGCGGGTGTTCGGCAGCAAACCGGGCGCCTATGGTGCCGGCGTGCAGAACGCCATCGACCAGCGCCTCTGGGAAACCCGCGCAGACCTCGCCGAGGTGTACCTGAACTGGGGCGGCTATGCCTACGGTGCCCACAGCGAGGGCGCCCCGGCGCGCGCGCAGTTCGCCGAGCGCCTGGAGCAGATGCAGGCGGTGCTGCACAACCAGGACAACCGCGAGCACGACATCCTCGATTCCAACGACTACTACCAGTTCCAGGGCGGCATGCTCGCGGCGGTGGAAACCCTGCGCGGGGCCAAGGTGGCGAGTTATCACGGCGACAACAGCCAGCCCGATAACCCACGCATCCGCACCCTCAAGGAAGAACTCAACCGGGTGGTACGCGCCCGCGCCGCCAACCCCAAGTGGATCGACGGCATGAAGCGCCACGGCTACAAGGGCGCGTTCGAGCTGGCGGCGACCATCGACTACCTGTTCGCCTTCGACGCCACCAGCGAACTGGTCGACGACCACCAGTACGCCCTGCTCACCGATACTTATTTGCTCGACAAAGACACCCGCGACTTTATCCAGCAACACAACCCCGGCGCCCTGCAGGATATTCTCGAACGCCTGCTCGAAGCCCAGCAACGCGGCCTCTGGCAGGAGCCGGGGGAGTACCGTGAAGCGCTGGAAAATATGTTGATCGACAGCGAGGAAGCATGAATCGACGCGTTCCCGTTGATCCCGTAGGGTGGGTTAGCCGCTTGTCGCCATTTTCAAACATCACGCCTTTCGGGGTGCGGCGTAACCCACCATCGGCGCAACGCATACCATCGTCTGGTGGGTTACGCGGCGCGCCACTGTCGCATGCGGGTTCCCGTCCGGCGTTTCGCGTCGCTAACCCACCCTACGCACCGCTCTTCGCCCTTACGGATGCCTGCCATGACCGATAGCCATTTCCCCCTCGCCGCCGTGGTCGGCGCCGATGACTTGAAACTGGCGCTGTCTCTTGCGGCCATCGACCCGGCGATTGGCGGCGTGCTGATCGAAGGGCCGCGCGGCATGGCCAAATCGACCCTGGCCCGTGGTTTGGCCGATCTGCTCGATGGCGGACGCTTTGTCACCCTGCCGTTAGGCGCGAGCGAGGAGCGCATCGTCGGCACCCTCGATCTCGACGCCGCCCTGGGCGAAGGCCGCGCGCAGTTCAGCCCCGGTTTACTGGCCAAGGCCAATGGCGGCGTGCTGTATGTCGATGAAGTCAACCTGCTGCCCGATCACCTGGTCGACCTGCTGCTGGATGCCGCCGCCAGCGGGGTAAACCACGTTGAGCGCGACGGTATTTCCCATCGCCATGCCGCGCGTTTTGTGCTGATCGGCACCATGAACGCCGAGGAAGGCGAGCTGCGCCCGCAACTGCTCGACCGCTTCGGCCTTAACCTGGCCCTGGATGCCCAGCCGCAACCGGCCCAGCGTGCCGAGATCGTCCGCCGTCGATTGGCGTTCGATGCCGATCCCCAGGCATTTCTGGCGTGCTGGCAGAGTGAGCAGAACGCGCTGCGCGAGCGCTGCCAAAGTGCCCGTGCCCGGCTTGCGGCGATACCCCTGGATGACGCCGCTTTGGAGCAGATCAGCCAGCGCTGCTTCGCCGCCGCCGTCGACGGTTTGCGTGCCGATTTGGTCTGGCTGCGCGCCGCCCGCGCCCATGCCGCCTGGCGCAGTGCTGAGCGCATCGAGCTTGTTGATATCGATGCGGTGGAAGATTTCGTGCTGCGTCACCGTCGCCGGCATACTCCGCCGCCGGCGGCGCAGCCGCCACAGCCTCAGCCCGAATCCTCGCCCAGCAATAGCGCACCCAGCGAGCAGCCTCAAGGCGAAGGCCAGTGGGGCGAATTACCCGCCCAGGCGCAGAGCGCAGGCCCCCGGCGTGAACCGCCGCGCTGGGCAAAAAAGCCCTAGGCATCCGCCCGCGCACAGCCCCAGGCGCGGATGCCCGGGCCGCTCCCGGTACACTCGGCGGTGGTCGTAACGGTGCCAGTCGCAGTGGCGCGGCGGGTTGTATCGACTGGTCTGCGAGCCTGCTTAAAGGCCGCCCACGCAGTCGGCAGGATCTGCTTTTACGCCCCCGCAGTGCCAGGCCGTCCGAACTCTGGCTGGTAATCGTCGATGCCTCGGCCTCGACCCGTCGCCATGGCGCGCTGAGCAAAGCCAAGGGCTTGCTCAGTGAAGTGTTCGAGCAGGCCCGCCGCCAGCGTGCGCGCCTGGCCGTTTTGCACGCCACCGGCCGTCAGGCGCAGTGGCTGTGGCAAGGGCAGAAAGCCTCCCAGGCGTTGCAGCAGTGGGTGGCTGAGTTGGGCGCAGGCGGCGGCACACCGCTGTTTGATGCCTTGCAGCAGGCCGCCGACTGGCAAGCGCGGCGTCAGCGCCTGCACCCGGCCGAGCGCCAGCGTTTGCTGATCATCACCGATGGCCGCCTGCGCGACTGGCCGGTGTTAACCCCGAGCGCCTGCCCGGCGCTGCTGGTGGATATCGAAAGCGCGCCGATCCGCCTCGGCCGCGCGCGCCAATTGGCTGCCGAACTGGGCGCCGACTACCGACATATCGATTCGCTGCCGGTTGTAGCCGGCAGCCTGGAGACAGCCTTATGAAAATCCTGTTGATAATCGGCATCGGTGCCGGTGACCCGGACTACCTGACGGTGCAGGCGATCAACGCGCTGAACCGCACGGACGTGTTCTTTCTGATGGACAAGGGCAGCGCCAAGGACAGCCTGATCGGCCTGCGCAAAACCATCTGCGAGCGCTTTATCCAGGGCCGCGACTACCGCTTCGCCAGCGCCGACTGCCCGGAACGGGTGCGTGATGTGCCGGACTATCGCGGCAGCGTGGTGGATCTCAATCAGGATAAGCAGCAGGTGTTCGAGGGCATGATCCGCGAGCAGCTGCGCGACGGCGAAACCGGCGCTTTTCTGGTCTGGGGCGACCCGGCGCTGTACGACAGCACCCTGCGTATCGTCGAACAGATCGTGGCCAACAGCAGCGAGCAGATTGCGTACGAAGTGATCCCCGGCATCACCAGCCTGCAAGCCCTGGCGGCCAAGCATAAGGTCTGCTTTAACAGCATCGGCCAGGCCTTCCAGATCACCCCGGCGCGCCGTCTGGCCGAAGGTGGCTTTCCCGAGGGCGTGGACAGCGTGCTGGTGATGCTCGACGCCCAGGACACCTATCAACGCTTTGTCGACCAGCCCATGCACATCTATTGGGGGGCGTATATCGGCACCCCGGATGAAGTGCTGATCGCTGGGCCACTAAGCGAGGTCGCGGAGACCATCCGCAGCCGCCGCGCGCAGCTGCGTGAGCAGCATGGGTGGATTATGGATAGCTATTTGCTGCGTAGAAGTGGCACGAGCTGAGGCCGTTACGAAAAGCGCGACGCTTCCAGCGACACCGGAAGCCACTCAACAGAAAGTGATGAAAAGTGTCACTTTCTGTTGAGTTATAAATTTATTGTAGAAATGGCTAGCAGTAGAAAGCTAGTGAATTCATATATGTAGATATTTACTTAGAGAATTTTTTATTACATATTCTTTCGCGTTTAAAACTGCTTCTTCCAGAACAGGAATTCCAACGGAACACTGAACTTTCTTGAATCCAAATTTTGCGTAATTTTTATAATAGCCAAGAATCATCTCAATAATAGATATTTCTTCTTCTGTAAACTTTACAGATCCTTTCATGGTAAATCTCTTACCAATAAATCTATGGAGATTCATTAGGTCTTCGCCATTAGATGAGACTAAAAATCCCATAATTTTTTCTTTACCTATAATCTCAAGTACAGGAACGTCAAACTCGCTACTTGATTTCATAAGTATATGCGGATTTTTCTCCCACCTTTCTAATTCAGATTTAATTCTATCAATTTTCGTAAGATAATCTTTTGAAAAAATTATTTCCCCGATTAATTTTTTTATCTTTTCAGGGCACTCATCTATGCGGTATGTATAAATGTCTTCAGGAGCTAATGCATGAGTTCTGGTTTTAATACCATTAATAAATATTGTTAATCCGGAAATTATTTTGGTTTCAATATGGTTTTGATCAAGAGGTACTCCGCCATGGGAGTGGTCAAAAAATAATATGTTTATTGCAGAGACAAGTTGGGAGTAATTATATATGCCTGGTTTTGGGTTGCTAATAAATTCAAGAGTATCTTCATAACGAGTGATATATTCATTTTCGGAAATATTACGCCGTTCACCTAGGAAGCTAATAATGTTTTCAGGGGGTAGTATGTCTGCACTATCTGAACGGTTAAGTAGAAAGTCCTTAAGTTTTTCTATTTCAATAAGTCCTGAGTCGATATAGTTGTATGCAAAATCAAATGAATATCTATCACATAAAAATTCTGGAAGTGTATCTATGAAAATCTCTTCATCACTCAGATCTTCCTCTGTTTTTCCTCCGTATGATTTAGCAGTATAAATATGAACTCGGATGCTTGATATTCCGGCAGCCATATTTCTGAGCAAGGTATCACTGCGGCCATTAATATAAACGATCAGTCGTGCTAAAAATAAAAATTGATATAAGGCACTTTTTGCTTTCTGATCTATATCGTCGCCGAGTTCTTGGAGCTCTCCGTGTATGCTTCGAATTGAATCAAGCGCTATATGAATAGCCCTTATGTTATTCACATCAAGCGCACGCGCTACCTCTTGGAAAAGACTTTCATCAATGCGTAAATCCTCAGCAAAGTCTCGGTCTAGCAAACTAAATGAGTATTCGAGCGCTTTTTCTGGTGGAACAGCTAGCCTAATAGCCTTCCAAACGTTTTTTTCATAATTTCTGTCAAACACGGTCTTGGATGGAAGCTGCTTCTCATCAATTAATATTATGGCTTTCCGGTTGTTCAACTCAACGAAGTAATTTACTTCGCTCCAAAGCTTATATTTATGGTCTTCAGGCACCCTGTCGATATCATCAAAACAAAAAACGTAGTCCTGAAGTCCCTGTACTACACGCTTTTTAACTGCGCCCCCAAGGGCTATTATTGCGGCGCTTATAACACCACTTTTCCCGGTATCACAGGTTATTTCTGAGAATAGTGATGTGAGAATATTTTTTGCACTATCTTTTCCCGAGTCATCAATATCCCGAATTCCTACCATTTCTTCAATTACAAAATCATCTAGGCTTTTTTGAGCTACTCCGTATGAATATAGGGATACATATAATTTATTAAATTTTAGTTGGTCAAGTATTGGAGCGATTTCATTATGGTAGATATGTGTTTTACCGCTCCCCCACTCGCCAATTATTACTAATGCTCCCGGTCGCTTTGAAGACATGTATTCCCGAAGTGTTTTTTCCCAATTATATGGATATGTCTGCATACGCCACCTGAAATATAGATATTGGCTTTTGGTTACTATGTAAAAATAAGTGAGCAGAAAGGAGATGTATAATGTCCAGTTATAGTAGCTCACAGTAGGGATTAAGCACTGCTATATCATTAGCTGCCGACAATGCATCGCTTTTTGAGAGCCACAATCCCTGATGGGTATCGCAAGCTCAACCCATCCTACAGCTGCGGATAACTCCTCGGCGTATACACCCACTCGCCGCCCTCGGCGCGGGGAAGCGGCAGGTTTGGCTGGAGCCGATTATTACCAGGGTGCGCATATCGACCATCTCTGGGGTGAGTTCGCCCAGCGTCAGGGTGCGCAGGGTTTCGCCGGGGCGGCCGATGTCGCGGCCGAGCACCACGAGGGTTTCCGGGGTGCGTTGCTGGCGGACAATGTCCAGGGCAGAGCCGAGCTGCCAGGGGCGGGCTTTGGAGATGGGGTTGTAGAAGGCCATCACCAAGTCGGCGGCGGCGGCATGGGCCAGGCGCTTTTCGATAATCGCCCAGGGCTTGAGGTTGTCCGACAGGGAGATCAGGCAGAAGTCGTGGCCCAGCGGTGCGCCAGCCTTGGCGGCGGTGGCCAGGGCAGCGGAAACGCCGGGGAATATCTGCAAGTCGACCCGCTGCCATTCGGCGTCGCTCGATTCATGCAGCGCTTCCAGCACGGCGGCGGCCATGGCAAATACGCCGGGGTCGCCGGACGACACCACCACCACGCGCCGACCGCTGGCGGCCAGCTCAAAGGCATGGCGGGCGCGCTGCATTTCCTCGCGGTTATCGGTGCAGTGGCGCACCTGCTCCGGGCGCAGTGGGCCGGCCATCTTGATATAGGTTTCGTAGCCGAGCAGGTCTTGCGCTTCATCCAGCGCCTGGCGCGCAGCGGGCACCATAAATTCGGCGGCACCGGGGCCGAGGCCGATCACCGTCAGGCGACCACGGGGGCGGCCGAGTTGCGCAGCGTGTATCGGCGCAGCGGCCAGCAGCAGGCGCAGGTTGGTGTGTTGGCTGTGCAGCGGCGGCAGTTGCGTGTCGTCGTCGATAAAGCGCAGCGGCAGTTTGAGCTGTGCGGCGAAGTGGTGCAGTTCGGCATTGGCCATCAGCTCTGGCGCGGCCAGCAGGCAGGCCAGGCTTTGCCCAGCCAGGTTGCTGCTGTGCAGCGCCTGTTGCAGCTCGCTAAGCAATTCGGCGCTGGCGCGTTCGACCCATACGGCCACCTGTTGTGGGTGGATCAGCAGTTCGTCTGTATTGGCCGCACGGCTATGCGGGCTGATATGGATCACCCGTACGGCTTTGTCAGCTACAGGCAGTTTGGCCTGAGCCAGCCAGGGCGCATCGCCTTCGATCCGCACCGGCTGGCCACCGAGCAGGTCGCTGACAAAGCCTTTGCCCTGTTCCAGGTCGGCCAGCACATAGCCAGCCGGCGGCTCCAGCAGGCAGGTGCCGAAACGCAGTTCGCCGCTGGTAGTGATCGCCGCGCTGACCTGCAGGTGCGCGGCAAGCTCACGCGCCATCCGGTTGACCCCACCGAGGCCGCCAAGCAGCGGCACCACGGCGCTGCCATCTTCGGCCACGGCCAGCACTGGCGGTTCGCTGTCTTTCTCACCGAGCACGGCGGCCAGGCTGCGAATCACGATGCCGGCGGCGCACAACACAATCAGCGGTGTGCCGGCGCGGTAGAGCGCGCGCAGGGTGTCGCCGAAGTCTGCATAAGTGCGCTCGACGTCCGCCACTCGGCTGTGCAGGCCGTGGATCTCGGCCTGGGGATAAAGCGCTTGGATACGCCGCGCGCAGGGCAGTGCGGAGGGGCCGAGGATGATGATGGCGGGGGCGGTGGTCATGACGGTTCCATCTGTTCTGTGGCAGTGGGTAGGGTGGATGACGCTGTTTTCATCCACCATCGCGGTTGGTGGATGGGTGAAGCGTCATCCACCCTACGGTCTGCGTACGGGCGGAGTAGGTTGGTGTTGAGTGCAGCGAAGCCCAACATAGGCGTTGGTGGCGTTTTGTTGGGCTTCGGCGCTGCGCTTCTCAACCCAACCTACATTTCTGCTAACCGCGCCATTTCTCGCCGGGAATCACGATCATCGAGAAGTACGGCGAGGACATCGGCTCCACTTCATCCAACGGTACGATGCGCTGGTTGCCCATGGTCGCGCGTTCGACGTAGTGGGCGCGGCCGTCAATGCCCAGCTCTTGCAGCACGCGGCGGACTTTCTCGAAGTTACGCCCCAGCTTCATCACCACGGCGGCTTCGGCGTCGCGTAGGCGCTGCTTGAGTTCATCTTCCGGCAGCACACCGGAGAGCACGCTCAAGCTCTGGTTGCGGTACACCAGCGGGGTGCCGAGCACCGAGGCGCAGCCGAGCATGGAGCACACGCCGGGCACCACTTCCACCTCGTAACGGTCGGCCAGGCGGTCGTGCAGGTACATGTAGGAGCCGTAGAAGAACGGGTCGCCTTCGCAGATCACCGCGACATCGTGGCCAGCATCCAGGCGGGCGGCGATCTGCACCGCGCAGGTGTCGTAGAAGTCGCTGATCACATCTTCATAGCTGAGCGGCGCGGCGAGCTTTTCCGTGGTCACCGGGTAGACCAGCGGCAGGCGCTGCTGCGCGTCGGTGAGGTGCTGCTCGATGATGCCGAAGGCGTTGCCGCCATGGCCTTTGTTGGCTTTAGCCTTGGCCACGAAGTAGCCGACCACCGCCGCCGATTGCAGCAGGCGCAGGGCCTTGAGGGTGATCAGCTCGGGGTCGCCGGGACCGACGCCGATGCCGAGCAGACGGCCTTTTTGTACCGTCATCATTCCACCTCCGTGGCCAGGGCGTTGACCGCCGCCACCGCCATGGCGCTGCCGCCACGGCGGCCACGCACGATCACATAGGGCACGCCACGGCTGTCTGCGGCGAGGGCGTCCTTGGATTCCGCCGCGCCGATAAAACCCACCGGCATGCCGATAATCAGCGCCGGTTTCGGTGCGCCGGCGTCGAGCATTTCCAGCAGATAGAACAGCGCGGTAGGAGCGTTGCCGATCACCACTACGCTGCCTTCCAGGTGCTCGCGCCAATGTTCCAATGCGACGGCCGAGCGGGTATTGCCGATTGCGCGGGCCTGCTCAATCACGCCGTCGTTATGCAGGGTGCAGATCACCGGGTTGTTGGCGGCCAGGCGCGGGCGGGTGATGCCTTCGGCGACCATCCGCGCGTCGCAGAGAATCGCTGCGCCCTTGGCCAGGGCTGCGCGGCCGGCAGCACCGGCACCAGGGGAGAAACGCAAATCCTGCACCACATCGACCATGCCGCAGGCGTGGATGACGCGTACGGCGAGCTTTTCCAGGTCCGCCGGAATCGCCGACAGATCAGCCTCGGCGCGGATGGTGGCGAAGGACTGGCGGTAGATTTCCTGGCCGTCGCGGATGTACTCAAGCATCGCTGTTTCCTGTTGCGCAGTGGGCGGCGAACCAGTCGCCGGCCTCGTCGATAGTCATGGCGCTGGCCTGCAGCTGGCCGAAACCGGCCGCCTTGGGCGTGCGTTGATAGAGCTGGTAATACCCGGCGCTGCTGGCCAGCAAGGTAAAGGGTGCCGTGTGCGCGGCGGCGCAGGAGCGCGGGCAGGCGCTTAGATGTACTTGCGGCCGGGCGCTGATGGCGCGCAGGCGCTCGGCCAGGTGCAGGGCATCGGCTTTGCTGTCGGCCAGGCCCTTGGCGCAGGCGGTTGAGCCGGTGCAGGCGATTAGCTGGCCAAGTGGTTCCTGCGCATCTGTGAGCAGGCCGAGTTCGGTCAGTGCGTGCAGCAATCGGTCTGCTGATTGCTCGGGGATATTCGGCAGCAGCAAGCCCTGCCAAGGCGTCAGGCGCAGGTTGGCATCGCCCTGCTGCTCAGCCAGATCGGCCAGGGCGCGCAGTTGCGCGGCGTCGATCCGTCCCAGGGGCGCACCTGCGGCAACCATGCACAGACCGCTTTGCAGCTGTGGATAAATGCCCATCGGCGCGCGTTGGCTGGTTGCAGTGCGTTGCCAATTGCTCGGCGGCGCTTGTATGGCAAAGGGCAGGCGCGTTTGCAGTTGTTGCAGCAGTTGGCTGGGCGGCATCACGGCAAGCAGCTGGCGCATACGGCTGTGTTCGTTGCCGGCCAGATCGAGAAACAGCCTAAGTAGTTGTTCGATGAATACGGGTGTCTGCTCGACGTCGATCACGCCCAGCGGCCTATCCCCAGGGCAGCCGGCCAGGCCAAACACCAGTCGGGCCGGCGATCCCGGTAGGGCGCTAAGCCAGATGTCGTGGGGGTGTTCGAGCATCGCCAGGGCTTCGCCGCCGTCCAGCTGAATGGCAAATTTGGCCGACAGCCCATGCAGCGTCGGGGTATTCTGCAACAGGTCGAGCAGCGCGGCGGCCAGCGGGCGGGTGTCGAGCAGGGCCTGCGGATCGAGGCCGGCTGCGGGGCTAAGTAGCAGGTTGCGCACATCGTCGGCGGCCGGGTTGCTCGGGCCGAGGCCGGCGGCGAGCAGGCGTTCGATCAACTCGTCTTGCTGGCCTGGCAGTACGCCACGAATCTGCAAATTGCTGCGGTTGGTCAGCTCCAGCACACCGCTGGCGCAGCGCTCGGCCGCCTCAGCGATAGCCCGTGCCTGTTGGCTGCTAAGCACGCCGCCGGCCAGCTTGATCCGGCAGATGCCACCGTCCAGCGCCTGCACGATACGCAGCAGGCCGGGGCACGCGCTTGGGCGTGGGGCGGGCAGATCGGCAAAGACTTGATGGTCGCGCAACGGTTTCACCAGCTACTACGACGCGGCGACCGAACCAGCGAAATCCGCCCACAGGGGATTTCATGGCATCGGTACACCCCGCCCGATGTTGGCACTCGCGACTAGCGTCGTCGGCAGGTCTCCTGGCTGACAGGTCATCATCTGGCGCGGCCTTCCCGGTTTCCCAGTGGCACAGTGGCGGCAGACTCGCTGTTTACAGTTGCGGGGGCAGCTCGGTCACGATTGGCAGATCGCTCCGGATTCCCTCTTAGGCCCCTCGCACCATGGCGGTGGGCACCGACGAAGACTGTATTATGCCCGCTTTGTTTGATGCGCTGACACCCTAGCTTGTCGGGCGGGGGCAGAGGAGTGGGTATGACGGCCTGGTTAACCCTGGTGGGCATTGGTGAAGACGGTTACGCCGGGCTGGGTGAGGCAGCGCGCCAGGCGCTGGGCGAGGCGCAGTGGATTGTTGGCAGCCCACGGCAGCTGGCGCTGTTGCCCAGCGATCTGCCAGGGCAGCACGAACGCTGGCCCAGCCCCTTTAGCCTGGAGCCGGTAATGGCGCGGCGCGGGATGCCGGTGTGTGTACTGGCCAGCGGCGACCCGTTGTTCTATGGCGTGGGTGCGAGCCTGGCGCGGCAGCTGCCGGCGGATGAATTGCGGGTGTTCTCTGCGCCCTCATCCGTCTCACTGGCTGCTGCTCGCCTGGGTTGGCCACTGCAGGACGTGACGGTGCTGTCGCTGGTGGCGCGGCCGTTGGCGGCGCTGCAGGCGCAGATTTTCCCCGGCGCGCACTTGCTGCTGCTGAGCAACGACGGCGACAGCCCGGCAGCGGTGGCTGAGTTGCTGCGTGCACGCGGTTTCGGCCCCAGCCGTTTGACCGTGCTGGAGCATCTGGGCGGCAATCAGGAGCGGCGCATCGACGGGTTGGCCAGTGACTGGGCGTTGCCGCGCGTTGCCGATCTCAATCTGCTGGCGGTCGAGTGCGTGGCTGGCACCGATGCACGACTGCTGCCGCTGACGCCAGGTTTGCCGGATGACGCCTATCTGCACGACGGTCAGCTGACCAAGCGCGACGTGCGTGCAATCACCCTGGCGCGCCTGGCCCCGCAACCCGGCGAGCTGCTCTGGGATGTCGGCGCCGGCTGCGGCTCCATTGGCATCGAATGGATGCGCGCGCACCCCAGCTGTCGGGCGTTGGCGATTGAGGCTGATGCCGGTCGTCAGGCGCATATTCAGCACAACCGCGATGCCCTCGGCGTGCCCGCGCTGCAACTGGTCGCCGGCCGTGCGCCCGAGGCATTGGCCGGCTTGGCTGCGCCGGATGTGATCTTTATCGGTGGCGGCGTCACCGTGCCTGGCGTGCTGGAGCAGTGCTGGGCCAGCCTCAAGCCGGGCGGGCGTTTGGTGGCCAATGCGGTGACCCTGCAAAGCGAAGCGGCGCTGGTGGCCTGGCGCGAGCAGGTGGGCGGCGAGCTGACCCGCATCAGCGTGGCCCAGGCACAGCCCCTGGGCGGTTTCGACACCTGGCGCAGCGCCTTGCCGATTACCTTGCTGGTGGTGCGCAAGCTGTGAGCCCGCGCATTCTGCTGTTGGGCGGCACCACCGAGGCGCTGCGTTTGGCCCGCCGTTTAAGTCCCGAAGCCATCTACAGCCTGGTCGGGCTGGGCCGGGTGCCGGATGACTTGCCCTGCCAGGTGCGCGTGGGCGGCTTTGGTGGAGCCGAAGGGCTGGCGGGGTATATCCGCGAGCAGGGCATCGAACTGCTGTTGGATCTGACCCACCCCTATGCCGCACAGATCAGCGCCAATGCCGCCCGCGCCGCCGAGCTGAGCGGGATTGCCTGCTGGGCGCTGCGCCGCCCCGGCTGGCAGGCCGGCGAGGGTGATGACTGGCGTGAAGTGGATAACTGGGCCGGTTTGGTCGAAGCCCTGAAGGATTTCCGCCGTCCGCTATTCACCCTCGGCCGCGAGCCGCTGGAGCATCTGCATGAGATTCCCCTGCATCAGCACTGGACCGTCCGCTGCCTAACGGCCCAGCAAGCCGTGCCGCGTGCCGAGATTATCGGCGCGCGGGGGCCGTTCGCGCTGGACGAGGAGCGCGCGCTATTCGCCCGTTTGCGCACTGATGTGCTGATCAGCAAGAACAGCGGCAGCCAGTCCACCGAGCCAAAACTGCAGGTGGCGCGGGAGTTGGGTTTACCGGTGTTGTTTTTACGGCGGCCGAGTTTACCGAGTGTGGAGCGCGAGTTTGTCAGCCTCGAAGCGCTGGCCGAGGTGCTGCAGTTGTAGAGCGAGCAAGGTAGGGTGGATGACGCTGTTTTCATCCACCATTGCAGTTGGTGGATGGGTGAAGCGTCATCCACCCTACGCCTAACCCCCTGCTAGACTGCCGCCCCGCTTTGGAGGCTGCCATGACCACGCCCGTTTCGCCCTACGCCCGCATTCTGTTTGTCGGCCCGGACCTGGCTGAGGGCTCGTTTGCCGAGCTGTTTCGCCGTCGTCTGGTTGAGTTGCGCGGGGAAGCGGCGCTGGCCGATATCGTCGACACCAGCGCAGGCTATGCGCCGCTCTGGCAGCGCGTGGCCGAGTGTGAGCGGCCGCTACTGGTGATCGATCTGGAGCCTGCGAGCAGCAGCCCGCACCTCGATTGGCTGCGTAGCGAGCTAAGTCAGCAGGCCAACCCCGAGCAGCTGTTTGTCGCCAGTGCGATGGGCCAGGCCGAGGGCTTGCCAGTGGAGGCCGCTTGCGCGCTGATCGAGCACCCCGAGCTGCATCTGCCCTGCGTCGGTGTGGCTGCTGTGCCGGGGCATCACGCCTGGTCGCAGATTCCGCCCCACGCCCAGCGCCTGCTGTTGTGCAACGGCCCGCGCTGCACCCGGCGTGGTGCGCTGGACCTGTGGAAATCCCTGCGCCAACGGCTCAAGGCCGCCGGTAAACTGGAGTGCGAGGGCGGGGTGCATATCACCCGCAGCCAGTGCCAGTTCCCCTGCGATCTGGGCCCGACGGCCAGCCTTTATCCAGCCGGTGAGTGGTTCCGCGTGCGTGATGAAGCCGAGCTGATCCGCCTGGTCGATGAGCGGCTGGTGGCGGGTCGCCCGGTGCCCGAGCTGCGGATTGATCAGGGCTGAGTCGCTACGCCATGCATGGTGGACAAGCTTCGCGTTGTCCACCCTACGTTTGCTGCAGCCATTGTTTGCCCCGCACAAATTGCCGCTAAAGCGGGATGCCGCCCGCACCTCCCACAGATGTAAAGCCTCGCCCTTGAGCGGCTGGTCTTGTCGAGCTGATGCCTTGACTTGTGCTGGCGCGGATGGTCATATCCGCGCCGTTTCAGGTGTCTTACGCCGCCGTGCGTAAGGTTAAACGGGAAGTCGGTGCGCCCTTTGGGCTAGTCCGACGCTGCCCCCGCAACGGTAAGCGAGCGACGTTGTCATGATGCCACTGTGCACTTTGTGCATGGGAAGGCGATGACGTCATGACCCTCGCGAGCCCGGAGACCGGCCTGATTCTTAGGGATGTTGTGCGCTGCCCATGATGCAGCGGCAACTCCCAACTGTTTGGCAACCCGCGGTGGGCGGGCGTTGACGCCGATCGTGGGTGCCTGCGCGCCCGTGTTTTGCTGTTGCGCGTTTCCATCGGGATTGCCGTGCCTATCCCTTTTGCGATGGAAGCATCATGGCGCGCTATCCCCTGTCTCAACTCTCTGTTTCCCTTGCCCTGTGCCTGGCCGGTACGGCTGTGGCGGGCGAATCTCCAGTCAATCTGCCGGCCACGACCGTGCAGGCCAAGGCTGCTGCGGAGGGTGCAAGCGATCTGCATACGCCCACCAGCAGCGGTTCGCGTCTGGGCCTGAGCGCCCTGCAAACCCCGGCCAGCACCAGCAGCCTGAGCGGCGCGCAGGTGCGCGGGCGCAACAACCTCAGCGTGCAGGACGCGGTCACCCGCACCCCTGGCATCAGCAGCATCGGCAGCCCCGGCAATGGCGGCACCGCGCTGTCGGCGCGCGGGTTTACCGGGCACAGCGCGACCATGCAGCTGTACGACGGCACCCGCCAGTACGTCGGCGCAGGCACCGTGACCTTCCCGGTCGACACCTGGTCGGTGGAGCGCGTTGACGTGCTGCGCGGCCCGGCGTCGGTGCTTTACGGTGAAGGCGCGACCGGCGCGGTAATCAACGTGGTGCCGAAAAAGCCCTTTGCCGGCGCCATCAGCAACCAGCTGCGCCTCGGCTACGGCAGCGATGACCGTCGCCAGGCCGCGCTGGACAGTGGCGGCTCGCTGACCGATACGCTGAGCTACCGCCTCAACCTCAATCAACAGGCCAGCAATGGCTGGGTCGATGATGGCGAGTCGCAGAGCCAGGCGCTCAGCGCGGTCCTGCGCTGGGATGCCAGCGATGCGCTGAGTTTCACCCTGTCCCATGATCAGGGCGATCAGGACCCGCAGCGTTACCTAGGCACACCGCTGGTCGCCGGCCAGTACCGCGAGAGCCTGCGCGAGCGTAACTACAACGTCGCTAACGCCGAAGTTCGTTACAACGACCAGATCACCCGACTGGTCAGTGACTGGCGCATCAACGACGCGCTGACGGCCAGCAACCAGCTGTACTACATAAAAACCCAGCGCTACTGGCGCAATGCCGAGTCCTACCGCTGGCAGCCGGGTGACCAGGTCAGACGCAGCGATTTCTACGAGATCAAGCACACCCAGGAGCAGGTCGGCGACCGTCAGACCTTCACCCTGGAGCACGCGCTGTTCGGCCTCGACAGCCGCACCGTGGTGGGCGTGGATTACAACCGCATTCACTTCGCTCGCCAGCATGATTTCGCCAGCAGCTTCACTGATACAGTGCCGCTTGCCGGCTCCAGTGGCGGCCAGTACCAGAGCACCGACCCGCTGGGTTATGGCCCGCGTGAGCGCAACCTGGCGCGGCAATTCTCGCTGTTCGCCGAGAACCGCACCCAGCTGACTGAGCGCCTGTCGCTGGTCAGCGGCGTGCGCCGTGATCAGGTGCATATCCAGCGCGATAACCTGCTGACCGACAGCAGCGCCGACCGCAGCCTGACGGGCGACAACTGGCGCGTCGGGTTGGTCTTCGAGGTCACGCCCGAGCTGTCGCTGTACGGCCAGTACGCCACCAGCACCGAGGGCGTCAGCAACCTGCTGACGCTTAATCCGAGCCAGCAGCAGTTCGACCTGAGCGAGGCCAAGCAGACCGAAATCGGCCTTAAGCAGGCGTTCTGGAATGGCCAGGGCGAATGGACGCTGGCCGCTTACCACATCGTCAAGGAGAAGCTGCTCAGCCGCGCCACCCCGACCGCGCCGACCGAGCAGATCGGCCAGCAGTCTTCCGATGGTCTGGAAGCCACCTTGGAACTGGCCCTGGGGCAGGATTGGCAGGTCTCGGCCAACGCCGCGTTTGTGCGCGCCGAGTACGACGACTTCACGGAGGCCGGTGGCGATCGCAGCGGCAATCGACCCACCAACGTGCCACGGCGCACCGCCAACCTGTGGCTGAGCAAGGCGCTGAGCGAGCAGGTGCAGGTCGGTATCGGCGCGCGTTATGTCGATTCGCGCTACGCCGACACGGCGAACAATGTGGAGGTGCCGAGCTACACCCTGGTCGATGCCACTATCGGCTGGCAGGTGCTGGCGGATGTGCGTTTGGGCCTAGAGCTGAACAACCTGTTCGACCGCCAGTACGCCACCACCGGCAGCAGCGATGGCCAGCAGTGGTACCTGGGCGCGCCGCGTTCGGTGTTCGTCACTGCCGATTACCGTTTCTGATGGCGCGCTTGCAGATCAGCGACTTGGCCTGGTCGCCCAATGGAGAGCAGGTGTTGCTCGACGGCATCGAGCTAGCGGTGGGAGACGGCCAGCTGGTCGGTCTGCTCGGCCCCAACGGCAGCGGCAAGACTAGCCTGCTGCGCTGCGCCTACCGCTTTCAGCGGCCCGATCAGGGCCGTGTCGAGCTGGACGGCGAAGCGCTGTGGAGCCGTTCGCCGCGCTGGTGTGCGCAGCGGGTGGCGGTGGTGTTGCAGGAGTTTCCCCAGGACTTCGGCCTCACTGTGGCCGAAGTCGCCGCCATGGGCCGCACGCCGCACAAGGGCCTGTTTGATGGCGATGACCAGGCCGATCTCGCCCTAATCGAGCAGGCGCTGGCGCGGGTGGGTTTGACTGAGCACAAGCGCCAGGCCTTCGCTTATCTCTCCGGCGGCGAGAAGCAGCGCGTGCTGCTGGCCCGCGCGCTGGTGCAGCAGCCGACGCTGCTGATTCTCGACGAGCCGACCAATCACCTTGACCCGCGCTATCAGCTTGATCTGCTGCGGCTGATCAAAACCCTCGGCCTGGCGACCCTGGCCAGCTTCCATGACCTCAACCTGGCGGCGGCCTTCTGCGACCGCCTGTATGTGCTCGACCACGGCCGCATGGTGGCCAGCGGCACACCGGCCGAGGTGCTGACCGAAGCGCTGCTGGCCGAGGTGTATGGCGTGCAGGCGCTGGTCGACCTTCATCCCCTCGCGGGGCACCCGCGTATTACCTGGATCAATCCATGAACAGTTTTCTGCGTTACGCCCTGTGCCTACCATTGTTGGGCGCTGCCCTGTCCGCCCAGGCGGTTACCGTCACCAGCTGCGACCGTCAGCTGACCATCGAGCAGCCGCCGCAGCGCGCAGTCAGTCAGGACATCAACCTGACCGGCATGCTCCTGGCCCTCGGGCTGAAATCGCGGATGGTCGGTTACAGCGGCATCAGCGCCTGGAAAACCCCCAACCCCGAGCTGATGGCGCAGCTGGCTGATTTGCCGGAGCTGGCCGCGCGGCAGCCGTCGCTGGAAAACCTGCTCAACGCCGAGGCGGATTTCTTCTTTGCCGGCTGGAACTACGGCATGCGTGTGGGTGGTGAAGTCACCCCGGCGAGCCTGGCGCGTTTCGGCATCCCGGTGTACGAGCTGAGCGAGTCCTGCGCCCATGTCATGCCACGCCGAGTGGCCAGCCTGGAGGATGTCTACAACGACCTGCACAACCTTGGCCGCATCTTCGCCGTTGAGTCGAGTGCCGAGGCGCTGGTGCAGGGCATGCAGCAACGGGTGGCGGTGGTGCGCGCCCGCCTGGCGAACAGCGGCCCGGCGCCACGGGTGTTTCTCTACGACAGCGGCGAGGAAAGCCCCTTTACCGCCGGCCGCCTGGCCATGCCGCAGGCGCTGATCGAAGCCGCTGGCGGGCGCAATGTGATGGATGAGCTGGCCGCGAGCTGGGTGCGGGTCGGCTGGGAAGCGGTGATCAGCAGCGACCCCGAGGTGATTCTGATCGTCGATTACGGCGAGCGCAGTGCGGCGCAGAAACGTGACTTCCTGCTGCAGCACCCGGCCTTGCAGGGGCTGACGGCGATCCGTGAGCAGCGCTTTGTGGTGCTGCCGTACCTGGCCGTCACGCCGAGTATGGAAAACGCCGCCGCCATCGAAACCCTGGCCGCCGCGCTGCACCCGCAGGCGTTCGGCCAATGATTCGCAGCCCACACGCTTACCGCCTGTTACTGCTGTTGCTGGCTTTGGCACTGGCACTGTCCTGCGCCGCCTCCCTGGGCTTTGGCGCAGCGCCAGTGCCGTTGGCGCAGGTGTTGGAGATTCTCGGCCAACGCCTGTTTGATCTGCAGCCGACGCAGGCCGTGAGCAGTGCCCAGGACAGCATCGTCTGGCTGATCCGCGCGCCACGGGTGGTGCTCGGTGCGTTGGTCGGTGCCGGGCTGGCGCTGGTCGGCACGGCGCTGCAGGCGGTGACGCGCAACCCTCTGGCCGACCCGCATCTGCTCGGGGTCAGCTCCGGCGCGGCTTTGGGTGCGGTGATTGTGGTGCTGTATCTGGGTGAATTTATCGGCCTGCTCAGCCTGCCGCTGGCGGCCTTTATCGGCGCGCTGGTGAGCATGCTGCTGGTGCTGGCGATTGCCAGTCGCGGTGGCCGGCTGGAGAGTGATCGCCTGCTGCTGGCTGGGGTGGCGGTGTCGTTTGTGATGATGGCGGCGAGCAACCTGCTGCTGTTTCTTGGCGACCATCACGCCGCCAGTTCGGTGATCTTCTGGATGCTCGGCGGCCTTGGTCTGGCGCGCTGGGAACTGCTGTGGCTGCCGGCGTTGTGCCTGGCGCTGGCGGTGCTGCTGTTGTTGGGGTTGGCGCGGGCGCTGAATGCGCTGATGGCCGGTGAACACAGCGCGGTCAGCCTCGGTCTGGAACCACGCCGGGTGCGCCTGTTGGTGTTTGTTTGCGCTTCGCTGCTGACCGGGGTGCTGGTGTCGCTCAGTGGCGCGATCGGTTTTGTCGGGCTGATCCTGCCGCATGTCGCACGCTTTCTGGTGGGGGCCGAACACCGTCGTCTGCTGCCGGTGAGTGCGCTGCTTGGCGCGCTGTTTCTGGTCTGGGTGGATGTCGCCGCGCGCACCTTGCTGGCGCCGCAGGACCTGCCCATCGGCATCGCCACGGCGGCGATTGGCGGGGTGTTTTTCGTGGCGTTGTTGCGTCGACGCTAGGAGCCTGTCGGGCTTTTCCGCAGTAGAACAGTGTCAAGTCCGACAGGCTCCTAGACGCGGGTGGACACGCCATGCGCTGTCCACCCGCAATGCCTGCGCTTGAGCGTCTTAGGCCTCTGCCCTGCGCTGCTCCTTGATCCCGTAGAACACGCAATACAGCACTGGCAGCACCACCAGGGTCAGCAGGGTGGCGAAGCCCAGGCCGAACATGATCACCACCGCCATGCTTTGGAAGAAGGCATCGGTGAGCAGCGGGCTCATGCCCAGGATGGTGGTCAGGGCGGCCATGGCCACCGGCCGTACACGGCTGATGGAAGCCTCTTCCACGGCCTGCAGGGCATCCTTGCCGCTGGCCAGCTGCAGTTGGATTTCATCCACCAGAACGATGCCATTCTTCACCAGCATGCCGCTCAGGCTGAGCAGGCCGAGTAGGGCCATAAAGCCGAAAGGGATGCCGGTGATGAGAAAGCCCAGGGTCACGCCGATCATCGCCAGCGGGACGGTGAGCCAGATCACCGCCGCGCGTTTGAACGAGTCAAACAGCAGGATGGTGATCATAAACATCACCAGGTAACCCAGGGGCAGGCTGCCGAATACCGCTGCCTTCGCGTCGCGGGAGCTTTCGTACTCGCCGCCCCATTCCAGGCTGTAACCCTCGGGCAGGGCGATGGCTTCGATCTGTGGCTTGAGGCGCTGGAACAGCTGGGCCGCGGTTTCGCCACTGAGCAGCGCCGGGTCGGCCTGTACGGTGAGGGTGCGCTTGCGGTCCAGGCGCATGATCAGCGGGTCTTCCCACTCGGTATTGAAACCCAGTAGCACCTGTTCAATGGGCAGGTAACCACCCCGGGCGTTGCTCCACACCTGCAGGTCGTTGAGGCTGTCGGCATTCAAGCGTTCGTTGTCCGGTGTGCGCGCCACAATCGGCAGCAAGCGGGTGCCGTCGCGGTACAAGCCGACATTCATGCCGGAGAAGCTCATGCGCAGCAGGTCATCCAGCTCGCTTTTGTCCACTCCCAGCTCGCGGGCGCGGGCTTCGGCGAATTGTGGGCGGATCAGTTTGGTGCGCTCATGCCAGTCGTGCATCACCGCATTGGCCACCGGGTCCTGGCGCATCAGGTGACTGACTTCGCCACCCAGGCGGCGTAGCACGTCGGGGTCGGGGCCGCTAAAGCGCGCCTCAATCTTACTGTCGTTGCCGGGGCCGAGCATCAGCTGCTTGAACTTGGGCTTGATCTGCGGGTACTGCTCGGCAACGTGCTGTTCCAACTGATTGATCAGCGGCTCGATGCGTTCCAGGTTGTCGGTACGCACCAGCAGCTGGGCATAGTTGGGGTACTGCTTTTGCGGCGCGTAGGTGAGGATAAAACGCAGCGCGCCCTGGCCGATGGTGCTGCTGACGGCGGTTACGCCTTCCTGCTTAAGCACATGTTGGTCCAGCTCAGTTACCAGCTGCTCGGTGTAGCGAATGTCCGTGCCTTGCGGCAGCCACAGGTCGATAAAGAACATCGGCGTGTTGGACGGCGGGAAGAAGCTTTGCCGTACGTTGCTGAAGCCGGCTATGGCCACCACCAGCAGCACGCTCAGTAGCCCCAGGGTCAGGCTGCGGCGCTGCAAGGCGAAGTCGAGCAGGGCGCGATAGGCGGTGAAAATCACCCCGCCGTAGGGGTCGCCCTGGCTCTGGCCGGTCAGCGTCTGGTCATCACGGAAGAACAGGCTGGCGAAGAACGGCGTTAGCGTGATGGCGGTGACCCAGCTGAGCAGCAGGGAAATCATCAACACCTGGAACAGCGACAGGCAGAATTCGCCCGTGGAGTCGTCGGACAGGCCGATGGGGGCGAAGGCGATGATGGCGATCAGGGTTGCGCCGAGCAGTGGCAGGTTGGTCTGCTTGACGATGGCCCGCGCCGCTTCCAACGTGCTTTGCCCGCGCTGGCGGCCGACCAGAATACCTTCGACCACCACAATGGCGTTGTCCACCAGCATGCCCAGGGCAATGACCAAGGCTCCCAAAGAAATACGCTGCAGCTCAATCCCCAGCAGGCGCATAAAGATAAAGCTGCCGAGCACCGTCAGGGCCAGGATCAGGCCGATCAGCAGGCCGCTGCGCATGCCCATAAACACCAGCAGCACGACAATCACGATGACCACAGAGGCCACGAAGTTGAGCACGAAGCCCTGCACCGAAGAATCAACTTCGGCGGCCTGATCGTAAAACACCTGCAGCTGCATCCCGGCCGGGCGCTGGTTGTCTAGCTCGGCCAGACGCGCATTCACCGCAGCACCGACATCCACCACGTTGATCTTGGGCGCAAAGGCAATGCCCAGGGTCAGCGCGGGCTGCCCGTTCATGCGGTAGAGGTTGCCTGGGGTTTCGCTGAAGCCGCGGCTGACCTGGGCAATGTCGCCCAGGGTGATCTGCTGCGAGCTGCCGGGGTCGCTGATGATCAGCCGTTCCAGCTCGCGTACATCCTGAAATTCCCCAGTGGGGTGCAGGCGGATGGACTCGCTGCCAACCAGAATCCGGCCAGCATTGGACACCACGTTCTGCTGGCTCAACACCTGCGCCAAACGCTGCGGTGCGATGCCCAGGGCGCTCATCTTGCTGCGTGAGATTTCCACCTGCACCTGTTCCTGGCGCGCGCCGGCCAGCGTCACCTTGCCCACGCCCGGCAGTAGCACCAGCTCACGCCGCAGGTAGTCGGCAAAGTCACGCAGCTCCTGGGCGCTGTAGCCCTCGCCGGTAACCAGCAGGAAGAAGCCGAAGACGTCACTGAAGTCATCGCGCACCTGGGGCGGGTTAACCCCCGGCGGCAGGTTGGGTTGCAGGTCGTTGATCTTGCGCCGCAGCTCATCCCAGATTTGTGGAATTTCGTCGGCCTTGTACTGGCTGTGCAGCTCCAGGCTGATCTGCGACAGCCCGGCGCTGGAGATCGAGGTGATTTTTTTGATCGAGGGCAGCTGCTGGATGGCATTTTCCAGCGGGTAGCTGACTTCCTCTTCCACCTGCTGCGGCGAGGCACCGGGATAGCTGGTGATGACCATGGCGTTTTTCAGGGTGAAGGCGGGGTCTTCCAGACGGCCGATGCCGAGAAAGGCCATCAAGCCGCCAATGCCCAGCACCAGGGTGACCAGCCAGCTGGTGACGCGGCGCTGGATAAAATAACCGGCGATATCCATTTACAGTCCCCGCTCGCGTACCCAGGGACGAACAGCCTGGCCTTCTTCCAGCTCAGCGCCGCCCACGGCGACGATCTGCTCACCGGGCGTCAGCCCGCTCAACACTTCAATGCCGTCGTGGGTCAGCTGGCCAACCTCCACGGCGCGAGCACTGAGGCTCAGCCCCGCCTCGGTTTTATTCACCAGCCACACCTGCTTGGCCGTGGCCGGCCCGTTGTCGGCACTGAACACCGCCTCGACGGGAACCAGGATGCGGGTGTCGGGGGTGCGCTCAATTTGCGCAAAGTCGACTTTGACGGTGGCGCTCATCCCGGGCAGCAGGTTGAGTTCCGGCGGGCGCGGAATCGACAGGGTGACCTGATAGGTCAGGGTTTTTGGGTCTGGCTGGGTGCTGTGTTCCTTGTACACCGCCTCAAACTCGCGGCCCGGCAGGCTGTCCAGGGTCACGCTGGGGTGGTAGTCGGGGTTTTCTTCCCGGCTGCGCAGGTTGGTCAGTAGGTTTTCCGGCAACTGGAATAGCACATCCAGCATGTCGCCGCTTTGCAGCGTGGCGATGGGCTGTTTGGCCTGCACCACCTGGAAGTTATCCACATAGGTGCTGGCCACCACGCCATCAAAGGGCGCGAGGATCTGCGTGTAGTCCTGCTCCTGGCGCGCCAGGTTGAGCGCTGCCAAGGCTGAGTCCAGGGTGGCTTTGCGCTGGTCGTACTCGGAGCGCGAAATCATCTGCCGTTTATAGAGTGTGGCAATGCGCTGGAATTGCGCATTGGCCAGGTCATAGCTGGCCTGACGGTCACGCACGCGCAGGCGCTGGTCGGTGTCTTCGATGCTGGCGATCAGCTGGCCGCGTTTTACCTGCTGGCCTTGCAGCACGTTGAAGGTCTTCAACTGCCCGGCGATGCGGAAGGACAGTTCAGCCTCGTTGGTGGCCTTCAAACGTGCCGGAAATTCGCGCAGGCGCTGGCCGACGGGATCTTCCACGGTGAACAGCTTGACCAGGCGCGGTGCCTGTTCCTGAGGTGCGGGGGGCTTATCGCAGCCGGTCAGTAGTACAGCTGGCAGGCACAGATAGAGGAGGGGGCGAAGGTTCAAGATGACTATCCCTGACAGCGACAAGATCAATAGAAGATCGCACCCGATCGGGTGCGTATGACCGACATTCTAGGGGCAAACGCGGGCTATCTCCATGTGCCTGGCTGACATGCCGCTGAAGCCGGCGACCTGCCGAGTCGCCATGGCTTAACATGGCGCATCTTTCTCCGGGATTCTCGTCATGCCCAAATGCCAGGCCGCTCCCGCGCGCAGTTGTGTGAGCAGCAGGGCCGAATTATTGATGGCTATCTGCTGGGTAGAAACGAAGCGAACTGAGGCTCTCACAAAAAGCACGACAAATTGCGCGACATTTTTTCTTGAGGTGCGACACTTTCAGCGACATATTAGTGTCGTGCTTTTTGTCGTGCCATTGCAAAGCGTGACAGTTGGCCGTCGATTGCTTTGCCCAGGGATCTGTCATGACCAATTCTAATTCCCGACTGGATAACCAGCTCAACGCCATCGAAACGCTGATCGCCGAGCAGCGCGACGGTATCGGTATTGCCGAGCTGGAGCAGCGTTTGGCCCAGCGTCTGTCCCTGACCCTGAACCGGCGTACCTTGCAGCGTCGATTGGAAAACCTGCTTGCGCACAAGCGCATCCTTTCCAGCGGTGAAAGTGTTGCCTTGGTCTACAAGAGCGTTCCTCACGACACTGCTACCGAGGTATCCGAGCCGCGAGCAGTCGCCGATGCCTATGATGTCGAGCTGTACGTGCCGGTTTCCCCGGCCGGCGCGCAAATCCGCGATCTAGTACGCCGGCCGTTAATGCATCGCCGCCCAGTGGGTTACCAGCACGCATTTCTTGAGAATTATGAGCCTGGGGTGAGCTTCTATTTGCCGGAGTCGCTGCGTGCGCAACTGCATGAGATCGGCCGCACCGCGCGGGCCACGCGGCCTGCCGGCACCTATGCCAGAGATATCTACAATCGCCTGCTGGTGGATCTGTCTTGGGCATCATCGCGTCTGGAGGGCAACACTTACAGCCGTCTGGATACGCAGAACCTGATCGAACTCGGGCAGGTGGCGCAGGGCAAGGATGCCCAGGAAACCCAGATGATCCTCAACCACAAAGCTGCCATCGAGATGCTCGTCGAGGATGTCGATCAGGTGGATTTCAACCCCTTCACCTTTAAAAACCTACATGCAATTCTCGCGGAAAACCTGATGGCCGATGAGCAGGCCTGCGGGCGCTTGCGTCGCCGCCCGGTGGAAATTTCCGCCACCGTATTTCAGCCGCTCGCCTTACCCCAGGTGCTGGAAGACTGCTTTATTGAGCTTCTGCGCAAGGCGGCGGCCATTACCGATCCCTTTGAGCAGGCATTTTTCCTGATGGTGCAGCTGCCCTATTTGCAGCCATTCGAGGATGTCAACAAACGGGTATCGCGTATCGGCGCAAACATCCCGTTGATCCGCCATAACCTCTGCCCGCTGTCCTTTATCGATGTGCCGGAGCGTGCCTATGTGGAAGGCATTTTGGGTGTCTATGAGCTGAACCGCATCGAGTTGCTGCGCGACGTATTTGTCTGGGCCTACGAGCGCTCATGCCAACGCTACCTGGCCATCAGCCAGAGCATGAGTGACCCCGACCCATTGCGGATTCGCTACCGGACGGCGCTGATCGAGGCCGTGCAATGGGTGGTCAAGCAGCGCCTGGCACCCAGCGCGCAAGTGATCAGGCAACTGGCCCAGGAAAAAGCACCGGTCGAAGATCAGGATGCTTTCGTTCAACTCCTCAGCAGTGCCCTCAAGCACCTACACGAAGGCAGCGTGGCCCGTTATCGGCTGAGGTATTCGGAGTTTTTGGCCTGGCAGCCGGTTAGGGATGGGGTGGCAGGCGCTGGTTCGGCAGGCTGATCGCCGAAGGATCTTGTGCAGTACATACACTACCTTCACTGTCGCGATCTTATGTACCTCTGCCCCTACCGAGAGCAAGCCTATGTTTTCCCATATCTGCATTGGCGTGAGCGATTTTCCGCGAGCACTGACCTTCTACCAGCCGATCATGACGCTGCTGGGTATCGAGCTGCGTTTTATCGACGAGCACAAACCCTGGGCGGCCTGGCAATCCAAGCCGGAGCCCCGGCCGCTGCTGCTGATCGGCAAACCCCATGATGGTGCCCCGCATCACCCAGGCAACGGACAGATGGCGGCGCTGTTGGCACAGAGCCGGGCCGAGGTCGAGCAGGCTTATCGGCTGGCGCTCAGCCACGGCGGACGCTGTGAGGGGCCACCGGGGCTGCGCGCCGAGTACCACCCGGACTACTACGCGGCCTACTTTCGCGACCCGGACGGCAACAAGCTCTGCGTGGTCTGTCATGAGCCTGAGTGAGGGGCCATTTCGCACCGGGTTTTGTGGGCGCTCGGCAGGGCCAGGCCCATCCTGCGGCTGTGGGTAACGCCGGGGGCAGCTGATCGGGTGCCTAGGAGCCTGTCGGACTTAACCCGAAAAGGAATGACAGCGCGGGTTTAGGTCTTTGATTGCTCGGGGTCGTTCTTTCTAAGCATCCGAGTTGACTATCGCGAACCCAGGCGGTCCGTTCGTGCACCTGAGCAGCTGCCTGGACGCGGGTGGGCGTACTTTTCGGCCGCGTTACATCGCGCGTAGCACATGCAAACGCTTGATGTTCCAGGCCATGGTCACCAGGCTCCATTCGCCCTGGGCGTTGGCCAGGCCGCGCATGCTCATCTGCCGCCAGCCCATCACTCGCTTGATGATGCCAAACACCGGTTCGACCGTCTGTTTGCGTAGCCTGTACAGCGCTCGACCTTCTTGCGTGCTCAGTCGGTGAGCCATCTGTTCGACTGGGTTACTCGTCTGTGGTAGCGGCGAGTCGGTGGCAAAGCGCTCCAGTACCGGGGTGTGGTGCGACTCGCGTTTGAGCGCCAGAAGCGGTTCGACCTTGGCTTCGTGGCAGGCGCTCACGTTGGCCTGGCTGAAGAAGCCGCTGTCCGCAATCAGGCTTTTCACCTCGCCTAATTCGGCGGGCAAGGTGGCTATGCGCTGTAGCGTGGGAACCACTTCGCGCTTGTCGTTGCAGGCCTGGGTTACATGCTGTGTGACCACCAGCATCGTCTCGGTGTCGACCCCGGCTTGAGCGTTATAGCTCTGCTCGAAGCCGCCACCGGAGACGGGCATGATGCGTGACTCTTCATCGGTCAGATTGACTTGATCGCTGTCTTTGGGGCCCGCTGCGGGCGGTTCTGGATCCTTGCCGCGTGGTTTCTTTCCAGCCTTGCGCTGGGCCTCACGCTTGGCCGTCTTGGCCTCGAATTGCTGTTGCTCAATGGCGTGTCGCTCAGCTGCACGTTGCTCGATCTTCGCTTTGGCCTGGGCTATCGCGCTGAGCCGATCTTCGCGCCGGGCAATCTCCGCCGGCACATCCATGCCATCGGGTACGGCGGCGCAGTCGCTGTTCTCGGCCAGCGCCAGCAACTGCTGGACCTCCTGGCGTAACTGCGCCTCGATCTTGTTGGCGTGCGCCCAGGACAAGGCCTTGTGCTTACTGGCGTTGGCCTCGATCTTGGTGCCGTCGAGAGCGATATGACCGAGCTTGAGCAGCTTCATCTCGCGCGCCAGCATCAGCACCTGGACGAACAGCGATTCAACCTGCTGCCGGAAACGTCGACGGAACGTAGCCAAGGTGTCGTGATCGGGGTGGGTGTTGGCCGCCAGATAACGGAACGCTACCGAGTCATAGGTCGCGCGTTCGATCTTGCGGCTGGAGTGCACGCCATTGGCGTAGCCGTATATCAGCAGCCCCAGGAGCACGGCCGGATGGTGGGCAGCTGAACCCCGCCCCGCATACTGCCCAGTCAGCTCGCTCAAATCGAGTTGCTCGATGACCTCGACCACGAACCGCGCCAAGTGATCCGCCGGCAACCACTCGTTCACCGAAGGCGGTAGTAAATACGCAGTGTCTCGGTCAGCAAGGACAAAACGGCTCATCAGCGGGGCTCTCGATTGCAGGGCCTTGATTGTCGCGAATACTTTCAGCGCAAGGAAGAGTCAGAAAGTCCGACAGGCTCCTAGGCCCGGCCTACGTGCCGCGCTCTCCATCTGGCTGATACGGTGGTGAAGCCGGCGACCTGCCGAGCAGCCATGGCTTAACATGGCGCATCTTTCTCCGGGATTTTTTCATGTGCGAACATCAGGGCCGCTACCGGGTGTTGCTGATCGTCCTGCTGATTCTGCTAGGCCTGCTGGCGAGCATCTGGCTGGCCGGGCGTTATGCCGAGCAGCGCGCCTGGCAGGAGCGCAGCGTCGAGGCGCGCGGGCAGTTGCAGCTATATGCGCAATCGATCCACACCCTGGTTGAGCGCTTTCGTTCGGTGCCCGAGGTGCTGGCGCTGGACAGCGATATCAAGTCGCTGCTGCGCGCGCCGACGGACAATTTGCTGCGCGGCAAACTCAATGAGCGGCTGGAGCAGCTCAACGCCGCCGCTGGCTCCAATGTGCTGTACCTGCTCAACGACCAAGGCGAAACCCTGGTAGCCAGTAATTGGCGCGACTGGAGCAGTTTTGTCGGCAACAACTACGCCTTCCGCCCGTATTTTCAGGATGCTCTGCGCCAGTCTTCCGGGCGCTATTTTGCGGTGGGCGTGACCACCGGCATTCCCGGTTATTTCCTTTCCCATGCGGTGCGTGACGACAACGGCGTGGTGCTCGGGGTGCTGGTGGTTAAGCTGGAGCTGGAAGAGCTGCAGCGTGAATGGGTCAGCCAGCCCGGTGTGCTGCTGGTGGCCGACAGCTACTCGGTGGTGATCCTCAGCAACCGCCCGGCCTGGCGTTTTCTCGCCCTCGACGGGTTGAGCGAGCAAGCCCGCGCCGAGCTGGTGGAGGTGCGCAAATATGCCGAACAGGCGCTGCAGCCGCTGGCCAGCACGCTGCGCCGGCAGATCGACAGCGGCAGCCAGTGGCGACGAGTAGACGGCCCGGATGGCTCGCGTGATTACCTTTGGCAGCGCCAGCCCCTGGATGACGAGGGCTGGACCCTGCACCTGCTGCATGAGCCGAAAACCCTGGTCGACAGCGTGCGCAGCTACCGCCTGGCCGCCGCCGGAGTGTGGATGACCCTGGCGTTTCTGCTGCTCTACCTGGCCCAGCGGCGCAAGACCCAGCGTTTGCAGGCGGGCATTCGCGAGCGTCTGGAGCGTGAGGTGGCGCTGCGTACCGCCGAGTTGCGCGAGGCCCAGGAGGGCCTGGTGCACGCAGCAAAGATGGCCGCGCTGGGGCAGATGTCGGCGGCCATGGCCCATGAAATCAACCAGCCGCTGACTGCCATGCAGATGCAGCTCGGCAGCCTGCGCCTGTTGCTCGACAGCGGTCGCCAGGACGATGTGCGCGAAGGGCTGCAGCGCATCGACGGCCTGCTGCAACGCATCGCCGGGCTCACCGGCCACCTGAAAACCTTTGCCCGCAAAAGCCCAGCCGGACTCAGTGAGCGTCTGTGTCTGAGCGATGTGCTGGAACAGGCGCTGCAACTGCTGGCGCCGCGCCTGCGCAGCGAGCAAGTGCAGCTGCACAGCGAGATCGACACCGAGGCGCGGGTGTTGGGCGATGCCATTCGCCTGGAGCAGGTGCTGCTCAATCTGCTGAATAACGCCCTGGATGCCATGGCGCCTGTTGAGTCGCGGCAGTTGCAGATCCGCATCGAGCGCCAGGGCGAGCAGTGCCTGCTGAGCATCGCCGACAGCGGCGGCGGGATTGCTAGCGAGGCGCTGGGGCATGTGTTCGAGCCGTTCTTTACCACCAAGCCGGTGGGCGCCGGGCTGGGCCTGGGTTTGGCGGTGTCTTACGGAATCGTTCGCGAACTGGGCGGCAGCCTGGAGGCGGCCAATGGCGAGCAGGGCGCGGTGTTTACCCTGCGTCTGCCGGCAGCGCCGAATGCGTAGTGCGGGTTATTTCCCGGATTTTATCCGGGCTACACTGCCGCCGATTGATTAGGAGGTGATATGACCGGGCAGGTAATAGTTGTCGACGATGAAGCAGCGATCCGCGAGGCGGTGCAGCAGTGGCTGGAGCTGTCCGGCTTTCGCGTGCAGAGTTGCTCGACGGCGCAGGCCGCGTTGGCGCTGGTCGACCGTGATTACCCCGGCATCATCATCAGCGATGTGCGCATGCCCGGCACCGATGGCCTGCAGCTGCTCGACAGCGTGCTGGAGCGTGACCGCGACCTGCCGGTGATTCTGATCACCGGGCATGGCGATGTGCCGATGGCGGTGCAGGCGCTGCGCCAGGGCGCGTATGACTTTATCGAAAAACCTTTTACCCCAGAACGCCTGCTCGACAGCGTACGCCGCGCGTTGGACAAGCGCCGCCTGGTGTGTGAAAACCGCCAGCTGCGTCAGCAGTTCGCCCTCAAGGACCATATCGAGGCGCAGCTGCTCGGCGTATCAAAGCCGATGGAAACCCTGCGCCGGCAGATTCTCGAACTGGCCGGCACCTCGGTAAATATTCTTCTGCGCGGCGACACCGGCAGCGGCAAGGAGCGCGTTGCCCGCTGCCTACATGATTTCAGCAACCGCGCCGGCAAGCCGTTTGTGGCGCTGAACTGCGCGGCGATTCCCGAGCACCTTTTCGAGAGCGAGCTGTTCGGCCATGAAAGCGGCGCTTTTACCGGCGCCCAGGGCAAACGCATTGGCCGTATCGAGCATGCCGACGGCGGTACGCTGTTTCTCGATGAGGTGGAAAGCCTGCCGCTGGCCCAGCAGGTCAAACTGCTGCGCGTATTGCAGGAGAAAACCCTTGAGCGGCTCGGTTCCAATCGCAGCATTCAGGTCGATTTGCGGGTGATCAGCGCGGTCAAGCCGGACCTGCTCGACGAGGTCAAGGTCGGGCGTTTCCGTGAAGATCTGTACTACCGGCTGAACGTCGCCACCCTGCGCATTCCGCCGCTGCGCGAGCGCCGTGAAGACATTCCGCTGCTGTTCGAACACTTCGCCAACCAGGCCGCGCAGCGCCATGGCCGTGAGACACCGAGCCTGCCGCCCAGCGAGCTGACCCGGCTGCTCGGGCATGATTGGCCGGGCAACGTACGTGAGCTGATCAACGCCGCCGAACGCCACGCCCTGGGCCTCTGCGGCGGTATGGAGAGTGGCGATGGCCTGCCGCAGCAATCGCTGGCCGAGCAGATGGAAGCCTTCGAGGCGCAATGCCTGCACCGCGCCCTGCAGCATTGCCAGGGCAATATCGCCCAGGTGATGGCGCTGCTGCAGCTGCCGCGCCGCACCCTTAACGAAAAGATGCAGCGCCACGGTTTGCAGCGCAGCAGCTATCGGCCGGTCGGTAGCAGCGACGAGGATTGAACGCACGCGCACAGCTCGTAGCCCGAATAAGCCCTGCCGCAATCCGGGATCGCAACTCCCGGATTGCGCTGCGCTTATCCGGCTACATTCGGGCCTTCAGCAGACTGGATGGTTAGCCGCAGCGATATCCATGGTGTCCAGGCATGGTGTAGGTCGCTGTGTGTCTAACCTGGGCGACCCCAACCATCCGCGAATCAGCCATTTCGTTGATAGATGATCTTCTTGGTGCCGCCGTCGCAGCTGCCGACCACCATATTGGGGTCTGTAGCTTCTTCGTTGGGTACGATTTCCAGGGTGTAGCTGGCAACGCCGGCGGCCTGGATTTTCACTTCAATCTCCGCACGCAGCACTTCGCAGGGCTTGGGTGCGGCCAATACGCTGGTGCTGAGTAGGCCAAGCAGCACGGCCAGGGTGAATTTGTTCATTGCATTGCTCCTTTTGCGTGAACAGAAATTACAGGTGTTGGAGTGGCTTTTCGGTACGTAAGTTCTAGGAGCCCGCAGATAACTCAGCCAAGGCTTGATGCCGCTCGGTTGCGGGCAGTTTGCCCAGCGCTGCGACACGCTGATAGAAGCGCGGCCAGTCGCGGTCAACCTGCTCGAACAGCGTGGAAAAGGCCGGCACCCATTGATCATAGAGGCCAAACGGCAACAGCTTGGCGTTGTTGATTGGCGCGTTAATCCAGCCGTCGTAACGCCCGCGACCGTCCCACTCGCGCGTGCTTAGCGCATGGTATTCGGCACGCAGGCGGGCGAACTCGGCTTGTTTGCTGCTGCGCATCTGCGTTGCTGGCAGGTCGCTGGCATACAGCTGCTGCAGCCGTGCACGGCTGGCGAGCACCAGGGCAATAAACTGTTCGCGCTGCTGTTCGTCTTGCGGGTCGCTGGGTTGCAAGCCGTGCTTGGTGCGCCATTGGCGCAGGCCTTCACGCTCGACAAAGCTGGCGAAGGATTCGTTGAACGCGGTGTCGTCGGCCACATACAGCTGCTGGTGCGCCAGTTCGTGAAAGATCACCGCCACCAGACGCTCATCGCTCCAGCGCAGCATGGTGTTGAGTATCGGGTCATCGAACCAGCCGAGGGTGGAATAGGCCTCGACACCGCCCATATAAGTATCCAAGCCCTGCTTTTTCAGCAGTGCTGCCGAACCACGTGCGCGGCCTTGGCTGTAGAAGCCGCGATAGGCCACGCAACCGGCGATGGGAAAACAGTGCAGCTCGGGCGACAGGGAAAATTCTGGGGTGGCGAAGACATTCCACACCACAAAGGGCCGCTGGATATCGGCATACATGCGGTAGCTGTCGTTGTCGGGCAGGGCTAACTGAGCGCTGGCAAAATCCCGCGCTTGCTGAGCAAGGGCCAGGCGTTGCTTGAACTCAGGGTCGGCCGCCGGGTCTGCCAGCAGCTCAGCAATCGGCTCGCGCGCCTGCAGCAGTTGCAGGTGCCCGCCGGCCAGATGGCTGTAGTAATCCAGGGTGCTGCAGCCGCTGAGCAGCAGCGTGGCGGCCAGCGGAACCCAGCGCCAGAGCAAGGCGTCGAACATTGATCAGTACCCGTGAGTAAACAGGCTGTCACGCTAGCGTATTGGCGTTGCTGCCTCCAGCACGGGATCGGCGTAGGCTAACGGTTGTTGCGATTGGTGGAGGTGTTTTATGCGTTATCTGGCTTTGCTTGGCGGTGTGCTGGTACTCAGCGCCTGCGCTTCGCCCGTGCCATCGCCTGACCCAAGCCAGGCCTGGGTTGAGCTGCGCAGCCATGCCGGCACACTGCTGATGGCGGATCGGCTTGATGGCCAACGTTTGAACGATGGCCGCTACTTCCAAGTGCCAGCCGGTGCCCATGAGCTGCAGGCGCGCTTTCAGTTTGAGGTGAACAGCGGCGGTGGCCTGGATGGCACCTATGAGCCGCGCCAGGTGACCTGCGAGATTCGCGTTCGGCATGACAACTTCATCGCGGGCCAGCGCTACCGACTGGAAGCCAGACCCATGCAGATGAAGGCACAGGCCTGGCTCTATGATGGGCAGCGCAATGTGCTGGCGCGGGGTAAGGTACTGCGCTGCGGCACGTTCTAAGAACCTGCCCACGATCTGCTGCGCGTCGGCCCTGCTGTGTTAAAAACAGGCTCGGAATGCTCATGTACAACAGTACACTCCGCTTCCTCGCCTGTTTTTGCCTTGCAGTGCTCTAGCTCGCTAGATCGTGAGCAGGTTCTGAATTAGAGGCTGCTATCGAGCAGCGCCTCCAGGGTGATCTCGGCGTTCAGCACCTTGGACACCGGGCAGCCGTTTTTAGCGGTTGCCACGGCTTTCTCGAAGGCCGCACGGTCGGCGCCGGGAATTCGCGCTTTGAGCGTTAGGTGCACGGCGGTGATGGCAAAGCCGCCATCCTGTTTGTCGAGGGTTACTTCGGCGCTGGTTTCGATGCTTTCGGCAGTCATTCCGGCCTCGCCAAGCTCCTTGGACAACGCCATGGAGAAACAGCCGGCATGGGCGGCGCCAAGCAGTTCTTCCGGGTTGGTGCCCGGCTGCCCTTCGAAGCGGGTATTGAAGCCATAGGGCGCGTTTGCCAGGGCGCCGCTCTGGGTTGAGATCGTGCCTTTACCGTCCTTGATGCCACCTTGCCAATGAGCTGAGGCTGTCTTTTTCATCCGGATACTCCAGTGCGTGGGTTATAGGGTTGAGAGCAGGCCGGGGCGGCACAAGTTCGAAAAATAAGTTCTAACGCAGCTGGGCGAGCAATTCGAAGGCATGCAGGCGGTCGGCAAAGTCATACAGGTCGCAAGTGAAGATCAACTCATCGGCGCCGGTCTGCTCCAGCAGCACTTCCAGGCGCGCACGGACCTTGTCCGGTCCGCCGATCATCGCCATGCCGAAAAAGCTGCTCACCGCCTCTTTTTCATGGGGCAGCCACAGACCTTGCATGCTGGTTACCGGCGGCTTCTGTACCAGGCTCTGGCCACGAATCAGGGCGAGGATGCGCTGGTAGGCCGAGGTGGCCAGGTATTCGGCTTGCTCGTCCGTGTCGGCGGCAATCAGTGGTACGCCGAGCATCACATAGGGCTTGTCGAGCACCGCCGAGGGCTTGAAGTGACTGCGGTAGACGCGAATCGCCTCATGCATATAGCGCGGCGCGAAGTGTGAGGCGAAGGCGTAAGGCAGGCCTTTCTCGCCGGCCAGTTGAGCGCTGAACAGGCTGGAGCCGAGCAGCCAGATCGGCACATTGGTGTCGGTGCCGGGCATGGCGATCACTCGCTGATCCGGCGTGCGCGGGCCGAGGTAGCGCTGCAACTCTGCAACATCCGCCGGGAAGTCGTCGGCGCTACCAATCCGATCGCGGCGCAGGGCCTGTGCGGTGAATTGGTCTGCGCCAGGCGCGCGACCCAGACCCAATTCGATACGGCCGGGGTAGAGCGTAGCCAGGGTGCCGAACTGCTCAGCGATCACCAGCGGCGCATGGTTGGGCAGCATTACCCCACCCGAGCCCAGGCGAATCTTCGACGTACCAGCTGCCAGATAACCCAGCAATACGGCGGTGGCCGAACTGGCGATGCCATCCATATTGTGGTGTTCGGCTACCCAGAAGCGCTCAAAACCCAGGCGCTCAGCATGCTGCGCCAGTGCCAGGGAGTTATGCAGGGCCTGGGCGGCGTTGCCGTCGTCCCGCACTGGGGCAAGATCGAGGGTGGAGAATTTGCTCTGTGCGAGTGCGCTCATCGGGCTGCCTGTGGGTTATCCGTGCGTTCGGGCGCCACAAAGCGCCAATACCTGAGTTAGATAGTGGGGCTTATTCTGCAGATTCCAAGGGACAAGGTGCGTGGGGTGGGTACATCTGCGGCCATGTGTGACATGACCGCATGCGTATGGATTCAGCTATTGCTTAGGCGAAAGCCGACCTTCAGGGTGACCTGATAATGCCCGACCTTGCCATCAACGATATGCCCGCGAGTTTCCATCACTTCGAACCACTCCAGGTTGCGGACGGATTTGGCGGCCTCGGCCAGGGCATTTTCGATGGCGTCTTCGATACTGACTGTCGAGGAACCGACGATTTCGATTTTCTTGTAGGTGTGATGATCGGACATTGCAGCTCTCCTAGGTGACTGAACAGGCGGGTCATGTCATTGAGTCCCGCCCGCGAACGCTAAAGTTCAGATTAGTCGCACTTGGCCTGCCCGCTTGTTGATGCTGCTGGCTAGCGCTCCAGCTCCTTGCGCAACCACTGCGCCAGGCGTTCGGCGCGGTTATCGCGGCTGCGTATTGGCACCCAAAGCGCTAAGCGTGCGCTGGTTTCGACAAAGCCCCAGGGCGCGACCAGCCGCCCGGCGGCCAGGTCGTCGGCCACTAGTTGTTGCGGCGCGATGGCCACGCCCAGGCCCGCAGCAGCGGCTTCCAGCAGGTAGTAGAGGTGTTCGAAGCCCTGACCGAGCTTTAGCGCGGCGGGGTCCAGGGTGTTGCTGGTGGCCCAGCTGGGCCAGGCTTGCGGGCGGGAGCTGGTGTGCAGCAAGGGTTCGTTGAGCAAGGCAGCGGGTGGCGCCTGATGCAACTTGGCGAAGTGCGCATAACGCGGGCTCAGCACCGGGCCGATGCGCTCGGCGGCCAGCTCGAACACTTGCATATCCGCTGGCCAGGGTGGCTCGGCGAACCACAGGGTTGCGTCCACACCGCTGCGGCGGGGGTCCAGATCGCCCTCGCTGGCGGACAACTGTAGACGCAGTTCTGGCAGCTCGCGGTTGAGCCGATCCAGGCGCGGAATAAACCAGCGCGCTAACAGGCTGCCCGGGCAGGCCAGCACAAACGGCGCATCGGCCTGGCCCTGTTGCAGCTCGGCGCAGGTGCTGCGCAGGCGGCTGAATAAGTCGGCGCTGACATCACGCAGGCGAATGCCCGCATCTGTGAGTTTAAGGCCACGACCTTCCTTGCTGAACAACGCCACGCCCAGGTGATCCTCCAGGGCGCGCACCTGTCGACTGACCGCGCCGTGGGTGACGTACAGTTCATTGGCGGCCTGGCTGATGCTGTTCAAACGGGCGGCTGCTTCGAAGGCACGCAAGGCATTGAGCGGCGGAAGGTCTTGGTTCATTTGTGAGTTTTCCTAACAGGTTGCGGCGATCTTATCGCTTTTGCTGAGCGGGCCACAGCTTTATCCTGTGCCCATAGCAGTAGGAGCGGGCCATGCCCGCGAACCGCGCCCATTCACCTGCAGGAGAACACCATGACTTCCTTCCGCACTGGCCCAGACGCCAACGGCCTGTTCGGCTCGTTCGGCGGCCAATATGTTGCCGAAACCCTGATGCCGCTGATCCACGACCTGGCCGCCGAGTACGAGAAAGCCAAGCTCGACCCCGAGTTCCAGAAGGAACTGGCCTACTTTCAGCGTGATTTCGTCGGCCGGCCGAGCCCGTTGTATTTCGCCGAACGCCTGACCGAGATGTGCGGCGGGGCGAAGATCTACTTCAAGCGTGAAGAGCTCAATCACACCGGCGCGCACAAGATCAACAACTGCATCGGCCAAGTGCTGCTGGCCAAGCGCATGGGCAAAAAACGCATCATCGCCGAGACTGGCGCCGGTATGCATGGCGTGGCCACAGCCACCGTCGCGGCGCGTTTCGGCATGGAATGCGTGATCTTTATGGGCAGCACCGACATTCATCGGCAGAACGCCAACGTGCTGCGCATGAAGTTGATGGGCGCCACCGTGGTGCCTGTGGTCGCTGGTACCGGCACCCTGAAAGATGCGATGAACGAAGCCCTGCGCGACTGGGTGACCAATGTCGACACCACCTTCTACATGATTGGCACCGTGGCCGGCCCGCACCCGTACCCGGCGATGGTCCGCGACTTCCAGGCGGTGATCGGCAAGGAAACCCGCGACCAAATGCTCGCCCAGGAAGGTCGCCTGCCTGACAGCCTGATCGCCTGCATCGGCGGTGGCTCGAATGCCATTGGCCTGTTCCACCCCTTCCTCGATGACAAAGACGTGAAGATCATCGGCGTAGAAGCAGCCGGTCACGGCATCGAAACCGGCAAACACGCGGCCAGCCTGAACGGCGGCGTACCGGGCGTGCTGCATGGCAACCGCACCTTCCTGCTGCAGAGCGACGACGGCCAGATCATCGATGCCCACTCGATTTCCGCCGGCCTCGATTACCCCGGCATCGGCCCGGAACACGCCTGGTTGCATGAGGTGGGTCGCGTCGAATACACCTCGGTGACCGACACCGAAGCCCTGGAAGCCTTCCATATCTGCTGCCGCCAGGAGGGCATCATCCCAGCCCTGGAAACCGCCCATGCCCTGGCTGAAGTATTTAAGCGTGCGCCCAAGCTGCCCAAGGATCACCTGATGGTGATCAACCTGTCCGGGCGAGGCGACAAAGACATGCAAACCATCGTGCACCACATGGAACAACAGGAGAAGCACGCATGAGCCGCCTGCAAAGCCGCTTTGCCGAGCTGAAAGAACAGAACCGCGCCGCCCTGGTGACCTTCGTCACTGCTGGCGACCCGAACTACGACGCCTCCCTGGCCATCCTCAAAGGTTTGCCGGCAGCGGGTGCCGATGTGATTGAACTGGGCATGCCCTTCACCGACCCGATGGCCGACGGCCCGGCGATACAGCTGGCGAACATCCGCGCCCTAGAAGGCGGCCAGGACCTGGCCCTGACTCTGCAGATGGTCCGTGAATTTCGTGAAGGCGAGCAGGTCACGCCGCTGGTGCTGATGGGCTACTTCAACCCGATCCACAAGTACGGTGTCGAGCGCTTTATTGCCGAAGCCGTGGCCTCGGGCGTCGACGGGCTGATCGTGGTCGACCTGCCGCCGGAGCATAACGTCGACCTGTGTGATCCGGCCCAGGTCGCGGGTCTGGACTTTATCCGTCTAACCACTCCCACCACCGACGACAAGCGCCTGCCTAAGGTGCTTAACGGCAGCTCCGGCTTCGTCTATTACGTCTCGGTAGCCGGTGTGACCGGCGCTGGTTCGGCCACCTTGGATCATGTTGAGCAGGCTGTTACTCGCCTGCGTCGCCACACCGATTTGCCGCTGTGCATCGGCTTTGGCATCCGCACGCCGGAACATGCCGCGACTATCGCGCGACTGGCCGAAGGTGTGGTGGTGGGTTCGGCGCTGATCGATCAGATTGCCAATGCCACCAGCACTGAGCAGGCGGTGGACGGCGTGCTTAGCCTATGCAACCAGCTGGCTGAAGGTGTGCGCGGCGCGCGTAGTTAATCAGCCATAGGTTGTTAGGGTAGGGTGGACATGCCGTAGGCTTGTCCACCTTGCAAGCGGCGGACAAGGCTCTGCCATGTCCACCCTACGCGGCCAAGATTTCTACTCATGCTTGTAGCTTGTGGCTACTTCCCGTCCAATACCGCGTTCCTTTCCTTTGAGTCTCGCCATGCCACGCCCGCCTATCGCCCGCAAACCCCGCGCCAGTAGCCAGAGCCGCATCGCCGGCATTCTTGCCGCTGCCCGCGAGCTGTTGGCTGAGCAGGGCGTGGCCAGTCTGTCGATCTACAGCGTGGCCGAGCGAGCGCAGATTCCGCCGTCTTCGGTGTACCACTTCTTCGCCAGCGTACCGGCATTGCTGGAAGGGTTGACGGCGGATATTCACGGGGCGTTTCGCGCCTGTTTGCAGGCGCCGATTGAGCATGCGCAGTTGCGTGACTGGCGTGACCTGTCGCGTTTAGTAGAGCAGCGTATGCTGGCGATCTACGCCGCCGATGCCGCCGCGCGGCAGCTGATTCTGGCGCAGCACGGCCTGGCGGAAGTGACCCAAGCGGATCGGCAACACGACATCGAGCTGGGCCAACTGATGCAGCAGTTGTTCGATCGTTATTTTCCCTTGCCGCAACTGCCGGACGATGTGGATGTGTTCGCCCTGGCCATGGAGCTGGGCGATCGCGTGTATGCGCGCTCGGTACAGCTGCACGGCGAAATCACCCCGCGCATGGCCGAGGAAGGCATGCGGGTGTTCGATGCTTATTTGGGGTTGTATCTGCCACCGCATTTGCCGAAACGAGCCTTGTCCGAGCGGATTACCGTCAGACAAGATTCGTAGGGTGGGTTAGGCGCTTGTTGCATAGCTAAGGGCTGACGCGTATGTGGCTGCGCCGTAACCCACCAAATGAGCTGATGCCGCTTGGTGGGTTACGCAGCACTCGCGTACCGCAATCTTTCGTAAGCCATGTGCTGGGTGCTGCTAACCCACCCTACAAAAGCGCCAAGTCCTACAGCGCCTTTTCAAACACCTGCGAGTTGCGCTGGAAGTTGTACAGCGAGGCGCGGGCGGCTGGCAGGCGGTCGACGCTGCTGGGCATAAAGCCGCGCTCGCGGAACCAGTGGGCGGTGCGGGTGGTGAGTACGAACAGGGTTTTCAGGCCCTGGGCGCGGGCGCGGTCTTCGATGCGTTCGAGCAGCTCATCACCACGGCCGCCGTGGCGGTAGGCTGGGTTGACCGCCAGGCACGCCAGCTCGCCGAAATCCGAGTCGGCAATCTGATACAGCGCGGCGCAGGCGATGATCAGCCCTTCACGTTCGACGATGCTGAACTGCTCGATCTCGCGCTCCAGCACCTCGCGTGAACGGCGCACCAGAATGCCCTGGTCTTCCAGCGGAGTGATCAGCTCCATCAGCCCGCCGACATCCTCGATGGTCGCCTCGCGTAGCGATTCGAACTGCTCCTGAGCCACCAGGGTGCCGTTGCCGGTGCGGGTAAACAGCTCGCTGAGCAGCGCGCCATCCTCTGTATAACTGACGATATGGCTGCGCCGCACCCCGGCCTTGCAGGCTTCGGCGGCGGCATCGAGCAACTCGCCCTGGTAGCTGTTGCCCAGGCGTTGCAGATGCGCCGGCACCTGTTGTGGGCGCAGTTCGCGCACCAGCTTGCCAGCTTCATCGAGCAGGCCGCATTCGGCACCGAACAGCAGCAGCTTGTCGGCGTCCAAGTCGATGGCGGCGCGGGTGGCGACGTCTTCGCAGGCCAGGTTGAAAATCTCCCCGGTGGGCGAATAACCCAGCGGCGACAGCAGCACAATGCTGCGCTCATCCAACTGGCGGTTGATGCCCTTGCGGTCGATGCGCCGCACTTCGCCGGTGTGGTGATAGTCGACGCCATCGACCACGCCAATCGGCCGCGCGGTGACAAAATTGCCGCTGGTGATGCGCAGGCGCGAGCCCTGCATCGGCGAGCGCGCCATGTCCATGGACAGGCGCGCTTCGATGGCAATGCGCAGCTGGCCAACGGCGTCGATCACGCACTCCAGGGTCGGGCTGTCGGTGACCCGCAGGTCGCGGTAGTAGTGTGGCGTCAGGCCGTTTGTCGCCAGGCGCGCCTCGATCTGCGGGCGCGAACCATGCACCAGCACCAGGCGTACGCCGAGGCTGTGCAGCAGCACCAGGTCGTGAACGATATTGCCGAAGTTCGGATGGGCAACGCCATCGCCGGGCAGCATCACCACAAAGGTGCAGTCACGGTGGGCATTGATATAGGGCGAAGCGTGGCGGAGCCAGTTGACGTGGTCGTGCATTGCTTGAAGAACCTGTGTCGAATACGGAACGCATGGATTGGCGCGGCGATGGGCATGCCCACCCTCATCCGGCGCTACGCGCCACCTTCTCCCGGGGGAGAAGGGGATGGGAGGACGTTGCTGCGCAACTTGCTGTTGATACGAGGCAGCCGATAGCAGCGGGAGTTATCGTCGCAGTTGGGGCAGCTTCACGCGTTCTCTCCTCCGGATGACTCAGGTTGTTTGGCTTGCAGGCAGTAATGTTCAATCAGCTGTTGCAGCAGACGCACGGTAGGCTGCAAACGTGACATTTCCAGGTATTCGCCCGGCTGGTGGGCGCAGTCGATATCACCGGGGCCGAGCACCAGGGTTTCGCAGCCAAGCTGCTGAAGATAAGGCGCTTCGGTGGCAAATGCCACTGCGGCGGCGCTGTGTCCGGTCAGGCGTTCGGCAATGCGCACCAGCTCACTGTCGGTGCTCTGCTCAAAGGGCGGCACGCTGGGGAACAGCGGGGCGTAGTCGATCTTGACCTGATGTTGCTCGGCTAGCGGCTGCAACTTCTGCCGAATCGCCGCGCGCAGCACTTCCGGCTGCATGCCCGGCAGCGGGCGTAGGTCGAATTCCCGCGAGCACTGGCCGCAGATGCGGTTGGGGTTGTCGCCGCCATGGATGCAGCCGAAGTTCAGGGTTGGCTGCGGCACGCTGAATTGCGCGTTGTTGTACTCGCGCTGCCATTGCGCACGCAGGCCGCGCAGCTCCAGCATCACGTCCTGCATCGCTTCCAGGGCGCTGTGGCCAAGATTGGGATCGGAGGAATGGCCGCTCTGCCCGAGGATATCGATGCGCTCCATCATGATGCCCTTGTGCAGACGGATGGGCTTGAGGCCGGTTGGCTCACCGATCACTGCCGCGCGGCCCAGCGACCGTCCAGCCTCCGCCAGGGCACGGGCGCCGGACATCGAGCTTTCTTCATCACAGGTGGCGAGAATCAGCAGCGGTTGTTGGAAGCGCTGCTCAAGCAAGGGCTGTACGGCTTCGATGATCAGGGCGAAAAAGCCCTTCATATCGCAACTGCCCAGGCCCACCCAGCGACCATCGACTTCGGTGAGCTTGAGTGGGTCGGTCTGCCACAGCGCGGCGTCGAACGGCACCGTATCACTGTGCCCAGCCAGCACCAGGCCGCCAGAGCCGCTGCCATAACTGGCGAGCAGGTTGAATTTGCCGGGGGAAACTTGTTGCACGTCGCAAGCGAAACCAAGGTCGCCGAGCCAGCTCGACAGCAGTTCGATCACCGCGCGATTGGACTGATCCCAATGGGCCTGGGTGCAGCTCACCGACGGCGCGGCGATCAGGGCAGCGAATTGCTCTTTAAAGGAAGGCAGGGGCATCGGTCATCTCCGCAAGCGAGGCCCATCATAGGGCCATCGCTTGCGCAGATAAAACCGCTACGGGCGTTTAAAGGAAAATGCCGCGCAAGATATAAAAGAAGAAGATAGCCAGCGCAGCGCCCACCGGCAGGGTGATCAGCCAGGACATAAAGATCTTGCCGATCACGCCCAGGTTCAATGCGCCGATACCGCGCGCCAGGCCTACACCGAGTACCGCACCCACCAGGGTGTGGGTGGTGGACACCGGCAAGCCAATGGCCGAAGCGCCGACCACGGTGGTGGCGGTGGCCAGCTCGGCGGCGAAACCACGGCTTGGGGTCAGCTCGGTGATCTGCTTGCCGATGGTGGCGATCACCTTGTAACCATAGGTGGCCAGGCCAATCACGATACCCACCGCGCCGAGCAGCAGCACCCAGGCCGGCAGCGCCGCCTTGGCGCCCACCGCCTCGCCGCCGGACTGGATCACCCCGACAATCGCTGCCAACGGGCCAACAGCGTTGGCCACGTCGTTGGAGCCGTGGGCGAAGGCCATGGAGCAGGCGGTAAAGATCATCAGCACGGCGAAGACTTTCTCCACGCTGGCGTAGTGGAAGTCCTTATCGGCTTCGACGTCGATCTTGATCCGACTGAGCAGGGCGATACCCAGCAGCATCACCAGCGCGCCGATAACAACGGCGAGGAGGAAGCCCTCGCCGCCGGACAGATGCAGGCCGACGTGTTTGAGGCCTTTGGTCACGGTCATGATGGTGACCATAAAACCGGTGGCAAACATATACAGCGGCACGAAACGCTTGGCGTTGAGGAAGGGTTGATCAGTGTCGATAATCAGCTTTTGCACGCTGACAAACAGGCCGAAGGCGACGCAACCGGACAGCACCGGCGACACCACCCAGCTGGCCACGATAGGGCCAACGCCGGCCCAATGCACCGCATCCATGGATACGCCGACCGCAGCAAAACCAATTACCGCGCCAACGATGGAGTGGGTGGTGGAGACCGGCCAACCGCGAGTCGAGGCAATCATCAGCCAGGTGCCGGCCGCCAGCAGTGCCGACATCATGCCCAGCACCATCAGGTCCGGGGTGATCATCGACGCATCGACGATGCCGCTCTTGATGGTTTCGGTCACCTCGCCACCGGCCAGGTAGGCACCGGCAAACTCGAAGACCATGGCGATCAGGATCGCCTGCTTGATGGTCAGTGCGCGTGAGCCCACCGAGGTGCCCATGGCGTTGGCCACGTCGTTGGCGCCCACGCCCCAGGCCATGAAAAAGCCGAAGAGACAGGCAAGCAGCAGCAATACGAGGCCGTAGTCCGCAATCAGAGACATAAATAATTAATCCATGACAATTAAGTGGTGGCTTCCAGAAAGGACACTGGCGCTTAACGCGCCAGCAGTTGTTCCAGTCGGTTGCCGACACGTTCGGCACGATCGGCTACGTCGCCGATCCATTCGATGATCTTGTAGAGGAACATCACATCGACAGCGGGAAGGTCCTTCTCCAGTTTGAACAGCGCACGCCGCACCTCGATTTGCATCGTGTCGGTGTCGCGTTCGATCTGCTCCAGCTCCATGACCATGGATTCAACCAGTGCTGCTTCACGGCCACCGAAGCCGGTTTCCAGCAGTTCGTCGAGTTCGTTCATGGCTTTCAGCGCCTGGGCGCTGGCGTCCACGGTGCGCTGTACAAAGGCCCGCATCAGTGGCTGCAGCGCCTGCGGAATGGCCATTTCACGACCCAGCATCAGGCCGGCGATGTCCTTGGCGCGGTTGGCGACTTTGTCCTGTACACTCAGCAGCTCAAGCAGATCTGAGCGCGGTACGGGCAGGAACAGGCTCTTGGGCAGGTGCAGACGCACGCTTTTCTTGAGCTTGTCGGCCTCATGTTCGAGGTTAGCCATTTCCTGTTGTACCTGTTCCACCTTGGCCCAATCTTCAACCATCACGGCTTCGAAGAAGGGCACCAGATTGGCTGCGCACTCGTGGGCTTTGGCAAAGTGTTTTTGCATCGGCCCAATCGGTGAGCGGCCAAACAGGCTGGCAAATGGATTGACTGGCATAGGGTGAACCCCGGCGTTAAGAAGGCGGCAAGTATACGGATCAGTCCGCAGGCTCGCCAGCGCAGGTAATCGGACTGTCACAATTTCATAGTAGGCGTTGATTCCCATCATCATGAACAAAGAAACTGAAATCAAACTGCGGGTTAGCCGTGCAACCCTGGCCGCCCTGCGTGATCACCCGTTGCTGAAAAAGCGCAACAAGAGTGGTTGGGAGCAGCGCGAACTGTTCAATCAGTACTTCGATACCCCTGAGCGTGACCTGGCTGCGGCCAAGGTGGCCCTGCGCGTGCGCCGCGACGGCGAGCAGTTTATCCAGACCCTGAAAACCCGAGGGCAGAGCGTGGCCGGTTTGTCCGAACGCAATGAGTGGGACTGGAACCTGGCCAAGGCCAAGCTGGACCTGAAAAAACTCGATGACAGCTGCTGGCCAGCGGCCTTGGCCGAGCTGGACAAGAAGCAGCTGGTGCCGATTTTCACCACCGACTTTATTCGCGAGAAGGCGGAAATCGCCTGGGGTCGCGGCAAGGCCAAGGTGGTAATCGAAGCCGCGCTGGACCTGGGCAAGGTGATTGCCGGCGAAGGCGAAGAAGAAATCTGCGAGCTGGAGTTGGAGCTGCGTCAAGGTGAGCCTGAGGCGCTGCTGGAGCTGGCCGCAGAGCTTGCCGCCGACCTGGCGCTGATGCCCTGCGACATCAGCAAGGCCGAGCGTGGTTACCGCCTGTTCGATGCCAGCAGCTACAGCCTGAGCTTACCGGCGCCGAGCCTGAGCGCAAACACCAGCCTGGATGACGGCGTTGCGGCATTGGCCTGGCACCTGCTCGGCAGCAGCCAGCGCCTGGCTGAGCAGTACCGCTTCAATGGTCACTGGCGTTTGCTAGTCGACTGGCTGGAGCAACTGATCGGTCTGCGTGCGCTGCTCGGCAGCCTTGGCCAAGCCGCGCCGCGTGCCAGCAGCCATGCCCTGCGCGAACTGCTGGATGCCTTGCTGCTGGAATGGCGCCCGCGCATCCTGGCTGGCCAGGACGATGACAGCCTGCGCAAGAATGCCCCGGCGCTGTTCGCTGCTGAACTGCAAGGTAATCGCTGGGGCCTGTTCTCGCTGAACCTGTCGCGCTGGCTGCTGGCCCGCAGCTGGACTGCTGAACGCAATAACCGTGGCAATCGTCAGGGTGCTGCGCCGCTGGGCAACTGGCTGCCGACGCTGATTGCCGATGAAGGCGCCGCTCTGCAGCTCAAGCGTTATGTGCAACAGCCGGAAGACCTGGCCGAACAGCTGCCGCGTATCGAACGCCTGCTGGTCTGGCTGCACCTGGCTCGCGGCGTGCTGGAGGTGCCTGAGGTCGACCGCCTGTATGGTGAGCTGAATAAGCTGGCTGAACTGGCCACTCTTCAGGCAAGTCGGGCTATCGAGCCAGAGGTGCTGGATGCGCGCAAGGCGCAGCTGATTGCCATTGGTTCGCTGAAAGCCTGGCGTCAGTTGGTCAAGTAACTACCGCTGTGTGTAGGAGTCAGCTGCCTGGCGATGCTGTTGATCTGCGGATCGCCAGCCAGCTGGCTCCTACAGCCGCTAGCCCGGATTAAATCCGGGCGCCTCTCGCATCACTCAACTGCCATCACGAAAGCGCGTCCATACGGCATCGCGGGTAGCGCTGTGCTTTTCCGGCAGGGTTTCCAGCGGGTGCAGGCGGCGCTTGGTGTCGCGGTCCGGGTAGAGGTCGGGCTGGTTACGCAGAGCCTGGTCGAGAAACTCGCGGGAATCGGCATTGCCGCTGGGGTACAGGGTTTCTGCGGTGATCAGCGCGGCGACCTTGGGCTGCATCAGGTAATCGATAAAGCGGTGCGCCAGGTCGGGGCGCTTGGCGCTGCTGGGAATTACCAGGTTGTCGATAAACAAAATCGAGCCTTCGTCCGGCACCAAAAACCGCACGGGTTGACCCGCATCCGCTGCTGCCAGCGCATCGCCAACCCAGGCCATGGCCACGCACAGCTTGCCCTGGTTGAGGTCATCGATATAACGCTCGCTGTCGACATAACGCAGGTTTGGCCGCAGGCCATCCAGCACCTGGCTGGAACGCTCGATGCGGCTCGGCGCGCTGCGTGCCAGGCTGCGGCCCTGGTAGTTGAGCAGCAGGGTCAACGTCTCATCGGGTGCATCCAGCACGCTGATGCCGCAACCGGCCAGGCGCGAGCTTTGCTCTGCATCGAACAGCAGGCTCCAGCTATTGGGCAGTGGCCCGCCAAAGGCGGCTTCGGCCTGTGGCGTGTTGATCGCCAAGCCCACAGCGCCCCATAGATAGGGCAGCGCATGGCGGTTGGCCGGGTCGAGGGCGACCAGGGTGCTGAGCAGCTGTTTGTCGAGGTGCTTGCGGTTGGGCAGCAGGTTGAAATCCAGCGGCTGCAGGGTACCGTTCTTGATCATTGCCGGCAGGGCGTCGTGCGACGGCACAGCGACATCAATGGCTTCACCGCTGGCCAGGACCGCCTCCAGCTCTTCGGCGGTGCTGAAGGTGTGATAGTCGACACGGATGCCGGTTTCGGCCTCGAAATCCTTTAACACCTGCGGGGCGATGTAGTCATTCCAGTTGTAGACGCGAATCACCTCCTCGGCACTGGCCAGCAGCGGCGTCAGGGCAAACAGCAGTGAAGCAAATAGGCGAGGCATGGAGATCTCCTGAATCGGTTGATGTCGCGTCAGCAGGAATTCGTGGCGCAGCGTGCCCGTCATCGCGCCGAGGCGTGAATAAGCGGTAGGGCTGCGTAACGCGCGGAATAGAAAACGCCGGCTCAAAGGCCGGCGTTGGGTATTGCATCAAACCGTGTGCAAGTACCAGTTGTATTCGAGGTCGGAGATCGAGTTTTCAAACTCGGCCAACTCGCTCTCTTTACAGGCGACGAAGATATCGATGTATTTCGGGTCGATATAACGCGCCAGCACTTCGCTGTCGTCCAACTCGCGCAGGGCATCGCGCAGGTTGTTTGGCAGGCTTTGTTCGTTCTGCTCGTAGGAGTTGCCTTCCACCGGTGCGTTAGGCTCGATCTTGTTGGTCAGGCCATGGTGAATGCCCGCCAGTACCGTCGACATCAGCAGGTAAGGGTTGGCATCGGCGCCGGCGACGCGATGTTCGATGCGCACGGCATCGGCCGTGTCATTGGGTACGCGCAGCGCGACGGTGCGATTGTCGATGCCCCAGCACGGCGAGTTCGGCACATAGTACTGCGGTCCGAAGCGACGGTAGGAGTTGACGTTCGGGCAGAGGAAGGCCATCGAGGCCGACATGGTTTCCAGCACGCCGCCGATGGCATGGCGCAGGGAATCGTTCTGTACCGGGTCGTCGCAGGCGAAGATGTTGTTGCCCTGCTTGTCGAGAATCGAGATATGCACGTGCAAGCCGTTACCCGCCTGATTGGGGTAGGGCTTGGCCATGAAGGTGGTGTCCATCTCATGGTCGTAGGCAATGTTCTTGATCAAACGCTTGAGCAGCAGTGCGTGGTCGCAGGCCTTGATCGGGTCGGCGACGTGGTGCAGGTTGACCTCAAACTGCGCCGGGGCGCTTTCCTTGACGATGGCGTCGGCAGGGATGCCCTGCTCCTTGGCGCCTTCGAGGATGTCCTGCAGACACTCGGCGTATTCGTCGAGGTCGTCGATCAGGTACACCTGGGTCGACTGTGGGCGCTTGCCCGACAGGGGCGACAGCGGCGGCTGTGGGCGACCGTTCACGTTGGCTTGGTCGATCAGGTAAAACTCGATTTCAAAGGCGGCGCAAATGGTAAGGCCCATTTCGTCGAACTTCGCAACCACCTGGCGCAACACTTCCCGAGGGTCGGCGAAAAACGGCTGGCCTTCCATTTCATGCATGGTCATCAACAGTTGCGCGGTTGGGCGCTTCTGCCATGGCTCATTGCACAGGGTGTTGGGGATGGGAAAGCAGACCCGGTCGGCGTCGCCGATATCCAGACCCAGGCCGGTGCTTTCCACCGTCGAGCCGTTGATATCCAGGGCGAATAGAGACGCCGGGAGATTGATGCCGCGCTCGTAAACCTTATGCAGGCTCGCACGCTCGATACGCTTGCCGCGCACCACACCATTCATATCTGCGATCAGAAGGTCGACGAACAGGACCTCAGGATGTTTCTTAAGGAACGCGTTCGCTTCATTAAGCTGAACGGCACGCGGGGGTACCGACATGATGCAACACCTTTTTTGTTAAAAATATCAATCATTCAACTGCACGGGTGTGAGTCAATCTTAAACACCAGATGCTGTCAAGAGAGGCGCACTTTGCCCCAAAAGGGGGCTCGATGGCCAGTTTTAGGGCATTGCAGGGCAATGCCGCCCTTCTCAAAGCCTTGCCTACCGGGGTGCTCAGTCGGGTGTGTTCAATTTTTTACATGTCTATTGTGAAAAAAAATGAACAAGGCTAAGCTCGCTCGAAACCCATAACAGCAATAAAACGGGTGTCTCATGTCGCGCCAGCCGATTATCGGCGTTAGTGCCTGTACCAAGCAGATCGGGCACAACATCTACCACACCGCAGGCGATAAATACGTGCAGGCCATCGTCCAGGTGGTTGGCGGTATGCCAGTGATCATTCCCGCACTGGGCGAGCAGCTTGATCAAGCTTACCTGCTTCAGCACCTCGATGGTCTGGTGTTTACCGGCTCACCCTCCAACGTTGAGCCGCACCACTATGCTGGCGACGCCAGCGAACCCGGCACCGCCCATGACCCGGCGCGTGACAGTACAACCCTTCCCTTGATTAAAGCAGCAATCGCCGCCGGTATCCCGGTGCTCGGCATCTGCCGTGGCTTTCAGGAGATGAACGTAGCTTTTGGCGGCACCCTGCACCAGAAGGTGCAGGAGGTCGAAGGCTATATGGATCACCGTGAGCCCGAAGGGCTGCCGGCGGATCAGCAATATGGCCTGCGTCACGCGCTGCATGTGCAGCCGGGCGGGCTGCTCGCCGGCATCGGCTTGCCGGACGAGATACAAGTCAACTCCATTCATGGCCAGGGCGTTCAGCGTCTGGCGCCGGGCCTTCGCGTAGAAGCACTGGCGCCTGACGGGTTGATCGAAGCCTTCTCCGTCGAAGGTGCTAAAAGCTTCGCATTGGGGGTGCAATGGCACCCTGAATGGCAGGTACGATCCAACCCGAATTATCTCGCCATCTTCCAGGCCTTTGGTGAGGCTTGCAGGAAGACGGCGGGGCAACGCTGAGCCGACTATATATAAGCCGGCTCTCACCAACCCTGAGGTCTCTATGAGCACCAAATTAGACCAGCTTTCGAGCTGGCTGAAAGAACGCAAAATCACCGAAGTTGAATGCCTGATCAGCGATCTTACCGGCATTGCCCGTGGCAAGATTTCGCCGACCAACAAGTTCCTCGACGAAAAGGGCATGCGCCTCCCCGAGAGTGTGCTGCTGCAGACCGTGACCGGCGACTACGTCGAGGACGACATCTATTACGACCTGCTCGACGAGGCGGACATCGACATGTTCTGCCGCCCGGACGAGAACGCTGTGTTCCTGGTGCCCTGGGCCATCGAGCCGACTGCGATGGTGATTCACGACACCTTCGACAAGCAGGGCAACCCGATTGAGCTGTCGCCGCGCAACATCCTCAAGAATGTGCTCAAGCTCTACGCCGACAAGGGCTGGAAGCCAATCGTCGCGCCGGAAATGGAGTTTTACCTAACCAAGCGCAACAGCGACCCAGACTTCCCCCTGGTCGCACCGATGGGCCGTTCCGGTCGCCCGGAAGTCGGTCGGCAGTCGTTCTCCATTGATGCCGCCAACGAATTCGATCCGCTGTTTGAAGATGTTTACGACTGGAGCGAAATCCAGGGTCTGGACCTCGATACGCTGATCCACGAAGACGGCCCGGCGCAGATGGAAATCAACTTCCGTCATGGCGAAGCCCTGCACCTGGCCGACCAGATCACCGTGTTCAAGCGCACCATGCGTGAAGCGGCGCTCAAGCACGATGTGGCTGCCACCTTTATGGCCAAACCGATCACCGATCAGCCGGGCAGCGCGATGCACATTCACCAGAGTGTGGTGGACATCAAGACCGGGCAGAACCTGTTTTCCAACGCCGACGGCAGCATGAGCGAACTGTTTATGCACCACATTGGCGGCCTGCAGAAGTACATCCCCGAGCTGTTGCCGCTGTTCGCGCCGAACGTCAACTCGTTCCGCCGCTTCCTCCCGGATACCTCGGCGCCGGTGAACGTTGAGTGGGGCGAAGAGAACCGCACCGTGGGCCTGCGCGTGCCGGAAGCCAGCCCGCAGAACCGCCGTGTGGAAAACCGCCTGGCCGGTGCAGATGCCAACCCCTATCTGGTGCTCGCCGCCTCCCTGCTGTGCGGCTACATGGGCATGGTCGATGGTCTGACGCCCAGTGCTCCGGTCAAGGGTCGTGGTTATGAGCGGCGCAACCTGCGTCTGCCGATCACCATCGAGCACGCCCTGGAGCGCATGGAGGCCTGCAAGGACGCCGAGAAGTACCTGGGCGACAAGTTCATCCGTGGCTATGTCGCGGTGAAACGCGCCGAGCATGAGAACTACAAGCGGGTTATTAGCTCCTGGGAACGTGAGTTCCTGCTCCTGTCGGTGTAACCCTCGGGCGGCTGGTGCGGGCGATCCCTGCGCCCGCCGCCCCAAAGAATTTTTATCGGGCTGCAATACGCAGCCCGTGTAATCAAGGTGTCGTTATGAACAGTCAAGTGACCAACCCGAAAACGCTTGAGTGGCAGGCCATGAGCCGTGAACACCACCTCGCGCCGTTCAGCGATTTCAAACAGCTGGCAGAAAGTGGGCCGCGCATCATCACCAAGGCCGACGGCGTGTACCTGTGGGACAGCGAAGGCAACAAGATCCTCGATGCCATGGCCGGGCTCTGGTGTGTGGCCATTGGTTATGGTCGCAAGGAACTGGCAGACGCCGCCGCCAAACAGATGCAAGAGCTGCCCTACTACAACATGTTCTTCCAGACCGCCACGCCGCCGGCGCTGGAGCTGGCCAAGGCGATTGCCGACTTGGCTCCACAAGGCATGAACCATGTGTTCTTCACCTGTTCGGGCTCGGAAGGCAATGACACCATGCTGCGCATGGTGCGCCATTACTGGGCCATCAAGGGCCAGCCAAACAAGAAGGTGATCATCAGCCGCATCAACGGCTATCACGGCTCCACCGTGGCTGGCGCGAGCCTGGGCGGCATGACGTACATGCACGAGCAGGGCGATCTGCCAATTCCGGGCATTGTGCACATCCCGCAGCCGTACTGGTTCGGCGAGGGCGGCGATATGAGCCCCGAAGAGTTTGGTATCTGGGCCGCTGACCAGCTGGAAGCGAAGATCCTCGAAGTTGGCGAAGACAACGTCGCCGCCTTTATTGCCGAGCCGATCCAGGGCGCGGGCGGTGTGATCATCCCGCCGGACAGCTACTGGCCGCGCATCCGCGAAATTCTCGCCAAGTACGACATTCTGTTTGTCGCCGATGAGGTGATCTGCGGTTTTGGCCGTACCGGCGAATGGTTCGGCAGCGACTATTTCGGCAACACGCCACACATGATGACCATCGCCAAGGGCCTGACCAGCGGCTATATCCCCATGGGCGGGTTGATCGTGCGTGACGATATCGTCGAGGTGCTCAACCAGGGCGGCGACTTCAACCACGGCTTCACCTATTCCGGGCATCCGGTGGCCGCTGCGGTGGCTCTGGAAAACCTGCGCATTCTGCGTGAAGAAAAGATTGTTGAGCGGGTCAAAGTAGAAACGGCACCGTATTTGCAAAAGCGTCTACGTGAGCTGGCTGATCACCCGTTGGTCGGTGAAGTGCGCGGCGTTGGCATGTTGGGCGCCATTGAGTTGGTGCAGGACAAAGCCAGCCGCACGCGTTTCGCCGCCGATGTCAGCGTTGGCATGGTATGCCGCAAGCACTGCTTTACTAACGGTCTGATCATGCGCGCGGTGGGCGACACCATGATCATTTCGCCGCCGCTGGTGATCAGCTTTGCTGAGATCGATGAACTGCTGGACAAGGCCCGTAAATGCCTCGACCTGACTGCTGCAGAGGTGCTGGTTTAAGGTCTAATAATCTTTGGTTTCAGATGCTTACGTCTGAATGTTGTCAACCGAGGTGTGACCTTGCCAGACTGCGCTAATGCGTAGGTCAGGCTCACCGGAAGGTGCTGCAGAGGGCTGCGCATCTACCGGAAACGACTACAACAACAGGAGCTGTACGCATGAACACATTCGGCAAAACCCTTCTCGCGTTGTCCCTTGCTGGGGCCGTAGTAAGTGCCGCACACGCGGATGACAAGGTCCTGCACGTTTACAACTGGTCCGATTACATCGCAGAAGACACCATCGACAACTTCCAAAAGGAAACCGGTATCAAGGTCGTCTACGACGTCTTTGACAGCAATGAAACTCTGGAAGCCAAATTGCTGGCCGGTAGCTCCGGTTACGACATCGTCGTGCCGTCCAACCCATTTCTGGCCAAGCAGATCAAGGCCGGCGTTTACCAGAAGCTGGATAAATCCAAGCTGCCAAACTGGGAAAATCTCGACAAGAACCTGCTCAAGGCCCTTGACCCGAGCGACCCAGGCAACCTGTATTCGATTCCCTATATGTGGGGCACCATCGGTATTGGTTACAACGTCGATAAGGTTAAGGCTGCGCTCGGCACTGACGCGCCGGTCAACTCCTGGGACTTGCTGTTCAAACCGGAAAACATCGCCAAGCTGAAAGAGTGCGGTGTGTCCTTCCTGGATTCGCCGACTGAAATTCTCCCGGCTGCGCTCAACTACCTGGGCTTTAAACCGGACAGCACCGATGCCGGCGAGCTGAAGAAAGCCGAAGAGCTGTTCCTCTCGATTCGTTCCTCGACCGCCTACTTCCACAGCTCCAAGTACATCGGCGACCTGGCTAACGGCAACATCTGCGTAGCAATTGGCTACTCGGGCGACCTGTACCAGTCCAAGTCCCGTGCTGAAGAAGCCAAGAACGGCGTGAACATCTCCTACAGCATCCCGAAAGAAGGTGCTGGCAGCTTCTTCGACATGCTGGCCATCCCGGCTGATGCGAAAAACGTCGAAGCCGCTCACGTATTCCTCAACTACCTGATGAAGCCAGACGTCATGGCCAACATCACCAACTTCGTGCAGTTCCCTAACGGTAACGCTGCGGCCACCCCGCTGGTTGACGAAGTGTTGCGTAACGACCCGGGCATTTATCCGGACGCGGCCACCATGGCCAAGATCTACACCTTCCCAGATCTGCCCGCCAAAGTGCAGCGCACCATGACGCGCAGCTGGACCAAGATCAAATCGGGTCAGTAATGCCATAACGGCAAGAGGCCATAGCCCTAACGGTGTGCGGCGGGTTGCTCCGCCGCATTCACCCACAACAATAAGGAAGCTCCTATGCGTCGTCCCCCACTTCTGGCCGGCCTGCTGGCCGCCGCCGTCAGCATCAGCGCCGTGCAAGCCGCCGAGCCTGTGGTCAAGGTCTACAACTGGTCTGACTATATTGGCGAAACCACCCTGGCCGACTTCCAGAAAGCCACGGGCATCAAAGCCCTGTACGACGTGTTCGACTCCAACGAAACCCTGGAAGGCAAACTGCTGGCGGGCCGTTCCGGCTACGACATCGTGGTGCCGTCCAACCATTTCCTCGGCAAGCAGATCAAGGCGGGCGCGTTCCAGAAGCTCGACCGCAATCAGCTGCCGAACTGGCAAAACCTTGACCCGTTGCTGCTCAAGCAGCTGCAAGTCAACGATCCCGGTAACCAGTATTCGGTGCCATACCTGTGGGGCACCAATGGTATTGGCTACAACGTGGCCAAGATCAAGGAAGTGCTCGGTGTCGACGAAATCGACTCCTGGGCCACCGTGTTCGAGCCGGAAAATATGCAGAAGCTCGCCAGTTGCGGCGTGAGCTTTCTCGACTCGGCCGATGAGATGATTCCGGCCGTGCTCAACTACATGGGCCTGGACCCCAATACCCGGAGCGCCGACGACTACGCCAAGGCCGAAGCCAAACTGCTGACCGTGCGCCCTTACGTGACCTACTTCCATAGCTCCAAGTACATCGGTGATCTGGCCAACGGTAATATCTGCGTTGCCGTCGGTTTCTCCGGTGACATCCTGCAGGCCGCTGATCGCGCCGAAGAGGCGGGCAAGGGCATCGAAATCGCCTACAGCATCCCCAAAGAAGGGGCCAACCTGTGGTTCGACATGCTTGCCATCCCGGTGGATGCCAGCAACCCGAAAGAGGCACACGCCTTTATCAATTTTCTGCTGGACCCCACGGCTATTGCCGGGGTTAGCGATTACGTCGGTTATGCCAACCCCAACCTCAAGGCGGGCGAGCTGATGGACCAGGACGTGCGAAACGACGAGTCGGTGTATCCGCCACAAGCGGTGCTGGACAAGTTGTTTATCTCGGCGGAGTTGCCGGTAAAAGTACAACGCCTGATGACCCGCAGCTGGACCAAGGTCAAGTCGGGCCAATAATTTTAAACCGCCCGGCCAGCGTGGCTGGGCGCTACTTTTTTGCGGGAGTTTTGGTAATGGCAGTTGCTTCCAGTGCCTATAAGAAAGTGCTTGAAGGCGATCAGCAACCGAAAGAGGTGTTGGTCAAGATTGAGCGCGTCACCAAAAAATTTGATGAGACGATTGCCGTAGATGATGTTTCGCTGACCATTAACAAGGGTGAAATCTTCGCCCTGCTGGGTGGTTCGGGTTCGGGTAAATCAACCCTGCTGCGCATGCTTGCTGGTTTCGAGCGGCCTACCGAAGGACGGATCTTCCTCGACGGCGAGGACATCACCGATCTGCCGCCCTACGAGCGGCCGATCAATATGATGTTCCAGTCCTACGCGCTGTTCCCGCACATGAGCGTGGCTGACAACATCGCCTTCGGCCTCAAGCAGGACAAAATGCCCAAGGCAGAAATCGACGCCCGCGTTGACGAAATGCTCAAGCTGGTGCACATGAGCCAGTACGCCAAGCGCAAGCCGCACCAGCTCTCTGGTGGTCAGCGCCAGCGTGTGGCGTTGGCGCGCTCGCTGGCCAAGCGGCCTAAACTGCTGCTGCTCGACGAGCCCATGGGCGCACTGGACAAAAAGCTGCGTTCACAGATGCAGCTTGAGTTGGTCGAGATCATCGAGCGCGTCGGCGTAACCTGCGTCATGGTGACCCACGACCAGGAAGAGGCCATGACCATGGCCCAGCGCATCGCCATCATGCACCTAGGCTGGATCGCTCAGATTGGCAGCCCGGTCGACATTTACGAAACCCCGACCAGCCGCCTGGTCTGCGAATTTATCGGCAACGTCAACCTGTTCGAAGGCACTGTGGTCGAGGACATGGAAGATCACGCGCTGATCGACAGCCCTGATCTTGAACGCAATATTTACGTCGGCCACGGGGTTAATACCTCGGTGCAGGACAAGAGCATCACCTACGCCATCCGCCCAGAAAAAATGCTCTTCAGTACCGAACAGCCGGGCTATGAGTACAACTGGTCACGCGGCACCGTGCACGACATTGCTTACTTGGGCGGCCACTCAGTGTTTTACGTGCAGCTGCCGAGCGGCAAGATCGTCCAATCATTTGTCGCCAACGCTGAACGGCGTGGCGCCCGGCCTACCTGGGACGATGAAGTCTACGTCTGGTGGGAGGACGACAGCGGGGTGACATTACGCTCATGAATATCAGCCGAAGCATCAGCCGCCGTATGCCCAAGGGCCGGCACCTGGTAATCGGGGTGCCCTTCCTCTGGCTATTCCTATTCTTCCTGCTGCCTTTCATCATTGTGATGAAAATCAGCTTTGCCGAAGCCGATGTCGCCATCCCGCCGTACACCGAGGTGTTCAGCTGGGTGGACAACACCTTCACCCTGATCGTTAACCTGAGTAACTACATCTTCCTTAGTGAAGATGCGCTGTACCTAGCGGCTTACTTAGGGTCCTTGAAAATAGCCGCTATCAGCACGCTGCTCTGCCTGTTGATTGGCTTTCCCATGGCCTATTCCATCGCGCGGGCCGACAAAGCCAAGCAAATGGTCTTTCTGCTGCTGATCATGATGCCGACCTGGACGGCGATCCTGATCCGTGTGTATGCCTGGATGGGCATCCTCAGCAACAACGGCCTGCTCAATGGCTTTTTGATGTGGCTGGGGGTGATCAACGAACCGCTGCAGATCCTCAACACCAACCTGGCGGTGTACATCGGTATTGTCTATTCGTACCTGCCGTTTATGATCCTGCCGCTGTTCGCCAACCTGGTAAAACACGACCAGAGCCTGCTGGAAGCCGCTGCCGACCTGGGGTCGAGCACCTACAACAGCTTCTGGAAAATCACCGTGCCGCTGGCCAAGGGCGGCATCATCACCGGCTGCATGCTGGTGTTTATCCCGGTGGTGGGTGAGTTCGTGATTCCTGAGCTACTCGGTGGCCCGGAAACCCTGATGATCGGCAAGGTGCTCTGGCAAGAGTTCTTCAACAACCGCGACTGGCCGGTTGCCTCCGCCCTGGCAGTGGTGATGCTGGCGATCCTGATCATCCCGATCATTCTGTTTAACCGTCACCAAGCGAAAGAAATGGAGGGCCGGCCATGAAGCGTTTTAGTTTCTCCAACTTTATGTTGTGGGCCGGTTTTGCCTTTATCTACCTGCCGATGCTGATCCTGGTGATCTACTCGTTCAACGAGTCGCGCCTGGTAACGGTTTGGGGCGGTTGGTCGGTGAAGTGGTACGTCGGCCTGCTCGACAACACCCAGCTGATGAACTCAGTGATGCGCTCGCTGGAAATCGCCTGCTACACCGCGATTGCCGCCGTTGCGCTGGGCACTATGGCCGCCTTCGTGCTGACCCGCGTCACCCGCTTCAAGGGCCGCACGCTGTTCGGTGGCCTGGTCACCGCACCGCTGGTCATGCCTGAGGTGATTACCGGTCTGTCGTTGCTGTTGCTGTTTGTGGCGATGGCCCAGTTGATCGGCTGGCCGGCTGAGCGCGGCATCATGACCATCTGGATCGCCCACACCACCTTCTGTTCGGCCTATGTGGCCGTGGTGGTGTCGTCGCGCTTGCGTGAGTTGGACCTGTCCATCGAAGAAGCGGCCATGGACCTCGGTGCCAAGCCGTGGAAGGTGTTCTTCCTGATCACCATCCCGATGATCGCGCCCTCGTTGGCGGCCGGCGCAATGATGTCCTTTGCCTTGTCGCTGGACGATCTGGTACTCGCCAGCTTCGTCTCCGGTCCGGGTTCGACCACCTTGCCGATGGAAGTTTTCTCCGCCGTACGTCTGGGCGTGAAGCCGGAAATCAACGCAGTGGCCAGTCTGATCCTGTTGTCGGTGTCCTTCGCTACCTTCCTGGTGTGGTTCTTCGCCCACCGTGCCGAAGAAAAGCGCAAGAAAGCCCTGCAGCAAGCCATGGATGAGTCCACCGGCGCGCACTTGCAGAGCGGTCCGGACAGCCGTCGTGACCCATCCCAGGTGCATGCCTGAGCGGATTAAGCGCTAAACCCACAAGGGCCACATCAGTGGCCCTTGTGCATTGTGTTCAGCGTTGTGCGGCGCTCGCCAGTCATCCCTGCCGTGAGCTTAAGCCTCTGCAGGCATAGGTGGATGACGCTTTACCCATCCACCAGCCCTGCAATCGTGGTGGATGAAAAGAGCGTCATCCACACTACAGCTCCCCGATACGTCGGGATGAGACGAGGCTATGCGCCCTGGCGCTTGATGCGTAGCGCCAGCAGGAAGATAAGCGTGGCTGCGATCACCACGCTATCCATGATGATCGCCGCAGCGGCCTTGCCGAAAAACGCCTGGCCATACACCAGCACCAGGGTGACGAAAATTGCCTTGCTCGCTGCCGCGATGAACGCGCAGAAGGCGCGGTGTTTTTCGTTAAGCGCGCCATAAATCAGTATCACGCCCATCAGGCCAACCAGCGCCGACCAGCTGCGAATCACGATGGATTCCAGCTGACCGGTAAACGAGACCCCAAACATCGATTCAAGCGCAGCCTGCGGCGCGAACAGGCCGTAGAACATGCTGGCGGTGAGTACGCCGGACACCAGCATCAGCCATTTGAAGTTCCCTAATACAAAATTCATACGTTCCCTCGTCTGTGTTGTGCTTGGGTGCGCTGGCGCTCAGCGTAGATCGGGGTGCTAGCCGCAAGGCCGCTGTTTAATCATAGCGATGTAGTCGTTCAGTGTTGCAGTTGTGCGAGCTTTAGCGGCCCACTTCGCCGCTTTCCAGCTTGCGCCACAGCAAGCGTACGGACGCCTTGCGCACCAGGGCGCAGCGGTACAGGCGGATTTCCAGCGGCGCTTGCCACTGCTCATCGCCGCACACCACCAACTCGCCACGGGCCAGCTCAGCGGTCACGCTCAGCCGTGGCACCCAGGCCACGCCCATGCCCTGCAAGGCCATGCTTTTCAGGCTGTCGGCCATCGCCGTTTCGTACACCGTGGTCGAACGTAGCGCGCGTTGGCGCAGTAGCAGGTTGACCGAGCGACCGAGAAAGGCACCGGCGCTGTAGGCCAGCAGCGGCACACTCTGGCCACTGTTGAGATCGAACAGCGGCGCGTCGTCTTCGCTCACCGCGCACACCGGGAGCATTTCTGTGCGGCCCAGGTGCAGCGAGGGGAAGATTTCCGGGTCCATCTGCAGCGCGGCATCCGGGTCGTAGTAGGCGAGGATCAGGTCGCAGGCGCCTTCACGCAGCGCATGCACCGCTTCACCGACGTTGGTCGCCACTAAGCGGGTGGTCAACGGTAACCCCTCACGGCGCAGGCGGGCGATCCACGCGGGGAAAAACCCCAGGGTCAGCGAGTGTGCGGCAGCAATTTGCATCACCTCACCCTGCTGGCCTTCAAGGTTATGCAGGTGACGCACCACCTCGCCCAACTGCTCGACCATGCTCCGTGCGGTGACCAGAAACAGCTGGCCGGATTCGGTCAGCTCGATGGGCATGCAGGCGCGATTGACCAGGGTCAGGCCGAGCATGTTTTCCAGGCTGCGGATGCGCCGACTGAACGCTGGCTGGGTAACAAAGCGCTTTTGCGCCGCCTGGGAAAAACTGCGGGTGGCGGCCAGGGTGACAAAGTCTTCCAGCCATTTGCTTTCCAGGTTCATCCCAGGCTCCCGATGATTTGCACAATGCGTAGGGCGGACATGCCGCCAGGCTTGTCCGCCGTTTGGCGCCGTGGTGGTGGACAAGGCTTCGTCATGTCCACCCTACGCCCGCCGACAATTCGGCGTCACACCGACATTATGCCGATTATGCATGACCCAGCGCTTAACAGCATTGGCCAGCCTCAGGCTGCAGACGCCAACATATGCGGCATCGCGGCTTTTGCCGTATCCCCAAGAGATAGCACTCATCATGTCCGCTGCTGCATCTACTCGCCTCGAAAAAGACCTGCTCGGCACCCTCGACGTTCCCGCTGACGCCTATTACGGCATCCAGACCCTGCGCGCCGTGCAGAACTTCCGCCTGTCTGGCGTGACCCTGTCGCACTACCCGAAGCTGGTGGTGGCCCTGGCCATGGTCAAGCAGGCCGCCGCCGACGCCAACCGCGAGCTGGGCCACCTGTCCGCCGCCAAGCACACGGCGATCAGCACCGCCTGCGCACGCATTATTCAAGGCGAGTTCCATGACCAGTTCGTGGTCGACATGATTCAAGGCGGCGCCGGAACCTCGACCAACATGAACGCCAACGAAGTCATCGCCAATATTGCCCTCGAAGCCATGGGTTTCGAGAAGGGTGACTACAAGCAGCTGCACCCCAACAACGATGTGAACATGGCGCAGTCGACCAACGACGCCTACCCCACCGCCATTCGCCTGGGCCTGCTGCTCGGCCACGACAGCCTGCTCACCGCGCTGGACAAGCTGATCCAGTCACTGTCAAAAAAGCAGCTGGAGTTCAGCCACGTACTGAAAATGGGCCGCACCCAGCTGCAGGACGCCGTGCCCATGACCCTTGGTCAGGAGTTCCGCGCCTTCGCCACCACCCTGGGTGAAGACCTGCAACACCTCAAGCTACTCGCGCCAACCCTGCTCACCGAAGTGAACCTGGGCGGCACCGCGATTGGCACCGGCATTAACGCTGACCCGCAGTACCAACTGCTGGCGGTCAAACGCCTGGCGATTATCAGCGGCCAGCCGTTGACCCCGGCCGCCGACCTGATCGAAGCCACCTCGGACATGGGCGCCTTTGTGCTGTTCTCCGGCATGCTCAAGCGCACGGCGGTGAAGCTGTCGAAGATGTGCAACGACCTGCGCCTGCTGTCCAGCGGCCCACGCACCGGCATCAATGAAATCAACTTGCCGCCGCGCCAGCCGGGCAGCTCGATCATGCCCGGCAAGGTCAACCCGGTGATCCCGGAAGCGGTCAATCAGGTGGCCTTCGAAGTGATAGGCAACGACCTGGCGCTGACCATGGCGGCCGAAGGTGGCCAGCTGCAGCTGAACGTGATGGAGCCGCTGATCGCCTACAAGATCTTCGACTCGATCCGCCTGCTGACCCGCGCCATGGATATGCTGCGCGAGCTGTGCATCGACGGCATCACCGCCAACGAAGCGCGCTGCCGCGAGCTGATGGAAAACTCCATCGGCCTGATCACCGCGCTCAACCCCTATATCGGCTACGAAAACGCCACGCGCATCGCCAAGGTGGCGCTGGAAACGGGCCGTGGCGTACTGGAGCTGGTGCGCGAAGAGCAGCTTTTGGGCGACGCCGAGCTGGCCGACATCCTGCGCCCCGAGAACATGATCGCTCCACGCCTGGTGCCGCTCAGCGCTTAACAGGCCGTATTAACCAAGAGGCGCACAGCGCCTCATTCCCTCAGGGATGGCTGCGGCCATCCCTTTTTTATGCGCACAGCATGATCCAGGCCGTTCTGCTTCACCCAGACGATGCTGGCGCCCCTCGCTCAGCAGCTGCCTTGCGCATCCGTGTAGGCTAGGTGCCTTAAACCGCCTAGCTCAGGAGCATTATGCGATGAAGCGCCCACGCAACCCCTTGCGCATCAACGCGCTGGTATTCGCCCTGCTGGCGATTTTATTACCCGGCCACTTGGCCTGGGCCCAGACCGACAGCATCGCCTCTGCCGACCCAGCAACCGCTGCAACTATCGAAGCAGAAGCAACGGAGAGCGATGACAAAATACGAGCCCGAATCGAAAACATTTTTGCCGAACTGGAACCGCTGCGTGGCGTGACGGTGTATGTCGGTGAAGGGGTGGTCATTCTCGGCGGCGAGGTCGCCAATGAACAGACTGCGCAGCAAGCGGAACGCCTGGCCAGCAGGCTCGCCGGTGTGGTCACAGTCACCGACACCATGAGCCGCACCCTGGCCGTGGGCGATAACGTGCGGCCGGTGCTTGAGCGCATGCGCATGCAGAGCCTGAGTTTTATAAAAGCCCTGCCACTCATTGGCCTGGCGCTGCTGGTGTCAACAGCCTTCATCTTGCTTGGCAGCTTTTTGGCGCGCTGGCAGTCACTGTGGCGAAAACTGGCGCCCAATGCCTTTCTAGCCGATTTGCTCGCGCAAGCGGTCCGCGTTGTCATCCTGTTGCTGGGTATTATCCTGGCGCTGAATTTATTGGGCGCTGCGGCCGTTATTACCACCATACTCGGCGGCGCTGGGGTCATCGGCCTGGCCATTGGCTTTGCCGTGCGCGATACCGTGGAGAACTACATCTCCAGTGTGATGCTGAGCTTGCGCCAGCCATTCCGCGCCAAAGATCACGTGATCATCAACAACATCGAGGGCATCGTCGTGCGCCTCACCTCACGCGCCACGATTTTAATGACCCTCGACGGCAACCATATGCGCATCCCCAATGCGGCGGTGTTCAAAGGCATCATCCTTAATTACTCGACCAACCCGGAACGGCGCTTTGAGTTCGAACTCGGCGTAGATGCCGACGATGACCCAGTGGCCGCGATGCAGGCGGGCCTGAGCGCCATCAGTGGCCTTGAGTTTATTCTGCAAGACCCCGAGCCCGATGCGCTGATCAAAACGGTGGGCGACTCCAATATCGTGCTGACCTTCTACGCCTGGATCGATCAGCGCCAAACCAATTTTGCCAAAGCCCGCAGCCTGGCCATTCACGCCGCCATGCGCGCGCTGGAGGCGCAAGGCTTCACCTTGCCGGAGCCGATTTACCGTTTACGCTTCGACTCCGCAGTCAATACAGCGCTGGTTGCTGCGCTCGATAGCAAGCGCTTCAGCATCGCCCCGGCTGCAAACCATGACGTTAAAGAACAACGCCCAGCCCGCCGCGTTGAGCAGGGTGATGGCGTGCTGGATGTCTCCCCGGACAAACACCTGGAAGAGAAAGTGGAGGCGGAAATCCAATCTGACCCAGGCAACGACCTACTCAACAAGAATGTGCCCCATGAATAACGCCGTCTTTGGCTAAAGACCGGCTGCTAACGCAGAGAACGCGGTGGACTGTGCCGGTAAAAGTCGCCGCAATTGCACCTTATCCAGCACTGCGCCGCGCGCTAGGATGCGGCCTCGCCGCCGGAGTTCCGCCATGTACACACCACCTGCATTCCGCCAAAACGACCTCGCCCTGCTGCATCAGCAGGTCAACGCCTGCCCATTGGCAACGCTGGTCACCCAGGGTGCAAGCGGCCTACAGGCCAGCCACCTGCCGCTCTTGCTAGCCGCAGACGAAGGCGAATTCGGCACCCTCTATGGCCACTTCGCCCGAGCCAACCCGCACTGGCGCGAGCTACTGCAGGGCGAAACCCTGGCCATCTTCCAGGGGCCGCAGGCCTATATCAGCCCCAACTGGTATCCGAGCAAGGCAGAACACGGCAAGGCGGTACCCACCTGGAATTACATTGCCGTGCATGCCCATGGCCGGGCACGGCTAATTGATGATGACGAAGGCCTGCTGCAGCTGGTCAGCCGCCTGAGCGCAACACATGAGGCGGGGCGCGAGCGACCTTGGGCGGTCAGTGATGCGCCGCGCGACTATATCGATAGCATGCTGCGCGCCATCGTCGGCTTCGCCCTACCGATCCAGCGTATAGAAGGCCAATGGAAGCTCAGCCAGAACCGCACGGACGCTGACCGCGACGGGGTTTATAAAGGCCTTAGTACCAGCCCTGTTGTCGCGGATCAGGCACTCGCGGCACGCCTGCGCTAAGCGGCGGAGCCTTACTCAATCTCAAACAGCCCATTGCGAATCTGCGCACCGGCCAGACGCTGGCGGATGTCGGCGTCGATACGCAAGTCATCCGGGCTGTAGAGCATCACCTGGCGGTAGGCATTGACCCGGTTGATGTCGTTGCCGAGAAACTCCCAAACCACGCGGGTGCAGGCAGGGGTGCGCAGGTCGCCGCTGGACACGCCGGTTTTCAGGCCGTTAAGGCGGGTGATACGGCTCTTGAAGCTTGGGATCAGGATGGTTTGGCTCATTTCGTTGCCGGTCAGCGACTCGTAGTCGATCAGAAACAGCCGATCCTGCAGGTAGAACGCTGCGCCAAGGTAACGGCAGCGTACCCAGTCTTCAGCCTTGCCCGTATCGGCGCGCGACGGTTCCTGGCGCTCCTGGCGCTCGAACAGGAAGCTGCCGCGCTCCTCGCGCAACTGCACCAGCGACAGCAGAATCTGCCCCGGCACCGACATGCAGTTGGCGTATTCAAAGTAGTAGCCGCAGTAACGCGACAGGCTGCTGGAATATTCGCCGAGGGGCTGAAATAGCTCCAGCAGCGGATCGCTCGGCAGTCGCGCTTCCGGATTGCCGCTGCGCGCACCAATCAGGTCGGCAAACTGCTCGGCCGGTAGGCTCAGTTCATAGGCCTCGACGCCGAAAAAGTCGCAGATGCGTTTGAGGTTATAAGCCGTCGGGCGGCTCTGTGCGCTGAGGTATTTATTGAACTGGGCGCGATTGATCGCAAGCTTGCGGCAAACCTCGGCAATTGACCGGTAATGGCTGCATAACAGCTTTAGATTGGGCCCTAGATGGTCGGACATGACGAGTTTCCTGGTGATGCGAGCGGCGCGATTCTAGCATCAACTCGCATCAGTTCGCCGCCATCCGCGAAATTGCACCACAGGCGCGTCTGCACAACCATTCGGCCCCGCCCATATTTCCCTCACAAAAGAACAAGAGAGACCTCACGCCATGCTCGATATTCTCAACGACCTGATCTGGAGCAAGCTCCTAATTGTGATGCTGATCGGCCTTGGTCTGTACTTCACCATCGCCTCGCGTTTCGTCCAGTTCCGTTACTTCGGCAGCATGTTCCGCATCTTCAGCGAGGCCTTCCAGCGTCAGCCTGGCCAGCTCAGCTCGTTCCAGGCGCTGATGCTATCGGTAGCCGGTCGCGTCGGTGCCGGCAACATCGCCGGCGTCTCGGTGGCGATCATGCTCGGCGGCCCGGGCGCGATTTTCTGGATGTGGGTCGTGGCCCTGGTCGGCATGGCCACCAGTTACTTCGAGTGCTCCCTGGCGCAGCTGTACAAGCGCCGTGAAGACGACGGCACCTATCGCGGTGGCCCGGCCTTCTACATCCAGCACGGCCTCGGTCAGCGCTGGTTGGGCATTGTGGTGTCGATCCTGCTGCTGGTGACCTTCGGCTTCGGTTTCAACGCCGTGCAGTCCTACACCGTGGCCAGTTCGCTGCATGACACCTTCGGCCTGCCGACCTATATCAGCGGCCTGGCTCTGACTGTGGTGATCGGTCTGATCATCTTCGGCGGCATCAAGCGCATCGCCAAGTTCTCCGACGTGTTGGTGCCGGTGATGGCCTTCGTCTATATCGCCATGGCTCTGCTGGTGATCGGCCTGAATATCGAGGCGGTTCCGGCCACCCTGGCGCTGATCGTCAAGAGCGCCTTCGGTCTTGAACCGGCCTTTGCCGGCGGCATAGGTGCAGCGATCATCATGGGCGTGAAACGCGGCCTGTTCTCCAACGAGGCGGGCCTGGGCAGCGCACCGAACGTCGCCGCCGTTGCCGAGGTCAAGCACCCGGTGGCCCAGGGCATCGTGCAGTCGCTCAGCGTGTTTATTGACACCATCATCCTGTGCAGCTGCACCGCGCTGATCATCCTGCTTTCCGGCGTCTACCAGCCGGGCATGGAAGTTTCCGGGGTAATCCTGACCCAGACCGCCGTGGCCAGCGTGGTCGGCGAGTGGGGCAGGGTGTTCATTACCGTGGCGCTGCTGCTGTTTGTGTTCACTACCCTGATCTACAACTACTACCTCGGCGAAAACGCCCTGGGCTTCTTCAGCAAGAAGCGTGCACCGGTGATGGTCTACCGCGTGCTGGTCGTGGCCCTGGTACTCTGGGGTTCGGTACAGGACCTGGGTACGGTGTTTGCCTTCGCCGACGTGACCATGGGCCTGCTGGCCATCTGCAACCTGATCGCCCTGGCGCTGCTGTTCAAGGTCGGCCTGCGCCTGATGCGCGACTACGACAGCCAGATGAAAGCTGGCATAGCGTCGCCGGTGTTCGATGCGAAGAACTTCGCCGATCTGGACCTCGACCCGGCCGTCTGGCCAAATACAGCGCCTAGCGCCCCGGCCAATCATGCGGAAATCGGCAACAGCGTGCACCAGCGCTAAGCCGCTGCAATTGCTGTGATAAACAGGGGGCTAAGCCCCCTGTTTTCTTATAAGAACAATGAAAGTACGGAGACCCCCTGATGGGTTGTGAAAAACTTCTGGTGCTTTACACCGGCGGCACCATCGGTATGCACATGAGCGCCACGGGCCTTGCCCCGGCGTCCGGCTTCGATGAACGCCTGCGCCGTCAGCAAGTGCTGGAGCCCCAGCCGCTGCCGCAATGGACCTTCCGCGAGCTGCTGCCGCCAATCGACAGCGCCAATATGAACCAGCACAACTGGTTGGCGATGGTCACGGCCATTCACGCCGGTATCGAGCAGGACGGTTGCGACGGTGTGCTGCTGCTGCACGGCACCGACACCCTGGCTTACAGCGGCGCCGCCCTGAGCTTTCTGCTGCTGGGCTTGCCGGTACCGGTCATTCTCAGCGGCTCGATGCTGCCGGCAGGCGCCGAGGGCAGCGATGCCTGGGGCAACCTGTTCGGCGCCATGCGCGCACTGCACGCCGGCGTCACGCCAGGTGTGTACCTGTATTTCAATGGTGCGCTGCTGCATGGTGCGCGGGTCAGCAAGCTGCGCAGTGATGCCTTCGACGCCTTTGACGTGCTGCCGCGCCAGCGCCAGAGCCCGCGCGCCGAGAGCATTCCGGCGAATATCGACTACCGCCAACCGCGTCAGCCGGTCAATCTGGCCGTGCTGCCGTTCTATCCGGGCATCCAGGCAAGTCATCTGCGCGCCTTGCTAGGCAGCGGCGTACAGGGCCTGCTGCTGGAATGCTACGGCAGCGGCACGGGCCCGGCGGACGACACCGAACTGCTCGACGTGCTCAAGGCTGCGCATAAGCGCGGCGTGGTCATGGCTGCGATCAGCCAGTGCCCGCACGGCCATGTCGAATTCGGCGTGTACGCCGCCGGCAGCCAGCTGGCCAGCTCCGGGCTAATTTCCGCCGGCGGCATGACCCGCGAAGCGGCCCTGGGCAAGTTGTTCAGCCTGCTCGGCGCGGGCCTGAGCCAGGCCGAGGTGGAACACTGGTTTGCGCTGGATGTCTGTGGTGAACGCGCCGATTGAAGCGTCCGCCCTTACAGCTAAGCTGTAAGGGCTTTACCTCGCTAAGGAGTTTGTCAGCATGCCGATTCGCATTCCCGTCGAAATCCGCCCGGTAACGACCGACGACCATGCCGTCTGGCTACCGCTGTGGCAGGGCTATCAGCGCTTTTATATGACCGAGATTGCCGCCGCAACCAGTGATATCACCTGGCAGCGCTTCCTCGATCCGGCCGAGCCGATGCACGCTGCTCTGGCCTGGCATGACGGCCAGGCCATCGGCCTGGTGCACTGGATCTACCACCGCTCAACCTGGACCACCGGCGACTACTGCTACCTGCAGGACCTGTTTATCGCCAAAGACGTGCGCAGCAGCGGCGCAGGGCGCAAGCTGATTGAGCACGTTTACCGCGAAGCCCAGGCACACGGCTGCTCACGCACCTACTGGCTGACCCACGAGAGCAACAGCCGCGCCATGCTGCTGTACGAGCGCATCGCCGAGCGCTCGGGGTTTGTTCAGTACCGCAAAGTCTTTTAAAGACTCTGCCCCAATGCATGCTGCGAGGCGATAAAGCGTAGATTGGGTCGGGCGGCGTTCCGTTGAGGAGCGCAGTGGCGAAGCCTAACGATCTATGCAACGCCTGTTGGGCTTCGCTGCGCTCAACGCCAACCTACCGATTGCATGCAACACGCAATCCTGTGCTCTTGCCGCAGGCAGATTACGGCGTTATCTTTTGCGCCACGCCCGGCCACCTGCGCCGGCCGCGTACCTGGATCAGCAGACAGGGTAAACACTGAGCTGGCTAACCTGAACCCACCTTCAGAGGAGCCAACTCAATGGCTGCTACCCGTATCTGGATCAAAAACCCCCTCGTTATTTTCACCGCCGCCCATCCCTCCAACAGCCTCGACGCCGCTGGTGGCCTGGTGATTGAAGGCGGTGTGATCAGCGAACTGCTCAAGGCCGGCCATCAGCCGTCCCGCCCCTGCGATCAGACCTTCGATGCCCGCGAGCATGTGGTGCTGCCAGGGCTGATCAACACCCACCACCATTTCTACCAAACCCTGACCCGCGCCTGGGGCCCGGTGGTCAACCAGCCGCTGTTTCCCTGGCTGAAAACCCTCTACCCGGTATGGGCACGCTTGACCCCGCAGAAGCTCGCCCTGGCCAGTAAAGTCGCCCTGGCCGAACTATTGCTGTCCGGCTGCAGCACGGCGGCGGATCACCACTATCTGTTCCCCGGCGGCCTGGAAAACGCCATCGACGTACAGGTCGAGGCCGTGCGTGAACTGGGCATGCGCGCCATGCTTACCCGTGGTTCGATGAGCCTCGGCGAAGCCGATGGCGGCCTGCCGCCGCAGCAGACCGTGCAACAGGGCGAAGTGATCCTGGCCGACAGCCAACGGCTGATTCAGCACTATCACCAGCGCGGCGACGGCGCACAGATCCAGATCGCCCTCGCGCCCTGCTCGCCGTTTTCGGTCACCCAGGACATCATGCGCCAGAGCGCCGAGCTGGCCGAAGAGCTGGACGTGCGCCTGCACACCCACCTGGCGGAAACCCTCGACGAAGAAGACTTCTGCCTGCAGCGCTTCGGCCTGCGCACCGTGGATTACCTAGACAGCGTCGGCTGGCTCGGCCCGCGCACCTGGCTGGCCCACGGCATCCACTTCAACCCGGAGGAAATTGCCCGCCTTGGCCAGGCCGGCACCGGCATCTGTCATTGCCCAAGCTCGAATATGCGCCTGGCCTCAGGCATCTGCCCGACCCTCGACCTACAAGCCGCCGGCGCACCCATCGGCCTCGGCGTGGACGGTTCGGCGTCCAACGATGCCTCGAATATGATCCTCGAAGCGCGCCAGGCCCTGTATATCCAGCGCCTGCGTTACGGCGCCGAGAAGATCACCCCGGAATTGGTGCTGGGCTGGGCCAGCAAAGGCTCGGCCAAGCTGCTCGGGCGCACGGACATCGGCGAGCTGGCGGTGGGCAAGCAGGCCGACCTGGCCTTGTTCAAGCTGGATGAGCTGCGCTTCTCCGGCAGCCACGACCCGCTTTCCGCGCTGCTGCTGTGCGGCGCCGACAAGGCCGACCGGATGATGATCGCAGGCACCTGGCGAGTCATCGACGGGCAGATCGAAGGCCTGGATGTCGCGCAATTGATTGCCGATCACCGCCAGGCGGCGAAGGAGCTGATTGCGGGTTGATGCATCTGTAGGAGCGGGCCATGCCCGCGATCCATTTCGCGGGCATGGCCCGCTCCTACGGCGGCAGTTAAAACACCGACCAGCCGATCCGCTCGCTCAGCAACTCCAGCGCTTTAATCCCGGCCAGGGAATTGCCCGCAGCGTTCAGCTCAGGTGACCACACGCACACGCTGAAACGCCCCGGCACTACGGCAACGATACCGCCGCCGACGCCGCTCTTGCCCGGTAGGCCGACCCGGTAGGCGAAGTTGCCGGCCTCGTCGTAAAGGCCGCTGGTGGCCATGATCGCGTTGACCTGCTTGCACTGCCGCGCGCTGAGAATCTGCTGGCCGCTGTGCTTGCAGAAGCCGTCGTTGGCGAGAAAGCCGAACGCCCGCGCCAGGTCGACGCAGCTCATGCGCAGCGCGCAGTAGCTGAAATAGCTGCGCAGCACCGCCTCCACATCGTTGTGGAAATTGCCGAAAGACTGCATCAGGTAAGCCGCCGCCGCATTGCGCGCACGGTGCTGGTATTCCGAATCGGCCACCCGGCTGTCCACCGCCACCAATGGGTTGCCGGCCAGCCGGCGGACGAAGTCGCGCAGCGACGGTACCGGCGCGGCGAAGCGTGACTGATTGATATCGCAGATCACCAGGGCACCGGCATTGATAAACGGATTACGCGGCCGGCCACGCTCAAACTCCAGCTGCACCAGCGAATTGAACGGCTGGCCAGACGGCTCATGGCCCAGGCGCTGCCAGATATCCTCGCCGGAATGCTGAATCGCCTGCACCAGGCTGAACACCTTGGAAATGCTCTGCACGGAAAACGCCGTTTCGGTATCGCCGGCGCAGAACAGCTCGCCATCGTTGCTGTACACCGCAATACCCAGCTGATTGGCCGGTACATCGGCCAGCGCCGGGATGTAATCGGCCACTTTTCCCTGCCCGATCAGCGGGCGGACTTGATCCAGAATTTCATTCAACAGCGCTTGCATGCTCAGGCTCACCCCAATGCCCGAGCGCACCTCGGACGATGGCAGGTAGACGCTTATCGAGTGGAGCCGATCACATCCAACAACAAACCCGGACTGCGCTGGCGCTTGTTCGGGCTACCTCGCCCGCTGTAGCCCAGATAAGCCCTGGCGCAATCCGGGAGGGTTCGGCTGCCGGCTAGAACTTCTCAGAACGCAACACGTCCACCTGAGCCAGGTAGCAGATCATGGCGAAGTTGGCGTAGTAGCGCGCCTGCAGGTGGGCGGCGATACGTTCGGCGATATCGCGGGTGCAGATGATTTCCACGCGGATATTGCCTTCAGTGTCCCAGCCGGCGCTGCGCACGCCGCGTCCACCACGGCCACGGGCGTCGGAGATGGTCCAGCCCGGCGCGCCGAGCTGTTCCAGGTCAGCCACCAGTTTCTTCTCCAACGCGGCTTCGCAAATTACGGTGAGCAAGGTACGGATATGCGCGTCCATTTCAGAGCCCCCAGGCCATCAGCTGTTCGGCCAGCATCAGGTACAACGGGATGCCGACGATGATATTGAAGGGAAAGGTAATACCCAGCGACGCCGTCAACGACAGTGACGGGTTGGCCTCGGGCAAGGCCAGGCGCAAGGCCGCCGGCACGGCGATATAGGACGCCGACGCCGCCAGCGTAGCCAGCACCGCTGTACCGCCCAAACTCAGGCCCATAAAACGACCAAGCAAGGCGCCGATCAGCGCGCCCAACAGCGGCATCAGTAGGGCGAAACCAAGCAGGCGCAGGCCGAACTGCCTGAGCGAGCCGAGCTGCCCGGAAGCGATCAGGCCCATTTCCAACAGGAACAGCGCCAGCACCGGCTTGAACATGCTGGTGTAGAACGGCTCCAGCGGCTTGATCGCTTCCTTGCCGGCAATCGCACCGATGATCAAACCACCGAGCAGCAGCATGATGCTCTTGCCGAGAAAAATTTCCCGGCCCAGCTCGCCCCAGTCGGTGTCGCGAGCAATGCCCTTGGCCAACAGAATGCCGATCAGGATCGCCGGAATTTCCAGAATGGCGACAAACAGTGGCATATAGCTTTCAAACTCGATGCCCTTGGCCAGCATGTAAGCCACCACCACGGCGAAGGTACCGGCGCTGACCGAGCCATAGTGCGCCGCCACCGCTGCCGCGTTAATCCGGTCGAACCCGAGACCGCGCAACACGGCAAAGGCCAGCAGCGGCAAGGCCACACCCAACCCTAACACCAGCCCCGCCTGGCCGAGCAACTGCCAGCTGGCCTGCTCGGCCAGCTCCACACCGCCGTGCAGACCGATGGCCAGCAGCAAAATGATCGACAGGGTTTCGTACAGCGCCGGCGGTAGCTTCAGCTCGCTTTTCAGCAAACCGGCCAACAGACCGAAGACAAAGAACAGCACCACCGGATCCAGACTCACCGCGCATTGCTCCTATATTGAAGGCTATGTACCCATTGCGTGTTGTGAGGCGATAAACCGTAGGTTGGGTTGAGGAGCAAAGCGACGAAGCCCAACGAAACATGCCACTGCCTATTGGGCTTCGCTGCGCTCAACGCCAACCTACCCGCATGCGCTCGCCCCGACTCGCCCCGACTCGCGTCGGGGTGCACGGCGCGCACTACCCATGGATGCAACACCTAACTGGTACATAGGCATATTGAATGGCTATTGAGACGCCCGCCGCGTCACACCGGCTCGAATAAAAGGTCATGCCCCCACCACGCGTTGTGCTGATACCCGCAGTTTTGCCCAGTGTTCTGCTGAAACAGCGGAACCCTGAACAAAGGGGCATAACCGAAAAAAAGGAGCCGTAAGGCTCCTAGGGAACTCAGGCACTTGGCCCGAAACCCTTGCCAGCGCCGCTTAACAGCCGCGCCAGCGGTGTAAAAAGAAGCCCCAAAAAAACCATTCAAATGCCTGTTCAAACAGCCGGGGCTTCCGAGGTTAACCTTCGATTTCCACCAGTACATCACCCGGATTGACCCGGTCGCCTTTGGTCACATGTACCGCTGTTACGGTACCGGCAATCGGTGCCTGCACTTCGGTTTCCATCTTCATCGCTTCGCTGATCAGCACGGCCTGGCCGGCCTTGACCGCGTCGCCGACCTTAACCAGCACATCGACGATATTGCCCGGCATGCTGGTGCTGACATCGCCCGGTGCGCTGGCCTGTTTGCGCTTGCTACCGCTGCCCGCAACGAAATCATTCAGCGGCTCAAACACCACTTCTTCCGGCATGCCGTCGATGGACAGGTAGAAGTGGCGCTTGCCGTCGCTCTTCACGCCGACACCGGTGATGTCGACGCGATAGCTTTCGCCGTGCACGTCCACCACAAACTCGGTCGGCACACCTTCACCGCCCGCCGCAGCGACGCCGCCAACTTCGGGAATCGGCAGCAGCACTTCCGGGGTCAGGGTGCCGGCGGCGCGCTCTTCGAGGAACTTGCGCCCGATGTCGGGGAACATGGCGTAGGTCAGCACGTCTTCTTCGGATTTCGCCAGGCTGCCGATTTCTTCACGCAGTTTGGCCATTTCCGGCTTGATCAGGTCAGCCGGACGCCCTTCAATCACTTCTTCGCTACCAATCGCCTGCTTGCGCAGTTGTTCGTTGACCTTGCCAGGCGCCAGGCCGTAGCGGCCTTGCAGGTACAGCTTGACCTCGTTGGTGATGGTTTTGTAACGCTCGCCGGCGAGCACGTTGAACACTGCCTGGGTGCCGACTATCTGCGAGGTCGGGGTGACCAGCGGCGGGAAGCCGAGGTCTTCGCGCACCCGAGGGATTTCCGCAAACACTTCATTGATGCGATTCAGCGCGCCCTGCTCTTTGAGCTGGTTGGCCAGGTTGGACATCATCCCGCCCGGCACCTGATTGACCTGTACGCGGGTATCCACGGCGGTGAATTCGCTCTCGAACTGGTGGTACTTCTTGCGTACGGCGTGGAAGTACAGACCGATCTCCTGGATCAGCGCCAGGTCCAGGCCGGTGTCATAAGGGCTGCCTTTGAGGGCGGCGACCATGGACTCAGTACCCGGATGGCTGGTGCCCCAGGCGAAGCTGGAAATGGCGGTGTCGATATGGTCGGCGCCAGCTTCAATCGCCTTGAGCTGGCACATCGAGCCCATGCCGGCGGTGTCGTGGCTATGGATAAACACCGGCAGGTCGACTTCGGCCTTCAATGCCTTGACCAGATCAGCGGTTGCGTAGGGCGTCAGCAGTCCGGCCATGTCCTTGATCGCGATGGAGTCGATGCCCATGGCCTGCATGGCCTTAGCCTGCTTTACGAACGCCTCGACGGTGTGCACCGGGCTGGTGGTGTAGGCAATAGTGCCCTGGGCATGTTTGCCGGCGGCTTTCACCGCTTCGATGGACACACGCAGGTTTCGCACATCGTTCATCGCATCGAAGATGCGGAACACGTCGATGCCATTGACCGCTGCCTTGGCGACAAAGGCGCGCACCACGTCATCGCTGTAGTGGCGATAACCGAGCAGGTTCTGCCCGCGCAGGAGCATCTGCAAGCGGGTGTTAGGCAGGCCGGCCTTGAGTTTACGCAGACGCTCCCAGGGATCTTCCTTGAGGAAGCGCACACAGGCATCGAAGGTCGCACCGCCCCAGACTTCCAGCGACCAGTAGCCGACTTTATCGAGCTTGCCGCAGATCGGCAGCATGTCGTCCAGGCGCATGCGCGTGGCGATGATCGACTGATGGGCATCACGCAGGATGGTGTCGGTAACGGTGATTTTTTTGCTCATGTTCTCTGCTCTCCTGTAGCCCGGATGCAATCCGGGGCCGCAGCTTCCCGGATTTCATCCAGGCTACGATTCGTTAAAGGCCGGCGTGGGCAGCAATGGCGGTGGCGATGGCGATGGCCAGGTGCGACGGGTTGCGCTTGATTGAGTACTCGGTCAATTCCGGGTGCGACTCGACGAAACTGGTGTTGAACTGGCCGCTGCGAAATTCCGGGTTGCGCAGAATTTCCTGGTAATAGGCGGCGGTTGTTTTCACACCCTGCACGCGCATGTCATCCAGGGCACGCAGGCCGCGATCCATCGCCTCTTCCCAGGTCAGCGCCCAGACCACCAGCTTCAGGCACATGGAGTCGTAGTAGGGCGGAATGGTGTAGCCGGTGTAGATCGCCGTGTCGGTGCGCACACCGGGGCCGCCGGGGGCGTAGTAACGGGTGATCTTGCCGAACGAGGGCAGGAAGTTGTTCTTCGGGTCCTCGGCGTTGATGCGGAACTGCAGGGCGAAGCCACGGTGAATGATGTCTTCCTGCTTGACCGACAGCTCAAGCCCAGAGGCGATGCGGATCTGCTCACGAACAATGTCGATACCGGTGATTTCCTCGGTGATGGTGTGTTCCACCTGCACCCGAGTGTTCATCTCCATAAAGTACAGCTCGCCATCCTCGGCCAGCAGGAACTCCACGGTGCCAGCGTTCTCGTAACCCACGGCCTTGGCCGCGCGCACCGACAGGTCACCGATATAGGCGCGCTGTTCAGGGGTCAGCTGCGGGCTGGGGGCGATTTCAATCAGCTTCTGATTGCGGCGCTGGATCGAGCAATCGCGCTCGAACAGGTGCACGGTGTTGCCGAAGCTGTCGGCGAGGATCTGCGCTTCGATGTGCTTGGGATTGACGATGCATTTTTCCAGAAATACCTCGGCGCGGCCGAAGGCCTTGGTCGCCTCGGAAATCACTCGCGGGTAGGCCTGCTCCAACTCATCGCGGCTGTTGCAGCGGCGGATACCACGCCCGCCACCGCCGTTGGTGGCCTTGAGCATCACCGGGTAGCCGATGCGGTCGCCTTCGCGCAGCGCCTCGGCGATATCTGCCACGTTGCCTTCGGTGCCTGGGGTGCAGGGCACGCCGGCAGCAATCATGCTGCGCCGCGCCTCAGTCTTGTCGCCCATGCGGCGGATCACTTCCGCCGACGGGCCGATAAACTTGATCCCACGTTCGACGCAGATGTCCGCCAGTTCGGCGTTTTCCGAGAGAAAGCCATAACCGGGATGCAATGCATCGCAGCCGGTTTCCACCGCCAGATTGACCAGCTTGCGCGGGTTCAAATAGCCGGCCAGCGGATCGGCACCAATACCATGGGCCTCATCGGCACGTTTGACGTGCAGGGCGTGGCGGTCGGCATCGGAATACACCGCCACCGAACGAATGCCCATTTCGGCACATGCTCGTACGATGCGTACGGCAATCTCACCGCGATTGGCTATCAGGATTTTCTTGATCACGAGCCAGCATCCTCGATCACGTGAGCAGGCAACCGATAACACCGGTCGACGTGTGACCGTACGTCATGTAGCGGTCAGGCGCCCACGCTACGCCGGCTTGGTGATTAACCAAAATCAATAATTATTGGGTTAGGCATTAGCTAAAGCTTATAGTTGAGCTTGATCGACTCTGCCACACAGGTGTAAATCGTGCGTAAGTCATTGCTGCGTATGACATTTCGTCAGCTTCAAGTATTCCGCTCGGTGTGCAGCCACCTTTCCTATAGCCGCGCTGCAGAGGAAATGGCCCTGACTCAACCGGCGGTGAGCCTGCAGATTCGTCAGCTGGAGGAGCTGATCGGCCAGCCACTGTTTGATTACGTCGGCAAAAAACTCTACCTGACCGAGGCCGCCGATCTATTGCAGCACGCCAGCGCGGATATTTTCGGCCGCCTGGAAAGCCTCGACATGCAGCTGGGCGATCTGCAGGGCTCACTGCAGGGGCAGCTGAGCCTGGCCATAGAATCCAGCGCTAAGTACTTCGTTCCGCACCTGTTCGCCGCTTTTCGCCAGCAATACCCGGAAGTCAACTTACAGCTGGTGGTCACCAATCACACCCAGGCGCTCAAGCGGCTGAACGCCAACCGTGATGACCTACTGATCATGTCGCGGGTGCCGACTGACATGAACCTGGAGTTTTTGCCCTTCCTGAATAACCCGATCATCGCCGTAGCGCCGCCCGATCACCCGCTGTGCATGCGAGGCCCACTGAGCCTGCAAGACCTCACCGCCTTTCCGCTGCTGATCCGCGAAGCCGGCTCCGGCACACGCCAGGCCTGCGAGGAGTATTGCCACCAGAAACGCGGGCACTTCGCCCAGACGTTGGAAGTCGGCTCCATGGAAGGCCAGTGCGAAGGGGTCATCGCCGGCCTTGGCCTGGCGTTACTGCCACGCCACGCCGTGCGCCGCGAGCTGGAGTGCGGCGCCCTGCGCGAACTGCCGGTTAGTGAGCTGCCGTTACTGCGCAGCTGGTGCCTGGTGCACCCGCGCGGCAAATACCTGTCACCGGTGGCCCAGGCGTTTTTCGCTTTCGTGCGCGATCAACGCAGCCTGATCAACGCCCTGGCTGAACGCTTTGCCGAACCAATCGGCGACGTTACTCCCAGGCATACAACCAGCCCACCGCATTGACCCGCCCTTCATTGAAGGCCACCAGTAACTGATCATGCTCGCCGCGCCAGTGATAGCTCCACAGCAGCGGCCCTGGATTGCCCTGCCAATCCGTGCGGCGCTGCCAGTCGGCGTAGTCCGCCTGATTGATCGTGACCTTGGCATCCGGCTCGCCCAGCAGCGCCAGCACAGCCGGTGTATCGCTGCGCGCAGCCAACACCTCGGCGGCCAACGCCTGCATCAGCTGGTGCTTACGGCCTTGCCAGGCATCCAGATCCTGGCGCCACTCGCCTCCGGCAAAATGCCCCTGAGACTGACGCAACTGTGCCCACTCGCTCGCCATTGCCTGCGTCTTATCGGCGCCGAGCGGCTGAACTTCGCCTGAAGCACAGCCCACAGTCAGGCCGAAGGCCATCAGCAAAATGCCAATACGCAACCCGTTGATTCCTTGCATAAACCCCTCCCTTGCGGTTTCGACATGTAGCCAGTAGCCATCATTTTCGCGGACATCGTGTCGGCTATATGTCGTGAAAATACGAAAAACGACAGCGATCTACGAAGAAATTGACAGCGTGCAAAGTGCCTTCTAAGTTCCTTTGCACTCTTGTACCAGATCGGCCGGCCTCTCATAACAAGATGTTTAAGGGGTATGCAGTAGCGCCAACGCATTCGGCATCAAGAGCTTCCACTGCCAAACATCCCTCGCCCTCCACAAGGGGGCAAAAAAACACACACCGCTCCTTACCAGGGGCGGATAAACAATAAGTGAAGGATAGGAATCTCGCGAATGAGAAAGCGGAAGTTAACCCTCGCCATCAGTGCCAGCATCACCGCACTCTGCATGCTCAGCACGGTTCAGGCGCAGGCCCACCCCCAAGAAGACTTTATGCTGCTGGAGCAGGAAAAAGCCGCCAACCAGGTGTACAAGGCATTTTTCCCCAACGAAGACCTTGCCCGTAAAGCGGCCATCAGCTTCCACGGTCAGTTGCTTGAATCACACTATGAACAGGGTTACCTGATCATGGAGCTGACCGAGGAAGAGCAGGAAAAACTCGCGGTCTTCGGCTTTACCTTCGAACCGGCCACCGCGTTTATTGCCAAGCGCAATGAAATCCTCACCCTGATCCAGAACCGCCTGCAACAGCGCAGCCTGAAAAGCGCAACGGCGATGAGTGACGTAAGCCTGGCCAGCATCCCCGGCTACGCCTGCTATGAAACCCTGGAAAGCACTTACAGCGTGGCCAGCGGCATGGCCAGCCAGTTTCCGGGTATTGCCGAATGGCTGCTGGTTGGCCAGACCTGGGAAAAGCTCAACGGCCAGGGCGGACACGACATTGGCGTGCTCAAGCTGACCAACAAAGCCATCACCGGCACTAAACCCAAGCTGTTTATCAACAGCGCAATTCATGCCCGCGAATACACCACCGCACCGCTGGTCCTGGATTTCGCCCGCTGGCTGGTCAACGGCTACGGCACCGATGCTGACGCCACCTGGATTCTCGATCACCACGAGGTCCACTTGATGCTGCAAACCAATCCGGACGGCCGCAAGAAGGCCGAAACCGGCCTGTCCTGGCGCAAAAATGCCAACCAGAACTACTGCGGCGCCAACAGCAACAGCCGTGGCGCCGACCTCAACCGCAACTTCACCTTCGGCTGGAACAGCACCAACGGCCAAGGCTCCAGCGGCAACGCCTGTAATGACACTTACCGTGGCCCCAGCGCGGGCTCCGAACCGGAAATCCAGACCCTGGAAGCTTATGTGCGCAGCCTCTGGCCAGATCGTCGCGGCCCCGGCAAAAATGATGCAGCGCCAAGCGACACCAGCGGTATCCACCTGGATATCCACAGTTACAGCGAACTGGTGCTGTGGCCGTGGGGCGATACCAGCCAGGCGGCGCCCAATGGCACCGCGCTGCAAACCCTGGGGCGCAAGTTCGCCCTGTTCAATGGCTACGCGCCGCAGCAGTCAATCGGCCTCTATCCAACCGATGGCACCAGCGATGGCATTAGCTATGGCGAACTGGGTGTTGCCGCCTACACCTTCGAACTGGGCACGCAGTTCTTCCAAAGCTGCACGGTCTACCAGAACACCATCAAACCGAAAAACCTGCCCGCACTGATCTACGCGGCCAAGGTTGTTCGTACGCCCTACATCACTCCAGGCGGCCCAGACATCAGCAACCTTGCACTGAGTGGCAATGCCTCCAGCGGTGTACCGGCCGGCACCCTGGTGACCCTGAGTGCGACTGCAAGTGACCTGCGCTTCAGCACCCGCAATGGCACCGAGCCCACGCAGAATGTCACCGCTGCCGAGTACTACATTGATAAGGCGCCCTGGGAATCTGGCGCTCAGGCCATGCCCTTGCAGCCTCTGGACGGCAGCTTCAACGGCAAGACCGAAGGCCTGAGCGGCAGCATCGCCACCACCGGGCTGCAGCCTGGCAAGCACACCGTGTATGTCCGCGCGCGGGATGCATCCGGCACCTGGGGCGCGGTCTCGGCAGCATTTCTGGTGATCGGCAGCGGCACGCCGCAGCCGAACTACTGCAGCGCGGCCAGCGGCAATGCCAACGAAGAGTGGATCAGCCAGGTCAGCTTCGGCAGCTTCACCCGCAGCTCAGGCGCCAGCACCTACAGCGACTTCACCGAACCGCGCATTGGCCAGGTGGTAAACCTGCAGCGGGGCAGTAACAGCCTGCGCCTGACGCCGCAGTTTGCCGGCTCGACGTACAACGAGTACTGGAAGGTATGGGTCGACCTGAATAAAGACGGCGACTTCACCGACGCAGGTGAGGAACTGTTCACCTCCGCGCGCGCGCTCAGCACGGTAGTGAATGGCAACCTGGTGATCCCCGCAGGCGCCGCTACCGGGAAAACCCGTATGCGCGTAGCCATGCGCTACAACACCGCGCCCGTGCCGTGCGGCACCTTCAATTACGGTGAAGTGGAGGATTACACCGTCAATATCGAGTAAGGCCTAGCAGCCTGGGGCCGTGGTAAAACGGCTCCAGGCTCGCTTCCAACCCTCGCGTATTCAGCGCGCCGACGCTGTCGCGCCTTTCTTAGACCCCGCCTGCAGACTGTGCAGGTAGCTGGTCGCGATCAACTCCGGAAAATCGATCAACTCATGCTGCAGCTGACGCTGCTCGGCATAGCTTTCAATCGCGCGGCGGTATTCCATACGACGCTGGTCCAGCAGCTTGCGCCGGGTCTTGGCGTCGCTGTTTTCGTGAGACTGCGGTTTATCCAGATAGCCAGACATAGGGTGCAACTCCCAAGCTGAATAAGGGGAGTACCAGCATCTGCTCTGGATATGACGCTTTGATGGCCGCGCGATAACGGGGCGATGAATCCAGCCGCACAACGTCGTAGCCCGAATAAGCCCTGGCGCAATCCGGGATCGCAGCCCCCGGATTGCGCTGCGTTTATCTGGGCTACAGGTGATGTTATCGGCGGAATTTCGCTTATTCAGGTTTTTGCAGTGGCGGATTTCCGCTTGTTACGGCGTGCCAGATGGCCGTCTAGCGCAGCGAACCGCTCTAGCGCGGGCTTTTCTTTCGCTGGCACGGCATCTGCTATAGCTCTTGTCAGCCAGGCACTCGATTGCCTCGCCATCTATAAGAAAGACAAGAGGTGAACCCCATGTACTGCCCCGCAGCACCTGCGCGCCTGTCGCGTCCGGCATCAAACGCCCATCTCTTGTGCGCTCGGCTCAGGCTGCGCGTGAGCCTCTGCTCCTTTTCGCCCTTGCGTTAGTTCCGGCGCTGCATCGCCGCCGGTGTGGCGTGCAGCGTCTACAGTGAAAACCTCTGCATAAATCCATAACAACGACGGAGATTCTTCCATGCGAATGACCAAACGTTTCAGCCTGTTTGCTGCTGCCGCAGCCTTTACCGCAAGCACTGCGGTACTCGCCGCCCCGACCTTTATCAACGTGCTGACCGGTGGCACCAGCGGTGTGTACTACCCGATTGGTGTGGGCCTGTCGCAGCTGTACAGCACCGGTATTGATGGTTCGAAGACCTCGGTACAAGCCACCAAGGCCTCGGTGGAAAACCTCAACTTGCTGGAGGCCGGTCGCGGCGAGCTGGCCTTCGCCCTCGGTGACTCGGTCGCCGATGCCTGGAACGGCGTGGAAGACGCCGGCTTCAAGGCCCCACTGAAAAAGCTGCGGGCCATCGCCGGCACCTACCCCAACTACATCCAGATTGTCGCCAGCAAGGAATCCGGCATCGCCACCCTGGCTGATCTAAAGGGCAAGCGCATCTCCGTTGGCGCGCCGAAATCCGGCACCGAGCTCAACGCCCGCGCCATCTTCAAGGCCGCTGGTCTGAGCTATGAAGACATGGGCAAGGTCGAGTTTCTGCCGTACGCCGAGTCGGTTGAGCTGATCAAGAACCGTCAGCTGGATGCCACCCTGCAGTCCTCGGGCCTGGGCATGGCGGCGATTCGTGACTTGGCTGCGACCCTGCCGATCACCTTCGTGGCCATTCCGGCCGAAATCACCGCGAAGATCGACAACGCTGCCTACCAGGCAGCCTCGATTCCAGCCGGCACCTATGACGGTCAGGACAGCGATGTGCCGACCGTGGCTATTCAGAACATTCTGGTCAGCCATGACGGCGTATCCGAAGAAGTGGCCTATCAGATGACCAAACTGATGTTTGACAACCTTGAGCGCCTGGGCAACGCCCACTCGGCGGCCAAGGACATCAAGCTGGAAGGCGCCGCTAAAGGCCTGCCGATCCCGCTGCATCCGGGTGCCGAGCGCTTCTACAAAGAAGCTGGCGCACTGTAAGGCTATTGAAGGGTTGGCCGGGTAGGATGGTGCGAGTTCGTAGGATGGGTTAGCCGCGCAGCGGCGTAACCCATCGAACGATGATAGAGGCGAGCACCTTGCAGCATGGGTATCGCTTCGCTCAACCCATCCTACGGATTACCCAGGCCACCCTATTTTTAGAGCTACGAATAAAACCGGCGTGCCCGTCACGGCAGGTTTTGTTGGCGACTCTTGTGCTATCGACGTTGTAACGAGGGTGTGACCTTCATGAGTGAGCAAAACCAAGGCCTCGCCGGCAGCCCCAGCGATTGGCCAACAGCGCTGTTTTATGTCGCGCTGCTGTTTTCCATCTTCCAGATCATCACTGCGGCCTTCCACCCGGTATCCAGCCAGATTCTGCGTGCCGTGCATGTGGGCTTTCTGCTGCTGGTGGTGTTTCTCTGCTTTCCCGCCCGTGGCAAGGAGCAGCCCTGGCAGCCGATGGCCTGGCTACTGGGCCTGGCCGGCATGGCCACGGCGTTCTACCAGTGGTATTTCGAGGCTGATCTGATTCAGCGTTCGGGTGATCTGACCAGCAGCGACATGGTCGTCGGCCTGGTGCTGATCGTGTTGGTGTTCGAAGCCGCACGGCGGGTGATGGGCATCGCTTTGCCCTTTATCTGCGCGCTGTTTCTGGCCTACGGTTTGTTCGGCCAGTACTTGCCGGGCGACCTGATGCACCGTGGCTATGCCATCGACCAGATCGTTAACCAGTTGGCCTTCGGCACCGAAGGGCTGTACGGCACGCCGACCTATGTATCGGCTACCTATATCTTCCTGTTTATCCTGTTCGGCGCGTTTCTTGAACAAGCCGGGATGATCAAGCTGTTTACCGATTTCGCCATGGGCTTGTTCGGTCACAAGCTCGGCGGCCCGGCCAAGGTATCGGTGGTGTCGTCAGCGCTGATGGGCACCATCACCGGCTCCGGCGTGGCCAACGTGGTCACCACCGGCCAGTTCACCATCCCGCTGATGAAGCGCTTCGGCTACAAGCCGGCGTTTGCCGGCGGGGTGGAAGCGACCTCGTCGATGGGCAGCCAGATCATGCCGCCGATCATGGGCGCGGTGGCCTTTATCATGGCCGAGACGATCAATGTGCCGTTCTTCGAGGTGGCCAAGGCCGCGCTGATTCCGGCGCTGCTGTACTTCGGCTCGGTGTTCTGGATGGTTCACCTGGAAGCTAAGCGCGCCAACCTGCGCGGCCTGCCGAAAGAGGAATGCCCGAACCCTTGGGCGGCGGTGAAGCAGCGCTGGTACCTGCTGATCCCGCTGTTCATCCTGATCTACCTACTGTTCTCCGGACGCACGCCGCTGTTCTCCGGGATGGTCGGCCTGGCGCTGACCGCCATCGTGATTCTCGGTTCGGCGATCATCCTGCGGGTGTCATCCAAGGTCATGCGTTTTGCCTTCTGGATCGCCCTGGGCGTGCTCTGCGCCGGCTTCTTCCAGCTTGGCATCGGCGTGGTGTTCGGCGTGGTCGCGCTGCTGGTGGCGGTGTGCTGGTTTATCAAAGGCGGGCGCGACACGCTGATCATTTGCCTGCACGCCCTGGTGGAAGGTGCACGGCATGCCGTACCGGTGGGCATCGCCTGCGCCCTGGTCGGGGTGATTATCGGTGTGGTCTCGCTGACCGGGGTGGCCTCGACTTTCGCCGGCTATATCCTCGCCATCGGTCAGGACAACCTGTTCCTTTCGCTGATCCTCACCATGCTCACCTGCCTGGTGCTCGGCATGGGCATCCCGACCATTCCTAACTACATCATCACCAGCTCGATTGCCGCGCCGGCGCTGCTGGAGCTGGGCGTGCCGCTGATCGTCTCGCATATGTTCGTGTTCTATTTCGGCATCATGGCCGACCTCACGCCGCCGGTGGCGCTGGCCTGTTTCGCAGCCGCCCCGATTGCCAAGGAGAGCGGCCTGAAGATTAGCCTGTGGGCGATTCGCATCGCCGTGGCCGGCTTCGTCGTGCCGTTTATGGCGGTGTACGAGCCGGCATTAATGCTGCAAGGCGATAGCCTGTTGGCCACCCTGTATGTGGTGATCAAGGCGCTGTTGGCCATCGGCATCTGGGGCGTGGTGTTTACCGGTTACCTGCAGGCCAAGCTGAGCTGGTGGGAGCGAGTGCTGGGCTTTGCCGCCGGTGCTAGTTTGATTCTGGCCACACCGATGAGCGATGAGATCGGCTTCGCCCTGGCGGCGCTGTTTATCGCCCAGCACTACTGGCGTGCCCATCGCGCCCAGGTGGCCACGGCGTGATCGGTCTGTGCCTGGGTTTGGCGGGCGCGGTGTGGGCAGAAGTGGCCACGCCCAGCTTCACCCTGGCCTGGACGCACACGATTGAGAAGATTCGTTGGGAAGAGGATTACCGCGTGACGCCTGAGGGCTTGCTCCTTGGCGAGGCGCGGGTCAAGGGTTCCGGGGCCGGCATGGAGATTCCAGACGGCGCCGAACTGCGCGAGGGCAGCTGGCATTACCAGCGTCAGCTACCCCCCTTGCAACCACTGCGTTTGGGGCGAACCCCCGAGGCAGGGGATTATCAACTGTGTTTCAACCAGCGTTGCCACTCAATGAGTGAATGGCTCGGCCCGCCACAAGCGACCCAGCCGGCGCTGGAACTCTGGAGCTGCGAGCAAAGCTCCCCGGCCGCCTCGGCGGCAGGCCAGGACGACGGCTAAGGCTGCGTTCGCTCCCAGGGCCACAAGCCCTGGTTGTTGTAGAGGAGAACCCCCATTTGGCGCAGCCGGTGGGGGTTTTGTTCATGTGTAGGTTGGTGTTGAGCGCAGCGAAGCCCAACATGGGTGGCTGGACTTGTTGGGCTTCGTCGCTGCGCTCCTCAACCCAACCTACCTTGCTTCGTCGCTCTGCTCCTCAACGGAACGCCGCCCGACCCAACCTACCCCCTAAGCAGGAAGCCGATGACCTACACCACCTATTACCTGGACATGCAGCACCCCGAGCAGATCCGCGCCAAGCCACTGCCAGCCGAACTGAGCGTGGTCGAATGCCAGCTCAAGCAATTTCCACTCAACCGCTTTCTCTACCAACTGGTCGGAGGCCCCTGGCAGTGGACGGAGAAGCTGGAGTGGAGCGACGCGCAGTGGCGCGAGCTGATCGAGCAGCCCAATCACCGCACTTGGGTGGCTTATCACCAAGGCGCCATCGCCGGTTACTACGAGTTGCTGCGCGATGCTGACGATGCGGTGGAGATTCTTTATTTCGGTTTGGCCGAGGCCTTCTTTGGCCTGGGCTTTGGCGGCCCGCTGCTGACCCACGCCCTGCAGTCCGCCTGGGCCTGGCAGGGCACCACAAAGGTCTGGGTGCACACCTGCACCCTTGATCACCCCAGCGCCCTGGCCAACTACCAGGCGCGCGGTCTGCGTATCTATCGTGAGGAGGTCGAGGCGGGCGCTTCGTAAGAGGGTCTAGCTTGCAGGGTCGCCCACCTATTACAGGCGTCGCTCATGCACGCTGGGTGGCGGCGGATTGTGAGACGTTGCGGCCGCAGTAAGCAGCCGAGGTCACTGCCCGTTAAGCGGGTCGCTGATGCCGTGGCGTTCCTTCAGTGTTTGCACCAGTTCGGCCTGGCTGGTGAGGAATGCGTCGAACTGCTCAATCACCTCGGGATGGTTGATGCTCGACAGGAAGTAGTGGTCATCCTGATAGGGCAGGCTGGGGTCGAATACCAGGGCGTTCGCGCTGTTATAGAGCTGATGGCGTACCACTTGCGGGTTGAGGTAAACGCCGTCGATCCGGTCGCTCATGGCCATGGCCAGCAGTGAGTCGATCTGGTTGGCCTGGATCAGCAGAATCTTGCCGGCCTCGATCTCATCCAGATACGGCCAGGGGGTAAAGCCGCGTTGCGTGCCGAGGCGCAGTAGGCGTGCTTTGCCCTTGCCGAGAAACTGCGGTTTGACCAGCACACCGTCGGTGGCCGGCGCCGCCGTTTGGCTGAAGTACACCTTGTGGCCTTGTTTCAGGTCGGCGTTCCAGCGCGGGTTGTCCGGGTATTTGAAATCCACCCGGCCGTTGAGAAAATCGCTGAGCAGGCGTCGCACCGGCAGCGGCTGGTAGATAAATTCATGGCCCTGGTGCGCCGCAAAGGCGTCGAGCAGCTCGCGGCCATAGCCCAGGTACTGGCCATCCTGCACGTTGGAGTAGGGCAAGTAGGGCTGCAATTCGACCCCGACCTTGAAGGTCTCGGCCTGTGTCAGCGAGGCCAGGGTAAGGGCTAGGCAGGCCAGCAACGTCAGCAATGCTCTCATCAGCGACATCTCGAACAACGACCCTGAGCAGGCCATAGGCCAACCATAGCTAATTGCCCCGCTCTACGGGAGGCAACGTGCCGATAAAATCTGACCAGGCAGGGCAAATAACCACTCCATAACGGGCTGCAATGGCCGCCAATACTGGCGCTGCGCCTGCACGTATCGACCATGGCTGTTACCCTATACCCCGCAGCCGCCAGTTGGGTGGCTGTACGAATAGGGCAATCCGTCCTCGTGCGCGCAATGCGTGCCACACGCCAAAGGAGCATTCCATATGGAAAAAGACCCTTCGTCTGACACGACCCCGCAACCAGAAGCGGTAATTCTGGACGGTATCCCCGCCCCCTCGGGCGAGGCTAATCTGATCGACACCGACTACGTCATCGGTCAGGACAACATCAAGGGACAGTTTTTGTTTTCCCTCGACATTCACGGCAAGGTTTTCAGCATTTCGGCACTGGCCATCATGCTGTTTGTGGTGCTGACCCTGGCCCTGCAAAACCAGGTAGAGCCGTTGTTCAGCGCCATGCGCGGCTGGCTCACCCACCACCTGGCGTGGTTCTTTCTCGGTTCGGCAAACATCTTCGTGCTGCTCTGCCTGGGCCTGATCGTCTCGCCGCTGGGCAAGGTGCGCCTCGGCGGTATGGATGCCACGGCGGATTACAGCTACGTCGGCTGGTTTTCCATGCTGTTCGCCGCCGGCATGGGCATTGGCCTGATGTTCTACGGCGTGGCCGAGCCGATGTCGCACTTCTCGGCGGCCATGGGCGGAGTCAGCGTTGGTGAAGACGGTTTACGCACCGACTGGGCGCCCCTGGGCGCTGCTGCCGGTAATGCCGAAGCGGCTGCGCGCTTGGGCATGGCCGCGACCATCTTCCACTGGGGCCTGCACCCCTGGGCGATCTACGCCATCGTCGCCCTGGCGCTGGCGCTGTTCTCCTTCAACAAGGGCCTGCCGCTGTCGATCCGCTCGATCTTCTACCCGATTCTCGGTGAGCGCGTGTGGGGCTGGCCGGGGCATATCATCGACATCCTCGCGGTGTTCGCCACCCTGTTCGGCCTGGCCACCTCACTCGGCCTTGGCGCGGAACAGGCAGCAGCCGGCCTGGACAAACTGTTCGGCATCGCTGCCACCGACACCAGCAAGGTGCTGTTGATTATGGGCATCACCGGCATTGCGTTGCTGTCGGTGCTGGCGGGTTTGGACAAGGGCGTCAAGCGCCTGTCCGAGCTGAACATGGGCCTGGCCATTGTGCTGCTGCTGTTCGTGATCATTGCCGGGCCGACCCTGGCCATCCTCACCGGCTTCTTCGACAACCTCGGTGCGTATCTGCAACACCTGCCGGCGCTGTCCAACCCGATTGCCCGTGAAGATGCCAACTTCAGCCAAGGCTGGACGGCCTTCTACTGGGCCTGGTGGATCAGCTGGTCGCCATTTGTGGGCATGTTTATCGCCCGTGTCAGCCGTGGCCGCACCGTGCGCGAGTTCCTGATCGCCGTGCTGTTGGTGCCGTCGCTGGTATCGGTGCTGTGGATGACCGCCTTTGGCGGCACTGGCATCAGTCAGCTGGTCGGTGACGGCTTTACCGGCGTGCAGGACGCTGCCCTGGAGCTGAAGCTGTTTGCCATGCTGGCGGAACTGCCGTTGGCGGAGATCAGCTCGTTTGTCGGCATTCTGCTGGTGATCGTGTTCTTCGTCACCTCGTCGGACTCCGGCTCCCTGGTGATCGACACCATCACTGCCGGCGGCAAGGTCAACGCACCCGTGCCGCAGCGGGTGTTCTGGGTGATTATCGAGGGCATCATCGCCATCGCCCTGCTGCTCGGCGGCGGGTTGGTGGCCTTGCAGGCCATGGCGGTGTCGACGGGGTTGCCGTTTACCATCGTGCTGTTGGTGGGCTGTATTTCCATCGTCAAAGGCCTGATGAGCGAACCGCGCTAAGCATTGCTGTATGAGTCGTACAAGAGCGCGCCTTCGGGCGCGCTTTTTTACGCCCACGGGTTGTGCCGGTTGACACCCGTAGGAGCGGCCCATGGCCGCGATGCTTTGCTTTGTTTTGCACCCACAACATTGTGCGCGCAGATGGATTGTGAGGGGGAGGGAGGCCGCGCATGGATCAATGTGAGCACATGACTGCATGGGTGCATTAAACTTATAGCCTTGATATTGTGCTGTATGTTTATACAGCCTTCTGGGGATGTGTGATGAGATCAGTGGAGCTATTCGCAGGAGCGGGTGGTCTGGCCATGGGCTGCGAGATAGCAGGATTTGAGCATCTCGCGGTCGTAGAGTGGGACAAGTGGGCTTGTGACACTGTGAGAGAGAATCAGCGTCGTGGTTATCCTCTGCTTGCGAGCTGGAATCTACACGAAGGTGATGTCCGCACGTTTGATTGGAACTCTGTTCCTCAGGGCATTGAGCTTTTAGCGGGTGGCCCTCCGTGCCAGCCTTTCTCTATAGGCGGTAAGCACAAGGCCCAGGCTGACAAGCGCGATATGTTTCCGGCTACGGTCGAGGTAATTCGGAGATTAAAGCCGAAAGCGTTCATCGTTGAGAACGTCAAAGGGCTAACCCGTGCGACCTTCGCGAATTATTTCCACTACATTCAGCTCCAGCTTGAGTTTCCTGAGTTGCCTCCAATCGGTGATGAGGATTGGAGTACGCATCTGAAACGCCTTCAGGAGGAGAGAACCTCCGGTAGAGGTAAGGGCATAGGCTTGACGTACAACGTGGTGCCTACCTTGGTGAACGCGGCGAACTATGGTGTGCCGCAGAAGCGTGAACGTGTCTTCCTTATAGGCTTTCGAGACGATCTTGGTGTTGAATGGTCATTCCCGGAGCCTACACATAGCTACGAGGCTTTACTTCACGATCAATGGGTCACGGGTCTCTATTGGCAACGCCATGGCCTGAAGAGGCCTGACATAACTGCAAAGATTGCCAGTAAGGTTGAAAAGCTTCGGCAGGCAAAAGAGCCTTTGACCACGTTGCCTTGGCGGACAGTGAGAGACGCTATCTTCGGCTTACCAGATCCTCGCTCTCGTGAGGCTGCCAAGTTCCCCAATCATCTATTCCAAGACGGCGCGAAGGTTTATCCAGGGCATACGGGTAGTCCTTTGGATTTACCTGCTAAGACCCTCAAGGCTGGAGGGCACGGCGTTCCGGGTGGTGAAAATATGTTGGTCCGCGATGACGGCAGTGTGCGTTATTTCACCGTGCGTGAGAGTGCACGTATTCAAACCTTCCCCGATGGCTTCAGTTTTCACGGAAGCTGGGGTGAAACAATGCGACAACTAGGAAACGCGGTGCCAGTGCTGTTGGCGCAGCGTGTAGCTTCAAGCGTGGCTGAGAAGCTTGCAATAGCAGAGCTGAGCAAACTAAAAAATATAAACACAGTAAAGAAAAGGGTTAGCGCGTGACAGGGAACGTTATTCCGTTCAATCCATTGGACAAAAAGAATCTGGGCGCAAGTGTCGCCGAGGCATTGCTGACCAAGGAAGTTCATCCTTTAGGAGATCTACCGGTTTTTGAAGGGGCAGGGATCTACTCGATTTACTACGTGGGCGATTTTGCGCCCTATTCACAAGTGTCGAGGCTCAACTGTGATGGTCGGTTTATGTTGCCCATCTATGTGGGTAAGGCCGTTCCTCCCGGCGCACGGATGGGGGCGAGCTTGGAGCTTGCTGCAGGCAAAGTGCTTCATAAGCGTCTGAAAGAACACGCCGAAAGCATTAGGGCCGCGGAAAATTTGAACATCGAGGATTTCTACTGCCGTTTTCTGGTCGTGGACGACATCTGGATTCCTCTTGGTGAGTCGCTGATCATTTCGCGCTTCACGCCGCTTTGGAATTCGCTGATTGATGGGTTTGGTAACCATAATCCGGGAAAGGGGCGTCATGCAGGCATGCGTCCTCGATGGGACGTCCTGCATCCAGGGCGTGAGTGGGCCATGCGTTTAGCTGAGCGATCGGAGACTCAGGCCCTGATTGCCCAGGACGCGGAGACTTATCTTCGGGTATTGCCTGCATGCCTCTCCGGGCAGTTCATTGAGGCTGAAGGGGAGTAGTTTCCGCGAGCCGCGCGCCAAGAGCCGGTCAGTAGGCAACAGCCGAAGGGTGAGCGAAGCAAAACCCGGATGCAGGGGCGCAACCAGAAACATCAGCACACGCGATGGTGTGTCGAAAACACATCGACGAAATGGCCAAATGATGGGTATCGCGCTGCTCAACCCATCCTACGTTCCTCGCTACTGCTGCTGGCGTCGCAGCCATTCTGCCGCCACGTCGCCCATTGTTTTGGGCGTCCCATCTTTTATCCAAGCCATAAATGCGCGACTAAATTGGAAGCCAGGGCCGCAGGCTTCCGTCAAAAACCGGCGAACATTTTGCGTGTTTCGATAGGTCGTGGTGATCGGTGTTGCTGCCGTTATCGTGTCGCTGTGCCAGTCGAAACTATTCATCCTGAATTCTCGAAGTGGTAAATGCGGGTGGGTTAATTAGATGGCTTGTTCAGCTTACAAATCAATCGTGGTGGTTTGTGCCGCTCACGTCGTTCCTGAGTAAATGCCTCAACTCCACAATTCCCCCACCGGCGTATCCACCGAATACCGCGTCGCCACCTGCGCTTGCAGCAATTCAGCGGTAGCCAGTGCATCAGTCAACGCATGGTGCGCCTGGTATTGCGGCAGGTTGTAGCGCAAGCGGCTGTCCGCCAAACGAATCGACACCGGCTGGCGGCCCAACAAACGCCCCAGCCAGCCGGGCTGGCGCTTGGGGTAGAGGCGCGCTTCCAGCTGCATGGTGTCGATCACCGGGAACTGCAAACCTTCACCCACTTGCTGACGCAGCGCCTGGTCGAGAAAGCTGCGCTCGATATTGCGGTAGTGCACCACCATCACCTTGCCGGCCATGGCGGTCAGCAGCTCGTCGAGGATTTGCCCCAGGCGCGGGGCGTGGCGGATGTCGGAGTGGGTGATGTGGTGGAAGGTCACCGATTCGTCGCTCAGTTCGCTGGCGGGTTTGACCACCCAGTAACGCGCAGCGCCGCAGCGGATGCGCTGCAGGCTGAAGGGCAGCAGGCCAAGGCTGACGATGGCGTGCTGGTTGGCATCCAGGCCGGTGGTTTCCACGTCCAATGCCAGCAGCGGCACTTGCTCCAACGGGGTGTCGGCGGTTACGCAGCCGGCCTGGTAGAAGGCCTGCAGGCGAGGGTCCGTTGCGCTGGCGGCGAGTTCGCTAAAGCGCGCGGCCCAGTCCAAAGGGGCGGGCGCCGTCACAGGCTTTTGCCCGGTTGCGCGGGGTAGCGAAAGCGCAGGAATTTCTGCGCGTTGCTGAGCACGCCAAAGGCTTCCTTGAGGTTGTGCCGGTCACTGGCGGAGACTTTTTCCGGCTCGATGTAGTTGTTTGGCTGCGCACCCTCGGCAGCGGCCATGGCTTGGTGGCGAGCGCGTACCAGGCTGAGAAACTCCAGGGCGTAGCGCAGCTGGCTGATGGCCTCGGGCTGCAGCAGTTTGGTTTTGCCGATGGCGTCGAGGCGCTCCAGGGAGTTCTGCGCTTTGCTGCCGCAGGCCAGGGCGTGCACGCGGATCAGGTCGGTGAGCGGCGCGGTGCCACGGCCTTTGAGGTTGATGATGTTCTTCTGTTGGCCGTCGGTTTCCATCACAAAGGTGCGGAAGAAGCCCAGCGGCGGCGTGCGGTTGAGGGCGTTGCGCGCCAGGGCGGCAAGGAAGGCCGGGTTGCTGCTGGCCTTCTGCGCGAGCAGGTCTTTGAGATTTTCCACCAGTTCGATCTCGCCATACACGCCGTCGAGATCAAAAAAGATGCAGCTGTGCAGCAGGGTTTGCGGCTTGGGTTTGTCGATCCACTGGCTGAAGTAGCCGCGCCAAACACTTAGCGGCTGCCGCCACTGGGGGTTGCTGGCCATGATGCCGCCCTTGCAGTAGGTGTAACCACAGGCGGCCAGGCCGTCGCTGACAAACTGGGCGAGGGCGGCGAAGTAGGCGTCGTGCTGCGCGGGGTCGAAGCGGTCGTCGAGCACCAGGGCGTTGTCCTGGTCGGTGACCAGCAGCTGTTCGTCGCGGGCCATGGAGCCGGCGACCATAAAGCAGTAGGGCACCGGCGGCGGGCCGAGTTTTTGCTCGGCCAGTTCCAGCAGGCGCTGGGTAAAGGCGCGACCGATGCCGGCCATGGCGCTGCCGACCATATGCGCGGTGGCTTGCTCGTTGACCATGCGTACGAAGGTGGCGCCCAGGTCCGGCAGTAGGCTTTGCAGGCCGGCGACGTCGGGCTGGTTGAAGATCGAATTGACCAGATACAGGCTGCTTTGCGACTCGTAGCGGATGATGTCGCTAAGGCTGATCAGGCCGATGGGCCGACGCCGCTGCACCACCGGCAAGTGGTGGATGTTATGGCGCAACATGCACAACATGGCGTCAAACACGCTGTCATCGGCCTGGATAGTGACCGGGTTGGGGGACATCACCTGGCTCACCGGCGCGCTGCTTGCAAGCCCTACGGCAAGCACGCGGGTGCGCAGGTCGCGGTCGGTAAGGATGCCGACCATGGCGGCGCTGGCGGTGTCGCCGTCGACAATCACCAGCGAGGACACGCTCTGCTCGGTCATCAGCTGGGCAGCCTGTTGCACCGGGGTGTCCAGGCTGACGCAGACCGGCAGGCGGGAGATCAGCTTGCTGACCTTGAGCTGAACCAGTTCGCTGGCCTGGCCCTGGCTTTCCACCGCCGATTTAAGTCGTGACTGGCCTTCGGCCTCGACGAAGTCGGCAAAGCCGTCGTGCTCTTCGCACAGCTGGGCGAACACGGTGGCGGGGATAAAGTAGATCAGGCTGTCTTCAATCGCCCGCGCCGGGAAGCGCACCTTGTTGCTGCGCAGCAGGCCGGCCTGGCCGAAGAGGTCGCCTTCGCTCAGGCGGTTGTACAGCTCGCCGCTACGCCGGTAGATTTCCACCGCGCCGCTGCGCACGTAGTGCAGCTCATGGATGGCCGCGCCGTAAAGGAGGATGTCCGTGCCGGCCTTGAAGTAGGCCACCTCGACCTGGCGGGCGATGGCGTCGAGGCTGTCGTCGGGCAGCGCATCGAAGGGCGGGAAGCGCTGCAGGTGGTCGCGGATTTCCAGTAGCTCGATCTGCATGGGTGGCCTCGCAGTAACAGGCACTAGAGGATACGGCGATTGCCGGGTGCTGTCCGCCCTGCTGGCGTTACTGGGTGTGGCGGCAGCGGAAAAAGCCAAGCATGGCTTCACGGGCTAGCGTGTGTCGGCGTCATGTTGACCCCGTAGTCAACTATCTGGTTGGCTACACTTGCTCTGTGCTTGGCAGGTATTGGCTGTTGCATTTTTTGCACACAAACGCTGCTGCAGCCCAATGAAACAGCACATTATCCCGTAAATGCTGGTGCCGCCGTTGATCTGATGGCGCTGTATTTATCTCAGGAATGAATAAGCCCCGTTTTACCCCTGTAAATTCGCTACAGGCCATGCTGAAAAAGGGCTGCGAGGAATTAGCTGTCTGTAAGGTCATGCAGTGACTTGTAGTTATCACAAGGTTTTACTTCATAACGCCTTGAAGGCTATGGCTATCGCCTGCAAAATGCCGCGCCCCGCCATGTGCAACTGTGCCTGAGCGGGTTTGTGCTGATCCTCCCTAATGCCCGCGTGCCATCCGCAGTGCGCCGGTTCACAAAAAAGATCACGCAGGAGAATTGAAGTGCACATCGGTGTTCCTCTCGAAACCCATGCTGGTGAGACGCGCGTTGCCGCAACTCCCGAAACCATCAAGAAGCTGATCGGCCAAGGCCATCAGGTGACTGTACAAGCCGGTGCTGGCGTTAGCGCGAGCATTCCGGACAGCGCCTATGAAGCGGTTGGTGCGGCTATCGGTAACGATGCTGCTGCCTTTGGTGCCGATCTGGTGCTGAAAGTGGTTGCCCCGACCGATGCCGAGCTGGCGCACATGAAAGCCGGTGCCGTATTGGTGGGCATGCTCAACCCGTTCAGCAACGAGACCATCGCGCGCATCAATGCTCGCGGCGTGACCGCCTTCGCCCTGGAGGCTGCCCCACGCACCTCCCGTGCGCAAAGCCTGGACGTGCTCAGCTCCCAGGCCAACATCGCCGGCTACAAAGCCGTGCTGCTGGCTGCGCACCACTACCCGCGCTTTATGCCGATGCTGATGACCGCTGCCGGTACCGTGAAGGCCGCGCGCATTCTGATCCTCGGTGCTGGCGTTGCCGGGCTGCAGGCCATCGCTACGGCCAAGCGCCTGGGTGCGGTGATCGAGGCCTCGGACGTGCGTCCGGCGGTGAAGGAGCAGATCGAGTCCCTCGGCGCCAAGTTCGTCGACGTACCGTTCGAGACCGATGAAGAGCACGAATGCGCCCAGGGCGTGGGCGGCTATGCCCGTCCGATGCCGGCGTCATGGATGGAGCGTCAGGCCAAGGCGGTGCACGAACGCGCCAAGCAGGCCGATATCGTTATCACCACCGCGCTGATCCCAGGCCGCAAGGCACCGACCCTGCTGCATGCCGCCACCGTGGCGGAAATGAAGCCCGGCTCGGTGATCATCGACCTGGCTGCAGCGCAAGGCGGCAACTGCCCGCTGACCGTCGCCGAGCAGGTGGTGGTGCAGCATGGCGTGACCATCGTCGGCCACAGCAACCTGGCGGCCCTGGTGCCGGCCGATGCTTCGGCGCTGTACGCACGCAATCTGCTGGACTTCCTCAAGCTGGTTATCGACGGCGAAGGCAAGTTCCACCTCAACCTTGAAGACGACATCGTTAGCGCGTGCCTGATGTGCCGCGACGGTAACGTCGTGCGCACTAACGGCTAAGGGGAGCACCGCTCATGGATATGATTTCTGACGGCATCTACAACCTGATCATCTTTGCGTTGGCCATCTACGTGGGCTACCACGTGGTGTGGAACGTGACCCCAGCGCTGCACACACCGCTGATGGCAGTGACCAACGCGATTTCCGCAATCGTGATCGTCGGCGCCATGCTGGCCGCTGCGCTGACCGTGACCCCACTGGGCAAAACCATGGGCACCCTGGCGGTGGCTTTGGCTGCGGTTAACGTGTTCGGTGGTTTCCTGGTGACCCGGCGCATGCTGGAAATGTTCAAGAAGAAAGCGCCGAAAGCGGCAGTGGCTGCCAGCAAGGGAGATAACCACTGATGAGCATGAATCTGATCACTGTTCTCTACCTCGTCGCCTCGATCTGCTTTATTCAGGCACTCAAAGGCCTGTCGCACCCGACTACGTCGCGTCGCGGCAACCTGTTCGGCATGGTCGGTATGGGCCTGGCAGTACTGACCACCGTGGGCCTGATCTACAAGCTCGGTAGCGAGTTGGCGCTGGAAGGCATCGGCTACGTGCTGGTTGGCCTGCTGGTCGGCGGCACCGTCGGTACCGTGATGGCCAAGCGCGTAGAAATGACCAAGATGCCGGAGCTGGTCGCCTTCATGCATAGCATGATCGGCCTGGCTGCGGTGTTTATCGCCATTGCCGCCGTGGTTGAGCCGCAGTCGCTGGGTATCGTTGCGGCGCTGGGCGATGCGATTCCGGCGGGTAATCGTCTGGAGCTGTTCCTTGGTGCGGCCATCGGTGCCATTACCTTCTCCGGTTCGGTAATCGCCTTCGGCAAGCTCTCGGGCAAGTACAAGTTCCGCCTGTTCCAGGGCGCACCGGTACAGTTCAAGGGCCAACACTGGGTCAACCTGGCCATCGGCCTGGCGATTCTTGGCCTGGGCCTGGTGTACACCTTCACCGGTGACATCACCGCCTTCGCCATCCTGGTCGCGTTGGCCTTTGTGATCGGCGTGCTGATCATCATCCCGATTGGTGGCGCGGACATGCCGGTTGTGGTGTCGATGCTCAACAGCTACTCGGGCTGGGCGGCGGCCGGTATCGGCTTCTCGCTGAACAACTCGATGCTGATCATTGCTGGCTCGCTGGTGGGTTCTTCGGGCGCGATCCTCTCGTACATCATGTGTAAGGCGATGAACCGCTCGTTCTTCAACGTGATCCTCGGTGGTTTCGGTGGCGCGACTGAGGCTGCTGGCCCAGCCGGTGCTCAAGAAGCCCGCCCGGTGAAATCCGGTTCGAGCGACGACGCGGCCTTCCTGCTGACCAACGCCGACACCGTGATCATCGTTCCGGGCTACGGCCTGGCGGTGGCCCGTGCCCAGCACGCGCTGATGGAGCTGGCGGAGAAGCTGACCCACCGTGGCGTGACCGTGAAGTACGCGATCCACCCGGTTGCCGGTCGTATGCCGGGTCATATGAACGTACTGCTGGCCGAGGCTGAAGTGCCTTACGAGCAGGTGTTCGAGATGGACGACATCAACTCCGAGTTCGGCCAGGCCGACGTGGTGCTGGTGCTCGGCGCCAACGACGTGGTCAACCCGGCCGCGAAGAACGACCCCAAGTCGCCAATCGCCGGCATGCCGATCCTCGAGGCCTACAAAGCCAAGACAGTGATCGTCAACAAGCGCTCGATGGCCAGCGGCTACGCCGGTCTGGACAACGAACTGTTCTATATGGACAAAACCATGATGGTCTTCGGCGACGCCAAGAAAGTCATCGAAGATATGGTTAAAGCGGTCGACTAACTCTCGCCGCAACGTTGTAGGAGAAGCCCGGCTCAAGAGCTGGGCTTTTTTCTGCCTGCTTGATCAGGAAAGTGTTTTTGCCAAGGAGAAATTTGAAAAACAGGTCAGTTGTCACAGGAGTGCAATCTACAACTGTACCTATCCGTATTCACTGGATTAAGGCTATTTGTGCAGGTTTTTTATCTGCTTCTATGCCATTTTTAGGCTAAAGCACTTATGGCCAGTACAGTTGTTTGCAAAAAAGACAAAACAGTTACAAAGCAAACTATCTATTTGTGCTGCAATTTCATCCAGCTGTGGCTACAGCGAAGCGGGGGCAGCGGCAATAATTCTCCCATCGCAACACACCACTGACCCGCCATAAGCGGAAGGATGACTACCATGGAACGTACCCTCAGTTCCGACCTGCTTTTTGATCACAGCCAATCCACCGGCTCCAGCGCTCTGCCGCTGCGTATGCTCGCTTCTGTTCTGCAATGGCAGCGCCGCATTGTTAGCCGCCGCCAGCTGGCTCGCCTAGACTCCCGTCTGCTGGCAGATGCCGGTATCAGCGAAGCACAGCGTCACGCTGAACTGAGCAAGCCTTTCTGGCGTTAACTGCTGCCAGACACCGATTTCTGCTCCTCCCTTTATGGGATTTTTGAAAGCTCCAGCGCTTTGCGTGCTGGGGCTTTCTTTTTATCTGTCGGTGAAAGTGTCCAGGCCATTGTCTGACTGCAACAGTCTGCTGTACTGCTAAGCGGTACAGTTCTTATAAAAATCTAACTGCGCCATAACAATTCTGGTGCGCTGTCTCTGCACCTGCTGCCTCCTCCCACGCACCATAGGCTGCCCTCTTCTGTCTCTGACAAGGAATTACGCCATGGAACGCACACTCAAACATCAGCCCCCGCAGAGCACTCAGGTAAATCCCCCGCTCTGGTTACGCGCCTCTGCAGCACTCTGTAGCTGGCATCGCAACCTGCGCACCCGCAACCAGCTGGCGCGCCTCGATAGCCGCCAGCTGGCGGACGCGGGAATTACTGAGGCGCAGCGGCAGGCCGAGCTGGAAAAGCCGTTCTGGCGCTGAGCAGCTTGGCAACCAACCTTTACCGTCGCGGTCTACACTGAACCCAGCCTGTCTGTTGGGCCTTTTCGGGAGTGTGGATATGAATGTGATCAAGACGTTGAGCCTTGCGGCATTACTGGCGCTTGCCGGCACGGCAAGCGCCAGTAGCTTTGTGGTCACCACCGATGCGGTGGTAGGGGCGGTCGGGGCGACTGCTGAGGCAAGCTCGGACGTGTCCTCGTCCTTTAACGATGACAAGATCGTGCTGGCCGCGCGTGCCGATGCCGCCGCTTTTGTCGCCAGCCAGGGCGACATACGTGGGGTGCGCCTGGAGGCTGCCCTGCAACATATCCGTCAGCAGGTACCGACGCTGCAAGGTGACGATATGCAGTTGGCCTCGGCCATTCTTAGCTTGTAACTGATGTTGCGTTCTTGCTGAGCGGTGCGGCAAAACTGCTTGGTAGAATGCCCCCTAAAGCCCCTAATGGGCTGATGTCTGATTTGGAGATACATATGCGTACTATCTTGCTCGGTATCGTCGCTGCAATTGCCCTGCTCAGCGCCACTGCCCAGGCGCAAACCCTGGTTGCCAGTAGCAACATCGTTATCAACGCGGTAGCCCGCTCCTTCGACTTCACCTCGGATACCACCACCTCGGTGCGTGATTCTAAAGTCGTGCTTGCGGCGCGCGATGACGCTGCCAGCTTTGTCGCCAGCCAGGGGCAGATTCGTGGCGCGCAGCTGGAAGCCGCTCTCGGCACCATCCGCAGCCAAGTGCCTGAAGCGCAAGACGCTTCCGACCTGGTATTGGCCGAAGCCATCCTGGCACTGTGAGTTGGCCGCGTGCCTGGCTGCTTGTGCTGGCGTTACTGGCCAGCACCTGCAGCCAGGCCGAGTTGCGCCTGCAGCTAGCGGACGCCGAGCTCAGCCCTGCTGAGCGTCAGGCCAGCCAGCAATTGTTGCAGGAAGCACTGGCTGCCTTGCCGCCACAGCTCAAACAGCAACTCGACCGCCGCGTCAGCGTGCGCTGGCGCAGCCTGCCCGCGCAGGTCTATGGCCGCGCCGGGCGGTTCAGCGGCATTGAATTAAATGCCGCGTTGCTGCCAGGTTTGATCGACGGCAGCAGCGCCACCACCCTGACCTCACGCCCCCATGGCACTGTGCGCCGCGAACTGCTGGCGACTGTGCTGCACGAAATTACTCATCTATATGACCGCGCCCAGCTCTGGCTGCCGGCAGACCGGCAGCTGCAGCGCCAGTGCCGGCAACGTGAACAGAGCCTTGGCGTCGTCGGCCTGCCGGATCACTGTCGCGGCCAAACGGCGCGGCGCTTTACCCTAAGTGATGATCCCTTGCTGCTCGACCTGGCTGGCTGGCAGCAACAGGTCGGTCGCCGTGGCGCCCGGGATGAGGAGAACCATCAAGTCGCGCGCAGCCCGGACAGCTACGAGCTGAGCAACTCCCGTGAGTTTCTCGCCGTCAACATGGAGTACTTCCTGCTCGACCCCAGTTACGCCTGCCGCCGGCCCTCCTTGGCGCGTTACCTGGGAGCGCATTTCGCCTGGGCACCGGCGAGCCAGCAGCCTTGCGCCGAAGGCCTGGCCTACCTGAATGCCGGGCGCGACTTCGCACGCCAGCCGCTGGGTAGTATCGATCCGCAGCGGGTCTATGAGGTGGATTACTTGTTAGCTGAAGCCAACGATGCGCTGGCCAGCCGCTGGGGCCACAGCATGCTACGCCTGGTGATCTGCGCGCCTGGCCGTCCGCGTGGTCCAGATTGCCGGCTGGATCTGCAGGAGCACCTGGTGCTGTCCTACCGCGCCTTTGTTGGCGATGTGCAGCTGTCTAGCTGGGATGGCCTGACCGGGGTTTATCCGTCGCGGCTTTTCGTCCTGCCGTTGGAACAGGTGATCGATGAATACACCAAGGTTGAGCTGCGCAGCCTGGCCTCGGTGCCGCTCAAGCTGGACCGCACTCAGCTGGAGCAACTGGTTACCCGCGCCGCCGAGCAACATTGGAGCTACGACGGCGACTACTGGTTTATCTCCAACAACTGCGCCGTGGAAACCCTCAAGTTGCTGCGCAGCGGCAGTCAACATCCGCGTTTGCATGCGCTCGACAGCATCATGCCCAACGGCCTGCTCGACACCCTGGTAGCCCGTGATCTGGCCGACCGCAGCGTACTGGCCGACGCCGCTGAGGCGCTGCGTCTGGGCTATCGCTTCGACTCGTTTCGTGACCGCTACCAGGCCATGTTCAGCGTGCTGCAGGCGCGGCTGCCGATTGTGCAGGCGCAGGTCGAGGACTGGCTGACCCAGCCAGCCGAGAAGCGTCAGCCCTGGTTTGCGCAAGCTGACCTGCGCACCAGTGCCGCCCTGTTGTTGCTCGAACAGGCGGCGCTGCGCCGGCAACTGCTATTGGCTCAGGATGAACTCAAGCGCCGCTACCTGAGCGGGCGTGATGGCGTTGATCCCACACTGAACAAGGCCGGCGGTGCGCTGCAGCAGATCCTCGCCAATAGCGGCTTTCTCAGTCGCCCGGCCGAATTGCTTGAGGGCGGCTACGGCCTGCCGCAGCGCGCCGAGTGGCAGCGCCTGGAAACCGAAAGCCAGGCGCGCCAGCAGCAGCTGCGCCAGCTCAGCGACAACCTCGATCAGGAAGTACGCACCCTGCTAGAGCCGGCGCGCCTGGCTGAACTGCAAGCCACTGAAACCAACCTGACGCAGCTGGGTACGCATCTGCGCGCGCTACACAAGGCCGCCGGCGGTCTGCAGTTGCCTTGAACGTTAACCTCAAGGTTTGCAGTGGGCCGGCGGCAGCACGTCTTTGGCCGCCTGATTGGTCATCATCTGCACCTCGGCCGCGTTGCGCGCGGTGAACACCTGACCGCCAGTGGCAGCAGCCAAGCAGTTGCCCGCCCCGGTGCCGAGAATATCCACCACATTGATCTTCAGGTGCGGCTTGCGGCGTGCCAGCGATTGCGCCACGGCGCAGGGGTCCTGACGGCAGCTTTCGCCGCCGTCTGAAACCACCAGCATGATCGACTCACGGTTAACCCCGTCGAGCATCTGTCCGGCCTTGGCAATGCCATCGGCCAGTGGCGTGCCCTGTACCGGGCGAATGCCGTTGAGGCGCGAGATCAGGCTGCTGCGCTGGCTCGGGGTGAAGAAGCCGACACTGCGCGCGCCCGGACAATCCTCCACCAGCACCAGGCCGGCGTTCACGTCGCTGGGCAGCTGTCGCACCACCGCAGTAGTGGCTTCTCGGGCGGTGGTGATGCGCTTCGGCTCACGGAATATCCGCTGCATGGTGTTCGGCGCGTTGCTGCCAAGTAGCAGTTGGGTGGCGATATTGGCCACGCCCTGCATCATGGCGGCCTGCTCGATCTCCTTCTCGGTGGCGAGCATGCTGATATCCATGGAGCCGGATGCATCGAAGACGATGACCATTTCCGGGGCCAGCTCTTTCGGGCGTTGGTCCGGGCAAAGATTTTTGGCGTTGGTGATCAGCTGCTCTTTGCAGTTTTTCGCCAGGTTGTCCTCAACCTGTTTGCGCAGGGCGGCGTTGTTCTTGAGCAGGGGCTCATTTCTCTGCATGTTCTGCAGCGCCTTGCAGTCGCGGGCGATGCCGTCGATGCGCTTTTTCAGCAGCTCGGCCGGGTCTGGCTTGGGCTCGGGTTTGGGTTCCGGTTTCGGCGGTGGCACCGGCTCTGGTTCTGGCACTGGTTCAGCGACAGGTTCAGGCTCCACGGGCTCTTCGGCAACCGGTTCCTCTACAGCAGGTATCACAGGCTCTGCTTCGGCTTCTACTACCGGTTCTTGCGGGGCGATAGGCTCTTGCGCCACGGGAGGCTCTACCGGAGGCACCGGCTCTGCCTTGTCGCGACAAAACAGCCACCACCAGAGTGCGGCCAGCAGGGCCAGTAATAGCAGTGCCAGTAGCAGCCACAACCACCAGCGGCGTTTACGTGGCGCTTGCGCGCTGCTTTCAATCAGCGGCGTAGCAGCTCCCGCAGCCGCTGTGGCGGCCGCCAGCGATGGGGGTGGTGGCGGCGGTTGGCCGCCGCCCCAGAAGGTCACCAGCGGCTGGCCGTTGAGTGAATACAGGGTTGCGGTGTCTGGGTAGCTGGCCGCCTGACGCAGCAACGCTGCCTGGCGCACACCGTCGCCGCCCTGGCTGTCCAGTTGTTTGGCCAGTGCCTCGATGGAGGTCAGCCGCTCGTTGAGCAGATGGCGCACCTGCTGCTGCTCGCCCTCACTCAACTGGTTGAAGGGCAGCGGCTGGCCGCCGAGATCCGAATACCACTCAACGATATCGCCGTCTGCCTGCTTCGGTTTGGCGAACAGCGCGGCGGTGCTGGGCGGTAGATGACGACGCAGGATTTGCGTCAGTTCGCCATAGCCGGTGAGTGCATCTGCCGCGCTGCGGGTTTCGGTGGACAGGCGAGAGATGCGCTGCATGGTGTTGGCTTACCTGCTGGAGGGTTCAGTAAAAACCCGCCAGCGGGTTAACCGGCAGGCGGGCAGTAACGTGAGGGTCAACGCAGGCCAAGATCGCCTTCAAGGCTGGACACCTTGTTACGTAGTTTTTGCAGTTCATGCTGCTTTTGCAGCACGGCTGGATTGTCCTGTTGGTTGATGCTGTTCAGGTCTTTCTCAATACCTGCGATCTCAGCTTCGATGTGCCGGTTCCCCTTGGCCCTGCCTTTCAGTTCACTGAGTAAGGCGGTAAGGGACCTGTTGAGTGCCGCGTACTGTTGCTGCTGGCTTTTCACATCGCCTCGAACCGCTGATTTTTCCAGCTCAATCGACGCATACACCTCGCGGAACAGCTGGTTGGTCTTTTGCTCATCGAGAAGCACCTGCTCCTTCTCATCCACTCGTTGTGAGTAGACCCCCTGGGTGTTGCAACCAAACTTGGTGGCAAACCCGGCGTTGGCATTACGCGGGTCACACTGTTGTGCGGTGACTGCACAGCCGCCAAGCGTAGCGGCGGCGCTGATTAGGATAAAAGCGCGTGCGAGAGACATAGCGACTATTCCTTAGCCCAGTTGGATGGAAGAACGTTGCTGATAGAGCTGATCGATTTCCGATTCCAGCTGGGCAACCTGCTTGTGCATCTTGTTGATTTCAGCATCCAGGGTGTCGGTGCGGGCACCGCTGTTGCGCTCAGCTGCTGCGACTTTTACCCACTCCTGTTGCTTGGAGCGCACATCGGCCAGGGTTTTTTTCAGGTAGCGGGTGTTGGCATCAATATCGGCAATCTGCTGCTGGGCCTGGGCGCGCTGAAGCTTGTTGCTGGCAATGTCTTGCTTGATGTGTTGAATCTTGCGCTTATCGTCGGCGATTACCCGGCGAGCGGTGTCGCTGAGAGCCATCAACTCTTGATTGTCCTTGCGCACGTCGGCAATGGTCGCATCGAGACGATCCTCGGCGTTGGCGTATTTGCTGCGCTGATTATCCAGGTAGTAGTTGGCGCCCATGCCGACGCCGCAGCCGACCAAACCGGCGGCAATCATGCATTGGGTTTTTTCACTGGGGTTGCCGAGTTGGCAGGCCAGTGCGCCGACCAGTGCGCCGCCGGCGCAGGCTTGCCACCCCGACTTGCTAAAGAACTGAGCCGAGTTGCTGTTGACCAGGCGTGGGTCTGCCGGAGCGGAGCTGCTGGTGCCGGTGGTCTGGCATCCCGTCAGCACCAGGAGCAGGCTCACGGTGGCCAGTTTCATGGAGTTGCCCAGCAAGGTTACTGCGTTCATGTCTGCGTCCTTGGTTAAATCGATTTGCAGGAGTCTAGCCACTGGCTGCGTGCCACTTTGCCGTTTTTCATGTAGGCCGAGAGGTTTTTCCAGTGGTTGTTCAGGTAGTCACGGAGGTTGCTTTTACTGCGTGCGGTCATCTGCTGAGCGACCATGCTCACCTGCGGCTCGATGGTGGACGGGGTGTAGTTGAGCCCTGTGCTGACGACGCTGTCGGAGTAGTAGTTGAGCATGAAATCCAGCACCTTGCGGTGTCCTTCCAGCTGCTCCTTGCGTGCTTCGCAGCGGCTGGCCGGTTCCTCAGTGTTGGCGCCACAGCTGCGCTCGAAGTTGCCCTCAAGGGTATCCAGAAACAGGCCATCGTCTTTCAGCTTAGTGCAGAGGAACGCGCCCAGCTGCAGCTCTGAACGAATCGCCTGATCGCGTTGCTCATCGCGGGCCTGGCTGTTGGCGCGCAGGTCGTTGCGCAGTTTTTCCAGCTGCTGCTTGAGCGCATCATCTTCGACTGTGTTGGCGATACTGCTGATCTCAGCGACCGGGTCGGCACTTTGCGCCTTGCTCTCGGCGGCTTTGCCGGCAGTCGGGGTACCCAGTTTCTTCCAGTCCTGCTCGACCTGCTTGATGCGCTCGCGGGAGGTCAGCACCGGCGCCACCAGGGCCAGGCGCACACCGCCGGTTTTCAGTTTGGTCTGCGCGCTGGCGCTGGCCCCTCCGGCAGAATAGTACGGCTGCTCCTGACGCAGGGCGGTGCGCAGCTCGGCTTGCGGGATCAGGTAGTTGCCACCGCGTACGATGTACCCGCCGGCCTGGCCATGCTGGCGGTCCAGCTTGTTCAGGCGGAAGGGTTCGAAAAGCATTTCATCGACGTTACCCAGCACGTCATGCAGGCCCAGCGGGTTGGGCTTAAGCAAACCGGTGAACTGCAACTTGCCGTTGGCCGATTGCGCACCAGCAAACCAGGCGTAACCGCCCAGCCCGCCTTCCGGGGTGGGGAAGCGGATGTCGCGAAATTCAGCCTGCGAAACGGCCATGCCGCCACGGGCGGCAAACTCCCACTCAGCTTCGGTGGGCAGACGCAAAAAGCCGGCGGCGCCGTCTTCCTTGGGTAGTTTGGCGGGCGCATGCTTGCGCAGCCAGAGGCTGTATTTATCGGCAAAGGCGGTGGCGTCGAACCAGCTGATGCCTACTTGCGGCCGGCGCAGCTTGGCCGAAGGTGTAGGGCATGTGTCATTCATCACCGCCTGATACTGCAGCTCATTGAGCTCGTACTTCGCCAGCAGGTAATAGCGCCCCGGTGCCGGCTTCTGCACCGTAAAGCTGCCGGCGATAAAGCTCGGTCGGGCTTGCTCGATATAACCCCATTCATCGCTGTCTTGGCCCAGGGTCACGCCGTAGTCACCCATCGGGCTGACCACAGGCACCTGTACTTTGCGCAGGGTCAGGGCGCCTTCGCAGGGCATGGGCAGGATGACGTCTTCATCGGCCGGTTTGGGGTTGTAGTACTTTTCTTCCCAGGCGGCCTGGGCGTTCAGGCTGCAGGTGGCCAACAGCATGCCGAGCACCAGCGCTGTGCCGCCTGCGTTAGCAGGCCGTTGAAAAACTACCTGCGTTGCCATCGCGGCGTTAAAAACAGGCTCAAAATGCTCATTTACAGCGCGTAAACTGCGCTTTTTCGCCTGTTTTTGCCTTGCGCTGGCTGCCTCGCCTACGTTTTTCAACGGCCTGTTAGAGGTCACGCAGGCTTTCAGCCGGTTGAATGTGAATTGCACGAAAACCTCCTACAGCCGCCACCAGAATGGCGAGTAGTAATGCGCTGGCGAAGGCCAGCAGAATATGAATATTTTCCAGCTTGCAGACAAAGCCATCGCCCGCCAGGTTATTACCCAGCGCGTTGTTGAACACGCTACTGCCGATCAGATACGCCCCGTAGCCAAGGACAAAGGCCAGGCAGGTCAGCAACGCCGCTTGCACCATGATGTACAGCCCGGCCGCCGAGCGCTGGAAGCCCAGCAGGCGCAGCAGGGCGAGGTCTTTGCGTTTGCGGTCGATGTTGGCCAGAAAGGCCCCAACCAGTGAGGCGACGCAGCCGATCACCGCTGTCCAGGCGATCACCGCGAAGATCAGCCCGAGCACATGGCTGATGGCTTTGACCGATTCGATCTCGGCGGCGCGGGTGCTGCTTTCAATCCGTTGGCCTTCCAGGCTGGCGGCGATTGGGGCTACATCGTCGAGACCCTGCGCGTAAATCCGTGCCCGGGCGTAGCGTTCACGGACGGGTGCCGGTGTACCGCTGTCGAAACCAAATTGCGGCACCGCGTAGCCGTCGCGAAAATTTTCCATGGCCACCAGCAGGTCGAGGTGGACCAGTACGGCCGGGCGGGTAAACAGGTTGTTTTCCAGCACGCCGCCGACGGTCACTGCAACCTCGCCGCGTTCGTTGTTGCCTTCCAGCTTGCGCAGTACCAGCAGGCGAATTTGATCGCCGCTTTGCACGCCGAGCTTGCTTGCTGCGCTGGCGCTGAGCAGCACCTGTTGCTGAGTGGCCGGCGCCGGCAAGGTGCCGATCAGTGGATCACCGCTGGCGCTGGGGATGACTTCGGCGTTGGCGACAAAATGCTGGTTGTCGCGCATCAGGTCGGCGGTGGTATTCAGCGAACGGGTCAGCGGAATGACGAAGCCGACACCTGGCTGGCTGCGCACCTGCTCGAACCAGTCACTGGCGAGGTTGTAATTGCCCAGCATGCGCACTTCCAGATTGCGCGGGTCACTGAGCAGTTCGTTATTCAGTTGCGACACCACGCCATGCTTGAGGCCGAACAGCAGCAGCAGCGGCGCGATCACTGCTACCAGTGAAGCGACGATGCACAGCGAGACCTTGCGGTCGTGCCACAGGTCGCGGGCGGCCAATTCGACCAGCAGAAGCAGGCTGGGGCGTCGTTTAGACGGCGTCATGGAACACCGTGCCTTTGCCGTCTTGCAATGTGCCGACGATATTGCGGATGCCGCAGTCGCGCACCAGATCCCAGTCGTGGGTCACCAGCAGGGCGGCGATCTGGAAGCGTTGGGCGATCTCGATGATCAACTCGAACAGGCTGCGCGCTTGGTGCGGGTCCAGGGCCGCAGTGGGCTCATCGGCCAGCAGCAGGTCCGGCTCGTGGGCGATGGCGCGGACGAAGGAGGAGCGCTGGCGTTCGCCGATGGACAACTGCGCCGGGCGCTTATCGAGCAATGTTTGCAGGCCCAGGCGCGCAATGGCTTCTTCCACCCGTTCGCTTTTCGTCGGCAGGCCGAGCATGCGCCGGGGCAGTTCGATGTTCTGCCGTACCGTGAGAAAGGGCAGCAGGCCGCCCGTCTGCAGGACAAAGCCGAGGCGTTGCGCGCGGATGTCCGCCAGTCGCGATTGGTGATCGGCCTGCACCAGCGCCGCCACATCCATGCCATCGGCATCACCTAACTGATAACGACCGAGCTGTTCCGGGCGCAGGATCAGGCCGATCATTTCCAGCAGGGTGCTTTTGCCACAGCCGCTGGCACCGGTGATCGCCGCCACCTCGCCGCGCGCAAGCGTCAGGCGTGGCAAGCTGATGCGGTAGTCGGCACCGCGACGGATGCTCATGTCCTCAAGCTGCAGCATGGCTTACGGCAGCGCCTCAAGTGGCACGGGATAAACGTGCTCACGGGCGTCGCTGCCCGCTGCCAGCGACACCCAGCGATCAGCGTCGGCGTTGTAGCGCTGGTAGTACTTGAGCTTGGTGTTGAGGCGGCGGATGAATTTCTCCTGGTCGAGCCCTTCCATGCCTTTCCAGGTTTCCTCGTCCAGGCTCAGCACGTCGCTGAGGTACGGCAAGCCGTCGAGGTACTCGGCCATCAGGCCCATGTCAGCCACCTTGATGGTTTTGTCCTTGAGCTGGTTCGGGTCTTTACCCATGGTGGCGGCCACCGAACGCAGGCGCTCGAACATGTCGTTGGGCGAGATCAGCCCTTCGTTGGCGGCATCGGCGATCTGTTTGACCACATCGCTGAGGTCGCTCAGCTGGCTCTTGGTCATCAGCACGCGCACATCGGTGGTGGGCACGTTCTGCTGGACGAAGTCGCGGTCGCTGATCCAGGCCTGGAATACCGGTGGCGCGCTGGCGCCGGTTTTCTCGCCGAGGTAGGCCAGGCGCATGGCGTGACCGAGCAGTGCGGCGTCCGCAACGATGGCTTTGTCCGTTGCGTTGTCGCCCGCGTATTTGGTGTCAGCCCCCAGCGCACTGCCAGCGGCCATATCGCCCCGGTAGGCAGCTTTCACCTGGGCGGTGATGGCGTCGCCGAGGCTGTCGACCATGGAGCCGAAGCTGTCGACATTGCCGGCATCCACCGGGTAGTACAGCGGCTTGTTGAGGAAGGCGTTGGTTGAGAGGTCGGTGTACTGCGCTTCGGCGGACGCGTGATTCTTCGCCCCGCTCGGGGTTTTCAGGTGCAGGCTGTAGATCGCCACGCCACGGTATTTGGCTTCCAGGCGCACCTGCTCGGCGCTAAGGCCGGTGCTGGAGAGTTTGTTGTCACCGTCCAGTGCGCCGGCATCGGTGACCAGCACGATGTAGCGCGCGCCAAATTCGTTCCATTTCACCTGATCCAGCGCCTGCATCACGCCGGCGTAGGTGTCTTCATCAAAGCTGCTGCTTGAGGCGCTGGCCTGTTTCAGTTCGGCCACTTTGGCGAGGAAGTCCTTGCCGTCTTTTACCGTGCTCGGGTCAACGAACATCTTGCTGGTGTATTCCAGTTGCGGCACCGCTTTGGTGCTGGAACGGTACGCCACCAGGCCGAACTTGACCTGATCAAGCAGTTTTTCCTCTTCGACCTGGCCGTAGATGCGTTTTACCGCCTCACGGGTGCGGTCGATGTAGGGACCCATGGAGATGGTCGAGTCGATTACGAACACCACCGCAGCGCTGAAGCCTTTCAGGGTATTGGCTTCGTTGGCTGCGGTTTTGCTGGCGTCGGCTTCGCTCTTGTCGGCGGACTCGGCGCTGACTGAGGCGACGTTCAGCAGGCGCACCTGAAAGCCTTTCTCGGTGTACACCTCTTCGGCATCCAGTACGGGTAGCAGGTAGAAGTTTTTCGCCAGATCCACCGCGTAGTCCGGCTCGCGGGCGACTACGGCTGGGTCGCGGCCCTTGTCTTTCATGTTGCGCAGGATCGGCTTGAGCAGCGGTGCTGGATCTTCCTTGGCGAACAACTCTTCCAGCTTGGCCTTGTCCTTGAAGAACAGCAGCGGATCACGCCCGGCTGGGTTGGTCAGGGCCAGGGTCATCTGCATCTTCCAGTCCACTGCGCAGTCGCCCTTGATCCAGCCGACGGTCTTGCCGTAGCTGTCGGGGCCGACTTTCAGCCATTCGGCGTTGCCAGATTTCTCACGCTGATAGACGTAGAAACGAGTAAACGCTGGCTGAGCCTTGCCGCTGCTGGCGCCGGCGCTGTCAGCAAGCTGGCAGCTGGGCGTGGTTAGCACGCGCTGGTAGAGGGTCTGCTTGCCTGCCTGCAGCAAGGGTTTGTCGTTGGCCATTACGGGCGCCGCCAGGCTGCTGAGCAGCAAGCCGGTAATCAGGGGCAGGTTGAATGGGCGTAAAGTCATTTGCTCAGTGCCTCCAGGCGTTCGCTGGCCTGCTTATTGGACGGATCGTTGTTCACCGCAATTTCGTACCAATAAGCCGCTGTTTCAGCGTCGGCCGCTTCGATGCAGCCACTGCTCTTGAAGTGTTCCGGGTCGTATTCGCGGGCATAGGCGAAGGCCACGGCGGCATCACCGGCTTGCGCCTTGTGCGCGTAAATACGCTGGACCACACCGCAACGCTTGGCCTCTTTGGCAGCGTTGATGATCGCGAGGACCTGCTCGCTACTCGGGTTGGATTTCAGGCAGGCCTGGATAAATACCAGATCATCCCTCCCTTCACCCAGCGCTTCGGGGCTACATGGCACTGCATTGCCGCTGTTGGTTGTGCTGCTGACACTCGTTGTCGTCGCGCCGGGTGTGCGCAGGAAGAACCACCAGGCGGCTGCCGCCAGCGCGGCCAGTAGCACCACAATCAGCAGAATCAGCCACAGCTTGCTGCCTTTTTTCTCGGGGGCTGCGGCCGGTTGGCGAGGCTCGGCGATGATCGGTTCTGGCTCAGGCTCCAGATCAAGCGTCAGCTCGGGTTCCGGCTCAGGCTCCGGCAGGGGCTGCGGCTCGGGCTGCGGCTCGGGCTGCGGGGCAGGAGGCACGATGACCTGCGCTGGGCGCTGGGCGCGTTTTTCATCGTTGAGGGAGTTACCGGCGGCCATGGACGAGAGGATGGCGCCGATGATCCGCACCACGCCCTTGTCGCTGCCATCCGCGTTGCGCAGTTGCAGCATGTAAGCCATTTGCGGGTCTTGCATCAGCGGGTCGATCAGCCAGGGGCCGACTTCGCCGTTGAGCGCGTCATCGTTTAGGCTCAGGCTGTCGACGGGATGCCATACCGGGTTGCCGTCCCACTGGTCATTGGCGGCCAGATAGTGGCCGTCCTGGTTGCGCTGCACCGTCAGTTCGAGGCCGTCCGTGTCTTGCGCCCAGCCATGGATGGTCAGTTCGCCGTGACCGGGCTGGCCACTCTGCGCGGCCTTGAGTTCAATTCTGAGCATGAGTTATTCCGTCCGCTTAGCGTGCAGGGTGGCCAGCACCTTGCCCAACGCTTCGTTTTGTTGCGGTGTGATTTCCCGCCCGGCGCTGTGCCCGGCGTTGTCTTCGGCAATCTTGCTTAGGGCCACCAGCCAGTCACCGACGTAATTGCGGCTGTGCTCCAGGGGCTGTGGCGTTAGTTCAGGCAGTTTGCCGGGGGCAATGACCGGTGGGGCCTGGAACAGTTTGGCGCCATGTTCGATGCGGCTATCTGGGCGCAGTTCCAGCGGCATGTCGATAAAACCCAGCCAGCCGATAAAGTCGCCCAATACGGTATTGACGGTGAGCACCTGACGCCCAGCCAGTTGCTCGCGTTTGGTGCCGATCTGCTCAATGCTGACGATTTTGCGCAGGAGGCGTTCTTGCAAATTGAGGCGGTTGGCAGCCGTGACCAACTCATCGACCAGCGCTTCAACCGCAGGCTTGGTAAAGCCTAAGAAGGTCAGCAGGCGCACGTCTTCCGGCAGGTGACGCAGGTGGCTGATCCACTCGCGCAATACGGCCTGGGCAAAGCGCGCATCGCTGCCAGTAGAACGCAAGGTACTGTTGGCTGCCGGCGCAGCCGGTACATCGCCGAACAGGCTGAAGCCGTCATCACTGGCGAAATCACTCCCCAGGTTAAGCGCCCCGCCGCTGGCGGGGCCATCCACGGTTGGTTGACTCGCGGTTGGCTGCGCATCGTCTTCGCCTGCATTCAGGTAGAGGCCGCGCAGCAGGTCGTCCGGCAGCTGCATTTTCTGCAGCAGTTCACCCAGCAACACACGGCGCGGCCAGATGACTTCGAAGACCTGTTGCGCGATTTTGCGCTTCTTCTCCAGCTCGCCAGCCCCTTCGGCCTGGAACCAGTGGCCGAGGCGGCTATCGAGCAGGTGCACGACTTCATCCAGCTGCTCGCGGATACGGCCAAGCTTCACTTCACGCAAGGCCACGCCGTGCAGGTACTGACTGATCCGGCTCATGCCGCCGTCGTTCAGTTCCAGCATCGCATCCCAGGCTTGCACGGGTTGATGGATATGCCGCTGCACGGTTTCGTCTTCAGCGAAGGTGCTGCGCATCAGCGCCAGTGAGCTTTCAGACGCGGCGTTGAGGCCGGTTTCGTTGCCGTCCAGCACATCGAGGAAGGTCACCTTCATGCGCGGCTTGCGTACCAGGAAGGTGTTGTTGAACGGCTGATTGTCTGTCCACTCTTGCAGCCAGGGGTATTGGCCGAAGCGTTCGAGCATGGTCATCTTCATCATGCCGCCGCTACCCCAGCCCAGGCGCAGCAGGTCTTCACCCTTGTCCAGGTCGCTGGTGATGCGCATGTCGAACATGGTGATGGCCCACAGCAGGCCGGGTTTGCGCAGGGCGCGCTCGTCCGGTTTGGCGCCTTGGGTTTTCTCGATCCAGCGGGTCAGTACCGGGCCAACAGCGGTGACATCCGACTGTTTATTGGACGGCGTGCAGACGATCAGCACGTTCATTTCCTGGCTGTCGGTGTAACGCTCGAACAGGTAGGCCACTTTGCCGCGCAGAATCAGCTGCGCCACCGGGCTGGCTTCGTCACTGCTGACGGCGCGGCGCACATCGTCCAGCGACTCCACTGAGAGGCGGCCGCGATAGCCGGGGAAGTCGAGCAGATCCACCTGCTCGAACAGTGGTTCACTGGTCGGCTCCACCAGCGGAAACACCAGCTCGGCGGTCAGCACCGCGAGTTGCGCGAGAGTCAGCTCTACCGGCGCTTGCAGTTCGCCGTTGGTAAACGGGCGCACGCTGACCGGCTTGTCGCTGTCACGGCCAAGGCGTTCCAGCATGTCGACGTTCATGATGCTGTCGGCCTGCGACAGACCTTTGTCGGTCTGCCGTACGAGGGCATCGAGCGGTGCGAATACGCGGTCGACGTTGCCCAGCCGGCTCAGGGTCTTAGCGAAGCTTAGGTAAGCCTCGCTGAGTTCACTGATTTCACCCCAGAAGATCGAGAACAGTTTGCTGCGGTCGTCCAGGCTCAGCCACGGCGCGAGTTCCACCGCCGTCGGCCAGTAATAGCCGGCCAGGCCGGAAATGGACGCCGGGAAGTTGTCTTGCAGGTAATCCCATAGGGCGACCACGTCATCTTCGCTGACCCCCGGCACCTGGCTGTGCTGGCGACGTTTGCCCAGGTCTTTGAGCAATTGGCGGATGGCACTTTCGTCGAGGCGATAAAGCACCTTCTCGGTGTTGAAGTCGTTAAAGAAGGAGTTGGCCAGCACCTTGGCCACTTCCACCTCGGCAAACAGCTTCAGTTCCAGCGGAAAGTCGTCCGGGCCGGGGCGCGCGGTGCGGCTGAAGCGGGTGACCAGCCCTGTCGCTTCCTTGCCGCCGCCCGGCGGGTTGACGTGGGTGAGAAAGTCCAGCCGGCTGCCGCCAAAGTCGGTTTCCAGCTTGCCATTGGCGCCAGCGGCCAGGGTCGAGATCAGGTAGGACTTGCCGGCCTGGGACAGCCCGAAGAAACCCACGGTCATCGGCAGGCTGGACACAGCGCCCAAACGGTCGGCGGTGTTGCGCACACGGCGCAGGCTGAGGATCAAGTCGTCTGCTTCGTTATCCAGGCGCGGCGCGCTGCGACGCACGTCGTTGATCCAGCGAATCGCATCGCCGGCACCCGTGTGAATGGCAGACCAGTGTTGAGTCAGTTGCTCAGGCGAGTTACTCATTTGCGAAACACGCTCCCGCTGTCCAGCCAATAGTGCGACTCACCCAGCCCGGTATCGGCCAGGGTGTTGAGCCGTAGACGAATCTGCGTGCGGCTGATCGAGCCGCTATCGGACTCGGCACTGAGAAGCTCGAAGCTCTCACTGCCTTCGGCCAGGTCGCGCGAGGCTTTGATGCCCAGGCGCACTTTCAATACCTGCCCTTGGGCGGCCACTTTCTCGCGCAGCTTCTGGTTTTCGATGCTGAGGATGTACAACGGCGCTGCGGACCAGCGCTCGTCGTCCAATTGGCGGAAACCCAGGCGCAGGGTGCCGCGCATCTCGAAGGTTTGATCCGGCAGTTGGTAGTGCGGGTCATCCAGGTCGATGTCACGGAAGTAGACGTTGCCGTCCTTGATCACGTTGTTGTTATCCAACAACCCCAGGTGCTTCAGCGTCGAGTACGGCGTGAATGCCGCCGAGCGGAAGAAGAAGTTGGGCAGGCGCAGGCTGCGGCTGAGCAGGCACAGCATGGCGCCGACCGCTGCGGTGGTTTTCGGGTCTTCAATACGATCAAGCTTGTTGAACGGATACCAGCCGCCGGTGCGGTACTGGTTCAGCGGCAGGATGCGTCCGGGTGGCAGCGGCAGCAACTTGCGGAACAGCGCCTGCACGCCCGGCAGGCGTGAAGGCCGACCGGTCAGCAGGAGCACGTCACAGGGGTAGCTGTAGACCACTTCGCACAACGCCTTGATGGTTTTGCCGATGTTCATGCGGTCAGTAATAAAGGCTTCGTGAATGCGCCGCAGGTTTACGTTCAACGCCACGTCCAGCAGGCTGAATGGGTTGCTGCCCGCGCCCAAATAACGACGCACCGCTCCCGCTACGTAGTCCAGTACATCGTCGGTGGGGCGCTCCTCGCCCAGCAGTTCACCGAAGGTGCCGCTGACCAGGGTGCCGGCATCCAGTGGGTCGTACTGCTCGTAAGCTTTGAGCAGACGCAGGCCAATCGGGCTGAACAGTTGCAGGGTGAGTTGCTGGCGCAGCACGCCGTCCTGCACGGTGAGTGGCTCGTTACCGACCAGTTTGGACAACAGCGCGTCCGGGTTATCCACGCCGGCCTGGGTCAGCGCTGCGCTGAGGGCAGGTAGAACGAACTGGCGTATCACGTCGAGCAGAATGTCGTCACCGGCCACCTTGAAGCCGTCACGAAAGCGCTGCGAGGGGGTGATGTAGACGTTGCTGCCCACGCCATCATCGAGGCGGTATTCGGTGATCACCAGGTCTGTAGTGCCGCCACCGATATCGATTGAGCCGATGGTCAGGCGATCTTTATGCGGCTGATCCGGACGTGCCATGGCGGCGAAGAATTCTTCCGGACGGCCGGCAAAGTTGTTCTGGGTCTCGTTGAACAGGTACACCACTTGGCCGCAGGTGGCTTCGTCCCATTGCACGTGTACTTCCGGCAGGAACGGCCAGGCGGTTTCGCGGCTCTTGGCATCCTTGATAGTGATCGGGTCATCCTCCGGGTGCCAGCCGAGGCTTTTCCATACCAGACCGATGGCCTGCTCCATGCATTTGGCGAAGATCTCTCGCTCAGGCTTGGGCATGGAAGGTGGCACAGTGAGAATGATCGAACGCAGATGGCGCGGTACCCGCGAGTGGCTCATGCGCAGGCGCTGGGATGGGCTGTTGATCTGCATCAGCGCCTGGGCCAGCACTTCGCAGAGCATGAAAGTCATCAACGAGCTGCGCGAGTAATGCGGGTGGAACACCGGCATGCGCTCATCGAACGGTAGGTTGTAGAGCGCCTGACCTTTTTCATTGATCAAGCTGGCGACTGGGGCAGCGGTGGCGTGGGGTTCGCTGTCGGCTTTGACGTAAGCGCAGTTGAAGCGCCAGCCTGGCTCGTAGTTATCTTCATCCCACAGGTAGCGCTTCGGGCTGGACAGGCCGGTGGACCCTTCGGTGCCACGACGGCGGCTGGCCAGGCGTCCGGCTTCGCGGCCGACACGGGCGATGGTCGGCCACTGGAAGGCTTCGCGGCGGCCACTCTGTACCGAGAAATGATCCTTGCCAAACACGGCCTGGGCGAACTCGATGCGGCTCTCGAAGGGTTCGGGGTAGACGTGCTCGGGCTGGGTCAGGTCGCGTAGCTCCAGCTCGTAGCGCTTGCTCAGGCCGTCGTTTTCCTGCGGGTGGTCTTCGATCAGGATGCCGCAGGTGCGCGAGTTACCGACGTCCAGCACCATGTCTACGGGGATGGCTTTGTGCAGGTCGCTGTCGCGATTGGACACCACTTTCATCTCTGGCACGGTCAGGGACGTGCCGAGAAGGTGTAAGAGGTTGAGGTAGTGCGCCTGGTGGTACAGCTCCTGGCATTCGCTTTCGATGTCATCCAGCTGCATGCGAGTGGGCGGTAGTTGTGCCTGCTCGCTGAACACTTCGCGTAGCCAGTCGTTGACCCAGTTGAGGTCGAGGAACCAGCCCATTTCGTTGGCCTGATGGGCCAGGGCGAAGGCTGCGCCGGCGCGCACGTCATCGCTGGTCGGGGCCAGGTAGGCGGTGTCGCTGCGGCTGGTGAAGACCTTGGTATCGAACGCCAGGGTTACGCGGTGGGTGTGGCCGTCCGGGTCTTCGCCGGGCTTGAGCTCAACGATGCGCACTCGCGCCCAGTTGGACGGGCCGTCGTCAAAGCGCCGTGGCGGGCTGAAGCGGAAGAAGGGCAGCGGCAGCCACAGACCTTTGAGCAGACGTATCGATTGATCCACTGCCACGCTGTAGGCCGGGCTCACCGCCTGGCCAGGAGCAGCCGGATGGTAGAACTGGCTGCTCCGGTCATCGAACAGCAGGCGGGCCAGCGGGCCGTCTTGGTGCTGACGAACGAACTCGCCGGGCAATTCGCGGCGCAGTTCCAGGGTGACAGGGAAGTCCAGAAACTGGACGCCACTGCCCATGATCAGCGTGATCTTTTCTTCGTAATCCGTTCTTTCTGGAAACATAGTGCTGTTCTTCCGCCCCTGTTCTTTCGCCTTGCAGGCCGTTTAAAAACTACCTGCGTTGGCAATACTGCGTTAAAAACAGGCTCGGAATGCTCATTTACACCAGTAAACTCCGCTTCCTCGCCTGTTTTGACCAGCCGGAGGCTGTTACTAACGTAGCGCCTTGTCTTGCCTGCCTCGGCTACGTTTTTTCAACGGCCTGCTAGGCGCCGGATCTCAGCTGGCTGAGGTCCGGCGGTGTTGCCATCCATTCCGTAAACAGGTCAGGTGCGCCTGCCGGCTTTTTGTTTAATACACGGTCACGCCCGTTAAGGTTCGCCTTGTCGCATCGACATGGGGAACTGCTGATTCTCGTAGTTGCCGGAGCAATCCGCAGCGCTACGGCTGTCCGGGCTGCAGGTCACTTCCGGCAGTTTGTAACTGCTGCCGTCATTGCAGGCCGCTTGGCCCTGATTGTTGATCGCCAGTTTGCCGCCCTGCATGGCGGCGTTAACGGTTCCAGAACATTCAACACCATCACCGCGACGCACTTTGACCTGACCTTTGCCGTCCTTGAAGTCGTACTCCAGCTGCATCGGTTTGCCGGTTTGCGCATCCTGAATCCCGGCTCCGGCTTTCCAGTTGCCATTGAGGAATTCGGTGGAGCCGGTTTCCAGCGCTTGCGGCGGAATGCTCAGGTCTTGAGGTACGTCGCGGCCGGGTGGCTGTTTGCGCGGCTGTGGTTGACCTGTTTCGGGGTCAACTGGCGGCGGTTGCTCGCCGGGTTCTTCACCGGCTGGTGGCGTCGGCTCTTCGGCGCCGGGTTCTTCGCCAGAAGGTTCTTCACCAGGGGCGGCGGGCTGCTCACCTTCATCGGTAGGCAGTTGCCCATCAGGTAATTCGCCTTGCGCTGATTGCTCGCCTGGTAACTGTCCGTCGATGCCGTCCTGGCCCGTGACCACACCGTTTACCCCACCCAGATTGACGTTGGGCAGGTCCACGCTACGCACCTCTGGAAAGCCTGGCAGGTCGAGTTGGTCCAGGCCCAGTGGCAGCGGCACGTTCGGCGCACACGCGCGCAACAAGAACAGCAGTAACAGGAGTAATAACAGCAGGGGTAACAGCCACAGTAGCCAACGCCACCAGGGGCGCTTGGCCTCTATTACTGGAGCAGCAGGTGGTGCGGGGCTAACTGGCGGCGCTAGCGGTGCCGCAGTGGGCACGGGCGGGCGCAGGCAGAGCAGCGGATCGTGGTCGTAGGTGCCGGCGGTATCGGTAAAGCCCCAGAAGGAAATGACCGGTTTGCCGTTGACGAGGTAAACGTGATTGCTGTCAGGAAAGTGGACGGTTTTTTCCAGCAGGCGGCCGAAAATCTGCTTCTCGCGGCTCTGTACGTCATTGCGCATGCTGGTGCTGGTGCTGCCCAGTTGCGCGTGCATGGCCTCAAGCTGTTGGTAAGCGTCGCTGCGTTCTTCAGCGGTGGCGGCGGACCACGGCACCACATCGCCTTCGTCGGGTGCATACCAGTCGATGCGGTCGCCGGTTTGATTGGGTTGGGGAATGGCCAAGCAACTGGCGGCCTCGCGGCCCATCTTCAGGCGAATCGCTTCGCGCAGTTGCAGCGCGGCGGTGTACACCGGCTGGCCATCGACGCCGAGCGCCTTGAACTCCTGAAGGTTCCCTGTGCGAAGTAATGCCCCCGGCATGTGCGGTTATCCTTAGCCTAGATGGTCGTGAGATGCGCGAATCGCCGTACAGCGCGATTTAGCCTGCTCATCATGTCGGAACTGCTGCGTATTGTCAGCGCCGTGAAAAAAGCCTTTTGGAATCAAGGTTTACAGGTCCGACTGGTCACAAAATGTGACACAGGCGATGTTTTTAGGGAACGCTTTTCTGCTGATACGCTGCGTCTCTTGTCCGCTGCTGGGGCGTTTTTGATGAGAACGCTGTGCGTCAATTCGTAGGCGGTCAGTGTGCTTTATTCGATGATCTCCTGCTTTTCTTCCGGCAGGTTAGGGTCGAGGTGCAGCCATGTCAGGCGGCTTTGTACCCAGATATGCCGATCTGCCGGGGCCAATTCAGGCTGATCCAGGGTGGCGATGGTGATATCCAGGCTGTGCGGGCTGAGTGTGGTGAACAGCGTCAGGTGCGCGCCGCAGGTTGGGCAGAAACTGCGCGTGCAACTGGTTGACGAGGCGTATTCGCGGGCTGTGCCGGCCAGCCAGCGAAAGCTTGCCAGCGGCACAGTGACCCAGGTAGTGACGATGCCGCCGCTGCTGCGCCGGCAGATGCTGCAGTGACAGTGCGCGATGTCGCGCAGCGGCGCCTCGAACTGATAGCGCAAGGCCCCGCACTGGCAGCCACCTTGGTGGATATCGGACATAAGGCGTTCTCGTCGTGACGGTGTAAGCGCGCGCCGTTTTTGGCACTGCTTAGCGCGGGGTTTGGCATAGAGAAAGCCGAGCCGCGCGCATGATTTTAGCTCGATGTTTGGCATAGCCGCAGATTAACCCGCCCCCCCGCCTACAAACTGCGGCACGACTTCCAAGTAGCGCCCCCCAGGCCCCGCAATAGCATGAACCCGCAACCCCATAATCTGGGCCATCGGTATATGCAGCTCATTACCCACAGCAGTAGCGCCGATGTTCTGCCCCATAGCGCCCACTCCATCAAATCCAGCAGAGCATTTCAAAACCAGCTGGCTCGCTGCGGCTGTTGGCCATGCGACGACTGTAAACTCCAGTACGTGCCTTGAAGGTACATTCGGCAACATCAGAACAAACTGGCCTCCCGGCCCTTCACCAACCTCGAATACCTCAACCCGGCCAGCGGTCATCGGCACATCAAGCTGGCCGGCCTCGGTCAACTCATGAAAGGTGTGCACGCCAATCGGGTGGCCCCAGTCTGCTGCCGTTGAAGTACCGTTCGATATGTAGTGAAAGCCTGAAACCAGATCGACGTAGTGGGCCGCTATTGAAGGCGGTGCCCCTGTTGGCGCGCCATTGCCACTCGCCACGTGTTGTACTTCAGCCATCATGTATCTCCTTGTGTAGCAGGGCTAGACCCAGTTGATAACGGAACTCGTAGGAACCTGCGTCAGAGCCGCGCCGGTGCGTGAGTTGTAAGAGCCGCGTAGGCTGGACGTCGGGAAGCCCACAAACTGCTGAGCCGTGCCGGACTTAAACCCCGTAGGGCTGTAAGCGTTTTGCACACTGCATATCGATGCCGGGCCGGACATCGTCCAGAGCGCAAGTAGCTTGTTTGAGTAGAGGTGCAGCCCTGCATATGCTCGGGCAAAACGCGGCCCGCCTAGCTCAAGGTAAGCCGACGGAGGCGATTGAGATTCAAGCAAAGTCCCAACAACAAGCGGCGCGAAGCCATCGTTCCGAATGGCTCTGTCTAACGGCTGTAGGCCGGTACTGGGTAGGTTGCTGCCTATGCCCTGCGCGCCATCCTGATCAACCTGTTCGCTGTCCACTTCCAGCACAACGTCAACCGTGGTGCGGAACTGCGCCACCCCAACCTGGTTAAGTGTGTCGCCGCGCAGCTCAAACGACACATCTGGGTTTGTGCTGCTAAACAGCTCCGGTCCGGCTCTGTAGTTCAGCTCTCTGCGCAACTCTGCCTCAGCGATAACAGCGCCGTTGAGGCTCAGGGTTTGCTTGATAACCTCGGTGGTAGTGCGGTTGATGTTGAACGAAACACTCCCCGCAAAGTACTCCGTGTCAAGCAGGGGCGAGCCCAGATTGGGGATCGGCGAGCCGTCGTCTGCAAAATAGGAGTTCACATTTGATTTTTCAGTGATGCCGGATGCGCTAATGCTAAAAACCGTATTGGCGGTCACCTCATTACTGCCGCCGCGTTCAAGCAATTGCACCTCGCCATCATCGTCAAACCAGGCGGCGATCACTGTGCTGCCATAATCCCAACGCACCACCCCATCGCGGGCGCGCCAGTTAATTGGCCATATCACAATATCCGGCGCATCTTCAGGAGTCACCACGGCTGCGGCGTACGTCACGCGCGGCGTCGTTATTGCACGCCCCTGATACTCGGCAAAAAACTCGGGGCCGTTATCGGTCTCAACCCACACGCCATCCAATAGCCCAACCGATTGCGCGTTCTGGCCCACTCTTGCCCGGTATTCATTCCACTGCACATCGTACTGCGTGCGGCTCGGAGCTATGGGCGCGCTGAGATACTCAAGTTCAGCAGTAAACACCTCATCCACTCGCGCTATGCGCACTAAAAAAAAGTCGGGTCCATAGCCAGTGGCGCGGAATATCGCCGCATCGCCACGGCGGGAGACGTCCGCCAGCTGCATTTGATCGGGCAACATAGCGCCAGTGACACCACCAGGAACCTCCGGATATAGGGTGACCGGGACTGCATCGTCGGGTGCCTGTAGCGACACAATAGACACCTCCACCCGGCGGCCCGTCGGGCCACCCGATACCCCCCTGATGCCCACAAAACAGCACTTTCCAGGTGCCTCGGCATAGATGAAACGAGCAGCCGCCTGCAGCTGATCAGCCACCTTTGACACCTTGCGCCATTCAACGCCATGGACGTAACCGGCACTCCAGCAAAGAATGTCCACCGGCCAGCTCCAACCGCGAGCCTCATCTGCCAGCGCTTCCTCGGGGGAACGAACAGCGCCAGGCGCATCAGGCACCGTTAGCAGCCAGTTGTCCCCGTTCTGCGGTGAGTTAATTTCGACCGTGGCACCGTTCGGCAGGGTCAGCTCTCGCCCACGTACAAGACCATGACAGGGGAAGCCAAAGGCTCGATAGTCAGGGAGGGTCAGCTCGATATCGATCATGGTTCGCCTTTCCCTCCGCCCGGAGTGGCCTTGACTGGGCGTTTAGCAAAGCGAATCTCGCCAACCTCGCCGTTTGCGTCGTGCATCGTGATGGCGTCGACCTGCGGCAGCTCCAGCGCGACCAGCCCGTCCGTTGTAATCAGCACGGTTGAGCTGTCGTGATACGTCCGGGCGTACTCGGCGGTGTCACCCACGCTACCCTCAATAAGCGGCCAGGAAATTCCGCCGGCACCTGTCGGTGGGGCAACATAGGGCACGCTGACTCGCTTACCAGCACGCGCGCCGCGACGGGCAGCGACGGGCAGCCCCTCGCGGCGCTCCGGCTGCAACAGGCCCTGCAGGTCACTGATTAGCCGCTGATAATTCATGCAACCTCCATTAAAAGTTGGTCGCTCGGTAGCACAACGGGGTATGTATGCTCGCGCGTTGCCTCGGTCGGGTCACGATGCTCGGCCGCGATATCCGGCGTTGTGATCTGCAAACGGCGGGGGTGGCTTTCCGAACTGGGTGTTTCCCAGCCGTAGTTGCCGGCGAATCCGTCGATATCTTCGCTGTACGGGGGCGACGCGGGCCGGCCGCCCAACTGGGTCGCCAGTTGGGCAATGGACTCGGGCGGCTCGCCAAAATCGAATACAGCTCGGGCCGGCAAGGTGAAGCCAGCACCGGTCGCAACTTGGCCAACGCGGGTCAGCGCCAGCTCTAGTTCGGCCACGGCCTCGCCGCTGTCGTGATCCCAGCGCACGGCCCCGCGCCGCAGCTTGCCTTTTGCGCGCATGCCGAGCGCCTCGACCTGGACGGTATGCACCAGGTCGAACACGTCATCGGTGACCGGCACTTGGAATGCCAGGCGGCTCTGGCGGTGGCTGGCATGCATGCGCGTTTTCTCAAGGGCGAATGCGGTACGTAGGAGGTTCTCGCGGCGGGCCGGCTCGTCCTCATCAAGAATCCAGTCGCCCAGTTCGTCCTGCACCGCCGTATCGGGACGCGGGCCTTCCTCGTCTTCCCAGGCACCGCCGTCAAACTCGACCTCGTCGGAGTGACGGGCCGACCCACCGCGCATGCCGTAAGCCGCTACGGAGCCGGGAACCTCCAGCGCCAGCTTGTAGACTTCGGTCAGCGTCTGTGCCACGCGGGCACCCACACGCGCATTGAAGGCCAGCATATGCGGGTCGGCAGTAAAGCGGTTGCCCCAGGAACCGCCATTGCCGCATGGGTTGGGCATCGAGTGCGGCAGCGCCTCGTAGGTAAGCCCAAGCGTCGTCCAGTTTGCTTGATCGAGCGCCCCGGTCAGCATGCTCACGGTCGGTAACTCGGTGTCGTCGCCCAGCCAAACGCAGAACGACCCGGCCGGGTGCTCCCAGGCGAAGGTGTACTCGCGGTGGCGCAGGCGCTGGTAACGGTACTCGACTGTTAGCTCCACCCGGTTGATCAACTGATCGGCAGTTGCCAGATTGAGCTGCAGCGAGCCGTCAATGATTTCGTCGGCGGTGAAGCGGTAGTGTGCTGCCGGTGCAGCCTCCCACTCCGTCAGACGGAACTGGCCTTCAGCGCTGCAATCGAGCGACAGTGCGCGAGTGCTGAGCAAGTTAGCGGCGTAGCGTTCGGGGTCGTCGATCTGGCCGAACACGCCCTCGGCATAGTCGCCCGGCACCAGGGCGGCGATCTGCTCAGCAGTCATAGCAGCCAGACGCCGCTGGCGCTGACAGGTGGCTGTCATGGTGAGCACCTGGCTGGAAATATCGACGCTCGGCTGCATGGCCTCGCCGGTAAACCACAGCGCCTGCGCGGCGACCAGGTCACCCTCCAGACGTTGGTGATAAAAGGTCACTGGCTGCCCGGTGAAGGCGTCCGGCTCAAATACGCCCGGCTCGGGCAACAGTCGCAGCGTGCAAAGTCGGCTGCCCGACTCTTCGAACTCGATACTCGCCACGCCTGTCAGCCTGGCGGACACGTCTTCGCTACCGATCTGCACGCGCAAGCGCCAGACCTGATTGTCTGGCACGGTCACCACCTGGCTGACCGATGGCGGCCAGGTATTGAGCGAGGCGGTGTTAAGGGCGCTGAGACCGAGCATGCTTAGCCCCCCACCAACACATTGCTGGCCTGATCGACAAGGAGATTGCCGGCCGCGTCCGTCAATGCGCCATCCGGCCCCGGCTCGGGATCGGTGCCACCGTCTTGCTCCAAGGCTTCGACTCTGGCCGTCAGCGCCGCAAGCTGGCTGACCAGGTCGTGCAAGGCACCTGCGGTCAGTTCGATGAATACCGCACTACCGGCCGGCCACTCAGCGGCGGCCGTCCCCTCCTGGGCGCGGTCGATTGTCAGCACGCCTCCCGCCTGGGCCGTCACCGTGACGATTTCCCAGGCGCTACGTGCCGCATTGGTCAGCGTCACCTTGTACCAGGTGCCATTACCGAAGCTCAGTAGACCGGCCGCTGAGACAGGTACTGTCATCTGCTCGGCACCGGCCGGGAGCGTTGCGCTCAGCCCTGTTTGCCAATGGTTGATAAATCGCTGCATCACGCCTCCCGCGCGTCAAAAGACCAATCGACCAGCTCGCGACTGTCGTCTGTTTCGGTAACCGGCCCATCGGTGAGCACCATCAGTCGAGGCAGCCAGCCAACCCGGTACGCGCGGGCACCGGGGATCGGCGCTACGTTGGCCAGGTTGCCGTCCAGCACCAGGCTGGTATCGACCCAGCCGCTGCCCACGGCGGCGATTGCCCAGGGCTGTTCGTCCGGGCGGCGGTGCTGCGCAGACGGCAATTCGTAAACCAGTCCCGTCCCCCCACCCACTTGGGGGCAACGCACAGCAGCTCCAGTGGGCGGCTGTAGTCGAGCGACTCAAGGGCTGGGTCGAGATGGCCGGTGGCGCTGATCGAAGTAGCCGTCTTGCGCCAGTGGGTTTGTTTGACGCCTCGGCCGCTGGCCATACGCAGCTCGCGGCTGCCGCCAAAGGATTCGTAGCGCTGCCGGATCGGTCCGGAGTGCGGCAGTATCTCGATGCCACCGAGGACGAGCGGGACAATGTGCTCAGTCATTTCCGACGCATTCCTACCGTGCCGTGCATCAGGCGTGCGCGTTCCAGATCGTCTTGGAAGCGCTGCACTTCGTTCGGTGTACCTTCCAGGGCATAGGAACCGCCCCATGGCATGGCCAAATTGAGCGGCTGGCGTTCGCCCATGCGCTCCAGACCCTGCGGCAATGCGGGGAAGTCGGGCACGAATGGCTCGCGGCCCGGCAGCTCGCCTGTGCGGTTCATGTAGTCGAGGTTTGCCGCGCCCAGGCGCTGGGCCGAGCGGGCGTTGAGCATGAATTCTTTACGCGATGCGGCGACCAGGACGCTGTCACTCACCGTGCTACCGGGGCCGTCGATCCAGCCACCCGTGGCGCGTTTGATCGGTTTGCCGGTGATGATTTCTGCAGCCTGGTCATTAGCTGCGCCGGATGCTTTCGCGGCATCTGCTCCCGCGCCGATGTAGTTGACCGGGATCACCATGTACTTTTTCAGGCGCTCGGCCAGCTCTTTGGCCTGTTGTTCCAGGTACTCGGCGGACTGCTCGAAACCCGTAAACTCGATATTGATTCGCTTGAATGCCTCGGCCTGGGCCAGCAGCTCATCCATGCCTGCCTTGATTTCGTCCACCCTCGCCTGAGCATCGATGCGCTCGACGTCGGCTTGCATGCCCTCCAGGGCCTTGGCCTCGTCACCGATCTTGGCCAACTCGGCGGCAATGCCTGCAAAGCCATAGCTATTGGCCCCTGCTTCTTTCAGCTCGCGCAGGATCTCGCCTGCCTCGCGAGCCTGGCGAATAGCCTCCTCAGTGTCGCCCGCCACCAGCGACTGGCGCGCGCCTGCCTTCAGTGCTGTTACGTCGCCGAACTCGGCCGGACCGTCATCAGCAGCCGGGGCGCGCATATCCTTGACGAGCTGCTCGAACTCTTTTGCCAAGTCCGCGCGAGACTTCATCGCGGCCTGGGTTTTCTGGTTGGCCGCTTCTAACTGTTTGTTGGCCGCTTCGTAAGCCAGGATTTCTTTGCCCAGCGCGTCCTGGATGTTTTTGAGGTTGTCGGCCTTGATCTTGGCTACAGCTGCCGAATGGCGACCCTCGGCGGCCTCGCGCTCGGCGTGCTCATCTTTGATTGCGCCCAACGCCTTGCGGTAATCACTGGCCCTGCGCTGTGACGCCAGCGCGTCCTGGTTGATTTCGTCGGAGGTGTCCTGCCGGCTGATCAACTCGCCCTGGGCGCGGTAGTGTTCCTCGGCCAGGCGCAGGCGCTCGGCATACGCTTTGCGCTCGGCATCGGTCATGCGGGCCAGCGACTCGGCCGGCAGAATCACCGCATCGGCATACTCGGTGGTTTTCGTCACTGTGGCCTGCAAGCTAGCCTGGTAATCGGCCTGGCTTTTTTGCAGCTCGCGGATGCCATCAATGGTGTCGTACAGCTCGACCAGCTTGCCGCCCGTCCAGGCGACCACGCCCAGGGCCAGTGCGCCCTTGGCCAGCTTGGCCACGTCCGCCAGGTTCTTTAGTTTGGGGATCAGGCCAGTTGCCTCAATGCCCATCGCCCCCAGCGCGGCACGGCCTGCGCCGCTCACGGCGGGCAGCTTGCCCAAGTGCCCGCCTAGCAGCAGCAACGGGTTTATCAACCCGCGTACCGCTAACCCGAGCGGCACTACTACGGTGGCCATAGCACCCACTGCCAGCGTGGTATTCCGGACGGCGGGATCTAGCTGGGCGAAAAATGCGGCAACTTCTACCGCACTTTGTCCCAGGCGTAACAACTGCTGCGCAAGGTCAACCAGCCCTTGGGAGACTTGCGGATCGCTGATAGTGGCAGCCAGATCATTGATCGCCTGAATCAACCCACTGGTATCAGCACCGGAAAGCGCCTTGCTTACTGCATCGCGCAGCCGGGTCATGGCTGCGCCCACGGTGTCTGGCAGCCCCTGAGACTCGGCGCGAATCACATCGAACTGGCTAACCAGCGCGTCGGTTACCATTGCTGCAGTTAGCTCGCCCTCGGCTGCCATCTTGCGAAGCGCACCGATAGGCACGCCCAAGCCCGCAGCCAGCGCTTGCATAAGGCGTGGTGCCTGCTCGGCCACACTGTTGAATTCGTCACCGCGCAACGCCCCGGCTCCCAGTGCCTGGGCAAACTGAATTACGCCATTTTGTGCCTCGGCGGCCGTCGCACCGGACACGCGAAACGACAGCGCCACGGTTTCCGTCAGCTTGAGAATGTCGTCCTGACTACGCCCCGCCTCTTTCAGTGGCCGGCTGATACGGCCGTAAAGGGTCACCAGAGAGTCAACCGGCGCAGCACTGCGCTGTGCGATGCCCTCCAGGTTGGCCAAGGTGCTGTTGAACTCTTCTTGTGAGCTGGTGGCCAGGCGCAAGCGTCCAAGCATGGACTGGTACGCATCCACGGTAGTGGTCAGCCCCTCGATACCCCGCAGCGCCGCCGCCATGCCGGCATAGACCCCGACAAAGGCCACAGCCCCCGCCATGCGGGCTTGCCCTAGGGCAGCTGTCCAACCATTGGTTTGAAATACCAGTTCGGCGGTACGCTGGCGTAGCCGCACCTTGGCCTGCGCCAATTCGGCCAGGCTCAGCCCGCCTTGGGTGGCTAACACGCGGTACTGCTGTTGTAGCGCCACGACCTCGTTGCGGATCTCGCGGTGTGGTCGCACGTTCAGCGCCTGGCGCGCACCGGCAATGCGCGCTTGCTGGTCAGCGGCCTGGCTCGCTTGTGCCAAATCAGCCGCTAAACGCTTCTGCTCACTACTCAGGCGGCTGGTATCCACCCCCGCGCTTTTCAGCGCGCCGGACAACTGGGCGAGCTGGCCTTTTTGCCCGGCAATGGCCTGCTCCATTGCCCGCGCTTCGCCCGTCATTGCGCGGTAGGCTTGCTGCTGCGCCCTGGTGGGCTTCTCGGCGCGGACCAGTTCATCGGCAAGCTCGCGGATGCGTGCGCGGGTTGCGTTGAGTTGGGCCTGGTTCTCAGCTAGGCTGGATTGCATATCCCGAAAGGCATTGATCTGCCCTAGCGGCTGCTTGAGGCGTTCCACCAACTCTTGATAGCCGGCACGAAAGTCCTGCAACTGACGGCGACCATCGCGGGCATCGACTGAAATGGAGAGGCGTACATCACTCATGGAAACAACCCTGATTATGCTGGTGTTGGCACTGCTGCTGTTTTACTGGCCGGCTGCATTCATCGGCGCGGCGCTGCTGATCGCTGCTATCGGCCTGTTGGTTGCGCTGGTCGGGTTTTCTCTGCCCAAACTTCATTAACGTCCTTTTTGCGCCGCCTCGGCCGCGCTAGTCGCTTCATCCAACGCCGCTAGCCAGGTGCCCCAGGGGTAACTCCATAACTGGGTGTGGCCGTGCCGGATCAGGGCGCTGGCGTTTCGTTCAAGTCGTTTGAGAGCCGTTCCAGGAGCCGTTTTCCGGTCTCTGTGATTCGCTCCCTTAGGCCGAAAAAATCCTTGTTTACCTCCCGGCAAGCATCAAACAGCTCGCGCACCTGGTTGGGTGTCAGGCTGTCCAGGTCGTTTTGCTTCACATCCGTCATGGCCATCAGGTCGGCCAGGCTGATTTCGGCAATCAGGGTGTCGCCCACCAGGTCGTCACCCGCGCCATCGGCGGTGCGCTTCAACCAGGCGCGAATCTCACCCACGGTCAGCTCGCGCACGGTCACGCTCAACGCGCCGAGGGCAAGGGTCTTTGTCAGGGTCATGCTCATAACCAAAGGCTCCAATGCCGGGCCTGTGCGGCCCGGCGTTGCGGGTGGGTTTAAAGGAAGGTGGCGCGCCAGAAAGGCGACTCACCAGCCGGGCGCGTCGGGTCGGCCAGCACCTCACCCTTGCTCAGCAACTTGCCGGGGTTCTCGCCATCGATCAGCGCCAGTTCCTCGGCGGGCGGTGCCTTCCAGCGGTGAATCTCGACAACTACCGGGCGGCCGCTTTCGGCTTCGTTAAGGCCGTCGAATACCAGACGGTACTCGGCACCGGCTTCTACCAGCGGTTCAATGCGCGTGGCCTGGGTGCTGGTGTAGGCGATGGTGGCCGGGGTCGGCGCGGTGATGACCGCGCTGTCCTTCGGTACGCTCAGGCCGGCCGCCGAAACATTCACCGCCGACAGTGCAATCGGGGTGCTGTCGCTGGTTTTGGTCAGGGTGATCGACTTAGGGCCTGGAAACTCGGTCATGCTCAGACCACCCGGCTGCAGCACGATGGGTTCGGCGGTCACCGTTTCGGGCGGCAGGTCAATAATCTTGCCCTGCAGCACCATGGCGAGGTTTTCCTCGGGCCATTCCTGCATCTGCACGTCGAGCGTGATGCCATCCAGGGTGTCCAGGGTGGCGAGGTTGCCGCCACCCGGTTTGCGGTGTTGCTTCCAGGCCATCTGGTTGGAACGGTTGGCGAACTTGAGCGTTTCAACGTCGCCCAGGTCGCGCAGCGGTGCGTCCACAACGCCCAGGCGCTGGGCGTGAACAACGCCAACGCCCTTAAATACTCGTGGCTGTGCCATGGTCACTTACCCTCTACGTGTTCGCCGACCTTGAAGGTTTCGACGATAAGTTTTGCGTCCGCCTCGGACACGGGAATAACCGCGCCCTTGGGGTGTTTCTCGCCGGCATGGCGGTGGCCGTTATCGCTGGTGATCTTGACCTTCACCTTGGCTGGCTCGGCTGGTTTCGCCTTGTCTGCGGCTTTTGCTTCAGTTGCCATGTGCCCCTCCTAGCGGGTGCGTGGGTGTTCAAATTTCACCGGCCAGGTCAGCACCCAGGCGGCGGTGCCGGCTTTATCCAGCCCGGCGTGGTAAAGGTTGGCGGCGCGCACATCCTTGGCGTTGATGCTGTCCTCAAGCGCCAGGCCGCATCGGCTGCCCGGCAACGCTGCCTGTAGGGTGCTGGCCACCTGCAGCACATTCAGGGCACGGGGTAGGCCCTTGGCATCACCGGCCAGCACCACCGCAACGGCGTGCCCGTAGGCGATCAACTGACCACGGCCATTCAGTTCAAACTTGAGCCCTTCCAGGGCAATGCGGCAGGCGCGGGCTTTGGTTGCGTAGCGCTCCAGGTCGGCCGGGCTGAACCGCCCGCCATGCAGCGCGACCTCAACCTTGGGCGTAACGCCCTGGTACAACTCAGCGGTCCAGGCTTCGATGCCTTGCAGCACCTGGTCAGCGGTTAACTCAGTCATTGGCCAGGCTCTCTAGGTAGTCATCAATCAAACCCACAACGTCATCGCGATCCTGGCCTTCCAGGCCCAGGAACTCGCGCTGCTCGATCCCTCGGTCTGGGTCGCCGTACTGGTGTGTGGCCGCATAAATCAGCGGGCTACCCACCAACACGCTGTCGCCCTGCACCTCGTACGTGATGCTGTCCAGCAGGTGGCCATTGCCTTGCAACAGGCTCTGGCCGCTGTGCCGGGTTTCGGCGTACTCGGGCGACCAGTCCGGCCATCCCTGGCCGCCTGGGCTGGCTTTATCAACCGCAATGCGCCGCCGCGTCTGGCTCTCGACCTCTGCGCCGATCCCTTCCAGGAGCGGCGCGGTGTCCAGTTGTGCCAAGCGCTCCAGCCGGCCAGCCAGGCGTGGTTCAAACGCTAGGTTGGTGCTGATGGCGGCCCCAGTCACAGCAGGTCACCAAAGCGCTTGGGCTGGCTTTCAAACCAGGCCTCGCCGCTGCTTGCCTGCTCGGGCGGGGTTGGCAGGCCAAGGCCTGCGTCACCCGATGCCACCCGACGCAGGTAGCTGATGGCGTCCTCATAGCGCTTGCGCTTGTCCTCGGTCAGCGCACCGCCCTCGCTCGAAAGCAGGTACAGGGCGATATCGCCGACCAGGCCGGGGAAGCGCTCAGGCACCACCGGCAACGGCAAGCGATGCTTGGCGCTGACGTAGCTGTCGATTTCGGCACTGGCGCGGGCCAGTGCGTCCTCAACCACCAGAGCATCAATCACCCCGTCATCATCACGGTCGGCCACCAGCAGCACGGCGTTTTCGCCGTACTGCTTGATAAAGCCCGCCAGGGTTGCGTAGGCCATGGGTTAAGCCTCGCCGCCCTGAGGGTCAGCTGGCGGCGTGTCGTCTTTCTGCTCGCCGTCCTTGGAGGCAGGTGGAGGCTCAGTAGCGGGGGCCGCTGCGGGTTTAGCCGCTGCCTTGGCGGCCGGCTTTTTCGCGGCTGCTTTGGCACTGCCTCCAGCCTTGGCCGCTTTCGCGGCTGGGGCCTTCGCGGGCTTGGCCGCTGCCGCTGGTTTGGCATCCTTGCCAGGGTCAGCCGAGGTAGAGCCACCAACAGCGTCCGGCTCGGCCAGCTCACCATCGAGCAGCTCAACGGTAAGCACCGGGTCGGCCTGCAAACGCTCCAGCTCGGCCTCGGTAAAGCGGTCGGCCGGGTGATCGGTGGCGACTTTGCTGTGGGCGATGCCACAGCGGCGGAAGCCGTCCAGTTTCGAGGTGATACGAATGATCATGGCGGCGACCCCTTATGCGAGCCACGGGCAAACGAGCACCTTGGCGGTGTGATACCACTCGTTGCCGTCGTCGGTATCCTTCTCCAGGAGCTTGCGCGCGGCACCTTCCAGGCGCGGCGGAACCACCAGCAGGTTTGGCGTAATGCCTAGCGGGCGGCCACCGTCTGCCTTGAACTCACCCATAGCGGCGCGGGCGCTGCCATAAAACTCACCGGTAAGAGGCTGACGCGAGGCGTAGGCCATCTGCCAGAAACCAAAGCCGCCGTTGTTACGGGCACGCACGCCATGCACGTATTCGTCATGGTCAAAGACGTGATCGCTCTTGGTCGGGTCGGTTTTGCTCTCAAGCTCAGGCTTGATGCGCTCCTGGTAGATCAGCGGCTTGATGGCGCGGGTGGTATCCAGCAGGAACCACGCAGGGCCAGGGCTAGCGCCGGGAATATCGACGTTGCTGACCGACTCGGCCGAGCCTGTGCCGTCAACTTCCGGGAATACCGGGTGGTCGGTGTCGAAGAAATTCTGGCCGTCAAAGCACAGCGTGCTAAAGCCCGCGGCCAACAGGGCAAACATCAGTTCGTCCGGGTGGCTAGCAGCAGCGCGGCCCATTTCCTCGAACATCGGGCGGTAAATGCCTGCGGCGTCGTCTTCAATGGCGGTGCGTGGAACGGCCACGGTGCCTTCAAATTTCTTGTTGGTGATGGAGTAGCCGTGGGCGGCCATGTCCTTGAGAACACGCGCGCCAATCCATTCACGCAGTTTCGGGAACTGGCCTAGCCAGCCGTAAGTGTTGCTCGCAGTGGTACTGGGCACCACCGTGGCAATTTCTTTGAACAGACCTGGCGCAGACGCCAAGCCGCGTTGGTAGTCAGCGCGGTAGCCGACAAACAATGCTTGCAGCAGTGCGGGGGTTACAACGGCCATTATTTAGCCTCCGGGTTGATCAAGCTGAGGTATTCCGCCTCGGACATACCGAGCAGGCGCGCGGCATCCTTTTGCTCGGAGTTGAGAGCAGTGGTGGTTTTTGGCAGCTCATCACTGAGCACCTGCTCGGTGACGGATGGCGCGGCTTTTACGAACTCGCGGAAGCGCTCCAGACCGCCTTCTTGGTTACACGCTTTGACGTGGTAATCCTTGGTGGCAGGGGTGATCTTGCCGGCCTTGAGCGCGGCGGTGATCTCGCTATTGATGGCGGTTTCCAGCTCTTTTTCGTCGCGCTGGGTCAGGGCCTGCTCGGCGTTTTTGGCGCGTTGCTCCAGGGCGTTGTAATCGCCACGCGGCACAAACAGTTGCAGGGACGGGGATTTCTCGCTGTTCAACGCCGTTTCTTTGGCATCTTTAAGCGCTTGAATTGCCGCCACGGCTTGTTCCTCCGTGGCGTTTTCAGGCAAGCCGAGGGCTGCCCGGATGGCTTCTGTGAGCATCGGGGGTTTCTCCATTGATGGGACTTGTTCGGCGTTAAGCGCCTTGATCAACAGATTCGGCTTGTTGGTTAGGCCGAAACTGGAGAAGCGGTGAATGCGCCCGGTGTCGTCATAGGTGAAGACGGGCGACAGGTAGCGGTATTCGCGTTCGCTGATGGCGTTGCGGGCTTTGGCCGTCCAGTCCACGCGGGCTTCAAGCGCGCCGCGCTCATTTACCCGGTACTCCCGCGCCCAGCCGGATGCCGGGGCATCATCGCCCTGGGGGGCTTTCAGCTCGGTGGCGTGCAGGTAGTCAAACGGCAGGTCAGCTCCCTTGCTATGCGCCAGGGTGTTGGCCATTACTTCGGCCGGGTCATACGTCCAGGTGCGGCTGTCGCGGCCAACTACGGACGGGCCAGGCGGCAGCACCTCGACCCATTCAGGCACATCAGCGCTCAGCTCAAAACAGAGGGCTGTGGAGGTGGCGCGATTGTGGGGGGCGTTTTGTGTGTTCATGCCGCTAGTTTCGGCGGCATGACGGGGGCGGGATTAGAGGAAGGGGTTCAGTAACTGGCTAGGGCTGGTAAGCGGGGCGTTACGCCGTCTGCGATCCGGCAAGGGCTGCCCAGGCTTCGGGTATGGCAGCGGGGTTTTCTTGAACCTGGCTCGCCAGCCTGGCTTGATCAGATAGATATAACGGAACTGCAACAAGTTCCGGCGCACAGCACGGTGCAAATTGCCCCGCAAGTACTCCCCACGCTGGCCAGCCTTCTTGTGCGCAGTGAGCAGCATTGGGTGATAGGCCTCACCGTCCAGCTCATAGAAGCTGGTGCGGTGGTGGCCCAGGTACAGGAAATTGGCCGCCTGGTACACCACGCCCCAGCCACCACAGCGCTCATCAGCAAACGATTGCACCCAGGCCACCTTTGGGCAGGCCCGCTTGATGAACTTGAACGCATAGCTCAGGGCGCGGCTTTCGCTGTTGCGCGGTGCTATGTCATCCAGCCACATACGGTTTAGCTCCAGGTACTGATCAACCTGGGTGCCTGCCACGATCTTCTGCGCACCGGCCACCGGGTTTAGCGCATAGCCAAACTGCAACACGCCGCGCATCACGCCCTCGACCCATACCCCTAAGTGGATATAGGAGTTCATAACGATGCGGCCTGAATAGTGATTGGCAATGATGATGCGGTTTGCCTCGGCGCGCGGGATCAACGCGATATAGAAGGCGCTGCATCCAAAGCCTGCAAGCGCCAACTGGCCATTGAAATAGCCGACCTGGTCAGTGGTCGGCGGTGTGTACTCACCCGGCTGGGCTGGGTGATGGTCTTTCTTTGTCGCCATGAGCTACCTCGGATCGAGGCGCTCTAAGGCGCTCTGGATTCGGGCAGCTCACGGCTGTCTGACTATTGATGACCCGGCAACGCGGGCACTTGATTTGCAACAAAGTGAAGCCAGCGGCTTTGGCCAGTAAACGGCCACAGCCACCGCAGCGAATATCAATCACGGCAAGCCTTTAACTGTATGTCTAAACAGTGTTAATTTGCCCGCGCTTCGTCGACGAGGCGGGGGCCTTAGCTGGGCTTGCAGGCTGGTTCTGCGGTTCGGCGGCCGGCCAAGGTGGTGGAACACCTCGGCCGGTCGGCCCTTTCTTATGGCCGCTAAGGGCGGCCAGCCTTTCTAGTTGTTCTTCACGCCACTCAAGGCGTCCCCCGATACTGCGTTCTCCTTTAGTTCGCCCAGCAAGTGCGAGGCGTGTTCCTTCGATATTGCATACCAGCGTCTCTCGCCTGAACGATCACAAGGGGCGTTAGACCCCCGTTAGAAACGCAAAACGCCACCAACCCCACACCTTGGTGGCTCCCTCGCCGCCAAACAGCGCTTAGACGGCGTTTTAGGCGGTGTTAGTTTCCGGCTGTTTTTCTTCCAGGAGCTGCTGTGCTCTGGCCTTCCTGGACACGGCTCCGGGGTTGTAGTCCCAGCCTGGCTCGATGCCTTTGGGCACGCTGACTACCTGGCCGGTGCGTTGGTTTATGTACTCCTGCATGCCCAGGTCGGGCGCTTCGGTCATGTACTTGCCAGTGCCAATAAGGCGCTCGGCCTCGCGCTTGCTGATCTGGCGCACCCAGCACTTGCAGCCCCAGCCGTTGGGTGGAAAGTGCGACTGCCACCACGGGTGGTCAGCTGGCAGGATGATCCCGGCCCAGCCCACATGCTCTGGCCGGTGCTCGCGGCTTGGCCCCAACTGGTACAGCAAATAAGGCTGCGTTGCCGTGGTGCGCTCGATGCGCTGCCACTGGCCGGCCGCATGAGCCTGGCGCAGGTTTACGTCATAGATGGTGCGCAGGCGGCGCGGGCTGCCCAGTTGCACCTCGCGGGTTTCGCCACTCAGCGGATCGAGAAGCTCACCACGGCCCCACCAACCCAGCTTCTCCAGCAGCGGCTGCAACTCACGCTTGAACTGGGCAAAGGCCTGACCTGACTCGATCATTTCATCGACGTGCGAGCGGATCGCTTCCAGGATGTCCAGGCGCATGGCCTTGGCCACCGTCCAGGACGTGGCGTGTTCCTCGGCCCATACGTCGCGGTGATCAAAGCCGACCTTGATACCCTTGGCGCGGAAGTACTCCAGCGCATCCTTTGGCACTGGTACGGGCACATGCTCCTTGGTTGGGCCACTCACAGTGCGTCGCCTGCATCGCCTTGGCCGCGCGCCTTAAAGGCCGCGCGGGCGAGCTGCTCGATCAAGACGCTATCGTCCATCTGCTCAAGCAAGCCGGCCAGGCCAGCGCGGAAGGCATCGAAGTCGTCAGAGTCCTTGGCCAACTGCAACACCGGATCAAGCACCGGCCGCATCACAGGCACCCAGTCGGCGGCCGCCTCATCTACAAGCATGTCCAGGCTGTCGCGGGGCTTCTGTTCCTGGTTGAGCGCCTGGCGGTGGCCACCGCATCGCTGGGCAGCTGCAGCGCTGTTCGGTATTGAGGGCAGGTGCTGCAACTGGCTGCTGGCCCGTAGGCTTGAGCAGCTGCGCGCCATCAGCCGGGGCGGATAGGCCGAACCGCCCCAGAATCGCCGACTGCTCGACTTGCAGACCGCGATCAATAAACGGCGTCAGGGCATCGGCCAGGGCCTTCAAGTCCTCTGGCTCTGTGACCTGGAATGCGACGCTCGGGTAGTTTTCCTGAGGGCCGAAGTTGTGATCGACAAACACGCGCACCAGATCGCGGTTGATCGTTGCGGCCAGTTGCTTGGCGTCGGCCTTGAGAATGTCGAGGCGCACATCGTTGTGCACGGTGGCCTGGCTCTGGCTCGACCCATCATCGGTGGTCATGGTCTGGCCGAGTACGGCCTTACTGACTTGCCTGTCCAGCCACTCGGCCAGGCGCGCGAACAGTTCGGCACCGCCTGTTGAGTTGGCGATCTCCTGAAACTCGATGAGCATTTCTTTCGGCAGCACGGCCGCCGCGTCGGCGGCGAGCTGGGCCACTGCGCGACGTAGCACGGCAATATCGTCCGGCTTAGCACCTGGGCCATAGCGGCCAATGCGCAGCGGCATGCCAAACAGCTCGGTGTAGCGCATCCAGTCCTTGAGGCTGAATGCCTTGCACATATACGACACGGCCACCAGGCGCGCCAACCCGCCACGGATCGGCAGGCCCGACTTTAACTTGGGGATATGGATAATCATCCGGCCGGGCGGAATCTCGCGACCTTCGCCGGCTTCCTCACGGATCAGCAGCTTACGGCCGGTCAGTTTGTCGAACTGGAACCAGCGCGGGTCACGGTGATCGTATTTCACCGGCCACAGCTGCTCGCCTTTCAGCTCCCAGCCGGGCTCTACAGCCGAGAAGCCTTTACCCAAACCATCGAGCAGATCGCTCACCAGGTCGGAAAACTCCGGGGCATCTACCAGCTTGCGCACAGCGTCGGCGATTTCCTCTGACCGGGCATCCTCGCCACCGGCCTCAACACTGACCGGCACGCCCGCTACAGCCCGCTTACGGGTGCCCAACACCGAGGCATAGTGCAGGTCTTTCTCTTCCATCTCTTCGGCGAGTACCAGGTACTCCAGGATGTCGCCGGTAGCAGCGTTCTGCAGGATGGTGCGCAGGCGCGCCGGGTCGAGCGACGACGATACCGAATCAACGCCCCAGGCCTGGTGAACGCCGGTTGTAGTGGCCTGGATCACCTCTTGCAGCATGGACTTTTTCGGGAACGGCTTACCGCTCGCGTCCAGGATTGGCGACTCATCCATTACAGAACACCTCCAGCCGCCCAGGTATTCACCGGGTCGGCGTTGTCATCATCGAATCCGGGTTTGTTGTTGCGGTCAGGGCGCACGGGTTCATAGCCATAGCTTTCAACTTCAAGACGTGTGGCGGCATAACCCAGTGCCAAAGCAATCGCGGCGTCGCCGTGGCGCTGGCCACCTTCGCCCTGGGTGCGGCTCTTACCGAGCTTGAGGATGCCGTCGATCATCTGCAGCGCTCGCAAGTCATCGAGCACCAGGGCATCGCGCGGTATCTCCAGCAAGGCGTCCTCAAAAGCCGCCTTAAACGCTGGCATGTTGTCCATATACCAGCGGTCGGAGAGCTTCACTTGCTGGATGCAGCCGCCATAACGGTGGCCAGCGGCTTCGGCCAGATACCCGCCGTTGCCGGTGGCATCCATGGCCCCACCCATCAGGCGTGGTAAGCGGTCGACGATGTAGAACAGCACCTGTTCCTGTTGGCGATACGGCATATTGCGCAGCTCGACCAGGAACGGCACACGGCAACGCAGATCGAGGCCGACCGCATAGGGCGCGATCACAGTCAGGTCGCCGGTACGGCCGAAGTCTTCACCAAAGGCATGCAGCTGCTGCGGATCGAGTAGCTTGAGCAGGGGCAGCAGCTCGCGCTCGCACCAGTCACGAATCTCGGCCTCACGCAGGCGCTCATCCCAGTGGGTGAACTCATCCGGCATTTTCAGGCGCACCACTGGCGCTTCGACCATGCGCGACTCGACCAGGGCGCGCGACAGTGCAGCGCCTGCCGACTCGGCCGGGATGCAATCCAGCTCCTCGGCCGCACCGTCGCCATAGAACGCATACACATCAGCGACCCAGGCGTCCTCGGCGGCCTGCGTCCACTCTTTACCCAGGCGCATGCACACGCGCCGGTACAGCCCATGGGCCACCGCATCGCGAAAGGTAATGCGCTGCACCACGCCCTTGCGCTTACCCGCGCGGATGTCCTGAATCAGGGTGTTAAAGGCGTTCTTCACCCCGTTATGGGTCGAGATAACGCGCAGCTGGCCGCCCCAGATCAGCAGCGCCAGGGCGGCTTTTAGCACTTCATCAAGCTGTTCGTGGAATGCCGCCTCATCGAGCACCACCCGACCTTGTCGACCGCGCAGGTTGGACGGCCGGCTGGTCAGCGCCACGATACGGTGGCCGCTGCCTGGGAAGGCAATGCCGAACGTTTTGATGTGCTTGTCGCCATCCTCCCAGATGCCTTCCTCAATTTCGCTGGCGGCGTGGTTGAACATCCGCGCCCACATTGCACAGGCCTGGATGTACTCAATGGTCATGTCCTGGTTGTAGGCGATGTAGTAGGTATTCATCCCGCCCGCGTCCTTGGCCGAGGCGGACAGCAGCACATCGTCTGCCGCTTCGGCCCAGGTGAGGCCGGTGCGCCGGCTTTTCTCGATGACCACCAGCGGGCCTTGCTCGGCGAGCCACTCCTGCTGGTACGGCAGCAGGACGGCCGGCACATCCAGGTCGGCGGTATTGGGGATTTGCTCGGCAAGGTTCACTTGGCCACCCCAAGGATCTCACGGCGCATCTCGGCCACGGTATCGGCGGTGAGGCCTCCTTTTTTGGCGATCTTCTCCACGGCATTAGCGGCGACTTCGGCACGCTCACGCACCTCGGCTTGCCATTTTTTCTGCACAACGGATGCGCGGCCCAGCTCGGCCACGGCCTTGGCCATCTTCGCCAGATCGACCTTGCCGTCCTGAGCCATAAGGCTGTTGAAAATCTGTTCCTGCACCAGGCGCATCAACGCTTCGTTGACTGCACCCTCATCATCAGGGGCGGCCGCTACCATGGCTTTTGCCTGCTCGCTGGCTGTCCTCAACGCGGCCAGGCGGCCTTCGAAGTTCTGGCCATATTCGTGCAGCGCTGATTTGCCGATGCTGTGGCCGCGCTCAGCCAAGGCAGAGGACAGCAGCTCGTATTGGCTGAAATTGTTCTCGATCAACGCCTGGTCAAGCCACGCCTTTACCTCGGGCGGGAGCGCCAGCACCTTGCTTCTAGGTGGCATAGGTCAAGCGCTCCAGTATTTTTCCGGGCGAGCAATGCCTGCATTGCATTCGATGGTGTACTCGGCGATATCCACTCCATAGTGGGTCAGGCCACAGACCCACGGGCCGGACGGCTGTTTCTTCAGCGTTACCAGGCGGCGGTCGTGCAGGTAGTCCAGCTCGCGGCGCAGCTCCAGCTGCGTGGCGTCTGGATAGATTCCCTGGATGGTAGACAGCACCACCGCCTCATGCGGGTCAACCGGGCGCGAGGTATTCAGGGTCAGCAGGATGTACCAGCGCAGGGTTTCCCGGCGTGCTTTGGCTGCATCGATCATTGCGCGTTCCTTTTGAGCAGGATGTTTTCAAACTTGAGCGCCAAGCCATCCAGCTTGGCCTCGATCACAGACTGGCCACGCACCCAATCCTCGCGCCGGACATATTCCAGCGGCAGTTCAGCCTTGAAGTGGAGGAACGCGCGGTCCAGTTTCTGCAATGCTTCCGCGTCCTTGTCCTGACGCTGCAATACCTTGGCGAAGCTATCTTCCCAGTGTTGGCTGGCGATCTTTCGCGCCTCATCCTGGCCAGCGAAACGCTCACCAAGACGCTTCTCGAACTGCCAGAGCAGCAACTTGACCAGCCCGGTGATGATCGTGGCGAACACACCCATCAACGTGGCGGCGGTGCCTAAATCCATTTGCATCAGTGCGTCTCCTGTACGGCATCAATCAGAAGGTCAAGCTGCGCGGCGGTGTTGCGGCACTGCTCGGCGTAGCGAGTGTGGTGCTCCAGGACGTCGCGCTGGCTGATGCCTGAATCGAGTTGCTCAGCGGCTCGGCCTTCGGCGACTTGCGCAGCAGCTCGGCCGGTATCTGAGGCCGTGGGCATTCCGGGGGCGGCGGCTCCGGTTGCTTCGTCATAAACGCGCACCCAACCAGCAGTGAACACGCAAGCAGGCAGAGGCTTAGGCGGCGCGTCGAGGGCGTCACGATAGAGGTCGTTAACACGGGCAATCTCCCCTGTAAGGCGGTCTGTGGTTTTTCGGTGGGTGCGCTGCTGCTCGGCCAGGTCGGCGGCTAGCTTGTCGTTGTGGGCTTGCTCTTCCTGCAGGCGTTTGGCGGCTGCTTTGGCACTGGCGGCAGCGCGGCGGGTCATATCAAGTTGCGCCCCTGCATGCTCCAGACGCAGCTGTTCTAGGGCCAGCGCGCCGTCACTTTTGGCTTGGGCATGCCCCTGGTCGTAGGCATCTTGCAGAGCTGACAGAAAGAACGAGAGTGCAAGAAGTAATAGGCCAAGCCCCAAGCCTGCCTTGAACCAGGTCGAGCTGAAAGCGCTCATAGGCCCGCCTCACAAAGCTTGCGCTCGGCCGCACGGCGAAGCACTAGCCCACCCAGTTTGCGACCACCGGCGCTCACCCAGTAACTGAGCTGTGCGCAGGCTGGCTGGATACGGCCAGCCTGCAGATGCAGCAGCAGGGTCGAGTGGCGGCCACTCTTGAGCCAGACAAAGCCGTCTTTTACGCCCGGTTTGCCGGGGCCGACGTTGTAGATAAAGGACAGAAAGGCCGCGATGCTTTTGATATCCATGCTCGCGATAACCTTGATGGGCACCCAGCGTTCAAAAACCTCCGCTGCCTCCTGGAGCGCGAGCTGGGTTTTCTGGTCGCACTCGGCATCTGTCGCCACGTCGCCAAGGCGCACGCCATACGTCCAGCCCTCACAGATTGTCGGGATGCCTACAGGGTCGAGGTACGCCAGCAGGTTGCGACCTTCGTAATGGGCGACAACGGGTGTGGCGGCAACGATTGCCAGCGCGATGCGGCTTTTAATGCCCACGGGGTGCACCTCCGATCAGCGCGCGTAGCTCGGCCAGGCGCTGATTGCCGAACTCAGGCGCGGAACTGGTGTGGTGAATGACGCTGTTTTTGGCTTCGCGACGGGGGGCCGCTGCTGGCTTTTCGCGTGCGCTTTGCGCGCGACGGTCGATGTGTGCCCGGTAGCTCTTGACCTTGGCAAAGCCAATCCGCACGTATTCCTCTACCAACGGCCGCAACTCGGCTGGGCAGCGCTCCATCATCAATTGGCGCTGCGCCAACACCGGCTCGGCCAGAATGGCGGCGGCCAGGTCGCGCGGGTTGGGCTGGGATACGGGGGCTTGAATGTTCATGCCGCCATAGTCGGCGGCATGAGAGGGGAGGCTTTAGAGGATGGGGTTCAGCGGTGCGGCTAGGGTTTATGGCCGGATTGATAGCTGGAGCGTGCACAACCATTGCTGTCATAACTTACGTGAGTGACAGCAAGGTACTTATCTTTCCAGTAGGTGCTGCTACCGGCACCCTGCGCGCCATCATTGTTGGGCTTGCCATACATGCTTTCCACATCCTTGCGAGTCATGCCAGGCACCACCTCGCCACGCACTTTCGCGGTGCGTAGATCGCGATCAGACAACCCTGTAGAGCAAGGGGGCGGCGCGACTGATCCACCCACCACCGTAACCCCTCCAGAGGTAGGCCGGGGGGCTCGCATATCATCGGCCAGTTGCTTGAACTCCTGGCGCAGTAAGTCTCGCCGACTGCCTGGCTCCGGTGCCATCGTTGACGGTGTGCTGCTACCACTGGGGGCAGCATTGTGAGCCCGCACCACATCGGCCAGCACCTTTCCGTCCGGGCACTGCTGCTGAGTAAATGTCACTTTTCCTGAAGCATCCACACATTTGAACACGGTGGCCGCTTGAGCCGGCAGCGCTGTACAGCACAGTAGAGCAAGCAATAGACGCATGGTTCCCTCCTTAACAGTCAATGCAACTTTAACGCGAGACCCCTCGCAACCCAAGCAGGCGGCTAATCGAACAACCCTGATTGGCTGCTGCTCAAAGGCTGCTTGAGAATAATCCAGACGCGGCGATCACTCAGACGATACGTGCGGGCGAGCTCTGCAACCACCGTATTAGCGGAAACACCGTCACGCACAGCCTGTTCAAACTGGCGATGCATTTCAAGATCGCGCAACCGGCGTAGTGCCACGTCACACCGGGGAATGTACACATCATCACGCTCTGGCATGAGTTGTGTCAGCCGTTGCGCGGCCTCTTCGCCCACAATATCGGCCAAGGCGGCAACCCGCGCCTGCCCCGATGGGCCAAAGCCTTTGGCAAAGAACCAGGACGTGCCGCCAATTTCGTCTACCAGCTTCATCGCCGCTGGTAGCCCTGCAATGTCGGCAATACGGCGGACAGTCTCCGGCAACAACTCGCGTACCTGCTCAATATTCACTGTACAGGCCTCCCGTGGCGTTTGGCATCGTAGGTCAGTGCAGCAATCAGGCGGCGCAGCTGGTCGGCGTCGCACCACTCGACACGCTCAACCTTGAACATGCGCAGGGCCATCGCATCGGCATAGCTCCAGGGGCGATTAGCTTCGGCTAGGAAGGCCTCGATCTTGGATACCTGGGCGGCACGGTCAGGTGCTGGCTTGGGGGCTGCGCGTCGGGCTTTCTTCGCAGGGGCTGGCTTAAAGCCCAGGCGCTCAAACTCGGCCAGAACCTCACTGGTCTGACGCTTGTCCAGGTCTTTTGCCGAACGCACGCGGGCAATGCGAAACAGCAACGCCCGGTAGGTGTCGTCATCGAGGCCGAGCTGCTGCTTGGCAATATGGATTTTAGCCAGGCTCATTGCAGCCGCCCGCGACGCTTCAGAACTGACGGAGTTTCGTAGTAACACGCCTTGCAATGGGCGGCTAAGCCGTCCTTTCTCCGCGTTTCCCGGAAAAAGAACTCTTCGTCAGCAGGCCAGTATTCACTGCACTTGCTGCATAGCTTTTCCGGGCCATACCAGGCGGCTCGTTGAGTGGGCGTCGCATAATCGGCAGGTTGAACATTCATACCGGGTTCCTCGGGTTCATGGCATCGCGGAATGCCTGCGGGTCGCGCCTGGCCATGCCCGCCATGTAGCGGGTCATAAGCGTTATCACTTCCTCGACTTCCTCATACTCACCAACCTGCTGCATCAGCGCCCAGTCGGCACGGGTGCCCCGGTAGGTGGTCAGTTTTGTCACTTCCGCGCCCACACGCTCTCGATGCGCCGCGTCGCGGTTGCGCTTGTCCTGTTGGCGGTCGGCATCCTGCTTGCGGATGCGCTCCGTCCGTTTTGTCTTACTCATCTTGGCTGCTCATCAGTACCGGGCAACCACACCCGGCAGACCGTCGCCCTGGTGGGCGAGGTTTCGCTTAGTGCAGTGCTAGTGGCGCTTGCCCCTGGACACCATGGTTAAGCTGTACATCGCTGGCAGCACATAACCCAGCAGCTGCATCGTCCATGGCGCGCTGGCTCAAAGCCTTAGTTTTGGCATTGCGATCCACCGTCTTGCCCTTCTCGATCTCGGGGTGGTGCTTGAGCATGTACGCATCAGCGGCAGGCGATGGCTCAGCCCCTGCGAACTCGGAGACCTTGGAGCTGACTCCCCACACCCAGGCCTCGCAGAACTGATCGGCGCGCTTGGTTTTGGTTGTCGACTTACAGCGCTTGAGCGCCGTGCCGATGTAGTCGCGACGCGCCTGGCGTACCTGACGTAGCAACACTGCCATCGTGTAACTGGCCAGCTCGGCCATTTCACCGATAAAGCGCCACTCACCGAGTCCAGCCATAAACAGCAGGCGGCAGGCATAGGCTTTAGCCACCGTGCCGGCCAAGTTCGCCTCCCACTGCACGGGCTTCATTTTCGAGCCGCTCCGGGTGCCGTGCTCCTCGATGTCGATCATGTCCACGTCCGACTGTTCGAGCTGGTACTTCTCCATCAGCGCGCGGGCCTGGCGCATTGCTGCAGCGGCTTCGTGCGGGTTGCTGCTATTGGCCAGGCTCAAGCACTTCTTGATCTTGTCCAGGGCTTTCTTGTGATCCATGTTGCTCTCCGTACTCGGCTGCTCATCAGTACCCAGCAACCACGCTGGGCAGACCACCACCGGCTAGGCCGGGGCGGTTTCGCTTAGGGGTTCAGTGCGTCCTCCAGGGCTTTGCCGGTGGCCAGCTTGACCGTGACTTTGGCCGGGATCTCGATGGCCGCGCCGGTTGCCGGGTTGCGACCAGTACGGGCGGCACGCTGGCTGGCCTTGAGTTTGCCGAGACCGGGCAGCGGCACGTCGCTCCCGGCTTTAAGGGTGCGGGTGGCGATGATGGACAGACGGTTAAGCACCGCCTCGACTTGGGTTTTATTGATCGGCGTACCGCTTACACCCACTTCCTGGGTGATGGTGTCGATCAGGTCTTTTTGCGTCAGTTGCATGGTGATTCCTCGCTTAGTGCAGGGTTGGTTTGGGTTCGGTGGTAGTTGCATTGCGCTTGGCCTGGCACTTCGGGCACTGGCACGGCCGCTTGGCTGCCTTGTTCAATATTCCTTGGGCGACCTCGACCAGGCCTTTGGCGAGCAGCGCCGCTGCCGTTTCTTCGCCGCTGCCTTCGTGACGGATGGAAATGCCACCGTCCAGGTCGTTGATGGTGATGGTGTGTTGAGCCATGGCGTGGGCCTCCTAGCGTTGGTGTTTGAAGCTGATGTGATAATCGCGAGCCCTTTGGCGCACGGTCTTTTCGGTCATGTGCAGCTGCTTGGCGATCCACTTTGGCGGCTCGCCCAGGGCTGCGCGCGCCATGATCTGCGCGGCCTGCTTGGTTTCTAGGTCGCTGCTCGGCTCTGGTGCTGGCTCAGCCTGCGGCTTAGCAGGCTCAACCGTTGCAGGTGCCGTTGATGCTGGTGCCGCCTGGAACAGGTGGGCGTAGACAGGCGTCTTCTCGGCGTTGATGACGAATACCGCTGGCGCATCGCTCATCTGGTAGCCGATCTGCTCGATCTTTCCGCCATTGGCCAGAAACGCCTGGGTTGCCTGTTCAATGCGCAGTGCCTCGTTTTCCAGATGCGCGGAACGCTCCGGCAGTGGATCGTTGTGAGTTTCGTTGTAGCGCTGCATTCAAGCCCCCAGTGCCCGGAAACCCGGCCCATTGCGTTCGCCCAGGTACTGGATGTAGCGAGCAAGAGCGGTCATCCCTTCACGCTGACTCGCTGCCTCAGGGACACCAGGCACGAACAGCGTTTCGTTGTCGTGACGAGATAAGCGCGCCGTGACCTCGATGGTGTCGCGGACCTTTTGGTCTGTGCCCGTGGCGATTCCGATGGCTCCATCGGGCACAGACGAGCCGAACTGGATGTGCCCGGAGGCGAAGCAATAGGCGATGACTTTGGCGGTACTGGGCTTAGGCTCGACGGCTTGAGCCAGGTATTCGATACCATCACGTGGGTGGTACGGGTTGCTGTGCTTCTCACCGTCCAGCTTGATCAGCAAGTGCGAGCCGCTGGCGCCGGTAATCGTTCCAGGCTTGCCGTAGGCATTGACCCGGCCGCCTTTTTTGGCCGCGACGTGGTAGTTGGTGCGGATGTATTCCAAGCTCATGTTTAGTCCTCCTCGGAACGCAGGCGCTCAAGCAATTCGGCCGCTTTCTCAGCCTTCGGGCCAGTGATAACCGTCACTAGGTAATCGCTACCGCTGTTCAACTCCAGGTGCACTACGTCGAAGACATCCGCCTCGCTTTTTTCAGCGTCATCAAGCAGATTGAGCAAAGAGGTGCTCGGCCAGGTCATTTTCGTCAGAAGTCCCATCTCACACCCCCGCAATATCAAGGCTGACCGTCTTGTAAGCCCCGTCTTGCTGGCGCTCCTGCACTCGGACATAGATCGCTTTGCCAGATACGGCCAGGCTGTCCTTGACCGCCTCCATGGCCTTTTTCCACTCGGGGTCATCGATCTCTATCCGCATCATTTCGGCAACGCGGGAAACGCTGATTTCGCCCTGGCGATTGAGGCGAAATGCATTGGTAGCGATGGTGACCAGGTGCTTGTTCGATTCATCGCTCCAGGAGCGGATGCACTCGAATACCTTGGCCTTGGCGACCTCCATTTCCTCTGTGTAGGTGATGCGGTCTGCGGAGACCCGTTGCACCCTGTAGCTGCCATCAAAGCTCGTGAGCGTGACGTTGCCCTTCGGCCCGCCAAGCTTCATGTCGTACTTCTCGCCCGCGATGCTGATGAGGTCATCAATATCAGCCAGGGCTTTGGCTTTCAGCACCTTGAGTGCGGCGCTAAGGGTCACTGCCATGGTGGCGATTTCGGTCACAACTCCATCGCGCAGCTTGTCCTGCTCTCGGATCTCGGTTTCGTGCACCAAGCCGCCTACGGCGTTGCGCACCCAGCCTTCGGGGATCTGAATTTGTTGTGCTTGCATGTAATTGTCCTCAGTGAAAAGTCAGGTCGATGCCAGCCGGGGCGGCGGTGTTCAGGTTGTCGCGGTAGCTGATGGGTTCGCGCCATTCCAGAAATACGCCCTGAAACAGCGCGGTGAAGGCGGTGCTGCCCGCCGTTGCGCGGCGTGTGAGCCCAAGCACCTGGCGCTGGCTCACCAGACGGCGGCCGGCTTCGTGGTCGATTTCCAGGCGGTTGCCCTGCAGGTCAATGCGGTGCAGGCGTACGCCCTGGCGCTGTAATTCGCGGCAGGCTTGGTTGAAGTTGGCGACCTGGGCGCGGTGGTCCTTGGTAAGCACTTTCAACGGCCGTTCAGTGGATGCGTGCATGGGCGTTCTCCTGGGCGGTGCAGGTGGGGTTGTTTGCGCAGAACTGGCAGGCGCGCCAGTGCTGCATCGCGCTGGGGTTGTGGGTTGGCGCTGCTTTTTCGCGGTAGCTTTGGCACTGCGAGCTGGTGACAACCTCGCCCAGGGCCACACATTCCAAGCGGCCAAGCACGTCCATCACACGGCGCTCTACGCCGGCCGTGCTGGGTGATGGGTAACGGTTGGCCAGCACCAGGCTTACGGCGGTGCGGCTCATGCCGATGCGCTGACCGGTTTTGGTCATGTTGCTGCGGGCCACCTCGGCCCCCAGCAGTTGCACAAACAGCGGGGGCTGCTCGCCCCAGGCTTCAAGGCGGACGGCGTTCATTCGACCACCTCGGCTGGCTGGCGATAAACCACTTCACCCAGGTTGGGATCGAACACCTGACCAACGCGCTGGATCATCGGCGGTCGTGGGCCGGTGTCTGCACCATGGGCCAGGCGGTAGCGCGCCATGGTCGCAGGAGTGCCGGGCTTACCGACCACAACCAGCACCAGGTACTCGGCTTTATGCAGCCATTGCAGGTAAGACCTGGCCGTGTTCAGGCTCACGGCCTCGCCGCAGGCAAGGGTGCTCTGCACCAGGTCGCGGGCGTCCACTTCACGCAGGATGCGTAGGCTGCGCCACATGGCCTCGACCCCGCGCCCTTGAGTGTTGAGCGTGCCGTCGCGGTTGAGCTTCGGTGCTTCGGCTCCTACGTCCTTTTGCAAGGTGTAGGTCGCAGCAGCGTAAGTTTTGCCGTACTTCAGCACGTAGCCACCAGCAATCAGGCAACGCAGGAAGGTCAGCACGGTGTCGTCTTCAACCTTTGCTGCTCGGGCCAGGCTGTACACGCTGGCACCGTCACGGCACTCGCGCAGGGCTTCCCAAATGCGCTGGCGGTTGCTTTTGCCGCCCAGCATTTGCAGGTCAGCGGGCTTGCGTCCTGTCGCCATTACACCCCCCTCCGTGGCGGCTGACCGTTGTACCAGCCACGCTTAGCCCAGGTGGCCAAGTCCATGCTGTTCAGACCCAGCGCCTGGGCTTCGCTGTGGACGCGGTACAGGTTGACCGCCACGCGGCGCAGGCAGCCTTTGACCTCGCGGTGCAGGTCGGCCAACAAATCGTCAGCCATGCTCACTTTCGGGTAACTAACGCGGGCCAGTTGTTGCACATCCACTGTCGTGGCAGGTTGGGCTGGTACCCACTCCAGCACGCGGTTATGCAGGCGCTCCAGCTTGGCCAGGCTGGCGGGCACGCGCTCTTCACCGATCAGCACGATGGTGCCCTGGCTGGCGTTATAGAGGTCGGTCAGGACGTTGGCGGCGGCCTTGTCCAGCAGGTACTGCACGTCATCAACAATCAGCGGGCGACCGCTGCGGCTGAGTTGCTCGGCGATCTGGTCAACCATCTCGCTCAGGGTGCGCCCTGGCAGGATGCCCATGTCGCGCAGGATGGCCAGCAGAAAGGCCTTTTTTGTCCAGGTGTCGCGGCACTCAACGTAGTATGCGCGGTGTTGGTTCGCCGCCCAGGTGGCAGCCACCGACTTACCAAGGCCGCTGGCCGCATACATCACGATCAAGCCTGGCAAGCCCTGCGGACGCAACATGGCGCGCTCGATGGCGCTGGCCAGCAGGCCCACATTGGTCAAAGGTACGATTTTAGAAACACTCATTGTTGTAGCTCCCTTGGTCAAGCGCGGGCCTGTTCGTCCGCGAATTCATACATGCGTTGAATGGATTTGAAGTCTTGGTGCTTGGGGTAGTTGGCGTGCCAACGCGCTTCGTCGTCGGTCAGTTCGCCGCCAGTGGCCTGGCGTCCGTCGAGTTCTTCCCAGAGGCGGTAGCGGGCCATGGAGTCGCCGGGAATCACGAACTCCGGCTCGGCCTGCCCCAGTCGGGCGGTGTATTCCTTGGCCTCGACTAGGCGCTGCTGGTAAATCCCGTCATCGGAGGTAGGCCGCTCAATCACGCGCACCTCGACCTCTTTGCCGGTGAGCGTTTCGCCCTTGGTGCCCAGTCGTGCCAGTTGGCCCTTGATGCGTGTGTCCTGTTTACGCTCAAGCTTGGTGAACACGGGGCGCACATTGCCGTTGAGTACGGCCTCACCAATGTGTTCGCCGTCCAGGCTGAAAATGCCCACTTGCTTGGCATCGCGGTAATCCCAAGCAACGCGTACTTGCTCGCCATGCAGGGCCACCAGATCCTGGAGAAAGTAGATGCCGCCGTTAATGCGCACCTGGCCTCGGTCAACAAACCGCACTTCTTGCGGCCGCGTCAGCGAGGTCACCAGGTCAAGCGATGCTGTCAGCGGCTCGAAACCTTCCATCACGGCTGCGGCCCAGGCTTCGTTCGGCGTTTGGTGGCGCACCCTTCCGGTCTGCGGGTCGCGGGTTTTCGGCAGGCCACGGTGTGGATGGTCGTTGTAGGCATCCAGGGCGGCAGCCAGGCGCGGCCAGAACTCGAACAGGGTGGGGATTTCTTTCGGCTGCTCACCGGCCTTGAGTGCCTTGCGGCTGATGCGGTGCACGCGAGTACCCGCCTGCTTGTCCATATCAGCACCGATATAGCTGTCGAATTCTTTCGCCAGGCGCACCAGGATGGTTCTGTGCGAGCGCTCGATAACGCCACGGGCTTGGCTGTTGTAGGGCAGTGCGTTGGTCATGCCACCACCCAGGCGGTCAATCACCTCACGCACCTGGGCGTTGTCGAAGCCCGACCCGTTGTCCACGTAGAACTCGCGGAACATGCCGCAACGGGCAATGCCGCTGCACAGCATGTCCAGCGTGGCCAGCGCCGACTCGGCCAGGTTGATGGCGTAGCCCACGACGCGGCGGGTGCGCCAGTCCAGGCAGGTGGTGATCTCTGGCCGGAAGGCTTTGCCGGTTCTCGGGTCAATGACCTCGGCGTCGAACTTATGGCCGTCCGCCACCCATACATCATTCGGCCACAGGTGGTCGCTGCCCAGGCGGTGGAATGCCTGGAGCGACTTCAACTCCTGCGGGCTCATGCGGCCGGCTTCGCGAGCCTCGGGGCTAAGCTTGGCCAGAAACCGCCGCACCGCATGAATGCTCGGGCAGCCTGGATTCTCAGCGCTAAACGCGGCATAGGCAGCTTCGGCACTGGGCTTTTGTGGACGCTGGTAGTGTTTGAGGAAAGCTGGGGCCCAGGTCGGCATGCTCATATCTGGCTTGCGCCGGGCCGGTGCCAGAGCAATCTCGCCATGCTTGCGAAAGTCCGCTAGCCAGCGCTTGAGGGTGCGCTCACTGAGGCTGCGGTCAGGGTTCTTGCGGTCGTTGGCACGCTCAACACGCTCAGCCAGGTAGGGGCTAAGCTGCCCATCACGGGCCAGGCCGACCAGGGTCATGATGGCCCGTTGCTGGCTGACCATCTGGCTCATGCGCTCAAGTTCGCGAATGATCGACACCCGCGCACCCATCACATCGCGCTGATCATCATTTAAACGTGACGCTGAAACAGCATCACGCTTTGGAATATTGAGCGTATGCACAACGGCAGGAACGGCAGCCTGCGGTTGTTCCTGCTGCACCAGGCGAGCCAATAAGCCGGCCTGAGTCTCGGCAGGTAACACGGCGAAGGAGTACTCAACTGCACGACTACTTCCGATGCGGCGTTGCCCCTCCCATCCAGAGCGATCAGCAGCCTTCTTAACGCCCCGTTCTGTACCTGGCATGCCCGGCAGGCCGGCCAGTTCCTGGGCGGTGAACCACTTATGCATGGTTGGTCACCTTGGGTCGCCGAAAAAGCTCGTTTGGCTCAGCCAGACGGCCACGGCGGGCCAGCTCGTAGTCACTGATAACCGCACAACCCTTGTCGTCCGGACCGGAGAGGCCGACCCAGTCAGGGTTGTGAATATGATTCTTGGCTGGACGGCCTTTGCCCTGAGCCGGTGTGCGACCCTCGAAGCGTGCGCGGTACTCCGCTGTGCCAAAGTTCTCGCGAATCAACAGCCAGGTGCCTGGTTTGAGCAGTGATGGCTTCATTGCTGCTCCCCCATACGCCGCTTGAGTTCGCGCGCCTGGCGCGCCGACTCATCACGGGTACGCTCCAGGCGGCCCAGTTCAGCCAGCAGAGCATCACGCCCATAGGCAACCCGGCCACCGCGCAGCGCCACTTGCCAATCAGTCAGCAAATGGCTGGCGCACACCTCTTCAAGCAACGTCGCTCTATAAAAAGGCAGGTTGTGGTCAGTGCGTGCCGGACTGGCCCAGGCGTCGAGCATGTTCTTGCTCACGTCGTCGCCACTCAGGCGCGACATGCGGGCGGCAATCTCATAGCGATCAAGCTCGGAGCCTTTCAGCATTTCGCTGACCTGCTCGCTAACCTGGGCGGCATAGTTGCCGCAGCCCGGCACAGTCAAAACCGCGCGGGGTACTTCAAAGATGTCTAGCGTGCGGTCGTCTTTTCCGTGACGCATGTCTAGGCCTCCGTGCCGGTTTTACGGTGCGAAACAGGAACGTAACGGCTATCCTTGGCGCACTCGGTACAGTGATACGCCATCAAAGATTCGGCCCGGTTCGGCCGTTGGCGCAGTGGCGTGCCATCCAGGTTCCAGCGCTCGGGCCAGAGCTGCATCGGCTTCACGTCCAAGCGCTCGGCGATGGCCCGCTCTATACGCGGATACGGCGCATGCTTCACCGCGCGGATAGCCCGGTCGGTAATATCGAGCTGGCGAGCCAGCTCGGCGGGGGCGCATCCATGGATGCGCAGTTGGTACTTGATCCACTCCCAACGCTGGGCTGGGTCGCGTGGCATTTCGGCAATGTTCATCGGTAACAACCATCTTGGCGGGTGGTTTTTTTAGGCTGTCTAACTGCCTGTTACGGATAAACATAGCTAATCAGCTTTGTATGTTCAAGCTAAAAAGCTAGTTCCGAATGATTTTTTCGCTACACAGATAGAGCGAGTTGGCTAACCACAATGAAATCAGATAGTTACGATCAGTCGGAACCTTCAGAGCTGGAAGTCAAGGCAGTTCCGTTTAGTCCAGAAGCCATCGGAACCCGAATTGAGGCGCTCGCTGCTCGTGTTGGTGGAAAGCGAGAGCTAGCCAACCTGTCAGGCATACATGAAACACAGCTATACAAGTACATCAAAGGTGCTAACGCCCCAAGCATCGCAGTGGCTGTGGCGCTCGCCCATGCAGGCAATGAGAGTCTTGACTGGCTTCTACTGGGTAAAAAAGGCGCATCAGCGACATCACTCACGGCAATCGACGAAGATGCATATGCCTACGTCCCCCTCTACGATGCCCGCTGTAGCGCAGGCAGTGGCGCATGGAACGAGCGCACCCGTGTCCTGGTGCAGCTGTCATTCACGCGCTATAGCCTGCGCAAGAAGGGCCTGACGCCTGCTGACCTGGCGTGCCTGCGCGTTGATGGCGACTCAATGACCGGGCTGCTGGATGACGGCGACACGGTCATGATCGACCAAAGCCGCAACACCCTTGAGGGTGAGGGTGTTTATGTAGTGATGCTTGATGAGCACCTGTATGCCAAGCGCTTACAGCGCCAGTTTGATGGCTCGGTGCTGATCATCAGCCACAACAAGGAATACCAGCCTATGACCGTGCCCAAGGATCGCCTGGCCGAGCTGCACATTGTCGGCCGCGCGGTTTGGGCAGGCGGCTGGCTGATTTGATGCGCCGCATGGAGCTGTGCCATAACCGCCGCGAAATCCGCCCAAATGGCAGTTTTCCAGTTTTGGCACTGTTCCGGCCCGCCACCCACCGCCTGCCGCCCGCAACCCCGCGCCATACTTGGTCCGCCGCCATCACCCGGCTATATCCGCCATCTTCCGGCCGACTCTCCGGGCTATGCCAATACTCCCACTAACTCACAGACGGACAGGTAAAGCAGCCTAGCAGGCCGTTGAAAAACGTAGGCGAGGCAGCTGAGACAAGGCGAAAACAGGCGAGGAAGCGGAGTTTACTGGCTGTAAATGAGCATTACTCGTTTCACTCGCCCTTCGGGCCGCGCTAAAGCGCGTTAGCCACAAGTGGCTTTCCGAGCCTGTTTTCAACGCAGTATCAGCAACGTAGGTAGTTTTTCAACGGCCTGCTAATACCGACATCGACCTTGCGTCACCCCCCTGCGGCTGCTCAAGATGGCGGCTTGCCTGGGGCTGGAGGTTGCCGTGCTGGAGTTGTTGTTGGCCTTGTGGCCGTTGTTCGCCTTGATCGTCGCCGGGTATTACCTGCGCAGCTGGGCCTTCCCCAGTGAGGCGTTTTGGCCGGGTGCCGAGCGGCTGAACTACTTCATTCTGTTCCCCGCGTTGTTGTTCAGCAGCCTGGCCACGGCGCCACTGGATAACCCGGCGTTACCGCGCCTGGCGTTGGCCGTCTTGCTGGCGCTGGGCATTGCCTGGTTGGCGCTGTTGCTGGTGCGGCGCGTGCGCGGTTGGCCGGCGGGGCGTTTTGGGGCCTTTAGCCAGGGCGTTCTGCGTTTTAATACCTACCTTGGCCTGGCGGTGGTTGGCAGCTTGTTTGGTCAGGAAGGCCTGACCCTGGCGGCCATCATGCTGGCCTTGATGGTGCCGACGGTGAATGTGCTGTCGGTCTGGTCGCTGACCGCCGAGCGTGGCGTCAGTGCGCGCAGTCTGTTGCTGCCAATCCTGAAAAACCCGCTGATCCTGGCTTGCTTCGGTGGTGCCCTGGCCAACTTCAGCGGCCTTGGTCTGCCGGGCGGCAGTGATCGTCTGCTTAGCTTGTTGGCCGCAGCCAGCCTGCCGCTTGGTCTGCTCTGTGTCGGGGCGGCGCTGAAACCGGAACAGCTGGGCGGTGAGATTCCAGCCCTGCTCAGCAATAGTCTGCTGCGCCTGTTGGCCATGCCGATGCTGGCCTGGGCGGTGGCCTATGGCTTGCAGTTGCCGGCGATGGAAAGCGCGGTTCTGGTGCTGTTCTTTGCCCTGCCAACTGCGCCGACGGCCTATGTATTGACCCGCCAGCTGGGTGGCGATAGTCATTTGATGGCTGGCATCATCACCCTGCAAACCCTGCTGGCGGCGGCCAGTTTGCCGTTGTTATTGCTGCTGGTAGCGGGTTGATTCAGGTGCCGCGTAAGGTCAGGCAGACGCTCGGCGCTTGGTGATCTCCATAAATTACTGTATTTATGTACAGTAATTTATGGAGTCAGCCCATGCCTGTTTCTCTGCCGCCGCGCGGTCGCGGTACTGCCAGTAACCCGCATAACCGTTTTGCCCCACAGCGGATTATCGCCAGCGATGACGGTTGGCTTCAGGAAGTGCCGCCCAGCCGGGCGACCGAGGTGCGCAGCGAAACCGCGAAAAGCATCATCACCCGCAACCAGTCACCGGACCTACCCTTCGACCGCTCACTTAATCCCTATCGTGGCTGCGAACATGGCTGCATTTATTGTTATGCCAGGCCCAGCCACGCCTATTGGGACCTGTCGCCGGGGCTGGATTTCGAAACCAAGCTGATCGCCAAGACCAATGCCGTGGCGCTGCTCGAACAGCAGCTGAGCAAGCCGGGTTATGTCTGCGCGCCGATCAACCTGGGCTCCAACACCGATCCCTATCAACCAATCGAGCGTCAGCAACTGCTGACGCGCAACAGCCTCAAGGTGCTGCTCGACTACCGTCACCCGGTAACCATCATCACCAAGGGTTCGCTGATTCTGCGTGACCTCGACCTGCTTACTGAGCTGGCGCAGCAGCGCCTGGTGGCGGTGATGATCAGCCTGACCACTTTGGATGATGAACTCAAACGCATCATGGAGCCGCGCGCTGCGGCACCGGCGGCACGCCTGCGGGCGATTCGCGTGCTGCGCGACAACCGCATTCCGGTGGGTGTGCTGTGTTCGCCGATGATCCCGATGATCAACGACATGGAGCTGGAGCACTTGCTGGCAGCGGCCAAGGACGCTGGCGCACAGAGTGCCAACTACATGCTGCTGCGCCTGCCACGCGAAGTTGCGGCGCTGTTCGAGGAATGGTTGCAGGCGCATTACCCGCAGCGTGCCGAGCATGTGCTTAGCCTGATTCGCCAGAGCCGTGGCGGCGCGCTGTATGACAGCCGCTTCGGTCAGCGGTTTCGCGGGGAAGGGGCCTTTGCCGAGTTGCTCGCGCAACGTTTTGCCCTGGCCAGCAAGCGCCTGGGCCTGCAGCAGCGCGAGGCGTTCAACCTCGATTGCACGCGCTTTTGTCCGCCAGGTGGCCAGCTGGCGCTGCTTTAAGTTGCTGTCAGGATCCTCGAAGGTAACACTGGGTATGTGACTCGCTAGCGGCCTTGGCTGTCGTTTTAGCAGCGTTTATTCAGGTTTACAGAGGCCGCAAACATGCCATACAAGCATCAGTTGATCCCGCTGCAAGGGCGTACAGGTACTGAGAGTGCCGAGGAAGCTCTGCGGAGCATCATTGATGGCTTCAAACGCTTTCGTAGTGAGATCTTTCCGCAGCAGGAAGAGCTGTTCAAGAAGCTCGCCACCGCACAGAACCCGCGCGCGATGTTTATCACCTGCGCCGACTCGCGGGTGGTGCCTGAGCTGATCACCCAAAGCTCGCCGGGCGACCTGTTCGTCAACCGCAACGTTGGCAACGTGGTGCCGGCCTATGGGCAGATGATGGGTGGGGTTTCCACCGCGATTGAGTACGCGGTGGTGGCGTTGGGCGTGCAGCACATCATCGTCTGCGGTCACTCCGACTGCGGTGCGATGAAAGCCGTGCTGGCCCCCGAGACCCTGGATAGCATGCCGACTGTGAAGGCCTGGCTGCGCCACAGCGAAGTGGCGCTCAAGGTGGTCGAGGCGAACTGCGGCTGTGAAGGGCATGACCGGCTGGGCGTTCTCACCGAGGAGAACGTGGTGGCCCAGCTCAATCACCTGTGCACCCACCCTTCGGTGGCGGCGCGGGTTGCCAGCGGCCAGCTATTTATCCACGGTTGGGTGTATGACATCGAAACCTGCGATATCAAGGCTTACGATGCGGAGAAAGGCGAGTTCCGCTTGATCGGCGACAGCCCGCTGCCGATGGCGACGCCCCGCGCGCGTTATTTGCCGAGTTAGCCAGCGCGTCGCGAAGCGCCGGAGGAGGGAGCGCTACCCGCAGCAGCAGAGGGTTAAGTTCGCTCTCTCGCCTGCTAACCCACCGCGCGGGTTTCATCCAGCTGCAGCTCAACCCCGAGCTGCCGTGACAGGCACGGCCAGCGCTGCCAGGCGGCGTCGGTCTGTGGGTTGTGCAGGCGCTCGCGGTAGGCCTGCACCGAGTCCTGGGCAAAGCTGGTGTCGTCGAGCATGCCGTCGACGGCATGGTGTACGGCCTCATCCAGCTGGTTGGCAAAAGTTTCGCCGATCAGTTGGTGGGCAATCAGATTGGCCACCGTAGTATCCAGCGGAATCAACGGCGCGCCCAAGTGTGCGATGTAGCGGTCATTCACTTCCTCGACCAGGCGATGGGCCAGATAGGCTTCATCAAGCAAACCCTCCAGTCCTTCATGGCCGGCCATCAGTGCGGGCGGTTGCAGGAAGAATTGCTCAGCAACCTTGAGCACGGGTTTGATCTGCGCCTCAATCCCGGCTTCCTGCGACACCTGGTGAGCGGCCTGCAACAGCTCCGGCACCTGCTCGATATAAGCGCTGACAAAACGCTGCAGCACACCTTGAGTGTCTTCGTTGGGCAGGCGGATGGACGGGTGCAATTGGTCCAAGTGTGCCTGCATCTGACTGGCTAGGTGACCCGTACTGGCTTCATGTTGGTGCGCGCGCTGGATCAGTGTGTGCAAAGCGGCGATGTTCATGACTGCTCCTGAAGTGAGGACATGGGCGAGAACCTTAGCTGGTTGAGCGCATCGGCTAAGACCCGATTGTCATAATTATTAAACAGTTATGCGAGTCGGCTATATGTCGCACTCACCGCCCCGGCCTATCCCGCGTCAGCCGCGGTCTCTAGCGCGTGCCTTGCAGTGCGTTGCTCATTTCGGCTTTCGCATTGCCAGGTGCAAGTCCGTGTCTATACTCGAACTCGAAAGGCAGTACCTGATAGCTCCGAATCGGCTGTGGCATGGACAGCTCTCGCAGACATTTTCCACCGTGAAGATGTGCGAAGGCTGAGCCACTGAACGATTCGGCGGGATAACAAGAACAATTAAGGGGAACCCGCAATGATGCGACATCCACGAGTCTGGATGGGCCTCCTGTTGTGGTTGGTATTCAGCTCGGCACACGCCAGCTGGGGCGTCAATATGACGCCGGGTGCCACCGAGGTCAGCCGCTCAGTATTTGATTTGCACATGACCATCTTCTGGATCTGCGTCGTGATCGGCGTGATCGTGTTCGGCGCGATGTTCTGGTCGATGCTCGTTCACCGTCGCTCCACCGGCCAGCAGCCGGCGCATTTTCATGAAAGCACTACGGTCGAGATCCTCTGGACGGTCGTGCCGTTGGTGATTCTGGTGCTGATGGCGATACCGGCGACCAAGACCCTGATCGAGATATACGACTCCAGCGAGTCGGAGCTGGATATCCAGATCACCGGTTACCAGTGGAAGTGGCATTACAAATACCTGGGTGAGGACGTCGAGTTCTTCAGCAGCCTGACCACGCCCAAGGATCAGATCAACAACAAAGCCACCAAGGGTGAGCACTACCTGCTTGAGGTGGACGAGCCGCTGGTGGTGCCGGTTGGCACCAAAGTGCGCTTTCTGATCACCGCCGCCGATGTAATCCACTCCTGGTGGGTACCGGCCCTGGCGGTGAAGAAAGACGCCATCCCCGGCTTTATCAACGAATCCTGGACGCGCATCGACGAGCCCGGCATCTACCGTGGCCAGTGCACCGAGCTGTGCGGCAAGGACCACGGTTTTATGCCCGTGGTGGTCGAAGCCAAGTCGAAAGAGGACTACGCCGCCTGGCTGGCCGAGCGCAAGCAACTGGCTGCCGCCGAGAAAGAGCTGACCAGCAAAGAGTGGACCATGGACGAGCTGATGGTGCGTGGCGAGAAGGCCTACAACACCGCCTGTGTAGCCTGCCACCAGGCCAATGGTGAAGGCCTGCCGCCGATGTTCCCGGCGCTGAAAGGCTCGGCCATCGCCAAGGGAGAGGCCAAAGGGCATATCGATATCGTGGTCAACGGCAAGCCGGGCACCTCGATGGCCGCCTTTGGCAAGCAACTCTCGGAAGTCGATATCGCCGCGATCATCACCTACGAACGCAATGCCTGGGGCAATGCGGTAGGCGATATGGTCACGCCGAAAGACATCCTCGCGTTCAAACAGGCTCAGGAGTAAGGACATGAGTGCAGTGATCGATCCGGGCCACGCTGGCCACGGTCATGCCGGACATGACCATCATCACGGCCCGGCCAAAGGCCTTATGCGCTGGGTGTTGACCACCAACCACAAAGACATCGGCACCATGTACCTGTGGTTCAGCTTTGCCATGTTCCTGCTGGGCGGCAGTATGGCCATGGTGATCCGCGCCGAACTGTTCCAGCCGGGCCTGCAGATTGTGCAGCCGGAATTCTTCAACCAGATGACCACCATGCACGGCCTGATCATGGTCTTCGGTGCGGTGATGCCGGCTTTTGTCGGTCTCGCCAACTGGATGATTCCGCTGATGGTCGGCGCGCCGGATATGGCTCTGCCGCGGATGAACAACTTCAGCTTCTGGCTGTTGCCAGCGGCGTTCGGCATGTTGATCAGCACATTGTTTATGGAGGGCGGCGGACCCAACTTCGGCTGGACCTTCTATGCGCCGCTGTCGACGACCTATGCGCCAGAATCGGTGACCTTCTTTATCTTCGCCGTGCACCTGATGGGCATCAGCTCGATCATGGGGGCGATCAACGTGGTCGCCACCATCCTCAACCTGCGCGCCCCCGGCATGACCCTGATGAAGATGCCGCTGTTCGTCTGGACCTGGCTGATCACGGCTTTTCTGCTGATCGCGGTCATGCCGGTACTGGCCGGTTGCGTGACCATGATGCTGATGGACATCCACTTTGGCACCAGCTTCTTCAGTGCCGCCGGTGGCGGTGATCCGGTGTTGTTCCAGCATGTGTTCTGGTTCTTCGGCCACCCCGAGGTGTACATCATGATCCTGCCGGCATTCGGCGCGGTCAGTGCGATCATCCCGGCCTTCGCGCGTAAGCCATTGTTCGGCTACACCTCGATGGTTTATGCCACGGCGTCCATCGCCTTTCTGTCGTTTATCGTCTGGGCGCACCATATGTTCACCGTCGGCATTCCGCTGACCGGTGAGCTGTTCTTTATGTACGCCACCATGCTGATCGCCGTGCCAACCGGGGTGAAGGTGTTCAACTGGGCCAGCACCATGTGGCGCGGTTCGATGACCTTCGAAACGCCGATGTTGTTCTCCGTGGCCTTCGTCATCTTGTTCACCATCGGCGGTTTCTCCGGGCTGATGCTGGCCATCGCCCCGGCGGACTTCCAGTACCACGACACCTACTTCGTGGTGGCGCACTTCCACTACGTGCTGGTGCCTGGGGCGATCTTCGGCATCTTCGCCTCGGCCTACTACTGGCTGCCGAAGTGGACCGGGCATATGTACGACGAAACCCTCGGTAAGCTGCATTTCTGGATGAGTTTCATCGGCATGAACCTGGCGTTTTTCCCGATGCACTTTGTCGGCCTGGCCGGCATGCCACGGCGTATCCCGGACTACAACATGATGTTCGCCAACTTCAATATGGTGTCGAGCATCGGCGCCTTTATGTTCGGCGCCACCCAGTTGCTGTTCTTGTTTATCGTCATCAAGTGCATCCGTGGTGGCAAACCGGCCCCGGCCAAACCCTGGGATGGGGCTGAGGGGTTGGAGTGGACGGTGCCTTCACCCGCCCCGTATCACACCTTCACCACGCCACCTGACGTGAAATAGGGAGCCGACCGATGAGCGAAGCCCTGTCGACCCGCCGCCTGGTTATCCGCCTGCTACTGGTGGTGGTTGGCATGTTTGGCTTCGGCTTCGCTCTGGTGCCGATCTATGACGTGATGTGCCAGGCCTTCGGCATCAACGGTAAAACCGCCGGTGCCTATGAGGCGGGGCTGCAAAGTACGGATGAATCGCGTCAGGTGCGGGTGCAGTTTCTTGCCACCAACTCAGCCGAGATGGTCTGGGAATTTCGCCCGCTGGCCGATGAGCTGACGGTCCATCCCGGCCAGAGCACCGAGATGGTCTATGTGGCCTACAACCCCACGGACAAACCGATGACCGCTCAGGCTATCCCTAGCGTGGCGCCGTCCAAGGCGGCTGCCTACTTTCACAAAACCGAATGCTTCTGCTTTACCCAGCAGGTACTGCAACCCGGTGAGCGCATCGAAATGCCAGTGCGCTTTATCGTCGATAGAGACTTACCGGCCGATGTTCGCCACCTGACCCTGGCTTACACCTTGTTTGATGTCACCGCGCGCAAACCGGCGGTGGCGCAAGCGACCCTTATCCGGGCGACTCCATAAGGAGAACAATAAATGTCGAGTCACGAAACTCACGAAAATTATTACGTCCCGGCCCAGAGCAAGTGGCCGATCATCGCCACCCTGGGCATGCTGTTTTCGGTGTACGGCGTGGGCACCTGGTTCAATGATATGAAGGCTGATCGCGCCGACTCCAACGGCCCGCTGATCTTCTTTATCGGCGGCCTGTTTCTCGCCTATATGCTGTTCGGCTGGTTCGGCAATGTGATCAAGGAAAGCCGCTCCGGCATGTACAGCCCGCAGATGGACCGCTCGTTTCGCTGGGGCATGAGCTGGTTTATCTTCTCCGAGGTGATGTTCTTCGCCGCGTTTTTCGGCGTACTGTTCTACGTGCGTACCTGGGCGGGCCCTTGGCTGGGCGGTGAGGGCGACAAAGGGGTGAGCAACATGCTCTGGCCGGGGTTCGAATACACCTGGCCGCTGCTCAATACCCCTGATCCCAAGCTATTTCCTGCCCCCAGCGGTGTGATCAGCGCTTGGGGCTTGCCGCTGATCAACACCATTTTGCTGGTCACTTCCAGCTTCACCCTGACCTTCGCCCACCACGCGCTGCGTAAGAACCACCGCAAACCGCTGACTCTATGGTTGGCGCTGACGGTGATTCTCGGCATCGCTTTTCTGGTGCTGCAAGTCGAGGAATATATCCACGCCTACAGCGAATTGGGCCTGACCCTCGGCTCGGGTATCTATGGCGCGACCTTCTTTATGCTCACCGGCTTTCACGGCGCTCACGTAACCCTGGGCGCACTGATGTTGAGCATTATGCTGATTCGGGTTATTCGCGGGCATTTCAGCCCCGAGCAGCATTTCGGTTTCGAGGCGGCAGCCTGGTATTGGCACTTTGTTGATGTGGTGTGGATTGGACTGTTCGTCTTCGTTTATGTGATCTGACGAAACTTACCAGGTGACGTGCGAGACCAGTTGGCCGCTGTAGAAGCCCCAGGTAATAAGGGCAACGGTCAGGGCGGTAAGGCTCACGCGCACAGTCAGCGCGTTGGCCACCCGGGAGGTTTTACCTTCGTGCTTGACCAGAAAGAACAGGCCACTGAATAGGCTGACCAGAGTAGCCAGTAGTAACAGGACGATCGCGGCTTTGAGCATGCGTGACTCCCAAGCGGAACTTCGGGGGAAGGGAAATGTGCTTCAGCTGCAGTATAGCCAGCTTGTACAGGGCTTTAGGGAGGTCGCGATGAGCGCCTTCCGTCCTGGCTGGCTGCCTAGCGTACTGGTGCTGTTGTTGTTTCCCTGCCTGATCGCTCTGGGCTTCTGGCAGTTGGCGCGAGCCGAAGAAAAGCGTGAACTGTTGGCCGTACATCAGGCCCAGCAACTGGCTGCGCCGATCAGCATTGATGCGCTGGAGCAGCAATCCAACCCGGCTTACCAGCGTGTGCAGCTGCAAGGCTTCTTTGATGCGCGGCATACCCTGTTGCTGGACAACCGTACCCGCGACGGCAAAGTCGGCGTAGAGGTGCTGCAACCTTTCTATGATCAGGCCAGCGGCCTCTGGCTGCTGCTCAATCGCGGCTGGCTGCCCTGGCCGGACCGGCGCATTACGCCAACCTTCGCCACCCCGGATACGCCGCTGCGCCTGCAGGCCACAGTGTATGTGCCACTGGGTGAAGCCTTTCAACTGCAGGGTGCGCAAGCAACTACCGGTTGGCCGCGGCTGGTCAGCGAGGTCAAACCGGAGGCCCTGTGGCAGCAACTGGGGCGCGGTGGCCTAAATTATGAGGTGCGCCTCGAGCCGGGCCCCGCGTCCTTTCAGAGCGATTGGCCGGTGATCGCCATGAGCCCCGACAAACACCTTGGTTATGCCGTGCAATGGTTCGCCCTGGCGGCGGCCTTGCTCTGCCTGTTTATCTATTTAGGCCTATCTAATAACGCGCGGGAGACTCGCCATGAACCCAGCCACCGCTCTGCCTGATGCCTTGCCTGACGTGTCGCCCAGCCAGCGTCGCCGTGGGCGGCTACAACTGATCCTGATTCTGGCCGTGGTGATCGGCCCGATGATCCTCGCCAGCGCCATGTATCAGTGGCGCTTCTGGGTGCCGGAAACCCGCAGCTACCACGGCGAACTGATCGGCACCGGGCAAACCCGCGCCGACCTCGGCGTGGTCGGTGCCGATGAGCAGCGCTGGCAGTTGCTGGTGACCGTGCCGGATGTCTGCGATGCCGCCTGCAAGGAGCTGATATTCCTCGCCCGCCAGGTACATATCGGTCTAAACCGTGATGTGAGTCGCGCGGCCCATGGCCTGGCGTCTGTCCAGCCCATCGCCGACGACTATGACGCCCAGCTGCGCCGCGAATATCCGCAGCTGGCGCGCTATCAGCTGCAGCCGGAGGCCTACGGCAAGACCGCCGGCTCCGCCTCCGGCGCGCAGCTGTGGATTATCGACCCGCGCGGCAATCTGGTGCTGCGCTATGACGCCACCAGCAAGGGCAAGGCGATTCTCAATGATCTGCGGCATCTGCTGAAAATCTCGCAGATCGGCTGACTCGTAGGATGGGTGAAACCCATCGGCGCGGTGATGGGCTGCACCCGTCCTACGAATCAATAAGGAGCTTCTTGATGGCTAAGCCCGGTTACCGTTTTGCCCTGTTCGCCACTGCGTTGGCGGTCGTGGTGGTGCTGCTCGGTGCCTATACCCGCTTGACCCACGCCGGCCTCGGTTGTCCGGACTGGCCCGGCTGCTACGGCTTTATCGGCGTACCGATGAGCGAGCACAAACAGACCCTGGCCGAAGCGCGCTTCCCTGACGCTCCGGTCGAGGTCGCCAAGGGCTGGTACGAGATGATCCACCGCTATTTTGCCGGTGCCCTGGGGCTGGTGATTCTCGGTCTGGCGGTGCAGGCGTGGCGCCGCCGAAGCGAGGTTAATCAGCCGCTGAAACTGCCGCTGTTCTTACTTGCTCTGGTGACCCTGCAGGCGGCCTTCGGCATGTGGACGGTGACCCTGAAACTCTGGCCACAAGTGGTTACGGCGCACCTGCTCGGCGGTTTCGTCACCCTCAGCCTGCTGTTTTTACTGACGCTGCGCTTGTCCGGCAAAGCGGCTGTTCTGGCCAATATTCCCGCACGACTGCGCAGCCTGGCGGCACTTGGTTTGCTACTGGTTATCGGGCAGATAGCCCTCGGTGGCTGGGTCAGCAGTAACTATGCGGCGGTGGCCTGCGTCGATCTGCCGACCTGTCATGGCGAATGGTGGCCAGCGATGGACTTCGCCAATGGCTTTCACCTGACCCAGCATATTGGCCCCAACTACCTCGGTGGTCAGCTCGACAGCGACGCGCGCACCGCCATTCATATGACCCACCGCATTGGCGCGCTGCTGGTAACCCTGGTGCTGCTGCTGTTGGCCTGGCAACTCAAGCGTCATGGTCTGGCGCGCTTGGCCGGGTTGCTGGTGCTGGCGCTGGCTGTGCAGATCAGCCTGGGCATCAGCAACGTGGTGTTTCATCTGCCGCTGCTGGTGGCGGTGGCGCATAACATCGGCGGAGCCGCTCTGCTGCTGACCCTGGTGCTGATCAATTATCGGCTGCGCAGCCGCGTACGGCTGGCATCCCCGGTGACAAGCGCGCAGGCTGGTTTTGCCGCGCTGCCCGGCAAATAACAAGAACAATCGAGGAGAGACCCTATGGCTACTCTAGCGCGCGAACACCAAGCCCACGCCGGCTGGCGTGATTACCTGGAACTGACCAAACCCAAGGTCGTGGTGCTGATGCTGATCACCTCACTGGTTGGCATGTTCCTCGCCACCCGAGCGGGGGTTTCCTGGCAGATTCTGATCTTCGGCAACCTCGGCATTGGCCTGTGCGCCGGTGCGGCGGCGGCGGTCAACCATGTGGTGGACCGGCGCATTGACTCGATCATGGCGCGCACCCTCAAGCGTCCGGTCACCTCAGGGCGTATCTCGCCCACTGCCGCGCTGGGTTTTGCCCTGCTGTTGGCGGTGGCCGGGATGGCGCTGCTACTGACCTTCACCAACGAGCTGGCGGCCTGGCTGACCCTTGCGTCACTGCTGGGCTATGCGGTGCTGTACACCGGTTTTCTCAAGCGCGCCACACCGCAGAATATCGTTATCGGCGGCCTGGCAGGCGCCGCGCCGCCGCTGCTCGGCTGGGTCGCCGTGACCGGGCATATCAGCGCCGAACCGCTGCTGCTGGTACTGATCATCTTCGCTTGGACGCCGCCACACTTCTGGGCCTTGGCCATCCACCGCAAGGAGGAGTACGCCAAGGCCGATATCCCCATGCTGCCGGTGACCCACGGTGAGCACTACACCAAGGTACATATCCTGCTGTACACCTTGGTGATGTTCGCCGTAACCCTACTGCCGTATGCCATCCATATGAGCGGGCTGCTCTATCTCGCCTGCGCTGTGCTGCTGGGTGGGCGCTTCCTGTACTGGGCGGTGGTGCTGTACCGTGACAGCAAACCGCATGCGGCGATCAACACCTTCAAATACAGCATCTGGTATCTTTTCGCGCTTTTTATCGCCCTGCTGGTCGATCACTATCTGATTATGTAGAAGCTACTGCGCTCGGTTCTGCTGCGTTGAAATCAGCCTCGGAATGCTCATGTACAACTCGTACACTGCGCTTCCTCGGCTGTTTTCGCCTTGCATAACCGTCGCTCGCGACGCTTCTAAATGACCAGACTCTGCTGTTAAACCTGTAATCGTTGGTGCCATGACCCGAAACCAGATCACCGTTTTTGTTCTCGTTGCTATCGTTGCCCTGGTGTTGGGCCTGACCGTCAACAAGGTATTGAGCAGCAAGGGCCAGGGTGACCCGACCGTGCTGCTCGATGCCGGCATCGTTCTGCTGCCACAGAGCCGCAGCCTACCGGAACTGAGCCTGACCAATCAGGATGGCCAGACGGTGGCGGTTGATCAGCTCAAGGATCAGTGGAGCTTGCTGTTCTTCGGTTACACCTTCTGCCCGGACATCTGCCCGGCTACACTCGCCCAGCTGCGGCAGCTGCAGGGCCAGCTGCCGCCGGAAACCCTGGCCAAGCTTCGCATCGTACTGGTCACGGTTGACCCCAATCGCGACACGCCGGAGCAGTTGAAGAAGTACCTGGATTATTTCGACGCCGGCTTTATCGGCCTGACCGGCGAAGAAGCGACCATCCAGAAGCTCGCCAACGGCGTCAGCATTCCGTTTATCCCGGCCGACACCAGCAAGGAAAACTACACCGTCGACCACAGCGGCAACCTGGTGCTGATAGGCCCAGATGGCAAGCAGCGCGGCTTTATTCGCGCGCCGATCAACAACGCCAAGTTGGCCGCGCAACTGCCTGGTCTGCTCAATGCGGTGAATTGACTTGATGGCAACGCATGACCGAATACCGGGTAGCTACCGTTCAGGCGGGATCTACTTCTTTACCCTGACCCTTGCTCCGCGCCCAGCGCGGCCGGCCCTGGACTGCCTGCTTGAGTGCCTGTGCAAGGCCCCCTAAACGACAAACCCCGCACGGGGCGGGGTTTGACAGAGGGTGCAGCTAACGCGGCGTCTTAGAATGCTGGGACTACGGCGCCTTGATACTTCTCAGCGATGAAGGCCTTCACTTCGGCGCTGTTCAGGGCCTTGACCAGCTTTTGCAGGGCGGCGTTGTCCTGGTTGTCGGCACGCGCGACCAGGATGTTGACGTACGGCGAGTCGTTGCCCTCGATGATCAGCGCATCCTTGGTCGGGTTGAGCTTGGCTTCCAGGGCGTAGTTGGTGTTGATCAGCGCCAGGTCGACCTGGGTCAGCACGCGCGGCAGAGTAGCCGCTTCCAGCTCACGCACCTTGATGGTTTTCGGATTCTCGACGATGTCTTTCGGCGTGGCGAGGATCCCGGCTTCCGGCTTCAGGGTGATAAGCCCGGCCTTCTGCAACAGCAACAGGGCGCGGCCGCCGTTGGTGGCGTCATTCGGGATCACCACGTTGGCGCCTTGCGGCAGGTCGGCTAGAGCTTTGTGCTGGCTGGAGTAGGCGCCGAAAGGCTCGACGTGCACGCCGGCAACGCTCACCAGTTCGGTGCCACGGCTCTTGTTGAATTCGTCCAGGTAAGGCTGGTGCTGGAAGAAGTTGGCATCCAGGCGCTGTTCGGCAACTTGTACGTTCGGCTGCACGTAGTCGGTGAAGACCTTGATGTTCAGCTCAACGCCTTCTTTGGCCAGAGCCGGCTTAACAAATTCGAGGATTTCCGCGTGCGGTACGGCAGTGGCGGCGACGCTCAGGCTTTCGGCCTGGGCAGAAAAGGCTGCCAGGGCAGCGAATGCAGCGATTAGTTTTTTCATCGTAAAGCTCCTTGTGGGATTGGTTTGAGGCGGTGGGTCGCCGCGATATGTCAGGGTAGGAGTCAGCTTGCTAGCGATCTGTTGTGCTGAAAATCGCCAGCAAGCGGGCTCCTACAAAAAATGCTTATTTTCTGGAGAAGTGCACCACCAGCTTGTCGCCGACGGTTTGTAGAATCTGTACCAGCACCAACAGCAGGATCACCGTCACCGCCATTACGTCCGGTTGATAACGCTGATAGCCATAACGCACCGCGAGATCACCCAGGCCGCCGCCGCCGATCAGGCCGCTCATGGCGGTGTAGGACACTAGGGTAATGGCGGTCACGGTTATGGCCGCGATGATGCCGGGCAGCGCCTCGGGTAGCAGCGCATTGACCACGATCTGCCGGGTGGTTGCCCCCATCGCCTGGGTCGCCTCGATAATGCCGCGATCAACTTCCCGCAGCGCGGTTTCCACCAGGCGTGCGAAGAATGGCGTGGCCCCGACTACCAGCGGCGGAATGGCGCCGGCGACGCCCAGCGAGGTGCCGGTGACGATCACCGTGAAAGGGATCATCACGATCAGCAGGATCACGAATGGCACCGAACGCAGGATATTTACCAGCAGCGAGAGAAAGCCGTAGAAGGCCTTCTGTTCGAACATTTGCCGTGGGCTGGTAAGGAATAGCAGCACGCCCAACGGCAGGCCGAGCAGCACGGTAAATAGCATGGAGCCGCCGAGCATGCTCAGGGTGTCCAGGCTGGCGTAACCGATTTCCGCCCAATCAACGTTGGGTAACAAACGAGTCAGTAGGGCGTCCATTAGCGCAGCACCTCCAGATGCACGTCGGCGGCTTCAAAGCGCGCCAGCGCGGCGTCCAGATCGCCGCCGGTCAGGGCCAGGGTCAACTGGCCGTAGGGGGTGTCCTTGATACGGTCGATGCGCCCGGCGAGGATGCTGTAATCCACCCCAGTCTCGCGGGCCACGGTGCCCAGCAGCGGCGCATAGGTGGCCTGGCCCTGGAAGGTCAGGCGCAGGATGCGCCCGGCGACGTGGGCAAAGTCATCGCGCTGTTCGTTCTCGTCGATCTGCTCGGCTTCCTGCACAAAGCGTTTAGTGGTGGCGTGCTGCGGGTGCAGAAACACCTCGGCCACAGTGCCGGACTCGACGATCACGCCGGCATCCATTACCGCCACGCGGTCGCAGACGCGGCGAATCACATCCATCTCGTGGGTGATCAGCACGATGGTCAGGTTCAGCTCGCGGTTGATCTCGGCCAGAAGCTGCAACACCGAGGCGGTGGTTTGCGGGTCGAGGGCGCTGGTGGCCTCGTCGCACAGTAGGATTTTCGGCTCGGTGGCCAGGGCGCGGGCGATGCCGACGCGTTGTTTCTGCCCGCCAGAGAGCTGCGCCGGGTACTTGTTAGCGTGGTCCTGCAGGCCGACGCGGGCCAGTAACTCGGTGACGCGGGTATTGATCGCGCTGCGCGGCAACTCACCGGCAAGCTTCAGCGGCAGGGCGACGTTGTCGGCGACGGTCTTGGATGACAGCAGGTTGAAGTGCTGGAAGATCATCCCGACCTGCTGACGGAAGCGGCGCAGGCCATTGGCGTCGAGTGCAGTGACGTCTTCACCGTCGATCTCGATGCGTCCGCCGGAAGGCTCTTCCAGGCGGTTGATCAGGCGCAGCAGGGTGCTTTTGCCGGCGCCGGAGTGACCGATGATGCCGAACACTTCGCCCCGGGCAATCTGCAGATCGCTCGGTTGCAACGCGGGGATGTCCTGACCACTGACGCGATACGCCTTGTGGACCTGGTGAAAGTTGATCACGGGATAAACCTTTTGGGTTTTCGGGCTGCCGGGTAGGCCGAAACGGCGGCTAGTCTACCCGGCGCTGGTTAGGTCGCAAAAATCTTTGTAGACCTATGGTTATAGCCAAATTGCATTAGCTGTCTGGCTGTTCTGGGCAGTGTAGCCAGCACTAATGCAAACGACCGGGCAAGCCCGGTCGTGGTCGCCGCGCCGCGCGTTTAACGCTGCGGGCTGAGCACCAGCTGCGGCACCTGAGCGGGTTTGATCACCTGGCTTATGCGCGGGCTGAAACTCGGGTCCAGGCGCTTGATCCGCGCATTGAGCAGGGACGCGACCCAGGGGAAATCCTTGGCCTGACGTACTTCAATACGCACCGCGCAATTGAACGCGACCATATCCGCCGCAACGCCGTCGAGCAGGCTGCGCAGGCGCTCGTTGTCCAGGTTATCCAGCATTGGCATGGCGATCACGCTGCTGAAGGCGGCGGGGTCGATCAGCCGAGCCTGCGGTTTGGCCGGTGCAGGCGCTTTGGCTGGCGGGGTATTCGGCAGCTGAGTGGCCTGAATCGCGGCGGCCTGACGTTCTGCAGCCAGACGCAACTGGCGCGCCTGTTCCAGGCGTGCGGCTTCGGCGCGGGCATCGGCCTGTTCAGTCGCACGGCGCTGCTGTTCGGCGGCGGCCAGTTTGGCTTCGCGGGCTTGGGCGATGGCGCCATCCAGGCCGGTGGTCAGCGCCGGTGCTTGCGGCATCAGGCTGCGAGCGCGGCTCAGGGCTTTGGTGGCGTTGTCCAGATCGCCGGCCTGCAGGGCTTTCTGGCCTTGGTGCAGATGGGCTTCGGCGAGCTGGCGCTGGTAGTGCTCAAGGCGCGTATCACCGGCAGCGCGTTGCTGCAGGCTGCCGAGCTGGCTTTCAGCGTTGCTCAGGTCGCCGCTGGCAAGGCTTTGATCAAGCTGGCGAAAGGCGCTGACCAGATCATCCACCGGCAGGTTGGCCGGCTGCGGCGGTGCGCTTTGGCAGCCAGCGAGCAGCAGAACCAGAAATGGCAAAAAATTACGAAAAGCCGACGTTTTCATTACTGCGCGTCTCGAATTGTGCAAAAAACGCGCAAGTTTACACTGCGCTGCCTGACACAACCAATCTTTCAGGCTGTGCGCCGTGGCAGGCTCCGGGTGGGTTAGCAACGCCATGCCCCGTACTTCCAGGCACCGCCCCTTTGGCGCTTCGCGTAACCCACCAGGCGATCTCCCGTGTTGCGCCGATGGTGGGTTACGGCGCAACGCCAAATCGCACAGGCCATCTAGCTTGTAACAAGCGCCTAACCCACATACGAGAAGCCGTTTAACCGCAGGTTTCAGGCGGTGCGCCGTGGCAGGGCAAAACTCAGTAAAAACAGTGTGGCTGCGCTGACCACGATGGACGGCCCGGCCGGGGTGTCCTGAAACCAGGACAGGCTCAGCCCGCCGCACACCGCGACGATGCCCAGCAGGCTGGCGCCGAAGGCCATCTGTTCCGGGGTGCGCGCATGGCGCTGGGCGGCAGCGGCGGGAATGATCAGCAGGGAGGTGATCAGCAGCACGCCGACGATTTTCATCGCCACGGCGATTACCACGGCGATCAACAACATCAGGCTCAGGCGAATCGCCGCCACCGGCAGGCCTTCGACCTTGGCCAGTTCCTCATGCACGGTAATCGCCAGCAGCGGCCGCCACAGCAGGGCCAGCAGCACCAGCACCAGCGCGCTGCCGCCGATGATCCAGGCCAGATCAGTGGGGCCGACGGCCAGCAAGTCGCCGAACAGGTAACCCATCAGGTCGATGCGCACATCCCGCATAAAGCTCAGCACCACCAGGCCCAGGGACAAAGTGCTGTGGGCGAGGATGCCGAGCAGGGTGTCCGAAGCCAGCGGCTGGCGGCTTTGTAGGGTCACCAGCAGCACGGCCAGCAGCACGCAGCCGACGGTTACCGCGAGGGTTGGGCTGACGTCGAGCATCAGACCGAGGGCGACGCCTAGCAGCGCTGCATGTGACAGGGTATCGCCGAAATAGGCCATGCGCCGCCACACCACAAAGGAGCCCAGTGGGCCGGCAACCAGCGCCAGGGCGAGGCCGGCGAGCAGGGCGTTGAGCAGAAAATCAGCCATGCTTGCAGCCATCTCCGTGGATATGCGGTTTTACTGGGCCTTTGATGCTCAGGCCGGCAGCGGCTTCGCTGACCACCGCGCCGTGCAGGTCGTGAGCGTGGTCATGGTGGTGGGTGTAGATCGCCAGGCTCTTGGCGTCCTCGCCGAACAGCTCGACAAAGGCCGGGTCGAAACTGACCTGCTCCGGATGCCCGGAGCAGCAGACATGGCGATTGAGGCAGACCACCTGGTCGGTGGTGCTCATCACCAGGTGCAGGTCGTGGGACACCATCAGCACGCCGCAACCATGACGGTCGCGCAGTTGGGTGATCAGCCGATACAGCTCGGCCTGGCCGGCAACATCTACGCCTTGCACCGGCTCATCCAGCACCAGCAGTTCCGGCTTGCGCAGCAGGGCGCGGGCCAGCAGCACGCGCTGTAGTTCGCCGCCAGAGATGCTTTGCAGTGGGCTATCGATCACCTGTTCGGCGCCGACTTCTGCCAGCGCTGCCTGCACATCGCTGCGCGTAACGCCCGGCACCAAGCGCAGAAAACGCAGGACCGAGAGCGGCAGGGTGGCATCCACATGCAGCTTCTGCGGCATATAGCCGACGCGCAGTTTGGGCTTGCGCCAGACGCTGCCTGTATCAGGCTTGAGCAGACCAAGTACGGCGCGCACCAGGGTGGTTTTGCCGGCGCCGTTGGGGCCAATCAGGGTGACGATTTCGCCGGGTTTTACGCTCAGCTGCACATCCTGCAGCACGCTCTGCCCGGCGAAAGTCACGCCCACTCCAGCGAGACGGATCAGGGCGTCGCTCATGCAGGCTCCTGGCAGCCTGCACAGAGGCCGACCACTTCCACTGTCTGGCTTTCCACGGCGAAGCCGACATCGGTCGCGCTGTTGATAATGGCGTCGCTGATCGTTGCCTGTTCCAACTCGATGGCTGCATTGCAGCCTCGGCAGATCAGAAACTGACCCTGGTGGGCGTGTTCCGGATGGCTACAACCGACAAAGGCGTTGAGGGAGGCGATGCGGTGCACCAGGCCGTTTTCCAGGAGGAAATCCAGCGCTCGGTATACCGTCGGCGGCGCGGCGCGGCGGCCGTCTGCATCACTTAATACGCCGAGGATGTCATAGGCGCCCAGCGGCTTGTGGCTGGCCCAGACCAGCTCCAGCACGCGTTTGCGCAAGGTAGTCAGGCGCAGCCCTTGGCGCGTGCAGATGCTTTCCGCCTCGGCCAGGGCATGGCTGACGCAGCGGGAATGGTCGTGTGGGCGTGAGGCCAGCGGTGCTTGAGTCATGGGCAACGACGAATAAGTTAAGAGACGTTATTATATTACCCGTTCCTTCCCGCTTGAGTGCTCCCCGTGTTGCGTCTTTTTCCGGCTTTAGGCCTGTTGTTGATCAGTTTTTCCCTGAGTTTCGCGGTCCAGGCCCAGTCTCAAACCCAGCTGCGCGTGCTGACCAGCATCAAGCCGCTGCAGCTGATTGCCGCTGCCGTGCAGGACGGTGTTGGCCAGCCCGATGTGCTGTTGCCGCCGGGCGCTTCGCCGCACCACTATGCGCTGCGCCCCTCCGATGTTCGCCGCGTGCGTGACGCCGACCTGCTGTATTGGATTGGCGCGGATCTGGAGAGCTTCCTGCCGCGCGTGCTGGCTGGCCGTGATAAACCCAGCGTGGCGGTGCAGGATGTGCCGGGTATGTCCCTGCGTCATTTTGGCGAGAGCGAAGGGCAACACGCCGAGCATCAGGATGATCACGCCGACGCCGACGCCGACGCCGACGCCGACGCCGACGCCGACGCCGACGCCGACCAGCATGACCATGCGCACCGCCCCGGCAGCCTGGATGCCCATCTCTGGTTACTACCGGCCAATGCCCGGGTAATTGCTGGCAAGATCGCCGCCGATCTGGCGCAGGCCGACCCGGCCAATGCCGCGCGTTATCAGGCCAATACCGAGGCGTTCGGCCAGCGTCTGGATGCGCTGGATCAACGTTTGAAAACCCGTCTGAACGGTCTGGCTGGCAAGCCCTACTTCGTTTTCCACGAAGCGTATGACTACTTCGAGGCCGCCTATGGCCTCAAACACGCCGGCGTGTTCAGCGTGCTCGGCGAGGTGCAGCCCGGCGCCCAGCATGTCGCCGCCATGCGCGAGCGCCTGCAACACGCCGGGCCGACCTGCGTTTTCAGTGAGCCGCCATTTCGCCCACGCCTGGCGCAAACCCTGACCGCCGGCCTGCCGGTCACCCTGGCTGAGCTGGACACCATGGGCGGCGCTTTGCCGGTGGATGCAAACGGCTATGAGGCCTTGCTGGAAAACCTGGCGGGTGAGCTGGCTGGATGTCTGGAGGCGCTGTAGGTCGGGTTGAGCTGCGCAGCAGCAAAGCCCAGCGATAGTGGGCTCTTGGGATTGTTGGGCTTCGCTCCGCTTAGCCCAACCTACGCATCAGCACTTTTTAGAACGCAAATGGCAGCGCCAAATCGACCTGCTGGCGTTGCGCCAGGCGTCGTTGGAATTCCGCTGGGTCATGGATCAGCACTTCTTGCCCGGCGAAGGACTCGGCGGCGATCAGGCGTGACAACCAGAAGCGCACACACGCGATGCGCAGCATGGCCGGCCATAGCTCGGCTTCTGCCGCCGTAAATGGCCGCAGCCCGGCATAGGCGCCGAGCAGCGCTTGCGCGCGTTTGCTGTCCAGGCTGCCATCGGCACAAGAGCACCAGTCGTTCAGGGCAATCGCCAGGTCATAGAGCATCGGTCCCGAGCAGGCGTTGTAGAAGTCGATCACCCCGGCCAGGTGGTTGCCGTCGAACAGTACGTTGTCGCGGAACAGATCGGCATGCAGGTTGGCCTGCGACAAGGCGAGGATGCGCGGTTTGAGTGTGTGGATTTCCGCCAGCGCGTCGCGTAGCAGGGGCAACTGATCAGGGGGCAGCTGCAAGGCTAGGCTCGGTCCTTCGGCGAGCATCCAATCCAGACCCCGATCACTCTTGCGCGGCAGCGGCTGATTGTGCGTGGCCAGGTGGATGCGCGCCAGCAGTGCGCCGACTTCCTGGCAGTGATGCGGATTGGCTTCGTGTACATGCTTGCCGGCCAGGCGCGGCTGGAGCAGCGCCGGCTTTTGCGCCAGGCTGCGCAGCGCCTCGCCGCTGACCGTGCGCAGGGCGTACGGCACCGGCAGGCCGGCGTCGTGCAGCACGTCGAGCAGTTCGATAAAGAACGGCAGGTCGGCACTTGGGCCGCGCTCGATCAGGGTCAGAACGAATTCGCCCTGTTCCAGGCTGACGAAGAAATTGCTGTTCTCGCTGCCCGCAGCAATGCCCTGGAAGTCGCGCAAACGACCCAGGCCATAGGGGGCGAGAAACACCTCGAGCTCGTGGCGCTCAAGCGGGGTAAACACCGACATTACAGAACTGCCTTCTTACCAGCTGAAAATTTCCCAGGCCGGAATCAACATATCCGGGCTGTCCGAACGGACGAAGTTGCCATCGCTGCCATCGGCGCGTACCAGAAAGTACGGTTTACCGCCTTTGGGGATGACCTTGACCGCGTAGAGAAAACCGTTGACCCGGTATTCATGGATGGTCTTATCGCCGTCCTGGCGAATGGTTACGTCCGGGTCGGCCGAAACCGGGTCTTCGGCGTGGGCGACCAGGGTGGTGAATGCCAGCAGGCTGGCGAGCAACAGGCGATTGAGTGCGCGCATGATAACCTTGTCCCTTTGATTCCAATGGTGCGGCCATTCTACCGCCGCCCCCGCCGAAAAGGTTGATCCTGCTCATGAGCCAAGCCCCTCTCGTTCTGGTTGACGGTTCGTCTTACCTTTACCGTGCCTTCCACGCGCTGCCGCCGCTGACCACCTCCAAGGGCTTGCCCACCGGTGCGGTGAAGGGCGTGCTGAACATGCTTAAGAGCCTGCGCAAGCAGTACCCGAAAAGCCCGTTTGCCGTTGTATTCGACGCCAAGGGCGGGACTTTTCGCGACGAAATGTTCGCTGACTACAAGGCTAATCGTCCGTCGATGCCTGATGAGCTGCGCGTACAGGTCGAGCCGCTGCATGCCAGCGTCAAAGCCATGGGTTATCCGCTGCTGTGCGTCGAGGGCGTTGAGGCCGATGACGTAATCGGCACCCTGGCCCGTCAATGCGCGGCCGAGGGGCGCGATGTGGTGATCTCCACCGGTGACAAGGACATGGCCCAGCTGGTTTGCCCGCACGTTACGCTGGTCAACACCATGACCGGTAGCGTCTACGACATCGATGGCGTGAAAGCGAAATTCGGGGTCGGTCCTGAGCTGATCATCGATTACCTGGCGCTGATGGGCGACAAGGTCGACAACATACCTGGCGTGCCGGGCGTCGGCGAAAAGACTGCGTTGGGCCTGCTGGTCGGGGTCGGTGGCGGCCTGGATGTGCTCTACGCCAACCTCGATAAAGTGCCGGAACTGCCGATCCGTGGCGCCAAGACCCTGCCGGCCAAACTCGTCGAACATAAGGACATGGCGTATCTGTCCTACGCCCTGGCGACCATCAAACTGGATGTGCCGCTGAATATCGCCATCGAGTCGCTGCACCCGGGCGAGATGGACGTAGCTGCACTGGTCGAGCTGTACGCCGAGCTGGAATTCAAAACCTGGCGCGATGAACTGCTGCGCAGCAATCCAGCCCCGGTGGCGAAGGCTTCTGTCGCAGCGCCTGGCGATGATCTATTTGCCTTGGCCCCCAGTGCTAATGCTGCCGCTGCACAGGCCGTTGAAGCGCCGACAGTCGAAGCGCCAGCTACTGAGCAGCCCACGGCGGCGGCTCTGGGCGATTACCTGTGCATTCTCGATCAGGCAGAGTTCGACAAATGGCTGGAGAAGCTGCGCAACGCCGAGCTAATCGCCTTCGACACTGAAACCACTGGCCTGGACGCACAAAAGGCCCAGTTAGTCGGCCTGTCCTTTGCGGTCAAAGCGGGCGAAGCGGCCTATATCCCGGTCGCGCACTCCTATATGGGCGTGCCGACTCAGCTTGATCGCGATACGGTGCTCAAGGCGCTAAAGCCGATTCTCGAAGACCCGAACAAAGCCAAGGTCGGTCAGCACGCCAAGTACGACATCAATATCCTCGCCAATGCCTCGACGCCGATCCATGTGCAGGGTGTGGCCTTTGACACCATGCTCGAATCCTATGTGTTGGATGCCACCGCGACCCGCCACGATATGGACAGCCTGGCGCTCAAGTACCTGGACCACAGCAATATCCGCTTCGAGGACATCGCCGGCAAAGGCGCCAAGCAGCTGACCTTCGACCAGATCGACCTGGCCCAGGCCGCGCCCTATGCCGCCGAAGATGCCGACGTAACCCTGCGCTTGCATCAACACCTGTGGGCCAAGCTGTCGGCTGAACCGAGCCTGGCTAAGGTGCTGCAGGAAATCGAAATGCCGCTGGTGCCGGTGCTGGCGCGCATTGAGCGCCAGGGCGCGCTGGTGGATGCCAACTTGCTCGGCCTGCAAAGCAACGAGCTGGGTGAGAAACTGGTGGCCCTGGAGCGTCAGGCCTTCGAGATTGCTGGGGAGGAATTCAATCTGGCTTCGCCCAAGCAGCTCGGCGTGATTCTTTACGAGAAACTCGGCCTGCCGGTGATCAGTAAAACCGCCAAGGGTCAGGCCTCAACGGCTGAAGCGGTGCTCGCCGAACTGGCCGAGCAGGACTTCGAATTGCCCAAGGTACTGATGCAGTACCGTACCCTGAGCAAGCTCAAGAGCACCTACACCGACCGCCTGCCGGAGCAGATCAACCCGCGCACCGGACGCATCCACACCAGCTATCACCAGGCCGTGGCCGCTACCGGGCGTTTGTCGTCCACCGACCCGAATTTGCAGAACATCCCGATCCGCACCGCCGAAGGCCGGCGTATTCGCCAGGCCTTTGTCGCGCCGAAGGGCTACAAGCTGCTGGCGGCGGACTATTCGCAGATCGAGCTGCGCATCATGGCCCATCTGGCCAAGGACGAAAGCCTGCTGGATGCCTTCCGCCACGGCCGCGATGTGCACAAAGCCACGGCCGCCGAGGTGTTTGGTGTACCGCTGGATGAGGTCACAGGTGATCAGCGCCGCAGCGCCAAGGCGATTAACTTCGGTCTGATCTACGGCATGAGCGCCTTTGGCCTGGCCAAGCAGATCGGCTGTGACCGCAAGCAGGCGCAGGCGTATATCGATGTGTACTTCGCCCGCTATCCCGGCGTGCTGGCCTATATGGAGCGCACCCGCGAGCAGGCGTCCGAGCAAGGCTATGTGGAAACCCTGTTTGGCCGTCGCCTGTATCTGCCGGATATCCACGCAAAGAACCAGGCGCTGCGCAAAGGCGCAGAACGCACCGCGATCAACGCGCCGATGCAGGGCTCCGCAGCGGACATCATCAAGCGCGCCATGGTCACGGTGGACAACTGGTTGAGCGAATCCGGCCTGGATGCCAAAGTCATCCTGCAGGTGCACGATGAGCTGGTGCTTGAGGTGCGCGAGGATCTTGTCGAGCAGGTGCGCGAGCAGATCAAGCCGCTGATGGGTGACGCCGCTGCGCTGGATGTGCCGCTGCTGGTGGAAGTGGGAGTAGGCGATAACTGGGATGAAGCCCATTGATTGTTGTCAGCAGCCTCGCTGCAGCGCCCAGGCGGCGGGCGCTAAAGGCGCATGAGTATCAATAAGGTTCTGCTTATAACTAATTAATTCCGTAGCAAGCCTGAACTTTGCTTTGGCTTGGCCACTCAGAGTTTGTGAATGGCCTAGACAACCATTCGATGCTCCTTTGTTGTGTTAAGTGTTGGCAGATTCTGGACCCCGCCCTAGCGGTTCAGATGTTGAACCCCGAAACTTCCCTCCCCCATAAGAGGTTTCGGGGTTTTTTTATGACTGCCAGCCAACGAGCGCGCTCATCAGGCGTCGGTTTCTTCGTCATCCGGCAGGGCAAACTCGCCCAGTTGCATCCACTGTGCGAGTACTTCCTGGGCATCTTCGATGCCAATGCGCTTGGGTGCGGAGAACAGCTGGATGCTCACGCGGTCGCCCCAACGCTGGTGAATGTCCTGGCGCACCTTGAGCAAAGTGGTTTTCGCCGCACCAAAAGCCAGCTTGTCGGCCTTGGTCAGCAGGATGTGCATGGGCATTTCGCTGGCGGCGGACCAATCGAGCATGAGGATATCGAACTCGGTCAGCGGCTTGCGGATATCCATCATCAACATCAGCCCGCGCAGGCATTCACGGCTGCCGAGGTAGGCTTCCAGGTGTTTTTGCCAATGCAGTTTCAGCGGGATCGGCACCTTGGCGTAGCCATAACCCGGCAGGTCGACCAGGCGGCGCTCTTCGTCGAGTTTGAAGAAGTTGAGCAGCTGAGTGCGCCCTGGCGTCTTCGAGGTACGTGCCAGGCTGGCGTGGGTCAGGGTGTTCAGCGCGCTGGATTTACCGGCGTTGGAGCGCCCGGCAAAGGCCACTTCATGGCCGAAATCTTCCGGGCACTGGTCAACTTTGGCCGCGCTGATAAAGAAAGTAGCCTGTTGGCACAGACCGATAATGGGGTTCTTGGCTTGCATCTGGGTATCCGTGAGGGCGAGCGTAGGGTGGCGTTACAGGCGCGATGCCCTTGCGACATTTGCGCGCAGCCTGCTTGTTGGTGCGTAGTGCGGCAAGCTGCGTCGTTTCAGTTTCAATGACGCCAGTATATAATGGCGCAGATTTTGTGTGCGCTTTCTACCGCTGTTGGATAAGTGTTCACGGGAACGATTTAGATCATCTGCCCACAGAAAGCAGTACGTTCCCCTCCCTGATGAGGTTGATCTGATGAAAAACTTGCTGATTGCAGCCAGTGTATTGATGCTGTCGTTAAGTGCTCAGGCTGCGCAGGACCCAGAAGCCGTCTACGCGCGGTCTTGTGGGGTGTGTCATAACGGGGCGATCCCGACTGCGCCGCTGAAAGGCGACAAAGCTGCCTGGGAGCCACGCCTGGCCAAGGGCATGGATGCACTGGTACTGAGCGTTACCAATGGCTTGAACGCTATGCCGCCACGCGGATTGTGCATGGATTGCACGGCCGAGGATTACCAAGCGGTCATCAAGTTGATGACCGAGTAAGCCCGGCTTATAAACTCTTTCTCTTAGCCGCAAATTGGATTAGCTGATGAACAAAGTAATCGTGAGTCTGCTGTTGACCCTGGGCATCACCGGTCTGGCACATGCCGCAGGCAATGCTGAAACCGGTCAGGGTAAGGTTGTTGTGTGTGGTGCTTGCCATGCTGCCGATGGTAATAGCGCTGCGCCGAACTTCCCGAAACTGGCTGGTCAAGGCGAGCGTTACTTGCTCAAGCAGCTAAATGACATCAAGTCTGGCGCACGTCCTATTGTGGAAATGACCGGCTTGCTGGATAACATGAGCGACCAAGATCTGGAGGATATATCGGCCTACTACGCCAGTCAGCAGATGAGCGTTGGCGCCGCCGACCCGAAACTGCTTGAGCGTGGCGGCGAGTTGTTCCGTGGCGGCAAACTGGCTGAAGGCATGCCTGCCTGCATCGGCTGCCATTCGCCGAACGGCGCTGGCTTGGATGCTGCTGGTTACCCGCAGTTAGGTGGCCAGCACGCAACCTACATTGCCAAGCAGCTGACTGACTTCCGCGAAGGCAACCGCACCAATGACGGCGACAGCATGATCATGCGTTCCATCGCCGCCAAGCTGAGCAACAAGGATATCGAAGCGGTCTCCAGCTTTATCCAGGGTCTGCATTGATCGGTTAACACCGCGACATGTCGTAATAAAATAGGGTGGCTCAGGCCACCCTTTTTCGTTGTGGCCATCGCTACAATGCACGGAACCCCAGTTTGCTTCGCGGGTCGAACTTCGGTTCGTCATCACGCACCGTCTATAGCCAAGGAGTAACGCATGCGTAACCTCATCCTCAGTGCCACTCTCGTCACCGCCAGCCTGTTTGGCCTGAGCGCTCATGCCGAGCCGATTGAAGCGGGCAAGCAGTATGTTGAGCTGAACAACCCGGTTGCGGTTGCCAAGCCCGGCAAGATCGAAGTGGTGGAGCTGTTCTGGTACGGCTGTGGCCATTGCTACCAGTTTGAAGAAACCATCAATCCGTGGATCGATACCCTGCCGAGCGATGTCAACTTTGTGCGCATCCCAGCCATGTTCGGCGGCATGTGGAACGTCCACGGCCAGCTATTTATCACCCTTGAGGCGATGAAAGCCGAGCACAAGGTGCATGCTGCAGTGTTCGACGCTATCCATGTGCAGGGCAAGAAGCTCGCGACCCCAGAAGAGATGGCCGACTTCCTGGCGGCCGAAGGTATCGACAAGGACGCCTTCCTCAAGACCTACAACTCCTTCGGCGTAAAGAGTCAGCTGGAAAAAGCCAAGAAACTGGCCATGGCTTACCAGATCACTGGCGTGCCGGTGATGATCGTCAATGGCAAATACCGTTTCGACATCAGCAGCTCGGGCGGTCCGCAACAAGCACTGCAAGTAGCTGATCACCTGATCGCCAAAGAACGCGCCGCGCAGTAATCGGCGTGCGCGGATAACGCGTAATGCTCAGGCGCTGGCCAGCCAGACGAGCGATTGACCTGTGCGATCCACGGGTCAATCCCGGTTGCGTGCCAGCGCATGACTGGCCGCAGAATGGCAGCCTGCGGCTGCTCAGCTTCAATATTCAGGTCGGTATCAGCACCCAGCGTTACCACCATTACCTGACGCGCAGCTGGCAGCATGTGCTGCCGCATGCCGGGCGCAGCGGCAATCTGCAACGGATTGGCGACTTGCTCGGGGACTTCGACCTGGTCGCGCTGCAGGAGGTCGATGGCGGCAGCCTGCGTTCGGGCTACGTCAACCAGGTCGAACACCTCGCCCACCTCGGCGCCTTCCCTTACTGGTATCAGCAACTCAACCGCAACCTTGGCCGCCTGGCGCAGCACAGCAATGGCGTGCTCAGCCGTTTGCGTCCCAGTTTGCTGGAAGATCATCCGTTGCCCGGCCCGCCCGGCCGTGGCGCGATGTTGCTGCGCCTGGGCGAAGGGCCGGACGCGGTTGCCGTGGTGATGATGCACCTGTCCCTTGGCGCGCGCACTCGCACCCGTCAGTTGGCCTATATCCGCGAACTGCTGAGTGGCTATCAGCACTTGGTATTGATGGGCGATATGAACACTCATGCCAATGACCTGCTGCAGCATTCGCCGCTGCGCGATCTTGATCTGGTGGCGCCGCAGATCGAGGCGACCTTCCCCAGCTGGCGGCCGCAGCGCTGCCTTGACCATATTTTGCTAAGCCCAGGCTTGCCGCTGGAGCGCTGTGAAGTGCTGTCACAGCCGATTTCTGATCACCTGCCGGTGGCCGTACAAATTCGTTTACCCACTTCGCTCTATAGGCCGGCAACGCCTATGCTGATTGAGCCTTAAACGTGGATAGCAACCATGACTGACGATGCCCAGCGCTGGAAAAGCAAGTACCTGGAAAGCCTGGAACAACAAGAAAAGCTCGAACGCAGCTGGGATGCCCGGCTCGACCTGCTGAGACGCGGCCTCGTGCGCAGCTCGCTGGCCGCCGAGGGCAGTGACAAGTCGGTCGACCAATGCATGCAGGAACTGCGCGATATTCTGCGTCGCGACGATATCGATGCCGGTCTGTCGGCGCTTATTCCGCGCCTGGAAAAAGCCGTGCTGGACTCGGAAAAGCGCCGTCAGGATCGCGTCGAGCAGAACATCTCCGGGGTCACCAGCCTGACCGACCAACTGCTCGCGCTGGATCCGCCACGCGAGGTACGCAAGGCGCTCAAGCAGTTTGCCAAGCGCATCGAGGAGCGCGCCAGCCAGCCGCGCGAACTGCCGGCGCTGCTCAGTGAATTGAGCAGTCTGCAGCAGCAGGCTCTGGCGGCGCTTGAGGGTGAGGCTAGCCCCGCGCGTCCGGGTTTCTTGCAGCGGCTGTTTGGTGGCAAGGAGGCTGTGCCCGGCAGCCCTGCTGGCAACGATGCTGCGGAGGCCGCTATGCCGCCCGCAGCTCCTGCTCCGACTGTTGCCGCGCAGCCTGAAGCCACAGCACCGGCTGCTGAAGCGCCGGTAAGCCCGAGCAATGATGCGTCGGGGTTTGTAGCACCTGTCACACCAAGCTCGGCGTCAGAGCCACAGCCTGCAGCGCCAGTAACGCCCAGCCCCGCAGCGACGCCTGCAGCTGCTGCCCCCATCCCGGGTGCCGGTGATCCAGCCTACGCTCTGCCGGAAATCCCCGAGCCGGGTTATAGCGCCGTCGCCCCACATATCGGCGAAAGCCTGATGGGTCTGCTCGCTGAGCTGGAGCTGCCAGAACGCCATCAGCCGCAGGGAGAGGCATTGCGTCAGCGCGTGCAGGGTGGCCTGAACTGGTACGAGTTGGTGTCAGTGCTGGACGATCTGGCGGTGCTGGTGCTGGCCGTTACTGACAGCGGTCAGCGCGAATTTGCCACTTACCTGAAGCAGCTCAACGAACGTCTGGCGGCGTTTCTCGGCACCCTCAGTGAGGCCCATGAGGGCTACAGCGAGTCGGTGGAAAGCGCGCGCACCTTCAATCAGGAACTGCGCGAGCAGGTCAGTGGCTTGCAGGCCAGCGTGCAGGATGCGGTCGATCTGCCGACCCTCAAGCAGTCACTGGAGGCGCGCCTGGAAGGGTTGCTCGGTACTGTTAGCGCACACCAGAAACACCGCGACGGTCATGAGAAAGAAGTAGCACAGCGTCTGCAAAACCTGACCCAAAAGGTCGCCGATATGGAGCAGGAAACGCAGGGCCTGCGCGATCACCTCGAAGAACAGCGGCAAAAAGCCCTGATTGACCCGCTGACAGGCCTGCCCAATCGTGCCGGTTGGGGCGAGCGCCTGGAGCTGGAGATGGCGCGCTGGAAGCGCTATGGCGGCGAGTTGCTGCTGGCGGTGCTGGATATTGATCACTTCAAGCGGATTAATGATGGCTACGGCCATCTGGCCGGCGACAAAGTGCTGAAGATCATTGCCGGCGAGCTGGCCAAGCGCTTGCGTAAAACTGACTTTATTGCCCGTTTTGGCGGTGAGGAGTTTGTCCTGTTGATTCCCTCAACGCCCATGGACGGCGGTCACCAACTGTTGCAAACCCTGCTCGATGGCGTCGAGCAGTGCCCATTTCACTTCCGTGGTGAGCGCGTGACCATCACCCTGTCGGCTGGCCTGACCGCCTTTGCCGGTGAGGAAGGCAGCGACAAGGTGTTCGAGCGCGCTGATCAGGCGCTGTACCGCGCCAAGAGCGGTGGGCGTAACCGAGTGGAGCTAAGCTAGCAGGCCGTTAAAAAACGTAGGCGAGGCAGCCAGCGCAAGGCAAAAACAGGCGAAAAAGCGGAGTTTACGAGCTGTAAATGAGCATTTTGAGACTGTTTTTAACGCCGCGATGGCAACGCAGGTAGTTTTTCAACAGCCTGCGAGCCCGACTCAGGCCACGGCGTGCAGATAAGGCTTCCAGCTCTCTGGAATGCTCTCCAGTTGTGGGTAACCGAGGCTGCGCAGATGCCCGCCGGCGAGCAGGAAAGGTGTATGCCGCAGCGCCTGTGGCACATCGCGCAGCTCCGGTAGCCAAAGGCTGATGTACTGCGCCTCGGGGTCGTATTCACGGGCCTGGCGCAGGGCATTGAACACCCGGTTGTGCCGTGGATCGTTGCCCACGCCGGCTAAATAGGCCCAGTTGCCCCAGTTGCTGGCTGGGTCGTAATCGATCAGGTGTTCCTCGAACCAGGCTGCGCCGTGGCGCCAATCCTGCTGCAAATCATTGATCAGGTAGCTGGCGACCACCTGACGGCCGCGATTGGACATAAAGCCGGTGGCGGCCAGTTCGCGCATATTGGCATCTATCAGCGGCATGCCTGTGCGCCCGTGCGCCCAGTCCTGAAAACGCTGATCCAATTGTTGCGGCGCGCGCTCGGTGGCTTTCAGGCCGCCGGCTTTGAACAGTGCGCTGCCGTGGCGTGTGAGGGTCCAGCGGAAGAAATCCCGCCAGAGCATTTCGACCCACAGCCAGTGGGTCGAATCGTTGCGTTTGTACTGCGCCTCATGCCGACGCAATTCGGCTACCACACGCCGTGCGGACAGGCTGCCGTTGGCCAGCCAGGGCGAGAATTTCGACGAGTACTCGCTGCCGATCATGCCGTTGCGGGTGTCCTTGTACTGCCGCACGCCTTGGGTTTTCCAGAGGTAGTCCCGCAACCGGCTCAGCGCAGCGGGTTCGCCACCTGAGAAGGGGAAAGCACTGGCGGGTACGCTGAGCGGTTCGCCCAGACCCAGCAGGGTCAGTGTCGGCAACGGTTGCATCAATGCCAGCGCGCCATCGGGCAGCCCCGGTAACCGGTCAGGCGCTTGCCGTGGCTGGAACACCTTCAGGCTTTCTTCCACCAGGCTGCGGAATTGGCTGAATACGTGCGGCAATTGCTCGACAGCGAAGGGCAGTTCATCTGTGCGCAGCAGGTTGTTGGCTGGGGCTTGCTGCAGCGCAACGTCGCCAAGACGACGGGCCACGCGCACCACCTGGGCGCGTTCGTCCGGGGCGATTTCCTCCAGGGTCAGCACCTGGTTCAGATTGAACTGGGCGACCAGCTGGGGAATTGCCTGTTCCGCCGCGCCGATAACCACCAGCAGGTGCGAGCCGCGCTGGCGTAATTCGCCTTCCAGTGCCACCAGGCTTTCCAGGAGAAAGCGCGCACGGTGTACGCCCATACGACGCATGCCGCGTTCGTTGGGCTGCAGCAGCTCGGGGTCCAGGACATATACCGGCAGCAGGCATGCGGCGGTCAGGCCCGCTTGCAGCGCGGGGTGGTCATCAAGGCGTAGATCCTGTTTAAACCACAGCAATGCGCGCATGGTGTTGATCTCCCGGTTGGGGCAAAGTTGTACAAAGTCAGTGCTTGTACAGCTTTAAGCTTAGCACTGCCATTCGTGCCTCGTCCAAGCAATGGACCAGCGTGGAGGTTCTATTGGACCAAAGGCGTTTTCTATATCGATAGACACTAAACTCTGCCGATCTGTTGAGGAGTAGCTATGGAAATTTTCGGCATCGCCGCGTTGATCTTTCTGGTCACCGACCCCTTCGGCAATATCGCCATCTTTATTGCCGCGCTGAAAAACGTGCCGGCCAAACGCCGTCTGTGGGTGGCCGCGCGCGAGCTGTTGTTCGCCTTGGCGCTGCTGCTGCTGTTTCTTACCTTTGGTGACAAAGTGCTCAGCGCTCTGGGCCTGTCGCGGGAGGCAACCGCGATTGCCGGCGGTATCATCCTGTTCGTGATCGCCATGCGCCTGATCTTCCCTGGCCCGCAAGGGGTGTTGGGTGATGTGCCGGATGGCGAACCGATGCTGGTGCCGTTGGCCACCCCGGCGGTGGCCGGCCCTTCCGCTTTAGCGGTGTTGATGACCCTGCGCAATACCCATGACGGGCCGCTCTGGGAACTCTACGCCGCCGTGCTGCTGGCCTGGGCGGCGACCGCATTTATTCTGTTGCAGGCTTCGTTGCTGCAGCGTTTTCTCGGACCTCGCGGGTTGACCGCAGTGGAGCGACTCATGGGCATGTTATTGATCATGCTCAGCGTCGACATGCTGCTGGATAACCTGCAAAGCGTGTTGCATATCAGCCCATGAAAGTTCTGTGTCTAAGTTTTCTGGTTTTATTGCTGGCAGGTTGCAGCAACGGTCTACGCATCGACGACAGCCATACCGCCAGCGGGCAAAACAGCCGCGTGCAGTACATCGTGCTGCACTACACCTCCACCGATATGGCGCGTTCGCTGCAACTGCTGACCGAGACCGAGGTCAGCAGCCATTACCTGATCGGCGAAGCACCGCCGACCATCTACCGCCTGGTCGATGAAAACCGCCGCGCCTGGCATGCCGGCGACAGCCAGTGGCAAGGGCGCACCTGGCTCAATGGCACGTCGATTGGTATCGAGCTGGTCAACCAGGGCTTCTACGACACCCCCAAGGGCCGCTACTGGCAGCCTTTCGCGCCAGCGCAGATTGATGCGCTGATCGTGCTGCTCAAGGACATCATGCAGCGCCACCAATTGCCGCTCGGCAGCATCATCGCGCACAGCGATGTCGCGCCGCAGCGCAAGGTTGACCCCGGCCCGCTGTTCCCCTGGAAGCGCCTGGCCGATGCCGGCCTAATGCCCTGGCCAGATGCCGCCGCCGTGGCGCGTCAGCAGGCGCTGTTCAGCACCAGTCTGCCAAGCGTGCAGTGGTTTCAGAAGCAGCTGGCGCGCCAAGGCTACGCGGTGCCCAGGCATGGTGAGCTGGACCAGGCTACGCGCAATGTGATCGCCGCCTTGCAGATGAAATACCGCCCGGCGCGTTATGACGGCGAACCGGATGCCGAGACAGCGGCGCTGCTGGTGGTGCTTAACCGCCCGGCATAAGCGATTCAGACCGGCAGCGCGACATAAAACTGCGCACCCTGGCCTACGCGTGAGTGCACGCCGATTTGCCCGCCATGCAGTTGGACGATCTCCTTGCACAGCGCCAGGCCTAGGCCGGCGCCGCCTTTCTTGCGGCTGACCTGAATAAAGGGCTCGAAAATGCGCGTCTGCTGGTGAAAGGGGATGCCCTCGCCATTATCCTCCACGCTAAGCACCACCCGGTCATCCTGTTGCCGCGCCTGCAAACGGATCTGCCCGCCGGGATGGCTGTGGCGCAGGGCGTTGCCAATCAGGTTGTCGAGCACCCGTTCGATCTGCAGTGGATCGATTTCGACGTCCGGCAGTTGGCCATGTACCTCGCAGGCGAGGTTGATCTGCAGCTCGGCGGCCTGGGCGCTGAAGCGTTGCTGGGTCTGTTGCAGCAACGGGCCCATAGCGCAGACGGAGAGTTCCAGGGTTTGCAGGCCGTTCTGGTAACGCGAGAAATTCAGTAGGTCGTTGATCAGGCGCAGCAGGCGCTGCATTTCCTCATCCACGGTATTGAGTAGATCGGCCTCGCGGGTTTCGGCGCTGAACTGCAGACGCTCCTGCAGCAGCGAGAACGCCATCAACATTCCGGTCACCGGGGTGCGCAGCTCATGCGAGGCACGCAATACGAACTCGCTGCGTACCCGCTCGAAGGCACGTTGCTCGGTGACATCACGCAACACCATCACCGCGCACATAAACCGCCCTTCGCTGTGGTTAACCCCCGACAGGCTGTAGGCCAGCAAGCGGTTTTCGCCGTCGATCTGCACCTGTAGGTCGTCCAGAGCTTCGTCCAGGCTTTCGCCCTGCAGCACCCGGTGCAGCTGTTCGGCCAGATCGGCGCGACTTAGGGCCACATCCAGGGTCTGTCCCAGCTGCTCGTCGCCCCAGCTCAGTTGGCGCTGGGCCACTGGGTTGATGTGCTCGACCCGGCCGGCGCAATCGAAGATCAACAGGCCGTCGTCGATGCTGTCGAGTACCGCCTGTAGGCGCTGTTGCTCGGCTTGCAGGGCCTCGACATCGCTGTTCTTGAACTCGCGCAGGGCCTCGGCCATCAGACCGAAACGCTGGCTCAGGGCAGACATTTCGGCCTCCGGGCTCAAGGGCAGAGTGACCTGGAAATCCCCCTGGCCGATCTGGTCGGCGGCCCGCGCCAGCGCCTCAATCGGTTGGCCGAAGCGTTGGGCGATGCTGTGTGCGGTGACAAAACCGATCACCAGCACCGCCAGGCCGATCATCCCGAGCAGGCCGGCGATCAGCCAGGCGCGCTCCCGCGCGCGGCTTTCTTCGTGTGTTGCAGCGTCGACGTAGTGCGCCTGCACCGCGTTGATGCGGTCACGCAGGGCTTCAATGGCGCGGCCAAAGCTGTCATTGCGCAGCAGCTCGCGGCGCACGGTCAGGGGTTTGGCCAGCAGGTCATCGAAGCTGGCGTAAGCCCGTTCAACTTCGGCAATCGCCTGGCGGTCGCGGTCATCGGTGGCGCTGTCGGTGGCCTGTTGCAGCCAGAGCTTGAACTGCTGATCGGAGGCTTTCAGGGCCTCGCGGTCGAGGTCTTCGGCGAGCAGCATAACCACCTGTTTGCCCAGCTCCTGGCGCAGGCCCAGGCCGGCGTCGATGATCTGCAGGTTACGGGTCATCGCCTGGCTCTGCACCTGGGTCAGTTGCAGCACGCTGAACATGCCCAGCAGCAGGCCAGCCAGCGCGACGGTAAGCAGTGCGCTGCTGCTGATAAACAGCCGGCTGCGCAGGTTCACAGGCTGAGCTGCTTGCGTTTGCGGTACAGGGTCGAGGCATCAATGCCGAGGGTTTTCGCCGCCTGGTCGAGGTTTTCGCTGTTGGCCATCACGGCGCTGATATGGGCTTTTTCCAGAGCCTCCAGGCTCAGCTGGTCACCGATCTGTGGCGCGTGGTGGCTGGCTTGGGCGTTCAGCCCCAGGTGGCTGACCTGCACCAACGCTTCGGTGCAGATGATGCTGGCGCGTTCGATCACGTTACGCAGCTCACGGATATTGCCTGGCCAGGTGTAACCGAGCAGCGCTTCGCGCGCCGCCTCGCTGAAATTGCGCGCAGGCCGTGCGTACTCGACGACAAAGCGCGCCAGAAAACGCTCGGCCAGGTCGAGGATGTCCTCGCGGCGCTCGCGCAGTGGCGGCATGGTCAGGGTGATGACGTTGAGGCGATACAGCAGGTCTTCGCGAAAGCGCCCTTGATGAACCATTTCATCAAGGTTGAGGTTGGTTGCCGCGAGAATTCGCACATCGGCCTGGCGAGTCACCGGGTCGCCAATGCGTTCGTATTGTTTGTCCTGAATAAAACGCAGCAGTTTGGGCTGCAGGGGTAAGGGGAAGTCGCCGATCTCGTCGAGAAATAGGCTGCCGCCATCGGCCTGGTTGACTCGGCCCAGGGTGCTTTCGCTGGCACCGGTAAAGGCCCCACGGTTATGCCCGAACAGCTCGCTTTCCATCAGCTCGGCGCTTAGCGATGGGCAGTTGATGGTGATGCAGGCTTTTTTCGCGCGCTTGCTCCAGCGGTGAATGGCCTGCGCCAGCTCGCCCTTGCCGGTGCCGGACTCGCCGAGAATCAGGATATTGGCATCGGTGTCGGCCACCTGTTTGGCTGTTTGCAGCACCGCCATCAGCGCCGGGCTCCGCGAGTCGAGGCCGTCACCGGGCTTACGCACATAGCCTTCCAGTCGCTCCAGGCGCTCGATCAGCTGGCGTGCTTCCAGTTGTTTGGCCGCAGCCAGGCGCAGCTGCTCGGGGCTGCAGGGCTTGACCAGATAGTCCGCCGCCCCGGCCTGGATGGCATCCACTGCAGTGTCTACCGCCGAGTGTGCAGTAACGATCACCACCCGCATCCAAGGAGCCTTTAGGCGCATTTGCGCAAGCACGTCCAGGCCATCGTCCGCGCCCAGGCGTAGGTCGAGAAAGCACAGATCAAATACCTGGCGCAGCAGCAGGGCATCGGCCTGTTCCGCGCTGCTCGCGGTACTCACCTGGTAACCCTGATCTTCCAGGCAATAGCGGAAGGTGCGCAGGATGGCGGTCTCGTCATCCACCAACAGAATGCGGCCCAGGCTGTGTTCCTCTGTGCTTGCGTGCATAGCCATCTCCTTGTTGTCCCTACACAGTTACTGCGTGCACAGGCTTAGTCCTCAGCGCGTCGTGCAAGTTGCACGGCCGTTCTGCGGCGATCATGCAAGGTGCAAGTATGAAGGCTCGATGATTATCTATAAGTTATTGATATTTATGGGTTTATTGAGTTCATGAAAGCTGGCATGGCGCTTGCGATCTATCTGTATCGGCAGCGACAAACGGCTGCTTGCTTGATCGTTATCTATTTGGAGAGACTGCCATGCATCAACTTAAAACTCTGGCCCTGGCCACTGCGACCGCCGGCCTGATCGGCTTGGCTCCTTTCGCTGCCTATGCAGCCGAAGGCGATACCAGCCGTGAGCTGAGCGAGGCGCGCCAGGAAGGCTCGATCTGGACCGCGTTTGCTCTTAACCGCCACCTCAATCCCTTCACCATTGATGTGGATGTGGAGAACGGCAGCGCCAAGCTGACCGGCAAGGTTGAAACCGACGTTGATCGTGACCTGGCCGAGCAAATTGCCCTGGGTATTGACGGGGTGAAAAAGGTCGACAACCAGCTGACCCTCGACCCGACCTTTGAAGCCAAGGCCAGTGCCGAGCCGAACCTGTCGCAGCGTTTTGACGACGCGACCCTAGTGGCCACGGTTAAATCCCAGCTGCTGTGGAACAGCAATACCGAAGGTCTGGACATCAACGTTAACGCGGTCAACGGCAAAGTCAGCCTGATCGGTAGCGCGCAGACCGCCGAAGCCAAGGAGCTTGCTGGTCGTTTGGCGGCTAACACCGATGGCGTGCGTGAAGTGAACAACCAGCTGATCGTCAGCGCCACTGACAGCGTCGCTGCCAAGACGCAGAACGCGGCCGATGACACCGCTGTGGCGATCAGCGATGCCTGGATCACCAGCAAGGTGAAAATCGAGCTTTATCTACAGCCGCAACCTCGACGGTCTGGATATTTCGGTCGACACCCAGAAAGGCATGGTCCGCCTCAGCGGCAGCGTAATGAGCAACGCTGAGAAGCAACTGGCCGTTGAGACCGCACGCAACATCCGTGGTGTGCGCGGCGTCGACGCCGATGCGCTGCGCGTAGCCAGCTGATCCATCCGGGCAGCGACCATACCGGTCGCTACCTGTTGTCTGAGGCTGCCTTAGCAGCCGCTACAACTCACAGGAGAACCACCATGACTGACACCATCGAACAGCTCAACGAACTGATCGAAATTACCCGTGACGGCCAGCGCTTTTACCAGCACGCCCACGATGAAGTGAAAGATGTGCGCCTGCAGGTGCTGTTCCGCGACATGTCGCAGAGCAAGAGCGAGCTGATCAGCGCACTGTCGGTAAAAGTTGCCGCCAACCAGGAAACGCCTGCCAGCGGCGGCACTTTCGTTGGCAAGCTGCGTCAGGTTTACGCCGACACCAAAGCCAGCCTGGTCAGCGACACCGAAGGCACCTACGTGGCGCAGCTGGAAGAAGCTGAAGACCGTATCCTGCATGCCTTCGAGGATGCACTGGAAGGCGCCGAGCCGGACTTGCAGGCCCTGCTGACTGCAGAAATGCCAAAAGTGCGCGCCAACCATGACCGCATGCGCGCCCTGAAACAGTCCATGCAGTAAGCCCTGCCCAGTGTGGCCTGTGCCGCACTGGGTTTACCGCGCTGCGGCGCACACCTGAGCAACCAAGGAGTTTCGCCATGCTGAGTTGGGCCATTACCTTTCTGATTATCGCCATCATCGCCGCAGTTCTGGGCTTCGGTGGTATCGCGGGCACCGCCGCAGGTATCGCGAAAATTCTTTTCGTGGTGTTTCTGGTGCTGTTTATCGTCTCGTTCATCATGGGCCGTCGTCCACGTGGATAAAGGCGTTGCAATGACCATCAAGACGCTGCTTGCCGCCCTATTGCTGGGCGGCAGTGCGGCGGCTTGGGCTGCGGACACCGATGGCCAATTCCGCCTCAATGAGCTGTTCTCCAGCGACCCTGTTTATCAGCAAAGCTGGCGCGAGTTGGTGCAAGAGGAAATCCGTCTGCCTGACTGGGTGATGAACCTCAGCGGCACCGCCAGCCCCATGCAGGGCCTCGATGATGACGGCGACAAATACCTGGTTGGCCAGCTGTGTGAAACGCACAACTGCTTTAACCAGCGCCTCTACGTAGCCTTCAGCTGGGACAAGGAGGACGCCTACGCCCTCTACGTGCAGCTGCCCGACGGTTTGCCGACGGACAAGGCACCCAGCCAATACGCCACTCTGCGCTGGCTCGGCGACCCGGATGAAGCCATTCAAAAGTTGTTGCAAGAGCAACTGAGAAGTGACCCTAATTGGTATTAGTGGTTGTATGGCTCGCGGCTCACGCGAGCCTTACCGGTTAACCCCACCCCAGCTTCACTAAGCCGCGCTATCATCGCGCCCATTGATCTGGGGGAGAGATGGCATGCTCAATTGGCTTTGGCTGGGGTTTTTCGTGGTGGCGGCGCTTGCCGGCCTGTCGCGCTGGTTGTTGGGCGACGATCCAGCGGTGTTTGCTGCGATGGTCGAAAGCCTGTTCACCATGGCCAAGCTCTCGGTCGAGGTTATGGTGCTGTTGTTCGGCACCCTGACCCTCTGGCTCGGGCTGCTGCGCATCGCCGAGAAAGCCGGTCTGGTCGATGCCCTGGCGCGGGCGCTCGGCCCGCTGTTTGCGCGGCTGATGCCGGAAGTACCGCGCGGCCATCCGGCCCTCGGCCTGATCACCATGAATTTCGCCGCCAATGGTCTGGGCCTGGATAACGCCGCCACGCCGATTGGCCTCAAGGCCATGCGCGCCCTGCAAACGCTCAACCCCAGCAGCACCACGGCAAGTAACGCGCAGATCTTGTTTCTGGTGCTCAACGCCTCGTCGTTGACCCTGCTGCCGGTGACCATCTTTATGTACCGCGCCCAGCAAGGCGCACCTGACCCGACTCTGGTGTTTCTGCCGATCTTGTTGGCCACCAGTGCCTCGACCCTGGTCGGCCTGCTGTCGGTGGCGCTGATGCAGCGCCTGCGCCTGTGGGACCCGGTGGTGCTGGCGTACCTGATCCCCGGCGCGCTGTTGCTCGGCAGCTTTATGGCCGTGCTGGCCACTATGTCCGCCACGGCGCTGGCGGCCCTCTCGTCGCTGGCCGGCAACCTCACCTTGTTCGGCATCATCATGCTGTTTTTGCTGCTCGGCGCGCTGAAGAAGGTCGCGGTGTACGAGGAGTTTGTCGAAGGTGCCAAAGAAGGCTTCGACGTGGCCAAAAGCTTGCTGCCCTACCTGGTGGCGATGCTCTGTGCGATTGGCGTACTGCGAGCATCCGGCGCGCTGGAGTTCGGCCTCGATGGCATTCGCTGGCTGGTCGAGGTGTTCGGTTGGGATACGCGCTTTGTCGAAGCGCTGCCCACCGCGTTGGTCAAGCCGTTCTCCGGCAGTGCAGCGCGCGCCATGTTGATTGAAACCATGCAGACCCAGGGCGTGGACAGCTTTGCTGCGCTGATCGCCGCGACCATCCAGGGCAGTACGGAAACCACCTTCTATGTGCTGGCCGTGTACTTCGGCGCGGTCGGTATCCAGCGCGTACGCCACGCCGTGGGCTGCGCGCTGCTGGCCGAGTTTGCTGGCGTGGTGGCGGCGATTTTCGTCTGCTACTGGTTCTTCGGCTAAGTGTTCGGCAACGATCTGCTGCGCGTCGGCCCTGCGGCGTTAAAAACAGGCTCGGAATGCTCATGTACAACAGTACATTCCGCTTCCTCGCCTGTTTTTGCCTTGCAGGACTCTAGCTCGCGAGATCTCAGATTGGGTTAGCTACGTTATTCCACCACGCGGAAGCGTTGTAGCCGCGTTGGGCTTCGTCGCTTTGCTCCTCAAGGCCACCCTGCCTGCTACTCCACCACCTTAAACCGCAGCACGCCAATCATCTGCCCGGCTTCGGTGAGCACCTGCACCTGCCAGCGGCCTACGGCGTCGGTGGGGAAGTTCTGTTTGTGGGTCCAGGCGCGATAGCCTTCTTTGCGCCCACCGTGAATATTCAGGGCGATGCGCTCGACTTCGCCGCCATCGCGGCGCCATACGTGATAAATCCGCTCATTCAGCCCGCGCGGAGCATTGATCGCGGTGTAGGCGAACAGGCCCTGGCTGCGCAGCTGCGCCACGCTCAGTTCCTTGATGCTTTCGCCGGGCGTGCGATTCTGGTTATCGAATTCGCTGGTTACCGCCACCTCGGTCAGCCACAGGGTTGCCGGCGGCACCCAGGTGCGCGCCAGCCAGCCGCCCGCGCCAATCGCCAAGGTCATGCCGACCAGCAACAGGCCGCGCCACCAGCGCTGCACGGTGATGATCGCGAACAGCGAAGGGAAGGACAGCAGCACCGCCGCTGCCAACGCCAGTTGGTAACTCTGCGGGGTGTTCAGCTTGAAAATAATCGGCAGCGCCGTGAGCAGCACGGCGAACAGCGCCAGGGTGTGATAGGCCAGAAACAACCAGCGCTTGGGCGCCAGCCAGCGGTAGTACAGCGGGTCGATGATCGAAACCAGCGCAGCGCAGGCCAACAGGCCGCTGAACAGCAGCTGGCCGCTGTTCCAGGTGGTGGTAATAAAGAAGAATGGCAGAACGAAGAACAGGCTCTCCTGGTGGATCATCTGCGTCGCGTAGCGCAGCAGGGGCGGTGGCAGCTCGAAGCCGAACCACTTGGCAATGCGCTCGCGCAGGATGTTTTCCAGAATCAGCCACAGCCAGCTGATCAGCATTACCAGCGCCAGTATCTGTGCCAGCTTGGCCTGGCGCTCGACCAGCAGAAAGCTCGCCAACCCCGAGGCAAAGCCAAAGATCGCGACCAGCCCAGGGTTGCGCTGAATCAGCGCCACCAGCTTGAAGATCAGTTGTTTCAGCGCAGGCATAAAGTGACTCGAAGTAGGCAACACATGGGCTCTACTCGCCAGGCGTATGTGGGCATGCCCAGAGCGTATTCTAGGGCGCAGAGCATAGCGCGCCCAACGCACAAGGGCATACGCATCTGTCGCCTTTAGCATGCTGTTTGGCCAGCCTGGCCACTGCCATCGCGCCATCCGCTGGATAGTCTGTAATGGGCAACCACAGTCGCTAGAAACGCAGCCGTTGCGCCATCGGACCGCGCTACGTTATGGAGGGCCACATGCGCGTATTGATCACAGGTGCCGCCGGTTATATCGGCCAGCAACTGCTTAACCAACTGGCCGTTCAGCAGCCGCAGTGGATGCTGATTGCCGCCGATATCCGCCCGCAGAACCGCGCGGGAATGAAGCTGAATATCGAGCCGGTACTGCTCGACATCAGCAACGCTGCCGCCGTGGAAGACTGCGTGGCTACCTGGCAGCCGCAGGCGATTGTCCATCTGGCCTCGGTCGTGGCTCCGCCGCCCGGCATGAGTGAGGCGCAGGTGCATGCCATCGATGTCGACGGCACCCAGGCGCTGATCCAGGCCGCTGTGGATCTAAGCGACGGCTCGCAAATCATCCTCTTCTAGCAAAGCTTCTGGGGGGGTATGTATAAACTCGTCCCATGGGAACACTCAACGCCATTGCTCTATGTGGGCTACTGCACCGAGTGCGTGCTAGACAAAAATTATACTGATGCCGCTTTGAGCGAGTAACCTTCAACGACCGAGTTCACAGAGCACCGAAATGTCCGCTAAACCCCAGCCAGAACCCCAGCAAAATCATCTTCTGGCAGCCTTGTCACCCGAGGTGCAAACGCGTTTGTTCCCTTACCTGGAACTGGTGAAGCTGCCGCTGCGTGCAGTTTTGTATGAGTCCCGGCGGCCGATGCGTCACGTTTACTTTCCCACTGACGCCATCATCTCGCTGCAGTACGTGATGGAAAACGGGGCATCAACCGCGATCCTAGTGGTGGGCAACGAGGGGTTGCTCGGCATCAGTTTGCTTATGGGCGGGGAAAGCACACCAAGCCGGTCGCTGGTACAGAGCGCCGGTTATGCCTATCGGCTCCCCAGGCAGCGAGTGAAAGAGGAGTTCAACCGCCACGGCCAGCTGTTGATGCTGATGCTGCGCTACACGCAGGCATTGATTACGCAAGTCGCGCAAACCGCAGTCTGTAACCGGCACCACTCTATCGACCAGCAGCTCTGCCGCTGGCTGCTGCTTTCCATGGATCGCCTGTCACATAACCATTTGACCATGACCCAAGATTTCATCGGCAATATGCTCGGCGTTCGCCGCGAAGGCGTCACCCAGGCTGCGTTAAAACTGCAGCAGCTCGGCGTGATTTCATATTCGCGCGGACTGATCAAGGTGCTTGACCGGCCGAAACTTGAAGCGCTGAGCTGTGAGTGCTATTCGGTGGTTAAAGCGGAAACAGATACTCTGCTTAACTACATGCCGCAGCGCCAAGTGATCACTGATACCGATACCATCCCCACCGCGACGCTGCCGACGCAGTAGTGTTTTTGTGATCAAAGCCGCCGCATGGCTGGGGAAACCCAGCCGTTGCTGCTTATTGGCAAGCCATACGACGCTATGAACCCAGAGATTCAGGCCAAGTTTGATAGTTACCCAATAGCGGCTAAGCAGCAGCTTGAGCGTGTACGCGCGCTGATTCTGGCCATTGCCGCTGAGTACAAGCTAGGCGACGTCGCGGAAACGCTGAAGTGGGCTGAGGCCAGTTATTCGGTCAAGGGTGGTTCGCCGATTCGCATCGACTGGAAGGCTAAACAGCCGGATGCGATCAAGGTGTTTTTTCACTGCCAGACGCGCCTGGTGGCCACCTTCAGGGAAATTTACCGCGATGCGTTCGCCTATGAGGGCAACCGAGCTGTTGTGATCCCCCTGGACACCGATATTGAGCAGTTGCCGCTCAGGCAGTGCCTGCTGCTGGCGCTGCAGTATCAGGGCCTGAAACACTTGCCATTGCTGGGCGCTTAGGCTGACGGGTCGTCTATCAAGCGCCCTATCCATCCTCAATAAATCCGAGACAAACATGGAAGTCAGAAAATCCGCGCGCTTATTAATCGTCGATGCCGATGGCCGACTGCTGCTGTTTAACTACAAAGACGAGCATCAGGCGCCCTTCTGGGCGACTGCGGGGGGTGAGCTGAAGACAGGGGAAAACTACCGGGCTGCAGCCGTCCGCGAGTTGTATGAAGAAACCGGGCTTAGGCTGGAAATCGGTGCGCTGTTGAAAGAGCGCGATGAGGTGTATGCCGTAGCCCGCTCGGTGCCGGCCAGATGGCTTGAACAGTACTTTCTGGTGGAGTGTCCGGCTAATGCGTCGGTGTTTGCCGCCGACTGGACGGAGGAAGAGCAGAGCACGATTCAGAAGTGGCAGTGGTGGGATCTGGCGCAGTTGCAGCAAGCACCGCCGTCACTCTTGAAGCCTGAATGGCTGCCAGAGTTGCTGCAATCCATATTGCTCGCTCGTCAGTCCTAACCCGCACCGCGCAAGACTTCCCGCTGAAAACCCGGATAATGGCCGCCATTCGTTTAGCCCGTATTCTGGTAACCCCGCATGGAAATCAAGGTCAAGTTTCTCGACAACCTCCGACTTGAAGCCAAGTTCGATGACTTCACGGTGGTGGCTGACCAGCCCATCCGTTACAAGGGCGATGGCTCGGCACCGGGCCCGTTCGATTACTTTCTGGCATCTTCAGCACTGTGCGCGGCGTACTTTGTGAAGCTGTATTGCGATACCCGCAATATCCCCACCGATAACATCCGTCTGTCGCAGAACAACATCGTTGACCCGGAAAACCGCTACCAGCAGATCTTCAAGATTCAGGTCGAGTTGCCGGCGGATATTTCCGAGAAGGATCGCCTGGGCATTCTGCGTTCCATCGACCGTTGCACGGTGAAGAAGGTGGTGCAGGCCGGGCCGGAGTTCGTGATTGAGGAGGTGGAAAACCTCGATGCCGATGCCCAGGCGCTGCTGATGCCGGCGCTGACGGCTGGCGAGGGTACGCGCATCCTCGGCAAGGACCTGCCGCTGGAAGAAACCATCGCCAATATGTCGGGCATCATGGCCAAGCTCGGCATGAAGATTGAGATCGCCTCGTGGCGCAATATCGTGCCCAACGTGTGGTCGCTGCATATCCGCGATGCGCATTCGCCGATGTGCTTTACCAACGGCAAGGGCGCGACCAAGGAAGGCGCGCTGGCCTCAGCACTGGGCGAGTTTATCGAGCGGCTGAACTGCAACTTCTTCTACAACGATCAGTTCTGGGGCGAGGACATCGCTAATGCAGCGTTTGTGCATTACCCGGACGAGCGCTGGTTTAAACCGGGGCCCAAGGATGCACTGCCGGAGGAAATTCTCGACGACTACTGCCTGGCGATTTACAACCCGGACGACGAGCTGCGCGGCTCGCACCTGTACGACACCAACTCCGGCAACACCCTGCGCGGCATTTGTTCGCTGCCGTTTGTGCGCCAATCGGATGGCGAGGTGGTGTACTTCCCCTCCAACCTGATCGAAAACCTCTACCTCAGCAACGGCATGAGCGCCGGCAACACCCTGGCCGAGGCGCAGGTGCAGTGCCTGTCGGAAATTTTCGAGCGCGCGGTAAAGCGCGAAATTCTCGAAGGCGAGCTGTGCCTGCCTGACGTGCCGCAGGAGGTGCTAGCCAAGTACCCGGCCATCCTCGCCGGCATTCAGGGGCTGGAAGCTCAGGGCTTCCCGGTACTGGTAAAAGACGCCTCATTGGGCGGTGAATTCCCGGTGATGTGCGTAACCCTGATGAACCCGCGCACCGGCGGCGTATTCGCCTCGTTCGGCGCGCACCCAAGCTTTGAAGTGGCGCTGGAACGCAGCCTCACCGAGCTGCTGCAGGGCCGCAGCTTCGAGGGCCTGAATGACCTGCCGCCGCCGACCTTTGAAAGCCAGGCACTGATGGAGCCAAACAACTTCGTCGAGCACTTTATCGACTCCAGCGGCGTGGTGTCGTGGCGCTTCTTTAGCGCCAAGGCGGATCACGAATTCGTTGAGTGGGACTTCTCCAGCGCAGGCGATGCCAGTGAAAAAGAAGGGGCCAATGCCGAGGAAGCCGCGACCCTGTTCGGCATCCTCGAAGCCATGGGCAAAGAGGCCTATATGGCGGTGTACGAGCACCTGGGTGCCACGGCCTGCCGCATCCTGGTGCCGGGCTATTCGGAGATCTACCCGGTCGAGGACCTGATCTGGGATAACACCAACAAGGCGCTGCTGTTCCGCGCGGACATCCTCAACCTGCAGAGCCTGAATGATCGCGGCCTGAAATCCCTGCTGCGCAATCTGGAAAACAGCGATGTCGACGATTACACCGATATCACCACGCTGATCGGCGTCGAGTTCGACGACAATACGGTGTGGGGCCAGCTGACGATTCTTGAGCTGAAGCTGCTGATCCACCTGGCGCTGAAAAAGTACGACGACGCCAAGGAACTGACCGAGGCCTTCCTGCAATACAACGACAACACCGTCGAGCGCGGCCTGTTCTATCAGGCGTTGAACGCGGCGCTTGAAGTGCAGCTGGACGACGAGCTGGAGATGGCCGACTTCGAGCCGAACTTCCGTCGTATGTTCGGCAAGGAGAAGATGGATGCGGTGCTGGGCTCGCTGGACGGCAGCGTGCGCTTCTACGGCCTGACGCCAACCAACATGCAGCTGGAAGGGTTGGACCGCCATCTGCGCTTGATTGAGAGCTACAAGAAGCTCCACGCGGCACGGGCCAAGGCAGCGAATATCGGCTAAGACGCGGCAAGGGCAATACGCCCGAGAGGTGCACAATGGTACTGACAGAGCACGAGTGGTCGCGGGTCATCGAAATGGCCTGGGAAGATCGCACGCCGTTTGAGGCGATTCACAGCCAGTTCGGCCTCAGTGAGGCGCAGGTCATCGCCCTGATGCGCCGCAGCCTAAAAGCCGGCAGCTTCAAACTCTGGCGCGCCCGCGTCAGCGGCCGGCAGACCAAACACCTGCAGCTGCGCGACCCCAACGTCAGCCGCGGCTACTGCCCCACGCAATACAAACAGCGCTAGCGCTGATGCCTGATGAGGTGCGGCTTGCGCTGCACCGTGTGGGGGGCTTTAGCCGCAATGGGTGCTGCTACCCGGCCTGGCGCCCCTCAAGGGCGATGAAGTCGGGTTTGTCGCGCACACAGCATTGCGGGCAGTTGTAGTCGTCAGGCAGGTCGGCAAACGGGGTGCCCGGTGCATAGCCGGTGTAGCTGTCGCCTAATTGGCTGTCGTAAACAAACCCACACTCCGGACATTCATGTCGGCTCATGCGGCCTCCTGCTGTGTGGCCATCTGCTCAGTTTGCAAGCCGTATTGGCGGATCAATTGCTCACGTTTGGCGGGTAGGAAGTTGATGCGGCTGACGTCACCGTCCACTGCAGCGATCAGGCAGGGATTCATCAAACGGAACCAAATCGGCGGCACATAGGCTGCGAGGAACATGCCGAAGTAGCCGGAAGGCAGGCGCGGCAAGTCGGGAAAGTCACGCAACGCCTGGTAGCTGCGGGTGGGGTGCGCATGGTGGTCAGAGTGGCGCTGCAAGTGGAACACCACCAGATTGGACACAATGTGGTTGCTGTTCCATGAATGACGCGGCTGACAGGCTTCATAGCGGCCATTGGGCAGCTTTTTGCGCACCAGGCCGTAATGCTCAATGTAGTTCGCCGAGGTCAGCTGGAACGCGCCCCAGAAGGCGACCAGCAACAGCACCGGCACCATCGCCGGGCCAAACAGGGCAATCAGGCCGCCATACAGGGCCAGCGTCACCAGACCCGCCTGGACAATTTCATTGCCCAGGCTCCACGTTGAGCGGCCCTGACGCTGCATGCGCTCGGCTTCCAGGTCCCAGGCGCGGAAGAATGCACCCGGCAGTTCACGGAACATAAAGCGATAGATGCTTTCGCCCATCTGTGAAGAGGCCGGATCTTCCGGGGTAGCCACATGCCGGTGATGGCCACGGTTGTGCTCGATGGAGAAGTGTCCGTAGCCGCCCAGTGCAGTGTTGAATAGGCCCACTTTGCGGCCCAGCCAGTCCTTTTTATGGCCCAGTTCGTGACTGAGGTTAAGGCCAAAGCCCAGCATCGAACCCGTCACCACTGCCGTCGCCAGCCAGCTGTACCAGGGCAGCTCATGGGTGGCGAGGAAGATGCAGTTGAACAGCATGCCAAACCACAGCACAGGCACCACGGCGTAATTGATCGCGCGGTAATAACCGTCGGCCTCAAGCGCCGGCACGGCGGATTCCGGCGGGTTGCTCAGGTCTTCGCCAAGGAGTTTGTCCAGCAGCGGTACGCCGATGTAGAAAAATGCCAGCGCGCCAAAGAACCACAGCTGACTGGTTGCGCCCAGCAGATGCGCCAACGGCCCGATAATCACAGCCACCGGGGCCACCACTGAGAGCAGCCAGGCATAGCGTTTGCGGTCACGGAAGAGCGTTGGGTCGGCGAGGGTAGTGGGCATAACGGCACTCATACAAAACTCCTTGGTTTTTGTTGTGAGCCTAGGATGCGCTGTACGATTGTCGGACAATACCGTTTACGCGGGCAGAATATCGTCATATGGTGCCAATTCGCCGGGTCACGCTTAACGCCAGCACAAGGTCGGGGTGTGTTGCGCCTGGCGTCTGATCAATTGTGTGGCCGCCGCGCCGCGCGCGGCCTATGCGCTCAACCACCTCTGCGGAGTCGCCTCATGTCCGACGCTCAAGCTTGGCTGCAACCTTGCGTGCATCCGGTGTATGCCCGCCTGCTGTGTGCCGAGTTGCGGCGCGCGGGCTTTGAACCGGCGCAGATCGTCGATGGCACGCGCCTGGATTGGACGGCGCTGCACAGCGACAACCGCTTTCTCAGCTTTGCCCAGTTCCGCCGTTTGGCCTTACGCGGGCTGGCGTTGAGTGAGTGCCCCTGGCTGGGCTTGCGGGTGGGCACCAGCACCCAGCTCTCGACCCACGGCGCACTCGGCGTATTGGCCATGGCCAGCCCGACCGTGGCACAGGCCCTGCTGGCGGTGCAGCGCTTCACCAGCTTGCGGGAGAATTTCGCTACCTTCAGCATCGAACAGGGCGAGTACCTCACGCTGCACCTGCATGAAACGGTGCAGAGTGAGGATATTCGCGAGTACGTGCTGGGGCACATGGTCGCGGGCATGCTCAACCTGCTGCACACCGTCAGCGGTCAAGCGCTGAGCGAGCACATCAGTATTCACTGGCCGTTTGCCGAACCGCCGTGGGCCGAGGCCTACCAGGCGCTATGCCCGCAATCGACATTCGGTGCCACGCAGTTGCGCATGCAATTACCGTTGTCGCTGCTTGACTGCCCCAGCCTGGCCAGCGATGCCGAAGCCTACCGCCTGGCTTTGCGCGACTGTGAGCATCAGCTTAAACAGTTGAAGGGCGGCAGCATCAGCCAGCGTATTCACCAACGCCTGCTGAGCTGTGACGGTTGCTACCCGACACTGGAACAGATGGCAGGGGTTGAATGCATGGCTGCACGCACGTTGATTCGTCACCTGCGCGAGGAAGGCGTCACCTATCAGCAGTTGCTCGACAGCGTGCGCGAAGAATTGGCCTGCTGGTTGTTGCTGCACAGCTCAATGAGTGTGGAGGCCATCGCCGAACGCCTGGGCTATCAAGACACCTCAAACTTCAGCCGCACCTTCCGCCGCTGGCTGGGCGGAACCCCGCGTGATTTTCGTCAGGGGCAAACGCGGGGCTAAAACATGCTCCGCCGCCTGCTAGGTCGCTGGACGGCAGCGTACGCTTCTATGGGCTGACGCCGACCAATATGCAGCTGGAAGGGTTGGATCGGCATCTGCGGCTGATTGAGAGCTACAAGAAGCTCCATGCAGCGCGGGCCAGGGCGGCCGCTGTATCGGATTCAGTATATGGGATGCATGTTTGAAGACATGCTTAGCCGTTGTGGAGGGCATGCCCGCGATTCGCACGCATGGCGTGCGCCTACAGGCTTGCGACAGTTGAACTCTGTCGCAAGCCTAGGGTTTGCGAGTTTCCTGCAGCTTGGCCAGCAAGGCTTCGGTTTTTGCCAACTGCTCGGCTTCGCTGAGCTGCGGGTTGTCCAGCACGCTGTCGAGCTGTTCGATCAGCTCGCTTTGCCGGTTGATCCGTTCATCCAGCTGTTCCAGTTTGCGCTGGTTGTGCCAGCTCCACAGCGCCAGGGCGCAGGCGGCCAGTACCACGGCGGCTAGCACGATCATCGTCAGAGTATTCATCGCGGCTCCAGGGTTTTGCGCATCAGCATGCGCGGCAAAATAACAGTGCCGCGCGTCAACGTCTGTGCCTGCTCCGCAGAAAATCCCTGGCCGGCAAAGAATGGCTGCGCCACCAGGCTGGCTTCGGTAAAGACCGATGTTGCCCCAGCGGCTTTTACGCACGGTTCTGCGGCCGTATACAGTATTGCGACTACACCTTGCTCAAGTCGCTTAAGACGCGTTTCGGCTGGTGCGCGAGGTTAGGATTTCTTCTTGCACAGGCTTTTCAGGCGTTGGCTGGCGCGTTGTACGGCGGCCATTTTCTCCGGGCGCTTCATGCGCTTCCACTGTTTGATTTCGGCCTTGCTGCGCCCGCAGCTCAGGCACAGGTCGCCGCTCAACTGGCAGACGGAAATACAGGGGTTCTCAATCTCTTTAGCCATGCTTCAGCGCTTGCTCGAACGCTGGCGCGCCAGGCGCTGTTGCCAGTTGCCGTCATCGACGCGCAGGCACTGTTGTTCGTTGTCGAAGTGCACATGGGCGGCCGGCGTTTCGAGTGCAATCTCGGCAGCCTGCAAGGCAGCTGCGGTGAGTGTCTGCATCAGGCGATCCTGGCCCTTGGCGATGGCGGCGTCCTGTTCGGCCTGGCTGGCGAATATCCAGATCACTCGCAGGCTAGCGGGGAAGCGTTGGTAATCGACGTCATGGGTCAGCCACTGGAAGCCGACAATTTCGGCCTTGCCGGCTTCGCAGGCGTCGGTGAGGGTCGCGGCCAGTGTCCGTTCGATCCGGCTTTGCTCGCGCTTGGTCAGGCTCATGGGGTTCCTTGCGGGTGTGGGGCGGCCGTGCAGGATAACGCCTGGCCAACAGGTTTATGCAGGTTGCTAAGCGGTGCACCGCCAGCAACCTGCTGATCAGGCTGTCGCGTCCTGACCGGGCATACGGGCCTCAGTGCTTAGCCGTGCGACCCGTTCAGCGAGCGCCAGGCTGCCCAGGTTGTCGCCGGCGCGGCTGCGCAGGGTGACGCGGCCTTGGGCTTTTCCTGCTCACCGATCACCAGCAGGTAGGGCACTTTCTGCAGCGTGGCTTCGCGGATCTTGTAGCCGATCTTCTCGTTGCGCAGGTCGGCTGCCGCACGCAGGCCGGCGCGTTTGAGCGTGGCGAGTATTTGGCGGGCGTAGTCATTCTGGCCTTCGGAGATGGTCAGCACGGCGGCCTGTTGCGGCGCCAGCCACAGCGGGAACAGGCCGCTGTACTGCTCGATCAGAATGCCGGTTTTGCACATTGATAGCTCACATAAACCAGCGGTACTCCCGCGCACTGACTTCCTGCATAAACGCCAGGTGATCCTGGCGCTTGTTCTCGCAGTAGACCATGACAAATTCCTCGCCCAGCCCCTGATTGACCACCGGGTGGTCGCGCATGGCGCTGACCGCGCCGAGCATGTCCTGGGGGAAGTCGATGCCGCTCTGGCGGTTGTCGTTAAGCGGCGCAATTGGCTCTTTACCCGCATCCAGGCCGTGCTCCATACCGGTGAGGATCGCCGCCAGCACCAGATAAGGGTTGGCGTCAGAACCGGCCAGGCGGTGTTCGATGCGCAGGTTTTTGCCGTCTGACTCAGGTATGCGGATACACGCATCGCGGTCCTCATAGCCCCAGCTGGCGCGGCTGGCGGCGTTGACCATGGCGCCGTAGCGGCGGAAGGCGTTGTGGTTGGCAGCGAAGATCGGCATGCAGTGCGGCAGCAACTCCAGGCAGCCGGCCACCGCATGGCGAAGCGGGCGTTGTTCATCGGCAGCCAGCAGATTGTGGCCAGCGGCGTCGTACAGGCTGACGTGCACATGCATACCGCTGCCCGGTGCGTGCAGGTAGGGCTTGCTCATAAAGCTGGCGCGCTGGCCGCGCTTGAGCGCCACGCCACGGGTGCTGCGGCAGAACAACGCGGCCCAGTCGGCAGCGCGCAGGCCGTCATCGCAATGGCCGAAGTTGATCTCGAACTGGCCGGGCCCAAGCTCGGCGGTGATCACGTTGGCGTCCACGCCCTGTTCATTGGCGGCGTCGACAATCTCGTGCAGCACATCGGAGAAGCGCGACAGGCGCTCGATATGCATATTTGGCTGGTCGTCTTCATCACCGCACAGCGGGTCGCGGGGGAACTGCGGCAGGCCGTCTTGCAGCTTGCGGTCAAACAGATAGAACTCCAGCTCGAACGCCACCACCGGGCGGATACCGCGTGCGGCCAGGCGCTTGAGCACACGGGCGAGCACTTCGCGCGGTTCGAACTCGATGGGCGCTTGCGTGCCATCGGAACTGATCAGCATCTGCCCCAGGGGCTGGCTTTCCCAGCGTACTGGCTTGAGGGTGCCGGGGATCAAGCGGCGCGGCGCGTCCGGGTCGCCGTCGTTAAAGCAGTAGTCGCCAATCGGGTGCAGGCCGCCTTGTACGCCGAGCAGCACGCAGTTCTGCGGGATTTTCAGCGGGCTGCCGGCAGCGACCTTCTCCAGCATGTCGATGGGGTAACGCTTGCCGTAGAAATGCCCGGGAATGTCCAGGCTGATCAGGTCGACATAGCGCACCTCGGGGTGGGCGGCGCGGAAGGTGCGGACTTCGCTGAGCAGGTCGGGGAATGCTGTTGTTATTGTCATGGCGGTTATCTGCGCGGGTTAGTTAAAAACCCAAAGCACTCGTGTGGGTAAATCGGAAAGGTTGGCGTAGCGAAACTGCGCGTGCGGCGGCAGCTGGAAGCTGTCATTCGGGCCGAGGGTGACCGGCTCGGCGCCTTCGCCATACCAGATGGTCAGCTCACCTTCGAGAACAAAGCCGCCCTGTTCGGAGCTGTCGTTCAAATGCCCATCGCCGCTGGTGGCGCCGGGCTGCAGATGGCTTTCGAGCATGGAGAAGCCGCCGGCCATGGTCGGCGAGGCCAGCACGTCGGTGATGCCGCCGGCGTAATACAGCGTGCGGCGCTCGCCGGGACGGGTGACCCAGGGCACGGCGCGTGGCTTGCTCAGGCTGTAGAAGTAGGTGGTCGGCACGCCGAGGGTTTCGCTGATGGCGGTGAGGTCGGCCACGGTCGGGCGCGACAGGCCGCGCTCGACCTGGGAGAGGAAGCCCACCGAGCGGTCGATACGCGCCGCCAGCTCACCCAGGGTGAGGTTCTTGTGCTTGCGCAGGTCGCGGATCAGGATCGCCAGACCTTCGACTTCTTCCTGCATGTCCATGGGGTTGCCTTATGGCGTAGCCCGGATGCAATCCGGGGAGGGTGGTCCCGGATTACATCCGGGCGACGGGTTCAAATCACGTCACGCAGGCGATACCACGCCTTGCCCACGGCTTCGATCGGCGCGGCGAGCAGGTCGCCGCCGGGGAAGCGTGGGTTGCTCAGGCCCTGATACAGCTCAAGCAGGTCGGCGTCACCGAGGATCGCATCGCTGACTGCGCGGGCGGCGGCCAGGGTCGGCAGGATGCCGTGGCCGGAGAAGCCCTGCAGCCAGTACTTCTGCCCGTTGCGGCCGACATCCGGGGTGCGGTGCATGGTGCAGTCGATATGTCCGCCCCAGCCGTAGTCGATCTGCACGTCGCGCAGTTGCGGGAACACTCGCTCCAGATAGGGCCGGGTGGCCGCAGGCACGTCAGCCGGGATGCCGCCCAGGTAGGTGCAGCCGCCGCCGAACAGCAGGCGGTTGTCTGGGGTGACGCGGAAGTAGTCGGGCACGAACTGGTTGTCGATGGCACAGGTGCCGCGCGGGAACAGCGAGCGCGCCAGCTCTGGGTCCAACGGTGCGGTGGCGACCTGGTAGGAGCCGACCGGCAGCAGGCGTTTCGCCAGTTGCGCATCGAGCTTGTCGATATAGGCGTTGCAGGCCAGCACCAGCACGTCGCTGCGCACCTCGCCCTGTTCGCTGCGCGCCACATAACCGTCGGCCGTCTCTTGGTAGCTCAGCGCCTTGCTTTGCTCGAAGATTTTACCGCCGGCCTTTTCGATGGCATCGGCCAGGCCCTGGGCCAGTTTCAGCGGGTTGAGGTGGGCGGCGCCGCTGTCATGCAGGGCGGCCAGGTAGCGTGGGCTGGCGATCCACTCGGGCAGTTCATCCTTGGGGATAAAACTCAGCTGCGAGTAGCCGTATTTTTGCTCGGCTTCTTCCAATCCTTCCTGTAGCTGGCGCACGCGGCGCGACAGCACGGCGGTGTAGATCGCGCCGGTGCGGTAGTCGATATCGAAGTTGTGCCGCTCGGGCAGCTCGCGCATCTCCTCGGCGGCCCAGACCATGCTGTCCCACAGGCGGCGGGCGCGCTCTAGCCCCAGGGCCTTCTCGAACGGCGGCATATCGCAGGACCAGCCCGGCAGCGCCTGGCCACCGTTGCGCCCGGAGGCCGCCCAGGCCAGGCGGCTGGCTTCCAGCACGACCACCTTCTTGCCCGCCAGGGCCAGGCGCAGCGCGGTGTGCAGGCCGCTGAAGCCACCGCCGATAATCAGCACATCACACTGCAACGCTTCCTGCAGGCGCGGGCGCAGGGGGATCGGACCTGGGTAGGTGCCGGCGTAGTAGGTGCCGATATGCTGGGCGGATTGTTTGAACATGGCGCGCCTCATGAAATTCTATTTAAATAATTTCATGAAAATCTACGCGATAAATTTCATAAAGCCAAGTTTGGCTGCGACTACATGTGGGAGGTGCTTTAGCGGCCAGCTTTAAGTCGCGCCGACTAGCGCACCTGGTTACGCCCACCGTTTTTCGCGGCGTAGAGCGCGCGGTCGGCTTTATCCAGCAGGTCGTCGGCCCCCCCTGGTGCGTCTTCGGTGCAGGCGATGCCGGCGCTTAGGGTTACCGAGAACTGCTGGCCTGCGGCGATAAAGTGCAGCTCGGCAAAGCGCTGGCGAATTTCATCGAGAATGCGTAGCGCTTGGTCCGCTGGGCAATCCGGCAGCACCACGAGAAACTCCTCACCGCCATAGCGGCCCAGGCTATCGATGCGCCGCAGGCGTTGGCGCAGCAGGTTGGCCAGTGCGCGAATCACGTTGTCGCCAGCGGCATGGCCGTAGCTGTCGTTGACCTTTTTGAAAAAGTCGATATCCAGCATCGCCACGCTGGCCGGCTTGCCGCTGCGCTGCGCGCGCTCCAGTTCGACCGCCGCCTGCTCCTTGATATCGGCATGTTTGAGCAGCCCGGTTAGGCTGTCGCGGGATAACGCGTTACTCAGTAGGCGCGCGCGCTGGGCGCGGGAGAACACGGCGGCGACTAGGGCGTTGTCGGAAATCGGTTTGGTGACGAAGTCATCGCCGGCCTTGATCAGGGCGTTCATCTGCCGGGTGATGTCGGTTTCCGCCGATAGGTAGATGATCGGCACGCGCAGCCAGTCATCGTTCATGCGGATGATCTGCGCCAGCTCAGGGCCGGTGCAGTCGGGCATGCTCACGTCCAGCAGCACCACCTCGGGGTTGAAGCTGCGCATGCAGGCGAGGATATCTGACGGCTCGTGGAGCATCTCCACCAGCATATTGGCACCGCGCAGAATTAGACTAAAGCGGCTGGCCAGTTCGCGGTCGTCGTCGATGATCAGCACTCGGTACGGCTCGCCCTGTTGCAGGGCAAAGCAGCGCTCTAGGCGATTTTCCAGCTGTGGGATGTCCACCGGCTTGGTGAAAAAACCCATGGCGCCGACTCGCACGGCTTCAAGGTAGGTGGCGAAATCATCCTGGGTGGTGATCACCAGCAGCGGCAGTGGCTCATCCAGGCGTTGTTGCAGGTCGGCGGCATACTCCAGGCCGGTAAGGCTCTCGTCGGGCAGGTTGACGTCGACGATCAGCGCATCGGGCAGTTGCTGCTGCAAGGCGTCGTCGAGGTCGGCGATGCGGGTGAAGTGCTCGGCGTGGTAGCCGAAATTGTTCAACGTCAAGCGCATGTTTTCGCCAATCGCCAATTGGTCTTCGAGGATATAGATGCGCCGAGCGCTGCTGTTCGGCCGTGGTGGCTTGACCGCATGGGTGGCCGGTTCCTGGCTGCGTTCGGCCTGGAATTGCTGGCGTGCCAGTTGCTGCAGGCTGTGGCTGAAGTCTTGCAGGCTCTGCTGTTCCTTCTGCAGGGTTTCCAGCCATTGATCGGCCTCTTGCTCCAGCTCGCGGGCGCGCTGGCCGAGGCTGCTGAAACCGAAGGTGCCAGCGGCGCCGGCCAGTTTGTGCAGTTGGTCACGCAGGCTCTGCAAATGTTGCAGCTGTTCCTGCGGGTCGGCGGTGTGCAGCAGGCGTTCGGCGTTCTGCGCAAGGGCCGGTAACTCTTCCTGCAGACGCAGGGCGAAGGCATTGCTCAGTTGCTGCAGATGCTGCTGCAGCTCATCGGAGGCGCTCTTACCTTTACTCATGGGCCAGACTCCAGATTTTGCGCACCTGCGCGGCCAGCTGCATCGGGTCGAAAGGTTTGATGATCACATCGCGGGCACCGAGGCTGCGGTAATGGGCGATTTCCGCCGGTTGCACCTTGGCGGTCATAAAGGCTACTGGCACCTGCGTGATGTCGATCAGCCGGGCGATGCGCACCAACGTCTGCGGGCCGTCCATGTCCGGCATCATTACGTCCAGCAGGATAAAGTCTGGGGCAAAGCCTTGCAGCTGGTCCAGGGCGTCCTGGCCAGATGAGCAACTGAGCACCTGGAAGCCGCCGACGGCCTCCAGCGCCAGCTTGGCCACGGCCTGAATCGAGGGGTCGTCCTCGACGTGCAGGATGCGCTGTAGGGTTTGTTGAGGGTTTGTCACGGTAGTTTATGCATGCCGGTTGTCCTCGGGGTTGGCGGACGATTCGGGCGCCGCCTCTAGGGCTAGGGTAGTCAGTTCGAACCAGAAAGTCGCGCCGTGGCCGGGGGTTGAGTCGAAACCGATCTGCCCGCCCATACGTTCAATGATTTCTTTGCTGATCGCCAGACCCAGGCCGGTACCGCCTTTCTTTCGCGTGTCGGTGGCGTCTGCCTGGGAGAATTTGCTGAATATCTGCGTCTGGAAGCTTTCTGGTACACCGGGGCCATGGTCGGTCACGCTGACGCGGATGCGCGTGTCATGCTGCTGCACGCGAACATCGACGGTCTGACCCTGCGGCGAGAACTTCGCCGCATTCGACAGCAGGTTGGCCAGCACCTGGGTCAGGCGCAGTTTATCGACCCGTACTCGGGCGAGGGTGGCCGGGCCTTGCAGTCGTAATTGCACCTGGTAGTGGTTGGCGTACGGCTGGTTTTCACCGATGGCCTGTTCCAGCAGCGGCTGCAGCGCTTCGTCGTGCAGCTCGAAGAGCATTTTGCCGGCCACCAGTTTGTCCATATCGAGCAGGTCGTTGATCAGCAGGTTGAGGCGCTGGCTGTTGTCCTGGGCGATCTGCAGCATCTGCTGCATGCTCGCCGGCACCGCGCCCAAGGCGCCGCCGTTGATCAGACCGAGGGAGCCGGCAATTGCGGTCAGCGGAGTGCGCAGCTCATGGCTGACGGTGGAGACAAACTCGTTCTTCATCCGCTCGATGCGTTTGCGCTCCTCGATATCGCGGATCACCGCAATAAAACGCCGCTCGCCCTGGTGGCTGATCTGCGAAATAGCCAGCTCGATGGCGAAGGTCTCGCCGTTCTTGCGCATGGCGCTCAGCTCAATTTCCTTGCCGAGCATTTGCTGGATACTGGTTTTCAGGAAGTGGCTGAGGTGGCGCGCACGCATCGAGCTTTGCGGCTCGGGTATCAGCAGCGTTACCCGGTGTCCGGAGACCTCCAGGTGGCTATAGCCGAAGATGTGCTCGGCGGCGTGGTTGAAGGTTTCGATATAGCCCTGCTGGTCGAAGGTGATGATCGCATCGAGCACGTTATCAAGTAGCGTACTTAGGTAGTCTTCACGCTCGCGGATGGCCATTTCAGTTGCGATGCGTTCGTTGAAGTCTTGAATTTGTGCGACGAAATGCACCGGTTGATTGTCGCTGTCGCGCACCAGCGCCACGCTGAGCAAGACCCAAATAATACTTCCCTGGCTGTCCAGGTAGCGTTTCTCCATCTGGTAGGTGTTGATCTCGCCAGCCAGCAACTCTTCGATATGCAGCAGGTCGGCATCCAGGTCGTCGGGGTGGGTGATCTGCTGGAAGTTGCTGCGCAGCAACTGCTCGCGGCTATAGCCGAGCATTTCGCAGAGCACTTCATTGACCTCCAGCCACTGCCCTTCCAAGGACACCAGGGCCATGCCCTGGGGGGCCATGCTGAAGGCGCTGCCGAAACGCTGCTGGCTGAGGCGCAGCTGATCCTCCACGGCCTTGCGGTCGCTGATGTCCCAGATAAAACCGGACACCCATTGCAGTTCGCCATGGCTGTCGTATTCGCCACGGCCTTTTTCCCGCACCCAGACGCTGTGACCATCGGCGTGCAGCAGGCGGTAGGTCAGCTCGAAGGACTCCTGGCGTTCGATGGCGGCCACCGCGCGGAAGGTGATCGGCAGATCGTCGCGGTGCACAATGCTGGAAAAGCTGCGTACGCGGTTGTTGATAAAGTCGTTGGCCGGGTAACCGCTGAGCACCTGGATTTCTTCACTGAGGTAGCTCATCGACCAGCTTTCATCGTTACGGCAGCGGTACACCGCGCCTGGCAAGCTGCTGACCAGGCCGCGAAAGCGGCTCTCGCTTTTTTGCAGGGCGCGGGTGGTCTGCTGCAGGTCACTGATGTCACTGGCGATGCCCAGGTAACCCGTGATCACGCCGTCAGCATCATGCATGGCGCTGACGGTGAGGTTGACGATGCGCTGTTCGCCATTCTTGCGTCGGTAGGTCCACTGGCGGGTTTCCGGCTCGCCCTGATCGGGGAGGTAGGTAAACACTGCAAAATCGCTGACTGCAGTGCCCAGTTGTTGGCTTAGCTGGCGGCTGCGGGCCTGTATTTCCTCGCTCAGGTGGAACCTTGCGGGGCTGTGTAGGCCAATCACTTCCTCGCTGCGATAACCCAGCAGGCGTTCGGCACCAGAGTTGAACAGGGTGATCAGGCCGTCGCGGTCGGTGGTGATGATGGCTACGCCGGTGGCTGAGTCGAGTACCGCTTGCAGAAAGCGCCTCGCCTCGCGGGTCTCCTGTTCATGGATCATGCGTTCCAGGGTGGTGCCGACCCAGCGGGCGAACAGGCGCATAAACTCTTCGTCGGCATCATCAAATGGCGTATCGCGCGCCTCGCTTGAGGTGAAGCACAGGGTGCCAAAGCGCTGGCCAGCGACCCAGATGCTGGTGCCGATATAGCTTTCCAGGGCGAACAATGAGTAGCAGGGGTGCGCGGCATATTCACTCTGGCCCATGGCGGCAATGGTCAACACATCGTTGCTGCACAGGGTGAGGCTGCAATAAGTATTGCCGAGCGCAAAGCACTGGCCATCCTGCAGGGTTTCGGGCGGCGACACCTGAACTTTTACCTGGTAGGTGTCTGCCTCAATCTGGCTGATGATGCCGATGGGCATGCCATAGAACTTGGCACCCAGCTGCAGGGCTTGGCGCAGCTGTTCATGGCTACTGATCCTGGGCAGTGCCGCAATCTCATTGAGTGCGCGTAAGGCGGCTTGCTGGCGTTGTATGCGTCGCTGGGTCTGGGCGCGTTGGCTGTCACGGCGCAGGGCATCGAGCAACTGGCCGAGGGTGGTCAGCAGCGGTTGTAGTTGGGCGGCAAATTGTTCGTTGTAGCCGCCTTCGCGGTTGGCCAGGCCGAGCATGCCGAGCAACTCGCCGTTGGCATGAATAGGCAGGCCGGCAAACGCTTGCAGCGGCGGATGCCCCGGCGGCAAACCGGCGCTTTGTGGGTGGTTGGCCGGGTCGTTGCTGATCAGCGCCTGGCCGCTGCGGATCACCTGGCCGAACAGGCTGTTGGGGTTGCGAAACTCTAGGCCCTGCGGCGCATGGGCGTCGTAGAACGCACGGCTTTGTGCATCCCAGGCGATATTGCTGATGGCGAAGGTACGCAGGAAGGGCGCGCCTGCTTCGTCATGGCGGATTTCACCAACAAAGCCGAACTGGCTGGCGCTGACCTCAAGAATCCGCTCGAGCAGGGTGTTAAAGGCCTCGCGCTGGTTATCCGCGTTGATATAGGCGGCCTGAATCTGGGTGATCAATGCCAGCAGCTGGCGCGACTCTTCGCTTTGCTGGTGCTTGTTTTGCAACTCGGCGTGATGGCGGCGCATGGCCCTCTGGCTGCTGTGCCGGGTGGCTTGCAATAGCAGCAGTAACAGCATTTCGGCGGCTAGCCAGGCCAGCAGCCACTTGACCACCAGCCAGCGTTCTTCGTGTTGATGCATGCTGTACAGCGTCGTGATATCGCGCCAGGTCAGGGCCATAACGGCGCTGTTCGCCTCGGCCTGATAGCCGTTCAAGTGCACTTGGTTGAGTAGATAGGTACGGCCTTGATCATCCAGCAGCTTGAAGGTATTGCCTGCTTCCGGCGCCGGTAGGCGATGTTGCGCCTGCCAGTTCTGCACCTGCACCTGGGAAAAGCCCGCCAGGTGCCAGTAGTCGCGATCAGCGTGCGGAGCGCGCAGCATCTCACCGCTGCTGCCTGGCGCTTGTGCCTGGCGTTTGAGCAGCAGGGCCACCCCGGCCCCCAGCTCGCGGTCCAACTGTTGCAGGTTGCCCAGCACATCCAGGCTCACCTCTAACGCGCCGACATTAAGGCGGCCACCCCTATTCTTGTCGATTTGCAGTGGCACGATGGCGCGCATGCTCAGTGTTTCACCCTCCACCGTTAGGCCTGCGTTAGCCGATGCCTGGCTCAGGCTGTCCAGCAACATGGGCCGTTGTGCGGCGGGAAAGTCGGCAAACCACTGCGGCTCATGCACCCGCAGTAGTACTTCGGCCGTGGGCGCCAGGTGGATATACAGGGCGAAGGGGCGAATGCCTTGCAGGTTGCGCCAGCGCGGGGCGAGGCGGGTGTACAGCTGGTTGCGAATGGCACTCAGGCTTTGTGCATCAGTCGGCTCAGTGCTTTGCAAAGCATGGGCTTGGCGCACCAGCTCGACCAGCCAGGCGTCGGCGGCGATGGTCTCGGCCAGCAACTGCGCCTGTTGCTGCAGCTCCTGCTGGTTGTTGCGCAGGGTCAGGCTTTGCAGCTCATGCTGTTTGGCGATTTGCAGATTCCACTGCGTTTCACGCTCGTTCAGGGCAAAGCCACCGAGCACGCTGAAGAAGATCGCCAGACCCAGGCTACCGAGGCCGACGATCCAGGGGATCGTGCTGGACTTTACGTCTGTTTGCATCAGGTGGCCCGAGGGTGTCTGCTGGGTGTGCTACTCATACACTGCGCTGCGCTGTTGCACCAACAGCTTGGCCAGTTCTGTTGCCGGTTGCGGATGACCAAAATAGTAGCCTTGAGCATGCCCGCAGTCGAGTTGCTGGAGTAACTCGACCTGCTCGGGCTGTTCGCTGCCCTCAGCCAGCACCTTGAGCCCAATGCTAGCGCGCGGGCGTTCGAGTCAGTCAGAGCCGCATCGGGGGTTGTCCATGATGGGCCGATTAGTCCGGTTTCTGATGTCGATAAGGGGGCGGCACTCTTATGCAAAAGACCAACTGGTTTTCTGATCCGGGTCAGGGATAATGGTTGCCGGCCTGTGCTAGAAATAGACAGCGTCTTTCCTTCTGCACGAGGCACACGACCCATGTGGTACAACGGTTTTCTTGATCTGTCGGTCTGGCAGCTGATCGCAGTCACCCTGCTGATGACGCACGTGACCATCGTCAGCGTCACGGTTTATCTGCATCGCTACTCGGCGCATCGCGCGCTTGAATTGCACCCAGCGCTGAAGCACTTCTTCCGCTTCTGGCTGTGGCTGACCACGGCGCAGAACACCCGCGAGTGGACTGCAATCCATCGCAAACACCACGCCAAATGCGAAACCGTCGATGACCCGCACAGCCCGGTGATCAAGGGTCTGAGCACCGTGCTGCGTACCGGTGCCGAGCTGTACGCCGAAGAGGCGAAGAACCCGGAAACGCTGCGCATCTACGGCAAGAACTGCCCGGAAGACTGGATCGAGCGCAATGTTTACTCACGCTTCCCCATGGCTGGTATCAGCCTGATGGCGGTGATCGACCTGGCGCTGTTTGGCGCTGCAGGCATCACCATCTGGGCGGTCCAGATGATGTGGATTCCGGTCTGGGCCGCAGGCGTGATCAACGGTCTGGGCCATGCTGTTGGCTACCGCAACTTCGAATGCCGCGATGCCGCGACCAATCTAGTGCCTTGGGGCATCCTGATCGGCGGCGAAGAACTGCATAACAACCACCACACCTACCCCAACAGCGCCAAGCTGTCGGTGAAGGCGTGGGAGTTCGACATGGGGTGGTTCTGGATCAAGCTATTCAGCCTGTTCGGTCTGGCCAAGGTGCAACGCGTTGCGCCCATCGCCCATCGGGTAGAAGGCAAGCGCAGCCTGGACATGGACACCGCCATGGCCATCCTTAACAACCGTTTTCAGATCATGGCGCAGTACCGCAAGTTGGTGATCGCACCGCTGGTGCAGCAAGAGCTGGCCAGGGCTGATGCCTCGGTGCGTCACCACTTCCACCGTGCCAAGCGTTTGCTGTCGCGTGAGCCGAGCCTGCTCGATGAAACCCACCAGGCGCGTATCCAGCGCGTGTTGGAGCAAAGTCATGCGCTCAAGGTGATTTACGAGAAGCGTCTTGCCCTGCAGCAGATCTGGGTGAAAACCAGCGCCAATGGCCACGATATGCTCGAAGCCATCAAGCACTGGGTCAGTGACGCCGAAGCCAGCGGTATTCAGTCGCTGCGCGAGTTTGCCGAGCAGCTGAAAACTTACTCACTACGCCCGGCTGGAGCCCTCTGACACCCCGGTGTTGCTCAAGCCCGCCACTTGGCGCAATGCAGTATTAGCAACGCAGGTAATTTTTCAACGGCCTGCTAAGCGGCGGCTAAGCGCGATTGTCCCCTCTCCCTTCTCCCCAGTCCCCGCTCCCTCAAATGGGAGAGGGGTGCGAAACGCCCATATTCGCGGCGACGGCTAGGTTCGCTGGTTTAGCGGCAAGTGTTTTTTAGCCGTGAAAGCTTACCCGGCAAGCCGCATATCATCGTCGGCATCGCCGAAGACCTCACCGAAAAGAAACAGCTGGCAGGCGAGGTGCGCCGCCTGACCTTCAGCCACGAGGGCACAACCTTCGGCTTGACCCTGAGTCAGGGCCTGACCAACCTGCAGCCTGAAGACACCAGCCTGGATGCCTTGTAGCGCGTTGGCATGTTGCTGGATAGATGGGGTGGCGATAACCCGCCTGTTTGCTTTTTGCCATAGGCGACAAACCGCTTATTGCCTCTTTGCCAGGCGTTCATAAGTCCGCTGTTAAACCTGAAAAACCGTGTACTAGAGGCACTGGTTGGCCGTTTTTGGCAGCTGGCACAGTATCTGCCTAGGGCTCAGCGCATAACGGCCTGGATTATCGGCCGACAATAAAAATGAAGAGACCTGCGCCATGATTTTTACCTGTCCGCTGCTATGTCCTCATCTCCCAGTTCGCGCTGACTGCCTTCACGCGCTCACCTGATTTTTGTATTGCACAGCCGGCCCTGACGGCGGCGCTCGTTCGCCTGCCTGGCCTGCAATACATCCCGAATTCGGTGCGCGCCTGCCGCTTCACTCGCTGAAGACAGTACCCGCGCCGATGTGCAACCCACACACAACTGGAGAACACATAATGAAAAAGACCTCCCTGGCCCTGGCCGTCGCCGCCAGCACCCTGGGCTTGTCCCTGAGCCAAGTCGCCCACGCCGATTTTATTGGCGACAGCAAAGCCACTATCGAAGCGCGTAACTTCTACTACAACCGTGATTTCCGCGAAGACGCTGGTCCGCACAAATCTGAAGAGTGGGCTCAAGGTTTTATCCTGCGCGCTAACTCCGGCTTCACCGACGGCACTGTGGGCTTCGGCGCTGACGCCATCGGTATGTTCGGCTTCAAGCTGGACTCCGGTGACGGCACCGCGGGCAGCGGTCTGCTGGTTCCGGATATCTCGTCCAAAGGCTCGCAAGATAACTACTCCGGTCTGGCAGTCGCGGCCAAGGCGAAGATCTCCAACAGCACCCTGCGTGTCGGCCAGATGCAGTTCAAGAACCAGGCAATTGCCTCCAGTGATGGTCGTTTGCTGCCGCAAATTTTCCGCGGCGGTAACCTGGTATCCTAGGAAATCGACGGTCTGACCCTGGATGCCGGTTACCTCGATGAGGTCAACAACCGCAACTCGCAAGACTATCAAGACATGACCCTGAACACCTATGCCCACAGCGGTATCAGCTTCAAGGGTGGCAGCAGTGCGAACAATACCAACGAGTTTGTCTTTGCCGGTGGTAGCTACAAGCTCACCAAAGACCTGACGGCTGGTTATTACTATTCCAACCTGGAAGATCTGTACAAACAGCATTCCTTTAATCTGGTGCATGTACTGCCGTTGGGTGACAAGCAGAGCCTGAAGACCGACGTGCGCTATGCCCGCTCGACCGATGACGGCCTGAGCAATGTCGATAACAAGGCCTTCGGTGCGATGGTTACCTACAGCCTGAGTGCCCATAAATTTGGTCTGGGCTACCAGAAAATGAGCGGTGACACCGGTTTCGCCTATGTCGGCGGTACTGATCCGTTCCTGGTCAACTACGTGCAGATCGGCAATTTCGCTGCCAAGGACGAGAAGTCCTACCAGGCACGTTATGACTTCGACTTCGCTTCTGTTGGCGTGCCTGGTCTGACCTTTATGACGCGTTTCCTGACGGGCGATAACATCGACCGTGGCCGCAACGTTTCCGAGGGTAAGGAGCGTGAGCGCAACACCGAACTGATGTATGTATTCCAGGATGGCGCCCTGAAGAATCTGGGTGTGCGCTGGCGCAATGCCACCGTGCGCAACAACTTCAGCCGCGACATCGACGAAAACCGTCTGATCGTCAGCTACACACTGCCACTGCTCTGATTGTGGTGGTCTCAGGCTGAGCTGTTGCATCCAGCTCGGCCTGAGCAGCATAAGAAGCCCGGACTCTGTTCCGGGTTTTTTGTGGCTGGCGTCTGGTGCTTGCCATTCAATATATAAAAGAATAGATTGTTTTTATCTTAACTGAGCTGCTTGTCATGACGCCTGAACAACCGCCAATCGATATTCAGCAACTGCGTGCCAATGCCGATGCGGCGGGGCAGTTGCTCAAGGCCCTGGGCAATCCGGATCGCCTGTTGCTGCTGTGTCAGCTGTCCCAGGGCGAACGCAATGTCAGCGAGCTGGAAACACTGCTGGGCATTCAACAGCCGACGCTGTCGCAGCAGCTGGCGGTGTTGCGCCGTGAGGGCCTGGTAGAAACCCGGCGCGAGGGCAAGCAGATTTATTACCGCATCTGCAGTCCAGCCGCGCTGGCGGTGATCAATACCTTGTATCAGCTGTTCTGCGCCGGTGAGCATTGATGACTATCGACTGGTACAACTTCACGCCCTGGAGCGCCCTGGCCGGTGGTGCGTTGATCGGCCTAGCCGCCAGCCTGTTCGCCGTACTAAATGGCCGGGTTGCCGGCATCAGCGGTCTGCTCGGCAGCTTGCTGGAGCGTGGTGAAGGGTGGGGCGAAAAGGGCCTGTTTCTGCTGGGTGTACTGCTCGCGCCGCTGTTCTGGCAGCTATTTACCCGCTTGCCCGAGATTGAGATTCACAGCAGCTGGCTGGCGCTGATGGTTGCCGGGTTGCTGGTCGGTGTCGGCACCCGCTATGGCACCGGCTGCACCAGCGGGCATGGCGTTTGTGGCTTATCGAGGTTGTCGCCGCGCTCACTGGCCGCAACCTTGAGCTTTATGGCTGCCGGGTTCGCCACGGTGTTTATCCTGCGTCATCTGCTGGGGGCTTGAGCATGCGCAAACTGATGGCCTTTCTCGCCGGTGTAGTTTTCGGTATCGGCCTGCTCACCGCAGGTATGGCCAATCCGGCCAAGGTGCTGGCGTTTCTCGACCTGGCCGGCGCTTGGGACCCTTCATTGGCGTTGGTGATGGCGGCGGCAATTGGCGTGGCGTTTTTGCCCTTCAGTTGGGCGCGCTGGCAACGCAGCAGCCTGCTCGGTGCGCCGATGCAGTTGCCGAGCAAGCGCGAGCTGGACCGCCGGTTGATCGGCGGCAGCCTGTTGTTCGGTATCGGCTGGGGTATTGCCGGCATCTGTCCGGGTCCGGCTGTGGCGCTTCTGCTCACCGGTCGCTGGCAGGTGCTGCTGTTCGTGGCGGCCATGCTGGTGGGCATGCTGCTATTTGCGTTGCTGGAGCGTCGTACTGCTGCATCTGGGCGGGCGTTGTGAGGCGTGTATCAATATCTTCTGGAGGCTCCGTGGCGGCGACTATTCAAGCGTTTTTCGATGAGGCCAGCTCAACCTACAGCTATGTAGTGAGCTGCCCGGTCACCGCGCAGTGCGCCATCATCGACTCGGTGCTGGATTACGACGCGGCTGCCGGGCGCACCGCTACGGTCAGTGCCGACCGGCTGATCGCCTACGTGCGCGAGCAGAACCTGAGCGTGCAGTGGCTGCTGGAAACCCATGTGCATGCCGATCATCTATCGGCCGCGCCCTATCTCAAGGCTGCTTTGGGTGGGCAGCTGGCAATCGGCGAGCAGATCCGTGTGGTGCAGAACACCTTCGGCAAGCTGTTCAATGCTGGCCGCGAATTCGCCGTCGATGGCCGCCAGTTCGACCAGTTATTCAGCGATGAGCAGGCGTTTCAGATCGGCTCGCTCAACGCCCGTGCCCTGCACACGCCAGGGCATACTCCGGCCTGCATGACCTACCTGATCGGCGATGCGGCGTTTGTTGGCGATACTCTTTTTATGCCGGATTACGGCACCGCGCGTTGCGATTTCCCCGGCGGCGATGCGCGTGCGCTGTACCGTTCGATTGCCCGGCTGTTTGCCCTGCCAGGCAGCACCCGCTTGTTTATGTGCCACGATTATCTGGCGCCGGGGCGCGAGCAGCACCGCTACCAGACCACGGTGGCCGAGCAGCGCGCACACAATGTGCATGTGCAACAGGGCGTTGACGAAGAGGCCTTTGTCGCCATGCGGCAGGCCCGCGATGCCAGCCTGGGTATGCCGGCGCTGATGCTGCCGGCAGTGCAGGTGAATATGCGCGCCGGCCATCTGCCGCCCGCTGAAGACAATGGTGTGCGTTATCTCAAGGTGCCGTTGAATGTTCTCTAGCTGGCCGCTGCTGAATACCTTGCGCAGTTATGACCGCGACCAGGCTGGTCGCGATCTGCTCGCCGCCTGCCTGGTCTGCCTGCTGCTGGTGCCGCAGGCGCTGGCCTATGCGCAGCTGGCCGGATTGCCGGCGGTGGCGGGGTTGTACGCGAGCATTCTGCCGCTGGTTGTGTATGCCTTGATCGGCGCTAGCCCTGGGGTGGCGCTGTCGTTTGGCCCGGTGGCGGTGTTGTCGTTGATGACTGCAGCGGCGTTGGCTCCGCTGGCGGCTGTGGGTAGCGCGGCCTATCTGGTGGCAGCCACCACCTTGACTCTGCTGGTCGGGGTATTGCTGTTGCTGATGGGCCTGCTGCGCATGGGCTTTGTCGCCAATTTTCTCAGTCATCCGGTGATTTCAGGCTTTGTCAGCGGTTCGGCCATGCTGATCGCCGTCAGCCAGGTCAAGCACCTGTTCGGCGTACGCGCCGATGGGCTGACCCTGTTGCAGGTGGTGCCCGCGTTGTATGCACAGTTGCCGGCGGTGCATCTGCCGACGCTGTTGCTAGGCCTGGGCAGCCTGGCGTTGCTGGTGCTGCTGCGTAATCTTGGGGTGTTCCGCTTAGCTGAAGCCCTGGTGCTGCGCATCCGTCAGTTGAGCGCATTGCTGCTGATGCTGCTGGCGATGGCCCTGGGCGCAGTGCTGCAACTGGAAGCCTATGGCGTGCGCGTGGTCGGCACGGTGGCGGCGGGTTTGCCACCACTGGCGCTGCCGAGTTTGGAGCTGAGCTTACTGCGTGAGTTACTGCCGGCTGCGCTGCTGATCGCCCTGGTGGGTTTTGTCGAGTCGGTGTCCATCGCCCAGAGCCTGGCGATGCGCAAGCGTCAGTCGATCAAGCCGGATCTAGAACTGCTCGGCCAGGGCGCAGCCAATATCGCCGCTGCCTGCAGTGGCGGCATGCCGGTGGCTGCGAGTTTCTCGCGTTCGGCGCTGGCGGTACAAAGCAATGTAGCTACGCCGCTGGTTGGGGTGTTTGCCGCTGCGCTGATGCTGGCGGCGGTGCTGGGCTTGGCACCGTTGCTGCAGCATCTGCCGCAGGCAGTGTTGGCGGCGAGCATTATTGTCGCCGTAGTGGGGCTGATTGATTTATCCGGCTTGCGCCGCACCTGGCGCTACTCGCCGCAGGAAGGGATGGCGCAGCTGGCAACGCTGGTTGGCGTGCTGTTATACGGTGTTGAGGCCGGCATTCTGCTTGGTGTCGGCCTGTCGTTGCTGTTGTTTCTCTGGCGCACCAGCCGGCCGCATATGGCGGTGGTCGGTCAGCTGCCGGGCAGCGAGCATTTCCGCAATGTCGAGCGCTACCAGGTGGTGGAAAGCGCCACGGTGCTGTCGCTGCGGGTCGATGAAAGCCTGTACTTCCCTAATGCCCGCTACCTGGAAGAGCGCATCGCGGCGCTGATTGCCCAGCGCCCCGGCGTACGCCATCTGGTGTTGATGTGCTCTGGGGTCAACCAGATCGACGCCAGCGCGCTGGATACCCTGGAAGCAATCAGCGAGCGCCTACAGGCTGCCTGCGTGCAGCTGCACCTGGCGGAAGTGAAAGGCCCAGTAATGGACCGGCTGCAGCGTTCGGACTTCTTCGAGCGCTTCAACGGGCATGTCTTCGTCAGCCAGTACCAAGCCTTGCGTACCCTGGATGTGGAAAGCACAGCGCGGGCCATGCGCTCGCAATAAAACTGGGCTAAATCTTAATGGCGGCTTGTCGATAAGCTGTTTGGGTCAGGGATGTAACTTATTGCCGCGTGCCCTGAACACATATTGCTCTTCCTGAGGCCCTTCACATGTTCGGATCACAGCTTCGCAGTGAGTTGCAGCAGTGCCAGCTGCAACTGGCAACCAGTCAGCAGGTTATAGGCGCCATCCGGCAAACCTTCGCCATGATCGAGTTCACCGCTCAGGGCGAGATTCTCGATGCTAACCCGCCATTTCTCGCAACCATGGGCTATCGCCTGGAGGAGATTCGCGGTCAGCATCACCGCATGTTCTGCAGCAAAGAGCAGGTGGTGAGCTCGGCTTATGCGCAGTTCTGGCGGCGTCTGGCCGATGGTGAGAGCTTCAGTGACCGCTATATGCGCATTGCCAATGGTGGCCGTGAGATCTGGCTGGAGGCCAGCTATCTACCAGTGCGCGATGCCCAGGGAAAGGTCGTCAAGGTGATCAAACTGGCCGCCGACATCACCGAGCGTATGCATGCCGAGCATCAGCACGAGAGCTATTTGAATGCGATCAATCGCTCGATGGCAGTAGTCGAATTCAACCTGGCAGGAGAGGTGCAAAGCGCCAATGACAACTTCCTCAGCACTATGGGTTACAGGCTTGATGAGATTCGTGGCAAGCATCATCGTTTGTTCTGTATTCATGAAGATGCCAACAGCGATGCCTACCGCAGCTTCTGGCAACGATTGACGCATGGTGAATTGTTTTCCGGGCGCTTTAAGCGCGTCGGTAAAAGCGGGCAAACGATCTGGCTGCAGGCCACCTATAATCCGCTGTTCGATCCCAGCGGGCGGCAGTACGGGGTGGTCAAGTTTGCCAGTGACATTACCGAGCAGGTCGAGCAACGTCAGGCGGAATCCGCTGCTGCCCGTCTGGCCTATGAAATCGCACGGCAGACCGGCAGCAGTGCCGACGCCGGTAGCGAGAGCGTCAGAGAGACGGTGCATGCTGTACGTAGTGTGGCGGATGAGCTGGTGCAGGTGGCGCAACGGATTGAAGCCCTTGGGGCGCAGTCAGAACGCATCAGCAGCATTGTGCAGGTGATTCGCGGGATTGCCGAACAAACCAACCTGCTGGCCCTCAACGCAGCCATCGAAGCAGCGCGTGCCGGCGAGCAGGGGCGCGGTTTTGCGGTGGTGGCCGATGAGGTGCGCAACCTCGCCGCACGCACCAGCCAGGCCACGGTGGAAATCAATGAAGTGGTGCGCCTCAACCACGATCTGGCCTTGCAAGCGGTCGGTGGCATGGAGGGCAGCAAGTTGAAGGCCGAGCAGGGGGTGCTGCTGGCCAATAAAGCCGGCGAGGTGATGCTGGAAATCCGCGATGAAGCGCAGCGCGTGGTGGATGCCATTGGGCAGTTCACCCAGACCATGCAGGATTGAATAACGCCTGGCCCGCGCCAGGCGTTGTTCAGCAGTTGGCAGCCCATGCTCCTGCCTGGTTAAAGCAGCAACAGGGTAGCGAGGCCTAGAAAGGCAAAGAAGCCGACAACGTCGGTCACCGTCGTCAGAATCACGCTACCGGCCAGCGCCGGGTCGATCCCCATGCGGTGCAGCACTAATGGAATGCCCCAGCCGGATAATGTGGCGCAGAGCAGGTTGAGCAGGATGGCTGCGCCGAGCACTGCGCCAATCCCCCAGTTGCCAAACCACGCGACCGCCAGCAAGGCGATGACCACGGACCAGAGCATGCCGTTGAGGATGGAGATGCCCAGTTCGCGATTGAGCAGAATGCGAATGTTGCCCTTCTGCACCTGGCCCAGCGCCAGGCCACGGATGACCAGGGTCAGGGTCTGGCTGCCGGCGATACCGCCCATGCTGGCCACGATTGGCATCAGTACGGCGAGGGCCACCAGCTGTTCCAGCGTTGCCTGAAACAGGCCAATGACCCAGGCGGCGCCGAAGGCCGTGATCAGGTTGATGCCCAGCCACAAGGCGCGGCGGCGAGCGCTGACCAGCACTGGCGCGAAGATGTCGGCCTCGTCGTCGAGGCCGGCCATCTGCATCAGGGCGCGGTCGGAGTTCTCGCGAATCAGGTCGATCACATCGTCCACGGTGATGCGCCCGAGCAACCGGTTGTGTTCGTCGACCACCGGCGCGGAGAGCAGGTCGTGGTCCTGAAACAGCCGGGCGACTTCGCTGCTGCTGGTGGTTACGGTGATCCCTGCGATGTCGTGATGCATTAAATCGCTTACGCGCTGGCCGAGATCAGCCGTGACCAGTTCGCTCAGGCGCAGGGCGCCCTGGTAATGGCCCTTACGGTCGACCACCATCAGCATGTCGGTTTGCGGCGGCAGTTTTTCCAGCAGGCGCAGGTAACGCAGCACGGTGCTGGCCTTGACGTCGGCGCGGACCAGGATCGGGTCGGCGTTCATCAGGCCGCCGGCCGAGTTCTCGGGGTAGCTCAGCATCGACTCGAGCTGTTGGCGCTGCGCCGCGTTGCTGGCATGCAGCAGTTTGCTGCCGAGTTCGCCGGGCAGGGTCTGGATCAGGTCGACGCGGTCATCCAGCTCCAGCTGTTCGGCTGAGGCGATCAGGTCTTCCAGGTCCAGTTCCAGTGCCAGTGCACCACGGATTTCGTCGTGCAGGTAGGTCAGCACTTTGCCGGTGCGCTCGGTCTCGAGCATGCTCCAGGCGGCGCGCCGCTCGACGGGGGGCAGGGCTTCGAGCAGGCCGGCGACCTTGGCTGGGTGCATGTGCTGGAGCAGCTTGCCAACCCGCTTGAGTTTGCCCAGGGCCAGCGCCTGGCGTACGGCCTCCAGGTGATTGACGCTGGCCCCGGGGCGCTCGCTCTCCGGGCGTGGCGGCAGTGGGTCACTCGCGTCGCCGGCCAGCTGAGCAATCAGCTCCAGGCTGAGGTGGGGCAGGATGCGGCCTTCCAGGCCCGACTCGATCTGCTGCCAGAGGCTCTGGCGCTGGCGCGTGTCGAGCATCTCCAGCAGTGCGGCAATCTTGCCGGGGTGCATGCGTGCCAGCAATTTACGCACGCGCTTGTTCTTACCGCTGGCGAGTGCCTGGGTAATAGCCTCGCTTTCTGTGCGGTTGTGTTGGGGCTGATGCTCGTTGGGTTCTGCGGGAGTTGGCTTCATGGGCGCAGACTATCATCTGCAAGCGGTCAATTGCCTCCCCCAGCCGGTGCTTATTGGCTTAGTTAAACACCGGCTGGGACCCTATCAGGCCTGTTGCGGGGTGGGTTGCTGCTGGGTGATGCAGTGGATATTACCGCCGCCCAGCAGAATCTCCCGGCCTGGCACCATTACCACGCGATGCTCGGGGAACAGGTGACGCAGAATGGCCTCGGCTTCGGCATCCTTGGGGTCGTCGAATTTGGGCGCGATGATGCCGCCGTTGACGATCAGGAAGTTGACGTAGGAGCCAGCCAGGCGGATCGACGGATCACGCTCCTGGGAGCCTGCCGCCAGATCGACGCCGGCACACTCTTCATCGCTGGCATACAGCGGGCCTGGAATCGGCATCTTGTGCACGATCAGTTGACGGCCCTTGGCATCGCGCACGCTTTCCAGCACGCGCATGGCTGCCTGGCAGCGCGGATAGTTGGGGTCGGTGGCGTCGTCGGTCCAGGCCAGCAGCACTTCGCCGGGGCGCACGTAACAGCAGAAGTTGTCGACGTGGCCGTCGGTCTCGTCGTTGAACAAGCCGTCCGGGAGCCAAATCACGCTGTCGATGGCCAAGTGGTCGGCCAGGTACTGCTCAATCTGCTCGCGGTTCAGGTGCGGGTTGCGGTTGGGGTTGAGCAGGCATTCTTCGGTGGTGATCAGGGTGCCTTCGCCATCGACATGGATCGAGCCGCCTTCGAGGATCAGCTCATCAGTGCGATAGCGCGCGCAGCCTTCGGTCTGCAGAATCTTGCGTGCCACCTGATCATCACGCACCCAGTTGGCGTACAGGCCGCCATTCAGGCCACCCCAGGCGTTGAACGCCCAGTCCACACCGCGCACTTCGCCGCTGTTGTTGGTGACGAAGGTCGGCCCGGTGTCGCGCACCCAGGCGTCGTCGGTGGTGATTTCCACCACACGGATATTGCTGTGGGCCAGGCGCTCGCAGGCGTTCTCGTACTGGCCGGCGGACACGCACACGGTTACCGGTTCGAATTCGGCAATTGCCCTGGCCACTGCGGTAAAGGCGGCTTGTGCAGGCTTGCCGCCCAGGCGCCAGTTATCCGGGCGCTCGGGCCAGACCATCCAGGTTTGGCTGTGGCTTTCCCATTCGGCGGGCATGCGAAAGCCGTCTGCGCGTGGGGTAGTCGTCAGGGTTGTCATAAATTCACCAAAGCAATGAGCGGGGGCGGATGGGTATTAACGCTGCACGTCGCAACCCATCGTACGAGGCGGTTTTACTCGCAGGCCAGGTGGCCGTCGAGGGTTTTTAGTGGGCCGTAAAGGTTCGGGCGGCGATCACGGAAGCTGCCCCAGGCGCTGCGGATATGCTCCAGCTGATCCAGATCGAAGCTGTGCATCAGCACCGCCTCATCGCTTTCGTTGGCTTCCTGCACCTTGGCGCCGAACTGGTCGGCGATAAACGACGAGCCATAGAAGTTGATGTGGTAGTCGCCCTGGTCTTCGCGGCCGATGCGGTTGCTGGCAATCAGCGGCATCAGGTTAGCGCCGGCGTGGCCCTGTTGCACGCGCTGCCAATGGTCGCGCGAACTGATGCTCGGGTCATGCGGCTCGGTGCCGATGGCAGTCGGGTAGAACAGAATCTCGGCACCCAGCAGCGCCATGCTGCGCGCGCACTCGGGGAACCACTGGTCCCAGCAGATGCCCACGCCGATTTTGGCGTAGCGGGTGTTCCATACCTTGAAGCCGGTGTCGCCGGGGTTGAAGTAGTACTTCTCGTGGTAGCCGGGGCCGTCCGGAATATGGCTTTTCCGATAAATCCCGAGGTTGCTGCCGTCGGCGTCGATGATCGCGATGCTGTTGAAGCGTGCGCGGCCGGCCAGTTCGTAGAAGCTGATCGGCAGGACCACCTGCAGCTCCTTGGCGATTTTCTGGAAGTGCAGGATCGCCGGGTTGCTCTCGGTTGGAGTGGCCAGCTGCAGGTAGTCCGGGTTTGGCTTCTGGCAGAAGTATGGGGCCTCGAACAGCTCTTGCAGCAGGATGATCTGCGCGCCCTTGCCGGCGGCCTGACGCACCAAGCGCTCAGCGTTGGCGAGATTCGCGGCGGTGTCCCAGGAGCAAGCCATCTGGGTGGCGGCGACGGTAACGATACGGGGCATGGTTTGGCACCTCAAGAGCAGTTGGGGCGGTCATCTGACACTAGCAGAGGCCGGCGACTGTGCCATGCCTCGCTGGCGAGTGATGGCAGTGGATGGCCTATTTATATCCGATAAAAATCGGCTTTAAAAGTAAAATATAAGGCTCTGTTACTATTGCGTGCTGCGAGGTGATAAACCGTAGGCTGGGTTAAGGAGCGCAGCGACGAAGCCCGGCGGGCTATGCTATATGCCAAATTCTGTTGGGCTTCGCTGCGCTCAGCACCAACCTACCGATTGCATGCAACACGCAATGGCGTGCATAGCCAAATATAGAGCCGGCAACGAGAGTTTTTCGATTTTTATCGAATAAAAATCGAGTTGTGTCGCTTGGATAAAGCGAGCGCCGATCAAAGGCAAGGCGAAACGCCGCCGCGCAGACTGAAGTGCTGCGGGCGTGAACGGGTTGTGTAGGGGGGAGGGGGGTAGAGCGAGGGGCTAGGCGCTATAGCGTTTGTGCAGCTCGAATTGCTCGTGGCCGTCATCCCAGCCGGCTTCCCAGGCGGCGATCAGCACATCAGCGGCGAGCCCGCGTGGGGTTTTTACTTGTCCGGTCAGCCCTGCCATATAGCCCTGTTGGTAAGCCTTGTTGAGGCTCTCCAGGCTCCAATGCTGGTCATCTTCCGTGTTGAGGTCGGCGCAGGCCATGGCGGCAGCTCGCAGTGGATTTACCGGTGTAATGCTAGCCGCATCGCCTGGGCAGGGCTGCGCCGTTGATCCCACTTTTGCCACCGCTGGCGGTTTATGTGATGCAGTTGGCGAAATGCCGGCTGCTGTCTTTAGCCGGCACTCCGCCATGCCGGCGATTCGCACGCATGGCGTGCTCCTACAGGTTTGCGGTGAACCCTGGCGTCAGTTGGCCATGGCCAGAATGCTGGCCTGATAGGCCGCAGCAAAACTGTCGAAGTCGCCTTCTTCCTGGGCTTCCAGTTCGGCCTGGTCCTGCAGCGACTGGGCGGCGCGGGCCTCGAAGGCCGCTTGCTGCTCGGCGCTTAGCGGCTGGCTGCGGAAGTAGTCGGCGTGCAGTTTGCTCTGGCGCAGGGCGAACTCGGTAAAGCTCAGGCCCTGTTGCAGTTGCGCGAGCACCTGGGCGGACGGCGTTAGGCTGACGTCGGCAACCTTGGCCTGTTGTGCCTGCAAGGCCAGGCTGTGGGCGTTGTCGCCCTGGTTCTGGTCGAGCAGTTCGGCCAGCGGGCGGATTTGTTCGAGCAGCTCACTGGCCCAGACCTGCAGCACCACCGGCTGGCCATTGCGTTGCAGATGCAGGCCCGGCCGGCGACCTTCTTTGACCACAGCCAGGAAGTTGTCGGTGCAAGCATGACATTCGCCGCTTTCCAGCAACGGGCTGTCAGCCAGCGCGCAGAACAGCAGGAAGGCGTCGAGGAAGCGCGACTCGGTCAGATCAATACCCAGCGGCAGGAACGGGTTGATGTCCAGGCAGCGCACTTCCACGTACTGCACGCCACGGGCCATCAGCGCCTGGATCGGCCGCTCGCCGCTGTAGGTCACGCGCTTGGGGCGGATATTGGAGTAGTACTCGTTCTCGATCTGCAGGATGTTGGTGTTCAGCTGCAACCACTCGCCATCCTTCTTCGCGCCCATTTCCACGTAGGGCGGGTAGGGCGTGCCAACGGCCTGGCGCAGGCTGTCGGTATAGCTGACTAGGTCGTTGTAGCAAGGCGTTAGGCCGGCCTGGGCGGTGCTCTGGTAACCCAGGTCGCTCATGCGCAGGCTAGTGGCATAAGGCAGATACAGGGTTTCGCCGTCAAGCTCCTGCAACTGGTGCGGGCGGCCACGCATAAAGCCTTTGTGCAGCGCTGGCGAGGCACCGAACAGGTACATCAGCAGCCAGCTGTAGCGGCGGAAGTTACGGATCAGCGCGATATAGCGCGCCGACTGATAATCCTGCGCGCTGCGCGTATCGCCTTCAGCCTGTTGCTGCAGTTGCCACAGCGCGTCCGGCAGGGAGAAGTTGTAGTGGATGCCGGCGATGCACTGCATGGTCTTGCCGTAACGCAGGGCCAGGCCCTTGCGGTAGACGTACTTGAGCTCACCGATATGCGAGCTGCCATAACGGGCGATAGGGATCGTCTCTTCGTCCGGCAGGGCGCAGGGCATCGACGGGCTCCACAGGTATTCGCCGTCCAGCTTGCTGTAGGCGAAACGGTGGATCTGCTCCAGATCGGCCAGGGTCGCTGCCGGGTCCGGCTCGGCCGGGGTGATGAATTCCAGCAATGATTCGGAATAGTCGGTGGTGATCTGCGTGTGGGTCAGCGCCGAGCCGAGTGCGGCCGGGTGCGGGGTCAGCGCCAGCTGGCCGTCACCATCGACGCGCAGGCATTCGCGCTCGATGCCGTGCAGGCACTGGGAAAGCAGGGAGAGGTTGGCGCGCTCGCCAAGCTGGGCCAGGCGGCGGTTTAACAGGTCGCTCAAGATTGCATTCCTTCACGCATCGGTCGCCAGGATATGGGGGCGAAGGGCGTGCTCTACAAGGGGTCGAGAAAACCGGTTTTACCGGTCGATAACGCTTTATAACCCGGCGCGGGTGAAGAGGGTTATAGCTGGGCGCTGTGCTTTTGCGTCAGGGCGACGCGTTGTCGTGGATGTTTAGTCCGTAGATGGGGCGAGCGCAGCGATACCCACCACGCAATGGCAAATTCGGCGCTTAATCCAGCGCGCGGGCTAGCTGAATCAGCTCATCGCGCCAGGCGGCCGCTGCCGGCAGGGCCAGAAAGTACGGATTAAGCAACGACTCACGCGCCTCATAGGTCAGCGCATCACCCTTGAGCGTCAGCACCTCGCCACCTGCCCCTTCCAACACACCTTGAGCGGCAGCGGTGTCCCACTGCGAGGTCGGTGCCAGGCGCGGATAGCAATCAGCATTACCTTCGGCCAGTTGGCAGAACTTCAGCGAACTGCCGACATTGGCCAGTTGCAGATCACCAAAGCGTTCGCTCAACCCGGTGAGCAACGCTTCCTGCGCCGGGCTGGAGTGGCGTTTGCTAGCCACCAGGGTAAAGGCCTCCTGCGGAGCGAGGCGCACGCTGATTACCTCGCTGACACCCGCTGCATCTTCACGCCAGGCACCCAGGCCGGCGCCGCCGTAATAGCACTGGCCGGTAGCCGGGATGCCGACCACGCCGAAGACCACGCGGCCCTGCTCAATCAGTGCGACGTTGACGGTGAACTCCTCGGAACCGGCGATAAATTCCTTGGTGCCATCCAGCGGGTCGACCAGCCACCAACGGCTCCACTGCGCGCGCTCGCTCAGGGCAATATCGGCTGCTTCTTCGGACAGCACCGGAATCTCTGGGGCAAGGGTCAACAGGCCATCGTTGAGAATATGGTGGGCGGCCATATCGGCGGCGGTCACCGGCGAGGCATCGGCTTTTTCATTCACCGTCACATCGGCGCGCCAGTGCGGCAGGGTCCCAGCGCCGGCCTGGCGAACCAGTTCGATCACGGCAGGAATCAGCGGATGGCTTATGGTTTGGCTCATACCTTGGCTCATGGTTTAAAGATCCCACGCTGAGTCAGCACATCGCGGGCCAGGTAGAGCGCGGCCAGGGCGCGGCCTTCGGTAAATTGCGGATGCTGGATCAAGCTCGACAGCTCGCGCAAGCTGGTCTGGTCGACGCGCATCGGCTCCGGCTCATCGCCCGGCAGGCGTTCCTCATACAGCCCCGAGGCCAGCACCACCTGAATCTTCTGGCTCATATAGCCTGGCGACAGGCTTAGCTCTGCCAGCAGTTCCAGGTGCTGCGCGCCAAAGCCGGCTTCTTCCTTGAGTTCGCGGTTGGCCGCTTCCAGCACATCCTCGCCCGGCTCGATCAACCCCTTGGGCAGTGACAGCTGGTAGTCATCGGTGCCGCCGCAATACTCCTCGACCAGCAACGCATGCTCGTCATCGATCATCGCCACTACCATCACCGCGCCATAGCCTGCGCCTTTGCCCACCAGTCGCTCATAGGTGCGCTCCACGCCGTTACTGAAGCGCAGTTGCAGCTCCTCGACCCGGAACAGGCGGCTGCTGGCGACGATTTCGCGGGCGAGTACGGTGGGTTTCTGACGCATGGGGCGGCTCCTGGGCAGGACATAGCGGGTTATCATAACGCGGCTTTTCCTATTATCTGCGTAGGAGATTGCGCGATCACGACGCCCACGGCGCAAATCGCGACTCCCTGCACATCAGCCCGAAGAACTGCGCATGCCCTTGTTGCCCTGGAACGCCATCGACACCGTCCTGCTGGATATGGACGGTACCCTGCTCGACCTGCACTTCGACAACCACTTCTGGTTGCAGCACCTGCCGCAGCGCTATGCCGAGCATCACGGCATCAGCCGCGCGCTGGCCGAAGCCGAACTGCTGCCGCTGTTTCGCGAGCACGCCGGCACGCTCAACTGGTACTGCACGGATTTCTGGAGCCGCGAGCTGAAGTTGTCGATCCGCGACCTCAAGCGCGAAGTGGCGCACCTGATCGCCCTGCGCCCGGACGCCGACACCTTTATTCAGGCCCTGCGCCACGCCGGCAAACAGGTGGTGCTGATCACCAACGCGCACCGCGATTCGCTGTCGCTAAAGCTGGAGCGCATCGAATTGGCGCCCTATTTCGACCGACTGATCAGCTCCCACGACTATGGCTTCCCCAAGGAAGACCAGCAGTTCTGGCACGCCCTGCAGCAGGACATCAGCTTCGATCCGGCGCGCAGCCTGTTTATCGATGACAGCCTGCCGATCCTGCGTAGCGCCGGGCGTTTTGGCGTCAGCCACCTGCTCGCCGTGCGCCAGCCCGATAGCCAGGCGGCGCCGAAGGACACCGAGGAATTTGCTGCCGTGGAGGATTACCGCGAACTGCTGCAAAGCCTGTAGCCCGGATGTAATCCGGGGCAGGTACCACCAAACCGCCCCGGATTTCATCCAGGCTACGGATTGGCAGGCGAAGCGCTCTACTCCGGAATACGCAGTACCTGGCCCGGATAGATCTTGTCCGGGTGGCTGAGCATCGGCTTGTTAGCTTCAAAGATTTTCGGGTAGTCATTGGCGTTGCCGTATTCGGCCTTGGCAATCGCGCTCAGGGTGTCGCCCTTTTTCACCGTGACAAAGCGCGCCGCCGGAGTCGGTGTGGTCACGCTGATATGGTCCTCCACTTCGGCCACGCCAGCGACGTTGCCCAGGGCCAGCAGGATTTTCTCCTTCTCTTCCTGACTAGCCACTTCACCTTGGACAATAACTTTCTCACCCTCGACGCTGACCTGAATATTCGGGTTACCCAGGCCCACCTTGGCCACGTGCGCAGTCAGTGATTCGGCCGCCTGGGCTTCCTGGCCGACCAATGATTCCCAGAGTTTCGTACCGGCTTCTTTGACAAAGGCAAACAGACTCATAAGGCTTCCTCTTATTCCATGGAAAGTGGCCGGGCGACAGCGCCCGGAGCCAGAAGTCTAGACCCTGATTGATGACAAAGGTGCCACACCCTGTGCTGTCGCTGCAGGCCGCACCATTGGCGGTATTCAGCGCCTAGCGGCTCGCAACTGCCTGCTAGAATCGGCAAAACCCTGGGCGTTGAAGGATTCACGGTGGATATCAAACAGCTGAAATTCCTCATCGCCCTGGATGAAGCCCGCCACTTCGGCCAGGCCGCCGCGCGTTGCCATATCACCCAGCCGACCCTGTCGATGCGCTTGCGTCAGCTGGAAGACGAACTGGACCTGGAGCTGGTGCATCGTGGCCAGCGTTTCGAGGGATTCAGTGCCGAAGGTGAGCGTATCCTCGCCTGGGCACGTAGCCTGATGGCCGCGCACGATGGCCTGTATGCGGAAGCAGCCGCCTGCCGTGGACAACTGGTCGGCACCCTTCGCCTGGGCGTGGTGCCGCTGGCCGGTTTCGATCCGATGCGCCTGGTGCAGTTCTTTGCCGAACAACATCCTGGGCTGCGTTTTCAGCTGTTTGCCTTGAGCAACGAGGAGATTCTTGAACGCCTGGGGCGCAATCAGCTCGACCTAGGCCTGTCCTACCTCGACCGCCTCAACCCTGAGCATTTCGACAGCCTGGAGCTAGCCGAGACGCGCATGGGCCTGCTGTATGACCGCCGGCATTTCCAGTTCACCCGCCCGGCGCTGCGCTGGGAAAGCCTGATCGACCTGCCGCTGGGGCTGCTTTCGGCCGGCATGCACTTTCGCCAATCCATCGACCACAGCTTCCGCTCCCGTGGCCTGACGCCCAACCCACGACTGGAAACCGATGCCGTGCATCAACTGCTGCAAGCGGTCAGCGCCGGGCTGTGCTGCGCGATCATGCCGCTCAACGGCGGCTTGGCCGAGTTCACCGAGCACTTGGCGCTGACGCCCATCGAAGATGCCCATACCCTCGCCCCACTGGGGTTGATTCTGCGCCGCAGCGCGCCGCGCTCGGCACTGGCCGAAGCCTGCTTTGCCGAAGCGCTAGCGTTGCTGCAAAAGGCAGCGCTTACCCCGTAGCCCGGATGAAATCCGGGGAGTTGGGTCAAGGCCACCGCCGATGCCCTGGATTGCATCCAGGCTACGAATTCAACCCATCCAGCACGATAGACAGCATCGATCACACTATCGGCAATGGCGATTAGACGTGCCTTTATCAGCGGCCTAGGATGATTGAGTTATTTCGCCGCAGGGAGCCGCCCATGCTCCGCAACGTCGCTCGTACCCTTTACCTCGATGCGTTCAACCCGCCCACTTCCAGCGCTGGTTATAGCTACGCGGCGCTCGACCAAACTGCGCAAAGCGCCGACGCCGTGCTCGCCCAAGAGTGCGCCCTAGCGATCAGCTACAACGGCATCAGCCACAGCGTGATGATGGTCTCGCCCAGTGATCTTGAAGACTTTATCTACGGTTTCAGCCTCAGCGCCGGCCTGATCGATAGCTTCGATGAGATCTACGATATCCGCCTCCAGCAGCATGACAGCGCCATCCACGCCGAGGTGCAGGTTAGCAACCGCGCGTTCTGGGCGCTCAAGCAGCAACGTCGCACCCTGGCCGGCAACAGCGGCTGCGGTCTGTGCGGGGTCGAAGCGCTGGAACAAGCCCTGCCGCACCTGCAAAGCCTCACGCCCAGTCCGCTGCCAGCAGCCGCCCACCTGCAAGGCCTGCGTTCGCGAATTCACACGGTACAGACCATGGCCCGGCATAGCGGCGCAGTGCATGCCGCGCTGTTTGTCGACGGCAAGGGGCAGATCCGCCTGTGCCGCGAAGATATCGGCCGACATAACGCCCTCGACAAGCTGCTTGGCGCCCTGCATCGCGAAGGTAAAGACCCGCGCCAGGGCTTTGCCGTGGTGACCAGCCGCTGCAGCCTGGAGCTGATTCACAAGGCCCTGCGCGCCGGCATCGGCACCCTGGTCAGCCTGTCCGCGCCGACCACCCTCAGCGTGCAGTGGGCGCGCCAGCACAACCTCAACCTGATCCACCTGCCCCAGCACAGCGCGCCACGAGTGTACAGCCCAGCCGCACCCGGAGTCGCCCGCTCATGAGCCTGCAACCGATCAAGCCACGCTATAAACCCTACACCGGCGCTGCCGCCGGTTGGGGCGCGCTGCGCAGCGTGACGCACTTTTGGCTGGACAGTAAGCAGCCGTTCAAAAACCTGCGCGCCTTGCTCAAAACCAACCAGCACGGCGGCTTCGACTGCCCTGGCTGCGCCTGGGGGGATTCGCCGGAGGATGGCCGCATCAAGTTCTGCGAAAACGGCGCCAAGGCGGTCAACTGGGAAGCCACCAAGCGCCGCGTGGATGCCGCCTTCTTCGCCCGCTACAGCGTCAGCCAGCTGCGCGAACAAAGCGATTATTGGCTCGAATACCAGGGCCGCCTGACCGAACCGATGCGCTATGACAGCGCCAGCGATCATTACCGGCCGATCAGTTGGGACGCCGCATTCGCCCTGATCGCCGAGCACCTCAAGGGCCTCGAAAGCCCCAATCAAGCCGAGTTCTACACCTCCGGCCGCGCCAGCAACGAGGCGGCTTATCTGTATCAGCTGTTTGTCCGCGCCTTTGGCAGCAACAACTTTCCCGACTGCTCGAACATGTGCCACGAAGCCAGCGGCGTAGCCCTCGGGCAAAGCGTGGGGGTGGGCAAGGGCAGCGTGACCTTCGCCGACTTCGAACACAGCGATGCGATCTTCGTGCTCGGGCAGAACCCCGGCACCAACCACCCGCGCATGCTCGAACCGCTGCGCGAGGCGGTGAAACGCGGCGCCCAGGTGGTGTGCTTTAACCCGCTGAAGGAGCGCGGTCTGGAGCGTTTCCAGCACCCGCAACATGCCCTGGAGATGCTGGCTAACGGCTCCGAGCCGCTCAACACTGCGTTCTTCCGCCCGGCCCTGGGTGGCGATATGGCCGCCCTGCGCGGCATGGCCAAATTCCTCCTGCAGTGGCACCGCGAAGCGCTGGCTAATGGCGAACCGGCGGTGTTCGACCTGGCGTTTATTGCCGAACACACCGCTGGCGTGGACGATTACCTGGCGCTGCTGGATGCCAGCAGCTGGGATTCGTTGGTCGAGCAATCCGGCCTGAGTCTGGACGAACTGAAACACGCCGCCCTGCTTTACCGCCGCGCCGAGCGGGTGATTATCTGCTGGGCCATGGGTATCACCCAGCACCACAACTCGGTGGCGACCATTCAGGAAATCGCCAACCTGCAGCTGCTACGCGGCAACCTCGGCCGCCCCGGCGCCGGCCTGTGTCCGGTGCGCGGCCACAGCAACGTGCAGGGCGACCGCACCATGGGCATCAATGAGCGCCCAACCGCAGCTTTTCTCGACGCCCTGGAGCAGCGCTTTAACTTCCAAGTGCCGCGCGCGCAGGGCCACAACACCGTCGAGGCGATTAACGCCATGCTCGACGGTCAGGCCAAGGTGTTTATCGGCCTTGGCGGCAACTTCGCCCAGGCCACCCCGGACAGCCCGCGCAGCCACGCAGCGCTAAGCCGCTGCGCGCTGACCGTGCAGATGAGCACCAAGCTCAACCGCAGCCACCTGACCACCGGTACGTACGCGCTGATTCTGCCGTGCCTGGGGCGCACCGACATCGACCACCAGGCCGGCGGCCCGCAGGCGGTGACCGTGGAGGACTCGTTCAGCATGATCCACGCCTCCTACGGCCAGCTCGAACCGCTTTCGCCACAGATGCGTTCGGAGCCGGCGATCATCGCCGGTATCGCCAAGGCCACCCTGGGTGATCATCCGGTGGACTGGGACGCGCTGATTGCCGATTACCGGCGCATCCGCGAACTGATTGCCGAGACCATCCCCGGTTTCAGCGACTTCAACCAACGCCTGCAACACCCCGGCGGCTTCTACCTGGGCAACGCCGCTGCCGAACGACGCTGGCTCACCCCTAGCCACAAGGCCAACTTCAAGGCCAACCCGCTGCCCGCCGACCTGCTGCCGCCACAGGTGCGCAGCACCGGGCAAACGCCGGACCTGATCCTGCAGACGCTGCGCTCCCACGATCAGTACAACACCACCATCTATGGCCTGGACGACCGCTACCGTGGGGTCAAAGGCCAGCGTCAGGTGCTGTTCGTTAATGAGGCGGACATCCTGCGGCTGGGCTTTCAGCCGGGGCAGCAGGTCGACATCCAGTCCATCTGGGATGACGGCATCGAGCGCAAGGTCGTCGGCTTTACCCTGCTGGCCTTCGACATTCCCGCCGGCCAGGCCGCCGCCTACTACCCGGAAGCCAACCCCCTGGTGCCGCTGCAGAGCTATGGCGCGGGCAGCTTTACCCCAACTTCGAAGTACGTGGCGATTCGTTTGCAGGCGCATAACGCCGAAGCGCGCATTCTTTGATGCGGGTGTATGGCGATGATCACCGCGCGACCAGTGGCAGGGAATTTTTCGGCAAAACGCCCTCTAAGACTGTGCGCGGATAATTCGTCTTTTAAAAATAAAGGCCTAGGTCCGCACACCCATTTAGTCGAGAAGGTCTGCCGTATGCGTACATTATTTTCAGCATTGCTGTTCAGCGCTCTGGCCTCCCCCCTTGCCTTCGCGGGCGATACCGGCAAAGTCGCCATTGGTGGCGGTGTGGGCGGCGCCCTGGGCAATGTGATCGGCCAGCAAGTTGGTGGTAGCACCGGCGCGGCGATTGGCGCGGGCCTGGGTGGCGCAGCGGGCGGGGTAATTACCGCGCGCGACGGCAGCAAGACCGAAGCTGCACTGGGCGGCGGCCTGGGCGCGGCGGGCGGCTCGGTACTGGGTAACAAGGTCGGCGGCAGCACCGGTTCGACCATCGGCGCAGGCCTGGGCGGCGCAGCCGGTGGCGCGCTGGCCAACGAATACGCCGGTGGCAGCGAACGTGATCGCGGCCACGACAACGGCAAGAAACACAAAAAGCATAAAAAGAAAAAACACCACTAAGTACCGAGTGCTGACAACAAAAAGCCGCTTATTAAAAAGCGGCTTTTTGTTTATCTGGGAAGGCTGGAAAGCTCGCCGCTAAAGCGCCTCCTACAAAGTCGGCGCCATCAACAACACCGTAAGCGCCGCCCGCAGGTTCTCGGGAATGCTCACCGGGCGGTTGCTGTTGCGGTCGACGAAGACATGCACAAAGCGCCCCGCCGCACAGGCCTGGTCTTCATCCGCTTTGAACACAGCTAACTCGTACTGCACTGAACTGTTGCCCAGCTTGCCAACCCGCAGGCCAATCTCGATGCGCTCGGGGAAGGCGATGGAGGCGAAGTAATCGCAGCTGGAGCTGACCACAAAGCCCACCACCTCGCCGTTATGGATATCCAGGCCGCCAACTTCGATCAGGTAGGTATTCACCGCGCTGTCGAAGAAGCTGTAGTAGGTGACGTTGTTAACGTGTCCGTAGACGTCGTTGTCATGCCAGCGCGTGGTGATTGGCTGGAAGTGCCGGTAATCGCTGCGCAGATGTTGGGGCTGGTTCATTTGGAGTCCTTGTAATGAGCGGAGATCTGCAAGCGTTCCTGCTTTTGTAGGAGCGGGCCATGCCCGCGAATTTCAGTGGCGCGTTGATCGCCAATCGCGGTCAAGGCCGCTCCTACGCGTCGAGAACGCTTACAGAGACAAAACGGCCTTAATAAGCCACCTGGTAGATGGCCAATGCATGGGCTTCGGTCATTTCCCGTGGGTTATTTACCAGCAAGCGCTGTTGCTGCATGGCGTCGCGAGCCAGGGTCGGCAGCATGCCCTGCGGCACGCCGGCATCACGCAGGCGTGTCGGCAGGCCGCTGCGCACACTGAAATCGGCCATGGCACCGATAAACTGCTCGGTCTGCTGCAACGCGCTACCCGCGCGCAGCTGCTCACCCAACACCAGCGCTGCCAGCTCGGCATACAGCGGCGCGGCCGCATTGGCGTTAAAGCCCAGCACATGCGGCAAAACCAGGGCATTAGACAGGCCGTGGGGAATATGGAAGTGCCCGCCCAGCGGATAAGCCAGGGCATGCACCGCTGCCACCGGCGCGTTGGCAAACGCCTGGCCGGCTAGGCAGGAGCCCAGCAGCATGGCCTGACGCGCCTCGCGGTTGCCGCCGTTATGCACCACTTCATCCAGATTGGCCGCCAGCAGGCGCAGCGCTTCGCGGGCCAGCAGGTCGGATAGCGGGTTCTTTTTCAGCGCACTGGTATAGGCCTCGATGGCATGCACCATAGCGTCGATACCGGTGGCGGCGGTGACCGCCGGCGGCAGGCCGAGGGTCAGTTCGGCATCGAGCAGCGCCAGGTCCGGCAGCAGCAGGGGGGATACCACGCCCATTTTGCTGGTTTCGCCGGTGGTGATAATGGAAATCTGCGTGACTTCCGAACCGGTGCCGGCGGTGGTTGGCACCAGGATCAGCGGCAAGCGCTGACCCCGGGCATTGCCGACGCCATAGATCTGCGCCAGCTCCTGGCCACAGTCGGGGTGCGCCAGCAGCGCCACCAGCTTGGCCACATCCATCGAACTGCCGCCGCCAAAACCAACGATCAGCTGCGCCTTGAGCGCCTTGGCCTGTTCAACCGCCGCCAGCAGAATGGCTTCGGGCGGGTCAGCGACCACCTGATCGAACACCTCGACCGTCAACTCCGTGCGGGCAAAGCCTGGCAGCACATCCGCCAGTAAGCCGAGCTTGCTGATACCCGGATCGGTGACGATCAGCACCCGTTGCGCGCCGCGCTCGCGGCATAACTCGGCCAGACGTTGCGACGCGCCGATCTCGCAGAGAATTTGCGCGGTGGTGGCAAAGCTAAAGGGCAGCATGGGGCGTCCTCTTGTTGTTATGTAACTTTCATATAGGAGCCAGCTTGCTGACGATAGTGGCATGGATCGCCAGCACGCTGGCTCCTACACAGTGCAGCGCACGCGCCGTTCAACCGTCAACACTGGATGAGTGAAACCCTGCAACTGGCCCTGCGCCGCGATCACCCCCTGGCCAGCGCGACCCGGCGCTGCACTGGCTGATCGAGCAGGCTCTACTGGTCGCCCAACGCTGATCACCCGGCAGCCGCACACAGCCTTCCTATACTGACGGCTACTGTCGTGCAGCCTTGGGGAATTGATTATGTTGAAATCGGCTTTGGCACTGCTGCTAGCGCTGCTGGGCACACTGGCCCAGGCCAATAATTTGGACATCGTGCTCCTCGACAAGCAGGGCAAACCACTTAGCGATGCGGTGCTCTGGGTTGAGCCAGGGCCAACGCAAACTCAGCCTGCCAAAGCGCTGATGGATCAGAAAAAACGCCAGTTCACCCCCTATATCCTGCCAGTGCAGGTGGGCACTACGGTGAGCTTCCCCAACTCCGACCCGATCAACCACCACGTCTACTCCTTCTCGCCGGCCAAGCGCTTCGAGCTGCGCCTGCACCAGCAGAAGGCCGCGCCCCAGGAGATGCGTTTCGACCAACCCGGCCTGGTCACCCTGGGCTGCAATATCCATGACTGGATGCTCGGTTTTATTCTGGTGCTCGACACACCCTGGTTCGCCCAGACCGACAGCCAGGGCAAAGCCCGTCTGCAATTCGATGCCGCCACCGGGCAAACCCTGCACCTTTGGCACCCACGCATCGCCGACCCGCAGGAAGGCATGAGCCGCGCAGTACCCAGCGACGGCGCGCTGACCTGGCAACTCACCCGCGCGCTGAAACGCGACCCACGGCCCAAAGCGCCCGCCATGCGGCCACAGGGCAAAGGCGGCTACGTGCCATGACCCTACGCGGTAAGATTCTCGGCTTCTTTCTGCTGTTGTTGCTGGCGGTGATGGTTTTGCTGCTGGCGCTGGTCTACCGCTCCACCTACCAGCACACCCTGAGCCAGGTGGCCGGGCAGTTGAACTTCGCCCATGCAGTGCTAAGTAACGAGCTACAGAGCCGCCGTCAGGCGCAGAGCGCCATGGCTGACCTGATCGCCAAGGACTTTACCCTGCTCGGCGAAATCGCCGACCTGATCGCCAGCCCGCAGCAGGAGGCGCAATCACTGTCCGCCGCGCTGGAGTCGTTTACCTCGCGCAGCCAGGCCAACTTTGCCCTGGTCAGCGCACCCGAAGGGCTGATTCTGGCAGGTACCAGCGGCGAATTGCTGCCCGGCGCCGCGCTGCCATGGGATGACCTGCTGGATGAGGACGAGCCGCAGAGCGCAGAGCGCCTGGTAGTCTTCGGCGAGCGGGTGCTGCATATCAACGCCACGCCGATCTTCGCGCCGCGACCCAACCTGATGGGCTGGCTGTTGATGGCCTTCGAGCTGGACGACCAAGCCACCGCGCACCTGGCCCGCCTCAGTGGCGCTGACGTGGCCCTGCTCGACGGCAGCCCCGGCCAGTACCGGGTACTGGCCAGCAATCTGCCTGCGCTGCCACGGGCCGAGCTGGCCAGTCAGCTGCTGCCGAATGCCGAGGGCGTATTTCGCTTCGAATTGCAGGGCCTGGAGCAGGTGGCCCTGCGCGCCCCGCTAAGCGGCACCAGCGGTGGCCTGCAGGTGCTGCTGATGCGCTCGCTGTCCGCCGAGCTGGCCGATTACCAGCCGCTGCAATGGCAACTGGCAGCCATCTTCGCCATTGCCTTGCTGCTCGCTGGCCTCGGCGCCCTGTGGATCGCCAATACGGTCAGCCGCCCGCTAAGCCAAATGGTCGACACCGTGCGGCGCATCGCCAGTGGCGACTATCAGGCGGCGATGCAGGTGCCGGCCACCCAAGCCAGTGGTGAAATCGGCTTGCTGGCCCGCGAGTTCGTCGCCATGCAGCAAGGCATTGCCGAGCGCGAAACCACCATCAGCTTTCTCGCCTACCGCGACCCGCTGACCGAACTGGCCAACCGCAACCGCTTTGTCGCCGAGCTGCAACAGGCCATCGCCCAGGCATCAGGTGGCGAAGGTGTGGCGGTATTGCTGATGGACCTGGACAACTTCAAGGACCTTAACGACACCCTCGGCCACGAGGCCGGCGACCAGTTGCTCTGTCAGCTCGCCGCACGCCTGCAGGCGCTGCTGCGCCCAGACGAACAACTGGCGCGCCTGGGTGGCGACGAGTTTGCCCTGCTGATTGCACGCTGTCAGCCGGGCCAGGTTATCCCCGCCGCCGAGCATTACCGCGCCGCTCTGCGCGAGTCCTTCGCCGTGCGCGGCATCAGCATGACCCTCAACGCCACGATTGGCATCGCCCTGTATCCGGATCATGGGGAAAGCGCCGGCAGCCTGCTGCAGCATGCCGAAGTGGCGATGTACCTGGGCAAGGCGCAGCGCTCGCCCTACGCCCTCTACCGCCCGGAACTGGACCGCCACAGCCTGCTGCGCCTGGCCCTGATGAGCGAATTAAAAGGCGCGGTGGAAGGTGGCCAGCTCAGCCTGTACTTCCAGCCCAAACTGAATATCCGCGCACGCAGCCTGTATGGCGTGGAATGCCTGGTGCGCTGGATTCACCCGGTACACGGCTTTATTGCGCCGGACGAATTTATCCCCCTGGCCGAACAGACCGGCAACGTCTGCGCCCTGACCCGCTGGGTGGTGCGCACCGCCGTGGCGCAGAGCCGTGCCTGGCAGGAGCAGGGGTTGGATCTGAAGACCGCGATCAACGTCTCCGCACTGGACCTGGCCGATGCGCAGTTTGCCGGCTTTATCGCCGCGCAACTGGCCGAGCATGGCGTCGCGCCGGGCAGCCTGGTGGTGGAAATCACCGAGAGCGCGGTGATGGCCGACCCGGAGCTGGCCATGGGCCAATTGCAGCAGCTGTGCGAACTTGGCGTGCAGCTATCAATCGACGACTACGGCACCGGCTACTTCGAGCATGGCCCAGCTCAAGCGCCTGCCGGTACATGAGCTGAAGATCGACAAATCCTTCGTCCAGGACCTGCTAAGCAACCCCGATGACGACATCATCGTCCGCTCGACCATCGAACTGGGCCACAACATGGGCCTGAAGATAGTCGCCGAAGGGGTGGAAACCGAGGGCATTCTCGACCGCCTGGACCAGCTCGGCTGCGATGTCGCCCAGGGCTACTTGCTCAGTAAACCGCTACCGCCAGCGGCCTTTGCCGACTGGCTGGCGGCGACCCAATGGCAACTGCCGCGTCATACGGGTTGATACAAACAAAAATGGCGGGCCACAAAAAAGGCCGCTGCCGATCATCGTGATCGGCAGCGGCCCGGGAAAGTGGTGGAGCGCAGGTTAAAACGCGTTATCACCAATCAACATCCCGTGCACAACCATATAGGTCTTGCGCCCGGACTGCAGGGTCAGCGGGCTGCGCTCGGCGATCACCCAGCCTTTGGCCAGCAGTTTGTCGATATGCGCCCGCAGTGCTGGCAGGTAGCGTTGTTCTTGCTGAAGCGATTCCATTCTGCTCATCCTCTAGAGGACTCCTCTGTGACAACAGCCAGAATCACCTGGCTCATTCATCCGTGATCTCAGTCACAAAGAATAGTGGCCCTGTGCCTGCTTCTAAAGCGGCAAATGGCCACATCTCTGTAAGCATAATGCGCCAAGCAGCCATAGCGTTTGGCTTACATTGTTTTGCAGTTTAGACAGCGGTGGCTGTAGCGGCTGACTCGCCGACATGCGGTGAACTGAACTCCAGGTAACCGTCCTCAACCTTGCCATAACGCAGCAGCGCCAGATCCAGCAGGTAATTCTGATAGAGCTTCCACGGCGCGCGATCACCCTGACTGGGGATCTTGTCCGCTGCGCGTTTGATATAGCCGCTGGCCAGGTCGAGGAACGGCGCATTTTTAACCTGCCGCGCCGTGTCACGCGGGGTGCATTGGCGCATGCCGTTGGCATCCATATGGTTGATCAGCCGGCAGAAGTATTCGCTGGAAAGATCCGCCTTGAGCGTCCAGCTGGCATTGGTGTAACCCAGCACCACGGCGGCATTGGGCAAATCACGCAGCATAATGCCGCGATAGCCCATGCTCTTGGCCGCATCGAAGGGTACGCCATCCACTGCCACCTGCATGCCGCCAAACAGCTGCAGCTCCAGGCCGGTGGCGCTGATAATCACATCCGCTGGCAGCTCCTGACCGGACTTCAGGCGGATGCCCTTGGCGGTAAAGCCATCGATATGTTCAGTCACCACTGAGGCCTTGCCCTGGCGCAGTACCTTGAACAGGTCGCCATTGGGCACAGCACACACCCGCTCATCCCAGGGTTTGTAGTGCGGGCTGAAGTGGCGCATGTCGAAGTCCTTACCCAACTGATGCCGGGCCATACCGAGCAAGGCTTTGCGCACCAGGCTGGGGAAGGCTTTGGACAGTTTGTAGAAGCCCAGCTGCACCGCCACGTTGCGCGTGCGCGCCAGGCGGTAAACCCAGGTTTCCGGCAGGAAACGGCGCAGGAAGGCGGAAATCGGATCGCCCTGGGGCAGGCTCACTACATAGGTCGGCGAGCGTTGCAGCATGGTCACGTGCTTGGCTTTGTCGGTCATCGCCGGCACCAGGGTCACCGCCGTCGCGCCGCTGCCGATTACCACCACGCTCTTGCCGCTGTAGTCGAAGTTATCCGGCCACAGCTGCGGGTGAATAAATTCGCCCTGGAACTGTTCGCGGCCTTTGAATTGCGGGGTATAGCCCGCTTCGTAGCGGTAATAGCCGGTGCACATCAGCAGGTGCTGGCAGCTCAGCTTGATCGGCTCAGGCTCGTCGCCGCGCTGCACCTGCAGGGTCCAGGTGGCGCGCTCGCTGCACCAGTCGGCCTTGAGCACCTTGTGCTGAAAGCGGATATGTTCCTGGATACCGTTTTCCTGCGCGGTTTCCTCGATATAACTGCGGATCGACGGGCCGTCGGCAATCGCCAGCGGGTTGGTCCAGGGTTTGAAGTTGTAGCCGAGGGTGAACATGTCCGAGTCGGAACGGATGCCCGGATAGCGGAACAAGTCCCAGGTGCCGCCGAGAGCCGCACGGCCTTCGAGGATGGCGAAGCGTTTGCCGGGACAGTGCTTCATCAGGTGGTAGGCCGCACCAATGCCGGACAGGCCGGCACCAATGATCAAGACGTCCAGATGTTCGGCAGACATGGGGGCTCCTCAGGCTTTTTCTTATGGTAATGCCCGCCAGATTCACCCCCAATAGCGCGTTTGTCATCCAACCTTTAGTGGTGTGATCAGGCGCAGGCTGACCACAGTTATGGCTGAAGAATGACCAAAACGCTCAGAGATCTGCCCAGTAATCAGAAGCTGTTGCGCAACACCACTTCGTTAAACGGCAGCTTGCCGATGCGCGGCTTGGGCTCGATGGTTTTCTTGCCGACGGCGACCATCAGGGCGATCACATGGTTGGCCGGCAGCTTAATCAGCTTGGCCACCGCATCGAAATCGAAGCCGTCCATTGGGCAGGAATCCAGACCTTTGCCGCGTGCGGCGAGCATCAGGGTCTGCGCCATCAGGCCGCAACTGCGCATGGTTTCATCGCGCTGCACCTGTGGTTTGTCGCGGTAGTAGGTGTCGATGGCGCCAGCCATATAGGCCTGCACTTCTTGCGGAGCGCCGTCCCAAACACGGCCGACATCCTCCTGCCAGCTGTCGAGCTTGGCGCACACCACCACCAGCATCGACGCATCGGTCACCTGCGCCTGACCCCAAGCCACTTCGCGCAGCTGCTGACGTTGCGCCGGATCGCCGACTTCGACCAGGCGCACGTGCTGCAGATTGAACGCCGATGGCGCGAGCAGGGCCAGTTGCAGCAGCTCATCCTTCTCGGCGTCACTCAGGGTAAATGCCGGGTCATAACCTTTGACGGCGCGGCGGCTGCGGATGGCTTCATCGATATGCATGGGGGTTCCTTGTATACAGGGTGGGAAAGGCCGCAATGCTAGGCACTTGCCATGGGTAAAGCCAAACGCCTTTACCGATAACAATCATCGATACAGACGATTCGAGTCGACCGCCTGTTAAAATCGCCGCCTCGCCAAATCGACCGCAGCCCATGACCCCAGACGCCCTCGCCACCCTGCAGCAACACCTGCTCGACGCCCTGACTGCGCCGCCCAATGAAACCCGCCGCCTGTTTCACGGCCGTGGCCGCTGCTGGCCGGGGCTGGAGCAGGTCACCGTGGATTGGCTGCAGGGCGTGCTGCTGGTGGCGCTATTCAAGCCGGTGAGCGATGCTGAACTGACCGCATTGCAGCAGATGCTGCTCGACCTCGGTCAATCCGTCGCCTGGCAGCAGAGCGGCGCACACAGCCTGTTGCTGCAACAGCGCTACCTGCCCGAGAGCCCGACCCTGTGGCTACTCGGCGAGCAGGTTGAGCACTGGGATATTTGCGAGCACGGTCTGCACTACCGGCTCGATCTGGGTAAAAAGCAAAACAGCGGGCTGTTTCTCGATATGCGTTATGGTCGCCAATGGGTGCAGGCGCAGGCGGTGGGCAAGCGCGTGCTCAACCTGTTCGCCTACACCTGCGGCTTCTCGGTGGCGGCGCTGGCCGGCGGCGCGCGTCAGGTGGTCAATCTGGACATGGCCAGGGCCGCGCTCAGCCGGGGTCGCGATAATCACCGGCTAAACCAGCACGACCTGAGCCAGGTGGTGTTTCTCGGCCACGACCTGTTCAAGTCCTGGGGCAAGGTGGGCAAATATGGCCCCTATGACCTGATCATCATCGACCCGCCGTCCTTCCAGCGCGGCAGTTTTGTGCTGAGCAAGGACTACCCGAAGGTCCTGCGCCGTCTGCCCGAGCTGTTGAGCGCGGACGGAGTGGTACTGGCCTGCAGCAATGAGCCAGAAATCGGCCCGGATTATCTGATCCAGACCATGGCCAGCGAAGCGCCGAGCCTGCGCTTTAGCGAGCGTCTTGCAAACCCACCGGAATTCCCCGACAGCCAGCCGGACAGTGCCCTGAAGGCCCTGGTATTTCATCAGGGCTAAAGCGAGCGTATGTGGTGCATGGCGAGAGCAGCATTGGGGCTGTCCTGGAGACGACCTGCAACTGCCTGCAAACGCAGCCCCTTCGCCCAGGCTGATGGGCAAACTGCGTGCTACCTTGAAGAGGGCCTGTTGGTTTATTCCCGCCGCTTGCCCGATCCGGAGATGCTTTATGTCCAGTCTTTACCGCTTGGTCACCCGCAGTGATTTTGACGGCCTGGTGTGCGCCGCCCTGCTCAAACACCTCAACCTGATCGACGACATCCTCTTCGTCCACCCCAAGGACATGCAGGACGGCAAGGTGGCGATCACCAGCAACGATATCACCACCAACCTACCCTACGTTCCCGGCTGTTACCTGGCGTTTGACCACCACCTCAGCGAAACCATCCGCAACCAGCCGGCGAGCAATCACCTGATCGATGCCGATGCGCCCTCGGCAGCCAGGGTGGTGTGGAAGCACTACGGCGGCCACGACGCCTTCCCGCGTGACTGGGACGAAATGATGGAGGCTGTGGACAAGGCCGATGCCGCGCAATTCAGCCGTGACGAAATCCTCGACCCGCAGGGCTGGGAACTGCTGAGCTTTATCATGGATGCACGCACCGGCCTCGGCCGTTTTCGCGACTTCCGTATCTCCAACTACCAACTGATGATGCAGCTGATCGACTTCTGCCAGACCCACGGCATTGCTGAAATCCTCGAATTGCCGGATGTTGATGAGCGCGTGGCGCTGTATCTGGAGCACCAGCGCGAGGCCAAGGCGCAGATCCAGCGCTGCGCCACGGTCTACCACAACCTGGTGGTGCTGGATCTGCGCAACGAGGAGACCATCTATGCGGTCAACCGCTTCGTCATCTATGCGCTGTACCCGCAGTGCAATATCTCGATCCACGTGATGTGGGGCGTTAAACAGCAAAACACCGTGTTCGCCATCGGCAAATCAATTCTCGACCGCAGCTCCACTACCAATGTCGGCGAGCTGTGCCTGAGCTATAACGGCGGCGGCCATGCCAACGCCGGCACCTGCCAGGTGGCCAACGAGGATGCCGAAGCGGCGCTGCGCGAGCTGATCGCTGAAATCACTGCTGACGGTTAAACCTAGATATAGCGCAAGCAGGCTGGGCGTAGCCTCGGCTAGAAGGTTAAGCTGTGTGCCATGAGCACAGCCCCCTTTATCACCCCGCTTGAATCCAGCCGCACGGATGCGCCCTTTGGCTTGCGCATCGGCGGCGACTGGACGCTGCCTCACTACGCCAGCCTGGAAACCGAGGTGCTGGCACTGCGCGGCACGCTGAACAGCGCCGCCAGTATCGACCTGCAAGACCTTGGCGCGTTGGACACCGCTGGCGCTGCGCTGCTGGTGGAATTGCTTGGCAGCCAACGCCTGGCGCAACTGGCCAATGATGCACCGGGCCTGGCCAGCGAGCGCCGCACGTTGCTGCAGACGGTTGGCAGCGCGATTGCGGATGCCGGCGATGCACTGCCAACCAAACGTATCCCCGCCTGGCGCGAGGTTTTCGGGCAGATCGGCCAAGCTGTGGAAGAGCTCTGGCAGCAAGGCGTGGCGCTGCTCGGCTTTATCGGCATGACCCTGGCGGCGATGTTCGCCATCCTGCTGCGCCCCGGCCGCTGGCGCATCACTTCGCTGGTCGCACATCTGCAACAGAGCGGCCTGAATGCCGTGCCCATCGTCGCCCTGCTGACCTTTCTGGTCGGCGCGGTGGTGGCCTTTCTCGGTGCCACGGTGCTCGCAGACTTTGGCGCGAGCATCTACACGGTCGATCTGGTAGCGTTCTCCTTTCTGCGGGAATTCGGCGTGCTGCTCACCGCCATTCTGATGGCCGGACGCACTGCCAGCGCCTTTACTGCGCAAATCGGCTCGATGAAGGCCAACGAAGAAATCGACGCCATTCGCACCCTCGGCCTCAACCCGCTGGAGCTGCTGGTGCTGCCACGGGTGTTCGCCCTGCTGATCGCTCTGCCGATCCTCACCTTTATCGCCATGCTCAGCGGCATCCTCGGCGGCGCAGTGGTCTGTGCCCTAAGCCTGGATATCTCGCCGGCCATGTACCTGACCATGCTGCAGGAAAATATCGCCCTCAAACACTTTCTGGTGGGCATGGCCAAGGCGCCGGTATTTGCTTTTCTGATTGCCGTGATTGGCTGTCTGGAAGGCTTCAAGGTCACCGGTAGCGCGCAATCGGTGGGCGAGCGCACCACCTCCAGCGTGGTCCAGTCGATTTTCGTGGTGATCGTGCTCGACGCCCTGGCGGCGCTGTTCCTGATGGAGATGGGCTGGTGACGGGCGAAGCGATTATCGAAGTACGCAACCTGGTCAACCGCTTCGGCGCGCAGACCGTCCACCAGGACCTTGATCTGGACCTGTACCGCGGCGAAGTGCTCGGCGTGGTCGGCGGCTCGGGCACCGGCAAGTCAGTACTGCTGCGCAGCATTCTCGGCTTACGCGCTGCCAACTCTGGCACCGTACGGGTATTTGGCGAGGAACTGCTGAGCCTGTCACCCGAGCAGCGCTCGCAGCTGGAGCGGCGTTTCGGCGTGCTCTATCAGCGCGGCGCGCTGTTTTCCTCGCTGACGGTGACCGAAAACGTCGCTCTACCGCTGCTCGAACATGCCGGTCTCACACGCGCTGCCGCCGAACGCCTGGCCCAGGTCAAACTGGCGCTGGTTGGCCTGCCGCGCGACGCTGGCGACAAATATCCGACCGAACTGTCCGGAGGCATGATCAAGCGTGCCGCTCTAGCCAGGGCGTTGGCCCTAGAACCGGACATTCTGTTTCTCGACGAACCCACCGCCGGGCTCGACCCGATTGGCGCGGCGGCCTTCGATCAATTGATTCTGACCCTGCGTGATGCACTGGGCCTCAGCGTGTTTCTGGTTACCCATGACCTGGATACGCTCTACACCATCTGCGATCGGGTGGCCGTATTGGCGGAAAAGCGCGTGCTAGTAGCCGATAGCCTCGACGTCGTAGCCGCCACCGACAACCCGTGGATACACGACTATTTTCACGGCCCGCGCGGACGCGCAGCCGAACAGGCCGCCAACCGCGCGCCAGGGAGCAACTGAATGGAACCGCGTGCCCACCACGTATTGATTGGCCTGTTTACCGTGCTGATGGTTGCCGCAGCACTGGGCTTTGCCATGTGGCTGAACTCAGCTAACTCAGAGAGTGAGTTCAACGATTACGAGGTGATCTTCGAAGAGGCGGTCAGCGGCCTGTCCCAGGGCAGCGCCGTGCAGTACAGCGGGATCAAGATCGGCGATGTGATTAGCCTGAGCCTGGACAAGGACGACCCACGCAAGGTGCATGCGCATATCCGGGTCGGCGCCAACACGCCGATCAAGGAAGACACTCGCGCGCGCTTATCGATCACGGGCATCACTGGCGCGGCGCTGATCCAGCTGCACAGCGGCACCCCAGAGAGCCCCTTGCTCAAGGGGCAGGGCGGACAGAGGGCGCAGATCATCGCCGATCCGTCGCCTTTGTCACGCCTGATGGCCAACGGCGAGGACCTCATGATCAGCATCACCAGCCTGCTTGAGCGTGCCAATCAAGTGTTCTCCCAAAACAACGTGAGAAGCATCACGCACACCCTGAAAAACATCGAGCAGACCAGCGCCAGCGTCGCCGAGCAGCGCGACGAACTGCGCCTGGCCCTACAGCAGATCAGCAGCGCCAGCCACGAAGCCGCCGAGCTAATGCGTAACGCCAACCAGTTGGTCAACACCGATGGGCGCGCCGCCTTTGCCAATGCCAACCGCATGCTGGCTTCCCTGGAACGCAGCAGCGGCCAGGTGGAAAGCATACTCAACAGCAACCGCGAGGCCATCGATGGCGGTCTGCAAGGTTTCAACGAGCTCGGCCCGACCATTATCGAATTGCGTGAAACCCTCAGCACCCTGCGTTCATTCGCCCGCCGCCTGGAGGAAGATCCAGCCGGCTACCTGTTGCGCAGCGAAACCATCAAGGAGTTTCAACCATGAGTCGTCTTCGCTTGCTCGCCGCCCTGCTGCTGATCGGCAGCCTGGCCGCCTGCTCGGTCTTGCCGAAAAGCCAGGCGCTGAGCATCTACCGCCTGCCCGCCAGTAGCCTGCCCAGCCATGACGCCAATGCTGATTGGGCGCTGCGAGTGAACAAGCCCTACAGCAACCAACTGCTCGACAGCACGCGGATTGCTGTATTGCCGCCGGGCGACCAGATTAGCGCCTACCAGGGCGTGCGCTGGAGCGACCGCGCACCGCTGCTGCTGCGAGACCGGCTGATCGATGCCTTCCTCGACGACGGCCGCCTCAAGGCCGTGAGCAGCGATGAGAGCCGCCTGCAGGCCGACCTTGAGCTGGACGGCGACTTGCGCGCCTTTCACAGCGAATACCAGAACGGCCGCCCGACCGCGCGCATCCTGTTCGAAGCGCGCCTGGTGCAGAGCGGCAGCCTGCGCATCCTCGCCAGCCGGCGCTTTGAAGTCAGCCAAGCGGCCAGCGACACCTCGGTGCCGGCGGTGGTCAACGCCTTTGGCCAGGCTGGCGATCAACTGGCACGCGATGTACTGGAATGGACCGTGCAGCAAGGCCAGGCAACGCAAAAAGCAGTGAACTGAGCAGTTTTAGCGAGGGCGAACCATGGACACGTTTATGCAAGCGGCCATCGACGAAGCCCGCCAGGGCCTGGCGGAAGGCGGTATCCCGATTGGCTCGGTGCTGGTGCATAACGGTCAGATTATCGGCCGTGGCCACAACCGCCGCGTGCAACAAGGCAGCGCCATCCGCCACGGCGAGATGGACGCCCTGGAAAACGCCGGCCGACAAAGTGCGCAGACCTACCGCGAATGCACCCTCTACACCACCCTGTCGCCCTGCGCGATGTGCAGCGGGGCGATCCTGCTGTATGGCATCCCCAAGGTGATCATCGGCGAAAACCAGACCTTTCTCGGTGAAGAAGCGCTGCTACGCGAGCGCGGCGTTCAACTCGACGTGCTGCACAACAGCGAATGCCTGCACATGATGCAAGGCTTTATCGCCGCCCAGCCGACGCTGTGGAGCGAGGATATCGGCGAGTAGAGCTAGTGCTGCTGCGCTATCAACCACTCACGCACCTCGGCATAGGGATAATCTTCCAGCGCGGCAAAACCGCCGAGCTGGCGCGCCTTGAGCTTGGTAAACAGCGGCACGCTGATACCGCAGAGAAAGCGCGTCAGGCATTCGGCGCTCGGCTGACTGCCTTTGAGTTCCTGGTGTTTGCGCACAAAGCCGTCGCATAGGCTACGCACATCCTGCTCCGCCAGCGGCGGCAAGGCCGGCGGCTCGGGTAGGAGGGCAACTTGGCCCTGACACACCGAGCAATGGCCGCACTGCTGCGGCGAGTTGGCGTCACCAAAATAGGCGGCCAGGCGCTGGCTCAGGCACTGCTCGCTGGCAAACAGCGTGAGCATGGCGTGGATGCGTTTGATCTCGCTGGCTTCCTGCTGGCTGAAATAGCTGTGTAATTCGGTGCTCAAGGCCGCCGGATCAAAGCCTGGGTCGAGCAGCGCGTAGACCTCGGTCATCTGCTTGCTTTCCAGTTCGACCCAGCCCTTTTCCTGGAAGTAATCCAGCGCCTTGATCACCCGCCCGCGCTCGGCCTGATGCTGCTGGTAGAGCTGGTCGAAATCCACCGTGCACCAGGTACGGGCACGCTGTGAGGTGCTGATCAGTGCCTCGACGAACTGCCGTCGCTCGCCGTCGAACTTCTCCAGCAGCGCTTCGGGCTCCAGCAGATATTTGAAGCGATACTCGGCGAAATAGGCATAACGCGGGGCGATGATGCCGCGTAGCTCCAGCTGCACCAGCAGGGTTTTCAGCGGCAGCTGGCGGATATTGCTCTGCTCGGAAAGCTGGTTGAGCATCAGCTCCCACTCGCCACTCTGACTGCTGCCTAGCAACTCATCCAGCACGCAACGAATGCCCTCCAGCTCCGGCGTATCGCCGTAAACGAAGTTTTCCAGCACGTTGAGGCTGTCGCGGTTAGCCAGCACCAGGCAATCGGAGGACTGGCCATCGCGCCCAGCCCGTCCGATTTCCTGGCTGTAGTTTTCGATGGATTTGGGCAGATCGAAGTGCAGCACATTGCGGATATCCGACTTGTCGATGCCCATACCGAAGGCGATGGTGGCGACGATGCAGTTGATCTGCCCGGCCATAAACTGGCGCTGAATCACTTCGCGCGCCTCATGGGCCATGCCGGCATGGTAGGCGCTGGCGGGGATGCCGCGCTGGCTCAGGCGCGCGGCCACCTGCTCGGCAGTCTTCTGCTGAGTGACGTAGACAATGCTCGGCTGCCCGGCTTTGGCGCCCAGCCACTGCTCAAGGCGGCGCTGCTTGTCGGCGCCACTGACCGGCTCCACCAGCAGGTTGAGGTTGGCGCGATAGAAGCCAGTGGTGACCACGTCATCGGCGGCGATAGCGAATTTCTTCTGCATGTCGGCAATTACTGGCGGCGTGGCTGTGGCGGTCAGCAACAGCACCTGAGGGATGCCGAACTGGCGCTGGTAGTCCGGCAGCTTGAGGTAATCCGGGCGGAAGTTATGCCCCCACTCGGAGATACAGTGGGCCTCGTCAATCACCAGCAGGGAAATCGGCACCTGGCTGATGAAATTGCGAAAACGCTCATTCTTCAGGCGCTCGACCGAGATCATCAGAATTTTCAGCTCGCCGGATTTCGCCCGCGCCATTACCTCGCTGGCCTCCTCGCGACTTTGCGCCGAGTCGATGCTGGCGGCGCTGATGCCACGGCCATGCAGAAACGCCAGCTGATCCTGCATCAGCGCCAGCAAGGGCGAAACCACCAGAGTCAGGTGCGGCAAATGCAGCGCCGGCAGTTGGTAACACAGCGACTTGCCCGAGCCGGTGGGAAAGATCGCCGCCGCCGAACGGCCCGCCAGCACAGCAGTCACCACCCGTTCCTGACCGGGACGCAGTTGCTGAAAGCCAAACACACGCTCAAGGGTACTCATAGCTGTCACTCCATCGACCGCTCCAGCGGCAAACAATGATTAATTCCTACAGGCCGCGCTGCTATTGCCAATCCAACTAACACCCACGGCAACACAGGCGTACATTTAAACCATGCAAACAAAAAAGGAGAAGAGTATGCAGGTATCTGGTTTCAGCGGCAGCTTGTCGATTGCCCACTAGATCGCTCAAAACCCAGGCCAGATGGCTGCGCAGCATAGGCCCCGGTCAAACCGGAGTAGCTGACGTAGCGGCCGGCCGATGCGTAATCTTGCGGGAAGATCTCAGGCTTGCCGTCAGTTGTGCCAAACCATAGACCTAACGCTGCCATACAACTCGAAAGCGCCAGCGGTCACCCGCGACATATCGACACCTACCTGGCAGTAGCCAGTCATGCAAAAGTCGACAGTTGCAGGCAAAGACCCTGGAAATCGCCTGAGTTGCCAACCCCGATAGTGCTGTGGCCCGAGACAACCATAGAGCAACATCCAAGGCCGTGCAGAGCGGCCACCTGAGCAAATGAGCAACATGCAATACGCGCAAACGTGCTTGATCTGTTAGCAGATATGCACCCAAAGCCGCCTCCGGGCGGCTTTTCCGTTTTTCTTGCAGCGACAAAGCACCGTGGGAGGGGCTTTAGCCGCGACAAGCACCTTAAAAGCTCGCCGCTAAAGCGCCTCTTATCAAAAAAAATAACTCATTGTTTTATATAGATAAATTAAATCCGCATAACGACCTGTAGGAGCGGGCCATGCCCGCGAAACGCATCGCGGGCATGGCCCGCTCCTACAGGTACCTACAAGCCGAAAGACGCAATTGCCCCCAGTTTGCTGCGCGACAGCGCGGCGTCTGGACGACGGGGGATCTCCTACAGGTTATCGCGATAAATTCCATGCATAAAAAAACCGCCGATCAAGGCGGTTTTTTCAATGCAGCAGTTACAGCTTAGAGCTGCGGGCCGGCGTTTTTGATGGCCTCGCTTACGTCGAACTTCTGGAAGTTTTCGATAAACAGCTTGGCCAGGCCTTTGGCGGCTTCATCGTAGGCGTTCTGGTCTTCCCAGGTGTTGCGTGGGTTGAGCAGGTTGGTTTCAACGCCTGGTACCGATTTCGGCACGCTCAGGTTGATGATAGGCAGCAGCTCGGTTTCGCTACCGATCAGCGCGCCGCTCTGGATCGCAGCGATCACACCACGAGTGGTCGGGATGTTGAAGCGCTTGCCAACACCGTAGCCACCGCCAGTCCAGCCGGTGTTAACCAGGTAAACCTTGGAGCCGAAGCCCTGGATGCGCTTGATCAGCAGCTCAGCGTACTCGCCAGCCGGGCGCGGGAAAAATGGCGCGCCGAAGCAGGTGGAGAAGGTCGACTTGATGCCGCCGCCGCTGCCCATTTCGGTGGAACCGACCAGCGCGGTGTAGCCGGAGAGGAAGTGGTAAGCCGCTTGCTCTTCGTTGAGGATGGACACGGGCGGCAGTACGCCCGTCAGGTCGCAGGTGAGGAAAATTACTGCGTTCGGTTCGCCGCCGAGGTTCTTCTCGCTGCGCTTCTCAACCAGCTCCAGCGGATAGGCTGCGCGGCTGTTCTGGGTCAGGCTGTCGTCGGCGTAGTTGGGTACGCGATTTTCGTCGAGGACGACGTTTTCCAACACGGCGCCAAACTGAATGGCTTTCCAGATCACCGGCTCGTTCTTCTCGGACAAGTCGATGCACTTGGCGTAGCAACCGCCTTCGATGTTGAACACCACGCCCACGCCCCAGCCGTGCTCGTCGTCACCGATCAGGTAACGGCTTGGGTCAGCCGACAGGGTGGTTTTGCCGGTGCCGGACAGACCGAAGAACAAGGTCACGTCGCCTTCTTCACCGATGTTGGCCGCGCAGTGCATCGGCAGCACGTCGGCGTCCGGGAGCAGGAAGTTCTGCACGCTGAACATGGCTTTCTTCATTTCACCGGCGTAACGCATACCGGCGATCAGGACTTTCTTGGCGGCGAAGTTAAGGATCACGCAGCCATCGGAGTTGGTGCCATCACGCTCGGGCACGCACTCGAAGTTGGCGACGTTGAGCACTTGCCATTCGTCCTTGCCAGCCGGGTTGTACTGCTCCGGGTTGATAAACAGGCAACGGCCGAACAGGTTCTGCCAAGCGGTGGCGGTGGTCATCTTGACCGGCAGGTAGTGCGCGTCGGCAGACCCTACATGAACGTAGGAGACGAAGCTGTCCTGGGCGTCGGAGAACGCCTGAACGCGATCCCACAAGGCATCGAACTTGTCAGCCGGGAACGGACGGTTGATCGCGCCCCAGGCGATTTTCGCCTCGGTGCTCGGCTCTTGCACGATGAAGCGATCAGCCGGCGAACGACCCGTGCGATGGCCTGTGCGTACGACCAGGGAGCCGTTGGCGGCCAGCTCGCCTTCACCGCGACGAAGGGCTTCTTCGACCAGTTGGGCAGCGCTGATGTCGGTGTACACGGCGTTGTTGGCTTGCGTCATGTGGGTCCCCGTCGGCCAAACGGCCGAGTCTTCCGAACGTTTTGTAGTAGAAAATCGAGCACTACTACAGCGAAAAAAGTGCGCCGGATTATGCCAGAAAAAGCCGGCTGCGGGTGCAGCCTCTGATCAGCCCGGCGCGGCTTGCGACAGTTTGCCTCAGTGGCGAGTATCCGATGGCGCATCCGTGTTGCCATCAATAAACAGCTGCAGCACATCGGCCGCATCGAACAGATAACGCTCATTGCAGAACTGGCAATCAATTTCTACGCTGCCGCCATGCTCCTGCACCAACGCTTCGGCATCGGCCTGGCCGAGGCTGATCAGTGCCCGGCTGGAACGCTCACGCGAGCAGCTGCAGCGGAACTGCAGTGCACGCGGATCAAACAGGCGCAGCGCCTCCCGGTGATACAGACGGTGCAGCAGGGTTTCGTTATCTAAGCCCAGCAGCTCTTCGGCCTTCAACGTATCGGCCAGGGCCATGGCGTGCTGCCAGCTGGCCTCGCGCTCATCGGCTTCCTTCAGGCGATCAGCCGGCAACTGCTGCAACAGCAGGCCGCGAGCACGCTGACCGTCGGCGCTGAGCCAAAAACGCGTAGGCAATTGCTCAGAGGTGGCGAAATAATTGGTCAGGCAATCGGCCAGGGTGTCGCCCTCTAGGTCGACAATGCCTTGATAACGCTGCCCGGATTTCGGGTCAACGGTCATGGCCAGCACGCCGTCGGGCATCAATTCGCGCAAGCTGGCATCGGCAGTGATCTGCTCGGCATGGTAACGGGCGATACCGCGCAGCTCGCCTTCGCTAGAGCATTCGACCATCAGCAAGGGCACGGCGCCGGAGGAGCGTGCCTGGAGGATCAGCAGGCCTTCGAATTTCAGCGTGCCGATCAGCAAGGAGGCGGCGGCCAGCAGCTCACCGAGCAGCTGGGCGACCGGCTGCGGGTAACTGTGTTTGGCCAGCACATGGCTGTAGCTGTCGGTCAAGCCGACCAGCTCACCGCGAATATCGCTGTCGTCGAACAAGAAGCGTTGGGAAAAATCAGACATGCCAACTTCACTGAATGTGACTCGGCCCGCGATTTTAGGCGCAAACGCCCATCCGACCAAGCGCCTCTTATCTATCGGCGCTGCGGGAGAGGCTATCGACGCGCGCAAGCGGCCTCTGCTACTCCTCGGCCGTCCAAGGATGGCGCAGTCCGCCGTCTTGCCTATCATTGAAATTGTGCATCTGCCGACGCTGCTTCTTGCTCGGCCGACCATCGGTTTGCATGCCCAGCGCTCCCGCCTTGCGCTGTGCGGCAGCATGCTCGCGACGCTCGATGCTTTCAGCGGTTTCGGCATACAACGCCTGCGCCTCGGGGGCGCCACGGCGCACCGCCGACAGCGCCTGGACCACTACGCTACGCTCATCAACGCCGATGCGGATCACATACTCGTCGCCCACCCGGGGCTCCTTGCCCGGCTTGCAGCGCTCGCCGCGATGGTGAACCTTGCCGCCCTCGATAGCGGCCTTGGCCAGGGCGCGGGTCTTGAAGAACCTCGCCGCCCATAGCCATTTATCCAGGCGTATCTTGTTGTCGTCTTTATCGTTCATCTGATCCCCACTCAAGCCCGCTGTGCAGGCGGACATTTTGCCTGATGCAGTTGTCATAAGAGCCAACTAGAATGCCCGCAATATCTGGAGAGCCGCCTAACTGTGAAGACTTTCGACCAACTTGGCGTCATCGGCCTGCGTGAATGGATCAACCTGCCGGAGCTGGGCATGGTCGGCTTGCGCGCCAAGATCGATACAGGGGCCAGCACCTCCTGTCTGCATGCCAGCGATATTCAGCCGTTCGACCGCGATGGCGAGCCTTGGGTGCGGTTTAATGCGCACCTCGGCACGCTGGTGCAACGGCGCCATCGTTGCGAAGGGCAGTTGGTTTCGCTGAAGACCATCAAGAGTTCCAATGGCCACGTACAGTCGCGTTATGTGATCCGTACTAATCTGACCCTGGGCGAACGCGAGTGGCCGGTTGAATTCACCCTGACCTGCCGCAAGACCATGCGCTACCGTGTGCTGCTCGGTTCCAAGGCGCTGATTGACGGGCAGCTATTGGTCAACCCGGCGCTTACCTACGTACAAAACAAACCCACCCTCGCTGACTCCCCTGGTGCCCAATGAAGATCGCCGTGCTGTCGCGCAACCCGCGCCTGTATTCCACCCGACGTCTGGTCGAAGCCGGGCAGCTGCGGGGCCACGAAATGGTGGTGATCGACACCCTGCGCGCCTATATGAATATCGCCAGCCACAAGCCGCAGATCCACTATCGCGGCCAGCCGCTGGAGGGCTTCGATGCGGTGATCCCGCGCATCGGTGCCTCGGTGACCTTTTACGGCTGCGCAGTGCTGCGCCAGTTCGAGATGATGGGCGTGTTCCCGCTCAACGAGTCGGTAGCAATCGCCCGCTCGCGCGACAAGCTGCGCTCGCTGCAACTGTTGTCCCGCCGTGGTATCGGCCTGCCGGTGACCGGTTTCGCCCACTCGCCGGATGACATCACCGATCTGATCCAGATGGTCAACGGTGCGCCGCTGGTGATCAAGGTGCTGGAAGGCACCCAGGGCATCGGTGTGGTGCTGTGCGAAACAGCAACCGCTGCCGAGTCGGTGATCGAGGCCTTTATGGGCCTCAAGCAGGACATCATGGTGCAGGAATACATCAAGGAAGCCGGCGGCGCAGATATTCGCTGCCTTGTGGTCGGTGACAAGGTGATTGCGGCGATGAAGCGCCAGGCCAAGCCCGGCGAATTTCGCTCCAATCTGCACCGTGGCGGCAGCGCCAGCCTGATCAAGATCACTCCAGAAGAGCGCATGACCGCGATACGCGCGGCCAAGGTGATGGGCTTGTCAGTGGCTGGGGTGGATATCCTGCGCTCCAACCACGGGCCACTGGTGATGGAAGTGAACTCATCTCCCGGCCTAGAAGGCATCGAAACCACCACCGGTAAGGATGTGGCCAGCCTGGTGATCCAGCACCTGGAAAAAAACAGCGGTCCGAACCTGACACGCACCAAAGGCAGGGGGTGAGCCGGATCACAACAGGAAGCGGTAGGATGCCGAAACGCAGACTCAAGCCTATAGCTGATGTTGCTGCATCCAGGCCTGGAAATCCGCCTCTTTCAGCGGCCGGCTAAAGTGATAACCCTGGCCCAGCGAACAACCATGCTGGCGTAGGCAGTCGAGCTGCCACTGACTTTCGATGCCTTCGGCCACGCACTCCAGGCCCAGATTGCGGGCGATGACCAGGATGGTCTGCACCAGCATCAGGCCGCTGCCGTCTTCACCGTCCATGTCCCAGGTAAAGCTGCGGTCGATCTTCAGGCGATCCAGCGGCAGGCGCTTGAGGTAGGTCAGTGAGGAATAGCCGGTGCCGAAATCATCAATGGCGAAACGTACACCCAGCGCCTTGAGCGCCTGCATATTGCTGATGCACTGCTCAACCTCTTCCAGCAGCACACCTTCGGTGATCTCCAGTTCCAGCGCCGTGGCTGGCACCTGATGGCGTTGCAGGCACTCACTGATGCGCGCCACACAATTGCGCTGGCGCAGCTCGCGCGGGCTCAGGTTGACCGCCAGCACCAGCTGCGGCCACTGCGCTAACCAGCGCGCCAGCGCGGCGCACGCCTGCTCCAGCACCCAGGCACCGAGCTCCTCGATCAGGCCGGTTTCTTCGGCCAGCGGGATAAAGTCGCCAGGCATAATTTCGCCGCGCTCCGGGTGCACCCAGCGCAGCAGTACTTCCGCTCCCGCAATGCGCCCGGTGGCCAGCGCCAGTTGCGGCTGAAACACCAGGTACAGCTGATTGCGCTGCACTGCCTGGCGCAGTTCGCCTTGCATCTGCAAACGCTGGTCGATGGCTGCCTGCATCTCCGGCGCAAAAAAGTGCAAGGCGTTGCGCCCGCCCTGCTTGGCCCGGTACATGGCGGTGTCCGCCTGCTTCAGCACGTCGGCGGCCAGTTGGCTACCAAAGGGGTGCAGGGCGATGCCGATACTGGCGCTGATCGATAGCTCATGACCGTCGATCCAGCAGGTGCCCACCAAGCTTTTCAGCAGCTTTTTCGCGGTGATCGCAGCCGCTTCCGCTGCCTGCTGCGGGTTGCTATCGAGCCCTTCGAGCAATACCACGAATTCGTCGCCGCCCATGCGCGCCAGGGTGTCTTCAGTGCGCAAGCTGCTGGCCAGGCGCGCTGTAACTTCACGCAGCAGGCCATCGCCAACCAAATGGCCGAGGCTGTCGTTGACTGTTTTGAAGTGATCAAGGTCGATAAACAGCAGCGCGCCCAGGGTGTTTTCGCGATGCTCACGCTCCATCGCGTGCTGCAGACGGTCGAGCAGCAGACGCCGATTGGGCAGGCCGGTGAGTTCGTCGCTGAACGCCAGCCGTTCGATCTCGCGCTGATAACGCTGGCGCTCGGAAATATCGGTAACGCTGCCGCGAATCAGCACCGGCTCACCGGGCATACGCACCAAGCGGACCTCACAAGGAATCTGCCGACCCTTGCTGTCACTGTGTAACCAGTCGAATACCGGGGCCTCGCCGGCCATCGCGCGCTGTAGATAAAACTGACCAAGGTCGGCGGTCAGCTGGCCGTCCGCCTGCTTGACCGGGCTGAGATCAAATACACGCTTGCTGGCGATGTCTTCACGGCTATAGCACAGCAGGCGCAGGGCGTTGTCGTTGCATTCGACCAGGGTGCCGTGCAGGTCAAACAGCATGATCGCCTCGGGCGCATTTTCGACAATGGTGCGGTAGCGCGCCTCAGCCTGTAGGCGCTCGCTGATGTCCTCGACCAGCAGCAGAAACATGCGCACCCGGCCGGTGGCATGACGTACCGCGCGCAGGCTGACGCGGGTATGCACCACGCTATCGTCGGCACGACGAAAGCGCTTTTCCAGTTCAAAGCCTTCGCGGCTGCCGCTGATTACCTGGTCGAGCAGCGGCTGCTCGACCAGCAGATCATCGTCCAGCGAAAGTTCTTCCCAGCTACACGCCAGCAGCTGTTCGCGCGAACGCTCAAGAATGCTGCAGAGCTTGTGATTGACCTCCTCCCAGGCGAAGTTCGGGCTGGTCAGGGCCATGCCGATCAACGGGGCTTCGAAGAACAGGCGCTGACGCTCATCACGCTCGCGCAGTTGTTGCTCGGCATATTTGCGCGCGCTGACATCCTGCAATGCGCCATATACCCGCACCAGCTCGGCACCGTCGTGTTCACTGATGCCACGGATACGTAACCAGCGCGTCTTGCCCTTGGCGGTCAGCAGGCGTACCTCAATGTCGAATTGCTCCAAGCCATCAATTAGTTGCTGCAGCACCTGCTCGGCCAGCGCGCGGCCACTGTCATCCAGGTAACTCAGCGCCTCATTCAGGTCCGGTGTGCCGTTCTTGGGGTCAAGTTCGTAGATACGAAAACAGCCCGCACTCCAATCCATATTCTGCTGCGGCATGTTCAGTACCCAGCCGCCAAGGTTGGCGATATGCTCGGTCTGGCTGAACAGATAGCTCTGCTTGAGCAGTTCGTCACTCTGTGAGCGCACCTGGATGGCCAGCTGCTCGCGGGCGGTCACATCGCTCTGCAGGGCGACAAAATGGCTGATGCCCTGGTCATCGCGCATTGGCGCGAGGGTGAACTCATTCCAGAACTGCGGGCCGTTCTTGCGGTGGTTGCGCACCACTGCATCACAACCCACGCCATCGCGTACGGCTTGCTGCAAGCGGCTAACACCCTGCTGTTGCTGGTCGTCACACAGCAGAAAATCCCAGTTGTTGCCCAGGATTTCTTCACGGCGGTAGCCCGTGAGGTGTTCAAACGCTGGATTGCAGTAGATCAACGGCAACGCCTGCTGGCGTGCATCGGCAATGACTACCCCCAGCGGACTGGCCTCCAGCGCCAGGTTGGCCAGCGCCAGTTGCTGCTGCATCTGTGCGCTACGCGCCAGCGCCTGGCGCAAGTCACTCAGGCTGCGCCCCACCAGCAGGGTGGCGAGCATAAACAGCAGCACGCTGAAGTGCAGTTCCAGGCGCTCCGGTTCGAGCCAGGCCGCGCTATTCACCAAGCCGCGCAGCAGCGGCAAAATCAGCACCATCAACACGCTAAACAGCGCACCACAAACGCCGCCGGCAAAGCCCCAGACCAACGCCAGGCCGAGCATCATCACGCCAATCAGGGGCAGATTTAGGGTCAGCGGTAATACCCCAAGCAGCCAGGGCATGCCGATTAACAGCAGCACCAGCAGCGGCCAGGGCGGTAATTGGCGCAGCGCCTCAGGAATCTGCTCGTAACCGTCGGGCACCGTTGCCGCCAGCCAGCGGCGGCGACGCATCCAGGGTGTCAGGTAAGCCAGCAAGGGGATGGCGATGGCCAGGGCGGTGAGGCTATCGGCCAGCCACAGGGTTATGCTGCCCGACAGCAACTCTTCTAGCGGCGCGTGGCCGAGCAGCCAGAGGTTGCCCTGCACCCCCAGCGCCACAGGAATGATCGGCAAGAGCACGCCGAGCAGCATAAAACGCAGCAAATGGCTGAGGTCGGGTAACGCCGGGTCAAACGGCCGCAACCGCAGCAGCAGCCAGGCCAGCGCCACACCGAGGGTTTCTGGGAAGGCATAGAGCGGCGCCCATTGCCACGGCAAATCCCAGAGGGGGATCGACAACATGGCGTTGAGGTACACCGCTAGCAACACTCGCGGTCCCCACCACAAGGTAAACACCAGCGCCAAGGCAAAGGGGGGATACCAGAGCGCCGCCCCGTCGGTGAACTGGGTCGCCAGGGAAAGCCAGGTGGCCAGATGAAGCAATGGCAGCGGCAGCAGCCAGGTCCATCGAGAGAGGCGGTGTGGAACTGCAGGCATGCTGACCTCATGTCATCGCGCTGCTACAGCATAGTTCAGCGCAACAGCGGCAGCATGCCGGGGTTTTCTTATACGGCGTCGCGCGGCAACAGCAGCCCCAGTGGGAGGCAAACCCGCGCTTCCAGCCCGCCACCGGAGCGGTTGCGCAACTCGACACTGCCGCCATGTAACGCAGCAATACGCTTGACGATGGCCAAGCCCAGCCCAGCACCCTGACCGCCACGGGCGCGGTCGCCACGGATAAAGGGGTTGAAGATACTGCCCAGCTCGGCCGGATCGATGCCCGCACCGCGGTCCAATACACTCAACACCACATAAGGCGCGCTGTGATCACTAGACAGGGAAACCGCCACTTCCACCGCATTGCCGCCGTAGCGCAAGGCGTTTTCGATCAGGTTGACCAGCAAGCGCTTGAGTGACACCCGCCGCAACGGGAAGGCTGGCACGGGTTCCAGGCACAGGCGCACCATTTCCTGCTTCTGGTTGTAGGGCGCGACCACCTCACGAATCAACTCAAGCAGGTCGAGCTGCTCCAGCGGCTCGTCGCGGCCATCGCGGATAAAGGCGAGGAACTGGTCGAGGATCGCATCCATATCCTCAATATCGCGCACCATGTCTTCGGTCAGTTCCGAGTCGGTATGCAGAAACTCCATGGACAAGCGCAGGCGGGTCAGTGGCGTACGTAGGTCGTGCGACACCCCCGCGAGCATCAGCTCACGCTCGCGGGCCGCCTGTTCGACGTCTTCGGCCATCTGGTTGAAAGCGCGGTACACCTCGGCCATCTCGTTCGGCGTATCACTGACCGGTAGACGCACACTGCGGCCCTTACCGATCTGCCGGGCAGCAAAGACCAGGCGCTTGAGCGGGGCATTAAGTTGGCCTACGAAAATCCACGCCGCCGCCGTCGACAGCAAGCCGATGGCGAGGAACCAGCCCAGCACGCTCCAGATCTTCTGCCCACGCAGTGGGTGCGGATACAGCGGTACCCGCAGCCAGTCAGCGCCCAGCGCCGGCGCATGCACCCAAAGCGCCGGCGGGCTCTTGGCACGCACCCGCACCTCGGTGTCCGGACCCAGTTCGGTCTGCATCTGCCGGGCAAAAATCTCGCTATACGGCCAATGCTGCTCGGTGGCGGGCACCAGCTCGTGTGGCACACGCTTGAGCCCGGCCGCTTCGGCGATGGTGGCGCGGTCTTCCGGGTCTGCCGCCCAGTAAGCGCGCAGGGTCAAGGCCGCGCCGTGGCTGTACTGGCGGTCGACCAGCACGTCCTCGTTCATCATCAGATAAACCAGGGTCAGCGCCTTGGAAAACAGCACCACGATCAGCACCAGCCACAGCGTGCGGGCGAAGAAGCTTTGCGGGAACCAGAGTGGGGTTTTCATCACAACTCGATGTAGGTTGGGTTGAGGCGCGCAGCGACGAAGCCCAACGCAAGGCTTGTGAACAGAGCGTTGGGCTTCGCTGCGCTCAGCTGCAACCTACAAATCACTTATTGCCATCCGGAACAAACACATAACCCACACCCCAGACCGTCTGGATATAGCGTGGCTTCGATGGATCCGGCTCGATCAGCCGGCGCAGGCGGGAAATCTGCACGTCGATGGAGCGCTCCAGGGCGTCCCACTCGCGGCCACGGGCCAGGTTCATCAGCTTGTCGCGGGTCAGTGGCTCGCGGGCGTGCTGCACCAGGGCCTTGAGCACGGCGAACTCGCCGGTGGTGAGCATATGCACCTCGTCACCCTTCTTCAGCTCGCGGGTGGCCAGGCTCAGCTCGTACTCGCCGAAACTCACGCTTTCATCTTCACTACCCGGCGCGCCCGGTACTACCGGCGCCTGCCGACGCAGCACCGCCTTGATCCGCGCCAGCAGCTCGCGCGGATTGAACGGCTTGGCCAGGTAATCGTCGGCGCCCAGCTCCAGGCCCTGAATACGACTGGCCTCGTCGCCCTTGGCGGTGAGCATGATGATCGGCACCTGGTTATTCGCCTCACGCAGGCGGCGGCAGGCGGACAGACCGTCTTCACCCGGCAACATCAGGTCGAGTACCACCAGGTTGAACAGTTCGCGGGCCAGCAGACGGTCCATCTGCTCGACGTTTTCCACGGCGCGCACGCGGTAGCCCTGCTCGTCGAAGAAGCGCTCAAGCAGACGACGCAGACGGGCATCGTCATCGACGATGAGGATTTTTTCGCCTTCAGCGGGAAGTGCAGTGCTGCTCATTCAGGGCTCCTTGTCCGGGTTGTCCGGGCATCCGCCGGGCGCGGACGCGCTGGCAGTGTGCAATGGCCGGCATTATGGCTCAGGAGCCGCAGCCGACGTGCAGCCCATTGTTAGCAGATTTTTCCCCGACGGGTTCCCGGTGCACTGCCGGGCAGTGTTTATAATGCGCGGCCGTATCGACATGGCAGTCGCGCAGCGACAACCTCAATCTGTCCTTCTCCCTCTCAGGAGAAGGTGGCGCGCAGCGCAGGATGAGGCAAACCACGCCGACTCAACTGAATTTTCGCGCGCCATGCCGCCGGCATGACCGCCCTGTGGGTAGCTTTTTATATGCTCAGCATCAACAACCGCATCGCCGAAGAACTGGGCGTACGCCCGCAACAGGTCGCCGCCGCCGTGGCGCTGCTCGATGAAGGCTCCACCGTGCCGTTTATCGCGCGCTACCGTAAAGAGGTCACCGGCAGCCTCGACGACACCCAGCTGCGCAACCTGGAAGAGCGCCTGCGCTACCTGCGCGAACTCGACGAGCGCCGCGCCAGCATCCTCGCCAGCATCGAGGAGCAGGGCAAACTGACCGCAGAGCTTGCCCGCGAAATCAACCTGGCCGAAACCAAGACCCGCCTGGAAGACCTCTACCTGCCGTTCAAACAGAAGCGCCGTACCAAGGGCCAGATCGCCCTCGAAGCCTGCCTCGGCGAACTGGCCGACGCCCTGTTCAACGATCCGAACCTGACACCAGAAAGCGAAGCCGAGCGTTTTATCGATGCTGAAAAAGACTTTGCCGACATCAAGGCCGTGCTCGAAGGCGCCAAGTACATCCTCATGGAGCGCTTCGCCGAGGACGCCAACCTGTTGGCCAGCCTGCGCAGCTACCTGAAAGACAACGCTATCCTCAGCGCCCGCGTGGTCGCCGGTAAAGAGAACGAAGGCGCCAAGTTCCGCGATTACTTCGAGCACGACGAAAAGCTTAAAGGCGCGCCATCGCACCGCGCCCTGGCGATCTTCCGTGGCCGTAACGAAGGCATTTTGAGCGCCAGCCTGAAAGTCGGCGACGAAATCCCCGGCGCCATGCACCCGTGCGAAGGCATGATCGGCGAGCGCTTCGGCATCAGCGCCCGTGGCCGCGCCGCCGACAAGTGGCTGGGCGAAGTGGTGCGTTGGACCTGGAAGGTCAAGCTCTACACCCACCTGGAAACCGACCTGTTCGGCGAGTTGCGTGAAGGCGCGGAGAACGAGGCGATCAACGTGTTCGCCCGCAACCTGCACGACCTGCTGCTGGCCGCGCCGGCAGGCCCACGCGCGACCCTGGCGCTGGATCCGGGCCTGCGCACCGGCTGTAAGGTGGCCGTGGTCGATGCCACCGGCAAGGTGCTGGAAACCGCCACGGTTTACCCGCACGCGCCGCGCAACGACTGGGACGGCACATTGGCGACCCTGGCCAAACTGTGCGCCAAGCACGCGGTTGACCTGATCTCCATCGGTAACGGCACCGCCAGCCGCGAGACCGACAAGCTGGCCGCCGACCTGATCAAGAAACTGCCCGGCCTGCAGCTGACCAAGGTTATGGTCTCTGAGGCTGGCGCTTCGGTGTATTCGGCCTCGGAGCTGGCCGCCAAGGAATTCCCGGATATGGACGTATCCTTGCGCGGCGCGGTGTCCATCGCCCGTCGTCTGCAGGACCCGTTGGCCGAGCTGGTGAAAATCGACCCGAAATCCATCGGTGTCGGCCAGTACCAGCACGACGTGTCCCAACTCAAGCTGGCGCGCTCGCTGGATGCGGTGGTCGAGGACTGCGTAAACGCCGTCGGCGTGGATGTGAACACTGCTTCCGCCGCGCTGCTGGCGCGCATCTCCGGGCTGAACACCACCCTGGCGCAGAATATCGTCGCCTACCGCGACGCCAACGGCGCGTTCAACAGCCGCGCCGAGCTGCTCAAGGTGCCGCGCCTGGGCGACAAGACCTTCGAACAGGCCGCCGGTTTTCTGCGCGTAATGAACGGCAGCAACCCGCTCGACGCCTCCGCCGTGCACCCGGAGACTTACCCGCTGGTGCAACGCATCGCCTTGGATACCGGCCGCGATATCCGCTCACTGATCGGCGATGCAGGCTTCCTAAAGCGCCTCGACCCGAAAAAGTTCACCGACGAAAAGTTCGGCCTGGTGACCATCGGCGATATCTTGAGCGAACTGGAAAAACCCGGCCGCGACCCGCGCCCGGAGTTCAAGACTGCCGAGTTCCAGGAAGGCGTGGAAACCCTTAACGACCTCAAACTGGGCATGATGCTCGAAGGCGTAGTGACCAACGTCACCAACTTCGGCGCCTTCGTCGATATCGGCGTGCATCAGGACGGCCTGGTGCATATCTCGGCGCTGTCAGAGAAGTTCATCAAGGACCCGCACGAAGCGGTCAAGGCCGGCGACGTGGTCAAAGTCAAGGTTATGGAAGTGGACATCCCGCGTAACCGCATCGCCCTGAGCATGCGTATGGGCGACACCCCAGGCGAGAAAATCGAAGGGCCGCGTGGCGGGCAATCCCGTGGCGGCAAGCCGGCCGGCAATGCGCCGCGCAGCGAACGTCATTCCAGCCAGGAAAAACCGGCACCGGCCAGCGGCGGCATGGCGGCGCTGTTTGCCAATGCCAAGCAGCTGAAGAAGTAGGCCACCAGAACCCACAGAATGGGGCGGGCCGCGTAGGTTGAGGTGCGCAGCAGCGATACCCCTCACAGCCGGATGGGTATCGCGCGGCTCAACTCTCCGGCCCTGTCTTGCCTGCCGTAGCAGGCCGTTGAAAACAGGCTCGGTAAGCCGCTGCGGCTAACGTGCTTGAGCGCGAGCCGAAGGGCGAGTGAAACGAGTAATGTTCATTAACAGCTCGTAAACTCAGTTTCGCCTGCATTTTCAACGGCCGGTTAGTGGCCCCAGACCTTAAAGGTCCCGCGTAGGTCGGTGATATCACGCATTTCAATGCTACCCAGACGGCTCTCGCCGACGTACATATCGGCCGCTATTCGCACACGGATGCGCTGCGCCGGGATGCCACTGGCTACCAGTTGATCATTGATGGTGGTGAGGTCGGGCAGGGTCAGCTGCAGCTGTTGTTTACCGCTGGCGTTGGTGACGATATCGATCTTCAGGGTGGGCAGGTTGACGCCGAATATCGGCAAGGTTAGCCCCAGTTGCGCGGCGCCGAAGGCAAAGCTGCCGCCGGAGCCGTTCGGGCAGCTGGCTGGGGTGGTGCAGCCATTGTCGATCTTCACATTGCGCAGCGAGGCGTGGCCGCCATCATCTGTCCAGCGCACCTGGCTGATCGTTGCCAGCACATCGGCGCGGATGCTGATGCCGGCCTGCCCGCTGATCTCGCTCAGGCTCTGGTTATCCATTGGCAGCAGGGCCGCCTGGCCCGGCAGGGCGTAGACCGCAAGGCTGACAGCGAGTGATAGAGCTACGGTGCGAAGGGGGCGATGCATGGGGGCGTCCTCGGCTGGAGTGCTGAGAGTCTGTGCCTGGCCTGGCACGCGCGCCATCGGGGCAGGGCGCTTCCCGCCGAAGGATAGGCCGGCGTTGTGTGCGGATGGGGTTGCCTGTGTGAAGCGCTCGGCAATCTGTCCGGCAACCCGTCCCTTTGATCGGCGGCCGGCAAGCGCAGTAACCTGGCAGTGTTACGGCAGGTGACTGAATGAGAGTGAGCGATGGCGCTAACGGCTGCCGAGGTGGTGTTGCGTGAGCTTGAAGCCTGAATCACCTAGCAAGTAGGTTGGGTTGAGGAGCAACGCGACGAAGCCCAACGATGCAGGCTGAGTTCTGTTGGGCTTCGCTGCGCTCAACGCCAACCTACACAGCGCCGCACCGCTCGGCTGAGCAGTTGTTTAAATTGCTATCAACAAAAAGGGAAGCCGAAGCTTCCCTTTTCGTATCTCAGCAGCGCTTAGAACAGTACGCGGCTACGGATAGTGCCTTTAACGTGCTGCAGTTTCTCCAGCGCCAGGTCGGAGTAATCGGCGTCGACGTCGATCACCACGTAGCCAACCTTGTCGTTGGTCTGCAGGAACTGGCCGGAGATGTTGATGCCGTTTTCGGCGAACACGTTGTTGATCTCGCTCATCACACCCGGAATGTTGGCGTGGATGTGCAGCAGGCGGTGCTTGCCCGGGTGCGCCGGCAGGGCCACTTCGGGGAAGTTGACCGAGGACACCGAGGTGCCGTTGTCGCTGTACTTGACCAGTTTCTCGGCCACTTCCAGGCCGATATTGGCCTGGGCTTCAGCAGTCGAGCCGCCGATATGCGGGGTCAGGATCACGCGATCCAGGCCACGCAGCGGGCTTTCGAACTCTTCGTCGTTGGACTTCGGTTCGACCGGGAACACGTCGATGGCGGCGCCGATCAGGTGCTCGTCCTTGATCGCGGCGGCCAGGTGCTCCAGCTCCACCACGGTACCGCGTGCGGCGTTGATCAGGATGCCGCCCTTTTTCATGGCACGGATTTCCTTCTCACCGATCATCCACTGGGTGGATGGCAGCTCGGGGACGTGCAGCGAGACGATGTCGCACATGCCCAGCAGATCGTGCAGCTTGGCCACTTGGGTGGCGTTACCCAGCGGCAATTTGGTGACGGTGTCGTAGAAGAACACCTGCATGCCCATGGCTTCGGCAAGGACCGAGAGCTGGGTGCCAATGGAGCCGTAACCGACGATACCCAGCTTCTTACCGCGGATTTCGAAGGAGTTAGCCGCCGATTTGATCCAGCCGCCACGGTGGCAGGAAGCGTTTTTCTCGGGGATACCGCGCAGCAGCAGGATGGCCTGGGCCAGCACCAGTTCGGCCACCGAGCGGGTGTTCGAATACGGCGCGTTGAATACGGCGATGCCGCGTTCGCGGGCGGCGTCCAGGTTGACCTGGTTGGTGCCGATGCAGAAGCAACCGACCGCGACCAGGCGCTTGGCGCAGTCGAAGACTTCGGCAGTCAGCTGGGTGCGCGAGCGGATACCGATAAAGTGCGCGTCGGCGATCTTTTCTTTCAGCTCGTCGTCGGAGAGTGCGCCCTTGAGGTACTCGATGTTGGTGTAACCAGCGGCCTTCAGGGTGTCCACTGCATTCTGGTGGACGCCTTCAAGAAGAAGGAACTTGATCTTGCTCTTGTCGAGAGAGGTCTTGCTCATCGGAGTACCTGTTGTCCCAAAAATGGTGTCAGGGAAGGGTCAGCGGCGAGGGCTGACTGCACCCGCAGATCGGCGCGGGGGCACGATTCACGGGGGCGTATGCTAGCATACGAGCCCCGCGAAGCACCTACCCTGGCAGATGAAGCGTGCTCAGGGTGACCATGAATCGTTTGAGAGTTTGAGAGTTTCAAAGATGACCAACCCTGCGCTGATCGAAGAGCTGAAGACCCTGGTTGAGCCCGGCAAGGTGCTGACCGATGCCGATTCCCTCAACACCTACGGCAAGGACTGGACCAAGCATTTCGCCCCGGCCCCCTTGGCGATTGCCTTCCCCAAGAGCATCGAGCAGGTGCAGGCCGTTGTCCGTTGGGCCAATCAGCACAAGGTCGCATTGGTGCCGTCTGGCGGTCGTACCGGCTTGTCCGCTGGCGCTGTGGCGGCCAATGGCGAAGTGGTCGTCGCCTTCGACTATATGAACCAGATTCTCGACTTCAACGAATTTGACCGCACCGCCGTGTGTCAGCCCGGTGTAGTGACCAAGCAGCTGCAGATGTTTGCCGAGGACAAGGGCCTGTACTACCCGGTGGACTTCGCGTCGGCCGGCTCCAGCCAGATCGGCGGCAATATCGGCACCAATGCCGGCGGCATCAAGGTGATTCGCTACGGCATGACCCGTAACTGGGTGGCTGGGCTGAAAGTGGTCACCGGCACCGGCGAACTGCTGGAGCTGAACAAGGACCTGATCAAGAACGCCACCGGCTACGACATGCGCCAGCTGTTTATCGGTGCCGAAGGCACCCTGGGTTTCGTCGTCGAGGCCACCATGCGCCTGGACCGGGCGCCAAAGAACCTCACCGCGATGGTGCTCGGCACCCCGGACTTCGACTCGATCATGCCGGTGCTGCACGCCTTCCAGAACAAGCTGGATCTGACCGCGTTTGAGTTCTTCTCGGACAAGGCCCTGGCCAAGATCATGGCCCGTGGCGACGTGCCTGCGGCCTTCGAAACCGAGTGCCCGTTCTACGCCCTGCTGGAATTTGAAGCCACCACTGAGGAAGTCGCCGAGGCAGCCCTGGCCACCTTCGAGCATTGCGTCGAGCAGGGTTGGGTGCTCGATGGCGTGATGAGCCAGAGCGAGCAGCAGCTGCAGAACCTGTGGAAGCTGCGCGAGTACATCTCGGAAACCATCAGCCACTGGACGCCGTACAAGAACGACATCTCGGTCACCGTGTCGAAAGTGCCGGCGTTTCTGCACGATATCGACGCCATCGTCGGCGAACATTACCCAGACTTCGAAATCGTCTGGTTCGGCCATATCGGCGACGGCAACCTGCACCTGAATATCTTGAAGCCGGAGAACCTGTCCAAGGATGAGTTCTTCGCCAAGTGCGCCACGGTCAACAAGTGGGTGTTCGAGACCGTGCAGAAGTACAACGGCTCGATCAGCGCCGAGCACGGCGTGGGCATGACCAAGCGTGATTACCTGACCTACAGTCGCTCGGAAGCCGAGATTGGCTATATGAAGGCGATCAAGGCGGTGTTTGATCCGAACGGCATCATGAACCCAGGCAAAATCTTCCCGGTTTGATCCCGTAGGGCGCACCCGCCCTACGCTGCCAGGCAACGCGTGATACCTGTAGGAGCCAGCTTGCTGGCGATGCTTTCATTGAAACGATTTGCCGGATCGCCAGCAAGCTGGCTCCCACAAAGAGCTGCACACCGCATTCCCATAAGGAGTCGCCCATGAGCTACCAGCACCACTATATCGACGGCACCCATATCCACTTTCCCATGGGCAAGGTGGTGTGCATCGGCCGCAACTACGCCGAACATGCCAAAGAGCTGAACAACCCGGTGCCCACCGAGCCGTTGCTGTTTATCAAGGCTGGTAGCTGTGTGGTGCCGCTGGACGACGGCTTTAGCCTGGTTGAGGGTAAAGGTGATGTGCATTTTGAAGCGGAAATCGCCGTGCTGATCGGCAAGCCGCTGTCGCGCACGCCGAATGCCGAGGAAGTGCGCGACGCTATTTCCGGCTTCGCTCCGGCCCTTGACCTAACTCTGCGTGACCTGCAGGCCACGCTCAAAGCCAAGGGCTACCCGTGGGAAACCGCCAAGAGTTTCGACGGTGCCTGCGTGCTGGCGCCGTTCGTGCCCGGTGATGCGGTGGAAGACCTCGCCGATATTGGCATCCGCCTGAGCATCAACGGTGAGGTGCGTCAGGACGGTAACAGCCGCGACATGCTCAATCCGATTCTGCCGATGATCCAGCACATCTGCGGTCACTTCAGCCTGCAGCCGGGCGATGTGATCCTCACTGGCACACCAGTCGGTGTCGGCCCACTGAATAAGGGTGATGAGCTGGTGCTGGAGCTGGTTGGTCATAGCCGCTTCGCCAGCCGCGCGCTGTAACCGTAAAGCCTGAGTTGCCATCTTGATAAGGGCACCTGGAGGTGCCCTGTGGCCTCGCGGCGTAACAGAAACTTAAGGGTTGCTCTCTAGTCTGATAGCCATCGTTCTGATGAGTTGTGTGCGATGTCGATCTGGGTTGCTCGGCTGGTGCGTCTGCGCTGGCTAATTGTGCTGCTGTTACTGCTCACAGTGGCTTTGCTAGTGGCGAATTACCGTCACTGGGACGATCGCCTGTCCTTCTGGTTTCAACAGCAACAGGTGGAAGTTGCCGATCAGCAGGCGAGCATCTGGTAGCCAGGCTATAAGGCCGTGCTGCAGGGTAAGCCGCTACAGGGGCTGGAAGGCGACGAGGTCTCTGGGTTGACCTACAGCCCCGACAGCAACACGCTGTTCACCGTAACCGGTAAGCATCCGCAGCTGATTGAGTTGACCCTCAACGGTGAGGTGATGCGGCGCATCGACTTACATGGTTTTGCCAATCCCGAGGGCGTGGAGATGCTCGCTGGTGGCCGCCTGGCGATTATCGATGAACGCAAGCGTACCCTGACTACCTTCAAGCTCGGCGCATTGACCCGCAGCCTGGAGTTTGCGGATCTGGCGTCCTTCGATCTGGGCTTTGCCGATGCGGGCAACAAGGGCTTCGAGGGCATCGCCTGGGATTCGCGCAACGAGCGCGTGCTGCTGGGCAAGGAGCGTGGCCCGCTGGGGCTGTTCAGTCTGCCGTTTCCGGGCGAAGACGGCGCCGCTGGCGTTCTTCAACCGATGACTTCCGGGCATCTATTTCTGCGCGATATTTCCTCGCTGACGTACGACGCCCGCACCGGTCATGCTCTGGTGCTCTCGGATGAATCGCGCCTGCTGCTGGAAGTGGACGAGCAAGGTGAGCCGGTCAGCTTTATCAGCCTGAGTCACGGTATGAATGGTTTGCGCGGCGGCATTGAGCAGGCTGAAGGGGTGACCATGGATGCGGCCGGCAATATCTATATCGTCAGCGAGCCCAACTTGTTCTATGTGCTGCGCAAGGAGCCGGCTAGTCCGCCCGACGTTGATTAAGCTTGGCTTAAGCGCCGATTAAGCCTGGCTTCAGCTAAGCCCTCTACTCTGGCCCCATCACCTAACTGATTAGAGGGTTACCCCATGAAGCGTTTCACGTTGGCTCTGCTGCTGGTTCCACTGTTCTCCACCGCCGCGATGGCCACCGGTTACACCGGCCCAGGCGCCACCACTCAGGTCACTACCGTGGCTGCGGCGTTGGATGCCGCCGATGACACCCCGGTGGTGCTGCAAGGGCAGATCGTCAAGCGCCTGCAGGATGAGTTGTACGAGTTCAAGGATGCCAGCGGCACCATCAATGTCGAGATCGACGATGAGCATTGGCCAGCCCAGGCCATTTCCGAAAAGGCCGTGGTCAAGATCACGGGTGAAGTCGACCGTGACCTGACCAGCCGCGAAATCGATGTCGAGCACCTTGAGTTGGTTAAATAAGTCACACCATCAACTACCCACGCCAGCCCGAGGCCCTGCTTCGGGCTGGCGTCGTTGTGTTGCCCGTTACTGATTGTGAGTGAGTAGCCATGCGAGATCATTTCACCCTGAAACGCCTGATGTTGAGCGTTGTTGTGCTGGCGTTGCTGCTGTTGGGCTTGTTCGCTCAAGAGTACCGTTTGTTTGAGCGGGCCTGGTTCAATGTGCAGCAGGCGGGCAGCAAAAGCCTGTCAGCAGAGCGCGACATACTGTTGTCGGGCTATCAGGTGGATATCGAAGCCAAGGTGATTGAAGGGCTGGATGATGATGTATCGGCGCTGACCTACGACCCGGACCGCAATAGCCTGTTTACCGTGACTAACCAGAAGCCACAGCTAATTGAGCTGTCGCTGGATGGCGAACTGCTGCGGCGTATCGACCTACATGGTTTTGGCGATGCCGAGGCGGTCGAGTACATCAGCCAGGGCTTGTATGTGATCAGCGATGAGCGCGAGCAGCGTTTGATCAAGGTACGGGTGGATGATGCCACCACCGAGCTGCATGCCGATCAGTCGCAACAGTTCTCGCTGGGTATCGGTCTGAATGGTAACAAGGGCTTTGAAGGGCTGGCCTACGACTCGGTTGGCCAGCGCCTGTTTGTCGCCAAGGAGCGAGACCCGATACGCATCTACGAGATTCACGGCTTCCCCCAGCGCGATCCGCAGCAACCCTTCGCCGTGCATGTGGTGGATGATCAGAAGCGCGATGCCGGGCTGTTTGTGCGTGATCTCTCCAGTCTGCAGTTCGATGAGCGCAGCGGCCATCTGCTGGCGCTGTCCGATGAGTCGCGTCTGGTGCTGGAGTTGAATGTCGAGGGCAAGCCGATCAGCAGTCTGTCGCTGCTCGGCGGGCGCAATGGCCTCAAACGCGGCGTGCCCCAGGGCGAGGGCATCGCCATGGATAATCAGGGTGTGCTCTATCTGGTCAGCGAGCCCAATCTGTTTTATCGCTTCAAGAAACCAGATGCTTAGCGCGTGACGTGAACGCTGCAGCTGTTGGTTGCAGCAGGCGCGCGGTTTTCCATTCGAAACCCAGGGTCAAGCCGATGGCCGCGCAAGCCAGGCCGCCGGCCAGTCCCCACCACACGCCTTCTGCGCCCCAACCCAAGGGGAAGGCCAGCGCCCAGGCCAGTGGCGCGCCGACTGCCCAATAGCAGCCGAGGCCGACCCAGAAGGTGGTCTTGGCGTCTTTGAGGCCGCGAATCGCGCCCATGGCGATGGTCTGGATACCGTCGACGCTGACCATGCGCTGGTGGCTGGCGCGCCTGTCACGTTATCGCCTGCTCAGCGCCAGTGAAGTGCAACTGACCAGCGCCTGGATGGACGTAGACAAGGTGGACTTTCTGCATGAGCCGTTCGACTGCGCCGTGCTGCTGAGCGAGGGCGGCTTTCCGGAGGAGTGGGAGAGCACCGAGTTGTTCGCCGAATGGCTGATTCCGGTGTGCGCACCTGAAGCCTTGAGTGAGCAAACCTGGGATCTGCCGCGCCTGCAGGCCGCCGAGCTGCTGCATCCCACTCCGGATCGCCGTGACTGGCGGCAGTGGCTGCAGGCCATGGGCCTGGCCGATCAGGTGCTGCTCAAGGGCGGCCAGGTCTTCGATACCCTGGAGCTGGGCATGGTGGCGGCGGCGCGCGGTTATGGCGTGTCGATTGGCGATCTGGTGTTGGTCGCCGAGGATGTCGCTCAGGGCCGGCTCGGCCTGCCCTGGCCCAGCGCGGTGCCCAGCGGTTGCAGCTATTACCTGGTATGGCCCAAAGCGCGCCGAGGTCAGGAGCGCTTTGAGCGTTTGCGCGATTATCTGGTGGCCGATGTGGCGGCGATGCAGTTGCCCGTGGTCGAGCGGGTTGAGAGTTGGGTGCGTTAGCAAATCGTCGTCTAGGGCGTAAAAAATATTGGACTATCGTTTGACGACCTAAACAGATTAACGTTTTTAAAACAGAAGGTTACTGCTCTTTTTGGATTGAGTTCCTTGCTACTCGCTGTCTGATTTCTTAACAATTCGCGTGTATTTGTTTGACATATTTTACGGCTTTGGCAGACTGACTCCAGGTTTGTGACTGCCAGGTAAGCGTTTCTCGCGCACCTGCTGCCTCTGCGGTGGGCATCTAGACAGGCGCAATCAGCCGTAAAACAGAAGGTGCGCGAAAGCCGTCAGCCCTTCTGCACAACAACGGCAGCCAATCCCGGCTGCTCCAAGGTGATGTATGTCCAACAACAATACGAAACAGCGCCCAGGCGCGCGTAAACCGGTTGTCCTGATGTCCATGGGCGCTCAAGAGCGCAAAGGGCATGCCTATCAAGTCATGACCCACAAATACATAACTCCCCTGGTCGAGCTGTCTGGCTGTGTGCCGCTGCTGGCGCCTAGCTGCTGCGGCACCGATGACATCGAGCAGTACCTGTCGATGGTCGACGGCGTGTACCTGACCGGTGCTGGCAGTAATATCGATCCGGCCCTTTACAGCCAGGAAAACCTGACCCCAAGTAAGGGCCAGGATAAGGACCGCGATCTGTTCGATATTCCACTGATTCGCGCCGCACTGGCCCGTGGCCTGCCGCTGTTCGCGATCTGCCGTGGCATGCAAGAAATCAACGTGGCCCTGGGTGGCAGCATCCACCAGAAGGCCTATGAAGTGCCGGGCTTCAACGACCACCGCGAAGATTCGAGTACCTCGGTCGCCGAACAATATGCCGACCGCCACAGCGTGCGTGCGCTGCCCGGCAGCTGGTTTGCCGAGCTGATGGGGCATGCGGATTTTCCGGTCAACTCGCTGCACGGCCAGGCGGTTGATACGCTGGGCGAGGGTGTCGAAGCCCTGGCTCACGCCGAAGATGGCCTGGTCGAGGCGATTCACCTGCCAGGCGCCGAGCAGTTCACCCTGGCGGTGCAATGGCACCCCGAGTGGCAGGCCGCGCAGAACCCGCACTCGGTGAAGATCTTTAAGGCGTTCGGTGATGCCTGTCGTGAGCAGCTGGCCCGCCGCGACCAGTAAGCACGCAGCTGAAATAAAAGAAGCCCCGCATATGCGGGGCTTCTTTATGGGTATGTCCCAAGATCGTGTAGCAGGCCGCTTCAACCCTCCAGCTCGCGGTGCATCACATAACAGTCCACCAACCCACGCCGTGCATGGCGGTAGGCGTTGGGCAGGGTGCCGACGATGGTGAAGCCGTGCTTTTGCCACAGCGCTACCGCCGCTTCGTTGGTCGACACCACGCTGTTGAACTGCATGGCACTAAAGCCCAGTTCGCGTGCCGCCTTCAGTGAGTGGGCGCATAACGCGCCGGCCACGCCTTGGCCGCGCGCTGCGGGGGCGGTCATATAGCCGCAGTTACACACGTGATCGCCGGGGCCGGCGGCGTTGGTTTTGATGTAGTAGGTGCCGAGGATCTGGCCATCGCGCTCGGCGACAAAGGTGGCGCGCGCCAACTCGACCCACAGTTGCCAGGCACCTGCGCGGTCCATGTGCGGGTCGAAGGCGTAGGTTTCCTGGGCCTGGACTACGTCACGGATGATCGGCCAAACCTGGTCGAAGTCGGCGGCAGTGATCGGGCGAATGTTCAGCGCAACGCTGCTCATTGCCCGTAGCCCTCGGCCAGGTGCTGGTCTTTCAACCGCACGTAGTTGTCGGCGCTGTAGCGGAAGTAGCTGCGCTCCTTCTCGCTCAACTCGCGGGCCTGCTTGGCCGGGCTGCCGACGTACAGGTAGCCGCTTTGCAGATGGCTTCCCGGCGGCACTAGGCTGCCGGCGCCAAGCATCACTTCGTCATCAATTACCACGCCATCCATGATGATGCTGCCCATGCCGATCAGCACTCGATTGCCAATGTTGCAGCCGTGCAGGGTGACGTTATGGCCAATGGTTACATCGTCGCCGATATTCAGCGGGTAGCCGCGCGGGTTGAAGGGCCCGGCGTGGGTGATGTGCAGCACGCTGCCGTCCTGAATGCTGCTGCGCTCGCCAATGCGGATGCTGTGCATGTCGCCACGGATCACCACCAGCGGCCAGACCGAGCTGTCCGCGCCAATCTCTACATCGCCGAGCACCACGGCCGAGGCATCGACAAAAGCCCGTGGGCCGAGCAAAGGGGTGAACTGTTGGTAAGTACGAATCGCCACGATAGAAACCTCTTAGGCTGCGCCTGGGCTTGATTGTAACTAAGATGGCACCCATGTTCAGGACATGCGCGCTGTTTTGTCGACGGCGGTGTCCACTCAAGCCTGCCCCTGGGAGCCTTTTGCGCCCGCCAGGGTCACAGCTGCAAACCCATTCCGTTACAGGTGAACTGTCGTGACTGCCAACAACCCACTGCTGCAAACCTTCGATCTGCCGTCCTATGCCGCCATTCGTCCGGAACATGTCGAGCCGGCGGTGGACAGCATTCTTGCCGATAACCGCGCGACCCTGAACCGGCTGCTTGAACAACAGTCTGGCACACCTAACTGGGATGGCCTGGTACTCGCGCTGGACGAGCTGGGCGCTCGCCTGGGCCAGGCCTGGAGTCCGGTCAGCCACCTGAATGCGGTGTGTAACAACGCCGAACTACGCGCCGCCTACGAGGCCTGCCTGCCCAAGCTGTCGGCGTATTACACCGAGTTGGGACAGAACCAGGCGCTGTTCCAGGCGTATCAGGCGCTGGCCGAAAGCCCTGCGGCCGCCGGTTTCGACGTGGCGCAGAAGACCATTCTCGAACACACCCTGCGCGACTTCCGCCTGTCCGGTATCGATCTGCCGGCGGAGCAGCAAAAGCGTTACGGCGAGATCCAGATGAAGCTCTCCGAGCTGGCCAGCACGTTCTCCAACCAACTGCTGGATGCTACCCAAGCCTGGACCAAGCACGTCACCGACGAGGCTGCTCTGGATGGCCTGACCGATTCGGCCAAAGCGCAGATGCAGCAAGCCGCAGAGGCCAAGAACCTGGAAGGCTGGCTGATCAGCCTGGAGTTCCCCAGCTACTTCGCGGTGATGACCTACGCCAACGACCGCGCGCTGCGCGAAGAGCTGTACGCCGCCTACTGCACCCGCGCCTCCGATCAGGGCCCGAATGCCGGGCAGAACGACAACGGCCCGGTGATGCTGGAAATCCTCGCCCTGCGTCAGGAGCTGGCCAAGCTGCTGGGTTTTGCCAACTACGCCGAGCTGAGCCTGGCCAGCAAGATGGCCGAGACCACCGATCAGGTGCTGCACTTCCTGCGTGACCTCGGTGTGCGCGGCAAGCCGTTTGCCGAGCAGGACCTGCGCGAGCTGCAAGCCTTCGCGGCCGAACAGGGCTGCAGCGATCTGCAAAGCTGGGATGTGGGCTACTACAGCGAGAAGCTGCGCGAGCAGCGCTACAGCATTTCCCAGGAAATCCTGCGTGCCTACTTCCCCATCGACAAGGTGCTCAGCGGCCTGTTCGCCATCGTCGAAAAGCTTTACGGCATTCAGATCAAGGAGCTGTCCGGCTTCGACACCTGGCACCCCGATGTACGCCTGTTTGAGATCAGCGAAAACGGTGCCCACGTCGGGCGCTTCTTCTTCGACCTCTACGCCCGCGCCAACAAGCGCGGCGGCGCCTGGATGGACGGTGCGCGGGATAAACGTCGTTCGGCCCAGGGTGAACTGATCAGCCCGGTGGCCAACCTAGTGTGCAACTTCACCCCAGCCGTCGGCGGCAAGCCAGCGCTGCTGACCCATGATGAAGTCACCACCCTGTTCCACGAGTTCGGCCACGGCCTGCACCACCTGCTGACCCGCGTCGAGCATGCCGGCGCCTCGGGCATCAACGGCGTGGCCTGGGATGCCGTGGAGCTGCCAAGCCAATTTATGGAGAACTGGTGCTGGGAGCCGGAAGGCCTGGCGCTGATCTCCGGCCATTACGAGACCGGCGAGCCGCTGCCGCAGGACCTGCTGGACAAGATGCTGGCGGCGAAGAACTTCCAGTCCGGGCTGATGATGGTGCGCCAGGTCGAGTTCAGCCTGTTCGACTTCGAACTGCACGCCACCCACGGCGACGGCCGCAGCGTGCTCGACGTACTCGAAGGCATCCGCGCGGAAGTCTCGGTGCTGCGTCCGCCGGCCTACAACCGCTTCCCCAACAGCTTCGCGCATATCTTCGCCGGCGGTTACGCGGCCGGTTACTACAGCTACAAATGGGCCGAAGTGTTGAGCGCCGATGCGTTCTCCAAGTTCGAGGAAGAAGGGGTATTCAACAGCGCCACCGGCCGCGCCTTCCGTGAGGCGATCCTGACCCGTGGTGGCTCGCAGGAACCGATGGTGCTGTTTGTCGACTTCCGTGGCCGCCCGCCCTCCATCGACGCCCTGCTGCGTCACCTCGGCCTGAGCCAGGAGGCCGCATGACAGAGACCACAGCCAAACGCTTTATCGCTGGCGCGGTCTGCCCGGCGTGCAGCGAAATGGACAAAATCCAGATGTGGAATGTCGACGGCGTGCCGCACCGCGAATGCGTGGCCTGCGGCTACGCCGACACCCTGGATGAACGCGGCAACTCGGTGCCGCGCGAACTGCCGACGCGGGTCAATATCAGCGCGCTAAAACCCAAGGCTGCCAACCCCAAGGTGCAAGTTGTGCAGTTTTTTCCTAATCCCAAGCTGAAGAAGCCGAGCGAATAAACAAATCGCCAAGGCGCAGACCATAAAAAATAGCTGGCCGGCGTAACCCTATTACGCCAGTTCAAGGCGTAGCGCGCTCGCTCTGCTGCAGGTTGCGCTCAAGCAGGCGCTGGTAATCGCCACTGGCGCGCAGTTGCGCCAAGCCCTGATTGAACTGCGCGATGATCACCGCCGCCTGTGGGTGACTGCGCGGCACGATCAGGTGCAGGGTGCTGCTGCTAATGGCGCTACTGGAGCGGCGAAAACGTTCGATAGGCGCCCCGGTCAATTGCAGCGCGGTTTCACCCAGGCGCCGGTCGGAGATAAAGAAATCATCGCGCTTCATCAATAGCAGGCGTGCGCATTCATTCAGCCCAGCCGGGGAGTGCCGCTTTAACTGCCCATCATCGAGCAGCTGCTGAATGATCGGTGGCGGCTGCCAGCCCAGCGGATAGCACAGACGGCGCCCCTGCATGCTGGGTACATCGTCGACCTCAATCGCCTCGCCTGCGCGGCTGAAAATATGCTGCTGGGCGACAAACAGCGGCTCCGAATAGAGAAACGCCTCCTCACGCGTTGGGGTGCGTACATAAGGAAAAGTCGCGTCGTAATTGCCGCGCAAGGTTTTTAGATAGCCGCGATTCCACGGTTGCCAATCCAGGCTGCTGTCGATATTGCTGCGCTGCAACGCCGCCCGCACCACCTGGGTAATCATGCCACCCTCAGGCAGCGCCTGACCGGTAAAGGGCGCGTAATCATCGCCGGTGACCAGGCGCAGGTCGGCGGCCTGGGCGCTGGTGCATAGCAGCAGGTTTAAGAACAGACAGGTAAGTGTTCGAATGCGCATTGCGCCTCAACCTTAGCGGTCAGCACCGCGGCGGATCGTAAAACTCAGGAATTGCTTTCGCAGTGTAGGCGCTCAAACGGATCACAAGGCAGCCCACAGCAGCGTCAGCGAAGGTACTGACGGATCACGCCCAGCAGAAAAACCAACATACCCAGCCCAAATGCCAACAACGCGATAATCGGCCCCCAGTGACCGACCAAAGCCTGCAAGCCCTCCAGTAGCAGGCTGCTCACGTATGTCTTGCGCCCTGATGCGCTGGGCACATAAACACCCTGCAGCCAGGTTTCGTAAGCACCGTACATGGGCAGCAGGCACAGCGGCAGCAGCAACAGGCATAACCAGAACCCTGTATTGCTGGAGCCAAATAAGGCTTTGCGGCGGTAGCCTTCTTGAATCAACTTAAAGCTGCAAAGCGCGGCATAGGCCACGCCAGCAAAAAGCAGATAACGCTGATAACTACCGGGGCTTCTCCATAGCCCAAGGCTGGCGAAACATCCCAGCGGCAAAAAGAGCAGGGTCCATATCGTCAGAAAAACGTACTTCATACGGTCCTTAGAAAAGCGTGAACTGGCTGTAGCTATCTGCTGCGAATGGCTGCGGCTTTGTTGTTAGGGGGATTGTGGCCAGTCGCTCTGCCAACCCCGCCGCCCGCTCGGCGCGGGTGGCCACGGCTTCACTCAGTCGTGCGGGCAGTGCCCAGATTTCTACCTTGTGCTTGGCGCGGGTGATGCCGGTGTAGAACAGGCTGCGGGTTAGCAATGGGCTGGGTTGTTCGGGCAGGGCCAGCAGCACTTCGGAAAATTCCGAGCCCTGGCTTTTGTGCACGGTCATGGCGAAGGCGCTGTCGTGGCTGGGCAGGCGGGCCGGGGCGAAGGGGCGGTAGCCGTCTTCGCCCTCGAAGAAGACCCGCAGGCCGTATTCGGTATGCAGGCAGATGCCGATATCGCCATTGAACAGGCCGAGGGCGTAGTCGTTCTGTCGCACCATGATTGGCCGGCCGACGTACCAGCGCTCGCGGCTGGCGACCTGGCTGCGGCGTTTGATCCGTGCCTCCAGCGCTTCGTTGATGCCGGCCACACCCCAGGCCCCTTCGCGCTGGGCGGTCAGCGCGCGGAAGGTGTTGAATGCGGCGAAGGTTGCGGCAGGATCGCCGGTTTTTGCCGCAGTGATAAAGGGCGCGTAGCCCTGATCGAGGCGATCCAGCAGATCGGCTGGCGTCGGCGCGGTATTCCAGGCCAGATCCTTGCGGTCTTCCTTGAGCAGGTTAAGGGTGCCGGCGACATCGCCGCCGTTGATCCGCCGTGCCAGTTCGCCGATACCACTATCGCCAGCAAAGCGGTGGCTGTGAGTCAGCAGTACCACGGCATCGCCAAGCTGCGAGCTTGGCTGGCTGACCGGCACCTGTTGGCCGGTAATACGTTGCAGCTCGCTGGCGGCCTGGGTATCGAAGCCCCGCCCCTCACAGAGTTCGGCGAATACCGCGCCGGCTTCCACTGCGCAGAGTTGGTCCTTGTCGCCGAGCAGAATCAGCCGCGCGCTGGGCGGCAGGGCGTCGAGCAACTTGGCCATCAGCGCCAGGTCGACCATCGAGGCTTCGTCCACCACCAGCACGTCCAGCGCCAGCGGGTTGGCCGCGTGATGGCGCACCTGGGGGCTGTCGCCTCGGCTACCGAGCAAGCGGTGCAGGGTGCGAGCCTCGTCCGGCAGCGCCACCTTGATCGCCTCGCTGACCGGCAGTGCAGCCTTGGCATTGCGAATCGCCTCGGCCATACGTGCCGCCGCCTTGCCGGTGGGTGCGGCCAGGCCGATGGCTAAATGTTCGCACCCTGGCTGCTCAAGCAATGCCGCCAACAGACGCACCACGGTGGTGGTTTTGCCGGTACCGGGGCCGCCGGAGATCACTGCCAATTTGCGCCGCACCGCTTGCGCGGCGGCCAGGCGCTGCCAGTCGGGTTGCTGCTGGTTGAAGGCAAATAGTCGGCTTAGGCTTTCACTCAACTGCGCCTCATCAACCACCGGCAGATCGGCCGCACGCGCTAACAGCTGCTCGGCCAACTGCCGCTCGTAGGCCTGATAGCGCGCCAGGTAGAGGCGGCCGTGTTCGAGAATCAGCGGGGTGAAATCGCCATCACCGCCGACCAAACTTGAGGCCTCAAGTTGCGCCTGCCAGTCGCTCAGGGCAGGCAGGCTGAAGGCGTGATCGGGCCAGGGTCGCCGCCCGGCCAGGCGCGCGAGGGGCAGGCAAACATCGCCCTGATCCAAGGCCGTACAGAGCAATGCCGCCGAGGCCAGCACCAGCGGCAAAGCGCCGGGGTCGAGACGTTGCAGGCTATCGACCAGAGCACGCTCCAGCGGGCCAAGGGGTAGATCAGGCAGCATAGCGATACCCCTGGGTAGGGTGGACATGGCGCAGCCTTGTCCACCGTTGACAACCGAGATGGCGGACAAGCCTTCGGCATGTCCGCCCTACGGACTGTAGGTTGGGTGGAGCAAAGCGATACCCAACAGATACGCAACATGCTTGGTGATGGGTATCGCTACGCTCAACCCATCCTACAAAAGCAGCCATCACACCTCTCCTTCAAACAGCTTATCCAGCGCATCCAGCAGGTCATCACTGGGCCGCGAGAAATACACCCCGGCGCTCGGCATGCCACGCAGAAACAGGTAGTAAGCCCCGCCCAGCTGGTCATTCTGGAAGTCGTCTAGACGCTGACGCAGAAAACGCCGCAGCGCCACCAGGTAGATCAGGTATTGCAGGTAGTAATGCTCGGCGGCCAGGGCTTGCAGCAGGCGTTCGCCGCTGTAGTAGCTGGCGTCCGGGCCGAGCCAGTTGGATTTGTAGTCGGCGATATACCAGCGCCCGTCGTGCTCGAAGGTCAGGTCGATAAAGCCCTTGAGAAAGCCCTTGAGGCTGTCGAATTCCAGCCGCGCCGCTGCCTCGCGCATCGGCGCGGCCAGGCCATGGGCCGGATCGCAGAGAATGGCACGCAGGCGCTGCACATCCAGCCCGGCCAGGGGAAAGGTAAAGCCCAGTTCGGGCAGGCGTCGCGCCGGGTTGAGGCCGGCGAGGCACAGGCCCTGGCCATCCAGATCGGCGTCGATCACCTGCTGCAGTTGCTCAAACGCTACCGCACTCCAATCACTGCTAATGCCATGGCCGCTCAGCCCCGGTTCAATCAAGTCAGCCAGCGCGGCCTTGCCGCGCGCCCAATCTTCGAGAATCGCGTGCAGGCAGGTGCCGGCCCGTGCGCCACGGGGGAAGGCGAAGAAGCCGCTGCCCGGTTCGCTGGCGTCGGGCATGACCAGGCCGTCGCGATCTGGCGCTTCCATATGCATACCGGCGGCTAACCCGGAGAAGCTGCCGACCCGCCAGGCGCTGTGCAGGCCGCGCTGCAGGGTGGCCAGTTGTTGCGGTGCCGGCGCGCGTTGCTCGCCGGCGGCGCTGGCCTCACTGGCGCGCAATGGCTGCAGGGCCATATGGCCTTGGCTGCTGGCGACCAACTGCTCGATCTCGCCGCGCAAACCTTGCGGAGTGAGACTCTGAAAGTGGCTGGCCAGCTCGGCCAGGGCATCGTCGCCCGGCAATTCGCGGCCGTGCAGCAGCCAGGCCAGGGCGCTGCTGTGCAGGCCGCTCTCGCTCAGGCTGCCGTCTTTCTTCGCCTTGCAGTCCACCGGCCCCCAGTGCAGCCACAGGCGATCCCGGGCGCGGGTCAGGGCCACATAGGTCAGGCGCAGGCGTTCGGCGAAACGCTCATGGCGGGCGCGTTCGCGGTGCGTGTCGAATTGCTCGCCGCCTAGATCGAGCAGCGGCGTGCCATCGTCGGCGTGGCAGCTGATGTCCTCATGCTGACGCAACAGCGCGCCGTCCCACAGGTAGGGGCAGAACACCAACGGGTATTCCAGGCCTTTGGAGGTGTGGATGGTGACGATTTGCACCCGCTCGGCATCGCTTTCCAGGCGCAGCAGGGCCTCTTCGCCGTGAGCCTCGGCGCTGCGCTGGGCGTTAAACCAGCTGAGCAGCTGCTCCAGCCCCGGCCGTTGCAGGCTTTCGGTTTGCAGCAGTTCGGCCAGGTGCAGCAGGTTGGTCAGGCGGCGCTCGCCATCCACCAGCGCCAGCAGTCGCTGGGCAACGTGCTGCTCATCCAGCCAGGCGCGGAAGGCACGCATAAAGCCCTGCTGCTGCCACAACTGGTGGTAGCGCTCAGCGGCTTCGCGTTCATCGTCCCAGGCCTGGGCATTGTCCTGACAGGCCGCCAGATCCGCCGCGCTGCGCCCCAGCAAACGGCTGGCCAGGGCATAACGTAACGCGCCCTCGCGACCCGGCTCGGCGTAGGCAGCCAGCACCGCAGCCAGCTCGGTGGCCTCTTCGCTGTGCCAGACGTTTTCCTTGCCGCGCCGCACGCTGGGCACGCCACGGGCGGCCAGCTCGGCGGCCACTTCACTGGCTTGACGGTGGCTGGCGACCAACACGGCGATATCGCCACCTTTGAGCGGCATGCGTGTGTTGTCTTGTGCAAAATACGCCTCGCCACGGCTGCTGGCGCTTAGCACCGCAGCGATACGCCGCGCCGTGTCTCGCGCCACTAATGCGCCGGCTTCGCCCTTGCCCAGGTGTTCGTTATCCAACCAAACCAGCGCCAGCGGCGCGTCTTGCTCACCCTCTACCGCAGGCAGCACCAGCTGCGCCCGCGCCTTGTCACTGGCCCCGACCTGCGGGTAATCCAGGCCCTGTTCGGCAAAGGGCATGGGCCGCTTGAACAGCTGGTTGAGCGCGGCGATCAGCTCAGGCGTGGAGCGGTGGTTGGTGGCCAGGCTGTATTGCCGCGCGGCTTCGTCGCGGGCCTTGAGGTAAGTCGCTAAATCCGCGCCACGAAATGCATAGATGGCCTGTTTAGGGTCCCCCACAAAACATAAGTCGCCGGCGTCCTGATAGATGCGGTGAAACACCTGGTACTGCACCGGATCGGTGTCCTGAAACTCATCGATCAGCGCCACCGGGTACTGTGTGCGCAGGGTGCCGGCTAGGTGCTCGCCGCCCTCGCCGTAAAGCGCCTGACGCAGCTTGTTGAGCAAGTCATCGAAAGCCAGCAGCCGTTGCGCCGCCTTGCGTGCGGGCAGTTGCTCGTTGAGCTGGCCGATCAGGCGTACCTGCAAGTCGATCAGCCGCTGCTCGGCCTCGGGTTGCGCCGCGTCCAATGCATCGCACAGCTCCTGCAACGCGGCCGCCAGTGGGTTGGCCGGTGCGTCTTGATCCTTCTTGCTGGCCTTGATCAGCCCCTCGCGAGACAGGCGGCGGTGCGCCTCGGTCTTGCTGAACAGCGCAGCGGCATCGCTGAAATAGCCATCCAGTTCGGCCTGCCAGACGCCCAGCTTGGCCGGGTTGCACATATTGCTCTTGAAGCCGTCGAAGGCCTTGAGCTGCGCCAGCCAGCCGGCGCTTTCACTTAGCCACAGGCGCTGCGCCTGCTGCCAGGCGGCGCGCAGAGCGCTCATCTCACTGCTGGCACCAGGCTGCGGCTCAATGCGCAGATAGGGCTTGCCCAAGTGATTGCGCAAACGCTGGCGCAGGACCTGCGGGGTAATCTTCTGCTGCACCAGAAACGCCGCCCACTCCGGCTCGGCGGCGGCCAGCTCATGGCGCCACAGATCGGCGAGCAACGCGTCGAGAATCTCGCGGTCGTCATGGGTCAGTTCGTTATCGAAATCGCCACCGGCCTCGAACGCGGCGTCCTGCAACGCGCGCTGGCAGAAGCCGTGGATGGTGAAAATCGCCGCTTCGTCAAAACCATGCACCGCCAGCAGCAAGCGCCGATGGCTGGCAGGGTCCGGGTACTGGGCGTGCAGGCGATTGAGCAGCGCGTCACTGCCGGGGCCGTTGTTATACACCGCCAGCAGCTCGGCCAGACGCTTACGAATACGCTCGCGCAGCTCGGCGGTGGCAGCGGTGGTAAAAGTCACCACCAGGATCTGGCTGACGTTGAGCTGCTTCTCCAGCAACAGGCGGGCGTACAGCGCAGTCAGGGTCCAGGTCTTGCCGGTACCGGCACTGGCTTCGATCAGCGAGCGACCGGTGAAGCTGTCTTGCAGCAGGTCTAGGCTCATACGCCCAGCCCTTGCGCCGCTGTCACCAGGCAGCAATTGCTATCAATCATCACGCAGGTTCTCTCCGGTCAAGATCGCGTTGAGCCCCAGGTTGATATAAAAGTTGCAGCGTCCGACCTTGCGCTTCTCGACAAAACCGCTGGCAGCCAGCGCATCCAGGTACTTGGTGGCCGTCAGCCGAGACACCTTGAGGTCACGCACGATGAATTCGATCTTGGTGTAGGGGTGGCTGAACAGGTTGTTGATCAGGTCCTGGCTGTAGAACCTGTGCTGGTCTCGAATCCGGTGTTTGTAGTCCATCAGCACCTGCTTGATGGCCTGGATGGTGCCTATTGCCTGGTGCGCCGTTTCCTCAATGGCTGCGAGCATAAACAGTACCCAGGCCTCCCAGCAGTCCTCTTCCCGCACCGCCTGTAGCAAGCGGTAGTACTCAGCTTTGTGCCGCACTATATAACGGCTCAGGTAGAGCACAGGGATATCCAGCAGCCCACACTTGAGCAGGTAGAGCACATTCACAATGCGCCCGGTGCGGCCATTGCCGTCGTAAAACGGGTGAATGCTCTCGAACTGGTGATGAATCAACGCCATCTTCACCAGCGGGTCAGCATCGAAGCTCTGGTCATCGTTGATGAACTGTTCCAGGTCGCGCATCAGCTCGACCACCTCGGCGGCCGACTGTGGCGGGGTATAAACGACCCGGCCATAACCATCCTTGAGCGTGGTCCCCGGCAAGCAACGCAGGCCAGCATTGTTGCGCTCCAGTTCAGTCTGAATCTCGATGATCTGGTTGGTGGTCAAAAGGCCGGTCTTGCAGACACCGGCATAACCGATGCGCAGCGCCTGTCGATAACGCAGCACTTCTTTGGCCGCTAAGTTGTCACCTGACTCGGGGAACGCATCATCGCGGAACAAGTCGTCATGGGTGGTGACGATATTTTCGATGGCGGAGCTGTCCTTGGCCTCCTGCATACCCAAGGTATTGATCAGGATGCCTTGGTGCGGGATGGACGATGCCACCCCCTTGAGCTCGGCCAGCACCCGACTAGTCGCGTTAAGCCTTTTCAGGATGGCGCGGATCTCGAAACGCTCGGGGGCGAGGTTCTGTAGCGCCTGCATATCAGTCTTCCTAGGTTCATCATGTGTAGAGCAAATAGTCGTTTGCTATACGGGTCAAGCACTATCTGTATAGAAATCGCTATTTTCTATATAGATCAAGAAGCATCTGTATAGGGAGCGCCGGCTTCGCTGCAGATCACGCCAGAGCATTTATCTATCTGACGCACTCATCACTCCTCCTCATCCGCCATCAGGGCGTCCAGCGCCGGGCCGTAGAGTTGTTCGGCGAGCGCTTCGAAGCGTTCGTCCAGCGGCTCGCGGTCGCGGAAGGCCAGGGCATTCCAGGGGTCCTGGCCTTCGCCGGTCATGTAGTCGTTGCCGTGCCACATCACCCGCGCTTCGCTGCGCGCCGCGTCAATCGGCTCCTTACGGCCGGGCTTGCGCCATTTCTGGGCGAAGCCGTAGCTGCATTTGGCGAGTACCGGCAGCGGCTCGCACAGCGCACTTTTGTAGGCGTGCAGCCAGGGTTCGAGCAACGCCAGCGGGTTGGCTAACGGCCCAAGGCGCCATTCGCTTTTTGGCGAGAGCAGGCGGCTGTCGCGGGCGATGCCGGGCGGCGCGGCGCAGTTGAGCAGCAGATGACGCAGCCAGAACGGCGCCAACTCCCAGGCGCCCAGATCGCGCAGGCGGTAGTCGAACAGGCCCGCGCTGGTTACGCCATCCAGCCAGCCGTGGATGCGCACGCCGGCCAGTTCCAGGTCCACCAGCAGTGGCTGCGGCGCATCCTCCGGGCGCTCGTCGAACAGGGTCGGGGCGAAGGCGCGGATCGGCCCGCGAATCTGCCCCCAATGCGCCTGGCCCAGCTCGCCCACCGGCAGCCAGCCCGACGCGGCGGCCACGGCACGCTCCTGGCGCTCGCTCCAACCCTGTTCGATGGCCTGCAACGCCAGCTGACGCAGACCGTGCTGGCTGGTCCACTCGACGCTAAAGGGCTCGTCGCCGGCCAGGGCTTCCTCGCCCTCGGCCAGGCGCAGGCCGAGGCGCTGCTCCAGCAGATAGCGCGCCGGGTGCTTGAAGCAGTGGATCAGTTGGCTGGGCTCGATGCTTAGCGGAGCGTCGCCCGGCCCGTCCTGATTCGGCTCGCCCAGCACACTGGCAAAGGGCGCGGGTGACTCGACGGCCTGGCTCAGACGCTGGGCAGCGCGGAACCAGGGCGCAGCAAAGCCGGCATGGCGGTTGCCGGCGAAGTTGCCGGGGGCGAAAGGCTGCAATGGATGATGGTGGGTAATCCGCGCGCTGGCGTTTTGCTCTGTGGTCGATACAGCAGTCAGATCGACCACATCCAGCAGCTCGCTGACCAGCACCGAGGGCGGCAGTTCGGCGTTGCTGCGCGGGTCGCGGCCGACATAGCTGAGGTACAGGCCGCCACGGGCCGAGAGCAGAGTTTCCAGCAGCAGATAACGGTCATCCAAACGCCGGGCGCGGTCGCCACGCCGGGGTTTCTGACTGATCAGGTCAAAGCCAGCAGCTGGCGTGCGCCGTGGCAACGCACCGTCATCCAGGCCGAGCAGGCAGACCAGGCGAAACGGCAGGCTGCGCATCGGCACCATGGTGCAGAAGGTCACCGCGCCGGTGAGAAAGCCGGAGGCCGCGCTGCCTTGCTCCAGCGCCGCAGTCAGCTGCTGGCGGATCAGCGCCAGCTCAATGGGGCGCTCAACGCCCGAGGCGTCGCCCTGTTCCTTGAGCGTCGCGCAGGCCTTGGACAGCAGCAACAGGGTGTCGCCGGCCTCGCGCTCATCGAACAGCTGATCGATCAGCCCTTGCAGAGACTCGGCCCACTCAGCCAAGGCGCGCGGTCGATGCAGACTCTGCGCCAGTACAGTCAGACGCTCGACAAAGCCGACCAGGCGCCCGAGCAGTTGTGCCCGACCGCCTTCCAAAGCATCCAGCGGCCAGCTGGCACCCAACAGTGGCGCGGCCTGGCCGGCAAGTTGCGGCGGTGCGGCAAAGCCCAACAACAGGCGATCCAGCCCTTGCCGCCAGGTAAAGGCCGCGTCGGCGGGCAGGCCCAGCTGCTCGCGGTGCGCGCCGTCACGGCCCCAGCGCACCCCGGCGTCGCGCAGCCAGTCGCGTAGCAATGGCAGGTCTTCCGCCTCAATGCCGACACGGCAGGCAATGGCTGGTTGCTCCAGCCAGGCGAGAATCTCTTCGGCAGCAAAGCGACTGTCCGGTAGCGCCAGCAGGTTGAGGAAGGCCTCGATCAGCGGGATTTCCGCGCGCAGGCTGCGGTCAGCCAGGCTGAACGGAATGCGTGGCACGCCCTCTCTGGGCGCGAAGACGGCCTTGATATAGGGCGCGTAACGCTCGATGTCCGGGGTCAGCACCACCACCTGATCCGGGGTCAGCGCAGGCTCGGCGGCAAAGCGCGCAAGTAGCTGGTCATGCAGAATTTCCACCTCGCGCAGTGGCGAGTGGGCGACGTGCAGCTCCAGCGAGCGGTCATCCTCGCGCAGCACCAGACGCTCGTCCGGCTGGCGAGTGCGCAGGCGCAGGATGTCGTTCTGCAGCGCCTGCAGCAGGCTGGCGTCATGCAGGTCGTCATCTTCGGAATACAGGCCGATTTCCTGACTGCCTTCGCTGGACGCCAGGCTGAACAGGCTGTCGAAGAAATCGCGGCCCTGCTTGCCCAGGCTGGCCAATAGCGGATGGCCGACATCCAGATACCAATCGTCTGGACTGGTCTCTTGATTAGCCGCTGCGCTTTGGGGTTGCCACGCCAGCTCCCGAATATCGCGAATCTCGCCCCAGGCTTCGCGGCACGGGTTGAGGGCGAAGAGGATCACCTGGGTATGCCGCGCCAGGCCTTCGAGCACGCGCATATGGTGCGGCGGCAGCGAGCTGATGCCGAACACCAGCACGCGCTCGGGTAAACCAGGGATGGGTTCGGGGTTGTACAGGCGGGCGAGCAACTCTTCCAGCAGCCGCGCGCGGTGCGGATGGCCGTCTTTGGTCAGCTCGCGCCAGAGCAGCGCCTGCCAGGCTTCATCTGGGCCAAGATCAAGCAATTCATTGCGTTCCCAGCTGGCCAGCCAGTCGTCGCGATAGAGCAGGTATTGGTCAAATACGTCGGCGATCTTGACGGCAAGTGACAGCCGTCTGCGCTCGTCACCGCCTTCCAGGTAATGCGCCAGGCGCGGCGCTTCGCTCAGATGGGCCGGCTCGCACAACCAGTCATACAGCCGCCAGCTCAAACTGCTGGGGCTGAATGCCGATTGCTCCGGCAACTGACCCAGGCACAGGCGCGACATGTCCCAAACAAACTTGGCCGGCAGTTGCACCTCCAGCTGCATGGCAATGCCCTGCTTGCGCGCTAGCTCCAGCGTCAGCCAACGCCCCATGCCCTGGCTCGGCACCACCACCAGCGCCGGCGCAAAAGGCTCGCGCATCGGCGTGGCAAGCAGCGTGGTGGCCAGCTCGCCAAGGGTTTCCAGGTCAGGGGCGTGATAAAGCGTCAGCATCGATGGGCATCCATTCTGTAGCGGGCAAGGTTATCAGCTCACGCAGCGTGGCGGGATTGCGCGATAGCCTGTGTCGCGCGCTGGCGCAGAGCGCCAACCCCAGCTAAAGCTAAATACAGGGTCTGCGCTTCTACAAGATGGGCCTTTATAACGAGTAAAAACCACGCGTCATGCTGCAACCGGGCTGACGCGCCAGGGAGCAGCCCTATGCTCACCCTACTTAACCTTCTCTCCGCCGTCGCCTTGCTGATCTGGGGCACCCATATCGTGCGTACCGGCATCCTGCGGGTTTATGGCTCGCACCTGCGCAAGGTGCTTAGCCATAACGTCAGCAAACGCCCGCTGGCGTTTGCCGCCGGCATCGGCGTGACCGCGCTGGTGCAGAGCAGCAACGCCACCGCGCTACTGGTTACCTCGTTCGTTGCCCAGGGTCTGATGGCACTGACCCCGGCACTGGCGATCATGCTCGGCGCTGATGTCGGCACGGCGCTGATGGCACGGGTGCTGACCTTCGACCTGAGCTGGCTAAGCCCGCTGCTGATCTTCCTCGGAGTGATCTTCTTTCTCTCGCGCAAACAGACCCGCGCCGGCCAACTCGGCCGCGTGGCAATCGGTTTGGGGCTGATGCTGCTGGCCCTGGAGCTGATCGTCGCCGCCGCCACGCCGATCACCCAGGAGCAAGGCATCCGCGTGCTGTTCGCCTCGCTGACCGGCGACCTGCTGCTGGATGCTTTGGTAGGCGCGCTGTTTGCGCTGATCTCCTACTCCAGCCTGGCCGCCGTGCTGCTCACCGCAACGCTGACCGGTGCCGGCTTGATCAGCCTGCCGGTAGCCATTGGCCTGGTGATTGGCGCGAATATCGGCAGCGGCGTGCTGGCCTTTCTCAACAGCAGCCTGCAAACCCCGGCCGGGCGCCGCGTTGCCCTGGGCAGCCTGTTGTACAAACTGATCGGCCTGCTGCTGGTGATGCCGTTTCTCGACCCGCTGGCCAACTGGCTGGACAGCCTGAACTGGCGTCCCGAGGAGCTGGTGATCGCCTTCCATCTGCTCTACAACAGCCTGCGCTGCCTGCTGATGCTGCCCACGGTCGGGCTGATGGCGCGCTTCTGCAACTGGTTGCTACCGGATCGCCCGGATGAAAACGGCGTCGCCCGCCCACGCCATCTCGACCCCACTGCGCTGTCTACGCCCAGCCTGGCGTTGGCCAATGCGGTGCGGGAAACCCTGCGCATCGGCGACCTGATCGAGACCATGCTCAGCCACCTGCTGGAGGTTTTACGCGGCGGGCAAACCGCCTTGGGCAAGGAGTTGCGCCGCCTGGATGACGACGTCGATGCGCTCTACAGTGCGGTCAAACTCTACCTGGCGCAGGTGCCGCGCGAGGTGCTGAGCGAACAAGACAGCAGGCGCTGGGCGGAGATCATTGAGCTGGCGGTGAATCTGGAACAGGCAGGCGACATCATCGAACGCATGCTCGGCAAAGTGCAGGATCAGAAAACCGCGCAGCGCCATTCGTTTTCAGACAGCGGCCTGGAGGAACTCGCCGCCCTGCACGCCCAACTGCTGGCCAACCTGCGCCTGGGCTTGTCGGTATTTCTCTCCGCCGACAAAGAAAGTGCGCGCCAGCTGCTGCGCGAGAAACGCCGCTTTCGTGCTCAGGAGCGTCGTCTGGCCCACGCCCACGTAAGCCGCCTGCATCAGCAGGTGGTGCAAAGCATCGAAACCAGCGCCCTGCACATGGAGCTGATCGCCGATATGAAACGCCTCAACTCGCTGTTTTGCGCCAGCGCCTATGTGGTGCTGGAAAGCAGCGAGACAGGTGCTCTGCATCAAGAGGACGGCGGCGCGGAGTAATGCCATCGGCTAAATTGGTCTATACCGCCCAACATTAGTTGGGTTGAGGCAAGCCAGTGCAGGGGCTTTAAGTTGGAGTGCGGCATTGCAACAGTTTTGCCATCAATGCCCGCTAATACTGCTCAACTCCAACAACAAAAGAGCGCCTCCCTATGAAAACCCTCACCTCCCTGGTCGTTGGTCTAGGCCTGGCTTTTAGTGCCAGCCATGCCAGCGCCTGGTCGCAACCTACACACAAAAATATCGTCAAGGACGCCTTGGCCTTCCTCAACTCGGCCCATGCTACGCCCGAGATGAAACGCGCCTACCAGTTTTACGTCGGTGCAGCCGGTAGCGAAGCCCGCGCCGGGGAAATTCTCGGCCAAGCGGCCTATGACGTCGATGACTTCCAGGACACCCGTCTGGGCGGTTGGTGGGTCGGCTACGAGCACGCGCCGGTGTATGGCGCTGCAGCCTCCATCGTCAACTACACCTCCTATTGGCACTTTATCAACATGGCCCGCCAGGGCGACGCCCACGGCAACGACCACGGCGGTTACGACTACCGCTACCGCAAGGTGGATGGCAGCTGGAGCGGCGATGTTGACTGGTACGCCATGGTTTACCTGTACAACCGCGAGCTGAAGAAGAGCGACTTCGACACCACCGAAGCACATTACCGCCAGGGCACTTCCTCCAACTGGCAGAAGCACTACGGCGACTTCCAGACGGCGGCCTTCCAGCCCATCGATAACCTGGCCAAATACTGGTTTGATCAGTTCAAGAACGCCCCGTCGCTGCAAACCATCGGCTACTCATTGCACGCCACTGGCGATGTCGCGCAGCCGCACCACGCCTGGGTCACCTCGGGCAACGGTCACTCCGGCTGGGAAGGTTGGGTGGACGATCATTACTTCAGCGAAGGCCTGAACAATATCGCTGCGGTGGCCAGCCGAGTTGGCAGCTATGACGCACAGAAGCCGATCCGCGATTTGATCACCCAAACCGCCCAGGTCGCCTACCAGCGCCCCGAGCCGCTGTACGACACCAGTTACGCCACCCGCCTGCGGGTAGCCAAGGAACTGATTCCGGAGTCCATCGCCCTGACCGTCAGCGTGCTGACCAAGGGCGCCAACACCTTCTACGGCCAGGGTGGCCTGTAAGGTGCGCGCGCTCATCCAGCGCAGTTTGCTGGTACTGGGGCTGGCCGGCATCTGCCTGTCAGCCCTGGGCAGCCAGGACATGCGCATCAACGGTGAACGCCTGCCCGGCAAAAGCATCGTCCTGCTGGAGCAGGCCATGACCCGGGTCAAATTCAATACCGACCTGCGCCTGCTGCGCACGGGCCTGGCAGAAAACCACCTGCTGGCCCGTGAGGTAGAAGCCGAACTGACTGCCAAATACAGCAGCGATCTGGATGCTTTGGTCGAGCGCGAGGCAAGCAACCTGATCGAACAGGTTTACGGTCGCCAGTTCGAGCACGACGTACGGCCCTTCCTGCGCCAACCGCAAGCACTGAGCAGCGCGCGCCTGCGCCAGGTGCTGACGACGCAGACCCAAGGCGTTGTGCTCGATAGCCTGCAGTTGAGCCCCCAACAACAGGCCGACGCCGCGCAGGTGCAACTGATCAGTTGGCAATTCCCCGGTCAGGCTGAACAGCGCCTGAACCTGCTGGAGCTGTATCAGGGCGACAACGTGCAAGGCCGGGTGGAACTGCAGCAGGGCAACTTGGTGTACCTGGCCGAGCAGGTGCGTCAGCACGCGCTGCGCGACTACCTTTGGTATCAGCTGGGCCAGAAGGGGTTCAGCGCGGACGAACAGGCCGGCATCCGCCAACTGGTGCGCGACAAATTGATCCGCCACAAATACCTGCACCAGCTTGGCCTGCACAACGACTTCCACCATGAGACCGCCAGCCTCAAGCAGCGTGCCCGCCAGGTCAGCGATGCGGATGCCGAGGCTTACTACCAGCGCAACCTGCAGCTCTACCTGAACGTTGCCCAAGTGCAAGCCAGCCATATCCGCCTGGCCGATCAAGCCAGTGCCGACCGGGTGTATGCCGAACTGCAAAAGAGCCTGAACTTCAATGAGGCCGTGCGCCGCTACTCACTGGCCGAAAGCAAAAGCCACACACCGCCCGGCGACCTCGGCCTGATTCGCCCGCAGGACGCGCAGCTGGATTTTCTGCGCAAGACCGCCCTGCTGCAGAAAGCCAATAGCATTTCCCAGCCGATGCTGATCGACGGCGCGTTCGAGATCGTCCAGGTACGCAGTCGTGAGGATCGACAGCTACCACTCAGCGACCCCAGCGTGCGTTATGAGGTCAACCAGGCCGTGGCCAAGGAACAGCTGACCCAAGCCTTCCAGGCCCGCGTCGACGCTCTGCTGGCCAACGCCAAGGTAGAAGGGCTATGAAGGCCTGGCTCGGCATCGGCCTGCTCGGCGTGATAACTGCGGTGACCATCGTCGTTGTACGCACGCCCCAGGCCGACACCGCGCCAACCGTTGCGCCCCAAACGGCAACGCCACCCAGCACACCCATTCACTTGCCAGAGATGCCCGCCGCGCTGCCGGCACCGCAACCAGTAGCAATCCCAGCGTCTGCAGAAAAACCTGTGGAAGCGCCGCCCAGTGAGCCGCACCTGAATGCCCAGGAAGCGCAAATGCTGATCCAGCTAATGGCTGACCAGGGCGACCCTCGTAGCCCGGCCCTCGGCCAACTCAAACCGCGCCAACCCGCATCCGCCGCACAACTGGCCGACCCGGCGCAGTACAGCGCCTTCGAAGACCAACAAACCCGCGACCAGATCATGGCCTACGCCAGCGGCGTCCAGCAGATCCCCGCCATCCGCGAACGCATTGAACAAGCCGCCCAGTCCGGCGAGCGCAGCCAAACCGAACTCGATGAAGCCCGCGCCGCGTTGGAGCAGCTTGAAATGTTGCAGAGCAAACTGCAGAGGGAAAGGCCGGAGTTGTTGCCGGGCGGTAATGCAAACCCAGTTTCGCCGTGAAGCAACTCACCACAAACAGCAAAGGCAGCCGAGGCTACCTTTGTTGTTAAACACGGCCGAGCATCCGCCGCTTAGGCTTCTAGCTTACGTCGGCGACGCTGCAACCAGACCACCAGGCCGAACAGCAGGAAGCCGGGAATCCACATCAGTTCCTTGGTCCAGCGGTCCGTCGGGGCGCGGACCTTGAGGATTTCCTGATCGAATTCCAGGCCTGCTTCGGCTGCAGGGCTGCCGAAGGTGACGCTGTCGACCAGCACCTTGCCGCCCTCTTCATAGATCAGCAGGCCGAGTTTCTCCAGGCGCTCTTCGCCACTGACACCTTCCGGTACGGGCAGCAGCAGGCTGAACTCGCGGGCATCGCCCACCGCATCCTCACCTTTGATGCGCAAGCGCAGCTGGCTGCCATCGCTCACATCACCCAGAGCTTGGGCCAGTTGCGCAGGCGGGATGTCGCGGTAAGGGTCGTGCACGATGTCCATCCAGAAGCCCGGACGGAACAGGGTGAAGGCCACCAGCAACAGCAGCACGTTCTCGTACCAGCGACTGCGCACCAGGAAGTAACCCTGGCTGCCAGCGGCGAAGATCAGCATGGCGACGGTGGCGATGATAAAGATCAGCACGCCGTGCCAGAAATCTACGTCGATCAGCAGCAGGTCAGTGTTGAAGATAAACAGGAACGGTAACACCGCCGTACGCAGGCTGTAGTAGAAGGCCTGAATCCCGGTCTTGATCGGGTCGCCCTTGGATACCGCCGCAGCAGCGAACGAGGCCAGGCCCACCGGCGGCGTCACGTCGGCCATGATGCCGAAGTAGAAGACGAACAGGTGCACCGCGATCAGCGGTACGATCAAGCCGTTCTGCTGGCCAAGGGTGACGATCACCGGCACCAGCAGGCTGGACACCACGATGTAGTTGGCGGTGGTTGGCAAGCCCATGCCCAGCACCAGGCTGAAGATCGCCGTGAGCACCAGCATCAGCAGCAGGTTGCCCATCGACAGCAACTCGACCAGATCGGCCAGCACCAGACCAACCCCGGTTTGCGACACCGCGCCGACGATAATACCCGCCGCAGCCGTGGCAATACCGATGCCGATCATATTGCGCGCGCCGGCAATCAGGCCTTCGCGCAGGTCGATCACGCCATCCATAAACGAGCCGTGGGCATGGGTGCCATCGGTACGCAGCCAGGTCAGCAATGGGCGTTGAGTGAGCAGAATGATCACCAACATTACACTGCCCCAGAAGGCCGACAGGCCGGGGACAAGCGCTCGATCATCAGGCACCAGACCAGCACCACCACTGGCAGCAGAAAGTGCAGGCCAGAGAGCAACACGGCGCGGGTTTGCGGCAGTTTGTCGAGCGGCGCGTCCAGATCTTCGGCGGGCAGCACCGCTACGCTGGCGGCGATTTTCAGCAGGCCCAGGTAGACCAGCGCCAGCAGCGCGCCGATACCCGGCAGAGCGTATTCCCCCAGCGCCGGCTTGAGCCAACCAAGGCCGTAATACACCGCCAGCGACAGACCGCTGATCAGCGCCGCACCAAAAGCGAAGCCGGTCAAACGACGTAGCCAGGGCTTGGGCTGATGCCCTTGCACCGGCTGCAGGCCGAGCTTGAGCGATTCCAGGTGGACGATATACAGCAGCGCGATATAGGAAATCGCCGCCGGCAGGAAGGCGTGTTTGATGATATCGACATAGGGCATGCCGATGTATTCGACCATCAGAAAGGCTGCGGCTCCCATCACCGGCGGCATGATCTGGCCGTTGACCGACGAGGCCACCTCCACCGCGCCGGCCTTCTCGGCCGAGAAGCCTGTGCGTTTCATCATCGGAATGGTGAAGGTGCCGGTGGTGACCACGTTGGCAATCGACGAGCCGGAAATCAGCCCGGTCAAACCCGAGGCCACCACGGCCGCCTTGGCCGGGCCACCCCGAAAGTGGCCGAGCATGCTGAAAGCCAGCTGAATAAAGTAATGCCCCGCGCCCGCGCGCTCGAGCAAGGCGCCGAACAGCACAAAGAGAAATACAAAGCTGGTGGACACACCCAAGGCAATGCCGAACACGCCCTCGGTGGTGATCCACTGGTGGTTGGCCATGGCATTAAAGCTGACCCCACGGTGCGCCAGCATTCCCGGCATATAGGGGCCGGCCAGGCTGTAAACGAGGAACAGCAGGGCGATGATCGCCAGTGGCGGGCCAAGCACCCGGCGGGTGGCCTCCAGCAGCAACGGGATACCGATGCACGCGGTGAGCATGTCTGCGGTGGTCAGGCTGCCCGGACGCAAAGCCAGCTGCTGGTAGAAGATAAACAGGTAGGCGGCGCTGGAGGCAGCGACCAAGCCCAGGGCGATATCCAGCAGCGGCACGCGATCCCGCGGCGAGCGCTTGAACGCCGGATAAGCGAGAAACGCCAGCAACAGGGCAAACGCCAGGTGGATAGAGCGGGTTTCGGTGTCGTTGAACACGCCAATACCGAACACGAATGGCAAGGGCGAGGCGATCCACAGTTGAAACAGCGACCAGAGCAGAGCCAGGCCGGTGATCACCTGGGCCATGGCACCCAGCGGGGTGCGCGCACCGACATCCTGGGCGATCAGTTCTTCGGTGGACAGTTGCTTGTCATGCATGGGCTGAACCTGCATTCGAGAGTACGGAAAACGGCAAAACCCGCAGCCTTGCAGCTGCGGGTTTGCTTATTTGGAAACACTAGTCCGTTTGCACGGGCAGTCACGTAGCCCGAATAAGCCTAGGCGCAATCCGGGCAACGCGATCCCGGATTACGCTGACGCTTATCCGGGTTACATCACAGGCTAGAGCCAGCCGCGCTCTTTGTAATAACGCACTGCGCCTTCGTGCAGCGGTGCGCTGAGGCCGACTTTGATCATGTCTTCTTCTTTCAGGTCGGCAAATGCAGGGTGCAGACGCTTGAAGCGATCAATGTTGTCGAATACCGATTTAACCAGCTGGTAAACCACTTCCGGGCTGGCCTTGGCCGAGGTGGAAAGCACCGCCTTGCCGCCAATCGATGGAGTTGGCGCGTCGTTGCCCTTGTACACGCCGCCGGGGATATCGGCCTTGGTGTAGTAGCTCTTCTCAGCCAGCAGCTTGTCGATTTGCGCACCGGTCACTGGCACCAGCACCGCGTCGGTGGTGGTGGTGGCTTCCTGGATCGCGCCATTCGGATGACCGACGAAGTAGGTCATCGCGTCGATGTTGTTGTCGCCCAGGGCAGACGCCTGCTCAGCCGGCTTCAACTCGGAGGCCAAGGAGAACGCAGAGCGGTCCCAGCCTTTGACCTGCATGATTTCTTCCAGGGTGTCGCGCTGACCGGAACCAGGGTTGCCGATGTTAACGCGCTTGCCTTTGAGGTCGTCGAAGCTGGCGATCTTGGCGTCACGGCGAGCGAGGATGGTAAACACCTCACTCTGCAGCGAGAACACCGCGCGGATGTCCTCCATCGCGCCTTCGCTCTCGAACGGCGCAACGCCCTTCATCGCCTTGAACTGGTGGTCCGACTGCATGATGCCGAAATTGAATTCGCCACTGCGGATGCCGTTGACGTTGGCCACGCCGCCGCCGCTGGCTGGGGCGTTGCACTTGATGCCGTGTTCAGCAGCGCCGCGATTGAGGAAACGACAGATCGATTGACCGGCAACGTAGTAAACGCCGGTTTGACCACCGGTGCCGATAGTGACGAATTTCTCTTCGGCCTGTACGGCGCTGCTCAGGGTAATACCCGCGAGTGCAGCCGACAGGGCCCATGCCAGGGATTTACCTTTCATGGGAGTTCTCCTTTTCTGTTTATTGTTGAACCGGTCGCACCTTTTGAGAACGCCCGGCAGGACAAGAGTCTAACCGCTTAGTCACAGGTTGCGCGGAGTAATACCGGTAGCCCAGGTAACCAAGTGTTTAGCTAGACGTCTCAACCCTACCGCCAGGCCACAGCTTTGGGCAGAATCAGGCCATGCCCAAGCACGCACTCGACTCGCAACACACCTCGGTCAGCGCCAGCCATTACCCTCGCGGTGCTGCATGCCGCCAGCCGCCTGGGCGTTGACCGCGCCCGTGTGGTGGCTTTGCTCGGTGAGCAACTGGCGCGCCATCTGCACCTGAGCGAACGCACCCTGCAACGACGCCTGGCCGATGAAGGCTGCAACTACCAGCAACTGCTTAACGACACCCGCCAGCAACTGGCCGAACAACACTTAAGCACCGACGACTTACCCGCCGCAGAAATCGCCCTGCTGCTGGGCTACTCGGAACGCAGCGTGTTCTTCCGCGCGTTTCGTCAATGGGCTGGCCTGACGCCGGGTGAATATCGGGCTCGACAAAAGCTCCAATAGCAACTTGTTAGTCCCTGGCAGTGGATACCGTTGTCAGTCAAGAAAGAACTTCGCCGAATTAGGGTCTTACGTTATTTGCGTTAAGCAGTGAATACTCTTTAAGTTCTGCTTCAATGAATGCAGAGATCATGGCGCGATAAACGCTTTCTGCCACTTTTGGATTAGCCCCTTGCTCGTGTGCAAGTGCTATAACTTTTGAAATGACTTGCTCAACCCGGGTGGGAGCTTTAACTTCATCAGTTGTCTTTTTAAAGGATGCGGCTTTAGCAACAAATGCTCCGCGCTTAGCGAGCAATGCCACGATTTCTCGATCTATATTGTCGATATTCTCGCGAACTTCATTAAGTGAGCTACAGCTGATTTCCATGTGCGGCGTACTCTAATTTTTGATCAGAAACCTAACGTTTGGTTAAGGGGCGGGCTTTAGCCCGTCCTAGCGAGCGATCTGAGCCAGTTGTTAGATACTTTGTGTGCGGTCTTCGTTGTGGTGCCATATACGAAGAATAACGACAGTTTCTGTGTGAGCTGAATAGCGGATTATGTATTTTCCGAAAACTGCGTCGCGAATAACTTTTGGGCTTGGAGCAAGCTCAACAGCGCGGCCCATTTCTGGAAATAGGCAAAGATTTTCGATGCGGGCAAAGAGCTCTGCTGCAGCGCGAGTAGCAGCAAGAGGATCTTTCTCTGCTATGAATTCGCGGAGCCGAACGAGGTCTGACACAGCGTTTTCTGAGTAGACCGGCCTCATTGACCAGCCTTCGGTGGCGATAGCTCATTGGCGGTGCCCCAACTTTTGAGCCAAGCATTCACTGCTTCGCCGGAAACGACCTTGCCTTGTGCCACTGACTCCATTGCGTGCAGTGTTTCCTGCCACCGGGTCTGCTCCAGCTCCTGGCGCTCAAAAAACTCTCTAAGCGCCTGATTAATAAGCCAACTTTTACTTCTTTGAAGCTTTTCTGCCATAGCCTCAAGATTTTCTTCGAGCTCTGGTTGAAGCCGGACGGTTGTGACGCTCATAAGAATGCCCTCAATACTGTTGAATGCAATGTATTACATAGTATTTATAGGGGCAACTGGGCGCGACGCGCGGCGGGGCTTTAGCCCGTCCCAGTGAGCGCAGCGAACGATTTGAACCAGTTGTTAGGCCTGGCCTGCTCGACACGGTAGCCGCCGCAACGCAGAAAGAAAAGGCAGACGACGCACAATCGAAAGACGGACGCTGTAAGTTAATTGTTACGGTTCCCGGCATAAACCAACTCCCTTTAATAATGCCACTGACTAAGCGATTTACTAACGACGCGGTGTTGGGATTAGAACCAACCAGAGATGAATTTCCGGAGGCTGCCTAACGTTTGGTTAAGGGGCGGGCTTTAGCCCGTCCCAGTGAGCGCAGCGAACGATTTGAACCAGTTGTTAGGCCTGGCCTGCCCGACACGGTAGCCGCCGCAACGAAGAAAGAAAAGGCAGACGACGCACACTCGAAAGACGGACGCGGTAAGTTAATTGTTACGGTGCCCGCATAAACCAACTCCCTTTAATAATGCCACTGGCTAAGCAATTTACTGACGACGCGGTGTTGTGAATAAAACCAACCCAAGATGAATTTCCGGAGGCTGCCTAACGTTTGGTTAAGGGGCGGGCTTTAGCCCGTCCCAGTGAGCGAAGCGAACGGTTTGAACCAGTTGTTATATGCATTACTCGAAGTTTTCGGCGACGCTTGAAAAATATGACATTGAAATTATTACACCTGTGCCAACTGTTAGGACATAACCTATAAATAAGTCAAAACCACCTATAACGCCTAGGCCAAAAAATGGTGTTAAGACTCCAGATGCAATAACTGAAATTAGAAATAATTTACGGCCCCATTTTTTGAGCTGGTGGATACCTACAAGAGAAACCAATGTGATTCCAGCGATGAAGTAAGGGAAAGGGCCGTAAATATTTAGCTGCCCTCCGTATCCATTCCAGCTTAAGGCATCAAGTGTTTCTTGATCGTACATGAGATGCCATATGTATGGCATCAAGACATATGCCAAATACAATAGGAATACTGCTGCGACAATTTTTTTAAAGAATCCCTTCATTTATTCCTCGACTGCATATAACGTTTGGTTAAGGGGCGGGCTTTAGCCCGTCCCAGAGAGCGCAGCGAACGATTTGAACCAGTTGTTAGGCTTGGCCTGCCCGACACGGTAGCCGCCGCAACGCAGAAAGAAAAGGCAGACGACGCACAATCGAAAGACGGACGCGGTAAGTTAATTGTTACGGTGTCCGGCATGAACCAACTCCCTTTAATAATGCCACTGACTAAGCGATTTATTGGTAAGCGCTCCATAAACCCCACCTTCAAATGATCCCGGCACGACCCGATGCTGTGCTCCCGATATCTTTCTGGAGCCAGCTCATGATGCGTCCCGACCCCAGGGTCAAAGCCGTTTACCTCTATCCCAAGCCAGTCGATTTCCGCAAATCAATCAATGGTCTGGCGGCCCTGGTCGAGCTGGATATCAAGGTCGCGGTATTCGACCCTGTGTTGTTCGTCTTCCTCAATCGCACGCGCAACCAAGTGAAAATCCTGTACTGGCACCGCAACGGCTTCTGTCTGTGGCTCAAGCGTTTGGAGGCTGAGCGGTTCAAGACCAAGCCGGATGCGGGTGATGAAGCCATTGAGCTGACGGTGCGCGAGTTGAACCAATTACTGGAGGGCATCGACCTCTGGGGCAACCAACCGCACAAGGTACTGACGCCCCGTTTCGTCACGTGAGCCGGTATAATCCACGGCATGATTTCCATGCCCGAAAGCCTTCCTGACGATCCTATTTTGCTGAAGCAGCTTCTGCTGTCGCTGCATGAACAGGTGTTTGCAAAAGATCAGGAGATGCTGGTTAAGGACGGACAGATCGAGCACCTACGTGAACAAAACGCACTGCTGATCCAGCGCTTGTTCGGCCGTAAATCCGAGCAAAGTGCCATCCTGACTCGCCGCAGCTGGAGATCTTCAACGAGGCCGAAAGCCTCGCCGAAGCGGCGCCTGAAGCTCCGGCCGCTGAGGTCGAAGAAGAGGACGTCGCGCCGACCAAGCGTCGTGGTAAGCGCAAGCCGTTGCCGGCCGAGCTGCCGCGCGTCGAAGTCGTCCATGAGCTGCCCGAGCACGAACTGACCTGCGCCTGCGGTTGCCGCAAGCAGGTGATCGGTGAGGAAACCAGCGAACAGCTGGACATCATCCCGATGCAGATCCGGGTGATCAAACACATCCGCAAGACCTATGCCTGCAAGGGCTGCGAAACCGCCCCGGTGACCGCCGACAAGCCAGCCCAACTGATCGAAAAGAGCATGGCCAGCCCCAGCGTGCTGGCGATGTTGCTGAGCACCAAGTATGTCGACGGCACGCCGCTGTATCGCTTCGAGAAAGTCCTCCATCGACATGGCATCGACATCCCCCGCCAGACCCTGGCGCGCTGGGTGATCCAGTGCGGCGAACAGTTGCAACCGCTGCTCAACCTGATGCGCGACACGCTGCTGGACTACCCGGTGCTGCACTGCGACGAGACCCGTGTACAGGTACTCAAGGAGCCGGGGCGCGAGCCGAGCAGCCAATCCTGGATGTGGGTACAAACCGGCGGCCCGCCGGACAGGCCAGTGGTCCTTTTCGACTACACCACCAGCCGTGCGCAGGACGTACCGCTGCGCCTGCTCGACGACTACCGTGGCTACCTGATGACCGACGACTACGCCGGCTACAACGCCGTGGCTGCGCAAGCGGGGATCGAGCGCCTGGCCTGCTGGGCGCATGCGCGGCGTAAATTTATCGAAGCGCAGAAGGTACAGCCCAAGGGCAAAACCGGGCGGGCCGATGTCGCGCTGAGCCTGATCAACAAACTGTACGGGATCGAGCGCGACTTCAAGGACGCCAGCGCCGAACACCGTCATCAGGGCCGTCAACAGCACAGCTTACCGATCCTCGCTCAACTCAAGGTCTGGCTGGAGAAAACCCAGCCCCAGGTTACGGCGCAGAACGCCTTGGGCAAGGCGGTGAACTACCTAGCCAGCAACTGGAGCCGGCTTGAACGCTACGTAGAAGCCGGCCACCTGCCGATCGATAACAACCGCGCCGAGAACGCCATCCGCCCCTTCGTAATCGGCCGCAAAAACTGGCTGTTCAGCGATACGCCCAAGGGCGCCACCGCCAGCGCGCAGATCTACAGCCTGATCGAAACCGCCAAGGCCAACGGCCAGGAGCCCTACGCTTACCTGCGCCACATCCTCGAACGCCTGACACTGGCCAATACCGTCGAGGACTACGAAGCGCTGCTGCCGTGGAACTGCTCGCCAGCCCCAGCCTCCTGAAAACAGACCTTGTCCTGACGGACGCGGTTTATGGAGCGCTTAGTGCGCCAGTTAAAGCTGGCGGAGGATAGTCGATGAAAGTTCGATACTGGTAAGAAATGGCGAATCAACCAGACCCCGAGTCATGCATGTTGCACCGTGAGGTGCAGGGTGAAGCGTTGACAGGGGAAACCGATGGGCCAGCCATTGAGCCGCGTAATCACAAGTTCGGGATGCCGACGCTGTTAAGCGAAGCAGAAGGCAACACGGAGCATGGCGTTTTACGCCAGTCATGCTCTGATCCCGCGCGGTCGGAGACCCTGTGCACGTCGGGAAGTCCTTCGCACAGAAACTGGGAGATCTCAGCGGTGCCCGGTGCGCAGGCACCGGGCGGAGCAGGAAAGGCCAAAAGCCATAACCCTGCTGTTCACGTCGCTGAGAAGTCGGATACGTCCGTAGTACCTGAGAAGCCATCGAACAAAGGGCCTGGCCCTGCGGAGATAGTGGAGGAAAGGGGCGTAGCCAAGGGAAACACCGATAAGAACCCCGTGCCCCGGACACTGAGCCGGATCAGTTGCACGTTGATGGGACTTGAAGGTGTACGTGAAGCAGCCCGAAGGAACAAGGGCATGCAGTTCACGGCGTTGCTGCACCACATCACACCGCAGTTATTGGCGCAGAGCTTTTATGCCCTGCGCCGAGATGCCGCGGTGGGCGTGGACGGCATGTCGTGGCGAGAATATGAGGAAGGTCTTCTCCAGCGGGTAACCGTTTTGCACGCAAAGCTCCACAGCGGAGCCTATCGGGCAACACCATCGCGGCGGGTCTACATTCCCAAAGCCGATGGCAGGCAGCGCCCGTTGGGCATTGCCTCTTTGGAGGACAAGATCGTACAACAGGCGGTTGTTACCGTTCTAAATGCGATCTATGAAGAGGACTTCCTGGGATTCTCGTATGGGTTTCGACCGGGACGCAGCCAGCACGATGCGCTGGATGCGTTGACGGTCGCGCTGAAGGGTCAGAAGGTGAACTGGATATTGGATGCGGATATCACGTCGTTCTTTGATGAGATCGACCATGAATGGATGCTGATGTTTCTGGGACACCGGATTGCAGACCGGCGCATGCTCGGACTTATCTGCAAGTGGCTTCAAGCGGGTGTAATGGAGGATGGCCGTAGGGTGGCTGCGACCAAGGGGACTCCCCAAGGTGCAGTGATATCGCCGTTGCTGGCGAATATCTATCTTCACTACGTGCTGGATCTGTGGGCAAGGCAGTGGCGCCAGCGGCATGCCCGTGGCGATGTGATTGTCGTGCGTTACGCGGACGACAGCGTGGTGGGTTTCAGGACGCAATGGCAGGCTCAGCAGTTTCTGGTGCAGTTGCAGGAGCGGTTGGCCAGGTTCGGATTGTCCCTCAATGCCTCGAAAACACGACTGATTGAGTTTGGTCGTTTTGCTGCGAGAAATCGTAGGGTACGAGGTCTAGGCAAACCGGAGACGTTTGACTTCCTGGGCTTTACGCACTGTTGTAGTACCAACAGAAGCGGTGGTTTTCAAATTCTGCGACTGACGGTCAAGAAGCGAATGCGTGCGACGCTGCTGGCTATTCGGGATGAGCTGAAGCGTCGACGCCACGAGTCTGTTCACGTCGTAGGTCAGTGGCTCACCCGGGTGGTCAGGGGCTACTTCAACTACCACGCGGTGCCGGGGAACCTGATACGTCTTGGCGGTTTTCGTTCGGCGGTTTGCCGTCTATGGCGGCAAGCCCTCATGCGACGCAGTCAGCGTAATAGGCTCCAATGGTCACGCTACGGTCGCCTCGCCGACCTCTACATACCTAAACCCAGAAATGCACATCCGTACCCTGAGGATCGCTTCGCGTCACATACCCAAGGCAGGAGCCGTATGCGGTAGTTCCGCACGTACGGATCTGTGCGGGGGGCGGCAGGTAACTGCCGTCCCTACCGCGACCAGTGCTTTCAGGTTTGTGGCTTGGAGTATAGCGCCTCAATAACCGGTGTGGCTTTGCTGCGTCCGGCACCAAAGACGCAGAGTTAATGGACTGGTTGAGTCCTAATATTTGAAGTCGTAGAAATACAAAGCCCTTGCAATTAATGACTTATCTATTGCCATTTCATTTTCGTAATTAATGCAGGAATTCGACTTTTCCCCGCTAGATAGATAGACCTTACAGATATTATGGTGAGCATCTTCGTTGTATTGCCCAGCCAGTCTCGCCTCATTAATTGTTAGGAAAGATAAATAGACAGATAGGAGTAGTGGTCCTGTAGCCCCGAGCACTACTTTATGATTTTTTTCACTAGAATTATTCAAAATATCTGTATGGGCATTGTTTAACTTGATGAGGCTAAGTCCGCCAAGCATGAAAGTGGCTATTATGCTAAGTAATAGTATAGGGAAATTTAATTCGTTAACCGTTACCTTTAAACCGCTAAAAAATAGAGCTTTTACCAAGCCTCCAATAACACTTGCGAATAATATGAAAAGCCCTAAGTAGAGGAGTTTGGTTGCTTTTTTATGGACTTTTTCGCTAACTTCGATTTCGCTGGTATTAGGTGGTTTCTTCAAAACGAAAAGCGACTTTATATACGACATTTCTGCTCCTGGTTGTTAGGTTTAATGACTTCCTATGGACCTAACGTTTGGTTAAGGGGCGGGCTTTAGCCCGTCCCAGCGAGCGCAGCGAGCGATTTGAACCATTTGTTAGACGCTCGGATGTACGCATAATTTAAAGCACCGCTTTCCTGCTTGTAACGCGTTACGCGATGAACCTGGCGAAACGCAATAAATTTAATGTTTGCACTGCAACTGAAAAACCACGATTTCAACGTGCCTCAATGGCAAGCGGCGTAAGCACAGCAACCGCAAGACTAAACCCGAGAAAGCCCCGAAAGCAATCGTGCGGCCTTACGAACAACAATTACGCAACGAACGAAACGCGATAAATCCAATGTTTGCAATTTAACGACCTGAGCGCGGTGTTGAAAAATGCCACAAATATAACGGGCGTCCGTTCAGCCAATACACATTTCAAACTGTGAAAACCTCGCAAGAAAACGTGCGTTGTTACGAGGGTACGCGTTACCAAAAAGCAATTTAAAAGCACTGTTGTCTAACGATTAAGCTAAGGGGCGGGCTTTAGCCCGTCCCAGCGAACGAAGTGAGCGATTTGAGCGTCTTGTTAGGCGACTTTTCTGCTAAACCTGAGCAAGAACCGCATGAACGAACTGTTCAGTGTTTGCTATCCAGCCATTGAGTGTGACAGGTGCGATCGAGGCAACCTTATGATTGCCTCGGCCCGGGCTTTGATTGGGATTAGCGTCTGCGCGATGAACAATCTGATGACGGCGTGACATGGCTTGTTCAAGTAAGGCCATGTGCTGCTGAATGGGTGCAACATCTAGACCGATTGATTCAAGCAACTGAAGGACTTCTCTTCGATTATTGTAGTTGGATCGCTCCAGACTTGCGTCTGTTGATTCCTTTATGACTGCATCGATTGTTTTTCCTCGGTGAGTCGCAAGCTCCCCGAGATTAAATTTTGTTGCCGATCCGCCAACAAGAGCAATTTTTTCTAATACCGTTGCGCTTGCTTGAGAGAGCTTCCAATATGCCAAGCTTCGCAACACATCCTCAAGCGCTGCGTGCAATAAGACTGTTGCTGCGCGCAGTACGTCTGTAGTTTGATGCCCCCTTCGACCACCACCTTGCCCGGACAAGTGATTCGTATAAATAGACACAAGGTTTCGCACGCGCTCAAGGTTGAGCTCGAATCGTTCTTCGATGATTGGACGCATAAAGACCCTTTATGTATGTTGCCTAACGTTTGGTTAAGGGGCGGGCTTTAGCCCGTCCCAGTGAGCGCAGCGAACGATTTGAACCAGTTGTTAGGCCTGGTCTGCCCGACACAGTAGCCGCCGCAACGCAGAAAGAAAAGGCAGACGACGTACAGTCGAAAGCCGAACGCGGTAAGTTAATTGTTACGGTATTCGGCACAAACCAACTCCCTTTAATAATGCCACTGACTAAGCGATTTATTGGCGACGCGGTGTTGTGAATAAAACCAACCCAAGATTAATTTCCGGAGGCTGCCTAACGTTTGGTTAAGGGGCGGGCTTTAGCCCGTCCCAGTGAGCGAAGCGAACGGTTTGAACCACTTGTTAGGCGTTTCATTTGATAGGCATTGATAGTGGGCCACACCACATAACAGTATTGCAAACAACGGTTTGATTTATAAAGTAGCCAACCAGCAGACCGCATAGACCCATTGAGAAAGATGTATATGGCAGCTTTATGAATTTCCTCTTTGCTGTTACTGCTGCTAAAAGGACACCAACAATAGCGCCTGGAAGTGAGGAAACATGGCCTAACCCTAGCAGACCCTCAGGATGTGATGAACTCCAATTAACCGACATTACACAGAGCAGCGTTATGGCAATTCCTAACGACGCGCCTGTAAGAAAGAACGGTGCGGGTCGAATAACTGCGCATAGGCTCAAAATAATAGCTGGAACAGTGAGGTAGTACCAAAGACCTAAATACAGCGCATCACCCTTTATGATGGTGATGAATATAACTAGTAACGAAATCAATGCTGCTAGAAAAATGTCATTCGAACGTGATGGATGCATTGAAAGGCCTAACGTTTGGTTAAGGGGCGGGCTTTAGCCCGTCCCAGTGAGCGAAGCGAACGATTTGAACCAGTTGTTAGGCTGATTACATAGCCGTCATGGGAGTGCTCTATAGCTCTGCTTTGGCAGGCAAGTAACTATATTTTTTATAACGATGATATAGAAATAATATAAAAGAAAATGTGAATAGCGAGAATTTAATTGTGTAGAAAGACTGTAGATTAATAGAGCTTGGGTCGATAGAGTTTCTGAAGTCGGCAAATAGAAAAAGTGCTCCAATAGTTAAGATGAGTCCGTAGAACACTACGCCAGCTTCAGTGTGATCTTCATGGTAATTTTCTAGTCGTTGTCTTTTTACTTGATCACGAAGAGCCTCGACAAGGAAAAATACCATAACAAAGCTCCACTCAGCCTTCTGGTGTATTGAGTCGTGAGCGCCGCTAATGGCAAGTATGAAAAAAAATAAGAGCAGTGGGGCAAGGATGAGAATTGCATCGGCAAATGCTAGTGCTTTTGGGTCACGTTTTGGTGGGGCGGTTTCTTTCATTGTTTTAGCCTAACGTTTGGTTAAGGGGCGGGCTTTAGCCCGTCCCAGTGAGCGAAGCGAACGGTTTGAACCAGTTGTTAGGTGCATTGCTGCTCATAGGCATGGCACCAAAACAACATGGTTTGAATGCTTTTAAGAATGTCTTCGTCTTCAATGTCAGGTAGAAAATCGCTTAAGAAATTAATGACTACGTGGGAACCAAAAATTTTGCACCAATACCATGGCAGTTCTTCAATGCTGTAATCCCATAAATTTGCCGCAGCATAAACTGAGCCGTCTAGCGCAATTGGTGATGTAGGTGCTACTTCTAGTAATAGTGTGCCTGCAGTCTGTTGGCGTTGAAATTTATTCTCTTGCAAAGACGGGTCGTAGAAGAAAGAGAAAAGCCCAAAAAATACTTCGTTATTAGGCGCATCTTTGCAATAGGCGATGAGCTTTTTAAGTTGCTGCGGGTTTGACGAGCCAAAATTATCTGCCACGTCGCTTATGGTTTCTATGATTTTTTGGCGATCCCGCATATTGGATATGCACCTAACGTTTGGTTAAGGGGCGGGCTTTAGCCCGTCCCAGAGAGCGCAGCGAACGATTTGAACCAGTTGTTAGGCCTGGCCTGCCCGACACGGTAGCCGCCGCAACGCAGAAAGAAAAGGCTAACGCCGCACAGTCGAAAGTCGGACGCGGTAAGTTAATTGTTACGGTGCCCGGCATAAACCAACTCCCTTTAATAATGCCACTAACTAAGCGATTTATTGGCGACGCGGTGTTGTGAATAAAACCAACCCAGGATGAATTTCCGGAGGCTGCCTAACGTTTGGTTAAGGGGCGGGCTTTAGCCCGTCCCAGAGAGCGCAGCGAACGATTTGAACCAGTTGTTAGGCCTGGCCTGCCCGACACGGTAGCCGCCGCAACGCAGAAAGAAAAGGCAGACGACGCACAATCGAAAGACGGACGCGGTAAGTTAATTGTTACGGTGCCCGGCATGAACCAACTCCCTTTAATAATGCCACTGACTAAGCGATTCATTGGCGACGCGGTGTTGTGAATAAAACCAACTCAAGATTAATTTCCGGAGGCTGCCTAACGTTTGGTTAAGGGGCGGGCTTTAGCCCGTCCCAGAGAGCGAAGCGAACGATTTGAACCAATTGTTAGGCCTATGGACGCCAACTATGGTTGTTTGGGCTATTAATAATGAAGTTATTGTTTCCGAAGGCAGTGTTTTTATCAAGTGTGATTCTGATTTTTATTGGATTCTTTAGACGATCTATTTTAGGTTCAGCTTTATAAAGGGACGGAGCATAAATTTCGGAGACTCCGGTATCGGGAAGATATACTCGAATAGACAATCCTTCATTACTAGACCCTATCAAAGTATCACCAGAGGTATTTGAAATTTCAGGCACTAAGTAGTATTTAGCCCCATCTGCGGGGGAGGTTATCCATGCTACTGCATTAGGCTGATTTGGTGGCCAATTGAGCCACCCTGTCATGTTTGTTAAGTCATATGCTGGAAAGCCGTTTGGAAGTAAAACAGCAATTTGACCATCACGTTGCGGGTGCAACTCCACTGTAAAGATGCCGGCCTCCACCTCTTTCGTGAGGTCGTCATAGTCAATAATTGCTGCTCTGACATCTGCGATGTCTCCGCCCCTTACTAGTATCCAGCCCTGCGCTGGAATAAATTCATAACCAGCCGATTGGCTGCTTGAGCCAACAAGAAGAGCAGTAATAAGATATTTAAGATACGAAGACATTCGGTAGGGCCTAACGTTTGGTTAAGGGGCGGGCTTTAGCCCGTCCCAGCGAGCGAAGCGAGCGATTTGAACCAATTGTTATGCATTTCTAGCTGAACAGGCCAGCAATTGCACTTGCTATGCCTTCGATGACTGCCACGACCCCGTCGATCATGGCTTCGAAGGTGCCGATTACTATTTCCAGAATTCCCTCGTCGCTCTGGACAAGAGGTGCAGCTGCTCCGGCAACGGAAATAGCCATAACCGCCATAGCAACAGAGTTGAAGCCCATAACCATAATGTAGATTGCAGAAACCATGAGCAGAACCGCACAAAGCGAATTAAAGGCCCTCAGCAATTTTGACCGTTTTACTTTCTTTTTCATTGCAACCCCGTTTGTTGCTGGATGCCGAATTTCTGAATATGCATAACGTTTGGTTAAGGGGCGGGCTTTAGCCCGTCCCAGTGAGCGAAGCGAACGGTTTGAACCAGTTGTTATGTGCCCTTTGCGAGGCCAAAGGAATATGCGCCTAGTGGAAAACTGGTTCCGTCCTCGTGAATTAACTTTCCGCCCTTTTCTATGAAGCCATGCAGTAAGTTCAGAATGAGGCTTGATGCTAGGCAAAGCGCTTGAAATGAGCCGCCACCATGAGCCTCATGCAAGCGTTTGTATAGTGGCTCAAGCGATACCGGGCATGCCCACTCGTCGATATCTTCTTGTCCCTCTACGGGGTATGGCTTACCAATTTTTGCAAGAATCTCGATTCTCTCTCCATTGGGGCTTATCCCAATAATTTTCATGCTTGCAATAAGATCTTTCATGCCTGCCTAAACCTCATACTCAATGAAGTCCCATGGGATTTCTTTTTTGAAAATTTGGATAGAATCTTCCATTAGATCAAGTGAAATTGATCTCTTTGAATACTGTTACTGTGCGAGTTTTTTCCGTGTCGTCCCGGAATATTTCAACGATCAACTCGTTGTTTCTGTAAATTTCGACACCAATACCGTCGCGAGTGCTTACATCGCTCGCTACTACAACCCTATCTTTTAGGAGCGGCATCGAACCCCCTTGGGTACATAACGTTTGGTTAAGGGGCGGGCTTTAGCCCGTCCCAGAGAGCGAAGCGAACGATTTGAACCAGTTGTTAGGCCTGGCCTGCCCGACACGGTAGCCGCCGCAACGCAGAAAGGAAAGGCAGGCACCGCACAGTCGAAAGTCGGACGCGGTAAGTTAATTGTTACGGTGCCCGGCATGAACCAACTCCCTTTAATAATGCCACTGACTAAGCGATTTATTGGCGACGCGGTGTTGTGAATAAAACCAACCCAAGATGAATTTCCGGAGGCTGCCTAACGTTTGGTTAAGGGGCGGGCTTTAGCCCGTCCCAGTGAGCGCAGCGAACGGTTTGAACCAGTTGTTATATTTCCCCTAGCGCAATACGTGCGTCATAGAGTTTCTTATATTCTTCAAGACCGATGACTAAATTCCTTTTTATTTCGTCTGCCGAGCCTTTGCATACTCCACGCTTTGCCGACTCTAAAACAGACTCATTATCCAATGCTTCTATAGTTAACTCGCCAGGCGAAGGTGTGATGCCTTTTCCGTGATATTTTTCTCTGACTTTATCGTTGCTATGGCCAATGCTTGATAATTGCCCGATTAGTAAGACGTCTAGAACTTCTGAGATTTTTTCACTTAGCTCTTTTTCACATCCAAACTTAACGATTTGCGTATGGAGAAACCAAAAATCTGCAAGCCTTGTATCGACCGTGCTATCGCTCCCCCAGCCACCTGGATAGCGCTTTGCTAAACTGAGAAGAAATCTAAATGTCTCTGTTCTTGCAGCTTTAAGCTCAATTATTGTTCTTTCAGCATCTTTCTTTACCTCTTTGAGCTTTACGATATTTCCGGCAATTGAAAATTCTTGAACCTCGGATGAAAAGGAAATGACCAGCCCCAACACTGCAAAAGCAACAACAAATGCTATGAATTCACTGCCTGAGAACTTTCCTTGATTCAGGAGATAAAATCCAAGCAATGCGCTCGCTGAAAATAACATGAGGCCTATTGCGGATAGTATTATTCTCAAGCGATGCGCTCCAGTGAAGGAATATAACGTTTGGTTAAGGGGCGGGCTTTAGCCCGTCCCAGAGAGCGCAGCGAACGATTTGAACCAGTTGTTAGGCCTGGCCTGCCCGACACAGTAGCCGCCGCAACGCAGAAAGAAAAGGCAGACGACGTACAGTCGAAAGCCGAACGCGGTAAGTTAATTGTTACGGTATTCGGCACAAACCAACTCCCTTTAATAATGCCACTGACTAAGCGATTTATTGGCGACGCGGTGTTGTGAATAAAACCAACCCAAGATTAATTTCCGGAGGCTGCCTAACGTTTGGTTAAGGGGCGGGCTTTAGCCCGTCCCAGTGAGCGAAGCGAACGGTTTGAACCAGTTGTTATGCATTGTGCGCAATTTTTGTTGTGTTAAAGCCTTCTTCTGATGTGGGCTCCATGAAGTATTTTGTAACCCGCTCAAACATCTCTGCTGTATCCGTTGCTTCTCTTTCAGGCTGTTCTGTTCGTCTTTTTTTGATCTGCTTAAGGCAGCTTCATTTGTTATGTCGATATATATCAAATTGTGCGGTGCTTGGATCTCAGAGAAAATACCCCGAAGCCAATTTCTTTGGGAAATAGTATTGGCGGGGAAATCCATTACGACATTAGTGCCTAAGGACAAAATGGATTGAACAAGTTTCTTAATCTGGGGCTTGAGTTGGTTGGAGTATTTAATGTAGTCATCCAACGATGAGATTTTATTTGGGTACAGTGATGAAAGCCATTCATCTTCCGAAAGCAATACTGCATTACAGTTCTGCGCGATTTCTCTAGCTTTGGTAGATTTTCCCGCTCCCATTTTTCCGCAGAAAAAAGTCAACATTCCTTTGTTCATAGCTGCCCTCTGTCTTTATGCATAACGTTTGGTTAAGGGGCGGGCTTTAGCCCGTCCCAGTGAGCGAAGCGAACGGTTTGAACCAGTTGTTAGCGGTGGTACGGATCGTTCTATTCAGCTTCAATTGACTCAGATGACCAGGTGGTTTTCGACTTTGGGTCATAGACTGACCATGTTGAAAAAATGGCGTTATGTGAAAAGCCAATTGAAACCATGTATTCGACCCAGCCAAGCCATTGTTCTTGAGTGAACTCATTGCCGTATGGACGTGTTGTTCCCTTAATCAAAACATAGTCGCTATCATTCGATGGTGATAGCTCAAGGGTGTAATTTTCAGAAAGAGCATTTATCAATTCACCAGCTCCAGTTTCGGAGCTTGAAAAGAAAACGAAATCCAACGCTGCAACTGTATTTTCAGTGAAGCCATCAGCTTTCATTGTTGCCCAAAGCACGTGCGCTTCAGCCATTCTGCGTTGAGATATGTTTTGTTGATATGAGTTCATATCTTCTCCCTGCGAGGCCTGTAGTTGTGCAGAAATTAAAATTATCAGTGTAGCGATGATGGTGCGCATGGTTTACTGCTAACGTTTGGTTAAGGGGCGGGCTTTAGCCCGTCCCAGTGAGCGAAGCGAGCGGTTTGAACCATTTGTTAGCAGACGGTGCATCGGGAAATTAAAGCAGGTGCTGTGATATATGTTTTGATATTTCTACTATTGCGGCGTTTCCAGTGAATTCGAATTTTAGTTTGCCTACAGAAGAGAGGTATATCTCTAGCTCGGAGTCGAGGTCAAAAGTTCCTGAGGTTTCCACCGAGTAAGCAACAATATTTTTGTAGGGAATTGATGTGTAGTCTTTTTTGCTGCCGGTTAACCCTTGGACATTAATGGCAATTATTCTTTTAGTTGTAAACACTACGCCATCGCGCATTGACTTGTATGAGTCAATGATTTTCTCGTTTTCTAGCAATAGCGCAGTCACTTTCTCAGCGTATTCGCTATTTTGCTTAAGCTTGAAGAAACCTTTGTTGTTGAAGTCGATCATGCTTATTCCCTGTTCTGCTAACGTTTGGTTAAGGGGCGGGCTTTAGCCCGTCCCAGTGAGCGCAGCGAACGATTTGAACCAGTTGTTAGGCCTGGCCTGCCCGACACGGTAGCCGCCGCAACGAAGAAAGAAAAGGCAGACGACGCACACTCGAAAGACGGACGCGGTAAGTTAATTGTTACGGTGCCCGCATAAACCAACTCCCTTTAATAATGCCACTGGCTAAGCAATTTACTGACGACGCGGTGTTGTGAATAAAACCAACCCAAGATGAATTTCCGGAGGCTGCCTAACGTTTGGTTAAGGGGCGGGCTTTAGCCCGTCCCAGAGAGCGAAGCGAACGATTTGAACCAATTGTTAGGCCTATGGACGCCAACTATGGTTGTTTGGGCTATTAATAATGAAGTTATTGTTTCCGAAGGCAGTGTTTTTATCAAGTGTGATTCTGATTTTTATTGGATTCTTTAGACGATCTATTTTAGGTTCAGCTTTATAAAGGGACGGAGCATAAATTTCGGAGACTCCGGTATCGGGAAGATATACTCGAATAGACAATCCTTCATTACTAGACCCTATCAAAGTATCACCAGAGGTATTTGAAATTTCAGGCACTAAGTAGTATTTAGCCCCATCTGCGGGGGAGGTTATCCATGCTACTGCATTAGGCTGATTTGGTGGCCAATTGAGCCACCCTGTCATGTTTGTTAAGTCATATGCTGGAAAGCCGTTTGGAAGTAAAACAGCAATTTGACCATCACGTTGCGGGTGCAACTCCACTGTAAAGATGCCGGCCTCCACCTCTTTCGTGAGGTCGTCATAGTCAATAATTGCTGCTCTGACATCTGCGATGTCTCCGCCCCTTACTAGTATCCAGCCCTGCGCTGGAATAAATTCATAACCAGCCGATTGGCTGCTTGAGCCAACAAGAAGAGCAGTAATAAGATATTTAAGATACGAAGACATTCGGTAGGGCCTAACGTTTGGTTAAGGGGCGGGCTTTAGCCCGTCCCAGAGAGCGCAGCGAACGATTTGAACCAGTTGTTAGGCCTGGCCTGCCCGACACGGTAGCCGCCGCAACGCAGAAAGAAAAGGCAGACGACGCACAATCGAAAGACGGACGCGGTAAGTTAATTGTTACGGTGCCCGGCATGAACCAACTCCCTTTAATAATGCCACTGACTAAGCGATTCATTGGCGACGCGGTGTTGTGAATAAAACCAACTCAAGATTAATTTCCGGAGGCTGCCTAACGTTTGGTTAAGGGGCGGGCTTTAGCCCGTCCCAGTGAGCGCAGCGAACGATTTGAACCAGTTGTTAGGCCTGGTCTGCCCGACACAGTAGCCGCCGCAACGCAGAAAGAAAAGGCAGACGACGTACAGTCGAAAGCCGAACGCGGTAAGTTAATTGTTACGGTATTCGGCACAAACCAACTCCCTTTAATAATGCCACTGACTAAGCGATTTATTGGCGACGCGGTGTTGTGAATAAAACCAACCCAAGATTAATTTCCGGAGGCTGCCTAACGTTTGGTTAAGGGGCGGGCTTTAGCCCGTCCCAGCGAGCGCAGCGAGCGATTTGAACCAATTGTTAGGCCTCCATTAGCTATTGAGAACTGAGTGGTACTCAACATCTAAGGCGCTCCAGTGTTGACCTTTTACATCTACATAAATAGATGTGCCATCTTTTTTGGCTGGATGAGAGGTAGGATTTTCTTGAAGTATTACATCCCTTGCAAGCAACTCTTTGTCATAAAAGAAAGTTACCTGGCAGATGCTCCCGTCCTCTAGCAGAAGACCAGCAATATCTTCGTTGTTTGGGGATATAAGTTTTATTTCTGCAGCGGGCATATGGGTTTCCTAGAGTCTAACGTTAAATAGACACCAAATGGTGTGATACCTCTGCTGCATTTGGTGGATAACCTTCCTTGTGCCCTTTGCTATCTCTATCTAGGCTGAGCAATGCAGCGGTCGGGTGACCGTATAAGGAGTTATGCACCATGGATGGCAAGCCTCGTTTGCTCGATCAGGTTCGTGAGCAGATTCGTTTGAAACATTACTCGATTCGCACTGAGCGAGTCTATTGCGAGTGGATCAGGCGATTTATTCGTTTTCACCAGTACCAGCATCCGTCGGAAATGGGGGCGGCGGAGGTGGAGGCTTTTTTGTCTGATCTGGCGGTGCGGCGCAATGTGTCAGCTTCGACGCAGAATCAGGCACTGGCGGCGTTGCTCTTCCTTTATAAACAGGTGCTTAAACTGGAGTTGCCCTGGCTGGGGGAGGTGGTGAGAGCGAAGAAGCCGCAGCGTTTGCCGGTGGTGTTGAGTGTCGAGGAAGTGCAGGCGGTATTGGCGCAGTTGCAGGGCGAGCTATGGTTGATGGCCAGTTTGTTGTACGGCTCGGGCATGCGCTTGATGGAGGTGGTGCGTTTGCGGGTCAAGGATGTGGACTTCTCCAGCCGGCAGATTTTGGTGCGCGATGGCAAGGGGGCGAAGGATCGAGTTACGGTTCTGCCGTTGCGTTTACTTGAGCCGTTGAAGCGTCAGTTGCAACTGGTGAAGGCACTGCACAATGCGGAGTTGTTGGCTGGGCGTGGCGATGTGTATTTGCCTGATGCGTTGGCGCGCAAGTACCCCAAGGGGCCTTGGGAGTGGGGCTGGCAGTATATGTTTCCGGCGCAGGGGCTGTCGGTCGATCCGCGCAGCGGTGTGCAGCGGCGTCACCATGTTGATGAGAAGCGCTTGCAGCGGGCCTTCAAGAGTGCGCTCAGGGCTACAGGGATTGCTAAGCTGGCCACGCCACATACGCTGCGCCATTCCTTTGCCACCCATCTGCTGGAGAGCGGTCAGGATATTCGCACGGTGCAGGAGCTGCTTGGCCATGCGGATGTGAAGACCACAATGATCTACACCCATGTGCTCAATCGCGGGGCCTTTGCCGTTTTGAGCCCCCTGGATCGCTCATAAGACCACGCGGTGGCTTCAGCGGTAATAGCTATCCCAGCGCTTGTTGCGAAATTTATTGTGGGGCGCGAGCTGTTTTCTCAGGGCGAAGAACGCCGGCGTGTGCGGGTAGGCACAGATCGACATAAGGTGCAGCAAAATGAGTGAGTTGTTTGCATCGCCCTTAATGGGTCACCGAGGGAAATTAACGATTGGAACCAGGTTTTCCGCCCAGGTGTGATGAGCATTTTCTCCCATAGACTCTAGGGCGGAGGTCATAAACTCAATAAATACCCTGACTTTGGCCGGCAGGTAATCGCGTTTGGGATAAATCGCAAATACGCCATTATCCGGCTGTGGAGGTCTGTAGTAGGGATAAAGCGAAACCAAAGCCCCGCTGTCCAGGCCCTGTTTCGCCAGAAAGTGCGGAAGTTGGGCAAATCCCAAGCCGTCTGCGCACATATGCGCCATGGCCTCCCCGTCATCGGTGATATGCCGTCGCTCTAATTCAAACGGCAGGTATTCGCCGTGATGGTTCGGTAGATATATGGGCTGGAGCTGTTTTGTCTCCTTGATACGAAAGCCAATCCAGCTGTGTCTGTAAAAAACATCGGCGTGCTGCGGTGTGCCTTGCGCGTCTAAGTAATGCGGTGATGCGCAGATCAGAAAGTCCATTGGGCTGAGCCGTCGGGCCACTAGGCGGCTGTCTTTCACGTAGCCGGTACGCAGGGCGATATCAATGTCGTTTTCTATCACGTCGGCGTGTAAGTCATTGATCTCAAACTCTAGTTGTATCTCTGGGTAACGCTGGCAGAACGCGTGTAGCAGGGGACGCACATAGAGGTGGCCGTAACAGGCGGCCGAGTTGATGCGCAGGGTGCCGCAGGGCGAATCATTCAGGTGTCGCAGTTCGTCTTCGCAGGAGCTGAGGTCTTGCAGCAGCTTGCGTACTGTGTCGGCATAGTTCTTTCCTGCCATGGTTATGCGCAATTGCCGGGTGGAACGTTGAAACAGCGTCAGCTTCAGTTGTGCTTCCAGGCGGGCGATGGCCTTGCTAACGGTGGACGGGTCGCTGTCACAAATCTTCGCCGCTGCTGCGAAGCTGCCGCCATCACAGGTGGCCAGGAATATTTCTAATAAGCGCAATTTATCCATGACTTAGTGGCACATGCAGTTTGTCTATGGGCGGAGCGTAGCATGACAACTCGTGAATAGTATTCACGACTCATAGGGCGGGCGACCTATTTTCTTATGGTTGGCGCAGCATAAGAATTCAACAACCAGCGACAACCAACCCATTTGGATGAGGCGCTATGTTGAATAATAAATCCACCAATAATTTGTTTGTTTATTTGGCCATGGCATTTGTCACCATGACCGGACTTTCCTATATCAATTTCCTGCCGGGCGTGGTGAGTGCGTTAGCCGGTGCTATCGGCTTTAGTGATGTTGAAGCCGGGCAGATTGTCGCGCTCAACGGCTATGGTGGTTTGCTTGGTAGTACACTTGCGATTTTTTTGGTACGTCGGATTCGTTGGCAATTTGCCGTTTTTATAAGTTTGGCAGTGTTGGCCTTAATTGATAGTGCCAGTGTCTGGATTGATGCCTACGAGACAATGCTTGTTTGGCGGTTCGTTGCCGGGGTCTTTGGCGGATTTAGCCTGGGTGTTGCGTTTGCCGTGCTTGCCCGGTTGGGCAACCCTGATCGGGCCTTTGGCAGTTTGTTATTTATACAGTTCAGTGTTGGTTCTCTGGTTATTTATCTGTTGCCAACGCTTGAAGCGGCCATCAATGCGCATGCAGTGTTTTATGTCATGGCCGGCTTGGCGTTGTTGAGCCTGCTGTTTGTTCTTCTGTTGGCAAAAGTCCCGCTTAACCACTATTCAAACGGGTACTCCGCGTTGTCGCCTGGGGAATATCGGTCTGCATTCCTAATGCTTTTGGCGATCATGCTCTATCAAATTGCGGCCAGTGCGATCTGGGCATATGTTGGGCTGATTGGTCTTGCTGCGGGTATCGCCGCAGATCCCGTCAGTGCCTATATTGCGGTCACAGGCTTGCTGGGCCTGCTAGGCGCGATGGTGCCGGTGATTAATGGCACGCGTTATGGCCGTTTGCCTTGGTTGTTGGCAGGTGTCGCATTGTCGGTACTGGCTGCGCTACTGTTGATCTTCTCGGCGCACAGTATTCTTTATGTGCTTGCAATGGCTATGTTGTTTATATCTTGGCCTGCAGTGCAGTCGTATTTACTGGCAGTTACTGCAGCACTGGATGGCAGTGGCAGACTTGCAACTGTTGCCGCCGTTATTTCGTTTGTTGGTTTGGCGACAGGGCCATTGTTGGCTTCTGGGTTGCTGGATGACGGTAATTATTCAGTAATGCTTTTCACCTGTGCGCTGATATTTCTGCTGAGCGGTTTTTGTCTGCTCAAGCCGGTGCGTGCCCAAGAGCCTTCGAGTACGGGAATACTATTGTCTGAATGTAAGTGAGCAGCCGAGACGTATGCCTGTACTAATCGCCTATGTGTCTATAGGCGCCTAATTGACTGCCTGATTAAACTCGCTAAAGGGGAGGTGTAAGATGATTCGTTATGCATTTAATAAAATGTTGCTGGGATTCAAGCATCGTTATAACTACGACGTGGGTTATCAGCAGGATATTTTGCAGGCAGACTTGCTGGCGTTTCTGAAGTTTATGGGTTTGCAAACCATGTCTGCACACGCGGGTGAGCTGCCTGTCGGGCCGCTGTACGCCGCGAGAATACGCGCGATTATCTGGGATGATTGTGGGCCGTGTACGCAGTTGGTGGTCAATATGGCGCTGGAGGCGAAGTTGGAGCCGGCGCTTGTGCGGGCGCTAATCGATCGAGATTTGCATAATCTGCCCACGGACCTCGCCTTGGTGGTGCGTTTTACTGAGCAGGTTCTGGCGCATAACCCCGAGGCGGACGAGCTGCGTGAAAAAATCCGGGCCTTGTGGGGTGATAAAGGGCTTATCGCCATTGCTTTTGCCATTAGCTCATACCGGGTTTACCCGGCCCTGAAATACGCCCTGGGCTACGGTAAAGCCTGCAGCCGGATTCAGGTCAATGAGTCATTCCTGAGCCCCAGCCGTGAGTCTGTTTTGGTTGAGGGGGTAAAGGGTGTTTAACACATACATCACGCCAATTGCCGTGCTGCTCGGCCTGGCCGCATTGGGCAACGGTGTCTTTATGACGCTGGTTCCTGAAACCTGGTATTGGTTGGTGCCTGGGGTGCCGGACCGGGGGCCGTTCAACCAACACTTCTTGCGTGACATCGGCATGCTTTACATGCTGATCGGCGTCGCGTTTATCTATGGGGCGATTTACCTGCGCCATAGGCTGACATTGTGGTCGATGCCAACGGCCTGGCTAGTGGGCCACGCACTCTTTCATATATGGGAGGTTTTTGTTGGTATCTGCGGGCCTGAATCGCTGCTTGAGGATTTCGCCGGTGTAACATTGCCGGCCCTGGTGGCGTTGGGGCTGCTTTATTCGAGCAGCAAGGGCCGGGCAGATGAGTAGGCCGCTACTGGCTCTGCTGCTGCTCAGCGTGGGAGTGGCGTTGGGCGCAGGAGCGACTTTCGTTGTCCCCCGTCCGGCTGTGCCGCAAGCGATAGAGTGGCTGAGTACAGCGCGCAGTTTGGCAACGTTCAGGCTTGAATCCGATCAGGGCGCATTTACCAATCAGTCTCTGACAGGGCGCTGGACCATTGTGTTGTTTGGTTTTTTACACTGTCCGGAGATATGCCCGACAGGGCTGACGCAGATGGCAACGTTAGCGGCTCGTCTGGGCGAACGTGCGGGCGGAACCGACATCGCCTTTGTATTCATCTCGGTTGATCCGGGGCGCGACTCGGTGGCTGAGGTGGGGACGTTCGTCAGGCACTTCGACCCGTCATTGCGCGGGGTGACGGGAAGCGAAGAGCAATTGGCTCGGCTTGCCAGCAGCCTGGGTATTCAGTTTGTAGTTTCACCTGCTCCGGGTCGTTATACGGTTGCTCATTCGCTCACTTTTTCAATTGTGGACCCGCAAGGCAACTTCACCGGGCGCTTCCGTCCGGGGTTTGATGCGATCCAGCTGACAAGGGAGCTGAGTTTCAAATTCTGATGGAGCAGCGCGAGCATATGGTTTCCCACAGAAAGCACGAGGCCTGGCCACTGCTATCACTGGCTTGAAATCAGTCTGCCGGGCTTTGCCGCAGTCGATAGTAAAGGCTATGTACCCATTGCGTGTTGTGAGGCGATAAACCGTAGGTTGGGTTGAGGAGCAAAGCGACGAAGCCCAACGAGACATGCCACTGCCTGTTGGGCTTCGCTGCGCTCAACGCCAACCTACCCGCATGCGCTCGCCCCGACTCGCGTCGGGGTGCACGGCGCGCACTACCCATGGCATGCAACACCTAACTGGTACATAGCCATAGTAAAACCCACTGGCATTGGCCGGCGTGGCGATGCTCATGCGCTCGTTTGGTGCCGCCGACGGTGAGGACGGGGCTGACCAGGGGAGGGCTCAGGCTTCTGGTCGCTTATGGGCGAAGAATCAGCTGGCTGCGGCTATTGGCCTTGATCGCCTCGGCATCCAGGTGCATGGGCACATACTCGCCGCGCATATAGCGCTCGGCCTGGTCTTTATAGTGCTTATCGAACAGCACGCCACTTTGCCCGACGGGGTTGATGCCCAGCGCCGTGCTGGCGTCGGCCATATCGATCAGGCGACGGGTCGAGGGGCCGTAGACCACTGGCCAGGGCGCCGGGCCGACCGAGTGTGACAGGTTGTTCGGCGTTTCATGGCCGCCCGGTGCGGAGAATGGGCCGACGTTGAACAGTTTATCCAGCGGCTTCTGCTGGCCCAGCGGATGGCTGTGGGTGAGGGTATGGGCGCTGCCCCAGGCCCATTGAGTGGCATCGTTACCCAGGGTGTTGCGCAGATGTGCAAGGCTGGCCTGCCAGGCGGTTTTTACGGTATCGGATCGGCTTTCTACTGCGTCGCTGCCGCGTTTGTCCCACCAGGGCGAGCTGGCATCGGCGGCCAGGCGCGGCAGGGCGCTGTCGAGCACGCGGGTTTGCAACAGGTTGGCGAAGAAGGCGTCGCCCAGCTCGTCGGCCATTGCTGCAAATGTCAGCTGATAAACCAGCTGGTTGAACAGCGTGGCAGCGGTGGCATCGAGCGTGTGTTGGCCATCCCAGCTCAGCAGTTGCTCGACCAGCGCTTGCTCCTCGCTGCCGTTGGCGGCGGCGCGCAGGTCGGCGGTCAGCGGAGCAAGCAGGCGTTGTGGGTAGCCAGTGCCAGGGTCGAGTTGCAGGGCCTGGCTGTTGTTCAGGTCCCACTTCACGCTGTTGTCACTAAGCCGCTCGTTTAGGCGCTGGCCACGGTCGGCCAGGTTGTAGTAGCCGGGAATCGCCATGCCGGTCGGCGACAGGGGCTGATAGTTGGCCGAGAGGATATAGCCGCGCGCCGGGTTTTCTTCCTGTGGGTTGGCGCTGAAAGGGTAGTAGCCATCCTTCTCCGCCTCGCCGCTGGCGCCGTCGAGGATAAAGCTCGGGTTGACCCCGGCCGGGCGGCGCGGCAGTTTCGCCGCCGCCCACCAGCCGATATCGCCCGTGGCATTGGCCCACACCACGTTCAGCCCCGGTGCCTCGATATGCTCGACGGCTGTGCGGGCCTGCTCCAGCGTGGCGGCGCGGTTGAGCTGGTAGAAGCCGTCGAGGATCGGGTTCTCGGTTTCCAAAAACGCCCACCACATGGCAATCGGCGTGCTGCCGACGGTTTCACCGAGAGCGCTGTTGATCAGTGGGCCGTGTGGCGAGCGGCGAATGGTCAGGCTGACCGGCGCGGCGTCCTTGACGGTGATTTGCTCGACGCGGCTTTGCAGCTCGACCCACTGGCCGCGATACCAGACCTGGTTGGGATTGGCCGGGTTGGTTGTCTCGGCGATCAGGTCGAGGTCGTCGTTCTGGAACATGGTCAGGCTCCAGGCGAAGTCGCGGTTATGGCCCAGTGATGCCACCGGGTTGAGCGCCTGGTGGTGGCCGTACAGGCTGAAACCGGGGTAGCTCAGGTTGGCCTCGTACCACACCGACGGCACGGCGAAGCGGATATGCGGGTCGCCGGCCAGCAGTGGCTTGCCGCTGGCGGTACGGCTACCGGATATGGCCCAGGCGTTGCTGCCCTCGAACTGCGGCAGGCCGGCATTCAGCAGCGCGGCGTGGCTCAGCTCGGCAATGGCGTTGAGGTCCTGCCAGTCTCCGGCGGCGAGGTTCTGCCCGACCACGCCCTGCGGGTGCCAGTCGAGATCAAAGACCTTGAGGTGGTCGGCGCCCAGTTGATCGCGGATATGCGTCAGCACCGGCTCAGTACGGAAAGCCGCCGCAAAGCTGTAAGCCATATAACCGGCAACGCTGAGGGTGTCGGCGGTGGTGAACGGGCGCTTGTCGATGCCCAGCACGTCGAACTCGATGGGGGCTGGGTGGTTGGCCTGGTACTGGTTGATGCCATCCAGGTAGGCCTGCAGCGCCTGGCTCGCCGGGGTATTCATGTCCATCTTCGCCGCGTAACGGTCGGCGTGCTCGCGAATGCCCAAGGTACGAAATAGGCGGTCGGTGTCCACCAGCGTGCTGCCGAGAATTTCCGCCAGCTCGCCACGCGCCAGGCGCCGCAGAATTTCCATCTGGAACAGCCGGTCTTGAGCGTGCACATAGCCCAGGGCGCGGTACATATCGGCCTCGTTCTGCGCCTGGATATGCGGCACGCCGCGCTCGTCGTAATCCACCGTGACCGGCGCCTGCAGTGAACTCAGGCTCAGCTCGCCAGCGCGTTGCGGCTGCTTGCTGTCGATATACCAGTAAGCGCCGGCGGCAGTGGCGGCGACTAATACGGCAAGGACGGTCAGGGTGCGTTTCATGGATGTTCCTTGTTATAGGTTTTATCAGCGCCGCCATTGTGCGGACGGATTGCGGTGCTGGCATTGACCAAATACGGCAAGAGTGAAAGTCTTTGGTCAATCAAAGGAAGGTGTATGAATCAGGACCCGCATAACAGCATCGCCAGCGCGCTGACCCATTCCTCGACCCTGCGCCGCTTGCTGTACGAGGCGCTGGCGGAGCTGGGCCTCGACCCAACTGACACCTATCGCCAGGCCTATCAGGGTGTGGTGCTGGCGCCGCCGCTGCTTAATGCTCGCGAGGATCACGACAATGCGCCGCGCTTCTGGCAGGCGCTGGCGGGCATCAGCGGCGATGTGGATATCGGCCTGCATCTGGGCGAAACCATGCAGCCACGGCCGCTGGATGTGGTGGGTTACCTGCTGCTGGCCAGCCGCGACTTGGGCCAAGCACTGGAGGGTTTTGTGCGTTTTCAGCACATTCTTTCCGGTGGCTTTGCCGCGCGCCTGGAGCTGGATGGCGAGCATGTGCGGCTGATATTCGACCTCAATTACCGTGGCGTTGGCTCGCTGCGCCAACAGATGGAATGTTTGGCGCTGTTGCTGCAGAAAATGCTGGCGAGCATCAACAACGACGGCAGTTTTCGCCTGACCGGGCTGGATTTTCGTCACCCCGCACCGCGCCGGTTGAGTGAGCATCGCCGCCTATTTGGCCTGCTACCGTGCTTTGCCCAGGCGCATGACGCGCTGATCTTCCCGCGTGCCTGGCTTAGCCGGCCATCGCGCAGCGCCAACCCACGGTTGTTCGCGGTGCTCTGGGCGCAGGCCGAAGTGGAGCTGGCGGAGCTTGAGGAAAACCAGTTGCTCAACCGGGTGCGCTACTGGCTGGAGGTCAACGTGGGCGTGCAGCTGTGTGACCTGCCGCGCTGCGCCAAGGCTTTGGGTTACAGCGTTGGCAGCTTGCAGCGAGCGCTGGCCGAACAGCAGCAGAGCTTTCGCCAACTGCACGATGAGGTCCGTCGCCTGCGGGCCCAGGCCCTGCTCGACAGCGGCCTGGCCATTCGTGAAGTGGCGCGAGCCTGTGGCTTTGCCGAGCTGTCGCCGTTCTACCGCGCGTTCAAACGCTGGCAAGGTGCGACGCCGCAGGGCTTTCGCCGACAGTCGGGTGCGGGAATGGCTCGGCCAGACTGATCTAGCCTTTCTACACAGACCTGAGGTAGTGGTTATGTGGCGAATGATGGCAAGTGGAGTGTTGGCGCTGCTGGTGATGCCCTGCCTGGCGGCGCTTCCGGTGCAGATTTGTCTGGGCGACAGCAACGAGTGGCCGCCCTTCACCTATTGGCAGCGCAGCGATGGCGAGGTGGACCGCAGCCGTTTGACCGGGTCGGCCAGCACCTTGGTGCTGGAGATTCTGCAGCGTTTGCAGCTGCCCTATGAGGTGCACTACATGCCCTGGGCGCGGGTGCAGCAGGAACTGGCGGATTTTGCTGAGAAGGGCCGCTGCGAGCTGACCTGGGATGCCAGCTACAACGCCGAGCGCGCTGCCTACGCGCATTACAGTGCGCGCCTCTATGCAACGCGGCTTGGGCTGTTCTATTCCGCTCAGCGTTTTGCCGAAGTGCCGTTACCCGCCTTGCTACAGAACCTGCAGCCGTATCGGGTGTGCGGGGTGATTGGATACAACTATCAACCGTTTGGCCTGGGCGAGCCGATCCAGCGCTTCCCCGGCATTCAGCAGAACCTGGATATGCTGCAGCGTCAGCGCTGCGACTTCTTCCCCAGCGAGATTGAGCCGTTATATGGCGGCCTGGCACTGGGTATTTATCAGGGGCATGAGCAGCTGCGGCATGTTCCATTGGTCGCCAATAAGGAGTTTTTCCTGCTGGTCAGCAAGGGCTCTGCGCGGGGTGAACGTCTGGTCAGCCAGTTCGATCAGCAGCTTAAACAGCTGCAGGCCAGCGGTGAGGTGCAGCAGATCTTTCAGCGCTTTACGCCGGATGGTCTGAAGTAGTCAGTTGCTCTGCCAGTCGCAGAAACAGCCCACCGCCAAGGTGTTGCTGGCGTTCACCGGGCGTTCTTCAATCAGTGCGTCGAGAATCGGCTCGATAAAGCTGTTGCTTGAGGTGCAGGTGGCGCCTTCGCTGTACGGGCCAAAGTAGGCCAGTTGGCCGTTGCGGTCCCAGATTGCCACCGCCGGGCTGGCAGGGATTTGTGAGCTGCCCGCCAGTTCGGCCAGAGGCTGTAGAGCGCTCAGAGTGCTGGGTAGTTGGCCGCTGCTGCCGGGCTTTTGTACGGCATAAAAGCTCACGCCCTGGGGGCCGAAGCGTTCGATCAATTCTGCCAGGTGCTGTTGATTGCCAATATTGCACGGGCAGGCGGGGTCCCAGAAGTGCACCAGACGGATCGGCCCCGGGCCGGCCAGTTCTTCTGGCAGACGCAGTTGTTCACCGTAGAACAACGCGGTCTGTTCGCTGAAACTACGCAGGTAGCGCGCCTCGTACCACCAGTAGGCAGCGAGCATAGCGGCGGCCCAGAGCAGAATCAGCAAGCTGGCGAGAAGGGTCTTGCGCGTGGGTCGAGTCATCGGCGGTCTTCAGCAAACAGGCGCGCAGCTTGCCATGACTGGCGCGACAGCTGAATATCCGCAGCCTGATTGCATGAGCCTGGATGGCTTGTCACCACCCCGCATGATTAATGGAAACCCTATGCCAGAGCCGTTTCAGCCGGAAAACCTGATTGCCAGTCTGCGACCCTTGGCCGCAGCCGTTGCCCTGTCACCGGCCGAACAGGCATACCGGCAGTTCTACGGCTTCAGCGACGCGCTGGCGAAGCGCAGCCGCATGGGCACGATTCAGGCGGCTGGCTACCAGGTCGCCGTACAGGCCTGGTGGCCTGAGCAGCCGCGCGCAACGCTGGTACTGCTGCATGGTTACTACGACCACGTTGGCTTGTATCGCCATGTGATCGAGTGGGCGTTGCGCATGGGCTTTGCCGTACTGGGTTTCGATCTGCCGGGGCATGGCCTGTCCAGCGGCGTGCGCGCCAGCATCGACGATTTTGCTGAGTACCAGAGGGTGCTGCAGGCAGTGCTGGCTGAAGCCGCCGCGCTAGAGTTGCCGCAGCCCTGGCATCTGTGTGGGCAGAGCACCGGTGGGGCGATTCTGATCGACTACCTGCTGACCGGCGCACCGGGCGCGGAAATTGGCGAAACCATTCTGCTGGCTCCACTGGTGCGTCCGCGCGCTTGGGGTTGGTTGCAGCTCAGTTACCGTGTGATGCGCAACTTTGTCAGCGAGATTCCCCGGCGTTTCAGCGTCAACTCCAGCGATGCGGCGTTTATCGACTTTGTCCATCACCAGGACCCCCTCCAGCCGCGCAACCTGCCGACCGCTTGGGTCGGCGCGCTCAGCCAATGGGTGCCGCGCATCGAGGCAGCGCCGCGCAGTGCGCGCAGCCCGCTGATCATTCAGGGTGAGGCAGATATGACCGTGGCCTGGCAGCACAACCTTGAGGTGTTGCAGGACAAGTTCGCCGCCCCGCAGATTCTGCGTCTGCCCGAGGCGCGGCATCACCTGGCCAATGAAGCGCCGGCCTTGCGCCAGCGCTATTTCGATTTTTTGACCGAGCGTCTGGCGTAGGTTGGTATTGAAGGGCAGCGCGACGAAGCCCAACGACTGCAACGGATCGTCGAGCGGAGTGTCATGCACGCCATGTTGGGCTTCGCTGCGCTCAACACCAACCTACGTGGATTTGGCTCAGATCCCGCGCGGTGCCGGGGCCAGTGCTGCACTGCTCTGACCAACGGCCAGGCCGCTGCGGATGGCGGCCAGCGCGGCCTGGTAGTAGCGCTTGCCGGTTTCTGACTGGGCAAAACTGACAAATTCCTCCAGCTCCGGATCACTCAGCTCGCGGTAGACGTGCAGCAGGGTGTTATCCAGATCCGCGCCGATCTGCTCCATCAGGCGCTGGCGCTGACCATTGAGCATGGCATGGGCGCTGTCGCCACCGAGCAGGCCGGGGAGCATCTGGCTCAGGCTGTCGGCGGCCACACCGGCCAGCGCCAGGCTAACCTCGGCGCCGGCTTCTTTGGCCGGCAGGGCCTGGGCCAGATGGCGGATCAGCAGGCGGCGGGTGGCGCTGGCTTCACTGCGCGGCAGGCCGTTGGCGTAGCGTGCCAGCTGATCACTGCGGGTAGCGAGCAGTTCGGCGTCGACAACCTTGCGGCCCAGTGGTGACTGGAAAAACTGCAAGGCGCTGCTTGGCTCGCCGAGGCTGTCGCGCAGTCCCTGTTGGGTCCGTTGATCCACCGCAGCGGCGGCAAAACGCTGGTTGCTGTTATTCACCAACGCCTGGTGCACCGCCGGTGGCAGGCTGCTGCGATAGCGTTCCTGGGCGGCCTGCAGGGCATCGCTGAAATGCATGCGCTGCTGCGGCCAACCGGCCGCTTGATACAGCTGCAGGTAATCGTCGGCGAGGGCGGGCAGGCTGAGCAGCAGGGCCAGTACAACGGAAAGGGCGCGCATAGGGACTCCATAGGGGGCGGCTATTTTCTGCGGCATAGCGATGCTTGTCGAGGTTCGGCGAGGCTGTGAATCAATCGATCACAGGCTGGTAGAATCGCCGGCATGACGACTGATACCCACACCGCCTGCCTGACCCGCATCGTTGACGACCTCGCCGAACACGGCTGGTCGCTGCAACCGCAGTTCATGCCACAAGCTCTGACCCTCGAACTGGCCGAAGAGTGCCGTAAACGTGCCGCGCAAGGTGCATTGGCACCCGCCGGCGTCGGCCGTGGCGCGCAGCAGCAGATTCGCGAAGGGGTGCGCGGCGACCATATCCAGTGGCTGGAAGCCGGCCAGGCTGAGGCCTGCGATCAGTACCTGCAGGCGTTTGATGAGCTGCGCGTGGCGCTGAACCAGGGCTTGTATCTGGGCCTGGAGGACTTCGAGGGGCACTTCGCCCTGTATCCGCCGGGCGCGTTCTACCAGAAGCATGTGGATCGCTTTCGTGATGATGATCGCCGCGCGGTGTCGGCGGTGTTCTACCTCAACGAGGACTGGCAGGCTGAGCAGGGCGGCGCGCTGCGTTTATATCTGCCGAATGGCGAGACCCGCGATGTATTACCTCAGGCTGGCAGCCTGTTGCTGTTTCTCTCCGCCGATATGCCCCACGAAGTATTGCCGGCCACCCGCGATCGGCTGTCGCTGACCGGCTGGTTTCGCCGGCGGGGTAATGGGCCGCTTTAGGCTGGACTAAGCGAGACCCTGGGGCGGGTTAGTCGCAGGCTTAACCCATCATCGGCGCTCAGCCGAGCATATCGCCGTAGCGCTCGTCCTTCTTGAACACCAGCGGCTGGGCGAAGCCCGGCACTTTGATCTGCTCACTGTTGATCTCGATCTGCTGGTCGTCGATCAGGTCGTTGCCGAAGTTGTAGATAATCCCCAGATCGCCCAGCAGCGCTTGCGCGTCGTAGGCCTGGGCCGCCTTGCGTGTGGCTTCGCGGCGCTGCAGGTAGGTGGCAAAGGCGGCTTCGCCGTGGCGCTTGCGCAGCATGCGTTCGGCAACATGCGGGGCCAGCAGCAGGGCGCTGGCGTTGTTGCCGCCAAAACCCTTGGAGTTGATAAAGCACAGGTCCAGCTGCTCGGGGGCGCGGGCGCGATCCTGGGTGGCGAAGCTTAGGTGTTGCTGGTGTACGTCGTCGGCCACCGTGTCGATGGTTTTGATACCGGGGATGATGCCGTACTTGAAGCTGCCCAGGGCGGAGATCAGCTGATCGCCGCTGGCGGTGGCCAGGGAGTGGCCGACAAAGGCTTTCACTGCTGTGACCGGCCATTGCTCGATGGCGAAGGCGCCGGCGATGCGGTCGAGGATTGCCGATTCGGTCACCCGGTTGGCCGGGGTGCTGGAGCCGTGAGCATGCACAAAGCTGCGCTCGCGCACCGCGTCGATGCCCAGCAGTTGCACGGCGCTGGCCACGGCCTTGGCTACGGTCAGGTAGTTGCCGGGGCCGGGGGCGGAGATGGATTTCTTGAAGCCGTCGGCGTTGATAAACACATCCGGCACTGCGCCGTGGATATCCGCGCCCAGTTCCAGGGCCAGCTCGTCGTCCATCAGCACCACGAACTGGCAGGCTTCGGCCAGGGTAAAGCCGCAGTTGTCGCCAAATGGGCGGCTGGCGCGGCGGAAGTCTACCTCGCTGTCGCTCTGGGCCACGGCCTCCTTGCCTTCGATCTGGCGCAGGCCATCTTCGGTGGCCAGGGCACCCATGGCGCCGTAACCCTCGATACATTCCTGGTTGATCGGCGCTTCGCTGCTGCCGACGATGACCACGCGGGATTTGCCGCTGCTGATCTGCTCGATGCCTTTTTGCAGGTTATAGAGGAAGGTGGCGCAGGCCCCGGTGATGCTGCCGGTGGTGCCGACGCTGCCCAGCACATAGGCGTTGATAAAGTCCGCAGGCATGGTGTTAAGGCCTAAGGCCAGCTGCTTGGCGGTAACGCGACCGCCCTTGAGGCGTGACTGCATCAGGCCGCCGAAGCCATTTTCATCAAGCTGACTCATGATGCAGCTGGCGAACACCGCCACTTCATCCGGCGCTACATGCTGCATGATGGTCTGCCACTCGATGCCGGTGGCGCGCAGGGCGTCGGTCACGCCGACAATGGTCATGGCCAGGCCGCGCGGGTGAAAGCGCGCGTTGTACAGCTCGCTCGGCTCGAAGCCGGTGGGCAGCTGGCCGGCGGATTTCACCGGCAGGGCGCGGTAGCTGTCGACCTTGAATTCGCAGTTGTCGTGCAGGGTCACCAGCACTTCGCTGGCGTTCAGCTCGTCCACCGTCCAGTCGCTCGGCAGCGGCTCGGGCAGGTGTTTGCGCAGGGTGATAAAACTCAGCGGCTGGCCGGCGGTGGCGCTGATGTCGATGGTTTTTTGCCAGTGCGCGGCATCGGTGTCCAGGTGCTGTTTTTCGATCCGTCGCACCAGGGTCGAGGCCAGAATCTGCTCGGCAAAGCGGCTGTCGATCTCGGCCAGGCTCAGGCTGTTGCCTTCTTGATCCTGATAGTGACCATCGACCGCCTTGACCAGCTTCATCATCACCGCCAGGCCGGCTAGGGTCTGCTGGCGCGTTGGGGTGTCCATGGACTCGATCACGGTGCGGCGGAAGCCATGGTGGAAGGAGCTGCGCCCGGCCGCGTTATAGCCACCAAAACCAACGATCACAGGTAAACGTGAAGTCACTCGATAACTCCTTGAAAAGAGGGCGCCAGACAAACCGAGATAAAGCTATGGAGGCTTGTCACGCAGGCTCTTAAAGCGCTCTGTGGCGGCTATTACGCCGCGAGAAAACGTCCTGCATGGCTGTTCGGATGCCTATGCTGACGTGATTGCTGACTTGCAAGTCACGGTTTCGACCAAGGTAGCGCATCGCTAAAACCACATGGCTGTTATGGTTTCTCCGTATAAAGGCCCAGCTGGAGAACAACAAATGCACAGCGTCAATCCATACGAATACGGCATGCCGCGCGATGCGGCAAATTTTCAGGCGCTTAGCCCGCTGAGCTTTCTTGAGCGCGCTGCCAGCGTTTACCCGCAGCGTCTGGCGCTGATCAATGGCAGCCTGCGCCAGACCTGGGGCGACACCTACAGCCGTAGTATTCGTCTGGCCTCGGCGTTGGCCCAGCGCGGCATCGGCCTGGGCGATACGGTGGCGGTGATTGCACCCAACGGCCCTGCGATGTTCGAGGCGCATTTTGGCGTGCCGATGTGCGGCGCGGTGCTGAATGCCATTAACAGCCGCCTGGATGCCGAAGCTATCGCCTTTATCCTGCAGCACGGCGAAGCCAAGGTGCTGCTGGTGGACAAGGAGTTCGGCGAACTGGCCCAGCGCGTGGTCGGCCATTTGCCGCAACCGCCGCTGGTGATCGGCATCGATGATCCAGAATATGCCGAGGGTCTGCTGATTGGTCAGCTGGATTACGAGACGCTGCTGGCCGAGGGTGACCCTGACTATGCCTGGCAGTTGCCAGCCGATGAGTGGCAGGCGATCTCCCTCAACTACACCTCAGGCACCACTGGTAATCCCAAGGGCGTGGTCTATCACCATCGCGGTGCGCACCTGAATGCGCTGTCCAACGCCATGTGTTGGGACATGAGCCGCTTCCCGGTGTACCTGTGGACGCTGCCGATGTTCCACTGCAACGGCTGGTGCTTCCCCTGGGCGCTGGCCGCTTATGTTGGGGTCAATGTGTGCCTGCGCCATGTGCGCGCCGAAGTCATCTACCCGGCGCTTGCCGAGCATGACGTCGACCATTTCTGCGGCGCGCCCATCGTGCTGAATATGCTGGCCAATGCCGCAGATGATCTAAAAGCGCTGAAGACTCGCCCGGTCAAGGTACTGACCGCCGGTGCTGCGCCACCCGCTGCGGTAATCGAAGCCATGGAAGCCTTGGAGTTTCGCGTCACCCACGTTTATGGCCTGACCGAAACCTACGGCCCCAGCGTGGCCTGCGAATGGAAAAGTGAGTGGGACAGCGAAAGCCCAGAGCAGCGCGCCCGCCTGAAATCCCGCCAGGGCGTGCGTGCGCCGCTGCTCGACGGCCTGATGGTGGCAGACCCCTATACCCTGCAACCGGTGCCGAAAGACGGCCAGACCATCGGCGAGATCATGATGCGCGGCAACGTGGTGATGAAGGGTTACCTTAAAAATCCCTCGGCCACCGCCGAGGCCTTTGCCGGTGGCTGGTTCCACTCCGGCGACCTGGCGGTGTGGCATGCCGATGGCTATGTGGAGATCAAGGATCGCAGCAAGGACATCATCATCTCCGGCGGCGAGAACATCTCCTCCATCGAGGTGGAAGACGTGCTGTATCGCCATCCGCATATCCTCGAAGCCGCCGTGGTGGCCATGGCTCACGCCAAATGGGGCGAAACCCCCTGCGCCTTTGTCACCCTAAAGCCGGGTGTCGAGCTGACGGCCGAAGATGTGATCGCCTTCTGCCAGCAGCGTATGGCACGTTTCAAGGTACCGGGCTGCGTGGTGTTTACCAGCCTGCCGAAAACCAGCACCGGCAAGGTGCAGAAGTTTGTTCTGCGCGAGCAGGCCAAGCAGTTGGCCGCGCAGCAGGCGGTGGCCTGACGCCCCGACTTCAGCCTGCGGCGCAGGGTAGGGCTGAAGGCACTTGTTACAGCTTTGAATAAATGACGAGTTGAGAAGCTAAATGCTATTCACTAGTATTTGGCACCTTAACTCGTCTATACCAAGAGGCACTACACCATGCAGATAAGCAAAGGCTTGTTCGCCGCACTCTCTCTCTCCGCGCTCGCCAGCACTGCGCAGGCCGCCGATGAGGTAGTGGTTTATTCCTCGCGTATCGACGAGCTGATCAAGCCGGTATTCGATGCCTACACCGCCAAGACCGGGGTCAAGGTCAAGTTCATCACCGACAAGGAAGCGCCGCTGATCGCCCGCCTGAAAGCTGAAGGCGAAAACACTCCAGCCGACCTGCTGATCACCGTGGACGCCGGCAACCTCTGGCAGGCCGAGCAGGAAGGCGTGCTGCAACCGACTAAATCCGAGCTGATCAGTGCCAATATCCCGGCCCAATACCGCTCCAGCACCGACAGCTGGACTGGCCTGTCGCTGCGTGCGCGTACCATCTTCTATTCCACCGAGCGGGTAAAACCAAGCGAGCTGAGCACTTACGAAGCCCTGGCTGACAAAAACTGGGAAGGCCGTTTGTGCCTGCGCACCAGCAAGAAGGTCTACAACCAGTCGCTGACCGCCACCCTAATCGAAGCCCATGGCGCGGCCAAGACCGAAGAAATCGTCAAGGGCTGGGTCAACAACCTGGCCACCGACGTGTTCGCCGATGACACCGCGCTGCTGCAGGCCATCGACGCCGGTCAGTGCGACGTCGGCATCACCAACACCTATTACTATGGCCGCCTGCACCAGCAGCAGCCTGACCTAAAAGTGAAGCCGTACTGGCCAAACCAGAACGACCGTGGCGTGCATGTCAACCTGGCCGGTGCCGGCGTAACCAAGCACGCGCCGCATGCCGCTGAAGCGCGCAAGCTGCTGGAGTGGATGACCACTGAAGAAGCGCAGACCATCTTCGCCGGCGTTAACCAGGAGTTCCCGGCTAACCCGGCGGTCGCACCGTCCAAGGAAGTGGCTGCTTGGGGCACCTTCAAGGCTGACTCGATTGCCACCGAAGTGGCCGGCAAGCGCCAGGCTGAAGCGACCATGCTGATGGATCGCGCTGGCTGGAACTAAGAACTTAATCACGATTTGCTGCGCGTCGGCCCTGCGGCGTTAAAAACAGACTCGGAATGCTCATGTACAAAAGTACACTCCGCTTCCTCGCCTGTTTTTGCCTTGCAGGACTCTAGCTCGCGAAATCTTAAACAGGTTCTACGGCCTGCACAGGCCTTCAGCTCGTAGGATGGGTTGAGCGCAGCGATACCCATCGCATCCAAACACGATGGGTATCGCCGCTACGCGCCTCAACCCATCCTACGCCGTTATACTCCACGCCCCGGCTTAGCCCGGGGCGTTGTGTTTTTGTCTTGAGGACTCTGCGTGGCCCATCCTGCCCAGCGCCGCTGGTACCCCATTGCCTTTGCCGTCGCCTTGCTGGTGCTGCTGCCGCTGAGCGTGCTGATGTTCAGCTGGCATGAGGTTGACCAGCAGATCTGGGCGCACCTCTGGCAAACCCAGTTGCCGCGCTTGCTTGGCAATACCCTGATGTTGGTTCTCGGCGTTGGTGTTGGCGTGACGTTGCTCGGGGTTAGCCTGGCCTGGCTCACCAGCCTTTGTGAGTTCCCCGGTCGGCGCTGGCTGGACTGGGCGCTGATGCTGCCGTTTGCCATTCCCGCTTATGTGCTGGCGTTTGTGTTTGTCGGCCTGCTGGATTTCGCCGGCCCGCTGCAGACCCTGCTGCGTGAGTGGTTCGGCAGCGGTGTGCGCTTCCCCCGCGTGCGTTCCACCGGCGGGGTGATTATCGTGCTGGTGCTGGTGTTCTACCCCTACGTCTACCTGCTCGCGCGCAATGCCTTCCTGGCCCAGGGTAAGGGCTTGATGGAAGCCGCGCGGGTGCTCGGCCTGAGCCCCTGGCGGGCGTTCTGGCGTGTCGCTCTGCCGATGGCGCGTCCGGCGATTGGGGCTGGCCTGGCCCTGGCTATCATGGAAACCCTGGCGGATTTCGGCGCGGTGGCGGTGTTCAACTTCGATACCTTTACCACCGCGATCTACAAGACCTGGTACAGCTTTTACAGCCTGACCAGCGCTACCCAGCTGGCCAGCCTGTTGCTGCTGGCGGTGATGCTGGTGCTCTATGGCGAGCGTCGCGCGCGCGGTGCTGTGCGTCCGGTGAATGAGCGTGCACGCAGTCAGGCGTTGTATCACCTCACGGGCGGCAAGGCGCTGGCCGCCAGCGCCTGGTGCTGCCTGGTGTTTGCCTGCGGCTTTGTGATTCCGCTGCTGCAGCTGATTGTCTGGTTCTGGCAGCGCGGCCGTTTCGATCTGGATGAGCGTTACACAGCGTTGATTCTGCACACCCTTTACTTAGGTGCGATGGCAGCGCTGATCACCGTCAGCGTGGCACTGCTGCTAGCTTTCGCCCGGCGTATGGCGCCAACCCGGCTGATGCGCTCCACCGTTGGCCTGGCCAACCTCGGTTATGCCTTGCCCGGCTCGATGCTGGCGGTGGCGATTATGCTGGCGTTCAGTTACCTGGACCGTGAACTGGTGATTCCGCTGTCCAGCTGGCTGGGCGGCGCGGGCAAGCCGGTGCTGCTCGGCAGCCTCTCGGCGTTGCTGCTGGCCTATATGATTCGCTTTATGGCGGTGGCCTATGGGCCGCTGGAAAACAGCCTGGCGCGTATTCGCCCGTCCTTACCGGAAGCCTCACGCAGCCTCGGTGTCGGTGGCGTTGGGCTGTTCTTCAAGGTGTACCTGCCGTTGCTGGTGCCGGGGGCGCTCTCGGCGGCGCTGCTGGTGTTTGTCGATGTACTCAAGGAAATGCCCGCCACCCTGTTGATGCGGCCCTTTGGCTGGGACACGCTGTCTGTGCGGGTGTTTGAAATGACCAGCGAAGGCGAGTGGGCGCGCGCCGCGCTGCCGGCCCTGACCCTGGTGCTGGTCGGCCTGTTGCCGGTGATTCTGCTTATTCGCCGTTCGGCGCGGCGCCACGGGTAGGATGGGTTAGCCGTGTAGCGGCGTAACCCACCAGGTACCCTCAGTACAGCCAAGACCAAGATGACCGCCCCCAGTGTTGCGGCTACAATGCGCGCCATTCGCAGTGGCCAATCATCTTGATAGCCCGTGCCAGCGCCCGATTTTCTGGGCTCAGCCAGGTTGCCGCTGCACTGTCCAGCCCGCAAGGAGACACTGATGGGACAGCGCACACCGCTCTATGACCTGCACCTTGCTTTGGGTGCCAAGATGGTTGACTTCGGCGGTTGGGACATGCCGTTGCACTATGGCTCGCAGGTCGAGGAGCACCATCAGGTGCGGCGCGACTGCGGGGTGTTCGATGTGTCGCACATGACCGTGGTGGATGTCAGCGGCAGCCAGGCCAAGGCCTATCTGCAGCACCTGCTAGCCAACGACATCGAGCGCCTGCAAAGCATCGGTAAAGCCCTCTACAGCGGCATGCTCAACGAGCAGGGTGGGGTGGTGGATGACCTGATCGTCTATCTGACCTGCTCCACTAATAAAGAGCAGGGTTACCGCGTGGTGGTGAATGCTTCGACCCGCGACAAGGACCTGGCCTGGATGCACCTGCAAAGCGTCGACTTCGACGTGCACGTGCAGGAACGTGCCGATCTGGGCATGCTGGCCATTCAAGGCCCGCATGCACGCAGCAAGACCGTCGAGCTGGTCAGCCAGTCCCGCGCCAACCTGATTCAAAGCCTCAAGCCGTTCGAAGGTCAGCCCGATGGCGACTGGTTTATCGCCCGCACCGGTTACACCGGCGAAGACGGCCTGGAAATCATGCTGCCGGCCAGCGAAGTGGTGGCCTTCCTCAATGAACTGGTCGGCGCCGGTATCTCCCCGATTGGCCTCGGCGCGCGCGACACCCTGCGCCTGGAAGCCGGGATGAACCTGTACGGCCAGGACATGGACGAAAGCGTTACCCCGCTGGCGTCCAATATGGCCTGGACAGTGGCGTGGGAGCCAGCCAGCCGTGGTTTTCTCGGCCGCGCTGCGCTGCAGAAGCAAAAGGCCGAAGGCGTCGCCTCCAAACTGGTTGGCCTGGTGCTGGAAGAACGCGGCGTGCTGCGTGCGCACCAGGTGGTACGGGTTGAAGGCGTTGGCGAAGGCGAGATTACCAGCGGCAGCTTCTCGCCGACCCTGGGCAAGTCCATCGCCCTGGCCCGCGTGCCGGCAGCGACTAACGAACGTGCCGAGGTGGAAATTCGCGGCAAGTGGTACCCGGTGCGCGTGGTTAAGCCGATGTTTGTGCGTAACGGCAAGGCGCTTATCTGAGCTTTGATCTGGCCATGGATGGTCGAAAACGCCCGTTTTGCAACGGTGCGCTAGGTTTTTAAAGACTTTCTTTCGGTATGGCCAAGGCCTGCTAAATTTCCATGGCGGCGTGGTCGCCGTCATGTCAGATGAGGAACGACACATGAGCAATATCCCCGCCGATCTGCGTTACGCCGCTAGCCACGAGTGGGCGCGCCTGGAAGCCGATGGCAGCGTTACCGTAGGCATTTCTGATCACGCCCAGGAAGCTCTGGGTGATGTGGTATTCATCGAGCTGCCGGAAGTCGGTAAGACCCTGAATGCCGGTCAGGAAGCCGGGGTGGTGGAATCGGTCAAGGCCGCGTCCGACATCTACTCGCCCGTTTCCGGTGAAGTGATCGCCATCAACGACGGCCTGGCCGACAGCCCGGAAAGCGTCAACAGCGACCCCTACGGCAGCTGGTTCTTCAAGCTCAAGCCAAGCGATGCCAGCGAGCTGGACAAGCTGCTCGATGCTGCTGCCTATAAGGCCACTGCTGACAGCGACGCATAAGGTTCATGGTTAAACGACAACGCCCCGCAATGCGGGGCGTTGTCGTTTACAGCGTTGGCGATCAGTCTGGTTGTATGGCGACGACTTGCAACACCACGCCCTCCTGGCCCATCACGCGCACAGGTGTGCCGGCCGGCAGTTCGGGACCGTTGACCAGCCATAGCGAGTCGCCAGCCTTGATTTTGCCGCGTCCGCCGTTGATGGCTTCATGCAGAACAAAGGTGCGGCCGACGAATTCACTGCCGCGCTGGTTTAGCCCCGGTTGGTCGGAAGGTTTGGCAGCGCTGCGCTGGCGTTGCCACCAGAACACTGCCGTCAGAATCGAGAGCAAGCCAAAGAGGATGAACTGCGCAGCCCACGGCAGGCCGGGGAAGATAAAGGTCAGCAGGCCGACGCTGGCGGCGGCCAGGCCGATCCAGAGCAGGTAGCCGCCGGCGCCGAACACTTCGAGAATCAGCAGCAGGGTGCCGAAGGCCAGCCAGTTCCAGTACGACAGGTGCTGTAAAAAGTCCCACATGGTTTAACCCTTCTTCTCACCGAAGGTGGCTTTGACAATTTCGCTGATGCCGCCCACTGCGCCAATTACCTGGCTGGCCTCCAGCGGCATCAGAATGACCTTACTGTTGTTGGCGCTGGCCAGTTGGCCGAGGGCTTCGATGTATTTCTGCGCGACGAAATAGTTGACCGCCTGCACATTGCCCTGGGCGATGGCTTCGGAAACCATGCGCGTGGCTTCGGCTTCCGCCTGGGCAGCACGTTCGCGTGCTTCGGCTTCGAGGAAGGCAGCCTGGCGCTGGCCTTCGGCCTTGAGGATGTCGCCCTGCTTCTGCCCTTCGGCAGTCAGAATGGCGGCGGCGCGCAGGCCCTCGGCTTCGAGAATTTGTGCGCGCTTGATCCGTTCGGCTTTCATCTGCCCGGACATGGCAGCCATCAGGTCGGCGGGCGGGCTGATGTCTTTGATTTCGATACGGGTGATCTTGATGCCCCAAGGCGCGGTGGCTTCATCGACGGTGCGCAGCAGTCGCTCGTTGATCGCATCGCGCTGGCCGAGCATGGCGTCCAGTTCCATGGAGCCGAGTACGGTGCGGATATTGGTCATCACCAGGTTGCGGATGGCGTGTTCGAGGTTGTTCACCTCGTACGCCGCCTGGGCCGAGTTGATGATCTGGAAGAAGCAGATGGCGTCGATCTGCACCGTGGCGTTATCGGCAGTGATCACTTCCTGTGGTGGAATATCCAGCACGTTTTCCATCACGTTGAGCTTGCGGCCGATCTTGTCCATCACTGGCACGATGATGTTCAGGCCTGGCTTGAGGGTGTTGGTGTAGCGGCCAAAGCGCTCCACTGTCCATTCGAAGCCCTGCGGTACGACTTTGAAGCCCATAAAAACGATGGCGACGGCGAGGCCGACAAAAAGAAAAATGACGCTGCCGATTTCCATGTGGTGTAGCTCCTAGACGGTTTTGAGTCTGCGTATTAGCTGTTTAAGTATCTAAGCACAGTTGGCGTTGGCGCGGCTGTCGATGCCGTTGCAGAGTGCGCCGATCAACGGTCATGGCTGCCGATCAGCGCACGCTTGGTGCCAGAGCTTTGACCAGGCGCGCATCGCGGGCGTAGATGTCCGGGTAGTAGCGCAGGGCGCCGTCCTTGCTGGCTTCGACCGTCCAGTAGGCAATCAGCAGCGGCGCTGGATGCTGCAGGCGGTACTGCTGTGTTTCACCGCTGGCGATGCGCGCTTGCACGGCGTTCAGCTCATCCGGGGTGAGCAGCCAGGCGAGCAGGGTATCGACGGCCTCAACCCGCACGCAGCCGGAGCTGAAGGCGCGCGGCGCCTTGCTGAACAGCTGCTGGCTGGGCGTGTCGTGCAGGTAGACCGCGAATGGATTGTCGAAGCGCACCGCGACGCGGCCGAGCGGGTTATGGCTGCCGGCCGACTGGCGCAGGCGAATCGTGCCGGGGTTTTCCCAGTCGATGCTGTGCGGGTCGAGCAGGTTGCCGTCGCGGTCGAGCACGCTCATATGCTGGCGTTCCAGGTAGCCGATGTCGTCACGAATGGCTGGCAGTTTGTCTTCGCGCAGGATGGTCGGCGGCACGGTCCAGGTTGGGTTGAGGGTCAGTCGCACAATGCTTGAGGCGAGCTGCGGCGTTTGCCGCTCGGCGCGGCCGACTTGGGTGCGTGTACGCCACAGCAGCTGGTTATTGCGCCGCACCTGAATTTCGGCGGCTGCGACATTAATCAGTACTTCGGCATTGCCCATGGTGTCGGCCAGCCAGCGCAGGCGTTCGAGATTGGCGCGCAGTTGTTCGCGGCGCAGCGGTGCGCTGATATTCAGCTCGGTCAGGCTGGCGGGGCCAAGAATGCCATCTGGGTTAAGGCCGTGGTCGCGCTGGAAATTCTCCAGGGCGCTTTGCGTGGCCAGGTCGTAGGTGTTGCCCAGTTCTTCTGGCGGTGACATCAGGTAGCCCTGGGCGATCAGTCGTGCGCGTAATGCTGGCACTCGCGCATCCTGACTGCCTGGCTTGAGCTGTGGGCCGCTGGCGAGCGTCGACCACGCCTGTAGCGGCAGCAGGCGTTGTTGCGCGTAGGCGCTACGCAGCCGCTGGTACTGCACGGTGGCAGGCCTTGCGCTGGCAAAGGCCTGGGATGGCGTATGCAGATGTTGCATGGCCAATGAGAGGGTCGCCAGTTGCGGGTCCGGGTTGGTTTGTCCGGGTGCCTGCCACAGCGGTTCCAGGCGTTGTTGCAGCAAACGGCCACGGCGCAGGTGCAGCAGGGCCTGCAGGTAGCTGTGGCTGGTCAGCAGGTCGGCGCAGTCGCGCTGCAGGGCGGGGCTTTCTGCGGTCAGGCTGGGTAGCAGGTATTCACTTGGCTGCAGTCCGTCATCGGCTAATTGCGCCAGCTGCTCGCGCAATTGCAGCAGTTGCTCACCGCTCTGCCAGGCGGGTTGGCCGTCGCGTTGTTCATAAAAAGCCTGGAGCAGGTGTTGAGCATTCTCGTCTAGGCTTGTCGGCAGTGGGTTGCACTGCTGCGTCAGCTGAGCCAGTAAAGGGCGCAGATCGGCGCGGGTGGTAAAGGGCTCATCGGCGGCATTAGCGACCAATGGCAGGGTGAGCAGGGCGGCGCTCAGGTAGAGTGTGCGTTTTTTGAACAATCAACTGCTCCATTCCATGGGCTAAGAACAACGTGGTCGCAGCCAGTATAGGCGGGCGATGGTTGGATCTTGTGACAGGACGTCCAAGGCTACTAGAGGTATTTGCGCAATGTTTGGACGTCTTGGCAGATTCTGTGTGATTGGATTTTTGCTTGCTTGTATGCCGCTGTCGGCGACCGCCACCGAGCAGGATAGCCTGCTTAGGGATCTGGCGCGGATTGCCCCTGAGCTTAATAGGCAGGCGTTGCAGCATGCTCTGGCGGCGATGCAGTGCGCGGTCAATCATGGTGCTGACCCTGCGCGTCGCCTGGCCGTAATCGATTATTCGCGGCCTTCTACTGAACGGCGTTTGTGGATCTTCGATCTGCAGCGCAAGCGTTTGCTGCTGCGCGACTTTGTCGCTCATGGGCGTAAGTCGGGGGAGAACTTCGCCGAGGCGTTCTCCAACCGTCTGGGCAGCCATCAGACCAGCCTGGGGTTATTCCGCACCGCTGAAAGCTACAGCGGTAAGCACGGTTATTCTCTGCGTATGGATGGCCTGGAACCTGGGCTGAATGATCTGGCCCGCGAGCGGGCCATCGTGATCCACGGCGCCGGTTATGTGAATCCGCGCTGGGCGCAGAAGCATGGCCGGATCGGCCGCAGTCTGGGCTGCCCGGCGGTGCGCCCGGAAGTGGCGCGGATGGTGGTCGATCAGCTCAAGGGCGGGCAGTTCCTTTTCGCCTGGCATTCCAATCAACGCTGGCTGAAAGCCTCTGCCTATCTGGACTGCAAGCCGCAGCGGGTGGCGGCGCTGAGTCGTGCTGGAGAAGGCTGAGAGCCTACTCATGATCTCGCGAGCTAGAGCCATACAAGGCGAAAACAGGCGAGGAAGCGGAGTTTACTGCTGTAAATGAGCATTCCGAGCCTGTTTTCAACGCAGTAGGGCCGACGCGCAGCAGATCATTAAGGTTATTTCTGCTCGCTCTGCGGGGTAACCCGCAATACTTCCTCAATAGTGGTCAGGCCAGCGGCGACCTTCTGTGCGCCGGAAAGGCGCAGGCTGCGCATGCCTTCCTTGAACGCATGGCGGCGCAGGGCAACCAGGTCGGTGTCGGCGGTGATCAGCGGTTTCATCGCATCGTTGATCAACATGATTTCATACACCCCGGCGCGGCCACGGTAACCGGTGTCGCGGCATTCCAGGCAGCCTACAGCACTGCATGCCTGAGTCGGCAGTGGCGCACTCCAGGGTTTGGTCAGGCTCTGCCAGCCGTCTTCATCCAGTGTCTGCGGTGCCTTGCAGTGCGGACACAGGGTGCGCACCAGACGCTGCGCCATCACGCCAAGCAGGGTGGATTTGAGCAGGTAGTGCGGCACGCCCAGTTCCAACAAGCGGGTGATGGCGCTGGGGGCGTCGTTGGTGTGCAGGGTCGACAGCACCAAGTGGCCGGTGAGCGCCGCCTGGATCGCCATCTCGGCGGTTTCCAGGTCGCGAATTTCGCCGACCATGATGATGTCCGGGTCTTGGCGCATCAGTGCACGCACGCCGCTGGCGAAGGTCAGGTCGATGTTGCTCTGCACCTGCATTTGGTTGAAGGCCGGTTCGATCATCTCGATGGGGTCTTCGATGGTGCATAGGTTGACCTCGCTGGTCGCCAGTTTCTTCAACGTGGTGTACAGCGTGGTGGTCTTGCCCGAACCGGTTGGGCCTGTGACCAGGATGATGCCGTTGGGCTGGCTGGTCATGTATTCCCAGCGGCGCAGGTCATCGGCGGAAAAGCCCAGTTGGTCGAAGCTTTTCAGCAGCACTTCCGGGTCGAAAATCCGCATCACCATTTTTTCGCCAAAGGCGGTGGGCAGGGTCGACAGCCGCAGCTCCACTTCACCGCCGTCTGGGGTCTTGGTCTTGACTCGGCCATCCTGGGGTTTGCGTTTTTCTGCAACGTTCATCCGCCCGAGGCTTTTCAAGCGGCTGACGATGGCCATGGTCACCTGGGGCGGGAATTGGTAGACGGTGTGCAGCACGCCGTCGATACGAAAGCGCACGCTGCCCTGCTCGCGGCGCGGCTCGATATGAATATCGCTGGCGCGCTGGGTGAAGGCGTATTGGAACAACCAGTCAACGATATTGACGATATGTGCGTCGTTGGCGTCGGGTTCCTGATCCTGAGCGCCGAGGTTGAGCAGTTGCTCGAAGTTGCCCACGCCGCTGATCTTAGTGTCGCCGGCCGAGGCGCCGCTGACCGACTTGGCCAGGCGGTAGAACTCCACGGTAAAGCGCTGGATATCCGTCGGGCTGGCCACCACGCGCTTGATCGGACGCTTGAGCACATGGGTGAGGTTGGCTTCCCAGCTGTTTACCAATGGCTCGCTGCTGGCGATGGTCACGCTGTCGCTGTCCACCGCCACAGCAAGAATCTTGTGGCGCTGGGCGAAGGCGTAGGACATCAGCGGGGTTATGGCGGCGACATCGATCTTCAGTGGGTCGATGCGCAGGAAGGGCTGGCCGCATTGCTCCGCCAGCCAACTGGTCAGCCCTTCCAGCTCAAGCTTTTTGCCTGGATTTTTCAGGTCATCGAGTTGCTGGGCGGCAAGAAACTCCAGCGGGTGCTGCTTATTGTTGACGGCGCTGCGGCGGATCGCCAGGCACTGTTCGGCATTGTCTTGGTCGGTTCGGCCTTGGACGACCAGCTCACGCAACAGATCGGCGAGCTCCAGCTGGCGATCATGGGCGGACGAGGCAAATGCAGACATAGAACTCCCTGATGATCCTGAACACTAAGCAGGCCGTTGAAGAACTACCTGCGTTGACAATACTGCGTCAAAAACAGGCTCGGAATGCTCATGTACAAAAGTACACTCCGCGTCCTCGCCTATTTTTTCCTTGTCTCGCCTGCCTCGCCTACGTTTTCAACGATCTGCTAAGCAGGCCAGCAGCATGACGCCAAGGGCACGGACTGTCTGCCGACTTAATCCAGTTTTGCACAGTCGCCGAATATTGCTGCTCTGGGTGTCAGGCGCGTTTCAGCGTTTTTACACCGTCGGCTGTGCCGAGCAGCAGCAGATCGGCCGGGCGGGCAGCGAACAGACCATTGGTGACCACGCCGACGATGGCATTGATCTGCGCTTCCAGTTCGGCCGGGCGGGTGATGGACAGGTTGTGCACATCGAGAATCACATTACCGTTATCGGTCAACACGCCTTCGCGGTACACCGGGTCGCCGCCGAGCTGCACCAGTTGGCGGGCAACGTGGCTGCGCGCCATCGGGATGACTTCCACCGGCAGGGGGAAGTTGCCCAGTACCGGCACCAGCTTGCTGGCGTCGGCGATGCAGATAAAGGTCTGCGCCACGGCCGCAACGATCTTCTCGCGGGTCAGGGCTGCGCCGCCGCCCTTGATCAGGTTGAGGTGCTCATCGCTCTCGTCAGCACCGTCGATATAGAACTCCAGGTCACTGACGTTGTTCAGCTCATATACCGGGATGCCGTGTTCTTTGAGGCGCGCGGCGGTGGCTTCGGAGCTGGCCACTGCGCCGTCGAAATCAAATTTGTGCTTGGCCAGAGCGTCGATAAAACAGTTGGCGGTGGAGCCGGTGCCGACTCCGATCACACTCTTGGCGTCGAGTTTGGGGAGAATAAAGTCGACGGCAGCCTGGGCGACGGCTTGCTTGAGTTGATCCTGGTTCATCATGGGGCCTGGCGTGGGAGTGAGGAAAGGCGCGAATTATAGCGCGGCTGGGCCGCCAGCGGACCTGAGGCGGGAAAACCCTGTGCGTTATGTGGTCGATCTGCGCAACCCTGGGGTAGACTCGCGAACTCCCTGAAAAGCCGCCTGCGATGCCCGCCATGCTCGAACAGTACGTCAAAAAGATCCTCACCTCGCGCGTCTATGACGTGGCGGTGGAAACCCCGTTGCAAGCCGCCAATCAGCTTTCCGAGCGCCTGGGTAACCAGATTCTGCTCAAGCGCGAAGACCTGCAGCCGGTGTACTCGTTCAAGATTCGCGGTGCCTACAACAAGCTGACGCAGCTCTCGGCTGAAGAGCAGGCGCGCGGCGTGGTCACCGCCTCGGCTGGCAACCATGCCCAAGGCCTGGCGCTGGCGGCCAAGGTGCTGGGCGTTAAAGCCACCATCGTGATGCCCAAGACCACCCCGGAGATCAAGGTTCAAGGCGTGCGCTCACGCGGCGGCAAGGTGGTGCTGCATGGCGACAGCTTCCCCGAAGCGCTGGCCTACTCGCTGAAGCTGGTGGATGAAAAGGGCTACATCTTTATCCACCCCTACGATGACCCGCACACCATCGCTGGCCAGGGCACTATCGCCATGGAAATCCTTCGTCAGCAGCCCGGCCAGCTCGACGCGATCTTCGTCCCGGTGGGCGGCGGCGGGCTGATTGCGGGTATCGCGGCTTACGTGAAATACCTGCGCCCGGAGATCAAGATCATCGGCGTCGAACCCGACGACTCCAACTGCCTGCAAGCTGCCATGGCTGCTGGCGAGCGCGTGGTGCTGTCGCAGGTCGGGCTGTTTGCCGATGGCGTGGCCGTAGCGCAAATCGGCGAGCACACCTTTGCCGTCTGCAAGGACTATGTCGACGAGGTGATCACCGTCAGCGCTGACGAGATGTGTGCGGCGATCAAGGATATCTACGACGATACCCGCTCAATCACCGAGCCGTCCGGCGCACTCAGCGTCGCCGGGATCAAGAAGTATGTAGAGCGTGAAGGCTGCCGCGGCCAGGTACTGGTCGGCATCGACTCGGGGGCCAACGTCAACTTCGACCGCCTGCGCCATGTCGCCGAGCGTGCCGAGCTGGGAGAAAAGCGCGAAGCGATCATCGCCGTGACCATCCCCGAGCAGCCTGGCAGCTTCAAGGCCTTCTGCGAGGCTATCGGCAAACGCCAGATCACCGAGTTCAACTACCGCTACCACGAAGATAAAGCCGCGCACATCTTCGTCGGCGTGCAGACCCATCCGGACAGCGATCCGCGTGCCGCGCTGGTGCAAGGGCTGCGTGATCAAGGCTTCCCGGTACTGGACCTGACCGATAACGAACTGGCCAAACTGCATATCCGCCATATGGTCGGCGGCCATGCGGCAGCGGTGCCGGATGAATGTGTATACCGCTTCGAGTTTCCCGAGCGGCCGGGCGCGCTGTTTAATTTCTTACAAAAACTCGGTGGCCGCTGGAACATCTCGATGTTCCACTACCGCAACCACGGCGCTGCTGATGGTCGCGTAGTGGCGGGCCTGCAAGTGCCGCAAGCGGAGCGTCATCTGGTGCCGGCGGCGCTGGAAGCCATCGGCTATCCCTATTGGGATGAGAGCGATAACCCGGCGTACACACTCTTTCTTGGATAAGCCGGAAACCCGGTAGGACTGAATCGATGGAACATTACCCACTGCTAAAAATGCTGCACATGTTGCCCGGCATCCTCTTGCTGGTTGGCGTGCTGGTGCATCTGTTTATGCTCTGGAAAGCTTCGCGCAGTGGCGATGCCACTGTTCTGCAACGCAAGCTCAAGCGCACCCGTCTGATCAGCATGCCAGTGCTCGCCCTGCTGGCCCTGAGCCTGCCTGTAACCGGTTGGTTGCTGGTTGACCTTATCGGTTTGCCGCTGAGCCAAACCTGGCTGTTGTTCAGCAGTGTGCTGTTCGGCGTGCTGATGGTGGCCGGTTTGTTGCTGGCGGGCCGCTTGAGTGCCTGGCAAGCCCTGAATGGCGCGCCGGCTCCCAAACGCCTGCTGGGTTTTTGCGCCGGCTATGCGGGGCTGATTGTGTTGCTGCTGCTGGTGATCATGGGCCTGATGGGCGCCAAACCGGCCTGAGCAAGAACCCCAATAAAAACGCCGCCTGATCAGGCGGCGTTTTTATTGGCGCCGTAGGACAATGAGATGGACTCCTCCCTCCTACGGCGTCTATGCGCCAGACTGAGGTTGTCACAACCAAACAGCCACGAAGGGAGGAGTCACCATGAAACTTAAGCGAATCGGCATCGATTTGGCAAAACAGGTTTTTCAAGTTCATGGCGTCGATAGCCACGAGCAGGTGAAGTGCCGTAAGCAGCTCAAGCGTTCACAGATGCTGGATTTCTTCCGCCAACAAGAGCCGTGCCTGGTGGCGATGGAGGCCTGTGGTAGTTCGCATTACTGGGCGCGCGAGCTAGGCAAGTTGGGGCATGAAGTGCGGTTGATTGCGCCGCAGTTCGTCAAACCCTACGTCAAGAGTGGTAAGAACGACGCCAACGACGCGGAGGCGATTTGCGAGGCTGCCAGCCGACCCACGATGCGTTATGTCGCGGTGAAGAGTGCCGACCAGCAAGCTGGGCAGTCGGTGCACCGGATCAGAAGCCGGTTAATCAGGGCGCGTACAGCGTTGGTTAACGAGATACGTGGCTTGCTTGGCGAGTTCGGTTTGGTTGCGAGTCGCCAGGGAATAGCGGCCACCCGCGCGTTGCTGCAGCAGGCGCTGGACGAACACCAGACATTACCGGGCGAGCTGCACGAAATGCTGGAGCTCTTGCGTGATGAGCTGCAGGGACAGGATGAGCGAATCAAACAGCTGGACGGCATGCTTCACCGTCAGGTTAAGACGGATGAGCGTGTCCAGCGTTTGCTGCAGGTGGAGGGCGTTGGCCCGATCAGCGCGACTGCCGTGGTGTCTGCAGTGGGTGATGCACGGCAGTTCAGTTCGGGCAGACAGTTCGCGGCCTGGCTGGGATTAGTGCCGAGCCAGCATTCAAGTGGCGGCAAAGAACGTCTGGGGCACATCAGCAAAAAGGGTGACTGTTACCTGCGCACGTTATTGGTCCATGGCGCTCGTGCGGTGCTGAAGACCTGTAAGGAAAAGACGGATCGACGCAGCACCTGGCTGCAGCAGTTGCAGTGTCGACGCAACACAAATATCGCCACGGTCGCCTTGGCGAACAAGAATGCCCGGATCATCTGGGCGATCCTCAGCAAGGGGGAAGACTATCAACCTGCTGAGGCGTAAACCTGAAGTACCCAAGCAGGAATGAAGTGACACCGTAGAAGATCCACCACGATTGCACAGTGACATGCAGTGATGACGAACCGGTCGAGCCGGCATGTGTAAAACCTGCTTTACCCACAGGCCCTCTGTAAACCAAGGCCGCTAGGGCGATCAGGAACACATGAGCGGATATTCATCATGGCTCAAGGCACCCAACGCCTTATCAGAAGCCGGATATACGGAAGCAGTCGTACCTAGGTTCGTTGGATGTGTATTTCACTGGCAAAACGGGAGGAGTCCATATATGGGTTGAGCGCAGCGATACCCATCAATACAGCGGCTTAGCGCAGCGAAATCACCGGCCAGCCGCGTTTTTCGGCCTCGGTGCGCAGTTTCGGATCGGGGTCGACGGCGAAGGGGTGGGTGACTTGCTCCAGCAGCGGCAGGTCGTTCATGGAGTCGCTGTAGAAGTAGCTGTCGTTGAGGTTCAGGCCGCTGTCTGCCAGCCAACGGTTAAGGCGGGTGACCTTGCCTTCCTTAAAGCACGGCACGTCGGTGGTGCGCCCGGTGTAGCGGTCGTCCGCCATTTCGCATTCGGTGGCCAGCAGGGTGTCGACACCCAGGCGCGTGGCAATCGGCGCGGTGACGAAGCGGTTGGTGGCGGTGATGATCAGCAGCTTGTCGCCAGCTTCGCGGTGTTCGGCCAGCAGCGCTTCGCCCTTGGCGAGGATGATCGGCTCGACGCAATCGCGCATAAACTCGCGGTGCCACTGCTCCAGTTGGACCATTTCCGTGCGGCCGAGAATTTCCAGGCTGAAATTCAGGTAGTCGGTGATGTTCAGTTGGCCGGCCAGGTAGTCCTGATAGAACGCATCGTTGCGCGCCTTGTAGGCGATGCCGTCGAGGATGCCGCGTTCACACAGGTAATCACCCCAGGCGTGATCGCTGTCGCCGCCGAGCAGGGTGTTGTCGAGATCGAATAAAGCCAAACGCACGGGAGCACCTATCATCGCAAGGGTCTGAGGGCGCTGAGGATAACGGCTTTTATAGGTCATTCCTATTACGCGCCCCGCTCGCGTTGCTGCTGCCGCGGCCTTTGTGGAACAATGCCCGCATGTCTTAAATTCAGGCGTTTACGAGGTTGTGTGCCGTGATCGATTCCGATGGTTTTCGCCCCAATGTCGGCATCATTCTGACCAATGATGTCGGCCAGGTGCTGTGGGCGCGTCGGATAAACCAGGACGCTTGGCAGTTCCCGCAAGGCGGGATCAATGACCATGAGTCGCCGGAAGAAGCGCTGTACCGCGAATTGAATGAAGAAGTAGGCCTGGAACAGCAGGATGTGAAAATTCTCGCCTGCACCCGGGGCTGGTTGCGTTATCGTCTGCCTCAGCGCTTGGTGCGCACGCACAGCCAACCGCTGTGCATCGGGCAGAAACAGAAGTGGTTTCTCCTGCGTTTGACCGGCGCAGAAGATCGGGTGCGCATGGACCTGACCGGCAAGCCGGAGTTCGACGGCTGGCGCTGGGTCAGTTATTGGTACCCGTTGGGCCAGGTGGTGACATTCAAGCGCGAGGTTTATCGTCGCGCCCTTAAGGAACTCGCTCCGCGCCTTTTAGCGCGGGACTGACACAGGCTAGAGCCAAGCATGCTCAATACGCTGCGCAAGATTGTCCAGGAAGTAAATGCCGCCAAGGACCTCAAGGCGGCGCTGGGCATTATCGTGCAGCGAGTGCGCGAGGCCATGGGCAGCCAGGTGTGCTCGGTCTACCTGCTGGACCCGGAAACCAATCGCTTTGTGCTGATGGCCACCGAGGGCTTGAACAAGCGCTCCATTGGCAAGGTCAGCATGGCTCCCAACGAAGGCCTGGTCGGCCTGGTCGGGACCCGCGAAGAGCCGCTGAACCTGGAGAACGCCTCCGAACACCCGCGCTACCGCTACTTTGCCGAAACCGGTGAGGAGCGCTACGCCTCCTTTCTTGGGTCGCCGATCATCCACCACCGCAAGGTGATGGGCGTGTTGGTGATCCAGCAGAAGGAACGTCGCCAGTTCGACGAGGGTGAAGAAGCCTTTCTGGTGACCATGAGCGCCCAGCTCGCCGGGGTTATCGCCCACGCCGAGGCCACGGGCTCGATCCGTGGTCTGGGGCGGCAAGGCAAGGGCATTCAGGAAGCCAAGTTCGTCGGTGTGCCGGGCTCGCCCGGTGCGGCTGTGGGTACGGCGGTGGTGGTATTGCCGCCGGCTGACCTGGAAGTGGTGCCGGATAAAACTATCGATGACATCGCCGCCGAGCTTGCGCTGTTCACTAGCGCCTTGGAAGGCGTGCGCAGCGACATGCGCGCGCTCTCGGCGAAGATGGCCAGCCAGCTGCGCCCCGAAGAGCGCGCGCTGTTCGACGTCTATTTGATGATGCTGGAAGACGCCGCCCTGGGTAACGAGGTGGTCAAGGTCATCCGGACCGGCCAGTGGGCCCAGGGTGCACTGCGTCAGGTGATCGGCGAGCACATCAACCGTTTCGAGTTGATGGACGACGCCTACCTGCGCGAGCGCGCCAGCGACGTCAAAGACCTCGGTCGGCGCTTGCTCGCCTATTTGCAGCAGGCGCGACAGCAGACCCTGGTCTACCCGGACAACTGCATTCTGGTCAGCGAAGAGCTGTCGCCGGCGATGCTGGGCGAGGTACCGGAAGGCAAGCTGGTCGGCCTGGTGTCGGTGCAGGGCTCGGGTAACTCCCATGTGGCGATCTTTGCCCGCGCCATGGGTATTCCCACGGTCATGGGTGTGGTCGACCTGCCGTACTCGAAGATCGACGGCATTCAGCTGATCGTCGACGGCTACCACGGCGAGGTGTTCACCAACCCCAGCGAAGTGTTGCGCAAGCAATACGCAGAAGTGGTCGAGGAAGAGCGCCAGCTGGCCCAGGGCCTCGATGCGCTGCGTGCCTTGCCGTGCGAAACCCTCGATGGCCACCGCATGCCGCTATGGGTCAACACCGGCCTGCTCGCTGATGTAAAGCGTGCCCAGGAGCGCGGGGCCGAAGGTGTTGGCCTGTACCGCACCGAAGTGCCATTTATGATCAAGGAACGCTTCCCCAGCGAGAAGGAACAGCTGGCGATTTATCGCGAACAGCTGGCCGCCTTCCACCCGCTGCCGGTGACCATGCGCAGCCTGGATATCGGCGGCGACAAGGCGCTGAGCTATTTCCCGATCAAGGAAGAAAACCCCTTCCTCGGTTGGCGCGGCATTCGCGTGACCCTCGACCACCCGGAAATCTTCCTGGTGCAGACCCGCGCCATGCTCAAGGCCAGTGAAGGCTTGAACAACCTGCGCATCCTGTTGCCGATGATTTCCGGGATTCAGGAGTTGGAAGAGGCACTGCACCTGATTCACCGCGCCTGGGGTGAAGTGCGCGATGAAGGCACCGATGTGCCGCTGCCACCGGTTGGTGTAATGATTGAAATTCCGGCGGCGGTTTATCAGGTGCGTGAACTCGCCCGCCAAGTCGACTTCCTCTCGGTCGGCTCGAATGACCTGACCCAATATCTGTTGGCCGTGGACCGGAACAATCCGCGCGTCGCCGATCTCTACGACTTCCTCCATCCTGCCGTGCTGCAAGCGCTGCGTATCGTGGTCGATGGCGCTCATGCCGAAGGCAAGCCGGTGAGCATCTGCGGTGAAATGGCCGGTGATCCGGCATGCGCCGTGTTGCTGATGGCCCTGGGGTTTGATGGCCTGTCGATGAACGCCACCAACCTGCCTAAGGTGAAGTGGTTGCTGCGCCAGATCAGCATGGGCAAGGCCCAGGAGTTGCTGGCGCAGATCATGACCATCGACAGCCCGCAGGTGATCCACAGCACCCTGCAACTGGCCCTGCGCAACCTCGGCCTGGGCCGCATGATCAATCCTGCGTCGGACATCCAGGCGTGAGCGCACGCCGCTCGTGCTGAGCCTTATCGATCACCCTCTGGCCTTGCGCCAACTGGCCACCCTGCGCCTGTCGGCAGCCAGTGCGCTGGTGCGTCAGGGGCAGAGTGTGTGGGTGCTGGCCGACGATGCGTTGGTGCTGCAACGCTACAGCCTGAGCGGTGACTTGCAGGCCGAGATAACCCTGTTGCCGGGCGAGTTGCCCGCCGATGCCAAACCGCGCAAGCGCCTTAAGCCGGATTTCGAAGCCTTGTTGCTATTGCCTGATGAGCGCCTGTTGGCGCTGGGCTCGGGTTCGACCAAGCGCCGCTGTCGCGGTTGCCTGGTTGAGGCGGGCAACGTGCGCGTTATCGATCTCAGTCCCTTGTATCAGGCGCTCGCGGAGCACTTTCAGGACCTGAATATCGAAGGCAGCGTGGTCTATTGCCAGCAGTTGCTGCTGGCACAACGCGGCAATGGCCGTGGTCGGGAAAATGCCCTGGTGTTGCTCGACTTGCCCCAGGTGCTGCGTGATCTGCAGGACGGACAGCTAAGTGCCGCCGCGCTGCAGCGCATTGTGCCGTTGCAATTGCCCGAGCTGGACGGCGTACCGTTAAGCCTGACCGACCTCAGTGTGACGCCCAGTGGCGCGTTGTATTTCACGGCCACGGCGGAGGCTACCGATTCCAGCTACCTGGACGGTGCCTGCGTCGGCAGCGTGCTTGGACAGTTGGATGCGCAGTTGAGCATCGTCGAGCTGAGCCGCCTGGCGCCGGTGGTGAAGATCGAGGGACTGGCCTTCCAGGCCGATGGTCGACCGCTGCTGGTTGCCGATGCCGACGATCCGACGATTGCCTCGCCGCTGTTTGCCCTTGATGGGTTTAGCGAGCCCGCCTGACGCGACTGAACTGCCTCAACACTGCAAAACCACTTCGCCCAGACAACAGCCATTGCTGCCGAACGTGCGCTCGGCCAGCACGCGGCTGCCGTCGGCATTGACGATCAAGGCGGTGCTGGCGCGGGTGCCATAAGTGTTGCTGGCAATAAACACGCTTGAAAGCAGGCGCTCGCCAGTCAGGCCGATGCCGGTTTGTGGCAGTTCAGCGTCCGCTGCGCGCGTGGGGTCGACCAGCAGCTTGAACAGCATCTGTGGTTGTGGCTCATGCAAGCCGTTGTGCAGTGCCTGTTTGGCCCGCTGCAGCTTGGGCCAGGGCGTATCCAGGTCGGCATTCGACAGGCCGTGCACGCCTTCGGCCAATGGCGTGGCGCGTCCTGTCAGGGAGTTGAAATGCCAGAGCTGCTGACTGTCACCCAGTAGCAGATTAAAGCCGCTGTAATGCCGGCGCTGCTCGTTCAGGTTATGCAGAAAACCCTCGACGCTGTGGCTACCGGAAAGAAAGGCCACTGGCAGCTCGCCCCGTGAGCGGCCGCCTTGAGCCTGGCCGGGGTCGCGAATATTGGTCAGGGCGGCAAAGCGCCCGTTGGGGCCGACGCCCAGCCAGGTGCCGCCGGCCTGCAGGTCGCGCCCGGCAATCACTCCGGGTACATCGGGCCATTCGGCCAGGGGCTGGCTGGGGCGCTCGTAGAACTCATCACGGTTGGCGGCCAGCAGCAACGGCTGGGCATGGCCCGGTCGCCAGGCCAGGACGATCAGGCACATGGATTAGCTCCTTAACTTCGCCAGCACGCCGGCGCTGTCCAGTTCGTGGCCCAGGTGCAGGCGTACCTTGCGCGCGCCGCAGCCGAGGCCGAGTTCCAGCAGAATGCGTTCCTCGACTTGCGACAGACCACCTTCCAGGCGCTCCAGCGGTTGAATCAGCAGTTGCGGTGGGCGGCTCAGACGCAGAAAGCGCTTGTGCAGCAGTTCATCAATGCCGCGCTGCAGCAGTTGCTGCGCCGCAGCAAAATCCGCCACCAGCAGGCGTTGGTTGCTGAACGCCGGATCAGCCTGCAGGTGCAGCGCGCGGCCACTTTGCAGATGCGTCAGGTGCATCTGGTTACAGCTCAGCTTCAGGTACAGGGTCGGGCGCATGCTGGTCTATTCCACAAGCGATGCTGGCACTTTACGCAAAGCCTGAGCGGACATCCATCGCCCAAAGTAGAGTCCGGCCCTGTGCATCCGTTACCATGCCGGATTGTTTGCGGGGGTGCTGATGGAACTGCTGCTGTATTTGGCCCTGGGGGCTGCCGCTGGAACGCTTGCCGGGTTATTTGGTGTGGGCGGCGGCATTATCATCGTGCCAGTGCTGGTGCTGAGTTTTGCCGCCCAGGGCTTTGATCCGTTGATTCTGACGCACCTGGCGGTGGGCACGTCGCTGGCGACCATCATCTTCACCTCGGTCAACTCAGTAATCGAACACCAGCGTAAAGGTGCCGTGTTGTGGCCGGTATTTGCCTGGATGACCCTGGGCATTCTGCTCGGTGCCGGGCTGGGCGCAATGACCGCAGCGGCGATTCAGGGGCCGCTGCTGCAGAAGATCATCGGTGTATTCGCGATCATTATCGCGGTGCAGATGGCCCTGGAACTGAAACCCAAAGCCAGCCGCACTGTCCCAGGCAAGCCGGCACTGACCCTGGCCGGTGGCGTGATCGGCTGGGCTTCGGCGATTTTCGGGATTGGTGGCGGCTCGCTGACGGTGCCGTTCCTGACCTGGCGTAGCGTACCCATGCAGCAGGCGGTGGCCACGTCTTCGGCCTGCGGTCTACCGATTGCCCTGGCCAGTGCCCTGAGTTTTATCTGGCTGGGCTGGGATAAGCCCGCGCTGCCGGAGTGGAGCCTGGGCTTTGTCTACCTGCCAGCGCTGTTGGGGATCGCCATTCCCAGCATGTACTTTGCCCGTGTCGGCGCGCGCCTGGCGCACAAGCTGTCACCGCGCCTGCTTAAACGTCTGTTTGCCCTGCTGCTGTTTAGCGTGGGCCTGAGTTTTCTGATCTGAGGAACTGAAATGCTGCCTTACCCGCAGATTGACCCGGTTGCACTGGCCCTTGGCCCGCTGAAAATCCATTGGTACGGCTTGATGTACCTGATCGGCATCGGCGGTGCCTGGTGGCTGGCCTCGCGCCGGGTTAACGCCTTCGCGCCAACCTGGAACAAGGAAAAGCTCTCCGACCTGGTTTTCTGGGTCGCCATGGGCGTGATTCTCGGTGGTCGTCTGGGTTATGTACTGTTCTACGATCTGGCTGCTTATATCGCCGAGCCGGTGCGCATGCTGCGCATCTGGGAAGGCGGCATGTCGTTCCACGGCGGGCTGATCGGCGTGATGCTGGCCACCTGGTGGTTCGGCAAGCGCAACAACAAGAGCTTCTTCGAGCTGATGGACTTTATCGCGCCGTTGGTGCCGATTGGCCTGGGCGCCGGGCGCATCGGCAACTTTATCAACGCCGAGTTGTGGGGCAAGGCCACTGACGTGCCGTGGGCGATGATCTTTCCCACCGACCCGCAGCAACTGGCGCGGCACCCCTCGCAGCTGTACCAGTTCGCCCTGGAAGGCGTGGCGCTGTTTGCCATCCTCTGGTTCTACTCGCGCAAACCACGCCCGACCATGGCGGTGTCCGGCATGTTTGCCATGTGCTACGGCATCTTCCGCTTTATCGTCGAATTCGTCCGTGTGCCGGATGCCCAGCTCGGTTACCTGGCGGGCGGCTGGCTGACCATGGGCCAGGTACTCTGCGTACCGATGGTGCTCGGCGGCCTGGGCCTGATCGCCTATGCCTACAAACGCCAGGCGGCGCAGGAGGCCGTGCAATGAAACAGTACCTCGACCTGATGCGCCTGGTGCGCGAGACCGGCACGTTCAAACAGGACCGCACCGGCACCGGCACTTACAGCATTTTCGCCCACCAGATGCGCTTCAACCTGGCTGACGGCTTCCCGCTGGTGACCACCAAGAAGTGCCACCTCAAATCCATCATTCACGAGTTGCTGTGGTTTCTCCAGGGCGACACCAACATCAAGTACCTGAAGGACAACGGCGTGCGCATCTGGGACGAGTGGGCCGACGAAAACGGCGACCTCGGCCCGGTGTACGGTTACCAGTGGCGCAGCTGGCCGGCGCCGAACGGCGAGTCGATTGATCAGATCAGCAAGCTGATCGAGATGATCAAAAAGAACCCGGACTCGCGCCGCCTGATCGTCTCCGCCTGGAACCCGGCGCTGGTCGAGCAGATGGCCCTGCCGCCGTGTCACGCGCTGTTCCAGTTCTATGTCGCCGACGGCAAGCTCAGCTGCCAGTTGTATCAGCGTTCGGCGGACATATTTTTGGGCGTGCCCTTCAACATCGCCAGCTACGCGCTACTGACCTTGATGGTTGCCCAGGTCTGCGGCCTGCAGCCAGGTGATTTCATCTGGACCGGCGGCGACTGCCACCTGTACGCCAACCATCTTGAGCAGACTGATCTGCAGCTCTCCCGCGAGCCGCTGCCGCTGCCGGTGATGAAGCTCAACCCCGAGGTGAAAGACCTGCTGGCGTTCACGTTCGAAGACTTCGAACTGGTTGGCTACCAGGCGCATCCGCATATTCCGGCGCCTGTGGCGGTGTAACCCGGCCCAAACAGTAGCCCGGATGCAATCCGGGGCGTTTATCGTCGGTTAACCCCCCCCCGGATTTCATCCGGGCTACGACAACTCCGCTGCCAACCGCTGCACCTGCTCCTGGCGTTCGCTGTCTTCCAGTTGTGCGCCGGGGTTAAGCGATGACCATTCGGGGTGGGCGCGGGCTTTTTGCAGGGCGTCCGGCAGTTTGCCTTCGCGCCAGCTGGCGTCATGCGGGGTGCTCAGGTTGATGGCCTCGACGGCGGCGTGGCCGCGTGCTTCCAGGGCTTGCAGTAGCAGTTGCTGGCGCAGGGCGAGCAGGCGTAATACGGCGTCATCCACGGTAAGCTCGCGTTGGCCCTTGAGTTTGCCTTTCAGCCGCGCGCCATAGCCGCGCAGGGTCTGCGCGCTGCCGCCAATCACCGCACCGATCAGTGCTGCTGCGCCGAGGGTAATGCCGCCGACCAGCAGATCGACGCCGACGCCGGTGGCCGCGCCAGCGGCCATGCCGCCACCGACTTTGACGCCGAGTTGTTTTAGAGTTTCCGGGTTGAACAGATCATCGCCCCAGCGGCCGTCGAGCAGCGGCAGGTCACTGGCTTTGGCGTCGTCCTGGCGGAAGGCATACAGGCGCAGCAGGGCTTCCACACAGCGTTGTTCACGCTGGCGAATGGCCTGGTGCAGCTCGCGGATGGCGCCCTGTTCCAGTACGGCTTGCGCCGCAACGCTACGGCGGCAGGCGGCGCAGTCCAGCAGCAGTTCGGCGATCAATCGCGCGGCGCTGCTTTTGCGCAATTGGCGTTGTGCCTGGTGATCGTCAATCAGCCGTTGCAGTTGCGGGCGGGCCTTTTCCTGCAGCAGCGCCAGGCTGTCGTACAGGCGGCGTTCGCCATCCAGCGGCGGCGCGACGCTGTCGAAACACACCAGAGCATGTAAGCCCAGACGCGCCAGGGCGTCGCGCCAGTCCTGCTCGCGGTGCTGGCTGCTGCTGACGAAGTTGAGCACAGGCAGCAGCGGCCGGCCGCACATGCTCAGCACGGCCAGCTCATCACGGTATTTGGCCAGCACCGGCTCGCGTGCGTCGATCACGTACAGGCCGGCGCCTGAGGCTTGCAGTTGGCGCAGCACCTTGGCTTCCTGCTCGAAACGCTGGCGCGCTTCGCTGCCATCGAGAAAGCGCGCCAGCCGAGCCGGGCCGTCCAGGCGTTCGCCGGGGCGATCCAGGCGTTCCAGATAGTCGAGCAGGGCGATAGCGTCTTCCAGGCCGGGGGTGTCGTACAGCTCCAGCAGCGCCTGGCCGTCCACCGATAGCCGCGCGCCCTCGACGTGGCGGGTGGTGCTGGGGCGGTGGGATACCTCGCCAAAGCCGACATCACGGGTCAGGGTGCGCAACAGTGAGGTTTTGCCGACATTGGTGTGGCCGACCACGGCGAGTTTGAGTGGATGGCTCACATTGCCTCTCGTAGCCCGGATGAAATCCGGGAGCTTGCTTCGCGTTGTTGATAGTCCCCGGATTGCATCCGGGCTACGGGTTTAGTCATGGCCATGCTCCAGCCAACTGAACGGCGCGCTGTCGCTATAAGGCAGTTGCAACTGTTCCAATGCCCTATGCCAGTCGCCCAAACGCGCGCTGTCCAGCGCTTCGCCGGGTGGTGGGGGTAGCAGCCAGATACGCGTGGCGGCTGCGCTGCGCGCCAGTTCGCCAAGCAGCGCCAGGCTGCCGCGATCCGGCGAGCGGCGTGGGTCGCAGGCAATCAGCAGGCGTGCCGGTGGGAAGCGATTGAGCTGGTCGAGCAACTGGTTGCGCTGCTCGCGGCTGTCGATCACCCCGGCATCGCCGATGCCTTTGGGCAAAACAGGTGGCCAGCTGCGCTGTGGGTCCAGCTCGATAGCGACCAGCAGCGCGCCCTGGCTGCCTTCGGTAAGGCTGCCGGCTTGCGGTTGATGCAGCTGCGCTGGGGCGGCATCGCATACGCCGAGGCGCTCGCTGCTCGGTTGTAGGCGTTCGCGCAACAGGCTGTAGCCGGGCAGGCTGAGGTCCAGGCTGAGCGCCGCACAGCCCCGGCGCCAACGCCATAGGCAGAGCAGCAGCAGGCCCAGGCGTGGCAGTACGCCGTAGATCAGCACTGCACCAATCAGCCAGACGGCCCAGCTCTGGCGCACCAGTTCAGTGTTGTACACATCACTGGTGCTGGCGTGGATCATGGCTACCGTTGGCGCGCTGAAGCCCAACGCCCGTGGCAGCACGCTCAGGGCATTGGTGATGGCAACGAAAGTATCGGCACCGAGGAGGGTGCTCTCCCAGACAAAGCCGTAACGGCGGGTGGTCAGCAGGGCCAGCAGGGTCAGCAGCGCAGTCAGCAGGGTCAGCAGCCAAAAGCCCTGCACCAGCACGCCCAGGCCCCAGCGGCTAAGGCGTTGGCGTTGCAACATCAACAGCAGGGCCGGCGCCAGTTGCGCGGCCTGGGCATCGCGGGCAAGTTTGGCGCTCAGCCACAACCACAGATGGCCGAGAACACCTGCGCTGTCGCGGCTTAGCAACAGGCCCAGCGCCCAGCCCAGCAGTAGAAGCAGGTTCAGCCCGAGCAGGCTGCCCAGGGCCCAGAACACATTGACCGGGCGCAGGCCATCTCCCAGCGCTGCCACCGCCAGGCCGCTGCCGCTAAGAATGGCCAACAGCACTAGAAACAGTCCGGCCAGGCGTGCGCCTTGTAACCAATGCTGCAGCGCGTGCACCTGGCCATCGCGTTCGGCGAGCAGCCAGGCGCGGGTCTGGATACGTTCGTCGAGTGCGCCCCCCTGGGTCTGGGCGCGGCGGTTAGCTTCGCTGTCTTCCAGCGGGCCGGCATGTTCCTCGCGCAGGCGGATGGTTTCAGTTAGCCAGAGGCGGTGCAGCGTGTTGGGGGTGGTGGCGGTCACACGGCGTCTCATCGATCAGGTCAGGGGTTGAGCATAACCGCTGCCGCCGTGTAGGGCTAAATCCGCTCTGCTTCAAGGCTTTGCGCGTAAGCGCACGGCGATGTCCGGCTGGTCGATAAACAGGCCGTCGATGCCTGCATCGAGAAACAGCTGAATTTCTGCCGCGCTATCGCCGCGTGCCTGTGGGTCGCTGCCATTACGCAGGTTGGCCGGGAGAAAGTTGTTTTCCGCGCGGAAGGTGTAAGGGTGCACCTTGAGCCCTGCGGCGTGGGCGTCGCGTACCAGAGTCGTGGCGCTGGTCAGATTGCCGTTGGCGTCGCGGGGGATGATCTGGCCTTTTTCCGGGCCGATACCAGCGGCATAACGGGCAATGGCGGCGAGGCCTGCGGGCGTGGTCATTTGCGCATAGCTCAGGTCGCTGCCCAGCACGTGTTGGTCATAGGGCTGGCCTTCGACCCACAGCAGCTGCACCAGGCGCAGCGGTGTCATGCGGCGCAGGGCCTTGAGGTTCTCGACCTCGAAGGACTGGATATACACCGGTGCCTTGGCGCTGTTATAGCCGTTTTTCTTCAGTAGTTTGACCAGCGGTTTCTCCAGGCCCAGGCCGAGTTGCTGGAAGTGAGTCGGGTGCTTGGTTTCCGGGTACAGGCCGATTACTCGCTGCTGGCTCAGTTGCAGGCTTTTCACCAGGTCGATGATTTCCTGCAGGGTGGGGATGCTGAAGCTGCCGTCCAGGCGGGCGTTGCCTGGACGAATCTGCGGGATGCGCTCGATGGCGCGCAGGGTTTTCAGTTCAGCAAGGGTAAAGTCTTCGCTGAACCAGCCGTTGAGGCTCACGCCATCGACCGTCTGGGTGCGCTGGCGGTTGGCGAATTCGGGACGTTGGGCAACATCGGTGGTCAGGTCCAACTGGTTGTCGTGGCGGGCGACGAGTTGGCCGTCTTTGCTCATCACCAGGTCCGTCTCGATATAGTCGGCACCTTGCAGGACTGCCAGTGCGTAGGCCGCCAATGTGTGCTCAGGCACATAACCGCTGGCGCCTCGGTGGGCGATGATCAGTGGTTTGGCGTCGCCTCTGGGCTTGCCGTGGTGGCTTTGCGGCTGCTGCCGGGCCCAGTCGATGGCGGCCTGTACGCTGTCGGCCTGGGCCGGACTGGTGATGGCCAATAGTGGAGCCAGTAAGCTGGCGCAGAACAGGGTGCGGAATGTTTGGTACATGGCGGCGTCTCCTTGCGCGGGGTGGAAGTGTAAGCCTGCCTGGCTAACGGTGACGGTTCGACGACAGCCTGGCAACCGCCGCATGACAATGCCCGAACCTGTGCGCGGGTTGGCAGCGCCAAAGGTGGGCTGCGAGGTGCGCTAAGCCTCTGTTATGCTCGCGGCCATGAACAAGACTCTCCCCCTCAGCCTGATCGCCGCCCTCGCAGAAAACCGCGTGATCGGCCGCGATAATCATTTGCCCTGGCACTTGCCGGCAGACCTTAAGCACTTCAAGGCACTGACCTTGGGCAAGCCAATAATCATGGGTCGCAAGACCTGGGATTCTCTCGGTCGGCCCTTACCGGGCCGGCTTAATCTGGTGGTCAGCCGTCAGCCCGGTTTGCTGCTGGAGGGCGCAGAAGTGTTTGGCAGTCTCGAAGCCGCGATTGAGTGTGCTAATGCCTGGGCCCGTGAAGAGGATGCCGAAGAGCTGATGCTGATTGGCGGTGCGCAGTTGTACGAGCTGGGCCTGGCCCAGGCTGAGCGCTTGTACCTGACCCGCGTCGGCATCAGCCCCCAGGGCGATGCCTATTTCCCCGAGTTTGCCGAGGTTGACTGGCACTTGTCCTCGGCCATCGAGCATGCGCCGGGGCAGGAAGCGCCTGGGTATGTGTTCGAAGTGTGGGATCGCAAATAGCCCGTTCGGGCTGATCTTTCCAGCGCCGACTTGACGTGCGCCAAGGCGGGCGTTTTCGCGGCTATTTAGCATAGGGCGTTGCGAGGCAATGAGGCCTAAGATTAGGCCCAAGATGAAGCCCAAGATTAGGCCCAATGGGCCCTGCCAATGCCTGTTGGGCTTCGCTGCGCTCAACGCCAACCTACCTATGGCATGCAATAACTAACGTAGCCTTTTTCCAGGCCGCTACGCCGTTTACTTCTGTTCCACCTCTACAGGTTGTTCTTTATGCATGATGCTGATGCCGATCACGCTGCGGATTCCACGCCATTCGGACACTCAGCCCACGCTGATCCGGACACCTGTTCCACGGTCATCCGGACAGGCAGTCGGAGCGCAGCGACGCAGGATATGCATTGTTAGTCTGAGGTGCCCGGCGTCGTCAATTTCTTCGCCCGCTTGCGCATCGATTCGCCCTTCAAATTGATCCGGTAGGCGTTGTGCACCAGGCGGTCGAGGATGGCGTCGGCCAGGGTTGGATCGCCGATCAGTTCGTGCCAGTTGTCCACCGGCATCTGGCTGGTCACGATGGTCGAGCGTTGGCCGTAGCGGTCGTCCAGCAGCTCCAGCATGTCGCGGCGCTGTTCGGTGGTGAACGGTGCCAGGCCCCAGTCGTCGAGGATCAGCAGGTCGGTCTTGGCGTAGCCGCTCATCAGCTTGGCGAAGCGGCCGTCGCCATGGGCCAGGCCCAGCTCTTCCAGCAGCCGCGGTAGGCGCAGGTAGCGCACGCTGTAGCCGTCCCGGCAGGCCTGGTGGGCCAGGGCGCAGGCCAGCCAGGTCTTACCGACGCCGGTCGGGCCGTTGATGATCAGGTTGAGGCCGTCGCGTAGCCACAGACCGCTGCTCAGCTGGAGGATCAGCGCCTTGTCCAGCCCGCGCGGGGCGCGGTAGTCGATGTCTTCGAGGCAGGCGTTGTGCTTGAGCCGGGCCTGGCGCAGGCGGCTGCTCAGGCGCTTGTCGTCGCGCTCGGTCAGCTCGCGGTCGACCAGCAGGCCGAGGCGTTCTTCGAAGCTCAGGCTGTCGATGTCGGGCGTTTTCAGTTGTTCGGCGAGGGCTTTGAGCATGCCGTGCAGGCGCAGGGTCTGGAGCTTATCTAGGGTTGGATGGGGCAGCATGGTGGGGTTCCTTGGGTTCAGTGGTAGTAGCCGGGGCCGCGCAGGTTGGCATGGTCGTCCGGTAGCAGGGGCAGGTTCTGTTGAGTCAGCGGCAGGTTTTCCAGGCCTTGGCGCAGGATCGATTCGAGGCTCTTGTAGCTACAGGCACCGAGGCTCAGGGCGCGTTGGCAGGCGGCTTCCAGCCGCTCTTCGCCGTGGTGCTTACCCAGGCGCAGGATGCCCAGGCAGGCCCGGTAGCCATGCTGTGGATGCACGCGCCGTTCGAGGATGTGGCCGATCACCCCGGCGGTGTTCGGGCCGGTCTGCTCGGCCCAGCGGATCAGCCGTTGCGGCGTCCACTCGGCATGCTCGCGATGGCTCTTGGGCATGTGCTCGGTCTGCGTGCTGTGCCGGCCTTTGTGCAGGGAGCGTACGTGGCTGGCCACCCGCTGGTTGGCGTGGAAGCACTCCACGGTGCGCGCCGTCAGACGCACCTCCAGCTGCTTCTTCACCAACTGGTAGGGCACCGAGTAGTAATGCCCATCGACCTCGACGTGGTAGTCGATGTGCACCCGCGCCTTCTTCCACTCGGCATAGACGTAGGGCTGCTCCGGTAAAGGCCGCAGGGCCGGGCGATCCAGGCTGTCGAAAGCCGCCTGGCGGGAGCCCGGTAGCTTCTTGAACGGCCGTTGGTTGAGTCGCTCCAGCAGCACGGCGATGGCCCGGTTGAGTTCGTCCAGGGAGAAGAACTGGCGATGGCGCAAGGCGGCGAGGATCCAGCGCTCGACCACCTGCACGCCGACCTCGGCCTTGGCCTTGTCGCGGGGCTTACGCGCCCGCGCCGGCACCACCGCCACGCCATAGTGCTCGGCCAAGTCGCGGTAGCTGGGGTTGATGTCCGGTTCGTAGCGATGGGCCTTGCTCACCGCACTGCGCAGGTTGTCCGGCACCACGATCTCCGGCACCCCGCCGAGGAAGGCGAAGCAACGGGCATGGGAGCCCAGCCAGTCCGGCAACTACTGCGACCAGGTGGCCTCGGCGAAGGTGTAGCTGGAGGCACCGAGTACCGCGACGAATACCTGCGCCTGGCGGATCTCGCCGCTGTGACGGTCGATCACCGGCATCGTCTGACCTGCGTAGTCGACGAACAGCTTTTCGCCGACGCGGTGCTCCTGGCGCATCACCACATCGACCTTGCCGGCCCAGGCCCGGTAGTGCTCGCAGAACCAGCTGTACTGGAAGCCCTGTGGCTGGCCCAGCCGATACTCCTGCCAGAGCAGCGCCAGGGTCACGCCTGGTCGGCGCAGCTCGGCATGCACCCAGGCCCAGTCGGGAGTTGGTCGTTGCTCAGAGGGGATCTCCGGCGGTGGCGGGAACAGGCGCCGCTCCAGCTCGGCGTCGGACAACTCAGTAGGGAGCGGTCAGGAGAGGCCGCAGGCCGTGAATCGGCAAAGGTAATCACCGGCACTGCTGTGACCTATGCCCAGACTGCGGGAGATCTTACGGACAGACAGCCCGCAATCGAACTTGAGGCGCAACACTTCACGGATTTTACGCATGGATAAACGCTCCACGACGACCTCTCTGCTTCGAAAAAGAGGCCAATGGTAGTGAATAAATCCTGCGTAGCTGCCTGCCAGAAAGTGTCCGGATGGCTGTGGAATCAGTGTCCGGATGCTCGTGGAATGGGTGTCCGGATCAGCGTGGAATCACTGTCCGGATGTGCGTGGAATGGGTGTCCGAGTCAGCGCGGAATCCGCAGATCACGCCGAGCCGGATCGTATTGCCGCGATCTTTATCCGCCACCCGCTTTGGGAAGATGGCCTGGCGCTGCTCATGGGCACGGCCATGGTTGCGTTGGGGATCACCCTTTACAGCCAGGCCGGCCTGCTGACTGGCGGCACAGTGGGGCTGGCCTTTTTGATGAAGTATTTACTCGGCTGGCCGTTTGGCCTGGTGTTCTTTTTGATCAATCTGCCGTTCTACGCCTTGGCCATCTGGCGCATGGGCTGGCCCTTCACGTTGCGCACCTTCTGCGCGGTGGGGATGGTCTCGCTGTTGGCCGAGTTGACCCCGCAGTGGATTGGCTTCACCCACCTGAACGTGGTGTATGCCGCGCTGTTCGGTGGTTTTGCCATGGGGCTGGGACTGCTGATGCTGTTCCGCCATCGCGCCAGCCTCGGCGGGGTGAATATCCTCGCGTTGTATCTGCAGGAGCGCTTCGGCCTGCGCGCCGGCAAGGTGCAGATGAGCATTGATGTGCTGATCGTGATGGGCGCGGTGATGGTGGTGCCGCTGGACAAGGTGGCGCTGTCGATCCTCGGCGCGCTGGCGCTGAATATGGTGCTGGCGATCAACCACCGCGCCGGGCGCTATATGGGCGTGAGCTGAGGGTTTTAGACCGTCTATATGCACGTTAGATGTTAGGTGCGAAGGGTAGTGGGTGCCGTGCACGCGCGTAGGTTGGCGTTGAGCGCAGCGAAGCCCAACAGGCAGAGGCATGCTTCGCAGGGCTTCGTCGCTTTGCTTCAACGGACTGCCGCTCGCCGCAATCTATGGCTTAAGCAACACGCAATGGCGACATCACCTTTAGCTCGGCCAACTCACATCCAGCACCCGTACGAATACACGCTGGCGCTCCTCATCGTTCAGTAAGGCTTCGAGCCGGGCTTGCAACTCTTGCGCGGACTTGGGCTTCTTGCCGCCGTCCAGAGTGGCGGGCATTGGGTGTTTCGCGTCGTTGAACCAGAGCACCAGATATATTCCATAGCCTCGGGATTTAGGTGCATTGGTGTATTGCGCTATCAACTGGCTACGCAAGGCCTTCCAGAGATCACGGTGGCTGTCGCGCTTGATCTCGATGGGCAGAGTGAGCTGATTGCGATAGTCCAGGTAAAGGTCGGCACGCTTGTCGCCTGCGTGATCAGCTTCTGGATTGATGCCAATGCCATGAGCACTCAGCCGGGGGCGTGTAACAGTCAGTAGATAATCACGACAACGGTTTTCAGCCTGTGGCGTCGATGAATCGATCCAGAACTTGTGCAAGCCGTCATCATTAGCGTGCCTTAAGTCATGCGAGATCTCATCGAGATAGCCAAGGCAAAGTGCTGCCAGGTCTGCGTTGTCGGCTGGCGCTCGGTTGGCGAGGACGCTGGCTACGGATTCGACAGTGGAAAACCTGAACTGCTCTTCGCGACGTTTACTGTGTTGCTGGTGCAAGGTGTCTTGAATCTTGTAGCGCAGTTGCTGCAGCGCGGGCTGCTCAAGCAACTGCTGGAGAATTTTCTCCGCTTCGGGCGTGGTGCTGGCGCCAAGCATGTCGATCATGCTGCGTACCTGATCGGCGCGTTGCATTGATTCGCTGACGAAACCACTCGCTCTTTCGAAGTCGGCGCTGGGTGTGATGAGTTCGACCAAGCGGCCCAGTGTGTATTCGGGGATCGTTGAACTACGTATTCGGCTGGTTCGCCTTTCACAGAGATATTCTGCGGCCAGCGCAGCACGGGTATTGGACTTGCCAATATGAAGCCAGAGTTGTTTCTCGTAGCGCTCCGGCTCCAGCAGCAATGCAAGGCTATACCAGAGGGTTTTTTGTGCACTGTCCATGCCTTTCAGCGTGAGCTTGTGTTCAACCAGAGGTTTTAATTGAGCTGCGGCCTTGGCATGTAGGACCTCCAGCAGTCGCTCAAGGGTGCTCAGTTGTTCTTTTTTCGCGCGCAACGGAAAACTCTTCAGTATCTCGGGAGCAGCGAGTGCTGCAACCTGATCGAATGCATCGCTTTGGCTGATCAGGTAAACCATCTCAAGCGACGTATCACCTTGCTTGAGTGCGGCGGTGGCGTAGCGGATGAGCAGGTTGGCAAACAGTGCAGGCCGCTGTCGGGCGGTTTGGGCAAGCCACTCCTGCAGCTCCAGATGAACAGTGGAAATCCGGAAAGCCAATAGTTGTTCGGTAAGCGTGTCAGGTAACGCCAAAACCTGAGCTGAGTCTTCTTCCCACAAGAGCTGTAAGCCGAGCAGGCAGGCCTGACTGATCCTGTAACGCTGCTTTTTTAAATAGAGCGCGATGATTTCATCAGCGCTCGGCAGATCGGTTCGTTGCAGGCTGAGTTTGAAGCCAGACTCTGCAGCGTACATCAGGCGGTTGCCAAGATCGCTGTAATTGGCGAAGCGTTCGCTAATGGTTTCTCCGTGGATGTCGGAGAAATGGTTTAGCCAAACGCCAGAGAGGTGATCGAGCACATGTGCCGGAGCTGCACCTGAGGCAATTTTGGGCAGATGGGGAGCCGCTTCGATAGCGCGTCGGTGCCTATCCTCTGCTGCCTTCTGTTGCTTTTGTAGTTTTCTGGCTGAGTTTTTCAGGCGCCACTCGGGAATTTCCCAATAGAGATATTTCTCCAACCAAGGTGCGCGTGTGGGGTTTTGACACATCCATTCTGCAAACGCCTCTAGCGATAAGCCTTGGGAGCCCCGCTGAAACTGAAGGGCCTCTACAGCATTTAGCAGATGCCGGCGTGATATGACTTCGTCCGTAGAAGAGGCCATCTCCAAGTGCCACATGCCTATGTCCGCAGGTGGTTCGCTACCGTAAAAGCGTGGCGAGTGCAGAGGCTGAGTAGATTCCCGTTCAATGCAAATGGCGAGTACACCCTTATATCGATCTGGGTGCTTTGCAAGCCAATCTCTAATTTGGGGGATAGAGTCGTCGTTCTGAATAACATAGGGATCTGTATTACGGCCTACGCCCAACCATGTGAACAACTCAGCATTAGAGGCTGCGTCGCCCCATCTCGCTAGAACTTTAGCGACTAACGAGCTTAGTGCTACAGGCTGCTCTTCATCTTCGTACTCATCGCATTGAGCATTTATTCGATGTGCAAAACCATTTAAAAGCGCTTTTAAGTGATGATCAGGTGCAGTTTTTTCTAACTCATATTTCCAGAAGAACCGGTAGTGCCCAACCATACTTGCTTCTTTGGCCGGGTGTAGGTATTGCAGGAGCTCATCAGCTTCAAGGTAGTCTGGGTATAAATGAATTAGAAGCCTGCCAAGAAGTTCATCATCAGGGTCCTCTACCTGGTTCGTGTGAATATCTACCAAAAGACCTTTGGCATCGGTAGGACTACAGAGTTTGAACCATGCTTTCAAAGCTCCACTGCGAAGCCTTAGCCATAAGCTGGCATCTTTGATTACCGATAGCAGCGTCTCTGCCAATTCAGGCATGGCTGCGCCGTGCTGGAGGATTTCCAGCACACAATCCATATGCGACAGGGCGGCCTCATCGCGATTTTTGTTTTGCAGAATGGCGCGGAAGTCGTCGTCCAGTTCTGGATCAGCCAATGCGCCGAACGCTTCCTGGTCATGGTGCAGGTGCCAGCGAAAACCCGGAAAGGCTTCGGCCTGTTTGCGTAAGGCTTGCAGCAAAAGGCGTTTGTCTGCCTCGACAAAAGGGCAGGCATCGCCGTAGAGCACGATGCCCAAGGGGTCGATATCGATCAACCTGTGCCTGGCAGTTACGCTGCATTGCGCCAACCAGGCGAACAAGCCCCGTAGATCGGCCACTACGCCACCGTCATAGCCAAGTAGCAGGTTAAGTAGACGTCCTAGAGGAAGCAGGTGTTTGTCGAGCTTGTTAGCCAGCCAGGCGGCAGCCAGGTATTCGGCCACGCTACGGTGACAGGGGATTAGTTGTTCATCATTATTTTGGCCTGAAAGAATAAACAGACTGCTTTGCAGGGCACGCTCGGCGGCTGTCGAATCTTCTGGCGATAGCTGTTGGACAGTGGGGAATTCGTCGTTGCCAGCTTCTTCATCCCGTGCAATACCGCTCTTGCCTGCCAGCAGCAGGGTGGCAAAGAGTTGCCCGGCGGCCTGCATGATTGTCTTGTCATCAACAGCATTGTTTCTCTTGTGGCTGCGGTGGCGACGGTCGTTTTCATGAGCGAGCTTCTCGCAAGAGAGTTGGTAAACCTCCTCCCTGCTTTTGGGCCACTGCTCTGCCCGGATTGCCTTGGCAATAAGACCTAGCGTCTGGGGATTGTTCAGCAGCGGTTTGATGCCGTGTCGCTCAGCCAGTGCCACGAAAACATCTGGATCTGCCACCCCATGGTTAAGCTGTAGGATCTCGCGGATATCGCTATCTGTCAGAGGTGAGAGTTGCAGGGTAAGCAGCTTGCCATCCGGGCTCAGGGTCTGCAGATCGGCTTTGTCCATCGAGCCGAGCCAGTCGGCCGCTCGGCAAGATAGGCGGAACGCAGGGCAATCAAGCTGACGCAACTGATTGGCGATGCGTAGTGCCAGGCTATCTGTACCAGAAGCACGGGCCTCATCCATGGCATCAATGAACAGCGTTTTACCGCGCCAGTGTGGTGGTATGGGGTGACTGTTGATAAAAGTACTGGCCGTGAGGAATTCGCCGCCCGTCTCTTTGGCTTCCATTTTCAGCGCTTCGCTTTTACCGGCACCCGGCTCGCCGAGTAACACCCAGGCGGGCGTCTGGCGGAAATCGCTCAGCGGTTGTTCTGCTTGCGCTCTTTCTTCATCGTTGTGAAGGGGGCGTACCTGACGGACTACGGATTTCATCGCTATTCCAGCCAATGGCTGGTCGGATAGGAGAGAAATTCGGCCAGAGAGACGCCGCCCTCGCCGACGATCAGTGCGCGCGCGTGGGGGTAGTGGCTGCTGAAGCGTTCCAGTCCTTTGGGCTTGGCGAACGTCTTGCCGCTCTTGACCTCAATGGCCAGCAGGCGCTTGCCGTCGTGCAGGATGAAGTCGACTTCGTCCGGGCTTTCGCGCCAGTACTGCACCTGGCAGTTATCGCCGGCGCTATTGCATAGGTGAGCGCCTACAGCGCTTTCCACCAGCCTGCCCCAATGTGAGCGGTCGGCTTGGGCCTCGGCGAAGCTGTAGCCACTTAATGCCGAGATCAGTGAGGTATTGAGGGCGTTGAGTTTGGGGCTTGAGCTGCGCTGGCGGTGTTGTTCGCCGGCATATTTGCTGAGGCCTTGGAGCAGGCCAGCATGCCCCAGCAGGTTGAGGTAATGGGCGAGGGTCACGGTATTGCCGGCATCCTGCAGTTGGCCCATGAGCTTGGTGTAGGAAATGATCTGGCCGGAGTAGTTGCAGCTGAGCTCGAACAGGTTCTTCAGCAAGGCCGGCTTATCCACGCGGGTCATCTGCAGGATGTCTCGCTCAATGTTCGGGTGGATCAGGGTGCCGCGAATGTAGTTTCGCCAGCGCGGCTCATCGTTGATCAGTCGGGCGCTGCCGGGGTAGCCACCGAAATACAGATATTCGTCCAGGGATAGATCGAAGGCTTCCTGCATCTCGGCATAAGACCAATGGCTCATGGCGATGGTCTCGAAGCGTCCGGCCAGGCTTTCGGTCAGCCCCTTTTGCATCAGCCAGGGCGATGAGCCCAGCAGGATTACATGCAGATTGAGCCCGGCGGCGCGGTCGGCGTCCCATAGGCCTTTGACGACCTCTGACCAGCGCGGGATCTTCTGGATTTCGTCCATGGCCAGAACGTACGTCTGGCCCTCCGGCAGCGCCTTGGCTTCGGCGCGGGCGCGCAACCAGTGCTGGACGATCCATTCGCTTGTGGGGGCTTCCCCCGCAATACCATAGGCGCTGCTGGCATCTCCCCCAAAGCTCTGGGTATCAAGCGGCTGATCCGTGGCCACGAAGCTGTGTGGATAGCGGAGCAGAACAGTTCTGACCAGGGTGCTTTTGCCTACTTGGCGCGGGCCGGCGACCACGATGATGAAGTTTGGAACCTCCCCCAGGCGTTGGTGCAGAAGGTCAGACTGAGAGCGCTCGAAAGGCATAGTTAAATCACTGAGTAAATTTACTCAGTGATTTAAGTCGGATCTGGTGTGCATGGCAAGTCGCAGGCCAGAAAAGAGTTATCCGCGTCACTCGACGCTGCTGGTCTTGCAGATACTGCAGGGCCAAGCAGGCTGGTAATTGAAATGATGTGGATAGCGCTGACCAGATGGATGCACTACATGCCGTTTGTCCTCATTCCCCCTTGAGCAAGCCAAGCAGCGCATCAGCATCTACCTTGGCGCTTATTTCGCCGCCTTCCAGCAGGCTGTCGGCGAGGTCGCGTTTGCGGCCGTGCAGGGCGACGATTTGTTCTTCGATGGTGTTTTCCGTGACCAGGCGGTAGATGGTCACCGGGCGTTGTTGGCCCATGCGGTGGGCGCGGTCGCTGGCTTGGTCTTCCACGGCGGGGTTCCACCACGGGTCGAGGTGGATCACGTAATCGGCGGCGGTGAGGTTGAGGCCGCTGCCGCCGGCCTTGAGACTGATCAGGAAGATGTCGCCCTCGCCGGCCTGGAAGGCATTGACCCGCTTCTGTCGCTCTTTGGCCGGGGTGGCCCCATCAAGGTATTGATAGCTGATGCCCTGCTCATCGAGCCAAGCACGGACGATGCTCAGGTGGTCGACGAACTGGCTGAATACCAGGGCCTTGTGGCGGTTCTCCAGCAGCTCAGTGACGATCTCCCCGAAGGCTTGCAGTTTGCTGCCCGCCAGCGTGCTGCCGGGTAACACCAGTGAAGGGTGGCAGCAGAAACGTCGCAGGCGGGTGATCTCTGCCAGAACCTGGAAAGGCTTGCCAGCATCCGGGTCGAGCTGGTTGATGCTCTCCACTGCCTGCTGGCGCAGGGCTTCGTACTGGTGCACTTCGTCGGCGGAGAGCGGCACCTTGTAGGTGATTTCGGTGCGCGCCGGCAGCTCGTCGAGCACCTGGCTTTTCAGGCGGCGTAGGATAAACGGCTGGATCAGTGCTTTGAGTGCCCGCCGCGCGCCGGCATCGCCCTGCTCGATGGGGTTAGCGAAGCGCTGGGCAAAGCTGTCCTGGCTGCCGAGCAGGCCAGGGTTGATAAAGCGGAACAGGTTCCACAGCTCGCCCAGGTGGTTTTCCAGCGGGGTGCCGGTGGCGATCAGGCGGAAGTCGGCCTGCAGGCCCATGGCCGCCTGGGAGCGTTTGGTCTGGGCGTTTTTAATCGCCTGGGCTTCGTCCAGTACCACGCTGGTCCAGTGTTGAGCGGTGAAGGCGGCGCTGTCTTGTTGCAGCAGGCCATAGCTGACGATCACCAGATCCAGCGGGCCGAGGCCTTCCAGGTTGCGGTTTTGCTGGTAGTCGTGGAGCTTGAGGGTCGGCGCGAAGCGGCTGCTCTCGGCGTGCCAGTTGAGCGCTACCGAAGTGGGCGCTACCACCAGCTGCGGGCCAGAACCTGCGCGCAGCAGGAGCAGGGCCAGGGTTTGTACGGTCTTGCCCAGGCCCATGTCGTCGGCCAGGCAGGCGCCGACGCCCCAGTGGGCCAGGCGCGCCAGCCAGGTGAAGCCTTCCTGCTGGTAATCGCGCAGCTGCGCCTGCAGGGTGCTGGGGAGCTTGGGTTGATAGCTGCGCAGCGATTCAAGTTTGTCCAGGTGCGCCTGCCACTGGGCGCCGGCCTTGAATTCGCCGACTTCGCCGGCCAGATCGGCCAGTAGCGGCGCGCTCAGCGGGCTGAGGCGGGCGCCCTGATCGGTGACCTTGTCGGCCAGGTGGGCCAGTTCGCTCAGGCGCTTGTGCAGGGTGTCGCTGAGTGCCAGCCAGTCATGCTCGTTGAGCTTGAGGAAGCGCCCAGGGCTGGCCTTGATCAGCTCCAGCAACTGGCGCAGCTGCAGCACCTTGCCATCGTCGAGCTGGATTTCGCCCTGCAACATAAACCAGTCGCCCTGCTGCTTGAGGCCGAGCTTGAGTTGGCTGATGCCGGGCTTGGCCTTGATGCGCATTCGCTCGCCTTCCGGCCACACGCATTGCAGGTGTTGGCCATCCAGGGCGTGCAGTTCGCTGAGTACTTGCAGGGCGTCCTCGGGTTCTTCCAGTTGCCATTCCTGGCCATCGCTCTCGGCCAGAGCCAGGCCGGGGCAGCTCTCTAGCACATGCTGCAGAACCTGGCGCTCGGCACTCAGGTCGCGGCAGACCTGCACGGCTTTGCCGTCTTGTTCTCCCATCAGGTTTTCCGCGCCCTGGCCGGGGCGGCACCAGCTACCTTCGGCCAGTGGCCGCACTAGCAGTTGGAGGCGCAGACCGGCCTGCAGGGGCAGCAGGTGGGCGTAAAGGGTGGCGTCGGCGGGGAGCTGTTCGAGGTGGCCGGCCAGCTCGGGAATATCCGAATGAATCGGCAGCAGCGGGGCGATGGCGCCAATCGCCTCGACCAGTTGCGCCTTGGCCGACTGGGGCACGCTCAGGCCGTCGCCGACGATATCGGCGATCTGCTGCAACTCGCGGCTGACCGGATAGATCACCAGGCGGGTTGGGGTTTCCTTGTGCAGCATCAGCCCATCCTGCTCGCCGATACCGGCAGGCTCCAGGTGCAGATTGATTTGTTCGCCCTGCACCTGCAGGCGCAGGCTGGCCTGACCGCTTTGCAGGTCGATGCGCACGTCTGGGGCATCGCTCCAGTACAGGGCCGGATGGCCGACCAGGCGTGGCAGCGCCAGTTCGGCCGGCAGCTCGTAGTGGACGCCGCCGTAATAGGCGTGGCTGCTTTGGATCATGCGGATGGCCTGGCGATCCTGCTCGCAGAGGAAATCCATGGCATCGCCTTCTTCCACCAGGCGTCTGAGCGCCACGGCGCGGCCCTTGCTCCACTGGCCTTTGGCGCTGAGCTTTTGCTCACGCGGCTCGACGTTATTCATATAGCGGTTGAGGCTGATAAACCAGGCCAGGCGCGAGGTCTTGGCGACGGTTGAACTGCTCGCAGCCTTGCCCGGCTTGAGCAGGCTCAGGGCGGTGAGGGCGTGCTGCCAGGTTTCCTGGCGCTGGTAGAGATTGACTAAAGGTTGCAGACCGGCGCTTTGGTGCAGCTCGGCGAGTTGCCGGGGCTGGTTGAACTGCGCCGCCAGCAACGCATCGAACTCTGCCGCCAGCCAGGCGTAGCCCTGCGCACCGAGTTCATCACAGTAGTCCTGCAAGCGTGTTTTCCAGGCGTTCTGGCGCGCCAGCGGTTCGTCCAGCCAATACAGCGCTAAAGCCTGGAGCAACCCGTGCAGGCCGTTCAGGCTCTGTGGAAGCTGCTGCAGGCTGCCCTGCAGAGCCAGGTTATTACCCTGAAAGCGCTCATACAGGTGCAGCAGGCCGTTATACGCCGGCCCATAGCCTGAGCGCATGCCGCTATCCAGGGCCTGGGCGAGTTTGGCCGATTGACGCTGCTCGGGCATGCCGATCAGGGCCAGACTATATAGAGCATTGAGGGTAGGCGGCAGGTCGATTTTGCGTTTTTTGGTCTGCTTGCGTACGTCCTTCAACCAGGCGTCGATCAGCGTCACCACGGCCTCGGTCTGCCCGCTTAACAGGTGCTGGATGGCTTGTTGCATCATCTCCAGGCCATGCTCGCCGAGCTTTTCCAGGGTCTTCCAGTCGCCGCGCCAGAAAGCCTGCAGCAATAGCTGCAGGCCCAGGGTGGTATCCAGCGTACGGGTGGTGAAATGTGCCAAGCCCAGTTGGTAGGCCTGGCCGACCGGCATCAGCGGGGCGTTGCGCAGGGCCAGGAAGTCTTCCAGCAACAGCTGACGTGCCTGTTGCGCGAGACATTCGAATACCTGCTGGCCGGCGGCGTCGCTTTGCAGGATGGTGAAGGGATGCAGCTCGAGCTGCTGAGCTCTGGAAAGCTGCTGGGAGAAGTGCAGCAGGGATGCTGGCAATAACGTGCTGTCGGGGTTGAGCAGGGCCAGCCAGAGTGCCTGTAGCGCATGCCCTTGGTTGGGGGGTTGCCAAGGTTGCAGTGCTGGCAGGTCGAGCTGAAGGCAATGCAGCCAGGCGTTGCACTGGCTGTGCTGAAGCAGACGCTGCAACACCAGGGTACGTTGCTGGGCGGGCAAGCAGAACAGCTCTCCGGTGTTGCGCCGTTCAATGATCAGCCAGCCAAGTTTTCCCAAGGAGTCGAGCAGAATGGGCAGCTTGCCTGCGTCCAGCAGTTTGCCTTTGTCGTCCTGGACGTTCATCGCCCTGAGCGGTTTGAGCAGCGCCGTTTTGCCCTTGCCGGGAAAAGCAGTAACCAGGGCGAAGAGCACGGCCTGGCAGTTGTCGGGGAGGGAGTCGAACGTTAGACGGACGGCGCTCATGGGGTTCCTTAGCGGAGAGGCTGGCTGCAGTGTGCGGATTTTATCCGGTGCGGGTGAGCTCTGTGCAAGCAAAGGCGCCGACGGCGCAATGGCTAGAGCCGATGTCTATTTGCAATGCTTGTGTACTCGTAGGGCGGACATGCCGAAGGCTTGTCCGCCATTTCGGGCGCCAACGGTGGACAAGGCTTCGCCATGTCCACCCTACAAGAGCTCCGTTGCTTGGCTCAAGCGAGCGGCATTGCGGTCGTGCGAGTCTGTTAAGGCACCAATTTTTCCAGCAGCGCCTTGTCGCGCACCGCGCCCTTGTCGGCGCTGGTAGCGAGCAGGGCGTAGGCTTTTAGCGCTGTGGTGACTTTGCGTGGACGGCTTTCCACCGGTTTCCAGCCCTTTTTGTCCTGCTCGTGGCGGCGGTGAGAGATTTCCTCATCGCTGACCAGCAGGTTAATAGTGCGTTCGTGGATATTGATCAGGATCTTGTCGCCTTCGCGCACCAGGCCGATAGCACCGCCTGCGGCGGCTTCCGGCGAGGCGTGGCCAATCGACAGGCCGCTGGTGCCGCCGGAGAAGCGGCCGTCGGTGAGCAGGGCGCAGGCTTTGCCCAGGCCTTTGGATTTCAGGTAGGACGTCGGGTAGAGCATCTCCTGCATGCCTGGCCCGCCTTTCGGGCCTTCGTAGCGGATGATGACGATGTCACCAGCCTGCACTTCGTCGGCGAGGATGCCGCGCACGGCGCTGTCCTGGCTTTCGAAGATTTTCGCATTGCCTTCGAAGACATGGATCGACTCATCCACCCCGGCGGTTTTCACCACGCAGCCGTCGAGGGCGATATTGCCGTAGAGCACGGCGAGGCCGCCTTCCTGAGAATAAGCGTGCTCGACGCTGCGGATGCAGCCGTTTTCACGGTCGTCATCCACTGTGTCCCAGCGGGTGCTCTGGCTGAACGCGGTCTGGGTCGGGATGCCGGCCGGGCCTGCGCGGAAGAAGGTGTGCACGGCTTCATCGTCGGTCTGGGTGATGTCCCACTTGGCGATGGCCTCGGCCATAGTCTTGCTGTGTACGGTTGGCAGGTCGGTGTGCAGTAGGCCACCACGGGCCAGGGAGCCGAGGATGCTAAAGATCCCCCCGCTCTATGCACGTCTTCCATGTGGTACTTCTGGATGTTCGGCGCGACTTTGCACAGCTGCGGCACTTTGCGCGACAGGCGATCGATATCGCGCAGGTCGAAGTCGATTTCGCCTTCTTGGGCGGCGGCCAGCAGGTGGAGGATGGTGTTGGTTGAGCCGCCCATGGCAATGTCCAAGGTCATGGCGTTCTCGAACGCCTTGAAGTTGGCGATATTGCGCGGCAGCACCGACTCGTCGCCCTCGCCGTAATAGCGTTTGCACAGCTCAACGGCGGTGCGGCCGGCTTGCAGGAACAGCTGCTCGCGGTCGCTGTGGGTGGCCAGGGTCGAACCGTTACCCGGCAGGGCGAGCCCTAAGGCTTCCATCAGGCAGTTCATCGAGTTGGCGGTGAACATGCCAGAGCAGCTGCCGCAGGTCGGGCAGGCGCTGCGCTCGTATTCGGCGACGGTCTCGTCGCTGGCCGTATCGTCGGCGGCGATCACCATGGCGTCGACCAGGTCCAGGCCGTGGCTGGCCAGCTTGGTCTTGCCGGCTTCCATCGGCCCGCCGGAAACGAAAATCACCGGGATATTCAGGCGCAAGGACACCAGCAGCATGCCGGGGGTGATCTTGTCGCAGTTACTGATGCAGACGATGGCGTCGGCGCAATGGGCGTTGACCATGTACTCCACGGAGTCGGCGATGATCTCGCGGCTCGGCAGCGAATAGAGCATGCCGTCGTGGCCCATGGCGATGCCGTCATCGACCGCGATGGTGTTGAATTCCTTGGCCACGCCGCCGTGTTTTTCGATCTCGCGGGCCACCAGCTGGCCCATGTCCTTCAGGTGCACATGGCCGGGCACGAACTGGGTGAAGGAGTTGGCGATGGCGATGATCGGCTTCTTGAAGTCTTCGTCCTTCATCCCGGTGGCGCGCCACAGGGCACGAGCGCCGGCCATATTGCGGCCATGGGTGGAGGTCTTCGAGCGGTAATCAGGCATGGCGGATTCCTGGATTAATCAGGTGTCGGGTTATGTGCGAGTGCCTGTGGCCGATAACGCACGGCAGGTAACCGTTGGTTTGGCGTGCGGGGCGAAGCGGGGGATTACCGCTCACCCGGCCAGGACTTACAAGCCCGCCGGAGGGTAGTTGGCGAGAGATGCTGCGATTCTACGCCGCTCGGTGCGATGGTGGAACAGACCCTGGTAGCCCGGATGTAATCCGGGGCGATTTATCGGCCTGCTAGCTCCCGGATTGCATCCGGGCTACTGGGATGCTGCAAGGGCGTCCTGGCTTATTCGATCAGCTCAATTCCACGCAGGCGTTCGGCGCGGCGGCGCAGTAATTCGATGGTGACCAGTAGGGCGATGGATACCAGGATCAGCAGGGTGGCGATGGCGAGGATGCTTGGGTTGATCTGCTCGCGCAGGCCCGAGAACATCTGCCGGGGGATGGTGCGTTGCTGCGGGCCGGCCATAAACAGGATCACCACCACTTCGTCGAACGAGGTGATAAAGGCGAACAGCGCGCCGGAAATCACCCCTGGGCGGATCAGCGGCATGATGATGTCGAAGAACACCCGCAGTGGCGTGGCGCCCAGGTTCAGGGCGGCGCGCGCCAAGCTGTAGTCGAAGCCGGTAAGGGTGGCGGTCACGGTGATGATCACGAAGGGTGTGCCCAGCGCCGCGTGGGCGATGATCACCCCGAGGTAGTTACCGGCCAGGCCCAGGTCCGAATAGAAGAAGAACATCCCGGCGGCGGTGATGATCAACGGCACGATCATCGGCGACAGCAACAGCGCAGTAATCAGCCGGCGCATCGGCATATCGTCGCGGGCCAGGCCCACCGCCGCACAGGTGCCCAGCACGGTGGCGATCAGGGTGGCGCAGATGCCGATGAAGAAGCTGTTCTTGATCGCCAGCAGCCATTTGTCATCGCTGAAAATGGCGCTGTACCAGCGCAGCGAATAGGCCTCGGGCTGGAAGGTGAGCATGCCTTCGGTAAAGCTGAAGAACGGCTCGACGTTGAACGACAGCGGGATGATCACCAGGATCGGCATGATCAAAAACAGCAGTACCAGCCAGGAGCTGGTCTTCAATAACCAGGCGCCGAGGTGGTGCCAGAAACCGTAGTAGGCGGGAATTTTCATCGTCTGTTCCTTAGCCCAGTTTGATATTGCTGGCGCCGACAAAACGGTCGTACAGCCAGTACAGCAGCAGGATTAAGCCGAGCAGCAGAGAGCCCAGCGCGGCGGCCAGTTCCCAGTTGTTCGAACGTTGCATGTGGAAGGCGATGATGTTGCTGATCATCTGCCCATCGGTACCGCCGACCAGCGCCGGGGTGATGTAGTAGCCGACCGAAATAATAAAAACCAGCAGCGCGCCGGCACTCAGCCCCGGCAGGGTCATGGGGAAATAGATCCGGGTGAAGGCCGGGATCGGCCGCGCACCGAGGGATAGCGCTGCGCGCAGGTAACTGGGATCGATGCCGCGCATCACGCTGTACAGCGGCAGAATCATAAACGGCAGCAGGATATGGGTCATCGCCACCACGGTGGCAAACGAGGTGTAGAGCATCTCGATGGGTTGGCCGATGACGCCGATGCCGAGCAGGAAGGAGTTGATCACCCCGTTGGTCTGCAGCAGGGCGATCCAGGCCGTGGTGCGCACCAGCAGTGAAGTCCAGAATGGCAGCAGCACCAGCACCAGCAGCAGGTTGGCGCGGTTCTCCGGCAGGCCGGCCAGGTAGTAGGCCAGTGGGTAGCCGAGCAGGGCGCAGAAGACGGTGATGACCAGCGCCATGCTCAGGGTCTTGCTGTAGAGCTGCAGGTAGATCTGCGTGTCTTCGCGCACCTGAATGCCGTGCTCCTGATGCAGTTCCAGGTCGAGCGCGGTCAGGTAGTAGTCATAGGTGTAGGGTTTGCCCGCGCGCTGAATGGCGAACCAGATGTCCGGCTTGTTCCAGTTGCGGTGCGACTTGAGCAGGACATCGGCGCCCTCTTGCTGCAGTTGTGCGTCTTGCAGGCGGCTGAGCTTGCGCGCGGTGGCCTTGACCACGCTGGACATACCCGCCGAGGCGCGGTTGAACTCTTCGGCCAATTTGCCGGACTGGCGTTCTTTGGCCAGGCTGTGCAGCTCCTGGGCGAACACGCTCAGGGTCTGTTGATCGGGTGTGGCTTTGCCGTCCCAGCGTTGCAGCTCGTGCAGGGTCAGCGGAATCAGTACGGCCACCGTAGGGTGGTGGACGCTGCGCCAGAGCATGCTGGCAATCGGTGCGACGAAGGTCAGCAGGATAAACACCAGCAGCGGCACGACGAACAGAAAGGCGGTTAGGCGTTTCTTGTTGCGGGCGCTGGAGGCCTGGCTGGCTTCGGTAGTGGTTAGGGAGGACAAACGGACTTCTCCGGTTGTAGGGTGGGTTAGCCGCGCAGGGCAACGACCTCGTCAGGCGAGGTCGTTTCTATGCGCGGCGTAACCCACCGAGCGGAATCAGGGGTGCCTCACTGGTGGGTTACGGCGCAACAAGTCCTGCGTGCACCGACAGGGCTGTACCATGCGCCTAACCCACCCTACGGACGGTTTTTACTTCAACAGCCACTCGTTGAATTTTTCACCGAGAGATTCGCCGTAGTCAGCCCAGAAGTCCGAACCGGCCTGGATGCCTTTGCTTAGGTGAGCAGTTGGCAGGTGCGGTGCGGCGCTCTGGTCAGCCAGCGGCATGGAGGATTTGCGGGTCGGGCCGTAGGCTACGTCCGGCATGCCGGCCAGCGGGGTGGAGCCGGTGGCGTAGGCGATAAACTTCAGTGCCAGGTCCTTTTTCGGCGAGCCTTTGACGATGGCCCAGGCGTCGAGGTCGTAGACGTGGCCGTCCCAGACGATAACGAAGGGTTTGTTTTCCTGGCGGATGGCGTCATAGAAGCGGCCGTTGGCCGATTGCACCAGCACCGCGCCGCCATCGTTGAGCAGTTGTGGCGCCTGTGACCAGGAGTCAAACCAGACGATGTCATTCTTGATGGTGTCTAGTTTGGCGAAGGCGCGGGCCTGGCCTTCTGGGGTCGACAGCACGTCGTACACTGCGCCTGGCGCGACGCCGTCAGCCAACAGCGCCCACTCCATGTTTACCTGCGGGCGTTTGCGCAGTGCGCGTTTGCCGGCGATTTTGTTGGTGTCGAAGAAGTCGGTGATGCTCGCGGCCTTGGTGTCACCAATGGTTTTCTCGTTATAGGCAAATACCACCGACCAGACGATATTGCCGACCGCGCATTCGCTGGCCAGGGCCTCGGGAATAAAGTCCTTATTGGCCGGTACGCCGTCGATACCAGCAGGCAGAGTGCTGTGGTCAAGGGTTTCCAGTAGGCCTTCGGAACAGGCGCGTTCAAGGTCGATCACTTCGAAGTCGACTACATCCCACTGGATATTGCCGGACTCGACCTGGGCTTTGATCTCGGCCACACCGCCGGTGTAGTCCTCGAACAGGACCTTGACTCCGGCTTCCTTCATAAAGGGATCGACCACATGTTTCTGCTGGGCCGCGCCATAGGCACCGCCCCATGACACGACCGTTAGGGATTCTTGCGCACTGGCGGCGAAACTTGCCGTGCCCAGGGCGGCGGCAAGGGCGAAGGTGGAAAAGCGGGTGGTCAGTGTTCTAGCCATGCTGTGCTCCATTGCTTCTGTTTTTAGTTATGAGGTCAGGTTGGTGTGGCGGGACGATCCAGGGCCTGGCTGTCTTGCGGTAGCCAGGCCAGGGCGACTTCTTCCTTGGCGCTGAGTTGCGGGGCGCTGCTGTCATTCATGTTCTTCACCACCAGCTCGGTGCCGCCTGCGGTTTCGAAGTGGTAGCGGATGTATTCGCCGACGTAATGCCGGGTGACGAAGCGCGCCATCACCTGGTTGCCAGTGCTGCCGAGGCGCTCGGTAAAACTGAGTTTTTCCGGGCGGATCGATACGGTGGTTGGTAGGCCGACTTGCGTGCAGTTGGCTTTTAGTGAGCTGACCAGGCCGCCATCTTCCAGGCGCACTTGCACGCTGTCCTCATCAACGCTTTCGATTACGCCCTTGAGCTTGTTGCTCTCGCCAATAAAGTCGGCGACGAATAAATTGGCCGGGCGCTCGTAGAGTACGTGGGGCTGCGCGCACTGCTGGACGATGCCGTTGTTGAACACGGCAATGCGGTCGCTCATGGTCAGCGCTTCGGTCTGGTCGTGGGTCACGTAGATCACGGTGAAACCGAGCTGTTCGTGCAGGCGCTTGATCTCGAACTGCATCTGTTCGCGCAGTTTCTTGTCCAGCGCGCCGAGGGGTTCGTCCATCAGCACGATGTCGGGGGCGAAGATCAGTGCGCGGGCCAGGGCCACGCGCTGGCGTTGGCCGCCGGAGAGCTGGCCGGGGAAGCGGTTGCCGAAATCCAGCAGCTCGACCAGCGACAGGTATTCATCGACCTTGGCCTGAATGACGTCTTTGGGCTGTTTGCGGATTTTCAGCGGGTAGGCGAGGTTTTCGCGCAGGGTCATATGCGGGAACAGCGCGTACTGCTGGAACACCATGCCGATATTGCGCTGATAAGGCGCGATGCTGGTGACCGAGCGGCCGTTGATCAGGATCTCGCCGCTGGTTACGTCCTCGAACCCGGCGAGCATCATCAGGCAGGTGGTTTTACCCGAGCCGGACGGGCCGAGCAGGGTGATAAATTCGCCCTTGGCCACATCCAGGTTGAAATCCTTGACCACTAGATTTTTGTGGTCGTACGTCTTCTTGACGTTGGTGAATTGCAGGAACGGTTTGTCCCCAGCCAGGTCAGCCATACCCCTCCCCACATGTGCTCTGAACAGACAGCGGCTTGTGGCCGTTATCTGCATACTTGAATGCGTGTGCCCGTTTCAATGCTGTAACGGGTACTTGTTTGAATATTCAAGTTAGGCAAGCACTGTGCCAGCCCGCTGCGGCACATCGCGAACGCGGCAGTGCTGGGGTCTTAGCCTAGTCCAGACGCGGGGTTGCGCCAGATGGGTGTGGGGAGTGGTAACAGCGCGGGAGAGAAAGAAGCACCTGCCGAGACGCGCTCGACAGGTGCGGGTGCTCAGCTATTGGGCAGCAGGCGCACGGTCAGGCTCTTGATATAGCGGGTCTCATTGATGGCCGGGTGTACCGGATGATCCGGACCCTGGGCGCCGCGTTCGAGCAACTGGATATTGCGGTCCAGGTGGCGGGCGCTGGTCAGCAGGATGTTCTGCAGGTTGTCTTCTTCCAGGTGCATGGAGCAGCTGGCGCTGATCAGGATGCCGTCCTTGTTGAGCAGGCGCATGGCCTGTTCGTTCAGGCGGCGGTAGGCACCTTCACCGTTCTTCTGGTCTTTCTTGCGTTTGATAAAGGCCGGTGGGTCGGCGACGATCACATCGAAGCGCTCTTCCGAGGCTTTTAGCTGTTTCAGCGCCTCGAACACATCGCCTTCGACGCAAGCGACCTTATCGGTAAGGCCATTTAGCGCAGCGTTGCGTTCCACGCCGTCGAGGGCGAAGCCGGAGGCGTCGACGCACATCACGTCGCTGGCGCCGAACGCCGCCGCTTGCACACCCCAACCGCCGATATAACTGAACAGGTCGAGCACACGCTTGCCTTTAACGTAAGGCGCCAGGCGCGCGCGGTTCATGCGGTGGTCGTAGAACCAGCCAGTCTTCTGGCCTTCGATCACCGGCGCTTCGAACTTCACGCCGTTCTCTTCCAGGGCAACCCACTCAGGCACTACGCCAAACGGGGTTTCCACATAACGCGCCAGGCCCTCGGCGTCGCGGGCGGCGGAGTCATTCTTGAGCAGGATGCCGCTGGGTTTGCACACCTGGATCAGTGCGGCGAGTACGTCGTCCTTATGGCGCTCCATCGTTGCAGAGGCCAGCTGCACCACCAGAATGTCGAAGAAGCGGTCGACCACCAGGCCCGGTAACAGGTCGGAATCGCCGAACACCAGGCGGTAGCAGGGCTTGTCGAACAGCCGCTCGCGCAGGCTCAGGGCGACGTTGATACGGTGCACCAGCAGCGACTTGTCCAGCACATGCTTGACGTCCCGTGACAGCAAGCGCGCGCAGATCAGGTTGTTCGGGCTCATCGCGACGACGCCCAGCGGCTTACCGCCGGTCGCCTCGAGGATGGCTTGATCGCCCGCAGCAAAGCCGCTGAGCGGTGTGGCGGCGACGTCGATTTCGTTGCTGTAGACCCACAGATGGCCGGCGCGCAGGCGTCGATCGGCGTTGGCTTTCAGGCGCAGGCTGGGCAGGGACATGCTGGGGACTCCGGAAAAAGAGCGGAATTATAGCGGGTTCATAAGGGGCGCGTCGGTTACAAAAGTCACCTGTGGAAGTGCCGGGGGTTTAGCTAGACTGTGCGTCACTTCTCATTCCGGTTGTCCCTGTCATGTCCCAAGAGCTTTCCGCCGAATATATCCAGCAAGTGCTGCAAGGCATCAGCGTGCCACCGCAGCCGCAGATCATGGTGGATTTGCAGATGGAGCAGGTGATGCCCAACCCTGACCTGCGCGCTATCGCCAAGCTGATCGGCCAGGACCCAGGCCTGTCCGGCGCACTGCTGAAACTGGTGAATTCGCCGTTCTTCGGCCTGACCAACCGCATTGCCTCGATCCAGCAGGCGGTCAACCTGCTGGGCTGCAACACGGTGATCAACCTGATCAATGCGCAGTCGATCCGTGGCGAACTGACCGATGAGGCCATCGTCACCCTCAACCGTTTTTGGGACACCGCCCAGGATGTGGCCATGACCTGCCTGACGCTGGCCAAGCGCATCGGCTACCACTCGCCGGATGAGGCTTACACCCTCGGCCTGTTCCACAACTGTGGGATCCCGCTGATGATCAAGCGCTTCCCCAATTACATGAGCGTGCTCGAGGAGGCCTATGCCAGCGCCACCGGCGAGTGCCGCGTGGTGGATACCGAGAACCGTCTGCTCAACACCAACCATGCGGTGGTCGGCTACTTCACCGCCAAGTCGTGGCACCTGCCGTTGCACCTGTGTGAGGCGATTGCCAGCCACCACAACGCCCTGGCGATTTTTACCGAGGATTCCAGCCGCGATGCGCAGCTGAAAACCCTGCTGGCGATTCTGAAAATGGCCGAGCACATCTGCGCCAGTCATCGCGTATTGGGTAACCAACCGGATGATTTTGAATGGCAGAGCATCGAACAGCTGGTGCTGGAGTATGTCGGCCTGTCCGGTTATGACTTCGAGAACCTGCGCGAGAGCATTCGCGACCTAGGGGCGAGTTAGCAGGCGCGCTAGCCTGCCTCGTCGCTGCGGGGCGATCCTGCTAAGGTAGGCGCCCGCTTGAATTGCTCAGCTGATCACTCGCTATGCCAGAACTTCCTGAAGTAGAAACCACTCGCCGTGGCATCGCGCCGTTCCTTGAAGGCCAGCGCGTCAGCCGGGTAATCGTGCGCGAACGGCGTTTGCGCTGGCCGATACCCGAAGACCTTGATATTCAGCTGTCCGGGCAGCGTATCGAGTGCGTCGAGCGGCGCGCCAAGTACCTGCTGATCAAGGCCGAAACCGGCAGTCTGATCAGTCATCTGGGCATGTCCGGCAGCCTGCGTCTGGTCGAGGCGGGTTTGCCGGCGGCCAAGCATGAACATGTGGATATTGAGCTGGAGTCTGGCCTCGCCCTGCGCTACACCGATCCTCGGCGCTTCGGCGCGCTGCTGTGGAGCCGTGATCCGTTGAGCCATGTGCTGCTCAGCAAGTTGGGGCCTGAGCCCTTAACCGAACTGTTCGATGGCGAACGCCTGTTTCAGCTGTCCCGTGGCCGCAGCATGGCGATCAAGCCCTTTATCATGGATAACGCGGTGGTGGTGGGGGTGGGCAATATCTACGCGAGCGAGGCGCTGTTTGCTGCGGGCATTGATCCACGCCGTGAGGCCGGTTCCGTGTCGCGAGCGCGGTATCTGACGCTGGCCGATGAGATCAAGCGCATCCTCGCCCACGCCATCGAGCGCGGCGGCACCACTCTGCGTGACTTTGTCGGCGGCGATGGTCAGCCTGGGTATTTCCAGCAGGAGCTTTTTGTTTACGGGCGCGGCGGTGAATTCTGCAAGCACTGCGGCAGCACCCTGCGCGAGGTCAAACTGGGTCAGCGCGCCAGCGTTTACTGTCCGCGCTGCCAGCGCTAAGAGCGCTGTTTACGATCTGAGGCGACAAATTCGGGTTTTACCGACCCCTTTTATGCCGAAAAAACCTGAGTACGCCTTTTATGGCGATTGACGGCCGTCACGCTGACAATTATCAATGCGCTGTTATAGTTAGCTTTACCGCCTCCTAATAGCTGAAGGATCGCCCCATGAAACTGTTCCGCTCAACCGCTGCTGCTCTGGCGCTGACCACTGGCCTGCTGGCGCTGCCGGCTTATGCTGACGTAGCGCAGCAGAACAGCAGTGGCGACCCTCTTTATACGGCTAACGCGCCAAAAGCGTTTTCGATGATTGGTGATCTGCTGATTGCCCGGCCCTTGCTGATTGGCGCAACCGCTATCGGTGCTGTGGCTTTTGTTGTGAGCCTACCGTTTACTGCGGCGTCTGGCGGTATTGGCGAAGCCGGCCATGCCCTGGTCGTTGAGCCTGGCAAAGAAGCTTTTGTGCGTTGCCTGGGCTGCACCACTAGCGGCTATAAGCAGAACTGATGCTCTATCGCTTCAGGGCTGCTGCAGTATTTGGCTTGGCAGCCCTGAGAATTTCTGGCCTGACGTCTCTGTGATTCGCATTACTGCGGTCTGGCTGGTGTGACCACCGCAGTACCGATCCCGCGCGGATCGCTTGCCGCTTTAACCTTCCCGCCTTGTTTGTCCCAGTACAGCACCTGCTGATTGCCGTACTGCCTGCCGGTTGATTTCAATTGATGCCCGAGCGCTTCTAGTGCCGTTATTTCTGCTGGGCTGAATGTAGTCGGCTCATGCTCGATCAAGTCCGGGCGGAACTGGTGGTGATAGCGGGCGATGCTGGGCCAGCGCTCGATAGGCTGCTGATTCAGGTACTCCAGCATCGCCAGCAGCACCATGCTGGGAATCCGGCTGCCGCCCGGTGTGCCGAAGCTGGCGAAGTCCTCGGTGCTTTCGATAAAGCTTGGGCTCATGCTCGACAGCGGCCGTTTACCGGCGGCGATGCTGTTGGCCTGGCTGCCCCTCAGGCCGTAGGCATTACTGCCTTGTACATCGGCTGCAAAATCATCCATCTCATTGTTCAGCAGCACCCCGGTGCCGGGTGCGGTAAAGGCTGCGCCGAATGGCAGATTGACCGACAGCGTCGCCGCCACCGCATTGCCCTCGGTATCGAGCACTGAGAAGTGGGTGGTGTGATCGCCTTCCTGCCAGGTTTTGCTGGGCGGCAGGCTGTCACTCGGCGTGGCGCGTTGCGGGTCGATGCCACTGGCCAGCTGTTTCAGGTGCGCCGGTGCCAGTAGGTGTTGCGTTGGGTTGCGGACAAAATCCGGGTCACCGAGCAGGCCGCGATCCCGGTAGGCGCGGCGCAGGGTCTCCACCACCAGGTGAGTGCGTTGCACGCTATCAGCCTGCTGCCAGGGCAAGTGCTGCAGCATCAGTAGGCTTTGCCCCAGTGCGATACCGCCAGCTGACGGCGGTGGCGCGCTGATCAGCTCGCGTCCCTGATTTAGCGCTACGCGCAGCGGCTGGCGTTCAACGATGCGGTAGTCGGCCAGGTCCTGAAGGGTCCAGATGCCGCCGGCATCATGCACGGCCTTGACCAGCTGTTTTGCCACCGATCCTGCGTAAAAACCCTGAAGCCCCTGTGTGCCCAATTGCTCCAGGGTGCGGGCCAGCTCTGGCTGGCGCAGCAGGCCGAACTCTTCGGGGATTGCGCCTTTGTCGAGGAAAATTCGCGCGGTTTCCGCATCCTCACGCATGGCTGCGAGCCGCCAGCCCACGCGCTCCCGATAAATCCGGTCGATGCTGACACCGCTGCGTGCCAGGCGGATGGCCGGTGCCAGTGAGTCGCGTAGCGGCAGGCGGCCAAAACGCTCGGCCAGTTCTACCAGCGCAGCCGGCAGGCCAGGAATGGCAGCGGCCAGCGCGCCATTTAGTGAAAGGGTCTTGCTTATCTCGCCGTCGACCCGATACAGGTCGGCATGTGCCGCCTGGGGCGCACGTTCGCGCGCATCGAGAAAGCGGTAGGTGGGTGATTCGCCGGCTTCGCGCAGCAGAAAGAAACCGCCGCCGCCCAGGCCGGAGCCGTAGGGTTCGACCACCGCCAGCGCGGCGCTGATGGCCACGGCTGCGTCAAAGGCGTTGCCGCCCAGCGCCAGGGTTTCCTGAGCGGCCACGGTGGCGGCGGGGTGCGCGGTGGCAATGGCGATGCGTTCAGGCTGGGCTGCGGCCTGCAGCTCAAGGGCGCAGAGTAGAGCAAGCGCACCGAGCAGGGTGTGCCAGGGGCGGTGGCCGCAGATTAGGCGGCCGGTCTTCATGCTTTACCGGTAATGATTAGATACTTCTGCATCAACTCACCCTTGCTCTCGACATTGTTTTCATCGAGTGGGATGCAATCGACCGGACAGACCTGCTGGCACTGCGGCTCGTCATAGTGGCCCACGCATTCTGTGCACAGATTAGGGTCGATTTCGTAAATTTCCTCGCCTTGGGAGATCGCAGCGTTCGGGCATTCAGGTTCGCAGACGTCGCAGTTGATGCAGTCGTCGGTGATGATCAGGGACATGACGCACTCCTGCTGCACCCTCTTGGGCACAGCCACAAAACTTGGGGAAGCAATGCGCAAATTGTGCCCCATCAGGGCCGCGCATGCACGCGGCCATGGCTCAGTGCTTGAAACGTTCGGTCAGCGCGGCGGCCACCGCCGGGTGCACGAAGTTGGAGATATCGCCGCCCAGGGCGGCGATTTCGCGGACCAGGGTCGAGGAAATAAAGGAGTATTTTTCCGACGGGGTAAGAAACAGGCTTTCCACATCTGGGGCCAGTTGGCGGTTCATATTGGCCAGTTGGAATTCGTATTCAAAGTCCGATACCGCGCGCAGGCCGCGCAGAAACACGTTCGCACCTTGTTCTTTGGCGAAGTGCGCGAGCAAGGTGGAAAAGCCGACTACTTCAACGTTGGGCAGGTGTTGGGTGACTTCCCGGGCCAGCTCGACGCGTTGTTCCAGGCTGAACAGCGGGTTCTTCTTCGGGCTAGCGGCGACCGCAATGATCACGCTGTCGAACAGCCGCGCGGCACGCTCGACCAGGTCGCCGTGCCCCTTGGTGATGGGGTCGAAGGTGCCTGGGTATAACACTCGATTCATCGTGACGTCCTGGCGGGTCCGTTGGGGAATCGGATGGTAGCGCAGCGTGCCGCAGCGGCCAAGTCGGCCGCCGGCTATCGAGCAGATTCACGGGCGCAGAACGGCCCGAGAATACCGCGCCATCAGACGTGCTTGAGGCGCTCGGCGAGCTTTGTCGCCAGTTTCGCGGTCAGGCCGTAGATCGACAGCTGCGGGTTGGCGCCGATACTGGTGGGGAACAGCGAGCCGTCATGGATCGACAGGTTGCTCAGTTGATGGTGACGCCCCAGGCTGTCGGTGACGGCTTGCTGCGGGTCTTCGCCCATGGCGCAACCGCCCATTACGTGGGCGCTGCCCAGGCGAGTGCGGTATAGCTCCAGGCTAAGGTTGTCGATCAGGCTTTTCGCCTCGGCCAGGGTTTTCACGTAGCCGGCGTCGGCGTGCAGCGGTAGCACTGCGCGGGCCCCGGCGGCGAACTGGATCTCGGCCATGGTATGGAAGGCGCGGCGAACGCCATCCCAGGTGTAGTCAGTCATTTGGTAATCGAGTACTGGGCTGCCGTCGCCGCGCAGTTCCACGCGTCCTTCGGCGCTGTCTGGGTGAAAGCCGTCGCGCAGCAGGGCCAGCATCACGTTGGTATTGGGCAGTTGCTCCATGCGCATGGCGTTGTCGATGCCGAAGCGGCCGAGCAGGGTGGCGGTCAGCGCGGGTTGTAGCGGCGGCACTTCGAGCTTGTAGGACAGGCGCCCAGCGGTGCCGTCATCCCATTGGAATTGGTCGGAGTAGACCGACTGCGGCGCGCCGTAGAAGGGGTTGATCACCTGCTCGAACAGCGCGGCGGAGAAGTTCACCAGGTGCAGGTAGGTGCGTTTACCGGCGCGTTCATGCGGGTCGGGTGCGTTCGAGCGTAGGAGAATCCCCGGTGTATTGATGCCGCCACCGGCGAGCACGTAATGCTTGGCCTTGACCGTGATCGTGCGGCCATTGGGGGCGACGCTGCGTTCGTCCATGCCCAGGCATTCGATGCCGGTGACCTTGTCGCCTTCGATCAGCAGGCGTTCGGCGCGGGCGAGATAGAGCAGTTCGCCGCCCTTATCCAGGGTCGCCGGAATGGTGGTGACCAGCATTGATTGCTTGGCGTTGGTCGGGCAGCCCATGCCGCAGTAACCGAGGTTCCAGCAGCCGCGGACGTTGCGCGGAATCGTCTGCCACTCGTAGCCGAGCTTGTCGCAGCCGCTGCTGATCACTGCGTTGTTGGCGTTCGGCGGCACGGCCCATGGCGCTACGCCCAGGCGCTGCTCCATCTGCCCGAACCAGGGGGCCATTTCCTCAGGGCTGTGGCCTGTGACGCCGTGCTCCTTGGCCCAGTGTTCCAGGGTTGGCGCGGGCGTGCGAAAACTTGAGGTCCAGTTGATCAGCGTGGTGCCGCCGACCGCACGACCCTGCATGATGGTGATCGCGCCATCCTTGCTCATGCGGCCGATGCCTTCCTGGTAGAGGCTGGCGTAGGCCTTGTCTTCGAGCATCTTGAAGTCGTCGCTGGTCTTCAGCGGGCCTTCCTCGATCAGCAGCACTTTGAAGCCAGCCGCGCTGAGGATTTCTGCGGTAGTACCGCCACCCGCGCCACTGCCGACGATGGCCACATCGGCTTCCAGGGTCAGGTCGCTGTCCAGGCGCGAGCCGTTGTAAGTCTTCCAGCCACGGGCCAGGCCTTGCTTGAACAGATCGGGTACAGGCATTGCGGATTCTCTTGTTGTACTGGGCTGGTGTGGCGGTTGGGTGATGGGTATCGCTGCGCTCAACCCATCCTACGTGCTCTGTTTCTAATGTTTGCACTGCAACAACGGCATAGCCGACGCGCAGCAGGTCGTGGTCAAACAGTCGGAGGGCCGGGGTAGCCGCAATGCGCCCACGACTCGGCTCGGCTATACCAGCTCATCATCACCAGTTGCAGCAGCGAGGCGTGGCCCATTTTCAGAAGGCCAATCGAGCTGTTTTGCCAGCGGTCGAGAAATGCTCGTACGTCAGTAGGCGATGCGTTTTCCCAGCTGCCCCAGACGCCGGTCAGTGGGCCACGGGTGAGCGGCATGGCGAGCACATCGAACAGCTGCACGGTCAGCTTGAGCAATTCCGGCGAGAGGTGATTAAGGCTGTAGTCGAGGTTGGCGAGGGTGCCCGCCACTGCCTGCGGCATTTTCTCGGTCGTTACTGCGCCGGCCAACATTACCGGGATCAAGGCATTCAGAAAGGCCAGATCGGATTCGCGGATCACGGCAAAGCCAGCTTTCGGCGTACTCGCCGAACAGCCGCTGAGGCTGGCGGTCAGCCCCGCCGTGGCGAGAAAGGCCGAGCCCATCAGGCCGATCTTGAGCAGGCTGCGCCGATTCAGGGCCGGCGCTTCAAGCGTGGTGTTGTGCATTTATTGTTATCACCCATATAGGCTTCCGTAGGAGCGGGCCATGCCCGCTCCTACAGATGGAGGGGTTAGCGAACGAACAGCTTGTACACCAGCTTCTGCAGGGCTTTGCCGTAAGGTGGGTAGATCAGCTTGGCGGCATTGAAGCGCTGCTTGATAAATACGCCCTTGGCCTTGCTGAATGTGAGGAAGCCTTCATGGCCGTGGTAATGGCCCATGCCGGAGGGGCCGACGCCGCCGAACGGCATATCGTCCTGGGCTACGTGCAACAGAGTGTCGTTGAGGCACACGCCGCCGGAGTGGGTCTCGTGCAGTACGCGCTGTTGCTCGCCCTTGTCGTAGCCGAAGTAGTACAGCGCCAGCGGTCGGTCGCGCTCGTTGATAAAGGCGAAGGCATCTTCCAGCTTGTTGTAGGGGATGATCGGCAGCAGCGGGCCGAAGATCTCGTCCTGCATCACCTTCATTTCATCCGTCACATTCAGCAGCACGGCATACGGCATGCGCCGGCCCTGGGCTTCGGGGTACAGCGAGATAATGGTCGCGCCCTTGCTCTCGGCATCCTGCAGGTAGCCATTGAGGCGCTGCTGCTGACGCTCGTTGATGATCGCGGTGTAGTCCGGGTTGTCCTTGAGTTGCGGGTAGAAACTCTGCACCGCATTGCGGTAAGCCTCGACAAAGCCCTCCACGCGGTCTTTCGGCACCAGTACGTAATCCGGTGCCACGCAGGTCTGGCCGGCGTTCATGGTCTTGCCGAAGGCGATGCGTTCGGCGGCGTCGCTCAGCGGTACGGAGGCCGAGACGATAGCCGGGGACTTGCCGCCCAGCTCCAGAGTAACTGGGGTCAGGTTCTCGGCGGCGGCGCGCATCACGTGTTTGCCGATGCTGGTGGCGCCGGTGAACAGCAGATGGTCGAACGGCAGTTTAGAGAAGGCCATGCCGACTTCTGCCTCGCCCAACACCACGGTTACCAGATCTTCGGGGAAGACTTTAGCCAGCAGGTCCTTGACCAGCTGCGAGGTGGCCGGGGTCGATTCGCTCATCTTGATCATCACCCGGTTGCCGGCGGCCAGCGCGCCGACCAGCGGGCCGATGGCGAGAAACAGCGGATAGTTCCACGGCACGATCACCCCGACCACGCCCAGCGGCTGGTAGATGACCTTGGCCGAGGCCGGCATAAATTGCATGCCGACGCTGCGCCGCGAAGGTTTCATCCACTTCTTGATGCGTTTGCTCGCGTAGTGGATGCCGTGCAGGCTGGGCATCAGCTCGGCGAGCAGGGTTTCGTCGGCGCTGCGGTTGCTGAAATCCTGGCTGATGGCGCTGATCAGCGCGTCACGTTCATTGCTGAGCAGCTCGCTGAGAACTTTCAGCCACTGCATGCGCTGTTCCGCCGAAGGCATAGGGTTGGCCTTGAACGCCTGACGCTGCCGGGCAAAGCTGCTCTCCAGTTGGCTGAGCTGCTGTTGGCTGCGTTGCAGGCTTTGTTCCAGGCTTTTATCAAAGACGGCGACGTCGGCGACCATGGTGTTGCTCCTCGGCATTCCAGCAATGCAGTGCGTCAGATGAGCTGAGGCTGCTGCAGAAAAGGTGTGCTGGATTTTTAGAGCAATTACTCTAATCTGTCAAATAGCATGGCGTGGTCTGCCGACAGACGCAGCCCAACGAAAAGTTAGCGCATGTTTCCACGGCTTTTCCCGGTAACACTTCTGGTGTTTCTGCCTGTACCTTTTCCGAGCTTTTGAGCCGAGATCGAGTCGTTATGTCAGCCCCACTGAAAACCCGCGAACGCATCATTCAGGAGAGCCTGGCGCTGTTTAACGCCCAGGGCGAGCGCAGCGTTACCACCAACCATATCGCCGCGCACCTGGGGATTTCACCGGGTAACCTGTACTACCACTTCCCTAACAAGCAGGCGATCATCGCCGAGCTATTTACCCTTTATGAAAGCCAGGTGGATACCTTTTTGCGCCGCCCCGAGGGCCGCGCGCTGACGGTGCAGGACAAGACCTTCTATCTGGAAGTGTTGCTTGCGGCCATGTGGCACTACCGCTTTCTGCACCGCGACCTGGAGCACCTGCTCGACAGCGACGCTGAATTGGCTGAGCGCTACAAGCTGTTCTCACAACGCTGTTTACAACGTGCGCAGGACATTTATCAGGGCTTTGTCGAGGCCGGCATCCTGTTGATGAATGCGCCGCAGATCGAGGCGCTGACCCTCAACAGCTGGATCATCATGACCTCCTGGGTGCGCTTTCTCTGCACCACTCGCGGCAACCCCGGCGACCTCAGTGAAGAAATGCTGCGCCGTGGCATCTATCAGGTGTTGGCGCTGGAGGGCGGCTATATCACGCCCAGTGCACGTGAGGCGGTCGAGGCGCTGTACGCCAAGCTGCATGTGCCGCTAGAGCAGGTGATCTGAATAGTACTTGGCTTCGATGGGGTGGCAGGTTGCGCCTTTGGGTGGGTTAGCGGCGCATGCCCCCGTGTAACCCTGTACAGCTGGTTTTGCGCGCCGCGTAACCCACCATTGCGTTGGTCGGGATTGCGCGTGGTGGGTTACGCCGCGCGCAGAAAGCGTTTCGTTTGCTCGTGCAGCGCTCTGCGCGGCTAACCCACCCTACAGTGGCATAGTGGCCCGTTCGGCTAGCCACTGCGGAATACGTCGCTCCAGGTAATAACCCGGTTTGCCCAGGCTGCCTTCGACAAAGCCGACATGGCCGCCGTGGGCGTGCAGCTCGAATTCGATGCTGGGTGACAGTTCGCTGGCTTCGGGCAGGCTGTGGGGGAATACAAAGGGGTCGTCTGCCGCCTGGATAATCAGCGTGGGCGTTTCGATCTGACCGAGGAAGTAGCGGCTGGAGGCGCGGCGGTAGTAGTCCTCGGCATCAGCGTAGCCATGCAGCGGCGCGGTGATACGGCCGTCGAAATCCCAGAAGGTGCGCATATTGTCCAGCGGGCCGAGTTTTTCCAGGGTGGATAGGCGGTCGCTCATGCCCTGGTGGGCGAACAGGCGCTGTTTGTCCTTCACATAGGCCACCATCTCGCGCATAAAGTGGCTCTGATAAACCCTGGACAAGCCCATGCCGATGCGGTCTGCGCACTGATCCAGACGAAACGGCACCGACACCGCCGCTGCGCCCTGCAACTGGCTGTCCGCCCCCGTTTCGCCGAGGTACTTGAGCAGCACATTGCCACCCAGCGAATAGCCCACGGCATACAGTGGCGCCATCGGCCGTTGGGCACGCAGGTGGCGCACGGTTTCCGCCAGATCCTCGCTGGCGCCGGAGTGATAACCCCGCGCCAGCAGGTTCGGTTCGCCGGAGCAGCCGCGCCAGTTCAGCGCCACGCTGGCCCAGCCTTGGGCCGCCAATTGCCGCTGCAAACCCAGCACATAGAGCGAGCTGGATGAGCCGGTCAGGCCATGCAGCACCAGTACCAGCGGTGTGCTGGCTTCATGCGGGCCGTGCCAGTCCAGATCAAGAAAGTCGCCATCTTCCAGCCACAGACGTTCGCGCGTGCGCTCAAGCTTCGCCGGCCGGCGACACATCGGGTTCCACAGGGTTTGCAGATGGGGGCCGGGCAGCCACCAGGCGGGTTTGAAGGCGTTGCTCATGGGTTAATTGTCCAGCGTGTTCAGGTGTGCCTGCCCGGTGGGTGTCAGCCGGTATTGTTGCAACCGGCTATTGGGTTTGTCGGGCAGGGTGTATTCGATCAGGTTGGTGGCCAGAAGTTGACGTACTGTCTGGTTGAGTGGCCCGGAGATACTCTTTTGCCCCAATGCGCTAGAAAGACTCGCTTTGCTCGCTGCGCCACTCAGTAGGCAACGCAGCACGCGGACTTCCAGCGACTCTGGCTGTGACTCTGGCTGCGAGTCTGGCTGCGAGTCTGGCTGTGAGCCTGTACCCGATCCCGTCAGCGCCTGGAAGCTGCCGGCGCCTATGGCGATGCTCGGCAGCATCACCGTCACGCGGAAGATCGACTCCTCGCTGAGAATCGGGTCCTGGCCGCCGAAGGCGCGGGCGTACTTGAACAGGTTGCGCACCCCGGAGCCCAACTCCTCGGCCCACTGCATTTCACGGAATACCCGGGCGATGGCAGGGTTCTTAGGCGACGGGGCGAAGTCGTCCGGGCGCAGTAAGCCGATGCCGTGGGGGTTATTACTGTTCTCGGTGATCACCCGGTCACGCTGGATAATCAACTTGGCCGGGAACGGATTGAGGTACTCACGGTGGATCAACAGGTTGGCCACCACCTCGCGAAAGATCCGTTCACGCAGGCTGACACGCTGATTGCCTTCCAGGTAGAAGGGGTCGGCGATGTGCTTGCCAACAAAGGCCATCAGCCGGTCGTAGCTTTCCAGCAGGTTGGTGCGGATATCGTCACGGTCGTCGTAACGGTCCAGGTCGTGCACCCGCAGGATGGCGTCGGTGCGGTGATGCGGCACCACGCCCAGCACCACCTCGTCGCGGCCGAACAGCAGGGCACCAGCCATGGAAATGCCTTCCTCGCCGGTCTGGTAGTCGCGCTGATACAGCCGCGCGCTTTTCAGCAGCTCTAGATCATCCAGCTCGGCCCAGGGGTGGCCGCTGCGCTGCAAGCGCACGTTATGCCGCACTCGTTCGATCAGGTCGCTGCGCAAGTCCTCCAGACGAATAAACGGGAAGATGCGGTTCTCGCTGTAGCTCACCTGCTTGCGCAGATAAAGCTCGCTCAGTAACTGGCTGTGGCCGGTGATATCGAAGTCGCCATCCTCGTTGCGGCTAAATACCCGGTTATTGCAGCTGTGCACCTGGGAGCTTTCCGGCACGCTGAGTACCAGCACAATCTGCCCATCCAGCTCCAGCTGTTCGGGCACCAGCTGCATCGGCGGGTTGATCTTCTGCGCGTTGTGCAGGGTATTGACCAGGTCCTTGCGCATTTGCGCCACGGCCTCGGGCTTGATACCGGTAACACTGCCGTCATCCGCCGCGCCCAGCACCAGGGTGCCGCCGCGCTGGTTGAGGAAGGCGCAGATGGTCTCGTACACATCACGGTTCAGCGCCTCGCGGGCGCGCTTGAATTCGACCGTCAGGCCTTCGCCTTCCTGTAGTACACGCGTCAAATGCTGCGGCGTCATGGCTATGCCTGGCCCGTACGCTGCCACAGCGCGTAATAAACCTGTCCGGCCTTCTGCTCGCGGTGCAGGCGCCAGTTGCCGGGCATGCCGAGGCTGGATGGTGGGTTTTCACTTTCGGTGTAGACCCAGGCATCCGCCGCCAGCCAACCGTTCTGCTCGAGCAGGGTGCAGGCCGGCAGCAGCAGGTTTTGGTTAAACGGCGGGTCGAGAAAGGCCAGGTCGAACGGCGTTGCTGCCGGATTCTGCAGGTAGAGCAGGGCGTCGGTCTGCTGCAGCTGGCCGTTGTCGCAGTTCAGCGTTTGCAGGTGGCCGCGTAGGCTGGCGATGGCGGCTGGGTTGAGGTCCAGGGCCAGGGCGCTGCCGGCGCCACGCGACAGCGCTTCGAGAAACAGCGCGCCGCTGCCGGCAAACAGGTCGAGCACCTTGGCGCCCTCGACATAGGGCGCCAGCCAGTTGAACAGCGTCTCGCGTACGCGGTTGGGCGTCGGCCGCAGCCCGGCGGCCATGGGGAAGTTGAACTGGCGCGAGCGCCATTGCCCGCCGATGATCCGCAGTTGGCCATCGCCACTATGGGCGGGGTTGGCTTTTGGCGGTTTGGGTCGCTTGCTCATCAGTGCTCCGGGACGCCAGAAGGTTGTTCGGCGGGGCTGTCGGTGGGCGGTGGCAGTTCTTGCTGCGCCACAGTCGGGCCGGCAGTGACGATCACCAGGGCTTCGGGATTGAGGTGTTTGGCCATGGCGGCCTTGACCTGCTCCACGCTCAGCGCCTGCACATCGCGCATAAAGTCCTCCAGGTAACTCAGCGGCAGGTCATAGAAACCCATGGAGCCGAGCTGACCGACGATGGCGGCATTGCTGGCGGTGGACAGCGGGAAGCTGCCGGCCAGCTCGCGTTTGGCGTTGTTCAGCTCATCAGTGGTCGGGCCGTTGGCGATAAAGTCGGCCAGCATGCTTTTGACCAGCTGCAGGGTGCCGTCGCTGAGTTCGGCGCGGGTCTGCAGGTTGATCATAAAGGGGCCGCGCGCCTGCATGGCGCTGAAGCCGGAGTAGACGCCATAGGTCAGGCCGCGCTTTTCGCGCACTTCGGTCATCAGGCGAGTGCCGAAACCACCGCCGCCGAACACCTGGTTGCCCAGGTAGAGCGCGGCGTAGTCCGGGTCGCGGCGGTCGATGCCGAGCTGGGCGATCATCAGGTGGGTCTGGTTAGACGGATACTCGATGTGCTGCAGACCGGCTTTCGGCTCGTCCGGCTGGGCGATGCGCGGCAGTGCAGGGCCTTTCGGCAGGGCGGCGGACACCTGGCTGGCCAGGGCTTCGGCGTCGCTGCGCGAGAGGTCGCCGACCAGCGCAATAATCGCGTTATTGGCGGTGTAGGCCTTGGCGTGGAAAGCCTGCAGCTGTTCACGGCTGATGGCCGGGATGGACTCGGCATTGCCGTCGCTTGGGTGCGCGTAAGGGTGTGTGCCGTACAGCCGCTCGAACAACGCCAGGCTAGCCAGTTTGCCGGGGTTCTGCTTCTGGTACTCGAAACCGGCCAGCAACTGGTTTTTGATCCGTGCCAGGGCGTCGTCCGGGAAGGTCGGTTGGCCGAGCACCTGATTGAACAGCTGCATGGCCGGCTCGCGTTTGTCCGCCGCACTGAGGCTGCGCAGGCTGGCGATGGCCATGTCGCGGAACGCGCCGTTGCCGAAGTTGGCGCCGAGGTTTTCAAAGCCGGCGGCGATTGCGCCGACATCCTTGCCCGGTACGCCTTCGTTGAGCATGGCGTTGGTCAGCATGGCCAGGCCGGCGGTGCCGTCGTCATGGCTGCTGCCGGCGGCAAAGGTCAGTTGCAGGTCGAACATCGGCAGCTCGCGGGCTTCGACGAACAGCACCTTGGCGCCTTCGGCGGTCTGCCAGGTCTGGATATTCAGATCACGGCGGCTGGGTGGCTGATCGCCAAGGGCGGTCAGGGATTCGATGCTGGTCGATTCGGCAGCCGGGCCCGCAGTTGGGGTTGGGGTTGGGCTGCTATCCGGGCGGTTGATCACCAGGGCCAGCAACGCCAGCAGTATCAGTAGCGCCAGGCCGAGCAGGCCGTAGCGCAGGCCATTGCGCTCACTCATTGCGCTTCTCCTCAGGCAGAACATGGGCGACGCTTAGGCGGTCGCGGGTAAAGAAGGTGCTGGCGGCTTGCTGGATATCGGCCGGGGTGACGGCCTCCAGTTCGGCCAGTTCCTGATCGATCAGCTGCCACGACAGGCCGACGGTTTCCAGCTGGCCGATGGCGGTGGCCTGGCTGGTGATCGAGTCACGCGCGTAGACCAGGCCGGCAATCACTTGTGCACGCACGCGGGCCAGTTCCTCGGCACTTGGCGGGGTGTTTTTCAAATCCTCCAGCTCGCGCCACAGGCCGGCTTCGACCTGCTCCAGGGTCTTGCCGGTCTGCACGTTGGGCGTGGCGGAAAGAATAAACAGGCTGTCGCCACGGGAGAAACCGTCGTACCAGGCAGAGGCGCCGGATACCAGTTCCTCACCACGTTCCAGGCGGGTCGGTAGACGGGCGCTGTAGCCGCCATCGAGCAGCGCAGCGGCCAGACGCAGAGCATGTACTTGTCGCGGCTGTTCGGCGGTGGCCAGGCCCGGCACGTTAAAGCCCATCATCAGGCTCGGCAGCTGGGTTTTCAGGTACAGGGTGATACGACGCTCGCCCGGTGCGACCAGCTCACGCGGTATTTTCGCCGGGGGCACGTTGCGCTTGGGGATGGCGCCGAAATAGCGCTCGGCGAGCGTTTTTACCTCGGCGACGCTGACGTCGCCGACCACCACCAGGGTGGCGTTGTTTGGCGCGTACCAAGCCTCGTACCAGTCGCGCAGCTCTTCGACGGTCATGCGTTCGAGGTCGGCCATCCAGCCGATGGTGGGCGTGTGGTAACCGCTGGCCGGGTAGGCCATGGCCTTGAAGCGCTCGTAGGCCAGGCTCGACGGTTTGTCATCGGTGCGCAGACGACGTTCCTCCTTGATTACCTCGATTTCTTTGGCGAACTCATCGGCTGGCAGTTTGAGGCTGGTCAGGCGGTCGGCTTCCAGTTCCAGGGCGACGGCCAAGCGGTCGCGGGCCAGCACTTGGTAGTAGGCGGTGTAATCGTCGCTGGTAAAGGCGTTTTCTTCGGCGCCCAGCTCGCGAAGGATGCGTGAGGCTTCGCCGGGGCCGAGCTTACGGCTGCCCTTGAACATCATGTGTTCGAGGGCGTGGGACAGGCCGGTCTGGCCCGGCGTCTCGTAGCTGGAGCCAACCTTGTACCAAATCTGGCTGACCACCACCGGGGCGCGATGGTCTTCGCGCACGATGACCTTGAGGCCATTGTCCAGGCTGAATTCGTGAGTGGGTTGGGTTTCTGCGGCCAGGGCCAGCAGCGGTGTACAGAGCACGCCGAGCAGCAGGGCTGCAGTGCGTTGGGCAATCATATGCATGGATTATTGACCTGTCGGACGGGCCCGCTTGGTCTTAGCGTCGGCGGGCGCGGAGGTGCTAGGATACGCATCCGTTTTACTGGCGACCACGCCTGCTAAAGCTTCTGATTGTTACCGCGTGCACTCTTCAGCTTTTAATGTCGCGTGAATAATGCTTTTCAGAGCCTGTAGCCTGCGCGTCGCACCTTTGAGATAGCCGTCCTCCATGTTTGGTTCCAACGACGACAAGAACACGCCCGCGCCTTCTGCCCCGGCCTCTGCAGAGAAACCTGCAGAGAAACCTGCAGAGAAACCTGCAGAGAAAAAAGACCTGTTCGGCTGGCTGCGCAAGAAGCCGCAAGCACCGACCAACCCTGAGCCACAACCGGCGCCGGTTAGCGAGCAGCCGGTTGTTCCGGCTGCTCCTGCTGCTGAGGCCGCCGAGCTCGCACCTTCGCCCGTCACGGCGGCAAGTGAAGTCGCTGCGCCCGTTGAGTCGCCAGTTATTGTTGCTGAGGTCGCGGCCGAGCCGCAGCCTGCTCCGGTTGCTCCGGTTGCTCCGGTTGCTCCGGTTGCTCCGGTTGCTCCGGTTGCTCCGGTTGCTCCGGTTGCTCCGGTTGCTCCGGTTGAGCAGGCCGCTGCCGCCATTCCCGCGCCGGCTGCAACCAGCGCAGCGAGCCCGCAGCCACGTCCCTCGCGCTTTCGTATCAATGCCGGCAGCGAAGTGCTGCATGCGCATATTGAAGTGCCTGCGGTGGTTGAGCCGGTTATCGAGCCGCCTGTGGTCGTGCCTGCAGCCGTGCAGCCGGTCGCCGCGCCGGTTAAAAGCGCCGAGGAAAGCCGTGCCGGCTTTCTCGAACGCCTTAAGCAAGGCCTGTCGAAGACCAGCGCCAGCCTCGGCGAAGGCATGGCCAGCCTGTTTCTCGGCAAAAAGGTTATCGACGATGACCTGCTGGAAGACCTGGAAACCCGTCTGCTGACCGCTGATGTGGGCGTCGAGGCCACCACCGCGATCATCGGTAACCTGACCAAGCGCGTGGCGCGCAAGGAGCTGGCCGACAGCGGTGCGCTGTACAAGGCCCTGCAGGATGAGCTGGTTGCGCTGCTCAAGCCGGTCGAGCAGCCGCTGAAGATCGATAGCAGCAAGCAGCCCTATGTGATTCTGGTGGTCGGCGTAAACGGCGCGGGCAAAACCACCACCATCGGCAAGCTGGCGAAAAAACTGCAGCAGGATGGCAAGAAAGTCATGCTGGCTGCCGGTGACACCTTCCGCGCCGCGGCGGTGGAGCAGTTGCAGGTGTGGGGTGATCGCAACCAGATTGCGGTGATCGCCCAGCACACCGGCGCCGATTCCGCTTCGGTTATTTTCGATGCGGTGCAGGCGGCCAAGTCGCGCGGCATGGACGTGCTAATCGCCGACACCGCTGGTCGTCTGCACACCAAAGACAACCTGATGGAAGAGCTGAAGAAGGTCCGCCGGGTAATCGGCAAGCTGGATGACACCGCCCCGCACGAAGTGTTGCTGGTGCTGGACGCCGGCACCGGGCAGAACGCGATCAACCAGGCCAAGCAGTTCAATCAGACGGTCAACCTCACCGGCCTGGCGCTGACCAAGCTGGACGGCACCGCCAAGGGCGGGGTGATCTTTGCCCTGGCCAAGCAGTTTGTATTGCCGATTCGCTATATCGGGGTGGGCGAGGGCATTGATGACCTGCGCACCTTCGAGGCCGAGGCCTTCGTTCAGGCGCTGTTCGCGGAGAAATAGGATGATCAAGTTCGAGCAGGTCGGTAAACGCTACGCTAACGGCCATATCGGGCTGCACGAGCTGAGCTTCCACGTGCGCCGTGGCGAGTTTCTCTTCGTTACCGGCCATTCCGGGGCGGGCAAGAGCACCTTGCTGCGCCTGTTGCTGGCGATGGAGCGGCCAAGCAGCGGCAAGCTGCTGCTGGCCGGTCAGGATTTGTCGCATATCACCAATGCGCAGATCCCCTTCTTGCGCAGGCAGATCGGCGTGGTGTTCCAGAACCATCAGCTGTTGTTCGACCGCAGCGTGTTCGACAACGTGGCGCTGCCGCTGCAGATTCTCGGTCTGTCCAAGGACGAAATCGGCACCCGTGTGCGCACTGCGCTAGAGCGTGTGTCCCTGGCCGAGAAGGCCGAGCAATCCCCTGGCGACCTGTCTACCGGCCAGCAACAGCGCGTCGGTATTGCCCGCGCCATCGTGCATCGCCCGGCTTTGCTGCTGGCGGATGAGCCCACCGGTAACCTCGACCCGCGTCTGGCGGCCGAAATCATGGGCGTGTTTGAAGACATCAACCGCCTGGGCACCACCGTGTTGATCGCCAGTCACGACTTGGCGCTGATCGCGCGCATGCGCCACCGCATGCTGACTCTGCAGCGCGGCCGCCTGATCGGCGACGGGGAGGCCGCATGAGCGCCACCCGTATGCCACCTCCGCAACCGGCGCAACGCGTCGGTGCCGCGCCGAAGAAGTCCGAAACGCCGACACCGGGCGACGACGGCCCAAGCTTTTCCCAGCAGCTGCATGCCTGGCTAGAAAGCCATCGCGCCAGCCTGGTAGACAGCCTGCGCCGCCTGGGCAAGCAGCCGGTGGGCAGCTTTTTTACCTGCCTGGTAATGGCTGTAGCCCTGAGCCTGCCCATGGGCCTGGCGTTGCTGCTGGATAACGTCGAGCGTCTGGGCGTGTCCTGGCAGCGCGCGGCGCAGATCTCCCTGTTTCTGCAGATCGACGCCACGGATGCCCAGGGCCAGGCGCTGCGTGAGCAGATCGCTGAGATGGATGATGTGGAAGAGGCCGAGTGGATCAGCCGTGAACAGGCCTTGGCCGAGTTCCAGCAACAGTCCGGCCTCGGCGAAGCGCTGAAAGAACTGCCGGATAACCCGTTGCCTGGAGTGATTGTGGTCACGCCGCAGCAAGTCGACAAAGTCGCTCTGGAAGCCCTGCGTTTGCGCCTGGCCGAATTGCCGCGAGTGCAGCAGGCGCAGCTGGACCTGCTCTGGGTCGAGCGCCTGAGTGCCATGCTCAAGCTGGGTGAGCGTTTCGTCTTTGGCCTGACCCTGCTACTGGTGATGGCGCTGCTACTGGTGATCGGCAATACCATTCGTCTGCATATCGAGAACCGCCGCACCGAGATTGAGGTGATCAAGCTGGTTGGTGGTACCGATAGCTACGTGCGGCGGCCCTTCCTTTATATGGGCACGCTGTACGGTTTGGGCGCGGGCCTGCTGGCCTGGTTGCTGCTGGCTTATGGCCTGGGCTGGCTGAATGACGCCGTGGTGCGCCTAGCCGGTTTGTACGGCAGCGACTTCGCCCTTGCAGGCGTGCCAGTAGCCGATGGTCTATCCCTGCTGCTCGGCGCGGTGCTGTTGGGCTATATTGGCGCCTGGCTGGCGGTCGCACGGCACTTGAGTGAACTGGCGCCGAGGTAACGCGAAGTCGCGTTGCGACGACCTCCTTATGACCTTCTCCCTCCGGGAGAAGGTGGCGCGAAGCGCCGGATGAGGGATGTCTGTGATAACTTATTGTTTTGCTTGATATTGACTATGTGTAAAGGAACTTGTACCTCGGTATAAAGTCCCATAGGGCAGTGTTAGACTGCTCCACGATTCGTAAGTCGGAGGATTCAAATGTCCACTTCTTTGCAACCTGTTCATGCTCTGGTTCCGGGTGCCAACCTGGAGGCGTATGTGCATGCGGTAAACGGCATCCCGCTGTTGACCCCCGAGCAGGAGCGTGAACTGGCGGAAAGTCTCTTCTACAAACAAGACCTCGAAGCCGCCCGGCAAATGGTCCTGGCTCACCTGCGTTTTGTTGTGCATATCGCCCGCAGCTACTCCGGTTATGGCCTGGCCCAGGCCGACCTGATTCAGGAAGGCAACGTCGGCCTGATGAAGGCGGTCAAGCGCTTCAACCCGGAAATGGGTGTGCGCCTGGTGTCGTTCGCCGTGCACTGGATTCGCGCCGAGATCCACGAGTTCATTCTGAAAAACTGGCGCATCGTCAAAGTCGCCACCACCAAGGCGCAGCGCAAGCTGTTCTTCAATCTGCGCAGCCAGAAGAAGCGTCTGGCCTGGCTGAATAACGACGAAGTGCATGCCGTAGCCGCAAGCCTGGGCGTTGAGCCGCGTGAAGTGCGTGAGATGGAAAGCCGCCTGACCGGCCATGATATGGCCTTCGACCCGGCTGCCGAAGCGGACGACGAAAGCGCCTTCCAGTCGCCAGCTCATTACCTCGAAGACCACCGCTACGACCCGGCGCGTCAGCTGGAAGATTCCGACTGGAGCGACAGCTCCACCGCTAATCTGCACGAAGCGTTGGAAGGTCTGGATGAGCGCAGCCGTGACATCCTTTACCAGCGTTGGCTGGCCGAAGAGAAAGCCACGCTGCATGACCTGGCCGCCAAGTACAACGTATCGGCCGAGCGCATCCGTCAGCTGGAAAAGAACGCGATGAACAAGCTCAAGGGCTCGATTGCCGCGTAAATCGCGCTACTGTCAGAAGCCGCACCCAGGTGCGGCTTTTTTCTGCGTGTGCCAGGGGAAATCTCGATGAAATTACCGCCCATACGTCCACAGCACTGGCTGATCTTTGCCGTGGTTGCCGCCCTGTTCTTTGCCTGGGGTGCGTGGCTGATGCGTCCGCAGCCGGCCGCGCAACCTTTGCCCTGGCTGTTCGAGTGGCAGGAACAGGTGCTTACGCCGCTGGCCGATGATCGCCTGAGTCTGGTGCACCTGCACGATGCTCTGGATGGCGAGCTATGGCTGCAGCCCAATCTGGACGGCGCACGCCTGCTGTATCGCGGTGAACTGCAGGATGCTGATGGTAATTGGTCGCTGGAGGCGGAGGTCGGTCTGGATAACGCCGAACGCGAAAGCCTGCTGGCTGCAACCGGGCTAAAACCGACGGATAAGGAGCAGCCGTTGAGCAGCCAGCTGTTGGTGCCATTGGCCAATCGCCCGATTATTGCGCTGACCCTGTTACCACCGGCTCCGCTGGACGCTGCGCGACTCGCCGCGAGTATCGGTCAGCCGCGCCTGACCCTGGAGCTAGCGGAAGGCCAAGCCTGGGTCTATCCCGAGCTGGGCATGACCGCGCACCTGCAGGACGACGAGTTGTACTTCCTCTATGCCGTGCCGCGGCATCTGCTTAAACAGCGTTGAGTTAAACGCCCTTTAACCAGCTCGGCCACCATTCGGGGCGGCTGGGTTGCAGGCGGTTGAGGTAGTGGCTGCCGCCCAGTTGCCACATCTGCTGGCGAATCCAGCTGGCCCGGCGACTGATACGCGCGCTGGGGCGGCTGGCGCTCCATCCGCGCGGGTTGGGCAGTACGGCGGCCAGCAGGCTGCTTTGTTGGCGCGACAGGTAGGGCGCTCCGACCTTGAAATGATGCCGCGCCGCTGCTTCGGCGCCGAACACACCATCGGCCCATTCGGCGCTGTTGAGGTATACCTCAAGAATCCGCTGCTTGGGCCAGAGCGCCTCAATCAGGCCGGTAAACCACACTTCCATACCCTTGCGCAGCCAGCTGCGACCGGACCAGAGAAACAGGTTCTTCGCCACCTGCTGGCTGAGGGTGCTGGCGCCGCGCAGTGAGCCGCCTTGCTGGTTGTGCTCCAGAGCGGCCTGGATGGCTGCGACGTCGAAGCCCCAGTGCTCAGCGAACTTCTGATCCTCGCCGGCGATCACCGCCATCTTCAGATCGTCCGGCAGTTCACTCCAGGGCCGCCAACTGCGCTGCAGATCGATGGGCTGGTCGTTTAGCCAGGATTCGACCTTGCGCTCGACCATCAGCGCCGTGCCGGGTGGCGGTACCCAGCGCAGTAACAACACCAGCAGTACCGAGCCGAGGATCAGCCAGAGCAGGAGTTTGAGCAGGCGACGGAAGAGGGATCGAAACATGCGTGCTTGGCCAGGGTGATTTTGCCGGCCATTATAGCCAGCCCTGTCTTTATAGCTGGAGTGATGCATGGCTCGTCTGTGGTTATTGCTGTCCGCCTGTGCCGGTTTTACCGGTGTTGCCCTCGGTGCTTTTGCCGCGCATGGCCTGAAGAGCCAACTGACGCCGGCCTATCTCGCGGTATTCCAGACAGGCACGCACTACCAGCTGATTCACGCGCTGGCGCTGTTCGGCGTAGGCTTGCTGGCCATGCTGCGACCGACGCCGCTGGTTAATTGCGCCGGTGCGCTGTTTACCCTGGGTATCGTGCTGTTCTCTGGCAGCCTGTATGCCCTGACTTTGAGCGGCATCAGTGCGCTGGGCATGGTCACGCCCTTCGGTGGCGTGGCGTTTCTCGCCGGCTGGCTGTCTCTGGGGCTGGCGGCCTGGAAGCTCGGCGGGCGCCATAACGCTTGACCCGTAAGTCAGAAAGCACGCCGGGCGGCAGCCTTCAGCCTTGGTCAACGCCCATGATCAGGCTAGAATGCCGGCCCTTTTCCCAGTTTTGACCGACCCGTCATGCATATTCAGTTAAACGGTGAAGCATTCGAGTTGCCCGACGGTGCCACCGTCGCTGGGTTGATCGACCGTCTGGATCTGGCTGGGCGCCGCGTGGCGGTTGAGCTCAATCTGGATATCGTGCCGCGCAGCCAGCACGCCACCACCGCCTTGCGCGAGGGTGACCAGGTTGAAGTGGTCCACGCTATTGGCGGTGGTTGATCCCCGCTCATCGGTTTATCGCGTTCTGACTGCCGCCCACCTTTACGAGGATTACCCATGAGCCACGTTCCCAGCGACAAGCCCTTTACCCTGGCCGGCCGTACTTACCAGTCGCGGCTGCTGGTCGGTACCGGCAAGTATAAGGACATGGAAGAAACCCGCCTGGCCATTGAGGCCTCAGGGGCCGAGATCGTGACCGTGGCGGTGCGCCGGACCAATATCGGGCAGAACCCGGGCGAGCCGAACCTGCTGGATGTGATCTCGCCGGACAAGTACACCATCCTGCCGAACACCGCTGGTTGCTACGATGCCGTTGAGGCGGTGCGTACCTGTCGTCTGGCCCGCGAGCTGCTCGACGGCCACACGCTGGTCAAGCTGGAAGTGCTGGCCGATCAGAAGACCCTGTTCCCCAATGTGATCGAAACCCTCAAGGCCGCCGAAGTGCTGGTCAAGGACGGCTTCGACGTGATGGTCTACACCAGCGATGACCCGATCATCGCCCGCGAGCTGGCGGCCATGGGCTGCATCGCGGTCATGCCACTGGCCGGTTTGATCGGCACCGGTCTGGGCATCTGCAACCCCTACAACCTGCGCATCATCCTCGAAGAGGCTACTGTTCCGGTATTGGTCGATGCCGGTGTTGGCACCGCGTCCGATGCCACCATCGCCATGGAGCTGGGCTGCGAGGCGGTGCTGATGAACAGCGCGATTGCCCACGCGCAGAACCCGATTTTGATGGGCGAGGCGATGAAGCACGCCATCATCGCCGGGCGTATGGCCTACCTGGCCGGGCGCATGCCGAAAAAACTCTATGCCAGCGCCTCGTCGCCGCTGGATGGCCTGATTAAGTAGCGAGCACAGCATGACTGAATTGCAGCAACAGCCTGAGCCGGCTGAAGACACCTCCAAGCATCGCGCGATCAAGAGTTTCGTGATGCGTGCCGGGCGCATGACTGAAGGCCAGCAGCGCGGCCTCGATCAAGGCTGGCCGAAGTTCGGCCTGAAGCTGGAAGACGGCTTGCGTGATTTCGACCAGGTGTTTGGTCGCAGCGCGCCGCGTACCTTCGAAATCGGTTTCGGCATGGGTCATTCCACTCTGGAAATGGCCGCCGCTTCGCCCGAGCAGGACTTTATCGGGGTGGAGGTACATCGGCCGGGTGTCGGCGCACTGCTCAACGGCCTGATGATGCAGAACCTCAGCAATATGCGCGTCTACAGCTGCGATGCGATGGACGTGCTGCGCACCTGTGTGGCCGACGCCAGTCTGGATCGGGTACTGCTATTCTTCCCAGACCCGTGGCATAAGGCCAAGCACAACAAACGGCGTATCGTGCAGCCGGCGTTTGCAGCGCTGGTGCGGCAGAAGCTCAAGGTCGGCGGTGTGTTGCACATGGCCACCGATTGGCAGCCCTACGCCGAGTACATGCTGGAAGTGATGAGTGTGGCCCCCGGTTACCAGAATCAGGCCGAAGACGGCCAGTATGTGCCGCGCCCGACGGAGCGCCCGACCACCAAGTTCGAGCGCCGTGGCGAGCGCTTGGGGCATGGCGTATGGGATCTGAAGTTCCAGCGCATCGACTGATTGATTCACGCGCTGAGCTATCGGCGCAGCAAGACCATAAGCACAAGGACGATTGCACAAGATCGGAATAATCCGGCGCCCGCCAGGACGGCTCCTCACCAAGACGGCATATAAAACCGGGCAGCACTGCCCTGGTCATAAAAACAGCAGCCTGCCTCTGGCCAGGCTGCGAGGAGATCGCTGTGTTGAGAACGCTTTCAATTCTGCTGCTGGCTACGTGCGCGTTACAGGCACAGGCCAAAGTCGACAGTACCCAGGCTGCACGTCTGGGGCAGGACCTGACCCCGCTGGGCGGCGAGCGCGCGGGCAATACCGCTGGCACCATTCCGGCCTGGGACGGTGGCCTGGCGCAACCGCCGGCCAACTACCAACCGGGCATGCACCACCCTGACCCCTACAGCGCCGATGCGCCGTTGTATCAGATCAACAGCCAGAACCTGGCGCAGTACCAGGCGCAGCTGCCGGCGGGCCTCAAGGCATTGCTGGAGAAGAATCCGGATTACTTCCTGCGGGTATTTCCCACCCGTCGCAGCGCGGCTGCGCCGCAGCGCATCTATGACGCTACGCGTTTCAATGCGCAGACCGCCGAGCTGATTTCCGGCGGTAATGGTGTCGCCGGTGCCGCCGCCGGTATCCCGTTCCCGCTGCCTAAAACTGGTCAGGAAGCCATCTGGAACCACATCATGCGTTACCGTGGCGATCAGATCAGCTTTGTCACCAACCAGGCGGCAGTGTTGTCCAGCGGTACTTACACCCTGCTCAAGCTGGAGCGTGACATTTACTTCCTTTACGGTCGTGAAGGCGTCACTCCGCAGGATTTGGACAACACCCTGTTCTACTACAAGTACACGGTAGTCGCACCGTCCAAGCTGGCCGGCTCCGCGTTGGTGGTTCAGGAAACCCTCGACCAAATACTGGCGATCCGCAAGGCCTGGCGTTTTAGCCGTGGCGAACGCCGCGTGCGCCGCTTACCGATGCTAGCCTATGAGTCTGCACAGCCAGACACTTACGGTATGGCTAGCGCCGATCAGGTTGATTCCTACAACGGTGCACCGGATCGTTACGAATGGAAGCTGGTCGGCAAGCAAGAAATGCTGGTGCCATACAACAGCTACGCCGTGCACCAGAAGGGCATTCCCTACGAAAACATCCTGCGCAGCAACACCGTCAACCCGGAACTGCTGCGCTACGAGCTGCACCGTGTGTGGGTGGTCGAGGCCGAGCTGCGCAAGGGCTTTAGTCATCCGTATGCCAAGCGGCGCTTCTATATCGACGAGGACAGCTGGCAGATTCTTGCCGCTGATCTTTACGACAAGAGCGGCGAGCTGAACGGCGTGCAGGAAAGCCACCCGATCAGCTATTACGACGTGCCGATGTTCGGCAGTACCCTGGAGACCATCTACGACTTCAAAGGTAAGCGTTACTTTGTCGACGGCTTGGATAACAACGAGTCGATGTACAACTTCAACGCCAAGCTGAGCCCGCGTGATTTCACCCCGCAGGCGCTGCGCCGCGAAGGTAACTGATTATCACGGGCACTGAAAAAACCGCCTCTTCGCAGGCGGTTTTTTATGGGGGGCGACTACCGTGAAGCGACCGTGCATGGCTGCTTTACCAATGTAGGTGGTTATGCTGATGCCAAGCTGCAAGCTTTTAGTCGCGGACTGGCGCCTGGCTAAGCAGCCCTGATGCGATGGGGGTGGCGGCAGCCGTAAGCGGCTGTGTGGGTTTATCCGGGAAGTGCAGGCTCTCACGGCGGCCATGACGGCGCAGGGTGACATGCTGGCGTTGCACGCTGTTGAGGATCACCCCTGGGGCGATGGTGGCGCCGACCATAAAACGTGCAGGTGGTAGGCCGGCCTGGCCAATAATGGCGCTGGAGCGGCTGCTTTGTGGATGATTGAAGGCGGCCATCAAGGTCAGCTGCAGGGCGGTGGCCGGAGCCGGGCCGCTACTGTCGAGCAGAGGTGTACCGAACAGCCCCGCCAACTGCTGCTCATCTATAACCGTCTGCACCGGGGCTTGCTGCACAGGCATCAGGTTGATCGGGCTATGCAGTAAGCGCCAAAACGCCGCGCCCTGGTAAGCGAGGCTAATACTGCCGGCCAGTAGAAGCAGCAGGCACAGCCCCGTGATCAGGTGCTCCGGGGCGACTGGCAGGCCTGGTTTACGGGTATTCAACATGGCTATTGCTCAATGAAAAAACCCACGGTTGCTGACGCAGCCATGGGTTTTGGTGGTGCCGGGGTTTTACAGCTTGCCGATGCTCACGTTATCGATAAACAACGACTGTCCGCGTTGTGTACCCAGAATCAGCAGATCGGCGCGGCGCAGGGTGCCTGCAGGCAGTTGCACCTCATGCTGCAACTTGCTCCAGCTGCCGCCACGGGTGGAGCGCTGGCCAAGTGGCAGGTACTGGCCACGACCATTGCCATCTTCGACATACAGGTAGGCGTAGGCGATGGCGCTGACCGCACTGCTACGGCCAATGCTCAGGTCGGCCGAGACGCGATAGCGATTGCCTGCCTGGACATTACCGAGCAGGCTGACGCTTGCACCAGAGCCTTCATACTGGCGCTGATAGGCTTCCAGGGCCTGGCGGCTGCCGTTGGCGAACGTGCTGGCGCGGGCGCTGCCATGGAAGCCGGACCAGCCACCCATACCGTTCTCGAAGTTCCAGCCGAACTGGGTTGGCGCAGGGGGTACAGGCGGCGCGGCAGCCTGGACTTCCTGCAGTTCGACTTCATCAACCAGCAGGCTGCTGCCGCTGTCGCTCCAGATCGCCACATACAAATTGCGCACGTTGCTTGGCGTTGTGTAGGTGAAGGTTTTTTCCAGGCGGCTGAACTCGTTACCGGTCACGGACAGGTTGACCGTCTGTTCGGCGCTGTAGGTAAAGCGCCCATCGGTGCTTTCCTGCAGGATCGCCACGCGCACGTTTTCACGGCTGTCGCGGGCCTTGAGCATGGCCTTGGCTTTCAGGCGATATTTCGCGCCGGCAGTCAGGCCAGTCACTGGTGTGGCCAGTACGTTGAAGGACTGCGCTTCCATTTGCAGCGCATTGTCGCGGCAGTTCAGGGCCACATTGACCAGGCTCAGCTGCGCCTGACCGAACAGCGCCCGCCAGCCTTCGTTGCTGTTGAACTCGCCGTTGCTGACCAGGCCCTTGAGCGCAGGCTTGCTGCACCAGGGTAGTTCGGCCGGTGGCGTGGTCGGGTTGCCGGTGCCGGGGTTAGTGGTGATTGGCACCTGGGTGGCGCGGAAGGCGGTGATCTGGGTTGCCATGGCGTTCAGCGCGCGCACCGCGTCGGAGCGGTCTGGCATACCGCAGGGCTGGTTGGCGCAGTCGGCGTCATTCAACCGTGGGTTGGAAAATACCGGTGCCTGACGGCGCGCGCCGAAGACCTGCGGGTAGGCCATGATGGTGCTGAACTGGCCCTGGACGCCGTAGCCACGGCTCCATTCGTGGGTGCCATTGTGGCCGTTGGCGTTGTAGTAGCCTTCCTGCTGGTCCTGCTCGTAGGAGTGGCGCAGGCCCATATTGTGGCCTGCTTCATGGGCAAAGGTGCTGAGGCTGCAGTCGACGCCGGTCAGGCCATAGGCCATTTCCTTGGCGCCGCTGTTGAAGCGGTCGCTGTTCTTCGTGCCGGTGCCCATCCAGGCGATGCCGCAGATGCCATAACCCTGGCCTTGGGTGGTGCGGTTGATCAGCTGCACCACGTCGGCGCCGTATTGCTCACGCAGGCGTTTCACCTGGGCGTCGTCGGTGAACTTGTTGAGGTTGGCGCCGGACACGTCGTAGTAGTTGGCCCAGTTGAGCAGCTGCTTATGCACCAGGCGCAGGCGAATATTGATGCCACTTTTGGCGTAGGCCGTGTTGGTGTATTCGATATAGCTGGCGATACGTGCGTCGATATCGCGGCCGTTGGGCAGGCTCTGCGCGTCTTTGGTGTAGAGCACCATGATGTCGACGGTTTGCGGGTTGGCCTGGGCGCTATGGGCGGTCAGGGCCAGTGCGAGGGCGGAGAGCCATTGCACTTTCTTCATATCAGCGTTCCTTGTGCGATTTGAGTAAGAAGGTGATCAGCCCTGGGCGGGCGGTGGCAGCGGGGCCAGTTCTTTATGGTCGTAGTGCAGGTGGTCATTGGGATCGGCCCGCATTACCAGCTGGTTTTCATCGGTGATCACCGTCTTGCCGGTGGCGTTATCGATGATGATCGACAGGCTGCCGTCGAGCGTGGCGACGGTGATATGGGTTTCCAGCGCGCCCTTGACCAGGGTCATGCTTTCCACCTCATCGCCATCGATCAGGCTGCCTTGCCATACGGCGCTGCCGGCGGTGTTGCGGGTTTCGCCGAGGGTGGCGCGGGTTGGGCTGCTGTGTCCCGGTAATGCCAGGGAAACCACCTGACCGACCGTCAGGTTGTTGAGCTGCTCTGGGTCAATCTGGGTCAGGTGCTGGGTGATGCCATTGCTCTCGGTTTCCTGCAGCGACTGTGCGTCCCAGAGCGTGGCTTGCAAGGCGCGGGTGTTGGTTGCGGCTGGCTTGGCTTGCAGGGTGGAGACGCCGCTTGCGCCTTGGCGGGCTGGCAGGTTGGCAGGTTGCGCGGCTGGGCTTGCGTTGGGCGTAGGTGATTTACCGTCGGGGGTGTTATTCGATGCCGCTTGGCTTGTCTTTGGCTCAAGGTCAGCCGAGAGCACGACCCCCAAGACGCCGCCGACAATGGCGGTGGCGACTGCGGCTGTAATCCAGCGTTTTGACATGCGACTGCTCCATTAGTCTGGAAAGTTGAAGCAGCGCAGTCTAGGTAGAGCTTTCGCGGTTATTCGCTATGCAGTTCACAAGCAGACGTTGTGGGCCGGAGCAGCTTGATTAATTTGGACGTTGGTCTCAAATCCAGGGTGTGCCACGTCTCGTTTGAAATGGGGCACAGTTCCAGGCGGCTCGCTTATGCCGTTGCTGCGCGGCGCAGCAACGCTATTGTGCTTACTCGGGCATAGCGCTGGCGCCGCGCTTAGGCAGCTGTTCCGGCAGGGCATCCAGGGCTTTGAGCGCCACCTCGCGGCTTGGATAGCTGCCATAGAGCACGGCATAGCGGGTTTCCCCGCCCTTATTGCGTTCGGCCAGGCGCAGCGGCTGTTTGGGATGGCGCTCAAGCAGGGCCTGCATAAATTCGCGGTTACTGCCTTCAACCAGTTGGATGGTGTGGCGGCGCGCTGCAACCTTGGGTTTGCTTTCGCCACCACGGCCATCACCGAGGGTGCTGGGGTCAACAGGTTTGGGGGCTTCGATCAGGGTTTTGCTCGGTGTAGCCGGGATGGCTTTTGCCGGCTGGCGCAGGTCGGTCGCGGGCGTCTCAATGCCCTGATCGAACAAGGCATGGGCCTGCTGCGGTAGATGGTCATAACCGTTAGCCTGGCCGAGCAGGCGCAGATCGCGGTATTTACCCAGGCTCAGGTTGGCCAGGCCGACGCCGTCGCGCGCGACGGTCGGGCGCAGAAATATCATCAGGTTGCGCTTTTGCCGGGCTTCGCGGGTTGAACGGAACAGCCGGCCGAGCCCCGGTATATCGCCGAGCAGCGGCACCTTGCTCTCGCTGCTGGTGATGTCGTCCTGAATCAGGCCGCCGAGCACAATCACCTGGCCGTCATCGGCCAATACGGTGCTTTTGATTGAGCGTTTGTTGGTGACCAGATCCACCGCCTGGGCATTCAGTCCGGTGCTTGGGGCGATGGAGGAGATTTCCTGCTCGATCACCAAGCGCAGGGTGGCGCCTTCATTGATATGCGGGGTGACCTTGAGGGTCACGCCGATGTCCTTGCGTTCGATGGTGGTGAAGGGGTTGCTCGAACCTGCAGCGTCGGTGGTGTAAGAGCCGGTTTGGAACGGCACGTTCTGCCCGACCAGAATTTCGGCGGCCTGGTTGTCCAGGGTCAGCAGCGTGGGGGTGGAGATCAGGTTGCTTTTACCGGTCGAGGACAGTGCGGTGATCAGCGCGCCGAAGTTGTCGTTACCGACCCCGAAAATCGCCCCGTTGGGCAACGCCTTGGCCAGCTCGGCAGGGTTCTCGCTGGCGATGGCGCCAAGCAAGGTGCCGACCGATAGCCCGGTATTGCTGAAGTTGACGCCGCCCAGGCCGCCACCGTTGCGGCCATCGATGGCCCATTGCACACCGAGGGCGTCATTTATATCGCCGGACATCTCGACGATGGCCGCCTCCACCAGCACCTGGGCACGGGGTATATCCAGTTGGCGCACCAGGTCCTCGAACATGTTGACGATATCGGCTTCGGCCATGATGACGATGGCATTAAGGCTTTCGTCGGCGCGAATCATCAGCTTCAGCGGTGCGGCGTTTTCACTGCCCTGGCTCTGGCTCAGGTTGTCGCCAAAATCGCCGAGGGTCTTTGCCATTTCCTTGGCATCACCATGGCGCAGGCGGATAACGCGGGTATTGGTCGAGCGCGAGCTGGGCGTGTCGAGGCTCTGCGCCAGCTTCAACAGGCGCGCGCGGGCGTCGCTGGGGCCGAGCAGCAATAGGCGATTGGCGCGGGTATCGGCAATCACCTGAGCACCGCTGGCCTGGGCGTTTTTCAGTGAGCTGTTGATCACCGCCGCCAGCTCGTGGACCCAGGCATGGCGCAGGTCATAGACGCTGAAGTCGTCCTGATTCTGGCTGTCCAGCTGACGGATGATTTCGTTTATACGGGCGATATTGGCCGGGGTGTCGCTGATGATCAGGCTGTTGGATGACGGCACAGCAGCCAGGTGACCATGGTTGGCCACCAACGGGCGGATCAGCGGCAGCAGGTCGTTGGCGGCGCCATGCTGCACTTGCAGCACGCGGGTTTCCAGGTTGCCGCGACTGCCGGCGGTGGTCTTGGCCTCGCTGCTGGGGATGATGCTCAGCTGATTGCCCTGCGGCATCACGGCGAAACCATGGGTGCTCATCACCGAGAGGAACAGCTTGTAAACCTCGGCGATATTCATCGGCTGCTGGGCAATTACGGTGACCTGACCCTTTACCCGTGGGTCGATGATAAAGGTCTGCCCGCTGATGCTGGAGATCTGCTCAATAAAGTCGCGAATCTCCGCGCTTTGCATGTTGATGGTCCAGCTGTCTTCGCTCTGCGCAGGGGGCTCGGTCGACGCATTGGTCTGACTGGCGATGCTCAGTAGCAGGATGGTGTGCAACAGCAGTAGGCGGAACAGATGGCGCAGGGCAGGCGTGATCATGGCAAGGGCATCAGTATGTGTGGCCGTAATGCACTGCCGCAGCTGACGCAAGGTCGGGCAAGGGAAGGCTGGAGGCGCTGTTCGGACGGGAGAAAACGGCTGCAACCAGCACTGCGAGCAGTGTTGGGGACGCAAGGCTAATGAAAAAAGCCGGCGTATGTTGAGGTGTGATGGCGATCTGCGATGATCGTCACAGTCAGTCGGCGATTTGTTGCCAAGGCGTGATGCGCGCTTCAGTTGGCCGTTGCACTTGCAAGCAGGAACCCGTAGCCAGGTTCCGGAGCAGTTTGTCAGCAGCCTAATTACGGTCGGCCAGGATGCCGACGATAAAGAACACCAGAATCAGCATCGGCGCCAGGGTGAAGTTGTTAAACAAACCCAGACCCTTGGCCAGGTACGGCGTGGCGAAGACGATAAGCAGGCCGTAGCCCACCGCACAGAGCAGCACGAAGATCAGCGTGCGCAAGATAAAATTCATGCTGCTGGTATTGCGCTGCACCCAGGTGTTGATGCCGGGGCCGAACAGCACCAGCAGGGTGGCCATGATCGCCAGGGATATGTCGTAAAGGTGGCTGCGGCTCCAGCGCGACAAGGTGACGATCAGGTCGAGTAGCAGGTCCATCAGGTTTCCTTAGCCATGTTGGCGCATGCGTCAGGGTAGAAAGTGTTGCAGCAGGTCGTTGAGAAACAGCTGGCCTTCGCGGGTGGCGCTCAGACGAGTCGGATCGCTGTGCAGCAGACCGCGCTGCTCGGCCTCCAGGCGCGCGGCAGCGAGCTGGCTGAGCGGCAGGCCGGTGCGCTGAGTGAACAGCTCGCTGGCGACGCCGTCAGTGAGGCGCAGCACATTCATCAGAAATTCGAAGGGCAATTCATCGGCGCTAAGGGCGCGCTCGCCAGCGTTGAAGCGCTTGCTGATGTCGAGGTAGTCCTTGGGCAGGCGGGTTTTCCAGCTACGGCTGATGCTGCCGTCCGGGCTGCTCAGTTTGGCGTGGGCGCCGGCGCCGATGCCGAGGAAGTCGCCAAAGGTCCAGTAATTCAGGTTGTGCCGCGCCGCTTTACCCGCCTGCGCGTAGGCCGAAACTTCGTACTGCATGTAGCCTTCGGCGGCCAACAGGGCTTGGCCGGCCTCCTGAATGTCCCAGAGAATATCGTCCTCGGGCATCACCGGCGGCTGGTTCCAGAACACCGTGTTGGGCTCCACCGTCAGTTGATACCAGGACAGGTGCGTCGGCCCCTGGGCGATGGCGATGCGCAGGTCGCTCAGGGCATCCTCGATGGATTGGTCCGGCAGACCGTGCATCAGATCCAGGTTGAAGTTGTCGAAGCCGGCGGCGCGGGCCATGTCCGCTGCGTGCACAGCTTCATTGCCATCGTGGATGCGTCCCAGGGCGATCAGCTTGGGCGCCTGGAAACTCTGCACGCCAATCGACAGGCGATTGATGCCGAGGCGGCGGTAGTCGCGGAACTTGGCTTGCTCGAAGGTGCCGGGGTTGGCTTCCAGGGTGATTTCGATATCGGCGGCAAACGCCACTCGCTGCTCCACGCCCTCTAGCAGGCGGCCGAGGGCCTTGGCGGAAAATAGGCTGGGGGTGCCGCCGCCGAAAAAGATCGAGCTCAGCGGGCGGTTATAAACCTGCGCCAAATCGGCATCCAGGTCCGCCAGCAGGGCGTCGACATACTCTTCTTCAGGCAACGTTGGCCCGGCGGAGTGGGAGTTGAAGTCGCAATAGGGGCACTTCTTCACGCACCAGGGGATGTGGATATACAGCGCGAGAGGCGGCAGCTCGAAGCCGCTTGTGCTCTCCTCTCCCTCTGGGAGAGGGGCCGGGGGGAGGGTTCTGGGTTCACACCAAACCCAGCCGCTGTTTCAGCAGGGCCATGGCGCGGGCGCGGTGGCTGATCTGGTTTTTCTCGGCTGCCGGCAGCTCGGCGCTGGAGCAGTCGCGCTCGGGCACCCAGAACAGCGGGTCATAGCCAAAGCCTTCCACGCCTTGCGCGGCATGCAGTATGCGTCCGTGCCAGAGGCCTTCGCAGATGATCGGCAGTGGGTCGTCGGCATGTCGCACCAGAGCCAGGCAGCAGACGAACTGCGCGCCGCGTTCAGCATCCGGTACATCCTTCAGCACCTCAAGCAGCTTGGTGTTATTCGCGGCATCGCCTTGACCATCGGCGTAGCGCGCCGAGTAGATGCCCGGCGCGCCGCCGAGAAAGTCCACCGCCAGGCCCGAATCGTCGGCCAGCGCCGGCAGGCCTGACAGCCGCGCGGCATTGCGCGCCTTGAGGATGGCATTTTCGATAAACGACAGGCCGGTTTCTTCCGGCTCGACCATGGTGAACTCGCCCACCGAGCGCACGCGTACGCTGCTGCCGAGCATGGCTTGCAGCTCTTTGAGTTTGCCGGCGTTGTGACTGGCCAGCACCAGTTCGTTGAAATGCATCATGTATTCAGCGCCATCATTCGTCTGGGAAGACTTCCTGGTTGAAATTGAAGCTGTGCGCCGCGCCATCGGCAGCGCGCACGTTGATGGTGAAGCGCAGCAGTTCGCGCTGGGTGAAGTTGAATTGCGCCAGATAATAGATGGCAGCGCCCTCGTTGACCTGCTTGAAGGACAGCGGCTGGCTGCGGCCGACCAGGTCCTTCACTTCGCCGCTGACGCTGGCGCTGCTGGCGGTACCGGCCTTGAGCACGGAAATGTTCACCACGCCCTGGGTCTTGCTGCGTACCAGGCCGTTGGCAGCGGCGACATCCGGCTGCAGAAAGCCGGAGTTGAAGGCGATGTAGTGCACGTCGAGATCGCCGAAGCTTTGCTTGCGTTCGGCAAGCGCCGGCAGGCTCAGGCACAGGGCGATAAACAGTAGTGCGATGCGACGCATAGGGTTCTCCAGATAGACGGCGGCCTACGATAAGGCCGCTTAATTGGCATCCTGGGCGCTCGGCCCGCTGATCCGGTAAATGCCGATCTCACCTAACAGATTAGGCCAGATACGGCTGGCCCAGCCATGCCGGTGGTCACGGTCCACGGCCAGGCGGTCCATGACTTTCGCGCCTTGGTCATGACACAGCTTTTCGAAGTCTTCGAAGGTGCAAAAGTGGATATTCGGCGTGTTGTACCAGGTGTAGGGCAGGAAGTCCGAGACCGGCATGCGGCCCTTGCTCGCCAGGTACCAGCGGCAGTGCCAGTGGCCGAAGTTGGGAAAGGTAATGATGCAGGTCTTGCCGACGCGCAGCATCTCCGCCAACACCCTGTCCGGGTAATGCAGGGCTTGCAGCGACTGGGTCATGACTACCACGTCGAAGCTGTTGCTGGCGAAGTTGCCCAGACCTTTGTCGAGGTCCTGTTCGATCACGTTGACGCCCTTGCTGACGCACTGGGCAATGTTGTCCGCATCGATTTCCAAACCGTAGCCGAACACCTGCCTGTGTTCGGCCAGCCAGGCCAGCAGCTCGCCATTGCCGCAACCCAAGTCGAGCACACGGCTGCCAGCGGGAATCCACTCTTGGATGATGTCGAGATCCGCGCGCATGGTTACACCTTAATCCGTTTCATATAGCTGTCGAATGCCTGCAGGTAGCGCGGGATCGGCATCAAAAAGGCGTCGTGACCCTGAGGTGCATCGATTTCCAGGTAGCAGACGTTTTTTCGCGCAGCGGTCAACGCATCGACAATTTCCCGCGAGCGCGCCGGCGAGAAGCGCCAGTCGGTGGTGAAGGACATCACGCAGAAGTCGGCGCTGACGTGGGCCAGGGTCTTGGCCAAGTCGCCGTCAAATGCTGCAGCCGGATCGAAGTAGTCCAGCGCTTTGGTCATCAACAGGTAGGTGTTGGCGTCAAAGCGGCCGGAGAATTCTTCGCCCTGATAGCGCAGGTAGCTTTCCACCTGAAACTCGACGCTGTGGAAGTCGTAGTTGAGCTTCTCGCTCTTTAGCCCCCGGCCGAATTTCTCACCCATGGCGTCGTCCGACAGGTAGGTGATGTGGCCGACCATGCGCGCCAGCATCAGCCCGCGCTTGGGGATCACGCCCTGTTCCTGGAAGTGCCCACCATGAAATTGCGGGTCGGTGAGGATCGCCTGGCGCGCCACTTCGTTGAAGGCGATGTTCTGCGCCGACAGCTTGGGCGCCGAGGCAATTGCCAGGCAGTGACGCACGCGTTCGGGGTAGCTGATGGTCCATTGCATGGCCTGCATGCCGCCCAGGCTACCGCCGATCACCGCTGCCCACTGCTGGATACCGAGGTTGTCGGCCAGCCGCGCCTGGCTGTGCACCCAGTCTTCTACGGTCATCACCGGGAAGTCGGCGCCGAAGGGTTTGCCGGTCGCCGGGTTGATGCTGCTGGGGCCGGTGGAGCCGTTGCAGCCGCCGAGGTTGTTCAGGCTGACCACGAAGAACTTGTTGGTGTCGATCGGCTTGCCGGGGCCGATGCAGCTGTCCCACCAACCCGGTTTACGGTCTTCTGCGCTGTGATAACCGGCGGCATGGTGGTGACCGGACAGGGCGTGGCAGATCAGCACGGCGTTGCTGGCCGTGGCATTTAGCTGGCCGTAGGTTTCGAAGACCAATTGGTAGTCGGCCAGGCTGCGCCCGCAGGCCAGCGCCAGAGGTTCTGCGAACTGCACAACCTGCGGGGTTACCAGGCCAACAGAGTCTTGGGGAAAGGCAGTCGACATCGACCCTGCTCGCAATAAAGGAAGAGCCGCAGTCTAAAGAGCGCCGCCCCAGGCGGCAAGAACAGTGCTAGGTTCCGCTAGGAATGCATTGTTTGATCTGTAATGCCCACTCGGGAATTTCGCTATCCGCTGCGTACGTTTTGCAGAGCATTCCTTCACGGGTGCGAAATAGAAGACGGGGATCTTGATCGTTGACCGAGTTGTCGTAGACATAAAGTCGATCAACTAAAGCGGCCAGAGCCACGCAGTTGGCAATGGATTTTGTGTAGCGCGCGACAATCTTACTGATGGGGACCTCATGGCCACCATCCATGTAGCGGTATGTGATCCGATAAGCATTGATAGCAGGGTGAGAGGTACTGACGAAGAACACTCTGACAAAGAATCCAGCGTCTGCAGCGCGCTGGATAAAATCGAGCTTGTCTTCGGTGGATAGGACTGTTTCAAATGCCAGGCTGCGCTTCTCGACTAAGCATTGTTCGCGCAGGCGTTCTGATTTCTCGGCGGCCTGTTTGAACGCGTCCTCCGAGTTCCAGCCACCAAACTCATCCTGCGCAATTTCATCTGGGTTTACGAAGGTGCAGTCAGATAGCCAATGGTGTTTGCGCAGCATTTCAGTGATGGATGTTTTGCCGGAGCCATTAGGGCCGGCAAACACTAACAGCTTGGGTCTGACTTCAGGCATTGCGCTGCGTGCGCGCAGCCTTGGGCTTATGCTTGGCTTTGATCGCGCGTGCCAATGATTCGGTAAGCAGGCTGTCTACGCGAGCAACCCTGTTATGGGCTGTTTGACGTACTTGCGACATTAGCTTGGAGAGCTGCACGTCACTTGGGTCGTCTTGGCTCGCAACCAAGTCAAAAGAGCTATTCATTTTCAGTACCCCTCAAGCATCTTTCCTACACGTCAGCATAAGAGCTTCATTAGTGAAAGCCAACAGCGCTATTCGCCGACGCTGTGCGCGCGTGCGGCCCCAGGTAGGTTGACCACTTTGCCCTGGCGCTGCACGGGGGCAGGGCGGCGCAGGATGCGCAGCATCTCGTTGGCCTGCGCCAGTTGTTGTTCCAGTTCGCTGCTGTAGCGCGCGAGTTGCTGGCCACGCTGGCGCGACTGCTGGGTTTCCTGGGCTAGGGCCTTGAGGCGCAGCATGTGGGTTTCCAGCAATTGCTTGTGTTCCAGGGTGTGTTGCATCAGTGGCATCAGCGCATCGCTGGCCCACTGCTCGGCTTCCTGGCGCATGCGTTGGTGCAGGCCGATCACCTCCTGCACCAGGGTGGCGAAGAAGCGTTTGGTCAGGCTGCGCTGTTCGGTCAGCAGGGTTTTCAGCTGCAGGCGGAACTGGTCGGCCTTGGTCTGCTGCTGCTTGAGTTCACGCAGGTAGCGCTTGATGTTGAACTGCGGGGCATCGACGCCGTGCAGCGGGTTCTCTTCGTTATGCCGGCGGTAGATGGCCGCGACCATCTTGTTGGCCATCTCGGCTTCCTGCGCCAGGTTGTGCAGGTCCTGCTCCACACTACGGAAGAAGTGCAGGATGGCCTGGTTGATGCCCAGGGTGGTCCAGCTGCCGGTGAGGTTCTTGCGCACCTTGTTCAGGTGTTCGTCCAGGCGTTCGCTGCGCGAGGCGTGACGCAGCAGGTCGCCCTGACGCTTGAGCAGGCGCTGGTTGGTTTTCAGGCCAAGCAGGCGTTTGTGGTGCTGGCTGTGGTCTTCCTTGGTCTTGGCAGTCAGCTCGAACAGCATCTGGCCGTTGTCGTGCTGGTGGTTGCTCAGCAGCGCTTGCTGTTCGTTGACCTTTTCCAGGCGCAGGTTGAGCACATGCTGACTGTTCTGCAGCAGCTTCAGCACCTGATTGACCACGCGGTCTTCGAGCAGGCGTTCCTTCTGCGCGATGATACGCTCGCAGAGCAGGTTCTCCAGGTTGCTCATCTGGCTGCGGGCCAGCAGCTCCGGGTCCTTGCGCACCTTGGCCAACATTGCTTGCTTGGCCGATAGCGGCAGTACGTCCTCAACGCGGATGCCGAGCTGGCGCGCGGTGCTGGTCTGGATCTGGCGGATGGCGTTCTGCACAAAGGCCTCGCCGGCCAGGTCATCCCAGAGCACGTCGATCTTGTTCAGCACGGCAAACAGGCTGGTCTGGGTGTCTTCGTCGAGTTGGCGGATATGTTGCTGCCACACGGCCATATCGCTGGCGGTCACCCCGGTATCAGCGGACAGCAGGAAGATGATCGCCTGGGCGTTGGGCAGCATCGACAGGGTCAGTTCCGGTTCGCTACCCAGGGCGTTCAGGCCGGGGGTGTCGAGGATGCGCAAACCCTGGCGCAGCAGTGGGTGGTCGAAGTTGACCATGGCGTGGCGCCAGGCTGGTACCAGCACTTCGCCGCGCTTATGGGTGCTTTCCAGCATGTCCGGGTGAAAGCCTAGGGCAATCGCCTGTTCGACCGGCATGGGTTTGGTGCGCGCAACCTGGACAAAGGCCTGGACCATATTGTCCGGGTCGCTGAGGTCCAGCGGGATATTCACCCAGTGCCGGGGAATACGTTTGAACTGCGCCACGCTGGCCTCGGACACGCGGGTCTCGATGGGCAGCAGGCGAATATAGGAGCGTTCCGAGCGTGGGTCGAAGAACAGCTCGGTGGGGCACATGGTGGTGCGCCCAGCCTGGGACGGCAGCATGCGCTGGCCGTAGGAGGAGAAGAACAGGCTGTTGATCAGCTCGGTCTTGCCGCGCGAGAACTCGCCGACAAAAGCCAGGGTGATGTGGTCGGTGCGCAGCAGCTTCAGCGCGCGCTCAAGCTTGGCTTCTACGGCCTCGGAGTTCAGCCGATTAGTCACCAGCCAGCTGCGGTAGCGGGTGATTTCGCGCATCAGCTCGCGCTTCCAGGTGACGTAAGCATCGACCTGCTGACTGAGACGTTCCATGCTCATCCTGGCTTTCCTCCGGTTGGCGCATCCATTGTGGGGCGACTGGGGCTATACGGCACCCAGGTTAAGTCGGGCACACATTGAACAATGCCGCACAGCGAGAACATGCGGCTGGTAACGCTTCAAAGCCTGTGGAATTACGCCAGAGCCACGACGTTCGTGGATTGACCTGTCTGGCATTATGCGGGTCGCAGCCATGGCGTCAATTGCAGGTTGTCGCACGCCCGCCTTATGGTCGGTCAGGGTGACCAGGCGGTCATGGCCGGCCGCTGGGAGCAGGCCTTTGCCGTCCCAGCGTCAATGCACTGTCAGACCGCCAAACTTAGGCCTTTGTACATGCCGGTCATGATCGCCAGGTTGCGGATCACCAGCATGTCGATCAGGTTGAGCAGCAGAAACGCGACGATTGGCGACAGGTCCAGCCCACCCATGCTTGGCAGGATGCGGCGGATCGGCGACAGCAGCGGTTCACAGATCTGGTTGATCAGCATGGCGGTGGGGTTATGGCTGCCCTGGGCGACCCAGGACAGGATCACACTGATGATCAGGGCAAAGAAGAACACCTTGAGAAACAGTGCGGTGACGCCAATGATCGACCACACCAGCAGTTGCAGCGGATTGTCCAGGCCATAACCTAGCAACAGCAGGGTCACGGCCATCAGCAGCAGTTGCACCAGTATCGCCAGCACCAGCGAGGCTAAATCAAGGCCGGCCAGGCTCGGAATGATTTTGCGCAGCGGTTTCAGCAGCGGGTGGGTGGCGCGCACGATGAATTGGCTGACCGGGTTGTAGAAGTCTGCCCGCACCAGTTGCAGGATAAAGCGCAGCAGCACGATCAGCAGGTACAGACTGCCAATGGTCTGCAGGATATAAACGGCGGCGGTGTTGAGTCCGATCATTTTCGTTCCTTATTGGCCGAGTTGTTCGGCCAGCTCGGCAGAGCGGTGGGCGGCGGCGTTCAGGGCTTTTTCGACCAGGGCTTCGAAGCCATCGGCCTGAAAGGTGTTGATCGCTGCTTCGGTGGTGCCGGCTGGTGAGGTGACCCGGCGGCGCAGTTCGCTGGCTTCGACATCGCTGGCCACGGCCATGCGCGCGGCGCCAAGGGCGGTGTGCAAGGTCAGCTGGGCGGCGGTTTCACGCGGCAGGCCGAGTTTCTCGCCGGCGGCGGTCATGGCTTCGATCAGCAGAAAGAAATACGCCGGGCCGCTGCCGGACACGGCGGTCACGGCATCGATCTGTTCTTCCTTATCCAGCCACAGCGCCAGGCCGACGGCGCTAAGCAGTTGTTCGGCCTGTTGGCGTTGGGTCGGCGAAACCTGCGCATTGCCGTACAGGCCGCTGACGCCCTGACGCAGCAGCGCTGGGGTGTTGGGCATGCAGCGCACGATGGCGCGCGGGCCCAGCCAGTTTTCCAGGCTGGCGCAGCTGATGCCGGCGGCAATCGATACCACCAGTTGCTGCTCGCCGATATGCGCGGCCAAATCCAGACACACTTCTTTCATTACCTGCGGCTTGATCGACAGCACGATCACGTCCGCACCCTGAATCGCTTCGGCATTGCTGGCAAAGGTTTCAATGCCATGCTCGGCGCTGATCTTGCTGCGCTGTTCGGCGCCACGGTCACTGGCGCGAATGGTGCTGGCGTCGATGCCCTGGGCACGTAGGCCGCCGATCAGGCTGGCGGCCATATTGCCTGCGCCAATAAAGGCAATGCGGGGAGTGGTCATAACGGGCTTCCTTAATAAAGCTGAAGACAAACTCAATCAGTTGCTGCTGTAGTCGCGTGCGCCGAACAATGCGGTGCCGATGCGCACCCAGGTCGCGCCTTCGGCAATCGCCGCTTCCAGGTCATGGCTCATGCCCATGGACAAGGTGTCGAGGCTCAGGTTCAGGCCTTGCTGCAGCTCGCGCAAGCGGGCGAAGGCGGCGCGTTGCTCGTAGGGGTCATCAGTAGGCTCGGGGATTGTCATCAATCCACGCAGGCGCAGGTTGGGCAGTTGTGTAACCGCTTGTGCCAGGGCCGTTAGCTCATCTGGGTTGCAGCCAGATTTGCTGGCCTCACCGCTGACATTCACCTGCAGGCAGATATTCAGCGCTGGCAGATGGGGTGGACGCTGATCAGACAGGCGCTGGGCAATTTTCAGACGATCCACCGAATGCACCCAGGCGAAGTGCTCGGCGATGGGTTTGGTTTTGTTGGATTGGATCGGCCCGATAAAGTGCCAGGTCAGCGGCAGATCGCTCAGTTCGACCTGCTTTTCCAGGGCTTCTTGCAGGTAGTTCTCGCCAAAATCGGTGGCGCCGGCGGCAAATGCCTGGCGAATCGCCGCCGCCGGTTTGGTTTTGCTCACCGCGAGCAGGCCAACAGTCGCACAATCTCGCTGCGAGGCTTGCGCCGCCTCACGGATGCGCACTCCGACCTTTGCAATATTCTCTGCTATCGTGGACATTACTTGCGCCCGCCGCCTGGGTTTTGCGGCATTCTACCTGCTTGTCTGTCATTAGGGAGTCCCATGGATATCACTGAATTGCTGGCCTTCAGCGCCAAGCAAGGTGCATCGGACCTGCATCTCTCCGCTGGCCTGCCTCCGATGATTCGGGTCGACGGTGATGTTCGCCGGATCAATTTGCCTGCGCTGGACCATAAACAGGTGCATGCACTGATCTACGACATCATGAACGACAAGCAGCGCAAGGATTTCGAGGAGTTCCTCGAGACCGACTTTTCCTTCGAAGTGCCGGGCGTTGCGCGCTTCCGGGTTAACGCCTTCAACCAGAACCGTGGTTCTGGCGCGGTATTCCGCACCATTCCGTCGAAAGTGCTGAGCATGGAAGACCTCGGCATGGGCGAGATCTTCCGCAAGATTTCCGATGTGCCGCGCGGCCTGGTGCTGGTGACCGGGCCGACCGGCTCGGGCAAGTCGACCACCCTGGCGGCGATGCTTGACTATATAAACAGCAACAAATACCACCACATCCTCACCGTCGAAGACCCAATTGAATTCGTGCACGAATCAAAGAAGTGCCTGATCAACCAGCGTGAGGTGCACCGCGACACCCTCGGCTTCTCCGAAGCCCTGCGCTCGGCGCTGCGCGAAGACCCGGACATCATCCTGGTTGGTGAGATGCGTGACCTAGAAACCATCCGCCTGGCCCTGACCGCAGCGGAAACCGGTCACCTGGTGTTCGGCACCCTGCACACCACCTCGGCGGCCAAGACCATCGACCGCGTGGTCGACGTATTTCCGGCCGAAGAGAAATCCATGGTTCGTTCCATGCTCTCCGAGTCGCTGCAATCGGTAATCTCACAGACCCTGCTGAAGAAGATTGGCGGCGGCCGCGTGGCAGCCCACGAAATCATGATTGGCACCCCGGCCATTCGTAACCTGATCCGTGAGGACAAGGTGGCGCAGATGTACTCGGCGATCCAGACTGGCGGCTCGCTGGGTATGCAGACCCTCGACTCTTGCCTTAAGACCCTGGTTTCCAAAGGCATCGTCAGCCGCGAAGCGGCGCGTGAGAAAGCCAAAACGCCAGAAAATTTCTAAATCGACAGTACCCAGCGGGCAATCGCCTGTCGGGTTTAGCCCAGCGGCAATCCACGCGCCTGCCGCTGGCTTTTGCATAACCGCGTGATGCACATGGGCGAACAACGATGGAATTCGAAAAACTGCTGCGCCTGATGGTGGAAAAGGGCGGCTCCGACCTGTTTATTACTGCGGGCGTGCCGCCGTCGATGAAGGTCAACGGCAAGATCATGCCGATTACCAAGACCCCCATGTCGCCGGAGCAGACCCGTGAAACCGTGCACGCGGTGATGAACGAGCAGCAGCGCCGCGACTTTACCGAAAACCACGAATGTAACTTCGCCATCAGTGCTCGTGGCGTTGGCCGTTTCCGTGTGAGTGCCTTCTACCAGCGCAACCTGGCCGGCATGGTGCTACGACGTATCGAGACCAATATCCCGACGCTGGACGAGCTGAAACTGCCGGAAATCCTCAAGAAGCTGGCCCTGACCAAGCGCGGCCTGGTGCTGTTTGTTGGTGCGACCGGTACCGGTAAATCGACTTCCCTGGCGGCGATGATTGGCTACCGCAACAAGAACAGCAGCGGTCATATCATCTCCATCGAAGACCCGATCGAATATATCCACCAGCACCAGAGCTGCATCGTCACTCAGCGTGAAGTGGGTATCGACACCGAGTCCTTCGAAGTGGCGCTGAAAAACACCCTGCGCCAGGCGCCGGACGTGATTCTGATCGGTGAGGTGCGTACCCGCGAGACTATGGATCACGCCGTGGCCTTCGCCGAAACCGGTCACCTGTGCCTGGCCACCCTGCACGCCAACAACGCTAACCAGGCGCTGGACCGCATCATCAACTTCTTCCCGGCCGACCGGCAGAACCAGGTGTGGATGGATCTGTCACTCAATCTCAAAGCCATTGTTGCTCAGCAACTGATTCCGACCCCAGATGGCAAGGGCCGCCGTGCGGTGATTGAGGTGTTGATCAACACCCCGCTGGCTGCCGACCTGATCCGCAAGGGCGAGGTGCACGAGCTCAAGACGTTGATGAAGCGTTCCACCGAGCTGGGTATGCAGACCTTCGACCAGGCGCTGTACAACCTCTACAGCCAGGGCGAGATCACCTACGAGGATGCGCTGCTGTATGCGGACTCGGCTAACGATCTGCGCCTGATGATCAAGCTCGGCTCGGAAACCGATGGCGATCACCTGAGCAGCATGGCCCAGGGCTTGTCGCTGGAAATCAGCGAGGACGATCCGGGTCGGCGTTTCCGCTGACTGCTGGCGGCTTCGCGCGGGTGTGGCGAATGCGTTTGCCGTCCTGGCGCGATACCGCTTCGGCTTGGCCATCGCGTTGTGCGCCGGCGCGGGCCTGGCTCATCAGCTGCGGAATCAGTAGGCCTTCCGGCAGATTCTTCCAGAAGCGTACCGGCATGCTGGTTTCCAGTGCGCTGCGATTCAGTCGCGCCGGGTTAAAGGTGCTGCCGTAATAGGCCAGCCATAACGCTTCTCCCTCATCTTCGGGCGCTTGCGCCAGGCGTTGCCACTCACTCGGGCATGGGCGCTGGTAGTGCAGGCGCTGGCCATCCCAATACACCCCGTCATCCGGTGTGGCAATCAACCAGCGAGTGCGCCCTAGGCGCTCGGCAAAGTGTCCGCTGGCGCTGGGCAGAATGTCATGGGCGGGTTCATGCCAGGCCACCAGCTGTGGTCCTTCGGCGTTTTCCGGGCGCGGATGAAAGCGCAGAAAGGCATGCAGATGGTGGGCCTCGCGGCGCACTGCCTTGAGTCGTTTATGCAGCTGGCTGCCGTCGGCATCCCCCGCCAGCATGGCGGCGCGATCACCCTGGGCAACCCGCCAGAGAATTCGATAGAGCAGGCTCCAGCGATCCTCGACGCAAAAGCGTGCGGCGCTCTGCAACAGTTCAAGCAGCTGTTTGGGGATGCGCGGCGCAGGGCTTGTCACGGTGGGACTGAGGTTTATCGGTGCCTGGTCGAACAACCCACCGCTGTCGCCATCGCCCAGCCAGGTGACTTGGTGCGGCGGCACGCCCTGCTGCAATAGGCTTCTGGCGACCTCGCGCCAGCCGGCAAAACTGCCGTCGAACTGCGCGCCGTGCATTACCACAGCGCCATCTGTGCGGGCGTTTCACTGAGCTGCTGACGCAACAGCAGGGATTCACGGCTGGCCTGCAGGGGCCGGTAGTCCTGGGTGACGATAAAGGGTTTGGCTTTCTCCAGGGCGCAGCGCAGGCGCGTTAGGTCCTCGAAGCGGATGCGCTTCTGTCTGCGCAGTGCGACCAGGCGTTTCGCGCTGAGCACGCCGATCCCCGGCACGCGGGCGATCATCGAAGGTTCCGCGCGGTTGAGGTCGACCGGAAAATGCTCGCGGTTGTTCAGTGCCCAAGCCAGTTTCGGGTCAATATCCAGGGCCAGATTGCCGGGGCCGCTGAGCAGTTCGTCCACCGCGAAGCCGTAGCCGCGCAGCAGAAAATCGGCCTGATACAGGCGGTGCTCGCGCAGCAAGGGCGGTGCTTCGAACGGCACGGTGTTCGGGCTTTGCGGGATTGGGCTGAACGCTGAGTAGTAGACCCGGCGCAGGCGGTAGTCGCCGTAAAGCGAGGCGGCGGTGTGCAGGATGGTGCTGTCATCGGTGGCGTCGGCACCAATGATCATTTGTGTGCTTTGCCCTGCCGGGGCAAAACGCGGCGCGCGTTTTTCCGCGCGGGCTTCGCTCTCGCCTTGATGAATCGAGTGCATGGCCTGTTTGATGGTAAGCACCTTTTTCTCCGGAGCCAGGCGAATCAGGCTGCTCTCGGTGGGCAGTTCGATATTTACGCTAAGGCGGTCGGCGTAGCGCCCTGCTTCGGCGATCAACAGCGGGTCGGCGTCGGGGATGGTCTTGAGGTGGATATAGCCGCGAAACTCGTGCTCTTCGCGCAGCAGTTTGGCCACGCGAATCAGCTGCTCCATGGTGTAGTCGGCCGAGCGGATGATCCCGGAGCTGAGAAACAGCCCGCTGATGCAGTTGCGCTTGTAGAAGTCGAGGGTCAGGGTCACCACTTCTTCCGGGGTAAAGCGCGCGCGTGGTACGTCACTGGAGCGGCGGTTGACGCAGTACTGGCAGTCATACAGGCAGAAGTTGGTCAGCAGGATCTTCAGCAACGCCACGCAGCGCCCGTCCGGGGTGAAGCTGTGGCAGATGCCCATGCCGTTGGTCGAGCCGATCCCGCTTTTGCCTTTGGAGCTGCGGTTGGGCGCGCCACTGCTGGCGCAGGAGGCGTCGTACTTGGCGGCATCGGCGAGGACAGTGAGTTTTTCGATCAGCTGCATGGGTGTGCCTGGTTAGCTGTTTATGCATACAGTATTTAGCAATACTGAGCAGGCTTCAAGCGCTGATATGGCACTGCGTACAACGGATTTCCCCGGGCGGCGAACCTTGCGTAGAGTGTGGCGTCAAAGTCCTATCAATCCATGAGGAGACACATATATGCAGCGACAGGATACCCACAGTAAACTTATCGGCTATCTGCTGTGGATTTTCGGCTTTCTAGGTGCGCACCGTTTCTATTACGGCAAGCCGGTGACCGGGACCATTTGGTTCTTCACCTTCGGCCTGCTGTTTATCGGCTGGATCATCGACTTGTTTCTGATCCCGGCGATGGATCGCGAAGCTGATTTGCGTTTTACCGCAGGTGATACCGATTACAACGTGGCCTGGATTCTGCTGACCTTCCTCGGCATTTTTGGGGTGCACCGCATGTATCAGGGCAAGTGGATCACCGGGATCATCTACTTGTGCACCGGTGGCCTGTTCCTGATCGGCGTGTTGTATGACTTCTGGACGTTGAACTCCCAGGTGTCGATCAAGAACGCTGAGCGCTCGTAGGGGGCGGTTTCGTAGGGTGGGTTAGCCGCGCTGATTATGGCCTAGCGGGCAACGCGATTTGCGCGAGCGGCGTAACCCACCACGCGCCATCCGATCCACCGCAACGGTGGGTTACGCGGCGCGCCAATACCGCTTCGTCTGCATAGGTCGGTGCTCAGCGCCGCTAACCCACTCTACACAAGCAGAAGCCCGAGAATGGCGGGCTTCTTCGTTACGTGTGTGGCTCAGGCCTTATAGCTGATATGCCCATCCACCAAGGTGTAGCGCACGGCACCCGGCAGGCAGTGGCCGATAAACGGGCAGTTGGCGCCTTTCGAATACCAGCTTTCACCCGCCAGAGTCGAAGCCTGTGGGTCAAACAGCAGCAGGTCGGCGGGTGCGCCTACGCTTAGCTTGCCAGCGGGCAAGCGTAGCGCTTGCGCTGGGCCGCTGCTCAGGCGGGCGAGCAGGGTGGGCAGGTCGAGCAGGCCGTCCTGCACCAGGCTCATGGCCAGTGGCAGCAGCAACTGCACGCTGCTGATGCCCGGCTCGGTGGCGCCGAACGGTGCCAGTTTGGCGTCGCGCTCATGGGGCTGATGGTGGCTGGAAATGGCCGAGATCACCCCGCTTTTCACGGCCTCGCGCAGGCCGTCCCGGTCGGTCGCGGTGCGTAGCGGTGGTTGTACGTGATAGAGGCTGGAGAAGTCGATCAGCGCCTCGTCGGTGAGAATCAGCTGGTACAGCGCCACATCGGCGGTTACCGGCAGGCCGCGGGCCTGGGCGGCGGCGATCAGCTCGGCGCCGCGGGCGCTGGTCAGTTGGCTGAAGTGCGCGCGCACACCGGTCTGCTCGACCAGTAGCAGGTCACGGGCCAGGGCCACAGTTTCCGCGCTTTCCGGAATACCCGGCAGGCCGAGGAAGCTGGCGGTGGCGCCTTCGTGGGCCAGGCCTCCTTCGGCCAGATCAAAGTCCTGAGAGTGGAAAATCACCGTCAGATCGAAGGTCGCTGCATATTCCAGCGCGCGGCGCAGGGTGCGGTTATTGCGAAAGCTGTCCAGGCCGTTGCCGAAGGCCACGCAGCCGGCGTCACGCAGCGCAACGAGTTCTGCCAGCTGCTCGCCTTCCAGGCCCTTGCTCAGCGCACCGATGGGGAACACCTTGGTGTGCCCGGCCTCGCGGGCGCGGTCTAGGATCAGCTCGGCCACGGCCGAGGTGTCCAGCACCGGTTTGGTAAACGGCGGGCAGCACAGGCTGGTGACGCCGCCGGCGGCTGCGGCCAGGGTTTCCGTGGCGATGCTGCCTTTGCGGCTATAACCCGGCTCGCGCAGGGCGACGTTAAGGTCGACCAGGCCAGGAGTGACGATCAGGCCTTGAGCGTCGATGCTCTGCTCGGCGACGAAACCGCTCGGCGCCTGGCCAATGGCGCTGATCTTGCCGCTTTCTATATAGATATCAGCAAGCTGGTCGAAGCCGCTGCTGGGGTCGATAACACGGGCACCGAGGATACGGATGCGCATCAGTTTTGCTCCTCGGCATCTAGGTTAAGTTGGCGTTGTGCAGTTTGCCCGCTCATGGCCATGGACAGTACGGCCATGCGCACGGCGATACCGTAGGTAACCTGGTTGAGAATCACTGACTGCGGGCCGTCGGCCACCGCCGACTCGATCTCCACGCCACGGTTGATTGGCCCTGGGTGCATCACCAGGGCATCCGGCTTGGCCAGTTTGAGGCGTTCTTCGGTGAGGCCGAATAGGCGGTAAAACTCGCCCTCGCTGGGCAGCAGGCCGCCGGTCATGCGCTCGCGCTGCAGGCGCAGCATGATCACCACGTCGACGTCCTTGAGGCCTGCGGCCATGTCGCTGTAAACCGTCACGCCGTATTGCTCGATGCCCACCGGCAGTAGGGTTTTCGGTGCGATTACGCGAATATCCGGGCAGCCGAGGGTTTTCAGTGCGAGCATATTCGAGCGCGCCACCCGCGAATGCAGGATGTCGCCGACGATGGCCACCGAGAGGTTTTCGAAGCTGCCTTTATGCCGGCGAATCGTCAGCATATCGAGCATGCCCTGGGTCGGGTGGGCGTGCCGGCCATCGCCGCCGTTGATGATCGCCAGGTTCGGGCACACGTGCTCGGCAATAAAATGCGCGGCGCCGGAGTCGCCGTGGCGGACGACGAAGATGTCGGCGGCCATGGCTTCCAGGTTGCGCAGGGTGTCGAACAGGGTTTCGCCCTTGCTGGTGGAGCTGGTCGACACGTTGAGGGTGATCACGTCGGCGGACAGGCGCTGGGCCGCCAGCTCGAAGGTGGTGCGGGTGCGCGTGGAATTCTCGAAGAACACGTTGCACACGGTCTTGCCGCGCAGCAGCGGAACTTTCTTCACCGCCCGCGCGCCGACTTCGAGAAAGGAATCGGCGGTGTCGAGGATTTCCGTCAGCAGCTCGCGGGGCAGGCCGTCGAGGGAGAGGAAGTGGCGCAGTTGGCCTTGGTCATTGAGCTGCAGCGGGCGCTTGGCATCCATGGGAGTCATCGCGATCATTCTCAGTTGGCCAGCGTCTGGAGTTCGAGGGTCAGTGGCGTGGGGCCGGACAATTTTACCCGCTGGTCGCCGTCCAGCGACAGGGTTGCACCGACCACGTCCGGGCGGATCGGCAGCTCGCGGGCGTTGAGGTCGAGCAGGCTGACCAGGGTCACGCTGGCTGGGCGGCCGTAGTCGAACAGCTCGTTGAGTGCGGCGCGGATGGTGCGGCCGCTCATCAACACGTCGTCGATCAGCACCAGGTGTTGGCCCTCGACCTCAAACGGTAGTTCGGAAGGCTGTACCTGCGGGTGCAGGCCATTCTGGGTGAAGTCGTCACGGTAGAAGGACACATCGAGAATGCCCAGCGCGTCGTCGCGGTCAAGGGCTTCGAGCAGCGCCTGGGCAACCCAGACGCCGCCAGTGCGAATGCCGATAAAGCGCGGCTCGCTGATCTGCCGTTGGTTCAGGTGGCGGGTCAAGGCGACGGCCATTTGCGGTAGTAGTTCGGCCGGGTTGGGTAAGCTCATGGCAACACTCCAGGTGCAATCTTAGTGGGGGTTAGCCCAGGCAATTTTCTTCTAACCAGCCCTGCAGTAAGAGAGCTGCGGCCAGGGCGTCAACCGGGCGCTCGCGGTAGCCGCTGTTCTGCCCTTGCTGCAGGCGCTGGCCCTTGGCTTCGTAGGTGGTCAGGCGTTCGTCGTGGGTGTGCACGGGCAGGTTAAAGCGGCCGTTAAGGCGGCGGGCGAATTTCTCGGCGCGCTCGCTCATCTCGCTTTTCGTGCCGTCCATATTCAGCGGCAGGCCGACGACGATGGCATCCGGCTGCCACTCCTTGATCAGCGCTTCGACTTTCTGCCAGTCCGGCACACCGTTTTGCGCCTTGAGGATGCACAGCTCGCGGGCTTGACCAGTGATCACCTGACCGACCGCGACGCCGATCTGCTTGGTGCCGTAATCGAAGCCCAGTAACAGGCGCAGTTCGGCCATCAGGCGTGCCCGGCTTGTGAGGTGAGCAGGCTGAGGTTGACGCCCAAGCGCGCAGCGGCGGCGTTCAGGCGTTGGTCAAAGGGCAGTTCGAAGAGAATGCTGTTATCGGCCGGGCAAGTCAGCCAGGCGTTATCGGCCAGCTCGGTCTCCAGTTGCCCGGCTTCCCAGCCGGCGTAACCGAGGGTAATCAGGTATTTGTCCGGTCCGGCGCCATCGGCAATGGCGAACAGCACGTCCTGCGAGGTCGACAGGCCTAGCTCGCCCAGTTCCAGGGTGGCCTGAAACTGCGGGCCGCTGGGGTGCAGGACAAAGCCACGGTCGGTCTGCACCGGGCCGCCGGTAAAGATTGGCAGGCTCTGGCAGAGCACGGGCGGTTCGTCGTCTGGGCGCAGTTGTTCGAGTACGTCAGCCAGGTTGAGACCGTTGGGCTTGTTGATCACCAGGCCCATGGCGCCGAACTCGTTGTGGTCGATGATGTAGGTAACGGTCTGCGCAAAATGCGGATCGGCCATGTGCGGCATGGCGATCAGGAAATGGTGCTTGAGGTAGCTGGGGCTGGCGTCTTTCATGGGCGTTAGTTTCAGGCTTCAGGCCATTGGCTTCAAGCGCGACGCAGCATCGCTGGGTAAAAGACTGTCTAATCAGTTGCTCGACAGGCGGTCGCCACGCTCGAAGCGCCAGGTGCGGATGATTTCCAGGCGGTCGACATCGGCCAGGTCGCCAGTGAATGGGGCGAATGGCGCGGCCAGGCGCACGATGCGCAGGGCGGCTTGGTCGAGCGTGCGTTGGCCGGAGGATTCCAGCACCTGCACTTCGTACAGGGTGCCGTCGCGGTTGATCGACACCAGCAGGCGCAAGCTGCCGTAGATGCCCTGACGACGCGCTTCATCCGGATAGTTGAGGTTGCCGACCCGCTCAACCTTCTTGCGCCACTCATCCTTATACCAGGCGCCTTTGTCGCGCATGGTGGAGGCGGCGTTGAGGCGGTGGATCTTCGGCCGTTTAGCGTACTGCTGAACTTCCTGGGCCAGCTCGGCCTCCAGGCTGGCGATTTCTGAAGACAGTTGCGCGCTGTCGAACACCGGCGCTGGTCGGGCTTGCGGCGTGGGCTTGGCTTCTTCGCGTTTGACTGGGGTTTTCTGCTGTTGCGGGGCGCGAGTGGCGACGGCGGCCTTGGGTGCTTGCTGGCGCACTGCGGGCTGCTGCGGCGCTGCGGGCGGGGTGACGCGCTTGACCTCGGTATCCTGAAACAACGCCTGCTCGGTGGTTTTCGGCGCAGCCTTGTGTTCCAGGGTGCCGCTGCCTTGCTGGTTATCCTGGGCGAGAAAGTCGGCTTCTTTGGGCTTTTCTTCGCTTTTGAACGTAGAGAGGGTGATTTCCAGGGTTTTGCTGATCTGGCTCGGCTCGGCCAGGCTAAAGCCTAAGCCGAGGATCAGTGCGGCATGCAGCACGGCAGCGAGGAACAGGGTAAAGCCCAGGCGGTCCGCCGGCTGTACGCCGGCGCTGGAAAGTTCAGAGAGTTGGGCTGCTGCGTTCATCGCGTGTCGGGTCTGCTCAGGTTGCCGCGCAGTCTGCCGAGGGCGCATGGAAAAGTCTATGAAGCACTGCGCGCATTGAGCTTCTCGGCAATCTTGTCCATCAGCTGTTCACCGATGCGCGTATCGAAGGCGGCGTCGATCTCGCGAATGCAGGTCGGGCTGGTGACGTTGATCTCGGTCAGGTGCTCGCCGATCACGTCCAGGCCGACGAACAGCAGGCCTTTCTCGCGCAGGGTCGGGCCGACTGCAGCGGCGATTTCACGGTCACGCTCGCTCAGTGGTCGGGCTTCGCCGCGTCCGCCGGCGGCGAGGTTGCCGCGTGTTTCGCCGGCCGCCGGAATGCGTGCCAGGCAGTAAGGCACCGGCTCGCCGTCTATCATCAGAATGCGCTTGTCGCCATCCTTGATCGCCGGCAGGTAGCCCTGGGCCATAATCTGCTGCTGGCCGTGGTTGGTCAGCACCTCGAGAATCACCGAAAGGTTGGGATCGCCCTCGCGATGACGAAATATCATCGATCCGCCCATTCCATCGAGGGGTTTGAGAATGATGTCACGCTGCTCTTTGGCAAACTCGCGCAGAATGTCGGCCCTACGGCTGACCACGGTCGGCGGTGTGTATTGGCTGAACTGGGTGGCAAAGTACTTTTCATTACAGTCGCGCAGACTTTGCGGGCGGTTGACCACCAGAACGCCTGCCTGCTCGGCTTGTTCCAGCAGATAGGTGGAGTAGACAAACTCGTTATCGAAGGGCGGATCCTTACGCATCAGGATCACGTCCAGCTCGCTTAGCGCGATATCCTGCTCATTACCCAGTTCGAACCAGCGCTGTGGGTCGTTGTATACGCTAAGCTCTGAAAGTCGAGCGCGTGCTTGGCCCTTGGCTTGATAAAGATCTTTCTGCTCCATATAGAAGAGGGTCCAGCCGCGCGTTTGGGCGGCCAGTAACATGGCCAGCGAGCTGTCCTTCTTGAAGGCGATCTGGGCGATGGGGTCCATGACAATGCCGAGGCGGACGCTCATGACGGTGTTCTCCGTAAATTGGCGGCGATCAAAGTGTGTGAAGACGTGATGTGGCGCCAGGGTGGCGCTGACAAGTCGGGTGGTCAAGGAAAAACCTTGGCCCCACTCGGCTTATAGATTGCATCTGGAGAGTGTGCTAAAAAGGCCCGACGATTGGGTTGTAGCCCATCGGTGACAGGGCCTCAGGCGCATTGATATAACGCAAAAATAACGACTCACCGAGGCGATGGTAGGGCAAAAATGGAACAGCATTCCAAGGGTTTGAGGGTGATGGTGATCGACGATTCGAAAACGATTCGTCGTACCGCGGAAACCCTGCTGAAAAAGGTGGGCTGCGAGGTGATTACCGCAGTTGACGGCTTCGATGCTCTGGCAAAGATCGCCGATACCCATCCGAACATCATCTTTGTCGACATTATGATGCCGCGGCTCGATGGCTATCAGACCTGCGCCTTGATCAAGAACAACAGTGCTTTCAAATCCACTCCGGTGATCATGCTGTCTTCCAAAGACGGTTTGTTCGATAAAGCCAAGGGGCGCATAGTTGGCTCCGATCAGTACCTGACTAAGCCCTTCAGTAAAGAAGAGCTGCTCGGTGCGATCAAAGCGCATGTGCCTGACTTTGTACCGGTGGAGCAAGCATCCTGACGCCTGGCTGAACAGCTGAGCGCCTTTTTAAAGTATTGGGAAACACCATGGCTCGAATTCTGATTGTTGATGACTCGCCGACTGAAATGTACAAGCTGACCGCCATGCTGGAAAAGCACGGCCATCAGGTACTCAAGGCGGAAAATGGTGCCGACGGCGTTGCCCTGGCACGCCAGGAAAAACCGGACGCTGTGTTGATGGATATCGTCATGCCAGGCCTCAATGGCTTTCAGGCGACTCGTCAGCTGACCAAGGATGCGGACACTAGTCACATCCCAGTGATCATCGTCACCACCAAAGATCAGGAGACCGACAAGGTCTGGGGCAAACGCCAGGGCGCGAAGGATTACCTGACCAAGCCAATTGATGAAGAAACCCTGGTTAAAACCTTGAATGCGGTATTGGCCGGCTAAAGCCGGGTCAGTCCGCAATTTAAAAAGAATAAGGCCGCAGCTGGCATGTCGGACGCGCAAACACCTTTTCAAACCCTTCAGGATATCGACAGGCTCTGTCGTTCGCTCGCTGCCGGCTTGCCTTCGCAGCAAGCGGTCGTGCAGACCTGGAGCGGTATCGGCTTTCGCATGGGCGAACGCTTTTTCGTCGCGCCCATGGGCGAGGTTGGCGAGGTGTTGCATGAGCCACGCCATACCTTGTTACCTGGCGTGAAAAACTGGGTCAAGGGCGTGGCCAACGTACGTGGTCGCTTGCTGCCGGTGATGGATCTGTGCGGTTTCTTCGGCAGTGAGTTGTCGCCACTGCGCAAAAAACGTCGAGTGCTGGTGGTTGATCATCAGGAAGTCTTTGCCGGCCTCACGGTCGATGAAGTGTTCGGCATGCAGCATTTTCCTGTGGATACCTTCTCCGAGCAGCTGCCGCCGCTCGAGGCGTCCATAGCACCTTTTATCCACGGAGTATTTCAACGTGAACAGCCCTGGTTGGTGTTCAGCCCACACGCGCTGGCCCAGAACTCGGGTTTTCTCGACGTGGCGTATTAACAGTTTATCGGTGGGGTCGGCATTGCCGGCCTTTTGGCGTTACATGGGAACCGTAGTGCGGTCGGTCCAGGCGGGGGCCAGTAAATGAAAAAACTAAATGCAGGTAATTTGTTAGCAGGTGCGCGTAGTAGCACATTGATCGCAGGGCTGTTTATTGTCCTGATCGTTTCGATCGTGCTGTTGTTCGCCAACTTCGCCTACATCAACACCCAATCCAACTACGACACGGAGTACATCGGCCACGCCGGTGAGCTGCGCGTACTGTCCCAGCGTATCGCGAAAAACTCCACGGAAGCGGCGGCTGGTACAGCCGAGGCCTTCGCCTTGCTGCGCGATGCGCGTAACGACTTCCAGACTCGCTGGGGTTATTTGACCGACGGTAACGAGGAAACTGGGCTGCCTGCAGCGCCGGAATCCCTGCAGCCACAGATCGCTGTGGTGCAGCAAGACTGGGATACGCTGCGGCAAAACACCGACGCCATCCTTGCCAACGAGCAGACCGTACTGTCGCTGCATCAGGTAGCGGCCACCCTGGCGGAAACCATTCCGCAGCTGCAGGTCGAGTACGAAGAAGTGGTCGACATCTTGCTGGAAAGTGGTGCGCCGGCAGCTCAGGTCTCGGTAGCTCAGCGTCAATCCTTGCTGGCAGAACGTATCCTGGGCTCGGTAAACAAAGTGCTCGCCGGCGACCAGGACTCGGTGCAGGCTGCTGACATGTTCGGCCGTGATGCCAGCCTGTTCGGTCGCGTATTGAGCGCGATGCTCGAAGGCAACGCTGCCATGGAAATCTCCCAGGTAAGCGATGCAGAAGCCCTTGAGCGGCTGGCGGAAATTTCCGAGCTGTTCGAGTTCGTATCCGGTTCGGTGGACGAGATTCTCGAAACCTCGCCTGAACTGTTCCAGGTGCGTGAATCTGCCAACGTGATCTTTACCGTTTCGCAGACGTTGTTGGACAAGGCTTCCGAGCTGGCAGTCGGTTTTGATGATCTGGCCACCGGTCGTGCCATCAACACCCTGATCGGTTATGTGCTCGGTGCTCTGGCGCTCGGTTCGATCATCCTCATCGGTCTGGTGATGGTGCGCGAAACCAACAGTCGTCTGGCGTCTACCGCCGAGAAGAACGAGCGTAACCAAACGGCGATTCTGCGACTGCTCGACGAAATCGCCGACCTCGCAGACGGTGACCTGACTGTAGCCGCGACGGTAACCGAGGATTTCACCGGTGCCATCGCTGACTCCATCAACTACTCCATCGACCAACTGCGTGATCTGGTAGCCACGATCAACCTGACCGCCGTTCAGGTAGCCGGTGCAGCTCAGGAAACCCAGGCCACGGCGATGCACCTGGCCGAGGCTTCCGAGCACCAGGCCCAGGAAATTGCCGGTGCTTCTGCGGCGATCAACGAAATGGCCGTGTCGATTGACCAGGTATCGGCGAACGCCTCGGAGTCCTCCGCGGTAGCGGAACGTTCCGTAGCCATCGCCAACAAAGGCAACGAGGTGGTGCATAACACCATCACTGGCATGGATAACATCCGTGAGCAGATCCAGGACACTTCGAAGCGGATCAAACGCCTTGGTGAGTCGTCCCAGGAGATCGGTGACATCGTTAGCCTGATTAACGACATTGCGGACCAGACCAACATCCTCGCACTGAACGCCGCGATCCAGGCCTCCATGGCCGGTGATGCAGGCCGAGGCTTCGCCGTGGTAGCGGACGAAGTACAACGCCTTGCGGAACGTTCTTCTGCTGCAACCAAGCAGATCGAAGCGCTGGTTAAGACGATTCAGACCGACACCAACGAAGCCGTTATCTCGATGGAGCAAACGACTTCCGAAGTGGTGCGCGGTGCTCGTCTGGCGCAGGACGCCGGGGTGGCACTGGAAGAGATCGAGAAGGTATCGAAAACCCTCGCGGCCCTGATTCAGAACATCTCCAACGCTGCTCGCCAGCAGGCATCTTCGGCGGGCCACATTTCCAACACCATGAACGTGATTCAGGAAATCACCTCGCAAACCTCCTCTGGTACCACCGCAACCGCCAAGAGCATTGGTAACTTGGCCAAAATGGCCAGTGAGATGCGTAAGTCGGTATCCGGCTTTACCTTGCCGGGTGGGGAGCAGGCTTAATCAGGTGCTGCGCGGTAGGCTGAAAGGCCTATCGCGCAAAGGATTATGGCCGTGAGTGAGGGGCACGACATGCAGTCAGGCGTCTGGGCCTTGCAGCCTCTTGCAGACATGACAGCCACGGAGTTCCGTGACTGGCAGACGTTGCTTGAGGAGCGTACCGGGGTCGTTCTCAATGAACGGCGGCGCGCGTTTCTGCAAACCAATCTGAGTGCGCGGATGCGCGAGCTGGGCGTAATGGATTACGCCACGTATTACCGGCAGGTAACCGATGGTCCCCGCGGTGCGGTGGAGTGGTCGACCCTGCTGGATCGGCTGACTGTGCAGGAAACCCGTTTCTTTCGTCATCGCCCTTCCTTTGACGTGCTTGAAAGCTATTTGCGCGAGCGTTTGCAGCAGGGCATGACGCAGCCATGGGAGCTGTGGAGCGTGGGCTGTGCCAGTGGCGAAGAGCCGTATTCGCTGGCCATCAGTGCGGCCGAGGTGCTGCGCGAAAGTGAACATCCGGATCATTTTGGGGTAACAGGCACCGATATCAGCCTGAATGCCCTGAGCAAGGCGCGCGATGGCCAATATGGCGCGCGTCGCCTGGAACAGTTGGATGCCGACCTGTGCCAACGTTACTTCCTGGCCCAGGATGATGGCCGTTTCAAAGTGGTGCCGAATCTGGCCGCGCGCGTGTGTTGCGCCCGGCTCAATGTGCTGGAGCTGGCCAAGGCACCGATGTCCGGTATGGACGTTATTTTTTGTCAGAACTTGTTGATCTATTTTCGTCGCTGGCGTCGCCGCGAGATCCTCAACCGCTTGGCCGAGCGCCTGGTGCCTGGGGGACTGTTGGTGGTGGGAGTGGGCGAAGTAGCAGGTTGGCAGCATCCGGAGTTGATCCCGGTGGCCGACGAGCGAGTGCTGGCGTTTACCCGCAAGGGATAAGGCAGAGCCAAGTTTATGAGTGGAGTGGCTATGGGTGATCGGCACGATTATGTCGCCCTGGAATGGGTTAAGGGCGAGATCGCGGAAACCCTGAAGCAGGCGCGTCAGGCGCTGGAGGCGTTCGTCGAGAACCCCCAGGACGCTACGCGTATGCGTTTCTGCCAGACCTATGTGCATCAGGTGCTCGGCACCTTGCAGATGGTCGAGTTTTTCGGCGCGGCGCTGCTGGCTGAGGAAATGGAACAGCTGGCCGGCGCCTTGATCGACGGCCGGGTGGCCAATCAGGGCGAAGCCCTGGAAGTGCTGATGCAGTCGATTCTGCAGCTGCCGGTGTACCTTGACCGTATCCAGACTGCTCGTCGCGACTTGCCGATGGTCGTGTTGCCCCTGCTCAACGACCTGCGCGCTGCGCGTGGGGAAAAGCTGCTCTCGGAAACCAGCCTGTTTGCTCCGGATATGTCCGGCCGCACGCCAGCGCTGCCCCATGAAACCATTGATCAGCTGCGTACCGCCGAACTGCCGGCGTTGCTGCGCAAGCTGCGGCAAATGCTGCAAATGGCCCTGGTCGGGGTGATCCGCAACCAGGACCTGCCGACCAATCTGGGTTATATGGCGCGGGTTTTCGCGCGCCTGGAAAACCTCTGCAAGGACTCACCGCTCGGCCCGCTGTGGCAGATCGCCTCGGGCGTGGTCGAAGGTCTGGCCAACGGCAGCGTGGCTAATGGCACCTCGATTCGCACCTTGTTGCGTCAGGTGGATAAAGAACTCAAACGCCTGCTCGAACAGGGCGCCGATGGGCTTAACCAGGCCGCTCCTGACGAGCTGAGCAAGAACCTGCTGTTCTATGTGGCCAAGTCGTCGGCGCAGTCGCCACGTGTGCGCAACCTCAAAGAGCAATACCGCCTCGACGATGCACTGCCGGACAACGATGTAGTCGACGAAGAACGTGCCCGCCTGGCTGGTCCGGACCGCGACGCCATGCGTTCTGTGGTCGCCGCACTCTGTGAAGAATTGGTGCGAGTCAAGGACAGCCTCGATCTGTTCGTGCGCAGCGACCGCACTCAAGTCGCCGATCTGGATGCGCTCGCCGCACCGCTCAAGCAGATTGCCGACACCCTCGCGGTGCTGGGTTTCGCTCAGCCGCGCAAAGTGATTGTTGACCAGCTCGATGTGGTCAACGGTCTGGCCAAGGGGCAAGGCGAGCCGAACGATGCGGTACTGATGGATGTTGCCGGTGCTTTGCTGTACGTCGAAGCCACCCTGGCCGGTATGGCCGGCCCCGCGCAGGATGGTGGCCGTGAAGAGAGCCATCTGCCGACCACCGATGTGGCGCAGATTCATCAGCTTGTCATTAAAGAGGCGCGCAACGGCCTGGAGCAGGCCAAAGACGCGATCATCGAATTTATCGCCTCGCAGTGGAACCACGAACACCTGGCCCGCGTGCCCGATTTGCTGACGCAGGTGCGTGGCGGCCTGGCGATGATCCCGCTGCAGCGTGCCGCCGATCTACTGAATGCCTGCAACCGCTATATCCAGGAACAACTGCTGGCGCGCAAGGCCGTGCCCAACTGGCAGAACCTTGACACCCTGGCGGACGCCATTACCAGCGTTGAGTACTACCTCGAACGCCTGGCTGAAGACCACGCGAGCCAGGGCGACTTGATTCTCGACGTGGCCGAGGAAAGCCTGGAAAGCCTGGGTTATCCGCTGAAAGAAAAACCATCGATTCTCGACCGCATAGAGCCGCCCCTAGAGTCACCTGTAGAGTCCTTCGCGCCACTGGCCGATCCGCTGGACGATATGGAAGTGCTCAGCGCCGAACCGGAGCAGCCAGCTGAGATTGAGCCGAGCCTGGATCTGGCGGACGACTTCAGTGCCGAGTTTGCCGATCTGGAAACGACGGCGATTGAAGCGCCATCCGGCGAGGCAGATTGGCTTACTGAAGCGCCGGCTGCCGACCTTGAGTTGGTTGATTTCAATATTGATTTGCCCGACGCCGAGCCCCTGCCGCTGGCTGACATTCAACAGGAACAGCCGTTTGCCGGCGAAGAGCTGCAGCTCGGCAGCTTTGAACTGGATGAAAGCGATAGCCCTGCCAACTGGAATGATGCCGAGCTGGCCGCCCTCGAGTTACCTGAGGTCGAGCTGCCCAGCGTCCCGCCGAGCGAAGAGCCTGCGCAACCTGCCGCAGAAAAAGCCCTATCGATGGCCGACGTGATGGCCGCTCCAGTGCAGGCCATCAACCCGCCGGCTCACGATGTGCCGCCAAGCTTGTTGCCGCCACCGGCTGATGAAGAGCCAATTGATGAAGAGCTGTTGGAAGTCTTTACCGAAGAAGTGGGTGAAGTACTGGAAACCATCGCCGAGTACTTCCCGCAGTGGTGCGCCGACACGGACAACAAGAACGCTCTGAGCGAAATCCGCAGGGCCTTCCACACCCTCAAGGGTAGCGGCCGCATGGTTCGCGCTCTGGTTATCGGCGAGCTGGGCTGGTCGATTGAGAACCTGCTCAACCGCGTGCTTGATCGCAGCATTCAGCCGGGTGCCGAAGTGCAGCAAGTGATCGCCGATGTGGTCGCGCTGATGCCGGCCCTGGTCGATGAGTTCGCCAATAAAGCGCAACGTCAGCGTGATGATGTTGACCATCTGGCCGCGACGGCGCATGCCTTGGCTAAAGGCCGAAGCCTCCCAAAACCCCAAGCCCCGGTTGAGCTGGTAGCGGAGCCCGAGGGCAGTCCAGTTGCTACCACCGAAGTTGTTGAGGATGACGACGGGTTAGATCCGCAGTTGCTGGAGATTTTCCGCAACGAAGCAGAGATGCATCTCGATACCCTGGTTGGTTTCCTGGCTGACTGTGCCCAGGAGCTGCCGCAGCCCGTCACTGACGACCTGCAGCGTGCCTTGCACACCCTCAAAGGCAGCGCCTCGATGGCCGGCATTCAGCCGGTGGCGGAAATCGCCTCACCGCTGGAAAAGCTGGTCAAAGAATTCAAAACCAACCTGATCCCGATGGATCTGGCTGAAGCGGAGCTGCTGAGCAGCGCCGAGAAACTCTTCCGCCTGGGCCTTGAACAGCTGGAAAGCCAGCCCCTGGCGGTTCTGCCGGGTGCTGCCGAGTTTCTTGAGCGCGTGCAAAAACTGCACAGCGACCGCCTCGAACACGCCGAAAACAGCCGGCAGAGCGATCAGGGAGAAAAACGCGATCCGCAGATGATCAGCATCTTCCTCGCCGAAGGCATGGATATCCTGCTGGACGCCGAAGACCTGCTGCGCAAATGGCGCGCGCACCCATCCGAGCGTCAGGAACTGAGTTCTTTGCTGGACGAGCTGACCACCCTCGGCCGTGGTGCCGAGATGGCCGAGCTGCCGCAGATCGATGAGCTCTGCGAAGCCTTGCTCGACCTCTATGGTGCGGTCGAAGAAGGTCGCCTTGCGGTTAGCGAACGCTTCTTCAGCGAAGCCGAGCAAGCCCACGAAGCCCTGATTGGTATGATGGATCAGGTTGCAGCCGGTCTGCAGGTTAGTGGTGCGCCAGAGCGAGTGATCGCGCTGCGCAATCTGCTGGACGAGGCGCTGGACCCTAACACCCTGGCCCTGCTGTCCAACAACGGTGATGCAGGTATCGAGATTGTCGAGCTGGCCGACGCCACGGCTGCACTGGAAGAACTCAGCCTGGCCGAGCCGGATGAGTCGATCGAGCCGCTGGAGCTGGATGCGCCGGATGTTGAAGAGCTGCCAGCGCCTATCGAGGCCGTCAGCGAACCACTGGCCGAACCGCCGGCTGCTTCGTTGTACGAATCGCTCGATGAAGAAATGGTGTCGATCTTCCTCGAAGAGGCGGTCGATATTCTGGAAAGCGCCGGTCAGGCGCTGGATCGCTGGTTGGCCGACCCGGACAACAAAGCCGCGCTGTCCTCGTTGCAACGTGACCTGCACACCCTCAAGGGTGGTGCACGCATGGCTGAGATTCGCCCGATTGGCGATCTCGCACACGAGCTCGAATCCTTGTATGAAGGCTTGGTTGATCGTCGCTACAGCTTCTCGCAACCACTGGCGAGCCTGCTGCAGCAAAGCCATGACAGCCTAGCGCAACTGCTGGAGCAGCTGCAGGCACGCGCCGCCATGCATTCGCCGCTGGAGCTGATCGATGCTATTCGCAGCTTCCGCCAGAGTGGCGGGCAAAGCTTGCCAGTGGCCCCAGTTGTCTCCGAGCCTATTGCCGAAGCCGAAGCCGAAGCCGAAGCCGAAGCCGAAGCCGAAGCCGAAGCCGAAGCCGAAGCCGAAGCCGAAGCCGAAGCCGTGCCGATAGTTGAGTCGTTCGATCTGGCAGAGCCTGAGGCTGCTGAGCTGCCGGAGATAGAAGAAGAGATCGATCTTGGCATGCTGGCCGATGCGCCGCAGGAGTCACTGGTCGAGCCTGCCGCTGAAAGCGAAATCGAATGTGCTGAAATCCCCGATGTTGAGCCCGAGCCCGAGCCCGAGCAGGCCGCTGTTGCTGCGCCTGCCGTATTAGATGACGAGCGCGATCAGGAACTGGTGGACATCTTCCTTGAGGAAGGTTTCGACATCATCGACAGTGCCGGTGCGGCATTGCAACGCTGGATGGGCGACGTCAATAACAGCCTGGAGCTGGAATCGCTACAGCGCGATCTGCACACCCTCAAGGGTGGTGCACGTATGGCCGAGATCCGTGAAATCGGTGACCTGGCCCACGAACTTGAATTCCTCTACGAAGGCCTTGGCCAAGGGCGTTTGCGCGCCAGCCAGGACCTGTTCACGCTGCTCCAGGGCTGTCACGACAGCCTGGCCGAAATGCTTGAAGCGGTACGCGACAAGCGCGAGGTGCCAAGCGGCGATGCGCTGATCGAAACCATCAAACGCTTTCGTGCTAACCCGGATGAGCAACTGAGCATGCCGTCTGCGGTGGCTCTAAAGGCTGCCGAAGCCCAGCAGGATGACGATGCCGAATCCGACATTCTCGACATCTTCCTTGAGGAAGGTGATGACCTGCTGGAAGCCATGGAAGTCTCGATCAACCGCTGGGAGGCTGACCGTGAGGACGGCGCTGCCATCGACGATATGCTGCGCGTTTTGCACACCCTCAAAGGTGGTGCGCGTTTGGCCGGGCAGAAGCGTCTGGGCGACCTGACCCACAGCCTCGAGCAGCACCTGACCGAAGCGCAAGCTCAGGGCGCGCCTTGGCCGCAGAGCCTGTTTGTCGATGTGCAGTCCGGCTTTGAAGGCTTGCAGCAAGAGCTCGACGCGCTGCGTCAGCGCCTGAATGACAGCCTAGTGAGCGATACGGCTAGCCAGCAAGCGCCTGTGGCAGTGGCCGAACCAACCGCGCGTTTGCCGGAACTGAGTACGCCGATTGTCGCGGCCAGTACCATGCCGGCTCAGGAGCTGGTGGCCAAGGTGCTGCCGTTCGTCCGTCGCGCTGAAGAAGCGGCGCAGGAAGCCGCCTCGCGTCGTGCGCCGCAGGAGCTGGTCAAGGTGCCAGCCGAATTGCTCGAAGGCCTGGTCAACCTGGCCGGTGAAACCTCGATTTTCCGGGGTCGAGTCGAGCAACAGGTGAGTGACTTCGGTTTCACCCTGAGTGAAATGGAAGCCACCATCGACCGCGTGCGCGACCAGTTGCGCCGCCTCGATACCGAGACCCAGGCGCAGATCCTCAGCCGTATTGAGGCTGAAGCCGAGCGGATGGGTTATGAAGATTTCGACCCGCTGGAAATGGACCGTCACTCACAGTTGCAGCAGCTTTCGCGCGCACTGTTTGAGTCCGCTTCCGACTTGCTCGACCTGAAAGAAACCCTGGCCGCGCGTAACCGCGATGCGGAAACCCTGTTGCTGCAACAGGCGCGGGTCAACTCTGAACTGCAGGAAGGCTTGATGCGCACGCGCATGGTGCCTTTCGACCGTCTGGTGCCGCGTCTGCGGCGTATCGTGCGGCAGATTTCCGGTGAGCTGGGCAAGCAGGTCGAGTTTGTTGTTGGCAACGCCGATGGCGAGATGGACCGTACCGTACTCGAACGTATCGTCGCGCCGCTGGAACACATGCTACGCAACGCCGTCGATCACGGCATCGAAGTTGCCGATGTGCGTCGCGCTGCCGGCAAGCCCGAACAGGGCACCATTCGCCTGGGGCTGGGTCGTGAGGGGGGCGATATCGTCCTGACGCTTTCCGACGACGGCGGCGGTATTCGCCTGGACGCGGTCAGACGCAAGGCCATCGAGCGCGGCTTGATGGATGCCGACTCCGACCTGACTGACCACGAAGTGCTGCAGTTTATTCTTGAGGCCGGTTTCTCCACTGCCGAGAAGGTCACGCAGATCTCCGGGCGTGGTGTGGGTATGGACGTAGTCCACTCCGAGGTCAAACAGCTCGGCGGCTCGATGAGCATCGAGTCGATTCCGGGCACCGGCACCACCTTCACCATTCGCCTGCCGTTTACCGTGTCGGTCAACCGCGCGCTGATGGTGCTGTCGGGTGAAGACCTCTACGCCATTCCGCTGAACACTATCGAAGGCATCGTGCGGGTTTCTCCGTACGAGCTGGAAGCCTATTACGCGCCGGATGCACCACGTTTCGAATACGCGGGGCAAAGCTATGAGCTGCGCTACCTGGGCGACCTGCTGAACAACGGGCAACAGCCCAAGTTGGTCGGCCAAAGCCTGCCGCTGCCGGTGATTCTGGTGCGCTCCAAGGAGCACGCCGTGGCGGTGCAGGTCGACTCCCTGGCCGGTTCGCGCGAGATCGTGGTGAAGAGCCTCGGCCCACAGTTCGCCGGTGTGCACGGGATTTCCGGTGCGACCATCCTCGGTGACGGTCGCGTTGTGGTCATTCTCGATCTGCTGGCGACCATTCGTGTTCTGCATGCGCATTTGCTTACTCAGCTGCAGCCGCGCCAGCTCAAGCAGTCGGCGACGGCGGCGGAGATTGAAGCAGACCGGCCGACCCTGGTTATGGTGGTCGACGACTCGGTCACCGTGCGCAAGGTCACCAGCCGTCTGCTCGAGCGTAACGGTATGAACGTGCTGACCGCCAAGGACGGTGTCGATGCCATCTCGCAGCTGCAGGAGCGCAAGCCCGACATCATGCTGCTGGACATCGAAATGCCACGCATGGACGGCTTCGAAGTGGCAACCCTGGTGCGCCACGATGAAGGCCTGAAAGACCTGCCGATCATCATGATCACCTCGCGTACCGGTGAAAAACACCGTGAGCGGGCCATGAGCATCGGCGTCAATGAGTACCTTGGTAAGCCTTACCAAGAATCCTTGTTGCTTGAAACCATTCAGCAACTGGTGGGCCGCCACCCGGTAAATCGCAATGACTGAGAAAACTGCAGCCCGTATTGCGGTGATTGCCGATACCTCGCTGCAGCGCCACGTGCTGCAGCAGGCGTTGACCGGTAGCGGCTATCAGGTGGTGATGAACAGCGACCCGGCGCGTCTTGATCAGGACACCCTGAACGCTTGCGAAACTGATCTGTGGCTGGTTGATCTGGCCCAGACGGATGACTTGCCGTTGGTCGACAGTTTGATGGAAAGCGCCTCGGCCCCAGTGCTGTTTGGTGAAGGCCACGCACCTGAGCGTCATTCGGAAAACTACCCACGCTGGGAGCGCCGCCTGTTCGGCAAATTGAAGAAGCTGGTTGGCGATCCGTCTCAGGCCGTTGGCCCGAGCCTGGAAGCCTTGCTGACTGAAGCGCAACGTCCGCCTCGTTTGGATCTGCCGGCCGCGCTGGCAGATACCCCGTTGGTGGCCGGTGAGACGGCGCGTCAGGTGTGGCTGCTGGCAGCCTCCCTGGGCGGTCCTGCAGCAGTAAAAGCCTTTCTCGATGCCTTGCCGGGCGGTCTGCCGGTGGGCTTTGTGTATGCCCAGCATATCGATGCGAGTTTCGAGAGCGCACTGCCACAAGCGGTGGGGCGTCACAGCCAATGGCATGTGAATCCGGCGCGGCATGGCGACGCGGTGCGTTGCGGTGAAGTGGTGGTGGTGCCCATCAGCTATGAGCTGGGTTTCAGTGATGACGGCCAGATGCAGATTTGCGAACGCGGCTGGCCAGAACCCTACAGCCCGTCGATTGACCAGATGATGCTCAACCTGGCTCAGCACTATGGCGCGCTGAGCGGTGTAATCGTCTTTAGTGGCATGGGCAGCGACGGCAGCGCCGCAGCCGCCTATGTGCGTCGCCAGGGCAGCGTGATCTGGACTCAACGCGCCGACAGCTGCGCCAGCCCGAGCATGCCGGACAGCCTGCGCGAAGGCGGCTACAGCAGCTTTAGCGGCGACCCACGTGAGCTGGCCGAAGCCCTGGTCAATCACCTGGCCGAGCAGTGCCGATAATCCGGGGCGTTGCCCTGTACAGGAAATTTTCATGAGCCAAGCCGTCGCCACGCAGAACAGCGCCAACAGCCTTACAGGCCTGTTGATGCCGCTGACTGACCGTACTTTGCTGCTGCCCAACGTGGCGGTTGCCGAGCTGATTCCTTATCGCGCGCCGCAGGTCAGCGCGGGCATGCCTAGCTGGTTTCTCGGGCAAATTGCCTGGCGCGACCTGCGCCTGCCGCTGCTCTCGTTCGAGGCTGCATCGGATGGTCAGGTCAGCGTTAGCCCAGGCTCGCGCGTAGCAATAATCAACGCCCTCGGCGGTCGCCCGGCGGTGAAGTTTATTGCCGTGCTGGTACAGGGTATTCCACGCTCGATCAAGGTCGGCGCCGAACTGGTGCGCGCCGACGTTGCCCTGTCGCCGCTGGAGCTCGACGCGGTGCAGTTTGGTGACGCGGTGCTGAAAATCCCGGACCTGGTCGGTCTGGAGCAGAAGCTGGCAGACGCCGGCTTGATCTGACCGATAACAAACAAAAAAGCCCGCGTTTGCGGGCTTTTTTATGGTGCGCCAGGCATGGCGCGTAGCGCCGTGACTGGCGCTGTTCGGGTCACTGTGGTGGTGAGTCGGACGACTTGGAGGTGAAAGTCCTCTACACACCCGGCAAGGGGAAGTGTTAGCCAGAGGCAAGGGTGTCGCGGGTGACTGCGAATCTGAAGGAAGCCCGAGGCAAAATGCTGGCCTGACGTACAGGAAGCGGATAGAGGCGGCGTAGCGGGGTAAGACGGCCATAATCGTCAAAGCCCAATACTTGCACGGAACGCTGCGACGTATATCCGACAGGCATAAGCAGGAAGGTCGCGCGAATTACCCTGGGAGATCTGTTTAGCCTGCCAAGTGCTACCGGCGTCGTGAGATGACGGGATGGGCGACAGAAGTCAGCAGAGGCCGTAGTAGCTGCTCGAAACCGGAGCAATGAAGGGCTGAACCTGCCATGAGTGGATAGTCGGGTGTGATCTCTGTTGGAGCGTAAAGCAGAAACTCCGCATAGCGGGGGTCGAGACCATCAGGAGGTAGGAGCCGGAAGCTCCGAGGGCCGGTCTGGGCGCTTAGATACCACAGGCGACACATCAACGGAACCAAGCTCGCTGACGTTGTTTATCAGTAGGCAGGAACCGCCGTATACGGAACCGTACGTACGGTGGTGTGAGAGGACGGCGGATGTGAATCCGCCTCCTACTCGATACGCTGAAGTAGACCTTAGAAATCGCCCCACAATTGCTGCGCCACGCTTAACGCCACCACCGGCGCAGTCTCCGTGCGCAGCACGCGCGGGCCTAGGCGGGCGGCGTGGAAGCCCTGGGTCTTGGCCAAGGCGACTTCGCTGTCGTTCAGGCCGCCTTCCGGGCCGATCAGAAAGGCCAGTGACTTAGGCTGCGGGTGGCTGGCCCAGGGTTCGGCGACTGGGTGCAGCACCAACTTGAGTTCGGCGGTTACCTGCCCCAACCAATTCGTCAGGCTGATGGGCGGGTGAATGATCGGCAGCACCGAGCGGCCACATTGCTCGCAGGCGCTGATTGCCACCTGGCGCCAGTGCGCCATGCGTTTGTCGGCGCGTTCATCCTTGAGGCGCACTTCGCAGCGCTCGCTGATGATCAGGCTGATTTCATTGGCGCCCAGTTCGGTGGCTTTCTGAATCGCCCAATCCATGCGCTCGCCGCGCGACAGACCCTGACCCAGATGGATATGCAGCGGTGATTCTGCCTGGCCGGCAAAGGCTTCGCGCAATTCCACGCGCACGCTTTTTTTGCCCACCTCGATCAACTCGCCGCTGTATTCCTGGCCGCTGCCATCGAACAGTTGTACTGCATCACCCACGGCATGCCGCAGCACGCGGCCAATATAGTGGGCCTGAGCTTCCGGCAGCTCATGCTGGCCGAGGGAGAGGGGGGCATCGATAAAGAAACGAGAAAGGCGCATGGATTGATCGCTGCAGCGGCACAGTTGAGGCGGCAAGCTTAACGCCTCAGGCATGCCGCATACAGCCGGCTAGGAGCCTGTCGGACTTAACCCGAAAAGGAATGACAGCGCGGGTTTAGGTCTTTGATTGCTCGGGGTCGTTCTTTCTAAGCATCCGAGTTGACTATCGCGAACCCAGGCGGTCCGTTCGTGCACCTGAGCAGCTGCCTGGACGCGGGTGGGCGTACTTTTCGGCCGCGTTACATCGCGCGTAGCACATGCAAACGCTTGATGTTCCAGGCCATGGTCACCAGGCTCCATTCGCCCTGGGCGTTGGCCAGGCCGCGCATGCTCATCTGCCGCCAGCCCATCACTCGCTTGATGATGCCAAACACCGGTTCGACCGTCTGTTTGCGTAGCCTGTACAGCGCTCGACCTTCTTGCGTGCTCAGTCGGTGAGCCATCTGTTCGACTGGGTTACTCGTCTGTGGTAGCGGCGAGTCGGTGGCAAAGCGCTCCAGTACCGGGGTGTGGTGCGACTCGCGTTTGAGCGCCAGAAGCGGTTCGACCTTGGCTTCGTGGCAGGCGCTCACGTTGGCCTGGCTGAAGAAGCCGCTGTCCGCAATCAGGCTTTTCACCTCGCCTAATTCGGCGGGCAAGGTGGCTATGCGCTGTAGCGTGGGAACCACTTCGCGCTTGTCGTTGCAGGCCTGGGTTACATGCTGTGTGACCACCAGCATCGTCTCGGTGTCGACCCCGGCTTGAGCGTTATAGCTCTGCTCGAAGCCGCCACCGGAGACGGGCATGATGCGTGACTCTTCATCGGTCAGATTGACTTGATCGCTGTCTTTGGGGCCCGCTGCGGGCGGTTCTGGATCCTTGCCGCGTGGTTTCTTTCCAGCCTTGCGCTGGGCCTCACGCTTGGCCGTCTTGGCCTCGAATTGCTGTTGCTCAATGGCGTGTCGCTCAGCTGCACGTTGCTCGATCTTCGCTTTGGCCTGGGCTATCGCGCTGAGCCGATCTTCGCGCCGGGCAATCTCCGCCGGCACATCCATGCCATCGGGTACGGCGGCGCAGTCGCTGTTCTCGGCCAGCGCCAGCAACTGCTGGACCTCCTGGCGTAACTGCGCCTCGATCTTGTTGGCGTGCGCCCAGGACAAGGCCTTGTGCTTACTGGCGTTGGCCTCGATCTTGGTGCCGTCGAGAGCGATATGACCGAGCTTGAGCAGCTTCATCTCGCGCGCCAGCATCAGCACCTGGACGAACAGCGATTCAACCTGCTGCCGGAAACGTCGACGGAACGTAGCCAAGGTGTCGTGATCGGGGTGGGTGTTGGCCGCCAGATAACGGAACGCTACCGAGTCATAGGTCGCGCGTTCGATCTTGCGGCTGGAGTGCACGCCATTGGCGTAGCCGTATATCAGCAGCCCCAGGAGCACGGCCGGATGGTGGGCAGCTGAACCCCGCCCCGCATACTGCCCAGTCAGCTCGCTCAAATCGAGTTGCTCGATGACCTCGACCACGAACCGCGCCAAGTGATCCGCCGGCAACCACTCGTTCACCGAAGGCGGTAGTAAATACGCAGTGTCTCGGTCAGCAAGGACAAAACGGCTCATCAGCGGGGCTCTCGATTGCAGGGCCTTGATTGTCGCGAATACTTTCAGCGCAAGGAAGAGTCAGAAAGTCCGACAGGCTCCTAGGTAGGAACACTTAGCCCGGATCGCGAAAGCCGGGGTAGTTGGCATTGCCTTGCGCCACGCTGACCGAGGTGCGGGTGGCGATATCGATGCCTTCGCTGGCCACTTCGGCGAGAAAGTCGATCTGCTCTGGGGTGATCACATAGGGCGGCAGGAAATACACCACGCTACCCAGTGGCCGTAACAACGCACCGCGCTCAAGGGCGTGCTGGTAGACCTTGAGGCCACGACGTTCCTGCCAGGGGTAGGCGGTCTTGCTGGCTTTGTCCTGCACCATTTCGATGGCCAGGGCCATCCCGGTTTGGCGCACTTCGGCGACATGCGGGTGGTCGGCCAGGTGCGCGGTGGCGCTGGCCATGCGTGCGGCGAGGGCCTTGTTGGCTTCGATCACATTGTCCTGCTCGAAGATATCCAGGGTCGCCAGGGCGGCCGCGCAGGCCAGCGGGTTGCCGGTGTAGCTATGCGAGTGCAGGAAGGCGCGCAGGGTCGAGTAGTCGTCGTAGAAGGCCTGGTACACCTCGTTGGTGGTCAGGCAGGCGGCCAGCGGTAGATAGCCGCCCGTCAGGGCTTTGGACAGGCAGAGGAAATCCGGGCGGATGCCAGCCTGCTCGCAGGCGAACATCGTGCCGGTGCGGCCGAAGCCCACAGCAATCTCGTCATGGATCAGGTGCACGCCATAGCGGTCACAGGCTTCACGCAGCAGCTTGAGGTAGATCGGGTGATACATGCGCATGCCGCCGGCCCCCTGGATCAGCGGCTCGACGATGACCGCCGCCACTTCATGACCGTGTTCGGCCAGGGTTTGCTCCATATGGGCGAACATGGCGCGCGAATGGGCTTCCCAGCTTATGCCCTCGGGGCGGTGGTAGCAGTCAGGGCTGGGCACCTTGATGGTGTCGAGCAGCAGCGCCTTGTAGGTGTCGGTAAACAGTGCAACATCGCCCACCGACATCGCCGCGATGGTTTCGCCGTGGTAGCTGTTGGAGAGGGTGATAAAGCGCTTCTTCGCCGGTTTGCCGACGTTGAGCCAGTAGTGAAAACTCATCTTCAACGCGACTTCGATGCAGGACGAACCGTTGTCGGCGTAGAACACCCGGTCCAGTCCCGCCGGGGTCATCTTGACCAGGCGCTCGGACAGCTCGATCACCGGTTGATGGCTGAAGCCGGCAAGGATCACATGCTCCAACTGGTCAACCTGATCCTTGATGCGTTGATTGATCCGTGGGTTGGCATGGCCGAACACGTTAACCCACCATGAGCTGACCGCGTCGAGGTAGCGCTTGCCGTCGAAGTCTTCGAGCCACACCCCTTCGCCGCGTTTGATCGGCACCAGGGGCAGTTGCTCGTGGTCCTTCATTTGCGTGCAGGGGTGCCAGAGCACGTTCAGGTCACGCTGCATCCACTGGTCGTTAAGGCTCATCGCTCTACTTATTCCTCGGCTCGCAATCATCTGCGCCAAGCCTATCAGAAGCACTACCGGGGATGGACGGCACAACTGCGCGCGATGACCGAGGCTGCCCGCTGATCCCCTTTATCCTGCCGTTTGTAGTCGGGCTGCTGAACTTTGCCGGGTGCCGCTAGACTAATTCGGCTAAGTTAAAGGATCACATAACGCATCGTATTTCTCGATATTTCAAAGCAAAAATTTCCGCTTTTAGTCGATAGATTTGTTGTTAGTCTTGCTCCGCTCGCGGTCCTAGTCCTTCTTTCGGAAAGTTCTCAATGCAATGGCGCAATAGTTCTTCTCACTACGGCTTGGTCAGCATTTTTCTGCACTGGTTGGTAGCCGTGGTGGTCTTCGGTTTGTTTGGCCTGGGCTACTGGATGGTCGGCCTGGACTACTACAGCAGTTGGCGGCAGACCGCACCGGACCTGCACAAAAGCATTGGCCTGCTGCTGTTTACCGTGATGCTCGGTCGCGTGCTGTGGCGCTGGTTTAGCCCGCCACCGGCGAGTTTGCCCAACCACGGGCGGATGACCCGTCTGGCCAGCAAGTTGGGCCACAGCTTTTTATACCTGGGGTTGTTTGTGCTGATGATTTCCGGCTACCTGATTTCTACGGCAGACGGTCGCGGCATCCCGGTATTCGGCTTGTTTGAAGTACCGGCGAGCCTGACCAGTATTCCTGATCAGGAAGACGTCGCCGGGCTGGTGCATGAATACCTGGCGTGGACGCTGGTGATCTTTGCCGGTATTCATGCCCTGGCTGCCTTGAAACACCACTTTATTGATCGCGACCGTACGCTTACGCGGATGTTTGGTCGCTAGTTCTGTTTGTTTTTCCGGGGCTGGATAGGCCCCACCCCACACTCACAAGGAGTATGCCCATGTTGAAGAAAACCCTCGTAGCCCTGGCACTTGGTGGCGCATTGATCGGCGCTGGTCAGGCGATGGCGGCCGATTACGCCATCGACAAGCAAGGCCAGCACGCCTTCGTTAATTTTAAGATCAGCCACCTGGGCTACAGCTGGCTGTACGGCACGTTCAAGGATTTTGACGGCAGCTTCAGCTTCGACGCCGCCAAACCGCAGGACAGCAAGGTCAACGTGACGCTGAACACTACCAGCGTCGACACCAACCATGCCGAGCGCGATAAGCACATCCGCAGCGGTGATTTCCTCAACGTAAGCAAGCACCCAACCGCGACCTTCGCCTCCAGCGCCGTTACGTCCACCGGCGAAGGCACTGCCGATATCACTGGCGACCTGACCCTCAACGGCGTGACCAAGCCGGTGGTAATTGCCGCCAAGTTTATCGGTGAAGGCAAGGACCCATGGGGCGGCTACCGTGCTGGCTTCGAGGGCAGCACCACGCTGAAGCTGAAAGACTTCGGCATCACCAAGGACCTGGGCCCGGCTTCGGAAAGCGTCGAGCTGATCATCTCGGTTGAAGGTGTGCGCCAGTAGGTTGGGTTGAGCGCAGCGATACCCATGTCGGTGGCGTGAGCCGCTGCGATTAGCACCAACAAAAACGCCGCCCTAATGGACGGCGTTCTTGTATGCGGCTAGCTGACTATGACTCTTCGCGGTTGCGCGTCAGCAGGGCCGGCTTTTCGCCGCGCGGACGTGCGCTCGCCAGTTCGTCGAGCTGCTCCGGTGTCGGGAAGCGGTCCAGGCGCGAGCCCTTATGCACGATCACCGGTTGCTTGTCGTTGGGTGCCTTCGCGGGACCTTCGCGGCGTGGCAACTCGTCACGATTCAGTGAGGTGGTGCGGGTGTCACGCGGCGGACGTGCACGGCCGGAACCATTACGGCCCTGACCGCCTTGGCCGCCAGAACCTGCGCCCTGACGACGGCCTTGTGCACCTGCGCCAGCGCCAGCATTGGCACCGCCGCCATTGCTGCGCGGCGGCTTGGCTGGACGAGCACCCAGACCGACGCCATTGCTGGCGCTCGGACCGCTTGGCGCTGCAGGCGTACCGGGCCGACGGCCACGGTTCTGCTGCTTGTTCTGGTTCGGGCTGACATAGTCGGCACGGTTGCCGAAATTATCGATTTCATCGTCGCGGAACTCATCCGGCGCACGGTCCGGAGGTAATGCGGGTACGGCCGGCGCGGCAGCGCGCCCCGAGGACGAGTTGCGCGGCTGTTGGCTGCGGCCGCCCTGAGGCTTGGCTGCGCGGCTGTGTTCCTTGCCGCTGTCCTTGCCTTTATCCTTGCGCCCACCGCCATGGCGTTCGCCTTCCGGCTTGGCGCCGCGTGGTTGACGTGGCTTCTGTGGCTCACGCACTTCCGGGCGCTCGGCCTCGACGGTGCTGGCGTCAAAACCGAGCAGATCGCCGTCGCCGATCTTCTGCTTGGTCATGCGCTCGATACCCTTGAGCAGCTTCTCTTCATCCGGTGCTACCAGGGAGATCGCCTCACCGCTGCGGCCCGCGCGGCCAGTACGGCCGATACGGTGCACGTAATCTTCTTCGATATTCGGCAGCTCGAAGTTGACCACGTGCGGCAGCTGGTCGATATCCAGGCCGCGGGCGGCGATATCGGTGGCCACCAGGATGCGTACATTGCCGGCCTTGAAGTCAGCCAGAGCCTTGGTGCGGGCGTTCTGGCTCTTGTTGCCGTGGATCGCCACAGCCGGCAGGTTGTGCTTGTCGAGGTACTCGGCCAGGCGGTTGGCGCCATGCTTGGTACGGGTGAACACCAGTACCTGTTCCCAGGCACCAGCGGTGATCAGGTGGGCGAGCAGGGCGCGCTTGTGGCTGGCCTGGACACGGAACACACGCTGTTCAATGCGCTCAACCGTGGTGTTCGGCGGCGTCACTTCGATGCGTTCCGGGTTGTGCAGCAGCTTGCCGGCGAGATCGGTGATGTCTTTCGAGAAGGTCGCCGAGAACAGCAGGTTTTGGCGCTTGGCCGGAAGCTTGGCGAGGACCTTCTTCACATCATGGATAAAGCCCATGTCGAGCATGCGGTCGGCTTCGTCGAGGACGAGGATTTCCACATGCGACAGGTCGATGGCGCGCTGGTTGGCCAGGTCGAGCAGGCGACCGGGGCAAGCCACCAGTACGTCGACGCCCTTGGCCAGGGCCTGCACCTGCGGGTTCATGCCAACGCCGCCGAAGATGCAGGCACTGACGAATTTCAAATCGCGGGCATACAGCTTGAAGCTGTCATGCACCTGGGCGGCCAGTTCGCGGGTCGGGGTCAAAACCAGGACACGCGGCTGTTTTGGGCCGTGACGCTGTTCGCGATCCGGGTGACCGTTGGGGAACAGTCGCTCAAGGATCGGCAGGGCAAAACCGCCCGTCTTACCTGTACCCGTCTGGGCTGCAACCATCAGGTCGCGGCCTTGCAACGCGGCGGGGATGGCCCGCTGTTGCACTGGAGTGGGTTGGGTGTAGCCGGCAGCTTCGACCGCACGGACTAATGCCTCGGAGAGACCGAGGGAAGCAAAGGACATGTGTAATCCTGTCTAGTGAGGGCGTCGCCCTATGGGGTGTATTGCCTGGCTTGAATCGCGCTTGGGGGGCGCAATCCCGTCCGGTACTGCTGACCTCTGGGGTCTAGCATCCGGGCGCAAGCCTGGCGGGAAGGCCCGAGTATAACAGAGCGGCCGGTCTGTGCGAGCGTCTGCCTGCTCGGTGGTCGCGCGTCGTTGCCAAGCCTGCAACGACGCTGGTTTGCCGGTTTAGCTGGTCAGTTTGTAGCAGGGCACATAGGCGCTGTTGCCCGGCAGCTTCATCCGGTGCTGGTCGACGAAGGCCTGCAGCAGTTGGTCGAGTTGCAGCATGATGTCGCGATCACCGGTGATCTCGTAGGGGCCGTACTGCTCGATCAGGCGAATGCCTTTGTCCTTGACGTTGCCCGCGACAATCCCGGAGAACGCCCGGCGTAGGTTGGCCGCCAGTTCATGCACCGGCTGCTCGCGGGTCAGCTTGAGGCTGGCCATGTTGGTGTGGGTTGGCTCGAACGGGTGCTGGAAGCTTTCGTCGATCTTCAGCAGCCAATTGAAGTGGAAGGCGTCGTTGTGTTCACGGCGGAACTGTTTGACTGCCTTGATCCCTTCGGCCATTTCCCGGGCAACCTGTTCGGGGCCGTCGATGATAATGCTGTAGCGCTGCTGCGCGGCTTCACCCAGGGTCGCGCCGATAAACTCATGCAGCTGCTCGAGGTAGGCGGCGGCGCTGCGTGGCCCGGTCATGATCAGTGGGAAAGGGATGTTCTGGTTGTCCGGGTGCATCAGGATGCCGAGAAAATACAGCAGCTCTTCGGCTGTACCTGCGCCGCCAGGGAAGATGATGATGCCGTGTCCGACGCGGACGAAAGCTTCCAGGCGTTTCTCGATGTCCGGCAGGATCACCAGCTCGTTGACGATCGGGTTGGGCGCTTCGGCGGCGATGATCCCCGGCTCGGTCAGACCCAGGTAGCGGCCGTGCACGTTGCGCTGTTTGGCGTGGGAAATGGTCGCGCCTTTCATCGGCCCTTTCATCACGCCAGGGCCGCAGCCGGTGCAGATGTCCAGGCTGCGCAGGCCCAGTTCGTGGCCGACTTTTTTGGTGTATTTGTATTCTTCGGTGCTGATCGAATGGCCGCCCCAACACACCACGATCTTTGGCTCGACGCCAGCGCGCAGGGTGTGGGCGTTGCGCAACAGGTGGAAGACGTAATCGGTGATGCCCTGGGAGCTGCCGAAATCGATACGCTGGTTTTCCAGCTCACTCTGGGTGTAGACGATGTCGCGCAGGGCGCTGAACAGCATCTCGCGAGTGCTGGCGATCATCTCGCCATCGACGAAGGCGTCGGCGGGGGCGTTGAACAGCTCCAAGCGAATGCCGCGATCTTGCTGCAGGATGCTGATTTCGAAGTCCGGGTAGGCTTCCAGAATGGTCTTGGCGTTGTCACTGTGCGAGCCGGTGTTGAGGATCGCCAGGGCGCACTGGCGGAACAACGCGTAGACGCTGCCGGAACCGGTTTCGCGCAACTGCTGCACCTCACGCTGCGAGAGGGTTTCCAGGCTGCCTTTGGGGGTGACTGAGGCGTTGATGGTTTTTCTGCTGACCATTGTGCAACTCCATGGTGGTCTGAGCTTCAAGCTATGCAGGGTTGACCTTGTGGTCAAGTCGGCGTCGGTGTCGAGTCGCTGCAGGATATGTCTGAGGCAGGGTGCTCTGTTGAAGTCACAGGCTGGAAGAGGATGTACCGCTGGATGATGCCCATGGCGCGCTCGGTGCCATGGACGAGGTATCGCCCCTCAGCGTGGCAGCTGGAGGTTATTCCAGATCGCCAGGCTCGGCTCGGCCTGGTTCATGCTGTAGAAGTGCAAACCCGGCGCGCCGCCTTGCAGCAGGCGCTCGCACATTTCAGTGATGACCTGCTCGCCATACGCCTGGATGCTGTCGGTATCATCACCGTAAGCTTCCAGTTGCTTGCGCACCCAGCGCGGAATTTCCGCACCGCAGGCGTCGGAGAAACGCGCCAGCTTGCTGTAGTTGGTGATCGGCATGATGCCCGGCACCACCGGGATATCCACACCCAGCTTGCGCACGCGCTCGACGAAGTAGAAGTAGCAGTCGGCGTTGAAGAAGTACTGGGTAATCGCGCTGTCCGCGCCGGCGCGGGCCTTGCGCGCGAAGTTGGCAATGTCGTCTTCGAAGTTGCGTGCCTGCGGGTGCATTTCCGGGTAGGCGGCCACTTCGATATGGAAGTGATCACCCGTTTCTTCGCGGATAAAGCTGACCAGCTCGTTGGCGTAACGCAGCTCGCCGCTGGCCATGCCCATGCCGGAGGGCAGGTCACCGCGCAGGGCGACGATGCGCTTGATCCCGGCGTCCTTGTACAGGGTCAGCAGCTCGCGCAGCTCGGCTTTGGAATCTCCAACGCAGGACAGGTGCGGGGCAGTGCTCACACCGACATCGTTGTTTAGCTGCAGCACGGTGTTCAGCGTACGGTCGCGGGTGGAGCCACCGGCACCGTAGGTGCAGGAGAAGAAATCGGGGTTGTAGCCCGCCAGCTGGCGCGCCACATTCATCAGTTTTTCGTGCCCGGCTTCGGTTTTGGTGGGGAAGAACTCGAAGCTGTAACGGCGTTCTTGGGACATAGGAATTACCAAACGTAGGCGTAGGGTGGGTTAGCGCCGCATGCCATCTGAGTGAAGGTTCACTGTGGTGCTGGAGCGGCGCGTAACCCACCAGAATGTTCGGTGGGTTACGCCGCTGCGCGACTAACCCACCCTACGGTCTTGTGGCGTTATCAGTAGCGGTAAGCATCCGGCTTGAACGGGCCTTCCACGGTGACGCCGATGTAGTCGGCCTGGGTCTTGGTCAGCTGCGTCACCACGCCGCCGAAGCCTTTGACCATTTCCAGGGCTACTTCTTCGTCGAGCTTCTTGGGCAGCACTTCCACGGTCAGGCGCTCGGCTTTCTTGTCGGTCGACAGGTCAGCGAATTTCTGCTCGAACAGGAAGATCTGCGCCAGTACCTGGTTGGCAAACGAACCGTCCATGATCCGGCTCGGGTGGCCAGTCGCGTTGCCCAGGTTTACCAGGCGGCCTTCGGCCAGCAGGATCAGGTAGTCATCGTTGTGCGCATCGAAGCTGCCGCTGCCTGTGCGGTGGATCTTGTGCACCTGCGGCTTAACTTCTTCCCATGCCCAGTTCTTGCGCATGAAGGCGGTATCGATTTCGTTGTCGAAGTGGCCGATGTTGCACACGACTGCGCGTTTTTTCAGCGCCTTGAGCATGTTCGAATCGCAGACATTGACGTTGCCGGTGGTGGTCACCAGCAGGTCGATCTTGCCCAGCAGGGCGCTGTCGATGCTGGCGGCGGTGCCGTCGTTGATGCCATCGATAAATGGCGAAACCACTTCGTAACCGTCCATGCACGCCTGCATGGCGCAGATCGGGTCAATTTCGGTAATGCGTACGATCATGCCTTCCTGACGCAGCGACTGCGCCGAGCCCTTGCCCACGTCACCGTAGCCGATCACCAGCGCTTGCTTGCCGGACAGCAGGTGGTCGGTGCCGCGCTTGATCGCGTCGCTCAGGCTGTGACGGCAGCCGTACTTGTTGTCGTTCTTGCTCTTGGTCACCGAGTCGTTGACGTTGATGGCCGGGATTTTCAGCTCGCCCTTGGCCAGCATGTCCAGCAGGCGGTGTACGCCGGTGGTGGTCTCTTCGGTGACGCCGTGGATGCGTTCAAGCATCTGCGGGTATTTCTTGTGCAGAATCTCGGTCAGGTCGCCGCCGTCGTCGAGGATCATGTTGGCATCCCACGGCTGGCCATCCTTGAGGATGGTCTGCTCGATGCACCACTCGTACTCTTCCTCGGTCTCACCCTTCCAGGCGAATACCGGGATGCCGGCAGCAGCAATGGCGGCAGCAGCTTGGTCCTGCGTCGAGAAGATATTGCACGACGACCAGCGAACTTCGGCGCCCAGTGCAGTCAGGGTTTCGATCAGCACGGCGGTCTGGATGGTCATGTGGATGCAGCCGATGATTTTCGCGCCTTTGAGCGGCTGCTCACCGGCGTATTTGCGGCGCAGGCCCATCAAGGCTGGCATTTCGGACTCGGCAATGATGGTTTCGCGACGGCCCCAGGCAGCCAAGGAAATGTCGGCGACTTTGTAATCGTTGAAATCAGCAGGCGTTAGTACAGCGCTCATAAATGAGTTCTCCATTCGTTTGTGTCGAATGGGCGCCGTTGGTGCGTATGGTTAACGCCCTATCCGAGCCTGACAAATCCCTGCTGGGCAGAGTTTGCTGCAGCGCCCCTCGGACAGGTGGCGGGAGCAACCAGAGCTGTGCCGGTTGCGTGATGCTGGCGGAGTATAGCCAGCCTGGCGCATAAGCCCAAGGCTTTCTGTCGGGCGAATTGGCTGTTGCGCCGTGCGTTCTGGCCAGTTCAGCCATGGTCTTTGTGTTGCATCTGGGACAGTCTGCAAGCCTCACTGTCTCAGCCTCTGGAGCCTTCATGACCCTTGCCTATTGGTGCGTACTGATCGCCATCGTCCTGCCTTACCTGGCCACTGGCAGTGCCAAGTTTCTCGGCGCCGGTTACGGGCCGCGCGCCAACAGCGACCCGCGTGCCTTTCTCGCCGGGCTGGACGGCTGGCGCAAACGCGCCAACAACGCTCAGCTCAACGGTTTTGAGGTGACCCCGGCGTTCGCTGCAGCGGTAATCATCGCCCACCAGGCCGGCGGCGCCGAGCAGGGGCTGCTGGATCAGTTGGCGATTGCTTTCGTGGTCAGCCGGGTGGTGTATTTCCTCTGCTATCTGGCCGACTGGGGGCCGATCCGTTCGCTGGTGTGGTTCGCCGGCATGGCGCTAATTGTCAGCTTGTTTGTGGTCTCCGCTTAACGTCTGCGGGCCAGCGCCCGTGCAGGGTTTGGCATCTGCGGCAAAACACCACGCTTGGCCGGTGGTTGGCGGGTGGCGATACTGTCGCCCGTTATCCCTCCGGTTGTTGGCATTGAAGGTGTTATGAAGCTTAAAACCCTGTCTCTGGTTGTACTGGCGCTGGCTGTAAGTGGTTGCGGCGGTGTTGACCCCAATTCGCCGCAAGGCCAGCGCCAGAGCATTTTCAAGCAGATGCTCAAGGTCAGCGAAGACCTCGGCGGCATGCTGCGCGGGCGTCTTGCGTTCAAGGAGCAGACATTTGTCGAGGGCGCTGCCAAGCTTGATCAACTGACCCGCACGCCCTGGCAGCACTTCCCGCAGGTGCGTGAAGACGACGAGGAAAGCCGCGCCAAGGATGACGTGTGGCAGCGCCAGGCGCGTTTTCAGGAACTGGCCCAGGCCATGGAAGCCAGCACCGCTGCGCTGGTCGCCGCCACTGCTGCGCGACCGTTGAGGCCGGAGGCGCTAGCTGCGCCGATGCAGCGTGTCGAGGACAGCTGCAAGGCGTGCCATGAAGAGTTTCGCGCTTTCTGATTGGGCGCTCAGAATCCCGCTATTTTTGCCTCGCGCAGTTGCGCACGCAGGGCCAGTACTTCCGGGTGTTGAAAAAACGCCAGCAGCTGCGCTGCTCGTTGCGTGCCGATGCCGGGTTGGCGTTGCCAATCGGTGCTATTGCGTTGCGCTAGGGTGTCCCAGTCGGCGTCCAATGTCACGTTGCCTGGCACACCCAGCGCACGCAGCCAGGCGTGCTGCGGGCGCTGGCGGGCTAGGTTGAAGCTCTGTTGCAGGGCGCTGGCGCTGCGTGGGCCCAGGCCTGGAATGCTCTTCAGTTGCTCAGTGGAGAGGTGCAGCCAGTCGAGCAGGCTGTCGAGCTGCTGCGCGTGCAGCAGCTTTTCCCAAGTGCCGGGCCCCACGCCCGGCAGCGCCAGACCCTGTTTGCTGCTGAGCCAGGCCAGGCGTGCGCGGAACTGGCCGGCGCAGGCCGGAGTGGCGCGCCAGCAGCTCAGTGGGTGATAGGCCGCAGGGTCAGGAACTTGCAGTGCGGCGCGTTGCTGGGTGCGCCAGAGCACGCTGTCCAACACCGGAATGGTCAGCCCGGAAAGGCGGATCACCACTTGGTCACCGGGGCGAATATCCAGAGTCTGCCAGCGTCGCAGCGAGCTAGCGCTGACATATTCGACACGCCGGTCATCCAACTTTACCGGCTGCACGCGCAGCACCGGGGTGATACGCCCGCTGCGACCGATACGAAAGTCCACCGCCTGCACCACCGCCAATGCCTGGCTCACCGGGTACTTCCAGGCCACCGCCCAGTGCGGCGGCTCGGCCTGCCAGCGCGCGGCCGCCGGGCGTTGCCCCTGGCGCAGCACCACACCATCTGTGGCGAAGGGCAGGGCGCTGTTGTACCAGTGCTCGCGCCAATTGGTGGCTTGCTCCAGGCTGTGGATTGGCTGGCTGAACTGCTGGCTGTCTGTAAAGCCCAGCTCAGTCAGTTGCTGCAGGCGCTCTGGCATCAGTGCGGGGCCGTCGGGCCAATCCCAGACAAACAGGCGGATGCCAGCGGCTTCCTCGGTGCTCAGCGCCTGTCTATTCATCAGCCCGGCGACCTTGCTGCGCGCGCCCAGGCCTCCGGATTTGTGCTGGATGTGCGCGGGCAAGCGCCAATACAACTCGCCCTGCAGCACCAGACTGAGCGGCCTGGGTAATTGCGTAGGAATGGCTGGCAGGTGGTGGGCGTGGGCTGTCCAGTCCTGACCCTCGCGACCATCGCCACGGCTGATCAGCTGCTGCAGTTTGCCGTCGCGATAAACCAGGCTGACGGCGACCCCATCGACCTTGGGCTGAACCCACACATCTTCACGACTGGCGATCCAGGCTTGCGCTGCCTGGCTATCACTCAGCTTGCGCAGCCCGGTATGCGCGGTTGGATGGGGCTGGGAACCGTTGCTGGTGCTGAGTGGGTCGGCAGTAGTGAGTGCAATGTCAGGAAAGCAGGCACGCCAGCGCTGCAGATTGGCGCTGGCCTGGTCATATAGCTCATCGGCGATAGGACTCTTTCCCAGGCGGTGGTAGGCGTCGTCCCATGTCGCAATCTGCGCGGCAAGGGGCTGGATCTCGCGCAGCGCTTCGGTGCTGGTCCAGTCGGGACAGGGGGCGGCCAGCAGGGGCAGGGTGAATAGCAGGGTCGATAGCGACAGCAGGATCGGTTTCATGGCGGAGCATCCTTGCTCAGCTGGGGGTGGCTAGAGTCTAGACCATGACAGTCAGCGTCCCTGTTTGAGCTGTTCCGTCGCATCCGCTCGTGCGACGTAATGCACTGACTTTCCTTCTCGGGTAGGGGCGAGTGCTTTCATTTGTGTCAACAGCTGAAGGTCGGCTCGGGCAGTGTTTTCGGTAACGCCAAAGGTGTTTTTGATCTCCTTTACGGTGAAAAGCCTTCCCGGGCTTCTGAGCACTTTGCGCAGCAATTGGCCTTGGCGGTAGTTGAGGCGATTGCTGATGCCGCTCTCGTCGAGCCAGGCCATGGTCTCGAAATATTCCTGCTTTTGGCGCTCCAGGTAGGCGAGGAATTGATTGACCGCTCGCCGAATGATTCCAGCCTGATAAACGATGAAATAGGTTAGGTCGAAGTCGTCGCTTTCGGTGAATAGATAGGCTTCACCGTATTGGATAGGGGCCTCTTTCAGTAGCGCGCTGATGGATATGTACTCGAAAGGCCAGTAGCCCTGCTTGAGCATAAACCAGTAGAAGATCGCTCTAGCAGTACGGCCGTTGCCATCGGCAAAGGGGTGTTCATACCCCAGCATGAAATGCAGGATGATGGCTTTGATGGCGGGGTGAATAAAAGGCCGTCCTTCCAAACCATCATGGCGGGTATTGGCGAACTGGCAGAGCGTTTCCAGGCGGTATGGTAACAACTCGAATGCTGGAGGTTGGTGGACGGTCTCGCCGTCGCGCCCCTGGACCACGATGTCGTCATTCTGCCTGAGTTGGCCTGGTTGCACGTTTGGGTTTTCCGTTGCATCGGTGGCCAGAGCATGGAAATGGCACATCAGTTCGAGTGACAGTTCATCGTGGCTCCGGCGTTTGGCCTCCTTCATCAAAATGAAGTTATTGAAGATCATCCGCTCGTCTTCGCTGCGTGGGGCGCGCTCGTTTTCCAACATGGCCTTGGCCACTTTGCGCGTGGTTGCGGCCCCTTCCAATTGAGCACTGGATATGGCCTCTTCCATCATCAAGGACTCGACCAAATATCGGTTGCGTTCGGGCTGGCTGGCCAGGGCGCTGTCGTGTGCGTTCAAAAGTGGGGCACATAGTCGGTCGATAAGGTGTAGGGCACCTTCCAGAGCATCTGGGATGCAGTAGCGGAACGGTTCTCCATTCTCCGCAAGCAAATCCATGTCGCGCAGTAGCCCCTTCCTGGCCATTTTTACTGCGGCCCATGCGACTTCCGGGTCCGCTCCTGCTGGAACACGGCGCTTAAAGTCTTCCCAGTGTAAGTAGCGGCCTTTTGCGTCTACCGCTTTGAATTGGTCGAAGACGTGAAGAACCTCACCGGTTCTCTCCAGTAAAGTTCTTTCAGAATCAGGAGTTGATACTTTTCTCATAAGTAGAAACGCAAAATTTAAAAATTGCGTTTAGCTTCGTCCTGTCATGCTGTCTTGTCAACGATCTGCCTATCAACAAAAAGCCCCGCGCGTGGCGGGGCTTAGTGTGTTGCTTTGGACTTACAGGCCTGCAGCAGCGCGGAGGTCTGCGGCTTTGTCGGTCTTTTCCCAGGTGAAGGTGGTGAAGCTGTCGTCGCCGACAGTTTTCTGCTTCGGCGTGCGGCCGAAGTGGCCGTAGGCCGCAGTTTCCTTGTACATCGGGTGCAGCAGGTCGAGCATCTTGGTGATGGCGTAGGGGCGCAGGTCGAACACTTCGCGCACCAGCTTGATGATCAAGTCGTCCGCCACCTTGTTGGTGCCGAAGGTGTTGATCGAGATCGAGGTCGGCTGGGCTACGCCGATGGCGTAGGACACCTGAATTTCGCAGCGCTCGGCCAGGCCGGCAGCGACGATGTTTTTCGCCACGTAGCGACCGGCGTAGGCAGCCGAGCGGTCAACCTTGGATGGGTCCTTGCCGGAGAACGCGCCTCCGCCGTGACGGGCCATGCCGCCGTAACTGTCGACGATGATCTTGCGCCCGGTCAGACCGCAGTCGCCCACCGGGCCGCCGATCACGAAGTTGCCGGTCGGGTTGATATGGAACTGCGTGCCTTTGTGCAGCAGCTCAGCCGGCAGGGCGTGCTTGATGATCAGCTCCATCACGCCTTCACGCAGGTCCGCCAGCGACACTTCCGGGTTGTGCTGGGTGGACAGCACCACGGCGTCGATGCCGACCACTTTGCCGTTCTCGTACTGGCAGGTGACCTGGGATTTCGCGTCCGGGCGCAGCCACGGCAGCAGGCCGGATTTGCGTGCTTCGGCCTGGCGCTCGACCAGGCGATGGCTGAAGCAGATCGGCGCAGGCATCAGCACGTCGGTTTCGTTGCTGGCGTAGCCGAACATCAGGCCCTGGTCGCCTGCGCCTTGGTCTTCTGGCTTGGCGCGGTCGACGCCCTGGTTGATGTCCGGGGACTGCTTGCCAATGATGTTCAGCACGCCGCAGGTGGCGCCGTCGAAGCCGACGTCGGAGTTGGTGTAGCCGATGTCGCAGATCACGTCACGGACGATCTGCTCCAGATCGACCCAGGCGCTGGTGGTGACTTCACCGGCAACGATGGCGACACCGGTCTTGACCAGGGTTTCCACCGCCACGCGGGCGTGTTTGTCCTGGGTGATGATGGCGTCCAGTACCGCGTCGGAAATCTGGTCGGCGATTTTGTCCGGGTGGCCTTCGGAGACGGACTCGGAGGTAAAGAGGGAGTATTCGCTCATCGTGCGGGTTCCTGTTGGTTGCCGGTAATTGCAGCCCGTAGGCCATGAATTAGTGAAGGTTTGGCGAAGTGCCGCACCTGAATCTGAAAGCCATTGCGTAGGCCCACATACAGGCTTTCGCAGGTGTTGAGGCCAGCCGCGATGGCCCAGCGGGCCAGGTCGTCTTGTTCGAAGCCCAGCCACAGGTCGCCGCAGGCTTCGCGCGCCCAGCTCTGGTTGTGGCTGCACAGCTCGGTGATCAGCAGGCTGCCGCCGGGTTTCACGCGCTGCGCCAGCTGCTTGAGCGCCTCGGCGGGCGCAGCGAAGTGGTGCAGTACCATATTCAGCACCAGGCAGTCGGCGGCCGGGTAGTCGTCCTGCAGGGCGTCGGCCAGCTGCAGTTGCACATTGCCCAGGCCTTCCTCGGCGCAGCGCATACGTGCCAGTTCAAGCATCGCCGCGCTGTTGTCGAGGGCCAGTACCTGCTGAAAGCGCCGCGCCAGTTCCGGCAGAAAGGCGCCGTCGCCAGGGCCGATTTCCACGGCGCTGGCGTCACGGGCAAAGCCCAGGGAGTCGAGCAGGGCCAGCGCGCTGTCGCGGTACTGCGGCAATCCTGCGATCAGGTCCTGCTGCGCCTGGAAGCTCGCCGCGCTGCGGGCGAAGAACGCCTGGCTGGCGGCGGCGCGTTGGCCGTGTACTTGGGCGATGCGTTGCTGCACCTCGGCGGGTAGCGACAGCTGGTCGACTTCGTCGAGTAGTGCGGCATGCAGGCGGCTGCCCAGCTGTTCACCCTGGGCCAGGGCGCGGCGGTAGAAAATCGCATTGCCTTCGCGGCGGGTGGCCACCAGCCCGGCTTGCGCCAGGACCTTGAGGTGATGGCTGATGCCGGATTGGCCTGTGGCGAAAATCTGCGCCAGCTCCAGTACGCCGAACGAGTCGTTGGCCAGGGTGCGCAGAATATTCAAGCGCAGCGCATCACCGCTGGCCTTGCACAGGGCAGCGAGGGCGTCGACCGGCTCAAAGGCCAAATGGGAGGCGCGCATATTCATAGGCTGGGCAGTCTAGTCGGTCACTTTTTATCCAGCAAGGGCAATATCAAAAAGTTTTGATATTGCCCTTGCTGGGCGTTAAAGCCAGAAAAGCTCGGCCTTACGACTATCTGTCATTGCCCCGACCGGCCCGCTAAGCGAAAATGGCCGCCTTTTTCGACCCCCAGTTGCCCAAGCAGCCCGTAGGAGATTCAGTAATGCCCAGCCGTCGTGAGCGAGCCAATGCCATTCGTGCCCTGAGCATGGATGCCGTGCAGAAAGCCAACAGCGGCCACCCCGGTGCCCCGATGGGTATGGCGGATATCGCCGAAGTGCTGTGGCGCGACTACCTCAAGCACAACCCGAGCAACCCAAAATTCGCTGACCGTGACCGCTTTGTGCTGTCCAACGGCCACGGCTCGATGCTGATCTACTCGCTGCTGCACCTGACTGGCTACGACCTCGGCATCGAAGACCTGAAAAACTTCCGCCAGTTGCACAGCCGCACCCCGGGCCACCCGGAATACGGCTACACCCCAGGCGTGGAAACCACCACCGGCCCGCTCGGTCAGGGCATCGCCAACGCCGTCGGTTTTGCTATCGCTGAGAAAGTGCTGGGCGCGCAGTTCAACCGCGACGGCCACCAGATCGTTGACCACTTCACCTACGCCTTCCTCGGCGACGGCTGCATGATGGAAGGCATCAGCCATGAAGTCTGCTCGCTGGCAGGCACCTTGGGCTTGGGCAAGCTGGTTGCGTTTTATGACGACAACGGCATCTCCATCGACGGCGAAGTGCACGGCTGGTTCACCGACGACACCCCGGCGCGCTTCGAAGCCTACGGCTGGCAGGTGATTCGCAATGTCGACGGCCACGACGCCGAAGAAATCAAGATCGCCATCGAGACCGCGCGTAAGACCAGCGACCGTCCGACCCTGATCTGCTGCAAGACCACCATCGGCTTTGGTTCGCCGAACAAGCAGGGCAAGGAAGAGTGCCACGGCGCACCGCTGGGCAACGACGAAATCGCCCTGACCCGCGCCACCCTGGGCTGGAACCACGGTCCGTTTGAAATCCCGGCGGAGATATACGCCGAGTGGGATGCCAAGCAAGCCGGCGCTGCTGCCGAAGCCGAGTGGGATCAGCGCTTCGCTGCCTACGCTGCCGCTTATCCAGAGCTGGCCAGCGAGTTCAAGCGCCGCGTCGCCGGTGAGCTGCCTGCCGATTTCGCCGCCAAAGCCGCTGCTTATATCCAGGAAGTCGCCGAGAAGGGCGAAACCATCGCCAGCCGCAAGGCCAGCCAGAACGCCCTGAACGCCTTTGGCCCACTGCTGCCGGAGTTCCTCGGTGGTTCGGCTGACCTGGCCGGTTCTAACCTGACCCTATGGAAAGGCTGTAAGGGTGTGTCGGCTGACGATGCGTCCGGCAACTATATGTTCTACGGCGTGCGCGAGTTCGGTATGAGCGCAATCATGAACGGCATGGCCCTGCACGGCGGCTTCGTGCCGTACGGCGCGACCTTCCTGATCTTTATGGAATACGCGCGTAACGCGGTGCGCATGGCCTCGCTGATGAAGCAGCGCGTGCTGTTCGTGTTTACCCACGATTCCATCGGTCTGGGCGAAGACGGCCCGACCCACCAGCCAATCGAGCAACTGGCCAGCCTGCGTGGCACGCCGAACCTCGACACATGGCGCCCATGCGACGCCGTGGAATCGGCGGTGGCGTGGAAGTACGCTATCGAGCGTAACGACGGCCCGTCCGCACTGATCTTCAGCCGGCAGAACCTGCCGCACCAGCCGCGCGATGCTCAGCAGCTGGCTGATGTCGCTCGCGGCGGTTATGTATTGAAGGACTGCGCCGGTGAGCCGGAGCTGATCCTGATCGCTACCGGTTCGGAAATCGGTTTGGCCGTTGCCGCTTGCGACAAACTGACCGCTGAAGGCCGCCAGGTGCGTGTTGTATCGATGCCGTCCACCAGCGTGTTCGATGCGCAGGACGCCGGCTACAAGCAGGCCGTGTTGCCGGTTCAGGTAGGCGCGCGTATCGCCATCGAAGCCTCGCACGCGGACTACTGGTACAAGTACGTCGGTCTGGAAGGCCGCATCATCGGCATGACCACCTTCGGTGAGTCGGCCCCTGCCCCGGCGCTGTTCGAGGAGTTCGGCTTTACCGTCGAAAATATCCTGGAAACCGCAGCTGAGCTGCTGGAAGCCTGACTCCGTAGGATGGCGTTGAGCGAAGCGATACCCATCAATCGGTTGCGATGGGTATCGCCAAGCTCAACCCATCCTACGACCGCTCCCCATCGAGATCTCCATGCCCAAGCGCCCCTACAGAATCGCCCTCAACGGCTACGGCCGTATCGGCCGCTGCGTGCTGCGCGCGTTGCATGAGCGCGGCGCGGGGGCGCAGCTGGAAATCGTTGCGCTGAACGACCTGGCCGACCAGGCCAGCATCGAATACCTGACCCGCTTCGACTCCACCCACGGGCGTTTCCCCGGTGAGGTGCGGGTCGACGGCGATTGCCTGCATATCAATGGCGACTGCGTGAAAGTGCTGCGCCAGGCCACGCCAGAAGGGGTCGATTGGGCCGCACTGGATATTGATCTGCTGCTGGAATGTTCCGGCCAGTACACCAGCCGCGCCGCTGCCCAGCGCTTTATCGATGCTGGCGCGCCGCGCCTGCTGCTGTCGCAGCCGATGGCCAGCGAAGCGGATATCGATGCCACGGTGGTTTACGGGGTCAATCAGGATTGCTTGAGTGGCCACGAGCTGCTGGTATCCAACGCTTCCTGCACCACCAACTGCGGCGTGCCGCTGCTCAAGCTGCTGAATGAAACGGTGGGCATCGACTACGTGTCGATCACCACTATTCACTCGGCGATGAACGATCAGCCGGTGATCGATGCCTACCACCACGAAGACCTGCGCCGTACGCGCTCGGCCTTTCAGTCGGTGATTCCGGTGTCCACTGGTCTGGCCCGTGGTATTGAGCGTCTGTTACCGGAACTGGCCGGTCGTATTCAGGCCAAAGCTATTCGGGTGCCGACGGTCAACGTCTCGTGCCTGGATATCACCTTGCAGACTGCCCGCGATACTTCGGCGGCCGAGATTAACGCGGTACTGCGTCAGGCGGCCGAGAGTGGCCCATTAAAAGGCTTGCTGGCCTACACCGAGCTGCCCCACGCCAGCTGCGATTTCAACCACGACCCGCATTCGGCGATTGTCGATGGCAGCCAGACCCGGGTTTCCGGCCCGCGCCTGGTCAATCTGTTGGCCTGGTTCGACAACGAATGGGGCTTTGCCAATCGTATGCTCGATGTCGCCGAACACTTCCTTTCCCTGACTACTCCTGCTGCTGTGAAGGACTGAATTAATGACCACGCCGTTTGTAAAAGTAGCGAAGATGACCGACCTCGACCTCGCCGGTAAGCGCGTGCTGATCCGCGAAGACCTCAACGTGCCGGTAAAAGATGGCGTGGTGAAGAGCGACGCGCGCATCCTCGCCGCACTGCCGACCATCAAGCTGGCGCTGGAGAAGGGCGCGGCAGTAATGGTCTGCTCGCACCTGGGGCGCCCAGCTGAAGGAGAGTTCAGTGAGGAGAATAGCCTCAAACCAGTCGCAGCCTACCTGAGCAAGGCCCTGGGCCGTGACGTACCGCTGGTTGCGGATTACCTGGATGGTGTTGAACTCAAGGCCGGCGAGATCGTGCTGTTCGAAAACGTTCGCTTTAACCAGGGCGAAAAGAAAAACGCCGACGAACTGGCCCAGCAATACGCCGCCCTGTGCGATGTGTTCGTCATGGATGCCTTCGGCACCGCCCACCGCGCCGAGGGCTCGACCCATGGCGTGGCCAAGTTCGCCAAGGTGGCCTGCGCCGGCCCGCTGCTGGCGGCTGAACTGGAGGCGCTGGGCAAGGCCCTGGGTAACCCGGCCAAGCCAATGGCTGCGATTGTTGCCGGCTCGAAAGTGTCGACCAAACTCGATGTACTGAACAGCCTGAGCCAGATCTGTGACCAACTGATCGTCGGCGGCGGCATCGCCAATACCTTCCTCGCCGCTGCCGGTTTCCCGGTCGGCAAATCGCTGTATGAAGCCGACCTGGTCGACACCGCCAAGGCCATCGCTGCCAAGGTCAGCGTGCCGTTGCCGGTCGATGTGGTCGTCGCTAAAGCCTTTGCTGAAGACGCCGAAGCCACTGTCAAGCTGGTGGCTGATGTGGCTGAAGACGACATGATCCTGGATATCGGTCCGCAGACTGCCGCGCAGTTCGCCGAGTTGCTGAAATCGGCGAAGACCATTCTGTGGAACGGTCCGGTAGGCGTATTTGAGTTCGAGCAGTTCGGCAACGGCACCAAGGTGCTGGCCCAGGCTATCGCCGAAAGTCCGGCGTTCTCCATTGCGGGCGGTGGCGACACCTTGGCGGCCATCGACAAATACGGCGTCGGCGCTCAGATTTCTTACATCTCCACTGGCGGCGGTGCGTTCCTCGAGTTCGTCGAGGGTAAGGTGCTGCCGGCCGTGGAAGTGCTTGAGGCGCGCGCCAATGACTAAGCCGATCATCCTGCTGGCGTTGCTCAGCCTGCTTGGCGCCTGCGTCAGCCAGCCAGTACCGTCGGATAACTGGACGCGCTGGGTTTGCGACAGTCAGGCGGAAGTACTCTGGCGCTTAGCCGATAGCAAGGGTGAGGCGGTGGATGTGCGCTTGAGTGGCGGCGATATCGTCTATCGCCTGACCCAGGAGTCCGCCGGTTCGGGCGCGTTGTACAGTGACGGCTCACTGTCTTTCCATACCAAGGGTGAGCAGGGGGTGGTTTACTGGACCGCCAGCGATGAGCTGATCGGCCGTGGCTGCAAGGCGCCTTAGGTAACGACTTGAATACAGGCCAGGCTTACGCCTGGTTTTTGCATGAACTGAACAGCGCTTGCCCCTTGCGGCAGGCTTGCACGATTAACGAGCCCCATCGGGAGAAAGAACACCATGGCACTTATCAGCATGCGCCAGATGCTCGACCACGCCGCCGAATTCGGCTACGGCGTGCCGGCCTTCAACGTCAACAACCTCGAGCAGATGCGCGCGATCATGGAAGCGGCCGACAAGACCGATTCCCCGGTGATCGTCCAGGCTTCCGCCGGTGCGCGCAAATACGCCGGTGCGCCGTTTCTGCGTCACCTGATCCTGGCTGCTATCGAAGAATTCCCGCATATCCCGGTGTGCATGCACCAGGACCACGGCACCAGCCCGGATGTCTGCCAGCGCTCGATCCAGCTGGGCTTTAGCTCGGTAATGATGGACGGCTCGCTGAAAGAAGACGGCAAAACCCCGGCCGACTACGACTACAACGTCGCCGTCACCCGGCAGACCGTAGCTTTTGCCCATGCCTGCGGTGTGTCGGTGGAAGGTGAGTTGGGTTGCCTGGGCAGCCTGGAAACCGGCATGGCCGGTGAAGAAGACGGCGTTGGCGCCGAAGGTATTCTTGATCACAGCCAGATGCTGACTGACCCGGAAGAAGCCGCTGACTTCGTCAAGCAGACTCAGGTCGATGCCCTGGCCATTGCCATCGGCACCAGCCATGGCGCCTACAAGTTCACCAAGCCGCCAACCGGCGACATTCTCGCCATCGACCGCATCAAGGCGATCCACGCGCGCATCCCCAACACCCACCTGGTGATGCATGGTTCTTCGAGCGTGCCGCAAGAGTGGCTGGCGATCATCAACCAGTACGGCGGCGACATCAAAGAAACCTACGGCGTGCCGGTCGAAGAAATCGTCGAAGGCATCAAGTACGGCGTGCGCAAGGTCAATATCGATACCGACCTGCGTCTCGCGTCCACCGGTGCCATGCGCCGCCTGATGGCTGAGAACCCGAGTGAGTTCGACCCGCGCAAGTTCTTCGGCGCTACCGTCACCGCCATGCGCGACATCTGCATCGCCCGTTACGAAGCCTTCGGCACCGCCGGCAACGCCTCGAAGATCAAACCGATCTCACTCGAAGGCATGTTCCAGCGTTATGCCAAGGGTGAGTTGGCCGCCAAGGTTAATTAATGACTATGTGCCTGTTACGTGTTGAGTCGTCCCGAACAGCTGTACGATGCATGAGGCGCGGTAATACGTAGGGTGGGTTAGGCGCATAACCACGGTGCACCTGTTAATAGATCAATCCGTTGCGCCGTAACCCACCATTGCGGTCTACCGACAAACCGTAATGGTGGGTTACGCAGCGCTGGAATTGCGTGGAGCCCCTCTAAAACCAGCCCCAGCGCCGCTAACCCGCCCTACAAAGGCGGCCTGCAACACAGTACTGGTACATAGCCTAATTTATTCCGTTGCTGTATTGAGAGCCCCGCCGGCGAGGGGCTTTTTGTTGTCTGGGAGCGTGATGCATAGCCTTGCCGTGTGACGGTTGAGCCGCTGCTGCAGATTTATCGCAGTTACCTGGCGGACCAGTCCTGTGCCTTTAGCGCGGCCTTGTGTCGTTTTGGTTAGTCTAGGCTTTGGCCGGCAAGCGGGCGAGAAACGCCAGAATCGCCCATTTGTGTGCTCGGTAAAACCATGTAAAACACCTGGCGCATGCCGCTCGGTGTGCTGGTCCATACTCGGGCCACCGTCGCCTTTGGAAGTCCGCCTGCATGCCGAGTAAATCCCGCACACTGCTGTACTTCCTCCTCGCTGTTCTGCTAGCAAGTGTGATGGGCAGCGTGCTGCAGACGCAGTTCAATCTGGCCAACCTACAAGCACTCGGTGCGCCGATGCCGCTGGGCGTGCGGGTGCAGACCACTTGCCTGGACCTGCTGGGCTTTAGCCCGACCTTCGCGGTGCTGGTGATCCTCGGTTTTATCTTTGCCTTGCCGGCTGCGAGCTGGTTGGCGCGCGCCTGGCCGATGGGGCGTTGGCTGTTGTTTGCCCTGGCCGGGGCCTTGGCGGTGCTGGGGGCAATGGCGCTGGCCAATGCGCTGCTGCCGATGCCAACGCTGATCGGGGCCAACCGCACGCTGGCCGGCACCCTCGGGCTGATGGCCTGCGGTAGCCTGGGCGCACTGTTATTTGCCGTGTTGGCGCGGCGTTCGTCGGCTGCGTAATCCTGATTTATCTCTCTGTGAGCAAAAGGCCCGAACCATGCTGAATACCTCCCGCGCCCTGTTGTTGCTTGGTCTGCTTGGCAGCAGCCTGGCGCACGCCATGGATTACCGCATCGAAACTGTGACCGAAGGCCTGGAGCACCCCTGGTCGCTGGCCTTTCTGCCGGATGGGCGCATGCTGGTGACCGAGCGGGTCGGTCGCCTGCGCATTATCGAGGCCAATGGCAGTCTCAATCCGCAGCCGGTAGGCGGCGTACCCGAGGGCTTTGTCGCCGCGCAAGCTGGGCTGATGGAGGTGCTACTTGACCCGGAATTCGCCAGTAATCAGCAGCTCTACCTGAGCTACGCCTCCGGCACCACTCAGGCCAACAACACCCGGCTGAGCAAGGCGCGCCTGGTCGATGGTCAGCTGCAGGATCTGCAGGTGTTGTTCAGCGCGCAACCAGCCAAAGCCGGTGCCGCGCACTACGGCGGGCGCATGGCCTGGTTGCCGGATAACAGCCTGGTGCTGACGTTGGGTGATGGTTTTGACCTGCGCGAGCAGGCCCAGGACCCGAGCAACCATATCGGCAAGATCGTGCGCCTCAACCGCGACGGCAGTGTGCCTAAGGACAATCCGCTGGTAGGCCAGGCCGGCGCTGCGCCGGAGATCTACAGCCTGGGCCATCGCAATGTGCAGGGCATCGTCTATGACAGCCAGCTGCAGCGCCTGTACAGCCACGAACACGGCCCTCGCGGCGGTGACGAGCTGAACTTGATTGAGCCTGGCAACAACTATGGTTGGCCGCTGATCACCTTCGGCATCGATTACACCGGCGCGCAAATTTCGCCTTACACCGAACTGCCCGGCCTGCAGCAGCCCTTGTTGCAATGGACGCCCTCGGTGGCGCCGTCGAGCCTGACCCAGTACCGCGGCGCGCTGTTCCCGCAGTGGCAGGGCGATCTGTTTGCCTCGACCCTGGCCGAGCGCAGCGTGCGTCGCATTCGCCTGCATGACGGCAAACTGGCCGGTGAAGACGTACTGTTCGAAGAGCTTGAGGAGCGTATTCGCGACGTGCGCGGTGGCCCAGATGGTGCGCTGTACCTGCTCACCGACAGTGCCGAAGGTCGGCTGCTGCGGGTGGTGCCGAGTCAGTAACTACGCCGAATGGCGCCAAAAGTCGCACCCGGGCGCGTGCGGCTTGCGGCATAATCTGCGGCCTTACCGTGCCGCGTCACCTCGACCATGACTCCGCTTAAATACCTGCAAGGTTACCCGGCCCAGCTGCAAGACAAGATTCGCCAGCTGATTGCCGAGCAGCGCCTGGGTGATTATCTGGCGCGCTCTTACAGCGGCAAGCACGCGATTCAAAGCGATAAGGCGTTATACGCCTATATCCAAGGGCTCAAGCAGGAGCACCTGCGCAATGCCCCGGCCATCGACAAGGTGCTCTACGACAACCGCCTCGACCTGACCCACCGCGCTCTCGGCCTGCATACGGCGATCTCGCGGGTGCAGGGTGGCAAGCTCAAGGCGAAGAAGGAAATCCGCGTGGCCTCGCTGTTTCGCGAGGCCGCACCGGAGTTTCTGCAGATGATAGTGGTGCACGAACTGGCGCATCTAAAGGAGGCCGAGCACAACAAGGCCTTCTACAAACTCTGCGAGTACATGCTGCCGGGCTATCACCAGCTGGAGTTCGACCTGCGGGTTTACCTGACTTGGCGCGAACTGCCGGGAACGGCCAGCGAATTGTCAGCCCCGCAGCAGTAAATTCAGTTGATCAACCACCTCAGCCCATTCGGCGTCGGCCAGCAGCTGTTGGCGGAGAAAGTCTGCCTGAGCTGGGTCCCAGAACGGCGCATCGGCCAGGCGGCAGTCTTCCGGCAAGGGTGAGTGGCGCTTGATAAAAAGGTCGATGCTGATCGGGTCATGCTCTAGACCCAGTTGCTGGAACAGTGTTTCGAGCTCTTGAACGTTGGCTTGCATAGCGGTCTCCCTGAAAGCTATCGGCTGATAGCCCTTTAATCGACCGACAGACGCGCCAACAGTTGCATGGCGGAGTGTTACCTGACGGGCACGGTTGCCGCTTGCGTGCCTGGATGACCTGCTAGGCTGGCAGATACCTCCATCCCATGGCTGAGGCCGCTAGCCCATGTATTCGAGCTTTTTGCGCAGGCTGTTGCTGGCATGTTGCTGCGCGCTATTGAGCGCCCCCCTGGCAGCGCGTGAGTTGTTAGCTGTAGGCAGCAGCTTTCCTGGCGTGTTCGAGCAGCACGGCAGCGGCTATAGCGGCCTTGCCACCAGTGTGTTGCGCCAGGCGCTAGAGCCACTGGGCTATCAGGTGCGCTTCGAACTGCATCCCTGGGCCCGCGCGCAGCACATGGTGGCGCGCGGAGAGGGCGATATTCTCATCGGCCCCTACAAGAACGCCGCGCGCGAGCAACTCTTCGCTTTCTCCGCTCGCCCCTTCTACCGTGATCACATCGTCTTTTACTGCCAGCGTGGCAGTCTGTTGCGCTGGCTCGGCGACTATCAGCAACTGTTCGGCCGGCGCATTGGGGTGGTCCGTGCCTGGGCCTATGGTGCGCGTTTCGACAGTCGGCGCGAGCAGCTCGAGCTGGTTACCGTGGACAGGGTCGAAATTGGCCTGAAGATGCTCGTTGCCGATCGTCTGGATTTATTGGCCAGTAATCAGCGCAATACCCAGCCGATGCTTTTGGCGTTGGGGCTGGCTGACAAGCTCGAGCAGCTTGAAACGCCTATCGACCTGCAGGACGGCTACTTCGCCTTTCCCCGCGATGAGCGTTACCGGCTTTTGCGTGAGGAGCTCGACCGCGCGCTGCAGCAGATGATCGAACAAGGCCGGTTGGCGCAGTTGGCTGCCGACTGGCAGGTGGAAGTTCCTTAAACGACTCGCGTAATTTCCAACAGTTGCACACCACTGGCCAAGCGCAGGGTCACTTCGTCGCCAATGGCCTTGCCGAGCAGGATCTGCCCTAGGGGCGCCTGCGGGCCGATGACCTGCACGGTCTGGCCGTCCAACTGCAACTTCATCGCCGCGCCGTCCGGGCCGAGGAATAGGCATTGGTGGCGGTCTTGGTCATCGCTTAGCTCGATTAACGCGCCAAGTTGAATGCCCAGTTGCGGATCGAAGCTGCGTAACACCAGCTGCTTCCAGTTCGCCAGTGTCTGGCGAATAGCGGCTGCGCGGCGTGCTTGTCCGGTGGCCAGGTAGGAGGCCTCCAGGCCTAGGGTGTCGTATTTGTTTTCGGCGATGTTTTCTTCATGGGTCGCCGTTTCGTAGGCGGTTAGCGCCGCCTGTTGGGCCTGCAGCAGGTCATCTTCGAGGCGGGCAATTACCTGTTGCAGCAGTTCGGTCTTGTTCATGGCGGGCACTTTCTGGGCAGGCGTGCAGGGTAGCGGAAAAGCGCCAGGCAGTTTAGCTGCGTGGTTTGAGCAGATGTGCGGCCAAGGTGCGCAGCGACCCCAGCTGGCGGCAGATCAGCGCCAGCTGGGTTTGCAGCAGGCGTTGTGCATCGTCGAGGTCGTCGCTGAGCTGCTCCAGCTCCGCAGCCAGCTGCTCTTCGGCGTCACTGTGGATGGCAACCGGGCGCTCCTCGTTCAGGCAGCTGGCAATTTCCTCCAGGCTGGCCGCCAGCTGGCTGGCGCTGGTCAACAGCGGGTTGTCGCTGCCTTCCAGGCGGGTTTCGCCACGGTGCGCGCCGAGGCCGGAGAGGTAGCTCAAGAGGGTGTGCGACAGCACCAAAAAGCGAAAGCCGATATCCGCCTCCTTACGAAAGTGCCCCGGCTCCATCAGCATATTGCCCAGGGTGGTCGATAGCGTAGCGTCGGCGTTGTGCGCATTGCGCCTAGCCAGACGGTAGGTAAGGTCGTCGCGCTTACCGCTGGCGTACTGGGCGATGATCTGCTGCAGGTAGCGGCTGTTGCAACTCAGGGTGCTGGCGAGCAGGCGGTTCAGGCGGCGGCCCTGCCAGTCCGGCAGTATTAGCAGCACGGCCAGGCCGGCGATCAGGCTGCCGAGCAGGGTGTCGACCAGGCGCGGGATAAACAGCCCATAACCATCGCCGACCTGGTTGAAGCAGAACAGTACCAGCAGGGTGATGGCGGTGGTGGCCAGGGTGTAGCGGCTGCTGCGCAGGGCAAAGAACACCACCCCGGCGACCACCGCGAACAGCGCTTGCACCAGTGGGTTGGGGAACAGGTCGAACAGCGCCCAGCCCAGCAGTAGGCCGAGCACCGTGCCGCTGATGCGCTGCACCAGCTTGAGCCGGGTTGCGCCGTAGTTCGGCTGGCAGACGAATAATGTGGTCAGCAGAATCCAGTAACCCTGGGTAGGGTGAATCCAGTGCAGCATGCCGTAACCAGCGGCCAGGGCGATGGACAGACGCAGGGCGTGGCGAAACAGCAGCGAGGTAGGCGTCAGCTGTAGGCGCAGGCGTTCCCAGACATCCTTGAGTGATTGTGGCTCGCGGTCGAGCAGGCTGCTGTCCTGCTGTTCAGCCATGGCGTCGGGGTTGCTGGCGTTGCCCAGCAGTGCATCCAGGCTGCGCAGGTTGCCGGCCAGTGCGCCGAGCGAGCGCAGCAAGTGTCGCCAGGCCGGGTTGCTCTGCACGCGAAGGTGTTCGAGGGAGTCGTGCAGGTCGTCCAGCGCCTGGCGGCACAGCGCGCGGTACTCGAACGGCTGGCGCAGCTCGATTGCCTGGGCCAGGCGCTGGCAACCCTCACCATGCAGGCGCAGCAGGCGCTGGCAGCGGAACAGCACATCGCTGTGGAAGAACGCCTCGGCCAGCTCGTTGTAAGGGTAGTGCGAGGAGCTGGCGCGTTCGTGAATGTCCTGGGCGAGGAAGTACAGCTTCAGGTAGCGGCTGACCTTCGGCCCCGGCCGGCCGTTGCCGACCCGGTGCAGGATGATTTCCTTGGCCGCATTCAGCGCCGCCACCACCCGGCCATTCTGCTTGGCCAGGGCCAGGCGGCGTTCTTCCACATCAAGCTGGCGCAGTGGTTCGAACAGCGCGGCCTTGAGGTTGAGGTATTGGCCCAGCTCACGAAACAACCGCGCCAGGCTGTGCTGCACCGGCTGGTTGGCGAACAGCGCATTCCACAGCACCGACAGCAGGCCGTACCAGGCCGCGCCCGTTACCAGCAGTAGCGGCTCCTGCCAGAGGCCGGCGGCGCCGCCGCGTTGTTCCACGCCGATCATGCTGTACACCGCGAGAATTAGCGTGGCAGCACCGAGGGTGGCGTAACGCTCGCCGAGTGCGCCGAGCATGGTCAGGGCAAAGCTCGACAGCGCCAGGGCGCAGACGAACAGCCAGGGGTAGGGAAAGAGGAATTCCACTGCATAGGCCGCCACGCTGAAGCAGCCAAGGGTCACCAGCAGTGCGACCAGGCGGCCCTGCCAGCTGTCGTCGGTCTCGGCCAGGGCGCTGGCGATGACCCCGAGAAACAACGGGATCAGCGCATGCATCCAGCCCTGCGACCAGCACAGCAGCAAGGCCCCGCTCAAGGCGATAAACACCCGCAAGCTGTAGCTGAATTTGTCCTGGGCCCAGAGGCGACGAAGCGAGTGGCGCAGCGCAGTGGACGGCATGGCCCGACCTTGATCAACCTTAACAGGTAGCAGCCTAACGGAGTCTGTGTTGACTTGGCAGCAGCAAGCGGCGCTCCAGCAGATTAAAATGTGGTGCCGACCAGTTGTGTGATGTGAATCACCGGGGCCAGGCTACGCTGAAACTATCCGCTCATTCGCGAGGCATCTGCCGTGTTGTACACCTGTGTGCGTGGATTGCTCGCGTTGCTGCTGGTCAGCCTGCTATGTGTAAGCCTGCAGGCCCAGCCGCTGCGGCTATACACCGAAGAGTACCCGCCGATCAACTTCAGTGAGAACGGCAAGCCTACCGGGCTGGCCACTGAGGTGGTGCAGGCCATTATGCAGCGCACCGGGCAGAACGCGCCGATTAGCGTGGTGCCCTGGGCGCGGGGTTATCAGGAGGCCTTGACTCGACCCAACATCGGCCTGTTTGTGACCATGCGCACCCGTGAGCGCGAGCAACTGTTCAAGTGGGTGGGCCGATTACTCGCAACGTCACCAGCTTCTACGCGCTGCGCCGTTCCTTTTTATCGATCAGCCGTATTGAAGAAGCCCGCGAGTACGGCGAAATTGCCGTGCCGCGTGACTGGTATAGCCACCAGCGCCTGCTGGCAGAGGGTTTCAGCAACCTCACCCCGGTTACCGGGCCTGCGCAGGTGGTGAACATGCTCAAGCGCGGGCGAGTCAAACTGATGGTGCTGGATAACCTCAGCCTCAATGCGTTATTGGCGCAGGGCGATATCCAGGGCGATGAAGTGCAGTTGTTGTTCAACTTTATGCACAGCGACAGCTATATCGCTTTTTCCCCGCAGACCGATGACGCCCTGATCAGCCGCTGGCAACGCGAACTCGACACGATGAAGAGCGATGGCAGTTTTGCCGCGATCCACCAGAAGTGGCTACCGGGTGAGCCGTTACCGCCACTTGAATCATCGCCCGCGCCTTGAACCTTCAGACGTATTGGGCCGCCGCGTAGCCCGAAGCCCAGGCCCACTGGAAGTTGAAGCCGCCCAGATGGCCGGTGACATCCAGCACTTCACCGACAAAATACAGCCCTGGTGATTTCAGTGACTCCATGGTTTTCGACGACACCTCGCGTGTGTCGACGCCGCCTAGAGTGACCTCGGCGGTGCGGTAGCCCTCGGTGCCGGCTGGCACTAGCTGCCAGTCGCCGAGCTGCTCGGCAATCGCCTTGAGTTCGGCGTGGGTGTACTGCTTCATCGGTTTGGAGGCGAACCAGTTGTCCGCCAGTAGCCCAGCCATCTTCTTGGTAAACAGCTCGGCAAGTAGGGTTTTCAGCTCGCTGTTGGGGCGTTCGCGTTGCTGCTGTTCCAGCCACTCGGGCAGGTCGATATGCGGCAGCAGGTTGATGCTGATGGCATCCCCAGGTTGCCAGAATGAGGATATCTGCAGAATCGCCGGGCCGCTGAGGCCACGGTGGGTAAACAGGATATTTTCCTTGAAGCTCTGCCCATTGCAGCTCACTAGGCAGTCTTCCACCGAAGTGCCGGATAACTCGTTGCACAGCTCTTTAAGCTGCGGCTCGGTGATGGTGAACGGCACCAGGCCGGCGCGGGTCGGCAGCAACTCGTGGCCAAACTGCTTGGCCACCTGATAGCCGAAACCGGTTGCGCCGAGGGTTGGAATCGACAGCCCGCCAGTGGCGATCACCAGCGACTCGCAGCGCACCGTGCCGGCACTGGTCTGCAGCTGGTAGCTGCTGTCCCGTTTGCTGATCTCGCTGACCGAAGTGTCCAGGCGCAGGTCGACGCCGGCTTCATCGCACTCGCTGAGCAGCAGGCCGAGGATGTCGCTGGCCTTGTTATCGCAGAACAGCTGGCCGAGTTTTTTCTCGTGATAGGGCACGCCATGCTTAGCCACCAGGCCGATAAAGTCCCACTGGGTGTAGCGCGCCAGTGCTGACTTGCAGAAGTGCGGGTTTCCCGAGAGAAAATTGCTCGGCTCGCAATACATATTGGTGAAATTACAGCGCCCGCCGCCGGACATCAGGATCTTCTTGCCCGCTTTGTTGGCGTGATCCAGCAACAGCACCTGACGCCCGCGCGCGGCAGCGGTCAGCGCGCACATAAGCCCGGCGGCACCGGCGCCGATAATCACGACCTGGGGTGTAAGCACAGCCATTTCCTCAACCTGCGACAGCGCCAAGGCTGGCGCAAAACAGCGCGCATCTTAGCCTATGGTCAACGGGGTGTCCTCCGGCCTGGTGACCACCGCTTTGACCTGCGCCGGTTACACCACCAGCTATGCCCAGGTGCTCTGGGGGCGGGTAAAAACGGTTCCGGCGCGGCCACGAATGAAGCGTCAACAGACCCTGGCTACTGCCAGCAATTACGCCCGCGGCCCTGGTTCTTGGCCTGATACAGGCGTAGGTCGGCCTGATGCAGCAGGCTTTCCAAATCGTCCGGGGCGCCATGGTAGATGCCGGCGCTGAAGCACAGCGGCGGTGCGCCGATGGCGTATTTGAGGCTGGCGCAGTGGTTGCGCAGTTGGTCGAGAGCGTCGCTCAGGGTTGCGGCATCCTGCTGGCTGACCATGGCGAACTCTTCCCCGCCCAGGCGGCCGAGCAGGGCGTCTGGGAATGTAGCGGAAAATGCTCGGGCGAAACCGATCAGCGCTGCGTCGCCGCTGGCGTGGCCGTGTTCGTCGTTGATCCGTTTGAAAAAGTCCAGGTCGAGCATCGCCACGCTAAGGTCGCGGCCGCCCGAGCGCGCTTGCTGGAACAGTTGCTGGCCGTGCTCGTAGAACGCGCGGCGATTGTTCAGCCCGGTGAGGGCATCGAACTGCGCGGCCTGCTTGAGCGCGCGCAACAGGTCGCGGCGTTCCAGGGTCGACATTACCCGGCAGTTGAGTTCTTCCGGGCAGAAGGGTTTGCGCAGAAAGTCGTCGGCGCCGTGCTTGATAAATTTGGCGCTGAGCGAGCCCTTGGTGTCGGCGGACAGGCCGAGAATGATCAGCTCGTGGCGTTTCATTTTTTGCCGCAGCAGTTTTACCAGCTCAAAACCGCTGAGCCCCGGCATGCTGTGGTCGACCACCAGCAGGTCGATATCCGGTTGCTCCTTGAGGATGCGCAGGGCTTCGTCGCCGTCGCAGGCTTCGAGAATCTGGTAACGATGCGGGGTCAGCACGTGGCGAATATAGTGGCGGGTGGCGTCGGAATCTTCAGTGATGAGGATCTTCACCTCGCTGTTGCTTTCCAGGCGGTGCAGCAAGCGGAAGGCGTACTCATAGGAGTGTTGGCTTTCCTTGAGCACATAATCGACCACGCCCTTGAGCAGCATCTGGTCGCGGCGCTGCTCGTTGTAGGTGCCGCTGAGCACGATGCAGGGCAGGTGATAGCCCATCACCACGTCGACGATCTCACCGTCCGGGGCGTCCGGCAGGTTGAGGTCGACGATGGCGGCGAAGAACAGCTCAGCGGAAGTTTCCAGCATCACCTGGGCTTCGCCCATGGAGGCGCAGAAGATCGGCTGAAAGCTCGCCTCCTTGCGAAACAGATGTTCGAGAATCTTCAGCACCAGTGGGCTGTCTTCGATCACCAGAATATTGCGCAAGGGGAGGCTCCTCTGTCGCTAGCTGCATCACTGCGGCCGTCTGTTTAGCTCATATGGCAACTATAGGGTGCGAATGCGCAGTGTGCGGCCCTTGATTTTGCCTTCACTCAAACACTTGAGCGCTTGCATGGCCACGACACGTTCAACAGCGACATAGGCCTGGAAGTCGAAGATGGCGATTTTGCCGACCTGCGCGCCGGGGATGCCCGCTTCGCCAGTCAGGGCGCCAAGAATATCGCCGGGGCGCAGTTTGTCTTTACGCCCCGCGCCGATGCACAGGGTGATCATCGGCGGCTGCAGCGGCGCGCCGCCCTGGTGCTTCAGGCTGCTCAGCGGATGCCAGTTGAGCGGCGCTCGCTGCAGAGTTTCGATGGCCTGGGCGCGATGGCCTTCGGCGGGGGCAACCAGGCTCATGGCCAGACCCTTTTCGCCAGCGCGACCAGTACGACCGACGCGGTGAATGTGAATTTCCGAGTCACGCGCCAGTTCGACGTTGATCACCATGTCCAGTGCATCGATATCCAGACCGCGTGCGGCTACATCGGTAGCCACCAGCACCGACAAGCTGCGATTGGCAAACATTGCCAGCACTTGATCACGGTCGCGTTGCTCCAGATCACCATTCAGTGCAGCGGCTGAGATGCCCTTGGCGGTGAGATGGTCGACCACTTCCTGGCACTGCTGCTTGGTAAAGCAGAAGGCCACGCAGGATTGCGGGCGGTAGCAGTTGAGCAGCTTGACCACTGCTTCCATGCGTTCTTCCGGGGCGATTTCGTAAAAGCGCTGCTCGATCTGGCTGTCGTCGTGCATGGACTCGGCCTTGACCTGCTGCGGGTCGCGCATAAAGGTCGCCGAGAGTTGCTTGATGCCAGTCGGATAGGTGGCGGAGAACAGCAGGGTCTGCCGGCGTGTTGGGGTCTGGCCGATGATGTCGGCGATGCTGTCGTAGAAACCCATGTCGAGCATGCGGTCGGCTTCATCGAGCACCAGGGTATTCAGGCCGTCGAGCTTCAGCGTGCCCTTGCTTAGGTGCTGCTGGATGCGCCCCGGCGTACCGACGATGATCTGCGCGCCGTGTTCCAGCGAGCCGATCTGCGGGCCGAATGGCACACCACCGCACAGGGTAAGAATTTTGATGTTGTCCGCCGAGCGTGCCAGGCGGCGCAGCTCTTTGGCGACTTGGTCGGCCAACTCGCGGGTCGGGCAGATCACCAGCGCCTGACAGCCGAAGAAACGCGGATTGAGCGGGTTGAGCAGGCCGATGCCGAAGGCGGCGGTCTTGCCGCTGCCGGTCTTGGCTTGGGCAATCAGGTCCATGCCCTTGAGCATTACCGGCAGGCTCTGCGCCTGGATCGGGGTCATCTCGCTGTAACCGAGGGACTCGAGGTTCGCCAGCATGGCGGGAGAAAGCGGCAGAGAAGCGAAAGCGGTGTTGGTCACGGTACAGGCCTGCTAAACGAAATGGCGTGCAGTGTAACAGCTAGCTGGGGCGGCTTAGCTCTAACGGTCGGCCGGTCCACCTGAACTGGAATGTGCGGTTTTAATGTAAGAGCCAGCTTGCTGGCGATGCCTTGATCCGCTGATCGCCAGCAAGCTGGCTCCCACATAGGCTAGAACAGATCGATCGGGTCGACATCCAACGACCAACGCACGGCGCGGCCGCTGGGCATCTGTTCCAGCGCGTGCATCCAGGTGTTGAGCAGGCGGTGCAGCTGTGCGCGGGCGTTGGCCTGCACCAGTAGCTGAGCGCGATAACGGCCGGCGCGGCGCTCCATCGGTGCGGGTACCGGGCCGAGCAGCTCGATGCCACTGAGTTTTAGCTCGCCCAGGAGCAACTCTGCTTCCGTACAGGCGTCGTCGAGAAAGCTTTCTGCCTGCCCCGGCTTATGCGCCTCGGCACGCAGCAGGGCGAGGTGGCAGAACGGCGGTAGGCCGGCACCGCGCCGTTCGCTGAGGGCCTGTTCGGCGAAGGCGAAGTAGCCCTGTTCGGTCAGCTGCACCAGTAACGGATGGTCGGCCAGGTGGCTCTGGATAATCACCCGGCCCGGCTCTTCGGCGCGGCCGGCACGGCCGGCCACCTGGACGATCAGCTGGGCCATGCGCTCGCTGGCGCGGAAGTCCGCCGAAAACAGGCCGCCGTCGGCATCGAGAATCGCCACCAGGGTGACGCGCGGGAAGTGGTGACCTTTTGCGAGCATCTGGGTGCCGACCAGGATGCACGGCTCACCGCGCTGCACGGTGTTGAACAGGGTGGTCATGGCCTCCTTGCGCGAGGTGCTGTCGCGGTCGACGCGCAAGACCGGCACGCCGGGGAAGAGAATCTCCAGGCGTTCTTCGGCGCGCTCGGTGCCGGCACCGACCGGGCGCAGGTCGACGTTGTTGCACTTCGGGCAATTGCTCGGTTGGCGCTCGACGTGGCCGCAATGGTGGCAGCGCAGTTCACGCGAGCGTTGGTGCACGGTCATCCGCGCATCGCAACGCGGGCATTCCGACAGCCAGCCGCAGTCGTGACACAGCAGGGTTGGGGCAAAGCCACGGCGGTTGAGGAATACCAGCACCTGCTGGCCGGCCTGCAGGGTCTGGCCGATGGCCTGCTGCATCGGCCCGGAGATGCCGGAATCCAGCGGCCGGCTTTTTACATCCAGGCGCAGAAAGCGCGGCTGCTTGGCGCCGCCGGCGCGCTCACGCAGGTGCAGCAGCGCGTAACGGCCGCTGTGGGCGTTGTGCAGGCTTTCCAGCGAGGGTGTGGCCGAGCCCAGGACGATCGGGATGTTTTCCTGGTGGGCGCGCACCACTGCCAGATCGCGCGCGTGATAACGCAGGCCTTCCTGCTGCTTATAGGAGGCGTCGTGTTCTTCATCGATGATGATCAGCCCCGGTCGCTGCATCGGGGTGAACAGCGCCGAGCGGGTGCCAATGATGATGTCGGCCTCGCCATCGCGCGCCGCCAACCAGGCATCCAGGCGCTCGCGATCATTCACCGCCGAATGCAGCAGGGCGATGCGCGCGTTGAAGCGCTGCTCGAAGCGCGCCAGGGTCTGCGGGCCAAGGTTGATCTCCGGAATCAGCACCAGGGCCTGCTTGCCGGCCTCCAGGGTTTCGCGGATCAGCTGCAGGTAGACCTCGGTCTTGCCGCTGCCGGTGACCCCGGCCAGGAGAAAGGCGTTGAAGCTGCCGAAACCCGAACGGATTGCTTCGCTGGCTGTGCGCTGTTCGGCGTTCAGCGGCAGTTCCGGTTGCGCCAGCCAGTTGGCGTGGCGCTCGCTCGGTGCATGGCGGCGCACGTCGACCTTAACCAGGCCCTTTTCCAGCAGCAGGTCGAGGCTGTCCTTATTTAGCTGCAGCTTGCTTAGTAGTGGATGAGCGACGCCGTGGGGATGCTGGGCCAGGGTTCTTAGCGCGTCACGCTGGCGAGGGGCGCGGCTCAGGCGTGGATCATCAAGCTGCGCGCCCTGCGTGACCGACCAGAAGCGCTGCTGGCGAACTTCCGCCGGTTCGCCCTGGCGCAGCAGCACCGGCAGCGCCCAGCTCAGGGTGTCGCCGAGGCTGTGCTGGTAATACTGCGCGGTCCACAGGCACAGCTTGAACAGCGCGGGCGGTAGCGGCGATTGGGCGTCGAGCAGTTGCAGGGCGGGCTTGAGTTTGTCTGCGGAGATTTCGCTGTGCTCGGTCACCTCGATAAGTATGCCGATCATCTCGCGTCGACCAAAGGGCACACGCAGCCGCGCACCTGGCTGCAAGGCGCTGCGCGGCACACCGGGCGGGGCACGGTAGTCGAACAGGCGTCGCAGTGGCGAGGGCAGGGCGAGGCGCAGAATCACGTCGGGCACGCAAAGGCTCCAGTGGCGAGGCCGCGATCTTAGCATGCAGCCAGTCGACGGCCGGCCTTGCGTCGCTGCGGTGCTCTGGTATTATCGCCGGCCTAATTCCGTGCGGTACCTGACAATAGTGTTTGGTGGCGGCACGACAGCCCTGAGGAATCACCATGAAAGCCGATATCCACCCGAACTATGTAGCCATCACCGCCACTTGCAGCTGTGGCAACGTGATCGAAACTCGCTCCACCCTGGGCAAAGCGCTGAGCCTGGACGTGTGCAACGAGTGCCACCCGTTCTACACCGGCAAGCAAAAAATGCTGGATACCGGCGGCCGTGTTGATCGCTTCAAGCAGCGTTTCGGCATGTTCGGCGCCAAGCAGTAAGCTTGCGCGCAGCGACGCAGACCCCCATGGGTTGCATCGCCCTACTGAAAAAGGCGTCCCTTGTGGGCGCCTTTTTCGTTTTCGGCGTTTATGCAGGCGCCGCCCTGGCGTTCTGCCCGGCGCCGGGCAACGTGCCCAGCGTCAAGGTGCAGCGCGTGGTGGATGGCGACACCCTGCGCCTGGTCGATGGGCGCAGCGTGCGTTTGATCGGTCTAAACAGCCCGGAGCTGGGTCGCCAGGGTCGCTCTGCCGAACCCTTCGCTGAAGCCGCACGCAAACGCTTGCAGGCTCTGGTGACAAGCAGTGATGGGCGTATCTCGCTGCAGCTCGGCCAACAGGCCAAAGATCACTACGGCCGTACCCTGGCGCACGCCTATGATAGCCGTGGGCGTAATCTTGAGGCGCAGTTGCTCGCTGAGGGCCTAGGCTATCTGGTGGCTGTGGCGCCTAATCTGGCGTTGGTGCAGTGTCAGCAGGCTGCCGAGCGTAGAGCCCGGCAGGCGCGTGCCGGGCTCTGGCAGCGTTCGCCGGTGCAGGCGCCCAAGCAATTGAAAAGCGGCGGTTTTGTCCTGGTTCAGGGGCAGGTCCAGCGTGTCGAGCGTAATGGCGGCGGGTTGTGGCTGGAAATGGGCGATTCGCTGGTGCTGCATATCGCGCCCCGGGCGTTGGGCAACTTTGATCTGCGTGCTGTCCAAGGGCTTGCAGGGCGCAAGGTCGAGGCTCGTGGCTGGGTGATTGACCGCGCCAAACGTGGCGGTTTGCGCGCGGGGCAGGCGCGCTGGATGCTGCCGTTGACCGACAAGGCCATGTTAGAGGTGTTGCCATGATCCTGCGCGTACTGACGTTACTCCTCCTGCTGCAATTAGCGGGTTGCGCAGTTAATCCGGCCGCCGGTCGTAGCAACTTCGTGATGATGAGCGAACAGCAGGAACTCGATCTCGGCCTCCGGCCAGTAGGAAGTCAATCGCGAGGCCTTTCTCCCGTCTCTGCAAGGGCTGCTGAATAACCTCTACTCGTCAGGTCAGCCATGTGCTGGCGACTGGCTGAAAGTCGTGCGATAGGGCCTGCGTGCGCATACGGACTTGCCAGTCTTGTGCAGCTGTATACAACTTGCGTATCCTCGGCCGCCTGCCTGTTCAACAGCCCAAAGCGGAAATGCCAACATGTCTGATTTGAAAACAGCCGCTCTCGAATATCATGCCCACCCCCGTCCGGGTAAGCTGAGTGTCGAGCTAACCAAGCCCACCGCAACCGCACGCGATCTGTCCCTGGCCTACAGTCCGGGCGTCGCTGAGCCTGTGCGCGAAATCGCGCGTGATCCGGAGCTGGCGTACCGCTATACCGGCAAAGGCAACCTGGTGGCAGTCATTTCTGACGGCACCGCGATTCTGGGGCTTGGCGACCTGGGCCCGCTGGCGTCCAAGCCGGTAATGGAAGGTAAAGGCGTGCTGTTCAAGCGCTTTGCCGGTATCGATGTATTCGACATCGAAGTCGAGTCTGAGAGCCCGCAGGCCTTTATCGACACCGTACGTCGTATTTCCATCACGTTTGGTGGCATCAATCTGGAAGACATCAAAGCCCCTGAGTGCTTTGAAATCGAACGCACGCTGATCGAACAGTGCGACATTCCAGTGTTCCACGATGACCAGCACGGCACCGCTATTGTCACTGCAGCCGGCATGCTCAACGCCCTGGAAATCGCCGGCAAGAGCCTGCCGCAAGCCAAGATCGTCTGCCTGGGCGCTGGTGCTGCCGCCATTTCCTGCATGAAGCTGCTGGTGAGCATGGGTGCCAAGGTCGAGAACATCTTCATGATCGACCGCAAAGGCGTGATCCACGCTGGCCGCGACGACCTGAACCAGTACAAGGCGGTATTCGCCAGCGAAACCGACAAGCGCACCCTGGCTGACGCGCTGGACGGTGCTGACGTATTCGTCGGCCTGTCGGGTGCCAACCTACTGGCGCCGGAAGACCTCAAGCGTATGGCGCCGAGCCCAATTGTGTTCGCCTGCTCCAACCCGGACCCGGAAATCAAACCGGAACTGGCCCATGAAGTGCGTAATGACGTGATCATGGCCACTGGTCGCTCCGATTACCCGAACCAGGTCAACAACGTATTGGGCTTCCCCTTTATCTTCCGTGGTGCCTTGGACGTTCGCGCGACCCGCATCAACGAAGAAATGAAGATCGCTGCAGCCCTGGCCCTGCGTGACCTGGCCAAGCTGCCGGTGCCGCAGGAAGTCTGTGACGCCTACGGTGGCATCGCCCTGTCGTTCGGCCGCGAATACATCATTCCAAAGCCGATGGACCCACGTCTGATCACTGTGGTCTGCGATGCCGTGGCCAAAGCTGCGATTGAAAGCGGTGTGGCGACTCTGCCCTATCCGAAGCACTACCCGCTGCAGTCGGTAAACGACGTGTTCAACGGCTAAGCGTTCAGCTCAAGAGCAATAAAAAACCCGCTTCGGCGGGTTTTTTATTGGCGCAATTTTGCGCTTTTCAGGCTGTCGCTATAGGCGTCTAGTCGTTTAGAACAGGTCGATTGGCGCGGACTCATCAGCCGGTAGCGGGCTACCCGGTATATACGTGCCTGGCTCAAACTCGCCCATGGGTGGCGGCGAGTCTTCACTTTTGAACAGCTCGAAATAGGCGTTCGGCGTATCGGGTGTGGCCGCACGGCCGCTGTGTGGGTCGATGCGTAAGGTTAGCAGGCCTTCGGGTTCTGCCAGCGAGTGACTCGGCTTGTCCTTCAGGGCAGCGGCCATATAGCTCATCCAGATCGGCAGGGCCACGGTGCCGCCATACTCGTTGCGGCCAAGGCTTTCTGGTTGATCGAAACCGGCCCAGACCGTGGTGATGTAGTCCGCGTTATAGCCGGAGAACCAGCTGTCTTTCGACTCGTTGGTGGTGCCGGTTTTTCCTGCAAGGTCATCGCGGCCCAGGGCCATGGCACGGCGACCAGTGCCGCGCTTGATCACGTCCTGGAGCATGCTGGTCATGATGTATGCAGTGCGCTCGTCGATGATCTGCTCGGCAAGCACCGGCTCCGATGGTGCTGGCTGCTCGCCGACGCTGAGTTGCACGGCGTTGCTATGTTCTGCGCGCTGGGCAATGCCGGTCGGGGTTTGCGCGGGGTTGGCATTGAACAGCTGCTTGCCAGTGCGGTCTTCGATCCGTTCGATCAAATAAGGCTCGGTCTTGTAGCCGCCGCTGGCAAACACGCTCCAGCCCTCGGCGATTTCCATTGGCGTGAGGCTCGCGGTGCCCAGCGCCAGGGATAGATTAGGCGGCAGGTCCTTCTTCTCGAACCCAAAGCGCTCGATATAGCTCAGGGTGCTGGTGATGCCGAGGTCCTGCAGTAGGCGAATGGATACCAGGTTGCGCGAGCGGTACAAGGCTTCGCGCAGGCGGATCGGGCCGAGGAAGGTGTTGTTGTCATTCTTCGGTCGCCATACCTGCGACAGTGCATCGTCAGCGAACACAATCGGCGCGTCATTCACCAGGGTGGCGGCGGTGTAGCCTTTATCCAGCGCGGCGCTGTACACAAAGGGTTTGAAGCTCGAACCCGGCTGGCGCTTGGCTTGTGCAGCGCGGTTGTAGTTGCTCTGCTCAAAGGAGAAGCCGCCGACCAGGGCGCGAATGGCACCATTATTCGGATCCAGTGATACCAGGGCACTTTGCGCTGCGGGCAGCTGAACGAAGCGCAGGCTGCCGTCCTCCTGGCGTTGCACGCGGATCATGTCACCGGTCTGGCTGACATCGGCGGGCTGCTGCGGGCGGGGGCCTAGGCTGTTGGTATTCAGGAATGGGCGCGCCCATTTCATGCTGTCCCAGGCTACGGCGTGTTCTTCTCCGTCACGCAGCAGGACCATGATCCCGCTTTTTTCCACGCCTGTGACAATGGCCGGCTCCAGGCCGCCGAGAGAGGTTTGCTTGTTTAGCTCAATCTGCCAATTTTCCTTGGCCATGCCTGGCAGTCGGCTTTCCGGGCCGCGATAGCCGTGGCGCTGATCGTAAGCAATCAGGCCTTCGCGGACTGCCGAATTGGCGGCGAGCTGCAGCTCGCTGGAGACCGTAGTGGTGACGTTAAAGCCATCGGTATAGGCCTCGCTGCCGTATCGCCCGACCATTTCAGCGCGCGCCATTTCGGCGATATAAGGCGCTACCAGTTCGGGCGTTGGGACGTGGTAGCTAACATTAATTGGCTCGGCGAGTGCTTCTTCGTAGCGCTGCCGGTCTATACGACCAAGACTGTGCATGCGTCCGAGAATCCAGTCGCGGCGCTCCATCGAACGGGTTGGGTTCACCAGGGGGTTGAAGCGTGAAGGGGCTTTTGGCAGGCCGGCAATCATGGCCATTTGGGCAAGGCTAGCCTCGCGAATAGATTTTCCGTAGTAAACCTGGGCGGCAGCCTCGATGCCGTAGGCGCGGTTACCGAGGTAAATCTTGTTCACGTAAAGTTCAAGAATTTCGTTCTTACTGAGCTCCCGTTCAATTTGCAGAGCTAGAAGTATCTCGTTGATCTTGCGCGAAAAACTTCTTTCGCTAGTGAGGAAGAAGTTCTTCGCCACCTGCATGGTAATGGTGCTGCCGCCGGTTTGAATTTGCCCGCTTTTCAAGATTTGCGTTGCAGCGCGCATCAGGCTGGTAAGGTCGACGCCATAATGGTTGGCAAAATTGTCGTCTTCGGCTGCCAGTAAGGCGCTGATGAAGTCCTGGGGGATATCCGCAAAGGCGATTGGCGAGCGCCGCATTTCCCCAAATTCGGCAATCAGCTTGGCATCGCTGCTATAAACGCGCAGGGGAATCTGCAGCTGAATGCTGCGCAAAGATTCGACGGATGGGAGGCTAGGGCTAAGATAGAGGAAGGCCCCGCTGAAACTGAGCACCAGGCCACAAAAAGCGGCGAGGCAAGACCAGCAAAAAAAACGCAAAAGACGCATCAAGATTTTTGGATTTCCAGATAAAAGAACGGGTTAAGCGAAACGCAAGGTTAAAAGAGAAAAACTGATCACATTATAAGCGGTTTTTTTGCTGGGTAGCCATTTGCGCTTCTGTCAAGACTGTTATTTAATGTGAAAAAACATAAATAGTCCGTAAGTCGCGGATGCCAATAGGAAATCGGTCGTGCTAGGGCTCTTCAATAAGAAAGCGAATACGCTACTCGGGATCGATATCAGTTCGACCTCCGTCAAGCTCCTCGAATTGAGCCGCTCCGGAAGCCGCTACAAGGTAGAGGCTTACGCAGTCGAGCCGCTCCCGCCAAACGCGGTGGTCGAAAAGAACATCGCCGAGCTGGAAGGAGTGGGGCAGGCCCTTTCACGCGTGCTCGCCAAAGCCAAAAGCGGTGTAAAAACTGTGGCAGTAGCGGTGGCGGGTTCTGCGGTGATTACCAAGACCATCGAAATGGAAGCTGGGCTTTCTGATGATGAGCTTGACAATCAACTGAAGATTGAGGCCGACCAGTACATCCCCTATCCGCTGGAAGAAGTTGCCATCGACTTCGAGGTGCAGGGTGTGTCCGCGCGCAATGCTGATCGTGTCGAAGTGCTGCTTGCCGCTTGCCGCAAGGAGAACGTTGAAGTCCGCGAGGCGGCTTTGGCACTCGCCGGCCTTACCGCCAAAGTGGTCGATGTTGAGGCTTATGCGCTTGAGCGGGCATACGGACTGTTGATTGATCAGCTTGGTGGCGATCGTGATGAGCTGACCGTTGCGGTTGTCGATATTGGCGCAACCATGACCACGCTCAGCGTCCTGCACAACGGTCGCACTATCTATACCCGTGAGCAGCTGTTTGGCGGTAAACAGCTCACCGAAGAAATTCAACGTCGTTATGGCTTGTCCGTGGAGGAAGCTGGTCTTGCCAAGAAGCAGGGCGGCTTACCGGATGACTATGACAGCGAAGTGCTGCAGCCATTCAAAGAGGCCGTGGTTCAGCAGGTTGCTCGCTCCCTGCAGTTCTTCTTCGCCGCAGGTCAATTTAATGATGTCGATTACATCCTGTTGGCTGGCGGCACCGCGTCTATTCCAGATCTTGATCGTTTGATTCAGCAGAAAATCGGTACCCAGACATTGGTTGCCAATCCATTCGCTGAAATGGCGCTGAGCGGCAAGGTCAACGCTGGGGCGCTCGCCAGCGATGCGCCAGCCTTGATGATTGCCTGTGGTCTGGCGATGAGGAGTTTCGACTAATGGCGCGGATTAACCTTCTACCCTGGCGCGAGCAACTACGCGAAGAGCGCAAGCAGCGCTTTTTGGTAACGCTTGCTGGTGTCTTTGTTGTGGCTGCTGGCGCTGTATTTCTCGGCGATCAGTATCTCAGTGGGGCAATAGAGCAGCAGAATGCCCGAAATGAATTTGTTCGTAAGGAAATTACTGTTCTTGACACGCGAATTAAAGAAATCAGTGAGCTGAAAACCCGTCGTCAACAGCTTCTTGAACGAATGAAAATTATTCAGGATTTGCAGGGCAATCGGCCGGTTATTGGGCGCGTCTTCGATCAGCTAGTTAGAACCCTGCCAGATGGCGTGTATTTTACGGGCGTGAAGATGACTGCAAAGAATATTGCAATCGTTGGCGCAGCCGAGTCAAACAATCGTGTATCTAATTTGATGCGTAATCTCGATTCTTCTGGTTGGTTAACTGCTCCAAATCTGACTGAGGTGAAGTCTGTTACGGCGGGTGCGGTTGATCAGGCAAATATATTTAAGCTAAGTGTTCAGCAAACCCTACCTGAGCTGACGACAGAGGAGGCTAAGCAATGAGCCTTAGTGATTCGCTGGAAGGTCTGCGCAAAATTGACTTTAGCGATCTTGATTTTAATAACGTTGGTTCATGGCCTGCAGCAGTAAAAGTTATTGCTGGTTTTGTCTTGTTTGTAGTTATTGTGGCTTTGGGTTACAACTTTCACTTGAAAGACCTACAGGCTCAGTTGGAAATGCAGCAGAGCCAAGAGGTGTCCCTTAAAGAGCAGTTCTCCAGTAAAGCCTACCAGGCAGCTAATCTAGATGCATATAAGGAACAGATGCAGGAAATGGAGGTTTCGTTCGGCGCTTTATTAAAACAGCTGCCCAGTGATACTGAGGTTCCGGGTCTGCTGGAAGATATTACTCGGACAGGCTTAGGCAGTGGTCTGGAGTTTGAAGAAATAAAGCTTTTGCCCGAATCTATGCAGCAGTTTTACATAGAGCTCCCGATTCAGATAAAAGTAGTGGGTACTTATCATGATCTTGCTACTTTTGTTAGTGGTGTGGCGAGCTTGCCTAGAATTGTTACCTTGCATGATTTTGATCTTGTCCCGGTTGAGGTTGATGGGGTTACAACACTGAGGATGAGTATCTTAGCGAAAACGTATCGTTATAACGATAAAGGGGTGGCGAAATGAAAATTTATTTACCCTTTCTGTTTTTTTCTGTTTTGTTGGTTAGCGGTTGTGGCGCTAGTCGAGACTTTTCTGATCTGCAAGCTTATATGGACGAGGTGCGTGCCCGCCCTAAGGGTTCAATTGAGCCGTCACCGAAATTTCAGCCATATGAAAGTTTTACTTATGGAGCTGCTTCCCTGCGCAACCCCTTTCAGCCGCCCGTAAAAATTGATTTGGCTAGTCGCCAGAAAGGCTCAGTTGATGTCAAGCCTGATGAGTCAAGGGTTAAGCAGTTTCTCGAGGACTTCAATATAGAAACGTTCCAGATGGTTGGGACGTTAGCCAATGACAGTGGCACCTTTGCTTTGATTGGCGGCTCCAGCGGCGTTCACCGGGTACGCGTGGGTGACTATTTGGGCCGTAATCACGGCCGTATTTTGGCCATTGATGATGCAAGAATTGATGTTGTTGAGATTGTCCCAGATGGTGAGGGCGGTTGGTTGGAGCGCCCGCGCAGCCTCTCCCTTAAGGAGCGCTCTTAATTGAGTGAATTAGCTATGAAGAAAAATAATCGGTCTGCCCAACGGAACCTTCTAATGAACAGCTCTTTTTCGCGCCTTAGCCATTCTCTATTGGCAGTATTTTTCTCACCTTGTCTATTGGCCGCTGATTTGCAAGCACTTGATGTGGCTGCGTTGCCTGGCGATAGAGTGGAGTTGAAGCTGACTTTTGATGAGCCCGTGCTTGCACCCCGAGGCTATACAATCGAGCAGCCAGCGCGAATCGCTCTTGATTTGCCTGGTGTTGCAAACAAGCTAGGCGTGAAGAATAAAGAGCTTGGTGTGGGCAATGCACGAAGTGTGACTGTGGTTGAGGCTAAGGATCGCACCCGTTTAATTATCAATCTTACTGATTTATCGCCATATAGCACTCGGGCTGAAGGTAATACGCTTTTTGTAGTTGTGGGGGAAGGTACCAGGCCCACGCCTGCTGCACTTTCGCAGGCAATTGCTCCTGTTTCTGCGCCTTCAAAAATTTATGCATCGCAAGAAAGAGCCATTAGTAATATAGATTTTCAGCGGGGTGAGCAGGGCGAGGGTAATGTTGTTATTACATTATCTGATGCATCTGTGAACCCTGACATTCAGGATCAGGGCGGTAAAATTCGATTGAATTTTGCTAAAACACAGCTCCCCGAAGCGTTGCGCGTTCGTCTGGATGTTAAGGATTTTGCAACGCCAGTGCAGTTTGTGAGCGCTGCAGGTTCTAATGGTCAGGCAAGTATTATTATCGAGCCGACAGGTAGTTATGATTATCTTGCCTATCAAACAGATAATAAGTTGACGCTAAGCATCAAGCCTTTGACCCAGGACGAGGTCGACAAGCGTAAAAGTGAGAGCTTTGCCTACACAGGCGAAAAGCTTTCTTTGAATTTTCAGGATATTGATGTTCGCTCGGTGCTGCAGCTAATTGCTGATTTTACTGATTTGAACTTAGTGGCCAGTGATACTGTCAGTGGCAATATTACCCTGCGCTTGCAAAACGTGCCTTGGGATCAAGCCTTGGACTTGGTTCTAAAAACGAAAGGATTGGACAAGCGTAAGGTCGGTAATGTGCTGTTGGTTGCTCCGGCTGACGAAATCGCCGCACGCGAGCGTCAAGAGCTTGAATCGCAGAAGCAGATTGCCGAGCTGGCTCCTTTGCGTCGGGAGTTGATGCAGGTTAATTATGCGAAAGCATCGGATATGGCTAAGTTATTTCAGTCCGTAACAAGTGCGGATGGCACTGCAGATGATCGAGGTTCTATAACTGTAGATGATCGTACTAACAGTATTATTGCCTACCAAACACAAGATCGTATTGATGAACTCCGTCGTATCGTTGCCCAATTAGACATTCCTGTGCGCCAGGTCATGATTGAGGCGCGTATCGTGGAAGCCAACGTGGGTTATGAAAAGTCCTTGGGTGTTAATTGGCGCGGTGCCAGGGTCGGGGATGGTAATTTTGTTGCGGGCGGACGCAGTAACGCCCGCCCCGGCTCGCCGGGTTATGGTCAGAACGCAGGAGTTCAAAATCCATTGCCAGCGCTTGGTAACTTTGTTGATCTTGGCGTGGCTGGCTCTTCCGGTATAGGTATTGGGTTTATTACCAATAACACCATTCTTGACCTTGAGCTATCCGCCATGGAAAGCACAAATAATGGCGAGGTGGTTTCTCAACCAAAGGTTGTGACGTCCGATAAAGAAACTGCCAAGATTATCAAGGGCACAGAAATTCCTTATCAGGAAGCCTCTTCCAGTGGTGCAACGAGTACCTCATTCAAGGAGGCGGCGCTGTCGTTAGAAGTGACGCCGCAGATCACGCCAGATAATCGCATTATGATGGAAGTCAAGGTTACGAAAGACGCACCTATAGGTGCGGGTGATGGTGTTCCTGCAATCGACAAAAATGAGGTGAATGCCAAGGTTCTTGTCAATGATGGCGAAACCATTGTGTTGGGCGGTGTGTTCAGTAATACCCAGGTTAAAGATGTTGAAAAGGTGCCTTTCTTGGGTGACTTGCCCTTTGCTGGGCGGCTTTTCCGTAGTGACGTTGTTCGGGATACTAAGACAGAGCTGCTTATCTTTATCACCCCGCGCATCATGAACAACCAAGCCATCGCGGTGGATCGTTGATTCAGTGCGAAACTTGATCCTCGTTGGCCCGATGGGGGCTGGTAAAAGTACCATCGGGCGTTTGCTTGCTAAAGAGTTGCGGTTGCCGTTCAAAGACTCTGATAAAGAGATTGAGCAGCGTACGGGTGCGGATATTCCTTGGATCTTTGATGTTGAGGGTGAGCAGGGGTTTCGTGAGCGTGAGCAGGCGGTAATCGCAGAGCTTTGTGATGTGAACGGTATGGTTTTGGCCACCGGTGGTGGCGCGGTTGTGCGTGCAGAAAACCGTGTTGCCCTAAGGCGTGGTGGTCATGTGGTTTATCTGCATGCATCCGTCGAGCAGCAGGTTGATCGTACTTCGCGTGATCGCAATCGTCCGCTGTTGCGGGCGGTAGATCCGGGTAAGGTTTTGGCTGATCTGTTGGCTGTTCGTGATCCGCTCTACCGTGAAATCGCTGATGTGGTAGTCGAAACCGACGAGCGTCCGCCTCGTTTGGTGGTGCAAGAGATCCTTGAGCGTCTTGAGGCGCTTTCTCCCCGTTAAAGCGCAGGCTGAACTGCGCTATCCTAGGGCCCTTTTTAACCTGGGGGCTTTATGCAAACTCTTCATGTCGATCTTGGTGAGCGCAGCTACCCGATCTATATCGGTGCTGAGCTGTTGTCCCGCGATGATTTGTTGGCGGCGCACATTGTGGGTCGGCAAGTCGCGATAGTGACCAATGAGACAGTTGCTCCCCTTTATCTTGCTGCGCTTGAGCGTTCGCTTGCAGGGTACGCCGTTACCTCCATAGTTTTGCCTGATGGCGAGAGTTATAAGACCTGGGAAACTCTGCAGCTGGTTTTTGATGGATTGCTCGGCGCACGGCATGACCGGCGCACGACTGTTATTGCGTTGGGCGGCGGAGTAATTGGTGATATGGCGGGGTTTGCTGCGTCCTGTTACCAGCGCGGTGTGAACTTTATCCAGGTGCCGACCACGCTGCTGTCGCAGGTCGATTCATCGGTTGGTGGCAAAACCGGCATCAACCACCCATTAGGCAAGAACATGGTGGGTGCCTTTTACCAACCGCAAGCCGTGTTGATTGATACCGCCACGCTGGCTACCTTGCCTGCGCGTGAGTTGTCTGCTGGTTTGGCTGAGGTGATCAAATACGGTTTGATCTGCGATGAGCCATTCCTATCCTGGCTTGAGGAGCATATGCCTGCATTGCGTGCCCTTGATCAGGAGGCCCTGACCGCAGCAATTGCTCATTCCTGTGCGGCCAAGGCTCGTGTTGTCGCAGCGGATGAGCGCGAATCGGGGGTGCGCGCCACGTTGAATTTGGGTCATACCTTCGGTCATGCCATCGAGACTCATCAGGGCTATGGCGTCTGGTTGCATGGTGAGGCAGTGGCGGCTGGCACCGTTATGGCGTTGGATATGTCCGAGCGCCTTGGCTGGATTAGTGCGGCTGAACGTGAGCGCGCCGTTCGGTTGTTTGTTGCTGCGGGCTTGCCGGTTACTCCGCCTGAGGATATGACGCCTGAGGACTTTATGGAGCATATGGCGGTCGACAAGAAGGTCCTTGATGGCAAGCTGCGCCTAGTGTTGTTGCGCGGCTTGGGTGAGGCGGTTGTAACCGGTGATTTTCCCCGGGAAATTTTGAATGCCACGCTGAGCGCAGATTATGCGACGCAGCTGGCTCAGCTTAAAAATTAACGAGTGTCCCATGACCAGTCTGCATGCTGACGAGGCGTTTCTCGATCATTACCACTTTACTCACGACCCCTTTGCTTCTCGGGTACCGGGGTTCAAGTTTTTTCCGGCGCAGCGTAAGCCGGTGCTGGGCCAGCTGCATCACCTGGCGCGCTATAGCCAGCTGTTGCTGGTGGTCAGTGGCCCGGATGGCAGTGGTAAAACCCTGCTGCGCCAGGCGCTGGTAGCCAGTACTAATAAGCAGGCTGTGCAGAGTGTGGTGGTGTCCGCCAAGGGTGCTTCGGACCCTGCAAGCATTTTGCGTCAGGTCGCGCAGGGGCTGCAGGTGCAGCGGCCGGAGTTGCCGGCCATTCTGGCGCAGGTCGGGCAATTAGCGCTGACCGGGCAGGAAGTCTACGTGCTGGTTGATGATGCCGAGGATCTCAGTGATGCGGCGCTGACCAGCTTGCTGAGTCTGGCTGTCGGCAATGCTGAAGGTCGCCCTCATGTTTTCCTGTTTGCCGATTCGCAGCTGCTGCCACGCCTTGAGCATGTGGCGGCGGGCGATGAGTGCTTTCACGTCATCGAGTTGCAGCCTTATAGCGAGGATGAAACGCGCGAGTATCTGGCTCAGCGTCTTGAGGGGGCGGGGCAGGGTATTGAGGTTTTGAGTGATGAGCAGATTGCGGATATTCATGAGCAGTCTGCTGGTTGGCCAGGGGTAATCAATCAGGTCGCGCACGAGTCGTTGGTTGAAGCAATGCTGGCGCAGCGTGGCGCGGCGAGTCGTGGAGGTTTTGCTTTCAACTTGCCGCGCAAGCATTTGCTGGCTCTGTGTGTGGTGGCTATCGGTGTGCTGGCTGCCTGGTTTATGCAGGGGCGAGTGGTTGAGGATGTTGAGGCGCCGGTAATTGCACAGTTGCCACTCGGTGAAGCGCCTCCGCCTGCGGTGGTTGCGGAACCGGCCGCTCCTGCTGCTGCGGTTGCACCCGCGATTCAGTTCGAGGGTGCCAATCAGCCACTGCCGCTGCCTTTAGTGGGTGAGGCGCAGCCCGTTATTCGTGAGCCTTTGGCGCAGGCGGCTAGTTTGAGTGGTGCGGAAGAAGCTGATGCTGCGGGTGCTTCAGGTGCTGCGGATGTCGCGCCTGAGCCGGCTGCGGCGGCAAGTGCTCCGGTTGCGCCTGTGGTGTCTGAGCCGGCCAGGGTTGCACCTGTGGTTGCTCCGCCGGCTGCGCCGGTGGTCAAGCCGGTTGCGCCAGTGGTGGCCGCAGTGCCGCCGCCAATTAAGCCACAAGCACCGGTCGCTGCGGTCAAACCTGCCGCTGGTGGTGATTGGTATGCCGCGCAGGCGGGTTCGCGTTATACCCTGCAGATTCTCGGGGCTCGATTGGAAAGTGGTGCGCAGGCTTTTGTAAAAGCCAATGGTGCGGACTACCGCTATTTCAAGAAGCAGCACCAGGGTAAGCCGCTGTATGTGGTGACCTATGGCAGCTTTGCCACGCGTGATGCGGCGCAGGCGGCCTTGCGGGCCCTGCCTGTCAAGGTTCAGGCTGGTAAGCCTTGGCCGCGTAACTTCGCGGGCATTCAGCAAGAGATTGCCCAGGCGCGCTAGCTGATACACTTCAGCGCTTGCGCTGACCGGTCGGTCGCTACCACGACCTTCCGGTCTTATCCTTCGTTTTCGCGACATATTTTTTCACGGCTTCGTCACTAAGGTTTGTGACGGCCTAGGTCGGTATGTACAATGACTGCCCTTTCGCCTGCGCAAAGCTGGGGTTTAGTCCTGCGCGCATGGTAAGTGGTTGAATTAGAAAGTAATTGCCTTGTGATAGGCCGTCTGGTGAGAGTCCCTATGAAAGCAGGTTTGTACCGTCCTGATGAGTTCAAGGATAACTGCGGCTTCGGCCTTATCGCCCATATGCAGGGTGAGGCTAGCCATCACCTGCTGCAGACCGCGATTGAAGCCCTGACATGCATGACCCACCGTGGCGGGATCAACGCCGACGGTAAAACCGGTGACGGTTGCGGTCTGCTGATCCAGAAGCCTGATGCTTTCCTGCGGGCCATGGCCCAGCAGCACTTTGCTGCCGAACTGCCCAAGCAGTACGCCGTGGGCATGGTGTTCCTCAACCAAGACCCGGCTAAAGCCGAAGCCGCCCGCGAAAACATGAATCGCGAGATCCTCGCGGCTGGCCTGAGCCTGGTCGGCTGGCGCAAGGTGCCAATCGACACCAGCGTGCTCGGCCGCCTGGCGCTTGAGCGTCTGCCGCAGATTGAGCAGGTGTTTATCGGCGGCGAAGGCCTGTCCGATCAGGAATTTGCGATCAAGCTGTTCAGCGCTCGCCGCCGCTCTTCGGTGGCCAACGCCGCTGACAGCGATCACTACATCTGCAGCTTTTCGCACAAGACCATCATCTACAAAGGCCTGATGATGCCGGCCGACCTGCAGCAGTTCTACCCAGACTTGGGTGATGAGCGCCTGCAGACCGCCATTTGCGTATTCCACCAGCGCTTCTCCACCAACACCCTGCCGAAGTGGCCGCTGGCTCAGCCGTTCCGCTTTCTGGCGCACAACGGTGAAATCAACACCATCACCGGTAACCGCAACTGGGCGCAGGCACGTCGTCCTAAGTTCGCGAACGACCAAATCTTTGATCTTGACGAGCTTGGCCCGTTAATCAATCGCGTGGGTTCTGACTCTTCAAGCATGGACAACATGCTTGAGCTGATGGTCACCGGCGGCATCGACCTGTTCCGTGGCGTGCGCATGCTGATTCCGCCAGCCTGGCAGAACGTTGAAACCATGGACGCCGACCTGCGCGCGTTCTACGAATACAACTCCATGCACATGGAGCCCTGGGATGGTCCCGCCGGTGTGGTACTCACCGATGGCCGCCATGCCGTGTGCCTCCTCGACCGTAACGGTCTGCGTCCGGCGCGCTGGGTCACCACCAAGAATGGTTACATCACCCTGGCCTCGGAAATCGGTGTGTGGAACTACGCACCCGAGGACGTATTGGCCAAGGGCCGCGTCGGTCCGGGGCAGATTCTCGCGGTGGACACCGAAACCGGGCAGATCCTCGGCAGCGACGATATCGACAACCGTCTGAAGTCGCGTCACCCCTACAAACAGTGGATGCGCAAGAGTGCCCAGCGCATTCAGGCGACCCTGGAAGACCGCGACCATGGTTCGGCGTTCTACGACGTCGACCAGCTCAAGCAGTACATGAAGATGTACCAGGTCACCTTCGAGGAGCGTGATCAGGTGCTGCGTCCGCTGGGCGAGCAAGGTCAGGAAGCAGTCGGCTCCATGGGTGACGACACGCCGATGGCGGTTTTGAGCCAGCGCGTGCGCTCGCCCTATGACTATTTCCGTCAGCAGTTCGCTCAGGTCACCAACCCGCCGATCGACCCGCTGCGTGAAGCCATCGTCATGTCGCTGGAGATCTGCCTCGGTGCCGAGCGCAATATCTTCGAAGAGTCGCCAGAGCACGCCGCACGGGTGATTCTCAGCAGCCCGGTGATTTCGCCGGCCAAGTGGCGCGCCTTGATGAACCTGGATCGCCCAGGCTTCGAGCGTCAGCTGATCGACATGAACTACGATGAGTCGCTTGGCCTGGAAGCCGCCGTGCGCAATATGGCCGATCAGGCTGAAGAAGCCGTGCGCGCCGGTAAGGTGCTGCTGGTTCTGTCTGACCGTCATATCGCCCCAGGCAAGCTGCCGGCCCACGCCTCCCTGGTTACCGGTGCAATTCACCACCGTCTGACCGAGAAAGGTCTGCGTTGCGACTGCAACATCCTGGTCGAGACCGCCACTGCCCGCGACCCGCACCACTATGCCGTGCTGCTCGGCTTCGGCGCCTCGGCGGTTTACCCGTTCCTTGCGTATGAAGTGCTGGGCGACCTGATTCGCACCGGCGAAGTGCTGGGCGATCTGTATGAAGTGTTCAAGCACTACCGCAAAGGCATCTCCAAAGGCCTGCTGAAGATCCTGTCGAAGATGGGGATCTCCACCGTTGCGTCCTACCGTGGTGCGCAGCTGTTTGAAGCGGTCGGCCTGGCCGATGGCGTCACCGAGCTGTGCTTCCGGGGTGTGGCCAGCCGCATCAAGGGCGCGCGCTTCGTCGATATCGAAAACGAGCAGAAGCTGCTGGCGGCCGAAGCCTGGAACGCGCGTAAGTCGATCCAGCAAGGTGGTCTGCTCAAGTTCGTCTATGGCGGCGAGTACCACGCCTACAACCCGGATGTGGTCAACACCCTGCAGGCGGCTGTGCAGCAGGGCAGCTACGAGAAGTTCAAGGAATACACCACCCTGGTCGACACCCGTCCGGTGTCGATGCTGCGCGACCTGCTGCAACTGAAGCTGGCCGATCAGCCATTGGCGCTGGATCAGGTTGAGCCGCTGGGTGAGATTCTCAAGCGTTTCGACTCCGCCGGGATTTCCCTCGGCGCGCTGTCGCCAGAAGCCCATGAAGCCATTGCCGAGGCGATGAACCGCCTGGGCGCGCGCTCAAACTCCGGTGAGGGCGGCGAAGACCCGGCCCGTTACGGCACCGTGCGCAGCTCGAAGATCAAGCAGGTGGCCACCGGCCGTTTCGGCGTGACCCCGGAATACCTGGTCAACGCCGAAGTGCTGCAGATCAAGGTGGCCCAGGGCGCCAAGCCTGGCGAAGGCGGCCAGCTGCCGGGCGGCAAGGTCAACGGCCTGATCGCCAAGCTGCGTTACGCAGTACCGGGCGTGACCCTGATTTCGCCTCCGCCCCACCATGACATCTATTCCATCGAAGACCTGGCGCAGCTGATCTATGACCTTAAACAGGTCAATCCGGCTGCGCTGGTGTCGGTCAAACTGGTGGCGGAAGCCGGTGTCGGCACCATCGCCGCCGGTGTGGCCAAGGCCTATGCCGACCTGATCACCATCTCCGGTTACGACGGTGGTACCGGCGCATCGCCGCTGACCTCGATCAAGTACGCCGGTGCGCCGTGGGAACTCGGCCTGGCCGAAACCCACCAGACCCTGCGCGGCAACGACCTGCGCGGCAAGGTGCGGGTACAGACCGACGGCGGCCTGAAGACCGGCCTTGACGTAATCAAGGCCGCCATCCTCGGTGCCGAAAGCTTCGGCTTTGGTACTGCGCCGATGATCGCCCTGGGCTGCAAATACCTGCGTATCTGTCACCTGAACAACTGCGCCACCGGCGTGGCCACGCAGAACGACAAGCTGCGCAAGGATCACTTCATCGGCACGGTCGAGATGGTGATGAACTTCTTCACCTATGTCGCCGAAGAAACCCGCGAGTGGCTGGCCAAGCTGGGCGTACGTAGCCTGGAAGAGCTGATCGGGCGTACCGATCTGCTGGAAATGCTGCCGGGCGAAACCGCCAAGCAGGGTCATCTGGACCTGACGCCGCTGCTCGGCAGCGACCACATTCCGGCCGACAAGCCGCAGTTCTGCCTGGTTGACCGCAACCCGCCGTTCGACGAAGGGCTGCTGGCCGAGAAGATGGTCGAGCTGGCTAAGCCTGCAATTGAGGCTGCCAGCGGTGCCGAGTTCGAGCTGGACATCTGCAACTGTGACCGTTCCATCGGTGCCCGTGTTTCCGGCGAAATCGCCCGTAAACACGGCAACCAGGGCATGGCCAAGGCGCCTATCACCTTCCGCTTCAAGGGCACTGCGGGCCAGAGCTTCGGTGTGTGGAACGCCGGTGGCCTGAACCTGTACCTGGAAGGCGACGCCAACGACTACGTCGGCAAGGGCATGACCGGCGGCAAGCTGGTGATCACCCCGCCGAAAGGCAGCCCGTTCAAAACCCAGGACAGCGCCATTATCGGCAACACCTGCCTGTACGGTGCCACTGGCGGCAAGTTGTTCGCCGCTGGTACTGCGGGCGAGCGTTTCGCCGTGCGTAACTCCGGTGCGCACACCGTAGTGGAAGGCACGGGCGACCATTGCTGCGAATACATGACTGGCGGCTTTGTCTGCGTACTGGGCAAAACCGGCTACAACTTCGGTTCCGGCATGACCGGCGGTTTCGCCTACGTGCTCGACCTGGATAACAGCTTCTACGACCGCGTTAACCACGAGCTGGTGGAAATTCAGCGGATCAACAATGAGTCGATGGAGGCTTACCGTAGCCACCTGGAGCGCGTGCTTGTCGAGTACGTCCAGGAAACATCGAGTGAGTGGGGCATCAACCTGCTGGAAAACCTGGACGACTACCTGCGCAAGTTCTGGCTGGTCAAACCGAAGGCGGCAAGCCTGAAGTCGTTGCTCTCCAGCACCCGTGCCAACCCGCAATAAGAATGCGCCTGAAGTGGTTTGATGAGGTATTGCAATGACTGAACGTCTGAATAACGACTTCCAGTTCATCGAAGTCGGGCGCAAAGACCCGAAGAAGAAACTGTTGCGTCAGCGTAAGAAAGAGTTCGTCGAGATCTACGACAACTTCAAACCTGCGCAAGCGGCCGACCAGGCGCACCGTTGCCTGGGCTGCGGCAACCCCTATTGCGAATGGAAGTGCCCGGTGCACAACTTCATTCCCAACTGGCTGAAGCTGGTGTCCGAGGGCAATATCCTCGCCGCCGCTGAACTGTCGCACCAGACCAACACCCTGCCGGAAGTCTGCGGCCGCGTGTGTCCGCAGGACCGTCTGTGCGAGGGTGCGTGCACCCTGAACGACGGCTTCGGCGCGGTGACCATCGGCTCGGTGGAGAAGTACATCACCGACACGGCCTTCGCCATGGGCTGGCGCCCGGATATGTCGCGCGTGGTGCCGACTGGCAAACGCGTTGCGGTGATCGGTGCCGGCCCTGCTGGCCTGGGCTGCGCCGACGTACTGGTGCGCAACGGCGTGACCCCGGTGGTGTTCGACAAGAACCCGGAGATCGGTGGTCTGCTGACCTTCGGTATTCCCGAGTTCAAGCTGGAGAAGAGCGTGCTGAGCAATCGCCGCGAAGTCTTCACCGGCATGGGCGTCGAGTTCCGCCTGAACACCGAGATCGGCACAGACATCACCATGCAGCAACTGCTGGATGAGTACGATGCCGTGTTTATGGGCATGGGCACCTACACCTATATGAAGGGCGGCTTCCCCGGTGAAGACCTGCCGGGCGTTACTGATGCGCTGGATTTCCTGATCGCCAACGTCAACCGCAACCTCGGTTTCGAGAAGAACGCGGAAGACTTTATCGACATGAAGGGCAAGCGCATCGTCGTCCTCGGCGGCGGCGACACCGCGATGGACTGCAACCGCACCTCGATCCGCCAGGGCGCCAAGTCGGTGACCTGCGCCTATCGCCGCGACGAAGAAAACATGCCGGGCTCGCGCAAGGAAGTGAAGAACGCCAAGGAAGAAGGCGTGAAGTTCCTCTTCAACCGCCAGCCCATCGCCATCGTTGGTGAAGACAAGGTTGAAGGCGTGAAAGTGGTCGAGACCCGTCTCGGCGAGCCGGATGCCCGTGGCCGACGCAGCCCCGAGCCGATCCCCGGTTCCGAGGAAATCATCCCGGCAGAAGCCGTGCTGATCGCCTTCGGCTTCCGCCCAAGCCCGGCTGCCTGGTTCAGCGATTTCAAGATCGAAACCGACAGCCAGGGCCGTGTGGTCGCGCCGGAGCAGAGCCAGTTCAAGCACCAGACCAGCAATCCGAAGATCTTCGCCGGTGGCGATATGGTGCGCGGTTCTGACCTGGTGGTCACGGCGATTTTCGAAGGCCGTAATGCCGCCGAAGGTATCTTGGATTACCTCGGGGTCTGACCTGTTAATGCCGGCGTAGGATGGGTTGAGCGCAGCGATACCCATCATGTTTTTGATGGGTAACGCCTTCGGCTAACCCATCCTACGTCCGTCCGCGACAAATTGACCCTATAGACAAAAGGCACGGCGCTCGCCGTGCCTTTTGTTTTGTGGTCTGCGAAAATGCCCGCACTTTTTTGCTGCCTTCCATGTCTCGGGAATTGTTATGACCGCCCTGAAGAACGACCGCTTCCTTCGTGCTCTGCTCAAGCAACCTGTCGACGTCACCCCGGTGTGGATGATGCGTCAGGCCGGTCGTTACCTGCCGGAGTACCGCGCCACTCGTGCCAAGGCCGGTGATTTCGTCAAGCTGATGAAGAACCCGGAACTGGCCTGTGAGGTCACCATCCAGCCGCTGGACCGTTACCCGCAGCTGGACGCAGCAATTCTGTTCTCCGATATCCTGACCATCCCCGATGCCATGGGCCAGGGCCTGTATTTCGAAACCGGCGAAGGCCCGCGCTTCAAGAAGGTCATCAGCAGCATGGCCGATATCGAGGCGCTGCCGATTCCTGATCCGGAGCAGGATCTGGGCTACGTGATGGAGGCCGTACGTACCATCCGCCGCGAACTGAATGGCCGCGTGCCGCTGATCGGCTTTACCGGCAGCCCCTGGACCCTGGCTACCTATATGGTTGAAGGCGGCTCGTCGAAGGACTTCCGCAAGTCCAAGGCCATGCTCTACGACAATCCGCAGGCCATGCACGCGCTGCTCGATAAGCTGGCGCAGTCGGTCACCGCCTACCTCAACGGCCAGATTAAAGCTGGCGCGCAGGCGGTACAGATCTTCGATTCCTGGGGCGGTTCGCTGTCGGCGGCGGCCTATCAGGAGTTCTCCCTGGCCTATATGCAGAAGATCATCGACGGCCTGATCCGCGAGCACGACGGCCGCCGGGTGCCGGTGATTCTGTTCACCAAGGGTGGCGGCCTGTGGCTGGAATCCATGGCCGAGACCGGCGCCGAGGCCCTGGGCCTGGACTGGACCTGCGATATCGGCAGCGCCCGTGCCCGCGTCGGTAACAAGGTGGCGCTGCAAGGCAATATGGACCCGAGCGTGCTATACGCCAACCCGGCGGCGATTCGTGCCGAAGTCGGGCGCATCCTAGCCGCTTATGGTCATGGCAGCGGCCAGGTGTTTAACCTCGGCCACGGCATCACCCCGGAAGTCGATCCTGCCCATGCCGGTGCCTTCTTTGAAGCAGTGCATGAGTTGTCGGCTCAGTACCACAACTAGTTACGTAACTTGTAGGAGCGGCCCATGGCCGCGAAAGCGTTAGCGAGGGCATGGCGGAGTGCCGCCCAGCCGCTCCTACGGCGCGCATAAGACAAAGGCCGCATAAGCGGCCTTGGTCTTTAGTGCGAGTCTCAAGGCTTTACGCCGATTGCAGCGCGCGCTGTAACGGCGCCGGCTTATTTGACATTGGCCAGGTTTCCCTTGAGCGCTACGCCCGCCATGATCGCGCCAGCGTGGCATTCGTACTTCTGGCTGTCTTTGTACTCGACGTTCTTGTAGTTGCTGGCCAGATCAACCACGGCGTTGGCACCGGCGGCCTTAGCGGCGTTCTGGAAGGTGATCAGCGCCGACTGCAGTGCCCAGGAGCAGGCGCCCTCGTCAGTCTTGTTGAAAGCGTTGGTCTTCTTGCTGGTGGTGACGCCGGATTTGACCACGTTGACCGCGCCGGCTGGCTTGTTGCCCGCCAGGTAGAACTTCACGCTACCGTCGAGGCGGCCGGCATTCAGGGCTTCCTGCACAACCGCGTCGAACGGCAAAAAGTGAGTGGTGTCACGGGCCTGACTAACGGCTGGCAACAAGCTCAGGCAGGCTGCAGCAAGGATCCAGTTCTTGGCTTTCATCGGGTGACTCCTTTCTTGTGAGTTTCTGGTCAGGGTATTGCGCAAAAAATCAGTGTAATCCGGCTGCTTCTGAGGGCTCGTTCAATGTCTTGCGAGCTAGAGCCATGCAAGGCAAAAGCAGGCGAGGAAGCGGAGTTTACTGCTGTAAATGAGCATTCCGAGCCTGCTTTTAACGTAGCAGGGCCGACGCGCAGCAGATATTGAACAGCCTCTCAAGCCCAGCGTTTGAAGATCAGCGACGTATTCACCCCGCCAAAGGCGAAGTTGTTGTTCATCACGTACTGATGGCTCATCTGGCGGAATTCACCGCGCAGGTAGTCCAGCTCGCCGCAGGCCGGGTCGATATTGTCCAGGTTCAGGGTTGGCACATAGCTGTCTGAGTTCATCATTTCGATGCTGAACCAGGACTCCAGCGCGCCGCAAGCCCCCAGGGTGTGGCCGAAGTAGCTCTTCTGCGAGCTGATCGGCATCTGGCTGCCGAACAGTTCCTGAGTGGCCAGAGTTTCCGCCACATCGCCCTGCTCGGTGGCCGTGCCGTGGCCGTTGACGTAACCGATGGCGGAGGGCTGCAAACCGGCATCCTGCAGTGCCAGTTGCATCGCCCCGCGCATGGTCGCCTGCACCGGTTTGGTGGCGTGCTGGCCGTCGGAATTGCAGCCAAAGCCGACGATTTCGGCATGGATGGTCGCGCGACGGGCCAGGGCGTGTTCCAGCTCTTCGAGGACCAGAATGCCGGCGCCTTCGCCGATCACCAGGCCATCGCGGCCGCTGTCGTAGGGGCGTGGCGAGGTGTGCGGGGCATCGTTTTTCAGGCTGGTGGCGTACAGCGCATCGAAGACCATGGCCTCGGTGGGGCAGAGTTCCTCGGCACCGCCAGCGAGCATCATCGGTAGGCGGCCGAACTTGATCGCCTCATAGGCGTAGCCAATGCCCTGGCTGCCGCTGGTGCAGGCGCTGGAGGTGGGGATCAGGCGGCCCTTGAGGCCGAAGAAGATGCTGATATTGGCCGCCGTGGTGTGCGGCATCATGCGGATATAGGAGTTGGCATTCAGGCCGTCGGCCACCGAGTTGAGCAGCATATTGCCGAAGGCCTTGATCTCCTCGGTGCTACCGGTGGAAGAGCCGCAGGCTACGCCCATCCGACCGTCCTTGATCGACTCGTCGCCGAGCAGGCCGGCATGCTCCAGAGCACGCTCGGCGGCGTACACCACCAGCTTGGAAACGCGGCCCATGCTGCGGGTCTGCTTGCGGTTCCAGTGCTTGGGTTGCACGAAATCATCCACCGGGCCGCCGAGGCGGGTGTTCAGCTCACTGAATCTGTCCCACTCGTGCATGTAGCGGATGCCGCTCTTGCCGGCCTTGAAGTTGGCCTCAATCGTTGGCCAGTCGCTGCCCAGCGAGGTCACGCCGCCCATGCCGGTGACTACCACCCGTTTGCATCCGCTCATCAGCACAGCCCGCCGTTCACTGCGAGGACCTGGCGGGTAATGTAGGCCGCCTCCTCGGACATCAGAAAATTCACCGCGCCGGCCACTTCTTCCGGGGTGCCCATGCGCTGCGCCGGGACCATCTTGAGGATTTCCTCGACCGGCACATCGGCATCGAGAATCTCGGTATCGATCAGCCCCGGCGCCACGCAGTTGACCGTGATCTTGCGCTTGCCCAGCTCGATCGCCAAGGCCTTGGCGGCGCCGATGATGCCGGCCTTGGAGGCGCTGTAGTTGACCTGGCCGCGGTTGCCGATCAGCCCGGACACCGAGGTGATGCAGACGATGCGCCCGGCCTTGCGCCGCCGCACCATGGGCATGGTCAGCGGATGCAACACGTTATAGAAACCGTCCAGGTTGGTGCGCATCACGATGTCCCAGTCGTCCTCGGAGAGCGCCGGGAAGGCACCGTCGCGGGTCAGGCCGGCGTTGCACACCACGCCGTAATAGGCACCGTGTTGCTCGACATCGACTTCCAGCGCTTCGCGGCAGGCGGCGCGGTCGGAGACGTCGAACTGCAGGATGCGCGCCTGCTGGCCCATCTCAACAATTTGCGCCTGCACCGCTTCGGCTTCCTCGCGGCGGGCGCGGCAGTGCAGCACGATGTCATAGCCGCTCTTGGCCAGGCGCAGGGCAATCGCCCGGCCGATGCCACGGCTGGAGCCTGTGACCAGAATGGTTTCGCTTATGGCTTTGCTTTCGCTCACGGCTGCTTGTTCGCTCATGGCTGCGTTCCCTCAAATTCTTCCTGAAGATAGCTGGCCACCTGGGGTGGGCGGAATACGTTAAGGCGGGCCAAGGCCTCGATGCCGGGGCCGCGCAGCTGGCATTCGAATACGCCCATGCCGTTGTCATCCTGCAGCGAGCGGCTGGCGTGGATATGCAGCAGGCTGCCTGCCGGGAAGCGTTCGACGTTGCACTCGTACTTGCGCGTGCCGAGCAAAAAGCCCAATTCCACTGGCTCACCGCGCAGGCGCGCCTGGCAGCCGGCGTAAGCGGCGACGCTTTGCGCCATCAGTTCGATGCCAACCCAGGCCGGCAGGCTGCCGTCTTCCAGATTAAACAGCCCGCCGTCGCGCACGCAAAGCTGGGTTTCGATGTCCTCGTCGCCAAAACGCAGCACCTGATCGATCAGGATCATATTGGCGGCGTGGGGGATCAGTTCGGCGATTGGCCATTGGCTCATGCGGGTTCTCCTGGCGCTTCGCTCTGTTCTTCACTGGGCTCTTCACCCATCTCTTCACTGAGAATCAGGCTGATATTGTTGCCGCCAAAGGCGAAGGAATTGCTCATCAGCCGGCGTGGGCGGCTATTGCTCAAGCGGGTTCCGGGCTGTACCAGGTTTAGCGCCGGCAATGCCGGGTCAGCCTGGCCGTCCCACAGGTGCGGGGGTAGCAACTGCTCTGGGTTGTGTGGGCTGAGGGTCAGCCAGCAGAAGGCGGCTTCCAGCGCACCGGCGGCGCCGAGGGTGTGGCCGACCATGGGCTTGCTGGATGAGCAGGGAATCCCGTGCGGGAAGATCGCCTGTACGGCCTGGCTTTCCATGGCGTCGTTGTGGGTGGTGGCGGTGCCGTGCAGGTTCAGGTAGTCGACCTGATCGGCGTTGATTCCGGCAGCCGTTAGGGCTTTGCGCATCGACGCCTGGGCACCGAGGCCATCGGGCTGCGGTGCGGAAATATGGTGGGCATCCGAGCAGGCACCGACGCCGAGGAGGGTGATTGCTAGAGCACTGCGGGGGCCAGGTTCTTTGGTCATAAGAAAGAGTGCAGCACCCTCGCCGATATTGATGCCATGGCGATTAACCGAAAACGGATTGCAGCGCTCGGCCGAGACGGCTTCCAGGGCGGAAAAGCCGTTGAGGGTCAGGCGGCACAGGCTGTCCACGCCGCCACAGATCACCGCATCACACACGCCTAGGTTAAGCAGACGCTGCGCGCTAAGCAGCGCCCGCGCTCCGGACGTGCAGGCGGTGGAGATGCTAAAGCACGGCCCGCTCAGGCCCAGCCAGTCACTGAGAAAGTTCGCCGGTTCAGCCAGTTCCTGCTGGGCGTAGTCATAGTGCGCCGGTAACGCGCCCTCTTTAAGGTAAGTGGCGATGCTTCGGCTGGCTTCTTCGATACCCGAGGTGCTGGTGCCGAGGACTACGGCGATACGTTCGGTGCCAAAGCGCTCAATCGCGGCGCGCACTTCTGGCTCAATCTCAAGTGCGGCGGCCAGCAGTAGTTGATTATTGCGGCTCGGCGGATGGCCCGGCAGCCCCGGTAACTCAGGCAGGTCGCCAGGCACGGCGCCAACGGTCAGCGACCGCTCGGCCACCCAGCCGGTTTGCGCCTGCATACCGCTGCTATCGCCGGCAAACAGCGCTGTCGCCACCGCCTGCTTGCCTTGGCCGAGGGCGCAGTTAAGGCCCAATGCGTTGAGGTAAACCGCCATCAGGGGATCTCGTGGTCGGCGAGGGTATAGATTCGGTAGCTCAGGGTCTCACCCTGGCGCAGGGTGAAGTCCAGGGGCGCGCGATAGTCGATCAGCCAGTGCGGGTGCAGTCGGCGCTGCCCGTCAGGCAGTTGCACCCAGACGCCGGGCGCATAGCTGTCAGACAAGGCCTCGGTGGGCGTCAGGGCAAACAGCAGGGCCGCGAACAGCTCCTTTGCTTCCTTATTGGGCGGCAACACGCCATCGGCGCGCCAGCCGCCATCTTCCAGCAGTTGTCGCGCCAGGGGCATGCCGAGGGGGTCGAACAGCGACCAGCGCAGTGCCGATTGCTCGGTTTGCACCACCAGCCACCAGGTCTGTTTGTCGTCGCCTTGCTGGCGTTCGACGCGCAGCGCGGCGGGCAGGGGGGCGCCAAATATAGGTGCGCTCAATATAGGCGGGAGTTTCAGTGGCAGCGGCGTTTGGGTTGCGCAGGCGCTCAGTAACAGGACTAGGCCAAGTAGGGCGATACGTTTCATACAGGGGTTACCTCCAGCGGCTTGCGTGCCACCACATTGACCAGGGTTTCATTGCGTTGACCGACCGGCTTGGGCTTTAGCAGCCCCCAGCGTTCCAGCAGGCCGAAGTCCTTGGAGCGGCTCCACCACAGATAGGGGTAGGAGATATTCTGGGTTGCGAACGTGAAGCCCTGGCTACGCAGCATCTGTAGATAGCCTTCGGCGCTTTTCTGCACATGCATGGGGTGGCGGAATAGCCAGCGGATCACCCAGGTGTCGATGTAGTACTGGGTGGACTCGGCAAACAGCAAGCGGCCGCCCGGCTTGAGCACACGCCAGAATTCGGCCAGCGCCTGCTCCTGTTCGACCAGATGATGAAAGGTCTGGTGGCAGAACAGCAGGTCGACGCTGGCATCTGGCAGGTCGATGGCCGCGCAGTCGCTGGCGATCAATTGCACATCCAGGCCCAGGCGTGCCGCTTCGGCGCGGGAGCAGTCGAGGCTGTGCGGGTCGGCATCCAGGCCGATTATCCGCGCCGGTGCAAAGGCCGCATTGAGCAGACCGAAAGACTTGCCCTGGCCGCAGCCGGCATCCAGCAGTACCGGCGCTTCTGGCAGCGGGCCGGCAAACAGGCCGCGCAGGTCATTGATCGCCACACGCAGCACATGGTGCTGCCAGACGTGGCTCTGCAAGAACCAGAAGCCGAAGCGGGTTTCCTCGACGTAGGTGGAAGCCGGGTTGTTCATGATGGTCCTTATCAATTAGCTGCGCAGAGTTCGGCAAGCACCCGCAGGCGCCGCTTGGGTTCGGCGACATAGGGGTTTTTCTCATCCCAGGCGTAGCCGGCGAGGATCGAGCTGATCATCCGGCGGATTTCCGGCTGGGCCTTCTCGAAATAGATCACGTCTTGGAAGCTGCCGTCGTACCAGCCCTCGACATACACGCGGAAGGTGTCGACGCCGCGCTTAAGCGGGATGGCAAAGTCCTGCTCCCAGTCCACCGTCTCGCCGCTGAGCTGACGGTGCAACAGACCGGCGGCCATGCTTGCCGAGCGCATGGCAATGGTCACCCCGGAGCTGAACACCGGGTCAAGAAATTCGGCGGCGTTACCGAGCAGCGCAAAGCCTGGGCCGTGCAGGGTTTTCACGTTGGCCGAGTAGCCGCCAATGCTGCGCGCCGGGGTGTCCCATACGGCGTTTTTCAGCACCTTGTGCAGGCTAGGAGTCTCTTCGATAAATTGCTTCAGACAAGCATCCAGATCCGCCGGGCGCCCCTCGTAGCGTTTGGCATCGGCTACCACACCGACCGAGCAGCGGCCGTTGCTAAAGGGGATGGTCCAGAACCACACATCGCGCAGAGTCGGGTGGGTAGTGATGAGGATTTTCTCGCGGTCGAAACCGCTGCCTTCGCTGCGGTCTTCGACATGGGTAAACAGCGCCTGGCGCACCGGGAAACTTGACGGTGTGTCGAGGTCGAGCAAGCGCGGCAGCACGCGGCCGTAGCCGCTGCCGTCGAGCACAAAGGCGCATTCCACCTGATACTCATGGCCGTCGGCCAGACGCCGCACGCTGAGGCGCGGGCACTCGCCGCTAAAGTCGACGGCGAAGATTTCCTCTTCATAGCGGATTTCCACGCCCTGCAGTTCGGCCTGGTCTGCCAGCAGTTTGTCGAAGTCGGCGCGCAGCACTTGATAGGTCGAACCCTGGCCTTTGGTGAAGGTGTCGCGGAAATCAAACTCGGTATAACGCTCGCCCCAGCCAAAGGCCGCGCCATGCTTGGTCTGAAAGCCCGCCGCATGCACCGCGTCGAGCATCCCGGCTTCTTCGACGAAGTCCAGGCAATGCGACAGCAGGCTCTCGCCAATCGAGAAACGCGGGAAGCGCTGGCGCTCCAGCACCAGCACGTCATGGCCATTGCGCTTGAGCAGCGCCCCGGCAATCGCCCCGGACGGGCCGGCACCTATGACTACAACCCGGCGTTGTTCGACTTCAAAAGACTTCATAGCGGCTTTTGCCTCAGGGACGGTCATATGGGCGCCGGTCGGAACCGGCATCAGGTTGTGTTGGCGCATGCCGATAGTCGTTTGTACGGGCGGTAGCCCAGGGCGCGAGCAGAAAACAGAACAGCAGGCCCAGGCTGATCGCCAGGCCAAAGTTGGCAATCGCCGGGGTGTCGCTGATCAGCAGCAGGCCGAACGACAGCCAGCTGGTTAGCGCCGAGAGCAAGGTGCCGAGCAGGCTGACCGCCGGCCCGCCGATGTTTTCGCGCATCAGAATGGCGTAATCGACGCCGATGGCGGTGATCAACAGCAGGCCAAACAGGCTGAACAGGGTCAGCGGCTGGCCCAGCCAACCCAGGCAGGCCAGCGCCGCTAGCGCCGCCAGCAGCGGCAGGCACACCACGCGTAGCGCGCCGCCGAGGCCGAACGGCAGGCACAGCAATAACAGGATGGCGATTGAGGACAGCAGTTTCAGCTCGGCGGCGCTCAGTTGGGTGGCGCTGAATAGCGCGTTGAGCTCACTGATCCGATCAACCAGTTGTACCCCCGGTAGGCCCTCGACCAGCGGTTTGAGTTCGCTGCTGTTGCTAAGCCCTTGCAGGCTGACCAGTCCGGCCACGCCGTTGTCGTTGGCTCCAAGCCACAAGGGTCGCCACGCCTCGCCCAGGGGGCTGGCCAGGGCTTGTTCAAGGCCGGCCTGATTGTTTTGCTGGAGTTCCAGTAGTTCGTTCTGCAGCGCGGTTGGCGGAATACCTAGATCGAGCAGCGGCTGCCAGTGCTGCGGCAGCTCGTTCAGCGCCGCGCGCAATTCCTGCAGCTGGCTATCCGGAGCGACCAGTTGGCTGAGTGCGCGGTAGTCACGCAATTGACCGTTCTGCACCGCCTGATCCAAGCGCTGGCTTAGCGCCGCCTGACGCTCCAGCAACTGCTTCGGGGTGGCGGCGCGCACCAGAAAGAATTGGCTGGTGGGCTGTTGCCCGGTCAGCTCGGCGATGCGTTGGGCTTCGGCCAGTAGTTGCGGTTCCTTGCCCAGCCACTGGCGAAGATCATTTTGCGTATGCAGCTGCCATAGGCCGCCAGCACAGAACAGCAGTAGCAGTACGAGCAGCGGCGCGCTACCGGTCTTGGCCAACAGCCGTGCCCGACCGGCCAACAGGCGTTGGCTCAACCTCAGCAACTGCGGCGATGGGCTTAGCCGCAGGCCGCGCAACCAGGCCGGCAGCAGACATACCGAGCAGAGGTAGGCGGCGATCAGCCCGGCGGCGGAGAACAGCGCGACCTGGGTCAGCGCCGGAAAGGGGGTAAAGGCCAGCGCCAGGTAGCCGATCAGGTTGGTGCCCAGGCTCAGGCTCAGGCCCGGCAGGGTGGCGCGTAATGCGCCCCAGCTGGTCCAGCCGTCCGCGCCTTCGGCGTTGCTCCAGCTTTTACTTAAATAGTGCTGCGGGTAATCGGCTGCGACCCCGACCAGGCTGGCACCCAGCACCAAGGTCAGGGCGTTGATCTGGCCGAACACCAGCACGCAGGCGGTACAGCCGGCGAGCAGCGCCATACCAATCGGTAGCAGGCTGACCAACACCCGCACGCGGCGAAAGGCCAGCAGCAACAACAGCAAGGTGCCGAGGGTGGCGCCGCCGCCAATCAGGCTGATCTCGCGGGTGGCCTTGGCCTGCCCGGCAGCGGCGTACAACACGCCGCCGGCCGCCAGCAGTTGCCCGCCGGCTGTTTCGACTTGCGCGCGGGTAGCGGCAACCTGGGCGGCAATCAGTGGCGGTTCCTGCATATCGAAGGCGCTGCCCTGGGCGCTGGCGCGCAGCAGGGCCCAGGTCATACCCGGCTCTTCCAGCAGCAGCGCGCCGCTGCTGAGGTCCGCCTGGATGCGGCTGCCAGGATTCAGCGCCTGTTGCGCGCGTACGCCAAGGCCCAGCCAATCCTGCTCGATGGGCAACAGACTAAAGCCGGCGAAGGTGTCGAATAGTTGGGCGGCGCGTTGTTCGACCAATTGTTGCGGTTGTTTCAGCAGCAGCTGGCGATCTGCCGTCGGCAGCAGGGCCAGGCGGTTACTGCGCAGGTAATCGCGCAGCACAGCAAGGTCGCTGTCGACGCTCCATTGCACCTGGGCGAAACGCCCACTGCTGCGCCACTGCTCGCCCACTTGCTGCGCCAGGGCAATCGCCTGCTCGCGCTGCGGGTGACCGATCAACAGCAGCAGGTCGCGGTTGAGCGGCTCCTGCATGCGCTGCTCGGCCTGCTGCACCAGCTCATCGCCACTGCCAGCGGGCAGTAGCGCGAGCATATCCGCCGCGACGGGCGGGCCGTTGCGCCACTGCCAGGCAGCAAGCGCCAGCAGAGCCGCAAGCAGCAGCAGAAAGCCGCGTGGCAGCCAGTGTTCACTGCGCATGCGTTCACCTGGCAAAGTCGCGTTGCTCCTGCTCACTCAAAGCCTCGCCGGCCTGGCTTTCCGGCAGGCGCAGCACGCTGCGGTCGCCCTGGGTTTCATGCAGCTCGATACGCTCGACCAGGGCACCGCCCTCGATCTGGATGCGGCTGAAAATCTGCTTGAGCAACATTGAGTTTGGCACCAGGCGCAGTTGCCAGGCCTCGGCGGTGCCGCTGAGTTGCAGCTGGAAGTCTTTGGCCAGGCCGCTATGGTCGCCCTTGAGCACGGCGAGAAACAGCCGGCTTTGCTGGGCAGCGACATCCTGCCCCGGTTGCTGTTGCCAGCCGCCGGGCGTGCGCTTGGCGATGCCCTGGCCGTCGATGCGGTAATCCTGCTTGAGCGGGCTTTGCAATTGCCAGAGCAGGCCCAGGTCACGGCTCAGGACGAACTGGCCACGACTGGTCAGCGGCTGCGGCAGGGCACGCAGGTGCTTTTCCTGAATCAGCGGGCCGCGCACCACGGCAGGCTTGGCCAGCTGGGCGCTAAGCTGATCGAGGTCGAAGGCATACGCTGGGGGCGTGAGAAGCAGCAAGAGCAGCAGTAGCCCGGATGCAATCCGGGACGCGTTCTCCGATCGTACACCGCTCCCGGATTGCATCCGGGCTACGAGGTTGGCACCGCGTTGGGTATCGCAAAGCTCAACCCAACCTACGGGGTTGAGTGCGCGGCTTAATCCGGGCCAAAGACTGTTCACGCCAACACCTTCTCAACGGCTTCAATCAACACCTTGGGCGAGGCGAACTGCATTTCGCGGGTGGCGATTTCCACCGCCACCTGCACGCTGCTGCCACGTGTCATGCGCTCGCCGCTGGCGGCATCGCTGATCAGGTAGTTGATCTTCAGGCGGTTTTCCCACTCCACCAGATCGGCGCGCACGATGATCTTCTGGCCAAACTGCGCGCCACGGATATAGCGCAGCTGCAGGTCGATCACTGGCCAGGCGTAGCCGGCGTCGCGCATTTGCATGTAGTTGTGGCCGAGTTTGTCGAGCAGGGCGCAGCGCGCTTCTTCGAAGTATTTGACGTAGTGGCCGTGCCAGACCACTTCCATCATGTCGACATCGAAGAACGGCACCTGCAGTTCGATCTCGGCTTGTAATACACCTTTGCTACGCATGCTGGGCTCCTCCGGATTGGGCCTGCTTCCGTAGGAGCCAGCTTGCTGGCGATGCTTTTGCGTGCGGCTGGATCGCCAGCAAGCTGGCTCCTACACAGGCGGATCGGCGTTTACGCATAGAGCCTCCAATGCTGCGCACGGATGCGCACCAGGCACAGACGCAGCTCGGCTTCCAGAGCGCGGTCTTCGATCACCGGGTGGAAGTCCACGGCCAGCTGTTCGCGCATGGCCGCAACCGGAGCCGGGATATGGTTCTTGCCGTCGCGCTGACGCAGCCACACGCCCTGGTTGGCGGCCAGCAGAGTGGCGGCGGCGACCTGTTCGGTCAGCTCCAGGCTGCGCAGGGCGTCGCGCGCGGCGATGGTGCCCATGCTGACTTTGTCCTGGTTGTGGCATTCGGTGGAGCGCGAGAACACGCTGGCCGGCATGGTGTTTTTCAGGGCTTCGGCGGTCCAGGCACTGGTGCCGATCTGCACGGCCTTGAAGCCGTGGTTGATCATTGCACTAACGCTCGGCGCGCCGGACAGGTTACTCGGCAGGCCGTGGTTGTAGCGGGTGTCGACCAGCAGGGCGAGCTGGCGGTCGAGCAGGTCGGCGACGTTGCCCACCAGATTCTTCAGGCTGTCCATGGCGAAGGCGATATGCCCACCGTAGAAGTGCCCGCCGTGCAGCACGCGTTCGGCTTCGGCGTCGATCAGCGGGTTGTCGTTGGCGCTGTTCAGCTCGATCTCGATAAATTGACGCAGCAGACCCAGGCTATCGGCCAGTACGCCGAGCACATGCGGCGCGCAGCGTAGCGAGTAGCGGTCCTGTAGGCGGTGCAGCGGCGCGGTCGGCGCGTCGATGGCCAGGTCCTGACGCAGCCAGGCGGCGACCTGCATCTGCCCCGGGTGCGGCTTGGCGGCGAACAGGCGCTCGTCGAAATGCTCCGGGTTGCCTTCCAGTGCTACCACGTTAAGCGCGGTGATGCGCGTGACCAATTTCAGCAGGTAGTCGGCGCGCGAATAGGCTTGGCAGGCCAGGGCGGTCATTACTGCGGTACCGTTCATCAGCGCCAGGGCTTCTTTTGGGCGCAGGGTCAGTGGCGTCCAGCCGAGTTCCTTATGCACATCGGCGGCGCTGCGGCGCTCCCCCTTGAACATCACCTCGCGCTCACCGCTGAGGGTGGCGGCGACATAGGACAGCGGCGTGAGGTCACCGCTGGCGCCCACCGAGCCTTCTTCCGGAATCAGCGGCAGAACGTCGTATTCGAGAAAGGCCTGCAGGCGTTCGAGCAGCTCTACGCGCACGCCGGAAACGCCCTGACACAGCGACTGTAACCGTGCGGCCAGCACGGCGCGGGTGGCCGGCTCATCCAGCAGCTTGCCCAGGCCGCAGCCGTGGAAGGTGTACAGGTGACGCGGCAGCGCCTCGACCTGATACAGCGGCACGGCCACCACGCAGGAGTCGCCGTAGCCGGTGGTGACGCCGTAGATCACGCCTTCTTTGTCCAGCAGGCTGTCGAGAAAGCGCGCGCCCTTGGCGATTTTTTCGCGGTAGGCGGCATCGCTTTGCAGCTGCGCCGGGGCGCTGCGATTGGCCAGGGCGACAACCTGCTCGATGCTCAAGGGGCGCTCGCCAAACACGATGGGATCAGGCTGATTTGTCGTCATCTTCATTCCAGAACGGGTAGAAATTGAACCATTGCAGGGGCGCATCCAGGCAGCGTTGCGCGAGTTGGTCGGCATAGCGCTGGGTCCAGTGGCGGATCACCGCGTCCCGTTCGCTGCGCTTCCAGTACAGGCGCTCGGCGAAGGGTTCGATGATCACCTGATAGCGTTTATCAATTTTCAGGCAGTGAATCAGATTGACCGGGCATTGCAGTAACCCGGCCAGCAACCACGGGCCTTGCGGGAAGGCTGCGGGTTTACCGAGGAAGTTCACGTTGACCTTGCGGCTGCCCTTGAGCGGCACGCGGTCGCCGGCAATCGCCAGCCATTCACCGCGCTCCAGGCGCTCGGACAATTGCAGCATGATCGCCGCGTCCAGCTCACTGACCTGAATCAGCCGCAAATGACTAGAGCCGGCCTCGCCGAGCAGGCGGTTGAATTGTTCGGCATGTTTGGTGTGTACCAGCACATTCATGGTCACCTGCTCGCCGAGTTCGGCCAGGGCGCGACAGACTTCCAGGTTGCCCAGGTGCGCGGCCACCAGCATCTGCCCACGGCCTTGTTGGTGTAGCTGGACGCAGGCGTTGCTTGGGTCGATCAGGGTCACCTGTTCCAGGCCGAGTTTGCCGTTCCATACATCGAGCTTGTCCAGCAGGGTGTCGGCGAAGCTCATAAAGTGGCGGAACACGCTGTGCCGGGTCGGCTGCAACTCGGCGCGGCCGCTCCAGTTAGCCAGGTTGCGCTGGTACTGGCGGATGCTACGCCGCGCCTTGGCGCCGAACAGGTAGAAATACAGCACGATCAGGTACAGCAGCGGGCTGATCAGCCGGCGGCCGAGCAGGCGCGCCAGCCAGGCGGTGAATTTCATCAGGATAAAACTGCCGCGCTCGCGCTGCCCGGCCCAGTGCTGCTGGCCACTCATGCGCGCCACCTGCGCCAGAGAATCTGTGGGGCGCGCAGCAACATGCCGAAAAACAGCTTGGCGTGCATCTTCGAGATCAGCGCGTTGTCGTGCCACAGGCGAAAGTGCGACAGGCCATCCAGCGGGTAATGCACCTTGGTCGGCAGCCAGTGCATGGGCTGATTACGCCAGGCCAGGCGCACCAAAACCTCGGTGTCAAAATCCATGCGTTTGCCGATATCTACCGCGTCGATCAGCGCCAGGGTGGCCGGCAGCGGATACACGCGAAAGCCGCACATGGAGTCGCGGATGCTCAGCGATAGAGTGTTGATCCACACCCATACGTGGGTCAGGTAACGCGCGTAAAGGCGGCCTTTCGGCACGCTCTCGTCGTACTGCGGGTAGCCGCAGATCAGCGCCTCCGGGGCGGCTTGTGAGGCGTTGATAAAGTGAGGCAGATCGCTGAGGTCATGCTGGCCGTCGGCGTCCACCTGCAGCGCATGGCTGAAACCCAATCGAGATGCCTCACGCAGCCCGGCCATTACCGCGCCGCCTTTGCCCTGGTTGACCGGCAGGCGTACCAGATAGGTGTCGGGCTGTGTGGCCAGCTGATCCATTACCGCCGCGCAGGCCGAGCTGGAGGCATCGTCCACCAGCACGCAGGGCAGGCCGGCCGCATGCAGCGCGGCAACCACCACGGGCAGCGCGTGTTCGTGGTTATAGACCGGGATTACTGCGCAGGGCTTATGCATGGCAATGCTCTACACGGATGGTAGGCATGGGCTGTGCGTAGGTTGGTGCTGAGCTTGCGAAGCCCAACGACCAGCGCCGCCAATGTTGGGCTTCGTGCCTCAGCGCCAACCTACACAAGCCATTCATTGTGCGGGCTCCAGCTCCGTAGGATGGGTTGAGCGCAGCGATACCCATCGAACCCTTGTTGGGTATCGCTGCGCTCAACGCCAACCTACCAAAGCGGATCATTGTGCTGGCCCCAGCAAAATCCGCCCGGACGAGCAGGGGGCTTCGCCATTGCGGAAGGCGAAGTACAGCTTGCCGCGTGCGGTGTCGAAACGCAGGGTCAGTTGCAGCTGATCGCCGGGGCGCACCAGTTGCTGGAATTTCAGCACTTCCATGCCGCTAAAACGTGGCGGCAGGTCTTTGATCAGGCTGCGCGCCAGTTGCTGCGCCCAGTCAACCTGGACCACGCCGGGCAGTACCGGGGTTTGCGGGAAGTGCCCGGTGAAGTGCGCCAGGTCTAGCGGCACCACCAGTTCCAGCTGCCACTCGCCGTCTTGCTCCACCGCTGACAGCGGCTCCACCTGGGTTGGCCGTGGTGCTGCCAGCAGTGCTTCGACCGTGGCCTGGACCAGCTTGCCCTGATTGTTGTAGGCTATGTCTAAGTTAACTGTTGCGATGGTCTAAACTGAGTTGTGATGTCTCCGAATGCGAGGGATTGATCATGAAAGCGATTCAGTTTTCACGGTGGGTAGCCCAGCTGCCCACCCTAACGCCAGAGCAGCGTCGTCAGTTGAGCACCAGCCTTTCACATACCGGCGTGCTTACGCAGGACGTAATCAAAGCCCCCAGCCACTGCCCACATTGCCAGTCCAAAGAACTGCGCCCGTGGGGCACCAGTGGCGACCTGCCTCGGTATCGCTGCAAAGCGTGTGGCAAAACCAGTAATGCTCTGACGGGCACTCCTATGGCGCGATTGAGAAAGCGTCATCTGTGGCAAGACTATGCCGAGGCGTTGACCCAAAGCCTGAGCGTACGCAAGGCCGCAATCCATTGTGGCGTCAGCAAGAACACGGCTTTCCTGTGGCGGCACCGGTTTCTCTCTCGAATTGCTGATCACCAGGCCCGGCATGCATCGGGCATTGTCGAGGCGGATGAGACCTTCTTCCTGGAGTCCTTCAAGGGCCAGAGAGAGCTGCCCCGCCCACCTCGTAAGCGCGGTGGAAGTGCCAAGCGGCGCGGGTTGTCTGCCGAGCAGATCCCAGTGTTGGTGGTGAGAGATCGTAGTGGCCAGCAGGCTGACTTCAAGCTGGAAAAGCTTGATGCACGCCACGTCGGGGAGCGACTGCGCCCGCTGATAGACGCGGACGCGATTCTTTGCACCGACAGCGCAGGTGTCTATGCCCACTTTGCCAAAGCAGAGGGCATTACTCATCGACCGATAAACCCGAGTCAGAAACGCCGAGTTGATGGCGCTTTCCACATCCAGAACGTGAACGCCTACGATAGTCGGCTCAAGAGCTGGATGATTCCTTTTCATGGTGTGGCCACCAAATACCTGACGAATTATTTAGGCTGGCGGCGCCTGCTTGAACGCTACAAAACGCAGCTCAACCCGTTGATTTGCTTGGGTGAGTCGCTGGGATATAGGGCCACGCAACAGTTAACTCAGACATAGCCTTGTTGTAAGGCAGCTGGGCGAGCAGCCGCCAGCGCCGGGGCAGGGCGATGGCTTGGCAATGGTCGGCCAGGTGACGGCGCAGGGTTTCGGTGACGGTCTTGCGCCCCTGGTTGCGCAGCGCATGCAAGCCGGCCGCGCTCAGGACGACCAGCGCGCCGAGGTAGGCGCGGCCTTCCTGTATCACGCCGAGGCGTGCATCGCTCAGCCATTCGTGGCTGCTTAGCGCCTGTTCGAGCATGGGCAGGGAAATGCGCTTTTCTTCCAGCTTGATAACCCGGTCCAGGCGACCGCGCAGGGCAAAGCGGCCATCGGCCTGCAGCTCCACCGCATCGGCGGTCTGCTCGCGGTGGCCGACCGGCAGATAGGACGAGGTCAGGTGCAGCGCACTTTCGCTGTTCTGCCCCAGTTCCACCCCGACAAAGGGCGTCCACAGCTCACCGCCCTGACGCCAGGCGATACCGCCGGTTTCCGAGCTGCCGTAGATTTCCGTGGGCCATTGGCCGAGCAGATTCTGCAGTTCGGCAGCGGTTTCGGCCGGCAGCGCGCCGCCGGAGGAGAACACCTGGCGTACCGCACGCAGCGCCGGCCAGTTAAGGTTGTCGCCCATGCGCTTGAGCAACGCCGGGCTGGCGACCCAGGCAAAGCCATTGGCGAATGTCAGGCTTTCGCGCTGCAAGTCTTCGGGGAATGGCTGGGCGCGGCGCAGAAAGACGCGGCCGGCGCACAGCGGCCAGAGCACGCGAAACAGCAGGCCGTAGATATGCTGGGTGGCGACGCTGCCGAGGATGGTCGCGGTGCCCAGCTGCTCGCCCCACAGTTGCTCCAGGGCGGTGACTTCATTGGCCAGCTGACGCAGGGATTTGTCGATCAGCTTGGCTTCGCCGCTGGAACCAGAGGTGCACAGGGTTAGTCGGCACTGGTCGAGATCGAGCGGGGCGGGCTGCAGCGCAACGCTTTCGGGGTTAAGCAAACCGTCGAGATTATCCAGCCACAGGTCGCACTGCGTACCTATGCGCTGGCGGGTTTGCGCCTGGGCATCGGCCGGCAGCAGTACGGCGATGCCGGCGCGCCAGGCGGCCAGCAGGGCGATAGCCAGTTCACCGGCATCATCCAGGTACAGCGCCAGGCGTTTTACGCCACGGCCTTGCAGCTCGGCGGCCAGTTGCAGGGCGTGTTGGCGCAGCTGGGGCTGATCCATATCCGCAGTTACTGTGCGGCCTGGGTGGGCTTCGAGCAGCAGGTGCTCGAGGGGCAGCCAGTTCATTCATGTCTCCTTACATGCTGGCGCACCAGCCATTCACCGGCAAACAACAGGCCCATCAGCCCGTAGGAAATCAGCCCGGTGTAGAGGGTCCACCAACTCAGCGGCGCCCAGAAAATTAGCGCCACCACCACCAGGCCGTTGGCCAGGAAGAACCAGGCCCAGACGGCGGTAACCAGACGTGTGTAGCGGATCGCCACGTCCGGCAGTTGCGGCTCGGTCAGGCGCGCCAGGCGTTCGATCAGTGGTGGGCCGAACTTCAGGCTCAGGCCGAATAGCGCCAGCAGCAGGCCGTTGAGCAGCACCGGATACCAGCGCAGCAGCTCAGGCTCACCGGCCAGGCCGAGCAGCAGGCAGAAGCCCAGGGCCACGGCAGTCATCCAGCGGTTGCCCGGCTTGCCCCATTGGCTTAGCGCACGCACCAGCCACAGGCCGCCAAGCACGGCGGCGAACAGGCGTGGCGACAGGTGCTCCATGCCGTAGTACACGGCAAAGGGGTAGATCAACCCGGCCAGCAGCAGGAGCAGGCCCAATAGGCGACTCATTATTCGTTGGCTGGGGCGTTGACCAGTTGCAGCACCGCCTCGACCACGTCACCAACGGTGCGCACAGCCTTGAACTCTTCGGCCGCAAGTTTTTTGCCGGTCTGGCGCTTGATATGGTCGATCAGGTCCACGGCATCAATGCTATCGATTTCAAGGTCCTGATAGAGGTTGGCTTCCGGCGTAATACGTTCGGCGTCCAGCTCGAACAGCTCGACCAACGCATCGCGCAGGGTGTCGAAAATCTCTTCACGGGTTTGCATCGGTGGCTTCCTCAGGCGGTCTGTTGCGATGACACGAATGCCGCCAGGCTGGCTACGTTGGCAAAGTGCTTGCGGGTATCTTTGGCTTCGGCGTCGATCTTGATGCCGAAACGTTTCTGGATGGCCAGGCCGAGCTCCAGGGCGTCTACCGAATCCAGGCCAAGGCCTTCACCGAACAGGGTCAGGTCGGCGGCGATGTCCTCGGCAGCCATGTCTTCGAGGCCGAGGGCGTCGATGATCAGGTTCTTAATCTCCAGCTGCAAATCGCTCATCTTTGGCGAGCTCCTTCATAAAGTGTTGGTGCAGAAAATCGTTGAGTTTGCGTGAGGCTATCGGCGGCGGCCCCATGGCATTGAATTGTTGTGGGTCGATATCCTCGCCTACGCGCAGACGGATGTGAAAACGGCGCGACGGAATGCTGTACCAGGGCTCGGCCTTGGTCAGGGTGGTGGGGCTGACGCTGATGACCACCGGGGTGACGATGCGCGCGCCGCGAATGGCGATAGCTGCGGCGCCACGGTGAAATTCCGGTGCCTGCCCCGGTGTGGTGCGCGTGCCTTCGGGGAAGATCACCAGGGTCTGGCCGCTTTGCAGGGCGCCTGCCGCCTCATCAAGCATATCCATGCTGCCGCTGTTGCTGATGTAGTGGGCCGCGCGCAGGGGGCCGCGCATGCTGGGGTTATCCCACAAGCTTTGTTTGACCACGCAGTTGGCATCGCGAATAAAGGCGATCAGCACCACCACGTCAATCAGCGACGGGTGGTTGGCGATGACCATCTGTCCCGGCTGGCCGAGGCGTTCGATACCTTCGACCTCGTAGGTCAGCACGCCGCTGCGGTACATAAAGCGCACGAACAGGTAGAAGGTCTTGCTTACTACCGCGCGGGCGCGGGTGCGCCGGTTCAGGGCGTCGCCGGGTAGCAGGGCCAGCAGCGGGAAAATCAGTATGCGCAGCAACACGCCGCCGATGCCGAACAGGCTGAAGCTCAGGGCCGTGGCAATCAGCCGCCAGACATAGGGCGCGCTGTAACGGCTCAGACCTTGCTGCGTGACCAGATCCATTGTCGGCTCTTCCAGTGGTGCTGCAGGGTCGGCTGGTCGCTGCACAGGGCGCGGACCAGGTTAAGGGCGTGGGGCCACTCACTGCCTGCGCCGTCGGCGCGGCTCAGGTGCAGCTGCCACTCATCGCCCGGCGTCAGCAGCAGGCCAACGGCATAGGGAAACGGCACGTCATCGATAAAAGGCGTGTAAAGCGCGGGCGGGGTTTCCTCGGCAATCACCAGTAGCACTGCAGGCGCGCCGTCGTGGAGCATGCCGCAGGCTTCCAATATGGCGTTTTCCAGGCCATCGCCGGCGCCGGCAATGGCGGTCATTTCGCTGTGATCGCCGCGCTGGATCGACCACAGCCCGATGATCGCGTTATGCACCGAGAGGCTGAACTGGGTCGGCGATAGCGGCTCGCCGTGCGCCAGGTCGGTGAGGATAGCCAGGGTGCGTGGGGTTTCGCCATGCCGGCTGGCGAATACCATGGGCAATTGTGGGTGCGCTTCGGCCAGCGGCCAGGCGACATGGAAGGCCATCCGCGCCAGACGGCTCAGGCGCCGGCGCTGCATGGCCGGCAGCGCGCTGACATCCGGTTGCTCACCGGCATCGATCAGGCGCGACGGTGCCTGATGCCAGGCGCACCAGTCAGCCGTGCTGTCCAGGCCAGGGGCCCAGGCACGCCATTGTTCGATCCTGAAATGTGTCACGCGGTGGGGGTCCGTGTCGGCTACAGCCAGTCGCAACCAGTGAAGGGCTCGGCAGCAGGTGTGGCGAAGTGCTGGCATTATCCAGACCGTACGGGCCATGCGCAAATCCGTGGCTTATCGTTCTGACCGGAGGCGGCGCGGATTTGCCGAAAATCTCGCCCTTGTCACGTAGTTTGCATAGAATCCGGGACCATTTCGGGGTTTATGCGGGATTCAGGGGGTATTTCATGCGGCGCGTGATCTTCAATCAGAAGGGCGGTGTGGGTAAGTCCAGCATTGCCTGCAACCTGGCCGCAGTGAGCGCCTCCCAGGGCTATCGCACGTTGCTGATCGACCTGGATGCCCAGGCCAATTCGACCCATTACCTCACCGGCCTGACCGGTGAGGACATCCCCATGGGCATTGCCGAGTTCTTCAAAGGCACGCTGAGCAGCGGCCCGTTCGGGAAAAAGAGCGGCGTGGATATCTACGAAACGCCGTTCGACAACCTGCATGTGGTCACCGCCACCGCCGAGTTGGCCGACCTGCAGCCCAAGCTTGAGCAGAAACACAAGATCAACAAGCTGCGCAAACTGCTCGAAGACCTCAGCGAGGATTACGAGCGCATCTACCTCGACACTCCGCCGGCGTTGAATTTCTACACCGTGTCCGCCTTGATCGCCGCCGACCGCGTGCTGATCCCCTTTGACTGCGACAGCTTCTCGCGTCAGGCGCTCTACGGCCTGCTGCGCGAAATCGAAGAGCTCAAGGAAGACCACAACGAGGGGCTGGAGGTTGAAGGCATAGTGGTCAACCAGTTCCAGCCGCGCGCCACCCTGCCGCAGCAGTTGCTTGACGAGTTAATTGCCGAGGGCTTGCCGGTGCTGCCGGTCAACCTGATGAGCTCGGTGAAGATGCGCGAATCGCACCAGGCCTGTACGCCGTTGATCTACCTAGACCGCAACCACAAGCTGACCCAGCAGTTTGTCGAGCTGCATGACCTGCTTAATAGCGCTGACTGAGCCGCGCCCGGAAAACAGAAAAGCTGCCTAGGAGCCTGTCGGACTTTCTGACTCTTCCTTGCGCTGAAAGTATTCGCGACAATCAAGGCCCTGCAATCGAGAGCCCCGCTGATGAGCCGTTTTGTCCTTGCTGACCGAGACACTGCGTATTTACTACCGCCTTCGGTGAACGAGTGGTTGCCGGCGGATCACTTGGCGCGGTTCGTGGTCGAGGTCATCGAGCAACTCGATTTGAGCGAGCTGACTGGGCAGTATGCGGGGCGGGGTTCAGCTGCCCACCATCCGGCCGTGCTCCTGGGGCTGCTGATATACGGCTACGCCAATGGCGTGCACTCCAGCCGCAAGATCGAACGCGCGACCTATGACTCGGTAGCGTTCCGTTATCTGGCGGCCAACACCCACCCCGATCACGACACCTTGGCTACGTTCCGTCGACGTTTCCGGCAGCAGGTTGAATCGCTGTTCGTCCAGGTGCTGATGCTGGCGCGCGAGATGAAGCTGCTCAAGCTCGGTCATATCGCTCTCGACGGCACCAAGATCGAGGCCAACGCCAGTAAGCACAAGGCCTTGTCCTGGGCGCACGCCAACAAGATCGAGGCGCAGTTACGCCAGGAGGTCCAGCAGTTGCTGGCGCTGGCCGAGAACAGCGACTGCGCCGCCGTACCCGATGGCATGGATGTGCCGGCGGAGATTGCCCGGCGCGAAGATCGGCTCAGCGCGATAGCCCAGGCCAAAGCGAAGATCGAGCAACGTGCAGCTGAGCGACACGCCATTGAGCAACAGCAATTCGAGGCCAAGACGGCCAAGCGTGAGGCCCAGCGCAAGGCTGGAAAGAAACCACGCGGCAAGGATCCAGAACCGCCCGCAGCGGGCCCCAAAGACAGCGATCAAGTCAATCTGACCGATGAAGAGTCACGCATCATGCCCGTCTCCGGTGGCGGCTTCGAGCAGAGCTATAACGCTCAAGCCGGGGTCGACACCGAGACGATGCTGGTGGTCACACAGCATGTAACCCAGGCCTGCAACGACAAGCGCGAAGTGGTTCCCACGCTACAGCGCATAGCCACCTTGCCCGCCGAATTAGGCGAGGTGAAAAGCCTGATTGCGGACAGCGGCTTCTTCAGCCAGGCCAACGTGAGCGCCTGCCACGAAGCCAAGGTCGAACCGCTTCTGGCGCTCAAACGCGAGTCGCACCACACCCCGGTACTGGAGCGCTTTGCCACCGACTCGCCGCTACCACAGACGAGTAACCCAGTCGAACAGATGGCTCACCGACTGAGCACGCAAGAAGGTCGAGCGCTGTACAGGCTACGCAAACAGACGGTCGAACCGGTGTTTGGCATCATCAAGCGAGTGATGGGCTGGCGGCAGATGAGCATGCGCGGCCTGGCCAACGCCCAGGGCGAATGGAGCCTGGTGACCATGGCCTGGAACATCAAGCGTTTGCATGTGCTACGCGCGATGTAACGCGGCCGAAAAGTACGCCCACCCGCGTCCAGGCAGCTGCTCAGGTGCACGAACGGACCGCCTGGGTTCGCGATAGTCAACTCGGATGCTTAGAAAGAACGACCCCGAGCAATCAAAGACCTAAACCCGCGCTGTCATTCCTTTTCGGGTTAAGTCCGACAGGCTCCTAGGCAGCTTTTTTGTTGGCTATGTACCAGTTATGTGTTGAGTCGTCCCGAACAGCTATAGGGTGCATGAAACGCGGTAATACGTAGGGTGGGTTAGGCGCGAACCGGGATCAGGCAAACCCCATCGACTCTCAACGCGCCGTAACCCACCATGGCGGTCTACCGACAAACCGCAATGGTGGGTTACGCGGCGCTCGAATTGCGTGGAGCCCCTCTAAAACCAGCCCCAGCGCCGCTAACCCACCCTACAAAAGCGGCCTGCAACACAGTCTTGAGACAGAGCCTTTTTGTTGGGGCTGAGTAAGCAGGGTGGGTTACGCCGCTGCGCGGCTAACCCACCCTACCGAACGACGTAAATATCGCAGGGCGCCTTGTGCAGGAAGTGCTGCGCCAGGCTGCCGAGCAATGCTTGCGACAGTGCGCTGCGGCCGTGGCTGCCGAGTACCAGCAGTTCGGTGTTGGTACTTTTTAGGCGCGCTTGCAAGCTGCGCAGGATGCCGCCTTGCTCCACCGAGTGGGTCAGGGTTGGGCCTTTTTCCGGCAGGTTCTGCGCTTCATCTTCCAGCAACTGATTGATCAGTGCTTTTTGCGTGGCCAGTTGCGCTTCGACCTGCTGCCGCGTGCCCTTATCTGGTTCGAAGACGTGCAGGGCATGCAGCTCGGCAGCTTCTGGCAGCAGGCGATAAGCCTCGCCGAGGGCGCTGCAGGCGCAAAGCGAGAAGTCGATGGCAGCCAGGGCGCGTTCATACGGGCGCGAGTTGTTACGCGCGACCAGCAGCAACGGCACCGGGCAGTTGCGCGCAATACGGTCGAGGCTGGTGCCGGAGAAGAAGTCGTGGCGTTGGTGATGGCCGCCGAGTACCAGCAGGTCGCAACCCAGTTCGTTGAGCTGCTGCAGCACCACTTCCGAAGGTTTGATGCCGGTGCGGATCAGCAGCAGGCTGCCGGGCGGGGCGTACTGGGTCAGGCTGCGATCCAGGGCCTGTTTGGCCTGCTCATGTTCCTGGCTGCTTTTGCTCGGGTCGAGTACATGCAGGATGGTCAGTTTGGCGTTGAACTGCTTGGCCAGCTGGGCGGCGCGGCACAGCGCTATATCCGCAGTGTCGCGCAGGTCGTGGGCGATAAGAATGTGTGTGGGCATGGTCGGCTCTCTCCTGCCGATACCTGTCGGCAAATTTATTGTGGCCTCGAGTCGTAGCTAGATTTTTGACCAAGGGCAAGGTCAGCCGTCAGTGTGCGCGTAATTGATAGAGGCCGCGACTCTCGACCACTACTTCACCACTGTCATCGGTCAGCTGCAACTGTAAAACATACTCGGCTTTACCGCGTTCTGTTGCCTGCTTTTGCAACTGCTGGATTTCTTCCGCGCCAAGGCGTGCCTCAACCCGAATATCGCCGGTCGCCGGGCGGCGAAAGCGCAGGTTCATTTCTTTGACGATGGGGTAAAAACGCTGGGCATCGAAGCTGGTAAGAAACAGCGCGCCGCCGGGGATTTCCGCCAGGGTGAACAGCGCACCAGCGTACATGCTGCCGATATGGTTCTGATTGCCGCTCAGGGGCATGCACAAGCGCACGTGGCCAGCTTCCAGTACTTCGGCCCTGAGCCCACTGCGTTGGACAAAGGCGATCTGTTCTTCAGTGAGCTGGCGCACCAGTTCGATAGGCATCGTCATGCTTGGCTCCGCGCGTATTGTTGTGCGGCCAGCCTAAAGGTTGGTCGATGGCAGGGTAATGACCGCGAGGCCAGCGTTCGATTGACCGATCCGCTCAGATACCCTGCTGGCGCAACCAGCCGAGCAATTGCGGCAGCGCACCACTTTGCCGGGCGATTTCGACGCCGCCCTTGAGCAGAATCAGCGTGGGAATGGAGCGGATGCCCATCTCCGCCGACAGCTGCGGGTTGGCTTCGCTGTCCAGCTTGCTCAGGCGGCAATGGCCTTGCAGCTGCCGGGCGGCTTGTTCGTAGATCGGCGCAAAGCTGCGGCAGGGGCCGCACCAACTGGCCCAGACATCGATCAACAGCGGCAGGTCACCCTTGTTCTGCGCGTCGAAATTGGCCTGGGTCAACTCGAAGGGCGTGCTTGGCAACACCTCGGCCTTGCAGCGGCCACAGCGCGGCGCATCGCTCAGGCGCTCGGCGGGAATACGGTTGAGGCCGTTGCAGTGTGGGCAGGGGATAAGTAGGGGATTGGACATGGGCGACTCCAGAGGCGGTATCACTAATCTGGAGTCGCTTGCGCGAATATCAAGGGCGATCAGCTCGCGGCGGCGTCCAGCGCCTGGGCCAGGTCGGCGAGGATATCGTCGCTGTGCTCGATGCCAATCGACAGGCGCACCATGTCGCGCGGCACGCCGGCCTTTTCCAATTCCTCGTCATTGAGCTGGCGGTGGGTAGTGGAAGCCGGGTGGCAGGCCAGCGATTTGGCATCGCCGATATTGACCAGGCGCACCACCAGCTTGAGCGCATCGATAAAGCGCGCGCCGGCTGCCTGGCCGCCGACGATGCCGAAGGAGAGGATCGAGGCTGGTTTGCCGCCGGTGTAACGCACGGCCAGCTCGTGCTCAGGATGATCCGGCAGGCCAGCGTATTTCACCCAGGCGACCTGCGGATGGTTCTGCAGGTAATGGGCGACCTTCAGGGCGTTCTCGCAGTGGCGCTCCATGCGCAGGGCCAGGGTTTCCAGGCCTTGCAGGATCAGGAAGGCGTTGAATGGCGACAGTGCTGCACCGGTGTTGCGCAGCGGCACCACACGGCAGCGGCCGATAAAGGCTGCTGGGCCGAAGGCCTCGGTGTAGGTCACTCCGTGGTAGGACGGGTCCGGCGTATTGAGCAGCGCAAAGCGCTCTTTATTGTCGGCCCAGGGAAACTTGCCGGAATCGACCACGATGCCGCCGATGCTGGTGCCGTGGCCGCCGATGTATTTGGTCAGCGAGTGCACGACGATGTCCGCGCCATGCTCAAACGGCCGGCAGAGAATCGGCGTGGCCACGGTGTTGTCGACGATCAGCGGTACGCCATGGCGGTGCGCAGCGGCAGCCAGAGCCGCGAGGTCGACGATATTGCCGGCTGGGTTGCCAATGGATTCGCAGAACACCGCCTTGGTGCGTTCGTCGATCAGCGCTTCGAGGGCGGCGATGTCGTCATGGGCGGCGAAGCGGGTCTGGATGCCAAAACGCGGCAAGGTGTGGGCCAACAGGTTGTAGGTGCCGCCGTAGAGCTTGGCCACCGAGACAATATTGTCGCCAACCTCCGCCACGGTCTGGATCGCGTAGGTGATGGCGGCCATGCCCGAGGCCACGGCCAGTGCGCCGACGCCGCCTTCCAGCGCCGCCACGCGCTCTTCGAGCACGGCGTTGGTCGGGTTCATGATCCGTGAATAGATATTGCCGGCGACCTTGAGGTCGAACAGGTCGGCACCGTGCTGGGTGTCATCGAAGGCAAAGGAGCTGGTCTGGTAGATCGGTACCGCCACCGCCTTGGTGGTTGGGTCAGGGCTGTAGCCGGCGTGGATGGCCAGGGTTTCCAATTTCATGGGCGCGTTCCTTCAGGGCAGATTGAAGGTTGCCAGCATGGGCAAAGCAGCAAGGCCCGGTCAATGCGCAGGAGTTGGGTTAGATCGATATATTCACAGCTTATGTCGTCAGACCGGTGTCAGCGGAAAGAACCAGGGAATCACGAAACTGGCCACCACCCACAGCAGCAGGTTGAGCGGGATGCCGACCTTCATAAAATCGGTAAAGCGATAGCCACCGGCGTTATACACAAAGGTGTTGGTCTGGTAGCCGATGGGCGTGGCGAAGCTGGCGCTGGCGGCGAACATCACCGCGACCACAAAGGCGCGCGGGTCAACGCCCAGGTGCTGGGCCATGCCGATGGCAATCGGGGTGACCAGCACGGCGACGGCATTGTTCGACAGCATCTCGGTAAGGATCGAGGTAAACAGGTAGATAAAGCTCAGCATCAGCAGCGGGCCGGCCCAGGGCAGCCAGCCCATGAGGTTCTGCACCAGCAGGCTGACCAGGCCGACCTTGTCCATGGCGATGCTGATGGCCAGCATGCCGAAGATCAGGCTGAGGATCTTCCAGTCCACCGCCTTGTAGGCGTCTTCCACGTCTAGGCAGCGGGTGGCCAGTACGGTCACCGCGCCGATGATCGCCAGGCCCTCGATGGGCATCACGCCGAAAGCGGCGAGGAGCATCACCGCCAGGGTGGAGATGATCGCAATCGGCGCCTTGTCGCGGCGGAAGGCACGTTCCTGCACGGCGTTGAGGCTGATCAGTTCGCCATTGTCGGCAAAGCGCTTGATCTGCGCCGGGGTGCCTTCCACCAGCATCACGTCGCCAAACTGCAGCTCGAAATCGTCGAGGTTGCCCTGGATGTTCTCGTCCTGGCGGTGCACGGCGAGCACGGCGATGCCATAGCGCGCGGTCAGGTCGAGGTCGCGCATGGGCCGGTGGCTGTAGCGCGAGTTGCGCCCGACTATGGCCTCGGCCAGCACCACGTCATGGCTGCTGATGGTCTCGAAGGCGTCGCTGCGGTTGAAGGTCAGATGGCCGCTTTCGCGTAGCTCCACCACATTCTTGACCTGACCGTGCAGCACCAGGCGATCACCGCTGACCAGCAGGGTGGTGGCGCTGGGCTCGGTCAGCTCCAGGTCCTCGCGGAACAGCTTGAGCACCTGCAGGCCGCTGCCGCCATTCAGGTTGGCCTCGTGCAGAGTCTTGCCGATCACCGGGGAGTCGTGGGGCACCAGCAGTTCGGTCATAAAGGTGCGGTCCAAATCCGGGCGCAGCTGCTTGGACAGGGTCTCGCGTTCGGGCAGCAGGTGGCGGCCGATGGTCAGCAGGTAGAGCATGCCCACCGTGGCCAGGATCAGGCCCGCGCCGGTAATCTCGAAGATGCCGAAAGGTGCCAGGCCGGCCTTACGCGCCACGCCGTCGACCAGGATGTTGGTCGAGGTGCCGATCATGGTCAGGGTGCCGCCGAGGATGGTGGCGTAGGACAGCGGGATCAGCAGCTTCGACGGAAAAGTGCCGGCGCGCCGCGCCAGGGCGATGGCCACCGGGGTGAGAATGGCCACCACTGGGGTGTTGTTCAGGCAGGCGGAAATCACCAGGGCGGTTAGGGTCAGACCGGTCAGTACGCGAACCGGGCTGGTGCCCACCAGATTGCCCAGCCAGTTACCCAGGGCGTCGATGCAGCCGGTGCGCTCCAGCGCGGCGGAGAGCACGAACATGCAGGCGATGGTCACTGGCGCCGAGTTGCTCAGCACGCTGAGCACTTGCGCTGGCGTCAGCAGTTGGGTAATCAGCAGCGCTGCCACGGCGATGGCGGCCACGATGTCCGGGCTCCACTTCTCACGCACAAAAGCGTACAGCACCCAGATCAGCAGGGCGCCGACAAACAGCAGGGGCAGAGGAAGAGAGTCCCAGAACATGAACATCCTTAGCGCGAGGTACCGGGCGCGCCGATTCCAGACGGGGCGGCCACGCAAGGCGGAGAAGATAAGGGTTGCTGCTTAGAGAGTCTAAGAATGTTTGGAAAGGTTTATATGCCTTTTCGGTTTAATAGATAAGGCTGTACCGCCCGCTCTAGCGCGCCCTGTACCTGTGCGTTGGGTCGCTGGCCGATTAGGCTCAAAGCTTTGGTGAGCGGGAGGTTATATGCGGCAGCTAGGCATTCTGGGTGGCATGAGCTGGGAGTCCACGGCCAGCTATTACCGTTTACTCAACCAGGGTGTGCGCGAACAACTGGGTGGTTTGCATTCGGCGCCCTTGCTGCTGCATTCAGTGGACTTTGCCGAAATCGCCGCGCTGCAGCAGCAGGGTGATTGGCTGGCAGCTGGGCAGGTGCTGGCGCAGGCGGCTCAGGGGCTTGAGCGGGCGGGAGCTACAGCCTTGCTACTGGCCACCAACACCATGCACAAGGTGGCGCCGGCCATTGAGGCGGCGGTGCAGATTCCCCTGCTGCATATCGGCGATGCAGTTGGCCAAGCCCTGCAACGTCAGGGCGTGCGCCGCGCGGCCCTGCTCGGCACGCGCTTTACCATGCAGGAGGATTTCTATCGCCAGCGCCTGGCCGAGCGTTTTGCCATCGAGGTGATTACCCCGAATGCTGCGCAGATGACGGAAATCGACCGGGTGATCTTTGCCGAGCTATGCCAGGGCCAATTTCTGCTGCCGGCGCGGGCGTTCTATCTGGACTGTTTACGCGCGCTGCAAGATCAAGGCGCCGAGGTGGCGATTCTTGGCTGTACGGAGATCGGTTTGCTGCTTGAGAGCCTGGACGCGCCGCTGCCGTTACTCGACAGCGCCGAGCTGCATGTGGCCATGGGGTTGGAGTGGATGTTGGGGGGGTAGGTTGGGTTGAGGAACCTGCGACGAAGCCCAACGATAACCGGGCGGAGCGCTACGCGCTCCCTGTTGGACTTCGCAAGCTCAACCCAACCTACGACGAGCAGCTGATTTCCAGGTGCTTGCCCCATTCCGGTGGCCGTTGGGCGTAGCGTTCGAAGCCGGGTTGTTCGTCGAAGGGCCGCGACAGCACCTGATTCAGCTCGCGCACGGGGGCGTAGTCGCCCTGTTCGGCGGCGGCGATTACTTGCTGGGCCAGGTAGTTACGCAAAATGTATTTGGGGTTGGCGGCGTGCATGCGCGTGCGCCGTTGCGCTTGGTCGTCGCCATCCTGGGCGCTGCGCGCCAGGTAATCAGCGGTCCAGGCGTCGAAGCCGGCCAGATCGGTAAAGTCATCACGCAGGCGTGCCACCGCTTGCGCCGCCGGGCTGTCGCCGAGTTCGCGGAAGAAAAGAGTGTAGTCCACCGAGCTGCTCTGCATCAGTTGCAGCAGGCGTTGCACCAGGGCTTCGTCGCCCTCATCGGCGCTGAGTAGGCCCAGGCGTTTGCGCATCAGATCGAGGTAATGCGCTTGGTACAGCGGCAGAAACAGACCAAGGGTTTCGCGCAGCGCTTCTACATCAACCAGCGGCACCAGGGCCTGCCCGAGGGCGGCGAGGTTCCACTGGGCAATCGGTACCTGATTGCTGAAGCTGTAGCGGCCCGTGTCATCGGAATGGTTGCAGATGTGCTGGGCGTCGAAATCATCGAGAAAGGCGTAGGGGCCGTAATCGAAGGTGATGCCGAGGATCGACATATTGTCGGTGTTCATCACCCCATGGCAGAAACCGTAGGCCTGCCAATAGGCGATCATCGCCGCATTGCGCTCGATAATCTCGCGGAACATCGCCAGGTAGGGCTGCGCCTGCTGCAGGCAGTCGGCGTAATGCGAATGCAGCACATGCTCGGCCAACTGCTTAAGCAACTCATGTTGTTGGGTGTAATAGAAGTATTCGAAGTGGCCGAAGCGCACATGACTGGGCGCCAGACGCAGGACCATGGCGGCGGTCTCTTGTTTTTCGCGCCACACCGGGGTGCTGGAGCCGGTGACGCACAGCGCTCGCGAGCTGGGGATGCCGAGGGCGTGTAGGTGTTCGCTGGCGAGAAACTCGCGGATTGATGAGCGCAGTACGGCGCGGCCGTCGCCCATGCGCGAGTAGGGTGTTTGCCCGGCGCCTTTCAGGTGCAGATCCCAATACTCGCCGGCGTTGTTGACCACCTCACCCAGCAGCAGGCCACGGCCATCGCCCAGGCGCGGGTTGTAACCGCCAAACTGATGCCCGGAATAGACCATGGCGCGCGGCTCGGCCTCGCTCCACAGCTTGTGCCCGGCAAAGATCTGCGCGAACACCTCGCTGTCGGCCTCACTTGGGTCGAGGTCGAGCAACGCCATGGCGGCGGTGCTGGCGACGATCAGGCGTGGCTCGGCAATCGGTTCGGGCAGTACCTCAGTCGAAAAAGCATCGCCGAGGCGGGCGAAGCGATTGTTGAAAGTCAGCTCGGTTAACGACTTCAAGGCGGGGCTCCAGGCAATGGCGCCGCCGAGCCATGGCTCGGCGGCGGGTGGTCGGTGGCCCTGTTTTGCGCGCTGTGCGAGCGCCAGGCCCGATATTTACTGAGGGTCGGGCGTGGGCTCTGTGGGCAGGGCAGGTGTGGTTGGCGTGATGGGGTCCTGTTCGGTACTGGGCTGCTTGCTTTGGGTGGTTTCGCCCGTGCCCAGGTTGAGCTCCAGACCCTGCAGGTTCTTCACCATGACCTCGACCTGGTTGAAGGCCATCTCGACGTTGTGCTCGCGGAAGCTCAGGGCGATGCGGGTGAGAATCTCATCGGTGGAGGCGTTGCGGTCGACCAATTCGCGCACGTGGAAGCGCAGTTCGTAGTCGAAGGTGCTGGCGCTGATGGTCAGGAAGAACAGCAGCGGTTCGGGGTCGCGCAGCACCCGTGGGTTTTCCGTGGCGGCCTGCAGCATGAGCTTGCGCGCCAGAGGCAGATCGGTCTCGTAGGCCACACCGATCTTGATGATCACCCGGGTTACGGTGTCGTTGAGTGACCAGTTGATCAGTTGATCGGTGACGAAGGTCTTGTTTGGCACGATGATTTCTTTGCGGTCGAAATCGGTGATGGTGGTGGCGCGGATACGGATCTTGCTGACCGTACCGGACAGGTTGCCGATGGTCACCACGTCGCCAATGCGTACCGGGCGCTCGAAAAGGATGATCAGGCCGGAGATAAAGTTGGCGAAGATCTCCTGCAAGCCGAAGCCCAGCCCCACCGACAGCGCGGCGACCAGCCACTGCAGCTTGTCCCAACTAACGCCGAGGGTCGATAGGGTGGTGACAAAGCCGATGGCCACGATCAGATAAGACAGCAGCGTGGTGGTGGCATACGCGCTGCCCTGGGCCAGCTTTAGCCTGGAGAGCACCAATACTTCCAGCAGGCCGGGTAGGTTGCGCCCCAGCGCTATGGTGACGCCAACGATGACCAGCGCACCGAGCACGTCGCTGAGGCTGATCGGCACCAGGGTGGCGGCATCACCGGTGCCGCTGCTGTATTCGTACAGGGCGATATTGTCGAGGTAGGCGAATACCGAGATCAGGTCCGCCCACACCCAGTACAGGCCGGCGATAAAGATGCCGAGCAGGGCCAGGCGAATCAGTCGCAGCGATTGCTGGTTGACCTGCTCGATGTCTAGGGTCGGCTCTTCAACCACGATCTCCGTGCCTTCGCCATGCTCCTTGCTCTGCGCTTGGCGTTTGGCTGTGGCGCGCTGGTAGGCCAGGCGACGTGCCGCTACGCCCAAACCACGGACGAAGGTGGCCTCGATAATCAGCCAGATCACCAGCAGGTAGAGGGTGTTGATCAGGCGGTCACTGAGTTTCAGTGCGGTGTAGTAGTAGCCGAGGCCGACCGCGACAATCAGCGCTAATGGCAGCAGGCTCAGGGCTATGCCGATCAGCATGCGGAAGGCCGAGGCATGTTCGCGCGCGGGGCCGGTAAGCAGCAGCTTGTGCAGCAGCCAGACCATCAGCGCGTAGCAGGTCAGCACCACGGCCAGGCCTATCACATCATCACCTAGGCTAGCCGGCTGATGCCTGGCAATCGTCACCACGGTCACCAGGGCCATGACCACCAAGCCTAGACGGCGTACCTGGCGATGCAGAAAGGCCACCTGTGGGCGACCCCAGCGGAAGTGCAGCTCGGCCACGCCGCCGTCAGCCAGGATGCGATACAGGGTGTAGAACACCAGCCAGGCTTGGGCCATCTGGAACAGCGCCTCGCCTAGGTTGACGTTCTGCCCGCGGGCGTCCATTTGCAGGGCAAAACCGCACAGCGCCAGGAACAGCGTACCGGGCAGTGCCAGCAGGACGTTGAGCATGATCGCCATGGGTGTGTGTAGCTGGCTGTCACGTTTGAAGTGGCCAATGTCCTTATGCAGCTCAGCGAGCTTGCGATACAGGTAGCTGCGCCGCCACAGCAGTACGGCGATCAATAGCAGCAACGGCAGGAACAGCAGCGGTCGCTCGGTTAGGCCGGCGCCCAGTTGACGCAGGTTGGAGCCCCAGGGCAGTTCGGCTATCTGTCGTTCCAGCAAGCGCGGTACGGATTTGAACCACTCCAGGTCCAGCGGTTTGTTGCTGGGGATCCAGAACATCTGCTCGTCGAGGGTGGCGCGCAGGTTTTCGGCAGTGGTTTTCAGCTGTTTCTGACTCAGTTGCAGGGTGATCGACTCGTTAAGTAGGGCGTTCAGCTCACTATTGAGGCGGTCGATCAGCTCGCGGCGGGTGTCGATGATTGCCAGCAGGTCGGTGCGCAGGCCCTGGTCATTGGGCTGGTCGGCCTTGGTTCGAAGCAGGGTGTCGACATACACGCTGGGGTTGTTGATGGCTTCACGTTGCTGGTTGAGTTCGAACTGGTACAGGCGCAGGTCGGCGATCTGGTCAGGCAGGCTACTGTCGATTTTCAGCGTTGGCAGGGCCTGCTGCTGCTTATAAAGGATGCGCGAAAGCAGCAGGCTGCCCTGCAGCACGCTGATCTGCTCCTCCAGGGCCTGATCGCTCTGGTTCAGGCTGTCGAGTTGCTGCTTGGTTTGCAGGTTCAGGCGGGTCAGCTCATTGAGCCGGTCGGTGGTGCGCAGCAGATAGTCGGATAGCTTCAGGTTGAGCGTGCTTTCCTGCGCCAGCAGGTTGTCGGTGCCGGCTTTTTCAGCTTCGCGAGCTTGTTCGGCGAGGGTTTGTTCGGACAGGTTGCGACGTTTTTCGTTGATCAGGTTCTGCAGGTCGAGCAGCTCCTTTTCGAGGCGTTTAATGCGCTCATCCAGTAGGCTTTGGCGGCTGTTGCCCAGGTCCTGCAGCAGGTTGTTACCGGCCAGCTCCTGACGGCGCAGCTGGGTTTGCGCATCCAGCTTGGCCAGTTCGGCATTCAGTTGGTCGCGGCGCTCGCTGCTCAGCGGTTTGTTGGTTTCACGGCCGCTTTTCAGGATGCTGTTAATTTTCTGGCTGCGGGTTTGGTTGCTGCTGATTTCTGCCTGCGCGCGTTCCGGGCGGGTCTGCGCGGTGATCACCAGACTGTTGGCGTCGATGATTTGCTTCTGCCACTCGTTGAGCTGTGCGTTACGGTCAGCCAGCAGTTGTTCGAGCTGCGGCAGCGTACTTTTGCCATAGCGCAGGCTGACCTGGGTAGGTGTGCTGTTTTTCAGCCGCTCGTAATCGCGCTGTGCCTCGCCAATCAGTCGTGGGGCTTGCTGCAGCTGCTTCTCAAGGTCGCTCAGGCGTTTCTCGTTGTCGGCTTTCTCGTCCAGCAGCGCCAGGGTTTTCTCCAGGGTCTGCTTGGCCGCCAGCTGGTCGGCTTCCGGCAATTTGCGCTCGGCCAGATTATCCAGGCTGCTTTGTACGTCAGCGCGGCTCGGTGGCTCGGCGGCATGCAGCAATGGGGCGCTTAGGCACAGCCCGAGCAGGGCGACGACAAGATAAGTGCGAAGAGAGGGCATAGTGACGATCATTGGCTCGAAAAGAAGCTGAGTTTAGAGGAAGAGCCCAGGTCCTGGGCGACTCCCTTCGGGGAATCTGACGCCGACCTTGCGGATCTTGTTCCCTTCCATGGCCGCCACCGTCCAGGTCAGGCCTTGCCATTCCACCTGGTCCCCGATCACCGGTTCGCCGCCAATCTCATGGGCAATAAAGCGCCCCAGGGGCTGTTGGCCATCGTGCTCATCCAGCTGCAGGCCGTAGAGCGCTGCCACGGCCGCCAGTTCGGCATCGCCTTCGAGCACGAAGTCACCAAAGAAGCGCAGGTCCTGACCGCGTGTTGGCGCCTGGCTGAACAGTTTGCCGAGGGCCGGCAGGTCCTGCTCATGGCCGACCACGCAGAGCAGGTCACCGGCATTCAGGGTGGTGCTGCCGGAGGGGTGCAGTAGCTCCTTGCCCCGGAATAGTGCGGCGATGCGCGTGCCTTCGGGCATTTTCAGCTCGCGCAGGGGCGCGCCGATGCACCACTTTTCCGCCCCCAGGCGGTACATAAACAGCTCCCACTGGCTGGTCGGGTGAACGTCCAGGCCGGCGCGCGACACGGGCGCCGGCTCCGGCGGTACGGTGACGCGTAGCAGTTTGGCCGCCCAGGGCAGGCTGGTGCCTTGCAGCAGCAGTGAGACCAGGACAATAAAGAAGGCCACATTGAAGAACAGCTGAGCATTCGGCAGGCCCGCCATCAGCGGGAACACCGCAAGAATGATCGGCACCGCGCCGCGCAAGCCCACCCAGGCGATAAAGGCGCGCTCACGGTCATGGAACGCCCTGAAGGGCAGCAGGCCGATGAAAATCGACAGCGGCCGGGCGAACAGGATCATCCACAGCGCCAGGCCCAAGGCCGGCAAGGCAATTGGCAGCAGCTCATGCGGGGTGATCAGCAAGCCGAGAACCAGGAACATGCCGATCTGCGCCAGCCAGGTTAGGCCGTCAAGCATATGCAGGATGCCGTGGCGCGAGCGGATCGGCCGGTTGCCCAGCAGCAGGCCGCACAGGTAGATCGACAGAATGCCGCTGCCGCCGACGGCGGTGGTGATGGCGAAGATGATCAGGCCGCCGCTGACCACCAGCAGCGGATACAGGCCATTGGCCAGTTCCATGCGGTTGATCAGGTTGAGCAGCAGCCAGCCGCCACCGAGGCCGAACAGCGCGCCGATGCCGAACTGTTGCAGCAGCTGCAGCAGCAGGTTCCAGCTTATGCCGTCCTGGCCGCTGGCGAGCATGGCGATCAGAGTGACGGTAAGGAACACCGCCATCGGGTCGTTACTGCCGGACTCGATCTCCAGGGTGGCGCTGACCCGTTCGTTAAGGCCGCGCCCGCCGAGCAGGCTGAATACTGCGGCGGCATCGGTGGAGCCGACGATGGCACCGATCAGCAGGCCTTCCATCCAGGTCAGGTCGAATAGCCAGGCCGCCGCTACGCCCGTCAGGCCGGCAGTAATCAATACGCCGACGGTGGCCAGTGAGAGCGACGGCCACAAGGCCACGCGAAAGCTCGATACCCGCGTACGCATGCCGCCATCGAGCAGGATGATGGCCAGCGCCAGGTTGCCGACCAGGTAGGCCAATGGGTAGTTATTGAAGACGATGCCGCCAGGGCCGTCGGTGCCGGCGAGCATGCCGACGCCAAGAAAGATCACCAGAATGGGGATGCCGAAGCGCGAACCAAACGCGCTGACCAGGATGCTCATTGCCACCAGAACACCACCGATCAAAAACAGATTGTTGATGGTGCTGGCATCCAAGGCGCGTACTCCGTGCGGGTTGGTTAACGTGCCACTATGCATGGCGCGTGCCAGAGATTCTAACCGCTGCCTTCGAGCAACGCTCAAAAAAAACGCCCCGTGTTCAGCGGGGCGTCAGCATTTGCGTAGCCCGGATGAAATCCGGGGGTGGCCGCACAAACTGCTCCCGGATTACATCCGGGCTACGTCGTTGTCAGCTTTGAGCTTCTTAGAACCAGGCGTCCTGCATGCTCAGGCATGTATCGTCGCGGGCTTCGAGGATGGCCAGGTCGTGGTGGCAGCTCGGCACTTCCCAGGTCAGGAAATAGCGCGCGGCCTGCAGCTTGCCCTGGTAGAAGTCGACATCGCTGGCATCGCCCTTGCTGTTATTGAGGCGTGCCAGGCCTTCTTCGGCGCGGATCGCCTGTTCCAGCCAGCGCCAGCCGATCACGGTATGGCCGAATACCTTGAGGTACAGCGCCGAGTTGGCCAGGCCTTCGTTGACCTTGCCGCTCATCAAATCGCCCAGTAGTACCAGGGTTACCGTTTGCAGGCGTGCCAGCAGATGCTCCAGCGGCTGACGCAGGGCGGTCAACGAGGTATGGGCTTCGGCGCGCTGGCAGGTGCCGTGGATCAGCTTGAGCAACTGTTTGAGCGCCGCGCCGCCATTCATCGACACCTTGCGCCCGAGCAGGTCGAGGGACTGGATGCCGTGGGTGCCTTCGTGGATCGGGTTGAGACGGTTGTCCCGGTAGTACTGCTCCACCGGGTAATCGCGGGTGTAGCCGTGGCCGCCGAGAATCTGAATGGCCAGCTCATTGGCCTTGAGGCAGAACTCCGAGGGCCAGGATTTGACGATCGGCGTGAGCAGGTCGAGCAGCTCCAGGGCGATACGGCGCTTCTCTTCAGTTTCCAGCGTCAGGGTGTCGTCGAACAGCCGCGCCGCGTACAGGCCGAGGTCGAAGGCACCTTCCACATAGGCTTTCTGGGTCAGCAGCATGCGCCGCACATCGGCGTGCTCGATGATTGCCACCTGGCCGGAGGTCGGGTCCTTGCCATCGGGCAGGCGGCCTTGCGGGCGTTGGCGCGCGTAGTCCAGCGAGTACAGGTAGCCGGCGTAGCCGAGCATCACCGCGCCCATGCCGACACCGATGCGCGCCTCGTTCATCATCTGGAACATATAGGCCAGACCATGGTGCGGCTTGCCCACCAGATAGCCGACGCAGCCGTCGTTATCGCCCCCCGCGTTATCACCAAAGTTAAGTGCAGTGGAAGTGGTGCCGCGCCAGCCCATCTTGTGGAACAGCCCGGCCAGCACTACGTCGTTGCGCTTGCCCAGGCTGCCGTCGTCGTTGACCAGGAACTTCGGCACGATAAACAGGCTGATGCCTTTAACGCCCGGCGGGGCATCCGGCAGTTTGGCCAGCACCATATGCACGATGTTTTCGCTCAATGGATGGTCGCCGCCGGAGATAAAGATTTTGTTGCCCTTAACCCGGTAAGTACCGTCGGCGCGAGGCTCGGCTTTGGTGCGAATGTCCGACAGCGAGGAACCGGCATGGGGCTCGGTCAGCGCCATGGTGCCGAAAAAACGTCCATCGATCATCGGCTGCAGGAAGCGTTGCTTCTGCTCATCGCTGCCGAAGGTCTCGATCAGATTGGCCGCACCCATGGTCAGGAACGGATAGGAGGTGGTCGCCGCGTTGGCCGATTGGAAGTGCGCAAAGCAGGCCTGCGACAGCAGGTTGGGCAGCTGCATACCACCAACCTCGAACTCGCGGGTGGCATTGAGAAAGCCCGCTTCGAGGAAGGCGTCCACCGCCGGTTTGACCTCGGGGATCAGCACCGCCGCTCCGTCGACATACTCCGGCTCATGTTCGTCGTTCTTGCGGTTATGCGGGGCGAACAGGTTTTGCGCGATGCTGCGGGCGGTGTCGATGGCCGCATCAAAGGTTTCGCGGCTGTGCTCGGCGAAACGCTCGCGCTGGGTCAGGCCTTCGGCGTCCAGCACTTCATACAGCTCGAAGGCCAGGTTGCGGGAACTGAGCAGGGACTCGGACATGGGTATACCTCCAGTTGCGATGGGCCGAGTCTAAGCAGCCGCGCGTGCTGCTCCCAGCACTATCAATAAGCGTGATAGAGGCTTAGCTAGCAAAGCCACGGGCCAGTTCGACTGTGAGCTCGGCGGCGCCGATGCTCTTGCAACCACTGACATTTTGCCCGGCCCACAGCGGTGAGAAGTCGCCGCTGCCCTGGCTTTCCGCTTTGGCCCGTAGCGGCGCAATGGCCGCCGTTGCCAGGGGGAAAGTGGGTGCCAGCGAGCTTATTGGCCCCAACTCACGCATCACTCGGTTGACGATGCCGCGTGCCGGACGGCCGCTAAACAGATTGGTCAGGGCGGTGTGCTGCGCAGCCGGACTGTGCAGAGCGGCGCGGTGGATGGCGCTGGTGCTGGCCTCATCGCAGCACAGGTAGGCGGTGCCGATCTGCACCCCAGCCGCGCCGAGGGCCATGGCCGCGCGTACGCCTTGCGCGTCGGCAATGCCGCCGGCGGCGATAACCGGCAGCTGCACCGCCTGGACGATCTGCGGCAGCAGGGCGAAGGTGCCGAGCTGGCTGCTTAGTTCATCGGTGAGGAACATGCCGCGATGGCCGCCGGCTTCCAGGCCCTGGGCGATAATCGCATCGGCGCCGTTGGCTTGCAGCCACAGCGCTTCCTCGACCGTGGTCGCCGAACTCAGCACCTTGGCCCCGCAGGCCTTGACCCGTTCCAGCAGCTCGGCCGACGGCAGGCCAAAGTGGAAACTCACCACCGCAGGGCGAAACTCATCGAGCAGATCGGCCATTTCGGCACTGAACGGCAGACGGCCGGGGCCACTGGCGATAGTCGCTGGGTCGATGCCCAACTCGGCGTAGTAAGGGCTTAGGGTCTCGCGCCAGGCGGCTTCGCGCGTGCTGTCGACTCTTGGCGGGGTGTGGCAAAAGAAGTTCAGGTTGTAGGGTTTGCTGGTTTTTTCGCTTAGCGCCTGCAGCTCCTTACGCAAACCGGCGGCGTCGAGCATGGCGCAGGGCAGCGAACCCAGCGCGCCGGCATTCGATACGGCAGCGGCCAAGCCATGCAGCTGCACGCCGGCCATCGGCGCCTGAATTAGCGGTAGCTCAATGCCCAATAGGTCTTGCAGTTGCATGTCGGCTCTCCTTTGCCAGACGAATCAACGGCCACCGTACTTATCCATCTGGCGCATGGCAAATGCCGTCATCCTGCGGCCCTGTTAAACTGCCCGGCCACAGGAGCCCGCCCCGATGAACTACCGCCACGCCTTCCATGCCGGCAACCATGCCGATGTGCTGAAACACTACGTCCTCAGTCGCCTGATCGCCCTGCTGTCACGTAAGGAAGCGCCGTTCGCCTACCTCGACAGCCATGCCGGTATTGGCCTGTATGACCTGCGCGGCGACCAGGCCAGCCGCACCGGCGAGTGGTTGGAAGGCATCGCGCGGCTATGGCAGGCCACTGATGTGCCGGACCCGCTATTGGATTATCTGGAAGTGGTCCGCGCGATGAACCCCGATGGCGAGCTGCGCCATTACCCCGGCTCACCGGAGCTGGCGCGCCTGCTGACCCGCGAGCAGGACCGCCTGCACCTGAACGAGAAACACCCGGAAGATGGCCGCCTGCTCAAGGAAAATATGCGCGGCGACCGCCGCGTCGCGGTGCACCTGGGTGAAGGCTGGTATGTGCCGCGCGCCTTGTTGCCGACCCGCGAGAAGCGCGCGCTGCTGCTGATCGACCCGCCGTTCGAGCAGGTCGATGAAATGGAGCGTTGCGCCGAGTCTCTAAGCGAAGCCATCGGCCGCATGCGCCAGGCGGTGGTGGCGATCTGGTACCCGATCAAGGACCTGCGTCAGCTGCGGCGCTTCTACAGCGACCTGCAAAAGAGCAAGGCACCCAAGCTGCTGCGCATCGAACTCTATGTGCACCCCACCGATGAAGCCGCGCGGCTGAACGGCTCCGGCCTAGTGATCAGCAACCCGCCATGGGGCCTGGAAGACGAACTCAAGCAGATCCTGCCCTGGCTCGCTCAACTGCTTGGGCAGAGCCAGGGCGGCTGGCGTATGGATTGGTTGATTGAGGAAAGCAGCGGCAGCTAGCGGCCCTGCGTAGGCTCAACGAAGTAAGTGAGCTGCTGGCGCGGATTAAGGTACTCCAGCGTCTCACGCGGGTCGAACGGGTTGGCGATGCACGCTAGGCGAGCACTTCTAGGGTCAATGTGACGGGCTAAACCACCACGTCGACACTATTGCCCAGATTAGGCGGATTGCTCGGTGTGCTGGCTGGTGTGGCTGCCTGCACCAGGCTGCCGATGCTGGCAGCCTGTAGCTCCAAGGTCTTGCGCAGCAACAGCAGTGAGGCCAGGGCAGAGGCCTGTGCCGCTGCCTGGGTGGACACCTGATTGGTCAGGCTGCTGAGTTCCATCGTGCTATTCCTCTATATCAGCCCGGTAGGCAGGTTCCTGTTCCACCCAAGCCGCAATAGCCGCCAGGATTTTTTGCCAGGTACTGCTGGTGATAGGCCTCAGCGTAGTAGAACGGCGGCGCCTCACGCACTTCGGTGGTGATGGCGCCGAAACCGGCTTTGCTCAATTCGGCCTGGAACTGCGCCTGCGTGCTCTTTGCTGCCGCCAGCTGTTCAGCGCCGTAGCAGTAGATCGCTGAACGGTACTGGCTGCCCGTGTCGTTACCCTGGCGCATGCCCTGGGTCGGGTTGTGCGCCTCCCAGAATACTTTCAGCAGCGCGGCGTAGCTGGTGACTTGCGGGTCGAATATGACCAGTACCACTTCGGTGTGGCCGGTCAGGCCCGAGCAGGTTTCGTCATAGGTCGGATTTGGCGTGTGGCCGCCGGCATAGCCGACCGCCGTGCTCCATACACCCGGTTGCTGCCAGAAGCGCCGCTCGGCGCCCCAGAAACAGCCCATGGCAAATACCGCCTGCTCCAGGCCTGCAGGAAATGGCCCCTGCAGTGCATTGCCATTAACGAAGTGCGCGGCGGGCACCGCCATGGCTTCGGTACGACCGGGCAGGGCTTGCTCGGCGCTGGGCAGTTCGAGTTTGTGGGCGAGAATTTGTGAACGCAGAACCATGAGCCATTTCCTCAGCAGAAGCATGTGTGTCATAGACCGTCAAAGGACAAGCTTGTTACAGCTAGCCTCGGTTTGGATAGCGTTTAAGGCTTTCCAGCAGGTCGCGGCTGGCGATGGGTTTGTCGAATAGGTAGCCCTGGCCGATGTCGCATTGCTGGCGCCGGAGAAAGTTGAGCTGCGCGGCTGTCTCGATGCCTTCAGCCACCACCTTGAGTTTCAGGTTGTGCGCCATGGCGATCACTGCGGAGGTGATTTCCATGTCGTCCTGGTTATCCGGGATGTCCTTGATAAAGCTGCGATCGATCTTGATCACGTCGATGGGGAATTTCTTCAGGTAGCTGAGTGAAGAATAACCGGTGCCGAAGTCGTCCATGGCCAGGGTCAGGCCCAGGCTTTTCAGGCGGCTGAGCTGCTGGCGGGTGTCGTCGGTGGCTTCCAGCAGCAGGCTTTCCGTGAGCTCAAGCTCAAGCAGGGCTGGGTCGAGCTGCTCCTCATGCAGGATGGCGGCGATCTCGCCAACCAGGTCCGGGTCGGAAAATTGTTTGGGTGAGAGGTTGATGGCCATCTGCAGCGGCTTGTAGCCAATCGCGATCAGTTGCTTGCTCATGCGGCAGGCCTGGCGCGTGACCCACTTGCCGATGGGGATGATCAGTCCGGTCTCTTCCGCCACGCTGATAAATTTATCCGGGTTGATCATGCCCTTTTCCGGGTGGTGCCAGCGCAGCAATGCTTCCAGGCCCATCAGCCGGCCGCTCTTCAGGCACAGCTTGGGCTGGTAGAAGACTTCCAGCTCGTTCTGCATCAGCGCGCGGCGCAGGTTACTCTCGACGAATAGCTTGTAGTGCGCCTCGGCATTGAGCGCGTCGGTAAATACCTGCAGCTGATTTTTGCCGTTGGCCTTGGCTTTGTGCAGGGCCAGGCCGGTGTGCTTCATTAGGGTCTGCGGATCGTTACCGTGCTCGGGCGCGTAGCCCAGACCAATGGAGCCGGTGACGCTGATCAGTTGGTTGTCGACGAATAGGGGTTTGTCCAGGGTGTGCAGCAGCTTCTGCGCCACCAGTTGGCTGTCGGCCTGGTTGGCCTCAAGGAGCACGGCGAATTCGTTGCTGGCAAAGCGCGCCAGCACGCTGCTGGGGGGCAAGGTGTTTCGCAAACGGCGCGCCAGGCTGACCAGCAGTTTGTCGCCGGTCTGATGGCCGAGGCTGTCGTTGATCCGCTTGAAGTTGTCGATATCCACCAGCAGCAGGCTGATCGGCTTACCGGGGTGTTCGCTGAAGTGGCGCTCCAGCGAACGGATAAAGGCGTAACGGTTACCCAGCCCAGTGAGGTTGTCACGAAAGGCCAGGCGCTCGATATGCTGCTGCGCCTGCTTGCTCGCGGTAACGTCTTCGTAGATGCCGATGTAGTGAGTCAGGCTGCCATCGTCGGCATATACCTTGGACAGTGACAGTTGCCCCCAGTAGGGGTCGAGGTTCTTGCGGCGGCTCTTGAATTCACCCTGCCAGCTGTTGTGTTTGGCCAGGCTGGAACGGGCGTCGAACAGCAGATCGCTGAGGTTCTCTAAGGCGGGGATTTCTGACAGGCGGCGGCCCTGAACTTCGCTGGCGCTGTACAGGGTGATGGCGGTAAAGCTCGGATTGACGTACTCCACCAGGCCATCACGGTCGAGCAGGATAAAGGCGCTGGAGCTCTGCTCGACGGCGCGCTGGAACAGGTACAAGGCATTGGTCGCGGTGCGGCGTTGCTGGTTGGTCAGCACTTGGGCGTACTGGTCTGCTAGTTCGCCGGCAAAAGCAATTTCATCCGGTTGCCAGGTGCGTGCAGGGCCAATGTGCTCCATACACACTACGCCCACCACCTCGCCGTCGATACGAATGCCCGCATCGAGCATCGCGGTGATGCCCATGGGCCGTAAATAACTATCGCTAAGCTCGCGTGTGCGTGGGTCCTGATGCACATCATGCGCATCCAGGGCGCGGCCGCTGTGCAGTGCCTGTAAGTAGGCGGGGTAGGGGCTGGCGTCAATGTCGGCTTGGTCGATATGACGGCCCTGGTCCTGTTGGTACAGGACCACCGATTGCAGCATATGTTGATTGAGGTTCCAGATGCCGGCACGGCTGACGCCATACAGTTCGCAGGCACTTTTGCTGATCAACTCGGCGGCTTCACGCAGGGGATCGCTGTCGCCGTAATGGTGGCGCGCGAGGGTGACGATCAACTGTTGCTGGGCTTGTGTGCGTTGCTGCTGCGCCAGCAGCTCGGCCTGGCTACGCTCATAAAATTCCAGGGTCTGTGGCGAAGGGGCGCTCTGCTCGTCCAATACCAGCAGGTAGCCGCGCAGTAGATGCCGTCCGCGTTGCTTGAAGGCTTCGCCCACTTCCATCAGGGTCAGGCTGCCGCGCGGGGTGTGCAGGCGATACTGCACGCTGTAGTGCCGCCGGTCAGTCAGCTGTTGCGCAATGCTGTCGTGCAGTTGGTGGCGAACCGCAGGCTCCATCAGGCTGGCGTAGGGCGCATCGAGTAGGGAGCAGAGTTCGTGAGCCGGCAAGCCAAACTGTTGTTCGCAGCCTGCGTCGAGGTACAGCAGCGCCCAGCTGGCTTCATTCAAGCGCTCGAAACGCAACAAGCCAAGGCGCGATGGCACTGGCAACTGCGTCACAACCTCGGCCGCTAAACGACTCGCGGCATCGGGATGGCTTTTCATTCAGTGGCTGGCTTCCAGTATGCTGATTGAAGCGGCAAACGACTCACTTCATTTATAGCGTCGGGTAAGGGTGCATCATGCAATTGCGACTGACAAGAGAACTAATATCCGCAGTGCTGCTGAGCAGCTGTATGGCCACCTCAACGGTATTCGCCGCTGAGCCGGACACGGGGTTGAGCAGTGCCGAGCAAGGCAATTATCTGCTCGAACTCAAGCGCCTTTATCTGACCCAAAACGACCGCCAGGCGCTGTTGGCACATTGCAATGATCTGCTTAAAACCTACGCCCTGCGCGCCGCCTATCAGGTCGGTCAGGCGCAGCGTCAGGATCTGCTGTATCAGCTGCGTCAGGGCGAGTCCGGCGAGCTGTTGCTGCGTGAAGAAACCCGTGGCCAGCAGGGCACTGATATTGCCGTGCGTAACCAGCGCGTACCGCTGTTTGGTGTCGACCCCTTCGTGCGTTACGAGTGCCCGACCAGCGGTATCAGCTGCGTGCTGCACAACCCCAGCGACGGCAGCCCAATGCTGACCATCATGCGCGATCACAAGGGCACCGCCGAACTGGCCAAGGCCCTGAGCTTTCTGATTCGTAATCTGCAAAAAGGCTGATCGCCGTCCTCATTTTTTGCCGCTGCTGTAAAGCTAAAAACCCCGCCTGAAGGGGCGGGGTTGAGGGTACGAGCGTGGCTGCTCGAAAGTTGTTGCGTTACAGCAGCATGGTGCGGATGTCCGCCAGTACGTCACCCAGGCGTTTGGTGAAGCGCGCCGCAGCGGCGCCATTGATCACCCGGTGGTCGTAGGACAGCGACAGCGGCAGCATCAGCTTGGGCTGGAAGGCTTTGCCATCCCAGACCGGCTGGATGGTGGCCTTGCTCACACCGAGAATCGCCACTTCCGGCGCGTTGACGATCGGCGTAAAGCCGGTGCCGCCAATGTGGCCGAGGCTGGAGATGGTGAAGCAGGCGCCCTGCATGTCATCAGCCGACAGCTTTTTGCTGCGCGCTTTTTCCGCCAGCGCGGCGGCTTCGGCAGCCAGCTGTAGCAGGCTTTTCTGGTCGACGTTTTTGATTACCGGTACTAGCAGGCCATCCGGGGTGTCCACGGCAAAACCGATGTGCACGTACTTCTTGCGGATGATCGCCTTGCCGCTCGGCGCGAGCGAGCTGTTGAAGTCCGGCAGTTCCTTGAGCAGGAAGGCGCAGGCCTTGAGCAGCAGCGGCAGCACGGTGAGTTTGACCCCGGCTTTTTCCGCCACGGCTTTCTGCGCGACGCGGAAGGCTTCCAGCTCGGTGATATCGGCCGAATCGAACTGGGTCACGTGTGGCACGTTTAGCCAGCTGCGATGCAGGTTGTTGGCGCCGACCTGCATCAGGCGGGTCATCGCCACTTCTTCGATTTCACCAAATTTGCTGAAGTCCACCACCGGGATCGGTGGGATACCGGCGCCGCCGGTTGCGCCGGCAGCCGGTGCTTCCTTGGCCTTCTGCATCATCGCTTTGACGTACGCCTGCACGTCCTCCTTGAGCACGCGGCCTTTCGGCCCGGTGCCTACTAAGGCTGACAGCTCAACACCCAACTCACGCGCCAACAGGCGCACGGCCGGGCCAGCGTGCACTTTGGCGCCATCACGCTTGGGTGCTGCGGTAACGCTGGCGGCTGCTGCAGCCAGTGAGGCAATCGCGCTGACTTCAGCGGCGACCGCCGGATGCGCGCCGGCTGGCACCTTGTGTACATCACTTGCAGGTGCAGCTGCCGCAGTTGGGGCCGTAGCGGCCGGAGCTGCTGTGCCTGCGACTTTCAGCTTGAGGATAAAGTCGCCGGTGCCGACTTCGTCCTCCAGTTTGACGCTGATGCTTTCCACCACGCCGGCAGCCGGCGAGGGAATTTCCATGCTGGCCTTGTCCGACTCCAGGGTGATCAGCGACTGGTCGACGTCGACCGTGTCGCCGACCTTGATCAGGATTTCGATGACCTTGGCTTTGCCGTCCGAGCCGATATCCGGCACATGCACGTCCTGCACGCTGCTGGTGGCCGTAGCGGCGGGCGCAGCAGGTTCAGCAGCCGGCGCAGGCGCTGCAGCGGCTTTTGGCGCTTCAGTCGGTGCGGCTGCAGGCGCCGGAGCGGCGGCGCTGTCGACTTCGACTTCCAGTTCGAGCATGTCGTCGCCTTCTTTCAGGCGGTCGCCCAGCTTCACTTTCAGGCTCTTGATCACGCCAGCCTTGGGGGCCGGTACTTCCATGCTGGCCTTGTCCGATTCGAGCGTCAGGATGCTCTGGTCGGCTTCGATACGATCACCGACCTTCACCATCAGTTCGATGACTTCACCCTCACCACCACCGATGTCGGGTACGCGGATTAATTCGCTCACAGTGCGTCTCCTTAGCAGTCCAGTGGGTTGCGTTTGTCCGGGTCGATGCCGAACCGGACGATGGCTTCGGCCACCACTTTCGGCTCGATATCACCTCGGTCAGCCAGCGCTTCGAGCGCAGCCAGCACGACCCAGTTGCGGTCTACTTCGAAAAAGTGACGCAGCTTCTTACGGCTGTCACTGCGGCCGAAACCGTCAGTGCCGAGCACCTTGAACTCTTTGCTCGGGACCCACTGACGAATTTGTTCGGCGAACAGCTTCATATAGTCGGTGGAGGCGATGACTGGACCTTTACGGCCGCTCAGGCACTCTTCCACGTAGGTCTGCTTGGGCTTCTGGCCCGGGTGCAGGCGGTTGCTGCGCTCCACGGCCAGGCCGTCACGGCGCAGTTCGTTGAAGCTGGTCACGCTCCAGACGTCTGCCGCGACGTTGAACTCGTCACGCAGGATCTTCGCTGCTTCGCGCACTTCGCGCAGGATGGTGCCGGACCCGAGGAGCTGCACGTGGTGCGCGGCTTCCTTCTTGTCCTCTTCGAGCAAGTACATGCCCTTGATGATGCCTTCCTCGATACCGGCCGGCATGGACGGCTGCTGGTAGGACTCGTTCATCACGGTGATGTAGTAGAAGACGTCCTGTTGCTGCTCGGTCATCTTCTTCATGCCGTCCTGAATGATCACCGCCAGCTCGTAGCCGTAGGTCGGATCATAGGTGCGGCAGTTGGGGATGGTCGCTGCCAGCAGGTGGCTGTGGCCGTCCTCGTGTTGCAGGCCTTCGCCGTTCAGCGTGGTACGCCCGGCGGTGCCGCCGATCAAAAAGCCTCGGGTGCGGCTGTCGCCAGCGGCCCAGGCCAGGTCGCCAATACGCTGGAAACCGAACATCGAATAGAAGATGTAGAACGGCAGCATCGGCTGGTTGTGGCTGGAGTACGAGGTGCCGGCGGCGATGAAGGAGCTCATGGCGCCGGCTTCGTTGATGCCTTCTTCGAGGATCTGGCCCTTCTTGTCCTCGCGGTAGAACATCACTTGGTCTTTATCCACCGGCTCATACAGCTGGCCGACCGAGGAGTAGATACCGAGCTGACGGAACATGCCTTCCATGCCGAAGGTGCGGGCTTCGTCCGGGATGATCGGGACGATGCGCGAGCCGATGTCCTTGTCCTTGACCAGCTGCGCGAGGATGCGCACGAAGGCCATGGTGGTGGAGATTTCACGGTCGCCCGAGCCGTCGAGGATGGCCTTGAGGGTGTCCAGCGGCGGCGTTGGGATGCTGAAGCTCTTGGCCCGACGCTGCGGTACGAAACCACCGAGGGCTGCGCGGCGCTCGCTCAGGTAACGGGCTTCGGCGCTGCCTTCTTCTGGCTTGATGAACGGCAGGTTTTCCAGCTCGTCGTCTTTGACCGGAATGTCGAAACGGTCGCGGAACTGCTTGAGGCTGTCGACATCGACCTTCTTGGTGTTGTGCGCGGTGTTCTTCGCTTCACCGGCGCCGGTGCCATAACCCTTGACGGTTTTGGCCAGGATCACAGTCGGCTGATCCTTGTGGTTGACCGCCTGGTGGTAGGCCGCATACATCTTGTACGGGTCGTGACCGCCACGGTTGAGCTTCCAGATCTCGTCATCGGACAGGTCGGCGACCATCGCCTTGAGTTCCGGCGAGTTGAAGAAGTGCTCACGGACGAACGCGCCGTCCTTAGCCTTGTAATTCTGGTACTCGCCGTCGATGACTTCGTCCATACGACGCTGCAGGATGCCGTCGACGTCCTTGGCCAGCAGCGGGTCCCAGAAGCGGCCCCACACGACCTTGTTGACGTTCCAGCCACCGCCACGGAACACGCCTTCGAGTTCCTGGATGATCTTGCCGTTGCCGCGCACTGGGCCGTCGAGGCGCTGCAGGTTGCAGTTGATGACGAAGATTAGGTTGTCCAGTTTCTCGCGGCCCGCCAGGGAGATCGCGCCGAGGGATTCCGGCTCGTCGCACTCGCCGTCGCCCATAAAGCACCAGACCTTCTGCTTGCCGGCCGGGATAAAGCCGCGCGCTTCCAGGTACTTCATAAAGCGCGCCTGGTAGATCGCCTGAATCGGGCCCAGACCCATGGATACGGTCGGGAACTGCCAGAAGTCTGGCATCAGCCAGGGGTGAGGGTAGGACGACAGGCCTTGGCCATCGACTTCCTGGCGGAAGTTGTTCATCTGCTCTTCGGTGATGCGGCCTTCCATAAAGGCACGGGCGTAAACGCCGGGGGAGGCGTGGCCCTGGAAGAAGATCAGATCGCCGCCGTGCTCTTCGGTAGGCGCCTGGAAGAAGTAGTTGAAGCCGATGTCATACAGGGTCGCCGAGGACGCGAAGCTGGAGATGTGGCCACCCAGGTCCGAATCTTTCAGGTTGGTGCGCATCACCATGGCCAACGCATTCCAGCGCACCAGCGAGCGAATGCGGCGTTCCATAAACAGGTCGCCAGGCATGCGTGCTTCGTGGGTCAGCGGGATGGTGTTGCGGTAGGGCGTGGTGATCGCATACGGCAGCTGTGAGCCACTGCGGGTGGCCAGCTCGCCCATACGGGTCATCAGGTAATGTGCGCGGTCTTCACCCTCGTTATCGAGGACGGACTCAAGGGCGTCCAGCCATTCCTGGGTTTCGACGGGATCGAGGTCTTGCATGGCTTGCTCCAGGGCTCAAAGGCTTCCAGAATCGGAGGCCAGGGTTCGTGGCCGACTTCGTGAGTGGCCGCGTGAATTCTTGGATTGACCGGGGGTAGGACCGGCCGCGTGTAGTTTTACTACATTCTGGCGCCGATTTCAGCCTTTTGGATACAATCTTTGGTAGTAAAACTACAATTATTTTTCTGCCAGTGATTCGACCCGCTACAGAGTGGGCGGTGCCATCCATGATCGCTGCACTGACAGATCGCTAAAAAGGATAGACCATGAGCCTGCCCGCGCTGGCCTCTTTGCCTGCTGCCTTGTCACCCCTTGCACTGCGTGCCGAGCAGTCCCTGCTGCACGTATTTGCCAGTCTCCCCAGCGAGGCGGCTGCGGCTTTCGCGAGCTGGCCGAGCGCGCGACTTGAGACGTTGCAGCGGGTGGGCGCCGCCAGTGATTTCGTGGTGCAGCAAAGCCTGCGCGACCCGCAGATGCTGCTCGATCTGGCCGCCAGCGGTGAACTGGAGCGCAGCCTGGTGGCAGGCGAACTGCGTGGCCAATTGGCCCAGGCGCTGGAGAAGTGCGCCGATGACGATGAGCTGGGGCGTCGCTTGCGGCGTTTTCGCAACCGCCAGCAGCTGCGCATCATCTGGCGCGATATCAGTCGCCAGGCCGACCTGATCGAAACCTGTCGCGACCTGTCCGAGCTCGCCGATGCCTGTATCGACCTGGCCTATCAGTGGCTTTATCCAGGCCATTGCACGCAGTTCGGTACGCCCATTGGTCGGCTCAGTGGCCAGGCGCAGCATATGGTGGTGCTGGGTATGGGCAAGTTGGGCGCCCATGAGCTGAACCTGTCGTCGGACATCGACCTGATCTTCGGTTACCCCGAAGGCGGCGAAACCGAAGGGGTGAAGCGCCCGCTGGATAATCAGGAATTCTTTATCCGCCTCGGCCAGAAGTTGATCAAGGCGCTGGACATGATCACCGTCGACGGCTTCGTCTTCCGCACCGATATGCGCCTGCGCCCTTACGGCTCTTCCGGTTCGCTGGTGTTCAGCTTCAATGCGCTCGAGCAGTACTACCAGGATCAAGGGCGCGATTGGGAACGCTACGCGATGATCAAGGCGCGGGTGGTTGGCGGCGATCAGGTCGCCGGTGCGCAGCTGCTGGAGATGCTGCGGCCGTTCGTCTACCGGCGTTATCTGGATTTCTCGGCCATTGAAGCGCTGCGTGGGATGAAGCAGCTGATTCAGCAGGAGGTGCGGCGCAAGGGCATGGCCGAGAATATCAAGCTGGGTTCTGGCGGCATCCGCGAGGTGGAGTTTATCGCCCAGGCTTTCCAGCTGATTCACGGCGGACGCGACCTCAGCCTGCAGCAGCGCTCGCTGTTTGCGGTACTCAATACCCTGCGTGATCAGGGTTACTTGCCGGCGGCGGTGACCGATGAATTGCGCGACGGCTATGCCTTTTTGCGTTACGCCGAGCATGCGCTGCAGGCCATTGATGACCGGCAGACGCAGATGCTCCCGGACAACGATCAGGGCCGCGCGCGTGTGGCCTTTATTATGGGCTTCGACAGCTGGCAGGCCTTCCATGACCGACTGATGCACTGGCGTGGGCGGGTTGACTGGCACTTCCGCCAGGTGATCGCCGACCCTGATGAAGAGGAAGGCGGCGAGCCGGTTGAAGAGGCCGTGGGCTGCGAGTGGTTGCCGCTCTGGGAGGATGTGCAGGACGAAGAGGCCGCGTGCCGGCAGTTGGCCGAGGCCGGCTTTGCCGCGCCGCAATCGGCCTGGCAGCGTCTGGCTGGGCTGCGCAACGGCAATCAGGTGCGCGCCATGCAGCGTCTCGGTCGCGAGCGTCTGGATGCCTTTATCCCGCGCCTGCTGGCGCAGGCGGTGGAGCATGAAAATCCGGATCTGGTGCTGGAGCGCGTACTGCCGCTGATCGAAGCCGTGGCCCGGCGTTCGGCCTACCTGGTGCTACTCACGGAAAATCCCAGCGCGCTGCAGCGCCTGCTCACCCTGTGTGGGGCCAGCCCGTGGATTGCCGAGCAGATCACCCGCTTCCCGCTGCTGCTCGATGAGTTACTTAATGAAGGGCGGCTGTTCAAACCGCCGCTGGCCCCCGAGCTGGCTGCCGAGCTACGTGAACGGCTGATGCGTATTCCCGAAGAGGATCTGGAGCAGCAGATGGAGGCGCTGCGCCACTTCAAGCTGGCGCACCGACTGCGTGTAGCCGCCTCGGAAATTGCCGGCACCCTGCCGTTGATGAACGTATCGGACTATCTGACCTGGCTGGCCGAGGCGATTCTCGACCAAGTGCTAGCCCTGGCCTGGCGCCATACGGTGAGCAAATACGGCGCGCCACGCCGCGCCGACGGCAGCATCTGCGATCCGGATTTTGTGATTGTCGGCTACGGCAAGGTCGGCGGCATCGAGCTGGGCCATGGTTCAGATCTCGACCTGGTGTTTATCCACGACGGCGACCCGAATGCGGAGACCGATGGAGCAAAATCCATCGACGGCGCGCAGTTCTTCAATCGTTTAGGCCAGCGCGTCATTCATCTGCTGACCGCCCAAACCAACTCCGGTCAGCTTTACGAAGTGGATATGCGCCTGCGCCCGTCCGGTGCGGCAGGGTTGTTAGTCAGCTCACTGGGCGCCTTCGAGCGCTATCAGCAGGGCGAGGCCTGGACCTGGGAGCATCAGGCGTTGGTGCGGGCGCGGGTGCTGGTCGGCTGTGCGCGGGTCGGCAAGGCCTTCGAGGCTGTGCGCGCCGGCGTGTTGGGCCGTGAGCGCGATCTGGCCACGCTGCGCAGTGAAGTCAGCGAGATGCGCGCGAAGATGCGCGACAACCTCGGCAGCAAGGCCACGGCGGCTGGCACCGCAGCGAATGCCTTCGAGGCCGCCGCACTGTTCGACCTCAAGCAGGACGCCGGTGGTATCGTCGATATTGAATTTATGGTGCAATACGCGGCCCTTGCCTGGTCGCGCCAGTACCCGGAATTGCTTGAGTTCACAGACAATATTCGCATTCTGGAAGGGCTGGAACGGGTCGGCTTGCTGCCGGGTGAAGATGCCCGCTTGCTGCAGGACATCTACAAGGCCTACCGCTCGGTGGCGCACCGCCAGGCTCTGCAAAAGCAGCCAGGGGTGGTCAGCGGTGAGCAGTTTGCCGATGAGCGGCGTACGGTGATGCGCATCTGGCAGGAACTGGGTTTGAGCTGAAGCAAGCTGAGCTGACTATAAGGATGCCGGGCACCCAGGGTGGCCGGCCAATGTTGTACCAATCGAGTTTGAGGAGCAGGCAATTATGTCGATGGCCGATCGTGATGGCGTGATCTGGTATGACGGCGAGCTGGTGCCGTGGCGCAATGCGACCACCCACGTGCTGACCCATACCCTGCACTACGGCATGGGCGTGTTTGAAGGCGTGCGCGCCTACAACACCCCGCAAGGCACGGCGATTTTCCGCCTGCAAGCGCACACCGACCGCCTGTTCGACTCGGCCCATATCATGGGCATGAAGATTCCGTTCAGCAAAGACGAGATCAACGAAGCCACCCGCGCCGCCGTGCGTGAGAACACCCTGGAAAGCGCCTATATCCGCCCGATGGTGTTCTACGGATCTGAAGCCATGGGCCTGCGCGCCAGTGGCCTGAAAACCCAGGTGATAGTGGCAGCCTGGAGCTGGGGCGCCTATATGGGCGACGAAGCCCTGCAGGTCGGTATCAAGGTGCGCACCAGCTCCTTTACCCGCCACCACGTCAACATCTCGATGACCCGCGCCAAGGCCAACGGCAACTACATCAACTCGATGCTGGCCCTGCAGGAAGCCATCTCCGGTGGTGCCGATGAAGCCCTGCTGCTAGACCCGGAAGGCTACGTGGCCGAAGGCTCAGGGGAGAATATCTTCCTGGTCAAGAATGGCGTGATCTACACCCCGGAAGTGACCTCGTGCCTCAACGGAATCACCCGCAACACCATTTTGACGTTGGCGGCCGAGCATGGCTTGGACGTGGTCGAGAAGCGCATCACCCGCGATGAGGTGTATATCGCCGATGAAGCCTTCTTTACTGGTACTGCCGCCGAAGTCACGCCGATCCGCGAAGTCGATGGCCGCCAGATCGGCGCAGGCCGTCGCGGACCGATCACTGAGAAGCTGCAAACCGCTTATTTCGATCTGGTCACCGGTAAAACCGATGCCCACGCCGAGTGGCGCACCCTGGTCAAATAAGCCGCCTGCTTCGTAGGATGGGTTGAGCGCAGCGATACCCATCACGCGACAAAGGCTGGGCTGAGCGTTAAGTCTGTCCGGGAGGCGAAAGCCTCCTTGGTCGTTTCTGGAATTGGCATGAAAATACTGATCGTTGGCCCCAGCTGGGTGGGTGACATGGTGATGGCGCAGACGCTGTTCCAGTGTCTGCAGCAGCGCCACCCCGGCTGCGAGATCGATGTGCTGGCCCCCGAGTGGAGCCGGCCGATTCTCGAACGCATGCCTGAAGTGCGTCAGGCCCTGAGCTTTCCGCTCGGTCACGGCGTGCTGCAGCTGGCCACGCGGCGCAAGATCGGCAAATCCCTGGCGGGCCAGTATGATCAGGCGATTCTGCTGCCTAATTCGCTAAAGTCCGCATTAGTGCCGTTTTTCGCCGGTATCCCCAAGCGTACCGGCTGGAAGGGTGAGCTGCGCTACGGCCTGCTCAACGACATCCGCACGCTGGACAAAGACCGCTACCCGCTGATGATCGAGCGCTTTATGGCCCTGGCTTTCGAGCCCGGCGCTGCATTGCCGCAGCCTTATCCGCGCCCGGCCTTGCAGATCGACGCGCAGAGTCGCGACGCCGCCCTGGCCAAGTTCGGCCTGAGCCTGGATCGTCCGGTGCTGGCGCTGTGCCCAGGGGCCGAGTTCGGTGAAGCCAAGCGCTGGCCGAGCGAGCATTACGCCAAAGTCGCAGAGCTGAAGATCCGCGCCGGCTGGCAGGTGTGGATTTTCGGTTCGAAGAATGATCACCCGGTCGGTGAGGACATTCGCAGCCGACTGATTCCCGGCCTGCGTGAGGAGGCGGTAAATCTGGCCGGGGAAACCAGTCTGGCTGAGGCCATTGACCTGCTGTCCGCTGCCGGTGCCGTGGTGTCGAATGACTCCGGGCTGATGCATGTGGCCGCTGCGCTAAATCGTCCGCTGGTGGCTGTCTACGGCTCGACCTCGCCGGGCTTTACCCCGCCGCTGGCCGAGCAGGTGGAGATTGTCCGCCTGGGTCTGGAATGCAGCCCGTGCTTCGAGCGCACCTGTCGCTTCGGTCATTACAACTGCCTGGGCCAGCTCAAGCCGCGCCCGGTGATCGAGGCGCTGGATCGCCTGGTCAGCGACCCGGTTGAGGTTGAATAGCTTGCGGGTACTGTTGATCAAGACCTCTTCGCTGGGCGATGTGGTGCACACCCTGCCAGCGCTGACCGATGCGGTGCGGGCGATTCCTGGCATTCAGTTCGACTGGGTGGTGGAGGAGGGTTTTGCCGAGATCCCGGCCTGGCACCCCGCCGTGGCGCAGGTGATCCCGGTGGCCATTCGCCGCTGGCGCAAGCACCTCTGGCAAACCTTTAAAAAGGGTGAGTGGAAGCGCTTTAAGCAACGTCTCGGCGAAACCAAATATGACTTGGTGATTGATGCTCAGGGTCTGCTGAAAAGTGCCTGGCTGACCCGTTACGTCAAGGCGCCGATTGCTGGTCTTGATCGTGATTCCGCCCGCGAGCCACTGGCCAGTCGCTTCTATAACTGTGCCTATGCTGTGCCGCGCGACCAGCACGCGCTCGAACGTACCCGTCAGCTATTCGCCCAGGCGCTGGGCTATGCGCTGCCGGCCGGTGTTGGTGACTACGGCCTTAATCGTGCGCAGCTGGCGGATCAGTCGTCACAACCCTATGTGCTGTTTCTGCATGGCACCACCTGGCCGAGTAAGCACTGGCCGGAAGCCGACTGGCGCGAGCTGGCCGAGCAGATGAGTGCGCAGGGCTGGGCCGTGCGTCTGCCCTGGGGCAATGAAGCCGAGAAGGCGCGCGCCGAACGGATTGCTGCCGGCATTGAAAACGCCGCAGTGCTGCCCAAATTAAATCTTGCTGGTGTGGCTAAGGTTATCGCCGGGGCCAGTGCCTGCGTGGCGGTGGATACCGGTCTTGGCCACCTGGCCGCTGCGTTGGATGTGCCGAGTATTTCCCTGTATGGCCCAACCCTACCGGGGCGCGTGGGTGCCTATGGTCGTGGTCAGGTGCACCTGTGCGCCACCGGGCCGAATGCTGGCTTGGGTGATCGCCACAAGCCCTGCTTCGACGGTCTAGATGCCGAACGCGTGGCTACGCAATTGCAGGCCCTGTTGCTGGCCGAGGATGTCGTCTGATGCAGCTCGCTTTTATTCTCTACAAATACTTCCCCTTCGGCGGCCTGCAGCGCGACTTTATGCGCATCGCCCTGGAGTGCCAGGCGCGCGGCCATGCCGTTCGCGTTTACACACCGATTTGGGAAGGCGAAGTGCCTGCGGGATTCGACGTGGTGGTCGTGCCGGTCAAGGCGCTGTTCAACCACAAACGCAATGAAAAACTCACAGCCTGGGTCGAGGCCGATCTGGCCAAGCGCCCGGTGGATCGGGTAATCGGCTTCAACAAAATGCCCGGCCTGGATGTCTACTACGCCGCCGATGGCTGCTATGAAGATAAAGCGCAGACCCTGCGCGCGCCGATCTACAAGCGCTGGGGCCGTTACAAACACTTCGCAGATTACGAGCGGGCGGTGTTCGCGCCTGAGTCGAAAACCGAGATTCTGATGATCTCCGAAGTGCAGCAGCCGCTGTTTATCAAGCATTACCACACCCCGCGGCAGCGCTTTCACCTGCTGCCACCCGGCATCGCTCAGGACCGCCGCGCGCCGGTCAATGCCGCCGAGATTCGCGCCGAGTTCCGCGCCGAGTTCAAGCTGGCGGATAACGACCTGCTGCTGGTGCAGATAGGTTCTGGCTTCAAAACCAAGGGCCTGGATCGCAGCCTCAAGGCCCTGGCTGCTTTGCCGCGCGAGCTAAAACAGCGCACCCGGTTGATCGCCATCGGCCAGGACGATCCGCGTTCGTTCCAGTTGCAGGCTAAAGCGTTGGGCGTGTCCGATCAGGTGCAGATTCTCAAAGGGCGCAGTGATATTCCGCGTTTCCTGCTGGGTGCTGATCTGCTGATCCATCCGGCCTACAACGAAAACACCGGTACCGTATTGCTGGAGGCGCTGGTCTCCGGCTTGCCGGTGCTGGTGACGGATGTCTGTGGCTATGCCCACTACATCGCCGAAGCGGATGCCGGGCGGGTGTTGGCTAGTCCTTTCGAGCAGGACAAGCTCAATCACCTGCTCGCCGATATGCTGGCCGACGATCAGCGCCGTGCGTTCTGGAGCCGCAACGGTCTGGCCTATGCCGACAGTGCCGACCTGTACTCCATGCCGCAACACGCAGCTGATGTGATCCTGATGGAGAAGCGCGTATGAGAGCTCTGTGTGTTGTAGGAGCCAGCTTGCTGGCGATGCTCTTGTGCTGCCTGGATCGCCGGCAAGCTGGCTCCTACAGGAAGTTCCCATGCACCTGACCCTCAACGATCCGTTCAAAACCCTTTGGGCCGGCAAGGACCCCTTTGTCGCGGTCGAGGCCCTGCAAGGCCAGGTTTATCGCGAGCTGGAAGGCCGCCGCACGCTGCGCACCGAAGTCGATGGGCGCGGTTACTTCGTCAAGATTCACCGTGGCATCGGCTGGGGCGAAATCGTCAAGAACCTGCTCACCGCCAAACTGCCGGTGCTCGGTGCGCGACAGGAATGGCAAGCCATTCAGCGCCTGACTGAGGTCGGTGTCGCCACCATGACCGCCGTGGCCTATGGCGAGCGCGGCAGCAACCCGGCAGCGCAGCATTCCTTTATCGTCACCGAAGAACTGGCGCCGACCACCGACCTCGAGCAACTCAGCCTGAACTGGGCGCAACAACCGCCCGAGCCACGGCTCAAATGGGCGCTGATCAAGGAAGTGGCGAACATGGTCGGCAGCATGCACCGCGCGGGGGTCAACCACCGCGACTGCTATATCTGCCACTTTCTGCTGCACACCGATAAGCCGGTAACCGCCGATGATTTTCGCCTGTCCGTGATCGACCTGCACCGCGCCCAAGTACGCAGCCAACTGCCCCTGCGCTGGCGCAACAAGGACCTGGCCGCGCTGTATTTCTCCGTGCTGGATATCGGCCTGACTAAGCGCGACAAGCTGCGTTTTCTGAGCACTTATTTTGCTGTACTGAAAGGGCAGCAGCCATTGCGTCAGGCGCTCAGCGCCGAGCACGCGCTGCTGGCATGGCTTGAGCGCAAGGCGGATGCGCTGTATGCGCGCAAACAGCGTTATGGGGATGCGCTGTGATGGCGGGTTGGACTCTCGATCCGCAGTACCAGGCGCTATCTGCTGACTTCGGTGATTTGGATGCAGTGTTCGCCTTGCAAGGGGAGCGTCTGACTAAAGACCCACTATCCGAAGTCATTCGTGTCGAGCGCGGCGGTGTGCGCTATTACGTCAAGCGATACCGGGGTGCGGGGAAAGGCTTACGCCGCTATATCGGTCGGCCTCGGGTTAAAGCCGAATGGCAGAACCTGAAGAATTTCGCCAAGTGGGGCATCCCTACGGCGCCGATTGTCTGCTACGGATTGGAGCGGCGTCTGGGCACATTTGTGCGCGGTGCTTTGATTACTCGTGAGCTGGATCGCACCGAGGATCTTGCACTGTTGGCTGAGCGGGATGACCCGCGCTTGCGTGATAGCGCTTGGGTAGGCTCTGTCAGTTGCCAATTGGCACGTTCAACACGTGTGTTGCACGATCATCACTTCACCCATAACGATCTGAAGTGGCGCAACCTGCTGGTCAATGACCAGGGAAAGCTGTTTTTTATTGACTGCCCGACCGGCTCATTCTGGTGGGGGCCGCTTCTGCGTTACCGCATTATCAAGGACTTGGCCTGCCTGGATAAGATTGCCAAGTACAAGTTGTCGCGCAGCCAGCGCCTGCGTTTCTACTTGCAGTATTGCGGGCATGAGCGCTTGAGCTGTAAGGACAAGCGGCGGGTGCGACAGATCGTGAAGTTTTTCGAGGGCAGGGAATGAGCGACTTTATTGCGGCGCAGGATCGCGCCTTGCTTGAGCGGTATGGGCTGACCAGCTTCGGCGCGTTATGGGCGCTGCAACTTGAAGCGGTGGATGAGCCCAATACCGAGCGCGGTGGTTGGAGCAGTGTGTATCGGCTGGATTTGGGCGAAGCAGCGTTTTACCTCAAGCGGCAGAGTAATCATCTGACTCGTAGCCCGCTGCATCCCTTTGGTGAGCCAACCTTTACCCGCGAATTTCGCAATATTCAACGTTATGCGGCGCTGGGCATTCCCGCGTTGCAGGCGGCGTTTTTTGCCGAGCGTAAATTGCCGGGTGAGCGTCGTGCGGTGCTGCTGACCCGCGCCCTGGATGGCTGGCAGGATCTGGATGCCTGGTTAACCGGCTGGGCCGCACTCGACGAGACCCGTCGTGTGGCGATTCTCAAGGCCTGCGGTGAGCTGGCGCGGCGTCTGCACCAGGCAGGGCAGATGCACGGCTGCTTTTACCCCAAGCATATTTTTCTGCGCGAGACCGCTATCGGCTTCGACGCGCAGTTGATTGACCTGGAGAAAACCCGTCCGCTGTTGTTCGGTCAGCGTGATCGGGTAAAGGACCTGGAGCCACTCTTGCGCCGCACCAGTGTGTGGAGTGAGGCAGACGTTCGCGTGCTACTGACGGCCTATCTTACGGGGGGTGCTGGTCTCGCTGATTGGAGTGCGCGCCTCGGTGCGCGCAGTCGTCACAAGGTGGCACGTCGATGAACGTGGCGGGGCTTCGTCAGGCAGGGCGCTCGCCAGCATTGCCGCTGATCATCGAGTTGGCTGATGCAGCGGGCTCGGCTGAACTGACTCTGCAACGGCTGCTGCGTGTGTTGCCCGGGCAGCGTTATGTTGCCCAGGCCGAATGGCGCGGCCGGCCTGTACTGGCCAAGTTGCTGGTCGGTGACAAGGCCGCGCGCCATTTTCAGCGCGAGCGTGATGGTGCGCGCCTGCTGGCCGAGCAGGGGTTGAATACGCCGCAGTTGCTGGCGGAGGGGTTGCGTGAAGGTGAGGGTGGCTGGCTACTGTTCGAGTATTTGGGTGGCGCAGAGAGCCTGTGGGATGCCTGGCGCGCCGTGGAAGGCCAGCTGCTGTTGAGTGCTGATCAGCAGGCGGTGTTGGCCGATGCGTTGGTTAGCATCGCGCAGATGCACGCCAAAGGACTGTGGCAGGCCGATCTGCATCTGGACAACCTGCTGCGGCATAACGGCCAGCTCTTCGTTATCGACGGTGGTGGTGTGCAGGTCGAAATGGCCGGCCAGCCACTGTCACGCGGCAAGGTGCTGGAAAACCTTGGGGTGTTCTTTGCCCAGCTCCCAGCCGAGTTGGCGCCCTTTATCGAAGAGCTGCTGGTGCATTACCTGCTGGCCAACGGTGAGCATGCGTTGCCCCTGGAGGCGTTGCTCAAGGAAGTGGACAAGGTACGCAAATGGCGTATGCGCGATTATCTGCGCAAGGTTGCCCGCGACTGCAGCCTATTCGCTGCAAAAATCGGTGCGTTCGGCCTGCAAGTGGTGCGTCGCGACAACCAGGCCGAGCTGCAGCCGCTGTTGGATAACCTGGATCTGCTTACCGAGCAGGGCCATATCTACAAAACCGGCGGTGCGGCCACCGTGGCACAAGTGCAGTTGCAAAGCCGGCCGCTGGTGGTCAAGCGTTACAACATCAAAAACCTGGCTCATTGGCTCAAACGCTTCTGGCGACCCAGTCGCGCCTGGCACAGTTGGGTTGAAGGCAACCGCCTGCAGTTGTTGGGCATCGCCACCCCGCAGCCATTGGCCGTGCTAGAGCGGCGATGGTGCTGGCTGCGCGGGCGGGCCTACCTGATTACCGAATACTGCGGTGGGCAGGATATAATCGCGCGCTTTCAGGCGTTCCAAGACGGAGCACCCCCGGAAAGCGACCTGTTGGCACTGGATCGTTTGTTCGCCGCCTTGCTGCGCGAGCGCATCAGCCATGGCGATTTCAAGGGGCACAATCTGCTTTGGATTGAAGGGCGGGATGAGGCTCCTGGCCACTGGTCCCTTATCGACCTAGACGCCATGCAGCAACACCGCAGTGCGCGCAGTTTCGCCAAGGCTTATGCCCGCGACCGCGCTCGTTTTCTGCGTAACTGGCCTGCCGATTCGTCGCTGCACCAGTTGCTCAACCAACGTATTCCGCTGACGCCCGCCGTCGGCTCAGCAGACTAAAAGAGGCAAAACCAGTGGCACTGACCATTCTCGGCCTGTCCGGCGCCCTTAGCCATGACCCTTCCGCCGCCCTGTATATCGACGGCAAACTGATCGCGGCCGTCGAAGAAGAGCGCTTTGTGCGCGACAAGCACGCGAAAAACCGCATGCCCTACGAATCGGCCAAGTTCTGTCTGGAACAGGCCGGAATCAAACCTGCCGACGTCGATGTGGTGGCGATTCCGTTTGCACCAATCAGCATCTTCGAGAAGGCTCGCTGGCAGTACGCAAAGCGCTACTGGTATGCGCCGGACCGCGCGCTTGATGCGATTCTGATGGGCAATCGCCGTTACAAGCGCTACTACAAGCACATTCAATGGTGCCTGCAACAGCTCGGTTTCGATCTGAAGAAGGTCAAGATCGAGCCGGTCGAGCACCACCTGGCCCACGCCGCCAGTGCCTACCACTGCTCGGGCTTTACCGAGAAGACCGCGATCCTCGGCATCGACGGCAAGGGCGAGTACGCCACCACCTTCTTCGGCTACGGCGAGAACGGCAAGATCCACAAGATCAAAGAGTTTTTCGACCCGGATTCGCTCGGCGGCCTGTACGGTGCGATCACCGAGTTCCTCGGTTTCGAGATGCTCGATGGCGAGTTCAAGGTGATGGGCATGGCCCCTTATGGCGATGCTAGCAAGTACGATTTCTCGCGCCTGGCCACGTTCGAAAATGGTGAGCTGATCATCAACACCGAGTACGCCAACGTTATCGGCCTGCGCCGCTATAAAGAAAACGGCAAGGGCTTCTACTTCTCCAAGAAGCTGATCGAGTGGCTGGGGCCCAAGCGCCAGGGCGATATCGCCGACGACCCGTACATCCACTACGCCGCCAGCATGCAGGCGCTGTTCGAGAAGCTGGCGCTGCAGATGATGGAGCACTACCTGGGGGACATCATCCGCGAGACCGGCAAAATCGCCTTCGCCGGCGGCTGCGCGCTGAACGTCAAACTCAACCAGAAGATCATCGCTCGCGATGATGTGAAGGAGCTGTTCGTTCAACCGGCTTCCGGCGACGCCGGTACCGCAGTGGGTGCTGCCGCTTACATCTCGCACCAGCGCGGCGTGCCGGTGGAGAAGATGGAGCACGTCTACCTCGGCCCGTCCTACTCCAACGAAGACGTGATCGCCGCCTGCGTGCGCCACCCAAGCAAACCGGTGTTCAAACGCATCGACAATATGCCGCAGCGCATCGCCAAGATCATGGTCGACGCCAACCCGGTGGCCTGGTTCCAGGGCCGTATGGAGTTCGGCCCGCGCGCCCTCGGCGGTCGCTCGATCATCGGCTGCCCGAGCGTGCCGGGCGTGGCGGATCGGATCAACGAGCAGATCAAGTTCCGCGAGCGCTGGCGCCCCTTTTGCCCGTCGATGCTCGATACCGTCGGCCCGCAGATGCTCAAGGTCGATCACCCGAGCCCGTTTATGACCTTCACCTTCGAAGTCAACGAAGAGTGGAAGACTCGCGTTGGCGAAGTCGTGCACGAAGACGGCACCTCGCGCGCCCAGGTGCTCAAGCGCGAATACAACCCGCGCTACTACGACATGATGCTCGAGCTGGAGAAACTCACCGGCAACGGCGTGTCGCTCAACACCTCGCTTAACCGCCGTGGCGAGCCGATGATCTGCTCGCCCACCGACGCGTTGAACATGTTCTACGGCTCCGACCTGCAGTACCTGATCATGGAAGACATCCTCGTGGTCAAGGACGGCAAGGATTGGTATGACAATGTCTGAGGCGACTGGCCATCGTCTGGCTGAGCGAGCTAGCGCAGGGCTAGGCGAGCGGCGCCGAGGAAGCGGAGTTTACTGTGGTAAATGAGCATTCCGAGGCGGCGCTCAACAACGCCCTGCCGACGCGTAGCCAGCCAGAGTCGTGGGTTTTGCAGTTCTGCCACGGCTACGACGGCCCCTTCCTTGACTGTGCGCGGCAGTACGCCGCGCTCTTTGTCGGCACGCCTTACAAGGTCTGCACCGTCTACCTGACCGGCAAACCGAGCGCGGAAGTCGAGCAAGGCTCAGCGTCTGACGAGGTGATTTTCCTCGATTACTCCAGCCGCGACGTGCGTGGCCTTAAGCTCAAGGCGATCCGCGACCTCAAGCGTATCGCCGCTTCGCGCGACTTTAAATTCTGTATCGCCCATCGCTTTAAGCCCATCTACGTCGCTTTGCTGGGCAGCGATCTTCCAGTGATCGGCGTGCATCATGCATTTGGTGACTACAAGCGGCGTACGCGTCAGCTGTTTGCCAACTACTTCCGCAAACGCCTGGCTTTGCTCGGGGTTTCCAATGCTGTGCGCGATGATATGCGCGCCTGCTTGCCGAACTGGGCGCCCGAGCGTATCGAGACGCTGTACAACCGTATTGATATTGCTGCGGTGCAGGCTGAGCAGGTGTCTCGCGAAGCAGCACGTAAGCATCTGGGGCTGCCACAGGATGCCTGGGTGGTCGGTAATGTTGGCCGTCTGCATCCAGATAAAGACCAAGCCACACTGATCCGTGGGTTTGCCCAAGCTTTGCCACAGCTCCCTGCAGAAAGCCTGTTGGCGATTATGGGCAGTGGTCGTCTGGAGGCTTCACTCAAGGCCTTGGCTATTGAGTTAAGCGTGAGCGATTCAGTACGCTTTCTTGGCCAGGTGGCGAACGGGCGCAACTATTTCAAAGCGTTTGATGTGTTCGCACTGACTTCAGATCATGAGCCGTTCGGCATGGTGTTACTGGAAGCAATGGCGGCTGGGGTGCCGGTGATTGGGACTGACTGCGGTGGTGCGTGTGAGGTAGTCGAGGGTGTGGGGCAGTTGTTTCCGTTGGGCGATGTCGACGCCCTTGCTGAGTGTATGAAGTGGCCTCAGCTCTTATCAGTTGAAGATTTGGAAAAAGTGCAGCAATTTGGTTTTTATAAGCTTAGAAATAATTACTCGGATCAGGTGGTTGTTTCTGATTTTTTGCGGTTTTTGCAGAGTGCATCGTGATGAAGTCTCCCCCTAGTATTATTTTTATTATTCCTTATTTTGGTCGTTGGCCATTCTGGATGCCGTTTTTTATTGAGAGCTGTCGGGTGAATCAGGATGTCAATTGGTTGCTGATTAGTGATTGTGAGGAGTTGCCGGATTTGCCGTGTAATGTTGAATTAAGGAAAAGTAGTTTCGTAAATTACTGTGCCTGGGTTTCAGGTCGACTGGGGTTTAATTTTTCTCCTAGCAATCCGTATAAACTTTGTGATCTGAAACCAGCCTATGGTTACTTGCATGAGCAAGACGTAGCAGGCTATGACTATTGGGGGTTCAGTGATCTTGACCTCATTTACGGCAACCTGCGTGCTTATTTCACTGAGGCGCGCTTGAACAAGTTCAAGTTTTTTTCTACCCATGAGCGTCGCGTTTCAGGACACCTGTGTTTATTACGTAACGAGCCTGAGTTTCGAACGTTATTCTGGAAAATTAGGGATTTTAAGTCGCGTGTGCAGGATGATAGAAATCATGCGCTAGATGAGGGGGGCTTTACTCGGCTCTTTCTCTGGCGCAAGAACTTTCCAAAACCGCTTTTTAATTTTGTCGGTTGGTTTAATTCACTTCGACGGAATGCTGAATTTGTAGAGGCCTTTAGTACTCCCAATGGTTCGCGTGCATGGATTGATGGCTCTCATGATTATCCTGCCTATTGGCAATGGCAGTCGGGACGCTTGACGAATGTTAAAGACGGGGAGCGAGAGTTTCCATATTTACATTTTTTACATTTGAAGAAAAATTCATGGAAAGACATCGATCATTTGAGTAGCCAAGCAGTTGTAAGTTTATCACGCACGCACAGTTGGATGATAAGCGAGAGCGGGTTCCAGGCGGCAGTAGCTAGCCGTGGAGCGTAATCCCTGGGCAGAAAAAGCGCAGTTGCTGGACCGCTATCGCTGGTTACTGCTGCGTGAGCGCCACGGCATACTGGGTAGTACCTTGCGTTTCGCCCGCGAGGCTCTGGGCGATTGGTGGTTTGGTGTGCGTGCCAAAAAACGACTGGCGACCATTGTTGTCGCTGGCGCCTGCGACTTCTTGCTACTGCAATCGGCCCCCAAGGTTATCGCCTTCCAGCGCAAAAAATTATTGATCGAAGAGTTGCGCGGCCGCGGTCACCATCTGATCGAGACAGCTTTACTGGAGCCGAAACAGATACTGCGGCAGCGGTTGTTAAAGGTGCCGCCTTTTATCGTGCCAACCCGCTACTTCGGTCTGGCGGCTTATGCCGAATGGCTGGTCGAGCATCACCAGCCGCGCATCCTGCTCAATGACCGCAATGGCAGCCTATATGCGCCATTTCTGCGTTTGTCGCTAAACGCCCGTCAACGTCTGTTGGTGCATCTTGCCCATGCCTCGACCGTGGAGAGTTCGCGGCGTTTGGGCATGAATGATTACGACTATTATTTCCTGTTTGGGCAGGGTTCTCTGGAAGCGCTGCAGGCGCGGACATTGCGTTTTGGTAGTTCGCAGGCGGTGCTGGCGGGCTCGCATATGATCGACAGTGCCTATGATCTGCCGCCGGCTGAGCAGTCCCTGCGTACTGTGCTGATTCTCGGCGTTGGTCCGGATAAAGAGAAGGAAGCAGGTTATCAGTCCACATACGCGCTGCTGCGTGACTGGGCCGCCGCGCATCCTGAGTACCAGGTTTTGGTTAAGGCCCACCCACGCAGTCAGGTGCCGTTCTGGCAGCAAGCCGCTGCTGAGTTGACTAACCTGCGGATCTTATCCGCCGACTGCACATTGGCCGAGGCTTTGGGGCGTGCTTCATTGGTGATCAATATCATGTCCAATGCGGTGATCGAGGCCGCTCTGGCGCAACGACCGCTGATCTATGTAAATGCCAGCGGCGAGCCAGATATCTTTGCTCAAGACGGTTTTTTCGGCGAGCGTGTCGAGTGTGCTGACCAGTTGCAGCAAAGAATTGCGGACATTGCGGCTGATTACACGGGGAGTCTGCAGCAGTCGGCCCGCTTTGCCGACTACCATCTGGCTCAGGGTATCGCGGGGCTTGAACGGACATGTGCTTTGCTCGAATGCCTGCTGCGCAATAGGCATATCGACAGTCAGCCTCTAGTGCAGTGTCTGGTTGCTGAGTAACTACTAAAAAGGGTCTGCCGTTTGAGTGATGTTATGACCGAATTGTGTTTTGAGCGTGCATTCGTTATCAACCTCGATCACCGTGCCGATCGTTGGGCGAAAATGACAGAGAACCTGGCGCAGGTCGGTATTTCCGCTGAGCGTTTCTCCGCCATCAGTGTTCGTGACCTAGTCGATGATCAGCCATCTGTTGCGCTCAAGCGTTTTCTCCAACGAGTCGATGGTCCAAGCGCCGCTGCAGAGCACAAGCTGCAGACGACCTGGGCGTGTATGCACAGTCATCTGGCGATTATTCGTATGGCGCGTGACGCTGGCTGGTCGTCGGTGCTGATTCTTGAAGATGACTGCGAGTTTGAGCCTTATACCCCTGTCGTGCTTAATCGGGCATGCAGGCAGTTGCAGGGGCGCGACTGGGACGTGCTGTATCTCGGCGGTACATTGAAAAAGGGCGGCAAGAAAACGGCTGTTTCCGCCAATCTCTGGGACGTCAGTCGTATCCGACTGGCTCATGCTTATGTGGTTAACGCCAGTCTCTATGAGCGAATTCTTCGCGAGGCTCCGGAGTCGGGATTACCGCTCGACTGGTACTACTCGGAAGTCCTACAAGCCTCCGCCAATACCTTCATGGTGCGGCCGACCCTGGCGCATCAACGCTTATTTGATATGAGTGATATTGAGCAGGTCGAGCGTAAGCCTAAATACAAGACACGCCAGGCGTTGCGGCGCTGGTGGGCAAGAATGCGTTACGGTCGCTCGTCGTACTAATGGAGCAACTATGACTCATTTATTGCCAAGCATTGAAATCAATGAAGGTAACCTATTCGCTAGGTAGTGGAAATATTAGTGGTGAACTTAACCGTTGGTTATGACCTGCAGTACAGCATGACGATGGGGGCCGATGACGCGCCTCTTAGCGATCATTTCCAGATGTTTTTCAGTCACTATGGTGAGTCGGCATGATCCCACGAAAAATCCACTACTGTTGGTTCGGCGGTAAATCGTTGCCTCTGCAGGCTAGGCGCTGCCTGGCCTCTTGGGCTTATCATTTGCCGGACAATCAGGTGGTGCGTTGGGACGAGCGAAGTTTTGATGTCAACGCCCATCCATTTGCTGCGGCGGCTTATGCAGAGGGGCGCTACGCTTTTGTTTCCGACTATGCACGCATGCGCGTTCTTGAGGAGCATGGCGGCATTTACTTGGATGTTGATGTTGAAGTACGCGCGCGGTTTGATGATTTGCTTAACCTGCAATTATTTATTGGTACTGAAGATCAGCAGCGCTTCGCCACGTCGATTATTGGTGCACAGGCCGGGCACTGGTTGCCGCAGCATATGCTGTCGTTCTACGACAGGACGGAGTTTGATGTGACGCGGCTGTCTGAGTTGGTGAACGTCAATGAAGTCAGTCGCCTACTGCTCAAGCAGGGGTTTACCGGCGGCGGCGACGACGAGTTGCGTGGGCAGGAGCGTGTGCTTGCTATCGGTATGCTCGCCGACGCACGGGGGGCTGCCCCGCAAGGGATGAAGCCAATTGCGCGGCATTTTTACGCAGGCAGTTGGCGCTTACGCAGCGATAAGGGGGCCCTAAGTCGCATTGCGCGTGGGCTGCGCAAGGTGCCTGGGCAAGTTGAGGCATGGCTTTATTTGCAATGGTACAGAGCCGGGGCTTACCTCAAGTAGGCTGAGTTCTACAGGCTATTGAGGTTGAAATTTGCCCTGGATAGGTTCGATTTATTTAGTGGCCTTGCTGACGGCCTTGTAAGCGGCCATCAGTTCTTCCCATGGGAAATTATGCACGTTGCGTCGCTGCAGGTAGTTGTACAGGTGCTGGAAGTTGCGGCGAACCAGCATGCGTCCTAGCGGTCGGCCTTTGAAGCGAATATCGAGAAAATCGATTAGGCCGAAGTCGTCATTCGGGGTGCGCAGGACGTTGCCCAAATGCAGTGAGCGGAAGTAGATGCCGCGCTGATGCAAGCGGTAGATATAAGCGGCCAATTGCGGCAGTAGTGAGTCGAACTGTTCACGGCTGTCGCGAAAAAGACGGTCCAATGGCTGACCTGCGAGTGGTTCGTAAAGGCATGCGCTGACAAGCTTTCTGCGGTCGATCCAGCATATTTCGCAAATGCTTGGTGTCTGGATACCTGCCGCCCGCAAACGACTGGCGCGATCACTGAAGCGTGCCGCGTCCGGGCGTAGGCGGGCAAGCAAGGGCAGGCGGCGACTGCGGAAGATTTTCAGTAAGTTGCCATCGGCGAGGCGAATTACCTTGGCTCCATGGCTGTCTTTTTCCAGTACCTCGCCGTGGCTCAGCCAATCTTGGAATTCTTTCGCTGTTACAATCCGCATCTTATTTCTCTAGTCGTCGTACGAGGCGTGCCGAATGGCCAATTCTAACCAGCAATCGAGTATCAAGGTTTATTTGCGGTTGCTGAAATACGTGGTCCCTTACGCGGGCCTGTTCGCCATCAGTATCTTGGGCTTTTTGATTTTCGCGTCCACCCAGCCGATGTTTGGCTACATCCTCAAGTATTTTGTGGATGGTTTGGCCAATCCGGACGCCAGCTTCTTCGCGGCTGTACCCTACCTGAAAGATGTTCCATTTTTGGTCAACCTGAAGCTTATGCACGTTGTGCCGTTGCTGATTGTGTTGATTGCACTCTGGCAGGGTATCGGCTCCTTTCTGGGCAACTACTTTCTGGCTAGGGTCTCGCTTGGGTTGGTGCATGACCTGCGGGTGTCATTGTTTAACAACCTGCTGGTGTTGCCTAATCGTTATTTTGATACCCACAACTCGGGCCATCTGATTTCGCGGATCAGCTTTAACGTGACCATGGTCACGGGTGCTGCCACCGATGCGATCAAGGTAGTGGTGCGCGAGGGCATGACGGTGATTTTCCTGTTCGCCTCGCTGTTGTGGATGAACTGGAAGTTGACCCTGGTGATGCTGGCGATTCTGCCGTTGATTGGTCTGATGGTCACCAGTGCCAGCCGCAAGTTTCGTAAACAGAGCAAGAAAATCCAGTTGGCCATGGGCGATGTGACCCATGTGGCATCCGAGACGATTCAGGGCTATCGGGTTGTCCGCAGTTTCGGCGGCGAGTCATATGAGCAGACGCGCTTTCTCAGTGCTAGTAACAGCAACCGGGAAAAACAGCTGCGCATGACCAAGACCGGTGCGGTGTATACGCCGATGTTGCAACTGGTGATTTACAGCGCCATGGCGGTTCTGATGTTTCTTGTGCTGCTGATGCGTGGTGATGCTTCGCCGGGTGATCTGGTGGCCTATATCACCCTGGCTGGCCTGCTGCCCAAACCGATTCGCCAGCTGTCCGAAGTCAGCGCCACGGTGCAGAAGGGCTTGGCGGGTGCCGAAAGTATTTTCGAGCAGTTGGATGAGGATCAAGAGGTCGACCACGGTACCGAAGAGCGCGCACGCGTTAGCGGTCGTCTGGAAATACGTGATCTGAGCTTCCAGTATCCAGGTGCCGAAAAGCCGGTGCTCAATAACATCTCCTTTGTTGCTGATCCTGGCCAGATGGTCGCTCTGGTTGGGCGCTCGGGCAGTGGCAAGTCGACCCTGGCCAGCCTGATTCCGCGTTTCTACCACCATGAGCAGGGGCAGATCCTGCTCGATGGCCTGGATGTCGAGCAATACCGTCTGCGCAACCTGCGTCAGCATATTGCGCTGGTGACTCAGCATGTCACCCTGTTCAACGACACCGTGACCAATAATATTGCCTACGGTGACCTGGCCGACGCGCCGTTTGAGGATGTGCGTAAGGCTTCTGAAGCGGCTTACGCGGCTGAGTTTATTGAGAAGCTTCCGGAGGGTTATGCAACCCTGGTCGGCGAGAATGGCGTGCTGCTCTCCGGCGGTCAGCGCCAGCGTTTGGCAATTGCCCGCGCGCTGCTGAAGAACGCACCGCTGCTGATTCTCGATGAGGCCACCTCCGCGCTGGACACCGAGTCGGAACGGCATATCCAGGGTGCGCTGGATGAGGTGATGAAGGGGCGGACTACCCTGGTCATCGCGCACCGTTTAAGCACAATCGAGAAGGCCGACCTGATCCTGGTGATGGATCAGGGGCAGATTGTCGAACGCGGCACTCACAGCGAGTTGTTGGCGTTGAACGGTTATTACGCACGGCTGCATGCGCGCGACTTCGTTGAAGTCGAAGACCTGGTCGTGGAGCCTGATGCCTGATGCTCAGTCATATACGCGCCTGGCGTGAGCGTGGCTGGACGCCGGTTGATGCCGCCACTTATGCCGATGCCTGGCAGCGCTTCGGTGGCAGCGTAGCCACCCATCCGCAGGTCATTGAGCGTTTGGCGGGGCTTGCCTGCTTGCCAGTGCGCTATCTGGGTTGGCTTGAGCGGGGTGAGTTGCGCGCTGCGATTCCGACCTGGGGTCGCCATCTGGCCTTGTCCAAGGATGTGCTGAAACAGCAGGGCAAGCGCGGCTTGTTCGATTTGGGTAATGCCGAGATCATCCTGCCGCTGGCGAGCGACGCGCGTGTAGCGTTGCGCCACAAGGTGCGCTATCTGTCGGCTCTGAATGCCGAGCAGGTGCTCGGTCGACATGAGCAGCCTGAAGGCCTGGCCCTTGCTCGCGAGCCCGAGGAATACAGCAAGAAATTCCGCTATAACCAGCGTCGTGAGCAGCGTTTGTTAGAGGAGGCGGGCGGGGTGATTCGGCCAATGCTGGAGCTCTCGGCTGCCGAGCAAGCAGTGATTTATGCCGATCTGTTTCAGCGCCGCTGGGGTTTTGAGGCGACCGGCAAGGCGCATTTGGCCGAGGTGTTCAGCCTGATGCGCGACTTTATGACTGGTTCGCTGATCTACCTCAACGACCAGCCGGTAGCGATCCAAGTGCTCTACCGCGTCGAGGCGCCGCAGTGGGTCAGCCTGGAATACATTAACGGCGGCGTTGATCCGCAAAATCGCGAGTTCAGCCCCGGCAGCGTGCTCAGCTTTATCAACACCCAAGCAGCCTGGGCTGAGGCTCGGGCTCTCGGCAAACCGCTGCGTTACTCCTTTGGCCGGGCCGACCGCGAATACAAAGATCGTTGGTGCAATCGCATGCCGGTTTATCAGGTCTGATATGTCTGGACGCAAGCAAACCCTGCTCAAGCAACATCGTCAGCAAAAACGCATTGCGCTATTGGTGGCACTGGCGCTGTTTTGCCTGCTCGGTGTGTTTGTCGCCTGGTGGTGGGTACCGTTGCTCCTGCTGGTGGGCTGGGTGGCCCATGAGGCGTGGTTTGCCGATCATCTGTTTTACGCGCCGTACGACGACTACAGCTATGTATTTGCAGCAGATGTGCCCACCTTTTCCGGGCGTATCGAGGCGGGCTGTCTGGGTCTGGATGGCGATATTGGCGCTGCCGATACCCTGATATTGCAGGTGCAGCTCAAGGCCGGCTGGCTTGGGCGTTGGCTGGACCCCTATGTGCTGATCGGCAGCGACCGTCAGGATTTTGAACGGGGCGTGAACGGCCGTCGCTACCTCAACCTGTCCGGCCAGCAGGATGCGTTGGTCGACGGGACGCTGCGGCTGCGCGGTCGCTTCTGCCGCATTGAGCCGACAGTCACTCTGTTTGCCTTGAGCAATCCGGATTATGCCGAGCAGCGCCTAATGGTGATTGCGCCGCATGCCGACGACGCCGAGCTTGCCGCCTTTGGCCTGTATAGCCGTGCGCCTGATGTCAGCATCGTCACCCTGACTCAAGGCGAAATAGAGGCCGAGGCTTATCAAGCCCTCGGGCTGGATCAAGCAGATGCCGCTCGACTCAAGGGGCGCCTGCGCAGCTGGGATAGCCTGGCCATTGCGCTCTGGGGCGGCGTACCGCAAAGCCAGTGCCTGCAACTGGGTTATTACTGCCTGCAGTTGCCGGCGATGCAGGCGCAGCCCGAGTCAGGCTGCGGTTCGCGCGAGTCGGGCGAGGGGGATATTCGCAGCGTACGCGCCGCTAATTCAATCCAGCTGCCAGGCGATGCTGATGGCGTGCCCAGCTGGCGCAATCTACTGGCTGATCTGGTGGCTGCCCTTGAGCACTTCCAGCCTGAGGTGGTGGTGACGCCGCACCCGCAGCTGGACCCGCACAGTGATCATGTGGCCAGTACCCAGGCGCTGCTAGAAGCGATTGAGCTGAGCAGCTGGAAACCGGAAACCTTGTTGCTGTATGCCAACCATCTGCACGACAACGACCGCTGGCCCATGGGCCCGGCGGGCTTTGGCATTGCACTGCCGCCGGCGATTGAAGCGCTGCCAGCGGATGGCCTATGGAGCCCGAGTCTGGATGCCGCGCAGCAACTGGATAAGGCCATGGCCTTGGCCATGCAGCACGATTTACAAGGCGCATTGCCGCTTAAACGACGCATCCGCCGGTTGATCCAGCGCCTGCTGGTCGGGCGGCGCTGGCCGGCAACCGGTGAAGATGAGTTCTTTCGCAAGGCGGTGCGCCGCCATGAACTGTTCTGGGTGCGTACGCTCGGCGGCTAGCCGGTGTATTTACCTACCAATGTTATGATTTGCGGCGATTCGTTTTGGCCGCTTCTGGAGTGTTTATGAAATTGTCCATGCCGCGTTTCGACCAGGCTGCCGTTTTGGTGGTAGGCGACGTTATGCTCGACCGTTATTGGCATGGCGGCACCTCGCGGATTTCTCCGGAAGCGCCGGTGCCGGTGGTCAAGGTCGAGCAGATCGAGGATCGTCCGGGCGGCGCGGCTAACGTTGCGCTAAACATCGCCGCCCTCGGCGCACCGGCTACATTGCTCGGCGTGACCGGGCAGGATGAGGCCGCTGAAAGTCTGCGCAACAGCCTGCAGGCAGTTGGCGTAAAGACCTTTTTCCAGACGATCAAAGATCAGCCCACCATCGTCAAATTACGGGTGATGAGTCGTCATCAGCAACTGCTGCGCATGGACTTCGAAGAGCCGTTCCGCACCGACAGCGCTGCTCTGGCCACCAGCGTTGAAGCGCAACTGGACGGCATCAAGGTGCTGATCCTCTCGGACTACGGTAAGGGTGCCCTGCAAAACCATCAGGCGCTGGTGCAGCTGGCGCGCAGCAAAGGCATTGCGGTGCTGGCTGATCCCAAGGGCAAGGACTTCTCCATCTATCGCGGTGCCAGCCTGATTACCCCAAACCTGCACGAATTCGAAACCATTGTCGGCCATTGCCACGATGAAGCCGAGCTGGTGGCCAAGGGCGCAGCCCTGATGGCCGAGCTGGCGCTGGGTGCGTTGCTGGTGACCCGTGGTGAGCATGGTATGACCCTGTTGCGCCCAGACTACCCAGCGCTGCACTTGCCGGCGCGTGCTCGCGAAGTATTCGATGTGACCGGCGCTGGCGATACGGTGATTTCCACTCTGGCCGCCAGTCTGGCCGCCGGTGAAGAACTGCCGCATGCCGTCGCCTTGGCCAACCTGGCTGCTGGCATTGTGGTTGGCAAGCTCGGTACCGCTGCTATTAGCGCACCGGAGCTGCGCCGGGCGATCCAGCGTGAAGCGGGCTCCGAGCGTGGCGTGCTGAGCCTCGATCAACTGCTACTGGCCATTGAAGACGCCCGCGCCCATGGCGAGAAGATTGTCTTCACCAATGGCTGCTTCGACATCCTGCACGCTGGGCATGTGACCTATCTGGAGCAGGCCCGCGCTCAGGGCAATCGACTGGTGTTGGCGGTGAATGACGATGCCTCGGTCAGCCGCTTGAAAGGCCCAGGTCGGCCGATCAACGCGGTGGACCGTCGTATGGCCGTGCTGGCCGGTCTTGGTGCGGTGGATTGGGTGGTGAGCTTTAGCGAAGACACCCCGGAGAATCTCATTCGCGCGGTCAAGCCGGACGTGTTGGTCAAAGGCGGCGATTACGGCATCGAGGGCGTGGTTGGCGGCGATATTGTCCGCGCCTATGGCGGCGAAGTTCGGGTGCTGGGGTTGGTGGAAAACAGCTCGACCACCGCTATAGTCGAGAAGATCCGCAGCAATTAACCCTCGTCCTGCGACTGGCTGTTGTGCCAGTCGCTGGCGTCGGCGCGGTCATAGGCGCTTGCCCTGACCGCGCGCATCATCTCTGGCATCCCCCGTATGGAGCGAGATGCCATGACTTCCGATGTACAGGGCCGTGCCCTGGCAATATTGAATCGCGTCGCCCAGGCAGACTGGCCGGACCGCTTGAAGCTGCGTAAACCCTTCGAAAAACTGATCTACACCGGTAGCCGTGCCAGCTTTCGTGCGGCGGCGCAGCGTGCGGGCAAAGTTGCCAGGCTGCCGCGCCCGGCCGATCCCGATGCCTTGTTCGATCTGTCGCTATCCGATGAGCAGCAGATGCTGGTAGAGATGCTGCAAGCCTTCGCCAGTGAAGTGCTGCGCCCGCTGGCCCATGATGCCGACGAGCAGGCCGTGCTGCCTGCTGCCTTGCTTAACCAGGCCCATGAGCTGGGGCTGACCCACTACGCGGTGAGCGAAGCCCAGGGCGGTATGGCGGGCGAGCGCACCACCCTGAGTAATGCGCTGATTGCTGAGGCGCTGGGCAAGGGCGATCTGTCCCTGGCAGCCGCGTTATTGGTGCCGCTATCGGCGGCCAACTGCATTCGTCGTTGGGGCAATGCGGCGCAGCAAGCGCGATGGCTGTCGGCGTTTGTCGGTGAGGAGCCAGCGCCAGTAATGGCCATCGCGGTCAATGAACCGACGCCGCTGTTTGACCCGCACAAGCTGGCGACTCGGGCGCGCAAGCGCGGCAAGCATTACGTGCTCAGTGGTGAAAAGTGCTTGGTGTTGCGCGGCCTGGATGCCAGCCAGTTGATCATCGCCGCACAGGCAGCGGATGGCCCGGCGTTGTTTATTGTCGAGGCCGGCGCCAAAGGTCTGCAGCGCAGTCCGCAGCCGGCCATGGGCCTGAAGGCCGGCAGCACCGCGCGTGTTCGGCTCAATGGCGTGAAGGTGTCGGCTGAGGCGCGCCTGGCCGCTGAGTGTTTCAATTACCAGAGTTTTCTCGATTATGCCGGCCTGGCCTGGTGCGCCTTGGCTGTGGGTACGGCGCAGGCGGCGCTGGATTATGTAGTGCCGTACTGCAATGAGCGCGTGGCCTTCGGTGAGCCGATCAGCCATCGCCAGGGTGTGGCCTTTATGGTCGCCGACATGGCCGTTGAACTCGATGCCATGCGCCTGATGGTCTGGCGTTCGTGCTCGCGCGCCGAGCAGGGCTTGTCGTTCCAGCGCGAGGCTTATCTGGCGCGTCTGCTGTGCAGTGAAAAGGCCATGAAGATCGGCACCGACGCTGTGCAGTTGCTCGGCGGCCATGGCTTTACCAAAGAACATCCAGCCGAGCGCTGGTACCGCGATTTGCGTGCGCTGGCAGTCATGGCCGGCGGCCTCCAGCTCTAAGGGCGTAGCCAATGAACTTAGAAACCCCCAAGAAATTCCGTGGTTTGGTCAATCAGGCCCATCAGGTGGCGGAGAACTATTTCCGTCCAATTTCACGCAAATACGACAAGGCCGAGCATGCCTATCCCAAGGAGCTGGACCTGCTCGCGGCGCTGCTCGATGGCATGAACGCAGGCTCGCCGGACGCCATCGGTGCCACTTCGGCGAGTAAGCGAGGCGCGGCCCGCGAGCAACAGGAAGGCATCAAGAATGGCGGCAATCTATCGGCCCTGCTTGGGGTGATGGAGCTGTGCTGGGGCGATGTTGGCCTGTTGCTGGCCATGCCGCGTCAAGGGCTGGGCAATGCGGCGATTGCCGCCGTGGCCAACGATGAGCAGCTGGCGCGTTTCGGCGGCACCTGGGCGGCCATGGCGATTACCGAGCCAGGCTGCGGCTCAGACTCGGCGGCGATCCGCACCACGGCGATCAAGGACGGCGATTACTATGTGCTCAACGGCGAGAAGATCTACGTTACCTCCGGTGAACGTGCCGACGCGGTGGTGGTGTGGGCCACCCTGGACAAGAGCCTTGGCCGCGCGGCGATCAAGTCATTTGTGGTGGAGCACGGCACGCCGGGCATGAGTGTCACCCGTCTGGAGAAGAAGCTCGGCATCAAAGCCTCAGACACCGCCGCGATCAGCTTTAGCGATTGCCGAGTGCCAGCGGCCAACCTGCTCGGCAACCCGGAAATCGATGTGCAGAAGGGCTTTGCCGGGGTGATGGAAACCTTCGATAACACTCGCCCGCTGGTCGCCGGAATGGCGGTGGGCGTGGCCAAGGCGTCGCTGGACCGCACCCGTGAACTGCTGAAGAAGGTCTGCAAGCTGGATTACCGAACGCCACTGCTCAGCGTCAGCCATGCCGAGGCGACCCTGTACCGCCTGGAAGCTGAATGGGAAGCCGCGCGACTGCTGACCCTGAAAGCCGCCTGGATGGCCGACAACAAGCTGCCCAACTCCAAGGAGGCGTCGATTGCCAAGGCCAAGGCCGGGCGGGTGGCCAACGAGGTGACGCTGAAATGTGTCGAACTGGCCGGTGCGCTGGGTTACGGCGAGGATGAGTTGCTGGAGAAGTGGGCGCGGGACTCGAAGATTCTCGACATCTTTGAGGGCACTCAGCAGATCCAATTACTGATTGTCGCCCGACGTTTGCTGGGCAAGAGCTCGAGTGAATTGAAATAGCTTGTCACTCGTAGGATGCAATCCGGGGGCCGTTTTGCCGGAGGCGGGGTTCCCCGGTTTTCATCCGGGCTACAACGCTTGCAGAGCCAGCCAATCCTTCCAGCGAATACGCTCATCGCGCACCAGCCAGCCATCCTGTGGCGCAAAGCTTTCGGCCAGCCACAGGCCGCGAGTGCTGGCGGGTGATAGCTGGCCCTGCTTCAGGGTCAGCAGCTCGGCGGTCGGTCGGCCCTGGTCTAGCGGAATCAGAAACAGATCGGGGCGGGCGCGGTCGAGGCGGGCGATCAGTTGGCCGTCGTGCAGATGCTCATCGACATGCAGCAGGCTGAGTTGACGCGCCTCTTTGGGCAGGTCCAGGCGCAGGTCGTACACCAGCTGCAGCGAAGCGGTTGGCAGATGCACGTAGGCGCGTGGGCGTTCGAGCAGCTTGAGGTTGCCGCATTGCACCGGCCGCGCCGCGCCGGACAGCGAGCTGAGGTTGAAGTGCGCGGTTTCCCGGTAGCGTAGGCTGTTTTGGTAGGGCGTCGGCAGCCAGGTGTCACCAAAGCGTCCGCTCAGCCAACCTTCCGGGGTTTCCAGCAGGCACTCTTCGGCCACTTCCTGAATGGCGGTAAGCAGCGGCAGGTTGAGTTCGTGGGCCGGCACGTAGCCGGAGATCAGCTTGAGCACCACATCACCACGGTCGGCACGGCGTTGGCGTACCAGCACCCAGTATTCGCGGCCCTGCCAGCAGAGGGTCAGGCGCACCGAAACACCCAGATTGGCCAGCTCTACGGCAAAGCGCTGGGTATCAGCCACGCTGACCGGTTTGCGCTTTTCCAGCATCTGCGTGAAGTTCAGCGGCATGCCCAGGCCCTGGTAGCTCAGGCCTTCCGGGCTTGCTTCGACAAACATCTGGAGGGTCTTGAAGGTGCTCGGGTCTTTGCGGATCAGGGTGCGCGGCATGGCAACTCCTCGCGGGTATCGGCGTGGGCATGGCCTGAGAGCTTGGCACAGATCGTCGGGTGAGAGCCGTCAGGCAATATCCTGAATTACAGCGGCGGCCGTTGCGACGTTATGTGCCAGGTGCTGCGGGTTGATGGTGCCGATGATTGCGCTGGTGGCTGCCGGGTGGCCGAAGATCAGCTCGAAACTGGCGCGTACCGGATCTGCGCCCGCCAGGCAGGCGTGACCGCTGGCCAGGGCCTTCTTGATCAGGATGCCTTTGCCGTGCAGTTCGGCGTAGTCGAGCACGGCCTGCTCGGCTTGCTCGTTGAGGTTGTAGCTAACCATCGCGCAGTCACCGGTTTCCAGGGCCAGCAGGCCGCCTTCGACGGTTTTACCGGAGAGGCCGAAGCCGCGAATTTTGCCCTCGCGTTTAAGCTCAGCCAGGGTTTCGTACACGCCGCTGTTACGCAAAATCGCCACGTCGTTGCCGTCTGAATGCACCAGCACCAGGTCGATAAAATCGGTTTCCAGGCGCTTGAGGCTGCGCTCCACCGAGAACCGCGTGTGCGCCGCGCTGAAATCAAAATGCGACTGACCGTTGTCGAACTCTTCACCGACCTTGCTGACAATCACCCACTGCTGGCGCTGGCCGCGCAACAACGGGCCGAGGCGGGTTTCGCTGGTGCCGTATGCCGGTGCGGTATCAATCAGGTTGATACCCAGATCATGGGCCTGGGCCAGCAGTTCGCGGGCGGCGGCGTCATCGGGGATAGTGAAGCCGTTGGGGTATTTCACCCCTTGGTCACGGCCCAACTTAACCGTGCCCAGGCCCAGCGGCGAAACCAGCAGTTCAGTGGCGCCCAGGGGGCGATGCAGGTTGTGCAGACTGTGCAGGGGATGCATCAGAACAGTTCCTCCCAGGCGGGTGGGGCTACGGTTGGGCGCGGCAGCGCGGGCAATGGCGCGTGTTGTGCCGGCTGAATGCGGTCACGGGCCAGTGCCGCCAGCACGCGGTCGGCAAAGTCCGGGGCTAATGCCAGTTTAGTCGGCCAGCCGACCAGCAGCTTGTCTTGCTCGTGCAGGAAGGCATTGTCTGGACGGACCAGACCGGATTGCGCCGGCTCGGCGCGCTCCACCCGCAGCGTCGCCCATTGCGCGGCGGACAGATCAACCCAGGGCAGCAGCTCGGCCAGCTCTTTCTGCGCGGCCTGGATTTGCGCCGCTTCATTGCGGGCCACACCATCAGCTTCGGCTAGGTCGCCACCCAGATACCAGACCCATTGGCCATCGGCGGCCGGGTGGGTGGTGATGGTGACGCGCGGCTTCGGCCCGCCGCCCAGGCAGTGGGCGTATAGCGGCTTCAGCGTTGGACCTTTTACCAGCGCCATATGCAGCGGGCGAAGCTGCTGGGCTGGCTGGCTCAGGCCAAGACTGCTGAGCAGTTCGGCATTGCCGCGACCGGCGCTAAGGATGATGCGTTGTGCGCGAACCTCGCGGCCATCAACGGTCAGTCCGACCAGCTCACCATTTTCCCGCAGCGGTTCGATGCGCTCGGCAGCCAGCAGGCCATCGCCGGCCAGCTCGCTGAGACGGCTGATCAGGCTCGGTACATCCAGCACCAGTTCGGCCAGGCGGTAGACCTTGCCCTTGAACTTAGGGTGTTGCAGGGCGGGTGGCAGCTGCTCGCCCTTGACCTGATCAACACGGCCGCGCACGGCCTTGCTGGCGAAGAAACTGGTGATATTGCCGGCCAGGCTGCCGGGCGACCACAGGTAGTGCGCATCGGACAGCAGACGCACGCCCGTGAGGTCCAACTCACCGTTGCCGGCCAGGGCCTCACGCCAACGCCGTGGCATATCGGCGATGGCTTCGGAGGCTCCGGTCAGCGCGCCATGTAGCGCGTACTTGGCCCCGCCGTGGATGATGCCCTGGGATTTCACGCTCTGCCCGCCGCCAAGCTGGGCGCTTTCCACCAGCAGCGTGGCGAAACCCTGGCTGCGCAAACGCGCGTTCAGCCAAAGGCCGGCGATACCGCCGCCGACGATCAAAACATCAGTGCTTAATGCCTGGGACATGCAGGTGTCTCACCGGGGAAAACAGGTGCGCAGTATAACGGCAGCCGATCGCGCTAGGGTCAGTGTCCGGTGCTTTGCGAGAACAGCTGAATCACCACCACACCGCTGACGATCAGGACCATGCCGAGGATGGCCGGTAGGTCCAGCTTTTGCTGGTAGAGAAACACAGCCGCGATGCTCACCAGCACGATGCCCAGGCCTGCCCATACTGCGTAAGCGACGCCGACCGGGATGGTCTTCACCACCAGGCTGAGCATCCAGAACGAGATGGTGTAGCCGACCACGACCAGCAGCAGGGGCAGGGGTTTGTTGAAACCATCCAGGGCCTTCATCGAGGTAGTGGCGATGACTTCGGCAGTGATGGCAATAGCGAGGTAGAGATAGCCGCCCATGATGTGGCCTCCTTGGTGGTCTGGTGGCCATTCTAGTGATCTGGCGGATGGGATAAAGTGATTGCCTATCTGATTTGGAGATGGGTTATGCAGTGGAGCCTGGAGCAGATTCGTCTGTTTGTCAGCGTCGCCGAGGGCCAGTCGTTCTCCGCCGTGGGCCGACAAATGCAGCGCGCCCAATCGGCGGTGAGCAATGCGATTGCCCTGCTGGAGGCTGATCTTGGCGTGCGTCTGTTCGAACGCAGCAGTGGCCGTCAGCCACGCTTGACCGATGCTGGCGCGGCCCTGCTGGAAGAGGCGCGTGAGGTGCTGCGCCAGTGTCAGCGCCTGGAAGGCCGTGCGCTGGGCCTGGTGCGTGGGGAAGAGGTGCGCCTGCGTCTGGCCCAGGATGAAGCCATGCCCTATCAGCCGGTGCTCGACAGCCTGGAGGCACTGGCGCAGCAGTTCCCGTTGCTGGAAGTGCAGTTGGCCAGCGGCGCCCAAGGGGATGTGGCGCGTAAGCTGCTGGAGCACCGCGCCGACCTCGGTTTACTGTTCCACCATGAGCACATGCCTGATGCCCTGGAGCGTCAGCGCCTGGGCACCATCGAGATGGTTACCGTGTGCGGGGCAGGGCACGCCCTGGCGGGGGCCGGGCATGTCGACCGGCGTGAGCTGGCGCGCCATCGGCAACTGCTGATGACCCCGCAAGACAGTCACTATCCGGGTGGTGAGCAAATCAGCCCCTCGGTGTGGCGCACCGACAGCTTCTACACCATGGCCGAACTGCTGATGCGTAACCTGGGCTGGGCCTGGCTGCCGCGCCATGTGGTGCAGTATCCGACCTACCAGAGCCAGCTGGTGGAGCTCAGCAGCGACTGGACGCCGCCACCGCTGGTGGTGGAGCTGGTCTGCCGTCGCGATGAGGCGCTGGGGCCGGCGGCGTTGTGGCTGGCTGAGTGTTTTGCCCAGCACTTGCAAGTGGCTGATTGAAGCAAGCCTGCGCCTGGCTCGACGATAGTGGCCAAAGTGCATAAGCTGCGCGCCATGAATAGAAGCCTCTACACCTTGTTGTTCCATCTCGGCCTGCCGCTGGTGGCCGGGCGCTTGGCTTGGCGTGCCTGGCAGGCGCCGGCCTACGCCAAGCGCGTAGGCGAGCGCTTTGCCTTCGGTTTGCTAGCGCTAAAACCCGGAGGGATCTGGCTGCACGCCGTATCGGTGGGCGAGAGCATCGCCGCCGCGCCGCTGGTGCGTGAGCTGCTGGCGCGCTATCCCGATCTGCCAATCACCATCACCTGCATGACCCCGACTGGCTCGGAGCGTATTCAGGCCATGTTCGGCGGCAGTGAGTACGCCGGGCGGGTGCAGCATTGCTACCTGCCGTATGACCTGCCCTGGGCGGCGGCGCGTTTTCTCGATCAGGTACAGCCCAAGCTAGCGGTGATTATGGAAACCGAGCTGTGGCCCAACCATATCCACCAGTGCGCCAAGCGCGGCATCCCCGTGGCACTGGCCAATGCGCGGCTGTCCGAGCGCTCGGCGCGCGGTTATGCGCGCTTTGCCAAGCTGACCGCGCCGATGCTCGCCGAGCTGGACTTGCTTGCCGTGCAAACAGCGCTGGAAGCCGAACGCTTTCGCAGCCTGGGTGCGCGCCCTGAGTGCGTTGAGGTCACCGGTTCGATCAAGTTTGATCTAACCATTGATCCGGCGTTGCTCACCCGCGCCGCTGCCTTGCGTGAGCAATGGCAGGCTATGCAGCGCCCTGTGTGGATCGCCGCCAGTACCCATGCAGGCGAGGATGAAATCGTCCTCGCCGCCCATCGCGAGCTGCTCAAGCAGAATCCTGATGCGCTGCTGATCCTGGTGCCGCGCCATCCCGAGCGTTTCAATGCGGTGTTCGAGTTGTGCCAGCGGCAAGGCTTTAGCACGCGGCGCCGTTCCACTGGCGAAGCGCTGCTGGCGAGCGATCAGGTGCTGCTCGGCGACACCATGGGCGAGTTGCTGTTTCTCTACGCCCTGGCCGATATCGCCTTTGTCGGTGGCAGTCTGATGGCCAATGGCGGGCATAACCTGCTGGAACCGGCGGCCCTGGGCAAGCCTGTGTTGAGCGGGCCGCACCTGTTTAACTTTCTGGAGATTGCCGCGCAGCTGCGCACGGCGGGCGCGTTGAGTGAGGTGGCCGATGCCGACGGTCTGGCCCAGCGAGTCGCGCAACTATGGCGCGAGCCTGAAACGGCGCAGGCCATGCGTACTGCCGGATTGGCGGTGATGCAGGCCAATCAGGGGGCGCTGGCGCGTTTGTTGGCGGGCTTGGGGCGGTTGCTGCAGGGCGAGTCTCAATAGTCGGTGGAGGCGCCTACAAATGCTTGTTCCATAAAAAAGCCCGCTAAATTCAGCGGGCTTTTTGGTTTTGCTCAACTCAGTACTGCGGGTTACCGCGTAGCTGAGCTTCGGCGGCCTTCGCCAAGTCTGGCGGTAGGAAGTCCTCATCCGGGTTGTAGTCGGACTTCAGGTACTGCTCCAGGGCGGCCAGGTCGTCCGGGCTGAGGGTGCCGGCGGCCTGCTTCAAGCGCAGGTTGTTGAGGATGTAGTCGTAACGCGCGTTGTTGTAGTTGCGCACCGAGCCGTACAGCTGGCGCTGGGCGTCGAGTACGTCAACGATGTTACGCGTACCGACCTGGTAGCCGATTTCGGTGGCTTCCAGGGCGCTTTGGTTGGAGATGATCGACTGCTTGCGCGCTTGCACGGTTTCCACGTCGGTATTTACCGCGCGGTGCAGGTTGCGGGTGTTCTGCACCACCTGACGGCGCAGGCTTTCACGCAGTTGCTCAGTCTGGTTCAGGCGCTGGTAGGACTCGCGCACTTGCGAGCTGGTCAGGCCGCCGCTGTACAGCGGGATATTCAGTTGCAGGCCAATCGAGCGTTGTTCGACATCACCGCTGAAGCGCGCCTGACCGGGTGCGCCGGAGTTGCTGAAGCCGAGGCTGTCGTTGTCGCCCTTCTGATAGCTGGCTACCGCATCCAGGGTCGGAGCGTGGCCGGATTTGCGCTGGCGCAGGGTTTCTTCGGCGGCTTCAACGGCGTAGTTGCTGGCTTGCAGGTTGAGGTTCTGCGCGGCGGCGGTATCGACCCAGGCCTTGGCGTCGTTCGGCGTTGGCGCGAGGATCGGCAGGCTGTGCTCGATGCCTTCCAGTGCGGCGAAGTCGCGGTTGGTCAGGGTGATCAGGGCCTCGAAGGCGTCTTCAACCTGTTGCTGGGCGATGATGCGGTTGGCACGGGCAGTGTCAAAACCAGCCTGGGCTTCCAGTACATCGGTCTTATCCGACAGGCCGACATCGAAGCGCTCGTTGGCTTGGTCCATCTGGCGCTTGAACGCCGCTTCTTCGGCCTTGGTCGAGGCCAGGTTGTCCTGGGCGCGCAGTACCGCGAAATAGGTTTCGGCGCTCTGCAGAATCAGGTTCTGCTCGGTGGCTGACAGCTCCAGCGCGGCTTGCTCATTGCTCGCTACGGCTGCTTGCAACTGGAACCAGCGGTCAGCGCGGAACAGCGGCTGGCTCAGGTTGGCCTGGTACACCATGCCGCTGCGCGAGCTGGTGTTGGCCGGTGAGTCGATCTGGGTGCGGGTGTCGCTCAGGTTGGCGCCTGCAGACAGGCTAGGCAGCAGACCAGCGCGGGCCTGGGGCACCACTTCGCTGCGCGCTTCATAATCTGCACGGGCGGCGGCCAGGTCGGCGTTGTTGGCGGCGGCTTCCTGGTAAACCGTGACCAGGTCAGTTTTGGTGGACAGCGGGGCTTGTTCAGCAGCCCAGGCCATTCCGTTGGACGCGGCGGCCACAGCGAGAGCCAGAGAGAGTCTGCGCAACATGGGTGTGATCCTGATTTTGGCGGTAATCGGCAAGGCTATAGGGGCGCTGCCTAGAGGGTCAAGATTTGTCTGGGGTTGAGTGAGTGTAGATTGCAACAATCCATAGTGCTTCCTGCGTGTCGGGATATGTGCTGCGGCTGCTTTCGTCACTTTCCGACGCGTGGGTCGTGAGGGATTGACTCCCGAGTTGGTTTTATTGGCTGGGGTTGATTAGACTGGCCGCGTTCTTGTCGGGGTGCCCCAATTGCGGGGCTGAGATTGGCAGCTGCCGGATCCCGTTGAACCTGATCAGGTTAAGGCCTGCGTAGGGAACAAGATGTGCTCGCCTTTTCCCTGGCGAGCCTCTGGCACCGCCCCAGGTGCGCCTTGCGCCGCTCATTTATCTCCAGGTTCGCTCCGACATTTCAGCCCTGGAGAGCCGCCGATGAGCACACAAGAAAAAAACCTCAATCCGATTCTGAGTGAGTCAGCCCAGGTCGATCAGCAGTCGATCCAACCCTTCCCGCGTTCGCAGAAAATCTATGTGCAGGGCTCGCGCCCGGACATTCTGGTGCCGATGCGCGAAATCAGCCTGGACGTAACACCTACAGACTTCGGCGGCGAGATCAACGCGCCTGTGGTGGTCTACGACACCTCCGGCCCGTACACCGACCCCAACGTCATTATCGACGTGCGCAAGGGCCTGGCCGATGTGCGTTCGCCGTGGATCGAGGCCCGTGGCGACACTGAACGCCTGCCTGGCCTGAGTTCCAATTTCGGCCAGCAGCGCCTGGCCGATGCCGAGCTGACCAAGCTGCGTTTCGCCCACGTCAACAACCCGCGCCGGGCCAAGGCCGGCGCCAACGTCAGCCAGATGCACTACGCGCGCAAAGGCATCATCACCGCCGAGATGGAATACGTCGCCATCCGCGAAAACATGAAGCTGGAAGTGGCGCGCGAAGCCGGCCTGCTCGAGCAGCAACACGCCGGCCACAGCTTCGGCGCCAGCGTGCCGAAAATTATCACCCCCGAATTTGTGCGTGACGAGATTGCCCGCGGCCGCGCGATCATCCCGGCCAACATCAACCACACCGAGCTGGAGCCGATGATCATCGGCCGTAACTTCCTGGTGAAGATTAACGGCAATATCGGCAACTCGGCGCTGGGTTCGTCCATCGAAGAAGAAGTGGCCAAGCTGACCTGGGGCATTCGTTGGGGCTCGGACACGGTCATGGACCTGTCGACTGGCAAGCATATTCACGAAACCCGCGAGTGGATCATTCGCAACTCGCCCGTGCCAATCGGCACCGTACCGATTTACCAGGCTCTGGAAAAAGTCGGCGGCGCGGCCGAAGAGCTGACCTGGGAATTGTTCCGCGACACCCTGATTGAGCAGGCCGAGCAGGGCGTGGACTACTTCACCATTCACGCCGGCGTGTTGCTGCGCTATGTGCCGATGACCGCCAAACGCGTCACCGGTATCGTTTCGCGCGGTGGTTCGATCATGGCCAAGTGGTGCCTGGCGCACCATAAAGAGAACTTCCTCTACACCCATTTCGAAGACATCTGCGAAATCATGAAGGCCTACGACGTCAGCTTCTCGCTGGGCGATGGCCTGCGTCCGGGTTCGATTGCCGACGCCAACGACGAAGCGCAGTTCGGTGAGCTGGAAACCCTCGGCGAGCTGACCAAGATTGCCTGGAAACACGACGTACAAACCATGATCGAAGGCCCTGGCCACGTGCCGATGCAGCTGATCAAGGAGAACATGGACAAGCAGCTGGAATGCTGCGATGAGGCGCCGTTCTACACCCTCGGCCCGCTGACCACTGACATCGCACCGGGTTACGACCACATCACCAGCGGCATCGGTGCGGCGATGATCGGCTGGTTCGGTTGCGCCATGCTCTGCTACGTCACGCCCAAGGAGCACCTGGGCCTGCCGAACAAGGATGACGTGAAGACCGGCATCATCACCTACAAGATCGCCGCCCATGCCGCTGACCTGGCCAAAGGTCATCCGGGCGCGCAGATTCGCGACAACGCACTGAGCAAGGCGCGATTTGAGTTCCGTTGGGAAGACCAGTTCAATCTCGGTCTCGACCCCGATACCGCACGCAGTTATCACGACGAAACGCTGCCCAAGGACTCGGCGAAGGTGGCACACTTCTGCTCCATGTGCGGGCCGAAGTTCTGCTCGATGAAGATCACCCAGGAAGTTCGCGTCTATGCTGAAGAGCAACGCATCGCCGCACTCGACCTGGATGCTGAGGCGGGCATGCAAGCCAAGGCGGAGGAGTTTAAGGCGCAGGGTGGGCAGCTCTATCACAAGGTGTAATAGAGCTTCTGCTGCACCCTGTTTCGGTGCAGCATAGGATGTAACCAGGACGGGCCTTCGGGCCCGTTTCTGTTAATCAGGGGGCGTTATGCAACGAGAAGATGTCGAAGTGATCGAGCGCGAGGCCTGCTTTAGCGGCTTCTATAAGCTTGATCGGCTGCGTTTGCGCCATCGCCAGTTTGCCGGTGGTATGGGGCCTACGCTTACCCGCGAGCTGTTCGTGCGCCACGATGCTGTGTGCGTTTTGCCCTATGACCCGCAGCGCGATTGCGTGGTGTTGATCGAGCAATTCCGCGTTGGCGCGCTGGAGAAAAGCGCTAATCCCTGGCTGATAGAGCTGGTCGCCGGCTTGATCGACAAGGACGAAGAGCCAGAAGAGGTCGCGCGTCGCGAAGCCATCGAAGAGGCCAATTTGCCGCTGACCTCGCTATGGCCGATCACCCAGTACTACCCATCACCCGGCGGCTCGGATGAGCGCGTGCACCTGTTTGTTGGGCGTTGTGACAGCGAAGGCGCCGGCGGTGTGCATGGTTTGGCGGAAGAAGGCGAGGATATTCGCGTGCACGTCTGGCCTCTGGAGGATGCTCTGGATGCGGTCAAGGATGGGCGGATCGACAATGCTGCCAGCATCATCGCGCTGCAGTGGCTGGCGCTGAACCGCGCCGAAGTGCGGGGGCTTTGGTCGTGAACCTGCTGCGCGAGCGATATCGGGTCGACCTGGTCGAGCTGCAAACCGCTTGCGAACTCAACTATGTGCGTTTGCTGCAGTTGCTGCCGGACATGCGCGACAACCCGCAGACTCGCCGGGTGGCCCTGAGTCAGGGCGAGCAGCTGCTTGGCGTGCTAGCCCTGGAGGTGCTGGAAACTTGCCCCTATACCTCGACTGTCGAGGTGCGCCAGGAGCACAGCCTGTCCTGGCTGCCGGTGCCGCGTCTGGAGGTGCGGGTCTATCACGATGCGCGCATGGCCGAGGTGATCGGCACCCAGAGTGCGCGGCGCTTTCACGGCATTTATCCTTACCCCAATGCGGCCATGCACCAGCCAGACGAGAAGACCCAACTCAATCTGTTTCTTGGCGAATGGTTAAGCCATTGTCTGGCTTGTGGCCATGAGTTGGCGCCTATTCGCTAGGCTCGATTGCCGGGTTGTCTAGTTCGTCAGATTTACAGCGGGCGATCTGTGATCTATTCCTCTTTCACGGGTTTACCGCCCGCAGGGCTTGCCAGCATAATTCACGCATTCCGCTCAAGGAGAAGGTCTTGCCGGGCGTGCCGACTAAAACCACTGCTGTTGCTCGTTCGGTACTGCTGGTGCAGTTATCCGACAGCCATCTGTTTGCCGACGGGGCAGGCAAGCTATTGGGCATGGATACCCAGGACAGCTTGCAGCGGGTGATTGAGCGTGTGCTGCAAGAGCAGCCGCATATCGACCTGATGCTGGCCAGTGGCGACCTCTCGCAGGACGGCAGCGCTGAGTCCTATCAGCGTTTCCGCGAGATGACCGCTGCCATCCCCGCGCCCGCGCGCTGGTTCCCCGGTAACCATGATGAAGTGCCTGCCATGCAGGCTGCCTGCGTTGGCAGCGATCTGCTGGAGCCGGTGATCGATCTCGGCAACTGGCGCGTGACCCTGCTCGATTCTTCGATTCCAGGTGCTGTGCCCGGTTACCTTAGTGAGCAGCAGCTTGCCTTGCTGGAGCGTGCGCTAAGCGAAGCGCCGGATCGCCATCACCTGATCTGCCTGCATCACCATCCGGTGTCCATCGGCTGCAAATGGATGGAACCCATTGGCCTGCGTAACGCGGATGCCCTGTTTGCCGTACTGGAGCGCTTCAGTAATGTGAGTGCAGTGCTTTGGGGGCATATCCACCAAGAGATCGATCTGCAGCGTGGGCCGATTCGCTTGCTGGCCTCGCCCTCGACCTGTGTGCAGTTCGCCCCAGGCAGCGAGGAGTTTCAGGTCGATAAAACCGCGCCGGGCTATCGCTGGCTGCGTCTGTTCGACGATGGCCGTCTGGAAACCGGCGTGTCGCGGGTGACCGGCATCGCGTTCGAAATCGATTACACCATCAAGGGCTATTAAGCTCTTTGCAGTGCTCGGCTAACCGGTTGCAGTCGGTCGCCGCAACCGGTTAGCCTCGCGCCCCATGACCACATCCATTCTCTATATTCACGGGTTTAACAGCTCGCCGGCATCGCTCAAGGCCAGCCAGTTGTCGCGCGCCATGGCGCAGCTTGGCCTGGCCGAGCAGCTGCGCGTGCCGGCCGTGCATCACCATCCGCGCCAGGCGATTGCCCAGCTCGACGCGCTGATTGCCGAGCTTGGTCGCCCTGTACTGGTTGGCAGCTCCCTGGGCGGCTACTATGCGACCTTTCTGGCTGAGCGCCATGGGTTGCCGGCGCTGTTGATCAATCCCGCCGTGCGCCCGCACCTGCGTTTTGATGGCTACCTGGGTCCGCAGAAGAACTACTACAGCGATGAAACCTGGGAGCTGACGGCTGAGCATGTCAGCGCCCTGGCTGAGCTGGATGTACTGGCGCTGCAAGACCCGGCGCGCTATCAGGTGTGGCTGCAGACCGCCGACGAAACCCTCGATTACCGCGATGCCCAGCGCTATTACCGTGCCTGCGCGCTGCGTATCCAGGCCGGCGGCGATCATGGCTTCCAGGGTTTTGCCGAGCGTTTGCCGATGCTTTTCGCTTTCGCCGGTATTCCTTGCCATCTGTGGCAGGATATCGACTTTTCCGTATCCATTTGACGAACAAGAGACCCCATGGCCCAGCAAGGTTCAAGCTCTTACAACGCCGATGCCATCGAAGTCCTTTCCGGCCTCGACCCGGTGCGCAAACGCCCGGGCATGTACACCGACACCAGCCGGCCTAACCACCTGGCCCAAGAAGTCATCGACAACAGCGTCGACGAAGCGCTGGCCGGGCATGCCAAATCGATTCAGGTGATCCTGCACGAGGACAACTCCCTGGAGGTGCTTGACGACGGTCGCGGCATGCCGGTGGACATTCACCCGGAAGAGGGCGTGCCAGGGGTCGAGCTGATCCTTACCAAGCTGCATGCCGGCGGCAAGTTCAGCAACAAGAACTACCAGTTCTCCGGCGGCCTGCACGGCGTGGGCATCTCGGTGGTTAACGCCTTGTCGACCAGCGTGATCGTCACGGTCAAGCGCGATGGCAACGAATACCAGATGAGTTTTGCCGACGGCTACAAGGCCAGCGACCTGGCCGTGGTCGGCACGGTAGGCAAGCGCAACACCGGCACCAGTGTGCATTTCTGGCCGGATGCCAAGTATTTCGACTCCTTCAAATTCTCCGTCAGCCGCCTTAAGCATGTGCTCAAGGCCAAGGCCGTACTCTGTCCGGGGCTGAGCGTCAGCTTCGAAGACAAGGCCAGCGGCGAGAAAGTCGAGTGGATGTATGAGGACGGCCTGCGCTCTTACCTGGTGGACGCGGTCAGCGAATTTGAACGGTTACCCAATGAACCCTTCTGCGGCAGCCTGGCGGGCAACAAGGAAGCGGTGGATTGGGCGCTGCTGTGGCTGCCGGAAGGCGGCGATGCGGTGCAGGAAAGTTACGTCAACCTGATCCCCACGGCGCAGGGCGGCACCCACGTCAACGGCCTGCGCCAGGGTCTGCTGGATGCCATGCGCGAGTTCTGCGAATTTCGCAGCCTGCTGCCGCGCGGGGTCAAGCTGGCTCCGGAGGATATCTGGGAGCGCATCGCTTTTGTTCTGTCGATGAAGATGCAGGACGCACAGTTCTCCGGGCAGACCAAGGAACGCCTGTCGTCCCGTGAAGCGGCCGCCTTCGTTTCCGGTGTGGTGAAAGATGCCTTTAGCCTGTGGCTTAACGGTCACCCGGAACTCGGTCAACAGTTGGCTGAACTGGCGATCAGTAACGCCAACCGTCGCCTCAAGGCCGGTAAGAAGGTTGAGCGTAAACGCATCACCCAGGGCCCGGCACTGCCTGGCAAGCTGGCTGACTGCGCCGGGCAAGATCCGATGCGTTCCGAGCTGTTTCTGGTGGAAGGTGATTCTGCTGGCGGCTCGGCCAAGCAGGCGCGCGACAAAGAGTTTCAGGCGATCCTGCCGCTGCGCGGGAAGATTCTCAATACCTGGGAAGTCGATGGCAGCGAAGTGCTGGCCAGCCAGGAGGTGCATAACATCGCCGTGGCGGTTGGCCTCGATCCGGGTTCTAGCGACCTCTCTCAGCTGCGCTACGGCAAGATCTGCATCCTCGCCGACGCCGACTCCGATGGCCTGCACATCGCTACCTTGCTCTGCGCGCTGTTCGTTCAGCATTTCCGTCCGCTGGTGGATGCCGGCCATGTGTATGTGGCGATGCCGCCGCTGTACCGCATCGACCTGGGTAAGGAGATTTTCTACGCCCTGGATGAAGCCGAGCGCGACGGTATTCTTGACCGTTTGGTAGCCGAGAAGCGCCGTGGCAAACCGCAGGTCACCCGCTTTAAAGGCCTGGGTGAGATGAACCCGCCGCAGCTGCGCGAAACCACCATGGACCCCAACACCCGTCGTTTGGTGCAGCTGACCCTGGACGACTACCCCGGTACTCAGGAAATGATGGACATGCTGCTGGCCAAGAAGCGTGCCGGTGACCGTAAATCCTGGCTGGAATCAAAGGGCAACCTGGCCGAGGTGTTGCTCTGATGCGGAGGCTACTGGCTACCTGCCTATTACTCTGCTCACCCTTGCTGGCGAGCGCGGCGACACTGGAGGAGCTGAAGCTGCTCAACGAGCAAGCGGTCAGTGGCGTCACGGGCGGCAACTTGTCCGGGTTAGCCTGGTGTGATGGCGCGCTGTGGGCTGTTTCCGACCGCGATGATCAGCAGCTGTATCGCCTGGAGTCCGCTGAGTCGCAGTGGCAGGCCACGGCCGAGACCTTTGTTGCGCCGCCTGCGCCGGATGTGCGTTTGCCCTGGGGGCTGCGCATGCGCAGCTGGGCTGCGGGTCTGCTGCGCGGCGGTGAGCTGGATTTCGAGGGCATCAGTTGCGACGCCGCCGGTAATCGCTATCTGGTCAGTGAGGCCAAAGCCGCCGTGCTGCAGTTACCGGTTATGGGCGAGCCCAACTGGCTGAAACTGCCCAAAGGCCTGCTACGCCAGGCACGCGCCAGCGGCATGTTGTTGCACTACAACTCGCTGTTTGAAGGCATTGCCGTCGATCCGGCCGGTGAACGTCTGTATCTGGCGGCCGAGCGCATGCGCCGTGGTGTGCTGGTGGTGCATAAGCAACAAGCCGTCTGGCGTTGCACCGGTGGCTGCGTGCTGTTTAGTGAGTCGGGCACGGAGCCGGCGCCTGAACAGCTGGGTGCCAAAGAGCAGCCACGGGATTTTTCCGGCCTGGCCTTGCATAACGAGAAGCTCTTCTCCCTTGAGCGTCAGGCTCACCGCATCTGCCGGCGCGGCCTGAGCAATGGGCAGGTCGAGAAGTGCTGGTCGTTTGCCGCTGAGGCGCTGACCCCAGAGCGGCTCTATTCGCCGTCCTATGGTCTGGCTGAGGCACTGTGGGTGGATCAGGACGGTGCCTGGATCGGTGTTGATAACGGCCGTTTCAGCCGCTCCGACGGTGAGTCGCGGCCGATTATCTGGCGCTTTGCCGCTCCCAAAGGCGGCTGGGGCAGCAAGCCGTGAGCGAGCAGCCTGCGGGCAAGCGGGCCGGGCGGGTGATGCTGGTGCTGGCCTGGGGCGCTGCGTTACTGCTGGCGACCAAGTTCTTCGGCGACTGGGAAGATGCCCAGCGCAACCCCAATCAGGTGCCGCAATCCTTGCGTGGCGATGATTTTATCGAAGTGCAGCTGGCCAGCAGTCGTCAGGGGCATTACATGGCGGGCGGGCAAATCAATGGTCAGGCCGTGACTTTCCTGCTGGATACCGGGGCTACTCAAGTCGCTGTGCCGCAGCAGTTGGCGCGCAATTTGGGCCTGCAGCCTGGGGCGGCGGTCATGATCAATACCGCCAATGGCAGGGCCACGGCGCACCGCACCCGCCTGGACAGCCTGCATTTGGGTGACATTGTTCTGCGTGATGTGGCGGCGCTGATCGCGCCGGGCATGGATGGCGACGAAGTATTACTGGGCATGAGTGCCCTCAAACAACTGGAATTCAGTCAGAAGGGCGGCACCCTAGTGCTGCGCCAATCCACTTTGCAATGAGGCACGCATGAGCGACACCCTCGATTTAAGCCTGGACGGTGTTGAACGCCGTTCCCTTGCCGATTTTACCGAGCAGGCTTACCTCAATTACTCCATGTACGTGATCATGGACCGTGCCCTGCCGCATATCGGCGACGGCTTGAAGCCCGTGCAGCGGCGCATCGTCTACGCCATGAGCGAGCTGGGCCTGGACGCCGACTCCAAGCACAAAAAATCGGCGCGTACCGTTGGTGACGTGCTCGGCAAGTTCCACCCCCACGGCGACAGCGCCTGCTACGAAGCCATGGTGCTGATGGCCCAGCCATTCAGCTACCGCTACACCTTGGTCGACGGCCAGGGTAATTGGGGTGCGCCGGACGATCCGAAATCCTTCGCCGCCATGCGTTACACCGAGGCGCGCCTGTCGCGCTATGCGGAAGTGTTACTCACCGAGCTGGGCCAAGGCACCGTTGACTGGGTGCCGAACTTCGACGGCACCATGAATGAGCCGGCCACTTTGCCGGCGCGCCTGCCGAACATTCTGCTCAACGGCACCACCGGTATCGCCGTGGGTATGGCCACCGACGTGCCGCCGCATAACCTGCGCGAGGTCGCGACGGCCTGCATTCGCTTGCTGGACGAGCCGAATGCCACGGTCGAGCAGCTCTGTGAACACATTCTCGGCCCGGACTACCCAACCGAAGCGGAAATCATCACCCCGCGCAGCGACCTGCTGAAAATCTACGAAACCGGCAAAGGCTCGGTGCGTATGCGCGCCGTGTACCGCGTCGAGGATGGCGATGTGGTAGTCACCTCGCTGCCGCATCAGGTCTCCGGGGCCAAGGTGCTGGAGCAGATTGCCGCGCAGATGCAGGCCAAAAAGCTGCCGATGGTCGCCGACCTGCGCGATGAGTCGGACCATGAGCACCCGTGCCGTATCGTCATCATCCCGCGCTCCAACCGGGTGGATGCCGATGAGCTGATGCAGCACCTGTTCGCCACCACCGAGCTGGAGTCCAGCTACCGGGTCAACACCAATGTGATTGGCCTCGATGGCAAACCCTCGGTCAAGGACCTGCGCACCCTGCTCACCGAGTGGTTGCAGTACCGCGTTGGCACCGTGCGCCGTCGCCTGCAGTTCCGTCTGGACAAGGTCGAACATCGCTTGCACCTGTTGGAAGGTCGCTTGATTGCCTTCCTCAACCTCGACGAAGTGATCCGCATCATCCGCACCGAGGACTCGCCCAAGCCCGTGCTGATGGAGCGCTTCGGCCTCACCGAGATTCAGGCTGAGTACATCCTTGAAACCCGCCTGCGCCAGCTCGCGCGGCTTGAGGAAATGCAGATTCGTGGCGAGCAGGACGAGCTGGCCAAGGAGCGCGACAAGCTGCTGGCTCTGCTGGGTAGTGAGACCAAGCTGAAGAAGCTGGTGCGTCAGGAGCTTCTGGCCGACGCCGAGAAATACGGCGACAACCGTCGTTCGCCCATCGTTGCCCGCGCCGAAGCCAAAGCGCTGAGCGAAACCGAGCTGATGCCGACCGAGCCGGTCACCGTGGTGATCTCGGAAAAAGGCTGGGTGCGTTGCGCCAAGGGCCACGATATCGACGCCACCGGTCTTTCGTACAAGGCTGGCGACGGCTTCAAGACCTCAGCGCCAGGCCGTTCTAATCAATATGCGGTGTTTATCGACTCCACCGGGCGCAGCTACTCACTGGCGGCCCATTCACTGCCATCCGCCCGTGGCCAGGGCGAGCCGTTGACCGGCCGCTTGCAGCCACCGCCGGGTGCGACTTTCGAGTGCGTGCTGCTGCCGGACGACAACGCGCTCTATGTGATCGCCTCCGACGCCGGCTACGGTTTTGTGGTCAAGGGTGAAGACCTGCAAGCCAAGAACAAAGCCGGCAAAGCACTGCTTAGCCTGCCTTCCGGCGCTCTGGTGGTGCCGCCCAAGCCCTTGGCTAACCGCGAAGAAGACTGGCTGGCGGCGGTGACCACCGAAGGCCGCCTGCTGCTGTTCAAGGTCGCGGATCTGCCGCAACTGGGCAAAGGCAAGGGCAACAAGATCATCGGCATCCCCGGAGATCGGGTCGCTTCGCGTGAGGAATACCTCACCGATCTGGCGGTGCTGCCGGTCGGGGCGACCCTGGTATTGCAGGCCGGCAAACGTACCCTGTCGCTCAAGGCCGATGACCTGGAGCACTACAAAGGTGAGCGCGGGCGGCGGGGTAACAAGCTGCCGCGCGGCTTCCAGCGCGTCGACAGCTTGCTGGTCGAAGCCCTGGGTTAAGCGCTTGACGCATGCCGGCACAGTGCTGCGCTGGAGTCGCGAGCGGCTTTCAAGGATGATACGCGGCCGTAAGGCGGGTCACGCAAGCGGCCCGCCGGCACCCACTGTGTATGCACACCGGCAACCTGGCCGGCTGGATGAGAGAGATGACCGTACTGCGTTTTCCTGGAATTCTGTTGCTGGCCGGCGTGCTTGGTCTGGCAGGTTGCACACACTATCAGCAGGCACCGTTATACCAACTGGATAGTGGTGATATTCGTGTGCCTGCAGCTGAACAGGGTATTGCTGTGCTGCTCGGGCCGGTGGCGATTGCCGATTACCTGCAGCGCGATGCGTTGTTGCAGCGCCAGGTCGATGGCAGTCTGATTGCCGCAGATGATGCGCGCTGGGCCGGCAGCTTGGCGGCCGATATCGATCAGCAGCTACTGCGCCAGCTGGCTTCGCGCTTGGATAGCCAGCGCCTGGTGCTGGCGCCGGCCGCCGCCGGCTTTGTGCCGCAGGTGCGCCTGGACCTGTCGATTACCCGTTTTGATTCAGGCCCGCAGCGTCCGGCTGTGCTGGAGGCGCAGTGGCGACTGGCGGGTGCCGATGGCAAGTTGCTCGATGGGCGTTTGGTACGTCTGGAAGAGGCCCACAGTGGCACCATCGTTGATCAGGTAAGGGCGCAGAGCTGGCTGGTGCAACAGTTGGTTGAGCAATTGGCTGTAGCCGTGGACGTTCACGGCAAGCCTGTGCCGGTAGCGCCCGCGCCGCGCCGTAAACCAGCGCCGGCAAAGCCTACGCCCCCCGCGCCGCGTATCCCGGTGTTTGAGCCGATGCGTGATGAAGGCGAAGTGTTCCGCTTCTAAGTGCCGCCCACAAAAAGCCCGCCAATCAGGCGGGCTTTTTGTGGGGTCGGATTAATGGTTTTCGTGCATACGCGCCAGTTGGCGCTCCAGCAGCGATGGGTAGGGTTCCAGCAACCGCTCTACACAGCAGGCGCCTTGTGGGCTGGCGATGGCGCGAATGCGCGCGCACTGGCTGACCCGCGCGTCGTCAGCAACGCTGCGCTCGACCAGCAGCAGGTTGCGGCTGTGCTGTGACAGCGCCAGGGCGTTCTGCGTCGTCTCGCTAAGCAACAGGTCGCCCTGGCTGAGGTCCCTGAGGTTTTCGCCCAGCGTCAGGCCAAGCTGCAGTTGCAGGGTGATGCCGCTGTCCGCCACTTCGATTTGCAGAGCATGGCCGAGTGCGCGCATCAGTTCGCCGCAGCAGATGGCGTGGGTTAGGTAGTCCTCACCAATATCCAGCTGGTGAAACAGCATCAGGCTGCTGCCATCGCTGAGGGTGTGCAGCTCGCCCTGATACAGGCTGGCAGCCCGGTCCAGGCAGTCACGGTAGCGTTGCAGCAACTCCATCAGGCGGGTGCGCGGCAGGCGCCGTAGTTGTTCCTGCGCGCCCAGTTGGATCGCCAGTACGGCGCTGGGCTGGGGCTGCTGTATTGCGGGTACAGTCGCTACTACAGGCGCAGGCTCGTCGTCATCGCGCAGCTCTGAGAATGGATCATCCACTGCGCTGTCGGCGTAGGTCTCAGCGCTGTCGTCCAGGGACTCAACAGCCTCGTCCTGTTTATCGAAGCGATCATCGTGCAAGTCACGCACTTCGAAGTCCGGCTCATCATCGAACGATTCAGGCAGGTAGTCGTCATCGTCCTGGGCGACTGGCTCGTCGTCGTAGAACGGCTCTTCGTCTTCTTCTGGCAGTGCAGGTTTTTCCGCTACCAAGCGCGCTTGCAGCTGGCGCGCCAGGTCACCGATTTCATCCTGGCGGCCGGCGCCGGGCGCCGGATCATCCGGGTCACGCAGCCAAACGCGTAGCTGCAGCAGTGGCGTGGAAATATGCCGTCCCAGGCGCATGCTCAAGGACAGGGTCAGAGCCAGCAGGATCAGGCTGAGGATGCCCATACTCTGCAGGCTGATGGTCATCGGCTGCTGAAACTGCTGCATATCCAGGCTGATGCGCAGCTGCCCGGCGATTACCTCCTGGAAGGTGATCGGCGTTGAATACAGCCCCTCGGTTTCCCCGAGCATGCTCTTGCTTGGGCGTGAACCTGACTCAGCAAGAATGCGGTTGTCCACGCTGTAGATGGCGGCGTGGGCTACCAGCGGGTTCTTCACCAGGTTGTTGAGCAGCACGTTGAGGCTGAGGATGTCATTGGACACCAGCAGCTCGGTCGCCGAGGCGGCCGTCTGGGTAATCAGGCTGGTGCCCAGGGCTTCGGCCTGCTGCTGCATGGCATGCTTGAACTGCATGCCGATCACCCAGGCATAGATCACCAGGGCCAGGGCCACCAGCAACAGGCTATGGCTGACAATGCGCAGTGCCAGGGGGATGCGCCGTTGGCGCAGGGCCTGGAACAGCAGCAAAAAGAAATTATCGGGCTTTACGGGGGCGGGCCGGTTCACAGAGCTCGGCTCATGTCGACTTTAGTTGGCGCGCAGTATAGCGGTGCCCCCGCAGTGGGCAAAGCGCTGTGCGTGGCTGTTTGGCGGTGAAAATGGGTAGAATGTGCGCCTTTGTGCGGCGTGTGACCCGTTCCGCAAGCCGCTGCCCCTGACGCTGTACTGGAGACCGAGCCTTGCGCGAAATCGTCCTGATCAATATCACCGGCGAAGATCGCCCCGGTTTGACTGCCGCCATCACCGGCGTACTGGCCCAGGGCGGGGTGAATATCCTCGATATTGGCCAGGCGGTGATCCATGACACCCTGTCGTTCGGCATTCTGGTGGAGATTCCGGATACCGAGCGCGCCTCGTCGGTGCTCAAAGACATCCTCTTTACCGCCTACAAGCTTGATCAGCAGGTGCGCTTTACTCCGGTATCGGAGGCGGACTACCAGCAGTGGGTCAGCGGTCAGGGCAAAGCTCGGCATATCGTCACCCTGCTAACCCGTAAGGTCACCGCCGAGCAGCTGCAGCGCGTCAGTGCAATTACCGCGCGCTATGATCTGAATATCGACCATATCGACCGTCTCTCCGGGCGTATGCCGTTGGATGTGCCGGCCGAGCAGGGCAAAGGCTGCATCGAGTTCTCGGTGCGTGGCGAGCCCGCCGATCCGGCGGCCCTGCGCGCCGAATTTCTCAGCGTGGCGCAGGAGCTGAACGTTGATATCGCGTTCCAGCGCGACTCGCTGTTCCGTCGTAATCGCCGGTTGGCGGTGTTCGATATGGATTCGACGCTGATCGAGGCCGAGGTGATCGATGAGTTGGCCAAGGCCGCTGGCGTCGGCGAGCAGGTGGCGGAGATTACCGAGCGCGCCATGCGCGGTGAGCTGGATTTTGCCGCCAGCTTCCGCGAACGCCTGGCGCTGCTCAAGGGATTGCCAGAAACGGTATTGGCCGACATCGGCGCTTCGCTGCGCCTGACCGAGGGCGCTGAAACCTTGTTCAGCGAGCTGCGCCGTCTGGGCTACAAAACAGCGATCCTCTCCGGCGGCTTCACCTACTTTGCCAAGCAGCTGCAGGCCAAGTTGGGCATCGACTATGTGTTCGCCAACGAGCTGCAGATCGTCGATGGCCGGGTCACCGGTGTGGCGGTCGAACCGATTGTCGATGCTCAGCGCAAGGCTGACTTGCTGCGCGAGCTGGCGGCCAAGGAAGGGCTGCGCCTGGAGCAGACGATTGCCGTGGGCGATGGCGCCAATGATCTGCCGATGCTGGCGATTGCCGGCCTGGGTGTGGCGTTCCGCGCCAAGCCGCTGGTCAAGCAGTCGGCCAAACAGGCAATCTCGACCCTGGGTCTGGACGGCATTCTTTATCTGCTGGGCTTTCGCGATCGCGACGGCTTGGAGTAAATCGCAGGCAAACAAAAGCCGCCCTCGGGCGGCTTTCTTGTACCTGTACTGCTTACTCGTCGCCAGCCGAGAAGTCGTAATCCATCGACTGGCTCGGGCCCTGCAGGTAATGCCCCTGGATATAGTTGACCCCGGCTTGCCAAAGCGTAGCCAGCACGCTGGCGCTCTCGACGAAGGGCACGATGGTCAGTTTGGCTTGGGAGTGCAGGCTGGCCAGCAGGGTTTTCAACGCTTCTTGATTATCTGCATTACTCAGGTCCTGGGAGAAGGAGCTGTCGACTTTGACGAAGTCGATATGCAGGTGCTTGAGCGTGTTGAACGGATTTAGCGAGCAGCCGAATTGGGTGATGGCGGATTTGCAGTGCAGCTCGTGGAGGCCTTGGGTGATGGCCTTGGCTTGTTTCAGGTAGGCAATGGCGTCCGGCTCGCTGAACTGGAAGACCAGTGAGTCCGACGGCAGGCGTGCAGCTTTCAGGGCCACGCTGAGCCACGGCAGCAGGGTCTGGTCCTGCAGGCTGGCCGTCGACAGGTGTACGAACAGGCGGGTGTTGTGACCTTTGCTGCGGTGGTCGGCGAGCAGTTTGATCGAGTTGAGGATGACCCAGCGGTCGATCTTCTCGGCAAGCCCTGCATCTTTCGCTGCGTTGAACAGTTCGGTTGGCGCAATTTCCTCGCCCTGCGGGCCGATCAGGCGCAGCAGCGCCTCGTAATGCTCAAAACTGTCGCCGCGCAGGCTGATGATTGGCTGGAACAATAGGCGGAAGCTGTTCTTCTCCAGCGCCTGCTGAATCATTGCGACGATGTTGCCGCGGTTCGCCGCTGCGGCCAGCTCATCCGCCGGGTTGAAGATCTTGATCGCATTGCCATCGCTCAACTCGTCGGCGCAACGATGCGCGCGGTCGACCACTTCCTGAGCCTTGGCGGTTTTCTCGTTGAGCCCGGCCACACCAATCGACAGGGTGCTTTGCACGGTGCGGCCGCTGACGTCGAACAGGTGGCCTTCGACTTTTTTCAGCAGGCTGTTTAGCTGCTCGCGAGTACTTTCTGGGTTGACGCCGGGTTGCAGTACGGCAAATACGTCATCACCAAAGCGTGCCAGTTGTGCGTCGGCGCTGAAGTACGCACGCAACAGGTTCGCCAGGTCTGTGAGCAGGATGTCGATGTCCGCGAGGCCGATATCGGCAAGCAGGCTGGCGTAGCGATCTACCCGGATGTAGGCGAGGCTAGACGGCTGTCCGGCATTCACCGCGCGTTCGGCAGCGTTATCCATCAGCTCGAGGAAGTGGGTGCGGTTGAACAGGCCGGTCACCAGATCCTGGCTGCTGATCTCGCGCAGTTTTTCTTCCAGTTCAGCGTTGCTGGTTTCGGCGCGAATCACCACCTGGATGCAGGGCTCGCCATCGTAAGTGGCGGGGGAGAAGCTCATCTGTGCCGGGAAACTTTGGCCATTGGCCTTGATACCGGCACAGTTGAGCTCGGCACTGCCTTCGGCATTTTGATAGTTTTTCAGGAAGTCCTTGAAGCTGGACTGGTCGCTGCTGCCGATCAGGTCGATCATCGGCATGCCTTCCAGTTCGTCGGCATCTTCGTAAGCGAACAGCTCCAGGTAAGCGCGGTTGGCGTAGATGTGCATGCCATCGTGTACGTAAGTGATGGCATCGACGGAGCTGTCGAGCAGCAGTTGGCAGCGTTTTTCCGCTTCGCGCAGCGCCACTTCAGAGGCGCGACGGGCGCGGCGTTCTTCCAGGTTGGCCAGTTCGCGCTTGGCGACCAGCACCAGGCGCTCGTCTTCGCCTTGCGGCAATGCGTCCTGGGCGCCGAGCATCAGCGCTTCGGTGATGCTGTCGGAGTCGTTGTCGGCGAGCAGCTGAATGACCGGAATATCTTTGGCCTGGCGACGGATCGCGCCAATCGCTTCACTCGGCGCAAGTTGTTCGCTGCTCGGCGCGCAGATCAGCAGGTCCCAGCTTTGCTGCAGGGCCTCGTTGAGGTCGTCGCTGGAACTCAGGCGATGCACGCGAGTTGCCCGCCCAGCATTACGGAACAGGCTGACCAGGCGCTCGGCCTCGTTCTGCGAGTCTTCGAGTATCAGTAGCCGAATGGTTTTTTTTTCAATGGCCATGGTGTGGTATCAAATCTGCGCTGAACGGGCGCGAAAAGGCGACAAAAGGGAGTGCGTCGGCAATCTACAGTGACTTCCAGAGTGAGTCAAAGTCTTCCTCCCCGCCCTGCGTGCGGCCTTTCGGTGCTGTGACAGGCTTCCCGTGCTCACTGCCTATCTGCTCGACGCCACGGTATTCGAACTGGTTGAAACTGCCAGTGCTGGTTTGCCGGCGGCTGAGCACTGCACGGTGTTCGTTGCCATTGAGATTGATGCTGACCTTGCTGCCTTCCTGAAATGGCAGGCGCGCGGCGATCAGGCTGGCCGGTCTGGAAATGGCGCTGATTTCTGGCAGCAGCAGGGCCCGCAGGTACTGGCTGTTATGCTCGGCCTTGCGCACCAGCTGCAGGCCGCAGGCCTGGGCGTGCGGAGCAATGAGTTCGATACCCATTTGGGTGCCGCCGCCACGCACTTGGCGAATCCAGCGCACTACAGCAATGCTCCAGCCTTGTTGTGGCTGGCCTTGTACGCCAAGCAGTTCGCCGGCCTGGAGTTGGCTGGGTACATCTTTCGGCCATGACAGGCAGTAGCCGCCAGGGCTGATGTTGACGATGGCTACTTCGTAAGTCGGGTAGTTCTCGACTTGATGGCTTTCGGCGCTCCCGCCGTTCATGTCTGGTTGATCGTATTGAATTTCTTCAAAGGGAAGGCCGTTTTCCCATTGGTTGCTTTTTTGCGCATCAAAGGCGTTCGACCAGATATCCGGTACGCCGGGATCGGCCTTGAATACCGCTGCATTGGTCGTTACCGCTAGCTGCAGTACTTCGTTGAACGGGCGTTTGCCGGCCAGGTAGAAATGCAGTGCGCTCATGCCGATGCACAGGGTCAAGGCGCCCTGGCCTTGGCTACGCTGGAAGGTGCGCTCGGCGATATCGCCCCAGGCGGCGGCCAGGTGCTGCAGCATGTCGTGGCTGAAGCCTTCGGGGACGCTCAGGCGCGATTGGTCGAGGTTCTCGGCTGGCAGCAGCAGGTGCTCTTTGATGGCATCTACCAGTTGGCTGGGATCTACGCCTACCGCCTTGTGCAGCTCGCTCTGCTGGAACAGCGAGATGTAGCGGGGTGGACCATCTTGTTGCGGGGCAACGGCAAACAGGCTGGAGGGCGCGTCGCCCGCCTGCAGAGTGACCAGCGCGCTCCAGGGTTCGAGCCCTTCGGCCAGGCGCGCAATCGCGCTCTGGCGCATCTGGTTGCAGCGTGCGCAACCGAGCATCAGGGCAATTATGTAGCTTTGCTCGGTGCTCAGGCCTTGGGTGCGTAGGGCCTGGCTGTCACGAATCATGGTTTTTTGCAGGCCTCGCGCCAGAGCCATCTGGTACAGCTGGTGCAACTCAAACCAGAGTCCTTCAGGAACCGGGCAGTACAGTTGACTGGCGCGAATCAGTGGGCCGCATAGGCTGTGGATGGCGCGCTGCAAGGCAACAGCAAACATTTGGTGGTGTTCGCGGGGGTGCGCAGCCAGGTGTGAGGCGATCAGCTTGTAGCCGATGGCCAGGTGGTTCTGCAGGGCCTGGCATAGGTTGGCGACCTTGCGCGGCCGTTCATCAAGGACGATGGCTTGGTTAAGGAAGTGTTTTTCTAATTGCTTGCAGACGAAATAGATTTCCGGGCGGAGGATCTCCAGCAAATGCAGGCGATTTTCCGAGGGAGTCAGCAGTTGGTTGAGTTCCACCAATGCCTGATAAAGCAGGCGCGCGGTTTCACCGATATTGGCCTTGGGCAGGCCATCGACCCATTTTTTTAGATCGCGAGGGCTGGCTTCGCAGAATGACAGGCTTTGCTTATCCGGCGTGGTGATGCGCAGGCGCAAGTGAGAATTCTGTTTATCCATCTAAATCGGATACTCCAGCACACGGGCAAGACAAATCAGTCTAGGAATTATGTTTCGACTTTAGCAGCATCTCGCGCCTCCCGCAGCCATGGCCTTGGCGGGTTGCCAAGCTGGTGCGGCATGCAAACCATCTGGAATTAATTGTTGTGACTGGTTTTCATGGGCAGAGGTTCACGCCGATCAGTTGTCCCGGCACTGTCCGCATGGACTGACAGTACCGGCTTTGGCGGGTTAGCCGCGTGGTGCGGCGAGGCGCTGACCCATTTGCACCGGGCTGTTGGCGGCCAATTCTGCGGCCCATTGCACCTGCTCAGGGCCAAACAGCACGATGGCGGTGGAGCCCAGCTTGAAGCGCCCGAGCTCTGCGCCTTTTTCCAGCATGATTGGCGCGCGTGCCGCTTCGTCGTAACTGAATGTTTTCAGCGTGCGTTTTGGTGGCGTGACCAGGCCCGCCCAGACGGTTTCGATTGAGGCCACGATCATCGCACCAACCAGTACTACAGCCATCGGGCCGCGCTCGGTGTCAAACAAACAGACCACACGCTCGTTGCGTGCGAACAACTCGGGCACATTCTCTGCGGTGGTCTGGTTGACCGAGAATAGCCGGCCTGGCACGTAGACCATTTCTTTCAGCGTGCCGGTCAGCGGCATGTGCACGCGGTGGTAATCCTTGGGTGAGAGGTAAATGGTGGCGAAATCACCGCCCATAAAAGCTGCAGCGCGCTGGCTGTCGCCGCCCAGCAATTCGATCACGCTGAAGCTGTGGCCCTTGGCCTGGAATACCCGGCCTTGTTCGATTTTACCCAGCTGGCTGACTGCGCCATCGGCCGGGCAGAGCACTGCGCCGGGGCTGCTGTCGAGCGGGCGGGCGCCGTCTTTCAGGGCGCGGGTAAAGAAGTCATTAAAATGGGCAAAGGCGGTCAGGTCTTCGACCTGAGCTTCGCTCATGTTGACTTGGTACTGCTTGGCAAACCAACTGATCAGGCGGTTCTTGAACCAGCCCGCGCGGCATTCAGCGGCGCAGCCGATTAGGTGCGAGAGCAGGTGATGCGGCAGCAGGTACTGGCTGAGGATAAACAGACGATCTTTCATTGGCGTTCCTTAAAAAGGGTTGACGGTCTGCGGGTGCTTAGCAGGTAGTTTTTCAACAGCCTGCTAACGCTCGACCGGAGTGTCCGGGTGGTTGCCCCACTCGCCCCAGGAGCCGGCATAGGCCTTTACCCGTGGATAGCCGAGGAGCTTGGCGACCAGGTAGGTGAAGCCGGAGCGATGGTGGGTTTGGCAGTGGGTGATGATTTCTTTTTCGGCGGTGATACCGAGGCTGTTTAGCTGTGCCTGGATGTTCTGGCGAATACGCAGCGCGCGCGCGGGGTCCATACCTGCGGTCCATTCGAAGTTGATGGCGCCAGGGATATGCCCGGCTTTTTGCGCCAGGACTTTCTCGCCGCTGTATTCACTGGGTGCGCGGGCATCCCAGATGGCCAGGTCGGCGGCGCCGAGGCGGCTTTGCAGGTATTCGCGAGTGGCTGTAGGTGCCGGATCGATGCTCAGGCTAACGGCTTGCGCGCCCGCTTGCGGCACTGCCGTGCTGAACTCGCGTTCTTCTGCCAGCCAGGCCTGCAGGCCGCCGTCCAGATAGTGGTAGCGCGTGTGGCCAATCACATCTAGCAACCAGATAAAGCGTCCGGCCCAGCCGCCGCCTTCATCGTCATACACCACGTAGACTGCACCGGGGTTATGCCCCAGTTCGCCGAACAGTTGCTCAAGTTGTGCTTGCTCCGGCAGCAGACCGGGTGCCGGCGGCTGGCCCAGCTGAGTGCGTTTGGGGTCGACAAAACGTGCGCCGGGGATGTGCCCGGCGGCGTAGCGCGCGCTGCTGGTCAGGTCGACCAGGATCAGCTCGGGCGCATTCAGGCGGCTGGCCAGTTGCGCGGGTTCGATCAGCAAGGGCAACTCAGCGAAGGCGGTCATGCCGGGCCTCTTTTGGCGGGGAAGGGACGGATTGTAGCGGAAAGCCTAGCGGCTGCGGCTGGCAAAGCTGGCCAGGGCGCGCTCAATGCATTGCACGGTTTTGCCGAAGCCCTGCACGCTGGTATCGCTTAGCGCCCGGCCGCCCTGGTCGGCTAACAGCAGCATGATCACGCGGTTGTTGCTGGCGATGGAGCGGATCAGCAGGTGTTCGCTGGGGAACAGGCTTTTCAGCGAGCCGGGCAGCATCGCGGAAAACTGCGCGATGTTGGCCGGGGTCAGTTTGAGTTGTGCCGGGGCGCTGAGCAGGCGGCGCAACACTTGGCTTTGCTGCGGGTCAAGGCTGAGGCTGGCGGCGGCTTTGTCCAGGCCGCTCTGCTGCTGAGTGATCAGGCGCGTGTGGTTGCGGTCGGCCAGCAGAATCAGCACACGCTGCATACCGCAGGCCTGGATGGCTTGGTTGGCGCAGGCGGTGAGCTGCAGCACATTGGTAAATGCACTGGGTTGGGCGAGCAGTTGCGCGCATTGCTGGCGCCACTCGCTGACGACAGCAGGCTTGGGCTGCTCGACTGTGGCTTGCAGGTGCCGCGCCTGCCACGGCCAGAGCAGCGCTTCGGCCGGGTGCCAGAGGTCGTTGCCGGGAATTTGCCGGGCGCTGCTGACGGCGTTCTGGTGCAGCAATTGCTGCACGTTATCGAGCGGCAGTTGCAGGAATAAACCGGTCAGGCGCTGCCAGCGCAAGCTGTGCGCGCTGTTCCAGGCGTAGTGCGCAGAAAGCGCCAGGCCGTTGGCCAGCAAAATGCTGTTAGCTGGATGAGTCAGCCAGCGGCGCAGGTTGTTGTCGGCGTCGAGAATTTGCTGCTGGTGTAGTGGGTGCTCATTGTCGCGGGCGATATGCAGCGCCTTGACCAGCAGGCGCCGGTCGCTGACCAGCAGGCGATAACCTTGGGTGATCCATTCCGGCAAATGCCACTGCTCACTTAGGGCCAGGCACAGCTTCAGCAACGGCACGCCCAGTAATTCCTTTTCGACCTTGGCTGCCGCCTCACCCTTAACCAGCACGCGCTGCTCCCAGACCTCGAACAGCTCAGGATGGGCGGCGAGCAGGGTCCAGATCGGTGCAAGAAACAGCAGGCTACCCCAGTGCACTTCCTGCCATAGGCGTGCCAGGCGCCCGGCAAACAGACCGTTGGCCTGGTGGCTAGCATGCTGGCTGATCAGCTGGATTTGCCTGAGCGCTTTGGGCAGCTCCTGCTCGGGGAGGGCAGGCAGCTGATGGAGTAGATCTTCGGTGCGCTTAATGCCGAGGCGGTTGATAGCGGCTTCGAGGCTTTCGGTCTGCTCGCTCAGCCCGCTGCTTTTGCGGTTGGCTTCACGCAAGACGCTGAGTGCCAGCGCTGGGCAGCCCTGCATCAGGTCTGCCAGCTCACGCATCGAGCGATTACTGTCTGCCAGGGCGCGGCGCAGTTTTTCTTGGCTGTCGATGGAGGCAGGCAATAGTTGGCTGTCCAGCTGCTTGAGCCAGTCTGTCAGGGTGCGCGGATAGTGGGTGGGCTTTGGCATGGGGGTTGAGACAAGCTGGCTTTTGACCTTAACTGGCTATAGTCTCGCGCAAAACTTCCGATAAATAGAAGGGTTGTTTTGCAAAGCCCCTTTCTACCCTCTCTGGCAAGTCTCTTTCTATGGCAAAAATCATCGGCATCATTGTTGTATTCGCCAGTGTGTTGGGCGGCTTTATCCTCTCCGGCGGCCAGTTCATGTCGTTGGTCCATCCCTTCGAGGTGATGATCATCGGAGGTGCGGCACTGGGGGCTTTTCTGCAGGCCAACCCGGGCAGCGCCTTTATGCATGTGTTCAAAAAGTCGCTGAGCATGTTCAGCTCGCGCTTTACCCATGCGTACTACCTTGATGTGCTCAAGCTGCTTTACGAGATTCTCAACAAAAGCCGCCGTGAAGGCATGATGGCCATTGAGGCCGACGTCGAAGACCCCGCTGCCAGCCCGATTTTCAGCAAGTTTCCTGGCATCCTGAAAGACCAGCAGATGACAGCTTTTATCTGCGATTATCTGCGCATCATGTCGTCTGGCAACATGGCGCCGCATGAGCTTGAGGGGCTGTTCGATATGGAAATCGCCAGTCTCAAAGAAGAGATTGAGCACCCTGCGCATGCCGTGGCCAAGGTGGCCGACGGTATGCCGGCCATGGGGATCGTGGCGGCGGTGCTGGGCATTGTGATCACCATGTCGATTCTCGCCGAGGCCGATAACGCAGAGATTGGTGAGAAGGTCGGTACCGCTCTAGTAGGTACCTTCCTCGGGATTCTGGCGTCCTATGGCTTTTTCGGTCCGCTGGCCGGTTCGCTGGAGCATGATGCCAAGGAAGAGTTGAACGTGTACGAAGCGATCAAGGCCGGCCTGGTGGCCTCGGCCTCGGGTATGCCACCGTCGTTGGCTGTGGAGTTTTCCCGCAAGGTGCTTTATCCAGCGCATCGTCCTAGCTTCGCAGAGCTTGAACAGGCCATGCGTGGGAGCTAAGACACAGCATGGAAAATAACCAGCCGATTATCGTCAAGCGAGTTAAAAAGGTTGCTGGCGGCCACCACGGTGGTGCCTGGAAAATTGCCTTTGCTGACTTTGCCACGGCGATGATGGCGTTCTTTATGGTGATGTGGTTGATGACCACGGCAACGCCGGAGCAGAAAAAACTGATATCCGGCTACTTTCAGGACCCTGTCGGATTCTCGGAAAGTGCCAGCCCCTATGTGATTGACCTGGGCGGTACGCCCACGCCCTCGCCTGATCGCACCCTCAATGATCAGCCTCAGGAAGAAAAGAGCCCGGCCGAGGACGCGCAGGCGGACGTAGATAAGTTGCAGGCCGAGTCGATAGCCGAAGAAGTCGAGCGTGAGCGCTTGGAGCTGTTGCTGCAGGAGCTGCAGAACAAGGTTGAAGAAAACCCTCAATTGCAGAACTTCAAGGATCAGATTCTTTTCGAGATCACCCAGGATGGCCTGCGTATCCAGATCATGGATGCTGCGAATAGGCCGATGTTTGCCTCCGGTAGCGCGCGCTTGCAGCCCTATTTCGAAGACATTCTGCTGGCCATGACTGACACCATCGCCGCAGTGCCGAACAAAATCAGCGTCAGTGGCCATACCGATGCGGCGCCCTTTGTCGGGCGTGGTGGCTACGGTAACTGGGAGCTGTCCTCTGATCGCGCCAATGCGGCGCGGCGTGTGCTGATTGCTGGCGGCTATGACGATGAACAAGTGGCGCGGGTGGTCGGCTACGCGTCCTCGGCCTTGTTTGACCGGGAGGCTCCGCTCAATCCGGTCAACCGGCGTATCGATATTGTGGTGCTGACCAAGAAAGCCCAGCGCGCCATCGAGGGCGAACAGAGTGATGCCACCACAGGCGATGCGCCTGCAGAGCCAGGCGCTGAACCTGTGGTGCCGGATACAGCTGCGCCAGCCGCGCCAGGCGATCCCTTGCCCGGTGCGCAGTTGCGCGAGCGCTTGAATATCTTCGAGGAAGGCGTGTTGCAGTTCGATCAGCCCGCTGAATGAGCTGCGCTGCAGGCAAAGGGCCGCGATATATCGCGGCCTTCTTGTTGATGTGTCTGCCCTTCCTGGCTGACACCCTACGGGCCGTCGCGGCGCGACGTTAAAAATCGCTCCCGGCGATTTTCTCAGTACTCGGCTTCTGGCAGGCTAGCCAGGATTTGCCGGTAACTGGCCATGCGCTGCGGGTGCAGGCGACCGTCTTCCAGGGCTTTGAGTAGGGCGCAGCCCGGCTCGCGGTCGTGTTTGCAGTCGCGAAAGCGGCATTGGCCGATCAGGTCGTGAAACTCGATAAAGCCCGCTTCGACATCGTCGCGGCTGACATGCACCAGGCCGAATTCGCGAATACCGGGTGAGTCGATCAGCTCGCCGCCGCCGGGGAAGTGGAACAGGCGTGCGGTTGTGGTGGTGTGAGTGCCCAGACCGGATTGCTCCGAAAGCGGACCCACGCGGGTGTCGACATCGGGTAGCAGGCTGTTTACCAGCGAGGATTTACCCACCCCGGACTGCCCCACAAACACACTGACATGCCCGTCAAGCTGCTGCTTGAGTTGCTCCATGCCGTCACCCTGATGCGCCGATACCTCCAGCAGCTGATAACCCAGCTGACGGTAAACGCCGAGCATGGCGTTAAGTGCCACAGCGTTTTGCTCATCAATCAGGTCGGCTTTATTCAGCAGTAATAGGGGGCGGATACCGGCGTGCTCGGCAGCCACCAGGTAACGGTCGATCAGGTTGGCGTGTGGCTCAGGCAGCGGCGCGAAAACAATCACGAGCAAATCGACGTTGGCCGCTACCGGCTTGAGCTGGCCGCGAGGGTCCGGGCGACAGAGTTCGGTGCTGCGCGGCAGTTGCGCGACGATTACGCCAATGCCCTGGTTGCCGGCGCGCCACACCACTTGGTCACCGGTGACCATGGTCGGCAGGTTGGCGCGTAGGTGGCAGCGAAATACCTGGCCGGCCAGTTCGCCATCCAGTGCTTCAACTTCGATCTGCACGCCGAAGTGAGCGATCACCAGGCCGGTTTGTTCCGGGCCGAGGTCACCGCCCTCAAGCGTTTGTACAGCCTGCGACTCGCGCTTGGCGGCGCGGGCGGCACGCTCGCCCTGGATTTTTTCGATACGCCAGTTTTGCCGGCGGTTGAGTTGGCGTTTGGCCATGGGTCTTCCGAGAGTTGAATTGAGCAATAATCGGTCGCGAGTCTAGCACGGGCTGCCTATTGAGCTGCTGGCGCGGCTAAACTGCGGCGCATCATCGGTCTGATGGTTGAGGGGTCTGCATGCTGCGCGTTGTTCGCCAATACCCGGCGTTGCTGGCTTTTTTTGCCCAGTTGGGCGCGACCTTGCTGATTGGCCTGGCGCTGTATCTGACGGCCCAGCTGTCGCCCTGGCGGCCGACCTGGTTGGCTGCCGGCCTCTTACAAGGCTTGCTGGCGGCCACGCTGGCGCGCTACCTCGGGCTGTCGCGCTGGTGGTGCGGGTTGAACCTGCTGTTCGTCCCGGCACTGCTGCTAGCCAGTGGTGCGCCGCTGCCGTCCTGGGTGTTTCTAGGCGGCTTTGTTTTGCTGTTGCTGCTGAACTGGAACAGTTTTGGTGAGCAGGTGCCGCTGTACCTGACCGGTTCCGGCGCGCGCCGCCAGCTGTGTGCGTTGCTCAGCGAACAGCCCGCCTCGTTTCGCTTTATCGACCTGGGTTGCGGCCCGGCCGGCACCTTGCTGAGTTTGGCTCGCCACTATCCGCAAGCGCAGTTTGTCGGGGTGGAGACCGCGCCGCTGTCTTTTGCCATCGCCTGGTTGCGCGCGTTGCCACGGCGCAATTGCCAGATTCGCTACGAAAACCTCTGGCGCAGCAACCTATCTGCGTTCGATGTGGTGTATTGCTTTCTGTCTCCTGCGCCGATGCCCGAGCTGTGGGTCAAGGCCTGCGCGCAGATGCCTGCCGGCAGCCTGCTGATCAGCAACACCTTTGAGGTGCCGGGGCAGCCGGCGGATCAGCAGATCGAGTTGCACGACTGGCGCAAGTCACGGCTTCTGTTGTGGCGCATGGGCGGCTGATTTATTCGTTAAACTGTCGGCCTTAGCCGAGGAGCCCCGCATGCAAAACCCGCAGAACCTGATCTGGATCGACCTGGAAATGACTGGCCTGGAGCCCGAAACGGACGTCATCATCGAGATGGCCACCATCGTCACCGACAGCGACCTCAACATCCTCGCCGAAGGCCCGGTGATTGCCGTGCACCAGAGTGATGAGCTGCTCGCCGGTATGGATGAGTGGTGTACCCGCACCCATGGCCAGAGCGGGCTGACCCAGCGCGTACGTGAAAGCACGATTGGCCCGGCCGAAGCGGAGGCCATGACCATCGCCTTTCTCGAACAGTGGGTGCCGAAGGGCAAGTCGCCGATCTGCGGCAACAGCATCGGCCAGGATCGGCGCTTCCTTTACAAATACATGCAGAACCTGGAAGCCTACTTCCACTACCGCTATCTCGATGTCTCGACTCTGAAGATTCTCGCCGGCCTATGGGCGCCGCAGGTCAAAGAGTCATTCCACAAGCAAGGCACGCACCAGGCGCTGGACGATATCCGTGAGTCGATTGCCGAGCTAAAGCACTACCGCCAGCACTTCCTCAAGGTGTGAGGGGCAGCGAAGAGGTCCTGGGGTTCGATCGCCGGTAGGTTGGTGCTGAGCGTAGCGAAGCCCAGCATTTGCTGGTATGGCATTTTGGGCTTCGGCGCTGCGCGCCTCAACCCAACCTACGGTCTTGGTGCCGTGCCAGTGCCCACTCAACGTGCTCGCGCACCAGCTCGGACGGATGCTCGCGGCGTGCCTTTAGTGCTTCCAGTACCGGGATGCTGGAGGGCGCGTTGCCCAGGCCTACAGCCAGGTTGCGCAGCCAGCGCTCGTAGCCGGCGCGGCGCAGCGGTGAGCCTTCGGTACGGCTGAGAAACTCCTCCTCACTCCAGCAAAACAGTTCGGCCAGCTCGGCATTGTCCAGGCTGTGGCGCGGCTGGAAGTCGCCCTGGGTTGTGGGTTTGGCGAAGCGGTTCCATGGGCAGACCATCTGGCAGTCGTCGCAGCCGAACACCCGGTTGCCGATGGGCGCGCGCAGCTCAAGGGGGATCGAGCCCTTGAGTTCAATGGTCAGGTAGGAAATGCAGCGCCGCGCATCCAGCACATAGGGGCCGACAAAGGCGGCGGTCGGGCAAATATCCATGCAGGCCGTGCAGCGCCCGCAATGTTCGCTGGCGTGGGGCGGGTCCACTGGTAGCGGCAGGTCGACAAACAATTCGCCGAGAAAGAAGTAGCTACCGGCCTTGCGGTTAAGCACCAGGGTGTTCTTGCCGATCCAGCCGAGCCCGGCCTGTTCGGCGATGGCCTTCTCCAGCACTGGCGCGCTGTCGACAAAGGCGCGGTAGCCGAATGGGCCGATCTGCTGCTGAATGCGTTCGGCCAATTGTTGCAGGCGTTTACGGATCAGCTTGTGATAATCGCGGCCCAGGGCATAGCGCGACACGTAGGCTTTTTCCGGCTGAGCAAGGCGCTGCGCCATCTGCGTGTCGCCGGGCAGGTAGTCCATGCGCAGCGACACCACGCGCAGAGTGCCGGGCACCAGTTCATCCGGGTGGGAACGTTTGCTGCCGTGGGCGGCCATATAGTCCATCTCGCCCTGGTAACCGGCGTCCAGCCAGCGCTGCAGGTGCGCTTCGTGTTCACCCAGTTGCACATCGGCAATCCCGACCTGTTGAAAGCCCAGCTCGCGGCCCCAGTCTTTGATCGACTGGGCGAGGGCGGCAAGGTCAAGGGTGTCAGTGTTCATATGAGGGCGGGTAACCGGGGCGCAGGTGAGTATAATTCTGCCAGACATCGGAGCCGACGCATGCTGCATTCGCCTGACAATTTTCCTCTGCCGCTGTACAGCGCCGCACAAGTGCGCGAGCTGGACGCGCGATTGATCGCTGCCGGCACGCCGGGTTTCGAGCTGATGAGTCGCGCTGCGCATGCCATCTGGCGTGCCCTGCGCCGACGCTGGCCGGATGCGGGCGTGCTGACGGTGCTGGCCGGACGCGGCAACAATGCCGGTGACGGCTACCTGGTGGCGGCCCTGGCGCTGCGTGCGGGCTGGCGGGTGCAGGTGTTGGCGGTGGGTGATGCGGCGCAGTTGCAGGGCGATGCCGCTCTGGCCCGTGATCAGGCGCTGGCAGCCGGGGTGGCGGTGCAGCCTTGGCGCGAGTGCGCCGAGCTGCACGGCGTGGTGCTTGATGCCCTGCTAGGCACGGGCCTGCAAGGGGCAGTGCGCGAGCCCTATGCCCAGGCTATCCGCCTGTTAAATGTCAGCGCTCTGTCGGTGCTGGCGGTGGATATTCCCTCCGGGCTCTGCGCAGATACTGGTCAGGTGCTGGGTGTGGCGGTACGTGCAGAGCTCACGGTAACCCTGATCGGGTTGAAGTTGGGCCTGTTTACCGGGCAGTCGGCGGATTATCGGGGCGAGTTGCAGTTTGATAATCTCCAGGCCGACGCGGCCCTGGTTGCGGCCCAGGCCTTTACCGCTCAGCGCCTGACGCCGGCCAGTCTGCCGCAGTTACCGGTGCGTTCGCCCATCGTACACAAAGGCCAGTTGGGCCATGTGCTGGTGGTCGGCGGGGACCGTGGCTTTGCCGGGGCTGGTCTGCTGGCGGCGCAAAGTGCGCTGCGCGCGGGTGCCGGGTTGGTCAGTCTGGCGACCCGTTGTGAGCATCTGCCTGCTGCGCAAGCACGCTTGCCCGAAGTAATGGCCGCTGGAGTGGCCTCGGCCAATCAGCTGCTGGCGCTGGGTGCCAATGCCAGTGTCTGGGTGGTTGGGCCGGGTCTGGGGCAGGGCGCTTGGGGGCGCAGCTTGTTGTCGGCGGCTGCGGCCAGTGATGCTGTGCAGGTCTGGGATGCCGATGCGCTGAACCTGTTGGCGCAAGCGCAGGTCCAGTTACCAGCGCTTGCCGTGCTGACGCCGCACCCCGGCGAAGCGGCGCGCTTGCTGGGGATCAGTACGGCCGAGGTGCAGGCGGATCGGCCGGAGGCGGCCCGCGCCTTGGCTCAGCGTTATCATGCAGTGTGCGTATTAAAAGGCGCAGGTAGCCTGATTGCCGTACCGGATGGCGGCTTGTGGTTGTGTGATCGCGGCCATCCATTTATGGCCGGTGCCGGCTTGGGCGATGTGTTGGCTGGGTTTATCGGCGCCTTATTGGCTCAAGGGCTGTCAGCGCTTGAGGCGGCTCAGCTGGCGGTTTATCTGCATGCGTGCGCCGGCGAGCAGTTAGCGCAGCAGGGCCGTGGCCTTGCGGCCAGTGATTTGTGTGGAGTTATTCGTCAATTGTTGCAGGAGCAGTCTGCGTGTCTGAATTAGAACTGTTTGCCGCCGATGAAGAGGCAATGCTGGCGTTGGGGGCGCGCATCGCCGAGGCGACTGGCGGTGTTGGCGTGATTTATCTGCATGGCGATCTTGGTGCCGGCAAAACGACCCTGTCGCGCGGGATTATTCGTGGCCTGGGCCATGTTGGTGCGGTGAAAAGCCCGACCTTTACCTTGGTGGAGCCCTACGAGATTGGCGCGTTGCGCGCCTTTCACTTCGACCTCTACCGTCTGGTCGATCCCGAAGAACTGGAGTTTCTCGGCATTCGTGATTACTTCGAAGGCGATGCCTTGTGCCTGGTCGAGTGGCCGCAGCGCGGCGCAGGCGTTTTGCCAAAGCCTGACCTGGACATTACCATTAGCCCGCATGGGGCCGGCCGGGCGCTGCGTTTGCAGGCGCAGGGCGAACGTGGCACCACCTGGTGCGCCGCTTTGGCCGTCGGGGCATGAATCATTTGTGGGGTTGGTTATGCGCATAGGCGCGCGTTTCATCGCAATTGGAGTGGCATTGTTAGCCCTGGCTACTGATGTAATGGCCGCTTCGGATGTGCGCAGTGTGCGGCTGTGGCGTGCACCAGATAACACCCGTCTGGTGTTTGACCTGTCCGGACCGGTGCAGCACAGCGTGTTTTTGCTGTCCTCGCCCAATCGCATCGTGATTGATGTCAGCGGTGCCAAGCTGGCGACCAGCTTCGATCAGCTAACCCTGAGCAACACCCCGATCACCGGCGTGCGCTCGGCGCAGCGCACGCCGCAAGACCTGCGTGTGGTCATCGACCTGTCCTCTGCGGTAACGCCGAAGAGCTTTACCCTGGCCCCCAATCAGCAGTACGGCCATCGCCTGGTTGTCGATCTGTTTGACCAGCCAAGCGGTGCGGCGCCCAGCCTGCCTACCACTACTGTGGCGACTGCGCCGCAAGTGCCAGTGACGCCGACTCAGGCACCGCCCAAGCTGACGCCAGTGCCGAATGGCAAACGCGATATTGTGATTGCCATCGATGCGGGCCACGGTGGCGAAGACCCTGGCGCGCTGTCGCCGGTCAAAGGCCGGTATGAAAAACATGTGACCCTGGCGATTTCCAAGGAGCTGCAGCGGCAGATCAATGCCGAGAAGGGCTTTCGCGCCGAGCTGGTGCGTACCGGCGACTACTTTATCCCGCTGCGCAAGCGCACCGAGATTGCCCGCAAGAAGGGCGCTGACCTGTTTGTGTCCATTCACGCCGATGCCGCGCCGCGAGCGGCGGCCTTTGGTGCCTCGGTGTACGCGCTGTCGGATCGTGGCGCCACGTCTGAGACCGCGCGCTGGCTGGCGGACTCTGAAAACCAGTCGGACCTGATCGGCGGCGCTGGCAATGTCAGCCTGGACGACAAGGATAAGATGCTCGCCGGGGTGCTGCTCGACCTGTCGATGACCGCCTCGCTGTCATCCAGTTTGAATGTCGGCAACAAGGTGTTAGGCAATATGGGCCGGGTTACGCCGCTGCATAAGCGGCGGGTCGAGCAGGCCGGCTTTATGGTGCTGAAATCGCCTGACATTCCGTCGATCCTGGTGGAGACCGGGTTTATCTCCAACCCCAATGAAGCCCGCAAATTGTCCACCGCCAGCCACCAGCAGGCCCTGGCACGCTCGATTGTCACGGGCGTGCGGCAGTTTTTCCATGAAAATCCACCGCCTGGAACCCACGTGGCCTGGCTGCGTGATAACGGCAAAATCACCCTCGGTCCGCGCGAACATGTGGTCAGCTCTGGTGAAAGCCTGGCGCTGATCGCCCAGCGTTATCAGGTCAGTCTGGCCGTGCTGCGCAACGCTAATTCGTTGAAAAGTGATGTGATCAAGGCCGGTCAGCGTTTGCAGATCCCCGCGACTGCTCTGGCTGCGCAGCCATGAGCAGTCATGAGCCGTCAGTGAGAGAGACCGCGCGTATCCAGCTGCTCAGCCCACGGCTGGCGAACCAGATTGCTGCGGGTGAGGTGGTCGAGCGACCGGCCTCGGTGATCAAGGAACTGTTGGAAAACAGCCTGGACTCCGGCGCCAAGCGCATTGAAGTGGATGTCGAGCAGGGCGGCGTTAAGCTGCTTAAGGTGCGTGACAACGGCAGCGGCATCTCCCCGGATGATCTGCCCCTGGCGTTGGCGCGCCATGCCACCAGCAAGATTCGCGAGCTGGAAGACTTGGAGCAGGTGATGAGCCTGGGCTTTCGTGGCGAGGCGCTGGCGTCGATCAGCTCGGTGGCGCGCCTGACCCTGACCTCGCGCACCGAAGGTGCCGAGCAGGCCTGGCAGGTGGAGACCGAAGGGCGCGATATGCAACCACGGGTACAACCTGCGGCGCACCCGGTCGGCACCTCGGTGGAAGTGCGCGACCTGTTCTTTAATACGCCGGCGCGTCGCAAGTTTCTCAAGACTGAAAAAACCGAATTCGATCATCTACAGGAAGTGATCAAGCGCCTGGCCCTGGCGCGTTTCGACGTGGCTTTCCACCTGCGCCACAACGGCAAGACCGTGCTCGGCCTGCACGAAGCGCCGGACGAGCAGAGCCGCGCACGGCGGGTGGCCTCGGTTTGTGGGCCGGCGTTTCTTGAGCAGGCGCTGCCCATCGATATCGAGCGCAACGGTTTGCACTTGTGGGGCTGGGTTGGCTTGCCGACGTTCTCCCGCAGCCAGGCGGACCTGCAGTATTTCTATGTGAACGGGCGCATGGTGCGCGACAAGCTGGTCGCCCATGCGGTGCGCCAGGCTTACCGCGATGTGATGTTCAACGGCCGTCATCCGACCTTTGTGCTGTTTCTGGAAATCGACCCCTCGGTGGTCGATGTCAACGTGCATCCGACCAAGCACGAAGTACGCTTCCGCGATGGCCGAATGGTGCATGACTTCCTCTACGGCACGCTGCACCGTGCGCTTGGCGAGGTACGCCCGGAAGATCAACTGGCGGCACCGGCGACGGTCAGCGAGATGCTGCGCCCTACCGGTCAGGCTGCTGGCGAGTTTGGTCCGCAGGGTGAAATAGGCTTGGCCGCTAGCCTGCTGCAACCTGCGCCCAGCACCTCGGTGTGGCGCTCACCCGGTGCCGGTTATCAGGGCGCGCGTCCGGAAGCGGCGTTGCCAGCCGCCGAAGCTCAGGGCGCCTATCGTGAATTTTTCTCGCCGATGGCCACTGCGCCAGCTCCAGCGGGCTTGCCGGATGCCCAGGGTGATATTCCACCCTTGGGCTACGCCGTCGCTCAGCTCAAAGGCATCTATATTCTCGCCGAGAACGTTCAGGGGTTGGTGGTGGTGGACATGCACGCCGCCCATGAACGCATCACCTACGAGCGGCTCAAGGTGGCCATGGCCAGTGAAGGCCTGCGTGGCCAGCCGCTGCTGGTGCCGGAGTCGATTGCCGTGAGCCAGCGTGAAGCCGACTGCGCCGAAGAGCATGCCGAGTGGTTCCAACGCCTCGGTTTTGAGTTACAGCGTTTAGGTCCGGAAACCCTGGCGATCCGCCAGATTCCCGCCCTGCTCAAGCAGGCCGAGGCGACACGCCTGGTGCAGGATGTGCTGGGGGATCTGCTCGAATATGGCACTACCGACCGTATTCAGGCGCATCTCAACGAGCTGCTCGGCACCATGGCCTGTCACGGCTCTGTGCGCGCCAACCGGCGCCTGACCTTGCCGGAAATGAACGCCTTGCTGCGCGATATGGAGCACACCGAGCGCAGTGGCCAGTGCAACCATGGGCGTCCGACCTGGACGCAGATGGGCATGGATGATCTGGACAAGCTGTTCCTGCGGGGGCGTTAAGTGAGTAGTCCATTGCCGCCGGCCATCTTCCTGATGGGGCCGACTGCGGCCGGCAAGACCGATCTGGCCATCGAGCTGGCGCGGGTGCTGCCGTGCGAGTTGGTCAGCGTCGATTCGGCGTTGATCTACCGCGATATGGACATCGGCACCGCCAAGCCGGATAAGGCCACGCTGATTGAGTTTCCTCATCGGCTGATCGATATCCGTGACCCCGCCGAGAGTTATTCAGCGGCCGAGTTTCGTGCCGATGCTCTGGCGGCCATGGCTGAGATCACTGCGCGCGGGCGTATACCGCTGCTGGTGGGCGGCACCATGTTGTATTTCAAAGCACTGCTCGAAGGCTTGGCTGAAATGCCCAGTGCCGACGCGGCGTTGCGCGCCGAGCTAGAGGCGCGCGCCCAGGCCGAAGGTTGGGCGGTGCTGCATGCCGAGCTGCATGCGGTCGACCCCGAGTCAGCTGCGCGCATCCACCCCAATGACCCGCAGCGCTTGATTCGCGCCCTTGAGGTCTATCACCTGAGCGGGCAAAGCATGACCGCTCATCGCCTGCGCCAGGCGGCAGAAAATACTGCCTGCGGCGCATCGGCGGCGCGGCAATTCCCCTATACTGTGGCGCAATTGGCCATTGCCCCGGCGCAAAGGCAGCTGTTGCACGAGCGAATTGCCCTGCGATTTCGCCTGATGTTGGAACAGGGGCTGGTTGCCGAGGTCGAACGCCTGCGTCAGCGAAGTGACTTGCACGTTGGGCTACCGTCTATACGTGCGGTGGGTTATCGCCAAGTCTGGGATTATCTGGACGGCAACCTCGACGCTGAACAGATGCAGGAGCGCGGCATTATCGCCACGCGCCAGTTGGCCAAGCGACAGTTCACCTGGTTACGTGGTTGGCAGCAGGATGTGCACTGGCTCGATAGCGCCGACTGCGACAATCTGCCGCGTGCCTTGAAATACCTGGCAGCGGTCTCCATATTGACCTGAGATCTTGCCGTTGGCCGTCTATCCTTGGGGGTATGACGGCTTTAAGCCGTTCGTTGGGTTACTAAAATTATTGAAAATTGATCCTTAAAGGAGTGCGGCACATGTCAAAAGGGCATTCGCTACAAGACCCTTACCTGAATACCTTGCGTAAGGAACGCGTCCCGGTTTCTATTTATTTGGTTAACGGCATCAAGCTGCAAGGCCAGATCGAATCCTTCGACCAGTTCGTGATTTTGCTGAAAAACACTGTCAGCCAGATGGTCTATAAGCACGCCATTTCCACTGTTGTGCCTAGCCGTCCGGTGCGTCTGCCGAGCGCCAGCGAAACCGAGCAAGCTGAAGCTGAGCCTGGTAACGCCTGATTTAGGAGGCTGCATTGTTCTTCGAGCGCCATGAAGGTGGAGAGCGGGCCATTCTGGTTCATCTGGACGGCCAAAATTCCGAGGCGCGCGAGGATCCGCAGGAGTTTCAGGAGCTGGCCATCTCGGCCGGTGCTGAAACTGTCGCGTTCCTCAGTGTTCCGAGTAATCGGCTGACGGCCAAGTACCTGATCGGCAGTGGCAAAGTTGAAGAGCTGCGTGATCAGGTCAAGGCCGTTGAGGCTGACCTGGTTATCTTCAATCACGTCCTCACGCCCAGTCAGGAACGTAACCTTGAACGTGCTTTTGAGTGTCGAGTATTGGACCGTACCGGTTTGATTCTCGACATTTTTGCTCAGCGTGCGCGTACCCATGAAGGCAAGTTGCAAGTCGAGCTGGCCCAGCTTGATCACATGAGTACGCGGCTGGTGCGCGGTTGGACTCACCTTGAGCGGCAGAAAGGCGGTATCGGTCTGCGCGGTCCGGGTGAAACCCAGCTGGAAACCGACCGCCGTTTGCTGCGTGTGCGGATTCGCCAGATCAAGCAGAAGCTGGAAAAGGTGCGCAGCCAGCGTGAGCAGGCGCGGCGCGGCCGTCAGCGTGCGGATATCCCTTCGGTATCGTTGGTGGGTTACACCAACGCGGGCAAGTCGACCCTGTTCAATACCTTAACCACCTCGGACGTTTACGCGGCTGATCAGCTGTTCGCCACCCTCGATCCCACTCTACGTCGCCTGGAGTTGGATGATCTGGGGCCGATTGTGCTGGCCGATACCGTGGGCTTTATTCGGCATTTGCCGCACAAGCTGGTTGAGGCTTTCCGCGCGACGCTTGAGGAGTCGAGCAACTCCGACCTACTGTTGCACGTGATCGACTCTCACGAGCCCGAGCGCGATCAGCAGATTGAGCAGGTGTTGGCGGTGTTGGGCGAGATCGGTGCCCATGAACTGCCGATGCTTGAGGTGTATAACAAGCTCGACCTGCTTGAGGGCGTGGAGCCGCAGATTCAGCGCGATGCCGATGGCAAGCCGCAGCGGGTCTGGCTGTCGGCGCGTGACGGGCGTGGTTTGCCGTTGCTGCGTCAGGCCATTGCCGAGCTGTTGGGTGATGACCTATTTGTCGCTACATTGCAGCTGCCGCAGCGCCTTGGGCGTTTGCGTGCACAGTTCTTCGCCTTGGGCGCGGTACAGAGCGAGTCGCATGCCGAGGACGGTAGCAGTCTTCTGGCCGTGCGTTTGCCGCGCATCGAGCTGAATCGGCTGGTTAGTCGTGAAGGGTTGAAGCCGCAGGAATTTATCGAGCAACACACTTTGCAATAAAGCCTGCATCAGCGACTTTGCCGCTGGTTGCATGCATTCTGTAGCATTGGCGGGCGCGCCGTGGGCGCGTCTTTGCTTTATCAGATGGAGAGCGCTATGGCTTGGAATGAGCCGGGTGGCAACTCGAATAATCAGGACCCATGGGGTGGCCGTAAGAACGGTGATCGCAAGGGGCCGCCGGATATCGATGAGGCCTTCCGCAAGCTACAGGAGAGCCTGAATGGGCTGTTCGGTGGCGGCAAGAAACGAGGCAGCGAGACTGGTTCGGGCAATGGCGGCGGCTTCGGCTTGCTGTTCGTGGGCCTGGGGCTGCTGGCTGCGGTCTGGCTGTACAGCGCGATCTACGTCGTTGATGAGCAGGAGCAGGCCGTGGTGCTGCGCTTCGGCAAATACTACGAGACAGTCGGTCCGGGCCTGAATATCTACTTCCCGCCAATTGATCGCAAGTTCCAGGAAAACGTCACCCGCGAGCGTGCTTACAGCAAGCAGGGGCAGATGTTGACCGAGGACGAGAACATCATCGAAGTGCCGTTGACCGTGCAGTACCGGGTCAGCAACTTGCAGGATTTTGTGCTCAACGTTGATCAGCCGGAAGTCAGTCTGCAGCATGCGACCGACAGCGCCGTGCGCCATGTGGTGGGTTCCACCGAGATGGACCAGGTGCTGACCGAAGGTCGCGAGCTGATGGCCAGTGAGGTCAAGGAGCGCTTGCAGCGTTTCCTCGACAACTACCGCACCGGTATCACGGTGACTCAGGTCAACTTGCAGAGTGCGGCGGCGCCGCGCGAAGTGCAGGAAGCCTTCGATGACGTGATCCGCGCCCGTGAAGACGAGCAGCGTGAAAAGAACCAGGCGGAAACCTACGCCAATGGCGTGGTGCCCGAGGCTCGTGGTCAGGCGCAGCGCCTGATTGAGGATGCCAGCGGTTACCGTGATGAAGTGGTTTCCCGAGCGCAGGGTGAGGCGGATCGCTTCACTGCATTGGTCACTGAGTACCGCAAGGCGCCAGAGGTGACTCGTGAGCGTTTGTACCTGGATACCATGCAAGAGCTGATGACTAATACCAGCAAGGTGCTGGTGACTGGTGATAAGGGGCAGAACAACCTGCTTTATCTGCCGCTCGACAAGATGATTGATGGCCGCAGCACATCTGCGCCTAGCTCGATATCCGGTGCTGCGAGTAGTGCGGATGCTGGTTCGCGGGTAGCCATTGATCCGCGTCAGGTTGAACTGCGTACAAGGGAGAGCCGTTGATGAGCAATAAATCGCTGATCGCCCTTATTGTTGGTGTGGTGCTGGCGCTTGTCGCCTGGAATAGCTTCTATATCGTGTCGCAGACTGAGCGCGCGGTGCTGTTGCAGTTCGGTCGTATCGTGCAGCCGGACGTGCAGCCGGGCCTGCATGTGAAGATTCCGTACGTCAACCAGGTGCGCAAGTTCGATGCGCGTCTGATGACTCTGGATTCCACCAGCTCGCGTTTCCTTACCCTGGAAAAGAAAGCGCTGATGGTTGATGCCTTTGCCAAGTGGCGAGTGCTGGATGCTGAGCGCTTCTACACCGCGACTTCCGGTATGAAGCAGATAGCTGACGAGCGTCTGGCGCGTCGTCTTGAAGCGTCGCTGCGTGACCAGTTCGGTAAGCGCACCCTGCATGAGTCGGTGTCCGGTGAGCGCGATGCGCTGATGGCAGATGTGACCGCCTCCTTGAATCGGGATGCGCAGAAAGAGCTGGGTATCGAGGTGGTGGACGTGCGCGTCAAAGCCATCGACCTGCCGAAAGAAGTTAACCGCAGTGTGTTTGATCGCATGAGTTCCGAGCGTGAGCGTGAAGCGCGCGAGCACCGCGCTAAGGGTAAGGAGCTGGCCGAAGGTATTCGCGCCGACGCCGACCGTCAGCGTCGTGTGTTGCTGGCCGATGCCTACCGTCAGGCGGAAGAGCTGCGCGGTGAGGGTGATGCCCAGGCTGCGGCGATCTATTCCAAGGCCTATGGCATGGACCAGGAGTTCTACTCGTTCTATCGCAGCCTGAGGGCTTATCGCGAGAGCTTCGCCGATAAGCGTGACGTGCTGGTGCTGGATCCGAGCAGCGACTTCTTCCGCTATCTGGAAAAGTCCAAGCCTTAAGTCATCACCCCGGCGGGCCGCCGCCGGGGTGATCCTTGTGGAAAACGTGGTATGCTGCGGCAGCCGGGAAAATCCCGGCTTTTTTGCGTCTGTGGGAAGCATGTGGCAGGAATTGGGCATCGCGTTGTGTCTCGTCCTGGTGCTGGAAGGCATCCTGCCCTTCCTGTGTCCGCGTCATTGGCGTGACATGCTTTTACAACTGATGCAGTTGTCTGACAGGCAGCTGCGTCTGCTGGGGTTGGCCAGCATGCTGCTGGGCACAACCGTTCTTTATTGGCTTCACTGAAGGCTTGTGCCGCCCGGTTCAAGAGGGGAATGGCGAAATGGCAACGCTAGACCGCTGGCTGCTGCCAGATGGCATCGAAGAAGTACTGCCACCGTACGCAGGGCGTATTGAAGTGGCGCGCCGCCAGGTGCTGGATCTGTTCCAGCGCTGGGGCTATGAATTTGTGGTCACCCCGCATATCGAGTACCTGGAATCGCTGCTGACTGGCGCGGGCCAGGACCTGGATCTGCGCACCTTTAAGGTGACCGACCCGCTGTCCGGCCGGCAGATGGGCTTTCGTGCCGACATCACGCCGCAGGTGGCGCGCATCGATGCGCATACCCTGCGCCGCGAAGGGCCGAGCCGTCTGTGCTACGCCGGTAGCGTGGTGCATGCCCAGCCGCGTGCGCTGACCACCTCGCGCAGCCCGATTCAGTTGGGCGCCGAGCTGTATGGCGACGCTAGCCCTGCCAGTGATGTGGAAGTGATCAGCCTGCTGGTCAATACCCTTGAGTTGGCGGCGGTGCCGGATGTGCACATGGACCTTGGCCATGTCGGTATCTATCGCGGTTTGGCGCGCGCCGCCGCGCTGTCTGGCGAGGTCGAGCAGCAGCTGTTCGATGCGTTGCAGCGCAAGGCGATGGATGAGGTTGCCGAGCTTACTGAAGCCTTGCCGGATGACCTGCGCAAAATGCTGCGCGCGCTCAGCGAGCTGTGCGGTGGCCGTGAGGTGCTGGATCTGGCCCAGGCCTGCCTGGTCGATGCGCCGGATGATGTGCATGCCGCGCTAGATGACCTGATGGCGATTGCTGATGCGCTGAGCCTGCGCTACCCGGAGTTGCCGCTGTACTTCGACCTGGGCGAGCTGCGCGGCTATCACTACCACACCGGTGTGGTGTTCGCGGCCTTCGTTCCGGGTGTGGGCTATGCCATCGCCCAGGGCGGCCGCTATGACGACATCGGCGCCGACTTTGGTCGTGCCCGTCCGGCGACAGGCTTCTCCACCGACCTGAAAACCCTGGTTAGCCTGGGGCAGATGCAGCTGGGTGAAGAGCCGGCCGGTATCTGGGCGCCGGATAACCATGATGTGTTTTTGTGGCAGGCAATTGTGCGCTTGCGCCAGGACGGTCAGCGCGTGGTTCAGGCGTTGCCTGGGCAGGTCGCGGCTGACGCCGGGGCGGTAGGCTGTGATCGTCAGTTGCTGTTGCGTGATGGCCGCTGGCAGTTGGCTGCGCTGACAGCCTGAGTGGTCGTGCGAAAAGTTTCCGTCGGCTATGACCGGCATCAAGTTTGCGAAGAGGGTTAGTGTTATGGGTAAGAATGTCGTAGTCCTGGGCACCCAGTGGGGCGATGAAGGCAAGGGCAAGATCGTCGACCTGCTGACCGAACAGGCTGCAGCTGTTGTGCGTTATCAGGGCGGTCACAATGCTGGTCATACCCTGGTGATCGACGGCGAGAAGACCGTTCTGCACCTGATCCCCTCCGGTATCCTGCGCGAAAACGTGCAGTGCCTGATCGGCAACGGCGTGGTGGTCGCGCCCGATGCGCTGATGCGTGAAATCATCAAGCTGGAAGAGAAGGGCGTGCCGGTACGTGAACGCCTGCGTATCAGCCCGTCCTGCCCGCTGATTCTGCCGTACCACGTAGCCCTCGATCAGGCCCGCGAGAAAGCCCGTGGCGATGCCAAAATCGGCACCACTGGCCGTGGTATTGGCCCGGCTTACGAAGACAAAGTAGCGCGTCGCGGCCTGCGCATTGGTGACCTGTTCCACCGTGAGCGTTTCGCCGCCAAGCTCAGCGAGCTACTGGATTACCACAACTTCGTACTGGTCAATTACTACAAAGAGCCGGCCATCGACTTCCAGAAGACACTCGACGAGTGCATGGAATACGCCGAGCTGCTCAAGCCGATGATGATCGACGTGACTGCTGTGCTGCACGGCATGCGTCGTGAGGGCAAGGACATCATGTTCGAAGGCGCCCAGGGTTCGCTGCTGGACATCGATCACGGTACCTACCCCTACGTCACCAGCTCCAACACTACTGCAGGCGGCATCGCCACCGGCTCTGGTTTCGGCCCGATGTACCTGGATTACATCCTTGGTATCACCAAGGCCTACACCACCCGTGTTGGTTCGGGCCCGTTCCCGACCGAACTGTTCGACGAGACCGGCGCGTTCCTCGCCAAGCGTGGCCACGAGTTCGGTTCCACCACTGGTCGCGCCCGTCGTTGTGGTTGGTTCGATGCGGTGATCCTGCGTCGCGCCATCGAGATCAATAGCATCTCCGGCCTATGCCTGACTAAGCTCGACGTGCTCGATGGTCTGGAAACTATCCGTATCTGCGTCGGCTACAAAGACCAGAATGGCGATGTGCTAGTCGATGCGCCGACCGATGCGGACAGCTACCTGGGGCTGCAGCCGGTGTACGAAGAGCTGCCAGGCTGGAACGAGTCGACCCTGGGCGCGAAAACCTTGGAAGAGCTGCCAGCGGCTGCGCGTGCTTACATCAAGCGTGTGGAGGAGTTGGTCGGTGCGCCGATTGATATCGTCTCCACCGGGCCGGACCGCCACGAGACTATTGTCCTGCGCCATCCATTTGCCTGATAGTCACCGGCAGTGCACAGGGGGTCGCCAATTGGCGGCCCTTTGTCATTTCTGCTTCACGTAAAAATATCCGAGCTAGCCTTTATAAATCAGTTTGCCCGCCGTTATAGGCATTACCGTTGCCAGGAGTGTCTGCCGTGTTTGCCATTATTTCTGTGTTGCGCAGTCGCCTGCTGTTGCCGGTGTTTCTGGCGCTGGGCGTAGCCCTGCTGGTGCAGGTTGTTGTGGCGGTGGCGTTGACCCGTACCACGGTGGCGACGCTTGAGGCTGATCTGGCCAAGGGCATGCAGGCCGATACGGCGCGCCTGGTGGATGAGTTGGCCAAAGCTAGCGATGAGGTGCGTGGCGGTCTGGACAGTCTTTCCTCTAGCACCCAGGCGCAGCTGGCCAAAGGCCTTTCAGCCCGATTGGCCGAGGAGCAGGCGCAGATTCGCGGCGTGCTAGATAGCAACCTCAAGCGTTCGGCTGACGAGTTGGCGCAGCTGCTCTCATCGGTTGCGCCGAAGGCGATCTGGGACGCCGATGTGCCGGCGCTGACCGAGTTGGTGCGCGGCGCTCACCGCAATCCTGAGGTGTTGTTTGCGGTGTACCTCGATGCACAAGGCGCGCGGCTGACGCGTCACCTCAATCGACAGAATTCTCGTGTGCGTGCGCTGATGGCAAAAGGTGAAGGCGGTGGCGCGCTGGATAAGGTGTTGCAAGCAGCCGCCAATGATCCGGGTGTGTATATCGCTGAAGCGTCGATCAGTCCGATGGGCTCAGATATTGGTAAGGTCCTGTTGGGGGTTTCCACTGCGTCGGTGGATGAAGAGTTGGCAAAGCTGGATCAGCGCTTCGTCAGCCTGATCGACAGCAGTGGGCAGCTGGTTTCCGACAGTTTGAGTGGCGCGGCAACCAGCAGCGCGGATGCCTTGGCAGCGCGATTGAGTGTTGCGCGTGAGGCGGCTGGCGCAATGGAGCAGAGCAGTCGCAAGGTGGTGCAGCAGGCGGCTGCCAGTTTGCGCTGGAACATCAGCATGGGCCTGGCGGTGGTAGCGCTGTTGATTCTATTGGTGTTGGCGCTGGTGCTGGGGCGGCGAGTGGTCAGCAAGCTACACACCTTGATTGCGGTGCTGAATGACTGGGCGGCGGGTGAGGGTGATCTGACACGTCGGGTCGAGCTCAATAGTCGCGATGAAATTGGTGATATGGCGGCGGCGGTCAATCGCTTCGTCGCCAAGCTGCAGCCGATTGTGCGTGAGGCGGGCGAGGTGGCGTCGCTTACCGGACAGGAAATCGGCAATCTGGCCTCACGCAGTGCGGCGGCCGAGTCGGCTGCCGGGCGTCAGCGCGATGAAGTGGCGGGCAGTCTGCAGGCGCTGGCGGAAATGGCCGGTGAGGCACAGGCGGAAAGTCAGGCCATGCGCGAGGCGCTGCAGCGCGTTGGGGCGATTCGTCAGGCGGCAGATGACAATGCCGCGATTGCGTTGCGTGTGGGCGGCTCGATTGAAGAGCTGGTGCGGCGTGTGGAAACCGGTGCGGCAGTTATCGAGCGGCTGGCTAAGCAAAGTGAGCAGATTGAAGTGGTGCTGACGGTGATCCGCTCAATCGCCGAACAAACCAATCTCTTGGCCCTGAATGCGGCAATTGAAGCAGCGCGCGCGGGTGAAAGCGGCCGTGGGTTCGCTGTAGTGGCGGATGAGGTTCGCGCGCTGGCCAGTAAGACGCAGCAGTCCACCGGCGATATTCAGACTCATATCGGTGCGCTGCAGCAGGGCGCACGCGAGGCGGTTGAGGCCATTGGTCAGGCTGGCAAGCAGGCGGATCAAGGCCTGGTGGCGTTACGCGAAAGTGCGCGGGTACAGCAATCGGTGCGTGAGGCGGTGGAGGAGGTGCATGGCGCAATCAACATCGCGACCGAGGCGGCAGCACATCAGGCTGAGGGGGCGGATGCGGTGCGTGGGCGCGTCGAGGTGATTCATGTCGAGGCGCAGCGGGCGGCGGAGGCGGTGGCGGCGACGGCAAATAGCGGTCGGGTGCTGGATGGTTTGGCGAAGAAGCTCAAGGCCAGTCTGGGGCAGTTTCGCGTTTAAGCCGATTCAGGGCGGGCGCGTCTAGTCGCCCGTCGAGTTGGTCGCAGCCAGCTGTGTTAAATCGCAGGTAATAAAAAACCGAGCCAGTGGCTCGGTTTTTTGAATTGGTGCCCAGGAGAAGACTCGAACTTCCACGACCGTAAGGTCACCAGCACCTGAAGCTGGCGTGTCTACCAATTTCACCACCTGGGCATTGATTGCAAAACTTGCTTATTTGCGATCAACTACAACTCGGTTAACTTCGTTTCCCGTCGTTGTGGCGCGCATAATACGGACCGAGTTTTTACTTGTAAACCCCTGTTGTTAAAAAATTTTATTCTGTGTGCCGGGCTGACCTGGACAGTGGTTTCGCGCTTCAATAGGCACATGGCAAACCGAATTTGTGTAGATAAGGTGAATTACCTCTAATGGCCGATTGGCAATCCCTCGATCCCGAGGCCGCTCGTGAAGCGGAAAAATACGAAAACCCCATTCCAAGTCGCGAACTGATTCTGAAACATCTGGATGAGCGCGGTTCTCCAGCAGCTCGTGAAGAGTTGGCCGATGAATTTGGCATGGCTACGGAAGAGCAGCTTGAGGCGCTACGTCGTCGTCTGCGCGCCATGGAACGCGATGGTCAGCTGATTTATACCCGGCGTGGCACCTATGCCCCGGTCGACAAGCTCGACCTGATTCTGGGCCGCGTCAGCGGGCACCGCGATGGTTTTGGCTTTCTGGTGCCGGACGACGGCAGCGATGATCTGTTCCTGAGCCCTGCGCAAATGCGCTTGGTGTTCGATGGTGACCGTGCGCTGGCGCGGGTTTCCGGACTTGATCGTCGGGGTCGTCGCGAGGGTGCTGTGGTTGAAGTGATTCACCGCGCTCACGAAAGCATCGTCGGCCGCTATTACGAAGAAAGTGGCGTCGGCTTTGTTGTCGCGGACAACCCGAAGATTCAGCAGGAAGTGCTGGTGACGCCAGGGCGTAATGCCGGCGCCAAGCAGGGCCAGTTCGTTGAAGTGAAAATCACCCACTGGCCGACCACGCGCTTCCAGCCCCAGGGTGATGTGGTTGAGATCGTCGGTAACTATATGGCGCCGGGCATGGAAATCGATGTTGCATTGCGCAGCTACGATATTCCTCACGTCTGGCCGGACGCGGTCGTCAAGGAGGCGCACAAGCTCAAGCCGGAAGTCGAGGAGAAGGACAAGGAGAGGCGCATCGATCTGCGCCATCTGCCGTTCGTCACCATCGACGGTGAAGACGCCCGCGACTTCGATGACGCCGTGTACTGCGAGAAGAACGGCAGCAACTGGCGGCTGTTCTCAGGCGGCTGGAAGCTCTATGTCGCCATCGCCGACGTATCGCACTACGTGAAAATCGATTCAGCGCTGGACGCCGAGGCTCAGGTGCGTGGCAACTCGGTGTACTTCCCGGAGCGGGTTATCCCGATGCTGCCGGAAGAGTTGTCCAACGGTCTGTGCTCGCTCAACCCGCATGTTGATCGTCTGGCCATGGTTTGCGAGGTCAGTATCTCGAAAACCGGCAAGATGACCGATTACCAGTTCTACGAAGCGGTGATCCACTCCCACGCGCGCCTGACCTACAACAAGGTCAGTGCCATGCTCGAGCAGCCCAAGGGCAGTGAAGGCAAGGCGTTGCGCAGCGAGTACAAAGAAGTGCTGCCGCACCTCAAGCAGCTGTATTCGCTGTACCAGGTGCTGTTGGCTGCGCGCCATGAGCGCGGCGCCATCGACTTCGAGACCCAGGAAACCCGGATCATCTTCGGCGCTGGGCGCAAGATCGCCGAGATTCGCCCAACCCAACGCAACGATGCGCACAAGTTGATCGAAGAATGCATGCTGGCCGCCAACGTGGCCACCGCCGCCTTTATGCAAAAGCATGAAATTCCGGCGCTGTATCGCGTGCACGATTGCCCGCCACCGGAGCGTGTGGAAAAGCTCAAAGCCTTCCTCGCTGAGCTGGGCTTGTCCCTGCATCGTGGTAAGTCCAAGGATGGTCCGTCGCCCAAGGACTACCAGTTGCTGCTGGAAAGCATTCGTGAGCGCCCGGATTACCATCTGATCCAGACCGTGATGCTGCGCTCGCTCAGTCAGGCGGTGTACAGCGCGGATAATCAGGGCCACTTCGGTCTGAATTACGAGGCCTATGCGCACTTTACCTCGCCGATCCGTCGCTACCCGGACTTGCTGATCCATCGGGCGATCCGCAGCGTGGTCCGTTCCAAGCTCGACACTCCGCACGTCAAGCGTGCCGGTGCGGCGATCATGCCGCGAGCGCGGATCTACCCTTATGACGATGCGATTCTTGAGCAGCTTGGCGAGCAGTGCTCGATGTCCGAGCGCCGTGCCGACGAGGCAACCCGCGATGTGGTGAACTGGCTCAAGTGCGAGTTTATGAAGGATCGCGTCGGCGAAACCTTCCCTGGGGTGATCACGGCTGTTACCGGCTTTGGTCTGTTCGTCGAGTTGAAGGACATCTACGTCGAGGGTCTGGTGCACGTCACCGCATTGCCGGGCGATTACTACCACTTTGACCCGGTGCATCACCGCCTGGCGGGCGAGCGCAGTGGTCGCAGTTTCCGCCTGGGCGATAGTGTTGAGGTCAAGGTCATGCGCGTCGATCTGGACGAGCGCAAGATCGACTTCGAACTGGCTGAAGGTAAAACGCCAGTGCCGGCCGGTCAGCGTCGTGGTGGTTTTGAATCGGCGGCGGGTAAAACCGGGCGTCGCGGCGAGCGTGCCGCGCCAGGTAATGCTGATGTAGAGAAGAGTCGTGCCCTGAAAAAATCGCTGCTCAGTGATTCGAAGAGCAAGACCGGTAAAAGCTCGGTGAAAGGTGAGTCGCCCAAGCCAGCCAGCAAGGCTGGTAAGCCAGGCGCGCATCGCAAGGGCGCGCCTGCAGGTGGTGCGCCGGCGTCTAGCGGTGCACGCAAGCGTAAGGCGAAGTCATGAGTCAGCTGGAAAAAATCTACGGCGTGCATGCCGTAGAGGCGTTGCTGCGTCATCATCCTAAGCGGGTCAAGCAGATCTGGCTGGCTGAAGGGCGTAACGACCCGCGGGTGCAAGTGCTGTTGGCGCTGGCGGCGGATGCACGAGTTGCAGTCGGCCAGTGCGAGCGCCGCGAGATGGATGCCTGGGTCGAGGGTGGCGTGCATCAGGGCGTCGTCGCTGATGTCAGCCCCAGCCAGGTCTGGGGCGAGGCGATGCTTGATGAGCTGCTTGACCGTACCGAGGGTGCGCCCTTGTTGCTGGTGCTTGATGGCGTGACCGATCCGCATAACCTAGGTGCTTGCCTGCGTACTGCCGATGCGGCCGGTGCGTTGGCGGTGATTGTGCCGAAGGACAAATCCGCCACACTCAACGCCACCGTGCGCAAAGTCGCCTGCGGTGCGGCGGAAGTGATTCCGTTGGTGGCGGTGACCAATCTGGCTCGTAGCCTGGAGAAGCTCCAGCAGCGCGGTTTGTGGGTCGTAGGTACGGCCGGTGAAGCTGAGATGGAGCTGTACGATCACGACCTGACCGGGCCGACCGTATTGATCATGGGCGCCGAAGGCAAAGGCATGCGCCGCCTGACCCGCGAACACTGCGATTACCTGGTCAAGCTGCCGATGGCGGGCAGCGTCAGCAGTCTCAACGTGTCGGTGGCCACAGGTGTGTGCCTGTTTGAGGCATTGCGTCAGCGCAAGGCTGGCGGCAAGAAGTAACTGGGTGGCGGCACCCCAGGGGGGGCGCTGCTGTTGCTCCCTGAGCAGGCCGTAGGTTGGGTTGAGCTTGCGAAGCCCAACGCAGTCGCGGTCTAAGCGGTCGAGCGGAGTGCTGCGCCCTCCCTGTTGGGCTTCGTCGCTGCGCTCCTCAACCCAACCTACTCCCTCTGTTCGGCCTGCGCGTTGTTCAAATAATCACCAGTTCACCTTGCGTGTAGCGGGGGGCTTCAATAGAATGTCGCCCCTTGCCGCGACGGCAGGCGCTTTTGCGCCTTTCTGTTTCAGCAAGACAAACAAGTGAAATTCACTCCTTGCCTGACCGCATTTGGCGGCAGGCTACAACCCGTAAGGAGCATTTATGCGTCATTACGAAATCATCTTTCTGGTTCACCCGGACCAGAGCGAGCAAGTCGGCGGCATGGTTGAGCGTTACACCAAGCTGATCGAAGAAGACGGCGGCAAGATTCACCGCCTGGAAGATTGGGGCCGTCGTCAGCTGGCCTATGCAATCAACAATGTTCACAAGGCTCACTACGTGATGCTGAACGTTGAGTGCACCGGCAAGGCCCTGGCCGAGCTGGAAGACAACTTCCGTTACAACGATGCCGTGATCCGTAACCTGGTCATCCGTCGCGACGAGGCCGTTACTGACCAGTCCGAGATGCTCAAGGCCGAAGAAAACCGCAGTGAGCGCCGTGAGCGTCGTGATCGTCCCGAAGGCTCTGACTCTGCCGATGGCAATGACAGTGACAACAGCGATAACGACAGCGACAACGCTGACGAGTAATCCACGGATCTATTGAGGAGCCACTCTCATGGCACGTTTCTTCCGTCGTCGTAAATTCTGCCGTTTTACTGCAGAAGAAGTGAAAGAGATCGATTTCAAAGATCTCAACACGCTGAAAGCTTACATCTCGGAAACCGGCAAGATCGTTCCTAGCCGTATCACCGGTACTAAGGCTCGTTATCAGCGTCAGCTGGCTACCGCTATCAAGCGCGCCCGCTTCCTGGCCCTGCTGCCTTACACCGACAGCCACGGCCGCTGAGACCGGATGGTCGACAAGAAGTAAGGGATAAATTGCATGCGCGCCTTAGCTGAATTCATTATGCGCGGCCGTATGCAGGCCACTCTCGTAGTGGTGGTTTCTGCGGCGTTGCCGCTGTTGTTCTGGTTAAGTGCTGCCGCTGGAAGCCTGGTGCTTCTGCGGCGCGGTTGGAGTGATGCCATTGGCATCCTCGCCTGGGCTCTGCTGCCGGCCATTGGCTGGTGGTATTTCGGTGAGCCGCGCACCCTATTGGTGTTGCTCGGTGCGCTGGGATTGGCGTTGTTGTTACGCGCCAACCTGTCCTGGAATCGTGTGCTGCTGTGCAGCGTGGCATTGGGCTTGGTGTATGGGCTGGTCTTGGGTGCGGTGTTCCGCGAACCCATCGAGGCAATGGCGCTTGAGCTGCAAAAGCTTATGCCGCAAATGCTCGAAGGGGTCCACCAACAGATGTCGGTGGATGAGCGAGCGCGACTGGATAGCCTGATTGCACCGGTACTGACCGGATTGATCGCGGCGTTGTTGCAGATAGTCAGCTTGTTGAGCCTGATGCTTGGGCGCTTCTGGCAGGCGCAGTTGTATAACCCGGGTGGTTTTGGCCGCGAATTTCGCGCGCTGCGCCTCCCGACCCCGCTGGCGATGTTGCTGCTGGTTGGCATGCTGTTGGGGCCCAATCTGGGTCCGCAAATGGCCATGTTGACGCCGTTGTGCAGTGTGCCGTTGGCGTTTGCAGGCATCGCCCTGTTGCATGGGATGGTGGCGCAAGGTCGGCTAGGTAAGTTCTGGCTGGTCGGGTTGTACATCACGTTGTTGCTGTTTATGCAGCTGACTTATCCGTTATTGGTGATTTTGGCCATTGTCGACAGTCTGCTTGATTTTCGTGGTCGCTTTGAGCGCAAACAAGGCTCGGGCCCCACGAACGGTGAAGGTTAAAAGTTAAGAGGTTATTACCAAATGGAACTGATCCTGCTGGAAAAAATCGCCAACCTGGGCAACCTGGGCGATAAAGTGAATGTTAAGTCCGGTTACGGTCGTAACTTCCTGCTGCCGAAAGGCAAAGCTACCGCTGCTACCGCCGCAAACGTTGCTGCGTTCGAAGCGCGTCGCGCCGAGCTGGAAAAACTGGCTGCCGAGAAGAAAGCGTACGCTGAATCCCGCTCTGCCCAGTTGGCTGAACTGGAAGTCACCATCACCGCTACTGCGGGCGATGAAGGCAAACTGTTCGGCTCCATCGGTACTCACGACATCGCTGAAGCCCTGACCGCCTCCGGCGTTGAAGTGGCCAAAGCTGAAGTGCGTCTGCCGAACGGCACCATTCGTCAACTCGGCGAATACGACGTGGCCGTGCACCTGCACAGCGACGTTGAAGCAACCGTACGGGTTGTCGTAGTAGCAGCCTAATCGGCCAGCCGGCAGGCTGGGTGACAACGTAGCGAGCGAAGGTTAGACAAGGCGAAATCGGGCGAAAAAGCGCAGTTTACGTGTTGTAAATGAGCATTTTGAGCCTGATTTCAACGCGGTATAACCGAGCGCAGTAGTTGTCACTCAGTCTGCCAAGCGGGCTTGCACTTAGGTGCAAGCCCGCTAACAATCAGGCACGACATCGCGCAAGCAATGTCGTGCCTTTTGTTTTGTGAACACAGAATTTTGCCCCGAGCCTTATGAACGACATCAGCCTGCCCGAACAGTACGACCTGCAAACCTCCGCCCTGAAGGTGCCACCGCACTCGATCGAGGCAGAGCAAGCCGTGCTGGGTGGCCTGATGCTCGACAACAATGCCTGGGAGCGGGTGCTTGATGCTGTGTCCGATGGCGACTTCTATCGGCATGACCACCGCCTGATCTTTCGCGCAGTTTTCAAGCTGGCCGAGCGCAATCATCCCTTCGACGTGGTGACGGTGTCCGAGCAGCTGGACCAGGAAGGGCAGCTGTCGCAAGTCGGCGGTCTGGCCTACCTCGGTGAGCTGGCGAAGAACACGCCGTCGGTGGCCAACATCAAGGCCTATGCGCAGATCATTCGTGAGCGCGCCACCCTGCGCCAGTTAATTGGCATCAGCGGTGAAATTGCCGACAGCGCCTATATGCCGCAAGGCCGTACAGGTGCCGAGATTCTCGATGAAGCCGAGCGGTTGATCTTCCAGATCGCCGAGGCGCGGCCGAAAACCGGCGGCCCGGTGGGGATCAACGATATTCTGGTTAAGGCTATCGACCGCATCGATACCCTGTTCAACAATGGCGATGCGATCACCGGCCTGTCTACCGGCTTTAACGATCTAGATGGTCTGACCAGCGGCCTGCAGCCGGCCGACCTGATCATCGTCGCCGGCCGACCGTCGATGGGTAAGACCACTTTTGCCATGAACTTGGTGGAAAACGCGCTGATGCGCAGTGACAAGGTGGTGATGGTGTACTCCCTGGAGATGCCGTCCGATTCCATCGTTATGCGTATGCTCGCCTCGCTCGGGCGCATCGATCAGACCAAGGTGCGTGCCGGCCGCCTGGATGACGATGATTGGCCGCGCCTGACCAGCGCGGTCAACCTGCTCAACGACCGCAAACTGTTTATCGACGACACCGCCGGTATCTCGCCTTCGGAGATGCGCGCGCGCACCCGGCGTCTGGCCCGCGAGCACGGCGAGATTGGCCTGATCATGGTCGACTACCTGCAACTGATGCAGATTCCCGGCTCCAGTAGCGACAGCCGGGTCAACGAGATCTCGGAAATCTCCCGCTCGCTCAAGGCCCTGGCCAAGGAATTCAACTGTCCGGTGATCGCCCTGTCGCAGCTTAACCGTGGCCTGGAGCAGCGCCCGAACAAGCGCCCGATCAACTCCGACTTGCGTGAATCCGGGGCAATCGAGCAGGACGCCGACATCATCATGTTCGTTTACCGCGACGAGGTGTATCACCCCGAGACCGAGTACAAGGGCGTGGCCGAGATCATTATCGGTAAGCAGCGTAACGGCCCGCTGGGTACCGCGCGCCTGGCATTTCTCGGCAAATACTCGCGCTTCGAGAACCTCGCGCCGGGTAGCTACCAGTTCGACGACGAATAACGAGGTCGCGAGCAACGGACCTTGTTGCCGCGCCAGATCAATAAAAACGGGCGGCCAGTGGGTAAACTGGCCGCCCGTTTTGTTTTAGGACATCCCGCCCATGCGCCCGCTTGTTGCCACCATTGACCTGTCTGCCATCGTCCATAACTACGCCGTGGCCAAACGCTGTGCGCCGGGGCGGCAGGCGTTTGCGGTGGTCAAGGCAAATGCCTACGGGCATGGCGTGCGTGAGGTGGTGACGGCCCTGCACGATGTGGCCGACGGCTTTGCCGTAGCCAGCCTGGAAGAGGCGGCCGAGGTGCGGGCGCTGCACGGAACGGCGCGGATTCTGTTACTTGAAGGTTGCTTCGAGCCCGACGAGTACCACTTCGCTGCGCAGCTGGGTCTGGATGTGGTGCTACACAGCGAGCAACAGGCGCAGCAGTTGCTCGCTGCCAACCTGGCACGGCCGTTGAATGTCTGGCTGAAACTGGACAGCGGCATGCACCGCCTTGGGTTCAACGCCGCTGCAGTGCGTGAGTGGCATGGCCGTTTACAGGGCGTGGCGCAGGTGGCCGAGCTGAATCTGCTCAGTCACTTTGCCTGCGCCGATGAACGCGGCAGCGAAACCACCGAGCTGCAGCTTGAGCAGTTCCTCGATCTGCTGGATCTGGATTTCGCCCAGCGCTCGCTGGCCAACTCGGCAGCGATTCTGACCATTCCGGCTGCCCACATGGATTGGCTGCGGCCCGGCATCATGCTCTACGGCGCCACGCCTTTTGCTGACTTGGGCGTTGCTGAATTAGGCCTGCGCCCGGCCATGAGCCTGACCGCGCAGCTGATCGCCTGCCGAGATGTGGCGGTGGGTGAAACGGTTGGCTATGGCGGCACCTGGCGCGCCGAGCGGCCGTCGCGTATCGGCACGGTGAGTTGTGGTTATGCCGATGGCTACCCAAGGCATGCACCGGCTGGAACCCCTGTGGTCATTCAGGGCCAGCGGGTAGCGTTGGTCGGGCGGGTTTCTATGGATATGCTGGCCGTCGACCTCACCGGTCTGCCTACTGCAGCAGTGGGCGATGCAGTCGAGCTGTGGGGCTCGCAATTACCCGTGGATGAGGTGGCGCAGGCCGCTGGCACCATCGGCTACGAGTTGCTCAGTAAGGTCACTGTGCGGGTGCCGAGGCGCTATCGGCAAAACTGAGTCGGCAAACCTGCCGTGCGCCGCCAGGTCCGGCGCATGCGTTGGTGCCCATGGCGCATTGACCAGGGCGCATCTAGGGTTGTGTCAAAGCCATTAAACCTAGCGCTCAAGTCGGATTTGGTTAAATTTTGTGCTATATTCCGCGCCCGCGATTTTCCATCCTGTTCGCCACCGCCGGTCACTTTCCATGCCCATGCAAGCCGCCAAGCCGTTATTCGATTATCCAAAGTACTGGGCCGAGTGTTTCGGGCCGGCGCCTTTCCTGCCGATGAGTCGGGAAGAGATGGATCAGCTTGGCTGGGACAGCTGCGACATCATCATCGTTACCGGTGATGCCTATGTGGACCACCCCTCGTTTGGCATGGCGATTATCGGCCGCCTGCTGGAGTCCCAGGGCTTTCGCGTTGGCATCATCGCCCAACCGAACTGGCAATCGAAAGACGATTTCATGAAGCTCGGCGAGCCGAACCTGTTCTTCGGCGTCGCGGCCGGCAACATGGATTCGATGATCAACCGCTACACCGCCGACAAGAAGATCCGCTCGGACGATGCCTACACCCCTGGCGGCCTGGCCGGTAAACGCCCGGATCGTGCCAGCCTGGTCTACAGCCAGCGTTGCAAAGAAGCCTATAAAAACGTGCCCATCGTGCTCGGCGGCATCGAAGCCTCGCTGCGCCGCATTGCCCATTACGACTACTGGCAGGACCGCGTGCGCAACTCGATCCTGATCGATGCCAGCGCCGACATCCTGCTGTACGGCAACGCCGAGCGGGCCATCGTCGAAGTGGCTCAGCGCCTGTCCTACGGCCACAAGATCGAAGACATCACCGACGTGCGCGGCACCGCGTTTATCCGCCGTGACACGCCGCAAGGCTGGTATGAGGTGGACTCCACCCGTATCGACCGGCCGGGTAAGGTCGACAAGATCATCAACCCCTACGTCAACACCCAGGACACCGAAGCCTGCGCCATCGAGCAGAGCAAGGCGCCGCTAGAAGACCCGAACGAAGCCAAGGTTGTGCAGCTTCTCGCCAGCCCACGGATAACCCGCGACAAGACGGTGATCCGCCTGCCGTCCATGGAAAAGGTGCGTAACGATCCGGTGCTGTACGCCCACGCCAACCGCGTGCTGCACCTGGAAACCAATCCCGGCAACGCCCGCGCCCTGGTGCAGAAGCATGGTGAGGTGGACGTGTGGTTCAACCCGCCGCCCATCCCGATGACCACCGAAGAGATGGATTACGTCTTCGGCATGCCTTACGCCCGCGTGCCGCACCCGGTCTACGGCAAGGAGAAAATCCCGGCTTACGAGATGATTCGTTTCTCGGTGAATATCATGCGTGGCTGTTTCGGCGGCTGTACCTTCTGCTCGATCACTGAGCACGAAGGCCGCATCATCCAGAACCGCTCGGAAGAGTCGATCATCCGCGAGATCGAAGAGATCCGCGACAAGGTGCCGGGCTTTACCGGGGTGATTTCCGACCTCGGCGGGCCGACCGCGAACATGTACCGCATCGCCTGCAAGAGCCCGGAAATCGAGTCCGCGTGCCGCAAGCCGTCGTGCGTGTTCCCCGGCATCTGCCCGAACCTGAACACCGATCACTCGGCCTTGATTCAGCTGTACCGCAGTGCCCGTGCGTTGCCTGGCGTGAAGAAGATTCTGATCGCCTCGGGCCTGCGTTACGACCTCGCCGTGGAGTCGCCGGAGTATGTGAAGGAGCTGGTCACCCACCACGTCGGCGGCTACCTGAAGATTGCCCCGGAGCACACCGAGGAAGGCCCGCTGAATCAGATGATGAAGCCGGGCATTGGCAGCTACGACAAGTTCAAGCGCATGTTCGAGAAGTACTCGAAAGAGGCGGGCAAAGAGCAGTACCTGATCCCCTACTTTATCGCTGCGCATCCGGGCACCACCGACGAAGATATGATGAACCTGGCCCTGTGGCTCAAGGGCAATGGCTTCCGTGCCGACCAGGTGCAGGCCTTCTATCCGTCGCCAATGGCCACCGCCACGGCCATGTACCACTCGGGCAAGAACCCGCTGCGCAAGGTCAGCTACAAGAGCGACGGCGTCGCCATCGTTAAAAGCGAAGAGCAGCGCCGCTTGCACAAGGCCTTCCTGCGTTACCACGACCCGAAAGGCTGGCCGATGCTGCGCGAAGCGCTGACCCGCATGGGCCGCGCCGATCTGATCGGGCCGGGCAAGAATCAGTTGATCCCGCTGCACCAGCCGGCTACCGACAGCTACCAGAGCGCGCGCCGCAAGAACTCGACGCCAGCCGGTAGCCACAAGGTCGCCAAGGACACCCCCAAGAGCAAGCCGATGCTGACTCAGCACACCGGCCTGCCGCCGCGTGACACCGGTGCCGCGTGCGGTAACCCCTGGGACAAGCGTGAGCAGGCCAAAGCGGCCGCGCAGGTGCGTAACCAGCAGGCGGCCAAGGAACGCGCCGATGCCGCTAAAGGCAAAGGCAGGAAGCCCGTGAAGAAGCCCGCCGTACCGCGCTGATCGGGACGCAAAGATGCATCGGCGATGCGGCTCAGTCTGAAGCGTCGTCCTTGCTTGGCTGTGCCCTTCTAGTGAGGGCATTCTTCCTCGGTCCCGGCATCAAGGCGTGCGCAGAAAAGGCAATTTGCCAGTATTGGCGGAACTCCTGCCCGCTGGCCTGCTCGAACACGCTGACCCCGCCCTGCTTGTTCGAGGATTGCATCTTGAAAACAATAACGTCTTCCTGCGCCTTTGCCCTGGCCCTGTATAGCGCCAGCAGCTCTTTCGCCTTCGCGGCCTCCGCCCTTGCCGACGCCGGAGCCGCTGCGTTGCCGCTTACCGCCGAGTATGCGAATGATCCCAGCTTGCGCGGCGAAGTCGGCCCTGAGCAGCGCAATGTGGCGGTGCTGCGGGTACAGATTCTGCTTGATCGCGCGCGCTTCTTTCCTGGTGAGGTGGATGCCGGTTTCGGCACGAACACCCGTATCGCCATTAGCGGCTTTCAGAAAAACAACGGTCTGCCCGCCACGGGTGCCATGGACGAACCAACCTGGGCGGCACTGAACACGGATAGTGAGCCGGTGTTGGTGGGCTATACGCTGACCGAGGCCGATGTCGGCGGTCCATTTGTCGAGATTCCTGCTGACATGATGGCGAAGGCCAAGCTCGCGGCCTTGGGTTATCAGAACGTGGCGGAAGCGCTCGGCGAAAAATTCCACACCAGCCCTGCGCTGCTGGCAGAGCTTAATCCGGGTAAGGACCTGGGGCGGGTCGGCGAGGAGATCGTGGTGCCGAATGTGGCCTCGGCAGCGCCCCTGGCCAAGGCCGCGCGAGTGGTGGTCGACAAGTCCGACTCGACCGTCACCCTGTACGATGCAGCGGATGTGGTTATCGCCCAGTTTCCCGCCTCCACCGGTAGCGGGCACGATCCGCTGCCGCTCGGCGAGTGGAAGATTCTCGGTGTGGCGCGAAACCCCGAGTTCAAATACAGTCCCAAACTGTTCTGGGACGCCAATCCCGCCCATTCCAAAGCGACCATCGCGGCAGGCCCGAATAATCCTGTCGGCTTAGCCTGGGTTGCCCTGTCCAAGCCGCATTACGGTATTCACGGTACTCCGGAGCCGTCGAAGATAGGCAAGACTGAATCTAACGGTTGCATCCGCCTGACCAACTGGAACGTTGAGGCTATGGGCTACTCAGTTTCGCCTGGGCTGACTGCCCTTTTGCAAGAGTAAGCAGGCGCCTATGAAGAGCATTCTGATATTCGTTGTCGGTGCCCTGGTGGGTGCTTTCGGCCTGTTTTACGTGCTGCAGGGCGAGCGGCTGCCCGCTCTCGTGGCGCTTGTTCCGCCTCCTGCCGCCAGCGCGGCCGAAACCGTGCAGCCTAGGGATGCGGTTTTACAACTTGCGGTGCTGGAAACTGCGGAGGACGCCAGTGACGCTGAGCTGCTGACGGATGAGCCCCTAGTGCAACACCCGGTTGCGCCAGAGCCTATTGCCCCTGAGCTGTCGCCTGCTCCTGACTCGCTGGAGCCGGACGCCAGTACGGACATTCCCGCTGAAGCATTGCCGACACATCCCGGCGATTTACTGATTCCCGTGGCGGGCGTTGTCTCGACGCAACTGCAAGATACCTTTTACGATATGCGCGGCACCGAGCGGCGCCATGAGGCGGTGGACATCATGGCGCCGTTGAGGACGCCGGTGTTCGCCGTCGATGACGGCACATTGGTTAAGCTCTTCGACAGCAAGCCGGGCGGGCTCACGCTCTATCAGTTCGATACGAGCGCCACCTTTGCGTATTACTACTCGCACCTGGATGGCTATGCGGCCGACCTGGTCGAGGGGCAGGCGATCAAGCGTGGCGATCTGATCGGCTATGTCGGTGCTACCGGCAACGCCAACCCGCTGGCCCCGCACCTGCATTTCGCGGTTTTTGTACTGGGCCCCGAGAAGCAATGGTGGAAAGGCACTGCAATCAATCCTTTCCCTCTGTTCGAGCGTTAGGCCGCATGACATAGCGCCGCGCCCATCCCGCCTTAGCCGTAACGCTTCTTCGCTTCGATGGCCAGGCCGCTGCCGATGCTGCCGAAGGTGTTGCCTTCCACATGGCGAGCGTTGGGCAGCATCGCCGCGACGCTCTGGCGCAAGGCCGGGATGCCGCTGGAACCGCCGGTGAAAAACACCGTATCGACCTGCGCCACACTCACGCCAGCATCGCTCAGCAGCTGGGTGACGCTGGCGCGCACGCGCTCTAGCAGTGGTTCGATGGCCCCTTCAAACAGCTCGCGGGTCAGTTCGGCGACCAGGCCGTCTTCCAGGCGGGAGAGGTCGATGGGGCGCGCCTCTTGCTCGGTGAGGGCGATCTTGCTTTCCTCTACCTGCATCGCTAGCCAGTGGCCGTCGCGCCGTTCAATCAGCTTAAACAGGCGGTCGATACCGGTCGGATCGACGATGTCGTAGCGCATGCTCTGCAGTTGGCGCTGCGACTGCGCCGAGTACACCGCGTTGATGGTGTGCCAGGTGGCCAGATTCAGGTGGGTGCTAGTAGGCATGGGCGCATCACTTTTCATCCGGCTGCCGTAGCCGAACAGCGGCATCACGCCGGCCAGCGACAGTTGCTTGTCGAAGTCGGTGCCGCCGATATGCACGCCGCCAGTGGCGAGGATGTCGTCATGCCGATCTGCCACGCTGCGCCGCTCCGGTGCCAGGCGCACCAGGGAAAAGTCCGAGGTGCCGCCGCCGATATCGACGATCAGCACCACCTCTTCCTGGTTGATGCCGGACTCGTAGTCGAAGGCTGCGGCAATCGGCTCGTACTGGAACGATACGTCCTTGAAGCCGAGCTTGTGCGCGACCGCTACCAGGGTGTTCTGCGCTTCCAGGTCGGCCACCGGGTCATCGTCGACGAAGAACACCGGGCGACCCAGCACCACTTCCTCGAACGGGCGGCCGGCGGTGTTTTCCGCACGCTTTTTCAGCTCGCCGATAAAGAAGCCGAGCAGGTCTTTGAACGGCAGAGCGCTGCCCAGCACCGTGGTTTCGCTTTTTAGCAGCTTTGAGCCCAAGAGGCTTTTCAGCGAGCGCATCAGGCGGCCTTCGTAACCTTCCAGGTATTCCTGCAGGGCCAGGCGGCCATACACCGGGCGGCGCTCCTCCATATTGAAGAACACCACCGAGGGCAGGGTGATTTTGCCGTCTTCCAGGGGGATCAGGGTCTCAGCATCGGGGCGTAGCCAGCCGACGGTGGAGTTGGAGGTACCGAAGTCGATGCCGCAGGCGCGGGCGGGAGTGGAGGAGGTCATGCGGCGCGCTGTTCCTGAATAAGTACCGGGAGTTTTCGGGCGTCCTGTGGCGACGGCCTGGAGAGTGACTGTCGTGAAGGCCTGGCCGCAAAAATGGCCGCGCATTCTATGCGAGTGTGCGGCGCAATGCTGCCCCCGGTTATCTGGTGTGTGTCCGGTTCAGGGTTGTGGCGGGTTATCCGGAGCGGTGCGGTGACTCTGCCACTGCGTCCATTCGAAGCCCAGCACCACCAGCAGCGACAGGGCGAACGGCAACAGCAGGTAGAAACAGCGGAACACGATCAGCGCGGCGAGTACGTCAGCCGCCGGCAACTCGGGCATCGCCGCGAGGAAGGTCACTTCCAGTACGCCTAGGCCGCCAGGCGCATGGGACAGCAGCGCCAGCGAAAACGAGGCGAGGAACACGCCGAATACCACCAGGTAGCCGGGGTTGTGTTCTGCCGGCAGGGCGAAGTAGATGATCGCTGCAGCGCAGCCCAGTTCCAGTGGGCCTGCCAGCAGCTGGCGGCCGACAATTCCCAGGCGCGGGTATTCGAGATGAAATTTGCCCCAGTGCCAGGGCTTGAAGTGGCGCCAGGAGCCGAGCACATAGAGGGCGACCAGTAGCAGCAGGAGCCCGCCAATGATCTCCGATACCAGCGGCGAGACGTTGGCCACGCGGTGGATCAGATCCGGCTGCAGCACCAGGACGCAGCCGCTAGCGAGGAGGGTGCCGAGAACAAAGGTGAAGGAGCAGAACACGATCAGGATGCTGATTTCCTGCGGCGTCATGCCTTTGCTGCGGTAGGCGCGGTAACGCACCAGCGCGCCGGAGAACACCGAGGCGCCAATGTTGTGGGCCAGCGCATAGGTGGTGAAGGAGCATAGGCTGATAAAGCGCCAGGAAATCTTTTTGCCCAGGTGAGCCAGGGCGATGCGGTCGTACCAGGCCAGGGCGCTATAGGCGCCCAGGGTGGCGGCTGCGGCCAGCAGCCAATCCCTACGCGCAATGGCGCGCAGGCTGTCGGTGATTTCATCCAGGGAAATAGTGCGCACCTGGTGATAGAGCAAGTAGCACGACAGCAGCACGGCGCCGAGACCCACCAGGGTCCAGGCCAGATCGCTCCTTTTCATCACGGATGCAGCTCCACTGAGGTCACTCCTTCGCTCTGCGCAGCCCTCGCACACGCCTGTGCAAGGGCTGCGCAGTATCACGGAGGCATGGCCGATGCTCAACCTCGGACTTGCCGTTGGCGTTACGGCGTGTGTCGCGCATGGCGTAACTCAGCTCCAGCCGAGGGTCAGGGCTGCCAATACAGCATAGCGGGCGGTTTTCGCCAGGCTGACGATCAGCAGGAACACCCACAGGCGTTCGCGCATCACCCCTGCGACCAGGGTCAGCGGGTCGCCGATGATCGGTACCCAACTGAGCAGCAACGACCAGCGCCCATAACGCGCATAGCCGCGTTGCGCCTGTTGCAGGCGGGCATCGCTGACCGGGAACCAGGATTTGTGGCGAAAGTGTTCGAGATAGCGGCCGAGCAGCCAGTTGAGCAGCGAACCGAGAATATTGCCGACGCTGGCCACCGCCAGCAGCGCCCAGGGCGAATAGGCGCCGCTGAGCAGCAGCGCCACCAGCACGCTTTCCGACTGCAGTGGCAGCAGTGTGGCAGCGCCCAGGGCCGAAATAAACAGGCCCAGGTAGGCCGAGAGCGTCAGCATCTGTGGCGCGCCGGATCGAGTGGCTTAGGGCTGCTTTTCCTGCTCGGCATTGGCCATCACGTCTTCCAGCTTGAGGCCGGTGAGGCCGTGGATGGTGCGCCACAGGTAATAGAAGATGGCCATCAGCATGATCATCGAGGGGATCGCGATCATCGGGTAGCTGAGCAGGTTCATCCGCCCCAGTTCGGCGTTGAAAGCTTCGCTGCCGGCTGGGCTGATCACGATCCACTTGGCCAGCACGTAGTTCATCGCCGAGGAGAAGAAGAAGGTGCCGCTCAGCCAGTAGGTGGCCCTGAGCAGGCGGGCTTCGAACTGTTCGGTATTGCCGGCTTGTTCCAAGCGCTCATGGATCTTGTCGACGTTGAGCACGGTTTTGTTGAACAGCATGGTGCGGATCAGCGGAAAACGCGTGCGGGTCGATACCAGCACGGCGATACCGATCAGGCCGGGGATCGCCGCTTCCTTGATCGCCAGCCACTGGTTGTCCAGTTTCAGCAGGCCGATGCCGCCGGTAAGCAGCACGCTGACCAGGCCGAGCAGGGCGATAAAGTTGAATTTGCGGTACTTGAGCAGCTCGAAGCTGCCCCAGCCCAGCGGGAAGGCCAGTGCCAGCATCAGCGCGCCGTCGGCACCCAGTCGGCTCTCGCCACTGAGTTTCATCAGAATCAGTGAGGGAATCAGGATGCTGACCAGCAAATCGATCAGCGGACGGGGTTTGTGCGTGGCCTGAGTGCTTTGCGTGGTATCGGTCATATCATTCAAGGTGCAGGAAAGAGACGCGATCATCGCCTGCTTGAGCGGCGGCTACCAGCCCAGCCGTCGCCTGGAGTGTGAAAAAGTGTGAGGTGCAGCTGTATGGCGCGGTTTTCTGGCGGATAACCGCTAGTCCTGTGCCCGGCCAGGCTAATAGCCTGATGCTAAAGTGAGAGCACTAGCAGACCGTTGAAAAATGTAGGCGAGGCAGCTGAGGCAAGGCGAAAACAGGCGAGGAAGCGGAGTTTACTGGCTGTAAATGAGCATTCCGAGCCTGTTTTCCACGCAGTATCAGCAACGGAGATAGTTTTTCAACGGCCTGTTAGCTCTACGGTGACACCTGAGCGCTGTTGGGACTGATGCATGCTGCTGTATGTGCATCGCCAGGTTTGAGGAGTGATGCTTATGTACAGCAGATGCCAATCGAAGTATGTGCTGCTATTTGTTGTGTTGACCAGCTGGGCTACTCAGGCGTTAGCGAAGGACTGTATCGGTGTGGTGGCGGCAGGTGTTCTACCCTTCTGGGAGCAGGTGGAAGTCGGTGCGCGGCAGGCAGGCATCGAGCTTGACTTGAATGTGTATTTTCGCGCCCCCAGCCATGAAGGGCGCGTGCAAACCCAGCTGCAGATGATCAACTGGATGCTGGCGCATGGCTGCAAGGCGCTGGTTGTCGCCCCAGGCGGCCCCGAGATAGCCCCGCGTGTGCAGCAATTGGCGGATAGCGGCATCAACACCGTGTATTTCGACCGTGATCTGCCTGGCAGTGCAGTGCGCGGCGTGGTTGCTACTGATAACTTCCGCGCCGGCGTGCAGGCCGGCCAGGCCCTGGCTGTGGCGCTTGGTGGGGTGGGGCAGGTTGCGCTGTTGCGCTTGAAAGCCGGCGTGCCCTCGACCAGCGACCGTGAGCGCGGTTTTCGTCAGGGCGCGGAGCAGGACGGGTTGAGCATTCTGGTGGACACCTACATCGGCGACGACAGCCAAGCGGCGGTGAATGCCTTGCGTGAGCAGTTGCCGCAGTTGGTGGGCGTGTTCACCCCCAACAGCACCAGTACACGGGCCGCTCTGGCAGCACTGCGCCGGCTCGGCAAGGCCGGGGAATTACTGCATATCGGCTTCGATGCGGATCCTCTGTTGATTGAGGCGCTGAGCAAGGGCGAGGTACACAGCCTGATGGTCCAGCAAGCACATGCCATTGGTTATCAGGCCGTGCAACTGGCTGCGCGAAGTATGCGTGGCGAGCTAGCGGCGCAACCGGTGAATATCGCGCTGCAGGTGCAGCAGGTAAGTCGCGAGAACCTGGCGCAATGGCAGCGGGTGCGGGAGATGGAGTCGACGGCCAAACCATAGCCTTTCGCGCTGATTTGCCGCAGAGCGGCGCTGGCTGGTGTGTCAGTAGCCGTTTATCATCCGGCGACTCGGCCTGTTGTTCGTATGTTTTGCACTTATTCCATGAGTTTAGGCCCAATGCGGTTGACGTCCTGGTTCGTTGTGTTGTTGCTTGGCTGCTGCCCATCGGCGCAGGCGGCCGAGTTACGCCTGTATACCGAGGAATACCGACCGCTGAGCTATATCGAAGATGGCAAGCTGACCGGCATGGCCGTGGAAGTGGTCGAGTTGTTGATTCAGCGTACCGGGCAGGAGGCCCGCATCGAATTGGCACCTTGGACGCGTGGTTACCATCAGGTGCAGCGTGAGGCCAACACTGGCTTGTTTTCTACAGTGCGCACCGCCCGGCGCGAAGCGTTGTTCCAATGGGTCGGGCCGATTGCCCGCGGGCACACCAGCTTCTATGCGCGACGCGGTGCTGGGTTAAATGTGCGTACGCTGAAGGATGTCGAGCGATTTAGTACTCTGGCGGTGCCCAAGCAGTGGTATTCCTACGAATACCTCAGCGACAGTGGCCTGAAAAACCTTTACGGCGTGCCGACGCCCCAGCACATGATGAAAATGTTCAAGCACGGCCGCATCGAATTGCTGGTGGCCAACAACCTGGCCCTGGATGACATGCTTGCGCAGCAAGGCATGCGTCGTGATGAGATCGAGTTGCAGTTCACCTTTATGGGCAACAACTCCTATATCGCTTTCTCGAACAACACTGATCCCTCTCTGGTGCGTCAATGGCAGCTGGCCCTCGATGAGCTGCTGCGCGACGGTAATCTGGAGCGCATTCACCAGCGTTGGTTTGCCCAGCCCTTCTCCATGCCCGCGTCTGTCGAACGCTGAGCGCGGTAACGCGACTTGCCCGGCTCTGAGCTAGTCTGAAGCCAGTACCGGGAGAACCCACTTTGCTAAAACCATGCTGCACGCTGATGATCTGGCTGCTGCTTTGCCTGGCGGGGCCTGCGTTTGCCGAATTGCATTTGTTTACCGAAGAAGCGCCGCCGACCAGCTTTAGCCGCGATGGCGAGCTGCAGGGGCTGGCAGTAGATGTGGTGCGCGTGCTAATTGAGCGCACCGGCGACCCCGGCAAGATCGAGCTGCTACCCTGGACACGCGGCTATAACCTGGCTCAACAAAAGCCCAATACAGCGATCTTCTCCACCGTGCGTACCCCGGAGCGTGAGGCCAAGTTTCAGTGGGTCGGCCCTCTGCTGATCGGCACCACCAGCTTCTACTCGCTTAAATCGCGCAACCTGCGTTTCGACAACTTGCAGCAAGCCGCCGAGAGTGGCCCGCTGGCCGTGCCGAAACAGTGGTACACCTTTGAAACCTTGAGTGCGCGTGGCTTCAAAAATCTCTACGGGGTTACCAGCGCGAAGAATATGGTGACCATGCTCAAACATGGGCGGGTGCAATTGATTGCCGCTGAAGACCTGACCCTCAAAGATGAGCTGGCCAGTGGCGGTTTGCAGCCGGAGCAGGTACAGGCGCACCTGCCCTTTATGCGCTCGGCCTACTACATCGCCTTTTCCCCGCAAACCGATGCGGCGCTGGTTGAGCGCTGGCGGCGCGCCCTCGATGACATGCACAAAGACGGCAGCTTCGCGCAGATCTTCCGTCGCTGGCTGCCGCATGCCGAGTTGCCGACGGCCACCGAATAGTCTGCTGCGCCTGTTGTGTCGTTCTTATCTCGCGGAGCCTGCTTATGCCGACCCCACGTCTTGTCCTGCTTGATCTTGCTGCGCGCGCACAGCTATTCGGCCATTTGGCGGCCATGGAAAAAGCTGGCGTGCCGATCGAGCGCGCATTGCTCAGTGCGCAAGTGCCGCCGCGCGCCAAGGCTGCACTGGCCAGCCTGCAAACACAGATTGCCAGCGGTAGCGATATGGCCAGTGCCGGGTTGCGCAGTGGTTTGTTTACCCCGCTGGACAGCACCCTGCTAGGCGCGGCCCAGGCCAGCGGCTGCCTGGCGGCGGTTTATCAGCGCCTGGCCGAGCGTTACGACCATCGCGCGCAACAGGCCGCCGCCGTGAAGTCGCGCCTGCTGATGCCGGCAGCGGTGCTGGTGCTGGCGCTGTTTATCCAACCGCTGCCGGCGTTGGTCGGCGGTCAGCTGAGCATCATCGGTTATTTGTGGGGTGTGCTCTGGCCTTTGCTGGCGCTGGGGGCGCTCTATGCGTTGGGGCGTGGGCTTTATCGGCGCCGTGAGCACGCGCCCGCTGGCGCGGCCTCGCCTCTCGATGGTCTGTTGGCGAGTGCGCCGATTCTCGGCCCTGCATTGCTGCGGCGGAATCTGCGCGACTTTTTCGATAGCCTAGGGCTGATGCTGGAGGCCGGCATGCCCATGTTAGACGCCTTGCCCAATGCCTGTGCGGTGATCAGCCATGCGCCGCTGCGCAAACGCTTCAGCGCTGTGCCGCTGGCTATTCAGCGCGGGCAAAGCCTGGCTCAGGCATTGGCGTCTATCGACTTTCCCGGCCAGGGTCTAGCACTTGGCATGATTCGCACGGGCGAGGCCAGCGGCACCTTGCCGGCCAGCCTGCTCAACTACGCCGGGGGGAAACCCTTAAGCTGGATAGCCTGACCGAACAGCTGGCCACCTGGCTGCCGCGTTTGCTGTATGCCGGGGTGATGCTGTGGATGGCCTATGGGCTGCTTACGGGCGCAGGTTTTGGGCCGCGCATGCCGGCAGAGCTTACGATCTGCTGCGCGTCGGCCCTGCGGCGTTAAAAACAGGCTCGGAATACTCATGTACAAAAGTACACTCCGCTTCCTCACCTGTTTTTGCCTTGCAGGTCTCTAGCTCGCTAAATCGTAAATATCGTCTCAAAGGCGCAAGGAGTTGTTCACGGACTGAAAGGCGGGCGCAAGGTTGTTGGTCGACTATGTAGTTTTGCTACATGACGAGTTTTGTAGTTTTGCTACATAATCCCTTGCTCAGAATTGACCATGAACGATGGTGCACCCCATGCAAAGAGCCTCGCATCACGACCTTCGCGCACAATTTCGCGCGCTTCTTGCTTCGAATAGCTGTTATCACACCGCTTCCGTATTTGATCCCATGGCCGCGCGAATAGCCGCTGACCTGGGCTTTGAAGTCGGCATTCTGGGCGGTTCTGTAGCTTCACTACAAGTTTTGGCCGCCCCTGATTTCGCCCTGATTACCCTCAGCGAGTTTGTCGAGCAGGCCACCCGAATTGGTCGCGTCAGCCGCCTGCCGGTGATCGCCGATGCCGATCACGGCTATGGCAATGCGCTCAATGTGATGCGCACCGTGGTCGAGTTGGAGCGCGCCGGGATTGCCGCGCTGACCATCGAAGACACCCTGCTACCCGCCCAATTCGGCCGTAAATCTACCGACCTGATCAGCATTGATGAAGGTGTCGGCAAAATCCGTGCGGCCCTGGAAGCGCGTGTTGACCCGGATCTGGCGATCATCGCCCGCACCCACGCCGGCGTGCTGGAGGTCAGTGAGGTGATTCGCCGCACTCAGGCTTACCAGGCGGCCGGTGCCGATGCTATCTGCATTGTCGGCATCGAGGATTTCGCCCACCTGGAGCAGATTGCCGAACAACTGAGCGTGCCGCTGATGCTGGTCACCTACGGCAACCCCAAACTGCGCAACAACGCGCGCCTGGCCAGCTTGGGTGTGCGCATTGTGGTCAACGGCCATGCGGCCTACTTCGCGGCGATCAAGGCCACCTATGACTGTTTACGTGAGCAGCGCGGCGGCGATGCCAGCGACCTTACCGCCTCCGAACTGGCGCTGAAGTACACCCTGCCCGAAGAGTATTTCGTCTGGGCCGAAGAGTTTATGAATGTGAGGGAGTAGTGCATTCCGCCGACTGGCAGCGCTTGTAAAATCACCTGTCGAGGCTCATACCTAGCACAGCGTTAGGTATACCGAATGGGAGGTTGTGATGGCCGGTGGCTGGGCAAATGACGGCGCGGTACAGGAACAGATCGACAGCAGCATCGAGGACGCCATTCAGCGTGCCCGCCGCCAGTTGCCGAGCGGCGAGAGCCTGAGCCACTGCGAGGAATGCGACGCCGCTATTCCTGAGGCGCGGCGCAAAGCCATCCCCGGCGTGCACCTGTGCGTGGCCTGCCAGACCGAGCACGACCAGGAGCAGGCCAAGTTCAGCGGCTATAACCGCCGGGGTAGCAAGGACAGTCAGCTGCGTTGAGGGTGTAGATGGTTGTTGTTGGGCTTCGCCGCTTCGCGGCTCAACCGCAACCTACGGGGTGTGGTGTTGGGCTTCGCCGCTTCGCGGCTCAACCGCAACCTACAGGTGGTGTGCGTAGGTTGTGGTTGAGCGCAGCGAAGCCCAACGTGGTTTTTCTCCTATAGATCTCCCTTTAGCGATGAAGGGCCGCCCCAATCCGGCGTTATCAGGCCTTGGCGCACATAGCGGTGAATGGATGAGTAGGGCCAGTCAATGGGGTGTTGGACATGGCCGTGCTTGACCGGATTGAAGTGGATGTAGTCGATATGCTGCTGCAGATCCGCCTCATCACGGATGCAATGCTCCCAATAGCGTCGCTGCCAGATGCCGCGCTCACGTTTAAGGTGGCGTGATAGCGAAATACATTCACCAGGTTCTATCTGGCGGCTGAAACCAGGCTTGATCAGGGCCCAGCGAGTCGGGTAATCCAGGTCGCCTTCCGGTAGTTGCCAGATGCAATGTAGATGGTCAGGCAGCACCACCATTGCCAGGATATTGAAGGGATGCTTGTCACGAACCCGGCGAATGCTCCGGCGCAGCGGCTCAATATAGTCCGTCAGCAGTGTTTGGCTGCGGTCGGCGAGCGCGACCGTAAAGAAGTAAGTGCCGCCCGGCACCCAGGCGCGTCGATAGTGCATATTCACCGTCCTTGGTGAGGGGGACGCCTTGAGTGTAGACCGGTGTTTATCGGTTGCCTGGGTGTTGGGCTTCGCCGCTTCGCGGCTCAACCCAACCTACGCACACACTAGTAGGTTGTGGTTGAGCTCAGCGAAGCCCAACATCGGCAGGCCAATTAGTGTGTAGGTTGTGGTTGAGCGCAGCGAAGCCCAACGCAATAGCCGGCTTAAAATAGAAAGTAGCGCTGCGCCATCGGCAGCACGTCCGCCGGCTCGCACCAGAGCAATTGGCCATCGGCCTTGACCTGATAGTTCTGCGCGTCCACTTCGATGTTGGGCAGGTAGTCGTTGTGGATCAGGTCGGTCTTTTTCACGTCACGGCAGCCTTTGACCACGCCGATTTTCTTCTTCAACCCCAGCTGTTCAGGCACGCCGGCATCGAGCGCGGCCTGACTGATAAAGGTCAGGCTGGTGGCGTGCAGGCTGCCGCCGTAGCTGGCGAACATCGGGCGGTAATGCACCGGTTGCGGCGTGGGGATCGAGGCGTTGGCGTCGCCCATCAGGCTGGCGGCAATCGCCCCGCCTTTGAGAATCAGCGTGGGTTTGACGCCAAAAAACGCCGGACGCCAGAGTACCAGGTCGGCCCACTTGCCCACTTCGATGGAACCCACTTCATGGCTGATGCCGTGGGTGATCGCCGGGTTGATGGTGTACTTGGCGATATAGCGTTTGACCCGGAAGTTGCTGTTGCCGGGGCCGTCGCCTTCCAACGGGCCGCGTTGCTTGTGCATTTTGTCGGCGGTCTGCCAGGTGCGCGTGATCACCTCGCCAACGCGGCCCATGGCCTGGCTGTCGGAGCTGATCATGCTGAACGCGCCGAGGTCATGCAGGATGTCCTCGGCGGCGATGGTCTCGCGGCGAATACGGCTTTCGGCGAAGGCCACGTCCTCGGCGATGCTCGGATCAAGGTGGTGGCAGACCATCAGCATGTCCAGGTGTTCGTCGATGGTGTTGCGGGTAAACGGCCGGGTCGGGTTGGTCGAGCTGGGCAGCACATTCGGGAAGCCGCAGGCCTTGATGATGTCCGGTGCGTGGCCGCCACCGGCACCTTCGGTGTGGTAGGTGTGGATGGTGCGGCCCTTGAAGGCGGCCAGCGTCGTCTCGACAAAGCCGGACTCATTCAGGGTGTCGGTGTGGATTGCCACCTGCACGTCGAACTGATCGGCCACGCTGAGGCAATTGTCGATGGCCGCCGGGGTGGTGCCCCAGTCCTCGTGCAACTTGAGGCCGATGGCACCGGCCTTGACCTGCTCGATCAAAGGCTCCGGCAAGCTGGCGTTGCCCTTACCGGTAAAGCCCAGGTTCATCGGGAAGGCGTCGGCGGCCTGCAGCATGCGCGCCATATGCCAGGGGCCGGGGGTGCAGGTGGTGGCGTTGGTGCCGGTGGCCGGCCCGGTGCCGCCGTCGATCATGGTGGTGACGCCGCTCATCAAGGCCTCTTCGATCTGCTGCGGGCAGATGAAGTGGATATGGCTGTCGATGCCGCCAGCGGTGAGGATCATGCCTTCACCGGCAATCACTTCGGTGCCTGCGCCAATGGCGATGGTCACATCGGGCTGGATATCCGGGTTGCCCGCCTTGCCGATGGCGGCGATACGGCCTTCTTTGAGGCCCACGTCAGCTTTGACGATGCCCCAGTGGTCGATGATCAGCGCGTTGGTAATCAGGGTGTCGACCACATCGGCGGCGCACAGTTGGCCCTGGCCCATGCCGTCGCGGATGACCTTACCGCCGCCGAATTTCACTTCTTCGCCGTAGGTGGTGAAGTCTTTCTCAACCTCAATCCACAGCTCGGTATCGGCCAGGCGCACCTTGTCGCCGACGGTGGGGCCGAACATGTCGGCGTAGGCTTGGCGGGAGATTTTCATGTTTGTCCTATCCGTAGGATGGGTTAGCGGCGAAGCGGCGTAACCCATCAATGTTTGGTTCGGTTTTGGCGATGGGTATCGCTTCGCGCCACCCATCCTGCCCAGACGTTACAGCTCGCCCATTACCCGTCCGGCAAAGCCGAACACGCGGCGCTGGCCGGCCAGATCGACCAGCTCGACGTCGCGCGACTGCCCAGGCTCGAAACGCACGGCGGTACCGGCCGGGATATTCAGGCGCATACCGCGCGTTATGGCGCGGTCGAACGTCAGCGCGTCGTTGGTCTCGTAAAAGTGGTAGTGCGAGCCAACCTGAATCGGTCGGTCGCCGCTGTTGGCCACGGTCAGGCTGATAGTGCGACGGCCGGCGTTGAGCTCGATTTCGCCGTCCTGAATCTGGTATTCACCGGGAATCATGGGTGTGGCCTCGATAGGATTTTGTAGTAAATGGCATTTGCGCGGTACTGCCCGTCAGGGCCGCACGCATAGTCAGGTAGCCCGCCGATGCAGGTGTAGCCCAGGGCCTGGTAGAAGGCTTCGGCGTCGCTGCCGGCTTCGGTGTCCAGGTACAGCAAGCCGCGTTGCAGCTCGGCCGCTTCGCCTTCCAGGCGCTGCATCAGGTGGTTGGCGATGCCACGGCGGCGGGCGTTGCTGTGCACTAGGAGTTTCTGCACTTCGGCGCGGTTGAGGCCATTGGGCTTCTGGCACAGCACCAGTTGCACGCTGCCCAGCACCTGGCCCTGCTCGTGGGCCAGCCAGAGCATGTGAGTGCCATCGCGCAAGCCGGCCAGGACCTGGTCGAAGTAGGCGTGGGCCGCGTCAGCATCCAGGTCCGCGAGAAAGCCCACTGAGGCGCCATGGGCGACGGAGTCGAGCAGCAGGGCCTGCAGGCCTTGGCGATAAGGCTCAAAGTCTGCCGCGTCAAGGCGCTTGATGCTCAGCATCAGAGCGCACTCCTTTCGGGGCTAAGCATCAGTTGCATAAAGGTCAGGTCGAGCCAGCGGCCGAACTTATGGCCTACTTGCGGCATTTTTCCGGTGGTGACAAAACCGAGGCGTTCGTGCAGGCGGATCGAAGCGCTGTTGCCGCTCTCGATGGCGGCGACCATAACGTGCAATTTGCCCCGTCGAGCGCGCTCTATCAGCGCCCGCATCAGCAGCGGGCCGAGACCTTGGCCGCGTTGGTCGCTACGCACATACACCGAGTGCTCGACGGTATGGCGAAAGCCTTCGATGCTGCGCCAAGTGCCGTAACTGGCATAACCGACGACTGCGCCGCTGGCGTCGCGGGCGACCAGTACCGGGAAGCCGGTGGCGTGGCGCTCGTTAAACCAGGCCTGGCGGTTGGCGAGATCAACTTGGGTCTCGTTCCAGATCGCCGTGGTGTTGAGCACGGCGTCGTTGTAGATGGCTAGGATGGCGGGCAGGTCGGCGGCTGTGGCGTCTTGAATAATCATGCTTATGCAATCGGCTGATGAACGGTTACGAGCTTGGTACCGTCGGGGAAGGTGGCTTCGATCTGGATCTCGGGGATCATTTCCGCGATGCCTTCCATGACCTGATCGCGAGTCAGCAGGGTGGTGCCCAAATGCATCAGCTCGGCCACGGTCTGGCCGTCGCGCGCGCCTTCCAGCAGCGCGGCGCTGATATAGGCCATGGCTTCCGGGTAGTTGAGTTTTACCCCACGGGCCAGGCGCCGTTCGGCCACTAGGCCTGCGGTGAAGATCAGCAGTTTGTCTTTTTCGCGCGGGGTTAAATCCATCGTTCAAGTGCTCCAGATTCTTGGGGGGACAGCGCTGCGGCCGAATAAAGCCGGGCGCAGCAGGTGCCAGAGTGCGATTAGCCAGGCGCGGGCATGTAGGGCCTCGTCGGCCAGGCAGCGGGCCACCAGCAGGCCGGGTAATTGGGTCAGGTCGCCGCGCACTGGGGTACTCAGGCTGCGGCAGTGTTCAAGTAATTCGTTGTCGATTTCGCCACTGATCAGCAGCGTGGCAAACACCGGCTGGCCGTTCAGGCCGATGGGCGAGTCGAGCAGGCCGTCGCCGCCGACCACGCGCTGGCGTTCGTGCCAGAGCAGTTGGCCGTCGCGGCGGATATTCAGTTGTGCTTGAAAGTGCCCAGCGTCGAAGCGTTCGCCGCTGGCCGGGCGGCCGAGGGCGACGATATCCCAGTAGAGCAGCTTGGCATCGCCGAGCAGTTCGATATCGGTGGTGAGTTCAGCCTGGGCCGCAGCGTAGACGATGGTTTCCTGGGGTAGCCATTCCAGGGTGGCACCGGCTTCCACGCGCAGCTTGAGACGCTGGTAAGCCGGGCCGGCGGCGCGGTACCACTTGGCCGCGCCGGGGCTTGTTAGTTGCGCCCAGGCATTGCTGCCGACCGTAGCCGAAATATCCAGGCGATCACCACCGGCTATGCCGCCGGGTGGATGGACGATGATGTGTTGGCACACCTCGGGCCCTTCGGCATACAGGTGCTTCTGCACCCGCAACGGGCCTTTATGCCGGCGCAATGTCGGCCGCGTGCAATCACCGTCACGGCCATAACCCAGCTCCAGCTCGGCGTGCCAGCTGGGGGTGAATAGAGCAGTGGGTACGGGTGCGTTCATAGTTGGCTTTGTCTGGGGAATGGGCTTTTGCTGTTCTGTAGGAGCGAGCTTGCTCGCGAATTGCAATCGCGAGCAAGCTCGCTCCTACAGGTTGTTCTCAAATCGCCACCAGGCCGCGAACGCCATCGGCCTCCATAGTTTCGCCACGGCCCTGCTGGACGATCTCGCCCCGGCTCATCACCAGGTACTGGTCGGCCAGCTCGGCGGCAAAGTCATAGAACTGCTCGACCAGCAGAATGGCCATATCGCCGCGCTCGGCAAGCTTCTTGATCACCACGCCGATCTCCTTGATCACCGAGGGCTGGATGCCTTCGGTGGGCTCGTCGAGGATCAGCAGGCGCGGTTTGCTGGCCAGTGCGCGGCCGATGGCCAACTGTTGCTGCTGGCCGCCGGAGAGGTCGCCGCCACGGCGTTGCTTCATCTCGCGCAGCACCGGGAACAGTTCGTAGATAAATTCCGGCACCACTTTGGCTTCGCTGCCGGGGAAGCGTGACAAGCCCATCAGCAAGTTCTCTTCCACGGTCAGGCGGCCGAAAATTTCCCGGCCCTGGGGCACGTAGGCGATGCCGGCGTGCACGCGCTGGTGCGGTTTGAAGGTGATGATCGGCTGGCCTTCCCACTGCACCGCGCCCTCTTTGGCAGGGATCAGGCCCATCAGGCATTTCAGCAGGGTGGTTTTGCCCACGCCGTTGCGTCCGAGCAGGCAGGTGACTTCGCCCACGTTGGCTTCGAATGACAGACCACGGAGAATATGGCTGCCGCCGTAGTATTGGTGGAGTTGTTGGACTTGCAGCATGTCGATGTCCTTGTGCTCTTCGTAGGTTGGGCTGAGCGCAGCGAAGCCCAACATGTGTGACCCAGGTATTGCGTTGGGCTTCGTCGCTGCGCTCCTCAGCCCAACCTACAAAGCTTTACCGGCCCAGATAAACCTCAATCACCCGCTCATCGTTCTGCACCTGTTCCAGCGAGCCTTCGGCGAGCACGCTGCCCTGGTGCAGGACGGTGACGTGGTCGGCGATGGAGCCGACAAAGCCCATGTCGTGCTCCACCACCATCAGCGAGTGCTTGCGCGCCAGCGACTTGAACAGCTCGGCGGTGAACTCGGTTTCGGCGTCGGTCATGCCGGCCACCGGTTCATCGAGCAGCAACAGTTGCGGGTCCTGCACCAGCAGCATACCGATCTCCAGAAACTGCTTCTGGCCGTGGGACAGCAAGCCGGCAGGGCGCTGACGTGAGGTATCGAGCTTGATCGTCTGCAGCACTTCATCGATGCGGTCTTGCTGCTCGCCGGTCAGTTTGGCGCGCAGGCTGGCCCATACCGATTTATTGGTTTTCTGTGCCAGCTCCAGGTTCTCGAATACGCTGAGTGCCTCGAACACCGTGGGCTTCTGGAACTTGCGACCGATGCCGGACTGGGCGATTTTCACTTCGCTCATCTGGGTCAGGTCGAGGGTTTCGCCAAAGTAGGCGACGCCGTTGTCCGGGCAGGTCTTGCCGGTGATCACGTCCATCATGGTGGTCTTGCCGGCGCCATTGGGGCCGATGATGCAGCGCAGTTCACCGACGCCGATATACAGGGTCAGGTTGGTCAGGGCCTTGAAGCCATCGAAGCTGACGTTGATGTCTTCAAGGGTCAGGATGGTGCCGTGACGAACGTTCAGGCCCTTGCTGGCCAGGGTGCTGGCACCAATTGCATCGCGGCCGCTGCCAGCTGGGTCAAAGGCGGGTTCGAGCATAAAGTCGGGGGCCGGAGTGGCGCGCATCATTGCTCTCCTTTTTTACGAAGAAGGCCAATCACGCCTTTCGGTAAGAACAGGGTTACGACAATGAACAAGAAGCCCAGAGCAAATAGCCAGTACTCGGGGAAGGCCACGGTAAACCAGCTCTTCATGCCGTTGACCAAGCCAGCGCCGAGCAGCGGGCCGATCAGCGTGCCGCGCCCACCGAGGGCGACCCACACGGCGGCTTCGATGGAGTTGGTCGGCGACATTTCGCTGGGGTTGATAATGCCCACTTGCGGCACATAGAGCGCGCCGGCCAAGCCGCAGAGCACGGCGCTAAGCACCCAGATAAACAGCTTGTAACCGCGCGGGTCGTAACCGCAGAACATCAGGCGGTTTTCCGCATCGCGCAGCGCCGTCAGCACCCTGCCGAACTTGCTGCGGGCAAGCCGCCAGCCCAGGTACAGGCTGGCCACCAGCAACACCACGGTGGCAAAGAACAGCACCGCGCGGGTGTGCGCCGAGGTGATGTCGAAACCCAGAATCGTCCTGAAATTGGTAAAGCCGTTGTTGCCGCCAAAGCCGGTTTCGTTACGGAAGAACAGCAGCATGCCGGCGAAGGTCAGCGCCTGGGTCATGATCGAGAAGTACACGCCCTTAATCCGCGAACGGAAGGCGAAGAAGCCGAACACCAGGGCCAGCAAGCCCGGCGCCAACACCACCAGGCACATGGCCCAGAGGAAGTTGTCGGTGCCGACCCAGTACCAAGGCAGCTCGGTCCAGGCCAGGAAGCTCATAAAAGCGGGCAAGCCATCACCGGCCGCTTCGCGCATCAGGTACATGCCCATGGCGTAACCGCCGAGGGCAAAGAACAGGCCGTGGCCCAGGGACAGCAGGCCGGCATACCCCCAGACCAGATCGAGCGCCAGGGCGACGATGCAGTAGCAGAGGATTTTGCCGACCAGGGTCAGGGTGTAGGCCGACACATGCAGGGCGTTGTCCGCCGGCAGCAGGTGCAGCAGCGGCATGGCCAGCAGCACGGCGAGTACCAGCAGGCCGATGGCGATGGATACCTGCGGGCCGAGCTTGGCGCTGGCACGCGCCAATAGTGTTTGGTTGAGTGGCATGGTCATCAGTTGATCACCCATCCTGTCGCGGCAAATGAGTGTTGGCTCGAAGTGAGCTCGTCAGCCTGTAGGAGCGCGCCATGCGCGCGAACAATGGCTGCGACGCGGTCGCAGGCATGGCCAGCTCCTACGGTTTCAATGCGGCTAATCTGGCTCAATCGATCACCCGTCCTTTCAAAGCAAACAGACCTTGCGGGCGTTTCTGAATAAACAGAATGATCAGCGCGAGGATCAGGATCTTGCCGAGTACGGCACCGATCTGCGGTTCGAGAATCTTGTTGGCGATGCCCAGCCCAAAGGCCGCCATCACGCTGCCAGCCAACTGGCCGACACCGCCGAGCACCACCACCAGGAAGGAGTCGATGATATAGCTCTGGCCGAGGTCCGGGCCGACGTTGCCGATCTGGCTCAGGGCCACGCCGCCGAGGCCGGCGATACCGGAGCCGAGGCCGAAGGCGAGCATGTCCACCCGGCCGGTCGGCACGCCGCAGCAGGCGGCCATATTGCGGTTCTGGGTCACGGCACGCACGTTAAGGCCCAGGCGCGTCTTGTTCAGCAGCAGCCAGGTCAGCACCACCACAAACAGGGCGAAGCCGATAATCACGATGCGGTTGTACGGCAGCACCAGGTTCGGCAGCACCTGAATGCCGCCAGACAGCCAGTAAGGGTTGGCCACTTCGACGTTCTGCGCGCCGAAGATCACCCGCACCAGCTGGATCAGAATCAGGCTGATGCCCCAGGTGGCAAGCAGGGTTTCCAGCGGGCGGCCGTAGAGGTGGCGAATCACCGTGCGTTCCAGCGCCATGCCGATAGCCGCTGTGACGAAGAACGCCACCGGCAGCGCCACCAGCGGGTAGAGCGCCAGGGCTTCCGGGGCGAAACGCTGGAACAGCACCTGCACCATATAGGTGGAGTAGGCGCCGAGCATCAGCATCTCGCCGTGGGCCATGTTGATCACCCCGAGCAGGCCGAAGGTGATGGCCAGGCCCAGCGCCGCTAGAAGCAGAATCGAACCGAGCGACAGGCCGCTAAAGGCCTGGCCGAGCAGTTCGCCGATCAGCAGTTTACGTTTAACCTGGGTCAGGCTGGTTTCGGCGGCCGTACGCACCGTTGGGTCACTTTCTACGGCCGGGTCGAGCAGGGTTTCCAGGCGGGTGCGGGCCAGCGGGTCGCCGGTTTCACCGAGCAGGCGCACGGCGGACAGGCGAATGGCCGGATCGCTGTCGACCAGCTGTAGGTTGGCCAGAGCCAGGGTCAGGGCATCGCGCACGCCGTCGTCGGTTTCGCTGGCGACTTGGGCATTGAGCAGTTGCAGCTGGGCTGGCTTGGCACTCTTCTGCAGGTGCTGGGCGGCAGCCAGGCGCAGCGCCGGGTCGTCGGCCAGCAGTTGGTGGCTGGCCAATGTGGTGGCGGTCAGGCCGCGCAGGCGGTTATTCAGGCGCAGCTTCTTCGGTGTTTCGACCGGATGTGCGTCGCCTTCTGCGGGTTGATACGCACCATTGAATTCGATAAAAGCATTTTTCGCGCTGTCGGCGGCTACGCGGCCTTGTTGCAGGGCTTCGATCAGCGGCAGGCGCGCCGCATCCGGTGCAGCCGACCAGCTTTCCAGCAGGCTGGCCTGCTTGGCCGAGCTGGCGGCGGCAAAATCGCTGGCATCACCAGCGTGGGCGATCACTGGCAGCAACAGCGCCAGTGACAGCAGGAGTCGGTACAGGGCAGTGGGCATAAGGAACAGTCCTTCGATTACGGTCGTAGCCCGGATGCAATCCGGGACGGCCTTTCCCGGATTGCATCCGGGCTACTGTAGGCGCGAGCTTGCTCGCGATCGCGGTTTACCAGGACAATCGCGTCGCTTTGATCGCCAGCAAGCTGGCTCCTACAGATATAGGCGGGGCTAGGCCCGTCGGATCAGTTCGACTTCACCGCGTAATCCGGCTTCTTGTCGTTGCCTGCGATATACGGGCTCCATGGCTGCGCACGGACTGGCCCTTCTGTCTGCCACACCACCGAGAACTGACCATCTTCCTGCACTTCACCGATCATCACCGGCTTGTGCAGGTGGTGGTTGGTTTTGTCCATGGTCAGGGTGTAGCCGCTCGGTGCGGCGAAGGTTTGGCCGTACATGGCCTCACGCACTTTATCGACGTCCGTGGTGCCGGCTTTTTCTACGGCCTGGGCCCACATGTGGATGCCCACGTAGGTGGCTTCCATCGGGTCATTGGTCACCACGGTGTCGGCGTTCGGCAGGCTCTTGGCCTTGGCGTAGGCTTTCCAATCGGCAACGAATTTGGTGTTGACCGGGTTTTCCACTGACTGGAAGTAGTTCCAGGCGGCCAGTTGGCCTACCAGCGGCTTGGTGTCGATGCCGCGCAGTTCTTCCTCTCCGACCGAGAAGGCCACCACCGGAATATCGGTGGCTTCGATGCCCTGGTTGGCCAGTTCCTTGTAGAACGGCACGTTGGAGTCGCCGTTGACGGTGGAGATCACTGCGGTTTTGCCGCCAGCCGAGAACTTCTTGATGTTGGCCACGATGGTTTGGTAGTCGCTGTGGCCGAACGGGGTGTAGACCTCTTCGATGTCTTTTTCCGCTACGCCTTTGCTGATCAGGAAGGCGCGCAGGATTTTGTTGGTGGTGCGCGGGTAGACGTAGTCGGTGCCGAGCAGGAAGTAGCGCTTGGCCGCGCCGCCGTCTTCGCTCATCAGGTACTCAACTGCCGGGATGGCTTGCTGGTTTGGCGCCGCACCAGTGTAGAACACGTTGGGCGACAGCTCTTCGCCTTCGTACTGCACGGGGTAGAACAGCAGGCCGTTGAGCTCTTCATAGACCGGCAATACGGATTTGCGCGACACGCTGGTCCAGCAGCCGAAGGTCACGTCGACCTTGTCCTGGGTCAGCAGTTGGCGACCGCGCTCGGCGAACAGCGGCCAGTTCGAGGCTGGGTCGACTACTACCGGCTCCAGCTGCTTGCCGAGTACGCCGCCCTTGGCGTTGATTTCGTCGATGGTCATCAACGCCATGTCTTTCAGCGAAGTTTCCGAGATGGCCATGGTGCCGGACAGCGAGTGCAGAATGCCGACCTTGATGGTCTCGGCGGCTTGCACGGTGAAGGGGAACAAACCGCTTAACAGCAGGGCGCTGGCGGCGAGGCTGGACTTAAGAAGAGGGCGACGCTTCATTGTTATGGCTCCATGCGCAACTATTGGAAGGGACCAAAAGGGTCGCCAGGCCAGTCGCAGAATCCGTGCCAATCATTGCAGAGCCTTGTTCTAGAGAGCCTTGTACCTTGTTGGTGGAGATCTTTTGGGATTCGGATGCGCTGCTTTGGTGCGGCTAATGCGCTGAAGTGCGGCTTGGGTGCACCCCCGCACCAGTTTAGAGCTCCAGGTAATTCTTCACCCCGGTAAAGATGATCTGCGCGGCCAGGGCGCAGACGAACAGCCCCATCAGCCGGCTGACGATTTGCAAGCCCTGATCGCCGAGCAGGCGTTCGAACTGGTTGGACATATACAGCACCACACCCACTGTGAAGCTGGCCAGGGCGATACCCAGCACCGCCACGGCCTTATCGCCCCAGTCCGGCTGGCTGGCGCCCATTAACAGCAGCGCACCGATGGTGCCAGGGCCGACGGTAAGCGGGATGGTCAGCGGCACGATGGTCACGTCCTGCTGTACGTTGTCGCTCTGTACCACCGATTTGCCCTGGGCCATGCCGAGGGCCGAGATAAACAGCACGCTGCCGGCACCGATGCGGAAGGCGTCGATGGTGATGCCGAACAGGGTGAAGATGTGCTTGCCGAACAGGTACAGCAGCACGCTGGCGATCAGTACGCCGAGGGCGACTTTCCAGGCCAGGCGCTTGCGCTCCTTGACCGTGTAGCCGCGGCTCAGGCCGATAAAGCACGACAGTACGAAGAATGGGCTATAGAGCACCAGCAGTTTCAAATACAGGCTGAACAGCACGGACGCCATGGAAAGGACTCGTCTCGTTAAATAAGGGTGGCAGGGTAAGCGTCTAGCGGCTGCCGGGCAATAATCGTTAGGAAGGCAGGGCGTCGCGCTGGCGGCGGATTTCCCGCTCGGCAACCCAGTGCTCGATCAGCTCGCGCAGTTGCGACATTTCCACCGGCTTGGACATATGCCCGTCCATGCCGACCTGGCGCGCGCGCTCCTTGTGCTCATTGAGGATATGCGCGGTCAGCGCCACCACTGGGGTGCGCGAACGCTGTTCGGCGGCCTCCCAGGTGCGTAGCTGCTCGGTGGCGGAGAAGCCATCGAGCACCGGCATTTCGCAGTCCATCAGCACCAGGTCGTACTGCTGGGCCTTCATCGCGCTGAGGGCTTCCTCGCCGTTGCTGGCGGTGTCGGGCTGCAGATTGAGTTTGCCGAGCATGCCGCGGATCACCTTGGTGGAGATAGTGTTGTCTTCGGCCACCAGAATGCGGAAATCATTGGGCACGTTCAGCGGCGCGCTGACCGGCGTTGGGCTGAACATGGGTGAGTCGCTTTTGCCGCGCTGCGCCAGCTCATCGGCCAGGGTGGTTTTTAGGGTGTAGCCGGCCACCGGCTTGGCCAGGATGCGTTTGATCCCGGCGTTGCGCGCGATGATCTTGCTTGGCGCATTGCTGATGCCGGTGAGCATGATCACCAGGATGTCGTGGTTGAGGTTGGCGTCTTCCTTGATCCGTGCGGCCAACTGCATGCCGGTCATGCCGGGCATGTCCTGATCAAGCAGCACGGCATCGAAGTATTCACGCAGGTGCGCTTTGGTGCGCAGCAGGGCCATGGCCTCTTTACCCGACGGCACGGCGCTGACCTGCATGCCCCAGGCGCTGCACTGCTGCACCAGGACCTTGCGGCAGGTGTCGTTGTCGTCCACCACCAGCAGGCGTGCGCCTTGCAGTGAGGCGTCGAGATCGGCCGTCGGTTGTTCCAGGCGGGTGGCGTCCAGCGGCAGGGTCAGCCACAGGGTAGAGCCTTGGCTGCCGCCGCTCTGGATGCCGAACTCGCCGTCCATCAGGCGCACCAACTGGCGGGCGATGATCAGGCCCAGGCGACCGCCGATTTTGGACGCGGCGAGGAAGTCCTTGCTGTGCAGTTCGGCATTCAGCAGCGCGTCGCGTTCGCTGGCGTCCAGCGGCTTGCCGCTGTCCTGCACGGCAATGCGCAGGCGCGGTTGTTCGGTGTTGGTGTCGAGGGCCACGACCAGGAGGATCTCGCCTTCGTCGGTTTGTTTAAAGGCGTTGTCCAGCAGGCTCAGCAGGGTCTGGCGCAGGCGTGTGGGATCGCCGCTGATCACCCGTGGCACTTGCGGTTGCATAAAGCTGATCAGCTCGACCTTCTGCTGTTCGGCCTTGGCGCGGAAGATATCCAGGCAGTCTTCGATCAGCGCGTTAAGGTCGAATTGCACGTCATCCAGCTCGATCTGTCCGGATTCGAGCTTGGAGATATCGAGAATTTCGTTGATCAGGGTGAGCAGTTCGTTGCCCGAGCTGTGGATGGTCTGCACGTAATCGCGTTGCTTGGCCGAGAGCGGGGTGCCGAGTAGCAGTTCGGTCATGCCCAGTACGCCATTCATCGGGGTACGGATTTCGTGGCTGATTTTGGCGAGAAATTCCGCCTTGGCTTTTAGCTCGGCGGAGCTGGCTGCGAGTTCGCGGCTGGTGCTGAAGTGATCCTGCATGATGCGTCGCTGTCGCTCGCTCAGCGCCATGCTGAGGATAAAACCGCTGACCGCAGTAACCGCTAGCAGGCCGTAGGCCATCCACTCGCTCTGCACCGCCCAGTAACCGAAAAGGATTGGCAGTGCGCAGATAAAAGCCGCGCAGAACAGCAATACCGCCAGGCTGAACAGCCGCGCCGGCTGGTAGCCATGCCGCCAGTGGGTCAGCGATACCAGCAGGATACTCAAGGCGGCGATGGCGTTGAGTAGGTAGACCAACTGATTGAGTTGCAGGTTAGTGACCACCAGCAGGGCTACGCAGGCCAGACTGATTACCACCACTTCGCCGGTGAGCAGATGGTTTAGCGGCGTGCTTGGGCAGACCGTATGGAAAAAACTGGCGGTAAAGCACAGGGCGCAGAGTGCGGCCAGCAGCATCGACAGGTTGGCGATCTGCGGTTGCAGGCTTTGCCATTCGCTAAGCCAGGGCGCACTGATGCCGAGCAGGCTGACCACCGCGATCAGCTGGCAGGCCTGGGTGGCCGCCAGCCAAAGGCCGCTGACAGCGCGGGTGTAGGCAAAACGCACAAGGTTATAGGCCACCAACATGCCGAGGCAGCCGAGCAACAGGCCGAACAGCAGTGGGCGATTGTCATCGGCGACCATTGCCTGCGCGCTTTGCAGGGTAATGCTGGGGCGCAGTGCATGCTCCGAGGCCAGGCGTAGGTAGATATCCAGCGGCTGTTCGGTCTTGGGCAAAGGCAGGAGGAAGTCGCGGCTGGCCAGTGGCCGGCTGGAAAACGGTAGATTGCTGCCGGTGTGAGCCTGCTCGATCAGCGTATCGTCTTGCAGCACATACAAATCGAGATAGGCCAGATAGGGCGCGAACACCCGCAGCATCTGCGCGTCAGTGTTGGCCGGTATACGGTGATGCAGCCACAGCGCGCTGTTGCCGCCGGGGGTATAGAGCTGAGTGAGATCGGTGGAGCGGAACTGCGCCTGGCGCTCGGGGCTGCGTACATCATTGAATTGAAGCTCGGCGCTTGGGTCGGTGAGGCTGGACCAGGAAGCCTGTGCCCCCGCCTGAGCCGACGCTGCGGTGAGCGCCATCAGCAGCGTACTGAGTAGCAGGTAGGTGGCAATCCTCAGCCGGCGCACAGTGAAGTCCCTTCAGAAATAAGTGGTCGGATTATAGCCAAGCTGTTCGCGAGGGAAATATGACAAAGGTGGCCAATTGGCCACCTTTGTCGTTATTTACCTTCACTTATCCCCGCGTTCGCGGGCAATGGCGCGGTAACCGATATCGGTGCGGTAAAAGCTGCCATTCCAGCGGATCTTCTCAGCCAGGCGGTAGGCCTGTTGCTGGGCTTCCTCAACGGTGCGGCCAATGGCAGTGGCACAGAGTACACGGCCGCCAGCGGTAACGATCTGGCCGTCTTTGAGTGCAGTGCCGGCGTGGAAGACTTTGCCTTCCAGTTGCGCGGCAGCATCCAGACCTTCGATCACATCACCCTTGGCGTAGTCAGCCGGGTAACCGCCGGCGGCGATCACTACGCCGACCGTCGGGCGCGGGTCCCAGGTGGCTTCGACCTTATCCAGCGCCTTGGCCAGTGCAGCTTCGACCAGCAACACCAAAGAGCTTTCCAGGCGGCACATGATTGGCTGGGTTTCCGGGTCGCCAAAACGGCAGTTGAACTCGATAACCTTCGGCTTGCCGGCTTTGTCGATCATCAGCCCGGCGTAGAGGAAGCCGGTGTAAACATTGCCCTCGCTGGCCATGCCGCGCACGGTCGGGTAAATCACTTCGTCCATCACCCGCTGGTGTACGTCAGCGGTGACTACCGGGGCGGGGGAGTAAGCGCCCATGCCGCCAGTGTTGGGGCCGGTGTCAGCATCGCCAACGCGCTTATGGTCCTGGCTGGTGGCCATGGGCAGCACGTTCGCGCCGTCGACCATCACGATAAAGGAGGCTTCTTCGCCATCGAGGAACTCTTCGATGACCACACGCGAACCGGCGTCGCCAAAGGCATTGCCGGCGAGCATATCGCGCACGGCGTCTTCAGCTTCAGTCAGGGTCATGGCGACGATCACGCCTTTACCGGCGGCCAGGCCGTCGGCCTTGATTACGATTGGCGCGCCGACTTTTTGCAGGTAGGCCAGGGCTGGTTCGACTTCGGTGAAGTTCTGATAGTCGGCGGTAGGGATCGCATGGCGCGCAAGGAAATCCTTGGTAAAGGCCTTGGAACCTTCCAGCTGCGCGGCGGCAGCGGTGGGGCCGAAGATATCCAGCTTGCGCGAGCGGAACAGATCAACCACGCCCTTAACCAGCGGTGCTTCCGGGCCGACGATGGTCAGCTGCACGTTCTTCTCGGCGAAATCAGCCAGCTGCTCGATGGCCAGCACGTCGATATTGACGTTCTCGCACTTGGCTTCAGTGGCAGTGCCAGCGTTGCCTGGCGCAACGAAAACCTTCTGCACGCGCGGGTCTTGCGCGACTTTCCAGGCCAGGGCGTGTTCACGACCGCCGCTGCCGATGATCAATACGTTCATGGGGTATCTCCTGAGCGTAGCCCGGATGCAATCCGGGGCTTTTAAAGGGGCGCTCCCGGATTTCATCCGGGCTACGTTGTTGCAATCGTGTAGCGATGGGTATCGCCTACGGCTCAACCCATCCTACGAATCTTCGCTGCCCGTAGGATGGGTGGAGCGCAGCGATAGCCATCAAATCAATGACGGAAATGACGCATGCCGGTGAAGACCATGGCGATGCCTGCCTCGTCTGCCGCTGCGATGACTTCCGCATCGCGCATCGAGCCGCCTGGCTGAATCACTGCAGTGATGCCATTGGCAGCCGCATTGTCCAGGCCGTCGCGGAACGGGAAGAAGGCGTCGGACGCCATCACCGAGCCGGCAACCTGCAGGCCTGCGTGCTCTGCTTTGATTGCGGCGATGCGGGCGGAGTTGACCCGCGACATCTGGCCGGCGCCGACACCGATGGTCTGACGGCCTTTGGCGTAGACGATGGCGTTGGATTTAACGAACTTGGCCACTTTCCAGGCGAAGATCAGGTCATGGATTTCCTGCTCGCTGGGCGCGCGTTTGGTGACGATCTTCAGGTCGCTTGCTGCGATCATGCCGATATCGCGGCTCTGTACCAGCAGGCCGCCGTTGACGCGCTTGAAGTCCCAGCCAGCGCTGCGCTCGGCCGGCCATTCGCCGCATTCGAGCAGGCGTAAATTGGCTTTGGCGGCGACGACGGCGCGCGCCTCGGCACTGATTTTCGGCGCGATAATCACTTCGACGAACTGACGCTCGACGATGGCCTGGGCGGTGGCACCGTCCAGCTCACGGTTGAAAGCGATAATGCCGCCAAACGCGGATTCGGTATCAGTGGCGTAGGCCAGCTCATAGGCCTGGCGAATGCCGCCTTCGCTGTCCAGGGCCACGGCCACGCCACACGGGTTGGCGTGCTTGACGATCACGCAGGCCGGCTTGACGAAGCTCTTCACGCATTCCAGGGCAGCGTCGGTGTCGGCGACGTTGTTGAACGACAGCTCTTTGCCCTGCAGCTGGATGGCAGTGGCGACACTGGCTTCACCCTTTTGCGCTTCCACGTAGAACGCCGCGCTCTGGTGCGGGTTCTCGCCGTAGCGCATTTCCTGGGCCTTGACGAACTGGCTGTTGAAGGTGCGCGGGAAAGCGCCGCGTTCTTCGGTAGACAGGCTGTCGCGGCTCTGGTCGATGGTGCCCAGGTAGTTGGCGATCATGCCGTCGTAAGCTGCGGTGTGCTCGAAGGCTTTCAACGCCAGGTCGAAGCGCTGGGCGTAGCTCAGGCCGCCGGCTTTCAGCGACTCGACGATGCCGGCGTAGTCGCCCGCGTTGACCACGATGGCCACGTCTTTGTGGTTCTTCGCGGCGCTGCGGACCATGGTCGGGCCGCCGATGTCGATGTTCTCGATGGCGTCAGCCAGGTCGCAGCCGGGCTTGGCCACGGTGGCGGCGAAGGGGTAGAGGTTGACCGCGACCAGGTCGATGGGCTTGATGCCGTGCTCGTCCATCACTGCGCCATCAATGGCACGACGACCAAGGATGCCGCCGTGGATCTTCGGGTGCAGGGTCTTGACGCGACCGTCCATCATTTCCGGGAAGCCGGTGTAGTCGGCCACTTCCACAGCAGCGATGCCGTTGTCCTTGAGCAGCTTGTAAGTGCCGCCAGTGGAGAGGATTTCCACATTCAGGGCGACGAGCTCGCGGGCAAACTCAAGGATGCCGGTCTTGTCGGAAACACTGATCAAGGCACGGCGAACGGGGAGGCGGGTGGTCTGGTCGGTCATTTCAGAGTCCATCAGGCGGGAGTTTTGGCAATCAAAAAGCTATCAGCAAAAAAGGCGGCTTATGTGGGCCGCCCTTTTCGGGAGTTCGGGGTTACAACAGGTCGTATTGCTTGAGCTTCTTGCGCAGGGTGCCACGATTCAGGCCGAGCAGCTCGGAGGCCTTGGTCTGGTTGCCCTTGACGTAATTCATCACGGTTTCCAGCAGTGGCGCTTCCACTTCGGTAAGCACCAGGTTGTACACGTCACTGACGTCTGCGCCCTCAAGGTGGGCGAAATAATTGTGCAGGGCCTTTTCAACGCTGCCGCGCAGGGTTTGTCCCTCTTCGCTTGGCGTATTGAGATGCTGTTTCAAGCTACTGTTATCACTCACGGGAGCCATTCCACTCTCTAAGGTCTCAGTCAACATCGTCATGCGGCCACCCCTTCTCCATTGTTATGACGTTCGCTGAAAAACTCGCGAACGTTGGTGCACTGCGCGTCCGTACTGTCCAGACGATTGAAGTGGGCGCGGAACTCCCTGGCGCCCGGCAAGGTTGCGAGATACCAACTGACATGCTTGCGGGCAATGCGTACGCCCATTACATCGCCGTAGAAGGCGTGCAGTGCAGCCAGATGTTCAAGCAGAATGCGTTCCACTTCGAGCAGGCTGGGCGCCGGGAGTTGTTCACCGGTACGCAGGTAATGCTCGACCTCACGGAATATCCACGGCCGGCCCTGTGCCGCGCGACCGATCAGCAGGCCATCGGCGTCGGTGGCAGCCAGTACGGCTTTGGCCTTCTCTGGCGAGTCGATGTCGCCATTGGCCAGCACCGGAATCGACACCGCCTGCTTGATTGCGGCAATGGTGTCGTACTCGGCCTCGCCCATATACAGGTCGGCGCGGGTGCGGCCATGCACGGCCAGCGCGACAATCCCGGCGTCTTCGGCGATTTTCGCCACGGCGATGCCGTTCTTGTTTGCACGATCCCAGCCGGTGCGGATCTTCAGGGTCACCGGCACATCCACGGCGGCGACCACGGCCTGAAGAATCTCGCGAACCAGTGCCTCGTCTTTCAACAGGGCGGAGCCGGCGGCCTTGTTGCAGACTTTCTTGGCCGGGCAGCCCATGTTGATGTCGATAATTTGTGCGCCCATTTCCACGTTGCGTCGCGCCGCTTCGGCGAGCATCTCGGGATCACCGCCGGCGATCTGTACCGAGCGTGGCTCGGGATCACCACTGTGCATCATGCGCAGGCTCGACTTGCGGGTGTTCCACAGGCGCACATCGCTGGTGACCATTTCCGACACCACCAAACCCGCACCCAGTCGCCTGCACAGCTGACGAAACGGCTGATCAGTGACACCCGCCATGGGGGCGAGGATCAGCGAGTTGGACAATGTATAGGGGCCGATGCGTAGCGCCGACATAGGGCTTCCCTGCTCAAGAGACCTGCTGTTGAACAAATAGGAGAGTGCGAAAAAGGGTGGGCATGATACCCGCTCTGGGTGATCGGAGAAAGGCTGTTTTGAACAAATTCTGAACAGTTCTGGGCTTATCGCGAAGGGTTTGGTTGCGGCGGATTTTCAAGCAATCCGCAGCGTGTAGGCTATTCCGGCGAGTGAAAGCTCAGGCTGTAGTTCACCGCCTGGGTGCCTGGGTCGAGGATGTCCAGGGAGATATGAATAGGCGTCTGCGGCGGCATTTCCGCATTGCCGGCCAGCTCGCCTGCGAGGTATTCGCTGGGTTTGAAGCGGCGGCTGGCGAGCAGTTGGCCGTTGATATCGGCAAAGCGCATTTCCAGCAGCGGGAAGGGCTGGGAGAAGGGCGCGCGGTTGTAGAGGATGGCGTCGACCACCAGCGCGCCGCTGAATTCCGGATGGCTGCGCACCACCAGGTTGCTGCTCTTGACCTGGGTGATGTCGACCTTGGACGGCAGTTGGCAGCCGATTGACGGGCACAGCTGCTCAAACCAGGGGCGGTACTGGTCTTGGCGCGCCAGCTCATGGAAGTGATACATCACGTACTGCCCGGCAAGCGCCGCAGCGCCGATGAAATTCAGCAGGCCCCAGCCGATCCAGCGGCCCCAGGGCTTCTTCGGTTGTTGCCAGTCCAGTTGCAGCGGTTCGTCATCCAACTCGAACAGGCGCTCATCGCGCAGTTCGGGTTCGCTGCGTGCGGTCTTTTTGGGTGCGGCTACGGCGGGCTCTTCATCGGCCAGGTTATCGGCTGGCGCGCTAAAGGGCTTGCGCTCGGCATGCAGTTCAATGTGCTCGATTTCCGGCTCGGGGTGGCGACGGTCGAGAGCGTTGAGGTCGAGCGGCGGCTCGCCATCGGGCTTGCTAATCGCTGCGGGTGCAGGCGGCGGAATGGGGCGCGCCGGCGGCGTCAGCGGCTGGGGTTTGACGCTCAAGGTGGTGGCAGGCTTGCTCAGTTCATCCTGCAGCAGGGCTTCGGCCCAGCGCTCGTCGTGCGGGTCGTGCTCAGTCGGCTCGGGCGTCAGAAAATTTTCGTTGTATTTCGGTGCGCTATCAATCGCCAGGAACTGCTTGGACAGCTGCTGTTCCTGGGCTTCGAGTTTGGCCAGCTCTTCATCCAGATCAAGGCTGTCCAGGTCCAGGTCGTCATGAATCCACAGCGTGTCGCTGGCTTTGCTGCTGGCGGGCGCGGCCGGTAGTGCAGGTGCTGCGCGGGGCATAGCTGGGCGCGGAGCGGGCGGCTTGCTGGGTTGTGGCGCTGGCGTTGGTGCAGCCGCAGCGGGGCCAGGCAGTTGCTGGCCCTGCTCGCGCAGCTGTTGCGCGGCATTGAACACATGCAGGCAGGCTCCGCAGCGCACGGCACCATGGGCGGCACCCAGCTGCGTGAGGTTCACGCGAAAGCTGGTGCGGCAATGGGGGCACTGGGTGACGAAGCTCTGGGTCATGCGGCGATCCGGCTAAACGAGGCGGCTAGTCTAACGCAAGTGCTTGGTAATGCAGCAGCTGCGTACTGGGGCGGTTAGCGGCGTACGCCACTAATACGCACCCAGCCGTCTTTATCGGCTGTCGGGTCGAGGATAAAGGCGTCGTTGTAAGCGGCGCGCACCTCGTCGGCCTGTTCGGCGAGGATGCCTGACAGCGCCAGGCGGCCGCCCGATTTGACCAGTCGGGTGATCTGCGGTGCCAAGGCCACCAGCGGGCCGGCGAGGATATTGGCAACCACCACGTCCGCCGGCTGTTGTGGCATATCGTCTGGCAGGTAGAGCGGGAAACGCGCCGGATCGATGCCATTGCGCCCGGCGTTGTCGCGCGAGGCCTCGATGGCCTGGATGTCGATATCGGTGCCGACTGCCTGCGGCGCGCCAAGCAGCAGGGCAGCAATTGCCAGGATGCCCGAGCCGCAACCGAAGTCGATCACGCCGCAATCCTGCAGGTTCTGGCCATCCAGCCATTCCAGGCAAAGTGCGGTGGTCGGGTGGGTGCCGGTGCCGAAAGCCAGGCCCGGATCGAGCAGCAGATTGACGGCGTCCGGCTCTGGGGCTGCGTGCCAGCTCGGCACAATCCACAGGCGCTGGCCGAAACGCATCGGCTCGAAGCCATCCATCCAGCTGCGCTCCCAGTCCTGGTCGGCGATCACTTCGGCGTGGTGCTCCGGCAATTCGGCGCCTGTCAGCAGTTGCAGGTGGGCGAATACCGCGTTTTCGTCGGTATCGGCCTCGAACAGGGCAAGCAGGTGGGTGTGTGACCACAGAGGCGTGGTGCCTAGGTCCGGCTCGAAAATCGGCTGGTCTTCGGCATCCATAAAGGTCACCGACACGGCGCCGACTTCCAGCAGGGCGTCTTCATAGGTTTGCGCCTGCTCTGGGGTGATGGCGAGACGGACTTGTAACCAGGGCATGGGAAACCTCGTGAACGTTGTGGCGTGATGGCGCAAAGTGGCGCGCAGCTTACTTGAAGCGGTGGGGCGGCTGCCACTGCCGGTCAGGCAGAAACGACAAAGGCTGCCCAATGGCAGCCCTTGTCAAAAACTTGAAGAATGACCTCGCGAGCTAGAGCGAGACAAGGAAAAAACAGCCGAGGAAGCGGAGTTTACGTCTGTAAATGAGCATTCCGAGGCTGTTTTTGACGCAGTATCGCCGACGCGCAGCAGGTCATTGCGGTTTAGTGCTTATCCATACCCAGTTTCTTTTCTAGATAATGGATATTCACGCCGCCTTTGCAGAAGCCTTTATCGCGAACCAGCATGCGGTGCAGCGGCACGTTGGTCTTGATGCCGTCGACGACGATCTCGTCCAGGGCGTTGCGCATACGGGCTAGGGCCTCGTCGCGGGTGGCGCCGTAGGTGATCAGCTTGCCGATCAGTGAGTCGTAGTGCGGCGGTACGGTGTAGCCGCTGTACAGGTGCGAGTCGACGCGGACGCCGAAGCCGCCTGGGGCGTGGAAATGCTTCACCTTGCCGGGGCAGGGCATGAAGTTGTCCGGGTCTTCAGCGTTGATCCGGCACTCCAGGGCGTGGCCCAGCAGTTTCACGTCTTCCTGCTTGTACGACAGTTTGTTGCCGGCGGCGATGCTGAGCATCTCCTTGACGATGTCGATGCCAGTGACCATTTCCGAAACCGGATGCTCAACCTGTACGCGGGTGTTCATCTCGATAAAGTAGAAGTGGCCGTCTTCGTAGAGGAACTCGAAGGTGCCAGCGCCGCGATAACCGATCTCGATGCAGGCATCGACGCAGCGTTGCAGCACTTCGGCGCGAGCTTTTTCATCAATGCCCGGTGCTGGCGCTTCTTCCAGGACTTTCTGGTGGCGGCGCTGCAACGAGCAGTCGCGGTCGTACAGGTGGATGGCGTTGCCCTGGCCGTCAGAGAGTATCTGGACTTCCACGTGACGTGGGTTGCCGAGGAACTTCTCCAGGTAGACCATCGGGTTACCAAACACCGAACCGGCTTCGCTGCGGGTCAGCTTGGCCGATTTGATCAGGTCTTCTTCCTTGTACACCACGCGCATGCCGCGACCACCGCCGCCGCCAGCGGCCTTGATGATCACCGGGTAGCCCACTTCGCGAGCAATCTGCAGGGCAGTTTCCTCGTCTTCCGGCAGCGGGCCGTCAGAGCCAGGCACCACAGGCACGCCAGCCTTGATCATGGCGTGCTTGGCCGAGACTTTATCGCCCATCAGGCGAATGGTCTCGGCTTTCGGGCCGACAAAGGCAAAGCCGGAGTTTTCCACCTGTTCGGCGAAATCGGCGTTTTCCGCCAAAAAACCATAGCCGGGGTGAATAGCGGTGGCACCGGTGACTTCAGCGGCGCTGATGATCGCTGGAATATTCAAATAGGACAGCGCGCCAGTGGCGGGGCCGATGCACACCGACTCGTCAGCCAGGCCCAGGTGCATCAGTTCACGGTCGGCGGTGGAATGCACCGCGACGGTCTTAATGCCCAGCTCTTTACAGGCACGCAAGATGCGCAGGGCGATCTCGCCGCGGTTGGCGATCAGAACTTTTTCCAACATCGCTGGCTCTCCGTGGATCAAACGATGGTGAACAGAGGCTGGTCGTATTCCACCGGCTGACCGTTCTCGCCCAGGATGGATTCGATCACGCCGCTGGTTTCGGCCTCGATGTGGTTCATCATCTTCATCGCCTCAACGATGCAGAGAATGTCGCCTTTCTTCACGCTCTGGCCGACTTCAACGAAGTTGCCCGACGTCGGGCCGGAGGCGCGGTAGAAGGTGCCGACCATCGGCGAGCGCACCACAGTGCCATTCAGCTTGGCGGCAGCCGGGGCTGCAGCTTCAGCGGCGACTGGGGCGGCAGCAACCGGGGCAGCTGCAGGCGCAGGCGCCTGGGCGTACATCGGCTGTTGCATAAAGGCTGGCTGCTTGCTGTGACGGCTGATGCGCACGGATTCTTCGCCTTCGCGAATCTCCAGCTCGTCAATACCGGATTCTTCCAGCAGCTCGATCAGTTTTTTGACTTTACGAATATCCATAGTGGTTCAACTCCCGGTGAGGTCAGGGGCGCTTAAGTTCAAGTTGTTCGAGTGCAGCCTCCAGGGCCAGCCGATAACCGCTGGCGCCAAGGCCGCAGATCACTCCCACCGCTACATCGGAAAAGTAGGAGTGATGGCGGAAAGCTTCGCGTTTGTGCACGTTGGACAAATGCACTTCGATGAATGGGATGCTCACTGCCAGCAATGCGTCACGTAATGCGACGCTGGTGTGAGTAAAAGCGGCAGGATTGATCAGGATAAAGTCGACACCTTCGCCTTTCGCGGCGTGAATACGCTCAATTAGCTCATACTCGGCATTGCTCTGCAGGTACAGCAGATGGTGGCCCGCCTCACGCGCACGGCGTTCCAGGTCGAGGTTGATCTGCTCCAGGGTGACGGCGCCGTAAACGCCCGGTTCGCGGGTGCCGAGCAGATTGAGGTTGGGGCCGTGCAATACCAATAAGGTCGCCATGATCCTTAATCCTTGTTTTTCTACTGCGCAGGACTATGCCGCGACAGCGCGGGGCTGTCCAGTTCTCAGCAATAGTCGACACGATGACCGCAGATTGCGGCAAATATATGACTCGGGAGGTTAAAAACGTTCCCGTGCCGTGCCCAGGCGGGCTGCAAAGGTTGTCGCGTCCACCTCACCTACGACACGCAAGTCCAGCCATTCGTCACCCTTGGCGTCGAACAGCAGAATCGCCGGTGGGCCGAACAGCTGGTAGCGGTCGAGCAGGGCGCGCTGTGCAGGGTTGCTTTCGGTGATGTCGAAGCGCACTAGCTGATAGTCGCCCAGCTGGCGGCCGACTTCCGGGGCGTTGAGTACTTCGCGCTCGATCACCTTGCAGCTGATGCACCAGTCGGCGTACCAGTCGAGCAGCAGCGGTTTGCCGTTGTTTTTTGCAGTGAGCAAGGCCGCATCCAGCTCGGCGGGCGTGCTGATGGTTTGCCACTGGCCGGTTTGTACCTGGGTGGCTTCGGCGCTGCTGACCACACGGCCGAGGGGGCGCAGCGGATCATCCTGGCCTTGCAATGCGCCGACCCAGGCCACTAGGGCGTAGACCAGCAGCGGCAGGCCGAGCAGTTGCGCGAGTTTCTGATGATGGGTTTTCGGCGTCAGTTCCAGCGCGCCGAGCCAGAGTGCGATGCCGGCGGCGAGCAGGCCCCACAGCGCCAGGCTGACTGGGCCGGGTACGACGCGCTCAAGCAGCCAGATCGCCACCGCCATCAGCAGTGCGCCGAACAGGTTGCGCACGGTGAGCATCCACGGGCCGGATTTTGGCAACAAGGCGCCGCCGCCGACGGCGAACAGCACCAGCGGTGCGCCCATGCCCAGGCCCAAGGCCAGTAATTTGAGGCCGCCGCCGAGGGCATCGCCGCTGGCGCTGATATACAACAGCGCGCCGGCCAGTGGCGCGGACACGCAGGGCGAAACCAACACGCTGGACAGTACGCCGAGGGCCGCTGCGCTGAGAATCGTGCCGCCGTGCAGGCGTTGGCTCAGGCGCTGTAACCGGCCGTCGATGGCTGCCGGCAGGCGCAGTTCGAGAAAGCCCAGGCTGGCCGCGCCAAACAGGGCGAAGAAGACCGCAAAGGGCACCAGCACCCAGGGTGATTGCAGGCGTGCCTGCAGGTTGAGTTCCGCGCCGAACAGGCCCATCAGCGCACCGAGAATGGCAAAGCTCAGGGCCATCGGCAGCACGTAGGCCAGGGACAAGACCAGGCTGCGCATACCGCCCGGTTGGCCGCGCAGCACCACGCCGGTGAGGATCGGCAGCATCGGCAGTACGCAGGGGGTGAAGGTCAGCGCCAGGCCGCCGAGAAAGAACAACGCCAGATCTGTCCAGCTCCAGGGTGTTGGTGCATCAGGTGTGGAATTGCTGGATACCGCGCCGCCGCCAATGGCCAGTACCTCGGTTTCCGGCGGGTAGCACAGGCCTTTATCGGCGCAGCCCTGGTAGTTGACGCTGAGGTTGAAGGGGCGATTGTCCGGGTTGTCGACCGGCACCTCGACATCCAGCACCTCGTAGTACACCTCGACATCGCCGAAGTACTCATCATGCTTGGCCTGACCGGCCGGCAGCACGGCCTGGCCCAGGCTCACGTCGGCCGGCTCGCTGCTAAAACTGAAGCGGTGCCGGTACAGGTAATACCCTTCGGCGGCGACAAAACGCAGCTTCACCGATTCGCTTGAACTGCTGATCAGGCTGAGCTTGAACGCCTCGCGCACCGGCAGGAAGTCCGCGCTGTTGTTTAGCGGCGCGCCGAGTTGCGCAGGGGCGGGCGGCTTGTCGAACAGGCTGGCGCTGGCCGGCAGTACGACCAGAAGCAGAAGCAGGCTGAGTAAACGGTGCATGGCAGGCTCGTGAGACGGGAGTTGCCGCATCATAGCGGAGGCGGGTGGCTCAGGGCACGGCCCAGGCTGTAAGCGGTCTTGTCTACAGGCTAGATGGTGCGCGACAGATTGCCGCGCTAGCTGCTGTTAAACGCGAAACGCCTGCACGGCAGTATGCAGTTGGCCGCCAAGCTGCAGCAGTTGCTCGCCCTGATTGCGGCCCTCGCCGATGCGCTGCAAGTTGTCGCCGCCCAGTGTGTGGATGCGCTCGCTGTGGCCGCGAATCTCGCTGACCGCATCACTCTGCTGCGCAGTGGCATCGGCAATGCGCTCGGCCATGTTGGCGATGGTGCGGATCGCCGCGACGATCTCATCCAGTGCGCCATCGGCGGCTTCGGCCTGGCTGGCGGTCGCTTCGGCATGCTCCACCTGGGTACGCATGGCCTGCACCGATTGTCGCGCGGCCTGTTGCAGGCGGCCGATCAGCTCCTGAATTTGCGCGGTGGCGCCGCTGGTGCGTTGCGACAGCGAGCGCACTTCATCGGCGACCACGGCAAAACCACGCCCCTGCTCACCGGCCCGCGCCGCTTCGATGGCGGCATTCAGCGCGAGCAGATTGGTCTGCTCGGCGATGCCGCGAATCACCGTCAGCACATTGCCGATGGTCGCGGTTTCCTCGGCCAGGCGTTCGATGGCCTGGGCGTTGCCCTGTACTTCATCGACCAGCGAGTGCAGGCCGGTAAGGCTGTGGCCAATCACCTGCTGGCCCTGTTCCAGGGCGCGGTTGGCGTCGCGGCTGGCGTCCGCGGCCTGGCTGGCGTCGCCGGCTACCTGTTGGATGGTGGCCTGCAGCTCGCCGAGCGCATCGCGAATCTGCGCGGTGTCGCCGGCCTGGCGCTCGGCGCCGGTGTGCAGGCCGCCGCTGAGGTCGGCGAGGGTACGGCTGGAGCCGACCACCTGTTCGGCATGTCGGCGAATGGTGCCGACCAGATCGACCAGGTAGGCGCGCAGACGATTTAGCGATTCTTCGATATCGCACAGCTCGCGGGCGCGTGAGCCGAGATGGATGTCATTGGCAAAGTCGCCGGCGGCCCATGCCGACAGGGCAGGCACCAGGCGCTCCAGTACACGGGTGAGGCGACGCTGGATGGTATCGATGATCAGCGCAATCAACAGAATCAGGCCGATCATCAAACCGAGGATCAGCTGCACCTCGCTCTGGATACGCCCATGTTCGGCACGCACCAGCGGCTCCAGTGCGGCCAGCGCCTGTTGCACCTGGTCGATCTGTGTGCGGGTGCTGTTGGCCAGGGTGGTACGTTGTTCGATCAGGCTGCGGGTGCGTTGCAGCTCGGCCGGGTAACGGCTGATCAGGTTGGCCAGGTCGCGCTTGAGGGCGATGCCACGGTCTTCGGCCTGACTACTCTCGCTGCTGGCGTCCAGCCCCAGTAGGTCGGCAAACGAGTCGCTGGACGATTGGCTGGTGCCGGCCACCCCAAGTAGAGGCAGGTCACTCAGCGCTTGCGCCGGTTTGCCCAGGGCCGTCAGCTCGCGCTCGACCTCGCTGGCCAGCTCGCTGCGACCGCTACGCACCAGCTTGTCGCGGGCATGAGCCAGGCGGGTGAGATGGCGTGCAGCGATAAGCAGTGGTTTGCGGTAGTTGGCGGCGGCACTGGCTTCGCCGCTGTCGGCGTACTGTGCGAGTTGCTCAAGTGTGCCATCTATTTCCCGCTCGGCCTGCAATAGCAGGCCCTGGGGGTCGCCCGATAGCTTGCCAGCGGCCAGTAGCTCGTTGGCGCTAAAGGCTTTGAGTTCGGCGAGGCTGGGGCGCAGGTTGGCGACCAGCTGCGTGGGCAGCTCGGTCAAGGCCTGTTCGAGGCTGTCCAGTGATTGCAAGGCGGCGCTGTGGCGCAGGGCGTCACCGCTTTCCAGGTAGACGCTGATGTTCTGCGCGACTTCGCCCTGAAACTGCTGCGACAGACTCAGGTAGCGCGCCATCAGCAGATAAGGGCGCTCCAGGGCGCGCTGTGACCACCAGAGGGTGATGGCCAGGGCCACGCAGACGGTGACCAGCAGCAGGGTATTGAGATTGGTAAGGGATTTAAGGCGCATAGGGCTCGACCGGCAGCGAACGGTTCCGGCCGCTGACGCATGGGTCAAGGCGGCTGCTAAGCCTCAGAATTTATTGCTTTTTCGTGACCGGAATATGACAGCATCGACTGCGTCACAGTTTTCTGCTGGATGGATGGATGGATGGATGGAGATGGCGATGGCTCAGGTGCAGCGGGGCGAGTCTCAGTCGCCCTGGTAGATCGCCACCTGATTGCGTCCGCCGTGCTTGGCCACGTACAGCGCCAGGTCGGCCTGCTGCGAGAGCAGTTTGCCGTCCAGTTGTGGCGCCAGCTGGGCGATGCCGCAGCTGAAGGTGCAGGACAGGTCGTGGGGCTGCGCCGAATACTGGATTTCTGCGAAGCGCTGGCGGATTTCGTCGAGCACCCGCCGCGCCGACTCGGCGTCGGTGTCGGACATCACCACAGCGAATTCTTCACCGCCGTAGCGGCCGATATGGTCGCTCTTGCGCAGGCGCTGCTTGAGAAACAGCGCCAGGCTTTTGATCACCCGGTCGCCCATGGGGTGGCCGTAGGTGTCGTTGACCTTCTTGAAGAAGTCGATATCGATCATCGCAAAGCTCAGCGGCTGGCCGTCGCGCTCGGCGCGGAAGCGTGCATCTTCGAGCAATTGCAAAGTGTGGGTGTGGTTGTACAGGCCGGTCAGGCTGTCGCGCACCATACGCGCCTTTAGGCTGCGCGCGCGGGCGGCGCGGTTGCGCACAGTGGCGATCAGATGGCGCGGCTTGATCGGCTTGGTAAGGAAGTCGTCGCCGCCCTCGCTCATCGCATCGAGCTGCTTGTCCAGATCGTCTTCGGCGGACAGGTAGATGATCGGCACACTGACATAGCGGTCGTTGTGGCGGATCACCTGGGCCAGTTCCGGGCCGTTGCACTCGGGCATATACATGTCGAGGATGATCAGGTCCGGCTGAAAATCGGCCAAATGGCTCATGGCCTGGATCGGCTCGATCAGGGTGCGGGTGACAATGCCGGCGCTGTTGAGTACGCGCTCGGTGTGCGTGGCCTGGGCCCGCGAGTCGTCGATGATCAGCACCTTGTAGGGTTCGTACTGCGAGACGTGGGTCAGCACTTCGATGCGCTCGAACAGGTTCGAGGCGTCCAGGCTGCCGGTGAAGAACTCCTGACCACCGGCGCGCACGGCAGACAGGCGGGTCATGGTGTCGGTGTCTTCCGGGCTGAAGAACAGCAGCGGGATCTGGTGCTCCAGGCCTTCCTGCACGCTTTTGGCCAGCTGCAGGCCGCAGCCGGGGCCGGAGAAGTCGACTTCCATCAGAATTGCCGCCGGGTGGCGTTCGCGCATGGCATTGCGAAACGCGTTGGCGCTGTCCAGGGCAATTGCGTTCATGCCGAAGAATTCCAGGCGTTGTACCAGCTGTTCGGCGCGCTCCAGGTGTTGCAGCGCCAGGTACACCGGTTTGCGCAGCGGTGGCAGCACGGTTTGCTCGAAGCGGTCGCCGTGGCGCAAGCCGGTGCGTGACAGGCGCTGCAACAACTGGTTGAGCTGGCTGATCAGCTCGCTATTGAGGCGACCACGGTTGTCGGTCACCAGTTGCAGGCAGCTTTCGATTTCCTGGGCCAGCTGGCTGTGTTCGGCTTGATCGAAGCGTTCGGCATAGCGCTGCAACAGTTGCGTTGCCTCGCGCAGTTCGCCCATGCCGGCTTCATTCCACTCGCTGCGCTGCAGTCGCTGCCAGACTTCCAGCACCTGGCGCGCCTGATTGATCACGCGCTGGGCGAAGTGCTGCTTGAGACGGTCGCGGCTGGGGTCTTCTTGCTCGATCATGGCCCGGTGTCGGTTAGCGCAGCGCGTGGCTGCAGGTGATGGCTTAGTGCTAGCAATGCTAACACTCGTTTGAATTTTTGCGAGTGCCGTCGATCTATTGGCGTCGGCCTTCTGTCTAAGGCATCACAGATATGCCATCGGCATAACCGGCGCTAAGTTTGCCGTTCGCCGCTGCGCAGAGGGTCGCGCTTCCCTTATAGTGCAAGGCAGTTGCGCAACCCTGCTTAAAGGTTGTGGTCGAACGAGGAGCCACCGGTTTGTGCAAGCCGGTCGCGAGCTTGTTACTTGGGTAATAAAAGGACATTGCCATGCTGGATTGGAAGAATCGAACTGCCGGTGCGCATGATGGCGCCGCCAATACCTCACCGAGCAAATCCACGGGAAGCCTGGCCACGCGTATGGTCGCTATCCTGCTTGGGCTCTACCTGGTGGTAGCGCTGATGGTGGGCTGGTACTGGAGCCAGGAGCCGGAACAATTCTCCGTGCAGCAGCGCGCCGAGACGGCCGCCCAGGCCAGCGGGCGCAGGCTGGTGAATGGTTACACCACGGTGGAGACCCTCAGGCAGGTTGCCAGCACTTTGCTCGACAAGCCGGGCGGTTATCTGTCCAACGACCTCGCCCCGCCAGGCTTGTGGCTCGACAATATGCCGAGCTGGGAGTTTGGCGTGCTGGTGCAGGTGCGCGATATGTCCCGCGCGCTGCGTAAGGACTTTACCCGCTCGCAGTCGCAGTCCACCGAAGACGCCGATTTGGCCAAGGCCGAGCCGCGTTTCCACTTCGACCATAAAAGCTGGGCGCTGCCGGCTTCTGAAGCTGAATACGCCGAAGGCATCAAATCGCTGGACCGTTACCTTGAGCGCTTGGGTGATTCGAACAAGGGCAGTGCCCAGTTTTATACCCGCGCTGACAACCTCAACAACTGGTTGGGTGACGCGGCCACACGTCTGGGTTCGCTGTCGCAGCGCTTGTCGGCCAGCGTTGGCCAGGTGCGCTTGAATACCGCAGAGGTCGACCCTGCGCAGGCCGATAGCGTGGCCCAGGCTGACTTTGTCGAGGGCGTGAGCTACGAGACGCCGTGGCTGCAGATTGATAACGTGTTCTACGAAGCCCGTGGCCAGGCCTGGGCCTTGGCGCACCTGCTGCGCGCCATCGAAGTTGACTTCGCCGATGTGCTGGCGAAGAAGAACGCCACTGTCAGCGTACGCCAGATCATTCGCGAGCTGGAGGCTGCGCAGGAAACCCTGTGGAGCCCAATGATTCTCAATGGCAGCGGTTATGGCCTGTTGGCCAACCACTCGCTGGTGATGGCCAACTACATCTCGCGTGCCAACGCCGGGCTGATCGACTTGCGCCAATTGCTGTCGCAGGGTTAAGCCGTGGCTTGGACCGCAGCCGAGGCGGCGCACCGCGCTGCCTCGGATGCCGAGCGCATCGCCTGGGTCGACGAGCAGGACCGCGTCCTGGGCGGCGTATTGCGCAGCGAGCTGCGCGCACGGCATCTGCTTGGGCGCGGCACCTACATCCTGCTGTTCAACAGCGCGGGTCTGCTGTGCGTACATCGGCGCACCCTGAGTAAGGCGCTGTACCCCGGTTACTGGGATGTGGCGGCTGGCGGCATGGTGCTCGAAGGCGAAAGCTACGCCGAATCCGCCGCGCGCGAGCTGGCTGAAGAGCTGGGTATTGAGGATGCGCAGCTGGTCGAGCATGCGCATTTTCTCTACGACGCGCCGGAAAGCCGCCTGTGGTGCATGGCCTATTCGGCAGTGTCCGATGCGCCGCTGCGCCTGCAGCCGGAGGAAGTACTGGAAGCGCGGTTTATTTCCATCGACCAGGCCCTGGCCGAGACGCAGCACCTGCCGTATTGCCCCGACTCGCTGGCCGCCTTGCAGCGTTATCTGGCGGCTATTGCGTAGGATGGGTTGAGCGCAGCGATACCCATGTGGTTGTGACGCCTCAAGCTGAATTGATGGGTTACGCCTGCGGCTAACCCATCCTGCGTTGTGCTTTGTCCGGGATTTTGAGCGCTGTTGTAAGGCATCCTGAACGACGTCGCCAATCCGCCGATTAATGGCGCATTTTTACACTTAGCAGCTGCGGTTTTTGCCGTTACACTGCGCCGCCTTTAACGTGGCTGTCGCGTAGCGACGACTTCCTTTTGCCCCTCTCCCCCGGGAGAAGGTGGCGCGAAGCGCCGGATGAGGGAGTCCTCACGCCATACCCATTATGCCCTGGCCGTGTATCGCCAGGGTGCGCTGCCTGGGGCTTCGCGGTCGGCTACGGTCGACCAGTCGCTATCCTGACCCCTTCGAGGAGCAACCGGTGGTCAAGAAAGCTTCCTCATTCGCCGCTCTCAGCGGCCTGGTGTACTCCACCGACAGCGGCCGGCATTGCCCGGGCTGTAGTCAGCCGGTGAACGCCTGCATCTGTAAACAGTCCCTGACCCCTGAAGGTGATGGCATTGCCCGCGTACGCCGCGAGACCAAAGGTCGCGGCGGCAAGACGGTGACCGCGATCAGCGGTGTACCATTAGCCGAAGAGCCTCTTAAGGATCTGGTCAGCGCTTTGAAGAAACGCTGCGGTTGCGGTGGTTCGCTCAAGGATGGGGTGATCGAGATTCAGGGCGATCACGTCGAGCTGCTGATTGCCGAGCTGATCAAGCACGGCTTCAAAGCCAAGAAATCCGGCGGTTAAACCGGTCTTTTCTAAACTTCCTCGGCAGGTGGACAGTCCACAGCCGGGTAATTGTCATTTCCAGACTTTAATCTGTAAGCGTCTTGGCTGTGCCAAGGCCATTATCGCCAGCAAGGGAGACATCGATGTCTGCACGACGCACACGTAAAGATGACGGCAGCCAGTGGACCGTAGCGGATAGCCGCAGCGTCTACGGCATTCGCCATTGGGGCGCGGGTTATTTCGCGATCAATGACAAGGGCCGTGTCGAAGTGCGCCCGAATGGTCCACAGAGCACGCCGATCGATCTCTATGAGCAGATCGACGAGCTGCGTTCCAGCGGCCTGTCACTGCCGTTGCTGGTGCGTTTTCCGGACATCCTGCAAGACCGCGTGCGCCAACTGACTGGCGCCTTCGACGCCAATATCGCGCGCTTGGAATACCAGAGCCCGTACACCGCGCTGTACCCGATCAAGGTCAACCAGCAGGAAGCGGTGGTGGAAAACATCATCGCCACGCAGAACGTTTCTATCGGCCTGGAAGCCGGCTCCAAGCCGGAGCTGATGGCCGTGCTGGCGCTGGCGCCGAAGGGCGGCACCATCGTTTGCAACGGTTACAAGGACCGCGAATTTATCAAACTGGCGCTGATGGGGCAGAAGCTCGGTCACAACGTATTTATCGTCATCGAGAAAGAATCCGAAGTGCAGCTGGTGATCGAGGAGGCGGCCGAGCTCAAGGTTGCCCCGCAGATCGGTCTGCGTGTGCGCCTGTCGTCGCTGGCATCGAGCAAGTGGGCCGATACCGGTGGTGAAAAGTCCAAGTTCGGTTTGTCCGCAGCGCAGCTGCTGTCGGTGGTCGAACGCTTCCGCGCGGCCAAGCTGGATCAGGGTATCCGCCTGCTGCACTTCCACATGGGCTCGCAAATCGCCAACCTCGGCGACTACCAGCACGGTTTCAAGGAAGCCATCCGCTACTACGGCGAGCTGCGCGGTCTGGGCTTGCCGGTCGACCATATCGACGTTGGCGGTGGCCTGGGGGTGGATTACGACGGCACCCATTCACGCAATGCCAGCTCAATCAACTACGACATGGACGACTACGCCGGTGTGGTGGTGGGCATGCTCAAGGAGTTCTGCGACGCTCAGGAGCTGCCGCATCCGCATATCTTCTCGGAAAGCGGCCGCTCGCTGACCGCGCACCACGCCATGCTGGTGGTGCAGGTTACCGATGTGGAGAAACACAACGACGAGATCCCCAAGATCGAAGACGTCACCAGCCTGCCGGAAACCGTGCGTTACCTGGTCGAGCTGCTCGGCCCGACCGATATTGAGATGGTTACCGAGACCTACTGGCGCGCCACCCACTACATGAGCGACGTGGCCAGCCAGTACGCCGACGGCAAACTCAGCCTGACCGAGAAGGCCCTGGCCGAGCAGTGCTACTTCGCCGTATGCCGACGTTTGCACAACTCGCTGAAGGCCCGTCAGCGCTCGCACCGTCAGGTGCTCGACGAACTCAACGATAAGCTCGCCGACAAGTACATCTGCAACTTCTCGGTGTTCCAGAGCCTGCCGGATACCTGGGCCATCGGCCAGGTGCTGCCTATTCTGCCGCTCAATCGCCTCGACGAAGAGCCGCTGCGCCGCGCTGTGCTACAGGACCTGACCTGCGACTCCGACGGCAAGATCCGTCAGTACGTCGACGAGCAGAGCATCGAGACCAGCCTGCCAGTGCACGAAGTGCGCGAGGGCGAGGACTACCTGCTGGGCATCTTCCTGGTCGGTGCCTACCAGGAAATTCTTGGTGACATGCACAACCTGTTTGGTGACACCGACTCGGTGAACATCTACCAGAATGCCGACGGCAGCGTGTACCACGCCGGGATCGAGACCCACGACACCATCGAGGACATGCTGCGCTATGTGCACTTGTCGCCAGAGGAATTGATGAACCACTACCGCGACAAGGTCGCCAGCGCCAAGATCAGCCCGCGCGAACGCACCCAGTTCCTTGATGCGTTGCGGTTGGGGTTGACCCGTTCGTCTTACCTGTCGTCATAAGCTCGCACTGAATGCAAAAGGCCCCGCAATGCGGGGCCTTTTGCTATCTGCTGACATTAATTAAAAACCGTGGATGTAGGGTGGATGACGCTCTTTTCATCCACCTTCAGGATGCAATTGGTGGATGGGTGAAGCGTCATCCCCACTACGCCAAACCAGTAGCCCGGATGCAATCCGGGGGGGGTTAAGCCCCGATCAGGCTCTGCCCGCATACGCGCAGCACTTGCGCGGTGACGGCGCCTGAACCCGGCTGGGCGAACCAGGCCACGGCTTCGGCGACATCTTGCGGCAGACCGCCCTGGCCCATGGAGTTCATTCGCCGGCCGGCTTCGCGGATGGTCAGTGGGATGGCGGCGGTCATCTGGGTTTCAATAAAGCCGGGGGCCACGGCGTTGATGCTGATGCCGCGCTTGGCCAGCATTGGTGCCCAGGCCTGGGCCAGGCCGATCACGCCGGCCTTGCTCACTGCGTAGTTAGTCTGGCCCATATTGCCGGCGATGCCGCTGATCGAGGCGATCAGCACCACGCGGCCATTATCGTGCAGCTTGCCGGCGTCCAGCAGGGCCTGTGTCAGCACCTGCGGGGCGTTGAGGTTGACGTTGATCACCGAGTTCCAGAAATCGTCGCTCATCTTCGCCAGGGTCTTGTCGCGGGTGATGCCAGCGTTGTGCACGACGATATCGATGCCGTCCGGCAGCGCATCAATCAGCTGTGCGGCGGCATCTGCGGCACAGATATCCAGAGCCAGGCTACGGCCACCCAGGCGTGCAGCCAGGGCGTCGAGAGCGTCTTTGGCCGGTGGCACGTCCAGCAACACCACGTCGGCACCGTCGCGGGCCAGCGTTTCAGCGATGGCCGCACCGATGCCGCGCGAGGCACCGGTGACCAGAGCCTTCTTGCCGGCCAGGGGGCGCGTCCAGTCCTTGACCTGCTCGCTGCAGGCATTCAGGCGCAGCACCTGGCCGGAGACATAGGCGCTTTTCGGTGAGAGAAAGAAGCGCAGCGTGCCTTCCAGCTGCGCCTCGCCGCCCTTGCCGACGTAGATCAGCTGCACGTTGCCGCCATGGCGGATTTCCTTGCCCAGGGAGCGGCTAAAGCCTTCCAGCGAGCGCTGCACGCTGGCGGCAATCGGGTCTTTCAACGATTCCGGGGCGCGGCCGAGGATCACCACGCGCGGGCATTTATCCAGGCCCTTGAAGGCCGGCTGGAAGAAGTCGCGCAGCTCGATCAGTTGCTCGAAACGGGTAAGACCGCTGGCATCGAATACCAGCGCCTTGAGCTTGGGGCCATGCTCGGCGGTCCAGCGCGGCAGCTCGAATTGGCCTTCGCGGGTGGCGAACAGGGCATCGGTCAGCTTGTTGGCAAAAGGCAGCACGGCGCTGACCAGGCTGCCTTCGCCGCCAATCAGCAGGGCACCGTCCACCGGTCGGCTGCGCCCGGCCATCCAGCGCTCCAGCAGTAGCGGCGCGGGCAGGCCGAGCGCGCTTACCAGGCGGCGACCGGACGTGGAGTTGGCAAAGGCGAGATAACGGTCGGACATGGGGCGGCTCCTGCGCACGGATAAAAAGTGCACCCACTCTACGCAGGCGACAGAAATGCGCAATTGACCGCGTCGCCTGCTGCATTGGCAAGGCGGCCAATGCCACACTGCAGGGACAGGTTAGCCTGTGCGCCATTATTCTAAGACCCATCCCAGATCAGGAGTCATCCATGACCCAGCCGCGTCGCGTCGCCATCGTTGGTGGTAACCGCATTCCGTTCGCCCGCTCCAATACCGTCTACGCCACCGCGAGCAACCAGGAGATGCTGATCAGCGCGCTGGATGGCCTGGTCGAGCGCTTCAACCTGCATGGCGAGCGCCTCGGTGAGGTGGTGGCCGGTGCAGTGCTCAAGCATTCACGGGATTTCAACCTGACCCGTGAGTGCGTGCTCGGCTCGCGTCTGGCCCCGCAAACCCCGGCCTATGACCTGCAGCAAGCCTGCGGCACGGGCCTGGAAGCAGCGCTGCTGGTGGCCAACAAGATCGCCCTGGGGCAGATCGAGTGCGGCATCGCCGGCGGCGTCGACACCACCTCGGACGCGCCGATCGGGGTCAACGAAGGGCTGCGGCAGATTCTGCTGCAGGCCAACCGTGGCAAGAGCACCGGTGACAAGATCAAGAGCCTGCTGCAGATTCGCCCGCGCCACCTGGCTCCGGCCATTCCGCGCAACGGCGAGCCGCGCACCGGGCTGTCGATGGGCGAACACTGCGAGCTGATGGCGCAAACCTGGGCGATTCCTCGGGATGAACAGGACCAACTGGCTGTGGCCAGCCACCAGAAACTCGCCGCCGCCTATGCCGAAGGCTGGCACGATGACCTGCTCACACCGTTTCGTGGCCTGACCCGTGACCAGAACCTGCGCGCCGATATCAGCCTGGAAAAACTCGCCACCCTCAAACCCTGCTTCGAGCGCAGCCCGCGCGGCACCCTCACTGCCGCTAACTCGACGCCGTTGACCGATGGCGCATCCCTGGTGCTGCTGGCCAGCGAGGACTGGGCCAAGGCCCGTGGCCTGCCGATCCTCGCTTACTGGAAGGACGGCGAAGCGGCGGCAGTGGATTTTGTGGGTGCGGGCAAGGAAGGTCTGCTGATGGCCCCGGCCTACGCTGTGCCACGGCTGCTGGCGCGCAACAAGCTGACGCTGCAGGATTTTGACTACTACGAAATTCACGAAGCCTTTGCTGCCCAGGTGCTGTGCACCCTCAAGGCCTGGGAAGACGCCGACTACTGCAAGACTCGCCTGGGCCTCGCCGCGCCGCTGGGTTCCATCGACCGCAGCAAGATGAACGTCAAGGGCAGCTCGCTGGCTGCCGGCCACCCCTTTGCCGCCACTGGCGGGCGCATCGTCGCCAACCTGGCCAAGCTACTTTCGGTGGCGCAGGAAGGGCGTGGGCTGATCTCGATTTGCGCCGCAGGCGGTCAAGGTGTGACTGCAATCCTGGAAAAGTAATCAAACAGCGGTATCCGCACGCGGTGCGGGTACTGATGTATGCAACTCCGTGATTTGGAGCGGCCCACGAAAGTGGCGCCGCTCTTTTTTAGGCCATGTCTGCGTTAGCAGTTGCAGGAAATCTTAAGAAAGAGCGCCGCTCATACAAAGGCCTACAGCACGGAGCAACAGGTAATGAGTACATGGCCCTTATTGCCAGTCCAGGCTTAGCTGCGCCTGCCAGGCAAAGCGCTCGAAGTGCGTGGCGATCAGGTGCTTGAGCTTTTCCAGGTCTTGCTGGTTATTGCTCAGGGCGGTGATATGCAGGCCCGCGTTGTCTGCATGCAAGTGCGAGAGGCCGAAGGCGAACTCGATGCGCCCTTGGTACTCATCAAAACTGACCGGCAGTTTGTGGGCGAACTGCGTGCACAGGCGGCTGATATAAAGCGCCGGCGTGGCGGTGGCGACATAGCTGGAGGCAATGCACGGTGCGTTGATGCCGTTGCAGCGGTCAGGGTGGGCATGGCGCTGGAGGGCCAGCTCGTTAAATGCGTTGTGCGCGTAGAGGTCAGGCCTCTGGGTAACAATGCTGATGCCAGATTGGGCACGTTTCATGGTTATCTCCCCCAATCACTGCAGGCTCAGGCAAAGCGCCTGTGCTGGGTAAAAATCAGGTCCAGTGCGTTAAGGCATGAGGTACTGGCCGAATATGAATTCCATGGGACAGTGCTTAAAGCCTTTTGGTTGCATCGGGCGCTTGCTTGTAACGCCAGGTTTACTCCGTTTGGTGGGCTATAACGCGCCGTCAGCCGGCGTGGTTGAGCGGTTTTTGCCATCTTTGTGAGGTCTGCGTAATACCCCATAACATGGGTCGTGCTGACAGGAGGGTGGGCGCTGCGTAAAGATTGCCGTATAACGGGCAGCAGAGTCGATTTGGGCAACACAGGACCCCTGATTAAAGCTGATGAAGACGCCAAAACGTATTGAACCCCTGGTCGAAGCCGGGCTGGTCGATGAAGTGATACGCCCGCTGATGAGTGGTAAAGAAGCGGCGGTCTATGTGGTGCGCTGTGGCGAAGAGCTGCGCGTCGCCAAGGTCTACAAGGAAGCCAACAACCGCAGTTTCCGCCAGGCCGCCGAGTATCAGGAAGGCCGCAAGGTGCGTAACAGCCGTGATGCCCGGGCCATGGCCAAGGGCTCGAAGTACGGTCGCAAGGGTCAGGAGGACGCTTGGCAGAATGCCGAAGTGGCTGCGCTGTTCCGTCTGGCCAATGCTGGCGTGCGGGTGCCCAAGCCATATGACTTCTTGGAAGGCGTGTTGCTGATGGAGCTGGTCGATGACGGTGAAGGCGACGCCGCTCCGCGCCTCAATGATGTCGACCTGCACCCGGACGATGCCCGTGAGTTTCACGCTTTTATGATTCGTGAAGTGGTGAAAATGCTCTGCGCCGGCCTGGTGCATGGTGACCTGTCGGAATTCAACGTGCTGCTTGATCCTGGCGGCCCGGTGATCATCGACTTGCCGCAGGCTGTAGACGCCGCCGGCAACAACCATGCGTTCAAGATGCTTGAACGTGATGTCGGCAATATGTCCGCTTACTTCGGCCAGTTCGCCCCGGAATTGAAGTTCACCAAGTACGCCAAGGAAATGTGGGCGCTGTATGAGGAAGGTGCGCTGACCCCGGAGAGCCCACTGACCGGTGAGTTCGATGACCCGGAAGAAGACGCTGATATCGACGCAGTCATGCGCGAGATCAAGGCCGCCCTAGCCGACGAAGCGCGCCGCCAGGCGCTGCTGAATGCCGAAGACGAACCCAAAGGCGAAGAGCCGCCACCGCCTTGGGCACAGTAGGCAGACAGTGTTGCTGATAAAAATGCCGCTTACCTGATCAGGTAAGCGGCATTTTTTATGTCCGTTATTCACGGGTGCCAGCGTTCAGTTTGTAGGGTGGATGACGCTTTTTTCATCCACGCATCCAGATGCGAGGTGGTGGATGGGTGAAGCGACATCCATATATGGACTCCTCCCGTTTTGCCAGTGAAATACACATCCAACGAACCTAGGTACGACTGCTTCCGTATATCCGGCTTCTGATAAGGCGTTGGGTGCCTTGAGCCATGATGAATATCCGCTCATGTGTTCCTGATCGCCCTAGCGGCCTTGGTTTACAGAGGGCCTGTGGGTAAAGCAGGTTTTACACATGCCGGCTCGACCGGTTCGTCATCACTGCATGTCACTGTGCAATCGTGGTGGATCTTCTACGGTGTCACTTCATTCCTGCTTGGGTACTTCAGGTTTACGCCTCAGCAGGTTGATAGTCTTCCCCTTGCTGAGGATCGCCCAGATGATCCGGGCATTCTTGTTCGCCAAGGCGACCGTGGCGATATTTGTGTTGCGTCGACACTGCAACTGCTGCAGCCAGGTGCTGCGTCGATCCGTCTTTTCCTTACAGGTCTTCAGCACCGCACGAGCGCCATGGACCAATAACGTGCGCAGGTAACAGTCACCCTTTTTGCTGATGTGCCCCAGACGTTCTTTGCCGCCACTTGAATGCTGGCTCGGCACTAATCCCAGCCAGGCCGCGAACTGTCTGCCCGAACTGAACTGCCGTGCATCACCCACTGCAGACACCACGGCAGTCGCGCTGATCGGGCCAACGCCCTCCACCTGCAGCAAACGCTGGACACGCTCATCCGTCTTAACCTGACGGTGAAGCATGCCGTCCAGCTGTTTGATTCGCTCATCCTGTCCCTGCAGCTCATCACGCAAGAGCTCCAGCATTTCGTGCAGCTCGCCCGGTAATGTCTGGTGTTCGTCCAGCGCCTGCTGCAGCAACGCGCGGGTGGCCGCTATTCCCTGGCGACTCGCAACCAAACCGAACTCGCCAAGCAAGCCACGTATCTCGTTAACCAACGCTGTACGCGCCCTGATTAACCGGCTTCTGATCCGGTGCACCGACTGCCCAGCTTGCTGGTCGGCACTCTTCACCGCGACATAACGCATCGTGGGTCGGCTGGCAGCCTCGCAAATCGCCTCCGCGTCGTTGGCGTCGTTCTTACCACTCTTGACGTAGGGTTTGACGAACTGCGGCGCAATCAACCGCACTTCATGCCCCAACTTGCCTAGCTCGCGCGCCCAGTAATGCGAACTACCACAGGCCTCCATCGCCACCAGGCACGGCTCTTGTTGGCGGAAGAAATCCAGCATCTGTGAACGCTTGAGCTGCTTACGGCACTTCACCTGCTCGTGGCTATCGACGCCATGAACTTGAAAAACCTGTTTTGCCAAATCGATGCCGATTCGCTTAAGTTTCATGGTGACTCCTCCCTTCGTGGCTGTTTGGTTGTGACAACCTCAGTCTGGCGCATAGACGCCGTAGGAGGGAGGAGTCCATCTCATTGCCCTACGGGGACCGCGCCATAAACGTAGGCGTAAGGCTATAGGCGGGCTGCCTTGAAGGTGTCGCAGCGGCCGACATCGCCGCCGTCGAAACCGGTCTTGAACCAGCGCACGCGCTGCTCCGAGGTGCCGTGGGTGAAGGAGTCCGGCACCACCTGGCCGCGCGCCTGTTTCTGTAAGCGGTCATCGCCGATGGCGTTGGCGGCGCCCAGTGCTTCCTCGATATCGCCTGGCTCCAGCCAATCATGTCGGCGCTGGCCATGGAAGGCCCACACGCCTGCCAGGCAGTCTGCCTGCAACTCCTGACGCACCAGTAGGCCAGTCGCGCCCTCTACTCGCTCGCCGCGCTGGCGGGCGGCGTTGACCTTGGCTGAGACGCCGAGCAGGGTTTGCACATGGTGGCCGACTTCATGGGCAATCACATAGGCCTGGGCAAAATCGCCGGCCGCGCCAAAGCGTTGCTCCAGCTCGCGGAAGAACGCCAGATCGATATACACCCGCTGATCGCCTGGGCAATAGAAGGGGCCGACCGCTGCGCTGGCGAAGCCGCAGGCGGAATTCACTCCGCCGCGAAACAGCACCAGAGTCGGGTCACTGTACTGACGGTTGGCGCCCTGGAAGATCTCCCGCCAGGTGTCCTCGGTGTCGCCGAGCACCGCGCGAACGAACTCCGACTGCTCATCGTTAACCGGCGGTGCCGAGCTTTGTTGTTGGGTCGGCGCGCCGCCTTGCATGGCTTGCCCGGCTAGCTGGCCAAGGATCTGCATCGGGTCCTGCCCGCTGAGCAAGCCGACGATCACCACGATGGCCACGCCACCGAGGGTCAGACCCTTGCCGCCGCCCATGCGTGAGCCGCTGCCGCGTGCATCCACCACATTGTCACTGCGTCTTCCGCGTTTCCAGCGCATTGCTTTCGTCCTGTGTGTGCCGACTGTGAGTGTTGACTGTTGGTCTGGGCGGCGCCAGTCCGTCGTAGGCTATTTAGTTGGCCGGGTATTCGCTGATCACGCGCTCTGTGCCCTGTTTATCCAGGCCGATGACCTGATAAGCGTCGCGTACATTGCCGTATTCCATGCCCGGTGAGCCGGTGGGCATGCCAGGCACTGCCGCGCCGAGCAGGTCGGGTTGCTGGCGCAGCTTAAGAATATCGGCGGCCGGAACATGGCCTTCGACAAACTGGCCGTTGATCACCCCTGTATGGCAGGAGGCCAAGCGCGGCGGCACGCCCAGGCGCTGTTTGACTGCACTCATATCGGTTTCGACATGGTCGACCACGTTAAAACCGTTGTCCTGCAAGTGGCTGATCCATGCTTTGCAGCAACCGCAGTTGGCATCGCGGTGCACGTCGATGGTCGGGGGCTCGGCGGCAAAACTCAGGCTGCTGACAAACAGTCCGGCGAGAACAAGCAACTGGCGCATGGGGCGACTCCTGGCAGGTGAAAAACTGAGCATAACGCCGGGCGGCCCTGGCCAACCATCAGTGATTTCCGAAACGCGCGGCGGGGCTTATGCTGCGCGCTCGATTTCCAAGCTCTCTATTTCTAAGTAAAGGATGCTGTCCATGTTGTTTGCGCGCGTCGTACTGGTGATTCAACTGCTGGCATTGGCCGGTTTGGGCCTGGCTTATTTTGTTCGCCCCCATGAAATGGCCAACCTCAGCGGCATGCTGCTGATGGCTCCAGCGGCCGCCACTGATGTGCGGGCGTTCTACGGTGGTCTGCAACTGGGCCTGGCGGCTTTTATCGGCCTGTCGCTGAGCCGGCTGGACCTCACCCGCGCCGCGCTGACCCTGCTGGTGCTGCTCTACAGCGCCCTTGCGTTGGCGCGTATTGGCGGGTTGTGGCTGGATGGCGGCGCGCAGCAGACGTTCAACCTCTACGCGCTGCTGCTGGAAGTGGTCTCGGTGGGTCTGTGCTTCTGGGCGCTGCGGGGTTTGCAGCGCGTCTGAGTCAGCGTGCAGTGGGGAAGCCTTCGAGGATTTTGGCCACGCCACGGTCGAAGTTTTCCTGGCTTATGTCCGGGTTGTGCAGCTGCCGGTTGATCTGCGCTTGGAACAGCACTGCCTGGGTCTTGCTATCGAGAATACGCAGGGCCAGACGTGCGCGCTCATCTTCGGTGGCGCGGGTCTGGGTATAGACCGTGCCGCCGACCGCTACCGGGACGAGCTCAATGCCGTGTGCCTGTTCCAGGCCCAGGGCGTAGATAACCTGCATATCAGGCTGCGTTTCAGTGAAGCGGTAACCCTTGGCGCTGAGTGCGTTCTGCACCGCCTGGTTAAAACGCTGCTCCAGATCCATGCGATGACCGCTGGCCTTGATCGCGCGCACGCTAAAGCTCTGATACGGCGTGGCTTGTACAGGCAGCAGCACCTGTACCGACGAGGGCTCGGGGGTGCTGGTGCAGCCGCTCAGCAGGGGCAGCAGCAGGGCTAACAGATAACGACGCATCGGCAACTCCTTGGTGGGCGGGTGTTCAGACTCTCTGATCACCGCAGTCTAGGCCGTGCGCCGAAACCTTGCGCCAATCCGCTGATTGGTTTGTAGCTGGCTAGCGGCGTTCCAGCAGCACACCCGATTCCATATGGTGGGTATAGGGGAACTGGTCAAACAGCGCGCAGCGCGTCACTTTGTGCGTATCACTGAGCTGGGCGATGTTGGCGGCCAGGGTTTGCGGATTGCAGGAGATATACAGAATGCGCTCGAAGCGCCGGGTCAGTTCGCAGGTGTCCGGGTCCATGCCGGCGCGCGGCGGGTCGACGAATACGCAGCCGAAGTTGTAGCTCTTAAGGTCGATGCCGGCCAGGCGGCGGAAAGGGCGCACTTCGTTCAGTGCCTCGGTCAGTTCCTCGGCGGATAGGCGCACCAGGCTGACGTTGTCCACGCCATTGTCTGCCAGGTTGGCCAGCGCGGCGTTGACCGATGACTTGCTGATCTCGGTGGCCAGCACCTTGCGCACGCGGGTGGCCAGCGGCAGGGTGAAGTTGCCGTTGCCGCAGTACAGCTCCAGCAGGTCATCGCTGCGCTCGCCGAGTGCGTCATAGGCCCAGGCGAGCATCTTCTGGTTCACCTCGCCATTGGGCTGAGTAAACGCGCCTTCCGGTTGGCGATAGCTGAAGGTGCGCCCGGCGACCTGCAGTTTTTCCTCGACGTAATCCTTGCCGATCACCATGCGCTTGCCCTTGGAGCGGCCGATGATGCTGACCTGCAAGTCGGCCGCGAGCTTCTCGGCTCCGGCCTGCCAGGCGGCATCCAGTGGGCGGTGGTAGCACAGGGTGATCAGCCCGTCGCCGGCCAGGGTGGTGAGGAATTCAACCTGGAACAGCTTGAAGCTCAAGGCGCTACTGGCCTGCCAGGCAGCTTTCAAACGCGGCATCAGCGCATTGATCTGCGCGCTGGCGATGGGGAAGTCTTCGAAGAAAATCGGCTTGAGGTTATCGCCGGCCTCGAACATGGCGTAGTGACGGTCCTCACCCTCGCGCCACAGGCGGAATTCGGCGCGCAGGCGATAGTGCTCGCGCGGCGATTCAAATATCTCGGGGGCGGGCGCATCGAATGGCGCCAGCAGCTCGATCAGGCGCTGCTGCTTGTCCGCCAGCTGGGCGGCGTAGGTGGCGGGATCGAACGGGGAACGGCTCATGGCTTACTCGGTACTCGTTATGGTTAACACTGGTAGGAGCGGGCCATGCCCGCGATAGCGGTTCGCGGGCATGGCCCGCTCCTACAGTTTGCTGCGTGATTAAGCGAAGTAAGCCAGTTTGATCGCAAACAGCACTGAGAGCACCACCAGCGCCGGGTTGAGTTCGCGCCAGCGGCCGGCCAGCAGCTTGATCAGGGTCCAGGCGATAAAGCCGAAGGCGATGCCATTGGCAATCGAGAAGGTCAGTGGCATGGCCAGGGCGGCGACTACCACCGGGGCTGCGACGGTGAGGTCGTCCCAGTCGATCTGCGCCAGGCTGCTCATCATCAACACCGCGACGAACAGCAGCGCCGGCGCTGTGGCGTAGGCGGGTACGGCGCCGGCCAGCGGGGCGAAGAACAGCGCCAGGAGGAACAGCGCGGCCACCACACAGGCGGTCAGGCCGGTGCGCCCGCCGGCACTGATGCCGGCGGCGGATTCGATATAGCTGGTGGTGGTGCTGGTGCCCAGTGCGGCGCCGGCCATAGTCGCAGTGCTGTCGGCCAGTAGGGCGCGGCCGAGCTTGGGCATCTTGCCGTCCTTGTCCAGTAGGTTGGCTTTCTGCGCCACGCCGACCAGGGTGCCGGAGGTGTCGAACAGGTCAACGAAGAGGAAGGCGAAAATCACGCTGACTAAACCGATATCCAGCGCGCCCATGATGTCCAGTTGCATCAGCGTCGGCATCACCGAAGGCGGCATGGATACCACGCCGTCCAGCTTGGACAGGCCGAACAGAATGGACAGGCCGGTGATCAGCAGGATGCCGATCATCACCGCGCCGGTCACGCGGCGCTGTGCCAGTGCAGCAATCACGAAGAAGCCCAGGCAGGCCAGCAGTGCACCGCCTTGGGTCATGTCGCCGAGGGTCACCAGGGTGGCCGGGTGATCAACCACGATACCGGCGTTTTTCAGGGCGATAATCGCCAGGAACAGGCCAATACCGGCGGCGATGCCGGCGCGTAGAGCCAGGGGGATGCTGTTGATGATCCACTCGCGGATCTTGAAGATCGACAGCAAAAAGAAGATCACCCCGGAGAGAAACACCGCGCCCAACGCCACCTGCCAGGTGTGGCCCATGGTCATCACCACGGTGTAGGTGAAGAAGGCGTTAAGGCCCATGCCCGGCGCCAGGGCAATCGGGTAGTTGGCCCACAGGCCCATGATCAGCGAGCCGATGGCGGCGGCCAGGCAGGTGGCGACGAATACCGCGCCATGGTCCATGCCGGTTTTGGCCAGCATCTCCGGGTTGACGAAGAGGATATAGGCCATGGTCAGAAAGGTGGTCAATCCGGCGAGCATTTCCGTGCGCACCGTGGTGTTATGGGCTTTGAGTTGGAACAATCTTTCCAGCATGTGGCACTCCCCGTACGGCTTTTTTGCCGTGTTTATGCAAACCGAAAGCAAAGCACATCCACGTGTGGGTGCATGTTTTTGCTGGTGATCTGGAAAAAGGCGCGCATCATATCAGCTCGACTGAAGTGGGTGAATTTATGACCGCTTGGACAGTTTGTGCACGGCTACAACAAGGAGCGAAACCATGACTGCACGGGCCCTGATCAGCGTTGCCGATGGTGTTGAAGACCTCGAATGTGTGACCCTGATTGATGTGCTGCGGCGTGCCGAGGTTGAAGTGGTGGTGGCCAGTATTGAAAGCCGGCGGATGATCACCTGCGCCCGTGGCACAAGGCTGACCGCCGACACCATGCTGGTGGACGTGCTGGCTCAACCTTTCGATCTGATCGTGCTGCCCGGCGGTATGCCCGGCGCGCAGCACCTGGCCGAACACGAGCCGCTGGCCGAGCGAGTGCGCGAGCAGGCCAAGGCCGGCAAGTTGTTCGCCGCCATTTGCGCGGCGCCCGCGCTGGCCTTGCAACAGTACGGTGTGCTCAAGCAGCGGCGTATGACCTGCTACCCGGCGTTCAGTGATCGCCTGAGCGGTTGTGTATTTGTCGATCAGCCGGTGGTGGTCGATGGCAACTGCATCACCAGCCAGGGCCCCGGCACTGCGCTGGAGTTTGCCCTGACCCTGGTCGAGCAGTTGTGTGGCAGGGCCGTGCGCAAGCAGGTGGCCGAGGCCATGCTGGTCGGCTAACGCGTCGGGTTCCGTTGCGCTCAAATCTAATGACAGCAGACCGCGCGACAATCGACCACAGCTGAACTTACCCCTGCAAACGCTACTCTCTGTACATAGCTTGATCCGCGTCAATATCTTCGACGTACGGTTGTGAGGGCACTTTGCCCGGCTTTATGGCTGTCTACCCAGAACAATAATCCCCCCGACTGATTGCTTGTGACTGGCATGCGCGTCCGTGGCCGTGCCCCGTATCACCTGACTGAGGAAACGCCATGTTTGGATTGGAGGCTCTCGACCTCGCTCGAATCCAGTTCGCTTTTACCATCTCCTTTCACATCATCTTTCCGGCCATCACCATCGGCCTGGCCAGTTACCTGGCCGTGCTTGAAGGGCTATGGCTGAAGACCCACCAGGAGGTGTATCGCGACCTGTACCACTTCTGGGCGAAGATATTCGCGGTCAATTTCGGCATGGGCGTGGTCTCCGGCCTGGTCATGGCCTATCAGTTCGGCACCAACTGGAGCGCCTTCTCCGACTTTGCCGGGGCGGTCACCGGGCCGCTGCTGACCTATGAAGTGCTCACCGCGTTCTTCCTCGAGGCGGGTTTTCTTGGCGTTATGCTGTTCGGCTGGCACCGCGTCGGGCCTGGCCTGCACTTCTTCTCCACGGTGATGGTGGCGGTCGGCACGCTGATTTCGACCTTCTGGATTCTCGCTTCCAACAGCTGGATGCACACCCCGCAGGGCTTCGAGATCATCGACGGCCGGGTGATCCCGGTGGACTGGTTCGCCGTGGTGTTCAACCCTTCGTTCCCCTACCGTTTGGCGCATATGGCCACAGCGGCGTTTCTTGCCACCGCTTTCTTTGTCGGCGCGTCGGCGGCCTGGCACTTGCTGCGCGGCCGCGACAACCCGGCTATCCGCAAGATGCTGTCGATGGCCATGTGGATGGCGCTGATCGTTGCGCCAATCCAGGCGGTAATCGGCGACTTTCATGGCCTCAATACCCTTAAGTATCAGCCGGCGAAGATCGCCGCTATCGAAGGTCACTGGGAGAACGTGGGCGATGAGCCGACCCCGCTGATCCTGTTCGGCTGGCCGGACATGCAGCGCGAAGAAACCCGCTTCAAGATCGAGATTCCGGCCCTCGGCAGCCTGATCCTGACCCACAGCCTGGACAAGCAGGTGCCGGCGCTCAAAGAGTTCGCCAAGGAAGATCGGCCTAATTCGACCATCGTGTTTTGGACCTTCCGGGTCATGGTCGGCCTGGGCATGCTGATGATCCTCACCGGCCTCTGGAGTCTGTGGCTGCGTGCGCGCGGAACGCTGTTCCAGAGCCGGGCGTTCCTGCACCTGGCCGTGTGGATGGGGCCGTCGGGGATCATCGCTATCCTGGCCGGCTGGTACACCACCGAGATCGGTCGTCAGCCGTGGATCATTCACGGCCTGATGCGCACCGCCGATGCCTCCTCCGGGCACAGCTTCGCGCAGATGAGCCTGACCCTGATTCTGTTCGTAGTGGTGTATTTCGCCCTGTTCGGTGCCGGCATCGGTTACATGATGCGCCTGGTGCGCAAAGGCCCGGTCACCGACGAAGGCAAGGAACCCACCGAAGGCGGCCCTGGCCAGAAACGCACGCCGTCCCGTCCGCTGTCTGCGCCCGAAGAGGGCCTGGATGAAGGTGAAACTGATTCGCTTGCTGAGAGGAATTGAATATGGGCATTGATCTCTCGCTGATCTGGGCCGTGATCATCGCCTTCGGGGTGATGATGTATGTGGTCATGGACGGCTTCGATCTGGGCATCGGCATCCTCTTTCCCTTCGTCAAAAGCGAAGGCGAGCGCGATGTGATGATGAACACCGTGGCGCCGGTCTGGGACGGTAACGAAACCTGGCTGGTGCTCGGAGGTGCGGCGCTGTTCGGCGCCTTTCCGCTGGCCTATGCAGTGGTACTCAGTGCGTTGTATTTGCCGCTGATCTTTATGCTGCTGGGGCTGATCTTCCGTGGCGTGGCGTTCGAGTTCCGCTTCAAGGCCAAACCGGCCAAGCGGCATATCTGGGACAAAGCGTTTATCGGCGGCTCGCTGACCGCGACCTTCTTCCAGGGCGTGGCGCTGGGGGCTTATATCGATGGCTTTGAGGTGGTCGACCGGGTGTATGCCGGTGGCGCGCTGGACTGGCTCACGCCGTTCTCGCTGTTCTGCGGCCTGGCGCTGATCGCCGCCTACGCCTTGCTCGGCTGCACCTGGCTGATCATGAAGACTGGAGGCCGCCTGCAGCAGCAGATGCATGATATGGCGCGGCCGCTGGTATTCGTGTTGCTCGGCGTCACCGGCATTGTCAGCCTGTGGACGCCACTGGCGCATGCCGACATAGCACAGCGCTGGTTTAGCATGCCGAATGTCTTCTGGTTTATGCCGGTGCCCTTGCTGGTGCTGCTGTGCACCTGGGCGCTGCTGCGCGCGGTGGCGCGCAACGCCAACTACTCACCGTTTCTGCTGACGTTGACGCTGATCTTCCTCGGCTACAGCGGCCTCGGTATCAGCTTGTGGCCGAATATCATCCCGCCGTCGATCAGCATCTGGGAAGCCGCCGCGCCACCACAAAGCCAGGGCTTTATCCTGGTCGGCGCGCTGTTCATCATTCCCTTCATCCTGATGTACACCGCCTGGAGCTATTACGTGTTTCGCGGCAAGGTGACCGAAGAAGATGGCTATCACTGAGGCCCATGCGATGAACGAAGCCGACGAGAAAAAACCGTTGTGGCAACGCATCGGCTGGCTGATCGCCATTTGGGCCGGCAGTGTGCTGGCCTTGGGCGCGGTGTCCTATCTGCTGCGCCTGTTTATGCAGGCAGCGGGGATGGGTACGCCGTAAAGGCGGGCGTTTTTGTAGGGTGGATGACGCTTTTTTCATCCGCCGTGCCGACGCCATGGTGGATCGGTGAAGCGTGATCCACCCTACATTCGCTATCGTTATTTGATCGCCTTGAGCACCACAAACTTCGGCGTCGCCGCCACCTGTTCGACGCCACGGAACAAGCGCTTCAGTTTGGCGTGGTAGCCCAGGTGGCGGTTGCCGACTATCCACAGTTCGCCGCCGGTGACCAAGGCTGCGCGGGCCTGTTGGAACATGCGCCAGGCGAGAAAGTCGCCGACCACCTGCTGCTGGTGGAAGGGCGGGTTGCACAACACCAGGTCCAGGGAGTCCGCCGCCTGTTCGGCCAGGCCATCGCCGGCGCGGACCTCTACCGGACGTTCACCCAGCGCCGCACGCCAGTTTTCCTCTGCCGATTGCACGGCCATATACGACTCATCCACCAGCGTTAGCTCGGCCTGCGGGCTACCCAACGCGTAGGCAATGCCCAGCACGCCATTGCCGCAACCAAGATCGGCCACGCGCACGCGGCTAAGGTGTTTGGGCAGGTGCGGCAGGAAGGCGCGGGTGCCGATATCCAGGTCTTCACGGCAGAACAGATTGGCGTGGTTAAGCAGCTCTATGGCCGGCTTTTCCAGGCGATAACGCGTCGGGTAGGGCGATACAGGCGCGGCTTTGGCTTCGGGGGTGGCAAACAGCAGGCGGGCTTTTTTCACCGCGAGCGATGCCTGCACCGGGCCGATATATTTCTCCAGCAGATCACCGGCGGCGCGCGGCAGATGCTTGATCATGGCCGCGGCAATCACCTGTGCGCCTGGGGCGAGCTGGCCGTGTAGGCGGATCAGTTGCTCCTCCAGCAGCGCCAGGGTTTTCGGCACGCGGATCAGCACCGCATCAAACGGCCCCTGGGCGACTGCGCTGGCCGGGATAAACGTCACGGCATCCGCCGGTAGCTGGTTGCGCAGCAGATTGACCTGCAAGCCCAGGTGGCCGAGGTGTGAGTCGCCGCTGCTGGTCACGTGCGCCTGCCCGGCCAGGCTGGCCGCCAGGGCGCCGAAGCTGTCATTCAGCACCAATACCCGCGCACTGCTCGTCAGCCCTCGTTCATGCAGATGGTCGAGCAGGTATTCGTCCGCCGCATCGAACGGCTGCAGCGGCTCGTGAGGCTGGTCGGGTTGGCGGATCATGTCGAGTTGGGCGAACGGGGTGCTGAACACAGGCATGGAAAACTCGGGTAGCAGGGCGCAAGGGCGCGATAGAAAGTGCAGTTGGTCGCTATTGTCGGTGCAAGTGGCGGAAAAGTCTCGGAACTGAGAGCTGGTTCAGCAAATCACGGTTGTGTCGCGCGCGGCTTTGCCGAAGAATGCCGCCCCCTTGCAGATCTGCTCAGTCGTGTTCAATACCGTTGAGTCAGCAAGGTCGGCATTCAAATAATAACCAGGCCCCGAGCGTTACGCCCGGCTGCGATCTGGTAGCGCCTGATGATCAGGACTGCGCCGCTGCTCTGCCGCGTCCGCCGAATCATCCATAGCCCACACCCCCACTCAATGAGGCCTGCTTATGCAGGCTTCACGGCGTTCTATTTGCAAAAAGGTATGTTCATGTTCAAGTCCCTGTTGTCTTTAACCGTCACTGCGTTGCTGGTTGCGGCAAGCCCGGCCCAGGCGGAAGGCAAGGCGCCCATCGTTATCAAGTTCTCCCACGTGGTGGCCGAGGACACTCCCAAGGGCAAGGGTGCGCTGCTGTTCAAAAGCTGGTGGAAGAGCGCCTGGCCGGCCAGATTACGGTTGAGGTTTACCCGAACTCGACGCTGTTCGGTGATGGCGAGGAGATCAATGCGCTGCGCGAGGGCAAGGTGCAGATGCTGGCGCCTTCGCTGTCCAAGTTCGAGGCCTACACCAAGCAGCTGCAGGTGTTTGACCTGCCGTTCCTGTTCGATGACCTGGAGGCCGTCAAGCGCTTCCAGAAGCGCGACAAGAGCCGTGAGCTGCTGCATTCCATGTCCAACCAGGGCATCTACGGCCTGGCCTACTGGAATAACGGCATGAAGCAGCTGACCTCCAACCGTGAGCTGCGCAAACCTGAGGATGCCAAAGGGCTGACTTTCCGCATCCAGCCTTCGTCGGTGCTGGAAGCGCAATTTGCTCAGCTTGGCGCCAAGGCCGTGAAAATGCCGTTCGCCGAGGCATTCAAGGCGCTGCAGGCTGGCACCATCCAAGGCACCGAAGGGCCGTGGTCGAACATCGCCAGCCAGAAGGTCGACACCGTGCAGCCGTTTATCAGCGAGCTTAATCACGGCTCGCTGAGCTATATGCTGATCAGCAGCAAGGAGTTCTGGACCAGCATTCCCTACAAGACCCGCACCGAACTGGAAGCAATCATCGAAGAGGTCTCCTTCGCGGTGAGCAAGGACGCTGAGGCGCTGAACAACAGTGATCGCGAACGCATCATCGTCGCTGGCAATGCCAAAGTGGTCACCCTTACGGCCGAAGAGCGTGCCGCCTGGCGCACGGCGCTGAGCCCGATGTGGAAGACCTTCGAAGCGGAAATCGGTGCGGATGTGCTGCGTGCCGCGCAGGCGGTCAATCGCCGCTAAGAACAGGTTCTAAGGGTAAAGGCCAAGAGTCCCCAGGTTTTGCCGGTGTTTGTCAGCCCGGCGTTGCGCCACACTGGGGTTATGCAATCCGCATAAACCCGGTGTCCGCATGACCAGCGACGACAAGTTCACCCAGCAAACCCTTACCGCTATTCAGGTCTGGTCGCCCAGCCTGTTTAGCCTGCGCTGTACGCGTGATGTGGGCTTTCGCTTCCGGGCCGGGCAGTTCGCCCGTCTCGGCGTAGAAAAAGCTGACGGCTCGGTGGTTTGGCGCGCGTATTCGATGGCGTCGGCGCCCCACGATGAATTCCTCGAATTCTTTTCCATCGTCGTGCCGGGCGGCGAGTTCACCTCCGAGCTAAGCCGGTTGCAGGTCGGCGACAGCCTGTTGGTGGAGAAACAGGCGCTGGGTTTTCTCACCCTGGATCGCTTTGCCGATGGTCGCGACCTTTGGCTGCTGGCCAGCGGCACCGGCCTGGCACCGTTTCTGTCGATTCTGCAGGGATTGGAGGTATGGCAACGCTTTGCCCGTGTGGTGCTGGTGTACAGCGCACGCACGGCCAGCGAGCTGGCCTATCAGCCGCTGATCCACGGGTTGATGCAGCAGGAGCATCTGCAGGCGTACGCCGAGCGTTTTGTCTATCTACCGCTGGTCACCCGCGAGCAAGTGCCCGGCTGCCTGAATGGGCGCATCACCCGCTTGCTGGAAAGTGGCGAGCTGGAACGAGCGGCAGGGCTAAGCCTTGATCCGGCGCATTCGCGGCTGATGGTCTGCGGCAACCCGCAAATGATCGACGACACTCGCGCGCTGCTGAAACAGCGCGATTTGCAGCTCAGTCTGACTCGTCGGCCGGGGCAGGTGGCGGTGGAGAACTATTGGTAGCGGCTGGCGCATCAACAGGCGGCGCGTCAGCGAGCGGAGCACTGATCGGCAGACGAATGGCGAAGCGCGCGCCCCAGCCCAGCTGGCTGGCAACCTCTAACCTACCGCCTAGGACGCCTGTGACCAGGTTGTGCACGATGTTTAGCCCCAGCCCGCTGCCACCTTGACCCAAGCGGGTGGTGAAGAAGGGGTCGAAAATACGCGACAGATTTTCTTCGCTAATTCCGTGGCCGTTATCCGACAGTGCCAGCTCAATCCAGCCTGGCTCATAGGGGAAGGCATACAAGCCGATTTTGCCGCGCGTAAGCCCATGCAGGCCGTGGATCAGGGCGTTGTTTATCAGGTTAACCAGCACTTGCCCCAGCGCACCGGGATAGCTGTCCAACTCAATGCTGTCGTCGATGTTGCTCTCGATCTCGAACGGTGTCTTTTTTAGGGTTGGGCCCAGGGTGATGAGGATTTCCTTGATTACCTCGTTGAGCTGGAAGCGCCTGCGTTGGGCGCTGGCCTGATCGACCGCCACCTGTTTGAAACTGGTAATCAGCTCGCTCGCTTTGCGCAGGTTGCGCACAAGAATGTCGGTGGCTGTTTTGTTGTCCTCGATAAACTGTTCCAGCGTGGAGCGTTTCAGCGTGCCGCTTTCGATGGTGGAGGCAATGCTGCGGCTATGATCTTCCAGGGTGCTGGCCGCCATTAAGCTGTTGCCCACTGGCGTATTGAGTTCGTGGGCAATGCCGGCCACCAGCGAGCCAAGCGCTGCGAGCTTTTCACTCTGCACCAGTTCATTGTGCGCCCTTTGCAGGGAACTCATGGTTTGGTTGAGTTCTGTGTTGCTCTGGCTAAGGGCTTCGGTGCGTTCTGCAACGCGCAGCTCCAGGTTGGCATTCAGTTCGCGGTAGGCGATTTCTGCTTTTTTCTGCTCTGTGACGTCGATGTCCATACACACGAAGATCTGTTGCCCTTGATTGCTCGGCAAAGCGAATGTCGTACCTAGAACAAATACTTGGCGCTTATCCGGCAGGCGCACTTCGCTCAGGTAAGGGCCTATAGCAGTGCCCTTGGCGGTTTCTTTGAGCATGGCTTTAAACAACTGCTGTTGTTCGGCGGTATAGAACAATTTGTCGAGGGTCTGGCCTATCGCCTGGTCGCGGCTAACGCCGTACAGCGTTTCACTGGCATGGTTCCACAGCACAATGTGGCCTTGCGCGTCGAACCACTGTATGGCCACGTTGGGTGTGTTTTCCAGGGTGGCAAGCAGGCGATCTTCACTTTCGCGGAAGCTCTGCGCCGTCGCCTGCAAGGCTTCTTCCCGTTCGCGGATCGCCCCCACCATGCGCTTGAGGCTGTCGCCCAAGGTATTGAGCTCACTGATTGATGCGGTTTGTACCGCTAGGTCGTAACGACCGTCGGCAATCTGACTAACCTGGCGGCTGAACAGCGATATTTTACTGGCCAGGCTCCAGCTGGTGAGTGCCGCAATGCCCATTGCCACTGCCAGCGTGGCAGCCAGTGAAAAGAGCAGGCGCTGCCAAGTTGAGCTCAGCAGGGCGTAGGCTTGCTCGCTGGGTTGAACTACCAGCACTTGCCACTCGGGGCCGTGTACGGTTCGCACCAGGCCGACCATGTCCTGATTATCAATCTGTAAGGGCTGCAAGTGTCTGCTTGTGCCTTGGAGCACGGCTAGATGACCTAAATTCAGTTGCTGACCGACTTTGCGGGTTTTAGAACTGGCGATCAGCTGGCGCTGGCGATCCACTATCAGTACTTGCAGCGCACCATCTTGGCTTAACTGGCGGGCCAGTTCGGGTAGGGGTGTGATGGCCACTTCACCGATCAGCATGCGTTGGCCGAGTGGCCAGGCGAGGGCTACAGCCAGGCGTGAGCTGACGGTGGACATAAAACTGTCGGACCAAGCCCCCGTTTGTTCGGTCTGAGCTTTACGTACGAAATCCCGTGCCGAGATGTCCAGGCCGTAGAGGTTTTGCCGTAGGCTGCGTTTGGCTTCAGGTATGCCGATTGCGCGGATGCGCCCTTGCGCGTCGCTCAGGTAGATGGCCTCGTAGAAGTCTGAGGTGTCCGCATAGGCGTCGAGCAGCGTCTGTATTTGCGCTTCACTGAGGTCTGCCGCACTGTTGAACAGTTTGGCCAGTGAACCCAGTTCGCGGTCGGCGGTGGCAAAGTGGCGTTCCAATTGACGGGCGATATTGTCGGCGGCGAGCCCCTGGCGAGTATTGATGCCCTCGAGCATCAGGGGTTCATAGTACAGCCGAAATAACAGTGCAACAGCGAGGATTGGCAGCGCCGCCACGAGGGTAAATCGGCTGGCCAGGGTGATCAGAAGAGGGCGTGCCTTGAGCAGATTTTTCAAGGGCGATGAGGCAACCATGCTGGATCACTCGTAGGTAGAGACGGTTGTTTGTCGTCGCTGAACTCATCGAGGCCGATCGGCTGTTTGGGCCTATTCGATATCCTGCAGGCGCTGAGCCGCGTGGTGACGGTCAGGTCTGCGGTGCGGCGTTTAATCAGCATAGTGGTACTGGCCGTTGCGGATATAGGTGAGGTAGGTGCTCGTGTGTGCGTCACCGAAGGCGTTGAACTCTATGGAGCCCTGCACGCCAGGGAAGCGGCGTAGGCGCAAGAGGGTTTGTTTGAGGGTTTCATCGTCGCGTTGCTCGCTCAAGCCCTGAAGTACTATGCGCGTGGCGTTATAGGCGGTTATGGCCGGAAAACCGGGATCTTCCCTAAAACGCTCGATAAAACTCTCGCGAAACGCGATATAGGCCGGGGACTGGTCTTGGGTGTTGATGTACTGCGCGACGATCACGTCCTCCGCCGCTTGGCCGGCTAACTCAATTAGCTTGCCGCTACCGGCCCACTCAGAGGTGGCAATGGTCAGCGACTCTTGCTGTTGGCGCAGCTGATTGATCAATAAGGCGGCGTCCAGGCTACTGGTGATCAGTAGCACGGCTTGAGGTGCTTTGGCTAAAGCTTGGCTGGCTATCAGGGCATAGTCGGGCGATGAGGACGATTCAAATGCTGTGGTCTGCACCATGCTTCCGCCCAGTTCGTCAAAACGCGCGTTGAAATGGCCTGACCAGGAGTCGGTGTAAGCTTTATTGCGATGATCGACAATCAGGCTGATGCGTTCGATATTGTGGGTTTGCCGTAGGCGAGTGGCTATCGAGCGGGCATGTTCATCATTGCTGCCAATGGTGCGGAAGAATTGATCGTCGCGGCGGTTAAGCCTGTCGGTGCTCACCGTACCCCCCATCAACAGCACCCCTGCCTCAGTGGCCAATGGCGCGAGGGCCATGGCAACCGCGCTGGTCATAGGGCCTATGATGGCGTGTACCTGTTGTTGAAGAAGGCCGGCCAGGGCTTTTTTACCTTGTTCCGGGTTCAGCTCGTCATCACGGATAATCAGTTGCACATGGCCTTTGCTGTTATGCGTTGCCGCGTTGTGTTGTTCAATGGCCAGTTGTGCTCCGTTGCGGGCTGCCAGGCCGAGGTCGGCGTTGGCCCCGGACAGGCCTGCTATAAAACCCAGGCGGATCGGCTCGGGGTCACTGCAGGCGCTGCCGAACAACGCCAATACCATGAGGGCTAGGTGCGGTAAGCTCAAACGGTGCATGGCTTATTCGCTCTGTTGCATGGTGATAAAGGTCAGCAATTCGTGCAGCGGCATGGGCTTGGCAAACAGGTAGCCCTGACCCTCGTGGCAACCCATCTGCTTGAGCAGTGTTGCCTGGCTTTGCTGTTCAATTCCTTCGGCAATGACCTCCAGGTTAAGGCTCTGACCCAGCTGGATAATTGTTTCGACAATGCGCCGACTGCCGTCGCTTTGCTCCAACTGGCGAATAAAACTAAGGTCTATTTTCAGGCGGTCTACGTTCAATTGCTCAAGGTAGCTGAGCGAGGAAAAACCTGTGCCGAAGTCGTCCACGGCCAGTGTTAGGCCACGCGATTTGATCTGCTCGATGAGCACGGTCATCAGATCGGCCTCGAGCATGGCTATAGACTCGGTGATCTCAAGCTCAACTAGCTGCGGTTGTACGCGGCTCTCCGCCAACGCGCTGCTGAGCATGTCGATAAAACCTGGATGGCGCAGTTGCACCATTGATACGTTGATCGCCATGCGCAGCGCATAGGGGCTGTGTTGGTTGATTTTGCCCAAGTCATGGCAGGCCATGCGTAGCACCCACTCACCCAGCGCGACGATCAAGCCTGAGCTTTCGGCCAGTGGAATGAACTCGGCCGGCGAGACGAAGCGGTTGTCTTCGGTGCGCCATCGCAACAGTGCTTCGACGCCGACCAATTGGTTGCTTTGTAGGCTGAACTGCGGTTGGTAAACCACGTACAGGCGCTCGTGTTCGAACGCCAGGCGCAGGTCTTGAAGTAACTGCACCCTGGCGCGGGTCTCAAACTCCATCAGGCGGGTAAAGTTATGCACACTGCCGCGTTGCTGCTGTTTGCCGTGTTTAAGGGCGATGCTGGCCGCTTTAAGGACGTCGCTGCCTGTGCCATCCACTTGGTCCAGCCGGGCAAGGCCAATGGTGGCGGTGATGCGCTGGCTAAGCTTTTCAAGCTGCAAGGGGGCGTGTAGCAGGCTTTGCAAGTGCTCGGGGCTGAGTGTGCTGTGTTCGGCTAGGATGCCGAACACATCGCCATCCACCCGCGCTAGCAGGCTACTGCTCGGCAGCGAGATCTGCAGGCGCTTGCTCATGGCTTGCAGCATGGCATCGCCATACTTGTGCCCCATGGTGTCGTTGAGCTCTGAAAAACCATCGATATCGAGCACGGCCAGAGTCAGTTCGCCGCCGGTGGTGCTGGCCAGGGCGCGATCCAGGGCATGTACCAGCGCCAGGCGGTTGGGAATGTGCAGCAGCTGATCGTTGTAGGCGTGGTCCTTAAGCTGGTTGAGCAGTAGCACGTTCTCCAGGGTGACGACGATATTGCTGCAAAACACTTCCAGCAGCTGTTTGTCCAGCTCGTCCAGTGCGTGCTCGGTTTGTAGGTAGGCGGCCATGTGGTTGTGGCCTTGGCTCTGGAAGAACAACGTGGTGCTGGTCTCGGCGTAAAGATTACGCCGCTCGCTGAGCGCTTGCTTGAGGGCCTCCGCCACGTTCAGGTCGGGCAGCTGGCTCAGTTGTTTATCGATGCAGCTCGTAAGATTGCCGGCTGCGGCCACGATCAAGGCATTAGCCGGTAAAAGTTCATGGTCGTAAGCGCATACCAGCCCTTCAGGAGGGAGGCCGAGTAGGCCGCAAATCTGCGTGATGACGCCAGCGGCAAATTCACTGACGCCTTGGCGCGCCAGTAGCTGGCTGCTGGCGCGAATCACCATGCCCAGGCCACGGCGACTGGCGTTGATGGTGTGAATTTGGTCGTAGGAGCGAATGGCGGTGGTCAGCGAGGTGTAGAGGCGATTGCGGGTCAGCTCAGATTTGGTTTTGTAATCATTGATGTCGTAGTCGCGAATGGCTTCCAATTCCGGTGCGTAACCCGGTTGCCCGGTGCGAAGGATTATGCGCGTTTCGTTGTTGCCCATCTCTTCACGAATGCGTTTAACCAAGTGCAGGCCGGCATGCTCCGACTCCATCACCACATCCAGAAGAATCACCGCCACTTGAGGGTTTTCGTCGAGCAGGACGGTGGCTTGCTCGGCCGAGTAGGCATGCAAAAACTTGAGCGGGCGGCTGAGAATCTCTGTGTTGGCCAGGGCGAAGCAGGTGGACTGGTGAACGTCCTGGTCGTCATCCACGATCAGCACATTCCAGCTGTGTCGAGGGTTCTCCGCAAGCTCCTGGCCGGGTTCGGCGTCGAAGTTGAAGAGTTCGTCGTCGGCATTATCGGTCATGATTCGGCCTTAACTAATTAAGAAGAGCCCAGCGTCTAGAGGCCAGGGTTTGCGCTTGTTGCGCTACCTGTCCTATGTTTCGCTGCGCAGCCAGCGTTAGCTGCCTAGGCTAAAACGCATCACAGTTTTCTGCAGTCTAGTTAAAAAGCGGGTGTTGGCAGGGCCAATTTGTAAGGCTTAATGTGAGTTAAGGATGGTCTGAAAAAGCCTCCCCCTCGTAGAGTGCAGCCAATAGCCATATGGCTTGCGCGGCTATCGGTATTGTCACGCTCGACCCACAGGGGGGGGAGCAACCGGCACTGGAAATAGCAGCTTTAAAATACGGCCGCCGCAACAACAAGCTTGCAAAGCGCCGCAAGGACTGTAGACAGCCTCCCTGCCGGCTACTCCTTGGCTTGCTGCGCTTTGAGCAAGTCGCGGATTTCGCTGAGCAGTTGCTGATCCTTGGTCGGTGCGGCGGGCACTTCAGGTGCGGCTTCTTCTTCGCGCTTGAGTTTGTTCAGCACCTTGATGCCCATAAAGATGGCAAAGGCCACAATCACAAAATCAATCAGGCTCTGGATAAATTTGCCATAGGACAGGGTCACTGCGGCGATATCGCCCTCGGCTGCCTTGAGCACTATGGCCAGGTCGGAGAAGTCCACGCCGCCAATCAGCACACCCAGTGGCGGCATCACCACGTCACCGACAAAGGACGAGACGATCTTGCCAAAGGCCGCGCCGATGATGATGCCCACGGCCATATCGACCACGTTGCCTTTGACTGCAAAGGCTTTGAATTCACTGAGTATGCTCATACTGCGTTCCCTGGTAAGTGAGGTTGCGCTGAGTGTAATTCAGCGCGCGTCGCTTGCCAGCCACTTATCAAGCAGGGTAATTGACCTCGGGTAGCGACTCGAAGCCCGGTTTGGCCAGCAGGTAACCCTGAAACAGCTCCACGCCCATGTCGCGCAATGCATGCAGTTCACCGAGGCTCTCGATGCCTTCGGCAATCACTCGGATATTCAGTTTGCGGCACATCTGCAGGGCGGCTTCGACCAGAATCTGCCGCACGCTGTCCTGATCGATATTGCGGACCAAATGCATGTCCAGCTTGATCAGGTCGGGCTGAAAGTCGGCCAGCAGGTTGAGGCCGGCATAGCCTGCGCCAAAGTCATCAATCGCCGTCATAAAGCCCTGCTTGCGGTACGCGCGAAGGATGTTGGTGAGGTGGTCGATATCTTGCACCTGCTCCTGTTCGGTGACCTCAAAGATGATCCGCTCCAACGGGAAGTTGAAGCGTTTGGCCGCTTCCAGCGTCGCGCGGATGCAGGTTTCGGGCTTGTACACCGCGTTAGGCATAAAGTTGATCGAAACCATGGCCGGCACCTGCAGTTTGGCTGCCCATTCCAGGGCGGTAATCCGGCAGGTTTGATCGAACGTATAAAGATTATCTGCGTTGAGCTTACTCAAGAGGCTGCCGGCGGATTCACCGGCGGTGCCGCGCACCAACGCTTCGTGGGCGAATATGGTGCCGGTGTTCAGGTTGATAATGGGCTGAAAGGCCATGCTGATAGGGAATCCCAATCCTTTGCCGTCACGGCACGCCGAACATCCTGATGTTGTACTCATAACCTGTTCTCTTTAATGGCTCCTGACGCTTGGGCAAAGATAGCAGAAATTGCCTGGGACCCCTGTTGCAAGCCATTCGGCAGATGCGGCGCGACTGGGCTAGGCTCAGTGGAGGCCCGCCACGAGGATGTTGCTATGCCACTGGAACATCATCCGCTGCACCGCGAGTTTCCCGAATTCAAGACGCAGCTGCACACCTTGTTGTCCAGTGATGGGCACTTCGCTCGCCTGGCCGAGGAGTATGAAGCGCTTGATAAGCGCATCTATGAGGCGGAAAGCGGCCGGGTGGCCATGGATGAGATGTTGCTGCTGGGCCTGAAGATGCAGCGCGTCAGTCTCAAGGACGAGCTGGTCGGCCTTCTGGGTAGCGCGCCATAACGTCATTGGCTGTTTTTGCCTTGCAGGCTCCTAGCTCGCGAGATCCTAAACAGGTTCTAAGTTGCGGGACTGTAAATATATCCAGCTATTTCGTATGATCCGGGCTCAGCGTTTATAGGAGTCCGTCATGGCCAAGGCCAAGCGCATGTATGGCTGCACTGAGTGCGGCTCGACCTTTTCCAAATGGGCCGGCCAGTGCGGCGAGTGCGGGGCCTGGAACACCCTGGTCGAGACCCTGCTCGAAGCCAATGCGGCAACGCCCAGCGGACGTTCCGGCTGGGCGGGTGAGCAGGTGCAGATCAAGACCCTGGCCGAGGTTAGCGTCGAGGAAGTGCCGCGCTTTTCCACCGCATCCGGCGAACTCGACCGCGTACTAGGCGGTGGATTGGTTGATGGGTCGGTGGTGTTGATCGGCGGTGATCCCGGTATCGGCAAATCGACCATCCTGCTGCAGACCCTGTGCAATATCGCCACGCGCTTTCCCGCGCTGTATGTCACTGGCGAGGAATCCCAGCAGCAGGTGGCCATGCGCGCCCGCCGCCTGGGCTTGCCGGAAGACAAGCTCAAGGTCATGACCGAAACCTGTATCGAAAGCATCATCGCCACCGCGCGGCTGGAAAAGCCCAAGGTGATGGTGATCGACTCGATCCAGACCATCTTTACCGAACAACTGTCCTCCGCTCCTGGTGGCGTATCTCAGGTGCGCGAGAGTGCGGCGCTGCTGGTGCGCTTTGCTAAACAGAGCGGCACGGCGATATTTCTGGTGGGCCATGTGACCAAGGAGGGCGCCCTGGCTGGCCCGCGCGTGCTTGAGCACATGGTCGACACCGTGCTGTATTTCGAAGGCGAGTCCGATGGCCGTCTGCGCCTGCTGCGTGCGGTGAAAAACCGCTTCGGCGCGATCAACGAGCTGGGTGTGTTCGGTATGACCGACAAGGGTCTGAAAGAGGTCACCAACCCCTCGGCGATTTTTCTTACGCGCGCCCAGGAAGAAGTTCCCGGCAGCGTGGTAATGGCCACCTGGGAAGGCACCCGGCCGATGCTGGTGGAAGTGCAGGCGCTGGTCGATACCAGCCATATGGCCAACCCGCGCCGCGTGACGCTAGGTCTGGATCAGAATCGCCTGGCCATGCTGCTGGCGGTGCTGCACCGCCATGGCGGTATTCCCACCTACGACCAGGACGTGTTTCTCAACGTGGTTGGCGGGGTCAAGGTGCTGGAGACTGCATCGGATCTGGCCCTGATGGCCGCAGTGATCTCCAGTCTGCGCAACAAGCCGCTGCCGCACGATCTGCTGGTGTTTGGTGAGGTCGGTTTGTCCGGCGAGATACGCCCGGTGCCAAGCGGTCAGGAGCGTTTGAAAGAGGCGGCCAAGCATGGCTTCAAACGCGCCATTGTGCCCAAGGGCAACGCGCCGAAAGATCCGCCGCCGGGTTTGCAGGTGATTGCTGTAACGCGCCTGGAGCAGGCGTTGGATGCGTTGTTCGAGTAACAATCGAACAGGCAGGCGTAAAAAAGGAGGCGAGGCCTCCTTTTGCTTTACTCGTCTTCGCCTAATGCGGCCAGTTCGCGCTCCAGCAGGCTCTCATCGCCGAGGTTCAGCTCTACCAGACGGCGCAGGTGGCTGATCGAGTCGAGGTCGATATGCCGGCAAACAAAGCCGAGCAGGTCTGCCTGGGTGCGGGTCAGTACCATTTCCATCTGCACGCGGGTGTCGTCGGCCAGTTGGATATTGGCCTCGAATGGTTGGTTAGGATCGCCGTTCCAACCGTCGGGGCGCTTGATCAACAGGCCTTTCAGCGACACGTCATGCAGTTCAACTGCCCAGCGCCGCTCTTCTTGCACGATCTCTGTGGGGGCGTCGAAGGCGATGCGGTGAAAGCGCCGCCGCTCATTGGCTGTTTCGCTCATGCAAAGAAACTCCTGCGAGGTTTTATCCACTATAGCCAAGGCTGCTGCCGGTGGCCTGCTTTATCTGCGTGAGCCGCATTCTACACATAGAAAAAACCCGCCAAACAGGCGGGTTTTCCGTGTGGGCGCTGGCTGAACTTAGTTGCCGTAAACCGGGAACTTGGCGCAGACCGCTTTCACCTGCTCGCGAATACGGGCTTCAACCGCGTCGTCGCCCAGGTTGGCGAGGATTTCGCAGATCCAGCCCGCCAGTGCGCGGCACTCGTCTTCCTTGAAGCCGCGGGTGGTCACGGCTGGGGTGCCGATGCGCAGGCCGGAGGTGACGAATGGCGAGCGTGGATCGTTTGGTACGCTGTTCTTGTTCACGGTGATAAAGGCGCGACCCAGGGCGGCATCGGCGTCTTTGCCGGTGATGTCCTGCTTGATCAGGCTGAGCAGGAACAGGTGGTTCTCAGTGCCGCCGGAAACCACGTCGTAGCCGTTTTCAATAAACACGCTGGCCATGGCCTGGGCGTTCTTGATTACTTGCTGCTGGTAGGTCTTGAACTCAGGCTGCAGGGCTTCCTTGAAGCACACGGCCTTGGCGGCGATCACGTGCTCCAGCGGGCCGCCTTGGCCGCCTGGGAATACTGCGGAGTTGAATTTCTTCTCCAGCGCTTCGTTGGCGCGCGCCAGGATCAAACCGCCGCGCGGGCCGCGCAGGGTTTTGTGGGTGGTGGTGGTGACCACGTCGGCAAACGGCACCGGGTTCGGGTACACGCCAGCAGCAACCAGGCCGGCTACGTGGGCCATGTCGACGAACAGGTAGGCGCCGACCTTGTCGGCGATGGCGCGGAAGCGCGGGAAGTCTAGAACCTGCGAGTAAGCGCTGAAGCCGGCGATGATCATCTTCGGCTTGTGCTCAACGGCCAGGCGCTCGACTTCGTCGTAATCGATCAGGCCGGCATCGGTGATGCCGTACTGCACGGCGTTGTACATCTTGCCGGAGAAGCTGACGCTGGCACCGTGAGTCAGGTGGCCGCCGTGGGCCAGGCTCATGCCCAGTACGGTGTCACCGGTCTCCAGCAGGGCCAAATACACGGCGCTGTTGGCCTGGCTGCCGGAGTGCGGCTGAACGTTGGCGTAGTCGGCGCCGAACAATTCTTTGGCGCGGTCGATGGCCAACTGCTCAACGATGTCGACGTATTCGCAACCGCCGTAGTAACGCTTGCCTGGGTAGCCTTCGGCGTACTTGTTGGTCAGCACCGAGCCTTGGGCTTCCATCACAGCTGGGCTGGTGTAGTTCTCCGAGGCGATCAGCTCGATGTGATGTTCCTGGCGCTGGGCTTCTTGCTCCATCGCGGCAAACAATTCGGCGTCATAACGGGCGATAGTCAAATCACGGCTGAACATAGCATTCCCCTGAGAAAATCAGCTGGGCGGTAGAAAGAGGGGGCGAATTCTACCCCATCCGTCATAAACAGGCATATGAAGCGTGGTCATCTGGCGGACAAGCGGGGCTCATGCGCGCAGGCGGCTCAGCCCAGCATAAACAGCGCGGTGCCGGTGAACAGGGCGGTGAATTGGTGCGCCGGCATGGGCCGGCCGAGCAGGAAGCCCTGCACTTCGTCACAGTCGTGACCGCGCAGGAAATCCAGTTGGGCCAAAGTTTCTACGCCTTCGGCGATTACCGTGAGATTAAGGCTGTGGGCCATGGCGATGATCGCCCGGGCAATCTGGCCGTCCTGCTCGCCGTGGGGCAGGCCGTCGACAAAGCTGCGGTCGATCTTCAGCACGTCGATGGGGAACTGCTTGAGGTAGTTCAGCGAGCTGTAGCCGGTGCCGAAGTCGTCGATGGCGATAAATACGCCGAGTTTCTTCAGGCTGCTGAGGGTGAGCATGGCGTTGGCCACGTCTTCCATCAAGATACTTTCGGTCAGTTCCAGCTCTAGACAGCCGGCGGGAATGCCGCTTTCTTCAAGGACCTGCGCGATCCGCTGATGCAGGTCACCTTCGGCAAACTGACGGGCCGAGAGGTTGACCGAAATCTTCGGTACGCGAATCTTCGTCTCGTGCCACTCGGCCAGTTGCCGGCAGGACTCGCGCAGCACCCAGTCGCCGACCTGCACCACCAGGCCCAGCTCTTCGAGCACCGGAATAAAGTCATTCGGGGGCACCAGGCCGCGCTGCGGATGCTGCCAGCGCAGCAGCGCTTCGGCGCCGGTCAGGCGCTTGCCGTCGCCGGAAAATTGCGGTTGGTAATACAGCTTGAACTCGCCCTGTTCGAGGGCGTGGCGCAGGTCGCTTTCCAGCTCCAGGCGCTCCAGGGCGCTGGCGTTCATATCGGCCTGGTAAAACTGAAAGTTGTTCTTGCCGCGTTCCTTGGCGTGGTACATGGCTGTGTCGGCGTTCTTCATCAGCTGGCTCAACTCGTTGCCATCCTGCGGCGCCAGGGCAATACCGATACTGGCGGTGACGAAGAACTCACGGCCTTCAAGGATAAACGGCTGCGCCAGGCTGGCGAGAATCTGCTCGCCGACGTGAATCGCACGTTTCAGTGCGCCGTCACGCTGGGCCTGGGATTGCAGCAGCAGGGTGAATTCGTCGCCGCCCATGCGCGCCACGGTGTCGTCACTGTCTACGCAGGCGCACAGGCGCACGGCGACTTCCTTGAGCATACGGTCGCCGGCGGCGTGGCCAAGGGAGTCGTTGATCGGCTTGAAGCGGTCGAGGTCGAGGAACATCAGCACCACCCATTCCTGGTGCCGCTCGCCGTGCTGCAGGGCGCTGTGCAGGCGGTCCTGGAACAGCGTGCGGTTAGGCAGCTGGGTCAGGGCGTCGTAGTAGGCCAGGCGATGGATGCGCTGCTCGCTGGCTTTGCGTTCGCTGATGTCGCTGAAGAAGCACACGTAGCTGACCAGGTCGCCTTCATCGTCCCTGACGGCGGTGATGCCGACCCAGGCCGGGAATTTCTCGCCGCTGCGGCGCTTGAGCCACACCTCGCCTTCCCAGCTGCCCTGCTGGTTGAGCTGTTTGATCACATAGGCCAGGTGGTTGGCCTGCTGGGTGTCGGCGGTGAGCATGTTCGGCAGTTGGTCGAGAATCTGCTTGGAGCTGTAGCCGCTGACCCGGCTGAAGGCGTTGTTGACCTGGACGATATAGCCGGCCGGGTCGGTAACCAGAATCGCCGCCGTGGAGTGCTCGAACACCGTGGCGGCCATGCGTAGGTCTTTCTCCGCGCGGCGCTGCAGGCTGATGTCGCGGCCTACACCCAGCAGGCCTTCGAAGCGCCCGCTGTCATCCCACATTGGCACCAGGCGCAGTTCTATCGGGATTTTCTGGCCGTCGGCGCGTAGTGCATCGAAGACAAACAGCTGCGGCAGGAATTCAGCACGCAGTTCGGCCAGCCGCTGCGGATCGCCAAGAGCGTTGCGCACGCGGTCGAGCAGGGCGTAGAAGCCCATCAACTGACGCGGGTTGGTGGTCAGGCTCTCGAAGCCATTGGCCAGCGCCCACTCACTGTCATAGCCGAGCACCGGCATTACTGACGGGCTGACATAGTTGAGCTGCAGCTGAGCATCGGTGGAGAAAATCACGTCGCTGATGCTTTCCGCCAGCAGGCGATAACGCTGCTCGCTGGTGCGCAGGGATTCGCTGTGGGTGATCTGCTCGGTGATGTCCTTGGCCACGCCGATCAAGCGGCCAACCCTGCCTTTAGGGTCGCGTGACAGAGCCTGCTCGCGGATATCGAACCAGTGCCAGCTGCCATCGCGGTGCCGCCAGCGTAGCTCGAACTGCATCAGCAGGCCATTGCCCTGCACCTGCTGGATATTGCGCATGCGCTGGTACAGCTCGACATCGTCGGGATGGAGGATTTTCTCCCACGGACGCTCACCGAGATCGCGCATTTCCGCCTTGCTGTAGCCCAGCTGCGGGCCGAGGTGGTTGTTGCTGTACATCACCCGCTTGTCGGCGATGTCGTGCACATAGATGGTGTCGGGTACCGCGTTGACCACATCTGACCAGAAGCGCTCGCGCTCAATCAGCGAGGTTTCGATGCGTTTGCGGTTGGTGATATCGCTGATGCTTAGGGTCACAGCCTGCAGGTCGTCGATGCTTTCTGGTAGGCGCAGTAATAGCCACAGATGCCGCTCGTGGCCTTGCAGGGTAAGGATCTGGCGCTCCATTTCCAGCTGGCCGTCGCCGTTGAGCAAGGCGCCGATCAGCTGCATGCGGAAGCCTTCTGGGCGCAGCGGGCCGCTGTTGAACAGGTGCTGCCAGGCCTGCTGGCTGGAGTTGACGCCGAGCAGTTGCAGGGCCACCTGATTGGTTTCGGTCAGGCGCAGGCGCTGGCAGAGTTCGCTATGGTGCTGCGGGTCTTCGTCCAGCCAGCGTTGCAGGCTGGCCATGTTGCGCAGTTGCTGCTGTTGCAGATAACGCTGCAGTTCGGTGAGGTCGAGCACGCAGAGGGCGGTGCCGGTGCCATCGAAGATGTCCTGGTAACGCCTGCGGGTTTCCTGCAGCACGTGCGAGGCGTGCTGCTCTTCGGTGACATCGCGCAGCACCCAGACAAAACCGGTGCGTTTGTTGTCTTCGCTCAGGTCGCTGCGGCTGATGTCGTAAAGGTGGGGAACGCCTTCCTGCTGGATTTCCACCAGGTCCGGGCCGAGGTCGTTGTGCAGGGCGGTGTCGTGCAGCAGCAGCGGGTCGAGGCGCGGCAGCAGTTTGAGCAGGTGCCAGTTGCACGCCTCGCTGTTGCTCAGGCCGAACATCGCCTCGGCCTGCGGGTTGAGGTATTGCAGCTGGCCGCTGCTGTCGGTGACCAGCACGCGCTCCTCAATGGCGCCCAGTACGCTGGCGGCTTGCTGCAGCGAACGCCGCGAGGCGGTATTCAGGGCATGCAAGCTGCGTTGTTCATGCAGCAGGCGATACAGCGCAAGCAGCGTGAGGGTGGCGCAGAGAATAAACAGCAGCAGCTTGCTGGCTTGCTGCGGCAGTTGCTCGGCCCGCACCTTGCGTTCATTGAACAGCGCACGCAGTTGCCAGTCGCTGCCCTTTAACGGGGATTGCAGCATGCTCTGGTCAAGGTTCTCGGCGGTAACCGGCGGCGCCACCGATGAGCTGTTGGTGCTCTGGGGCGTGTTGCTGGCAATCACCCGTTGTGCGTTGCGGTCTTCCAGTAGCCAGTGGTGCGGGCTTTGATGATGCTCCTGCAGCCAACTGGTTAACGCCTGATTACTCAAACGCAACACCCAGTAGCCGCTGGCGGCGCTGTCGGTGTTGCGCCGCAGCAGCAGGTAGATACTTCCATGGTCGTTGGCACTGAAGGCGTAGAAGAAGCTTTCGCCGCCGCCGCGTTGCAGCAACTCGGCCAGGTACAGCACATCTTCGGTGGGCGCATGGCTGTCGGCGATAATCCGGCCTTGGCTATTCAGCCAGGCCAGGCTGCGCAGGGCCGGGAAGACGCCGCGTAAGGTGTGCAACAGCTCTTCCAGCTCATCTGGGCTGCTTGGCGGCAGCACATGGGACTGCAACAGAGCCTGGCCGGCGCCGGCCTTGAGCTCCATGTTCAGGCCCAGGTGGTTGGCCAGTTGCGAGCTGTAGGCCAGGCCAAGCTGGCGCTGGTTGTTGAGCAGTTGCTGGGATTCCTGACGCAGTTGCCAGAGCAACAACACCAACATGCTCAACACCAGCACCACCAGTGCGCCTCGCGTCGGCCCACGCATCGTCACAGCTGGCGCAGGGCCAGGTGTGCGCGGTGTAGTTGGGGGCGTGACTGTTGGCAAAGACTTACATCCTGGGGCGGCGGCGATGGGTGGGTCCCTGGCGGGTGCGCAGAACGGCCGGCATGCAGGGGGCAGCTAGCATGCCATAACCGTGGCAAAGTGCCAGCGCCGCCGACGAGCGTCGTTTGCCCTGTTCGGCACATTCCGGTAGCTTTGCCGCACGCGCGCGTGACTGTGCAACGTCCGCTGCGCTGGCATCGCCTGGCGGCTCCGCCCCCGCCGTGTGGTCTTAGGCTGCACGCATCAGTTGGCGGCTTCTCTTTCGTTTCAACCCAGAACCAAGGTCATCATGGCTCAATACGTTTACACCATGCATCGGCTCGGCAAAGTAGTGCCGCCGAAGCGGGAAATCCTCAAGAACATCTCCCTGTCGTTCTTCCCCGGCGCGAAGATCGGCGTACTCGGCCTCAACGGTTCGGGTAAATCCACCTTGCTGAAGATCATGGCCGGGGTCGACACCGAGTTCGATGGCGAAGCCCGTCCGATGCCGGAGCTGAATATCGGCTACCTGCCGCAGGAGCCGCAGCTCGACCCGAGCAAGACCGTGCGCGAAGTGGTGGAAGAGGCCGTGAGCCAGATCAAGGACGCCCAGGCGCGCCTGGATCAGGTGTACGCCGCTTACGCCGAGCCGGATGCCGACTTCGACAAGCTGGCCGCTGAGCAGGCCAAGCTGGAAGCCATTCTGCAAACCAGCGATGGCCACAACCTTGAGCGTCAGCTGGAAGTCGCCGCCGACGCCCTGCGCCTGCCGGCCTGGGATGCCAAGGTCGAATTCCTCTCCGGTGGTGAAAAGCGCCGTGTGGCCCTGTGCCGCCTGCTGCTGTCGGCCCCCGACATGCTGCTGCTGGATGAGCCAACCAACCACCTGGACGCCGACTCGGTGGCCTGGCTGGAGCACTTCCTCCATGACTTCCCCGGCACCGTGGTCGCGATCACCCACGACCGGTACTTCCTGGACAACGTCGCTGGCTGGATTCTCGAACTCGACCGCGGCGCGGGCATTCCCTACGAGGGAAACTATTCGGGTTGGTTGGAAGCCAAATCGGATCGTCTGGCCCAGGAATCCAAGCAGCAGTCGGCCCATGAAAAGGCCATGAAGGAAGAGCTGGAGTGGGTGCGCAAAGGCGCCAAAGCTCGTCAGTCCAAGTCCAAGGCGCGCCTGCAGCGTTTCGAAGAAATGCAGTCCCAGGAATTCCAGAAGCGCAGCGAGACCAACGAAATCTACATCCCGGTCGGCCCGCGTCTGGGCGACAAGGTCATCGACTTCGTTAACGTCAGCAAGGGCTACGGCGACCGCGCGCTGATCGACAACCTGTCGTTCAGCATGCCCAAGGGCGCCATAGTCGGCGTGATAGGCGGTAACGGCGCTGGTAAGTCGACCCTGTTCCGCATGCTGATGGGCAAGGAGCAGCCGGACTCAGGCAGCATCGAGATCGGTGAAACCGTACAACTGGCCTGCGTTGACCAGAGCCGCGACGACCTCGACGGCAGCAAGACCGTGTGGGAAGCCGTTTCCGGTGGCTCCGACATGATCAAGATCGGCAACTATGAAGTGCCGTCGCGCACCTATGTCGGTCGCTTCAACTTCAAAGGCGGCGACCAGCAGAAGTTCGTCAAGGATCTCTCCGGTGGTGAGCGCGGCCGTCTGCACCTGGCCCTGACCCTGAAAGAGGGCGCCAATGTGCTGCTGCTGGACGAGCCGTCCAACGACCTCGACGTGGAAACCCTGCGTTCGCTGGAAGAAGCGCTGCTCGACTTCCCAGGTGCGGCCATTGTGATCTCTCACGATCGCTGGTTCCTGGATCGCGTAGCGACCCACATCCTGGCGTACGAAGACGACTCGCATATCGAGTTCTTCGAAGGTAACTACACCGAGTACGAAGCTGACCGTAAAAAACGCCTGGGCGACGCTGCCGCGCAGCCGCACCGCGTGCGTTACAAGAAGCTGGCGCAGTAAGCTCGCGCAGCAATACAAAACGGAGCCGCAAGGCTCCGTTTTTGTGTGTGCATGCCGGCCGCAGCCGCTGGCCTCACACCTGTTTGATTTCTTCCAGCAAACGCTGTGCTGCGGTTTGCGCCGCATCGCTATAAGGCCGCAGCACGCTGGCTGCGCCGGCATGGTGTAGCGCTTCGGCATCACCGGAGCGAAACGCACTGAGGGTGATCTGCCCCTTGAACGCCGCACTGCGTAAGGCGCGAAACAGGATGGCGTTGACCTCGCGCTGGGGGATGGTGCTGATCAGCGCCTGGGCGTGGTGTAGCGGCATATGGCTAAGAAAGTCCGCATCCTCGGCGTCGCCGTAGCAGGCGTTGAGGCCTTCTTCACGGGCCAGAGCCAAGGCCTGCGGGTCGAAATCCACGCCTAGGACGCGGCGGCCACCTTGCTCCAGTTGTGCGGCCAGTTGGCGCCCGTAGCGGCCCATACCATAAACGATGATATCTGGCTGCTCACCGGCTGGGGCGTTGTCGTCGGCGTTTTCCCGGTGCGGGATATGCCGCTCGAACGGCCCCAGCCAGGGTGACAGGCGCGCGAATAGCGGCTGCGCGTAGAGAATCATATAGGTCGATAGCGTAATGGTGATCAGCCCCACCAGAGTGGTCAGGCCCAGGGCGTCCTGGCCGATATGGCCGAGGCCGATGCCCATGGCGACAAAGATGATCGAGAACTCGCTGATCTGCGCCACGGTCAGCCCGGCCATAAACCCGGTGCGCTTGCGATAGCCCATCCAGCCCATGATGGCCATGACGATCAGCGGGTTGCCGATCAGCACGAAGGCCGAGAGGATCAGCGCACTGCCGATTTGCCCGTGAATATGGGCAAAGTCCAGCTGCAGGCCCAAGTGTAGAAAGAAGAACAGCAGCAGGAAGTCGCGCAGGCTGGTCAGGCGGCTGGCCACCGCTTCGCGCAGCGAGGTCGAGGCCGAGAGAAACCGGCGAGAAACGCGCCGATTTCCTTGGACAGGCCCAGCGAGTCGGCACCTGCCGCCAGCAAGGTGCCCCAGGCGATGGCCATCAGCATCAGCAGCTCGGGTGAGTCGGCCATCATATTCAGCAAGCGCGGCAGGGCGTAACGCATCAGCACAAACAGCACGGCCAGGCTGCCGAGCAGGGTGGCTGCCAATAGCAACGGGTGCATGCCGGGTTGCTCTGCGTTGCTCGGCTGATACAGGTTGAGGCCGAGCATAGCCAGCACCACGGCGATGTCCTGGACAATCAGGAAGCCCATGGCAATGCGCCCGTGCAGCGAGTCGATCTCGCCTTTGTCGGAGAGCAGTTTGACGATGATGATGGTGCTGGAGAACGTCAGCGCTACGGCCACATACAGCGCGGTCAGCCACTCCAAACCCAGCAGATAGCACAGGCCATAACCGAAGACGATGGTAAAGGTCAGCTGGCCCAGGCCTGTGGCCAGCGCCACTGGGCCTAGGGTGCGCACCAAACGCATATCCAGCTTGAGGCCGACCACGAACAGCAGCACCGTGATGCCGATTTCCGCGAGCAGCTGCAGGGGCTCGTTTTCACTGCTTAGGCCCAGCACAGCTGGGCCGGCAAGGATGCCAACCAGAATGTAGGCGATGATCAGCGGCTGGCGCAGTTTCACCGCGATGCCGCCGACCAAGGCTGAGAGGGCCAGTAATACCGCCACTTCCTGGAACAAGCTCATGGGCAACTCCTTGAAAAGGTGAGGGCATTGTAAAAAAAACGGCGGTAGGGCGCATGCGCTAGATCAAGCATACTGCTTGTGGCGAGCCGGGTATGGGGCGATGATTTGCCCAGCCCTCACGTCTAAGGATTTCCAATGCCAGACTCCGTCGCAGCCCATTTGCGGTTGGCACCTGAAGCACTTACCCGTCCCTTTTCCCCTGAGCAGTTCAATTTCAGCAATACCGAAGACCTCGAACCCTTCCGTGGCGTATTGGGCCAGGAGCGCGCCGTAGAGGCGCTGCAGTTCGGCGTGGCGATGCCGCGCCCCGGTTATAACGTGTTTGTCATGGGCGAGCCCGGCACCGGGCGTTTCTCCTTCGTCAAACGCTACCTCAAGGCCGAAGCCAAGCGTCTGGAAACTCCGGCTGACCGGGTGTACGTCAACCATTTCGATGAGCCGCGCGAGCCGCGTGCGCTGGAGTTGCCGTCTGGTACGGCTAGCGAGTTTCTTGCTGATATCAATGGTCTGATCGATAACCTGCTGGCGACCTTCCCGGCGGTGTTTGAGCACCCCTCGTTCCAGCAGAAAAAGAACGCCATCGACCGCGACTTCAATAAGCGCTACGACCAGGCGCTGGATGTGGTCGAGCGCCTGTCGCTGGAAAAGAACGTCGCCCTCTATCGTGACAGCAGCAATATCGCCTTCACCCCGATGCTCGACGGCAAGGCATTGGATGAGGCCGAGTTCGCCCAGCTGCCAGAAACCGAGCGTGAGCGCTTCCATGTTGATATCGCCAGCCTGGAAGAGCGCCTTAACGAGGAACTGTCCAGCCTGCCGCAGTGGAAGCGCGAGTCGAGCAACCTGTTGCGCCAGCTTAATGAGGAGACCATCACCATCGCCCTGCAGCCGCTGCTCGCGCCGCTGTCAGAGAAGTACGCGGAAAATGCCGGAGTTTGCGCCTATCTGCAGGCCGTGCAGGTCAACCTGCTGAAAACCGTGGTCGATCAGCTGGTTGAAGTGGAGAAGGCCGACGCACAAACCCGCAAGCTGCTCGAAGAGCAATACTGCCCGAGCCTAGTGGTTGGTCATCACGCCCAGGGTGGCGCGCCGGTGGTGTTCGAGCCGCACCCGACCTACGACAATCTGTTTGGCCGTATCGAATACAACACCGACCAGGGCGCGCTCTACACCAGCTACCGCCAGCTGCGCCCCGGCGCGCTGCATCGCGCCAACGGTGGCTTTCTGATTCTTGAAGCGGAGAAGATGCTCGGCGAGCCGTTTGTTTGGGATGCGCTCAAGCGCGCCCTGCAATCGCGCCAGCTGAAGATGGAGTCGCCGCTCGGTGACCTCGGCCGCATCGCCACCGTGACCCTGACCCCGCAGATGATCCCGCTGCACCTCAAGGTGGTGATCATCGGGTCGCGCCAACTGTATTACACGCTGCAAGACCTTGATCCGGACTTCCAAGAGATGTTCCGCGTCCTGGTCGACTTCGATGAAGACATTCCGCTGGCCGACGACAGCTTGGAGCAGTTCGCCCAGTTGATGAAAACCCGCACCTCGGAGGAGGGCATGGCACCGCTCACCGCCGCTGCTGTAGCGCGGGTGGCCACCTACAGTGCGCGCTTGGCAGAGCACCAGGGGCGGTTGTCGGCGCGCATCGGTGATCTGTTCCAGCTGGTCAGTGAGGCCGACTTTATCCGCAGCCTGGCCGGCGATGAAGTAACCGACGCCGGGCATATCGAGCGTGCGCTAAAGGCCAAGGCCACCCGCACGGGTCGCGTTTCGGCGCGGATTATCGACGACATGCTGGCCGGCATCATCTTGATCGATACCGCCGGCGCCGCCGTAGGCAAGTGCAACGGCCTGACCGTGCTGGAAGTCGGCGACTCGGCCTTTGGTGTGCCGGCGCGGATTTCCGCCACGGTTTATCCGGGCGGCAGCGGTATCGTCGACATCGAGCGCGAGGTGAATCTGGGTCAGCCGATCCACTCCAAAGGCGTGATGATCCTCACCGGTTACTTGGGCAGCCGTTATGCCCAGGAGTTCCCCCTGGAAATCTCCGCGAGCATCGCCCTTGAGCAGTCCTACGGCTATGTCGACGGTGACAGCGCCTCGCTCGGCGAGGTCTGCACGCTGATCTCGGCACTGTCGCGCACGCCGCTCAAGCAGTGTTTCGCCATTACCGGTTCGATCAACCAGTTTGGTGAAGTGCAGGCGGTTGGCGGGGTCAACGAGAAGATCGAAGGCTTCTTCCGCCTGTGTGAGGCGCGCGGCCTGACCAGCGAGCAGGGCGCGATCATCCCGCACTCCAACGTCACCACCTTGATGCTCGATGAGCGCGTGCTGCAGGCAGTGCGCGCCGGGCAGTTTCATATCTATGCCGTGCGCCAGGTCGACGAGGCGCTGAGCCTGTTGGTCGGTGCGGATGCCGGTTCGCCCAATGAGCAGGGGCAATTCCCGGCGGGCAGCGTCAATGCGCGGGTGGTCGAACGCCTGCGCGATATCGCCGCCATGGGCATGGACGAGGACGACAAGGAGGAGCCGAAGAAGGAGGAGCCAGCGGCTGCGGTCAAGGAGAAGAAGCCACGGGCGAAAAAGCCGACGGCGGAGTGACTGCTGCTTTGTGATAATTCGCCCGGTGGCTGGTCAGTCACTGAGCGAATTACATCATCGGCCAGTGCACCTGGCTCAGGCCGGCTTTTCCTCACTTCATCCACAGAGTTATCCACAGTAAGTGGGGGTAACTGTTGGCTTCCCAGCAACGCTTGCTCGGGTGTAGGCTGAAGACCTGCTCCCGAGAGGGTCGTCGCCATGTCGCGCAGCCTCAATCTCACCCGCCATTGTCTGGGCCTGGATACCCGTATCGAATGCGTGGTGTTGCCGTTGGCCGGCAACAATGGCCTCTGGACGCTGATCTGCGCGGCCGGCATGGCAGGTGCGCAGCCCTCCACGATCAAGGCGCAGGGCCCATTCCACGGGGCTTTAGCCGCCGAAAGCATCCTCGTTGATATCGCTGAAAGCCTGCAGGGTATGGGCTATGAGCAATCTGCCGACGTGCCGATCTGGCGCCTGCATATTCAGGCTGAGTTGCGCCGCTTGAACGGTGAGCGGGGCCACCATTTGCGCGATTGTCAGTTTCAGCCGGAAACCTGAGCGGGCACTTGCCGAGTATTTGACCAGTCGCCGAAAAGCCGCTGTAGATCAGGCTTACGGCCATTAATCCTGAGCCTGCCCACAAGGTTATCCACAGTTGCCGGGGATAACCTGAACGGCCATCGTTTGCCGCGTTCCGGGGTTGTTTGGGCGAGGGCGCTGGGTATACTCGCCGGCAGCCTTGAACCCTGAGTGAGCCCTTATGGAACGCTTTATCGAAAATGCCATGTATGCCTCACGTTGGCTGCTGGCACCTATCTACTTTGGCCTGTCGCTGGGGCTGCTGGCGCTGGCGCTGAAGTTCTTTCAAGAAGTCTTCCACATTCTGCCTAATGTCTTCGGCATGGCCGAGGCGGATCTGATTCTGGTGATCCTGTCGTTGATTGATATGGCGCTGGTCGGCGGCCTGCTGGTGATGGTGATGATTTCCGGTTATGAGAACTTCGTTTCTCAGCTGGATATTAAGGAGGGCACCGAGAAGCTCAGCTGGCTGGGCAAGATGGACTCCAGCTCGCTGAAGATGAAGGTAGCGGCCTCCATCGTGGCGATTTCCTCGATCCATCTGCTCAAAGTATTTATGAATGCGCAGAACATCCCCGACAGCAAGCTGATGTGGTACGTGATCATCCACATGGCCTTCGTTCTCTCGGCTTTTGCCATGGGCTATCTGGATAAGCTGACCAAGCACTGATCCCCTTTTCGCGTTCCTCCCGCCGCCCGGCCGTCGCAAAACGGACGGGCGGTTTGCGTTGTGCCTTGTGCTTTTCTGTTGTTATACAAGAATTGTATTTGTATAGATTTTTGTATAGCTTTAGCCGCCCGAGGACATCGCCATGAATCTGCAAGAGTTGTCACTGCACGCCCATGCTGGGCATATCGAAGCGCTCAACCTGATCTCCATCGAGGGCGGTATCTACCTGCTGGAGGCGCACATGGATGGCCGTGCCCATCCGCTCAGTGATGGTCATGGCAAAACCCTGCACCTGCGCTCGGTCGAGGATGCCCGCGATCTGCTGCACGATCTGCCGCGCGTGCCGTTTCACCTGGTGCACGCGGTGGTGCATGACGAGATGTGCGGCATGCAGGACGGTACCCAGGACACCCTACGTGTGCCGATTTCCTTCAACTCTTCCTGGTAACACCTTGAGCCCCCCAATTCCGCTGCTTGCGCGCCCGCTGGCCGTTATAGATGTACAGGTCACAGGTTTGCATCCTGGGAAGGACTGCATCTGGGAAATTGCCCTGCTGCAGGTCGAGGCAGGCGCAGTTATGGCGCGCCATACCTGGTTGTTGAAGCCGGCCTGCGCGTTGCCCAGCCACGTGTCGCGGCTGTCCGGCGTGTTGCCTGCAGAATTGGATGCCCAGCCGGCGTTTGCCGAGATCGCTATCGAGCTGGCCCAGTTATTGGACGGGCGGGTGGTGGTCGGATACAACCTGCGCATCGCCCATGCTTTTTTGCGGCGTGCCTTTACCCTTGCGGGCTTGTCGGTGCGTTACCGGCAGCTGTGCACATTGCGCCTCGCCCGCGTCGCCTGGCCGGATTTACCCGATTACGGCCTAGAGGCGCTGTGTGAGTCTCAGCAGATCAGCCGCTTCTTTCGCCATCGCGCGCTACCGGATGCCGAAGCCGTCTGGCAATTGCTCGCGTGCCTGCTGACGCAGCTGCCAGCTGACCTTTTGCAGGTTCAGGTGCAGCGCCAGCTGCGCAAGGCGGCAGTCCCGCGTTTTCTTAGCGCTGAGCGTTTGCAGGCGCTGCCCGCACGCCCTGGGGTGTATTACTTCTACGGCGAGAATCAGGCGCTGCTGTATGTCGGCAAAAGCCGCAATTTGCGCCAGCGGGTGCAGTCGCATTTCCAGAATGATCACCATAGTCGCCGAAGTCTGCAGGTGGCTCAACAGATCCGTGAGGTGCGCGTGCAACCTACGGCGGGTGAGTTGGGCGCGCTGTTGCTGGAGGCTGCGGAGGTCAAGCGTCTTTTGCCCTTGTATAACCGACAGTTGCGGCGTCAGCGTGAACTGTTGACCTGGGGGCTTAGCCACGTGCAGGGTGGTTGGCAGCTTGCATTGCAGGCCGTCGATACCAGCGCGCAGATTGACTGCAGTGTTGGTCTATTCCGCTCGCGGCGTCAGGCTCAGGGCTGGTTACGCAGCCAGGCGCGCAAGCATCAGCTGTGTTTGCGTTTGCTCGGTCTAGAAGGCGGCGCGGGGGCATGCTTTGCCACGCAATTGGGTGGCTGTAATGGCGCTTGTTGTGGGCAGGAGCCTCGTACCGCACATGATGCCCGGCTGCTGGCTGCCTGCGAGCAACTGCGTATTGCGGCCTGGCCGTGGCCGGGGGCTGTCGCACTGGTTGAGCGCGACCCTGAGCATGGGTTCTCGCAGTGGCATGTGCTGGATCAGTGGCGCTACCTGGGCACTGTCGATGACCCGGCTTTGCTACATTCAATCCGTCAGCAACCATCCCAGGCATTTAGCCTGGATGCTTATCACATTGTGCTGAGCCATTTGCGGCGCTGCCCACACACCGAGGTTGTTGTGCTATGACCACTCGCCGGCTTGCCCTGGTTTTGGGCGATCAGCTGTCTTTCGATTTGCCCAGTTTGCAGGCGCTAGACCCACAACAAGATGCTGTGCTGCTGGCTGAGGTGGCGGCGGAAACCGACTATGTGCCGCACCACCCGCAGAAGATCGCGCTGATCTTCAGTGCCATGCGCCACTTTGCCGAGGCCCTGCGCCAGCGCGGCTGGCGCGTGCAGTACGTCAAACTGGATGACCCGGACAACAGCGGCTCGCTGCCCGGCGAGTTGCAGCGCTGGACGAAGCAGTTGCAGGCCGTCGAGGTGCATATCACCGAATGTGGTGAGTGGCGCCTGGAGGATCAGTTAAAGCGCAGCAGCGTGCCAATCACCTGGCATGCCGACAGCCGCTTTATCTGCGACCGTGACGAGTTCGCCCGCTGGGCCGAAGGGCGCAAGCAGCTGCGTATGGAGTTCTTCTACCGCGAGATGCGCCGCAAGACCGGTCTGCTGCTCAACGGCGACGGCACGCCGGTAGGTGGTGCGTGGAACTTCGATGCGGAAAACCGCAAGGCGCTGCCCAAACAGATCAAGGCACCGATGACGGCGCGCTTTCCAGCGGATGCTATTACCCAGGAGGTGCTGGCACTGGTGGCCGAGCGCTTTAGTCATCACTACGGCAGCCTGGCATCCTTCGATTACCCGGTGACCCACGCCGAAGCTGAGGCGTTGTGGCAGCACTTTCTCGACTTTGCCTTGCCGGCTTTCGGCGATTATCAGGACGCCATGGCGGTTGGCGAGCCCTTTCTGTTTCATGCGCGGATCAGCGCGGCGTTGAATATTGGCCTGTTGGATGTGCGCCGCCTGTGCGCCGATGTCGAGGCAGCTTACTGGCGTGGTCAGGTGCCGCTAAACGCCGCCGAAGGGTTTATCCGCCAACTGATCGGCTGGCGCGAGTACGTGCGCGGCATCTACTGGCTGCATATGCCCGAGTACGCCGAGCGTAATAGCTTTGGTAATACCCGGCCGTTGCCGGAGTTTTACTGGACCGGTAAAACCCGGATGAAATGCATGAGCCAGGCCATCGGCCAGACCCTGGAACATGCCTACGCCCACCATATCCAGCGGCTGATGGTCACCGGCAACTTCGCCCTGCTGGCCGGCATCCAGCCCAGCCAGGTGTGCGACTGGTACCTGGCGGTGTATATGGATGCCTTCGACTGGGTCGAGCTGCCCAACACCCTGGGCATGGTCATGCATGCCGACGGCGGCTACCTGGGCTCTAAGCCCTATTGCGCCAGTGGTCAGTACATCAAGCGTATGTCCAACTACTGCGGCAGTTGCGCCTACAAGGTCACAGAAAGCGTCGGTGAACAGGCCTGTCCGTTTAATGCGCTGTATTGGCACTTCCTGATGCGCCACCGCCAGCAGCTATCCGGTAACCATCGGCTGGGCATGATCTATCGCGGCTTGGATAAGATGAGCGAAGCCAAGCAACAGGGCTTGTGGGCGCGCGGCGAGCAGCTGCTGGCGCGGCTGGATGCCGGCGAGGCGTTGTGAAAAAGGCTGAGCTGCCGGTCAAGAACTGTGCGGTCTGCGGGCTGCCCTTCACCTGGCGCAAGAAGTGGGCGCGCTGCTGGGATGAGGTGAAGTACTGCTCCGAGCGTTGTCGGCGCAATCGCCAAGGTGCGGCAGGCGGGTAGGGCGGGCAGGCGCTTTGTGCTAGGCTGGCCGACCTTTTTTAGCCCCAGCGGAGCAGTGCTATGTCCGAAATCAATCTCTCAACTGACGAAACCCGCGTCAGCTACGGCATCGGCCGTCAATTGGGTGGTCAGCTGCGCGACAACCCGCCGCCGGGTGCCAGCCTGGACGCTATCATCGTCGGTATCACTGATGCCTTCTCCGGCCAGCCAAGCCGCGTTAGCGAAGCCGAGCTGACCGCCAGCTTCAAAGTGATCCGCGACATTATGCAGGCCGAGGCTACTGCCAAGGCTGAAGCGGCTGCTGGCGCTGGCCTGGCTTTCCTTGCCGAAAATGCCAAGCGTGACGGCATCACCGTTCTGGCTTCCGGCCTGCAATATGAAGTGCTGAGCAGCGGTACTGGTGCTATGCCGACCCGCGAAGACACCATTCGTGCGCATTACCACGGCACCTTGATCGACGGCAGCGTGTTCGACAGTTCCTACGATCGCGGCCAGCCTGCTGAGTTTCCGGTTGGCGGCGTAATCGCCGGCTGGACCGAAGCCCTGCAGCTGATGAACGCCGGCAGCAAATGGCGCCTGTATGTGCCGAGCGAGCTGGCTTATGGCGAGCAAGGCGTTGGCAGCATCCCGCCGTATAGCGTGCTGGTGTTTGACGTGGAGCTGCTGGACGTTCTTTAACGCCTCTGGCGTTTTCCTTCGCGGGCATGGCCCGCTCCTACGAGTGTGTAGGAGCGGGCCATGCCCGCGATGCGTTTCAGGGGCGCAATGCCCGTGCATAGCAGTAAAGAAACAGATTGCGCACCAACTCCTTGAGCACCAGCGGCTCGCTAGAGTTTAGCTCGTGCAGGTCCAGATCCCCCTGGTCACGCAACTCATCCAGCGCATCTTCCTTAAGCAAGGCGCAGACTTCGCCAGTGTTGCGGTTAAGAATGCGCAGATACGGCTGCGGGCGGTCCAGCCAGGCATCGATCAGATAGGTCATAACTCATCTCCCTTTCAAGTGGTTAGATGAGAATAATTCTTATTGTATTTATAGCAAGTATTAATCGCTGCCTTTCGTCGTGGCAGCAAATGACGGTCATAAAAAACCCGTCACATGGACGGGCTCTTGTCTGTCGCGGCAAACCTCAGTGCGTGCGCGCTACGGCGAAGCGGCTGAGCTCGATCAGCGCGTCGCGGTATTCGCTGGGCGGCAGCGCATCCAGGCAAGTGATGGCGCGCTCGGCGTAGTCGCGGGCCTGCTGGGCGGTGTAGTCCAGCGCGCCAGCGGCTTCCACGGCGTTACGTATGCTTTCCAGATCTTCGATACCGCCTTTCTGGATTGCTTGGCGCACCATGGCCGCTTGCTCGGGCGTGCCTTCGCGCATGGTGTAGATCAGCGGCAGAGTCGGTTTGCCTTCGGCCAGGTCGTCGCCGACGTTCTTGCCCAGGGTGGTGGCATCACCACGGTAGTCGAGTAGGTCGTCGACCAGTTGGAAGGCCACGCCGAGGTGATCGCCAAAGGTGCGCAAGGCTTCGGTCTGCTCAGCATTGGCACCGGCGAGTGCGGCGGCGCTGTGGGTCGAGGCCTCGAAGAGCATCGCGGTTTTGCCACGGATGACTTCCATATAGGTTTCTTCGGTGGTGCTGGCGTCACGGATCTTCGACAGCTGCAGCACTTCGCCTTCGGCGATCACCCGAGTGGCCTTGGAGAGGATCTTCATCACCGGCATGGAGCCGAGCTCGACCATCATTTCGAACGAGCGCGAATAAAGGAAGTCGCCGACCAGCACGCTCGGTGCATTGCCCCATTGGGCGTTGGCGGTGCTGCGGCCACGGCGCATGTCAGACATGTCGACCACGTCGTCGTGCAGCAGAGTGGCGGTGTGTAGGAATTCTATGGTGGCCGCCAGCAGCCGCAGGTTGTCGCCTTCTATACCCAGCGCCTTGCCGCTGAGCAAGACCAGCAGCGGGCGCAGGCGCTTGCCGCCAGCGGAGATAATATAGTCGCCGATCTTCTCGACCAGAGGGACTCGCGACACCAGTTGCGCGCGGATGATGCCGTCGACGGCGGTAAAGTCATCCGCCACCACGCGGTAGAAAGCCTGGGGTTGCATCGCTTGCACCTGCTACTCATGGGATGCGCGGCATGTTAGGGTCTGTGCCCGTTTCAGCGCAAGCCGCGTTGCTGCGTAAAATCTCGCCAGGCTAGGCGGAGGACGCCGGGAATGGTGTTCCCTTGCCAAGTCCTCCAACAACGCATGGCGAGATTTTACGCGCAACCCGCAGGGCTACGGCGCGGCCGTGCTGTAACGGGCACAGACCCTGTCGGGCAGGGTAGGGGCTGTCAAGGCAAGCACTCTGCACACTTGCGTGGCGTCGGTTGCTTGCGTACAATCGCGCACCCTGAACTTCCCCCTGGGTATTTCCCTGCCTTACGCAATTGCAAGGGTGTCCTTGAAGGCCCCAAGCAGCCATGCCAGCCAACACTTATTCCTATAAAGCGCTGGGTGAGCAGGATTAACGGAGATTTACCATGTACGCAGTAATTGTTACTGGTGGCAAGCAATACAAAGTCACCGAAGGCGAATTCCTCAAGGTCGAAAAAATCGAGCTGGCCACTGGCGAAGCCGTGACTTTTGACCGTGTTCTGCTGATCGGCAATGGCGACGACGTGCAAATCGGCGCGCCGGTTGTTGAAGGTGCCAAGGTTGTTGCTGAAGTGATCGCTCAAGGTCGTCACGACAAGGTCACCATCATCAAGTTCCGTCGTCGTAAGCACCACATGAAGCGTCAGGGCCACCGTCAGTGGTACACCGAGATCAAAATCACCGGTATTCAGGCTTAATTCGTTAAGCGCTGATCCCTTTATAGGAGTATTGAACTCATGGCACACAAAAAAGCTGGCGGTAGTACCCGCAACGGTCGCGACTCAGAAGCTAAACGCCTTGGCGTGAAGATGTATGGCGGTCAGAAAATCATTCCTGGCAACATCATCGTGCGTCAGCGCGGCACCCAGTTCCACGCCGGTTACGGCGTTGGCATGGGTAAAGATCACACCCTCTTCGCAAAAATCGAAGGCGTGATCAAGTTTGAAGTAAAAGGCGCGTTCAACCGCCGTTATGTGAGCGTCGTTGCGGCTTAATTGCGCGACTGCTGGGAAAGCCCCGTCCTTGTGACGGGGCTTTTTTATTGGTTTGCCATCCATTGCGGCCATCCTGCGAGTCGTCGCAGGCGACGTTAGAAAACGCTCCAGGCGTTTTCTGTTTCTGTATTCTTGGGGTTCTTGCCAAACTGTCCTGGGTGTTAGCGTTTGTTTGGGCGCAGGTCAATTTTGCAAGAACCTGGTGTTTCTCGGTTTAGATGACCCGCGTGATTGCGGGGGGCGTAAAAATGAAATTCGTCGATGAAGTATCGATTTTTGTAAAAGCCGGCGACGGCGGTAACGGCATGATGGCTTTTCGTCGTGAAAAGTTTATCGAGAAGGGCGGCCCCAATGGTGGTGATGGCGGCGATGGTGGCTCGGTGTATATCGAGGCTCAAGCGAACCTCAATACCCTGGTGGACTACCGCTATACCCGTCGCTTCCAGGCGCAGAATGGTGAGAAGGGTGGCAGCACCGACTGTACGGGTGCCAAGGGCGAGGATCTGATCCTGCCGGTGCCAATTGGTACCACGGTGATTGATGCCGGTACCCAGGAAGTGATTGGCGACCTGACCCGCGCGGGCCAGCGTCTGCTGGTGGCCCAGGGGGGTTGGCATGGCCTGGGTAACACCCGCTTCAAGTCCAGCACCAACCGTGCGCCACGGCAGACCACGCCGGGCAAGCCGGGCGATGCGCGCGACCTCAAGTTGGAATTGAAGGTATTGGCTGATGTCGGTTTGCTCGGCTTGCCGAATGCCGGCAAGAGCACCTTTATCCGCTCGGTATCGGCCGCCAAGCCGAAGGTCGCCGACTATCCCTTCACCACTTTGGTGCCAAACCTGGGTGTGGTCAGTGTTGATCGCTACAAGAGCTTTGTGGTCGCCGATATTCCGGGGCTGATCGAAGGAGCTTCCCACGGAGCTGGTCTGGGTATTCGCTTCCTCAAGCACTTGTCGCGTACTCGTCTGCTGCTGCATTTGGTGGATATGGCGCCGCTGGATCTGACAGACCCGGCCGAATCTGCAGCCACCATTATTGATGAGCTGACCAAGTTCAGCCCATCGCTGGCGGAGCGTGAGCGCTGGCTGGTGCTGAACAAGGCGGATCAGATTCTCGATGAGGAGCAGGAAGCGCGCATCGCTGAAATCGTCGAGCGGATCGAGTGGGCTGGGCCGGTTTATGTGATTTCTGCCCTGGCGCGCGAGGGTACCGAGAAGCTCTGTTATGACATCATGGACTTCCTAGAGGCGCGCGCTGAGCGCATTCAGGAAAATCCAGAGTACGCCGCCGAGCTGGCCGAGCTGGATACGCGCATCGAAGATGAAGCGCGCGCTCAGTTGCAGGCGCTGGACGACAAACGTGCGCTGCGTCGTACTGGGGTCAAGGCGGTCGGTGACGTCGATGAGGACGATAGCTTCTGGGATGAAGAAGACGAAGATGATGGCCCGGAAATTATTTACGTCCGGGATTAAGCAACTACAAAACGCCGCTTAATTGCGGCGTTTTTGTAATCACAGGTCGCTGCTGGGGTTGGAAGATCATGCGTGACAAGGTAACCGGTGCGCAGCGCTGGGTAGTGAAGATTGGCAGTGCGCTGTTGACCGCCGATGGGCGTGGCCTGGATCGCGCAGCGATGGCGGTGTGGGTCAGGCAAATGGTTGTGCTGCGCGAGCAGGGCGTCGAGTTGGTGCTCGTGTCGTCCGGTGCGGTGGCGGCCGGCATGAGCAAGCTGGGTTGGGGTGCGCGACCGAGTGCCATGCATGAGCTGCAGGCGGCCGCAGCGATTGGTCAGATGGTGCTGATTCAAGCGTGGGAGTCGAGCTTTGCCGAGCATGGCCGGCGTACTGCGCAGATCCTGCTGACCCATGACGATCTGTCGGATCGCAAGCGCTACCTGAATGCGCGCAGCACCCTGCGCACCCTGGTGGATCTTGATGTGGTGCCGGTGATCAACGAGAACGACACCGTGGTCACCGATGAAATCCGCTTTGGTGACAACGACACCCTGGCCGCGCTGGTAGCCAACCTGGTCGAGGCAGACCTGCTGGTGATCCTCACTGATCGTGACGGCATGTATAACGCCGACCCTCGGCATAACCCTGGTGCTGAGCTGATTTTCGAGGCGCGTGCCGATGATCCGGCGCTGGATGCTGTCGCGGGCGGTGTGGGCGGCGCGCTCGGGCGTGGCGGTATGCAGACCAAGCTGCGTGCAGCGCGCCTGGCGGCGCGTTCCGGCGCGCATACGGTGATTGTCGGCGGTGCTATCGAGCAGGTGCTGGCGCGGCTCAAGGCGGGCGAGCGCCTGGGTACGCTGCTGGCGCCTGAGCGCGGCATGCTGGCGGCGCGCAAGCAGTGGCTGGCTGGGCATCTGCAGACTCGCGGCACGCTGGTGCTGGATGATGGTGCGGTCAAGGCCCTGGCCACCGGTACCAAGAGCCTGCTGCCGGTCGGTGTAAAGGCTGTGCAGGGTAGTTTCCGTCGCGGCGAGATGGTTGTTTGCGTCAGTCCGGATGGCCGCGAGATAGCTCGTGGGTTGGCCAACTACAGTGCGCTTGAGGCGCAAAAGATCATTGGTCAGTCGTCGGATGCCATTGAGAAGTTGCTGGGGTATGTTGACGAGCCCGAGTTGGTGCATCGGGATAATTTGATCCTGATCTGAAAACCTGCACAAAGTCTGCTGCGCGTCGGCCCTGCTGCGTTAACAGTCATGGCAGCCCCGCCACCCCTGATGATGAAAGAGAGCTATAGATAGGGAAGGTGGCGGTGAGAGGTCGCTAGTTTTTTTGGCGGAGACACCCCGTCGTTAACATGATCCAGCGAACTGACTCGTACCCCGGATTGCCTCTTTCGAGAGCGAACGCTAAATAGGCCGTTGGGGACTTGTTCCCTTCAGGCTCATTCAGTTCGATCACCGCCACCTTCCCGATCTTGAGTGTAGACAGCAGAGGGGTGGGGTATGGAATTGATTGCCCTTTATAAACGTGTGGTTGGACTGGATGTGCATCAGGCCCAGATCACTGCCTGCGCGGTGATTGAAGAGACGGATGGTCGCATCACAGTCGAGCACCGTCAGTTTGGCGCGTTCAAGCGTGATCGTCGGGCGCTGGCCGAGTGGGTAGCGGCTCTGCAGCCGGACGATGTGGTGATGGAGAGCACCGGCGTTTACTGGAAGAGCCCCTATGCGGCCCTGGAAGCGGTGGGTATCAGGGCCAAGGTGGTCAATGCTCGGCATGTCAAAAATGTACCTGGGCGCAAAACGGACATAGCCGATGCTCACTGGCTGGCGATCCTGGCGCGCGCTGGGCTCTTGCGTGGCTCGTTTGTGCCGCCGGCCAAGCTGCGCGAGTTGCGCCTGATTGCCAGGCAGCGGCAGAAGCTGGTCAGCCAGTTGGCCTCGGAGAAGAACCGCTTGCACAAGGTGTTGAGCGACAGCGGGGTGCGTCTCGGCGTCGTGGTGAGCGACCTGCATGGGCGTTCTGCGCGGGCCATGGTCAAGGCGATCATTGCGGGTCAGCCCGTACACGAAGTGCTCAAGTTCGCCACGCGCCGCCTGAAGGCCAGCCGTGAAGAGCTGTTCGAGGCGCTGCAAGGAGAACCGACGGCCAGCCACTGTTTTGTGCTCGACGAGTTGATGCAGCACATTGAAGAGCTTGAAGCGCGGATTTCCCGTTTCGAAGCCCGCCTGCTCAGCGAACTCGATAGCGAGCGCAATGCCCTGTCTCTTTTGCAGACCCTGCCCGGCGTTGACTTGATCGGCGCGGCGCTACTCATCGTTGAGATCGGCAGTGACATGGACGCCTTTGGTAGCGCTGATCGATTAGCCTCCTGGGTGGGCATCTGTCCAGGCAACAACGAGTCTGCAGGTAAACACAAACCTGGAAAGATACGTAAGGGCAATGCTCATGTGCGGCGGTTGTTATGCGAATTCTCGCACTCGGCCAGCCGCACTGCATCGGTATTCAAAACCAAGTTCCAGGCACTGGTGATTCGACGTGGCTACAAGCGCGCGATCATCGCCTTGGCTCACAAACTGCTACGTACCGTCTACTACATGCTCAAGCGGCGCGAACACTACCGGGACAGCGCCCTGGACTATGAAGCCTTGTCGGTCAAACGCAATTCAGCTCGCTGGCTCAGGGCACTGGAGAAGTTCGGCTACCTGCCGAGCTAAACCACCCCCGAGTGTTTTTTTGCTGGTGTCCGGCAGGTTCGCGCTCGTCTGTCAGATGGATTCTTTCACGCTAAAAACAGGCTCGGAATGCTCATGTACAGCAGTACACTCCGCGTCCTCGCCTGTTTTTGCCTTGCATGGCTCTAGCTCGCGAGACTTTGAATGGGTTTTGGAGGGAAGGCTGATGCGAGTGGTAAAGGGATTGCTGGGTGCGCTGGTGTTGCTGCCTGGTTTGGTGGCGGCCGAGCAGATTGGCGAAGTATCGACGGTTTTCAAGATCATGGGGCCGAACGACAAGATCGTTGTCGAGGCCTTTGATGATCCTAAGGTCGAGGGGGTGACCTGTTACCTGTCGCGCGCCAAGACTGGTGGCGTTAAGGGTGGTTTGGGCTTGGCCGAGGATCGCGCCGAAGCGTCGCTTGCCTGTCGTCAGGTTGGGCCGATCAGCTTTCTGGAGAGGCTCAAAGAAGGCGAAGAGGTCTTTCGCGAGCGCACTTCGTTGGTGTTCAAGACCATGCAGGTGGTGCGGTTCTTCGATCAGAAGCGCAATACCCTGGTTTATCTGGTCTACAGCGACCGGGTAATCGAGGGCAGTCCGCAGAATGCGGTAACGGCCATCCCGATTCTGCCGTGGCCGCAAAAGCCCTGAGCAAAAAAAGCCCGAAGCGATTCGGGCTTTTTTGTGGCTTGCCATTTTTTGGGCAATAAAAAACCGGCGATTAAGCCGGTTTTTAAGAACAATCAGCGTGTCGCTAACAGCTTAGGCAGCTGCAGCTTCGCCCAGGGCCTTAATATGACCATTCAGGCGGCTCTTATGACGAGCGGCTTTGTTCTTGTGGATGATGCCTTTGTCGGCCATACGGTCGATTACCGGCACAGCCAGGGTGTAAGCAGTAGTAGCAAGAGCTACGTCTTTGGCTTCGATAGCCTTGACGACGTTCTTGATGTAGGTACGGACCATCGAGCGCTGGCTGGCGTTATGGCTACGACGCTTCTCAGCCTGTTTTGCGCGTTTTTTGGCAGAAGGTGTATTGGCCACCGTCAAGCTCCTCGAAAAAATTCTGGGGGTTACAAACAAATAAGGCCGCGAATCATGCCGATATGAGGGAGTGCTGTCAAGCCTGTTGGCTTTTCCCTGTGCTGGCCTGACCAGCGGCAGATCGCTACACTCGTCGCCTTTGCGCGCCAGTGCTTGTTTGCGGAGCCGGGATATTACATGAATTTGCTCAAGTCGTTGGCCGCTGTCAGCTCCATGACCATGCTTTCGCGTGTATTGGGCTTTGTCCGTGACACCATCATTGCTCGCACCTTCGGCGCTGGCGTGGCCTCGGACGCTTTTGTGGTGGCGTTCAAGCTGCCCAATCTGTTGCGTCGTATTTTCGCCGAGGGCGCATTTTCCCAGGCATTCGTACCGATTCTGGCCGAGTACAAGACCCAGCAGGGCGATGAGGCTACGCGTACCTTCCTGGCGTACGTGACGGGGCTGTTGACTCTAGTGCTGGCGCTGGTGACTTTTATCGGCATTCTTGCGGCGCCATGGATCGTTTGGGCCTCCGCGCCAGGTTTTGCCGATGATGCGGAACGCTTTGAGCTGACCACTGATCTGTTACGGGTCACCTTTCCTTATATCCTGCTGATTTCCCTGTCCTCGCTGGCCGGGGCGGTGCTCAATACCTGGAACCGCTTCTCGGTGCCGGCCTTTGTGCCGACGCTGCTTAACGTCAGCATGATCGTCTTTGCCCTGTTTCTAACGCCCTATTTCGATCCGCCGATCATGGCCCTGGGTTGGGCGGTATTGGTCGGTGGCCTGGCGCAGCTACTGTTCCAGCTGCCTCACCTGCACAAGATCGGCATGCTCGTGCTGCCGCGCCTGAACCTCAAGGACACCGGCGTGTGGCGCGTGGTCAGGCAGATGGGGCCGGCGATTTTTGGCGTGTCGGTCAGCCAGATTTCGCTGATCATCAACACCATCTTCGCCTCCTTTCTGGTCGCAGGCTCAGTGTCCTGGATGTACTACGCCGACCGTCTGATGGAATTGCCCGCCGGTGTGCTGGGCGTGGCGCTGGGCACCATTCTGTTGCCGGCCTTGTCGAAAACCCATGCCGGCGCTAGCCGCGAGGACTATTCCAAGCTGCTCGATTGGGGCTTGCGCCTGTGTCTGGTGCTGGCGCTGCCCAGTGCGGTGGCCCTGGCGATTATTTCCGAGCCGCTGATCGCCTCGCTGTTTCAGTACGGCAAATTCACCGCAGCCGATACCTTGATGACCCAGCGCGCCTTGATCGCTTATTCGCTGGGCTTGGTCGGTATTATTCTGGTGAAAATCCTCGCGCCCGCGTTCTATGCCCAGCAAAACATCAAGACCCCGGTGCGTATCGGCCTGGTCACGCTACTGGCGACCCAGGTGATGAATGTGTTGTTTATCTTTGTGATTCCCCTGGCCCACGCCGGCCTGGCGCTGGCCATCGGCCTGGCCGCCTGTCTGAATGCGGGGCTGCTGTATTGGCAGTTGCGCAAGCGCGACATGTTCCAGCCGCAGCCGGGCTGGGCGTTGTTCCTCGGTAAGCTGTTGCTGGCGTTGCTGGCGATGGCGGCTGTGCTGCTGCTCAGCATGCAGCAGCTGCCGGCCTGGGCGGACGGCACCATGCTTTGGCGTTTGTTACGCCTGGGTGGGCTGGTGGGTGTGGGCATGCTGGCCTATTTAGGCGTGTTGGCGTTGCTGGGCTTTCGCTTGCGGGACTTTGCGCGGCGCAGCTCCGTCTAAAAGCCGCTGATTTGCCGCCTGTTGTCCGCTGCCCGGTGTGCGTATAATCGGCCACTTTATGAGCAAGAAGCGCGTTATGCAGCTGGTTCGAGGCCTACACAATCTGCGGCCCCAGCATCGGGGCTGTGTCGCCACTATCGGTAATTTTGACGGCGTCCATCGTGGTCATCAGGCCATCTTGGCGCGTTTGCGTGAGCGTTCCGCCGAGCTTGGCGTGCCCAGCTGCGTGCTGATTTTCGAGCCGCAACCGCGCGAATTCTTTGGCCCGGATACCGCCCCGGCGCGCTTGACCCGCTTACGCGACAAGCTCGCCTTGCTCGCTGCCGAAGGCGTCGACCTGGTGCTATGCCTGAGCTTCAACCGGCGTTTGCGCGAGCTGTCCGCCGCCGAGTTTGTGCAGAAAGTGCTGATCGATGGCCTGGATACACGCCATCTTGAGGTAGGTGATGACTTCCGTTTCGGCTGTGATCGCGCCGGCGATTTCGCCTTTCTGGCCGAGGCCGGTGAGCGCGAAGGCTTTAGCGTTGAGGCCGCCAGCACGGTTGAGCTGGATGGCATTCGCGTCAGCAGTACGCGGGTGCGTGAAGCCCTCGATGCAGGTGATTTTGCCCTGGCGCAGCACCTGCTCGGCCGTCCCTTCCAGATCGCTGGACGGGTGCTGCACGGGCAGAAGCTGGGCCGTCAGCTGAATGCCCCGACCGCCAATGTGCAACTTAAGCGCAAGCGGGTGCCGCTCAAGGGCGTGTATCTGGTCAGCACCGAAATCGATGGAACGAGCTGGCCCGGCGTCGCCAATATCGGCGTGCGCCCTAGTGTTGCAGGTGACGGCAGTGCCCACCTGGAAGTGCATGTGCTGGATTTTGCCGGTGATTTATATGGCCGGCGTTTGACGGTGGCTTTCCACCACAAGCTGCGTGATGAGCAGCGTTTCGCCTCCCTTGAGGCATTGAAGACGGCAATTGCTGCCGATATTGCTGCCGCCCGTGCCCATTGGCGCGTTTAAGCACCCAGCATCAACTGCTCGGTGCCAATCGCTTACGAAGAGCCTGAAATGACCGATTACAAAGCCACGCTAAATCTGCCTGATACCCAGTTTCCGATGAAGGCCGGCCTGCCGCAGCGCGAGCCGCAGATTCTGCAGCGCTGGAACGAGATTGGCCTGTATCAGAAGCTGCGCGCGCAAGGCGAAGGCCGGCCCAAGTTCGTCCTGCACGACGGCCCGCCCTATGCCAACGGCAGCATTCATATCGGTCATGCGGTCAACAAGATCCTCAAGGACATCATCACCCGCTCCAAGACCCTGGCCGGCTTCGACGCCCCCTATGTGCCGGGCTGGGACTGCCACGGCCTGCCGATCGAGCACAAGGTGGAAACCACCTTCGGCAAGAATCAGCCTGCCGACCTGACCCGCGAGCGCTGCCGCACCTATGCCGGTGAGCAGATCGAAGGGCAGAAGGCCGACTTTATCCGCCTCGGCGTGCTCGGCGACTGGGACAGCCCATACAAGACCATGGATTTTGCCAACGAGGCGGGTGAAATCCGCGCATTGGCTGAGATGGTCAAGCAGGGCTTCGTGTTCAAAGGCCTGAAGCCGGTCAACTGGTGCTTCGATTGCGGCTCGGCGTTGGCTGAGGCCGAGGTCGAGTATCAGGACAAAAAGTCCGACGCCATCGACGTGGCTTTCGTGGTCGAAGATGCCGACAAACTGGCCGCCGCCTTCGGTCTGGCCAGCTTGCCGAAGCCTGCTTCAATCGTGATCTGGACCACCACGCCCTGGACCATCCCGGCTAACCAGGCGCTGAATGTTCATCCCGAATTCAACTACGCCCTGGTCGATACCGGCGACAAGCTCCTGCTGCTGGCCGAGGAGCTGGTCGAAAGTTGCCTGGCCCGTTATGGCCTGCAGGGCGAAGTGATCGCCACCGCGCCAGGTGCGGCGCTGGAGCTGATCCGCTTCCGCCACCCGTTCTATAAGCGTTTTGCTCCGGTCTATCTGGCCGAGTATGTCGAGCTGGGCGCCGGTACCGGTATCGTTCACTCCGCCCCGGCCTACGGCGAGGACGACTTCCGTTCCTGCAAAGGCTACGGCATGAGCAATGACGACATCCTCAGCCCCGTGCAGAGCAACGGCGTATACGTCAGTGACCTGCCGTTCTTTGGCGGCCAGTTTATCTGGAAGGCCAACCCGGCCATCGTTGCCAAGCTGGAAGAAGTCGGCGCGCTGCTCAAGCACGAAGCCATCCAGCACAGCTATATGCACTGCTGGCGGCACAAGACCCCGCTGATCTACCGCGCCACCGCGCAGTGGTTCGTCGGCATGGATAAGCAGCCTAACGAAGGCGACACCCTGCGTGAGCGCGCGCTGGCCGCTATCGAGCAGACCGCATTCGTTCCCGCCTGGGGCCAGGCGCGCCTGCACAGCATGATCGCCGGCCGTCCGGACTGGTGCATCTCGCGCCAGCGTAACTGGGGCGTGCCGATCCCGTTCTTCCTGCACAAAGCCACGGGCGAACTGCACCCGCGCAGCGCCGAGCTGATGGAAATCGTTGCCAAGCGTGTCGAGCAAGAGGGCATCGAGGCCTGGTTCAAGCTGGACGCCGCTGAACTGCTCGGTGATGAAGCCGCCCACTACGACAAGATCAGCGACACCCTGGACGTCTGGTTTGACTCCGGCACTACGCATTGGCACGTGCTGCGCGGCTCGCACAACCTGGGTCATGCCAGCGGTCCGCGCGCCGATCTGTACCTGGAAGGCTCCGACCAGCACCGTGGCTGGTTCCATTCATCCTTGCTTACCGGCGCAGCCATCGACGGCCACGCGCCGTACAAAGAGCTGCTGACCCATGGTTTCGTGGTCGATGAGAACGGCCGCAAGATGTCCAAGTCCCTGGGCAATGTGGTCGCGCCGCAGGAAGTGAACGACAGCCTGGGTGCCGATATCCTGCGCCTGTGGGTGTCGTCCACCGACTACTCCGGCGAGATGGCCGTATCCAAGGTGATTCTCCAGCGCAGCGCCGACTCTTACCGGCGCATTCGCAACACCGCGCGCTTCCTGCTCTCCAACCTCAGCGGTTTCGACCCGGCGCAGCATCTGCTACCGGTCGACGAGATGCTGGCGCTGGATCGCTGGGCGGTGGATCGCGCGCTGCTGCTGCAACGCGAAATCGAGGAGGCCTACGACAGCTACCGCTTCTGGAACGTCTACCAGAAGGTGCACAACTTCTGCGTGCAGGAGCTGGGCGGCTTCTACCTCGACATCATCAAGGACCGCCAGTACACCACTGCCGCCGACAGCGTGGCGCGACGTTCCTGCCAGAGCGCGTTGTTCCATATCGCCGAAGCCCTGGTGCGCTGGGTCGCCCCGGTGCTGTCCTTTACCGCAGACGAGCTGTGGCAGTACCTGCCGGGCGAGCGCAACGAGTCGGTGATGCTCAATGGCTGGTATCAGGGCCTGAGCGAACTGCCCCAGGATTTCGAGCTGAGCCGCGAGTTCTGGGAGCGGGTCATGGCGGTCAAGGTCGCGGTCAACAAGGAAATGGAAGGGCTGCGCGCGGCCAAGGCCATTGGCGGCAACCTGCAGGCGGAAGTCACCCTGTATGCCGAAGACAGCCTGATTTCCGACCTGAGCAAACTCAGCAATGAACTGCGTTTCGTGCTGATCACCTCCACCGCAGCGCTGGCTCCCTTGGCCGCTGCCCCGGCCGATGCCGTGGAAACCGAAGTGCCAGGCCTGAAGCTGAAAATCGTCAAGTCCGGCCACGCCAAATGCGGCCGTTGCTGGCATCACCGTGAGGATGTCGGGGTGAACCCGGCGCATCCAGAAATCTGCGGTCGCTGCGTGGACAATATCGAAGGCGCGGGCGAGGTTCGTCATTATGCCTAAGCCACTGCGCACCGCTTTGCTCCCTCTCCCCCCGGGAGAGGAGCCGGGGGTGAGGGCCGCTTTTGCGTAGGAGCCAGCTTGCTGCGGTCCGGCGTCCCGGCGATTCTCGGAATAGCGCCAGAAGGTAGGATGGGTGACAACCCATCGCTGCAGTCTGCGCATTTGATGGGTTATCACGCATCCTACGAGTTCGGGGGTCGCCTATGACCTCCCGCTTCGGCAAGCTGCCCTGGCTCTGGCTGAGCCTCGTTGTGTTCGTGATCGATCAGGCCAGCAAGTTCTATTTCGACAATGCCCTGAGCATGTACCAGCAGATCGTGATCATTCCCGATTACTTCAGCTGGACTCTGGCTTATAACACCGGCGCAGCCTTTAGCTTCCTTGCCGATGCGGCCGGTTGGCAACGCTGGTTTTTCGCCGCGATTGCGGTGGTGGTCAGCGCGGTGCTGGTGGTCTGGCTCAAGCGTCTGAAACCCGGCGAGAGCTGGCTGGCCCTGGCTCTGGCGCTGGTTCTGGGCGGCGCGCTAGGCAACCTGGTGGACCGCGTGGTATTCGGCCACGTGGTCGACTTTATTCTGCTGCACTGGCAGCACCGTTGGTATTTCCCTGCGTTCAATGTCGCCGACATGGCGATCACCGGCGGCGCGATTCTGCTGGCACTGGATATGTTCAAAAGCGAGAAGTCTGGAGAAAAAGCTCATGACTGACGTACGTATCGGCCCGAACAAGGAAGTCACCCTGCATTTCGCCCTCAAGCTGGAAAACGGCGATGTGGTCGACAGCACCTTCGACAAGAAGCCCGCCACCTTCAAGGTGGGCGATGGCAACCTGCTGCCTGGTTTTGAGCAGGCCATCTACGGGCTCAAAGCGGGCGACAAGCGTAGCCTGTCGATCAGCCCAGAGCAGGGCTTTGGTCAGGGCAATCCACAGAATATCCAGGTCATGCCGGGCAGTCAGTTTCAGGATATGGAGCTGTCGGAAGGTCTGTTGGTGATTTTCAATGATGCCGCCAATGCCGAGCTGCCAGGCGTGGTCAAAGCCTTTGATGACAGCCAGGTGACCATCGACTTCAACCACCCTCTGGCCGGCAAGGCGCTGAGCTTTGAGGTGGAAATCATCGAGGTGAAAACACTTGATACGGTATAGACTGACTGCCTAACACGGAGGCCGCCCAGCATGAGCGCGCAACTTTCCCCCATCGTGTCCGAGTTCGAGACACAGGAGCAGGCGGACAGCTACGATCGTTGGTTCCGCCGCAAGGTGCAGGAGTCCCTGGACGATTCGCGCCCTGGCGTTCCACATGACCAAGTGATGGCTGAAATGGAGGCCATCATTGCCGAGGCCGAGGCCCGTCAGCGGGGCCGCAGCTGATGCTGCCGATCGTCTGGCGCGGCAGTGCCAGAGCCGACCTGGCGAAAATCATCCGCTACATCGCTGACGAAGACCTCCAGACCTCCAGACCGCCAGGCTGCTCAAGGACCGCTTGGAGTCGGCCGTTCTGCCGCTGGCCGAACACCCATACTTGTATCGTTCCGGACGGGTTCCCGGCACCCGGGAACTGGTCGCCCATCCCAACTCTGTTCTGTCTACCGAGTGGCAGCCGACTGCGTAGAAGTGGTGAGCGTCCTGCATTCCCGCCAGGAATATCCCTGATCACTTGAGCTTCATTCCGTGCAGGCCATACCCATCACGGTGCATACCGAGACAACCACCATGTATATCAAACTCGCCAATCCCCGCGGCTTCTGCGCCGGTGTCGACCGCGCCATCGAGATCGTCAATCGTGCCCTGGAAGTTTTCGGCCCACCCATCTATGTGCGACATGAAGTGGTGCACAACAAGTTTGTGGTTGAAGACTTGCGCGCGCGCGGCGCCGTATTTGTCGAAGAACTGGACCAGATTCCTGACGACGTCATTGTCATCTTCAGCGCCCACGGCGTCTCCCAGGCTGTGCGCAGCGAGGCCGAACGTCGTGGCCTGAAGATTTTCGACGCCACCTGCCCGCTGGTGACCAAGGTGCATATGGAGGTGGTGCGCTACAGCCGCGAAGGTCGCGAATGCATCCTGATCGGCCACGAAGGCCACCCCGAAGTCGAAGGCACCATGGGCCAATACGACGCGAGTAACGGCGGCACCATCTACTTGGTAGAGGATGAAACTGACGTCGCCGAACTGCAGGTGCGCAATCCAGAAGCGCTGGCTTTCGTTACCCAGACCACCCTGTCGATGGACGACACCAGTAAAGTCATCGACGCCCTGCGCAGCAAATTCCCCGCCATCGGCGGCCCGCGCAAGGACGACATTTGCTACGCCACCCAGAACCGCCAGGACGCGGTCAAACAACTCGCCGCCGAATGCGACGTGCTACTGGTTGTCGGCAGCCCCAACAGTTCCAACTCCAACCGCTTGCGCGAACTGGCCGAACGCATGGGCACGCCTGCCTATCTCGTCGATGGGGCAGAGGATCTAAAGCAGGAATGGTTTGCGGGCGTGGCGGGTATTGGCATCACGGCGGGTGCATCGGCACCTGAGGTGCTAGTGCAGGGGGTCATTCAGCAGCTAAGCGAATGGGGTGCAACAGGCGCACAAGAGCTGCTGGGGCGGCCGGAGAATGTGACGTTCTCGATGCCCAAAGAGCTACGGGTAATTGCAAGGCAATAGTCCGCCTTCCATCAAAAATGAAAAGGCCAGCATTAGCTGGCCTTCTTTTACTTACCAACAGGTAGCTGCCGCCCCTGTGCCGCCTAAAATCCCTTTAACTCCGCGACTATTTAGAGTGAGCCTGCCACAAACAGTGTCGGCAGCCTGGGAGCCCTGTGGTGTAGCAGTCAGCAATACGCAGTTTGCAATAGGTATTCCGGCAGCACAAATGCCGGCTGTTACCAAGTAGCGCCCATCCTCCGATGGGGCTGCAGCATTTAATGCGACTCCTGTATAGGCAAGGCCTCCGACACCAAGGTTCGCTGTATAGGTCTGGTTTTGTGAGTAAAAACGCTCTTGCATTTGCATCGCTTCTAACAGCTTTGCTTGGCCCTCACTTCTACCACTTTTTAACATGTACGCTCTGTAATTCGGGATCGCAATTGCCGCCAGTACCGCGATGATTGCTACCACGATCATCAGTTCAATAAGGGTAAAGCCTTTCTGGCGTGGCATTAATTCTCTCTCCAGTATGTGGATTTCAAACCGCCTGCTTTGGGATCACAAAAAAGCTTGTTCTTTTTGCAGGCGATAGTGAGGGCAGGAGCATTGCCTCCTCCAGAGCTATCACATTGCTCTGCCCCGCAAAGTAGTCCAGGCCTCCCGTCTTCACGCAGTACTACGGCGGGTTTTGGTGGTATACCGCCATGCACTAGGTCGAAACTGCGCTTGTCATTAGTAACATCATTAATTGTCTCAGTGAAAATGGAGGTGGCGTCAGCCAGGCTTAGTGCATAAAAGCGGCCTTGGCCTACGTCAGGACCGCAGGTGGTTACTTGTTGGCCGCTTGGGCGGAATGTCGAAAAGAAAAGAGACCCGCGGAAGCTAATAGAGCTTGAGAGTACTTTTTCGCCAAGAGGGAAGCGGATAAACCAACCTTTACTGTTATTGAGTGCAACTAAGTCAGGGGTATAGGTGTCGCCAGGGCTCAACTGCGCATAAAGTGCATTTATTTCGCTACGCAATGTTGGGATTTTACTTACTGCCTCTTGCCGACGTTGCTCAATTAAGAAATTGTAGACGTCGAATGCGCTGAGCGGTGGTGTAGTATCAGCAGCGGTTGCTTCTGCTATCTGAGCGGCGTCTAGGGGCGGTGTAGTGCCATCATAGGCTATGTCGCTGATGGCTGTAAGGTCCGCCAGTAATCCTGAGGCTGCGCCGCTTAAAGCGAGGATTTCTGCTTGAAGTGCATTCAGGCGTCCGACCTCGCTTACTAACGGTGCGCTTACAGCGAGACTGTCAGTGAGACTTTTTCGTGTGCCGGCTTCTACAGACAAAAGTTCCGCATTTGTTCCAGTATCTACCGCGTTTTGGTTAAGCTGAGAAGTTAAGTTTCTTATATCGGTCTTGAGTACGTTTAGCGCGGTCTTTTCACTGGTTACGTTTGCAGCATCATTATTAAGTAGTGTCTGGAATATGCTGTTTTGCAGTATAAGCATTTCGTTTAGTTTGCTGTCTAGTGAGCTTTTATTCTCAATAAGTTGTTGGCGTTGTACAAATGAGCTTGAGGCTTCATACGCTGCTGTACTGCTCGCCAGGTCGGCTTCCAGTGCTGTGGTATCTGTTGTGCCGTTAGCTCTTGCTGTGGTGAGTGCCTGTTCTGCGAGTAAAACGCTTTGATAAGGTGCGTCAGGTATTGTGTTAAGCACTTGCAGGTTGAGCTGGAATTGTCCCCAGTCGCTGCTATTGCTATTGCTAAGTTGCTCTTGTAAAAAGTCATCGGCATTCGAAGCTGTAACAGCTGTAAGTGTTTTTAATGATATAAGTCCATCGAGCGTTTGAACGATTAGATTGTTGAGCTGAGTGCGAGCGTCCATTTCTGCTGCATGCTCAACAATAAAAGGGTCGTTGCTAATAATGTTGTCGATAGAGGTTTGTTTGCTATTTATTTCATTGTTGGTCTCTAATAAATTTTCTTGTTTTGTAGTGTAGCCTACAGATGCTTGGTAGTTTAATAAGGCGTCGCGTGCAGCTGTCTCTGCTGCTGTCAGTGACGATATTTGCGCTCGCTTGGTGTTGATAGAGTTTTGCGTGGTAGTTGCTGTGGCGCCGCTGGTATCGATGCTGCTCACATCAACCATGTCGGCCTCAGTAACGGTAGTGTAGGTTGTTGGTCTTGTGTATACGTCTTTGTCACGTATTACATAAAACCGATCAATAGTGTCTTCGTTTAGTGGGTGCCCACGATAGCCGGTACCGATGGATATAGTGTAGTACGGCTGTGCTCCACGCTCTTTGATGAGGGCAACATCTGGTGAGTTATAAAAACGACGGTTGTCTTGGGCGGTTACTCCTCCGAATTGGGCAACTCTCCCGCCAGTCGCAAAATCATCTGCGTTTGTGCTAAGAGGGTTTAGATCAAAACGGAATATTTGTCCGCGAGTATCAGCGGCAAAAACAGTATCAATAACACCGTCGCCGGTTATATCAACCAGAGTAGGATCTGCGGGTATGCTGTTAGTCATGGTGCTGAGCTGCAAGTTCGCAGGTACGGTTTCGCCCGGTACTGGCGTAGGGCCAGCCATCCAGAGTCTTTCGCCTGTATTGGCGTCTGCCACATATATTGCATTACCGTAGCTGTCGTTGCTCGGTGTGTTCGGAGTGTCGTCATCCTGGTTAACGTCATAGCCGCCAGTGAAGATAAGTACGTCACGCGGTGAGCCATTCCATAAAACCTTGCTAACTTTTGGAGTCGACCATGTTTGACCAAGCCGTTGGTAAGCGGTTCCTGTAGTGCCACCTATAATTGCCCATTTAAGTTTAGGGTCTATTGTCGTTGGATTGCCAGACGCGCCAGGACTAACGTCTAAGGCATAATAATTACGGCCACCACGGCCCATGCCTGCATAGAGAAATACTTGCGTAACAGGGCGGAGCTTGGTGGTAGTGTTGGTAGTGCCATAGGTGACTTTTAAATCAAATTGTCCATCAATACCATATCTCTTGCTAGCGCTACCTTTAGGGTTGTCGTAATAGGCTTTTAGATTGGGTAACAGTTCTTTTGGTATATAAACGAAAAGTTCGTTGCCGCTTTCTGGGTCAATGGCTGCTATGTGGCCTTCGTTGGTGCCGTAGAAAAGTGCTAGCTTATCTTTGCTAACTCCTGCTCCAACGCGGGTCAGGTCTTCGTCGCTTACATATGCCACAACTTTGGGGGCGTTATGCAGTACGTCGGCTACTTGTAGTCTCGGGGGCGCGCCAGCAATACTTGGGTCGCTACCACGAGCCCAGCTGATAAGTTTGTTTCTGTAGTTGTCAGACATCGTCGCATCGCCCAGCAATGTTTTTGAGACATTGGCAGCGCTAAGCGCATTAGTTGATAAGGTGAGATTGATCGGGGTGGGCGGGGTTGGCCCTGCGAGTGGTGTTGTGCCGGTGTAAGTAAATATTTTGCGTGTGTCTGGGTTTGTTAGTTTGCTTGCCGCGCCTCCGCTTTCGGCGTTTCTGCCGTCGGCTGAAGGGCTCCAAAAACTTTGCGCGGTATCTTTGAAGAAACCTGTTTCCGAGTCTACGGCATTGTTTCCGTTGGCGTCGGTGACAATAAGATTTCCTGTGGATGCGTCGGTTGTGGCTTTATATTTTTTAACATTACCTACCCAGCGAGCGCCTTCAGCAGGGCGGAAAAGTGCATAGTACAGATCATTGCGATAGCCAAAGTTGCTGTAAGCGCTTACAGACACTGTTGGCGTAGTGAAGGATGTGTTCTCTGCAAGAATATCTACGACAATAGATTTTAGTGCTGAGACTAAGCCCGATGTATCCCCTGTGGTAAAAAACTTACCGCCACCATAGTCGGCTGTATCTTGTAGTAATTGTGAGTTACCAATGTTTCCGAAGCCAACAGTGTACGTGTTGATGGTTTGTTTGCCAGCGGCTGGTGAGTTGTCTTGGTTGGCAAGGTATTCAGACAAGCCGGGCATCCAGCAGCCATCAGCGGCGACACCATCAGTGGGATAGTTTCTATTGCACGATGTATATTGAGTGTTCTTTCCTGAAACCAAAGTTTGGATTGTAGAGTTGCTGCCTACATCTCTATTGGGAAGGCCGTCAGTCAGTACGATGATGTTGGATTTTTGACAGGAGTTTTCAATTGGTGATTTATAACTGCTGCCTGTGTATGCAGCGCTGTCACTTCTCCACGGGTCAAGCGTTATGGCGCCTGTTGTGTCTTCTATAGCCCCGCGTGAGCTGTTGCCATAGCGTGGCGTTTCCCCGCGAAGATACAACGCTGCTTCATGATAGCTTTCCAGTAGCGGGGTGGCGCCGCTGGCGTAATAGCGACTTAACTGTGTTTTGAATGCATTGGCGGCAGTACCCGCTCTACTGACTGGCACATTGATGAAGCCGCCATTGCTATTTGAGTCAAAACGGGCAAGGCCGATATTGGCGTCGTTCGAAACAGCTAGCTCATCGACAAGTTGGCTAACGACCTGTTTTACAACCTCCATACGGGTGAGTGCGCCTTTGTTCCTAGAGAGGTTTTTTGTGGTGCGCGTGCACCAGTTTCGAGGAGTCTCTCCATATGAGGCGGGTACAACCAGTGCTTTACAATTTGTACCAGGAACGCCGTTTAACATCGATCCTGATGTGTCAATAACAAACATGATGTTAGGGCGAACGCGCTGATCCGCAGGTAAGTCGCGGGTCAGATAGATTTCTGTGTCATCGGCAAACGTGAGTCCACTTTGCAGAGATAGAAAGAGGTAGGTGAATGCGAATACGCTGGTTGAGGTGTTAGTTTTGTTTATCATGGCTGTGCCTCAATTCACTGCAGCATTAGTCTGGTTGCAACGGGTGGTTTGCCTGGCATGAAAAATACTGCACCCTGCCAGTCAATTTTGAAGCCGAGATCTTGCGTGCTTACTAGGTCGCCATTGAGGCGAAGCTCGGTCGTTTGATCAATCTCAATGCGTACTGCTTGGCAGGTGCTGCATGCGGTTGCGAGGGCGTATCCGTGCGCGCGATCTGTTCCTGCTGTGGGTTCAATATTAAGTATGATGTTAGCAAATTCGATGTACTTTTCTTCTTGCTGACTAGCAGGTGCGCTGGGGTGTACGCTAATCATTATGAATAATGAAATAAAAAGTTTTAATGTATTTGTCATGGGTTATAGCTCCGTGATTATTTGGGTGTGGACATGACAAGTCCACCAACTTGTTCTGAGTATGCCCCGCTTGCTAATGTAGAGCGGGTGTTTAGCTCGAATTGATTGCAGGTAAAGCTACCGGCGGAAGTTCCTTCGCCAAAAATCATGCAGTCGACAATACCGAGCGAATTGACTGTGCTCACTTGCGTAAGTCCCGTTGCGCTAATTTGTGGCAATAGTGCTAGCGCCTGGCGGCGATCTGGGAATCGGGGTATTGGTTGGTTTGGCCTGCTCATCGACAGCTGAAGCGGTTCTCTGTTAGCTATGTTGCCATCCATAACTAATTGCTGAGCATTTAGTTCGCTCTGTGCGAGCTGAAAAGACATGCCCCTAAACTGGCTATTGCTGGCCATGCGCTCGCTTGAAGTTGAGAGCCTTACTGCTGTGATGCCTGCAACAGTTAAAATCAGGAGAAAGATCAGTGCCACAATTAACGTGGCACCTTGTTCTTTCCGATGAGCTCCAGGTGTATGTAGCATGTTGGCCTCAGTACACATTATTAAAGTGAATGGTTGTTGAGAAGATTTGCCGTGCACGACTGTCATCTGCGTCGGGTGTTATGGGGGGGCATCAAGCAGATAATAATTACGCTGAGGTGGTTGTGGTGTAGTTGGGTCAATGCTGTTGGCTAGGACTGCTACACGGACTGCAATAACATCTTTCCAGCCATTTAAAAGATCAACTCTGTCTGCAGATACAAATTGTCCTGCACTGAGTGGGCTGTTATTTGAGGGGAGTCCGTAGAGCACTTGCAGTGACTCTATCCCGTCAATTAAACTTTGGTTTTGTGTAATCCATGCGCTGGTTGTTCTGTTATATGAGCTGCAGGCAAGGGATGGCTGGGGATTGTTTGCATCTGCTGGCATGATGAAATATGAGTTAATGACAACAGAGTTTGCAGGTACGATGCTGCCGGCGCAATCACGTAAGTTCCCATCAATTAATACCGGTTCTGCAGAAAAACTTATACGGTCAGTTGCTCCGTTTACAGCGCAAGGATTGCTGGCTGCTGAGCCTTTTCCACAACTTATTGGTTCAACTGGGAATGGGCGAGGCAATGGGGAGCCTGGGGATAGATAGCCTGCTTGGCGTGCGCTGGTTGCGATGAACTCTAGCGCAAAACGCCCGTTTTCCTGAAGTTTTGTCATTGCCTCATTTGTGGTGAATGTCTGGCGGCTTGATAGGAATACTTGGCTCACTCCCAGCAGTAATATCAATCCAATTACCATTGCTACCATAAGCTCGATCAGGCTAAATCCGCGCTGGCTTTTAATACAGTGTTTCATCGCAGGACCTCCAGTTGAGTCGATAGGTTTTCTCCCGTCGTAACTCCTGTAGACGATCTGGAGCCCATGCTCAGCCAGCTAGACGTTATTCTTAAACCATTACCTTGAGCAGTGACTGCCAGTGGCGGTGCGGCTCCCGCAGGTCTGGTGAGGAAGTCTCGGCTGCTATATCTGCCATTAGCGGCATTTGCATTTCCTTGATAGGTTGGTGTGCTACTGTAGGGGCACTGTGCCTCCCATAGGTCAAAGGCCGCCATTTGGGTTGCGTTGCATACGGTTGCATTTACTTTGGAGGCTGCAACCGGATCGTAATAATCCGAACATATGTTGGGCGGAAGGCTTGCGCAGTCAACATTGGCCGCAGCCGCTATATAGATCGCATTGCCTGCCTCTGCATTTGCGCGCATTCTTTCGGCGAGCTCTTGGCTTATCCACACGGCTTGAGAGCGTTGACCGCTGTCAGCAGTACTTTGTAGTGCATTTACTTGTAGTCCGGCGAAGCCCAAAAGGCCAACTGCGAATATAAGCAACGTGATTAAAACCTCAATTAATGAAGATCCGTTGCTTGAGTGCCTGAATTTAACAGTCAACATCAGGTTTCACCTTTTTTATTGAGGCTTTTCCTAGCCCGTTGAGGTTAATGCAGCGGGCGTCATCACTTGTGGCCGACAGGCGCGTAGAGCTGATTTTGAATGGCGAGGCACTGCCTGGGTCCAATAGTGTGCCGTCGCGTCGAAACGTTAAGCGATTGCCTGCTTGTAGGTAAGTTGACGTGACGTTTATATCGCTGGCTTTGGGCTGGTAGCTTGCTATCACATCTGCATGATTGCAGTTGTTGATGCTTGTGAGGCCAATGCACCAGCCATTACTCCAGCCTGTGACGGCATTGGTCAGAGGAATGACTACTATATTTGCATTGCGTTTACTCGCTTCGCTGCGCGCAAAGGCCAATGCGCTAATTAGTTCACTGGCCTGCCCAGAGACCCGCTGGGTCACAAGAAATTGCGTGAAGTTAGGTATTGCGATACCCATCAAAACCGCCAGTATTGCTATCGCAATAAGCAGCTCTATTAGAGTGAAACCGTATTGTCGTTGCATGTAAAAGCCCCTTTTCCCTAGCGTTAACCATAATCCGCAAGGCTGGCGGGGGCAACAGAGGGGGGACGTTCGGCGCTAGTCAGGGTATGGGCGGTTCTTTTGGTACGATAACCTTGGGCTTGCCAAGGCGGCTGATGGTCAATTGCATCCTTTTTTCGCCGTTGCTTATGCTGAATGTTCCATTACTGACAAAAGTAATTCCTTGGCGATTGAAGTGCAGGCTGTTGCCGCTACCCATCCCGCTCCAGCTGATTTTTACTCGTTTCGAACGGCTGAATGTGCTCAGTAGCACATCACCATCGTCAAGGCGTCTATTTCCGTTGGCGTCAGTGAACGCACTTATGTCCTGCTGCCAGTCTTTTGAGCAGTTACCGACTCTCGAAAGTGGACAGACTGAAACGCGCACCTGTTGAGATAGCGCGTGGTATCTTGCCTGCTGTGTGAGGCTGAATAGGCCATTTGTTACGGAAGAAAGTTCTATTTTTTGATGCAGTGAAGCAAGGGTTGGTACTGCTGTAGATACGAGTATGGTTAAAATGCTTAGAGATAATAAAAGATCAGTAATGCTTAAGCCTGTTACATTCCGTTGATACATGGTTTTCTCCCTGGTCCATGGGGTACCCTTCATTAAAGATGATTATTCAGGAGTTGCCAATGTGGGCTGCTATGAGCGGTATGTTGTCGTAGGGGGCGGTGTTATTGGCATGCTTTCTGCTTTGACACTGGCGAAAAATAGTTGCCGCATTGATGTTGTTGAGCGTGGTCTTGTGGGTGCTGAGTCCTCCTGGGCCGGCGGCGGAATCGTCTCTCCGCTTTACCCCTGGCGTTACAGCCCTGCGGTAACAGCACTCGCGCATTGGTCGCAGGATTTTTATCCGCGCTTGGGTGAGCAGTTGCTGGCGCAGACGCAGATTGATCCTGAGGTGTATGTCAGCGGGTTGTATTGGCTTGACCTTGATGATGAGGCTGATGCGCTTGCCTGGGCGCAGCATGAAAGGCGGCCGCTGCAGCGTGTGGATGTTGCGGCGGTAGAGCGGGCGGTGCCGGCTTTGGCTAAGGGCTTTGGGCGGGCAGTGCAGATGTCGGATGTGGCGAATGTGCGTAACCCGCGTTTGGTCAAGGCGCTGCGGGCGGCGTTGCAGCAGATGCCGAATGTCACCTTGCATGAGCACTGTGCGGTCAGTGGTTTTATTCGTGAGGGTGGGCGTGTCACGGGTGTGCACACGGCGCAGGGTGATATGTATGCCGATCAGGTGGTGCTGACTGCTGGTGCCTGGAGTGGCGAGTTGATGAAGACTCTGGGCATTGAGTTGCCGGTGGTGCCGGTCAAGGGGCAGATGATTCTGTACAAGTGCGGCGAAGACTTTCTCCCGTCTATTGTGCTGGCCAAGGGGCGTTATGCGATTCCGCGTCGTGATGGCCATATTCTGATAGGCAGCACGCTTGAGCATGCGGGCTTCGATAAGACGCCGACCGCCGAGGCGCTGGCGAGCTTAAAAGCGTCTGCTGTCGAGTTGTTGCCGGCGTTGGCGGATGCCGAGGTGGTGGGGCATTGGGCGGGGTTGCGGCCTGGTTCGCCTGAGGGCATTCCGTTTATTGGCCCGGTGCCGGGGCATGATGGTTTGTGGCTGAACTGTGGGCATTACCGCAATGGACTGGTGCTGGCGCCAGCTTCGTGCCAATTGCTGGCGGATTTGATGTTGGGACGTGAACCTATCATCGATCCTGCACCTTATGCGCCGACTGGGCGGGTGGCTTCGGCGGGTTGAGTGTTTCACTGGGAGGGACGCGCGGCTAAAGTCCCATTTATCAAAAAAATAACTCATTGTTTTATATAAATAAATTAAATCCGCACAAAGACCTGTAGGAGCGGGCCATGCCCGCGAAACGCATCGCGGGCATGGCCCGCTCCTACAGGTACCTACAAGCCGAAAGACGCAATTGCCCCCGTTTGCTGCGTGACAGCGCGGCGTCTGGACGACGGGGATCTCCCGCAATTGATGCTCGCTTTAGTCGATACCCAGTTTCTTTAACCGATAGCGCATTGAGCGAAAGCTCAGGCCCAGGCGTTGGGCGGCGGCGGTGCGGTTCCAGCGGGTTTCTTCCAGGGCTTGCATGATCAGTTTGCGTTCGATGCTTTCCAGGTGGTCTTCCAGGTTGTCGATCTGCGCCAGGCTGGTTTCGCCGTTTTCGCTGACCGGTACGCTGTCGGCCAGGCGCAGATCGCAGGTAGTGATGCGGTCGTCTTCGCACAAGGTGTAGGCGCGTTCGAGCATGTTCTCCAGTTCGCGCACGTTGCCTGGGAAGCGGTAGCTCTTGAGTTTCTCCAGCGCGTCGTCATCCAGTTTGGCTGGGCTGAGGCCGGTGCCGTCAGCCAGGCGCTTGAGCATGATGTCGGCGAGCAGGGGGATGTCTTCGCGGCGTTCACGCAGGGCGGGCACGCGTAACTCGATCACGTTGAGGCGGTAGTACAGGTCTTGACGGAAGCGCTCGGCGGCGACCTCGGCGGCCAGGTCCTTGTGAGTGGCGCAGAGGATGCGCACATCGACGATCAGCTCTTGCTGGCCGCCCACGGCGCGTACGGCTTTTTCCTGAATGGCGCGCAGCAGTTTGACCTGCATCGGCAGCGGCAGGTCGGCGACCTCATCGAGGAACAGGGTGCCGCCGTTGGCAGCTTGGAAAAGCCCTTGCTTGTCTTCGACGGCGCCAGTGAAGCTGCCTTTCTTGTGGCCAAAGAACTCGCTTTCCATCAGTTCGCTGGGAATGGCGCCGCAGTTGACCGGGATAAAGGGTTGTTCGCCGCGCGAGCCTTGCTCATGTATCAGGCGGGCGACCAGCTCTTTGCCGCTGCCGGATTCGCCGCTGATATACACCGGGGCCTGGCTGCGGGCCAGCTTGAGGATCTGTTTGCGCATGACCTTCATTGGTGGTGAGTCGCCGAGCAAGCGGCTATCCACCGGCATTTCTTCGCCATCGGCGCTGCGCAGGCGTAAGGCGGCGGCGACTAGTTCGCGCAGGCGACCGAGGTCCACCGGTTTGGTCAGAAAATCAAAGGCGCCGGCTTTCAGGGCGTTGATCGCGGTATCGAGGCTGCCGTAGGCCGTGATCATCGCCACCGGCACTTGCGGGTGGCGCAGCAGAATATGCTGCACCAGCTCCAGGCCTGTGCCGTCCGGCAGGCGCATGTCGGTCAGACACAGGTCGAAGGGCTCTTTGGCCAGCCACTCGCGGGCTTCCTTGACGTTGCGCGCGCTGCGGGTGTCGAGCTTCATCCGCCCCAGGGTGATTTCCAGGAGTTCGCGAATATCGGGTTCGTCATCGACGATCAGGGCTCTCTGGCGGGTCATGGTCAGCTCAGTTTGCGCGGGTGGGCGAAGGTGATGCGTAGGCAGCTGCCGCCACCTTCACGAAGTTTATAGTCGAGACGTGCCTGATTGCTTTCGCACAGTTCGCGGGAAATATACAGGCCTAGGCCGGTGCCTTTGTTTTCTGTGGTGTAGAAGGGCTCGAACAGGTGGTGCAGTTGTTCTTCGGCAATGCCGGGGCCGTCGTCCAGTACTTCGAGCACCGGCAGCTCGCTCTCCGCGTCGCGGAACAGCTTTAGCCAGACTTGTCCTTGCTTGTTCTTTTGCGCGCTGTAACGCAGGCCGTTTTCCACCAGATTGCTCAGTACCTGGGTGAGTTGATGCGGGTCCATGCGAGTTTGAATACTGCCGCTGCAGGTTTCCAGGTGCAGAGTCTGGCCAGGGGCGGCGCTGCTGCGGAACTCGCTGGCAAAACGGTGCAGCCAATACTTCAGGTCAAGCAGCTGCGGTTCGGCCTGGCGGCGCCGCGACAGTTGCAAGACGTTTTCTATCACCAAGTTCATTCGTCGCGAGTGATCCTGGATGATCTGCGCCAGACGCAGGTCCGGGCCTTCCAATTCTTCTGACTCTTGCAGCAGCTGTGCGGCGTGGCTGATTGCGCCCAGCGGATTGCGAATTTCGTGGGCGATGCCGGCAGTCAGGCGGCCTAGGGAAGCGAGCTTGAGCTGTTGCGCCTGCTGGGCGATTTGCGAAATGTCATCGAGGAATATCAGCGTATGTTTGTGCTCGCCGCGCTGCAGTGCAATAAAGCTAGGCTGCAACACGCGACTATCGGGCGCCGCTTGCAGGCTGGCGGGACGCAGGCTGGGGTTGTGTGACCATTGCTGCATGCGCTTGATCAGTTCCGGGCAGTGCGGGTCGAGAATTTTGCCGGTCAGATCGGCATGCCCCAGCAAGTGGTTGGCGCCCTGGTTGGCTAGTAATACGCGGTGTAATTCATCCAGCACCAGAATGCCGGTGCGCATGCGTTGCAGGATCAGCGCGTTGAGTGCTTCCAGGTTGGCGACATCGGCTGCGCGCTGCTCGGCCAGGTTTTCGCTGGCTTGCAGCCGGCGCGTCAGGCCCTGCACAAACAGTGCGGCGGCGAAGCACAGTGCGCCGAGTGCTCCGGCCTGGACGTACTGTGCCGCCGCAGCCGGTCGGCTAAGGCTCAGGTAGACGGTCAGATAGATCATGCCTGTTGCGGCGACGGCGGCAATTAGCAGGCCGATACGGCCACGCAAGAGGATATTGGCAATCGCCACGGCGACTATCAGCAGGTTGCCGATGCCGCTGGGTGTGCCGCCTGCGGCATAAAATAGGACGCAGAGCAGAATCACATCGACCAGTGCCAGGCTGAAAACCTGCGTCAAGCCCTTGGGGCGACGCACGGTGGCGATGATCAGGACGTTGAGTATTAGATACAGCCAGCTGCCATTGCGAAATAGCGTCGGGTGCATCATGTCCAGCAGTTCGCTGTCCAGATTGCTGGAGACCAGCAGCGCTAGGGTGATGCCGATAACCAGGCGGTACAGGTGATAGAGCCGCAGAATTCGTCTACTTTGCTCCCCGCTCAGGGAGAAATCAGCGCTCACCGGAATGTGGGCCTTGTTCTAGGTGTGCTTGGCTGCAAAACCACTGTTCGCCTTTTGCCAGCGCGTGATCGCGCGGTACATGAGTGCCGCAGTGCTCGCAGCGCACCATGGGGGTAGGCGTTGCGCTGGTTTTGCGGTCTTCGCTGCGAGGGGCTGCTGGCCGAGTAAAGCGTCGCCATAGCCAAAATGCAGCCGCAATGACGGCAATCCAGAACAGTAAGCGGAACAGGCCCATGGCGCTCTCTTTTTATCGGTGAGCGGGCAGTTTAGCTAACCCGCCTGTATGCGCCCAGTGTTGAAGCAGTGTGCCAGTTGCGCTTTTGCACAGAGGGCGTCAGCTGGCTAGCGGCGCGCAATAAAAACGGGAGGCCGATGGCCTCCCGTTTTGTGCAGTGTGCTTGTTCAGTCGAACAGGCCAAAAGTCATGTAGCTGAACCAGGAGCGGCTCGCTTTTTCTTCGCTGGTGCCGCTCTTGAGCTCATCCGGAATCTGCTGTTCGGCATCTTCGTACTGACGAATCACGTCCTGGCTGGCGCGGGTTTCGCCCGGTGGCAGCGGCGTATCGGTTTCGATCAGACCCAGCGTTGCCTTGGCCAGCCAGGAGCGGCTGTCGGCGGCTTCTTCACGCGGGATGAACTGGCCGTCGACCAGGCTTGGGTGGTCGGGGTAGTTGAGCTTGAGGGTTTCCAGGCTGGTGGCCGCCAGGTCATCCAGGGTCAGGCGCTGGTAGGCTTCGGTCATGACCGCCAGGCCATCACCGACTGCTGGGGTTTCCTGGAAGTTCTCCACCACATAGCGGCCACGGTTGGCGGCTGCCACATAGGCGTTGCGGGTCAGGTAGTAGTGCGCCACGTGAATTTCGTAGGCGGCCAGCAGGTTGCGCAGGTAGATCATGCGCTGCTTGGCGTCTGGCGCGTAGCGGCTGGTGGGGAAGCGGCTGGTGAGCTGAGCGAACTCGTTGTAGGAGTCGCGCGCAGCGCCTGGGTCGCGCTTGGTCATGTCCAGCGGGACGAAGCGGGCGATCAAGCCGCGGTCTTGGTCAAACGAGGCGAGGCCTTTGAGGTAATAGGCGTAATCAACGTTGGCGTGCTGCGGGTGCAGGCGGATAAAACGGTCGGCTGCGGATTTGGCGGCTTCCGGCTCAACGTTTTTGTAGTAAGCGTAGATCAGCTCCAACTGCGCCTGCTCGGCATAGCGGCCGAACGGGTAGCGCGACTCCAATGCCTTGAGCTTGGCGACGGCGCTGGTGTAGCTACTATTGTCCAGGTCGGCCTGTGCCTGCTGGTAGAGTTCGGCCTCACTCAGATTTTCGTCGACCACCTGCTTCGATGAGCAGGCGGCAGTGAGGGCGAGGATTGCGATCAGCAGCAGGTGTTTCACTTGCATGGCGGCTTGCGTCCCTGTGACGGCGGCTGTCTTGAGCAAAGCCGTCCTGTTATGATGAGCGCCCCCGGTACCCCTGGGGCAAAGACGCCGTATTTAACCACAAGCGTGTAGCTGAAACCAAAGGCTACGCCCCCTCTGTTGCCGAGCATGCCCTCTATTAATAAGCAGATCATTGAACTGAACGCCGAGGTGCCCTATGAAATGGGCGGTCAACGCCTCGATCAAGTCGCCGCACTCCTGTTCGCCGAGCACTCGCGTTCGCGTCTGTCTGCCTGGATCAAAGAGGGTCTGCTGACCGTCGATGGTGAGGTGCTGCGCCCGCGCGACATCGTCCATGGCGGGGCGCTGTTGGCGCTGAACGCTGAGCAGGAAGCCCAAGGCGAGTGGATCGCCCAGGACATCGCGCTAAACATCGTCTACGAAGACGAGCAGATTCTGGTGATCGACAAACCCGCCGGCCTGGTCGTGCACCCTGCTGCCGGGCATGCAGATGGCACCTTGCTTAATGCTCTGCTGCACCATGTGCCGGACATTATCAACGTGCCGCGTGCCGGCATTGTTCATCGTTTGGACAAAGACACCACTGGCCTGATGGTGGTGGCCAAGACCATCGAAGCGCAGACCCGCCTGGTCGATCAGCTGCAGAAACGCTCGGTCAGCCGCATCTATGAATGCATCGTGATTGGCGTGATCACCTCCGGCGGCAAGATCAATGCGCCGATCGGTCGTAGTTCCTCGCAGCGTCAGCGCATGGCGGTTAGCGACGGTGGTAAGCCGGCGGTCAGCCATTACCGGGTGCTGGAGCGCTATCGCTCGCATACCCATGCGCGGGTCAAGCTGGAAACCGGTCGCACCCACCAGATTCGTGTACACATGAGCCATATCGGTTATCCGCTGGTGGGCGACCCTGTCTATGGCGGGCGTTTCCGTATTCCGCCTGCGGCCAATCCGAGTATGGTGCAGACCCTCAAGGAGTTTCCACGCCAGGCTTTGCATGCGCGCTTCCTTGAGCTGGACCATCCGATTACCGGTGAGCGGATGAAATGGCAGTCGCCATTGCCGGATGATTTTGTTTGGTTGCTGACGCTGCTGCGCCAGGACCGTGAGGCCTTTATCGGCTAACAAATATCCGAAACACGAGTGGGTAACAGAGAACAGGGTGACAGGATGCACGATTGGCTTACGCCGCAATGGCCCGCACCAGCAAGAGTAAAAACCAGCGTCACCACCCGCAGTGGTGGCGTCAGCGTTGCGCCGTTCGACAGTTGCAACCTGGCTGAACATGTGGGCGACGAGCCAAAGGCGGTGCTGAAAAACCGTCAACGGCTGGTCAGCCTGCTCGGTTGCAAGCCAGCCTGGTTGCAGCAGGTGCATGGCGTTGCAGTGGTTGAGGCCAATCCTGGGTTGGTGCTTGAAGCCGACGCCAGCTGGACCAGCAAGTCGGGCGTTGCCTGTGCGGTGATGACTGCCGACTGCCTACCTGCGCTGTTCTGTGACCGTGCCGGCACCCGCGTTGCGGCGGCTCATGCTGGCTGGCGCGGCCTGGCTGACGGAGTGCTGGAAGCCACCCTGGATCAGTTGGCGGTGCCGGCGGATGAGGTACTGGTCTGGTTGGGGCCGGCAATTGGGCCGCAGGCCTTCGAGGTGGGTGCGGAGGTGCGTGAAGCCTTTGTCGCCCAGCATGGGCAGGCGGCAGCGGCCTTCCAGCCCAGCGTCAATGCCGGCAAATTTATGGCCGATATCTACCAGTTGGCGCGCATTCGCCTGGCCGCTTGTGGCGTCGAGGCTGTCTACGGTGGCGATTTCTGCACCTTCAATGATCCGCGTTTCTTCTCCTACCGCCGCTCGGCGCAAACCGGACGCTTTGCCAGCCTGATCTGGCTGGGCAACTAACCCTCGCGTGCCGCCTCTGCGGCACTCTTGCGGCATTCTCACGGCGTTCCTGCGTCACTTTGGCGGTAAATGACTCAGGTCAACATCGCTCAGCTTGAAACCCACACAATCGACCTCATCTACTCTTCATCCGCAGGCTTTCTGTTTGGGCGCGATTCAGTGCGCCGGCCTGCCACCACTACGAGGGTTGATTGTTTATGCGTATTGATCGTTTAACCAGTAAGTTGCAACTCGCGCTCTCCGATGCGCAATCCCTGGCCGTTGGCCTTGATCATGCGGCTATTGAGCCGCTGCACCTGATGCAGGCTTTGCTTGAACAGCAGGGCGGCTCGATCAAACCGCTGCTGATGCAGGTCGGTTTTGATGTGAATAGCCTGCGCCTGGCTCTGGGCAAGGAGCTGGATCAGCTGGGCAAAATCCAGAACCCATCCGGCGACGTTAATCTGTCGCAGGATCTGGCACGCCTGCTCAATCAGGCCGACCGCCTGTCGCAGCAAAAGGGCGACCAATTTATCTCCAGCGAGCTGGTGCTGCTGGCCGCGATGGATGAGAGCACCAAGCTGGGCAAACTGCTGCTCGGTCAGGGCGTCAGCCGCAAGGCACTGGAAAACGCCGTGACCAACCTACGCGGTGGCGATGCGGTAAATGACCCGAACGTCGAGGAAAACCGCCAGGCCTTGGATAAATACACCGTCGACCTGACCAAGCGTGCCGAAGAAGGCAAGCTCGATCCGGTGATCGGTCGCGATGATGAGATTCGCCGCACCATTCAGGTGTTGCAGCGCCGCACCAAGAATAACCCGGTACTGATCGGCGAGCCGGGTGTGGGTAAAACGGCGATTGCCGAAGGCCTGGCCCAGCGCATCGTCAACGGCGAAGTACCGGATGGCCTCAAGGACAAGCGTCTGCTGTCCCTCGACATGGGTGCCCTGATCGCTGGCGCCAAGTTCCGTGGCGAGTTCGAAGAGCGCTTGAAGGCGGTGCTCAATGAGTTGAGCAAGCAGGAAGGGCGAATCATCCTGTTTATTGACGAGCTGCACACCATGGTTGGCGCCGGTAAAGGCGAAGGCTCGATGGATGCCGGCAATATGCTCAAGCCATCCCTGGCGCGCGGTGAGCTGCATTGCGTCGGCGCGACCACGCTCAACGAGTACCGCCAGTACATCGAGAAGGATGCCGCCCTGGAGCGGCGCTTCCAGAAAGTGCTGGTTGATGAGCCGAGCGAAGAGGACACCATCGCCATCCTGCGTGGCCTCAAAGAGCGTTATGAAGTGCACCACAAGGTGGCCATCACCGACGGCGCGATTATCGCTGCGGCCAAACTTTCGCACCGCTATATCACCGACCGCCAGCTGCCGGACAAGGCCATCGACCTGATTGACGAGGCGGCCAGTCGCATTCGTATGGAAATCGACTCCAAGCCGGAAGTGCTGGATCGTCTTGAGCGCCGGCTGATTCAGCTCAAGGTGGAAGCCCAGGCACTGAAGAAGGAAGACGACGAGGCGGCGATCAAGCGCCTGGCCAAGCTCAACGAAGACATTGCCCGGCTGGAGCGTGAATACGCCGACCTGGAGGAAATCTGGAAGTCGGAGAAGGCCGAGGTGCAGGGTTCCGCGCAAATTCAGCAGAAAATCGAGCAGTCCCGCCAGGAGCTTGAGGCGGCGCGGCGCAAAGGTGACCTTAACCGCATGGCGGAGCTGCAGTACGGGATTATCCCGGACCTGGAGCGCAGCCTGCAGATGGTCGATCAGCACGGCAAGAGCGAAAACCAGCTGCTGCGCAGCAAGGTCACCGAGGAAGAAATCGCCGAGGTGGTGTCGAAGTGGACCGGTATTCCGGTGAGCAAGATGCTCGAGGGCGAGCGCGACAAACTGTTGAAAATGGAAGGCTTGCTGCATCAGCGGGTGATCGGTCAGAACGAGGCGGTGGTGGCGGTGGCCAATGCCGTGCGGCGTTCCCGCGCGGGCTTGTCCGACCCGAATCGGCCGAGTGGTTCGTTCCTCTTTCTTGGCCCAACCGGGGTCGGTAAGACCGAGCTGTGCAAGGCGCTGGCCGAGTTCCTTTTCGACACCGAAGAGGCGTTGGTGCGCATCGACATGTCCGAGTTTATGGAGAAGCACTCCGTGGCGCGGCTTATCGGCGCGCCGCCAGGCTATGTCGGCTATGAAGAGGGCGGTTATCTGACCGAAGCGGTACGGCGCAAGCCCTATTCGGTGATCCTGCTGGATGAAGTGGAGAAGGCTCACCCGGACGTGTTCAACGTCTTGCTGCAGGTGCTCGAAGATGGCCGCCTGACCGACAGCCATGGCCGCACCGTGGATTTTAAGAACACCGTCATCGTGATGACCTCCAACCTCGGCTCCGCGCAGATTCAGGAACTGGTGGGTGATCGCGAAGGCCAGCGTGCAGCTGTGATGGATGCGGTCGGCACGCATTTTCGTCCGGAGTTTATCAACCGTATCGATGAGGTGGTGATCTTCGAGCCGCTGGCTCGCGATCAGATTGCCGGCATTGCGCAGATCCAGCTCGGCCGTTTGCGTCAGCGTCTGGCCGAGCGTGAGCTGAGCCTGGAGTTATCTGCTGAGGCGCTGGATAAACTGATCGCCGTCGGTTACGACCCGGTCTACGGCGCGCGCCCGCTTAAGCGTGCGGTGCAGCGCTGGATCGAAAACCCTCTGGCGCAGCTGATTCTGGCTGGCAAGTTCGCCCCAGGCAGCAGCGTGACGGGCAGGGTTGAGGGCGATGAAATCGTCTTCGGTTAAACGCTGTCGGCCACACTAGAGCTGCAAAATAAAAAACACCCCGGTTCAGTTCGCGCTGACCGGGGTGTTTTTTATGGGGCTGAATCACAAGTGCTTGAGCAGGATTTCCAGCGCCGCGGCCTGATCTTCGGCCAGGTCAATGATGTGAAAGCCGGCCCAGCAGTGCTGGCCATCGGCGCCAGGGCGGCTCCACAGGCAGTCGGCTCCCAGGGTGATTTCGCACACACCCTCAACCTCCTGCTCGCTCACCAGGCGGCACTCCACCAGCTCGTCGGCGGTCAACGGGGTGTCGCTAAACAGCATAAAGCCATCGGCGGACAGGTCGACCACGCGACCCAGGCGCTGCCCAGTGTGTAAGTCGAAGACTTCCAGCTGCACGTCGGCGTTATGCCGGCTGTGCAGGCGACGTTCGTCATCCATAGGAGTTCCTTATTCTTGGGGCTCAGCCGTGCGCCCGGTAAAACGCTGGAGCACGCGGTAAATGGCGGTAAGGGCACGGTCCACCAGGGGTGCACCTCGTTCAGGGGTGACGATGCGCGCCAGCCCTTGTTCCATTTCGGTGGCCAGCTGAGTGAGTGGCTTGATTGCCACGCGCTGGCCGCTCTGGTCGACAAACATATAGTTGCGGGTTGTTGGGCTAAACCAGGACAGCTTGAGCGTGCGCACCTGCTCGCCATTGACGAACTCGAACCAGGTGCCGAACTCGATATGCCCCAACTCCTTGGCCAGTGCCTGGGCGCGGGGCGAGAGTGTCGATTCGCGCGGCGCCAGGGTCGCCAGTGCGGCGTCTTCGCCGAGCATGGCGCCCAGCGGGCTCTCTGGCAGGATTGGCTTGAGCTGGGCGGCTACCTGTGGCTGTTTGGCCTGTACGGCGTGCTGGCAGGCCACCAGGTCCTGCAGCAGGCGGCGGATGCCGTCTTCGTGGTAACCGCCGAGCAGTTCCAGGCCTTTGCGCAGATTTTCGAGCAGCGGCACGCGCAATTTCTGCAAGCGCTCACGGCCTGCTTCGTCGAGCAGCGTGCCGCTCCAGGCCAGTTGTTCGGCCGCTTCACTGGCGCGCTGCCATTCCGGGCTCTGATCGCCATTACGCAGCAGCACAAATACCAGCACATCGGCCCAGGTCAGTTCGAGGAAGTTGCGGATGATGGTCGGCGGCTGACGACTGTGCAGGCTATTGGCGATCACTTCGACCGCGTGCTGGCGCGCGCCCAGCAGTTTGTCGCGACCTTTGGCGGCTTCCACTGCACGCCGCTCGCGCAGCTCGACCTTGTGCCTGAGCGTGGCAACGAATTCGTTGAACTCCTCCAGCAGGCCTTCAAACAGCTGCAGGTCACCAAAGAAGTCATGGATGACCCGCTCGACCACCCATTGCATCTTGGCCAGCAAGCCGCGTTCATCGCCTTCGCCGCCATACAGTACGCCGGCCTGGGCCATGGCATTGAGCAGGCGACGGGCCGGGTGGTGGTGCTGGGTGAACAGCGCTTTGTCTTGCAGCGCCACTTTCAGGTAGGGCGTGTGCAGGTGGGATAGGGTGGTTTTGCAGCTGTCCGGCAGGTTGTCGTCGTCGAGGATAAAGTCGAACAGCATACCGACCAGGTCGATCACGTCGGCTTCCTGGTCGGAAACTTTTTGCTGGCCCGGCAACTCGCTGTGCGCTTCCAGCTGTTGCTGCAAATCCGCCTTCAGGCCTTCAACCTGCTGCGGGCGGCTCAGGCGCTGTGACAGGTCGTTGGTCGATTGCTGTTGCATGCGGTTGAGGGCATCGAGCAGGGCCGAGGCGCTGTAGGTGCTGGTCGCCTCGCGCGGGGTGAAGCTGGCAATGCTGCGGGTGCCGCCAAGCAGTGGGGCGTCAATGTCGCGCTGGCGGTGTTCGCCCAACAGGGTCGCCAGGCTGCCGAGTAGCTCCTGCGGGTCGCTCGGCGGCGGGCCGCTAAGGTCTGCGCCGGCGGCGTTGTAGGATCGCCCTGGCGGTTGCATAACGGTTGCAGTGCCCTGGTTTTGGCTGCTACTGGCGCTGCTCTCTGGCGCATGTTCGGTCGGCGTGGCGGACGTGCTTTTGGGGCGTGCCGGTGGTGGGTTGTTGCGCTGCGCGCTGTACTTCAGGTTAGGCAGTACGCCAGCGTCGATCAGGCGCTGATTCAGCGCGGCATAGATGCTGTCTAGGCTTTGCATAACGTGCGTATCAAACAACGTATAAAGGATAACCTTTATACGCAGCGGGAAAGGGCAGGGCGTCAGGGCGTCGCGAAAGGCCTGGGCAATCATCTGCGGGCCGAAGGGGTTGATGTCCTCGCCGAGCTTCTGACCGTTATTCAGCAGTGCCAGGCGCTGTTCCAAGGCAAACAGCGGTTGCGCGCAGCGTGCCTTGACCCGGCTGACCATATTGGTGACTTGCAGGCTTTCTTCATAATCCTCGTTTTGCACCAGGGCCATGTGCTCGGCGTCCAGTTCGCTGGCGCTGGGTGGCGGCTTGAGCTTGCCTTCGAGGAAGTCGGAGAAGTTCTGCGCGATCTGCTGGTGGTAGCTGCGTTCTATCTGTGGGCGCTGCCTGCGGATCTCGCGCATGTTGTCGAAGAACAGGGTTTGTACCTGATTGTTCTCGGCTTTTTCGGCGCACTCAAACAGCGTGTCGTCGACCTGGGCGAAGACGCCGGTCAGGTGTTCGGCCAGGCGGTTCATCACCAGTTTTCGACAGCTTTGCACCAGGTCGCCGAAGCGCGGCTGGATACCCCGGTTGGCAAGGGTCTGCGTTAAGCTGGGTGGATTTGGCGGTATGCCCTGGTTACTCATGGACTTTCCTGGCTGAAGCCTTACGGCTGGTGCGTCCTGCAATGAATACAGACATAGGGAAGATATAGCAGCCGCTCACGCAGCTGCAAATCATTGTACTAAAAGCAATTTAAGGGGTTGACAGGCGCGCGCGGAAACGTAAAATGGCGCGCCTCAGACACGGGAAACGATTTAACAACCGGCTCCAGTTTCTGAGAAAGGAAGCAAGTAGTTCCGCGATAGCTCAGTCGGTAGAGCAAATGACTGTTAATCATTGGGTCCCAGGTTCGAGTCCTGGTCGCGGAGCCAATCTTTCATCGGGGTATAGCGCAGTCCGGTAGCGCGCCTGCTTTGGGAGCAGGATGTCGGGAGTTCGAATCCCCCTACCCCGACCATTTTTGGGTCGTTAGCTCAGTTGGTAGAGCAGTTGGCTTTTAACCAATTGGTCGTAGGTTCGAATCCCACACGACCCACCATTTCAAGCATGCTTGAATGATAAAAAACCCGCCTAGTGCGGGTTTTTTATTGCCTGCGATTTATGGCAGTAATCTTTCATGCGCGCAGAAATGTAGGGGCGGGCCATGCCCGCGATCATCGCTTCGCGGGCGTGGGCCGCTCCTACGGGTTATGCCGAGACAACTCAATGCAGCTTAAGGCGCGGCTCGGTGCTGCGGCCGATGCGGTCGCCGAGCATCATCAGCAGCGTGCGGGTCATGCCGTACAGGGCGATCTGATGCATGCGATACAGCGACACGTAGAACATTCTGGCCAGCCAGCCCTCAAGCATCACGCTGCCGGTCAGGTTGCCCATCAGGTTGCCGACCGCCGAAAAGGTCGACAGCGAGATCAGTGAGCCGTAATCACGGTAGCGGTATTCCGGCAGCGCCTTGCCTTCGATGCGCAGCTTTAGTGATTTGGCCAGCAACGAGGCTTGCTGATGCGCCGCTTGCGCGCGCGGGGGGACGTTACGGCCGTCAGTGCCGGGTTGTGGGCAGGCGGCGCAGTCGCCGAAGGCAAAGATGTTGTCGTCCAGGGTGGTCTGCAGTGTCAGGCGCACCTGCAGCTGGTTGATGCGATTACTTTCCAGGCCATCCAGCTCCTTGAGAAAGTCGGGCGCGCGAATCCCTGCCGCCCAGACTTTCAGGGTGGCCGGGATCACCTGGCCTTGCGCGGTATGCAGCGCCTCGCGGGTAACCTGGCTGACGGCGGCGCCGGTGAGCACGGTTACGCCAAGTTTCTCCAGGGTTTTGTGCACCGGCTGGCTGATGCGCTCCGGCAAGGCTGGCAGTACGCGTGGGCCGGCTTCGATCAAGGTGATGCGCATATTTTCCGGGCTGATCCGATTCAGGCCGTAGGCGGCCAGCTCGTGTGCGGCGTGATGCAGCTCGGCCGCCAGCTCCACGCCGGTGGCTCCCGCGCCAACGATGGCAATGTTGATCAGCTCGGTGGCTTCGCTCTGGCTGGCGTGGGCACGTAAGTAATGGCTGAGCAGTTGGTGATGGAAGCGCTCGGCCTGCGCTCGGGTATCCAGAAACAGGCAGTGCTCGGCGGCGCCGGCGGTGCCGAAATCATTGGTGGTGCTGCCCACGGCGATCACTAGACTGTCATAGCTCAGCTCGCGCGCAGGCATCAGCACCTGGCCGTCGTCATCCAGTGTGGCGGCCAGGCTGATACGTTTTTCCGCGCGGTTGAGGTCGCACATTCGCCCCAGCTGGAATTCGAAGTGATTCCACTTGGCCTGCGCCACGTAGTTCAGTTCGTCACCCGAGGAGTTCAGCGAGCCAGCCGCCACTTCGTGTAGCAACGGTTTCCAGATGTGGGTCAGGTTGGCGTCGACCAGGGTGATCCTGGCCTGGCCGCGTTTACCCAGGGTTCTACCCAGGCGGGTAGCAAGCTCCAGGCCGCCGGCGCCGCCGCCGACAATTACGATTTGATGGGTCATTAGACACGCTCACAAGGCTTTTAAGAAAAACGGGTGAGCCGGCGTGGGCGAGCGCTAAGCAGCTCATAGCACCAATCGACTCAGAAGACGGCTCAGCACGCCCAGGCCAATCACCACGACTACGATGATCAGCAGCAGCCGCCAGACCTTGAACGGCTGACGCTCGACCTGATGCTGCGGAGCGCTGAGGTATTGCTCGACACGTTTTTGATCATCAGGGTTCAGGCGGCTGGACATAGAAGCCTCGAATAGGGGGCGATGGCGGGCTGAAGTGGTAAGTATTCTAGCCGCGCGGCTTATAAAGGCTCAACGCGCAGGGCGTCATTCAGGCGAATAATGCCCCCTTGTAGCACGCGCGCAGTAATTCCACCGTGGCCGCGCATGGCCTGAAAGGTGCCAAGCCCCAGGCGCTCTTCCAGCTTGGCGCAGGGTTGGCACCAGCCGGTGGTTTCTAGGATCGCCTGGCCGAGGCGAAAGCGGCGGCCCTTGAGGCTGAACAGATTGATGCCGCTGATGGCGATATTGCGCCGCAGCTCGGACGCGCTGATCGGCTGTTCGGTCGGGCGGCCCATCAAGGCGCTGATCACCGCCAGGTGTTCCCATTGAATCAGGGTGACCTGCCGAGCATTGCGCGGTCCGGGTCTGCTGTGGTCGCCGGTAAGACCGGCTTCGCGGCGTGCTTCGACGGCATCCAGCTCGATCATTGCGGCCCGCGAGGCCGGGCGTACGCCAATCCAGCGCACGCAGCCTTGCTGCGGCACGGCTGCGAGCAGTTCATGCAAAGGGCTCACAGGCTGATACCTACATCGAACAGCACAGAGCGGCCGAGGTTGTGGCGCAGAAAGTCCGGCGCATCCGGGTGGGCGAACAGCACACGAGCAAAGGTTGGGCCGACCAGTGACAGCGAGCGCCAGCCTTGGCGGAGAAATTCGGTGGGCGGCGGGAAGTGGCTGTTGAAGTCCGGCACGGCGCGCTTCAGGTTGACGTAAGCGAGCAGGTCCAGCTCACCCAGGTCGAGGCCGCGCTCTTTATAGTTGTGGGCCTTCTTGCGCAGGGTTGGTGTCAGTCGCTGTTGCAGCTCGGCGGCGGCAATGCGCCGTGGTTTGGCTTCGCGGCGCACCAGTTGGCTGAGGGAAAACGCGCTGCGCCGCCGCTCCAACTCGGCGCGCCATTCGTCATTCAGGCGGCGCCCTTCGTCGAGGACGAAGAACACCTCAAAGCTCGCCTCGCGGAACAATACGTCAGGCGGTTCATGGCCGGCGGCGCTGAACTCATCTAAACGGTGGCTGACATTCAACGCCTGCAGCAGGCGCTGGCACACCCAGCGCTCACGCTCCCACTTGCGCGCGTTGGAGAGAAAGGCGTTGGCTTGTTCGGCCTGGTGCGTCAGCAGGCGCAGGTAATCTGAGTCATCCATGGGCTCAGCTTAGCTTGCGCGGTTGGGTTGTTGGTACCCCTCTGCGACGCTTGTTGCAGGCTTTTATGCATACAAACGGTAGGTTGGCGCTGAGCGCAGCGAAGCCCAACAGGTGTTGGCATCGTTTGTTGGGTTTCGTCCCTGCGCTTCTCAACGGAACCCCTCCCAGCACGCAGTAGTGACAGCGCTTTTTGGTATGGGCTGAGCGTGGGTGGCTACGCCTCTGCCTTGCTCATCGTCTGCTTTCGCAGGCAAGATCCAGATTGCTGGCGCGCTCTGCCGTCGGCTTATCGGGAGAAACCATGATCGCTGCCGAGCTGTTGCAGCCCACCACCCAACTGGCCGGTTGGCTGATCTATTTACCGCTTCTGTGCTGGGCGATCTGGCGCGCGCCCTGGGTCGAACTGTGCAGTGACTTGCGCCGCCAGCACCTGCTCGGCGGCACGGCGCTAGCGCTGTTTGTGCTGTGGTTGGTGCGCCGGGATTTCGACTCGGGCCTGTCCTATCACTTTATCGGTATGACCGCCGTTACCTTGCTGCTGGATTGGCCGCTGGCCATGCTGGTGGGGCTGATTGCCCAGCTGGGCTTGCTGGCGCTGGGCCGGCAGGATTTTGCCGCGCTGGGCGTTAACGGTGTGCTGCTGGTGGTGATTCCCGTGTGGGTGACCGAGGCCTGCGCACTCTGGGTCGAGAAAAAGCAGCCGCGCAATCTGTTTGTCTACATCTTCTGCAGCGGCTTTTTCGCCGCAGCGCTGGCGGCATTGCTGTGTATCGTTGCCGCTTTCACCTTGCTCTGGATGGATGGCCTATTCCCGATGCCGCCCTGGCTGGAGGACTTTATCGGTTACCTCTGGCTGGTGATTTTCCCCGAGGCCTTTATCAACGGCATGCTGGTGACGGCGCTGGTGGTGTTCTATCCGGATTGGCTGGAGACCTTCAACCGCACACGCTATCTGGCTGCGCCCTGGAAGGATGGCTAGGGTCTGTTTTTTGTTTTTGTAGGCGCTATTCCATGGTTGGTACCTCCCTCCGGGGCCGCTGATGACGTGATCTTCAGTTGAGTGATTGGGCTGCGCGGGTTGATCCAGATCAAGCTGCGCGAACGGCCATGCGCGATCTTTCATCTATCAACAGAGAGGGCGAGATATGGGCGTGCATCAATGGGCAAGGCAGGCAATCGATCAGAGTTTGCAGGGAGTCGAGGCGCAGGGTTTTGGCCAGGCCATGGCATTGCGGGCATTGCTCAGTGCCGTAGTCGAGCGTAGCCGTGCAGGGCGCAGTGCAGCGGACCTGGCCGCAGAGTTGCAGTTTCTCGCTGACAACCTGGATGACGAGCGCGATTACAGCTTTATGCGGCCTTGACTATTGAGTGTCGCGACACGGCTAAGTCTGTTGCTTCCCGTGGGAGGGGCTTTAGCCGCGATTGGGTCGTAGTTTTCAAGCGGTCGCGACTAAAGCCCCTCCCTCCGCGCCTGGCATTGCGCCGACATTTCAGGATGGCTGCGATGGGGGGCTGCGATCCCCGTAGGAGCGGGCCACGCCCGCGAAGCTCTTGCTTGAGCTCAATTCGCGGATAAGCCCGCCGCCACATTTACAGCAGCCTGCTAGTGCTCGCGCGGCGGCAGCTCGCCAGAGAACACATCATCTTCCAGTGGGTTGCCGGCAATCGCGTGTTCTTCTGAAGCCCAGGCACCGAGGTCGATCAGCTTGCAGCGTTCGGAGCAGAAGGGCCGGTTCGGGCTTTGTGGGCCCCACTCGACGGGCGCGCTGCAGGTGGGGCAGGCGACTAGGGTTGGCTTACTCATGCTTGGCCTCCGCGTAGCGTCAGGTAAAAAGTGTGCAGTCGTTCCACTTCGGCTTGTAGCCAGGGCAAGTCTTGATCATTAAGCAGTACATCATCGGCATGTCGCAGGCGTTCCTCACGGCTGGCCTGGGCCTTGAGAATGGCCTGCACCTGCTCGCTGGAACTCTGGTCGCGGGCCATGGTGCGCTGCACTTGCAGCTGCTCGGGGGCGTCCACCACCAGTATGCGCTGGGTCAAGTTGTGCTGGCCGGACTCAACCAGCAGCGGCGAAACCAGAATGGCATAGGGTGATTCTGCGTGTGCCAGGTACTGGATGATTTCCTGACCGATAAGCGGATGCAGCAGGGCTTCGAGCCAGTGCCGCTCATTGGTATCGGCAAAAATCCGGTTGCGCAGTGCTGCGCGATCAAGCTGGCCATCGGTCTGCAATACATCGCTACCGAAGTGCTCGGCGATCTTGGCCAGCGCCGGCTTACCAGGCTCAACCACCCAGCGTGACGCATGGTCAGCATCGACCAGGTGCACGCCTAGGTCGATAAAGTGCTGGGCCACAGCGCTCTTGCCACTGCCAATGCCGCCTGTAAGGCCAAGAATCCAGGGTTTTGTCGTCAAGGTGCGCGCTCGTGTCGGTCATTCAGGGGCGCGATTGTAGGGCGGATTCAGGCGCGAAGCGAACAATCCGCCACGAGCGCAACGGCACGCCTCTGTAGGAGCCAGCTTGCTGGCGATCACGGTCGTAATAATAGGTCGGCTGGGCGGCTACGTTACGGTGAGGTGACAAGTAGTAGGTTGGTGTTGAGCGTAGCGAAGCCCAACAGGCAGTGATATCTCTTGTTGGGCTTTGTCGCTTTGCTCCTCAACCCAACCTACCCGTGCGCGGCATACGTTGCTGGCCATAACAGCATAGTCAGTTCGTAGGATGGGTTAGGCGCATGTCGGTGGGCTGTCACGTTGTGCGTGGTTGGTCGCGCCGTAACCCATCAGCGGTATAGGCTGATTAACGCCGATGGGTATCGCTGCGCTCAACGCCATCCTACGGGTGTTGAGTCATCACAAACCTAGAAGCCGGCAATCTGCAGGTAGCTGGCGGTGATTTGCTCACCCCAGAGCAGGGCAATCCAGCCGGCAATCGCCAGGTAAGGGCCGAAAGGGATCGGCGTGCTGGTTTCTGCATTACGCATGCGCAGCATGATCAAGCCCAGTACCGCGCCAACCAATGACGACAGCAATATCGTCAGCGGCAACACCTGCCAGCCACCCCAGGCGCCGAGCATCGCCAGCAGCTTGAAGTCGCCATAGCCCATACCTTCCTTGCCTGTTACCAGCTTGAATAGCCAGTACACCGACCACAGACTCAGGTAGCCGGCAATCGCGCCCCAGAGCGCATCCTCAAGGCTGGTGAACACGCCAAAACTATTGGCAATCAAGCCTAGCCACAGCAGCGGCAGCACTAACGAGTCTGGCAGCAATTGGTGATCAGCATCGATCAGGCTCATCGCCAGCAAGCCCCAGGTCAGCAGCAACATGCCGCCCGCCTGCCAGGTAACGCCGAAGTGCCAGGCGATAAAGGCCGATAACAAGCCGCAGGCCAGCTCAACCAGTGGGTAGCGCATGCTGATCGGTGCTTTACAGCTAGAGCACTTGCCGCGCAGAAACAGGTAGCTGATAACTGGAATATTTTCCCAGGGCTTTATTTCATGGGCGCAGTGCGGGCAGCTTGAGTTGGGCAATACCAGGTTGAATGTTGCTGTCTGGGTCTCGACGGGCAGCTCCAATATCTCGCGGGCCTGCTCGCGCCAGTCACGCTGCATCATTTTTGGCAGGCGATAGACCACCACGTTGAGGAAGCTGCCAATTAAAAGACCGAGCAGTAGGCCTACACAAACAAAGGCCGGCAAATTGCCGGCCAGAAAATCGAGGATCATAAGTTAGCCAACCACTGCGCCAAGCTGGAAGATAGGAAGGTACATGGCGATGATAAGGCCGCCGACCAACACCCCGAGTACCGACATGATCAGCGGCTCCATCAGGGTCGTCAGGTTGTCTACAGCGTTATCCACTTCGGCCTCGTAATACTCCGCAGTTTTGTCCAGCATTTCATCCAGGGAGCCAGACTCTTCGCCGATGGCGGTCATTTGCACGGCCATGCTTGGGAATACCCCGGTGTTACGCATGGAGAAATTCAGTTGAGTGCCGGAGGATACGTCATTACGGATTTTGGCAATTGCCTGGCGGAATACCACGTTACCAGCAGCGCCTTCAACCGACTGAAGCCCCTCCACTAGGGGTACGCCGGCCGAGAATGTGGTTGAAAGAGTGCGTGCAAAGCGCGCGACCACGGCCTTGTAGAGAATGTCGCCAACAATCGGTGCTTTCAACAGGGCGCGATCCAAAAAATCACGGAATTTTTCAGAGCGTTTGTGCGCCTCTTTGAACGTAAAGCCAATCACAAAGAAGGCAAATATGAAGAGATACCACCACTCCTGTAAGCCTCGCGACATATTCACCACAACTTGGGTAAATGCCGGAAGCTCGGCGCCAAAACCAGCAAATACACTCTCGAACTGCGGAACCACCTTGATCAAAAGAATTGCCGTGACAATAACGGCTACGACCAGTACCGAGATCGGGTAGGTCATGGCCTTTTTGATTTTGGCTTTGAGGGCTTCAGTTTTTTCCTTATAGGTGGCGATTCGATCCAGCAGAGTTTCCAGGGCGCCGGATTGCTCGCCGGAGTCCACAAGGTTGCAATACAGGTCATCAAAATATTGCGGCCGGGTGCGCAGTGAGGCTGCAAAGCTGTTACCCGCCGCCACCTCTTGCTTAACGTCATTGATCAGGGTGCGCATCCTGGGGTTGTCGAAGCCTTCGCCGATAATATCGAAGGACTGCAACAGCGGAACGCCGGCCTTCATCATGGTCGCCATCTGCCGAGTAAACAGGGCGATGTCCATGGGTTTGATTTTCTTGCCGGCGCTGAATAGCGACTTAGGTTTTTTCTTTACTTTGAGCGGGTTGATACCTTGTTTGCGCAGTTGCGCCTTGACCAAGGCCGGGTTCTGGCCGTTGATTTCACCTTTGATCTTTGCACCTTTCTTATCGGTGCCTTCCCACGCAAAGGTGCTGATGCTTGGAGCTTTGGCCGCCATGGCTTAATCCTTGGTCACTCGGTTGACTTCTTCAAGGCTGGTAATGCCCTGCATTGCTTTCAGTAAAGCTGAGGTGCGCAGGTCATTGAAGCCGTCTTTGCGCATTTGTATGGAGATATCGATGGAGTTGCCTTCCTCCATGATAATCCGCTGCAGGGCCGGCGTGTTTTTAACCACTTCATATATTCCGACACGGCCTTTATAACCGCCGTTGCAGTTTTCGCAACCGACAGGGCCGTAAAGCTTGAGCGTGTCGACTTTGTCGGCCGGGAAACCTTCTTCGAGTAGGGCTTCGCGCGGAATCTTCACCTCTGCTTTACAGCTGTTGCACAGCTTGCGAGCCAAACGCTGGGCGATGATCAGGTTGACCGAGGTGGCGATGTTAAATGACGGCACGCCCATATTGCGCAGGCGCGTCAGGGTTTCCGCCGCGCTGTTGGTGTGCAGGGTCGACATCACCATGTGGCCGGTTTGTGCTGCCTTTATCGCGATGGAGGCGGTATCCAGGTCGCGGATCTCGCCGACCATGATGATGTCAGGGTCCTGGCGCAGGAATGATTTCAGCGCGGCAGTAAAGTCCATGCCCTGCTTGGGGTTGACGTTGACCTGGTTGATTCCTTCTAGGTTGATTTCCACCGGGTCTTCGGCTGTGGAGATATTCACATCCACGGTGTTGAGGATATTCAAGCCGGTATACAACGACACGGTTTTTCCGGAACCGGTCGGGCCGGTCACCAGGATCATGCCCTGCGGTTGCTTGAGGGCTGTCATATAGAGGTCTTTTTGCGACTCTTCATAGCCCAAGGCGTCGATACCCATCTGCGCGCTGGCCGAGTCGAGAATCCGCATCACGATCTTCTCGCCCCACAGGGTGGGGCAGGTGCTCACGCGGAAGTCTATTGATTTGCTTTTGGATATGCGCATTTTAATGCGCCCATCCTGCGGCTTGCGTCGCTCAGAAATATCCAGGCCGGCCATGACCTTGAGGCGAGCAGAAATGCGTGGTGCCAACTGGATGGGCGGTCGGGCAATTTCTTGAAGAATACCGTCGGTGCGGAAGCGTACGCGGTAGGTTTTCTCGTAGGGTTCAAAATGCAGGTCGGACGAGCCCTTCTTGATCGCATCAAGCAACATTTTGTGGACAAAACGTACAACCGGGGCGTCATCCGCCGAGTTGCTGTCGTTATTGTCCTGTTTGTCGTCGTCAACAGCCTCGATGTCTACGCCGTCTAAGTCAACGTCGCCCAGTTCTTCCATTCCGCTGCTGGCGGTATCGAAGAATTTTTCGATGGCATCGGTCAGCTTGTCGTCTTCAACCAGCAGGGGTTCGGTGGTTAAACCGGTGGAAAACTGTACATCGGTAACCGCTTGGTGGTTGGTAGGGTCCGAGACGCCAACAAATAACTTATTACCGCGGCGAAATAACGGAATAACCCGGTGCTGGCGAACCAGCTTTTCGCTGATCAGCTCGCGCGGTTGGCTTTCCTTGTCTATTGCGTTGAGGTCGCAGAACGGCACGCCAAATTGCTCGGCAGCCACTTCAGCCACCGCTTTGCTGGTGGCGAGCTTGTTCTGTACCAGGTAGGAAACCAGTGGGATTTTATTGCGTAACGCCTGAGCTTGCGCTTGGGAGGCAGCGCTTTCGCTAAGCAGTTCGGCATTGACCAGTTGCCGGGCCAGGCCGGTCAGATTGGGGGCTTCGCTCATGATTAATTGGGTGCTTCTTGCCGGATTAGAGTGGTTGTCTTATAGCTCAAATTTAGCAGTAGCCCAAGCTAGGTAGGCGCGGGTGACAAAAAATGGCAGGTGTTGCCCTTTCAAGGGATAGGTTGGCTATGACTGGTGGTCGTGTCATGGCCACAACTCGGTCTTTCGGCGATTGGCACGGCCTGTGCTAAGCCTCCAATAGGTCGTCGACCTTAACCACAACAGGAGCTTATCCATGAAGTCTCTCAAGAAACAAAAAGGTTTTACCCTGATTGAACTGATGATCGTTATTGCGATCATCGGTATTTTGGCTGCTATCGCGATTCCGCAGTTTAATGAATATCGTGCCAAGGCAAACGATTCTACGGCCAATGCGGACGCTAAAAACGCAATTACTGTTTTTTCCTCTGCGCAGCGTTAATGCTCAGCTAATCAATGGAGTCTGTTATGAAAAAGATATTGTTTGGTATTCTGGCATCTGTTGCTGCTTCTAGTGCACTTGCTGCTGATGCTGGTGCGGTGATTAGTAGTGGTGTAGCGATCGATACTACTGCAGCGGCAGGTTGCTCGCTTCTTTCCGAGCAGGTTACGATTAATTTGTCGACTGGTGTTTTTGGCGCTTATGCCTGTAATACCGTAGCAAACGTGATTGGTGTTGCAACCTGTCATCCTAATGGTCGTAAAGGCGATGTTGCTGTTGATTGTGATCCTGTTGCAGTTACAGCAGATCCTGCTAACGGTGTTGTCGGTAACGTACCGCCAGCAGGTTGCGCTGTTAAGCCTGCGCCAAACACTAACCCTAACAACGGTTCCGTAAACGTTCGTGGCGGGCTTGCTTATACAGCTAGCTCGCAGGGTGGTCGAGTTGGGGGTGCTAATGCTGCAAATTGTGTTGCCGGCGGCAGCACAACAGCAGAGGCTCAAACAGCCGCAGGCCTGTAATACTTTCAGGTTGTACTGCCGGAGAGCATGCTCTTCGGCAGCTTGGAGTTTCTGCGTATGAAACTTTTAGCCAGAGCTTTTACTTTGATAGAATTGATGCTTGTTGTAGCTATCATAAGCGTGTTGACTGCTGTGGCTCTGCCAGTATTCAGTGAGTATCGCGCTGCTGCGAGAGATGCCATCGCGGCGGCTGATGCGAAAAACGCTATAAGTCTTTTCAATACAGCGAAGCGATAGGATGAAAAGTAAAGGTATAGCTATGTAGTGTTGGTTTATCGGAAAATGGGGTCAGAGTCGATTTCGCCTCTTGCTCTTGATTGTCTAGCAGGAAGGGGCCGTCTCCCTGTTCTAATTTTTATACCTCCCAATAAAGTACTGATAGTTGCATATGCTGTATTACTCTGATTTTCTGACTGGCCTTCGCTTGGCCTTTCGCGCCCGCTATCTATGGTTGGCGAGTTGCTCGTTGCTAGTGCTAGCCTTGGCCGTGCTGCTGGCCTCCCAGTTCAGCGGTCGCCAACCCGCCACCGTAGCGCTGGATGTTGGCCTGTCGGTAATGCGTCTGTTCCTGCCGCTGGTGCTGGTGCTGATGACCCAGGAGCTGCTTTCGCGCGAATTCGATCGGCGCTATTTCCTCAATACCCTAACCTATCCGCGCCCTCGGCATAGCCTGTTGCTCGGGCGTTTTCTCGCCGTTGCCGCCTTGGCCCTGGGCCTGCTGCTGGCGTTGGCGTTGCTCTTGGCGCTGCTGGTCGGGCTAGTCGGTCAGGGCTATGCGCAGGCTACGCCGGTAACTCTGGGTCAGCACTACCTGGTCACTGTCGGCTTTATCGGGGTGGACCTGCTGCTGCTTACGGCGCTGGCCTGTCTGCTCGCCGTGGTCGCGTCGACCCCCAGTTTCGTCTTGATCGGCACTTTCGGTTTTATGCTGGTGGCGCGTTCCTTCGCCGCCATTGTCGAGCTGCTCAGTCGTGACGCATCGGTGGTTGGCGATGCCGAGAGCTACCGCGCAGGCGTTGGCCTGCTGGGTTATCTACTGCCGGACCTGGGTGCGCTGGATGTGCGCATGGTCGCGCTCTACGGCAAGATGCAGTTCCTCCCCGCCGACTGGCCTTGGCTGCTGCTCTCCAGTCTGGCTTATATAGTTGCCTTGTTGGCGCTCGCCGTGTGGGCACTGCAACGCAAGCGGTTTGCCTGATATGCGCAGTCGCTACGTTCCCCTGTTGCTGGCTCTGCTGGGTTTTGTCGCCTTTGCCGTTATCGCCTTCTGGCGTGCCCAGCAGCCTCTGCCGCACGAGCAACCGCAGGTGCAGGACCGTGTGGTGATCGCCGCGCCCATCCTGCTGGCGCTGTATGGTGGTGATCGCTTTCTTGCCGCAGATCTGGAGGCTATGCGCCTAGCCGCCACCGGCATGCACGATGGGCAGAGCGATACCAACTATCTTATTCGTGCCCAGCAGGTGGTCGCGCAACTGAATGCCTGCCATGAAGACAACTATTACCTGGCCAACGGCCTGCTCACCTGGGGTGGCGCGGTCAGCGAGGGTAATCAGGTGCTGCGTGCGGCAGTGCAGTGCCGTACCTGGGACTTTGTTCCGGCTTTTTTCTATGGCATCAACCTGGCGTTCTTCCAGCGTGATGTCGTCGAGGCGCAGCGTGTACTCGAGCTGGGCGCGCAGCGTTCGCCAGAGAATGCCGCAGGCCTGCACAAGCTGGCTGTGATGTTGCAGGCGGAAACTTTCGCCGATGAAAAGTTGGCCCTGAATTACCTGGCTCAACAACGCGACTCCGCCAGCGACCCCAAGTTGCGCGATATGCTCGACAAGCGCGTGATACGCCTGCAAGGTCTGGTTGCTCTGCGTGAGGCGCAGCGCCGTTTCGAGGTTGAGAACGGCAAGCTACAGAAGCTGGAGCAACTGGTCGAGTCAGGCTTATTGCCGGCCTTGCCGGAGGATCCGCTGCGGCTTGGCTACGAGTTACGCGAGGGGCTCATCATCTTGAAGAAACTGAAGATCGCTGGTATGGAGGATCAGTCGTGAGTGCTTCACTGGAATTTCATGGCGTCAGCCATACCTTTCGCAGCAAAAACAAAGAAGTTCAAGCCCTGCGCGATGTCAGCTTTAGCCTCGTCGAAGGCGAAGTCTTCGGTTTTGTCGGCCCTAACGGCGCGGGTAAATCCACCACCATCAAGGTGATGCTGGATATCATCAATGACTATCAAGGTGAAGTTCGCATCTATGGCGTAGATGCCAAGTGTGCAGAAGCGCGCCTGCCCCTGGCGTTTGTACCGGAGTCCCCCGCGCTTTACGAACAATTCACCCCGTTGGAAATTCTGCGCATGGGTTTGTCCATGTATGGCATCAAGCGCAAGGATGCCGATGCTTGGTGCATGCAATGGCTTGAGCGCTTTTCTGTGGCGCAGAATGCCAAACGGCGGATTCGCGAGCTGTCCAAAGGTAATGTGCAGCGTGTAGCGCTGGCTCATGCCATGGTGGTGCAACCTAAATTGCTGGTGCTGGATGAGCCGTTGTCCGGCCTTGATCCGGTGGGGCGCAAGGATGTGGTGAATATCCTTACCGAGTACAAGCAGCAGGGCGGGGCGATTTTCTTTACCTCTCATGTGCTGCATGACGTTGAGCGGATTGCTGACCGTTTTGGCTTTATCAACAAGGGTGAGCTGCTAACAGTTCGTTCGCCGCGCGAGTTGGCGGCTGAGCGGGTTGATCAGATGCTGGTGCGCTTTAATGCTGAGCAGCCTCTGTTGGAAGGCTGCAAGCAGTTGCGCGAAATGGAGTTTGAGTGCGAGCTGTCGCAGGCTGACTTGCCAGCGTTTATTGCGCAGTTGAATAACGTAGGCGGTCATCTGCTGACCATCAAGCCTGCGGTGTCGCTGGAGACTGTGTTCTTCAAAATCCTTGAGCAAGCCGCGCACTAGTTATTTGTAGGATGGGTTGAGCATAGCGATACCCATCATGCAGGCATCAGTCTCTCCCCAGCATGGGTATCGCGTTACTCAATCCATCCTGCTGTGTTGTGTGGCTACAGGCTCAACCGCATCGACAAATCCACCGCCTTCACATCCTTGGTCAGCGCACCAATCGACACATAATCCACCCCGGTTTCGGCAATCGCGCGCAAGGTGCTTTCGTTCACCCCGCCTGATGCTTCCAGTTTGGCTTGGCCTTGGGTGAGGGCTACAGCTTCACGCATTTCATCCAGGCTCAGCTCATCGAGCATGATGATGTCCGCTCCCGCACTCAATGCCTGGCGCAGCTCTTCCAAACTTTCCACTTCAACTTCCACCGGCTTGCCTGGGGCTATCTTGTGGGCGGCGGTTACGGCTTGGGCGATGCCGCCGCAGGCGGCGATGTGGTTTTCTTTGATAAGGAAGGCGTCATACAGGCCGATGCGGTGGTTGTGGCAGCTGCCTTGGGTGACGGCATATTTCTGCGCCAGCCGTAGGCCGGGTAGGGTTTTGCGGGTGTCGAGCAGTTTGACGGCGGTGCCTTGCACCAGGTCTGCATAGTGCTGGCCGCGGGTGGCGACAGCGGAGAGGGTTTGCAGAAAATTCAGGGCGCTGCGCTCGCCGCTGAGCAGAGCGCGGGCGGGGCCTTCCAGTTCAAACAGCACCTGGTTGGGTTCGGCGCGTTGGCCGTCCTGGATATGCCAGTGCACGGCAACCCGTGGGTCGAGTTGGCGAAATACGGCATCTACCCAGGCGGTGCCGCAAATGATCGCTGCTTCGCGGGTGATGACCTTGGCATGCGCCAGGCGCTCGGCGGGAATCAGTTGGGCGGTGATGTCGCCACTACCTATGTCCTCTGCCAGTGCGCGGCGCACGTTGGCCTCAACTTCATTGGCTAGGTCGGCGAGGATCAGGTTAGGCATGATGGGCTCCAGTCAGCAGAATGGGCCGATTATAGGGATTGATGGCTGTTTGCGCAGTGTTTGCAGCTGTTCTCTGGTGGCGGTGGGGCTATGCTGATGAAGGTTCTTCGTTAGCTGTGTGTTTGCTGCTACGCATAGGCGTGTTGCGTTGGTCGTATGCAGGTAACCGTTGGGAAGCTGTGGCGCTGCATCTGTGACGCGGGTCATGTCTGGAGGAAAAGTCAGCTTGGTATGCGCGCGCGCATCCCTATAATGACTTTACTTTTTAGAATTGTTGACGCCAGGCCTTTGACGTTACGGACGACGCTCAGTTGATCGCTGTGCAGATCGGTTCGCCCAAGAGGGGCAGTCTGCAGGAGACTCGCAATGAAGACTGATGCGAATGTGGTTCACCTGAGCAAGGTGGCCCCTGAGCAATCGCCCACCTCGTCGGTAGGAAGACTGCCTGTGGCGCTGACAAATGTGCGTGACAAAGCGGCGCAACAGCTGAAAGCGGCGCTGCAGGCGCTGTTCGACAACGCGGACGATACGCTGTTCGAGATGGCCGACCGTGCTACCAGCAATGCCGAGCAAAATGCCTTTTTCGAGGCGATGCGCGATCTGCGCTTGAAGCGCAAAAACATCGAGCGCGGCTTTCTGCAGAAGGTCTTCGAGTCCTTCGCTACCCTTAACCAATATGAAATCGGTAAGCCTGCGCCCTTGGATGCGGTGTCGTTTGACACCCTGTCGCTGGTACAGAACGACGCGCTGGAAGAGTCGGTGGCGCTGGATTCGATGGTCGCCAAGGTCGTCAGCCGTGACGGTACGGCGCTCAGCCATCTGACTACGCGCTTCAATGCCATGGTCAGTAAAAAGCTGGACGACAAGAGCAACCCTGTCGGTCCGACCTGTCTGTGTGAGTTCTTCCTTGATGCGTGCAGCAGCCTGGGCGTTGAGATCCGGGTCAAGCTGATCATCCTTAAACTGTTCGAGAAGTATGTACTCAGCGGTCTCGATCAGCTGTATGCCGAAGCCAACCAGGCGTTGATCGCCGCCGGTGTATTGCCGGAACTCAAATCCGCGCCGGCTCGGCGCAATCCTTCGCGCGCCAGTGCGCCGGCAAGTGGTAGTCGCCAGGATGCATCGCCGGAACTCTCGGCTGAATTTGCTGATGAGGGCGTGCAGGAGGTGTTCGGCGCGCTGCAGGAGCTGCTTTCTCAGGCGCGCGGCTCGGTGACTCCGCAGCGCAGCCGCCCGGCTGATGCCATGCCGATCTCCAGCAATGACCTGATGCGCTTGCTCTCACATATGCAGCAGCGCGCGCCGGCGCAGGTGAGCGACGATTTTGATCTGCGTGAGCAGCTGGAAGGTTTGCTAACACGCGCCAGCGCCAAAGCCGGCAAGGCTCGGGTGGTCGGTGAGGTTGATGAAGACGTTATCAACCTGGTGTCGATGCTCTTCGAATTTATTCTCGATGATCGCACCCTACCGGACTCGCTCAAGGCGCTGATTGGCCGTCTGCAGATACCGATGCTGAAAGTGGCGGTGATCGACAAGACCTTCTTCAGCCGTGGTAGCCATCCGGCCCGTCGCCTGCTAAATGAAATTGCCTCTGCCGCCCTGGGGTGGGGTGAGCAGGACGATGCGCAGCGCGACAGCCTGTATCAGAAGATCGAACAAGTGGTGCAGCGCCTGCTTAATGACTTTGTTGATGACCCGGTGATCTTCTCCGAGCTGTTGGCAGAGTTTCTGGCCTTTACCGGTGACGAGCGCCGTCGTAGCGAGCTGCTTGAGCAGCGCACTCGCGATGCCGAAGAAGGCAGTGCCAAGGCTGCAATGGCGCGCCGTGAAGTCGAACAGGCACTCAATGAGCGGTTGCTCGGCAAGACCCTGCCGGAAGTGGTGGTGCGTCTGCTGCAGGAAGCCTGGAGCAAGGTGCTGATGTTGACCTGTCTGAAGCACGGCGTTGAGTCGGCGCAGTGGCAAGCCGCTCTGGCGACCATGGATGATCTGGTCTGGAGTGTTGAGCTGCACGAAGAGCCAGAAGCGCGTATGCGTCTGCTGGAGATGGTGCCAGGGCTGCTTAAAGCGCTGCGTGAAGGTATGGCCAGTGCGGCGTTTGATCCGTTCTCCACCGGTGAATTCTTCAGCCAGTTGGAAGCTTTGCATGTGCAGGCCTTCCAGCGCTTCAAACGCAGCCTGCCGGAAGAAAATCCACAGGGTGATGCACCTGCACGTGTTGACGTCGACGAAGAGAAGCGCGCTGCGCTGGCCGAGGTCGGTATTGAGTTGCCATTGCTGGAGCTGCCGGCTGCGGACGCGATTGAAGAGCCGGCAATGGTTGAGGTGGTGGAGGAAATTATTCTGCTGGCACCGGGCGAGCTGCGCGCCGCCGAGCCGGAAGCCAGCCTGCCGGACGACGATGAGTCGCTGCTGCAGGTCGATAACCTGCGGGTTGGTAGCTGGGTCGAGTTTCAGGAAGATGATGAGCACAAGCTGCGTTGCAAGTTGGCGGCGGTGATCAAGCCAACCGGCAAGTACATCTTCGTCAATCGCACTGGCATGAAAGTGCTGGAAAAAACCCGTATGGGCCTGGCCGTAGAGTTCCGCCGCAATGCGATTCGCCTGCTCGATGATGCGCTGCTGTTTGATCGGGCGCTGGAGTCGGTGATCGGCAATCTGCGCAAACTCAAGGGCGCTTGATCGACTTGCATTGATGCGTCACCACAACGCCGCCGGGGTATGGCCCAGGCGGCGTTGTTGTATCTGCATTTTGAGCTCGGATTCGTCCTTTCACGCCGCGATGGCAACGTAGGTAGTTTTTCAACGGCCTGCTAGAGTGGTGGCTCGTTCAAGGAGTCTTTATGCAGCTGGACCCTTACAGTGGCTGGTGCGATGGCATCCAGCGCTGTCCATCGCCGAACTTCAATCAGCGGCCGCTGGGCGAAGTTTCTCTGTTGGTGATCCATAACATCAGCCTGCCGCCTGGGCAGTTTGGTACAGGCAAGGTGCAGGCGTTTTTTCAGAATCGTCTGGATGTGGATGAGCATCCCTATTTCGCCAGCATTGCCAGCCTGCGGGTGTCCGCGCATTTCTTTATCGAGCGTGATGGCGTTGTTACGCAATTCGTCTCCTGTAACGAGCGTGCCTGGCATGCCGGCGTATCGCGGTTTGCCGAGCGGGAAAACTGTAATGATTTTTCCCTGGGTATCGAGCTTGAAGGCACTGATGATTTGCCGTTCACGGCGGCGCAGTATGCTGCACTGATTGAGCTGATTCGGCAGCTGCAAGCGGCTTACCCAGCCATCACCCTGGAGCACATTTGTGGTCATAGTGATGTCGCCCCAGGCCGTAAGACCGACCCCGGCCCGGCATTCGACTGGCAGCGCGTGCGCCTGGCATTGCAGCAAGATAAGGAACTGATATGAATTTTTTGGTGCTACTGCTGGTGCTGTGGGTCGAGAAGTTTTCGTCCTGGCGTAAACCCATTCAACACGATGGCCCCTGGCTGCGGTTACTGACGGCTATTGAGGGCAAGCCGCAGTGGGCTGAGCGGCCCTGGCTGGCGCTGGCCGTGCTGGCCGTGCTGCCGTTGCTTGCTCTTGGGCTGATTCTGCTGGTGCTGGAGCCTGTGGCTTACGGTTGGCTGGCGTTGCCGGTGCATCTGTTGGTGGTGATTTACAGCCTGGGGCGCGGTGATTTGCTCGCTGCGCTTGGGCCGTTTCGCGACAGTTGGCGCCGTGAGGATGCCGAAGCGGCCTATCTGGTGGCGCGGCGTGATTTGGCGCTAGAGGCGGATGAAGAAGGCGAATTGCTCCAGCGCGTACAGGGCCATCTGGTGTGGCAGGCCTATCAGAGCTTCTTTGCAGTGATCTTCTGGTATGCGTTGCTGGGGCCATTGGCGGCGCTGGCGTATCGGCTGGTCGCCCTGGTCAGCGAACATGCGACTCTGCCGGCCTTGCGTGAGGCTGCCGTGCAGGTGCGTCATGGTTTCGACTGGTTGCCGGTGCGTGTACTCGCCGCCAGCTTTGCCCTGGTGGGCAACTTTGCCGGGGTCAGCCGGGCCTTGCTGCACGAACTGCTTAGCTGGGACATCAGCGCGGCGCAGTTGGCGATTATTACTGCGCGGGCTGCTGGCGAGACGCCGGAACCGGTGATGGGCGAGGTCGGTGTCAGCAGTCTGGATGGCCTTTGGCAACTGTTGGTGCGCGCCGCAGTATTTTGGTACGCGGGGTTTGCCGTGTGGACTCTGCTTCTCTAAAGCTAGCTATTGGCCATGTCTCAAGACTGTGATGCAGGCCGCCTTTGTAGGGTGGGTTAGCGGCACTGGGACGAGATTATAGGGTGTTCCAAGCAATTCGTGCGCCGCGTAACCCACCATTGCGGTTTGTCGGTAGATCGCCTTGGTGGGTTACGGCGCACGGAGATTCGATGGGATTTCCTGATTCCGGTTCGCGCCTAACCCACCCTACGTATTACTGCACTTCATGCACCGTATAGCTGTTAGGGGCGACTCAACATATGACTGGTAGATGATCTAATTATTCGTTCCACAGCCAGGCCGCGCCGCGCACGCCGCTGGAGTCGCCGTGCTTGGCCTGTAACAGGCGTGTATTGACCTGATCGGAGAACACATAGCGCGGCAGCAGTGGCACTACCTGGGAGTAAAGCGCGGTGTTGTTGGACAGGCCTCCGCCCAGCACGATCACATGCGGATCAATCAGGTTGATCACTGATGCCAAACCGCGCGCCAACTGGTCGCAATAGCGAGCCACTGCCTGTTGCGCATGTGTATCGCCGGCGTCTGCCGCTCGCACCAACTCCCCAGCGTTTAGGCCCAGGCCGCTTCGTGCCGCCCAGCCGGGGCCACTGAGAAAAGTTTCGATGCAGTCATCCTGGCCGCAATAACAGCGCCGGCTCGGACCATCCTCATTGCGTCGCCAGGGCAGCGGGTTGTGCCCCCACTCGCCGGCGATGGCATTCGGCCCGCTAAGCAGTTGCTGGCGCATTACCAGGCCGCCACCAACGCCGGTGCCGAGAATAACGCCGAAAACACTCACGGCACCTTCGCCTGCACCATCGCAAGCTTCTGAAAGGGCAAAGCAGTCGGCGTCATTGGCCAGGCGTACTGGGCGCTGTAGGCGTTGCTCAAGGTCGGCTTGCAGATCCTTGCCGATCAGGCATTGCGAGTTGGCATTCTTGACCCGGCCATGGTCGGGGGAGCGGGTGCCGGGGATGCCGACACCGACGCTGCCGCCGCTGCCCAGTTCGCGCTCGCAATCTTCAACTAAGCTGGCAATCAGGGTGAGGGTTTTCTGGTAATCGCCCTGCGGCGTTGGTGCGCGGCGGCGCAAGACTTGCTGACCGTTTACCAAGGCGATTATTTCGATTTTGCTGCCACCCAGATCAATGCCCAGCTTTAGTTGTGTGCGCATCATTTACCTTAATTTACAGAGGTTGGGGTCGATAAGAGGTATACATGACGCCATGCTCGACCGTTGCTTTGTGATATTGATCACACAAATTTGCCCGTATTTATCCCGCTGATGCAAATGCCGCAGGTCGAGCAGCGAGGGACATATAGGCCGCCGTTTGAGATTCTGCACGGCCGCTTTGTAACCTTACACGACAATAATTAGAACTGGAGACGTCCTGTGAAGACCGTGTTGTATCCGGCCATCGCGCTAATGAATCGCCTTAGCTTCGGCATGAAGTTCAGCCTGATCAGTGTGCTGTTCTTTCTGCCCATGCTGGTCACCAACTTCTACCTGGTGCGTGACTCTTACCGGCAGTTCATCAGTACCCAGGCGGCTCTCGAGAGCATCGATCTGCTCGGCGATAGCCTGACGCTGCGTCGTAGTCTTGAGGACTTTGTCGACCTCACCGAGGTCAACGCGATGATCGGCCAGTCCGGTCAGGCGGGTGATCTTGAAACGCGGCTGGTCAAGCTGCAAGGCAGCATCGGCGAAGCGTTGCAGAGCATGGCCGCCGTGGTGCATGAGTCTGAGCAGATCGAGGAGTTCAATAACAAACGCGATCAATTGATTGCCGAACTGGCCGCCGTACAGGCCGAGACTTCGCTGCAAGGCAAGATCGCCCTGGCCGAAAAGCTGCTGGGTAGTTCCCAGGTATTTATCAAGCTGGTGGCTGCTCAAGCGGGGCTGAGCCAGGACCGTCAGGGCGCCGTGCGGCAGATGGTCGAGCTGGTCACCGTGGGCACGCCCAAAGTCACCGCCGTTCTTAGCGAAGGTCGCGCGGTAGGCGCCTACTCGCTGGCCCAGGGCTTTCTCAACTCATCGGCCAGCACCGCCTTTGATGAACTGTTGCTGGAGCTGGAAAAACTGCATGGCGATTACGGCCTGAACCTGCAAGCATCGCTCAACAGCAGTGCGCAGGCCCGTACGGAGTTGGCCAGTCAGGCCGCAAGCAGCCTGGAAACCCTGAAAACCACTGTGGTGGTGTTTGAGGACAAGGTGGTTGTCGCCGACTCGCTGGACACTCCTTGGGCGCAGTTCTACGCGGATATCAGCGGCGCCATGGAGCAGACCTATCAGCTCAATGATGCGGTGCTGGTGTTCCTCGACAAGCAGCTGCAGGTGCGCCTGGAGGAAAACCGTACGCAGATGGTGCTGCTGGTCGCGGCCCTGGTGGTGGTGTTCCTGCTGATCGTTTACCTGTACGGCGGCTTCTATGTGTCGATCCGCACCACCCTGAAAAAGCTTGGTCAGGTGATGAACCAGGTGGCCGCTGGCGATATGACCGTCAGCTTCAAGGCGCAGAGCCACGATGAATTGGGTGAACTGGGCCAGGTGTTCAATGAGACGGTGAGCAAGATTCACCAGCTGATCGAGCGCGTGGGCCAGACCGTGGTTGAGGTCGAGTGTCAGGCGGACCGTGTGCAGCAGGTTTCCGGAGAAAGTAACCAGGCCGTTGCCGGCCAGCGTGGGCAGATTGATCAGATCGCTACTGCGATGAATCAAATGTCCGCCACCGCCCAGGAGGTGGCGCACAGCGCCGCTGCCGCAGTGGGCAGTGCACAGAGCGTGAATGATGAGACGGTCAGCGGTCGCGCGCTGGTTGAGTCCCAAGTGGGCAGCATCCAGCGGTTGGCCGGTGAGATCGACCAGTCGGTGGTGGTGATCAACAAGCTGGCCAGCGACAGCGCTTCGATCAGCCAGGTGCTGGACGTGATCAAGGGTATTGCTGAACAGACCAATCTGCTTGCGCTCAACGCCGCCATTGAGGCCGCGCGGGCCGGTGAGCAGGGGCGCGGTTTTGCCGTGGTGGCCGATGAGGTGCGCAACCTGGCCAAGCGTACCCAGCAATCCACCGAAGAAATCGAGGCGATGATTGCCAAACTGCAAAGCGGCGTGGGTGCGGCGGTCAAGGCCATGAGCGCCAGCCACAAGATGGCCGACACCACCGTCAGTGAGTCGGGCAAGGTGCAACAGGCGCTGGAGAATATCCTCGGCGCGGTGGGCATGATCGTCGATCAGAACCAGCAGATCGCTACTGCCGCCGAAGAACAGACGGCTGTGGCCCACGATATCGACCAGAACATTGTTGAAATCAGCCAGGCTGGCGAACGTACCGCCGAAGGTGCCAGCCAGACCGAACAGGCCAGCCGCGAGCTGTCCGGTTTGGTGGCGCGCTTGAAGCAGCTGATTGGGGCGTTCCGCGTCTGATTTGCAGCTCACTTGAGCTAAGCCCGCCACGTTGGCGGGCTTTTTTATGAGCCTCAGCCAGGCTTAGCTATTCCAGCCAAACAACTCGGCTGCGTTGTTGCTGCTGGCGCAGGCCAGCTCCTCGGCGCTGATGCCGCGTAGTTCGGCGAGCGCCGTGCAGATAGCCGGTAGATGTTCCGGACTGTTGCGCTGGTTGGGGTGCATAGCGGGAGCCATGTCCGGGGCGTCGGTTTCCAGCACGATGGCGTCTAGCGGCAGTTGCGCCACCACTTTGCGCAGGCGCAATGCCTGCGGCCAGGTGGGAGCTCCGCCCAGGCCGAGCTTGAAACCCAGCTTGAGGTATTCGCGGGCTTCTTCAGTGCTGCCGGCAAAGGCATGGATTATGCCGCCGCGTGGGGGCTTGAGGCGTTTCAGCGTGGCGATGGTCGCCGCATGGGCACGGCGCACATGCAGCAGGGCGGGCAGTTCGAACTCGACAGCCAGTTTGAGCTGCGCTTCGAATAGCTGTTGCTGCTGTGCGCGGTCCAGCTGTTCAAGAAAGTAGTCCAGACCGATCTCACCCACGGCGCAGAGCCTGGGGTGGCCGGCACAGCGTGTCAGCCAGCCGCGCAGCTCGCTCAGATGCTCCGGGCGATGTTCATCAAGGTAGACCGGGTGCAGGCCAAGGGCGGCGTACAGGCTGTCTTCGGTTTGTACCAGATCCCAGACACGCTGCCAGTTGGCTTGATGCACACCCAACACCACCAGCCGCTCGACGCCACTATCGCGGCAACGCTTTAGAAGCTCGCTGCGGTCGGTGTCAAAGTCGGGGAAGTCCAGGTGGGTGTGGGTGTCGATCAGGTGCATGGGGGCATCATACGCCGCTGTGTTGCTTGTAGGAGCCAGCTTGCTGGCGATCAGCTCTCGCAGGGAAAAGTGATCGCCAGCGAAACTGTGATTCATAGCCATATGGCATCCCACAGCGGGTAGTCACCGATGTGTTTGACAAGTCCTGCCCGCAAAGGGTTTGCGACGATATAGCGGGCCATGCTTTGCAAGTCATCCTCCCGCCGCATGGCTCGGTCATAAAAACCCTTCTGCCAAAGCTTTCCGTGATGGTTGCGAGTGTTGTTGATGGAAATAGCACTGCGCGATTTCATGGATTGCATCAGCGTCTCTAAAGGGATGTCCCCAAGCGTGACCAGCCAATGCAAATGATCCGGCATTAACACCCAGGCAAGTGACTCAACGAGCTTTGCGTCGTGTGCGGCACGCATTTCAAAGATAACCAGGCGAGCGGCATGCCAGTCACTGAATATCGGCTGGCGTTCATGGGTTACTGCCGTCAGTAGGTAGCTTCTGCCTGATTCGGAGAAACGACCTGCCCGCAGGGCGTGGCTGCGGTGGTTGAAGAGGCTGGACTCCATTCCAGAAGCTCCCTGCGTTCGGTTGTAGGAGCCAGCTTGCTGGCGATCTGTAGATAAGCTGATCGCCAGCAAGCTGGCTCCTACACAGGGTAGTGCAACCCCTTAATGATGCTCGCGCGTCGCGCGGAATTTCACATCCGGCCAGCGCTCTTCCATCAGCGCCAGGTTGACCCGCGTTGGGGCCAGGTAGGTGAGGTGGCCGCCGCCATCCAGGGCGAGGTTTTCTACGGCCTTGTTGGAGAATTCCTCAAGCTTCTTCTTGTCCGCGCAATCGATCCAGCGCGCCGACCAGACGGTGATCGGCTCGTAGCCGCACTCGACCTTGTATTCTTCTTTCAAGCGGCTGGCGACCACGTCGAACTGCAGCACACCGACCGCGCCGAGGATGATGTCGTTGCTGCGCTCGGGGAAGAAGACCTGGGTCGCGCCTTCCTCGGCCAGCTGTTGCAGGCCCTGGCGCAGTTGCTTGGATTTCAGCGGGTCCTTCAGGCGCACGCGGCGGAACAGTTCCGGGGCGAAGTGCGGGATGCCGGTAAAGCCCAGGGCCTCACCTTCGGTGAAGGTGTCGCCGATCTGGATGGTGCCGTGGTTGTGCAAGCCGATGATGTCGCCGGCGTAGGCCTCAACCAGCATTTCGCGCTCGCTGGAGAAGAAGGTCAGGGCGTCGCCGATGCGCACGTCCTTGCCGGTGCGCACATGGCGCATCTTCATGCCCTGGCTGTATTTGCCCGAGCAGATGCGCATAAAGGCAATGCGGTCGCGGTGCTTGGGGTCCATGTTCGCCTGGATCTTGAACACGAAGCCGCTGAATTTTTCTTCTACCGGTTCCACGGTGCGCTCGTTGGCCACCCGGGCCAGGGGCTTGGGTGCCCAGTCGACCACCGCATCGAGCACATGGTCGACGCCGAAGTTGCCCAGGGCGGTGCCGAAGAACACTGGTGTCAGTTGACCGTCGAGAAACTCCTGCTGATCGAACTCGTGGCAGGCGCCCTGGACCAGCTCCAGCTGTTCGATAAAGCGCTCGTACTCGTCGCCCAAGTGGGCGCGGGCTTCATCGGAATCGAGCTTTTCGATGATCTTGGTTTCGGTGCGCTCGTGGCCGTGGCCAGGGGTGTAGACGATGATGTAGTCATCGGCCAGGTGGTACACACCCTTGAAGTCGCGGTAGCAGCCTATCGGCCAGGTGATGGGAGCGGCCTTGATCTTCAGCACCGCTTCTATCTCGTCGAGCAACTCAATCGGGTCGCGGATGTCGCGGTCGAGCTTGTTGACGAAGCTGACGATGGGCGTGTCGCGCAGGCGGCATACGTCCATCAGGGCGATGGTGCGCGGCTCAACGCCTTTACCGCCGTCGAGCACCATCAGGGCGCTGTCTACTGCAGTCAGGGTGCGGTAGGTGTCTTCGGAGAAATCTTCGTGGCCGGGGGTGTCGAGCAGGTTGATCATATGGTCGCGGTAGGGGAACTGCATCACCGAGGTGGTGATGGAGATACCGCGCTGCTTTTCCATTTCCATCCAGTCGCTGGTGGCATGGCGGTCGGATTTACGCGACTTCACCGTGCCGGCCACGGCAATCGCCTTGCCCATCAGCAGCAGCTTCTCGGTAATGGTGGTCTTACCGGCGTCGGGGTGGGAGATGATCGCGAACGTGCGGCGTTTGGCGACTTCGGCGGCCTGGATGGTCATTGTGCGAGAACCCGTCGACTGAATAGTCGGTCTGTCAAAAAAGGCGGCGATTATAACGGTAAACGCCGGTTCGCGCGGCGACCTGTAGTCAGAGGGCAAAACCACTGATTTTTTGCGCTTTGTGCAGCATTCCTGACGTTTTGTTTTGAATATAAAACGATCAATCAATAAGGCGACAGAGCGGGTCAAAAGTACGGCATTTTTTGATTGATCTCAGCACCCCATGGCCCTAAAGTTCGCGCCCGAACGTCCATGCTGGCAACGATCCATCCGGCTCAAGTACTGACGACGAGAGACCCTAGAATTTGTTTTACGAGCTCGCGAGCTAGAGTCCTACAAGGCAAAAACAGGCGAGGAAGCGGAGTTTACTGGTGTAAATGAGTATTCCGAGCCTGTTTTTAACGCGGTAGGGCCGACGCGCAGCAGGTCGTCAACGAATTCTTGAAGTACTCGGCGACATGCCTTGGGAAGTAGGCGAACCAAAGTGGGGATACTGATCAGACGTTCTGCCTGTGCGGCTATGCCGCCGGGCATCCCTTAAGGCCGAGTAATGGCTAGCGAGTGCTAGGGTTACTTGACTGAAATGTTTTAACTGGTTCTGCCAACTGGAGTCCGAGCATGTCGATCAAGGTCGAAGATTATTACGCACCCGCCACCTTTCAGCGCATGAAGGCGTTCGCCGACACCCAGGAAACCCCATTTGTGGTGATCGATACCGCGATCATCAGCCAGGCCTACGATGACCTGCGCGCCGGTTTCGATTTCGCCAAAATCTACTACGCGGTCAAGGCCAACCCTGCGGTCGAGATCATCGACCTGCTTAAGGAGAAAGGCTCCAGCTTCGACATCGCCTCGATCTATGAGCTGGACAAAGTGATGGATCGCGGCGTCAGTGCCGACCGTATCAGCTACGGCAACACCATCAAGAAATCCAAGGACATCCGCTACTTCTTTGAAAAGGGCGTGCGTCTGTTCTCTACCGATTCAGAAGCTGACCTGCGCAATATCGCTAAAGCCGCGCCGGGCTCGAAAGTTTATGTGCGCATCCTCACTGAAGGCTCGACCACGGCTGATTGGCCGCTGTCGCGCAAGTTCGGCTGCCAAACCGATATGGCCATGGACCTGCTGATCCTCGCCCGTGACCTGGGTCTGGTGCCGTACGGCATCTCCTTCCACGTTGGCTCACAGCAGCGCGACATATCGGTTTGGGACGCGGCGATTGCCAAGGTCAAAGTGATCTTCGAGCGCCTGAAAGAAGAAGACGGCATCGAACTCAAGCTGATCAATATGGGCGGCGGCTTCCCGGCCAACTACATCACCCGCACCAACAGCCTGGAAACCTACGCCGAGGAAATCATCCGCTTCCTTAAAGAAGACTTCGGTGATGACCTGCCGGAAATCATTCTTGAGCCGGGCCGCTCGCTGATTGCCAACGCCGGCATTCTGGTCAGCGAAGTGGTGTTGGTTGCGCGTAAATCGCGTACCGCCGTCGAGCGTTGGGTGTATGTCGACGTGGGCATGTTCAGCGGCCTGATCGAAACCATGGGCGAGGCGATCAAGTTTCCGCTCTACACCGAGAAGAAGGGTGAGATGGAGGAAGTGGTGATCGCAGGTCCCACCTGCGACAGCGCCGACATCATGTACGAGAACTACAAGTACGGCCTGCCGCTCAACCTGGCCATTGGTGACCGCATCTACTGGCTGTCCACCGGTGCTTACACCACCAGCTACAGCGCCGTGGAGTTCAACGGCTTCCCGCCGCTGAAGTCGTTCTACCTGTAAGTCCACGCTGTTGTTAGGCAGGCCCCGCTTCGGCGGGGTTTGCGTTTCTGGGAGGGTGTATTCAGTACAAGGCCCGCATAGCTGCAATCAGCACGGTGGGCACAGAAGGCTGCTACCACCGCCACAGCTACTGACCTGCGGCCTTCAGCGGTGTTATGTATTACCAAATGAAGTTTAAATTCACTTGGTAATACGATTGATTGGCAATTAGAATCGCGCCTCATTTTCCTGGGGAGGTTCTTATGCAGCAGCAATGGCCGTTCAGTCTTAAGGCGCAGCCGCGCTTGTTGTCATTGCTGGCGCTGGCGACGCTTTCGCCGTTGGCCGCCCAGGCTGCCGATAGTGGCGTCACGGCATTGCCGACCATGCGTGTGGATGGTGTGCGCATCGCCACTGAAGAACGTCGCCAGTCAGTTGCGCCCAAGGTGGTGATCGACGGTGAGGAGCTGCGCCGTTCGGGCAACGGTAGCCTCGGAGATGCTCTGCGCCGCAAGACCGGCATGTATTTCGGTGGTGCCCCAGGCGAGAACAAGGACCTGCGTCTGCGCGGTATGGACAAGGAATACACCCAGGTGTTGCTGGATGGCCGGCGCATGCCGGACAGCGGCGAGAAGCGCGAAGTACAGCTCGACCAGATCCCCATGGCGATGATCGACCGCGTCGAGATTCTCCGCTCGCCCACCGCGCAGATGGACGCCCAGGGCATTGGCGGCACCCTCAATATCATCCTGAAGAAGCGCAGCACTGAGCAGCGCAAGGTAATTCTCGGCGCAGCCAGCGGCGATCAACGCCCGATGGACGGCAGTGCGCAGTTCAGCTGGGGCGAGGCCGACTTGCGTCAGCAGTGGCTGATCAGCGGTGGGCGACAGACCCGTAGCCTACCCCAGCTCAAGGACACAGTGATCTATAACGCTGCGGGTGTAGCCGGTGCGCGTCAGCAGGAGCGTGATAACAAACGCTTCTTTGAAAACTTCCTGACCCCACACTGGGGCTGGCAAAGCGAGGGCGGTGACATGCTCAATGTCGACCTGTTGCTGCTCGACAGTGAAATGCACCGCAACAAGGACAAACTCAAATTCAAGGCTGACGGCACCGGCAACGGCACTGAGTCCGAGAAAGAGCTGATGAACAGCCGCAACCTCGGTCTGAGCCTGGGCTGGGAACGGCCGCTGGCCGAGGATCTGCAGCTCGACAGCCATTTCAGCATACGGGACCTGGACGATCAGAAGCGCAAGTTCAAGCAGGCCTACAAGGCCAACGGCAAGCTGGACAAGCTGGAGACCGAAGACGAAGACAAGAGCGACCGCGAGTGGCAGTTCGGCCAGAGCCTGACCCACTGGCGCGATGACCACGAGCTGCTGGCCGGTTTCGACTACAGCGTGAAGAACCGCGAGCGTGACAAGCACAGGGTCATCAACGCAGTGCCTAAGCCGGAGGCCAACGGCCAGTACAAACTAGAAGAAAAGCGCCTCGATCTGTACGTCAGCGACACCTGGCGGATCAACGACAAACATCATCTACAGCCGGGCCTGCGCTGGGAAAGTTCCGAGCTGGAAAGCTCGATCCCTGGCAGCGAAGCCGATGGTCGTGAAGAGCACTTTGCGCCGTCACTGCATTACCGCTGGAACCTGGCCGAGGCCTGGGCCTTGCGCAGCAGCGTGGCGCGCACGGTGCGGCGGCCGAAGTTCGATGACATCACGCCGATGGTCGACAGCAAGAGCGGCACCATCGCCGACCCGAACAAGGTCGGCAACCCGGCGCTGCAGCCTGAGGAGTCCCTGGGCTATGACCTGGGCTTGGAGCACTACCTGGCCGACAACGCCGGCCTGGTTGGCCTCAACCTGTTCCGCCGCGACATCAAGCACCTGATGGAGGAGGTGACCTTCCTCGACAATAACGATGGCGAGTACTACAAGCAGACCCGCAACACTGGCGACGGCAAACTCTGGGGTGCCGAACTGGAGCTTTCCAGCGACCTCGGCTGGCTGGGCATCGACGGCCTGAGCAGTACGGCTGGTTACAGCTGGCTGGATTCCGAAGTGAAGGACCAGGCCACAGGCGAGAAGCGCCGCTTCAAGCAGCAACCCGGTTACCTGGCCAACGTCGGCCTGGAATACCGCATTCCGGCCACGGTGCTGACGGTGGGCGGCAGCTGGAACAAGGCCGGTGATTTCGACGATGAAATCGGCAATAGCGGCGAAAGCACCCGTACCTCTGAAGTCGAGTATTTCGATCTGTTCGTCAACGCCAACTTGACGAACGACATGACCTTGCGCCTGGCCGCCGAAAATATCGGCCAGGCCCAAAAAGACCAGGAAAAGCGTGCATACAACGCTGACGGGTCGCTGAAAAACCGTGAAGTCACCCAACAGTATTCTGAGCCGCTGTACAGCATGAGCCTGGAAATGCGCTGGTAACCCTGAGGAGTTAATCGCTATGTCGAGCCGTCAAATTCACCTGTGGAGTGGGGTGCTGCTGGCCCTGCCGATGTTTATCGTCGGTGTTACCGCCATCTTTCTTGCACACGAGAAGAGCCTGGGCATCAAGGATATGCCGATTAACTGGTTATCCATGCCCATGGAGAAGGAGCTTGATCTGCGCAGCGTGGCCCAGGCCGCCGATGGGCGTTTGTGGCTGGGTAGCCAACAGGGTTTGTTCGTGCAGCAGGCGGATGAAAAGCCGCAACGCCAGGCCGATGTCGAAGTGCGCCAGCTGCTGAGCGAGGGCGACAGCCTGTGGGTTGCCAGCAAGATGGGCCTGTACCAACTGCAGGGTGAGCAGCTTGAGCTGCGCCTGGAAGGCGATGTGCACGGCATCAGTCGCCTGGCTGGCGGCCAGCTGATGGCCAGCGTCAAGGATATGGGCGCAATGCAAAGCCGCGATGGCCTGAGTTGGAACGCCTGGGCCGGCAATGCAGCGCTGCTGGCCGCCCAAGGTGAAGTGGCCAAGCCTTACACCATCGGCAAGCTGGTGATGGATATGCACACCGGCAAGGCGTTTTTCGGCAAGAGCGGCGAGTGGGTGTGGATCGACGTGCTCGGTTTCACCCTGGCTCTGCTTGGCCTGACCGGTGTGTGGGGCTGGTGGCAGTCGCGCCGCCGCGCCGCACTCTAAGCCGCACACTAGGATGATCTACCTCGCCGCGCTGCTGATCGGTCTGAGCCTGCTCGGCGCGCTGGCGACTCTAGCCATCAGCCTGCACGGCCTGTGGCTCTGGTGGCAGGGCCGCCAGCAACGCCTGGGCCGGCGGCTGCGCATTCGCCGCAGTCAATGGCTGAGCGAGGACCTGCTGCATCTGGAATTGGTGCATCCCTGGCGCTTGCCGTTACCGCGTTTCGCGCCTGGGCAATTCCTCACCATTCTTGCCCAGCCGCCCGGCTCGCGGCCCATGCGCCGTTGCTATTCCCTGGCGGCCTGGCACGCTCGGCCTTGGCAGTATCAGCTGTGTATCAAGCGCGAAGCGCTGGGTCGCATGAGCCAATGGCTGGCCGAACAGGCCCTGCCGGGGCGCTCGCTGCGCATTCTGCCGCCGGCCGGGCACTTCACCCTAGAGCCGCAACACGGCCCACACCTGGTACTGATTGCCGGCGGCGTCGGCATCACGCCGATGCGCGCCATGCTGCATGCCTGGCTCAAGCGTCCCGCTGGTCGCCGCCTGACCTTGCTCTATGGCGGCCGTGACCAGGCGGCGCTGGCCTATCACCAGGAGCTGCTGGCGCTGGCTGCCGCGCATCCGGCATTCGACTATCGCCCGGCGCTTAGCCGTGACAGTCAGGCTCCCTCAGCTTGGCAGGGGTGGCTGGATCGCCAGCGTTTGAGTGAGATCGTTACGGCCGACAGCGAAGTGTTTATCTGCGCCGGTGATGCCTTGCTTAAGGCTTGTTTAGCGCATCTGAGCGACCTGGGTTTGCCTGATGCACGGGTGCACTGGGAAGCCTTCGGTGCGGGCGCTCTCGGTGCCGGTGCCGGGCAGTTCGCCCTCGAATGGCAGGGTGAAACGCTGGACTACAACGGCCAGCCGAGCCTGTTGCATGCCCTGCATGAGCAGGGCGTGGAGCTGGCGGCGGATTGCTGGGGCGGGCATTGCGGCAGCTGCCGCCTGGTCTGCAAGGGCGAAGTGGAATGGCGCCAGCAGCCGGCGCTGGCCCTGCCAGCCGGGCAGATTCTGGCCTGCTGCTGTATTCCCAAGGAGCCGCTTCAACTACTGCAGCTTTGACTATTAACTGCGTTGCGACAGTCAACTTCCCAAACTCAGTCGTAGCCTGGATAAGCCTAGGCGCAATCCGGGGTTGTCATCCCGGATTGCGCCTAGGCTTATCCAGGCTACGGGCTTGCCAGAAGTATCGCGGGCATGGCCCGTTACGAGAGACCCGAGAGCCATCGTTCAATGCAATCCGTCGTTGGCGAGAGCGTGGCGCGGGTTGTATTCGCACTGGTGCCGCTCTGTGTGTGGCTCTAAGCTTGGGGCCATGAAAAAAATCCTGCTGAATTGCGACATGGGTGAAAGCTTCGGCGTGTGGAGCATGGGCGATGACGTGCATGCCATGCCGCTGGTTGATCAGGCCAATCTGGCGTGCGGTTTTCATGCATCCGACCCAATGACCATGCAGCGCACCGTCGCCCTGGCGGTGCAGCATAGGGTGAGCATTGGCGCGCACCCGGCCTACCCGGATTTGCTCGGTTTTGGCCGTCGGCATATCGCCTGCTCGCCAGAGGAGGTCACCGCGCTGGTGCTGTATCAACTCGGCGCGCTGGAAGCCTTCTGCCGCGCGGCCGGCACCCAGCTGGCCTACGTCAAGCCCCATGGTGCGTTATACAACGATCTTGTGCGTGACGATGCGCTGTTCAATGCGGTGCTGGAGGCCTGCGCCCGTTACCGCAAGGGCTTGCCGCTGATGGTGCTGGCCCTGGCCGACAACAGCCGCGAACTGCGCCTGGCCGATGCTGCCGATGTGCCGCTGATGTTCGAGGCCTTTGCTGACCGCGCTTACCTGGCCGATGGGCAGTTGGCACCGAGGCGTTTGAGCGGCGCTGTGCACCATGATCCGCAGCGGATATTTCAGCAGGCCCTGGCGATTGCCCGTGGTGAGCCGTTTGCCGATATCGATGGCAAGCCGCTGCAACTGCGCGCCGACAGCCTGTGCGTGCATGGTGATAACGCCGACTCACTGGCCGTGCTGCGGCGTTTGCGGGCCAGCCTGGACGCCTTATGATCCGCCTCGAACCGGCCGGTGCCGAAGCGCTGCTGCTGGTGCTGGCCGAGCAGCCGGATGCGCAGCTGCCACAACGGATCGCCCTGCTGGCCGAGCGCATCCGTGGCGAGCTGGGCGAGGACCTCACCGACCTGGTGCCGGGCTGGACCAGCCTGCTGCTGCACTATGACCTGATGCGTACCGATCACCTGGAGCTGGCCGAGCGGCTCAAGCCGCTGCTGGAGCGCTGGTTGGCCGACCCTTTTGTCGCGCAGGCCGGGAGGCTGCATGAAATCCTGATCTTGTATAACGGTGAAGACCTCGCGGAGGTTGCCCAGCTCTGTCAGCTGAGCAGCGCCCAGGTGATCGAACTGCATGCCGCGACCGAGTACCGCGTCGGCGCGATTGGTTTTGCCCCAGGCTTTGCCTACCTCGGTGAGCTGGACGCGCGCCTGGCGTTGCCGCGCCGCGCCACCCCACGCATTGCCGTACCGGCCGGGAGCCTGGCAATTGCCGAGCGGCAGACGGCGATCTACCCGCACAGCTCGCCTGGCGGCTGGCACTTGATCGGCCGTTGCCCCTGGTCGCTGTTCGACGCTGCGCGAACGCCGCCATGCCCGCTGGCGCTGGGTGAGCGGGTGCGTTTTCGCAGCATTGATGAGCGCGACTTTATCCGCGAAGGCGGGCTGCTGTGAGCGGCCTGCGGGTGCTCAAGCCTGGGCCGCAGAGCCTGCTGCAAGATGGCGGGCGGCGCGGCTGGCAACACCTGGGCGTATCGCCAGCGGGGCCGCTGGATTGGCATGGCGCGGCCTGGGCCAATCGTCTGCTGAACAATCCCTGGGGTACGCCGCTGCTGGAAATCGCCCTGGGCGGCATCGAGTTGCAGGCTGAGGTCGACACCTGGGTGGCGGTCTGTGGTGCCCAGGCGCCGCTGAGTGTGGATGATCAGCCGCAGCCGTTGTGGGCGCGCCTGCCGTTGCGCAAAGGCCAGCTGCTGCGCCTGGGCTTTGCCCGCAGGGGCCAGCGTGCCTACCTGGCGGTGGCCGGCGGCTTTATCGCCGCGCCGGTGCTGGGCAGCGTCAGCGTGCAGCTGCGTGAAGGGTTGGGGCAGGCGTTGCAGGTCGGGGATCTGTTGGCTTGCCGGACCGCGCATTTCTCACGCAGCGCCAGCGTGCCCTGGCCCTATCTGCCGGATTACGCCTGCAAACCCTTGCTGCGGGTGATCACCGGCGGCGATGCGGCGAGTTTTGAGGAAGACCAGTTGCAGGGCTTTTTCGCCCAGACCTGGCAGCTCAGCCCACACTCCGACCGCATGGGCGCGCGGCTGCTCGGTGAGGCCTTGCAGCCGCCCGTGCGGCAGTGGTCATTGGGTGTGGGGAGGGGCGCGATTCAGGTGCCGCCGGATGGCCAGCCGATCATCCTCCAGGCCGATCACCAGAGCATGGGCGGTTACCCGCTGCTCGGCTGGCTGCATCCGCTCGATCAGGGCCGCCTGGCGCAATGCCCGGCGCACCATCCGCTGCGCTTCACCCCGGTCAGTATCGGCGACGCGCAGGCTGAGCTGCGCGAGTTCTACCGGTTCTTTCGCCGTTTATAGGCGCTTTTGTAGGGTGGGTTAGCAGCGCATGGCCGCAATGTGGAAGCCTATGCGGGGCTGGAGCGCTGCGTAACCCACCAAGCGGTAGTCGGCCATTCCATCGCCTTGTGGGTTACGAGTTAGTTGTCTCTATAGCGTCTTGGCCATACGGCTGGCCAGCAGCGCCCAGGCGAATAGCAGCAGGCAGATGATCAGCATCGGCCAGCCGCGCCACTGCAGATAAGGCGTGAGCCCCTGCATCGGCTGAACCTGGCCATACAGCACGCCTTGCTCGAACTGCGGCAGTTGGGTGGTGATCTGGCCTTGTGGGTCGATCAGCGCGGTAACGCCGTTGTTGGTCGCGCGGATCATCCAGCGGCCGGCTTCCAGGGCGCGCATTTGCGCCATCTGCAGGTGCTGCAGCGGGCCGATGGAGCGGCCAAACCAGGTGTCGTTGCTGATGGTCAGCAGCAGGTCGCTCTGCGCGGCCAGGCCGGCGGAAAACTCCGGGTAGACCACTTCGTAGCAGATAAACGCGGCAATTGAATGGCCCTTGGCCTGCAGCAGGCTTTGCTCGGCGGAGCCACGGGCAAAATCCGACATCGGCAGGTTGAAGAAGGCGATCAACCCGCGCAGCACTTCTTGTAGCGGCACGTATTCACCGAAGGGCACCAGCTTCTGCTTGAGGTAATCACCGCTGCCCTGACCGACTACGCTGATGCCGTTGTAGTAGCGCTGCTCACCGCGCTCGTTGCTCTGGCGAATCGGCACGCCGGTAATCAGCGCGGCATTTCGCTCATTGGCGAAGCGGTTGATCATGCCCAGGTAGCCCTGGGCGCGGTCCTTGAGCACCGGGATGGCGGTTTCCGGCCAGACGATCAGGTCGGTCGGTTTGGCGCTGAAGGTCATATCGCGGTACAGCGCGAGCTGCGCGTTGAGCTGCTCGGGGTCCCACTTCATGTTCTGTTCGATATTGCCCTGCATGGCCGACACGCTTAGCCGCTCGCCCAGCGGTTGGGTCCAGGCGTGGCTCTTGAGGGCAAGGCCGGCAATCCACGGGGCGATTAACAGCACCACGCCGATGGCGAGAAACGCCTTGCGTGTGCGCAGTTGCGCCAGATTCACCAGCAGCGCGGCGCTCAGCGCCAGGGCAAAGGACAGCAGCCACACGCCGCCCACCGGAGCCAGCCCGGCCAGCGGACCGTCGAGCTGGCTGTAACCGGCGTACAGCCAGGGGAAACCGGTGAGAAACCAGCTGCGGAAGGCTTCCTGCGCCAGCCACAGGGCCGCGAAGGCCAGGGCATCGGCCAGCGGTGCTTCAGCCCGGCGTAGCCAGCGTGTCCAGACCCAGGCGCTAAGGGCGAACAGTAGACCCAGGCCGCCGACAAACAGCAGGGTCAGGAATGTCGCCAGGGGCGGTGAGGCCGCGCCGTAATCGTGGATGCTCACGTACACCCAGCTGGTGCCGGCGGCGAACAGGCCAAAGCCATAACTCCAGCCGCGCAGGGTCGCCTGACGCGGCGTGAGGTCACGCAGGCCGAGGTAGAACAGGGCGATGGAGAGGATGGCCAGCGGCCACAGGTCATAAGGCGCCAGCGCCAGGGGCGTGATGGCGCCAGCGAGCAGGGCGATAAGGTTGCCGGGCCAGCCAGGTCGGGTTATCCAGTGCATTGCATGCAGGTCCTTGGATTGAGGTGGCGCAAGGGTAAAGCGGAATGCGCGGGGATGTGTAGCAGATCCCCGTCGTCCAGACGCCGCGCTGTCGCGCAGCAAACTGGGGCAATTGCGTCTTTCGGCGTGTAGGTACCTGTAGGAGCGGGCCATGCCCGCGATGCGTTTCGCGGGCATGGCCCGCTCCTACAGGTCTTTATGCGAATTTAATTTATCCATATAAAACAATGAGTTATTTTTTTATAAGAGCCAGCTTGCTGGCGATCATCTCGTACGGATCGCCAGCAAGCTGGCTCCTACAGACACAGGTGCGCTAGCTGCGCTCCAATGGGCTTAGACGCAGCAGATGGATGCGGCGGCTGTCGGCGTTGAGTACGCGGAAGCGGAATTCGCCGATCTGGGTCACTTCGTTGCGCTTGGGCAGGTGGCCGAAGGCACTCATCACCAGGCCGCCGACGGTATCAAACTCGTCATCGGAGAACTCGGTGTCGAAGGCTTCGTTGAAACTGTCGATTGGCGTCAGCGCCTTGACCAGGAAGTCGCCGGAGGGCAGCGGTTTGACGTAGCTGTCTTCTTCCACGTCGTGCTCGTCTTCGATATCGCCGACGATCTGCTCCAGCACGTCCTCGATGGTCACCAGGCCGGCAACGCCGCCGTACTCATCGATGACCACGGCCATGTGGTTGTGGTTGGCGCGGAACTCACGCAACAGCACGTTGAGGCGCTTGGACTCGGGCACGAAGGTGGCCGGGCGCAGCAGGTCCTTGATATTGAAGTTGGGCTGTTCGCCCGAGAGGATCAGCGGCAGCAGATCCTTGGCCAGGAGAATGCCGACCACATCGTCGAGGCTCTCGCCCACCACGGGATAGCGCGAGTGCGCGGCCTCGATGATCGAGGGCAGAAACTCCTTGGGCGTCTGGTTGGCCTTGATGCTCATCATCTGTGAGCGCGGCACCATAATGTCGCGAACTTGCAGGTCGGCGACCTGAATTGCACCTTCAACGATGGCCAGTGCTTCGCTGTCGAGCAGCTTGTTCTGATGCGCTTCGCGCAGCACTTCCAGCAATTCCTTGCGGTTTTTCGGCTCATGAGCAAAAGCCTGGGTCAGTCTGTTAAACCAGGACTTATGCTCGTTGCTCGATCGGTCTTCGCTCATGGTGGTTACTCAGGAACCTTTTCTAATTTCTGTGGGTTGTGGAGGGACATTATTCGTGGTCGGCGTAAGGGTCAGGGTGCCCCAATTCAGCCAGCAATTCTCGTTCCAGCGCTTCCATCTCTTCGGCTTCTTCATCCTCGATATGGTCGTAACCGAGCAAATGCAGACAGCCGTGGATCACCAGGTGCGCCCAATGCGCTTCGCTGGTTTTCGCTTGTTCGGCGGCTTCGCGCTCAACCACTGGCACGCAGATCACCAGATCACCGAGCAGCGGTATATCCAGCATCTCGTCCGGCACATCGGCCGGGAAGGACAGTACGTTGGTGGCGTAATCCTTATGACGCCAGGTGTGATTGAGCTCGCGGCCTTCGGCTTCATCGACCAGGCGGATGGTCAACTCGGAATCCGCCGTGCGCTGGCGCAGGGCGATCTCGCACCAGGCGCGAAACTGCGCCTCGCTAGGTAGGCTGCTGGCGTCACTGGCGATTTGCAGATCAAGCTCAAGCATTGCGCTCATCCTGCTCGTTATCCATCTTGCCGTGTATGCGATTGTCGTAGCGCTCGTAGGCTTCGACGATGCGCTGCACCAGCGGGTGGCGCACTACGTCTTTGGGCTTGAAGTGGGTAAAGCTGATGCCTGGCACTTCACGCAGTACGTCGATCACATGGGTCAGGCCACTTTTGGTGCCGCGTGGCAGGTCGACTTGGGTGATGTCGCCGGTAATCACTGCAGTGGAGCCGAAACCGATGCGGGTGAGGAACATCTTCATCTGTTCCAGGGTGGTGTTCTGGCTTTCGTCGAGGATGATAAAGCTGTTGCTTAGCGTGCGGCCGCGCATATAGGCCAGCGGCGCGACCTCGATCACCTGTTTCTCAATCAGTTTGGCCACCTGCTCGACGCCGAGCATCTCGTAGAGCGCGTCGTACAGCGGGCGCAGGTACGGGTCGATCTTCTGCGACAGGTCGCCAGGCAGGAAGCCGAGCTTCTCGCCGGCCTCGACCGCCGGGCGTACCAGCAGGATGCGGCGAATCTGCTCGCGCTCCAAGGCATCCACGGCGCAGGCCACCGCGAGGTAGGTTTTGCCGGTGCCGGCCGGGCCGATGCCGAAGTTGATGTCGTGGTCGAGGATGGCTTTGACGTAGCGCTGCTGATTGGCCCCGCGTGGGCGAATCATGCCCTTGCGGGTGCGCAGGGCAACACTGGCTTCGACGGTCGGGCTGCTCATTTCCTCTATGCCGGACTCTTGCAGGAACAGGTGCACCAGATCGGGCGACAGTTCGGTGTTTTGAGTTTCGCGGTACAGACGGCGCAACAACTGCTCGGCGGCGTTGGTCTGGCCGGCGGAGCCGACCAGTTCGAACTGGTTGCCGCGGTTGCGCAATTCGATACCCAGGCGCGCTTCGATCAGGCGCAGGTGCTCATCAAATTGGCCGCACAGGTTAGCGAAGCGGCGAGCCTCGAAGGGTTCAAGGATAAAGCGGAGTGGTTCTATGGGTGCGTTCAAGGTCGTGTGATGGCCGCCAGTCGGCTGGGGTAGTGAAGCGAAGAATAGCGCTAGCGGCCGCGAGGGGGAAGCTCGGGCCGCCAGCAACCTGTTGCAGAGCCGTTCGCGTAGGGTGGATGACGCCTCACCCATCCACCAATCGCGCAGCCATGGTGGATGTAAAAAACGACATCCACCCTACAACAGGCTGCCGCGCAGCGAGTTGGGCATGGCTTCGTCGATATGCACGTCGACAAACTGACCGATCAGGCGCGGGTTGTCACTGCGAAAGTTAACCACCCTATTAGTCTCGGTGCGGCCCTGGAGCATGCCGGGGTCCTTTTTCGAGTAATCGTTGACCAGGATGCGCTGCACGGTGCCGGCCATTCGTCGGCTGTTCTCGAAACCCTGCTGGGTGATGCGGTGTTGCAGCAGCGCCAGGCGCTGTTTTTTCAGTTCCAGCGGGGTGTCGTCGGGCAGGTCGGCCGCCGGGGTGCCGGGGCGCGCGCTGTAGACGAAGGAGTAGCAGAAGTCGAAACCGATATCCTCGACCAGCTTCATGGTCTGCTCGAAGTCCTTCTCGGTTTCACCGGGGAAGCCGACGATAAAGTCCGAGCTGATCAGAATGTCCGGCACGGCGGCGCGCAGCTTGCGGATGCGCGACTTGTATTCCAGCGCGGTGTGGTTGCGCTTCATCGCCGCAAGAATGCGGTCGGAGCCCGATTGCACCGGCAGGTGCAGGTACTTCACCAGCTCGGGGATCTCGGCGTGGGCCTGGATCAGCGCGTCGGAGAACTCCAGCGGGTGGCTGGTGGTGTAGCGAATGCGGTCGATGCCGTCGATGGCTGCCACTGCGTAGAGTAGCTCGGCGAAGTCGGCGATCTGGCCGTTCTGGGTTGCGCCACGGTAGCCGTTGACGTTCTGCCCGAGCAGGGTGATTTCACGCACGCCGTGTTCGGCCAAGTGGATGATTTCACCCAGCACATCGGCCATGGGGCGGCTGACTTCTTCGCCACGGGTGTAGGGCACCACGCAGAAGGTGCAGTACTTGCTGCAGCCTTCCATCACCGAGACGTAGGCGCTGGGGCCATCGACGCGTGGTTCGGGCAGGCGGTCGAATTTCTCGATCTCGGGGAAGCTGATGTCGACCTGGGCGATCTTGGTGGTGCGCGCGGCGTCGATCATTTCCGGCAGGCGGTGCAGGGTCTGCGGGCCGAAGACCACGTCGACATAGGGCGCGCGGTCGCGAATCGCCGCGCCTTCCTGACTGGCCACGCAGCCGCCGACACCTATCACCAGGTCGGGGTTGGCAATCTTCAGCTTTTGCCAGCGGCCGAGTTGCGAGAAGACTTTGTCCTGGGCTTTTTCACGGATCGAGCAGGTGTTGAGCAGGATGATGTCAGCGTCTGCGGCCTTCTCGGTGACTTCCAGGGCTTGATGTTCACCCAGCAGGTCGATCATGCGCGAGCTGTCGTACTCGTTCATCTGGCAACCGTGGGTTTCGATATAAAGCTTCTTGGTCATGCGCGCTCAAAAAGGGTGATTCGAAGAACCGCGCATTATAGGGGCCAAGTGGCTGGCTTCCTAGCGTTGCCTGTCCGGCGGCTATGCTATGATCCGCGCCCTTTCAATTAACCCCTCGGTACGAACTGCATAACCATGAGCAAGCGCGAACCCATCTACAAGGTGATTTTCCTCAACCAGGGTCAGGTGTACGAGATGTATGCCAAGCAGATTTTTCAAAGTGATCTGTGGGGCTTTCTGGAAGTAGAAGAGTTCGTCTTTGGCGAGCGCACCCAGGTAGTGGTTGACCCGAGCGAAGAAAAGCTCAAGGCGCAGTTTGACGGTGTGGTGCGCAGTTTTATCCCTATGCACGCGATCATCCGCATCGACGAAGTCGAACGCCTGGGCACGCCGAAGATCAGCGAAGCCAAGGGTGGCGGCAATATCATGCCGTTCCCCATGCCGATGCCGGATAAGTAAGTACCTGCATACGATCTGCTGCGCGTCGGCCCTGCTGCGTTGAAAACAGGCTCGGAATGCTCATGTACAACAGTGCGTAGGATGGGTTGAGCCTGCGATACCCATCATCAGGCCGCATGGGTATCGCTTCGCTCAACCCATATATGGACTCCTCCCGTTTTGCCAGTGAAATACACATCCAACGAACCTAGGTACGACTGCTTCCGTATATCCGGCTTCTGATAAGGCGTTGGGTGCCTTGAGCCATGATGAATATCCGCTCATGTGTTCCTGATCGCCCTAGCGGCCTTGGTTTACAGAGGGCCTGTGGGTAAAGCAGGTTTTACACATGCCGGCTCGACCGGTTCGTCATCACTGCATGTCACTGTGCAATCGTGGTGGATCTTCTACGGTGTCACTTCATTCCAGCTTGGGTACTTCAGGTTTACGCCTCAGCAGGTTGATAGTCTTCCCCCTTGCTGAGGATCGCCCAGATGATCCGGGCATTCTTGTTCGCCAGGGCGACCGTGGCGATATTTGTGTTGCGTCGACACTGCAACTGCTGCAGCCAGGTGCTGCGTCGATCCGTCTTTTCCTTACAGGTCTTCAGCACCGCACGAGCGCCATGGACCAATAACGTGCGCAGGTAACAGTCACCCTTTTTGCTGATGTGCCCCAGACGCTCTTTGCCGCCACTTGAATGCTGGCTCGGCACTAATCCCAGCCAGGCCGCGAACTGTCTGCCCGAACTGAACTGCCGTGCATCACCCACTGCAGACACCACGGCAGTCGCGCTGATCGGGCCAACGCCCTCCACCTGCAGCAAACGCTGGACACGCTCATCCGTCTTAACCTGACGGTGAAGCATGCTGTCCAACTGTTTGACTCGCTCATCCTGTCCCTGCAGCTCATCACGCAATAACTCGAGCATTTCGTGCAGCTCGCCCGGTAATGTCTGGTGTTCGTCCAGCGCCTGCTGCAGCAACGCGCGGGTGGCCGCTATTCCCTGGCGACTCGCCACCAAACCGAACTCGCCAAGCAGGCCACGTATCTCGTTAACCAACGCTGTACGCGCCCTGATTAACCGGCTTCTGATCCGGTGCACCGACTGCCCAGCTTGCTGCTCGGCACTCTTCACCGCGACATAACGCATCGTGGGTCGGCTGGCAGCCTCGCAAATCGCCTCCGCGTCGTTGGCGTCGTTCTTACCACTCTTGACGTAGGGTTTGACGAACTGCGGCGCAATCAACCGCACTTCATGCCCCAACTTGCCCAGCTCGCGCGCCCAGTAATGCGAACTACCACAGGCCTCCATCGCCACCAAGCACGGCTCTTGTTGGCGGAAAAAATCCAGCATCTGTGAACGCTTGAGCTGCTTACGGCACTTCACCTGCTCGTGGCTATCGACGCCATGAACTTGAAAAACCTGTTTTGCCAAATCGATGCCGATTCGCTTAAGTTTCATGGTGACTCCTCCCTTCGTGGCTGTTTGGTTGTGACAACCTCAGTCTGGCGCATAGACGCCGTAGGAGGGAGGAGTCCATCTCATTGTCCTACGGTTTACGGTTGTTAAGGCAGTGGCGCGAACGGCGAGGTAAGAGCGTCGGCGTTCTGCAGTTCCAGCAGGTAGTTGCGGAAGATCTGCCCGAGCACCTGGCTGGCAATTTCCAGCTCATTGCGCGGCATCTGTGCGGCAATTAGGTCAGCGCTGTCCATGGCGTCGTCCGAGCCATTGACCGCCGCCATCTTCAGCACGATATAAGCCTGCACGGCGTTCGCCGGTACGCCTTCGCCCCGGAAGAACATCATGCCCAGGCGGTACTGCGATTGCGCATGGCCCTGCAGCGAGGCCTGCTCGAACCATTTCATTGCCTGGCTGAGATCACGCTCGACGCGCTTGCCGTCGTAATAGAACTCGCCCAACTCGAATTCTGCCTGCAGGTCACCATTGAGTGCTGCCTGTTCGCAGGCCTCAAGAGCAGCGGGCAGTTCTTCGGGGGCGGTGTTGAGTGAGCAGCTGCCAAGCGCGGGGATCAGCAAAGAGTTGCCGCTTGCCGAGGCAAGCAGTGGCAGCAGGAGCAACAGGCAGCCCAGGGACAGGGTGCGGCCGGTGCGTTTCATGGAAATCCGTTTACCTCGGGGTGCACAACAGGCGATGTGCCTGGCCGACGAAACGCGTCGGCTGTCACATTATGAAATAAGCAGCAGCGTTCTTACAAAGTCTTTACCGGGTTTTCTTCTGCACAGTCGAGTTTTGCACTGCCAGGCAGGCTCAGTAACAGCCAGGCCAGCAACGGATAAGCCGGTGTCAGCAGGGCGTGGAACAGGTCAATCCGGCGTAACGAGCCGATAAAACCCTCGGTGCCCACGGCCAGACCGGCCAGCAGAAACAGCCCGACTACTGCAGTGGCAGCCACCAGCGGTTTGCGCTTGGGCCACTGCACGGCACCGGCGTAGAGGATCAGCAGTAGGGTCGCCAGGTTGAGCAACAGGCGGTAATCCTCCAGATAGTTCATCTGCCGGAACAGCTCGAAGAAGGCACACAGCCCCAGCAGAATGCGCCCCCAGTTCGGTCTGCTCCAGGCCCAGCCACGGCCCAATGCCAGCGCGGCGGCGCCAAGCAGCGGCAGGCCGAGAAAGCTGCTGGCCTGGCTTAGCCACAGGTGTGCGGCCTGCGCGCTGGGGTCGATACCAAAATGAATCACCCCGACGGCCGCAGCTGCGGCTGGCAGAAGAAACCCCAGCAGCGCGCAGAACAGCGCGGGCTGGTCGGCCTCGCCATAGTGCTTGCGGGCTTTGCCGATGGCGATTACGCAGGCCAAGCAGGCCAGGGCCAGGACTGCGTCGCTAAAGGCGGTGCTGTACTGCATTAGGCGTTCTTCAGCTCGGCAAAGGCGCGCTCGGCGGCGTCCAGGGTGATTTTCAGCTCGGCATCGCCATGGGCGATGGAGGTAAAACCGGCCTCGAAGGCGCTGGGTGCCAGGTACACGCCGCCGGCCAGCATCAGGTGGAAGAAACGTTTGAAACGCTCGGCGTCGCTGGCCATCACATCATCAAAGGTGACGATATCGTCGGCACCACTGAAATACAGGCCGAACATGCCGCCCGCCTGGGTGGTGACAAAGGGGATGCCGGCGGCATCGGCGCGCTCCTGCAGGCCTTGCAGCATGCGACTGGTGTAGTCCGTCAGCTCGGCGTGAAAGCCCGGGCGCTTGATCAGGCGCAGGGTAGTTAGGCCAGCGGCCATGGCCAGCGGGTTACCTGAAAGGGTACCGGCCTGGTAGACCGGGCCGAGCGGGGCGATGCAATGCATGATCTCGCGCTTGCCGCCGAAGCAGCCCACCGGCATGCCGCCGCCGATGATCTTGCCGAAGGTGGTCAGGTCTGGGGTTACGCCGTAATGGGCCTGGGCGCCGCCGAGGGCGACGCGGAAACCGGTCATCACTTCATCGAAAATCAGCACCACGCCATGCTTGTCGCACTGCTCGCGCAGGCCTTGCAGGTAACCCGGTGCTGGCGGTACGCAGTTCATATTACCGGCCACCGGCTCGACGATGATGCAGGCCACGCTCGCGCCGACTTCGCTAAGCATCTGCTCGACCGCTGCCAGGTCGTTGAAGGGCAGGGTCAGGGTGTGTTTGGCAAAATCTGCCGGCACGCCGGCCGAGCTTGGTACGCCCTGGGTCAGCAGGCCGGAGCCGGCTTTCACCAGCAAGCTGTCGGAGTGGCCGTGGTAGCAGCCTTCAAACTTGATGATGTTGTCGCGGCCGGTGTAACCACGGGCCAGGCGGATGGCGCTCATGGTCGCCTCGGTGCCGGAGCTGACCATGCGTACCATCTCCATCGACGGCACCAGACTGCATACCAGGTCCGCCATCTCGGTTTCCATGGCGGTCGGCGCGCCGTAGGAGAGACCGTGCTGCAGCTGGTTGCGCACTGCGTCGAGAACGTCTGGGTGGCTGTGGCCGAGGATCATCGGGCCCCAGGAGCCGACGTAATCGACGTAGCGCTTGTCGTCCTCATCGGTGACGTAGGCGCCTTCCGCGTGCTTGAAGAACAGCGGCGTGCCGCCGACGCTTTTGAAAGCGCGCACTGGCGAGTTGACGCCGCCGGGGATGTGCTTTTGCGCGTTGGCGAAGAGGGTTTCGGAACGGGACATGGCAGGGCCTCTCAAACGGGAGTTCGGAGCGAGCTGGGTCGCCCCTGACAAAGATTAATTATGGCCTGCCATCCTTGGCGGCCACCCTTCGGACCGTCGCTGCGCGACGTTAATAATGGCTCCAGGCCATTATTTCGGGGTAAGCAGGGCGCTAAAGGCGCGAGCGCGGCGCTCGACTTCAGCAGCCGAGTCGGCACCGAACAGGCCGTGAATTACTGCGACCATGCTGGCGCCCTGGGCAATCAGCGCCGGGGCGTTGTCCAGGGTCACGCCGCCGATGGCGACAATCGGCAGGTTGATCTTGGCCTTGGCCGTCGCCAGCAACTCGACGCTGGCGTTGGGCGCGCCGGGCTTGGTATTGGAGTCGAAGAAGCGTCCGAAGGCGACATAGCTGGCACCTTCCTTGGCGGCGGCTTCAGCCAGTTCGATCTGGGCATGGCAGGTGCCGCCGATAATGGCCTTGCGCCCAAGCAGGGCGCGGGCCACCGACAGCGAACCGTCAGATTGGCCCAGATGCAGGCCTACACCAAGGCGGGCGGCCAGCTCGGCATCATCATTGATGATCAGCGCGGCGCCATAGCGGTTGCACAGCTCACGCAAGGCTTCGGCCTCGCGCAGGCGGCGGGCGTCATCGCTGGATTTGTCGCGGTATTGCAGCAGCGTTGCGCCGCCCTTGAGCGCAGCTTCGACGTAGGGCAGCAGCTTGCCCTGGAGCAACTGGCTGTCGGTGATGGCATATAGGCCACGCAGTTTCATCGGGTGCGCTCCATCAGCAGCCGTTCATCAAAATAGGTCTAGCGGCAGACGGCGCGGAATAAACTGGCCGTGGCCAGGTTGCTCAGCATCGCGCAGGGTGCGCCAGGTGTAATCGAGGGCAAATTGCACGGCGCTGACCAGTTCCTGGCCTATCGCCAGGCGACCGGCCAGGGCGCTGGCCAGGGTGCAGCCGGAGCCGTGGTAGCTGCCGGGCAGGCGCTGGCAGGTAAAGGTGTGGCGGCTGCCGTCGCGGATGTACAGGCGGTTGTGCACTTCGTGCTCATCGCCATGGCCGCCGGTGATCAACAGGTGCTGGATATAGGGCAGTAGTTTCTCCGCACACTCGTCCGCCGTGCCATCCGGCAATTCGGCGAGGATGCGCGCTTCCGGCAGGTTCGGGGTGGCGATGGTGGCGACGGGCAGCAGGCGCTCGCGCATGGCGTAGCCGACTTCATCCTTGCCAAGGGCGCCACCGCCGCCGGCACGCAGCACCGGGTCGCAGACCAGCGGGATGCCGGGCAGGCGCTGCATGATCTCCAGTACGGTTTCAACCATCTCCACCGAGCCGAGCATGCCCAATTTGACTGCCTCAACCGGCAGGTCGTTGATCACCGCATTGGCCTGGGCTAGCACCCACTCGCGGTCGAGCACGCGGAAGTCGGAGACATTCACCGTGTCCTGCACGGTCAGCGCGGTGACGGTGGGGGCTGCGTGACAGCCCAGGGCGAGCAGGGCTTCGATATCGGCTTGCAGGCCGGCACCACCACTGGGGTCATGACCGGACAGGCACAGCACTACGGGGCGAGAGGTAGGCGTTTTCATGGTGCGCGAGCTTACCACCAAACCACGGCTTGCAGATCCCGCTGCGGTGGGAAAGCCAGTTGGGCGGACGATCTGTCGCATGCCCCTAGGAGCCTGTCGGACTTGACACTGTTCTACTGCGGAAAAGCCGGACTCGGCCATTTTTGCTGCTCTTTCTCGTTAAATAGCTCGCTATTCGCCTCGAAAGACCAACAAAACTGACTCGATCCGGACTTTCCCTCGCTACGAACGGTCAAGCCCGACAGGCCCCTAGCCCAATGTAATCCGGGGTTGTTGTTCGGCGTCCAGAAGGTTCCCGGATTGCATCCGGGCTACAGATAAAAGCCTATGCTAGAGTGCCAACCTTCCCAATACACCGCTTCCAGCTGCGCGTCGTGTCGCTGCTGGCTTACTCTGGCTGAGTTGCATGCACTACATCCTTCTCTGTTTCTTTATGCTGGTGCCAGGGTTGGCCGGGGCATTGGTTTTTGACGAAAACACCCGCAGCCTGCCGCTCGGCAAGGCCATGTCGGTATTTGAGGATGTACGCGGCGATGCCAGCATTGAGGACATCACCTCGCCGGCCTTGCAGGCCAGTTTCCGTCAGCACGACAAGGGTGTACTGAACGCCGGCTATTCGCGCTCGGTGTTCTGGCTGCGCCTGGATCTGGAATACCGCCCGCAGCAGGCGACAGGCGTGCAGCCCTGGTTGCTGGAGCTGGCCTATCCGCCGCTTGATCATGTGCAGTTGTATATGCCTGATGCGCTGGGGCGTTATCAGCTGAGCCAGCACACCGGCGATGCCTTGCCGTTCTCCAGCCGCGAGATCAAACAACATAACTATGTGTTCGAGCTGAAGTTGCCGCCCGCGCAGCGGCAAAGCATCTACCTGCGCCTGGAAAGTCAGGGCTCGATTCAGGCGCCGCTAACCCTTTGGGCGCCCAATGCATATGTGGAAGAGCTGCCTGCGCGCATCTACGTGCTGGGCATCATCTATGGCGTGCTGCTGGTGATGCTGATCTACAACCTGTTTATCTTCCTCAGCGTACGCGATACCAGCTACCTGTATTACATCCTCTATATCGCCTCGTTCGGCTTTTATCAGCTGTCGGTCAACGGCGCGGCCATCGAGTATTTTTGGCCCAACAGCCCCTGGTGGGCAAACGCCGCCACGCCGTTTCTGATTGGCGCGGCCGCGTTGTTCGGTTGCCAGTTCGCGCGCAGCTTTCTGCATACCGCCGCGCACAGTCCCTGGGTTGATCGCGCCTTGTTGCTGATGATGGCCAGTGGCGTGCTGGTGATGACCCTGGCGCTGACGGCCAGCTACGCGCTGTCGCTGCGTCTGGCCACTTACCTGGCGCTGGGCTTTACCGTGGTGATCTTCAGCGCCGGCATCCTCGCCTGGATGCGTGGCATGCGCGTGGCGCGCTACTTCATCATCGCCTGGACCGCCTTTCTCGTCGGCGGGATGATCAACACCCTGATGGTGCTGGGCTATCTGCCGAATGTGTTCCTCACCATGTACGCCAGTCAGATCGGTTCGGCGCTGGAGGTCGGCCTGCTGTCCCTGGCCCTGGCTGATCGCATCAATGCGATGAAGGAAGAACGCACGCGCATCCTCCAGGAGGCCGGGCTCAAGCTTGAAGCCTTCAACCAGGAACTGGCCAACAGCAACCGCCTCAAGGATGAATTTCTCGCCACCGTCACCCACGAGTTGCGCACGCCGATGAACGGGGTGATTGGCTCGCTGGAGCTGATGCAGATGCTCGAGATCGACGGTGAGCTGGCGCATTATCAGCGCACGGCCGCCAGCTCGGCCCGCGACATGATGCGCATGGTCAACGACATCCTCGCCCTCACCGAACTGCAGGCCGGGCGTCTGTACCCACGGCGTGAACCGTTCAGCCTGCGCGGCCTGTTTGATGGGCTGCGTGCGCAGTACGCGCCACGCGCCGAAGAGAAGGGCCTGCGTTTTATTCTGGAATTGGACGACAGCCTGCCGGACACCCTTGAGGGTGACGCCAACAAACTGCTGCAAAGCCTCAATTGTCTGCTGGATAACGCCATCAAATTCACCGCGCATGGCGAGGTGCGCGTGCGAGTCAGTTGCGGCGGCACGATGAGCGATGTTCTGCGGCTGCGCATCGAGGTGATTGACAGTGGGGTGGGCTTCACCGTGCCGGCTGACGGCAAGCTGTATCAACGCTTCCAGCAGCTGGACGGCTCGATGACCCGCGAGTACGGCGGCTTGGGCATTGGCCTGGCGATCTGTCGGCAACTGGTCGACCTGCTCGGCGGCGACCTCAGCCATGAGTCCCAGCCAGGCCAGGGCAGCTGCTTTCGCCTGGAACTGCCGTTGGCCTTGCCGATGCAGATGACCACCCCAGCTGCAGTGGTGCTGCGCGCCACGGGCCCGGCGGTGCGTGCGCCTGAGCAATGCACGGTATTGATCGTTGAGGACAACGCGATCAACCAACTGGTAACCCGCGGCATGCTGCTCAAACTGGGTTATCAGGTGCGCACCGCCGATAACGGCGCCGAAGCGCTGGAGGTGCTGCGCAACGAGCCCATCGACGCGGTGCTTCTGGATTGCCAGATGCCGGTGATGGATGGTTTCGCCACCTGCCGGGCGCTGCGCAATCTGCCCGGCTGTCAGCTGCTGCCGGTGCTGGCGATCACCTCCCACAGTCACAGCGGTGATCGCGAGCGTTGTCTGGCTGCGGGTATGAGCGACTACCTGGCCAAGCCGGTGAAGTTCGAGCAGCTGCGCAGTCTGTTGCACGACTGGGTGCTCTGCCGCGCCGGTTGAGTTGAGCATAAATCACGATTGGCTTAAGCCACCGCCCTCGTAGCCCGAATAAGCGCCAGCGCAATCCGGGGGCTTGTCTCCCGTAAGAAGTACGTGCAGCGGTTTGTCCGGACTATGGCTGCCTGCTGCGCGCGCGTCCCTCTCTTGGCCGAAATGCCGCTGTGCGCAAACTCTGAAGCGTGATTCACTGAGCTCAATTAGTGAATCAGGATTCAGATCATGGTTTATCGCACCACTGCCCTGCGTGTCGACCGCGATCAGGCGCTACGCGAACGTATTCTTGCCAGCGCCCTGGCGCGGGTGGCCGAGGGTGGCTTTGCCGCCTTGACCATGCAGGCGCTGGCCGAGGATGTCGGCATTGCCACCGGTAGCCTGTACCGCCACTTCCGCCGCAAGGGTGAGCTGGCGGCCGAGGTATTTGCCGTGGCCAGCCAGCGCGAGGTCGATGAGCTCAGCGCGATTCTGCGCGGCCCGGGCGATCCACTGACCCGTCTGCAATTAGGCTTGCAGCGCTTCGCCGAGCGGGCCTGGCACAGTCGCCAGCTGGCCTTCGCCCTGATCGCCGAACCGGTTGAGCCTGAGGTGGATGAGCGCCGCCTGCGTTATCGGGAAGCCTATGCCGCACTGTTTGCCGAGCTGCTTGAGGCCGGTAACCGTGAGGGACAGTTCCGCGTGCAGCAGGTCAATCTGATCGCCGCCTGCCTGGTCGGCGCCATTGCCGAGGCCCTGGTCGGCCCTCTATCGCCGCACGCCCGCGCGGCCCGCGAAGCTGGTTATCCCGCCCCCAGCCTGGCCGAAGTCAGCCAGGCCTTGGTCACCTTTTGTCTACGCGCCGTCGGCGCCCCATTGCCCAACGAAGAGGAGCTTCAGCCATGAATGCCAGCCAACAGGCCGAAACCCATGAAGTGTTTAACCAGGTGCCGCCGTTGGACGGCGCCAACCTGTATCGCGTCGATCTACCGCTGCAGGAATGGAACAAACGCTTCGGCGGTGGCTGGGCCGAGCAGAAGTTGGATGTGTATGGCGCCCTGGCCGGCGGCGAGCTGATGGTCGCCGGCTTTCTTGCCAATGAGAACAAGCCGGTGTTCAAAAGCCACGACCGCTATGGCCATCGCGCCGATCTGGTGGAGTTCCACCCGGCCTATCACCAACTGATGAGCGCGGCTATTGAGCATGGCCTGCCGTCCATGCCTTGGACCGACCCGCGTGCCGGCGCCCAGGTCGCGCGCGCCGCCATGAGTTATCTGCACAGCCAGGCCGAAGCTGGCAGCGGTTGCCCGCTGACCATGACCTTCGCCAGCGTGCCCGCGCTCAAGCTGCAGGGCGATGTGGCCGAGAAGTGGCTGCCGAAAATCCTCTCCACCCAATACGATCCGCGCAATCTGCCCATCGAGCAGAAAACCGGCGCGACCATCGGCATGGCCATGACCGAAAAACAGGGCGGCACCGATGTACGCGCTAATACCACCCGGGCTTATGCGGTGGGCCTCGGTGGCCCTGGCCAGGCCTATGAGTTGGTCGGCCACAAATGGTTCTGCTCGGCGCCGATGTGTGATGCATTCCTTACGCTGGCGTATACCGATAAGGGCCTGACCTGCTTTCTGCTGCCGCGTCATCGCCCGGACGGTACGCGCAACGAGTTCTATATCCAGCGCCTGAAAAACAAGCTGGGCAACTGGTCGAACGCCTCCAGCGAGGTGGAGTACCGTGGCGCCCTGGCCTGGATGGTCGGTGAAGAAGGCCGAGGCGTGCCAACCATTATCGAGATGGTCGCGCTGACCCGCTTCGACTGCATGATCGGCTCCAGCGCCCTGATGCGTCAGGCACTGACCCAGGCCGCGCACCACTGTGCCCATCGCCAGGTTGGCGGCCGTGTGCTGAGCGAGCAGCCGCTGATGCAGAACGTGCTGGCCGACCTGGCCCTGGAAAGCGAAGCGGCCCTGGCGCTGACCCTGCGCATGGGCAAGGCGCTGGATAATGCCCATGACGAGCAGGAAGACAAGTTCGCCCGCCTGGTTACCGCCGTGGGCAAATACTGGATCTGCAAACGCGCCCCCGCAATGATCAACGAAGCCGCCGAATGCATGGGCGGCGCTGGGTATGTTGAGGACACCATCCTGCCAAGGCTGTACCGCGAAGCACCGGTCAACTCGACCTGGGAAGGCTCGGGCAATGTGCAATGCCTGGACGTGTTACGTGCACTGTCCAAGGAACCCGGCGTGCTTGATGCGCTGTTTGTTGAGCTGGGCGATGGTCATGGCGATGCGCGCCTGAAAGCGCATATCGCCAAGTTGCAGGCAGATTTTCGCGACACCGCCGACATCCAGTACCGCGCCCGCCAGCTCACCGAGGACGTAGCCCTGGCCCTGCAAGCCAAGCTGCTGCTGGAGGCCGGCAATGCGGCGGTGTCCGATGCCTTTATCGCCAGCCGTCTGGGCGGGCAGGGTGGTCGGGTCTACGGCACCTTGCCGCGTGGGCTGGATGTTGAAGCGCTGGTGGCGCGCAGTACGCCGCATTTGATCTAAGGCGCTTACTTGGCTGACAAGCGCTGCGGGCTGAGCTCCAGCAGCGCTTTCCCCCAGAGCCCGGCCTAGCGCCGGTGAGTCACTGAGGGGCGGCTCTGTCATTTCTCTTGGCCGCCGGGTAAGGTGGCCGCCGATGGTTCCGGTTCGCATTTATGCGACTGGATGAAAAGGGAACATGTGTGGCACTGCAACTGGTGCCGAAGCCATGGCTGCCCCCGCAACTGTAAACGGTGAGCAACGCCCGGATGCCACTGGCCGCAAGGTCGGGAAGGCGGGCGAAGTGTTAAGCCGTGAGCCAGGAGACCTGCCATCGAAGCCGGGCGCTTATGCCCATCCCCTCAATCCCGATCATCGCGCGGTGGGCGCGGTACAGGAATCTCTATGCACATCGAACCCGAAGTTGTTACAGGTGCCAAACTCTTCCTCAGTTATGCAACCGCTGCGGGTGCCTTTGGTCTTACGGCCAAGCTTGCCCTCGACAGCGTACGCAGCAACGGTGGCGTCGCCGCCCTGGCGCTGCGCAGCCTGCTGACCACTGCCCTGGTGTTCTGCTTCTTCGAGGTCTTTCCGCACCATGCGGTTGGGGTTTCCGAGGTGCATCTGATCCTCGGCTCGACCTTGCTGCTGCTATTTGGTGCAGGCGCAACAGCTATTGGCTTGGCCGCTGGCCTGCTGCTGCAGGGGCTGCTATTTGCTCAGTTTGACCTGCCGCAGTACGGCATGAACGTCACCACGCTGCTGGTGCCGCTGTGGGCTATCAGTCTGTTGGCCAAGCGCATCATCGCGCCGGGCACCGCTTATGTGGATCTCTCCTACAAGCAGGCGCTGGCGCTATCGACCGCTTATCAGGGTGGCATCGTTGCCTGGGTCGGCTTCTGGGCGTTCTACGGTAACGGCTTCTCCGGTGAGAACCTTGCAGCCGTGGGCAGCTTTGCTCTGGCGTATATGAGTGTGATTCTGATCGAGCCGCTGGTCGACCTGGGTGTGCTGGCTGCGGCCAAGACGCTTTCGGCTTATAGTCGTGGGCCGTTGTTTAATTCGCGCCTGCACCAGCCGGTTTGATCGATCAGCGGCGGCGCTGCCAGATCAGCTTGCCGGTATTGCTTTCAGTGACCAGGTACTGGTCGCTGAAGCGGTAGTAGGCGGCGGGCTGGTAGTCGCTGCGGCCCTGCAGCTGCACTTCCAGCAGGCCGTTGCTGGTCTGCCAGCGGCCGCTGTATTGCAGCTCGCCAGGGCTGTTGGCGTTCCAGTCGGTGCCGCCCGCCACGCTGCGCGTCCATTGCGAAACGCTGCCGTCATCACTTAGTTGCAGAATCATCTGGGTGGTCATTAAGGCAAAGTTGGCGCCGCCGCTGTTGATGATCTGCTCGTGTACCCAGGTGCCGATCAGCGCCGGGTCGCGTGTTGCGTTGCTGCTTGGGCTGATGATTTTTTGTGCCAGGGCGGCGCTGAGTTTTTGCCGGTGGAATAGCGCCTTGCGTTCCAGGGTTGCCCCGGTAGTCGGGTTGCGCGCGGCAATATGGGCGTTGAGCACGCCGTTGGCATAGGTGGCATTCATATTGGCGATCAGTTGCCCGGATTGCGGCTCGCTGATCTGCGCACTGAGCAGCTGGCCGTCAAAGCTGCCGCTGATCTGTAGGCGCAACCTGCCACCCTCTACATATTCCCCGCTGACCTGCTGGTCCTGGCTGCGCAGGTGCATTTCGGCTGGCTGGCCGTCCAGCGTGGTCAGATAGTGGCCGTCCAGGGTGTCGGCCAACAGAAAACGGGGTAACAGACTGAGCGCAAGTGTGAGCAGGAGGCGCGGCATGCGTTTTCCTTAGGGGATGGGGCGTCTGAAGATTAGCAACTGATGCTGGTTTGGGCGTGAGTGCCAGCGTGACGGGGCCGAGGGCCTGGCGCAACTGCGACGCATCCCCGGTAGCCTGGGCCGGCAACGTCGCGCTATGCCAAGCGCGGCGGATCAGGGCAAGATAGAGCCATTGAGATCAGCCAGGAAGGTGCCTTGTGAACCCTTGTTTCGATGACTTTATTGTCGCCAGCACCGCTGAAGAAGCGGTGGATCATCTGGCCGCCTTGCACCTGCAGGCGACCACGGGCTTGAGCCAGGCGCTCAAGCGTTATCTTAAAGAACGTATTAAGCCGGATGCAGAGGAGCAGTCGCGTTTCCGCTACCCGGAGCTGCGCCTGACCTATCTGTGCCAGGGCGAAGTACCGACCACCGTGCGCGCCTATGCCAAGGTGCAGGTGCCGGGCACTTACAGCGTCACCGTTACGCACCCGGCGGCGTTCCGCAAATACCTGCTGGAGCAGCTGCGCCCGCTGATGAACGACTTCACCGTGCGCGTGGAAGTGGGCATCAGCCAGCAGAACATTCCTTATCCCTACGTGGTCGAGCAGGGCGATGAGCTGGCCGGCTCCGGAGTGACCGCCGCCGAGCTGGCGCGGGTGTTCCCCAGCACCGACCTGTCGGCTGCCACCGACGGCACGGCCGATGGCCTGTACGACTGGGAAAATACCGACCCGCTGCCGCTGGCACTGTTCGACGCGGCAAGGGTGGATTTCTCCCTACGCCGTCTGGTGCATTACACCGGCAGCGATTGGCGGCATGTGCAGCCATGGATTCTGCTGACCAACTACCACCGCTACGTCGACCAATTTATCCGTCATGGCCTGGACATGCTGGTGGGCGAGTCGCGCTTCGAACGTATGGTGTTGCCGGGCAACGTGGTGATCAGTCGGGGCATGGCCGAAGGCGAGATGCAGGCGATTATCGAGACCGTCATCTGGCACCGTTACCAGATGCCGGCCTACCACCTGCAAGCTGCCGACGGCGACGGCATCACCCTGGTCAATATTGGCGTCGGCCCCTCCAACGCGAAAAACATCACCGACCACCTGGCGGTGCTGCGTCCACATTGCTGGCTGATGATCGGCCACTGCGGCGGCCTGCGTCAGTCGCAGACCATCGGCGACTACGTGCTGGCCCACGCCTATATGCGCCGCGACGGCATTCTCGACCGCGTGCTGCCGCCGCATATTCCGCTGCCGGCCCTGGCCGAAGTGCAGCAGGCCTTGCAGGAGGCGGCCAGGAAGGTCACCGGCGAGCAGGGCGACGAGCTGAAAAAGCGTCTGCGCACCGGCACCGTGCTGACCTACGATGACCGCAACTGGGAGCTGCGCTGGGCCCAGGAAAGGCCGCTGATTAACCTGTCTCGCGCGGTGGCGGTGGATATGGAAAGCGGCACCATCGCCGCCCAAGGCTATCGCCTGCGGGTGCCCTACGGCACGCTGCTGTGCGTCTCGGACAAGCCGCTGCATAGCGAGATCAAACTGCCCGGCGCGGCCGGTGCCTTCTACGAGCGCGCGGTCACCCAGCACCTGCATATCGGCATCACCGCGCTGGATCTGCTGCGCAACCAGCTCAATTCGCTGCACTCGCGCAAGCTGCGCAGCTTTGATGAACCGCCGTTCCGGTAGGTTGGGTCGGGCCGCGCAGGCTGAGCACACGAAGCTCAACACAATATCGCGAAGCAGAGGCAGCTTTTGTAGGGTGGGTTAGCGGCGCTGGAGCAGGTTTATAGTGTGCTCCAAGTAACTGGAGCGCCGCGTAACCCACCATTGCGGTTTGTCAGTAGACCGCAATGGTGGGTTACGGCGCATTGAGAGTTGATGGGGTTTTTCTGATCCTGGTTCGCGCCTAACCCACCCTACGTATGACCTCATTTCATGCGCCGTATAGCTGTTCGGGGCGACTCAACACATGATTGGTACATGGCCAAAAAAGCCCGAGGTTTGCGCCTCGGGCTTTTCAATTTCAGCTCAGCTTATTTGCTCGCATCCAGCACCACCCGGTAGCGCGCTTTGCCGGCGCGCAGGTGGTCGATGGCCTCGTTGACCTGGCTCATGGGGAAGTGCTCGACCTGCGGCAGGATCTGATGGCGGGCGCAGAATTCCAGCATTTTCGCCATATTCGCCGGTGAACCGACCGGAGAGCCGGACATACTCTTCTGCTTGGGGATTAGGTTGAATACATGCACCGGAATCGCGCTGGGCACGATGCCGACAAAGTGCAGCCGGCCTTTGCCGCGCAGGGTGCCGATCATGGCGTTCCAGTCCAGGTCTGCGCTGGCGGTGACCAGGAGGAAGTCCAGGCTGCCGGCAATCGCTTTAAGCGCCGCGCTGTCGGTAGATGCCACCACTTTGTGTGCGCCCAGGCGTTTGGCTTCTTCCTGTTTGCTCAGCGATGAAGTAAATGCCGTGACTTCGCAGCCCCAGGCATTGAGAAAGCCCAGCGCCAGATGGCCGAGACCGCCGATGCCGACTACGCCGACCTTGTCAGTCGGTTTTACGTCGAAATCCAGCAGCGGGCTAAACACCGTGGAGCCGGCGCAGAACAGCGGGCCGACCAGCGCCGGATCGAGGCCGTCCGGCAGTGGCACGGCCCAGGCCCAGTGGCTGCGCAGGCGGTCGGCGAAACCGCCGTTGCTGCCGACAATCGTCGGTTTTATCGTGCCGCAGAGTTGGTGCGAGCCTTCCATGCACGAGCTGCAATGCATGCAGCTGCCCTTATACCAGCCGATGCCGACGCGCTGGCCGAGCTTGAGGCCGCGCGCCTGCGAGCCGAGGCGCACCACGGTGCCGACCACTTCATGGCCAGGGATAAAGGGGTAGCGTGCGTTGCCCCATTCGTTGTCGATCATCGACTGGTCGGAGTGGCAGATGCCGCAATACTCCACCGCCACTTCCACCTCCTCGCTGCCCAGCGGGCCGGGGTCATAACTGTGCGGTTCGAGGGGCGCGCCAGGGGCTTTGGCGGCCCAGCCGGTAAAGGTGTCAACGATGGATTCGGACGAACTCATAACAATGGCCTCAAGGCGGGGAACACAATCCAGCCAGCATAGCCCGCCAGGCCTGCGAAGGCTGCGCGGATCACTCAGCCTGATAGCTCAACCTTGGCCTCGGTTACACTGACCGCTTTGTAATCTGCTGCTGGATCACCTATGTCGCGCCCACCTCGCCCTGCCTCCTCTCGCCCGCACACCGGCAAAGCTGCCGTGCGCCGCGTGGCCAAGGCGCCACCCGCCGAGCCGCGTTTGCTGCTGCTGAACAAGCCGTTTGATGTACTGACCCAGTTCAACGATGAGCAAGGCCGTGCCACCCTCAAGGATTTTATCGATGTGCCCGGCGTCTACCCGGCTGGGCGTCTGGATCGCGACAGCGAAGGCCTGCTGCTGCTGACCAACGACGGCAGCCTGCAGGCGCGCATCGCCGACCCCAAGCACAAGCTGGCGAAAACCTATTGGGTGCAGGTGGAGGGCGAGCCGAGTGAAGCCCAGCTGCAACAGCTGTGTGACGGCGTGCAATTGAATGACGGCCCGACCCTGCCGGCCGAAGCGCGGCTACTGGAAGAGCCCGAATTGTGGGCGCGCAATCCGCCGGTGCGCTTTCGTAAAAGCATCCCGACGGCCTGGCTGGAGCTGGTGATTCGAGAGGGGCGCAACCGTCAGGTGCGGCGTATGACGGCGGCTGTCGGTCTACCGACCTTACGCCTGGTGCGCGTGCGCATCGGGCCATTTAGCCTGGACGGCTTGCAGCCGGGGCAGTGGCGCGAAGTGCCGCCCCGGCTGGATTGATCAATAACCGGCTTTGATAACGGCGATGCCTTTATCCAACACTTCATTCCAGGCGCTGCGGGTTTCGCTGCAGTACTGCTGATCATGCTCGCTGATGGTCTGCAGCAGCGCTTGCTGCCACAGCACATACAGCTCTGGGCGAATATCCATGGCTGCGCGGGAGTGTGTGCAACCCAATGCGCGTAACTTGGTGTCGGGCATGCCGCGCGCATGCATCACCAGATTGAGAATGCCCTGGCGCAGCAGCAGCTTTTGCCCGTTCATTTCGGTATTGGCGAACTTCTCGCGCACCTCGGGTGAGCTGGCGAGGAAGTGCCGGTAAAAGCTGTCGAAAAAGTCTGGGTTGGCGCAGCAGCGGCCATAGCTCTGCATCACCCGGTCGGCGGTGGACATGAATACTCCTGGGGAACGGCGCAAAACCGCATTCTAGCGCGGTTGGATACGCCTGGGCATGCAGTAGTCGGCGCGGGGCAGCTTTCTAACCGTGGATGCCGCGACTCGCTTCGATGATGTAGGTGATGATTGGCTTGGCCAGAAAAGCGAACAGGCACAGACCCAGGCCGAGAAACAGGATCGCCGTACCCAGGCGACCGGCTTTGGAGGTTTTCGCCAGGTCCCAGATGATGAAGAACATAAACACCATCAGCCCGCCGACCAGTGCGTACATCATCAGCGATTCGAACTGTTCAGTTTCCATTCGGGCCTCGTAAACCTGCGCGACAATCGGTGTACGGTGGCCGCGCAATAGCGTTAACCGTCACAGAGGGCGCGATTATACGCAGCTATGGCCGCTCTGCCAGCCGACCACAGCCAAGGTGCGGCGATCAGCCGCGCAGGTGCTGCAACGGCAGCTGGGTGCTGGAGAGGATCTGTTGCAACACAAAGCTGGAACGCACGCTGGAAACCCCCTCGATACGGGTCAGGGTGCCTAGCAGCAGCTTCTGGTAGTGGTCCATGTCGGGCACCACCACCTTGAGCTGATAGTCGGCGTCCATCCCGGTGACCAAACAGCATTCGAGCACCTGCGGGCATTTGCGAATTTCTTCCTGAAAATGCTCGAAGCGTTCCGGGGTGTGCTTGTCCATGCCGATCAGCACATAGGCGGTCAGCGTTAGCCCAAGCTGCTTGCGGTCGAGCAGGGCGACCTGGCCGAGGATATAGCCGTCATCCTCCAGTTGTTTGACCCGCCGTGAGCAGGGAGAGGGCGACAGGCCGATGCGCTCGGCCAGCTCCTGGTTGGACAGGGTGGCGTCGCGCTGCAATTCGGCGAGGATATTCAGATCGTAACGATCAAGTTTGTTCATCTTTACCCTGCTTTCGTTATTTGATTGTGCAGGATGATGCGCTTGTGGTTATTAATTGCGCAAGTGGTGGGTTAATCAGCAATATTCGCAATCTTTCACTGCGCCGGCGGGCGTAAGCTTTACCTCAACTTCAAGGCCCGGACGACACGTCCAGCCGCCTCGCCCAATCAGGTGAGCGGTCGCCGCCGATCCCACCGGATCGTCACGGCACCCGGGTCCGCACTGCCCAACCAGGCAGGCGAAGAAAAGGCGTTACCATCGCCACAATGACGGACACGCAAAAAAGGGGAAGGCCTGCAGGCCTTCCCCTTTTTTGTGTCGGTGTGCCATTGCCTGATGTCAGGCGCCAGCTCGTAGGTTGGCGTTGAGCGTAGCGAAGCCCAACAGCTCATGGCAGGCCTCTTATGACAGGCCTCGTTGGGCTTCGTCGCGCTGCTCCTCAACCCAACCTACCCGTTAGGGCGCGCGTGCTTTACCACGCTGCTCGGGTCGGCATGCACCAGTACCTCGGCACGGGGGAATTCGCTGCGGATCGCCGCTTCAACCTGCTCGCACAGGCCGTGCGCATGCAACAGGCTCAGCTCACTTGGCAACTCCACATGCAGCTGGACGAACCAGTGGGTGCCGGAGAGGCGCGAGCGCAAGTCATGCACGCCCAGCACACCGGGCACGGCGCAGGCCAGGCTGTGCATCTGCGCGCTGATCTGCGGGTCGAGTTCCTGGTCCATCAACACGGTGGCCGCTTCACGGACGATGCTGATGGCGCTCCAGAAGATATACAGCGCAATGCCGATGCCGAAGATGGCGTCCAGTTGCGGCCAGCCATAACTGGCCAGCAGCAATGCCAGGAGGATGCTGCTGTTGAGCAACAGGTCCGAACGGTAGTGCAGCGAGTCGGCGCGAATCGCCGTGGAGCCGGTCAGCTTGACCACATGACTCTGGAACAGCAGCAGGGCAATGGTCACCGCCAGCGACAGCAGCATTACCGCGATGCCCAGGGCCGGCGCGCCAATGGGTTCCGGGTTGAGCAGACGGTCGATGGCGTGACTACCCACCAGCACGGCGCTGGCGCCGATAAACAGCGCCTGACCCAGGCCGGCTAGAGCCTCGGCCTTGCCGTGGCCGTAGCGGTGATCCTCATCGGCTGGACGCAGGGCATAGTGCACGGCGATCAGGTTAAGCAGCGAGGCAGCGCCATCGAGCAGTGAGTCAGTCAGCCCCGCCAACAAGCTGACCGAGCCGCTGAGCCACCAGGCTATGGCTTTGGCCAGCGCCAGCGTAAGTGCAGCTGCCAGTGCGGCGAAGGTCGCTAGGCGCATCAGGCGGGCGTGTTGCGGCTGTATGTTCACGGGTTATCCAGAATGGGGCGAGTTCTGCCAAGGTTAGCGCTAAATAACAAAAGCCCGTTGTGAAGCGTAATGATGTTCACATAAGCATCGGGTGAACTCGGTCATCCCCTCGCCCCTCCGGGGAGAGGGTTAGGGAGAGGGGCAGGTCTTCAGTTTGGCGGTGTTTTCAGCCCTCACCCCCAGCCCCTCTCCCATAAATGGGAGAGGGGAGCAAAGAGCATGCGACCCAAAGTGAACAGCATTACGTCGCAAAACGGGCTTTTAGTCCGGGCTTGCTGGTGCCGAGCTTAAGCTGCTGGGCGCAGGCCGTAGGCCGCCAGTTGCTCTGCGCTGCCGCTGTGCTGGATCAAGCGTGGGTCATCCAGTGGCAGGCTGTGGCCGGTTTGCACTTCGATCAGCGCTTTGAGCTTGATCGGGTCGATCTTGCCGTCAGCATCCACCACATTCTGCAGGTCTTGCGGGTCAACCTGTGAGGTCAAGCCGCCGGGCAGGTAGATCGCGCCGGTGGCGAAGTCGATGCCAAAGGCGATCAGCCCAGGAATCACATAGAAGAGGATGCCAATGGCGTTAAGCCCGGCCACCATGGGGTCGATGCGGCCTTCGATCTGGCCGCGGCGATCCGGGAAGAACAGCGTGCCGCAGGCGGTCAGTTGGGTGAGCAGAGCGGCGACGATAAGGCCACCGATAACGCGGGTTTGGGTGCGCATTGAATATCTCCATGGGAAAAGTGGCGCAACTATAGCAACGCCAGACCAATGCCAGTATTGCAATGCCGCTGCATCAGGCGCTGGCGCTGCATTTCGTACGCAGCAAAGCCTGCAATTGAGACAGCGGCAATGCCCCGCAGGTTCGCCGGTATAATCCTGCGCCTTGAATGGAGCCCGCATGAATTCCCTGCCAATCGATGTGTTGCTGCCTGAGCTGTGTCAGGCCCTTGCCCTGCGTGATGAGGCGGTGCTGGAAGCGCCGCCCGGTGCCGGCAAGACCACCCGTGTGCCGCTGGCGCTGCTGAGCCAGCCTTGGCTGGCGGGGCAGACCATTATCATGCTTGAGCCACGGCGGCTTGCTGCGCGGGCGGCGGCCGAGCGACTGGCCAGTGAGCTGGGTGAGGCGGTGGGGGAAACCGTCGGTTATCGCATTCGTCTGGATAGCAAGATCGGCCCGCGTACCCGTATTGAAGTGGTCACTGAAGGCATCCTGGCGCGTCGACTGCAGGATGATCCGGCGCTGGAGGGCGTCGGCCTGGTTGTTTTCGATGAGTACCACGAGCGCAGTTTGGATGCTGATCTGGCGCTGGCGCTGTGCCTGAATGGGCGCGCGATGTTTCGCGGTGCGGACTCCGGCGAGCCGCCGCTGAAGGTGCTGCTGATGTCGGCGACGCTTGAAGGCGAGCGGCTGGCGGGGCTGCTCGGTGATGCACCGGTGCTGCGCAGCGAAGGGCGGATGTTCCCGGTGGATATTCGCTGGGGCGCGCCCTGGCAAATGGGCGAGTGGCTTGAGCCGAAGGTGCTGCAGTGCGTGTTGCAGGCACTGGCCGATGAGCCAGGCAGCCTGCTGGTGTTTCTGCCGGGGCAGGCGGAAATTCGCCGGGTCAATGAACAGCTGGCCGAGTCCCTGGCCGGGCGGCGCGATGTGCTGCTCTGCCCGCTGCATGGCGAGCTGGACCTCAGCGCCCAGCGCGCCGCCATCGAAGCCGCACCGCCGGGCCTGCGCAAGGTGGTGCTGGCGACCAATATCGCCGAAACCAGCCTGACCATCGACGGCGTGCGCGTGGTGATCGATGCCGGCCTGGCGCGGGTGCCGCGTTTTGACCCGAACAGCGGCATGACCCGCCTGGATACCCAGCGTATCTCCCGCGCTTCCGCCACCCAGCGCAGCGGCCGGGCCGGGCGCTTGCAGCCGGGCGTTTGTTATCGGTTGTGGTCACAGGCGCAGCATGAACAGTTGGCGGCCTACGGCACGGCGGAAATGCTCCAGGCCGACCTCGCCGGCCTGGCCCTGCAGCTGGTGCGCTGGGGTGTCCAGCCTGCCGAACTGGTGTGGCTTGACCCGCCGCCTGCAGCCGCTTATGCCCAGGCGTTGGAGCTGCTGGCGCGACTGGGCGCGGTGGATGCTCAGGGCAAGTTGACCGCTCACGGTCAGGCCATGGCTGAACTGCCGACCCATCCACGTATCGCTCATCTACTGCTGCGCGGTCAGGAATTGGGGCTGGGGCCGTTGGCCTGCGATCTGGCGGCATTGCTCGGCGAGCGCGACATTCTGCGTGGCGCGGGTGCCGATCTGCATAGTCGCCTGGCTTTGCTGGCCGGCGAGTCGCGGGCTGTCCGTGGTGCCCAGGGCGGTGTGCAACGTGCTCGCCAGTTGGCTCGGCAGTTTCAGGGTTATCTCAAGCGCAGGCCCAGCCTGCAGGCGGTGAGCGATCCCGAACATCCGCGCTGGCTGGGCGCGTTGCTGGCCTTTGCCTACCCGGATCGTATCGCCCAGCAGCGCCGCGCCGGTGGTGCGGAATATCGCCTGGCCAACGGCCGGGCGGCGCTGTTTGCCGAGGTCGATGGCCTGATGAAGCACAGCTGGCTGGTGGTGGCTGACCTGGGCAGCCGGCAGGGCCAGCGTGAAGAGCGTATCTACCTGGCCGCCGAGTTGGAGCCGCAGTTGTTCGAGGGCGTGCTGGCCGAACAGGTCAGCAACCTGGACGTGCTGGATTGGGATGAGCGCGAAGGCGCCCTGCGTGCAGAACGCCAGCGCAAAGTCGGTGAGCTGGTGCTGTCGCGTGAGGCGCTGACAGGGCTCGATGCGCAACAACGCAGCCGCGCCATGCTCGGCCTGGTGCGGCGCAAGGGCCTGGCGCTGCTGCCCTGGACCCCAGAGCTGCGCCAGTGGCAAGCGCGGGTGGCATTGCTGCGCACGCTGGATCTGGCCAGCAAGGACACCAGCGAATGGCCGGATGTCAGTGATGCGGCTTTGCTGGCGACGCTGGAAAACTGGCTGCAACCCTATCTGGATAACGTCACCCGGCTTAGCCATTTCGCCAACCTGGATTTGTCCAGCCTGCTGCAGAACCTACTGCCCTGGCCGCTACCGCAGCGCCTGGATGAGCTGGCGCCGCGCAGCCTGCAGGTGCCGTCCGGTTCGCGTATCAGTCTGGATTACAGCGAACAGCCGCCGGTGTTGGCGGTGCGTCTGCAGGAGCTGTTCGGCCTGGCCGATACGCCGCGCATTGCCGGGGGGCGTCAGGTGGTCAAGCTACACCTGCTGTCGCCAGCGCGGCGGCCGGTGCAGGTGACTCAGGACCTGGCCAACTTCTGGCGCAGCACCTATACCGAAGTGAAGAAGGATTTAAAAGGCAGGTACCCGAAGCATTACTGGCCCGATGACCCCTTGATCGCCGAGCCCACCGCGCGGGCCAAGCCGCGTAAGTAGGTCGCTTACGCTGGCGATCAGTGGTGGCGGTGGTAAAGGTTATGTTTTTAGTGGGCTGCAGTTCCCAGTGAATAAGGCCGTTAGCTTGTACTTCTGTGATTGCAAGCCTGCGTAGGCAGCGGCCTGTTGCGATGGCAGCTATAACAGGTTGTAGTAACGGCTTTTGCAGTAACTGGGTCGGAGAGAGGTTATGTACCGCAAGGTGTTCGCCAACAAGGTATTCGACCGTAAGGTTGTAGTCATTACGGGCGGCTGCGCTGGCATCGGTCGGGCGCTGGCCATGCGCTTGGCGCAGGCGGGGGCGCGGTTGGTGATTTTCGATCTGCAGCAGCAGGCGCTCGACAGCCTGGTGCAGCACCTGGCCGACCACCACAACGCCGAGGCCCTTGGTGTGCTCTGCGATGTGGCCGATGCGACTGCGGTGGAGCGGGCGATGGCGCTGACTGTCGAGCGTTTTGGTGGCATCGACGTGTTGGTCAACAACGCTGGGATTACCCACCGCAGTAGTTTTGCCGACACCGAGCTGGCAGTGTTTCAGCGGATCATGGCGGTCAACTATTTTGGTGCGCTGCATTGCACCAAGGCCGCGCTGCCCAGCCTGATCGCCCGCAGTGGGCAGATTATCGTGCTCAGCTCGCTGTCGGGCTTCGCCCCGTTGCTTTATCGCAGCGCCTACAACTCCAGCAAGCATGCCCTGCATGGTCTGTTTGAAACCCTGCGTTATGAGCTGAAAGGCTCCGGGGTCAATGTGATGCTGGTGTGCCCCGGCTTTACCGCCACCGATTTGCGCAAGAATGCCCTGGTCGGCGATGGTTCGGTGGCCGCGCAACCGCCGTTGGCAATGGGCAAGGTGGCCTCGCCGCAGGATGTCGCCGAGGCGATCTATCATGGCGCTTTGAAACGGCGTCGACTGCTGGTGCTGTCCAACGTCGACTGGCGCGCGCGGGTACTGGCGCGGTTCTTCCCTCGGCTGTTCGAGCGGGTGCTGTTGCCGCGCTTATCCGGCTTGAAGCCGCAGCGTGCAGGACGTTCCTGATGCGTCGCGCATGGCTCGCTCTTCTGCTACTACTCGGCGCGCCGCTGCAGGCCGAGGAATCGCCTACGTTGCTGGTGATGACGGATATCTGGCCGCCTTTTCGTATGCAGGAGGGCGATGGCGCCCTGAGCGGGCTGGATATCGATTTGCTTGATCAGCTTAGCCAGCGCACCGGGCTGCGCTTTGAGGTGCAGCGCGCACCCTGGGCGCGCGGTCTGGCAGCGCTGCAGCACGGCAAGGCCGACTTGATGACCGGGCTGGCGAAAACCTCCGAACGGGAAGGCTATATTCACTATTTGCAGCAGCCCTACTACGCCTGTGCGCCGCGCTTTTATGCCGCACCGGCCCAGGCTAAAGCGCTGCAGAGATATAGTCAGCTGGCCGGTTTGGCCATTGGCCATGTACTGGAGTCGGCGTATTTCGAGCCTTTTGATTCGGATCAGCAGCTGCGCAAAACCGCAGTCAACACGGAAAACCAGTTGCTGGAAATGCTGGTGCGCGGTCGCTTGCAAGTGGTGATCGGCACCGATTGCCAGGTCGATTATGAATTGCGCGGCGCACGCTGGAATGGCCGTATCGCCAAGGCGGCGTTTCAGCCCGAGGCGCGTACCGATTTGTATATCGGCTTCTCCCGTCAGCGTGGCTTGCAAGCGGAGTATCAGCAGGTGAGCGAAGCCTTGGCGCAGATGCAGGCCGAAGGCTGGATCGACAAGGCGGCGCGGCGCTATCAGTCCACGCCCTGAGCTTCAATCAGTGCTCGTGCGGCTCGATATACACTTCGTAGACCATTTCCAGATCCCAAAACGCCGCCTCGATCTTGTGTCCGTCGAGGTCGCGGACAAAGCAGCCGTAGTAGGGCTCGCCATATTCTGCACGCGGGCCGGGTGCACCTTCGTCGCTGGCGCCGGCTTCCAGGGCAGCCTGGTAGAAGTCATGCACTGCTGCTTTGTTCGGTGCGACAAAACCGAAGTGGCTGCCGTTGCCGATACTCGCCGGTTGGCCATTGATCGGCGTTTGCACCCAGAACTCCGGGTATTCGCGGCCATAAGCAACTGCGCCAGGGTGGGCGAGTATGCGTTTGCAGCCCAGGGGGGCGAGTACCTGATCATAGAAGGCCGTGGCCTTGTCGAACTGATTAGTGCCGATGGAAATATGCGAAAGGATGCTGGGGTTGGCGTCAGCCATGGGCCTGTCCTCCTTGGGTGTCGCTGGCGGTCACTCGACTTCGGGCTGGGCACTGCGCAGCATAAATAAACGAAACAACACGACGCTCGAGAATAGTTGTAAAAAGCGACTTGCGCAGTCCAGCAGCAGGCTGGCCAGGGCGTTGTCGGCCAGGGTCTCGTTGGCGTGACTCCAGCCGTCGAGCAACCACAGCGGCAGCATGACAATCAGGATGCAGCCGAGCATGGGCCAGAAGTAACCGTTGCTCAGCTGGAAGCTATCGTGCAGCGCCTGCATTGGGCTCAGGCCGCGCAACACCAGCAGGTATTCGGCAAATGCCAGTTTGACCATCAGCCAGATGCCCGGCAGCACAAACAACGATGCGCCGAGTAGAACCGCCAGCGTATTGATACCCGCCAATAAAGCAAAATTTGGCCACAGGCGCAGACTGGCGGCCAGCAAATCACGGGCGCGCGGCTGCATGCTCTGGCTGCGCGCATCAAGAAACAGAATCAGCGCGGCGCTGTACAGCGGGTAGAACAGCAAGCCGGCGAGCAAACGCCAGAGGGTGGCTGAAGAAATACCAGGCGTCGCGTAGCGCGGAAAACATATTCATGGGGTAGGTCGTACTCGAATTCAGGCTCGCACTCTAGCTGATCCTGGTTGCCGCTCCCAATAACGCACCAAGCAGATCCAAGCAGGTAAGCACCTCGGCATATTCATCGCGCAAGTTAGCCATGGCCATGGCGTGTACCTCATCGGCGCTGCGCAGGTGCCCGTAATAGTCAGTCTTGTCGAAGGTGTAGCAGGCATCCGCCACCACTTGGGTGACAAAGCCCAGGTTGCTGGCGCTGCGTGCCGTGGCTTCGACCGAGTTCTCACTGGCCACCCCGACGATGACCACGCGGCGAATAGCGCGGGCATGCAGCCAGCGTTCTAGGCCGCTGTGGGTAAAGGCGTCGGTTACGTTCTTCTCGAACACCTGCTCGTTAGCCCGTGGCGCCAATGCGGGTTGGAATAACGCGCCGCTTTGCCCTGGGGCAAACACCGACTCGGCCTGGCGTGAAATATGGCGGACATGCACCAGCGGCAGGCCCGCATTGCGCCAGTGTTCCAGCAGTTGAGCGATGCAGGCTTCGGCGCCAGGGTTGTTACGCGGCGTGCTGACGCGCTGGATGCCTTGCTGCATATCGATAATCAGCAGGGCTGGGGTCTCTGGCGTATTGGCGTGGCTTGGATGCATTTTGACCGTCCTTGGTTGTGGGCTGGCATACTGCGCGCTGACTTTAACCTGAGGGCTTTCTGCCCGTCAGCCGCTTGATGAGGATTACCGGTGAAGAAGATCGCCGTATTCGCCGATGTACAGAACCTCTATTACACCGTGCGTCAGGCCTATGGTTGTCATTTCAACTATGCCGCGCTGTGGGCCGATATCAGCCAGCATGGGCAGATTGTCGAAGCCTACGCCTATGCCATTGATCGTGGTGATCAGAAGCAGCAGCAGTTTCAGCAGATCCTGCGCAACCTCGGTTTTACCGTGAAGCTCAAGCCGTTTATCCAGCGCAGCGATGGTTCGGCCAAGGGCGATTGGGATGTTGGCATCACCATCGACATCATGGACGCCGCGCCACGGGTTGATGAGGTTGTACTGGCTTCTGGTGACGGCGATTTCGATCTGCTGTTGGACAAGATTCGCGGCAGCTATGGCGTTGAGGCCATCGCCTATGGCGTGCCGGGGTTGACCGCACAATCGCTGGTGCGTGCGGCCAGCCGCTATGTGCCGATTGATGGTGCACTGTTGCTGAGAAGCTGATTGATGCTTGCTGATTCCATCGCCGTACTCGACTTTGAAACCACCGGCATGTCGCCGGCTCAGCAGGCGCGTGCCACCGAAATCGGTGTGGTGATCGTCGAGGGTGGGCAGATTGTCGCGCGCTACCAGAGCCTGATGAACAGCGGCGCCTGGGTGCCGCCGTTTATCGAGCAGCTCACTGGCATCAGCAACGCCATGCTGCGCACTGCGCCGCCTGCCGCGCAGGTGATGCAGGAAGTGGCGGAGTTTGTCGGCGAGCGCCCGCTGCTGGCGCATAACGCCAGTTTCGATCAGAAGTTCTGGGATGCCGAGCTGGCGCTGATCCGCCGTCGCCGCATGCAGCCTTTCGCCTGCTCGCTGCTGTTGTCACGCCGCCTGCTGCCGATGGCGCCCAGCCATAAGCTGGGCAATCTCAACCAGTGGATCGGCCTGCCTGACACCGGTAAGGCGCACCGTGCACTCGCCGATGCGGAGATGGCAGCCAACCTGACCTGCTTTATGGCGGCGCTGCTGCGTGAACGGCACGGCATTGCCGATATTTCCCACGAGCTGCTGTGCAACCTGCAGCGGGTGCCGGCGGCGAAGATGTCGCTGACGTTGCAGAAGATTCGCGATCACGTGTTTGGTTGAAGGGTTTTTATCAGCTTGTTACATCTGCGCGCCGAGTCTTGCGCGTGGCTGAATTAAGCTGGTCGTGCACCTATCCGGGGCTTTGTCGACAGAGGCACACAGCATGTTCGGTTTGTTTAAAAATGATCCCGCCAAGAAACTACGCAAGCAATATAGCGCCAAGTTGGAGGAGGCCATGCAGGCGCAACGCAACGGCGATATCCGCAGCTACTCCATGCTGACGGAAGAAGCGCAGGCGTTGTGGGCGCAGCTGGAGCCCCTGGAACGGACCAAGCCTTAATTTGCCAATGCAAGAATGAAGAAGGCTGCCATTAGGCAGCCTTCTTGCGGTTCAGGTGTGCTCAGTTCTGCGCTAGCTTCTGCTGGTGCTGGGCGAGCATCTTCTGTGCGTGGGCCACTTCCAGAGCTTCCATGGCGTTGATCGGCTTGATCGCCACGGCGCGTTTCAGGTGTTGCAGGGCCTTGGCCTGTTCGTCGTCGCCGTACACGTAAGTCAGGGCGTTGGCGTATTCGTAGTGGCCGATGGGAAGGTTATCCTGGGCCTGGAAGCTACGGCTGAAATACTTCTCCATATTGTCGGCGCTGACGCCGTAAGTCATGCGCCCGACCATCTTGCCAACCTTGCGGATCACCCCCGCTTCATAGCCGCCATATAGAGCCAAGGCGAAGGGTTGCTGAGGGTGTTTGGCCAGCAGCGCCTTGAGTTCGTCGGGTATCTGCGAGGTGTAGCCGCGCTTGAGTACCACCGGCACTGACAGCTCTTCGCCGAGACGTGCTTTGGCGTACACGCGGCCGAACTGTGCCACGGTGTCGGCCTGTATCAGCTCGCCGGCTTGGTCGGTGTAGGTGATCACCTCCTCCAGGAGCTTGTGTTTTTCGGCCTGGTCGGGCACCAGGAACATGGCGTAGACCACTTGGGCGAACATGGCCGGGATTTGTCCGCCAACACCCAGGGCCAGGCCCTGTTGCTTCGCTTCGGCGAAGTCACCACGAAACATCAAGCGCCAGACGTCCTGCAGTTTTGCTGCGTAGAGTTCGGCTTCTTCCGGTTTACCGGTAAAACCGGTGTTGGCCAGTACGGTTTTTTCCAGCGCCTGGGGATGGCTGGTGGCCATGGTCACTACCCAGTCGGCGTCGGGGAAGGGGTAGTCGGCGCCAAAGCCGCGCGTCAGTTGTGGCCAGGCCTGGCGCAGTTTGTCGCCCGAATAATCGTAGGCGCTCTGGTCGTAGGGGAAGGGCTTCCAGTTGTCGGCGGCGACAGCACTGAAGCTGCAGGCGGCAAGTAAGGCAATAAGTGTGCGGCGCATGGCGATGACCTGATTGTTGTAGGTATGCATCGATCATAGAGCGCTGCCGTCCGCGTCCCACCTATCCAAGGATGAGTTGCGCTGTTTTTCAGTGCGCCGGGTGCGCGTCTGTGCCGATCTTAAGCATGGCTGTCTTTGTGCTGGAACTGCCGGCGGTACTGGTTGGGTGACAGTTCCGTGTGCTGACGGAACAGCCGGGCAAAGAAGCTGGCATCGTCGTAACCCACTTCATAGCTTATGGTCTTGATGCTTTTGCGGGTGGCGCTAAGCAGGCCTTTGGCGGTTTCGATGCGCAGGCGCTGCAGGTAGTGCAGCGGTTTGTCGCCGGTGGCGGTCTGGAAGCGGCGCATAAAGTTGCGGATGCTCATGCCGTGCTCGCGGGCGACATCCTCGAAGCGGAACTTGTCGGCGAAGTGGTCTTCCAGCCATTGCTGGATCTGTAGGATTGTCATGTCGTGGTGCAGCTTCTGCCCGCCAAAACCAATGCGGCCGGGGGCGTAGTTGCGTTGCACCTCATAGAGGATGTCGCGGGCCACACCCTGGGCTACGCTGGCGCCGCAGAAGCGCTCGATCAGGTAGATATACAGGTCGCAGGCCGAGGTCACGCCGCCGGCGCAGTACAGGTTGTCGGCATCCGACAGGTGCTTGTCCTGGTTGAGCAATACCTTGGGGAAGCGCTCGGCGAACTCGTTGAAAAAGCGCCAGTAGGTGGTCGCTTCTTTACCGTCAAGCAGGCCGGCCTGAGCCATCCAGAACACCCCGGTTGCTTCGCCGCAAATTGCGCTACCGGCGGCATGGCGCTGTTTCAGCCAGTTGAGCACCTGCGGGTGGCGCTGGCACAGGGCGTCGAAGTCATCCCAGAAGGCCGGCAGGATGATCACGTCGGCATCTTCCAGGGCGCCATCGACCGGGATCAGCACATCGCTGAAGCTGCGCACCGGTTGGCCGTCAGGGCTGACCAGGTGGATTTCGAAGGTCGGAGTCAATCCGCGGCCCTGCTGTTTGCCGTAGCGCAGGCTGGCCATGTGGAAGAAGTCCTTGGCTTGCATCAGGGTCGAGGCGAACACGCCTTCGGTGGCGAGAATGCTGACGCGGTGCAGCGGGGCTGGTGATTGAATAGGCATAGATATTGTTCTTATTAAGGCTAAGTGGTCATGAGCTGGCTGGATCGTCTTATTTTTTGGCGCTTGTGTCCAGTGTGACCAAGCGTTTGCTTGGCTAAAGTCGAGAGCACTTTAAAACAGCCCTATCAAGCAGGTGTTGCCATGATCCCCAGAACGATTTTCAGCTCCGAACACGAACAGTTTCGCGACAGCGTGCGCAAGTTCTTTGAGCAGGAAGCCGTGCCTTTTCATCACCAGTGGGAGAAGGATGGTCATATCGACCGCGCGCTGTGGAACAAGGCGGGGGAGGCGGGGATGCTCTGCTCGCATATCCCGGAAGAGTACGGCGGCATGGCGGCGGACTTCCTCTACAGCACTGTGGTAATCGAGGAAGTGGGGCGCTTGGGTCTGACTGGTATCGGCTTCTCGCTGCACTCGGATATCGTCGCGCCTTACATCCTGCATTACGGCAGCGAGGCGCAGAAACAGCATTACCTGCCCAAGCTTGTGTCTGGCGAGATGGTCACCGCCATCGCCATGACCGAGCCCGGTGCTGGTTCCGACCTGCAGGGTGTAAAAACCACCGCCGTGCTGGATGGCGATGAGTATGTGATCAACGGCTCGAAGACCTTTATCACCAACGGTTTTCTCGCTGACTTGGTGATCGTGGTGGCCAAGACCGATCCGAAAGCCGGGGCCAAGGGCACCAGCCTATTTTTGGTCGAGGCCAATACGCCGGGCTTCTCCAAGGGCAAGCGCCTGGAAAAAGTCGGCATGAAGGCTCAGGACACCTCCGAACTGTTCTTCCAGGATGTACGCGTACCCAAGGAAAACCTGCTGGGCCAGGCCGGCATGGGCTTCGCCTACCTGATGCAAGAGCTGCCTCAGGAGCGCCTGACCGTCGGTGTCGGCGCCTTGTCCTCTGCCGAGGCGGCGCTGCAATGGACGCTGGACTACACCCGCGAGCGCAAGGCGTTCGGCAAGGCGATTGCTGACTTCCAAAACACCCGCTTCAAACTGGCGGAAATGGCAACGGAAATTCAGATCGGTCGGGTGTTTGTCGACCGCTGCCTGGAGCTACACCTGCAGGGCAAGCTGGATGTGCCGACCGCCGCCATGCTCAAGTACTGGGGCACCGACCTGCAGTGCAAGGTGCTGGATGAGTGCGTACAGCTGCACGGCGGTTACGGCTATATGTGGGAATACCCGGTGGCGCGCGCCTGGGCCGATGCGCGGGTGCAGCGCATCTATGCCGGCACCAACGAGATCATGAAAGAGATCATCGCCCGCTCGTTGTGAGTTGAACGCATGACCGGATGATGTAGGAGCGGCCCATGGCCGCGATAGGGCATGCTGGCAAAAGGTATCGCGGGCATGGCCCGCTCCTACGGGCTCCCGGCATCTATTGGTGCCGGGGTTTTCCGTTCAGGGCGCCGGATTCGGCTGGGTTTTGTGAATCGCCTCGATGCCAGCCAGTACTTCATTGGACAGTTTTAATTCGCTGCTGGCCAGGTTGCTGTCCAGTTGCTCCAGGCTGGTCGCACCGATGATATTGCTGGTCACGAAGGGTTGCGCGGTGACGAATGCCAGGGCCATCTGCGCCGGGTCCAGGCCGTGCTCGCGTGCCAAGGCAACATAGCCTGCGCAGGCGGCTGCCGACTCTGGGTTGGTGTAGCGAGAAAAGCGGCTAAACAGGCTGATCCGCGCGCCCTCAGGGCGTGCGCCATTCGCGTATTTACCACTGAGCATGCCAAACGCCAGGGGCGAGTAGGCCAGCAGGCCGCATTGTTCGCGAATAGCGATTTCCGCCAGGCCCACTTCGAAGCTGCGGTTAAGCAGGTTGTAGGGGTTTTGGATCGACACGCTGCGTGGCCAGCCGCGTTGTTCGGCCAGCTGCAGGAACTTCATGGTGCCCCAGGGTGTTTCGTTGGACAAACCGATATGGCGAATCTTGCCGGCCTTGACCTGCTCGTCCAATGCTTCGAGGGTTTCCTCGATTGCGGTGAATTCGCTGTCCTGATGGCAATAGCCGAGCTGGCCGAAGAAGTTGGTCGGGCGCTCCGGCCAGTGCAGCTGGTACAGGTCGATCCAGTCGGTCTGCAGGCGTTTGAGGCTTGCATCCAACGCTGCAACGATATGCGCGCGGTTGTGTTTGAGCTGGCCGTCGCGGATGTAGTTGATGCCGTTGCCAGGGCCGGCGATCTTGCTGGCCAGCACCCAGTCAGCGCGATCACCGCGTTGCTTGAAGTAGTCACCGATGATCTGTTCGGTCTTGCTGTAGGTCTCGGCGCGTGGCGGTACCGGGTACATCTCGGCGGTATCGATGAAATTTACCCCGTAAGCCTTGGCTCGTTCGATCTGAGCGAAACCCTCGTCGGCGCTGTTCTGTTCGCCCCAGGTCATGGTGCCCAGGCACAGGCTGCTGACCTTGATGTCGGTGCGGCCGAGTTGACGGTAATCCATTGCTAGCTCCTTGAAAAAAAGCGGGTTGGCATAATCGTGTTGAAATTCTCCGCGCAATCTGCATAATTGCGCACCTCTTTCTGCAGTGGAAGTGATGCGCCGCCTGCCGAAGAATCTTGCCGTATTACGGACGCGCTGACCCGAGCCCCCGATAGCGCCTGTTTTCGGCTGCCTTTGACTTGTCAAAGTACGCACTATTCAGTAAGATCCGCCGTCTTATTTATCAGGGCGGCCCCTGAGGCTATAAAGAATGAAAACTTTTACTGCTAAACCGGAAACAGTTAAGCGCGACTGGTTTTTCGTCGACGCTGCAGGTCAGACCCTGGGTCGTCTGGCTACCGAAGTTGCAAGCCGTCTGCGTGGCAAGCACAAGCCTGAATACACTCCGCACGTTGATACCGGCGACTACATCGTCATCATCAACGCTGAGCAGATTCGCGTTACCGGTGCCAAGACCACTGACAAGATGTACTACTCCCACTCCGGTTTCCCGGGCGGCATCAAGTCGATCAATTTTGAAAAGCTGATCGCTAAAGCCCCTGAGCGCGTGATCGAGACCGCGGTTAAAGGCATGCTGCCGAAGAACCCGCTGGGTCGCGACATGTATCGTAAGCTGAAAGTGTATGCGGGCGCTGCTCACCCTCACACTGCTCAGCAGCCCCAAGAACTGAAGTTTTAACGGAATAGTTCATTATGTCGGCGACTCAAAATTACGGCACTGGCCGTCGCAAGACTTCAACCGCTCGCGTTTTCCTGCGTGCGGGTACTGGCAAAATCTCCATCAACAACCGCACTCTTGACGGTTTCTTCGGTCGCGAAACTGCCCGCATGGTAGTTCGTCAGCCGCTGGAGCTGGTTGAGATGACCGAGAAGTTCGATATCTTCGTTACCGTTGTCGGTGGCGGCGTAAGTGGCCAGGCTGGCGCAATCCGCCACGGCATCACCCGCGCCCTGATGGACTACGACGAAGCGCTGCGTCCTGCACTGCGTAAAGCTGGCTTCGTGACTCGCGACGCCCGTGAAGTTGAGCGTAAGAAGGTTGGTCTGCGTAAAGCGCGTAAGCGTCCGCAGTACTCCAAGCGTTAATTCGCTATCTGCGTTCCAAAAAACGCCCAGTTCCTTTCGGAGCTGGGCGTTTTTTATGGGTGATGATTTAGTCTGCGGCATCATGCCGCAGCGTTGAATGCCCTGATCCGCAAGGCGTTGCGTCCGTTAAGGCTGGGTAATTACCTTGTCAGTAAAGGGGCTTTTCTTTACCATTCGGCAACTTTTTGTGCGATCTGAAACTTACCGAGTATAGGCCTGCTTAAAAGGCCATAAAGCTGATGGGAGACGACTGAATGAGCAATGACGGCGTGAATGCAGGCCGGCGTCGCTTTCTGGTAGCGGCCACCTCTGTGGTGGGCGCTGCAGGAGCGGTGGGTGCCGCGGTCCCGTTCGTAGGGTCCTGGTTCCCAAGCGCCAAGGCTAAAGCTGCCGGAGCACCTGTAAAGGTGAACGTCAGTAAGATCGAGCCTGGCCAGCAGATGGTTGCCGAGTGGCGGGGGCAGCCGGTGTTTATCGTGCGCCGTACCGAGGAAATTCTCAGTAACCTGGTCAAGCTCGAGCCACAACTGGCCGACTTTGACTCCAAGGCGTCTGAGCAGCCGAGCTATGTCGATCCGAAAACCCGTTCGATCAAGCCGGAATTGCTCTTGCTGGTAGGTCTGTGCACCCACCTCGGTTGTGCACCTTCCTTCCGTCCGGAAGTGGCGCCTGCGGATCTCGGTGCTGAGTGGGTCGGGGGTTATTTCTGCCCATGCCACGGTTCGCGTTACGACCTCGCCGGTCGCGTGTACAAGGCTCAGCCTGCGCCCTTGAACCTGCCGGTGCCGCCGCACACGTATGAGACGGATGATGTGATCATCATCGGTGTGGATCAGGAGAAAGCATGATGAGCAAATTCATGGAATGGGTCGATGCGCGCTTTCCCGCGACCAAGATGTGGGAAGACCATCTCTCCAAGTATTACGCCCCCAAGAACTTCAACTTCTTCTACTTCTTCGGCTCCCTGGCGCTGCTGGTGCTGGTCAATCAGATCGTTACCGGTGTCTGGCTGACCATGAGCTACACGCCTTCGGCTGAGCAGGCGTTTGCCTCGGTCGAATACATCATGCGTGATGTGGAGTACGGCTGGATTCTGCGCTACCTGCACTCTACGGGTGCTTCGGCGTTCTTTGTGGTGGTCTACCTGCATATGTTCCGCGGTCTGCTCTACGGCTCCTACCAGAAGCCGCGTGAGCTGGTGTGGATCTTCGGCATGCTGATCTACCTGATGCTGATGGCAGAAGCCTTTATGGGTTACCTGCTGCCATGGGGCCAGATGTCCTACTGGGGTGCCCAGGTGATCATCTCGCTGTTCGGTGCCATTCCGGTGATCGGTGCGGATCTGACCCAGTGGATTCGTGGTGACTACCTGATTTCCGGGATTACCCTGAACCGCTTCTTCGCTCTGCACGTTGTGGCGCTGCCAATCGTGATTCTCGGTCTGGTGGTGCTACACATCCTGGCGCTGCACGAAGTGGGCTCGAACAACCCGGACGGCGTCGACATCAAGAAGCACAAAGACGAGAACGGTATTCCGCTGGACGGCATCGCCTTCCATCCGTACTACACCGTGAAAGATATCGTCGGTGTCGTGGTGTTCCTGTTTATCTTCTGCTTCGTGATCTTCTTCTTCCCGGAAATGGGTGGTTATTTCCTCGAAAAGCCGAACTTCGAAGCGGCTAACCCGTTCAAGACGCCTGAGCACATTGCTCCAGTTTGGTACTTCACCCCGTTCTACGCGATTCTGCGTGCGGTACCGGATAAGTTGCTGGGTGTAATTGCCATGGGCGCGGCCATCGCGGTGCTATTCGTGCTGCCTTGGTTGGATCGCAGTCCGGTTAAGTCGATGCGCTACAAGGGCTGGATGAGTAAGGTCTGGCTGCTGATCTTCTGCGTGTCCTTCGTGATTCTCGGCGTGTTGGGTGTGTTGTCGCCAACTCCAGGCCGTACGCTGCTGTCGCAGGTCTGTACCTTCCTGTACTTCGCGTATTTCATCCTGATGCCGTTCTATACCAAACTCGAGAAGACCAAACCGGTTCCGGAAAGGGTGACTGGCTGATGAAGAAGCTATTTGCTGCACTCGTTATTGCTGCAATGCCGGCGCTGGCCTTGGGCGCAGGCAGTGGCTATCCACTGGATAAAGTGGATATCGATCTGACCGATAAAGCGGCTCTGCAGGATGGTGCGCGTACGTTCGCCAACTACTGCATGGGTTGCCACTCGGCGCAATACCAGCGCTATGAGCGTGTTGCGGATGATCTGGGCGTTCCCCATGAGGTCATGCTGGAGAACCTGGTGTTCACCGGCGCGAAGATTGGCGAACACATGAATATCGGTATGAAGCCGGATGACGCCAAGGCCTGGTTCGGTGCAGCGCCACCCGACCTGACCCTGGTTGCCCGTGTGCGCGGTAATGACTGGCTGTATACCTACCTGCGTACCTTCTATGACGACCCAACTCGTCCGCTGGGTGCTAACAACAAGGTCTTCCCGAACGTCGGTATGCCGAACGTGCTGGTGGGCCTGCAGGGTAAGCAGGTGATTGGTTGCAAGCAGGTGCAAGTGATTGAAGAGGGCAAGAAGCTGTTTGATCCGCTGACCGGCACGCCCATCACTCACGAGGCTTGTGATCAGTTGACCGTTGAGCCGAAGACCGGCCAGCTGAATACTGAAGAGTTCGATGAGAAGATCCAGAACTTGGTGACCTTCCTCGCTTACTCGGCTAATCCGGTCAAGTTGAAAAGTCAGCGCATCGGTACCTATGTTCTGCTGTATCTTGCCTTCTTCTTCGTATTCGCCTATCTGCTTAAGCGCGAGTACTGGAAGGACGTGCATTAATCCGCTGTAACTCCGCTGTTGACCTGCGCGCCCCTTTGGGCGCGCACGTCTTTGTGCTTCATATAACTTTATAAGCGAGGAGGACCGCCATGGGCGTGACCAATCGGTTGGCCTGTTACTCCGACCCCGCCGACCACTATTCCCACCGCGTACGCATTGTGCTCGCCGAGAAGGGTGTGCTCGCCGAGATCATCAGTGTCGAAAAGGGCCGTTATCCGGCCAAGCTGCTGGAGGTTAACCCCTACGCCAGCCTGCCGACCCTGGTGGATCGCGATTTGGCTCTGTATGAGTCGACTGTGGTGATGGAATACCTGGATGAGCGTTACCCGCATCCGCCGCTGTTGCCGGTCTATCCGGTAGCCCGTGCCAATAGCCGTTTGCTGATTCATCGCATCCAGCGTGACTGGTGCGCGCAGGTGGATCTGATTCTTGATCCGCGCAGCAAAGAACCGGCCCGTGCCCTGGCACGCAAGGAGCTGCGCGAGAGCCTGACGGGCGTGTCGCCACTGTTTGCCGACAAGGCGTATTTTCTCAGTGACGAGTTGAGCCTGGTGGACTGCTGTCTGCTGCCGATTCTTTGGCGTTTGCCGATTCTGGGGATAGAGTTGCCAAAGCCGGCCAAGCCGCTACTGGACTACATGGACCGTCAGTTTGCGCGTGAAGCGTTCCAGGCCAGTCTGTCGCCTGTCGAACGTGACATGCGTTAACCCGAGGAGGTAATGATGAAGTCGAGTCGTCCTTATCTGGTTCGTGCCCTCTATGAGTGGATCGTGGACAACGACTGTACCCCGCACCTGCTGGTCAATGCCGAGTTTGCCGGTGTGCAGGTGCCTGCCGGTTTTGCCAGTGATGGACAGATCGTGCTGAATGTCTCGCCCACTGCCGTGCGTCATCTGCATATGGATAACGAGGCGGTGAGCTTCGAAGGGCGTTTTGCTGGGGTGCCACAAAGTCTGTATATCCCCGCCGCTGCCGTGCTGGCGATCTATGCGCGGGAGAATGGCCAGGGCATGGTGTTTGATGCCGAGTCGTCGATGCTTGACGGTGAAGAGATTGAAGATCCGGATGAGCAAAGCCCGCCGGACGACGAGCCGCCACGCCCCAGTGGTCGGCCCAGTTTGAAAGTGGTTAAGTAAATAAAAAAGGCGATCCGAGGATCGCCTTTTTTATTGCTGTCATTCAGGTGGGTCTGGGTGGCGCTCTCAGTTGGTGTACTGAAACAGCTTCACCACTTTCTGTACGCCAGACACGCTTTGCACCAGGTTGGTGGCATGAGTGGCTTCAGCTTGCGAGACCACGCCGAGCATATAGACGATGCCGTTCTCGGTAATCACTTTGATGCGGGTGCCAGGTACGGCACTGTCGGCGAGCATCTGGGTCTTGATGCGGCTGGTCAGCAGCGAGTCATTGCTGCGCACCAACAGCGAGGTGGGCTTCAACACCTGCAGTTCGTTGTGCACCTTCTTCACGTTGTTGACCTTGCGCGCGGCCTGCTCGGCCATCGCTTTGAGGTCGCTGCGTGGGGTTTGGCCGGCCAGTAGTACTACGCCGTTGTAGCTGGTCACTTCGATGCGCGAGGTCGGGCTGGTCAGGTCAATATGCGCACGGGCCACGCTCGCGCTGACCTCGGACGGGATGAACTGGTCGTCGATCTTGTTGCCGACGCTGCGGTTGCCGCAGCCGGCTAGGGCTAGAGTCAGTGTCAGGGCCGCGAGGATCAGTGGTGAGCGGGTCATTCTTCACTCCCAAACAGTTGGCTGTCGATCAGGTCGCACAGGCAGTGGATGGCCAGCAGATGGACTTCCTGAATCCGTGCAGTGACTTTCGAGGGCACGCGGATTTCCACGTCTTCCGGCAGCAGCAGCGAGGCCATGCCGCCGCCGTCGCGGCCGGTGAGGGCAACCACGGTCATCTCGCGGTCGTGAGCGGCCTGGATAGCCTGGATCACATTGGCCGAGTTGCCGCTGGTAGAAATCGCCAGCAGCACGTCGCCAGGTTGGCCGAGCGCGCGAATTTGCTTGGAAAACACCTCGTTGTAGCTGTAGTCGTTGGCAATCGAGGTGATGGTCGAACTATCAGTGGTCAGGGCGATGGCCGGCAGGCTTGGGCGCTCGCGCTCGAAGCGGTTAAGCATCTCGGAGGAGAAGTGTTGAGCATCGCCGGCTGAGCCGCCGTTGCCGCAGGAAAGAATTTTGCCTTCGCTGAGCAGTGCCTGAACCATGGCCAGGCTGCCTTGCTCGATAAAGGGAATGAGCACTTCCATGGCCTGCTGCTTGGTGTCAATGCTGGCTTGGAACAGGTGGCGAATACGGGCTTGCATGTCCATTAGGGGTCTAACCTTCAGTAGGGCTTCTGTTCAGGTATCAAAGGCGTTTTGAATCCAGTCCAGTTGCGCGGGGGCTTGGCTGTCGGCGGTTATGGCAATCACATCAAAACGGCATGGGTACTTGGCCCAGCGTGATTCTTGTTGCAGGAAGTGCTGAGCGGCGCGGCTGAGTTTCTCACGTTTGCGTGCATCCACGCTCTCTGCTGCGCCGCCCCAGGCGCTATGGCGCCGATAGCGAACCTCCACAAATACTACTGTATCGGCGTCAAGCATGACCAGATCGAGCTCACCGAGGCGGCAGCGCCAGTTCTGTGCCAGCAGGCGTAGGCCGTGTTGTTCGAGATGCTGCCGCGCCAGGGCTTCGGCAGCGTCTCCGCGTTGTTGCGTGCTGATGCGCTCGCTCAATTGATGCGGTCGGGCAGCGGCTGAACCTGGCCATCACGGAACTCGGCCCAGGGCAGTTGCCGCTCAATGCGCTGGCTCGGGTTCAGGCTCAGGTTGCCCGACAGGCCTTGCAGGCGAGTCTCGGGCAGCGCTTTGAGCTGGTTCAGGCGTGGCGCCAGCTGGAAGGCATCGGCGCCCATGGCATACAGGCGACCGAGGCTGCCGCCGGCCTGCGGCCACTGCGTGCTAGCTTGCTGGCGCAGTGGGTCGTTGACGTTTAGCAGCCAGGGGGTTTCGCAGAACATGATGCCGTTGAGGTCGATGTACTGCGCCTGGTTGTGGGTGCCGGTAAACAGGTGTGAGGTGGCATACACCGGCACATCACCGGCGTACTGGAAGGCCAGGGTCGGTTTGATCTGCTGGGCCTGCTGCGGCGTGGCGGCGAGGAAGATAAAGTCGACATCACGGCGGCGCGACGGGGCGGCGGCAATCGAGCTGCCCAGGGTGCTTTTCAGGCGCTTGCTGCGGGCTTCGCTTTCGCGCAGCTGAAACAGGTCGGCAATCTGCCGAGCCAGTTCAACCGGCTGGTCAACGTGTTCGGCGCCAATCAATGTGCCGCCTTGGGCTTGCCAGCTCTGGCGGAACGCGGCGAGTACGCGGTCGCCCCATTCGCCACTGGGCACCAGAGCTACGGCGCGGCGCATGCCGTCTGCCCAGGCACGGCGGGCGACTTCGCGGGCTTCATCCTCGGCGGCGAGGCCGAACTGGAACAGTTGTGCCGGGCCTTCCTGACTGCCTTCGCTGTAGTTCAGGGCGAGGGTAGTGATGGGCAGCTGTTCGCGGCTGTTCAACTGGCTGACCAGGTTCTTTTCCAGTGGGCCGATCACCAGCTGCACGCCGGCGGCTTGGGCCTGGGCGTAGAAGGCGTCCATGGAGCCGATGCGCAAGCTGTCGAAAATCTGAATATTGGGCGGGTTCTGCCCGGCTTGCTGTGCTTGGTAGTGAGCCGCCAGGAAGCCGTCGCGCAGGGCGCGGGCGACGTTGGCTAATTGGCCGTCCTGAGGCAGCAGCAGAGCAATTTCAGTCAGTGGTTGGCTAGAAAGCTTTTTCAGCTCGACCAGCGCCTGCGGCAGTTGTTGCGCGGCAGGGTGCTGTGGGTTGGCTGCGACCCAGGCATCAATCGCGGTCTGCTGCTGCGCCAGGGTGCCGGCGCTCTTGGCGGCGCGCACCAGCTCCAGCCAGCCATCGAGGTCGGCATCGCCGCTGGCTTGCAGTTCACTCGTGGACAGGCTGGAAACCAGGGTCCAGATAGCTTCATGATTATGCGCGGCGCTGGCCCCACTGAGCAGTGGGGCGATATAAGCGCGTTCGCGGGCGGCGGCCAAGGTTTGACCGGTGGCTTGCAGCGCGTTGGCACGCACCAGCTGGCTGCGGACCTGTTGTTCAACGGGCAGCTCGCCGAGGCGTTCCATGCTCGGGTGGCTCAGGGCACGCAGGGCTGCTTTGGGGTTGTTGCGGCTCATGTCCAGCTCGGCGCGCAGGGTGCTGGCGTAGATCTGCTGGGCAGGTTTTAGGCTGCCTAGCTGCACCTGTTCAAGAATGCTGCTGGCGCGGGTCAAGTCCTTCTGTTTATAAGCCAGGTCGGCCGCAGACAGGCGCAATACTGCAGCTTGCTCGGTCGGGCTTTCGGCAGCTTGCTGCAGCAGTTGCTCGATGCTGGCTTGCGGGGTGCGTGGCAGCTCGCCCAGGGTCGAGGAGGGTTGGCTGGCGCAAGCGGCGAGCAGGCCGGCAAGGCAGAGGATAGAAAGGGCGCGCAGTCGGGTGATCAGGCGGGTGGGCATGTAGGGCGTTCCTGATACTTGATCAAATTGAGCGTCGAATTGTACCCAAGCCCGCCGGGCGACGCGATGTCGAAGGTGGGAAACGGGCTACAATGCGCGCTTTGCTGATTTTGAGAGGCCTGTGTTGTGACCACTTCCGCTGCTGCGAATTCGCCTTTGGGCAGTCTTTATGTGGTTGCTACGCCGATTGGCAACCTGGATGACATCAGTGCGCGGGCGCTGAGTATCCTGCGTAGCGTGGCCCTGATTGCCGCCGAAGACACCCGTCATTCCGCCCGACTGATGCAGCACTTTGGCATCGACACGCCGCTGGCGGCCTGTCATGAGCACAATGAGCGCGATCAGGGTGGGCGCTTCCTGGCGCGGTTGCTGGCGGGTGACGATGTGGCGCTGATTTCCGATGCTGGCACGCCGCTGATCTCCGATCCGGGTTATCACCTGGTGCGCCAGGCGCGTGCCGCTGGTATTGCGGTGGTGCCTGTGCCGGGTGCCTGTGCGCTGATCGCCGCGCTGTCGGCTGCGGGTTTGCCGTCGGATCGCTTTATCTTTGAAGGGTTTCTTCCGGCCAAGGCTGCTGGGCGGCGCGCTCGCCTGGAACAGGTAAAGGAAGAGCCGCGTACGCTGATTTTCTATGAGGCGCCGCACCGCATTCTTGAGTGCCTGCAGGATATGCAGGCGGTGTTCGGCGACGAGCGCCCGGCATTGCTGGCGCGTGAGCTGACCAAAACCTTTGAGACGCTCAAAGGTATGCCGCTGGCCGAGTTGGCGGCCTGGGTGGCGGCCGATAGCAATCAGCAGCGTGGCGAGTGCGTGGTGCTGGTCGCCGGTTGGCAGGCGCCGGAGGGCGAGGAGGCGGTGAGTGCCGAAGCCATGCGCGTGTTGAATCTGCTGCTTGCGGAAATGCCACTTAAGCGCGCGGCGGCGCTGGCGGCGGAGATCACTGGGGTGCGCAAGAACTTGCTCTATCAGGTGGCGCTGGAGCAGCAGAAAGACGTTTAAACCTTGTCCTATAGGGCGTAGGTCGTTAACCTTGCCTGCGGAGAGTCGATCGGACAGTCGCTGCCGTGTTTCGTTCTGCGAAATGCGGGGGAGGAAAGTCCGGGCTCCATAGGGCAGAGTGCCAGGTAACGCCTGGGAGGCGTGAGCCTACGGAAAGTGCCACAGAAAATAACCGCCTAAGCGCTTCGGTGCCGGTAAGGGTGAAAAGGTGCGGTAAGAGCGCACCGCGCGACTGGTAACAGTTCGTGGCTAGGCAAACCCCACTCGGAGCAAGACCAAATAGGGTTCCATTGGCGTGGCCCGCGCTGGAACCGGGTAGGTTGCTAAAGGCGTGCAGTGATGTACGTCGTAGAGGAATGACTGTCCTCGACAGAACCCGGCTTACAGATCGACTCTCCACCTTCCTCCACGTATCCGCTTACCCGCTTCACTGTTTCGCCTCCTTTCTAAGACCGAAAAAATCTTACTCTTAACAAACTACTTTAACTTTGTGGCTCAACGCGCTGCATAAGCTCATTTTTATACCCATTTCTTCGCGTCATTTCTCCGTCTTGCCCCTCTCAACGTTCGCTAAATCGCCGTTCTATAAGGGTTTTTCCCGCCAGGCGTGCCTTGACGGTGGGGGCTGCGCGTTCCTATAGTGTGCGCGAGTGGTAGGAAGTGGCACAAAGTGGGTTTCTCAGGCATGGATAGCTAATAAAAAGGGGTAGCGCGATCGTGTTTCGCGGAGCAAACGCCATCAGTCTCGACGCCAAAGGGCGACTCGCGATGCCAAGTCGGTATCGGGACGAGCTTGTGTCGCGTTGCGCCGGCCAGCTTATCGTCACGATTGATGCCATTGACCCCTGCCTCTGTGTCTATCCCTTGTCCGAGTGGGAGCTGATTGAAGCCAAGCTCCGCGAACTCGCCTCTTTCCGTGAAGAAAACCGCCGTTTGCAGCGTTTGCTGATCGGTAACGCTGTTGACCTTGAGCTGGATGCCAGTGGTCGTTTCCTGGTGCCGCCGCGTTTGCGCGAGTACGCCAAGCTGGACAAGCGCGCGATGCTGGTGGGTCAACTCAATAAATTCCAACTGTGGGATGAAGATGCCTGGAATGCTGTGGCCGATGCCGATCTGGCCGCGATCAAGCAGCCGGGTGCTCTGTCCGACGACCTACGTGACCTGATCCTGTGACCATGACCAGCAATTTCCGCCATATCACCGTGCTGCTCGACGAGGCTGTCGAAGGGCTGGCTGTGCGCGCCGATGGTTGCTATCTGGATGGCACCTTCGGGCGCGGCGGGCACAGCCGGCTGATCCTTGAGAAGCTTGGGCCAGACGGTCGCTTGCTAGGGTTTGACAAAGATCCCCTGGCAATTGCGACGGGAAATGCGCTGGCGGCCGAAGACGGCCGCTTTGTCGTTGTGCAGCGCAGCTTTGCCGAGCTGGGCGATGAGCTGGCGCAGCGCGCACTGGGCGGCCAGGTCAGCGGCATTCTGTTGGATCTCGGTGTGTCCTCGCCGCAGCTTGACGACGCCGAGCGCGGCTTCAGCTTTATGAATGATGGCCCGCTGGATATGCGCATGAATCCGGATGCGGGCGTCAGCGCCGCCGACTTTATTGCCAGCGCCGGCGAAGAAGAAATTGCCCGGGTCTTCAAGGAATACGGCGAAGAGCGCTTCGCCAAACGTATGGCCCGTGCCGTGGTGTTGCGCCGCGCCGAGCAGCCGTTTACCCGCACCGCCGATCTGGCTCAGGTGCTGACCGTGGCCAATCCTGCCTGGGAAAAAGGCAAGAATCCGGCAACGCGCGCCTTCCAGGGCCTGCGCATCTATATCAACAACGAACTGGGTGATCTGGAGAGCGGCCTCGACGCGGCCCTGGAAAGCCTCGAAGTGGGCGGTCGCCTGGTGGTGATCAGCTTCCACTCGTTGGAAGACCGCATCGTCAAACTCTTTATGCGCAAGCATGCCAAGGGTGAGATGGACAAGCTGCCGCGCGATCTGCCGATCATCCCGAAAGCCTTCGAGCCGCGCTTGAAGCTGATCGGTAAACCGGTATTCGCCTCCGAGGCCGAGCTTGCGGCTAATCCGCGTTCACGCAGTGCGGTCATGCGCATTGCCGAGAAAGTGCGATGAGCGCGCCGTTCGCCAAGCCATTGCCCGGCGGCAGCCTGCTGATGCTGCTGTTGTTTGTGGCTGTGCTGGTATCTGCGGTGGGGGTTTCCTACAGCGCACACTGGAACCGCCAGCTGCTTAACGACCTGTACGCCGAACTCAGTGTGCGCGACAAGTCGCAGGCTGAGTGGGGCAGACTGATTCTCGAACAAAGCACTTGGACTGCGCATAACCGCATCGAAACCCTGGCCACTGAGCGCCTGGGTATGCGCATTCCGGATGCCGCAGAAGTGCGCATGGTGGCGCCATGATGGGTCTTGAGGGCGCTCTCTATCCTTGGCGCTTCCGTCTGGTGCTGCTGCTGCTGGCACTGATGGTAGGCGCGATTGCTTGGCGCATTGTCGACCTGCAGGTGTTTGACCAAAGCTTCCTGCAGGCCCATGGCGATGCGCGCAGCGTGCGGCATATCCCCATTCCAGCGCATCGCGGGCTGATCACCGACCGCAATGGCGAGCCGCTGGCCGTCAGCACCCCGGTGACTACTCTGTGGGCCAATGGCAAAGAACTGCAAAGCGCTAAGGCCAAGTGGAATGAGCTGGCTGCTGCCCTGGGGCAGGACGCCAAGACATTCTCCGCGCGCCTGGCTGCCGCGCATGAGCGCGAATTTATGTACCTGGTGCGCGGGCTGACGCCTGAGCAGGGCCAGCGCATTCTCGACCTGAAAGTGCCGGGCGTGTATGGCATCGAAGAGTTCCGCCGCTTCTATCCGGCAGGCGAAGTCACCGCCCATGTGGTGGGTTTTACCGATATTGATGACCGTGGCCGTGAGGGCATGGAGCTGGCCTTTGATGATTGGTTGGCCGGGGTGCCTGGCCAGCGGCAAGTGCTCAAAGACAGGCGCGGCCGGTTAATCAAAGATGTTCAGGTTGCACAAAATGCCAAGGCTGGAAAGACCTTGGCATTGTCGATTGACCTGCGCCTGCAATACCTCGCTCATCGTGAGCTGCGCAATGCACTGCTCGAGTTTGGTGCCAAGGCAGGTAGCCTGGTCATGGTCGATGTGCGAACCGGTGAAGTGTTGGCCATGGTCAACCAGCCGACCTACAACCCAAACAATCGCCGTAATCTGCAGCCTGCGGCGATGCGTAACAGAGCAATGATTGATGTGTTTGAGCCAGGCTCGACGATGAAGCCGTTCTCCATGAGCGCTGCATTGGAAAGTGGTCGCTGGAAGTCATCGGACACTGTTGATGTCTACCCAGGCACTCTACAAATTGGCAAATACACCATTCGTGACGTGTCACGTAGTAGTGGCCCGCTCAGTCTTACCGATATTTTGATCAAGTCGAGCAACGTCGGCATGAGCAAAATCGCATTTGATATCGGTGGGCAGTCGATTTACGAAGTCATGCAGCAGGTTGGTTTGGGTCAGGATACTGGGCTCGGATTTCCAGGTGAGCGTGTTGGTAATCTGCCGAACTACCGCGAATGGCGCAAGGCCGAAACGGCCACATTGTCTTATGGCTATGGCTTGTCGGTCACCGCTGTACAGCTTGCCCATGCCTACTCGGTGCTCGCCAACAACGGTCGCAGCACAAATCTTTCACTGGCGCGTGTTGACCGTAAGCCGGACTCCGTTCAAGTGATTCCTGAAAACATTGCGGTGGTCATTCAGGGCATGTTGCAGCAGGTCATTGAAGCACCGGGTGGCGTATATCGCGCCAAGGTTCCGGGCTACCACGTAGCCGGAAAGAGCGGCACTGCGCGCAAGGTTTCAGTGGGTAGCCGTGGCTACCGGGATAATGCGTATCGCTCGCTCTTTGCGGGTTTCGGTCCAGTCAGTGACCCGCGTATTGCGGTAGCCATTGTGATCGATGAGCCGAGCCAGGGGGGGTATTACGGTGGCCTGGTATCTGCCCCGGTGTTCGGCAAGGTCATGGCCGGTGCGCTGCGGCTGATGAACGTCGTCCCGGATAACCTGCCAGAACCCGAGCCAGCCAAGGTTGAAACCGCAGTCGTTGATCCCCTTAAAGGAGGGCGTATCTGATGCCTATGCCCCTTAATCAGTTGCTGCCGCAAGCCGCCAGCTCCACCCTGATTCGTGAATTGACCCTGGACAGCCGCAAGGTGCGTCCGGGCGATCTGTTTCTGGCCGTGCCGGGCACCCAACAGGACGGCCGCGTGCATATCGCTGATGCGGTTGCCCGTGGCGCTGCTGCCGTGGCCTATGAGGCCGAAGGCGCGGCAGCCATGACCGCAAACAGTGCCGAGCTGGTCGCGCTCAAAGGCCTGGCCAACCAGCTGTCGGCAATTGCCGGGCGTTTCTATGGTGAGCCGAGCCGTGGTCTGCACCTGATCGGCATCACGGGCACCAACGGCAAAACCAGCGTCAGCCAGTTGCTGGCCCAGGCGCTGGATCTGCTTGGCGAGCGCTGCGGCATTATCGGCACCCTGGGCAATGGCTTCTACGGCGCGTTGGAGCTGGGCCGCCACACTACGCCTGACCCAATTGGCGTGCAGGCGACTCTGGCGGATATGAAAAACGCCGGTGCCCGTGCGGTGGCCATGGAAGTTTCCTCCCACGGTTTGCATCAGGGCCGCGTGGCGGCGCTGGCGTTTGATGTGGCGGTGCTGACCAACCTGTCCCGCGACCATCTGGATTATCACGGTTCGATGCAGGCCTATGCCGAGGCGAAAGCCGCGCTGTTTGCCTGGCCGGGCCTGCGTTGCCGAGTGCTTAATCTGGACGACGCCTTCGGTCGTGAACTGGCAGCTGCCGAGCACGAGTCGCGCCTGATCAGCTATAGCTTGATCGACGCCGACGCCTACCTGTACTGCCGCGACGCACAGTTCGACGAGCAGGGCGTGCGCGCCAAGCTGGTGACGCCGCGTGGTGAAGGCAGCCTGCGCAGCTCGCTGCTCGGTCGCTTCAACTTGAGCAACCTGCTGGCGGTGGTCGGTACGCTGCTCGGCCTGGATTATCCGCTGGATGAAATTCTCAAGGTGCTGCCACAGCTGCAAGGCCCGATCGGCCGCATGCAGCGCCTGGGCGGCGACACGCCGGGGCGAGCCAAACAGCCGCTGGTAGTGGTGGATTACGCGCACACCCCAGATGCCTTGGAAAAAGTCCTCGAAGCCCTGCGCCCGCACGTCAAAGGCCGCCTGCTATGCCTGTTCGGTTGTGGCGGTGATCGCGACAGCGGCAAGCGTCCGCTGATGGCGGCAGTCGTTGAGCGCCTGGCCGATGCGGTGTTGGTGACCGATGACAATCCGCGCACCGAACCCCCCGCGCAGATTTTCAGCGACATCCGCGCCGGCTTTGTCAGCCCGGAGTCGGTGCAGTTCGTTCATGGCCGTGGCCAGGCGATTGCCCAGCTGATTGCCGCTGCCAGTGCCGATGACGTGCTGGTTCTGGCCGGCAAAGGCCATGAGAATTATCAGGAAATCAACGGCGTACGCCAGCCGTTCTCCGATCTGGTCGAAGCAGCTAACGCTTTGGCCGCATGGGCGGTGGCGCATGCTTAAGGCGCTGCGGTTGAGCGAAGTGGCTGTGCCATTGGCTGCCCGGATGATCGGTACGGACGTAGCGTTCAGTGCCGTTAGCAGCGACAGCCGGGCGATCCAGCCGGGCCAGCTGTTCGTCGCCCTGACCGGCCCGCGCTTTGATGGTCATGACTATCTGGCTGAAGTCGCCGGCAAGGGTGCGGTTGCTGCCCTGGTTGAGCGTGAAGTGCCGAACGCGCCGCTGCCGCAACTGCTGGTTGCCGATACCCGCTTGGCCCTCGGCCAACTGGGCGCGCTGAATCGTCAGGCGTTCAATGCGCCTGTGGTGGCAATTACCGGTTCCAGCGGCAAGACCACCGTTAAGGAAATGCTTGCCAGTATCCTGCGTGAAGGCCTGCAAGGCCCGGTGCTGGCGACTCGCGGCAACCTGAATAACGATCTCGGTGCGCCGCTGACTCTGCTGGAGCTGGCCCCTGAGCATGTCGCTGCCGTGATCGAACTGGGCGCCAACCATGTCGGCGAAATCGCTTACACCGTTGGCCTGACCCAGCCGCAGGTGGCCGTGCTGAATAACGCCGGCACCGCGCATGTCGGTGAGTTCGGCGGCCCGGAAAAGATTGTCGAAGCCAAGGGCGAGATTCTTGAAGGGCTGAGCGACAGCGGCGTGGCCGTGCTCAACCTCGACGACAGCGCCTTTGCCATCTGGCAAAAGCGCGCCAAGGGCCGCACGGTCAGCAGTTTCGCCCTGCGTAATCCGGCGGCTGATGTCTATGCCAGTGGGCTGGCCCGCGACGTCCGTGGCTGCTCAGCCTTTACCCTGCATTGCGCCAGCGGTCAGGCACGTATTCAGCTCAACCTGCTCGGCGAGCATAACGTCGCCAATGCCCTGGCTGCTGCGGCTGCTGCCCTAGCGCTGGGGCTTGCCCCTGCGGCGATCAAAGCCGGGCTGGAAAGCCTGCAAGCGGTCAAAGGCCGCGCCGTGGCGCAGATCGCGCCGAGCGGCTTGCGCGTGATTGACGACAGCTACAACGCCAACCCGACATCCGTTTGCGCCGCCATCGATATCCTGACCGGTTTCCCTGGCCGTCGCGTGCTGGTGCTGGGCGATATCGGCGAGCTGGGCGCCTGGGCCGAGCAGGGCCATCGCCAGGTCGGCAGCTACGCCGTCGGTAAAGTCGATGCGGTGTACGCCGTCGGCCCACTGATGGCTTACGCCATTGAAGAATTCGGCGCAAAAGGCCGGCATTTTGCCGACCAAGCCAGCCTGATTGCGGCCCTGCTCGTAGAAAAGAGCGCCGAGCAGGGCGACACCACCCTTCTAATTAAAGGTTCACGCAGCGCGGCGATGGAAAACGTCGTCGCGGCGCTGTGTGGCACGTCTGGGGAGATTCACTAATGCTGCTGCTGCTGGCGGAATATCTGCAACAGTTCCACAAGGGTTTCGCAGTGTTTCAGTACCTGACCCTGCGCGGCATCTTGGGCGTGCTCACCGCCCTGGCGCTGTCGTTGTGGCTCGGTCCGTGGATGATCCGCACCCTGCAAATCCGCCAGATTGGCCAGTCGGTGCGCAACGACGGCCCGCAATCGCACCTGTCGAAGAAGGGCACGCCGACCATGGGCGGCGCGCTGATTCTCTCGGCGATTACTATCAGTACGTTGCTCTGGGCTGACCTGTCCAACCGCTACGTCTGGGTCGTGCTGGCCGTAACCCTGCTGTTCGGCGCTATCGGCTGGGTTGATGACTACCGCAAGGTGATCGAGAAGAACTCCAAGGGCCTGCCGAGCCGCTGGAAATACTTCTGGCAGTCGGTGTTCGGCCTTGGCGCAGCACTCTTCCTTTATATGACTGCGCAAAGCCCTGTGGAAACCACCCTGATTCTGCCGCTGCTCAAGGATTTCAGTCTGGAGCTGGGCCTGGGCTTCGTGGTGCTGACCTACTTTGTGATTGTTGGTTCGAGCAACGCTGTAAACCTCACCGACGGCCTCGACGGCCTGGCCATTCTGCCTACCGTGATGGTCGGCGGCGCGCTGGGGATCTTCTGCTACCTGTCGGGCAACGTGAAGTTCGCCGAATACCTGTTTATTCCCTACGTGCCGGGGGCGGGCGAGCTGATCATCTTCTGCGCCGCACTGGTCGGCGCGGGCTTGGGTTTTCTCTGGTTTAACACCTACCCGGCGCAAGTGTTTATGGGTGACGTCGGCGCGCTGGCGCTGGGCGCGGCCCTGGGCACCATTGCGGTGATTGTTCGTCAGGAAGTGGTGCTGTTCATCATGGGCGGCATTTTTGTGGTGGAAACCCTCTCGGTGATTATCCAGGTCGCCAGCTTCAAGCTGACCGGCAAGCGCGTGTTCCGCATGGCGCCGATCCATCACCACTTTGAACTCAAAGGCTGGCCCGAGCCGCGGGTGATTGTGCGCTTCTGGATCATCACCGTGATTCTGGTGCTGATCGGCCTTGCCACTCTGAAATTGCGTTGAGGACTGAGGATTGATAACTGCATGAACCTGATTGCTTCTGACCACTTCCGCATCGTTGTCGGCCTCGGCAAGAGCGGCATGTCTCTGGTGCGCTTCCTCGCGCGCCAGGGCCTGCCGTTTGCCGTGGTCGACACCCGTGCCAACCCGCCGGAACTCGCTACCCTGCGTGAACAGTTCCCGCAGGTGGAAGTGCGTTGTGGCGAACTGGATGTGGAGTTTCTTTGCCGCGCCAGCGAACTGCTGGTCAGCCCGGGCCTGGCTGTCGCCACCCCGGCGCTACAGGCCGCCGCTGCGCGTGGGGTCAAATTGTCGGGTGATATCGACCTGTTCGCCCGTTATGCCAAGGCGCCGATCGTGGCGATCACTGGCTCCAACGCCAAAAGCACCGTGACCACCCTGGTTGGCGAGATGGCCGCAGCGGCCGGTAAGAAGGTCGCCGTCGGTGGCAACCTCGGTACGCCGGCGTTGGACCTGCTTGATGATGCCGTTGAGCTGTATGTCATGGAGCTGTCGAGCTTCCAGCTGGAAACCACTGATCAGCTCAACGCTGAAGTGGCGACCTGCCTGAACATCAGCGAAGACCACATGGATCGCTACGCCGACCTGCCGGCTTATCACCTGGCCAAGCACCGCATCTTCCGTGGCGCGCGGCAGGTGGTGGTGAACCGCGACGACGCGCTGTCGCGTCCACTGGTGGCTGATCAACTGCCGTGCTGGTACTTCGGCCTCGGTAAGCCCGACTTCAAGCGCTTCGGTTTGCTCATCGAGCATGGCGAAAAGTTCCTGGCTTATCAGTTCGCTGCGCTGCTGCCAGTGCGTGAGCTGAAGATTCGTGGCGCGCATAACCAGTCCAACGCCCTGGCGGCGCTGGCGCTGGGTCATGCTGTGGGCCTGCCGTTCGAGCCGATGCTTGAAACGCTGAAGCGCTTTGCTGGTTTGCCGCATCGCTGCCAGTGGGTGGGCGAGCATAATGCGGTGAGCTACTACGACGACTCCAAGGCCACCAACGTCGGCGCTGCACTGGCGGCCATCGAAGGCCTGGGTGCGGATATCAGCGGCAAGCTGGTGCTGATTGCCGGCGGTGATGGCAAGGGCGCGGACTTCTCGGCGCTGAAAGCGCCGGTCGGCAGGTTCTGCCGCGCCGTGATTTTGCTCGGTCGCGATGCTGAATTACTGGCTGAGGCCTTGGGCGACGCCGCCCCTTTGATCCGGGTGAAAACCTTGGAAGAGGCTGTACAGCGCGCCACCGAGTTGGCCCAGGCGGGCGATGCCGTGCTGCTGTCGCCAGCCTGCGCCAGCTTGGACATGTTCAAGAATTTCGAAGAGCGCGGGCGTCTGTTCGCCCAGGCAGTGGAGGCTTTGCAATGATGCTTGCCCGCCTGCTCGCCTTGCCTTCGCCGCTGCATACCCGTCGTGGTATCGACCTGGACTTCCCGCTGCTGGCCGGTTGCCTGGCGCTGCTCGGCCTGGGCCTGGTGATGATCGCTTCGGCCTCCTCGGAAGTGGCCGCAGTGCAGTCGGGCAACCCGCTGTATCACATGATTCGTCACCTGATTTACATGACCATCGGCCTCGGCGCTGCGCTGGCGACCCTGCTGGTGCCCATGGCGCTGTGGCAGCGCTACAGCGGCGCGCTGCTGTTGGCGGCGGTAGTGCTGCTGATTCTGGTACTGCTGCCGGGCATTGGCCGTGAGGTCAACGGTGCCAAGCGCTGGATTGGCCTGGGCATCTTCAATCTGCAGCCGTCCGAGCTGGCCAAGCTGTTTAGCGTGATGTTTATCGCCGCCTACCTGGTGCGTCGCCAGACCGAGGTGCGCGAGAAGCTCACCGGCTTTATCAAGCCAATGCTGGTGTTGGGGCCGATTGCCGCGCTGCTGCTGGCCGAGCCGGACTTCGGTGCCACTGTGGTTTTGGTTGGCGCCTCCATCGCCATGCTGTTCCTCGGTGGGGTCAACCTGCTGCGCTTTATTCCGCTGGCGGCCTGCGTGCTGGGCCTTGGCGTGCTGGTGATGACCAGCCAGGCCTATCGCCTGGAGCGTCTGACCAACTTTGTCGACCCCTGGGCTGACCAGTACGGCGCCGGTTACCAGCTGAGCCAGGCGCTGATCGCCTTCGGTCGTGGTGAGTGGTTCGGCGTCGGTTTGGGCAACAGCGTGCAGAAGCAGTTCTACCTGCCGGAAGCCCATACCGACTTCGTATTTGCCGTGCTGGCCGAAGAGCTGGGCATGATCGGTGCACTGATTACCGTTGGCCTGTTCGTCTTCGTCAGCGTGCGCGCCCTGTACATAGGCCTGTGGGCGGAAAAGGCCAAGCAATTCTTCTCGGCGTATGTGGCTTACGGTTTGGCGTTTCTGTGGATCGGCCAGGTGCTGATCAATATCGGCGTGAATGTCGGCCTGCTGCCAACCAAGGGCCTGACCCTGCCGTTCCTCAGCTACGGCGGCAGCTCGCTGGTGATCTGCTGTGTCAGCCTGGCGCTGCTGCTGCGTATCGAGTGGGAGCGTCGCACCCAGCTGGGCAGCGAGGATGTCGACTTCAAGGAATCGGATTTCTTCGAAGGTCAGCCCGCCGAGGAGGTTCAGCATGTGTAGGGCGGGGCATCAGTTATTTCCCGAGCTGCGCCGGAGCCTGGTTTTGCGCGGGGCAAGGCGCGAGGAGCGTGATTTGGTCGTCCAAATGAGTGACGAGCAACGCTGCAGCGCGCAAAACCAGGCCCGGCCCTTCGGGTTGCGCCAGAAATGCGGCCATGCGTTGTTGCTGGTCTTGCCAAGGGAGCGCCATTACCTGCGACCAGCGCCTAGCCTGGCCGCATTTCTGGCGGCAACGCAGCGGGGAAATAACCGATGACCCGCCCAAATGTGCTGATCATGGCCGGCGGCACCGGCGGGCATGTGTTCCCGGCGCTGGCCTGCGCCCAAGAGTTCAAGGCGCGCGGTTACAGCGTGCATTGGTTGGGTACACCGCGCGGCATCGAGAATGAACTGGTGCCGGCGGCTGGGCTGCCGCTGCACCTGATCGACGTCACTGGCCTGCGTGGCAAGGGCAAGCTGTCGCTGCTGAAAGCGCCGTTCCAGCTGCTGAAAGCGCTGTTCCAGGCGCGCAAGGTGATGCGCGAGCTGCAGCCGGTGTGTGTGCTGGGCATGGGTGGCTATGTCACCGGTCCCGGCGGCCTGGCCGCGCGCATGAGTGGCGCGCCGTTGATCATCCACGAGCAGAACGCCGTGGCCGGCACTGCTAACCGCAGCCTGGTGCCGTTTGCCAGCCGGGTCTGCGAGGCCTTCCCGAATACCTTTGGTAACAGCGCCAAACGCCGCACCACCGGCAACCCGGTGCGTGAAGAGCTGTTCCTGGAAACCCCGCGTGATTCGCTGCGCAATCGCCAGCCGCGTCTGCTGGTGCTGGGCGGCAGCCTGGGCGCCGAACCGCTGAACAAATTGCTGCCCGAAGCCCTGGCGCTGGTGGCTGCCGAGCTGCGCCCGGAAGTCTTCCATCAGGCCGGCAAGCAACATGATGCAATTACTGCTGAACGCTATCGCGCAGTTGGCGTCGAAGCACAGGTCGCGCCGTTTATCAAGGACATGGCGCGTGCTTATGCCTGGGCTGATCTGGTGGTGTGCCGGTCTGGCGCTCTGACCGTCAGCGAGCTGGCCGCCGCCGGTCTGCCAGCCTTCCTGCTGCCGCTGCCGCACGCAATCGACGACCACCAGACCCGTAATGCCGATTATCTGGCCAGTGCCGGCGCTGCCGTACTGCTGCCACAACGTTCCACTGACGCCGCCAAGCTGGCCGCGCAGCTGACCGAGGTTTTGATGCACCCCGAACAACTGACTCATATGGCGCAGACGGCTCGTCGTCTGGCTAAACCCGATGCAACCTGCACCGTTGTCGACATCTGCCTGGAGGTGGCTCGTGGCTAAGTCTCCCGCCGCTGCACGCTCGGAAATCCGCCGTATGCGCCGCATTCGTCGCATCCACTTTGTCGGCATCGGTGGTGCCGGTATGTGCGGTATCGCCGAAGTGCTGCTCAACCTCGGTTATGAAGTTTCCGGCTCCGACCTCAAGGCTTCGGCCGTGACTGAGCGCCTGGAAAGCTTCGGCGCGCAGATATTTATCGGCCACCGCGCCGAGAACGCCGAGCAGGCCGACGTGCTGGTGGTATCCAGTGCGGTGAATACCAGCAACCCGGAAGTTGCCACAGCCCTGGAGCGTCGCATCCCCGTGGTGCCGCGCGCCGAAATGCTCGCCGAGCTGATGCGCTACCGCCACGGCATTGCCGTCGCTGGCACCCATGGCAAAACCACCACCACCAGCCTGCTGGCCTCGGTGTTCGCCGCTGGCGGCCTGGACCCGACGTTCGTCATCGGTGGCCGCCTGAATGCCGCCGGCACCAATGCGCAGCTCGGCACCAGCCGTTATCTGATCGCCGAAGCCGATGAGAGTGACGCCAGCTTCCTGCACCTGCAGCCGATGGTCTCGGTGGTCACCAATATCGACATGGACCACATGAGCACCTATGGCGGTGACTTCAACAAGTTGAAGAAAACCTTCATCGAGTTCCTGCACAACTTGCCGTTCTACGGTTTGGCCGTGCTGTGCGTGGATGACCCGATCGTGCGCGAGATTCTGCCGCAGGTGGCCCGTCCAACCGTAACTTACGGCTTTGACGAAGGTGCCGACGTGCGTGCGATCAACGTGCGTCAGCAGGGCATGCAAACCTTCTTTACCGTGCTGCGCCGTGACCGTGAGCCGCTGGACGTGTCGGTGAACATGCCGGGCAACCACAACGTATTGAACTCTCTGGCCACCATCGCCATCGCCAGCGACGAAGGCATCAGCGATGAAGCCATCGTCCAGGGCCTGTCGGGCTTCCAGGGCGTGGGCCGGCGCTTTCAGGTCTACGGCGAGCTGCCGGTGGACGGCGGCAGCGTGATGCTGGTTGACGACTACGGCCACCACCCGCGTGAAGTGGCGGCAGTGATCAAGGCCGTGCGCGGTGGTTGGCCGGAGCGTCGCCTGGTGATGGTTTATCAGCCGCACCGCTTCAGCCGTACCCGTGACCTATATGACGACTTTGTTCAGGTGCTCGGCGATGCCCAGGTGCTGTTGCTGATGGAAGTTTATCCGGCCGGTGAGGCGCCGGTTCCAGGGGCTGACAGCCGCAACCTGTGCCACAGCATCCGTCAGCGCGGCCAGCTCGATCCGATCTATATCGAGCGCGGCGTGGACCTTGCGCCCATCGTCAAACCGCTGCTGCGCGCCGGCGACATTCTTCTCTGCCAAGGTGCCGGCGACATCGGCGGCCTGGCCCCGCAACTGCTGCAAAGCCCGCTGTTTGCTGCGGCGGGCGGCGAGTGGAACGAGGAAGCGCAATGAGTGCCGCACACTTGCAATCACAGTTTCCGGTCAGCGCCTTCGGTCGCGTGGCCGTGCTGTTCGGCGGCAAGAGCGCCGAGCGTGAAGTTTCGCTGAAGTCCGGCAATGCCGTGCTGCAGGCGTTGCTGGCTGCCGGCGTGGATGCGTTCGGCATTGATGCCGGCGATGACCTGCTGCAGCGCCTGACCGCCGAGAAAATCGACCGCGCCTTTATCGTGCTACACGGCCGTGGCGGCGAAGACGGCTCGATGCAGGGCCTGCTCGAATGCGCCGGGATTCCCTACACCGGCAGCGGCATCCTGGCTTCGGCCCTGGCCATGGACAAACTGCGCACCAAGCGCGTGTGGCTGAGCCTCGGCCTGCCAACGCCGGCCCACGCCGCGCTGAGCTGCGAAGACGACTGCCGTGCGGCCGCTGCCGAGCTGGGCTTCCCGTTGTTCGTCAAACCGGCCCATGAGGGGTCGAGCATCGGCATGGCCAAGGTCAACGATGTCGATGCGCTGATCGCCGCCTGGAAGGACGCCAGCCGTTACGACGCGCAGGTGCTGGTCGAGCAGATGATTGCCGGTCCCGAGTTCACCATCGCCATGTTGCGTGGCCAGGTGCTGCCGCCGATTGCCCTGGGCACGCCGCACAGCTTCTACGACTACGACGCCAAGTACCTGGCCAGTGACACCCAGTACCGCATCCCATGCGGCCTTTCGGCGGAGAAGGAGGCCGAGCTCAAAGACCTCACCGCGCGCGCCTGCGAAGCGGTCGGCACCCAGGGCTGGGCCCGTGCCGATGTAATGCAGGACGCCGATGGCGCGTTCTGGCTGCTGGAAGTCAACACCGTGCCGGGCATGACCGATCACAGCCTGGTGCCGATGGCGGCCCGCGCTGCCGGTCTGGATTTTCAACAACTGGTGTTGGCGATTCTTGCCGACAGCCTTGAGGCGCGGGGTTAACTCATGACGGCCACCTTGCGTCACCAGCCAGGCTCGAACCGCACCCCCGTGCGCGGTAAGCCTGTGCCGCGTGGCGCCAGCCGTTTGGTGGCCAAAGAGCCGATCAGCCTGCGCATGAGCCTGCCGAAAGCTCGCCTCACAGGCATGGGCGGCTGGCTCAAGCACCTGACCTGGCCGCTGCTGCTGCTCGCATTGGGTTACGGCACCTATGAATTGTCGTTGCGTGCGTTGCCTTATGCCGACCAGCCGATTGCACGGATCAGCGTTGAGGGCGACCTCAGCTACGTCAACCAGCAGGCCGTGCAAGAGCGCATTGCGCCTTATGCCAGTGCAAGCTTTTTCAGTGTCGACCTGCTCAGCCTGCGCCGTGAACTGGAAATGATGCCGTGGATCGCCAGCGCCCAGGTGCGCCGAGTATGGCCGGACCAACTGGTGGTGCGTCTGGAAGAACAATTGCCGATTGCCCGCTGGGGTGATGAGGCGCTGCTGAACAACCAGGGCGAGGCGTTCGCACCGCTGGAACTGGAGAATTACCCACACCTGCCGCAGCTGTATGGCCCCAAGCGTGCCCAGCAGCAGGTGATGCAGCAATACCAGGTACTCAGCCAGATGCTGCGGCCCATGGGGTTTTCCGTGGCGCGGCTGGAGTTGCGTGAGCGCGGCAGCTGGTTCCTCTCTACCGGGCAGGGCATCGAACTGCTGCTGGGGCGTGACCACCTGGTGGAAAAAATGCGGCGTTTCACGGCCATTTACGACAAGGCCTTGAAAGAGCAACAAACGAATATTGCGCGGATCGATCTGCGTTATGCCAACGGCCTGGCCGTGGCATGGCGTGAGCCGGTCGCGCCCACGGCGGCACCAACCGCTGTCGTGCAGTGAATCAGGAGAAGGCAAGAGCCATGGCAAACGTGCAGAGCGGCAAGATGATCGTCGGCCTCGACATCGGTACCTCCAAGGTGGTGGCGCTGGTCGGGGAAGTGAATGCGGACGGCCAACTGGAAATCGTCGGCATCGGCACCCATCCGTCGCGCGGCCTGAAAAAGGGCGTGGTGGTGAATATCGAGTCCACGGTGCAGTCGATCCAGCGCGCCGTTGAAGAAGCGCAGCTGATGGCCGGCTGCCGTATCCATTCGGCTTTCGTCGGCGTGGCGGGCAACCATATCCGCAGCCTCAACAGCCATGGCATCGTCGCCATTCGTGATCGCGAAGTCAGCCCAGCGGATCTGGAGCGTGTGCTTGATGCCGCCCAGGCCGTGGCCATTCCGGCAGACCAGCGGGTGCTGCACACCCTGCCGCAGGATTACGTGATCGATAACCAGGAAGGCGTGCGTGAGCCACTGGGCATGTCTGGCGTGCGTCTGGAGGCCAAGGTGCACGTGGTCACCTGCGCGGTGAATGCCGCGCAGAACATCGAGAAATGCGTGCGCCGCTGCGGCCTGGAAGTCGACGACATCATCCTTGAGCAGTTGGCCTCGGCTTATGCGGTGCTGACCGACGACGAGAAAGAGCTGGGTGTGTGCCTGGTGGACATCGGCGGAGGCACCACCGACATCTGCATCTTCACTGAAGGCGCGATTCGCCACACAGCGGTGATCCCAATTGCTGGCGATCAGGTGACTAACGACATCGCCATGGCCCTGCGTACGCCGACCCAGTACGCCGAAGAAATCAAGATCCGCTACGCCTGCGCCCTGGCCAAACTGGCCGGTGCTGGCGAAACCATCAAGGTGCCGAGCGTCGGCGATCGTCCGCCGCGCGACCTGTCGCGCCAATCCCTGGCCGAAGTGGTCGAGCCGCGTTATGACGAGTTGTTCACCCTGATCCAGGCTGAACTGCGCCGCAGTGGCTACGAAGACCTGATCCCGGCCGGCATCGTCCTCACCGGCGGTACCGCGAAGATGGAAGGCGCGGTGGAGTTGGCCGAAGAGATTTTCCACATGCCGGTTCGCCTGGGCCTGCCCCAGGGCGTCAAGGGCTTGGCTGATGTGGTACGCAACCCGATTTATTCCACTGGTGTGGGCCTGCTTATGTACGGCCTGCAGAAGCAAACCGATGGCATTTCCATGTCGGCCATCGGCGGTTACAGCGACGAACCCAAACAGCCTGTGCTGGAACGGCTGAAACGCTGGGTCCAGGGCAATTTCTGATTTTGCAGTAGGCGTTACAACTAGAAAGTAAAGGAGAGGGAAAATGTTCGAACTCGTAGACAGCGCTCCAGCTAGTGCGGTTATCAAAGTTATCGGCGTGGGCGGCGGCGGCGGTAATGCTGTCAATCACATGGCGAAAAACAACATTGAAGGCGTTGAGTTCATCTGCGCTAACACCGATGCTCAGGCACTGAAAAACATCGGCGCACGTACCGTGCTGCAACTGGGCACTGCGGTGACCAAGGGCCTCGGTGCAGGTGCCAATCCAGAAGTCGGCCGTCAGGCGGCCATGGAAGATCGCGAGCGTATCGCTGAAGTGCTTGCTGGCACCGATATGGTCTTTATCACCACCGGCATGGGTGGCGGTACCGGTACTGGTGCGGCTCCTGTTATTGCTCAGGTGGCCAAGGAAATGGGCATTCTCACCGTTGCGGTGGTGACCCGTCCGTTCCCGTTTGAAGGCAAGAAGCGCATGCTGATCGCCGAAGAAGGCATCCGCGCGCTGTCGGAAAGTGTCGACTCACTGATCACCATCCCGAACGAAAAACTGCTGACCATCCTCGGTAAAGACGCAAGCCTCTTGTCGGCTTTCGCCAAGGCAGACGATGTACTGGCCGGTGCCGTGCGCGGTATCTCCGACATCATCAAGCGTCCGGGCATGATCAACGTCGACTTCGCTGACGTGAAAACCGTGATGAGCGAAATGGGCATGGCGATGATGGGCACTGGCTGCGCCAGCGGTCCTAACCGTGCACGTGAAGCCACCGAAGCGGCGATCCGTAACCCGCTGCTCGAAGACGTCAACCTGCAAGGCGCGCGCGGCATTCTGGTGAACATCACCGCCGGTCCTGACCTGTCCCTGGGTGAGTACTCCGACGTGGGTAACATCATCGAGCAGTTTGCCTCCGAGCACGCCACCGTCAAGGTCGGCACCGTGATCGATCCGGACATGCGCGACGAGCTGCACGTCACTGTAGTTGCCACCGGTTTGGGTGCCCGTATCGAGAAGCCGGTCAAGGTTATCGACAATACCGTGCAAGTTTCTGCCAGCACTGGCAGCAACGGCGCAGCCCCGGCGCGTGGCGAGCAGAGCGTCAACTACAAGGACTACGAGCGTCCTACCGTTCAGCGTCAAAGCCACGGCGGTGCGGCCACAGCGGCCAAGCTGAACCCGCAGGATGACCTGGACTACCTGGACATCCCGGCGTTCCTGCGTCGTCAGGCCGATTGATGAAATGTATCAGGAGTATTGGGGTGATTGGTGTTCAGCAAAGGCCGGTTCTGCTATCATCGCCGGCCATTGTTGAAAACAATTCGCAACTAGTGCTATAGCGGCCAAAGCCATGATCAGACAACGCACCCTGAAGAACATTATCCGCGCCACTGGCGTCGGCCTGCATTCCGGGGAAAAGGTATACCTGACCCTGAAGCCGGCACCCGTGGACACCGGTATCGTGTTCCGTCGTACCGACTTAGACCCTGTCGTGGAAATTCCCGCGCGTGCAGGCAATGTTGGTGAAACCACCATGTCGACCACCTTGGTCAATGGTGATGTCAAGGTGGATACGGTAGAGCACCTGCTTTCGGCCATGGCTGGCCTGGGCATCGATAACGCCTACGTCGAGCTCTCCGCGTCCGAAGTGCCGATCATGGATGGCAGTGCGGGCCCCTTTGTATTCCTGATTCGAATCTGCTGGTTTGCAAGAGCAGGAAGCCCATAAGAAGTTCATCCGTATTCTTCGCGAAGTCACAGTTGAAGAGGACGACAAGCGCGCCACCTTCGTGCCTTTTGAAGGGTTCAAGGTGAGCTTTGAGATCGATTTTGATCACCCGGTTTTCCGCAATCGCACCCAGTCCGCCAGCGTGGATTTCTCCAGCACCTCGTTTGTGAAGGAAGTCAGCCGCGCTCGCACCTTCGGTTTTATGCGTGACATCGAGTTCCTGCGTTCACAGAACCTGGCGCTCGGCGGCAGCGTAGATAACGCCATCGTGGTAGATGAGTTCAGTGTGTTGAACGAAGACGGCCTGCGTTACGAGGACGAATTTGTTAAGCACAAGATTCTCGATGCGATCGGTGACCTTTACCTGCTGGGTAATAGCCTGATTGGCGAGTTCAAGGGTTTCAAATCGGGGCATGCGCTGAACAATCGCCTGTTGCGCGCCCTGATCGAGCAAACCGATGCGTGGGAAGTTGTCACCTTTGATGACCCCAACACCGCGCCAATCTCTTACATGCGCCCAGTTGCGGCCGTGTAACGCAATACCCTCCTTACTTTGCTTTTCGAGGCCACCTTCGGGGGGCCTCTTTTTATCTGCGAGTAACCGGGTGATGCACTTATTCGCTGGGTTTGCCGTGCTTGGCCAGGCGCTCAAGGGCGGCGCGTAGCTTGGGGTCGCTGATACCATCGGCAGTGGCTTGGATGTTTTCTGCGGCGCTGCTGGACAGGCTGATTGTGCGACCCGGAGCACGCCTTTCGGCAGTCGGAGGTTGCACCTTGAACAGGATCTTCGTTAAGGTCGCGAATTCTTCGAGTGCCTGCAGTTGTTTCAACAAGCGTTTTTGTTGATAGCGCAGGCGCGTGGCCCAGTGGCCATCGGTGATGATCAATAGCAGGCAGCCCTCGCGCCATGACGCCACATGGCAGTGTTCGCGAGCAGCAGGCTGCAGCTGGCTTTCCAGCAGGTGTTGCAGGCGATCAATGCGTTGCGCTTGATTGAACAGCGCCTTCAGGGATTTCGCTTCGCGCAACAGCGCGGCGGGAGCCCGGGCCGGCAAAGGACGAAAAGTCATGGCAGGACGCCTGAAAAAGTGGAGCCGCCATGGTAGCAGAATCGCTGCTGCCGACTGACGCTTCACCACTAGGGGAAGGCCGTGCACATCATTCTACTTAGTCGGCACCACGGTGCCGCCCGTTCGCTCAGTCTGGATCTGCGCTGGTTGTTGCTGGCGTTGCTGCTGGCCCTCGGCGCGGCGCTGGCCAGCGGTGTGGCCGTTGGCGCCTGGTGGGCACCTGCGACGGTTAAGGTGCATGACGACACCCAGCTTAATCAGGTAATTGATCAACAGCGCGCCCAGGTTGGCGAAGTGCGCCGTGACGCGCAGCGTCAGCTGGATGCCTTCGCCGTGCATGTGGCCGAGCTGCAGGCGCGGCTGACTCGTCTGGATGCCTTGGGTGCGCGTCTCACCGAGTTGGCGGATCTGGATGCCAGCGAATTCGATTTCTCCCTTAATGTTGGCCAAGGTGGTGCTGAAGATGCCGTGGGCGATGCCGCCTATGCGCCACCGCCGTTTATGGACGAGCTTGATCGCCTAAGCGTGCGCCTGGACAGTCGTGAGCAGTTGCTGGAAGTGTTGGAGCAGATGATCGGTGACCGTCAGCTGAGTGAGGCCGAGTACCTGTCCGGCATGCCGGTGCGCCATGGCTATATGTCCTCACCCTTCGGCCGCCGCGTGCACCCGCTGACCGGGCGTAACACCCTGCATAAAGGTGTCGATTTTGCCGCCAAGCCGGGCAGCGATGTGGTTGCCGTCGCGGCTGGAGTGGTGAGTTTTGCCGGGGTCAAGTCGGGTTATGGCTATACCGTGGAGATCAGCCATGCTGACGGTTACACCACCCTTTATGCGCACAACCAGAGCAATCAGGTGCAGATCGGTGATCTGGTGCAGCGCGGCCAGACCATTGCCAAGGTCGGTCGTAGCGGCCGCGCCAGTGGTTACCATGTGCACTTCGAAGTTACCAAAGATGGCCGGGTGGTCAACCCAGCCAGCTATATAGCTCGGGTTAACGACGTGGAATAACGCCGCTTTCCTCGTTTGCGTTTCCGGGTAGAATGCCCCCTTCGCACGCAGCCATAAAGGCTGCATGGGTCGCTGTTCAGCCGCCCTCAATCCATACGCCTGGAAGATCCTGTCGATATGTTTGCGCCTTTGTTGAAAAAACTCTTTGGAAGCAAGAACGAGCGTGAAGTCAAACGCATGCTCAAGGCGGTGCAAGCCGTCAATGCCTTCGAGGAGCAGATGCTTGCCCTTTCTGATGAGCAACTGCGTGCCAAAACGGAGGAGTTCAAAGCCCGTCTGGCCAAAGGCGAAACCCTCGACCAGCTGCTTGCCGAAGCCTTTGCGGTAGCCCGCGAAGCCGGCAAGCGGGTGATGGGCATGCGCCACTTCGACGTGCAGTTGATCGGTGGTATGACCCTGCACGAAGGCAAGATCGCCGAGATGCGCACCGGTGAGGGTAAGACCCTGGTGGCGACCTTGGCGGTGTACCTCAATGCGCTGTCCGGCAAGGGCGTGCATGTGGTCACGGTCAACGACTACCTGGCCCGCCGCGACGCCAACTGGATGCGTCCGCTGTATGAATTCCTCGGCATGAGCGTGGGTATCGTTACCCCCTTTATGCCGCCGGAAGAGAAGCGCGAAGCCTACGCCGCCGATATCACCTACGGCACCAACAACGAATTCGGTTTCGATTACCTGCGCGACAACATGGCCTTCAGCCTGGAAGACAAATTCCAGCGCGAGCTGAATTTCGCCGTAATCGACGAAGTCGACTCCATTCTGATCGACGAAGCCCGTACCCCGCTGATCATCTCCGGCCAGGCCGAAGACAGCTCGCGCCTCTACACTGAAATCAACAAGCTGATCCCGCGCCTCAAGCTGCATGTTGAGGAAGAAGAGGGCGTTGTCACCCAGGAAGGCCACTACAAGGTCGACGAGAAGGCTCGCCAGGTTGAGTTGAACGAAGCGGGCCACCAGTTCGTTGAAGAAATGCTCACCGAAGTCGGCCTGCTGGCCGAGGGCGAAAGCCTGTATTCGGCGCATAACCTGGGCCTGCTGACCCACGTTTACTCAGGCCTGCGTGCGCACAAGCTGTTCAACCGCAACGTTGAATACATCGTGCAGAACAATCAGGTGCTGCTGATCGACGAACACACCGGCCGCACCATGCCCGGTCGTCGTCTGTCTGAAGGTCTGCACCAAGCGATTGAGGCCAAAGAAGGCCTGCCGATTCAGGCCGAGAGCCAAACCCTGGCCTCGACCACCTTCCAGAACTACTTCCGCCTGTACAGCAAGCTGTCCGGCATGACCGGTACGGCTGATACCGAAGCGTTCGAGTTCCACCAGATCTACGGTTTGGCGGTGATCGTGATCCCGACCAACCGTGCTCTGGCGCGTAAGGACTTCAACGACCTGGTCTACCTGACTGCGGAAGAGAAGTACGCGGCCATCGTCACGGACATCAAGGAAAGCATGGTCCTGGGGCGTCCGGTATTGGTCGGTACGGCCACCATCGAAACCTCTGAACGCATGTCGGCACTGCTCAACCAGGAAGGCATTGAGCACAAGGTGCTCAACGCCAAGTTCCACGAGAAAGAGGCCGAGATCATTGCCCAGGCCGGTCGTCCGGGTGCGCTGACCATTGCCACCAACATGGCCGGTCGCGGTACCGACATCCTGTTGGGCGGTAACTGGGAAGTTGAAGTTGCCAACCTGGAAAACGCGACACCTGAACAAATTGCGCAGATCAAGGCTGACTGGCAGAAGCGTCATCAGCAGGTGATCGAGTCGGGCGGTCTACATGTGATCGCCTCTGAACGTCACGAATCACGCCGTATCGACAACCAGCTGCGTGGTCGTGCGGGTCGCCAGGGTGACCCAGGTTCCAGCCGTTTCTACCTGTCGCTGGAAGATAGCCTGATGCGTATCTTCGCTTCGGACCGAGTGAAGAACTTTATGAAGGCCCTGGGCATGCAGCCCGGTGAAGCCATCGAGCATCGTATGGTCAGCAACGCCATCGAAAAAGCCCAGCGCAAGGTTGAAGGGCGCAACTTCGACATGCGTAAGCAACTGCTGGAATTCGACGACGTGGCCAACGAGCAGCGCAAAGTGATCTATCACATGCGCAACACGCTGCTGGCCGCCGACAATATCGGCGAAACCATCGCCGAGTTCCGTCAGGAAGTGCTGGATCACACCATCAACCAGCATATCGCGCCGCAGTCGCTGCCTGAGCAGTGGGATATCGCCGGCCTGGAAGAGGCGCTGTACAGCAGCTTCAACCTGCGCCTGCCGATCCAACAGTGGCTCGACGATGACCACAAGCTGTACGAAGAGACCCTGCGTGCGCGCATTCTTGAAGCGCTAATCAGCGCCTACAACGAGAAGGAAAACGAAGCCAGCGCCGAAGCCTTGCGCACTTTCGAGAAGCAGATTCTGCTGCGTGTACTCGACGACCTGTGGAAAGACCACCTGTCGACCATGGATCACCTGCGTCACGGCATTCACCTGCGCGGTTATGCGCAGAAGAACCCCAAGCAGGAATACAAGCGCGAGTCCTTTACCCTGTTCCAGGAGTTGCTGGATTCGATCAAGCGCGACACCATCCGCGTGCTCTCGCATGTGCAGGTGCGCCGTGAAGATCCGGCCGAAGAAGAAGCCCGCCTGCGTCGCGAGGCCGAAGCACTGGCCGAGCGCATGCAGTTCCAGCATGCAGAAGCTTCGGCTCTGCTGCCGCAAGCTACTGAAGAAGAGGGCGATCAGGCGGTTGCCGTGGCGCCAGTGCGCACCGAGCCGAAGATTGGCCGCAATGAGCCGTGCCCGTGTGGCTCCGGCAAGAAGTATAAGCATTGCCACGGTCAGGTTAACTAAGAACCTGTCTTGGACCTGCTGCGCGTCGGCGATACTGCGTTAAAAATGGCCTCGGAATGCTCATTTACAGCTCGTAAACTCCGCTTCCTCGGCCATTTTTGCCTTGTCTCGCTCTAGCTTGCGAGTCCCAAAACAGATTCTAAGCTGACCAGTGACGGCTTAAAGCGGGTTGAGCCGACAGTGAAGTTGGCTATGCTTGGCCCAGCTTGATAACGCCGCGAACGGTCTGACCGCTCGCGGCGTTTTACCATCGCAATCAGTCCTACCACCTCAAGGAGTGTTCTCTATGGCTGTTGGTCTTGGCCCGTTGTCTACCCTGCGCCCGGTTCCAGGTTTCGAGCTGGGCATCGCTTCGGCGGGCATCAAACGCCCAGGACGCAAGGATGTGGTGGTGATGCGCTGTGCCGAAGGCTCCAACGTAGCGGGTGTGTTCACCCTCAATGCGTTCTGCGCCGCACCGGTGATTCTGGCCAAGAAGCGCGTGCAGGGCAGCGTGCGTTACCTGCTGACCAACACCGGTAACGCCAACGCCGGCACCGGCGAGCCGGGCCTGCAGAATGCCATGCGCACCTGCGCCGCCCTGGCTCAGCTGACCAGTGTGGATGAAGGCGCTGTGCTGCCGTTCTCCACCGGGGTGATTGGCGAGCCGCTGCCGGTCGAGAAGATCGAAGGTGCGCTGCAGGCCGCCCTCGACGACTTGTCTGAGAACCATTGGGCTGAAGCGGCCACCGGCATCATGACCACCGACACCCTGCCCAAGGGCGCCAGCCGCCAGTTTGTGCACGATGGCGTTACCGTCACCGTAACCGGCATCAGCAAAGGCGCCGGTATGATTCGCCCGAATATGGCGACCATGCTCGGTTATATCGCCACTGACGCCAAGGTCGCGCGCAGCGTGCTGCAGGACCTGGTTCGTGATGCGGCGAACAAGTCGTTCAACCGCATCACCATCGACGGCGATACCTCGACCAACGACTGCTGCATGCTGATTGCCACGGGCAAGGCCGCCTTGCCGGAAATCACCCAGGCCAGTGGTGATCTGTTCGCCAAGCTCAAGGAAGCGGTGTTCAGCGTCTTCATGGAAGTGGCCCAGGCCATCGTGCGCGATGGTGAAGGCGCGACCAAGTTCGTCACCGTGCAGGTCAACGGCGGCGCGACCCACCAGGAGTGCCTGGATGTCGGTTATGCGGTGGCTCATTCGCCGCTGATCAAGACCGCGCTGTTTGCCTCCGACCCTAACTGGGGGCGCATTCTCGCGGCCGTCGGTTATGCCGGTGTGGCGCAACTGGATGTCAGCCTGATCGACGTGTTCCTCGGTGATGTGTGTATCGCCAGCCGTGGCTGCCGCGCCGCCAGTTACACCGAAGAGCAGGGCGCCGCCGTGATGGCCAAGGAAGAGATCACCATCCGCATCGAGCTGGGCCGTGGTGGCTGCAGCGAGACCATCTGGACCACCGACCTGTCCCATGAGTACGTGAAGATCAACGCCGAGTACCGCACCTGATCTGCCACGCATCTGCTGTTTGACGGCCCGCATTCCCGTTGTTCATGCCCCCATGAACAACGGGAATTTGCTATTGCCCAGGTCGCCTTTTAAGGTCATTCGACCTTCTCGTATTGAGCGCAGCCCATGTCACTTACTCTGGTTATCGGCGACAAAACCTATTCGTCCTGGTCGCTGCGTGCGGCGCTGGCCCTTGAGCTGACCGGCGCGCCTTATGCCGAACAGCTGATTACCCTGAACCGGCCTGATACCCGCGCGCAGATTTTGCAGCACTCGCCGACCGGTAAGGTGCCGCTGCTGATCAGTGATGACGGCGCTATTTGGGACTCCCTGGCGATTGGCGAATACCTGGCCGAATGCTTCCCTGCGGCTCAGCTATGGCCGCAGGCGCGGGACGCCCGCGCACTGGCGCGCAGTGCCTGCGCCGAGATGCACAGCGGTTTTGTCGCGCTGCGCACGCATATGCCCATGGACCTCAAGCGTGACAAGGCGCTGGCTGAAATACCGACTGATGTCGTGGCTGATATTCAGCGCATCTGCGCTTTGTGGGCCGAGTGCCGACAGCGCTTTGGCCTGGGTGGTGGCTTTCTGTTTGGTAAGCCCAGCCTGGCCGATGCTTTCTTTGCCCCGGTGGCGGCGCGCCTGCGCAGTTATCAGGTGGCGCTACCTGCAGAGGCTGCCGCCTATGTCGAGAGTATCTATCAGTGGCCGGCGTTTCAGCGCTGGTATCAAACCGCCCAGGAGGAGCATCTGGCGTGAAACGTATCCATGTAGCCGCTGCAGTTATTCGTGGCGTGGACGGGCAGATCCTCCTCGCCAAACGGCCCGAGGATAAGCACCAGGGCGGCCTTTGGGAGTTTCCCGGTGGCAAGGTCGAGGTCGGCGAAGCGGTCCAGGCAGCACTGGCCCGTGAGCTGGAAGAGGAGCTGGGCATTCGCCCCAGCGCCGCGCGGCCGCTGATTCAGGTGCGTCACGATTACCCGGATAAGCAGGTGCTGCTGGACGTCTGGGAGGTCTCGGCCTTTACCGGCGAGCCACACGGCGCCGAAGGCCAGCCGCTGGCCTGGGTCAGCCCTCGGCAGTTGAGCGATTATGAGTTTCCCGCCGCCAATCGGCCGATTGTCGCGGCGGCGCGTTTACCCGAGCGTTATCTGATCACTCCGGAAGGTTTGAGTGGGCCAGAGCTTTTGCGCGGTATCCAGGCCGCGCTGAAAAACGGTATTCGTTTGCTGCAACTGCGTGCCCCGGCGATGTTTGATGCGCAGTACCGCGACATTGCCGTGGATGCCCTCGGCCTCTGTGCGGGCAAAGCGCAGCTGATGCTCAAAGGCCCGCTGGAATGGCTGGGCGACTTTCCCGCCGCCGGCTGGCACCTGACGGCGCAGCAGTTGCGCGAGTTGAGCGCTGGCGGTCGACCGTTTCCAACGCAGCGCTGGCTGGCGGCCTCCTGTCACAGTTCGCAGGAGCTGGAGCTGGCCACGCAGATGGGCGTGGATTTCATCACCCTGTCCCCCGTGCAAGCCACCCAGACCCATCCCGATGCGCAGCCGCTGGGCTGGGCGCAGGTTGCCGAGCTGCTACAGGGCTTTAATCAGCCGGCCTATCTGCTGGGCGGGGTTACCCCTGCCGATGTCGAGCGCGCCTGGCAGGTTGGCGCTCAGGGCGTGGCGGGGATTCGCGCGTTCTGGCCCGAGTGAATCCATTTATGTGCCTGTCAGACCGAGTTCGTTGATGCCTGTTGAAGCCCGCTCCCCCTCGAATATGCGCCCCAGCACCCTGCACTTGCCCCGTGGTAACTGGGTGACGGTGTTCGAGTGCCTATGCGCGCATTTTCCGGCGATTGCACCGGCGGTGTGGCAAGAGCGGATCGCCCGTGGTCGGGTGCTGGACGCCCAGGGCCAGCCGCTCGGCATGCAGGCTGCGTATCGCGAAGGGCTCAAAGTGCACTATTTTCGCGAAGTACCGGCGGAGAAGCCGATTCCCTTTGTAGAAACCCTGCTGCATATCGATGAGCACTTGCTGGTGGCTGACAAACCACATTTTCTGCCGGTGATGCCCGCCGGTGAATACGTGGAGCAGACCCTGCAGGCACGTCTGGCCAAGCGTTTAGGCAATGCCGACCTGGTGCCGCTGCACCGGATTGATCGGCACACCGCCGGCCTGGTGCTGTTTTCCACCAATCGGCAGAGCCGTGGTCAGTACCAGGCGCTGTTTCGTCTGCGGCAGATGAACAAGTGCTACGAGGCGTTGGCAGCCGCCTTGCCGCAGCTGGAGTTTCCGCTGCTGCGGGCGACGCGGCTGGAGGGGGCTGAGCCGTTCTTTCGTATGCAGGAGGTGGCCGGTGAGGCCAATACCGAAACCCGCATCGAAGTCGCCCAGCGCCTGGGTGAGCACTGGTTGTATCGGCTGTATCCGGTCACCGGCAAGAAGCACCAGCTGCGCGTGCACCTGGCCGCGCTGGGTGCACCGATCCTCAATGATCCGTTCTATCCCGAGGTCACCGATGCTCCCGGTACGCCGGATGACTACAGCAAACCGCTAAAGCTGCTGGCCCGTGGCCTGGCGTTCGATGACCCGATCACGGGTGAGCGGCGCTGTTTCGAAAGTGGCCTGAGTCTGCTGTAGGGCGGACATGGCGAAGCTTTGTCCGCCGATACCTTTCAGGTGGACAAGCTGCGCATGTCCACCCTACGCGGTTGGTGGTTTGGCGGCTGCCTGCCAGAGCACTTCATCAATCCCCTGGCGCTTGGCGATCAGCCGTGCGGCGACGAACAACAGGTCGGACAGGCGGTTGACGTAGGCCAGGCCAACGCCGCGAATCGGCTCTACGGCGTTCAGGTGCTGACAGCGGCGCTCGGCGCTGCGGGCCAGGCTGCGGCACACGTGGGCCTGGGCAATCAGGCGCGAGCCGCCGGGCAGGATGAAATTCTCCAGTGGGCCGACTTCGTCGTTCCAGCGGTCGATAGCCGCCTCCAGCCGCTCGATTTCCGTGGCCTGCAGGGCCTGGTAATCCGGCATCGCCAGTTCGCCACCGAGGTCGAACAGGCGGTGCTGGCAGGGCGCGAGTACCTCGATGATTTCGGCCAAGCCTGGGCATTGGGCTTGCTGTTCGGCAAGCTCGGCTAGCAGCAAACCGAGTTGGCTGTTCAATGTGTCCACCTCGCCCATGGCGTCGACCCGAGGGTGATCCTTGGTCACGCGGCGGCCATCGGCCAGGCCTGTTTCGCCGGCGTCGCCGGTGCGGGTGTAGATTTTCGAGAGTCGGTAACCCATGTTCAGAGACCTGTGTCGGGCGTGGCGGTGGTCATTGGCAGACGCAGGGTGAAGCAGGTGCCCTGGCCGGCTTTGGATTGCACTTCCATCTGCCCTTTGTGGTTGTTGGTGATGATGAAGTAGGACACCGATAGCCCGAGCCCGGTGCCCTGGCCGACTTCCTTGGTGGTAAAGAACGGCTCGAAGATGCGCTTGCGCACTGACTCTGGCATGCCGACGCCATTGTCTTCCACCTGGATTTCCGCCCAAGGCGGCGCCAGGCGCACGCGTAGAGTGATCTGCCCTGGCGTTAAAGTGTCATCGCGCTGGTGGATGGCCTGGGCGGCGTTTTTCAGCAGGTTGAGCAGCACCTGCTCCAGTTCGTTGGCGGTGGCCGGCACAGAAGGCAGGTCGGCGGCAAACTCACGCTGGATGTTCAGGCTTTTGAAATCGAAACTCTCGGTCAGGTCGAAGTCATTGCCGGCGATTTCCAGTGCCTGATCGACCAGCGCCGGCAATTGGCAGGGGGCCAGCTGGCGGTCGCTGCGGCGGCTGAAGTTGAGCATATGGCTGACGATCTTCGCCGCACGGCTGCCGGCCTGCTGGATGCCGTCGAGCAGGCGCGGAATCTCCCTGGCTTGCAGGTAGCGGTCGATGGCTTCTAGGCAGATGCCGGCCTGTTCGGCCTGTTCGTGGTTCTTTGCCAGCTCTGGCGACAGGCGCCGGCGAATGTTCTGCACGTTATGCAGGATGGCCCCCAGCGGGTTGTTGATCTCGTGCGCCATGCCGGCGGCAAGGCCTCCGACCGAGAGCATCTTCTCCGATTGCACCATCATTTCTTCCAGATTCAGGCGCTGGGTGATGTCATCAATACGAATCACCACGCCGCTGCCGCCCATTAGTGGGTAGAAGGTCAGGGCGAAGTGATGCGGCTGCTCGTTACTGCCCCAGGTGACCCGTTCGATCTTTTCCACCTGATGCTGCTCGACGGTGCGTTTGAGCTGCGGCAGGAAGGGCTTGAGCAGTGGAAAGGCGAGGAACACCGGTTGGTTCAGTGCCTCGTCCAGGCGGGTGCCGGAGAGGCTGCTGGCTTCCTTGTTCCACTGGGTGACGTAGAGCTGTTCGTCGAGGGCGATCAGCGCTGAGGGCATGGAGTCGATGATGCTGTTGAGGTACTTCTGAAAGCCGGTGAGCTTTTTCTCGATCTTGCCGCGCACCTGCACTTCCAGCTCCAGCTTGCGGTTGGAGCGGCGGGTTTCCTCCGCAAGGTGCTGCGCTTGGTCGAAGGCTTGCTGGGCGTCGTCGCGGGCGCGTTTTAGCTGCTGCTCGCGGGCTTCGATGCGCATCAGCATGGTATTGAAGGCTTCGGCCAGGCTGCCGATTTCGTCGCGGTTGCCGCGTCGCGCGCGCAGGGCGTAGTTCTCTTCGCGGGTGACCTGGCGTGAGAGCTCTTCCAGGCGGCGGATCGGCCGGGTGATCAGGCGGCGTACCTGGCGCGAGACGATCAGCCAAAACAGTACGCTCAACGCCAGAATCACGAGGCTGGCGGTCAAGGTGCCGGTGTAGAACACCCCTGGCAGCTCGCTGGAGGCTACCAGCAGCAGATGGCCGGAGTTGCCCTTGGCTTGTGGCAATTCGACCAGCTGGTTGATACGAAACTCGTTGTGGCGCCAGGATTCGACCTCTTCGACGCGCTGCGGCAGCTGCAGTTTGCGGCCGCGCTGCAGTTGCGCCAGATTCAGGCCCTCGGCGTCATAGATCACCGCCGCGCGCAGCGGTGTGTAGTCATCCAGGCGTCTGAGCAGGGCTTTTGCCGCTTCGGGGGAACGGAGTGCTTCTGCACTCAACGGTGGGCTGGCAATCAGTCGGCCGAGGGTGTGTAGGGCCTGGGGCGCCACGCTTTCCTGAGAGATCCAGTAGGCCGCGCTGATAAAGGCCAGGTTGGCCACCAGCAGCACGGTGGCGAGCAAAGCCAGCAGGGCGACCAGCAGCTTGCGGCCGACCGGTAGATTTTCGAGGCTTTGGCGCAGGGGCATGGCGGGCTGTCGCGATGGTGGAAGTGCTGGCAGGTTAACGCGGGCCTCAGTGGCTGGGCAATCTGCGTGCGTCGAGGTGGGCCAGCAGCTGGCTGTGCAGCGCCTGTAGATGCGGCAGCAGCAATTGATGGCGTTGTGCGGCGTTGCAGGCATAGCCCAGCAGGTAGGCGATTTCCGTGCGCCGGCCCTGGCTGACATCCTGGTGCATGGAAGAGTAGTTGGCAGCGGTGGCCTGGATCACCCGTTGTACGTCGTCATGCAGGTCCGTGGCGGCTGCGCTGTGGCCACAGCGGTGCAGCAGCTCACTCAGTTCGCTGCACAGGCAGGCGATGTGCGCCGGGTGTTCGCGCAGCCCGCCATTGCGACAGTCGTGCAGTACGGTCAGCGGGTTAATCGCGCAGTTCAGTGCCAGTTTGCGCCACAGCCGGCTGAGGATATCCAGGCTCCAGTCGTGAACAATGCCGGCTTGGTGCAAGTCGTCTAGCCAGGTGGGCGGCTGCAGATCAAGCGGGTCGCCGAACCAGGTGTGGCCGTGGCCGGCAAATACCACCTGAAAATCCGCCTGACGAAACGCGCCTTCGGTGCTGGAGGCAAAGATGCAGCGTGCTTGGGGGGCGGCGCGGGCGACTTCGTCCTGACTGCCGAGGCCATTTTGCAGCAAGAGGATTTCGGCGCCAGGAGCCAGGCGTGGCGCCAGTTGGCTTACCGCTGCAGCGGCGTCATAGGCTTTGCAGGCGAGCAGCAGGCGTTGGATCGGCTGGGGCTGATCGACCGTTTGTGCGGGGATGGCGTACTGCTGCGCCTGGCCCTGTTCAACCAGCGTCAACCCGCCGGCTTGTTGATAGCTGTGCAGGCGCGCCGAGTCGCGCAGGAGTAGTTGCACCGGCAGGCCAGCGCGCGCTAAACGCGTCGCCCACAGGGTGCCGAGGCTGCCGGCGCCGAGGATATGCCACATGCTGGGCGCGGCTTATTGCGGCAAAGACAGGCGCAAGGCGGTCACCAGCCCGGTACTGTGTGATTCGGGCAGTATCCTGGCCGCGTGGTCGGTGATTTGCTCCGGAGTGATGGGCAGGCCTTTGGCGTCCAGGCCGACCAGGCTGATACCGGCCTTGAGGCTGATAAAGCCTTCGCTGGTCTTGAACGCCTTGAGGTTGATGCCTTCATGCAGGCGCTTGAAGCTGCTGGGCGAGCACTCATGCAGGTCGATCAGCAGGGTGATCAGGCCGAAGTGGCTTTCATCCAGGCGCACCAGCACATCCAGCGGCCGCACCAGCTGTTGCAAGCGACGGGCTACGCCGGTGAGCAGTTCGTTGTAGAAAGCATCGCCATACTGCTGGTGCAGTTCTTGCACGTCCTGCAGGCCAATCAGCAGGTAGCACAGGGCGCCACCTCGGGATTCGACCTGGCGCAGGCTGTCGAGCATTTTCTGGTGCAGGTAACGGCTGTTGCCGAGGCCCGTGAGTGGGTCGATCAGATTACGTTGTTCCAGGCTGGCGATGTTTTCGGTGAGCAGGCGATTTTCCTGCAATAGACGCTGCAGGGTGTTGCACAGGCGGTCTGCGGCGTATACGCGGGGCACCAGTTGCTCGTTCATTGCCGCCTTGTTGATGAAGTCATCGACGCCGCTGTCGAAGGCTTCGCCCAGTACGTTTTCGCCTTCCTTGCCGGTGAGCAGAATGACGTAGGTGTAGTGGTGGACCATTTCATCGAACTGGCGCACCTGCACGGTCAGCTCCAGGCCGTTCATTTCCGGCATCAGCCAGTCGGCGAGCAAAACACTGGCGGGGCGCTGTTCGAGCAGGCTGATGGCTTCGGCTGCGCTGCTGGCGAAACGGAGGTCCTGATAGCCCGCCTGGGTCAGGGCACGCCCGATCATGGCGCTGGAGAACTTGGCGTCATCGACGACCAAAATACTCAGATGGGGGGTAGGCATGGGCAGGCTCGCTAGGAGGAAATCACATGGGCCCGATACTTCGCCGGGCAGTGTATGTTGCTACCGCTATATAATGGTCGGGTTTTTTTACCGTCAAGCCAGGCGTGTCCTGTTCGTGATGCAGGGCGCGCCGTCTATCTGGAGTAAGCCCATGCCCTCGTTCGACGTGGTGTCCGAGTTGGACAAACATGAAGTGACCAACGCCATCGACAGCGCTATCAAAGAGCTGGACCGTCGTTATGACCTGCGCGGTAAAGGTAGCTTTGAGCTGAAAGAGCTGACTGTCAACCTGACAGCCGATGCGGATTTTCAGTTGGAACAGATGGTTGAGATTCTCAAGCTCTGTCTGGTCAAACGCAAGATCGATGTGCAGTGCCTGGAGTTCAAAGATGCTTACCCTTCGGGCAAGAGCGTCAAGCAGGAAGTGATCTTGCGCGAAGGCATCGAAAAAGACCTGGCGAAGAAGATTGTTGCGCACGTTAAAGATAGCAAGCTCAAAGTGCAGGCCGCGATTCAGGGTGAGCAAGTGCGCATCACTGGCAAGAAGCGCGATGACTTGCAGGAAGCGATTGCCGCCCTGCGTGCCAAGGACTTTGGCATGCCATTGCAGTTCAACAACTTCCGCGATTGATTGGTGAGTGTTGAACCTTGCCGCTGTACGGGCGTCGCAACGGTGTGGGTACAGTAAAACCGCCACGGCTTGCCGTGGCGGTTTGTTTTCAAAGGCTTACAAGGATTAACAAATGGATATGAGCGTCGAACAACTGGTGAAAATGTCCGAGGCCTGGTTGCCTGTGGTGCTGGAGTACAGCGGCAAGCTGACGCTGGCCTTGATCACGATGCTGATCGGTTGGTGGCTGGTCAGCAAACTCACCAGCAGCATTGGCCGTTTGCTCAATATGCGTCAGGTCGACCGCGCGCTGAGCAGTTTTATCTGCAGTCTGGTTGGCATCGTACTGAAGGTGTTGCTGCTGGTCAGCGTGGCCTCGATGATTGGTGTGGAAACCACTTCCTTTATCGCGGTGATCGGTGCTGCTGGCCTGGCGATTGGCTTGGCCTTGCAGGGCAGCCTGGCTAACTTCGCTGGCGGCGTATTGATTATGTTGTTTCGTCCGTTTCGCGCCGGTGACTGGATTGAGGCGCAGGGCGTGTCGGGCAGCGTCGACAGCATTCAGATCTTCCATACCACGCTGAAAACTGCTGATAACAAAGTGGTGATCGTGCCCAACGGAAGCCTGTCGAATGGCCATATCACCAACTACTCGCGTGAATCCACGCGGCGTGTCGATATCAATTTGGGTATCGATTACTCAAGTGACATCAAGCAGGCCCGCGAGGTGTTGTTGAACATCGCCAAGGACCCTCGCGTGCGTCAAGACCCCGCGCCGGCAGTGTTTGTGACTGGGCTGGGTGATAGCGCGATCAACCTTTCATTGCGTATTTGGGTGGCAACACCGGATTTTTGGCCGGTCACCTTCGCTTTTACCGAACAGGCCAAGGAGCGCCTGAGCGAGGCGGGTATCGGCATTCCATTCCCGCAGCGGGTGGTGCATCTGGTGCAGCAGCCCTCTGCGTGATGGCTCGCCGGGTTAGCGGCGAGTGGCGTTGTAGAGCGTTTTGAAGTTGCGGCCCATCGCCAGCTGGTAGTGGCTGATCAGGCTTTGCCAGTCGGCCTGATCCCACGGCGAATGGCGTCGCAGCTGCAGCATGTCGTGCAATGCGGCTTGCTTGATGGTCAGGCGCTGGCGGCACTTTTCCAGGTCGAGCAAGGCCACCTCGGGAGTCAGCGTTTGTCCTTCGCCGGTGATGCGCACAAAAATATGCTTGATATAGATGCAGCCGTGTTGCCAGCGCGCGCTATGCAGGCTGGCGAGGCTTTGAGCTACTTTCTGCAGCAGTTGCTGGTGCAGGGAGTCGCCATACTGCTCGCGGCCATTGCCTGCATACCAGTCATCGAGGGGCTGAAAGTCTTCCAGTGCCTTGGTGACTAACAAGGCGCGCCAGCCCAGTGTGTTGCGCTCGGCGGCGCAGTAGATAATTTCTGGGACGATTACCCCGGCTTTGCGGGCGCCCAGCAGCGCATCGCGCTCGCGTAGCACGGTGGGGCGGCCAAAGGGGTGGAGCAGGCTGCGATGGATATGCCCTGTCTGCCTCTTGGCATAGAGCAAGGTGTCATCTTTCCAAATGCGTTGGACGCCGCTTTGACCGCCGCGACGGTCGTTGGGCTCTTCGACCCACTCGCCCTGGATCTGCCACCAGCTGTCAAGGCTGGCTGGGCCAAATGAACTGCTGACGTTACTGAGTGTTACGGTCATGGTCTGCCCTTCTGCGAATAATAGGGCAGAGCAAGACTCTTGCCAGTTTGCCCCAATCAGGGCTGTTCAACGGCGCTAGTCGCGATGGCGTCACTGGCCTGTGGCCGCTCGCGGCGCCATTGCAGAAGAATCAGCAGCAGTGTCGGAATACCCAACAAGGCGGTTACCAGGAAGAATTGTGCATAGCCGAATTTTTCCACCATCACCCCGGAGTAACCGCCAATCAGGCGTGGCAGCAGCAGCATGATTGAGCTGAGCAAGGCGTACTGGGTGGCGGAAAACTTCAGGTTGGTCAGGCTCGACAGGTAGGCGACAAATGCCGCAGTGGCCAGGCCAGCGCTGAAATTATCAGCGGAAATGGTCACGATCAGCATCTGCAGGTCCGCACCCATGCCGGTGAGCATAAGGAACAGCAGGTTGGTCGCGGCCGAGGCTGCGCCACCGATAAACAGGATTGGCATAATGCCGAAGCGCACGATCAGCAAGCCGCCGAAACCTGCACCAATCAGGGTCATTACCAGGCCGAAAAGCTTGCTGACGCTGGCGATCTGATCCTTGGTAAAGCCCTGGTCGATGTAGAACACGTTGGCCATAACACCCATTACGGTGTCCGACATGCGGTAGGTGGCGATCAGCCCCAGCAGCAGGAAGGCCTGCCAGCGGTAGCGAAGAATAAAGTCGTTGACCGGGGTCAGCACCGGCGCAAGGCCGCGACGGCCCATGGACGACAGACACAGGGCGCTGAGAATGGTGTAGAGCAGAGCACGCAGGAAGGCGCGGTCTTCCAGCAGCAAGTCGAGCATGCTCGCTTGGCCGTTGATCACGCTGGCGAAATCGGTGTGATAGAACTGAGTAAACATCGCCGGCACAGATACCAGCAACACAATCAGCACCAGCACCGAGGCAATTTGATGGCTAAAGCCATAACGCGCAGCGTCCAGCTGGGTACGCAGCGGCACATCCGGCTCGCGCATCCATAGGCTGGTCAGTAGGCCGGGCAACATCAGCAGGGCGAACATCAGGTAAGTACCAGCCCAGGCGCCGTGCTGATAGAGCAGGGCGGTGGAGCCAAAGCCTTCGGCAAAATACAGCGCACCTGCGGTAGCTAATAAGGCGGCGACACGATAGCCGGCCATATAGCTTGCGGCCAGTGCGGCCTGGCGGCTGTCATCGACGATTTCCAGGCGGTAGGCATCGACGGCGATGTCCTGAGTGGCCGAGGCGAAGGCCACCAGCACGGCCAAAGAAATCAGCCAGGTCAGATGGGTTTGCGGGTCACAGAGGGCCATGCCGGCCAGGCCGATGGCGATCAGAATCTGCGACAACACCAACCAGGAACGTCGGCGGCCCAGCTTGCCCAACAGCGGTAGGCGCCACTGGTCAAGCAGCGGCGACCATACCCATTTGAAGGCGTACGCCAGGCCGATCAGGCTGGCAAAACCAATGGTGTCGCGGGCCACACCGGCTTCGCGCAACCATACAGAAAGGGTGGAGAACACCAACATGTAGGGCAGGCCAGCGGCGAACCCTAGAAGCAGCAGCACCAATGTCGAGGGGCTTGAATAAGCGGCTATGGCTTCGCGCCAACTTTTACGGGGCATTGAGCGGACTTCTGCCTGAGGATGACCTAATAAAGCGCGCACTCTACTCGCTGTGCTCCACTGGGCGCCAGCCGTAGCGCGACATATCCACCCGATCGTTATGGATTTGCACGCCTTCCTCACGTAGACGGCTGCGTTGCTCCGCGCCAGAGAGGCTGCCGACCGGCAAGCCGAGGCGCCCGCTGGCGGCAATAACCCGGTGCCAGGGCAGCATGCTGCCGTCTGGCAGTTGGCTGAGGGTGCGCCCGACCCAGCGCGCGGCACGCCCCAAGCCTGCGCATGCAGCCAGTTGGCCATAACTCACCACGTAGCCGGCCGGTATCTGGGCCAGCACCACATAAAGTGCTGTGCGGCGTTCGGCCTGGCTTGCTGCCGACTGGCCTGGCGCGGCATGCTTCGTCCTCTGTCCTGGCTCGCTATCCGGCTTTCCCATCATGCTGCTACGTACTCTGTTGTGCTTTCTGATTATTGCTTTGGCCGCACCTGTGCGGGCGGACACGGTGTGGCTGAACAATGGTGACCGCCTGAGCGGTGAAATAGTTCTGCTCGATGGTGGCAAATTGGCCTTGAAGACCAAGTACGCCGGTCAGGTGCTTATTGCCTGGAAGGATATCGACACCCTGCGCTCGGAGAAACCCTTGCTGATGCGCCGTCAGGGCCTCGACAGCGAGCACAGTAACCAGTTGGAAGCCGCCGGCAAGGGCATGGTGCGGGTGGTCAGTGAGAACACGCAGACCGTACCGCTCTCCAGTATCAAACGGCTTATTCCACCGCGTCCGGTGCTGCAGGACCGCTTCTGGGAGGGCAATCTGGACGCCAAGCTGGATATGAAGCGCGATGACAACGACACCGATGAGTGGAAGCTCAAGGGTAATACGCGGGTGGAGCACGGCCGCTGGCGTCATCTGCTGAGTGGTGAGCTGGAGCGCAAGGTCAAGAATGAGGCGAAGACCGCCGACAACTGGCAGCTGGAATACGACCTCGACCGCTTTATTACGGACCATTGGTTCTGGCGGGTCGGTGCCGAGCAGGATGAGGATGAATACGCCTTTTTTACCCGCCAGCGCTCCCTGGGGACCGGACCAGGTTATCGCTTCTGGGATAACGAGCTGGGCCGGTTAGATGTGATCGGTCAGTTCAATCGCCTGCAATTGGAGTCCAGTAATATTGAGCGGGCGCTCAATACCTACTCGGTTTCCTGGGATTACAAACGCCTGCTTTGGGGCACACGGCTGGAGTTTTACAGCACGGCCGAGCTGCAATTGCCGGATATAGACGAAGTCGACTACGTGCTCGACAGTGAAGCGGGCCTGCGTTATCGGCTCACGGATTGGGCGCGGCTGTCACTGCTGTACGAGCTGGACCAGGCGCGTGGGCTCGGGCAAACCAGCAGTGAGCGGCGTTATCTGCTAGGTGTGGGCGTCGGTTGGTAGCTTGTGTGCGCTGAACTCGTGGTGATTCTGTCGGTCAGTGCTTGCTCTGGCGTCGTGCTTACGGATAATGCCCGACCTTCCGCGAACCCGAAGTAGATAAACCATCCCTATGTTTTCCAGAACCCTGCTGTGCCTGGCCCTTTCTGTGGCAGCTACCTCCGCGCTGGCGGATACCGTCTGGCTGAAGAACGGCGACCGCCTGACCGGCAAGATCAAATTCTACGATGGCGGCAAGTTGCTGCTGGCGACCGACTACGGCGGTGCGATTGCTCTCGACTGGAGCAAGATTGCCACCCTGGAGAGCGATCAGGAGTTGCTGATCAAGGAAAACGCCATCGCCGGCGAGCGCGCCAAATCCCTGCAGCCGGCTGAGCCGGGCAAGGTGACCCTGGCCAACGGCGATGCGCCCAAGACCATTGAGCTGGCCAGCATTAAACAGATTCTCAAGCCCAAGCCGCTGGTCGAGGATTTGGTCTGGAAAGGTAATATCGATGCATCGCTGGACTACAAACGAGCCGAGCGTGACACCGACGACTATGACGTCAGCCTCAAGACCCAGGCTCGCCATGGTCTGTGGCGGCATAACGCGCAAGCTGACTACAACCGCGAATTCCAGAACGAGCTGGTCACCACGGATAACTGGGGTGCCGAATACGCCCTCGACCGCTTCCTGACCGAGCACTGGTTCTGGCAAGGCCGTTTGGAATACAAGCGTGATCGTATCGAAGACCTGCGCCGTCAGCGTACTGTCGGTACCGGTCCGGGTTACCAGTTCTGGGACAACGAGCTGGGCGCCTTCTCTGTGGCCGGCCTGCTGAACCGCACTGACTACGAATATGCCAATGGCGAGACCGACAACTTCTACTCCGCGAGCCTCAAGTGGGATTACAACCGCTACCTGATCGGCAAGAGTGTCGAGCTGTTCAGCGATGGTGAAGTGGGTAAGCCGCTGAACAACGTTGCTGACTACACCCTGGATGCCGCTTTAGGGCTGCGTTACAAGCTAACCGACTGGGCGTCGCTGAATATGAAGGCCGAGAAGGATCTGGTTAGCGGCTCGGAAGGCGAGCTGGATGAGACCCGTTACAGTCTGGGCTTTGGCGTGGGTTGGTAACGCTTAGCTTCGATTCAAACGAAAAAGCCCCGAAATCGGGGCTTTTTCTTGGCTGCAATCCTGCTATTACAACCGCAGGCCGCCGTCCAGCTCCAGAACGCGACCGGTGTAGTAGTCGTTTTCCAGAATGTAAGCCACGGAGTGAGCGATCTCGGCCGGTTTGCCCATGCGGCGCAGTGGGATGACCGAAGTCATGCGCTCCAGTGCTTCGGGCTTCATGCTGGCGACCATTTCGGTTTCGATAAAGCCTGGTGCCACGCCCGCAACACGGATGCCGTAACGCGCCAGTTCCTTGGCCCAGACTACGGTGTCAGCCGCTACGCCGGCCTTGGCGGCGGAGTAGTTGGCCTGACCGATATTGCCGGCGCGGGAGATGGAGGAGATGTTGATGATCGCGCCTTCGTTTTTCAGCTCGATCATCTTCGCCGCCACTTCGCGGGTGCAGAGGAACACGCCGGTCAGGTTAACGTCGATTACCGACTGCCACTGGGCCAGGCTCAGCTTGGTGATTTCGCCGTCCTTGACCTTGATGGTCAGGCCGTCACGCAGGATGCCGGCGTTATTGACCAGACCATTGATTGCGCCGAAGTCTTCGGCAATCTGCGTCACGGTCTGGGTCACTTGCTCTTCATTGGCAACGTTGCACAGGTAAGCGCGGGCTTCTACGCCCATGGCCTTACAGGCAGTCACGGCTTCGTCGAGTTTTTCCTGGTTCAGGTCGACCAGTGCCAGCTTGACGCCTTTCTCTGCCAGGTATTCAGCCATGGCACGGCCCAGGCCCTGACAGCCGCCGGTGATGATGATGACCTTGTCTTTAAGTTGCATCGCGAGTCCCCTCAAATGGTGTCGTGTGGCCTTGCCGGCGGTTAATCTAGGCGCCTGCCGTTCTGTGACGGATTTATGCAAGGAGTCATAAGGTGAGCGTGAAAGCCGGCAAGCATGCCCGAGAATTGCTGCTCAAGGAATACCGTGGCGTGCTCAGCACCCACTCCAAGGCCATGCCGGGTTTCCCTTTCGGATCAGTGGTGCCCTATTGCCTGGATGCTGACGGCTGTCCGCTGATCCTGATCAGCCGCATCGCCCAGCACACCCATAACCTCAAGCAGGACGGCAAGTGCTCACTGCTGGTGGGCGAGCGTGGTGCGGAAGATGTGCAGGCGGTTGGTCGTCTTACTTTGCTCGCCCAAGCGCGACAATTGGATGACGAAGGTCAGATTGCCGCCGCAGCGCAGCGTTATTACCGCTATTTCCCGGACTCGCGCGGTTACCATCAGGCTCATGACTTCGATTTCTGGCGCCTGGAACCGGTGCGCTGGCGCTACATCGGCGGTTTTGGCGCGATTCACTGGCTGGATCAAGTGGCGCTGAGCAATCCCTTCGCTGGCGACAGTGAAATCAGCATGCTCGAGCATATGAACAGTGACCATGCCAACGCCATCGCACATTATGTCGAGCTGACCGGCTTGCCCAGCCATGCGCCGGCCGAGCTGGTTGGCCTCGACAGCGAAGGTTTTCACCTGCGTATCGGTCAGGGGCTGTATTGGCTGGCCTTTCCAACATCCTGCAACAGTCCACTTGAGGTGCGCCAGGCCCTGGTAATGCTGGCTCGCGCCGAGGTCTGGCCGACCGATGGTCAGGCTTCAGCTTGAATTCAGCTCAACACCCCATACTTCTGTTTCATAGGAAGCTGATCTTCCGTTAAGGAACCTTTAATGCGCGCTTTTCTGTTTCTGTTTTTGCTGTTTCCGATCATTGAGCTGACCCTGTTGATTCAGGTGGGCGGCGCCATCGGCGTGTTGCCGACCCTGTTGCTGGTCATCGGTACCGCCATCCTCGGCAGCCTCTTGCTGCGTGTGGCCGGCGTTGCCACCGCCTGGCGTGCGCGGGAGAAACTGGCGCGCGGTGAGTTGCCCGAGCAGGAAATGCTCGAAGGCCTGTTGATCGCCGTCGGTGGTGGTCTGTTGCTGCTCCCTGGCTTTATCAGCGATATCTTCGGCGTGTTCTGCCTGATTCCCTTTACCCGCCGTTTTCTGGTCAACAAGCTGCGCCTGCGTGCCGCCGAGCAGGCCATGCGCCAACGCGCCTTTTTCGATGAGCAGGCCGCTCATTCCGGCCACGCCAGGCCCCGGGTGCTGGAAGGCGAGTACGAGCGCCGGGATTAAGCCTGCACGCAACCTATAGGCCTCGTGAGTCGTTCTGAATCGTAAAAAATTTCACCCTCAGCCCTTGAAATCACCTTACGCGCCCTTATGTAGGGGTCACCGCAAGGTTTTCTGTCGTCAGGCAGATCCAGACTTCAGCGCTGCGCCCAGCGTAGTGCTACCGGCCTCGCCGGATTTTGCTAACCCGCCGGTGACTACACCGGCCGCTGTAAACCATCTATTGGGAGAGATCGACAATGAAGCTTCGTCCTCTGCATGACCGCGTCGTAATCCGTCGCAGCGAAGAAGAAAAGAAAACCGCCGGTGGCATCGTGCTGCCAGGTTCCGCTGCCGAGAAAGCCAACAGCGGTGAAATCCTCGCTGTCGGTACTGGCCGCGTGCTGGACAACGGTGAAGTGCGTGCCCTGGCCGTTAAAGTCGGCGACAAAGTGGTGTTTGGCCCTTACTCCGGCAGCAACACCGTCAAAGTTGATGGCGAAGACCTGCTGGTAATGAGCGAGAACGAAATTCTCGCTGTAGTTGAAGGTTGATTTCAGCGCCCCGTCGCTACGAATTCCGCTCTATTTGAACGAATTAAGGAATAACCATCATGGCTGCTAAAGAAGTTAAATTCGGCGATTCCGCCCGTAAGAAAATGCTCACCGGTGTCAACGTTCTGGCTGACGCAGTAAAAGCCACCCTCGGCCCGAAAGGCCGTAACGTGATCATCGAGAAGAGCTACGGCGCTCCGACCATCACCAAGGACGGCGTTTCCGTTGCCAAAGAAATCGAGCTGAAAGACCGCTTCGAGAACATGGGCGCGCAGCTGGTTAAAGACGTTGCCTCCCGTGCCAACGATGACGCTGGCGACGGTACCACCACCGCCACCGTTCTGGCTCAAGCCATCGTCAACGAAGGCCTGAAAGCCGTCGCTGCCGGCATGAACCCGATGGATCTGAAGCGCGGCATCGACAAGGCGACCATCGCCATCGTTGCTGAGCTGAAAAACCTGTCCAAGCCATGCGCTGACACCAAGGCCATCGCTCAGGTGGGTTCGATCTCCGCTAACTCCGACAGCTCCATCGGCGAAATCATTGCCGAAGCCATGGAAAAAGTCGGTAAAGAAGGCGTGATCACCGTTGAAGAAGGCTCGGGCCTGGAAAACGAACTGTCGGTTGTTGAAGGCATGCAGTTCGACCGTGGCTACCTGTCCCCGTACTTCATCAACAAGCCGGACACCATGGTTGCCGAGCTCGACGGCCCGCTGATCCTGCTGGTCGACAAGAAGATCTCCAACATCCGTGAACTGCTGCCCGTTCTGGAAGCTGTTGCTAAATCCGGCCGTCCGCTGCTGATCGTGGCCGAAGACGTTGAAGGCGAAGCCCTGGCGACTCTGGTGGTGAACAACATGCGTGGCATCGTTAAAGTCGCTGCTGTTAAAGCACCAGGCTTCGGTGATCGTCGCAAGGCCATGCTGCAGGACATCGCTGTGCTGACTGGCGGTACCGTAATCTCCGAAGAGATCGGCCTGAGCCTGGAAAGCGCCACCCTGGAGCACCTGGGTAACGCCAAGCGCGTAATCCTGAGCAAAGAAAACACCACCATCATCGACGGTGCAGGTCAGCAGACTGATATCGAATCGCGCGTTGCGCAGATCCGTAAGCAGGTTGAAGACACCTCGTCCGACTACGACAAAGAGAAGCTGCAAGAGCGTCTGGCCAAACTGGCTGGCGGTGTTGCGGTAATCAAAGTCGGTGCCGGCACCGAAGTTGAAATGAAAGAGAAGAAAGCCCGCGTTGACGACGCCCTGCACGCCACCCGTGCAGCCGTTGAAGAAGGCGTGGTACCTGGCGGTGGCGTGGCTCTGGTTCGCGCGCTGCAGGCCATCAGCGAACTGAAAGGCGACAACGCCGATCAGGACGTGGGTATTGCGCTGCTGCGTCGTGCTGTTGAAGCACCGCTGCGTCAGATCGTGTCCAACGCCGGCGGCGAGCCAAGCGTTGTGGTCGACAAGGTCAAGCAGGGTTCGGGCAACTACGGCTTCAACGCCGCAACCGACACCTACGGCGACATGATCGAGATGGGTATTCTCGATCCGGCCAAAGTCACCCGTTCGGCGCTGCAAGCTGCCGCTTCCATCGGCAGCCTGATGATCACCACCGAAGCGATGATCGCCGAAGTGGCTGAAGACAAGCCGGCCGGTGGCGGTATGCCAGACATGGGCGGCATGGGTGGTATGGGCGGCATGATGTAAGCCAGCCCGGCTCCCGCAGGCCATCGCCTGATGGCCTGCATGCAGTAAAGAAAACCCCGTGCCTGTCACGGGGTTTTCGTTTTTGCTTTGCCGAAGCATTGAACCATTGGCGCGAATGCGGCTCGAAACCTGGCCTACTAAATGGCTTGCGTGTGGATCAGGATGATCGGGGTGAAGATGCTGGCAGATTCCGGCACTAACGACCGCTGGTCGTAAAGCGTGACGCTGCGGTTATCAATGGTCTAGGGTCTACGGACAACGTTTTTCAGCGCTATCAAGAGGTTGCAGTGATGAAGCTAGAAATCGCACGAGGTTTGTTCCTGGTGACCGCGCTCAGCGTGGCCTCGCTCGCGGCGGCGGCCTGGCAGGAAGCCAGTCCCCAAGTCATCACCCTCAATGAGCGGGGCTACTGCCCATTGCCTCCGCAGGCGCGAATGGCCGAGGCGCTTAAGCCGGACCACGACTTGCTGCTGTTTATGTTTAGCTTGTCCCAGGGCGTCCGCTTGCAAGGTTGAGCCTGCTTAGCGGGTGATTCGACGAATATAAAAAAGCCCTGCACTGCAGGGCTTTTTTGTTAATGGGCTTTGGCCGTTGTTGGTGGTGCATCGGGTTGCGCCAGCAGGCTGTACACACAAGGCAGCACGAACAGGGTGAAGGCGGTGCCGACGGTCATGCCGGTGGCGATTACCAGGCCGATGTCGAAGCGACTGACCGCGCCTGCGCCTGTGGCGAGGATCAGCGGCACCATGGCAAACACCATGGCTGCGGTGGTCATCAGCACTGGGCGCAAGCGAATGGCTGCGGCCTCTTCGACCGCCTCACGGCGCGACAAGCCTTTCTCGCGGCGCAGCTGGTTGGCGAACTCGACGATCAGGATGCCGTGCTTGGTGATCAGGCCGATCAGCGTTACCAGGCCCACCTGGGTGTAGATGTTCATGCTGGAGAAGCCGAGGAACAGCGGAATCAGCGCGCCGCAGATCGACAGCGGCACCGTGACCATGATCACCAGCGGGTCGCGGAAGCTCTCGAACTGCGCCGCCAGCACCAGGAAGATCAGCGCCAGGGCCAGGCCGAAGGTCACATACAGCGCGCTGCCTTCCTGCACCAGTTGGCGCGATGCGCCGGCGAAGTCGTAGGCGTAACCGGCCGGAGCTTCCTCAAGCATGATCTGCGTTACCGTGTCGATGGCCTCACCCATGCTGACGATGGGTACGCCCTGGATGATCGCCGAGTTGAGCTGCTGGAACTGGTTGAGCTGGGTCGGCCGCGCGCGGTCGCTGACCTTGACCAGGGTCGACAGGGCCAGCATTGCGCCGCTTTCGCTCTTCACGTAGTAGCTGCCGAGCCAGCCTGGGTTGTCGCGGTAGGCGCGCTCGACCTGGGCAATCACCTTGTAGCTGCGCCCATCGATGGTGAAACGGTTGATCTCGCCTTCACCGAGCAGGCTGGCCAGGGTCAGGCCGAGGTCTTCCATAGATACGCCCATCTGCGCGGCTTTCTCGCGGTCGATTTCCACCACCACTTCCGGCTTGTCGAAGGCCAGGTCGACGTCGAGGAAGGCGAACTTGCCCGACTCCACCGCGCGTTGCTTGACCCGCTCGGTCACCTGCAGCAGCGACTGGTAGTCGTTGGGTGTATTGATCACGAACTGGAACGGCAGGCCCTCGCCGGTGCCCGGCAGGGAGGGCAGGTTGAAGCCGAAGATCTGCAGGCCGGCGATCTGTGACAGGCGCGCCTGCACCTCCGGCAGAATCTCCATCTGGGTGCGTTCGCGCTCGTTCCACGGTGTCATCAGAAAGCCGCCGATACCCGACTGCACACCGCTGATGCCGTTGATCTGGAACGAGGAGTAGTACTCGGGGAACTCCTTGAAAATGGTCACGAACTCGTCGGTGTACGTGTTCAGGTACTCCAGGTTGGTTGGCTGCGGCGCATTGGCCATCATAAAAATGATGCCCTGATCTTCTTCCGGGGCCAGTTCGCTCTTGGTGAACATCAGCAGCACCGGGATCAGGCACATAACGATCACGGCGAACACCAGCACCACCGGGCGGGTCTCCAGGGTGCCGTGCAGGGCGCGCTGATAGCGCTGCTTGAGGCCATCGAAGATCTGGTCAAGCTTGTGTGCCAGGCCCGACGGGTTCTCTTCATGGCGCAGCAGCTTGGCGCACATCATCGGCGACAGGGTCAGAGCGACGATGCCGGAGATGATCACCGCGCCGGCCAGGGTCAGGGCAAACTCTTTAAATAACGCACCTGTAAGGCCTTCGAGGAAGCCGATAGGCGCGTACACCGCCGCCAGGGTGATGGTCATCGAGACAACCGGTACGGCGATCTCCCGCGCGCCTTCGATGGCCGCATCGAACGGGGTTTTGCCTTCTTCGATATGCCGGTGGATGTTCTCCACCACCACAATGGCGTCGTCTACCACCAGGCCGATGGCCAGCACCATGGCCAGCAGGGTCAGTAGGTTGATCGAGTAACCCATCAATTGCATAAAGAACATCACGCCGATCATCGACAGCGGAATGGTGATCACCGGGATCAGCACCGAGCGAAACGCGCCGAGGAACAGGAACACCACCACGATAACGATCAACACGGCTTCGAACAGGGTCTTCACCACCTCATCAATCGAGGCCTGGATAAACAGCGTGGCGTCGTAGGCGATGGAGACGTTCAGGTTAGGCGGCAGCTGCGCTTCCAGCTCGGGCAAGACCTTGCGCACTTCCTTGATCACGTCCAGGGGGTTGGCCCCAGGTGTGCCCTTGATGGCGATGTACACCGAGGGGGTACCGTCGAAGGAGCTGATCGAGTCGTAGCTTTGCGCGCCCATTTCCACCCGCGCCACATCGCGGATCAGCACGCGGCTGTCGCCCACGGTCTTCAGTGGAATCGCAGCAAAGGCCTCGGCGGATTTGAGGTCAGTTTCGGCGTTGATGCTGGTGACCACGTACTCGCCTTTCATTTCGCCCGCTGCGGCGAGGAAGTTGTACTTGCGCACCGCGTCATTCACATCGCTGGCGGTCACGCCGTAGGCGGCCATCTTCACCGGGTCCAGCCACAGGCGCATGGCGAACACCTGGTTGCCGAGAATCTCGGCCTCGGCCATGCCTGGCAAGGTGGCCAGCTTGGGCTGGATGACCCGCGACAGGTAGTCGGTGATCTGCGGGTTGGACAGCTCGTCGCTGTGGAAGCTGACGTACATCAGCGCCGTGGAATCGGCGGCTTCCTTGCTCAGTACCGGGTCTTCGGCGTTTTGTGGCAGCTGGTTCTTCACCTCGTTGGCCTTGGCCAGCAGCTCGGTGAACATACGGTCGCTATTGGCGCCGATGCGCGCATAGATCGAGATAACCGACACATTCTGCCGGCTCACCGAGGTCATGTAATCGATGCCGTCGGCGCTGGCCAGGCTCTGCTGCAGCGGCTGGGTGATATAGCCCTGGATGGTCTCGGCGTTAGCCCCGGGGTACGCCGTGGTCACCGTGATCAGGGCGTTTTCCATTTGTGGGTATTGGCGGATGGTCAGTTTGCTGAATGCCTGGAAGCCAAGCAGGATGATCAACAGACTGACCACGGTCGCCAGTACCGGGCGACGGATAAACGGATCAGTAAAAGCCATAAATAAGTTCCTTTACGCCTGCGCGCTTACTCGGCGCTCGGCTTGGCCTGTGCGTTGGCGATGCTCACACGGGCGCCGTTGTCCAGCTTCAGCTGGCCGGCGGTTACCACCTGCTCACCGGCTTGCAGACCTTTGCTAATCACCACCTGACCCTCACGACGCTCGCCGGTTTCGACGAAGCGGCGCTCGACCACCCGCTCGGCCTGGCCTTTGTCGTCTTTGACCACCTGGCCGTCTTCACCTTTCTTCTCGCCGATCACGTACACCGAATTGCCATAGAGGGTGTAGGTGATGGCGGTTTCTGGCACAACGACCAGTGTTTGTTCGCCCGGCAGCAGCACTTCCAGATTGGCGAACATGCCGGGCAGCAATTTACTGTCCGGGTTGATCAGCAGGGCGCGCACTTGCACGTTACGGGTGGCGTCTTCGACCTTGGGGTTGATTGCGGCGATTTCGCCTTCGAACACCTCGTCCGGGTAAGCCGCCACGCTGAAGCGCACGCGCTCGCCGACAGCCAGTTTGGGCACGGCCTGTTCCGGCAGGAAGAAGTCGACGTAGAGCTTGCTCAGGTCCTGCAGGGTGGCGATGGTGGTGCCGGAGGCGAGGTAGTCACCGACGTCGACCTGGCGGATGCCGATGGTGCCGGCAAACGGCGCGAGGATGCGCTTCTTCGCCAGCATGGCTTGCAGCTGGGCAACGCTGGCGTTGGCCTTCTGCAGGCTGGCGGAAAGGCGGTCGAACTCGCTTTTCGAGATGCTCTGGCGGTTGATAAGGCTACGCCCGCGCTCGAATTCGACCCGGGCCAGGCCCAGCTCGGCCTGGGCGGTGGCCAGGCTGGCCTGCTCGACATCACTGTTCATCTGGATCAGCGGCTGTTGCAGGCTGACCTGTTCACCGGAGCGGAACAACACCTGCTGTACGGTGCCGCCGACTTCCACGGTCAGGTCAACGCCCTGGAAGGCCTTAAGTGTGCCGATGGCCGGTAGGCGACCCTGCCACGGACGTTCTTCTGCCGTCGCGGCATCGACGCTGATGGCCGGTTGCGGCGCCGAGAACATCTGCACTTCTTGGTAAATGGAGAAGCCTTTGTAGGCGGCGAGGGCGAGTACCACGACGAGTACTGCGCCGAGCATGATCAGCATGCGGCGGAGCAACATATTCCGGTTCCTTGGCAAGGCGGTTGAAGAGCCTGGGAATAGGCAAGAGGGGCACATTAGACCTCGCGCAAAGGCCTGTCAAAGATTCGCATTTACAGAGAAATGTTGTGCAAAAGTTGCCGGATTGATCAAGTGTTTTTTAAACAGAAATGCCAGCATAGGCTGGCATTTTGCTTGTTGCGCTGTAGCTAGCTCGGGGGATCAGGCACTCAGGCGCTGGGTCACCTCATTGAGCTGCCCGGAGAGGACTTGCAGGTTTTGCCCGGCGCTTTCGGTGCGCTGTACGTTCTCCTGGTTGGCCGTGGCGATGGCGGTGATTTCGGTAAGGTTGCGCGAGATATCCTCGGCTACTGAGGTTTGCTCCTCGGCGGCGGTGGCGATCTGCCGGTTCATATCGCGGATCGCTTCCACCGCGCTGGTGATCAGCTGCAGCGTGGCGCCGGCTTCGGTGACCTGGGTTACGCCTTCCTCGCTGCGCTGTTGGCCGCTCTCGATGGCGCGCGCCGCATTCACCGCACCGGTTTGCACGGTGTCGATAATCTGGTGGATTTCTGCGGTGGACTCGGCGGTGCGCTGCGCCAGGGTGCGCACTTCATCTGCAACCACGGCAAAGCCACGGCCTTGTTCGCCCGCGCGGGCAGCCTCGATGGCGGCGTTAAGCGCCAGCAGGTTGGTTTGCTCGGCGATGCCGCGAATCACTTCTAGAACCTTGCCGATGCGCCCGCTGTCGGCTTCCAGGCGGCGAATCACCTCGGAGGTGTTGGTGATCTCGCTGCGGATATCGGTGATGGTCTTGATGGTTGCCTGCATCACCGTCTCGCCCTGGCGTGCGGCACTGTCGGCGGCATCGGCGGCGCCGGCGGCTTCGGCTGCATGTCGGGCGACTTCCTGGGCGGTGGCGGACATTTCATGCATGGCCGTGGCGGCCTGGTCGGTACGCGAGAACTGCTCGCGGGTACCCTCAGCCATCATTGTTGCGATGGAGTTGAGTTCGCCGCTGGCGGTGTCCAGATCAGCCGTGCTGCGTTTCAGGCGGGTGAAGGTGTCGGCGAGGAAGTCGCGCAGAATATTTGCGGCAACAGCGAGGTTGCCCAGCTCGTCCTGGCGGGTCGAGTCAATACGCTTGCCGAAGTTGCCCTGGCTGAGCTGGGAGATGTGCTCGATCAGCTCGCGAATCGGGTTGATCAGGTTGCGGTTGATCAGCCATAGGCTGAACAGCGCGATCACCACGGTAGCACCCAACATCAGCAGGGTGCCGAAGGTGATGATTCGATCAGATGAGGCGTTGATTAGGCTGGCCTGGTCTAGGCTTTGCTTGCGCAACTGCTCGACAAGTTCGTTCATTTGCTGGCTGGCGGCGCGGTCCATACCTGCTACGCCTTTATCACCCGCCTTAGGATCGCCACCGGAGGCGATAAAAACGTCCAGGCCCTTGCGGTAGTTGTTACCTAGCGTTTTGTGTTCCAGGCGCAGCCCTTCGACTTTTGACTTGAGGCTATTATCGCTGCCTGCCGAGGCGAGCAATTTGCCGAGTACATCCTGGACTTTACGTTCCTGGGCTTCGAACTGTGTCCAATATTTGTCCAGCTGGGCTTTGTCGCTACCACGCAGCAGCACGTTCTTCCATTCCTGCACTTGGATCTTGAATTCTAAGTTGGCCTGATCAACCAGACGTGAGCTTTCCAGTGGGCCTTCAAGCAGGCCGCGATAGGCCTGCATGCCGCTGGAGAGGAAGCTGAAGCAGGCCAGTGCGGTGACCAGAATCAGCGCCAGGCTGCCGCCGAGCAGGGCAAGAATTTGCGCGCGCAAGGATTTTTGCAGAAACATCGGTAATACCCCTGTGTTTGGGAGGCGGAATACCAGTGACGCAGAGCGCGTCCTAGCTGCGAATATCCCTATTGACTGGTATCGGCTGGGCCGGATTGCCTGAAGCAGCGGCTGCTAGGAGTATAGATCGGCTCTGCGGCAGCGTTCTTTAGCGTGCCGCAGGCTTTTACAGGCTTAAGAAAGGCTCTGTACCTATTGCGATTGCATGCAATCGGTAGGTTGGCGCTGAGCGCAGCGAAGCCCAACAGGCGTTGGCATAGATCGTTGGGCTTCGTCGCTGCGCTCCTCAACCCAACCTACGGTTTATCGCCTCGCAACACGCAATGGGGAGAGCGCCTCAAGAACGGCGTTTAGACCAGGCGCAGGTGGTTGTCCCACAGCCCTGCGGGGAGTTGCAGGGGCTGGCTGCTGATCCGGGCGCTGCGGCAGTTGTACAGGCGGCACCGGCCAACGCCACTGCTGACTACAAAGCCGTCGGCTACCGCGCCAACGCCGGCGCAATCGGCTAGGGGCGCATCCATGCGCAGCTCGGCGCTGTCCAGGTCCCAGATAAACACCCGGTTACCGCGCGGTGCGGTTAACGCCAGCAGGCGCAGCTCGCTGTGGATCGCCACGCTGGCGGTGTATTGGTTCATCAGCTGGCGCTGCGCGTCGGCCACCGGGAAATGCTGGAAGGGTTGGCCAGGGCGCTTGATCGCCAGCAGCGGCACCGCATCGCTGATCTCGCCCATATATTGCTGGCCACTGACCAGGGTGCCGTCGCTGGCCACGGCCATGTGGCGTACGCTGTTCATGCGTTCCGGCAGCTGTTCTTTGCTGATTAGGCTGCCATCGCGACGCAGCAGCGCCAGGCTGGACTCCATGGCGTCGAGATTCATTTCCACCCGGCTGTCGGCCTCGGTGCGGATGCCGCCGTTGGCCACCGCCAGGGTTTCACCGTCGGGTAGCCAGAGCAGCTGGTGTGGGCCGATGCCGTGGGTCGACAGTTCGCTGACACGTTGCAACTGCCCACCTTGCAGGCGGTAGACGCCCAGCACACCGCGACCGGGATCTGCGGTGTCGTTCTCGGTGGCGTACAGCCATTCGCCGTCCTTGTGGAACACCGCGTGGCCATAGAAGTGGCGCTGCTTGGGCGAGTTCAGGGTCTGCAGCAGCTTGCCGTCGCGGGTGTCGATCAGGTAGCTCTGGGTGCTTGGGCGACGGCCGACAAACAACGCCATCGGCAGAAACGGATGGCTGATCACATCGTGACAACGCTCGCGGACCTGGGTGGCAAACACTTGGCTGCCATCGAGGCGGTAGCCCGCCGCGAAGTGCTTGCCGGCGCTATCGTTGCGTGCCGACAGCAATAACGGTTGTGGGCCGCTGTGCATCAGCGTCCAGCCGCCAAAAGCGCTAGCGGCAACTGCTGTGGTCGCCACGGCGGCGGCACTTAGCCCTAGAAAAGCGCGGCGATTGATCTGCATGAATCAGTCACCATCGTGAGCGTTAAAACCCAGTTGGATGCCCAGGGTCTTCGCTAGCTCGGATTCATGCAGGCGATGCAACACATTCAGGCTGTCATACAGGGCGTTGACCTCGGTGCGCCCAGCTTCGTCGCTAAGCAACTCACCGAGCGGGCGTTGGGCTGCGGCCAGGCGCTGGCGAGTGTCGCTGTAGGCGGCGTTGATGCGTTGTTTCAGTTTATCTTGATCACTGCTAAGCAGAGCCTGGATGCCATCTTGTTCGGCACCCAGCCAGATGCGTTCGGCGCTGGCCAGGCTGGCCGCGAGGTTGGCCAGGCTGGCTTTGCTGCGCCAGGCCTCGGCCTGATAGGGCTGCGGCAAGCCTTTGCTCTGGCGGCCGAGTGGCGTGCCGAGCTTTTTCTTCAGCCCGTCGATGGCGCTGACCTGGGTGCGCAGCAGTTCTGCCACCGCTTCCGGGGCTTCGGCGTAGCGTGTGTTGGGGAAGTTTTTGAGCTGCGCAGCCATGCCGTCCTTGGCCTGCCACTGGCTCAGCACATCGGCGGCAAGCACTTGCTGGTGCTGGCCGATGGCGACGATCAGCGGGCAGTAACGGGTTTTCTGTTCGGCGATATTCAGGTCGATGGCGGGGTCGAACAGCAGGTATTCATAGGCGGTCAGGCCCTGCACCACCACGCTGGATTTATCCAGATCGGCCGGGGTCAGCTCAGGCTTGCTGTTGACCAGCGCTTCGACCTGGCGTGCCACCAGGTTCTTTTTGTCTGGCCAGAACTGCACCTGCCAGGCGCGGTTGCCTTCCGCCAGCGGGCCAAAGGCCACCGGTTGCACGGCGGCCCAGGCGCTCTGCGCGCTGGCAAAGGCCTGGCGGGCTTCGGCGAGGTTCTGTTGGTCTGTGCAGAAGGCCTGGCCGCTGATGGCCAGTTGGCGGTCAGCTTCGCTCCAGGCGCTGTAGATCGGCAGCAACACGCCATCGGTGAGCGCGCGGCTGACCTGCTGCTGCGGGTCGCTAGGGCTGCAGGCGGTGAGCGTGAGGCTAAGCAGGGCGAGCGTGAGGGGTGAGCGAATCATCTGCGGCTCCTTACAAGGAATTCAGAAAAGCCAACAGCGCGGCGCGCTCGTCGGCGTTAAAAGTCAGCACCTGTTGCTTGGCCGCTTCTGCCTCGCCGCCGTGCCAGAGAATGGCTTCCAGCAGGTTACGCGCGCGGCCGTCATGCAGAAACTGGGTGTGGCCGTTGACCGTTTTCGTCAGGCCGATGCCCCAGAGTGGCGGGGTGCGCCACTCGTTGCCGCTGGCGAGAAATTCCGGACGATGGTCGGCCAGGCCGTCGCCCATGTCATGCAGCAGCAGGTCGCTGTAGGGGCGAATCAGTTGGTTGGCCAGTTCCGGTTCGGCGGCATCGCTGGCGGTGGTGAACTGCGGGGTATGGCAGCCTTGGCAGCCGGCCTGGTGGAACAGGTTCTTGCCGGCGAGCACCTGCGGCGTATCCGCGCCGCGCCGTGCCGGCACGCCAAGGTTGCGGGTGTAGAACAGCACGCTGGCGAGGATGTTGTCGCTGACCTCGTGTTCGCCGCCATTTGGCGCGTTACGGCAATCGGTCTGCGCCGCAGTGCAGTTGTCATGGGGAATCAGCGTGCTGGTCAGGCCCATGTCGCCCGCAAAGGCATCGGCATTCTGCTGATTGAGCGTCGGCTGGCCGGCCTTCCAACCGAAACGGCCGAGCACCGTGCGTTGTTGCTCGCGGTCCCATACCTGGTTAGCGCGCCCGGAAATACCATCGCCATCGAGGTCGTCCGGGTCGGCATTGGCCAGGATGGCCGCTTCGGGAATAGCCTCCAGCAGACCTAGGCCGATCATCGGCGGGGCAATGCGCGCGGAAAACAGCGTGTCGGGATGCAGGTCGCCATAGCCGAGTTGGCTGATTTCCAGGGTGGGCTTGCGCAGCTCGATCTGTGTGCCATCGGCAAAGCTGACCTGTTGTGTGCTGTAACTGACGCGCACCTTGCCCTCGGGCGCGACGCCTGGGTTGGCCATGTCCTGCAGCTGGCTGCCGTAGGTGGGTTCGGCCAGCACGCCGAGGCGCTGGATAATCTCGGCATGCTCGCTGCCCGCCGGAATCGACAGGCGCACCAACATCGACACCGAGCTGATCGCATCAGGCGCCGGCGGATGACCGCGACCGTCCTTGATATGGCAGTTTTGGCAGGCGTTGGTATTGAACAGCGGGCCGAGGCCGTCACGCGCAGTGGTGGTGGCGGGAGCGCTGACCCAGGGATTGCGAAAGAAGCTGTTGCCGACGCTGAAGTCCAGGCGACGTGACGGCGACAGATTGGCCGATGGCAGGGAGAAGGCGTTCTGATCGGCTTTGCGCACGGTGGCGCTGCCAGCGGACAGGGCTTCGCCGGGTTCGGCTTGGCTGAACTGGGGAGTCTTATCGCAGGCGACCAGGTTCAGGCCCAAGGCCAACAGCAGCGCAATGCGATGCGGGGCAAACATGAAAGGACATCCGCAGCAGAAAACAGGCGGCCGATCTTAACAGTCTGGCCAGCTTTAAATAAGACGGATTTGCATTATCGGCGGTGGTCAAAGGTCGCAGGGTATAAAGGGCTCTGTACCCATCGCATGTTGTGAGGTGATAAGTCGTAGGTTGGTGTTGAGCGCAGCGAAGCCCAACGCAGCATGCCGCGTTGGGCTTCGTCGCGTTGCTCCTCAACCCAACCTACCCATTGCCTGCATAGCCATAAAATAAAAAGCCGCGACTCGGCTAAGGAGTCGCGGCTTTCTCTAGGACTTCGCGAGTCGCAGCAAGTCCTGCGCGCTTAGAAGCTGTGGTCAGCGGTATCCGGGTTGAGATCACTGATACCCAGCTTGCCGGCTGCCTGCTCAATGGCGCCGGTCTGCTTGACCAGTGCAGCGATAGCGTCACGAACGATCTGCTGGCCTTCGGCGTTGTCGGCGGCGATCAGTTGATCGAAGTGCTTGCCGTTGTTTGCGCTGTCGACCAGAGCCTGCAGCTTGCCTTCGGTGGCTTCGAGATCGGCTTTCAGGGTGCTGTCAGCGGCGGCGTCAACCTTGGCCACCAGCGCGGACAGGCTTGGGCCGTTCAGGGTGGTGCCGTCGACTTTCTTGTACTCGCCCAGGTAGACGTTGCGGATACCTTTGCCGTTGTAGAAGTGCGAGTTGTGGGTGTTGTCGCTGAAGCAGTCGTGCTCGTCTTCGGTGGAGTTGGCTTCCAGCGCGACTTTCATGCGCTCGCCGGCCAGTTCGCCGAGGGACAGGCTGCCCATGCCGAAGAGCATCTTGCGCAGGCCGTTTTCGCCTGACTCGGCTTCCAACGTGGCGCGGTAGTTGTCGGCATTGCCGGCTTGCCACTGCACAACCATGGCATCGAGGTCGCTGACCAGCAGGTCGGCGGCAGCTTTGAGGAAGGCGCGGCGGCGCTCGTTGTTGCCGCCAGTGGCGCCTTCACCCACGACGAAATCGCTGGCTGGGCGCTCGCCTGCACCTGGGTTGGTGCCGTTCAGGTCCTGGCCCCACAGCAGGAATTCGATGGCGTGGTAGCCGGTGGCGACGTTGGCTTCGGAGCCGCCCAGCTCATTCAGGCTGGCCAGCAGTTCCGGGGTGATGGTGGTGACGTCCAGCTTGTCTTCGCCGACCTGCAGTTCGGTATTTGCGATGATATTGGCCTGTGCGCCTGGATTGCCGAGGGCGTGCTGGTAGTCCTTGGCGACATAGTCGATCAGGCCTTCGTCCAGCGGCCAGGCGTTCAGCTGGCCTTCCCAATCGTCGACCACGGCGTTGCCGAAGCGGAATACCTCGGTCTGCATATAAGGCACGCGGGCAGCCAACCAGGCTTCGCGGGCGGCTTTCAGAGTGTCGTCATTCGGGTTGGCGAGCAGGGCATCGATTGCGCCTTGCAGGGTTTTACCGGTGCTGGCGGCGTCGCTGAATACGGCCAAGGCCAGGTCTGCGTAGTGGCTGACCACGGCTTTGCTGGCGGCTGCATCGACTTGGCTGGTGGCCACTGCCGGGGCGCTGGCGCTGCTGGCAGCAGGTGCGGCGGCTTGGGTGGCTGGCGCTTTGTCTTCACCGCAACCGGCGAGTGAAATGGCGATGGCAAGCAGGCTGGCAGAGGCCAGGGGCATACGGAGCATGGCGGAATCCTTTGCTGGTGAGAGTAGGTACCCACGCAAGCGGGCACAAAAACCAAAGCATAATGCGAAAGATTTTCATTTTGCGCAAAGGATCAGTGCAGATTTTTCACCGCGAGCTGTGGGCAAAGTCTGCGATCGGGCACTTTGATAGGGTAGAAATGCCAGTGCAGCTGCCTTCAAGAACCACTCAGGAGTTCTGCATAGGCCTTACTAGCGTTGTCATTATTGTGCTGTTGGACCTGCTCGCGGCTTATGTGGCGGTGCTCTATAGCGGCTTGGTTATTGGGTATCAAAAACCCGCCAAATTTGGCGGGCTTTTTGTAGGCGTATGGCGTTACAACGTGGCGGGGTTGGCCGCGCTGTTCAGCCGTCGGGCCTGTTTCAGGTAGGCCGTTAGCTCGCGTGCCGGCAATGGCTTGCTGTACAGGTAACCCTGCCCCTCGTTGCAGCCCTGGGCGATGATGTAGGCCTCCTGCTCGACGGTTTCCACGCCCTCAGCGATGACCTGCATGCCCAGGCTTTTACCCAGTTGGATGATGGCGCGCACGATGGTCGCATCGTCTTCGTCTTCCAGCAGGTCCTGAACGAAGCTCTTGTCGATCTTGATCTTGTCCAGCGGCAGGCTCTTCAGGTAGCTCAGCGAGGAGTAGCCGGTACCGAAGTCGTCAATCGCGATCAGCGCGCCAGAGCGGCGCAGGCTGAGCAGGTGCTGGGCGGCGGTATTGATGTCTTCCATGAGGCCGGTTTCGGTGACTTCCAGTTCCAGGCTGCGCAGCGGCAGGCGGTAGACCTGCATCAGATTGTTGACCACCCGAGGTAGCTCGGCGTGGTGCAGCTGCACGGTGGACAGGTTGACCGCCATGCGCAGCTCGGTGAAACCCTGATCATGCCATTCGCGCAGCTGGCGGCAGGTCTGGTCGAGAATCCATTCGCCAATTGGGATGATGGTGCCGTTTTGTTCTGCCAGCGGGATAAACAGGTCCGGTGGCACCAGCCCGTGTTGTGGGTGTTGCCAGCGCAGCAGTGCTTCGACGCCAACCACGCTGTGGTCGCGGTAGTCGACTTGTGGCTGGTAGACCAGGTGCAGTTGATTCAGCGCCAGGGCATCGCGCAGGTCTTTCTCCAGCTCGCGGCGGCGGCGCATTTCACTGTCGACGCTGGCGATATAGAACTGGTAGCGGTTGCGCGAGCGGCTCTTGGCCAGGGTCATGGTCTGTTCAGCTTTCTGCAGCAGTTTTTCGGTGCTGTCGCCATCTTCCGGGAACAAGGTGATGCCGATGGTGGCGCGTAGGCGCACTTGCTGCTGGTCGAGCATAAACGGGTTGTCGAGATCGTCGAGCACGCTCTGCGCCAGTTCGGCGGCCTCATAGGGCTGCTCGATGTCGGCCTGCACCAGAGCGAACTGGTCACCGCCCAGGCGGGCTAGGGCGCCGAGGCGGCCACTGTGGCTGCGCAGGCGATCAGACAGGGCCAGCAGCAGCTGGTCGCCGGTCTGGTAGCTAAACTGTTCGTTGATTCCTTTGAAGTCATCCAGCCCCACGCAGAGTACAGCCACCCGGCGATTGAGGCGGCCGGCATCTTCGAGAATCTGATCAAGCTGCTGTTGCAGCTGCTGACGGTTTGGCAGGCCGGTAAGGAAGTCGTACTGGGCCATGCGCAGCAGGCTGTTTTCCGCTTCGCGGCGCAGTTGGGTGTTGCGTTCGATGGAGGAGAGCAGCTGGTTGGCGGTGTTGATCCACAGGCCCAGTTCGTTCTTCTCGTTGCCCCTGAGCATCGGCAACTTGTGCTCGCTGGGGCGGTCCGGGTTGATATTGGTCAGGTGCTCGATGATCTTCGACAGCGGCTTGGTCAGCAGCCAGTGATAGACCAGATACAGCACCAGGCTCATGGCCAGGGCGCGCAGCACACCGGAGATAAAGATGATCACCGAGTTGGTGACAAAGTTCTCGCCGTAGGGGGCTGTGTCGAGGGTGATGCTGAGGTCGCCATAGTATTCGCTGTAGGGGCCGCGGCCGACGAGCTGGGTGGTGAAATTCTGTTCTTTGCCAAGGATCGGATCGGTCAGCCAGCGCGTGGGTATATCGACTTGCTCTCGGGCTTTCTCCGCCAGCATCGGCTCGTTGGGGTGGCCAATGGCGGCCATGCGCACCGACTCATGCTGGAACAGGCCTTCAATCACCTGCATACCCATTTCCCGGTCTAGGCTGTAGACCGCCTGGGTGGAGGGGTCGCGGAACATGCCCAGAATTCGGTGCGCATCATTGGCGACTGCCTGACGTGTTTTGTAAACGTCGAAAACGATCTGCGCAAGACTCAGGACCACGCCAACGATCAGCGCTGATAGCAGCACCACGCGGAGCAATTTGAGTGACAAGCTGTTTTTGAGTTCCAGCTTCAAATGACGGTTCCTTGTTCGAGGCCTTCGGCGTCAGACGCTAGTGAGTATTGGCAAAGTCGCGCTTGCAGTCAAAGGGCCATTAGTAAAGTTTGTCGAACAAATTATCTGCGTGGCGATGGCGTGGATGCAGGTCGCTATTTTGGCTGCCCGCATTGTATCGGTGCGAGTTGGTTGCGGCTTGAGCACCGTTGGGCGGTTTTTTGGCTTGCCATCCCTGGCGGCCGCGTTTGAGCCAGGCGGTGCACCTGGCGTTCGCGCCGCGCAAGCGGCTGTAAACCCGTGCCCCAATAGCAAGAAACCCGGCACATGGCCGGGTTCCTTGGGTGGTGCGCTGGTACTTAGGCGGCGTAGTTTTTCGCTACGAAGTCCCAGTTGACCAGGTTCCAGAACGCCTCAACATACTTCGGCCGCACATTGCGGTAGTCGATGTAGTAAGCATGTTCCCAAACGTCGCAGGTCAGCAGCGGAGTGTCACCGCTGGTCAACGGGCAACCGGCGCCGATGGTGCTGGCCAGAGCCAGGGAGCCGTCAGCCTTCTTCACCAGCCAGCCCCAGCCAGAGCCGAAGGTGCCGATGGAAACTTTGCTGAATTCTTCTTTGAACTTGTCGAAGGAGCCGAAGGCCGCGTTGATCGCGTCAGCCAGGGCGCCAGTCGGCTGGCCACCGGCGTTAGGCGCCAGGCAGTTCCAGTAGAAGGTGTGGTTCCAGACCTGTGCGGCGTTGTTGAAGATGCCGCCCGAAGAGGTCTTGACGATCTCTTCCAGGGTTTTGCCTTCGAACTCGGTGCCTGGGACCAGGTTGTTCAGGTTCACGACGTAGGTGTTGTGGTGCTTGTCGTGGTGGAATTCCAAGGTTTCCTTGGAAATGTGCGGCTGCAGGGCGTCATGTGCGTAAGGCAGCGGCGGCAATTCGAAAGCCATTGTCTATCTCCTAATCAGGTCAGGTGCGGTGTGCGCGAGGCCGATCACGGGCGGCCATCTAGCGGCGTGAGTTATCTCTTTTCGCCGCAAGCCCTGGATCATAGCACCGGCACTGCGCCTTAAACACGCGACAACTGTGTGGGAAACCACCTCGGCATGTTGCATCAGGGCCGTTTTAGAGCATCCCAGGGTTGCTTAGCAGCTGCCAGGCAATGCTGAACATCATCAAGGCTACACCCAGATCGATAACGCGCCAGGTGCTTGGCCGCGCCAGCCAGGGTGCGAGCCATGCCGCGCCGAGGGCCAGGCAGAGGAACCACATGAGTGAAGCGCTGGCCGCGCCCAGGGCATAGGCGCCGGGCACTGGCTGCTGCGCGCCGAGTGAGCCAATCAACAGCACCGTATCCAGGTACACATGCGGGTTGAGCAGGGTCACTGCCAGAGCCGCCAATAGCACCGCCCGGCGTGAGCGCGGGCCGCTGTTACTGGCCTGATTCAGTGCCTGCGCACGGCTGGCGCGAACCAGCGCCTGGGCGCCATACCAGAGCAGAAAGGCTGCACCACCCCAGCGTGCCACACCCAGGAGAATTGGGTGTTGCGCCAACACAGCGGCTAGACCAAACACTCCAGCAGTGACCAGCAAGGCATCGCAGACCACGCAGAGCAGCGCCACTGGCAGGTGATGTTCACGGCGCAGGCTTTGCGCCAAGACGAAGGCATTTTGCGCGCCGAGGGCGATGATCAGCCCGGCGGCGATCAGTAATCCGTTGCTATAGCTTTGCCACATATCGGCTACTCCGCCTGTTCACTGAGCTGTTGCAGCACGGCCAACGCGCATGGGCCATCGGCGTGGGCGACGAATAGGTGGTCGTGGTAGTAGCCGGCGATCACGTTGCAGCTGATCCCGGCTTGCGCCAGGGCGCTGGCGACAGCGGCCGTCAAACCGACGGCTTCCAGAGCCGAATGCACATGCAGCGTCAGCCAGGCGGCTACGTAGCTGTATGGCAGGCGCAGTCGCTCAGCCTGCTGGCGCGGCAGGATCACGGTGAGGCCTTCGGCTTCCTGAAAGCTGCCCAGCGGCTGCACACCGTTCAGCTGCGCGGCATCGCTCAGGCTGCAGAACACGTAAGCGCCATCGTTCAGCTGTGGGCTCATGCTGTGGAGCAAGGTTGTCAGTGAGGTTTCGCCGGCCATACGGAATGCCTTGTTCAGGGTGGTGATGCTGGTCAGTCTGCTGCGGCTGGGTATATAAGAGAAACCAATAATCCTGATCGCTCATTAGGAAATCTTATTTTGCTGGATTACAAACTACTCGCCGCCCTGGCTGCCGTGGTGGAGCAGGCCGGCTTCGAGCGTGCCGCCCAGGTACTGGGCTTGTCGCAGTCGGCAGTGTCGCAGCGGATCAAGCTGCTGGAAGCGCGGGTCGGCCAGCCGGTGCTGGTGCGTGCGGTACCGCCGGCGCCGACGGAAATCGGCCGCCGTCTGCTTAACCATGTGCAGCAGGTACGTCTGCTGGAACGCGATATTCAGGCGCAGGTGCCGGGGCTGGATGAGGGCGGTTTGCCCGAGCGGCTGCGCATTGCCCTGAATGCCGACAGCCTGGCCACTTGGTGGGCTGGCGCCGTGGGCGCGTTCTGTACCGAACAGCGTTTGCTGCTGGATCTGGTGGTGGAGGACCAGGAGGTTGGCCTCAAGCGTATGCGCGCCGGTGAAGTCGCCGCCTGCGTGTGCGCCAGCGAACGCCCGGTTGCCGGCGCGCGTGCCGTGCTGCTGGGCGCGATGCGTTACCGCGCCATGGCCAGCCCGGCGTTTATTGCCCGGCACTTCCCCGGTGGAGTGACGGCGCAGGCGCTGGCCCATTCGCCGGCCATCGTGTTTGGCCCGGATGATCTATTGCAGCACCGCTACCTGTCCGGCCTGGGCGTGGAGGGCGGTTTTGCTCACCACTTGTGCCCGTCATCCGAGGGGTTTATCCGCCTGGCCTTGGCCGGGTTTGGCTGGGGGCTGATCCCGGAACTGCAGGTGCAGAGGGAGTCAGCCCGTGGCGAGCTGGTCGAGTTGATTCGCGACCGGCCGATTGATGTGCCGCTGTACTGGCACCACTGGCGCAATGGCGGCGAGCTGCTTAACCAACTGACGCGCCACCTTACCCAGGCTGCAGGCCATAGCCTGGTGGCCCTCAGCCAATAATCACCTTGCCCGAGCCCGGCAGCTGTTCCACGCAGCGCTCGCCGAGCAACTTGCTGGGAGTGAAGTAGCCGCCTGGGCCGGTGTAATCGAGCAAGTGCCGCACGGCCAGCAAGGCGCCGTGTACGGTGACGTCATAGCCGTTGGCGGTTTCCAGGCGCGCGGTTTTCACCACCCCTGCGGCATTGCGTGCCTCGCCCCATAGCCAGGTGCGCTGGCGGGTGCGGCTGGCTTCATCGGGGCCGCTGACGCGTTTTTCGATCAACCGCTTGAGCCAGTTCTGCACTGCATCCAGGCCCAGCAGCACGCGCAGCGGGTCGATCAGGCGCATGACAATAGCGGCTGCTGTCGGTGTGGGCAGGTACACCTCGATATTGTCGATGCCGGTGGAATGGTAGGCCGTGGAGACATCGCCCCAGGGAATGGTAACGGCAGGTTTTTCACCACGGCCAAAGTTGATGGTGCGGCGTTTATAGCCCAATGGGACATCGGTGATGATTCCTGCGCGGCGTACCTTGCCGCCAAACTTCAGGCCTTCCACCGAGGTTTTTGCAGTGCCGGGTGACAAGCCGCTGCCACTGTCAAAGCCCAGCGCCAGATGCGTGGCGTCGGGCAGCGCCTGGTGCAGGCAGGCGGCCAGGCAATCGCTGGGGATCACATCGAAGCCCACACCGGGGCAGACCACCACGGCCAGCTCGCGCGCTTGTTGATCACGTTGATGCGCCGCCTCGAATACGCTGATCTCGCCGGTGATATCGACGTAATGAGTAGCGCTGGCCAGGCAGGCATCGAGCATCGGCGCGCTGGTGGCAGAGAACGGCCCAGCGCAGTGGGCGACCACGGCAATATCGGCCAGGACTTCCTTGGCCCGATCCAGTTGGTGGATATCGAATATCCGGCATTCCAGGCCCAGTAGGCTGCCCAGGGCGTGTACGGCGGCCGGGTTGCGCCCCGCCAAAATGGGCGTGAGGCCCTGGCGCTTGGCCTCAGTGGCCAGCAGGTGGCCGGTGTAACCGTTGGCGCCGTAGATCATCCAGTGCGTGGCCATCCAGTGCTCCTTTGTTATGGGGTGTGGGAGAGCAGCTTAGCTGCTGTGTTCGCGGCTGTTGGTCTATTGAGGATGCGCACAGTTGTTGTTCTGGCTTGCAATGCCACCGCAGCGCTAGGAGCCAGTGGCTTTATCGGAGGGCGAGGGGGCTAATCGGCGTAAACCTGACACTCGTGCAACGGTTAACGAGTACATAGCCAGATTTCCCCTGGGTATCAGCCGCGCGCAGCAGTTTCTGGAGTCCGAACCCACGGCCAGCTTATGGCGCGCGCCGGGTGAGTTCTGCGTTTGGTGGCAGGCGCATCCGCCGAGTTTATTGCTGGCAAACGGATTCTCAGGCGTAGACGCGCTGCCCGCGATACATCCGTACCGAGCCACTCGTAGCCGGGCGCTGCGCGAGGTCTTCGACCAGCAGCGGATGACCGGCCTGCATGCGCGGCGTGGCGATGGGCTCGCCGAAGGGGCGTTCGCTGTACTGGGCCAGCAGTTGCCCCAGTCGGCGGGTTTTCTCGTTGCTTGAGGTGAGGCAGGCGCTGAGCATGCTGTTGATTGCATCCGGCTGGCTCATGCGGATGTCCACTGTCAGCTCTTCGCGCAGCCTGCGGCGCAGGCTCATCATGCAATCCAGTACTTCTCTGTTCAGCTCCATGGACCTTTCCCTCGTTATTACTAGTGGACTGGGTAGCATTCATCCGGAATGCCGCCGACCTGGTCTCGCCGCGTTATCCTCGTGCGGACCGCACCTGCAGCACCTGTGCCCCCTGGTCCTGCGAAACGTCGCAAATAGACAATTGCAAAGCGCATACCAGTTCACATTTTGTGGAGCTGCGCGGGCTGCAGCGAGTTGATGGCCTTTGCCATGCCCTTCGTCGGTGCGTCTCGCACTGGTATTGCGCGGCACTGAAGCGCTGCGCGCGAACCGTTATACTGCGCGGCGATTTGCTCTCCCCGCGCTTTCTTGAAGGTTGACTCATGCGTAACGATGCCCACGACGAACTCGATCACGTGCCCAGCCTACGGGCTGATCAGCGCGATCACGACCATGATGACTACGCGACCGATCATCCGCAGCCGGCACGCGGCAACAGCTATGGCCGCGCGGCGGTCGCTGCACCCGTAAAGTCGGCCAGCACCGGCCCGCTTTGGGCGCTGGTTGGCGCGTTGATGATTGCCCTGGGCGGGCTCGGCTGGTGGAGCTTTCAGCAGATCAGCCTGATGGAGCAGCAACTGGTTGCGACCCAAGAGAGCTTCGCGCGCATCAGCGAGGAAGCGGCCGGGCGGATTCAGGATATTTCCGGCAAGGTGGTGGCCACCGAGTCTTCGGTCACCAGCGGCAGCGAAGCGCTGAAGCTGCAGGTCAAGCAGCTGGAAAACAAACTGGCGGAGCTGAGCAAGCAACAGCAGGGCGCCAGCAGCCAGCAGAGCGAGCAGGGCAAACGCCTTGAGCAACTGGCCGTGCAACTGAAGAGCCAGGAAGGCAGCGGTGAAAAGCTCGACGCCACGCTGAAGAAAATTGGCACCGAACAGGCTGCGCTGAAAAGCGAGCAAGCCACTCTTAAAAGCGCACTGGCCGGGCAGAGTAAGCTCGATGAGAAGCTGGCCGGCTTGAGCGGCGAGATTGCTGCGCTGAAAAAACAGGGCAACCCCAACCAAGCCATCGCCCGCGTCGAGCAGGACCTGCTGGTGCTTAAGAGCGATCTGGAAACCCGCTCCGCCGGCAGCAGCACGGCTGAGTTTGACGCCTTCCGCGCGCAGATGACCCGCAATATCAGCACCCTGCAGGCGCAGGTACAAAACCTGCAACAGCAGATCGACGCACGCTGATACGCCCTAAACGCAAAAAGCCCGCCTGAATCGGCGGGTTTTTTATTCAGGGCAATTACAGCGTTGGATAGTCGAGGTAGCCGACCGGGCCTGTGCCGTAGAAGGTTTCTGGGTGCGGAGTGTTGAGCTCGGCATCCTGTGCCAGGCGCGCGGGCAGGTCCGGGTTGGCGATAAACGGAATGCCGAAGGCCACTGCATCGGCCTTGCCTTCTGCCAGCCAGGCATTGGCCTGGTCCTTGGTGAAACGCTCGTTGGCGATAAACACGCCGCCAAAAGCTTGCTTCAGGCTTGGTGACAGGCTGTCGTCGGCTTCTTTTTCGCGGGCGCAGATAAAGGCGATGCCACGTTTGCCCAGCTCGCGAGCGACGTAGGTGAAGGTCTCGGCGCGGTTGGCGTCGCCCATGTCGTGGGCGTCGGCGCGCGGTGCCAGGTGCACGCCAACGCGGCCAGCGCCCCAGACTTCAATGGCTGCATCGGTGACGTCCAGCAGCAGGCGCGCGCGGTTTTCCAGGTTGCCGCCGTAGCGGTCGGTGCGCTGGTTGGTGCTGCTCTGCAGGAACTGGTCGAGCAGGTAACCGTTGGCGCCGTGGATTTCCACGCCGTCAAAACCGGCGGCTTTGGCGTTTTCCGCGCCTTGGCGATAGGCCTCGACGATGTCGGCGATTTCCTCGGTTTCCAGCGCACGCGGGGTGACATAGTCCTTGAGCGGGCGCACCAGGCTGACATGGCCTTTGGCGGCGATGGCGCTTGGTGCTACTGGCAGTTGGCCGTTCAGGTAGGTCGGGTCGGAGATACGCCCGACGTGCCACAGTTGCAGAACGATCTTGCTGCCAGCCGCGTGCACGGCTTTGGTGATGTTGCTCCAGCCGCGTACCTGATCGTCTGACCAGATACCGGGGGTGTCCGGGTAGCCGACGCCCATCGGGGTCACTGCGGTGGCTTCGCTGATGATCAGCCCGGCGCTGGCGCGTTGTACGTAGTACTCGGCCATCAGCGCGTTGGGCACACGGCCTTCATCGGCGCGGCAGCGGGTCAGCGGAGCCATGATGATGCGGTTGTTGAGTTGCAGGTCGCCGATCTGGATCGGGTCGAAAAGCGTAGTCATGGTTAAGTTTCCTTCGAGTGAGGCAAAAACGGAAAGGTTTAAAGCGCTTGGCTGATGTGGTGGAGGAACGCCTGGATGGTCTCTTCATTGCGCTTGAAGAAGTTCCACTGGCCAACCTTCTTGCTGCTCACCAGGCCGGCGCGCTGCAGGGTTGCCAAGTGTGCGGAGACGGTCGATTGTGACAGGCCGGTGCGCTGGTCGATCTTGCCGGCGCACACGCCGATTTCCAGCGGGTGGTCCTGGTCGGCGAAATAGGCCTGCGGCTCCTTCAGCCAGTGCAGGATGTCGCGTCGCACCGGGTGGGCCAGAGCCTTGATCACTTCATCGATGTCGAGTTGCATACGGGTTGTCCCCAGTGCGTTGTCACGCCATATCGCGATGGGGGGAACCTTATATCGGCTGCTGGCGATATACAGATCGTTCGTGGCGATAGTCACCATCACGCCTGCTGATGTGTAAGCTGTGGCCATGAACTACCTCGCGCATTTACACCTCGGCGGCGACGCGCCAGCACAGTTGCTGGGCAGCCTGTATGGCGATTTCGTCAAAGGGCCGCTTGCCGGGCAGTGGCCGGCGGATATCGAGGCGGCGATCCGCCTGCATCGGCGTATCGATGTATTCACCGACAGCCACCCGCTGCAAGTGCAGGCGCGGGCGCGTTTCCCCGACGCGCGGCGGCGTTACAGCGGCATTCTGCTGGATGTGTTTTTCGACCACTGCCTGGCGCTGCACTGGGCCGACTATGCCGTCGAGCCGCTGCCGCGCTTTACCCGGCGCGTGTATCAGCTGCTGGCCGCCGAGCCGCAGTTGCCCGAGCGCCTGGCACTGATCGCGCCGCGCATGGCGGCGCAGGATTGGTTGGGCAGTTACCGCGAGTTTGCCGTGCTGGAACAGGTGGTCGCCGGGATCGACCGGCGTCTGTCACGCCCGGGCTTGCTAGCGGGTGGTGCGGCCGAGCTGGAGCGCCTGTATCAGCCGCTGCTGGAGGATTTTCGCCAGTTCTATCCCGAGTTACAGGCTTATGTCGCCCGCGAACGTGGGCTCGCCGGTTAGCAGGCCGTTGAAAAACTACCTGCGTTGGCAATACTGCGTTAACAGTCATGGCAGCCCCGCCACCCCTGATGATGAAAGAGAGCTATAGATAGGGAAGGTGGCGGTGAGAGGTCGCTAGTTTTTTTGGCGGAGACACCCCGTCGTTAACATGATCCAGCGAACTGACTCGTACCCCGGATTGCCTCTTTCGAGAGCGAACGCTAAATAGGCCGTTGGGGACTTGTTCCCTTCAGGCTCATTCAGTTCGATCACCGCCACCTTCCCGATCTTGAGTGTAGACAGCAGAGGGGTGGGGTATGGAATTGATTGCCCTTTATAAACGTGTGGTTGGACTGGATGTGCATCAGGCCCAGATCACTGCCTGCGCGGTGATTGAAGAGACGGATGGTCGCATCACAGTCGAGCACCGTCAGTTTGGCGCGTTCAAGCGTGATCGTCGGGCGCTGGCCGAGTGGGTAGCGGCTCTGCAGCCGGACGATGTGGTGATGGAGAGCACCGGCGTTTACTGGAAGAGCCCCTATGCGGCCCTGGAAGCGGTGGGTATCAGGGCCAAGGTGGTCAATGCTCGGCATGTCAAAAATGTACCTGGGCGCAAAACGGACATAGCCGATGCTCACTGGCTGGCGATCCTGGCGCGCGCTGGGCTCTTGCGTGGCTCGTTTGTGCCGCCGGCCAAGCTGCGCGAGTTGCGCCTGATTGCCAGGCAGCGGCAGAAGCTGGTCAGCCAGTTGGCCTCGGAGAAGAACCGCTTGCACAAGGTGTTGAGCGACAGCGGGGTGCGTCTCGGCGTCGTGGTGAGCGACCTGCATGGGCGTTCTGCGCGGGCCATGGTCAAGGCGATCATTGCGGGTCAGCCCGTACACGAAGTGCTCAAGTTCGCCACGCGCCGCCTGAAGGCCAGCCGTGAAGAGCTGTTCGAGGCGCTGCAAGGAGAACCGACGGCCAGCCACTGTTTTGTGCTCGACGAGTTGATGCAGCACATTGAAGAGCTTGAAGCGCGGATTTCCCGTTTCGAAGCCCGCCTGCTCAGCGAACTCGATAGCGAGCGCAATGCCCTGTCTCTTTTGCAGACCCTGCCCGGCGTTGACTTGATCGGCGCGGCGCTACTCATCGTTGAGATCGGCAGTGACATGGACGCCTTTGGTAGCGCTGATCGATTAGCCTCCTGGGTGGGCATCTGTCCAGGCAACAACGAGTCTGCAGGTAAACACAAACCTGGAAAGATACGTAAGGGCAATGCTCATGTGCGGCGGTTGTTATGCGAATTCTCGCACTCGGCCAGCCGCACTGCATCGGTATTCAAAACCAAGTTCCAGGCACTGGTGATTCGACGTGGCTACAAGCGCGCGATCATCGCCTTGGCTCACAAACTGCTACGTACCGTCTACTACATGCTCAAGCGGCGCGAACACTACCGGGACAGCGCCCTGGACTATGAAGCCTTGTCGGTCAAACGCAATTCAGCTCGCTGGCTCAGGGCACTGGAGAAGTTCGGCTACCTGCCGAGCTAAACCACCCCCGAGTGTTTTTTTGCTGGTGTCCGGCAGGTTCGCGCTCGTCTGTCAGATGGATTCTTTCACGCTAAAAACAGGCTCGGAATGCTCATGTACAAAAGTACACTCCGCTTCCTCGCCTGTTTTTGCCTTGTCTTGCCTGCCTCGCCTACGTTTTTCAACGGCCTGCTAGGCGGCCTGGCTTTCTGTCTCAGTCTTTTCTGTTTCAGCTGCGTCTGTTGTGCCAAATAGCGCCTGACTGATCGCCTGTTGCGCCGCGCGGGCCAGGGCGTTGCGATTTAGCTCGCTGCTGGCAATCGGCGTAAGCAGTTGGATCTGCACGTCACACATCTCGCTGCCAAGCAGGCGCAGCAGGTGCGAGAGCATGTCGTCATCCCCGATAAACGGCGCCACGCTGCACGGCTGACCATTGCGTAGGTAACGGATGGCCACCGGTTGTACAGATACACCGCTGTCGATGGCGCTGCTGAGCAGGCGGCCGTGAAAGGTACGCAGGCCGAGGCCGTCGGTGGTGGTGCCTTCGGGGAAGATCAGCAGGTTGCGCCCGTGCTGTAAGTGCCGGCCGAGTTGCTGATTAAGCAGGCTGCTGTCGCCCGCGCCACGGCGGATAAATAGGGTGCCGGCCTTGTGTGCCAGCCAGCCGGCCACTGGCCAGGTACGCACCTCGGCCTTGGACAGGAAGGACAGCGGCGTGAGCATGCCGAGCAGCGGAATATCGGTCCAGGACACATGATTGCTGACCCACAGCATCGGCTGAGGCGGCAGCTCGCCCTGTACCTGCAAGCGGAACGGCAAGGCCGCAGCCAGGCGCGCGAGAAACCAGCGGGTCAGGCGCTGGCGGGTTGGCATCAGGTCATGCCGGACGAGCCGTTCCAGCGGAGTAATACCCGCCGCCAGCAGGGTGCCGAGGCTGATCACCGCCAGCAGACGCACCAGACGCAGGTATAAACGCAGTTTTTTCACGGGTCGCTCCGCCGGGCAAACAATAGGTTATATGTCGAATAAAGTCCGATCGTGTAGGAGCGGGCCATGCCCGCGAAGCCGTTATCGCGGCCATGGCCCGCTCCTACAGGTAGAACTGCCCTGCAATCCGAGGCCTGGCAGTGCTGATCGAGCGAAACAAAAGCGCCGCCACTGTCTACAGGCTGGCGGCGGTTTGGGCAAGGGCGCTCAGACGGCAGCCTTGAAGTGCCGTGCATAGCGCGGGCACAGCTCGTCGCGCTTGAGCAGGATAAACACATCGGCGACCTGGAAGTCCTGGTCCCAGCACGGCTCGCCGCAGATCTTCGCACCCAGGCGCATATAGGCCTTGAGCAGCGGCGGCATTTCGGCGATTACGTTGCTTGGCACATCCAGCGCCGGCAGCGGGGTTTTCGGTTCGGCGCGCAGGTGCTCGTTGCACAGGTAGCGCTCGCGTAGACGCTGCATGATCGCCTGGGCCTGGATGCCGCCGTCCTGCATGGAGATGCTGGCGCAGCCCATCAGGTAACGGTAACCGCCTTCGTTAAGCACTTCGGCCAACTCGCCCCAGAGCACCGCGATGGTTGCGCCATTGCGGTAGGCGGCGTCGACACAGGTGCGGCCGATTTCCAGCACCGGGCCTTCGAGGTGCGGCAGGCCGTGAAGGCTAAATTCTTCTTCGCTGTAGAAACACCCCAGGCTGGCGGCCGCGCGGTGATCAAGCAGGCGGGTGGTGGCCACCAACTCACCGCTGTTGAGGTCACGCACGCCGATGTGCTGGCAGTGAATGTCGTAGTCGTCCATGTCCAGGCCCAGTTCGGCACCCTTGAGCTTGGCATCGAATTCAGCGCTGAATACGCGAAAGCGCAGCGCCTGCGCTTCGCGCAGGGCGGCAGCGCCGTGTAAGCGCTCGGCCTGCAGGCGACGAGCTGGGGTGGTGCGGTCGCGGGTGATTGCCATTTGGGTCATGCCGTCATCTCCTTTTCGGCTGTGTGAAAACTACTGCACTCGGTTATGCCGCGTTGAAAGCAACCTCGGAATGCTCATGTACAACTCGTACACTCCGCTTCCTCGCTTGCTTTCGCCTTGCCTAACCTTCGCTCGCGACGTTTTCACTTGGCCTAGTTAGCCGGCTTTTTGCCTTGCAGCCGGTCGATCTTGTTGGGCAAGCTCAGGCTAGGTAGCGGCGGTGTCACCTCCGTGAATCTTTGGTGATGCTTGTGTGACAGTGATTTCAATCATCCTGACAAGGAGCAATGCATGCCCTGGCAACAGCTGTTGAGCCCGCACGTGCGTCTGCCGGTCGCGGGTCTGGAGGCGTGGTACGCCAGCCTGCTGGAACGCATCGGCAACCCAACCCCGTTGCAGCTGGCCCTGCTCGGTGGCCGACTGGCAGCGACCCCGGGGCTGGCGTTTATCGCCGGTTACCAGGGCGCATTGCGTGCGCTCTGGCCAGCCGCGCCCTGGACTCTGGGCGCGTTGTGCGTAACCGAAAATCGCAGCACCCGGCCGGCGGACATGAGCACCCGAGTCAACGCGCTAACCCTGGACGGCCGCAAGGATTTCGTCACCGCCGCCGAAGCTGCCGACTGGCTGCTGGTGGCTGCTCGCGATGAGGCCGACGGTGCGCCAGTGCAGCTAGCTCTGGGCGTGGTGCGCAATGGCGCGCCAGGCGTGCGTATCGAGACATTGCCGGCGTTGCCGCTGATGCCGGATGTCAGCCATGGCCGCCTGCATCTGCACGGCGCGCAGTGCGAACGGCTGGCCGGCGATGGTTGGGATGACTACGTAAAACCCTTTCGCACCCTGGAAGACACCCACGTGCTAGCGGCGCTCAGCGCCTGGCTGTTCGGTGTTGGGCAGGAGTCAGCTTGGCCGCAGACCCTGCAGTTGCGCCTGCTTGGCCTGCTGGCCGGCTGTGCGGAAGTGGCGCGGCAATGCCCGAGTGCAGCGGGTAGTCACCTGATGCTGGCTGGATTATTCGCTCAGTTCGACAGCCTGCGCATTGAGCTGGACAACGCCTTTACCGCCGGTGATGCGCACTGGGCGCAGCTCTGGCAACGTGACAAGGGCCTGCTGGCGATTGCCGGCAGCGCACGCAGCAAGCGTTTGCAGAAGGCGCAGGCAATGCTCGGCATAGTTCTCTAAGTAGCCCGGATGTAATCCGAGAGCGGTTGTATCTGCGAAGGATTGCCCCGGATTGCATCCGGGCTACGGATTTAGCCAGCGCATGCCGATCAGTTTGATCCAGATCAGTAAGGCCAGCGCGCCGCGCTATTAACCTCGCGGGCTTTCGGGAGAGAGCCTGCCATGCGACGCGAGCCCATAGTGCTGTTCGATAACGGCGAGCATCAATGCATGATGTTCGATGACCTGGTCAGCGGGGAGGGCGTGCAGTCCAACCAGTTTCTGATCACCGACAACGAGCAATACCTGCTGCTCGATCCGGGCGGCGACCTGACCTACACGCCGCTGTCGCTGGAACTGTCCAAGCATATTCCGGTGCAGGACCTGACCTATATCTTCGCCTCGCACCAGGACCCGGACATCATCGCCTCGCTGGACAAATGGCTGCTGCACACCCGTGCGCGGGTTATCTGCTCCAAACTGTGGGCGCGCTTTCTGCCGCACCTGACGGCCAACTACCTGGCCCTGAGCCGTGGCATCAACACCTTTGACCGGATCATCGCGCTGCCGGATCGCGGCCAATCGTTTGCCCTCGGTAAATGCATGCTCAAGGCGGTGCCGGCGCATTTTCTCCACTCGGTGGGCAACTTCCAGCTGTATGACCCGGTGAGCAAGATCCTGTTTTCCGGCGATATGGGCGCCTCGATGGTCGACGATGCGCACCCAGTGAGCGACTTCGCCAACCATGTGCCGAATATGCTCGGCTTTCACCGCCGCTATATGGCCAGTAACAAGGTCTGCCGGCTGTGGGCCGCGATGGTCCGTGAAATGGATGTGGCGATGATCGTGCCGCAGCACGGCCGGCCCTTTGTCGGCGCGGAAATGATCAATGCCTTCCTCTACTGGATTGAAAACCTGGAGTGCGGCATGGATCTGATGGGGCCTGAGGATTACCGGCTGCCCAAATAGAAGGCTATGTGCTTGGTAACTGTTGCATGCGATAGGTAGGTTGGCGTTGAGCGCAGCGAAGCCCAACAGGTGTTGCTGTAGCTCGTTGGGCTTCGTCGCTGCGCTCCTCAACCCAACCTACCGATGAATGTCTGCACCAATAAAATCAGCGCACTGACTTTTCCCGCCGAATCACCGGCTAAACCGGCGCGTTCGGCGCTTTTTGTCGGCGTCAAACGCATGCTAGGGTGCCGCCTTCGATCCCCGTAGAGGCAGCGCAATGTCCTTCTCTCTCTTTCCCGCACGGCGGCTGATCCTGGCGTGCGTCTTTGGCTTGGGTTGCGCGGCGGTGCAGGCCGAGAACTGGCCAGGTGACGACTGGGACAGCCAGTTGGCCGCGCCCAGCGCCGCGCTCAGCGAGCTGGAAAGCTACGCCTTTGCGCCCCGCGATGACGCCACCCGCAAGGGCGTGCGCACCGACGCTCTGCTGGTGGCCCGCGATGGCCAGGTGGTCTACGAGCGCTACGCCGCGCCGACCACTGCCGCTACGCCGCACCTGACCTGGTCGATGGCCAAGAGCCTGCTCGCCACCACGCTGGGCGTAGCCTACGGCCAGGGACGTTTCCGTTTGGATGCGCCGGTGGCCGATTACTACCCACCATTTGCCGCACACCCGCAGGTCAAGGTCGGCCATCTGCTCAACTGGGCGTCGGGCCTGGACTGGCAGGAAGACTATGAATACGCGCCGCTGAAATCCTCGGTGGTGGCGATGCTCTATACCCGTGGTCGCAGTGATATGGCGGCGTTCACCGCCGCGCACAGCGCCGATGCCGAACCGGGTGAGCGCTTTCGTTACTCCAGTGGCGACAGCAACGTGCTATCCGCCGCCATGAAGGCCATGGTCGGTGCCGATGCCTACGCTGATTATCCCTGGACCGCGCTGTTTGATCCGCTGGGCATCAAGACCGCCGTCTGGGAGCGCGATGCCGCCGGCACCTTTGTCGGTTCCTCCTACGTGTATATGAGCGCCCGTGACCTGGCCCGTGTTGGCCTTTTGATGCAGCGCGATGGCCGTTGGGGTGAGCAGCAGCTGCTGCCCAAGGCCTGGGTTGAATTCAACCGCACGCCCTTTGCCAACTACCAGCCGCAGGCCGAACAGTCCGGTGAAGCGGTGCCCGGCGGGCACTGGTGGCTTAACGCAGCGGTGGCAGGGGCAAGTAGGCCCTGGCCGGATGCGCCAGAGGACACCCTGGTAGCGTCCGGGCATTGGGGGCAGGGGCTGTATGTGATCGCCAGCGAGAATCTGTTGATCGTGCGCTATGCCGATGACCGCGATGGCAGCTTTGATCGCAACCACTTCCTCAAGCTGGTTCTCGCCGCATTGGCCCAGGAGGTGCAACCATGATTCGTCGTCGTCCGTTCAGTAGCCTGTTGTTGCTTATTCTGCTGTTGCTCGCCGTGCTTGCCTGGCAGAACCGCACGCATCTGCAGGCCTTCCCAGGCATCATCGGGGCTTACTCTGCCAAGGAATATTGCTCGTGCCGCTATGTGGCGAACAACCCGGCTGACTACTGCGAGGCTTATGTGGCGCAGTATGTTTCGCTCTCTGGTTTCTTTGATGACCAAGCCAATAAACGCGTGACCGCGCGCGGCCTGGGCAGCACCCAAAGTGCGCAGTGGCTAGGGGCGCGGCAGGGTTGTCAATTGCAGCCAGCAGCGGCTGTGTTGCCCGAGACCTGAGGGCAGGGTTTGCAAGGCCCTGCCGGGCGGCTATGGTGGCGCTCCTATTCCCTATGCGTGAGCCGCAATGCCCAAAGTGAACGGTTATGCCGCATAACGTCTTTCCCTGGCGGCGCGGTAACACGCTGACGCTGTTGATCGACGGGCCGCAGTTCTTTGTGCAGATGCTGGCGCGCATCGACACCGCGCAGCGGCAGGTCGAACTGGAACTCTATCTGGTGGAAAGCGGAGCCTGCGGCAGCGCCTTGCTGGCATCGTTGTGCGCGGCGGCCCAGCGTGGTGTGGCGGTGCGCTGTCTGCTGGATGCCTATGGCGCGCAAGGCCTGCATGCGGCGGACCGGCACCTGCTGCTGGCGGCCGGCGTGCAGGTCGAGTGGTACAACCCGCTGCGCTGGAAGCACGGCGTACGCAACTTTCACCGCGATCACCGCAAGCTGCTATTGGTCGATGGGCAATTTGCTTTTGTCGGCGGCACGGGTGCGACCGACGAATTCTGGCAGCCGGAGCAGGCCAGCAGCCGTTGGCATGAGGTGATGGTGGAAATCAGTGGGCCGCTGGTGGCTGACTGGCAGCAGTTATTCGAGCGCCAGTGGCAGGCGTCTCAGGCCTGGATCGCCTGGAGGCCGCGTATACCGCTACGCCTGAAAAAACTGCCGGCATTACCTGCCCTAGGCCAGGGGCTGGGTCGTGTGGCCTTTGCCGACGCTTCGCAGCACCGTGACATTCTGCTATCGCTGGTACGTGCCCTGCGCGGCGCCAAGCAACATATCTGGCTGGCCACTCCGTATTTTCTGCCGACCTGGCGCGTGCGCCGCACGCTGCGTCAGGCGGCTAGGCGTGGTATCGAGGTACGCCTGCTGCTGGCCGGGCAACACACTGATCATCCGCCGGTGCGCTTTGCCGGCCAGCGTTACTACGCGAGCCTGCTCAAGGCCGGAGTGCGAATATTCGAGTACCAGCCGCGCTTTCTGCATTTGAAAATGGTGCTGGTGGATGACTGGGTCAGCGTTGGCTCATGCAACTTTGACCATTGGAACCTGCGCTTCAATCTGGACGCCAACCTGGAGGCGCTTGATCCAACATTTACCGCCAGCGTGGCGGCGAGCTTTCAGGCGGACTTTGCCGACAGTCAGGAAATTACCCTGGGCGACTGGCGTGCACGGCCCTGGTGGCGGCGGCTGCAGCAGTCCATTTGGGGGGCGCTGGACCAATTGCTGGTCAACCTGCTCGATCGCCGCCGTTGATCCTCACACGTTCGGCCCGCACTTTTGTCGGGTGTCGGTTCAGCAGGGCACCGCTATGCTCGGCCTATAACTCGAATAAGGATGCTGTCGATGCGTGGTCTGCCCTGGCTTGCGGTGTTGTTGGTTGTCTTGAGTGGTTGCTCGACCCCCGGGGCGTTTTTTGGCGCCACCGAGGGCGCAGCGTTCCGCGAGCATGCGCTCAGCGATGAAAACCATGCCCTGGTCTACCTGTACCGGCCGCAAAGCGACTGGGCCGATCAGGAGTTGGAAGCCCCCGCGCTGTTTCTGAATAACGCGCGCATCGGCAGCCTGCCGAGCAATACCTATATGGTGCTGGAGTTCGATATCGCCAGTTACCAACTGGAGATGCGCCGGCCGCTGTTTGGCACGCACTGGACCTTCTTTGCCGACGGGCCGTTGGATTTCACCCTGATCAGCAGCTTCACCTTGGATGCCGAAGCCGGCGGCATCTACTACCTGCGCTATGACGAGCTCAACCCGCCGCCAATCAACGAGCAGGCGCCCAGCCAAGGCGATGGCCCGCTGCAACTGGTGTCCCAAGAAGTGGCCGCAGCGGAAATCGCCGCCACCCATGAAATCCAACCCTTCGAACAGGTTGCCGCCAGCGGTGAAACCGAGCGCATGCAGCGCAGCTTCTGGCGCAAGGTCGGCAAGTCGCTGGATAAGATCGGCATCTAAAACGCGACGGGCCAGCGCAAGGCTGGCCCGTTAATATTCTCGTCCTCGTAGAAGCTGTTTACGATTTCGCGAGCTAGAGCCCTGCAAGGCAAAAACAGGCGAGGAAGCGGAGTGTACTGTTGTACATGAGCATTCCGAGCCTGTTTTTAACGCCGCAGGGCCGACGCGCAGCAGATCGTAAGCAGGTTCTTAAATCAGCTCGACCGCTACAGCTGTAGCTTCACCGCCACCGATGCACAGTGAGGCGATGCCTCGCTTGCCGCCGGTGTTTTTCAGCGCGTTGATCAGGGTCAGGATAATCCGCGAGCCGGTGGAGCCGACCGGGTGGCCCTGGGCGCAGGCGCCGCCGTAGATGTTGACCTTGGCGTGATCCAGGCCGTGTTCACGGATGGCCAGCATGGTGACCATGGCGAAGGCTTCGTTGATCTCGTACAGGTCAACGTCGGCTTTGTCCCAGCCGGTTTTCTTCAGCAGGTTAGTGATCGAGCCAATCGGCGCGATGGTGAACTCGCTTGGGTCCTGGCTCTGGGTGGCGTGGGCAACGATCTTCGCCAGCGGCTTGAGGCCACGCTTGGCGGCTTCTTCTGCCGTCATCAGCAAGAGGGCCGAGGCGCCGTCGGAGATCGAGCTGGCGTTGGCTGCGGTGATGCTGCCGTCCTTGCGGAAGGCCGGTTTCAGGCCTGGGATTTTTTCCAGGTTGGCGTTCAGCGGCTGCTCGTCATCCTTGACCACCACATCGCCCTTGCGACCGCTGACAGTGATCGGGACGATTTCCGCGTCCAGCGCACCGCTGGCGATGGCGGTCTGGGCGCGTTTCAGTGATTCGATGGCGTAGTCGTCCATCTGCTCACGGGTGATGCCGTACTGGTCGGCGGTTTCCTGGGCGAAGGCGCCCATTAGGCGGCCGGTACGGGCGTCTTCCAGGCCATCGAGGAACATGTGATCCTTGATCTCGCCGTGGCCCATGCGCAGGCCCGCGCGGGCTTTGCTCATGATGTAGGGCGCGTTGGACATGCTTTCCATGCCGCCGGCGATCATCACGTTATTGCTACCAGCCTTGAGTGAATCAAACGCCATCATCACCGCTTTCATGCCCGAGCCACAGAGCTTGTTGATGGTGGTGCAACCGGTAGCAGCTGGCAGGCCGGCATTCAGCGACGCCTGGCGCGCCGGGCCCTGCTTTAGGCCGGCTGGCAGCACACAGCCCATGATTACTTCCTGCACATCGGCAGGTGCAACCCCGGCGCGCTCGACTGCCGCACGAATAGCGGCTGCACCCAGGTCAACAGCAGCAATGCTCGACAGGCTGCCTTGAAAACCACCCATCGGCGTACGTGCGCCGCTGACGATGACGATATCGGACATCGGGAAACTCCTCGTTTTTGTAGTAGATCGCAGGCCAAACACAGCGAAGGCGAGCTGCTGATTCTACTGTGTGACTAAAAATGCCCAAAGAGTCATGCAGAAAATCATTCTTTGGGCTGATTTGAGCCGGCGGCGTGAGCTCTAGATTGGCCGCACTGAAAAAACCAACAATAGGTACCGCCATGCTGCAGACCCGTCTGATTGCCCCCGCCGACAATGCACACCAAGCGCCGCTGTTGATCAAGCGCCTGCTACTGTCCGGTATCCGCTACGAGAAAACCCGCGAAATCGTTTACCGTGACCAGCTACGTTACAGCTACGCCACGCTTAATGAGCGCGTGGCGCGCCTGGCCAACGTGCTGACCGAAGCAGGGGTCAAGGCTGGTGACACTGTGGCCGTGATGGACTGGGACAGCCACCGCTATCTGGAATGTATGTTTGCCATCCCGATGATCGGCGCGGTGCTGCATACCATCAACATCCGCCTATCGGCTGATCAGATTCTTTACACCATGAACCATGCCGACGATAAGTTCGTGCTGGTCAACAGCGAGTTCGTGCCGCTGTACAAGGGCATCGAAAGCCAGCTTACAATGGTTGAGAAGACCATTCTGCTGACCGATGCAGCCGAGAAAACCGCCGACCTGGGCGGTTTGGTCGGTGAATACGAAAACCTGCTGGCCGCCGCCAGCCCGCGCTATGACTTCCCGGATTTCGACGAGAACTCGGTCGCCACCACCTTCTACACCACCGGCACCACCGGCAACCCCAAGGGTGTGTACTTCAGCCATCGCCAGCTGGTGCTGCACACCATGGCCGAAGCGAGCGTGCTGGGCAGTCTGGACAGCATCCGCCTTCTGGGCACCAACGATGTGTATATGCCGATCACCCCGATGTTCCATGTGCATGCCTGGGGCATCCCGTATGTGGCCACTATGCTGGGGATCAAGCAGGTCTACCCCGGCCGTTATGAGCCGGATCTGCTCTGTCGCCTGATCAAAGAGGAGAAGGTGACCTTCTCCCACTGCGTGCCGACCATTCTGCAGATGGTATTGGCCGCCCCAAGCGCTCAGGGCCACGACTTTGGCGGCCTGAAGATGATCATCGGTGGCAGCGCACTCAATCGCTCCTTGTATGAGACTGCCAAGGCCCGTGGTATCCAACTGACCGCCGCTTATGGCATGTCGGAAACCTGCCCGCTGATTTCCTGCGCGCACATTAACGATGAGCTGATGGCCTGCAGCGAAGATGAACGCACCACTTACCGGATCAAGGCTGGCGTGCCGGTGCCGCTGGTGGAGGCGGCAATTATGTCCGCCGATGGCACCCTATTACCGGCCGATGGCGAAAGCCAGGGCGAGCTGGTACTGCGTGCGCCGTGGCTGACCCAGGGCTACTTCCGCGAGCCGGAGAAGGGTGCTGAGCTGTGGGAACACGGCTGGCTGCACACCGGTGACGTGGCGACCATCGACGACTTCGGCTTTATCGATATCCGCGACCGCATCAAGGACGTGATCAAAACCGGCGGCGAGTGGATCTCCTCCCTAGAGCTGGAAGACCTGATCAGCCGTCACCCTGCGGTACGTGAAGTGGCAGTGGTCGGGGTGGTCGATCCGCAGTGGGGCGAGCGACCGTTTGCCCTGCTGGTATTGCGCGAAGGCCAGAGCCTGGATGCCAAGGGATTGAAGGAGCACCTCAAGCCTTTTGTCGATCAGGGCAGCATCAACAAATGGGCGATACCGTCGCAAATCGCGCTTGTTACCGAAGTTCCCAAGACCAGCGTCGGCAAGCTGGATAAGAAACGCATTCGCCTTGATATCGTCCAGTGGCAAGCCGCCGGCAGCCCGTTCTTGTCCACTGTTTAAGGCTTGGTTTTACGTGCGGGGTGCAAGCCCCGCACCTAAGGCGCAACACTGCTAAAGCCAGTTGGATAAAGGCTTTCAGGCGATCCGGCAGGAATTAGCTGAGGTGGCTTGCATCGCGTGGCGTGTTGTTCAAATCGCGTCAAAAAAGGTCGTTTTTGGTGACTGGTCAGTCAAACAAGCGTTTGGCTTGCTAATTGCTCATTCCAAGCCATTCTTGGCTTTACCGGACGTGCCAAACACGCCGAAACCTGCGAGCCAGAGTGCCTGGGGGCTGCAAATCACACTTTAGAGGGATCAAGCAGAAGTACCCGCTGGCTATAGTCCGCACCATCCATAACAAAAAACACATGGAGTAGCGTCGATGACAAAAACAAAACAAACCTGGCGCCTGGCAAAACTGCCGCTGGCCGTCAGCCTCGCATCCACCCTCGCCGCTCCCGCGTTCGGCGTTACTTTTAATATTGGTGAAATCGAAGGTCAGCTTGACTCGTCTATGTCTGTCGGTGCCAGTTGGTCGGTGCGCAGCGCTGATCCGGACCTGGTCGGTAGCCGTAACGGTGGTCAGGCCTCCTCACAAACCGGCGACGATGGTCGTCAGAATTTCAAGCGCGGCGAGACCTTCTCGAAGATCTTCAAGGGTATTCATGACCTCGAGCTGAAGTACGGCGATACCGGTGTCTTCGTCCGTGGCAAGTACTGGTACGACTTTGAGCTGAAGGACGAAAGCCGTCAGCTGTACGACATCAGCGACAGCAACCGCAAGGAAGGCGCACAGTCGTCCGGCGCGCAGATCCTTGATGCCTTTATTTATCACAACTACTCGATTGGCGATCTGCCAGGCTCGGTCCGCGCCGGCCGCCAGGTTGTGAGCTGGGGTGAAAGCACCTTTATTCTGAATTCGATCAACTCGATCAACCCTGTCGACGTGGCGTCTTTCCGCCGTCCGGGTGCCGAGATCAAGGAAGGCCTGATCCCGGTCAATATGTTCTACGTGGCCCAGAGCTTGACCGATAACCTTTCCGCCGAGGTGTTCTATCAGCTCGAGTGGGATCAGACTATCGTCGACAACTGCGGTACCTTCTTCGCTCTTGATGTGCTGGCCGATGGCTGTACCGATCGCCTGGCCGTTGCTGGTAGCGACGCAGGTGGCCCTGGCAGCCCGGGCTATCGTTATGTAGGTCGTTCCGGCGACCGCGATGCGCGCGATAGCGGCCAGTACGGTATTGCCTTGCGCTGGTTCTCGCAGGAGCTGGACACCGAGTTCGGCTTCTACACCATGAACTACCACAGCCGTACGCCGAGCCTGTCCTACACCGCCGGTCAAAGCGTGTTTCTGTTGCCGGACTCTGTGGAAAATCCGAGTACTGGCGAAATGTTTGCCAAGTACTACCTGGAGTACCCGGAAGATATTCGCCTGCACGGCGTCAGCTTCTCCACCACCGTGGGCGCCGCCTCGGTTGCCGGTGAGCTGAGTTATCGGCCGAATATGCCGATGCAGATCAATACCACTGACCTGACTCTCGGAGCTGTTGCTCAGGGCGGCTTGGCGCAGGCTCTGGGAGTGCCCGCCAACCTGCCGATCTACACCAGCGGCCACGCGGCCTTTGGTTCGGGTGAAGAGCTGAAAGGTTATGTGCGCAAGCCGCTGACCCAGGCGCAGGTTACCGTTACTCAGTTCGTCGATCAGGTTATGGGGGCTTCGCGCCTGACCTTGGTGGGCGAGGTTGGCTATTCGCATGTCAGCAACCTGGGTAAGAACGAGCTGCGCTTCGGTCGTGCGCCTGAGTTCGGTGCCGGTGAGTTCCCGACCAATACCCTGTGTACCGGCATTGCTAACCCGGTCAACCCGGACGAATGCAATAACAAGGGCTTCTACACCAATACGTCCTGGGGTTACCGCGCTCGCGCCATCTGGGATTACCCGGATGTGTTTGCCGGTGTCAATCTGCGCCCTAGTATTGCTTGGTCCCATGACGTCGATGGTTACGGTCCAACCTTCAACGAAGGTAACAAGGCCATCAGCCTGGGCTTGGATACCGAGTACCAGAACACCTATACCGCCAGCCTTTCCTACACCGATTTCTTCGGTGGGGAATACAACACCAACGTTGACCGCGACTTCGTTGCGCTCAGCTTTGGCGTGAACTTCTAAGCGGACGAGATTTTTGAGGACGACTATGACTATGAAAACAACAAAAAGTCTGCTGAAAACTGGCGCCCTGACACTCTCGCTGCTTGCGAGCGGTGTGATGGCGGCGGTATCGCCGGATGAGGCTGCCAAGTTGGGTACTACGCTGACGCCAGTCGGTGCGCAAATGGCGGGTAATGCGGATGGTTCGATCCCTGCCTGGACTGGCGGTCTGCCAGCCAACGCCGGTACTGCGGATGCTGCAGGCTTCCTTTCGGACCCGTTCCCGAGCGAGCAGCCGCTGTTCACCATCACCGCGCAAAACGTTGATCAGTACAAAGACAAGCTGACCCCTGGTCAACTGGCGCTGTTCAAACGTTATCCAGAAAGCTACAAAATGCCGGTGTTCGCTACTCATCGTACGGCCAGCATGCCGGACTTTATTCTGGCTGCTGCAAAGAACAACGCCGTCAACACCAAGATGGTCGAGGGTGGTAATGGTCTAGAGAACTTCGAACAGGCCATTCCGTTCCCGATTCCCAAGGACGGCCTGGAAGCGATCTGGAACCACATCACCCGTTATCGCGGTGGCAGTGTGAAGCGTCTGGTCACCCAGGCGACTCCGCAGCCGAACGGCTCCTACAGCATGGTTTACTTCCAGGACGAGTTCACCTTCCGTGGTGCGCTGAAGGATGCCGATACCAGCAAGCCAAGCAACGTACTGTTCTACTTCAAGCAACGGGTAACTGCTCCGTCGCGTCTGGCGGGTAACGTGCTGCTGGTACACGAAACCCTCAACCAGGTGAAAGAGCCGCGTCTGGCGTGGCTGTATAACGCAGGTCAGCGTCGCGTGCGTCGTGCACCGCAGGTGTCCTATGACGGTCCAGGTACGGCCGCTGATGGTCTGCGTACGTCCGATAACTTTGACATGTACAACGGTGCACCTGATCGTTACGAGTGGAAGCTCAACGGTAAGAAGGAAATCTACATTCCTTACAACAGCTACCGTCTGGACTCGCCGAAGTTGAAGTATGACCAGATCATCAAGGCTGGCCATATCAACCAGGACCTGACCCGTTACGAGCTGCACCGCGTATGGCATGTGACTGCAACCCTGAAGTCGGGCGAGCGTCATATCTATGCCAAGCGTGACTTCTTCATCGACGAAGATACCTGGCAAGCTGCGCAGATCGACCACTACGACGGTCGCGGTACCCTGTGGCGCGTAGCCGAAGCCCATGCGCAGTACTACTACGACAAGCAAGTGCCGTGGTACAGCGTAGAGACCCTGTATGACCTGCTGTCCGGTCGTTATCTGGCTCTGGGTATGAAGAACGAAGAGAAGAGTGCTTACGAGTTCGACTACCCTGCGAAGGAAAGCGATTACACCCCAGCGGCCCTGCGCCAGGCAGGCGTGCGCTAAACCTGAGTAATGCTGCATAAAGAGCCGGCCCACAAGGGCCGGTTTTTTTATGGCCAGCCATCCATGGCGGCCACTCTTCGGGCCATCGCTGCGTGACGTTAAAAATGGCTCTCGACCATTTTTTATGGGGGCGCAAGGTCAGTGAACATGCAGCAGGCCGATAAACAATCATTGCAGTGTGCTACCTGATGGACACGAGGGCTTCAAATGCGCGCATCAAGAGGCTAGTCTGCGGGTCACTGGTAGTGCCTCTGCCTGACGACTACAAGAAACTGGCTGATGACTGATCTGTCCCGCATTTCTGGCTTGGTTGCCGCGCCCAACGTACTGGGCGGGCATTTCTATCGACCACCGTTACCGGCCAGTTACGTACCGCGACCGGTGTTGTGTGAGCGCCTGCTGGGTGGCTTGGCAGGGCGCTTGCTGCTGGTCAGTGCACCGGCAGGTTTTGGTAAAAGTTCATTGGCCATCGAGTTCTGCGAGCATCTGCCTGAGCAGTGGCAAAGCCTGTGGCTGGGCTTGAGTTCGCGCGACAGCGACCCCGGCCGCTTTCTTGAGCGATTGCTTAGCGGCTTGCAGCAGTTTTTCCCAGGCGTTGGGCAGGAGGCGCTGGGGGTGCTGCGTTTGCGTCAACGGCATCAGCCGTTTGCCTTTGAAGAGTGGCTCGATGGTCTGCTCGATGAGCTGGCGTTGCGTCTCGATCCTCAGCAGCCGCTGCTGCTGGTGCTGGATGACTACCACCTGGCCCAGGGGGCGGTGCTCGACCGCTGCCTGCAGTTCTTTTTAAGCCACTTGCCGCTCGGCCTGGTGATGTTGGTGACCAGTCGCCAGCGCCCGGACTGGCACCTGGCGCGTCTGCGTTTGTCCCGTCAGCTGCTGGAGTTGCATGAGCAAGACTTGCGTCTGACTGATACGGAAAGCACCGAGTTGCTTGCGTTGCAGGGCGCTGTGTTGTCGGCCGAGGCGCTGGCTGCTTTGCTGCAGCGCAGCGAAGGCTGGGTGGCGGGCTTGCGGCTGTGGTCGCTGGCCGCCAGTGAGGTGCAGGAATCCACGGCGCTACCGACGCCGGTCCATGGTGCTGATGGGTTGATTCATGACTACCTGCTGGAAGAGGTAATCGAGCGCCAGCCCGCCGAGGTGCAGGCTTTTCTCTACGAGACAGCCAGCCAGGAACGCTTTTGCGCCGAGCTGTGCGATGCTCTGCGCGATGCCTATGACAGCGCCGCGATTCTCCGTCATCTGCAGGCGCATCAGGTGTTTCTGGTGCCGCTGGACGAGCAGGGCAAATGGTTTCGTTATCACCATCTGTTTTCCGACTTGCTGCGCAGTCGTCCGCAGCCAACCTCAGGTCTGCATTTGCGCGCATGTCGTTGGTTCAGCGCTGAAGGGCTGCTGGATGAGGCCATCGAGCAGGCGTTGCGCGCCGGTCAGCCGGATGTGGCGGCCAACCTGGTGCAAAACCTTTCCGAGGAGCAACTGCTGGCCGAACAGAACGTCGCCACTTTGCTGCGCTGGAAGATGGACTTGCCGGACAGCTTGCTTACCAGTACGCCGCGCCTGATTCTGCTGTATGGCTGGGCGCTGGCGCTGGCCTGTCAGCTGGATGCTGCCGAGGAGCTTCTTGCCCAGCTCGGACGCTTTCTACCGGCGCGTGAGCGCAGCGAGCAGGAAGCTCTGCTGGCCCAATGGCTGGCCCTGAGTGGGGTGATTGCCCGTGGCCGCGGCGACAGCCCCAAGGCGCAGGCTTATTGCAGCGAGGCGCTGAGCTGCCTGCCACTGAATCGTTATGGTCAGCGCCTGATGTGCCTCTCCAGCCTGGCCAACCTAGCTATCGTCCACGGTGATCTGTGGCGTGCTCGCGGGTTGAACCGTGAGGCACTGGAGTTGGCGCAACGAGTCGGCAATCCGCTGTTTGAGGCCCTGGCCCATTATGATCGGGCGCGGGTGCTGCAGGCCCGTGGTGAAGTGCTGCGCGCATTGGATGAGGTGCGTCAGGGTCAGCAGCGTTTGGCCAGTCTGCCGGCACAACGGCAGTACGCCGCACGCGGGCGGCTGACCCTGTATGAAGGCTATTTGCTGAGTTTGCGTTTGCAGCCGCAGCAGGCGCGGCAACGTCTGTTGGCCGGGATTGCCGAGGCGCGCAGCTGCCGCGATATCAGCGTGCTGATCGGTTATTGCGTGCTGGCCAGCCTGGAGGGGCGCAGCGGCAACCTGCCCGAGGCTTTTGCCCAGTTGGCCGAAGCCGAGCGCCTGATGCATATCTGGGATATTCCGCCGATCTACTACCTGGCGATGATTACCCTGACCAAATGTGAGCTGTGGCTGCGTCAGGGGCAGACCGAACTGGCGGGTGTCTGGCTGAGTCGTCTGCTCGATGCCTATGGTGGTGAGCAGGCCGCAGCGGCCCCGGAGTTCCACCCGCAATTGCCGTTGCATATCCAATTGCACCTGGCCACTTACGAACGTCTGCTGGGCGAGAATGATCAAGCCGAGCGGCGTTTGCGCGGGCTAACTCAGCTGGCACAGACCGCCGGTGGCCAATTGCTGGGGGTGATAGCGCAGATGCAGCTGACGGCCTTGCTGCGCGACGCCGGGCGTGAGCGTGAGGCGCAGCAGCAGTTGCGCAGTGCCTTGCAGGCTGCCGCTGGTGGTGGGTTGCTGCCATTTCATGGGTTGCTAAGCCAGCAGCCGGAGTGGCTGCGCGAGCAGTTGTTGGGGCAGGAGGCGAGTCCTTTGATTGAAGCCTTGCGCCAGCACCTGCCGCAGGCCGCACCAGCTGTTAGTCAGGACGACTATACCGGTGTAGTCGATGCACTCAGCTCGCGCGAGTTGTCGGTGCTGCAGCTAATCGCCCAGGGCTGCTCCAACCAGGAGATCAGCGACAACCTGTTTATCTCCCTGCACACCGTGAAGACCCACGCCCGGCATATCAACAGCAAACTGGGTGTCGGGCGGCGCACCCAGGCCGTAGCGCGGGCCAAGAGTCTCGGCCTATTGTGCTGACTCCGCCGGCACCGACAGGTCGAGGCTGCGCGTAGGCGCTTTGCTCGGTTGCGCTGCAGCTGCCGCGAGTTTGGCTTGCACATCCTGCTGGATGCTCAGCAACACCGGTTGCAACTCGCGCATAGTGGCCTGCACTGCTGCATAGGCATGCTGCTGGGCAAGCTGCTCGACGCGCTGCAGCAAGGTTTCGCGCACATCCCCGCTTAAATGGATAAACAGCTCGGGCAGTTGCTTGCTCAGTTCGGCGCTGTAGAGCACCAGTTCTTCACGGCCAAACTGTTTGGTCAGGCCCAGGTAGTCGAGTGCGCTGGAGGTGAGCATGGCTGCCGCTGCCTTGGTTTCATGCAGGCCCTGTAAGCGCACCGGGTTACTTTGCTCGGTTTGCGAGAGGGTCATCCAGAATTCAGTGGTCAGGGTGAACAGCACTGCCTGCTGGCGCAGCGAGTAACTCATCAGCCCCAGCGCCTCGGCGGCATAGGGCTGCTGCACGGCGCGAAAATCGAAATACAGGCGCATCAGCTCCTTGAGACGAAACAGTGCTTCGCGGGCCTCGTTCTGTCGCAGCTCCAGCGGTGCGTAGATATTCAGCTGGGGGCGGAAATTTTCCTCGCTGACCATGCGCTGGTAAATCGGCCCGGTGAACTCGCCGCTGCGCCGGGGCAGGGCGTTGAGCTGGGCGCTGTCGACCTTGTTCAACGCCTCCAGCAGTTGCTGGTAGTCGGCACTGTTCCAAGGTTTGTGGATGTCCGGAATCTTCTGCCCGAGATAGAACAGCTCGGCGGCCTGCACGGGTGACAGCAGAACCAGCAAAAGGATGGCCAGCGGCAGGCAAAGGCGGCGTGTTAGCGTGTTCAGCACAACAATAATCCTGCGGCGATGGCGTGGCTCAGCGTAACCAGCTTGGCGGCTCGCGTCACCCGCGCCTTGGTTGGGAAAAGTGCAATGCAGCAAACCTTGGCAGAACTCGGTGCTGTGCGTGCGGTGTTTGAAGATCTCGGCGGTTACGGCGCGGTGGCCCAGCAACAGGAGCTGGACGGTGACGGGCCGCTGATTGGCCATCTGCAGCGTACCAATATTCAGCTGGCGGCGATTCCGGTATTTGCCCGCAAGGGCCTGGCGGACACCACGGTGAATGACCTGCTGGCGGCGGCCAATGTGTCGCGGCGTACCTTCTATAAATACTTCGAGAATAAGATGCAGGTGCTCGAAGGCATCTATCAGACGGCGGTGTCCCTACTGCTGTCGCGCTTCAGTGAGATGCAGAGTCTGGCCGGCAGCCCGCAGGCCTGGTTGCAGGGCATGGTCGGGCGGTATTTCGACTATCACCTGGCGGTCGGGCCGATTATTCGTCTGATGCAGGAAGAAGCCCTGCGTGCTGATTCACCCCTGGCCGCGCACCGTCAACGTGCCCATACCGAGATGGCGCGGCTGCTGGCCGAGCGTCTGCATGGCGCTACCCAGGCGGCCGACCCGCTAACCTACCGCGCGCTGATCTGGGCCATGGAAGCCGCATCGCTGGAACTGCTCGGCCGCGCCGCCAGCCGCGCCGAGATCGAGCAAGCCAAGCGTGTGCTCAGCGAGCTGCTGATCGCCTCGCTGTGTCCTGCGCCAACCTAACCTAGGTTAGGCGTCAGCTCTGGGTGGACGTGCTTTGATAGGGCAGATGCGTCTACCCCATAACAACACTCTAGAGGTGCCTGCATGTCTGCTTCCAGTCTTCCGCTGATGCCCCCGCTGGCGGCCGGTTTTGCCCGCCTTGGCTTTGGTGCCTTGCCGCTGGAGCGCCTCAAAGCGCGCTATGGCAATGCCGCCAATGGCTCGCGCTACGTCGAGCTCGACGGCTTTAACCTGCACTACCGTGATGAAGGCAGTCGGGACAAACCGGTGCTGGTGCTGATCCACGGCGTGGTGGCCTCGCTGCACACCTGGGACGACTGGCTCCCGGCCTTTGCTGCCGATTACCGGGTTATCCGTTTCGATGTACCGGGTTTTGGCCTCACCGGCCCGGCCCGCGATGGCGTGTATTCCGCCGAGCGAATGATCAAGGTGTTTGGCCTGTTGCTCGACTACCTGGGTGTGAACAAAGCGTCGATTGTTGGTAACTCCCTGGGCGGTTATATCGCCTGGAACTTCGCCCTGGCGCAGCCGCAGCGGGTGGAGAAACTGGTGCTGATCGACCCGGCCGGCTACCACATGCACAAGGTGCCGTGGATGATTGCCGCCGCTGCCTTGCCCGGTGCCACCGTGGCCATGCCGCTGTGGATGCCGCGTGCACTGATCGCCCAGGGCATCAAGGAGGTTTACGGCGAGCCGGCGCGGATCAAACCGGGTGTGGTGGACCGCTACAACGACCTGACGCGGCGGCCGGGCAATCGCCGGGCGATGATGGATATCTTCCGTGTGCTGCTCAAGGTCAATAAAGAAGAACTGTATGGCACGTCAGCGCGGGTCGTGCAGATTCAGGCGCCCACCCTGTTGCTGTGGGGCGAGCGCGATCGCTGGATTTCGCCCAAACACGTGCCGCTGTGGCAGCGTGATCTGCCGGGCATCCAGGTAAAAACCTATTCGGGTGTTGGGCATATCCCCATGGAGGAAATCCCGCAGCAGAGCGCGGCGGATGCTCTGCGTTTTCTGCAGGGCTGAAAGCGTCCGAGAGCGGCGCTGGCAGTCGTCGCTATCGGTTAAGTCGATGTGCATAAAAAGGGAGCCCGCAGGCTCCCTTGTCGTTTTGGCTCAGCGCCAGGTTTAAGCAGCTTGGTTTTGCGCTGGCAGGTCGAACTCGCAGCGGGTCTGGTAGAGCAGCTCTAGGTTGTTGTGCTGCCAAGGGTGGAAGTTGGGTTTAAAAAAATCGCGGTAGGTGCTGATCAGCGGGCGGAACACGCCTTCCTTACCCCACATCCATTGAATGCCATCGCGCCATACGCGCCAGTTCCACAGCAGGCCGTCCTGCTTGAGCATATGCGTTAGGCCGCGCGTGGTATCGAGCACAAAGAAGAAGGTGCCCATAATCATCGCTCGGCGCAGCAGTTTGCGGCTGCCGCAGACCTGGTTGTAGACGTCGAAGGCCACCGCTTTGTGCTCGGTTTCCTCCAGTGCATGCCAGCGCCACAGGCGCACCATAGTCGGGTGCGCGCCTTTCAGGTATTTCGGGTCCTTGAGCAGACCGTCAGCCATGATCGCGGTGATATGTTCCAGCGCTGCGGTGGCGGCCAGTTGCCGTTGTGGTGAGAACTTCTTCTGGGTGTAGCGAATCCGCGCCTGAGCGCGTTTCTCGATGCGGGTAATGTTGTAACCCAGGTCGCGCAGGCGGTTGCTGTATTCCAAGTGTTCGCGGCTGTGGTGGCCCTCCTGGCCGATAAAGCCACGTATCTGCTCCTTCAGCACCGGGTCATCTATCTGGTCGCGGAAGTGCCGCACCGAATCGATAAAGAAGCGTTCGCCATCGGGGAACAGCACCGACATGGCATCAAACAGATGGCTTTTGAAGGCATCGCCGCTGTGCCAGTGACGCGGCAAAGGATTGGGGAAATCGAAATCCATATGCCGTGGACGAATCTGCAAACCTTCCGGGGTAGTGCTGACCATGCGGACTCCCTGAGTCTGTGACTGAAGCGTGGTTTCACTATGGATTCGCCAAGCGCTTCGGCAAAGGTTCACAACAGCCAATATCGAGGTCATTTATGGCCAATAGTGCTCGGCTGGGCCAAATATTGTGGCTTGTCAGTGCGGCGGGTGTACTAACAGTGCGCATGTTAGAGCGCTTGGTGGGGTGTAACAGACACCCGCTGCGGCAGGGCACGCATGCGCCCAACCTTCGGTTGTGGTGATCGGTTGATCAAGTTCTGAGTATGGCTAAAGTCTTCGCCCCAACTGCGCAGGCCGACTGATCAGGCGCGGTAGTACCGGATGCCCTTGTCGAGTTTTGTCGAACAAGGTTATCGTCGCTGTCGGTGGTCATATCAGGCCAGATAATAAGAAGCCCATGAGGCCATCATTGAATTTCTCTGCCGAACTGGTTCCCGTTGCCTACGCCGCCGCCTTGCTCGACCTGGTCGAGGAGCTGGGCGTGCCGCGCGCGCAGTTGTTTGCTGAGGCGCGGGTGCGGCCCGAAGTGCTGGGCAACCCTCAAGGGCGTTTGTCCTTTATTGATTTCACTCAACTCACCAGCAGCGCCTTGCGTCTGTGTGATGAGCCGGCGCTGGGCCTGCTGCTCGGCCAGCGGCTGAATGTTTCGACCCACGGCATCCTCGGCTATGCGGTGCTATCCAGCGCCAACCTCGGTAAGGCTATCCAGTTCGCCCTCAAGTACTACCGGGTGCTCGGCTTGACCTACGAGCTGGAAATAGTCGAACTGGGCGCTCGGATTGAGCTGCGCGCCAGTGAAACCATGCCACTGGGTCCGCTCAGCCGTTTCGCCGCTGAAGGTTTGCTGACCAGTTGCCACACCATTGTGCGATTTCTGGTGGGGGAGCGCTTAGAGGAAGTAGACGTGGGCTTTGCTCATGCCGCGCCACACTACGCCGAGCGCTACGAGCGGCTGTTTGGCGCGCCAGTGGCATTTGATCAGCCCTATCACCGCCTGAGCATGCCAACCACCTACCTGGACCGGCCAATGGCCCTGGCCAACCCGGCTACGGTGCAGATGTGCGAGCAGCAATGTGAGGCCCTGCTGGTGAGCCTGGATGTGCAGGACGGCCTGTTGACCCGTGTACGCCGTTTACTGCTGACCCGCCCTGGCGACTTCCCCAACCTGGCCAGCGCGGCCGAGGCGCTGCACACCAGTGGTCGCAGCCTGCGCCGGCACCTGTCGCACATGGGCACCAGCTATCAGCAAGTGCTCGATGAAGTGCGCAAGAGCCTGGCCCTGCAATACCTCACCACCACCCACCTTCCGCTGTATGAAATCGCCTACCTGCTGGGCTTCAGCGACCCATCGAATTTTCGCCGTGCGTTCAAGAAATGGACAGGTAAACTGCCCAGCGATTACCGCGCCGAGGAATAACCATGAGTTCTGCCGCAACCCCGACCCTGATCCGCGAAACCTTCCCTGTCGGGCCTTTGCAGTGCAACTGCACGATTATTGGTGACCCGCTGACCAAGAAGGCCATCGTTGTCGATCCGGGAGGCAATCCCGATTTGATCATGGCGCGTCTGGAGGCTCATGACCTCAAAGTGGTGAGCATCATTCATACGCACGCTCATCTGGATCACTTCCTGGCCTCCGGGCAGATGAAGGAGAAAACCGGCGCGACCCTGCACCTGCATAAGGAGGATCAGTTCCTCTGGGACAACCTGGAAATGCAGTGCCGCATGTTCGGCGTGCCCTACACCCCGGTGCCGGCCCCGGACCAGTGGCTGGCCGACGATGAAGAGCTGGCTTGCGGCTGCGGAGTGGCCCTGCATACGCCGGGGCATACCCCCGGCTCAATGAGCTTCTGGTTCCCCCAGGACAAGCTGCTGATTGCCGGCGACACCCTGTTTAAGCGCGGTATAGGCCGTACCGACCTGTGGGGTGGCGATTACCCGACCATTGAGCGCTCGATCAAGCAGCGTCTCTACTGCCTGGATGAGGACGCTGTGGTCGTTACCGGCCATGGCGCCGATACGCGGCTTGGCGATGAGATGCGCGATAACCCGTTTGTTCGGGCATAGTTCGGGCGAGCCTCCCACTCAATCACCCCTGAAAATGAACTTTAACCAGGTATCGGGCTCGAAAACTCAGGTGTGAACCTGTCCCGATCCAATATTCAAAGGAAGTACGCATGAAGCTGTGGCGAAATCTGGCTGTTGTTACCCTCGGTCTTGGCGTACTCGCCGGCTGTACCACCAACCCCTATACCGGTGAACGTGAGGCGGGCAAAGCGGGTATCTACGGCGGTGTCGGCGCAGTAACCGGTGCGGTGATTGGTGCGGCCACGTCCAGCAAGAAGGATCGCGCCAAAGGTGCCTTGATCGGTGCGGCAGTGGGGGGTGCGGCTGGTGGTGGTTACGGCTATTACGTCGACACCCAAGAAGCCAAGCTGCGCCAGACCCTACAAGGTACTGGCGTACAGGTGCAGCGCAATGGTGATGAACTGAAGTTGATCATGCCGGGCAATATCACCTTCGCCAGCAATTCGGCGGATATCTCCAGCAGCTTTTATCCAACCCTTAATTCCCTGGTCACGGTGTTCAAGGAGTTCGACAAGAACGGTGTGGATATCGTCGGCCATACCGACAGCACGGGCTCGCTGGAGTTGAACCAAAACCTGTCCAATCGCCGCGCCCAGAGCGTCGCCTCTTACCTAAGCGCCAATGGCATTGCGGCTTCGCGCGTTTCGTCTTACGGCGAGGGCCCAAACCAACCGATTGCCAGCAATGCCAATGAATCAGGCCGCGCACAGAACCGCCGGGTGGAAATTAACCTGCGTCCGCTGTAACCGCCGCACTCTATAAAAGCCGTGCATTCGTCCGGATGCGCGGCTTTTTTATGTCTGCTATTTAGACTCGGCCACCCATTCAATCGTGACTAGACTGCTGGCAGTGGTTCCAACAACCCTGCCGCCTCGGCGCGCCGCCCGCGCCAGACATGGACGAAAACTGGAGAGATCATGGACGACAGGCATGTTTCTACTTCGCGTAAATCCTGGCTACCGTTGTGGGTGACCTTGGCGTTGTCGATCGGCCTGGGATCACTGATCGTCTGGCAGTGGCAGGGCTTTGAGCAGCGTGAACGCGAGCAGAGTCAGCAGCGCTTCAAGCTGGAGGCGCAGGACATAGGCCAGCGGGTGATGAGCCGCATGCAGGCCTATGAAATGGTTCTGCGTGGTGTCTCAGGGTTGATGACCGGCAGTGATTATGTGTCCCAGGCTGAGTGGGATCGCGCCCTTGATCAGTTGCAGTTGCAGGACCGCTATCCGGGCATCATGGCTCTGGCGTGGTCGCGTTATCTGCAAGCAGAACAGCTTGGTGCATACCTGGCTGGCCAACAGAGCGAGGGGCGAAGTGGCTATCGGCCGTTCCCAGCAGGGCCGCGTGAACATTACCTGTTGATTGACTACATCACGCCGTTAGATTGGCGCAATCGCCGGGTGCTGGGTTACGACATGCTTAGCGAGGCCGTACGGCGCACGGCGGTTGAGCAGGCGATAGGCAGTGGCCAGGCGATCCTCAGTGCGCCGGTTACCTTGCGCCAGGAAACCGAGTCCAATGTGCAGGGCGGTGTGCTGTTGTTCTTGCCGGTATATCAACCGGGTATGCCGCAGAGTACGGTCGAAGAGCGCCGCGCCGCCTTGCTTGGCGTGGTACATGGTGCGTTCCGCAGCCATGAGTTGATGGAAGGTATTCTCGGCGCGCAGAGTCAGCGCTTTGATGTGGTGATCAACGATCAGCAGGTATTGCAGGCTCCCTTGTTAATCGCCGAGGAGCAGGACGCTGCCCGGCAACCACGCTTTCAACATGTGCTGGCGTTGCCGTTGTATGGCCGCAACTGGGTGCTGCAAGTGACCAGCACGGCGGCCTATGAGTCGGCCTTATCCAGCGGTGGCGGTCTCAGCCTGTGGATCGCCTTGGTAGCAGCGGCGTTGCTGGCTTTGCTGGTTGGCGGTTACCTGTATTTGCGCGAGCGCGAGCTGCACGCCAACCACCTGGCCACCGATAAATTGCGTGAACGTGAGGAGCGTTTCCGTCTGTTGGTCGAGCGGCTGCCGGTGGCGACCTTGCTGTGCAACGCTCAAGGTCGTATCGAAATGGCTAACCGCAGTGCCGCCGACCTGCTTGATTCGGCGCCCGATGTCTTGGTTGGCGAGCGGGTTAAGCGTTTTTTGCCGACTGTTGAGCAGTTAAGCGCGCTGGCCATCGATCACGACAGTGCTGAGTTGGTCAATGAATACCAGGCGCGTCGCGATCTCGGTGAAGAGGTGCCAGTAGCGCTGAGTCTGAGCGTGCTGGGCGACTCCGGCGGGGTCAACTACCTGATCAACCTGATTGATCTGCGCGCCCGTAAGGGGGCTGAAGAGCGTTTTCGTCTGGTGGTTGAAGCGTCACCCAATGCCATTGTGCTGGTCGACAACCAAGGTTGTATCGCCATGGTCAACCGCCAGACCGAGCAGCTGTTTGGTTATGGCCGTGAAGCGTTGCTCTCACAACCCGTGGAAATTTTGCTACCTAACGCTCTGCGTGCCAGCCATGTGCCGATGCGCGCGGGCTACCAGGCCGACCCCGAGCCGCGACGCATGGGCAGTGATCGCGAGCTGTTTGGTCAGCACCGCGACGGCAGGTTGATTCCGCTGGAGGTAAATCTGTCGCCGATCCGTGGCGGTGAAGATGCCCTGGTGCAGGCGGTGATCATTGATATCAGCGAGCGTAAGGCCGCCGAGCAGCGTCTGCGTGATCAGGCTGAGCAGCTGATTCTGGCCAATCGCTACAAGTCGGAATTTCTCGCCAACATGTCCCATGAGCTGCGCACGCCGCTCAACAGCATCCTGATTCTCAGTGACCAACTGCGCCTGAATAGCGCCGGCAACCTGACCGAGAAGCAGGCCAAACATGCCGATATCGTGCACCGCGCCGGCAGTGATTTGTTGCAGTTGATCAACGATGTGCTGGATCTGGCCAAGGTCGAGTCCGGGCGTATGCAGCTCAAGCTCGAACCCTTAAACATGCAGGATGTTCTGGTCGAGCTGGATGCCAGCTTGCGGCCAATGGCCGAGATCAAGAGCCTGCGCCTACATACCCAGCTGGAGGCCGGGGTGCCGCGAGTGATTCACAGTGACCGCATCCGCCTGCAGCAGATCCTGCGCAACCTGCTCTCCAATGCTCTGAAATTTACCGAGCAGGGCGAGGTCAGCCTGACCGTATCCTGCGCCAGTGGCGAGCCGGAGGAGGGCCATGAGCTGCTCAACTTCAGTGTGCGCGACAGCGGTATTGGCATCCCTGCCGAGCAGCATGAGCAGATTTTCCAAGCCTTCCAGCAGATCGATGGTTCCACCAGCCGGCGCTTTGGTGGCACCGGGTTGGGGCTGGCCATTACCCGTCAGTTGGTACTGGCGATGGACGGTGAGATCAGCCTGGAAAGTGTGCCGGGTGAAGGCTCCTGCTTTACCGTGCGCCTGCCGGTGCGAGTGGTGGCGCAAGAGGCGCAAGAAACGCAGGAGTTGCCGGCAACAGATGCGCCGACGCGCAGCGGTGAAGGCCCAGCGGTGCTGATTGTCGAAGATGATGTGAATTTTGCCGCAGTATTGGTCGACGAAGCGCATGCCCGCGGCTTTGCCAGCGTGCATTGCCGCTCTGGGGTACAGGCGCTCAACCTGCTGCAACGTGAGCGGTTCAGTGCGGTGATCCTGGATATTCTGCTGCCGGATATCAGCGGTTGGCAGCTGTTTCGTCACCTGCGCGGCCAGGCCAGCCACCGCAGCACACCAGTGCATATCATTTCCTGCGTACCGCAACCGGCGGACTGGAATGATGACGGCATGCGCTACCTGGTCAAACCGATCCAGCGCACGGACCTGGAACAGGTGTTTATCGACCTGCAACAGCTTGATCAGTCGCCGGCGCAGCGCCTGCTGTTGGTCGAGGATGTTGAGGTTGAGCGCGAACATTACCGTGAGCATCTGCAGCAACTGGGCTTTGATGTACAGGCCTGCTCATGCGCCGAAGAAGCGCAGCAGGCCTACGCAAACGGAATGTTCAACGCATTGGTGATTGATCTGGATCTACCCGATCAGGACGGCTTTGAACTGTTGGACGCACTCAACCGACAGCGTCCACTCAATGGCATGCGGGTGGTCGTTAATACCGGTGTCGATATCACCCGCCATGCCTTGCAACGCTTGCGCCGTTTCAGCGCGGTGGTGGTGCACAAGCACGGTGAGGACATGCAGGGGCTGAGTGAAGCGGTGCAGGGCTTTCTCGGCAGTGTGTGCGCCCCCTCACGGGTGGGAAGCCTCAGGGCGGGAAATCCGCTGGAAGGACGGCGCGTGCTGCTGGTGGATGATGACGTGCGCAATGTTTATGCCCTGACCGCCTTGCTCGACGAGGTGGGGCTGATCGTCAGTTCGGCCAAGGACGGTCAGGAAGCCATCAACTGTTATGAGCGCGAGCCGTTTGACCTGATTCTGATGGACATGGCCATGCCGACTATGGACGGCTACACCGCTACGCGACTGCTCAAAACCGAACACAGCTGCAGCATTCCGATCATCGCCCTGACCGCTCATGCGATGAAAGGCGACCGGGAGAAATGCATCACTGCTGGCGCCGATGACTACCTGGCCAAACCGGTCAGCCGCGAGGCCTTGCTGGAGCTGCTGGTGCGCTGGCTGGCCACTGTCGATCCGCTTGTAGGCTCATTTGAGGTATCCGCCGCACCGCCGCAATAGTTTTGCTGCGGCCTGCTAACCTGAACCGCAGCAGGAGTCGCAAGACGCTCGCCAGGGATACAGGGAGGACATATGGCACACGTGCAGTTAACGGTCGCCGCCATTACGCAGACTCTGCTGGTGGTAGATGACCGTCCGGAAAATCTGGAGGCCATGCAAGCCCTGCTGGAAGAAGGCGACTGGAAACTGCGTTGTGTTGACTCCGGCGAGGCCGCCCTGCAGTGCCTGCTTGAAGAGAACGTTGGTCTGGTGCTGCTGGATGTGCAGATGCCACGCATGGATGGCTTCGAAGTCGCTCGGTTGATGCGCGGTAACCCGCGTACGCGCTACACCCCGATCATTTTTATCTCCGCCATTGCGCAAACCCAGGATTCGGTCATCAAAGGCTACGCCACCGGCGCGGTGGACTTTATGCTCAAACCCTTCGATCCCAGCGTATTGCGCCACAAGATTCATGCCCTGCTCGAACATGAGCGCAGTCGCAGCGAGCTGCTGCAGCTGACTCAGCAACTGGATACGGCGCGGGCGTTCAACGCCTCGGTACTGGATAACGCCGCCGAAGGCATCATGGTGGTGGGTGAGGATGGCCGGATCAATTTTGCCAACCCGGCCATGGCGCGCATGCTTGAAGGCTCGATCAGCGATCTGCAAGGCAGTGAAATGCTCTCCTACCTGGTCAGCCCGCAAGTGACCAGCGACTGGCGTCTGTCCGAGTTTTACCTGCAGTGGCGGCGCGGCGAGGCCTATCGCCTGCATGACGCCAATTTGCGCACCCTGAACGGCGGGCAGGTGCCGGTGGCGCTGTCCTGTTCACCCTTACCGCGCTTGCAGCACGCGATGGTGGTCATGGCGCTGGATATGTCGGTGGTGCGTCATTTGCACAAGCAATTGGAGTCGCAGGCGATTACCGATGCCCTCACGGGCCTGCTCAACCGCCGTGGTTTTTATCAGGCGCTGGAGTCGTCACTGTCACGGATCAATCGCAGCGGCCAGCGTATGGCCGTGCTCTATCTCGACCTGGATGATTTCAAACGCATCAATGACTCACTCGGCCACGATATTGGCGACCGCTTGCTCGAACTGGTCGGCGAACAGCTCAAGGCCAGCCTGCGCCCCTATGACAGCCTGGCGCGAATTGGCGGCGATGAATTCACCGTCTTGCTCGACAGCCTGGAGCACCCGGAGGACGCCGCGCGCATCGCCGAAAAGCTGATAGAGCAGGTGTCGGTGCGGCATAACCTCGGCGGCATTGAGGTGACTCTGGGTGCGAGCGTAGGCATTGCCTGCTTCCCTGAATGTGGACAAACCGTGGAAGGCTTGCTGCGTGCCGCAGACATGGCCATGTACGAGGCCAAGCGCACCGGTCGCCAGCAATACCGCTTTTTCTCTCCGGAAATGAATGGCCGTGCGCGCTCACGACTGATGCTGGAGGAAAGCCTGCGTAGTGCCATCGAGAATGATGACTTCGTGCTGGTCTATCAGCCGCAGATCTACCTGGAAAGCGGGCGCCTGCGTGGCTTCGAGGCCCTGCTGCGCTGGCAGCACCGGGTTGCCGGCACCGTGGCGCCGGGGGTGTTTATTCCGCTGCTGGAAGAGACTCGCCTGATCAATCGCCTGGGCAGCTGGATCTTTCAGGCTGGCATCGAGAAATGCCAACAGCTGAGCCAGCAATACGGCAACGAATTGGTGCTCAGCCTGAATGTCAGCCCGGTGCAGTTCGGCATGCCGCAGCTGGTTGATGACTTGCGTCGGGTGCTCGAAGCGCACCAGTTGAACCCTCAGCAGCTGGAAGTGGAAGTTACCGAAAGCGCACTGATGCAGAACCTGGAAACCAGCCAGGAGCAGTTGCGCCAGCTGCGCAAGCTGGGTGTAAAAATCGCCATTGATGATTTTGGCACCGGTTACTCCTCGCTGGCCTACCTGCGCCATTTCGAACTGGATACGCTGAAGATCGACCGCTTGTTTATCTCCAATATGCTCGACTCGCCGCGCGATGCGGCGGTGGTCAGCACCATCATCGACCTGGGCCGTCACCTGGGGTTGGACGTGGTCGCCGAGGGCGTGGAAACCATGGCCCAGCGCGATTGGTTGGCCGCGCATAACTGCGCAATCATGCAAGGCTTTCTGGTCGCGCCGGGGCTGAGCGCCGAGGAGGTGAAGACTTTCCCCGCGCGAGTGGATTGGCAAAACCTGCCTGTGCGCAATGAAAAGCCCGCCGAATAGGGTGACAGACTGTAGGAGCCAGCTTGCTGGCGATGCTTTTGCCCTGCTGATCGCCAACAAGCGGCTCCTGCCCAAGCAATGTAGCGATTTAGCGCGCAGGATAACGCGCCTTCAGCTCGTCAAGCTGCGCATCCTTGTCCAGCCACAGCTGGTTGACCCACTGCTGAAACTGCAGGCGATAGGCTTCGTCCTGATCGTAGTTGCCGCCGATAAATTCCTTGGGAATCTGCAGCTCATCGAAACGCACCACCACCTGCTCGATTCGCCCGCACAACAGGTCCCAGAACCCCGGAATGCCCTGCGGGTAGTGAATGGTGACGTTGACCAGGCTGTGCAGCTGTTCGCCCATGGCATCCAAGACAAAGGCAATGCCGCCGGCTTTGGGCTTGAGCAGGTGCTTAAAGGGTGATTGCTGCTGCGCGTGTTTGGCTGGCGACAGGCGCGTACCTTCGAGGAAGTTGAACACCGACACCGGGTTGGTTTTGTAGCGCTCGCAGGCCTTGCGCGTGGTGGCCAGATCTTCACCGCGCTTTTCCGGGTGTTTGGCCAGGTATTCCTTGCTGAAGCGCTTCATAAAGGGGAACTCCAGCGCCCACCAGCACAGGCCAATCACCGGTACCCAGATCAGCTCCTGCTTGAGGAAGAACTTGAGAAAGGGAATGCGCCGGTTGAGCTGGTATTGCAGCACCAGGATATCCACCCAACTCTGGTGGTTGCTGGTCACCATGTAAGAGTGCTGCATATCGAAGCCCTTGAGCCCTTCGACATTCCACTCGGTTTTGCCCACCAAGTGCATCCAGAATTTGTTGGCGGAAATCCAGAACTCAGCAGTCGCATGCATGGCCGAGCGCAGCGCGCGCTGCACCTTGGGAATGGGCAGCAGAAATTTCAGCAGGGCCCCGATAAATAGCGGCCAGCAGCAGATAAGGGTATTCACGGCGAGCAGCAGGCCGGCAATCAGACCGCGTAATGGAGCAGGTAGAAAATGCAGCATGGGGACAGGTGCCTCTAGAAAAAGGGCGTAGGCCCCGACTTATTTACTTATGCCTGTGGTTTTCCACCACAGATCGGTCGGCGCACAGGTTAACGCCTGCGCACCGAACTGCAACCCCTCGAAATGCGGGTGATCGCCGTTGATCGCCACCTTTTGCTGCTATTTGTTGCGTCAGGCCGGTTTAGTCCGGCCTTTCAGGCGCGGCTTACTCGGGCAGATTGGCGGCCTGGATCGCAGTCAGGGCAATGGTGAAGACGATGTCATCGACCAGCGCGCCGCGCGACAGGTCATTCACCGGCTTGCGCAAGCCCTGCAGCATCGGCCCGACGCTGACGCAATCGGCGCTGCGTTGTACCGCCTTGTAGGTGGTGTTGCCGGTGTTCAGATCGGGGAAGATAAACACCGTGGCGCGGCCTGCGACCGGGCTACCGGGTGCCTTCTGCCGGCCGACGCTTTCAATTGCAGCCGCGTCATATTGCAGCGGGCCGTCGAGCAGCAGCTGCGGGGCCAGGGCCTTGGCCAGGCGCGTGGCCTCGCGTACTTTCTCTACTTCTTCACCGCTACCGGAGTCGCCGGTTGAGTAGCTGAGCATCGCCACCCGCGGGATGATGCCGAAGGCGCTGGCCGAGGCCGCGCTTTGTATGGCGATTTCTGCCAGCTCCACCGCTGTCGGGTCGGGGTTTACTGCACAGTCGCCGTACACCAGCACCTGGTCGGGCAGCAACATAAAGAACACTGACGACACCAGCTTGTAGCCGGGTGCAGTCTTGATCAGTTGCAGCGCCGGGCGGATGGTGTTGGCCGTGGTGTTGATTGCCCCGGATACGAGGCCGTCGACTTCATCCAGGGCGAGCATCATGGTGCCCAGCACCACGGTGTCTTCCAGTTGCGCGGCTGCCATCGGCGCGTTCAGCCCTTTGCCTTTGCGCAGCTCGACCATGGGCTCGACATAACGCTCGCGGATCAGGTCTGGGTCGAGGATTTCCAGCCCTTCCGGCAGTTCGATGCCGTGGGCGTGGGCCACTGCGTGAACATCCTCCGGCTTGGCCAGCAGTACACAACGGGCGATACCGCGTGCCTGGCAGATGGCGGCTGCTTGCACGGTGCGTGGTTCGCTGCCTTCCGGCAAAACGATGCGCTTGTTGGCTGCCTTGGCGCGTTGCACCAACTGATAGCGGAACGCTGGCGGCGACATGCGCAGTTCGCGCGGCGTGCCGCAGCGGGCGAACAACCACTCGTGGTCAATATGGCTGGCGACGAAGTCGGCGACCGTTTCAGCACGCTCTTTGTCGTCGACCGGGATTTCCTTGTTCAAGCGATTGAGATTGGTCGCGGTGTCGTAGGAGCCAGTACTCACCGTCATCACCGGCAAGCCGCCCTGCAGCGCGCCACGGCATAGTTCCATGATCCGTGGATCGGGGGCGAAGTCGCTGCACAGCAGCAGACCTGCCAACGGCATGCCATTCATCGCAGCCAGGCTGGCGGCGAGAATGATGTCGTCGCGGTCCCCCGGCGTAACCACCAAGGTGCCGGGCTTGAGCAGTTGCACGGTGTTGGCCACGGCGCGGGCGCAGAGCACGATCTTCAGCATGCGCCGCTGTTCGTAATCACCGGCATTGAGCACCCGCGCGCCGAGCAGGTCGGCGATGTCGCGGGTGCGCGGGGCGTTCAGCTCGTCTTGCCAGGGGATGCAGCCGAGCAGGCGGAAGTCATTGCCCTTGAGTAGCGGCGAGTGTTCTTTCAGGCGATTGGCGAAGGCTTCGATGCCATCGTCACTGCGCACTTTGTTGAGGATGACGCCGAGCATTTTCTCGTCTTTCGGTCCGCCGAACAGCTGTGCCTGGATCTCCACCCGGTCGCTCAGTTCGCTGAGGCTTTCCTGCTCCGGTGCGGAGACCAGAATTACTTCGGCATCCACGCTCTTGGCCAGGTGGAAGTTGACCCGCGCGGCATAGCTGGCCTGGCGTGTCGGCACCATGCCCTCGACGATTACCACGTCTTTGCCTTCGGCCGCTTGCTGATAGAGGCTGATGATTTCTTCCAGCAGCTCATCCAGCTGGCCGTCGCCGAGCATGCGCTCGACATGCGTCAGGGCCAGCGGTTTGGGTGAGTGCAGGCCGTGGGTGCGGGCGATTAATTCACTGGAGCGTTCCGGGCCCATATCGCCCTGATGCGGCTGGGCGATGGGCTTGAAGAAACCGACCTTGAGGCCGGAGCGCTCCAGAGCGCCGACCAGGCCCAGGCTGATTGAGGTAAGGCCGACACCGAAACCGGTGGGGGCAATAAAGAAGGTGTGCATGGTGCTTCCTTTGTGTCGTAGGAGCGGGCCATGCCCGCGAAATGTTGTTGGCCTCTGTCGTGGGCATGAGGCTGGTGCGTCGCCCCTGCGCCGCAGCTCAGGCTTCGAGTAGCGCCAGGGTGTCGAGGGCTATTTGTCGTTCTTCATTGGTCGGCACGACCAGCACACGCGGGTGGCCCAGGGCCTGGATCGGCCCGGCCGCGCCGCGCATGGTGCGGGCGTTAGCCTGCTCGTCGAGGGCCAGATTAAGCAATCTTAGGTGGGCAACGGTCTTGCTGCGAATCAGCGCCGAGTTCTCGCCGATGCCGCCGGTAAAGATCAGTCCATCGAGTTGCGGCAGGGCGCAGCTCATGGCTGCTAGGGATTTTGCCAGGCGATAGCAGAACACCTCGATGGCCAGGGTGGCGCCGGTATGACCCTCTTCGCGGGCCTGCTCCAGGGTGCGCATGTCGTTGGACACGCCTGAAAGGCCCAGCAGGCCGCTGTCTTTATTGAGCATCGCGTCGATCTGTTCCAGGCTCCAGCCCAAGGTGCGTGCCAGATGGCTATGCAGGTTGGGGTCGACATCGCCGCTGCGTGTGCCCATCACCACGCCTTCCAGCGGCGTCAGGCCCATGCTGGTGTCGCGGCTCTGGCCATCGACGATGGCGCAGGTCGAGCAACCGTTGCCCAGATGCGCCACCAGCCAGCTGCTGGCATTCACTTGCAGCCCGGCCATTTGCGCAGCGCGCTGGCTGACAAAACGGTGGCTGGTGCCATGAAAGCCATACCGACGCACGCCGTGCTCACGGTACAGGTGGTCGGGCAGGGCGTAGCGGTAGGCGTGTTCGGGCAGGGTCTGGTGAAAGGCGGTATCGAACACCGCTACTTGGGTCAGGCTGGGAAATAGCTTAATAGCCGCTTCGATACCCAGCAGGTTGGCCGGGTTATGCAGCGGTGCAAGCGGCGCGGTGGTGCGAATCGCGGCGAGGCTCAGTGCATCCAGGCGACAGGCTGCGGTGAAGTGCTCGCCGCCATGCACCACGCGGTGACCGATGCCATGCAACTGGCCGCCCGCAGCTGCCTGCACCAGGGGCAGTACCTGAGCGAGGGCGGCGCGGTGATCGGCATGGGGCAGAATCAGGCTGTCTTTGCTGTCGCCCTGTTGCCAGTGAACTTGCGCATCCGGGCTGCCCAGGCGTTCGGCCAGGCCGCTGAGGATAAAGGCGTCTTGCGCTTCGTTGATCAGGGCAAACTTGATCGATGAACTGCCGCAGTTGATCACCAGAATATTGCGTGCGGGCATTTACCGCTCCTTGTTCAAATCTTGGTTCGGGCGCTGTGTTACCGCCTCGCGTGCGTCGTTTTCGGTCGCGCACCAGCCGCAGATGAAAGGCTCGCCCAGCTGCGCCTGGCGCTGCTGCGCATCCAGCACCCAGGCGCGATTCTGCCAGGGCGGCTGGTGGCGCAGGTGTTGAGTATGGCCGCAGGACAATACTGCCAGCCAATCGTCGTGCTCATCCTGACGGAAATCAAGCACGCGCACTGCTGCTGCGTTTGGCCGTCCGTCTGTGTCAGGTTCGCTTTCGCGCGTGCCCTTGGGTAAACTTGCCCGCTCTTTATTTCCAAGCAAAAGGTCTCGCCCCATGCTGATCGCCGCCAATAAGGCCGTCTCCATCGACTATACCCTGACTAACGATGCCGGTGAGGTGATCGACAGTTCCGCAGGCGGCGCGCCGCTGGCTTATCTGCACGGTGCCGGCAACATCATCGGCGGCCTGGAAAAAGCCCTGCTGGGCAAGCAAGTTGGCGACGAGCTGGAAGTTGCAGTTGAACCGGAAGATGCCTACGGCGAATACAGCGCTGAGCTGGTAGCCACCCTCAACCGTTCGATGTTCGAAGGCGTTGATGAGCTGGAAGTCGGCATGCAGTTCCACGCCTCCGGCCCAGACGGCGGCATGCAGATCGTCACCATCCGCGAACTGGAAGGCGACGACGTGATCGTTGACGGCAACCACCCACTGGCTGGCCAGCGCCTGCACTTCAAGGTCAAAGTTGTCAGCGTGCGTGATGCCAGCGAAGAAGAAGTCGCTCATGGGCATATTCATGGCGAAGGTGGTCATCATCATTAAGGTTTAGCCTTATGTCGTAGCCGCGAGTCGACTTATGGTCGTATCAACCGCTGGCTCGACTGCTAAGCTGCAACAGAAGAAAGGCGCCTTCAGATAGGCGCTTTTTTTATGACCCGCCATCCTTGGCGGTCACCCTGCGGGCCGTCGCGGTGCGACGTTAAAAATGGCTCCCGGCCATTTTTTGTCCGCTACGCGCAACCTGTGTGTTCTCAAGGAGTTAACCATGAGTGCCTTTCACGACCTCAACCTGCGTGCATTGGATGGCCAAGCGCTGCCGCTGGCACCCTTCAAGGGGCAGGTGGTGTTGGTGGTCAATGTGGCCTCCAAGTGCGGCCTGACGCCGCAATACGCCGGCCTGGAAAAGCTTTATCAGCAGTACAAGCACCTGGGTTTCAGCGTGCTGGGCCTGCCATGCAACCAGTTTGCCGAGCAGGAGCCTGATAGTGAGGAAGCGATTCGCGAGTTTTGCAGCCTCAACTACGGTGTGACCTTCCCGTTGGGTAGCAAGCTTGAGGTGAATGGGCCGGATCGCCATCCGCTGTACCGTCTGCTGGCGGGTGAAGGTGCCGAGTTCCCAGGTGACATCACTTGGAACTTCGAAAAATTCCTGGTCGGACACGACGGTCGCGTGCTGGCGCGCTTCTCCCCACGCACTGCACCAGATGATCCGAGCATCATTCAAGCTATCGAAAAGGCCCTGGGCTAAAGCCATTTGCGCCATGGCTGCGGACTAAGCCGCCCGCAGCTTGGGAGGCTGCTGGATTTCGGCATCGCGGTCGGTTCTTACAGTACGCCGGCTTTTTTCCAGGCCAGATAACTGCTCACCAACTGCGGCCCTAGCTCGCTAGGGCGCGCATCCAATACCGGCACTTTATTGGCAATCAGGTGTTCGTGCAGGCCGGCTCGGGCATTCAGGTAATCCAGGGTGCCGCAGTAATCCAGGGCGCTGGAGAGGTCCTGCACCGGGGTGTGGCGCAGGGTGTCCAGCACTTCTTCGCGCAGGCTGGCGACCAGCACGCGGTGCTGACGGCTCAGGCGTTTGACTGCGCCGAGTAGCGCTTGATCATCTTCATCACGCAGGTTGGTTACCAGCACCACCAGGGCGCGGCGGCGCTGACGGCTGAGCAGGTTTTCCACGGCGGCGGTGAAGTCTGCGGGCTGCTGGGTGCTGCGCAGGTCGTACAGGGCATTAAGCAGCACATTCAGCTGCGCCTGGCCTTTGACCGGGGCGAGGAAGCGGTTCTGTTCGCCGGCGAAGGTCGACAGGCCCACTGCATCGCCCTGGCGCAGTGCTACATAGCTGAGCAGCAGGCAGGCGTTGAGGGCGTGGTCGAAGTGCGACAGCTCGCCATCCTGGCTGCGCATGCGCCGGCCGCAGTCGAGGAGGAAGACGATCTGCTGGTCGCGCTCGTCCTGGTACTCGCGGGCAATCGGTGTGCGTTTGCGCGCGGTGGCCTTCCAGTCGATCTGCCGCAGGGTGTCGCCGTCGCGGAATTCGCGTAGCTGGTGGAATTCCTGACCCAGGCCGCGACGCTGTTGCTGGCGCACGCCAAGCTGGCTGAGCCAATCATCCACCGCCATCAGTTGCGCGCCGTACAGGCGGGCAAAGTCCGGGTAGACGCGGGTTTCACCGGCCACTGGTAGATACCGCCGAGCGCGCCATAGGCCCATGGGGCTGGGCAGGCTGACTTCGCACTGGGGGAAGTGGAAGTGCCCGCGCAGTAAAGGCCGCACGCGGTAACTGACCTGAGTTTGCTCACCGGGGTGTAGATCAACCTTGAGCGGCAGGTGCTCGAAGGCCATATCGCCGGGCAGATGGTCGAACACTTCCACCTGCAGCGCACGGTTGTAACCGTGGTGCAGGTTCAGCCGCACGTCGCTCCAGCGCCCCAGCGGCAGGTTGCCGGGCAACTGGCGTTCGATGCGCGGCGACGGCACCTGGCGCAGCAGCAGGGCGTCGATCAGGGCCAAACCGAGCAGTACTAACAGCAGGCCCCAGTAAATCGGCGTGAAGCTGCGCGGCACGGCTATGGCCAGAGCACTGCAGATACCCAGCGCAATGCCGAGGACGAACAAACCTGCGAGCAGCGCCAGCAGCGCGCGTGAGGGTTTCATGCCGTTGCGCCTTGCAATACGTGCTTTTTCAATGCGGGGGTCATAGGCGCGGTGCCGGAACCTGGTCGAGCAGTTGTTGCAGCACCTGATCCACCGACAGCCCTTCGATATCCAGCTCTGGTGACAGGCGTACGCGGTGGCGCAGTACGGCCAGGGCGCAACCCTTGATGTCATCCGGCAGCACGAAATCACCACCGCGCAGCAGGGCGCGGGCCCGGCCGCAACGCACCAGGGCAATCGAGGCGCGCGGCCCGGCGCCGATGGCCAGGCCCGGCCAGGTACGGGTGGCGCGGGCAATGCGCACGGCGTAGTCGAGTACCTGCTCATCGATTGGCAGATCGCTGGCGATCTTCTGCAGCGCCAGTACATCGCGGGCTTGCAGCAGGGTACGCAGTGGGGTGACTTCAAGCATGTCGGCTTTGCTTGAGCGCGCCACCTGGCGAACCATGTTCAGCTCTTCGCTCTGCTCGGGGTAGTCCATGCGCAGCTTGAGCATAAAGCGGTCAAGTTCGGCCTCCGGCAGCGGGTAGGTGCCTTCCTGCTCGATCGGGTTCTGCGTGGCCAGCACCATAAACGGCAGCGGTACGTTCAGGGCACGGCCTTCCAGGGTGACTTGGCGTTCCTGCATCACTTCCAGCAGCGCCGCCTGGGTTTTGGCCGGAGCGCGGTTGATTTCGTCCGCCAGCAGCAGGTTGGTAAACACTGGGCCCTTGCGCAGTTTGAACTGCTCACTCTGTAGGTCGTACACGGCGTGGCCGGTGACGTCGCTGGGCATCAGGTCCGGGGTGAACTGGATGCGTGAGAACTCACCGCCAAAGCAGCGCGCCAGGGCACGCACCAGCAGGGTCTTGCCTAAGCCGGGTACGCCTTCGACCAGGACATGGCCGCCGGCGATCAAGGCGCTGAGCACGTCATCAATCACCGCCGTCTGGCCGATCAGGGCTTTCTGCAGCTCAGTGCGTAGCGCCTGAGCCAACTGACTGGCGCGCTGGCGCTGGGCATTCGGATTGGCCGCAGCGGCTGCCGGGGCCGCTGGCGCTGGTGCCGCAGCGCCAGCTGCAACCGGCGTCTCGGTGACGGGCTCAGGGGTTACGGCAGCGGGTTCAACTTCGCTTTCCGGCTGTTCGGGGGTGTGTTCGCTCGTCATAGGGCATTCCTGAGGGTTTGCAGGTTGGCGACCTGGCGGGTGAAGTCGGCGGCGGCCAGTCGCTGCTTGGGCAACGGCCGCATGGCTTGGCTGATAACGCTGGAGGGTTGGCGGGTCAGGCGGCTAAGCACCTGCCACTGCTCGGCCACCGCGAGGCGTTCGAAACCGGGGTGACGATGGCGGGCGCGGCGCTGTATGTCCTGCTGCAAGCCTTGTAGCAGGGTGTGCTGGCCGTTGTGGCGCAGGAGGAAATCAGCGCTGCCACGCAGATGTTCCTGCAACTGGCGGCGATTGCGGCTGGCGGGCAACAGCAGCGGCCCCTGGCGCATGCCCAAATGCCACAAGCCGAATGCCAGCAGCAGCGCCAGGGCGACCAGCGCTTGCGGGAAGTGTTCCAGCAGCAGGCTGAACAGGTCATCGCGGTCGGCGCGGTAGAGTAGGGTGACCTGGCTGTCCTGGGTCATGTACCAGAGCAGCCAGGCGTTGTCGTACTCGTTGATGCTGTGGTTCTGCCAGATCCAGCTGTCGCTGACCACGCTGATCAAACCATCGCCATGGTAGAGCTGCAGCAAGTGGGTGGCGGCATCGCTGTTGGCCCAGGCGTGGGCGCGGTCCTCGGCATCGTAGAGGTGGAAGTCGGTATCGAAGTTGAAGTAGGCCGGCGCCTCTTCGTTTTCCAGGTACAACTGGGTCAGTTCCGGGTAGGCGTTGCCTTCATCTTCAGCTGCCGGGGCTTCTTCTGGTACGGGCTCGGCTGATGGCTCGGCGTTGGGTTCGTCCTCTGCTGCGGCCTCTTCATCCGCTGCTTCGCTGGCGTCTTCGTCGAGTTCTTCACTTTCGTATTGCTGGATGCCCAAGCTGTCGAGCAGCAGGTCGCCGCTTTTGCCTTCATCTTCATCCCACAGCCGCTCTGCGACAAACAGCAGGTGGCCGCCCTTGGCGGTCCAGGCCAGCAGGCGTTCGGCCTGTTTGGGTGTCATGCGGTTGCGATCACCGAGCAGCAGCAGGGTTTGCCCGACGCTTGGCAGGTCTTTCATGACTTCCAGACCATCGGCGCGCTGCACCTGCAGGCCTTGCTTGCGCAGGAAGTGTTCAGCGGCGAGGTAAGGGTTGGCCCGCGCTTCGGGATCGGGGCCGTGTTCGAGGGTTTCCTGGTAGGGCGTGAGTTTGCCCAGCAGGTAGATGCCTAGCAGGCCGAGCAACAGCAGCAGGCCCGCGCCGAGGAAAAACTGGATGCGCCGGTTCATGCCTGCGCCCCTTGTTCGAACAAGCGCCGCCAGGCCGTACACAGGCTTTGCTTAAGCGCAGCAGGCGGCAGACGATGGCCGTAGGCGAGGTTCTGCCAGTGGAGGGTCAGGGCCTGGCTGAAGTGGCTGAGGTCCTGTTGCTGAAGCGCCTGTACCCGTTGCAGCACTTCGGCTTCGGTGTGTGAGCTTTTCAGCGCCAGGCGCTGTTCATGCAGCATACGGCTGAGCAGGGCGCGGTAGAGCAGGCCGAGGGCTGCGCGCGGCTGTTCATCCCAGAGTCGTTCAACTTCGCCGGGAATATCGGCTGGCAGGCTTTGCGGCGCCACTTCCAGGCCGAATAGCTGTTCTGGCGCTTGGTAGGTACGCGCTTGTGGCAAGCGTAGGCGCCCGGCAAAGGTGCTCAGCCAATCGCGGTAACGCCACAGCAGCCAGGCGATCAGGCTGAACAGCACAGCCCATAGCAGTACCTCGAAAAACAGTGCCACTGCATCGATGCTTTTCCAGAACTCAGTGAGTTTGAAGAACTTCTCTAGCAGCTCGATCAGGGACTTGGCGTCTTCTTCGCTCGGCTCCTTGGGTTTTTCGCCTATGCGCCAGCGGGTAACGGTTTCGCGGTGTTCGAAGGGCGGCAGGTCGAGCAGTTGGCTGATGCTTTGCTGGGCCTGCGCGCTGGTCAGCGGTTGTTTGAGCAGGCGGTCGGCCTCTGGCCCCAAGGGGTCTTCAATCGGCAACGGGCAGCTGCTGGCGGTTGCGGTATCGGCGGCCATGGCGCTGTTTGGCACCTGCATTAACAGCAAGCCGCAGCCCAGCAGTAGGGCATAGGCCACGCCGGTCAGGCGTTGGCGTAAACGGCGGAACACCAGTTCGATGTCCCAGGCTTCCAGGGCGGTGCGGCGGTTTAGGTAGAGGGTGAAGCCGCAGGCCACATAGATTGGCTCCCAGAGAATCAGCAGCAGCACATAGATCAGGTTGGACAGGTGCTCCAGCCATAGCCACTCGCCTGAGGCGGCATTGATCAGGCTGTCCCAGGTCCAGTCCAGCTCCATCTGCGCCGGCAACAGCATGTAGACGAAGCTGATGATGCCGAACCACAGCGCCATTTCCAGGTGTACGCCGACGATGGTCAGCCAACTGGCACCGCCTGCATCGCGCTGGCCGAGGACGATCAGGCGCTGGCTGCGGGCCTTGCCGGACAGGCCTTCGAGCTGCATCACGGGCAGGTCGAAGCTGCGCGTGGGGCTTAGCCGGCGCCAGGTCAGGCTGGCCAGCAGTTGCGGTTTGAGCAGGCCGGGCAGGGCTTTTAGCGCTTGTTTAAGGCTCGGCGTGGCGCCGAACAGCGCGTGCGAAAGGATATACAGCGGCAGGCGTTCGTAAGCCGGTTTCAGCCACCAGAAAATCAGCACGGCGATGCTTGGGTAATCCCACAGCAGTATGCACAGCAGCGCGAAGATCGGCACGGTCACCAGCGCCCAGCTGGCCATCAGCAGGCCGGCGTGCTGCTTGGCCAATAACACGCCGAGGTCGACGGCTTCCCAGGCGCTGCGTGGGCGAATGGCGACGCTGGCATCAGTCAGGCGCATGCACACCTCGGCCAGCCAGCAGCAGGTAGCTCAGCACTAACAGCCAGAGTGCGGCGCCGACTGCGTATTTGATCGCGGGACTGGCCAGGTCCATGGATGACCAGTAGGCCTCGATAAAGGCCGCCAGCAGCAGAAACACAATGACCCCGCCGATCAGCCTTACGCTAACGCCGGCAGCTACCCGCAAGGCTTCACCGCGCGGTAGGCGGCCGGGCAACAGCAGCGCCCAGCCGAGTTTCAGGCCGGCGGCACCGGCCAGGGCAATCGCCGTCAGCTCGAAAGAACCGTGGCCGACGACGAACGACCAGAAGGTTTCGCCATAACCAATCTGCGTCAGGTGGCCGGCCACTGCGCCGATCATCAAACCGTTGAACAGCAGGAAGAACAGGCTACCCAGGCCAAACAGCAGGCCACTGGCAAAGGTCTGAAAGGCGATACCGATGTTGTTCATGATGTAGTAGCCGAACATCATCCAGTCATCGCCGGAGTCACGTTCGCTGAAACGGCCGATGCGCCTGGCGTCGGGGTCGTACATCTTCTCCATATCGGCGACTTGGTCGGGGGCCATTACCCCGTAGACCAGATCGGGGAAGTGATACACCAGTGTGCCCATCAGCAGCAGGCTGCCGAAAAACAGCAGGCTGGCGGCGGCGACAAAACGCCATTCGGCGCGGACCAGGCGCGGAAAACCCGCCAGGATAAAACCGAGCAACTGGCCGCCCAGCGGGCTGCGGTGCCGATAGAACTGCTGATGGCCGCGCATCGCCAGCAGTTGCAACTGTTCGATCAGGTGGCTGCTGTAGCCACGGCTCTGCGCCAGGGCCAGGTGCTGGCACAGGCTGCGGTAGTCGGCGGCAAAGGCTTTGCACTGCTGGCTGTCGGCCTTGCCACGCTCAAGGGCTTCGAGCTGCGTGTTGAAGGCTTGCCAGTCGGGTTGGTGCTGGCTTTCAAACAGGCTCTGTTTCATGTCGGCCCCAACAAGCCACGGGCAATGCCGTGAATCTGCTGCTCGGCCTGTTCGGGCGGCACCTGCAAGGGTTCGGCAAGAATGCTCGCCAGCTCCTGACGCCGTGCGCTGGATAGGCTCTGCGCGCGTTCGGCAAAACTGAGCAGGGCGCGCTGCTCATTCAGGTCCATGCTGAACGGCGCGCGCAAGGCTTCAGCTTGTGGTAGTTCGGGGGCTGTAGGGGCGTTATCGCGATACACCACCAGGGTGCCGGCGGCGATATCGCCCAGGCGCTTGAACGCCGGGTGATTCAGGCAGCTGAGAATACCCAGGGTGTAGCCAAAGGGCAGAATGTCGACGAAACGCAGCAGGTTGCGCGTGAGCGAGGCGGCCCAGCCAATCGGCGTGCCGTCGTCATGAATCACCCGCAGGCCCATCATCTGCTTGCCCGGTGAGCGGCCCTGGTTGAGCACTTCAAACAGCACCATGTACCACCAGGTCACGAGAAACAGCAGGATGGTGCCCAGGCCCATACCGAACTGCCCGAGCAAGGCCAGCACGGCAAACAATGCACCGAGCAGCGCGCCGCGAATCAGCAGGTCAATGCTGAAGGCCAGCGCGCGCGGCACTACCCCCGCCGGGCGCAGGATTAGATCGATGCCTTCCGGTGTTTCCACCTTATAGCGGGTATCCAGCAGCGGGCGAGCGGCGACTGAAGCAGGGTTTGGCGTGGGCGACATCGGCAGACTGCGTCAAGGAAAGCCCGATGCTAGCCAGCCGCTGCGGGCTAAGCAACCTGTCTGCATGCAATCTGCGGTTTAGTAGCGGTATGGCGCGGCTCTTTGGCCGCGATGGCCATGCAGGCGATGCTAGACTGCCAGCGCCTCAGCATCAGGACATAACAGTGACTTCCAGCCTTTTTTGGTACGACTACGAAACCACCGGTATTGACCCACGGCGCGACCGCCCGCTGCAAGTCGCGGGAATTCGCACCGATGAAGACCTCAATGAAATTGCTGAGCCGCTGAATATTTACTGCCAGCCCAGCGACGATATTCTGCCGCACCCGGCGGCCTGCCTGGTGACCGGGATTACCCCAAGCACGCTGGCACAACATGGCCTGGATGAAGCCGAGTTTATGAGCCGTGTGCATGCCGAGCTGTCGCTGCCCGGCACCTGCGGGGTGGGCTACAACAGCTTGCGCTTCGATGATGAAGTGACGCGCTACAGCCTGTACCGCAATTTCTATGACCCCTACGCCCGTGAGTGGCAGGGCGGTAATAGTCGCTGGGACCTAATCGACCTGGTGCGTACGGCCTACGCGTTGCGCCCGGAAGGCATCGTCTGGCCGGAAGAGGAAGGGCGGGCGACGCTCAAGCTGGAGCGGCTGACGGCTGCCAATGACATCGAGCACGGCCAGGCCCACGATGCACTGTCCGATGTGCGCGCTACCATCGCCCTGGCGCGCGTGCTGCGCAGCAAGCAGCGCAAACTCTATGACTATTTGTATCAGCTGCGCAGTAAACAGCGCGTGCAGGATCAGATAAAACTGCTGCAACCCCTGGTGCATATCTCCGGTCGCTATGCCGGGGCGCGGCATTACCTGGCAGTTGTGTTGCCGCTGGCTTGGCACCCGCGTAACCGCAATGCACTGATCGTTTGTGATCTGCAGGCCGATATATCACCGCTGCTTAATGAGTCCGCCGAGACATTGCGCACGCGCCTCTACACCCGCCGCGATCAATTAGCTGAGGGTGAGTTGCCTGTACCGCTGAAATTGCTGCATATCAACCGTTGCCCGGTTGTTGCGCCGATGAATGTATTGCGCGCGGAAGATATTCAGCGCCTGCAACTCGATGTGCCGGCTTATCAGGCACAGGCCGAACAATTGCGCAGTAATCCTGGGCTGTGGCAGAGCAAACTTGCCCAGGTGTATGCCGAGGAGCAGTTCGCCGCCAATCAAGACCCTGAGCAGCAGCTATACGATGGCTTTATTGGTGATCGTGATCGCCGACTTTGCGAACAGGTGCGGCGTGCCGAGCCGCAGCGTTTGGCCGACGCTGTTTGGCCATTTGATGATGGGCGTTTACCGGAGCTGTTGTTTCGTTACCGGGCGCGCAACTTTGCCTCGACCCTGAGTGCTGAAGAGCAACAACGTTGGTGGGCATTTTGCCAGCAGCGTTTGAGCCAGCCCGAGTATGGTGCGCCGAATACGCTCGAGCAGTTCAGTCAGGCACTTGCCGCAGTACTTCCAGATAGTGGTGCGTCGCAGCAAGCTATGTTGCTGGAGTGGCGTGATTATGCCGAGCAGTTACGCCAGCGTTATGCCCTGTAACCGGTGGGGGTAAATGCTGGTTGCACTCCTGAAACAGCACCCATAAAAAACGCCAGCAGTGCTGGCGTTTTTGCTTAAAGCGTGTGGTGCTTACGCGGCAGGCTTAACCCAGCAGGGTTGCCCAGCCTTCAACGACATCGCCGTTCCACTTGGCTTTCCACTCTTTCAGAGTCTTGTGGTTGCCGCCTTTGGTTTCGATAACTTCACCGGTGTGCGGGTTTTTGTACTGCTTAACTTTGCGTGCGCGCTTGGTACCAGTGGTTTTGCTGGCGGAAGTGGCTTTGCTGCTTTTGGCGGTTGGGTCGAGCATGGCAATAATGTCGCGCAGCGACTTCTGGTATTCACCCATCAGTGCGCGAAGTTTGCCTTCGAATTCCAGTTCTTTTTTCAGCTTGTCGTCTTGCGACAGATTCTTCAGGCGATCTTGCAGCTCTTTGATGGCTTCTTCGGTGGCGCGGTATTCGTTGATCAACGACATATTGAGGTACCTGTATTCGGGATTGACGATTAAGTGACAGCAATAGTAGTCAGGCACTTTTCACAAGTAAACCGCTTTGTTGGTATTTTTTCTGAATTGTATTGTTAAATAACTTATCGAGGACGCTATCTGTTGCGTGCGCCCAGTTATTCACCCGTTATTACGGTGGTGTTTGCTCCATGGACGCTGCTGCAACTCTTCGAGCTTGCGCCACTGCGGTGTTGGCTGGGTTGTTTGAGTACTGCAGTTTTCCCTGGCTGTGACTAGAATGGCCGACTTTATCTGAGCGCTGGAGCCGTTGATGCGTACTTTTCGATTGGTCATCGCCTGTCCGGACCGGGTCGGGATCGTGGCCAAGGTCAGTAACTTTTTGGCCACCTATAACGGTTGGATTACTGAAGCGAGTCATCACTCGGATAACCAGAGTGGTTGGTTCTTTATGCGCCACGAGATTCGCGCGGATTCGCTGCCTTTTGATCTGGAGGGTTTCCGCCAGGCGTTTGCACCGATTGCCCGTGAGTTCTCCATGGAGTGGCGGGTGACCGATTCTGCACAGAAAAAGCGCGTGGTGCTGATGGCCAGCCGCGAGTCACACTGTCTGGCCGATTTGCTGCACCGCTGGCACAGCGACGAGTTGGATTGTGAAATCCCCTGCGTGATTTCCAACCATGACGACCTGCGCAGCATGGTTGAGTGGCATGCCATTCCGTACTTCCATGTGCCGGTTGATGCCCAGAACAAGCAGGCGGCCTTCGATGAGGTGGAACGCCTGGTCAAGGCACATCAGGCCGACGTTATCGTCCTGGCCCGCTATATGCAGATTCTTCCCGCACAACTGTGTGCCGAGTTTTCCCAGCGGGTGATCAATATCCATCACAGCTTTCTGCCGTCGTTTGTCGGCGCCAAGCCGTATCATCAGGCGTCGCTGCGTGGGGTCAAGCTGATTGGCGCGACCTCGCACTATGTCACCGAAGAGCTGGATGCCGGGCCGATCATTGAGCAGGACGTGGTACGCGTCAGCCATCGCGACAGCATCGAAGAGATGGTGCGCCTGGGTAAGGATGTAGAAAAGATGGTGCTGTCGCGTGGTCTACGCTATCACTTAGAGGACCGGGTGCTGGTGCACGATAACAAGACGGTAGTGTTCGACTGAAGTGCATCGGGCAGTTTGGTTCAGTGCTGACAGAGGGATTTACTGATGCTCAAGTCAATCAAAGTACGTGATTACATGACCCGCAATCTGGTGACTTTCCGCCCTGAAATGAACCTGTTCACCGCCATCAATCGTTTGCTTGAGCACCGTATTTCCGGTGCGCCGGTGGTCGATGGGCAAGGTCACCTGGTGGGTTTGCTGTCAGAGGGTGATTGTTTGCGCGGCATTCTTTCCGGGGCTTATTACGAGTCGGCGGGTGGCGATGTCAGCTCTTACATGACCACCGAGGTGGAAGTGATTTCGCCTGAGGCGGATATCATCGAAATTTCCGAGCGTTTTTTGCGTGGCCGGCGTCGGCGTTTGCCGGTGGTCGAAGAGGGGCGCCTGATCGGGCAGGTCAGCCGCAGCGATGTGCTGCGTGCGGTCAAGGAGTTCGCCCAGCATGACGAAGGTCATGTGGTGCTTAATTGAAGACAGGCAGCGTGCACTGGAGGTTTTATGACGGACCCGCTCGCGCGTGGCACATCCTGCGCCCCACCTGTGCTCGGGGAAGGCTGTACCCAGCGCTATGACCCGCAGGCGCTGACCCCCGAGGACGGTACCGAGTTTGCCGATGCCGCCGAGCTGTGGCGGCAATTGCAGCAAGACGAACAGTTGCCAACGAGCAACGACAAGCAGAAATAAAAACGGGGCGCTCACTGAGCGCCCCGTTTTTTTGCTGCGTGAGTTAAATGCGGAAGCTATCGACCAGCTGCTTGAGTCGACTGGCCTGTTGCTCCAGATCACCGCAGGCGCGCAGGGTGGCGTTGAGGTTTTCCACGCCTTCCTGGTTAAGGGTGTTGATTTCGGTGATGTCGACGTTGAGTGATTCAATCACCGAGGTCTGCTCCTCGGTGGCGGTGGCCACCGACTGGTTCATGCCGTCAATCTCGCCGATGCGCTCGGTTACGCTCCCCAAGCGCTCGCCAGCCTGGTTGGCAATCACCACGCTTTCTTCGCTGTAGCGTTGGCTTTCGGTCATGGTGGTGACCGATTCGCGCGAGCCGACTTGCAGCTCCTCGATCATTTTCTCGATCTCTTGCGCCGACTCCTGGGTGCGGTGGGCCAGGTTGCGTACTTCATCGGCTACTACGGCAAAGCCACGGCCTGCTTCACCGGCGCGCGCGGCCTCGATGGCGGCGTTAAGCGCGAGCAGGTTGGTTTGCTGGGAGATGCTCTTGATCACCTCAAGAATTTGGCCGATGTTCACCGTCTTGCTGTTGAGGGTTTCGATATTGCTGCAAGAGGCGCTGATCTTGGCCGACAGCTCGTTCATCGCCACGATGGTTTTTTCCACCACCTGGCGGCCGTCCTCGGCCAGGCCGCGCGCATCGGAGGCCTGGGTTGAGGCGTCAGCGGCGTTACGCGCAATTTCCTGAGCGGCGGCCCCCAATTCGTTGATCGCTGCGGCCACGCTGTTAGTGCGGCTGGCTTGCTCGTCCGAATTGATCATCGACGAGTTGGAGGCGCCGACCACTAGTTTTGCTACTTCATTGACCTGGCTGGTGGCTGACGACACTTCACGGATCGAGCTGTGGATACGCTCGACGAACTGGTTAAACGCGCTGGCCAGGCGGCCGAACTCGTCGTTGGACACAATGGTCAGGCGCTTGGTCAGGTCGCCTTCGCCCTGGGCGATGTCCTCCATGGCTTTACCCATGACATTCAGCGGTTGCATCAGCACGCTGATCAGCATGCTCAACAGCAGCATGATCAGCACCACCGCGATGATGGTGGCGACGATCGCCGAGGCGCGGAACTCGTTGAGCATCGAATAGGCCTTGGCCTTGTCGAGTGACAGGCCTACATGCCAGTTCACCGAGGGCAGGCCCTTGACCGGGGCGAAAGTGAGGATGCGAGTCTCGCCATTAAGCTCGGCTTCACTGAAATCGCCGCTGATCCGTGGGGTATTTTTCGGGTAGACCTCGCTGAGGTTTTTCATCACCAGAGATTTGTCCGGGTGCACCAGGATCTTGCCGTCAGCGCTGATCAGAAAGGCATAACCCATGCCGGCAAAATCCAGCGAGTTGATGATGTCGACCAGGGTGTTAAGGCTCAGGTCACCCCCGACCACCCCGGCCGCTTTGGCGGGCGTGGCGATGGTGATGATCAGTTCGCTGGTGGCAGCGTCGACATAAGGTTCGGTCAGGGTGCTGCCGCCGGCGGCCATGGCGTCCTTGTACCAGGGGCGCTGGCGCGGATCGTAACCATCCGGCATGTCATCATTCGGGCGCATGGTGAAGCTGCCGTCGGCGCTGCCCAGATAAGTAAAGGCGAATGTGGACGCCAGCACTTTCTGCTCCAGCAGGCCGGTCAGGGCTTCGCTGGATGAGTCGCGAGCGACCGATTGAGCGACGTTTTCCACCAGCAGGATGCGCCCTGATAGCCAGTTGGAAATGTTGCTGGCGGTGACATTACCCATCTCCTGAAGATAACTTTCCAGATCATCACGGATGGCGTTGCGTTGCAGGTAATCGTTGTACAGGGTGAACAGCGAGAAGGCGGCGATCACCACCAGCGAGGCAGCGAGCAGAATCTTGTGGCTGAACTTCAGGTTGTTGGTCATGGCTTCTTGCGTCCGGTAAGTTCTGGCATCAGTCTTGGGCTGATGTAAGGCAATGGCTGTCGCAGGGTATGCGGCATGCTGACTATGTCGGCTTAGTTGTAGTAAAGCTTTAATCATGGAGATAACAAGATGGCGCAAACCGATCAGTTTGTTGTGGGGGCCGATCTTGAGGGGCTGCCGGTAGGGCAGGCGTTACGCCTCGCCAACCGTCACGGGCTGATTGCCGGCGCGACGGGCACAGGCAAAACGGTGACCCTGCAGCGCTTGATCGAAACCTTCAGTGATGCCGGCGTGGCGGTGTTTGCCGCCGATGTAAAGGGTGACCTCTGCGGCCTGGGAGCAGCCGGCGCACCGCAAGGTAAAGTGGCCGAGCGCATTGCCAGCATGCCCTGGCTTAATCACCAGCCGATGGCCTACCCGGTAACCCTGTGGGATGTGCATGGCAAGAGCGGCCACCCATTGCGCACCACACTGAGTGAAATGGGGCCTTTGCTGCTCGGGGCGCTGCTGGAGCTGACCGACAGCCAGCAGGCGGCACTTTATGCTGCATTTAAGGTGGCGGACCGCGAAGGTTTGCTGCTGCTCGACCTGAAAGATCTTAAGGCGTTGTTGGCGCATCTGAAAAGTCACCCTGAGGTGCTGGGTGAAGACAGCGCGCTGTTTACCTCAACCTCATCGCAAGCGCTGTTGCGCAAACTGGCCGGGCTAGAACAGCAGGGCGCCGAGGCGCTGTTTGGCGAACCAGCCCTGCAGTTGGAAGACATTCTGCACCCAGACCGCGATGGTCGTGGGCGCATCCACCTGCTCGACGCCAGCCGTTTGGTGCATGAGGCGCCGAAGGTCTATGCAACCTTCCTGCTCTGGCTGTTGGCCGAATTGTTCGAGCAGTTACCAGAACGTGGCGATGCCGATAAGCCGCTGCTAGCGCTGTTCTTCGATGAAGCGCACCTGCTGTTTGCTAATACGCCCAAGGCCTTGCAAGAGCGCCTGGAGCAAGTAGTGCGGCTGATCCGCTCGAAAGGTGTTGGTGTGTATTTCGTTACCCAATCGCCAGGTGACTTGCCGGACGATGTACTGGCGCAGTTGGGGCTGCGCATTCAGCACGGCCTGCGTGCCTTTACCGCCAAAGAGCAGAAGTCGCTGCGTGCGGTCGCCGATGGTTTCCGGCCCAATCCGGCTATCAACACGCTGACGGTGTTGACCGAGCTGGGCATTGGTGAGGCCCTGGTCGGCACGCTGGAGGCCAAAGGTACGCCGGCCATGGTCCAGCGCGTAGCCGTTGCGCCGCCGCAGTCGCGTATCGGGCCGTTGAGCGAGGCTGAGCGTGCGGTCTTGATTCAGCAGTCGCCGTTGCGTGGTCGCTACGACAAGCCGGTTGATCGTGAGTCGGCCTATGAATTGCTCACAGCCCGGGCCGAGCAGGCTGCGCAGCAGGCCGAGCCAAGCAAACCGGGCGCTGCAAGCAAGCAAGCTGAGACCAGTGGTGGGATTGCTGGCGCTGCCGGCGAACTGCTTGGTGGTCTGGCCAGTCAGGTGATGAAAACGGCCATGCGCCAGGCAGCCAATCAGCTCGGTCGGCAACTGGTGCGCGGTCTATTGGGTTCGCTGATGGGGGGCAAGAGGCGCTGAGTCCGTGGTCATCTCAATCAGGGATGGCCACGTGATCTGACATCAAGGCTACTGGGCGTCAGTCTGACGCCTCGTCGGCCTTGGTTTGCAGCTCTTTTTCGATTTTCACCAACTCTTTTTCAAACGCTTGGTCGAGAAGATTGCTCTTCTTGCGCCACGGCTTGCGCTCGGGGTCCGGTTGAGCGGCGTAGGTAATCACTTCCCCGCCGTATACATCCTTGTAACGCTGCGCCTGGCGCTCGAGTTCGGCGCGCAGTTCGTCTTTCGTCACGTAGTTACCCATGGTCTTGAACAGAATTTTGGCTGAATACCAGGCATGCAGCCTTGGCACCTAAGGTGGCCAAACAGTTTTAGCCTGCGCATTTATAAACGCCGCGAATAGTTTTAACGACTATTGCCGTCGCGAGTCTGCCCTTTAATTGTGGGTTACCTGAACCTGTTGTCAGGTTTTTTAAAGGGCTCACATGGAAGCATCCGGCAATTATGGCGAAGCCCAGTTAAATGTCCAGCCTGCTTGATTGGCAGGCTCTAGACCGTAGCGCTGCGGAATAGTTGCAAGCTGGCCGTTATCACGCAGTGAACCCAGCCCGCGATTAAGCACACCACGCCTTGCTCACCGAAACGTCTGGCATTGAGCATCAATAATAGGCGATTGAATCCTTTAGTTGCGATGAAAGCTGCGGGTGCGCAGTAACTGGGACCTGCTAATTAGCGTGCACAGTGGTTGGCATTATTAGCCCAGTGCCTGTTTGCGCCCGACTACTTGGCAACACCTTGCAACCTCTATGCGTTTGAGTAAACCCGCGTGTCTCCCTACATTTGCGCCCGCACCAGTAAGTCATCCAGCGGTTGATCAGTCGGGTTGGTCAATCAAGGCAGTGGCAACTGGGCTGCGGCCGCCAATCAGGCCGCTAACGGCTGCTATGGAGAACGTTATGCGTAAGTCGATGAAAATGGGTGTATTGGGGCTGGTGCTGATTGGCCTGGTCGGTTGCGAGGCGGCTGAACAGTCGGCGCAAAAACTCGTTGAGAAGGCCGAACAGGCAGTGGTGGACGTCGCCCGCGAAGCGGTTGATGAAACCGTGAAAGAGTTTAACAAGCAGGTCGACGAGGTGCAGCAGTCGACCAATGAGTGGTTGGGCAAGCCTGCTGAAGAGGCGGAGCCGCAACAGCCCGAGCAGCCGGCTAGCGAACTTGCTACCCCGGCTACCGAAGTCTAGGTCGATGTTTCAGGGCATTTTCTGCAGCGCTATGCAACTGGCGCTGTAGTTCTGCTGGCAGGCGCTGGTGAACAGACGTCTGGCCTGGTTAACGTCCTGGGGTACGCCTTGTGCGCCGCGCAGGTAGAGGTTGCCGAGGATGTGCTGAGCCATCGAGTTGTCGCCTGCGGCGGATTGATTGAGGTACTTGAGCATCTGCTGCGGGTTGTTGAAATCCGGGTTGTCGCGACCGGTGTACAGGTAGGCGAGGCTGACGGCGGCCATGGCGTGGCCCTTGTCGGCGGCCAGCTTCCACCAGTACTCGGCTTGTTTCAGGTCCTTGTTCGGCTTACCGACGAAGTGCAGGCTGCCGAGCTGGAACTGGCTGTCGAGGTCGCCGCGATTGGCCTGGCTACGCAGGTTGGCTTCGGCGGCGCTTGGTAGCGCTGGTTGCTCCGCTTGTGCAGTCGGGTTGCCTGCGTGTTGATCTGTGGATTGCTCCTCAGGCTTGCTGGCGCAGCCGCCGAGTAGCAATCCGGCACAGAGCAGTGCAGGCAGCAGATGACGCATGTGTACCGCAATAGCCATGTGTTTCTCCCTGAAATGAAGCAGCGCGAAGGTGTCAAGTTCTGCGAGTCAGCAGAAGACTGCCGGCACGCCGATGAGTTGCATTGGGCGAGCGGCTGGTGGCTCGCTCATGTGCTGCAGGTTGCATAATTCGTATCAGTTTGTCGCCTGCAGCGTTTCGCCCGCGCGGCAGAGCTGCGATTCTTGGTCATCTTCGCGTTATCCGAGCTTTGAGGTTCCCATGCATATCAGCGCCAACTTCGACAGCGGCAATATTGAGGTCATCGACGCCAGTAATCCGCAGCAGGTGCAGCTGGCGATTCGGCCCGATCTCAACAGTGGGCATTTCCAGTGGTTTCACTTCAAGGTTGAAGACCTGCAGCCAGGGCAGCGTTACGGTTTTAGCCTGGGTAATGCCGGGCAGTCATCCTATCCGTGTGCCTGGGACGGCTATCACGCCGTGGCCTCCTACGATCAGCACACTTGGTTCCGCGTACCCAGCCGCTTTGCAGACGGCGCGCTGAGTTTCGCTATCGAACCGCAGCACGCGCAGATCTGGTTCGCTTACTTCGAACCCTACAGTCGCGAGCGCCACGGACGGCTGATCGAGCAGGCGCTGAGCCAGGCCGGTGCCGAGTTGTTCGCTACCGGTAAAAGTATTGAAGGCCGCGATATTCAGGTGCTGCGTGTCAGCCGTAACCCGGCTGCCCAGCGGCGGATCTGGATCATCGCCCAGCAGCACCCGGGCGAGCATATGGCCGAGTGGTTTATGCAGGGGCTGATCGATCGCCTGCAGCGGCGCGATGATGCCGAGCTGAATGCCTTGCTGGAGCAGGCGGATTTGTATCTGGTGCCGAACATGAACCCGGACGGCGCTTTCCGTGGCCATCTGCGCACCAATGCCGCCGGTTGCGACCTCAACCGCGCCTGGCAGTCGGCCTGCACGACGCAAAGCCCTGAGGTGTTTTTTGCCCAGCAACTGATGCGCCAGACCGGCGTTGACCTGTTTTTGGATATCCACGGTGACGAGGAAATCCCCCATGTGTTTGTTGCCGGCTGCGAAGGCAACCCTGGCTATAGCCCGCGTCTGCAAAGCCTGGAAAACCAGTTCAAGCAGTTGCTGATCGATAACGGTGCCGAATTCCAGACCACCTTCGGTTACACCCCTGATCAGTTCGGCCAAGCCAACACCAGCCTGGCCTGCAACTCAGTCGGCATGGAGTTCGATTGCCTGGCCTTCACCATCGAAATGCCGTTCAAGGACCACGACGACAACCCCAACCCGCACACCGGCTGGAATGGCACGCGTTCCATGCAGTTGGGCAACGATGTGCTCAGCGTCGTGGCCGCCATGGTGGGGCAGCTGCGCGACTAGCGGAACGGTTAACAAGTAGCCCGGAGTGATCCGGGCTAAGTTTGGCCAGGATTTAACCGCGGTAGTAACGCTGCGGCACAAACGGGGTTTTGGCCACTTTCATCGCCACGCGCTTGCCGCGCACCATGGCCCATACCTCGGTATCCAGGGCGATATGGCTGTTCTGCACGTAGCCCATGGCCACTGGCGCGGCCAGGGTAGGGCCGAAGCCGCCGCTGCATACAGTGCCGATCACCTTGCCGTCGGCATCGACGATTTCCGCGCCTTCACGCACCGGTACCCGTTCCTGCGGCAGCAGGCCGACGCGCTTGCTGGCAACACCTGCTTGTTGCTGGGCGAAGATTCGCTCTGCACCGGGGAAGCCGCCAGCGCGTGCGCCATCGGCGCGGCGTGGCTTGGACATGGCCCACAGCAGGCTGGCTTCTATTGGCGTGGTGCTGCTGCTCATGTCGTGGCCATACAGGCACAGGCCGGCTTCCAGGCGCAGCGAGTCGCGGGCGCCGAGGCCGATGGCGGCCACTTCCGGTTCGGCTAGCAGGCTGCGCGCCAGGGTTTCGGTGTGTTCAGCGGGTACCGAGATTTCAAAGCCGTCTTCGCCGGTGTAGCCGGAGCGGCTGACGTAGCAGTCGACGCCGAGCAGGCGCACCGAGGCGAATTGCATAAAGGTCATTTTGGCGACTTCTGGTGCCAGGCGCGCCAGTACGTCGACGGCTTTCGGGCCTTGCAAGGCTAACAGCGCGCGCGCTTCGAACAGGCTTTCGATCTGGCACTGGCTGCCGATGTGCTTTTGCAGATGGGCCAGGTCCTGCTCCTTGCAGGCGGCGTTGACCACCAGAAACAGGGTGTCATTACCCAGGTTGGCGACCATCAGGTCGTCGAGGATGCCGCCCTGGTCATCGGTGAACATGGCATAGCGCTGCATACCCACGGGCAGGTCGATGATATCCACCGGTACCAGGCTTTCCAGAGCCTTGGCGGCATCTGCGCCGCGCAGGACGATCTGGCCCATATGCGAGACGTCGAACAGGCCGGCGGCTTCGCGGCAGTGCAGGTGCTCCTTCATTACACCCAGCGGGTATTGCACCGGCATGTCATAGCCGGCAAACGGCACCATGCGCGCGCCCAGTTCGAGATGCAGGGCGTGAAGCGGGGTTTTCGCCAGGGTTTCAGTGGTCATGCGGTTCTCCAAAGCTAAGTGTCTGTATGACGGATAGAGATTTAATGTAGGAGCGGGCCATGCCCGCGATGCTTTGCTTCAGCGTTTTTCGCGGGCATGGCCCGCTCCTACGGGGTGTTGTTGGCTTTAGCACTCGACAATATTTACAGCCAAGCCGCCTCGGGCGGTTTCCTTGTACTTGTTGTTCATGTCGGCACCGGTCTGGCGCATGGTGCGGATTACTTTATCCAGTGAGACGAAATGCTGGCCGTCGCCGCGCAGGGCCATGCGCGCGGCGTTGATCGCCTTCACCGAGCCCATGGCGTTGCGTTCGATACAGGGTACTTGCACCAGGCCACCGATGGGGTCGCAGGTCAGGCCGAGGTTGTGTTCCATGCCAATTTCGGCGGCGTTCTCCACCTGGTTGACGCTGCCGCCAAGCACTTCGCACAGCGCGCCGGCGGCCATCGAGCAGGCCACGCCGACCTCGCCCTGGCAGCCGACTTCGGCACCGGAGATCGAGGCGTTTTCTTTATAGAGAATGCCGATGGCGGCAGCGGTGAGCAGAAAGCGCACCACGCCGTCGTCGTTGGAACTGGGAATAAAGCGGCTGTAGTAGTGCAGCACCGCTGGCACTATGCCGGCCGCGCCATTGGTGGGGGCAGTGACTACGCGGCCGCCGCTGGCATTTTCCTCATTCACCGCCAGGGCGTAGAGGTTGACCCAGTCGAGCACGCTCAAGGCGTCGCGCAGGCCTGCTTCCGGGTGCTTGCACAGTTGGCGGTGTAAATCAGCGGCGCGGCGTTTGACCTTGAGCCCGCCGGGCATGATGCCCTCGTTGCGGCAACCGGCTTCGACGCAATCCTGCATCACCTGCCAGATATGCAGCAGGCGCGCACGGGTTTCGGCTTCAGGTCGCCAGGCAGTTTCGTTGGCCAGCATCACCTGGCTGATCGACAGCTTGTGTTCGGCGCAATGCGCCAGCAGCTGCTTGCCGGTGGTAAAGGGGTATTGCAGCACGGTGCTGTCTTCGACGATGCGGTCTGCGCCTGCGGCCTGTTCATCGACCACGAAACCGCCGCCCACCGAGTAGTACTCGCGCGAGCGGATCTGCAAGCCGGCGGCGTCGAAGGCGCGAAAGATCATGCCGTTGGGGTGAAAGGGCAGTGACTTGCGGATCATTGCCAGGTGCTGCTTTTCGACAAAACGAATCGGCTTTTCGCCGAGCAGATTGAGCTCGCCACTGCTACGAATTGCCGCCAGGCGGGCGTCGACGTTCGTGGTGTCGATGCTGTCCGGCTGTTCGCCTTCCAGGCCGAGTAGCACGGCTTTGTCGCTGCCGTGGCCCTTGCCGGTGGCTCCGAGGGAACCGTATAGCTCCACTTTCACGGCATCGGTTGCGGCCAGCAGCTCATCGCGGCGTAGCCCTTCGGCAAAGCGCAGGGCGGCCAGCATCGGGCCCACCGTATGTGAACTGGACGGGCCGATGCCGATCTTGAAAAGGTCAAAAACGCTAAGTGACATGTGATCTCCGTGGGCGAGTCAGCCATCTTGACGTAGGAGCGGGCCATGCCCGCGATACGCGGTGACATTCGCGGGCATGGCCCGCTCCTACCCTTGGCTTAAACCTGCACCTTATTAGTCAGCGTAGACCGGGAAGCTGGCGCATAGGTCCGCAACCTGACCACGAACGCGCTTGATCACAGCTGGGTTGTCCAGCTCATCGAGGATGTCGCAGATCCAGCCGGCCAATGTGCGGCACTCGCCCTGCTTAAAGCCACGGGAGGTTACCGCTGGAGTGCCGATACGGATGCCGGAGGTGACAAAGGGCGACTGCGGGTCGTTCGGCACGGCGTTCTTGTTGACCGTGATATGCGCCGCGCCCAGGGCTGCGTCGGCGGCCTTGCCGGTGAGGCCCTGCTTGATCAGGCTGACCAGCATCAGGTGGTTGTCGGTGCCGCCGGAGACCACATCAAAGCCGCGTGCAACGAACACTTCGGCCATGGCCTGGGCGTTGTCGATCACCTGCTGCTGGTAGGTCTTGAAGCCAGGCTCCAGTGCTTCCTTAAAGCACACGGCCTTGGCCGCGATCACATGCATCAGCGGGCCGCCCTGGCTGCCGGGGAACACGGCGGAGTTGAGCTTTTTCTCGATCTCTTCGTTGGCCTTGGCCAGGATCAAACCGCCGCGCGGGCCGCGCAGGGTCTTGTGGGTGGTGGTGGTCACCACGTCGGCAAACGGCAGCGGGTTGGGATACAGACCGGCTGCGACCAAACCGGCAACGTGGGCCATATCGACAAACAGCAGCGCGCCAACCTTGTCGGCAATGGCGCGGAAGCGGGCGAAATCCAGGGTGCGCGAATAGGCGGAGAAGCCGGCGACGATCATCTTTGGCTTGTGCTCAACGGCCAGGCGCTCGACCTCGGCGTAATCGATCAGGCCCTGCTCGTCGATGCCGTACTGCACGGCGTTATACAGCTTGCCGGAGGACGACACCTTGGCGCCGTGGGTCAGGTGGCCGCCGTGGGCCAGGCTCATGCCGAGGATGGTATCGCCGGCATTGAGCAGCGCCAGGTACACCGCGCTGTTGGCGGAAGAACCGGAGTGCGGCTGCACGTTGGCGTAGTCGGCGCCGAACAACTGCTTGGCACGCTCGATGGCCAGGGCCTCGACCTTGTCGACATGCTCGCAGCCGCCGTAGTAACGCTTGCCCGGATAGCCTTCGGCGTACTTGTTGGTTAGGCCGCTGCCCTGGGCCTGCATGACGCGCTGGCTGCAGTAGTTTTCCGAGGCAATCAGCTCGATATGGTCTTCCTGGCGCTGCTCTTCGGCGTTGATCGCGGCGAGCAGGGCGTCATCGTAGCCCTGCAGTTGGTCGTGCTTGCTAAACATGGTGAGGCCCTCTGGTTTTTATATGAGGTGCAGCTAACCCGCCTCGGGTAGAGGTGAGTCGAAATTCTGGGGTAAACAAAACCGTAGGATGGGTTAGCGGCGTATGGCACTGAACATGCCACGACACCGCTCTTGAGCGCCGCGTAACCCATCGATGATGAGTATGCGGTGATGGGTATCGCTGCGCTCAACCCATCCTACGTTTACATCGCCTTACGCGTCCTGATACGCCTCGATGGACGGGCAGGCGCAGATCAGGTTGCGGTCGCCGAACACGTTGTCCACGCGGCCGACCGGCGGCCAGTACTTGGCCTCGATCAGGCTGGCCACCGGGTATACGGCCTGCTCGCGGCTATAGCCGTGAGTCCACTCGCCGGTCAGTTCCAGGGCGGTGTGCGGGGCATTTTTCAACGGGTTGTCGTTGGCGTCCAGGCTACCGGCTTCCACCGCACGAATCTCTTCGCGGATGGCGATCATGGTGTCGCAGAAGCGGTCCAGTTCTTCCTTGGATTCGCTCTCGGTCGGCTCGATCATCAGGGTGCCGGCCACCGGGAAGGACATGGTCGGCGCGTGGAAGCCGAAGTCGATCAGGCGCTTGGCCACGTCGTCAACGCTGATGCCGCTGCTGTCCTTGATCGGGCGGATATCCAGAATGCACTCGTGCGCCACCAGGCCGCCTTCGCCCGAATACAGCACGGGGTAGTGCTCTTCCAGGCGGCGGGCGATGTAGTTGGCGTTGAGAATGGCCATCTGCGATGCGCGCTTGAGACCTTCGCCGCCCATCATGCTGATGTACATCCAGGTGATCGGCAGGATGCTGGCGCTGCCGAACGGCGCGGCGCTGACTGCGCCTTCCTTGCGGGCCATATGGCCGTGGCCGGGCAGGAATGGAATCAGGTGCGATTTGACGCCAATCGGGCCAACGCCTGGGCCGCCACCGCCGTGGGGGATGCAGAAGGTTTTGTGCAGGTTCAGGTGCGAAACGTCGCCGCCGAACTTGCCTGGGGCGCAGAGGCCGACCATGGCGTTCATGTTGGCGCCGTCGATATACACCTGGCCGCCGTTGTCGTGGATGATCGCGCAGATTTCGCGGATGCCTTCTTCGAACACACCGTGGGTCGAGGGGTAGGTGATCATCAGCGCGGCCAGACGCTCCTTGTGCTCTTCGGCCTTGGCCTTGAGGTCGGCGATATCGACGTTGCCGCTGCTGTCGCAGGCGGTTACCACCACGCGCATACCGGCCATGCTGGCGGTCGCCGGGTTGGTGCCGTGGGCCGATTGCGGGATCAGGCAGATATCGCGCTGATCATCGCCACGGCTCAGGTGGTAAGCACGGATGGCCAGGAGGCCGGCGTACTCGCCCTGGGAGCCGGCGTTGGGTTGCAGGGAGATGCCGTCGTAACCGGTGGCCGCGCAGAGCATGGCTTCCAGTTCAGTAGTCAGCTGGGTGTAACCCTGGCTCTGCTCAACCGGGGCGAAGGGGTGCAGGTTGCCGAACTCGGCCCAGGTCACCGGGATCATCTCGCTGGCGGCGTTGAGCTTCATGGTGCAGGAGCCCAACGGGATCATGCTGCGGTCCAGGGCCAGGTCCTTGTCGGCCAGCTTGCGCAGATAGCGCATCAGCTCGGTTTCCGAGTGGTAGCGATTAAATACCGGGTGGCTGAGGATTTCGCTTTCGCGCAGCAGGCCTTTTGGCAGCTGGGCGATCACGCCGGCAGCCAGCTCAGCGAAGGCAGGAACAGCCTTGCCCTCGGCAAACACCGCCAGCAGCGCTTCGACTGCGGCCTGGTCGCTGGTTTCATCCAGGGACAGACCCAGGCGCTCGCCGTCTACTTCACGCAGGTTGATCCCGGCCTTGCGCGCAGCAGCGTGCAGAGCAGCGGTTTTGCCGCCGGTGGCCAGGGTCAGGGTGTCGAAGAAGAATTCCTGCTCGACGCTGTAACCCAGGGCGCGCAGGCCCTTGGCCAGAATCGCGGTGAACTGGTGTACACGCTGGGCGATCTGCGTCAGGCCTTTCGGGCCGTGGTACACGGCGTACATGCTGGCGATGTTGGCCAGCAGCACCTGGGCGGTACAGATGTTACTGGTGGCCTTCTCGCGGCGGATATGTTGCTCGCGGGTTTGCATGGCCAGGCGCAGGGCCGGCTTGCCGAAACGGTCGATCGACATGCCGACCAGACGGCCTGGCATATCGCGCTTGAATGCGTCGCGGGTGGCGAAGTAGGCGGCATGCGGGCCACCGAAGCCCAGCGGCACACCAAAGCGCTGCGCGCTGCCCAGGGCCACGTCGGCACCGAATTCGCCCGGCGGAGTGAGCATGGTAAGGGCCAGCAGGTCGGCGGCGACGGCCACCAGGGCATTGGCAGCGTGGAAGCGCTCAATCAGTTCGCGGTAATCGAAGATGTCGCCATTGCTCGCCGGGTATTGCAGCAGCGCGCCGAAGTAGGCGCTGGCATCAGTGATTGCAGCTTCGTCGCCGATGACCACTTCAATGCCCAGCGGCTCGGCACGGGTGCGCAGCACGTCGAGGGTTTGCGGGTGGCAGTGCATGGATGCGAAGAAGGCGTTGCTGGCCTTGTTCTTCGACAGGCGCTTGCAGAAGGTCATGGCTTCGGCAGCGGCGGTGGCTTCATCGAGCAGGGAGGCGTTGGCGATCTGCATACCGGTGAGGTCGCTGATCAGGGTCTGGAAGTTCAGCAGCGATTCCAGACGGCCCTGGGAAATTTCCGGCTGATACGGGGTGTAGGCGGTGTACCAGGCCGGGTTTTCCAGCAGGTTGCGCAGGATCGGGCTTGGCGTATGGGTGCCGTGATAGCCCTGGCCGATATAGGTTTTGAACTGCTGGTTCTTGGCCGCGATGGCCTTGATCTTGGCCAGGGCGTCGGCTTCCGACAGGCCCGGCTGAACACCCAGCACGCTGGTGCCCTTGATGCTCTCGGGGATGACGTTATCGGTCAGCGCGTCGATGCTGGCGTAGCCGAGCAGTTCGAGCATGGCAGCGGTATCGGTGTCACGTGGGCCGATATGGCGGGCGACAAATTCGTTCTGGGTACTTATGTTGGCCATGTTGGTCATCACACTCTCTCAGGCGTCAGCATTGGCGTTGAGCAGGCGCTCGTAGGCGGCCTGGTCGAGCAGGTCGGCTACCGCGCTGGCATTGGCCGGACGGAAACGGAAGAACCAGCCCTTGCCCAGGGGATCTTCGTTGACCAGCTCAGGGCTGGATTCTAGCTCGCCATTCACCTCAACCACCTCACCGTCCAGCGGCATGGCGATATTGCTCGCCGCTTTTACCGATTCCAGCACTGCCACTTCGTCACCCTCGGCGTAGCTCTGGGCTTCCGGCAGCTGCACGAATACCACGTCACCCAGGGCTTCCTGGGCATAGGCAGTAATGCCCACGGTCACCAGGCCATCGGCATCCTGACGCAGCCATTCGTGCTCAACGGTAAAACGCAATTCGCTCATGTGAACTCCTCAAGTGTGGTGACTCGCCCTTTCTGCTGGGGGCGATGTGCTGGACGCGCGTGCCGGGCACAAGCGTAAGGTGCAAAGACCTTAGCAAGGTAGGTGCCATTATGATTTTTATCAATAAAAACAATAAGTTAAGTTGTTTTGAGTGGTTCAGTTCAGTGGTGCTTGTATCGGTTTCGATACGAGAATGGCCGATTCAACCATAAAGAGCAGTGCAAAGGCTCTGGCGTCGAGGGTTGAACGCTTTGTGTCGCTTTCAATACGATGTATTTAAATCGATACAGTTGTCGGCGGCCCCGGTGGGGTGCGAAGCGAGTCAAATGCTTATCGATAACGCGTAAATTCCGCTTTTGCCTGTTTTCGCCTTATCTCAGCTGCCTCGCCTACATTTTTCAACGGCCTGCTAGTGCAGCGCCGGGCTGTCGCTGAGCGAGCGCAGGCGCTGATTAAGTTGCAGGTGTTGCGCCGGGTCATCGCTGAGCAACAGGGCGCACTGCAGATCGAAGCGCTCGCCCTGCGGACAATCGAGCAGTTGATAGATATCCGCGCGGGCCAAGTGATCGTGCGGGGTTGGCGTACCGAGCAGCAGCACGCGCTCGGCATCGCGCAGCGCGGCCAGTGGGTCATCATCCAGTTGATGCAGTTGCCGCAGGTTGCGCGACAGGCGCTGCAACATGCTGCGCGCATCGCAAGGCTGCAGTTGGTTGGCGCTTAATTCGGCAGTTGGGCCCAGATGGCGTTGCAGCAGCTCGCGGCATTCGCGGGTATACAGACGGCGGCCGCTGCACGGGTCGAGCAGATGATCGGCGCCTGGTACGCGTAGCAGAAAGTGGCCGGGAAAATTCACCCCCTGCAACGGAATCCCCAAACGCCTGGCCAGCTCCAGTGCCAGTAGGGCCAGGGATAACGGTTGACCGCGACGGCGCAACAACAGTTGATCCAGCAGCGCCGCCCTTGGCCGTAGCGGGCGTTCATCGTCTTCATGAAAATCCAGCTCACTCAGTCGGCGCAGCAGCGGTTGCGCCAGTTCCTGCGGCGGCAGGTTAGGCAAGCCCTGGCTGACCTGCTGTTGCAGGCCGTTTAGCCGTTGCAGCACATCCGCCGGTTGCAGTGTTGGCTGGTGCTCCACGGCAATCCACAGCGCCGCCTCGAACAGCGCAGGCGGGTTCTGTTCCAGGCAGGCAAGGCAGGCGGCGCGTGGGGTCATAACAATCTCCCGATGTCTCTGGCTTTGTAGTCAAGCGCCGGGGCTTCGTCCAGTGGATTGTTATGCGCAGCGAAACCCAACAGGGATTGGCGTATTTCGTTGGGCTTCGTCGCTGCGCTCCTTAACGGAGCGCCGCCCGACCCAACCTGCGCTTGATTGGGTGAGCTGCCAGAAACGCAAAACCCCAGTCATTGACTGGGGTTTTGTTTACTGCCGCTAGCGTTACTCGGCAGCAGGTTCGTTCAGTTCACTCAAGGCGTCCGGCTGGTTTTTGAACGCCTTGGCAAAGATGTCACGGTTCTTCGCCATATAAATCCCCAGCTCTTCACCCTGGGCTTCATTCAGCGATGGCACGGCTTTTTGCAGCACCTCGGTGAGCAACTCGGCCAGTTCGAGCATTTTGTCATGACGGTCGGCTTCGGCTTTATCCATGAATAAACGCTCCAAATCCCGGCTGCTGCGGTACACCACTTCGACGGCCATTCATCACCTCTACGCCTTCACGCTGATAGGTTGCAATAAACTGTTTATTTGTACAGTGTTTGCGAGCATAAAGAACTCGTCTGCATTTGGCCAGCAGCAATTGCTATGCCGGCTATCAACATAGCCGATTCTTCAGCGTGCAACCGCCAGTCGCCAGCATGGCGCGGCGGTTGCAGGTGTTTTTTCGCCCGCAGCAAGCTTCTTCTACTGGCATTGTTTTCTACTGGCATTGTTGGATGATGGCGCGCGGTGCTGTCGTTATTTTTGATCTTTTAGGAGCTTTTATGGGTAAGCCAAACTGGGCTGAGCAGATGCGCGAACGCATGCATGGGCTGGCGGAATCGCTGGGCAATCTGCTGATGGAGGCGTTCCACTACTTGGCGTTGTTCGCCATTGGTGCAGTCACCGCCTGGGCGGCGGTGATGGCCTTTCTGGGTATGCTGGATAAGGGCCAGATCACCGTAGATGACATCCTGCTGCTGTTTATCTATCTGGAATTGGCGGCGATGGTGGGTATCTATTTCAAGACCAACCACATGCCGATCCGCTTCATGATTTATGTGGCGATTACCGCGCTGACCCGCCTGATGATTTCCGACATCTCACACAACCACAAACCCGACATGGGCGTGGTGATGGTGTCTGGGGCGATTCTGTTGTTGGCGGTGGCGATTTTTGTGGTGCGCTACGCCTCCTCACGCTTTCCTGCAGTGCAGGCCGATGGGCCAAAGCGCAAACGCAATTCGGCGGATGAGGCGGCTGAGAAAGACGATACGCAGAGCGACGATTAAAAGCGGGTCAGTCGCTTAACGGCGCAAACAACGCCTGCAGGTCGTCTTCGCTGAGCTGCAGCTGGGTTTGGCTGCCGCCTTCCAGTACGCCTCGGGCCAGGTTGGCTTTGGCTTGCTGCAGCTGCTGGATCTTCTCTTCGACGCTGCCACGGGCGATCAGTTTGTAGACGAACACCGGCTTGTCCTGGCCGATGCGGTAGGCGCGGTCGCTGGCCTGAGCTTCGGCGGCGGGGTTCCACCAGGGATCGAAGTGGATCACCGTGTCGGCGGCGGTCAGGTTCAGGCCGGAACCACCGGCTTTCAGGCTGATCAGGAAGATCGGCAGTTTACCGGCCTGGAACTGCTGCACCGGGGTGCGGCGGTCCTGGGTGCTGCCGGTGAGTTTGGCGTAGGGGATATTGCGCGCCTTTAATTCGGCTTCGATCAGCGCCAGCATCGAGGTGAACTGCGAGAACAGCAGCACCCGCCGGCCTTCGGCAAACAGCTCTGCAAGCATGTCCAGCAGGCCGCTGAGCTTGCCGGAGTCCGCACTCGTGAGGCTGCTATCGCCTTCCTCTCCAAGCAGACGCAGGTCGCAGCAGGCCTGGCGCAGGCGCAGCAGCGCTTCAAGAATCACGATCTGGCTGCGCGCCAAACCCTGGCGGGCGATTTCCGCGCGGACCTTCTGGTCCATAGCCAGGCGCAAAGTTTCGTAGCGGTCGCGCTGCGCCGCGCTGAGTTCGACCCAGTGGGTGATTTCAGTTTTCGGCGGCAGTTCGCTGGCCACCTGCTCCTTGGTGCGGCGCAGGATAAAGGGCTTGATCCGCCCGGTCAGGTGGCTCAGGCGTAGCTGGTTGGCGTTCTTTTCAATCGGCGTGCGGTAGTCGCGGGTAAAGCTCTTGCTATCGCCGAGCCAGCCGGGCATCAGGAAGTTGAACAGCGACCACAACTCGCCCAGGTGATTTTCCAGCGGCGTGCCGGTCAGACACAGGCGTTGCCCGGCCTGCAGTTGCCCGGCGGCGACGGCGGCCTTGCTGCGCGGATTCTTGATGTTCTGCGCTTCATCGAGAATCAGCAGGCGATAACGGTAGTCGCTCAATGCCTTGAGATCGCGCGGCAGCAGGGCGTAGGTGGTGAGGATGATCTGGTGTTCATCGATCTGCTTAAACAGTGCGCGGCGTTTTGGCCCGTGCAGGGCCAGCACCTTGAGCTGTGGGGTAAAGCGCGCGGCTTCATCCTGCCAGTTGGGAATCAGGCTGGTGGGCATAACGATCAGCGCCGGCTGCTGCAAACGCCCGGCGTTGAACTCGCAGAGGATATGGCCGAGGGTCTGCAGGGTTTTGCCCAGGCCCATGTCATCGGCAAGCAGGCCGCCGACTTCCAGCTCGGCCAACCCTTGCATCCAGGCCAGGCCTTGCAGCTGATAGGGCCGTAGCTCGGCTTGCAGGCCGGCGGGCGCTTGCAAGGTGGCGCTCTCCAGGCGCTGCAGGCGTTCGGCGAAGTCGCGTAGCTGGCTGCCGCCTCGCCAGTTCAGGCGCGGGCCCTGCTCCAGTTGGCCCAGGCGTGCGGCATCCAGGCGCGACAGGCGCAGGCGCTGGTTGGATTCGCCGGGCTCGCGGAAGAACAGCTCGCCGAGGGTGGCCAGCAACGGCTTGAGACGGGCGAAGGGCAGGGCGACGCGCTTGTGGTTGTGCGGCAGGCTGACCAGTAGCACCTCGTCATCATCGCGCTTGTTCAGGGCCTCGCCATTGAGCAACCAGGGCGTGCGGCGAATCGCCTGCAGCAGAATCGGCAGCAGACTGATGCGCTGGCCTTCCACCTCGATACCCAGCTCCAGATCGAACCAGTTCTGCTCGGGGTCTTCCTCGACTTCGGCGTACCAGTCATCCACGGGCGTCAGGTTGAACTGGAAGTCCGGCTGTATGCGGATCTGCCAGCCTTCCTCACGTAGCTGCGGCAATTGCTCACGGACAAACTGCAGCCAGGCGGCGTCATTGGGGTGCTCGTAAGCTTCGCCGGCGCTTTCCGGCAGGGCTTCGCTTTGGCGTAGCGCCACTTGCAGGCCGGTTTGCTCCAGACGTTTGCGCAGCAGGGCTTCACTGCTGGTGTCGCGCACGATGCGCAGGCTGTGCTGGGCGCTCTGCTTGATCAGCAGGTCTTTGCCTTGTTTGCCAGATGCCAGATGGCCCTGATAATCGAAGGCCAAGGCCGCGCGGTGCTGGGTCTGTTCCTGCATACGGCCCTTACGCGCATCGAAGTGCACACGCACCAGGCTGCCGAGGCTTAGCACGGGGCTGGGCTGCAGATTCTCCAGGCTCTCTTCGCGGGCTTCTGGGCTGCTGACGATCAGCGGCGAGAGGTCGACGCCTTGCTCCTGCTGGGTTTGCAGGGTGAGCAGGGCGCTGGCCACGTGTTTGCAGTTGAAGCCCACCGGGCAGCTGCAATGGCCGGTCACGCCCCAGCCCTGGCCATAATGGTGCAGGGTGATGCGCTGTTGGTAGGTTTGCGCCCCAGAGCCCCGGCAGCTGGCCAGCAGGGTACTGCCCTTGAGGCTGAGCAGGCGGCTGCGGCCTTGCGCGGCATAGCCCTGGCCGCGCTGCAAATCGCCCACGCCGAATTCCGCGCGCCAGTCTTCCAGGCGGATATGCAGCAGATCCAGGGGCATCAGCTGCGCCCTGCGAGGCAGTAGGTGTGAGTTGGCATAATGGCGATGTATCTGGAGTACAGCCGAGGATTCTGGCACAGCTCGCGGTGAATTAGGTGCTAGCCGCTGAATGCCTGGCGATACTGCCCCGGTGTAGTGCTGAAGGCCTGACGGAAACGGTTACTGAAATGGCTGGCGCTGGCAAAACCACAGGCCAGCGCCACATCAGCCAGTGGCAGCGTGCTGTGTTGCAGCAACTGCTGGCCATGGCGCAGGCGTTGCGCCAGTACATAGCGATGCGGCGGCAGGCCGAAGCTGAGCTGAAACATACGCGCGAAATGGTATTCGGACAGCGCGCACAGCTCTGCCAACTGGCCCAGGCTAAGCGGCTCACTGAGGTTGGCCTGGATAAATTCGCGTACCCGCCGGCGCTGCACGGGTGCCAGACCGCCCCTCAGGCGCAGCCCCTCGCGCCGCCCGACCTGATGCAGCAGGGCGTGGCTGACCAGCTCATGGGCCAGGCTGCTGCTGAGCAGGCGTTCACCCGGCTCGCTCCAGTCCATGCTGCTGAGCTGGCGAAAACGTCGGGCCTGCTGCGCATCATCCAGAAAAGTGCCTTCACGTAGCTCCAGTTCCCGTGGCTCACGATCCAGCAGGTTAACGGCCGCCAGGGCGAACTGCTCCTGGCTGATATACAGATGGGCCAGATGGATTTCACCGTTGATCACCCACTCTGACTGATGGCCGGCCGGGAGGATGCACAGCTTGTCTGGCGCTCCCCGGCTGTGCGGGCTTTCCCGGCGAAAGGTGCCGGTACCGCCGGCCAGGTAGCAGGACAGTGTGTGGTGGCTAGGGGCCTCATAGTCGCGAGCATCATGGCGGTTGCTCCATACGGCCGCCGCCAGCCCATCGCCCAGCTCGGCGCTGCCGTGCAGCTGAGTGTTGGGCGAGCTGTGCATGCTCTGGAAAACCTGTAGGTGCTCAAGGTGCGACATAAATCCTCCGTCGCGCCATGCTACGCCGGCCCGCATCGGCTGCCAGCCCCCGACTGGAGAAATGCGCAAGATTGTGCAAGCGGGTGGCCGCAATAGACGACTCAGGCGTTGAGCAGTTTTTCCACTTCGCCGACTGTTAGTACCTTGCCGACCGATACCACCTTGTCGTCAATCGCCAGGGCTGGCGTCGACATCACGCCATGGGCGGCGATTTCGGCAAAGTCGGTGACCTTCAGCACCTGCGCCTCGCGCCCCAGATTAGCGAGGGCGGCCTGGGTGTTTTCTGTCAGGCTGATGCACTTCTTGCAGCCGGTACCGAGGATTTTGATGATCATGGCTTGCTCCTGGTTTGGGATAAAAATCAGATAAACAGATAGGCGAACGCGTTAAACAGATAGCCAATCAGCACAATGCCGACCGTGACGATGCCGAAGAACAAGGCAAGCAGCGGTGCCTTGACTACCTTTTTGAGCATGATCAGTGACGGCAGCGACAGCGCGGTAACCGCCATCATAAACGCCAGCGCCGTGCCCAGGCCGATGCCCTTGGCGACCAGCGCTTCGGCAATCGGCAGGGTGCCAAAGATGTCGGCATACATCGGCACGCCTACCAGGGTGGCCAATGGCACTGACCACCAGTTGTCCTGCCCCAGCAGCGCTTCGATCCAGTCCGCCGGAATCCAGTTATGGATCGCCGCACCAATGCCCACACCAATCAGCACATACAGCCAGACCCGGCGGAAAATATCGCTGACCTGAGCCCAGGCGAACTCGGCTCGGTCGCGCCGCGTCAGTTCTGCCTGGGGGATGTCGAGCATCGGGTTGTGCATGACAAAGGCTTCGACGTAACGCTCCATTTTTGCCCGGCCGATCAGCGTGCCGCCGAGCACGGCTAGCACCAGGCCGATCAGCACATAGGCGATAGCAATCGACCAGTTGAAGATGCTCGCCAGCAGAATCACCGAAGCCAGGTCCACCAGCGGTGAGGAAATCAAAAAGGCGAAGGTCACCCCCAGCGGCAGGCCGGAACTGGTGAAACCGATAAACAGCGGGATCGACGAGCAGGAGCAGAACGGCGTGATGGTGCCGAGCAACGCGCCGGTGAGCTTAGCCTTGAAGCCGCTCATGCCGCCGAGAATGCGCCGCGTGCGTTCAGGCGGAAAATAGCTCTGCACCCAGGAGATACTGAAGATCAGCACGGCCAGCAGGATAAATATCTTGATCACGTCATAGATAAAAAAGTGCAGGCTAGCGCCGGTCCGGCTGGCCATGTCCATACCAAAACCATCTTCCAGCAGCACGCGTACCAGCCAGGCGAGCCAGTCCATGCGCAGCAGTTGGTCATTCAGCCATTTGAACAGTTCCATGGGGCTTCCTTAGTCGTGTACCGGGGCGCGCTCGTTCCAGCTTTTGCTTTTATTGATCATGCTCACCAACCAGAGCATCACTGGGAACTCGATCACCCTGGCGCTGCTGGTAGACCTCGCCAATGGCGCTGAAATCAATCTTCATCAGCATGGGGTGATCATCACCCAGATCAGTAGCCCCACCGGATATTCACCTGGGCGATTTCCTTGCTGCTGAGCGCCGAGTCTAGCGGCGCTCGGGTGGTCTGCTATTGATCCAAGTCGCCCTGTAGGGCTGCTGTTATTTCATTGACCGTGCTGCGCGCGGTGCGGGTGACGCCGATCAGGGTGGCCGAGGCCGCGCCGGTCCATTCGCCATAACCGACCAGCCATAATCCGGGTTGCTTGCAGGCGCGGGTGCCGTCGACGGCGATCTTGCCATCGGCTTCCAGCACATCCAGACCATGCAGATGATCCAGCGCCGGGCGAAAGCCGGTGCACCAGATCACCGCGTCCACCGCCTCACGGCGACCATCGGCCCATTCCACGCCGTCCGCACTAAAACGCTGGAACGGCCGCTCGGCCACCAGCACACCGCGCTCGCGGGCATCGCGTACAGGTTCGACCATGACGATATCGCCCAGGCCACCCACTGGCTGATCGATTACGCGGCCTTCCTGTTGGGCCTTCCAGCGCTCGGTGGCGCGCTCGAACAGCACCCGGCCATCGACCTCATCGGGCAGAAAGGCCGGCGGTTCGGGGGTGATCCACAGAGTCTCGGCCACGGTCGAAACCTCGGCGAGAATTTGCGCCCCAGAGTTGCCGCCGCCCACCACCAGCACGCGCTTGCCGGCAAAGGCTTGCGGGTCGCGGTACTGCGCCGAGTGCAGCTGCTGGCCGGCAAACTCTGCACCGCCGGGGTAAGCGGGGATAAACGGCTTGCTCCAGGTGCCGGTAGCGCTGACCAGGGCGCGGCAACGCCATTGCTGGGTGCCGGCCTGTACCACAAACAGCTCGTCGTCGCGGGTCACCGAATCGACATGCACGGGTCGCACAATCGGCAGCTGGTAGCGCGCCTCGTACTGGGCAAGGTAGTCGATCACTGCATCGCGGTGCGGGTAGCCGGGTTCCGGATTAGGCATCTGCCAGCCGGCAATCGAACTCCAGGTGGCCGGGGAGAACAGCCGCAGCGAATCCCAGCCATGCTGCCAGGCGCCGCCAGGTTGCGCCTGATCATCCAGCAGCAAAAACGACAGCGGGGTGCGCCGCAGAAAGTAGGCGGTGGCCAGAGCAGCCTGGCCGCCGCCGATAATCAGAACATCCACTGGCTCATTCGCGGGCATGCAGTCGCTCCTTGGTTGATCTCGGGTCAGGCATCAGGATATGCGGTTTACAAGATATACGGTTATCAATATATTCACCAAACCGTATTTGCATGACGACCATCGCCATGAGCCAAAAGACCCGCGTGTTGTTCCTCTGCGTGGCCAACGCCGCCCGCTCGCAGATGGCCGAGGCGCTGCTGCGCCATACCGATCCTGACGGCTATGAGGCCTTTAGCGCCGGCACTCAGCCCGACGAGGTGGACCCGCGCGCGCGCCTGGCGCTGGAGCAGCTGGGGGTGAGCACCGAGGATCTGCACAGCAAACCTCTGGAAAATTTCGACGGCCAGCAGTTCGACTATGTGATCACCCTGTGTGACAAGTCCGCCTTCGAGTGCAGTACCTTGCCCGGTGCTGGCGAATATATCGCCTGGGATTTCGAGGACCCGGCCGGCAGCCGACAGAAGAATGCCTACAAGCACTGCCTGCAACAGATCCATGAACGCATCAAGATGTTCGTGCTGGTCAAAAGTAAAGCCAGCGTACCTGTGCAGATGCTCGCCCCCGTCACCCTGTTCAAGTGCCTGGCCGACGAGACCCGCGTGCGCATGACCCAGCTGATCGCCCAGGAAGGTGAGCTGTGCGTCTGCGAGTTGACTGCGGCCCTGGAGGAAAGCCAGCCGAAGATCTCCCGCCACCTGGCCCAGCTGCGCAGCTGTGGCCTGTTGCAGGATCGCCGCGCCGGGCAATGGGTTTACTACCGCGTGCACCCGCAGCTGCCAGCCTGGGTCGGGCAGATTTTGGCCCAGATGCTCACGGCGGATGACCCGCAGCTGGCTGAAGATCGCCTGCGCCTGCACAGCATGGGTGACCGCCCTGATCGCGCCGCGTGTGCTGCTGAACCACTGTTTTGCGGAGCAAGACCATGAACCCCGAACTGCCAAATATCGACCCCGAATTGCTTGATCTGCCGAGCCAGGAAAAACTGGCGCAACCGCCCGCCGCGCATAAACCGCGCATCCTGCTGCTGTACGGTTCCAACCGAGAGCGCTCCTACAGTCGTCTGCTGACCGAGGAAGCTGCGCGTCTACTTGAGCAATTTGGCGCCGAAGCGCGCATCTTCAACCCTAGCGGCCTGCCGCTGCCGGACGACGCGCCCGAGGATCACCCCAAGGTGCAGGAGTTGCGCGAGCTGGCGCAGTGGAGCGAGGGCATGGTCTGGTGCTCGCCGGAGCGCCATGGCGCGATGACCGGGGTGTTCAAAGCGCAGATCGACTGGATTCCCCTGAGCATGGGCGCGGTGCGGCCGAGCCAGGGCAAGACCCTGGCGCTGATGCAGGTCAGCGGCGGCTCGCAGTCCTTCAATGCGCTAAATCAGATGCGCGTGCTGGGGCGCTGGATGCGCATGTTCACCATCCCCAACCAGTCTTCGGTGGCCAAGGCCTTTCTCGAATTCGACGACGCCGGGCGGATGAAACCGTCAGCCTATTACGACCGCGTGGTGGATGTGATGGAGGAACTGGTCAAGTTCACCCTGCTGCTGCGCGGTCAGGCGGACTATCTGGTGGACCGCTACTCCGAGCGCAAGGAGTCGGCAGAGCAGCTGTCCAAACGGGTTAATCAGGCCTCCATCTAGCAAGCTTCCATTTAATTTTCAGGATCAATCCGTATGTCCCATCCCTTCGATTTTCTTAGCATCCCCAATCGCCCTGGCCGGTTGATTTTCACGCCTTGCCCTGGCACCAAGGACAGCAGCATCGATAGCGCTTTGAACACCCTGAAACAAGCCGGTGCCGATGCCGTGCTGACCCTGATGCCGACTGCCGAACTGGCGCTAAACGACGCCAGCGATTTGCCCGCGCTGTGCGCCTCGCAAGATCTGCTCTGGCTGCATTTGCCGGTGGCTGATGAGCAGGTGCCGCAGGCGGATTTCGACGCCGCCTGGCCGGTGGCTATGGCGCAGATGGCTGAGTTGCTGGCGGCTGACAAAGTCATCGCCATTCACTGTAAGGGCGGCTCCGGGCGCACCGGGCTGATCGCTGCACGCATCCTCATCGAGCTGGGTATTGAGCGCAGCGAGGCCGTCAGCCTGGTGCAGGCGCTACGCCCGAAAGCCATTCAGCATCCGGCCCATGCGGGCTGGATCGCCCAGTTCGGTAACTGAGATGAGTATGCTCAATACCCTGGGCCTGTTCGCCCTCACGGCGCTGGCCGAAATCATCGGCTGCTACCTGCCGTACCTGTGGCTCAAACAGGGCAAAAGTATCTGGTTGCTGGTGCCGGCCGCCGCCTCGCTGGCGCTGTTCGCCTGGCTGCTGACCTTGCATCCAACCGCTGCCGGGCGGGTGTATGCCGCTTACGGCGGGGTGTATGTGGCGATGGCAATTATTTGGCTGTGGCTGGTGGACGGCATTCGTCCCACCCATTGGGACCTGCTGGGCGCGGCTGTGGCCATGCTTGGCATGGCGATCATTATGTTTGCGCCGCGCAATATTTAATCACTTTCTAAAGGGAGTTCGTTTATGACTATCAAGGTAGGTATCAATGGTTTTGGTCGTATCGGTCGTCTGGCGCTGCGCGCTGCCTGGGGCTGGCCGGAGCTGGAATTTGTGCAGATCAACGACCCGGCCGGCGATGCGCCGACACATGCGCATCTGCTGAATTTCGACTCGGTACATGGCCGCTGGCAGCATGAAGCGAGCAGTGAAGGCGACTGTGTGTTGATCGACGGTAAGCGGATCACCGTCACCGCCAACAAGGCGATTGCTGACACCGACTGGAGTGGTTGCGATCTGGTGATTGAAGCCAGCGGCAAAATGAAAACTGTTGCGGTGTTGCAGGCGTACCTCGACCAAGGCGTAAAGCGCGTGGTGGTCTGCGCGCCGGTCAAAGAGCAGGGCGCGCTGAATGTCGTGATGGGCGTCAACCAGCAGCTGTTCGACCCGGCACAGCACCGCATCGTCACTGCCGCCTCTTGCACCACCAACTGCCTGGCCCCGGTGGTCAAGGTGATCCACGAGAACCTCGGCATTCGCCACGGTTCGATCACCACCATCCACAGCGTCACAAATACCCAGAGCATTCTCGATCAGCCGCACAAGGACCTGCGCCGCGCTCGCGCCTGCAGCATGAGTCTGATCCCCACCAGCACCGGGTCGGCCACGGCAATTGCCGAGATTTTCCCCGAGCTGCGCGGCAAGCTGAATGGCCACGCCGTGCGCGTGCCACTGGCTAACGCTTCGCTGACTGACTGCGTATTCGAGGTGGAGCGCGCGACCACGGTGGAGGAGGTTAACGCACTGCTCAAGGCCGCCGCTGATGGCCCGTTGGCTGGGATTCTTGGCTATGAGGCGCGGCCACTGGTGTCCATCGACTACCGCACCGACCCGCGCTCCTCGGTTATCGATGCGCTGTCGACCATGGTGGTCAACGGCACTCAGGTGAAGCTCTACGCCTGGTACGACAACGAATGGGGCTACGCCAACCGCGCGGTGGAGCTGGCGCGGATGGTGGGTTTGGCATGACCTGTATGGCCGGCCTCGCGGCCGGGTGGTGGGTTACGCCTTCGGCTAACCCATATATGGACTCCTCCCGTTTTGCCAGTGAAATACACATCCAACGAACCTAGGTACGACTGCTTCCGTATATCCGGCTTCTAATAAGGCGTTGGGTGCCTTGAGCCATGATGAATATCCGCTCATGTGTTCCTGATCGCCCTAGCGGCCTTGGTTTACAGAGGGCCTGTGGGTAAAGCAGGTTTTACACATGCCGGCTCGACCGGTTCGTCATCACTGCATGTCACTGTGCAATCGTGGTGGATCTTCTACGGTGTCACTTCATTCCTGCTTGGGTACTTCAGGTTTACGCCTCAGCAGGTTGATAGTCTTCCCCCTTGCTGAGGATTGCCCAGATGATCCGGGCATTCTTGTTCGCCAGGGCGACCGTGGCGATATTTGTGTTGCGTCGACACTGCAACTGCTGCAGCCAGGTGCTGCGTCGATCCGTCTTTTCCTTACAGGTCTTCAGCACCGCACGAGCGCCATGGACCAATAACGTGCGCAGGTAACAGTCACCCTTTTTGCTGATGTGCCCCAGACGTTCTTTGCCGCCACTTGAATGCTGGCTCGGCACTAATCCCAGCCAGGCCGCGAACTGTCTGCCCGAACTGAACTGCCGTGCATCACCCACTGCAGACACCACGGCAGTCGCGCTGATCGGGCCAACGCCCTCCACCTGCAGCAAACGCTGGACACGCTCATCCGTCTTAACCTGACGGTGAAGCATGCCGTCCAGCTGTTTGATTCGCTCATCCTGTCCCTGCAGCTCATCACGCAAGAGCTCCAGCATTTCGTGCAGCTCGCCCGGTAATGTCTGGTGTTCGTCCAGCGCCTGCTGCAGCAACGCGCGGGTGGCCGCTATTCCCTGGCGACTCGCAACCAAACCGAACTCGCCAAGCAAGCCACGTATCTCGTTAACCAACGCTGTACGCGCCCTGATTAACCGGCTTCTGATCCGGTGCACCGACTGCCCAGCTTGCTGGTCGGCACTCTTCACCGCGACATAACGCATCGTGGGTCGGCTGGCAGCCTCGCAAATCGCCTCCGCGTCGTTGGCGTCGTTCTTACCACTCTTGACGTAGGGTTTGACGAACTGCGGCGCAATCAACCGCACTTCATGCCCCAACTTGCCTAGCTCGCGCGCCCAGTAATGCGAACTACCACAGGCTTCCATCGCCACCAGGCACGGCTCTTGTTGGCGGAAGAAATCCAGCATCTGTGAACGCTTGAGCTGCTTACGGCACTTCACCTGCTCGTGGCTATCGACGCCATGAACTTGAAAAACCTGTTTTGCCAAATCGATGCCGATTCGCTTAAGTTTCATGGTGACTCCTCCCTTCGTGGCTGTTTGGTTGTGACAACCTCAGTCTGGCGCATAGACGCCGTAGGAGGGAGGAGTCCATCTCATTGCCCTACGCCAACGCCGCAGATCCGTAGGATGGGTTGAGCTTGGCGATACCCATCAAACATTCCATGCGGCACCACAGGATCTCCCCATGCACGCCTTATCCCGCCTAGCCCCCGAAGTGCGCCAATACCTGCTGGTCACCGGCAACTACTGGGCCTTTACCCTCACCGACGGCGCGTTGCGCATGTTGGTGGTGCTGCATTTTCATAGCCTGGGTTACACGCCGCTGCAGATCGCCGCGCTGTTTCTGTTCTATGAGATCTTCGGTGTGGTCACCAATCTGGTCGGCGGCTATCTGGGGGCGCGGCTGGGGCTTAATCGCACCATGAATATCGGCCTGGGCCTGCAGGTGGCGGCCTTGTTGATGCTCACCGTGCCGGCAGCCTGGCTGACGATTCCCTGGGTAATGGGCGCTCAGGCGCTGTCCGGTATCGCCAAAGACCTGAACAAGATGAGCGCCAAGAGCTCGATCAAGCTGCTGGTGCCGGACAGCCAGCAGGGCACCTTGTACAAGTGGGTGGCGATCCTGACCGGCTCGAAAAACGCGCTCAAGGGTGTGGGCTTTTTTATGGGCGGTGCGCTGCTGGCGCTGCTCGGTTTCGGCGGTGCTGTTTTGCTGATGGCCGCCGTGCTGGCGCTGATCTGGCTGGCCAGTGTGGTGTTGCTGAAGAAGGACTTGGGCAAGGCCAAGGCCAAGCCGAAGTTCCGCGACATTCTGTCCAAGAGCCGGGCGATCAATATCCTCTCCGCCGCGCGACTGTTTCTCTTCGGCGCGCGCGATGTGTGGTTTGTCGTCGCCTTGCCGGTGTATCTGTCCAGCGTATTGGGTTGGGATTTCTGGATGGTCGGCGGCTTTCTCGCGGCCTGGGTGATTGGCTACGGCATTGTGCAGTCCTTCGCCCCGGCCATCACCGGTAAAGCCAGCGGCCAGTTGCCGGATGGCCGTGCCGCCTTCGCGTGGGCCGCTGTGTTGGCCGGTGTGCCGGCACTTATTGCACTCGGGTTGTACAGCGACGTGTCGGCGCACGGGGTGCTGCTCGGCGGCTTAATGGTATTTGGCGCGCTGTTTGCGGTGAACTCCTCGTTACACAGCTACCTGATCGTCAGCTACGCCAAGGAAGACGGCGTGTCGCTGGATGTCGGTTTCTATTACATGTCCAACGCCCTCGGCCGGCTGATCGGCACGCTGCTGTCGGGCTGGGTGTATCAGGCTTATGGCCTAGAAGCCTGCCTGTGGGTGTCCTCGGCCTTTGTGCTGCTGGCGGCGTTGATTTCCATTGGTCTGCCTCGGCATGCCAGTCACTGATCTGCCCCTTTCCAGGCTATTGGCAAAGCGACATCACTGATAAGCCAATGCCCGTCTCTTTCGGAGTAGTCTCTGGTGTAGCGATATTTTGCTTATGACGCTGGGACACAGCACGACGCTGATCATCGGGCACTTGCGGCATGCCACCCGGGGCGCGGTGACCCTCGCCAATACCGGGCCATTAGTTCGCCATCTGTAGCGCCCGGATCGATGATGGGCCAATGCAGGCGTTTCACTTTGCCCGGGATAATCGGGCAGACCTCTTCGGCACAGAGGGTCACCACTAGATCAATAGCAGCAGGGTCGATGCTATCCACTGACTTCGATGTCTGGTGGCTGATATCGATGCCGGCATCCGCCATGGCAGCGATGGCATGGGGGTTGACCCGAGCGGGCTGTGAGCCGGCGCTCATGACCTCGACACCTGGCCCCAGAAGCTGGCGAGCCAGGCCTTCGGCCATCTGGCTGCGGGATGAATTGGCGACACATAAAAACAGAATTTTGTTTGTCACAACGCGCTCTCCGACTGTTTCAGGGCACCATCAACACCGGGCGCCCGGCGATTTCACAGAGGTTTGCCGCAGTGCTACCGTTCACCTTGCTGGAGGCCCAGAATGGGTTGCTCGGCTGGTGACAGATCGAGTGCAATTAGTGCTTTCTCAAACATGGCGTTGTTCTCCTTGAGCAGGGGCTTGGGCGGGGCAGGGCGCTATCTTCACGGCTTCCTTTGGGAACCAACCCTGGGTGCGGTTGGCGAAGGCCACCAGCGACAGCATCACCGGCACTTCCACCAGCACCCCGACCACGGTGACCAGGGCAGCCCCGGAGTTGAGGCCGAACATACCAATGGCAACGGCCACCGCCAGTTCGAAGAAGTTCGAAGTGCCGATCAGGGCGCAGGGTGCGGCCACATTGAAGGGCACTTTCCATACTCGCGCCGCCGCGTAGGCAATGGCGAAAATGCCGTAGGACTGAATCAGCAAGGGCGCGGCAATCAGGGCAATCAGCAGCGGCTTATCGAGAATGATCTGCCCCTGAAAACCGAACAGCAGCACCACGGTACCCAGCAGGCCGAGCACCGACAGGGGTTTTACCCGGGCGTTGAAGCGGCTGACCGCATGTTCGGCTTCGACTGCACTGCTGGCCGAGGCGCTGAGCTTGATGCGGGTGAATACCCCGGCGATCAGCGGGATCAATACATAAAGCCCGACAGAGAGGATCAGGGTCGCCCAAGGCACCTCAATATCGGTGACCCCGAGCAGCAGTGCGACCAGGGGGGCGAAGGCGAAGATCATGATCACGTCATTCAGCGCCACCTGGGCCAGGGTGTAGGTGGCGTCACCACGGGTCAGTTGCGACCAGACGAAGACCATGGCGGTACAGGGCGCGGCACCGAGCAGGATCAAACCGGCGATATATTGGCTGGCATCGGTCGGGTCGATCAGGTCGATAAAGAAATAATGAAAGAACAGCACACCCAGGCCAGCCATGGTGAACGGCTTGATCAGCCAGTTGACCACCAGGGTGATGATCAGCCCCTTGGGCCGCTCGTGAATGCGTTTGAGGCTGGAGAAGTCCACCGACACCATCATCGGGTAGACCATAAGCCAGATCAGCACCGCGACGATAAAGTTGACCGAGCCGTACTCAAGGCCGGCCATGCGCTGGAATAGTGTTGGAAACAGGCTGCCCAAGCCAATACCGGCAGCGATACAGAGCGCTACCCAAACCGACAGGTAGCGTTCAAAAAAACCAATAGGCTGTGTAGCGCTCATACTCAAACCTCTTCTCTGTGCGCCAGCGCGCGCAAGTTGTGGATACCCACCGGCTCGTTCTTAAGCAGCGGCACCAGGGCATATCGGCGGGCGTGTATGTTGGCAACGGCGCTGATCTCGCGGCGCTCGTTGACAGCGCGTTGCAGCAACAGGGGGGAGCGGGTGTTCGCGGCGGCGATGCTATTGTTGATCACCCAGGCCCAGGACTCGATACCGGCGCGACGCAGGTCCTCCTGCAGGCCGGCGGCCTCTAGCACCGGTGTGGTTTCGGCCAGGGTCACCAACAGCACCTTGGTCTGCTTAGGGTCCTGTAGCTGCATCATCGGCGTGGTGAAATGCACGCCTTTGTCGCTCATCTGCCGGGCGATATCACGGTGATAGGCGCCGGTGGCGTCGAGCAACAGCAGGGTGTGGCCAGTCGGTGCGGTGTCCATCACCACAAACTGCTTGCCGCCCTCGCGGATGATCCGCGAAAAGGCCTGGAACACGGCGATCTCTTCGGTGCAGGGCGAGCGCAAATCCTCTTCGAGCATGGCACGGCCCTGGGCGTCGAGCTTGGCACCTTTGCTTTGTAGCACCTGTTGGCGGTAGCGCTCGGTTTCGGCATGGGGGTCGATGCGACTGACTTTCAGGTTGTCCAGCGCCTCGCTCAGGGTTTCACTCAGATGCGCGGCCGGGTCCGAGGTGGTCAGGTGCACCGGCAACCCACGTTGCGCCAGTTCGACCGCCACGGCCGCAGCCAGGGTGGTTTTACCCACGCCGCCCTTGCCCATCACCATGATCAGGCCGTGGCCGTCGGCGGCGATCTCATCGACCATGGTCGCCAGCGTTGGTGCATCAAGCGGCTCGGACGGTTCTGGGGCAGTAGCGGCGATCGGCTGCGCGTCGCTGTCGAGCAGCTGCTGCAGCGCGTCGAGCCCCACCAGGTTGAAGGCCTTGAGCGCGATCTGGTCGCGGGGTAGTGCCTGTAACACGCTCGGAAGCGCCGTGATCACCGCCTGCTCACGGGCGACAATCGCCGCAGCCAGTTCATCCTCTGCCGCCTCGGCGGCGGGCAGCACGCCATTGATTACCAGGTACTGCTGGCGCAAGCCAATCGCGGCCAGTTCCTCATGGGTACGTGCGGCTTCGCGCAGGGTCGAGGCCTGTGCGCGGGCGACCAGTACCAGGCGGGTACGCAGTGGATCGGCCAGGGCTTCTACCGCAGCCTGGTACTGGCTGCGCTGCTTTTCCAGGCCGGCCAGCGGGCCGAGGCAGGAGGCATCGCCTTTGCCGTCTTCGAGAAAACCACTCCAGGCGCCGGGCAGTTGCAGCAGGCGAATGGTGTGCCCGGTGGGCGCAGTGTCGAAGATAATGTGCTGGTAATCCTGAGTCAGTGCCGCATCGGTGAGCAGCGCGGTGAACTCGTCGAAGGCGGCGATTTCCGTGGTGCAGGCACCGGACAACTGCTCCTCGATGCTCTTGACCACGGCCTCGGGCAACACGCCGCGCACCGGGCCGACGATGCGGTCGCGATACAATTGCGCGGCCGCCTGCGGGTCGATTTCCAAGGCTGACAAGTTCGCCACCGTAGGGATGCGGGTGATTTGATTGCCGATGCTGACGCCAAATACCTGGCCGACATTGGAGGCCGGATCGGTACTCACCAGCAGCACAGATTTGCCCTCGGCGGCCAGCCGCACGGCGGTAGCGCAGGCAATCGAGGTTTTGCCCACACCGCCCTTGCCGGTAAAGAACAGAAAGCGTGGTGGTTGATCGAGAAAGTGCATGGAGCTCTCCTGAGTTCAGCAGCAGTTGCCGCCGGAGCAGCAAGAGGTTTGTGCTTTGACGTCGACAGGCTCGGTAATGCCCAGCCAGCGGGCTAGTTCGCCACGATTCGGGTAACGCCCGGCCAGGGCCACTTCGCCATCGAGCAGCAGCAAGGGCAGTGCCTCCTGGCCAGAGCGTTGCAGAAAGGCTTTGGCTGCGGCGTTTTCGGCAAACATCAGCGGCTGCTGGGCCAGATTGAAACGCTCGATCCTGGCCCCTTGCTGGCGCGCCCACAGCACATCAGCGGCAAAGCTGACCAGCGCCTGGTCAACCTCAACGCCGCACACGCCGGTGCTGCAGCAGAGGGCAGGGTCAAAGACTTCAAGGGTTTTCATTTTAACTCTCCAACGATTGTTGAAATGTTACTCGGCAGCAGTAGAGCACGGCGGCTCATGTTCAAACTTGATTCAGGTCAGCGGTGGTAACACTGCAGGTGCGCAACTGGACTGGGTTCGCAGGCCGGCGCATTGCTCCGGGTTGCCGGCACAACACTCCTCGGTGAGGTAGGCGATCAGGTCCAGCATCAGCGGGATATTGGCGCGGTAGCGCTGGAAGCGGCCCTCCTGTTGCACCGTCAGCATCCCGGCCTGGGTCAACGCCTTGAGGTGGAATGAAAGATTGGTCGGCGGAACATCCAGGGTTGTGGCGATTTCGCCGGCGACCAGGCCTGTGCTGCCCTGTTTGACCAATAGCCGGTACACATCCAGGCGCAGGCCAGATGACAGGGATTCGAAAATGCTGATGGCGGTTATCTTTTCCATGGGACAACACTACAACTATTGTTGAAGTGTTGGAATAAAAAATAGGCTATGCCCCGTTAACTGCTGTACGCAGCATTGCCTGGTGGGTTGCGCGCCGCACCACTCATCTCATCTCATGCCTTGGTGCAGGACCAGCCCTGCAGCGCGTCGCAGCCCCAGGGTTCAGTAATGCCAATTCTCTTGATCTCTGACAAAGCGTCTTGCACCTGACCAGCGTTTACTGGTGCAAGCAATGCGTCTGTAGACGACCCAAGGTGGCTCGATGGACTTCAAGGATTACTACAAGGTGCTCGGGCTTGAACCGGGAGCTGATGACAAAGCCGTGAAGACGGCTTACCGCAAACTGGCGCGCAAATACCACCCAGACGTCAGCAAGGAAACGGATGCGGAAAATAAATTCAAGGAAGTCGCCGAAGCCTATGAGGTGCTGAAAAGCGCCGAAAAGCGCGCTGAGTACGACGAGCTGCGCAAATACGCCGAGCAAGGCCGCCCCTTCGAGCCGCCACCGGGCTGGCAACCGCCAGGTCATGCGGGGTTTTCCGAAGGTGGCAGCGCTGGCAGTGAGTATTCCGAGTTTTTCGAGTCGCTGTTTGGTGGCGCTGGACGTTTCCAGGACGCCGGCCGCAAACGCGCGCGCAGAGGCCAGGACGTTGAAATGGCGCTGCCGCTGCTGCTGGAAGAAACCTTGGCAGATGAAACCAAAACAATTGCCTTCCAACTCCCGCAATACAGCCCTGACGGTCAGCCTCTGCCGGCGATCAGTAAGACCTTGAATGTCAAAATCCCGCCTGGAGTAAGCAATGGCGAACGCATTCGCCTAAAAGGGCAGGGCGCGCCGGGGTTAGGTGGCGGCGCCAATGGCGATTTGTACTTGATCATTCACTTCGTGCCCCACCCACTGTTCGATGTTGAGGGGCACAACCTGGTCCTCACTGTGCCATTGGCGGCCTGGGAAGCCGTGCTGGGCAGCCAAGTTACGCTGCCGACGCTGAGCGGCAAAATCAACCTGCGCATACCCGCCAATACCCAAGCAGGGCAACGGCTGCGGATCAAAGGCAAGGGGCTGCGCAACAAGGCCGGCGAACCGGGTGACCTGTATGCGTTGTTCAAGATCGTCATCCCGGCTCAAACTGACGAGTCTGCGCGCGCGTTATGGGCACAGCTGGCCGAGCAAGCCGCTTTTAATCCGCGCGCGCAGTGGAGCCAGTGATGAGTAGCCAGAGCCTGCAATTAGATATTCACGAGTTCTGCCTGTGTGCTGAGCTGCCGCAGGCGGTGCTGTTGGAAATTGTCGAACACGGCATCGTCCAACCCTGTGGTGCTACACCGGAGCAATGGCGGTTTAGTGGCCATGCACTGTCCGTCGCCAAGCGGGCGTTGCGCTTACAAGTTGAACTGCAAATTGAGTGGGCGGGTGTGGCCCTGGCGTTGCAGTTGCTTGATGAGTTGGAGCACCTGCGCGCCGAAAACAGCCACCTGCGGCGCCGCTTGAGCCGTTTTGAACAGCCCTAGGAGCCTGTCGGACTTGACACTGTTCTACTGCGGAAAAGCCCTAGCGCTGTGACGCCGAGTACCGTAGCCCCCAATTCCTCTGTTTAGAGACTCAAGGTCATTATGTCAGTCAGCCGAAAATGGATCTTTCCTGTCGCCAGTGTCGCCGTCGTGGCAGTTATCGCTGGCCTGCTTTGGTACACCCTGCGCCCCGAGGGTCTGGGGGATGGCTTCGCCAGCGGTAACGGGCGGATTGAAGCCACCGACGTTGACGCGGCCAGTAAGCTACCAGGGCGCATCGCCAGTATTGAGGTTGAGGAGGGCGAGTTCGTCGAAGCCGGACAAGTGATTGCGCGCATGGACACCCAGGTACTCCAGGCGCAAGTGCTGCAGGCCCAGGCGCAAATGCGCCAGGCGCAGAACAGTCAACTGACGGCCAGTGCCCAGGTACGCTTGCGTGAGAGTGAGAAAGTTACCGCGCAGGCCATCGTACGCCAGCGTCAGGCGGAAGTGTCTGCCGCGCAAAAGCGCCACGCCCGCAGCGTGATCCTGGTCAAACGCAGTGCCATGGCGCAGCAGCAACTGGATGACGACCTTGCCAGGCTGCAAAGCACCCAGGCCGCTCTGGCGGCCGCACAGTCCCAGGTTATTTCGGCTGAGGCGGGCATTGCCGCCGCACAATCACAGGTGATTGAGGCGCAGTCTGCTGTGGAGGCCGCCCAAGCCAGCGTCGCGCGGTTACAGATCGATATCGAGGACAGTCAGCTTAAGGCGCCGCGGGCAGGGCGTGTGCAATACCGCATCGCCGAGCCGGGTGAGGTGATCGGTGCGGGCGGCAAGGTGCTTAACCTGGTTGACCTGAGTGATGTCTACATGACCTTTTTCCTGCCTGAGCAACAGGCTGGCCGGGTGGCGCTGGGTGCCGAAGTTCGTTTGGTGATTGATGCCGTACCGCAGTATGTAATTCCGGCCAAGGTCAGCTACGTGGCCAGCGTCGCCCAGTTCACCCCGAAAACTGTGGAAACCGCCAGCGAGCGTGAAAAGCTGATGTTTCGGGTTAAAGCACGGATTGATCCAGAGCTGCTGCAGCGCCACCTCACCCAAGTAAAAACCGGCGTGCCCGGCGTGGCTTATCTACGGCTTGAGCCACAGGCTGAGTGGCCTGCAGAACTGGCGATCAAGGTTCCGCAGTGAGCGCGCCTGCAGCGCCAGTCGCGCAGCTGCATGATGTCAGCCTGCAGTACGGCAAAACCTGCGCCCTCAATGCCGTCAGCCTGGACATTCCCGCGCAGTGCATGGTTGGCTTGATCGGCCCCGACGGTGTGGGCAAATCCAGCCTGCTGGCACTGATTGCCGGCGCACGCAAAATCCAGAGCGGGCAGATCGAGGTGCTCGGCGGCGACATGGCCAGCCGCGATCATCGCCGGCAGGTGTGCCCACACATCGCCTATATGCCCCAGGGGCTGGGCAAGAACCTCTATCCGACGCTCTCGGTGATTGAGAACCTGGACTTCTTTGCCCGCCTGTTTGGCCAGGCCGAGGCCGAGCGCAAAACCCGTATTGCCGAACTGCTGCGCAGCACGGGCCTCAGCGAGTTTGGTGAGCGGCCGGCGGGCAAGCTGTCCGGCGGTATGAAGCAAAAACTTGGGCTCTGTTGCGCGCTGATCCATGATCCTGACCTGCTGATCCTCGATGAGCCCACCACCGGCGTCGATCCGCTGTCGCGTAACCAGTTCTGGGAGTTGATCGAACGCATTCGCCGGCAGCGCCCGCAGATGAGTGTGCTGGTGGCCACCGCTTACATGGAAGAAGCAGAGCGCTTTGACCATTTGTTCGCCATCGATGAAGGCGCTGTATTAGCCGCAGGCAGCCCGGCCGAGTTGCTGCAGCGCACTCAATGCACAAGCTTGGAAGATGCGTTTATCGCCTTGATGCCGGAAGCCAAACGCCAGGGCCATAAGCAACTGGTTATCCCGCCACGCCCGGCTGGTGAACAGGAAGTTGCCATTGAGGCGCGCGCCCTGAGCATGCGCTTCGGCGATTTTGTTGCGGTCGACCACGTCGACTTCCGTATCGAGCGCGGGGAAATCTTCGGTTTTCTCGGCTCCAACGGCTGCGGCAAAACCACCACCATGAAGATGCTTACCGGCTTGTTGCCCGCCAGCGAAGGGCAAGCCCTGCTGTTCGGTCAGGTGGTCAATGCTAACGACATGGCGACACGCAAGCGGGTCGGCTATATGTCGCAGTCATTCTCGCTGTACGGCGAGCTGAGTGTGCGGCAGAACCTGGCGCTGCACGCCCAGCTGTTTCACGTTGCGACCGAGCAGATTGACGCGCGAGTGGCTGAAATGGCCGAACGCTTCAACCTTGGCAGCGTCATGGAGCAGCTGCCCGAGCGCTTGCCGCTGGGCATTCGTCAGCGTCTTTCACTGGCTGTAGCGGTCATTCACAAGCCAGAAATTCTGATCCTCGATGAACCGACGTCGGGCGTCGATCCGATTGCTCGTGATGTGTTCTGGCAGCTGATGCTCGATCTGTCACGCGATGATGGTGTGACGATTTTTATCTCCACCCACTTTATGAACGAAGCCCTGCGCTGCGACCGTATTTCCTTGATGCATGCCGGCAAGGTGCTCGACAGCGACACGCCCAAGGCGCTGATGGCCAAGCGCGGCCTGCCAACCCTGGAGGCGACCTTTATCGCTTACCTGCAGGATGCCGTAGGCGAGCAAGCGCAACAGCCCGCACCAGAAGCGGCGGCTCCAGCACCGCAGGCCAATACGCAGAAACGCAAGCGCTTCAGCCTGTTGCGTCTGTTCAGCTATACCCGGCGAGAAACCCTGGAGCTGCGCCGCGACCCGATTCGCGGGAGCATGGCGTTGCTCGGCAGTTTGTTGCTGCTGTTTATCATCGGCTATGGCATCAGCCTGGACGTTGAGAACCTCACCTATGCGGTGCTCGATAGGGACCAGACCACCACCAGCCAGGCCTACGCGCTCAACCTGGCCGGCTCACGCTACTTTATCGAGCAAGCGCCGCTGCACGATTACGACGAGTTGGACCGGCGCATGCGCAGTGGTGAGATCAGCCTGGCGGTGGAAATCCCGCCCAACTTCGGCCGTGACCTCAAGCGCGGCGGTGTGCCGCAGATCGGTATGTGGCTCGACGGTGCGATGCCGATGCGCGCCGAAACCATCAAAGGCTATGTCATGGGCCTGCATGCCGGCTACTTGCAGGAGCTGGCTCGCAAGGACAGTGCGTCAACCCGCAGCACCCTGCCGACCCTGGAAGTGCGCTACCGCTACAACCCGGATGTGGAAAGCCTGAATGCCATGGTGCCGGCGGTGATTCCGCTGCTGCTGATGCTGATTCCGGCAATGCTTACCGCCCTTGGTGTAGTACGCGAAAAAGAGTTGGGCTCGATCATCAACCTGTATGTCACCCCGGTCACCCGCCTGGAGTTTCTGCTTGGCAAGCAACTGCCCTATATAGCCCTGGGTATGCTCAATTTCGTATTGCTGGTGATCGCGGCGGTGTGGGTGTTCGATGTGCCGCTCAAGGGCAGCCTACTGGCCTTGCTGACGGGTGGTCTGCTGTACATCAGCTGCGCCACGGCCATGGGTTTGCTGATGTCGACCTTTACCCGCAGCCAGATTGCTGCGGTATTCGGCACGGCTATCGTCACCCTGATTCCGGCCATCCAGTTCTCCGGGTTGATCTACCCGGTGGCGTCACTCGAAGGCTTTGGCGCGCTGGTTGGCCAGATTTATCCCACCTCGCACTTTCTCATCATCAGCCGTGGGGTGTTCTCCAAAGCGCTGGGTTTCACTGAGCTGTACAGCTATTTCATCGCGTTGCTGATTACCATCCCCGTCCTGCTGGCACTGTGCACCAGCCTACTGAAGAAACAGGAGGCCTGAGATGGAGCAGCTGGCGAATATCTTTCACCTGGGGCTCAAGGAACTGCGCAGCCTGCAACGTGACCCTGCGCTGCTGTTGCTGATTGTCTGGGCCTTTACCCTGGGCATCATTACGGCCGCCACCAGCATGCCGGAGAGCCTGCACAATGCCTCGATTGCAGTGGTCGACGAAGACCGCTCACCGCTCTCGGCACGCTTGATTGATGCCTTCCAGCCCCCGTTTTTTCGCACGCCGCAACGTATCGACCTGAGCGAAATGGATCACGGCATGGACTCCGGGCAGTACACCTTCACCCTCAATATCCCACCAGATTTCCAGCGCGATGTACTGGCCGGGCATAGCCCCGCGATCCAGCTCAACGTCGATGCCACGCAGGTGAGCATGGCCTTCACCGGTGCGGGCTATATCCAAATGATCGGTGCCGAGGAAGTCAGCGCGTTCTTGCGCCACTACCGGGCCGACCTGCCGCAGCAAGCGGAGTTGGCCGTGCGCGTCGCGTTTAACCCAAACCTGACGCGCAGCTGGTTTGGCTCGGTGATGGAGGTGATCAACCAGATCACCATGCTGTCGATCATTCTTACTGGCGCGGCATTGATCCGCGAACGCGAGCACGGCACCATCGAGCACCTGCTGGTGATGCCGGTGACGCCGCCCGAAATTATGCTGGCCAAGGTCTGGTCGATGGGATTGGTGGTGTTGCTGGCCACTGCGTTGTCGCTGTTGCTGGTGGTGCAAGGCTGGCTGCAAGTGCCGATTGCCGGCTCGCTGCCGCTGTTCTTGTGTGGTGCGCTGTTGCACCTGTTCGCTACCACCTCAATGGGCATTTTCTTCGGCACCATCGCGCGCTCGATGCCGCAGTTGGGCCTGTTGATCATTCTGGTGCTGATCCCGCTGCAGATCCTTTCTGGCGGCACCACGCCGCGTGAGAGCATGCCCGAACTGGTGCAGAACATTATGTTAGTGGCGCCGACCACCCATTTCGTCGATTTGGCGCAGGCGATTCTCTATCGCGGCGCAGGGCTTGCGACTGTCTGGCCGCAGTTCCTGGCCATCACTGCAATCGGCGCGCTGTTCTTTGCCGGCGCACTGCTGCGCTTTCGTAAGACGCTGGCACAGATGTCCTGAAGGCTGGTTGCACCGAGCAGCTGCCGCTGCGCTCAACGCCAACCTACCTCGTATGCAGCATCAAGTGGTGTAGTCATGTTTAATGTCGTGCCGCGATGGCCCGCAGGGTGGCCGCCAAGGGTGGCAGGCCATAATAAGCGCAAGTTTATGCAAGAGCGTCATGGCTGATCGGGCGCAGACTCTTATCCATCTACTGGGAGTCTGTTGATGAACCTGTCGCTCTATCTGTTGACCGTGCTGATCTGGGGTACCACCTGGATCGCCCTCAAGCTGCAACTCGGCGAAGTGGCGATTGCCGCCTCCATCGCCTATCGCTTCGCCCTGGCCGCTGCCGTGTTGTTCGCCATCCTGCTGCTTAGCGGCCGTCTGCAAAAAATGGACAAGCGCGGCCAGCTGATCTGCCTGGTGCAGGGGCTGTGTCTGTTCTGCATCAACTTTATGTGCTTCTACACCGCCAGCCAGTGGATACCCAGTGGTCTGGTGGCGGTTATTTTTTCCACCGCAACGCTGTGGAATGCGATCAATGCGCGGCTGTTCTTTAAGCAGCGGATCGCCGCCAATGTGCTGGCTGGTGGTGCGCTGGGGCTGGCCGGGCTTGCGTTGTTGTTCTGGCCGGAACTGGCCGGGCAGGAAGCCAGCCACGAAACCCTGCTGGGCATCGGCCTGGCGCTGATCGGTACCCTGTGTTTTTCCGCCGGCAATATGCTCTCCAGCTTGCAGCAGAAAGCTGGGCTCAGGCCCCTGACCACCAACGCCTGGGGCATGCTCTATGGCGCGCTGATGCTGGTGGCGATCTGCCTGGTCAGCGGCACGCCGTTCGGCTTCGAGTGGAATACCCGTTACGTCGGCACTCTGCTGTACCTGGCGATTCCCGGTTCGGTGATCGGCTTTACCGCTTACCTGACCCTGGTCGGGCGTATGGGCCCGGAGCGCGCGGCCTACTGCACCGTGCTGTTCCCTGTGGTGGCGCTGAATATCTCGGTGTTTGCCGAGGGCTACCAATGGACGGCCCCGGCGCTGTTTGGCCTGGTGCTGGTGATGCTTGGGAATGTGTTGGTGTTTCGTAAGCCAAAGGCCATGCCGATGGCAGTGGTGCGTGAGGCGTAGGGTGGATGACGCTTTTTTCATCCACCAAGGGGGAAGCAGTTGGTGGATGGGTGAAGCGTCATCCACCCTACAAACTGCCCTGGCTGCGAAGGCTTAATCCGGCCATTTCCAGGCGGGTTCATCCAGCATGCCCTGGCCTCTGATCACGGTTTGCCCCAGCTGTTTTTCCAGGACGATGGCGTTGCACTCTGGGTGTTGTTCCAGGGTGGCGATCAGGCGGCTGGCGTGGGATACCACCCAGACCTGGGTGTGCTGCGAGGCGGCGATAATTAGCCGGCCGAGGGCGGGCAGCAGGTCGGGGTGCAGGCTGGTTTCTGGCTCGTTGAGCACCATCAGCGATGGTGGCCGTGGCGTGAGCAGGGCGGCGACCAGCAGCAGATAACGCAGAGTGCCGTCTGACAGTTCGCTGGCCGACAACGGCCGCAATAAGCCTTCCTGCTGCAGTTCGACGGCAAAGCGTCCGCCGGCCTGCATATCGATGCGCAAACGCGCGCCGGGGAAGGCATCGCTAATGGCCGCGTTCAGCGCCTCTGGGTCGCCAATTTCGCGGATGGTCTGCAGCGCCGCTGCCAGGTCGCGGCCATCGTGGTGCAAAACCGGGGTGCGGGTGCCCAGTTGCGGCAGGCGTGCCGGCGCTTCGGCATCGCTGCGAAAATGATCGTAGAAGCGCCAGCGGCGGATATGTTCGCGCAGCTGGAACACTTCCGGGCAGGCGGGGTCATTGCCGATCTGGTCGAACAGGCTGTCGAAATGCGGCAGGTGCTGGGCCATTACCTGCCAGCTGCGGCCCTCACGTATACGCACCATCGGCCCGGCGCGATCCACCAGCAGCGAGGCGGGGCGATAGCTGGCACCAGCCCAGATGCATTCGCGCTTGATCTGCGGGTCGAGGGCAAAGGCCGACAAGCTCGGCTCGGGCAGCCCAAGGGAAATGGCATAGCTGAAGTCATCACCGGCAAAGCCCAGGCGCAGGCGTTTGGCCTCTTTGCGCGGACCGCCCTGCACCGGCACCTCGCCGCTGAGCATGTGCCGGCTGATGGTTTCCGGCCCGGCCCAGAAAGTGGAATCCAGCCCGCCTTCACGGGCCAGAGCATTGACCACGCCACCCTGGGCGGTTTCCGCCAGCAGGCGCAGGGCGCGATAAAGGTTGGATTTGCCACTGCCATTGGCCCCAGTGACCAGATTGAGCCGACCCAGCGGCAGCACCAGATTGTTGATTGAGCGGTAGTTGGCGACGGCAAGGGTGTGCAGCATGGGAGTCGTCCTGACGGTTGAAGAAGAAATGTTAGCCGGGTAACCGGGTAGGGTGGATGATGCTTTTTTCATCCACCATGGGGTCGCAACTGGTGGATGGGTGAAGCGTCATCCACCCTACAAACGTCTCTAAAACAACCCCAACTGCCCACCGATCAAGGTGGCGAAATCATCATCGACAAACGGCAGGATGGCGTCGGCCACCGGCTGTAGCTGGCGGGTCAGGTAGTGGTCGTAGTCGATGGCGGCGCTGCGGGCTTCCAGCGGTTGTGGGCCGGCGGTGGTGATCACATAGCTGATCCAGCCGCCACGCTGGTATTGCAGCGGGCGGCCGTGGGCGGCGTTGTATTCATCGGCCAGGCGTGCGGCGCGCACATGGGGCGGCACGTTGCGTTCGTAGTCGGTGAGGGTGCGGCGCAGGCGCTTGCGGTAGACCAGCAGCTCGTCCAACTCGCCATTCAGGGTGCGCTCGACATAGTCGCGCACGTAGGCCTGATAGGGCTGGTTGAGAAAGATCCGTTCATACAGCTCACGCTGAAACTGCTGGGCCAACGGCGACCAATCGCTGCGCACGGTTTCCAGGCCTTTGTAGATCATCTCGTGGCTGCCGTCGGCATGCGTCACCATCCCGGCATAGCGCTTCTTGCTGCCTTCTTCGGCACCGCGAATGGTCGGCATCAGAAAGCGGCTGTAATGGGTTTCGAATTGCAGTTCCAGGGCGCTTTCCAGGCCGTATTCATTGTGCAGATGCTCGCGCCACCAGGCATTGACCTTGGCCACCAGGGCGCGGCCGATCTGCGCGGCATCCTCCTGGGAATGCGGGCGTTTCAGCCAGACAAAGGTGGAGTCGGTGTCGCCGTAGATCACCGCATAGCCTTCGGCCTCGATCAGCGCGCGGGTACGGGCCATGATTTCGTGGCCGCGAAGGGTGATGGACGAGGCCAGGCGCGTGTCGAAGAAACGGCAGCCGCTGGAGCCGAGCACGCCGTAGAAGGCGTTCATGATGATCTTCAGCGCCTGGGACAGCGGCGCGTTGTGCTCGCGCTTGGCCGCCTCGCGGCCCTGCCATACCCGCTCGACAATCGCCGGCAGGCAATGCTGAGTGCGGGAGAAGCGCGCACCGCGAAAGCCCGGCACCGAGTGCGCGTCGTCCGGCTGGCGCAGGCCCTCGATCAGCCCCACCGGGTCGATCAGAAAGCTGCGGATAATCGACGGATACAGGCTCTTGTAGTCGAGTACCAGCACCGACTCATAAAGCCCCGGCTGCGACTCCATGACAAATCCGCCGGGGCTGGCTTGCGGCGGGTTGTCGCCCAGATTCGGCGCGACAAAACCGCGGCGGTGCATCAACGGCAGATACAGGTGCTCGAAGGCCGCCACCGAGCCGCCGTTGCGGTCGGCGGGCAGGCCGGTGACGGTGGCGCGCTCCAGCAGAAAGTCGAGGATTGCAGTTTTAGCGAAGATCCGCGTGACCAGCTCGCAGTCGCGCAGGTTGTAGCGTGCCAGGGCGGGTTTATCCTCGCGGAACATGCGGTCGATTTCGTCCATGCGCTGGTAGGGCGTAGAAATATCCTTGCCCTCGCCGAGCAGGGTTTGCGCGACGTTTTCCAGGCTGAACGAGGGGAAGCTCCAGGTCGCCGAACGCAGCGTTTCGATGCCATCGATAATCAAGCGGCCCGCCGCATCGGCAAAGAAATGGCCGTTGCCGCTGCCATGTTCGCGCCACTGCATCTCGCTGCCATCGCGGCCCAGGCGCAGCGGGATGGCCAGGCTGCGCGCATGTTCATGCAGCACGCGCAGGTCGAACTGCACCAGGTTCCAGCCGATGATCGCGTCCGGGTCGTGCTGCGCCATCCACTGATTCAGACGTTCAAGCAACTGGCCACGGCTGGTGCAGTATTCCAGCTGAAAATCCACCTCCGGCGGCTGTTCCGGCGTGCGGCCAAGCATATACACGTCGCGCTGGCCGCAGCCCTCGATGGCGATGGAGTACAACTCGCCAAAGGCATTGGTTTCAATATCCAGTGATGCCAACTTGAGGGTAGGGCGGTAGTCGCTACAGGGCTTGATCTGCGCATCCAGCAGCAGGCCATTGCCGCTTGGGTCCGGCGTGCCGGCAAACAGCACCGGCGCGGTGATAAACCGCTCCATCAGGTAGCGCTCCGGCGGGCGCACATCGCTCTCGTACACCTCGATGCCTGCGCGGCGCAGCAGTTTGCTGAGGTCGATCAACTGGTGATGCTGCTGGCAATACAGGCCCAGCACCGGGCGTTGGTGAAAGTCCTTAAGGCTCAGCGTACGCAACTCGAAGCCGCGTTCATTGCCGAGCAGCGCTTCGGCCTGCTCGCGCTGCGCCGCCGGAATAAAGGCCACGGATGGTTGATAGGGCAGGCGGATATGCCGTGGGCCGTTATCGGTAGCCAGCCAGAACTCCACCTGCGTGCCGGCCGGCGTATCACGCCAGTGCCGGGTCAGCAGAAAGCCCTGTTGTAAGTCCACCATGTATTTCTCGATTCAGTTTGATCGGACAATCCTAAGCGTTATGCCGCTCACTTAAACGTCGGTTGGTCGCTATCCGTCCCCTCTCCCTTCCGGGGAGAGGGTTAGGGAGAGGGGGCAGGGCGCATGGAATCTAAGTGAATAAATAGCCTGCGGATTCTACGCAGGCTTTGTCTGTATGCCTATACAGTGTTTGAGGTGACTGCCAAGCGGGCACAGACAAACCCGGTATAAGAGGTAAAATGCCCGCCCTGATTGACTGCCTGATACCCAAACCATGTCCCTGCCCAAGCACCACCTCGAACTCCTGAGCCCGGCGCGCGATACCGCGATTGCCAAGGAAGCCATCCTGCACGGTGCCGATGCGGTGTATATCGGCGGGCCAGGCTTTGGGGCGCGGCACAACGCCAGCAACAGCGTGGCGGAGATCGCCGAGCTGGTGCAGTTTGCCCACCTGTTCCATGCGCGGGTGTTTGTCACCCTCAACACCATCCTCCATGAGGATGAGCTGGAACCTGCGCGGCAGATGATCTGCCAGCTGTACGAGGCCGGCGTCGATGCGCTGATCGTGCAGGACATGGGCGTGATGGAAATGGACATTCCGCCCATCGAGATCCACGCCAGCACCCAGTGCGACATCCGCACCCTGGAGAAAGCCCGCTTCCTCGATAACGCCGGTTTCTCGCAGCTGGTATTGGCCCGCGAGCTGAACCTGCAAGAGATCAACAACATCTGCCGCAACGTCGATTCGGCGGTGGAGTTCTTTATCCACGGCGCGCTGTGCGTGGCGTTTTCCGGGCAGTGCAATATCTCCCACGCGCAGACCGGGCGCAGCGCCAACCGCGGCGACTGCTCCCAGGCCTGCCGTTTGCCCTACACCTTGAAGGACGATCAGGGCCGCGTGGTGGCGTTTGATAAGCATCTGCTGTCGATGAAGGACAACAATCAGACCGACAACCTGATCCATCTGGTGGATGCCGGCGTGCGCTCGTTCAAGATCGAAGGGCGCTACAAGGACATGAGTTACGTGAAGAACATCACCGCGCACTACCGCCGCGAGCTGGATGCGATTCTCGAACAGCGCCCGCACCTGGCCCGCGCTGCCAGCGGTCGCACCGAGCATTTCTTCACCCCGGACACCGACAAAACCTTCCACCGTGGTAGCACCGACTATTTCGTCACCGACCGCAAGGTGGACATCGGCGCGTTCGATTCGCCGACCTTTACCGGTCTCTCTGTTGGTTATGTTGAGAAAGTCGGCAAGCGCGACCTGATCGCCGTGACCGACACGCCGCTGTCCAACGGCGATGGCCTTAACGTGCTGATCAAGCGCGAAGTGGTGGGCTTTCGCAGCAATATCTGCGAGCTGAAAGGCGAGTTCGATGAGGACGGCGAGAAGCGCTACCGCTACCGCGTCGAGCCGAATGAAATGCCCGAGGCCATGCACCGCGCTCGCCCGCAGCAGCCACTCAACCGCAACCTCGACCACAACTGGCAGCAGGCCCTGCAGAAAACCTCCGCCGAACGACGTATTGCAGTCAGCTGGCAGGTTGCTGTGCACGGCGACCAGCTGAACCTGAGCGTCACCAGTAATGAAGGCATCAGCGCAACTGTCAGCCTGGCCGGCCCGTTTGCCGCCGCCAAGGATGCCGAACAGGCCCGCGAGCAGTTAGCCGATGGCTTGAGTAAGCTGGGCACTACCATTTATTACAGCACTGGCGCGCAGATCGACTGTGAAAGCGTGCCCTTTATCCCCGGCTCACAACTCAAGGCTCTGCGCCGCGAAGCCATCGAAGCCCTGACCCAGGCCCGCGTTGCCGCTCACCCACGTGGCGGGCGTAAACCGGTCAGCGTGCCCGCGCCGGTTTACCCGGAATCGCACCTGACCTTTCTCGCCAACGTCTACAACGACAAGGCCCGCACCTTCTACAAGCGCTACGGCGTGCAACTGATCGACGCCGCCTACGAGGCCCATGAAGAAAGCGGCGAAGTGCCGGTGATGATCACCAAGCACTGCCTGCGCTTCTCCTTCAATCTGTGCCCGAAACAGGCCAAAGGCGTTACCGGGGTGCGCACCAAGGTTTCGGACATGCAGCTGATCCATCAGGACGAAGTGCTGACCCTGAAGTTCGACTGCAAGCCTTGCGAGATGCACATCATCGGCAAGATGAAGGGCCATATCCTCCATCAGCCGCAGCCGGGCAGCGCCCAGAGCAGCGGCGGCGCGGTGGGCTATATCACCCCGCAAGATTTGCTCAAGACCATCAAGCGTTAAAGCCGATCAACGCCTCGTAGATGGGTTGAGCGCAGCGATACCCATCAGGCTTTCCATCAGGGCATCGGGCTGTGTTGACCTCGCGATTATCGATGGGTATCGCACTGCTCAACCGATCCTACGGGCTGCGCGGTCCGCCCCATCCGGGCTGGTGGACAAGCTTCGCGTTGTCCATACGCATATCCCCATGAATATTCTGGCTACGCCCTCCGCTCATCGGCGCTGAAGATAATCCCTAGACAGGCTTTGCTCTGTTTATGTACGGTATCGCGTACATAAACAGAGGGTATCTCCATGGACGCCATCAGCTACACCAACGTGCGCGCCAATCTGGCCCAGACCATGGACCGCGTATGCGAAGATCACGAGCCGCTGATCATCACCCGCAACCGCCAGCAGTCGGTGGTGATGATCTCGCTTGAGGATTACAAGGCCCTGGAGGAAACCGCCTACCTGCTGCGCGCGCCGAAGAATGCCAGGCGCCTGCTTGATGCAGTCGCCAGCCTGGAAAGCGGCCAAGGCCAGGAGCGGAGCCTGGCGCAGTGAGGCTGATCTTCGCCGAACAGGCCTGGGAGGATTACCTCCACTGGCAGGACAGCGACAAGAAGATCCTCAAACGCATCAACGCCCTGATCCAGGAAGCGGCGCGCAGCCCCTTTACCGGCACCGGCAAACCGGAGGCACTCAAGCACGCCCTGGCGGGTTATTGGTCACGCCGTATCAATGACGAGCATCGGATGGTTTATCGGGTGGAGGGTGATGCGCTGTTGATTGCGCAGTTGCGTTATCACTATTGAGTCGCGTCGGTTGCCAGCAATGCGCAGCAAGATGGGTATCGCGATGCTCAACCCATCCTACGGGTTATGGCTTCTTAGCTGCGAGTGCCGAATCCCTTGGCAAACACCACCCACGCCATCAGCGGATAACAAAAATAATGCATGCCGAAGATCAGCAGTCCCATCGGGCTGGGGTCATCCTGCAGCGCCATCATTGCCAATAAACCCAGATAGAGCAGGGCCAGGATGCCGCCATATAGCGCGAGCAAACGGCGGCGTTCGCCCTGCAGGGGGGCGCGGCGGTTGCGCCAGGCAAACCACAGGGCCATGCCACTGGCCACAACCGCAGCAACGACGAGGGTGCTGAGTACGCCGCCGAGTTTGACGAAGGTGCGCAGTAGCAGGTTAAGCACGATAACCGCCACCACGCCGCCAATGGCCAGGCGGGTAACCGGGACGCTGTGCACGCTTGGCTCGCTCATTGGGTGTGCTCCTAGAGGCTGCGATTAAGGCCGAAACGTTTTTTCAGTACCATCTCTAGCAATGCCTTGGGCACCAGGGCGGCCAGCAACGGCATGCTGCGGCTACCATTGCCGATGCGCAGTAGGCGCGGTCGGTTTTTTTGCTGCACAGCGGCCAGCAGGTTGCGGGCAAAGTGGCTGGTGGGCGTAGGGTTGTTCTGGGAGGCATTGGCACGGGCGCGGATGCCGTCGCGGATTGGCCACCAGGGCGAGGCTTCGTCAATCAGCTGTTCGGCCTGCTGGCTGGCGTTGGCGCCGAAGCTGGAGGCAATCGCACCAGGCTGCACTTCCATCACATCGATGGAAAAGGGCGCCAGCTCCAGGCGCAGGGCATCGCTAAGGGCATGCACGGCGGCCTTGGAGGCGCAGTAGGCGCCGGCAAAGGGGGTGACCAGCACGCCGGACACGCTGCCGATATTGACCACCAGGCCTTTGTTCTGTCGCAGCAACGGGAACAGCGCGCGGGTCACGCCGATGATCGAGAACACGTTGGTTTCGAATTGCTTGCGCATAGCTTCAACGCCGCCATCGAGCAGAGGGCCCATGGCGCCGTAGCCGGCGTTGTTGATCAGCACATCAAGGCCGCCGATCTCGGCCTTCAGGCGTTCGGCCAACTGACCCAGGCCCAGGCCATCGTTGACGTCCAGCTGCACGGCGTGAAAGCCGGCGGCGTTCAGGGCTGCCAGGTCTTCGGCTTTGCGCGCGGTAGCCCAGACTTGGTAACCGGCGCGCTGAAACACGTTGGCCAGGGCGCGGCCAATACCGCTGGAGCATCCGGTGATCAGTACGCTGGGCTGGGTCATGCAGGATTCCTTGTTGTGTTATAGCGTTTAAATATGACTATGCATCTGTTACGTGTTGTGAGGCGATAAGTCGTAGGTTGGCGTTGAGCGCAGCGAAGCCCAACAGGCAGCGGCATGTCTCTAGCCATTCGCCTGCATTCCCCACCCTCACCCCCAGCCCCTCTCCCGGAGGGCGAGGGGAGCAAATCGCGTCTGGCAATACAACGCGTAACGGGTACATAGCCTTAAATCTCAGCGGCTAAAGCTGCCGTGCAGGCGCTCGGCGCGAAACTCCAGGGTGCTGGCGCGGTAGCCGCTGCGCAGGGTGGGTAGTGGCAGGCAGCTTTGCCACTCGGCGCCGGGTAGCAGTTCGCCGGGACCGCTGTAGCGCGGCGATTCATACAGGCGCTCGGCCAGGTTGACGCTGTTGCCGGGTCGGTAGGCGGCAATCTGCCAGCGCAGTTCGAGCAGCGCGGCCTCACTACCGTTCTTCAGCTTCAGGGCCAGCGGGCGATCCGCCGGGCAATTGTCCGGGGCGTAGTCGAGGCGTAGTTCGAGGTGGGCCAGGTGGCGGTTTTCGCGGCTTTCCTGCCAGAGCACCCAACTTGTGACCAAGCCTAGGCCGATCAGCGCGCCGAGGGAGACCGGTAGGGCTTTGCTCGGGTAGCGGATCAGCAGGATCAGCCAACTCAGTACCAGGATTGCGCCAATCAGCATCACTCAGGCCTCGGGGTCGTCACGCAGGAACACCAGACTATCAGGCTTGGAGTGCTCGGCTGAATAACGATAGCCCTGGTCGTTGAAATCCTTGAGGCCGGCTGGGTCGCTCAGACGTTCCTTGATCACATAGCGGGCCATCAGGCCGCGGGCTTTCTTGGCGTAGAAACTGATGATCTTGTACTGGCCGTTCTTAAGGTCCTTGAACTCGGTGTCGATAATCCGCGCATTCAGCGCCTTGCGTTTCACTGCGCTGAAGTATTCGTTGGACGCCAGGTTGAGCAGCACCTCGTCGCCCTGGGCCGCCAGCGCTTCATTGAGCCAGCCGCTGATGCGCTCGCCCCAGAAGTCATAGAGGTTATTGCCGCGCGGGTTGGCCAGTTTGGTGCCCATTTCCAGGCGGTAGGGCTGCATCAGGTCGAGCGGGCGCAGCACGCCGTAGAGGCCGGAAAGCATGCGCAGATGCTCCTGGGCGAAGTCGAAATCGGCTTCGCTGAAATCCTCGGCGTTAAGCCCGGTGTACACGTCACCCTTGAACGCCAGCAGCGCTTGTTTGGCGTTGGATGGGTTGAATGGCCGCTCCCAGCTGCCAAAGCGCGCGGCATTGAGGCCGGCGAGCTTATCCGAGAGGTGCATCAGCTCGGCGATCTGCGCCGGGGTGAGGTCGCGCAGTTGTTGGATCAGGTCCTGGGCATGGTCGAGGTGCTCGGGCTGGGTAAAGCGCGGGGTCGCAGGCGGGGTGTCGTAATCGAGGGTCTTGGCCGGGGAAATCACCATCAACATAAGCTGTGCTCCTGAAAGTCTGCGGCGATTCTAGCAGGCCGTTGAAAATCGTTGGCGAGGCAGCCAGTACAAGGCCAAAACCGGCGAAAAGCGGAGTTTACGAGCTGTAAATGAGCATGTTGAGCCTGTTTCTAACGCCGCAATGGCAACGCAGATAGTTTTTCAACCGCCTGCTAGAAGCTGCTGGCGCTTGAGACTCCCTATAAGGGTGATTGGCAATACTGGCCTGAGCCCTGTTATCGGGCGTGAGGGCGCGCTTGGCGGTGGGTGTGGTCACTGAAGCGAGTCGTGCGGCGCTGTTAAACGCAACGCAGCCCAAGCCTGATAGAGCTTGTACATTCTGTGGGGAGGAGGTGCGCTGGAGCAGAAAGGAAAAAATATGTTGGCTCGAACGCCGGCGTGACTTCCGACTTTAACGGCGACCGCGCAGTGCGCCAAGCGCTATTTGTCGCGCCGACAAATAAACCTGTAAATGCTGAAAAATACGTTTTTCTGTCATCTTTTTTGGAGTATCTAAAAGGCAAGACCGCCGAACCCTGCAGACAGGTGGCGGCCATTGGCCCTCACCTTTTTGCAGCCTTCTCAGCCCCCCGTCCTGAGGAGTCGACAGTCCCTCTGCGGCGCAGACTCGCCCCTGCGTTGCTTGGCTGCTTAGTAGAAAAGGTGACCGAGTATGGATGACCACGGACGCTCCAAGCCCACCGCTCCAACCCTGTACGCCCTTGATACCAATGTGCTGATCCACGACCCCAACGCGCTGCTGAATTTTCAGGAGCACCACGTTGCCATTCCCATGACCGTACTGGAGGAACTGGACAAGCTTAAAACCGGTAAACAGGGCGTGGCCGCCGAGTGCCGCCAGGCCATCCGCCTGATCGACAAGATCCTCGGCAGCGCCAACCCGGAGGAAGTGGAGCACGGCGTGGCCATCCAGCGCGACAAGAGCGGCCCGTGCGGCTTCCTGTCGATTCTTATGAGCAAGAGCGCAGCCCCGGTGACCTGGCTGCCCGAAGACCTCAACGACAACAAGATCATCAACCAACTGGTTGAGCTGAAGTCTCGTCGCCCCGGTCTTAACGTGGTGCTGGTGACTAAAGACATCAACATGCGCCTCAAGGCGCGCGCCTGTGGCATCGATTCGGAGGATTACCACACCGACCAGTTGGTCGACGACGTCTCCTTGCTGTCGCAGGGTTACCACAACATGGACGGCTCCTTCTGGGACCGCGTGAACAAGGTGGAAACCCGTCAGGATCACGGCCGCACCTGGCACCGTGTGCAACTCATCGACAACCTGCCGGCGGTGCACATTAACGAGTTCATCATCGACGAACAGGGCTTTGTCGGCTGGATCAAGGGCATCAATCACGGTGAGCTGCTGATTCTCGACATGCACCAGGAACCGCTGATGCACCAGGAAGCCTGGGGCTTGCGCCCACGGGATATCTACCAGTCGCTGGCGCTGTTTGCCTTGCTTGATCCGGACATCCACCTGGTTAATCTGTCCGGCGCGGCAGGCTCGGGTAAAACCATCCTGGCTCTGGCGGCGGCCATTGAGCAGACCATGGTCAGCAAGCGCTACCGGCGCATTATCGCCACCCGCAGCGTGCAGGGGCTGGATCAAGAGATCGGCTTTCTGCCCGGCACCGAAGCCGAGAAGATGGAGCCCTGGCTCGGCGCGATCACCGATAACCTCGAAGCCCTGCACATGGACGACGAGAATACCCATGGCAGCGTCGACTACATCCTGCAAAAGGTCCCGCTGCAGTTCAAATCCCTCAACTACATCCGTGGCCGTAGCTTCCAGCAGAGCCTGATCCTGATCGACGAATGCCAGAACCTCACCCCGCACCAGATGAAAACCATCATCACCCGTGCCGGCAGCGGCTCAAAAGTGGTGTGCCTGGGTAACCTGGCGCAGATCGACACCCCTTACCTGTCGGCGCCCAGCTCGGGCCTGACCTACCTGACGGAGCGCTTCAAAGACTTCGAGCACGGCGTGCATATCACCCTGCAGGGCGTGCCGCGTTCGATCCTCGCCGAGTACGCCGAAACCCATATGTAATGGTCGTGACCGCCCTGCAGCGTTCAGCGCTGCAGGGCGTTTACCTGTAGCCCGGATGTAATCCGGGGATAGCTACAACCGTAAAACTGTCCCGGATTGCATCCGGGCTACGCGCCATTGCGCATAACCTCCCGTCTGAATCCCCTGGCATTCACAGGTGCCGAAACCTGACCCCTGGGTTTACAATCGCCGGACACCTGTCAGGAGCTTGCCCGTGTTAACCCATCTCGATTCTCAAGGCCGCGCCAATATGGTCGATGTCAGCGATAAAGCCCTGACCGTGCGTGAAGCCGTGGCCGAAGCCCGTGTGCGTATGCGCCCAGAAACGCTGCAGATGATTGCCCAGGGCGATCACCCCAAAGGCGACGTGTTCGCCGTGGCGCGCATTGCCGGCATTCAGGCGGCGAAGAAAACCAGCGATCTGATCCCGCTGTGCCACCCGCTGATGCTTACCAGCGTCAAGGTCGAGCTGACACCTGAGGGCGCGGACGCCGTGCGCATTACCGCGCGTTGCAAGCTGACCGGGCAGACCGGGGTGGAGATGGAAGCCCTGACTGCCGCCAGCGTCGCTGCGCTGACTATTTATGACATGTGCAAGGCGGTGGACCGTGGCATGGTGATCGAGAGTGTGCGTCTGCTGGAAAAAGTCGGCGGCAAGAGTGGCGCCTTCAAGGCAGAAAGTGCTGTGGGGGAAGACGCATGATTCGCGTGCAGTATTTCGCCCGTTACCGCGAGACTCTGGGTCTGGATGGCGAGCAGTTGAGCGGTGAGTTCGCCAGCCTTGATCAGCTGCGCCAACACCTGTTGAGTCGCGGCGGCGTGTGGGATGTACTGGCCGAGCAGAACCTGATGTGCGCGCGCAATCAGGAGCTGTGCAGCCTGGACGAACCATTGGCGGCTGGCGACGAAGTGGCATTCTTTCCCACTGTTACCGGCGGTTGAGTGAGTAGGATGGGTTGAGCGCAGCGATACCCATGCCGCCACTTACGTCCATGGTGGGTTACGCGGCGCACTAATTGCGCGGTAGTTTTGCCAGTCTGGCTTTGCGTCGCTAACCCACCCTACGCCCCTCCCACACGAGAGCATTTGCATGAGTATTCGCGTCCAGTCGCAACCCTTTGATCCGGGCATTGAGCTTAACGCCCTGCATGCCGCTAACCTAGGCATTGGCGCGGTGGTGAGCTTTGTCGGCTATGTGCGCGACTTCAACGAAGGTCGCGAAGTTGGCGGCATGTTTCTCGAGCATTTTCCCGGTATGACCGAAAAAGCCCTGGGCAAGATTGTCGAGGAAGCCACGCAGCGCTGGCCGCTGCTGGGTATTGAGGTTATCCACCGTACTGGCCGTCTGGAACCGGGTGAGCCAATCGTGTTTGTCGGCACCAGCAGCGCCCACCGCCAGGCGGCGTTCGATGCCTGCAACTTCGTCATGGATTACCTGAAAACCCGCGCGCCGTTCTGGAAGAAGGAAGACACCAGCGAGGGCCCGCGCTGGGTCGAAGGGCGTTGCTCTGATCAGGCCGCAGCCGAACGTTGGTTTTCCTCAAACTGAGCGGTGCTCGGGCGTCTGGCCGTCGCGCGTTATATCCTTGCTGCGGTACTCGCGAAAGGCCTGGGTAATAATTTGGCGCAGTTGTTCGTCGTCCCAGGGCTTGGTTAGGAAGCGATAGATGGCTCCTTGATTGATCGCGTCGGTGACTGATTTCAGGTCGGTATAGCCCGAGAGCACGATGCGCATGGTTTCAGGGTGCAGGTCCTTGACCCGGCTGAAGAACTCGGTGCCGCTCATCTCCGGCATGCGCTGGTCGGAAAGGATCACCTGCACCTCGTGCTTGGCCAGCAACTCGAAAGCATCTTGGGCGCGGGTCGCCATCAGGATCTTGTAGCCGTCGCGGCGCAGCAAGCGGGCCAGGGAGCGTAGGATGTTTTCCTCGTCATCGAGCAACAGCAGGGTCTGCGCCGGTTCGCTACCACTTAGCTGCGGCATGCTAGGGGACTGGGTCAGCATACGCTCGCGGAGAAACCCCTCGAGTTCCGCGAAGGGCATAGGTTTGGCGAAGTAATAGCCCTGGAATAGATCGCAGTGGCTCTTTTTCAGAAAGGCGAATTGCGGTTCGGTTTCCACACCCTCGGCGATCACCTTGAGGCGCAGGTGGTGGGCCATGGAAATGATCCCCTGGGTGATAGCGGCGTCGTGCTGGTCGCTGATGATTTCCTCGACGAAGGAACGGTCGATCTTGACCTTGTCGATGGGCAAGCGCTTGAGGTAGTTGAGGCTGGAAAAGCCGGTGCCGAAGTCGTCGATGGCGATCTTTACCCCGAGTTCTTTTAGTTGGTGCAGGGTGCTGATCGCTTGTTCGGCATGGTTGAGCAGCACCCCCTCGGTGATCTCCAGCTCCAGCCGTTCGGCATCGAGCTGATGCTTGTGAAGCACCGCCTGGATGGCCTCGACGAAGTTGCTGCGCTGGAAGTGGACCGAGGAGATATTCACCGCCACCGTCGGCCCGCTCATGCCCTGTTCACAGAGCTGGCGCATCTGCCGGCAGGCGGTGTCCAGCACCCAGACGCTGAGCGGGATGATCTGCCCGGTGTCTTCGGCGATGGGAATAAACAGGGCCGGTGGAATAAAGCCGCGCTCTGGATGGTTCCAGCGCAACAGGGCTTCGACCCCGACCACGCGACCGGTGCGGCCATCGATCTGTGGTTGGTAGTAGAGCTCGAACACTTGGTTGTCCAGGGCCTTCTGCAGCTCGTTGCGCAGGGTCATCCGCTCGCCGACCCGCTGGTTGAGATCGTTGGTGTACCACTGGTAGTTGTTGCGCCCTTCCTGCTTGGCCTTGTACATGGCCAGGTCGGCCTGCTGGATCAGCTGCACCGGCTGCTCCAGCAACCCGTCGCTAAGGGTGATACCAATACTGGCGGTAATATGCAGGTCGAGGCCGTCCACCCGATAGGGCCGGGCGATGTCGCTAAGCAGGCGCTCGGCCACCTGTAGCACGTCTTCTTCGCGGGCCAGGTCCGGCAGCAGCACGAGGAATTCGTCCCCCCATGCGCGCCACGGTATCGCCTGGGCGCACCTGGGCGCACATGCGCCGGGCTACTTCGATCAGGATCTGGTCGCCGGAATGGTGGCCGATTGAGTCGTTGATTGGCTTGAAGCCATCCAGGTCGATAAACATCACCGCCAGGCTGCGCTGATAGCGCTGGGAAATCTGGCAGCCCTGGCGCAGGCGGTCTTCCAATAGGGCACGGTTGGGTAGGCCGGTGAGCACGTCATGACTGGAGTTGAAGCTCAGCTCGGCCTGGTAGCGCTTTTGCTCGCTGATGTCGTTCTGTACGCCAATAAAATGGCTGACCTGGCCCTGTTCGTCGAGGACTGGAGAGATATACAGATCGTTCCAAAATGGGCTGCCATCCTTGTGGTAATTGCGCAGCACCACATGCACGTCGATCTGTTGCGCCAGGCTGTGGCGGATCAACGCCAAGGCTGGTTGATCGTGTTCGGCGTTCTGCAGAAAGCGGCAATTGCGCCCTAGAGCCTCGGCCTCGGTATAGCCGGTGATGCGCTCGAACGCGGGGTTGATGTAGATGATCGGCTGATCCTCGGCCAGGGCGTCGGTGATGATGACCCCGTTATAGCTGGATGCCAGGCCGCGCTTGAGCAGGCGCAGCTGTTGTTCCGCTTCTTTGCGTTCGCGGATATCGCGCAGCGACAGCAAGCGTACTTGGCGACCCTCCCAGTCGGTGTCGGATAGGTGGATTTCCACGTCCAGATGAGCGCCGGCCGGCGTGGTCAGGTGCCACTCGAAGAGTTCGTCGGCGTTTAGCGGCAGGTCGAAGACCTGTTCTTGCAGCTGCGCCTGGCTGGTCTTGAACAACCGCTCAGCCGCCGGGTTGGCGTAACACAGATGCCCTTTTTCATCGACCACCAGCAGGGCGTCGCGGGTGTCGTTGAGCAGCTTACGGAACGATTGTTCGCGGCGGGCCGCTTGCTGGCGGATTTTGTGCTTTTCCGTGACGTCAATGGCCAGCACCAGGCAGCTGGGCTGCTTGTCGAATTCGAAGTCATGCACCAGAACTTCGGTGTACAGCTCATGGCCGGCCTTGTGCAGGTAGGTCCAGACCCCGGCTTGCGGATCGCCAACCGGGAGGTTGCGTAAATTGACGTTGAAGTAGTCGAGAAAGCGCTGCTGCTCGTCCTGACTGCGAATATCCAGCACGCTCATGGTCATGAACTCGGCTTGGGAGTAGCCGAGCAGGCGGCTGGCGGCGAGGTTGGTAGCCTGAAAGCGCAGGGTTTTCTTGCTGAACACCCACATGGCTTCAGGGTTGGCTTCGAACAGCAGGCGGTAGCGGTGTTCGCTGTCTGCCAGTTCGGCGCTGGCCAGGCTGCGGTCGATGGCGTAGTGAATGCTGCGCAGCAGTTGTTGATTGTCGAACTGGCCCTTGACCAGGTAATCGGCGGCGCCCAGTTCGATGGCGCTGGCATCCAGGTGCGAATCGCCCTGGCCGGTCAGCAGGATGATGGGTTTGACCACACCCTGCTGCAGGGCGTTGTCGATTAACTCCAGGCCGGAATCCGCGCCCAGACGGTAGTCCACCAGATACAGGTCGTGCTCCTGGCGTAGCACCAGCTCCAGGCCCTGTTGGAAGTTGTTGCACCACTGCAGCTCGACCTGGATGTCCGGGTTCTGCCGCAGAATATCGCGGGTGATGATGAAATCGTCCTCATCGTCATCGATCAGCAGCAGTTTCCAGCCGGGTGCGGTTCTAATCATTGCGGGCTCCGTTCGTGGGCAGCTTGACGGTTTCTAACCAATAGCGCCCCAGGGTTTTCACCATTTCAAGTAGGCCGCTGAAACTCGCGGGCTTGGTGATAAAGGAGTTCACGCCTACTGAGTAGCTATGCCGGATATCTTCGTCGGTCGAGGAGGTGCTGAGGATCACCACAGGAATGCTGCGCAGCAGGGCGTCACTCTTGATCGCCAGCAGCGCTTCGCGGCCGTCCATGCGTGGCATGTTGAAGTCGAGCAGGATCAGCCCCGGCAATGGATAGCGCGCCTTATCCTCGTAGGGCGGGTGATGCTTGAGGTAGTTAATCAGCTCTTCACCGTCATGGACGAAGTGCAGTGGGTTATTGATACGGCACTCCTTGAAGGCTTCACGGGTCATCAGGCAGTCGTCCTGATCGTCGTCAGCAATCAGGATAGGCACCAACTGAGCAGTGGTCATGGGTTGGCCTTGTCTAAAGAGGGAAAGGTGATGCGGAATACGCTGCCCTGGCCGGGTGCGCTGCTGGCCGTGATGTGCGCGCCGTGGCGCTCGGCGATCTTCTTGACGATGGCCAGGCCGATGCCGGTGCCGGCATAGGCCTCACGACCGTGCAGGCGCTGAAAGGGTTGGAAGATGCGGTCGAGGTATTTCTCGTCGAAACCGATGCCGTTGTCGGCGATACATAGGGTCCAGTGTGCGCTGTCCTGCGCTTCTATATAGAGCCGGATCAGCGGTAGGTTGCCGGGGGCCTGGAATTTCAGAGCGTTGCTCAACAGGTTTTGCAGCAGCTGGCGCAACTGGCTGGGGTCGCCCAGCACTGCTGGCAGTGGCGGGTATTCGATGTGTGCCTGGCTCTGTTCGATGGCGGTTTCCATGTCACTGAGTACTTCAAGCAGCAGTTGGTTGAGGTCCAGGGGCTGTAGAGGCTGGCCGCGGGTATTGACCCGCGAGTAGTTGAGCAGGTCGACAATCAGTGCCTGCATGCGTGCCGCAGCCGAGGTCATGCGTTGCAGGTAGTCGCGGTCTTCGTCATCCAGCGCTGTGCTGTGGCTGGCCAGGCGTTCGGAGAAGGTCTGGATCTTGCGCATGGGTTCCTGCAGGTCATGGGAGGCGACAAAGGCGAACGCCTGCAGCTCCTTGTTGCTGCGCTCCAGTTCGAGCAAGGTTGCCTGCAGCGCCTGCTGGGCCTGCTGACGTTCGCTAACGTCCTTGGCGATGCCGAATACTCCGACTATCTGTGCATCGACCATGATCGGCAGGTTGGTCACGTCCAGGATCAAGGGCTTGTGCTGGCGGTCCTGCAGTCGCATTTCATAGCGTTGTGGCGTGCCGGCGCTGGCTGCCTGCAGATGCTCGCGGATCTGCGTCTGTTGGTCGCTGGCGATCAGGCGGGTGAAATGCTGGTCGATAATCTGCGCTTCAGTCAGCCCCAGTAACTGCTGACCAGCATCGTTGATGCTGAGAAAATTGCCCTGCAGGTCGAAGGAAAATACCGGGTCTGGATTGAAGGCGAACAACGAGCGAAAGCGTTGCTGGCTCTCCTGCAGGTTGCGGTGGTCGGCCGCTCGGGCGATACCAATAGCCGCCAGTTGGGCGGCGGTAGCCAGGTTCTGGATCTGTTCGTCGCTCGGTATCCGGGGCTCAGGGTAATACACGCCGAAGGTGCCCAAGCCCTTGCCGTCGTGGGAGATCAGCGGGAACGACCAGCAAGCTTGGAGGTCGTGGGCCAGCGCCAGGTCGCGGTAGTCCTGCCAGATTGGGTCGCTGCGGATGTCTGCGCTGATCACCAGTTTCTGTAAGAACGCCGCCGTGCCGCAGCTGCCAGTGTTGGGGCCAATACGTAAACCATCGACAATCTGGTTATAGGCGGGCGGCAGGTTGGGTGCCGCCCCGGTGTGCAGGTGCTGCCCCGTTTCGTCGAGCAGCAGCACTGAACACAAGGCTTCGGGTTGCTGGGCCTCTATCATCAGGCAGAGCGCCTCAAGGGTTTCGCTCAGCGGTCGGTCGCTGGAAATCATGCTGAGGATATCGCGCTGGTTTTCGGTGTAGGCCTCACTCTTGATCAGGGGTGTGATGTCATGGGCGACGGCGAATAGGGTCTCGTCTTGTGCGGACCAGTCGATCGTCCAGAGAATATGCAGGTAGCTGCCGTTCTGGTGCCGGCAGCGGTTGCGCAGGGTGTGGCTGGCGTGCGCGTGCATGCAGGCGGCTATTTCTTCCTGGGTCTGTTGGCGGTCTTCGGTCAATACCAGGTCGATAAAGGCCCGGCCGATCAGGGCCTTGGCCGGGTAGCCGAAGAGCTTTTGGCAGGATGGGCTGAGTTCGTGAAAGCGGCCCTGGCGGTCGATTGAGCAGAACACGTCATGGGTAAACTGCATGATCCGCTGGTTCAGGTTCTGCGTATGCAGCTGCAGAGCCAGACTTTGCTGCAGCTCATGATTAGCATTTTGCAGCTGCTGCGAGCGTTCGGTGGCCAGCCAGGCCAGGCGCTGGCTGAGCAGCAGGAAGAAGCTCAGGGTCAGGCCGAACAATAGGGTCAGGGTGGCCAAATGCTTGGCTGCACTCAGGACCTGGGGATTATCGACATAGGCGCTCAGCTGCCAGGGTTGGCCATGGGGCAGCTGCAGGTCGTGCTGGCTGATCGGGGTGGCGTAGTGAGGGGTGGTGTCGCTTGAGTCGTACAGCAGCCGATGCCCTTCGCTAACGTGCACGATAAAACCCTTCAGGTCGTTGCCTCGCAGGCTAGCCAGCACGCCGGGTACGTTGAGGCTAGCGACCAGCAATAGCGGCGGCTGATCGGGCAGGTGCAGCGGGGCGGCAATCAGCGTATTGCGCACGCTGGCATCGCCGTAGTCGCGGGTTTGGCCGATTTTCGCGTGGTTGCCGTCGCGCACCTGTTGCAGCCAGCTGTGCTGTTCAGTATCAGCAACAAACTGCTTCAGCCAGGCGCTCTGGACCGGGTTGCGGGCTTGGAGTCGACTCGGCTCAAGGTTGTGATCGAGCAGTGTTAGTAGCTCTAGGTTGGGGAAGTCGTGTAGGTAGCTGTGCGTTTCCTGTTGCCAGAGGCGGGTGCTAGGCACGCGCCCAATTGCCTGCCAACGGTCGGCCATGCGCTGTATCAGCGCCAGATGGCTCTGCAGAGACTGGGTGGTGGCGCTGGCTGTCCTTGAGAGCAGCAGGTCGCCTTCGCGAGTGATGATGTTGATCGCCTGCGTGCTCAGCAGGTACCAACTGCTGCAGGCGAGCAGGGTGCCGAAGACGCCGGCGCTGAGGGTGCGCGGGTCGAGCAGGTCCTGTTCTGCGCGTGGGCTCAGGCCGAGCAAAATGATGCTCAGACCTATGCACAGGACGAATAGGTTGGCTACATGGGTCGAGTCGTACTTGAAGCCCAATCGGAAGAGACCTAACGCCGGCCAGTTGTCGGCCAGGTGCGAAAGCACGGCCAGGGTCATCAGGGCGCCGCCAATTAGTAGGGCGCCGCGTCTGGCCGTGCGTGTACCGCCGCTCAGGCACAGCGCCAGGGTGGCTAGCAACATACTCAAGGCCAGGCTGCTGCGCATGCGCAGGAAGCCGCTGAGCCAGGATTGGTCGATATCCGCGCCGCCTGCCAGCAGGTTGTGCAGCAGGCTGTAGAGCGTCAGTGTGGCCAGCAGGACGGCCAGTAGGTTGCGGGCTGCTATGGCTTGTCGGGTGACGGCGAGAATCAGCCCGCCCATCAGCACCGACATCAGCGCGCTGTCGGGGAGCAGCACCACGCTGTGGCGGGTTGTTTGTTCGAGCAGCAGGTAACCAATCAGGCTGATCGCCCCCATGCCGAGCATGGCGAATGCCAGCACGTGCAGGTAGGCGGCGGCGATCAGCTGGCGGGTGTGCATGGTTGCTCCTGTAGTGGCTGGGCAAGCTCGCGGGGCTCTGTTTAGCAGGGGCTATGCGCCGCACCTGGCTAGTCGCTGTGCTTGCTTTCATCCTGCTCGTCGAGGTCGAGCAGGATCATGCCTTGGGCGTCGCGTTTGACTCGCGTAAGGCCTGGGTTTTCGTTTTCCAGGCGCAGCAGTTCTTGTTCTTGGCGGTCGATGGCCGATTGCTGGCTGCGCACCTGGGCCAGCAGGCGCTGGTTTTCGACGCGCAGCCCGTAGAGATCGATGGCTGACTTTATCGCGGCCTCGAGTTCGTAGTCGTCCCAGGGTTTGGAGAGGAAGCGGTAGATCTCCGCCCGGTTGATGGCCTGCATCATCGATTGGCGATCACCGTGGGCGCTGAGCATCATGCGGATGGCATAGGGCTGGCGCTGCTTGGCAAATTGTAGGTAGGTGACGCCGTCCAGGTTTGGCATCTGGTAGTCAGAAATGATCACCGCGAAGTCGTGTTCGGTGAGCGCTTCCAGCGCCGCCGGGCCATCACTGTAGCTGTACACCTCCCAGCGATGCGGGCGCAGCACGCGCTGCAGGGCACTGAGGATATGCGGGTCGTCATCTAGCAGTTGGATTTTAATCATCAGGGCTTTTCCTCAGGTGCCGCCTGTGCGACTTCAGGTTTGTGCACGAACAGGGTGTAGTGCCCCCCTTCGGTGGCCTCGAAGGCGATCAGTTTGTCGATCAGCGCGCGGGTCAGGGGTTTGCCCTGGTTGAGTAAGAGCATGCCGTTTTCCGCATGGAGGTTGCGCGCCAGGACCATGCCCGGTTCCAGGCGCCGGGTGTCCAGGGCGAGAATGCTGGCGTCGGCCAGGGCCAGATCGGGTGTCAGGGTGGTGCAAAGGGCGACAAAGTGTTCGCACAGCTGTGGGTCGTAGAGGCGGCCGGCGTATTTCTGCATCAGCAGCAGGGCTTCGTCGCGGTTGAGCCGGCGTTCCAGCACCAGGCCGCGCTGCAGCTCGATAAAGTCCACCGCCAGTTTGAGGATGCGTGAACCGAGGGGAATGGCCGTTCCGGCCAGGTGGTCGGGGTAGCCCTGGCCATCCCAGCGTTCCTGGTGATGGCGGATCAGGCGGCCGGCATCCTGCACCGGCTCCAGGGTCATCAGCAGGCTTTCGCCGACCACCGGGTATTGCCGATAGCGCGCCCGTTCTTCCTTGTACATCAGGTCGGCGGGGCGCTGCAGCAACTGGTCGTCCCAGGCCAGCTTGCCGATGTTGTACATGGCAGCCGCCATGGCCAGGTTATTGCTGCTGTTCTCGTCGAGTTGCTGGAACTCGGCAAAGGCCTTGGCCAGGGCAATCACCTGGGTGTTGGTTTGTTGCTCCTTGCCCAGGCGCTGACCGACCAGGTTGGCGAACACTTCGGTGGCGGTGACATAGCTTCTGCGCAGCTCGGAGTAGGCCAGGTCGAGCATGTCGGCGGTTTGCTCAAGCTCGGCGGTGCGGTCGCGTACGCGTTGTTCGAGGGAGGCGTTGAGCGTCTGCAGGCTGAGGTTCTGTTCGCGGGTCAGGGCTTCGAGGCGCAGCCGCTCACGTTCTGAACGTTGGAAGGCCAGGGCTTGGCCGATGATCAGGCGCAGTTCGTTATCGTCCCAGGGTTTGCTGATATAGCGGTAGATCTGCCCTTGGTTGATCGCCTTGACCGTGGTGGTCAGGTCGGCGTAACCGGTCAGCAGGATGCGCAGGCAGCCCGGCCAGTGCTGTTGCACTTGGGCCAGCAGCGTCGCGCCGTCCATGCCGGGCATGCGCGCATCGGAAATCACCAGGTCGATAGGCTGCTCGGTGAACAGCTGCAGGGCTGCTTCGCCGCTGTCGCAGGTCAGGATTTTGTAGGGTTCGTTACGCAGCACCCGGCGCAGGCTGTTGAGGATGTTCTCCTCGTCATCGACCAGCAGCAGGGTGGTGAGTGGTGGACTCTCAGCGGCATTCATGGCTGGGCTCCATCCGGTTGTGGCCTGGCATTGGCCTGACGAATGGGCAGGATGATGCGAAAGCGCGTGCCGATATTCGGCTCACTGTGCACCTCGATACGGCCGTTGTGTTTCTGCACGATGTTATAGGACAGCGCCAGGCCCAGGCCCGTGCCTTTGCCGACCGGCTTGGTGGTGAAGAAGGGCTCGAAGATGCGGTTGAGCAGCTTGGGATCTATGCCCTTGCCGTTGTCTTCGACCTCAATCCAGGCCCAGTCGCTATCGCAGCCGGTGCGTAGGGTGATGCGGCCGAACTGCTCAATGGCGTGGGCGGCATTGACCAGCAGGTTCATCGCCACCTGATTGATCTGCGACAGGATGCACTCGACCTCGGGTAGTTTGCCGTACTCCTTGATCACTTCGGCCTTGTACTTGAGCTCGTTGTTGACCACGTTGAGCGTGGTGTCCAGGCCTCGGTGTAAATCGGCGGGGCGGAACTCATCCTCTTCGATATGAGAGAAATCTTTGAGTGCGCTGATGATCCGGGTGACCCGGTCGATGCCGTCCTCCGACTCGCTGATCAGGGCTGCCACATCGCCGCGAATATAGTCGTATTCCAGCTGGCGCTTGAGCTGGTGCAGCTCATTGAGATCACCGGCAGTGTCCACCGCATCGACGATCTTCAGCAGGTCGCGCACATAGCCGTCGAGGGTCTTGAGGTTGGAAAATACATAGCCGATGGGGTTGTTGATTTCGTGGGCGACCCCGGCCGCCAACTGGCCGATGGCGGCCATTTTTTCTGATTGCAGCAGTTGGCTATTGGCGGTTTCCAGCTTGCGCAGCAGCTGATCTTGTTCGGCCTGTTTGCTGCCCAAGGCCTTTAGCGCGGCCCGCAGTTGCTCGTTGCCCTGGGCCATGGCGCTGGTGTCATACACCATCAAACCAAAATGGGTGGCTGCATCCGGGGTGGCAAAGGGAAACAGCAGCGTGCTTTGCAAGGCCAGCAGGTTGGGCTCGCTACCTGCGGTTTGCAGCTGTAGCGGCGGCATTTCCAACCAGTGATTGTAGACATGCTGGGCCTGGTCACGGGCCAGCGCGATGCTGCGGCTGAAATCGGCCGAACTGGTTTCCGGGAATACTTCGGTTAGCAGTCGTCCGCGTGCTTGTTCAAGGGTGGAGGCACAGCGCTCGACAACAAAACGGTTCCAGTACTGAATCCGTAGATCCTCATCCAGTACGATGATGCCAAGATGGATATTGCCGATCAGAGCACAGAGCAGTTGAGCGGTGAATCCTTCCATTGCAAGCTCCTTTGCCGCATGTCTGGACGCTTGGGCTAGAGTATTAGTCGAATCACCCAAGGTAGCCAGAATCTAGACGCCATAAATATGCCAAATGTGGCACATGCTACCGTCTGCGTTGTTCAGCCAATTAAGTCAGGTTAGACCATGTCGCATGCCGCAACTGACAGACTAATTGCCTACAGCTTCACTTTTGCGGACGGGCAGACGCTTGAGCACTGCGTCGATCTGCAGGAACAGCACGCTCCAAGCGAAGCTGCGGCGTGGACCCGTTTGGACTTTCAGCAATGTGCGCATTGCCCCTTGTCAGTCGAGGACACTCCGTTCTGCCCATTCGCTGCGGCCTTGCAGCAACCGATCAGCATGCTTTCCACTCATGCCTCTTTTGAGCCTGTGAACGTAGTGGTGCGCTGGCGCGACCGGGAAATCACGCAGACCACCACGTTGCAGCGCGCGGTCGGCTCGTTGCTGGGGGCCATCGGTGCGGCCAGCGGTTGTCCGCATACCCGTTTACTCAAAGCCATGGCTTGGTTTCATCAGCCGTTCAGCGGTAGCGATGAGACCCTATTCCGGGTGTTGGGCAGCTACCTGCTGGGCCAGTACCTGCGCACGCAGCATGGGCAGACTGCAGATTGGGATCTGCAAGGGCTGCGCACGGTCTATCGCAACCTGCGCCAGGTTAATCTGGGTATGGCTCAGCGCCTGCGCAGCGCCGCCGAGGAGGACTCCAGCATCAATGGCCTGATCCTGCTTGATCTGTTGGCCGCCGACACCCTCTACAGCCTTGACCAGTACGACGGTCAACTCGACCGATTTTTTGCCGAGTACCTGCAAGACAGCCCGACGGGTTAGCCGCGCAGGGCAGCCATTGGGCCCGTTTGTGCGCTGCCCGGCGCAGATAGTTCGTCAGGTATTGTGTGGCCACACCATGAAAAGGAATCATCCAGTTCTTGAGCCGGCAACCCGCGTCGCTCGGCACTTCCACCGCGCTTACGCGGTGGGCGGGGCAGCTCTCGCTGGCGCTTGAGGGACTCTAGGAAGAAGGTCTCATCCGCCTCGACAATACCCGACGCATGCCGGGCCTGGTGATCGGCAATCCGAGAAAGAAACCGGTGCCGCCACAGGAAAGCCGTGTTCTTGCTGACGCCACATGGATTGCGCCCTTGCGTACGCTCAGGCTTTGGGTCAACGTCTCGGCATAGTTTTGCCAATGGTGTGAAAGCCTCGATTCTACCGCTGACTGGCTCTCTGCCAATGGTTTCAAACGTTGCACTTATTCTATGGATTCAGGCCCCCAGTTATCCGTACGGGTTTTGGTCGTCATCAATGACTATTTGAGTGGTTGAGGTTTGTTGTTGCACCAAGGCAAGATTATTAAGTGGCTTCAGTTCTAAGTGTGCATGCGCAAGTTTTTAAACAGTCAACCAATATTGCATTTAGCTAACCAAATATATTTACCCTCAGGGTTTCCCCATGCGCGATCCGGCAACGTTTGAATCACTTTCTAAGCATGGGCTTGACCAGCTGATTGCCTGCCATGAATGTGATCTGCTAATGCGCAAACCGGTTGCGGAACAGGGCGAACGAGTGGAATGCCCACGTTGCGGTTACGAGTTGTACACCCACCGCCCCCAGGTTATCCGGCGCAGCATGGCGTTGGTGATTGCTGCTTTGTTGTTGTACGTGCCAGCCAACTTCTTGCCAATCATGCAGCTCAACCTGCTAGGACAGGCGACTGAAGACACCGTCTGGACGGGCGTGCTCGGGCTGTATAACAGCGGCATGCAAAGCGTCGCTGTAGTGGTGTTTCTCTGCAGCATGGCGGTGCCGCTGCTCAAGTTGTTGTGTCAGTTTGCTGTGCTGCTGAGTATCCGCCTGGATATTGGTCGCAGCTATGGCCTGCTGCTCTATCGCATTTATCACCATATGCGCGAGTGGGGCATGCTTGAGGTCTATCTGATGGGGATTCTGGTGGCGATTGTGAAACTGGTCGATATGGCCGATCTGAGCCTTGGTCTGGGCTTGCTGTGTTTTGTTGCGCTGTTATTGGTGCAGGTCTGGCTGGAAGTGACGATGTCGCCGCATCAGATCTGGGAAGCTTTGTCGGGAGAAGATACGCATGCGGGCGATTGATGCCGGGCTGTTGATTTGCCATGAATGTCACCAGCTCAATGCGCAGCAGGCGGGCAGCGACAAGCAATTCTGCACGCGCTGCGGTGGGCACTTGCATGCGCGTCGCCCCAATAGCCTGGCGCGTACCTGGGCGTTGCTGCTGACGGCAGCGGTGCTGTATATCCCGGCCAATTTGCTGCCGATCATGACGGTCAACTCGTTGGGTAAAGGACAGTCCGATACCATCATGTCGGGCGTTATTGAGTTGGTGAACTACGGCATGTTGCCGATTGCTGCGGTGGTATTTATCGCCAGCATTGTGGTGCCTACGTTTAAGCTGGTCGGTATAGCCCTACTGCTTTACTCGGTGCAGCGCCATCAACCGATGTCTGCGCGTCAGCGCGTGCTGATGTACCGCTTTATTGAGTGGATCGGACGCTGGTCGATGCTGGATATTTTCGTCATCGCGATACTGGTGGCGGTGGTCAATTTCGGCAGCCTGGCCAGTATTGTTCCCGGTTATGGAGCCACCGCGTTTGCCAGTGTAGTGGTGTTGACCATGCTGGCCGCTTTAACCTTTGACCCTCGCTTGATTTGGGATAACACGGACTCGGATGACCCCCATGAATGATTTGCCGTTGGCTAAAGCGCGCCCTGCTTCGAATTGGTCGGCTATCTGGGTATTGCCGCTGATTGCGCTACTGATCGGTGGGTGGCTGGGTTGGCGTGCCTATAGCGAAGCCGGTATCGAGATTCAGGTGATGTTCGCCAGCGGCGATGGCATTCAGCCGGGCAAGACTGAGGTGATCTTCAAGGGCATGCCGATTGGCAAGGTCAAGGCTTTGGAGCTGGATGACAGTGGCGAGCGACGTGGTGTGCGCGCGACTCTGGAAATGGATAAACGGGTTGAGCAGCATCTGCTCACCAATACCCGCTTCTGGTTGGTCAAACCGAGCGTTTCGCTGGCAGGCATCACGGGGCTGGAAACCCTGGTGTCGGGTAACTACATCACTGCCAGCCCTGGTGATGGCGAACCTACGCGTAAATTCACCGCGCTGAGCGAGCCGCCACCATTAGCCGATACCGAGCCTGGTTTGCATCTGACCCTCAAGGCAGAGCGGCTTGGCTCGCTTAACCGAGACAGCCCGGTGTTCTACAAGCAGATTCAGGTAGGGCGGGTGAAGAGTTATACCTTGGTTGAGGAGCAGAACCTGATCGAGGTGAAAGTATTCATCGAGCCGCAGTTTGCCTCTCTGGTGCGCAAACACTCGCGGTTCTGGAACGCCAGCGGCGTCTCCATCGATGCCGGGTTGTCAGGTGTGACGGTGCGTACCGAATCATTAGCAAGCATTGTTGCTGGCGGGATTGCCTTTGCCACGCCAGAGCATCGTAAGGACAGCCCGCCAACCGATCCGACTCTGCCATTTCGCCTGTATGAAGACTTCGACAGCGCCCAGGCCGGCATCCGCGTATCGCTCAAGCTGCATGAATTCGAGGGGTTGGAGCCGGGCCGTACGCCGGTGATGTACAAGGGCATCCAGGTCGGCCATATGAAGGCTTTCAAGGTTGATCAGGATCTCAGCGGCGCACGGGTGGAGTTGATGCTGGACCCGCGTACCGAAGACTACCTGGTTGAAGGCACCGACTTCTGGGTGGTCAAACCGTCGATTTCCCTGGCCGGAATAACCGGCCTGGAGGCGCTGGTTAAGGGCAACTACATCGCTATTCGGCCAGGTGATGCCGGCAACCCAGCGCTGCGTGATTTTGTCGCCAGAGCCAAAGCTCCGCCGCTCGACCTGTCCGCACCGGGTTTGCACCTGGTGTTATTCAGCGACACGCGCGGCTCTCTGGAAGTGGGCAGCCCGATCCTGTTCAAGCAGGTCAAAGTCGGCACGGTGCAGAGTTTCCAGCTGTCGCGTGATGATAAACAGGTGGCGTTTGGCGTGCATATCTTGCCTGAGCACGCACATCTGGTGAACAGCAGCACGCGTTTCTGGAATGCCAGCGGTATCACGCTCAAAGGCGGGCTGTCGGGGATTGAGGTCAAGAGCGAGTCATTGCAGACCTTACTGTCGGGCGGCATCGCCTTTGAAACGCCAAACCCTAATGCGCCCAAAGGCAATAAGCGGGTCGAGCGCTTTAACCTGCACAGCAGTCAGGAGCTGGCGCTGCAGAAAGGCGTAGAACTGACTATTCGCGTGCCCAGTGGCGACGGTCTCAGTCCAGGTACGGCGATTCGCTATAAGGGGCTGGAAGTGGGCAAGGTGGAGCGCATAGAGCTGACAGATGACTTGCGGGCGGTGATTCTGTATGCGCGGATTACCCAGGCGACGCAGCAGATTGCCCGTGTCGGTACGCAGTTTTGGGTGGTCAAGCCGGAGGTCAGCCTGACCCGCGCGGCCAACCTAGAAACCCTGGTCACCGGGCAGTATCTAGAAGTTCAGCCAGCAAACCAGAAGGGCGCTGCGCAGTTGAGTTTTACTGCCGCCGAAGCACCGCCTAAGGCCAATGCGCGCGAGCAAGGTTTGCGCCTGGTGCTGAGCGCGGCTCGGCGTGGTTCGATCAAGCCCGGTGTTGTGGTCAGCTATCGCGAAGTGCCGGTGGGTAAGGTGACGGATTTCGAGCTGGGTCCGACCTCGGATCGAGTATTGATTCATATCCTGATCGAGCCGCGTTATGCGCCGCTGGTGCGCAGCGGTAGCCGCTTTTGGAATGCCAGTGGTATCGGTGTGGATGCCGGCCTGTTCAGCGGCGTTAAGGTGCGCACCGAATCGCTGGAGGCCTTGCTGGAAGGTGGTATCGCCTTCGCCTCACCGGATAACCCGCAGATGGGCGGGCCGGCGCAGCCAGGGCAGACCTTTGCCTTGTTCGACGAAGTTAATGAAGAGTGGCTGCGCTGGGCCCCGAAGATAGCGCTGCAGCTTTCTACTCAGTAGGTCGTTGACGAAATCCACGTAGATACTTGTCTGCGCGGCGTCCGGCATCATCAATTGGCGAATATCCCGTGCCCTCGGCACGCCAAGGAACAGGCAACCCATATGGCCCAATTCTTCCCCACCCGCACTACCTGCCGTTTCGACTCTCCCGGCGAGCGCCGCTTGGCCGAGCGCCTGGAGAAGAAGCTCGAAGACGACTACCTGTGCTGGTTCAATGTTCCGGTGGGGCCAAAGGCCCGGCAGCCGGATTTTGTACTGATGCATCCCCTACGCGGCGTGCTGGTGCTGGAGGTCAAGGACTGGAAGCTGGACACCATCCAGAGCATGGATCGCGGCCAGGCGAAGATCTTTGCCGATGGCGTGCTGAAAACTCAGGCAAATCCGATGTTGCAGGCGCGGGCCTACGCCATGGAAGTGGTGATGATGCTGCAGCGCGACCCGGCGCTCAAACAGCCCGCAGGTTCGCCGCGCCCCTGCCCAGCCTGATCAAGGTGATGGACTTGCAGTAGGTGCTGGCCGAGCGTGGCCTGAACGAGAAGGTGGTGGTGCGTAATTTCCACGCCTGGTGTTCGGACATGCTCACCGCCTTTAACGTAGACCGCCCGGACCATAAGTTGTCGATCAACGCCAAGATGGCGCAAATGGTGGAGAACACCATCGACGGCGTCGACCGTGGGCAAATCCCCCGTGCGCAATATGCGGCGGTGCTGATCGACGAGGGCCATGACTTCCAGCCCGAGTGGTTCAAGCTGGTGGTGCAGATGATCGACCCGGAGAGCAATTCGCTGCTGGTGCTGTACGACGATGCGCAATCGATCTATCGCGGCAAGGGCGGTAAAAGTGGCATGGATTTCAGCTTTGCCAGCGTCGGTATCCAGGCCCAGGGCCGTACTACCATCCTCCGTTTGAATTACCGCAATACCGTGGAGGTGCTGTCGGTGGCGCGGGCCTTTGCCATGGAACTGCTGACTGCCCGCGATGCCGCCGAGGATGGCGTGCCCATTGTTGCGCCGCAAAGCGCGGGGCGACGTGGCGCGTTCCCCGAGCTGTTGCCTTGTGAGTCGGATTGGCAGGAACACAACTGCATCGTCGAGCGCATCCGCGACGAACAAGGCCACGGCCGCGGCCGCGCGCTGAATGACATGGCGGTGATCTACCGCAGCACCGCCCAGGCGCAGCGCATCGAGCGGGCTTTGAGTGCGGATTCCACGCCATTCGGACACTCAGCCCACGCTGATCCGGACACCTGTTCCACGGTCATCCGGACAGGCAGTCGGAGCGCAGCGACGCAGGATATGCATTGTTAGTCTGAGGTGCCCGGCGTCGTCAATTTCTTCGCCCGCCTGCGCATCGACTCTCCCTTCAGGTTGATCCGGTAGGCGTTGTGCACCAGGCGGTCGAGGATGGCGTCGGCCAGGGTCGGATCGCCGATCAGTTCGTGCCAGTTGTCCACCGGCATCTGACTGGTCACGATGGTTGAGCGTTGGCCGTAGCGGTCGTCCAGCAGCTCCAGCATGTCGCGGCGCTGTTCGTTGGTGAACGGTGCCAGGCCCCAGTCATCGAGGATCAGCAGGTCGGTCTTGGCGTAGCTGCTCATCAGCTTGACGAAGCGGCCGTCGCCATGTGCCAGGCCCAGTTCTTCCAGCAGCCGTGGCAGGCGCAGATAGCGCACGCTGCAGCCGTCCCGGCAGGCCTGGTGGGCCAGGGCGCAGGCCAGCCAGGTTTTGCCGACGCCGGTGGGGCCGCCGATGATCAGGTTGAGGCCGTCGCGCAGCCACTGGCCGCTGCGCAGTTGCAGGATCAGCGCCTTGTCCAGCCCGCGCGGGGCGCGGTAGTCGATGTCTTCGAGGCAGGCGTTGTGCTTGAGCCGGGCCTGGCGTAGGCGGTTGCTCAGGCGCTTGTCGTCGCGCTCGGTCAGCTCGCGATCGACCAACAGGCCGAGGCGTTCTTCGAAGCTCAGGCTGTCGATGTCGGGTGTTTTCAGTTGCTCGGCGAGGGCTTTGAGCATGCCGTGCAGGCGCAGGGTTTGCAGCTTGTCCAGGGTCGGGTGAGGCAGCATGGTGGGATTCCTTTGTTCAGTGGTAGTAGCCGGGGCCGCGCAGGTTGGCGTGGTCGTCCGGTAGTAGGGGTAGGTTCTGTTGAGCCAGCGGCAGGTTTTCCAGGCCTTGGCGCAGAATCGATTCGAGGCTTTTGTAGCTACAGGCACCGAGGCTTAGGGCGCGCTGGCAGGCGGCTTCCAGCCGTTCTTCGCCGTGGTGCTTGCCCAGGCGCAGGATGCCCAGGCAAGCGCGGTAGCCATGCTGCGGATGCACGCGCCGTTCGAGGATGTGGCTGATTACGCCGGCGGTGTTCGGGCCGGTCTGCTCGGCCCAGCGGATCAGCCGTTGAGGCGTCCACTCGGCATGCTCGCGATGGCTCTTGGGCATGTGCTCGGTCTGCGTGCTGTGCCGGCCTTTGTGCAGGGAGCGTACGTGGCTGGCCACCCGCTGGTTGGCGTGGAAGCACTCCACGGTGCGGGCCGTCAGACGCACCTCCAGCTGCTTCTTCACCAACTGGTAGGGCACCGAGTAGTAATGCCCATCGACCTCGACGTGGTAGTCGATATGCACCCGCGCCTTCTTCCACTCGGCATAGACGTAGGGCTGCTCCGGCAACGGGCGCAGAGCCGGGCGATCCAGGCTGGCGAAGGCCGACTGCCGGGAGCCCGGCAGCTTCTTGAACGGCCGTTGGTTGAGCCGCTCCAGCAGCACGGCGATGGCCGTGTTGAGCTCGTCCAGGGAGAAGAACTGGCGATGGCGCAAGGCGGCGAGGATCCAGCGCTCGACCACCTGCACGCCGACCTCGGCCTTGGCCTTGTCGCGGGGCTTACGCGCCCGCGCCGGCACCACCGCCACGCCATAGTGCTCGGCCAAGTCGCGGTAGCTGGGGTTGATGTCCGGTTCGTAGCGATGGGCCTTGCTCACCGCACTGCGCAGGTTGTCCGGCACCACGATCTCCGGCACCCCGCCGAGGAAGGCGAAGCAACGGGCATGGGAGCCCAGCCAGTCCGGCAACTGCTGCGACCAGGTGGCCTCGGCGAAGGTGTAGCTGGAGGCACCGAGTACCGCGACGAATACCTGCGCCTGGCGGATCTCGCCGCTGTGACGGTCGATCACCGGCATCGTCTGACCTGCGTAGTCGACGAACAGCTTTTCGCCGACGCGGTGCTCCTGGCGCATCACCACATCGACCTTGCCGGCCCAGGCCCGGTAGTGCTCGCAGAACCAGCTGTACTGGAAGCCCTGTGGCTGGCCCAGCCGATACTCCTGCCAGAGCAGCGCCAGGGTCACGCCTGGTCGGCGCAGCTCGGCATGCACCCAGGCCCAGTCGGGAGTTGGTCGTTGCTCAGAGGGGATCTCCGGCGGTGGCGGGAACAGGCGCCGCTCCAGCTCGGCGTCGGACAACTCAGTAGGGAGCGGCCAGGAGAGGCCGCAGGCCGTGAATCGGCAAAGGTAATCACCGGCACTGCTGTGACCTATGCCCAGACTGCGGGAGATCTTACGGACAGACAGCCCGCAATCGAACTTGAGGCGCAACACCTCACGGATTTTACGCATGGATAAACGCTCCACGACGACCTCTCTGCTTCGAAAAAGAGGCCAATGGTAGTGAATAAATCCTGCGTAGCTGCCTGCCAGAAAGTGTCCGGATGGCTGTGGAATCAGTGTCCGGATGCTCGTGGAATGGGTGTCCGGATCAGCGTGGAATCACTGTCCGGATGTGCGTGGAATGGGTGTCCGAGTCAGCGCGGAATCCGCAGCGGAGTAGGGCACCCCCTTCCGGGGTGTTTGCTTTGGAAGCTGGTGCGGCTACTCCATAAAATAATTGGGTTTCTTCCGTGGGCTTTCTCTGCCGAAGCCATCAGTACACCCTCTTTTACCCTCCAGACCATCAGTCCCTTTTCGAATCTTGCCCATGGGCTCTTATCCATACGTGGATAGGCGACAAGGCTTTTAGATAGATAGTCCTGTAGTTCATCAAAGCTGCTGCTCGCAAACTCGATGCGTACGTGGTTTAGCTTTCCTTTAGCAAAGAAGAAGGTTACTAGCCGAGCTTGGATGTTGTTGTAAGCGGTACTGATATGAGCGGAGCATAGATAGTCGTCATTCTTATCAATGCGCTCGCGATCACCCAGATTGCCGTAGCACTTTAGCTTGTGGCCGCGTGCCTGCATGTCGCTGATAACCGATGCTTGGTCACGCTCTGAATAGAGATCTGGCGCTTCGACGTAGTGAGGCGTTCCAATCCGGTTATACCAGTTAGAAATGATGTGTTTGTACTGCAGAGGTAGTCTGTCGTAGGTCGTGAAGCCTGCTGCGAATAACGCTGCACCGAGCAAGGCTGCTTTCAGGTATCTCATTTGGCTTCCATTCCACATGTGGGCACGCCGTAGTCACTTTGTAGTCACTAGCGCGCACAAAAAAGGGCTTAGCTTTCGCTAAACCCTTGTTTTGTTTGGTGGCTACGCAGGGACTTGAACCCCGGACCCCAGCATTATGAATGCTATGCTCTAACCAGCTGAGCTACGTAGCCGAGTGGCGCGCATTATTCGCGTCTTGGGGTTGGGTGTCAACCCTGTTGAGTGAAAATTTCTGCGCGCGATCAAGCGCTTACACGTTAGGCGGTAAGTTTAGGCTGGCTCCCCTTTGTTTCTTCAGTCTTCTCTGATTTCGCTATTCTAGGTACCCGGTTCCATACCCGGTTTTTATGAGACCGGGACTTCAGCAGCGTTTATCTCAGGTCCTGCTCACTTTGGAAGGCTTAATTCTGCTCATCGCTTCGAGTTGTCGGTGGTGAACCTGCTTCTGTGGCGGTTGTCGCGATCTGCTTTGAGGGTGGGGAGGGCGGTCTAGCCTTTTCCGCTCTGGCTGCTTTGTTTACGGCTTTCAGGGTGAGCACTTCGCTCATGGATTGCTTTGCCCGCTCAGCGCTTAAAGCAAGTTCATCGTCCTTTGGTGTCTGGGCTTGTGGGTTATCGATTTGTTCGTGCGTGTCGGGTGTTGACTTGCCGCCCCGCATTTCTCGCTCTTGGTTGTCTGCGGTAGTAATTTGTTCGGGAGCGCTGATTGCATCGGTCAAGCTCCCTTCTGGGTGGGGATTTTGTATAGCCTGCTCGCCATCTAGTACGGAGTTTCCACTTAGATGGTCATAAATGTCGTCAAGTGATGGGCGCTGATCAACCTGAGGAGGCTGCTCCTTCTTTTTTGTAGCTGTTTTGGGTTGCTCGGCTTTGTACGCCCTTGCTATCAGCTTTTCCAGCAGTGCTGTTGCGTTAGTTCCTTTCTTTTGGGCCATTTCTTGAAGATTGGCCTTGCTGGTTGCGCTGAAGGTGAATGCACACACCTGGCGGCCTGATTCCTTTTTCTTATTCCTGCTTTTCTCTTGTCGCCACGCATCCTTCATGTCGCGGAATAGCTCGCGCGCGCCAGCTTCCTGTTCGATCTCCATGCCTGCATTCAGCATTTCTTGGTGCAAAGGAAGCTCTGTCGGCAGGACCTTATCCCTGAAATGGAAAAGTTTCTCGAAGCCTTTTGTCCGCAGGTACGCCCTAGCCCAGAGGCGCTGCTCTGTATTTATAGGATCAAGCCACTCTAGGCCGACTATTCGTTTGCGTCCCATCCCGTCCACTCTCATTTGGGTGCTCGAGGGAGAAGCTTAGTCCGATTTATTATCGTGATAAAAGCGTTTTCATGACGTTATTCAATAACGTTATATGTCATGTTTTTAAAAATATAGGGTATATTTAGCTGGAGTTATCCTAGGATTCGTCATGCTGATTAGCATTTTGTCACTGTCTTTTTGTGCGCTTGACTCAAAGGCTAGATTTGCTTTCGCTGCGTTTTACTTGCGCTACAGGTTCAAGAGTACCGGGCCGCTCACCGTTGATGAGTTAGCTGGGTGCCTCCGAATGCCTGCGGGAGAGTGCGCTGCTGCACTTTCCAGGCTTCTGAGGGAGTCGGTGCTCATCGCTTTAACAGAGCCTGGTCGATATGCAGGTCGCCCCAAAAGATCCTTCCGCCTTCATGATGATGTGGCTCTTAAACTTGCTATCGCGAGGCCAGGTCCGAAGCCCTCCGCAATTACAGCTCACCTTGGTGTGGTCGAGCACCTCATCAAGGGGCCTTTCATTCACGCCACTAAGCCAGACGTGGAAGCCCCTTCGATCCCAGTTAAAGCAGTGAGTAGAGCTGATGGCAGCGCTGCAGTGCCGAAGCGCAGTTCGCTGCTCAGCCGTTCCAACAGGCTGCTTTTGGCAATGCTATATGGTCATGCGGATGGCTTTGGAGTTGTTCGCGGCCTAAGCAATGCGGGTCTGTGCACGCTCACTGGGCTCGATCCCATTAGCGTTAAACAGCGAATCAGAAAGCTCATTGAGCTAGGGTTTATCCGACGGCATGTGCCGGGTGTTGCAAGCCCTATTTTTGCGGAGAAGCTCAAAAGCAGCTACGTGCTCAATTTGAACCATCGGCAAGTCGCGCCTGCTGGAGACATGATTGCTTTCGCGGTACACGAGATATTGGACAAGTCGGCTGATGATCCGGTGTATTTGGATGAGGTCTGGTATGACATCGGACGTTACAGGAGACCGTCTGGCAGGCCTGCGCCTTGTGATGTTCGAACCCCGGATTTTGTTTTCTGGCTTTTCGGGAATGCTCCCAAGCATGTCTTGCAGCAATTCGAGCTTTTCTTGAGCGACTGTGTGACCGACCTGCTTACGAAGCACTGGGAGCAAGTTGGCGTAGAAAAGTTAGATTTTGACCTTGGTGTCCGAGACCGCATCAGTGCATTTTTCCGCAAACCAATGAAGCATGTGGCTGACGGTAGTCCGCTCGATGAAAACGCGATCCTCGACTTCTTATGTCTGATGACAAATCTGTTCGCTGTGGATTGCAAAAGACGTCTATCACAATTCGGCGGGCTTTTAATCTCAGGCCTGAACTTCAGGCTTCTGCCTGGCGATTTGGAGCAGGGCTATGCGAGTTTAGGCGTCTTGATTGAAAGTGCTGGCGATGGCGGTTGGCTGGTGACGCAAAGTGATGAGGGCTCTGTGATGAAGAAACTTCCCAGTGAAGCAGCATGCCCTATTGGGTTGAGGGAAAAGTCAGGGTTGCTAGCTCTGCCAAGCCGAGGGGCTTCCTAGTCAGTTTTTTCATACCTCATCTGCACATCCTCTGAGCCATACAGAGGAGCCCGCTCATGCGAATTATCCGACTGAAAGAAGTCATCGACTCGACCGGCCTAGCTCGGTCGACTATCTACAAGTACATCTCGGAAGGCACCTTCCCGAAGCCGGTATCTCTGGGCGACCGTTGTGTCGGTTGGGTCGACATCGAGGTGCACGAATGGATCCTAGCGCGGATTGAGGAACGCGACGTGGCAGAGGGAACTGCGGGGCGCTCCACTGGCCACTTAAGCATGGCCAGCTAGAACTATCCGCTTTCGCCATGACTGGCTACGGCTGGTCATGGCGTTTATGCCGGGGCGTTGTTGCTCCCATCGCCCCGGCAGATTTCATTTAGAGACATGGCTTATGGCCTTTCGGTCTGATCTATCTCCGGAATTCGGATTCAGCAAAAATTGCCGCTGCGGCAGGGCGATCGAGGCGGAATTTCCCGAGCCAGCCGGAGCGGTCAGTTGCGGTGCGGGTATTATGCTTTTACTAGCCCTACCACCCGAAGGGTTCCTATCCAGCGGGTCTGTAGCAAGCATCACCCGAAGAAGGTCCGCTCACTTAATCCACCGGCGCTGTTACCACAGTTATTAAGTGCCTACTACGCCAAGGTAGATCGGCGACCTGCTCAACACGTATGGGCTACAGCACTAGGCATCATTCAGGTGTGACCAGGTAAGCAAAAGGTAACGGTTAAGAAAAACACGTTGGACAAAAAGTTATGAAACTCAACCACTAAGAGATCATAACCATGTCCAACAACACCGATACCACTACCCGCAACCCACTCCGTCATCCCGACAATAACAACCTCAGCCTGCACTACGCTGACACCTTCGACGGCTTCCCTGTTCAGAAAGACAAGGGGCCGTTCATCCGGGAGTACCTAGCTGCTCTCAAGCACACCATCGAGCTTGCTATGGCTGAATACCCTAGGATGTTGGCATTCAGGGTGGATCTACGATTGCCTCAAGGTATCGAGCTGCCTGAACACGCCTATACCAACCAGGTCATCAGCCGGTTCTTTGAGTCTTTCACGAAGAAGATCCAGTACCACCAGGAGAAGGTGGGTGAACGTGGCTACGCTCGTGGCTGCAAGGTCCGTTACGTCTGGTCGAAGGAGATCGGTCAGGGCGGTAAGCAGCATTATCACCTGCTGATCCTGTTGAACCGCGATGCCTACTACACCATTGGGCGTCTGGGTTCAGGCCGGGTGAACATGATCAGCCGTATAGAAGAATCCTGGGCTGGTGCATTGGGGGTGGCAGTCGACCAAGTGGAGGGGCTGGTACACATTCCGAAGAATGCTGAATACCGAGTCGACCGGCACGTCCGTCGTGGTGACGTAGATGAGCTACCAGTGCTATTCAATCGAGCCAGTTACCTGTGCAAGGTGGCTACGAAGTCCTTCGGTGATCGTCAGCGTGGATTTGATACCAGCAGGGGATAAAACCCTACTGATACTGCAAGTGCGAGCCAGTGATGCTTTGCCATCATTGGCTCGACGTTCTAGGATCGGGCATGCTCCCTTATCGAGTTGGAAGGCTTATGCATCAGCAGTCGAAGTCGGATTCCACATTGCGTTCAATCACTGGGCTGGTGCGAACTATCGTCGGCACAAGTGAGCCTGGCTCCCTGATCTCAAACGCTGGTGGTACAGACGCCGTGCTGGCTTCATCCAAGCCCGGTGGTTTCTACTCTGCTTTCCCAGACACTGTTGTTTGGAATCAGCTTTACATGCAGGACTTTGGCACATCCCAACATATCGACGTCTTCTGGAAAGCTTGCCTAGATGTCGGGTTTGAGTTCAGCCCGCTGCTCGGTGTGGCTGGCTATGACGAAGATCTCGATCGTCCCCTTTCCACGCACCAAGCCTTCGATGAGCTGATTCGGAGAATTCATTTTCATTGGTTCTACTCGAACTCGTCAGGGTATGACGTAGCAACGCCAGCAGATGAGTGGACTATTCAGTTAAGCATGCCCGCAGGACTAACCCTTGCGAATAGTCCTGCGGGTCCGCGCTCGTTTGTCCAGCGTGGAAATCTCCGGCAGCCAATCTGTGGCTTCGGTCGCCGGTCTTAGGGCTGGACGGGGCTGTTATGGACGCAGCTTTATCGAGCCTTCGCTACTAATAACGCCTTCCACTGAGTGGTGTACGCAGGCGAAAGCAATTCCCTGCGCATACCCCATTCTGTCGGCTTGGCTATTCGGCCAGGCTGCAGTGTTCCGCGTCCCCATCTCCCATTGATCGCATCCAGCGTGCTCATCAGTCGTTCAGTCTTTACTGGTTGCTCAGGTGCAAATAGATCCTGCGTGTACTCATCCCGTCGGCACAGATCCAAAAGCAACACCTGAGCCTTGGCGTAGCTGAATCCATCCCGGTACAGCCTGCTGATGCCTTCTCGTGCAGCGGTAATGATCAAGCGGGTGTCGTCGGTCTGGTAGGGCAGTTGGCAAAGCAGGCCATTGGCATATTTGGCCTCAGTGGGGTTGAACATGCCGGTGCGCAGGCTGACGCGAATCTGCCGGCACAGTGAGCCCTGCTGGCGCAGTTTCTCAGCTGCTCGGGTGGCGTATGCGGTTACGGCTTCCTGAATCGGCTCGATGGTCTTCAAGCGTTTTCCAAACGATCTACTGCAGCAGATTTCCTGCTTGGCCGGCGCGGCCTCTTCAAGTTCTAAGCAGTCAGTACCGCGCAGCTCGCGTGCGGTTTTCTCGACGATCACATTGAAGCGCTTGCGCAGTTCCCAGTCGTCACTACTGGCTAGATCCCAGGCGGTTTTGATGCCCAGTGCGTTGAGGTGTACTTGCATGCGCCTGCCGATGCCCCAGACATCCTCTACTGGTATGACCTTGAGCAGTTTGTCGCGGCGTACAGAGTCTCTTAGATCAACCACACCGCCGGTTTGTCGTTGCCAGCGCTTGGCCGCATGGTTAGCTAGCTTGGCCAGAGTTTTAGTGCCGGCAATACCGATGCCCACGGGGATGCCGGTTTTCTGTTTGATCTCGGTTTGCAGTGTTCTGGAAAGATTCTCCAGTGATTCCGGCATGCCGGTCAGGTCGGCAAATGCCTCATCGATGCTGTACACCTCTATCGCTGGCAAGCGCGCCTCAATGATGCTCATCACCCGTTCGCTCATGTCACCGTAAAGCGCATAGTTGCTGCTGAACGCCACGACACCCTGGCGTTTGAGGTCGCCACGGATCTCATGGAACAGGGCACCCATCTTCACGAAGGGTTTGGCATCGGCGGAGCGTGCAATCACACAGCCGTCGTTGTTGCTCAGCACGACTATCGGCGTGCGCTGCAGGTCTGGCCGGAATACCCGCTCGCAGCTTGCGTAGAAGCTGTTGCAATCGATAAGGGCAAACACCGGCTCATGCATGGGGGCGGTGATTACGCAGGCTATGGCTCACGACGCCCCAGATCATCAGTTCGTCACCATCCAGTACGTAGCGCGGCGCGTAATCAGGGTGCTCGGATTGCAGCACATACGACTTCTGGCATCTGCCCAAGCGTTTGACGAATACGTCGCCATTTAAACAGGCCACCACGACGTCTCCAGGCTTCGCTTCCAAAGCGCGACTCACGATCAGGTGGTCACCATCGAAGATACCCGCCCCGGTCATGCTGTCACCGCTGACCAGCACGACGTAGGTGTGCGGTGCATTGATATCCAGCAGCTCATCCAGCGACAGCTTGTGTTCCATGTGATCCAGCGCCGGGCTGGGAAAGCCGGCCGGAATGTGCGCGTCAAAGAAGGGGAGGCGTGTGCTGCTGGCGTGAAGTGCGCCAAGGATCAGGGCGTTGCTCATGGGGAAATGCCGATAACTGTATTTATGTACAGTATCCGGCAATTTTGAGATCCAACAAGGCGCGTCCGTCGGCGTAGATAGGCATGTGCTTTAAATGTTTACGGGTGAAAAGTTTACGTATCGCCTCCAGCGGTACAGTTGCCTATGGTTGAGTCATCTCAACCCGAGGAGGTTCGCCATGATCATGCTGAGTTCGCTGACTGAACATCTTGTACTGATAGCTGCCTTGACCCTGATGCTGGGTTTGGCTCGTATTGCCTATGGCGGGCGACAAATCTGAAGGCCAATGCTAGGTCATGCATCGGCAAATAAGTCGACCGGTTTTTGTGGGGATATCGCGAAACTTCTTTGCGTGATTTGAGTGCAGCGTCACGTTATCTGCGGATCTTAAAACGACTTAAAGCCTGTAGGTCTTCCGGCCAATGTCATGGCTGTACATCAGGAGGATCACTTAATGTTAAACAAGCTCATCTGGCCAAGTGAAGCTACGCCTACTCAAGATCAATCAGATCAAGTTGCGGGGCCCATTCCAGATTACGTAACGATTGTGATCATGCAGCAAGTCGCTGACGCCATAGCTGCCCGCGTATCTGGGGAAATGTTAGCCGGTGCCGCACAGTCACTCTGTAAAGCACTGCTTGAGTCAGCGTCTCAGCTGGCTTGTACTGACCAAGCTCAACGCATTTGCGAAAATCACGGTGCCGTTTTCACCAGTGCCTTAGATCGCTCATTCAGCGCTGCGGAGGGCATCTATTTCTACGGCGAAGATTTTCTAATCGAGCACTACAGTGCGACTGGTCACTGGATCGAAAGCAGGCTTGGCGAGCTGGACAGTGTTTGCCTGGACTTCGTCGAGGCAAACACCTCTCAGCCATTTGCAGTATGTGTGTGCTACTGATGGGTGGCGTAAGCGCCGTGAGTAATCGCTGCGCTATTGGCTTTTCAACACGACCTGTTGTGTGGCGTGTAGATTCGCTCTAAACGACGTCAGGCCTTAATTGGGCAGTCTTTTGATGAACGTTCATTGGATGGAAGTGCTTTATGATAAGCAAGGAATACTCGCAGTTGCCCAAAGCTCACTGTCAGGCCTGATGTCTCTGCCAGGCGGGATCTTGTACAGCAGTTACAACACCCTGAAGCCGGGTGATGTCTACTTCTTGGGATACAACCCAGGTGGTGAAGGTCCTGATGGCCCTACCGTTGCAGATCGTCTTGCAGCCTTGCCGTCGAAAACGTGCAACGACTTTACGGATTTGGAGTGGACGGCAGCAGCAGGCCAATCAACGCTGCAGTTGCGGGTCAAGTGGTTGCTCGACAGTCTTGGATACAGGGTCGAAGACGTCTGCAGCAGTAATCTGATTTTTGCCCAGAGCCGAGACGCGAAAGGTGTGCCCGAGCATTACGCTGATGTTTGCTGGCCAGTACACGACGCGATCTTGGCGCTTGTAAAACCCAAGCTGATTCTGTGCTGCGGTAATTCGCAGGTATCGTCCTTCGGTTATCTGCACCGGAAATTTGATGGCGATATTCAGTACTCACCAAAAGGCGTTGCTCTGCATGGGGACTGGGCAATTAAAGCATTTCGAACTGAGCTGAATGGTCAGCCGGTTTTGGTTGTAGGGTTTCCTCACTTGTCCCGATACAACCCCATCGGCAAGCCACAGATAATCGAGTGGATTAAGCAGCTGTAAAGAAATCAGGGCTGATCATCGCCATTGAGTTTGTGGCCATGATCGTCCCTTTTTGTCTGCTATCGCCCCATGGCTTTCGCTTCAGTGATAAAGCCACCCCTGCAGCTCATCCAAATTCACCACCACAATCTGCTGCGCTGTCGCCTTGGCATGCACCTTGGTCGTGTCGATTTGATAGCGCTGCAGCACGTACTGCACCAGCGCGCCACGGGTCTCGAGCACCAGGCGACCCTCCTGCATGCCGTAGTCGATTTCGATGATGGCTTGCTGCTCGGGTTTCAGGCGTGAGTCCGGTTCGATGATGACCTGCACCTGCGTGCTCCAACCCGAATCTTGCTCGCGAGTATTTTCGGTCTCATCGTCTATCAACTCCGGCACACCGCGAAAGCGGCTGAGTACGAAGTCGCGGTAATCTCTGTTCTTCTCGCAATACGCACGCACATGCCAGCGCATGCCGGTATAGATCAGTGTGTGCGGGGCGATCAGTCGTATTTCGGCGTCCGGTGTAGTGAAGGACACATACTCACACTCCAGGCGCAGGCCTTCGCGGCAGGCGCGTAGAAGAGGGCGCAGCAGTTCTGGGCGCACGGTACGATCCGGCACTTGCAGCACCTCGGTATGTGCATAGGCCAATGCCAGGCCGTCCACATGCGGGGCGCGGTCATGGTTTTGGTTAAGCAGGTGCAAGTAGGCGCTGGCGCTGTCGTCGATGAACAGCGGCTTGAACTGTTTGCTCGGCACGTACCCCTTCAAATACTTGTCATATTCCAGGTTCTTTGGCGCGTGCTCGTTGATGTAGGTGTTGATGTCTTTTGACGCCTGCTGGCGGCTGATGCCGAAGCTCTGCATCAGGTGGTTCGTGGTTAGTCGGCCTTCCCACCACACCACGGTTTCGATCAAGCGGTAACGCAGCGCCAGATCCCAGCGCACAGACTCGATTTCTTGCTTGCGTTTCATAGCCACTCCATCTGCACGAAAACTTTACCTGTACAGGCAAACACTCTAGATACGTCTACTTACGCTACATATCTTGAGCCTCGACGACAAGCGTGGTGAGTGGCCTTGGCCAGCCCGTGTTGAACCCGATGGCTGAGCGTTGGCCAGGTGCAAGGCAATGCTCGCGGCTGACAAGGAAACGTGAACATGTGTGAGCAAATCCAAATGGAAATGGCCGGTGTAATGCTTACGGCGGACGGCGAGGGGCTTCACTTACAAGCACCCTGTTACGTGGCACGGCAGGAGCGGGTTGCCCAATGCATGGGCAGCCTGGAAATTGGCATGCAGCGCTTCCCGCAGGCGATCCTCGGCGCACAACTGCTGGTTCTACCTTGGTATGAGGGTATCGAGCGCGATATGGAGGCTGCCAACCTACACCCGTTTGAAGATGCCGCCGCCTACCTGCCCAGTGGGCACCGTTTTAGCGTCCCCGGCGTACACCTGCGTTTGGAGGCCGGCCGCGTGGTGGTGCGGCGTGAGCGTATTAGCCTGACTCAGCATTGACCCGATCATCAGCTGAGAACCTTCGAACACTCATTACTGCGGCTGCAGCGATCCGCAATAGATTTTCAGATATCCGGCCTTACAACGAGATTGGGGACCGCTTTTACCGACATGCTCGGCTTGGCAGAACAGTACATTCGCTTGTGAATGTTTGCTGGTAGGTCGGGTGATACGTTTGTTTCAATTAGCCCGCGCCCTTCGACAGCGCAGTACGTGCAGAATCGCGAGCCTGGTGCGCTGAGCAGGAAGCAGGCTTTGCATTCCGCTGCCTTTCCGTTCCAGTCACGCAAAGCTTTCAGCATCGTTGCCGCGATGAGTTCAGATCTACCGTTTGCAGTGGCGTCTTGTGGCTGAGGTTGCCGATGGGCTGCCATTTCAGCTTGCATGGCGCGATGCGTCTTCAACGCTAAATCATGCTCGGCCGCTTCATTTGCGATGGCAAGCTGTCGGGCCTGTTCTTCAGCTTCACGCTCGGCCTGTTCTTTTAGCCAGGTAGCGTTCAGCTCAGAGGCCCGTGATTGGAGCTGCTGCAGCTTCAAGGTTTTTAACGCTTCGCCACGAAGACATCTGATCCAGGAGCGATTCGAGGGATCCTGCAGCACGGCATGCATGAAGCTGTCAGCATCATTGATCTGCTCAAGGGTTAGGCGGTGCAGGTCAATCTCCATGCTGGAGTGTTCGAGAGCTTGAAGCTGACGGTAAAGCTCATGCTCCATCCTGGAGGACATCTTGACGCGTACGATCAACTGTCGCCTAGATAGGTGAAGGACCGCGTGGCCCCTCATGCCATCTAGTTCAACAAACCTTTCGACTGAGTCTGCTGTGACTGCTACGGGTGGTAGTTCGACCTTTTCTTCCAGCACTCTGCCGCTTGCTATGGCAATTCGGGCCATGTCGAGGAAGTTAGGTAGCAGGAGCTGCTTGTGCTGCACGATCAGTGCAACTGCAGCGCGTCTGACTCCCTCGCGAAAGCCCGTGGTGCAATCATTTGATTGAGCGTGGCGAAAGTGAGGAGCAACTTTTTCGCCATTGTTGGCAGCATTCAGTGGCTGCCGGCAACCTGGGCAAATGCAGTTGCAGCGAAGACCATTCTCGACTTCAAAGGCGCGGAATAGGGCTCCATCACGCTCACCAAAAGGAATTTTGTTTTCGTGCATCATCCATGCTCCACGGTTTACATCGCCCGGCCGGATGATAGCCGGTGAGCGTGCGCTCAAGAAGATCGGGTTACAACAATCCCGTATGATCACAGCACTATTGGGCGAAGGATGATCAGTTGTGCAGAATCAGGATCTGCGGTGCCAGGAGTATTACCAGACTCGCTTTACTGGTTATCTAAATCAGTTCGCCCCAGGCAGAGCACTCGACGAGTGCCTGCATGATTTTCTGGATCAGCGTCCGCAAGGCAAGTACACCGCGCGCAATCGAGCGGCTGGATTGGTTGCTGCTGATTTCTGGTTGGTGCCCACCAACCTTGAGGGGGCTCAGGTTGCAAGCTTGGCGCTGGCGCGCGTTCTGCATTTCGATGATGTGATCAGCACGCAACTGCTGGATCATTTGGCAGCTCATCATCCAGATGTTCTGCGCTGGGCCATTCGCTACTCGAAGCTGTTTACCCGCAGCGGATCACCGCTCTGGAAGCATCTTCGGGAGACGCTGAGCGGCGATGCGTGGCAAGAATTCTTTGGCGTCTGTGATCGCCTTCTGCAGCAACTCGAACCTTTTGATGAGGTAATCGTTCAGGCTGAGAGTCAGCTTAAGTCGCTCTCCCTGCTTGAGCTGCTTTCCTACCTCAGTGTGTTGGCCTATGACCGTCTGGACGAGGTAGATGATGATCCTGCTGGCAAGGATTGGGGCGTCTACGAACGGATCGTTCTGCGCAAGCTTAAAGTCTGCACCGAATCTGATTTTCGAGTATCCGAGGATGTACTCGGGCGCTCGCTGAAACGGCATCTGTCGCCAATGCTCTTCCCTCAGCCTAGCGGGGGGACTGAATGCGCAACTCATTTGAAAGCTTTGGCTGTATTGGCCGCTGCGATGCGTGAACGCATTGACTACGAAGGATCCATCGACTGGTTCTGCTACGACAGTGAGTGTGATTACCAACTCAGGCCTGGGCAGTCAGTCATCTTCAATAAGACCGATGAGGGCACGCAGCGTTGGCAGCGTACCGAGCGCAAAAGCCAGTTGTTCTGGTGTTACTGGATGCGCCGTGCAGTTGAGGTGTTTGCTACTTCAGGTATGGCGGGGAAGATTATCGGCAGCCCTGAAAACCATGAGGCCAACCAGCTCGCGTATATAAAAGCCGTTCGTAGCCAGCTCTACTTAAAGGTTGTCTTCGGGCTAGGTGAGCGTGTCAGGCTCAACGATGGTGCTGAAGTTTCGCTGCATCACGCCATGCTTGCCAGCGAGTTGACGATGGCGTTTTTCGAGCAGGCATACCTGCAGCCTTATCAGCGCCACCTAGACGACCTGGGAGATCCTTTAGCAGCACTCGGGCGTTTGGCCTTTGAGGGGTTGCTGCAGGGAGAGAATCGCTTTCCTATGACCTGGTCGGAGCTGCCAGATAAAGTTCGGCGGATCCGTGCATGGACGGTCAGTGATGAGCATCCTGCAGGTGACGCTGATGCAGCCAAGGCAATTTTACAGTTTTGGACCAGTGATCTGCAGGTGCTGTCTACACAGCTCAAGCAGGCGCCAAGCATGCCAACGCCAAGGCTGTACGAACGGCCATTTTACAAGATCGGCCGCTACAGCTTTCAGTTTCCCTGGGTTGCTGGCCGGCAGAACAGTTTGACTGCAGCGGTGAATAACCTGCGTCGTGTTGAGCAGCGTCGGCCTGAGCTGCGCGGCGAAACCGAGCGTGTGGAGCACGAGCTCGCCGAGGCGCTCAGGCAGAGGGGGTTCCATGTGGTTGTAGGCTATCAGCCTCTCTGCAGTGAAGAGCCTGACGCCGGTGAGATAGATCTGCTGGCATACCTGAACGGTGTGATGCTCTTGCTAGAGGTCAAGTCCGGATTTATCCGCTCAACACCGCACGAAGTCTGGCTGCATCGGACAAATACCCTGCGAAAGGCTGCCAGGCAATTGGAGCGAAAGCAGCCGGCTGTAATCAAGACCTTGCAAGCTGACTCAGATTTACGCGCCCGGCTTGGGGTCAGCGAGCACGAATCGATTTCAGCTCTGCATGCTTGGGTTGTCGACACGTCGATTGAGCTTGATGGTGAGGTTGTTGATGGCTTTCGTGTCGTGTCGCGCGAAGTCATTGAAGTGGCCTTGCGCGATGAGCAGCATTACCTGAGGGCGTTTGATCAAGGAGAAGAGGAAGAGCCTGCGTCGCTTTATAAGCATGGGTTCAGCGCACGGGCGTTTGTCCAGGTTATTGAGCGCAACGAGATTTGGGAGAGAGTGCTTTAGGACGCGGGGATTTTAGTAAGTCATAATTGCGGGCTACTAAATTAGCGTATTGTGCGCTGTGTTTTAGCGATCACTCAGAGTCTGCCAGGGTACGCCGCAGCTAGGAGTTTAGGATTTCATCGAAGCTCAGTAAAATAGCAATTATGCAAAAGCCTAGGATTTAAGGGCTGATTTAAGTTACAGCCACGTTTAAGTGAGTGTAAGTACGATTCTCAGTCTTAAACTAAATAACCGTGTTGCACTCAGCTCCTGCGGCCGTCGACTAATTATAGGAATCTGAGATTCATTTCGATGTTCAATACCAAGAAAAAATTAAAAGAAGAATTTAAATTTTTCGAATTCTTCGCCGGAGGAGGTATGGCCCGAGCGGGCCTTGGCAATCAATGGCAATGTTTGTTTGCAAATGACATTGATAAGGTAAAAGCATCTACATATATAAATAACTGGGGGGATGGCCATTTTGACGGGCGCGATATTCGAGAGGTGAAATCAACTGACCTTGAAGGTAATGCTGATCTGGCGTGGGCCTCATTTCCATGTCAAGACTTGTCTGTCGCTGGAAATGGTTTGGGTATCGGTAGCTCGAGCGCCGACAGAGTTACAAGGTCGGGGGCGCTTTGGCCTTTTCTTGATCTAATTAGTGAGTTACGCCAGGAGTCGCGACAGCCACCGCTGCTGGTTTTGGAGAATGTGGTCGGACTACTTACGTTGGAGCGAGGTCGAGATTTTTCAGCCATATGCTCAAGTCTTGGAGAAATGGGGTATCGTTACGGTGCAGTTATAATTGATGCAAAAAATTTTCTTCCTCAATCCAGGCCTCGTGTATTTATTGTGGCGGTAAATCGAGAGGTTGATATTCCGTCAAGTCTTGTTAGTGACGCCCCCCAAAACTCTTGGCATACCCCGACGTTACTGCGCGCCTATCAGTCACTACCAGAAAGTACTCATTCTAATTGGGTTTGGTGGGACTTAGGGCTCGCGCCAGTTCTGAAAGAAAATGCACTCGAGCAGATTATAAAAATCGAAGATGTTGAGTGGAACACGTCAGAGGAAACTAAAAGGTTCATCGATATGATGGTGCCTATTCATGTTGCTCGCCTTGAGGAAGCGATGTCTTCTGAGCGTTTCCGTGTGGGTAGCCTTTACTTGCGGATGCGTCGAGATGGTGCTCTAAACAAGCAGCGTGCGGAGATAACTTTTTCACCAACTTTAGGCTGCTTAAGAACTCCTAGGGGTGGAGGGTCGCGACCAAGAATTATTGTGGCAGGCGGGGGGCAGGTGAGGACGCGCCTACTTTCCATCCATGAAGCTGCAGCGTTGATGGGGTTAGAAAACACCTACAAGCTACCTGAAACCTATCAGCATGCTTTTAAGGTTATAGGGGATGGTGTTGCTGTTCCCCCTGTTCGCTTTCTTGCAGATCGCCTGCTTGAACCGCTCGCCCTGGCTGCCCGTAAGGGAATAGCGCTTCGAGCGGAGAGGATGGCTGCCATGCTGTCCGAATGTACATGATGCGGATTCCGCGCTGACTCGGACACCCATTCCACGCACATCCGGACAGTGATTCCACGCTGATCCGGACACCCATTCCACGAGCATCCGGACACTGATTCCACAGCCATCCGGACACTTTCTGGCAGGCAGCTACGCAGGATTTATTCACTACCATTGGCCTCTTTTTCGAAGCAGAGAGGTCGTCGTGGAGCGTTTATCCATGCGTAAAATCCGTGAGGTGTTGCGCCTCAAGTTCGATTGCGGGCTGTCTGTCCGTAAGATCTCCCGCAGTCTGGGCATAGGTCACAGCAGTGCCGGTGATTACCTTTGCCGATTCACGGCCTGCGGCCTCTCCTGGCCGCTCCCTACTGAGTTGTCCGACGCCGAGCTGGAGCGGCGCCTGTTCCCGCCACCGCCGGAGATCCCCTCTGAGCAACGACCAACTCCCGACTGGGCCTGGGTGCATGCCGAGCTGCGCCGACCAGGCGTGACCCTGGCGCTGCTCTGGCAGGAGTATCGGCTGGGCCAGCCACAGGGCTTCCAGTACAGCTGGTTCTGCGAGCACTACCGGGCCTGGGCCGGCAAGGTCGATGTGGTGATGCGCCAGGAGCACCGCGTCGGCGAAAAGCTGTTCGTCGACTACGCAGGTCAGACGATGCCGGTGATCGACCGTCACAGCGGCGAGATCCGCCAGGCGCAGGTATTCGTCGCGGTACTCGGTGCCTCCAGCTACACCTTCGCCGAGGCCACCTGGTCGCAGCAGTTGCCGGACTGGCTGGGCTCCCATGCCCGTTGCTTCGCCTTCCTCGGCGGGGTGCCGGAGATCGTGGTGCCGGACAACCTGCGCAGTGCGGTGAGCAAGGCCCATCGCTACGAACCGGACATCAACCCCAGCTACCGCGACTTGGCCGAGCACTATGGCGTGGCGGTGGTGCCGGCGCGGGCGCGTAAGCCCCGCGACAAGGCCAAGGCCGAGGTCGGCGTGCAGGTGGTCGAGCGCTGGATCCTCGCCGCCTTGCGCCATCGCCAGTTCTTCTCCCTGGACGAGCTCAACACGGCCATCGCCGTGCTGCTGGAGCGGCTCAACCAACGGCCGTTCAAGAAGCTGCCGGGCTCCCGGCAGTCGGCCTTCGCCAGCCTGGATCGCCCGGCTCTGCGCCCGTTGCCGGAGCAGCCCTACGTCTATGCCGAGTGGAAGAAGGCGCGGGTGCATATCGACTACCACGTCGAGGTCGATGGGCATTACTACTCGGTGCCCTACCAGTTGGTGAAGAAGCAGCTGGAGGTGCGTCTGACGGCCCGCACCGTGGAGTGCTTCCACGCCAACCAGCGGGTGGCCAGCCACGTACGCTCCCTGCACAAAGGCCGGCACAGCACGCAGACCGAGCACATGCCCAAGAGCCATCGCGAGCATGCCGAGTGGACGCCTCAACGGCTGATCCGCTGGGCCGAGCAGACCGGCCCGAACACCGCCGGCGTAATCAGCCACATCCTCGAACGGCGCGTGCATCCGCAGCATGGCTACCGCGCTTGCCTGGGCATCCTGCGCCTGGGCAAGCACCACGGCGAAGAACGGCTGGAAGCCGCCTGCCAGCGCGCCCTAAGCCTCGGTGCCTGTAGCTACAAAAGCCTCGAATCGATTCTGCGCCAAGGCCTGGAAAACCTGCCGCTGGCTCAACAGAACCTACCCCTACTACCGGACGACCACGCCAACCTGCGCGGCCCCGGCTACTACCACTGAACAAAGGAATCCCACCATGCTGCCTCACCCGACCCTGGACAAGCTGCAAACCCTGCGCCTGCACGGCATGCTCAAAGCCCTCGCCGAGCAACTGAAAACACCCGACATCGACAGCCTGAGCTTCGAAGAACGCCTCGGCCTGTTGGTCGATCGCGAGCTGACCGAGCGCGACGACAAGCGCCTGAGCAACCGCCTACGCCAGGCCCGGCTCAAGCACAACGCCTGCCTCGAAGACATCGACTACCGCGCCCCGCGCGGGCTGGACAAGGCGCTGATCCTGCAACTGCGCAGCGGCCAGTGGCTGCGCGACGGCCTCAACCTGATCATCGGCGGCCCCACCGGCGTCGGCAAAACCTGGCTGGCCTGCGCCCTGGCCCACCAGGCCTGCCGGGACGGCTGCAGCGTGCGCTATCTGCGCCTGCCACGGCTGCTGGAAGAACTGGGCCTGGCACATGGCGACGGCCGCTTCGTCAAGCTGATGAGCAGCTACGCCAAGACCGACCTGCTGATCCTCGATGACTGGGGCCTGGCACCGTTCACCAACGAACAGCGCCGCGACATGCTGGAGCTGCTGGACGACCGCTACGGCCAACGCTCAACCATCGTGACCAGTCAGATGCCGGTGGACAACTGGCACGAACTGATCGGCGATCCGACCCTGGCCGACGCCATCCTCGACCGCCTGGTGCACAACGCCTACCGGATCAACCTGAAGGGAGAGTCGATGCGCAGGCGGGCGAAGAAATTGACGACGCCGGGCACCTCAGACTAACAATGCATATCCTGCGTCGCTGCGCTCCGACTGCCTGTCCGGATGACCGTGGAACAGGTGTCCGGATCAGCGTGGGCTGAGTGTCCGAATGGCGTGGAATCCGCATACATGACACGTTATTGTGACGTGCACTATCTTTCGATAGTAGATAGCGCCGTTATGGCGACACAGTGGGGAGGCTTTGATTGTCAGTGAGGCGGTCGTTTGGGTGTTGCCTTTCACAAGGTAGAAGTGCCAGTCTCAAGCGCACAGATAAAAGTGCCGTAATGGCGGTTGATTTCGCAGATGATTGTCTGTGAGTTTAGGGATCTAGGGCGACGACAAAAACTTAGTGCAACACCTGACCTTGGATCTTGGGCTGACAGGGATATTACGTTTTCTACAAGGATGGACTGCTGTGGACTTTCCACGCACTTTTGACGCATGGGAAAAGAAGCTCGTCGATTTTTTCTTGGTCATTGGCCCAGACGGTGACGCTAGCCCTATCCGCACCTTTGAAGTTACTACACGCGTGCTGGCACAGGTCTGCGGTGCCCCTCAGGGGGCTGAAAATAGCGCAGAAGACGCTTTCCGCCTCATGCTCGCGCGCGATCCATTGCTGATGGACTCACTGCGGTTGGGCTCACAGCGCTTTGAAAAACCAGATGTGCCTAACTGTTTTTCCTATCTTGTTTTCACTTTGCTAATCGATAGTTTCCTCGACGGGAATACGACCCAAAGCGGTGAGTTTCGTCAAAAGCTTGTGGCTTGGCTGGGTGGGAGCAACGCCACAGTATCTAATCTTCGCGGTGTTGCATTGATGTGGGAAAGCCTGGCGCGCTGGCTCGATGTGCGTGTTCGTTCCGGGGAGCCATTTAGACGCTTGATCCTGCCCGATCCCGGCGCTTGGTCGCATATTGGATACACGCGACGTCTGTCGTTTCCGAGCCGGTCTGATCTGCGTTTAGTGGTCAAGTTTTGCCAAGAACATCCGAGCGCTCATCGCGACCCACATGTCGCTATTACTGCTTTTGAGAGGGAGTTGATAGGCGGTCGTGATTCTTGGGGGCTGCGTCGTGCATTCGAAGAGTTTCGTGCCGCTTACTATAGACAGCGCCGCGCTTTGGGTGACCTGTGTTTTTGGCGCCTGATGGAGCAAGCTTCAGCACTGACAGGGCGTCCGACACGCAGCAGTGTCACGGTCGAGATGCTGTTCGATGTGGATCAGCGTGCCCTCTTCTTTGCCAAGCCCGATGTAGACGGCGAGGCAGAGCCGTTCGTATCACTAAACGCTGCGCTGGTAGCGGCAGATGTCGAGAAGAGCGATAACCTCGCGACGGCTGCTGCTCTAGGCATTATGTTTTTCCGTCTGGTCGGTACAGGACGTTGGCGCGCGGAGCCTGATGCCAAGGATTCCTTATACGGCCTGCATGTGGCTGTGGCAGAACGGCATCTACGGAAAATCGGCGATCGATTGGGTGCTCTTGCTGTTAGCGATTCATGGGCGATTACAACGTTGCCCCTGACTCTTGAGTCCATCAAGGCCGCGCTCCGAATAGCCAAATTACTGGGTACTCAACAGGAGCGGATCGTGCGCCCCTGCCTGTCTGGCGGCGTGCGTAGCGATGGTATTTGGCTTGGCCGTCCTCGGTTTCTACCAACTCTCGAATCCGACACATCTGACTATGTTATTCAAAATGCCTCGTTAGGCACAGCGAGTGACGTGTTAGGTATTGAGCATGCTCAGTTAAAGGCCTCAGAGCCTTTTGAAGGGGCCTTTTGCATTCATCCGACTCTCCTGGGTGGTGAAGAACAAGCCCCTTGGAGCATTCGCCTGGAATTTGTCAGAAATGCTTTCGTGCATACAACTCTTGCGAGTGCGCGCTATAAGTTGCGGCCGCTGCACGACTGGGTGCCGAACACCTCGGTGCGAGTAGCTACCAACACGCACGCGACGCTGGTGTGGGAGCCGGGTGAACTCGCCTGTGCAGATCTTCTCGAGGTTGTTTACGCAAACGGTCGCAGTGGATGGGAGGAGGCTCAGATCATCTCTCTCCTGAAATGCGCCGACGACGCGGTAAAGCCATGGCATCTTCTGCGCAGCCTTCAGGATGCGGGTATTGTCGAACCACGTCTGCGCGCTGGTTGGAAAGGACGCGTTTGGACTCTGAAGGAGCCGAGCATCATCGAGATTCATCACCAGGGAAAGATTCTTGCTGTGGTCGAAGGTGGGCTTTGCGAACGCTTAATCGAGGATTTCAAACTTGCAGTTGAAGGTCTTGGTGGGACCCCTTTTCGGCGCATAGGTGTGTCCCCATGGGCTGCTCCACTGTTTGGCGCTCAAGATGTTTTAGCTTCAGAGCTCGCCGAACGTCTGGGATGGCGTTTCGTGGCCGAACCAACAGCTTCAACTGAGAAACCATTGTCATTTGCCGAAACGAGGCATCAAGCGCTGCACTATGTCCCGAAGGATATTTGGTCTTGGACAGCAAAGCGCTTCATCCCCGGTGAAGTGGCTAACGATGATGTTCGTCTTTTGCGACTGACCCACATTGGCGAGCGAGACCACGATGTTTACCGCATCGAGCATGGCAACGAAACGCACCATTATCTTTCGCGTACGGCCGCCATCGTTTCTGCCCATGCCTTAGCTCGAGCACCATTGTTTGCATGGTGCCCCGAAGATAGGGTGATTACCGTTAGGGGGCGCGAAGGTGGCCTTCCTGATGCTTTAGCAACTGAAACGCGGCGTCGCATGCTTTGTAACGGGGGGCCACGGGGGAGTGATTACGTTTATCCCGCTAGCGATGAAGTGGTGCATTGGCTGGCAGGGCAACTACCTGGTTGTTTTGTTGGTCAGCCCCCTGGTTTGCAGCATGAGGTGCCGACCATGGTTGGTCTCGCTCGCCGATCGTTCGGCCGCTTGCGCTTGCAATGGCGTAACGGGTCGATCGTGCTCTAGCATTTAATTATTTGGAAGTTGGGTTATCTATGGCAGCAAACTTGGCGTGGTATGCCGGTCAATGTGTGAAAAGAAATGATGTCAACATTACTGTCCGAGTCACTGCTGTTCGGTTGTCAGAGGCGTGGTCGCTGCTTGATAACCCACAAAAGCTTTTCCCTAAGGCGGGGGAGGTAGAGGTTCGCCTATCAAATCCCTCGGGGTATCACCCTAACGATTGGGTTACTTTCCAAATGGCTCCAAAAGAGCCCAGGGGGAAATGGAAGGCATCCACTTATCGTGCCCTCATACCCTTTCTTGACCTGGAGAGCATTGGAGATCTTGCATCTCTGCGCAGGTGCCTGACTGAAGATGGAGTGGACGGCCTTTCTCAGGCCGGAGCATGCGCGATTCGATTCAGTGAAGATCGCATCATCATGCTCAACCTGGCGGTTTCACCGGACAACCGATACCGGATGGCGCCTGTCAGCAACTTTTATGTGTATGCCTATGACCATGAGTGCGTGCACCACATTCCGTCAGATGCGACCGACGTGTCTCTATATGCGGATTCCACGCCATTCGGACACTCAGCCCACGCTGATCCGGACACCTGTTCCACGGTCATCCGGACAGGCAGTCGGAGCGCAGCGACGCAGGATATGCATTGTTAGTCTGAGGTGCCCGGCGTCGTCAATTTCTTCGCCCGCCTGCGCATCGACTCTCCCTTCAGGTTGATCCGGTAGGCGTTGTGCACCAGGCGGTCGAGGATGGCGTCGGCCAGGGTCGGATCGCCGATCAGTTCGTGCCAGTTGTCCACCGGCATCTGACTGGTCACGATGGTTGAGCGTTGGCCGTAGCGGTCGTCCAGCAGCTCCAGCATGTCGCGGCGCTGTTCGTTGGTGAACGGTGCCAGGCCCCAGTCATCGAGGATCAGCAGGTCGGTCTTGGCGTAGCTGCTCATCAGCTTGACGAAGCGGCCGTCGCCATGTGCCAGGCCCAGTTCTTCCAGCAGCCGTGGCAGGCGCAGATAGCGCACGCTGCAGCCGTCCCGGCAGGCCTGGTGGGCCAGGGCGCAGGCCAGCCAGGTTTTGCCGACGCCGGTGGGGCCGCCGATGATCAGGTTGAGGCCGTCGCGCAGCCACTGGCCGCTGCGCAGTTGCAGGATCAGCGCCTTGTCCAGCCCGCGCGGGGCGCGGTAGTCGATGTCTTCGAGGCAGGCGTTGTGCTTGAGCCGGGCCTGGCGTAGGCGGCTGCTCAGGCGCTTGTCGTCGCGCTCGGTCAGCTCGCGATCGACCAACAGGCCGAGGCGTTCTTCGAAGCTCAGGCTGTCGATGTCGGGTGTTTTCAGTTGCTCGGCGAGGGCTTTGAGCATGCCGTGCAGGCGCAGGGTTTGCAGCTTGTCCAGGGTCGGGTGAGGCAGCATGGTGGGATTCCTTTGTTCAGTGGTAGTAGCCGGGGCCGCGCAGGTTGGCGTGGTCGTCCGGTAGTAGGGGTAGGTTCTGTTGAGCCAGCGGCAGGTTTTCCAGGCCTTGGCGCAGAATCGATTCGAGGCTTTTGTAGCTACAGGCACCGAGGCTTAGGGCGCGCTGGCAGGCGGCTTCCAGCCGTTCTTCGCCGTGGTGCTTGCCCAGGCGCAGGATGCCCAGGCAAGCGCGGTAGCCATGCTGCGGATGCACGCGCCGTTCGAGGATGTGGCTGATTACGCCGGCGGTGTTCGGGCCGGTCTGCTCGGCCCAGCGGATAAGCCGTTGAGGCGTCCACTCGGCATGCTCGCGATGGCTCTTGGGCATGTGCTCGGTCTGCGTGCTGTGCCGGCCTTTGTGCAGGGAGCGTACGTGGCTGGCCACCCGCTGGTTGGCGTGGAAGCACTCCACGGTGCGGGCCGTCAGGCGCACCTCCAGCTGCTTCTTCACCAGCTGGTAGGGCACCGAGTAGTAATGCCCATCGACCTCGACGTGGTAGTCGATGTGCACCCGCGCCTTCTTCCACTCGGCATAGACGTAGGGCTGCTCCGGCAACGGGCGCAGAGCCGGGCGATCCAGGCTGGCGAAGGCCGACTGCCGGGAGCCCGGCAGCTTCTTGAACGGCCGTTGGTTGAGCCGCTCCAGCAGCACGGCGATGGCCGTGTTGAGCTCGTCCAGGGAGAAGAACTGGCGATGGCGCAAGGCGGCGAGGATCCAGCGCTCGACCACCTGCACGCCGACCTCGGCCTTGGCCTTGTCGCGGGGCTTACGCGCCCGCGCCGGCACCACCGCCACGCCATAGTGCTCGGCCAAGTCGCGGTAGCTGGGGTTGATGTCCGGTTCGTAGCGATGGGCCTTGCTCACCGCACTGCGCAGGTTGTCCGGCACCACGATCTCCGGCACCCCGCCGAGGAAGGCGAAGCAACGGGCATGGGAGCCCAGCCAGTCCGGCAACTGCTGCGACCAGGTGGCCTCGGCGAAGGTGTAGCTGGAGGCACCGAGTACCGCGACGAATACCTGCGCCTGGCGGATCTCGCCGCTGTGACGGTCGATCACCGGCATCGTCTGACCTGCGTAGTCGACGAACAGCTTTTCGCCGACGCGGTGCTCCTGGCGCATCACCACATCGACCTTGCCGGCCCAGGCCCGGTAGTGCTCGCAGAACCAGCTGTACTGGAAGCCCTGTGGCTGGCCCAGCCGATACTCCTGCCAGAGCAGCGCCAGGGTCACGCCTGGTCGGCGCAGCTCGGCATGCACCCAGGCCCAGTCGGGAGTTGGTCGTTGCTCAGAGGGGATCTCCGGCGGTGGCGGGAACAGGCGCCGCTCCAGCTCTGCGTCGGACAACTCAGCAGGGAGCGGCCAGGAGAGGCCGCAGGCCGTGAATCGGCAAAGGTAATCACCGGCACTGCTGTGACCTATGCCCAGACTGCGGGAGATCTTACGGACAGACAGCCCGCAATCGAACTTGAGGCGCAACACTTCACGGATTTTACGCATGGATAAACGCTCCACGACGACCTCTCTGCTTCGAAAAAGAGGCCAATGGTAGTGAATAAATCCTGCGTAGCTGCCTGCCAGAAAGTGTCCGGATGGCTGTGGAATCAGTGTCCGGATGCTCGTGGAATGGGTGTCCGGATCAGCGTGGAATCACTGTCCGGATGTGCGTGGAATGGGTGTCCGAGTCAGCGCGGAATCCGCAGCTTTGAGCGAGGCCGGTATCGCCTTCGCCTCGGGGCAGTCGGCCAAGGGACGTGGCGCGTTGTATGGCAGCGAGGATGCGGTCAAGATCGTCAGCATGCATTCGAGCAAGGGCTTGGAGTTCGGCCTGGTGCTGATCCCCAACCTGGGTGAATTGCCGAAGAAAGGTGAAGACGAAGCCGATGAGGCGCGCCTGCTCTATGTGGCCATGACCCGCGCCATTGATCGGCTGGTGATGACCTACCGGGAGCCGTCCAGCTTTACCCGCAGAATTGCAGACTCAATCGGCAGCGTGCGCCAGCACCTGGATCAGATGGACTCACAGAAGGAGGCCGGTTGATATGAGTCCATCCTCCGAGTGTTTCAGGCGACTCGTTTCTGAAACATGATTCGTAGGATTTCACACAATCGTTTCGCAGCATATAAACCTTACGCCTTTCGCCAAGATCGAATCCAAAACGGCGCCTTGTGCAAAGCGTGCAGTGATGGCGTTCTTTGAACTAATCAGTATCCATGCTGCGATTTCCAAGACATGAACTCCGATGGTCGTAGCCCGTAGCGCGCTAGAACGCCTTCGTGCAGTCGACGGAGTTCTTCAACGATCAGAGCCTGCACCTCTGGCTGCTCACCTTCTGAAACGTGCTCTGCTACAGAGCTCTGAATGCAAGACAGTGGATCAAGCTCTGGGTGTGTGACGACCTCGCGAATAATCGTTCTGATGAGGTCTCGCCAAGTCAGACGTAGAGGGTCAGGCTCGACAAGGTCTTGCTTGATTGCCAGGTACTCCTGCGTGGAGCGTTCGTAGGCCCAAAGGTACAAGTCACGCAGTAGCTCTATCCGAGTCATTTCATAGACGCCCAACGTGGCGAGGCTGTAGGCCTGCTCGGGTACATCCAGAAATGTCAGCGGACAAAGGTTGGCCCGGAACAATGGCAGGTTCGCTGCCAGTCGGGAGGTGCGTTTATTGATGTCGGCAAACGGCTGCAAGTAAGGCAGGTGCACCATCATGAAAAAGGACTGCTCGAACGGATCAGTAATCTGATTGGCCTTGCTGAGCAGAACGTCGAGTGCATCCTCAATCTGCTGTGGCGTTGATAGTGGGCGGTAGGTGCTTTTCCCGATGTCGACGGCATGCTGACGAATTCGACCTTCATCTGCTGGGTTTGGGAGCAGGTTTTCGGCCAGGGCGCTGTGTATGTTCATCAAGGTGTAGCGGTTGAACTCAGCGATTTCGATGTTCTCGACCAGCAGCTCGATTGCCGTCTTATGGTTAAAGATCATCTGTGTTTCGATAGATGCTTTGCCTCGTGCGGCCTTGCCATTTTCAATGAGCTGTCGCGTGTCTAGCCGCGAGTACGTGTTTCCTTCCAGGTGGCTGGATGCCCACGACAAATCAATCAGCAGGCGATTTAGAACTGCACGGCTGTATGTGCCTGCCGGCTCCACTGCATCTGTAGTTTTACCCATTCTGTGCAGTTGGCGCCGCAAAGACTCGGATAAGTAGCTGGTTTCGTTCGGCTGGTAGGAATGCAGAAAGTCACGCTGGTAGCCAACGGGCTTGCGCGCCTCCGTTGGCTGATTGATATAGGCGAGTATGTCCCGGCTATCTGCGGACAACGGAATAAAAGACGGGAAGCTATCGGTGCCCGTATTCAATGTGCTGGCGTCAGCCTGGACAGCTGCGCCGAAATAGCGTCGAGCTCTGCCTTCACCGCTCGCGGTGATTTGACTGCTCTCGATCAGCTTTGCAATTAACCGCTGTGCTGTTCTCCGAGCAATACCAGGGTGTATGGCTAGGAGCTCTGCCAGCGTCAACCCGTTTCCGGATGCCTGGATGCTGTTCAGTATTTCAGTGCTTAAAGGCATTGCTGAGTTGGCGCCGTCTAAATGCTGTTGGCGCAATATTGGCGCAGTTTTCAGAACTGCGCCATTTTTGATTGCGAATGTGGCGCAGTTCTTGATGATCGGCGCCACATCTAGAAGTGCAAAGCATGTCAGGGAATTGCCAAAGGCTAGATGTGTTTGCGCTTCGGATATGGGTACGTCCGGTCAAGATGAACCAAAGCCCAGTACATGTGGAGCCAACTTGAGATCGAGTGCTAGCAAGTGACTATTTGACCGGCTTCATTGCCTTCACACTGTGTGTAAGCCGACACAGATTTAATACCCCTGACAGACCGCTGTGACGCGTTTTCAAATCGGAAAAGCGACGGAAAACGTTTTATTGGTTTTGGAGGTAAAGGCGACAGCCGCAGATGAGCTTCGCAGGCGAGAGGCTGTCATAAAGCTGGCATTACCCAGCCAAGCCGGCCCTAAAAGACACAAAAAAGGCACTGTAGCTATTCGCTAAGTGCCTGATTTATAAAGCTAAAATGGTGGAGCCGGGGGGATTTGAACCCCCGTCCGCCAGTTCTCCACTTTCGGTACTACATGCTTAGCCGTGTCTATTAAGTTAATCCGCAGCCGCCCGACGGGCAGGGTGCTTTGGACGAGTTGTGTAAGTTTTAGCCGCTTTGTCCACAACGTACTACGCGGCGATCCTGTTCTGCATGACAATCACTTCAGGTTTACAGGCATCCCCTAGTGATCGCTGGAGCCGAAGCTACCAGAAGGACTAGTCGCGCCGCTTACGCAGCGAGAGCGTAGCCCTCGTAGTTTTCGTCATTGGCAACTATAAAAGTTGCAACAGTGGATTTACGACTTCTGTTACCAAGTCGGCATGCACCTAGAGCTTCGCTACCGGCGTCGAATCCTAATCGGCCCCGAAACTGTGTTGCTGGTACTGGGACGCGAGTTTACGCCAAAGGTTCCACAACGTCGACCAGGCAATTGCCGTTCGGGCGCTAAAGGGGCTTGCCGGCTGCGATTGCATCCTGCACATTCGCTATGTCTTCTGGATGAGACTCTCGTATGCCGCGCGCGTCGCGTTACCCTTTGCGTCAGTGGATCTGGCGCGCCTTTGTGCAGAGTGCGCTGATTCCGCTGATTCTGGTCGAGTCGGTGTTGATCACTGTGTACCTGCTGAGCAACGCGGCGATTCGCGATGCGCAGATCGAGCATTTGCAGCAGAGCGCGCTGGATGATCTGTCGGCGGCGGTGGCGCGTGAAGGCCAGGTGATTGATGGCCGTCTGCGTTCGGTGGAAGCGCAGGTGCAGATATTCCGTGACGCGGCGCTCAATGCCTTGGATAACCCTACGTTTCAGCCCGATGCGCTGGAGCGCCAGCGCCATGTGCTGACCGAAAACGGCGTGTTTTACAGCCGTAGCGATGATGGCCGGGCGGCCTCTTTTTATGCCAACAGCACGCCGTTGGCCCAGCAGGACCACGCCAAGGCTCTGCGCCTGTCGCAGCTCGACCCGTTGATGCGTTCGATCCAGGCGGCCAACCCGCGAGTGGCAGCGGCCTATTTCAATACTTGGGACAGTTACAACCGCATTTATCCCTTCTTTATGACGCCCGAGCAGTATCCCCATGACATGGTGATACCCGATTACAACTTTTATTACCTGGCGGACGCCAAGCACAATCCTGAACGCAAGGTGGCTTGGACCGATGTCTACCTCGACCCGGCTGGCATGGGGTGGATGATGTCGGCGGTAGCGCCGGTGTATCGCGGCGACTTCCTTGAAGGCGTGGTGGGGCTGGATATCACCATCGAGCAGATGCTCAGTGAAATCGGCGAGCTGGATGTGCCCTGGCAGGGCTACGCCATGCTGGTCAGTCGCGATCACAACATCATGGCCTTGCCGAGTGCCGGTGAAGAAGATTTCGGCCTGCGTGAGTTGACCGAGTATTCCTATGCCGAGGCGGTGCGCCGTGAGGTGCTTAAACCTGAGGATTTCAGTCTGGCCAAGCGCGCCGAGATGCAATCGCTGTTGCAGGCCATGGCTGCCGGGCAGGGTAATGTGCAGGAAGTGCTGCTGGGCGGTCGCAATCGGTTGATCGCCTGGAGCGAGATTCCGCAAACCCGCTGGCAGCTGCTGTTGGTGGTGGATGAGGAGCACATCTTCAGTGAGACCAATCGCCTGGCCGAGCGCTATCTGCATATCGGTTACCTGTTGATCGTCGGTCTGGCGCTGTTCTATCTGCTGTTCTTTGCCCTGATGTGGGTGCGTTCGCGGCGCCTGAGCGAGCAGCTGGTGCAGCCGATTGATGGGATTGTTGGGATGATGCGCGAATTGGGCCAGGGCAACTATCAGCCTGCTGCGCCGAGTAGCCAGATCGATGAGTTGGTGAGCATGGCGGTAGCGGTGCAACACACCGGCGAGCAGTTGCAGGCCAGTGAAGTGCAGCGGGTGGAGGCGCAGCGGATTCTTCAGTTGGTGCTGGAAAGCACTACGGAAAGCCTTTGGGAGGTCGAGGCGCAGAGCATGAGCATCATCCTCAGCGAACGCTTCCTCAAGCGCTTCGGCCTGACTCATCCGCGCATGAGCTTCAGTGAATTCAACCTGCGTGTGCACCCCAATGATCTGGAACGCATTCGCCATCTGCGCCAGTTATTCGCCAGCAGTGGCGAAGACCGTTTCGAAGCGGAGTACCGCTACGCCGATGCCCATGGTCAATACGTCTGGTTGCTGAGTCGCGGCAAGGTGTTGGAGCGGGACAGCGAGGGCAGATCCCTGCGCGTGGCCGGCACCCATGTCGACATCACCCGGCTCAAGCAGGTGCAGGAAGACCTGCGTCGCGCCAGCCTGGATGCCCAGGCCGCCAGCCAGGCCAAGAGCCGCTTTCTGTCGAGCATGAGCCACGAACTGCGCACCCCGCTCAATGCGATTTACGGCTTTGGCCAGTTGATCGAGATGGAGGCGCAGGACAAGCCCGAGGCCAAGCTGGAAGCCGATTACGCCCGCGAGATCGTCAATGCCAGCCGTCATCTGACCTCTCTGGTGGACGACATTCTCGACCTGTCGAGCATCGAGAGTCGCCGTCAGCAGCTCAAGTTACAACCCGTGGAAGTCGGCGCGCTGCTGCATGGCTGCGCCGAGCTGGTGCAGCCGGAAGTGCAGCAACGCCAGTTGCAGTTGCAGGTGCTGGCTGAAGCCGACGCTGGTTTGTACGTGCAGGCGGATATGCGCCGGGTGCGTCAGGTAGTGCTCAACCTGCTGTCCAACGCGATCAAATACAACAGCCCGCAGGGCCTGATCCGCATGGGCTATGAGGTGCGCTCGAACTGCGTGCGCTTATGGGTTGAGGACAACGGCGCGGGGCTGACGGCCGAGCAGCAGGCCAATCTGTTCCAGCCGTTCCAGCGTCTGGGGCGGGAAAATTCCAGCATTCCTGGCACCGGGATCGGTCTGGTGCTGTGCCGTGAGCTGGCCACTTTGATGGCCGGCGAAATGGGCTTTAGCAGCAGCACAGGTATGGGCAGCCGTTTCTGGATTGACCTGCCCGGCGCTGCTGCACCGGCAGCACTGGCTGCTGCTGATGTGGAGTCCGTGTCAGCGCAGCCCAAGCAGCTGGCCGAAGTGCTGTGTGTGGAAGATCACCCGGCCTGCCTCAAGGTGGTCCAGGAGGCGCTACGTGAGTTTGCCGATGTGCGTGGTGCGGGCTCGGTGCAGCGAGCGCTGGCTGAGCTGGAGCAATGCACGCCGACCTTGTTGTTGCTCGATCTGGATTTGCCCGATGGCGACGGTATGCAGGTGCTTGATGCCATGCGCCTTAACCCGAGACTGCAGGCAGTGCCGGTGTTGGTGATCAGTGCGGCGGCGGATGATGCGGTGTTTGCCGAAGCGCGGCGGCGCGGCGCTCAGGCTTGCCTGGCCAAGCCGATTGACCTGGCCCAGGTGCGCCGTGTGGCGCTTAGTCTGCTCGGACAGGCGCTTTAAACAGCGCCTTGGCTGGGCCGTTGGTCACTCAATGCTTGGCGCTGCTGACCCGATCAACCAGATAAACCAGCCCGTGGTAGTCGATACCGCCGTGCTGGCTCAGGCCGATCTCGCAGGTGCGGCTGGTGCTGATGCCTTCCTCGCAGTACTGCACGGCGGACTTCAGGCTGCGCAGGGCGTGGCTGTTCAGCTCGGGGGTGGTAAAGCCCTTGTCGCCGGCAAAGCCGCAGCAGTGGATGCCTTCGGGAATCACCACCGCTGAGGTGCAGCGACGGACGATATCGATCAGACTCTGTGCCTCGCCTAGATGCTGAGTGCTGCAGGTGACATGCACGGCCACCGGTTTGTTCTGCGGGGTGATCTGCAGGCGGTCGAGCAGGTGTTCGCGGATAAACTTCACCGGGTCGTGCAATTTCAGCCGTGCGTCCAGGCCGTCCTGCAACAGGCGTAGGGTGCATGGGCTGGTGTCGCAGTAGATCGGGTCGAGGCCGCCACGGCTGGCCTTGAGCAGCGCGTCGATCAGCTCCTGCTTCTTGCGCTCGGCCTGCTCGCTGTAGCCCTTGGATGCAAACGGCTGGCCGCAGCAGAGGTTGTCCAGCTCAGCCGGGAACACCACCTGAAAACCGCCTTTCTCCAGCAGTGCGCGGGTCTTGTCGAGCAGCGGAATTTGCTCGCTATCGCCAGCTGCCGGACCCATGGCGCGGGACACGCAGGCGGCCAGATAGACCACCCGTGGCCGTGCATCGGCATTGGTCTTGGGCAGGTGCAGGCGTTGCACGGGTTGCGGCATGGCTGGGGTCCATTGCGGCAGGCGGCCCTGGCTGGCCTTGCTCAGCGCCGCCGAGGTGCGGCTAAGCAGCGGTGCGCCCATGATCATGCGCGCACCGTTGGCCACATGCAGCATCACTCTCGCGCCCTGCATGGCGCGGCGGAAGTTGTTGGCCAGCCAGTCGGCGCTGCGCTGGCTGTTGGCGTCGCGGCCGCGCAGCTGGCGCACTAGATCGCCGGTATTGATGCCCACCGGGCAGCGCTGGGCGCACAAGCCGGTAGCTGCGCAGGTGTCGATGCCCTGGTATTGATAGGCCGCTTCCAGATCAAAGGTGTCGATGCCCGCGCGTTTTTTCGCCTGAATATCGCGCCAGATCACGATGCGCTGACGCGGGCTCAGGGTCAGTCCCTTGGACGGGCAGACCGGCTCGCAGAAGCCGCACTCGATGCATTTGTCGACAATCTCGTCGGCGGCCGGCAGCGGCTTGAGGTTTTTCAGGTGGATGTCGCGGTCTTCGGAGAGGATCACATCCGGGTTGAGAATGCCCTGGGGGTCGAGCAGGCGCTTGATCTGCCACATCAACTGGTAGGCATCGTTGCCCCATTCCAGCTCGACAAAGGGGGCCATATTGCGCCCGGTGCCGTGCTCGGCCTTGAGCGAGCCGCCAAACTCCACGGCCACCAGTTGCGCCACCTCAATCATAAAGGCCGAGTAGCGGGCGATCTGCTCGGGCGTTTCGAAGGCCTGGGTAAAAACAAAGTGCAGGTTGCCCTCCAGAGCGTGGCCGAAAATGATCGCCTCGTCGTAGCCATGTTTGTCGAACAGTGCGAGCAGGCGATTGACGCCCTCGGCCAACTGTTCGATGGGGAAGGTCACGTCCTCGATAATCACCGTGGTGCCGGTTTGACGCACCGCGCCGACGGCGGGGAAGGTGTCCTTGCGGATCTTCCACAGCAGGTTGTAGACGGCTGGGTCTTCGCTGAAATCCACCTGCTTTTCCAGGGGGAAGTCGGCGATGGAGGCCATGATCAGCTGCAGTTGCTCATGCAGCAGGCTCTGGCTGGCGGCGCGCGATTCGATCAGCAGGGCGCAGGCGCTGTCGGACAGGCCCTTGACCCACTCCGGCATGCCGGGCTTGTCCTGCACCGAGCGCAGGCTGCGGCGGTCCAGCAGCTCCACGGCGGACACCGGCTGCTGCTTGAGCACCGTTACCGCGCGGCAGCAACTCTCCACATCGGGGAACACCAGCAGGGCACTGGCCTTGTGCGGGTGGTCGGGCACGGTGTTGTAGGTCACCGCGCTGATAAAACCCAGGGTGCCTTCGGAGCCCACCAGCAGGTGGCTGAGGATGTCGATGGGCTGGTCATAGTCGACCAGTGCATTCAAGGACAGGCCGGTGGTGTTCTTTAGCCGGTACTTGTGGCGAATTTTTGCGGCCAGCGCGCTATTGGCGCGGGTCTGCCGGCCCAGCTCGGCGAGCGCTTCGAGCAAGTCGGCATGGGTGGCGAAAAAGCGCGTGACGCTGAGCGGGTCTTCAGTGTCCAGCACCGAACCGTCGGCCAGCACCAGGCGGATGCCGGCCAGGGTGTGGTAGCTGTTTTGCGCCGTGCCGCAGCACATGCCGCTGGCGTTGTTGGCGACGATGCCGCCGATCTTGCAGGCATTGATCGACGCCGGATCGGGGCCGATCTTGCGCAGGAACGGCGCCAGCACGGCGTTGGCCGCAGCGCCTATCACCCCGGGCTGCAGACGGATCTGGCTGCCCTGGCCACGCACTTCCCGGCCGTTCCAGTTATCCCCCAGCACGATCAATACCGAGTCGCTGATGGCCTGGCCGGACAGGCTGGTGCCGGCGGCGCGAAAGGTCACGGGCATCTGATGGGCGCTGGCCAGTTTGAGCAGGTCAACCACTTCCAGCTCCGCCTCGACGCGCACCACCAGTTTTGGGATCAGCCGGTAGAAGCTGGCATCGGTGCCAAAGGCCAGGGTGGATAGAGGATCGTCGAAGCGCCGCTCGGCAGGGATCAGGCGTTCGACGGCGGTGAGAAAGGCGCTGGGCAGGCTCATAGGTGCTCCGGAGATCGAGTTGTCTCCCCTCGCCATTTGGGAGAGGGGCCGGGGGTGAGGGGCGGCGCTTTAGCGGCCCAGTTCACGCACCAGCGAGTCGGCATTGATCTCGCTGATCGATTTGGCCCCGGTCAGCACCATGGCTACGCGCATTTCCTTCTCGATCAAATCCAGCAGGTTGCTTACCCCCGCGCCACCGTCGGCAGCCAGGGCGTAGATAAAGGCGCGGCCGATCATCACCGTGTCGGCGCCTAGGGCGATCATGCGCACCACGTCCAGGCCGGTGCGGATGCCGGAGTCGGCGAGAATCGCCAGATCACCTTTTACCGCGTCAGCAATCGCCGGTAGGGCACGGGCGCTGGACATGACGCCATCGAGTTGGCGGCCACCGTGGTTGGACACGACGATACCGTCGGCGCCGAAGCTCACCGCGTCCTTGGCATCCTGCGGGTCGAGGATGCCCTTGATCACCATCGGGCCGTCCCAGAACTCGCGAATCCATTCCAGGTCCTTCCAGCAAATCGACGGGTCGAAATTGTTGCCCAGCCAGCCGATATAGTCGGCCAACCCAGTTGGATTACCACGATAAGCAGAGATATTGCCCAGGTCATGGGGCTTGCCGAGCAAGCCGACATCCCAGGCCCAGCGCGGGTGGGTCATGGCTTGCAGCATGCGGCGCAGCGGCGCGTTCGGGCCGCTCATGCCGGAATGGGCATCGCGGTAACGTGCGCCGGGTACCGGCATGTCGACGGTAAACACCAGGGTGGTGACGCCAGCGGCCTTGGCGCGCTCCAGGGCGTTTTTCATAAAGCCACGGTCTTTCAACACATAGAGCTGAAACCACATCGGCCGGTCGATGGCCGGCGCGACTTCTTCAATCGGGCACACCGAAACGGTGGACAGGGTAAAGGGGATGCCCTTGGCAGCGGCGGCTTTGGCGGCCTGCACTTCACCGCGACGGGCATACATGCCGGTCAGGCCGACTGGGGCCAGGGCCACCGGCATGTTCAGGGTTTCATTGAACAGGCGGGTTTCCAGGCTCAGTTCCGACATGTTACGCAGCACGCGCTGGCGCAGGGCAATGTCCGCCAGGTCGGCGACGTTGCGCTTGAGGGTGTGCTCGGCATAGGCACCGCCGTCGATGTAGTGAAACAGAAACGGCGGCAGCCGGCGTTGCGCGGCGGCGCGGTAGTCGGTGGAGGCAGAAATGATCATGGAATCACCCAGGTGGAGAAAGAGGGTTGCTACAAGGGTTGGGCGCGCCTAGTTGTCCGCGCGCCCACTCGGCTATCAGCCTGCCATCAGCGGGTCGCTAACGCCCAGCACATACACGGCAAACAATGCGATCAGGCCGGTAAACAGCACGTAGTACAGGGTAGGCCAGATGGTTTTGCGCAGGATGCTGCCTTCGCGGCCCAGCAGGCCAACCGTGGCCGAGGCGGCGACGACGTTGTGGATCGCCACCATATTGCCGGCGGCGGCGCCAATCGCCTGCACCGCGACGATCAGCGCACTGGAGATGCCCAGGCTGCTGGCGACGCCGAACTGGAACTGGCTGAACATCATGTTGCTGACAGTGTTGGAGCCGGCGATAAAGGCACCCAGCGCGCCGACGCTCGGCGCCAGCAGCGGGTAGATGCCGCCCACGCTATCGGCCACCCAGCGCGCCATCAGAATCGGCATGCTCGACAGCTCGGCAGCGTTAACCCCGGAGTTGATCAGGATGCGCACCATAGGCACGGTAAACAGCAGCACAAAGCCGGCGCTGAGCAGCACGCCCGAGGATTCCTTGACTGCCGAACCGAGGTCGCGCAGCTTCATGCCGTGGAAGAAGAAGGTGGCGATGACCACCGCCACCAGAATCCCGCCCGGCAGGTACAACGGCTGGAAGTTGGCGCTGATCCCGGTTTCGCCGAGCAGGTCGGGGAAGTTCAGCATCACCGCTTTCAGCGCGGCGCTGACCTCGGGGAATACCCGGCTGATCACCAGCAGCACGCCGACCAGCACATAAGGCAGCCAGGCGCGCAGGGCGCTCATCGGCTTGGCGGTGAGTTGGTCGAGTTTCATCTCGATGGTGCCCAGCCATTCGCTCGGCCATTTGTCCGCCGGGGCGAAATCCCAGGTGGTTTTCGGCAGCAAAAAGCCCATGCGTGCGGCGCTGGTCACAATCGCCAGGCCAACCAAACCGCCGCCCAGCGACGGAAATTCCGGGCCGAGGAATACACCGGTCAAGGCGTAAGGGATGGTAAAGGCCAGGCCGGCGAAGATGGCAAACGGCAGCACTGCAAAGCCGGCTTTCCAGCTTTTCTCGGTGCCGAAGAAGCGCGTCAGCATCAGCACCATAATCAGCGGCATCACGGTGCCGACAATCGCGTGGATGATCGCTACTTCACTGGTGATCAACTGCAGAAACTGCGCCCAGGAAGAACCCTGCGCAACCAGTTGTGCGCCGATGGTGGCTGAGTCCAAACCGGTATTGACCCCGACGATAATCGGCGTGCCCACCGCGCCGAAGGACACCGGCGTGCTCTGTACCAGCATGCCCATCAGCACGGCGGCCATGGCCGGGAAGCCGATGGCCACCAGCAGCGGGGCGGCGATGGCGGCAGGTGTACCAAAGCCGGACGCGCCTTCGATAAAGCAGCCGAACAGCCAGGCAATGATGATCGCCTGAATGCGCCGGTCCGGGCTGATGGTGGCAAAACCGGCGCGAATCGCGGTGATGCCGCCGGAATGCTTGAGGGTGTTGAGCAGCAGAATCGCACCGAAGATGATCCACAGCAGACCGAGGGTAATCAGCAATCCCTGCACGGTGGAGGCGAGTACGCGGTTAAAGCTCATATCCCAGGCAAACAGTGCAACGCCAGCGGTGACCAGGTAAACCAGGGGCATGGCATGTTTGGCTGGCCAGCGCAGGCCGATCAGTAGCACAGCGGCCAGCAAGATGGGCGAGAACGCCAGTAGGGCAAGAAGACCCGTCGACATGGTGGTCTCTCCTTAGCGCTGCGCGGTGCGCATGGGTGAATGCGGATGTGCGTCGGCGTGCAGCGCTGCGGCGGGGATAAGCAATAGAGCCGGCATGGGGAGACCTCGTTGGATTCTTGGAATTGTTTTGGCTTGGTTAATTGGTAATACCAATTTACAAGGTTGCGTCGTCAGGGTAGAAGTGCGGCCTCTAGCCTGTCAATTAGCTGCCTTACGACTTTGGTCGTAAAGCATAGCCTTGCTAGGCCGGGACGGCGGCGATAGGCTTGCCGACAGCGGGCCGCTAAGGCCCATGGCAGGTGGTCAAACCAGTGGAGTGCTGGCTATGGAAGTGGGATCGGTGCGGCAGCGCCGTTTGTCGGACGATATCGTCAGCCAACTGGAGACCATGATCCTCGAAGGCACGCTCAAGGCCGGCGAGCGCCTACCGGCTGAGCGGGTGTTGGCCGAACAGTTCGGCGTATCGCGGCCATCGCTGCGTGAAGCTATCCAGAAGTTGTCGGCCAAGGGCCTGCTGGTCAGCCGTCATGGTGGCGGCAACTATGTGGCCGAGACCTTGGGGGCGACCTTTAGCGACCCGCTGCTGCACCTGCTGGAAAGTAACCCCGAAGCGCAGCGCGATCTGCTCGAGTTTCGCCATACCCTGGAAGGTTCCTGCGCCTTCTATGCCGCGCAGCGCGCCACCGAGCTGGATCGCCAGCGCCTCGCTGACGCCTTTGCCGCGCTGCAGGATTGCTACAGCCGCAGCGGCAAGGTGACTCGCGCCGAAGAGGGCACCGCCGATGCCAACTTCCATCTGGCGATTGCCGAAGCCAGTCACAACGCCGTGCTGCTACACACCATTCGTGGGCTGTTCGACCTGCTCAAGCGCAACGTGGTGACCAATATCGGCGGCATGTACGCCCAGCGCGACGAGACCCGCGACATGCTGATCGAACAGCACCGCACCCTGTACCAGGCGATTATCGAAGGCCGCGCCGAAGACGCCCGCGCGCTGTCCAACCGGCATATCGACTATGTGCAGGAAGTGCTCGCCGAAGTGCAGCAGCAGGCCCGCCGCGAAGAGCGCGCGCAGCGCCGGGGCAGTACGCGCTAGCATCTGGGTATACGCGGGCCATGTTCCGCTGTGTGGTGACAAATGGTTTCCGTGGGTAGGTTTTTACTCGCTAAGAGTGAACAAACCCGGCAAGCTCCAAAACGCTGTTGTAGCAACCCTTCTGTCAGACACTTAAGTGCCAAAACGCTCGGAGATAGCTATGCCCCCTATGGATACTGAGCAACAACTGGCGGCCCGTCTGGCCATCCTGGAAAACCCTGAGGCGCAGGACTGCACGGTCTACCGCGCCGACGAACAGGACCCGGAAGCCGAGGAAGTGGATCTGGGTGATGCCAAGGTGCTGTTCTGCGGCCCGTTCGAGGCTCCCACCGATTGGGATGCAGCAGAGCGTGAAGATTACTTCGGCGAAAGCGCGCCTGAGCTGTTCGTCAATGCGCGCATCGAGTGCGAAGCCAAGCCGGGCTCCAAGAGCCATTTCACCGTGGACATCGGTGACTACGTAGCCGCCCAGCCTGGCGAGGGGGAAATCGTGATGTTCTATGTGCACGACTACCTGGAAGACGACACAGGCTGCACCTATGTGTTGCTGCGCGATGAGGAAGTGCTGGAGTAATCCAGCATCGCGCTGGGCTTCTTGATCAAGCCCGGCTTTTCCCTTCGGCTATGTCCCCCCTTAGGTGCTGCATGCAATGGGAGTGTGCGCGCAGGTAGGTTGGTGTTGAGCGCAGCGAAGCCCAACGGGCAGTGGCATGCCTCGTTGGGCTTCGTCGCCTTGCTCCTCAACCCAACCTACTCGCTAACCCGCTATCTGCTCTGTAGTACCGGGTTATTACCCGCACCGGGCTGATCTGAACAACACTCTGTGCTTCTCAACCCATAAAGGGAGCAGGCACATGGCAGCGAAGAAGATTCTGATGCTGGTCGGCGACTACGTCGAAGACTATGAAGTGATGGTGCCGTTTCAGGCACTGCTGATGGTTGGTCACCAGGTGCACGCGGTGTGCCCGGATAAGACCGCCGGGCAGAGCGTACGCACCGCCATCCATGACTTTGAAGGCGAGCAGACCTACAGCGAAAAGCCCGGGCACAACTTCGCCCTCAACTTCGACTTCGCCCAGGTCAAGGCTGACGATTACGACGCCCTGTTGATTCCCGGTGGCCGCGCCCCGGAATATCTGCGCCTGAATGCCCAGGTGCTTGTACTGGTGCAGGCCTTCGACAAGGCCGGCAAACCGATTGCTGCTGTCTGCCACGGCGCGCAGTTACTTGCCGCCGCCGGCGTGCTTGAGGGTCGTGAATGCAGCGCCTACCCGGCCTGTGGCCCGGAAGTAACCCTGGCGGGCGGGCGCTATATCGATATCGCCGTGGATCAGGCCCATGTGCAGGGCAATCTGGTCACCGCTCCGGCCTGGCCGGCGCATCCCAATTGGTTGGCGGCGTTCCTTGGCCTGCTCGGTACGCAGATCACGCTATAACCGTCCGTAGATCCTGTGTGCATGTGCAAGGTTTACAGCCTCGTAGGGTGGACATGGCGAAGGCTTGTCCACCTTCCGGATACCAGTGGTAGACAAGGCTGCGCCATGTCCTCCCTACCAACGCGCACCCCGTAGCCCGGATGCAATCCGGGGGAGTGCCTACAAGTGAGGGTCCTGGATTGCATCCGGGCTACGATGGTAATCGGGTCTGCTGGTCGGACCCTGTTGCCGAGGAGTCGCCATGTGCGAGCTGTATGTCAAAGCCGATCCGATTCTCTACGAATCCCGCGCCCGCTCGCTGCGCATTCGGGGCGTGGTCACCACCCTGCGCCTGGAAAACCAGTTCTGGGACATCCTGCGCGAGATTGCCGAAGTCGATGGCATGACCACCAATCAGCTGATTACCAAGCTGTATGACGAGGTCATGGACTATCGCGGCGAGGTGGTGAATTTCGCGTCTTTTCTGCGCGTCAGCTGTACCCGCTACCTGAGCCAGCGCCGTGCACCGGCTGAGCTCAGCCTGGTGCGGGCGATTCAGTCCTAAGCAGCAACTGAGATGCGTAGTACAGGGTCACCCAACGGATGGCTGAGCGCATCGAAGAAGCGCAGCTCGACATTCTGTTCGGCAAACAGGCTGGCGTAGTGCTGCTTCTGCTGCGCGATAAACAGCGGGTTGTGCGGGTAGATCGAGATCGCTAGGGTTTTTAGCTCGGCCTGTTGCAGCGCCTGGACCAGATGCTGATCCTGCGCCGCGAGGCTGTGGCCGAAGATGCACAGCCTGTCCTTGGGCTGCGCCAGCTGGCTGTAGCAGAACGACAGATAGTCGCAGCTGCGAATGGCCTTGAGCTTGTCCGCGCTGCTGCCTTCGTTGACGAACAGCGGAATATCGCCGAGCTGGTTGATGGCGAAACTGGCCAGCAAGGTGCTTTCCGATGAATTGAGGATGCGCGTGCTGCCGTCGATGTTCTTTACCAGGTGCATGCCGCCGTGCAGGTAGAGTAAACGCGTAGCGTTGCCTTGGCGTTGGCTGTTGCCTGGATCGAAGGTTGAATCCGCGCCTCTGAACATATCTTCAAACGCGCCTGGGGCCTGCATCACGGCCCAGTAGTTGAGCAGGTCGTAATTGCCGGAATACACCGTCTGGTACTGACTCAGCGCGCTGTTGATCCGCGCCAGGCTGGCGGCCTGCATCTGGCTCCAGGGGATATGCACGGCGCGCACGGCGTGGATCAGCGCTTCCTTAACGGCAAAGTAGCGATGGCGCGGCGAGGAAGAATTGATGGTCAGCGCGGCATTGACCCGGATGCTGTTCTTCAGCGCGCTGAGCACCTGCTCGAAGTTGCTGGTATCCAGGGCGCGGAACACGCTGAGCTCGGTCGCGCTAAGCGGACGATTGCGTGTGGTCTGCGCCTCATCGAACAGCGAGAAGTAGGCGAACTTGCGCCATACCGCCAGGCTCGCGCCATTGCCGATCAGCAGCTCGGGGAAGCCGATGCTGCTGTTCAGGGTGCTCCAGTCTTCCAGTTCGCCATTAAATGCCGGGGTTTGCATAATCGCTAGTTGTCGCCTTGGCCGTATCAGGGCGCGACTTTAACATGGGGCGCGATAACTGCCGGCTTGGCTGACGCAGCCCATTGCACCGCCAGGATGCTGCCTAGCACCGCAATCAACCCCAGCAACGCCACGCCGGTGATGCTCTGCCCCAGCAACGCCCAGCCCAGCAGCACCGCCACCAGCGGGCTAAGCAAGCCCAGGGAAGACACCGCCACCGGTGCCAGCCGAGCGATACCGCGAAACCACAGCACATAAGCCAGCAGCGCGCCGAACAGCGATAGATAGGCATAGCCCAGCCACTGCACTGGGCTTAATTGCGGCAGCGGCGGGTCGATCAGCCAGGCCACCGGCAGCAGAAACAGGCCGCCAATCAGCAACTGCCAGCCGGTAAAGGCCAGCAGCGGCACAGTCGGCCGCCAGCGTCGTGTCAGGTAAGTGCCGCTGGCCATGCAGGCTGTGCCGATAAAGGCGGCGGCAATGCCAATTGGGTCCCAAATGGCCCCAGGCGCGAGCAGCAGGGCAGCCATCCCGGCAATACCCACCACGCTGGCAGCAACCGCCACGGACGCCGGTCGCTGGTGATCCATCGACCACACCAGGCCCATCACCAACAGCGGTTGAATCGCCCCAACTACCGCCGCCAGTCCGCCCGGTAAACGGTACGCGGCGACAAACAGCAGCGCCTGAAAGAAGCCGATGTTCAGCGCCGCCAGCACCAGCAAGCGCGGCCATTCGCTACGCTTGGGTAAGTAGCGGCTGTACAGCACCAACAGCAGGCCGGCAGGCAGGGCACGCAGCAGCGCGGCGGTAAACGGCCGGTCCGGTGGCAGGATCTCGGTGGTGACGATATAGGTCGAGCCCCAGATGGCCGGTGCCAAAGCCGTGATCAACACATCCAGCCAGGTGCTACGCGAAGGTGAGCGGTCCATGCATTTGTCTCGCATTCAAGATAAAATACTAGGCTAATAGCAACTTGTCTTGAGTTCAAGATAAATTTCAGGGGTAAACCAATGGCAGTCCAGCGACAGATGGATGCGGTCGATGCAATTCTTCAGCAGTGGCACCGCGAAAGGCCGGATCTGGATGTTAGCCCGATGGGGGTAATCGGCCGGCTTGGGCGCTGCGCATCGCTACTGCGGCGTGAGCTGGACAAACTGTTCAGCACCTTTGGCCTGACCTCCTGGGGGTTCGACGTGCTGGCCACCTTGCGCCGCTCTGGCGAGCCCTACCGCCTGGCCCCGACGACGCTGTTCTCGACCCTGATGGTCACCTCCGGCACCATGACCCGGCAGCTGCAGCAACTTGAAGCCTCTGGACTGGTCAGTCGTATAGCCAACCCCAGCGACGCACGCAGCTTGCTGGTGCAGCTGACTCCGGCCGGATTGGAGTTGATCGACCGCGCGGTAACCGCGCATGTGGCCAACGAAGCGCGCCTACTGGCGCCGATTGCCGCCACCGAACTGGCGCAACTGGAGGCGCGGCTATCCGAGCTGCTGGCGGTGCTGGAGCCGGCCGGCGAATGAGTTTTCTGTAACCCAGGCCGTAAGCAGGCCAGTTAGACGAGGTGCATGATGAGTGGCGAATTGGTGATCGAAGATATTCAGCTGGGCGACGGCAAGGAAGTGGTCAAAGGTGCGCTGATCACCACCCAGTACGACGGTTTTCTCGAAGATGGCAGCAAATTCGACTCCTCCTATGATCGCGGAAAAGCCTTCCAGTGCGTGATCGGCACCGGCCGAGTGATCAAAGGCTGGGATCAAGGCCTTATGGGCATGAAGGTTGGCGGCAAGCGCAAGCTATTTGTGCCCTCGCATCTGGGTTACGGCGAACGCCAATTCGGTGCGCATATCAAACCGCACTCCAATTTGATCTTTGAGATTGAGCTGCTGGAAGTGCTGACGCGGGATGATTGAGTGGCGCAGCTACGGTCGCGGGCAGGCATGGGGAAGCGTTGTGAGGCGCGATAGATCGGCTGATCAGGCGGATGGGTGTCTGCTTTTCGCCCCGTCGGGCTAGGCCAGCCAAAACCGTTAAGCCTTGCGCTTGATGCTTACCACGTTAGCGCCAGAAAACTGCGCATCTATCGAATCAGTCCATGCCTGCATCATTTCCCGGCGCTGTTTCAGGTAGGTGGCCTGGTTGTAGATGTCGCGTATTTCGTCGGCTTCACCGTGGGCTAGCTGGCGTTCGATCCAGTCGCGGTTATAGCCGCGTCCGTTAAGTTCCGTGCTTAGCAGATGACGGAAGCCGTGGCCGGTTTGCTTATCCTTTTAGCTTTGCCGTTGAAGCGGTAGCGGTAGCGCCACAATTTAGAGCCGGTCGGGGCGACCTCCAGGCACAGGCCGTTGCTGTCGGCCAGGCGATACAGCTTGTCTTTGGGTTTGGCTGTTTTGATGGCGGAATCGGTCAGCGGCATTGCGCCCCGTGTGAGCCACGCCGGCGGCGTTTGGCTGCTCAGGTGTGAGTAGATTTAATGACCAGACTCGATCTACTCACAAAGTAATGGGCTTATAAGGAAAGGGTAGGGAATTGCAGGCAATAGAAAACCGGCTCAAAGGCCGGTTTTCTTGGGGTTTCAGGTCGTTTCGGTACGTCCTGAGAAGATCTAATGGTGCCCGGGGGAGACTCGAACTCCCACTTCTTTCGAAAACGGATTTTGAATCCGCCGCGTCTACCGGTTCCGCCACCGGGGCACAATGGCGGCGCAGTATAGGGATGGTATTGAGGTTGGTCAATCCACTTGCGTGGTCAGCATGCATGATTTCCGGTAAGCTTTGCCGCCCTGTTAAACGACCTCCTTCCGACCATGCGTGTTGCCGACTTCAATTTCGAGCTGCCTGACGCCCTGATTGCCCGCCATCCCCTTGCCGAACGCCGTGCCAGCCGTTTGCTGGTGCTTGATGGGCCGACGGGTGAGCTGGCGCATAAACAGTTCAGTGATCTGCTGGATTACCTGCGTCCTGGCGATCTGATGGTGTTTAACAACACTCGGGTTATTCCGGCGCGGCTGTTCGGCCAGAAGGCGTCGGGCGGCAAACTGGAGATTCTGGTTGAGCGCGTGCTGGACAGCCATCGTGTGCTGGCCCATGTGCGTTCGAGCAAATCGCCGAAGCCGGGCTCGATGATTCTGATTGATGGCGGTGGCGAGGCCGAGATGGTTGCCCGTCACGATGCCTTGTTCGAGCTGCGTTTTAGCGAAGACGTGCTGCCGCTGCTGGAGCGGGTTGGGCATATGCCGTTGCCGCCTTATATCGATCGCCCGGATGAACAGGCAGACCGCGAGCGCTATCAGACGGTGTATGCCGACCGCGCTGGCGCCGTTGCGGCGCCGACCGCTGGGCTGCATTTTGATCAGCAGTTGCTCGCGGCGATTGCCGAGAAGGGCGTTGAGCAGGCGTTCGTCACCCTGCACGTCGGTGCGGGCACTTTTCAGCCGGTACGTGTGGAGCGCATTGAAGATCACCACATGCACAGCGAGTGGCTGGAGGTCAGTCAGTCTGTTGTCGATGCCGTGGCTGCCTGTCGTGCGCGCGGCGGTCGGGTGATTGCTGTTGGCACCACCAGCGTGCGCTCGTTGGAAAGCGCGGCGCGCGATGGCGTGCTCAAGGCCTTTAGCGGCGACACCGACATCTTTATCTATCCAGGTCGGCCGCTGCATGTGGTCGATGCGCTGGTGACTAATTTCCATTTGCCGGAATCGACCCTGCTGATGCTGGTGTCGGCGTTTGCCGGTTATCCGGAAACCATGGCGGCTTATCAGGCGGCGATTGCCGGTGAATATCGTTTTTTCAGTTACGGTGATGCCATGTTTATCACCCGCAACCCCGCACCGCGCGGGCCAGAGGAACAGCTATGACGCGCACCTGCCGCATGTCTTTCGAATTGTTGGCAACCGAGGGCAAGGCGCGCCGTGGTCGGCTGACTTTTCCCGTGGCGTGGTCGAGACGCCGGCGTTTATGCCGGTGGGCACCTATGGCACGGTCAAGGGCATGCTGCCGCGTGATATCGAGGCGACTGGTGCGCAGATCATCCTCGGTAACACCTTCCATTTGTGGCTGCGCCCCGGCACTGAAGTGATCAAAAAGCACGGCGATCTGCATGATTTTATGCAGTGGCAGGGGCCGATCCTCACCGATTCCGGCGGTTTCCAGGTGTTTAGCCTCGGCGCCATGCGCAAGATCAAGGAGGAGGGCGTGTACTTCGCCTCGCCGGTCGATGGCGCCAAGGTGTTTATGGGGCCGGAGGAGTCGATGCAGGTGCAGCGCGACCTGGGCTCCGACATCGTGATGATTTTCGACGAATGCACGCCGTATCCGGCTGAGTTCGATGTGGCCAAGCGCTCGATGGAGTTGTCGCTGCGCTGGGCCAAGCGCTCGAAAGAGGCGCATGGTGACAGCACGGCTGCGCTGTTCGGTATCGTTCAGGGTGGCATGTATGAGGAGTTGCGCAAAGTCTCCCTGGATGGGCTGGAGCAGATCGGCTTTGACGGTTATGCCATTGGCGGTCTGTCAGTCGGCGAGCCGAAAGACGAGATGATCAGGGTGCTGGATTACCTGCCCGCGCAGCTGCCTGCTGATAAGCCGCGTTACCTGATGGGCGTCGGTAAGCCGGAGGATCTGGTCGAAGGCGTGCGCCGTGGCGTGGATATGTTCGACTGCGTGATGCCGACCCGCAACGCGCGCAACGGCCACCTGTTTGTCGATACCGGCGTGCTGAAAATCCGCAATGCCTTCCATAAACAGGACAATTCGCCGCTGGACCCGACCTGCGACTGTTACACCTGTAAACATTTCTCCCGCGCCTATCTGCACCATCTGGATAAATGCGGCGAAATGCTCGGTAGCATGCTCAATACAATCCATAACTTGCGGCATTATCAGGTGCTTATGGCTGGTTTGCGCGAGGCTATTCAACAGGGTACATTGGCCGCCTTTGTCGATGCCTTCTATGCCAAACGCGGGCTGCCAACGCCGCCTCTGGATTGATCCCCAACTTTTTAAAGACCCTTGCAACAGGAGTGTTACATGAGCTTTTTTATCCCCGCTGCTTTCGCTGACGGTGCCGTACCGGCTGCCGGTCCTGCTGGTAGTGGCTTTGAATGGGTGTTTCTGGTCGGCTTTCTGGTCATCTTCTATCTGATGATCTGGCGTCCACAGGCTAAGCGTGCAAAAGAGCACAAAGGTCTGATCGGTGGTCTGCAGAAAGGTGATGAAGTGGTAACCAGCGGCGGTATCGCTGGCAAGGTGTCGAAGGTTTCCGATGACTTCGTGGTAATCGAAGTGTCCGACACCGTCGAGCTGAAGATTCAGAAAGTGGCGATTGCCGCCTCGCTGCCTAAGGGCACGCTGAAAGCGATCTAAGCCACACACCTTTACCATTCGACGGGGCGCTTAATGCGCCCCGCGTCATAACGGGCGGCGTCATGCTCAACAAGTTCCCTCTCTGGAAGTACCTGCTGATTCTGGCTGTGCTGGCAATCGGTTTCCTTTATTCCGCGCCCAATCTGTACCCGGATGATCCGGCGATCCAGATCAGTGGCAACAGCTCCGCTATGCGCGTCGAGCAGGCTGACCTGGACCGCGCCAGTCGCGCACTGGAAGCGGCCGGTATTAGCGTAAAAGCGGTCAGTCTGGCCAATCAGGGCCGCGCTGGCTTGCTGCGGTTGAACAGTGCTGAAGACCAGTTGCCCGCTAAAGAGCTGGTGCGCAAGGCGTTGAGCGATGAGTTCGTAGTCGCCCTGAACCTGGCGCAAACCACGCCAAATTGGCTGCGCAACCTGGGCGGCAGCCCGATGAAGCTGGGGCTGGATCTCTCCGGTGGCGTGCACTTCCTGATGGAAGTGGATATGGACAAAGCCCTGGATGCGCGTCGCAAGGTTTACGAGGGCGAGGTTAAGAGCCTGCTGCGTAAAGAGCGCGTGCGCTACCGCAGCCTGCCTGAGCTCAATGGTGCCATTCAGCTGGGCTTTACCGATGAAGCCGCGCTGGAGAAGGCCGAGCGCCTGATCCGCAAGGATTTCAATGATTTTGATATGACCACTGTGCAGCGCAGCGAGCTGCAGGTGCTGCGCCTGACGCTGACCCAAGCCAAGCTGGTCGAGATTCGCGAATACTCGATCAAGCAGAACCTGACCACCGTGCGTAACCGGGTCAACGAGCTGGGTGTGGCTGAGCCGCTGGTGCAGCGCCAGGGCGCCAATCGCATCGTGGTTGAGCTGCCGGGTGTGCAGGACACTGCCGAAGCCAAGCGTATTCTCGGCAAGACCGCCAACCTGGAGTTCCGTTTGGCCGCTGAGCCGGATGCGGCCAAGGCTGCGACCGAAAGCTTCGAGTTCCGCCAGGAAGGCCGTCCGCCCGCGCAGTTGGAGCGTGACCTGATCATCACCGGTGACCAGGTCACCGATGCGCAGGCTAGCTTCGATGAGAACGGCAGCCCGCAGGTGAATATCCGTCTGGATGGTCGTGGCGGTGACCTGATGAACCGCGCGACCCGCAACAATGTCGGGCGCAGCATGGCGGTGATCTTTATCGAGCAGAAGCCGGTAACCCGCTACGTGCGTCAGGTGGTTGATGGCGTTGAGAAGGAAGTCGAGCTGCAGACCTTCGTCGAAGAGAAGAAGATCATCAGCCTGGCTACTATCCAATCGCCGCTGGGTAGCCAGTTCCGCATCACCGGTCTGGATGGTCAGGGCGAGTCGTCCGAGCTGGCCCTGCTGCTACGTGCTGGTGGTCTGGCGGCGCCGATGTACTTCGCGGAAGAGCGCACCATCGGCCCGAGCCTGGGTGCTGACAATATTGCCAAGGGCGTCAATGCGTCGCTGTGGGCGATGCTGTTCGTTTCGCTGTTTATCATCGCCATCTACCGCTTCTTCGGTGTGCTGGCGACCGTTGCCCTGGGTCTGAACATGGTGCTGCTGCTGGCACTGATGTCGCTGCTCAGTGCCACCCTAACCCTGCCGGGTATCGCCGGTATCGTGTTGACCATGGGTATGGCGGTGGATGCTAACGTGCTGATCTTCTCGCGTATTCGTGAGGAGATTGCCAATGGCATGTCGATCCAGCGCGCCATCCATGAGGGTTTTGATCGGGCTTACTCGGCAATTGTCGACGCCAACCTGACCACCTTGTTGGTGGGCGGCATCCTGTTCGCCATGGGCACGGGGCCGGTTAAAGGCTTTGCGGTGACGCTGTCGCTAGGCATCATCACGTCGATGTTTACCGCCATTCTGGTTACTCGTGCCATGGTCAACCTGACCTGCGGCGGGCGTGACTTCAAGAAGTTGTGGATTTAAGGGGTTGTGATGAATCGTACGATCAACTTCATGGGGGTTCGCAATATTGCGTTCGCCCTCACCGTGGTCCTGACGCTGCTGTCGCTGGCGAGTCTATTTACCAAAGGTCTGAACCTGGGCTTGGACTTTACCGGTGGTACGCAAATCGAGCTGAGTTACGAGCAGCCGGCGGACCTCAGTAATATCCGTGCGCAACTGGCCGGTGCCGGCTATGCCGACGCCGTGGTGCAGAGCTTTGGCGCTACCACCGATGTGGTGGTGCGGATGCAGGGCAATGACCCGGATTTAGGCAATAAAGTAGCCACAGCACTGCGTCAGGCCGGTGAGCAGCTTGAGGTGAAAAAGGTCGAGTTCGTCGGCCCGCAGGTGGGTGAAGAACTGCGTGACCAAGGCGGACTTGGTCTGTTGCTGGCGCTGGCTGGGGTGATGCTCTACCTGGCCTTCCGCTTCCAGTGGAAGTTCGGCGCAGGGGCGATTGTTTCGCTGATCCACGACGTAATTGTCACGCTCGGTGTCCTGTCGTTCTTCCAAATCACGTTCGACCTGACCGTGTTGGCGGCGCTGCTGGCGATCATCGGCTACTCGCTGAACGACACCATCGTGGTCTTCGACCGGGTCCGTGAGAACTTCCGCGTGCTGCGCAAGGCGACGTTGATTGAGAACATCAACATCTCCACCACGCAGACCCTGCTGCGTACTTTGGCGACGTCCATCTCTACTCTGATGGCGATTGCTGCGCTGCTGCTGTTTGCCGGTGACAACCTGTTTGCCTTCTCGGTGGCATTGTTTGTCGGCGTGGCAGCGGGTACCTACTCGTCGGTCTATATCGCCAACGTTGTGCTGGTGTGGCTCGATCTGACGGTCGATGACCTGATTCCCCCAGTGGTGGAAGAAGAGGTCGATGAGCGCCCCTGATTCTGTGCGCGTTATCGCAAGCGGCTGAATGAGCCGGGCGAGTGTTGAACTTGCCCGGTTTTTTTATGCTCCAAGGCAGGCAATAAGGTGCGTTGAGCGCTAAGCAGCGGTTTCAGGAGGTATGCATGAATAAGTCAATGTTGGTAGGTGCGGTGTTGGGTGCGGTGGGTGTGACAGCGGGCGGCGCAGTAGCGACTTACAACATCGTCAGTGCGCCGGAATATGCCGAAGTGCTTGCTGTGAAGCCGATCAATGAAACCATCAAAACCCCGCGCGAGGTCTGCAAGGATGTGGCGGTCACGCGCCAGGCGCCGGTCAAGGATCAGCATCAAATAGCCGGTACGGCGATTGGTGCGGTGGTGGGCGGCTTGCTGGGTAATCAGGTCGGTGGCGGTAACGGTAAGAAGCTGGCGACGGTTGCCGGTGCGGTTGGCGGTGGTTATGCCGGCAACAAGGCGCAAGAGCATCTGCAGAATCGTGATACCTACACCGCCACCGAAACCCGTTGCAGCACAGTGACTGACACCAGTGAGAAGTTGGTGGGCTACGACGTGAAGTACGAGTTGGATGGCAAGGTGAGCCAGGTGCGTATGGCCAATGATCCGGGTCGGCAGATTCCGGTCAAGGATGGTGAGCTAGTGCTGGTGGATCAGTCCAACTGATCGCCGGGTTCAGCAGGTACAAAAAAGCGCCTCGTGAGGCGCTTTTTTATTGCGGCTTGATCAGCGCTTCAATGAGGCCGACAAGTGCGGCTGAATGGCCGTCAGTACGGCTTTGAAGCACTTGGTGTTGCCGGCAACGATCTGGCCTTTTTCCAGGAATTCATGGCTGCCGCTGAAGTCGCTGACCAGGCCGCCTGCTTCTTGAATCAGCAGTGCGCCGGCCGCCATGTCCCATTCGGACAGGCCGAATTCCCAGAAGGCATCGAAGCGGCCGGCGGCAACGTAGGCTAGGTCCAGGCTGGCTGCGCCTGCGCGGCGAATGCCTGCGGTCTGGCCGACCAGGCTGCGGAACATGCCGATGTAATTCTCCAGATTGTCCATCTGGCTGTCGCGGAACGGGAAGCCGGTGCCGAGCAGTGCGCCTTCCAGGCTCTTGCGATTGCCAACGCGCAGACGGCGGCCGTTGAGTGCAGCGCCACGGCCGCGACTGGCGGTGAATTCTTCCTGGCGCACCGGGTCGATGATCACTGCGTGCTCAAGGCGGCCACGGTATTTGCAGGCGATGCTCACGGCGTAATGCGGAATACCACGGATAAAGTTGGTGGTGCCGTCCAGTGGGTCAATGATCCACAGGTAATCGGCGCCGTCGCCGCTGCCTTCGCTCAGGCCGCTTTCCTCGCCGAGGATGCCGTGGTTCGGGAAGGCTTTGCGCAGGGCCTGAATGATCAGCAGCTCAGCGGAGCGATCTACTTCAGTTACATAGTCCTTGGCTTCTTTCTCGTCGACCGAGATGACGTCCAAGCGTTCGGTCGAGCGGAAGATCATTTCGCCGGCGCTACGGGCTGCGCGCAGCGCGATATTCAGCATGGGCTGCATGGATGTTCACCTGGGTCGTTAAAGAAAGCCGGCCATTCTAGCAGAAAAGCCCAGCGGTTGAAGTGCAACCTGTGGCTTGCGTGGCGTAAGGCGGGTGGCTTCTGTAAGATTTGTCCCTCTAAACCTTGTCTGTGAGCGTTTGCGTTGCTGGAAAATATTCGCGTTGTGTTGGTCGGCACCAGTCATCCGGGCAATATCGGTGGCGCGGCGCGGGCCATGAAAAACATGGGCTTGTCGCAGTTGGTGCTGGTTGATCCGCGGGATTTCCCAAGCGAAGAAGCGGTGGCTAGGGCCTCTGGAGCTACTGATGTTCTGGATGCGGCTCAGGTGGTGGCCACGCTTGAGGAGGCGCTGGTCGGTTGTCGCCTGGTGATGGGGACCAGTGCACGAGATCGCCATATCCCCTGGCCGATGCTGGAGCCGCGCGAGTGCGGTGTTGCTGCGTGTGAGCAGGCGCAGCAGGGCGCGCACGTTGCCTTGGTGTTTGGGCGCGAGTATGCCGGCCTGACGAATGAGGAGCTGCAGCGTTGTCACTACCATGTGCACATTCCCTCTGATCCGGCGTTCAGCTCGTTGAATTTGGCGGCGGCTGTGCAGGTGTTGGCTTACGAAGTGCGCATGGCCTGGTTGGCCACAGAAGGTCAGCCGGTTAAGCAGGTTGTAGAGGTGGGTCCGGATGAGGAGCCGGTTGCTGCAGATGAGCTGGAATCGTTTTATCGTCATCTGGAGCAGGCACTGGTTGAGATCAGGTTCCTTGATCCGGCCAAACCGCGACATTTGATGAGTCGCCTGCGTCGTCTTTACGGGCGTAGCGCTGTTAGCAAGCTGGAAATGAATATCTTGCGCGGGATCTTGACGGAAACCATCAAGGCGGCGCGTGGCGAGCACCCTAGGCAGGAGAAGGTAGATGTTTGAGCGCATGCAAGAGGATATCCAAAGCGTATTTCATCGCGATCCAGCGGCGCGTAATGCCTTTGAGGTGGTCACTTGCTATCCCGGCTTGCATGCGGTCTGGCTGCATCGCGTGGCGCATGCGCTGTGGGGCAGTGGCTGGAAGTGGCTGGCGCGGGTGGTATCGAACTTCGGCCGCTGGCTGACCGGCATCGAAATACACCCGGGCGCGAAGATCGGTCGACGCTTCTTTATCGATCACGGCATGGGCATCGTGATTGGTGAAACCGCCGAGATCGGCAATGACGTCACGCTGTATCAGGGCGTAACCCTGGGCGGCACCAGCTGGAACAAGGGTAAGCGCCACCCCACGCTGGAAGATAGCGTAGTGGTTGGGGCGGGCGCCAAAGTGCTAGGGCCGTTCACGGTCGGTGCGGGTGCCAAGATCGGCTCCAATGCCGTGGTAACCAAGGAAGTGCCGGCGGGCGCTACGGCGGTCGGTATTCCGGGGCGGGTCATCGTCAAGGTCGACGATGAGCAGGAAGCCAAGCGCCAGGCGATAGCTGAGAAGCTTGGTTTCGATGCCTATGGCGTGAGCCAGGACATGCCGGACCCGGTGGCGCGTGCCATTGGTCAGCTGCTCGATCACCTGCATGCGGTGGATGGGCGCCTGGAGGGCATGTGCGGCGCGCTCAAGTCTCTGGGCAGTGACTACTGCGCCAAGGATTTGCCGCAACTGCGTGACGAGGATTTCGCCGGCGTGGTCAAAGACGCAGACACGCCTGCTGCTTGATGGTCCTGCTGTTTGATGGTGCGGGGGCGTGCATTTTGCTATGCTGCGCGCCCTCCATCTTGGCTAATCCCGACTAAAGCACTAGGTCTTATAGTTGACTTAAATGCTCGGGAATTGCATACTCGCGGCATATTGCGATCACGCGGTAATCCCTTATGCGACTAACCACCAAAGGCCGTTACGCTGTCACCGCCATGCTCGACCTGGCGCTGCACGCGCAGCGTGGGCCGGTGTCTCTGGCTGACATCTCCGAGCGGCAGGGTATTTCCCTTTCCTATCTGGAGCAGCTGTTTGCCAAGCTGCGACGTGGCAGTCTGGTGTCCAGCGTGCGCGGTCCGGGCGGTGGTTATCAGCTGTCGCGTGATATGCAGGGCATTCAGGTGGCTGAGGTGATTGATGCGGTCAACGAATCAGTCGATGCCACGCGCTGCCAGGGGCAGGGCGATTGCCATGCCGGTGATACCTGTCTGACCCACCATTTGTGGTGTGATCTCAGCCAGCAGATACACGAATTTTTAAGCGGCATCAGTCTCGCTGACTTGGTGACCCGCCGTGAAGTACAGGAAGTTGCCCAGCGCCAGGACCAGCGCCGCTGCAATGGCAGGACGCCGTACCTAGATAAGATCGAAACGTCCGCCGTCGATTGAGCGCAAAGCGCTGGCTAGCTGGCCTGATACCTGATTAGGAGAGAATTGATGAAGTTGCCGATTTACCTCGATTATTCCGCCACCACACCGGTTGATCCGCGTGTTGCGCAAAAAATGAGCGAATGCCTGCTGGTTGACGGCAACTTCGGCAACCCAGCGTCGCGCTCTCACGTGTTCGGCTGGAAGGCTGAAGAAGCGGTAGAAAACGCTCGCCGCCAGGTGGCTGAGCTGGTTAATGCCGATCCGCGTGAGATTGTTTGGACCTCCGGTGCGACCGAGTCCAACAACCTGGCGATCAAGGGCATCGCTGACTTCTACAAGACTAAAGGTAAGCACCTGATCACCTCGAAGATCGAGCACAAAGCGGTGCTGGATACCATGCGCCAGCTTGAGCGCGAAGGCTTCGAGGTTACTTATATCGAGCCAGGCGAAGATGGCCTGATCACGCCGGCCATGATTGAGGCGGCGCTGCGCGAGGACACCATTCTGGTGTCGGCCATGCACGTGAATAACGAGATCGGCACCATCAACGATATTGCAGCGATTGGCGAGCTGACCCGCTCGCGTGGGGTGTTCTTCCATGTGGACGCCGCACAATCGACCGGCAAGGTGGCAATCGACCTGCAGTCGCTGAAGGTTGATCTGATGTCCTTCTCCGCGCACAAGACCTATGGTCCTAAAGGTGTCGGTGCACTGTATGTGTGCCGTAAGCCGCGTGTACGCCTGGAGGCTCAGACCCATGGCGGTGGTCACGAGCGTGGCATGCGTTCCGGTACCCTGGCGACACACCAGTGCGTTGGCATGGGTGAGGCGTTCCGCATTGCCAAGGAAGAAATGGTCCAGGAAAACCAGCACATCCTGGCCCTGCGTGATCGCTTCTTTAAGCAGGTCGATGGTTTGGAAGAGCTGTACATCAACGGCAGCATGACCGCCCGTGTGCCGCACAACCTCAACCTCAGCTTCAACTATGTTGAGGGCGAGTCGCTGATCATGGCGCTTAAGGACCTGGCGGTTTCCTCCGGTTCGGCCTGTACCTCGGCCTCCCTGGAGCCGTCCTATGTATTGCGCGCCCTGGGCCGTAATGACGAACTGGCACATAGCTCCATCCGCTTTACCTTCGGCCGCTTCACCACCGATGAAGAAGTCGATTACGCCGCGCAGAAAGTCTGCGAGGCGGTCACCAAGCTGCGCGAATTGTCGCCGCTGTGGGATATGTACAAAGACGGTGTCGACATCTCCAAGATCGAGTGGGCGGCGCACTAAGTAGTCGCCAAGCAAGAGCGGCTCTCTGATGAGGAAGGAATACCAGCATGGCTTACAGTGAAAAGGTTATTGATCACTACGAGAACCCGCGCAACGTCGGCAAGATGGACGCGCAAGACCCAGACGTTGGTACCGGCATGGTTGGCGCACCGGCCTGCGGTGACGTGATGCGTCTGCAGATCAAGGTCAACGAGCAGGGCGTGATTGAAGATGCCAAGTTCAAGACCTATGGCTGCGGTTCGGCGATTGCCTCCAGCTCCCTCGCCACCGAGTGGATGAAGGGTAAGACCCTGGACGAAGCCGAAACCATCAAGAACACCCAGCTGGCCGAGGAATTGGCTCTGCCACCGGTGAAAATTCACTGCTCGGTACTCGCCGAAGACGCCATTAAGGCCGCTGTGCGCGATTACAAGCAGAAGAAAGGCTTGCTCTAAGGAGGTTTGTCGATGGCTATCAGCATGACCGAGGCTGCCGCTCAGCACGTGCGTCGCTCTCTTGAGGGGCGCGGCAAAGGCGAAGGTATTCGCCTGGGTGTGCGCACCACGGGCTGTTCCGGCTTGGCCTATGTGCTGGAGTTTGTCGATGAGGCCGCCAGCGAAGATCAGGTGTTCGAGAACCATGGCGTCAAGGTGATCATTGATCCCAAGAGCCTGGTTTACCTCGACGGTACCGAGCTCGACTTCGTCAAAGAGGGGTTGAACGAAGGCTTCAAGTTCAACAATCCGAACGTGCGCGGCGAATGTGGCTGCGGCGAAAGCTTCAATATCTGAGGCCGCTTGTGGGTAGTCCCTGTCACTTCGCGTTATTCGAGCTGCAGCCCGATTTTCGCCTGGATCTTGACCTGCTAGCCGTGCGTTATCGCGAGCTGGCGCGCAATGTCCATCCGGACCGCTTTGCCGATGCATCCGAGCGTGATCAGCGTCTGGCTCTTGAGCAGTCCGCGAGCCTCAATGAGGCTTACAGCACGCTCAAGAGTGCGCCGCAGCGTGCCCGCTATTTGCTGGCGCTGCGCGGCCCTGAGCTGCCGTTGGAAGTGACGGTGCAGGACCCGGATTTCCTGCTGCAGCAGATGCAGCTGCGCGAAGAGTTGGAGGATTTGCACGACAGTGCAGATCTGGCAGGCGTGGCGCAGTTCAAACGGCGTTTGAAAGTGGCTCAGGATGAGCTTAACGAAAGTTTTGCGGTTTGTTGGGATGATGCTGCGCAGCGCGAGCAGGCCGAACGGCTGATGCGCCGCATGCAGTTTCTCGACAAGCTTTCTCACGAGGTCCGCCAGCTGGAAGAGCGCCTCGACGATTAACACGGGCATGCCCCAGAGGCGTGCCCGAGTCTAGATAAGCATTGATTAATCATGGCCTTACTGCAGATCGCTGAGCCCGGACAAAGCCCCCAGCCACACCAGCGTCGTCTGGCTGTGGGGATTGATCTGGGTACCACCAATTCGCTGGTCGCCGCCGTGCGTAGCGGCCTTTGCGCGCCGCTGGCTGATGCTGCGGGGCAGGTTATTCTGCCGTCCGCAGTGCGCTATCACGCTGATCGGATCGAGGTGGGGGAAGTCGCCAAGGCGGCCGCATCAAGCGATCCGCTCAATACCGTACTGTCGGTCAAGCGCCTTATGGGGCGCGGCCTGGCGGACGTCAAGCAGCTTGGCGAGCAGCTGCCGTATCGCTTTGTTGGCGGCGAATCGCATATGCCGTTTATCGAGACCGTGCAGGGGCTGAAAAGCCCGGTCGAGGTCTCGGCCGATATTCTCAAGGTGCTGCGTCAGCGTGCTGAATCGACCCTCGGTGGTGAGCTGGTAGGTGCAGTAATCACGGTGCCGGCCTATTTCGATGACTCGCAGCGCCAAGCCACCAAAGACGCTGCGCGTCTGGCCGGCTTGAGTGTGCTGCGCCTGCTCAACGAGCCGACAGCTGCTGCCGTGGCCTACGGCCTGGATCAGCATGCCGAAGGTGTGGTCGCCATTTATGACTTGGGCGGCGGTACCTTCGATATTTCCGTGCTACGCCTGACCGGCGGCGTGTTTGAAGTGCTGGCCACTGGCGGCGACAGCGCGCTGGGTGGTGACGATTTCGATCACGCGATTGCGGGTTGGATCGTCGAGCAGGCAGGTATTTCCTCTGATCTCGATCCAACTCAGCAGCGCCTATTGCTGGAAGCCGCCTGCGCCGCCAAAGAGTTGCTGACTGAGAGCGCCAGTGCGCCGCTCAGCTATGCCGGCTGGCAAGGTCAGTTGAGTCGTGAGCAATTCGATGCGCTGATCGAGCCCATGCTGGCGCGCAGCCTCAAGGCCTGTCGGCGCGCGGTGCGTGACGCGGGCATTGAGCTGGAAGAGGTGGAGGCTGTGGTTATGGTTGGCGGCTCCACCCGCGTGCCGCGCGTACGCCAGGCGGTCGCCGAGTTATTCGCCCGTGAGCCGCTGGCTGATATCGACCCCGATCAGGTTGTGGCCATCGGTGCGGCGATCCAGGCCGATGCCTTGGCGGGTAATAAGCGCGGCGATGGCGAAGAGTTGCTGTTGCTGGATGTGATTCCCCTGTCGCTCGGTCTGGAAACTATGGGCGGGTTGATGGAGAAGGTGATTCCGCGTAACACCACCATTCCCGTGGCCCGCGCTCAGGACTTCACCACCTACAAAGATGGCCAGACGGCCATGATGGTGCATGTGCTGCAGGGTGAGCGCGAGCTGATCAGCGATTGCCGCTCCCTCGCGCGCTTTGAATTGCGCGGTATTCCGCCGATGGTCGCTGGCTCGGCGAAGATTCGTGTGACCTTCCAGGTCGATGCCGATGGCCTGCTCAGTGTGGCGGCACGCGAGTTGGCCTCGGGTGTCGAGGCGAGTATCCAGGTTAAGCCGTCCTATGGGCTGACCGATGGCGAAATCGCCCGCATGCTGCAGGATTCTTTCAAAAATGCCAGTGATGACAAGGTTGCCCGTGTATTGCGTGAGCAGCAGGTCGATGCCCGGCGTCTGTTGGAGGCGGTCGAGGCGGCGTTGCTGGCCGACGGCGAGCGCTTGCTGGATGCCGATGAGCGCCTGGCCATTGATGCGCAGATTGAGCAGTTGCGTGACTTGATGGCTGGCAGTGATGGCCTGGCGATTGAGCAGCAAACCAAACGTTTGACCCAGGTGACGGATGCTTTTGCCGCGCGTCGCCTGGACGCCACGGTCAAGGCCGCACTGGCCGGCCGTAGTCTTGATGAGATTGAGGAATAAGCATGCCGCAGATCATATTTCTGCCTCACGCCGTGCTGTGTCCGGAAGGTCTGGTGGTTGATGTTGCGCCGGGTACTTCGGTGCTTGAAGTGGCGCATGAGCATCATATCGAGATCGAAAGTGCCTGCGGCGGTGTCTGCGCCTGCACCACCTGTCACTGCATCATTCGTGAGGGCCTCGATTCGTTGGCTGAGGCCGATGAGCTGGAAGAGGACATGCTCGACAAGGCCTGGGGGTTGGAAGCGCAGTCGCGCTTGTCCTGCCAGGCGATTGTGGGTGACGAAGACCTGACCGTCGAAATCCCCAAGTACTCGCTCAACCATGCCGCCGAAGCGCCGCACTGATTCAAGGAGCTGTTATGAGTCTGAAGTGGGCTGATGTGCTGGAAATCGCCATTCAATTGGCAGAGTCCAAGCCTGAGGTAGACCCTCGCTACGTGAACTTTGTTGACCTGCATAAGTGGGTTCTGGCGTTGCCGGAGTTCAGCGACGATCCACGGCGTGGCGGCGAGAAGGTGCTTGAAGCCATTCAGGCGGCCTGGATCGAAGAGGCGGATTAGTCGGCCTTTTGGCCTGTGCTACGCATTTAACCGGAACCCGCGTATAATTCGCGGGTTTAATTTTTCGCTTTAATCATTGTTTCTGGAGTTTCACATGGCTGTTCAACGCACTTTTTCCATCATCAAGCCCGATGCAGTTGCTAAAAACGTTGTTGGCGAGATCACCAGCCGCTTCGAAAAAGCCGGCCTGCGCGTCGTTGCTTCGAAAATGGTTCAGCTGTCCGAGCGCGAAGCTGCTGGCTTCTACGCTGAGCACAGCGAGCGTGGTTTCTTCAAGGACCTGGTTGCTTTCATGACCTCCGGTCCGGTTATCGTCCAGGTTCTGGAAGGCGAAAACGCTGTTTTGGCTAACCGTGATCTGATGGGCGCAACCAACCCTAAAGACGCTGCTGTCGGCACCATCCGTGCTGACTTCGCAGTTTCCATCGACGAAAACGCTGTTCACGGTTCCGATTCGGAAGCCTCTGCTGCCCGTGAAATTGCTTACTTCTTCGCTGCCACCGAAGTTTGCGCACGTATTCGCTAAGCGAATCGGGTGAGGGTGAAGCCATGACTGAAGCTGTCGGTAAAATCAATCTGCTGGGTCTGACCCAGGCAGAAATGGAACAATTCTTCGAGCGCATCGGGGAAAAGCGTTTCCGTGCCGGTCAGATGATGAAATGGATTCACCACTTTGGCGTCGATGATTTTGACGCCATGAGTAACGTCAGCAAGGCTTTGCGCGAAAAGCTCAAGGCCTGTGCTGAAATCCGCGGCCCGGAAGTGGTCAGCGAAGATATTTCTACTGATGGCACGCGCAAGTGGGTTGTGCGAGTGGCGTCAGGCAGTTGTGTAGAAACCGTGTATATCCCCCAGGGCACGCGTGGCACCTTGTGTGTGTCGTCGCAGGCCGGCTGTGCGTTGGACTGCAGCTTCTGCTCGACTGGCAAGCAAGGCTTCAATAGCGATCTGAGCGCCGCCGAAGTGATCGGTCAGGTGTGGATCGCCAACAAGTCGTTCGGCAGCGTGCCGGCGAAGATCGACCGTGCCATCACCAACGTGGTGATGATGGGCATGGGTGAGCCGTTGCTGAACTTCGACAACGTCGTTGCCGCCATGAAAATCATGATGGACGACCTCGGCTACGGCATCTCTAAACGCAAGGTGACGCTGTCGACCTCAGGCGTAGTGCCGATGATCGACAAGCTCGGCGAAGTCATCGACGTGTCCCTGGCGTTGTCACTGCATGCACCCAACGATGAACTGCGTAACCAGTTGGTGCCTATCAACAAGAAGTATCCGCTGGAGATGTTGCTGGCGGCGTGTAAGCGTTATGTCTCGCGTCTTGGCGAGAAACGCGTGCTTACAATCGAGTACACCCTGCTCAAGGATGTAAACGATAAGACTGAGCACGCTGAGGAAATGATCGCACTTCTCAAAGATGTGCCTTGCAAGATCAACCTGATTCCGTTTAATCCCTTCCCCCACTCGGGGTACGAACGGCCGAGCAACAATGCTATTCGCCGTTTTCAGGACCTGCTGCACAAAGCCGGGCACAATGTCACCGTACGCACCACGCGGGGCGAAGACATTGACGCGGCGTGTGGCCAGTTGGTCGGTCAGGTTATGGACCGTACCCGCCGTAGTGAACGCTATATTGCTGTGCGTGAACTTGCAGTGCGCGATGTAAGTAGCGAGGCCGAAACGCCGAGTTCCGCCGCCAATCGAACCTGAGGGGAGGATACCCATGACCTTGCGTCCCACGTTATTGCTGTTGGCCGCCAGTCTGTTAGCCGGTTGCGTGACAACCGGTAATGTTGACCCGATGAAAACCGATAAGGGTCGCGATGAAGCGCGAGATGCCTATGTGCAGTTGGGTATCGGTTACCTGCAGCAGGGGGATACTGAGCGCGCCAAAGTCCCTCTCAAGCGAGCGCTTGATCTTGATGCCTCCAATCCGGATGTGCATGCGATTTTGGGTATTGTTTTTCAAACTGAGATGGAACCCGAACTAGCGGATATGCACTACCGAAAGGCTATTTCGCTACGTAAAGGGGATGCGCGACTATTAAATAACTACGGAGGCTTCCTGTTTGAGCAGAAACGCTACTCGGAAGCCTTGGGGTTTTATCGGCAGGCTTCCCAGGACACCTTGTATCAGGAGCGGTCACGGGTTTTCGAAAATCTCGGATTAACTTCACTGCAACTTAAGCAACGTGAGCAGGCCAAAGCCTATTTTGAACGTTCGCTGCGTTTGGATAGTCGTCAGCCTCGCGCCCTGATGGAAATGGCGCAGCTGTACTATGAGGACAAGCAATACGTTCCGGCCCGTGGCTATTATGAAAGCTATATCGCGCTAGCTAATCATGACGCTCGCAGCCTGCTGCTGGGTGTGCGCTTGGCGAAGATTTTTGAAGAGCGCGACAATGCTGCGAGCCTTGGTCTGCAGTTGAAGCGACTCTATCCGGGCACGCCGGAATATCAGCAATACCTGTCGGAGCAATGATGAAAGCGGCGCATCCAGAAGTGCTAGCAGTTCCCCGTGTCAATCCGGGTGAGACTTTGCGCAAGGCTCGTGAGAGCCGGGATTGGACCATTGCCGAGGTTGCCGCGCAGTTGAATCTGACCCCGCAGCGCTTGAGTCAGGTCGAGCAAGGTGCCTTTGACAAGCTGCCGGGGCATACCTTTGCCCGTGGTTATGTCCGGGCTTACGCCAAGTTGTTGGAGCTCGATCAGAACCGTCTAGTGCTGGAGTTCGATCAGTTTACCGGCAGCGATGCAGCGGGCAGCAGCGTGCACAGCTTGGGGCGCATTGAGGAGCCTGTGAGCTATTCGCAGCGCATTCTACGTATGGTCAGTTTTGTCCTGCTGTTGGCCTTGGCTGGTTTGAGCTTCTTTTGGTGGCAGGAACAGGCCGAGCGCCGAGCCGAAGATCTGGCTTCAACCAGCCTTGAGCATGTTGAAGTAGATGGCGCCGACGGTACCACGCAAATCCATCCGCTGGATGAACCGGAAGACCAGGCGGTGGACGCTGCCCAACTGGATGTAGAAACTGTGCTGCCGTCACTGTCAGAGGGTGCTGCTGAACTGCCAGGCGCTGTCGGCAGCGAACCCGCAGTCGTGGCTCCACAAGCGGAACAGCCGCAAGCACTCAGCGAAACGGCAAGCGCTCTAGCAGCGTCCGCTGCTCCCGCCGAGGCTGCGCCTGTTATTGCTGACGTTGCGCCCGCGTCACCTGCTTCTGTGCAGGCCTCCGCAGGTGAGGCAGTAGTCAGCCTGACCTTTATTGCTGATTGCTGGACGCAACTGACCGATGCCAATGGCAAGGTGCTGTTCAGCGCCCTAAAGCGCAAAGGCGATAGCCTGCAATTGGCTGGTAAGGCTCCGCTGGAGCTGCGTCTGGGCTATGCCCGAGGTGTGCAGGTCAGCCTAAATGGCAATCCGGTCGATGTGGCGCCGTTTATCTCCGGTGAGACCGCGCGTCTGAAGTTGGGTGGGCAGTAGCATGCATTGCGAGTCACCAATCAAACGCCGTATTTCACGCAAAATCTGGGTTGGTTCTGTGCCGGTGGGGGGCGATGCGCCCATCGCCGTACAGAGTATGACCAACAGCGACACCAATGATGTAGCTGCCACCGTGGCGCAAATCCGTCGCTTGGAAGATGCCGGCGCGGATATTGTGCGCGTCTCGGTGCCGGATATGGATGCCGCCGAAGCCTTCGGCAAGATCAAACAGCAGGTCAAAGTGCCGCTGGTTGCCGACATCCACTTCGATTACCAGATCGCCTTGCGCGTTGCTGAACTTGGCGTCGATTGCCTGCGTATTAATCCGGGCAATATTGGCCGTGAAGATCGTGTGCGCGCGGTGGTCGAGGCGGCGCGTGACAAAGGCATTCCGATTCGTATCGGGGTAAACGCCGGTTCGCTGGAAAAAGACCTGCAGAAGAAATATGGCGAGCCGACCCCGGAGGCTCTGGTCGAGTCGGCGCTGCGTCATGTCGAGCATCTGGATCGCCTGAATTTCCCCGACTTCAAGGTCAGCGTTAAGGCCTCTGATGTGTTTATGGCCGTGGCCGCCTACCGCCTGCTGGCCAAGCAGATTGAGCAGCCGCTGCACCTTGGCATCACCGAAGCCGGCGGTTTGCGCTCCGGCACGGTCAAGTCGGCGGTGGGGCTGGGCATGCTGTTGGCCGAAGGCATCGGCGACACCATCCGCATCTCCCTGGCTGCTGATCCGGTTGAAGAAATCAAGGTTGGCTACGACATCCTCAAGTCGCTGCGCCTGCGTTCCCGTGGCATCAACTTTATCGCCTGCCCGAGTTGCTCGCGGCAGAACTTCGATGTGGTGAAAACCATGAACGAGCTGGAGCAGCGCGTCGAAGACCTGTTAGTGCCGCTGGATGTTGCGGTTATCGGCTGTGTGGTCAACGGCCCTGGCGAAGCCAAGGAAGCGCATATCGGCCTGACTGGTGGCTCGCCCAATCTGATCTATATCGATGGCAAGCCAGCGCTTAAGCTGGGCAATGACAACCTGGTCGATGAGCTGGAAAAGCTGATCCGCCAGAAAGCGGCCGACAAGGTCGCAGCTGACGCCGCTCTGATTCTGCGCAGCTAACACCGTTAAGGAATTGAATTGAGCAAGTCCCTGCAAGCCATCCGTGGCATGAACGATATCCTGCCCGAGCAGACTCCGCTTTGGCGCTACTTCGAAGGCACCGTGGCCCGCCTGCTGGATGGCTACGGCTATCGGCAGATCCGTATGCCAATCGTTGAGTTCACCGAGTTGTTTAAACGCTCGATTGGTGAAGTCACCGATATCGTTGAAAAAGAGATGTACACCTTCGACGACCGCAACGGCGACTCCTTGACCCTGCGTCCTGAAGGCACCGCCGCTTGCGTACGCGCCGTGCTTGAGCATGGTCTGGCGGGCGGTGGGCAGACCCAGAAACTCTGGTACATCGGCCCGATGTTCCGTCACGAGCGCCCACAAAAAGGCCGTTATCGCCAGTTCCATCAGATTGGTGTGGAAGTCTTCAATATTGATGGCCCGGATATCGACGCCGAGCTGATCGTGCTGACCTGGCGCCTGTGGGGCCTGCTGGGTATCCGTGATGCGGTCAAGCTGGAACTCAATAGCCTGGGCACCAGCGCCGCGCGTGCGGTGTATCGCGATGCCCTAGTCGAGTTTCTGACTGCTCACGCTGATCAGTTGGATGAAGACAGTCGCCGCCGTATGGGCAGCAATCCGCTGCGTGTATTGGACAGCAAAGTGCCGGAAACCCAGGCCCTGCTGGTCAATGCTCCGAAGCTGGCGGACTACCTGGATGAAGAATCGCGCGTGCATTTCGAGGGGCTCAAGGCCCGTCTGGATGCGGCCGGTGTGCCGTACGTGATCAATCCCAAGCTGGTGCGCGGTCTGGATTACTACAGCAAAACCGTATTCGAGTGGGTAACCGATCAGCTCGGTTCCCAAGGCACGGTTTGTGCCGGTGGCCGTTACGACGGTCTGGTCGAGCAGATGGGTGGCAAGCCGACGTCGGGCGTGGGTTTTGCCATGGGCATCGAACGTTTGGTGCTGTTGCTTGAAACTCTAGGTAAAGTACCGGCTGAAATCGCCCGTACGGTCGACGTTTACCTGTGCGCTTTCGGTGAGCCCGCTGAACTGGCGGCGCTGGCTTTGAGCGAGCGTCTGCGTGATCAGTTGCCAAACCTGCGTCTGCAGGTGAATGCCGGGGCAGGTAGCTTCAAAAGTCAGTTCAAGAAGGCCGACAAGAGTGGCGCGTTGTACGCCCTGATCTTGGGTGAAGACGAATTGGCCCAGCAAGTGGTAGGTTGCAAGCCGCTGCGCGGTCAGGGCGAGCAACAAAGTATTGCGTGGTCGGCATTGGCCGATCATCTGGCGACATGCGCCGATCAGGCCTGAGCGCCTGTTAAGTGATTTAGAAAATAGGAGTGTTGGGGTGGTTTCGCGTACCGATGATGAAGAACTGGCGGTAATCAAGGACTGGTGGCAGCGTAATGGCATGCCATTGCTGACCGGTGTTGCGCTGGCATTGGTCGTGGTGTTCGGCTGGCAGGGCTGGCAGAAATACCAGGCTAATCAGTCCCAGGGCGCTTCGCTGGTGTATCAGCAATTGCTCGAAGCTGCGCTGGACCCGAGCGGTAAGCCTGATGCGAGCAAGGTCGCCGAGCTGGCTGGTACCCTGAAAAAAGATTTCGCCGGCACCCATTACGCTCAATACGGCAGTCTGTTTGTGGCCAAGGTTGCGGTCGAGGCAGGCAAGTTGGATGACGCTGCCAGCGAGCTGCAGGCGATTGTCAACAAACCAGCCGATGACAGCCTGGCTGAGCTGGCCCGTCAGCGTCTGGCGCGCGTGCTGGCTGCGCAAGACAAGGCCGAAGACGCCCTGAAACTGTTGGATGCCAAGGTTGCGCCGGCCTTTGCCGCCAGCCGTGAAGAGCTCAAAGGTGATCTGTTGGTGCAACTCGGCCGTGCCGAGGATGCGCACACCGCCTACGAAAAAGCCAAGGCCGCGCTCGCTGAAGATGCCGCTGTCGGTGGTCTGCAAATGAAGCTGGATGATCTGGCAAAAGGGGATGCGTGACGTGATGCGCTGGAAGAATGCAGCACTGCTGGCCTTGGCCGTTTTGGCCGTAGGTTGCAGCAGCAATAGCAAGAAGGAACTGCCGCCGGCCGATCTGCCCAAGTTCGAGGAAGAGGTGAGCCTGCAGAAACAATGGAGTCGCTCGATTGGTGACGGCCAGGGCAAATCGTTCAACATGCTGGTGCCGGCGGTTGATGGCGAGCAGATCTATGCCGCCGACGTCGAAGGCCTGGTCGTAGCCATGGACCGCATGACCGGCAAGATCATCTGGAAGGCTGATCTGGAGCTGCCGGTGTCCGGCGCAGTCGCCGCCGGCTATGGCCTAGTGGTGGTCGGTACGCTGAAAGGCGAAATCATCGCCCTTGATACCGCTAACGGTGAAGAGAAGTGGCGCGCCCGTGTGACCAGTGAGGTGCTGGCTGCGCCAGCGCTAAACGGCGACGTGGTGCTGGTACAGACCCAGGATGACCGTCTGATTGCTCTGGATATGAACACTGGCGAGCAGCGCTGGATCTTTGAAAACACCCCGGCGGTACTGACCCTGCGCGGCACGGGCAGCCCAGTGCTGACCAACCGTTTGGCAGTAGCCGGCCTGTCCACCGGCAAGGTGATTGCGCTGGATGCTCAGCGCGGAATTCCGGTGTGGGAGCAGCGTGTGGCTATTCCACAGGGCCGCTCCGAGCTGGAGCGTGTGGTCGACATCGACGGCGGTTTGCTGCTCTCGGCGGGCACGCTTTACGCCGTCAGCTACCAGGGCCGCGTTGCTGCGCTGGATCTTGAAAGCGGTCGTATCCTCTGGCAGCGCGAAGCGTCCAGTTCGGTTGGTGTTGCCCAGGGTTACGGCAGTGTTTACGTAAGCCTGGCCAGCGGTACCGTTGAAGGTATCGACGAGCGTTCGGCTTCGGCCTTGTGGAGCAACGATGCCCTGGCTCGCCGCCAGTTGTCGGCCCCGGAAGTGTTCTCCAGCTATATCGCGTTCGGTGATCTCGAAGGCTACCTGCACTTGGTTAGCCAGGTGGACGGTCGTTTTGTCGGCCGTACGCGTATCGACAGTGACGGCTTGCGTGCCCGTCCGCTGGTAGTGGGTGACTGGCTGTATGCCTTTGGTAATGGCGGCAATCTGGTGGCGTTAACCATTAAGTAATTGTTTGTCCAGTGCTGGCGTTATCGCACACCTGTTAAGGGCGTGAGGTAACGCCAACGCGTTGAATTCTGGCCGCTGCCCCTGCAGCGGCTTTTGTATTTTCTGAAATAACGAAGTGGAGAGCCTAATGGTTCCCGTAATTGCCCTGGTGGGCCGCCCTAACGTCGGCAAGTCCACCCTGTTTAACCGCTTGACCAAGTCCCGTGACGCGATTGTCGGCGACCTGTCTGGTCTGACCCGTGATCGTCAGTACGGCGAGGCCAAGTGGCAGGGGCGAACCTATATCGTCATCGACACCGGTGGTATTTCCGGTGACGAAGAAGGCATCGACGCGAAGATGGCCGAGCAGTCGCTGCAGGCTATCGAAGAAGCTGATGCCGTGTTGTTTCTGGTAGATGCCCGTGCGGGCCTGTCTGCTTCCGATCAGATGATTGGTGAGCACCTGCGTCGTCGCAACAAGCGCAGCTTCCTGGTCATCAACAAGGTCGACAACATCGACACCGACCTGGCCCGCGCCGAGTTTTCCAGCATGGGCATGGGTGAGTCCCTGGCGATTGCCGGTGCCCACGGTCGCGGTATCACCCAGATGCTCGAAGCCGTACTCGGTTCCTTCCCCAAGGATGCCAGCGAGCCGGAAGAGGGCGAGGAAGAGGAGGTCGTCCTCGAAGGTCAGGAAGCCAAACGTATTCCCGGCCCGAGCGAGAAGGACGGCATCAAGCTGGCCATCATCGGCCGTCCCAACGTCGGCAAGTCGACCCTGGTCAACCGTATGCTCGGCGAAGACCGGGTTATCGTCTATGACCAGCCCGGCACTACCCGCGACAGCATCTATATCCCGTTTGAGCGCGATGATGAGAAGTACACCCTGATCGACACCGCCGGCGTACGTCGTCGCGGCAAGATCTTCGAGGCGGTGGAAAAGTTCTCGGTGGTGAAAACCCTGCAAGCGATCCAGGACTCTAACGTTGTGGTGTTCGTTATGGATGCTCGCGAAGGTGTGGTCGACCATGACCTCAACCTGCTTGGTTTCGTGTTGGAAAGCGGCCGCGCGTTGGTCATCGCCCTGAACAAATGGGATGGCATGGAGCCGAGCGAGCGCGACTATGTGAAGGTCGAGCTGCAGCGCCGACTGTTCTTCGTCGACTTTGCCGATATCCACTTTATCTCGGCGCTGCACGGCACCGGCGTGGGCAATCTGTACAAGTCTGTGCAGGCTTCGTTCAAGTCGGCGATCACCCGTTGGCCGACCAACCGTCTGACCACGATTCTTGAAGACGCCGTCAGCGATCACGCGCCGCCCATGGTCAACAACCGCCGTATCAAGTTGCGCTATGCGCACTTGGGTGGTGCCAACCCACCGCTGATCGTGATTCACGGCAACCAGGTCGATGCGGTGCCTAAGTCGTATATCCGCTACCTGGAAAATACGTATCGTCGGGTGCTTAAGCTGGTCGGTACGCCGATCCGCATTGAGTTCAAAGGTGGCGATAACCCGTACGAGGGCAACAAGAACACCCTCACCGATCGCCAGGTGAACAAGAAACGCCGCCTGATGACTCACCATAAAAAGGCTGAGAAGAAGCGCAAAGACAAGCGCTAAGCTTGTGCTTTAACGCGCTATAAAGGCACCTTCGGGTGCCTTTTGCGCTTCTGGGTGTTGGGCTATTCTGCGCCATCGATAGCGTTCAAGCCCGGCGCTTAGTTCAGGAATATTGCCTCGATGCTTATCAGCAAGTTGCCGAATGTCGGCACCACCATCTTTACCCGCATGTCGCAACTGGCTATGGAAGCAGGTGCTTTAAATCTGTCTCAGGGCTTTCCTGACTTCGATGGTCCGCAGGCGCTGCGTGATGCGGTCTGCCGGCATATTGCCGCCGGGCATAACCAGTACGCGCCGATGACCGGCTTGCCAGCGCTGCGCGAGCAGGTGGCAGCGAAGATCGCCCGTAGCTATGGCCGTGTGGTCAGCTTCGAAACTGAAGTCACCATCGTTCCTGGCGCGACCCAAGGCATCTTCTGCGCTATCCAGGCGTTGATTCAGTCGGGCGATGAAGTCATCGTCTTTGACCCCTGTTACGACAGCTACGAGCCTTCGGTAACGCTTGCCGGCGGGCGCTGTGTACATGTGCCGCTGGCCTTTCCGGGGTTCGCCATCGACTGGCAGCGCCTGCAGGATGCGCTGAGCGCCAAGACCCGCCTGATTATCCTCAACAGTCCGCATAACCCTAGCGGCGCGTTGATCTCCCGCGCCGAGCTGGACCAACTGGCGGCGTTGATCCGCGAGCGTGATATCTACCTGATCAGCGATGAGGTCTACGAGCACCTGGTATTCGATGGCGTTCAGCACGCCAGCGTTCTGGCCCACGAAGAGCTGTATCAGCGTGCCTTCGTAGTCAGCTCCTTCGGCAAGACCTACCACGTCACCGGCTGGAAGACCGGCTATGTGGTCGCGCCGCCGGCCTTGAGCGCCGAGCTGCGCAAGGTCCATCAGTACGTCAGCTTCTGCGGCGTGACTCCTCTGCAATGGGCCCTGGCCGACTATATGGCTGAGCATCCGCAGCACGTCGAAGAGCTGCCGGCGTTTTATCAGGCAAAACGCGATCTGTTCTGCGACCTGCTGGCCGGCTCGCGCTTTAGCTTTACTCGCGCTGCCGGCACCTATTTCCAACTGGTCGACTACTCGGCCATTCGCCCTGATCTGGATGATGTGGCCATGGCCGAATGGCTGACCCGCGAACATGGCGTGGCGGCGATTCCGGTGTCGGTTTTCTACCAAAGCCCACCTGCGGATTTGCGTCTGCTGCGCTTGTGCTTTGCCAAACGTGAAGAAACCCTACGTCAGGCGGCGGATAAACTATGCGCGGTGTAGGGTGTACATGGCGAAGCCTTGTCCACCGCGCGTTGCAATGGCGGACAAGCCTGCGGCATGTCCGCCCTACGGTTATTGAGTCCTTGAAATGAATGAAAAACCCGACCTCGACCTGGCGCTGATCCAGACCTCCCTTGCCTGGCAGGACCCCGCCGCCAATCGCGCGCATTTCGCAGCCTTGCTGGAGCAGGCGCGCGGCGCCGATCTGATCGTGCTGCCGGAGATGTTCAGCACTGGCTTTTCCATGGACTCTGCCGCGCTGGCTGAGCCTGAGGACGGCCCGACCAGCCAATGGCTGCGCGAGCAGGCTCAGGCGCTGCAGGCGGTGGTCTGCGGCACGCTGATTATCCAGGCCGCCGATGGCTCGTACCGCAACCGTCTGCTTTGGGCGCGGCCGGATGGCACTGTGGCGCACTACGATAAGCGCCATCTGTTTCGCATGGCAGGTGAGCACAAGCACTACAGCGCGGGCACTGAGCAGGTGTTGCTTACAGTGAAGGGGTGGCAGGTACGCCCGCTGATCTGTTACGACCTGCGTTTCCCGGTGTGGAGTCGTGATCCGCAGAGCACCGATCTGTTGCTCTACACCGCCAACTGGCCGGCCGCGCGGCGCAATCATTGGAATCGCTTGCTGCCGGCGCGGGCCATCGAAAATCTTTGCTATTTAGCAGCGGTCAACCGTATCGGCGAGGACGGCAAGGGCCACGCCTACAGCGGCGACAGCCAGGTGCTGGACTTTCAGGGCGAGCCGCTGCTGGAGCCCGGCGCGGCGGATGGCGTATTTCGGGCAACCCTCAAAGCGGCGTAGTTGGCCGCCTACCGTGAGCGTTTTCCGGCTTACCGGGATGCGGATGACTTCGAACTCAAGTAGCCCGGATGCAATCCGGGACGGTGTCATAAGCGCCATCGCCGCCCCGGATTGAATCCGGCTACATAAGCAAACGCCGAGCAATGCCCGGCGTTGTGGTTTGCGGCCAGAGGTTCAGGCCGCTTGCGCCTCGGCCTGGGTCAGCGCCCGGTTCAGTGCGCTAAACAGCGCGCGGAAACTCGCAGTGGTGAGGTTTTCATCGATGCCCACGCCATGCAGGGCGCGGCCGCCGTTAACCCGCAGTTCGATATAGGCCGCCGCCTTGGCATTGGTGCCGGCACCGATGGCGTGTTCGCTGTAGTCCATGATCTCCACGGCCACCGGCAGGCCGGCCACCAGGGCTTCCAGCGGGCCTTTGCCGATACCGCGCCAGTGCTGGGTTTCGCCCGCGTTGACGACTTCGACATCCACCGCGCTGGTGCCATTTTCTTCCTGCAGGCGATGGCCTTTCAGGGCGTAGGGTGTGGTGGCTTGCAGGTACTCGCGCTCCAGCAACTGGTGGATCTGCTTGGCGCTCATCTCCAGGCCGAGGCGGTCGGTTTCCTTCTGCACCACCTGGCTGAACTCGATCTGCATGCGTCGCGGCAGGTTGATGCCGTATTCCTGCTCCAGCAGGAAGGTAATGCCGCCCTTGCCGGACTGGCTGTTGACGCGGATTACCGCCTCGTAATCGCGGCCGATATCGGCCGGGTCGATCGGCAGGTAAGGCACTTCCCAAACGGCGTCGGCCTGCTGCTGGGCGAAGCCCTTACGGATCGCATCCTGGTGCGAGCCGGAGAATGCGGTGTGCACCAAGTCGCCCACATAGGGATGGCGCGGATGAACCGGAATCTGGTTGCAGTCCTCGACTACCTTGCGCACGGTGTCGATATCGGAGAAATCCAGTTGTGGGTCGACACCCTGGGTGTAGAGGTTCAGCGCCAGGGTCACCAGGCAGACGTTGCCGGTGCGCTCGCCGTTGCCGAACAGACAGCCTTCGACGCGATCCGCGCCGGCCATTACCGCCAGCTCGGATGCAGCGACGCCGGTGCCACGGTCGTTGTGGGTGTGCACGCTGATCAGCACGCTGTCGCGGCGATCAACGTGGCGGCCGAACCACTCGATCTGGTCGGCGTAGTTGTTCGGTGTAGCGCACTCGATGGTCGCCGGCAGGTTGAGGATCAATTTGTTCGCTGGGGTCGGCTGGAATACGCCAATAACGGCGTTACACACCTCAACGGCGAAGTCGATTTCGGTGCTGCTAAACACTTCTGGCGAATACTCGAAGCCCCACTGGGTGTCCGGCTGAGCGGCGGCCAGGCGGGTTATGATTTTCGCCGCGTAGGTGGCGATCTCGATCACGCCGGCTTTGTCCTGGTTGAAAACGATCTTGCGAAAGCTCGGCGCGGTGGCGTTGTAGTAGTGAACGATGGCCTTTTTGGCGCCCTTGAGCGACTCGAAGGTGCGGGTGATCAGGTCTTCGCGCGCCTGGGTCAGCACCTGGATGGTCACGTCATCAGGAATATGCCCGCCTTCGATCAGTTCGCGGACAAAGTCAAAGTCGGTCTGCGAGGCGGACGGGAAGCCCACTTCTATTTCCTTCAGGCCCACGGCCAGCAGGCACTTGAAGAAGCGCATTTTCTTCTCGGCATCCATCGGCTCGATCAGCGACTGGTTGCCGTCGCGCAGGTCGGTGGACAGCCAGATCGGCGCCTTGTCGATAATCTTGTCCGGCCAGGTGCGATCTGGAATCTGGATCTGGATGAACGGGCGGTACTTGCTGGAGGGGACTTTAAGCATGCTCATGGGGCAATCCTTTTAGCGCGGCGGCAATCGGCGAGCCGGGCGGAATTTGAAAATAGGGCAGGGCGTGGGCGTAAGAATTAGCAGCGCAGTCGCTGGCTGACCAGGCAGAGTGCCGCGCCCGCTCCCGGCGGGCTAGCGGCATTTCCCACATCCTTGTGGGTCTTGGCTGTTGGCGCAGCAGGATAAGGGTGTGATGGCTATTCATGGCCTCAACCCTAATCTTTGAGGTCAAAGCTGGCAAGCAATGCGAAAAAATTGGTGTTACTGCGCGTCTTTTAAGAGTTTTGGTGATTTAAATCGCAAAAAGCACCGCTGTGCTTTGTGCGGATTGCGGGTGACGATATTGGGGCGTCACCCGCAGCTCGCTCAGTCCTGAGCGGCAGCTAGCAGGCTGCTTTTCAGTTCGCGCATATCGGCTCCGCTGGGGTGCTGGAACACCCGCAGGCCGAATTCGGGGAGAATCGCCAGCAGGTGGTCGAAGATATCCGACTGGATCGCCTCATAACGTGCCCAGGCGATGGTGTTGGTGAAGCAGTACAGCTCCAGTGGCAGACCATCAGCGGTCGGGTGCAGTTGCCTGACCAGTTGGGTCATTTCCTGATGGATGCCCGGGTGCTGGCGCAGGTAGTGTTCGACATAGGCGCGGAAGGTACCGATGTTGGTGATGCGGCGGGTATTCGCCGGCTCCTGGCTGGCTTCGGCCAATTCGGTGTTCCAGCTGAGCAGCTCGCTCTGTTTGCTGCTCAGGTACTTGCCAAGCAGCAGAAAGCGCTGCAGGCGGGCAATCTGTTCCGGGCTGAGGAAGCCGATGCTGGTCTGGTCGAGCAGCAGGCTACGCTTGATCCGTCGCCCACCGGACTCCTGCATGCCGCGCCAGTTCTTGAATGGATCGCTGATAAAACGCTTGGTCGGAATGGTGCTGATGGTCTTGTCCCAGTTCTGCACCTTGACCGTGTGCAGGGCGATATCGATCACATCGCCATCGGCGTTCAGCTGCGGCATTTCGATCCAGTCGCCAACGCGCACCATGTCGCTGGAGGAGATCTGCACGCTGGCCACCAGCGACAACAGGGTGTCCTGAAATATCAGCATCAGCACGGCGGCCATGGCCCCCAGGCCCGACAACAGAATCAGCGGGGAGCGGTCGATCAGGGTGGCGACCATGAGGATCGTGGCGACGGCGAACAGGCCGATTTTCAGCACCTGCAGATAGCCCTTAATTGGCCGCAGGTGAGCGTCATCACGCAGGTTGTAGAGGGTGTTGGCAATATCCAGCAGGAGGCTCAAGGCCAGGGCAACGGTTAGCACGATAAAGGCGCTGCAGACGTTGCGTGTCACGCTGACCAGGCTTTCCGGAAGACCAGGGATCAGTCCAATGCTCGCGCTGATCAGCAGTGCCGGGACAATGTTGGCCAGGCGTTTGATCAGTTCGTTATCCAGATCCTGTGCGTTACGCCCCAGGGCGGTGGCGTCGATCAGGTGGCTCAGGGCGCGCACGAGTATCCGTTTGACCAGCCAGTTGCTCAGCCAGGCGCTCAGCAGGAGCAGGCTCGCGCTGATCAGGGTAAAAATTTCGGCATGTTGTTGCAGCCAGTCAAGCCATGAGGCAAGCGCTTGCGGCATATCAAGCTCCCTAGTTCGGACGATTGAAGACCCTAGCACGGGCTCCGTCGGTTGCAGATGGGCAGACCATAACAAAGCAGCGGCGGTGAACCCAGGCGCAATCCCTTCAGGGCTTGAAAGCGCCGATAAAGATCGCCGGATCGACCCGTGCATCATTCAGGCTGACGTTCCAGTGCAGGTGCGGCCCAGTGGCGCGGCCGGTGGCACCGACCTTGCCGAGTACGCCGCCGCGGGGCAGTTCATCGCCGACTTGTACGCCGATGGCCGAGAGGTGGCAGAACATGCTGATCAGGCCCTGGCCGTGGTCGATAAACACGGTTTTGCCGTTGAAGAAATAGTCGCCGATCAGGATCACCTTGCCGGCGGCCGGGGCCTTGATCGGCGTACCGCTGTTGGCGGCGAAATCCAGCCCCGAGTGCGGATTGCGCTCCTCGCCGTTGAAGAAACGGCGCAGGCCGAAGGGGCTGGACAGCGGGCCGTTGACCGGCTTGTCGAACAGCAGATTGCTCGGCTGGCGGGCGCTGAACTGCTGGTAGGCGCGGGTCTGCTCGGCCAGCTCGCGTTCGATGCGGGCAAGGTTCTTGGCGTTCGGATTGACCTGCTGCTGGTTTTTGATGCGGATGCGCTGTTCGACGTAATGCTTGCTGCCCACTTGAAAGCTCAGGCTCTGACTGCCGTTGACGTTGATCTGCTGGCTGCCAGGTTTGATGCTCAGGGGGATGCCGACAATGGCGATCCAGCGTTGCTGGTCTTCATGGATCACCAGCACCGGTTTGTTCTGGTAGCGCACGCTGGGCGCGCTGGCGGCCGGTCCCAGGTCGACTACGGCTACGCCGCCGGGTACGGGTTTATTGAGCAGTCGGCTGATAAAGCCTTCGGCGTAAACGGGCAGGGTGAACAACATAATCAGCAGAATCGAGAAAAGGCGCATGAGTAGCCCTGTGTAGGGTGGATGACGCTTTTTTCATCCACCGTGTTTATGGTCAGTCGAGCAGCGAAAGGGTAACCGGCTGCACATGGTTGTCTTCGACCCGCACATCCAGTTCGCCGTTGCTTAGGCGCGCCCTCAGGCGTTGACCGGGTTGGGTGTCGGCGGCGTTGCGAATGGCGCGGCCAGTGTCATCCAAAAGAATGCTGTAGCCACGCCCCAGGGTGGCCAGGGGGCTGACCGCATGCAGCGTCTGCACCTGGCTGTGCAGCTGTAAGCGGCGCGCCTTGAGGCCCTCGGCCATGCTGCGTTGTAGGCGCTCGGCCAGGGCCTGCAGGCGTTGATTGAGTAGCTTGAGGTTGCGCTCCGGGTGCAGGCTGAGCAGGCGGGTCTGCAGATGATTCAGACGTTCGCGGCGGCTAGTCAGTTGCCGCTCGAAGGCGCGGGTCAGGCGTATCTCCAGGTCATCCACGCGCTGGGCGTGCTGGCGCAGGCGTTCGCCGGGGTGGCGCAAGCGCCGCTGCAAACCTTCTAGGCGCATGCGTTCGCGCTCCAGGCGGTGCTGCATGCGCAGGTTCAGGCGACGCTTGAGGTTGTGCAGGCGTTGCACCAGCTCGCTGCTGTCGGGGGCCAGCAATTCAGCGGCGGCCGAAGGTGTCGGCGCGCGGATGTCGGCAACAAAATCGGCGATGGATACATCGGTCTCATGGCCCACGGCGCTGACGATGGGCGTGACGCAGGCGGCAATGGCGCGCGCCACCGGTTCTTCGTTAAAGCACCAGAGGTCTTCCAGCGAGCCGCCGCCACGGGCCAGGATCAGCGCGTCGAAGCCCTTGCGGTCTGCCACGCCCAGGGCGCGGACGATCTGCGCGGTGGCTTCGCGGCCTTGTACGGCGGTGGGGATCAGGCACAGTTCGACCTGCGGCGCGCGGCGGCGGAATACGCTGATGATGTCGCGGATTACCGCACCGGTGGGCGAGCTGATAATGCCAATGCGTTTCGGGTGGGCGGGCAGGGCAACTTTATTTTCAGCCGAGAACAACCCCTCGGCACTGAGCTTTTCTTTCAGGGCTTCGAAGGCCAGGCGCAGTGCGCCATCACCTGCCGGTTCCACGGCATCGAGAATCAGCTGGTAGTCGCCACGCCCTTCAAACAACGAAACCTTGCCGCGCACCTTGACCGCCAGGCCATCACGCAGCGCCTGACGCACCTTGGCAGCGTTCTGCCGGAACAGCGCACAACGCACCTGGGCCTGACTATCTTTAAGGGTGAAATAGATATGCCCGGACGCCGGCTTGGCCAGGTTGGAGATTTCCCCCTCGACCCAGATGCCGCCGAATACATCTTCCAGCAGCAGGCGTGCGCGGTTGTTCAGTTGGCTGACGCTGAGCACCTCGCGGTCGAGGTTCAGGCGTTGGAAGGGGTCTTTGATCATGGGGTGGCATAGTAAAGGCTTTGACTCTGCAACTATAGAGCCTTGACCCGCGTAGCCAGCCCATTAAGCTGCGCGTCTTTAGTACAAACCGAGTCCCGTTATGAGTGAACAGCAAGCCATTATCGTGCCGCAGATTTCCAGCTTTCCCGGCCATGAGGCGAGGGCGCGGTTGATCGTGCGTTGGCTGGTCAAGCAGAACATCATCGAAGAGCAACTCACCACCTGCGGGCGTACTTTCAAGCATATGGGCTACGGCATTGCCGAGGGCGCGCGGCGGGTGGTCGAGCGGCCGGAGTTGTTACCGTTTGGCCAGGCGGTGCATGGCCTGGAGATTATCTACAAGCGCTGCATCTATACCCCGACCAGCGGCTTTCTTGAGGAAGCTGGTTGCGCCAAGTGTCGTAAAGAAGTGGGGGAGGCGTTGTTCGATAGCCTGGATGAGTGGATGCCGGGGCATACCGACAACTTCACCTGCCCGCGCTGCGGCCATGAAGATGACATCAACGGCTTTCTGTTTCTGCAGCCCTGCGGGTTTTCCAACCTGGGTTTTATCTTCAACAACTGGGCGGATGCCGGCTTAAAGCCGAGCTTTATCGACGAATTTGCTGCGCGTTTGGGCTATCCGGTGTCCGTTGTGCGGGTCGATTTATAGTGTTGCTGAGTCAAGGCCGCTAATCAGCGTGTTGTCTGGCACTTCTTTGCGTTGAGTGCGGGGGGGCGTCTGGGTATAATGGCGCGCTTCCAATTTCCCGCTCGGGAGCCCCCGCCATGCTGCGTATCAGTCAAGAAGCTCTTACCTTCGACGACGTTCTACTTATTCCAGGTTATTCCGAAGTTCTGCCGAAGGATGTCAGCCTCAAAACGCGCCTGACCCGTGGTATCGAGCTCAATATTCCGCTGTTGTCCGCTGCAATGGACACCGTCACCGAAGCGCGCCTGGCCATTGCCATGGCTCAGGAAGGCGGCATCGGCATCATCCACAAGAACATGACCGTCGAGCAGCAAGCTGCCGAAGTACGCAAGGTCAAGCGTTACGAGGCGGGCGTGGTCAAAGACCCGATCACCATCGAAGCCGACGCCACCGTGCGTGACCTGTTCGAGCTGACCCGCATGCACAACATCTCCGGCGTACCGGTGCTGTGTAATGGCGACCTGGTCGGCATTGTCACCTCCCGCGATGTGCGTTTCGAGAACCGCCTGGACGCCACCGTGCGTGAGGTGATGACGCCCAAAGAGCGTCTGGTCACCGTTCCAGAAGGTGCCGACAAAGACCTGGTGCGCGATCTGCTGCACAAGCACCGCATTGAGAAAGTCCTGATCGTCGACGCGGCCTTCCACCTGAAGGGCATGATGACCGTCAAGGACATCGAAAAAGCCAAGGCCTACCCGCTGGCCAGCAAGGACGATCAAGGTCGTCTGCGCGTCGGCGCAGCTGTAGGCACTGGTGCTGATACCGCCGACCGCGTCGCTGCGTTGGCCAGCGCCGGCGTTGACGTGATCATCGTCGACACCGCCCACGGCCACTCCAAAGGCGTGATCGACCGCGTGCGCTGGGTCAAGCAGACCTTCCCGGACGTCCAGGTGATCGGCGGCAATATCGCCACCGGCGCTGCAGCCAAGGCTTTGGCCGAAGCCGGTGCTGATGCGGTCAAGGTCGGTATCGGTCCAGGCTCGATCTGCACCACCCGCATCGTCGCCGGTGTTGGCGTGCCGCAGATTTCCGCCGTGGCCAACGTGGCTGCTGCGCTGGAAGGCACTGGCATTCCGCTGATCGCCGACGGCGGCATCCGCTTCTCCGGTGACCTGTCCAAAGCCATTGTCGCTGGCGCGTCCTGCGTAATGATCGGTTCGATGCTCGCCGGTACTGAAGAGGCGCCGGGCGAAGTCGAACTGTTCCAGGGTCGCTCCTACAAGGCTTATCGCGGCATGGGTTCGCTGGGCGCCATGGCGCAGGCGCAAGGTTCTTCGGATCGTTACTTCCAGGACTCCTCCGCCGGTGCCGAGAAGCTGGTGCCAGAAGGCATCGAAGGCCGCGTGCCGTACAAGGGCGCAATGGCCGCCATCGTGCACCAGCTGATGGGCGGCCTGCGTGCCTCCATGGGCTACACCGGTTGTGCAACGGTTGAAGAAATGCGCAGCAAGCCTGAGTTTGTGCGCATCACCGGCGCTGGTATGGCCGAGTCCCATGTACACGATGTGCAGATCACTAAAGAAGCGCCGAACTACCGGGTAGGTTGATGCTTCGGTAATACCTGTAAGCGGGGCTGTTATCGACAGCCCCGCGTTGTTTCTGCTTACCACTGACGAGAACTAGTCATGGCCCTCGACATTCACGCTCACCGCATCCTGATCCTCGACTTCGGTTCCCAGTACACCCAGCTGATCGCTCGCCGCGTGCGTGAAATCGGCGTGTACTGCGAGTTGCACCCGTTCGATATGGACGAGGACGCGATCCGCGAATTCGCCCCTAAAGGCGTCATCCTCGCTGGTGGCCCCGAGTCTGTGCACGAAGCCAACAGCCCGCGCTGCCCGCAGGCGGTGTTTGACCTGGGCGTGCCGGTGTTCGGCATCTGCTACGGCATGCAGACCATGGCCGAGCAACTGGGCGGCAAGGTTGAAGGCTCCGAACTGCGTGAGTTCGGCTATGCCCGTGTTGATGTAGTCGGCAAGAGCCGCCTGCTCGACGGCATCGAAGACCACATTGACGCCGACGGCCTGTTCGGCCTCGACGTGTGGATGAGCCACGGCGACAAAGTCACCAAGATGCCTGCAGACTTTCACGTCCTGGCCAGCACCCCGAGCTGCCCGATTGCCGGCATGTTCAACGACGAGCGCCGCTACTACGGCGTGCAGTTTCACCCCGAAGTGACCCACACCAAGCAGGGCGGTCGCATTCTGTCGCGCTTCATCCTCGACATCTGTGAGTGTGAAGCCCTGTGGACGCCGTCGAAAATTGCTGAAGATGCTATCGCCACTGTGCGCGCCCAAGTGGGCAGCGCCAACGTGCTGCTCGGCCTGTCCGGCGGTGTCGACTCCTCGGTTGTCGCGGCGCTGCTGCACAAAGCGATTGGCGATCAGCTGACCTGCGTATTCGTCGACAACGGCCTGCTGCGTCTGCACGAAGGCGAGCAAGTAATGGCCATGTTCGCTGAGAACATGGGCGTCAAAGTGATCCGCGCCAACGCCGAAGCGCAGTTCTTGGGCAACCTGGCCGGCGAAGCCGACCCGGAGAAGAAGCGCAAGATCATCGGCCGCACCTTTATCGACGTTTTCGATGCCCAGGCCAGTCAACTGGATAACATCCAGTTCCTCGCCCAGGGCACCATCTACCCGGACGTGATCGAGTCGGCTGGCGCGAAAAGCGGCAAAGCCCACGTGATCAAGTCGCACCACAACGTCGGCGGCCTGCCAGAAGAGATGAACCTCAAACTGGTCGAGCCACTGCGCGAACTGTTCAAGGACGAAGTGCGCCGTCTCGGCCTTGAACTCGGCCTGCCGTACGATATGGTCTACCGCCATCCATTCCCCGGCCCAGGCCTGGGCGTGCGCATCCTCGGTGAAGTGAAGAAGGAATATGCCGACCTGCTGCGCCGCGCTGACCATATCTTTATCGAAGAGCTGCGCAAGGCCGACTGGTACCACAAGGTCAGCCAGGCCTTCGTGGTGTTCCAGCCGGTGAAATCGGTGGGCGTGGTCGGCGATGGCCGCCGTTACGCCTGGGTTGTCGCCCTGCGCGCGGTGGAAACCATCGACTTTATGACCGCCCGCTGGGCGCACCTGCCCTACGAGCTGCTGGAAACCGTCAGCGGCCGCATCATCAATGAAATCGAAGGTATTTCGCGCGTCACCTACGACGTGTCGAGCAAGCCACCGGCGACGATTGAGTGGGAATGAGTTGAACAACAAAGGCACCGTGAGGTGCCTTTGTTGCATCTGGAGGAAAGGTTTAAATCTGTTTGTTCGCGGCACCCACTGAACACTGGTCCCCGGAGGAAGGGTGATGTGAAAATAGTATCAATTCGCCGGGCCGTCGGGTTCGGATGTTCGACAACATGGATGTGAGCAGGCTTTGAACGAGCTTGTGTAAGGAATATATGGTTTCCATCTACGTTTGCGGTGAAGACAAGACCCGGCAGATAAGTGACTGGGTAATAAAGAGTGACAGGCGCGACGGTCTCTCGCTGACTTGCCACTTTCCCTCCGGCAAGTATTTTCGTCGTCCACTCGCTGAGTGCGAGGTCATTCCTACCCGAGAGGTGCAAGACAAGCTGCTTCGCAAAAAGGGCAGCTCAGTAGTTAGTGCCATCGCAAAGGCTGTTATCTACGGCGAGAAATACGCTGTTATTCAGTATTCCGAAAGCACGACAAATTACCTGTTCAAGATGGACGCTATAGAGCTTGTCACCCCGACGACTATGAAGGACGAGTCGACGTTCCAATATTTCCGGGCCATGGCCAATGGTCGAGCCGTCCAGGCCGTGAAGTCTGCGGACAAGGTGATCGCCGACAATGTGCTGCGCCAGTTGAATGCATTAGTTCCGTGTGCAGACACTGCCTTGCACGCCTACTGCACCGGGCGGAATGGGCGGCAGGCACAAACGGGCGACTTCATCTTTCCTTTTGGTATCAATGAAAGTCAGCTTCAGGCCGTCGAGCAGGCATTCGCCTCACAGATCAGCCTGATCGAAGGACCGCCCGGCACAAGCAAGACGCAGACCATTTCGAACATCATTGCCAATATCCTGTTGCGTGGAAAAAGCGTGGCGGTGGTGTCCAACAACAATTCGTCCGTCGCAAATGTCTGTGAAAAACTGGGCAAGTCCGGGCTGGATTACCTTGTTGCCAGTTTGGGCAGCACAGAGAACCGCGAGGCATTCTTCGCTAACCCTCGCTCGCTGCCTACAGCGGCTCCCGAAGCCGTCCCTTCGATGGAGCGCATTCAGGTCGTCCTGCAACAACTCAAGGGTTTTCTAGGTGCCCAAAACGCGCAGGCGCAGTTGCAGATTGAAATCGATGAGCTGGAGGTGGAACGGCGTTATCTGCAGCAATGGCAGCAGGACAACGGTGTGCAGATACCCGCCCTGGACAAGTACAGGCTCTCCCCGCAAAAGTCCGCGGACTTGATGGCTTACCTGGCACATATGGCGGGTGGCCGCGTCAGGATCAAAGACAGAATCGAGATGCTGTTCAATTTCCGAATTCTGCGTATGAAGCCATTCGATAACTGGGAAAAGCGCAAATCGACGTTCTATGCCCTGCAGCTTCACTACTACGACAAGGCAATTGAGGAAAAGAAAGCGGTATTGACCAGCCATCAGCAAGCGTTGCGCCTGGGCAATTACCAGGCGCTACTGGATGAGCTGATCAGGCTTCGATGAAGTACCTCAAGCAACACCTGCATCAGCATGTGCCGGTCTCTGAGCCCTTTGAAGCCAAGACCTACAAGCGCAGATTCGATGAGTTCATCAAGCGTTATCCGATTATTTCCAGTAGCACGCACTCGATCATCAACTCGCTCGAAATCGGCGCGATACTCGACTATGTGATCATCGACGAGGCCTCGCAACAAGACATTGTTCCCGGAATATTGGCACTGGGGTGTGCGAAGAACCTGATCATCGTTGGCGATAGAAAACAGCTTGCGCACATTCCGGCGAACCTGGGAATGGCATCGCCCATTGACCACTACGATTGCGATAAATACAGCCTGCTCGATTCGTGTGTCAGTGTGTTCAAGGGGGCGATACCGACGACATTGCTCAAGGAACACTATCGCTGTCACCCGCGAATCATTCAGTTCTGCAATCAGCAGTTCTATGACAACCAGCTGGTCCCGATGACGAAAGACAGCGGGGAAAAGCCGTTGTCGCTGCTGGTCACCGCCAAAGGCAATCACACGCGAAAGACAACCAACCTGCGTGAGCTAGATTCGTTGCTGGCGGTGCTGGAGGGCGAGGGCGAAAGCGCATGGGAGGTCGAGGATGGCCGGGGGTTTATTGCGCCGTTCAGGGCTCAGGCCGTGCTTTCTGGCACGCTTTTACCGGCTGACTTCGTCAATGACACCGTGCACAAGTTCCAGGGCCGCGAGTGCGACGAGATCGTCTTCTCCACCGTACTGGACAAAAAGAGCATCACGCCGAAATTCCTGACCTTCGTGGATGAGCCACGCATGGTCAATGTGGCAGTGTCCCGAGCCAAGCACCACTTCACCCTGGTTACGGGAGACGACGTCTTTACGGCGAACAACGGACATATCGCAGCGCTGGTGCGCTACATCGAATACTACGCAGAAGAACGGCAGCTGCATCGCGCGCCGGTGATCTCGGCTTTTGACCTGCTCTACAAGGAATACGACCAGTCGCTTGAGCGCCTCAATAAGCGGTTGCGGCGGGAAGACTCTGAATTCAAATCCGAGCAGATCGTGGCACAGATACTGCGTGAGAGGCTGGATCAGGAGATTTTTCAGGGGCTCGAGTTTTACTCGCAGATCGCGCTGAACCAGTTGGCCTCAAGCGCCAACGCAAGTCTGACGCCGCGAGAGCTGGATTTCATGAGCAACGGTGCCAGTTGCGACTTCGTGGTCTATTTCAAAGTCGGGAAAACGCCGCTGGGCGTGATAGAGGTTGATGGGGGGAGTCATGACGCGCCGGTACAGGCGGCGCGGGATGCCTTGAAGAACAGCATCCTTGAGAAGAGCAATATTTCCTTGCTGCGCTTGCGAACCGACGGCAGCCGCCTTGAAGAACGGATAGAAAACTTTCTGGCTCAGTGGGTTTGAGAAGTTAGGCCGACAAGGGCAGCGAAAGCTGCCCTTGTCGTTTCTGCTGCGGCATCCTGTCCGCTTTTCGGGGTCGTAAGTCTCATCGCTTAAATGAGAAGATATTGCAATTGGTGTTCCGGATTAAATCTGGAACGATAGCTTCCCGGATTGCATTCGGGGCACGGGAATCCTTATGTCTTTTACTCGCAGACAAATGCTGGTCGGCCTGGCTGGCCTTGGCGTCGTCGGCCTTGGTGCTGGCGGCGTGCGTTATTGGCTGGGCCGCCCGGAGAATGTGGCGACTCACGACTACGAGCTGATCGCCGCGCCGCTGGATATCGAGTTGGTGCCGGGGCATATCACGCCGGCCTGGGCATACGGTGGACAGGCTCCGGGTGTGGAGCTGCGCTGCCGCCAGGGCGAACGCTTGCGCGTGCGTTTTATTAATAAGCTGGACGTGCCGACCACTATTCACTGGCATGGCATCCGTCTGCCGTTGGCGATGGACGGCGTGCCTTATGTGTCGCAGGCGCCGGTGCTGCCGGGGGAATACTTCGACTACAACTTCATCACCCCCGATGCCGGCAGCTTTTGGTATCACCCGCACGTCGCCAGCGGCGAGCAGCTGGGGCGCGGGTTGGTTGGTGCGTTGATTGTTGAGGAGCGCGAGCCAAGCGGCTTTAGTCATGACCACACGCTGAACCTGAAAAGCTGGCATATCGACGAGCAGGGCGCATTCACCGCATTCAGTGTGCCGCGCGAGGCAGCTAGGGGTGGCACGCCGGGGCGCTTGAGTACGGTCAATGGCAAGCATGCGCCGGCCCTGGACTTGCCTGCTGGGCAAGTGGTGCGCCTACGGCTGATCAATCTGGATAACACCCTGACTTATCGCCTCAACCTGCCCGGTGCGGATGCGCGTATCTATGCGCTGGATGGCAATCCAGTCGAGCCACGGCCGCTGGGCAAGGGGTACTGGCTAGGGCCGGGCATGCGTATCGAGCTGGGCTTGAAGGTACCGGCAGTCGGCAACGAGTTATCGCTGCGTAACGGGCCATTGCGCCTGGCGACTCTGCGTGCGCAGCCCAGTGCCGAGGGTGTAGGTGAATGGCCGCCGGCGCTGCCAGCCAACCCGGTGGCTGAGCCGGATCTGGCCAATGCGCAAACCGTCAAATTCAACTTCGAGTGGGCTGGCGCGGTGTCGGTCGGCCTGGCGCAGGGCGCGGCGCACAGCTTCTGGCAGATCAATGGTCAAGCCTGGGATATCAATGACAAGACCTGCGCAGACCGGCCGATTGCCAGTCTGCAATTGGGCAAAAGTTATATCTTCGAGCTGCGCAACCTTAGCCAGTATCAGCACCCGATTCATCTGCATGGGATGACCTTTAAGGTGCTGGACTCCAACCGCAAAAAGATCATCCCCTATTTCACCGACACCTACCTGCTGGGCAAAAACGAGCGCGCACGTGTTGCGCTGGTCGCGGATAATCCCGGGGTATGGATGTTCCACTGCCATGTGATCGACCATATGGAAACCGGTCTGATGGCGTCAATCGAGGTCGTTTAAGCGTGCGCCAGCCCCTGATTATTGATCGCAGCCAGGATCAGCACTTTATGCGCGAGGCCTTGGCTCTGGCCGCCGAAGGTGCAGCCCTGGGCGAGGTGCCGGTCGGCGCGGTGCTGGTGCAGGATGGCCAGATTATCGGGCGCGGTTTCAATTGCCCGATCTCCACCCATGACCCCAGCGCCCATGCCGAGATGGTGGCGATCCGCGCCGCCGCGCAGGCCGTGGACAACTATCGTCTGCCGGGCAGCACGCTGTATGTCACCTTGGAGCCGTGCAGCATGTGCGCCGGGCTGATCGTGCACGCGCGGGTGCAGCGCGTGGTGTATGGCGCAACTGAACCCAAGGCCGGAGTGGCCGTGAGTCGTGGCGAGTTCTTTACTCAGGCCTTTCTCAATCATCGGGTGTTGATCGAGGGTGGGGTGCTAGCGCAAGAGTGTGGTGCGGTGTTGAGTGCGTTTTTTAAGCTGCGCCGCGCAACGCGGTAGGTGCCTTCCCCACTTCAATCCAGCGGGTGTAGCCCGAATAAGCCTAAGCGCAATCCGGAGTGGGCAGGTGTAGAGATTTCCGGGTTTTATCCGGGCGATCAACTGATGCGAGTCGCTGTACTCAGCCTGCACGGGTTACAGCGGCGACAGTTCTTCCGGCGGCGGCGTTTTGTTCACCCCAGGTACATGCTGATTGCTTTCGGCGAGCTGCGAGCCTTCCAGTTGTGGCTGGGTTACCCAGGTGAGGATGTCGTAGTAGCGGCGGATGTTGCGCACAAAATGCACCGGCTCGCCGCCACGGGCATAGCCGTAACGGGTTTTGCTATACCACTGTTTTTGCGACAGGCGCGGCAGGATTTTCTGCACATCCAGCCATTTATTTGGGTCCAGGCCTTCGGCTTCGGTGAGCTTGCGTGCATCTTCCAGGTGGCCGCCGCCGACGTTATAGGCGGCCAGGGCGAACCAGGTGCGATCTGGCTCCTGAATGCTTTTCGGCAGCTGGTTCTTCACATAAACAATGTATTTGGCGCCGCCTTCGATGCTCTGCTTGGGGTCGAGCCGGTTGGACACGCCCATGGCCTGGGCGGTGCGCAGGGTCAGCATCATCAGCCCACGCACGCCGGTTTTCGAGGTGGCGGTGGGTTGCCAGAGGGATTCCTGATAGCCCATGGCGGCCAGCAGGCGCCAATCGACCTGATTGGCCTGGGCCGCTTCGCGAAAGTGTTTCTCGTAGCGCGGCAGGCGTTGCTGCAGGTGTTTGGCGAAGGTGTAGGCGCCGACGTAGCCGAGTACATCAACATGGCCGTAGTAACGGTCCTTCAGGCGTTGCAGGCTGCCATTTTTGTGCGCACGTTCGATAAAGGCATTCATCTCATTGAGCAGGCTGCGGTCCTCACCAGGGGCGGTGGCCCAGGCCAGGTTCTGCGCATCACCCAGATCAAAGGCCACACGCACGTTGGAGAAATACACCTGGTTCATCGCCAGCTCGTTGGAGTCGACCAGCGTCAGGTCGATTAGCCCCTCATCGACCATACGCAGCAAGTCGGTCACCTCGACGGCGGCGGATTCTTCGTAAGCCAGTTCCGGCAGTTGCAGCTTGAGTGTGGCCAACTGTTCGGCATGGCTGCTGCCTTTAAGCACCAGAATGCGTTTGCCGAGCAGGTCAGCGGGGCGCGTCGGGCGTTGCTGGCCGTTGCGGTAAATCACCTGAGGAGTGACTTCGAGATAGGGCAGTGAGAAGCGCGCATGCTGCTGCCGTCCGTCGCTTTCTACCAGACCAGCGGCAGCGAGTGCAGGGCCGTTGGGTTTGTTTAGGCTGGCAAACAGCTCGTCGAGGTTGTCGGCGGTTTCGATTTTCAGCTCAAGGCCCAGGTCGTCGGCAAAGCGTTTCACCAGCTCGTATTCAAAGCCGGTTGCGCCGTTACGGTCCTGAAAGTAGGTGGCCGGGCTGTTACGGGTGATCACCCGCAGTACACCCTCCGCCTGAACGCGCTCAAGTGTGCTGGGTTCTTCAGCACAGCCGCCGAGCACCAGGAGGATTCCGATCACCGACAGCCAGCAGGCGCAGTGCACGCGGAACGCAGATTGGGCAAACATTTGCGCAGTATACGCAAAGCATGGGGCGCGCCATATCTCGACAGCGGGAGGCTTCTCTGTTAGTGCAGTTGCTACGTTTGGCTCTCCTTCACGGGTGTCGTTGGCAACGCTTTAGGCTAGAATGCACGGCCTCAAAGTACACCCCTTCCCAGAGGCTGTTTTCCATGTTGATCCTGCGCGGCGCTCCCGCCCTTTCTGCTTTTCGTCACGGCAAACTGCTTGAACAACTGACCAGCAAGGTGCCTGCGGTCACCGGTCTGTATGCCGAGTTCGCGCATTTCGCTGAAGTGTCTGGCGTTCTGAATGCCGACGAAGAGCAGGTATTGGCCCGTTTGCTGAAGTACGGCCCGAGTGTGCCGGTGCAGGAGCCAAGCGGCCGCCTGTTCCTGAGCATTCCGCGCTTTGGCACCATCTCGCCGTGGTCGAGCAAGGCCAGCGACATCGCCCACAACTGCGGTCTGGCAAAGATCCAGCGCATTGAGCGCGGCCTGGCCTATTACGTCAGTGGTGAGCTGAATGCCGCCGAAGCGCAGCAGGTTGCCGATCTGCTGCATGACCGCATGACCCAGTTGGTGCTGGATAACCTCGAAGGCGCCGCTGCGCTGTTCAGCCACGCTGAGCCTAAGCCGCTGACTGCCGTGGACATCCTCGGTGGAGGTCGCGCTGCGCTGGAGAAGGCCAACATCGAACTGGGCCTGGCCCTGGCTGAAGATGAAATCGATTACCTGGTGACCAGCTTCAATGGTCTAGGGCGCAACCCCCACGACATCGAACTGATGATGTTTGCCCAGGCCAACTCCGAGCATTGCCGTCACAAGATCTTCAATGCTAGCTGGGATATCGACGGCGAAAGCCAAGAAAAGTCCCTGTTCGGCATGATCAAGAACACCTACCAGATGCATAACGAAGGTGTGCTGTCCGCTTACAAGGACAACGCGTCGGTAATCGTCGGCAGTGTTGCTGGGCGTTTCTTCCCGGACCCTGAGACCCGCCAGTACGGCGCGACCCAGGAGCCTGTGCATATCCTGATGAAGGTGGAAACCCACAACCATCCGACGGCCATCTCGCCGTTCTCCGGTGCGTCCACCGGCTCTGGTGGCGAGATTCGCGACGAAGGTGCCACCGGCCGTGGTGCCAAGCCCAAGGCCGGGCTGACTGGTTTCACCGTATCTAACCTGAACATCCCCGGTTTCGAGCAGCCTTGGGAAGTGCCGTATGGCAAGCCCGAACGCATCGTCACCGCGCTGGACATCATGATCGAAGGCCCGCTGGGCGGCGCGGCGTTCAACAACGAGTTCGGCCGTCCGGCCCTGACCGGCTACTTCCGCACCTTTGAGCAGGCGATCCAGACCCCGCGCGGTGAAGAAGTGCGTGGTTACCACAAGCCGATCATGCTCGCCGGCGGCATGGGCAACATCCGTGCAGATCACGTGCAGAAGGGCGAGATCACCGTGGGCGCCAAGCTGATCGTGCTCGGCGGCCCAGCGATGCTGATCGGCCTGGGCGGCGGCGCCGCGTCGTCGGTCGCCACCGGTGCCAGCTCGGCTGACCTGGATTTCGCCTCGGTACAGCGCGAAAACCCGGAAATGGAGCGCCGTTGCCAGGAGGTTATCGACCGTTGCTGGCAGTTGGGCGACAACAACCCCATCGCCTTTATCCACGACGTTGGCGCGGGCGGTATTTCCAACGCTTTCCCTGAGCTGGTCAACGACGGTGGCCGTGGTGGCCGCTTCGAGCTGCGCAATGTGCCCAACGACGAGCCGGGCATGGCACCGCACGAGATCTGGAGCAACGAGTCCCAGGAGCGTTACGTGTTGGCCGTCAGCGCCGTCGATTTCGAGCGTTTCAAGGCCATCTGTGAGCGCGAGCGTTGCCCGTTTGCCGTGGTCGGTGAAGCCACCGAAGAAGCCCACCTGACCGTGACTGACAGCCATTTCGCCAATACCCCGGTGGACATGCCGCTGGAAGTGCTGCTCGGCAAGCCGCCGCGCATGCACCGTTCGGCCGCCCGCGAAGCTGAGCTGGGCGATGATTTCGATGCCAGCACCCTGGCCATCGACGAAGCCGTAACCCGCGTGCTGCATCACCCGGCCGTGGCCAGCAAGAGCTTCCTGATCACCATCGGCGACCGCAGCATTACCGGCCTGGTGGCTCGCGACCAGATGGTTGGCCCGTGGCAAGTGCCGGTGGCCGATTGCGCGGTAACCGCCACCAGCTTCGACGTCTATACCGGTGAAGCCATGGCCATGGGCGAGCGCACACCGCTAGCGCTGCTGGATGCTGCGGCGTCCGGGCGTATGGCGATTGGTGAAACCCTGACCAACCTGGCCGCTTCGCACATCGAGAAGATGTCCGATATCAAACTGTCCGCCAACTGGATGGCTGCTGCTGGTCATCCGGGTGAAGACGCACGCCTGTACGACACCGTGAAAGCGGTTGGCATGGAGCTGTGCCCCGAGCTTGGCATCACCATCCCAGTGGGCAAGGACTCGATGTCGATGAAAACCCAATGGCGTGACGAGGGCACCGATAAGAGCGTGACCTCGCCGCTGTCGTTGGTGGTGACCGGCTTTGCTCCGGTCAGCGATATCCGCAAGACCCTGACCCCGCAACTGCGCATGGACAAGGGCGAAACCGACCTGATCCTGATCGACTTGGGCCGTGGGCAGAACCGCATGGGCGCCTCGATCCTCACCCAGGTGTACGGCAAGCTCGGCACCCAGGCGCCGGATGTGGATGACGCCGAAGACCTCAAGGCCTTCTTCGCGGTCATCCAGGGCCTGAATGCTGACGGTCATATCCTCGCTTACCACGACCGTTCCGACGGTGGTCTGCTGGTTACCGCGCTGGAAATGGCCTTCGCTGGCCATTGCGGGCTGAACCTGTTCCTCGACGCCTTGGCCGATAACAGTACTGAGTTGGCTGCCGTGCTGTTCAACGAAGAGTTGGGCGCGGTGATCCAGGTGCATCAGGACGCCACCCCAGACGTGCTGTCACAGTTCAGCGCTGCGGGTTTGGGTGACTGCGTTGCGGTGATCGGTCAGCCGGTCAACAACGATGATGTGGCGATCCATTTTAACGCGCAGCCGATTTTTGCTGGCAAGCGCCGGCTGTTGCAGCGCCAGTGGGCGCAAACCAGCTACCAGATTCAGCGTCTACGCGACAATGTGCAGTGCGCCGAGCAAGAGTTCGACAGCATCCTCGACGAGGACAATCCAGGGCTGTCGGCCAAGCTCAGCTTCGACGTCAATCAGGACATCAGCGCGCCGTATATCCGCAAAGGTGTAAGTCCGCAGATCGCCGTGCTGCGTGAGCAGGGCGTCAACGGCCAGGTGGAAATGGCGGCAGCCTTCGATCGTGCCGGTTTCAGCGCGATCGATGTACATATGAGCGATATCCTCAGCGGGTGTGTCAGTCTTGAAGAGTTCAAGGGTCTGGTCGCCTGTGGCGGCTTCTCCTACGGTGATGTGCTCGGCGCTGGTGAAGGCTGGGCCAAATCCATCTTGTTCAACGCCCGTGCCCGTGATGGCTTCCAGGCGTTCTTCGAACGTAAGGACAGCTTTGCCCTCGGCGTGTGCAATGGCTGCCAGATGATGAGCAACCTGCACGAGCTGATTCCCGGCACCGAGTTCTGGCCGCATTTCGTGCGCAACCGCTCGGAGCAGTTCGAAGCGCGCGTGGCCATGGTGCAGGTGCAGGAGTCGGCGTCGATCTTCCTGCAGGGCATGGCCGGTTCGCGTATGCCTATCGCCATCGCTCACGGTGAAGGTCATGCCGAGTTCGAGAACGAGGAAGCCCTGCTCGAAGCCGATCTGTCCGGTTGCGTGGCCATGCGCTTTATCGACAACCACGGCAAGGTCAGCGAAACCTACCCGGCTAACCCTAACGGTTCGCCGCGCGGGATCACCGGCCTGACCAGCCGCGACGGCCGCGTGACCATCATGATGCCGCACCCGGAGCGGGTGTTCCGCGCCGTGCAGAACTCCTGGAAGCCGGAAGACTGGCAGGAAGATGCCGGCTGGATGCGCATGTTCCGCAACGCCCGCGTGTGGGTGGATTGATCCGGATGGCGCGGGCTTATGTCGAAAAAGCCCGCGCCGATTCTGCCTGAGGTGCGACAGGTTAAGCCTGGCGATACCTTGCTGCTGTGCCGCTGCGGGCGTTCGTCCCAGCTTCCTGATTGTGTTTCTGCCTGCCCTGATCTGTTTGAGTTGCGGCCTGACCGTGAGCAATTTCTGCTGCTTTGCCGTTGCGCTCGCTCGCAATGTCTACCTTACTGTGATGGCAGCCATAACCAGCCGGTAATCGGCTTCAAGGCACGATGGCGGCGCTTCTGGCGTGGTCTGTAGGTGTAGCTGATTACGCTAATGCGTTGAACACGCTGCAAATTATCCGGTCTTAGGGTGCACGTGTGATGGGTTGCGCGAATACCCGATAAGGCAAAGTGCCATTATTGTGTGGCATCATTATCGAACTGTTTTTATCAGTCTTGCCGGCGGAGACTTCGATGTACAAGCTGTGTTTTTATGTGCCTGAAACTCATCTGGATACCGTGAAGAGCGCGGTATTCAGCGCCGGTGGTGGACGAATTGGTCATTACGATCAGTGTTGCTGGCAAACCCTGGGGCAGGGCCAGTTCCGTGCCCTGGAAGGCAGTCAGCCATTTCTCGGCCAGTCTGGGCAGGTTGAACAGGTGGCCGAGTGGAAAGTCGAGATGGTGGTGGCTGACGAGCTGATCCATGACGCCGTCAAGGCCATGAAAAAGCAGCACCCTTACGAGACGCCGGCTTTTGAGGTGTGGAGACTGTCGGACATCCAGTTCTAAGAACCTGCCAAAGCCTGCTGTGCGTCGGCCCTGCTGCGTTAACAGTCATGGCAGCCCCGCCACCCCTGATGATGAAAGAGAGCTATAGATAGGGAAGGTGGCGGTGAGAGGTCGCTAGTTTTTTTGGCGGAGACACCCCGTCGTTAACATGATCCAGCGAACTGACTCGTACCCCGGATTGCCTCTTTCGAGAGCGAACGCTAAATAGGCCGTTGGGGACTTGTTCCCTTCAGGCTCATTCAGTTCGATCACCGCCACCTTCCCGATCTTGAGTGTAGACAGCAGAGGGGTGGGGTATGGAATTGATTGCCCTTTATAAACGTGTGGTTGGACTGGATGTGCATCAGGCCCAGATCACTGCCTGCGCGGTGATTGAAGAGACGGATGGTCGCATCACAGTCGAGCACCGTCAGTTTGGCGCGTTCAAGCGTGATCGTCGGGCGCTGGCCGAGTGGGTAGCGGCTCTGCAGCCGGACGATGTGGTGATGGAGAGCACCGGCGTTTACTGGAAGAGCCCCTATGCGGCCCTGGAAGCGGTGGGTATCAGGGCCAAGGTGGTCAATGCTCGGCATGTCAAAAATGTACCTGGGCGCAAAACGGACATAGCCGATGCTCACTGGCTGGCGATCCTGGCGCGCGCTGGGCTCTTGCGTGGCTCGTTTGTGCCGCCGGCCAAGCTGCGCGAGTTGCGCCTGATTGCCAGGCAGCGGCAGAAGCTGGTCAGCCAGTTGGCCTCGGAGAAGAACCGCTTGCACAAGGTGTTGAGCGACAGCGGGGTGCGTCTCGGCGTCGTGGTGAGCGACCTGCATGGGCGTTCTGCGCGGGCCATGGTCAAGGCGATCATTGCGGGTCAGCCCGTACACGAAGTGCTCAAGTTCGCCACGCGCCGCCTGAAGGCCAGCCGTGAAGAGCTGTTCGAGGCGCTGCAAGGAGAACCGACGGCCAGCCACTGTTTTGTGCTCGACGAGTTGATGCAGCACATTGAAGAGCTTGAAGCGCGGATTTCCCGTTTCGAAGCCCGCCTGCTCAGCGAACTCGATAGCGAGCGCAATGCCCTGTCTCTTTTGCAGACCCTGCCCGGCGTTGACTTGATCGGCGCGGCGCTACTCATCGTTGAGATCGGCAGTGACATGGACGCCTTTGGTAGCGCTGATCGATTAGCCTCCTGGGTGGGCATCTGTCCAGGCAACAACGAGTCTGCAGGTAAACACAAACCTGGAAAGATACGTAAGGGCAATGCTCATGTGCGGCGGTTGTTATGCGAATTCTCGCACTCGGCCAGCCGCACTGCATCGGTATTCAAAACCAAGTTCCAGGCACTGGTGATTCGACGTGGCTACAAGCGCGCGATCATCGCCTTGGCTCACAAACTGCTACGTACCGTCTACTACATGCTCAAGCGGCGCGAACACTACCGGGACAGCGCCCTGGACTATGAAGCCTTGTCGGTCAAACGCAATTCAGCTCGCTGGCTCAGGGCACTGGAGAAGTTCGGCTACCTGCCGAGCTAAACCACCCCCGAGTGTTTTTTTGCTGGTGTCCGGCAGGTTCGCGCTCGTCTGTCAGATGGATTCTTTCACGCTAAAAACAGGCTCGGAATGCTCATTTACAAACCGTAAACTCCGCTTCCTCGCCTGTTTTTGCCTTGCATGACTCTAGCTCGCAAGGCCTTGAACAGGTTCTGAGATTAAGCATAAAAAAGGCGCCGATTAAAAGGCGCCTTTTTTGTGCCTGCTTGTCAGGGTCTGATTTCGATCAGCGTGCCGTCTTTGACCAGGGCCCAGATCTCGCGCATGTCGGTGTTTTTCATGGCGATGCAGCCTTCGGTCCAGTCCAGGGTATGGAAGAACCACTCTGGGTATTCTTCATCCAGCGGTGTGCCGTGAATCATGATCATGCCGCCGGCCGGTACGCCCTTGGTGCGGGCTTGCGCCTGGTCGCGGGCGTTGGGGTAGGAGATGTGCATGGACAGGTTGTACTTGTCGCTGGTTTTGCGCCAGTCGATCCAGTAGAAGCCTTCTGGGGTGCGCAGGTCGCCTTCGCGTTGCTTCGCCCCTTCAGGTTGCTTGCCCAGCGATACGCGGTAGGACTTGAGCGTGTCGCCATGGCTGATCAGGTGCAGCTTGCGTTCGGATTTAACCACCAGCACTTTGTCGATGGTCTTGCCATTAAGGGTCGGGGTGGTGCTGGCGTGGCCAGTCAGGGCAACGGTCAGGCAGAGTAGGGCGAACAACCAGCGCATCGTAATTCCCATGGATCAAAAGGCTTTCTTGTAATGCGCGCGCAAGGCTTCGAGCGGCTCGTTGCGGACCGGGTAGTGCTGCTGCAGGCGGTCCGCGAAGTAGCATTCTAAGGTACGCCCGATAGTCGGGAAAGCCAGCTCTGACCAGGGGATGTCCTGTTCGTGAAATAGCTGCACCTCCAGGCTTTCTTCGCCAGGGGCAAAGTCCAGGTCGACCAGCTCGGCGCGAAACAGCATGTACACCTGATTGATATGCGGCAGGTCGAACAGGGTATAGAGGCTGAGGCTGCGCACCCGCGCGCAGGCTTCTTCATGGGTTTCACGGGCGGCGGCCTGCTCCAGGGTTTCGCCGTTTTCCATAAAGCCGGCCGGCAGCGTCCAGTAGCCACGCCGTGGCTCGATGGCGCGGCGGCACAGCAGCACTTGCTCGCCCCACACTGGCAGGCAGCCGGCGATGATTCGTGGGTTCTGATAATGCACGGTCTGGCACTGCGCGCAGACGTGGCGCAGGCGGTTGTCGCCTTGCGGGATGATGTGGCTGATCGCGCCGCCACAGTTGCTACAGAACTTCATGCCAGGCCCTCGCTGCGTGTTGGCTATCTTGGCGCGCGTGTTGTGTGCTCGGCAAGCGGGGTTTATCGAGCGCTTGAATGATTGCAGTCAGCGGCGCAGGGCTTGGGCCGTGCGCTGTTTTCGTGCCATGATCGAGCGCAGAATAAAAGACTGAGAATCCCCATGCTGGACGAGTTGCTCCATCGCATGCGTGGCTATAGCCCGCACATTCTGCAGACCGACAAACGCTACCCTGAGGCCGCAGTGCTGGTGCCCATCACCCGCAGCGACGAGCCGGAAGTGGTACTCACCTTGCGCGCCAGCGGTCTGTCTACCCACAGCGGTGAAGTGGCGTTTCCCGGTGGCCGGCGTGACCCGGAAGATGCCGATCTGATCGAGACGGCCTTGCGCGAAGCGGAAGAGGAAATCGGTTTGCCGCCTGGCTTGGTCGAGGTGGTTGGGCCGCTCAGCACCCTAGTGTCGCGTCATGGTATTTCGGTCACACCCTATGTCGGTGTGGTACCGGATTTTGTCGAGTACAAGCCCAACGACGCTGAAATTGCCGCCGTGTTTGCTGTGCCGCTGGCGTTCTTTCGCGACGACCCACGGGAAACCACCCACCGTATCGATTACCTGGGGCGCAGCTGGTATGTGCCAAGTTACCGTTATGGCGAATATAAAATCTGGGGACTGACGGCGATTATGCTGGTCGAGTTGGTCAACCTGGTGTTCGACGATGTGCATATCGATATGCACCAGCCGCCCGAGCACTTTATCAAGCTCACCTGAGCTTATGAGGAAGCATCTATGAAATACCGCCTGGGTTCGTCCCACGTCGAGGCCCACGCCGGCAGCTGGGTTGCACCGAATGCCACCCTGGTCGGCAAGGTCAAACTAGAACCGGGTGCCAGCGTGTGGTTTAACGCCGTGCTGCGTGGCGACAACGAGCTGATTCATATCGGCGAGAACAGCAACGTGCAGGACGGCACCGTGATGCACACCGATATGGGCTTCCCGCTGAATATCGGTACGGGTGTGACCATCGGCCACAACGCCATGCTGCACGGTTGCACGGTGGGCGATTACAGCCTGATCGGCATCAATGCGGTGATCCTCAATGGCGCGAAAATCGGCAAGTACTGCATCATCGGCGCCAACAGCCTGATCGGTGAAGGCAAGGAAATTCCCGATGGTTCGCTGGTGATGGGTTCGCCCGGCAAGGTGGTGCGTGAGCTGACCGAGCCACAGAAGAAGATGCTCGAAGCCAGCGCCGCCCATTACGTGCACAACGCCCAGCGCTATGCCCGTGACCTGCATGAGCAGGACGATTGATGCAGCCGCAGGAGCGTCCGGTCGCCTCGCCCTGCGTGCATGTCTGCGCGCTGGACGATGAAGATATCTGTATCGGTTGCCAGCGCACGGTCGCCGAAATTACCCGCTGGGGCCTGATGGATAACAGCGAGCGCAGCGCCGTGCTGGTGCAGTGCCATAAGCGCGCCAAGGCCAAAGGCATTCTGCTGTAACTTTCTTGATCAGTTTGAGGATTCACCATGCCCCGTATCGGAACCCCTTTGTCGCCGAGCGCGACCCGTGTGCTGTTGTGTGGCTCTGGCGAGTTGGGCAAGGAAGTGGTGATCGAACTGCAGCGTCTCGGCGTCGAGGTGATCGCCGTGGACCGCTACGCCAACGCCCCGGCCATGCAGGTGGCGCATCGCAGCCATGTGATCAATATGCTTGATGGCGACGCGCTACGGGCGGTGATCGAGTTGGAGCAGCCGCATTACATCGTCCCGGAAATCGAGGCGATTGCCACCGCGACCCTGGTCGAGCTGGAAAATGAAGGCTTTACCGTAATCCCTAGCGCCCGCGCCGCGCAGCTGACCATGAACCGCGAAGGCATCCGCCGTCTGGCCGCCGAAGAGCTGGGCCTGCCGACCTCGCCTTATCAGTTTGCCGACTCCTTTGATCAGTGCCGCAGCGCCGTCGAGAGCATCGGCTTCCCCTGCCTGATCAAGCCGATTATGAGCTCTTCGGGCAAGGGCCAGTCGGTACTTAAAAGTCTGGATGATCTGCAAACTGCCTGGGATTACGCCCAGGCGGGCGGCCGCGCGGGTAAAGGGCGGGTAATCGTCGAGGGCTTTATCGATTTTGATTATGAAATCGCGCTGCTCACCGTGCGCCACAGTGGCGGTACCACCTTCTGCGCGCCTGTTGGCCATCGTCAGGTCAAGGGCGATTATCAGGAGTCCTGGCAGCCGCAGCCGATGAGTGCCAAGGCTCAGGCCGAAGCCGAACGGATTGCCCTGGCGGTTACCGAGTCGCTGGGCGGGCGTGGGCTGTTTGGAGTTGAGCTGTTCGTCAAAGGTGATCAGGTGTGGTTCTGCGAAATCTCGCCACGCCCGCACGACACCGGCTTGGTCACCCTGATTTCCCAGGATTTATCCGAGTTTGCCCTGCATGCTCGGGCCATTCTCGGCTTGCCGATCCCGGCCATCCGTCAGTTCGGGCCGTCGGCCTCGGCGGTGATCTTGGTCGAAGGTGAATCGCAGCAGGTCAGCTTCGGCAACCTCGGCGCGGCGCTGGCCGAGCCGGATACCGCGTTGCGCCTGTTCGGCAAGCCGGAAGTCAGCGGTCAACGGCGCATGGGTGTGGCGCTGGCCCGTGATGAATCATTGCAAGCCGCGCGGGCCAAAGCCATGCGGGCGGCGCAGGCGGTCAACGTCGAGCTGTGAATGCACTGCGCGTGATGGCCATCACCCGTCAGATCTGGGTTGTCGCGTGCGGGCGCAGGGGGGTGGCCGTCAGTCTTGCACTGGCTGCTCGGTAAGCGCCTTGGGTTTGGTTTTCCAGGCGCGCACGCTTTTCACCCGGTTCTCTGACGACTGCAGGATTTCTAGGCGATAAGGACCGATCTTCAGGCATACGGCGCTGTCGGGGATGCTTTCCAGTGCTTCGGTCACCAGGCCGTTGAGGGTTTTCGGGCCATCGCAGGGCAGGTGCCAATCTAGCGCCTTGTTGATTTCGCGGATATAAGCCGCGCCATCGATGACCTGGGTACCATCTTCCTGCGGGTGAATATCCGGGCTGCGCAGGGTGTCCTGATTGCTGAAATCGCCGACGATTTCTTCGAGGATGTCTTCCAGGGTGACGATGCCTATCACGTCGCCGTATTCATCGACGACAATGCCGATCCGGCGTTTGTGCTTCTGAAAATTGATCAGCTGGGTCGACAGCGGTGTGCCTTCGGGTACGAAGTACGGCTCGTTACAGGCCGCCAGCAGCGCTTCTTTGCTTAGCTCATTGTGCGTCAGCAGCCGGGCAATCTGGCGCATGTGCACGATGCCTTCGATCTGGTTGATGTCGGTGCGAAATACCGGCAGGCGCGTGTGGGTGGTGTTGGTCAGCAGGCTGGTGATGCTTTCAAGGTCGTCGTCCAGATTGATGCCGGTGACTTCGTTGCGCGGAATCATGATGTCATCCACCGTCACCCGCTCAAGGTCAAGAATACCGAGCAGCATGTTCTGGCGGTTTTTCGGCATGTCAGCGCCGGACTCGCGCACCACGCTGCGCAGCTCTTCGGTGGACAGGCTGTCGCTGGCGCGCTGTGAGGGGTCGATGCCAAGCAGGCGCAGCAGCAGGTTGCTGATGGTGCTGGCGACCCAGACCACTGGGTAAAGCAGGCGTTGCAGCACTAGCAGCATGCGGCTGGCGGGGAAAGCCACCAGCTCCGGGCGCAGAGCGGCCAGGGTTTTCGGGGTGATTTCGCCGAAAATCAGTACCACGATGGTCAGGCCGGCGGTGGCAATCGCAATCCCGGCTTCGCCCCAGATATCCACGGCCAGCACAGTGGCGATGGAGGCGGCGAGGATATTGACCACGTTGTTGCCCACCAGAATGGTGCCGAGTAGGCGATCTGGGCGGCTGAGCAGGCTGGTGACGCGCTTGGCACCCTTGTGCCCTTCCTTGGCCATGTGCTTGAGGCGATAGCGGTTGAGGCTGAGCATGCCGGTCTCCGAACTGGAGAAGAAGGCCGAGCATAAAATCAGAAAAATCAGCAGCCCAAGCAGGTAGCCGGAGTGAAGGTCGTCCACGGAAGGGGTCTCAGATATGCAGAATAAATTCGCGAACCAGCTTGCTGCCGAAGTAGGCCAGCATCAGCAGGCAAAAACCTGCCAGGGTCCAGCGAATGGCTTTGTGGCCACGCCAGCCGAGTTGATGGCGGCCCCACAACAGCACGGCAAATACCACCCAGGCAAAGCACGACAGGATGGTTTTGTGCGCCAGGTGCTGGGCGAACAGGTCGCTGATAAACAGCGCGCCAGATAGAAGCGAGAGCGACAGCAGTGCCCAGCCGGCCCAGAGGAAGCCAAACAGCAGGCTTTCCATGGTTTGCAGGGGCGGGAAGTTCTTGATCAGTCCGGATGGGTGCTTATGTTTGAGCTGATGGTCCTGCAATAACAGCAGCAGCGATTGAAAGACGGCAATGGTCAGCATGCCGTAAGCCGTGATCGAGAGCAGGATATGCGCCAGGATGCCGGGCGCCTCGTCGATGACCTGGGTGGTGCCGCTGGGCATAAATTGGGCGAGCAGCACGGTGACAAAGCCCAGTGGGAACAGCAGTAACAGCAGGTTTTCCACCGGGATTCGCGTGCAGGCTAGCAACGTCAGCAGAATTACGGCAGCAGCAATCAGGCTGGCGGCCTTGAAGAAGTCCAGTGATAGGCCACTGGCATCAAACATCTGCAGAAACAGGCTGCTACCGTGCAGCAGCAACGCCAGTGTGCCGAGTGCAATCAGCAGGTGCTTGTTGGATGTGCTGCGCTGTTGCAGGCGCAGGCCTTGATAGAGTGCGGCTCCGGCATAGAGGCAGGCAGCAGCGAGGCTGGGTAGCAGAGGGTGCATAAATCCTTGTCAGGCAAACCCGAAAGGCGACCAGTGTGGCATACAACCCGTGCGCCACGAAAGCGTTTGGCGGTGTTGGGGTTTCGTGTCTTGTGACGTTTCAGTGCCGGCGCGGTTGCGATGAAACGTCACCAGATCCGATTAGTCTTCGCTATAATCCGCGACCTGTTGCAAGCCCACCCTCGGCTCGACTGAGCCTGAAAGGAACGCGCATGTTCGAAAATCTGACTGACCGCCTCTCGCAGACCCTGCGAAATGTCACTGGCAAAGCCAAGCTGAGCGAAGACAACATCAAGGACACTCTGCGTGAAGTGCGCATGGCCTTGCTCGAGGCTGATGTCGCCTTACCAGTGGTCAAGGACTTCGTCAATAAGGTCAAGGATCGCGCGGTCGGCACCGAAGTGTCGAAAAGCCTGACCCCGGGCCAGGCGTTTGTGAAAATCGTTCGCGCCGAACTTGAAGAACTGATGGGCGCGGCCAACGAAGACCTCGCGCTGAATGCCGTGCCGCCAGCGGTGATTCTGATGGCCGGTCTGCAGGGCGCGGGCAAGACCACTACCGCCGGCAAACTGGCGCGCTTCCTTAAAGAGCGCAAGAAAAAGACCGTGATGGTGGTCTCTGCCGACGTTTATCGTCCGGCGGCGATTAAGCAGCTGGAAACCCTGGCCAGCGATATTGGCGTGACCTTCTTCCCCTCCGATCTTAGCCAAAAGCCGGTGGATATCGCTGAAGCGGCGATCAAGGAAGCCAAGCTCAAGTTTATTGATGTAGTGATCGTCGACACCGCTGGTCGCTTGGCCATCGATGCCGAGATGATGGCCGAGATCCAGGCGTTGCACGCGGCGATCAATCCGGTGGAAACCCTGTTTGTGGTCGACGCCATGACCGGCCAGGACGCGGCCAACACCGCCAAGGCCTTCAACGATGCGCTGCCGCTGACTGGTGTGGTGCTGACCAAGGTCGACGGTGATGCCCGTGGTGGTGCGGCACTGTCGGTGCGACATATCACCGGCAAGCCGATCAAGTTTATCGGTATGGGCGAGAAGACCGAGGCGCTGGAGCCCTTCCATCCGGACCGAATTGCCTCGCGTATCCTCGGCATGGGCGACGTACTCAGCCTGATCGAGCAGGCCGAACAGACCCTGGATCGTGAGAAGGCCGAGAAGCTCACCAAGAAGCTGAAGAAGGGCAAGGGCTTCGATCTCGAAGACTTCCGTGACCAGTTGCAGCAGATGAAAAATATGGGCGGCCTCGGCGGTCTGATGGACAAGCTGCCGCAGATGGGTGGCGTCAATCTGGCGCAGATGGGCAATGCCCAGGGCGCGGCGGAGAAGCAGTTCAAGCAGATGGAGGCGATCATCAACTCGATGACCCCTCAGGAGCGTCGCGACCCTGACGTGATCAGTGGGTCGCGCAAGCGCCGCATCGCCATGGGTTCCGGCACCCAGGTGCAAGACATTGGCCGCTTGATCAAGCAGCACAAGCAGATGCAGAAGATGATGAAGAAGTTCACGGCCAAAGGCGGTATGGCCAAGATGATGCGCGGTATGGGCGGGATGATGCCGGGCGGTATGCCGAAGATGTAAGAAGTTCGCGTCGGCAGCGATGTCGGCGTAGGCCACGCCGAAAGAGCGGGATGTGCACTAAATCCGCCTTTTGTGTGAGTCGATTGGCTGGTTTGCGCAGCGGTCATTTGGCAAGCCTTGATTGCACAGTCCTATGCGTCTGAAAAAGCCATTTGCAAAAATCCGGATATTCCTTAGAATATGCGGCCTTTCGGGCACCCATGCCCGCCGTGCATTTAGATTTGCAGCACCGACTACAGGAACTATGTTCACATGCTAACGATTCGTCTTGCCCTTGGCGGCTCCAAAAAGCGCCCGTTCTACAAAATCAACGTGACCGACAGCCGTAACCCACGCGACGGTTCGCACAAAGAAGAAATCGGTTTCTTCAACCCGATCGCTCGTGGTCAGGAAGTTCGTCTGTCCGTTAAGCAAGATCGCCTGGCCCATTGGCTGAGCGTTGGCGCACAGCCTTCTGATCGTGTTGCTCAGTTGTTGAAGGACGCTGCTAAGGCTGCGGCCTAAGCAATATGAGTGCGACGCCTGTTTCTACCGATGATTTGATCGTTATCGGCAAGATCTACTCTGTACATGGCGTTCGCGGTGAAGTGAAGGTGTATTCCTTTACCGATCCTGTTGCAAACCTGTTGCAGTACAAGTCCTGGACGCTTAGGCGCGAAGGCAATGTTAAACAGGTAGAGCTGGTCAGCGGACGCGGGAATGATAAATTCCTGGTCGCGAAGCTCAAGGGTCTTGATGATCGTGAAGAAGCGCGTCTTCTTGCGGGTTATGAGATCTGTGTGCCGCGCAACCTGTTCCCTGAATTAGCCGACGGCGAGTTCTACTGGTACCAGTTGGAAGGTCTCAAGGTTATTGATCAGGCAGGGCAATTGCTCGGCAAGATTGATCACCTGTTAGAAACCGGTGCCAACGATGTGATGGTGGTCAAACCCTGCACCGACAGCCTGGATGATCGTGAGCGCCTATTGCCCTATACCGAGCAATGCGTGTTGTCGATTGACCTGAGTGCTGGCGAAATGCGGGTCGACTGGGATGCGGACTTCTAAGCCTGATGCCAAATCTGCGCGTTGAAGTCATTACGCTGTTCCCGGAAATGTTTGCCGCTATCAGTGAATACGGCATTACCAGCCGAGCGGTGAAGCAGGGTTTGTTGCAATTGACCTGCTGGAATCCGCGTAGCTACACCACAGACCGTCACCACACCGTGGATGATCGGCCTTTTGGTGGTGGCCCCGGCATGGTGATGAAGATCAAGCCGCTTGAAGATGCTTTGCTTGACGCCAAGCACGCTGCAGGTGGTGCGGCCAAGGTAATTTACCTGTCGCCGCAAGGTCGCCAGCTGACGCAGTCAGCAGTACGCGAACTGGCTAACGTTGAGGCTTTAATCCTCATCGCAGGTCGCTACGAAGGCATTGATGAGCGCTTTATTGAAGCGCATGTCGATGAAGAATGGTCGATTGGGGACTACGTCCTGTCCGGCGGTGAGCTGCCGGCCATGGTGCTGATCGATGCGGTAACGCGCCTTTTGCCTGGTGCATTAGGTCATGCAGGCTCGGCCGAGGAGGACTCCTTTACGGATGGTCTACTCGACTGCCCGCACTACACTCGCCCGGAGGTGTATGCGGATAAACGTGTTCCCGAAGTGTTGCTTAGCGGCAACCACGAACACATCCGGCGCTGGCGTTTGCAGCAGTCCCTTGGTCGGACCTACGAACGCCGTGCCGATCTTCTGGAAAGCCGCTCGCTTTCTGGAGAAGAGAAGAAGCTGCTGGAGGAATACGTCCGCCAGCGGGACGATAGTTAATGTATCGATGACCGGCCAAGGCCAGTCTTAGGAGCGCAGCATGACCAACAAGATTATTCAGCAGATCGAAGCTGAGCAGATGGGCAAAGATATCCCTCCTTTTGCACCGGGCGACACCATTGTTGTCCAGGTTAAAGTGAAAGAAGGTGACCGTCAGCGTTTGCAGGCGTTCGAAGGCGTTGTAATCGCCAAGCGTAACCGTGGTCTGAACAGTGCTTTCACTGTGCGTAAGATCTCCAACGGTGTTGGCGTAGAGCGTACTTTCCAGACCTACAGCCCGCTGGTTGATAGCCTGGCCGTTAAGCGTCGCGGTGACGTGCGTAAAGCCAAGCTGTACTACCTGCGCGACCTGTCCGGTAAGGCAGCGCGTATCAAGGAAAAACTGGGCTAAGTCTCAGCTTCCCATTAAAAAAGCAGCCCTCGGGCTGCTTTTTTCGTTTCTGCGGTCTGAACCGTGTTGTGGCTAGTGCAGGCTGATCTTCAGCGAGGCTTGCGACAGGTCAATGTCGTGCAGGCTCAGGCTGCCAAAACTCTGGCCCTGGGGTGCTCCGGCGACGCGGATGTTGTCGAAACGTAATTCGCCAATCGAGCTGGGCAGGCGCACATTCACCGAGCCATCGGCATTGATCACTGAGGTCAGTTTGCTGGTGTCGTACTGCACGTCTTTCATTGAGGTTTCCGCCTCGAGGCTGTTCAGTACCGGCATCACCAGTTTGCTTAGTTGGCTAACGGTGACCATGCCATCACCGCTGCCGGCCTGGAGAAACAGGCCCTGTAGCACATCGTCCAGACCTTGGGCGCTGACATTACTCATTTCCATGTCGCTCAGCGGGCGCAGGCCGCGCGGTGTTTGTTCCTGGCTGATGGCGCTGGGTGCGTTTTTCGGGGCGTCGGCGCTGGCGATTTGGAAGGGGCTAAGCAGGGCGGCGACCAGGGTGGCGGCCAGGCGCAGGTTGTTCTGTTTGCTGAGTGCTTTTTTTAGCTGGCGTTCGGTAAGCCAACCTTGCTCGATTAGCGTTTCGCCCAGGCGTTTGTGGTTGGTCAGTTGCAGTTGAATAGCAGCATCCAGCTGGCTGCGATTAATCAATCCTTTGTTGATCAGAATCTGACCAAGGCGTGAATGCTGTTGGCTGGACATTGTGTGGGCCCATTGGTTGTAGTGGCGTGGTGCAATCATGGGCCGCAAATTAAGGTCTGTCACCCATCCAAGGATAGGGTGACGATCTGATGGTTCTTTCTATGGGGTTGCTGTCAGTGGGCTGCTTTGTTCCTCTTCAATTAAGGCAACCAAGATCCAGTTTGGGCCAGGCAACACCTCAAGTGGCTGGGTGGCGATGTGTATCCAGCCGCTTGGGTCGCAGGCGAGTAAAATAACGGCTCGGTCGCCATGCAGGTTCTGGTAAGCCTGCCAGTCAAATGTGCTGGTTAGGGTGGTGGTACGAACCTCAGCACCTTTGCTGAGACGGCTGGCGAATTGTGGGAAGCTCAGCGTGCGACTGCCTAGGGGGCGACCACGCACTGCATCGCGGCTGCGGTGTTTATCGCTGCGTCGGCTTTCTGTGCCGCTGGGCAGCGTGAAGCGGCGGCTGGCGGTAAAGTCGTGACGAAAGTGCATGCACGCCAGTGCGTTGAGTTCGCTGGACGGCGACAAAGCGAGCAGGTGGCCAAGGCCTACCAAATCCAGGTGTGCTTCGGCATCCTGGGAGGTGGGGTTGCCGAAGTAAGTGGGGAGTTTCTGCATGCGCGCGGCGCTGATATTTTCCCAACTGGAGTCGCACAGCAATACACGGTTGCCGAGCTCTTGTAGTGCGGTGCCGAGCGCGCGAGCAATAGGGTTGGCGCCGACGATCAGAAAGCCACTGGGAGCAGGTTCTGCCACTTTTAATAGTTTGGCCAGTGGGCGTGCGGTGGCGCTCTGCAGAACCACAGTGCCAATGATCACCGCAAAAGTAAGCGGCACCAGCAGTTCTGCGCCTTCATAGCCCAGCTCGCTCAAACGAGTGGCGAAAATAGCCGAGACGGCTGCAGCAACAATGCCACGCGGTGAGATCCAGGCCAGAAGAGCGCGCTCGCGCCAGTCAAGGCTAGAGCCGAAGGTGGACAGTGCGACATTGAGCGGGCGCGCGACGAACTGAATGATGGCCAGTAACACGAGTACCGCAGGGCCGAAGGCGAGCAGGGCGTTTAGGTCGAGCCGTGCGGCAAGCAGGATAAACAAGCCGGAAATCAGCAGAACACTGAGGTTCTCCTTGAAGTGCAGGATGTGGCGTACGTCGACGCCCTTCATATTGGCCAGCCACATACCCATCAGGGTGACGGCGAGCAGGCCGGACTCGTGCATAACCGCGTTGGAGGCAATGAAAGCTCCCAGTACGGTGGCTAATACCGCGAGGTTGTGCAGGTAGTCGGGCAGCCACTGACGCTTTAGCACTTGGCCCAGCCCCCAGCCGGCAGCGATCCCAAACACGCTGCCGCAGGCGATGACGCCAGCAAAGGTGCCCGTGCCGTGTTGCCAGCCATTACCTTCGTTACTGGCAATGATGAAGCTGTACACCACAACGGCGAGAAGCGCGCCGATGGGGTCAATCACGATCCCTTCCCAGCGCAAGATGTTGGCGATGGAGGCTTTCGGGCGGACGACGCGCAGCATCGGTACGATTACTGTTGGGCCTGTAACCAGTGTTAGCGTGCCGAGCAGCAGTGCCATTTCCCAGTTAAAGCCAAGCAGGTAGTGCGTGCTGACGGCGATCACCGCCCAGGTGGCCAGGGCGCCAATAGTCACCATGCGCCTGACCACGCTACCAATTTCGCGCCACTCCGACAGGTGCAGGGTCAGGCTGCCTTCGAACAGGATCAATGCAACGGCCATCGATACCACGGGGAATAGCAAATCACCGAATAGGGCTTGGGGGTCAAGCCAGCCGAATACGGGGCCTGCGAGGATTCCCGCGATCAGCAAAAACAGGATGGCCGGAAGGCGTAGACGCCAGGCCAGCCACTGGCAGGCGAATGCGCTGGCACCGATGGCGGCGAAGGCCAAAAGAATATGTTGTTCGTTCATCAAGGGTCCTTGCGAATGGGTACCTGGCCCTGCATGGTCAAGCTGTGAAAGACTAACCTGCTTTCAACTGCCGCCATAGTTTCGCATGCCCGCCATCGACCACCCCTTGATTGACCGTTTTGTTGAGGCCCTGTGGTTGGAAAAGGGCCTATCGGCCCACACTCGTGCCGCCTATCGCAGTGATCTGGCGCTGTTCAATGGTTGGCTGCAGGCGCGCGATGTACAGCTGCCGGATGCAGGGCGTGAGCTGATTCTCGATCACTTGGCCTGGCGCCTGAATGATGGCTACAAGGCGCGTTCCACTGCGCGCCTGCTCTCGGGTCTGCGCGGCTTTTACCGGTTTCTTTTGCGTGAACAGCTGATCAGTCGTGACCCAACCCTGCAGGTCGACATGCCGCAGCTGGGTCGACCGCTGCCCAAATCTCTGTCCGAGGCGGATGTTGAGGCCTTGCTCGCCGCTCCCGAGCTGGATGATCCGATTGGCTTGCGCGACCGGGCGATGCTTGAGGTGCTGTATGCCTGTGGCCTGCGTGTCAGTGAGTTGATCGGCCTGACCTTGGAGCAGGTCAATCTGCGTCAGGGCGTGTTGCGCGTCTTCGGCAAGGGCAGCAAGGAGCGTCTGGTGCCGCTGGGTGAGGAGGCGATTGCCTGGATCGAGCGTTACAGCAAGGAGGCGCGGCCCTTTCTGCTCGATGGCAAGCCCAGCGACGTGCTGTTTCCCAGCCTGCGTGGTGAGCAGATGACCCGGCAGACCTTCTGGTATCGCATCAAGCACCAGGCCAAGGTGGCGGGGATTGCCAAGAGCCTGTCACCGCACACCTTGCGCCATGCCTTTGCCACGCATTTGCTTAATCACGGCGCTGATTTGCGGGTGGTGCAGATGTTGCTGGGGCACAGTGATCTATCGACCACGCAGATCTATACCCACGTTGCCCGTGCGCGACTGCAGGAGTTGCATGCACAGCACCACCCGCGAGGCTGAGGGCGCCGTCCAGCCTGCGGTGGTCGGTCTGTGCGGGCTTCTATGATAGGCTTCGCTCATCTTTTGTTAGATCGTCTTCCGCTAGGAGTTTGTATGCGTTTTAACCGCATTGTTGTCGCGTTGGCCCTGGGTCTGGTTAGCAGCGTGGGCGTTGCTGCCGATGCTGATCAGGCTATCCGCAACTCTCTTAAGGCTATCGATCCGGCGCTGCCGATTGAGGCGATCGCCGAGAGCCCGATGCCTGGCGTCTATCAGGTCGAGCTGGCCGGCGGCCGGCAGTTGTACACCAGTGCCGATGGCCAGTTCTTGCTGCAGGGCTACCTGTTTCAGGTCAAGGACGGTAAGCCGGTGAACCTGACCGAGGCCGCCGAGAGCAAGGGTGTGGTCAAGCTGCTGGATGCCATTCCAGCCTCGGAAATGGTGGTGTTCGCGCCCAAGCAGCCAAAAACCCACATCACCGTATTTACCGACACCGATTGCGGCTACTGTCAGAAGCTGCATAGCGAAGTGCCTGAGCTCAATCGTCTGGGCGTTGAGGTGCGTTACCTGGCTTTCCCGCGTCAGGGTCTAGAAAGTGCTGCGGCCAAAGAGCTGTCGAATGTCTGGTGTGCCAAGGACCAGCAGGACGCCATGAACCGTGCAAAAAGCCGTCAAAGCGTGGCTGATGCGCAGTGCGACAGCCCGGTTGCCAAGCAGTACGCGTTGGGGCAGATGATCGGGGTCAGCGGTACACCGGCCATCGTTCTGGCCAACGGCAAGATCATCCCCGGCTATCAGCCAGCACCGCAGCTGGCGAAGATTGCCTTGGAATCCAAATGATCTGAGGCTCGCGCCTGATTGACTAATAAACAGCCGCTTCGTATGGTGCGGCTCTTTTCTACGGCCGGGGCTTGCTCCGGCCGTTTTACGCAGTGCAGATGGGGAGTTCAGTGTGAAACCGGTGAAAGTAGGCATCTGTGGGCTGGGTACCGTCGGTGGCGGTACGTTGAATGTACTCAAGCGAAATGCCGAGGAAATTACCCGGCGCGCAGGGCGCGGTATTGAAGTTGCCCAGATTGCTATTCGCTCGCCCAAGCCGCAGTACGATACGACCGGTATTAGCATGACCAGCGATGTGTTTGAGCTGGTGAACAACCCCGAGATCGATATCGTTATCGAGCTGATTGGTGGTTACACCCTGGCCAAGGACCTGGTGCTCAAGGCCATCGAAAACGGCAAGCATGTGGTCACCGCGAACAAGGCGCTGATCGCCGTGCACGGCAATGAAATCTTCGCCAAGGCCCGTGAGAAGGGCGTGATTGTTGCCTTTGAAGCAGCGGTAGCGGGCGGCATTCCAGTAATCAAGGCGATTCGCGAAGGCCTGGCGGCTAACCGTATTAACTGGCTGGCCGGCATCATCAACGGCACTGGCAACTTTATCCTCAGCGAGATGCGCGAGAAGGGCCGTACCTTTGATGACGTCCTGGCCGAGGCGCAGGCGCTGGGTTATGCCGAAGCCGATCCGACGTTCGACGTCGAAGGCATCGATGCTGCGCACAAGCTGACCATCCTTGCGTCCATCGCCTTTGGTATTCCGCTGCAGTTCGACAAGGCTTACACCGAAGGCATCACCAAGCTGACCACCGCTGATGTGAACTATGCCGAAGCGTTGGGCTACCGCATCAAGCACCTCGGCGTAGCGCGCCGCACAGATGCTGGCATCGAACTGCGCGTACACCCGACGCTGATACCGGCCGATCGCCTGATCGCCAACGTCAACGGTGTAATGAACGCGGTGATGGTCAACGGCGACGCCGCTGGCAGCACGTTGTTTTACGGCGCGGGTGCCGGTATGGAGCCAACTGCTTCCTCCGTGGTGGCCGATCTGGTCGACGTTGTCCGCGCCCTGACGGCTGATCCGACCAACCGCGTGCCGCACCTGGCTTTCCAGCCGGACTCGCTGTCCGATCACCCGATTCTGCCGATTGAAGCTTGTGAAAGCGCTTACTACCTGCGCATCCAGGCCAAAGATCATCCGGGCGTGCTGGCCCAGGTGGCGAGCATTCTGTCGGCACGTGGCATCAACATCGAGTCGATCATGCAGAAGGAAGTCGAGGAGCATGACGGCCTGGTGCCGATGATCCTGGTCACCCACCGCGTGGTCGAAGCGCAGATCAATGAGGCGATCAGCGCCCTTGAAGCGCTCGACGATGTGGTCGGCAGCGTTGTGCGTATCCGCGTCGAGCAGCTGAACTAATCCGCCTTTGGCCGCAGCGGCAACAGGCCGCTGCGGCTCTTAAAGATTCAACCGAAGGTTTGCCCCTATGCGCTATATCAGTACCCGCGGCCAGGCACCGGCCCTGAATTTCGAAGACGTGCTGCTCGCCGGCCTGGCCAATGATGGCGGCCTCTATGTGCCAGAAAACCTGCCGCGCTTTACCCAGGAAGAAATCGCCTCCTGGGCTGGCCTGCCGTACCACGAGCTGGCCTTCCGGGTGATGCGCCCATTCGTCACCGGCAGCATCCCGGATGCGGATTTCAAGAAGATTCTTGAGGAGACCTACGGCGTATTTGCCCACAACGCAGTGGCGCCATTGCGTCAGCTGAATGGCAATGAGTGGGTGTTGGAGCTGTTCCACGGCCCGACCCTGGCCTTCAAGGATTTCGCCCTGCAGCTGCTCGGCCGTTTGCTCGACTACGTGCTGGCCAAGCGCAACGAGCGCGTGGTGATCATGGGTGCGACCTCCGGCGATACCGGCTCGGCCGCCATTGAGGGCTGCAAGGCCTGCGGCAACGTCGACATCTTTATCATGCACCCGCACAACCGCGTGTCCGAGGTGCAGCGCCGGCAGATGACCACCATCCTCGGCGATAACATCCATAACATCGCCATCGAAGGCAACTTCGATGACTGCCAGGAAATGGTCAAGGACAGCTTCGCAGATCAGGGCTTTCTCAAGGGCACGCGCCTGGTGGCGGTCAACTCGATCAACTGGGCGCGGATCATGGCCCAGATCGTTTACTACTTCCATGCAGCCCTGCAGCTCGGCGGGCCGGCGCGCTCCATCGCGTTCTCGGTGCCAACCGGCAACTTCGGCGATATCTTTGCCGGTTACTTGGCGCGCAATATGGGCCTGCCGATCAGTCAGCTGATCGTCGCGACCAATCGCAATGACATCCTGCACCGCTTTATGAGCGGCAATCAGTATGTGAAGGACACCCTGCACCCGACGCTGTCGCCGTCCATGGACATCATGGTGTCGTCGAACTTCGAGCGTCTGCTGTTCGACCTGCACGGTCGTAACGGCGCGGCGATTGCTGAACTGATGGCCAACTTCAAGCAGGGCGGCGGCTTCAGCGTCGATCAGGATCGCTGGACCGAAGCGCGCAAGCTGTTCGACTCGCTGGCAGTGGATGATGTACAGACCTGCGAAACCATCACCGAGGTATTTAACGAGTGCGGCGAGCTGCTTGATCCGCATACCGCCATCGGCGTGCGTGCTGCCCGTGAATGCCGTCGTAGCTTGACGACGCCGATGGTCATCCTCGGTACAGCCCATCCAGTCAAGTTCCCCGAGGCTGTCGAGAAGGCCGGTGTAGGTCAGGCTCCGGCGTTGCCGGCACACCTGGCGGACCTGTTTGAGCGCGAAGAGCGCTTCACGGTATTGGCCAATGACCTGAAAACCGTACAGAGTTTTGTGGCTCAACACGGTAATCGCGGTGAGCCGCTTTAAGCTTGGCGCTGGTCGATAAAGCCGGTACCCGCAAGGGCCGGCTTTTTTTGCGGCTATGCTCTGTATGGGCAAGATCAGCGGGTGCCCCGCATTGCAACGTGCTTCACCAGCGACGCTACACGCTGCTCTAGGGGTGTGTTGTCTTGCAACTAATGCTTGGAGTGTGAATCATGAAAAGTAAAACTCGCATGCTATTCCAGTGTGTGCTCAAGGGATTTCTTGCCAGTGTGATACTCACGCTAAGTGTGACAAGCGGCGCAGCCGAGCCGCTGCGCATTGCTCTCGTCATGAAATCGCTGAGCAATCCGTTTTTTATTACCATGGCTGAGGGCGCGCGAGTCCACTCTCGAGAGTATTCGGCACATTACGACTTGCAAATAACGGGAATTCAGACCGAAACCGATAGCGCCGAACAGATTCGTATTCTTGAACAATTGATCAAAGACAAGGTTGACGCAATAGTCTTGGCCCCGGCAGATTCTGGCGGCTTGGTGGCTGTGGTATCTAAAGCGCTGGAGGCTGGGATCACGGTGATCAATATCGACAATAAACTTGATGATCGTTTGCTGATTGAGGCTGGTATCAATGTGCCTTTTGTGGGCCCCAGCAACACTAAGGGCGCAGAAATGGTCGGTAGTTACCTGGCCAAGAAGCTGCGAGCTAACGACAAAGTCGTAATCATTGAAGGTATATCAATTAATACTAATGCCAGGGCTAGAACGGCGGGCTTTCGCGCATCAATGGCGAGTGCTGGGATCGAGGTCGTAGAGGTCCAGAGTGCTCAGTGGGAGACGGATATCGCTGAGAAGATTGCTGCCGAAATCCTACAGCGGCACCCGGATGTCAAGGCTATTTTGTGTGGCAATGACAGTATGGCTTTGGGAGTGGTGGCTGCCGTGCGCACTGCCGGTCGTGAGGGTAAGGTTAAGGTTGTTGGTTACGACAATATTCCACCGGTAGCGCCTATGCTGGCGGATGGTCGTATATTGGCCACGGTTGATCAGTTCGCAGCGCAGCAGGCCGTTTTTGGCATCGAACTGGCCCTCAAGGCGCTCTCAGAAGAAATCCCACAAAAGGACTTGCCTGCACTTGTACAAACACCTCTGAAGTTGATTACTCGTCAATGAGGCTGAAGCAAGTATGTCCGTTTATAGGTTGCTGCTTTTAGTACTGCTACTGGGCATGGCGCATGGCGCACTGGCTAATGGTGTTACCGTTCTAGTTGAGCCCTACCCTCCATTTGTTACAGAGCGGTCTGGGGGTGTTACCGGTCCATATGTCGATGCATTCGAAATGATTGCGCAGAGTCGAGGTATCGACACTCGAATAGCGGCGATGCCAATTCGTCGTGCCCTGCAGTTTGCGCAGCAAACACCAAATACCTGCGTATTGGCATTGAATTACTCGGCCTCTGATGCTGAGGTTTTAATCTATCTCAGCAAAATCACGCCAGTCTTCATATCAGCCTATGCGCGCCGTTATGCCCCAGTACAGGCCACTTCGCTCAAAGACCTGAAGAGTTACCAGGTAAGCACTGTGGACATGGCTGAAGTTCGAGGTCTTCTCGATAATGCCGGTATCAAATACTCACCCTTACAAGTCAATGCGCTTGGCCTGAAAATGCTCGCCGCCAAGCGCTTCGATGTATTACTCAGTGACGTAAGTTCAGAGCTGGCTGCTAACGAGGGGATAGCGGTCACACGCTTATTTACCGTCGTTCAGGTGGATCGCTGGTTGGCTTGTAACCCCAAGACCGACTCAGCCACGCTGGCGCTTCTGCGTGAAGCATTCAAGGAGGGTCTGTTCTCAGAAGGCGTTCGTGCTGTTTGGGTCGGTTACGGTATGGGCGATTACTACAAGCAAGTGCGTAAGGAGTGGGCCCCCATAAGCAAATAACTCCGGGAGCCTGTTCTTTTGTGGTGGCTGCGCCGGCGGTTCAGCCAAGCAGCAGGTAGACCAAGGCCATTATCAGGATCAGGCCTAGCCAGACCAGGGCGTTGAGCTTGCTACGGGCGACTATGCCGGGGCCGCGCAGGTTGATTGGCGGGTTGTCCTCTAGGTAGCGGTTGATCCGCTTTTCGGCTTCTTCTGCGCTTATCCCCTGGTGTGTCTGCAGCAACTCAATGGCCTTCTCGCGCCTGTCTTGCCGCAATGCCTGCAGCACGTCCGTGGGCGGTGAGGGTTTATCGGCAGGCATGGCGCTACTCCTGGCGGCATTCAGACGGCGCCATTGCGCCGCAGTTCGGCAATGGCCTCTGCGTCATAGCCTAGCGTAGCGAGGATCTGTTCGGTGTGCTCGCCCAGCTCCGGGCCAACCCAGTTCACCGCGCCAGGTGTATCGCTCAGTTTGGGCACGATGCCGGGCATCTTGAAAGCTTTGCCGTCTGGCAGCTTGGCCGACAGGAGCATTTCTCGGGCAAGAAATTGCGGATCGTGGAACATGTCCTCGGCGCTGAAAATCCGGCTGGCCGGAACTTCGGCCTGGCTCAGTGTTGCCAGCACCTGCTGCAGTGCCAGTGATCCGACCCAGCGGTCGATCACGCCATAAATCTCGTCGCGTCGTGCGTCGCGGCCATCGTTGCTGGTCAGCGTTACGTCGTCGGCCAGGTCATGACGGTCGATGGCCTGCATAAAGCGCTTGAAGATCGCATCGCCGTTGGCTCCGATCTGGATATGTTTGCCGTCGCTGCTGGTGTGGATTGAGGAGGGCGTGATGCCAGGCATGATATTGCCGGTACGCTCGCGGATAAAACCGAACACATCGAACTCCGGCACCATGGACTCCATCATGGCGAAGATCGCCTCATACAGCGCCACATCGACCACCTGGCCGCTGCCGCCATTCACCTCGCGATGCCGTAGCGCCATCAGCGCGCCAATCACGCCCCACAGCGCGGCAATCGAATCGCCAATCGAGATTCCGGTACGCACCGGTGGGCGGTCCTCGAAGCCGGTGATATAACGCAGCCCACCCATGGATTCGCCTACCGCGCCAAAGCCCGGCTGCTCCTTCATGGGGCCCGTTTGGCCGAAACCGGACAGGCGCACCATCACCAGCTTGGGATTCAGCGCGTGCAGCACGTCCCAGCCCAGGCCGAGTTTTTCCAGCACGCCTGGGCGGAAGTTCTCGATCAGGATATCGGCCTCGCTGAGTAGCGTCTTCAGCACCTCACGCCCCGCTTCGTGCTTGAGGTTGAGGGTGATCGACTGCTTGTTGCGCGCCTGCACAAACCACCACAAGGATGTGCCCTCATACAGCTTGCGCCATTTGCGCAGTGGATCGCCGCCATCGGGAGACTCGACCTTGATCACCTCGGCACCAAACTCGGCGCAGATGCGCGAAGCAAAAGGGCCGGCTATCAAGGTGCCGAGCTCAATGACTTTCAGGCCGGCGAGGGGTTTGTTGGCTGTGCTCATAAGGGCTTCCATTGGGCGGTGGGCTGGCCAAGGCTATTCGATTGTGGGGCGCTGCGTCATATTCAATGGTGGCTGCCAGTGGCTGCGGATTCCGCGCTGACTCGGACACCCATTCCACGCACATCCGGACAGTGATTCCACGCTGATCCGGACACCCATTCCACGAGCATCCGGACACTGATTCCACAGCCATCCGGACACTTTCTGGCAGGCAGCTACGCAGGATTTATTCACTACCATTGGCCTCTTTTTCGAAGCAGAGAGGTCGTCGTGGAGCGTTTATCCATGCGTAAAATCCGTGAAGTGTTGCGCCTCAAGTTCGATTGCGGGCTGTCTGTCCGTAAGATCTCCCGCAGTCTGGGCATAGGTCACAGCAGTGCCGGTGATTACCTTTGCCGATTCACGGCCTGCGGCCTCTCCTGGCCGCTCCCTACTGAGTTGTCCGACGCCGAGCTGGAGCGGCGCCTGTTCCCGCCACCGCCGGAGATCCCCTCTGAGCAACGACCAACTCCCGACTGGGCCTGGGTGCATGCCGAGCTGCGCCGACCAGGCGTGACCCTGGCGCTGCTCTGGCAGGAGTATCGGCTGGGCCAGCCACAGGGCTTCCAGTACAGCTGGTTCTGCGACCACTACCGGACCTGGCAGGGCAAACTGGATGTGGTGATGCGCCAGGAGCACCGCGTCGGCGAGAAGCTGTTCGTCGACTATGCCGGCCAGACGGTGCCGGTGATCGACCGGCACAGCGGCGAGATCCGTCAGGCGCAGGTGTTCGTCGCGGTGCTCGGTGCCTCCAGCTACACCTTCGCCGAGGCCACCTGGTCGCAGCAGTTGCCCGACTGGCTGGGCTCCCATGCCCGCTGCTTCGCCTTCCTCGGCGGGGTACCGGAGATCGTGGTGCCGGACAACCTGCGCAGTGCGGTGAGCAAGGCCCATCGCTACGAACCGGACATCAACCCCAGTTACCGCGATCTGGCCGAGCACTATGGTGTGGCGGTGGTGCCGGCGCGGGCCCGTAAGCCGCGCGACAAGGCCAAGGCCGAGGTCGGCGTGCAGGTGGTCGAGCGCTGGATCCTCGCCGCCTTGCGCCATCGCCAGTTCTTCTCCCTGGACGAACTCAACCGGGCCATCGCCGTGCTGCTGGAGCGACTCAACCAACGGCCGTTCAAGAAGCTACCGGGCTCCCGCCAGGCGGCTTTCGCCAGCCTGGATCGCCCGGCTCTGCGCCCGTTGCCGGAGCAGCCCTACGTCTATGCCGAGTGGAAGAAGGCGCGGGTGCACATCGACTACCACGTCGAGGTCGATGGGCATTACTACTCGGTGCCCTACCAGTTGGTGAAGAAGCAGCTGGAGGTGCGTCTGACGGCGCGCACCGTGGAGTGCTTCCACGCCAACCAGCGGGTGGCCAGCCACGTACGCTCCCTGCACAAAGGCCGGCACAGCACGCAGACCGAGCACATGCCCAAGAGCCATCGCGAGCATGCCGAGTGGACGCCGCAACGGCTGATCCGCTGGGCCGAGCAGACCGGCCCGAACACCGCCGGGGTGATCGGCCACATCCTCGAACGGCGCGTGCATCCGCAGCATGGCTACCGCGCTTGCCTGGGCATCCTGCGCCTGGGCAAGCACCACGGCGAAGAACGGCTGGAAGCCGCCTGCCAGCGCGCCCTAAGCCTCGGTGCCTGTAGCTACAAAAGCCTCGAATCGATTCTGCGCCAAGGCCTGGAAAACCTGCCGCTGGCTCAACAGAACCTACCCCTACTACCGGACGACCACGCCAACCTGCGCGGCCCCGGCTACTACCACTGAACAAAGGAATCCCACCATGCTGCCTCACCCGACCCTAGGAGCCTGTCGGACTTAACCCGAAAAGGAATGACAGCGCGGGTTTAGGTCTTTGATTGCTCGGGGTCGTTCTTTCTAAGCATCCGAGTTGACTATCGCGAACCCAGGCGGTCCGTTCGTGCACCTGAGCAGCTGCCTGGACGCGGGTGGGCGTACTTTTCGGCCGCGTTACATCGCGCGTAGCACATGCAAACGCTTGATGTTCCAGGCCATGGTCACCAGGCTCCATTCGCCCTGGGCGTTGGCCAGGCCGCGCATGCTCATCTGCCGCCAGCCCATCACTCGCTTGATGATGCCAAACACCGGTTCGACCGTCTGTTTGCGTAGCCTGTACAGCGCTCGACCTTCTTGCGTGCTCAGTCGGTGAGCCATCTGTTCGACTGGGTTACTCGTCTGTGGTAGCGGCGAGTCGGTGGCAAAGCGCTCCAGTACCGGGGTGTGGTGCGACTCGCGTTTGAGCGCCAGAAGCGGTTCGACCTTGGCTTCGTGGCAGGCGCTCACGTTGGCCTGGCTGAAGAAGCCGCTGTCCGCAATCAGGCTTTTCACCTCGCCTAATTCGGCGGGCAAGGTGGCTATGCGCTGTAGCGTGGGAACCACTTCGCGCTTGTCGTTGCAGGCCTGGGTTACATGCTGTGTGACCACCAGCATCGTCTCGGTGTCGACCCCGGCTTGAGCGTTATAGCTCTGCTCGAAGCCGCCACCGGAGACGGGCATGATGCGTGACTCTTCATCGGTCAGATTGACTTGATCGCTGTCTTTGGGGCCCGCTGCGGGCGGTTCTGGATCCTTGCCGCGTGGTTTCTTTCCAGCCTTGCGCTGGGCCTCACGCTTGGCCGTCTTGGTCTCGAATTGCTGTTGCTCAATGGCGTGTCGCTCAGCTGCACGTTGCTCGATCTTCGCTTTGGCCTGGGCTATCGCGCTGAGCCGATCTTCGCGCCGGGCAATCTCCGCCGGCACATCCATGCCATCGGGTACGGCGGCGCAGTCGCTGTTCTCGGCCAGCGCCAGCAACTGCTGGACCTCCTGGCGTAACTGCGCCTCGATCTTGTTGGCGTGCGCCCAGGACAAGGCCTTGTGCTTACTGGCGTTGGCCTCGATCTTGGTGCCGTCGAGGGCGATATGACCGAGCTTGAGCAGCTTCATCTCGCGCGCCAGCATCAGCACCTGGACGAACAGCGATTCAACCTGCTGCCGGAAACGTCGACGGAACGTGGCCAAGGTGTCGTGATCGGGGTGGGTGTTGGCCGCCAGATAACGGAACGCTACCGAGTCATAGGTCGCGCGTTCGATCTTGCGGCTGGAGTGCACGCCATTGGCGTAGCCGTATATCAGCAGCCCCAGGAGTACGGCCGGATGGTGGGCAGCTGAACCCCGCCCCGCATACTGCCCAGTCAGCTCGCTCAAATCGAGTTGCTCGATGACCTCGACCACGAACCGCGCCAAGTGATCCGCCGGCAACCACTCGTTCACCGAAGGCGGTAGTAAATACGCAGTGTCTCGGTCAGCAAGGACAAAACGGCTCATCAGCGGGGCTCTCGATTGCAGGGCCTTGATTGTCGCGAATACTTTCAGCGCAAGGAAGAGTCAGAAAGTCCGACAGGCTCCTAGACAAGCTGCAAACCCTGCGCCTGCACGGCATGCTCAAAGCCCTCGCCGAGCAACTGAAAACACCCGACATCGACAGCCTGAGCTTCGAAGAACGCCTCGGCCTGTTGGTCGATCGCGAGCTGACCGAGCGCGACGACAAGCGCCTGAGCAACCGCCTACGCCAGGCCCGGCTCAAGCACAACGCCTGCCTCGAAGACATCGACTACCGCGCCCCGCGCGGGCTGGACAAGGCGCTGATCCTGCAACTGCGCAGCGGCCAGTGGCTGCGCGACGGCCTCAACCTGATCATCGGCGGCCCCACCGGCGTCGGCAAAACCTGGCTGGCCTGCGCCCTGGCCCACCAGGCCTGCCGGGACGGCTACAGCGTGCGCTACCTGCGCCTACCGCGGCTGCTGGAAGAACTGGGCCTGGCCCATGGCGACGGCCGCTTCGCCAAGCTGATGAGCGGCTACGCCAAGACCGACCTGCTGATCCTCGACGACTGGGGCCTGGCACCGTTCACCACCGAACAGCGCCGCGACATGCTGGAGCTGCTGGACGACCGCTACGGCCAACGCTCAACCATCGTGACCAGTCAGATGCCGGTGGACAACTGGCACGAACTGATCGGCGATCCGACCCTGGCCGACGCCATCCTCGACCGCCTGGTGCACAACGCCTACCGGATCAACCTGAAGGGAGAGTCGATGCGCAGGCGGGCGAAGAAATTGACGACGCCGGGCACCTCAGACTAACAATGCATATCCTGCGTCGCTGCGCTCCGACTGCCTGTCCGGATGACCGTGGAACAGGTGTCCGGATCAGCGTGGGCTGAGTGTCCGAATGGCGTGGAATCCGCACAGTGGCTGCGGCTGCGATGGGGTTGGCAGTTTTGGCTGTTTAGTTGGTTGGCGATATAGCGTTAAATTGTCGTCACGAATGGATGCTCGGTGCCACTGACCCTGGATGGTTTCCCTCCCGCGACTTTTCCTGTGTGTTCTCTATGGTGCTGCTCTTGAGTGGCCAGCTGCGCGCGCCTAAAAATCAATAAAACTACGCTTTAAACCATTACATGTGATGTGTTGATTAATTACATGTGATGGCCTAGTCTTCGTCCATGGAAAACAAATCATCAGCTCACTACCAGCGTCTTTTTCGTCAGCGCCTGCGCGAGCAAGGGCTGGTCAAGAAAGAAGTCTGGATACTGCCAGAGCATGCCCCGCTGCTTATGGCGTTCGAGCGGAAACTTCGCCAGCCGCACTCAGTAAAGCTGGCTTCAATGGAAAAGGAGGAGGGTATGAGCATGCCGCAGGTTTGGTCTGCACAAGCTTTATACGATGCGCTGTCGGCTGTTGAGCTATTTAAGGGTGGGCAGGCGAGCATTGAGCTGATCCAAAGTTCGGACGCCAGCTTGCACGTCACCATGCACGACTATGGCGATTTGCCGCTGTTTATTGCCGTATTTGGCGAGCAGGTCGTGGTCGAGGGTTTGCTATGGCCCGCCGCCGATGTGAGTGATAGTGCGGCGTTCAATGAGCAGGTGCTGCGCACCCACAAGTTGTTTCCGCTGTCGTCTATCGGCCTGGAAACCCTGCCGGACGGTCAGCCTTGCTACACCATGTTCGGTGCGTTGAGCTCGGCGTCGACATTGACCGATGTGGTGTTCGAGATCGAATTGCTGGCCGACAACGTGATCAAGGCCACCGAAGCCTATGAAAGCTTCCTCAAGTCTGACGCTAAGGAGTGATGCTATGAACGTCTGGAGCAAATTGCTGACGGCGCTGCGTGGCGGCGCAAACGAAGTGGGTGAGGCCGTGGTTGACGGTCAGGCGCTGCGGATTCTCGATCAAGAGATTCGCGATGCTGACTTCGAGCTGCGCAAGTCCAAGGAGGCCTTGGCCGAAATCATGGCTAAACAGAAGCTGGCCAGTGATCGTCTGGGCAAGAGTACGGCGAAGATTGCCGAGTACGAGCAATACGCGCTCAAGGCCCTGGATGCCGGTAATGAAACCCTAGCCAAGGAAGTTGCCGAGAAGATCGCCAATCTGGAAGCCGAGCAAGCCAGCGACCGCGAACAGGCAGATGGCTTTGCGGCCAGCGTGGCGCAGTTGCGTAAAGCCGTGACTCAGGCGGAAGGGCATATCAAGCGCCTAAAGCAGCAGGTCGATACGGTCAAAGCTACGGAAAGTGTGCAGAAAGCGCAGATGGCCGTGGCGCAGCGCTATGGCGGTTCGCAGGCCAAATTGCATACCGCCGTCGAATCGCTGGAGCGGATCAAACACAAGCAGGCCGAGCGTGCAGCCATGATGGAAGCCAGTGCGGAGCTGGCCGCTACCAGCGCGCCGGATGACGCCTTGGAGGTCAAGCTGCGTGCTGCCGGCATTGTGCCGGATAACGCCAGTGCGGACAGTGTGTTGGCGCGGCTGAAGAGTAAGGCCAAACCAGAAACCTAAGCGGCCAATGCGGGAGCTGCGGCCCCGCTTCTTCGACTAGCAGGATGTAAAGAAGATGGAGCTATTCATACAGACCGCGCTGTCGTTCCCCGTGGTAGTGCTCAGTTTTGCGCTCTGCGTGGCGATTCTGTATTGGTTGGTCGCCGCCATGGGGATTGTCGATGTCGATCTGTTAGATATCGAAGTCGATTCAGCACTGGAAAACCATTCGCTGCAGCCCGAAGGCCTGACCGGTTTGTTACTCAAGCTGGGTTTGAATGGCGTGCCGGTGACGCTGATTCTCACCTTGCTGTTCTTTTTTTCCTGGTTTCTCTGCTATTTCGTCGAGCTGTTCTTGTTGCGCTTTCTACCGTTGGGCATTTTGCGTTACCCCCTGGGTTTGCTGGTGATCGCGGCCGCGTTGATCTCCGTAGTACCTGTGGTAAGCCTGTTGGTGCGGCCGTTACGTCCGCTTTTTCTCAAGCTGGAAGCCACCACCAGCAAGTCCGTGCTTGGGCAGGTGGCGATCGTGCGCAGTGGGCGGGTTACGGCTACCCAGGGTGAGGCGACGCTGGAGGATGGTGGTGCTGGGTTGATTTTGCGTGTACGTGCCGATGAAGCGCAGGGCTTCAAACGTGGCGACCGTGTGGTGTTGCTGGAGTACCTGGAGGCCGAACACGCCTATCGGGTAATTACCGAAGACGAGTTCAAGGGCATCTAGCCTGTTTATCAAAGGAGATTGATTGTAATGAGCTTCGAGCTGCTAATGCCTTTCCTGACCGGTTTAGGTCTGTTCTTCCTGGTTGTTTTTGGCTTTTTCGTTCTGTTCAAAGCCTTCTATATCAAGGTGCCGCAGGGTACTGCGTTGATCGTTAACGATATGTCGTCGACACCCAAGGTGCACTTCACCGGCGCCCTGGTGTACCCGGTGATCAACCTCAAGGAGTTTATGAAAATCTCCTTGATCACCCTGGAAGTCGACCGCCGGGCCAAGGACGGGTTGATCTGCAAGGACAATATGCGTGCCGACATCACTGTGGCTTTTTACCTGCGGGTTAATGAAACCCAGCAGGACGTGCTCAAGGTGGCCAAGGCCATCGGGGTTGAACGCGCCTCGGATCGCGCTGCGGTCAATGAGCTGTTCAACGCCAAGTTCTCTGAAGCATTGAAAACAGTCGGTAAGCAATTCGACTTCGTCCAGCTGTTTGAGAACCGCCAGGATTTCCGCGACCGCATCGTCGAGGTGATCGGCAACGACCTCAACGGCTACGTGTTGGAAGATGTGGCTATCGATTACCTGGAGCAGACCTCCAAGGCCTCCCTGGACCCGAGCAATATTCTCGACGCCGAGGGTATCCGCAAGATCACCGAGTTGACCGCCACGCAGAACGTCATTACCAACGAGCTGGAGCGCAACGAAGAGCTGGCGATCAAGAAGAAGAACGTCGAAACCCGCGAGGCCACGCTGTCCCTGGAGCGTCAGGAAGCCGATGCGGTGGCCCGGCAAAAGCGCGAGATCGAAACCATCCGCGCCCGCGAGCAGGCCGAAACCCTCAAGGTGCAGGAAGAGGAGCGTTTGAAATCCGAGCAGGCGCGCATCACCACCCAGCAGGAACTGGATATCCGCGCCGAGAACCATCAGCGTGAAGTGGAAGTGGCGCAGCAGAATCGCCAGCGTGCCGTGGTTATTGAGGTAGAAAAAGTCACCCGCGCCAAGGACCTGGAAATCGTCTCCCGCGAGCGCGAAGTCGAGCTGCAGCGCATCGAGAAAGAAAAGGCCCTGGAAGTCGAACGCAAGAATATCGCTGGGGTGATTCGCGAGCGCGTAGCGGTCGAGAAAACCGTGGCTCAGGAAGAAGAACGCATCAAGGAAGTGCGTGAAGTGTCCGAAGCCGATCGCGCCAAGCAGGTCATGGTGCTCAATGCCCAGGCTGAAGCCGAGCAGGAGCTGGTGCGCCAGGTCAAGCAGGCCGAAGCCGACGAGACCCGTTCCCAGCATAAGGCGGTGGAAATCAACAACCTCGCCCAGGCCGAGTTGGAAGCCGCAGCCAAGCAGGCCGAAGCCAAGAAGAAAATGGCCGAAGGTATCGAAGCCGAGCGCGCCGCGCCTGGCCTGGCCGATGCACGGGTACGTGAAGTCACCGCTGCCGCGAAAGAGAAAGAAGGTCTGGCCGAAGCCCGCGTACATGCCGAACAACTGATTGCCGAAGCCAAAGGCGACCAGGAGAAAGGCCTGGCCGAGGCGCGGGTGACCGAAGCCAAAGCAGCCGCCAAGGAAAAAGACGGCCTGGCCGACGCCAAGGTGCTGGAAGAGAAGCTTGGCGCTCAGGCGCGCGGCGAAGAGCAGCTTGGCGCAGCCAAGGCCAAAGCCACCCAGGACCTGGGTCTGGCCGAAGCCCATGTGTTGCTGGAGCGCTTGAATGCCGAGGCCGAAGGTCTGGGCAAGAAATTCGGTGCGCTTGATGCGCTCAGCGACAACGCGCGTCAGCATGAAGAGTTCCGCATGCAGCTGGAGGCCAACTTCGACGAAGCCATGGCCGCCATCGCCGCCAACAAGGAAATTGCCAAGGACCAGGCCGAAGTGCTCTCGGCGGCGCTATCCAAGGCGAAGATCGAAATCGTCGGCGGCGAAGGCGATTTCTTCAACTCCTTCGCCAAGTCGTTGTCGGTGGGCAAAGCCATCGAAGGCGTGGTCGGCAAGAGCCCTGTGGTGCAGGACGTGTTGGCTCGTTTGCTGGCCAGCAAGCCCGCAGTACCTCAGGCGCCCGCCAGTTCTGGCAATGGGGCGAGTGAGGCCTGACCTTGGCTCCCCGGTATCCGCCGGGGGCAAACCTTCGAGCCGCGCTCAATGCTTGTGTAGGAGCCAGCTTGCTGGCGATCAGAGGGTGAGGATCGCCAGCAAGCTGGCTCCTACAGGCATATTGACCATGGGCTAATGACTGCCCAGACGCCGCAGATCCAGGAAGAACACGATGTCGGACGCTCAGACCCAACCACAAGATGTACTGGACAAGGCCGTCGCCGAAGGCGGTGCCTACGAGGTGCTGCACAAGCGCCTGCAGGAGCAAGGCCTGCGCCTGCGCCAGACCACCGAAGCGCTGAACGCTCAGCGGTTGCAGGAGTTTGGCAGCAGCCAGATGGAAGTGGTCGGACGGGTACGCATCCGCACCGAGAACAACTGCACGGCGCGCGATATCGTCCAGGTCGGCGAGAACCTGCTGTTTGGCTACAACGTGTTTCTCGGCCTGAAAAAGGAAACCCGCGTCGAGGACGTGTTCTCCCTGTATCGCCTGAGCGAGCAGGACGAAGGCTATGAAGCCGAAAGCGTGGCGCTGGCCGACAGCTTTCTCGGCCAGAGCAGCTTCGTTAACGACTTCAACGAGCTTTACACCTACTACAAGAACACCCGCCTGCTGCAACTGCTGGTGCGCGATGGCAAGCTGCTGGCCAGCTTCCAGATCGGCGAGCGAATCAGCGATATCCGGGTGTTCCGCTGGTCGATCTCCCTCGATGGCAAAGAGGTTCGCTATATCGACAACCGCGGCGAGCGCGATATAGCGCTGCCGGCACCGTTCGATTTCGAATGGCAGAAAACTTCCCGCGAGATGGTGGTCAACGGCCGCCATCCGCATATGAATATTCTCGACACCCTCTTTGTCGAGACCATCGGCGGCGACCTTACGGTCAAGGTCGAAAACAACACCGAAGACGGACTGGGCATCTACCGCGAAGCGGTGCTGGACAAAACCCAGTCGCTGGACGACGCGCAGATCGAATACGCCAAGCTCGGCAGCCTGATCCTGCTGAAAATCCTGCCGTACCGCGAAGAACAGTGGCGCTACCTGGTATTCAATAGCCTGACGCGCAAGGTCGAACGTATCGATGCCATCGGCCTGGCCTGCGTGCAGCTGCCGGAAGACCACGGCATCATCTTCCCTGGCGGCTACTACCTGCAAAACGGCGAGTCCAAGGCCTTCGAGCAGCCCATGGGCGGCATGCGTTTCAAGCGTGCGGTGCGTTCACCCAATGGCGAGGACGTGCAGTACATCTTCTACCACCCGGAAGAAGGCCGTTCGGCGCTGTTCACCTACAACATGATCAACCGCCAGCTGCACAACCCGATCTTCGGCCACGGCTATGCGCGCCTGGAAGACGGGCGCACGGTGATCTTCGCCGCCGAAGGCAGCGAGCCGACCCGTATTCACCCGATGCAGATCTGGCAGACGCCGTTCTGCAGCGATGACTACGCCGCGCGCCAGCCGGTGCGCAGCGGCTTTTTCGGGCGTATCGGCAATGCCGAACTGGTGCGCGGCGTCTCCGATTTGCTGGGCCTGAGTCGCGAGATTGAAACCCCGGAAGTCTCGGTGCAGCGTTACACCCAGCTGTGCCAGAACACCCGCCGTCTGTTCGACGTCTACCACTGGCTAGGCGATGCTCAGTGCCAGGGTATGGCGCCGCTGCTGCGCGAAATCGCAGCCACCGGCGAACTGGTGCTCGATGAGTTCGAGAAGGTCGAAAGCATCCGCCAGCAATCTGCGCGCGCCATGGCCGAGGCGGAAACCCGCCAGCAAGCGCTGCTCTCCGGGCTGCTGATCGATAGCTGGGATGAGGTGCAGCACTTCGTTGACGCGCTCAATGGCATCAACGCCCAGCGTGGCCAACTGCTGACCATCCGCGATTACCGCTATATCGACGTGGCGCGTATCGATGCCATGGAGGCCGAGCTGCTTGCTGCCCAGGCGCAAGTCGCGGCCGCCACCTCGGCCTTCCTCGCCAGCAAAGCGGCACTGGAACCCTACGTGTTGCAGCTGGCTCAGCTCGACGCTCAGGCGCAAAAAGCCGAGACGGTCAGCCAGCTCAACGAACCGCTGGTGGCGCTGCAGGCCATGGCTGGCAACCTGGATATGCTCTCCAGCCTGATGGCGTCGTTGCCGATTGACGATGCCACCCAGCGCACCGAGATCGTCGACGCGATTTCCCAGGTCTACGCCCGCCTCAACCAGGCCAAGGCCCGCGCCGAGCAACGGCGCAAGGGCTTGGGCTCGGCAGAAACCGTGGCGCAGTTCGGCGCCCAGTTCAAATTGTTCAGCCAGGGCATCACCAATGCCTTAGGCCAGGCCCAGGACCCGGAGCGCTGCGACGAACAGCTATCGCGCCTGCTGGTGCAGCTGGAAGAATTGGAGAGCCAGTTTGGCGATCAGGAGCAGTTCCTCGGCGATATCCTGGCCAAGCGCGAAGAACTGCTGGAAACCTTCGAGACGCACAAACAGGCGCTGCTCGACGAGCGTCAGCGCAAGGCCCAGGGCCTGCTCGATGCCGCCAGGCGCATCCTGGAAAGCCTCGGTCGGCGCACCGCGCGCCTGACCCAGCCCGATGAGCTGAACGCCTTCTTCGCCTCCGATCCGTTGATTCTCAAACTGCGCGAACTGGCCGAGCGCCTGCGCGAGCTGAAGGACAGTGTTAAGGCCGAGGATGTCGAGTCACGCCTCAAGGCCGCGCGCGATCAGGCGGTGCGCAGCCTGCGCGACAAGAGTGAGCTGTTTGAGGAGGGCGGCAACGTCATCAAGCTCGGCCCGCGCCACCGCTTCAGCGTCAACACCCAGGAGCTGGACCTGACCCTGATGCCGCGCGGCGATCAGCTCTACCTGCACCTGACCGGCACCGAATTTCTTGAACCGCTGCGCAACGCCGAGCTGGAAGCGCTGCACGACTATTGGCAGGTGTCGCTGGAGTCCGAATCCGCCACGCTGTATCGCGCCGAATACCTGGCCGGCGAAGTGCTGGCCGCCGCCGATGCCGGGCGCGATGGCCTGAGTCTGGATGTGCTCAAGCAACAGCTGGCGCAGCCGGAGGCGCTGGTTAAAAGCATTCGCGACTTCGCCGCGCCGCGTTACAAGGAAGGCTATGAAAAGGGCATCCACGACCATGACGCAGCCCTGATTCTCACCCAGTTGCTGCCGCTGCGCGACAGCGCCGGACTGCTCAGCTATGGCGCCTTGCCTCGCGGTTTCGCCAGCTTTTTCTGGGGCCAGGCGCAACGCCGCGACGAGGCCAAGCAATGGCCGCAGCGCGCGCGCAGTGCCCGACATATTCAGCAGCTGTTCGGCCAGCGCGACAGCCTGTTGCAGTTGCAGGCGGAAATCGTCGAGGCCATGTCCGCCTATACCACTCAGCAGAGCATGAGCCTGAACCAGGCAACGCTCGAAGAGGCGGCGGAGTATCTGGTGCAGGAACTGGCCGCCGAGCGTATCGAGTTCGTCTTCAGCAAATACGCCCGCGAGCTGCTGGCCGGCCTGCAAGCGCGTTTGCAGACGGCGCATATGTGGGATGTGTATCAGCAAACCCTGGCGCAACTGCAGGAGCGCCCAGCGGCGCAATGGGCTCTGGTGGAAAACTGGCTGCGCGGCCTTTGCGCGGCCGATGAATTCGCCGCGCTCAGTGCCTATGTGCCCGAGGCCGTGGCCCTGACCTTGCTCGCCGAGGACCTGCCCAAGCGCATCACCGAAGTGGACCTGCGTTTTACCGTCAAGGAGCTGATGGGCGAGCACTCGCGCATCAGCGAGCGGCAACTGGTGTTGGCGGTGGACGACTTCTTCGCTCGCCTGCGCGTGCACCGCGAGCAGTTCCTGCCCGGTTTGCAGCGCTACCAGGCATTGCGCCAGGAGGTGGTGGGGCGCGAGCGTGAGGCGCTGCGCCTTGAAGAGTTCAAGCCCAAGCCGCTTAGCTCCTTTGTGCGTAACAAGCTGATCAACGATGTGTACCTGGGCGTGATCGGTGACAACCTGGCCAAGCAGATGGGTACCGCCGGGGAGAACCGTCGCTCGGATCTGTCCGGCCTGCTGATGCTGATTTCGCCGCCCGGTTACGGCAAAACCACCCTGATGGAATACGTCGCCCATCGCCTCGGTTTGATCTTTATGAAGATCAACGGCCCGGCCTTGGGCCACGAGGTGCGCTCCCTGGACCCGGCCCAAGCGCCGGATGCCACTTCCCGCCAGGAGCTGGAAAAGCTCAACCTGGCGCTGGAGATGGGCAACAACGTGATGCTCTATCTCGACGATATCCAGCACACTCACCCGGAATTCCTGCAGAAATTTATCTCGCTCTGTGATGGCACCCGGCGTATCGAAGGTGTGTGGAAGGGTCGAACGCGGACCTACGATATGCGCGGGCGCAAGTTCTGCGTGATCATGTCGGGTAACCCGTACACCGAGTCCGGCGACGTGTTCAAAATCCCGGATATGCTGGCCAACCGCGCCGACATCTATAACCTCGGCGACACCCTGGGCGGCATGCAGGAAGCCTTCGCGCTGTCTTACATCGAGAACGGCCTGACCTCCAATCCGGTGCTCGCGCCGCTGGCCACCCGCGATATGGCCGATGTCTATCGCTTCGTCGCCAAGGCCGAGGGCAAGCCGTTCTCCAGCAACGAGCTAAGCCACAGCTACAGCGGCGCCGAGGTCAATGAAATCGTCACCACCTTGCAGCGCCTGATGCAGGTGCGTGATGTGGTCGGCCGGGTCAACCAGCAGTACATCGCCAGCGCCGCCCAGGCCGATCAGTACCGCACCGAGCCGCCGTTCAAGTTGCAGGGTAGCTACCGCAATATGAACAAGATGGCGGAGAAGATCAGCTCGGTGATGAACGATACCGAGGTGCTGCAGCTGATCGCCGATCACTACCAGGGCGAATCCCAGCTGCTCACCACTGGCGCAGAGGAGAACCTGCTCAAGCTCGCCGAACTGCGCGGCAATATGACCGACGTACAAGCCGAGCGCTGGGCGCAGATCAAACGCGACTTTATGCGAAACAAGGCCATGGGTGGCAGTGACACCGATGTGGGCGGGCGGGTGGTGGCGCAGCTTAACGACCTGGTCGAAGGCGTGCGCGGTCTGGCCAAGTTGGCACCGGGCGAGCAACCCGCCGCGCCGACGATTCCCTGGGCCGAGCTGCTTGCCGGGCTGGATAACCTGGGCAAGCTGCGCCCGCAGGTGGAGGTGATAACGCCGCCGCAACCGGCTGTGCAGAAGGTGCTGGAAAGCCTGGCCGACAGCCTGCAGAACAGCTTTCTGCCGTTGATCAACGCCATGGACAAGAAGATCGACATCGACCTGCGCACCCACAACCGCATGCTGGAAATCTCCACCCAGCTGCGTGACCTGGGCGAGCAACTGGGCCATGAACAGCGCCTGGGCGGCGACAGCGAAAGCGAAACGCCATGAAGGCCGGGCTGTTGCCACGCGTGCAGCTGTTGCTGGGCATCGCCGGCCTGATGCTGGTGCTGCAACTGGGCAATAGCCTGAGTGGTTACAGCCTGAATCTCTGGGGTGTGATTCCACGCCGGCTTGAGTCATTGCCGGGCGTGCTGTTTGCGCCTTGGCTGCATGGCGGCTGGATGCACTTGCTGAGCAATCTCAGTGGCCTGCTGGTACTTGGGTTGCTGGCTCTGCTGGAATCGCGGCGCGACTTTATCCAGGCCAGCCTGTTTATCATCCTCGGCAGTGGGGCGCTGGTCTGGCTGTTCGGCCGCCAGGGTATCCATGTCGGGGCCAGCGGCTGGTTGTTCGGGCTGTGGGCATTGCTGCTGGCGCGGGCCTGGTTTCGTCGTAGTTGGCTCGACCTACTGCTGGCGGTGTTGGTGTTCTTTCTGCACGGTGGCTGGGTCTTTGGCCTGCTGCCGCAGCAGGGCGTTTCATTCGAGTATCACCTGGCCGGCGCGCTCTGCGGCGGCCTCTATGCGGCCTGGCGCTACAGGCCACGCACACGACAGGGAGGTTAAATGGATTTCAATCGTCTCGACCAACAGTTGCGTGACAGCCTGGCCGATCTGCGTTTGAGCAATGAGGAGCGTGATGAACTGCGCCAGCTGGGCAGTGACCTGGGGCCGGATCAGGTGCGCTACCTGCGCAATCGTGCCTTTGCCTTGGTGCGTGAGTTGGTCGTTGATCCGGCTAATACGCTGGCGGCGCTGAAGTGGCTTGAGCAGGTGGTCAAAACACTCGACAGCTGTGCGGCTTCAAACCGGGTAGAGGTCGCCAGTGCGCACTTCAGCCCCGGTGAGAGCTGCCGGCGTAAGATTCGTGACCTGTGTCGCCAGGCCCGGCAGTCGGTGGATATTTGCGTATACACCATCTCTGATGATGAGTTGAGCAATGAGATTCTTGCCTGCCATCAACGCGGCATCGCGGTGCGGGTGATTACCGATAACGAAAAACAGTTTGATCTTGGCAGCGATATTGAGCGCTTGCATAGCCTGGGCGTGCCACTGCGCATCGATTCTGGGCCTTACCACATGCATCACAAGTTCGCCCTGTTCGATGGCCGCTTTCTGCTTAACGGCAGCTTCAATTGGACCCGGAGCGCGACCACGGGCAACGAGGAAAACCTGCTGGTGATCGACCATCCCGCATTGTTTGCCGATTATCTGCGGGTGTTCGATGAACTATGGCTGCGTTATGCGAATAACTGATGTGTGAGCCTTGCGGGCTGGCCATGCCTGGCATCTCTCGTTAAGGTCAACCCAGTCCTGCTTTCAGCAGGCGGCGGTTGTTCTGGCAAATGAGGAGCGAGCATGGCATTGCGCAACGCGATTCAGTTGATCACCTATCCAGATCGCTTGGGTGGCAATCTTGGCAGCCTCTACACGCTGCTTGACCGACACCTGGCTGATGCCGTCGCCGGCGTGCATTTGCTGCCGATGTATCCGTCCAATGCGGACGGTGGTTTTTCACCGTTAACTCATATGGAAGTTGACCCACGCTACGGCGACTGGGCGGATGTCGAGCGTATCTCGGCGCGTTTTGATCTGTGTGTTGACCTGGTGATCAGCCACATTGCCGATGAGTCGCCAGAATTTCTCGATTTTGTTGCCCATGGCCAGGACTCGGCCTACGCCGACTTGTTTGTGCAGGTCGATAAGCTGGGCGAGATCAGCCTGGAAGACCTGGCCAAGATTCACATCCGCAAGGAGAAAGAGCCGTTTCGTGATGTGCGCCTGGCCAGTGGCGAGACGTGCCGTGTGTGGTGCACCTTCACTGAACGGCAAATCGACCTCAACTACGCGTCACCGCTGACCTATCGTTTGATGGAGCGGTACATGGCCTTTCTCGCCGCGCGCGGGGTCAAACTGTTTCGGCTGGATGCGTTCGGTTACACCACCAAGAAGATTGGCAGCAGCTGTTTTTTGGTCGAGCCGGATGTCTATCGCATCCTCGACTGGTTCCGTGAAACCGGTGAGAAGTACGGCGCGGAGATGCTGCCCGAGGTGCATGACCACATCAGTTACCAGTACGCCATCTCACGCCGGCATATGCGCCCGTACGCGTTCGCTTTGCCGCCGCTGGTGCTGCATGCCTTTCTCGCCGGCCAAAGCCGTTACCTGAAACAGTGGCTGCGCATGTGCCCGCGCAATCAGGTCACCGTGCTCGATACCCATGACGGCATCTGTATTCCGGATGTGGAAAGCATGCTTCCGGAGGCGGAAATTCGCTTTCTGGTTGATGAGGTGTCGACCCGCAGTGCCGACCCGATCATGCGTCGCTCGGCGGTCAGCGTGCACAGTGTAGGGGCGATTTACCAGCTGACCTGCACCTTCTATGAGGCCCTGCTGCGTAATGACGAGGCCTACATCGCCGCGCGAGCGATTCAGTTCTTCACCCCCGGTATTCCCCAGGTTTACTACGTTGGCCTGCTGGCCGGCTGTAATGACTTTGAACTGTGTACCGCAAGCGGTGAGGCGCGCGACGTCAATCGGCACTATTACAGCCTGGAGGAAGCCGAAGAGGCTCTGCAGCAGCCGCTGGTGCAGCGCCTGTTGCAGTTGATGCGCCTGCGCAATAGCCATCCGGCCTTTGATGGGCGCTTTGAGTTGGATCAGTCCGGCGACAACAGCGTGGCCATGGCCTGGCGCCATGGCGAGCATTACTGCCGCTTGTATGTCGATTTGAGCACGTGCCAGGCGATTATTGATTACCGTGATCCTGAGGACGGTAGTGAGCGACAAATACGCTGTTGAGTGGGCGTGCCCTACGGGCGAGGCGCATTTCGGGTTAGACTTGCGCTCTTTTCGCCCAGTAAGAAGCCCCGTCCATGGCCCTGCCGTCTACCACTTACAAAATCGAGCTGAACCTCACCGATATGGACCGCAGCGTCTATGAAAACCTGCGTTTCACCGTGGCCAAGCACCCTTCGGAAACCGAAGAGCGCCTGGCGGCGCGCCTGGTTGCCTATTGCCTGTTCTATCACGAGCACCTGGCGTTCGGGCGTGGTCTGTCGGATGTGGATGAGCCGGCGCTGTGGGAAAAGAGCTTGGACGATCGCGTACTGCACTGGATCGAAGTCGGTCAGCCGGACAGCGACCGCATCACCTGGTGTTCGCGGCGTACCGAGAAGTTCAGCCTGGTGGCCTACGGCAACCTGCGCGTATGGCAGACCAAGGCGCTCGATCCGGTGCGCAGCTTGAAAAATATCAATGTCGTCGCGCTTGATCAGGAAGCCCTGGCCAAACTGGCGCTGGATATGCCGCGTTCGCTGAACTGGAGCGTGATGATCAGCGACGGCGAGATGTTCGTCACCGACGAACGCGGCCAGCATGAGCTGCCGATCGAGTGGTTGGCTGGCGAGCGCTGAGTTTTTCTGTAGGAGCCAGCTTGCTGGCGATGTAGGCAGCCATGATCGCCAGCAAGCTGGCTCCTACAAAACCCGCCCTTCACGACAAAGACTAACCATGCGTATTGAGTCCCGCCCGCTTCCTGAAACCCTGCCTGATCTAGGCGCTCTGCCGCCACTTTTGACCCGCCTATATGCCGCCCGTGGCGTGCAGTCCGCCGCCGAACTGGATAAAGGCCTGGCGCGGCTGATTCCGTACCAGCAGCTCAAGGGCATGGATGCAGCAGTCGATTTGCTGGTGCTGGGGCTGCAGCAAGGCCAGCGCATGCTGATCGTCGGTGACTTCGATGCCGATGGCGCCACCGCCAGCACGGTTGGGGTGCTCGGTCTGCGCATGCTCGGTGCGGCGCATGTCGATTACCTGGTGCCCAATCGTTTCGAATACGGCTACGGCCTGACCCCGGAAATCGTTGCGGTGGCGCTTGAACGTGAGCCGCAGTTGTTGATCACCGTGGATAACGGCATCTCCAGTGTCGAGGGCGTCGCGGCGGCCAAAGCCGCCGGGTTGACCGTGCTGGTCACCGATCACCATTTGCCCGGTGCCGAGTTGCCGGCGGCGGATGCCATCGTCAATCCCAATCAGCCGGGCTGCGAGTTCCCCAGTAAGGCCTTGGCTGGGGTTGGGGTGATGTTCTATGTGCTGCTGGCGCTGCGTGCGCGGCTGCGGGAGATGGGCTGGTTTACTGCGCAGCGCCCGGAGCCGAATCTGGGCGAGCTGCTGGATCTGGTGGCCCTGGGCAGCGTGGCTGACGTGGTGCCGCTGGATGCTAACAACCGCATTCTGGTGCATCAGGGCCTGGCGCGGATTCGCGCCGGGCGCGCGCGCGCTGGTTTGCGCGCGATTCTCGAAGTGGCCGGGCGCGACCATCGGCGTATTACCTCCACCGACCTGGGCTTTATCCTCGGCCCACGCCTGAATGCGGCGGGGCGCCTGGATGACATGGCCCTGGGCATCGAATGCCTGCTCTGTGAAGACGAGGCGCTGGCCCGTGATATGGCGGTGCAGCTCGATCAGCTCAATCAGGACCGCAAGGCCATTGAGCAGGGCATGCAGCGCGAAGCCCTGGCCCAGCTCAAGGACCTGCCGCTGGACGATATGCCCTTCGGTCTGTGCCTGTTCGAGGCCGACTGGCACCAGGGCGTGATCGGCATCCTCGCCTCGCGGATGAAAGAGCGTTACCACCGCCCGACCATCGCCTTTGCCGATGCCGGCGACGGCGTGCTGAAAGGTTCGGCGCGCTCAGTGCCGGGCTTTCATATCCGCGATGCCTTGGATGCAGTGGCCGCCAAACACCCGCAGCTGATCAGCAAGTTTGGCGGGCATGCCATGGCCGCCGGCTTGTCGCTGCCGCAGGCTAATTTCGGCGCCTTTGCCGCCGCATTTGATGCCGAGGTGCGTCGCCAGCTGTGTGAGGACGATCTGACCGGGCGCTTGCTGTCCGATGGCGCCTTGTCCATCGAAGAGTTCCACCTGCCGCTGGCCAAAGAGCTGCGCAATGCCGGGCCTTGGGGCCAGCATTTCCCCGAGCCGTTGTTTCATGGCGTGTTCCAGCTGGTGCAGCAGCGCGTGGTCGGCGAGCGGCATCTCAAGGTGGTGCTGAAAAGCGAGTGTGGCAGCGTGCAGCTTGATGGCATCGCCTTTGGTGTGGATCGGGATGTCTGGCCAAACCCGACCGTGCGCTGGGTCGAGCTGGCCTACAAGCTGGATGTGAATGAGTACCGTGGGCAGGAAAGCGTACAGCTGCTGATCGCCCATATCAGCCCGTGCTGATACGGAGGGTAGAATGTCGGAAAGCCGACGAACAGCCGCTTTTCCTGGGGTTTACGCCTGTTGGCAATCTTTCGAAGCACTCTGGCGTTAGGCGGCGGGAAACCACCGTCTCTAGAATCAGTCTGTGTGCTTGCACAACCATTTTTAGGGAGAGCGTTTGATGATTACCCGTGGCTTGCTTGATCAGTTGTTGAAATCCGGTCAGGACCTGATGCAACAGAAATCCGCTGGCAGTAGCGCTGGCGGCTCGGCCGGTGGGCTGGGTGGTGCTTTGGGCGGTTTGCTCGGCGGTGCAGGCAAAGGTGGCAAGGGCGGTGACCTGGGCACTTTGCTCAAGGGAGCAGGCGGCGGCGCGTTGGCAGCCGGTGCGCTGGGCATGCTGCTGGGCAACAAAAGTGCGCGCAAGATGGGCGGCAAGGCACTGACCTACGGCGGTCTAGCCGCGCTTGGCGTGGTCGCCTACAAGGCTTACAGCAATTGGCAGGCGCAGCAGGCCAGTGCACCGCAGGCGGAGCCGCAAACCCTGGATCGCTTGCCAGCACCGCAAGCTGAGCTGCACAGCCAGGCTATTCTCAAGGCGCTGGTGGGGGCGGCTAAGGCCGATGGTCATGTGGATGCCCGCGAGCGACAGTTAATCGAAGGCGAGCTGGTCAAACTCACCAACGATGGTGAACTACAGCATTGGCTACAGGCCGAGCTGAACAAGCCCTTGGATCCCGCTGAAATCGCCCGCGCAGCCAGCACACCGGAAATGGCCGCAGAAATGTATATCGCCAGTGTGTTGATGGTCGATGAAGAGCACTTTATGGAGCGTGCCTATCTAGAGGAACTGGCCCGTCAGCTCAAGCTCGATCCGGCGCTAAAGGCCGAGCTTGAGACCCAGGTGCGTCAGGAGCTGGTGGCCAGCTAATCATCTGCGTGAGGCTGGCCGCTAAGGGCTATGGCCGCTAACCGGCAGCCTCCCTATACTTGGCACTTTCCCCGCTATGGATGGACGCCCAATGCGCCGCACCTATACCAATTACCTGCTGAGTCTGGCGCTGATTGTTTTCAGTTTGATCGCGCAGGCTTCGCCTGACGTAGCGTTGACCCAGGTGCAGCAGGCGCAAGTGCAGGTGTTTCGCGCCAGTACCGATTTGTTTATTCACCGTGGCGAAGGCGGGCATGCCGAGCTGGCAACCAAGGTGCAGGCCGACCTGAGCAAACTGCGTGAAGGCATGGCGACCTTGCAGGCGCAGCCGTTGACAGATTCGGCGCGCCTGGCGATGGAGCAGTTGCAGCCGCCATTGGCAGCTTTTATCGCGCTGGTCGAGCGGGCCCTGGCCTACAACCCCGGTGAGCCTGACCTGCCGTGGGAATTCAATTTCCAGTACAGCAAGGCCCAGCGTGAGCTGGTGGCGGCCTTGGAGGCGCTTGAACAGCAACTACTCAAAGGCCTGGCGCAGCCATTGCCAGCGGCGGATCTACGTTTGCAGAGCCTGCCGGCCAAGGTGCAATACCTGGCGGCGCGCTACACCGCGCGGGCTTACGTTGGTGATATCGAGACTCTGCCCGAACAACAGCAGCACTACCTGAATCAGGATATCGACGTGCTGGCCAAGCAGGTCGATGCCGAACTTGCCAGCCTGGCCGCTGAGTTGACCGCTGAGCAGCAACAGCGCCTGCAGCGTGCGCTGATACGCTGGAAGTTTATCTATCCGCGTCTCGTCGGCTACAGCGACAACTTGGTGCCGTTGGTCGTCGAGCGGCATGCTGCCGAGCTGGCGGATCAGCTACTGCGACTGCGCGCTAAATAAGCCTCAGTGTTTGCCAACTGCGTGGAACACCGCGCAGTTTTTGCCGGCATGTTTGGCTCGGTGCAACGCCTGGTCGGCCAGCTCCAGCGCTTCGGCCAGGTTGCTGCTGTCCAGCGGCCAGAGTGCGCCACCGATGCTGCAACCGACCTTAACCTGGTTGTTGCCCAGATCGATCGGCGGGTTAAGCGCTGCCAGGGTGCGTTCGGCCACTAGCTGCGCCTGCGCCAGGGCTTCGCCATTGGGTACCTGCAGCACCATCAGGAATTCGTCGCCGCCCAGGCGCGCGACCAGGTCACCTTCGCGCAGGCGGCCACGCAGCCGCACGGCCACCTCACGCAGCAGCTGATCGCCCGCCGCGTGGCCGAACTGGTCATTGATCGGCTTGAAACCGTCCAGATCCAGATAGAACAGCGCTAGGCAATTGTTGTTGGCTTGGCTGCGCTGCTGCGCGCGCGGCAGGTAGCTTTCCAGGGCGACGCGGTTGGGCAGGCCGGTGAGGGCATCGTGGTGGGCGAGGTTTTCCATCGCGCTGAGGGCGCTTTGCTGGTGAGTCAGGCTTGCCACCAAATGGCGAATCGAGTGGCTGAGTATCTCGATTTCGCGGGTGCTTTTAAGTTCGGGTATTACGCTAATTTCACCGGCGCTGAAGCGGTCCGCCGCCTCTGCGATCTGCCGCAGCGGGCGGGTGAAATAGCCTGCCAGTAGCCAGCCGATAACGGCGAACAACAGCGCCAGGCCGCTACCCCACAGCAGTATGTAACGCGTGGTCTCGCGCGCCGGGGCGTAGGCCTCATCCAGCGGTTGGCGTGCTATGACCGTCCAGCCCAGGCCCTTGTAATCCATATGGCCCTGGCTCAGCGCCAGGCCTGTGAGGTACTGCTTGCCGTCTGGCCACTCCTGCACGGCCCACAGATCTTGGCGCTCTGCCACTTCGTTGAGGGCGGGTAAGTGCAAGCGCTGGCCGATCATTTCCTTGGGGGCGAGCAGCACGGTACGGTCTTGGCCGATCACGAAGAACTCGACATTACGGCGCTTCTGGATCGGTTCAAGGATGGCCAGGCGCACTTCGTCGGCCCATGACCAGGACAGGTGCGAGGCCAGCACGCCAACCAGGCTGCCATCCGGAGCGAACACCGGCAGGCTGATATCAACGAACTTCATCGCCTCGCCGGTCGGATTTGGCAGCAGTTTGGCCAGTAGCACGGCCTCATGCACGTCGCCGATAAATACGTTCTTCTGTGCTTCGAGGAAAACCGGGCGTTGGGCAATGCTGGCGCCTTCCAACACGCCATCGCTGGAGGCCTGCACCGTGCCCTTGGCATCGGTATAGCCGATCCAGGCGATGCTGGGGAATTCTGTCTGCAGGCGGTCGAGCAGTACGCGAACTTCGCGGATATCGTCGGGCTGGGTCAGTGCGCGCAGTTTGCCGATCACCTGCAGCATGGCGGCGCGGCTCTGCATGTCGCGGTCCAGGCGGTCAATCATCATAAAGGAGACTTCGGCAAGATCGCGGCCAACCTCCTCGCGGATGCGCTGGGTGGCGTCATTGCCAATCAAGGTGCCAAGCAGCCAACTCAGCACGGCGACCAGCAGGGCAATCAAAATGGCAAAACGGCTACGCAGGCTGTGCGATGAGCTCATGGCACGACGGCTCCTGTGGGCGGGCAGGCAATGTAAAGACAGTCCTTAGAACCTGTTGACGATCTCGCGAGCTAGAGCCGTGCAAGGCAAAAAAGGCGAGGAAGCGGAGTGTACGAGCTGTACATGAGCATTCCGAGCCTGTTTTAACGCAGCACGGCCGACGCGCAGCAGATCGTCGGCAGGTTCTGAGTATAGTGCGCCGTTGGTCTGCATGGCTGTGTGCCAGCGCCAATTGCGGGCTGCAAGGGCTGAGTCGACTGCGCTATACTCGCCGGCTTTTCCGAAAGTTTGACTTACGAGTGCTGCCAGCCATGGAAATCAACCCGATCCTGAATAGCATCAAGGACCTGTCCGAGCGCACCCAGACCATTCGGGGGTATCTTTGACTACGATCACAAACATGATCGTCTGGTCGAAGTAAACCGCGAACTCGAAGACCCGAGCGTCTGGAACAATCCGGAGTACGCGCAGAACCTGGGCCGCGAGCGCGCTTCCCTGGCGCTGATTGTAGACACTCTGGATGACCTGCACGGCAGCCTTGCCGATTCGCGCGACCTGCTCGATATGGCCGTTGAAGAAGACGACGAAGGCGCGGTAAATGATGTTGCCGCCGAGATCGAACGCCTGCGCGAGATCCTCGAAAAGCTCGAATTCCGCCGCATGTTCAGTGGCGAGATGGACCCCAACAACGCCTATCTTGATATCCAGGCCGGCTCCGGCGGCACCGAAGCTCAGGACTGGGCCAATATGCTGCTGCGCATGTACCTGCGCTGGGCTGACAAGCGCGGTTTTGACGCCACCATCATGGAGCTGTCCGCCGGTGAAGTGGCCGGGATCAAGGGCGCGACCCTGCATATCAAGGGCGAGTACGCCTTTGGCTGGCTGCGCACCGAGATCGGCGTGCACCGCTTGGTACGCAAGAGCCCGTTCGACTCCGGCAACCGTCGCCACACCTCGTTTACCGCTGTGTTCGTTTCGCCGGAAATCGATGACAACATCGAAATCGAAATCAACCCGGCGGACCTGCGTATCGACACCTACCGTTCATCCGGTGCCGGTGGTCAGCACGTAAACACCACTGACTCGGCCGTACGGATTACCCACGTACCGACCAACACCGTGGTCAGCTGCCAGAACGAACGTTCCCAGCACGCCAACAAAGACACCGCGATGAAGATGCTCCGCGCGCGTTTGTACGAGCAGGAAGTGCAGAAGCGCAACGCCGCCTCCCAGGTGCTGGAAGACAGCAAGTCGGACATTGGCTGGGGCCACCAGATTCGCTCCTATGTACTCGATGCCTCGCGGATCAAGGATCTGCGCACCAACATCGAGCGCAGCGACTGCGACAAGGTGCTTGACGGCGACATCGACGAATACCTCGTAGCCAGCCTAAAGCAAGGCCTGTAACCCTTACCCTACCAAACCCATGTGCATTTACGCGCCAGGCAGATAAACGACCATGAGCGACCAACAACTCGACCCGCAAGCCCTCTCCCACGAAGACCAGCAGCAGGAAGAAAACAAGCTGGTTGCCCTGCGCAAGGAAAAACTTGCTGCCATCCGTGAGCAGGGCAACGCCTTCCCCAACGACTTCCGCCGCGACAACTACTGCGCCGACCTGCAGAAACAGTACGCCGAGAAGACCAAGGAAGAGCTGGCCGAGGCCGCGATTCCGGTCAAGGTGGCTGGGCGCATCATGCTCAACCGTGGCTCGTTTATGGTGATTCAGGACATGACCGGGCGCATCCAGGTCTACGTCAACCGCAAGACCCTGCCGGAAGAGAAACTTGCCGAGGTCAAGCACTGGGACATGGGCGACATCATCTCCGCCGTCGGCACCCTGGCTCGTTCCGGCAAGGGCGACCTGTACGTGGAAATGACCGACGTGCGCCTGCTGACCAAATCGCTGCGCCCGTTGCCGGACAAGCACCATGGCCTGAGCGACACCGAGCAGCGCTACCGCCAGCGCTACGTTGACTTGATCGTCAACGAAGACGTGCGCCAGACCTTCCGCGTGCGTTCGCAAGTCATCGCGCATATCCGCAGCTTTCTGATGCAGCGCGACTTCCTCGAAGTGGAAACGCCGATGCTGCAGACCATTCCCGGCGGCGCTGCGGCCAAGCCCTTCGAGACCCACCACAACGCCCTGGACATGCAGATGTTCCTGCGTATCGCGCCGGAGCTGTACCTCAAGCGTCTGGTGGTTGGTGGTTTTGAGAAAGTCTTCGAGATCAACCGTAACTTCCGTAATGAAGGTGTCTCGACCCGGCACAACCCTGAATTCACCATGCTTGAGTTCTACCAGGCCTACGCCGACTACGAAGACAACATGGACCTGACCGAGGAACTGTTCCGCGAGTTGGCCCAGCTGGTGCTCGGCACCACCGACGTGCCCTACGGCGACAAGGTGTTCCACTTCGGCGAGCCGTTTGTGCGCCTGTCGGTGTTCGACTCGATCCTCAAGTACAACCCTGAGCTGACGGCCGATGACCTGACCGATATCGACAAGGCCCGTGCCATCGCCAAGAATGCCGGCGCCAAGGTGCTTGGCTTTGAAGGCCTGGGCAAGCTGCAGGTGATGATTTTCGAAGAGCTGGTCGAGCACAAGCTGGAGCAGCCGCACTTCATTACGCGCTACCCGTTCGAAGTCTCGCCGCTGGCCCGTCGTAGTGATGATGATCCGAGCGTTACCGACCGCTTCGAGCTGTTTATCGGTGGCCGCGAGATCGCCAATGCCTACTCCGAGCTCAACGACGCCGAAGACCAGGCCGCACGCTTTATGCAGCAGGTGGCCGACAAGGACGCCGGCGACGACGAAGCCATGCACTATGACGCCGACTTCGTTCGCGCCCTGGAATACGGTATGCCGCCGACCGCGGGTGAGGGTATTGGTATCGACCGCCTGGTGATGCTGCTGACCAACTCACCGTCGATTCGCGACGTGATCCTGTTCCCGCATATGCGCCCGCAAGCCTGATGCTGAGAAGCCGCCTCCGGGCGGCTTTTTATTACCTGTTTTTTGGCCTGCCAGCCGTTGCGGCCATTCTTTATGGCTATTTACCCGTTAGGTGTTGCGCGCAATGGGTAGAGTGCGCCATACGCATCAGCGCAGGATCACATGTGTAGGTTGGGTTGAGGAGCAGCGCGACGAAGCCCAACGAGACATGCTGCGACTTGTTGGGCTTCGCTGCGCTCAGCGCCAACCTACGGCTTATTGCCTTGCAACACGCAATGGGTACAAAACCTTCTTTATTAGCGCCCAGTGGATTAATTTTGCGATTTACTGACTAAGTCATTATTAATCGTGAATTCCCGACAGAGGATCGTCAGCTGTGACAGCCAAGCCCGCCCAAGAAAGCGCCACCCTGGTGGCCAACGCCGTCGCTGAGAGTGTGCAGTACCAGGGCCGCAAAGCCAGCCGTCAGGGCAGTGAGCAGCGCCGCCAGGCTATTCTCGATGCCGCCATGCGCATTATCGTGCGTGAAGGCGTTCGTGCCGTGCGCCACCGAGCCGTAGCCGCCGAGGCCGAAGTGCCGCTGTCGGCGACCACCTATTATTTCAAAGACATCAATGACCTGATCACCGACACCTTCGCCCAGTTCGTCGAGCGTAGCGCGGCGCACATGGGCAAGTTCTGGAGCAGCACCGAAGGTTTATTGCGTGAGCAGGTCAGCCGCTTAGATGGCAGCGCCGAGGCGCGCCGGCGGTTGGCCAATGAAATTGCCCGGCTGGCGGTGGAATACGTGCGTCACCAGCTACTGACCCGCCGTGAGCACCTGCTGGCTGAACAGGCCTTTCAGCAGGAGGCCCTGCTTAACCCACGTCTGCACGGGTTATTGCGTGCCCATCGGCAGATTCTGCTGCAGGGCGTGACACACTTCTTCGAGGTGCTGGGTTCGCAGCAGGCAGAGCAGGATGCCAAGCTCTTGACGGCGATTATTGTGCGCATGGAGTATCAGGGGCTGCTTGATGGTGTCGATCATCTGGACAGTGAAGAGATGCTGGCCATGCTAAAACGCTATATGCATCTGGTACTGGGCCTATAGCAGGCCTGGCCCCCGGTCAATCCGTTCACAAGGAGAGCTGAATGAAAGCCTGGCGCGCGCTGCTTGCCGTGTCCTTCCTGTTGCTTGGTGGCTGTCTGGTGACCTTCAAAGACCCGATTCCCGCCAATGAAGCAGCCCCGATCCCCTTGCTTGGCGAGTGGTCGCGCAAAAATGAATGGGGCGAACAGCTGTACCTGCAAATCACCCGTGCCGGCTCCAACGTCTACAAGGCGCGGGCCTATGTCGACAGCCTGGACAACCTCGACAGTGTTGAAGAGTACGGCTTTACCGTGGCCCACCATGGTCGCCGCTGGTACCTTTCGGCAGGCTTGCCGAAAAGCCTGGGGGCGAACTTCGCTATCGCCGGTTTCGAGCTGACCACCAGCAATGAGCTGGTGATCTACAACCTGGATGTCGACCGTATTATCCAAGAGCTGGAGCAGGGCGCCTTGCAGGGCGAGGTGATTGACGGTGCAGAAGGCGATGGTGTGCTGATCAGCAGTCCGCTGGAACAGGTGTTTAGCTACCTCGACGATCAGGCTAATTCGGATGTATTTATCGAAGTTGCACGTTATCAGCGGACGGGCGACTAGTGGGTGATGGGGAAAGCATGAACAGTCATACCGAGTTGGACGATTATCAGTTGGTTGTACGCGCGCTGTCCGACCGTCTGGTCGAGGCGCAAACGCCGATTCGCGTGTTGGATGCGGTGAAGTGGGACGACTCGATTCGCAACGACTTTCTCAAGCACAAGGGCAAGAAACCGCCCGCCGTCGACCGCGCTTACTACGCCAACCGGCCGCTGCCCTTTGATGCGGCGGCCAAGAAGCTGGAATTCCAGAATATCGAGCGCGACATTACCCGCCAGCTCGGCCAGTTCAACCCGGTGGGCAAGATCATGCGGCGCATGTGCCGCGAGTACCGTATGGTCATCCGCATGCTCGAAGCACGCGGCACCGAGGATTTCGGCCTGATCAGCCAGGAGCTCTACGGCGCGGCTTCCGATGCCTTCCATGCCGGCGATCCGACCCTGTCCGACCTGGGCCTGATGTTTTCCGACTTTCTCAACAACATTGACAAGCGCGGCGACCTCAAGGACGAGGCCAAGACCTTGACTGCCAAAGAGGCGGTCAACCTGCTGCAGCACCGTCTGAACAAGGTGTTTGGTGAGGAGGAGGGCACCATTCGGGTGTTCGAGTCCGACGGTATTCTTGCTGATGCCGCCGCCGGCGCCGACTACATCAAGATCCGCAGCGACGCGATGTTCAACGAACGCGATGTGCGCGCGCTGGAAGTGCATGAGGGCCTGGTGCATGTGGCCACCACCCTGAATGGGCAGAATCAGCCGATTTGTACCTTTCTGGCCAAGGGCCCCCCTTCGTCCACGGTGACCCAGGAAGGCCTGGCGATCCTGATGGAAGTGATTGCCTTCGCCTCCTATCCAACCCGGTTGCGCAAGCTGACCAACCGCACCCGCGCCATTCATATGGCCGAGGAGGGCGCGGATTTCCTGCAGGTGTTCGACTTCTATCGCGAACAAGGCTTCAGCCAGGAAGACAGCTACAGCAACGCCAACCGGGTGTTCCGTGGCTCCACCCCCAGCGGCCTGCCTTTCACCAAGGATCTGTCCTACCTGAAAGGCTTCATCATGGTTTACAACTATATTCAGTTGGCTGTGCGCAAAGGCAAGCTGGAGCAGATTCCCCTGCTGTTCTGCGGCAAGACCACCCTGGAAGACATGCGCACCCTGCGCCAGCTAGTGGATGAGGGGCTGGTCGTCGCACCCAAGTACCTACCGCCGCAGTTCAGCGACCTCAACTCGCTGTCAGCCTGGATGTGCTTCTCCAATTTCTTGAACCATTTGAGCCTCGACCGCATCGAAGCCGACTACGCCAACATTCTTTGATCAAGTTTCCCCGTGGTAGTGCGTAGGAGCGGGCCATGCCCGCGAGCCTTTTTGCTTGAGTGACTTATCGCGGTCATGGACCGCTCCTACAAAACCGCGTCTCGTTCGGGCAGCCTTACCCGAATCGCCAAGGAGTTCCCGCATGCCCAGCCATCAACTCGACTACGAAATCCTCGGCGCCTCCGCGCAGAGCGTGGAGATCATTCTCGATCCGGGCGAAACGGTGATCGCCGAAGCCGGGGTGATGAATTACATGACCGACGGCATCCGCTTTGAAACGCGCATGGGCGATGGCGCAGCTACTGGTGTGCTGGGTAAGTTGTGGGGCATGGGCAAGCGCATGCTGACCGGTGAATCGCTGTTTATGACGCACTTTTCCAATGCCGGCAAAACCCCAGCGCGGGTGGCGTTTGCTGCGCCGTACCCAGGCACCGTGGTGCCGATTCAGCTGGCTGAGCATGGCGGTACGCTGATCTGCCAGAAGGATGCCTTTCTCTGCGCGGCCTACGGCACGGCTGTCGGCATCAGCTTTAACAAGCGCCTGGGCGCGGGGTTCTTTGGTGGTGAGGGGTTTATCCTGCAGAAGCTCGAAGGTGATGGCTTGGCCTTTGTGCATGCCGGCGGCACGGTGATTCGCAAGGAGTTGAACAACGAGACCTTGCGCCTGGACACCGGTTGCCTGGTGGCCTTTACCGCAGGCATCGATTACGACATCGCCCTGGCCGGCGGCCTGAAAAGCATGCTGTTTGGCGGCGAGGGCATCCTTCTGACCACGCTCAAGGGCACTGGCACGGTGTGGGTGCAGAGCTTGCCGTTCTCGCGGCTGGCCGAGCGCATCTATGAAGCGACGTTCAAGGCCCGCGAGGAAGTGCGCGCTGGCGGCAATAAATGATGCGGCAATCTGGGTCTTTGCAGGCGTAAATGTTTGCTGCAAGCTGCGCCGCCTGTGCTTAGCCCGCTAACTGAAAAATCCGAGAGCTTGTTATGAGTGAAGTAAACCCCATTCCGCTGATCCTCACCGGTATCGGCAGCATCTGCGCCACGGTGGCTGTGCTTGGCTATTACGGTTACCTGCATATCGCCAAGCCGGAAGATGCCTTGCTGCTGTCCGAGTTCACCATGCTCAAAACTGTGCCCGGTGAGGACTACAAAGTATCGCTCAAGCCTGCCAGCCAGGTCGCCCAGTGCATCGACGGCGTGCTGGTGATGTTTGATCTGGAGCAGAAAGGCCTAAGCGGCGTGCTGGTCGACCGGCGCAAGCAAGCCGTGCGCTGCAGCGAAGGCCAGTAAACTCAGTCCGCCTGCTTCTGCTGTTCGCTAAGGCGCTGCAGATGCTGGCGTGACAAGGCGAGGAAGCGCGGCGTCAGGCCGATGTCTTCATACAGCGGGTCGCCCTGCTCATCGCTGGCCACCACCTTGCTGCCCTGAACGTAGGGCAGGCTGGCTTCCAGCTCATCAAGCGCCGCGCCGAGCAATTCCCCCAGCAGTTCTTCAACGTGGTGTTTGGGGTACATCTCCTGCAGGGCCGCTAGGCGCGCTGCGGCTTCCAGGTCGAGCCTTATCTGGTAAGGCGTTGTGCTCAGCCGCCCCTGGGCATTTTCCTGCCAGTACTGAAAAAGCTCGCGAATCTTCATGATTGCCTCGTGTCTGTTCTATGCCCGCCGTTTGTTGGCCGAGCTGCATAGTTAAGACTAGTGCTTAGGCCGATAAGTGCGGTCTGTGCGTCGCGCACTTGTAAGAAGTTGGCGCGCTGGGCACTCTGGAGGCAGGATCAGCGGAGGCAACACTCATGGCAGAAATCGACGCGCGTTTGCGCGAGGACGTCCACCAGCTCGGCGAGCTACTGGGTAACACCATCAGCGTGCAGCATGGCGCTGCTTTTCTCGACAAGATCGAGCGCATTCGCAAGGGCGCCAAGGCATCACGCCGTGGTTCGCAGGAGGGCGCAGAGCAACTCAGTGCAACCCTGAACCAGCTTGATGATGGCGAACTGCTGCCGGTGGCGCGGGCGTTCAACCAGTTTCTCAACCTGGCTAATATCGCCGAGCAGTACCACCGTGTGCGCCGCCGCGCGCCGGGTGAAGCGCAGCCATTTGAAGACAATATTCTCGCAGACCTGCTGCAGCGACTGTCCAGCAATGGCCACAAAGGCGAAGCCCTGGCTCGCCAGTTTAGTCGTCTGGATATCGAACTGGTGCTGACCGCGCATCCCACCGAAGTGGCGCGGCGCACCCTGATCCAGAAATACGATGCGATAGCCGAGCAGCTGGCGGCCGGCGACCATAACGATCTCTCGGCGGCCGAGCGTGAGCAGGTCAAACAGCGTTTGCAGCGGTTGATTGCCGAAGCCTGGCACACCGAGGAAATCCGCCGTAGCCGGCCGAGTCCGGTGGATGAAGCCAAATGGGGCTTTGCGGTGATCGAGCATTCGCTCTGGCATGCCATCCCCAATGTATTGCGCAAGGCTGATCAGGTGCTGCACAGCGCCACCGGGTTGCACCTACCGCTGGATGCTGCGCCGATTCGCTTCGCCTCCTGGATGGGCGGCGACCGTGACGGCAACCCGAATGTCACCGCCAGCATTACCCGCGAAGTGCTGTTGCTGGCGCGCTGGATGGCGGCGGACCTATACCTGCGCGATGTCGATAACCTGGCTGCCGAGCTATCCATGCAGCAGGCCAGCCCGGCGCTATTGGCGCGGGTAGGCGAGAGCGCCGAGCCCTACCGCAGCCTACTCAAGCAGCTGCGTGAGCGTTTGCGCGCCACCCGCAGCTGGGCCCAGGCTGCGCTGAGTGAGCAGGTCTGCGCGCCCGCAGCCGTGCTGCAGGACAACCGAGAGCTGTTGGGGCCGCTGACCCTGTGCTACCAGTCGCTGCATGAGTGCGGCATGGGCGTGATCGCCGATGGCCCGCTGCTCGATTGCCTGCGCCGCGCGGCCACCTTTGGCCTGTTTCTGGTGCGTCTGGATGTGCGCCAGGACTCCAGTCGCCATGCCGCCGCCATGAGTGAAATCACCGATTACCTCGGCCTGGGCCGTTATGCCGAGTGGGATGAAGAAGCGCGCCTGGCGTTTTTGCTGAAAGAGCTGGAAAACCGCCGGCCGCTGCTGCCGGGGCACTTCAAACCCAGCGGTGAAACCGAAGAAGTGATGGCTACCTGCCGTGAAGTGGCCCGCGCGCCGGCGGCATCCCTGGGTTCCTACGTGATTTCCATGGCCGGTGCGGCTTCCGATGTGCTGGCGGTGCAACTGCTGCTTAAAGAAGCCGGGTTGCAACGGCCGATACGCGTGGTGCCACTGTTTGAGACCCTCACCGATCTGGACAATGCTGGCCCCGTGATCAGCCGGCTGCTGGGGTTGCATGGCTACCGCGCGCGCCTGCACGGGCCGCAGGAAGTGATGATCGGTTACTCCGACTCGGCCAAAGACGCCGGCACCACAGCCGCAGCCTGGGCGCAGTACCGTGCCCAGGAAACCCTGGTGCAGGTGTGCCGCGAGCAGGATGTCGAGCTGCTGCTGTTTCACGGCCGTGGCGGCACAGTGGGGCGCGGCGGTGGCCCGGCCCATGCGGCGATTCTGTCGCAGCCGCCCGGTTCGGTGATGGGGCGTTTCCGCACCACTGAGCAGGGGGAAATGATTCGTTTTAAATTCGGCCTGCCGGATATCGCCGAGCAAAACCTCAATCTGTACCTGGCAGCGGTACTCGAAGCTACCTTGCTACCGCCGCCTAGCCCGGAGCCAGCCTGGCGCGAGCTGATGGACAAACTGGCCAGCGATGGCGTCAGCGCCTACCGCGCGGTGGTGCGTGAGCACCCGCAATTTGTCGACTACTTCCGCCAGGCCACCCCGGAGCAGGAGCTGGGCCGCCTGCCTTTGGGCAGTCGCCCGGCCAAGCGCCGCGAAGGTGGTGTCGAGAGCCTACGGGCGATTCCGTGGATTTTCGCCTGGACCCAAACGCGCTTGATGCTGCCGGCCTGGCTGGGCTGGGAGGCGGCGCTGGATAACGCCTTTCAGCGCGGTGAGGGCGAATTGCTCGGGCAGATGCGCGAACACTGGCCGTTCTTCCGCACGCGTATCGACATGCTGGAGATGGTGCTGGCCAAGGCAGACGAGTCCATCGCCCAGCTGTATGACGAGCGTTTGGTCGAGCCAGCCCTGCGCCCGCTGGGCGAGCATCTACGCGGCCTATTGTCGCAGGCGGTGGCTGCAGTGCTGGGTTTGACCGGCCAGTCGCAGCTGCTGGCGCACAGCCCGGAAACCCTGATGTCGATCAGTGTGCGCAATACCTACCTAGATCCGCTGCATCTGCTCCAGGCCGAGCTGTTGGCGCGCTCGCGGCTGCGCGACAATCAGGCTGACAGCCCTCTGGAACAGGCACTGCTGGTCAGTGTGGCGGGTATCGCGGCTGGGCTGCGCAACACCGGCTAGGTGGATTGATGGGGTCCGTGGGGCTTTCGCTGGTGCGTATGTAGCGCGCTGGCGAAAGCACTACCCGCTAGGTGTGGTCGCAGGTGTATCCGACTTTCGGTGGCTTGTGCGCTATGGGTGCGCTGTGTATCTTGAGCGGCCTTTCGGCACTCTGGCCCAGTTTGGCAGCGCTGCTTGAACAATTTTGAGATTGGCCCCACGAGGCGAGTCCGACGATTTTTACTTAAATCTTGAGGAGCACATCGATGCGCGTGATTTTGCTGGGGGCGCCCGGTGCCGGTAAAGGTACCCAAGCTGGTTTCATCACCAAGAAATTTGGTATTCCGCAAATCTCCACCGGTGACATGCTGCGTGCTGCGGTCAAGGCCGGCACTGAGCTGGGCCTGGTTGCCAAAAGCGTAATGGACAGTGGTGGTCTGGTTTCCGATGACCTGATCATCAATCTGGTCAAAGAGCGCATCGCCCAAGCAGATTGCGCCAATGGTTTCCTCTTCGATGGCTTCCCGCGCACCATTCCTCAGGCTGAAGCCCTGAAGGAAGCCGGTGTAGTGATCGACAACGTAGTCGAAATCGCCGTGGACGACGAAGAAATCGTCGGCCGCATCGCTGGTCGCCGCGTGCACCCGGCATCGGGTCGCGTCTATCACACCGAGCACAATCCGCCGAAAGTCGCCGGTATTGACGACGAAACCGGTGATGAGCTGATCCAGCGTGAAGACGACAAGGAAGAAACCGTGCGTCATCGCCTGTCGGTCTATCACTCGCAAACCAAGCCGCTGGTGAACTTTTACCAGAAGCTCGCCGCCGCTGACGGCACGCCGAAGTACAGCGCCATCGCCGGCGTTGGCTCGGTCGACGAGATCACGGCCAAGGTGCTCGCTGCGCTCAGCTAAGCCTTAATGTAGTCAACCAACGGCTCGATTTTGCGGGCCGTTGGCGTTTGTGCGGTTGGCGCGCTGGACTCGCTAAGCGTCGTTCATAGAACAGTAATCTTGCTCGCCTAAGCTAGCATCGGTTCTGGTCTATACCACGATGAAGTGGTCGTAGACTTTAAGCCTTAACCCATACAAAGGAAGAGAGCGCATTCAATGACCAAGAAAACAGCAAAGAGTGCCATCTGGTTGGGCCTAGCGTTAGCGCTGGTGGGGAGTTCTGCAGCCTTTGCCGAGACCCCGGCGACACCCAAGACGGACTGCGCTGTAGCCGAGTTCACCATGGGCCTGCGTTTCCAGCAGCAATCGGCGGAAGTCCAGGCCCTGCAGCTGCAGGCCTACAACATCGCAACACTGAAGTTGGATGCGGCAGTGGCGGCGGCGAAAGACCCCTCCAAGCTAGCCATCGTTACCGACCTGGATGAAACCGTTATTGATAACAGCGCCCTGCTGGCGCGCGACCTGGCCAACTGCCACACCTATGACGCCTGGGATACCTGGTTGCCCTGGGAGCGCGACGGCACCCCGGTGCTGATCCCCGGCGCGAAGAAGTTTCTCGAGCACGCCGATAAGCTCGGAGTGACCATTCGCTACATTTCGGACCGTGCCGAAGAGCAGAAGAAGTACACCCTCGCCACTCTGAAAAAGCTGGGGCTGCCGCAGATATCTGAAGAAAGCGTACTGCTGCTGGGCCCACCCAAGGTCGAGCGCCGCGCCATCGTCAGTGCCGATCATCAGGTTGTGCTGCTGCTGGGCGATACGTTGCATGACTTCGATGGGCGTTTCCGCAAGACACCATTGGCTGATCAGCGCGCCACCGTCGCCGCTGAAGCAGACAAATGGGGCGCCGAGTGGATCGTCTTCCCCAACGCCAGTTACGGCACCTGGTCCAAGGCGCCTTTGCAGGGCTGGGACGCCAAGACCGTTATCGAAGCCTGGTAAGCACGCGTTGCTCAGGCAGCAGCGGGCCGATTCTGGTCCGCTGCTGCCTATGGTGCTGTAAGTCTGCTCGCGTGACAGACCCTAATGATTGGGCTGGAAAAAAAAGCCTCAAGCCGTTCTAATGCCGGTCCATTTCGTCACCTGTCCGAATGCAATGACCACTCTCCTGGCCCTGGATACCGCCACCGAAGCCTGCTCTGTTGCCCTGCTGCATAACGGCCAGGTGCTCAGCCATTACGAAGTGATTCCGCGCATGCATGCCCAGCGTTTGCTGCCGATGGTCAAGCAGCTGCTGGCCGCTGCCGGAGTGCCGTTGTCGGCGCTGGATGCGATTGCCTTTGGCCGTGGTCCGGGCGCTTTTACCGGCGTGCGTATCGCCATCGGCGTGGTGCAGGGCCTGGCGTTTGCCCTGGAACGCCCGGTGTTGCCGGTGTCCAACCTGGCTGTGTTGGCGCAGCGCAGCTTGCGCGAGCACGGCGCGCAGCAGGTGGCCGCAGCCATCGATGCCCGTATGGATGAAGTCTATTGGGGCTGCTACCGCGCCGAGCGGGGCGAAATGCGTCTGGCCGGCGTCGAGGCTGTATTGCCGCCGGAGCGCGCCGTTTTGCCAGGCGATGCTAGCGGTGACTGGTTTGCGGCGGGCACTGGCTGGGGCACCTTTGCTGCGCGTATCCCCGTTGCCGTCAGTGGGCAGGATGCCGCCATGCTGCCTCACGCAGAAGACCTGCTCAGTCTGGCGCGCTTTGCCTGGGCCCGTGGTGAGGCGGTGGTGGCTGACCTGGCGCAGCCGGTATACCTGCGTGACCAAGTGGCCACGCCCAAGGCTCCGGTTTAAACCGCTGGGCATTGGCGCACCTTCTGTCGCGCATATTGCCGCGTTGCACCGCGCTTGATTGCCAAGCCGGTCTGCGGGGGCTAAATTGCCATCACATGTATCCATCGTTGGCTAAGCAGGCCGAGCAGTAATTGATGCGTATCGACGGTTTTACCTCCTCTTATTCGCCAGACCGCAGTGCCCGCCCGGGCTCTGCGGTTACGCCGTTTCGCGAAGCACAGCGCGAGATCGAGGAAAGTCGTCAGCAGCCCGCATCCCCCGCCAGTACCCAAGGTTTCGAGCCGGTTGCCCAAACGCGCAAGGTCGAAGCCAGTAACGCCAGCAGCGACAACCTGCCGTCGCGCCTGCAAGACCAGCTGTACCAGCCGCCCCTGAATAACCGCGCCGCCCAGGCATTGGCCAGCTACAACTCAACTGCCAGTTTCGCTAGCGAGATGGATGCTCAGCAAGTGCTGGGTCTCGATCTTTACGCCTAGAAGACCGTTGCGAAACTACTGCGCTCGGCTATGCCGCGTTGATATCAGCCTCGGAATGCTCATGTACAACTCGTACACTGCGCTTCCTCGGCTGATCTCGCCTAGCCTTCGCTCGCTACATTTCTCAACGGTCTTCAAATTAATGTTGCCTTACTACCTCGGTTGCCCGTCATGGAGCGAGCCCGCCTGGCGCGGTTCTTTGTATCCGGAGGGCAGTCGCAGCGCCGATTTTCTGCCGCTGTATGCCCAGGTGTTCAACGCCGTTGAGGGCAATACCACTTTCTATGCACAGCCCTCGGCCGAGACGGTGACGCGCTGGGCTGAGCGCATGCCGGCGCATCTGCGTTTTTGCGCCAAGCTGCCCCGTGAGATCAGCCATAACGGCGATCTGCGTGAGCAACTGAGCGCCACCGAAGATTTCCGCTGCTTGCTGGCACCGCTGGGTAAACGGGTGGCGCCGTTCTGGTTGCAGTTGTCGGCGAGTTTCGGCCCGCAGCGTTTGGCGGAATTGGCCGCGTTTATCGAGCCCTGGCAGGCTGAGGAGCTGGCCGTCGAGGTGCGGCATCCGGCGTTCTTTGCCAAAGGCGAGGAGGAGCGCAGCCTTAATCGCCTGCTGCATGAGCGCGGCATCGAACGCATTTGTCTGGATTCGCGGGCGCTGTTCAGTTGTGTATCCACAGCGCCGGCGGTGTTGCATGCGCAGGCCAAGAAGCCGCGCCTGCCACTGCGGCCTACGGCTTTTAGCCAGTCACCGCAGTTGCGTTTTATCGGTCATCCCGAGCTGCAAGCCAATGATCCGTTTATGGCGCCCTGGCTGGACAAGGTGGCGGGCTGGATCGAAGAAGGTCGCACGCCTTACGTCTTTTTGCACACCTCGGACAACCGCCTGGCTCCGCAGCTGGCGCAGCGTTTTCATCAGCAATTGATGTTGCGTCTGCCGGGGTTGCTGACCTTGCCGCAGGTGCAATTAGAGGATCAGGTCGAGCAGTTGGGCCTGCTCTGATAGTCTGCGCCCCATGACTTTCTTCCGTACTTTTCTGCTTCTTTGTGTAGTGCTCGCCGGCCTGTTGCTGGCGATTTGGCGTGGCTGGCTCGATGTGCCGCCGCGTTGGAACCCATGGGCGGTGCTGGATATTCGCGAGACGCCGAACCTGCTGACCAGCTTTAAGCTCTGGCGGTTGCAGGATGATCCGGCGCTGTGCCAGCAGGTCTTGAATACCTCCTCACTGCGCTTTACCCCGCAAGCCGACAGCAGCCCGGAGGTGGCCTGTCCGCTGAATAACACCCTGCGGGTTCACAGCGCAGGCGTCGCTTTCAGCAGCAGTTTTATTGCCAGTTGCCCGCTGGCGGCGGCCTTTGCTCTGTTTGAGCAGCATGATTTGCAGCCGGCGGCTCAGGCCGTTTTCGGCCAGCGGGTGGCGCGGGTTGAGCATGTCGGTAGTTTTGCTTGTCGCACCATTGCCGGCAGTCAGCGGCGCAGCCAGCATGCTTCGGCCAATGCGCTGGATATCGTCGGCTTTCGTTTGGCCGATGGCCGGCGCATCAGCGTGCTGCAGGATTGGCCCAAGCAGGGCAAGAACGCCGAGTTTCTGCGTCAGGTGCAGCAGGCCGCCTGCAAACGTTTCAACACCACTCTGGGGCCGGAATACAACGCGGCCCATCGTGACCACTTTCATGTGGATATGGGGTTGTGGCGGATGTGCCGCTAAAAACCTGGTTCTGATCTACTGCGCGTCGGCCCTATTGCAGGCCGATTTTGTTGGGTGGATTAGCGGCGCGTTGAGAGTCGATGGTGTTTTTCTGATCCCGATTAGCGCCTAGCCCGCTTTACGTGGGGCTGAAGTCACATCGAACATGGCGAACTCGGTGCGGCTGGAAGCTGCCGGGTCTGGCAAAATGCCGCTCAAACGGTTGTCGGTCTTTCAAACGGTTAATTAAGTGATTTTTGAGCACATTTTCTGATGAGTGATGAGCGGCTAATAGCCAGAATTCGTATGCAGGCCCTGGCTCCCCATCTGCAGGCGGCAGCTGAAGCCTGGGCCACACGCCTGGGTTTACCGCTGGACGGCGACAGTGAGTTTGTTCTGCAACTGGGTGAGGGCGGCTTGCAGCTGGTGGAGCTGGGGCCGCAGGCGCCAGGGCCGGTGAAAGTGGATTTTGTCGAAGGCGCGGTGGCGCATCGCCGGCTATTCGGTGGCGGCAGCGGGCAGATGATTGCCAAGGCGGTTGGTGTGCAGGCTGGAGTGCGCCCGACTGTGCTGGATGCCACGGCCGGCCTGGGCCGCGATGCTTTTGTGTTGGCCAGCCTGGGTTGCCGCATGACCTTGATCGAGCGTCAGCCGCTGATTGCCGCGCTGCTGGAAGACGGCCTGGCGCGTGCTGCGCTGGATCGTGACGTGGCGCCGATTACCGCGCAGATGCAGTTGCGGGGCGGCAACGCCATCGAGCTGATGCGCGGCTGGCAGGGCGAGCCGCCCCAGGTCATCTACCTCGACCCGATGTTCCCGCACCGCGACAAGAGCGCGCTGGTGAAAAAAGAGATGCGCCTATTCCGGCCCTTTGTCGGTGACGACCTGGATGCCCCGGCGCTGCTGGAGGCCGCGCTGAACCTGGCCAGTCATCGGGTAGTGGTCAAGCGCCCGCGTAAGGCCCCGCTGATCGACGGTGCCAAGCCGGGCTATGCCCTGGAAGGCAAATCCAGCCGTTATGACATCTACCCGAAGAAGAAGCTACAAGCCGCCAGCGAGTAAGTTTGCTCGCCGCGCCGTGAAGTAGCCTGGAATCTTTGAGGTAAGCGTCCCTGGATTGCATCCAGGCTACAACCGGCAGAATTGTGTAGGTTGGGTTGAGGCGCGAAGCCCAACACATGCAGCGTCCTTGCGTTGGGCTTCGCACGCTCAGCGCCAACCTGCGAGGCTTAATCGGCGCGGAAGGCGCGCAGAAAGACCTCAACCGCATCGCGCACATGGGCTTCGGCTGCTGCGCCCTGCAGCGCTTCGCCGCAGCCGATCAGCAGGCGGAAGTTGGCGCCGCCCTTGATCAGGCAGAAAAACTGATCCGCCGCGCTCAGCGGGTCAGGCACGCGTAGCTTGCCGCTCTGGTCGGCGCGGCGCAGCAACTCTTCCATGCCGTGCAGCACGCGCTGCGGGCCAGCTTCGTAGAACATCCGCGAGAGCTTGGAGTCCTGCGCCGCCAGGCTCACCATCACCCGGTGCAGCTCCACCGACTCACGACTGTTGATCAGCTCATTGAAGCCTCGGCCGATATTCAGCAGCAGCTGTGCTACCGACACTTCGCCGTTCAGCTCGAACAGCAACTCTGGCAGTTGCTCCTCACATTTGGACTGCACGGCGGCGGCAAACAGCTTCTCCTTGTCGGTGAAGTGGCTGTACACCGTGAGCTTGGAGACCCCGGCTTCCGCAGCAATCGCATCCATGCTGCTACCGTCATAGCCATTGCTAAGGAATAGGGTCTTCGCTGCTTCCAGAATGGCTTTGCGCTTGGCGAGGTCTTTAGGGCGGCCGGGGCCGCTGGGGGGCAACACTTTGTTTGGCATTGGTCGTTTTTAATACTGGACTAGTGAGTTTGCTATTTTTACTATACCCGTCAGTATAAATATTCAAAAGCCTCCACAAAGGTTAGTCATCATGTTTCGTCATGCACTGTCTGTTGCGTTGCCTGTCAGTCTTATCCTGTTGCTTGGCGCTTGCGGTAATGGCGAGCCCGCCAAGGTTGCCGTGCGCCCGGCCATGGTGGTGCAGCCGCAACTGGCTGGCGACCTAATGGATGCCTACCCCGGTGAGGTGCGTGCGCGCCTGGAGCCGGAGCTGGCGTTCCGTATCGGTGGCAAGGTAGCCAAGCGCCTGGTCGATGTCGGCGCGCGGGTGAAGAAGGATCAGCCCCTGGCTGAGCTGGACCCCCAAGACGTGCGCCTGCAGCTGGAAGCCATCCGTGCCCAGGTGTCGTCGGCCGAGGCCAACCTGCAGCTGGTGCGCGCCGAGCGTGATCGTTACAAAACCCTGCTGGCGCGCAACCTGGTCAGCCGTTCGCAGTACGACAATGCCGAAAATACCTACCGCTCCGGTGAAGCGCGGGTGAAACAGGTGCGCGCTGAGTTCAACGTGGCCAACAATCAGGCCGGCTATGCCGTGCTGCGTGCCTCGCAGGATGGTGTGGTGGCGCGGCGCATGGTTGAAGTCGGCCAGGTGGTTGCCGCTGGGCAAACCGTATTTATCCTGGCGGCTGACGGCGAGCGTGAAGTGCTGATCAACCTGCCGGAGCAAGCTTTCGAGCGCTTTAAGGTCGGTCAGGATGTCGCGGTTGAGCTGTGGTCGCAGCCGGATCAGCGCTTCCCCGGTCGTATTCGCGAGATGTCGCCAGCGGCCGATCCGCAGTCGCGCACCTTCGCTGCTCGCGTGGCTTTCGTAGAAGGCAAGGTGCCGGCCGAACTGGGCCAGAGCGCCCGTGTGTTTATCGCCCACACCGGCGAAGTGCCACTGGCCGTGCCGCTGTCGGCCGTGACGGCGGAGAAGGGCCAGCCTTACGTCTGGGTGGTCGATCCGAAGAAATCCACCCTCAAGCGTACTGACGTGCGCATTGGTGCCTATGGCGAGAAAACCGTGCCGGTGCTCGAAGGTCTGCAAGCCACCGATTGGGTGGTCGCAGCCGGTGGTCAGGTGCTGCGTGAAGGCCAACAGGTGCGTCCGGTTGACCGCGACAACCGTGCGGTGCAGCTGACGGCCAAGGCCGGCCTGACGGTCGAGGAGTAAGCCCGATGGATTTCAACCTGTCCGCCTGGGCGCTGCGCAACCGCCAGATCGTCCTATATCTCATGTTGCTGCTGGCTGTGGTGGGGGGCATTTCCTATACCAAGCTGGGCCAGAGCGAAGACCCGCCCTTTACCTTCAAGGCCATGGTGGTGCGCACCAACTGGCCAGGGGCGAGCGCCGAGGAAGTCTCACGCCAGGTCACCGAGCGCATCGAAAAGAAGCTGATGGAGACCGGCGACTACGACAAGATCATCTCGTTCTCGCGCCCGGGTGAATCCCAGGTCACCTTTGTCGCCCGCGACTCGATGCACTCTGAAGACATTCCCGAGCTGTTCTACCAAGTGCGCAAGAAGGTCAGTGATATTCGCTACACCTTGCCCCAGGGCATTCAGGGGCCGTTCTACAACGACGAATTCGGCACCACCTTCGGCAATATCTACGCGCTGACCGGTGAAGGTTTCGACTACGCCGTACTCAAGGATTACGCCGACCGCGTCCAGCTGCAGCTGCAGCGCGTCAAGGACGTCGGCAAGGTTGACCTGCTCGGCCTGCAGGATGAGAAGGTGTGGATCGAGCTGTCCAACACCAAACTGGCCACTCTCGGCCTGCCGCTGGCCGCCGTACAGCAGGCGCTGGAAGAACAGAACGCTGTTGCTGCGGCGGGTTTCTTCGAGACCGCCTCGGACCGCGTGCAACTGCGCGTCACCGGGCGCTTCGAGACGGTCGAGGAAATCCGCAACTTCCCGATTCGCGTGGCCGACCGCACCTTCCGCATCGCCGATGTCGCCGAGGTTAAGCGCGGCTTCAATGATCCACCCGCGCCGCGCATGCGCTACATGGGCGAAGACGCCATTGGCCTGGCCGTATCGATGAAAGCCGGTGGCGACATCCTGGTGCTGGGCCGAGCCCTGGAAGGCGAGTTCGCCCGCCTGCAGGAAACCCTGCCGGCCGGTATGCAGCTGAACAAGGTTTCCGACCAACCCGCAGCGGTGAAAACCGGCGTAGGCGAGTTTGTGCGCGTGCTCACCGAGGCGGTGATCATCGTGCTGCTGGTGAGCTTCTTCTCCCTCGGTCTGCGCACCGGTCTGGTGGTGGCACTGTCGATTCCGCTGGTGCTGGCGATGACCTTTGCCGCCATGTACTACCTCGGCATCGGCCTGCACAAGATTTCCCTCGGCGCCCTGGTGCTGGCGCTGGGCCTGATGGTGGACGATGCGATCATTGCGGTGGAGATGATGGCGATCAAGATGGAGCAGGGCTACGACCGCATCAAAGCGGCCAGCTATGCCTGGACCAGCACCGCCTTCCCCATGCTCACCGGCACCCTGATCACCGCCGCCGGCTTCCTGCCGATTGCCACCGCGCAGTCCGGCACCGGTGAATACACCCGCTCGATCTTCCAGGTGGTGGCCATTGCCCTGTTGGTGTCGTGGATCGCTGCCGTGGTGTTTGTGCCCTACCTGGGCGCCAAGCTGCTGCCTGATCTGGCCAAGCTGCACGCGGCCAAGCACGGCGGCAGCGCCGACGGCCACGACCCCTACGGCACGCCGTTCTACCGGCGCGTGCGCACGGCGGTGGAGTGGTGTGTACGCCGGCGTAAAACCGTGATCGTGCTGACGATTGCGCTGTTTGTCGGCTCCATCCTGTTGTTCCGCTTTGTCCCGCAGCAGTTCTTCCCGGCTTCCGGCCGTCTGGAACTGATGGTCGACCTCAAGCTCAGCGAAGGCGCGTCCCTGGCCGCAACCGAAGAGCAGGCCAAGCGTCTGGAACAGCTGCTCAGTGGCCATGAAGGCATCGACAACTTTGTCGCCTATGTCGGCACCGGCTCGCCGCGCTTCTACCTGCCGCTGGACCAGCAACTGCCGGCCGCCAGCTTTGCCCAGTTTGTGGTGCTGGCGAAAAGCATCGAAGACCGCGAGAAGATCCGCACCTGGCTGATTGAGGTGCTGAACGACGAATTCCCGACCCTGCGCACGCGCATCTCGCGTCTGGAGAACGGCCCGCCCGTGGGTTACCCGGTGCAGTTCCGCGTCTCGGGCGAGCATATCGACGAAGTGCGCCAGCTGGCCCGTCAAGTCGCCGACAAGGTGCGCGAGAACAGCCATGTGAGCAACGTGCACCTGGACTGGGAAGAGCCGAGCAAAGTGGTGCGCCTGAACATCGACCAGGAACGCGCCCGCGCCCTTGGCGTCAGCACCGCTGACCTGTCGCGCTTCCTGCAAAGCTCGCTGACCGGCTCGCCAGTCAGCCAGTACCGCGAGGGCAATGAGCTGATTGAAATCCTCCTGCGCGGCACCCTCAGTGAGCGTCAGGAACTCGGCCTGCTGCCAAGCCTGGCGGTGCCCACCGACAATGGTCGCAGCGTGCCGCTGTCGCAGATCGCCACCCTGGAATATGGCTTCGAGGAAGGCATCATCTGGCACCGCAACCGCCTGCCAACTGTCACTGTACGCGCCGACGTATATGGCAAGGAACAGCCGGCCAGCCTGGTCAAACAGATTCTGCCGACCCTCGAACCGATCCGTGCGCAATTGCCAGACGGCTACCAGCTAGACGTCGGCGGTACCGTGGAAGACTCCACTCGTGGCCAGGCCTCGGTCAACGCCGGCGTACCGCTGTTTATCGTGGTGGTGCTGACCCTGCTGATGTTGCAACTGAAGAGCTTCTCGCGCTCGGCCATGGTGTTTCTCACCGCGCCGCTGGGGCTGATCGGCGTGACGCTGTTCCTGCTGATTTTCCGTCAGCCGTTCGGTTTTGTGGCCATGCTCGGCACCATCGCCTTGTCGGGGATGATCATGCGCAACTCGGTGATTCTGGTCGACCAGATCGAGCAGGACATCGCCGCCGGCATGGACCGTTGGCACGCGATTATCGAAGCTACCGTACGGCGCTTCCGGCCTATCGTGCTGACCGCCCTGGCGGCGGTACTGGCGATGATCCCGCTGTCGCGCAGCGTGTTCTTCGGGCCGATGGCCGTGGCCATCATGGGCGGCCTGATCGTGGCCACGGCGCTGACCTTGCTGTTCCTGCCGGCGCTGTACGCGGCCTGGTTCCGGGTCAAGGAAGCGGATTCACACGCGCGCTAACGCGCTAGTGGTTGCCTCCTCAAACGCCAGGCCTGCGGGTCTGGCTTTTTTATGTGCGCCCGATTAAAAACAGCTACGAATGAACGTCTTGAGATGCTCAGGTTTTGGGGTTTAGGCGTCTATCTCGGGCCTTTACAGTGAACCTGCGGGCTCAGAAAGTTGATATTTTTTGTTGCGATTGATTTTCATTGGGGCGATCATCGCCGGCCTTTCGGTGCCCGTGGCACCGTTTTACATAGGCGTTTATGCAGAGTTTTTCGTTCTACCGACCGCTGATTGGCATCACTCTGATCGCGGTTACGCACAGCGTATCGGCTGCGCTCCAGCCTTTGGCCGAGGCACCGCTGGCCAGTGATATTGATATGCACTGCCACTTCAGTCGTGATGTCACAACCGACTGCACGACCACCTATCGCTATACCATTCTCAAACCGCTGGGCCGTGAAATGCTCTCGCGCATTGATTTCAGTTATGTCGAAACCGACGAATTTGAGGTGATCAACGCCGAGTATGTGCAGCCTGGCGGCCAACCGACGCCGCTGCATGAAACGCAGATCGATACACGCACGGCGCCCAACCCTGATCAGGGTTTCTCCCGCGAAAAACAAACATCGCTGGCCTTTCCGGCGCTGCGCGTGGGTACTCAAGTTCGTTATACCGTGCGTGAGCGCAGTGCTGCGCCACCTCTGCTCAGCGAGTTCCATTACACCTTGCGGTTTGAACCCAGCGGCGTTCGCCGGGACCGTTTCAAGGCACGCTTCACCGCCGAGCAGCCTATCCAGTGGCGCAGCGAGTTGATGGACGATTTCACCATCTCTGCATCAGCCGATGGCAAGGCACTGGATATCGAACAAAGAGCGCCGGTGTTTAACAGCTACATCAATGAATCAGAGAATGCCTACATACGCCGTATTCCACGCATTGAGCTTGGCAGTACCCTGCAAGTACAGCGCTACTTTGGCGATCTAGCGCAACGCTACAGCCAAATAATCAGCGCCGAACTGCCGCCTGAAAGCGCCCTGGTAGTCGCGGCTGTAAAAGGCCTGCCGCCAGCACAACAGGTGGCCGAACTGATGCAGCATCTAAATGCGCAGTACCGCTACCTGGGTGACTGGCGGGCTTCTGAGCGCGGCTATGTGCCGTTCAATCTGCAGGAAATCGAGCAGCGCGGTTATGGCGATTGCAAGGACCTGGCGACGCTGCTGACCGCCATGCTCAGGGCCAGTGGCATTAGCGCCGAAATCGCCTGGGTCAGCCGGGGCGATGTAGTCGAATCATTGTTGATCCCAGGCACCCATGCACCCAATCATGCAATCGTGCGGGCCCAAGTTGCCGACCAGGTCTGGTGGCTGGACCCCACCAACCCCGTGTTTGCCCCTGGCCAGACAATGTCTGACATTCAGGACCGCTGGGCGTTGGTAAGCGACGTACAAGGGCAGGTGCGTGAAGAACACATTGCCCTGGAGCGTCCTGACGTCAGCATTCGTCTCGATAAACAGGCGCATTTTGATAAAGCTGGGCACGCCGTTACACAGGCCACAGTTGTATTTGCTCGCCAGGCGTTGATGCAGTTGAGCCTGGCCGATAGCTATCAAGGCGCCACCGCTTCCGATCAGAACATCTGCGACAACTTCGGGATGGAAGTCAGCGACTGCAAAGTCCATCGCGAAAGCTTGGGCTTTTTAATGCCCGAGCGCTACAGCGTCAAGGTATCAATGACCAATCAGCGGGCACTTGAGAAGCTTGACGGCGGCTACTTCTACAGGGATTCCTATCTCAACGATAAATGGGCCGACCTGCTCAACTATCGGCGCAACGATCAACATGCCGACCTCTACGTGGGCGTCCCGGACACGGTCGATTACACCGTCACCTTGACCGGTGCGCAGATGGATAAACCGATCCAGCGCTGCGAAGTTCGCTCGCCCTGGTACGACCTCGACTTGGATGGGGAAAAGACCAGCGGTGGCATTCGCTATCACTACCGCCTGACTCAGAAGGTAAGCTGGCTGGGCCACGATGAGCTGGTGAGTGAGCCCTTTGGCGCGATGCTCAGCCAAGCCCGCAGCTGCGCGGCGCAATTGGAGCAAACGGTAAAGCTCTAAACAATGGTGTATGGCGCTGGTGCGCGGCAGCGTGCTTTCGGCAACAGGTCTGAGCGCGCAGTCGAGCACCTCAAAGTAGGTAGCGCAAAAGCAAAACCAGGCTTTACGGTCTGGCTTTTTCACCTGCAGCCAACCCGTTATGCAATGCACCAACCACCGCATTGGCCCGGCTGCTTGCCATGCTAGCCGGGCTCTTGCAGATGCTGGCTTTCTGTTCGGCGACCACCACCACGGCCTCCGGCAAACTGCTGAAGCCAAACCAACGCTGCATAGGATGGGTGGAGCACAGCGATACCCATCAATCAAAACCCCATGGGTATCGCGTTGCTCAACCCATATATGGACTCCTCCCGTTTTGCCAGTGAAATACACATCCAACGAACCTAGGTACGACTGCTTCCGTATATCCGGCTTCTAATAAGGCGTTGGGTGCCTTGAGCCATGATGAATATCCGCTCATGTGTTCCTGATCGCCCTAGCGGCCTTGGTTTACAGAGGGCCTGTGGGTAAAGCAGGTTTTACACATGCCGGCTCGACCGGTTCGTCATCACTGCATGTCACTGTGCAATCGTGGTGGATCTTCTACGGTGTCACTTCATTCCTGCTTGGGTACTTCAGGTTTACGCCTCAGCAGGTTGATAGTCTTCCCCCTTGCTGAGGATTGCCCAGATGATCCGGGCATTCTTGTTCGCCAGGGCGACCGTGGCGATATTTGTGTTGCGTCGACACTGCAACTGCTGCAGCCAGGTGCTGCGTCGATCCGTCTTTTCCTTACAGGTCTTCAGCACCGCACGAGCGCCATGGACCAATAACGTGCGCAGGTAACAGTCACCCTTTTTGCTGATGTGCCCCAGACGTTCTTTGCCGCCACTTGAATGCTGGCTCGGCACTAATCCCAGCCAGGCCGCGAACTGTCTGCCCGAACTGAACTGCCGTGCATCACCCACTGCAGACACCACGGCAGTCGCGCTGATCGGGCCAACGCCCTCCACCTGCAGCAAACGCTGGACACGCTCATCCGTCTTAACCTGACGGTGAAGCATGCCGTCCAGCTGTTTGATTCGCTCATCCTGTCCCTGCAGCTCATCACGCAAGAGCTCCAGCATTTCGTGCAGCTCGCCCGGTAATGTCTGGTGTTCGTCCAGCGCCTGCTGCAGCAACGCGCGGGTGGCCGCTATTCCCTGGCGACTCGCAACCAAACCGAACTCGCCAAGCAAGCCACGTATCTCGTTAACCAACGCTGTACGCGCCCTGATTAACCGGCTTCTGATCCGGTGCACCGACTGCCCAGCTTGCTGGTCGGCACTCTTCACCGCGACATAACGCATCGTGGGTCGGCTGGCAGCCTCGCAAATCGCCTCCGCGTCGTTGGCGTCGTTCTTACCACTCTTGACGTAGGGTTTGACGAACTGCGGCGCAATCAACCGCACTTCATGCCCCAACTTGCCTAGCTCGCGCGCCCAGTAATGCGAACTACCACAGGCTTCCATCGCCACCAGGCACGGCTCTTGTTGGCGGAAGAAATCCAGCATCTGTGAACGCTTGAGCTGCTTACGGCACTTCACCTGCTCGTGGCTATCGACGCCATGAACTTGAAAAACCTGTTTTGCCAAATCGATGCCGATTCGCTTAAGTTTCATGGTGACTCCTCCCTTCGTGGCTGTTTGGTTGTGACAACCTCAGTCTGGCGCATAGACGCCGTAGGAGGGAGGAGTCCATCTCATTGTCCTACGGGGCTTCCACAATTCTGTAGGAGCGGCCCATGGCCGCGATGCTTTGTGGTTTTTGGACTTGGTCTTTGCCGTTTTTTTGCGCCGCTTATGTGTTGTGTGGCCTGCCGGTTGACTCGCTGCGCTCGCCCTGCGGGCCAGCCTGCGGCTATCACTCCGCTGCGCTTCGTTTCGCCCTTACGGCGGGTCACTTCTGGCAAACGCCCCAGAAGTAACCAAGAGGTCTTGCCCCTTGCATCCGGGTCTCGCTGCGCTCGACTTGATTCGCTTCGCTCACCCTGCGGGCCAGCCTTCGGCTGTTACTGTGCTTCGCTCTGTTTCCTCGTTCCATCATTGCTCCAGGGGTGCGGATTCCGCGCTGACTCGGACACCCATTCCACGCACATCCGGACAGTGATTCCACGCTGATCCGGACACCCATTCCACGAGCATCCGGACACTGATTCCACAGCCATCCGGACACTTTCTGGCAGGCAGCTACGCAGGATTTATTCACTACCATTGGCCTCTTTTTCGAAGCAGAGAGGTCGTCGTGGAGCGTTTATCCATGCGTAAAATCCGTGAGGTGTTGCGCCTCAAGTTCGATTGCGGGCTGTCTGTCCGTAAGATCTCCCGCAGTCTGGGCATAGGTCACAGCAGTGCCGGTGATTACCTTTGCCGATTCACGGCCTGCGGCCTCTCCTGACCGCTCCCTACTGAGTTGTCCGACGCCGAGCTGGAGCGGCGCCTGTTCCCGCCACCGCCGGAGATCCCCTCTGAGCAACGACCAACTCCCGACTGGGCCTGGGTGCATGCCGAGCTGCGCCGACCAGGCGTGACCCTGGCGCTGCTCTGGCAGGAGTATCGGCTGGGCCAGCCACAGGGCTTCCAGTACAGCTGGTTCTGCGAGCACTACCGGGCCTGGGCCGGCAAGGTCGATGTGGTGATGCGCCAGGAGCACCGCGTCGGCGAAAAGCTGTTCGTCGACTACGCAGGTCAGACGATGCCGGTGATCGACCGTCACAGCGGCGAGATCCGCCAGGCGCAGGTATTCGTCGCGGTACTCGGTGCCTCCAGCTACACCTTCGCCGAGGCCACCTGGTCGCAGTAGTTGCCGGACTGGCTGGGCTCCCATGCCCGTTGCTTCGCCTTCCTCGGCGGGGTGCCGGAGATCGTGGTGCCGGACAACCTGCGCAGTGCGGTGAGCAAGGCCCATCGCTACGAACCGGACATCAACCCCAGCTACCGCGACTTGGCCGAGCACTATGGCGTGGCGGTGGTGCCGGCGCGGGCGCGTAAGCCCCGCGACAAGGCCAAGGCCGAGGTCGGCGTGCAGGTGGTCGAGCGCTGGATCCTCGCCGCCTTGCGCCATCGCCAGTTCTTCTCCCTGGACGAACTCAACCGGGCCATCGCCGTGCTGCTGGAGCGACTCAACCAACGGCCGTTCAAGAAGCTACCGGGCTCCCGCCAGGCGGCTTTCGACAGCCTGGATCGCCCGGCCCTGCGGCCTTTACCGGAGCAGCCCTACGTCTATGCCGAGTGGAAGAAGGCGCGGGTGCACATCGACTACCACGTCGAGGTCGATGGGCATTACTACTCGGTGCCCTACCAGTTGGTGAAGAAGCAGCTGGAGGTGCGTCTGACGGCGCGCACCGTGGAGTGCTTCCACGCCAACCAGCGGGTGGCCAGCCACGTACGCTCCCTGCACAAAGGCCGGCACAGCACGCAGACCGAGCACATGCCCAAGAGCCATCGCGAGCATGCCGAGTGGACGCCGCAACGGCTGATCCGCTGGGCCGAGCAGACCGGCCCGAACACCGCCGGGGTGATCGGCCACATCCTCGAACGGCGCGTGCATCCACAGCATGGCTACCGGGCCTGCCTGGGCATCCTGCGCCTGGGTAAGCACCACGGCGAAGAGCGGCTGGAAGCCGCCTGCCAACGCGCCCTGAGCCTCGGTGCCTGTAGCTACAAGAGCCTCGAATCGATCCTGCGCCAAGGCCTGGAAAACCTGCCGCTGACTCAACAGAACCTGCCCCTGCTACCGGACGACCATGCCAACCTGCGCGGCCCCGGCTACTACCACTGAACCCAAGGAACCCCACCATGCTGCCCCATCCAACCCTAGATAAGCTCCAGACCCTGCGCCTGCACGGCATGCTCAAAGCCCTCGCCGAACAACTGAAAACGCCCGACATCGACAGCCTGAGCTTCGAAGAACGCCTCGGCCTGCTGGTCGACCGCGAGCTGACCGAGCGCGACGACAAGCGCCTGAGCAGCCGCCTGCGCCAGGCCCGGCTCAAGCACAACGCCTGCCTCGAAGACATCGACTACCGCGCCCCGCGCGGGCTGGACAAGGCGCTGATCCTCCAGCTGAGCAGCGGTCTGTGGCTACGCGACGGCCTCAACCTGATCATCAACGGCCCGACCGGCGTCGGTAAGACCTGGCTGGCCTGCGCCCTGGCCCACCAGGCCTGCCGGGACGGCTACAGCGTGCGCTACCTGCGCCTACCGCGGCTGCTGGAAGAACTGGGCCTGGCCCATGGCGACGGCCGCTTCGCCAAGCTGATGAGCGGCTACGCCAAGACCGACCTGCTGATCCTCGACGACTGGGGCCTGGCACCGTTCACCACCGAACAGCGCCGCGACATGCTGGAGCTGCTGGACGACCGCTACGGCCAACGCTCAACCATCGTGACCAGTCAGATGCCGGTGGACAACTGGCACGAACTGATCGGCGATCCGACCCTGGCCGACGCCATCCTCGACCGCCTGGTGCACAACGCCTACCGGATCAACCTGAAGGGAGAGTCGATGCGCAGGCGGGCGAAGAAATTGACGACGCCGGGCACCTCAGACTAACAATGCATATCCTGCGTCGCTGCGCTCCGACTGCCTGTCCGGATGACCGTGGAACAGGTGTCCGGATCAGCGTGGGCTGAGTGTCCGAATGGCGTGGAATCCGCATCCAGGGGCCCGCCGCGAAGGGCCATCCCTGGCCCATCGCGGCTCTCGATCCATGCCGCTCAACCCCTTCCACAACGACTCCACTCGGCCTCCTGATGGGGCGTTTGGCGTCGTCTGTGAGATTGTGGGCGAATGATAAAAAGGCTAAGCCAGCGCTTCGTAGGATGGGTGGAGCGCAGCGATACCCATCAATCAACCGCATGGGTATCGCGTTGCTCAACCCATCCTACGGGGCCTCCACAATCCTGTAGGAGCGGCCCATGGCCGCGATGCTTTGCCTTTGCCTTCCGCTCTGCTGTCCACAAATCGTCCAAACAACGCGGTCCCCGAATCCCGTCAGGAGGCCGAAACGTAGCGAATCAGGTGATTCACCGTAAAGGCGAAAGGCTGAATCACATTAAAAGCAGAGGCGGCGATAGAGCATGTGATGGTTGGTAATGAAGGCTTGAACATGCGGTGGACAAGCTTCGCGTTGTCCACCCTACGCCCCGCACATTGGTGATCCTGGCGTAGGGGGGACGCTTTTTCATCCACCGTTGCGGCGGTTGTACGGGCTACTTGCTTAGCCAGTGCTCAAAGTAACGGAACTTTGTGGACTGATAGACAGAGCCCCAGCCCTGTAGCGCTCATCAGTAAAAGACTGAATACACGCCACGGTTGCAGCATATGACCGCTACATAGGCTGGAAGAAGTTCAGTATAAGAGTGTTTGATCAGCCCTAAGCTAGTTAGGTATTTAGTATTTACTCGCCTTCATCGGAATCGAATGGCCCATCGTAAGAATCTGCCGCTTCTAAGACAGCATCAAGCGCGCGTTCAGGCGAGGCACGTCCACACACAAGCTTCATCAGGTGTTGGCGAACGTAGAATCGTGATCGCTTTTGTGGGTTCTTGATATTTTCGAGTCCAGCTTTTGAGCACCCGTTTAACGCCTCCTTTGCTTTCGCCACGAGTTCTCTGGGAGAAAGCTCAATTTCAAAAGAAAGTCGTTCATAGCACGCTGCATCAATAATCTCGTTGATCACTGACTGATGCCAGACTGTACCAATCTGTGGGTCTGCTTCTTGGGTAACGCCTAGCCTGCCGACATAGATTCCAGCCAGGATCGCAATCTCTTGTGGGAAGTAATGGGTCGTTCCTCTGATCTGAATTTTGCCATTCGGATTGTAATAAAAGACTGGAGAACCAGACATGCCACTTTTGGATGCGCTATCGATCAAAAATTTAGGCTCTCGGTTCCAGCCATTCTGAACCGATGATGCAATAGTCGCTCGTTTCCATACGGGCTGAGAGTAATAGTCCTGCACGTTATGGGGGTAACCGGGAATAAAAAGCTCTTCTGTTACATCCACAGTATCCAGCCACGACTGAGCAACATCTAAGTCAGGAATCAAGAACTTCTGAATTGGAAAAATTTCCGATTTTACTCCTAGAGCGTTTGTATCGGAGAGGCGCATTGAAATCGTATTCAGCTCTCCATCAGAGTTATACATTTCAGACTTTTGAGGCTCTCGGGGATCAAACGGAATCGCTACAACATCAACTCTTGGCCAGTTTATGGGGTGTATATAAAAAAGAGCTTTTTCATCGTCAGCCAGCGGAAGGACGATTGATATTCGGATACTTCCATACCCTTCCATATTTAGGGCAATCCCTACGACAATGTTATCCGGGACGGCCTTTGAAGCGCTCAGATGCTTCATTGTCTCAGGGTGGAGGCCTGTGACGTTGTGCCAAGCTGTAACAATGAAGTGCTGACCGTTGCGCTCGTACAACACACCAGTGCCGACAGCTAGGACGGTAGTGTTAAACCTCATCGTGAGGTGTACTACGGAATTACTAATAGCCGCCATATCTGCATCCTGCCGTTCCTAATGGAATAGGGAAATGGGGACAGATTTATTTTTCAATAAATAAAATTTCTGCCGTGCCAAAAAAGCCAGACTCAGTCTGGCTTTTTCACATCTACCAACCCCTCTTACAACGCCCCAAACACCTTCTTAGGGAAGATCTGAAGTAGTCCCGTTTTCCAAGCTGATTTTCTCAATGACTCAAAAAAACCGCGTCTCAATCGAAAATCAGGCCATTTTTCACCTTCAAATGCATAGTTTTGCCCTTGAGGGGCGCTTCGCAGGGTTTATTCCCCGCATTACAGGCGCACCTCTCCTGCAAGCATTAACTGTTTGCGCACCATCCACAGGTTCGACAGCGCAAACAGCGTGACCTGCTGGGCTGTGTTTTTCACCAAGCCGCGAAAGCGCACCTTGGTGTAGCCGAACTGACGCTTGATCACACGGAACGGATGCTCGACCTTGGCGCGCACCTGTGACTTGGCGTATTCGATCTTGCGTTTCATTCGGCCAATCAGGCTTTTCTTGCCGTGCTTTTTGTACGAACTAGGTCGGGCGGAAATCGACCAGATCACTTTTCGACCTTCATGTTCGGGGCGCTTGTGGACACCGGTGTAGCCAGCATCTCCGGCCACATGGGTTTCCTCACCATGCAGTAATTGGTCGACCTGAGTCACGTCGGCAACGTTGGCGGCGGTACCCACCACGCTGTGCACCAAGCCCGACTCGGCGTCCACGCCAATGTGCGCCTTCATGCCAAAAAAGTACTGGTTACCTTTCTTGGTTTGGTGCATCTCAGGGTCGCGCTTACCTTCCTTATTCTTGGTCGAACTGGGCGCATGGATAATCGTGGCATCGACGATGGTGCCCTGGCGCAGCAGTAGGCCGCAGTTGCCAAGGTAATCATTGATGACGCCCAGAATCCCCGTAGCCAGGTCGTGCTTCTCCAGCAACCGACGAAAATTGAGGATGGTGGTTTCATCCGGGATGCGCTCCAGCCCCAGCCCAGCAAACTGGCGCAAAATCGTGGTCTCGTAGAGCGACTCTTCCATCGCCGGATCGCTGTAGCCAAACCAGTTCTGCATCAGGTGCACACGCAAGATGGCCATCAACGGGTATGACGGCCGGCCGCCTTCACCCTTCGGATAATGCGGTTCGATCAAGGCAATCAGGCCCTTCCACGGCACCACCCGATCCATCTCGATCAGAAAACGCTCACGTCGGGTTTGTTTACGCTTGCCGGCATACTCAGCATCGGCGAAGGAGATCTGCTTCATCGGAAAACTCAGCGGGTGGAATCCGGCTATTTTGCCAAAGTCAGGAAGTCTTTTTCAGAGTTTCCTTAGGCAAACTGGTCGCCGCACCAGCCGGGTTCTCGCGGATGCTGGCTTCCTGCTCGGCGATCATGGCGAACAGGCCGTCCAGCGCTTGCTCGGTTACATAGTTCTCGATATTCGCGCTTTTCGCGTCGATCACGCCGAAGCTCGCGGCTTGGCCGGCGAAGTTGTTGTATTGCTTGGCCAGGCCGACCTGGTCGGTGGCTTGCTTGACGATGGGCAGGAACTTGGCGCGGATCTGTTCGCGGCTGGTTTTGTTCAGGTACTGGGTGGCGGAGTCTTTCGAGCCGGCGAGGATGCTTTTGGCGTCCTGCACGGTCATTTTTCTCACCGAGTCCACCAGCAGCGTCTGGGCTTGCGGCACGGCGGCTTCGGCGGCTTTGTTCATGCTGGCTTCCAGCTGCTCAACCTGCGCGCCCATGCCCATCATCTTCATGGTTTTTGCGGCTTTGCCGAGGTTGCCCGGCAGTTCGATGCGCACGTCTGGGTTGTTGCTGAAGCCGCCGGGTTTGCCCAGTTGCTGCACGGCCACTTTGGCGCCTTGAGTGAGGGCGTCTTTGAGGCCGCCGCTGGCGTCGCTTTGCGAGAGATCGGCCAGCGACAGGGCGAAGGCGCTGCTGGACAAGGCAAGGCCGGCGGCCAGGGAGATGATACGCAGCATAAAAGGCATCCTTGTGCGGTGGGGGCAATGGATGGAGCTTAACGGACTGGCGCGTACAGGCAAATGCACCTGTGCTGTCATCTGGCTGCTGCAAACCCGCACAGGTGACTGGTCCTACGCGAGTTAAGCGCCACGCCTTGCGCTTATTCATCTATAACTCACTGCATGTATCTGACATATTCATGGTCAAACGGCGCGTACGCCAATTGCATAGGCAATGGTGTATTTGCAGTACCCGATCTTGCTGGTGGAACCAGGAACGGTTCGTAAGCAGTTCTGGCAGTCCCTCTTGAGCATTCTTTCCACGCAGGAGTAATGGCATGGCTTTTGTCCCCGTCCGGTTGTCGCAGCGTTTGACCTTGGGTTGCGTCGTCCTTTTGATTCTTACCGCGCTGGCGGTGTTTGCCGTGATGGCCCTGCGTGGTCAGCCGCGTGTGGTGGCAGCCAGTGGCGAGCTGATTGAGCAGACCGGCAGCGCCATCGTACGTCAGCTGGCGCTGCAGTTAGCCAAGATAGAAGGGGTGACGGCCAGCCTGGCGCACTTGGCCGAAGTGCTGCCGCGTGAGGAGCCGCTGTACCTCAACAGCTTGCCCAATCTGATCGACAGCCAGGGTGATAAAGCGATTGCCGGTGGCGGCGTGTGGCCGGAGCCGAATGCCTTTAGTGAGGGCGCGGCGCGGCGCAGTTTCTTCTGGGCGCGCGGCGGTGATGGGCAGTTGGCCTATTCCGACGATTACAACGCCGCCGATGGCCCCGGTTACCACAATGATGCCTGGTACACCGGCGCGCGCAGCAGCAAGGCTGGCCAGTGCCTGTGGTCAGAGGCTTATCAGGATGCGGTGACCGGTGTGCCGATGGTCACCTGCAGCGTGCCTTATCAGCTTGAAGGACGCTTTGCCGGCGTGGCTACCCTGGATTTGCTGCTGGACGATCTGGCGCGCTTTCTCACCGAGCAGGGCAAGGTCACCGATGGCTATGCCTTTGCCCTCGATCAGGCTGGCAACGTGCTGCACTTTCCCGGCATGACCGGGGCCAAGGGCGGCGACATGCTCAAATTTGCCGGCCTGGCGCAGCAGCACAGCTGGCTTAAGCCGGTGCAGGAGGCGTTGGCCAGCAGCAGTTCAGGGGCGATTCGCAACCTTGATCTGGAAAACGATGAACAGCTCAAGCAGGCCAGCCGCGTCAGCCTGTTTGTGATGCCCGACACGGGCTGGGTAGTCGGCTTGGTGACCCCGCAGGAGCGGGTTACCGGCCTGGCTAGGGCACTGACCTGGGAGATTTTGCTGTTTCTGCTGCCGCTGCTGGCGGTGTTGCTGGCGCTGGCCTGGTTTGCTGGTCGTAAACTGATCGGCCAACTGGAAGAAACCACCGCGCAGATCGACTCCCTGGGCCGTGGCTCGGCCAGCCGCGATGTTGAGCTGAGCGTGGAGCGCGAGGATGAAATCGGCGCGCTGCGTCACGCGGTCAATCGCTATGCCGGGCAGTTACGTACCATGCTCCAGCGCATCGCCGAGGAAGCCGACCATTTGCAGGCCGAAGCCGCACAACTGGGCGGCCTGAGCAGCACCCTGGCCGGTCGCGCCGAGCAGCAACGCCAGGAGAACACCCAGCTGGCGGCGGCGATTACCGAGATGTCGTCGAGTGCCCAGGAAGTGGCGCAGAACACCAACGACTGCGCCAATACCGCGCAGAGCTCATTAGTGGTTGTGCAGGAGGGGCAGCAGAAGGTCGCCTCCAATAGCTCAGCCATCAAGGAACTGTCGGCGGAAATGGCTGATGCGGCCTCAGTGATCAGCCGGCTGGAGAAAGACAGCCAGCAAGTCGGCGCGGTGCTGGATGTGATCAAGGCAATTTCCGAGCAGACCAACCTGCTGGCGCTGAATGCCGCCATCGAGGCCGCCCGTGCCGGTGAGCAGGGCCGTGGCTTTGCCGTGGTAGCCGATGAGGTGCGCACCTTGGCGGGTAAAACCCAAGCCTCGGCCAATGAGATCGGCACCATGATCAGCGCTTTGCAGCAAGCTTCACGCCAGGCGGTACAGGCCATGCAGGCCGGTGAGGCGCGTACCGAGCATGCGGTGGTCGAGGCTGAAGGCGCGGCGACGGCGCTGTCCAGTACGGTGCAAAGCTTCGATGATATTTCCCAGCGCGCTCAGCAGATCGCCGTGGCGGCGCAGCAGCAAAGCCATGTGACTCAGGAGATCAACGAGTTGGCCGTGCGCATCCACAGCATCAGCGAGGAAAACGCCCGTGACGCCCAGGCGCTGGATGAGGTCAGCAGCGCCATGCAGGCGTTGTCGTCACGCTTGACCGGGTTAAGCCGAGGCTAGCCGTTGGCAGAAGAAGGACAGGGCGAGGGGGCGTGTAGCCGCCCCGCCTAGTGGGAGTTACAGGCGGAACGAAGCGACTTGCTTTTCCAGCGCCACGGCCAGGTGCTCCAGGGTTTGTGCGGTCTGCGTGGTCTCTGCGACGGCTTCGCTGTTCTGCACGGACATCTGCGCGATACGTTCGACATTGCGCGCCACGTCTTGACTGGCTTCGCTTTGTTCGCGCAGGGCCAGGGATATCTGATCGACGACGCTGACCACCCGGCTGGAGGCTTCGCGGATGCTGACGATGGCAGTACCCGCCTGATTGGCCTGTTCTACGCCGCTGTTGACCTGCCCCACGCCGACTTCCATGTTGCTCACCGCGCTGCGCGTGCCGGTCTGGATTTTCTTGATCATGTCGGTGATTTCTTGGGTGGAGTTGGCGGTGCGTTGTGCCAGTAGACGCACTTCATCAGCTACCACCGCAAACCCACGGCCCTGTTCGCCTGCGCGAGCTGCTTCAATCGCTGCGTTGAGTGCCAGCAGGTTGGTCTGGTCGGCAATGGCGCGGATCACGCTGACAATCGAAGAGATTTGGTCGGACTGCTTGCCCAACTCATCAATCTGCAGCGCAGCGCCCTGCACGGTGTCAGCGATAAGCTGCATGCTCGAGAGTGTGTTCTGGATGACCGTGCCGCCTTCGGACGACTGGCGGCCTGACTCACTGGACAACTCATGAGCTTCACGCGCGCTGTCGGCAACATGGTTGATGCTTACGGTCAGTTCCTCGACGGTCGCGGCCATGCTCGATGACGCATGGGATTGCTCCTGGGTCGAGACTGAAAGCTGGGTCGAGGCGCTGGAAATATTCTGCGCGGCACCGACCAGTTGTTCGGCGCTGGAGCGAATTTGCCCGATCATCTCGCGCAGGCGTTGTTGCATGGCGGCGAAAGCATCGAGCAGAACGCCGATTTCGTCGCGTCCGGCTGGGTCGATGCGTGAGTCAAGACGGCCCTCGGCGATATTCCGGGCAACCGTTACCGCCTGCTGTAAGCGGCCCGCAATGTTACCTGCAAGGCTATAGGCCACGACGATGGCTAATGCCGCAGCGAGTAGCCCACCGGCCAGAATGATCATCAGGGCCGTCGACTTCGCTGACTGCATGGCGGCGGTGCGCTCAGCAAGTAAGCCTTCCTCCTCTGCTTGCAGCTCACCCAGCAAGGCACGCATGGCATCCATCTTGGCTTTGCTGCTGCCTGCGCTGAAGCGTTGTACTAAGTCGTCCATCGACTGGGTGCCTGCTGTTACTTGTCTGCGCAGGTCGACGTTGGCCGTTACATCCTCGGTCAACCACTGGTTATACAAAGTATTGATGCGATCCAGGCGTTGTTGCTGGGCCGGGTTGTCCCTGGTGAGTGTGCGCAGGGCGCTAAGGTTCTGCTGCGCTGAAGCCTCGCCTTCGTTGAGTGGGGCGAGATTCGCCTCTTGGCCTGTGATGGCGAAACCGCGCATGCCGGTCTCGATGTTGATTAGGCTGCTTAACACAGCATCCGATTTGTCGAGCACACCGTAGGTGTGAATATTGAACTTAACGGCGCTATCGACCTGATCGAAGCCGCGCCAGGTCGATAGGACCAGCAGCAGGATGATCAGGAGGACAATGCCGAACCCGGCATAAAGTTTTTGCGAGATGCTCAGATTGCCAAGCATGAGGAACCTCCTGCGAGCTGCACACCAGGCTCTGCCGAGTGGCCTTATTGGATTCGTTTGTGGGGGGGGCGGTATTTGCTACAAGACATGAACACCGGCAGTTTCACCTTAGTATGTATGCCCAGTTTTGTATCGGCAGCAGGGTAAAAAACCTTTACATAAAGTTAGATTGTGTAAGGGCTTTGTATGAGATGTGAGCAGGAATCAGGCGGCGTGCACGGCTGGCCGGCGTGAGTCGGTGTGGGCTGAGATTGCCCATTCGATCGCCGTCTGGAGGGGGGAGCGCTGGCGGCCATTCAGCCCAATCTGCAGTGCGCCCGCCATTCGTTGGGGGCGCCCTCCGCTAGGAGCCTGTTGAAAAACTACCTGCGTTGCCATTGCGGCGTTAGAAACAGGCTCAAAATGCTCATTTACAGCTCGTAAACTCCGCTTTTTCGCCTGTTTTTGCCTTGCACTGGCTGCCTCGCCAACGTTTTTCAACGGCCTGCTAGGAGCCTGTCGGGCTTGACCATTCGTAGCGAGGGAAAGCCCGGATCGAGTCAGTTTTGTTGGTCTTTCGAGGCGAATAGCGAGCTATTTAGCGTGAAAGAATCCATCTGACAGACGAGCGCGAACCTGCCGGACACCAGCAAAAAAACACTCGGGGGTGGTTTAGCTCGGCAGGTAGCCGAACTTCTCCAGTGCCCTGAGCCAGCGAGCTGAATTGCGTTTGACCGACAAGGCTTCATAGTCCAGGGCGCTGTCCCGGTAGTGTTCGCGCCGCTTGAGCATGTAGTAGACGGTACGTAGCAGTTTGTGAGCCAAGGCGATGATCGCGCGCTTGTAGCCACGTCGAATCACCAGTGCCTGGAACTTGGTTTTGAATACCGATGCAGTGCGGCTGGCCGAGTGCGAGAATTCGCATAACAACCGCCGCACATGAGCATTGCCCTTACGTATCTTTCCAGGTTTGTGTTTACCTGCAGACTCGTTGTTGCCTGGACAGATGCCCACCCAGGAGGCTAATCGATCAGCGCTACCAAAGGCGTCCATGTCACTGCCGATCTCAACGATGAGTAGCGCCGCGCCGATCAAGTCAACGCCGGGCAGGGTCTGCAAAAGAGACAGGGCATTGCGCTCGCTATCGAGTTCGCTGAGCAGGCGGGCTTCGAAACGGGAAATCCGCGCTTCAAGCTCTTCAATGTGCTGCATCAACTCGTCGAGCACAAAACAGTGGCTGGCCGTCGGTTCTCCTTGCAGCGCCTCGAACAGCTCTTCACGGCTGGCCTTCAGGCGGCGCGTGGCGAACTTGAGCACTTCGTGTACGGGCTGACCCGCAATGATCGCCTTGACCATGGCCCGCGCAGAACGCCCATGCAGGTCGCTCACCACGACGCCGAGACGCACCCCGCTGTCGCTCAACACCTTGTGCAAGCGGTTCTTCTCCGAGGCCAACTGGCTGACCAGCTTCTGCCGCTGCCTGGCAATCAGGCGCAACTCGCGCAGCTTGGCCGGCGGCACAAACGAGCCACGCAAGAGCCCAGCGCGCGCCAGGATCGCCAGCCAGTGAGCATCGGCTATGTCCGTTTTGCGCCCAGGTACATTTTTGACATGCCGAGCATTGACCACCTTGGCCCTGATACCCACCGCTTCCAGGGCCGCATAGGGGCTCTTCCAGTAAACGCCGGTGCTCTCCATCACCACATCGTCCGGCTGCAGAGCCGCTACCCACTCGGCCAGCGCCCGACGATCACGCTTGAACGCGCCAAACTGACGGTGCTCGACTGTGATGCGACCATCCGTCTCTTCAATCACCGCGCAGGCAGTGATCTGGGCCTGATGCACATCCAGTCCAACCACACGTTTATAAAGGGCAATCAATTCCATACCCCACCCCTCTGCTGTCTACACTCAAGATCGGGAAGGTGGCGGTGATCGAACTGAATGAGCCTGAAGGGAACAAGTCCCCAACGGCCTATTTAGCGTTCGCTCTCGAAAGAGGCAATCCGGGGTACGAGTCAGTTCGCTGGATCATGTTAACGACGGGGTGTCTCCGCCAAAAAAACTAGCGACCTCTCACCGCCACCTTCCCTATCTATAGCTCTCTTTCATCATCAGGGGTGGCGGGGCTGCCATGACTGTTAACGAGAAAGAGCAGCAAAAATGGCCGAATCCGGATTTTCCGCAGTAGAACAGTGTTAAGTCCGACAGGCTCCTAGATCAAACCGTACCGAGCGCGGTATTTACAGCGGCTCGGCGACATCCTCGTTGCGATCCATAGTCACCTGGCGAATCGACAGGCGAAGCTCTGCCGGCAGCACGCGCTTGGCGGCGCCTTCGGCCAGTTCACTGAGTAGCGGGTGGTGGCTGAGCTTGCCGGCTTCGTCCTGACGCAGCACGCCTTGGTCCAGCAGGCTCTGGATAAAGTGGCGGAACAGGCTCTTGTCGAAGAACTCCGGCGCGTTGAGGCCGTGGAGGATCGACAGACGCTGAGCCATCACGGTGCACAAATCTTCCAGTTCTTCGGCGCTGATGGTGTTCTGCCCGGCATTGAGCAACAGGGCGGTGGCCATATAGAAGCGCTGCAGGGTTTGTACGATGGCGCGGGCCAGCAGGGTGAGCAAAACGAACTCGCGCGAGCTTGGCGCCGGGCGCACGTACATATCGCCGTCGAGCTTGAGCAAGCGCTGTTCGACGAAGGCGGCCAGCCATTGATCGACCACGGCGTCCAGCTCGTCAAGGTTCCAGCGGATAAACAGCTCGGCTTGCAGATAGGGGTAGAGCGCGCGGGTAAAGCGCAGGATCTGCTCGCGACTCATCCGTGCGCTGCTCTGGAAGAAGCTCGCCAGCAGCGCGGGCAGGGCGAAAATGTGCAGCACGTTGTTACGGTAGTAGGTCATCAGAACGGCGTTGTGCTCGTTCAGGTAGAGAATCTTGCCGAGGGCATCCTTCTGTTCGGCGAGCAGGTCCATCTTCTGCATGTATTCGATCAGCGCCTGGCCGTTACCGTCCGGCAGGGTGGTGTGCGGCGAGTAGGGCACGCTGCGCAGCAGAGCCAGGTATAGGTCAAGCACCCGCGCCAGGGCGCGCTCGTCCAGAGCCAGCTTGCTGGTGGATAGCAGCGCCAGGGCCACCAGGTTGACCGGGTTAATCGCCGCCGCCTCGTTGAGGTGCCGGGCTACGCGCTCGCCGAGGTTATTGGTGGCTTCATTGAGCCATGCCGGGCGGTACTGCGTGCCGTAATCCTGCTCGCGCCAGTCGGGTTGCTCGCTGTCGAGGAATTCGGCCAGCTTGATTGGCTCGCCGAAGTTGACCCAGACATGGCCGAAGCGCTGCTTGAGTGCGCCGATGACCTTGAAAATGTCGAAGATCGATTCTTTCTTCTTGCTCGCGCCGCGCAGCTCGCCCAGATAGGTGCGGCCTTCCAGCACCCGCTCGTAGCCGATATAGACCGGCACGAACACCACCGGCAGACGGTTGCTGCGCAAGAAACTGCGCAGGGTGATGGACAGCATGCCGGTTTTCGGCTGCAGCATGCGCCCGGTGCGCGAGCGCCCGCCTTCGACGAAGTACTCGACCGGGAAGCCCTTGCTGAACAGGGTGTGCAGGTATTCGTTGAACACTGCGGTGTACAGCGGGTTGCCCTTGAAGGTGCGGCGCATAAAGAACGCGCCGCCACGGCGCAGCAAGCTGCCGATCACCGGCATATTCAGGTTGATGCCGGCGGCAATATGCGGCGGCGTCAGGCCATTTTTGAACAGCAGGTAGGACAGCAGCAGGTAGTCGATGTGGCTGCGGTGGCAGGGTACATAAATCACCTCATGGCCCTGGGCGACGTCCTGCACCCCTTCAATGTGGTTGACCTTGATGCCGTCGTAAATCTTGTTCCAGAACCAGCTCAGCATCACTTCGAGAAAGCGAATCGCGGTGTAGGTATAGTCCGAGGCGATCTCGTTGCCATAGCGCAGGGCCTGGCTTTCGGCCTTCTCCAGGCTGATGTTTTCGCGTTCGGCTTCCTCGATGATCGCTTGGCGCACTTGCGGGCCGTGCACCAGGCCTTTGACCAGGTTGCGCCGGTGCGACACGTCCGGGCCGATCACGGCGGCCTTCTGGTTGCGGAAGTGCACCCGCAGGATGCGCTGGACCATGCGCAGGGTGCGTTCGTGGCCTTTGTTCTGCTCGACCAGCTCGCGCAAATGGATGGGCGTTGAGAACTGCACGCGGGTCTTGCGGCCGAGAATCAGGATGCTCACCAGCCGGCGCAAACGCCCAGTGACTGCCCAGCTGTCGGCGAACAGCAGCTTCCACGGGCTGGTTTCGCGGTCCGGCGATTGCCCCCAGAACACGCTGACCGGAATGATCTGCGCGTCGTCCACCGCATGCTGGCTCAGTGCGTTTATCAGGCGTTGCAGGGTGGGCGAGATGCCGCGTTTGTCCTGCCGGCCGAGCCAATCGGGCTCAGGCGTCAGGTAGAAGAAGGCGGCAGGCTCCAGCAGCTCACCCACGGCCACCGGCAACACCGGGCGCGGCAGGCCGGCTTTGCGGCATTCCGTATCGACCACCGCCAGGTCACTCATCGACGGCTGCTGTAGCACGTAGAACACCGGCTTGCTGCGGTCGAGCTTGAGGGTAAAGGCGGACTGGTTGATGGTTTCCGAGCGCACCCAGAGGTACAGCACGCGGCGCAGGGTGCCAAAAACGAGACGGCGGAGCGGGGATCGGGTCATTCGGAGTCTGCAGGCTTGAAAACGAGCATTTGCTCGGGGCGCGTAGTGTGCCGGATAGCTTGGTCGGCGGCAAAAATCTTCTAGGGTTTAGCGGAGCGCGGAAATTTTTACGGGCCATCTGTAACAGCCGCGTGTCGGCCACGTCTATTAAGCCGAGGGAGCCAATCGGCTACCACTGTGAACCACCATTGGAGAGTTGCCATGAACCATCTGAACACTGTAGTTGCATCCCTGGGCGCGGTATTGCTGAGCAGCGCGGCCTTCACCGTACAGGCCGCGAGCAACCCCTTTGCTGCGCAGGAGCTGAGCAGCGGTTACAGCCTGGCCGCCGGTGAAAAATCCGCCGAAGGCAGCTGCGGTGAAGGCAAATGCGGCGGCGAGATGAAGAAAGCCGAAGGCGAAGGCAAGTGTGGTGAAGGCAAGTGCGGTGGCGAAGCCAAGGCTGAAGGCGAGGGCAAATGCGGTGAAGGTAAATGCGGCGCCGAGAAGAAAGCTGAGTAATTACTGAGTGCAGGGGCAGAATATGCAGATGGATTTCGTCAGCGGTGCCGGGCTAGGGCTGCGTCGCGGCCTGCTTGGCGCGCTGCAGGACTGCAGCACAGAGGAGGTGGATTTCCTCGAAGTGGCGCCGGAGAACTGGATCGGCGTGGGCGGGCGCTTGGGCAAGCAGTTGCGTGCCTTAAGCGAGCGCTTGCCACTGCTCTGCCATGGACTGTCCCTCAACCTCGGTGGTTTTGCCCCGCTGGATATCGAGTTGCTCAAGGCCATCAAGGGCTTTCTTGAGCAGCATGGTGTGCGCGGTTACAGCGAACATCTGTCGGCCTGCGCGGACCATGGCCAGCTCTATGACCTGATGCCGCTGCCCTTTTCCGAGGAGTCGGTGCTGCGCATTGCCGAGCGCGTGCGCATCGCCCAGGACGTGCTGGAATGTCCCCTGATTATCGAGAACGTGTCGGCCTATGCGCAGTTGCCGGGCGAGCTGGATGAGGCGACGTTTGTCAGCGCAGTGCTGGAACAGGCCGACTGCCAGCTGTTGCTGGATGTGAACAACGTCTTCGTCAACAGCATCAATTTCAACTTCGATGCGGGCGCCTATATCGCCAGCATGCCCAGTGCGCGCATCGCTTATCTGCATGTGGCCGGGCATTACGACCAGGCCAGCGACCTAAAGATCGACACCCACGGCGCGCCAGTGATTGACCCGGTGTGGGCGCTGCTGGAACAGGCCTATGCCGTGCACGGCGTGCGCCCGACCTTGCTGGAGCGCGACTTCAACTTCCCGCCAATTGCCGAGCTGTACGCCGAGGTGGCGCAGATTCGTCAGTTGCAGGCGGCAGCGGCAGCGGCTGCCGCTGCGCATAGAGGCTACGGCACATGAGCGGCGTTGAAGCACAACGCGCCTTTGCTGCGCGGATTCGCCAACCGGTAGAGCAGCCGTTGCTGGATGGCGTTTCGACCGAGCGTATGGCGGTGTATGAAGCGCTGTTCTTCAACAATATTGAAGGCTTTATCAGCGGCGCCTTTCCGCTGCTGCACCGGCTGATCGATGCGGGTCGCTGGCAGCGCTTGGTGCGCAGTTTTATCGCCGAGCATCAGGCGCGCACGCCGTACTTTCTTGAGATCAGCCAGGAGTTTCTTGCCTGGCTGCAGCAGGGCTATGTCGCCGAGGCGGGCGATCCGCCGTTTATCCTGGAGTTAGCGCATTACGAATGGGTCGAGCTGGCGCTGGATGTCAGCGAGGCCGAATTGCCGGAGCAGGGCTGGTCGTCACTGGCCTGGCCGTTGGCGTATCAGTGGCCGGTGCAGCGCATCGGTGTCGATTTCCAGCCTGTTACGCCGCCTGATGAACCGACTTGCTTGCTGGTTTGGCGGGATGCCCAGGACAAGGTGCGCTTTATGCTATTAAGCCCCTTTGCCTATCAGTTGGCAGCGCGCCTGCAAGCCGCTGAAGCGGCCGAGCCCGCGCTGTTGGCACTGGCACAGCAGCATGGCCTGACCGCCGACACGCAGTTTTTCAACAACGCCCAGACCCTGCTGGATGACTGGCAAAGTCAAAGCATCTGGCGTCCTTAAGCCCTCGTTGTACCTGACCCTCGGCGCCAGCGCCGACTTGTGGAGATTTATCATGCTGAGCTTTTTCAATCGTCTCCAGGACGCCCTGGACGCTAGTCGTCGCCTGGATTTTCTCGGGCCGTTATTGCTGCGCTTGTATCTGGTGCCAGTGTTCTGGATGGCCGGTATGCACAAGTTGACGGATATCGACGCCACGGCGGCCTGGTTCGGCAACCCGGACTGGGGCCTAGGTTTGCCATTCCCCGAACTGCTGGCCTGGGCGGCGGCCTTGACCGAGGCGGGTGGGGCACTGCTGTTGTTGTTCGGCCTGGCGGTGCGCTGGGTGAGTATTCCGCTGATCGTCACCATGCTGGTGGCAATCTTCGCCGTGCACCTGCCCTACGGCTGGCAGGCGATTGCCGATGCCGGCGCGCCGTTCGCCAATGAGCGGGTCATGGAATCGGTGGGCAAGCTTGAGCGCGCCCGCGAGTTGCTCAAACAGCACGGCAATTACGACTGGCTGACCAGCAGCGGCAAGCTGGTGGTGCTGAACAACGGCATCGAGTTTGCCGCCACCTACCTGGTGATGCTGGTGGCGCTGTTTTTCAGCGGTGCTGGGCGCTGGTTAAGCCTGGATTACTGGGTGGGCAAGGCCTTACGCAAGCAGCGCTGAGCCGAAAATAGCCCGCCGCCGCAAGGGCGGTGGGCCGCTGGTATGACCGGTTTAGAGCGGTTGCCACTGCGTTATAGGCAAAGGAAGTAAAAAGTTCCGCTGTAATCAAATATTTATATATCGGCAATTGCCCTGAAATATCCCGCCGCCAAGATTCCCTCCAGCACGAACGAGCCCCAGCGCTCGGGTGTTTTCAACACTTAAAAGTCCATTTAGAGGAATCTTCGATGATCCGTAAGCACAGCTTTCGTGGAGTAATGGCCGGCTTCGCAACCAGCGCCCTGGCCCTGGCCGTTTCCGCCCAGGCTTTCGCTGGCACCGTTACCACTGACGGCGCCGACATCGTGGTCAAGACCAAGGGTGGCCTGGAAGTCGCCACTACTGACAAAGAATTCAGCTTCAAGTTGGGCGGCAAGCTGCAGTGGGATGCAAGCAACTTCGACGGACTGATGGCTGGTCGCCAGACTGATCCGTTTGATAGCACCTTCAATACCTTTATTCGTCGTGGTGAAATCGGTTTTGAAGGTGTGGCTTATAAGGACTGGGGCTACGGTCTGCGTGTTAGCTATGATGAGACTGACAGCACTGACTTTGACCGTGCTTACATCACCTACAGCGGCCTTGATTTTGTTGATGTAACCGTTGGCCAGTTCGGCGTTGACTATGGTCTGGAAAATACCACCAGTTCGTCATGGATTACTGCCATCGAACGCCCATTTATGTATGACTTCCTTAATGGCGACGAAGATGCACATTTCGGCGTGAACCTTATGCACGCCGGTGAAAACTACGGCCTGATGGCACAGGCTGCGAACTACGAAAAGAAAGAAAGCGACGGCAACGATGAGTTGTTCGGTTATACCCTGCGTGCTAACTGGGCCCCATACTTGAATGGCACTGACGTAGTGCATTTGGGCGCCAACTACCACAGCAATAATCCTGATGATAATAGCTCCAGCGTTCGCACCCGCATGGGTATCCGCAGCGATGACGATGCGCGTGTTGCCTTCGGTAGCACCGCCAAGACCGATAAAGATGTTGAGTGGGTGCTGGAAGCTGGCGCTCAGTTTGGCTCCTTCCGCGCTGCGGCTGAATACTTCCAGCGTCAGGTCTCTGGCGAAACCGCCGGCGGCTTAGACGCTGACGTAGACGCCAGCGGTTACTACGGCCAGGTTTCCTACATGATCGGTGGCGCTCGTGGCTATAAGGCCGGTGCTGGCAAGTGGGACAAGCCGACCGATATGAAGGGCACTTTTGAAGTGTTCGCACGCTATGAAAGCAGCACCATTGATGCCGACCAGGCTGCTGTTCCAGGTCAGTTGATGAGCGGCATCGTGGGTGTGGTTGCGCAGAACACTAGCAATGACTTCACCGCCGATGCGATGGTAGTGGGTGTTAACTACTTTGCTACTCCGGCAATCCGCATGAGCTTGAATTACGTGGACTACCAAGTTGACAACATCAATACCAACGCCAGTGTTGTGAAGAATGGCAAAACCTACAAAGTTGAAGACGACGGCCAAGCCATCGTAGGTCGTCTGCAGTATGTGTTCTAAGTAACACCGCTTAACCGCTGCTCCTACCCTTGAGCCCCGCCTAGTGCGGGGCTTTTTTTCGCACTTTATTTGTGTGGAGAAGGGCTGGTGCGCGTCTGTGTTGTTACTGATACAGGTTTGAGCCCTGTGGTCTTGGTTGCAGAAGCGCCTTGAACAGCTCCACCCGCGTCAGGCGGTGGTGGGTTGTCTGTATCAACTAGGTTTTCAACGGCCTGCCCGTAAAGCCACCGCAGCGCCAAGGCATTCGGCACTATATAGTGCTGTCTTGCCTGACTCGCCGAGCTGCTGATGTTGTTGAGCCAACTGAATTCCATCAATGAAATTGCCGCCAGTCAGTGGGACGGCCTGCTGACTGATGCGCAGCCTTTCTTGCGTCACGCCTTTCTCTCAGCGCTGGAGAACAGCGGCAGCGTCGGCGGGCGCACTGGCTGGCAGCCGGCCCATGCGCTTTTAAAAGGCGCGCAGGGCCAACTGCTGGCCGCCATGCCGGGCTACATGAAAAGTCATTCCTATGGTGAGTACGTGTTCGACCATGGCTGGGCGGATGCCTGTCACCGCGCCGGTATTGACTATTACCCCAAGCTGCTCGGCGCGATTCCCTTCTCTCCGGTTACCGGTCAACGTCTGCTGGGCACAACGGAAGCGGCCGGGCAACTGCTCGACGAGCTAAGCGCTGGTTTGGAACAACAGGGCCTGTCGAGCCTGCATATCAACTTCACCACCGAGGCTGAAAATGCCCTGCTGCAGGGCCGTGATGGCTGGTTGCAGCGCCTGGGGTGTCAGTTCCATTGGCGCAATCGCGGCTATCGGGATTTTCAGGACTTTCTCGACGCGCTCAGCTCGCGCAAGCGCAAGCAGATGCGTAAAGAGCGCGAGCAGGTGGCGGGGCAGGGCATCGAGTTTGACTGGCGTGAGGGCCATCAGCTTAGTGAGCTTGAGTGGGATTTCGTCTACCTGTGTTACGCCAATACCTACCGCGTGCGTGGCCAGTCGCCGTACCTGACGCGCGCTTTTTTCAGCCTGCTGGCCGAGCGCATGCCCGAGATGATTCGCGTGGTGCTCGCCCATCAGGCCGGAAGACCGGTGGCCATGGCGTTTAGCCTGGTCGGTGGCGACAGCCTCTACGGGCGTTACTGGGGTTGCCTGGCGGAGTTCGACCGGCTGCACTTCGAAACCTGTTTCTACCAGGGCATGGACTATGCGATTGCCCAGGGCCTGCAACGCTTCGATGCCGGCGCCCAGGGCGAGCACAAGCTGATTCGCGGTTTTGAACCAGTGATCACCCATTCCTGGCACTACCTCTGCCATCCGGGCCTGCGCGCAGCCGTGGCGAACTTCCTCGCTGAAGAACAGCTTGGCGTGCGTGGTTATGCCGAACAGGCCCGTGAGCTGCTGCCGTATCGGCAGGGCTGAGGGTTTTCGCGGGCATGGCCCGCTCCTACAGAAACTGCGTGTTGTCAGTCTATCCTCGACGTAGGAGCGGGCCATGCCCGCGAATTTCTCAAGGAGAACGCTTATGGACGAGCGTTACAGCTACCAAACACCGGGGCACGCTGCATTACGGAGTGGTAGTGCATCTATCTGCAATACGGCTTATCTGATCACCACCACAACTCAAAACCGCGAACCGCTGTTTACCCACTTTCCTGCGGCCTGCGCAGCCGCACGCTGTTTCGAAGACGCCGCCGTGCTTAGAAATAACCGCATGCTGGCCTGGGTGTTGATGCCGGATCATGCGCATTGGTTGCTTCAGCTTGGAGAGGCTGAGTGCCTCGGCGATGTGGTGGGACGGCTTAAATCCGCCAGCTCTCGCAATGCTAATCGGAGCCTGAACCGGGCGGGTTCGCTCTGGGCGAAAGCCTTTCATGATCATGCCCTGCGTGAAGAGGAGGATCTGCAAACAGTCGCCCGTTACATCGTGGCCAATCCGCTGCGTGCGGGGCTGGTCAAGCGGCTCGGGGATTATCCGTTCTGGAATGCCGTCTGGCTTTGATCCGGATCGGCGATGGTGGTGTATTCAATATCGTTTTCGCGGGCATGGCCCGCTCCTACGGGGTGGTGGTGTATCTGCGATCTGCGCTTTACTCCACCCCGACAAAACCTCCGGTCTGATGCTGCCAAAGCCGTGCATAGAGGCCGCCTGCGGCGATCAGCTCACTGTGGCTGCCGGTTTCGACGATGCGGCCCTGGTCGATCACCACCAGGCGGTCCATGCGTGCGATGGTAGACAGGCGGTGGGCGATGGCGATTACCGTTTTGCCCTGCATCAGGGTGTCGAGGCTTTCCTGGATCGCCGCTTCAATTTCCGAGTCCAGCGCCGAGGTGGCTTCGTCGAGCACCAGAATTGGTGCGTCCTTGAGTAGCACGCGGGCGATGGCGATGCGTTGGCGCTGGCCGCCGGAGAGTTTCACCCCGCGTTCGCCAATCTGCGCGTCGAAACCATGACCACCCATGCCGTCGTCCAGTAGCGGGATAAAGCTGTCGGCGCGGGCCTTGCTCACGGCGTCGAGCAGTTGCACTTCGCTGGCTTCGGGTTTGCCGTAAAGCAGGTTGTCGCGGATCGAGCGATGCAGCAGCGAGGTGTCCTGGGTGACCAGGCCGATCTGCGCGCGCAGGCTTTCCTGGGCCACCTCGGTAATGTTCTGGCCGTCGATCAGGATGCGTCCGCTTTCCAGGTCGTAGAGGCGCAGCAGCAGGTTGACCAGGGTGGATTTGCCGGCGCCGGAAGGGCCGACCAGGCCGATTTTCTCGCCGGGGGCCACGGTCAGGCTCAGGCCGGCGATCACGCCGTTGCGCTTGCCGTAATGAAAGTGGATGTTGTCGAACTGCACGGCGCCCTGGCTGACTTGCAGCGGTTTGGCCTGCGCTTGGTCGAGTACCTGGCGCGGCTGGACGATGGTTTTCATGCCGTCCTGCACGGTGCCGACGTTCTCGAAAATGCCGTTAACCACCCACATGATCCATTCAGCCATGCCGTTGATGCGAATCACAAGGCCCAGCGCCAGGGCGATAGCGCCGGTGCTGATCAGTTGCTGATCCCACAACCACAGCGCCAGCGCGCCGGTGCCGACGATCAGCATGCCGTTAAGGCAGGTCACCAAAAAATCCAGGGTGGTGATGATGCGTGACTGCAGGCGCACCTTACCGAGCAATTCCTGCATGGCTTCGCGGGCGTAGTGTTCCTCGACCTGGGTGTGGGCGAACAGCTTGAGGGTGGTGATATTGCTGTAGCCGTCGACCACCCGGCCCATGACTTTCGAGCGCGCCGCCGAAGCTGCTGCAGAGCGTTCTTTGATGCGCGGCACGAAGTACCAGAGCGCGGCGCAGTAACCGACTATCCACAGCAGCAGCGGGGCAATCAGGCGCAGGTCGGCGGCGGCAAACAGGTACAACGCGCTGACGGCATACACCAGCACATGCCACAGCGCGTCAACCACCTGCATCGTCGAGTCGCGCAGCGACGGGCCGGTTTGCATGATGCGTTGAGCGATGCGCCCGGCGAAGTCGTTCTGGAAGAAGCTCAGGCTCTGCTTGAGCACATAGCGATGGTTCTGCCAGCGGATCAGATTGGTCAGGCCAGGGTTGATGGTCTGATGGGTCAGCAGGTTGTGCATGCCGAACACCAGTGGGCGGATGACCAGCGCCACCAGTAGCATCCACAGCAGGGTGTGCTGGTGCTGCTCAAAGAACTCACCACTGGGGGTGTTCTGCGTCATATCGATCAGTTGACCGAGAAAGCTGAACAGCGCCACTTCGATCAGTGCGGCGACGAAGCCGACCACCAGCACGGCGATCATCAACGGCCAGACCTGGCGCAGGTAGTGGGCGTAGAACGCCAACATGCCGGCCGGTGGCTCGACATCGGGGCTGGCTTTGAAAACGTCGATAAGGTGTTCGAAACGGCGGAACAGCATGTCAGGCATCCTGCCTAGGTCAGTGAATAGCGCCCGATTCTAACAGGCTGTTGAAAAACTACCTGCGTTGGCAATACTGCGTTAACAGTCATGGCAGCCCCGCCACCCCTGATGATGAAAGAGAGCTATAGATAGGGAAGGTGGCGGTGAGAGGTCGCTAGTTTTTTTGGCGGAGACACCCCGTCGTTAACATGATCCAGCGAACTGACTCGTACCCCGGATTGCCTCTTTCGAGAGCGAACGCTAAATAGGCCGTTGGGGACTTGTTCCCTTCAGGCTCATTCAGTTCGATCACCGCCACCTTCCCGATCTTGAGTGTAGACAGCAGAGGGGTGGGGTATGGAATTGATTGCCCTTTATAAACGTGTGGTTGGACTGGATGTGCATCAGGCCCAGATCACTGCCTGCGCGGTGATTGAAGAGACGGATGGTCGCATCACAGTCGAGCACCGTCAGTTTGGCGCGTTCAAGCGTGATCGTCGGGCGCTGGCCGAGTGGGTAGCGGCTCTGCAGCCGGACGATGTGGTGATGGAGAGCACCGGCGTTTACTGGAAGAGCCCCTATGCGGCCCTGGAAGCGGTGGGTATCAGGGCCAAGGTGGTCAATGCTCGGCATGTCAAAAATGTACCTGGGCGCAAAACGGACATAGCCGATGCTCACTGGCTGGCGATCCTGGCGCGCGCTGGGCTCTTGCGTGGCTCGTTTGTGCCGCCGGCCAAGCTGCGCGAGTTGCGCCTGATTGCCAGGCAGCGGCAGAAGCTGGTCAGCCAGTTGGCCTCGGAGAAGAACCGCTTGCACAAGGTGTTGAGCGACAGCGGGGTGCGTCTCGGCGTCGTGGTGAGCGACCTGCATGGGCGTTCTGCGCGGGCCATGGTCAAGGCGATCATTGCGGGTCAGCCCGTACACGAAGTGCTCAAGTTCGCCACGCGCCGCCTGAAGGCCAGCCGTGAAGAGCTGTTCGAGGCGCTGCAAGGAGAACCGACGGCCAGCCACTGTTTTGTGCTCGACGAGTTGATGCAGCACATTGAAGAGCTTGAAGCGCGGATTTCCCGTTTCGAAGCCCGCCTGCTCAGCGAACTCGATAGCGAGCGCAATGCCCTGTCTCTTTTGCAGACCCTGCCCGGCGTTGACTTGATCGGCGCGGCGCTACTCATCGTTGAGATCGGCAGTGACATGGACGCCTTTGGTAGCGCTGATCGATTAGCCTCCTGGGTGGGCATCTGTCCAGGCAACAACGAGTCTGCAGGTAAACACAAACCTGGAAAGATACGTAAGGGCAATGCTCATGTGCGGCGGTTGTTATGCGAATTCTCGCACTCGGCCAGCCGCACTGCATCGGTATTCAAAACCAAGTTCCAGGCACTGGTGATTCGACGTGGCTACAAGCGCGCGATCATCGCCTTGGCTCACAAACTGCTACGTACCGTCTACTACATGCTCAAGCGGCGCGAACACTACCGGGACAGCGCCCTGGACTATGAAGCCTTGTCGGTCAAACGCAATTCAGCTCGCTGGCTCAGGGCACTGGAGAAGTTCGGCTACCTGCCGAGCTAAACCACCCCCGAGTGTTTTTTTGCTGGTGTCCGGCAGGTTCGCGCTCGTCTGTCAGATGGATTCTTTCACGCTAAAAACGGTCTCACAGCCGGAGGCTGAACGTGCTTCAGCACGGCCCCGAAGGGGTGAGCGAAGCGAATCAAATGCTCATTTACAGCACGTAAACTCCGCTTTTTCGCCTGTTTTTGCCTTGCGCTGACTGCCTCGCCTACGTTTTTCAACGGCCTGTTAACGAGTTTGCTCAGGTGGTGTAAGCGCGCGCCGCTTTTGGCACTAGTTTGCACGGTGTTTGGCACAAGCCGGGCGCGGAAAGTTGAGTCATTTTAGCGGGATGTTTGGCATTTACCTCAATGCCAAACATCCAGGCTATGTCAGAGGTTGAACGTCAAGGTAACAGCACGGACTACACCTCCCTCCCAGTCGCAGGTGTCGTATGCCCACCGCCAAGCAGTCTCTCCGTCTAGGAGCCTGTCGGACTTAACCCGAAAAGGAATGACAGCGCGGGTTTAGGTCTTTGATTGCTCGGGGTCGTTCTTTCTAAGCATCCGAGTTGACTATCGCGAACCCAGGCGGTCCGTTCGTGCACCTGAGCAGCTGCCTGGACGCGGGTGGGCGTACTTTTCGGCCGCGTTACATCGCGCGTAGCACATGCAAACGCTTGATGTTCCAGGCCATGGTCACCAGGCTCCATTCGCCCTGGGCGTTGGCCAGGCCGCGCATGCTCATCTGCCGCCAGCCCATCACTCGCTTGATGATGCCAAACACCGGTTCGACCGTCTGTTTGCGTAGCCTGTACAGCGCTCGACCTTCTTGCGTGCTCAGTCGGTGAGCCATCTGTTCGACTGGGTTACTCGTCTGTGGTAGCGGCGAGTCGGTGGCAAAGCGCTCCAGTACCGGGGTGTGGTGCGACTCGCGTTTGAGCGCCAGAAGCGGTTCGACCTTGGCTTCGTGGCAGGCGCTCACGTTGGCCTGGCTGAAGAAGCCGCTGTCCGCAATCAGGCTTTTCACCTCGCCTAATTCGGCGGGCAAGGTGGCTATGCGCTGTAGCGTGGGAACCACTTCGCGCTTGTCGTTGCAGGCCTGGGTTACATGCTGTGTGACCACCAGCATCGTCTCGGTGTCGACCCCGGCTTGAGCGTTATAGCTCTGCTCGAAGCCGCCACCGGAGACGGGCATGATGCGTGACTCTTCATCGGTCAGATTGACTTGATCGCTGTCTTTGGGGCCCGCTGCGGGCGGTTCTGGATCCTTGCCGCGTGGTTTCTTTCCAGCCTTGCGCTGGGCCTCACGCTTGGCCGTCTTGGCCTCGAATTGCTGTTGCTCAATGGCGTGTCGCTCAGCTGCACGTTGCTCGATCTTCGCTTTGGCCTGGGCTATCGCGCTGAGCCGATCTTCGCGCCGGGCAATCTCCGCCGGCACATCCATGCCATCGGGTACGGCGGCGCAGTCGCTGTTCTCGGCCAGCGCCAGCAACTGCTGGACCTCCTGGCGTAACTGCGCCTCGATCTTGTTGGCGTGCGCCCAGGACAAGGCCTTGTGCTTACTGGCGTTGGCCTCGATCTTGGTGCCGTCGAGAGCGATATGACCGAGCTTGAGCAGCTTCATCTCGCGCGCCAGCATCAGCACCTGGACGAACAGCGATTCAACCTGCTGCCGGAAACGTCGACGGAACGTAGCCAAGGTGTCGTGATCGGGGTGGGTGTTGGCCGCCAGATAACGGAACGCTACCGAGTCATAGGTCGCGCGTTCGATCTTGCGGCTGGAGTGCACGCCATTGGCGTAGCCGTATATCAGCAGCCCCAGGAGCACGGCCGGATGGTGGGCAGCTGAACCCCGCCCCGCATACTGCCCAGTCAGCTCGCTCAAATCGAGTTGCTCGATGACCTCGACCACGAACCGCGCCAAGTGATCCGCCGGCAACCACTCGTTCACCGAAGGCGGTAGTAAATACGCAGTGTCTCGGTCAGCAAGGACAAAACGGCTCATCAGCGGGGCTCTCGATTGCAGGGCCTTGATTGTCGCGAATACTTTCAGCGCAAGGAAGAGTCAGAAAGTCCGACAGGCTCCTAGCCCCACCCAATTAGGATTGAACAGCCGGTTGCGGGCCGGCCGGCCTTTGCCCTGAGCCGGTGTGCGGCCCTCGAAGCGTGCGCGGTACTCAGCTGTGCCAAAGGCCTCGCGAATCAACAGCCAGGTGCCTGGTTTGAGCAGTGAGGGCTTCATTGCTGCTCCCCCATAAGCCGCTTGAGTTCACGCGCCTGGCGCGCTGACTCATCACGGGTACGCTCCAAGCGGCCCAGTTCGGCCAGCAGAGCATCACGCCCATAGGCAACCCGGCCACCGCGCAGTGCCACCTGCCAATCAGTCAGCAGATGGCTGGCGCACACTTCTTCAAGCAGCGTTGCTCTATAGAAAGGCAGGTTGTGGTCAGTGCGGGCCGGGCTGGCCCAGGCGTCGAGCATGTTCTTGCTCACGTCGTCGCCACTCAGGCGCGACATGCGGGCGGCAATCTCATAGCGATCCAGCTCGGAGCCTTTCAGCATCTCGCTGACCAGCTCGCTTACCTGGGCGGCATAGTTGCCGCAGCCCGGCACGGTCAACACCGCTCGGGGTACTTCAAAGATGTCTAACGTGCGGTCGTCTTTTCCGTGGCGCATGTCTAGGCCTCCGTGCCGGTTTTACGGTGCCCTAGGGCACAAGCTGGGTTATTCTTTGCAGTACGCGCTGGCAGGGTTTCCGGACGCTTTGGCCGCATACGGTTTGGGGTGCCATCGGCATTCCAGCGCTCCGGCCAGAGCTTCTCAACATCAAGGGCAAGGGCTTCGGCAATGGCCCGTTCCATGCGCGGGTAGGCAGTACGCTTTACGTTCTTTACTGCTGGGCCTGAAACGCGCAGTTTTCGGGCAAGCTTGGCCAGCGACGTACCGTTGGTGCGGAGCTGGTACTTGATCCATTCCCAGCGAAGGCTTGGGTCAAGTGGGATATCGGCTGTGTTCATGCTTGGCGTCCATTGCAACCACCTGGCAGGGTGGTTTTTTGGGGTGTTTAACGTTACCTACGGCATAAACATAGAACTATAGAGCTTGAAAATCAACACCAAAGAGCTGCTTTCAAGTTTGTTTTCAACTTTAAAGTTCTAGTTGTGCGGAAAATATAGGCAGATCAAGGAGTTGAGAGAACTTGAAAGCAGAAAATAAAAGAGATAAAGCGCTTTCAGGTTCGACCCCTGGACTTGAAAGCGGAAAATTCAGCGAGCGGCTGAGAGCGGCCATTGGCTCCCAGTCGGTTCTGGCCTTCTCTAAGGAGTGCGGAATTAGCGATAGCCTGGTGAGGAAGTACCTTGCAGGCTCTCTCCCTGGTACGGATAACCTGGTGGTCATGGCAAGAGCAGCGGGAGTAAGCATTGCGTGGCTGGCCACGGGTGAAGAGGATGCGCCCCTGCAAAAGCAGCCTGCTCAGGCCCTTGAAGACGATGCTTACGCTTACGTTCCCCTCTACGATGCCCGCTGTAGCGCAGGTAATGGTGCGTGGAACGAGCGCTCCCGCGTCTTAGTGCAGCTGTCGTTTACGCGCTATAGCCTGCGCAAGAAGGGCCTGACGCCCGCTGACCTGGCGTGCCTGCGCGTAGATGGCGACTCGATGACAGGCCTGCTGGAAGACGGCGACACGGTCATGATCGACCAAAGCCGCAACACCCTTGAGGGTGAGGGTGTTTATGTAGTGATGCTTGATGAGCACCTGTATGCCAAGCGCTTACAGCGCCAGTTTGATGGCTCGGTGCTGATCATCAGCCACAACAAGGAATACCAGCCTATGACCGTGCCCAAGGATCGCCTGGCCGAGCTGCACATTGTCGGCCGCGCGGTTTGGGCAGGCGGCTGGCTGATTTGATGCGCCGCATGGAGCTGTGCCATAACCGCTGCGAAATCCGCCCAAATGGCAGTTTTCCAGTTTTGGCACTGTTCCGGCCCGCCACCCACCGCCTGCCGCCCGCAACCCCGCGCCATACTTGGCCCGCCGCCATCACCCGGCTATATCCGCCATCTTCCGGCCGACTCTCCGGGCTATGCCAATACTCCCACTAACTCACAGGTGGGTGTTGCGCAGAAAAAACGCGCGGGATGAGCAGGCCCACCCCGCGTGGGGTTATCAGAGACGCTTGGCTGCGGTGATCAGCACCGGCTCACGCGGCACATTCTGATGGCCGCCACGGTTGGCTGTCGGCACCTGGGCGATCTTGTCGACCACGTCCATGCCCGTCACCACTTTGCCGAACACGGCGTAGCCGAAATCACGCGAGCCGTGGTCGAGGAAGGCGTTGTCCTTGTGGTTGATAAAGAACTGGCTGGTGGCCGAGTCGCGTACCTGGGTACGGGCCATGGCCAGGGTGCCGCGCACGTTGTGCAGGCCGTTGTCGGCCTCGTTCTTGATCGGCGCCTGGGTGTCTTTCTGCTGCATGTCGGCATCAAAACCGCCGCCTTGCACCATAAAGCCCGGAATCACCCGGTGGAACTGGGTGCCGGCGTAATAGCCGCTGTCGACGTAGGCGAGGAAGTTGGCGGTGCTGATCGGCGCTTTCTCGGCATCCAGCTCAATCTCGATATCACCGAGGTTGGTGGTCAGCAGCACTTTCGGGTTTTCGGCCGCCAGCAGGCTGCCGGCAAACAGGATGGAGCAGGCAGCGAGGGTGAGGGTCTTGAACATACGTAGTCGTCCTTATTGTGGCGTGGCAGTGGGGGCGGCCTGTTCGACTTCGGCAAGGAAGGCCAGCAGGCTGCTGTTGAATTGTTCGGGTTGGTCCAGCGGTGTGGCGTGACGCGAATCTTCGATCACCAACAGGCGCGCATTGGCCATTTCATCAACGTAGGCCTGCTTCTGCGCCACCGGGGTGTAGTCGCGGTCGGCCGTGATCACCAGGGTCGGACAGCTGATCCGCGCCAGGCGTTCCCGCACGCCCCAACCGATAATCGCATCCAGGCTGGCAAGGTAAGCACGCTTGTCGTTCTGCGGCCAGCGTTGCAGGATTTTCTGGCGCAGTTCCTCCTGCTCCGGTTTGGGAAACAACAATTTGCCCAGGGCCTTGGCAATGGTGTCGAGGCTGAGCAGGCGCGACAGGCTCCAGCGCTTGGCAATCTCGATATAGTCGCGCGGCTTTTTCGCCTTCACTTCCGGGCCGCTGTTGACGATGCACAGGCTCTTCAGCAGCTCTGGGTGATCCACGCCCAGTTGAAAGCCGATCATGCCGCCCATGGAAATACCCACCAGATGCACCGGCGGCAGGTGCAGGTGCTCAATCAGCGCCGCCACATCCTCGGCGAAACCCTGAATGCTATAGCGCTCGCGAGGTTTGTCCGAGCGGCCATGGCCGCGCACATCGAGGGCGATAACCCGGTAGTGACGGGCCAGCTCGGGAATCTGGTATTCCCAGTCGCGGGTGCTCGAACCGAGGCCGTGGACCAGCAGCACTGGCGCACCGTGGCCGTATTCCTCGTAGTGCAGCTGGCAGTCGTCGTTATTGAAATAGGGCATCTGCTGGACTCCTTATCAGGCCGAGGGCAGGGGCGCAGCAAAGGCTGCATTCAGCGGGGCGGCATCGAAACGCTGGATCAGCTCGACCAGGATCTGTGTGGCCGGGCCCAGGGGCTTGTCCTTGTTCGAGTACAGGAAGAACAGCGGATTGCGGCTGCCGCCCTGATCCAGCGGCAAGGGTTTGAGTAAGCCGTCTTGCAGTTCGCGTTCGATCAGGTGGCGCGGCAACCAGGCAAAGCCCAGGCTGTTGCTAACAAAGGTGGCGGCGGTGGCGAGGCTGCCGACTGTCCAGCGATGCTCCGCGCCGAGCCAGCCGACATCCTTGGGTTGCTGGCGGCCGGAGTCGCGGATCACCACCTGCATCTGGGTTTCCAGATCCTGAAAGGTCACCACCCGCTGCAGGCGATGCAATGCGTGGTCGGGGTGAGCCACGGCGATAAATTCGACGGTGCTCATTTCCGCGCCGAGAAAGCCGGGGATATTCAGCGCGCTGATGGCCAGGTCGGCGCTGCCGTCCTTGAGCACGTCTTCCACGCCGGACAGCACCTCCTCGCGCAGGCGCACGCGGCAGCCGCGGCTTTGCGGCATAAAGGCAGTGAGCGCGCGCACCAGTCGGGCGTTGGGGTAGGCGGCATCGACCACCAGGCGCACTTCGGCTTCCCAGCCCTGTTCCATATGGTGAGCCAGGTCTTCCAGTTGGCTGGCCTGTTTGACCAGTTGGCGCGAGCGGCGCAGCAGCACGTCACCGGCTTCGGTCAGCACCGCCTTGCGCCCGTCGATACGCAGCAGCGGTACGCCGAGCTGCTCCTGCATACGCGCCACGGTGTAGCTGACCGAGGATTGCGAGCGGTGTAGCACCTCGGCGGCCTGGGCAAAGCCGCCGTGATCGACCACCGCCTGCAGGGTGCGCCATTGGTCGAGGGTTACGCGGGGGGCTTTCATAGTGTTTTCCCGGTTACAGGTTCTAGGGTGCAAATAGCGAGGTAATCAACCTAAACTGGCCGTCTTTTGCCGGAGACTGCCCTGATGAAAAAGCTCTGTTGTGCGCTGCTGGCCTTGCTACCGCTGGCTGTGATGGCCTATCCGATCGAGGTGGAGAAACAACTCAATGGCGCTGAAGTCTCGGCCACTACCCAGGAAATCGACCACAACATGGGCGCCGTGCAGCTGTACAACTATGGCCGCAGTGACGCCAAGTGCACGGCGCTGTTCCGCAACGGCCCGGAAGCACCGCGTTCGCGCAAGGTCAGCCTGGCTGCCGGTGAAAGCAGCAATCTGGCGGTGAAGTTCAGCCGCAGCATTATTAAGCTGCGCATCAAGCTGACCTGCGAAATCAACTAGCCAGTTGCGGCCACACGACTGTCCAGAGACTAAGCCTGGGCTGGCTATAAATCAAATTATTAGATTGATTGGCGCAGATAATTGCGCTTTTTAATCGGATTCAGCGCCCCTATTCTTTGCTCCATCGACGTTCAACAACCCTTCGGTGGAGCAAATAACATGGCAAGTGTCCTGGTAATTGAAAGCAGTGCCCGTCAGCAAGGTTCGGTTTCGCGTCAGCTGACTGCGCAGTTTATCGCCAACTGGTCGGCAGCCAACCCGGCGGATCAAATCAAGGTGCGTGATCTTGCGGTTGATCAGGTGCCGCACTTGGACGCCAACCTGCTGGGCGGCTGGATGACCCCTGCCGAGCAGCAGAGCGACGCCGAGCAGGCCGCGCTGGCGCTGTCCAATCTGCTGACCGACGAGCTGCTGGCCGCCGATGTACTGGTGCTGGCGGCGCCGATGTACAACTTCGCCATCCCGAGCACCCTGAAGGCCTGGCTCGACCACGTGCTGCGCGCAGGGGTCACCTTCAAGTACACCGAAACCGGCCCGCAAGGCCTGCTCAGTGGCAAGCGCGCCTTTGTCCTAACCGCCCGTGGTGGCATTTATGCCGGCGGCACTCAGGATCATCAGGAGCCCTACCTGCGTCAGGCGCTGGCTTTTGTCGGTATCCACGATGTCAGCTTTATCCACGCCGAAGGCCTCAACCTGGGCGGCGACTTTCTGGAGAAGGGCTTGAGCCAGGCCAAGGCGCAATTGGCCCAGGCCATCTGATTTTCCCGCTGCATCCTGTTCTTCTGGCGTCCGCTGACCCTGCACGTCTCTGCACGTCTCTGCGCGCGCTGCTGATGCAGCGCGGGTTTTTAGGTCCTGCCTTTTGTGCTGTACAGCTGTTTCAGTGGCTTGCTGTGTCGCTTTGTGGCTGTGGTCTTAACTACAAGCCAGGCGAAATGCAGGCCGCCCCTTGTCAGGCGGTCGCCTGAGCGCGCCCGGCCAGCATGCGCAAAATGGCATTGAGCAACATGCCGTACAGCGGCACGAACAGCAGCAGGCTGACCACCAGCTTGACTCCATAATCGACCGTGGCGATCTCCACCCAGTGCTCGGCCATAAACGGGTTGCTGCTGTTCCAGAACGCCACCGAGAAGAACGCGTAGGTGTCCAGCAGGTTGCCGAAGATGGTCGATACGGTCGGCGCTACCCACCACAGCGACAGCTGGCGCAGGCGATCAAACACCTGGATGTCGAGGATCTGCCCCAGCACATAGGCGAGGAAGCTGGCGATGGAGATGCGCAGAACAAACTCGTTGAACTCCAGTAATGCGCCGAAGCCGCGAAAGCTGGCTTCCTGAAACAGCACCGAGACGATGTAGGAAATCAGCAGCGCCGGCAGCATCACCTGGGCGATCACCAGGCGCGCCGTGCGTTTGCCCAGCAGGCGCACAGTCAGGTCGGTGGCCAGGAAGATAAACGGGAAGCTGAACGCGCCCCAGGTGGTGTGCCAACCGAACAGGGTGATCGGCAGCTGCACCAGGTAGTTGCTGGCGATGATGATCAGGATGTGGAACAGCACCAGTGCAATGAGCGCATTGCGCAGGCGCTGAGGGGCGGTAATTAGCATGACGGCACCTTTTTGCTGAATGGGGTTAGGGAACCCATGCCATCCGGAATTAAATGGCGGCGCGCATTCTACCGGGGTGATGCAGTGCTTGCGTAGTGGTCTGACGGGAGGCCGTCGATCCGTGTCGTTTCAGCATCCTGTTGCAGGGGCGCGAACTGGGCTACAGGCGCCGTTGGCCAGGCCGTTCGGGCTTTTAGCCGGCAGAACCGGTAATCTATGCCGCTGTATTGCTGATTTTTTGTCGAGGTATACCCGTGTTTTCCCAATTCGCCCTGCATGAACGCCTGCTCAAAGCCGTGGCCGAGCTTAAATTTGTCGAGCCCACCCCGGTGCAATTGGCGGCCATTCCGCTGGCGCTGCAAGGAAAAGATCTGCGGGTTACCGCGCAAACCGGCAGCGGTAAGACGGCTGCTTTTGTGCTGCCAATGCTCAATCGTTTGCTTGGTGATGGCGCTTCCCAGCCGCGCATGAGCGTACGCGCGATGATCCTGCTGCCAACCCGCGAGCTGGCCCAGCAGACCCTCAAAGAAGTCGAGCGCTTCGCGCAGTTCACCTTCCTCAAGGGCGGGCTGATCACCGGCGGTGAAGACTTCAAGGTGCAAGCCGCCATGCTGCGCAAGGTGGATATTCTGATCGGCACGCCAGGCCGTCTAATCGAGCACGCCAACGCCGGCAATCTGCTGCTCGATGAGGTCGAGGTGCTGGTGCTCGATGAAGCCGACCGCATGCTCGACATGGGCTTTGCCGAGGACGTGCAGCGTTTGTCCGAGCTGTGCAACGCCGACCGTCAGACCCTGCTGTTCTCCGCCACCAGTGGTGGCGCAGTGCTGCGCGAGGTGGTTGGCAAGGTGCTGAAGGAGCCTGAGCACCTGCAGCTCAACCGCGTCAGCCAGCTCAATGAAGGCACCCGTCAGCAGATCATCACTGCTGACCACAACCACCACAAAGAGCGCTTGGTTGAGTGGTTGCTGAAGAACGAGACCTACGACAAGGCAATCATCTTCACCAATACCCGCGTTCAGGCCGACCGCCTGTATGGCAAGTTGGTCGCCCATGACTTCAAAACCTTTGTCTTGCACGGCGAGAAGGACCAGAAGGATCGCAAGCTGGCTATTGACCGCCTCAAGCAAGGTGCGGTGAAAATTTTGGTGGCCACCGATGTGGCGGCCCGTGGCCTGGATGTCGACGGCCTGGATCTGGTGATCAACTTTGATATGCCGCGCTCCGGCGACGAGTACGTGCACCGCATCGGTCGCACCGGCCGTGCCGGTGCTGAAGGTCTGGCGATTTCGTTGATCTGCCATAACGACTGGGCGCTGATGTCGAGCATCGAGCGCTACCTCAAGCAGCGTTTCGAGCGCCGCAACATCAAAGACCTCAAGGGCATCTACCAAGGCCCGAAAAACCTCAAGGCGTCCGGTAAAGCGGTTGGGCCGAAGAAGAAAAAGATCGACCCGAAAACCGGCAAGAAGCTCGCCACGAAAAAGCCGGCCGCCAAGGCGCCGAAGCGCAACACCATCAACCGGCCGAAACCCGATGCGCCGGTGCTGGTCAGCCAGGACGGCTTGGCGCCGCTAAAGCGCCGCACGCCAGCCGCCGAGTAACGTCGTGGGCCGCTGGTTCTGCTGGCTTGCTGCACTGTTAATCACCGCGCAGGCAATCACCGCGCAGGCGCAGGGCGCGGTGCACAAATGCGTGCAGCCTGACGGTGTGGTGCTCTACACAGATCAGCCCTGCAGCATCGCCCACAGCAACCTGGCCTTGAGTGTCAGCAATTACGCCAGTTACCCGTCGCTGCTGCAGGGGGTTGCGCCGCTCTGGCACGAGCGGGTTCAGCCGCTACTGGTTGGGGTGAATGTGCTGGCCGTGCTGGCGCTGGTTTACGGGCTGATGAGCCTGATCTGCTATATCGCCTACTACCGCGACAAACAATTCGCCATCAAGGGCCAGCAGCGCACGCCCGAGGCGCGCCTGCATCTGTATGAGTTGCTGGGTGGCTGGCCAGGCGGGTTGCTGGCGCAGCGTCTGATCCGCCACAAGAACCGCAAACTGAGTTATCAGTTGCTGTTCTGGTTGATCGTTTTGCTGCACCTGTCCCTGGCAGGATTGGTGCTATGGCTGATCAATACGCCCGCAAGCGGCTGAAGACGGCAGTTTAGCTGCGGCCTTCAGGTTAGCCGCTACTTTTGAGGTCGACAAATTCGGATTAACCGATCTCAGTGATAGAGCAATGCATAGCCATGCCATAGCCGACTATGCTGGGCATTGGTTCAACTCGGGTATCGCCATGAAATGGTTGTGGGTCTGTTGTTTGCTGTTATGCAGCCTGACGGTGTCGGCGCAGCATGCCCTGCGCGTAGGTTTTGGCACGCACAAGCCGCCGTATATCTTTGAGAATGAAGCCCGTGGCTTGGAATACGATATTGTGATGACGGCTGCACGACAGGGCGGGCTGGAGCCCGTGGCTTATTACGCGCCGATGGGGCGGTTGAATTTGATGTTGGACAGGGACCAGATCGACGTTATTGCCACCACTAACGAGCGTAGCGGCGGCTCTATTTTTTACTCGGATGCTTATATCCGTTATCAGAACGTCGCGGTGGCCTTGCGCTCGCGCAACCTGGAGATCCAGCGTATCAGTGACCTGGTGGGCTATTCGGTCAATGCCTTTCAGCGTGCGCGTTTTTTGCTGGGCAGTGAGTTTCAGGCCATGGCTGAAAACAACCCGCGCTACCGCGAGGAAGCCTTTCAGATTGCGCGCAATCGCATGCTCTACAGTGGCCGGGTAGATGTGGTGGTATCGGATATGCGCATCCTGCGTTACTTCAATCGTGAGGTGTACACCCAGGTCGATGTGAGCCAGCCGCTGACTCTGTATCCGATTTTTGCGGCCACCGACTACAAACTGGGTTGCCGCCTGCAGGCTGATTGCGAGCGCTTCAATCAGGGCTTGGCGGCGATTCGGGAAAGTGGCGAATACACGCTTATCGAACGCCGCTACGCCATGCACTGACACGCCTGTGCATCAGCGGGTTATGGCGTGGGTGCAACCTCGTCGAGGCCCTGTTGCGCGGCCAGCAGTTCTTCTTCGGTCTGCAGCGGCGTGCTGCTGACGCTGAAATCGACAATCTCGATGGCGCCCTGACCCTGACCTAGCAGGTGGAAGGAGAACGCCTTGCGCGCTTGCGGGTTGTCGAAGGTAAAGCTGATCGCGACAGGTTTGTCGCGGGTCAGCAGCGGCAGCTGCGGGATCGCCAGGTCGACGTTGCGGTCGTATTCCTTGGTTTTCAATTGCAGCGTGGCGCCCGGTTTATCCATACGCAGGGCGCGGACTTTCAGCGTCACGGTGGTTTGCGTAGCTGCACCCAAGGTCAGGTACTGCGCACCCACCAGGTTGTCTGCCCAATCATCACTGACGCTGGGTTTGAGTTTGATGGGCTGCGGGTTGGCGAACTGGTAGCGCTGCTCGGCCTGGCCGCCGTTGCTCAGTGATTGATCAAGCAGGGCTGCTTGCTGGCTGATCAGGCGTGCCGGTTTGCCGCTGAAACGCCCCAGGTAGCGTGCGCTGTCGGCAATAAAGCCAGGGCTGGCGTAGTGTCGACAGACATTCTGGAAGTCGCACTCGGTCAGCGTACCGTTGCCGTCATGCTGGCGCAGCAGGCCGTTGGTGTAGGAGATAATCTCGCGGCCCGTGGCGTAGTCGCGCAGCAATGAGCGCCCGGCGACAGTGGCCGGCACTGGGAAGGCGAAGTAATCGAGCACCGAAGCGGTCAGGTCGACATGGCCATACACGCCTTGCTTGAGCGCAGGCAGTTGCGCCTGTTCGGGAGCCAGCAGCAGGTTGAAGCCCCAGGCCGAGGCCAGGCGCACGTTCTCCAGGCCGTGAGATTCATCCGAGGTGACAATCACCAAGGTGTCTTTCATCACGCCCTGTTTCTCTAGCGCAGCGAGGAAGTCGGCGACCGCATCGTCCAGGTAGGCAATCGCCGCCAGCTTGGCGTTGGGGTGACGGTCTAGGTAGTCCTGCGGGGCGGAGTAGGGCTGATGAGTGCCTACGGTCAGCAGGGTCAGCATCCAGGGTTGGCGATTTTTGCGCAGCTGTTGCACGTAACCCAGGGCGCCTTCGAAGTAGGCCTTGTCGTCCATGCCCCAGGGGAATTCGATATAGGGCTTGTTCTTGAACCAGTCGCGGCCGAGAGTTTTGTCGAAACCCATCTGCGGCATGATCTGGTCCTTGGCCATAAAGCGCAGGCCGGCCCCTTGTAGAAAGTGCGTGCTAAGGCCGCGTTCGCGTAGCTGCGCAGGCAGGCACTGTTCGCTGCGCGACGGGTTGTTGAGCAGTTCAACGCCCTTCGGGGTGCCCGAGTCGAGTTTGTTGTAGTCGCCGCAGAGCATGGCGTAGAGGCCGCGGATGGTCTGATGGCCATGCAGCACGTAATCGGTGGTGAGCATGCCGCGCTCAGCCCACTGGCTCAGGCGTGGCATCGGGTCTTGCCCATAGCTGCTGCCGATGGCCTGGCGACTGGCTTGCAGGTAGGCCCCGGTTACGCCTTCGAGGGTAATGATCAGCACGTTGCGAGCGCTGCCAGCCTGCTTGAGCAGCGGTGTGCCATTCAGGTCAAGTTGGTTCAGGCCGCTGATATCGGGTGGGGTATTCGGTTCATCACCCACCAGCCAGTCGGCCAGGTGTTGCTGGCCGCTATTGGTGCTTTCTGCCAGCAGCTTATGCGGCAGGTTGAACTGCAGCCATTGGTCCGCTTCGCTGGGTTTGATTTGCTGGCCGACGGTGTGCACGGCAAACAGGGCGAGCGGCAGCAGCAGCCAGGTGCGCGAAAGCGCTACGGCGCGCCGTGGGTTTTGTAGGCTGCGCAGACCTAAGTAAAGCACCACCAGTACGGCCATGGCCAAAGCCAGTAATGGCTGGCTTAAGCCGCTGCCCTGGGTTGAATGGCTGACGAACTGCGCATCGCCCAGGTATTGCAGGTCGGCCGGTTCCGGCATGCGGCCCACGGCATTGACCAGTTCAGCGGTGCTTAAGGTAAAGATGCACCAGGCCGGTAGCAGGACAACGCTCAACAGCCAGGCGCGTTGGTGCACAAGCACCACCAGCAAGCTGCCAATGGCCAGGTCTGAAAGGTAGCCATAGGTGTGCGACCAACCCAACGCGTAGCGGCTGAGCAACGGCAGTACGAGTAATAACAACGCAAGGGTAAGCAGGGTGCTGGAAGGGTGTCGCAGCCAATTGCAGGTAACGCGCACGGGTACTCCTGGGGCGATTGCCATCGTTCAACAGTGGCAATGCCGAAACAGCCGCAAGATGCGGGCTGACATGATTCTGAAACAAGGTTGTGTTAAGCGCCAGTGGGCGAGACGCAAAAGGGCAAAACAACTGATGTTGGGATGAGGGAGGGCGCGAGGGATTAAGAGGCGTTATGCACTGGCCAGCGCCTTGTCATTGCGAGCAAAGCGCTGCATGGCCAGAAAGCGTTACTTTTTGCCGATGGTGATCTGCTTGGTGGTGCCATACACCTGGCCGCTGACGCCTTTGGCAATTTGCTGAATTTCCCCGCCGGATTTCAGGAAGGCTTCGATCTGTGCATCAATCGAGGCGCTGGTTTCCACGGCTGGAGCCGGCTTGGGTTTGCTGTTGGATGCTTTTACGCGCATGACGGCCATTTAACCTACTCAAAAATTAATTTGGCCGCACATAATACTCGAAATACTTGACAATTGCTTGGTAAATAACGCCCGGATATGAAGATATACAGTAAAAATAGTCTGAATAATTGGCTGGTATGCAGTAAGTGATTGTTTTAATACGAATAGGTAGTCCGCACTCAGGCCGTATCTCGCTGCCTGATCCATCGGTCGGATTGCCCCGTAGGATCACCATGCTGGCGTGGTGCGATGGCCGGTAGGCCGAGAAATTAACAGGCGAGTCGGCTAGAATGCCGGCCTGGTAATGAGGGTAGGGCATCATGGCGGTAATTGGACGAATGAATAGTTTGCAGGTCGTGAAGCACACCGACTTCGGCCTGTATCTGGATGGCGGCGCGGATGGCGAGATTCTATTGCCCAAACGCTATATTCCCAGCGATACCCCAAGTGAAGTGGAAGACTGGTTAAACGTCTTTATTTACTTGGACAGTGAAGACAAGTTGATTGCCACCACGGAAAAGCCAAAAGTTCAGGTGGGCGAATTTGCCAGTTTGAAAGTTGTGGATATAAACCGGGTGGGCTTATTTCTTGATTGGGGCTTGCCGAAAGATTTATTGCTGCCGCACTCCGAAGAAAAACGCCCCTTGCAGGTCGGCGATTACTGCGTAGTGCATGTGTTTCTCGACAAACGCAGCAAGCGCATCACCGCCACCGCACGCCTGGATCGCTACCTGGATAACGTGCCGGCCAACTATACGGCGGGCGAGGAAGTCGACCTGTTGGTGGCCGAGTCCACCGATATGGGCTTCAAGGCCATTATCAATGGCAAGCACTGGGGCCTGATCCACAAGAATGAGCTATTCAAGTTCGTGCGCAGCGGCATGCAGGAAAAAGGCTTTATCAAGGAAGTGCGCGCCGACGGCAAAATCAGCCTGAGCCTGCAGCCGGTTGGTCAGGAAGCGGCCAGCAGCCTTGGTGAGCAAATTCTGACCAAACTGCGCGAGCACGATGGCGTACTCAAGGTGAACGACAAAAGCTCGCCTGAAGAAATTGCCGGGCTGTTTCGCGTCAGCAAGGGTAATTTCAAGAAAGCCATCGGCGGTTTGTACAAGCAGGGTCGCATCGTGATCCACGAAGACCGTATCGAACTGCCAAGCAAGTAAGCAGTACCCTACGTTCTGCTGCTGGCTTGCTAGGCTTGGAGTGACAGCTGAGTCGCGTTGCAGTTGCTGTGCTGCGCGATTCAAGCAACATCTTGCCGGTGTAGCTCAGACGGTAGAGCAGCGCACTCGTAACGCGAAGGTCGCAGGTTCGATTCCTGTCTCCGGCACCACCTAACTCAATCTGCTAACCACCACCAAACTGGGAGAACGACGCCGGTCGCCTGGGCGTGTTTTTTTGCGGCGCGGCAATTCTGCCGGCGTAGCGCCAGTCCCAGGGGGCGACTGTGTCTTCGGCGGGAAGCTGCCAGAGGCCTTTGCCCATATTTCTGGCCAGGGTCTCGGCATCTTTGAGCCGGTGGTCCTTCAGTTGTTTGGTGTAGGCCCAGGCTGCGCCCTGGGCGACCAGGGTGTGATTCACGTCAATGCCGCCGACATAGGCGCGCGCCAACGTTCTGCCGTAGCGATCCACTTCTTGCACATGCAGGACCACCTGCTTTTCCAGCACCAGATCAGCCAACGCCTGCTTGGCTTCAACGCCATAGGGTTGCTTTCTTTCCGGGGCGTCAATTTCCGCAAGGCGCACCCGCAGTCTTTTGTTTTCAGTGGTCAGGCAGCTGAAGGTGTCGCCTTCGCTAATGGTCATCACCTGGCATATGAGTTGCTCAGCAAACGTCAAGCCGGGCAGGCAAGCGAGAAGGAGTAAAGCGATACGGATAGTCATCTGGTTGGCGATGCTCAGGTGAATGCATAGCCGTTGATAGTAATAAATGCCCGCTGTGTTAAGCGGGACGGGTATCGCGAAACAGCACGGCGGGTTGTGCACAGTGCTTATCCGGTGCGGGGTAACTGGGATGGGTTGTGCTTTTCAGCGATTCGCGGATGATTGCTCAATATTTGAGCGATTAAACGGCTCGTGGATGCGCCGCCTGGATAAAGGGTCGGAACCGCAGTCGGGCTGGTGTTGCCAAACCTTCAGGTTCATTGCGCGCCGATGGCGCAGAGGTTGTGATGACGATGTGCAGATATGTGCTCAGTCTGGTGGCTTTGCTGCTGGTGACTCCGCTGTACGCCGAGCAGCAGGCGCCGCAGACGCTGCGGGTTATTCCGAAAACCTATATCAGCCCTGGTGCCAGCGGCAGCATCGGCAGCTCGCAGACCATCGAAAGCCATAACCTCTATGGCGGGCAGCCCTTACCTGACGGCCTGCAGCGCCATGAGCAGCGCTACGGCAGCCAAACGATAGAAAACCGTGGGACGATCAAGCAAACCATTGAGTACCCCAATGGCTACCGGGTGCAGCAGTATCCGGGGCAGAGCACTGAATACTACGAGCGCAGCCGTTAGCTCAGGCCGCCATCATCAGCCCCCAGCGCAGTGCTAGAAACGCCAGCAGGCCCAGCGGGCCGAGCATCAGGGTCAGCATACAGCAGTGCCCATCAACTGGCGTGTGTCTGATGATGGGCGCGGTTATTACTTCTTGCCCCAGAGTTGCTCCAGGCGTTGGTCGCGGCCGCAGCCGTTGCGGTAGTAGGTGTAGCGCAGCGGATTACGCTGGTAGTAATCCTGGTGATAGTCCTCGGCTGGGTAAAAGATGCTGGCGGCGAGGATTTCCGTGACCACCGGGGCTGGCAAGCGCGCGGACTTCTCCAGGGCCGCTTTCGATGCTTCGGCCAGTTGCTGTTCTTCTGCGTTGTTATAGAAGATCGCGCTGCGATACTGCGGCCCACGGTCGCAGAACTGGGCGTTGGCGGTGACCGGGTCGATGGTGGGCCAGAAGGCTTCTAGCAGCTTGGCGTAGCTGGTCTTGCTTGGGTCGAAGCGCACGCGCACCGCTTCGATATGCCCGCTGCTGCCGGCCGAAACCTGCTCGTAGGTGGGGTTGTCGACATGCCCACCGATATAGCCTGAGGTGGTTTCAAGCACGCCGGGCACTTTGTCGAAGTCCGACTCGGTGCACCAGAAGCAGCCGCCGGCAAAGATCGCCACGCCAGCGTTTTCCACCACCTGCGCACTGGCTTGTGGCTGGGGTGCCTGCGCGGCGGTGGGTTCACAGGCGGCCAGCAGGCCGCCCAGCGTAAGGACGCTGCTGGCCAGCAGACGGCGGCGCCAGGTAGAGGTGATGGCAGTCATATTCAGCTCCGCAGCTCAGGTAAGGCTTCGCCTTGAGGGATAAAGCGCAAGGCCACGCCGTTATTGCACCAGCGTTCGCCGCGCGGTTTTGGGCCGTCATCGAAGACATGGCCCTGATGCCCGCCGCAGCGTGCGCAGTGGTATTCGGTGCGCGGGAAGAACAGCTTGAAGTCGCGCTTGGTGCCCATGTGGCCGGCAATTGGCCGGGTAAAGCTGGGCCAGCCGGTGCCGCTTTCATATTTATCCTGGCTGGCGAACAGCGGCAGGTAACAGGCGGCGCAGAGGTAGGTGCCGTCACGTTTTTCCTGATTTAGCGGGCTGCTGCCGGGGGCTTCGGTGTCTTCTTCGAAAAGCACGGCATAGGCTTCGGGCGTGAGTAGATCGCGCCAGCCGCTATGGGGTTTATCCAGCGGCGTCACGCTAGTCGCGATGGCTTGCGCCAGGCTGAGTGGGGCGTGGCCGAGCAGGGGCAGGGCTGGCAACAGGGCCATCCCCTTGAGCAGGGAGCGTCTTTTCATGGCAGTGCTCTGTATGAGGTGTGGCCAATAGACCGAGGTGAAGTCGAGTTGTTACAGCCTAGCCGGCTGCGCGCGCGAATTTTCCTGGGCAAGTTGTAAGCAAAGATAAATCGTGCGATCAGGCGATAGGCAGGCTGCTGGTGGTATCGACGCTGTCATCGATGACGATGCAATCACGCCCGGCATTCTTGGCGCGATACAGGCGTTCGTCGGCGCGCTGCAGCATGCTTTCCCAATGTTCGTCGCGGCGCAGGATGGTCCCGCCGACTGACATAGTCACCGCTCCGCCAGGCCCGCGCAGGTGCTGCGCCACTTGTTGCTGCAGGTGTTGCGCGGCCGCCAGCAGGCCGGCACGCTCGGTGTTGGGTAGCAGCAGGAGAAACTCCTCGCCGCCGAAGCGGAACAGCCGGTCTTCCTTGCGTGATGAGCGTTTGATCAGGTCGACAAACTCCACCAGCACCTGGTCGCCGGCCTGGTGGCCGTAGCTGTCGTTGATCCGCTTGAAGTGATCCAGGTCCATCACCAGCACGCCGTAACTGTTGCCATGGCGGCGGTAGATGGAGGCGGCGATCTTCAGCTCTTCATTCATCGCCCGGCGGTTGCGGGCGCCGGTCAGCGGGTCGTGGATGGCCAGTTGCTGCAGCTGATCGCGCTGGCTGCTGGTACGGTAGGCAAACACGAAGCTGAGGATGCTGGCCATCATGCCGGTGACCAGAAATGAAACCATTTGGTAGTCGCTTTCGAACACTGCGCCGGGCTTTAACTGGCCGTAACCAACCAATGCGATGAGCACCAGAATGGTGGCAATCAAGGCCCTGGTGGGTGACACCATAAAAAAGTTGAAGAGAATCAGTGGGTAGATCCAGAACAAGCCGTTGACGCCCAGATTGATGGCGATCAGCGTTGCACCGGCAGAGAAGATGGTAGCCAGGTAAATGCCGGGTTTGATCGTGTCACCGGTGCGCCAGGAATAGAGCACTGCGAGCACGGTGGAGGCGACAATTACGGTGTCGGCGGCGCCTACCAGGTAGTTACCGGTGGCCAGTCGGTAAACGGCATAGGGGGTAATGCCAATCACGCCAAAAAGGCCCATCAAGGTAATGATGGACAACTGAAAATCGTTGCGCAGGCGCCTGAGCAACCGCGATGTCCGCATAGGTAAAGACCATTGTTGTCGTTGTTATGGGCTAAGCATGCAGAGCTTGCCCTGGCGATGGCAATAGTAAAATCCAGCAAAGTGCCAGCATGGACCGCTACCTGCCGAATGGCGCTCGGCCAATCTGGTACTAAGGTTCCAGTCCTTGGGCGAGAAGGCCTGGACACGGCGCGCGGGAGAATGCCAGCAGGCTTTTGCTGCGCTGGTAGCGGGCCAGGCGCTCAGCCAGCGGCTGCGGCAGCTCAATGCAAGGGGCAAACCCCAGGCGCAGGTAGAAGTCGTTCAGCTGCGGATGGCAGAACAGCCAGACCGGCGTGGTGCAATCGGCCAGCGCCGTTTCGATCAACTGCCGCGCCACGCCTTGCCCGCGCCGTGTGCTATCGACCAGTAGGCTGGTCAGCCAGTGGCCGTGCGCGACCTTGTGCAGGCACAGGGCGGCGACGATTTGCTGCTCTTCTGCCACCCATAGCTGGGCGCCGGCCGTGGCGCGCATGGCTGAGCGTTGGCTGCGGTAGAACTTGTCGGCAAGTGGTTTGAGTAGGGCGGGGAGTAGGTGGTAGTGCATTGCGGGTACTGTTGCTGCGGATTAGTGGGGGCTGAATATTCTGGAGCAGAACATCCCCTCGTGGTTAAGCGAGGTTGGTGTTTCGAGTCTACGCCCATGCTGCCCGATCGGTGAATACGCTGACTTGATACGACAGTGCTGGGTGGCTGCTTTGGCGTTAGGCTACATGTCTTTGCCCTGCCATCCGTTGTTGGAGTCCCCGTGAAGCCATTGTTCCTGTTGCTATCTGCCTGTTGCCTGGCGTACCAGCCGTTAAGCGCGCTGGCCTGGTCCAACCATTCGCTGGGCAGCCAGTTGGCGTTGCAGGCTGTGCCTGAGCTGCAACGCACCTTGAGTTACGAGCCGTTAGAGGCCTTTCTCGATGCCCAGGCGCCGGCCATCGAGCAGTTGCTGGATCAGCAGGAAGTCTTTGCTCGCGCACATTTTGCGGATTATCCGGCGCGCCCGGAGGCCTTGCGCTTCAACGCGGCGACAACAGCTGCGGTCGACAGGCGCCGCGCGTTTTTGCAGGCGCTGCGGGTCAATCCGCAGATTCGCCTAGCGGGTTTCGTGCAGCAATTGCCGGGGCAAGCCGAGGAAGGTCGGGCGCGACTGGCCGCTGAACAGGTGTTGGTGTTTCGCAAGATCGGCCCCTGGAGCCACTGGCGTTATCTGGCTTTGCAGCCAGGCGAGGCAGTGAGTGCGGTACAGGTGCTCAGCAGCGCCGCTGATGAGCCGGACTATGGCCACGACATCAACCTGTTCAGCGACAACCCTGGCGAAGTCGGCCAGCAATACAACTTTGGTGTGCAGCCTTTTGGCGATGCGCGCTTCGAATATTCCTCCCAGGCGCCATTCCATATCGGTTACTACCACGAGCCGGCGTTGGTGTTGCAGGCCGCGCCTTATCTGCGCCGCACGTTGCCGCACTGGCGCATCTATCAGTACACCGGCCTGGCACAGCTGGCTTTGGAGAGCGGCCATGATTACTGGGGCTACCGTTTTCTCGGCTGGGCACTGCACTACATGCAGGACCTGACCCAGCCCTACCACGCCAAGACCGTACCGGGCTTTGCCACGGCCGAGCTGATGCTGATCGCCCTCAAAGGCGCAGCCGGTTATCCCGAAGATCGTCTGGCGGCGATTGCCCGGGTCGCGGATCGGCACACGGCCATCGAGGAGTATCAGCTGGAGCGTATGCAGCAACTGATGGACGAACAGGCGTCATCGCCGCTGTTGCAGGCTTATGCACAGAACCCGCCGGGTAGTTATCCGGCCTATTCGGTGGGCTACGCGCAGCAGGTGGTGGCGGCCGAGTCCTATGCCAGTGCCGATGCCCTGGATGAGCTGATTGGCCAGTGGCTGGCGCGCAAGCCGTCGGCTGCGCCGGGTTTCAGTGGCGGTAATCAGTTGGCTCAGGTGCAAGCGGATCCGCTGCTGGAGCAGTTGCTGGTTGTGTTGTTCAAGCGCTTCGGCGCGCACACCCGCAATGTTGTGCAGACTACTCTGGCGCCGCCTGGGCCTAGCGTACCGGCGGCGCAGTGAACCACAGCTCACGCCGCTGCAAGGGCGTGGCGCTGGGCAGCAGCGGGTTATGCAGTTCGATCAGCTGACGCTGGTCGAGTTGCGCACGCCGCAGGTTGGCGGCGAAGTGCTGCTGGAACAGGCGCTCGAATGAGCCATCGGCAATTGCCTTCTCCATGCCCAGGCGCACGGTTTCTGCCAGCTCCGGGCGTTTAGGCGAGAAGAAGAAATACATCGCCGTGGGGTAGTGCAGCAGCACATGCGGGTCGACGACCAGTTGTTTGGCGCGCGGGTGCTCCAGCTCATCCCAGATTTCGATCACCGAGCGCGGAAAGTAGTCGAAACGCTGCGCCTGCAACATGCGAAACAGACTGCCGTAGCTGGATGAAACCCTGACCGGCAAACCATGGCCGCGAAGGATTGTGCTGTCCGGCCAGTCGTGACCCTGGCCGGCGGAGAACTGGCGCAGATCATCAAGGCTGCGCACATTCTTGAGCAGCTGCGCGCGGTCTTTGGGCAGCAGGGCGATGCGCCAGCCGAACAGACCCTTATCCAGCGGAATGCGCACCGGCAGCAGGCGCTGCTCGCGTTCAACGCTGGTCATGCTCCAGGCCACATCGAGGTGGTCGTTGTGTTCCAGGTTAACCAGCGCGCGCTCCTGCTCCATGCTGTAGTGCGAAGGCCTAAGACGCAGCGGGCTGCCGGCTTTATCCAGCGCCAGCTGCAGCTGCGCCAAGGCATAGACGGAGCGAAATTCATCGCCAGCAGCGCGTTTTGGGTAGCGCAGGGTGCCGCTGTCATCGGCCTGGAGTGGTGGGGTTAGCAGGCTGACCAGCAGCAGGCCGCAAAGCCAGCGCCAGGCCGGCCGCGAAAGCGTGCGAGGCATTTCGGTTAGAGTCCTTTCAATACCGGCCCTGCGTTACGTGGGCGGGCTGTGCGGCGCGCATTATGCCAGACTGGCCAGCTGCCGTTATGCCGTAGGTCGCATGCCTTGAAAGCGGGTTACACGTTGCTGCGCAGGAATTGTCCGTAGCCACGTGCAGGGCCCCGGTGACGCAATACCCCCTGTGCGCCGCTGCCATCGAAAAACAGCGTGTTCTTGATCAGTACATCGAACGTCGGCAGGCTCCTGGGCGAATGCAGTCGGCCTGTCGAGTATCGTCGGCCGTGGGCTGCGGCTGTGAGGGAGTAAGTGAACAAGCTGGGGCCTATTCCGCCATGGGCGCGTAAACCCACGAACTACTCAGGCGTTAAGGCGCCGGCGTTCGGCGCTGATTTCTGGCATGTCGGTGCGGCGCACGTAGACCCGCAGCGGTTCGCTGATGTTCAGGCGGTCATCGATGTTTTGCTCCAGCAGCAGTTGCAGGCGCGCGCGGTCGAGGTTCATCAGCTCGCCTTCAAAGGCGCGCCAGACGAATTCGCACGTAGGAGTGATGCTTTTTTCCAGCACGTCGAGGCCGAAGGAGTCTTCGGAGAAGCGCACGATATAGCGCCCGATCTTGGCATTGAAGCCGACAAAGCCCTGCAGTTGGTCGGCAGCTGCGCAGATGCTGGCAGAGGTGATGCTCATGGAAACCTCGTCGATGGCAGTGGAAGTCATCGGCATAGGCTAAGGCGCTATGGGCAGAGCGTCTTGCGATGGATCAATAAATAGCAAACAGAGGCTATGGGTTAGCCCCTGTCCGGCGGGTGCGGATTATTGCGCGCGAGGGGTGGAAAATGCGCTGATCTTGCCGAACGGCGCGCTTTGCATGCCAACCTTGACCGCCATCAGCGGCGAGTTGTTGACCCAGACATCGTCAATCACGATGGTCTGGCCGATGTCGTCGTTGTCGGCGGCCACCAGCAGGTAGTAAGTGCCGTCTTCAGTGGCTTCACCATCCCAGCTCAGGCTGATCTGGCCGACCACTGCTTTGGCGTGCGAGGGTTTGTCGGCAATTATCGCGCCGTAGGCATCCAGCAGCATGGCGCGCGGTTTCAGGGCGTATTTGCTGACGCCCATACACGGTTCGTTGCACAGCGAATGCACATTGAGGGTGTAGCGCTCACCCTTTTTCAGCTGCAGAGAAAAGATTCGGTAGTTGGAGATCGAACTGCCGAAATCCAGGCGCGGCTCATCGGCGCTGATCGGCCATTGCGGCGCCAGCAGGCCGGGATTGAGCGGCAGCGGGATGGCCTGGGTGTTGTGGATGGCCTCAAGGGCGCTCTTGGCCATCGGGCTTTTGCCCGCCTTGACCTCTTGCTGGTAGGTCGTCTGCGGGTTGCTGGCGCAGGCGCCGAGCAGCAGGCTGGCGGCCAGAATCAGAAATTTGTGCACGGTAAAACTCCTGTGTGACAACGTCCTTGTGTACACGCCGGGTGCTGGTGGCGCGGCGGGCGGCGATTCTACCTATTTTGCGCAATGCGTGGAGTAGTCAATGTGCCGGTACGACGAGCTGCGCACATTACAGCGTGCAGATCGTGGGCCCGCGACGCATCCTGCGCGGCGGGCCTGGTCCGCTTGTGCTTAGCCGGAAAGCCCGACATAGACGTTCTGCACGTCATCGTGCGCGTCGAGGGCTTCGAGGAAAGCTTCGACTTCTTCCAGTTGCTCGGCAGTCAGGCTGCTCACCGGGTTTTTCGGGATATAGCCGATCTTCGCCGAGTTGACGCTGAAGCCCTGCTCCGGCAGCGCGCGGCACACGGCGTCGAGGTCAGTCGGCTCAGTGATAAACAGGGTGTTGCCTTCATCGGCCGGCTCGAAATCCTGAGCGCCGGCTTCGATGGCAGCCATTTCCGGGTCGGCATCGCTCTCAGTGCTGGCCTCGATCATGCCGACGTGGTCGAAATCCCAGGTCACCGAGCCGGAGGCGCCCATCTGGCCCTTGCGGAACAGTACGCGGACTTCGGCCACGGTGCGGTTGATGTTGTCGGTCAGGCACTCGATGATCACCGGCACCTGATGCGGGGCGAAGCCTTCATAGGTGGCAGAGTGGAAGGTCACGGTGTCGCCCAAAAGGCCTGCGCCTTTCTTGATTGCCCGCTCGAGGGTTTCCTTGGGCATCGAGGCTTTTTTCGCCTGATGGATCGCCAAGCGCAGCTTGGGGTTCAGGTCTGGGTCGGCGCCGTTGCGGGCGCAGATCATGATTTCCTTGACCAGGCGGCCAAAGATCTTGCCTCTGGCGTTGGCGGCGGCTTCTTTAGGTTTGGCTTTCCACTGGGCGCCCATGGGGTCTCTCGTCGTTGCGGGTGGGTTGATAGGTGAGGCTGCGATTCTAGCCCTTCGAGGCGTTTGCGGCACCTATGGCGCTGCAATCTGCCAAGTAGGCATACGGTAACGCCTGCTGTACGGCTGATTTGCCGGGCCGCTGTATGGGCGTTGCGGCCGTGCTGGCAGCTCTAATAAGGCTTGGTGTGTTGTTGAGGAATGTTCATGCAACCCAAGGATTTATTACTGGCCCTGGTGGTGATCATCGTCTGGGGCATGAATTTTGTGGTGATCAAGATCGGCCTGGATAACATGCCGCCGATGCTCTTGGGCGCGCTGCGCTTTCTGTTGGCGGCTTTTCCGGCGGTGCTGTTTATCAAGCGCCCGCAAATCCCGCTGCGCTGGCTACTGGCCTATGGCGTGACCATCTCGCTGGGGCAGTTTGCCTTTTTGTTCTCGGCCATGTCGGTGGGCATGCCGGCGGGGCTGGCGTCCTTGGTGCTGCAGTCGCAGGCCTTCTTTACTCTGCTGTTTGCCGTGCTGTTCTTGGGCGAGCGCTTTCGCCTGGTCAATCTGTTCGGGCTGCTGGTGGCCGCCGGTGGGCTGCTGCTGATTGGTGCGCAGGGCAATGGCCTGATGACGCTGGCCGGGTTTCTCCTGACGCTGTGCGCCGCAGCCATGTGGGCGCTGGGCAATATCGTCACGCGCAAACTGGGCAAGGTGAATCTGATTGGCCTGGTGGTGTGGGGCAGCCTGATTCCGCCGCTGCCGTTCTTTGCACTGTCCTGGCTGCTGGAGGGGCCGGAGGCGATTGAGGCGGCGCTGCGTGGTTTCAGCCTGAACAGCATGCTGGTGCTGGTCTACCTGGCGTTTGGCGCGACCATTCTCGGCTACGGGCTGTGGAGCCGCTTGCTGTCGCGCTATCCGGCCAGCCAGGTGGCACCGTTCTCGTTGCTGGTGCCCGTGGTGGGGATTACCTCATCGGCATTGCTGCTCGATGAGCGCCTGAGCACTCTGCAGGTGGTGGGCGCGCTGCTGGTGATGCTTGGCTTGCTGCTGAATGTTTGCGGCGGTTGGTTGCAGACGCGCCTGCGTGCGCGCTGGGCCTAGGTTTTTAGCGTTTGCCCATGGCGCGGCGAGTACCACTTGGCGCCGGGCCAATCTTCTTTTCGTGGCTCGATTTGTTGCCCTTCTGGTGCCAGGGCTGGTCGTCTTGCTTGCCGGACAAGGCTTTGGCGGCACCGAACAGCGAGGCAAAGCCGGCGGCTTTAGGTGCGTTGGTGGCGGTGTTCTCGTTAGCGGACGGCGCTGCGCTGTCGGCAGGCTGCACGGCGAGGGTGGGTTCAGCTGCTGGAGTCTGGGTCATGGCAAGGTCCGCGGGTGCGAGAAGAAAAGGCCGGCGAGTATACCTGGCTATTGCCCGAGGTTTGCGCTTGTTGATCAGTGGCGCTGTGCCTGGCGGCGCAGTGCGAAACGAAGGGAATCGCCGGGCCTGGGCGGCCCGGCGAGCAAGCAGGATCAGTCCTGGCGGCTGGTCACTTCCAGTAGGTGATAACCGAACTGGGTCTTCACCGGGCCTTGCACCACATTGATCGGTGCGCTGAATACTACGGTGTCGAATTCCTTGACCATCTGGCCTGGGCCGAACGAGCCAAGGTCACCGCCGCTGCGGCTGGACGGGCAGCTGGAGTTGTCTTTGGCGACCTGGGCGAAGTCGGCACCGCCTTCGATTGCGGCTTTCAGTTCGTTGCACTTGTCTTCGCTGGCAACCAGGATGTGACGGGCAGTGGCGCGGGCCATGGGGATTACTCCATTTAAATAAGCGGGTGAATAAACGAGGGGCAAAGCCTACCGGAATCAGCCGGCTATTCAACCGCCAGGCGGCTAACGTGCGACACCCGGCGGATTTTGCAGGCTTGCCTTGTAGCAAGCCTTCTGACGTTAAGCCGCTTTAGCTGCGCTGTTCTTCGGCGATGCAGGCGGCTGCCGTGAACAGCACGTCGGTGGAGGAGTTCAACGCAGTTTCCGCAGAATCCTGGACGATGCCGATGATAAAGCCGACGGCGACCACCTGCATGGCCACATCATTGGGGATGCCGAACAGGCTGCATGCCAGTGGGATCAGCAGCAGCGAACCACCGGCCACGCCTGACGCGCCGCAGGCGCTGATCGAGGCGAGCAGGCTGAGCAGTAAGGCTGTAGGCAGATCGACGGCGATGCCCAGCGTGTGTACGGCGGCCAGGGTCAGCACCGTGATGGTGATTGCCGCGCCGGCCATGTTGATGGTTGCCCCCAATGGGATCGACACCGAGTAGGTTTCCTCATGCAGGCCCAGGCGTTGGCAGAGCTGCAGATTGACCGGGATATTGGCTGCCGAGCTGCGGGTAAAGAACGCCGTCAGGCCGCTTTCGCGCAGGCAGGTCAACACCAGCGGGTAGGGGTTGCGACGGGTCTTGAAATAAACAATCGCCGGATTGCTCACCAGGGCAACAAACAGCATGCAGCCCACCAGTACCAACAGCAGGTGCAGGTAATCAAGCAGGGCGGACATGCCCGACTCGGCCAGTGTCGCTGCCACCAAGCCGAACACCCCCAGTGGCGCCAGACGAATCACCAGTTTGACGATGCTGGTGACTGCGCCGGAGAGGTCAGCGAGCATCTGCTTGCTGCTGGGGCTGGCATGGCGAAAGGCAAAGCCCAAGGTGATGGCCCAAGCCAGGATGCCGATAAAGTTGCCTGTGAGCAGGGCATTGACCGGGTTATCCACCACATTCAGCAGTAAGGTTTTCAGCACTTCGCTGATGCCGCCGGGTGGCGACAGCTCGGCGCTGTTGCTCACCAGCGTCAGGCTGGGCGGGAAGGCAAAGCTGGCGGCTACCGCGATCAGTGCCGCGCTAAAGGTGCCGACCAGATACAGCAGCAGAATCGGTTTGATATGGGTCTGCTGGCCTTGCTGATGGTTAGCAATCGATGCCGCCACCAGCACGAATACCAGCACTGGAGCCACGGCCTTCAGCGCCGAGACAAACACCGTGCCGAGGAAGCTGACGCTCGCAGCGGCTTCAGGCAGGAACAGCGCCAGGGCGATACCGGCCACCAGGCCGATGACGATTTGCAGCACCAGGCTGGTGCGGTTTAGCAGTTGCAAAAACGGGTGTTGGGCAGTGGTCATGACATGCATCTCTACTTGGCGGGCAGGCCTGCGATCTCTTCCTATTGCCTGCCGGGCTCGGGGCGCCGGGGCTGGATGCATGGCTGCAGTGCGCGTTATGAGGTTTTTCGCGGGGGATGGAACAAGGCCACGCTGAAAAATAGCGCGCGACTTTATCACAGTGACCCGCTGTTGCGCGCTGGCGCAGTACAGGCCCCGCGCTGCGGCGCTTATGCCTATTAACCGGCCGTCAGGCGGGCTAGGCTAGAGACTTTGCGAGGTCATGAGGCTGTTATGTCCAACGAAGATACGAGCGCGCCAGCGCTTGAAACCCTGACGATCACCGAGGCGCGGGTGCTGGGTTGCCTGATTGAAAAGCAGCTGACCACCCCGGAGGCCTACCCCCTGACGCTGAACGCGCTGGTGCTGGCCTGCAATCAGAAAACCAGCCGCGAACCGGTGTTGAATCTCACTGCTGGCCAGGTTGGCCAGGCCCTGCGTAGCCTGGAGGGGCGTGAAATGGCGCGCCTGGTGATGGGCAGCCGTGCGGATCGCTGGGAGCACCGCGCCGACAAAGCGCTGGAACTGGTGGCGGCGCAGGTGGTGTTGCTCGGTCTGTTGCTACTGCGTGGTCCACAGACCCTCAACGAGCTGCTGACGCGCAGCAGCCGCATGCATAACTTTGATGATGTCGAGCAGGTGCAACATCACCTTGAGCGCTTGATCAGCCGTGAGTTGGCTTGCCTGCTGCCACGACAGTCAGGGCAGCGCGAAGACCGGTATATGCATGTACTGGGTGATCCAGCGGACCTGCAGGCGGCATTGGCGGCCAGGGCTAGCGAGCCGCAGCGTGCGACAGTGGGTGGCCAGCAGGATGAGCGCCTGGACGCTCTGGAGGCGCGCATTGCCGCGCTTGAGGAGCGCTTGGCGCAGTTGGAATCGCCCGCGCAATAAACAACAAAGGTGCTCAATTGAGCACCTTTTTGTCTTGCATATCACAGTGATTAACTAAAGCGCAGGCCAGGTGTGCGTTCTGCGCCACCTTCGGCGACGCGGTTGGCACCAGTGCGGTCGGCCCCGTCTTCGGCTACACGCAGACGCTCTTGCAGACGATCAGCACCACCTTCGGCGACGCGGTTGGCACCAGTGCGGTCGGCCCCGTCTTCGGCTAAACGCAGGCGCTCTTGCAGGCGATCAGCACCGCCTTCAGTTTGCAGGTTGCTACCAAAACCCATCAGGGTTTTTACGCTGCTGTCCTGCATTTCACCCAGCAGCGGCTGTGGGTTGTTCTGTGGCAGGGCAAAGGCACTGATGGACAGGCTGCTCAGGATCACGGCGGTAAGGATTTGCTTTTTCATGTTCAGGCTCCTCGTGAGGGCGGGTAGTAGTGAGTACGGAGCCAATAATACGCATGAAAAATTGATGAAGAAGTGCAGGTTGGGCATGGTAATCATCGATGCTATCGATAGTGGTATTAATCCTATATTAAACAGATGGTTATCTTATCTATATGGCGTTGTGAGTAAGGATCTTCAGGTGTTTTAACGCGATTATTAATATCTATTTACTTGATGTGTTTCTGGTAATGGCGGTAACCCCTGACTGTCAGTGTTGCTTTGCTTGAAATATCGAACAGCTGGTGCGTATTTTGTACGAATCGCCGTTTGACTACGGCCTCTTGCAGCTATAAGGACAACAGCAAATGAGTACCCTCGACCGCACCGCCCTGGCTGAGTTGCTGCGTGGTGTTGATGAAATCGAATGCGTGACGCCCGATCTCAATGGCGTGCCGCGCGGCAAGGTAATGACCGCTGAGGGATTTCTGGAAGGGCGTCGCTTGCAGTTGGCACGCGGGGTGCTGCTGCAATGCATCATGGGTGGTTATCCGGCGCCGTGTTATTACGGCAGTGATGACGGTGACCTGGCCTTGAATGCCGAGCCGACGCAGATCCATCGGCTGCCCTGGAGTGAAACGCCGCTTGCGTTGGCCATCTGCGATGCCGATGAGTTGGATGGACGCAGTTCCGGCTTGTCCACCCGTGGCTTGCTCAAGCAGGTGATTGCACGTTACGCCAGCCATGGTTGGCAGCCGGTGGTAGCGACCGAGCTGGAGTTTTTTGTGTTTGCCCGCAATGCCGATCCGCTACAGCCGTTTCAGCCGCCGCTGGGGCTCGATGGCCGACGTGAAGACGGCGGCTCAGCCTTTAGCGTGAGTTCCAACAACGGGCTGCGTCCGTTCTTCCATGAGGTCTATCAGTGCATGGCGGCTCTGGGCTTGCCGCGCGATACCTTTATGCATGAGATGGGCGTTAGCCAGTTTGAGATCAACCTATTGCATGGCGATCCGCTGCTGCTGGCGGATCAGACCTTTCTGTTCAAGCATTTGCTCAAGGAAGTCGCGCTCAAGCATGGGCTCACTGTCGTGTGCATGGCTAAACCACTGGCGCATACGCCGGGCAGTTCCATGCATATTCATCAGAGCGTGGTGGAGCAGGGCAGTGGGCAGAATATCTTCAGTGCGGCCGATGGTCAGGCAACGTCGGTGTTCTATCAGTTTATTGCCGGTCAGCAGGCGGCTATGGCCGACTTCACTCTGCTGTTTGCTCCGCATGTGAATTCCTATCAGCGCCTCTGCCATCCTTATGCGTCGCCGAACAACGCCTGCTGGTCGGAGGATAATCGCGCCGCCGGCCTGCGTATTCCGGCCAGTGCACCGGTGGCGCGGCGGGTAGAGAACCGTTTGCCGGGTGCCGATGCCAACCCTTATTTGGCGTTGGCGGCCAGCCTTGCGGCAGGTCTGTATGGGATTGAGCAGCAGCTGCAACCCACTGCGCCGATCCAGGGGGAGTTCGAAGTGCCGGATGAATTGGCGCTACCCTGTACCATGCATGCCGCGATTGAGCGTCTCAAGCGCAGTACGTTGGCGCTGGAACTGTTCGGCAAAGAGTTCATCGAAGGCTACATTGCCAGCAAGACGTTGGAGCTCACTAGCTTCTTTGACGAAATTACCCCGTGGGAGCGCCGCGTATTGGCGGCCCACGCCTAAGAACCTGTCTACGGTCTGCTGCGCGTCGGCCCTGCTGGGTTAAAAACAGGCTCGGAATGCTCATGTACAACAGTACACTCCGCTTCCTCGCCTGTTTTTTGCCTTGCAGGGCTCTAGCTCGCGAGATCGTAAACAGGCTCTAAAACCTGACCGCCGAACATGCTTTCGGCGGTCCTTTGGAACCATGTGCCGCCCCATGTCTGTGATCCTCAAGTCATTTAGTTCGTTATATTTCGCCACCCTGTTGATGCTGCTGGGCTCGGGCTTGTTGAGTACTTACCTGGCGTTGCGGCTGGCGGAAACAGCCGATGGGTTGTGGGTCGGCGCGCTGATGGCGGCCAACTACCTGGGGCTGGTGCTGGGCGGCAAGATTGGCCATCGCTTGATTGCCCGGGTTGGCCATATACGCGCCTATGTCGCTTGCGCCGGCGTGGTCACCGCTGCGGTGCTTGGGCATGGCTTAAGCGATTGGCTGCCCAGCTGGTTGCTGCTGCGGGTGCTGGTTGGCCTGGGCATGATGTGCCAGTACATGGTGATTGAAAGTTGGCTCAATGAGCAGGCGGAGACCAGTCAGCGCGGCCAGGTGTTTGCCGGTTATATGGGGGCTTCCTACCTTGGCCTGATCCTCGGTCAGTTGGTGTTGGTGGTGCATCCGACGCTCGGTCTTGAGTTGTTGATGCTGGTGGCGCTGTGCTTTGCCTTGTGTTTAGTGCCGGTGGCCTTGACCCGCAAACTACACCCGGCGCCGTTGCATCCGGCGCCGCTGGAAATGCGCTTTTTTATTGACCGCGTGCCATTGGCGTTGACCACCATCGTAGTCGCGGGGTTGCTGATCGGCTCGTTCTACGGTCTGGCACCGCTGTATGGCACGCGTATGGGCTTGTCCACCGAACAGATCGGTCTGTTTATGGGCTGCTGCATTATTGCCGGCCTGGTGGTGCAGTGGCCGTTGGGCTGGTTGTCTGATCGGCATGACCGTGTGCAGCTGATTCGTGGTTGCGCCGCGTTGCTGGCGTTGGTTGCACTGCCCTTGGCGATTCTGCCGCAAGCCAGCTTGCCGGTATTGTTTGCCGGCGGTTTTGCGGTGTGTGCCTTGCAATTCAGCCTTTACCCGCTGGCGGTGGCACTGGCCAATGATCATGTTGAAGCCGAGCGGCGGGTGTCGCTGACGGCCATGCTACTGGTAGCCTTTGGTGTCGGCGCCAGTATCGGACCGTTGCTGGCCGGCGTGCTGATGCGCTTTCTCGGCGCCAACATGCTGTATGCCTTTGTCTGCGCTTGCGCCTTGATTCTGGTGCTGTGTATTCGGCCGGAGCGCGCCACCCACCTGCATCAGGTCGACGACGCGCCGCTGCACCACATCCCCATGCCAGACAGCACCACCAGCTCGCCACTGACAGCGGCACTCGACCCGCGTGTTGATGAGCAGGTGGTGCATGATCAGATGCACGACAACAGCGCAGTGCAGCAGCCTGATACCGAGCCTGCAACTGAGCCGCCCACCCAGTCAGAGCCGCGTCAATGACGCCGCTGCTTAGCGTGGTGATCCCGGTGCGCAATGAGGCCCAGGCGTTGCCGGGTTTGCTGGATGATCTGGCGGATCTACGCGCCACCGGCGCTGAGTTGATCCTGGTCGATGGCGGCAGCAGCGATGGCACCTGCGGGCTGGCGCTAGGGCGGGTTGACCAATTGCTGAGAGCGGCCCCGGGCCGTGCACTGCAGATGAATGCCGGTGCGGCGGTGGCCCGTGGTGACTACCTGTGGTTTGTGCATGCCGATACGCGGATCAGTGCCGCATCACTTAGACGTTTGCAAGAGGTGCTGAGCGAGCGACCGCTGTGGGGGCGTTTCGATGTGCGTCTGTCGGGCTCCGGGCTGGCATTGCAACTGATTGGTGCGATGATCAGCCTGCGTTCGCGCCTTAGCGGTATTGCTTCGGGTGACCAGGGGATTTTTGTTGCTCGCCAGCAGTTCGAGACCTTGGGCGGTTACGCGCAGATTCCGCTGATGGAAGATTTGCAGCTGTGTCAGCGGCTTAAGGTGCTGGCACGGCCGCGTTGTCTGCGTCCTCCATTGTCGACCTCTAGCCGGCGCTGGGAGCAGCGCGGAATCTGGCGTACCGTGTTGCTCATGTGGTATCTGCGGCTGGCCTATTACTGTGGCGCCAGCCCGGACAAATTGGCTCGTCAGTACCGTCGAGGGTCGCTGCTATGAACCTGTCGATCTCATTGCATATGCTTGCGCGCGCACCTGTGGTGGGGCGTGTGAAGACGCGCCTGATTCCGGCGCTGGGCGCTCAGGGTGCCTGTGATGTGCAGCAGTTGCTGCTTGCGCACGCGCTGCAGTTGCCGGCTCATGGTTTTAGCGAGCGCTTTCTGTGGTTGGATGATTTGCCGGATGTTGATCTGCAGCAGCTGGCGCAACGCCTTGACTGGACGCTGGTCGAGCAACCCGCGGGTGATCTGGGCGAACGCATGCGCCGTATTGCTACTCTCGGGCTGGCAGAAAGTGATGCGGTGATTCTGATCGGCAATGATTGCCCGGCGCTCGACGGCGACTATCTGCAGGCCGCTTGCAGCGCGTTGCAGGAAAAATCTGTGGTGATCGGTCCGGCAGAAGATGGCGGTTACGTGTTGCTGGGGCTGCGCAGCATGGCGGCGACATTGTTCAGCGATATGCCATGGGGCACTGAGCGCGTCTTCGATATGACGCTGCAACGCCTGCAGCAACTGGGTTGGCATCCAGCGCTGCTACCTGCGTTGTGGGACGTGGACCGACCTGAGGATCTGTCGCGCTTGGCGGCCTTGAATATCCTGATCTAGAACAGCCCGTCACTCTCGAAACGTCGTGCTTCGCGCTGCAGCTGATAGACAAAACGCTCGACCAGACGCTGTTCCTGGCCATTTATGCGGTGAAAGCGTGCGCCGACAAAGGTGGTGTCGACTTTCTCTTCGTACTGCACGTGACGCATCTCAATGGCGGTGGTCATGGCGCCGAAAGGAAATCGTGCAGTAAAGCGCTCATATACCTGGCCGGCTTGCAGGCTGCTGCTGATATTGCCGGGAAAGCGCAGTTTGCAGCCAGTTGCGGAGATATCCAGCAAATGCCCAGGCATGGCTGTGCGCAATTTGTCGCCGGCCAGCTCGACCTTAATCAGTTCGCTTTGCTTGAGCGGGGCGCGGAAGGCACTGCGCCGCTGGTGATAGGTCACCTCAAGCGGCATCGGGCTGAAGTAGCAGCGCGCGCCTTCATGCTCGGTGATGCGCACGTTCTGTTCGCATTTCCAGGCCACGCGCACACCTTCATGGAACGCTTCAACATTGAACGCCTCGCCGTTGGCCAGATAGCGCTCGCCATCATTAGGCACAAACTCATCGAGAATTAGCACGTTCTTGTCGCGATCAACGTCGATCACGTAGCTCTGGAAGCGTTGGTTGCGTTCGTGGAAGGTGATGATCAGTGGGTCATGGTTTTGTTGCAGTTGGCGCAGGTTAGCAACTATCTCCACCGGTGCTTTGAGCACCTTGGGTGGCTGCGGGCCATCTTCCTGACTAAAAGGACTGGACACGGTCCGTAACTCTCCGAGCAAATGCTATGGCACTAGCATACTGGCAATATGACAGTATGTCCCCTGTGCCTTTTATAGGTTTCAGGCCTGGCTGAGCGGGCGCTGCTGGCCGATTCTAGCGGCACTGCCGCGGCTGTCATAGAGGCTGGGCGTCTCATTACCACGCAGAATGCCGAGCATGCTGTTAGCCGAGGCCTGGCTGGAGCGAATCAGTCGGCCATTACGCAGGTTAGCCGCCTGGCAGCGTTCGAGCAGGGCGTTGAGTTGGTCGCCGCGCTCAAGCAGCAGTTCGCCCTGATTAGATTGCGCGGCAAGTGCTTGTAGGCCGGCGCGGTCGGGGCTTAGCTTGAGACTGGCGAGCAGTTGACTGCGCTCCTTGCCGTGCTGGTCGAGTAGGGTAAGCAGCGGCAATTTTTCCGTCAGGATGTCCTGCAGGCGAGGGAGGTCGCGATCGCTGAGGGCCTGGAATTCGGTGTCGATCAATTCAAGCAACTGCTCGGCGGTGCCGATATCGTTGGTGAACAGTTCAAGCAGGCTGGTGTCGTGCATTGCGGGCTCTTCGGGGTAACAGACATTGCAGTGCGTGGCATGCAGTGTCTATTGGGCGGCCAATTACCCCAGCGTAGCCCGGTGACTAGCGCTGGGATTCGAAATTAAGCAGTTTGCTGGCGACACGCTGACTATCGACCTTGTAGCTGCCGTCTTCGACCGCCTGTTTGAGCTGGGCGACACGTTCTTTATTGACGGTTGGCTGATCGCGCAGCTTTTCGCTGACTTTCTGCAACTGTTGGGCCTCTCGGCTCAGCTGTACCGACTCGCCGCTCTTGCCGGCTTGTTGCGCCTGCTCGACGGGGCTGGGCACGTTGCCAGGTTGTTTAGCGCCGATGGCTTCGTTCTGGCCACCTGCCTGCGCACTGCCGGTCCGCCCCGAATTGGCTGGCGTTGCGGCATTGTTGAGCCGGTTGATGTCAATGACCATGATGCAAAACCTCGAACAGTGTATGGACGCTTGCCTAGCTTGTCGGCATTGCCCTGGAAAACTTTAGGGCAAAAAAGTGTGCGTCGGGTAACAGTCTAAACACAGTGTGGCTAATCGTCAGCTCACTGAATACACAAAGCTAAAACAAGAATCATGCCTACATTGCTACTTCAACCTGTCCAGGCCCAACAACGCGGGCCCGGATCACCCGATTGGAGCGTTGGTTGCGCACGCTGATTTGTTTGCCAATTGTGCCATCTGACAAGGCTTCGCCAAGCATGCGCACACTGATACCGCGGCTGCGGGCGCTGATCACTACTTGATCGCCTTTGCGTATGGCTTCGGCCATTTGTACATGAATTGGCGCAAGCACTTGATCGGGCAGCATGGGTCGCGTCAATTTCTTGCCGACTGCCTGCTTGAGGGCGGTGAGATAGCCTTGGTTGAGCAGGCCGACATCGCGCTCGGCTAGCACTACATCCATATCCGTCAGCAGATTGTCACGTTTGAGTGGGCGGCTGGCGATCACCACTTCGCGGTACAGGCGCACTTGTCCAGGCACGAACACTGTCCAAGGCGCAGCGCTATCGCAGCGCACGCGCAAGGTCACGCGGCCAATCGGCTCGGCAGGGCTTTCCAGGGTCGTGATCAACGGTTGTGAGCACAGCGGCAGGCGCAGGCGTGGGTCAAGCCGGTTGATTTGAATCTCATGGCGGCCAGCGATGTTGCTACGCTGTAAATAATCGCTCACCGCTTGCTCAAGAAAAACTTCGCCAGCGCCGATAAGTTGTTCAGGCCGCGTGGCATTGGCTGATGCCAAGACGCTATAGCCGAGTGCCAGCAAAGCAGGTACAACTGCCAGCCAGTAGCGGCATTTTGCGAGTGAGTGTCGGTTAGTTGTCGTTTCAGTGTTCATGTGGGTTGGGTAGCAAGGCGCGTGCCGCCTGCTACGCTGACAGCAATCTGTTACTCAAATAAGGAGTTTGGGTATGGCCGGTGTGATGGATTCGGTTAACCAGCGAACTCAGTTGGTTGGACAGAATCGTTTGGAATTGTTGCTGTTTCGTCTGAACAGCAATCAGCTGTATGGGATCAACGTATTCAAGGTGAAAGAGGTATTGCAATGCCCCAAACTCACCATCATGCCCAAATCCAGTCCGGTCGTTCGCGGTGTTGCCAATATCCGTGGCGGTACTATTCCGATTCTTGATTTGTCCATGGCCACCGGCAGTGCGCCACTGGCCAATATCGACAACAGTTTTGTCATCATCACTGAATACAACACCAAGGTTCAGGGCTTTCTGGTGCAATCGGTCGAGCGCATCGTCAACATGAACTGGGAGTCGATTCATCCGCCACCCAAGGGCACCGGCCGCGATCATTACCTGACGGCGGTCACCCACCTGGACGACAAGATGGTCGAAATCATCGATGTCGAGAAAATTCTGGCCGAGGTGGCGCCAACATCGGAAGTGATTTCCGAGGGCGTGCTAAGCGCCGAGACCCAGGCGCGGGCGGTGAGCATGCGCGTGTTGACCTGCGACGATTCTTCGGTGGCGCGCAAGCAGGTAACCCGTTGCCTGGAGACTGTCGGTGTGGAGGTGGTGGCGCTGAACGACGGGCGTCAGGCGTTGGATTATCTGAAGGCGATGGTTGAAGAAGGCAAAAATCCTGCAGAGGAATTTTTGATGTTGATTTCTGACATCGAAATGCCAGAAATGGATGGCTATACGCTGACTGCGGAGATCCGCGCTGATCCACGCATGCAAAAGCTGCACATCATCCTGCATACTTCGTTATCAGGCGTGTTTAACCAGGCCATGGTGAAGAAGGTGGGTGCGGATGATTTTCTCGCCAAGTTTCGCCCGGATGACCTGGCGGCACGTGTGGCTGAACGCATCAATATTGCGGCAGGGGACTGAGGGCTTGGCCCTCAGTGAATCATATGTTTGTCGAGGCCTCGCGAGTGTCTACAGGTAATTTGGATTTCGAGCAGTTCCGGACGTTCCTGGAAAAAGCCTGCGGCATTCTGCTTGGCACCAACAAGCAGTATCTGGTTTCCAGTAGGCTCAACAAGTTGATGGAGCAGAACAGCATCAAGAGCCTGGGTGAGCTGGTGCAGCGCATGCAGAGTCAGCCACGCAGTGGTTTGCGTGAGCAGGTGGTTGATGCCATGACCACCAATGAAACCCTGTGGTTTCGCGATACCTATCCGTTCGAGGTGCTGAAAAAACGCGTACTGCCGGAGATGATCAAGGCCAGCCCGGGTCAGCGTCTGCGCATCTGGTCGGCGGCCTGCTCCTCGGGGCAAGAGCCCTATTCGCTGTCGATGACCATCGACGAGTTCGAGAAGACGAATATCGGTCAGCTCAAGGGCGGCTTGCAGATTGTTGCCACCGACCTTTCACCGACCATGTTGATCAACTGCAAATCCGGTGAATATGACAGCCTGGCGATGGGCCGTGGCCTTTCCCAGGAGCGCCTGCAGCGATATTTCGACCCTAAAGGGCCGGGACGCTGGGTGGTTAAACCGGCGATTCGTAGCCGCATCGAGTTCCGCCCACTCAACCTGCTGGACAGTTATTCCAGCCTGGGCAAGTTCGATGTGGTGTTCTGCCGTAACGTGCTGATCTACTTCTCGGCCGACGTGAAGAAGGACATCCTCACGCGCATTCATGCCATGTTGAAACCGGGCGGTTATCTGTTTCTGGGGGCATCTGAAGCGCTCAATGGCCTGCCTAACCACTACCAGATGGTGCAATGCAGCCCTGGGATCATCTACAAGGCGAAGTAATAGTTGCAGGGTTCAAAAAAGCGGGAGGCCATTGGTCTCCCGTTTTTATTGTTGGTAGTTTTGATTCTGACCTACAAGGTGCTGGCCTGGGCCGAGGGTATGGGCGGCAAGCACTGGCTGCGGGTATCCGCCTCAAGGTAGGGCAGCAGAATTGGCGCCATGCCTTTGAGTACCTGCACCGGTAGCGCGGATGTGAAGCGGAAGCTCTCGGCAGCGCGGCCAGGGACGAAGGCGGTGAGGGTGCCGTAGTGGCGCGGGCCGAGGTAGAAGACAAAGGTCGCGGTGCGGTTCATCGCCCTCGAGCTGAGTACTCGGCCACCAGCGCCGACGGTTTCGATGCGGTTATCGCCTGTGCCCGTTTTGCCGCCGACCTTGAGGGGCTGGCCATCAGCCTGGGTAAAGCTGCCGAGCAGACGCCGCGCGGTGCCGGTTTCAACTACATCGGCGAGGGCGCTGCGCAGCGCGGCTGCGACTTGCGAAGCCATGACTCGCTTGCCCTCGGTATGGTCGCGTACCACCAGGGTTTCGTAGGGCGTATCGGCGGCGAAATGCAGGCTGTCGATGCGTGCAGTGGGTTGCCGAATACCGTCGTTCTGGATAATCCCGACGAGCTCGGCCAGCGCCGCCGGGCGGTCGCCCGAGCTGCCGATGGCGGTAGCCAGCGACGGCACCAAATGGGCGAAGGGGTAGCCGAGGTTTTGCCAGCGCCGATGGATATCGAGGAAGGCTTCTACCTCCAGCATGATGCGGATACGGCTGTCACGGGCGCTCTTGTGACGGCTGCGGAACAGCCAGCCGTAGACTTCCTGGCGTTCGTCCTGGCTGGCGGCCACCGCATTACTGAAGCTGGCCTGCGGTTGTTCGATCAGGTAGCCCAACAGCCAAAGTTCAAGCGGATGGACGCGAGCGATATAGCCCTGATCCGGCAGGCTGTAGGTGCCTGGGCCGTAGTTTTTATACAGCTCGCTGATACGCTTATCGCTGAGTTTTTCTTGGGGCAGGTATTTGCGCAAGAAGGCGGCGAAGCTGGCTTCGTCGGCTTGCGGCATTAGATAGCGGTGCACGGCAGCGAGGCGTACCGAGGTGAGGCGCAGGCCGTTGAGGAAGGTATCCAGGCGCAGTTGCTCGGGCTGGCCCTGGTACTTGCGCCAGAAGCGCAGCAGGAAGGTGGTGCCTTCGCGGTCGGCGAAGTCTTGCAGATAGGCCTGCCGGCGCGGGTCCTTATCATCCTTGAGCAGTTCGGCGCTGTTGTTCGGGCCCTGGAAGGTGCTGTAGCGCACCAGGTCGCGCATCAGGCGGATAAACGGCAGGTTAAGCGACTCACGTAGGGCTTCACGCATGCTGGCGATACGCTGGTTATCTTCACGACGGAAGTTGGCAAAGGTGTGAATGCCGCCGCCGGTGAAGAAGCGCTCGGCTGGGCTGGCGGAGTATTTGCGTTCCAGCGCCGCATCCAGCATGGCTGGTAGGCTGGCGTTGGGGGTGCTTTGCAGGTAGCCAATGGCCCAGCGGGTGAGGTTGTCCTGGGCGTTGACTGCGCGTAATTCGCTGTCGCTTTGGCCCGCGTGGCGCTGGTGCAGTTCGGCGATAATTTCCAGGTAGGTGGCCAGCACCCTGAGCTTGGCAGTGGAGCCCAGTTCCAGCTTGCTGCCTTCGTTGATGTCAAACGGCTGGTCGGTGCTGTCGGTCTGCACCCGCACCACGCTGCCGTTGCTGGTGCGTTCGAACAGGGTGAAGCTGTAGCGCACGTCGGCGGTTTTCTCTGGCGACAGCAGGCGCTCGCCAAACAGGCCGATCTGCCCGGCAAACTCCGGGTCGGCCAATTGCTGCAGGTAGTGGCTGGCGGCTTGCTGCAGCTCGTTATTCAGTGTGCTGGTGGCGCTCAGGTCGAGACGGTCGAGGTCGTACAGCGGCATATTGAGCATGGCTGACAGTCGCGCCCGCGAGACGCTAATGCCCTTGTTGCCGTCCACCATCTGCAGGTTGGGCTCTAGGGCCCAGTCGCGGTAGATGAGCGGTTGCTGTAGGGCTGCATCGCGCAGCGCTGAGTCGATCAGGCCGCCACCAGCGAGCAGGCGGATATGGCTATCGGTCAGTTCGGCCAGGTCATTGCGTCCTTGGGCCAGGTAATAGGACGGGCGGCGCTGGGCAATCATCAGCGCGAGTACCTGGCGCAGGGCCAGACCGCGCTTGGCCAGGCTGGCATCCGGTGAGCGTGCGGGGTCGAGCAGTAGGTTGACCTGGGCAAAGTCCGCGCCGAACCAGATGCGCAGGCCATCGGCCAAACCATGCACTTCGCCATGCCCTGGGGCGGCGGAGAGCGGGACGCTGTTGAGGTAGTCGCGCACGATATTTTCCCGCGCGGCCAGTGTCTGCGGGCCGCTCTGGTAGGCGCGTACGCTGGCTGACAGCATCTGCCGCAGTTTCTCCGTAGCCGATAGGGTCAGGCCGTCCGGGGAGTGGCGGTATTTCTCCAGCTGGGTGGCCAGGGTGCTGCCGCCCGCCGATTGGTCCTGCATATCCAGCAGTTTGCCGACCTGGGAGATGGCCGCCATGACAAAGCGCGGCCAGTCCACTGCGGGGTTGGCCAGTGGCTGCTCGGGGTCGAGTAGCTTGCGGTTCTCGATAAACAGCAGGCTGCCAGCTACCAGCGGCGGGATGGCGTTGAAGCTTGGGTAGCGCTGCTGTGGGTAGAGGAATTCATAGAAGGGCGTGCCGCTGCAGTCACTGATACGTAGGCCGCTCTGGATCTTTTCCGGGTAGGGCACAAATAGGCCGCGCTGGGCATAGTCGAGCAGGGCGGGGGAAAACTGCGCCTGTTGCTGCACGATAAAATTGCGCTGGCCAAGGCGTTCCAGCATTAGGGGCAGGTAGGTGTAGCCCTGGCGCTTATCGAAAGGACCTTCCTTGGGGTAGATGATCGACGGGCTGGGGCCTGGCTTGACCCGGTAGCTGAGGGTTTGCGCGTAGCGGCTGAGTTCCTGGGCCTGAAAGCGCGAGGTGCGTGCCTCCTCGACAAGCAAAAAGCCGGCGGCGATGCACAGCAGCAGAACAAGCAGCCAGAAAGTGACCTTCAACTTACTGGTGCGCTTGCGCCGGTTGGGTTGCTCGCCGGCTGGCAGGGTGCTGATGTCGAGTTGCCAAGGTGCGCCCATATTCATTTAGCCTGATGTACTCATCCATAGGTTTGACAGGTTGCTGAATAACATCAGCAGGCTTGAACACTGAGTTCCTCTCAGCTGGCCACTGCCTGCAGTTTAGCCGCTGGTCTATGGGCCGGCAGGGATGGGCTTGGCAGACATAAGTTTTCAGTATTTTTTATGCGTCAAAACGTGGGTTAAGTGATCAGCGGCAACACAGAATGCTCTGCATGGCTTACTGGCAGAAGATGGCCGTCTGTTGATCCAGACTCTGCACCCCTGGCGCGCCTGCAATGGCTGCAGGAGCCGTTGCACCCGGAGAGCGAGCAGCCGGTGTCGCTGTTGATGCTGCTGAGTTCCGAGCGCAACTGAGGTTTATCAGCTGCGGCGCTGACGGTCTTCGGCATAGCGGCGCAGTACCCACTGGCCGGCCGGGTGGGCGTGCAGCTCATCGAGAAAGGCCTGGGTCTTTTCGTCATGCCCGGCGATGTCTGCCCATGGTGTGCCGGCTGGAGTAAATAGCGGGGCGAAAAGCGCGGCGGCGCTGATGTCGGCCAGGGTCAGTTGTTCACCGACCAGATAGCGTGACGGATCGCCGTGGATGCGCGACTCGATCAGCGCCAGGCCTTCAAGCAACTCGGCCTGGGATTTCGCCACGCGCGGTGGAGTCACGCCATACAGGCGCTGCACACCGTTGATCAATACCGGCTTCATCAGGTCGCGCAGGCCTAGCATTGGGCGGTAGACCTTGAGCATGGCGTGCATCACCGAGTCCCACTGCTTGATCTGGCCATACAGCCAACGGCGTACGTGTACACCGAGGCGGTCGAACTGTTCTTCCAGCTCCAGTACCTCGGTACGTTGCGCCGCATCGGCAGGCAGCAGCGGGTTTTCTGGATAGCGCTGTTCCAGATAGAGGGCGATTTGCGTGGAGTCGCCGATCACCTGCTCGCCATCCTTGAGAATCGGCAGGGTGACGATGTCCGCCAGGTGCTTACTCTTTAGCCTATGCAGGCCGGGAAAAAGGTTGTCGACTTGAAAGTCGAGGCCCTTGTGGTCCAGGTGCCAGCGGGTTTTCTCGCAGTAATGGGAAATCGGGAACTGATAAAGCGTGCGCATGGTCGGCCCTCGGCAATGGTGCGCCGAGTGTACGGGCTGGCGGTCTGACTACCCAGTCGTAATCGGCAGTCCAGGCTTTCGTTTGGGAGGGGAGGTGTGCCCAGGCCATTGCTGACCTGGGCTAACGGTTTACGGCGTACGTTGCAACTCGGTCTTACCGCCGGCACTGGCCAGCAAGTGTTCCGGCAAGTCGAGCAGGTCATCGTCGAAGGTCTCCAGCGGCGGTGGGCGCCGCTCGAAGCGCGAGCCGAGTACCAATAGGCAAGGCGTCAGCAGCAGGGTCAGCACGGTGGCGAAGCTCAGACCGCCGGCAATCGCGCTGGACAGCTGGGTCCACCACTGGGTCGACGGCGCGCCAAAGCCCAGGCTTGGGGTGAGCAGGTCGACGTTAACCCCGATCACCATCGGCACCAGGCCAAGTACCGTGGTCACGGCGGTGAGCAGTACCGGGCGCAGGCGCAGACTGCCGGTTTCCAGCGCCGCTTCACGCGGCTCCAGGCCCTGGCGGCGCAGTTGGTTGTAGGTGTCGATGAGGATGATGTTGTTGTTCACCACGATGCCCGCCAGGGCGATCAGGCCCATCCCGACCATGACGATGCCGAACGACTGGCCGTTGACCAGCAAACCCATCAGCACACCAGCGGTGGACAGGACGATGGCCGAGAGCACCAGCAGCGACTGATAGATGCTGTTGAACTGAGTCACCAGGATGATAAACATCAGGAAAATCGCCACCAGAAAAGCCGTGCCGAGGAAGGTCGCGGCTTCACGCTGATCGGCATCTTCACCGGCAAACTTCACCTGCACATCGCTGGATACCTCGCCCATGGCCTCACGCAGGGCTTGCAGGCGTTCGTCCAGGCGCGCGCCTTCGGCTAAGTCGGCTTGCAAAGTGATGGTGCGGTTGCCGTCGACCCGGCGCAAGGTGCCGACCTTGGGCGCCTGTTGCAGCGAGACGAAGTTGCTCAGCGGAATCTGCCCGGCCGGGGTGTTCAGAGTCAGCCGGCCTAGCTGGTCGAGGGAGCGCCAGTTGGCCGGCAGGCGTACGCGGATATCCACCTCATCGGTAGCGTCTTCCGGGCGATAAGTCGCCAGTTTTAGGCCGTTGGTGACCATCTGCACGGCATTGCCCACGCTGAGCACATCCGCACCGAAACGCGCGGCGGCCTCGCGGTCGACCTTGACCCGCCATTCGATGCCCGGCAGGGCGCGGTCATCTTCGATGTCCTTGAAGCCGCCCAGGCGCTGCATCGTGGCGCGCACCTGTTCGACCCATTGATCGGCCTTGGCCGGGTCCAGCGAGCTGACTTGCAGTTTCACCGGTTTACCGCTGCTCGGGCCTTCTTCCTGCTTGCGAAACTCCAGGACGATGCCTGGGATGTCGGCGGTGCGGGTGCTCATGTCGGCGAGAATCTTGCCGGCCGAACGCCGTTCGTGCCATTCGACGAACTGAAACTGCAGGGTGCCGATCACATCCGCACCGAGCTGGCCGTCCGGTTGCGCCAGGGAGCGGGCATACAGCGCCTTGACCTCACTCATACCGAGCAGGCGTTTCTCGACCTGTTGCAGCAGCACATCTTTTTCCTGCACCGACAAGTCGCCCCGGGCGCGCAGCCAGATTTGCCCGTTCTCCGGTTCGACTTCGGGGAAGAACTCCACGCCATGATTGAAGCGGCCATAAGCGGTGTAGATCAGTGCGATCAACGCGAGCATGCCCAGCAGTGTCAGACCGGGGCGCTTCAGCAGCGTACCGAGCAGGCGGCGATAACCGATGGCGCCACGGCCCGGCTGCGTCGCTTGTGGCAGCGGCTGGCCACCGGTAACTGCGCCGAGCACCGGCAAAAACACCAGGGCCATGGCCAGGGAGGCGAGCAGGCAGACGATCACCGTGGCCGGCAGGTATTTCATAAACTGGCCCACCACACCCGGCCAGAACAGCAGCGGTAGAAACACCACTAGGGTGGTGGCGGTGGAGGCGATCACTGGCCAGGCCATCCGCGTGGCAGCGTTGGCCCAAGCCTGGCGCGGGCTCTGCCCTTGGTGCAGGTAGCGGTCGGCCAGCTCAGACACCACGATGGCGCCATCCACCAGCATGCCGGCAACCAGAATCAGGCTGAACAGCACGACGATATTCAGGGTGAAGCCGAGCATCCAGATCAGCAGAATGCCCGTGAGAAAGGCCCCCGGAATGGTCAGCCCGACCAGCAGTGCCGAGCGCATGCCCATGCTCGCCACAACCAGAATCAGCACCAGCACGATGGCGGTCATCACGTTGTTGAGCAGGTCGCTGAGCATGCTCTGCACCTGCTGCGACTGATCCATGATGTAGCTGACTTTGAGGCCTTCGGGTAGCAGCAGCTGGGCTTTGACCATCAGCGCCTTGACCTGCTCGATGGTGTCGATGATGTTGGCGCCGCTGCGCTTGGACACCTCCAGCACCACCGCCGGCTGGCCATTGATCCGCGCAAAACCGGTTGGGTCCTTGAAGGTGCGGTGAATGGTGGCGACATCGCCGAAGGTCACCACGCTGTTGCCGACTACCTTGATCGGCATGCTCAGCACGTCTTCGAGGTCTTCGATCACTCCGGGCACTTTCAAGCTCATGCGCCCAGCGCCGGTGTCTAGGCTGCCTGCGGCGACTAGGCGGTTGTTGCGGCTGACCAGGTTGAACAGTTCGTTGTAATCGATGCCGTAGCTGTCGAGCACTTGCGGGTCGACGACGATTTCCAACAGGTCTTCGCGGTCGCCGCCGATTTCCACCGAAAGTACCTCGGCGATGCCTTCGACGTTCTCTTTCAGGCGACGGGCGATGTACACCAGCTCGGTTTCGGCAATCGGCCCGGACAGGCCAATCGACAGCACCGGAAACAGCGCCACGTTGACTTCATTGACCGTAGGCTCCTCGGCCTCTTCCGGCAGCTTGCTGCGGGCGGTATCGACCTTCTCGCGCACATCGGCGAGGGCCAGTTTGGCGTTGAAGCCGGCATCGAATTCTAGGGTAACCGAGGCATGGCCTTCGCTGGCCATGGAGCGCATTTCCTTGACGCCTTCGAGGCTGCGCAGCTCTTGCTCTAGTGGCCGTACCAGCAGGCGTTCGGCGTCTTCCGGGCTTATGCCTTCAAGCGTTACCGAGACATAGATAATCGGGATGCTGACATCCGGATTGGACTCCTTGGGGATGGCGAAATACGCCGCAAAGCCTCCGAGCATAAGAAACAGCAACAACAACAGGCTGGTGCGGCTGCGATCCAGCGCCGCAGCGATCAGGCCATGCATATCAGCTACCCCCTTTGGCCAACTGGCTGATCACCTGCTGGCCCGGCTCGACAAAGCCCTGGCCGAGGGTAATCAAGGCCACTTTGTGCGGCAGGCCGCTGACCCAGGCGCCCTGGTTGTCGACGCTGATCAGCTGCACCGGGGTGAACTCCACCTGTTGCTGCTCGTTGACCCACTTGACGCCATGCCGGCCGGCTTTATCCAGGCTCAGCAGGGCAGGCGACAGGCGATGGGCCAGGGCTTCGCCGGTCTGTACGTGTAGGGTCGCGCTGGCACCTGCCAGGCGCAGGGCCTGTGGGTTATCAACCTTGACCTCGATGCGGAAGCTACGTGAGCCAGGGTCTGCTGCGGCGGCGATAAAATGCAGCTCGCCCTGCAGCTCGCGGCCATCAAGCAGTTCTATGCGTACGTTCTGGCCCAGGGTCAGTTGGGTGACTTCCTGCTGGGCGATCTGCGCGCTGACCTTGAGCTGGCTGATGTCCACCAGGGTCAGCAGGCTTTGCCCTGGCTGGACGAAGTCTCCTAGCTCGACCATGCGCTGGTCATACACCCCGGCAAAGGGTGCGCTGATCTGCGTATTGCTCAGCTGAATGCGCGCCAGGTCGAGCTCAGCGCGGGCCTTGGCCAGTTCGCTCTGCAGGCGAATCAGTTCGTTGACGGAAACCATGTTGCGCTCGCGCAGGCGTTCGGCCGCGCTGGCATCGGCGGCGCGCTGGCGTACATCGGCCTCACCCTTGGCCACCTGGGCCGGGCGGTTGTCCGTGGACAGGCTGAGCAGCAGTTGGCCTTGTTTGACGGGGTTGCCTTTGTCCTGATCCAGACGCGTCACCGTGCCGCTGATCTGTGAGCGCAACTCGACCCGGCGCCAGGCTTCGACCTGCCCTTGCACCACATGCTGGCGCTGCATAGGGCTGGCTTCCAGCCACTGCACTTCAACCTTGGTCAAGCCCTGTTTTTCCGCCGGCGCATCGGCCGTTGCGGTTTCCTGAGCCTTGAACAGCGAGCCGCTGATTAGCCAGAGTACGAGCAGCAGACTGATGGCGATGGCGATCAACCAGGGGCGTTTGGACAACTGACTGAACATGGCGGCTACTCGTGGCAATGGGGTTGAGCAAGCAGTTCGGCGGCCTGGGTACGCAGGCCGGCAATGATGAAATCGGTGACGCGGGCGAAATACTCATCCAGGGCAATCGGTTCGGCCCAGTGGGCAAAGCCACCGGAAGCGATACGCGCCATCACCCCGTTGACGCAGGCCTCAACGCCCCACAGTAGGTTCTGGCAGTCGGCCTGGCTCAGCGCCTGGTTGTTCAGGGCGACACCGAGCATGTCGCTGAAGAACAACTGGAATTCGCGCTCCATATCGAGAAACTGCCGGCGGTATGGGGGTTCCAGGCGCTCCTGAAACTCTGGGCGGTCGCAGTGCAAACACAGCTGCGCCTGGATCGGGTTGGCCAGCATCTGCTCGAAGGCGCGGCGGATCACCCGGCGCATGGCGTCCGGCGCGGGGCTGGCGGCATGCAGCTGGCGCAGCTCCAGCAGATTGGTACGGCTGAGGTCGAGCACCAGACGCGCATACAACGCTTCCTTGCTGGGGAAGTGCTTGTACACCGTGCCTTTGCCGATACCGGCTGTTATCGCCACCTCGGCAATGGTCACGCGGTCCCAGGGCTGCTCGGCAAACAGCTGACGGGCGGCATCGAGGAGGGCGTTCTCGCGTTGTTCGAAGAGTTGGTCTTGGTAGCGCATGGGTATTTATCGGAGGTTGTGACCGGTGGTCATACTATGACTGTTGGTCACGGCTGGGCAAGCCGGCAGTTGTAACAAGGCGTGGTGCCGCGTTTTGGCGGGGGCATGCTGCTGTGCAACCTGGCTCTGGTAGCCCGGATGCAATCCGGGAGCGGTTTTAAGGCCGTTAGCGCTGCCCTGGATTTCATCCGCGCTACTGGGGTGCGCTTTTCTGGTGGCGCGGCCTTGGCCGCGATGATTGTTCGCCCCTGTGGCCATTCACTCAGCGCGCCACGCTAACCCCTTCCAGATTGGCGAACGAGGTGTCTTTGGCAGTCAGCAGAAAATCACGCATAAACGGCGCGTCGAGCATATCGGTGCGGATGCCGGCATACAGGGTGGCGAACAGGCCCTTGTCGCCCAGGCGTTTGGCCGTGACGTAGCCGCGTGAGCTGTACTCATGCAGCGCCCAGTTGGGCAGGCCGCAGACGCCACGGCCGCTGGCCACCAGTTGCATCATCATCACCGTCAGTTCCGAGGTGCGCACCTGGGCCGGTTCCACATCCGCCGGTTCGAGAAAGCGGGTGAAGATATCCAGGCGGTCGCGCTCCACCGGGTAGGTGATCAGGGTTTCCGTGGCCAAGTCCTGCGGCTTGATGCAGGGTTTGCTGGCCAGGGGATGCTGATTGGCTACGGCCAACATCGCCTCATAGGTAAACAGCGGCACATAGGTGATGCCAGCCAGCTCTAGCGGATCGCTGGTCACTACCAGGTCCAGGTCGCCTCGGGCCAGGGCCGGCAGCGGGGCGAAGGAGAAGCCCGAGGCCAGGTCCAGCTCCACCTCCGGCCAGGCATCGCGGAACTGGTCGATGGTCGGCATCAGCCACTGAAAGCAGCTGTGGCATTCGATGGCCATATGCAGCCTTCCCGCCGTGCCGCCAGCCAATCGCGCCAGATCCCGCTCGGCACCGCGCAACAGCGGCAAGACGGTGTCTGAAAGCTGCAACAGGCGCAGGCCGGCGCTGGTAAAACGCACCGGCTTGGTCTTGCGCACGAACAGCTGCATGCCTAAGCGCTCCTCCAGTTCTTTGAACTGATGGGACAGCGCCGACTGGGTCAGGTGCAGACGCTCGGCGGCGTCCACCAGGCTTTCGCTTTCGCGCAGGGCATGCAGGGTTTTCAGGTGGCGCAATTCGAGCATTGGGGCCTCAGGGTGGGTCGTAGATCTGCTTTGTGTAGGAGCGAGCTGCGACCCACATGGATGTGGGAAGTGCGGTCAGCCGTAGGGAACGGCTTCCGCCTCGCGATGCTTTAACGAACCTGATCGCGAGCAAGCTCGCTCCTACAGATATGTGATTTAGCAGAACATGAGTAAAACTATAGATCAAGACGAATAGGTTGAGTTTGTCTCACGATGGCCCGTTGTCGAGAATGCTCGCCATCTTGTTGATCTATGGAGCGTTACGACATGGCCCTGTCCCATTCCCTTGGTTTCCCACGCATCGGTCGCGACCGTGAACTGAAAAAAGCCCTGGAGGCGTACTGGAAGGGCGAGCTGGATGAGGCCGGCCTGCAAGCTGTGGGTCGCGAGCTGCGCGCCGCTCATTGGCAGTTGCAGAAGGACGCCGGCATCGACCTGCTGCCGGTGGGGGATTTTGCCTGGTACGACCAGGTGCTCACTCATTCGCTGACCTTTGGCGTAATCCCCGAGCGCTTCCGCCCGGTAGACGGCAAACCGACCTTGGATACCCTGTTTGCCATGGCGCGTGGTGCCGTTGCAAACAAGAGCAGCCAGAACACCTGCTGCGGTGCTCATGCCCAAGAGATGACCAAATGGTTTGATACCAACTACCACTACCTGGTCCCCGAGTTCACCGCTGATCAGCAGTTCCAGCTGAGCTGGGAGCAGCTGTTCGATGAAGTAGAAGAAGCGCGCGCCCTGGGCCACAAGGCCAAGCCGGTGCTGATCGGCCCGCTGACCTATCTGTGGCTGGGCAAGGCCAAAGGTAGCGAGTTTGATCGTCTCGACCTGCTGGAGCGCCTGCTGCCGGTCTACGGCGAAATCCTTCAGCGCCTGGCTGCCCAGGGCGTGGAATGGGTACAGATCGACGAGCCAATTCTGGTGCTGGATCTGCCGCAAGATTGGAAAAATGCTTTCGAACGTGCCTACAACCTGCTGCAGCGCGAGCCCGGCAAGAAGCTGGTCGCCACCTATTTCGCCGGTCTGGAAGACAACCTCGGCCTGGCCGCCAGCCTGCCGGTGGATGGCCTGCATATCGACCTGGTGCGTGCCCCCGAGCAGTTTCCGACCATCCTCGACCGTTTGCCGGCCTACAAGGTGCTGTCGCTGGGCGTGGTCAACGGTCGCAATGTTTGGCGCACTGATCTGCACCAAGTTCTGGATATCCTGCAGCAAGCTCAGGAACGCTTGGGCGAGCGCCTGTGGGTGGCGCCAAGCTGTTCGCTGTTGCACAGCCCGGTCGACCTGAACCGTGAAGACAAACTGGATGGCGAGCTGAAAAGCTGGCTGGCCTTTGCCGTGCAGAAGTGCGAGGAAGTCGCGCTGCTGACCACGGCGCTTAATAACCCGCAGGATGCTCAGGTGCAGGCCGCGCTGGCTGAAAGCCGCGCCGTGCAGGCCAGCCGCGCGCAGTCGCCGCGTATCCACAAACCAGCTGTGCAGGCGCGTCTGGCGGCCATTAGCGCCGCCGATAGCCAGCGCCAGTCGCCGTTTGCCACGCGCATCGAGCTGCAGCGCGCGCGTCTGCGGTTGCCTGCGTTCCCCACCACCACTATCGGCTCGTTCCCGCAGACTGCGTCGATCCGCCTGGCGCGCCAGGCATTCAAGGCTGGCAAGCTTTCGGCGGGCGACTACACCGAGGCCATGCACAGCGAGATTCGTCACGCCGTCGAGGTGCAGGAAAATCTCGGTCTGGATGTGCTGGTGCACGGTGAGGCCGAGCGTAACGACATGGTCGAGTATTTCGCCGAGCAGCTCGACGGCTATGCCTTTACCCGTTTCGGCTGGGTGCAAAGCTACGGCTCGCGCTGCGTTAAACCGGCGTTGATCTATGGCGATCTGAGCCGCCCGAAAGCCATGACGGTGGCCTGGATCGGCTACGCGCAAACCCTGACCAATAAGGTGATGAAAGGCATGCTGACCGGCCCGGTAACCATGCTGATGTGGTCTTTTGCCCGCGACGATATTCCCCGCGAGCAGCAGGCGCGCCAGCTGGCCCTGGCGATTCGTGACGAGGTGGTGGATCTGGAAACCGTCGGCATCAAGATCATCCAGATCGACGAAGCGGCGTTCCGCGAAGGCCTGCCGCTGCGCAAAGCGCAATGGCAGGGCTATCTGGACTGGGCCGCAGAAGCCTTCCGCCTTGCTGCCAGCGGCGTGCGTGACGAAACGCAGATCCACACCCATATGTGCTACAGCGAGTTCAACGATGTGATCGAGTCCATCGCCGCCATGGATGCCGACGTGATCACCATAGAAACCTCACGCTCGGACATGGAGTTGCTGGAAGCTTTCGAGCGCTTCGACTATCCCAACGATATCGGCCCCGGCGTGTACGACATCCACTCGCCACGAGTGCCGGACACCCAGGAGATGGTCAAGTTGCTGCGCAAGGCCGCCCAGCGCATCCCTGCCGAGCGGCTGTGGGTCAACCCGGACTGTGGCCTGAAAACCCGCGCCTGGCCGGAGACCGAGGCTGCGTTGGTCAATATGGTCGCTGCCGCCCGCCAGCTGCGGACCGAGTTGGCCTGATCGGCCATTGTGTAGGTTGGTGCTGAGCGCAGCGAAGCCCAACAGGGGACTCCAGATTCTGCTCGACACTTGCCCGTTTGTTGGGCTTCGTCGCAGGCTCCTCAACCCAACCTACCCACTGTCGCGGCTAAAGCCCCTCCCACGGTTCTGATCAGCTGTAGCAGGGGCTTTAGTTGGCGCTTCTTGTCGTTATAGGGAGACCGCTCGTCCCCCTTCATCAAACTGTCACGCTTGTGTGGCAGCGCGCTCGCACAAACATCACCACACTCGCGTCTTAATGGGGTGCTGCGTTCTGCTGTCCCGGGTCTGGGTGATGTTATGCGTAGGTTGATTCTTCTCGCTGCACTGGTGTGCGGCCTGCCGGTTTTTGCGGCGCAGCGTTGTGATGTGCAGGTGCCGACGCACACGGCTGATGTGGGCGAGGTGCGTCTGGCGTACCAGAGCATTGGCCGCGACAGTGATCCGGCGCTGCTGCTGGTCATGGGCCTGGGGGGGCAGCTGATCCACTGGCCGGATGAAGTGGTGGCGCGCCTGTGCCAGCAGGGTTTTCGGGTAATCCGCTTCGATAACCGCGATGTTGGCCTGAGCACGTGGGCTGGCACCGAACCGACAATCAATCTGACCTATGAAGCCTTGCGCTATCGGCTCGGTCTATCGGTGGCTGCTCCCTATGGCCTGCGTGATATGGCGCAGGACGCCCTGGGCCTGCTGGATGCCCTGGCGGTGGATCAGGTGCATGTGCTTGGGGCGAGCATGGGCGGGATGATTGCCCAGCATATGGCCGATCTAGCGCCTGAGCGGGTGCAGAGCCTGACCTTGATCATGACCAGCTCCGGTGCCCAGGGTTTGCCGGCACCAAGCAGCGCGCTGCTGAGCCTGCTGGCCAAGCGCGAAGCGCCTAACCGCGCGATAGCGCTGGAGCAGCAGGCCGATTTGCTGGCGGCACTGGGCAGCCCAACGGTCAGTGATGACCGGCAATTACTGCTGCAACAGGCACAAGTCGCCTACGACCGGGCGTTTAACCCTGACGGTGTGCAGCGCCAGTTGTTGGCGATTCTGGCGGAATCGAGTCGGGTCGAACTGCTTAACCGCCTGCGCGTGCCCACCCTGGTGGTACATGGCACCGCCGATCCGTTATTGCCGGCGATGCACGGTGTGCATGTGGCGGCGCATATCAAAAACAGCGAACTGAAACTGATCCCCGGCCTGGCCCATCGCTTTCAGGAAGCGTTTAAGGAGCCGCTGCTGGCTGCGGTGTTGCCGCACCTGCAGGCCCATCGGGGAGATGGGCAGTGGGCGCGGCTTTAATACGCAGAGCTACTCAGCGGGTGCCGAGGAAGTCGCGTTTGCCGATGGCTACGCCGTTATGGCGCAGGATGGCGTAGGCGGTGGTGATGTGGAAATACAGGTTCGGCAGTACGTGATCAAGCAGAAAGGCTTGACCTTGGAAGTGAGTTTCCTTGTCGCGGCGCTTGAGCGTCACGGTGCGGGCTTCGCTGCCGTCGATCTGCGCCGCATTCAGGCTGGCGAGGAAAGTCAGGGTCTTGGCGATACGTGCTTGCAGTTCGGCGAAGCTGGTTTCGTCGTCGACGTGGCTCGGTGCTTCCACTTCAGCCAGCAGCGCAGCACCGGCTTTGGCGGTGTCGCAGGCGATCTGCACCTGGCGGCTTAGTGGGAACATATCGGGTGCCAGGCGCGTATTGAGAAATACGCTTTGTTCGATCCTCTTCTCTTCGGCATGGGCGGCGGCGATGCCGAGGATGGTCGACAGGTTGTTCAGCTGGCGGGTGAAGACCGCGATGGAGGCTTGGGACATGGACAGTGACATGGTGTTCTCCAGTGAAACAATAAGTGTTGCTTAGCCGATGGTGATCGGCGGCAACGTGGTCAACTCAACAGTCTGCGCTTTGCGCGGGGCGAGGATTTCCGCTTCGCCGTCTACTACTAGTTCGTCGTTCTGGTTGAACACGCGGGTGGCTACGCGTACGCGGAATTTCGGCAGTTTTTCTAGGATTTCCAGGCGCACTGTCAGGGTGTCGCCCAGTTTTACCGGTGCGGTAAAGCGCATGCTTTGGCCAATATAGATGGTGCCTGGGCCAGGTAGCTCGCAAGCCACGGCGGCGCTGATCAACGCACCGCTGAACATGCCGTGAGCGATACGCTCCTTGAACATGGTGGTGGCCGCGTATTCGGCATCCAGGTGCACCGGGTTATGATCGCCGGAGACTTCGGCAAACAGCTGGATATCGCGTTCGCTGACGGTCTTGCTGTAGCTGGCGGTCTGGCCAATTTCAAGGGCGTCGTAGGGCGTGTTGCTGCTCTGGGTCATGGGCGACTCTCTTGGCTCTGTTGGTGGCGCTGGCGCGGTTGGCTAAGGGCCTGTTGCAACCAGCCGATGATGTAGGCGGTCACTTCGTCGCGGTTGCTCTCGTTGAGCAACTCGTGGCGAGCTTCCGGATAGATTTTTATCTGCACATGCGGGTTGCCGGCGGCTTGCAGGGCATTGCCCAGGTCGTGCTGACGATGGCCGTCGCTGACCGGGTCACAGGCGCCGCCAATCACCAGTAACGGCAGGCTGTTGTCGATCTGCGCGAGGCTCTGCAGTGGGGTGATCTGTTGCAGGCCGCCGAGCAGATCGATCCACAGCTGGTTGCTGCAGCGAAAACCGCACAGTGGATCATTGATGTACTTGTCGACTTCCAGCGGGTCGCGGCTCAGCCAGTCGAAGGCGGTGCGGTTGGGCTTGAAGGCCTTGTTGAACGAGCCGAATGAGGCGAATTCGAGCAGGGCGCTATAACCCTGTGGGCCTTGCCGCCAGCGCTCGAAGCGCGCCAGCAACTGACCGATACGGTACAGCGCCACGGGCTGGTAGTTGGAACCGGAAAGAATCGCACCTTGCAAGCTGCTGCTGTGCTGCATCAGATAGGCCTGTGCGATATAGCTACCCATGCTGTGGCCGAGCAGAAAAATCGGCGTTTGCGGGTGGGTCTGGCGGATATGGTGGTTGAGGTGAGCCAGGTCATTGACCACCAGTTCCCAGCCCTTGCTATCGGCGTAGTGGCCCAGCAGGCCATGTTCGGCAGTTTTGCCATGCCCGCGTTGGTCATGTGCATACACCTCGAAGCCTTGCGCCACCAGCGCTTCAGCCAGGCGTGCATAGCGCCCGCTGTGTTCGGCCATGCCGTGGGCCACCATCAGCAACGCCTTGGGCGGCTGTTCGGCATACCAGCGGTTGACAAAGAGGGGCGCTGCATCGGTGCTGTTGAGCCAGAACGCTTGGTGGAGCATGGCGAATCCCTTAAGCCTGCAGAAGCTGCGCATTGTGCACCCCGCGCGGCGCGGCGCAAAGTGCATGCGGACTCAACGATTATGGCTGCGCAGTATTTGCATATATTCGCCGCTGCTGTGCAGGTCGCGCAGGCCCTGTTCAAACACAGCGCTCCAGTCCGGCTCGCCGGGCTTGGCGTGGACGAAGCCGACCAGCAGCGGGGTGCGCTCCAGCACATTACCGTGCCAGCTGAGCTTGCCGCGCAGTTGTTCATCGTTGGCGATCAGGTGGTTACCGACGATGCGTTCGAGCAGCACCATGTCGAAGCGCCGGGCATTGAGTTTGCGCAGGTTGCTGATGTCGTCCACGGCGCCTTCGAGGATCAGCCCAGCGTCGAGAATATGTTGCGAGTAGCCATAACCGCGCACGATGCCCAGGGTTTTGCCGCGCAGCTCCTGCAGTTGAGTGAACTGCAGCGGGTAGTCGTTACGGATAAACAACCCCAGCTCGCTGTAGAACAGCGGGCGGGAGGGCTGTAAATCTTCCTCTTTGATCTCCTTGGGCCATAGCGCCAATGCGCCCTGATAGCTGCCGTTGCCCAGCTCCATGCGCACCCGCGCCCAGGGCAGGAAGTCGATCTGCACCGGGTAGCCGCGTACGGCAAAGGCGCGGCGGGTCAGTTCGACGATGCTGCCCCCTTCAGGCAGGTGCTCAGAGCTGTAGGGCAATGAGATGGACTCCTCCCTCCTACGGCGTCTATGCGCCAGACTGAGGTTGTCACAACCAAACAGCCACGAAGGGAGGAGTCACCATGAAACTTAAGCGAATCGGCATCGATTTGGCAAAACAGGTTTTTCAAGTTCATGGCGTCGATAGCCACGAGCAGGTGAAGTGCCGTAAGCAGCTCAAGCGTTCACAGATGCTGGATTTTTTCCGCCAACAAGAGCCGTGCTTGGTGGCGATGGAGGCCTGTGGTAGTTCGCATTACTGGGCGCGCGAGCTGGGCAAGTTGGGGCATGAAGTGCGGTTGATTGCGCCGCAGTTCGTCAAACCCTACGTCAAGAGTGGTAAGAACGACGCCAACGACGCGGAGGCGATTTGCGAGGCTGCCAGCCGACCCACGATGCGTTATGTCGCGGTGAAGAGTGCCGAGCAGCAAGCTGGGCAGTCGGTGCACCGGATCAGAAGCCGGTTAATCAGGGCGCGTACAGCGTTGGTTAACGAGATACGTGGCCTGCTTGGCGAGTTCGGTTTGGTGGCGAGTCGCCAGGGAATAGCGGCCACCCGCGCGTTGCTGCAGCAGGCGCTGGACGAACACCAGACATTACCGGGCGAGCTGCACGAAATGCTCGAGTTATTGCGTGATGAGCTGCAGGGACAGGATGAGCGAGTCAAACAGTTGGACAGCATGCTTCACCGTCAGGTTAAGACGGATGAGCGTGTCCAGCGTTTGCTGCAGGTGGAGGGCGTTGGCCCGATCAGCGCGACTGCCGTGGTGTCTGCAGTGGGTGATGCACGGCAGTTCAGTTCGGGCAGACAGTTCGCGGCCTGGCTGGGATTAGTGCCGAGCCAGCATTCAAGTGGCGGCAAAGAGCGTCTGGGGCACATCAGCAAAAAGGGTGACTGTTACCTGCGCACGTTATTGGTCCATGGCGCTCGTGCGGTGCTGAAGACCTGTAAGGAAAAGACGGATCGACGCAGCACCTGGCTGCAGCAGTTGCAGTGTCGACGCAACACAAATATCGCCACGGTCGCCCTGGCGAACAAGAATGCCCGGATCATCTGGGCGATCCTCAGCAAGGGGGAAGACTATCAACCTGCTGAGGCGTAAACCTGAAGTACCCAAGCTGGAATGAAGTGACACCGTAGAAGATCCACCACGATTGCACAGTGACATGCAGTGATGACGAACCGGTCGAGCCGGCATGTGTAAAACCTGCTTTACCCACAGGCCCTCTGTAAACCAAGGCCGCTAGGAGCCTGTCGGACTTAACCCGAAAAGGAATGACAGCGCGGGTTTAGGTCTTTGATTGCTCGGGGTCGTTCTTTCTAAGCATCCGAGTTGACTATCGCGAACCCAGGCGGTCCGTTCGTGCACCTGAGCAGCTGCCTGGACGCGGGTGGGCGTACTTTTCGGCCGCGTTACATCGCGCGTAGCACATGCAAACGCTTGATGTTCCAGGCCATGGTCACCAGGCTCCATTCGCCCTGGGCGTTGGCCAGGCCGCGCATGCTCATCTGCCGCCAGCCCATCACTCGCTTGATGATGCCAAACACCGGTTCGACCGTCTGTTTGCGTAGCCTGTACAGCGCTCGACCTTCTTGCGTGCTCAGTCGGTGAGCCATCTGTTCGACTGGGTTACTCGTCTGTGGTAGCGGCGAGTCGGTGGCAAAGCGCTCCAGTACCGGGGTGTGGTGCGACTCGCGTTTGAGCGCCAGAAGCGGTTCGACCTTGGCTTCGTGGCAGGCGCTCACGTTGGCCTGGCTGAAGAAGCCGCTGTCCGCAATCAGGCTTTTCACCTCGCCTAATTCGGCGGGCAAGGTGGCTATGCGCTGTAGCGTGGGAACCACTTCGCGCTTGTCGTTGCAGGCCTGGGTTACATGCTGTGTGACCACCAGCATCGTCTCGGTGTCGACCCCGGCTTGAGCGTTATAGCTCTGCTCGAAGCCGCCACCGGAGACGGGCATGATGCGTGACTCTTCATCGGTCAGATTGACTTGATCGCTGTCTTTGGGGCCCGCTGCGGGCGGTTCTGGATCCTTGCCGCGTGGTTTCTTTCCAGCCTTGCGCTGGGCCTCACGCTTGGCCGTCTTGGCCTCGAATTGCTGTTGCTCAATGGCGTGTCGCTCAGCTGCACGTTGCTCGATCTTCGCTTTGGCCTGGGCTATCGCGCTGAGCCGATCTTCGCGCCGGGCAATCTCCGCCGGCACATCCATGCCATCGGGTACGGCGGCGCAGTCGCTGTTCTCGGCCAGCGCCAGCAACTGCTGGACCTCCTGGCGTAACTGCGCCTCGATCTTGTTGGCGTGCGCCCAGGACAAGGCCTTGTGCTTACTGGCGTTGGCCTCGATCTTGGTGCCGTCGAGAGCGATATGACCGAGCTTGAGCAGCTTCATCTCGCGCGCCAGCATCAGCACCTGGACGAACAGCGATTCAACCTGCTGCCGGAAACGTCGACGGAACGTAGCCAAGGTGTCGTGATCGGGGTGGGTGTTGGCCGCCAGATAACGGAACGCTACCGAGTCATAGGTCGCGCGTTCGATCTTGCGGCTGGAGTGCACGCCATTGGCGTAGCCGTATATCAGCAGCCCCAGGAGCACGGCCGGATGGTGGGCAGCTGAACCCCGCCCCGCATACTGCCCAGTCAGCTCGCTCAAATCGAGTTGCTCGATGACCTCGACCACGAACCGCGCCAAGTGATCCGCCGGCAACCACTCGTTCACCGAAGGCGGTAGTAAATACGCAGTGTCTCGGTCAGCAAGGACAAAACGGCTCATCAGCGGGGCTCTCGATTGCAGGGCCTTGATTGTCGCGAATACTTTCAGCGCAAGGAAGAGTCAGAAAGTCCGACAGGCTCCTAGGTTCGTTGGATGTGTATTTCACTGGCAAAACGGGAGGAGTCCATATATGGGTACTCCAGGGTGGCCATGCGCAGCTGTGGTTCGGCCTGCGCCTGTTGCGCGAAGAGAAACAGCAATATTGCAACGAGCAGAACTGTAGGCATGAAGGGCCTTAAGCGGAAGGTGCAGATTGGTTATAGGCCGCGCGGCAGGATAGTTCCACACGGAGCGGCAAGATTCAGTGCGTCAATGACGCTGCCCGGCTATTTGCCTGTATGGCGTTAGCTGTTAACTTCCAGCCAACTCCGCAGCGCGGATCAGACCATCTCAGGGCAAGAGGATAAAAATAATGCAGCCTGATTTCTGGAGCGACAAACGCCCGGCTGGCGTACCCAACGACATCGACCTGGGGGCTTACAAGTCGGTTATCGAGGTGTTCGAGCGCTCTTGTAAGAAGTTCGCCGACCGACCCGCTTTCAGCAATCTGGGTATCACCCTGACCTACGCCGAGCTTGATCGGCTCTCGGCGGCCTTTGCCGCTTATCTGCAGAAACACACTGATTTGCAGCCGGGCGAGCGCATCGCCGTGCAGATGCCCAACGTGCTGCAGTACCCGATTGCCGTGTTTGGCGCCATGCGCGCGGGTCTGATCGTGGTCAATACCAACCCGTTGTACACCGCCCGTGAGATGCGCCACCAGTTCAAGGATGCCGGCGTACGCGCGCTGGTCTACCTGAACATGTTTGGCAAGCTGGTGCAGGATGTGCTGCCGGATACCGAGATCGACTACCTGATCGAAGCCAAGATGGGTGACATGTTGCCGAGCCTGAAAGGTTGGCTGGTCAACACCGTGGTGAAGAAGGTCAAGAAGATGGTTCCCGATTACCACCTGCCGCAGGCGGTGGCGTTCAAGGATGCGCTCAAGCAGGGCCATGGTCATGCGCTGAAGCCGGTCAAGGTCGGCCAGGAAGACATCGCCGTGCTGCAATACACCGGCGGCACCACCGGCGTGGCCAAGGGCGCGATGCTCACCCACGGCAACCTGGTGGCCAATATGCTGCAGGTCGATGCCTGTCTGTCGCAGCTGGGTGATGACGGTACCCCGCTGATGAAGCAGGGCCAGGAAATCATGATTGCGCCGCTGCCGCTCTACCATATCTATGCCTTCACCGCGAACTGCATGTGCATGATGGTCAACGGCAACCACAACGTGCTGATCACTAACCCGCGCGACATTCCTGGCTTCGTCAAGGAGCTGGGCAAGTGGCAGTTCTCCGCGCTGCTGGGCCTCAACACGCTGTTTGTTGCACTGATGGATAACCCGGAATTCAAGAACCTGGATTTCTCCAAGCTCAAGGTCACCAACTCCGGCGGCACCGCCTTGGTTAAAGCCACGGCCGAGCGCTGGCAGGCGATGACCGGCTGCACCGTAGTCGAAGGCTATGGCCTGACCGAAACCTCGCCGGTAGCCAGCACCAACCCTTATGGTGACAAAGCGCGGCTGGGCACGGTGGGTATTCCGGTGCCGGGCACGGCATTCAAGGTCATCAATGATGATGGCGTCGAGCTACCCCTGGGTGAACGTGGCGAGCTGTGCATCAAAGGCCCGCAGGTGATGAAGGGCTACTGGAATCGTGAAGAGGCCACCGCCGAAGTGCTGGACGCCGAGGGCTGGTTCAAGAGCGGTGACGTGGCGGTGATTGACCCGGATGGCTTTGTGCGCATCGTCGACCGCAAAAAGGACATGATCATCGTCTCGGGCTTCAACGTGTATCCCAACGAGATTGAGGATGTGGTCATGGCCCACCCGAAAGTCGCCAGCTGCGCGGCCATCGGTGTGCCGGACGAAAAGTCTGGGGAGGCGGTCAAACTGTTCGTCGTGGCCCGCGACAGCAGCCTCAACGCCGATGAGTTGAAGGCCTACTGCAAGGAAAACTTCACCGGCTACAAGGTGCCCAAGCAAATTATCTTCCGTGATTCACTGCCAATGACCCCGGTCGGCAAGATACTTCGTCGCGAGCTACGCGATATCGCCTGATCCTCGAAGGCAGTGGCCGTTTCAGCGCTACCGCAGCCTTAACTGCGGTAGCGCTGAAATCTCTTCCGCTCCTAAGCAACGCCTGTAGCTCGCCTGTTTCAGCGAAATCAAGCAGGTGACCAAATGTTTATGGTTGGTCGCTTTTGTGACTGCTGCGGCACTTAATGGTGCTAGTCGCTGTTTGGCAAAGCTGCTACTCTCGGGCGGCTTTTTTGTGATCCGCCATCCATGGCGACCTCCCCTAACCTGGGTCGTCGCTGTACGACGTCAAAAATTGCTCCCGGCAATTTTTTTGCCGTTCAAATCGCAGAAAACACGCAAATCTACAATAAACAACCGTCTACGCACGGTGAAGATCAAGCTGTTGCTGAGGAGTGGGCTTCCATGACCGAAAACTTTTGGAAGGATAAGTATCCCGTTGGGATTGCTGCAGAAATCAATCCTGACCAGTACCCGAACATCCAGGCGGTACTGAAAGAGTCCTGCCAACGCTTCGCCGACAAGCCAGCTTTCAGCAATATGGGTAAAACCATTACCTATGGTGAGCTGTACGAGTTGTCCGGCATCTTTGCCGCTTACCTACAGCAGAACACCGACCTGCAGCCAGGCGACCGCATCGCCGTACAACTGCCCAACGTGCTGCAGTACCCGGTTGTAGTCTTTGGTGCCCTGCGCGCGGGCCTGGTGGTGGTCAACACCAACCCGTTGTACACCACGCGGGAAATGGAACATCAATTCAACGATTCCGGCGCCAAGGCCCTGGTCAGCCTGGCCAATATGGCCCATCTGGCTGAGCAGGTTTTGCCGAAAACCGGGATCAAGACTGTCATCATCACCGAAGTCGGTGACATGCTCTCGCCGCTCAAGCGCCTGTTGGTCAACAGCGTGGTCAAGCACGTGAAGAAGATGGTGCCGGCCTACAACCTGCCGCACGCCGTGAAGTTCACCGCCGCCATGGCCAAAGGCCGTGGTCAGAGCGTGAAAGAAGCAGCCCCGGGCAGTGGCGAAATCGCTGTGCTGCAGTACACCGGCGGTACCACCGGCGTAGCCAAAGGCGCGATGCTCACCCATCGCAACCTGATCGCCAACATGTTGCAGGTCAAAGCGCTGATGGGCTCGGAAATGAGCGAAGGCAGCGAAGTGCTGATCGCGCCATTGCCGCTTTACCACATCTACGCCTTCACCTTTCATTGCATGGCGATGATGCTGATTGGTGGGCACAACGTGCTGATCACCAACCCGCGTGACCTGCCAGCCATGACCAAGGACCTGGCCAAGTACAAGTTCACCGGTTTTGTCGGCCTCAATACCCTGTTCGTTGCCCTGTGTAACAACGAGGACTTCCGCAAGCTGGACTTCTCCACCCTGAAAGCTACCTTCTCCGGCGGTATGGCGCTGCAACTGGCCACCGCCGAGCGTTGGAAGCAGGTGACCGGTTGCTCGATCTGCGAAGGGTTTGGCATGACCGAAACCAGCCCTGTGGCCTCGGTTAACCCGTTCAGCAATATCCAGATAGGCACCATCGGTATTCCGGTGCCGTCGACCCAGTGCAAGGTGATCAACGACGAAGGCGTCGAGCAGCCGCTGGGTTCGATTGGCGAGTTGTGCGTCAAAGGCCCGCAGGTGATGAAAGGCTACTGGCAGCGCCAGGACGCCACCGACGAAATCCTCGATGCAGAGGGTTGGTTGAAGACTGGCGACATCGCGGTGATCCAGGAAGACGGTTACATGCGCATCGTCGACCGCAAGAAGGACATGATTCTGGTGTCCGGCTTCAACGTATACCCGAACGAACTGGAAGATGTGCTCGCCACTTTGCCGGGCGTGCTGCAGTGCGCGGCCATCGGTGTGCCGGATGAGAAGTCAGGCGAAGCGATCAAGATCTTCGTGGTGGTCAAGCCGGGTGAAACCTTGACCAAAGAGCAGGTCATGGAGCACATGCGCGCCAACGTCACTGGTTATAAAGTGCCGAAAGCCGTGGAGTTCCGCGACGTATTGCCGACCACCAATGTCGGCAAGATCCTGCGGCGCGAACTGCGTGACGAAGAGCTGAAGAAACTGGGCAAGAAGTAAACGCCCGGTTAAACCAAACCCCGCCTCGGCGGGGTTTTTTGTGTTTGTCAGCTGCTCAATTAAGTGGTGCGCCAGGTGATTTCCTCTACTCCATCGGCGCTAATGCGCATCCAGCGGTCGGCCTGCTCGTCGCTTTCTTCTTCCTGCCAGCCGCCTGGTGCGCAGCGCACTTCCACGTTCAGCGCAGCGAAGGCGGCCTGGGCGCAGGTCAGGTCGTCGGCCCAGGGCGTGGCGTCGCTTTCCAGGTACAGGCTGTGCCATTTGCCGACGGCCTTGGGCAGCCAGGTGACGGGTACGTTGCCGGCCAGGCATTTGTAGGTCTGGCCTTTCTGCTGCCAAGGTGTGCAGCTTCCCAGTGCGGTGCTCAGCCACTCGCCGATGGCGTTGTGGTCGGCGTCTTTCAGGTAAATCTCGATATCCGGTTGGCGCATGGTCATAGTCTCTCGATCCAGTCGTAGCGGATGGCAACAGTCACGTCGCAGGGTTCGGCGATCACCGCCGCACGCTTTTCGGCGCTGGCGCGCCAGCCGTGTGGGGTCATGGCCAGCAGGTCGGCGCGAGCCTCGCTGCTGGCCAGGTGCAGATTGAAAGTCAGGGTTTCGCTGTGGGACAGGCGCATGCCGTCGGGTATCAGCTCCAGGTGCTTTTGATCATCGTAGTCGCGCACCTCGTCATACAGTTTCTGCCGCAGCTCCATCAGATGCTCACGGGTCGGGCCCATACGCAGCAGGCCGCCGCCCGGTGCAAGCAGGCGCTTGGCTTCCTGCCAGTCGAGCGGGCTGAAGACGCTGGCGAGCAGTTGGCAGCTGGCATCCGCCAGCGGCACGCGGGCCATGCTCGCCACCAGCCAGTTGAGCTGGGGCGCACGCTTGCAGCCGCGCTTGATCGCCTCGCGGGAGATGTCCAGGGCATAGCCGTCGGCTTGCGACAGGGCGTCGGCGATCTGCGCGGTGTAGTAACCCTCGCCGCAACCGATATCCAGCCAGCGCGCCGGGTTGTAGCCGGCCGCCAGTTCGGCCAGGCGCTTGGCCAGCGGTGCGTAATGGCAGCCATCAAGAAAGCGCCGTCGGGCTTCGACCATGGCGGCGTTGTCGCCTGGGTCGCGGCTGTTCTTGTGCTGCACCGGCAGCAGGTTCAGGTAACCCTGACGCGCACGATCAAAGCGGTGGTTGGCCGGGCAGGTGACGCCGTTGTCGAGCGCTTGCAACGGCGCCTGGCAGATGGGGCAGATCAGACTCATGCGAGCAGATTGACCAGGGTTTGATAGTAAATCTCGGTCAGCACATCCAGATCACTGGCCAGTACGCGCTCGTCGACCTGGTGGATGGTGGCGTTGACCGGGCCGAGTTCGACCACCTGAGTGCCGAGGGTGGCGATAAAGCGCCCGTCGGAGGTGCCGCCGCTGGTCGAGGGTTGGGTGTCGCGGCCGGTGACTGCCTTGATGCTGGCGGCCACGGCGTCGAGCAGTGCGCCTGGTTCGGTGAGAAACGGCAGGCCGGAAAGCGCCCAGTCCAGGTGATAGTCCAGGCCGTGCTTGGCAAGAATCGCCTCAACGCGCTGCTGCAGACCCTCGACCGTGGATTCGGTAGAAAAACGGAAGTTGAAGATGGCCTTCAGCTCACCCGGAATAACGTTGGTCGCGCAGGTGCCGGCATTTAGGTTGGAGATCTGGAAGCTGGTCGGCGGGAAGAACGCGTTGCCATCATCCCAGTGCTCGGCGGCCAGTTCGGCCAGAGCTGGCGCGGCCAGATGAATCGGGTTGCGGGCCAGGTGCGGGTAGGCTACGTGGCCTTGCTTGCCGCGCACGCTGAGGGTGCAGCCGAGTGAGCCACGGCGGCCGTTTTTCACCACGTCACCGACCAGAGTGGTGCTCGACGGTTCGCCGACGATGCACCAGTCCAGGCGCTCATTACGTGAGTGCAGGCGCTCGACCACGGCTTTGGTGCCGTGATGGGCCGGGCCTTCTTCGTCGCTGGTGATCAGAAAGGTGATACGGCCTTTGTGGTCCGGGTATTCGGCGATAAAGCGCTCAACGGCGATGATCATCGACGCCAGGCTGCCTTTCATGTCCGCTGCACCACGGCCACAGAGCATGCCGTCTTCGTCGATCAAGGCATCGAACGGTTGATGCTGCCAGTTCTGCACCGGGCCGGTGGGCACCACGTCGGTGTGCCCGGCAAAGCACAGCACGGGGCCGTCATTCTGGCCGTGGCTGGCCCAGAAATTATCCACTTCCTCAATCCGCATTGGCTCGATGGTGAAGCCGCAGGCGGCAAGGCGGCGCGTCATCTGTTCCTGACAGCCTTCATCGAGTGGCGTGACGGACGGACGACGAATCAGCTCGCAGGCAAGCTCCAGCGTCGGGGAGAGGGGCGTGGCGTTGGCGGTCATTGCGGCTCCAAGGCGGCATCAGGCGGAAAGGCCGCCATCTTAAAGCAAAACGGCGACCATTGGCCGCCGTCTGGCATTCGGACATACCCGCGGTCAGCTGGTAGCAGCCGTTTCTTGCTGGCTTGCCTGCGGTGCTGGCAACGACGACAGTAAAGCCATGATCAGCGCAGCCAGGTAAGGCAACGACTGCACCAGCAGCATGGCCACCCAGAACTTCACATCGGCGCTAGGCAGGCCCTGAACAACGCTGATACCAATGGCCGAACCCCACAGCAACAGCATGATAAAGACTTCCTCGCGGGCCTCGGCCAGGGCCACCATAAAGCCGTGGTTGCTGGCCATTTTCGGTGTACGGAAGAACGGGATGGTCTTGGTAAAGGTGCCGTAGAGCACCGCCTTGGCAATCGTGTGCGACAGCGCCAGGCCCGCCAGTGCTGCCTGGAATGAACGCACCAGATCAACGCCCATGGCCTTGCGGTAGAGGAACAGGATTTTACCCAGCTTGAAGAAGAACAGCGCCAGTGGCGGGATGGCGAAGATCATCAGCGGCGGGTCGACCCGCTGCGGCACGATGATCATCGCCGCCGACCAGAGCAGCGCACCGACGGTGAAGAAGATATTCAGGCCATCGGCGATCCACGGCAGCCAACCCGCGACGAAGTGGTAGCGTTGACCGGTCTTGAGTTCGGAATCTTTACCAAGGAACAGGCTGCGCGCATGCCCCTTCATGATCTGAATGGCGCCGTAGGCCCAACGGAAGCGCTGCTTTTTGTAGTCGATAAAGGTGTCCGGCATCAGTCCGCGGCCGAAGCTTTCGTGGGCGTAGGCGGCGCTATAGCCCTTCTCGAATACGCGTAGGCCCAGTTCGGCGTCTTCGCAAATGGTCCAGTCGGCCCACTTCAGTTCGTCCATTACCGTGCGGCGGATCATGGTCATGGTGCCGTGCTGGATGATCGCGTTGCGGTCGTTGCGCGTCACCATGCCGATATGGAAGAAACCTTTGTATTCGGCGTAGCAAAGCTTTTTGAAGATGTTTTCGTCGCCGTCGCGATAATCCTGCGGCGATTGCACCACGGCGATCTGCGGGTCACTAAAGTGCGGCACCATGTGCTTGAGCCAGTTTTTGTCCACGCAGTAATCGGCATCGATCACCGCCACCACTTCGGCGTCTGGTGCGGTATGCGGCAGGATGTAGTTCAGCGCGCCGCCCTTGAAGCCGGCTATCGGCGCGACGTGGAAGAAGCGGAAGCGCGGGCCCAGGACCTTGCAATAGGCTTCTACCGGTTCCCACACGGCCGGGTCCTTGGTGTTGTTGTCGATGATGATGACTTCGTAATCCGGGTAATCCAGTGCGGCCAGGGCGTCGAGGGTCTGTTTGACCATCTCCGGTGGCTCGTTATAGCAGGGTACATGGATCGATACCTTAGGCCGGTAGGCGCTGTCGGCAACCACCGGCTGAAACGGCCGGCGACGGGTGCGAGTCCAGGCGGTTTCGGCCAGCTCATGAGCTTCGGTGAGCAGCACGATAAACACGCCGAAGGCGCCGATACCCAGTAGCAAGCCGACCAGGGTGCTGAACCAGGTGCTGTATTGCTGGCTGTAGTCGTAGCCGATCCACACCAGGGCCGAGCCGCCGGCGAAGGCGACAATGGTCAGGAAGGTGCGTCCGCGCTGGCGCAGGGCGCTGCCGTCGATCAGCATCAGCGCCAGGCTGAGCAGGGCCAGCACCACCGAGCCAATGGCCAGCAAGCGCCACTGCGGGATCGCCACCACGGGGCCTTCGAAGGCGAATTTGGCCTGACGTTCGAGGTTGTAAACGCCCCAATAGGCACCCACCGCGCCTTCATCGCTGGCCTTCCACGGTTGATCGAAGGCTTCGACAACAAAATAGTTGTAGCCCTTGGCGTTCAACGTATTGACCAGCGTACGCAGGTAAATGGCCTGGTCTGCTTGCGAGGCATCAGCGCCGCCGCGCATGCGGCCGTTACTCGGCCAGCCGACTTCGGACAGCAGCAGGGGCTTTTTCGGGAAAAGTTTTTTCAAGTCCTTGGCGCGCTCCAGCACGAAGTCGGTGGAGTCTTCCATCGGCACGAACTCCCAGTAGGGCAGCACGTGGGCGGCGATCAGGTCGACGTGCTGAGCCAGCTCCGGATGATCCTGCCAGATGTGCCACTGCTCGGAGGTGGTCACCGGCACCTTGACTGCCGCGCGCACGCGGTCGATGTAAGCAATCAGGTTCTCGGGCGTCACTTCACTGCGGAACACGGCTTCGTTGCCGACCACCACGCGCACCACGCTGCGTGAGTTATTGGCAATTTCGATGGCTTTGGTGATTTCTCGCTCGTTGCGTTCCAGGTCCGGACTGATCCAGATGCCCAAGGTCACGCGTAAACCGAATTCTTCGGCCAGCAGGGGGATATTGCCCAGCGGGCCGTCTACTGAGTAGGTGCGGATGTTGTCGGTATGCGTACTCAGCAGTTCCAGGTCGGCACGCATCTGCTCATCGCTGGGGTAGGTGTCCTGCTGCGGATTTTGCCCGGCGCGGAAGGGTGAGAATGAAAACCCGGAGATTTGTTCCGGCCAATCCGGTGCGGTGACCGGGCGGTTGTACAGCGCCCAAATACCGGTAAACACGGCGGCAATTGCCAGGAACATGACCAGGTTCAGTCCAAACTTACGCGAAGGCATAGTGTGCAGGTCCAGCGAAGGGGCAAAAAAGCGACGAGCGTCGGGTGGCGCATGCTACGCCGCCGCCATTGGGCTGTATAGCGCGGCGGGTCGGCCTATTGATGGGACGATAGGCAGCCTTGAAGGTTCCGCTAGTGGCGTTGTGCTACTGCTGTTCATCGGTTAGGCCGGCTCAGGCCAATACAGTGCTTGGGTGCAACTCGCCGGCTACCTATAATGCGCGCCCGCTGTGGCTTGCGAGAAAGAAGAATGCCTGTGGATGAACAACGCTTTGCCGGGATCGCCCGTCTGTATGGCCGCCAAGGGGCTGAACGGCTGGCGGCTGCACATGTTGCGGTGGTCGGGATTGGCGGTGTGGGCTCCTGGGCTGCGGAAGCGTTGGCGCGTTCAGGCGTGGGCGAAATCTCGCTGTTTGATCTGGATGATGTCTGCGTTAGCAACAGCAACCGCCAGCTGCACGCACTCGACAGTACGGTCGGTCAGCCCAAAGTCGAGGTGATGGCGGCGCGCATTCGTGCAATCAATCCGGCCTGTGTGGTGCATGCGGTGGCGGATTTCGTCACCCGCGAGACCATGGCTGAGTACATCACCGAGCAGTTGGATGCGGTGATTGACTGCATCGACAGCGTCAACGCTAAGGCCGCGCTGATTTCCTGGTGCAAGCGGCGCAAGATTCAAGTGATCACCACCGGCGGCGCGGGCGGGCAGATTGACCCGACGCAGATTCAGGTTGGCGACCTGAACAAAACTTGGAATGACCCACTGGCGTCCAAGGTGCGCTCCACCCTGCGCCGCGACTACGGTTTCTCGCGTACGCCGGGGCGCAATTACAGCGTGCCGTGCGTGTATTCCAGCGAGCAGCTGCGTTATCCCAAGCCCGACGGCACGGTGTGTCAGTACAAGGGGTTTGTTGGCGAAGGGGTCAAGCTCGATTGCGCCGGCGGTTTTGGCGCGGTGATGATGGTGACCGCCACCTTTGGCATGGTCGCCGCTGCGCGCATCGTCGATAAATTGGTCGCCGGCACGCGGCGACCGGCTGAGCGGCCGCGTGCGCCTGATGTATAGCGGTGTGTGTTGACTAATCTGTAAAACGACCGGTTAAGGTCGCTGTTCAGCAGGGATAGGCTGTTTTCCACTTTTGAGGTGTGCTGTGTTATCCCTGCTGCGTCATGTGTTACGTCAAGTCCCGAAGTCTGTGCTGCTGTTTGCAGCGCTTTGCGCCTGCCTAAGTGCCCATGCCCACCCGGTTGTGCGCATCGGCACCGGTGACTGGGTGCCCTATGTCGATCAGCAGCGTGAAGATGGCGGCGCGTTATCGCGGCTGGTTCGCCATATCTTCAAGGCGGCGAGTTATCAGGTCGAATTCGTCTACTACCCCTGGGACCGCAACCTGCTGATGCTTGAGCACGGCAGCCTGGATGCGGTGATGCCCTATTCCTGTTCAGCCCCGCGCCGGCGCATCAGTGAATGCAGTGACCCCGTGGTGCAGGGCGAGATTGTGTTGTTCCAGCGCGCTGACCAGCAGCTTAACTGGGCACGCATCGACGACCTCAAGGCTTTTAGAGTCGCCACTACCCTGGGCTATTCCTATGGCCCGCAGTTCGATGCGGCAGTTCAGCGCGGGCAGTTGCAGGTGCAGCAAAGCGGCAAGGAGGACACCGGTTTTCGTCTGCTGGAGCTGGGCCGCGTGGATTTTCATCCGCAGGACCGGGCCGTGGGCTACGCCATGTTGCGGCGGTTGTTTAGCCCTGACACGCGCTCAGTCATCACCCATCACCCGCGCGTATTGAATACCGAGCCGCTGCACCTGCTGTTTCGCAAAGGCGACGCCAAGACCGATCAGTTGCGTAAAGTATTCAATGCCGGGCTGCGTCGTTTGGCGCAGAACGGCGAGCTGGAACGTCTGCAGCAGGCCTTGTATTCCGGCAATGCCGATCAGTGGCGCGCTACGCCCTGATCGTCGGCATCGAGTAATTGCTGCATCCTCGCCAGCACGGCCTGTAGGCCATTGCTGCGTGAGGGCGACAGGTGGCGCGCCAGGCCGAGCTGGGTAAACCAGTCCGGCAGATCCAGCTGCGCCATTTCGGCCTGTTCCAGGCCATTGACCCGTGCCAGCAGCAGCGCGAGCAGGCCACGCAACAGCCGGGCATCGCTGCTGGCGCGAAACTGCCAATGCATGCCGTTGCGTTCGGTCAGCAGCCACACCTGGCTTTCGCAGCCCTGCACGCGATTGGCTTCACAGCGTTCAGCGTCACTGAGCGGAGCAAGCTGGTCGCCCCATTGCATCAACAGGCGCGCGCGTTGTTCCCAGCCGGAGCAGGCGCTAAAGGCTTGCAGCGCAGTCTGCGCGCTGGCGGGCAGGTTCACTGCAGCAGCTCCAGGGCTTGATCCAGGGCGCTGAAAAAGCGCTGCAGATCGCTGCCATCGTTATACAAACCCAGCGACACACGAATCGCTCCGCTTAGGCCGAGGCCATGCAGCAGCGGCATCGCGCAGTGATGGCCGGCGCGCACGGCGATGCCCTGTTCGGTCAGCAGGTGGGCGAGGTCGGCGTTGTGCACGCCATCGACCACAAAGCTGGCCAGGGCGACAGTGGGCGAGCCGAGCAGGCGTATGCCCTGGCGTTGTTGCAGTCCGGCGATCAGCTCGGCATGCAAGGCCGCTTCGTGGGTGCTGACGGCATGGGCATCGAGGCTGTTCAGGTAATCCAGGCTGGCGCCCAGAGCAATCACCGAAGCAATCGGCGGGGTGCCGGCCTCGAAGCCCAATGGTGCGGGGCGGAAACTGGCGTTGGCATAGTCGGTGTGCAGCAGCATCTCGCCGCCAAACTGCCAGTGCGCCAGCTGCTCTAGGGCCTGCGGGCGGCCATAAAGCAGGCCGACGCCGTCCGGGCCGTAGAGTTTGTGGCTGGAGCAGATATAGAAGTCGCAGCCCAGGGCCTGCATATCCTGGCGACCGTGTACCACTCCCTGGGTGCCATCGACTACCGTTAGCGCACCCTGGGCTTGGCCCAGGGCCAGCAGTTGCGCCAAGGGCTGCCAGCAACCCAGCACGTTGGACAGCTGGCTGACCGCCAGCAGGCGGGTGCGCGGGCCGATCAGTTGTGCGGCCTGGGGCAGGTCGATCAGGCCATGTCCATCCAATGGCAGCACCACCAGCTTGAGCTGCCGGCGCAGCGCCAGTTGCTGCCAGGGCAGCAGGTTGGCGTGGTGTTCCAGTGCGCTGATGACGATCTCATCGCCCGCCTGGAACTGCTGCTCCAGGCCATAAGCCAGCAGGTTGAAGGCTTCGGTGGCACTGCGGGTGAAGATGATTTGCTGCGCATCGGGCGCATTTATCCAACGTGCGGCTTTTTCTCGTGAGGCTTCGAAGGCGCGGGTGGCGCGCTCGCCCGGCAGGTGCTGGGCGCGATGCACATTGGCTGCGCCGCCTGCGTAATAGCCGAGCAGGGCATCGAGCATGGCCTGGGGCTTTTGCGCAGTGGCGGCGCTGTCCAGATAGGTCTGGCCTTCGGCCGCAAGGGCCAGAATGCCAGGGAAGTCAGCGCGCCAGAGGGAATGGATAGACATGGGCAGGCAATCGAGACCGTAGGATGGGTTGAGCGCAGCGATACCCATAATGAACGTGATGGGTATCGCTGCGCTCAACCCATCCTACAAAACTGCAAGCGTTCGGCTTGCAGTTTGCCGCCAGGGTCAGTTGTGCGCGTGCAGGGCTTCGTTCAGTTCAATGGCGGATTTGTGGGTCTTGCATTCCACGGCGCCGGTTTGCGAGTTGCGGCGGAACAGCAGGTCGGGCTGGCCGGCCAGTTCGCGGGCCTTGAGCACCGTGACCAGTTGGTTGTCGGCATCCAGCAGCGCCACCTTGGTGCCGGCGGTGATGTACAGGCCGGACTCCACCGTGTTGCGGTCGCCCAGCGGGATGCCGATGCCAGCGTTAGCGCCGATCAGGCAGCCTTCACCTACGGAAATCACGATATTGCCGCCACCGGACAGAGTGCCCATGGTCGAGCAGCCGCCGCCCAGGTCCGAGCCCTTGCCGACGAACACGCCAGCGGAGACGCGGCCTTCGATCATGCCTGGGCCGGCAGTGCCAGCGTTGAAGTTGACGAAGCCTTCATGCATCACTGTGGTGCCTTCACCCACGTAAGCACCCAGGCGGATACGCGCGCTATCAGCGATGCGCACGCCAGCCGGTACCACGTAATCGGTCATTTTGGGGAACTTGTCCACTGAGAAGACTTCCAGCAGCTCGCCCTTCAAGCGTGCTTCCAGTTGACGCTCAGCCAGCTCGCCAAGGTCGATAGCACCCTGGCTGGTCCAGGCCACGTTTGGTAGCAGCGGGAAGATCCCGGTGAGGTTCAGGCCGTGCGGCTTGACCAGGCGGTGCGACAGCAGGTGCAGTTTGAGGTAGGCCTCGGGGGTGCTGGTCAGCGCGCTATCTTCTGCGAGCAGGGTGACCACCAGCGGCTTCTGGCTTTCCGCCAGGCGGGTGAGCAGAGCGGACTGGGCAGCATCGACATTTTTCAATGCTTCAGCCAGATCGCTGGCCTGGTTATTGCTGATCATGATGGCCTGGTTGCCACCCTGATAGTCGATTTTCTCGACCACTTTGGCAACGAGTTCGCTGCTCGGGTTAAGCAGTGGCTGGGCGTAGAAGACTTCCAGCCAGTTGCTCTGGCGGTTCAGGGTGCCAACGCCGAAGGCCAGGCTGAAGAGGGTTGTGCTCATATTATTTTCCTTACCGCAAATTCGTGTGGGCCGACGGGTTCAAACCAATTCGGCGGCATAGCGGTCGGCCTTGAAACCAACCAGGGTCTTGTTGCCGAGATCCAGCACCGGGCGTTTGATCATCGACGGTTGGGCGAGCATCAGTTCGATCGCCTTGTGCTGATCGAGGTCGCTTTTTTGCACCTCGTCCAGCTTGCGGAAGGTGGTGCCTGCACGGTTCAGGATGGTTTCCCAACCATGCTCGTTGCACCACTTTTCCAGGTTGCCACGGTCAATGCCGCAGGCTTTGTAATCATGAAAGACGTAGCTTACCCCGTGCTCGTCGAGCCAGGTGCGGGCTTTTTTCATGGTGTCGCAGGCTTTTATGCCAAACAGGGTCTTGCTCATCAGAGGCTCTTCACAAAGTCGCGGATACGTTCGGCTGCGGCTACGCACTCGGCCAGCGGCGCGACCAGGGCCATGCGCACGCGGCCGGCGCCTGGGTTGCGGCCGGCTACGGCGCGCGACAGGTACGAGCCGGGCACCACGGTGACATGCTCGCGGGCAAACAGCTCGCGGGTAAATGTTTCATCGTCTATCGGGGTTTTCGCCCACAGGTAGAAGCCACCATCCGGACGCTGCACATCTAGCACGCCGTCAAGAATCGCCAGCACCGCGTCGAACTTCTCGCGGTACAGGTCGCGGTTGGCTTTGACGTGGGTCTCGTCGCTCCAGGCCACTACGCTGGCCAGCTGGGTTTGTACCGGCATGGCGCAGCCGTGGTAGGTACGGTACAGCAGGAATGATTTCAGAATCTCGGCGTCGCCAGCCACGAAGCCCGAGCGCAGGCCTGGCAGGTTGGAGCGCTTGGACAGGCTATGGAACACCACGCAGCGCTTGAAGTTATGTCGCTCAAGCTCTGCGCAGGCAGTCAGCAAACCAGCCGGCGGATTGCCTTCATCGAAATACAGCTCGCTGTAGCACTCATCCGCTGCGATCACGAAGTCGAATTTATCGGCCAGGGCAATCAGCTTTTTCAGCGTCGGCAGCGGAATCAGCGCGCCAGTGGGGTTGCCGGGCGAGCAGAGAAAGAGGATCTGGCAGCGCTGCCAGACGTCATTGCCGACCGCATCGAAGTCCGGGTTGAAGCCGTGTTCTTCCAGGCATGGCAGGTAGTGCGGCTGCGCGCCGGCGAGCAAGGCTGCACCTTCATAGATTTGATAGAAGGGGTTGGGGCTGACCACCAAACCCGGCCCTTGAGGTGGAGAGTCGTCACGGTTGACCACGGTCTGGGTAAAGGCAAACAGCGCCTCGCGGGTGCCATTGACCGGCAGTACATGGCGCGCCGGGTCCAGTACCCCGGCCGGCAGGCCGAAACGGCGGCCGCACCAGTTGGCGATGGCTTCGCGCAGTGCTGGGATGCCCAGCGTGGTTGGATAGACCGCGAGCTGGTCGAGGTTGGCGGCCAGGGCTTCGGCGACAAAGCTCGGCGAGCGGTGTTTGGGCTCGCCAATCGACAGGGCGATGGGCGACTTGTCCGCCGCCGGCTGGACGCTGCCGAGCAGGGCGCGAAGCTTTTCGAAAGGGTAGGGCTGTAACTGCTGCAGAGCGTTGTTCATGGCGGTTTCCTGGATACTGCGCGCGGCTGCCGGTGGTGGCCGACTCGCCGCTTGTCGCGTCAAGCTGCGGTGATCAGAAGGTAATGGTCAGGCTTTCGGTTTTCTTGCCGGGGTCGTCTGACAGTTGCAGCACTATGGCTTCCTGCAGGCGGGTGCAGAGTTCTGGGTCGGACAGCGGCTGGTTGTCGGCGTCGGTGACGAAAAAGACGTCTTCGACCCGCTCGCCGAGGGTGGCGATTTTGGCGTTTTGCAGCGACAGGTCGAAGTCGAGGAAAATTCGCCCGATCCGCGCCAGCAGGCCGGGGCGATCCGGTGCGGTCAGTTCGAGGATGGTCACCGGGCGATGGGCATCGTTGTGGATGGTCACCCGGGGTGCGAAGGCAAAGTGCTTGAGCTGACGGGCGACCCTGCGCTGGATGATGGTCGGGTAGTCGTCCGGGTTCTTCAGTGCATCGATCAGGCCTTGGCGAATTTCCTTGATCCGCGCCGGGTTCTCGCCGATTGAGTCGCCTTCGCTTTCGAGCACGATATAGGTGTCGAGGGTGAACTGGCTGGTTGAGGTGAGAATCCGTGCGTCATGGATGTTCAGGTTGAGCTGGGCCATGGCTGCCACGGTTACGGCAAAAAAGTCGTGCTGATCCTGGGCGTAGATAAAGATCTGTGTGCCGCCCTCGAACTCACGCTGGGTGGTTTCTTTGATCAGCACCAGCGGGTCGCTGTTGTTGGCGTGCTGCAGGATCGCTTCGCTGTGCCAGGCTACGTCGCTGGCCGTGTGGCGCAGGAAGTAATCGTCACCCAGTTGCGACCAGAGCTGCTCGGCGTCGTCCGGGTCGGTGCCGCCACGCACCAAAATGTCCAGCGCTGCGCTCTGTGTCACGCGAATCTGCTCTTCGCGGTCCAGTGGGTTTTCCAGGCCGCGGCGCAGGGCGCGCTTGGTTTCGGTGTAGAGCTGGCGCAGCAGGCTGGCGCGCCAGGAGTTCCACAGGCTGGGGTTGGTGGCGTTGATGTCGGCTACGGTCAGCACGTAGAGGTAATCCAGGCGGGTCTGGTCGCCGACCAGGCGGGCGAAGTCGAAGATCACCTGCGGGTCGGAGATATCTTTGCGCTGGGCTGTGGTGGACATCACCAGGTGGTGCTGGACCAGCCAGACGATCAGTTTGGAGTCCCAGTTGGGTAGCTGGTGGCGCACGCAGAAAGCTTCGGCGTCGACCGCACCGAGCTCCGAATGGTCGCCGCCACGGCCCTTGCCGATGTCGTGGTAAAGCCCTGCTATATAGATCAGCTCGGGCTTGGGCAGCTTGTCGATCAGCTTGCTGGCCAGGGGGAATTTTTCAGCCAGTTCGGTCCACTTGAACTTACGCAGGTGCTTGATCAGGTTCAGGGTGTGCGCATCGACCGTATAAATGTGGAACAGGTCGTGTTGCATTTGCCCAACAATATGGCCGAACTCCGGCAGATACAGGCCGAGAATGCCGTAGCGGTTCATCCGCCTCAGGTTGCGGTGAATGCCTTGCGGGCTTTTGAACAGCTCGATAAATAGGCTGGTATTGCGGATGTCGCGGCGGAAATCATCGTCGATCAGATGGCGGTGCTCGCGCAGCAGGCGAATGCTGTTGGCGCATACGCCTTTTACATCCGGGTGCTGCGCCATCAGCACAAAGATTTCCATGATGGCAAACGGCGTGCGCTTGAACACGTTGGGGTGCGCAGCCTCGATATAGCCATCACGCAGCAGAAAACGGCTATTAAGCGGTGTGGCCTGGCCGATTTCGCCGGCGTTGAGAATCTGCTCTTCGAAGTGCTGGACGATCAGGTCGCTGAGTTCGGCAATCGCCATCACCACGCGGTAGTACTTCTGCATAAAGCGCTCGATGGCGCGTTTTCTGTCGCTGTCTTCATAGCCAAGCAGGGCCGCTACCCGGCTCTGATGGTCGAACAGCAGGCGGTCTTCGGCGCGACCGGCGAGCATGTGCAGGGCGTAACGTACCTTCCAGAGAAACTCCTGGCTGGAGGCGAGCAGGGCGTATTCGCTCTCCAGCAAAAAGCCTTGGCCGACCATTGAATGCAGGTTCAGCGTGCCGAAATGCCGGCGCGCCACCCAGAGAATGGTCTGGATATCGCGTAGCCCGCCTGGTGAACCTTTGACGTTGGGTTCCAGGTTGTATTCGGTGTCGTTGTATTTGCCGTGGCGAGCGCGCTGCTCTTTGTGCTTGGCCAGGAAGAACTGCTTGCTCGGCCACATCTGCTCGGTGCTGGTGACTGTCTGCATGCGCTGGCGCAGACGCTCGGGGCCGGCAATGGTGCGGCTTTCCATCAGGTTGGTGATTACCGTCAGGTCGGCGCGGGCCTCTTCGGCGCACTCATCCACGCTGCGTACGCTTTGCCCGACTTCCAGGCCGATGTCCCAGAGCAGGGTGAGGAAGCGCTCGATGGGCTCGCGGAAGGTCTCGTGGTCGGCGTTGTCGAGCAGGATTAGCAGGTCGATATCGGAGAAGGGGTGCAGCTCGCCACGGCCATAGCCGCCGACGGCGAGCAGGGCGATATCGGCGTCTTCACTCCAGGACAGGCGGTCCCAGGCCTCGCGCAGGATCTGGTCGACAAACCAGGCGCGGTCCTCGACCAGGCGGCGTACATCGCGGCCGCTGGTGAAGCGCCCGTCGAGCACGTCGCGAGCATGGCGGATGGCCTTCTTGAATGCCGCGATGGGGCTGGCCTTGAGGGCCAGTTCCGCCTGGAACTGGCCGCGGTCGAACAGCTCGGGATCTACCTGCGGCATTGCGGCCTTCCTTCTATCTATACAGCAGACTTAGCGAGAGGCTCAGGCCGATGTGCGGGCAATGGTGTCATCACTGCGCAGGGTGAAAATCTCGTAGCCGTCAGCGGTCACCAGAATGGTGTGCTCCCACTGGGCGGAAAGCTTGCGGTCCTTGGTGATGGCGGTCCAGCCGTCACCCAGGGTGCGGGTTTCTGCGCGGCCCTGGTTGATCATCGGCTCGATGGTGAAGGTCATACCTTCCTTGAGCTCCATTCCGGTGCCGGCGCGACCGTAGTGCAGCACTTGCGGCTCTTCATGGAATACTGCACCAATGCCATGGCCGCAGTATTCGCGCACCACGGAGAAGCCGTTCTTCTCGGCGTGCTTCTGGATCACTTCACCGATGTCGCCCAGGCGTGTGCCGGGTTTGACCAGTTCGATACCTTTGTACATGCACTCCTGGGTGATCTTGGCCAGGCGCTCGGCCCACTCCGGCACTTTGCCCACCATAAACATCTTGCTGGTATCGCCGTGGTAGCCATCTTTGATCACGGTGATATCGATGTTGATCACGTCGCCTTCTTTCAGCGGCTTGTCATTCGGGATGCCGTGGCAGACCACATGGTTGACCGAGGTGCAGATCGACTTGGGGAAACCTTTGTAATTGAGCGGCGCAGGGATGGCCTGTTGCACGTTGACAATATAGTCATGGCAAAGACGGTCGAGCGCTTCGGTGGTGACGCCGGGCTTGACGTGCTCGCCAATCATTTCCAACACTTCGGCAGCCAGGCGACCGGCTACGCGCATTTTCTCGATTTCGTCGGGCGTTTTGATGGTGACGGTCATGTGCGGCTCTCGAACGCGAACAGAAAGGGCGTCATCTTAACAGCTACAAGTCGCCAGCCATAAGCGCCACGTAAAACTGCCGCTGAGTCGGCTGCATATGTTGCACTCTGCGAGTAGATTGCCCCTGGCTTTTATGGTATAAAACGCGCCGCTTTACGGGCTGTGTGCCCGAAAGCTTAAACCCACACACGTATCGACACGGTTTCCTGGGTGCCTTGCGACGAGTTCGCGCGGTTGGAAGCTGGGATACGTGGAGGCCTAACCCGACTTATCAAGGAACTATCATGTCCCAAGTCAACATGCGCGATATGCTGAAGGCCGGTGTGCACTTCGGTCACCAGACCCGTTACTGGAACCCGAAAATGGGCAAGTACATTTTCGGTGCGCGCAACAAGATCCACATCATCAACCTTGAAAAAACCCTGCCAATGTTCAATGACGCGCTGTCGTTCGTTGAGAAGCTGGTTTCGGGCAAAAACAAGATTCTGTTCGTGGGCACCAAGCGTTCCGCTGGCAAGATCGTTGCTGAAGAAGCAGCACGTTGCGGTTCGCCGTACGTCGATCATCGCTGGTTGGGCGGCATGCTGACCAACTACAAAACCATCCGCGCCTCGATCAAGCGTCTGCGTGATCTGGAAGTTCAGTCCCAGGACGGCACTTTCACCAAGCTGACCAAGAAAGAAGCCCTGATGCGCACCCGTGATCTGGAAAAACTGGATCGCAGCCTGGGTGGTATCAAGGACATGGGCGGTCTGCCAGACGCTCTGTTCGTAATCGACGTTGACCACGAGCGCATTGCTATCACCGAAGCCAACAAGCTGGGCATCCCAGTTATCGGCATCGTTGATACCAACAGCAGCCCGGAAGGTGTTGACTACATCATCCCAGGTAACGATGACGCCATCCGCGCCATCCAGCTGTACATGGGTGCAATGGCTGACTCGGTAATCCGTGGTCGCAACCACGCCAATGGCGGCACCGACGAATTCGTCGAGCAAGCCCCGGCTGCAGAAGTTGCAGAAGGCTAAGTAAAACGCGCACAGCGTTTGCTTAGTTCGCAAAAAGGGGGCTTGGCCCCCTTTTTGCCACCTTTAAAACCATCGCCGACGTGCAGTTGCAATCGTTTCTAGTCATCGTCGGCAATGCGTTACGAATTGAGCGCCCGTTTTTCGCGGGTGGAATGGTTAACAACCTATCCAGGGGATTTTGAAATGGCAGAAATTACTGCAGCGTTGGTTAAAGAACTGCGTGAGCGTACTGGCGAAGGCATGATGGATTGCAAGAAAGCCTTGACCAAGGCTGGCGGCGACATCGAAAAAGCCATCGACGACATGCGTGCTTCCGGCGCGATCAAAGCTGCCAAGAAAGCTGGCAACGTGGCCGCCGAAGGCGCCATCAGCATCAAGGAAGACGGCAAGACTGCCGTTATTCTCGAAGTTAACTCGCAGACCGACTTCCTGGCTCTGCAGGACGATTTCAAGAGCTTTGTTGCTGCCAGCGTCGAGAAAGCCTTCGCTGACAAACTGTCTGACGTTGAGCCGCTGATCGCCGCTCAAGAAGAAGCCCGTCTGGCTCTGGTTGCCAAGTGCGGCGAGAACGTCAATATCCGTCGTCTGGCGCGTATTGAAGGTGACGTTCTGGGTTCTTACCTGCACGGCAACAAGATCGGTGTTGTGGTTGTGCTCAAGGGCGGTACTGTCGACCTGGCCAAAGACATCGCCATGCACGTAGCGGCCAGCAATCCTGAATTCCTGCTGCCTTCGGAAGTTTCCGCTGAAGCCATCGAGCGCGAGAAAGCCGTGTTCGTCAGCCTCAACGAAGACAAGATCAAGGGCAAGCCGGCCGAAATCGTCGAGAAGATGGTTGCCGGTCGTATCCAGAAGTTCCTTGCCGAAGCCAGCCTGGTTGAGCAAGCCTTCGTTAAGGACCCGGAAATCAAGGTCGGTGCTCTGGCCAAGAAAGCCGGTGCTGAAATCGTTTCCTTCACCTACTTCAAGGTGGGCGAAGGTATCGAGAAGCCGGTCGACAACTTTGCTGAAGAAGTGGCTGCGCAAGTAGCTGCTGCTAGCAAGCAGTAAGACGGCTAACCGCTGTTGCCCCGAAGAGGCTGCCCGCTAACGCGCGCGGCCTCTTTGTCAAATTGAGGGCATAGCTAAGCTGTGGAGTGGTTGGGGCTTTGGCACCAATGACTCGGGGCGCTGTCAGAGCGCTCGATAAAAGCGAACCGAAGGTTTGCACAGAATTCAAACGCCGCAGGAGAGACTCGCAATGGCTCAGCAGATGAGTGGTCGTCAACCGCGCTACAAGCGCATTCTGCTCAAACTTAGCGGCGAGGCCCTGATGGGGTCGGAAGATTTCGGCATTGATCCCAAGGTGCTTGACCGCATGGCGCTGGAAGTCGGCCAACTGGTTGGTATCGGCGTACAGGTCGGTCTGGTGATTGGTGGTGGCAACCTGTTCCGTGGTGCGGCGCTGAGCGCGGCGGGCATGGATCGGGTCACCGGCGACCACATGGGCATGCTGGCAACCGTGATGAACGCCTTGGCCATGCGCGACGCGCTGGAGCGTTCGAATATCCCGGCCATCGTTATGTCGGCCATCTCCATGGTTGGGGTGACCGATCACTACGACCGGCGCAAGGCGCTGCGTCATCTGAAAACCGGTGAGGTGGTGATTTTCGCCGCTGGCACTGGCAATCCGTTCTTCACCACCGACTCTGCCGCTTGCCTACGCGCCATCGAAATCGATGCCGACGTAGTGCTCAAGGCAACCAAGGTGGATGGTGTGTACACTGCCGATCCGTTCAAAGACCCGCATGCCGAAAAGTTTGATCGCCTGACCTACGATGAGGTGCTCGACCGCAAGCTGGGTGTCATGGACCTCACGGCCATCTGTCTGTGCCGCGACCATAATATGCCGCTGCGCGTTTTCAACATGAACAAGCCCGGTGCCCTGCTGAACGTTGTCGTCGGCGGCGCTGAAGGCACTCTGATTGAGGAAGATAAACATGATCAATGAGATCAAGAAAGACGCTCAGGTACGCATGCAAAAAAGCCTGGAGTCGCTGGTTAACGCCTTCAGCCGAATCCGTACCGGCCAGGCCCACCCGAGCATTCTCGGCGGCGTGATGGTGCCTTACTACGGCTCCGATACCCCGTTGAGTCAAGTGGCCAATATCACCGTCAAGGATTCGCGCACCCTGCAGGTTGTAGCCTTTGAGCGCAACATGCTGGCCGCTGTCGATAAAGCGATCCAGAGTTCCGGCCTGGGCTTCAACCCGACCAACCTGGGTGAGCTGCTGCTGATTTCCATGCCGGCCCTGACCGAAGAAACCCGCAAGGGCTTCACCAAGCAGGCCCGTGATGCCGCCGAAGATGGCCGTGTTGCTGTGCGCAATATCCGTCGCGATGCCCTGAGCCAGCTCAAAGATCTGGTCAAAGAGAAGGAAATCAGCGAAGACGAAGAGCGCCGCGCCGCCGATGAAATCCAGAAGCTGACGGATAAGTTCGTCGCGGAAATCGAAGTCGCAGTGAAGCAGAAAGAAGCGGATCTGATGGCCGTTTAACGGCCAGGACATCGTCATGGAAAAGACCAAAGACGGTAGTCCGTTCGCCGTGCCGCGACATGTGGCAATCATCATGGACGGTAACAACCGCTGGGCGAAGAAGCGTTTGCTGCCCGGTGTTGCCGGCCATAAAGCCGGTGTCGATGCGGTGCGTGCGGTGATCGAGGTGTGCGCCGAGGCGGGCGTCGAGGTGCTGACGCTGTTCGCCTTCTCCAGTGAAAACTGGCAGCGCCCGGCCGAAGAAGTCAGTGCACTGATGGAGCTGTTCCTCAGTGCGCTGCGTCGCGAGGCGAAGAAGCTCGACGCCAATGACATCAGCCTGCGCATCATCGGTGATCGCTCGCGCTTTCACCCTGAGCTGCAAGCAGCGATGCGTGAGGCTGAAGCGCAGACTGCCGGCGACAAACGTTTTGTTCTGCAAGTGGCGGCCAACTATGGCGGCCAGTGGGATATCGCCCAGGCTGCTCAGCGCTTGGCTCGTGAGGTTCAGGGCGGCCATTTGCGCGCCGAAGACATCACCCCCGAGTTGTTGCAGAGTTGCCTGGTGACGGGCGATTTGCCGCTGCCAGATCTGTGCATCCGCACCGGTGGTGAGCACCGCATCAGCAATTTCCTGCTTTGGCAGCTGGCTTACACCGAGTTGTATTTCTCCGACCTGTTTTGGCCGGATTTCAAACACGACGCCATGCGCAAAGCCTTGGCCGATTTTGCTAGCCGCCAGCGTCGCTTTGGGAAAACCAGCGATCAGGTGACTGCTGAGGCCCGTAGCTGATGCTCAAACAACGAATTATCACGGCGCTGGTGCTGTTGCCATTCGCCTTGGGCGGCTTCTTTCTGCTGGATGGCGCGCTGTTTGCGCTGTTTATCGGCGCAGTGGTCAGCCTGGGCGCCTGGGAATGGGCGCGCCTGGCAGGTTTTACTGCGCAGGTGCAGCGCGTGGCCTACGCCGCGCTGGTGGCTGCCTTGTTGTTCGGTTTGTACCTGCTGCCGGCCTTGGCGCCTTGGGTGTTGTTGTTTGGGGTTATCTGGTGGGCAGTGGCGATCTTTCTGGTGCTGGGTTATCCCGCCAGCAGCCGTTACTGGACGCAGGCCCCGGTCAGGTTACTGATCGGGTTGTTGATTCTGCTGCCGGCCTGGCAGGGTCTGGTGCTGTTCAAGCAATGGCCTGAAGCAAACTGGCTGATTCTGGCGGTGATGGTGCTGGTGTGGGGCGCGGACATCGGCGCCTATTTCGCCGGTCGGCGCTTCGGCAAGCGCAAGCTGGCCCCGCAGGTTAGTCCAGGTAAAAGTTGGGAAGGGGTGTTTGGTGGTCTGTTGGCGACGCTGCTGATCTGCGTGGGCGTAGCGATTTATCGGGACTGGTCGTTTGCCAGCTTGCTGCTGGGCTTGGTCGGCACCGCCGTGGTGGTGCTGATTTCGGTGGTCGGCGATTTGACTGAAAGCATGTTCAAGCGCCAATCCGGGGTCAAGGACAGCAGCAACCTGCTGCCGGGCCATGGCGGTGTGCTGGATCGTATCGACAGCCTGACTGCCGCCATTCCAGTGTTTGCCGCGTTGCTGTGGCTGGCGGGTTGGGGCGCGCTGTGAGCCACCCGCAGCAGATTACCGTGCTGGGGGCGACCGGCTCGATCGGTCTGAACACCCTCGATGTCATCGCGCGGCATCCTGAGCGCTATCAAGTATTCGCGTTGTCCGGCTTCAGTCGTCTGGCTGAGCTGGAGGCGCTGTGCATGATCTACCGTCCGCGCTTTGCCGTGGTGCCGCAGGCTCTGCAAGCTCGCCATCTGCAGGAAGGTTTGCGCGGTGCAGGTCTGGCCACTCAAGTGCTGCATGGCCCCGAGGGCTTGTGCGAGGTGGCAGCGCACCCTGAGGTGGATGCGGTGATGGCCGCTATCGTCGGGGCGGCAGGCTTGCCACCGACCCTGGCAGCGGTCGAGGCCGGCAAGAAAGTGCTGCTGGCCAACAAAGAAGCCCTGGTGATGTCCGGCGCACTGTTTATGCAGGCTGTGCGTAAAAGTGGCGCTGTACTGTTGCCGATCGACAGTGAGCACAATGCTATTTTCCAGTGCCTGCCGGGTGACTACGCTCGTGGCCTGCAGCAGGTCGGTGTTCGGCGTATTCTGCTGACCGCCTCGGGCGGGCCATTCCGCGAAATGCCGCTGGAGCAGTTGCATGCGGTTACGCCCGAACAGGCATGCGCCCATCCGAACTGGTCGATGGGGCGCAAAATCTCGGTGGACTCGGCAAGCATGATGAACAAAGGCCTGGAGCTGATCGAGGCCTGCTGGTTATTTGATGCCACACCGGCGCAGATTGAAGTGGTGGTGCATCCGCAAAGCGTGATTCATTCGCTGGTCGATTATGTCGACGGTTCGGTGCTGGCCCAGTTGGGTAATCCGGATATGCGCACACCCATCAGCCACGCCCTGGCCTGGCCGGAGCGTATCGACTCCGGTGTGGCGCCGCTGGATCTGTTTGCTATCGCTCGGCTGGATTTTCAAGCGCCGGACGAGCAGCGTTTCCCTTGCCTGCGTCTGGCGCGTGAAGCGGCGCAAGCTGGCGGTACCGCGCCGGCCATGCTTAATGCGGCCAATGAAGTGGCGGTGGCGGCGTTCCTTGAGCGGCGCATCCGCTTTCCTGAGATCGCGAGTATGATCGAGGACGTTCTGCATGCTGAGCCCGCCCTGGCGGTTGAGAGCCTGGATACGGTGTTGGCCGCAGATGGCCGGGCCCGTGATCTGGCCGAACAATGGCTGAGTCGGCGCTGATCGCCGACGCGGAGAAGTTTGATGAGTGCGCTTTATATGCTGGTCGGCACCCTGGTTGCGTTAGGCGTGCTGGTAACCATTCACGAATACGGGCACTTCTGGGTGGCCCGTCGTTGCGGGGTCAAGGTGCTGCGGTTTTCCGTCGGCTTTGGCAGCCCCTTGCTGCGTTGGCATGACCGCCAGGGCACCGAATTTGTCGTGGCCGCCATCCCGCTGGGTGGCTACGTGAAAATGCTCGATGAGCGTGAAGGCGATGTGCCGCCGGAGCTGCTGCATCAGGCGTTCAATCGCAAGTCGGTCCAGCAGCGTATTGCCATCGTGGCTGCTGGCCCGGTGGCGAACTTCCTGCTTGCGCTGCTGTTCTTCTGGGTTGTGGCGATGCTGGGTAGTCAGCAAGTGCGCCCGGTTATCGGTGCGGTCGAGGCGGGCAGCCTGGCTGATGTGGCCGGTTTGCAGGCTGGGCAAGAGATTGTTGCGGTAGACGGCGAGCCTACCACCGGCTGGGCTGCGGTCAATCTGCAGCTGGTCAGCCGGCTGGGTGAGAGTGGCCGTCTGGATCTGGCGGTACGCGAGCCGGGTTCCTCGGTCGATAGTCCGCGGCAAATCGTGCTGGATAATTGGCTGCGCGGTGCCGATGAGCCGGACCCCATCTCCTCGTTGGGTCTTCGCCCTTGGCGCCCGGCGCTGCAGCCGGTGTTGGCGCAGCTTGATCCTGAAGGCCCGGCATCTGCCGCAGGCTTGCAGGTCGGCGATCGTCTGCTGGCGCTCGACGGTCAGTCTCTGGCCGATTGGCAGCAGTTGGTGGATCAGGTGCGTGGTTTGCCGGGCAAAAAGATTACTTTGCAGGTTGAACGTCAAGGTCAGCAACTGGATGTGCCGCTAACCCTGGCCGCGCGCGGTGAAGGCGAGGCGCTCAGTGGTTATCTGGGCGCTGGCGTGGCGGGTGGTGAGTGGCCGCCTGAAATGTTGCGCGAAGTTAGCTATGGCCCCTTCGAAGCCATCGCTGTAGGGGCCAAAAACACCTGGACAATGAGCGTTCTGACCCTTAATTCGCTGAAGAAAATGCTGTTTGGCGAGCTCTCGGTAAAAAACTTGAGCGGGCCGATAACCATTGCTAAAGTGGCGGGCGCTTCTGCTGAGTCAGGTTTGAGTGATTTTCTGAAATTTCTCGCCTACCTGAGTATTAGTCTGGGGGTTCTTAATTTGTTGCCCATCCCTGTTTTAGATGGGGGGCATCTGCTTTTTTATCTGGTCGAGTGGGTGCGTGGTCGCCCGCTGTCGGAACGGATACAGGGTTGGGGGATGCAGGTCGGCATCAGTTTAGTGATTGGGGTGATGTTGCTGGCCCTGGTAAACGACTTGAGCCGCCTGTAACCGCTGCTGAATTACGCTCTCGGTACGTACAAGACGTGTCGCACTAAGCGGCAGATTTTTTATTGTCAGTTGGAATAAGAAAGGACTTCATGAAACGTCTGCTGCTACCTGCGGTGCTTGCCGCTCTGATGATCACCGAAGTTCACGCCGAGTCCTTCACCATCACCGATATCCGGGTTACCGGTCTGCAACGCGTTTCTGCGGGCAGCGTATTCGGTGCATTGCCCCTTAACGTGGGCGCGCAAGCCGATGATCGGTCCCTGGTTGAGGCGACTCGCGAACTGTTCAAAACCGGTTTCTTTCAGGACATTCAGCTCGGTCGCGATGGCAATGTGCTGGTGGTCACCGTAGTTGAGCGTCCTTCGATCTCCAGTATCGAGATTGAAGGCAACAAGGCCATCAGCAGCGAAGACCTGCTCAAGGGCCTGAATCAGTCAGGCCTGGCCGAAGGCGAAATCTTCCAGCGGGCCACCCTGGAAGGCGTGCGCAATGAGTTGCAGCGTCAGTACGTCGCTCAGGGCCGCTACTCCGCTGAAATCGAAGCCGAAGTGATTCCGCAACCGCGCAACCGCGTGGCCTTGAAGATCAATATCAATGAAGGTTCGGTTGCCGCTATTCAGCACATCAACGTGGTGGGGAACTCGGTTTTTGCCGATGAGGACCTGATCGGTCTGTTCGAGCTGAAGACCACCAACTGGCTGTCTTTCTTCAAAAATGATGACAAGTATGCCCGTGAGAAGCTCTCCGGTGACCTGGAGCGCTTGCGCTCCTATTACCTGGATCGCGGCTATATCAATATGGATATCAGCTCGACTCAGGTATCCATCACCCCGGACAAAAAACACGTCTATGTCACGGTCAACGTCGATGAAGGCGAGAAGTTTACCGTGCGTGAAGTCAAACTCACCGGTGAGTTAAAGGTGCCGGAAGAGGGCGTCCGCGCTTTGCTGCTGGTTCAGGAAGGCCAGGTGTTCTCGCGCAAAGTGATGACCACCACCTCCGAACTGATCACTCGCCGCTTGGGTAATGAAGGCTATACCTTCGCCAACGTCAACGGCGTGCCGCAAGCCCATGATGATGGCACCGTGTCCATTACCTTTGTGGTTGACCCAGGCAAGCGCGCTTACGTTAACCGCATCAACTTCCGTGGCAATACCAAGTCGGAAGACGAAGTACTGCGTCGTGAAATGCGTCAGATGGAAGGCGGCTGGGCTTCGACTTACCTGATCGATCAGTCCAAGACCCGTCTGGAGCGTCTGGGCTATTTCAAGGAAGTTAACGTCGAAACTCCGCAGGTGCCGGGCACCGACGATCAGATTGACGTCAATTACAGCGTTGAAGAACAGGCTTCCGGTTCTATCACCGCCAGTGTTGGTTTTGCTCAGAACGCCGGCCTTATACTCGGCGGCTCGATTACCCAGAACAACTTCTTGGGCACGGGTAATAAGGTCAGTGTCGGTCTGACCCGTAGCGAATACCAGAGCAACTATAACTTCGGTTTTGTCGATCCCTACTGGACGCCAGACGGTGTAAGCCTGGGTTACAACGCGTTCTTCCGTGAAACCGATTACGACGAGTTAAATACCGACGTTTCCAGCTACTCGGTGGACAGCTACGGTGCGGGTGCCAGTATTGGGTATCCAATCAGCGATACCTCGCGCCTGACTTATGGCCTAACCGTTCAGAACGACAGTATTGGCACCGGCGTTTATACCGTTGATGAAATTTTCGACTTTATCAAGGAAGAGGGCGACAGCTACCTGAACCTCAAAGCGTCGATTGGCTGGTCCGAGTCGACCCTGAACCGTGGCGTGCTGGCAAACCGTGGGCACTCGCAGAGCCTGGTATTCGAAACCACAGTGCCGGGCAGTGACCTGTCGTTCTTCAAGGTCGACTACCGTGGCCAGATCTTCAAGCCGCTGAGCGACACCTACACCCTGCGCTTGCATAGCCAGTTGGGTTATGGCGACAGCTATGGTTCTACTTCCGATTTGCCGTTCTATGAGCATTATTATGCCGGCGGCTTCAACTCGGTGCGTGGTTTCAAAGACAGTAGCCTTGGGCCGCGCAGTACGCCGAGCAAAGGGACTAACCCTGGTACTAGTAAAGATCCGGATCAAGACCCACTGCCATTTGGTGGCAACGTGCTGATTCAAGGTGGTGCTGAGCTGCTGTTCCCTATGCCGTTCGTCAAAGACCAGCGCTCCCTGCGTACCGCACTGTTCTGGGATGTGGGTAACGTCTTCGACACCAGCTGCGGCAAGTCCCAGGACGAATGCGGCAGTATTGATCCAGGTAACTTGGCCAGTTCGGTGGGTGTCGGCTTGACCTGGATCACCGCATTAGGTCCTTTGAGTTTCAGTTTGGCCATGCCGATCATCAAGCCAGATGATGCCGATACACAGATTTTCCAGTTCTCTCTCGGTCAGACGTTCTAAGCGTCGGATTTTTGAATACCAACAGTTTTTGCAGGAGTTGCACCGTGCGTAAGTTGACTCAACTGGTTTTGTTAAGCGTTGCCTTGTTGGCAACCCCGGCCTTTGCCGAGATGAAAGTAGCGGTATTGAACTATCAAATGGCTTTGCTCGAGTCTGACGCTGCCAAGCGTTATGCCGTGGATGCCGAAAAGAAGTTCGGCCCGCAGCTGAACAAGCTGAAAACCCTGGAAAGCGACGCCAAGCGCATTCAGGACCGCCTGGTTAAAGATGGCGAAAAAATGCAGACCGCCGAGCGTGAGCGCCTGGAGCTTGAATTCAAGCAAAAAGCCCGTGATTTCCAGTTCCAGTCCAAGGAGCTGAACGAGTCCAAGGCTGTGGCTGATCGTGAAATGCTGAAAAAGCTCAAGCCCAACCTGGACAAGGCTGTGGAAGAAGTGATCAAGACCGGTAACTTCGACCTGGTGCTGGAGCGCGGCGCGGTGATTGATGTCAAGCCACAGTTCGACATCACCCGTCAAGTTATTGAGCGTATGAACAAGCTGCGCTGATCATGACGGCAATGGTTTTTACCCTTGGCCAGTTGGCCAAGCGCCTGGGTGCCACCGTGCGTGGCGACTCAGGTAAGCCGATCAGTGGCTTAGCGACCCTGCAGGAAGCCGGCTCTGATCAGCTGAGCTTTCTGGCAAATGCGCAGTACCGGAAATTTCTCTCGGGCTCTCAGGCTGGCGCGGTGCTATTGACCGCCGCTGATGCCGAAAGCTACAGCGGTAATGCGTTGGTCGTCGGCAATCCTTATCTGGCGTATGCCGAACTCTCCCATCTGTTTGACCGCAAGCCTCAAGCCTTGCCTGGCGTGCATTCCACCGCTGTGGTGGCTGCTGATGCGCAGATTGATGCAACTGCCAGTGTCGGCGCCTATGCGGTGATCGAGACTGGCGTGCAGATTGCCGCCGGGGTAACCGTCGGCGCGCAGTGTGTTGTCGGCGCGCGCTCGGTGATTGGTGAAGGCGGTTGGTTGGCCCCGCGCGTAACGCTTTATCACGACGTACGGATCGGCAAGCGGGTGGTGATTCAGTCGGGCGCGGTGATCGGCGGTGAGGGCTTCGGCTTTGCCAACGAGAAGGGCGTCTGGCAGAAGATTGCGCAGATCGGTGGGGTGACCATCGGTGACGATGTCGAAATCGGCGCCAATACCACCGTCGACCGTGGCGCGCTGTCGGACACGCTGATTGGCAACGGGGTAAAGCTGGATAACCAGATTATGATCGCGCATAACGTGCAGATCGGCGACAACACGGCCATGGCGGGTTGCGCAGGGATTTCCGGCAGCACCAAGATCGGCAAGAACTGCATGATCGCGGGTGGCGTCGGCATGGTTGGGCATATCGAGGTATGCGACAACGTGTTCGTCACCGGCATGACCATGGTCACCCGTTCGATCACTGAGCCCGGCTCCTATTCCTCGGGTACCGCCATGCAGCCGGCGGCTGAGTGGCGCAAGAGCGCTGCACGGATTCGTCAGTTGGATGACATGGCGCGACGTCTGCAACAGTTGGAAAAGCAGTTGGCCGCCGTGACCCCAGCTGCCGACACTCCATCTGATGCCTGAGCCGGTATTTGCCGGCTTCTCTTTTTCTCTTACAGGCTTCTCTGCACATGATGGACATTAACCAGATTCGCGAATACTTGCCGCACCGCTATCCGTTCCTCTTGGTGGATCGGGTGGCTGAGCTGGATATTGAAGGCAAGCGCATTCGTGCCTATAAGAATGTCAGCATCAATGAGCCGTTCTTCAACGGGCATTTCCCTGAGCACCCGATCATGCCTGGCGTTTTGATCATCGAGGCCATGGCTCAGGCCGCTGGTATTCTTGGCTTCAAAATGATGAATCTGAAGCCCTCCGATGGCACCCTCTATTACTTTGTTGGCTCCGACAAGCTACGCTTTCGCCAGCCTGTAGTGCCCGGTGATCAGCTTATCCTTGAGGCGCGTTACCTGAGCAGCAAGCGCAGCATCTGGAAGTTTGAGTGCAAGGCCAGCGTCGACGGCAAGGAAGTCTGCGGGGCAGAAATCATCTGTGCGGAACGCAAACTATGAGTTTGATTGACCCTCGCGCCATTATTGACCCCAGTGCCAAGCTGGCCGACGACGTCGTCGTCGGCCCTTGGTCGATTGTCGGGCCTGATGTGGAAATTGGTGAGGGTACCGTGCTTGGGCCTAATGTGATCATCAAAGGGCCAACCAAAATTGGTAAGCACAACCGCGTTTATCAGTTTTCCTCGCTGGGCGAGGACACCCCTGATCGCAAGTACAAGGGGGAGCCGACGCGGCTGGTGATTGGCGATCACAACATCATCCGCGAAGGTGTGACCATGCACCGGGGCACCATCCAGGATCGCGACGAGACCACCGTGGGTGACCACAACCTGATCATGGCCTATGCCCATGTCGGCCATGACAGCGTAATCGGCAACCATTGCATTCTGGTCAACAATGTCGCGCTGGCCGGCCATGTCCATATCGGTGACTGGGCGATTCTGTCCGGTTACACCCTGGTGCATCAGTTTTGCTATATCGGGGCGCACAGCTTCGCTGGCATGGGCAGCGCAATCGGTAAGGATGTGCCGGCCTATGTCACGGTTTCGGGCAACCCAGCAGGGGCGCGCAGCATGAATTTCGAAGGTCTGCGCCGCCGTGGTTTCAGTGTCGAGGCGATCGCCGCTCTGCGTCGCGCCTACAAAACAGTGTATCGCCAGGGGCTGACCATTGAGGTCGCATTGGCCGAGCTGACCGAGCCGGCCTTGCAGTTTCCTGAAGTCGCGGTGTTCCGCGACTCGATCCTGGCTTCCCAACGCGGCATTACCCGCTAACCCATGGCGGCTCTAATGCGTGTCGCGCTGGTGGCTGGCGAGGCGTCTGGCGATATTCTCGGTGCCGGGTTAATGCAGGCGCTCAAGGTCCGCTATCCCCAGATCGAATTTATCGGTGTCGGCGGCCCGCTGATGCAGGATCAAGGGCTGAGTTCCTATTTCCCGATGGAGCGTCTCTCGGTGATGGGCCTGGTCGAGATACTTGGCCGCCTTCCTGAATTACTGTCGCGGCGCAAGCGGCTGATCAACACCCTGATTGAGGCCAAACCGGACGTATTTATCGGCATTGATGCGCCGGATTTCAACCTGACCCTTGAACTCAAGTTGCGTCAGGCTGGCATCAAGACCGTGCATTACGTCAGCCCGTCCGTGTGGGCTTGGCGGCAGAAGCGCGTGCTGAAAATTCGCGAGGCCTGCGACCTGATGCTGACGCTGTTTCCGTTCGAGGCGCAGTTCTACCTGGATCATCAGGTGCCGGTGCGCTTTGTCGGCCACCCGCTGGCCGATACCATTCCACCGCAGGCGGATCGTGCTGCGGCCCGCGAGGCGCTGAACCTAGCGCAGGATCAGCTGGTGGTGGCCCTGTTGCCGGGCAGTCGGGGTGGCGAAGTGTCGCGCTTGGGCAGTCTGTTTCTCGATGCGGCAGTGCGTTTACGCACCCTGCGCCCTGGCATCCAGTTTGTCTTGCCGTGCTCCAGTCCGGAGCGCCGTGCGCAGCTTGAGCAGATGTTGGTGGGGCGCGATCTGCCGCTCACCTTGCTCAATGGGCGTTCCCATGAGGCGCTGGCGGCCTGTGATGCGGTGCTGATTGCTTCCGGCACGGCGACCCTTGAGGCCCTGCTGTACAAGCGGCCGATGGTGGTGGCCTATAAAGTTGCGCCGTTGACCTATCGCATCCTCAAGCGCCTGGTCACCAGCGCTTATATTTCCCTGCCGAATCTGCTGGCCGAGCGCTTGCTGGTGCCGGAGTTGATTCAGGATGCGGCCACACCCGAAGCGCTGGCCCAGTTGCTGGCACCATTGCTCGATAGCGGCGAAGTGCAGACCGAAGGCTTTGACGTGATTCACCGCGCCCTGCGCCGCGATGCGTCGGTGCAGGCCGCCGATGCGGTGCTTGCGCTAGTAGGGCGGGCCTGATGCAACTAGGGCTGGATTTCACCCTGGTGCAAGAGCTGGTGGCCGGCGTCGATGAGGTTGGTCGTGGCCCGCTTTGTGGCGCCGTGGTGACGGCGGCGGTGATTCTCGATCCGGCGCGGCCGATTCTCGGTCTGAACGATTCGAAAAAGCTGACCGAGGCGCGTCGGGAAAAACTCTTCGACGAGATTCGCGAAAAAGCCCTGGCCTGGTGCATCGCCCGGGCCGAGGTGGAAGAAATCGATCAGCTGAATATTCTCCAGGCCACTATGCTGGCCATGCAGCGCGCGGTCGAGGGCTTGAGCGTCACGCCCAAGCTGGCGTTGATTGATGGTAATCGCTGCCCGAAACTGCACGTGCCCAGCGCTGCTGTGGTCAAGGGTGATAGTCAGGTGCCGGCGATTGCTGCGGCATCAATCCTGGCCAAGGTCAGCCGTGATCGCGAGATGCAGCTGCTCGATGCGCAATACCCCGGCTACGGCATCGCCGGACACAAAGGCTATCCCACGCTGGTACACCTGGAAGCGTTGCGGCGCCTAGGGCCAACCCCGATTCACCGACGCTCCTTTGGCCCGGTAAAGGCGCTATTGGAAACGTAGGATGGGTTGAGCGCAGCGATACCCATCATGTTCGCGCGATGGGTATCGCTGAGCTCAACCTACGCGGCCCGACCCACTCTACCTGCTGTTGTTTGCACCTTGGCCCGGTACAATCCGGGCCTTATCGTTTTTGCGTTTTGTATAGGACTGCCATGACCGCTTCGTTCGTCCACCTGCGTTTGCATACTGAGTTTTCCCTGGTCGACGGGCTGGTACGGGTCAAGCCGCTGATCAAGTCAGTGGCGGCAGCCGGTATGCCGGCGGTAGCGGTCACCGATATGAGCAATATGTGCTCGTTGGTGAAGTTCTATAAGGCGGCCATGGGCGGCGGCATCAAGCCGATCTGCGGTGCCGACATCTGGCTGGCCAGCGCCGATGAAGATGGCCCGCTAAGCCGCATGACCCTGCTGGCGATGAATGCCAAGGGTTATCGCAACCTCACCGAACTGGTCTCGCGCGGTTGGAGTGACGGGCAGAGCAATGACCTGGTGATTATCCAGCGTGACTGGGTCAAGGAGGCGGCCGAAGGCCTGATTGCCTTGTCCGGGGCGAAGGAAGGCGAAGTCGGTCATGCCTTGCTCGATGGCGAACCGGCAGAAGCCGAGGCGGTGCTGCGCGAGTGGATGGCGGTGTTCCCCGAGCGTTTTTATCTGGAAGTGCAACGCACCAATCGGGTGAATGACGAAGAGCATCTGCATGCTGCTGTGGTCCTAGCCGATAAGGTCGGCGCGCCACTGGTGGCGACCAACGATGTGCGCTTTATCAAGCAGGACGACTTCGCCGCCCACGAAACCCGCGTGTGTATTGGAGAAGGCCGCAGCCTGGATGATCCACGCCGCCTGCGCACCTATTCCGATCAGCAATACCTGAAGAGTCCGGAGGAGATGGCCGAGCTGTTCAGCGACCTGCCGGAAGCTCTGGAAAACACCATCGAGATTGCCAAGCGTTGCAATATCGACGTGCAGTTGGGCAAGTATTTCCTGCCTGATTTCCCGGTGCCGGCGGGCCTGACCATGGACGAATACTTTCGCCAGGTCTCGTTCGAAGGTTTGGAGGAGCGCCTGGCCGTGCTCTGGCCGAAGGACACCACACCCAATTACGAAGAAAAGCGTCAGGTCTATATCGACCGGTTGAATTTCGAGCTGGATATCATCATCCAGATGGGCTTCCCCGGTTACTTTTTGATCGTAATGGACTTTATCAAGTGGGCGAAGAACAACGGTGTCCCGGTGGGCCCTGGCCGTGGGTCGGGTGCTGGTTCGCTGGTGGCCTACGTACAGAAGATCACCGACCTCGACCCGCTGGCCTATGACCTGCTGTTTGAACGTTTCCTCAACCCGGAGCGGGTTTCCATGCCCGACTTCGACGTCGACTTCTGCATGGACGGCCGTGACCGGGTAATCGATTACGTGGCCGAGAAATACGGCCGCAACGCGGTGAGCCAGATCATCACCTTCGGCACCATGGCAGCCAAGGCGGTGGTGCGTGATGTGGCGCGGGCTCAGGGCAAGTCCTATGGCTTGGCCGATCGGTTGTCGAAGATGATTCCCTTCGAAGTCGGCATGACCCTGGAAAAAGCCTACGAGATGGAAGAGCCGCTGCGAGACTTCCTCAAGGTTGACGAAGACGCCCGGGAAATCTGGGAGATGTCGCTCAAGCTCGAAGGCATTTGTCGTGGCACCGGTAAGCACGCTGGTGGCGTGGTCATCGCACCGACCAAACTCACCGACTTCTCGCCGATTGCCTGCGATGACGAGGGTGGCGGCCTGGTCACCCAGTTCGATAAGGACGACGTGGAGTCCGCCGGTCTGGTGAAGTTCGACTTCCTCGGCCTGCGTACCCTGACCATCATCAAGTGGGCGATGGAGACCATCAACCGCGAGCAGGCCAAGCAAGGCCTGCCGGACCTGAACATCGACTTTATTCCGCTGGATGACAAGCCGACGTTCAGCATGCTGCAGAAAGCTGAGACCACCGCGGTATTCCAGCTTGAATCGCGCGGCATGAAGGAGCTGATCAAGAAGCTCAAGCCGGACTGCCTGGAAGACATGATCGCCCTGGTAGCCCTGTTCCGTCCGGGGCCGCTGCAGTCGGGCATGGTGGACGACTTTATCAACCGTAAGCACGGCCGCGAGCCGATTTCTTACCCGCATCAGGACTATCAGTACGCGGGTCTGGAGCCGGTGCTGAAACCGACCTACGGCATCATCCTGTACCAGGAACAGGTGATGCAGATCGCCCAGGTCATGGCCGGCTACACCCTCGGTGGTGCGGATATGCTGCGCCGCGCCATGGGTAAGAAAAAGCCCGAGGAGATGGCCAAGCAGCGCGGCGGCTTTATTGAAGGCTGCGCCAACAACGGCATTGATCCTAACCTGGCCGGCAACATCTTCGATCTGGTGGAGAAGTTCGCCGGTTACGGCTTTAACAAATCCCACTCGGCCGCCTATGGCTTGCTCTCGTATCAGACCGCCTGGCTCAAGGCGCACCATTCGGCGGCCTTTATGGCGGCGGTGCTGTCGGCGGATATGCACAACACCGACAAGGTCGTGACCCTGATCGAGGAGTGCCGCAGCATGAAGCTGCGCCTCGATGCGCCAGATGTGAACATCTCCGAGTTCAAATTCGCGGTTAACAACGAAGGCTGGATCGTCTACGGCCTGGGCGCGATCAAGGGCGTGGGCGAGGGGCCGGTGGAGGCCATCGTCGAAGCGCGTCAAGAAGGACCGTTCAAGGACCTGTTCGACTTCTGCTCGCGGGTCGACCTCAAGCGCATCAACAAGCGCACCCTCGAAGCACTGATTCGCAGCGGTGCGCTGGACCGTCTGGGCCCGCACTTCCATGAGGAGCTGAAAGCCTACAAGGCCAATATCGACCGCAATCGCGCGGTATTGCTGTCTGCGATGGAGGAGGCCGTGCAGGCCGCCGAGCAGACTGCGCGCAGCGCCGAGAGCGGGCATATGGACCTGTTCGGCGGCGTGTTTGCGGATGCCGAGGCGGATGTTTACCTCAACCATTTGCGCGCCCGCGAGCTGACGTTGAAAGAGCGCCTCAAGGGTGAAAAAGACACCTTGGGCCTGTATCTGACCGGTCACCCGATTGACGAGTACGAGGGCGAAGTGCGACGTTTTGCCCGCCAGCGCATCGTTGACCTGAAAGCCGCACGCGGCGATCAGACGATTGCCGGCCTGGTGGTCAACCTGCGGGTGATGAAGAACAAAAAAGGCGACAAGATGGGCTTTATCACCCTAGATGACCGCTCCGGGCGCATCGAGGCCTCCCTGTTCGCCGAGGCTTTTAACAGCGCCCAGGCCTTGCTGCAGACCGATGCCCTGGTGGTGGTTGAGGGCGAGGTGAGCAACGACGATTTCTCCGGCGGCCTGCGTCTGCGTGCCAAGCGGGTGATGAGCCTGGAAGAAGCGCGCACCGGCCTGGCCGACAGCCTGCGTTTGAAGGTCGCCAGCAGCGCTCTGCAAGGTGATCGGCTACGCTGGCTGGCCGACTTGTGCGGTCGTCATCGCGGCGCATGCCCGATCACCGTCGACTACAGCGGCAGCGGTGCCAAGGCGCAATTGCAGTTTGGCGAAGCCTGGCGTATTGAGCCGGCTGACAGCCTGATTCAGGCATTGCGTGACCAGTTCGGCAAAGACAACGTCTTTTTGCACTACCGCTGATTTGCGGAGCCCAGGCTCTGCGTTTCAGTTGCGACGCCTTGAACGGCTGCACGGTTTACCTGCAGTCCGGTGTCGACCTGAATGCGCCTGCTGCTATAAGGTAGGACGCGATAACGGATACAGCTCCCGGCCACTTGGCCGTCGACGCAAGACGGATGACTATGAACCCGAATTTTCTCGATTTCGAACAGCCGATCGCCGACCTGCAAGCCAAGATCGAAGAGCTTCGCCTGGTTGGTAACGACAACTCGTTGAACATCGGCGATGAGATCGCCCGCCTGCAGGACAAGAGCAGCTCGCTGACCGAAACCATTTTCGGCAACCTGAGCAGCTGGCAGATCGCCCAGCTGGCGCGCCATCCACGCCGTCCTTATACCCTGGATTACCTGCAGCACATCTTTACCGAGTTCGATGAGCTGCATGGTGACCGCCACTTCTCCGACGACCCGGCCCTGGTCGGCGGCGTTGCCCGTCTGGACGGTGAGCCGGTGATGGTTATCGGTCACCAGAAGGGCCGCGAGATTCGCGAAAAAGTACGCCGCAACTTCGGCATGCCGCGCCCGGAGGGCTACCGCAAGGCGTGCCGTCTGATGGAAATGGCCGAACGCTTCAAGATGCCGATCCTGACTTTTATCGACACCCCAGGTGCCTACCCAGGTATCGACGCCGAAGAGCGCAACCAGAGCGAAGCCATCGCCTGGAACCTGCGTGTAATGGCGCGCCTGAAAACCCCGATCATCGCCACCGTGATCGGTGAAGGTGGTTCCGGCGGTGCCTTGGCGATTGGCGTGTGCGATCAGCTGAATATGCTGCAGTACTCCACCTACTCGGTAATCTCGCCGGAAGGCTGCGCCTCGATTCTGTGGAAAACCGCAGAAAAGGCGCCGGATGCCGCTGAGGCCATGGGCATTACTGCTGAGCGCCTGAAAGGCCTGGGCATTGTTGATCAGGTGATCGGTGAGCCACTTGGTGGCGCGCACAGCGATCCGGCGGCTGCCGCTGAGTCGGTGCGTCAGGCCTTGCTGACGCAGCTGGCAATGCTCAAGACCTTCGATACCGATGCGCTGCTCAAGCGTCGTTATGAGCGTTTGATGAGCTACGGCATCGCCTAAATGACCCTGAGCGCCAGGTTGCTGGATTCTCTGGCGCCCTGGCGCACTGCGCCGGCCTGGCATATCGCTCTGTCCGGCGGGCTGGATTCCACGGTGCTGCTGCACCTGCTGGCCAGCCTCGCGCAGCGCGAGGCATTGCCGCCACTTTCCGCTATCCATATCCATCACGGCCTGCAGGCCGCTGCCGATGCCTGGCCGGCGCATTGCCGTGAGCTGTGCGCGGCCTTGTCTGTAGCGTTGCAGGTCGAGTATGTGCAGGTGGCTCCCGGCGCGAGCCTGGAGCAGGCGGCGCGCGAGGCCCGCTACGCGGCTTTTGCGGCTCGTCTCGGCGCTGGTGAGGTGCTGCTGACTGCGCAACATCGCGATGATCAGGCCGAAACTCTGCTGTTTCGCCTGCTGCGCGGTGCGGGGGTGCAGGGTTTGTCGGCCATGCCGATGAGTCGCGCGCTGGGAGCGGGGCGGCTGGTTCGACCGCTGCTTAACTGCTCGCGCGATGAGCTGTTGGCGTATGCCCGTGAGCACAAGTTGACCTGGGTTGAAGATCCGTCAAATAGCGATGAGCGCTTCTCGCGCAATTATCTGCGCCGTCAGGTGATGCCGGCGTTGCTTAGTCGCTGGCCGCAGGCCTCGACCAATATGGCCCGTAGTGCCGCGCATTTGAGTGAGGCTGCACAGTTGCTTGATGAGTTGGCGCAGCAGGATATAGCTGCCGCTCAAGCGCCGAGTGAGTTTGCCTGGCTGCCGTTAGCAAATCTGGCGCTGCCTGCGCTGCGCAATCTGAGTGAGCCGCGCCAGCGCAATGCCCTGCGATATTGGCTACGGCCGCTAACGGCAATGCCGGATAGTGAGCACTGGGCCGGTTGGCAGGCGCTGCGTGATGCGTCGGTGGATGCCGCGCCAATCTGGAAGCTGGCGGCGGGGGAGCTGCGCCGCAGTGACGAGCGTTTGTGGTGGCTGGCTGGTGATTGGCTCTGCGCGCCCGCGCCGCTCAGTGTTGCCGTTCAAGGCAATCAGCAGCTGGCATTGCCTGCTAATGGCAGTGTGCGAATTGACGGTCAGCTGCCCGCAGGCAATTGGCAGCTGGGCTATCGCCAGGCCGGTGATCAGATGGTGTTGCTTGGGCGCGGGCACCGCGATCTCAAGCGGTTGCTCAACGAACTGCGCGTGCCAGCTTTTGTGCGTGACCGCCTGCCGTTGCTGCGTCTGGATAACCAGGTGGTGGCAATCGCCAACCTGCCAGGTATGCAAGGCGCCGCCGATGGCAGCTGGCAATTGCATTGGCAGCCGCCGACGAGTGATCAAGGTTTGAGCTGATAAGGCCTTTCCGGTAGACTACGCTCCCGTCTTACTAGAGCTTTTGTTGACTCCCCTTGGGAATCGGCAGGGCTGGCTAATTGCGGTGTATTGCAATGGGTCGCTTCACTATTCCTTCGCTTTCCCCGGCGGTACTGACCGCTTAAACGCAGACTTCTAGGGTTTTTCATGACGCGCTACATATTCGTCACGGGTGGTGTTGTTTCTTCATTGGGGAAAGGCATCGCCTCGGCTTCATTGGCGGCCATCCTGGAGGCGCGGGGCCTGAAGGTCACCATGCTCAAGCTGGACCCTTATATCAACGTCGATCCGGGCACCATGAGCCCGTTCCAGCACGGTGAGGTGTTTGTCACCCACGACGGCGCTGAGACTGACCTCGACCTGGGCCACTATGAGCGGTTTATCCGCACCACCATGACCCAGAACAACAACTTCACCACCGGTCGCGTCTACGAAGACGTGCTGCGCCGCGAGCGCCGTGGTGATTACCTGGGTGCGACCATTCAGGTCATCCCGCATATCACCGATGAGATCAAGCGCCGCATCATCAAGGGTGCCGGGGACGCCGACGTTGCCATGGTCGAGATCGGCGGCACGGTCGGTGATATCGAGTCGCAGCCGTTCCTTGAAGCCATCCGCCAGTTGCGTGTGGAAGTAGGTGCCAAGCGCGCCATGCTGATGCACTTGACTCTGGTGCCGTATATCGCCACCGCAGGCGAGACCAAGACCAAGCCGACTCAGCATTCGGTGAAAGAGCTGCGCTCCATCGGCCTGCAGCCGGATGTGCTGATCTGCCGTTCCGACCACCCGATCGATATCTCCTCGCGCCGCAAGATCGCGCTGTTCACCAACGTTGAAGAGCGTGCGGTGATTTCCCTGGAAGACGTCGACACCATCTACAAGATCCCCGGCGTGCTGCATGCCCAGGGCTTGGATGATTTCGTCGTCGAGCGCTTCGGTCTGGAGTGTGGCGGCGCCGATCTGTCCGAGTGGGACCGTGTCGTCGATGCCAAGCTCAATCCAGAGCACGAAGTCACCATCGCCATGGTCGGCAAGTACATGGAGCTGCTGGACGCCTACAAATCGCTGATCGAAGCGATGAGCCATGCTGGCATCCAGAACCGCACCAAGGTCAATCTGCGCTATATCGACTCTGAAGACATCGAGAACAAGGGCACCGCCCTGCTCGAAGGCGTGGATGCCATTCTGGTGCCGGGCGGTTTCGGTCTGCGCGGCGTGGAAGGCAAGATCAAGACTGTGCAGTACGCCCGTGAGAACAAGATTCCCTACCTGGGTATCTGCCTCGGTATGCAAGTTGCGGTTATCGAGTTCGCCCGCAATGTGCTGGGCTGGACCGACGCCAACTCCACCGAATTTGACGCCGTAGGCACGCATCCCGTGGTCGGCCTGATCACCGAATGGCAGGACGCCACCGGCGTGACCGAGCAGCGTACCGATGCCTCTGACCTGGGCGGCACCATGCGTCTCGGTGCACAGGACTGCCAGTTGCAGGCCGGTTCGCAAGTGCACGCGTGCTATGGCAAAGATGTAATAGTCGAGCGTCATCGTCATCGTTATGAAGTGAACAACAACCTGCTGCCGCAACTGATCGAAGCCGGCCTCAAGGTCACCGGTCGCTCCGGTGATGGCGCGCTGGTTGAGGTGGTGGAAGCACCGGATCATCCATGGTTCGTCGCTTGCCAGTTCCACCCGGAGTTCACCTCGACGCCGCGTGATGGTCATCCGCTGTTCAGTGGCTTCGTCAATGCGGCCTTGGCCCAGCAAGCGAAGAAGGCTTAAGGCATGACCCAGAAGATCATCAAGGTTGGCGGGATTGAAATCGCCAACGACAAACCCTTCGTGCTGTTCGGCGGGATCAACGTAATCGAGTCCCGCGATCTGGCCATGCGCGCCTGTGAAGAATACGTGCGGGTGACCGAGAAGCTCGGCATTCCCTACGTGTTCAAGGCCAGTTTCGACAAGGCCAACCGCTCGTCCGTGACCTCGTTCCGTGGTCCGGGCCTGGAAGAGGGCATGAAGGTTTTTGAAGAAATCAAAAAGACCTTCGGCGTGCCGGTGATCACCGACGTGCATGAGCCTGAGCAAGCGGCTCCGGTGGCTGCGGTGTGCGACATTATTCAGCTGCCGGCGTTTCTGTCGCGGCAGACCGATCTGGTGGTGGCCATGGCCAAGACCCAGGCCGTGATCAATATCAAGAAGGCCCAGTTCCTCGCGCCCCAGGAAATGAAGCACATCTTGGCCAAGTGCGAAGAGGCCGGTAATGACCAACTGATCCTCTGCGAGCGCGGCTCCAGCTTCGGTTACAACAACCTGGTAGTGGACATGCTCGGCTTCGGCATCATGAAGCAGACCAACTATCCGGTGTTCTTTGACGTGACCCACGCCCTGCAAATGCCAGGTGGTCGTGCCGATTCCGCTGGCGGTCGTCGTGCCCAGGTCACTGACCTGGCCAAGGCGGGTATGAGCCAGGGCCTGGCTGGTCTGTTCCTCGAAGCCCATCCGGTCCCGGACAATGCCAAATGCGACGGCCCTTGCGCCCTGCGTCTGGACAAGCTGGAGCCGTTCCTCACTCAGCTCAAGCAGCTGGATGATTTGATCAAGAGTTTTGCGCCGATTGAGACTGCCTGAAACGGCAATTCTGCGGTAAAGTGCCTTTTGTATACAATCTGACTGAATAGTCGGTACATGTTGCGCGCCGGGGCAACTTCCAGCGCCCAACGAGTGTGCAGCTCGGTACTACCCTTTTCGTCAACTTTTTGGAGTGCTACACACAATGGCAAAGATCGTCGACATCAAAGGCCGTGAGGTTCTCGATTCCCGTGGTAACCCAACTGTGGAAGCCGATGTAATCCTCCAAGGCGGCATCATCGGCAGCGCCTGCGCGCCGTCCGGTGCCTCCACCGGTTCGCGTGAAGCGCTGGAATTGCGTGATGGCGACAAGAGCCGTTACCTGGGCAAGGGCGTACTGAAGGCCGTGGCCAATATCAATGGCCCGATCCGCGACCTGCTGCTGGGCAAAGATGCCACCGACCAGAAAGCCCTCGACCTGGCGATGATTGCCCTCGACGGTACCGAGAACAAAGCCACCCTGGGTGCCAACGCTATCCTTGCCGTGTCCCTGGCCGCTGCCAAAGCTGCCGCTCAGGCCAAAGGCGTGCCGTTGTACGCGCACATCGCCGACCTGAATGGCACTCCAGGCGTTTACTCCATGCCGGTGCCGATGATGAACATCATCAACGGCGGCGAGCACGCCGATAACAACGTCGATATTCAGGAATTTATGGTTCAGCCGGTTGGCGCGAAAACCTTCGCCGACGCGCTGCGCATGGGCACCGAGATTTTCCACCATCTCAAAGCCGTGCTGAAGGCCCGTGGCCTGAGCACTTCCGTCGGTGACGAAGGCGGTTTCGCGCCGAACCTGGCTTCCAACGAAGACGCCCTGGCGGCTATCGCCGAAGCCGTTGCCAATGCCGGTTACACCCTGGGCGACGACGTCACCCTGGCCCTGGACTGCGCCTCCAGCGAATTCTTCAAGGACGGTCAGTACGACCTGGCTGGCGAAGGCAAAGTCTTTGACGCCGCCGGGTTCGCCGATTACTTGGCTGGTCTGGCCGAGCGTTACCCGATCATTTCCATCGAAGATGGCATGGACGAGTCCGACTGGGCTGGCTGGAAGGTGCTGACTGACAAGATCGGCAGCAAAGTGCAGCTGGTTGGCGACGATCTGTTTGTGACCAACACCAAGATCCTCAAGCGCGGCATCGACGAGTCGATCGGCAACTCGATCCTGATCAAGTTCAACCAGATCGGCACCCTGACCGAGACGCTGGAAGCCATCCAGATGGCCAAGGCCGCTGGCTACACCGCCGTGATCTCGCATCGCTCGGGTGAAACCGAAGACAGCACCATCGCCGATCTGGCTGTTGGTACTGCTGCTGGCCAGATCAAGACCGGTTCGCTATGCCGCTCGGACCGCGTGTCCAAGTACAACCAATTGCTGCGTATCGAAGAGCAGCTGGCTGGTAAAGCTGTTTATCGTGGCCGCGCCGAGTTCCGTGGTTGAGCTCAGGCATGTTAAAAGAGGGGCGGCGCGAGTCGCCCCTTTTTCGTTCGGAAGCTTTTTACGCTATGCGCAATAATTTCTACTGGGTATTTATCGTGCTGATTGCCGTGCTGGCAGGTCTGCAATATCGCCTGTGGGTCGGCGATGGCAGCCTGGCGCAGGTGGCCCAGTTGCAGCAGCAGATCGCCGATCAGCAGGGCGAAAACCAGCAGCTGCAAGAGCGCAACCGGATTCTCGAAGCGGAAGTGCTGGAGCTGAAAAGCGGTATGGAAACCGTCGAAGAGCGTGCACGCCACGAGCTGGGCATGCTTAAAGAGGGCGAAACCCTCTATCAGTTGGCTGAATGAACACTCCCGAACTCCCCCCTTTCTGGGCGTTGATTCCCGCTGCCGGCATTGGCAGCCGGATGCGCGCCGACCGGCCCAAACAGTACCTGCAACTGGCCGGTAAAAGTATTATCGAACACACCCTGGCGTGCTTTCTTGAGCATCCGCAGTTGCGTGCGGTGGTGGTCAGCCTGGCGGCGGACGATCCGTACTGGCCGACCCTGGGCTGCGCCCGTGACCTACGTATTCAGCGCGCCGATGGCGGTGCCGAGCGTGCCGATTCGGTACTCAGCGGCCTGCTGCGCTTAAGTGAGCTGGGTGCTCAGGAGCAGGATTGGGTGTTGGTACACGATGCCGCGCGGCCCAATCTGGCGCGCAGCGATCTCGACTTGTTGCTCAGTGAATTGACTGATGACCCGGTAGGCGGCCTGCTCGCCGTGCCCGCCCGCGATACCCTCAAGCGCGCAGGCGCCGATGGCCGGGTGCAAACGACGGTGGATCGCTCGACCATCTGGCAGGCCTTTACCCCGCAGATGTTCCGTCTCGGCGAGTTGCAGCACGCCCTGGCCGATGCGCTGACTGCCGGTGTGGCGATTACCGATGAGGCTTCGGCCATCGAGTGGTCTGGCCAGGCGCCACGGCTGATCGAAGGGCGCGCAGATAACCTCAAGGTCACACGGCCGGAAGATTTGCGTAGCCTGGCCAGCCTTTGGCACTTGAAAAACTAAGAACCTGCCTACGGTCTGCTGCGCGTCGGTCCTGCTGCGTTAAAAACAGGCTCGGAATGCTCATGTACAAAAGTACACTCCGCTTCCTCGCCTCTTTTTTCCTTGCAGTACTCTAGCTCGCGAGACCGTAAACAGGTTCTAGCGATACTCGCTGCGCTGCGCCAACCCCTGTTTAAGAAACTCCACCAGTTGCCGCACCTTGGGTGATAGGTGCCGCTGCTGTGGGTACAACGCCCACACCGCAGTGTCCGGCGGTTGCTGGTTATCCAGCAACGAGACCAGCGCGCCGCTGCGCAAATGTTCCAGCACGTAATAATCCGGTAGCTGACACAGTCCAAGGCCGCGTAATGCGGCTTCCAGCACGGCCTGGCCACTGTTGCAACGCCAGTTGCCCTGCACCCGCAGGCTCGAATCGCGGCCATCGGCCTGAAAACTCCAGAGATCCGAGCTGCCGATCAAGCAGTTGTGCCGTGCCAGTTCCGACAGTGAATGCGGCCGGCCGTAGCGTTGCAGGTACGCCGGTGCGGCGCACAGATACATTTGCCGGGGCGCCAGGCGCGTAGCCACCAAGCGTGAGTCCTGCAGGCGGCCCAGGCGGATGGCCAGGTCGAGGCCGTCATGCAGCAGGTCGAGGGTGCGGTTGCTCAGTTCGATATCCACCCGCAATTGCGGGTGTTGCACCATAAAGTCGGTGACCAGCGGCACGATAAAGCGCTCGCCGTAGGCCACCGCGCAGGTCATGCGCAGCAGGCCTTTTGGCTCGCTGCCCAGGTCGCCGACCGCGCGCAGGGCTTCCTCGCGGGCATCCTGCAGGCGCTGGCAGTGCTGTAGAAAGGTCTGCCCGGCCTCGGTCAGGGCCACGCGACGGGTGCTGCGGTAGAACAGGCGGGTTTGCAGGCGCTCTTCCAGGCGGGCGATCTGCCGGCTGACCTGGGATGACGACAGGCTCAGGCGTTCGGCGGCGGCGGTGAACTGGCCGCACTCGGCCACGGCAACAAATTCGTCGAGGCCTTCCCAGCGATTCATGGCGTGCATCCTTGGTTGTCGGTTGATTGTCCCTGTATAGCAAGAATGTTTTGTTTTTTGGCGGATTATCTATCTGGATCACTGATCTACACTCTTCGCCACCGTTGAATCCGCTGGAGAGCGACCATGATCAAGTCCCGTGCTGCCGTAGCCTTTGCCCCCAATCAGCCGCTGCAAATCGTCGAAGTCGACGTCGCGCCGCCCAAGGCCGGGGAAGTGCTGGTGCGCATTGTCGCCACTGGCGTGTGCCATACCGATGCCTACACCCTGTCCGGTGAAGACTCCGAAGGGGTGTTCCCGGCGATTCTCGGCCATGAAGGCGGCGGCATCGTCGAAGCCATCGGCGAGGGCGTGACTTCGGTGCAGGTCGGCGACCATGTGATTCCGCTGTACACCGCCGAATGCCGCGTTTGTAAATTCTGCACCTCGGGCAAGACCAATCTATGCAGTTCGGTGCGCGCCACTCAGGGCAAGGGCCTGATGCCGGACGGTACCAGTCGTTTTTCCTACAACGGCGAGCCGATCTATCACTACATGGGTTGCTCGACCTTCTCCGAATACACCGTGCTGCCGGAAGTCTCCCTGGCGGTGATCCCTAAAGATGCGCCGCTGGAGAAGGTCTGCCTGCTCGGTTGTGGCGTGACTACCGGTATCGGTGCCGTGCTCAACACCGCCAAGGTGGAGGAGGGCGCTACCGTGGCGATCTTCGGCCTTGGCGGTATTGGTCTGGCAGCAATCATCGGCGCGAAGATGGCCAAGGCCAGCCGCATCATCGCCATCGATATCAACCCGGCCAAGTTCGATGTGGCTCGTGAGCTGGGGGCGACCGACTTTATCAACCCCAAGGAATTCGCCAAGCCGATTCAGGAGGTAATCGTCGAGATGACCGACGGCGGCGTAGATTATTCCTTCGAGTGCGTGGGCAATGTGCAGCTAATGCGCGCCGCGCTGGAGTGTGCGCACAAGGGCTGGGGCGAGTCGGTGATTATCGGTGTGGCCGGTGCCGGCCAGGAAATCAGCACCCGTCCGTTCCAGCTGGTAACTGGGCGCGTCTGGCGCGGCTCGGCCTTCGGTGGCGTCAAGGGCCGTACCGAGCTGCCGAGCTATGTGGAAAAGGCGCAGAAGGGCGAAATCCCGCTGGATACCTTTATTACCCACAACATGCCGCTGGATGACATCAACAAAGCCTTTGACCTGATGCATGAAGGCAAGAGCATCCGCACTGTTATCCACTTCTGATCACGCTGGGCGGCTTTCACTGCCGCCCAATGGAGGCCCTATGACCTTGGAAAATATTTCCTGCCAGAAGAGTGCTGGTGGCTGGCATAAACGCTATCGCCATCGTTCGGCGGTGCTGGGCTGCGATATGGTGTTTGCCGTTTACCTGCCGCCGCAGGCCGAGCAGGGTGGCAAGCTGCCGGTGCTGTATTGGCTGAGCGGGCTGACCTGCACCGATGAGAACTTTATGCACAAGGCCGGCGCGCACAAGCTGGCGGCCGAGCTGGGGATGATTATTGTTGCGCCGGATACCAGCCCGCGTGGTCCTGAGGTGCCGGATGATCCAGATAAAGCCTGGGATTTCGGTCTGGGTGCTGGCTTCTACGTCAATGCCACTCAGGAGCCCTGGGCGCGGCATTACCGCATGTATGACTATGTGGTGCAGGAACTGCCGGCGTTGATCGAGGCGAATTTCCCGGTATCCGACAAGCGCGGCATCAGCGGCCATTCCATGGGTGGCCACGGTGCGCTGGTTTGTGCGCTGCGTAATCCGGGGCGCTACCAGTCACTGTCGGCGTTTGCGCCGATCAGCAACCCGAGCAATTGCCCCTGGGGTGAGAAGGCGTTCTCGCGTTACTTGGGTGATGAGCGTTCGCGCTGGCGCGAATGGGATGCCTGCGCTTTGCTTAGCGATGCCACGGAGAAGCTTCCGATTCTGGTCGACCAGGGTGATCGTGATGATTTCCTGGAAAACCAGCTCAAGCCGGATGCGCTCAAGGCGGCGGCCCAGGCTGCCGGCCACCCGTTGACCCTGCGCCTGCAGCCCGGCTACGACCACAGCTACTACTTTATCGCCAGCTTTATCGACGACCACCTGCGTCATCACGCCAAGGCGCTCATGTGATAAAAGCCTGTAGGAGCCAGCTTGCTGGCGATCAGCGCTCGGAGCAAAGCATCGCCAGCAAGAACTAGGCGTCCCCCCTGGCTCCACCATGTAGAATCATGCCCTGACTTTTTCAGGGCGTTGTTTCTTATGCGTATTGGCCACGGCTACGATGTGCACCGCTTCGGTGAGGGCGATTTCATCACCCTCGGCGGCGTGCAAATTCCCCATAAATTCGGCCTGCTGGCCCATTCCGATGGCGACGTGCTGTTGCATGCCCTGAGCGATGCCTTGCTCGGTGCGGCGGCGTTGGGTGATATCGGCAAACATTTTCCCGACACCGATCCAACCTTCAAGGGCGCGGACAGCCGCATGCTGCTGCGCCATGTGCTCGGCCTGATTCATGCCAAGGGCTGGCAGGTGGGCAATGTCGACGCCACCATCGTCGCTCAGGCGCCGAAGATGGCCCCGCATATCGACACCATGCGTGCGCGGATTGCCGAAGACCTGCAGGTGAGACTGGATCAGGTCAACGTCAAGGCCACCACTACCGAAAAACTCGGCTTTACCGGTCGTGAAGAAGGTATCGCCGTGCATGCCGTCGCGCTGTTGGTCGCCCGATGAACGAACTCGAATTGCTGGGGCCGCGCGCCTATGGCGAGCCCTGCGGTACGGCGGTGCTTAAGGCCGTGGCGGAAGATTTTCAGGTCGATGAAGTGCTGGATATTCCGCTGGCCGGCGAGGGCGAGCACCTCTGGCTGTGGGTGGAGAAGCGCGAGCTGAACACCGAAGAGGCGGCCAAGCGTATCGCCCGCGCCGCTGGCGTGCCGCTGAAGATGATCAGCTACGCCGGCCTCAAGGACCGTCAGGCCCTGACCCGTCAGTGGTTCAGCTTGCATCTGCCGGGCAAGCTCGATCCCGACCTGAGCGCCGCAGTCGACGCCAGCCTGAGCATCCTCAAGCAGGTGCGGCATACCCGCAAATTGCAGCGCGGTGCCCATGCGGCCAACGGTTTTACCCTGCGCCTGACCCAGCTGGCGGCCTACCGTGAAGCACTGGAGCAACGCCTGACGCAGATCGCCGCCCAGGGCATTCCCAATTATTACGGCTTGCAGCGCTTCGGCTTCGAGGGCGGTAATGTCGCCCATGCGCGGCATTTTGCGGCGAACAAGAGCCTGCCGGAGAAACGCAATGTGCGCTCGCGGGTGCTCTCGGCGGCGCGCAGCTACCTGTTCAACCAAGTGCTGGCCGAGCGAGTCGCTGCCGGCACCTGGAACCAGGCATTGCTGGGGGATCTACTGGCCTTTACCGACAGCCGCAGCTTCTTTGTTGCCGGTGAGGCCGAATGCAACGATCCGCGCCTGGCGATTCTCGATCTACATCCGACGGGCCCGTTGTGGGGCGCTGGTGTTTCTGGCGCCGCGGGTGTGGCGCAAACGCTGGAACAGCAGATTGGTGCGCGCGAAAGTGCGCTGGTCGACTGGTTGGCAGAAGCGGACATGACGCACGAACGGCGTATCCTGCGCCTCCCCATTGGCGGCCTGTCGTGGCATTATCCCGAGCCTGACATTCTGCAACTGGAATTCGTCCTGCCGGCTGGATGCTTTGCCACCGTCTTGGTGCGTGAGCTCGTCGATCTGTTGCCTGCAGGGCAGACGGACAACCCATGCGTATTCTGATTTCCAATGATGACGGCGTTGCTGCGCCAGGCCTTGCTGCGCTGCATGCGGCGCTGGCCGACTATGCCGAGTGCACAGTGATTGCCCCCGATCAGGACAAGAGCGGCGCTAGCAGCTCGCTGACCCTCGACCGCCCCCTGCACCCGACCACGCTGCCCAATGGCTATATCAGCCTGAACGGTACGCCGACCGATTGCGTGCACCTGGGCCTCAATGGCCTGTTGCCGCAGGTGGCGGACCTGGTGGTGTCGGGCATTAACCTGGGTGCCAACCTGGGCGATGACGTGCTGTATTCCTGCACCGTAGCTGCGGCCCTTGAAGGGCGCTTCCTGGCCCGCCCGGCCTTTGCCTTTTCCCTGCTCTCACGTCTGCCGGACAACCTGGCGACCGCTGCTTATTTCGCCCGCAAGCTTGTGGAAGCCCATGAGCAGCTCGATCTGCCGCCGCGTACCGTACTTAACGTGAATATCCCCAATCTGCCGCTGGAGCATATCCGTGGCATCCAGCTGACCCGCCTGGGCCATCGCGCTCGCGCTGCAGCGCCGGTCAAGGTGGTCAACCCGCGCGGTAAAGAGGGTTACTGGATCTCGGTGGCTGGCGATGCCGAAGATGGCGGCCCTGGTACGGATTTTCATGCGGTGATGCAGGGTTATGTCTCGGTCACCCCGCTGCAGCTGGATCGCACCTTTGTCGACGGTTTCAACAGCCTGAAACCTTGGCTGGAGGGCCTGCTGTGATCCGCCGTGAACAGGACGAATTGCACCATCGCGGCATCGGCATGACTTCGCAGCGTACTCGCGAACGCTTGATTCAACGACTGTACGAAGAAGGGCTGTCCAACGCCCATGTGCTGGAAGCCATTCGCCGCACGCCGCGTCATCTGTTTGTCGATGAGGCCCTGGCCCATCGCGCCTACGAAGACACCGCGCTGCCGATTGGCAACAACCAGACCATCTCGCAGCCCTATATGGTCGCGCGCATGAGCGAGCTGCTGCTGGCGGCCGGCCCCTTAGATAAGGTGCTGGAGATCGGCACCGGTTCGGGCTACCAGACCGCGATTCTGGCGCAGTTGGTCGAGCGGGTATTCAGCGTCGAGCGAATCCAGAGCCTGCAGGAAAAAGCCAAGGAGCGTCTGACCCAGCTCAACCTGCGTAATGTGGTATTCCGCTGGGGCGACGGCTGGGAAGGCTGGAATGCCCTGGGCCCGTACAACGGCATTATCGTCACTGCTGCGGCGGCCAATGTACCGCAAGCCTTGCTGGATCAGTTGGCCCTGGGCGGGCGCCTGGTTATTCCGGTCGGCGCAGGCGATGTGCAGGAGCTGATGCTGATCGTCCGTGAAGAAGATGGCTTCTCCCGGCATGTGCTGGATGCAGTGCGCTTTGTGCCCTTGCTCAACGGGCCCTTGGCCTGATTTCGATTGTTTACGGATGAACCCATGAAGAAGTATTTCCTGCTCTACGCCAAAGGCATCGCCATGGGCGCTGCTGACGTGGTGCCCGGTGTGTCGGGTGGCACTGTGGCTTTTATCAGCGGTATCTATGATGAGCTGCTGCGTTCGATTGCCAGTGTGCCGGTGGCCCTGGGTCTATTCCTGCGCGGGCGTGTTGTTGAGGCCTGGAAGGCTGCCAATGCGACCTTTCTGCTGGTGTTGCTGCTGGGTGTCTTGACCAGCGTGCTCAGCCTCGCGCGGTTGATCACCTATCTGCTGGTCGAACAACCGATTCCGGTGTGGTCGTTCTTCTTCGGTCTGATTCTGGTTTCCACACATTTGGTGGTGCGCGAAATCCAGTGTTGGAACTGGACGCGGGTAGTCAGCCTGGTTCTGGGGGCGGCATTCGCCTACTGGATTACCGTGGCGTCGCCACTGCAGTTGGGACATGACCCGCTGAGCCTGTTCTTCGCCGGTGCCATCGCCATTTGCGCGATGATTCTGCCGGGTATTTCCGGCAGCTTTATTCTGGTGCTGCTGGGCCTGTACAGCTTCGTGCTGACGGCGGTGAAGGGCCTGGACATTACGGTGCTGCTGATTTTTGCCAGCGGATGTCTGGTGGGGATTGTCAGTTTTGCCGGGATTCTGCGCTGGCTGTTGGCGCGTTGGCGTGACCTGACCCTCGCGTTTCTCACCGGGCTGATGATCGGTTCGCTGAACAAGATCTGGCCATGGAAGGAGACCCTGACCTGGCTTACCGACAGCCATGGCAAGCAGGTACCGTTGCTGCAAGCCAATCTCTGGCCCGCGCAGTTCGCCGAAATCAGCGGCCAGGACCCGCAGTTGCTGCTGGCAATTGCCCTGGCGATTGCCGGCATCCTGCTGGTGTTGGGCCTGGAATGGCTGGCCGGGCGTAATCCGCAAAGCGCTGGTGATAACCCATAATTGCGGCACAATGCACGCCAGTTAGATGTAAGCCGTTTTGCCCAAGGGAGATGCAGGTGAGTTTCACAGCCATTCAATTGCCGATTCGCGCCAGCAGTGCTCGTACCCTGTTGAGTGGCCTTATCCTCGGTGCGCTGCTTAGCGCCTGCGCGAGCCCACCACCGGGTGGCGTCAAGGTGGTTGACCGGACCCATGGTGGTAGCCAGGCATCGCAGCGCCAGCCAGTCAGCAGTGGGCAGTATCAGGTGCAACGGGGCGATACGCTGTACTCGATTGCTTTTCGCTTCGGCTGGGACTGGAAAGCGCTGGCGGCACGTAATGGCATTGCACCGCCTTATCTAATTCGGGTTGGCCAGATCATTCGCTTTGATGGGCAGTCTGCCAGTCGCCCGTCTGTAGTGGCGACTGCGCCAGTAGTGGTCAAGCCGTCTGGTCGACCGAGCACACCCATTCAGACCCGGCCGGTGCAAACCCAGCGGCCAACACCAGTAAAAACCACCCCCAGCGTCACCGCGCTACCGCCCACGCAGCGTTCTGCATCGGGCTGGTTGTGGCCGTCTAATGGGACTGTTATCGGGCGTTTTTCCTCAAACGGCAGTTTGAATAAAGGCATTGATATAGCCGGAGAATTGGGCCAGCCTGTTTTAGCTGCGTCTGATGGTTCAGTGGTCTACGCCGGGAGTGGTTTACGGGGCTACGGCGAATTAGTGATCATCAAACATAGCGATACCTACGTAAGCGCCTACGGTCACAACCGCAGGCTGTTGGTGCAGGAGGGGCAACGGGTCAAAGCCGGGCAGAGAATTGCCGAAATGGGTTCCACAGGAACCGACCGGGTGAAACTTCACTTTGAAGTACGCCGCCAAGGTAAACCTGTTGACCCGCTGCAATACCTGCCGCGACGTTGATCTTGCGCTAGCCTGTCTCCACCACGTGGGAGGGACAGGCTTTGGTGTAACCAGGGATTCGGTCGCCTAAAGCTTGCTGTCGAACTCAGCAAGGAAAAATAAAAATGGCTCTCAATAAAAAAGAAGCGCCGGGGTCTGACGTCGATGATGAAGTGCTCCTGATGGAGGCTGCTATTGTCCTTGACGATGATTCAGACGAAGAAGCGCAACCGCCACTTTCCCGCAGTAAAGCAAAAGCTTCCACCGCTAGCAGCAAACAGCACAAGTACATCGATTACACCCGCGCGCTCGACGCCACTCAGCTGTACCTCAACGAAATCGGTTTTTCCCCTCTACTAACCCCTGAAGAAGAAGTGTTCTTTGCGCGCTTAGCGCAGAAGGGCGACCCTGCGGGGCGCAAGCGCATGATTGAAAGCAACCTGCGCCTGGTGGTGAAGATTGCTCGCCGTTACGTCAATCGCGGCTTGTCCTTGTTGGACCTGATCGAAGAGGGCAACCTCGGCTTGATCCGCGCAGTAGAGAAGTTCGACCCCGAGCGTGGGTTCCGTTTCTCGACCTACGCCACCTGGTGGATCCGCCAGACCATTGAACGGGCGATCATGAATCAGACCCGTACCATTCGCTTACCTATTCATGTGGTCAAAGAGCTCAACGTCTACCTGCGTGCTGCTCGCGAATTGACCCAGAAGCTCGACCACGAGCCTTCTGCAGAAGAAATTGCCAACCTGCTGGAAAAACCGGTGGGCGAAGTCAAACGCATGCTCGGCCTGAATGAGCGGGTTTCCTCGGTGGATGTCTCATTGGGCCAGGATTCGGACAAAACCCTGCTCGATACCCTGACCGATGATCGCCCCACCGACCCCTGCGAGTTGCTGCAGGATGATGACCTCTCGCAAAGCATTGATCAGTGGCTGTCTGAACTGACCGACAAGCAGCGTGAGGTGGTGATTCGCCGCTTCGGTCTGCGAGGCCATGAGAGCTGCACCCTGGAAGAAGTTGGCCAGGAGATCGGTCTGACCCGTGAGCGCGTTCGGCAGATTCAGGTTGAAGCGCTTAAGCGTCTGCGGGAAATTCTGGAGAAGAATGGCCTGTCGAGTGATTCACTGTTCCAGTGAGCTTGATGCGTTAACACGGAACCCGGCCTTGGCTGGGTTTTTTGTTTTGGGGGCCAGAGGCGGTTACTTCTTTAAGGTGCATCTGCATAACGTCGGAAACCACTCTTAGCGAGTTTTGCGAGTGCTTATGTAAGCTATTGCTTACAGGCTGCGTAAGCCATTGGTGCGCAAAGCGACCAGGAAAAGGTTCTTAATTTTTTAAATTACTGATTTAAAAGATATTTGAGTCTTCAAATATAGTGTGAGCTTCAAGTGGGTGGCATTTTCGGCGCTTGTTAGGAAAGCGTAAATCGCTAGTATTACACCTGTGCTCAGGGACAAGCACAGGTTGTCAGGAAGACAATCAGGACATCGCAAGATGCGATTCATCAAGATGATGAGCTGGGAAATACAGGGACTAGGGACAAAAGAGTGGGCGGCGCGAGCCGCCCCTTTTTTGTAAGCGTTCAGCCGTCCTACCCTTCTGTGAGGCCTACCGCTTTGGTGCGTCCAGTTTCGGTACTCCAGGCTTGCTGTTTCAGGCTGTTTTCAGCCAGTGACACGCTACTCCTTGCCATCCCGGTTCACACCGCGAGTCGTTGCCCTAATTTCATATAACAAAGCCGCTCACGTGAGCGGCTTTGTTGTTTCCGGCGTTAGCCGCGCGACAGCGGTGGCGTACGTGGCGGTACCAGGCGTTTCGAGCCGGTGGACTCGAACGCGGCGGCATAGCGCAGCAGGGCGGAGTCGTCGTAGGCGCGGCCGGCGAAGGTCAGGCCTGCGGGCATGCCGATGTCGGCCATCACGCCCATGGGCACGGTGACGGTGGGCACGCCTAGGTGGCGGATGGCCAGGTTGCCGTTGGCCACCCAAACGCCGTTGCTCCAGGCGATATCGGCAGACGCAGGATTGACGTCGGCATCTGCCGGGCCGACGTCGGCGACGGTGGGGAACAGCACGGCGTCGAGGCCCAGGCTGTCCATCCAGTCTTCCAGGTCGAGCTTGCGGGTGTGTTCCAGGCCGCGCAGGCCGTCGGGCAGGGTTTCGATCTGCTCCCAGGTCTTCAGGCCGCGCTTGGCCATATTGACGTATTCATCCATGCCGGCGGCCAGATCGCCTTCGCGGTTGGGCAGGGTGCCGGGGTCGTGGGGGAATATCTGGGGGCCGTCGACGTCCGCCAGTGTGTTCAGCGTGGGATCGCCGTTGGCGCGCAGGAAGTCGTCAAAGGCCCAGCCGCTCAGTTCCCACAACTCGTCATGGAGGAACTGCGGGGTGACGATGCCACGGTTGTACACGGTCGGCGCGCCGGGGCGATCGCCTTCGCAGTTGGACACCAGCGGAAAGTCGACTTCGATCACTTCGGCGCCGGCGGCTTCCAGCGTCTTGCGCGCGGCTTTCCACAGGTCGATCACCGAGGCGCGGGTGTGGATGCGTTGGCCGGTTGGGCCGCCTATGCCGGGGTTCTCGCTGGTGCCGGCCTCTTCATCCTTGTTGATAAACATGCGTGGCACGCCAAAGCGTTTGCCGGTCAGGGCATCGGCTTTGGCGGCAAGCTCTGCATAGGCGGCTGGGCGTACATCGGAGGCTTTAGGGATTGGCACCCAGGGCTGCAGGCGCCAGAGGTCGCCACGGGTGTCCGGGTCGTCGGCGACCACGATGTCGAGCACTTCGAGCAGATCGGCCATGGTCCGGGCGTAGGGCACCACCACGTCCATGGTCGGCGTCAGCGGCCAGTTGCCGCGCACCGAGATCACCCCGCGCGACGGCGTGTAGGCGCACAGACCATTGTTCGACGCCGGCCCGCGACCGCTCGACCAGGTTTCTTCGGCCAGGCCGAAAGCGGCAAAGCTGGCAGCCGTGGCGGTGCCAGTGCCGTTGGAGGAGCCGGAGGCGAAGGGCGCGGTGAGGTAGTCGGCGTTGTACGGGCTTTCCGCCCGGCCATACACGCCGCGCTGCATGCCGCCGTTGGCCATGGGCGGCATATTGGTTTTGCCCAGGCAGATGGCTCCGGCGCCGCGCAAGCGCTCGACGGTAAAGGCATCGCGATGGGCGACCAGGTCCTTGAACGCTGGGCTGCCGGACGCGGCGGTGAGGCCCTTGACCAGGTAGCTGTCCTTGGCGGTGTAGGGGATGCCGTCGAGCGGGCCGAGGGTTTCGCCACGGGCGCGGCGTGCATCGGAGGCTTGGGCTTCTTTAAGCGCATCGGGATTGCGCACGACCACGGCGTTGAGCTGGGTTGGCGTGTCGGCACCATCGTAGGCGTCGATGCGCGCAAGGTAGGCCTGCACCAGTTCGACCGCCGTGGTCTGGCCGGCGTCGAGCGCGGCGCGCAGCTGGGCAATGGAACGCTCGGTTACCTCGATCATGCTGTCACCGCAGTCTGTTGGATAAGGTTGTTCATATCGGTTCTCGTGGCGCTTTTTACGCGTTGAATGGGTTGCTGGCGACTATTTTAGCCGCGTACTGGTGTGGCCAGACCTTTGATCACGGCCGGCCGCTCGACAAAGGCTTGCAGCACTCGCTGCACATTGCTGAAACGCTCGAATTCCACCAACTCACCCGCCTCGTAGAAGCCCACCAGATTACGCACCCAGGGAAATACGGCGATGTCGGCGATGCTGTAGTCCTCACCCATGATCCAGCTACGGCCTTGCAGGCGTTGCTCGAGCACGCCGAGCAGGCGCTGGGATTCGGCGACGTAGCGGTCGCGTGGGCGTTTGTCCGGGTAGTCCTTGCCGGCGAATTTATGGAAGAAACCGAGCTGGCCGAACATTGGGCCGATGCCGCCCATCTGCCACATCAGCCACTGCAGGGCTTCGTAGCGTGTGGCAGCGTCTTGGGCTAATAGCTGGCCGGTCTTTTCCGCCAGGTAGATCAGAATCGCCCCGGACTCGAACAGCGCCAGCGGTTTGCCGCCTGGGCCGTTAGGGTCGAGGATGGCGGGGATTTTGTTGTTGGGGTTGAGCGAGAGGAATTCATCGCTGAGCTGGTCGTTGCTGTCGAAGCTGACCAAGTGCGCTTCGTAGGCCAGGCCGGTTTCTTCGAGCATGATCGAGGCCTTAACGCCGTTGGGCGTGGGCAGCGAATAGAGCTGCAGGCGCTCGGGGTGTTGGGCGGGCCATTTGTGGGTGATCGGGTAGGCGGAAAGGGCTGACATGAGCGCTCCGGGTTAGCTGGCGAAAGGCGCAGGATAGCGGTGATTGGCCATTTGGTCAGGTCGCAGATTTTTCCCCGCGTGCAGAAATCGGTATGGTTGGGGCCTTCTCAACCCCAGCGTACTGGAGAACCCCAATGAGCCTGCACGGCGAATACGACAACCAGAATATCTTTGCCCAGATCATTCGCGGCGAAGCCCCTTGCTACAAGCTGTACGAAGATGAGGATGTGCTGGCCTTCCTCGATGTGTTTCCGCAGTCCTACGGCCATACGCTGGTGATCCCCAAGCGCGCGGCGGCGCGCAATATTCTGGACATCGATGAAGGCAGCCTGAGCAAGGTGATGGCCGTGGTGCAGAAGCTTACAGGCGTCATCATCGCCGAGCTTGAGCCTGCCGGGGTGCAGGTGGCGCAGTTTAATGGCGCGCCGGCCGGGCAGACGGTGTTCCACATCCATATGCATATCGTGCCGCGCTACGTTGGCGAGACGCTCAGTGTGCACGCCGGTGGCAAGGCGACTCCGCAAGAGCTGGCAGCGCTGCAAGCGCGTCTACTCAAGCGCATCGCCGGCTGATCAATGCCTGCTCGCGGCGGTGCAGCAGGCTGTACTTGAGGCCGGCCACGTCAGGGGCAATACTCAAGCCGTTTTAGCCGTTTCCCTTTGTTGTTTTCTGCGCCCATGGAGGGCTTCCATGCGTCATATGCGATTGATGTGTGCCGTTTTACCGCTGTTGCTGTTGGCTGGCTGTTCGTCCTGGAAGCCTGCGCCAGAGGATGTAAAACCCGTGCCGGCTGACCGCTTGCTGGGCTACCAGGCACCGCTGGTGCAGGGTGGGCAGTTGCAGGTTAATCGCGACTTTGGTGGCATGGGCGGCGGCTGCTATGTGGCGGTGTTGGTCGACCGTAAGGTGGCCGCGCGTATCGGCGTGGGTGAGCAGGTGCGTTTTCAAGTGCCAGTCGGCACGCGGGTGTTGAGCATTGGCATCGACGAGATGGACGACACTCTGTGCGGCATGGGCCGTCTGCGCCGTGAGTTGGCCGTGAAGGTTCAGCCGGGCTCGCAACAGAACTTCCGCATCGTCAGCGATAACCGCAAGGGGTTCGACATCCTGCCGCTTAGTCAGTAACTCGCAGCACACCGGTGCCTGTCGCTGAGGCGCTGGTGTTCTCGCCCGCAACGCTTTTAGACTCTGATTGAGTGCCCGCAGGCGGTATCACCGACGTATGCTTCAGCGGTAACGCGAGAGCAACTCGTCAAATTCGCCAGCCTGTTTCATCTGCACCATGGCGCGTAGCAGGGCCATGGTCGGGACATCCGGGGCGTCGCGGACGATACAGGCGATTGGTTCGGCGGCCACTTCGCCGAGGTTGTAGAGTTTCTGGTCAGGCGCTTGGTGGCGGTTGAACCAGTGCAGCGAGAGTTCGTTGCTGATGGCGTAGCGGTAGCGCCGGGCACTCAGTTTGAGTAGCACCTGCTCTTGGGTGCGCGCGTCTTCGCGCTGGATCTGCTTGCTGGCAAACAGCGGCTCCAGGCGCTGATAGGTGAAACCGAGGACGGTGCCTAAGCGTCCACTGAGCAGCTGTTCGGCTTGTAGTTCCTCGGGATTAACGCCTACCAGCACATCGCGCTGGGTCATAAATGGCAGGCTCCAGATATAGCGATGGTGGCCGCTATTGGCCCAGTTCGGGCTGATGTAGCAGCGTACATCGATTTCGCCGTTATCCAGTGCGTGCTGTACCCGCAGGCGCGGTATCACCACCAGCTCGGCCCTGCGCCCGACTTTGGCGGCTAGGCGCTGTTGCAGATCGACCAGAATACCTTCCACAGCTTTGCCGTCTTCGATGCGCGCCATGGGCATGGCCCAGCTGTCGTTGATCGAGAAGCGCAGCGCCCGCTCAGCGGCGAATGGTGAGCCGCTCAGGGTGAGCAACAGCAGGGCAGGCAACAGATTGGGCACCAGGACAGATCCTTTGCGGTGTAGGCGGTTTAACGGGTTATCGGCAGGGCTGCGCCCATCAAGGCAAACAGCCCACCGCAGCAACGGTTGAAGCCTTTGCCGCTACGTTGCAGCCAGGGCCGAACGCGATGAGCCATACGCGCCAGTAGATATTCGACGCTGCCTTCGACCACGGCAAAGGTCAGCGCCATGATGGCGAACTGCAGCCAGAGGTCACCTCGCGGATCGAGAAACTGCGGCAGAAAGGCACCAAAAAACAGGATTACCTTGGGGTTGGATAACGCCGACAGCAAGCCTTGGCGAAATAGCTTGAAGCCGCTGCGCTCGACAGTTTTCTCGGCCATGGCCAGGTGCAGGGGCGGCGCTCGCCAGAGTTGAATGCCCAGCCAGATCAGGTAGGCACCGCCAAGCCACTTGAGGAGGGTCAACGCCTGCGCTGAGGCTTGCAGCAAAGTGCCGATACCGAGCATCGACAAGGCCATCAGCAGGGTAAAACCGAGCACCCCACCGCTAACGGTAAATAGGGTTTTACGATGGCCATACAAGGCGCCATGGCTGAGCGCGAGCAGGCCGTTGGGGCCTGGGGTCAGCGACAGGCCAAATACTGCTGTAAGAAAAATCAGCCAGGTATGCAGGGCCATAAGACAGGTATCCAGAAACGGGAGAGTGCAGGGCGGGGTCTGGGTGCCTCTGTTCTTTCATGCTGTGACTGGATAGTCAAGCTGCGGGTGCTGAGCGCTACCGGTCGAGGGGGCTTGCCGATGAGGCAGGGCCGGTGTTGTCAGCGTTTAGCTTCCTTGACGTTATCGTCGGAGGGATAAGATTGCTCAAGCGCCGGCTCGCAGGCCCTGGCGGGATGTGTCTTGCGCCACGTTGTGAGCATCTTTGCCTCAATAGCCGGCAGCTTGTTGCAGTTGGCCTGACGTGCTGAGCGGACGAAGCCCCCCTGGCTGTGGCACACTCCGCAGCACGTAACAGGACGTTTCATGGATCGAGTTTGCTGAGCCTGTCAGCCGTTTTTTTGCCCACGGCCTAGGAGCCTGTCGGACTTGACACTGTTCTACTGCGGAAAAGCCGGGCTCGGCCATTTTTGCTGCTCTTTCTCGTTAAATAGCTCGCTATTCGCCTCGAAAGACCAACAAAACTGACTCGATCCGGACTTTCCCTCGCTACGAACGGTCAAGCCCGACAGGCTCCTAACCTGCCCTGGGCGTATCGCATAACTGGCCGCTGCCTGCGGCGAAGAACAAGAGGAATGACTGTGCATAACGTCGTGATCAGTGGTACCGGCCTCTATACCCCGGCAAACAGTATTTCCAACGATGAGTTGGTCGAGTCGTTCAACACCTTTGTGCAGCTGTTTAATGCCGACAACGCCGCAGCCATCGCCAGCGGTGAAGTCGAAGCGCTGAGCGAGTCGAGCAGTGGTTTTATCGAAAAAGCCTCGGGCATCAAGAGCCGCTTTGTCATGGACAAGGCCGGCATCCTTGACCCCAAGCGCATGGCGCCGCGCCTGCCTGAGCGCAGCAATGAAGACTGGGGCATCCTCTGCGAAATGGCCGTAGGCGCCGCCAAAGAGGCTATGGCCCGCGCCGGCAAAACCGCCGCCGATATTGATGGGGTGATCGTCGCGTGCTCGAATTTGCAGCGCGCCTACCCGGCCGTGGCGATTGAAGTGCAGGCTGCGCTGGGCATTCAGGGGTTTGGTTACGATATGAACGTGGCTTGTTCTTCGGCCACCTTCGGCATCCAGGCTGCCGCCAACAGCGTGCAACTGGGCCAGGCTCGCGCGATTCTGATGGTCAACCCGGAAATCTGCACCGGCCACCTGAACTTCCGTGACCGCGACAGCCACTTTATTTTCGGTGACGCCGCCACTGCGGTAATCATCGAACGTGCTGACCAGGCCACTTCGAACTACCAGTTCGATATCGTCGGCACCAAGCTGATCACCCAGTTCAGCAACAACATCCGCAACAACTTCGGCTTCCTTAACCGCTGTGCGGATGAGGACGCCAAAGAGAGCAGCAGTGCGCGCGATAAGCTGTTCGTCCAGGAAGGTCGCAAGGTGTTCAAGGACGTCTGTCCGATGGTTGCCGAACTGATTGCCGCGCACCTGGCCGAGAACAAGCTGAACGTCGGCGATGTGAAGCGCTTCTGGCTGCACCAGGCCAACCTCAATATGAATCTGCTGATCGCCCGTAAGCTGCTGGGTCGCGACGCCGAACCAGGTGAGGCGCCGGTGATTCTCGACACCTACGCCAACACCAGCTCGGCCGGCTCGGTAATCGCCCTGCACAAATACCAAGAAGACCTGCCAAGCGGCGCCCTGGGCGTGCTCAGCTCGTTCGGTGCAGGGTATTCGATTGGTAGCGTGATTCTGCGTAAGCACTAATGGATTACCCGGCCGATCAGGCGCTGCTCACTCGTCTGCGTGCAGGCGAGCAGAAGGCCTACCGCGAGCTGGTCGCCACCTATCAGGGGGCGATGCGCGCGGTGGCCTTTGCCATTGTCGGCAGCCGTAATGCCGATGAAGTGGTGCAGGATGCCTGGCTGGCCGTGGTGCGTAGCCTGGATGGGTTTCAGGCGCGTTCCAGCCTGAAAACCTGGCTGCTGACCATCACGGCCAACACCGCGAAAACCCGCCTCAAGGGCAATCGCCGCGAAGTGCTGCTCGACGATATTCCCTCGCCCCATGGCAGTATTGGCGATGAGCGTTTCAGCGCTGATGGCCATTGGTTGCTGGCCCCGCATGCCTGGCATCACGACTCCCCGGAAGCATTGCTGACCGAGGATGAATTGCGTGAATGCCTGGAGAAAACCCTGGCCAGCCTCTCCGAGCAGCAGGGCAGTGTGTTGCACCTGCGTGAGCGCGAAGGGCTGGAGTTGGAGGACATCTGTAATCTGTTGCAAGTCTCGCTCTCCAATGTGCGGGTGCTGCTGCACCGCGCGCGGCTCAAGGTATTCGCCACCTTGGAGCATTTTGAGGAGACCGGCCAATGTTGAGCTGCAAGGAGTTGGTAGCCCACTCCAGCGAATTTCTTGATGGCCAACTGGGCCTGCGCAAACGCCTGTCGGTGCGCTTGCACCTGGCCATGTGTCAGCACTGCCGGCGGTTTATCCGGCAGATGCGCCTGAGCCAGGCGGTGCTACGCCAATTGCCACCCGGGCAGAACGCCGAATTGGATGCCTTGGCGGCCAAGCTGGCCGAGTTGCGCCGTAATCATTCCTGATCGCCAGGCCGTTAGCCTGGTTCATTTCTGGTTTTATTCGGCTTCTTGCGCGGCTTTCAGCGCTTCATAAGCCGGCGCGGCGTAGATGCCCACTTCCACCGCCAATTCCATCACCCGCGCCAGGTCAGTGCTGTACACCAGCACCGCTTGCAGCTCGTCATCCAGCGGTTCGCTGAAATCCAGCAGCACATAGCCCTGGGTTTGCGGTGACAGGCTGGAAAGTTGCACCTGGATGCGGTTTAGCGCTTTCAGTGGCTCGACTTTCACCAGTTGCTTGGGCTTGAGCACAAAGCTCACCTGCGGGCCAAACGACGCGGTGATTTGCTGGAACAGGGCGTCATAGCTGTCGGCTTGAAACAACACGGTTTCCGGCAGGCTGCCGGCCACCACCCATTCGCCCAGCGGGATCGGGAAGCTGTCGTCGTAATTGATATCCGGGTTGGCGGCGAGGAAGGCCTGTGGGTCGGCGTAGGCCTGCGCCGCTTCATCGGCGATGCGCGTGATTTCTTCAGCCAGCATGCAGCCCGAGCTTATTTTGCTGATCAGTTCTTCGAGCTGGGCGTTCATTTGGGTCATCCTGCGGCATAAAAAGGCTGCCAAGAATAGCCGGAAATGCTCGTCAACGCTGTATTGAGGCCTTTCGTGGGCGCGGCGCGTGGACGTTTTGGTGTTCTGCATGGTGCCATTTGTACGGTACCGTACAGACAAAAAAACAGATTAGATTATGCTGGCGCGCGAAATTAAGGCTCTGTAGCGAGCGCGAATTTATTGCCAGCAGGCCTAAGAGTACCGGAGACAGTGATGTCCATAGCCCCCAACCCCCGACAAAACCATCTGCTAGCCGCTCTGCCCAGTGAGGTGATTGAGCGCTTGTTGCCGCACCTCGAGCTGGTGGACATGCCGCTGGGTGTGGTGCTCTATGAGTCGGGCGACACCTTGCGCCATGTCTACTTTCCCACCGACTCCATCGTCTCCTTACTCTATGTGATGGAAAGCGGCGCATCGGCAGAGATTTCCGTAGTGGGTAATGACGGGTTGATTGGCGTGGCGCTGTTTATGGGCGGAGAAAGCACCACCAGCCGCGCCATTGTGCAAAGTGGCGGCAGCGCCTATCGGGTATCCGGTAAACGCTTCAAGGAAGAGTTCAACCGCCATGGCGAGATGCTGCACCTGATGTTGCGCTACAGCCAGGCGCTGATTACCCAGATGGCGCAGACGGCCGTGTGCAACCGCCACCACTCGATTGATCAGCAGCTGTGCCGCTGGCTGCTGCTATCGCTTGATCGGCTGTCGGGCAACCAGCTGGCCATGACCCAGGAGCTGATCGCCAATATGCTTGGCGTGCGCCGCGAGGGCGTTACCGAGGCGGCCGGCAAATTGCATCGTCAGGGTGTGATCGACTACAGCCGCGGGCTGATCACCGTGCTCGACCGCGACAAGCTTGAGAGCTTGTGCTGTGAGTGCTACGCCGTGGTCAAGCGTGAAACCGACCGTTTACTGCCTTATAAAGTGGGCATTCATAGCGCTGCTTTGTTGCGTGCGTAGTTAACAGGTTAATGCCCGTGCTTGAGTGCCGCAGCGCACAGAGCGCTGCCGCTTGCTGAGGCAAGCTGCAGCGGCGAGAGCGTCAAGCACAGCTGTCGCGCCATTCTTTGGCTAGCCGTGCTCGGGACAATTGAATGTCTGTTAAAGCACCGCTGCAAATTCTCAGCCGCCTGATCGAAGGGCTGCCGAGCAAACAACGCAAACGACTCCTCGAGGGCTGTGAACCGGTGGAACTGGTTTTTGGCAGCGTGTTACACGAGGCCAATCAACCAATTCGCCATGTGTACTTTCCCCTTAGCGGGTTTATCTCGTTGGTCGCCACCCTGGAAGGGCATCAGCCCCTGGAAATGGGTCTGATAGGCAACGAAGGCATGCTCGGTGCAACCCTCGCGCTGGGTATTGGTCTGGCGCCCATGCGCGCAGTGGTGCAGGGCTCCGGCAGTGCCTTGCGCATCAGTAGTCAGTTGTTCAAGCAGGAGCTGCTTAACAGCCCTGCGCTGTTGCGCGTGCTCAAGCGCTATCTGTATGTGGTGATGGCGCAGCTATCACAGAGCGCGGCCTGCACGCGCTTTCATGAGATAGAACCGCGCCTGGCGCGTTGGTTACTGATGACTCACGACCGTGCTCACGCCGATCATTTGCACCTGACCCATGAGTTTCTTGCCGACATGCTTGGCGTGCGCCGCAGTGGTGTATCGATGGCCGCTGCAGCATTGCAGGCGCGTGGCTTGATCAGCTACAGCCGTGGGCAGATCAATATCCTTGATCGCGCCGGGCTGGAGCGTGCGACCTGTGAGTGTTATGCCGCGCTACAGGCCGACTACCACGCGCAGTTCTAGCAGGCCGCTGAAAAACTACCCACGTTGCTGATACTGCGTTGAAAACAGCAGTAGGCCTCAGGAGCCGGTTGCCTGGTACGGTGTGTTGAGCTGCGAGCTGATGCCGAGGCGCAGTAGGTCGCCGAAGCTCCCCGCGCTGACCGGGTGGCTGAACAAAAAGCCCTGGCCTTCGGTGCAGTGAAGGTCGCGCAGGAAATCCAGCTGCGCGGTCTCCTCGATGCCTTCGGCGATCACTCGCTGTTGCAGGCTCTTGCCCATGGCGATCACGACGCTGACGATAATGCCGTTGCTGTTGTGAATGCCCTGAACAAGGGAGCGATCAATTTTCAGCACATCAATGGGGAATTGGCTGAGGTAACTGAGGCTTGAGTAACCGGTGCCGAAGCCGTCCACCGCCAGTTGCACGCCTAGGGCTTTGAGCTGCTGCAGGATCGTGGCGCTGGCCTGGGCGTCACGCATCAGCACGCTTTCGGTGATCTCCAGTTGCAGCTTGTTGGGGTGCAGGGTTGTGATTCTCAGGGCGCTTTCTACGCTGTCGACAAAATCCTTACGGCGAAACTCTATGGCCGAGATGTTCACGGCTATCGAGTCCAGCGTGTAACCACAGTTCTCCCAGCGCTTGGCCTGGACGCAGACTTGCAGCAGTACCCAGCGGCCCAGTGGCACGATCAGGCCGCACGCCTCGGCAACGGGAATAAAGCGTGCCGGCAGAAGCATGCCCCAGGCCGGATGCTGCCAGCGGATCAGGGCTTCGGCACTGGTGATCTGGCCGGTTTGCAGGTCGATCTTGGGCTGGTAATGGAGGGTAAATTCGTTGTTCTCCATGGCCGTGCGCAGGTGCGCTTCGATCAACTGGCGCTCCACTGCGTGAATATTCATCTCTCGGCGGAAAAACTGGTAGTTGTTGCGGCCTTCATCCTTGGCCAGATACATCGCCGTGTCGGCATTATTGATCAGGCTTTGCGCATCCGTGGCATCGTTGGGGTAGGTGCTGATACCGATACTGGCCGTGATGTGCAGCTGCTGTTGGGCAATGCTGTGGGGCACGGCCAGGGCGCTGAGGATTTTTTCGGCCGTACGTGCAGCATCTTCGGCTGACTGATTCTCGCTCAGCAGCACGACAAATTCGTCACCGCCCAGTCGGCTGACGGTATCGGAGTTGCGCACACAGTCGCTCAAACGCAGCGCCACTGCCTGCAGCAGCTGGTCGCCGATGCCGTGGCCGAGTGAGTCGTTGATGTGCTTAAAGTTATCCAGGTCGAGAAACAGCAAGGCCAGGCTGCTGCTGCTGCTACTGCGTTCGGCCAGGGCAATCGCCTGGTTGATCCGGTCATTGAGCAGGGCGCGGTTGGGCAGGTTGGTCAGGGTATCGTGCTGCGCCAGATGGGTCATTTTCTCAGTCATCGCGTGGGTGGCGGTCATGTCGTGGAAGACCATTACCGCGCCTTTGAGGCGTTCTGCCGAGTCGTGAATCGGTGCGGCGGAGTCCTCGATAGCGGCTTCGCTGCCATCGCGGCGGACCAGTATCGTGCCGGGGGCCAGCAGTTTGCGCTCATCGTGTTGCAGTACCTTGAGGATGGGGTTGGGCACTGTTTCGCGGGTTTTCTCGTTGATCAGGCGCATCACCTCCTCAATCGGCCGGCCTTGAGCGGCGTCAAGTTGCCAGCCGGTCATCTGCTCAGCGGCGTGATTGAGGTAGTCGACGTTACCCTGCAGGTCGGTGCTTATTACGGCGTCACTGATTGAGTTGAGGGTGAGTTCGGCCCGGGCTTTTTCGAAGAACAGGGTCTCTTCCACCGCTTTGCGCTGGATGATATTGCGCAGCGATTGCGGCACCAGGTAACTGCTGAAGTGGCCCTTGGACAGGCAGCCCTGGGCTCCGCGCTGGATGGTCTCCCAGGTTTGCTGTTCGTCTTCGAGTTCGTTGAGGATCATGATCGGAATGCTGGGGGCGACGGCGAATAAGCTGTCGAAGGAGTCCATGCCTTGGCTGTCTGGCAGGCTCAGATCGACCAAGATTGCGTCTATGTGCTCCTTTTGGTGCGCTTCAAGGCGCTGCAGGGCTAGTGACCCACTCGATCAAGAAGGGACCGTCTTGCGCCCTTTCCAGCACATCCTCCAGGGTGGCCGCATCGTCAGTATTGCTGGTTATGATCAGAATGCGATTAACCATGATGTCAGTCCTCTTTGCGCAACAGTGCGCAGGGCGTTGAGGCGCTGCGTTGCCAATATGGCGGTAAGCATCGTGGATAAGTAGTGGTCTTCACTTAAAAACGCAGCTTCGGCAAAGGCGGCTCATCGTCTTGCTCAGCCTTTGCCGGTGGGCTGATCCAGCGGCTGCTTGGCAGAGGAATGCTGTCGGCACGCCCAGGCTCTTCTGCTACGGGCCACAGCCCCGCGTTATATAGACTGTTGCGCTCTACGGGCTTGATAGTTGGCGCTTGTTGCTGCTCATGGTTGGGCGCTTCAGGCGCAAACACCTCGGCATAGGCGTTGCCGGTCAGCAGTGCTAGCAGGATCATGGCGCTGTTGCGGGCTATCGCGTGGGTGTATCTAAGCCTGTGCATGCTATTTCTCGACGCTGGTGAACGTTTACCAAGTGCCTTTTTTCCAACGCACAACGTTCTGCTGCGGCGATTTGCCCGCGTTAACGTCGACAGCTGCAACATGGTGACGGCCCATTAAAAGGCGGGTGATAGTGGTTATAAAGGCGCCGCGCGACCTGTGGCTAAACCTGGCCGTTTGGGCGTGGTTATGGGGTGACCCTGGGTCGGTATGCTCATAATCACCTCTTAGGTTCTGTACGAAAGTGGCTGTGCTTTGCTCGACGACTTTTCGTACAGAACCTTATAAATCCCATACGGGCGCAAGTACGCAGCGGTAGCCATAACTATATGGATTGTTCAGGCCTTGTCAGTGCGCTATCGAACTTAAGCGCGGCGGTTAAAGCCTGCGCGACTTAGCAGGTTGGGCTGCTAGACTGGCGCACTTTTCACCGCCCGATCATTTTCTGGAGCTCGAAGTGAACCCGCGTATTCACCCTCTGGCCGGTCAACCGGCGCCTGCTTCCCTGTTGACCGATATTTCTGCGCTGCTGGCAGCCTATTTTGAGCTGCAGCCGGACCCCAGCGTGGCCAGCCAGCGCGTGGCGTTTGGCACCTCCGGGCATCGCGGCAGCTCGCTGGCTTACAGCTTCAATCAGGCCCATGTGTTGGCGATTAGCCAGGCGATCTGTGATTACCGCCGCAGCCAGGGCATCAACGGCCCGCTGTTTATCGGCGCCGATACCCATGCGCTGTCGCAACCGGCGCTGGACAGCGCGATTGAAGTGCTGGCGGCCAATGGCGTGCAGACCATGATTTCGGCAGGCGGTGAGTTCACCCCGACGCCGGCGATCAGTCAGGCCATTCTGGTGCACAACCAGGGCCGCAGTTCGGGGCTTGCCGACGGCATCGTGATTACGCCCTCACACAATCCGCCAGACAGCGGCGGCTTCAAGTACAACCCAAGCAATGGCGGCCCGGCCGACAGCGATATCACCACCTGGGTGCAGAACCGCGCCAATGCATTGCTCGAAGGCGGTTTGCGCGAGGTCAAGCGCATGCCCCTGGCGCAGGCGCGGCAGGCGGCCAATGTGCAGCAATACGATTACCTCAGCGCGTATGTGAATGATCTGGGTAATGTCATCGACTTTGCGCCGATTCGCGCCGCCGGCCTGCGTTTGGGTGTCGATCCGCTGGGCGGCGCCGGGGTGCATTACTGGGTGCGGATCGCCGAGCAGTACGGGCTGAATCTGGACGTGGTCAGTGAGATTATCGACCCGCAGTTCGCCTTTATGAGCCTGGACTGGGACGGGCAGATTCGCATGGACCCATCCTCCAGCCATGCCATGCAGCGCCTGATCGGTCTGAAAAACGGCTACGACATCGCTTTTGCCTGCGACACCGACTACGACCGCCACGGCATCGTCGCACCGAGCGTCGGCCTGCTGCCGGCCAACCACTTCCTCAGCGTTGCCATCGATTATCTGTTCCAGCACCGGCCGCAGTGGAGTGCCAGTGCGGCGGTGGGCAAAACTCTGGTCAGCAGCGCGATGATCGACCGTGTCGCTACGCGCCTGGGCCGGCCGCTGCAGGAGGTGCCGGTGGGCTTTAAGTGGTTTGCCGGCGGCCTGTTCGATGGCTCGTTGGGTTTTGGCGGCGAAGAAAGCGCCGGGGCGACCTTCCTGCGCCGCGATGGTCAGGTCTGGACCACCGACAAGGACGGCATCGCCTTGGCCTTGCTGGCCGCAGAAATGAGCGCAGTGAGCGGGCGTGACCCTGGTGAGTTGTATCAGGGCCTGAGCGATGAGTTTGGCGCGATCCATGCCGACCGCGTCGACGCGCCAGCCACACCTGCGCAGAAGAAAGCCCTGGGCAAGCTTTCGCCGGCGCAAATCAGCAGCCGTGAGCTGGCTGGCGACGCCATCACCCAGGTGCTCGACAAGGCGCCGGGCAATGGCGCGGCGATTGGCGGCATCAAGGTAATCAGCGAAGGTGGCTGGTTTGCCGCGCGGCCATCGGGCACCGAGGACATCTACAAGATCTACGCCGAGAGCTTCCGCGATGCAGCGCACCTGCAGCGCATCTTTAGTGAGGCGCAGCAGATCGTCGATGGCGCGCTGGCAGCGCAAGAAGCGTGAGCATCGTCGGTGCGATAGCGCACCGACAGTTATGGCCGTGGCGTACAGGATGAACAAGCGCTTGGGTGCCATCTCGGCACCTGCTGTTCCGGCGTGTTGCAGTGACTCATCAAGGAGAACGTCATGAGCCTGGGTACCATTCTATTGATCGTGCTGGTGCTGTTGTTGATCGGCGCTATACCGGCTTGGCCACATAGCCGCAGCTGGGGCTATGGGCCTACGGGCGGCTTGGGCGTAGTGGTGATTGTGCTGCTGGTGCTGCTGTTGATGGGCCGAATTTAAAGGCTCTATTCCAAGGCTGTGTTGCAGGCCGCTTTTGTAGGGTGGGTTAGCGGCGCAGGAGCTGGTTGTGGGCATTCACACAATTCGAGCGCCGCGTAACCCACCACTGCGGTTTGCCGGTAGGCCGCAATGGTGGGTTACGGCGCGTTGAAAGTTGATCGTGGTTGCCTGATTCCGGTTAGCGCCTAACCCACCCTACGTATTACCGCGCTCATTCAGCGTATAGCTGTGCGGGACAAGCCAACAGATAAGTCGTAAGTTGGTGTTGGGCGCAGCGAAGCCCAACAGGCTGTGACAGGTCTCGCTGGGTTTCGTCGCGTTGCTCTTCAAGCCAACCTACATACTTGGCGCTTTCGCCTGAGTTAAACAGGCGTTAGCCTGCACAGCGTATCCCCGCTGTGGTCGCCGCATGTACCGTCTCGATCTGAAAATTCGCCTGTATAACGGTTCTGCCATTGCCATCGGCCCTGGCAAGGCCGAGCTGCTGGCGGCTATTGCTCAACACGGTTCGATCAGCGCTGCTGCGCGCGCCATGGGCATGTCCTATCGGCGTGCCTGGCTGCTGGTGGAAACCATGAACTGTAGCTTCAAGCAGCCGTTGGTTAGCACCCTGGCTGGCGGCAAGCAGGGCGGTGGCACCCAGCTCACCGCCTGCGGCGAGCAGGTTCTGCAGCGCTATCACGCCATCTGCGCCGCTGCGTTGGCAACGGTGCAGAGTGGCTGTGACGAGCTGGCCGAATTGTTGGCCGAGCCTTGCGCTAACAGCGATCTATAACTCAATGCGCAGACGATGCTCGGCGCCATCCAGCGCCACTTTCAGCTGCCCTTGCGCGCACTCGATGGCTTGCTCATCCAGCCAGGCTTGGCGAATGCCTTGGCTGCGTTGCGCCGGGTTGCTTAGCTCGATCTGGTAATGACTGCCGGCCAGGGCAATACGCGCGCTAAAGCCCGGCCAATCGGGCGGGATGCAGGGGTTGAGCAGCAGCCAGTCGCCCTCGCGGCGAATGCCGAGAATCCCTTCCACGCCAGCGCGGTACATCCAGCCGGCCGCGCCGGTGTACCAGGTCCAGCCGCCGCGACCGTTGTGCGGCGCCACTGCGTAAACATCGGCGGCCAGCACGTAAGGCTCGACCTTGTAGCGCTGGCATGCCTCAGGGTTGTTGCCGTGGTTGATCGGGTTGACCAGATCAAACAGATCGAACGCCTGCTTGGCCGAGCCGAGCTGGCAGTACGCCAGAATCGCCCACATTGCCGCGTGGCTGTATTGCCCACCGTTCTCGCGCAGGCCCGGCGGGTAGCCCTTGATATAGCCAGGCTGCAGCGGGGTTTTGTCGAACGGCGGGGTGAACAGCAGGGCAATGCCGTCGTCCTCGCGGATCAACTGGCGCTGCATGGAGGCCATGGCCATATTCACCCGCAGCGGGTCGGCACTGCCAGACAACACGGCCCAGGACTGGGCAATCGAGTCGATCCGGCATTCGCTGCTGTGCACCGAGCCGAGCCAGGTGCCGTCATCGAAGGTTGCGCGGCGGTACCACTGGCCATCCCAGGCATAGGTTTCGAGCGCTAAGCGCAGCTGCTCGGCATGCGCCCGCCAGCGTGCTGCGCGGGGGCTGTCATAGGCTTCGGCGTAGGGGCTGAACAGCGCGATGGTGCGCAGCAGCAGCCAGCCCAGCCACACGCTTTCGCCCTTGCCGTGCTCGCCCACGCGGTTCATGCCGTCGTTCCAGTCGCCGCCGCCGATCAGCGGCAGGCCCAGTTCACCGGTCAGTTGCAGGCATTGGTCGAGGCCACGGGCACAGTGCTCGAACAGCGAAGCCGGCGCATCGGCCTGCATCGGCTGGAAGAACGCATCGTGCTCGCCGGCAGCCAGCAGCGGGCCTTCGAGAAAGTCCAGCTGCTCATCGAGAACCGCCGCATCACCGCTGCACTGGATGTATTGCGCGGTGGCATACGCCAGCCACACCCGGTCATCGGAGATGCGCGTGCGCACGCCCTGGCCGGAATGCGGCAGCCACCAGTGCTGCACATCACCTTCGACAAACTGACGGCTGGCCGCGCGCAGGATATGCGCGCGGGTCATGGTCGGGCTGGCGAAGGTCAGTGCCATGCCGTCTTGCAGCTGGTCGCGAAAGCCGTAGGCGCCGCTGGCCTGGTAGAACGCCGAGCGTGCCCAAACGCGGCAGGCTAGGGTCTGATAGAGCAGCCAGCCGTTGAGCATGATGTCCATGGCGCGGCTTGGGGTCTGTACCTGCACCGCGCCGAGCACGCGCTGCCAGTGCGCCTGTACCTTGAGTAGTACGGCGTCTAGATCGGCCTGGCGGTACTGCGCAATTAATGCACTGGCTTGCTGTTGGTTGGCGCATTGGCCCAGCAGCCAGAGCACTTCAACACTTTCCCCCGGTTGCAACTCCAGCTGACATTGCAGTGCTGTACAGGGGTCGAGGCCGGCACCCAGGCTGCCGCTCAGCGGTGTTTGTCGGGCCAGAGCGGCGGGTTGCGCGAGGCTGCTGTTACGCCCGATAAATTCACAGCGGTCGGCCGTCCAGCTGCTTTGCCGGCCGCCCAGGTCGCTGAATGCGCTGCGCCCGGTAAAGGCGATGCTCCAGGGGTTGCGCACCAGGATGGCGCCGGTGGCACTGTCCTGGTGGCTGACGATATACGGCGCGCTGGCCGCCCGCGTGCTGCCCAGCACCCATTCGGCATACGCGCTGACGCTTAGCCGGCGTGGCCGGCCGGAGAGGTTGCGCAGGGTCAGCCGGGAAATCTTGATCGGGTCATCCAGCGGCACGTATTGCAGCAGCTCCATAACAATGCCGCTGGCCTGATGGCTGAAGCGGCTGTAACCAAAGCCATGGCGGGCTTCATAGTGGCCGCTGTCGCGCAGCGGTTGGGCGGTGGGGCTGAACAGCGCCAGGCTGTCCTCGTCGCGCACATACAGGGCTTCGCCTGGCGGGTCGCTGACGGGGTCGTTGGACCAGGCCGTGAGCTGGTTTTCCCGGCTGTTGTCGGCCCAGGTGTAGCCGCTGCCTTCAGCCGAAACCTGAAAGCCGAACTGTGGATTGGCGATCACGTTAATCCACGGCGCGGGGGTGTTGCTCCAGGCATCCAGGCGTACTACATACTCGCGGCCGTCCAGGTCGAAGCCGCCCAGGCCGTTTGCAAACTCCAGCGGGCTGGGTGGCGGCGCGTGGGATATCGGGATGGGCTGCGCGCTATGGTTGCTGGCGCTGGCAGGCAATGGGCTTTCGCAGGGCTGGATGCGCGCCAGTTGTTCGCTAATTGATCCGCGATGGGCCACTAACAGCACCCGCGCTACCGCTTGTAGGTGTTCGCGAAATTCACCGCTGAGCAGGTCGGCGCGCAGTACGAATACCGAGCCCTGCGCCAGTTCGGCGGCAAAGCGTGGGCGCGACTGGCTGCTGCGTACGGCGGTTTCGATGGCTACCTGCAGGTCTTGCAGGTAGGAGGAGGCGTGTTCGTTGACGATCACCAGGTCCACGGCCAGGCGCTTCATCCGCCAGTATTCGTGGGCGCGCAGCAGTTGCCGCACCTGGGCGATGTCTTCGGCGTCGCTGATGCGTAGCAGGACAATCGGCAGGTCGCCGGAAATCCCCTGGGACCACAGCACCGACTGGCTGCCGAGGCCGCGCAGCAGGCTGGCGGCCGCTGCGCGAAAGCGTGCGTCGGCATACAGGATGGGCGCGGCCAGGCGTTGAAAGTCGGCGGCTTCGGCGGCGAGCATGTCGAGGTGACGCAATTGCACCTGGGCCTGGGTCCAGGCCAGGGTTTTCGCCCGTTCGAAGGCGCTGCGGTCATGGTGCTTGTCGATCAGGTCAAGCAGCGCTTCACGGGAGGCGGCCACCACCGTCCAGAACGCCACGCGGGCGATCTTGCCCGGTTCGACCAGCAGGCGCTGACGCAACGAGAAAATCGGGTCAAGCACCGTGCCGACTGTATTGGATAGGCGCTGGCCCTGGCGAATCACCGCTGCGGCGTGCAGCGCGCAACTGCGCCCGAGAAACTTCGCCCGGTCGGACTCGTACTGCGGCTCAGCGCTTAGCTCACCTTCAACCACGGCAAAGTGTGCGGCCCACAACGCGGGTTCGCTGGCGCTGCGTGGTCGGCGCGTGGCAATCAGCGCGGCGAAGGCGGGCAGGTATTCGGTGACCACAAACAGCTTGGAGAACGCCGGGTGGGCGTTGTCGCTGGCGGCGCTGGCCAGTACCAGTTCGGCGTAGGAGGTCAGTTCGATTTCCCGCGCCACGCGACCGCTGTTGGTCAGCGAGACGCGGCGCACTTCGCCGTCGTCTTCGCCGGAGACCAGCACGTCCAGGCGGGTGGTGAGGCTGCCGTCGTGGCGGCTGTAGCTGGCGTAGTCCTCGGCGAATACCACTTCGTCGTAGGGGTTGCCGCTGCTCGGCTGTGCGCCCAGGGACCAGCGCGTGCCGTTGCGGGTATCCCAAAGGAAGATAAAGGAGCCGTGCTGGTCGCGGGTACTGTCTTCCTGCCAGCGAGTGATGGCGATGTCGCGCCAGCGGCTGTAGCCCGCGCCGCTGGCGGTGAGCATGACGCTGTAACGACCGTTGCTGAGCAGGTGGGTAACCGGAGGGTTGCCATTTACATGGTTCAGGCGGCGTTCGTTGTGCAGTGTGCAGTCCGCTTCTGCGGCGCAGGCGCTGACCTCTTCGGCGCGCGGATGGGCGACGGCGACATTGCGCGGCATGCGTTCTTGCAGCAGCAGTTCACAGGCCTGGATCATCGGTTCACGGTGGAATCGTGCTCGCATCTGGCCGTCATGCAGGGTGTTGGCAATGGCGACGATGCTCATGCCCTGATGGTGGGCCATAAAGTTGCGCACGATGGCAAACGGCTGGTCATCCGGCAGGCGCGTGCGGGTGAAGTCCAGCGCTTCATAGAAGCCATAACGGCCCAATGCGCCCATCTCGGCCAGGCGGCGATAGTTGGCCAGGGCACCTTGCGGGTTGACCATGGTGGCCAGCCCAGTGGCGTAAGGGGCAATCACCCGGTTGGCGGACAAGCCACGCTTGAGGCCCAGGCCCGGTACGCCGAAGTTCGAGTACTGGTAGGTCTGCTCCATGTCGCGGGCGTTGTAGGCCGATTCGGAAATCCCCCAGGGGATGCCCTGGGCTTCGCCATAGGCGGCCTGGCGTGCCACCACCAGGCGGTTGGTCTGCTCCAGCAGGCTGCCGGCTGGGGCGCGCATCACCAGTGAGGGCATCAGGTATTCGAACATCGAACCGGACCAGGAAATCAGCGCCGAGCCGTTGCCCAGTGGCGTGGCAGTGCGGCCCAGGCGGAACCAGTGACGGGTGCTGACATCGCCCTTGGCAATGGCGAACAGGCTGGCCAGCCGCGCTTCCGAGGCGAGCAGGTCATAGCAGCTGCTGTCCAGGCTGTTGTCGGCCAGGCCGAAGCCAATCGACAGCAGTTTGCGTTCAGGCTCCAGGAGGAAGGCGAAATCCATGGCCAGGGCCATGCTGCGCGCCTGTTCGGCGACGCAGCGCAGGTCGTTGTGCAGACGTGTGCGTTGGCTATCCGTCAGTTCGGCATCCTGCTGGAGGTCGCTTAGGGCCTGGGCGAGTGCCTGCAACCAGAACAGCAGGTCGCTGGCCTGGCTGTCACTTTCGGGCGGAGTGATGCCGCTGGCCAGTTGCGCAGCTTTCTCACTCAGGCGCAGCAGGGTTGGCAGCAGGCTAAACAGCGGTTGTGCGCCATTTAGTCCGGCTTCTATCTGCTGCAGTAATGCGTGCAGCTGTTGGGCGCGTTCATCACCACCGGCAGGCAGGGCGCCGAGCGCAGTGCGGGCCAGTTGCAGGTTGTCGTCGATGCCCTGGCGGGCGTCCGCGCTGATGGGCGTTTTCAGCCATTCTTCGCAGGCGTTGGCGACCACCAGCAGATGGCCAGCCAGGTTGCCGCTGTCCACCGACGATACATAGGCCGGTGCCAGCGGGCGCAGGTCCTGGGTGTCGTACCAGTTGAAGAAGTGTCCGCGATGGCGTTGCAGTTGCGCCATGACTGCCAGTGTGGCCTGCAGGCGGGCGAGGGTGCGCTGGGTACCGGCCCAGCCGAAATCGCGAGCAGCGATGGCGGAAAGCAGGTAGAGGCCCATGTTGGTTGGCGAGGTGCGATGGGCGATGACCGGCTTAGGGTCTTCCTGAAAATTATCCGGCGGCAGCTGGTTGTCCGCAGCGTTAACGAAGGTTTCGAAGAAGCGCCAGGTGCGCCGGGCGATCAGCCGTAGTTCGATGGTTTGCGCCGGGTCGACCAGCAGGTGTTTGGCCACCTGTGGCGAACGGCTGACCAGCAGGGCAATTGCCGGTGCGCTGAGCCAGAGCAGGGCGAACGGCAGCACCAGCGGCCAGATGGCCGGCGACCAGAGTACGGCCAGGGCGCATAGCAGTAAGCCGAGCAGCGTACCGCCAGCCATGCCGGAGTAGAACCCCAGCAGCTTCAGGCGTGGGCTGATCGCCGCCTGGGCGGCGGTGGTCCATTCCAGCAGGTTGCGCCGGGTGATCACTAGGCGAGTCAGGGTGCGGCTGATCGCATCGAGCATGCGCCAGCTCTGGTCGGCGAGGAACGTCAGGTTTAGCGCGCTTTGCAGCAGGGCCAGCAGCAGGTCATCACGCAGCTTGCCCAGGTGGCTGCGCCAGCGAATACCGGCGCGGGCCGGCAGCAGGCCAAAGCACAGCGGCAACAGGGCCGGGATCAGCAAGCTCGCGATCAGCAGCAGGCTGGCAGTCAGCGCGGCCGGCAAGGGCAGCAGCCAGCTCAGGCCCAGCGCCGCCAGGGTGACGGGGGCCAGCAGGGAGCGGCGCAGGTTGTCGAGCATCTTCCAGCGGCCGATGCTTGGCAGCGCTTGTTTGCCGCGAAACGGCCCGAGAATCCACGGCAGCAGCTGCCAGTCGCCCCGAGTCCAGCGGTGCTGGCGCTTGCCGGCAACGTCGTAACGCGAGGGGAATTCCTCGACCACCTCCACATCCGAGGCCAGGCCCGCGCGGGCGAAGACACCTTCGAACAGGTCATGGCTAAGCAGGCTGTTTTCGCCGACCCGGCCGGCCAGCGCGGCTTCGAAGGCGTCGATGTCGTAGATGCCCTTGCCGGTAAAGGAGCCTTCGCCGAACAGGTCCTGATACACGTCGGACACGGCTGCAGCGTAGGGGTCCATGCCGCCGGGGCTGGAGAAGACTTTCTGGTACAGCGAGCCCTCACGCTGCAAGGGCAGCGACGGGGTGACCCGGGGCTGCAGAATCGCGTAGCCGCCAACCACCCGTTGTAGCGCTGTGTTGAAGCGCGGCTGGTTTAGCGGATGGGCCATCTTGCCGATCAGGCGCAGCGCCGCATCACGCGGCAGGCGGGTGTCGGCGTCCAGGGTGATGACATAGCGCACATCGGCCGGCACGCGCTGGCTCAGCCCTGGCACCTCGGTAAAGCTGGTATCTGCGGCGCCACGCAGCAGGCGGTTGAGTTCATGCAGCTTGCCGCGCTTGCGCTCCCAGCCCATCCAGACGTTTTCACTGGGGTTGAACTGCCGCCGCCGGTGCAGCAGGAGGAAACGGCTGCCAGCAATGCCGGGGCCGTAACGCTGATTGAGCTGGTCGATGGCGGCGCTGGCCAGCTGCAATAGGGCGTCGTCGCTGGCCAGGTGTTCCTGCTCGGCATCCAGACCATCGGTAAGCAGGGCGAAGGTCAGGTCGCCGCCCTGTCCGGCCAGGTGATGGACTTCCAGGCGCTCGATCTGTTCCAGCAGATCAGCCTCGCTGCCCAGCAGGGTCGGCACGGCAATCAGCGTGCGCAGGCTGCTGGGCACTCCTTCGCTAAGCTCCAGGCCTGGTAGGCCCATGGCGCCGAAGCTGCTGCTGACCGCGCGGTTGACCAGTGCGGTGGCCACTTCGGTCGCCGGCAGAAAGCCCAGCACGCCCAGCGCCAGCAGCCAAACGGCCGTGACGCCCTGGCTGGCCAGGCTGAACAGGGCAAGGCCCAGGAGCAGGCTGGCCAGGCCGACGATGGCGCCGACGTAGCCCGGCATGCCGAGGTGGATATGGCCACGGCTAATGCGCAGACGCAGCGGTGGGTGAAAGTCGATGCGCTGCTCCAGCGCCAGGCGGCCTTCGGCGATCAGGTGGTAGCCGGGGTCGGTGGTGCGTGGGTCGGCATGCTCGGTTTCGCGGGTCCGTTGCGTGGCCTGCAGGGCCTGTTCGGCAACCTCCAGCTCGCTGCAGGTGCTGCCACGGGCCAGTTGCTCGATGGCGCTGCGGTATTGGTTGCGGGTGGCAAAGTCCATCGCGGCAAAGTTGCTGCGCGCGCCCAAGCGGGCATCCACCAGGCTGACGTTCTCAAACAGCTGCGCCCAGTCGATGGAGGAGATCAGGCGCATGCTGTTGATGATGTTGCGCACCGTGAGGTTGGACGCGCCCTGGCGCTGCTGCGTGTGCTGCACCACTTCATCGAGGCTGCTGCCCTGTGCGCCAAGGCGTTCTTCCAGCCAGCCCAGTGCCGGCGTGGTGAGCGGGTCATGGTCACGCAGGCGCTTGGCCAGTTGCGCGGCAAAGGGTTCGCTGAGCGGTACACGGGCGCGCTCGTGCAACTCCTTGTCGAGCGCTGCGTGGGGCGCGTCTGGGCCCAGTAGGCGGCTGGCCAGGGCGTCGGCGTCGGCCCGCGCGCTGCGCCCGGTGGTCATCTGGTCGGCGAGGCGACGCAGGTTTTCGATCAGCACGATGCGCAGGGTGATGGCCACTGCCCACAGCTCGCCGATGGTCAACGGCTGGACCTGCTGATAAGCGACGATAAAACGTTGCAGGATGTCCGGGTCGAAGTGGCTGTCGGTGTGGGCGATAAAGGCCCAGGCCATGCCCAGCACCCGTGGATAGCCGGCAAAGGGCCCGCTGGCGAGTTTCGGCAGTTGGCGGTAATAGCCGGGTGGCAGGTCGTCGCGAATCTCGCGAATCTGTTCTTCGACCAGGTGGTAGTTGTCCAGCAACCACTCGGCCGCCGGCACCACGCCACGGCCGTTGGCCAGTTCGGCGGCGCTGGCGCGGTAGGCGGCGAGCAGGACCTTGGCGTTGTCATTCAACCGCCGGTGCAGGGACAGTACGGCAGGTGGCTTGCTGCTCACCGGCTGGGCTGCGGCTAGGGTGTATGCGTGTTGTTCGAGGCGTTCGATGCCGAACAGCTCTTCGCGTACCGGGGCGTGATCAAGCCATGGCGAGGGTGCAGCGGCATGGCTGAATAGAGCAGAGAAGACTGAAGTCATAGGGCGCGGTTCCAGCCGTCATTGGCATGCGCGATAGGCGTCGAGGTGCGAAACCCATCTGAGAAACCGCGACAGCGGACCTACGAAGCCACGATTGCCGTGCCCCTGTTGCTTCGCCGTGCTGATTTTGCATATTGGCCGCAGACGCTGGTGTAACCGGTCAACACCCAAGACCCGGGTACCGCGATGGCGGGGTAACCCTGCACCATCGGGAAGAATGCTGTCGCAGCATTATCGTTACCCTACTGCACGCTGTTGGCTAGCGTCTGTTCGCTAGCGGACATAGGGCGAAATGCTTAGCGAAGTTGGGTTTCGGCCAGGGTCAGGCTGCGCGCAATGCGCGTGGCATCCCAATGCTGACTGGCCCAGCGCAGCAGCTCAGCCGGCTCGCCATACTCGGCACCGTCCGGCACAACTTGGCCCAGTGCGCGCAGGGCGCGCAGCAGCAATGGCGTGGCCTGGTCGGCCGGCAGCGGTGGCGAGCGGTAGGACTTGCCCAGTTTGTGGCCATCCGGTTGGATAATCAGCGGCACGTGCAGGTAGCGCGGTTGCGGCAGGCCCAATAGCTCCTGCAGGTACAGCTGACGTGGCGTTGAATCGAGCAGGTCGGCGCCGCGCACCACATCAGTCACGCCCTGCCAGGCATCGTCGAGCACCACCGCCAACTGGTAGGCATACAGGCCATCACGGCGGCGAATCACAAAGTCGCCTACCTCACGGCCCAGGTGCTGGCGGTAATCACCTTGCACCCGGTCGACAACGTGGTAGCTCAGCTCCGGCACGCGCAGACGAATCGCCGCATCGACAAAACCATGGCCGGCATTGCGGCAGGTGCCGGGGTAAATTCCCTTGCTGCCTTCCAGCTGCTTGCGCGAGCAGGTGCAGGCGTAGGCCAGGCCCTGGCTAAGCAGGCGTTCGACCAGCGCGGCGTACTCGCTGTGGCGATCACTCTGGCGTACCAGTTCGCCATCCCATTCGAAGCCGTAGCTTTCCAGGGTGCTGAGAATGCCTTGTTGGGCGCCGGCGACTTCGCGTGGCGGGTCGAGGTCTTCCATGCGCAGCAGCCAGCGGCCATTGACCGCGCGCGCATCGAGATAGGACGCCAGGGCGGCGACCAGAGAACCGAAGTGCAGGTAGCCGCTAGGCGTAGGGGCGAAGCGACCGATATAGGCGGGTGTGTTCATGTCTGGCGCGCACAGGGAGACAGAAACAACAGAGGGTGCCGAAGCACCCTCTGGGTCAGATCAGGAGCCGATCTGTTTTTCTTTGATTTCCGCCAGCGTCTTGCAATCAATGCACAGCGTGGCGGTGGGGCGGGCTTCGAGGCGGCGGATGCCGATTTCGACGCCGCAGGAATCGCACCAGCCATAGTCGTTGTCTTCGATCAGTTGCAGGGTTTCGTCGATCTTCTTGATCAGCTTGCGCTCGCGATCACGGGCACGCAGTTCCAGGCTGAATTCTTCTTCCTGGCTGGCGCGATCCGCTGGATCGGGGAAGTTGGCTGCTTCGTCCTGCATATGGTGCACAGTACGATCAACTTCCTGCATCAATTCCAGCTTCCACTTGTTGAGGATGCCGGTGAAGTGGGCGCGCATCGGCTCACCCATGTATTCCTCGCCCTTTGTTTCTTTATAGGGCTCGAAACCACGAGTCAGTTGGCTGCTTTTTGCTTTTGCTTTGGTGGGCATGGATGACCGCCTCTCACTCTTCTAATCCACTGCGCAGGACGGTGTCCCTTGCCCGTTCTACGTCGAGTAGAACTGGCCCTGCGGCTGCAAGCGGGCGAACTTACCAGAACAACTCGGCCTGCGCCACTCCCGGTTGTCGTGGTTGTGCTGGGTATGCTTTAGAATCCGCGCCTTATCTTCCACGCAGGCAGCTTCATGGCCCAGTCCTACAGTGCGCGCAGCCGCGCCATAGAACCCTTTCACGTGATGGCCCTGCTAGCCCGTGCCAATCAATTGCAGGCCGACGGTCATGATGTGATTCACCTGGAAATCGGTGAGCCGGATTTCACCACCGCCGCGCCAATCATCGCCGCCGGGCAGGCAGCCCTGGCCGATGGGCACACCCGTTATACCGCCGCGCGCGGCCTGCCCGCCCTGCGTGAAGCCATTGCCGGCTTCTACGCGCAACGCTATCAACTGAGCATAGACCCCGAGCGTATTCTGGTTACCCCGGGCGGTTCGGGGGCCTTGCTGCTGGCTACGAGTCTCTTGGTCGATCCCGGCAAGCACTGGCTGCTGGCTGACCCGGGTTATCCCTGTAACCGTCACTTTCTTCGCCTGGTTGAAGGCGCGGCGCAGCTGGTGCCGGTTGGCCCGGACGTGCGTTATCAACTAACGCCCGGCCTGATTGAGCGATATTGGGACCAGGATAGCGTCGGCGCGCTGGTGGCATCGCCAGCTAACCCCACAGGCACCTTGCTTAGCCGTGACGAGCTGGGCGGGCTGTCGCAGGCGTTGAAAGCGCGTGGCGGCCATCTGGTGGTGGATGAGATCTACCACGGCCTGACCTACGGCGTAGATGCAGCCAGCGTGCTGGAAGTGGATGACGAGGCTTTTGTACTCAACAGTTTTTCCAAGTATTTCGGTATGACCGGCTGGCGCTTGGGCTGGCTGGTAGCGCCACCAGCCGCTGTGCCGGAGCTGGAGAAATTGGCGCAAAACCTCTATATCAGCGCGCCAAGCATGGCCCAGCATGCCGCCTTGGCCTGTTTTCAGCCGCAAACCTTGGAAATTTTCGAGCAGCGCCGCCACGCGTTTCAGCGTCGCCGCGATTTCCTCCTGCCGGCGCTGCGTGAATTGGGTTTCAAGATCGCCGTGGAGCCAGAGGGCGCCTTCTATTTATATGCCGATATCAGCGCCTTCGGCGGCGATGCCTTTGCCTTCTGCCAGCACTTTCTGGAAACCGAGCATGTGGCCTTTACCCCCGGCCTGGATTTTGGCCGCTATCAGGCCACGCAGCATGTGCGTTTCGCCTACACCCAGGACTTGCCGCGCCTGCAGCAGGCGGTGGATCGCATCAAGCGTGGCCTGATCAGTTGGCGGCCCCATGCAGTTTGAGCCGCCGCTGGAAGAAGGCCGACTGCTGCGCCGCTACAAGCGCTTTCTCGCCGATATCGAGACTGCCAGCGGTGAGCTACTGACCATCCACTGCGCCAATACCGGCTCGATGCTCAATTGCATGAGCGAAGGCGCGCGTATCTGGTTTAGTCGCAGCGATGACCCCAAGCGCAAGCTGCCAGGTACCTGGGAGATCGGCGAAACACCCCACGGTCGTTTAGCGGTAATAAACACCGGGCGCGCCAATGCTCTGGTGGAAGAAGCCCTGCGCGCCGGGTTGATCTGCGAGTTAAACGGCTTTACCCAGCTCAAACGCGAAGTGCCTTACGGCCAGGAACGCAGCCGGATCGACTTTCGTCTGGACTACCCGACAGGTGCGGCGTTTGTTGAAGTTAAGAGCGTCACTCTGGGGTTTGCCGATACTCGCGTCGCCGCCTTTCCCGATGCACGCACCGAGCGCGGCGCCAAACACCTGCGTGAGCTGGCTGCGCTGGCCCGTGAAGGGATTCGTGCGGTGCAGCTGTACTGCGTGAATCTGACAGATATCGATGCAGTGCGCCCGGCCGAGGAAATCGACCCCGCCTATGCCGCTGCGTTGCGTGAAGCGGTGAGTGCGGGTGTGGAAGTGCTGGCCTACGGCGCGGCGATCAGCGCGCAGGAAGTGCGGCTGATCAAGCGTCTGGATGTGCTGTTGTAGGCTTTGCTTCAATCATGTGTTGTATGGGCCGGTGAGTAGTCCCGAAATTGTTCCGGATGACCAGGCGTAGGTAGGTTGGTGCTGAGCGTAGCGAAGCCCAACAGGTGCATGCAGGATGTGTTGGGCTTCGTCGCGTTGCTCCTCAACCCAACCTACGCTCTGTTGTAGGAGGGGCTTTAGCCGTTAGCTTTTGCTGCTGTTTCAGATAATGCTTTTCGCGGGCATGGCCCGCTCCTACAGGGGCGTCAATGCTGCGTTCTGCCGGCCGGCAACTCCTGCACAGGCTGCATGGCGCTGCACAGGTGCTGCTCGAACAGCTCAACAATCGCCGGCCAGCCCTGGCGTGAAGCATGTAGTCGCGCATTCAGGCGTACCCGGCGCAGGCCCTCGTGGTCGGTCAGCAGCCAGCTGGCAGCGTCGATAAAGCCCTGTTGATCCTCGGCCCCCGCCAGCGCGCCGCTATGTCCGTGGCGGATATGCTGGGCGGCCGCTGCCTGATCGAACGCCACCACGCCAAGCCCTGAGGCCAGAGCTTCGAGCACCACATTGCCAAAGGTTTCCGACAGGCTGGGAAACAAAAACAGGTCACCCGAGGCGTAATGTGCTGCCAGTTCTTCACCGCGTTGCAGGCCGCAGAACACGGCGTCGGGCAGTTGCTGCTGGAGGCTGGCGCGCTGCGGGCCATCGCCGACCAAAATCAGTTTCAGCCGCCGCTGCGGGTGCGCCTGCTGTAGCGCCTGAAAGCTCTTGCTGAGCAGGGTCAGGTTCTTTTCTGCGGCTAGACGACCGACATGCAGGATGGCAATGTCCTGCTCCGTCAGGCCCCATTGTTCGCGCAAGGCCGCGCAGCGTTTGGCCGGGTGGAACAGCTGGCTGTCGACACCCCGCGAGAGCAGCTGCAGATTGTCGAAACCGCGCCGCTGCAGCTCGATCTGCTGGCTGACACTGGGCACCAGGGTCATCTGCGAGCGGTTATGAAACCAGCGCAGGTAGTTGGTCAGTGCGCGGGTCAGCAGGCTGAAGCCATAGTGCCCGGTGTATTGCTGGAAGTTGGTGTGAAAACCGCTGACCACCGTGATATGCAAGCGCCGCGCGGCGCGCAGGGCGGACAGCCCCAGCGGCCCTTCAGTGGCGATATACAGCACATCCGGGCGCTGGCGTTGCCAGTTGCGCAAGAGCTTGTGCATCGACGACTGCCCCCACTGCAAGCCGGGGTAACCGGGCAGCGGCCAACCTCGGGTCAGCAACAGATCCTGATCGACCGCACCGCGCGGGTCGACGCTCTGTCGCGGACGCACCAGCTGCACACGATGACCACGGCCGCGCAAGCCGTCGACCAGACGACCGAGGGTGTTGGCCACGCCATTGATTTCCGGCGGGAAGGTTTCAGTGATCAGTGCGACAGATAATGAGGATGTGTTCATGGCCGCAGTGTCGGCTGCGGCTATGTAGCAGTTATGACGGTAACGTTGCGGGTTTGTGACCGCTGCGTGGGCTACTCGCCGCGCTCACGCACCCAGAACACCGTGGCGCCGGCCACGGCTGCCGGCATCATCAGGATATTCAGGCCGGGCACCAGCAAGGCGGCGTAGGTGATGCCGCCAAAGCCCAGGCTCTGCCAGCGCTTCTCACGCAACCAGGCGAGCATGTCTTGCCAGCTCATCTTGTTGTTGTCCGCCGGGTAATCGATGTACTGAATCGCCATCATCCACACGCCAAACAGCAGCCACAGCGGCGCGGCGATCAGGTTGACCACCGGGATAAAACTCAGGACCAGCAGGCCAATGGCGCGCGGCAGAAAGTAGCCCAGCTTGCGCAGCTCGCGGCCCATGGTGCGCGGCACCATGGCCATCAGCTCGGCCCAGCTGAACGGCGGAAAGTCGTCCTGGCCGCGTACCACCACTTCGACCTTCTCTGCGAGAAAGCCGTTAAACGGCGCGGCGATGATATTGGCCAGCAGGGTGAAGGTGAAAAACACCATCAGTAGCACCAGCACTACAAACAGTGGCCACAGCACGTATTCGAGAAAGCTCAGCCAGCTCGGCAAGCTGGGCATAAAGGTGTCGACCCAACCGCCGAACTGCTGCATGGCCAGGTAAATCAGGCCAATAAACAGGATCAGATTGATCGTCAGGGGCAGTAGCACAAACAGCCGCAAGCCAGGGCTCAGGACCAGTTTCAGGCCCTCGCTGAGGTATTGCGGGCCGGTCAGTACGGGAGCAGGCATGGGGGTGAGTCTCCGCGAGGTTGAAGTCGCGCCGACCTTACCGGCTTTGTGTTGCAGGTGAAAGCCTCTGCAACGGGCGCTAACGATTGCCTGGGCGCGTTATAGCGCTTGCCTATGCAGGGCATTGGCAAGGCATATTTCCGCCGTGCCCTGGGCGGGCATAGGCTGCGCAGCATCCCTTTGCGGGGCTTCCGACCTTACTGCCTTCCCCTAGGAGCCTGTCGGACTTAACCCGAAAAGGAATGACAGCGCGGGTTTAGGTCTTTGATTGCTCGGGGTCGTTCTTTCTAAGCATCCGAGTTGACTATCGCGAACCCAGGCGGTCCGTTCGTGCACCTGAGCAGCTGCCTGGACGCGGGTGGGCGTACTTTTCGGCCGCGTTACATCGCGCGTAGCACATGCAAACGCTTGATGTTCCAGGCCATGGTCACCAGGCTCCATTCGCCCTGGGCGTTGGCCAGGCCGCGCATGCTCATCTGCCGCCAGCCCATCACTCGCTTGATGATGCCAAACACCGGTTCGACCGTCTGTTTGCGTAGCCTGTACAGCGCTCGACCTTCTTGCGTGCTCAGTCGGTGAGCCATCTGTTCGACTGGGTTACTCGTCTGTGGTAGCGGCGAGTCGGTGGCAAAGCGCTCCAGTACCGGGGTGTGGTGCGACTCGCGTTTGAGCGCCAGAAGCGGTTCGACCTTGGCTTCGTGGCAGGCGCTCACGTTGGCCTGGCTGAAGAAGCCGCTGTCCGCAATCAGGCTTTTCACCTCGCCTAATTCGGCGGGCAAGGTGGCTATGCGCTGTAGCGTGGGAACCACTTCGCGCTTGTCGTTGCAGGCCTGGGTTACATGCTGTGTGACCACCAGCATCGTCTCGGTGTCGACCCCGGCTTGAGCGTTATAGCTCTGCTCGAAGCCGCCACCGGAGACGGGCATGATGCGTGACTCTTCATCGGTCAGATTGACTTGATCGCTGTCTTTGGGGCCCGCTGCGGGCGGTTCTGGATCCTTGCCGCGTGGTTTCTTTCCAGCCTTGCGCTGGGCCTCACGCTTGGCCGTCTTGGTCTCGAATTGCTGTTGCTCAATGGCGTGTCGCTCAGCTGCACGTTGCTCGATCTTCGCTTTGGCCTGGGCTATCGCGCTGAGCCGATCTTCGCGCCGGGCAATCTCCGCCGGCACATCCATGCCATCGGGTACGGCGGCGCAGTCGCTGTTCTCGGCCAGCGCCAGCAACTGCTGGACCTCCTGGCGTAACTGCGCCTCGATCTTGTTGGCGTGCGCCCAGGACAAGGCCTTGTGCTTACTGGCGTTGGCCTCGATCTTGGTGCCGTCGAGGGCGATATGACCGAGCTTGAGCAGCTTCATCTCGCGCGCCAGCATCAGCACCTGGACGAACAGCGATTCAACCTGCTGCCGGAAACGTCGACGGAACGTGGCCAAGGTGTCGTGATCGGGGTGGGTGTTGGCCGCCAGATAACGGAACGCTACCGAGTCATAGGTCGCGCGTTCGATCTTGCGGCTGGAGTGCACGCCATTGGCGTAGCCGTATATCAGCAGCCCCAGGAGTACGGCCGGATGGTGGGCAGCTGAACCCCGCCCCGCATACTGCCCAGTCAGCTCGCTCAAATCGAGTTGCTCGATGACCTCGACCACGAACCGCGCCAAGTGATCCGCCGGCAACCACTCGTTCACCGAAGGCGGTAGTAAATACGCAGTGTCTCGGTCAGCAAGGACAAAACGGCTCATCAGCGGGGCTCTCGATTGCAGGGCCTTGATTGTCGCGAATACTTTCAGCGCAAGGAAGAGTCAGAAAGTCCGACAGGCTCCTAGGTATTCCGGTAAGCCCCTTTTTATTGCTGCCGGTATTGCCGGGAGGAGCTGTTGATGTCTGTCACTCGTCATGCTCGCGTGATCATTTTGGGCTCCGGCCCTGCCGACTATAGCGCTGCGGTGTATGCCGCGCGGGCCAATCTCAAACCGCTGCTGATCACCGGCCTGCAGGCCGGCGGCCAACTGACCACCACCACCGAGGTGGATAACTGGCCGGGTGATGTGCACGGCCTGACGGGCCCTGCGCTGATGCAGCGCATGCAGGAGCATGCCGAGCGCTTCGAGACGGAAATCGTTTATGACCATATCAATGCCGTGGACCTGGCCGGTAAGCCGTTCACCCTGGTGGGTGATAGCGGCACCTACAGCTGCGATGCGTTGATCATCGCCACCGGTGCCAGCGCCCGTTACCTGGGGCTGCCCAGCGAAGAAAGCTTTATGGGCAAGGGCGTTTCCGCTTGCGCCACGTGCGATGGTTTCTTCTACCGCAACCGCGAAGTCGCGGTGGTCGGTGGTGGCAATACGGCGGTGGAAGAGGCGCTGTACCTGGCCAATATTGCCAGCAAGGTCACCCTGATTCACCGCCGTGGTAGCTTCCGCGCGGAGAAGATCCTGCAGAACAAACTGCAAGCACGGGTGGCTGAAGGCAAGATCGTACTCAAACTGCATGCTGAAGTGGACGAGGTGCTGGGCGACAACATGGGCGTCACCGGTGTGCGTATCAAGTTCAAGGATGACAGCCATGCTGAGCTGAGCGTCGATGGCCTGTTCGTCGCTATCGGCCATACGCCGAACACTTCGTTGTTCGAGGGGCAGCTGGCGCTGAAGGACGGTTATCTGGTGGTCAATGGCGGCCGCGAAGGCAATGCCACCGCCACCAGCATTTCCGGCGTATTTGCTGCCGGTGATGTGGCCGATCACGTCTACCGCCAGGCAATTACCTCGGCAGGTGCCGGCTGCATGGCGGCGCTGGATGTTGAGCGTTATCTCGACGGCCAGTAAGAGGCTGCTTATAAATTACTGCGCTCGGCCATGCTGCGTTAACAGTCATGGCAGCCCCGCCACCCCTGATGATGAAAGAGAGCTATAGATAGGGAAGGTGGCGGTGAGAGGTCGCTAGTTTTTTTGGCGGAGACACCCCGTCGTTAACATGATCCAGCGAACTGACTCGTACCCCGGATTGCCTCTTTCGAGAGCGAACGCTAAATAGGCCGTTGGGGACTTGTTCCCTTCAGGCTCATTCAGTTCGATCACCGCCACCTTCCCGATCTTGAGTGTAGACAGCAGAGGGGTGGGGTATGGAATTGATTGCCCTTTATAAACGTGTGGTTGGACTGGATGTGCATCAGGCCCAGATCACTGCCTGCGCGGTGATTGAAGAGACGGATGGTCGCATCACAGTCGAGCACCGTCAGTTTGGCGCGTTCAAGCGTGATCGTCGGGCGCTGGCCGAGTGGGTAGCGGCTCTGCAGCCGGACGATGTGGTGATGGAGAGCACCGGCGTTTACTGGAAGAGCCCCTATGCGGCCCTGGAAGCGGTGGGTATCAGGGCCAAGGTGGTCAATGCTCGGCATGTCAAAAATGTACCTGGGCGCAAAACGGACATAGCCGATGCTCACTGGCTGGCGATCCTGGCGCGCGCTGGGCTCTTGCGTGGCTCGTTTGTGCCGCCGGCCAAGCTGCGCGAGTTGCGCCTGATTGCCAGGCAGCGGCAGAAGCTGGTCAGCCAGTTGGCCTCGGAGAAGAACCGCTTGCACAAGGTGTTGAGCGACAGCGGGGTGCGTCTCGGCGTCGTGGTGAGCGACCTGCATGGGCGTTCTGCGCGGGCCATGGTCAAGGCGATCATTGCGGGTCAGCCCGTACACGAAGTGCTCAAGTTCGCCACGCGCCGCCTGAAGGCCAGCCGTGAAGAGCTGTTCGAGGCGCTGCAAGGAGAACCGACGGCCAGCCACTGTTTTGTGCTCGACGAGTTGATGCAGCACATTGAAGAGCTTGAAGCGCGGATTTCCCGTTTCGAAGCCCGCCTGCTCAGCGAACTCGATAGCGAGCGCAATGCCCTGTCTCTTTTGCAGACCCTGCCCGGCGTTGACTTGATCGGCGCGGCGCTACTCATCGTTGAGATCGGCAGTGACATGGACGCCTTTGGTAGCGCTGATCGATTAGCCTCCTGGGTGGGCATCTGTCCAGGCAACAACGAGTCTGCAGGTAAACACAAACCTGGAAAGATACGTAAGGGCAATGCTCATGTGCGGCGGTTGTTATGCGAATTCTCGCACTCGGCCAGCCGCACTGCATCGGTATTCAAAACCAAGTTCCAGGCACTGGTGATTCGACGTGGCTACAAGCGCGCGATCATCGCCTTGGCTCACAAACTGCTACGTACCGTCTACTACATGCTCAAGCGGCGCGAACACTACCGGGACAGCGCCCTGGACTATGAAGCCTTGTCGGTCAAACGCAATTCAGCTCGCTGGCTCAGGGCACTGGAGAAGTTCGGCTACCTGCCGAGCTAAACCACCCCCGAGTGTTTTTTTGCTGGTGTCCGGCAGGTTCGCGCTCGTCTGTCAGATGGATTCTTTCACGCTAAAAATGGCTTCGGACTGCTCATTTACAACCCGTAAATTCCGCTTCTTCAGCCATTTTTGCCTTGCCTGACCTTCGCTCGCTACTTTTGTAAGCACCCTCTGCGCGAACTGAAAATGCAATAAGCCTCGATTGAATCGAGGCTTATTGCTGTTTGCGGTCTGCTTAAACCCAGGTATTGAGTTTCAAATCCCGCGAACTCATGCGCAGAAACTGGTCACTGGCTTTGACCAACAGAGCGTGTTCGTCGACGGTCAGTTCGCTGCTCTTTTTACCCTGGGCTTCGCTGCGATATAGGGTTCTCCCGCCTTCTTCGCGCAGGCGCTGGTAGCGCTGGCTACGCGCTTCCACTTTGAGCGTTAGCAGGTCGACATAGGCGACTTGCATCAGTTCGCTCTGCCCAGTTTCCAGGGCGCAGCGCTGCAGGGCTGGGGTGTGGGTAAAGGGGGATTCAGAGAGCATCACCTGCTGACATTCGCTGAGGTCCGGGCGTGGTTCGCCGTTGTGAAACCAGTTGCCACGGATGTCGCGCTTGAGGTTGAGGCTGCGTTGACCGTGGTTGTCGACCTTCAACCACAGGCGGCGAAAGCGCCAGCGTGGGTCGCAGCTGAGCACGTAGGTGGCGGCGATGCTGTGGCCTTGCAGGCTCTGCATCAGATTACTGGTGGCGTTGATGCCGTGTTCATCGATGTTCAGGCGCAGATTTTCCACGCCGGGGTTGTGCCATGGTTTCCATACCAAGGTTTGCTGCATCTAAGCGACTCCAAGCCAGGTAGGGGAGGAGAAACCGGGGAAGCGCGGCAATAAAGCAGCACCGAGCACCTTCCCTGGCGTTCTCGTTCAAGTAATGGCGCGCAGCATAAGGGAGTTTAAGTGTGGTGTCTGTCAGCTTTTGGCGACAGTTGCGCAAGTTCTTGCGCGCCGGCTCTGGCGAGTGATTACAAGCTGTTGCGCTGCAGCGATGGTTGCTCGAAGCGCACGCCAGCCAGGCCGGTATCCATCAACGCGCGGATATTGCCGTGGTCGCTGCCGCTCGGGGTTGCCAGCACACTGCGGTAATGTTCGCCAAAGCACAGCAGGGTTTCTTCCACGCTCAGACCTTCGAGTAGGGCCAGGCCAAGGGTCTTGCACGAGCCTTCGTTCTGTCCTGCAGGATTGTGTACGTTGCCATTGCTGAAGGCGCTGGCCTGGTACTGGTAGTGCTCAGCGATAAACGCCAGGGTTTCGGCGAAGGTGAAGTGTTCGCTGCGCAGCTTGGCGCAAAAGTCGTTGAGGCTGCTCATTACTTTTTTCCTTTGCTGAAGGCAGCCTGTTGCTCGGCGCTGGCTTCCTTCTGGTATTTGGCTTTCCACTCGGCATACGGCATGCCGTAGACCTCTTCACGTGCTTCATCCGGGGTGATGGCGACGCCGATGTCGTCGGCTGCGGCCTTGAACCACTTGGACAGGCAGTTACGGCAGAAACCGGCGAGGTTCATCATGTCGATGTTCTGCACGTCTGGGCGTGAGCGCAGGTGTTGCACCAGGCTGCGAAAGGCGGCGGCTTCAAGTTCGAGGCGTTCTTGCTCGGTCATGGCGATGCTCTCTAAAGACAGGCGGGAGTGCGTGGCGGCGATGATAAAAGCATGCCCGCCTGGCGGCAACGACCCGGCGCGGATGCGCCGGGAATCATCCAGGGATTTTTCAGCGTTCTATTTAGCGGTGCCCAGCGAGGGTGATGGACACCGATTCGGCAAAGCGCAGGGCGTGCAGCTTGTCCACTTCCACTTCGGCGTAGCGCACGTCCGGGTTGGCCATGACCAGGTCGAGAATTTCCTGGGTCATGCGCTCCAGCAGGGCGAAGCGGTTTTCTTCGACGTGGCGGATCACTGCCTTGGTGATGGTGCGGTAGTTGAGGGCGTGGTCAATATCGTTGTCACGCACCGCGTCTACTGCCGGATAAAGGATGGTCAGGTTAATCAACACGTCCTGCTTGTTATTGATCTCCTCTTCCTTGATGCCGATGTAGGTGCGCAGGCGCAGGTCCTTGACGCGGATGCGCGCCATCCCAGGTTCCAGTCGCGGCATTACTTGCTCCGTCCGATCAGTTGCAGGAATTCGTGGCGAGTGTTGCAGGATTCACGGAAGGCTCCAAGCATGACCGAGGAGGTCATCACCGAATTCTGCTTCTCCACGCCGCGCATCATCATGCACATGTGTTTGGCTTCGATCACCACGGCCACGCCGGCGGCATTGGTGACCTGCTGGATCGCATCGGCGATCTGCTTGGTGAGGTTTTCCTGGATCTGCAGGCGCCGTGCATACATGTCGACAATGCGTGCCACTTTCGACAGGCCGAGCACTTTGCCGGTGGGGATGTAGGCCACGTGAGCCTTGCCGATAAACGGCAGCATATGGTGCTCGCACAGCGAATACAGCTCGATATCACGGACGATCACCATCTCGTCGTTATCCGACTCGAACAGCGCGCCGTTGACCACTTCCTCCAGGCTTTTGTGGTAACCGTTACACAGGTATTGCATGGCCTTGGCGGCACGCTTGGGCGTATCCAGCAGGCCTTCGCGTTCGGGGTTTTCACCGACGCCAAGAAGGATCTCGCGGTAGTGGTCGGGCAGTTCTGGGGTCATTGCAGGGTCCTCTCGGCCAGGCTCATTTAAGATGGCGGCCGCCGTTGACAGTCAGTGTGGTACCGGTGATGTAGGGGTTGTCGAGCAGGTAGCGCAGGCTTTGGTAGATCACCAGTGGCCCGGGTTCGATGCCCAGTGCCGATTTGTTCAGGGTTTTGTTGCGGTAGTCGGCGTCGTCGTCCGGGTTGAACATGATCAGCGCTGGAGCAATGCCGTTGACCTTGATCAGCGGCGCGAAGCGTGCGGCAAACGACAGCGTCAGACTGTCCAGCCCGGCCTTGCTGGCGCAGTAGGCGGGCCGGTTGGCGCTGCCCTTGCGCGCCACGTCATCGCTGATATGTACGATATCGGCGGGCGTCGAACGATTTAGCAATGCTGCGCAGTGAAGGTTGATCAGGTACGGCGCGAGCATGTGCACATTAAATAGCTGCTGGAAGGCAGCGGCTTCCTCGCCCGGCGTTTCCACCAGCCAATTGGAGGCGTTGTGCACGATGGCGCGTAGGCTGTCGGTGTGCGTTTTGAGCTGTTCTATAAAGGCCAGAATGCCAGCTTCGCTGGCGAAGTCCGCCTGCAGGGCCAGGGCGCCGCGTTGCTTAAGTGCATCAATGCCATCACGTTCACTGCGGTAAGTGACGATCACGGCGTGACCGTCATCAAGCAGGCGTTCGGCGCAGTACAGGCCGATACGCTGGCTGGCTCCGGTTATCAGGATGGGGGCGGCGCTGACGCTCATGCTCAACTCGGCAGAAAGAAAAGGGTGGGTTCAGCGACGCTACGCCGGGTTACCTGACCAGTAGGACGTGGCCTCGACTGAACCAAGCATAAAGTTATACCAGCAGTTGGCTTTGTACAACCATGCGGCCTGTGCGGGTACTGGTCTATTTCAAACCATTCGCCCTATTTCATTGAGCTGTATCGCTATTTTTTGTGCAGGCGGGCTGAATAAAATTGTTTTTATTATGTACAAGAGTGGTTTTACTGTACAGGTGTGTGCCGTTATGAAGCCTTGGCAATTGAGTATTGCAGTGCTGCGCGGGCGTGTGCGCCATGTCGAGGTGCTCACCCTGCGCTGTTCTGGCTACAAGGTGCAGGTGGTCAGCACGACGGGCGGCGTGTGCACGCTGGAGTATGCGCTGGGGCGTCCGTTATGGCCTGGGCTGGCCTTGCTCAAGGCGCGCCTGCGCTGTTGCGGGGTGCGGCAGATGTTGTTGTTGCAGCCGGAAAGCCACGATGAAATTATCGGGCGCCCTGAGTTGCTTGGACCTGATCCAGGGCTGTGGATCAAGTTGCGCTGATGTTCTTAGCGCGGTTTTTTGCTGACGGTGCATGCGGCGCTTTTACAGCGCCGACTGGCGTCCGGGTGGGGCAGCCAGTCGAGGTATGGGCGTAGCCGGCAGAACAGTCGGTAGCCAAGTTCCAGCAGCGGCCGCAATGCCGGCCAGGTCAGCGGCGTGGCCCAGCGGCCAAGGCCGGCTGCGCGCCAGCTCCACAGCGTGGCATCCAGGCCGGTGACCCATTGGCCGTTAGCGAAGCGGGCATGCAGGCGGTTTTGCAGGGTTTCTCGGCTGTGGCCGACGGACTCAGGATGAAAGTCGTTGAGGCTGATATCGACCAGGCACAGACGCTGCACATCGGCGCGCTGGCGTAACAGTTGAATCTCGCGGGCGCACAGCGGACAGTCGCCATCGTAGTAGAGGGTCAAGGGCCAGCAGGGTTGCTTGTTCATGGTTTAACTCTTTGTATAGGTCTTGTACAAAGTATGCCGGAAATAGCTGAGTTACAATGCGCGCAACATTTTTTCTGTGATACCTGCGCCCATGTCCGATCATGTTGGTACTGCGTCCCTGGCTTCGAGTGCCCTCAAGCAGGAAGAGTTATTTCCTATCCGTGAGGTGGCGCGCCTGACTGGCGTCAACCCAGTCACCCTGCGGGCCTGGGAACGGCGCTATGGGCTGATCCAGCCAACCCGCACCGACAGTGGTCATCGCCTGTATTCGCAGGTGGATATCGAGTCGGTGCGCAGCATCCTGGCCTGGATCGAGCGCGGTGTGGCGGTGAGCAAGGTTGGCAAGATTTTGGCCAAAAGCAGCTCAATCAGATCCGCCAGTTCACCGGTCTATGAAGAGGTCAGCGCCAGTGAGTGGGGCGAGTGGCAAGCCCAGCTGCGCCACGCCATCAGTGTTTTTGACGAGCTGCGTCTGGACCGTCTGTACGGCCAGATTTTCTCCAGCTATCCGCTGCCGGTGGTGTTTCAGGACATCCTGATGCCGCTATGGCAGGAGCTGTTGCTGCGCCAGGACGAGTACGGCCAGACCAGCGAATGGCTGTTTCTCGATACCTTCCTACGTGCCCGTACCTTGCAGCGCTTGCAGGTGTTACGCGCTCAGGTCGAGGAGCGCGTGTTGCTGGCAGCCTTGCCAGGCCATTGCCGCGAGCTGGAGCTCTTGGTCGCCGGGTTGCTGCTAAGCAGCTCCGACACCGCCGTCAGCGTGCTGGGGCTGGGTCAGCCGCTGGAAGAGCTAACCCTGATCTGCGAAAAAATGCAGCCCCAGGCCCTGGTGCTGTTCTCCAATCAGCCGCCCAGCGATGACCTGCCCAAGGTGCTCTCGCGTCTGGCGTTGGCGCTGGATTGCCCGCTGGTGATGGCCGGCGATGGTGCCGACCTGGCCGAGGAAAGCCTCAGCGGTTCCCCGATTGCCTGCCTGGGCAATGAAGGGCGCCTGATGCAGCGCCGCCTGCAGCAGTTTCTGGCTGGCCACCTGGATACCTGATTTCTTCTATTAAGCACGCCTGAATAAGCACGGTCGCCGTTATGGCGGCTGCGTTTTCGTGTGTCTGTAATTTATTGTCGATTCCGGTTAGTTGTACAGCTTGTACAGAAAAGTGCTTGCTATCTGGGGTCTTTGGCTATACAAAAGCTCTACATTGTTTGTTTATGTATAGTTTATGCAGCGTGAGGACTAGCAACATGACTCAATACCGCGCACCCCTTCGTGACATGCGTTTCGTTTTTGACGAGGTGCTCAACGCTTATGCCACCTTGCAGTCGCTGCCTAGTCAGCGCGAGTTCGGAGACGACCTCGGTGGCGCCATTTTGGAAGAAGCCGCCAAGCTGGCGGAAAACGTGCTGGCACCGCTCAATGGCCCAGGTGACAAGCAGGGCTGCACCTATGATCCGCAGAGTAAATCGGTGAAGGCGCCGGATGGTTTCCGCGCCGCTTATCAGCAATTCGCCGAAGGTGGCTGGACCGCACTGGCCTGTACCCCCGAGTTTGGCGGTCAGGGTTTGCCCCATGTGTTGAACATGATGGTCGAGGAGATGGTCTGCTCAGCCAATCTGTCATTGGGCATGTATCCAGGCTTGACCCATGGTGCGATCAATGCGCTGACCGCCCATGGTGCTCGTGAGCTGCAGGAGCGCTACCTACCTAAACTGATCAGCGGCGAATGGACCGGCACCATGTGCCTGACCGAACCGCAGTGCGGCACCGACCTGGGCCTGATCCGCACCCGCGCTGTACCCCAGGTAGACGGTAGCTATGCCATCAGTGGTACCAAGATATGGATCACCGGCGGTGAGCACGACTTAGTCGACAATATTCTGCATCTGGTACTGGCCAAGCTGCCAGATGCACCGGATAGCGTGAAGGGTATTTCGCTGTTTCTGGTGCCCAAGTTTCTTCAAGACGGCAGCCGTAATCCGGCGTCCTGCGGCGGCCTGGAACACAAGATGGGCATCAAGGGCTCCGCCACCTGCGTAATGAATTTCGAAGGTGCTCAGGGTTGGCTGATCGGCGAGCCGAACAAGGGCCTCAAGTGCATGTTCACCATGATGAATTCGGCGCGCCTGATGGTTGGCATGCAGGGACTGGGTATTGCTGAAAGCGCCTATCAGGTCAGCCTGGGTTTTGCCAAAGAACGCTTACAGAGTCGCTCGCTGTCCGGCCCGAAAGCGGCGGACAAGCCGGCCGATCCGATCATCGTGCACCCGGATGTACGGCGCATGTTGCTGCGTCAGAAGGTGATGATCGAAGGTTGCCGCGCGCTGGCGTATTTCACCGGGCTGCATGAAGACGTCGCCCATGACCATGAAGACCCTGCCGTACGTGAGCAGGCTGATGACTTGGTGCAGCTGTTGACTCCGGTGGTGAAGTCCTTCCTCACCGATGAAGGTTTCAACTGCGCCAACGAAGGCCTGCAGGTGCTCGGTGGCTCTGGCTTCACCGAGGACTGGGGCATCGAGCAACTGGTGCGTGATTCGCGCATCACCCGCATCTACGAAGGCACCAACGGCATTCAGGCGCTCGATCTGGTCGGGCGCAAGCTGGGCCTGGGTGGCGGTCGCGCGGTGCGTAATTACTTTGCTTTGGTTGAGGGTTGGCTCAAGGCCAATGCCGGGGCCGAGCATGTGCCTGCGGTGGGTGCTGCACTCAAGCAATTGCAGCAAGCCACGCTGTGGATCGCCAGCGAGGGGATGAAAGACCCCGAGCAAGCGGGTGCGGCGGCCACGCCTTACCTGCGTCTATTCGCCCTGACGAGCCTGGCCTGGATGTGGGCGCGTATGGCTGCCGTGGCCAAGGCCAAGCTGGCGGCCGGCAGCACGGAAACCCTGTTCTACGGCGCCAAGCTGAAGTCTGCGGATTTCTTTATGGCGCGTACCCTGACTGAAACCGACAGCCTGCTGGCTGAGGTCAAGGCTGGCAAAGCCACGCTGATGGCCTTCAGCGAAGAGGAGTTTGCTGCCTAAAACGACTGCGCAATCCGATAGCCACAGGTTTCGCCCATTTTCGGTTATCGGATTTTTTTATCCCTGCTGCAGGCGTTTCGCCTGCATTTTAGGCCCGCATTATTGTGGGTCTTTTTTTGCGTGAAATAAAAAGCTCAAGGGTCAAAGCGCGGGCTGTCGCTGTTCCAGAAGGCGATGTTGCTGGTAGATGAACTGGCGCAGTTGCTCATCGCTTTGCGGGTCTAGCGTGTGCAGCTGGTAAGCCAGCAAGCCATTTTCGGTTTCGCGGACGAAAACCCCGGTTACGGCAATCGGCGTGTGCTCGTCTACCGGCAAAACCAGGTGAAAGCGCTTGGGGGCTTTGCGCCGTGCCCGATGCTCGATCAGTGCGCCATGCATCGACAGCTGATGAATCCACAGGTCGCTGGGCTGCGCGTTGGGTTTGTGCAGCGGCAGCGGTTCGGTCAGGAGCGAGCGCCAGGCGCGGTTGATGTCGCCCTCATCGAAAATCTGTGGCGCGCTGAGCTGCAGGCAGGGCGTGCTCTGCTCATCCTGGCTGAGGTTCAGGTTGAAGGTCAGGTGCTGGTTGGCAATATGCGCATGCAGGCTCAGCCGCTCATTGACGGCGCAATGCGAGAGTAATTCGCTGAGCTGTCTGCCAATATCCACAGACAACTGCAATTGGCTGCGTTGCTCGGTGGTCGCGGGGTGGTGCAGTTGGCTGATAAAGGCCAGTTCTGCCTGGGTCAGGAGTGCCTGTTCTTGCATGCTATATCAATCCCTAGATAGTTGTTGTGACCGCGGGTCTGGAAATTAGTTGCTGCCGGTCATCGCCTGAAAGCGTGCCAGTTCGGCCTTCAGGGCCGCCAGCTCGGCTTCCAGTTCCTTGACCCGTTCCTGGGCTTCGACCTGCTCGGTAACGTTCTTCTGGATGCCGATGTAGTAGGTCAACTGGTCGGCATCGTTGACCACTGGGGTGATCGACAGCTCGTTCCAGAACACGCTGCCGTCCTTGCGGTAGTTACGGATGATCTGCCGGCACGGACGGTGCGTCTTCACCGCTTCACGGATAGCGTCCAGGCCTGGCTGGTCGCGGTCGCCGGCCTGGAGGAAGCGGCAATCCTGATAGAGGATGTCTTCGCTGGCGTAGCCGGTGAGTTTTTCAAAGGCGGGGTTGGCATAGATCAGGATGTTGTCATCACCTTCCTGTTCGGCCACCACGATGCCGTCGTTGGAGGCGTTGATCACCAGTTGCAGCAGTTTGGCGTTGATCATGAGGCGATTTCCCAGTCTATGTCGGCTGCATTCTAAAACATCCGGGCGGGCTGTCTACTTGCGGCATAATGCCGGGCTTATTGATTTGCTTCTGACTGTATCGGAGTTTTGCATGAAGATCGTCATCCTTTCCGGTTCGGTGTACGGCACCGCCGAGGAAGTTGCCTGCCACGCCGCGCGCCTGCTCAAGGCCGCCGGCCATGAAGCCTGGCATAACCCTCGCGCCAGCCTGGCGGATATTCAGGCCTTTGCCCCTGAAGCGTTTCTGGCGGTGACCTCGACCACTGGCATGGGCGAATTGCCGGATGACCTGCAGCCGCTGTACTTCGCCATCCGTGACCATTTGCCCGCCTGGTGCGGCTTGCCGGGCGGGGTGATTGCTCTGGGCGACTCCAGTTATGGCGATACCTTCTGTGGCGGCGGCGAGCTGGTGCGCGAGCTGTATGCCGAGCTAGGCATCCGCGAAGTGCAGCCGATGCTGCGCTTGGACAGCAGCGAAAGCGTGACCCCGGAAACCGACGCCGAGCCCTGGCTGGCGGACTTTATTGCGGCGTTGCAGGCCTGATACAGCCCGCCCGCATGGATTGATCGGCGCGACGCAAAAGCTGGCGGGTTGTCGCTGCGCGTCGAAGCCGCCCTACGCGCGGCAATACTCCGAGCAGGTTTGACCCGCAAGGCCACCACCGCCAGAGCGACTCACCTTTGCCGCATCCCTCGCTAGACTCCTTGGCACTTCAATAACAAAAGCCGAGGAATCCATCATGACCGTTGCCCACGCACTGCCTGTCGTCAGCCTCAAGGATCAGGTGTCTGCCGCCGAATGGCAGGCCCGAATGGACCTCGCCGCCTGCTACCGGCTGATCGCCCTGTATGGCTGGGATGATCTGATCTTCACCCATATCTCGGCGAAGATTCCCGGCAGCGAGGATTTCCTGATTAACCCTTACGGCCTGATGTTTCACGAGATCACCGCCTCCAGCCTGGTGAAGATCGACCTGGCCGGTAACAAGCTGGTGGACAGCCCCTTCGACATCAATCCGGCCGGCTACACCATCCATAGCGCCGTGCACGAAGTGCGTCATGACGTGGGTTGCGTGCTGCATATCCACACCACAGCCGGTATCGCTGTCTCGGCGCAAAAGCAGGGGCTGTTGCCACTGTCGCAGCAGTCGCTGTTCGTCCTCGCCAGCCTGGCTTACCACGGCTATGAAGGCGTGGCGCTGAACCATGACGAGAAGGCGCGCTTGCAGGCCGATCTTGGCGACAAGAACTTTATGATCCTGCCCAACCACGGCCTGCTCACCGCCGCCGGCAGCATCGCCGATGCGTTTCTGATGATGTTTATTCTGCAGCGCGCCTGTGAAATTCAGGTGATGGCACAGAGCGGCGGGGCGGAGCTGATCCATATCCCCCAGCAGGTGCTCGACGGCGCCCGGGCGATGGTTGCCGGGGTGATGAAAAGCCCGCAGGGCATGGGCGGCGCACTGCCGTGGCCGGCGCTGCTGCGCAAGCTCGATCAACAGATGCCGGGTTACGCAGCATGACGGCGCTGCCAGGAATTGCCCTGGCGGATTGGCGCAGCGCGGGGCAGGACTTCAGTTTTAACGGTCATGGCATCCGCTACTGGACGGCCGGGCAGGGCGAGCCGCTGCTGCTGATTCACGGTTTTCCCACCGCCAGTTGGGACTGGCATCGTCTATGGGCTCCGTTGGCCGAGAAATACCAGGTAATTACCTGCGACATGCTTGGCTTCGGCGACTCGGCTAAACCGCGTGGCCATGCCTACAGCCTGCTGGAGCAGGCCGACCTGCAGCAGGCGCTGCTGGCGCACCTGGGTATTGCTGAGCCGGTGCATGTACTGGCCCATGACTATGGCGACAGCGTGGCGCAGGAGTTGTTGGCCCGGCACCAGGACGGGCACATTCAGCTCGCCAGTTGCGTATTTCTTAATGGCGGCCTGTTTCCGGAAACCCATCACCCGGTGCTGGTGCAGAAGCTGCTGCTTAGCCCCATTGGTCCGCTAATTGGCCGGCTATTTAGCCGCAAAAAGCTCGCTGCCAGCTTTGCCAAGGTATTCGGCCCGCACACTCAACCGAGCGCCGGTGAACTGGATGATTTTTGGAGTCTGATTGCCGCCAATGACGGCCCAGGCGTGATGCACCGGCTGATCCGTTATATACCTGAGCGCCGTGTCAATCGCGATCGCTGGGTAGCGGCGATGCAGGCCACGGTGGTGCCGATGCGAGTGATCGATGGTGCCGTTGACCCGATCTCCGGCGCGCATATGGTGGCGCGTTACCGTGAGCTGATTGCCAAGCCGGACACCGTGTTGCTGGATGGGATCGGCCATTATCCGCAGACCGAGGCAGCGAATCAGGTGCTGGTCCATTACCTGCAATTCCGTGAACGGTTAGCCGGTAGTTGAAAACCACCTCGGCAAGCCGCTTGCGACTAACGCACTTCAGCGCGACCCGAATGGCGTGTGAAACGAGTCAGGCTTATTTACAGCTCGTAAGCTGCGCTTTATTCGTTGCGCTCACCCTGCGGGTCAGCCTTTTGTTTAGGTTCTGTCCCAATAGCGTGTTGCAAGGGCGATAAGCCGTAGGTTGGGTCGGGTGGCGTTCCGTTGAGGAGCAACGCGACGAAGCCCAACGATCCTGCCCCAAGCTGTTGGGCTTCGCTGCGCTCAACGCCAACCTACCTAGGAGCCTGTCGGACTTGACACTGTTCTACTGCGGAAAAGCCGGATTCGGCCATTTTTGCTGCTCTTTCTCGTTAAATAGCTCGCTATTCGCCTCGAAAGACCAACAAAACTGACTCGATCCGGGCTTTCCCTCGCTACGAACGGTCAAGCCCGACAGGCTCCTAGGCATGCAGGCTGCAGCCGCGCAAAGCGGGGAAATCCACGCGCGCCAGCCCCATACAACACATGTCTGGGACAGAGCCTTTGTTTAGCCTGACTATCCCGCTGCTTATCGCGCACCATTCAGCGCGGCTCGTATCTATTGTGACCAGAGCGTGACTGCTGGACACTCGGGGCATTGTTAATCTGCCGAGGAATGCTGCATGAGCGACGCCATTCGTTTTCAAGATCAGGTTGTAATTGTCACCGGGGCCGGCGGCGGCCTGGGTCGCGCCCATGCGCTGCTGTTCGCCCAGCATGGTGCCAAGGTGGTGGTCAACGATCTGGGCGGCAGCACCCACGGCGAAGGTGCCAATGCGTCGGCGGCCGATAAGGTGGTTGAGGAAATCCGCGCTGCGGGCGGTACCGCCGTGGCCAACCATGACTCGGTGACCGACGGCGAGAAGATCGTGCAGTGCGCCCTGGATACCTTTGGCCGCATCGATGTGGTGGTCAACAACGCCGGCATCCTGCGCGACAAGACCTTCCACAAGATGGAAGACGCCGACTGGGACCTGGTTTACAAAGTCCACGTCGAAGGTGCCTACAAGGTCACCCGCGCCGCCTGGCCGCATATGCGCGAGCAGGGTTATGGCCGGGTGATCTTCACTGCGTCTACCTCGGGCATCTACGGCAACTTCGGCCAGTCCAACTACGGCATGGCCAAGCTCGGCCTGTATGGCCTGACGCGCACCCTGGCCCTCGAAGGGCGCAAGAACAATATCCTGGTCAACGCCATCGCTCCTACCGGCGGCACGCGCATGACCGAAGGGCTGATTCCGCCGCAGGTATTCGAGCAGCTCAAGCCCGAGCTGGTCAGCCCGCTGGTGGTGTACCTGGCCAGCAGCGCCTGCGAAGAAACCTCCGGCCTGTTCGAAGTCGGCGGTGGCTGGATGGGTAAAGTGCGCTGGGAGCGCAGCCTGGGTGCCGGCTTCGACCCGCGTGAAGGCTACAGCCCGGAAGACGTGGCGGCCAACTTTGCGCAGATTTGCGACTTCGAGGGCGCGGCCCATCCGAAGGACAATATCGAAGCGATGAAAGAGATGATGGCCAACCTGCAGAAGTTCGCCCTCTGATTGCGCCACTCTGGCGGGGAGATCGGCCAGCAGGCTGATTTCCACCGCGCAGGGCTTTAAGGTGAAGGCCGGCTATGCAGGCCTTTGGCTTTTTAGGGAGTGGTTCATGAGCGTCATCATCGAAAAAAACGGCCCGGTCACCACCCTGACTATCAATCGCGCCGAGGTGCGCAACGCGGTTGACCGGCCGACTGCCGAGGCGCTAGCGGCGGCCTTGCGCGCCTTTGAAGCGGACGAGCAGGCGCGGGTAGCGGTATTGGCCGGGGCGGGCGGGAGCTTCTGCGCCGGTGCTGACCTGGGCGCGGTGGCCGAGGGTGTCGAGCGCGCCAACCGCCTGGAAATCGAGGGTGATGGCCCGATGGGGCCGAGCCGCATGCAGCTGAGCAAACCGCTGATCGCCGCCATCGAAGGCCATGCGGTGGCTGGCGGCCTGGAGCTGGCGCTGCTCGCCGACCTGCGCGTGATGGCCGATAACGCTGTGCTCGGGGTGTTCTGCCGGCGCTTTGGCGTACCGCTGATCGACGGTGGCACCGTGCGCTTGCCACGGATTATCGGCCAGGGCCGCGCGCTGGATCTGATCCTCACCGGCCGCTCGGTATTGGCCGAGGAGGCGCTGAGCATGGGCCTGGTCAATCGGGTGGTTGCAGCCGGCAACGCGTTGGCCGCCGCGCAGCAACTGGCGCTGGAGATCGCCGGCTTCCCGCAACGTTGCATGCTCGCCGACCGCGCCAGCGCCTACGCGCAGTGGGACCTACCGTTTACCCAGGCCATGACCAACGAATTTACCGGCGGCATGGCAGTGGTCGCCAGTGGTGAAACTCAGGCTGGTGCGCAGCGGTTTAAGGAGGGTGTAGGACGTCACGGTAAGTTCTGAAACGTGGTATTCGCGGCGATTTCTTAAGGCTATGTCTGAGTACGTAGGATGGGTTGAGCTCAGCGATACCCATCACGTGATCGTTCGAGTCGTTGGGTGACGCCCTTAAACCGAAGATTGCATTTATTACCAAGGGCAGTTTTGTTTGGCTTATCTGCTGCTGATGGGTATCGCTGCGCTCAACGCCATCCTACCGCTCCGGGCTTTTCCAGCGGGAGTGACTGGCGGACTTCTGCCGTGTACCGATAAACAGCTATCAGGCTTTGCCCGCAATCCCATATTTGCGCAGACGCATGGCAATCGCGCTAGTTCACTTCAACATGGGATGGGTGCACATTGGCCTGGGTTGCGCAGGTATAGCTGATGATCTCTGCGTGCTAGGGCTTTTGCAGCCGTTCTAGCAGGCTACTCAGCCAGTTCGGACGTGAAGTGGACTGGTCGTTCTTGCCAAAGAAGGCATCCAGGATGTAGCGGTTCTGCCCTTGACCCATATCGGCTGCGGTAGGACGGTGCGATGTGCCAATCACCTGGTCTAGCGTGATGCCCGCCGCCTTACCTTTCTCTGTCACGGACCAGACACCGTTGACGTTGGTGATGTCTGGCTGGAAGGGCTTGAGTTTCACGTCCTTGGACGCGATCAGCACAATGTTGTCCTTGATGCTGGTAATCGGTGTGTAGGTTGTGAACTGGCTACCGAGCGCAGATTGCGTTGCGCTTTCGTTGGAGAACTTCGTCACCATCTGTTCGAGGAAGCCCAGGTCGCTGGTGTTGCTCAGTGCGCCATAACCCGGATTGAGGATGTGGCGCAGAAAGCTCTGGTCAAGACGGGTGCTGTTGATTGCCGAACCGCTCAGAATGCGTGAGGCGGTGGCTGCGTCCTTGTCGTTAAAGCTGACCGTGAGCTGATGCCCATCAATGTCATAGTGGGTGCCGTTGTTGAAGTTCGAGCGCAGGCGACCACTGTCGTGTTGGCGGTAGTCGCCGAGCTCGTCGGCCAGGCGATCTACATAGGTCAGGTCGGCACCTTCGTCCTGTGCATAGGCGTACATTTGCGCTAGTAAAACGCGATCCTCGCGGGTGAGAAATTCATAAGAGCTCCTGCCAATGTTGCTGGTGCTCATGCCTTGGGTCCCGTTGGCCACCGCAGGATCTTTGCCACCGAATAGGCGAGAGACCATGAGATCGTAACCGGACCCGGGTGCACGGGCTGTGGATGCTGTCGGGTTAGCCGCACTGGTGGGCTGCGCGGTTGCAGTGGTTTGCGCTGCCGTGGTTGAGGACGTGCTATCCACTTCCTTGCGGCGGTGGAGGCCTGCGGCGGCCAGTTGCTCGATCAAGTGGGTAGGGCTACTACCCTTGTCATCGGCCTGATAGCTCATGTAGTTGGCGTCGAAACCGTTCATCTCCCGCAGTTTGCTGGTGTAATTCTCGGGATACTGGGCCTGCACGATGGTGGGCAGGCCTTCGTAATGTTCGCGCACCTCAGTGAGGAAGTTGGTCAGCTTGCTGGTGCGGTTGTATTCGTCCATGGCTTTGCCGACGGTTTTCTGCCTCCAAGCCTCTTCCTGGCTGTAGGACTCTTCCCACGCTGCGCGCCGCTCATTGACGGTGAAGGTGCCGCTGTCGTCGTAGGCAATCAGAGCCAGTTGATCGCGGGACATGCTTTTGAAGGGGTTGCTGTCGGAACCGTTGACGAAGTTAGTTGCCTGCTTGGCGCGGGCCATTAGGCTTGGGTCGTTGGTGCCGGGTATCTCGGTATCGTGCTGCGCCTTGTTGGCGAAATAGCTGTCGCCCGTAATCTGGTCTAGCAGCGCAGAGGCCTTCTTGCCGAGGTTCGTAAGATTGAGACTGGCATCGCGAGTTTCGGCGCGAGTGGCGGCATCGCTCAATTGGCTGGCCATGGCTGAGACTGTGCTAGCGCGGCCTGTGGATGGGGTGGCATCGGTCTTGTCATCAATGGACAGAGCTTGAGGCTGCTTCGTGGCACTGGTAGCGCCCGCCAAACGGCTGCCGAACATCGATGTGTAGGTAGTGATGCTAACCATGAGTGCTCTCCATGCGCATGTGGCTGCGAAATTGCTATCCGTACAGACCAATATTCAATGAGTACTGGTTCATCGGCCGCAGAATGAAAAACCTTATCGTTATCCGTAATGGGGAGTATCAAGTGAGCGTGCGAAGCATGTGCCTCGCAGAGTAGAAGGTAGTCACACTCGACCGGATAGATCGTGAGGCTTCTACACCTGTTAGTAGTTATAGCGGAAGGTCGCGGGGTCTTTGCCGGCGAGATAGTCAGGTTGCTGGCCATCTTGCATCCGGTGCCGGATGAGTTTGGCAGGATATGCGCAGTGGGATTTACCGTTTACGCAGGCAATCATTTTTTGCCCGGAATCCCGTATTTGCGCAGACGCATGGCAATTGCGCTGTGCGAGGTGTTCAGGCGGGTTGCCAGTTGCCGGGTCGAGGGGTGGCTGGGGTAGAGCTTTTCCAACAGGGCCTTTTCGAACTGGTCCACCGCAGCTTCCAGGCTGCTGACTTCACCCTCGGCCTGCTGTGCGGCCACAGCGGTGCCGGCGATATCCAGATCATCGATCTGCACCAGGTTGCTTTCGCAGATGGCCGCCGCGCGGAAGATCACGTTCTGTAGCTGGCGCACATTACCTGGCCAGCGGTTGCCCAGCAGCGCCGGGTAGGTGTCCGGTGTCAGGCGGCAGGGCAGGCGCTGGATTTGCGCGCAGGCTTGCTGCATAAAGTGCCGCGCCAGCAGCAGGATGTCCTGGCCGCGTTCGCGCAACGGCGGTACTTCCAGGTTGAGCACATTCAGGCGATAGAACAGATCCTCACGAAACGCGCCTTCGTTGACCATTTTTTCCAGGTCGCGGTGGGTGGCGCTAAGAATGCGCACATTGACCTTGACCTCGCTCTGCCCACCGACCCGGCGGAAGGTGCCGTCGCTCAAAAAGCGCAGCAGCTTGGCCTGCAGGTAGGGTGACATCTCGCCGATCTCATCGAGAAATACCGTGCCCTGGTTGGCCAGCTCCAGCAGCCCCGGCTTGCCACCGCGCTGGGCCCCGGTAAAGGCGCCAGGGGCGTAGCCGAACAGCTCGCTTTCGGCGAGGTTCTCCGGCAGGGCCGCGCAGTTCAGCGCGAGAAAGGGCGCGTTGCAGCGCGCACTGATGGCATGGCAGCCGCGCGCCACCAACTCCTTGCCGGTGCCGGTTTCCCCCTGAATCAACAGCGGCGCATCCAGGCTGGCGACGCGCAGTGCGCGGGTCTTCAGGGTGCGGATCGGCAGCGATTCGCCGAGCAGCGAATCGAAGCCCTCGGCGTGATCATGGTGCAGCGCCGCCAGGCGTTCGCCGATGCGGCTCGGCGCGTACAGGCTGAGCAGGCCGCCGGCCAGGTGACGGGCAGCGCCGTCAACGCCCTCGGTGATCGGCTGCGCATCCAGCAGCAGAGCCTGGCCTTTGAGGGTGACTTCGCGCATCGGCAGGCGGAATTTTTGTTCGAGCAGTTCTGTCTGCAACTGCGTGTCGGCAAACAGCTCGCCAATCCCCAGCCCCTCGGGCTGCTGGCCACAGAGTTCGATCAGCGCCGGGTTGGCCAGCAGCACGCGGCCCTGGCTGTCGACCGCCAGTACCGGATCGGTCATGGCGGCGAGCAGGGCGTCGAGCTGCAGATGGCGGCGCTGGCCGGGAAGGATGTCGACGATGGTCACCGCCTGCACACCGCGCACCTTGAACAGCGCCTCGCGCAGCTCGTCGAGCACTTCGGGGCTCAGGGTCGGCGCGTCGATATACACGTTGGGCGGCACCATCTCTACCGCATCCAGATTGAGATTGCGCCCGCCGAGCAGGGCCAGCACTTCCTGGGTGATGCCAACGCGATCGATAAAGGTGACGTGAATACGCATGGAAACGGGCGGCCGACTGGTTTACAGGTGCGCCAGTATGCCCGGTCTGCCTGGCTTAGTTAAATCTGTCGACTCGTCAGCAGCCTGTTGTTGGTAGGCTTTCGGCGACAGGCCAAACCAGCCCTTGAAGGCTTTGTAGAAGGCACTCGGCTCGCTGAAGCCCAGTTCGCGGCTGAGCGCCTCGACCCGGCAGCCGGGCTGCTGCAAACGTTGCAGCGCATGTTGGCGGCGAACGTGGGCCAACAGTTCAGAGAAGCAGCAGCCTTCTTCACGCAGGTGGCGGTGCAGGGTTTGCCGGCTGATGGCCAGGTGCCGCGCTACACCGTCTGCCGACAGATCACCGCTGAGCAGGTTTTGCTCGATCAACTGCAACACCTGCAGGCGGGTGCTGTGCTGTGTCGGCAACTGAGCCTGCATGGCGCTTACCCGTTGCTGCATCAGGTCCTTGAGATAGGTATTGGCCCCCAGTACCGGTAGCTGTAGGTCGCTCTCCAGCAGGTCGAGGTAATCGAAGGTCTCGGTAAAGCGTGGCGGCACCCCGAACACCTGCCGATAGATCGCAGGTGTTGCCAGTGGTGCATGACGAAAGCCCACGGCCTGCGGCATCACTCGCACCCCCGTGAGTTGACGCGCCCAGCACAGCGCGGAACTGAGGCTGTGCTCGCTGACTACGGCGTGGCCGAGCAGCGGTGCATTGAACAGAAAATGGATGCGCACCCGCCCGGCAAATGCTTCAACGCGCAGGTTCTCGCCTTCGCTCATCACCGGGATATAGCGGCGAAACAGTTCGATGGCCTCACCCAGCGTGGCGCTCTGCGCGGCCAAATGGGCAACCGGCCCACGGGTGTGCAGGCCGCGCTGCTGGCCGACCAGCAGGCCGATTTCCGCACGCGCACCACGGCTGGCCGCGCGCTGCCAGAGGTGCAAGGCCCAGCGCACCGGTACGCGCATCTCCAGATTGTTCAACTGCTCCAGCTCGACGCCCAGTTCCTGCAGGTCATCCGGCCCGATCAGGCCGAACTCCTGCAGTGACAGGTACAGATCGAGTAACTGTGAAGCGGTCGCGCTAGGTGTGTGGGTCAGTGGCATGGGGCGTCCTTTTCCAACCAGGTCCCTCGATTGTGCGCTGCCGGTGAGACAAATTGCCAGTGCGCTGCAACTTCTGGCTATTAAACGCACCGCAGCGAGGGACTAGATTGACCGGCAAACAACATCGAGTGCCACGCACCGCCTGGAGTACTGCACCATGAGTCATGCCGACCTGATCACCTTGCCCCGCTTGCTGTCTCGCTTGCCCCGTCTGCTTGTGGCCCTGCCCGCTATCGTCAAGGGGCTGCATATTGGCAACCGCAGCCGTGGCGCTTACCCCGTCAGCCTGGCCAGTTGTATCGAGGCCGCTGCGCGCAACAACCCAAATGGCGTGGCCTTGATTCAGGGCGACGAGCAGCTCAGTTACGCCGAGTTCGATCGCTGGGCCAACCAGCTGGCGCACTACCTGCGTGCTCAGGGCCTGCGCCAGGGCGACAGCGTGGCGCTGATGTTCGAGAACCGCTTCGAGTTGCTTGCCGGAGTCGTCGCCTGTGCCAAGCTCGGTGCGGTCAGCGCGCTGATCAACAGCAGCCAGCGCGGCCGGGTGCTGGCCCACAGCATCAGCCTGGCAGCGCCGCGTATGGTGCTGGTGGGTGAGGAGCTGCTGGACGCCTTCAGCGAAGTCGCCGCCGAGGTAGCGCTGCCCGCCGATGCCTGCCACTACTTTGCCGACCGCCCGACTTGGCGCGATCCGGGCGAGGCACCGGCCGGTTGGCCGCACCCGGCTGCCGTGCTGCATGATTACCCCGTCGATGCGCCGTTGCTGGAACGCGCAGTGCGCGCCGACGATCCCTGTTTTTATATTTACACCTCCGGTACCACCGGCCTGCCGAAAGCCGTGGTGTTCAATCACGGGCGCTTTATGAAGGGCTATGGGGCCTTCGGTTTCGCCGCCGTACGCCTGGGCCGCGAGGATCGTATGTATGTCAGTCTGCCGTTCTATCACGGCACCGCCATGGTGGTGTGCTGGGGTTCGGTACTGGCCGGCCAGGCAGCGCTGATCATGGTGCGCAAGTTCAGCGCCAGCCGTTTCTGGGATGAGGTGGAGCGGCATCAAGCGACCGCCTTCGGCTATGTCGGTGAGCTGTGCCGTTACCTACTCGACCAGCCATCGCGTCCCAGCGATGCGGATAACCCGATCCGCGTGATGGTCGGCAATGGCCTGCGTCCGAGTATCTGGCAGGCGTTCAAGCAGCGCTTTGCGGTCGAGCGGGTGGTCGAGTTGTATGCCTCCAGCGAGGGCAATGTCGGCTTTACCAACCTGCTTAATCTGGACAACACCGTGGGCTTCTCGCCCTATCCCTTCGCCATCGTCCGTTATGACCCGGAGCGCGAGGCACCGCTGCGCGAGAACGGCCACCTGCAGCGGGTGACCAAGGGCGAGACGGGTCTGCTATTGGGCAAGATCACCGACAAGTCGCCGTTCCATGGTTACACCAGCGCCCGCGACACCGAGCGCTGCATCCTGCGCGATGTATTCGAGCTGGGCGACGCCTGGTTCAACACCGGCGACCTGATGCGCGACATGGGCTTTCGCCACGCCCAGTTTGTTGACCGCCTGGGTGACACCTTCCGCTGGAAGGGCGAGAACGTTTCCACCACCCAGGTCGAGGCTGTGCTGGATGGCGTTGCCGATGTCAGTGAGACCGTGGTCTATGGCGTCGAAGTGGCCAACACCAATGGCCGCGCCGGCATGGCCTGCATTCGCCTGGCCTGTACGCCAGAGGATTTTGATTTCCAGGCCCTGCTTACGCACCTGCGCCAGGAACTGCCGGCATATGCCGTGCCGCTGTTCTTGCGCTTGAGTGCAGAAATGGAAACTACCGGTACCTTCAAGCACAAGAAAGCCCCGTTGAAGGAGCAGGCCTATGACCTCGACCGATGCAGTGACCCGCTGTACGCCTGGCTGCCCGGTGCTGACCGCTACGTACCGCTGACCCGCGAGCTGCAAGCGGCTATCGCCGCCGGTAGCTACCGTTACTAAGGCCTAACAACCTGGCACGCGTTTTCGCGTGTCAGGGGCGCTCAACCGCAGGTCAGGCGGATAATCACTTCGCTCTCATCGATATCGATATTCAGGCGCTGCGGGTTGTAGTCCATGGTGGCGGCGTCGCCGGGGGCGAGGACGCGCAGGGTTTTGGCGTTGGCTTGCTGCTGGATCTGCTCGACCAGCTCGGCGCTGGCGGTTTTGCCAAGCACGCCGTGCACCTGCTCGACACTACAGTCTCCGCTGATATCAGCGGCTTGCTGAGCCGGTGGCTGCGAGCTGCAACCTGCCAGCAGGGCCAGCAGGCTGAGGCTGGCGAGGTGGTGACGAAGAGCCATGGTCTATTTCCTTGTCTGCATAAAACCTGCCCCAGCCTAGCAGCCGCAAGCGCTGTAGCTCAACGTTGGTCTGGAAAATCAGCCAGGTTGCTGCATCAGCATTTCCGCAAGCCCGGGCAACTTCCCTACAATTGCGCTTTTCCCCAGAGCAGGAGGTTCTGTGCAAGCGGTGATCTCGATTCAACAGCTGAGCAAGACCTACGCCAGCGGCCATCCGGCGCTGCAGGACATCAATCTGGACATTCGCCAGGGCGAGATTTTTGCCCTGCTCGGGCCCAACGGCGCGGGCAAGACCACCCTGATCAGTATTATCTGCGGCATCGTCAACCCAGGTGGCGGGCGGGTGCTGGTGGGCGGCAAGGACATCATCCAGGACTACCGCGCCTCGCGCTCGCAGATCGGCCTAGTGCCCCAGGAGCTGGTCAGCGATGTGTTCGAGACCGTCTGGGCGACGGTGAAATTCAGTCGCGGCCTGTTCGGCAAGAAACCCAATCCGGCCTACTTGGAGCAGCTGCTTAAGGACTTGTCGCTGTGGGACAAGCGCGACGCGAAGATTTTCGAGCTGTCCGGCGGCATGAAGCGCCGGGTGATGATCGCCAAGGCGCTGAGCCACGAGCCGCAGATTCTGTTTCTCGACGAGCCCACCGCCGGCGTCGACGTCGAGCTGCGCCGCGATATGTGGAACATGGTGCGGCGTCTGCACGAGCGCGGGGTGACCATCATCCTCACCACCCACTATATCGAGGAGGCCGAGGAAATGGCCGACCGCATCGGGGTGATCAGCAAGGGCCGGATCATTCTGGTGGAAGACAAGCAGGCGCTGATGCACAAACTCGGCAAGAAACAGCTAACCCTGCATTTGCAGCAGCCCCTGGCGAGCATTCCGGCGGAGCTTAATCGCCACCGCCTGGAACTGGTGGATGAGGGCCACGCCCTGGTGTACACCTTTGACGCGCAGAGCGAGCACACCGGCATCGCCGAATTGCTCAAGGACCTGGCCCAGTACGGCATCGACTTCAAGGATTTGCAGTCCAGCCAGAGTTCGCTGGAGGAAATCTTTGTGTCTTTGGTCAAGGAGTCACGCGCATGAATGTCCATGCCATCAAGGCCATCTACCTGTTCGAACTGGCGCGCACCTGGCGCACCTTGTTGCAGAGCATCGCCACCCCGGTGATCAGCACTTCGCTGTATTTCGTGGTGTTCGGTTCGGCCATCGGTTCGAGCATGACCCAGGTGCAGGGCGTCAGTTACGGCGCGTTTATCGTGCCGGGGCTGATCATGCTGGCGCTGCTGACCGAGAGCATTTCCAACGCCTCGTTCGGCATCTATATGCCCAAGTATTCGGGGAGCATCTACGAGCTGCTGTCGGCGCCGGTGTCCTACCTGGAAATCCTGATCGGCTATGTCGGCGCGGCGGCCACCAAGTCGATCATCCTCGGCCTGGTGATCCTGGTCACGGCGCGGCTGTTTGTCGATTTCGAGATTCTCCACCCGCTGTGGATGCTGGCGTTTCTGGTGCTGACCGCGCTGACCTTCAGCCTGTTCGGTTTTATCATCGGCGTCTGGGCCGATGGCTGGGAGAAACTGCAGGTGGTGCCGGCACTGATCGTCACGCCGCTGACTTTCCTCGGCGGCGCGTTCTACTCAATCAGCATGCTGCCACCGGCCTGGCAAACGGTGACCCTGTTCAACCCGGTGGTGTACCTGATCAGCGCATTTCGCTGGAGCTTCTACGGCGTCTCCGACGTCAATGTCGGCCTCAGCCTGGCGATGATTTTCGGCTTTCTGCTGCTGTGCATTTTGGCCGTGGGTTTTATCTTCAAGACCGGTTATCGGCTGAAAAGCTGAGGCGCACTTGATGCGTCAAATTGAACCGATTCAGGCTGCGCGGCAGGAGGCTTGTGCAGCCATGCCGGGCGACATGGAGAGTGGAAAGATTTTGTTCGATTTGCAGCCCTTGTCGTGTAACTCACGGGGCACAAGGGGTGGAGCGTGATTGATGCGCTTGCGTTGCACATTTGTGGCTAAAACCAACGTCTTAGGGCTTGCCTAAAGGGGGGCTTAGTGGCGTAGTCTGGAGTTGTCGCCTTGGTAGGCGACGCTTTCGCGAACAGCTGAAGAAGGAAAGCTTTATGCAAATCCAAGTTCACAGCGATAACCACATCGAAGGCAGTGCTCGTCTGGTTGAGTGGGTGAGTGCCAGTGTTGCCAGCAAGCTGGAGCGCTTTGATGATGAATTGACCCGCATCGTTGTCCATCTGCATGACGACAACGGCGCCAAAGCCGGCGCGCACGACAAACGCTGCCAGATCGAAGCACGGCCAAAAGGCCTGCAGCCTATTTCTGTTACCCACAAGGCCGAGTCATTGGAGCAGGCCATCGACGGCTCCATCGAAAAACTGCATCACGCCCTTGAGCATCAATTCGGCAAGCTGCGCAGCAAGCGCGCCACGCCACTGCACGCTAACGAAGCGAGCGATATTCCCGGCCAAGACGCATTGCTGGAGGAGGACTTCCTCGCCGAGGAGCAGCTGCGCGCCGTTTAACTAAATATCACGGGTAGCCGGCCAGGCTGGTTGCCCATCAATTCCTTGCTCGCGCCCCCGCAGGTTTCTGCGGGGGCGCTGTCGTTTCAGAGCTTGCCCATAGCGGCAAATGCCCGCCTGTCGCGGCAACGCACATCCCCTTCGCTCAAGGCTGAATGGACGAGAAGCCCGGCTTTACTGGGCTGTAGATGGTTGGCCCATATTCTGCAGAAATGCCTGCCAGCTGACCTATGCAGGGATTCGCTATGACCAGTATTTCCAACAACTCGCCGCTGGCGAGCTACTTTGCCAACACCGCCAAGCCCAGCACCACTGGGGCTACAGGCAGTGACAACAGCACAGATAAACCGAGTGCCGCCACAGACCCACTTGCAGAAATCCGCCGTTTTGCCAGCGGCATGGTGGCTAACAGCCGTGGCGGCCTGCTGCGCGCGATGCAGGCCGAAAGCAGCGGTGCCAATAATGCCATTGCCAGTGATCGCTTCCGCCCGGTCGCCGAACAGGCCAGCGATAACTCGAAAATTACCCTGCCGGATGTCGCCGAACTGGACCGCGAAGACGCCGCCAAGCTGCTGGCGCAGATCAACAAGTTGGTCGACGCCGGCCTGGGCAAGACCGACAGCTTTGTTGGCTATAACGGTGATCAGCAGACCGACTCGCTGACCACTTACCGCGATTGGTTGCAGGCGAGAGGCGGCGTCAGCATTTACGTTTAAGCCCTTACGTCTGAGCTCTGCGCACACTGCTTGCATTGGGCTGGTTTCAGCGCGCGAGGTGCGCCAAGATCACCCGACAACAGTTGTGGGTATGCCGCATAGGCATGCTCAGGTCGAGGGGATTTATGGCTAGCAAAGGGTTTATTCGGGCGTTCGCCGCTCTGGGGTTGGCGCTGTCTTGCGCTGCGGGTGCGCAGGCCGCCGAGGATGCGCAGCTGGTCGGGTTGATCAACAGCTACCGTAGCGAAGTACAGCGTTGTGGCGATCAGGCCTCCGCCGAGTTGCCGCCGCTGACGGTCGATCCGCGCCTGGTGCAGCCGGTGGGGCGCTCGGGGGATTTGCAGCAGGCCATGAGCGCGGCGGGCTATCCGATGGTCAACGTGCAGGCTATCAGCCTGTCCGGCCCGCGTGATGCGGTGGCCGCGCTGAAGGTGCTACAGGAGAGCTTCTGCAAGATTGTATTGGACCCACAGTTTGTCGATATTGGCGTTAATCAGCAGGACCGTGAGTGGCGCATCCTGCTGGCCCGGCCGCTGCTAGCTGCGCGACTGGGCGATTGGCAAGCGGAAGGGCAGAAACTGCTCGAACAACTCAACGTCGCACGCGGCACCGCGCGCCAATGTGGCGGCCAGTCCTTTGCCGCCGCCGCACCGCTGGTATGGAATGCCACCCTGGGCAGCACCGCTGAAGCCCACAGCCGGGCCATGGCCAATGGCAATTTCTTCGATCATCAGGACCCTGATGGCCGTACCCCCGGCGACCGTGCGGAATTGGCCGGCTACAGCGGCCAGCTCGTCGGTGAAAACATCGCCGCCGGCCTGGATAACACCCGCAAAGTCATAGACGGCTGGCTGGCCAGCCCCAGCCACTGCGCCAACCTGATGAACCCGCAGTTCAGCGAGCTGGGCGCCGCCTACGCCAACGATCCGAAGAGCGATGCGGGGATTTACTGGACGGCGCTGTTTGGCGCGCCGTAAGGGTGGTAATGCCGATTTAATCCGTTATTTGATCGGCGGGCGGCCCCTGGTTCTGGCCGTGGTGCGCGCAGCCAGGCTTATCAACTGCTGAAACTTCGGGCACTGCAGATGGTTTTCCGCCTGGCAGGAGGCGGCGTGGCAGCACCTACGTAAGATTCTGCTCGTGGCGGGCGATATCGGTCTCGATAATATCCGCCTTGAGGTTATTGAACTGCGGGCCATAGCAACGGCAGCACATGCTCGCGCAGCAACGGCGCCAAATTTGCTGGTGGCACTTCGTCCTGTGCGAGCCAGCGCAGTTCCTCCAGTTCAGCGGCGGCGCTGACGCTGTGCGGCAGGTGGGCCTGGAACACGCTGGCGTCGATCCAGGTGTTGGCCTCGTTGGCCGCCGCCGCGTGGAACTGGCCGAGCGGGCGCAATGCGTTGGCTGGCAGGCTGAGGTTGAGTTCTTCTGCCAGCTCGCGGGTCAGGGCGGTGATGGCATCCTCACCGGGCTCGGCCTTGCCGCCGGGCAGCATAAAGGCCTGGGTGTGGCGTTTGCGTACCAGCAGCAGGCGGCCGGCGTCGTCGATCAGGCAGGCGGCGGAAATGGTCAGGGTGGTCATGGGCTCTTCGCTTGGGTGTGGGGCGGGTTTCAATGCACGGTAAGGCGTTCACGGACCAGCGCCTGTGCGTGCTGGGCCATCTGGTCGAGCAGGCGGTCGCGCTGTTTCTCCGCCTCGCTCATGGCCTTCTTGCCGTGCTGCTTCACCAGGTAGGCGTGAATTTGCCGAACTTCCGTGGAGCGGAAAATCGGCGTCAGATCCTGCACAGCCAGCATGCCGTTCGAGCTGTGACTGTGGGTATTCATCAGCACCTGCGGCCCACGCGCCGTCAGCACTTGAAATCCCATGGCCTCGAAGGTCGGCACTTTGCTGGCAACACAGGCCAGTTCGGCATGCGGGTGCTGGGTGATCATCTTCTGCAGCATGGCCCGGGCTATCCCGCGCCGGCGTTGGCTGGCCTGTACGGCCATATAGGCCAGGCTGCAGGCCTCGGGGTCATCTTTGGTCGGCAGATACAGGGCAAACCCTAGTACCTGGGCCGGGTCGAGATCGTCCAGGGCCAGAATCAGCTGCGCGCTGGTATCCAGGGCGCTGTCCATAGCCTGCAGGTACAGGTGTATCTCGTAGCCAATCACGTACTGGTACAGCTGATAAAGGGGGTTGCTGGGCGTCAGTGACACCGGGCTGATGTCGCTGAGGTAGTCCACCACCATCTGCAGAACCTGGCTTTTCAGCGACTCGGGAGGCGGGGTGTTCAGGTGTGCAAGGGTGAACATCGTCAGTCTGGCTCCGGGCGTGCGCGATTGAGGCGTCGGTGTGGGCGGCATTGTAACGCTCTCGGCTTGGTGCGTTTGCATGGGCTGCTGGGTTGATTGTTGCGCCACGTCCGGCCGGTAGGATCTACACGGGCCTGGCCAGGCTTGGGCTATGATGCGCGCCCGCAAAAGCTGCTTGCCAGTCATCAGGTCACTATGTCCGTTAATGCCCTCTACACCGACCTTTCTGATTATTACGATCTTATGTGCGCCGATATCGACTACCAGGCGCAAAGCCACTGCATTCATCGGCTGCAGCAGCTGTTCGGCAACGCCGGCCTCCGTCACCTCGATCTGGCCTGTGGGACGGGACCGCATGTGCGCCATTTTATCGATGCCGGCTATATCAGCAGCGGCCTGGATATTAATCAGCCGATGTTGGACAAGGCCGCGATTCGCTGCCCGCAAGCGCACTTCGCATTGCAGGATATGTGCAGTCTTACCGTGAGCGAGCGACAGGACCTGATCACCTGCTTTCTCTATTCCATTCATTACAGCGGCGGTATCGAGCGGCTAAAAGCCTGCATCGCCAGCGTGCATGCGGCGCTCGCAGTCGATGGTTTGTTCTGCTTTAACGTGGTCGACAAGGGCAAGATCGACAACAGCCTATTTGCCGCGCACAGCGCCCAATACGCTGACGGCCAGTTCACCTTCAGTTCCGGCTGGCATTATGCCGGCGAGGGCGAGCAGCAGGTGTTGCGGCTACGCATTGAAAAGACCACCGCCGATGAAACCCAGGTGTGGCACGACGAGCATCCGATGGTGGCGGTGAGTTTTGTTGAGCTGCAGGCGCTGTTGCAGCCGTACTTTGATGTGCATGTGTTTGAGCATGATTACCAGAAGCTCATTGCGTGGGATGGGGTATCCGGGAATGCCATTTTTGCCTGCGTAAAGATCGGTTGATCGTCCCCATGCATGAGAGTTCGCGGACAACGTTACCGGCGAACTCTAACTGAGCGGTGGAAACATCGTTGAAGGTCGTTTCAATATCCGCTGGTTGCGCCTGATTCAGCTTGGCAACCAATCTGTCGAGCCCAGCGTTCAACTCGGCGGTCAGCGGGGTCATGCTGTACACCAAGGTGTTATGCGGGTTGTGTGCCAGCAGCGGTTTGCCGTCTTTGATGACATTAATCCCGCTAACGCCCACTTGCTTAACCAGTGCTTTACCGGCGTCGCTCATCTTCGCGTAAACGTGCCCCGTCACCCTCGGCAGAGGTCCATCGCGCAGCGGTGCCAAAATAGCTGTGGCAGCGGCGCGCTGGTGGGCGTTGTGGCTGGTAATTTTGTTGTGCGGCGGGGTGCTGTGCACCAGCGTGGGCGCTTCCGGGGTGATTGGTCACGAAGTGGGTAAAGACGACAAGAAAAATAGCCTGAGCATATAGATGTTTTAGCGCTCATACCGCGAGTGTTGCGGGTTTGATCCGGATGGGTTGAGCTGTGCGATACCCATGGCTTTGCTCTAAAGCCCTTGCCACGTTGAGCGAGGCTGAGCAGCGCATTGGCGCACACCTGCTGACTCTGTCACATACCCACCGTCCCCCAGCCCCTCAGATATCCCGAAACAGGTCATGGGCGTTAAGCAGGTCGTAAGCGATTTCCGGGCGTTTCTCCAGGCCGCGACGGATGGAGGTGGGGATGGCCTGGCGAGTTTTGCGGCAGAGGCCGGGGAGTTCGTCGATATCGATTTTGATACCGCGCATGCTGCGCACCTCATTAAAGCCTGGGGCGATGGCTACGCGCACGCCGAGTTGCTCGTAGATGCGCCGTTGTAGCTTTTCCAGGTCCGCCAGACTTTCAAGGTTTTCCAGGCGCTCTAGCAGGCGCTTTTCCTCGGTACGGGTGAGCAATAGGATGCGTACATCGCTGTTTGCTTGCTGCAACAGCTGCTCGCGCCTGCAATCGCAGGCACCGGGTGGGCAGGGTTGACGCAATGGCAGGGTATTGGTCATGGGCACCGATCATAGCCAGCTACGGGGGCATTTGCCCATGCTCGGGTGTGGACAAATGGCCTATCGGGTGGATAATCCGTCCATCGACCGTGCTGAAGACTAAATCGCGCCATGGGTAAAACGCTGCGTACCGCCCTGATCTGGATGCTAATGCTCGCCCTCCCGGCGCAGAGCATGGCGGCCATCAGCATGCAGTTATGCGCGGTAACCCAGCAGAGCGCGATGGCTCAGGTTGATTCGCAGATGGCGGCGCATCATCCCGGCGCGATGCTGATGGCTCAGGCGACTGATGCCTCTGCCCATGGCGAACATCACGCCAGTGACAATTCCCCAAATGCGACCTCCGCCGATAACAGCCTGTGCAGCCTCTGCGCTTTTTGTGTCGGCGCGGTGGCCCTGAGCACTGTGGTTGCCAGCAATCCGCCACTGCAAGCGGTCGAGCTATCCCTGGCGCGACTGGATCAGTTTGTCGGCTTTATCGCCGAAACCCCCGAAAGACCCCCACGCCTGTTTCTCGCCTAAGCCAAACCGTGCGTTGACGCACCTGGCGCAGTTGCTGCCCAGGCTCGCTTGACGCGTATTTAGCTATTGGTCGGTGTTTGCCTGCGAAATGCAGGCAGCGCCGCTGCACGCGAGACTATTCGATGAAGCGTTTTCCCTTTACCCGCCGGCGGGCTCTCGCCTGTCTGGTTCTGTTGGCGCTGCCGGTCAGCGCCTGGGCCGAGTTGCCCGACCCACTGGATGCCCAGGCCGCCACGCTGGCTGTGCGCTATCAATCGCCGCTCAAGGCCTACCAGGGCTTTAGCGAGCAACCGCTGCAGGACTGGCGCGAGGCCAATGACCTGGTCGGCCGTATCGGAGTCTGGCGCACCTATGCCCAAGAACCGTATGCCCAGCAGCCTTATAGCCAGGAAGCCCCGGTGCCGCAGCCCACCGAGCCGATTGTCATACCGTCGGCCAAGCCAATGGAGCAGCACCATGACCATCACTAAGCAAGGTGGAAGTGCGAAGCGCGCCGGTCTTTGCGCAGTGGTGGTGCTACTCAGTGGTTGCGCCAGCTTTAGCCAGGATGGCGGTTTTACTCAGATCGAGCAGGCCGGCCAACAACTGGACAAGCAGCTCACCTGGGTGAAAACCTCCGAGCAGCGCAGTCAGGTAGCCGAGCGGGTCACCGAGTTGCTGGCCGAACCGCTGATGGTGGATGCCGCCGTACAGGTGGCGCTGCTGAATAACCCCGGCCTGCAAGCGAGCTTCGACCAGTTGGATATCAGTGAGGCCGAACGGGTGCAGGCCGGGCGTATCCCTAATCCTGGCTTTTCCTTCGGCCGGTTGGAGAAGGGCAGCGAGGTGGAGTACGAGCGCGGCCTGCATATCAATCTGGCGCGCTTGATCGCCATGCCGCTGACCTCCGGCATGGAGGCCAAGCGTTTCGAGCAGGTGCAGCGGCAGACCAGCCTGGCGGTGTTCGAACTGGCCAGCCAGACCCGCAAGGCCTGGTACCGTGCGGTGGCGGCGCAGGAGAGCCTGGCTTATATGCAGCAGGTTATGCAGGCGGCCGAGGTCGCGGCTGAGCTGGCCCGGCGGCTGGCGGCAGTGGGCAACTACAGCACCTTGCAACGGGCTCAGGAGCAGAGCTTCTACGCCGATGCCGGGCTTAACCTGATCCGCGCCGAGCAGGCGCGGGTGCAGAGCCGCGAGCAACTGACCCGCCTGCTTGGCCTGTGGGGCGCGCAGCTCGACTTCCGCTTACCCGAGCGCCTGCCTGAGCTACCGGCCACGGCCGATCAGTTGCCGGATGTCGAGCGTCTGGCTATGGCCCAGCGTCTGGATATCCAGGCCGTGCGCCTGGACGCCGAGCGCCTGGCCAAGAACCTGGGGCTGAGCAAGGCCACGCGCTTTATCAATGTGCTGGAACTGGGGGTGGTGAATAACCGTTCCAATGAGGAACCGACTCAGCGCGGCTACGAGATAAGCGTCGAACTGCCGCTGTTCGACTGGAGCGGGGCCAAGGTGGCCAAGGCCGAGGCGCAGTACCGGCAGATGCTCAACCGCGCAGCCGAAACTGCGATCAATGCCCGCTCCCAGGTGCGCGAGGCCTACCTGGGTTACCAGGCCAGCCATGACATTGCCCGGCATTACCGTGACGAGGTGTTGCCGCTGCGCGCGCGTATCGCTGAGGAAAATGTCCTGCAGTACAACGGCATGTTTATCAGCACCTTCGAGCTGCTGGCCGATGCACGCAAACAAATCCTTGCCGTTGACGGCTATCTGCAGGCGCAACGCGATTTCTGGATCGCCAAGGCCGATCTGGATATGGCCCTGCTGGGCGCGCCCAGCCTGTCATCGAGCACACCGGCTATGGCCGCCACCGACGAGCCCGCCGGGCACTGATCAAGGACAACTTCCCATGGTTTCACGACGTGATTTCTTTCTCGGTGCCAGCGCCATCGGCGCTGTCGTAGTGACTTCGGCGGTCAGCCGGGTGTCCCAGGCCGGCGTACCGGAGGTGGTGTCCCAGGGCAGCGCCGATACTCAGCCGCCACTGCAACCGCAGAACGGCCGACCGTATAACCCGGTGGTCACCCTCAATGGCTGGACATTGCCGTGGCGCATGAACAACGGCGTAAAGGAGTTCCACCTGGTCGCAGAACCTGTGGTGCGCGAGCTGGCACCGGGCTACAAGGCCCATCTGTGGGGTTATAACGGCCAGTCGCCGGGGCCGACCATCGAGGTGGTGGAGGGCGACCGGGTGCGCATCTTCGTCACCAACAAGCTGCCCGAGCACACCAGCATCCACTGGCACGGCCAGCGCCTGCCCAATGGCATGGACGGCGTCTCCGGCCTGACTCAGCCGGCGATTCCGGTGGGCAAAACCTTCGTCTACGAGTTCGTCGCGCGCCGTCCCGGCACCTTTATGTACCACCCCCATGCCGACGAGATGACCCAGATGGCCATGGGCATGATGGGTTTCTGGGTCACCCATCCCAAGGCGCATCATCCGTTGATCAGCGAGGTGGATCGCGATTTTTGTTTCCTGCTTAACGCCTACGATATCGATCCGGGTGCGGCCACGCCGAAGATCATGACCATGCTCGACTTCAACCTGTGGACCTTTAACAGCCGCATCTTCCCCGGCATCGACCCGCTGGTGGTGCGTAAGGATGATCGCGTGCGCCTGCGCGTCGGCAACCTGACCATGACCAATCACCCGATCCACCTGCATGGTCACGAGTTCGAGGTGACTGGTACCGATGGCGGACCGACGCCAATAGGTTCGCGCTGGCCGGAGGTGACCACCGATATCGCCGTGGGGCAGATGCGCCAGGTCGAGTTCCTCGCCGACGAGGAGGGCGACTGGGCCTTCCACTGCCACAAGAGCCACCACACCATGAACGCCATGGGCCATGACGTGCCGACCCTGATTGGCGTCGACCACCGCGATATGACCCGCAAGATCGCCAAGCTGATCCCCGATTACATGGTGATGGGCGAACGCGGCATGGCCGATATGGCGGAAATGCAGATGCCGCTGCCGGATAACACCGCGCCGATGATGACCGGCGACGGTCCCTTCGGCTCGGTGGAAATGGGCGGCATGTTTACCGTGCTCAAGGTGCGCAAGGACCAGCCGGCGGGTGATTACCGTGACCCGGGTTGGTTTAAGCACCCGGCCGGCACTGTGGCCTACGAGTGGCAAGGCGAGCTGGCCAAACCGGCGCGCTCAAGCGAGGTGGGCGGGCAGTCCATGCCGCTTAAACAGCCAATCAGCGAGCCGGTTGAGGTGCAGGTGCGTAAACCTAGCGGCCATGCTGGCCATTGAACCGATATTTGATCGTTGATGCGACACGAGTGCCACAACGGGCTTTCACTGTCGCAAACCTGCAGGCGCACGCCATGGGTGCGAACCGCTGGTGCGGCGGAGTGTCGCCCAGTCGCTCTTATCAAAAAAAATAACTCATTGTTTTATATAGATAAATTAAAACCGCACAAAGACCTGTAGGAGCGGGCCATGCCCGCGAAACGCATCGCGGGCATGGCCCGCTCCTACAGGTACCTACAAGCCGAAAGATGCAGCTGCCTCCAGTTTGCTGCGCGACGGGGGATCTCCTACACCCCATAACCAAGCAAGAGGATTAACCATTGAAGACGTTACTGAGTGTTATCGCCCTGACCAGCCTGCTGGCCGGCCCCGTAATGGCTGACCAGCACAGCGCCGCGCCGGCCAGCAGCGCTGCAGCCACAAGCCAGGGCGAGGTACGCAAGATTGATACGGCTAACCAGAAAATCACCCTGCGCCACGGCCCGCTGGCCAATCTGGGCATGCCGCCGATGACCATGGTGTTCAAGGTGCAAAACGCCGCCCAGCTTGAAGGGCTCAAGGTCGGTGACAAGGTGAGTTTTGTGGCGCAGCAGCAGGGCAGTCAGTTTGTCGTGAACGACTTGAAAGCCGCGCAATAGCGAAAAAGGGGCCGCGCTGCGGCCCCGATTGCCCGATCAGGCTGCAGCGAAGCGCTCGTCGAGATAGGCGATGATTGCCTTGGACTCATACAGCCAGGTGCTTTGGCCGTTTTCTTCGATGCGCAGGCACGGCACCTTGATCTTGCCGCCTTGTTGCTCCAGCTCGCTGCGCGCCTGGGCGTCGTTCTTCGCGTCGCGCAGGGCCACTGGCACATTGAGCTTGTGCAGGGTGCGGCGGGTTTTGACGCAGAACGGGCAGGCGTGGAACTGGTACAGCGCGAGGCCCGCGGCGCTTTGCTCGACCGCAGCCTGAGCTGCTGGGGTGCGTTTAAGTTTGGCCGGGCGGCTGATCCAGTCGAGGAAGATGATCAACTGGCCGAGGCCGATGCGCAGTGCCTTGATAATCATGCGGGGCAAACCTTGGGTCGATAAACAGGGGCACGCAGCTTACCCGAGTTTCCCCAACTTGGCGTCGGCGCTGGTCTGGCTCTGCGCCCAACGGCATAATCCGCGCTCGATTGCCGAACCCTGCCGAGCCTGCGATGAAACCCGAAGACCTGCTGTTGCTGGTAACCCGTGAGATGCCTTTCGGCAAACACAAGGGCCGTTTGCTCGCCGATCTGCCGGGTAATTACCTCAACTGGTTTGCCCGCGAAGGCTTTCCCCAAGGTGAGATCGGCCGTTTGCTGGCGCTGATGCAGGAGATTGACCACAACGGCCTGTCTGACCTGCTCGACCCGCTACGGACCAAGCCAAGGGTGCCGTTCAAGGGGCAGTAGGCCAAACACCAGGCAATGGGGTGAGTTGCGCCGCGTTCCGAATGGTGTGATCCCTGGCAATCGCGACATGCGGCTAACCCTCCCTACGAAAACTGCGTGCAACAATTATCCGCATCCTTGGATGCATGGACAGATAAGTCGGACGGCTGATACTTTATCTAGAGGTAATACCTTTAGATAACGAGGGTCCGATTATGGCCACTTCTATCAAGATTGATGACGAGTTGAAACGTCGCATTCAACATCTGGCGGGTCTGCGTCAACGTTCGTCGCACTGGATTATGCGCGAAGCGATAGCGCAGTACGTTGAGCGCGAAGAAGTCCGCGAGGGATTTAAGCAGGAAGCCTTGGCGTCGTGGGCTGCGTATCAAGAAACGGGGCGGCATCTGACCGGTCAAGAGACCCGTGCCTGGCTCAACACCTGGGGCACCGAGGCTGAGGTGGTGCTCCCCAAGTGCCACGATTGATTATTACCGAAGGTGCTGCCCAAGGACTGGAGCGCTGTCGTCAGTTTCTTGTCGAGAAGGGTCCGCAGATAGCGCGGCGAGCAGCCCAGGCGATTGAGCGACAATTCGCTCGACTGGAAGAAGGTCCAGAAGTAGGTCGCCCACTCCCAGATCTACCGGAGCTGCGTGAGCTGGTCATCGAGTTTGGTGATTCCGGATATGTTGCGCTCTATCGGCATGAGCCTACGGGTGATGCTGTCTATGTATTGGCTTTTCGGCATCAAAAAGAAGCCGGCTACTGAAAGTTGCTTTCTGCCGGGGCGGATGATGCCGCCGATAGGTTGGCTCACAAGTGGCCGGTTCTTTGTTGCGTGCCATCCATGGCTGCAGGGTGTTTCGCTGTTAGGCGACGGTAGAAAGTGCTTCTGGCAATCTGCATTGCCTGCAGGCGCTTTACTGTGCCTGGCTGACCTCTGGGGTGAGGGCCAGCGGTGGCACTTCAACGAACTCCAGTTGTAGGCGTTCGCTGCTCCAGGCGCGGGTCTGATTGGTCAGCGCCAGGTCGTCGTTCAGCTTTTGGCCGTAAGACGGGATGATTTCTTTCAGCCTGGTTTGCCACTCAGGGCTCTGCATTTTGTCCTTGAAGGTTTTCTCCAGCACCGAAAGCATGATCGGCGCGGCCGTCGAGGCACCTGGCGATGCGCCAAGCAGGGCGGCGAGGCTGCCATCGGCGGCGCTGACCACTTCGGTGCCGAACTGCAGGATGCCGCCATGTTCGGCGTCTTTCTTGATGATCTGCACGCGCTGGCCGGCCTGGATCAGCTCCCAATCTTCTGACTTGGCATTGGGGAAGTACTCGCGCAGCGAAGCCATGCGATCTTCCTGGCTGAGCATCAGCTGGCCCATCAGGTAGGTGCTGAGCGAGAAGTTATCGATGCCAGCGTGGGCCATCGGCAGGATGTTGTCGGTGGTCAGGGCGCTGAACATATCGAGCAGCGAGCCGTTCTTCAGGAACTTGGTGGAGAAGGTGGCAAATGGTCCGAACAGCAACACCTTCTTGCCATCAATCACGCGGGTATCCAGGTGCGGCACGGACATCGGCGGCGAACCGACCGAGGCTTTGCCGTATACCTTGGCCTGATGTTGGGCGACGAGTTCCGGGTTGCTGGTGGCCAGGAACGAGCCGCCAACCGGGAAGCCGGCATAGCCTTCGCCTTCATTGATGCCGGACATCTGCAGCAGCTTGAGCGCGGCGCCGCCGGCACCGATAAATACGAACTTGGCGTTGATGGTTTTCTCTGCGCCGCCATTGGCCAGGTCGGCCACCCGCACGTTCCAGGTATTGTCGGCGTTGCGCTCGATGCCGCGCACTTCATGCTGCAGGTTGAGGCTGACGTTGTCCTGTTGGCTTAGCGAGCCGAACAGCTGGCGGGTGATTTCACCGAAGTTGACGTCGGTACCAATCGATACGCGGGTCGCGGCGAGCTTCTGCCCAGGCTCGCGGTCTTGCATTATCAGCGGCACCCACTGCTTGATCTGCGCCGAGTCTTCTGAATATTCCATGCCACGGAACAGCGAGCTGGCTTGCAGGGCGGCGTGGCGCTTCTTGAGGAACTCGACGTTGTCGTCACCCCAAACAAAGCTCATGTGCGGCACGTTGTTGATAAACGAAGGCGGGTTGTTCAGCACCTTGCGCTCAACCTGATAGGCCCAGAACTGTTTGGAAATCTCGAAGGATTCGTTGATCGCCACCGCTTTGCTGATATCGATGCTGCCGTCAGCCAGCTGCGGGGTGTAGTTCAGCTCGCAGAAGGCCGAGTGGCCGGTGCCGGCGTTGTTCCAGGCGTTGGAGCTTTCATCGGCGACGCGGTCGAGGCGTTCGTAGATATCGATGCTCCAGCCGGGCTCTAGCTCGTTGAGGTAGGTGCCCAGGCTGGCACTCATGATGCCGCCGCCAATCAGCAGAACATCCACGGATTTTTCCGGCTCGGGGTGCTTGGCGCAGCCGATCACGCTCAGGCACAGCAGAATCAACAGGAGCTTTTTCATTAAACCAACTATCTTATCGGTGAAGTCAAAATGACGACCTGGGTGACACGGGGTCAGGCGTGTGCAATAGCCAACGTGCCCGTCGGCGGACGACAGGCGCGGGGCAGGTGTACAGGGCGTCGTGTGCGTAACGGCAGTGGCTCAGGGCACAGGTGGCGAAGCACTGCGCAAGCGTTGCAAGGCGTGGAGCGACTGCCGTTGTCAGGCATATCGCAAGAAACATGCCCGCCACTGCAAAGCGTTGGACTGCGGCGCGCTGCCGCAGTTGTACTGGATGTCTGGGCGGTTCTCGGTGGCGTGATCTCGCCATCTCCTGGCGGATTCTTTGCGGCTTTTGGCGGAATCTCGCCAGGCTGCAAACAGAAAAAAACCGGCGCTAGGCCGGTTTCTGGTGTCGCAGGGGCTTGATCAGTTATTGACCAGGCTAAGGAACTCGCTGCGCGTAGCGGCGTTTTCGCGGAACTCGCCAAGCATCACCGAGGTGACCATGGAGGAGTTTTGCTTCTCCACGCCGCGCATCATCATGCACATGTGCTGGGCTTCGATCACCACCGCAACCCCGAGGGCACCGGTGACCTGCTGGATGGCTTCGGCGATCTGCCGGCTGAGGTTTTCCTGAATCTGCAGGCGGCGTGCATACATATCGACGATGCGCGCGACCTTCGACAGGCCGAGCACCTTGCCATTGGGGATATAGGCGACATGGGCCTTGCCGATAAAGGGCAGCAAGTGGTGTTCGCACAGCGAATACAGCTCGATGTTCTTCACCAGCACCATTTCGCTGGCGTCGGAGCTGAACAGCGCGCCATTGGTGACCTCTTCGAGCGTCTGCTGGTAGCCCTTGCACAGGTACTGCATGGCTTTGGCGGCGCGCTTGGGCGTGTCGAGCAGGCCTTCGCGGGAGACGTCTTCGCCAAGTTGGCCAAGGATCGCGGTGTAGTTCTGTTCCAGGGACATGGACAATCTCGTAGGTCTTTCTAAAGGGCGCAGGTTAGGCCGAGAGGGTCGGGCTGGCAAGTGCGCAGCCCGCTAGCCACAGGGGCTTATTCGTCGCGGCCATCCATCATGGTGCGCTTGAGCATCACGTACACCGCGCCGGTGCCGCCGTGCTTGGCCAGGCAGGAGGTAAAACCAAGTACCTGCGGATGCTGGCGTAGCCAGGTATTGACGTGGCTTTTGATCATTGGCTTACGGCCGTCCATGCGCACGGCTTTGCCATGGGTGATGCGCACGCAACGGACCTCCAGCTTGTTGGCCTCGGCGATAAATTCCCACAGGGTGTCGCGGGCTTTTTCCACCGTCATGCCGTGCAGGTCGAGGCTGCCTTCGAAGCTGATCTGCCCCAGCTTGAGCTTGCGCATCTGGCCTTCCTGCACACCGTTGGCAGCCCAGTACAACGGGTCTTCGGCACCGACATCGATCACGAACTGATCGGACAGGCCGTCGACCTTGATACTGTCCACGCGCGCCGTGGCGGCCTGGCGCAGGGTGGCCAGCTGGGCACGGTTGGGTTTCGGCTTGCCGGTGTCGGCGCGGTCATGCTTGATCGGCTTGACGCCGCGCAATTCGGCTTTAAAAAGAGAAAAATCGTCGTCTTGCATTAGGGTCTGTTACCGTTTTGTTCGCGGCCGCGCCGGAGCCTGTTTTAGCGCGAGGCAAGGCACGAGACGCGAAGTTTGTTCAGCACATCCATGTGCTTCACCCCTTCGGGGCTGACGCGCAAAAACGCTCCCTGCGTTTTTGTGGTTGTTCCAAATGAGTGTCGAGAAACGCAGTATCGCGCTAAAACAGGCCCGGCCCTTCGGGTTGCGCGAAAAATCTCGCCATGCGGTGTTGGAGGACTTGGCAAGGGAGCGACCATTACCTGCGTCCTCCGCCTAGCCTGGCGAGATTTTGCGCTGCAACGCGGCTCGCGACAAAACGGTAACAGACCCTAGGCCTCCGCGAAGGCCGCTAGTGTACCCAAGCTACTTGGCACTCAGTCGCGCTTTTTCATCAGGTGTGGCGCCATGCTCAGGTCGCTGGGGCGGCGCAGGCGGCGCCGACAGCGGCGCCAGAGCATCACGCCAGCGACCAGTAACAGCAGGCCAATGACGATAAATACGCTGGCCGCGCTAGGCGATTCGTTCAGCGGGCCGAGTGCGACAGGCTGGCCGAGCAGCGTAGCGGTACCGGCCATGCTCAACAGTACGCCGAATGTGGCAAACAGCGCTGCCAGGCCAGCCCCCAGGCGCAGACGCCAGTTGCCGGTATTGTGTGGCCGCAGGCGGCGTGCATCAAAACCATCGGCGTGTTTCATTCCGATTTCCTCATGCCAATTTCCTCGGTGGCTATCGGCGCTATGACCGACGTGTGCTGGCGTGGTTCAACTGTGGCGTGCAGCCCTTGCGCACGTTGCGAACTGCTGCGCGCCTGCGCTTATTCAGATTAGCGCGCTGGCGCGTGGTACCACGGCGGCAAAATTGTCGGCCAGGGCGATCATTTCGGCGCGGTGCATGTCGGCAGCGCTGATCACCTGACCGTCGAGTGTCGGCAGGTCGCGGGTAGCGCAGGCGGCATCGACTACGGTGCAGCGGTAACCATAGTCCTTGGTGGCGCGCACCGTGGTGCTGATGCTCGAGTGGGTCATAAAGCCGCAGACGATCAGGTCCAGATGCCCCAAGGCTTGCAGGCGCTCATGCAAGTCGGTGCCGTTAAAGGCGTTGGGCATGCGTTTCTCGACGATGATTTCCCCCGGCAGCGGCGCCGCTTCAGGCAAGTGCAAGCCGCGTGGGCCACGGGGGTCGAGCAGGCCATCGGGGATGCCAAGGTGTTTGATGTGAACAATGGCGCTGCCTTGGGCGCGGGCGGCTGAGAGCAGTTTGGCGATTTCTTCCAGCGCGGCATCCAGGCCTGGTAGTTGCAACGCGCCGCTGCGGTATTCCTCTTGCGCATCAATGACCAGTAAGGTCGCATTGCTCAGGCTGGCGGGTGCATGGCTGCGGCCGGTGAGGGCGAACATCGTTTTGGGGGCGGACATGGCGGGAACTCCAGGCTGGCATGGACAGTCCACCTATTGTCCGCCTGTGCTGTGCTGCTGTGAACCTTTGTGGTCGGTGATCTTGCATTGCTGCCTATGCGGCGAGCAGAATCGAGGGGCTGCCGAGGGACGGCGATTTCAAGCAAAGGAGGTGTGCTATGAGCCTGATCACCCTGTTTTCCGAACACTTCTGGTTGTTGTTCGCCGTGGCGATTTCTATCGCTGTGCTGCGTGAGCTGCACATCAAACGTGACGAGTCGCCCTCCAGTGAGTCGCGCAGGAACAACCCTTAGCCGTTAGCGGCGTCATGCCACTCTGGAGCCTTTAGTCGGGCGCGCAATGGGCTAGAATGCGCGCTTTATCTGCGGAGAGCTGCCGTGACCGACGCAACACATGCCCACCCAACCCGCCTGCGCAGTGTGCGCGACTATATTCGCTGGGCAGTCAGTCGGTTTCATGGCGAGGAGTTGTTCTTCGGCCACGGCACCGACAACGCCTGGGATGAAGCCCGCCAGCTGGTGCTCGGTGCCCTGCACCTGCCTTACGAAATTGCCGACAGCTACCTCGACTGCCGCCTGGAGAACGACGAGCACGCGCACTTGCATGCCTTGCTCGCACGGCGCATCGACGAGCGCGTACCGACTGCTTACCTGCTGGGCGAAGCCTGGTTCTGCAGCATGCCGTTTATTGTTGATGAGCGTGTGCTGATTCCTCGTTCACCGATTGGCGAACTGATCGAGCAGCACCTAGAACCCTGGCTGGCCATAGAGCCGGCGCGGATTCTTGACCTGTGCACCGGCTCGGGCTGTATCGGTATTGCCTGCGCCTATGAGTTCCCCGAGGCCGAAGTGGTGCTCGGTGATCTGTCCTATGAAGCGCTGGAAGTGGCCAACCAGAATATCGAACGCCATGGCCTGGATGAGCGCGTGTACACCGTGCAGGGCGATGGCTTTGCTGGGCTGCCGGGGCAGCGTTTTGACCTGATCGTCTCCAACCCGCCCTATGTGGATGCCGAAGATTTCGCTGATATGCCGGCCGAATACCAGCACGAGCCTGAGCTAGGCCTGGCCTGCGGTGAAGATGGCTTGAACCTGGTGCGGCGCATGCTCGCCGAGGCGGCTGATCATCTGACTGAGAAAGGCGTGCTGATTATCGAAGTCGGCAATAGCCAGGTGCACGTCGAGGCGCTGTACCCGGAAGTCGATTTCACCTGGCTGGAATTCGAACGCGGCGGCCACGGTGTATTCCTGCTCGCGGCCGCGCAATGCCGTGAGCACCAGGCACTGTTCCGTCAGCGCCTGAGTGGTTGATCAACGTAACGTTAAATGACGGCTAATCAGCGCGCGCAATGCTGCCGGCTTGACCGGCTTGGGTAGGAAGTCGAGGCCGGCGGCATGCACTTGAGCGATCAGCTCGGGGCGGCCGTCGGCGCTGATCACCACGCCCGGTAGCGGCTCGCCCAAACGGGTGCGCAGCCAGGCCATCAGCTCGGTGCCGGTTTCGCCATCATCCAGGTGAAAGTCCACCAGCGCCAGTCGCGGGTGCACGTTCTCACTCAGCAGGTGTTCGCACTCCAGGCGATTGCGCGCCGTCCACACCTGGCAACCCCAGCGTGACAGCAGGCTGTGCATGCCAGCGAGGATGCTGTCCTCGTTGTCGATGCACAGCACCTGAATGCCGGCCAGCGCCTCGCCGTTGTGCTCGGGCTGGCTGAGCACAACGGGCGGCTCGGTGCGCAAGGCCAGGGGAATGGTGACGCTGAATACGCTGCCTTTGCCCGGCCAGGAGCGTACTTCCAGTTGGTGGCCAAGCACTCGGCACAGGCCATCGGCAATCGCCAGGCCCAGGCCCAGGCCTTTTTCGGCGCGGGTCTGGTGGCTGTCCAGGCGCTTGAATTCTTCGAAAATCACCTTGCGCTTGTCCTCGGGAATCCCTGGGCCGCGATCCCAAACTTCCAAGCGCAGGTGCTGGCCCTGACGGCGCACGCCAAGCAGCACGCGGCCCTTGGCATAGCGGAAGGCATTGGTGAGGAAGTTCTGCAGGATGCGCCGCAGCAACTTGATGTCGCTGTCGACCCGCAGGCGGCTGCCGCGCAGGCGAAAGTCCATGCCGTGTTCGGCGGCCAGTACCTTGAATTCTGCACCGAGGGTGTCGAACAGGTTGTTCAGCACAAAGGCGTGGCGATCCGGGGTGATGCGGCCGTTTTCCAAACGAGAGATATCCAGCAGGTCGCTGATCAGGTCTTCGGCCGAGCGCAGCGAGCTGTCCAGGTGACGCACCAGCTCGCGGGCGTCGGCGGGCAGGGCGTCATCCTGATGGGACAGGGCGGCGGAGAACAGCCGCGCGGCATTTAACGGCTGCATCAGGTCGTGGCTGACTGCGGCAAGAAAGCGGGTTTTCGATTGGTTGGCGGCTTCTGCCACGCCCTTGGCTTCAGTCAGGGCCTGATTGAGTTGTGATAGCTCAAACGTACGTGCGGCTACTCGTTGTTCCAGGCCTTCGTTGGCGTCCTTGAGTGCGCGCTCGGCTTCGCGGAATTCGGTGATGTCGGTGAAGCTCATAACAAAACCGCCGCCGGGCATGGGGTTGCCGATCAGCTCGATCACCCGGCCATTGGGGAACAGCCGCTCGGAGGTGTGCGCGGTGCCCTGGCGCATCCAGTACAGGCGCTTGCTGACGTGCGCCTCGATATCGCCGCTGCCGAGCAAGCCGCGTTCGGCGTTGAAACGGATCAGCTCGGCCACCGGGCGGCCGACATATACCTGGCCCTCGGGGTAGTTGAATAGCTCGATATAACGGTGGTTCCAGGCCACCAGGCGCAGTGACTGGTCGACCACGCTGATGCCTTGGGTGATGTTCTCGATGGCGCCCTGCAGCAGCGCGCGGTTGAACTGCAGCACCTCCGAGGCTTCGTCGACGATGCGCACCACATCCTCGACTTGCATCTCGCGGCCTTCGATGGCCGCCTTGACCACCGCGCGGGTCGACGAGGCCCCGAGCACACCGGCCAGCAGGCGTTCGGTGTGGGCGATCCAGTCGCTGTTGGCGGTCTGGTTGGGGTCGAAGGCTTTGCCCTGGCGGAAGGCAAAACGCATAAAGCTCTGCCGCGCGCGGTCTTCGCCGACAAAGCGGTTGGCCAGCAGCAACAGGTCGCCGACCTGCACCGCGAGCATGCTGCGGTTGCTCGGCTTGTTGCCCAGGTCGTGGCCGATAAAGCGCCCGGCCTGCCAGTGCTCGGCCACGCGGGTGCGCGAGAAGTAGGAGACCCAGGCAAACAGCAGGAAGTTGCCAGCCAGCGACAGCACCACACCACGGGTCAGCGGGTCGACCTGAAAGCCAATCGGCCCGTACAACAGGGTTTGCACGCCGGGCAAGGCATCCGCCGGCCAGCCCAGACCGCGCGCTACCAGCGGCATGACCAGGGTGTAGAACCAGATCAGCGCGCCCACGAACAGCCCGGCAAACACGCCCTGACGGTTGGCCTGCTTCCACACCAGCGCGCCGAACATCGCCGGGGCCAGCTGGCCGATGGCGGCAAACGACACCTGGCCGATGGTTGCCAGGCTGGCGTTGGAGCCCAGCAGGCGGTAGCACACGTAGGCCAGCAGCAGGATCACCACGATGCTCACCCGGCGCGCGGTCAGCATCCAGTGGCGGAAGGCCTCGAAGGGCCGCTCGGTGTTCTGCCGGCGCAGCAGCCAGGGCAGCAGCATGTCGTTGGAGATCATGGTAGAGAGCGCCACTGAAGCGACAATCACCATGCCGGTGGCTGCCGATGCGCCGCCGATAAAGGCCAGCATCGCCAGGGCCGGATGCGCCTCGGCCAGCGGCAGGCTGATCACAAAGGAGTCTGGGGTAACACCGGCCGGCAGCAGCATTTGCCCAGCCAGGGCGATGGGCACCACAAACAGCGCGGCGAGTACCAGGTAAGCGGGGAACACCCAGCGCGCCAGACGCAGGTCCTTGGGTTCGATGTTCTCCACCACCGTTACATGGAACTGCCGTGGCAGGGCGATGATGGCGATCATCGCCAGTCCCGTTTGGGTCATCATCGCTGGCCAGTTGACTGTTTCTGCCCAAAAACCCTCTAGCCCGGTGCTGGCTTTGGCCTGGCTGAATAGATCGCCAAAGCCGTTGTACAGGCCGTAGGTGACAAATGCGCCGACGGCGAGGAAGGCCAGCAGCTTGACCAGTGACTCGAAGGCAATCGCCAGGACCATGCCACGGTGGTGTTCGGTGACATCCAGGTTGCGCGTGCCGAACAATATTGTGAACAGCGCCAACACCAGCGAGACGATCAGTGCGGTGTCCTGGGCGCCGGTGCCATTGGCGCCTGCGCCAGCGCCGCTGAGCAGGTTGACCCCGAGCACGATGCCTTTGAGCTGCAGGGCGATATAGGGCAATACGCCGACCAGACAAACCAGCGCGACCACCACCGCCAGGGCCTGGGATTTGCCGTAGCGTGCGGCGATAAAGTCAGCAATCGAGGTGATGTTTTCCTGTTTGCTGATCATCACCATCTTCTGCAGCACCCAGGGCGCGAAGAGCAGAATGATGATTGGCCCCAGGTAGATCGGCAGAAACGACCAGAGCTGTTCGGCGGCCTGACCCACTGCCCCGAAAAACGTCCAACTGGTGCAGTACACCGCCAGCGACAGGCTATACACCCAGGCGCGAATTTTCGGCGGCATGGGCGCGGCGCGGCGGTCGCCGTAGAAGGCGATGGCGAACAGAATGGCCATGTAAATCAGCGCAACCGCAGCGATCAGCCCGCTAGACAGGGTCATGCAAACTCCGAAAACAAACTATAGGGGGCTGCCGGGGTCATATCTGGCAGCGCAGCGGCTGCCCAGAGCCTACTGCATCAGCGTCCACGGCAGATGATGGGTGTCAGTTTCGCAGCAAAGTAGCGGTGCGTCAGGCACGACCAAGGTCGCACTGGCATATAACCTGTTGCTGTTGTGGATTGTGCCCGCTTGCCGGCCCTGTTAGCGTGTCGCGCCTGCGACTCTGTCCGAGGAGGGACCCTATGTTCAAGCCGCAACTGATTACCCTGCAACGTGGTGGATTGCGCATCGAGCCCATGGTGGATGCGGATATCCCTGCGTTAATCAGCCTGGCCGAAGCCAATCGCCAGGAACTGATCTACATGAGTGGCAGCCAGCGACTGGACTGGTACCGCCTAGGGCTGCTTGATCAGCGCGAAGGGCGAGCCTTGCCCTTTACTATCCGTCTGGGCGAGCAGCTGGTCGGGACCACTCGTTTCGGCGACTTTATGAGCACCTTGCCTGCAGCCGAGATTGGCTGGACCTGGCTGGACCGCAGCCAGCACGGCACGGGCCTCAATAGCACCATCAAGTACCTGATGCTTAAGCATGCCTTTGAGAGCTGGCGCATGGTCCGTGTGCAGCTGAAAACCGCTGCCAGCAACCTGCGTTCGCAACGCGCCATCGAAAAGCTCGGGGCGCAGCGTGAAGGCGTACTGCGCAATCACCGCCGGTTGGCCGATGGGCGTCTGGATGACACCGTGCTGTACAGCATCACCGACCATGATTGGCCGACCATCAAACAGCAGTTGGAGGCGCGTTTCAGCGCTTGAGTGATGGCGGACGCCAGATCAGGGCCACTCGCTAGCGCGTGGCCATCCAGATCAGCAACCCCGCCTGGAACACGCAGAAGGCCACCAGGCAGGTGATGGTAAAGCGCAAGCCGCCGTCTTCGCGCTTTAACACGTCAATACGTGCTTCCAGTTTGCGCACTTTCGCTTCCTGCTCGCGTAGGCTCTGGTCAGCTTGCTGCAGCATATTGGCGGCGTCCAGCAGTTCAACGATTTGCACTTTTTCCGTATGCCAGTCGCCATGCAGCGCGCTGACCCGTGGCGCGCCGCACTGGGCTTTGATCTTCAGCGGGTCGAGGTATTCGACGACAAAGCCCTGAGCCTGCAGGCAGTGATCGCGGCGAGCGCGGGCTTCTTCACTGAAGGCGTCCTTGCTGGGCAATGTGGTGTTTGCCACTTGATAGTGAGCGAAGTGCTGGCGTGCCCAGACAATGCCCTGGGCCAGCATAAAGCGTCCCAGGCCACGGTTTTCCGGTTGTACCAGCAGGCCACTTTCGGGGCCGAAGCTAAGCAGACGCTGCTCGTGATCGGCCCAGACTTCGAGGATGTTCTGCTCCTTGCGCACGCGTTGGCCGGGCAGCTGCAAGGTCAGGCGCAGCAGGCTGTGCTGCTTGCCCAAGCGCTCGACGCTGCCGAACTGGATAAACCGCAGCGGCCGCGCGCCGGTATGGCGGTCGGTGGGCAGGGCGGCTAGGCGCAATAGATGAAAGTGTTCGGGGGCCAGCTCGGCCCATGGGTGAGCTGGCTCGACGACTTCCTGCGGGGCGGTGTCGGTGTCTGCGCCGGTTTGCGGCGCGGAGTTGTCGGTCATAAGCGCGAGTCCTGTGCGCGACATCTTCAGGTGTCGCCTGATGCGCTTATCGGCCGCCGCTCGGCTAACTGGAGGCTGGCTTTTTGCCGCTGCGCTGGATGAACTGGGCGATCTGCTCGCCCAGCCCCTGTGCCAACGGTAGCCGAGGATTGTCGTAGCTGGCCAGTTGCGCCGCTAAATCCAGCGCGCTGATGCGCAGCATATGGTTCATCCCTGGGATGATCAGCAGCTCGGCATCCGGCTTGGCCGCTTGCAGCGCCTGTGCATCGGCGACGCTGACCTGAATATCATGGCTGCCCTGCACAATCAGCGCCGGGATCTTCAAACGGGCAAAGGCCTCGCCTGGGTTCTGCCGCAGCAGTGAGATCAAATAGGGCTGCACGCTGGGGCGAAACAGCACCTGTAGTTTTTTCGGCACCTGTGGGCTGAGTTGCCCAGCCACCAGGCGGTCGAGCAGATAGTTGCTTTGTGCCAAAAGAGCCGGCGGCAAGCGTGCGGCCAGTTGTTGGCGTAATAGCTGATCAATCGGTCGCGAGCTGCCGGCAATCGCCACCAGGGCGTCGGCCTGGGCCTGTTCGGCAGCCAGGCTGGCAATCAGCGCGCCTTCGCTGTGGCCGATCAGAATCAGCCGGTCAAACGCCGGGTTGGCCTTGAGCAGCTGCGCCCAACCCACCGCATCGCTGACATAACCCTCGACGCTAAGATTTCGCTCATCCGGCGTGGCAGCGCGGCTGGCGGCCACCCCGCGCTTGTCGTAACGCAGGCTGGCGATGCCCTGTTTGGCCAGGCTTTGGGCCAGACGCTTAAGGCTGTCGTTATGCCCACCTTCCGGGTTGTTACCGTCACGGTCGGTAGGGCCAGAGCCGGCAATCAGCAGCGCGACGGCAACCGCTTTAGTGCTGCTGGGCTTGAGCAGCGTGCCATACAGCGTGCCCTGGTCTGTGTGCAGGCGCATCGGTTGTTGCACGCTGCTGTGTACGGTGCTGTTTGACGCGGCATGCGCTGGGGCGTGTAACAGGGCGCTGCACAGAAGTAGGGGTAACAGCAGGGATCGGATCATGAGTAGGGACTGCCAGAGGTGAGCGGGTTGGACGTTTATCCGCCCTGAAGGTTCGAGGATGATCTGTACGGATGCCACGGGTATACTCGCCGCCTTTACTCAAGTGGGGTTTTGCGCCGGCTGGCGTAGCCTCGGAGCTGATTTTCGCGGAGCGTTCTGCACATGTCCGGCAATACCTACGGCAAGCTGTTCACTGTCACCACCGCTGGCGAAAGCCATGGCCCGGCGTTGGTCGCTATTGTAGATGGCTGCCCGCCGGGGCTGGATATTAGCCTGGAAGACCTGCAGCGTGATCTTGATCGGCGCAAACCCGGCACCAGCCGGCACACCACGCAGCGCCAGGAAGACGACGAGGTGGAAATTCTCGCCGGCGTTTTCGAGGGCAAGACCACCGGTTGCTCGATTGGCCTGCTGATCCGCAACACCGACCAGAAGTCCAAAGACTACTCGGCGATCAAAGACTCCTTCCGCCCGGCTCATGCCGATTACACCTATCACCACAAGTACGGCGTGCGTGACTACCGTGGCGGAGGCCGCAGCTCGGCCCGCGAGACTGCCATGCGCGTGGCAGCTGGGGCCATCGCCAAGAAGTACCTGGCCACCCAGGGCATCGTCATTCGCGGTTATATGAGCCAGCTCGGCCCGATTGAAATCCCCTTCAAGAGCTGGGAATCGGTTGAGCAGAACGCCTTCTTCTGCCCCGACCCGGACAAGGTGCCAGAGCTGGAAGCCTATATGGACCAGCTGCGCCGTGATCAGGATTCGGTTGGGGCGAAGATCACCGTGGTTGCCGAGGGCGTGATGCCGGGGCTGGGCGAGCCGATTTTCGACCGCCTGGACGCCGAGTTGGCCCATGCGCTGATGAGCATCAACGCAGTCAAGGGCGTGGAAATTGGCGCAGGGTTCGACTCTGTGGCGCAGCGCGGCACCGAGCACCGTGACGAAATGACCCCAGAGGGTTTTCTCTCCAACAATGCCGGCGGCATTCTCGGCGGGCTTTCCAGCGGCCAGCCGATTATTGCGCACCTGGCGCTCAAGCCGACCTCAAGCATCACCACACCGGGGCGTTCGATTGATATTCACGGCAACCCGGTGGATATCATCACCAAGGGCCGTCACGACCCCTGCGTGGGCATCCGCGCCACGCCAATCGCCGAGGCAATGATGGCCATCGTGCTGATGGACCACCTGCTGCGCCACCGCGCGCAGAATGCCGATGTGCGCGTCAGCACGCCGGTGCTGCCACAGCTGTGAAGGCCCGCGTAGGTTGGGTTGAGCGCAGCGATACCCAACAATGCGCGCCCTGGGTATCGCTCTGCTCAACCCAGGCTACGACCAAACCATGAACGGCGCATTGCCTTACTGGCGGCTGTCCGGTTTCTATTTCTTCTACTTCTCACTGCTCGGCGCCACCGCGCCGTTTCTCGCGCTGTATTTCGACCACCTGGGGTTTTCTGCCGCGCGGATCGGTGAGCTGATTGCCATTCCCATGCTGATGCGCTGCATCGCGCCGAATATCTGGGGCTGGCTGGGTGACTACAGCGGACAGCGCTTGGCCATCGTGCGCTTTGGCGCGATCTGCACATTGCTGTGCTTTGCCGGCATCTTTATCAGCCAGAGCTATGCCTGGCTGGCGCTGATCATGGCGCTGCATGCGTTCTTCTGGCATGCGGTGTTGCCGCAGTTTGAGGTGATCACCTTTGCCCATTTGAAGGAGCAGGCGGCGCGCTATAGCCAGATCCGCTTGTGGGGCAGCATCGGTTTTATCGTTGCGGTGGTGGGATTGGGCAAGTTGTTCGAGGTGCTTAGCCTGGACGCCTATCCCTGGGCGCTGATTCTGATCATGGGCGGCATCGTGCTGAGCAGCTGGTGGGTGCCCAATGCGCAGCCGCAGATGCGCCCCAATACCTTGGAGCATGGCGGCTTTCTCCAGCAACTGCGGCGGCCGGGGATTCTCGCCTTTTACCTCAGCGCCGGGCTGATGCAGCTGAGCAACGGCCCGTACTACACCTTTCTCAGCCTGCACCTGGAGGCTCTCGGTTATTCGCGCGGGGTGATCGGCCAGCTGTGGGCGCTGGGTGTGGTGGCTGAGATTGTGCTGTTTATGGTTATGGCCCGGTTGCTGGCGCGCTATTCCCTGCGTACCGTGCTGCTGGCGAGCTTTCTGATTACTGCCGTGCGCTGGCTGTTGCTGGGCAACCTGGCCGGGCATTTGCCGGTGCTGCTGTTTGCTCAGTTGATGCATGCCGCGACCTTTGGTGCCTTCCACGCGGCGGCCATGCATTTTGTTCAGCGCAGCTTTGCCGACCGCCAGCAGGGCCAGGGCCAGGCTCTGTACGCCGCATTGGCGGGCGTCGGTGGCGCGCTGGGTGCGTTGTATTCCGGCTATAGCTGGCACAGCTTGGGTGCGGCTTGGACCTTTGCCATCGCCAGCTTGATTGCCCTGGTGGCTGCAGTGATCACCGCGCGTTATGTACGAGATGAGCAGCCCTAGTTTTTATTTGTTGAATTGAACCGTACGAGAGCCCTGACCATGAGCAGCCTGACCGTCTACCACCAGTCTTCGCCCGAGTACCCGAACAAGCTGCTGACTCACGTCGAAGATATCGCCAGCACCTTGGCTGCCGTTGGTGTGCAGTTTAGTCAGGTACCGATAGAGCAGCCAGTTACCGCCGGCACTGCCAGCGATGAACTGATGACGGTCAGCCGCGTACAAGTTGACCAGCTTATGACCGCGCATGGCTACGCCAGTGCCGAGGTCCTGAGCCTGTGTGATGAGCGCGGCGAGGGCAGTGAGCTGGCTCGTGGCCTGCGTTCAGAGCAAAGCTGCCAGCCGGCCCATCTGCATTACTACCTGGCCGGGCGTGGCGTGCTGGCGCTGCATATTGGCGAGTACGTTTACAGCTTGTTGTGTGAGAAGGGCGATCTGTTGCTGATGCCCGCCGGCACTGCGCATTGGTTTGATGGCGGCGAGCACCCACGCTTTGCCGTATTGCGCTTATTCGATAGCCCGCAAGTGCCGGGCTTTGTACTGGTAGAGGGTGATTTTGCCGCAGCGTTTGCCGGGCTGGATGACTGCTGAATCATCAAACTGCTGAACTCTTTTAGCGAGCGGCTATCCTAGCTAGGCGATTTCTTCGCATTAGGAGCGTCAAACTATGGGTTCAGCATTCAACGGTTTACTGGGACTGGTCATTCTGGTTCTGGATATTTGGGCGATTCTCAGCGTGATTAAAAGCAACGCCGAAACGGGCATAAAGGTGTTGTGGATATTGTTGATCGTCTTGCTGCCGGTGATCGGCCTGATTATTTGGGCGTTGATGGGGCCGCGTGGCACGGTCAAGTTTTAGCCACTGGGCGTGGTTTGCAGCGGCGCAGCGGTTAAAAGCCCTGCAGCGGTAGTTGCGCTGGTTGTAATAGCTGCGCCCCTTCCAGTTTGAGCAACAGCGCCTTGCGTGGCAGGCCGCCGGCATAACCGGTGAGGCTGCCGTCGCGGCCGATAACCCGATGGCAGGGAATGATCACGGCAATCGGGTTGGCGCCATTGGCCGCGCCTACTGCACGCACCGCCTTGGGCCTGGCGATCTCGGCAGCGAGGGCGCTGTAGCAACTGGTGCGACCATAGGGGATGGTTTGCAGTGCCTGCCACACAGTCTGTTGAAATGCCGTGCCTTGCGGCGCCAGGGGTAGTTCGAAACGTTGCCGCCGCCCGGCAAAATACTCATCCAACTGGCGGCACACTTCATCCAACTCATCCGTTGCTGCGCGCCAGTGTTCGCCGATGCGCCAGGGCTTACTGTCGATATCCATCAGCAGTTGTTGCAAGCCGGCTTCGTCAGCAGCCAACAGCAGGCGGCCGATTGGGCTGTCGTGGTAGCGGTAAAACATCGGTTCAGCCCTCCGAGCGGCTGATAGCTCAATAACAGGGGGGTTGGCTGTTTGGCTCATGGCTGAACAATAACCGCAGCGCGACTGACTGTCAGTGTAGGACTGACTTTCAAACTCTGGCGGTACTGGCCAGGCGTGAGGCCTTTCCAGCGTTTGAACGCATGCAGAAAGTTCGACACTTCGCTGTAGCCCAGGCGTTCGGCAATCTCCTCCTGGCTCAGGCTAGTGATGGCCAGTAGTTCTTCAGCCAGGGCCTGGCGTACTTCTTCCTGCAGTTGGCGAAAGCTGCTGCCCTGTTGTTCCAAGCGACGGCGCAGGGTGCGGCTGCTGATATTCAGCTCGCCGGCGATCACTTCCATATCCGCCAGCCGCCCCGGTGTGCTCAGCAAGCGATCACGAATCTGCCCGGCCAGACCGCTGCGTATCTGGCGTTTGGCCAGCAAGGCCTGGCACTGCAGCTCGCAGAGCTGGGCGCTGTGTGGGTTGGCGCGGGGCAGCGGCAGGTCAAGCAGCTGGCGCGGGAAGCTGATGCGGTTATGGGCGCAGGCAAACTCCGGCAGCAGGCCGAACTGCTCGATAAAACGTGCAGGATCAGCGGGTGCCGGCATGCTCAGTTGCACCCGACTCAGCGGCACCTTGGCGCCGGTCAGTTCGCGCTGAATCACCATCACCGCCACTGCGTCGCGCAGCAGCAGGAAATTGCGCACCTGGTCTGGTAAATGGCTGCCATCCAGCTCCAGATGCGCGTGACTGGCGTCTTCAAGCAAGGTGATGCGGTTGAAGGCAAAGGTCAGGTCCAGGTAGCGCAGGCCAAGGTCGGCGGCCTGGCGAAAGGTTTGGCTGCTGAGCAGGGCGTAACCCCAGATGCCGTAAGTGGTCAGCTGATAGCGCAGACCGGCCTGCAGGCCCAGATCGTAATGCGCGGGCAGGGCCTCGATCAGGTTGCGGATCAACTGCAGTTCCTGCTCGCCGTCGATTTCGCTGTGCAGCTCGGCCAGTTGCGGGGGGCTGAGGCCGGTGTTGAGCAGGCAGCGTTCGACGCTTAGGCCTTGGTCGAGGCCCAGTTGGGTTAGCAGTTGCGCGCTGGTGATGCTGCGCCGTGGCAAGGTGTAGTGGGCGGCTGCCATGCAGTTGTCCGGTAGTTTGTCCGAAAGTCACAATCCGTTGGCCGACTATGCCATAACCTGCCGGGCGGCTGGCTAGTAGCATCCTGGCATCCGCACTGTTTGCGGTTGGGGATAGCACAATGAATAACACCTCCCAGAATCAGGCTTCCTTGCGCGTGCTGATTATAGGCAGCGGCTTTGGCGGCTTGGGCATGGCCATTCAGTTACAGAAGTCCGGTATTGAGGATTTTCTGATCCTGGAAAAAGCCGCTGAAGTCGGCGGCACCTGGCGTGATAACAGCTATCCGGGCGCGGCTTGTGATGTGCCGTCGCACCTGTATTCGTTTTCCTTCGAGCCGAAAAGCGACTGGAGCCGCAAGTTCGCGCCCCAGGCGGAAATCCACGGCTACATGCTGCATTGCGTGGCCAAGTACCAGCTGCGCTCACGTATTCGCTGTAATGCCGAGGTGGTTTCGGCCGTATTTGATGCGGCGGCAGCGCTGTGGCGGGTGACGCTGAGCAATAGCGAAGAGCTCTGTGCCGAGGTGTTGATCAGCGCCTGCGGTCAGCTCAACCAGCCGGCCTATCCGGCGTTGCCGGGTATCGAGCAGTTCGCCGGTGAGTCCTTTCATTCGGCGCGCTGGCGGCATGATCTGGACCTGACCGGCAAGCGTGTGGCGGTGATCGGCACCGGCGCCTCGGCGATTCAGTTTGTCCCGCAGATCCAGCCCAAGGTGGCGCAGCTGCAGCTGTTCCAGCGCTCGCCGGCCTATGTGTTGGCCAAGCCTGATCGCGCCTATCGGCCGTGGGAGCTGGCGGTAATGCGTCGGCTGCCCTGGCTGCAGCGCCTCGACCGTGGCCTCAAGTACTTGCAGTATGAGATGCGAGGCCTAGCGTTTATCAGCCTGCCGTGGCTGATGAAGCTGATGCGTTTCACCTTTGACCGGCATTTAAACAAGCAGGTCAGTGACCCGCAACTGCGCACCCAGCTGCAGCCGAATTACCCCATGGGCTGCAAGCGTATTCTGATTAGTAACGACTACTTCCCGGCCCTGGCGCAGCCCAATGTGACAGTGATCAGCGAGGCGATCAGCCGCGTCAGCGAGCGCGCAATCATCACCGCCGATGGCCGTGAGCATCCCTGCGATGTGCTGATCTACGGCACCGGCTTTGCCGCCACGGATTTTCTCGCGCCGATGCAAGTTCGCGGGCTCGGCGGTCTGGAGTTGAATCAGGCCTGGCAGGGCGGCGCCGAAGCCTACAAAGGCATCAGCGTCAGCGGCTTTCCCAACCTGTTTATCCTCTATGGGCCCAATACCAATCTGGGCCATAACTCGATCATCTACATGCTGGAAAGTCAGTTCCGCTACGTGCTTGGCTGTATTGATTTGCTGCGCGAGCAAGGTGCCCGTTATGTCGACGTAAAAGTCGCAGTACAGCAGCGCTACAACCAGCAGATTCAGGCCAGCTCACATCGCACGATATGGGAGCAGGGTTGCTCAAGCTGGTACAAAACCGCCTCCGGCAAAAGCACCAACAACTGGCCTGGCTATACCTTTACCTACCGCCAGCAGACCCGCGCACCGGAGCTTGATGACTATGAATGCACCCGTTGAATTCAGCGCGCCGGTGGCCGATCAGGCGCTGCTGCGCAGTGTGCTGCGTACCAGCCTGCGCCTGCTGTTCCGTGGTCTGGTGCGCCCGCCGATGCCGATTGTCGGGCAGCGTGCGGTGTTGCGCCTACTGACTGCCGCCAGCCCGGCGCCGCGTGGTATCACCCGCAGTGCCGGCACCCTGGGCGGGCGACCCTGCGAGTGGCACAAACCGCAGAGCGGCCGTGGCACGGTGCTGCTGTACCTGCATGGTGGCGCTTACCTGATCGGCGGGCCGAATACCCACAGGGCGATTTGCTCCAACCTGGCCAAGCGCGGGCAGATGGAGGTCTGCGCGCTGGATTACCGCCTGGCGCCGGAACACCAATACCCAGCCGCTCGTGACGATGCGTTGTCCGCGTTTCAGGAGCTGCTTACGCTGGGTTACACGCCCGAGCAGATCGTGATTGGCGGCGACTCGGCTGGTGGCAACTTGGCGTTGATTACCAGTTTGCGTTTGCGCGACCTGAACCTGCCGCAACCGGCGGCGTTGGTGTGTTTTTCTCCCGTCACTGACTTTACCGGCACGCAGCTGCACGAGCCGCCAGCCGGTGATCCGCTGATCAATCGCAAATGGGTGGAACAGGCCCTGGCGCTGTATTGCCCGGCGGGCTTGGCTCATGACGACCCTGGCCTGTCGCCGCAGTTTGCTGACCTGCAGGGCCTGGCCCCTATGTTAATACAGGTCGGTGAAGACGAGATTCTGCGTAACGACAGCCTGCGCTTTGCCGACAAGGCCAAGGCGGCGGGTGTAGATGTACGCCTGCAGCGCTATCCGGGTTTGTGGCATGTATTCCAGGCACATGCCGGGATGCTCAACGCCGCCGATTTTGCCCTGGCCGAAGTGGTGAGCTTTCTGCGTGAGCGGGGCTGCTGAGTGAACAACATGCTGATTACCGGTGCCGCCTTAGGGATTGGTGCGGCCACCGCCAGGCTGTTTTATCAACACGGCTGGCAGGCTGGCCTGTTGGGTATCAACCACCAGGCACTGGCCAAGCTGGCCGGTGAGCTTGGCAACGTCTGACATGCCGTGCTGGATGTGGCCGCGAATAGGGCTGAAACAACTTTTGCTGGGCAAACACTGATTGATAGGGCTAGTCTGCAACCAACGCTTCTGACTTGTTCGCCCTGGACAAGCCTGCGTTGGCCAGCCCTGGTCTCAGGTCTGGCTTATGACATATCAGGCAGCACATCGCTTGATTCTCGGGCGGCACTGCAATCGGTGCCGCAACACCGCTGATGCTCTGGCGGTCGCAATGGGAAAGCGTTTATCAGGTCGTTGCACTGCAGTATCGACACCTAGTTGGTTCTTTAGCGTCCTGTAAATTTGTCCATCGCCTGAGGAGGTCACCTTATGAACACAGCCTTGCACGATGATGTCAGTAACGGAGTTTTACGGCGGATGAAGGAAGGTGGCTTCGACTTTGCCAGTTTCCATCCCATCGAGTTCTACGCCTTATTCCCGGATGAGGAGCGGGCCCGTATGGCTACCCGCAAATTTCGAGGTGAGTCCTTACACGCTCTGGTGACCGAGCGTGATGACGGCGTCTGGCACCTGCAAGTCAGTAAAGTAATGTTCGCGACATACCACGGTATTGACGACTTCGAGCATGACCTGGAGTCCGTCGTGGCGCCGCTTGGCGGCAAGCTGGATGGGTGGGGCGTAACCCAGGAGGTCAGGCAGCCATAAAGTCTGAACACTGGCCAGCCATAAGCTGGCCAGTGTCATTTTCAACCTCCGCAAACTATCTCTAACCAATCGTTCCTCGACCCCAGCCTGCGCTTTGTTTCAGACTTGGCGTATGACCGATATCCTGATTTTTACCCATATTGACTACTGCCCACCGGGCCACCTGGGCAAGGTGCTGGAACAGGCGGACCAGCCATTTACCGTGCTGCGCGCAGACCTCGGCGAGTTGGACGGCATTGATCTGGACCGGCCCAAAGCCGTGGCCATCATGGGTGCGGATTCCACGCCATTCGGACACTCAGCCCACGCTGATCCGGACACCTGTTCCACGGTCATCCGGACAGGCAGTCGGAGCGCAGCGACGCAGGATATGCATTGTTAGTCTGAGGTGCCCGGCGTCGTCAATTTCTTCGCCCGCCTGCGCATCGACTCTCCCTTCAGGTTGATCCGGTAGGCGTTGTGCACCAGGCGGTCGAGGATGGCGTCGGCCAGGGTCGGATCGCCGATCAGTTCGTGCCAGTTGTCCACCGGCATCTGACTGGTCACGATGGTTGAGCGTTGGCCGTAGCGGTCGTCCAGCAGCTCCAGCATGTCGCGGCGCTGTTCGTTGGTGAACGGTGCCAGGCCCCAGTCATCGAGGATCAGCAGGTCGGTCTTGGCGTAGCTGCTCATCAGCTTGACGAAGCGGCCGTCGCCATGTGCCAGGCCCAGTTCTTCCAGCAGCCGCGGCAGGCGCAGATAGCGCACGCTGCAGCCGTCCCGGCAGGCCTGGTGGGCCAGGGCGCAGGCCAGCCAGGTTTTGCCGACGCCGGTGGGGCCGCCGATGATCAGGTTGAGGCCGTCGCGCAGCCACTGGCCGCTGCGCAGTTGCAGGATCAGCGCCTTGTCCAGCCCGCGCGGGGCGCGGTAGTCGATGTCTTCGAGGCAGGCGTTGTGCTTGAGCCGGGCCTGGCGTAGGCGGTTGCTCAGGCGCTTGTCGTCGCGCTCGGTCAGCTCGCGATCGACCAACAGGCCGAGGCGTTCTTCGAAGCTCAGGCTGTCGATGTCGGGTGTTTTCAGTTGCTCGGCGAGGGCTTTGAGCATGCCGTGCAGGCGCAGGGTTTGCAGCTTGTCCAGGGTCGGGTGAGGCAGCATGGTGGGATTCCTTTGTTCAGTGGTAGTAGCCGGGGCCGCGCAGGTTGGCGTGGTCGTCCGGTAGTAGGGGTAGGTTCTGTTGAGCCAGCGGCAGGTTTTCCAGGCCTTGGCGCAGAATCGATTCGAGGCTTTTGTAGCTACAGGCACCGAGGCTTAGGGCGCGCTGGCAGGCGGCTTCCAGCCGTTCTTCGCCGTGGTGCTTGCCCAGGCGCAGGATGCCCAGGCAAGCGCGGTAGCCATGCTGCGGATGCACGCGCCGTTCGAGGATGTGGCTGATTACGCCGGCGGTGTTCGGGCCGGTCTGCTCGGCCCAGCGGATCAGCCGTTGAGGCGTCCACTCGGCATGCTCGCGATGGCTCTTGGGCATGTGCTCGGTCTGCGTGCTGTGCCGGCCTTTGTGCAGGGAGCGTACGTGGCTGGCCACCCGCTGGTTGGCGTGGAAGCACTCCACGGTGCGGGCCGTCAGACGCACCTCCAGCTGCTTCTTCACCAACTGGTAGGGCACCGAGTAGTAATGCCCATCGACCTCGACGTGGTAGTCGATATGCACCCGCGCCTTCTTCCACTCGGCATAGACGTAGGGCTGCTCCGGCAACGGGCGCAGAGCCGGGCGATCCAGGCTGGCGAAAGCCGCCTGGCGGGAGCCCGGTAGCTTCTTGAACGGCCGTTGGTTGAGTCGCTCCAGCAGCACGGCGATGGCCCGGTTGAGTTCGTCCAGGGAGAAGAACTGGCGATGGCGCAAGGCGGCGAGGATCCAGCGCTCGACCACCTGCACGCCGACCTCGGCCTTGGCCTTGTCGCGCGGCTTACGGGCCCGCGCCGGCACCACCGCCACACCATAGTGCTCGGCCAGATCGCGGTAACTGGGGTTGATGTCCGGTTCGTAGCGATGGGCCTTGCTCACCGCACTGCGCAGGTTGTCCGGCACCACGATCTCCGGTACCCCGCCGAGGAAGGCGAAGCAGCGGGCATGGGAGCCCAGCCAGTCGGGCAACTGCTGCGACCAGGTGGCCTCGGCGAAGGTGTAGCTGGAGGCACCGAGCACCGCGACGAACACCTGCGCCTGACGGATCTCGCCGCTGTGCCGGTCGATCACCGGCACCGTCTGGCCGGCATAGTCGACGAACAGCTTCTCGCCGACGCGGTGCTCCTGGCGCATCACCACATCCAGTTTGCCCTGCCAGGCCCGGTAGTGGTCGCAGAACCAGCTGTACTGGAAGCCCTGTGGCTGGCCCAGCCGATACTCCTGCCAGAGCAGCGCCAGGGTCACGCCTGGTCGGCGCAGCTCGGCATGCACCCAGGCCCAGTCGGGAGTTGGTCGTTGCTCAGAGGGGATCTCCGGCGGTGGCGGGAACAGGCGCCGCTCCAGCTCGGCGTCGGACAACTCAGTAGGGAGCGGCCAGGAGAGGCCGCAGGCCGTGAATCGGCAAAGGTAATCACCGGCACTGCTGTGACCTATGCCCAGACTGCGGGAGATCTTACGGACAGACAGCCCGCAATCGAACTTGAGGCGCAACACTTCACGGATTTTACGCATGGATAAACGCTCCACGACGACCTCTCTGCTTCGAAAAAGAGGCCAATGGTAGTGAATAAATCCTGCGTAGCTGCCTGCCAGAAAGTGTCCGGATGGCTGTGGAATCAGTGTCCGGATGCTCGTGGAATGGGTGTCCGGATCAGCGTGGAATCACTGTCCGGATGTGCGTGGAATGGGTGTCCGAGTCAGCGCGGAATCCGCAATGGGTGGGCCAATGAGCGTCAACGACCCGCTGCCCTGGTTGCAGACCGAAGTAGCCGCGCTGCAGCATTTTATTCGCCGCGATATTCCGCTGATCGGCCACTGCCTGGGTGGCCAGCTGCTGGCCAAGGCCTTAGGCGCGGAAATTAGCCGCATGCCCTACACCGAAAGTGGCTGGCAGCCGCTAAGTCGCCTGGATCAAGCCGCGCCCAGCCCCTGGTTGCAGCACCTGCCAGAGCAGTTCCCGATGTTTCAGTGGCATGGCGATAGCTTCGCCATTCCGGTTGGCGCACAGCCTTTGCTGAGTAGCCCCTGGTGCAGCAACCAGGCGTTTGCCTGGGGCGACAACGTGCTGGCCCTGCAAGGCCACCCGGAAATGAACGAAGCCCTGGTGCGCCAGTGGCTCGGCGACTGGCATCACCTGCTGGATGAAACCCAGCCCAGCCAGCAGAGCAGGGCGCAGATGCTTGATGAGCTGCCGGCCAAAATCGCCGAGCTGAACCGCGTAGCCGAAGGCTTCTACCGGCACTGGCTGCGTCTGGCCGGGCTCTGAAACTCGGGTAGGGTGGATGACGCTTTACCCATCCACCAGCAGTTGCCCTGTGGTGGATAAAAAGATCGTTATCCCTGCGCGACGGCTTTTGCGCGAGAGGGCCGCAAGCCTCATTTATCGCACGCCTTAAAATGGCGCATCTTGCGACCTGGCGGTCACGATTTCGCCCTGGCTTGGTGCGCTGCTTACTTATAAAGTCATCAAGTCATTGATTTAAAACAGTTATGTTGTATGGCGCGGGCCTTGCAAAGCTGACTCCATGTCCGGGTGACAAGGAGTACGGCATGGCCCGCACCTTTTATGATGAGATGTACGATGCGAGTGGCGCTGTCCGCCCGCATTACCAAGCTTTTTCCCGCTGGTTGGCGGATACGCCGGATGAACTGCTGGCCCAGCGCCGCCGTGAAGCCGATCTGCTGTTCCACCGAGCTGGTATCACCTTCACCCTGTACGGCGACGATCAGGGCACCGAGCGGCTGATCCCGTTCGACATCATCCCGCGCAGCATTCCCATCAGTGAATGGCGAATGGTCGAGCGCGGCTGCAGCCAGCGGGTGCAGGCGCTGAACATGTTCCTCGCCGACCTCTATCACGACCAGCGCATCATCAAGGCCGGCATCATCCCCGCCGAGCAGGTGTTGGCCAATGAGGGCTATCAGATCGCCATGCAGGGCCTTAACCTGCACCGCGACCTTTACGCCCACATCGCCGGCGTCGACCTGGTGCGTGACGGCGACGGCAGCTACTACGTGTTGGAAGACAATCTGCGCACCCCGAGCGGCGTCAGCTACATGCTCGAAGACCGCAAGATGATGATGCGCCTGTTTCCCGAGTTGTTCGCCGCCCAGCGCGTGGCCCCCATCGATCACTACCCGAACCTGCTACTTGATACGCTCAAATCCTCCAGCCCGCTGGATAACCCCAACGTTGTGGTACTGACGCCAGGGCGCTTCAACAGTGCCTATTTCGAACACGCCTTTCTCTCCCGCGAAATGGGTGTGGAGCTGGTCGAAGGCGCGGACCTGTTTGTACGCGACGACAAACTTTTTATGCGCACCACCGCCGGGGCCAAGCAGGTGGACGTGGTCTACCGTCGTCTCGACGATGCCTTCCTCGATCCTCTGGCTTTCAACCCGGACTCCATGCTCGGCGTGCCTGGCCTGCTGGCCTGCTACCGCAGCGGCAATGTGGTGCTGGCCAATGCCATCGGCACCGGGGTGGCGGATGACAAATCCATCTATCCCTATGTCGACGAGATGATCCGCTTCTACCTCAGTGAAGAGCCGATCCTGAAAAACGTGCCGACCTTCCAGTGCCGCAAACCTTCCGAGTTGTCCCACGTGCTGGCCAACCTGGAGCACCTGGTGGTCAAGGAAACCCAGGGCTCCGGTGGCTACGGCATGCTGGTCGGCCCAGCGGCCACCAAGGCAGAAATCGAAGACTTCCGCGCCCGCCTGATAGCGCGGCCCGAGGCTTATATCGCCCAGCCGACCCTGTGCCTGTCGACCTGCCCAACCTTTGTCGAGCGCGGCATCGCTCCACGGCATATCGACCTGCGGCCGTTCGTGCTGTCCGGCAAGGAAACCCGCATCGTCCCCGGCGGCCTGACCCGCGTCGCGCTGCGCGAAGGCTCGCTGGTGGTCAACTCGTCCCAAGGTGGCGGCACCAAAGACACCTGGGTGGTGGAGGACTAATCATGTTGAGTAGAACTGCCTCTGATCTGTACTGGATGTCGCGCTACCTGGAACGTGCAGAAAACCTCGCGCGCATGCTTGAAGTCAGCTATTCGCTGTCGCTAATGCCCCAGGACGGGCGCGGAGATGGCCTGGAAGAGCTGGCCCTGCCGCTGCTGATTACCGGCACCCTGGATGATTACCTGGAGCGCCACGGCCCGCTGCATGCCGAGCGCATGCTGCATTATTTCGCCCTCGATGCGAGTAACCCGGCGAGCATCTACTGCTGCCTGCAGGGCGCGCGCAGCAACGCCCACGCCGTGCGCGGGCGGATCACCGCTGACATGTGGGAAAACATCAACGCCACCTGGCTGGAAATCCACGGCATCGCCCAGCAAGGCCTGAGCCGCTACGGCATCAGCCGTTTCTGCGAATGGGTCAAGGAGCGCTCGCACCTATTCCGTGGTGCTACTTTCGGGACCATCATGCGCGGCGATCCGTACCGCTTTATTCGCCTCGGCACCTTTATCGAGCGCGCCGACAACACCCTACGCCTGCTCGATGCGCGCTACGAAATGCTCGGCGAAGATATCGACGAAGTCGACGGCCGCCCGGCCCGTAGCTACTACCAGTGGACTGCGCTGCTGCGTGCACTGTCTTCGTTCGAGGCCTTTGCCGAGATCTATCGTGGCTCGCCCGGTACGCGCAAAGTCTCCGAACTGCTGCTGTTGCGCGCCGACGTGCCACGCTCGCTGCGCGCCTGCATGGACGAACTCAATCTGATGCTCGCCAGCCTGCCCGGCGACAACGGCCGCCCAGCTCAGCGCCTGGCCGCCGAACTGGAAGCACGACTGCGCTACACCAGCATCGAGGAAGTACTCGACGAAGGCCTGCACGCCTGGCTAACCGATTTCATCCTGTTGGTTCGCCAGCTGGGTCAAGCCATTCAAAGTTCCTACCTGGAGGTCGCATGAGACTGTCCATCAGCCACGACACCACCTATCGCTATGAAGACCAGGTGCGCACCAGCATTCAATACCTGCGCATGACTCCTCACGACAGCGAGCGTCAGCGCGTACTCAGCTGGGAGTTGAGCCTGCCGCGACCGGCGCGCGCGCAACTCGACCCTTACGGCAATATCCTCCATGTGTTGACCATGGACGAGCCCCACGAGTCCATCGTCATCGGTGCCCGTGGCCAAGTAGAAATCGACGAATCGCGCGAGGCCGAGCACGAAAACCAGTCGGCGCTGCCGTTTCTGCGCTTTACCCGCCTGACCGAAGCCGACGAAGCCCTGCGCGAGTTCGCCAAGCTAGAGAGCCGCAGCCGGCCGGACCGCAGCGGCCTGATCGACCTGATGCACGCCCTCAATGCGCATATCCGCTATCTACCGGGCTCAACCGCCGTGGAGACCAGCGCCAGTGAAGCCTTCGCCGGCGGCAAGGGCGTCTGTCAGGATCACGCGCATGCCTTTCTCGCCTGCGCGCGCAGCCTGGGCATTCCGGCACGCTATGTGTCGGGCTATCTGTTTACCGACAGCGAGGATCATTTGGCCAGCCACGCCTGGGCCGAAGCCTGGCTGGATGACGCCTGGTACAGCTTTGACGTGACCAACTGCCTGGCCCGCCCGGAGCGGCATTTGAAGTTGGCGGTGGGCCTGGATTATCTGGATGCTTGCCCGGTACGCGGCATGCGCCGAGGTGGCGGCATCGAGCAGATGCATGCCCAGGTTGAGGTGGAGGTTGCACCGTTGGTGCGGGTGCAACAACAATAGAAGCGCTGCGCAGCGCTTTAATAGGGCACTGCCCACGAAGAGAGGAACCCGATGAACGCCCGTCGCTTAACCCTGCTGCTGTGCGGCGCGGAAACCCTGGGGATGGCCGGCTTTGCCTTGTTCGCCGCGTTGCTGCCGGACTTTCAGGCGCTATGGGGGTTCTCCAATACCGAGGCCGGCTGGATCGCTGGCGGCTTCTTTCTCGGCTATATGGTCGCGGTGCCAATCCTTACCGGGTTGACTGATAAATACGATGCGCGGCTGATCTACCTGGCGGCGATGCTGCTGACCGCCGTGGCCAATGCCGGCTTTGTCTTCGCCGATGGCTTTTGGTCGGCCCTGGCCTGGCGGATGCTGGCCGGTGTCGGCCTGGCCGGCACCTATATGCCGGGGCTCAAGGCATTGTCCGAGCGCATCGAAGGGCCGGCGCAATCCCGCGCGGTGGCCTTCTATACGGCGAGCTTCGGTTTGGGCTCCGCGCTGTCGTTTATTCTCGCCGGCGAGCTGGCCAAGTTCGGCGGCTGGCAGTTGCCGACCCTGCTCAGTGGTATCTGCGCTTTGCTGGCCTGGGCCATGGTCTATTGGGGCCTGCAGCCCAAGGCTGTGGTGCAGCATGCCCCGCGCAAACTGCTGGACCTGGCGCCGCTGAAAAACCGCGCGATTGCCGCCTACTGCCTGGCCTATGCGGTGCACAACCTTGAGCTGTTTGCCCTGCGTGCGTGGGTAGTGGCCTTTGTGGTGTTTTCCGGGCACTTGCAGGGCAGCGATCCCTGGTTGTCCGGCACCTGGGTGGCGATGTTGGGGACCCTGATCGGCATGCCAGCGAGCATTTTCGGCAACGAATTGGCGCTGCGTTTCGGTCGGCAGCGCTGGTTGATCGCGGTGATGCTCAGCTCAACCTTGCTGGCGCTGTTGATTGGCTTAAGTGCAGCGCTGCCGTTCTGGCTGATGTTGCTGCTGGTGCTGCTCTACAGCATCACCGTCACCGCTGACTCCGCCTCGCTGACGGCGGGATTGATTGCCGCTGCGCCGGCTAGTCATCGGGGAGCTGCCATGGCGATTTATTCCTGCACCGGCTTCAGTGGCGCCTTTCTCGGCCCGCTGCTGTTTGGCATCAGCCTGGATGTGTTGGGCGACAAGAGCCTGCTCGGTTGGTGGGCGGCGTTTGCCATGATCGGGGTGATTTTGCTGCTCGGCCCACTGGCGTTGTGGTGGGCGGGAAGGGCGCAGAGCGAGACGAATAACATGGTGGTGATGCCCGCAGAGCCAGCTCGGGTGGGTTAGCCGCCTACCGTACTTACCAGGCGTTATGCGACTTTGGGCGCAGCGTAACCCACCATCGGCGCAACGCGTTCGATTGCTTGGTGGGTTACGCGTCGCACTGCTATCGAAGTTGGATTTTCGAGTGGTGTTCGGCGTCGCTAACCCACCCGAGGCTGTCGCCGCCCGGCCCCTCCCACAATATTCAAGCCATTTTCAATCCAACGGCAATTCAGTGGTGCGCTTCACCTCGCTCATGGCGATATGTGAGTGCGCTTCGAGCACATGCGGGCGTTGCAGCAGGTGGTCGCGCAGGAAACGCTCATAGCTGGCGATGTCCTTGGCCACCACCTTGAGCAGGTAATCCGAGCCCCCGGCCATGGTGAAACACTCCAGCACTTCGGGGTAACCGACTACCGCTTGCTCGAATTCTTCCAGGTTGCTGCGGCCATGGGCCGAGAGTTTGATATCGACAAACACGGTGATGCTGAAGCCCAGTTGTTTGTGGCTGAGCAGGGCAACTTTGCGCTCGATAATGCCTTCTTCCTGCATGCGGTGAATCCGCCGCCAGCAAGGCGATTGTGACAACTCCACCTTTTCGGCGATATCGGCGGCGGAGAGGTCGGCGTTGTGTTGCAGTAGGCGGAGAATCTTGCGGTCGATAGGGCTGAGTTTTTCTTGCATGACTGTTCCGTATTTTTTGTTCTTGTTGGATTAATCATGCGCAGTATCTGCAAATCGGCCAGCAAAAAGAAATAAAAAAGCCGCGCCCTCCGTTCATATTCTTGGCCATGCGCCTTGTGGGGTGATCCCGCACTAGGCTTAACAAAGGGTGGCATTTACCGTTGCCAACCCAGCTCTCGATAAAAATAACAGGAGCACCACTATGTCTCTGGCCGAGATCCGCCTGGATGACAAGTACCGCCTTGCTACCGGTCACCTGTACCTCACCGGCACCCAGGCGCTGACCCGCTTGCCCATGCTGCAGAAGCAACGCGACGCAGCCCATGGGCTGAATACTGCGTGCTTTATTTCCGGCTACCGTGGCTCGCCGCTGGGCAACCTCGACAAGAGCCTGTGGGACGCCAAGCAGTACCTCAAAGACAACCACATCCACTTCCAGCCGGGCGTCAACGAAGAGCTGGCCGCCACCTCGGTGTGGGGTAGCCAGCAGACCAGTCTGTTCCCCGGCGCGCGCTACGACGGTGTGTTTGCGATGTGGTATGGCAAGGGTCCGGGTGTGGATCGCTGCGGTGATGTGTTCAAGCACGGCAACTCGGCCGGCGTTTCCCAGCATGGCGGCGTGCTGCTGCTGGCTGGCGACGACCATGGCTGCAAATCTTCGAGCATCGCCAACCAGAGCGAGCATGCGTTTATCGCCGCCTCGATCCCGGTGCTTAACCCGGCCAACGTTCAGGAAATTCTCGACTACGGCATCATCGGCTGGGAGCTGTCGCGCTATAGCGGTTGCTGGGTGGCGCTGAAAACCATCGCCGAGAACGTCGATTCCTCTGCTGTGGTGGATGTCGATCCGCTGCGTATGCAGGTGAAAATTCCTGCGGACTTCCAGCTGCCGGAAGACGGCGTGTATATCCGCTGGCCGGACCCGCCCCTGGCCCAGGAAGCGCGCCTCAATACCTACAAAATCTACGCCGCCCGCGCCTTCGCGCTGGCCAACAACCTCAACCAGATCAAACTCGATTCGCCTAACCCGCGCCTGGGCATTATCACCACCGGCAAGTCCTACCTCGACGTGCGTCAGGCCCTGGATGATCTCGGCCTGGATGAGGCACTGTGCGCTCAGGTCGGCCTGCGCGTGCTCAAGATCGGTATGAGTTGGCCGCTGGAGCCGGTGTCGGTGCATGAGTTTGCCGAAGGCCTGGACGAGATTCTGGTGGTCGAGGAAAAACGCGGCATCATCGAAGATCAACTGACCGGGCAGCTCTATAACTGGCCCGTGGGTAAGCGCCCAGTGGTGGTTGGCGAGTTCGATGAAGCCGGCCATTCGCTGTTGCCGAACCTCTCCGAACTGACCCCGGCGATGATCGCCCGCGCCATTGCAAAGCGTCTCGCGCCGATCTATAGCAGCCCACAGATTGAGGAGCGTCTGGCCTTTCTTGCTGCCAAGGAAGCCTCCCTGGCAGCGCCCAAGCACCACACCGTGCGCACCCCGCATTTCTGCTCCGGCTGCCCGCACAACACTTCGACCAAACTGCCGGAAGGCAGCCGTGCCCAGGGCGGTATCGGTTGCCATTACATGACCCAGTGGATGGACCGCAACACCGATACCTTTACCCAGATGGGCGGCGAGGGCGCGACCTGGATCGGCCAGGCACCGTTCACCGACACCGCGCATATCTTCCAGAACCTGGGGGACGGCACCTACTTCCACTCAGGCCATCTCGCTGTCCGCGCCGCCGTGGCCTCCGGGGTGAATATCACCTACAAAATTCTCTACAACGACGCGGTAGCCATGACTGGCGGCCAGCCGATTGACGGCGAACTGCGTGTCGATCAGCTCAGCCAGCAAGTGTTTTTTGAAGGTGTTAAGCGCATTGCGCTGGTGACAGATGAGCCGGAGAAATACCCGGATCGCAGCACCTTCGCGCCCATCGTCACCTTCCACCACCGCCGTGATCTGGATGCCGTGCAGCGGGAGCTGCGCGAGTTCCAGGGCTGCTCGGTGATCATCTATGACCAGACCTGCGCCACCGAGAAACGCCGTCGGCGCAAGCGCGGCAAGCTGGTTGACCCGCAAAAGCGCGCCTTTATCAACCCGGCGGTGTGTGAGGGTTGTGGCGATTGCAGCGTCAAGTCCAACTGCCTGTCGGTGCTGCCGTTGGAAACCGAACTGGGGCGCAAGCGCGAGATTGACCAGAACTCCTGCAACAAGGATTTCAGCTGCGTTGAAGGCTTCTGCCCCAGCTTTGTCACCGTGCACGGCGGCAGCCTGCGCAAACCCACGGCTGTTGGCTTGGGCGCGCTATTTATCGCGCTGCCGGAGCCGCGCCAACCGGCGCTGGATCGTCCGTGGAATATCCTTCTGCCGGGTGTCGGCGGCAGCGGCGTGACCACGGTTGGCGCGCTGCTCGGCATGGCTGCGCATATTGAAGGCAAGGGTTGCAGCGTGCTCGATCAGGCCGGCCTGGCGCAGAAGTTTGGCCCGGTGATCACCCATATCCGCATTGCCGCCAAGCAGGACGACATCTTCGCCGTGCGCATCGCCGCCGGGGAAACCGATCTGCTGCTCGGCTGCGATCTGGTGGTCGCTGCCAGCGAAGAGGCCCTAGCCAAGCTGAATGACAAGATCGCCCATGCGGTGGTCAACAGCCATGAAGCCGCCACCGCCGAATTCACCCGCAATCCCGATGCCCAGGTGCCCGGCGCGGCCATGCGTGAGGCGCTGATCGAAGCGGTGGGGGCGAGTAAAACCCACTTCGTCGATGCCAGCCGCCTGGCCACCCGCTTGCTCGGCGACAGCATCGCCACCAATATGTTTATGCTTGGTTTCGCCTACCAGAAGGGCATGGTGCCGGTTTCCGCCGAAGCCATTAACAAAGCCATCGAGCTTAACGGCGTGGCCGTGCAGCTCAATCAGCAAGCATTCCTTTGGGGTCGTCGCGCGGCCCACGATGCAGTTGCGGTGGAACGTCTGGCCAAACCAGACGTGATCGAAGCACCGCATTGCCAGACCCTGGACGAAATCATCGCTGACCGTGTGGTGCGCTTGACCGCCTACCAGAACGCGGCCTACGCCGAGCGCTACCGCGAGCAGGTGGCACGCGTGCAGCAGGTCGACAAGAGTGCTGACCAAGCCCTGAGCAAGGCCGTGGCGCGCTATTACTTCAAGCTCTTGGCCTATAAAGACGAGTACGAAGTGGCGCGGCTGTACAGCGATGGCAGCTTTATCCGCCAGCTGGAGGCGCAGTTCAGCGGCGATTACCGTCTGGAGTTCCACCTGGCCCCCAGCTGGCTGAGCAAGCCAGATGCCGGCACCGGCGAGCCGCGCAAGCGTCAGTTTGGAGCCTGGATGCTCAAGGCTTTCGGCGTACTGGCCACGTTCAAGTTCCTGCGCGGCACTCCGCTGGACCTGTTCGGCTACAGCGCCGAGCGCAAGCTGGAACTGCAGTTGATCGACGACTACGAGCAGGATCTGGAGTACCTGCTCAAAGAACTCAACACCGACAACTACCGCACCGCGCTGGCTCTGGCAGAGCTGCCGGAGCAGATTCGCGGCTATGGCCACGTCAAAGAACGCAGCCTAGCCAAGGTGCGCGAGCAGAGCAGCCAGCTCAAAGCGCGCATGCTGGTTAGCGAGATTCAGGCGGTGCAGCTGTTCGAGCCCGCTGCCTGACAACCAATCCCCTGTAGGAGCCAGCTGTGACCCACATGGATGTGGGGAATGCCGCAAGGCGTAGGGAACGACTGCGGCCTGGCGATCTTCTGGCATCAGTGACACGCCATGACCGCCAGCAAGCTGGCTCCTACACAAGAATCTTTCAAGGAACTCCCATGTCCGTGTTTTCCCATATCGATTTCGACCACCACGAACAGGTGATCTACGGCCACGACAAGGCCAGCGGCTTGAAGGCGATTATCGCCATTCACAACAGCAACCTCGGCCCAGCCCTCGGCGGCTGCCGCATGTGGCCCTACGCCAATGACGATGAAGCGCTGCGCGATGTGTTGCGTCTGTCGCGCGGCATGACCTACAAATCGGCCCTGGCCCAATTGCCGCTGGGCGGCGGCAAAGCGGTGATCATCGGCGACCCGCATAAAGGCAAGAGCGCGGCGCTGTTCCAGGCCATGGGTGATTTTGTCGACAGCCTCGGCGGGCGCTATATCACCGCCGCTGACTCCGGCACCGGCGTGGCGGAAATGCAGATCATGGCCGAGCGCACCCGCCACGTATCCGGCGCCGAGCTGCGCGAAGCCTTCGCTGGCGGTACGCGCAATGGCGACCCGTCACCGGCCACCGCTTACGGGGTGTTTATCGGCATCCAGACCGCAGTCAAACACCGCCTGGGCCGTGATGATCTGCACGGTTTAAAAGTGGCAATTCAAGGGGTAGGGCAGGTGGGTTTCGACCTGGCGCGTCAGCTGAAAGCCGCCGGCGCCGAGCTGTGGGTAACCGATATCGTCGAGGCCAATGTGCGTCGTGCGGTCGAGCAACTGGGCGCAACGGCCGTGCCGCAGCAGGCGATTTTCGGCCTGGATGTGGATGTATTCGCGCCGTGCGCCATGGGCGGCATTATCAACCAACAAACCCTGGAAGCCCTGCGCGCACCGATTATCGCCGGGGCCGCCAACAACCAACTGGCCGACGCCAGCCTGGCGGAAACCCTGCGCCGCAACGAGTGCCTGTACGCCCCGGATTACGCGATCAATGCTGGCGGCATTATCGATGTCTGCTACGAACGCACCGGCGGCAGCGCTGCACAGCTCAAAGCACATATCGAAGGCATCGGTCCGACCCTGCAACAGATCTTCCAACGCGCCGATGCAGCGAGCAAAACCACCGTAGAAATCGCCGATCAATTAGCCGAAGAGCGGTTCGGCCGTTAAAAACAGCGCACTACCGGCAGTCTTTGCAAAACCCGTAGGAGCGGGCCATGCCCGCGAAGCTTTTAGGTCAACATCGATTCGCGGGCATGGCCCGCTCCTACGTCTGACAACCGGCATAGCTTTAGAAATGGCCTCTTAATCCAGCATCAACGCCAAACTAACCCCATGCGGCTTAAAACCCAGGTTGGCATAAAACGCATGGGCAGCTTCACGGCTCTGGCTGCTGGATAGCGCGACCTTGTAACAACCCCAGGCGCGGGCGCGTTCGATGGCTTTGCCCATCAGCGCCTGGCCAACCCCCAGGCCGCGCGCCTCAGCATCCACCACCACATCTTCCAGAATCGCCGAGCGAGCGAAGTTGTGCGCCAGGTGCTCAATCAGGTTGACCGTGCAGGTGCCGAGCAACTTGCCGTCGCGCTCGGCCACCAACACCACCCGGCTCACCGGCAGCTCGCTCAGGCGCAAGGCCAGCAGCTTGGCATCGGCGCGGGGCTCATCGGGCGCAAGCTGCTGCAGCAAGGCTGCCAGGGCGGCAGCATCATTAACGCTGGCAGCACGTAGGTGGAAATCGGCAAAAGGCGAATCCGGCAGATGGTGCGAAGCAGCGGGGCGCATGGCGATCTCCTCTCCTTATAACGGCCGGTTGGCTGTCGGTTGGCAGTATGGTGCGCAGATAATGGCAGCTGCATGACAAAACCGCCCATCCTCGCTAAGATGCCGCCGGCTGGTGGCCCGTCTATCCAGCCTCGGTTCCCATAGTTCAATGGATAGAATAAGCCCCTCCTAAGGGCTAGATACTGGTTCGAATCCAGTTGGGAACGCCATCTACCTCAGCCCGTCAGGTTGTTAGCAAATGCCTGGCGGTGTGCTCGCGCTGCTCAGTGCCTTACGCCGTTTATCCCTGAAAGCAAAAAGCCCCGAAACAGCTTGGTTTCAGGGCTTTGACTTCTGCGATGTGGCGCGAGTGACGGGTTTCGCTTTTATCAACTCATCCTACGAGCTGACTTGCAGGCGGTGTTTGGCCGGTAGCAGCATCAGCAGGGCGAGGCCGACAAAGGGCAGGATCACCAGATTCAGCGCGCTCCAACCGAGGCCGCTGATCAACACGCCAGCACTGAACGCGGCGCCGGCGGCGAGTATGCCGTTGAGTAACTCCATCAAGCCTTGGGCCTGGCCGCGCTGAGTCTCGTCATGCCCTTCGGCAAGCAGCGTGGTGCCGGCTACCAGCATCAGGTTCCAGCCCAGCCCGAGCAGCAGCGAACTGAAGAGAAAGTGCAGCTGTTGCAGACCGCTGAGGGCGATGCTGGCGCTGCCCAGCAGAATCAAGCCGCCTAGCAGAGCCACCCGACGGCTACCGAGACGATCAACCAGTGGCCCGGCCAAAAAGGCAGGCAGGAACATGCCGAGCATGTGCCACTGGATCACCTTGGTGCTACTGTCCAGGGCAAAGCCGCAAAAGCTCATGGCCAGGGGCGTGGCATTCATCACCAAAACCATCAGGCCATTGCCAATCGCGGTGGTGGCGATGGCAGCGCGGATCACCGGGTTGCGCAAGAGCTGCCGCAGCTTCTGGAAACCGGCCTTGGCTTTGGGCGGTGCAGCGCCTTCGCGCAGGCGGCTCATCAGCAGCAACGCAATCAGGGCAAAGGCGGCAATCAGCAGGTAGGCGCTGACAAAGGGCGTGTCCAGCAGGCTTGCGGCGCCCTGCAGTGCGCTGGGTACCAGCAGCGCCGCCAGTACACCGCCACCCACCACATAGCCGCTGGCGCGGCCCTTTTCATTGGTCGCGACGGCTTCCAGCGCCGCAAAGCGGTAGTACATCGCCGAGGCTTGATATATGCCGATGGGTAGTGCGCCCAGGCAAAACAGCGTGAAGTCGCCGAGCCAGACACCCAGCGCGCTAAGCAGACCACCGACTACACCGGCGCCCGCGCCGAGCATCAAGCCGGGGCGCCGGCCATGGCGTTGCATAAACCGCGATAAGGGTTGCACGCTGAACAGGTTGCCGAGCATCCATATGCACAGTGGCAAGGTGGCCAGACTATTCAAAGGCGCCAGTTGCAACCCGACCAGTGCGGTCAGGGTGATGCCGATCATTGAGCACGACCAATACAGCGCCTGGCCGGCGAATAACAGGCGAATCGATGGATTGCGTAACAGCAACATAAGAAGACTCTCGCGAAGTACAGGCGTTGACGTTAGGACGCGGTGCTGCAGCCGGCAGGGTTGTGCACCCGCTCACGTGAAGCTGGAGCACCGTCCAACTTTGCCGCTGGACGAATGGGACGGCGCAGCAGTTCACCACCACAGTTCGGGCAGTGGCCCTGCAAGTGGGTGTCGGCGCAGTCACTGCAGAAGGTGCACTCGAACGAGCAGATGCGCGCATCCAGCGCATGCAGGGGCAGGTCACGGTCACAGCATTCGCAATTGGGGCGTAGCTCAAGCATGGTGAATCTCCCGGCCGAAGCGCTCGGCATATTCCAGGGGGCTGACGCAAAGGTGCTTATGGAAAACCCGACGCAGGTTTTCCGGGTGGCCAAAGCCGGTGAGCCTGGCCACCGTGCTGATCGAGGCCTGGGCGTCTTGCAGCAGGGCGCGGGCCGCCTCCAGGCGAATGCGCTCTACATAGCGTGCAGGTCCGGTGCCCAGCTCTTTGGCGAACACCCTGGACAGCGTGCGCGGCGTCAACCGGGCCTGCTCAGCCAGCGCCTCCAGGGATAAATCCCCGCCCAGGTTGCAGGGAATCCAGGCCAGCAGCTCGGCAAGACGCGGAGTGCGGCTGGGTTCAGGGACGAGCAGGGCGCTGAATTGCGCCTGACCACCGGGGCGGCGCAAAAACATCACCAAACGACGGGCCACGGCCAGCGCCATGCTGCGCCCGAGATCGGCTTCCACCAAGGCCAGGGCCAGGTCGATACCCGCCGTTACCCCAGCAGAGGTAAACAGATGGCCCGCGCGACTGTCGCCGGGGTCATAGGTGTGCAGACAATCGGCGTCCACCTGTAACTGCGCATGCTCGCGCAAGCTATCGACATCGGCCCAGTGAGTGGTAACGCGCTGACCGTCGAGCAAGCCGGTACGGGCCAGGATCAGCGCCCCCGAGCAGACCGAGCCAAGGCGGCGAACGTGCGGTTCAGCACGGCGTAACCAGGCCAGCAAAGCCAGGTTCTCGCACTGCAGGGTTTCGCCAACACCGCCGGGTATCAGCAGGGTGTCCAGCGTGCTGGGGTCGCAGTCCGCCCAACGGGCGTCGGCCAGTAAACGCATGCCGGCGGAGCTGTTCACCGGGCCGGCGTGTTCGCCCAGCAGCAGCAGGTGATAAGCGTCGCCCAGGCCCTGCCGATTACGCTCGACGTTGGCCGAGGCGAAAACTTGTAGCGGGCCAACGACGTCCAGGCTCATAAAGTCCGGGTAGATCAGGGCGGCAATGCATTTGCGGGTGTCCATGGCGATCTCTGCGAGCACGATGGACAAAGTGTGGCCCTGCGCAGGTCTGGCGACAACGACATTAACCCCACAAGTCTCGCCACTTTCTGTGCGTGAGCCGCCCACTTTCGGCCCAGCTATACCCCAAAAAGTAAAAAGCCCCGGAACGGGTTGGTTTCGAGGCTTTAGAAACTGCGATTTGGCGCGGGTGAGGGGAATCGAACCTTCTGTTTCAGTCTGCGTTATCCCGCAAAGCCTTGCTATTCCTGGGCTCTAGCTGACTCATACCTGCTTTGATCCGCATTTATTCGCTGTGATTTCGACACGGCCTCTCTCATACCTTGCGCCTTCCCTGCGCCTTTGTGTATACCTCTAAAATGGTGAAAAAGCGTCACATGTGGCCGTCAACTACGCCTTGTTACATACGCTACTTTCTAAGTAATTGAGAAAATTACCTTTTCTGATTTGTAGACTTTTTTTGGAGTTATATCGATCTTCTCACCACAGGCTTAGTATGGAAAATGATCTAGTTACTTTTATACAACGTAAGCCATTCTTTACCCATCGTTCAATACGAGAATATATGGCGCGGGAGGGGGCTTTTAAGACGCTTTCCGAAAAGTATCAGACAGACGAAGGATTAATTTCTTGCAGGCATATCAAGGTTAGATATAGCGCGGAGGGATATGATCTTGTTTTCTTCGAGAATCCAGACGTTGAAGTATTTCCTGTGCCTGAGTCTGATTTTGTCGTCAATGCTCTGGTGGTTCGGCCGGATCTTTGGTCTCATGCATCTGCTCGATTCACTTACCACCCCTCAATCTCAGGGGCTGCACCGATGTTTGGGGTTCCATTTCGCCGAGCAATCGAGCTTGCGAAGAAATCAGGGCATGAAAAGTCAAAATATTTCCTGCCGGAGCTTCCTTTTGATCAAGGTTATCCATCTTTGCTACTTCATATACGACCAGTTGACGACGTTAGAGGGGCTTTGATGCAAATTGAGGCGTTGCAATATACGCCTGGAAATAATTACGCACATTACTTGCACGCTATGTCGCCGGACTTTGAGGCAGACGTCGTTCATTTAGATGGAGCTATCATACGGTACTCTCATCGCGAACTTGATACGCTTCTGCAAGACAGTAAGAAGGTTAAGGGAGTCGAGTATCGGAAGCACTTCCGAATAGATGGGGACTTTAAGGTTAATGACATGCATGCGCTGGCCACGGCATTCTTGCCTGGAGAAAGGTTATATAACGAGGCTCTCGGTGTAGAGTTGTATGAATAACAATTTAGAAAAGGAATTTCTTGTTCCTCTTTCTCAGAGGTTTTTGCGTGAGTGTGCTGATGGCCCAAGATAGTGTGCTAATCGATTCAGTTGAAAAACGTGCCAGTGAGTTGCTCTCTATTGCTGAAAGCTTGTTCGGCCCTATAACATCAGAATGGAAGTACACAGGGGTTGTGTTCAATGATCAACCTCCACATCTTCACTACTTTCCTGATGATGGCTCTGTAAAAATCTCCTTGAGCTTGAATGCAGTTAAAGATGATTCACAAAGGGATTTTCAGCTTGCTCATGAAATATGCCATTTGCTCTATCCCTCCATTGATAAGTTTAATATCAAACAGCCTCGTACTATCGTCCTTAATGAAGGTATATCGACCTTTTTCTCAGTGATTATTGCTGGCGTTTATCACGGTGAAGAATGTCAGGAGGCAGTGTTAGGATCTCTCAAGCAGAATTCTCCTAAATACTTCAATGCATTCAAGCTTGCGTCAGAGTTGATTCAGCTGGATAAGGACTCTGTTAAGAAGTTGAGGGTCATTCAGCCAATGATAAATAAGATAACTAAAGAAGATTTTGACTCGGCAAATATTGAACTGGATAGCGAAAAAATAATTGCACTTACTGAGTACTTCTAAGTCAGTTGATGACTTCTTGCATGGTTGGCCTGGTCGATATCTACTGTTTTTTACACATTATGTGGCCCGATGCTTGATTAATAGCCTTGCACTCAGGGAGTGCTAAAACTATTTGTTCTGAGGAAAGCATGATTTCACATCGCCGGCGAATGATTCTAATGCTGGCAGGTTGGAATGGCGGTTAAGGGAATGCCGGTTTTTGCCCAGGTGCTGCCCATGTATTTGAGGGGCGTTTTCTGTAGTAGTTACGTGGCTTCTTTTTGCTAGCTGACATCGCTACTGCAATGCCGACTACTAAGGCAATAAAGAAAAACTTCATCTGCTCTCCTTGCTTACTGGCTTTGAGTCCTTTCCTTACGGGCGTACCAGCGTCTAGTCTCTTCCTGAGTGATCGCTATCCCGACCTCTGGGACGATCTGCCCTCTGCCCTCTGCCCACGCACTATGCACATTTGGCTGCGGCCAAACCCAATAGCCGACCCACTTCCGAGCAAGCCACACCCCAGAAAGCAAAAAGCCCCGAAACCATATGGTTTCGAGGCTTTAGATTCTGCAATTTGGAGCGGCGATGGGAATCGAAGTATTCAGTATTTACGGGGGCTTTAACCATTTAAAAAGTTACGCCATACATCACGCCATACACGGCGCCGGCTGCTGGGCTGTTGTTGCGTCGGGCGAAGCGCTCCACCTGAGTAGAGGGAGTGGGCGCGTGAGCATGTCAGTACAGCCACTTTGGGAAAGTCGCGGCGAAGGGGGGAGGGCAGCCCGCTCATCATGGCCTCTTAGGTTCAGGAGGACATACCCATGCAGCAGCCCCACAATCACCAGGCTCAACCCGAACAAGTGCGTGAAGACGCGCGGCATGCTGGCTTCTTCGGTAGCTGGTCGCTGGCCAGCCAGAGCTCCCGCCATGTTTGAGCCCGTCAAGGCCGGTCTCGGCGAGTTCATGCAGGGCTTCTATCGGGAAGTCGTGCCGACCACCAAGCCGTTGCAGGAGTTCGTGGCGCGAGGCTTTCCGTACTGCGTCGCCTGGGCACCAACGCGCATGGTCGATAAGGTCGAAGACATGCTGTCGGCCTGGCAGCGCAACGACACCGATCAGGGGCCGACCAAGCCACCTAAACTGCCGGTGATTCTGGTGGCGGTGGCCAAGGATTACACGCCGACCGGTCGCGACTTTACTACCCAGATTGCCGACCCGGTTGACGTGATGATCCCAGGCGACGACAAGGCGCGGTATTTCCAGATGAAACTGATAGCTGGCGACGTGCGCGCCCAGCTGGCCATCATCGCCACGGATGAGCCTAGCGCCAAAAGCCTGGCTGCCCAGTTCCTGCTGTACATGGACTCGCCAAGCCGGCGCAGCTTTGACGCCCGCTACCCGTTTGCCGGCATGGATCATGAGTTCCCCGTGCAGATTGAGGCACCAGACAACCCGGCCATGAACATTGATACCGGCACCAAGAACCTCACCGTTTTGGCCGTTGATCTGACCCTCAAGTGCTCCGTTCCGCTGTTCATTGCGCCGAAAGAGGGCGAGGCGAACGACGGCAAGGGCGTGCCAGGCACTGCCGACCCGGCAGGCTTTCCGCTGGTTGGGCAGGTCGACACGGCCGCCAAGGAGGTCAAATGATTCGGCTTCAGGCCAATATCGGCAGCTTTTCGAGTAGACCCAAAAAACACTGTCCAAAAACACACATGAGCGCTGGTATTTGGTAGCGTGATAGCTCGCCCGTCCTTGAATTTTGCAAGCGGGCAGGTCGCCAGGACAGGGGAATTTGCAGTGGATCTCAATGAGTCAAGCTTCGACGATGTGAATCTGGCGTTTCTCGGTTCGGGCGCTGTCGCGAGCCTGGCAGTCAGAGCTGTGCGCCCTGGACTTAGGTTGCGCGCAGCGGGCTGGGATAAGCCGAGCCTGCGAGAAGAGGCTGCGTTAAACCGGCTCATCGGTGCTCGAATCTGTGAGGCGCGCGAACTGGCCGGCTTCAACGCGGGAGAGCTTGCGCAGCTTATAGGCCTGGCAACGGTCGATATGGTCGATCTGGAGGCTGGGCGTGCAGAGGTACCTGTTTGGCTGCTGAGGCGAATCGCTGACCGGTGCGTAACCACAGTGGATTTCCTGGTTGGCGACACGGAAGAGTCTGAGCGCGGCGAGATTACGCCGACCCTACGTGATCTACTGGTTCGACAGCAGCAGCACAACGACCGTCTGAGAATGGCCGAAGTCCTCGAGCAGGACAGCCTGCGTACTCGCCTGGACGTGCTTGAAGGCCTTGCGGGCCTTTTCCATGCTGCCGCTCAAGAGGCTGAGCGGGCGCTGCAACGGGTGACAACGCTAAATCCAGAATGGCCGGATATGCGCGGAGGCTCGAAGCTGCAAGACGGCGTGGCGCGCTGTGCTGTCGTGGCCGGCCGACTGGGCCGCCGCATGGCGCGGCTCAAGGCGGCAAAAGCGGCCCAACACAGTCCCTTGGTGCCGGCATGAACAGCGCCGAACGACTGAGTATCTTGACCGCTATTTTTTTCGGCAAGCCTGACGCCAGCCCACGCACTCTACTGATCGCCATACGACGCCTCTGCCGTGTCTACCTTGATGAGCTGGAAGTCATAGCCGATGAACGCCAAGCGCTGCGCCGCAAGGCTGCATATCTTGGCCAGTTCAAGCCGTTCACCGCTGGCCAGGTGATTGACTTTGAGTTCTTCGCCAAACACCACCGGACGCATCACGGACTCAGCCTGCGCGAGGAGCTGGCAGAGATTGGTCGGCATGTGCTGACCGATTCCATAAAGGCTTTCTCCACGCTGGGCTTCGATGGCGTGTGTGACGTGCTAAATGTTAGCCGGGAGCAACGAGAGCGATACCGAGGTGGCGAGCATGTAGACAGCTTAGCCGGCCTCGTGTTCGTGTGGGAGCTGGAGAACTCCAGCGAGACAAAGGGTGCCGGCTGGGCTCAGCGTGGGCCGCTGTACGCTGCCTGTAGCGCGGCCATGCAGGTGGCCAGCCGGCAGCGTCCTGATGTTTTGTATGCGGTGGAAGCCCCGCGGGGGCCGAGGCTATCGCGGGTCAAGTGATCCACGTTGCGCTTTAACGCATCCGGGCGTACTTCCAATCGGCCTGATCCCAAGCGGTCAGGGTACTGAAGGTGATCGGTAGCAGTAGTTCGACGAAACGCCCCAGTTTGTCGACGCCCGAGTGTAACGGGACGCTGATAGTCTCGATCACCAATGGGCCGTAAATGCGGCCCTTGTAGCGAATGCTCAGCAGTGTTGGAGCCTCAGAGGGTAGAGTGGCCTCCATAATGGTCTTTGTTCCTGCGAGGTATTCAAGTGCGCCGCTTAGCATGGTGCCCTCCGGTGCCAGATACTTCGGCAGTGCCCATTTCATCAGTTGGTCAAGAGGGCGCTCCACCTCCAGCCCAGGGTCGCGCCATGCGCGCAGCAAGAGCTGTGCCTGAAACTTGATCGGTGGCGCTCCGCTGAAGACCTGAGTTGAGTTCAGCTTGGTCATGCCGGTGCGCCCGCGCGCCTCATCTACAGTGACCGCCGCGTTCCGGATCTTGTCACCAGCGCCCGTCCCAAGTGCCCTATCGACAACCTTCGCCCCTGCCTCAAGAAGCGGCTGAATGGCTCCCGACTGAACCATGGCCATCACTGTTGGGGCTTTGCTTTCTGGGCCGGCGCTTTCAAAAGGAGACTGCCAGTTAAAGGCCGCCTCCATGGTGAAGTCGCCTGACGGGGCTGCTCGAACGACTGTATCGCCGACTGGGTAGCCTTTGTGGTCAACCTCGAAGATCGAGGCGATCAGGTGCGGGTTGAGTCCATCCCATAGCGAGCCGATCCGGTCGGTCGTATTGGTCGACTTTCGTCCTTGGGTAATCAGCAGGTTCTTCTCTTGCGACATGGTGTTTTCTCGGCAGGATCGGGAGTTTGAGCTGAAATTGTCCGACGCTGTTCCCCGGCCGGCGGTGTGCTTTTCCTACAACCCAAGCATGGAAAGACCTAATCAGGTTTGATTAGGTGGAATCAGGCCTGATTAGGCCTCAAAGTCGGAAAATCCGACCAAGGGCGCGTTCCCTGACACATCAACATGGACTCCATCAATTACCGGGAGCCCATGCCATGCCTCGTACAGCCAAAACCTGCCGCACCCGCTTCAGTGAAATCACCCAAGGGTGCGAGCTGTTCTCCGTAAACGCTGGAGTACCCGCCGAACAGGCCCTGCATCGCGCCGGGCACCTGCTTGATTCCGTGACGGCAGAGTTGGCAGAGGCTGCCATGGGTGAACCCATGACACCTGATCGCGCCTTTCTACTCATGAACGCCGCAAGCGCCGCCCACGCCATCGTGGTGGGCTGCGCAGAAGGGATGGCCGAGTAATGCTTCCCGTCCTGGGCCGACTTGCCGGCGCAACATCTGAGGCCAAGGCGCTAGCCAAGGCTGAGGCAGCGGCACGCAAGACCGCCCCGCGCATTCTCAGCCCGCGCGACATGCAGGGCGATTACGACGCGGCCCGGCTGATTACCACCACCCTCAACAGCTCAGACGGGAAGCCTCGACCGCTGACCGACGATGACCTGGCTGCTTTCCGGCAGAACGCTCGCGCCCTGGGGCAGCGTTTCAAGGGCGGGATAACCGCGCGCCAGATCATTGATATGTCGCTGGCTATCGATCGCAAGCGCGCCCGCGAAGAAATCACCATGGCGGTGCCGGCGGCCGCGCGCGGCACCAAGGACGCTAACCGCAAGGTGGATCGTCTGGAAGTGCGCTTCATCACCAACGCCAGCAAGAAGTACGGCGCGACCCGCCACCACGTCATGGTCGAGTTCCTGGGCTATTCGACCGCAGTGGCCTCCGGCGCTATGTCGGCGACCAAGGCGGCCGCGCTCATGCGCAAACAGAACGTCCGCTTCGACTGCGACTGCGGCCATCACCAGTACCGCCGCCGCTATATCGCCACCATCGGAAACTTCAACGCTGGCCGATCTGAAAACGGCTTTCCGAAGATCACCAACCCTGGCTTGACTGGCGTTGCCTGTAAGCACGTCCTACGAGTCATGGCTGAGGTTGAAGGTGCCGGCCTGGTGCAGGGCTTTCTGGCCCGCGCCATCGAGAAAGGGCGAGCCAGCGAAGACGGTTCCGGCTCTATCCGCACCAGCCAGAAGGAGGCCGACAAACAGGCGGCCAAGCAGGCAGGCCGGCCCACGGTGCGCGGTGCCAGTAGCGGAGACCGCGACTTCGACCGCTCCCGCGCTGCGCTGCGCAAGGCAAGTAGAGCAACCAAGACCGCAGCACCCAAGCGCGTGGCCGGGGGCAGTAAGCGCGTGGCTGCCCTGGCTAACGAGCCGGCCGCCAAGGACATGCTGCTGGGGATCATCAGCCAGCTCGGAATCACACGCGAGCAAGCCATAGCCATCCTGAAAGGGGCGAATTAATGCCCGCTCACCGTCTACAGCTCCGCGTCGAGTTGTGCCGGGTGCAAAAGCGCCTGCTGGCACTCTCGCGCGTACCGGTATCACTCCCACAGCGCCTACGCCTGATCCAGCAGGCCAACCAAATTCATGCCGAGCTGAAGGCCGGCACCGTTCACACCACCAACGAGGAAAGACCATGACCACCGACCCGAAACAGCTGCTGGCCGACGCCGAACTGGTAGACCTGGCGACATCCAAGCCCGATGAGTTCACGGCAATCATCAGTCGCACTCGGCAGACCACGCTGCAACTGCTCCGAACCTGCTCGCAGCCTCAATGGGTTGCGGCTGTCCGCCAGCATGGCAGCGAGCGTGACGCACTGGCCGCCGCCCGCGCTGAACTGGCCGACGTGACCTGTCGCCTGGAGGTTGCCCAACAGGCGCAAGAAGCGCTTCGAGAAGGCAAGACGCGACTGCGCGCCGACGCCCGCTTGCACGACGCCAAGGCGGTGCTGGTACAGAAGAGCCTGGATCACAGTGCGCAGTGCCGGACGCTGGAGAGCGCGATTCAGCAGGCCGAGCGGAGTCGTGACGCCAAGGTGCGCGCCCTTATCGATGACGGTGTGCCGGAGGCGACAGCCCTGTCGGTTGCCCGTCCGAACCTGGGCGAGATTGAGCGCCTGAAAGAAGAGCACGAAGCTATTCCGGCCCAGCAAGCCGAAATCAGGAGACTGGTGGGTATTTCCGCCAACCTGGTTCGTCACGTTTATGCGGAGTTAGGCGAGACCGCGTGAAACCATACAGCGAAGCCGCCACCCCGGAACAGTGTGGCGGTTTTGGAACAGGGTAATCCGAGACAAGAAGGTAAGTCATGAGTATCCCAGCCACTGTAACCACCAGCCGCGGTAAGCAGGCGAAGCCAGACGCCGCCGCACTCAGGGACTACTGGCGTGACCTGCGCGCAGCTGCCGACGCTGGAGACCTTGGCGCCAAGGCGATCCTGATAGCACTGGCCGAGGGGCGCCCGTTGATAGCTGCCCAAGCTGCTCCTAAAGCGGGGGGCCTAAAGCCATGAACGGGGAGCTTCAGGTAGTTAATATGCCCAACCGGCAAGAGCAGGCCGTGCTTGCCCGTCACGTCGGTGAGCGCCTACGTGAATCACGCGAAATGGCAGGGCTTAATCAGCTCACTGCTGCTGGTCTGTTCGGTTACGCCAACAGCTCCAAGCTCGCCAAGATCGAAGGCGGTAAAGATTCCTCCCAGATACCTCTGTGGGTTATCAAGCGCGCCTCCTGCCTGTACGACGTAGCGGTCGACTACCTGCTTGGTAACACCGAAACCATGGAGACGGAAGCCGGTCGCCATGCAGCCCTGCGTGAAACGATGGTGCATATGCGAGAGCACTGGGAGCGCCTACTGGAACGTAACGTGACTATTCAGCGGGAGACGCTTGAGCGGATTGTGGCCGTCGAGCAGGTGCTGGCCGAGATGGGCGCTGCGGCAGTAGACGCGCGTGCGGCCATGGCCAGGATTGCCGAGATAAACCCAGAATGGCAAGACATGCGCGGCGGCTCCCGCCTGCTCGGTGCCATCGAGCGTATCGCTTCTGCCAGATCGCAGCTGGACAGCCTGAGGTTCCCAGAAAATGGACGTCGGCATGGCCGAGAAAAGCTAAATCACGGACACAAAAAACGAGGGGAATCTCGCCGGCCAGCGTACGACAACCGGCAGCCATGCAGTAAGTGAGTAGCCATGAAACTAACCCCGGAACAATGGAATGACGCCCGCCGAGCGTGGGAGGAAGACACGAGAGACGGCTTCACTTGGCTGGTAAGAGAACTGGCCCTTACCGTGTCAGCTCCCGCTGTGCGCAAGACCGCCACCAAGCAAGGCTGGGCGAAGTCAATTGGAGCAGCAGAGAAACCGGCCAGGAAACATCGCGTTGAAGTTATCGAGGCTCCGAAGGCAAAGGTTTCTGTAGCCAAACCAGAGAAACCTGCCAATGGCAGAGAAACCGCCAGAGAAACCACGGATGGGCCGGCACTGACGCCCAAGCAGGAACAGTTCATTGCCGCGTACCTCGCATGCGGCAACGCCTCCGAGGCTTATCGGACGGCTTACAACTGTTCTGGCGCGAGTGATGGGACGATTCAGCGCGAGGCATCCAGGCTGCTCGACCACCCCAAGATTGCCCCAAGGCTGAGTGAGGCCAGAGACCGGGCAGCCGACGCCGCCAGCATCACCCTGATGGGACACTTAGGCGACCTGCTGACGCTTCGTGAAGAGGCGCGCCAGGCGGGCCAGTTCAGCGCCGCCATCGCCGCCGAGGTTCACCGGGCGAAGATCGCCGGACTGGAGCCCGCAAGGCCGCAGTCAATTATTGCCCTAGTCGACAAGCAGGCCATGGACGAGATCTACCGCAACGCCCTGGTGAAGGCTGCCGAGACGCAAGAGCGCATGATGGGCAGGGCCGAGCGACTGGGGCTGATCATGGAGGGCGCTCTGGACGATGGCGACTGACCTGCAATCACGGAAAACCGCGCTTCTCCCCGGTGTGCTGCGTGGGCATTCTGTGGGTGCTGATCTCCAGCAGGGGGCAAGTCGGCAAGTGGCGTACGAAGTAACACCGACAGCTTGCGCGCGGCCCCTTAGATCTTTCCTTGGCGTCGGTGGCCGGCAAAGCCAGCATGGTTCGCCCAGCTGGCTTTTTACTTTTCTGAGGCTATCGCCATGAAACAACCGCCCATCATCAGGTACAACTTACGGGATAGAGGCCGCAAGCGACTTGGTGTAGAGCGCCACTACGATATCGACGCCATAGTCGCGGCGATCAACTCGCCTGAGTGCCAGGAGCGGGTCAGGCGTGGGCTGATGTTGGGCTACCTTGAGCACCGACCGCGTGAGCGCTTCGGTCTGGAGCCTGGTCGGGTTTCCAAACATGTGACGCCAGCAGTGGTTACCAGGCTTTTGCACGCGCACCCAGACGGCACGATCAAGCACCAGACGATGTTTCTCCCGACAGCGCCTGGGCATATTGCAGCGCGTATGGACGCCAGTCGCGTGGGTGGCTTCAGCTTCGCTATTGACGTGAACCGGCCCGAGTTCTTTGGCTTCGACTGGGTGAGCGATCCGAACTACAGCACCAATCGGGGCTATGACCTGAATCTGGATAGCGCAGATTCGCCAGGGGATGCCGAGCAGCGCATTCAGCGCTTTAATGACGACGAATATCGTCGCCTCTACCGTCAGTCCGTGCGCTGGTCGTGAGGAATGCCCTAGCCCCTGAGCGGGCTTGTTGCTGCTGTGGGTGAGAGCGTGCTGGCTGGAAGTGTCTGATAGCCAGTAGAGTGCCCCTACATACCTGCCATGGAGGCACCCATGCTCAAGATTCTCGCCGCTCTCTCCTTATCCCTGATTCTCGGCATGCCTGCCGCGCAGGCCGATAACGACCCGCTGGTGGCCGGCTTCTTCGCCACCCACCTTGAGGGGCTTATTCTATGGGTAACGGCCAGGGCATGGCCTACATGGGCTACGCCAACGACATGATTCTGGTGGTAGACGGCCGATCTATCGACGCACGGGTCGACTCGATAGACCTGAAGAATAAGTCGGTCAACTTCACCGTCATCCGTGGCGACCAGCCAGAGCAGATGACCTTCAAACGGGCGCTCAGCTTCGGGATCATGACCATGGGCGACGGCAGTACCGTGAACATGCGCTATGTTCGGCGCCTGACGGATGCTGACGTTGAGGTGGTCAAGAGGGCCCGCCGCGGCGGCGCAGCAGCGCCCGCACAGGCCGCAGCGACATCGACCAAGCCCAGCTTCGACTGCGTCAAGGCCTCGACAGCCGTTGAAGGCATGATTTGCGGCAACGCCGAGCTGGCCGATCTGGATAGCCGCCTGGCATCGGCCTACAAAACGGTGCGCGCTGGCACCGATGATTCCGCAGTGATGCGTGCCGAACAGGTTCAGTGGATCAAACAGGTGCGCAACGCCTGCAAGACGATGGACTGCCTCCTGCAAGGCTACGGGGAGCGCGTCGAGGATCTGGAGCAGATGGCGCGCTATCTGTCGAAGCCGGCCGAGTTTCGCTGATTCGAGGCGCACCGCGCCGTGGCTTGCTCTTACCGCCGGAGGCCGAACAACCTTGGAACAAGGTGTAGTGAGTACACAAGCCAGAAGGCTTGTGGTGGGGCTTGCGCCCCCTTTTGCTCCACCCGCACGCTGAAGATAGACACATTCAGCGCGGAGGAGGCTCACATGCCGTACGCGATTCTAAGAATAAAAAAGCTGAAGAGCATGGCTGGGGTATTTGGCTCAGGTCGACACACGTTTCGGGAAATTCCCACGCCGAACTCAAACGGTGCGCCGAATCTCCATCTCTCCGGAGCAACCAGCGCAGGGGAGCTTGCCGACCGGGTGCGCGCCATGCTTCCGGAACGGCGCCGCAAGGATGCCGTCCTGTGCATCGAATACCTCATCACGGCCAGTCCGGAAGCATTCACCCGGCACGGTGGTCACCTCGACGATAGCGGCCGACAGCCGGGGCAGAGCATCGGCTATTTCGAGCGAGCCATGGCCTGGTTGAAAGCCCGGCACGGCGGCCAGAACATCGTCTGCGCCATCAGCCATCTGGACGAGCAAACGCCGCACCTGGTCGCCTACGTCGTGCCCATGACCAGGGACGGTAGGCTATCCGCGCGGGAGTTTCTCGGTGGCTCAGCCAAGCTGCGCAAGATGCAAACCGATTTCCACCGCCAGTGCGGCCAGCAGTTCGGCTTGAGCCGTGGCGTCGAGGGCTCGAAAGCCACTCACCAGAGCGTAAGTCGGTACTACCAGGCCCTTGAATCGGCTGCTGCTGCTCCAACGCTGACACGGGCGGACTGTGCCGCGGCGGCGGCGGGTGTCTCCACTGCCAACTTCCTTGCGGTCAAAGCTGCGACGGAGGCCGCCTCAGCCATGCGGGCACAGGAGCAGGCGAATAGCCGGGCTATCGAAAGCCGGCGCGCTGCGCTGGTGACTAAGGAGGCCGAATTGCTGCGGCAGCGTCGCGAGCTGGACGAGCTCGAGGCGAGGCTTGAATCTCAGGCTGCGCTGCTTGGCGAATTTGACCGCGAGCTGACGAAGGCACAAGACGCAGCGGAGCGGTATCAACGTGAAGCCGGTCAAGCCCGGGCGGAGGCGGACAAGCAGCGGAGCCGGGCCGACCGGCTCTTGGAAAGGCTCAAGGCGCTCTGCCGACGCCTCGGGCTTGGTCTGGACGCCCTGGTACCTTGACGTTTCGTACGGTATGGCGAAACGTTATCCTGCACGCGGCCAGGTAACGGATGGGCACGGCCTGCAATACGCCTGGGCAAAAGAAAGGCCTCCGATACCCCCGGGGACGAGCCAGGGACGGAAGCCTTTCCGGGCAGCGTTCCCGCCACCCTTGAGTCCACTCTAGAAGACGATAGCGGCGGAATCAACATCGTCATCCTGAAGGTCATCGACAAGGCCACCGGGCAGCGGCTGAGCGAGCTGGAGGATGTTTCGCCGGAAGCTGAAGCGCCCTCGGCGACGAATGTCGACGACCCAGCCGAGGCCGCAGCAGCTGAACAGCCAGTCGAGTTCGTCACGCCGGACGAAAACCAGCTGGTCATTGCGCCTGAAGGCATTGCCAACACCGTCATGACCGCACGCTACCCAAGCGCCTCGCTGAGCCGTTCCAGCGCTATCTGGCTGTGATAGACCAGCTCAGCAGCTGACCAACCACACCTACGCCATGTCAGGGCCCTTGGAGCGCCCTCAGAGCGGCCTCTGCCAGGAAGCCTGAGCGGCTTTTCTGCTCGGGGTGGTTCTTCACATAGGTGTCGATTCTGGCCACCAAGTACCCTGGCAAGGTGATGTTCAGCTTTTCAGCCTTGCCCATGTACCTGGTCACGTCGACCTCAACCAGCGCCCAAGTACAGCCCGCATGCTCCGGGTTGCTTGCGTGGGCGGTCACACTCCCGGCCTGTGGGATAGGAGCACCATCTTCGGCCAGTATCTCCAGATGGCCTTCAATGGCTTCGCGCGCCATGACCATGGCGTCATCAAGGGTATCGCCAGCAGAGAAACAGCCGGGAATATCTGGCACCTCGACGCCCCATGCGTGCTGGTCATCGCCGGGGGTGATCGCTATCGGGTAGAACATGGCTTTGACTCCTTATGCGTGGTGTGGGCCTATTTGAGCCCGGCCTGTTTCAGGATGCTGCTGGCGGTCTTCGGCAGTAGATCCTTCTTCGGGTGGGGGATTGTCACCAGCCCCGGTTTAATCGGGTGCTTGTAATGGTGGTGACTGCCCTTCACTCGCGCCAGACTCCAGCCGTCGGCCTCGATGAGTTCTATCAGCTGCCGGCTATTCACTGGCGTCTCCCGATTCGCTGGCTTGATGGTGGTTATCATACCTACCAAATATGCGCCGCGCACGTTCTTTCAGGGTACATCCAGGCGCTCGATGAGGTCTGACCGGCAGTGCGTCGAAAACTCTAGATACACGGAGTTCGGGGTATGAGACTCAGCGCTACCTGGCCGTTTTGGCGGACGCACTTAATTGTGAGCCCGGATCACTAACCCCAGCAGCCCTTTTGCGGCCAGAGCGTTCGCCTTTTTGCGGAACTCGCTGTGCTCGATGAGCAACAGGTCGGCCAGCTGTTCACTGGTCATCGTGACGGATGGGGCTGTAATCATAAGGGCGGTCATAGCCCACCACTCCTCGCCAGGCTATCCCGGTATTCCTCAATCTGAGGAATACCTATAGCCGGGGGGGGATCGCCGTGTTCATCCCCCACTGGGGGGCGGACAATTCCCGCGGCTGAGCCTGCCGTGCCTCCAGTTCCTGCCAGCGGTCGACCAGGCGGGCGGTGACCTCAGGGCAGAGCTGAGCGACTACCACGATGCTGTCGCGCTTGCCGCGCTCGCCAGTGAATTGGTAGACCTGAGTGGCTCGACTGCGCCCCATGGTGTCGGCCGATTGTTCGCCCGCCATTGGCGGTTGGACAATTACCTCGCGCCCAACAAGCCTTTCGATGGATCTCTTAACATCGTCATGTCGCGAACCAACCAGCTCCGCAATCTCGCGACTCGACATGCTGACGTTGCCAGACAGTTGCACCAGGGCGGTCATAGCGCACCACCCTTCGCCAGGCTGTCCGGCGTGACGCTTTCCAGGCTGCGGCGTGACGGGTGGATGAGTGCGCGGATGTTTTCTTCCACAGCGGCCCAGCTCCGAGCCATATAAACCGTTATTTTTGGGTGCACGTGAACTGATACGGTCTGGTTGTGCGTGTTTAGGCATTGTCTGATTGATAAATGACACCCAAAGTGAAACACTGTTAAGGAAACGCCTAAATTGATACACCCACAGGGGACGCTGCCATGTTCATTCGCGCATACCTTCGAGCCTCAACCGCCGAGCAGGACGCCAGCCGCGCCCGTGAGATCCTGGAACGCTTCGCCACCGAGCAGGGCAAGGCCATTGCCAGCGAGTATCTGGAGAACGCCAGTGGTGCCAAGGCAGACCGACCCGAGCTGCTGCGCCTGCTGAAGGATGCCCGCAAGGGGGACGTGCTGCTGGTGGAGAGTATCGACCGCCTGTCACGCCTGCCCGCTGAAGACTGGCAGAAGCTCAAGGCTGCAATTGATGGCAAGGGGCTGCGGATCGTTGCGCTTGATTTGCCGACCAGCCACCAGGGCATGCAAAACACAGGTGCCGACGAGTTCACCGGTCGAATGCTGGCGGCGATTAACAGCATGCTGGTAGAGATGATGGCTGCCATCGCTCGCAAGGACTACGAGCAACGCAGGGAGCGCCAGGCACAGGGCATTGAGAAGGCCAGGGCAGCCGGCAAGTATCAGGGACGCCCAGTGGATGAAAGCCTGCACAGGCGCGTTCAGGAGCTGCTGAACGCAGGCCTTGGCATTCGGGCAACGGCAAGGCATGCGAACTGCTCCACCACCACAGTGTTGCGTATCCGAGACCTCGCGACAGCGTGATGGGCTGCGTATCAGGTCGCAAAGGCGGCCCAGCCTGTTGGACACGACTAGGCGGCGCTCAAGGACACCTTGCAGCTTCAAGCCGCCGCGCATGCCACCAATGTCAGGGTATGCACTTTCATCCTCTAACGAGCCTCCTGGGCGGCCTGTGAGCCATCATGGCAACGCCAATAAGCTCCAGGGCATCCAGGCGGCCAGTCTGCATAGTCGGCTCCAGGCTCAGCCAATCAGGTTATCCAGGATGGCCTCTGCCTCGTCACTATCGCGGCGGTCGCCGTACATCAAATGGTGGAACACAGCTTTGGCCTCATCACGGTTGCGCGGCCGTATCTCAGCCATTAGGCCGAACACAAACCACTCGCGCGAAGTTGCCTCGGGCGGGCCTTCGCCGTCCCCTGCGAATTGGCCTGCCGCTTTTCTCAGTCGGTAGAGTCGGTGCCAATAGTCCAGTTCGTGCAAGCAGTCGGCCAGGGTGTGCGGCCGCAGTTCGGGGCAGGCCTTGAATCGCTCGGCTACCTCGTCTTTGTCATAGCTGATAATGCTCGAGTCCAGGCCGGCCAGCGTCTCGATGCAGAATATCTCGGCATCGGTGGCGGCCAGCAGCTCGTCACCAAAGCGCGCAGCCCCCTCGGCCTGTAGCCGGTGCTTCTCGATGGCGCTAGCCGCCAGTGACTCCAGGTCGGCGAAGCCGAACGATGCGAATGTGGCAAAAACGTTACCCGGGTTGGTGGCGATCAGGTGTTGCGTGTAGCGTTTTTCCAGCACCTCGAGCGGGGTCTTGATCTTCTTGGCGGCCTTCAGCGCTGTCTCGATCAGCGCAGCCTGACCGGTGGCGATCACGCTCCGCAGCCAGATGACCGCGTCGACTTCCTTGTCACCTGTGCCGGCTTCCTGCGGCGGCAGCGCCGGCACGCTCGGCAACGTCTCGCCGTTTTCACGGATCGGTGGCAAAGTGAACAGGGCGTGGTGGTTGGTGTTGTCGCGAAATACCCCTGAGCGTGAAACCAGGGTCTTCACTGTGCCCAGTGGCAGGCCGGTGGCTGCGGCCACTTCTCGCAACGAATGCCGGCGGCGTAGGTCGATCACCTGCTGTCGTGTGGTTTCTGAAACCCTCTGTTTCACTGCTGGCCCCCTGTTAATACGCATTGCTGAATCGCCCGGCGAAGCCACGCCCAGTCTCGTCCGAACTAACCTCGCGCATGCCGGCGAAGCCGACGAAGCCGACGAAGCGAGCATATTGTCCCTGCTGTTGGACTAAGCATGAGCCTACCGGGGCATGCCGGCACTTGGTCATCAACAGCTCGGTGACACCGTTCTGGCCCTGCTCGGTGTCCATATCGCGGTGAACCATGATGATCATGTGAGCGTCAGCCTCAATCTCGCCTGAGTCCCGCAGATCGCTTGAGACAGGCTTCTTACCGACGCGCTTGGTGGGGTCGCGGTTGAGCTGCGATAGGAGGATCACCGGCACGCCAAGTTCCTTGGCCAGATTCACCATGGCTTTGCTGATCTTCCCCACCTCTTCCGCGCGGCTGCGACCCTTGGCGTCACCCGGCACCAAACCCAGGTAGTCCACCATCAGCACGTCTAAGCCATGAGCCTTTTGCACCTGACGGGCAACGGAGCGGATTCGTGCCGGCGTCATGCCGGGGCGGTCGCAAATGTAGAGGGGCCTGTCCTTCGCTCTGGATACGGCGGCAGTGATACCGGCCCAATCGGCGTCATGAAGATCGGTGCCAATGTCCAGCCGGCCGATATCGACCGAACCCAGCGAGGCAATGACACGCTGTCCAAGCTCCTCTTCCGGCATCTCCAGGCTGAACACCAGGCCGACGCCAGCGCCGCTGATTGCGACGTGCTGGGCGATTTGCAGCCCGAGGGTCGTCTTGCCGCTACCTGGAAGACCAGCAATCACGTTGACAGTACGAGGGCGCAAACCACGGATGAGCTTGTCCAGATCTGGCAGGCCGGTGGCAAGGCCGTTCGCCTGCTTGCCGTTGAACTTGGCATCAATGGTGTCGATGTTCTTGCTCAGTACCTCATCAAGGCGCTTGTAATCCGGCTCGCCGTCTTCCAAGTCGCGTAGATCGGCCATCGCCTGCTGGGCGCTGGCGATGATCTGCGCAAGAGGAAGATCTTCGCTGGCCATGTCGGTGACGGTCGCCGCGGTGGCCACCAAGCGGCGAAGAACCGCCCTCTCGCGAACAACTTTGGCGTAGGTTGCCCAGTTCGCCACGCTCGGCACCTTGCTAGCGATCTCCCCGGCATAGGCGATGGTCGAATCGCCGCTGGGCAGGCGTTCGCGGAATGTCCCGACGGTTACCGGGTCGATGGGCTGGCCGGCTGCGTGGCAATCAATAATCGTCTGGTACAGCGCAGCGTTTTCAAGATCATGAAAGTCGGCCACCGCGACCTTGCCGCTGATTTCGTCAAACAGGCTCGGGTCGAGCATCATTGCGCCGATAACGCCGTGCTCGGCCTCATCGCTGAACAGCTCGCGGCTCATTGGTGGGCTCTCCGCGCGGAGGGCCAGCGGAACACTACGACGAAGCCTTCGTTCTCGCGGAACCGGTCAATCACCCGATCACCAAGGCAAGCCGGCAGCTCCGTCGGGCCGAGGTTGGAGATGATCACGGTTGGTAGGACATGCCCGTATCGGCCATTCACCACTTCAAACAGCGCGTTACGCTCGAAGTCGGTACCGTGCTGTACGCCAATCTCATCAATGATCAGCAGGTCGAAACGCATCATGTCGTTGTAAATCTGTTGCTCTGTGCGGGTAGAGTCGCGGCTAAAGCTGGCCTTGATGGCTCGAATCAGCTCGCTGGCAGAGATATAGCGCACCGTGGCACCCTGGCGCACTACACCAGCGGCAATGGCGGCTGCCAGGTGGGTCTTGCCTGTACCTACCCCTCCCAACAGCATCAAGCTTCGGCCGGCGCGGTAGTGCTGCTCGAACAGCTCGGCATACTCCCGGCAGGCTGCCAGAGCATTTGCCTGCTCGTCGGTGTCGGCGCGATATCCGTCCAGGGATTTGGTGCGGAAGCGCGGGGGTAGACCGATGTCCAGCAGGGCAGCGTTAAGCCGACGGGCTTGTCGTTGAGCAATTGCCGGGGCAGAGACAGCCGGATCAGCCGCATTCGCGGCATCGAACAGGCAGCGCGGGCAATCGCTCCATTGCGGCTCGCCTGCGAAGGCCTCGATCAGCTGATTCTCGAACTGGCCATGGTGCGGGCAGCAGTCAGTCCGGCTCTTCAATGCATAGGCGTTAGATGCGGTATGAGCCATCAGGGCGGCGCTCCATTCCTGCGGTGTAGTCGATGCTATCGAGGTTGGTGATCTTCGACGGGTGTAGTGGGTGGACATTGGCGGCGGGCTTCACCTCATCTTCCCAGCGCCTGCCGTTCAGCCAGGACGCGGGGTGCGGGATGAACTGGCCGTTGTCCTTGAGCCATTCGTGGCTCAGGCAGTGCTTGGCGAGCGACTGGGTGATCTTTGCGGCCAGCTCGGCATCCGGCTTGAGCTTTACCCAGGCCTTGGTGGCGTTCGCCTTGGCGGTCTTGCGCGGATACTTCTCCCAGAATGCCTCGAAGCCTTCCGGCTGCTCGAACTTGGCCTTTTGTCTCTCAGGCTGGTCAGGTACAGCTGGCGCCTGACCAATTTGCCCCGGCACTGTGGCGCTGGCGCTTTCCCCCTGGGGGGGTAGGGGGGTATTGCTTTTACTCTTCTCTCTTCTTCTCTTCTCTTCTCTGGTAGACGGGTCGGTAGACGATGAACCGTCTACCGATTCGTCTTTCCCCTGTCTCCACCTGGCCTGTCTGGCATTTTTCAGGGCTCTTTCTTTCGCAGATTGGCCGTTGTGGCGGTCATGGTTGGGAACTTCCACCCAGTCTTCTCCAGTCAGCAGCCAGCCGACCTGCACCAAGGCATCGGCAAAACCCTCGCCGCGAACAACGTCATCCACAAGCAGAGACGACGCACCGTCTACACGACCGTCTACGGCGTGCTTATCAGCCCATGCCCAGAAAGCATGCAGGCGGCCGACAACAGAAAACCTGTCGAGCTTCAGCACGCTGGCGATCTTGAAGACTGCGGGGTCGTCACTCAGATCACTGCGCATCTTGATCCAGTCGCCGGCCATCACTCACCCCCTTGGTCGGTATCGGCCTCAGTGGCAATTTGCTCGGCTTGGCGGATCAGCAGCAGCGTGTCCGTCGCCTTGTGGTAAATCTGCATGGCCCATTCGCTGGCCTGCGCCCGATCAATCTGTCCTGTGAGGATAAGGGCATCGAACCAGCTCATGGCCTTTAGTCCTTCGCGCTCCACCTCGCGGGGGCTGGTGGCCCTGGCTACGTCGCTAAGTGAGAGCTGGAAGAGCTGGTGAGGCGTCAGGCAAACCGAGGCCGTCACCGTCTGTGGACGGCACCGAAAGTCATCCATTGATCAGCCCCCCAAGAGTTCGCGGCGACGAGATTTCGCCTGCGTGGCAAGGTGTTCGATGGCCTTTTTGTACTGATTCCGCCCAATTGCCCCTGAGGCATGCAGTGCATACACAGCGCCACGGGCGAATATTTCGTTATTCCGGAGCCCATCAAAGTCAGCGGTACTTTCCACGTCGAGGATTACAAAACTGATGATGTCGGCGGACTGGAGACGGATGCTCATGCTTCCCTCCAGGCGCGACGGTCGCGCTCAGTAGTCCAGGCAGCCTTCAACTCATCCCAGATTGCGCAACCATCCTCGATCAGTTGGTGAACCTCCTTCTCGGGACACTGATCCATGGCCAAGACGGCCATGCAGTCCTGCCACAGCGCGTGGTCGAGAAGGCGAAGGTCGACCAGGCTGAAAGGGTAGGCCGAGCCGTTATACAGGCCCAGCAGGAGGCGGCCACAGACGCGGCTTTGGCCGGTGTCGCGTTGGGCTACGTCGACCAGACGACGCAGGGCTGGGAGACCAGCAGCGCGAGCAGCAGCGGTTCGGGCCCGCTGCTTGGCGAGCAGCTCGGTGATGTCGATAACGGGGATGTCATCGTTGATCATCGCGCGCCCTCCACATCAACCATTTCCGCCAGATCTTCGCCGCGCTCCGCCAGTTGGCCGGCAATGAGCTGAACGGCGTCAAGAAGGCCGCTCAGGGCGGAAGGGCTAAGGAAGTCGCTACCATCCTCAGTCTCAAGTCGGGTGGTGTTCTCGCTGATGAGGGCTGCGATCTCTCCCAAGGCGCGGCCGGAGCGCAGCATTAGGCCGGCATCGCTCGTGGCATGGGCTTGAAAATCCACAACAGGCTGAGTTGGCATATGTGTCTTCAGTTGGGCTACTGTGCTCATTTGGCACCCCCTTCGACAGCTGCGGCTGCTTCGATCAAGCTGCGGCCGAGCTCGGCGGCTGCGGCGGCGCTCAGATGAGCGTTGAACAGCGGGCCAGAGCTGAGATAGACCGTCCCTGCATTGGTCGCCCAGAGATCCACAGTTATGCCGTCAAGCGTACCGGCGGTGCGGTACAGCTCGCTTTTCACAAGTGGTGCGCGGGGATTCAGCGCGTTTGGGCTGTCCTTTCTGGACTTTCTGGGGGGAGGGGGGCTCGGTGCTACCGGCATCTGAGCCGCCGGCTGACTCTTCGGCCCGGCATTGACACGGGCATTGATTGCCAGATTTTCGGCCCAGGCCTCGACCTCATGCCGCACCCAGGCAACTGCACGGCTGCCAAGGGAGACCTGCGCGGGGAATTCACCATCCTTGATCAGGTCATAGATCTTGGTGGTGCCGAGGCCGGCGATCTTCTTCACCTCGGCCAGGCGGATGTACTCGATTGGGGAGCTCATTGGGCCACCCCCATAGCTTCCAGGGCACGAGCCTTGGTCATTGCGGCGTTGTAGCGAGCCAGGCGGATATTCACCGGCGCGCTTTCGCGAAGAGCGGCGACGGCCTTTGTTTTGAGTGCGACAGCTTGAGACGCTGGCGTGCTATGATTTTTCATGACGTTCATTTCCTCGTTGGGTTGTGACGTTGTCCAGCGCCCCACGTGTTGCAGCACGTGGGGCTTTTTTACGCCTGCTTATTGGGTTCATCTCGTTGCATTGCCTCTTCCAAGAGCTTTCCAATCAGCCAGTTCTGGCTCCGCTCTTCCTGCTTCGCTTTGCGCTCCAGCCATTCCTTCGCTACCGGGTTGATCCTGATGACTAGCTGGGCCATCTCGCGGACTTTCATATGCTCTCCTTAAAAATGAACCACCGTGGTTCCTGTGGGGTTGATTAGATCACCGTGGTTCCATTGCCGTCAACACCACCGTGGTTCATTATTTCGCCATGAGTAGAGAAGACGCACAGTTCAAGCTGCGATTGCCTGCGGAGCTGCGGGAGCAGATAGAGCAATCGGCAAAAACCAATCGACGCTCCATAAATGCGGAGATAGTGGCTCGCCTGGTGGAAAGCTTTCCTGGGCAGCCTGAAAGCGAAGGGAGTGGTACCGCGCAAACCGTTGCGCCGTTCAGTGAGCAAGCGCTAGAGCGAGCTGTGCTGAAAGCGATTCTGGCTGTTGAGGGGCGGCTTGCCCTGCGGGCATCGCCCGAGACCGAGCCGTTGCCAGCGAAAGGCAAGCCTAAGGGATAGCTTTCGGCTGAACTGGTGAGCTGGCCGGAAATCATGCAGCGACCCCCAGGCTTCTGCTATCCATCATCCGCACCAAGGCCTTGCGCGCACGGTCGTGCTGGCTTTCCGGCAGGCGGTGGCGAACTACGCGGGTCAGGCCGCCAAAGCGGTTGGGTACCTGCTCTGGCGTGCTTTGGAATAGCAGACCGTAGCGGCTTGCCAGGGCGCTGATAGTGCTTGGCAGGCAGTGATCACCCAGGAGTTCGGCTTCGAAGCGATTCAGCGAACCGCCGGACAGAAGGTTGGCCAGGATGCGAGATTGCTTGCTGAACGAATGGGCGGCTGCCAGAAGGTCGCTCAGGCTGTTATGATCGATTTGCGTTTTCTTTGGGCTGGCCTGTTGGTCGGCCTTTTTTGTGTTTGTCATTTTAGGCAACCCTCGCCTGTAGCTTGCACTGCTGCCAGCTGGCAATCTCAGTTGCTACGAAGAAAGCGCGCGCGGTTCTGGCTTCACCATCCTTGAGGCGCCGCGGAAAGGTTGGATCGGAATTCATCAGCCGGTAGAGACCGGGGCGCGACTTGCGAAGCAGGCCGCATATGCGGATTCCGCGCTGACTCGGACACCCATTCCACGCACATCCGGACAGTGATTCCACGCTGATCCGGACACCCATTCCACGAGCATCCGGACACTGATTCCACAGCCATCCGGACACTTTCTGGCAGGCAGCTACGCAGGATTTATTCACTACCATTGGCCTCTTTTTCGAAGCAGAGAGGTCGTCGTGGAGCGTTTATCCATGCGTAAAATCCGTGAGGTGTTGCGCCTCAAGTTCGATTGCGGGCTGTCTGTCCGTAAGATCTCCCGCAGTCTGGGCATAGGTCACAGCAGTGCCGGTGATTACCTTTGCCGATTCACGGCCTGCGGCCTCTCCTGGCCGCTCCCTACTGAGTTGTCCGACGCCGAGCTGGAGCGGCGCCTGTTCCCGCCACCGCCGGAGATCCCCTCTGAGCAACGACCAACTCCCGACTGGGCCTGGGTGCATGCCGAGCTGCGCCGACCAGGCGTGACCCTGGCGCTGCTCTGGCAGGAGTATCGGCTGGGCCAGCCACAGGGCTTCCAGTACAGCTGGTTCTGCGAGCACTACCGGGCCTGGGCCGGCAAGGTCGATGTGGTGATGCGCCAGGAGCACCGCGTCGGCGAAAAGCTGTTCGTCGACTACGCAGGTCAGACGATGCCGGTGATCGACCGTCACAGCGGCGAGATCCGCCAGGCGCAGGTATTCGTCGCGGTACTCGGTGCCTCCAGCTACACCTTCGCCGAGGCCACCTGGTCGCAGCAGTTGCCGGACTGGCTGGGCTCCCATGCCCGTTGCTTCGCCTTCCTCGGCGGGGTGCCGGAGATCGTGGTGCCGGACAACCTGCGCAGTGCGGTGAGCAAGGCCCATCGCTACGAACCGGACATCAACCCCAGCTACCGCGACTTGGCCGAGCACTATGGCGTGGCGGTGGTGCCGGCGCGGGCGCGTAAGCCCCGCGACAAGGCCAAGGCCGAGGTCGGCGTGCAGGTGGTCGAGCGCTGGATCCTCGCCGCCTTGCGCCATCGCCAGTTCTTCTCCCTGGACGAACTCAACCGGGCCATCGCCGTGCTGCTGGAGCGACTCAACCAACGGCCGTTCAAGAAGCTACCGGGCTCCCGCCAGGCGGCTTTCGACAGCCTGGATCGCCCGGCCCTGCGGCCTTTACCGGAGCAGCCCTACGTCTATGCCGAGTGGAAGAAGGCGCGGGTGCACATCGACTACCACGTCGAGGTCGATGGGCATTACTACTCGGTGCCCTACCAGTTGGTGAAGAAGCAGCTGGAGGTGCGTCTGACGGCGCGCACCGTGGAGTGCTTCCACGCCAACCAGCGGGTGGCCAGCCACGTACGCTCCCTGCACAAAGGCCGGCACAGCACGCAGACCGAGCACATGCCCAAGAGCCATCGCGAGCATGCCGAGTGGACGCCGCAACGGCTGATCCGCTGGGCCGAGCAGACCGGCCCGAACACCGCCGGGGTGATCGGCCACATCCTCGAACGGCGCGTGCATCCGCAGCATGGCTACCGCGCTTGCCTGGGCATCCTGCGCCTGGGCAAGCACCACGGCGAAGAACGGCTGGAAGCCGCCTGCCAGCGCGCCCTAAGCCTCGGTGCCTGTAGCTACAAAAGCCTCGAATCGATTCTGCGCCAAGGCCTGGAAAACCTGCCGCTGGCTCAACAGAACCTACCCCTACTACCGGACGACCACGCCAACCTGCGCGGCCCCGGCTACTACCACTGAACAAAGGAATCCCACCATGCTGCCTCACCCGACCCTAGACAAGCTGCAAACCCTGCGCCTGCACGGCATGCTCAAAGCCCTCGCCGAGCAACTGAAAACACCCGACATCGACAGCCTGAGCTTCGAAGAACGCCTCGGCCTGTTGGTCGATCGCGAGCTGACCGAGCGCGACGACAAGCGCCTGAGCAACCGCCTACGCCAGGCCCGGCTCAAGCACAACGCCTGCCTCGAAGACATCGACTACCGCGCCCCGCGCGGGCTGGACAAGGCGCTGATCCTGCAACTGCGCAGCGGCCAGTGGCTGCGCGACGGCCTCAACCTGATCATCGGCGGCCCCACCGGCGTCGGCAAAACCTGGCTGGCCTGCGCCCTGGCCCACCAGGCCTGCCGGGACGGCTACAGCGTGCGCTACCTGCGCCTACCGCGGCTGCTGGAAGAACTGGGCCTGGCCCATGGCGACGGCCGCTTCGCCAAGCTGATGAGCGGCTACGCCAAGACCGACCTGCTGATCCTCGACGACTGGGGCCTGGCACCGTTCACCACCGAACAGCGCCGCGACATGCTGGAGCTGCTGGACGACCGCTACGGCCAACGCTCAACCATCGTGACCAGTCAGATGCCGGTGGACAACTGGCACGAACTGATCGGCGATCCGACCCTGGCCGACGCCATCCTCGACCGCCTGGTGCACAACGCCTACCGGATCAACCTGAAGGGAGAGTCGATGCGCAGGCGGGCGAAGAAATTGACGACGCCGGGCACCTCAGACTAACAATGCATATCCTGCGTCGCTGCGCTCCGACTGCCTGTCCGGATGACCGTGGAACAGGTGTCCGGATCAGCGTGGGCTGAGTGTCCGAATGGCGTGGAATCCGCACCGCATACGTCGTTGATGGTGAGCCACTGATCCAGCCCAGGGACATGGGTTGGAATTTCTTGAAGAGTTGTATCGGTATGCATCGCCTTGTCTCCAGTTGTTCGGCGATGCAGATATTCGGGCTTGAAGCATCCTCGCCCGCAAGTGTCCCCCTATCCCCTTTTTATGGGAGGGGGAGGCTGGTCAGGCTTGATTGGCGACCTTTCCGGCTGCTCTTAAACCTTCCCAAGCTTTTTCGAAGGTACCCGAGCTGACGAAGAGGTCTTTGCGGGTCTGGAGCAACGCGTCGCGTACTTCAGCTTTAACACTGCGGACGCCTGGCTTGAACACAGGCAATGCGCTTGCGGTATGTCCGCGATCCTCAAGCGCTTTAATGATCGCATCCTCTTGAAGTTGCCCCTTGGGCTTATGCTTAGCTACGCCAGTTACCGGCATGGCCCGCAACAAGTCCTGTTCGGCAAAGTGGCCTACTGCACTTTCTAAGCTACCCGAGTCGCATGGGTTTTCTGCCGTGCATTCACCAGCAGGTTTGGCGGCGTGTGGAGCTTCGGTGGATCCGGCAACTGCGGATGCCTGTGAAGACCACCGGCCTGGCCCGACAGTCATTCGGGCGATTTCTTCAATTTCTGCGGGCTTGAACAAGGGCTCGTAATCTTGAGCCGGAGATATTCGCCATGAGCAGTTTTGTTCCTGCCAGCCGTCGTCGTGGCCTCCTATAAACTCAACTGGCCCGCACAAATAGGTATCTTGCCCTGCCGCTACCAAGGGCGTAACAACTTGGCATATTCCGAGGCCGCGCACGGTTTGCTGAGGAAGGGGCCGATACTTCACCTCGGTTTGTCCTTCCAAGCCTAAAGCGTCGACGTACATTGAACAGTTGCCGAACTCAGCCATTGCATAGAGATAGCTGTCTTCCACTGCCGAGCCGGAGATTATCTCAATCCAGTCAGCTGCCTGCTCCAAGGTAAGCCATTCGAGACTGCGGTATGCCTGAACACTTGATTGGAATGTTTCGTCTTCGGCAGGCGCAGCATTGGGGTTGAGATACCGCTCCAAGGATGATCTGCGAACGACCCAGCGTGCATCCTTGGGCAGCTTTTTTGCTTTTGTGCCATCGGCGTTGAGTAGTTCAACGATTCGATGGAGACGGTTGGTCTTGAAGTGGAGACCTTCAGGTAGAGCATTCCCCGTGTCGTCGCGCCCAATTTGCAACTCGCCGTCGACGATCTCAAATATTTGGCTCGACTCAGCCCAGAGATCAAGGACACCAGAGATTCTCTGGCTGCGCGGAGCTTCCCCATAAGTGATTTTATGCCCGGGCATGCTTATGAGGGCTTCGACTCGGCCGTGATTGCACTTCGCCGCGGACAGGAGCTCGGCAGAAAGCGTTATATGGCCGTTTCTGGCCTCCTGAAAAATATCCAGCTTCTTGAACTTTCTTCCGGTACGTTCCGTTAAAAACTTGGCCGCCTCCTTGATCGGGAGATAATCTACAGCTCTCGTTGAACCTTTCACTTTCTCTCTTCCCCAAGAGCCCCAGACTACGAAAAGAACGACCGGCCTCGCAGGTGGGGTGCCTGCTTTTCGGGAGCTACCCTAGGCCGGCCGAAACCGGTTACGCCCGCTTCACCAGCTCGACGACGTTACTTTCAACTGTGTTGATACGGCGATCAAAGTCCGCGCGTTGGGTTGGTGTTATGCCGTCGGCCAGGCATTCGAGATAGTCGGCATACCACTGCATCATGGCGCGGCGCTGCGGTAAGTACTGGGCCTGGTTGTAGATGCCGGCCACTCCTTCTTCCTTGTGCGCCAACTGCGATTCGACGTGATCCTTCTCCCATCCATGCTCGCGCAGGAGGGTGCTTGCGGTGTGGCGGGTGCCGTGGCCGACCAGCTTGCCCTTGTAGCCGACCTTGGTCAGCGTCAGGTTGATGGTATTTTCACTGATGACTGGCTTCTTGGCACCGATGCCTGGGAACAAGTAGCGCCCTCGCCCGGTTACCCGCTGGAGCTCGCGCAGGGCATCCAGGGCCTGTCGGGAAAGCGGCACCACATGGTCACGGCGCATCTTCATCTTGTCGGCCGGGATCGTCCAGGCCGCTGTGTCGAAGTCGATTTCCGGCCACTCGGCCCACCGCACCATGCCCGGCCTGGATGCCGTCCACAGGCATAGCCAGGTGGCAATTCTGGCCGGCGCCCGGCTGGTACTACCCTTTAACGCATTCAAGAAGGTGGGCAGTTCTGGTTCGAGCAGGTGAGGGTAGGGTGTGGCCTTCGGTCGTTTGGTGGCAATGGTGCCCAGCTCTGAAGCAGGATTGAACACGCAAAGGCCTCTGGCTATTGCCTGGCTGAAGATCTGGCGTAACGCCGAGCGGATCTTGTCACGGGTGTTGGTTGCTCCCCTGGCCTCGATCTTCTCTTGCAGGGCGGCGCAATCCCTTGGAGTTATTTCGTTGACTGGTTTATTGCCCAGGGCAGGCAAGATGTCGTTGTCCAGATAGCCGCGCATCAGCGTTAAGGTACTTTCGGCCAGGCCGTCGTCTACTTTGCGTTGGTACCAGTACGCGGCGGATTCGCGGAAGGGGTTGAGTGTCGCAGCTTCCCGGGCAGCTTTTTGAGCGGCTTTGTGTTGCACCGGGTCAATGCCATCGGAAACCAGATTTTGCGCAGCCTGGGCTTTTTCGCGTGCCTTCTTGGCACTCACGTCTGGGTAGCCACCAAGGCCGTGCCAGCCCCACTTGCCGTTGTCTTTCTTGTAACGAACTTCCCAGCGCTTGCGGCCATTGGCGCTAACCACGAAGTACAGGCGGTCAACGCCATAGGACTCCCGGTACTCTTTGGCCTCTGGCTCCAGAGTTGAAAGCACCGTATCGGCCAGGGGGCGACGCTTGATGTCTGATCGTTTCATGGCATTTTTGTATGGGAAAGTTCGTGGTTTTTCGAACCATACACAGGGCCATACAGAATTTACAAGGATAAGCCGAGACAAGAGCGAACAGGCAGATACAAAAAACCGGCTCTAATGGCCGGTTTCTATGGGCTTGCGAGACATTTCGAGACAAGCCAGAACAAGGAAGTGGAGCGGGCGATGGGAATCGAACCCACAGCTCTAGCTTGGGAAGCTAGGGTATTACCACTATACGACGCCCGCAGCGGGTGCCTTTATACCGGAAGTCTTGGTTGAAATGAAGCCCGCGCCCCGGTTATCTGCAATAACGCGGTGCGGGCGCGGGTGTGTACGGGCTTCATACGGCCAGCGCGTGCAGCACGTCCATCTGTGGGCGGTAGTGGGTTTGGCGCAGTGGCTTGCTCTGCAGGAAGCCCAGTAGTGCGGCCTGGCTCTGCAGCCATGCGGCTTTGTGCTCCATGTCGAGGAAGTGCCCGGCGTTGTCGATGGTGACGAACTGGCAGTCGTTCAGGTGCTTGGCGAACAGGCGCACGCCGGCTGGCGAGGTGTAGGCGTCGTGTTCGCCGTTGACGAATAGCAGCGGGATCTCGATGCCTGCCAGGCACTGCATCTGGCAATGGGCGTCGAGGTGCAATACCTGGTGCACATGGGCATGCATCTGCTGGTATTCGTGGTTGTCCAGGCTGCTGATATGGCGATGGTTGTAGCGCTTGAACAGCGAGGGCAGGTAGCGCCCGATGGTGCTGTTGACCAGGTGACCGAGTTGGTCGCCGTCGAGGGCGTGCAGATGGGCCAGGCCTTGCTCCAGGTAGTCGACCATCGGCTCGTTGAGCAGCGGCGAGAAGGAGGTGATGACCGCCTTTTCAATACGCGCCGGGCGCTGGGCCAGGGCCAGCATGGCGGCGACGCCACCCCAGGAGAACGACATCAGGTAGTCGGCGCGGAACGCCTCGATCAGTTCGAGCAGGATGCTGGCTTCGTCTTCCTTGGTGATCGGCTGGTGGTGATGGTTGTGCGGCTTCGACTGGCCGGAATAGGGCTGGTCGTAGAGCACCACATTGCACTGGGTGCGCAGGTATTTGACCGTTTGCGCGAACGCTGCGGTGGTGGAGAGTGAGCCGTTAACCAGGATGATGGTCTTGCGCGCGCTCGGATTGGCGTAGAACTCCGTGTAGATCTTGTAGATCCCGTGAACATCGACGACAGCGGTGGCTGGCTTCATGTCGTTTTCTCCTGGCGCAAAAATGGGCATGGCCGACGGCGGTGCCGTTGAACCGGGCTAAGCAGGACAATCAGGAAAGCGCCTGGACGTGACAGCAAGATGTCAGGCTGGAGGATTTTATAAGTTATTTATTTTCAATCAGTTAGGGCTGAAATAGAGCATTCGTCCACGGCCCTTTGACAGGTGTAGAGCGGCGTCTTTGACCAGGCAGGAACCCATTTCGCGCAGTGCGCAAGTAACCGATGGAACGCTTGGATGGCTTTCGTGACTATTTGGTCACGATAAGACTTTATGGTTCGATTTAAGCAACCGCGTTCGGGCTGGGGCAAGTGAATATTAGAATATCGAACAACCGTTTGTCGGTTAGCTAGCTAAGTATGTGACTTGAGCAAGGGGCTTCTCAGATGCCGGCGATTTCGGCGCTGTTGAGCGGGCGGTACTGGCCTGGAGCCAGCTGTGGGTCGAGCTGGATGGCGCCCATGCTCAGGCGGTGCAGGTCGATGACCTTGTTCTGGAAGTGGCCAAACATGCGCTTGACCTGATGGTAGCGGCCTTCGTGCAGGGTCAGCAGGGCGTTGTGGTTATCGAGAATGACCAGCTCGGCGGGCAGGGTGGTGAGGTCTTCATAGGCGAAGTACAGGCCACGGGCGAACACGTCGATGTACTCAGGGCTGATTGGCTGTTCGGTTGTTACCCGGTAGACCTTGCCCAGGCGGCTGCGCGGTTCGGTCAGGCGGCGTGACCATTGGCCGTCGTTGGTGATGATCAGCAGGCCGCTGGTATTCAGGTCCAGGCGGCCGGCCAGGTGCAGTTCGGCTTTATCCGGCTCATCAAGTAAATCCAGCACGGTGCGGTGTTGTTCATGCGCGGTGGCGCTGACCACTCCGATGGGTTTGTGCAGCATAAAGTAGCGTGCGGCTTTGCCGGCCTGCAGCAGCTCGCTATCACGCTCGATACGGCTGAACTGGCTGACTTCGTACAAACCATCGCACACCACATGGCCGTCCACCCGTACGCGACCGCTGGCCAGCAACTGGCGCGCGGCTTGACGGTTGAGTTGGGGCAGGTTGCTGAGAAAGCGGTCGAGGCGCATGGCTAATCGGTTGAGGGCTCAGGCGGCAGGCCCTGAGCGCAGCGTGGGCACAGGCAGCTGCGGTTGCGCTGCTCGGGCGGCAGCTTGGTCAACTGCTCGGCATCGACCGCCACGCTAAAACACCAGCACGCGGTCACCGGCGCGTCGGTGCCAGCCTGCGCGCACTGGTTGAGCTGCCCGCAGCAGGGGCAGCGGTGGGTGTCAGTACTCACGCGGTTTCTTCACACAGGCGGTTGCGACCGCCCTGTTTGGCCCGGTAGAGGGCGCGGTCGGCGCGGGTGATCAGCTGCTCCAGTGACTCACCGACCTGCAGTTGCGCCAGGCCGATGCTGGTGGTGATGTGCAGGTGCACGCCGTTGAAGCTGATGCTGTTTTGCTCGGTTTGCTGGCGGATTTTTTCGCCCAGCTCGCGGGCCTGCTCGGGTGTGGTGTCCTTGAGCAGCAGGATAAATTCCTCGCCACCCCAGCGGCAGATGATGTCGGACTGGCGCACGGTGCTGCGCAGGTCGCTGGCAAAGCGGCGCAGCACTTCATCGCCGGCCATATGGCCCTGGCTGTCGTTGAGCAGCTTGAAGTTGTCCAGGTCGAGCATCAGAGCGCATAGCGCGCTTGGGCTGCGACGTACTTCCTGCACGGCCTGGTTGGCTAGTAGGTCGAAGCCACGGCGGTTGGGTAGCTCGGTGAGCTGGTCGGTGGTGGCCAGGGCGCTGATGCGCCGTTGATAGCGGCGCAGCACCAGGCTGACCAGGCCGATGACAATCACGGTGACCACCAGGCAGATCAGCAGGTTGAGGTACAGCGACTTGCGGATACCGGCGACTGCGCCGTCTTCGTGTTTGTCGACAAACAGGTACCAGTTCAGCTCGGGGATAAAGCGCACATTGAGGAAGTGGTCGCGTCCGTGTTCCTGATACTCGAAGTTGCCGCTTTGCGGATGGGGCAGCTTGGCCTGTAGTTCTTCCAGGCCGGGTATTTCGCTGAGCGACTGGCCAACCCGTGCGCCCATCGGCCCGCCGCTGGCGCCGGTGAGGACCAGCAGGCCATTGGTGTCGACGAAAAACACGCTGCGCTCGTAGCGCTGCTGGTAGGTGTCGATCAGTTTGACCACCGCATCCACGGTCAGGCCGACGCCGGTGGCGCCGATAAAGCGCTGCTGGTAATCGAACACCTTGTAGTTGATAAATACGGTCATGCGGTCGTCGTTGGCCATGTCGACGTCGACATTGATCTCGTAAGGCTCCTGCATGTCGCGCACACGGAAATACCAGTCATCGCGCAGCTCATCTTCCTGCACCTGCTTGAGCACGCCCTTGGCCTGGTAGTAGGTATGGGTTTTCTCCGAGACGAAAAAGCTGGTGACCGTGGCGTAATGATCCTGCACCTCGCGCAGGTAGCGGGTGATCTGCTCGGGGTCTTTCTCGCCGCCCAGTACCCAGTCGCGCACGTAGGTATCGCGGGACATCATCGAGGAAATCAGGATGGGCCGAACCAGGTCCTTCTGGATTTCCGAATAGACGTTATCCGAGGTCAGCGGCAGCTCGGTGTTGATAATCCCTGCGCGGATCGATTCGAGGGCGGTGTAGTAACTGGCCAGAGAGGTGGCGAGGAAGCCACAACCGAGCAACACCAGCAGAAGCACAATCAAGGACCATTGACGGGGCAGCGGGGATGGATGAGGCATGCAAGGCTCTGCTGGTTAACTAATCGCCGCATTGTAGCCGTCGGCACCGGCTCGCGCTGCTGAAACATCGGTACCTGGCCGATTTGCCGGCAGCCATGGCGCTTGCTGCACCAGGCCTTGAGGACTAAGGTGCGGCAACACGAAGAGTCTCCTTGGTGACCCGCACCGCCGCCCGGCGTGCGCCTTGCTGATCTGCCCCTGACCGCAGTCCTTTCAGCACACCGAGCCCCCATGCCCAGCGCACCTGCCAGCTATCGCATCAAATATTCCACCCTGAGCATTGGGCTGGAGGACTTTCATCTGTGCTCGCTGCGCGACAAGCTGCAGTTCGCAGACAGTGATGGCCTGGCGGAAAAAGCCGGAATTTCTTCAGCCACCTGGTCGCTGTTTGGCCAGCTATGGCCTGCCGGTGAAGTGCTGGCGCAAACCCTGAGCGGCATGGCGGTAGAGGGGCTGCGCATTCTTGAGTTGGGCTGCGGTTTGGGGCTGACCAGCCTGGTGCTGCAGCGCCTGGGGGCGGATATCACCGCCAGCGATTACCACCCGCTAGCCGGTGAGTTTTTGCTGCGCAATGCCGCGCTCAATCAACTGGCGCCAGTGCCCTATCAGAGCTGCGACTGGGCCGAGGAGTACCTGCAGTTGGGCCTGTTTGATCTGGTAATCGGCAGCGACCTGCTCTACGAACGCGACCACCCCAGATTGCTGGCGGGGTTTATCGCCCGTCATTGCAACCTCCACGCAGCGGTACTGATTGTCGACCCTGGGCGTGGTAACAGCGCACGGTTCTCCCGGCATATGTTGGCGCACGGCTACCTGCAGCTGGCCGATAGCCTAAACCTACTGGATAACCCGGATGCGCCGTTTAAGGGGCGCATCCTCAGTTATCGGCGCTAGTCGGCAGCTATGATCGCGGGCCTTCAATTACTTATTATCAGGTGCAACGCTACCCGGTTTATGTGGTACCGCAGCCGCAGCGCTATAGGACCTATCATCATGACGGGCGATGATCGGCGCGATGAGCGCAAGGGGTGGGAGCGGCAGCGCAACAGACCCTAGGTGCGTTGCGCATCCGGCGCGCTCTCAAGTCACCGGTTTGCAGATTGCCCTGACGCTGCGTCGAGTATTGCTCCTCACTCAACCCGACCAAAGTGCGGACGTACTTGAGGCGCTATCAGGGCAGACTGATCAGGTTTTTCACCTTGCTGACGGACCTGATTAAGGAGTGACTTATGCCTGTTCTGATATTCGCCAAAGGCGCGCTGGCTGCCTTCTGGTTGCTGGCGCTGCTCAACGTGCTCTACCCCATGGGCGAGGGCTGGTACCTGGCGGTCAACCTAGTTGCCGGCGGTATGCTGCTCGCCCATATCGGCGAGATGCTGCTATTCAAGGCGCGCCTAGTCGGCGTGCCACAGCCCTGGTTGCAACGGGTGCAGGTGCTGCTATTTGGCTTTGCTCATCTGCAGGGCTTGGCCAAGGCCTGATCCGTGTTTACCTGCTAGACCTCGTCGTCGCTGTCGTTCATCAGCATTAGGCTGCGGGCCACGGCGATGGCGATAAACATCACCCCGGCCACCGCCTCAGCGCCTGCCAGCAGGCGAGCGGCGGGTGCCAGGGCGTGGATGTCGCCATAGCCCACCGTGGTCAGGGTAACCAGGCTGTAGTAGACGAAATCATGCAGGTGCAACGCGCCGCGGGCATTCCAGAACGCCTCAGGTACAAAGCCATTGATCACTTGGTAGGCCATGGCAAATGCCATTGCCAGTTGCAGGTACAGGGCCAGTAAGCCGTAGATCAGCTCACCGGTAACCGGTCGCTCGTGGATCACGCGGTGAAACAGCGAGGCCATCATTGCCAGGTAGAACACCACCAGACCCAAGCCGTTGCTCAACGGTGCAGGGAGGTTGATCAGTTTCTCCAGCGCTAACAGCAGTAGGTTGGTCAGCCCCAAGCCCAGCAGCAAGGCCATAAAAAGCCGCTTGTGACGCAGGGTATTGATGCCGGCGAGCACCAGCAACAACAAGGCTCCCCATTCCGGCCATAACGTCAGCTTTGGCCAGCCCATGATGCAGGTCAGCAACAGGCTTGCGAAGAACAGCAGACGCAAGCGGTAGTGCAGCAAAAAATTGTTGAGCACGTGGCATTCTCCAAATCAGGTTCGGCAGTCTGAACATGCCGGTTTGGTGGTGTCCAGCGTGGTGCGCCGGTGATTGTGTTTTGCCCCCTTGGCCCTCACCATTACGCTCGTCAGTAGGGGCTGTGGATCAATTTTACAAAATGACTATCGCCCTCGCTTCTGGCTCGGCAGGCTCTGTTATGAGTCTTTGCTGGTCGTTGTAACCGCTGAGTTCAAGGCCCTAGGAGCCTGTCGGACTTGACACTGTTCTACTGCGCAAAAGCCCGACAGGCTCCTAGCTGCACGCATCAGCTGCCGTTATGCCGCATGATTTTTAACTGCCAGGGTCGACGAGCCGCTGGTTGATCGTCAACAGCTGTGGCCTGAGCCACGGTTGCTGAAAAATATTCGGGAAACTGGCTCTTATTGAGGCCCGCCCGACAGGAGTGGTTGATGTCGTTGTTCAAGCAGCTGTTTATCGCCATCTGTGTGCTGATGCTGGTGAATTTCACCGGCAGCTTTCTGGTCAGCGTCGAGAGCTCGCGCGAGCAGCAGGTCAACCAACTCCGCGCCCATGCCCAGGATGCCGCAACAGCTCTGGGCTTGTCGCTCAGTCCGCATGTCAATGACATTGCGATGATCGAGCTGATGGTCAGCTCGATTTTCGACAGCGGCTACTTCGAAAGCATCCGCGTAACTGATCCTGCGTCCGGTAAGTTGCTGGTCGAGCGCACTGGTGTGCCAGTCAGCGGCGAGGCGCCGCAGTGGTTTGCCCAGCTGGTTGATCTGGAGGCCGCGCAGGGCGATGCGATTGTCAGTGATGGCTGGCGGCAGGCCGCGCAGGTTCAGGTGATCAGTCATCCGCTGTTTGCTGTCGGCAAGCTCTGGCAGAGCACCCTGGGCAATCTGATGTGGCTGACCCTGAGCGGCGTGCTGTGTATTGCGCTGGGTGTGCTACTGCTCAAGCGTCAGTTGCGCCCGTTGGACTATATGGTCGAGCAGTCCAATGCCATCGCCCGTCGTGAGTTTCTCAGCTTGCCGGAGCTGCCGAAAACCCCCGAGTTTCGCCGGGTGGTCAACGCCATGAACCAGATGGTTGGCAAGCTCAAGGCGTTGTTTGCCGAGGAGGCAGCGCGCAGCGAGGTGTTGCGCGCTGAGGCTTATCAGGACAGCCTGACCGGGTTGGCCAATCGGCGCTATTTCGATTTGCAGCTGCATGCACGGCTTAATGTTGAGGAACAGGCCTGCAGCGGTTACCTGCTGTTGCTACGGGTTAATGACCTGAACGGCCTCAACCAGCGGTTGGGCGGTCAGCGCACCGATCAACTGCTGGTCAGCATTGCCGAACAGTTGCAGCAGCTTAGCCTGGGCCGTTTTGTCGTAGCACGTAACCGTGGGGGTGAGTTTGCCTTGCTGGCACCGGGGCTTGAGCGCAGCGATGCACTGCAACTGGCCGTTCAACTTGAGCAGACCCTGCACAGCCTGCAGCAGACCGGTGCCAGTGACTGCCTGCCGGTGGCTCACATCGGCTTGACCAGTTTTGTTCCCGGTGCTGCGGAAGATGAGCTATATCGCGCGTTGGATGCTGCCTTGGCACTGGCCGCCAGCCAGGCGCAGCCGAGCTGGGCATTCAATGAACTGGTCGAGCAGTCACTGGCCGTGGATGAAGGGCAAAGCTGGTATCGCCTCCTTGACCAGGCGCTGGAGCAGGGCCGTATTCAGCTGTTCTTCCAGCCGGTGGTGGCGGCTGATGAGCCCGCGCGGGTGTTGCACCACAAGGTGCTGGCGCGGGTGATCGATGAGCAGGGTGCGGTGATTCCCGCCGGGCGTTTTCTGCCCTGGGTGGAACGTTTCGGCTGGGCGGCGCGCTTGGATAGGGTCATGCTCGGTCTGGTGCTGACACAACTGCAGGAGCATCAGGCGGCCGTGGCGCTGAGTCTTTCCGGCACTAGCATTCGCGACCCACAAACCTTGGCAGCGTTGTATGCCCAACTGCAGCAACATCGGCAACTGGGACCGCGCCTGACTCTGGAACTGGATGAAGATCAATTGCCCGATCAAGCCGCGCTGGAAAGTCTGACCCAGCGCCTGCGCGGGCTCGGGTTTGGCCTGGGGCTGCAGCACTTTGGCGGGCGCTTCAGCATGATCGGTAACCTGGCCAAGCTTGGTCTTGGTTATCTCAAAGTTGATGGCAGCTATATCCGCGATATCAATCAGGAAAACGACAAGCGCCTGTTTATCGAAGCCATGCAGCGCGCAGCTAACAGCATCGACTTGCCGCTGATTGCCGAACGCGTGGAAACCGAAGGGGAGTGGCAAGTGCTGCGCGCCATGGGCATCAACGGCGTGCAGGGGCGTTTGTTTGGTGAGCCGGGGCCGTGGCGCTGAGAGCAGCTTTTGTAGGAGCGGGCCATGCCCGCGAGCGGTTGCTAGCCTGACGTATCACTGGTCTTGGATCAGATCAGCTCCGACTCATCGTCATTGATCAAGCGATGCAACCCGCCCAAGGCATCCCGCGCCTTGCTACGGCCGACCAGCTTGCTCTGCGCCGCTTCCGGTAGATCGGTGATCCGTACCACACCCTTGCGGATCAGGACGGTGATCAGATCCTCCAGTACCCGGATCATGTCCAGGTCACTCTGCTTGAGCTGCAGCAGGCTGCTTTCTACTGTCTGATTGGCATACCAGGCTTCTGCTTCCTGACTATCAGCCAGTAACTCGCCATCCATGCCTTCGAAAGGCGCTGCTTCCACCTGCTGCAAATTGCCCCAGGCATCCCGCTTTACATACAACATCGACCGCTCCTTGCCTTGTTGGCCGCCCTGAATAAACAACCCCGCTTCCTTATGGTAGCGGGGTTGTGGTCATCAGCTATGGTCGACTTTGATCGTTGGGTCGGTACCGGCGATCAGTGAGTTGATCATCTGCGAGGAGGTCGAGCCGTAGCTGGAAAGATCGACCGCTGCGCCGTTGTTTTCCAGAGTGATGGTCACGTCCGCTGCGGCGCCCTGAGCAAACTCGCCATGGCTGCTGACTTCCAGCTTGGTCACTCCACCCGTGGTTATCACGCGTAGGAAGTCACCGATGTTGTTTTCGTTCTCGCCTTGGAGCAGATCGCGCAGGTCGATGGTGTCGCTCTCGGCGCCGCTGAGGGTGAAGTCCTTGATGGTGTCCTTGCCGGTATGACCTGCGTGCCAGGCGAAGGTGTCGGCACCCGTGCCACCGTAAAGGATGTCGTCACCTTCGCCGCCGATGAGGATGTCCATGCCTGCGTCACCATTGAGGGTGTCGTTGCCGGCCTTGCCTTCCAGATGGTCGTTGCCCGCATTGCCGTTCAGTGTGTCGACACCGATGCTGCCGAGAATCACATCATTACCGGCGGCACCATTCAGCGCCCCGCTGCCGCTAATTGGCGTGGGAGGGGTGTAGGCGGTGTTGCCGATATTGATGACTGAAGTTGGCGGTATCGCTGTCACCGTCAGGCTGGCTCAGGGTGTAGGTGAAGGTCTCGCTCCTGCCGACGTTGCTGTAGTTGGCGTTTGGCGTGTAGGTGTACGAGCCATTGGCTGCGATGGACAGCGTGCCGTACTGGCCAGTGATGTTGGTGCTTCCGCTACTCGCCACATTGAAACCGTTGACCGCGCTGATCAAGGCATCTTCCTGGCCGACGCTGTCCACTGAACCCCAGGCATTGGTGCTGTCGATGTGGTTATTGACGTCGGTGCGCACATTGCCTTCGGCTGCGGCTGCCTCAATGATCGGTGTTACCAGTGCGGTGACCAGCGCGATGTCGGTCAGAGTGGCTGTTGCATTTCCGCTCCAGTTGTTTCTGTCCAGAACATACAAACGGATTCGATAGGTGCCGGCGGCTAGATTGCTGATGCTGTTGTTACCGCTCTGCAGATCCGTATAGCTGCCGGTAGTCCAGCTGGTGCCATTGCTGTTAAGTGTTTCCAGCGCATACCGGTAGTAGTCGTTGTTGCCTCCGCTAAGGGCGGCGTTGAACGTGATAGTGCCGGTGCCGCCAGAAACGGTCATGGATCCGCTGGTCACCACAGAAGACCCTTCATTGGGGTCAGTATCGCCGCCAAAACTGCGGGTATCGACCACTGAGAACCCGGCCACATTCGTTATGGCCGTGGTTCTTTGGGTTAACACTGCCTGGGCGAAATTATCATTTGCCACCGGTGCTGAGTCCCTATCCGCCTGCAGGTTGATGGTCAGCGTGCTATTGAACGCATCACCATCTTTGTCACTTACGGTGTAGTTGAATGTCGGGGCCGGTACCGGTGTGCCTGCTTGGACTAAGGCATAACCTTTCTCGTTGAGGACGAAGCGGTAACCGCCGTCGGCGCTAGTGGTCAGGGTGCCGTATTCATTGCTCAGGTTGCCCCAGGTCACACTACCGAAACCGTCTGCACCGGCGCTGCCGGCAACGCTGCCCGAGACGCTCGGCATGGACAGGGTGGTGTTTAGGCTGCCGTAGATCTCGAAGGAGTTGCTAGCGTTCTCATTGGTGTAGATGGTGTTGACGATATTGCCGCTGCTGTCCTTGAAGCCCTCAAGCTTGAACGAGTAGGTCTGGCCATTCAGCTCAACGAGTACGTTCTGGCTGGGCAGATTGATGATGTCGCGCGAGGCGATGGGGTCGCTGCCGTTGGTTGTTTCCGTATGATCGAGCAGTACGGTGAATGGCACCTTGACCAAGGTGCCATTGATGACCACATCCATGGTCATGGTCATGGTGATGGTGTCCAGCGACGCTATCGAACCGTTGACTGGCTGATTTACATGGGTGAAGTCCGCTAGTTTGAACAGCGTGCCTGCAGCGATTGTTTGGCCGGTACTGCTGGCCAGTGTGGAGTCATCCACCAGCTCGTAGCTGGAGCGACCGTTGGAGTCGCCCCAGCGGATGGCGTCGACAAGGCTGTCGGAGTCATTGTTGGTGACTTTTGTGACGGACTGGGTGCCGGAGCCGAAGGTCTCATTGTTCCAGCCGCCCTGCAGGTTCTTGATGATGATAGTGTCGACCGATACCTCCAGCGTGCGCACAATAGAGTCGCTCGGCATATCATCTTCAACAACGACCGTCAGGGTGGACGATGTGGAAAGAGCACCATCACTAACGGTTACCCCGACGCCTATTTGCAGTATGTCCTCGACGTTAGTGGTGCCATGATCTAGCGGCTTAGACAGCGTAACTGTGTAGCTACCACTATTGTCGATGCTGACGCGAATAGCTTCATTCGCTGGTACGGCTGACCCGGCATAACCAATAAGCAAACCTGTTCCGGTACCGACCCATGTAATAGCCTGACCGCCAGAGGTCAAGCCAGTAGTTGGTGCATTCAAAGTGACGGTAAGCGCATCATTTTCAGTGTCCTGAATTACCATTTGTCCCGTGATGGTTTTCGCATTACTGAGGTCAGAGACACCAGTAGTGTCAGGACGACCGCCAGCGAGGCCTTCCTCGGATACACGTGCAGTGCTTACCAAAACAATTGGGGCATCGTTGTTGCCATTGATGGTGATGGTCAGGGTAGCGGTGGTGGTTGAACCGTCACCGTCCGTCAGGGTGTAGGTGTAGCTGTCGGTCAAGCTCTGGCCGTTGTTCAAGGCATTAACAGCAGTATTGCTGTTGTTCAGCGCGTAGCTGTAACTGCCGTCGCTGTTGAGGGTCAGGGTGCCGTACCCGTTGGCGCTGGTGAACACACCGGCAGTAACCGGGGTGGCATTGGCATCGGCACCGACGGTGTCGGCACCTGCACCGGTGAGGACATTGCCAATAACGGTGACGGTGTCTTCGGTGATGGCGTTCGTGTCGTTGACGGCGACCGGTGCGGTGTCAGTGATGGCGATGTCGAGGCTGTTCGGTGCACTGGACTGGCCATTGGCGTCGGTGACGCTGATAGCGATGCTGTCGACGATGGCCGTGCTATTGGTGTGGGCCAGTACGCTTGGGTCATAGGTGTAGCTGACCACGCCGGCGTTGAATCCGGTGAGTACCAAGGAGCCTTCACCGGTATTGATGATGACAGGCGTGGTGCCCAGGGCATTGAGCTGGGCGAGGGTGACGGTTGTACCACCCACCGAGAGCGAAGTGATCCCGGCTTCAGCGGCGACAGTGAACGAGCCGGTGGTGGCACCTGCAGTTTCCGGCAGGGTGGTGTCGGTGGTGTTGCCCGCACCATCGGTGTCCGGAACGGTCACGGTAGGCGCACCGTCGGTGCGGCCATTGATGGTGATGGTCAGGGTGGCGGTGGTGGTTGAACCGTCACCGTCCGTCAGGGTGTAGGTGTAGCTGTCGGTCAAGTTCTGGCCGTTGTTCAAGGCATTAACAGCAGTATTGCTGTTGTTCAGCGCGTAGCTGTAACTGCCGTCGCTGTTGAGGGTCAGGGTGCCGTACCCGTTGGCGCTGGTGAACACACCGGCAGTAACCGGGGTGGCATTGGCATCGGCACCGACGGTGTCGGCACCTGCACCGGTGAGGACATTGCCAATAGCGGTGACGGTGTCTTCGGTGATGGCGTTCGTGTCGTTGACGGCGACCGGTGCGGTGTCAGTGATGGCGATGTCGAGGCTGTTCGGTGCACTGGACTGGCCATTGGCGTCGGTGACGCTGATAGCGATGCTGTCGACGATGGCCGTGCTATTGGTGTGGGCCAGTACGCTTGGGTCATAGGTGTAGCTGACCACGCCGGCGTTGAATCCGGTGAGTACCAAGGAGCCTTCACCGGTATTGATGATGACAGGCGTGGTGCCCAGGGCATTGAGCTGGGCGAGGGTGACGGTTGTACCGCCCACCGAGAGCGAAGTGATCCCGGCTTCAGCGGCGACAGTGAACGAGCCGGTGGTGGCACCTGCAGTTTCCGGCAGGGTGGTGTCGGTGGTGTTGCCCGCACCATCGGTGTCCGGAACGGTCACGGTAGGCGCACCGTCGGTGCGGCCATTGATGGTGATGGTCAGGGTGGCGGTGGTGGTTGAACCGTCACCGTCCGTCAGGGTGTAGGTGTAGCTGTCGGTCAAGTTCTGGCCGTTGTTCAAGGCATTAACAGCAGTATTGCTGTTGTTCAGCGCGTAGCTGTAACTGCCGTCGCTGTTGAGGGTCAGGGTGCCGTACCCGTTGGCGCTGGTGAACACACCGGCAGTAACCGGGGTGGCATTGGCATCGGCACCGACGGTGTCGGCACCTGCACCGGTGAGGACATTGCCAATAGCGGTGACGGTGTCTTCGGTGATGGCGTTCGTGTCGTTGACGGCGACCGGTGCGGTGTCAGTGATGGCGATGTCGAGGCTGTTCGGTGCACTGGACTGGCCATTGGCGTCGGTGACGCTGATAGCGATGCTGTCGACGATGGCCGTGCTATTGGTGTGGGCCAGTACGCTTGGGTCATAGGTGTAGCTGACCACGCCGGCGTTGAATCCGGTGAGTACCAAGGAGCCTTCACCGGTATTGATGATGACAGGCGTGGTGCCCAGGGCATTGAGCTGGGCGAGGGTGACGGTTGTACCACCCACCGAGAGCGAAGTGATCCCGGCTTCAGCGGCGACAGTGAACGAGCCGGTGGTGGCACCTGCAGTTTCCGGCAGGGTGGTGTCGGTGGTGTTGCCCGCACCATCGGTGTCCGGAACGGTCACGGTAGGCGCACCGTCGGTGCGGCCATTGATGGTGATGGTCAGGGTGGCGGTGGTGGTTGAACCGTCACCGTCCGTCAGGGTGTAGGTGTAGCTGTCGGTCAAGTTCTGGCCGTTGTTCAAGGCATTAACAGCAGTATTGCTGTTGTTCAGCGCGTAGCTGTAACTGCCGTCGCTGTTGAGGGTCAGGGTGCCGTACCCGTTGGCGCTGGTGAACACACCGGCAGTAACCGGGGTGGCATTGGCATCGGCACCGACGGTGTCGGCACCTGCACCGGTGAGGACATTGCCAATAGCGGTGACGGTGTCTTCGGTGATGGCGTTCGTGTCGTTGACGGCGACCGGTGCGGTGTCAGTGATGGCGATGTCGAGGCTGTTCGGTGCACTGGACTGGCCATTGGCGTCGGTGACGCTGATAGCGATGCTGTCGACGATGGCCGTGCTATTGGTGTGGGCCAGTACGCTTGGGTCATAGGTGTAGCTGACCACGCCGGCGTTGAATCCGGTGAGTACCAAGGAGCCTTCACCGGTATTGATGATGACAGGCGTGGTGCCCAGGGCATTGAGCTGGGCGAGGGTGACGGTTGTACCACCCACCGAGAGCGAAGTGATCCCGGCTTCAGCGGCGACAGTGAACGAGCCGGTGGTGGCACCTGCAGTTTCCGGCAGGGTGGTGTCGGTGGTGTTGCCCGCACCATCGGTGTCCGGAACGGTCACGGTAGGCGCACCGTCGGTGCGGCCATTGATGGTGATGGTCAGGGTGGCGGTGGTGGTTGAACCGTCACCGTCCGTCAGGGTGTAGGTGTAGCTGTCGGTCAAGTTCTGGCCGTTGTTCAAGGCATTAACAGCAGTATTGCTGTTGTTCAGCGCGTAGCTGTAACTGCCGTCGCTGTTGAGGGTCAGGGTGCCGTACCCGTTGGCGCTGGTGAACACACCGGCAGTAACCGGGGTGGCATTGGCATCGGCACCGACGGTGTCGGCACCTGCACCGGTGAGGACATTGCCAATAGCGGTGACGGTGTCTTCGGTGATGGCGTTCGTGTCGTTGACGGCGACCGGTGCGGTGTCAGTGATGGCGATGTCGAGGCTGTTCGGTGCACTGGACTGGCCATTGGCGTCGGTGACGCTGATAGCGATGCTGTCGACGATGGCCGTGCTATTGGTGTGGGCCAGTACGCTTGGGTCATAGGTGTAGCTGACCACGCCGGCGTTGAATCCGGTGAGTACCAAGGAGCCTTCACCGGTATTGATGATGACAGGCGTGGTGCCCAGGGCATTGAGCTGGGCGAGGGTGACGGTTGTACCACCCACCGAGAGCGAAGTGATCCCGGCTTCAGCGGCGACAGTGAACGAGCCGGTGGTGGCACCTGCAGTTTCCGGCAGGGTGGTGTCGGTGGTGTTGCCCGCACCATCGGTGTCCGGAACGGTCACGGTAGGCGCACCGTCGGTGCGGCCATTGATGGTGATGGTCAGGGTGGCGGTGGTGGTTGAACCGTCACCGTCCGTCAGGGTGTAGGTGTAGCTGTCGGTCAAGTTCTGGCCGTTGTTCAAGGCATTAACAGCAGTATTGCTGTTGTTCAGCGCGTAGCTGTAACTGCCGTCGCTGTTGAGGGTCAGGGTGCCGTACCCGTTGGCGCTGGTGAACACACCGGCAGTAACCGGGGTGGCATTGGCATCGGCACCGACGGTGTCGGCACCTGCACCGGTGAGGACATTGCCAATAGCGGTGACGGTGTCTTCGGTGATGGCGTTCGTGTCGTTGACGGCGACCGGTGCGGTGTCAGTGATGGCGATGTCGAGGCTGTTCGGTGCACTGGACTGGCCATTGGCGTCGGTGACGCTGATAGCGATGCTGTCGACGATGGCCGTGCTATTGGTGTGGGCCAGTACGCTTGGGTCATAGGTGTAGCTGACCACGCCGGCGTTGAATCCGGTGAGTACCAAGGAGCCTTCACCGGTATTGATGATGACAGGCGTGGTGCCCAGGGCATTGAGCTGGGCGAGGGTGACGGTTGTACCACCCACCGAGAGCGAAGTGATCCCGGCTTCAGCGGCGACAGTGAACGAGCCGGTGGTGGCACCTGCAGTTTCCGGCAGGGTGGTGTCGGTGGTGTTGCCCGCACCATCGGTGTCCGGAACGGTCACGGTAGGCGCACCGTCGGTGCGGCCATTGATGGTGATGGTCAGGGTGGCGGTGGTGGTTGAACCGTCACCGTCCGTCAGGGTGTAGGTGTAGCTGTCGGTCAAGCTCTGGCCGTTGTTCAAGGCATTAACAGCAGTATTGCTGTTGTTCAGCGCGTAGCTGTAACTGCCGTCGCTGTTGAGGGTCAGGGTGCCGTACCCGTTGGCGCTGGTGAACACACCGGCAGTAACCGGGGTGGCATTGGCATCGGCACCGACGGTGTCGGCACCTGCACCGGTGAGGACATTGCCAATAGCGGTGACGGTGTCTTCGGTGATGGCGTTCGTGTCGTTGACGGCGACCGGTGCGGTGTCAGTGATGGCGATGTCGAGGCTGTTCGGTGCACTGGACTGGCCATTGGCGTCGGTGACGCTGATAGCGATGCTGTCGACGATGGCCGTGCTATTGGTGTGGGCCAGTACGCTTGGGTCATAGGTGTAGCTGACCACGCCGGCGTTGAATCCGGTGAGTACCAAGGAGCCTTCACCGGTATTGATGATGACAGGCGTGGTGCCCAGGGCATTGAGCTGGGCGAGGGTGACGGTTGTACCACCCACCGAGAGCGAAGTGATCCCGGCTTCAGCGGCGACAGTGAACGAGCCGGTGGTGGCACCTGCAGTTTCCGGCAGGGTGGTGTCGGTGGTGTTGCCCGCACCATCGGTGTCCGGAACGGTCACGGTAGGCGCACCGTCGGTGCGGCCATTGATGGTGATGGTCAGGGTGGCGGTGGTGGTTGAACCGTCACCGTCCGTCAGGGTGTAGGTGTAGCTGTCGGTCAAGTTCTGGCCGTTGTTCAAGGCATTAACAGCAGTATTGCTGTTGTTCAGCGCGTAGCTGTAACTGCCGTCGCTGTTGAGGGTCAGGGTGCCGTACCCGTTGGCGCTGGTGAACACACCGGCAGTAACCGGGGTGGCATTGGCATCGGCACCGACGGTGTCGGCACCTGCACCGGTGAGGACATTGCCAATAGCGGTGACGGTGTCTTCGGTGATGGCGTTCGTGTCGTTGACGGCGACCGGTGCGGTGTCAGTGATGGCGATGTCGAGGCTGTTCGGTGCACTGGACTGGCCATTGGCGTCGGTGACGCTGATAGCGATGCTGTCGACGATGGCCGTGCTATTGGTGTGGGCCAGTACGCTTGGGTCATAGGTGTAGCTGACCACGCCGGCGTTGAATCCGGTGAGTACCAAGGAGCCTTCACCGGTATTGATGATGACAGGCGTGGTGCCCAGGGCATTGAGCTGGGCGAGGGTGACGGTTGTACCACCCACCGAGAGCGAAGTGATCCCGGCTTCAGCGGCGACAGTGAACGAGCCGGTGGTGGCACCTGCAGTTTCCGGCAGGGTGGTGTCGGTGGTGTTGCCCGCACCATCGGTGTCCGGAACGGTCACGGTAGGCGCACCGTCGGTGCGGCCATTGATGGTGATGGTCAGGGTGGCGGTGGTGGTTGAACCGTCACCGTCCGTCAGGGTGTAGGTGTAGCTGTCGGTCAAGTTCTGGCCGTTGTTCAAGGCATTAACAGCAGTATTGCTGTTGTTCAGCGCGTAGCTGTAACTGCCGTCGCTGTTGAGGGTCAGGGTGCCGTACCCGTTGGCGCTGGTGAACACACCGGCAGTAACCGGGGTGGCATTGGCATCGGCACCGACGGTGTCGGCACCTGCACCGGTGAGGACATTGCCAATAGCGGTGACGGTGTCTTCGGTGATGGCGTTCGTGTCGTTGACGGCGACCGGTGCGGTGTCAGTGATGGCGATGTCGAGGCTGTTCGGTGCACTGGACTGGCCATTGGCGTCGGTGACGCTGATAGCGATGCTGTCGACGATGGCCGTGCTATTGGTGTGGGCCAGTACGCTTGGGTCATAGGTGTAGCTGACCACGCCGGCGTTGAATCCGGTGAGTACCAAGGAGCCTTCACCGGTATTGATGATGACAGGCGTGGTGCCCAGGGCATTGAGCTGGGCGAGGGTGACGGTTGTACCACCCACCGAGAGCGAAGTGATCCCGGCTTCAGCGGCGACAGTGAACGAGCCGGTGGTGGCACCTGCAGTTTCCGGCAGGGTGGTGTCGGTGGTGTTGCCCGCACCATCGGTGTCCGGAACGGTCACGGTAGGCGCACCGTCGGTGCGGCCATTGATGGTGATGGTCAGGGTGGCGGTGGTGGTTGAACCGTCACCGTCCGTCAGGGTGTAGGTGTAGCTGTCGGTCAAGTTCTGGCCGTTGTTCAAGGCATTAACAGCAGTATTGCTGTTGTTCAGCGCGTAGCTGTAACTGCCGTCGCTGTTGAGGGTCAGGGTGCCGTACCCGTTGGCGCTGGTGAACACACCGGCAGTAACCGGGGTGGCATTGGCATCGGCACCGACGGTGTCGGCACCTGCACCGGTGAGGACATTGCCAATAGCGGTGACGGTGTCTTCGGTGATGGCGTTCGTGTCGTTGACGGCGACCGGTGCGGTGTCAGTGATGGCGATGTCGAGGCTGTTCGGTGCACTGGACTGGCCATTGGCGTCGGTGACGCTGATAGCGATGCTGTCGACGATGGCCGTGCTATTGGTGTGGGCCAGTACGCTTGGGTCATAGGTGTAGCTGACCACGCCGGCGTTGAATCCGGTGAGTACCAAGGAGCCTTCACCGGTATTGATGATGACAGGCGTGGTGCCCAGGGCATTGAGCTGGGCGAGGGTGACGGTTGTACCGCCCACCGAGAGCGAAGTGATCCCGGCTTCAGCGGCGACAGTGAACGAGCCGGTGGTGGCACCTGCAGTTTCCGGCAGGGTGGTGTCGGTGGTGTTGCCCGCACCATCGGTGTCCGGAACGGTCACGGTAGGCGCACCGTCGGTGCGGCCATTGATGGTGATGGTCAGGGTGGCGGTGGTGGTTGAACCGTCACCGTCCGTCAGGGTGTAGGTGTAGCTGTCGGTCAAGTTCTGGCCGTTGTTCAAGGCATTAACAGCAGTATTGCTGTTGTTCAGCGCGTAGCTGTAACTGCCGTCGCTGTTGAGGGTCAGGGTGCCGTACCCGTTGGCGCTGGTGAACACACCGGCAGTAACCGGGGTGGCATTGGCATCGGCACCGACGGTGTCGGCACCTGCACCGGTGAGGACATTGCCAATAGCGGTGACGGTGTCTTCGGTGATGGCGTTCGTGTCGTTGACGGCGACCGGTGCGGTGTCAGTGATGGCGATGTCGAGGCTGTTCGGTGCACTGGACTGGCCATTGGCGTCGGTGACGCTGATAGCGATGCTGTCGACGATGGCCGTGCTATTGGTGTGGGCCAGTACGCTTGGGTCATAGGTGTAGCTGACCACGCCGGCGTTGAATCCGGTGAGTACCAAGGAGCCTTCACCGGTATTGATGATGACAGGCGTGGTGCCCAGGGCATTGAGCTGGGCGAGGGTGACGGTTGTACCACCCACCGAGAGCGAAGTGATCCCGGCTTCAGCGGCGACAGTGAACGAGCCGGTGGTGGCACCTGCAGTTTCCGGCAGGGTGGTGTCGGTGGTGTTGCCCGCACCATCGGTGTCCGGAACGGTCACGGTAGGCGCACCGTCGGTGCGGCCATTGATGGTGATGGTCAGGGTGGCGGTGGTGGTTGAACCGTCACCGTCCGTCAGGGTGTAGGTGTAGCTGTCGGTCAAGTTCTGGCCGTTGTTCAAGGCATTAACAGCAGTATTGCTGTTGTTCAGCGCGTAGCTGTAACTGCCGTCGCTGTTGAGGGTCAGGGTGCCGTACCCGTTGGCGCTGGTGAACACACCGGCAGTAACCGGGGTGGCATTGGCATCGGCACCGACGGTGTCGGCACCTGCACCGGTGAGGACATTGCCAATAGCGGTGACGGTGTCTTCGGTGATGGCGTTCGTGTCGTTGACGGCGACCGGTGCGGTGTCAGTGATGGCGATGTCGAGGCTGTTCGGTGCACTGGACTGGCCATTGGCGTCGGTGACGCTGATAGCGATGCTGTCGACGATGGCCGTGCTATTGGTGTGGGCCAGTACGCTTGGGTCATAGGTGTAGCTGACCACGCCGGCGTTGAATCCGGTGAGTACCAAGGAGCCTTCACCGGTATTGATGATGACAGGCGTGGTGCCCAGGGCATTGAGCTGGGCGAGGGTGACGGTTGTACCACCCACCGAGAGCGAAGTGATCCCGGCTTCAGCGGCGACAGTGAACGAGCCGGTGGTGGCACCTGCAGTTTCCGGCAGGGTGGTGTCGGTGGTGTTGCCCGCACCATCGGTGTCCGGAACGGTCACGGTAGGCGCACCGTCGGTGCGGCCATTGATGGTGATGGTCAGGGTGGCGGTGGTGGTTGAACCGTCACCGTCCGTCAGGGTGTAGGTGTAGCTGTCGGTCAAGCTCTGGCCGTTGTTCAAGGCATTAACAGCAGTATTGCTGTTGTTCAGCGCGTAGCTGTAACTGCCGTCGCTGTTGAGGGTCAGGGTGCCGTACCCGTTGGCGCTGGTGAACACACCGGCAGTAACCGGGGTGGCATTGGCATCGGCACCGACGGTGTCGGCACCTGCACCGGTGAGGACATTGCCAATAGCGGTGACGGTGTCTTCGGTGATGGCGTTCGTGTCAGGCATTAACAGCAGTATTGCTGTTGTTCAGCGCGTAGCTGTAACTGCCGTCGCTGTTGAGGGTCAGGGTGCCGTACCCGTTGGCGCTGGTGAACACACCGGCAGTAACCGGGGTGGCATTGGCATCGGCACCGACGGTGTCGGCACCTGCACCGGTGAGGACATTGCCAATAGCGGTGACGGTGTCTTCGGTGATGGCGTTCGTGTCGTTGACGGCGACCGGTGCGGTGTCAGTGATGGCGATGTCGAGGCTGTTCGGTGCACTGGACTGGCCATTGGCGTCGGTGACGCTGATAGCGATGCTGTCGACGATGGCCGTGCTATTGGTGTGGGCCAGTACGCTTGGGTCATAGGTGTAGCTGACCACGCCGGCGTTGAATCCGGTGAGTACCAAGGAGCCTTCACCGGTATTGATGATGACAGGCGTGGTGCCCAGGGCATTGAGCTGGGCGAGGGTGACGGTTGTACCGCCCACCGAGAGCGAAGTGATCCCGGCTTCAGCGGCGACAGTGAACGAGCCGGTGGTGGCACCTGCAGTTTCCGGCAGGGTGGTGTCGGTGGTGTTGCCCGCACCATCGGTGTCCGGAACGGTCACGGTAGGCGCACCGTCGGTGCGGCCATTGATGGTGATGGTCAGGGTGGCGGTGGTGGTTGAACCGTCACCGTCCGTCAGGGTGTAGGTGTAGCTGTCGGTCAAGTTCTGGCCGTTGTTCAAGGCATTAACAGCAGTATTGCTGTTGTTCAGCGCGTAGCTGTAACTGCCGTCGCTGTTGAGGGTCAGGGTGCCGTACCCGTTGGCGCTGGTGAACACACCGGCAGTAACCGGGGTGGCATTGGCATCGGCACCGACGGTGTCGGCACCTGCACCGGTGAGGACATTGCCAATAGCGGTGACGGTGTCTTCGGTGATGGCGTTCGTGTCGTTGACGGCGACCGGTGCGGTGTCAGTGATGGCGATGTCGAGGCTGTTCGGTGCACTGGACTGGCCATTGGCGTCGGTGACGCTGATAGCGATGCTGTCGACGATGGCCGTGCTATTGGTGTGGGCCAGTACGCTTGGGTCATAGGTGTAGCTGACCACGCCGGCGTTGAATCCGGTGAGTACCAAGGAGCCTTCACCGGTATTGATGATGACAGGCGTGGTGCCCAGGGCATTGAGCTGGGCGAGGGTGACGGTTGTACCACCCACCGAGAGCGAAGTGATCCCGGCTTCAGCGGCGACAGTGAACGAGCCGGTGGTGGCACCTGCAGTTTCCGGCAGGGTGGTGTCGGTGGTGTTGCCCGCACCATCGGTGTCCGGAACGGTCACGGTAGGCGCACCGTCGGTGCGGCCATTGATGGTGATGGTCAGGGTGGCGGTGGTGGTTGAACCGTCACCGTCCGTCAGGGTGTAGGTGTAGCTGTCGGTCAAGTTCTGGCCGTTGTTCAAGGCATTAACAGCAGTATTGCTGTTGTTCAGCGCGTAGCTGTAACTGCCGTCGCTGTTGAGGGTCAGGGTGCCGTACCCGTTGGCGCTGGTGAACACACCGGCAGTAACCGGGGTGGCATTGGCATCGGCACCGACGGTGTCGGCACCTGCACCGGTGAGGACATTGCCAATAGCGGTGACGGTGTCTTCGGTGATGGCGTTCGTGTCGTTGACGGCGACCGGTGCGGTGTCAGTGATGGCGATGTCGAGGCTGTTCGGTGCACTGGACTGGCCATTGGCGTCGGTGACGCTGATAGCGATGCTGTCGACGATGGCCGTGCTATTGGTGTGGGCCAGTACGCTTGGGTCATAGGTGTAGCTGACCACGCCGGCGTTGAATCCGGTGAGTACCAAGGAGCCTTCACCGGTATTGATGATGACAGGCGTGGTGCCCAGGGCATTGAGCTGGGCGAGGGTGACGGTTGTACCACCCACCGAGAGCGAAGTGATCCCGGCTTCAGCGGCGACAGTGAACGAGCCGGTGGTGGCACCTGCAGTTTCCGGCAGGGTGGTGTCGGTGGTGTTGCCCGCACCATCGGTGTCCGGAACGGTCACGGTAGGCGCACCGTCGGTGCGGCCATTGATGGTGATGGTCAGGGTGGCGGTGGTGGTTGAACCGTCACCGTCCGTCAGGGTGTAGGTGTAGCTGTCGGTCAAGTTCTGGCCGTTGTTCAAGGCATTAACAGCAGTATTGCTGTTGTTCAGCGCGTAGCTGTAACTGCCGTCGCTGTTGAGGGTCAGGGTGCCGTACCCGTTGGCGCTGGTGAACACACCGGCAGTAACCGGGGTGGCATTGGCATCGGCACCGACGGTGTCGGCACCTGCACCGGTGAGGACATTGCCAATAGCGGTGACGGTGTCTTCGGTGATGGCGTTCGTGTCGTTGACGGCGACCGGTGCGGTGTCAGTGATGGCGATGTCGAGGCTGTTCGGTGCACTGGACTGGCCATTGGCGTCGGTGACGCTGATAGCGATGCTGTCGACGATGGCCGTGCTATTGGTGTGGGCCAGTACGCTTGGGTCATAGGTGTAGCTGACCACGCCGGCGTTGAATCCGGTGAGTACCAAGGAGCCTTCACCGGTATTGATGATGACAGGCGTGGTGCCCAGGGCATTGAGCTGGGCGAGGGTGACGGTTGTACCACCCACCGAGAGCGAAGTGATCCCGGCTTCAGCGGCGACAGTGAACGAGCCGGTGGTGGCACCTGCAGTTTCCGGCAGGGTGGTGTCGGTGGTGTTGCCCGCACCATCGGTGTCCGGAACGGTCACGGTAGGCGCACCGTCGGTGCGGCCATTGATGGTGATGGTCAGGGTGGCGGTGGTGGTTGAACCGTCACCGTCCGTCAGGGTGTAGGTGTAGCTGTCGGTCAAGCTCTGGCCGTTGTTCAAGGCATTAACAGCAGTATTGCTGTTGTTCAGCGCGTAGCTGTAACTGCCGTCGCTGTTGAGGGTCAGGGTGCCGTACCCGTTGGCGCTGGTGAACACACCGGCAGTAACCGGGGTGGCATTGGCATCGGCACCGACGGTGTCGGCACCTGCACCGGTGAGGACATTGCCAATAGCGGTGACGGTGTCTTCGGTGATGGCGTTCGTGTCGTTGACGGCGACCGGTGCGGTGTCAGTGATGGCGATGTCGAGGCTGTTCGGTGCACTGGACTGGCCATTGGCGTCGGTGACGCTGATAGCGATGCTGTCGACGATGGCCGTGCTATTGGTGTGGGCCAGTACGCTTGGGTCATAGGTGTAGCTGACCACGCCGGCGTTGAATCCGGTGAGTACCAAGGAGCCTTCACCGGTATTGATGATGACAGGCGTGGTGCCCAGGGCATTGAGCTGGGCGAGGGTGACGGTTGTACCACCCACCGAGAGCGAAGTGATCCCGGCTTCAGCGGCGACAGTGAACGAGCCGGTGGTGGCACCTGCAGTTTCCGGCAGGGTGGTGTCGGTGGTGTTGCCCGCACCATCGGTGTCCGGAACGGTCACGGTAGGCGCACCGTCGGTGCGGCCATTGATGGTGATGGTCAGGGTGGCGGTGGTGGTTGAACCGTCACCGTCCGTCAGGGTGTAGGTGTAGCTGTCGGTCAAGCTCTGGCCGTTGTTCAAGGCATTAACAGCAGTATTGCTGTTGTTCAGCGCGTAGCTGTAACTGCCGTCGCTGTTGAGGGTCAGGGTGCCGTACCCGTTGGCGCTGGTGAACACACCGGCAGTAACCGGGGTGGCATTGGCATCGGCACCGACGGTGTCGGCACCTGCACCGGTGAGGACATTGCCAATAGCGGTGACGGTGTCTTCGGTGATGGCGTTCGTGTCGTTGACGGCGACCGGTGCGGTGTCAGTGATGGCGATGTCGAGGCTGTTCGGTGCACTGGACTGGCCATTGGCGTCGGTGACGCTGATAGCGATGCTGTCGACGATGGCCGTGCTATTGGTGTGGGCCAGTACGCTTGGGTCATAGGTGTAGCTGACCACGCCGGCGTTGAATCCGGTGAGTACCAAGGAGCCTTCACCGGTATTGATGATGACAGGCGTGGTGCCCAGGGCATTGAGCTGGGCGAGGGTGACGGTTGTACCACCCACCGAGAGCGAAGTGATCCCGGCTTCAGCGGCGACAGTGAACGAGCCGGTGGTGGCACCTGCAGTTTCCGGCAGGGTGGTGTCGGTGGTGTTGCCCGCACCATCGGTGTCCGGAACGGTCACGGTAGGCGCACCGTCGGTGCGGCCATTGATGGTGATGGTCAGGGTGGCGGTGGTGGTTGAACCGTCACCGTCCGTCAGGGTGTAGGTGTAGCTGTCGGTCAAGTTCTGGCCGTTGTTCAAGGCATTAACAGCAGTATTGCTGTTGTTCAGCGCGTAGCTGTAACTGCCGTCGCTGTTGAGGGTCAGGGTGCCGTACCCGTTGGCGCTGGTGAACACACCGGCAGTAACCGGGGTGGCATTGGCATCGGCACCGACGGTGTCGGCACCTGCACCGGTGAGGACATTGCCAATAGCGGTGACGGTGTCTTCGGTGATGGCGTTCGTGTCGTTGACGGCGACCGGTGCGGTGTCAGTGATGGCGATGTCGAGGCTGTTCGGTGCACTGGACTGGCCATTGGCGTCGGTGACGCTGATAGCGATGCTGTCGACGATGGCCGTGCTATTGGTGTGGGCCAGTACGCTTGGGTCATAGGTGTAGCTGACCACGCCGGCGTTGAATCCGGTGAGTACCAAGGAGCCTTCACCGGTATTGATGATGACAGGCGTGGTGCCCAGGGCATTGAGCTGGGCGAGGGTGACGGTTGTACCGCCCACCGAGAGCGAAGTGATCCCGGCTTCAGCGGCGACAGTGAACGAGCCGGTGGTGGCACCTGCAGTTTCCGGCAGGGTGGTGTCGGTGGTGTTGCCCGCACCATCGGTGTCCGGAACGGTCACGGTAGGCGCACCGTCGGTGATGTTGTCCGTAAATGTGATGAGCACGCTGTCAGCGCCTGCTTGCTCATCCACAGCCTGACTAGCAAAGCCTAGTCCTCCCGTTTCGAATCCAATAGTCGGGTCTAGACGCTGCCCAGTTTCCCCTAGCAGTACAAAACTATGCCCGCCGCCTGCTGCGCCGCCATTACCGCCGGAGCCTGGACCAGCAGCTGGGGCCTCGAGGTCGACGGTGGGGTCGAATCCGGCAGCCAGGGCTTGTTCCAAACCAGAAGTGGGTTCGGCTCTATTATCTTCAGCCTGGACTTCGCTGGTGGGGGCCTGCCAGTTGCTGTTTTGCGCCACATGGACCAATTCACCGCTGGCCAATTGCAAGGTCACTTCGCCGCCCAGGCCGGTGAGGATCTGTTCGCCCATGAGCAGGCGCTCGCCTTCGAACACTTGGCGTTTGAGGCCGTCGAGAGAAACGGCAAAAACCTGGCCAACAAGACTTTTTACGATGGCGACGAGAGTGCTCATATAACGGGCTCCGGAGTGGGCGCGGTAAAATCGTTAAACACGGTGAAGCAATGTTTTGATTTAAAGGCTGATAATCTGACAGAATATTGTCGTCATAAATTTGACTTATTCCATTGTGGAATTGCAGGCATGCCAAACTATTGACCGAGTGCTCGCGATAATAAACAATGCGCGCGCTGATGTCACTTTGATATTGGTTTGTCTCTACTGTGCTGCGTGTCACGCGCTGTAGGCTGTTTATGCATCCTGCGCCACTTTCTATGCATTCTGCGCCACTTTGCGTCAAACACGTCGCCTCTTCGTTGCTCCAAGTCACTAGCCCAGTCTGAAAGGAATTTCATTCAATGCGTTTTTTTGCACTGTTCCCTCTTGCTCTAGCGGTATCGATGGCTGCCCATGGCCAAACGCTTAATGAAGCCATGCAAAGTGCCCTTGAAGTGCATCCAGAGATTCAAGCGGGGATCAATGCGCGTTTGTCCGTTGAAGAGCAGATGAAGGCTGCCAAGGGCGGTTACCTGCCACGGGTTGACCTGCTGGCCGGCTATGGCCGTGAAGGCACCGACAGCCCAGGTACGCGCGGGCAGAGTCACAACACCGAGACCCTGACTCGCGGTGAGTCTAGTCTGCGTTTGCAGCAGATGCTGTTCGATGGTTTTGCCACCAGCAGTGAAGTGGGTCGCCAGCGTGCCACGGTAAATGCCCGTGCTTATGAACTGCTGGGTACCGCCGAGCGCACCGCGCTGACAGTAGCGCAGGTGTATCTGGATGTGCTGACCCGTCAGGAACTGGTGCGTCTGGCCGAGAGCAACTTGGCTAGCCACGAACGTATTTACGACCAGATCACCCTGCGTAGCGAGAGTGGCGTAGGGCGTACTGCTGACCTCGATCAGGCCGAGGCGCGTCTGGCCCAGGCACGCAACAACCTGATCACCGAGCAGACCAACCTGGCGGATGCGCGGGTCAACTATTTCAGTGTGGTCGGTCGTGATGCCAGCGAGCTAAGCCCGCCGCCTGGTTTGGCGGGCCACCTGCCGGAAAGCCTACCAGCAGCGCGCCAGGAAATGCTTGCCAACAACCCCTTCCTGAGTTCGGCCGAGGCCGATGTGCAGGCCAGCGAGCAGCAGTATGAAGCGGCCAAGTCGAGTTTCTACCCGCGCTTTGATGCCGAGCTGTCGCGCGGCATGGACAACAACATCGATGGTGTCAGCGGTCATAGCAACGAGTGGCAGGCCATGCTGCGCATGCGCTACAACCTGTTCGCCGGTGGCAGTAACAAGGCGGATCTGCAGTCCAAGGCCTATCAGACCAACCAGGCGATGGACATCCGCAACAACGCCTTGCGGGTATTGAATGAGGACCTCGGTCTGGCCTGGAACGCGATGGAAAATGCCCGCCAGCAATTGCCGATTGCCCAGCAGTACGTGGACTACAGCAGTCGCGTGCGCGAGTCCTACCAGAAGCAGTTCGGCCTGGGTGACCGTACCCTGTTGGATCTGCTCGACAGTGAAAACGAGTTGTTCACTGCCTCGCGCCGTCTTGAGGAAGTGCGTTACACCGAGCTGTTTACTCAGTACCGGATCAAGGCCACCATGGGCTCCCTGCTCAAGAGCCAGGGTGTAGTCGCGCCGATGGCCGCCGCACCACTGGATGAGATCAAGGCCCAGGCTAATTTGCCGGGGCTGAACTGAGCCCAGTCGTTGATGAGTAAAACCCAGTGGCAGTAGACCCAAGCCCGATGCAAACCCGTAGCGATCCGCGTGATCGCTACGACGACCCTCTGCTCGACAGCCTGTTGTCGCTGTGCGGCCTGCACCAGAAGTCGGTCAGCCGCGCCATGCTCACCGCAGGCCTGCCGCTGCCGGAACAGCGCCTGAGTGCCGAGTTGCTGCCGCGTGCGGCGGCGCGTGCGGGGTTGCAGGGGCGCTGGTTACGCCGAGGCCTGGAGAAGATTCCGGCCCTGGCCATGCCGGCCTTGCTTCTGCTGCACGATGGCCGCAGCGCCATTTTGCTGGGCTGGGATGATCAGGGCCGTGCGCGCATCATGCCCAGCGAAAGCGAGGGCGGTGAGGTGCGTGTCAGTGCTGAGGCACTGGCCGAGGATTACAGCGGGCGGGTGTTCTTTGCCCAGCCGCAGCACAAGTTTGATTTCAACCGTGGCGAGCTGATCCCGCGCGCCACCTCCTGGTTTCGTGACACCCTCAAGCGTTCGCGCTGGTTGTATATCGATGCCATCGCGGCAAGCTTTCTGATCAACCTGATTGGTCTGGCTACGCCGCTTTTTGTGATGAACGTGTACGACCGCGTGGTGCCTAACCAGGCCGAAGCCACCTTGTGGGTGCTGGCGATTGGCATCACCGGGGTGTTCTTCTTCGATCTGTTGCTCAAGACCTTGCGCGGCCTGTGCCTTGATCTGGCGGGCAAGAAGACCGACCTGATCATCTCCGCCACGCTGTTTGAACGCATCGTCGGCATGGCCATGAAGTTCCGACCGGCGCGGGTCGGCAGCTTTGCGCAGAATATTCATGAGTTTCAGAGCCTGCGTGATTTTCTCGCCTCGCTGACCCTGGCCAGCGTCATCGACTTGCCGTTTACCCTGCTGATTCTCGCGGTGATCGCTATGATCGGCGGCCATCTGGTGTGGATTCCCGTACTCGCCTTTCCGCTGGTGGCCTTGATCGGCTGGGCCTTGCAGCGCCCGCTGGCCGAGACCATGCAACGCACCATGGCCCTGGCCGGTGAGCGCCAGTCGAGCCTGATCGAGAGCCTGGCCGGGCTGGATGCGGTCAAGGTCAATAACGCCGAGAGCGAGCGCCAGTATCTGTGGGAGCAGACCATTGGCACCCTCAGCCGCCTGGAGCTGCGCGCGCGCATGCTCTCCAGCCTGGCGATGAACGCCACCATGCTGCTGCAGCAATTGGCGGGCGTGATTGTGATCGTGCTCGGCGTGTACCAGATCATCGACGGCAACCTGAGCATGGGTGGGCTGATTGCCTGTTACATGCTCAGCAGTCGCGCGCTGGGGCCGTTGACGCAGATTTCCGGTTTGCTCACGCGCTATCAGCAGGCGCGTGTGACCCTTGAATCGGTCAACCAGATGATGGAGCTGCCGCAGGAACGTCACGCCGATGAGCGCCCGCTCAAGCGCCAGTCGCTGCAGGGCGCCATCGAGTTCCGTCAGCTGGAATTTCATTACCCGGATCAGCAACAGGCCGCTCTGCTGGGCATCAATCTGGTGGTTCGCCCCGGTGAGAAGATCGGCATCATTGGCCGCAGTGGCTCGGGCAAAAGCTCGCTGGCGAAGCTGATTGTTGGCCTGTATCAGCCTGATGGCGGCAGCCTGCTGGTCGATGGCATTGATGTACGCCAGCTGGATGTCAGCGATCTGCGCCACAACATCGGCTATGTGCCGCAGGATATTCAGCTGTTCAGTGGCACCCTGCGTGACAACCTGGTGTCCGGTGCGCGCTACGTCGAAGACGAGCTGGTGTTGCAGGCCGCCGAATTGGCCGGCGTACACGAGTTCGCTCGGCTACACCCGAAAGGCTACGAGCTGCAGGTCGGTGAGCGCGGGCAAAACCTCTCCGGTGGTCAGCGGCAGAATGTCGCCCTGGCGCGTGCGCTGTTGCTCGATCCGCCGATTCTGCTGCTTGATGAACCCACCAGCGCCATGGACAACACCGGTGAAGAGCGCCTCAAGCAGCGCTTGTCGGCGGTAATCGGCACCAAGACCCTGCTGCTGGTCACCCACCGGGCCTCGATGCTCAGCCTGGTCGATCGGTTGATTATCGTTGATCGTGGGCAGATCATCGCCGATGGGCCGAAAAGTAGCGTGATGGAAGCGCTGAAGAAGGGGCAGATCAGTGTCAGCTAACGCGCCCGAGAAAAGGAGCCTGCGTCAGGCCGTTGCTGCTTATTTCGGCAGCCACGATGAGCTGGGCGATGAACCGCTACCGGAGGTCAACAAGGCGTTGATCGAGGACGCACCACGGGTGGTGCGTCTGACCATCTGGGGGCTGATCGCCTTTGTGGTGTTCTGCCTGCTGTGGGCTAATTTCGCCGTGGTCGATGAAGTGACCCGTGGTGATGGCAAGGCGATTCCGTCCTCGCGCCTGCAAAAAATCCAGAATCTGGAAGGCGGTATCGTCGCCGAGCTGTTTGTCCGGGAAGGGCAGATTGTTGATGCCGGTGATCCGCTGTTGCGTCTGGACGACACCCGCTTCGCCTCCAACGTCGGTGAAACCGAGGCCGATCGCCTGGCCCTGCTGCTGCGTGTGGAGCGCCTGAGCGCCGAAGTACAGGACCGCGAGCTGGTGGTGGCCGATGAGGTGCGCGAGAAAGTGCCGAAGCAAGCGGATAACGAAATCCAGCTGTTCAACAGCCGCAAACAGCAATTACTCGATGAAGTGGCCGGCCTGGAAGAGCAGTTGATTCAGCGACAGCAGGAGCTGCGTGAGTTTGCCTCCAAGCAGGGGCAGTTCCGCAATAGCTTGAGCCTGTTGCGTCAGGAAATTCAAATGTCCGAGCCGCTGGTGGCTCAGGGCGCGATTTCCCAGGTTGAAGTGCTGCGCCTTAAACGTGCAGAAGTGGAGGCGCGTGGCCAGCTTGAAGCCACCACTCTGGCGATACCGCGCGCCCAGTCGGCGATCAAGGAAGTCGAGCGCAAGATTGATGAAACCCGTGGTCGTTTTCGCAGCGAGGCGCTGACCGAGCTGAATGAGGCGCGCACCGAGCTGAGCAAAATTCAGTCAACCGGCAAGGCGCTGAAAGATCGGGTCAACCGCACTCTGGTGATTTCACCGGTGCGCGGCATCGTCAAACAGTTGCTGGTCACCACCATCGGCGGGGTGATTCAGCCGGGCAGCGATCTGGTGGAAATCGTACCGCTGGGTGAGAACCTGCTGGTCGAGGCGCGGATTCGCCCGCAGGACATCGCCTTCCTGCATCCAGGGCAGGAGGCGATGGTCAAGTTCACTGCCTATGACTACACCATCTACGGCGGCCTCAAAGCCGAGCTGGAACAGATCGGCGCCGATACCGTGACCGACGATGATGGCAACAGCTTTTATGTGATCAAGCTGCGTACCAACAAAAGCCACCTGGGTACCGAGGAAAATCCGCTGCTGATCATCCCCGGCATGGTTGCGTCGGTGGATATCATCACCGGCAAGAAAAGTGTGCTCAGTTATCTGCTCAAACCGATTATCCGTGCGCGCAGCGAGGCATTGCGCGAGCGCTAGGTAGCAGATTCTGCCCACAAAAAAGCCGCAGCTCGATGCGGCTTTTTGTTGTTTGCGGGTTAACCAGTTATCGACGTAGGAGCGGCCCATGGCCGCGATTGAAAGCTTCGCGGGCATGGCCCGCTCCTACGGTTTAAGCCCTGCGGGCCAGCAAAGCCGCGTTTATTCAACAAACAGCTGCTGCACCACCGAGAAGTCCTGTTTACCTTTGCCTTGTTTGAGCAGCAGGCGATACAGCTGCAACGCCAGCGCGCCCATGGGTGTGCTGCTGCCGCTGGCCTGGGCCGCTTCCTGGGCCAGGCCCAGGTCCTTGGCCATCAGCTCGGCCATAAAGCCGCCGCTGTAGCCTTTGGACGCCGGGGCGTTTTCCATCACGCCGGGCCAGGGGTTGTACTTCTCCAGCGTCCAGTTGCCACCCGAGCTTTGACGCATGATCTCGGCCAACACGGCCGGCTCCAGGCCGTTGGCCACGCCCATGGCCATGGCTTCGGCGGTGGCGATCATCTGCACCGCCAGCACCTGGTTATTGCACACCTTGGCCACCTGGCCGGCACCGTCGGGGCCGGCGTGGAAGATATTTTTGCCCATGGCCTGGAAGATCGGTTGAGCCTTTGCCAGCGTTTCTGCGGCGCCGCCGATCATAAAGGTCAGGGTGCCGGCCGCTGCGCCGGCGGTGCCTCCGGATACCGGTGCGTCAAGCAGTTCGATACCTCGCTCGGCGGCCGCCTGGTGCACTTTGCGTGCGGCTTCCGGGGCGATGGTCGAACATTCCAACACCAGGCTGCCCGGCTTGAGCGCCTTGATCAGGCCGCCGTCGCCCAGGTACAGGTCTTCGACGTGGCGGCTGGCCGGTAACATGCTGATCACTACCTCGGCATTGTGGCTGGCCTGCAGGGCGCTGGTCGCGGTCTGCGCGCCTTCCTGGGCTAGCTCGTCCATCGCTGCCTGCACCAGGTCGAACACCTGTAAGTTGAAGCCGGCCTTGAGCAGGTTGCGCGCCATGGGCAAGCCCATATGGCCGAGGCCGATAAAAGCGATTGTGGTCATTGTTAGGCTCCTTATCTGGGGCGCTCTCACTGGGTTGTGTGGGGGCGTAGGATGGGTTGAGCGTAGCGATATCCATGCTGCTTGATGGGGCGTGTTGGTGGGTTACGGCGCGATTAATACGCGCGTGTGGCCGATGTCCGTGCCGCGCGCTTAACCCACCCACAACCTGTTACAGATCCGCTAACGGATGTACGCCATCCCATGCCGGGGCGAAGTGTGCGTCGATTACTTGCTGCGGGATGCTCGCTACATCCGGCCAGTGCCAGCGTGGCGCGTGGTCCTTGTCGATCAGTCGCGAACGCACGCCTTCGGGGAATTCCGGGTGGCGGCAGCAGTTCAGGCTGATGGCGTATTCCATGCGAAATACTTCGGCCAGAGACAGCTGCTTGGCGCGCTTGATTTGCTCCCACACCAGATGTCCGGTCAACGGGCAGCCGCCGGCCAGGGTCTTGGCGGCGCGGGCCATGAGTGGGTCGCTATCGTCGTGTAGGGACATGATGGCTTGCCAGGCCTGGGGTAGCTCGGCCACATCCAGCAATTCGTCTATACGGGCGCGGCGCGGCAGCCACTGGGCTTGTGGCAACTCGGTGAGGGCCTGGTTTTCCAGGGCCTTGAGCAGGCTGTGCAGTTGCTGCGGGCTTTGCTCTTGCCAGTTGAGCTGGGCCAGGCCGTTGAGCAGGTCATCCTGCTGGCTGTCGAGCAGTACGCGGTCGGCCAGGTCCAAGTCGAGGGCATCGCGGGCGTTGATGCTGCTGGCGGTCAGGCCGAGGAACAGGCCGAGCTTGCCTGGCAGGCGGGCGAGAAACCAGCTGCCGCCGACATCCGGGTACAGACCGATATTGATCTCCGGCATGCCCAGTCGGCTGCTGGGGGTGACGATGCGCAGGCCAGCGCCCTGCATCAGGCCCATGCCGCCGCCCAGCACATGGCCGTGAGCCCAGCAGATAAAGGGTTTTGGGTAGGTGTGGATGCGGTAGTCGAGGCGGTATTCGTCAGCAAAGAAGCGCCGGGCCAGGGGCGGGATTTCACCCGGATGTTCGCGGCACTGATGCACCAGCTGCACCACGTCGCCGCCGGCGCAGAAGGCCTTGGGGCCGTTGCCGCGCAGCAGTACGCAAGCGATGCTCGGGTCGTCCGCCCAGGCCTTGAGCTTGGCGTCCAGCGCTTCGATCATCGGCAGCGACAGGGCGTTGAGGCTTTTCTCGGCATCCAGGCTGGCGATGCCGATACGGTAGCCGTGTTGGGCGGGGCGTTCTTCGAATTGCACGTTCATCAGGCGTTTCCATCGTAGGGTGGACATGCCGTGGAGCGGCTTGTCCACCGGTAGTGATGGTGGGCAAGGCTGCGCCATGTCCACCCTACGGATTATTTAGTGCGCGGCTATTTATTGCGCCACTGCGGGTCGCGTTTTTCCAGGAAGGCGTTGACCCCTTCGCGGGTGTCGTCGGCGTCGAATAGGTCGACAAAGCGCTCGCGCTCTTCACTCAGCCAGGTATTCGGGCTGCGTTCGCGTGCGCCCTGGATCAGCGGTTTGATGGTGCGCACCGCCACCGGGCTCTGCCGCGCGACTTTGGCCGCCAGCAGCAGGGCATGGCCACGGGACTCGCCGCTGTCGACTACTTGCTCGACCAGGCCGATACGCAGGGCGGTTTCTGCGTCGATGCGTTCGCCGCAGAGGATCATGCGTTTGGCCCAGCCTTCGCCGATCAGCCAGCTCAGGTGCTGGGTGCCGCCGGCGCAGGGCAGCAGGCCCACCGTTGCTTCTGGCAGGGCCATTTGCGCCTGACGCTCGGCAATGCGGATATCGCAAGCCAGGGCACATTCCAGGCCGCCGCCCATGGCGTAGCCGTTGATCGCGGCAATCGATACACCACGGAAATCGCGCAGCGCCTCGAAGGCTTCGCCGAAGCGCCGGGCCATCTCGCGGGCGCGGGCCTTGTCGCCGTCGGCGAACAGCTTGAGGTCGGCCCCTGCGCTGAAGAACTTGCCGCCCTGGCCGGTGATCACCAGGGCGTAGATGTCATCGTCGTGGTTGAGGTGTTCGACTAACTGCTTGAGGCCGATCAGCGAGTCGTGGTCCCAGGTGTTGGCCGGCGGCTGGTTGATGGTGATCAGCGCGGTATGGCCGTGCTTTTCCACGGTGAGTTTGTGGGTCAGGTCGAATACGCCGGGGTGGTAGGCTTCGATGGCGTTGCTCATGGTGTTCCTCGTCTTGTGCAAAGGCGCGAGCGTTATGCGATTACCGTAGGAGCGGGCCATGCCCGCGAATTGCATCGCGGGCATGGCCCGCTCCTACGATTATTCACAGTCCCTAGGTATTTACAGCAAGCGATCCAGCATGCCGCCTTGGTCGAGCAGGCGGCGGGCGATGATCACCCGCATGATTTCGTTGGTGCCTTCCAAAATCTGGTGTACGCGGCTGTCGCGCACCCAGCGCTCCAACGGGTAGTCGTTGAGGTAGCCGTAGCCGCCATGCAGCTGCAGGGCTTCGTTGCACAGGGTGAAGCAGTGATCGGTGGCGAAGCGCTTGGCCATCGCGCAATACAGGCTGGCTTCGCTGTGTCCGTGGTCCAGCTTGTGTGCGGCCAGGCGCACCATCTGCCGGCTGGCGGTCAGGTCAGTGAGCATATCGGCGAGCTTGAATTGCAGGGACTGGAAGTCGCTCAGCGGCTTACCGAATTGCTTGCGCTCCTCGACGTAGCGCAGCGATTGCTCCAGCGCCGCTTGCGCCGCACCCAGGGAGCAGCTGGCGATATTGATGCGCCCACCATCCAGGCCCTTCATCGCATAAACAAAGCCTTGGCCCTCCGGCCCGATACGGTTGCCCGCCGGAATACGCACGCCTTCAAATGTAATGGTGCGAGTGGGTTGGGCGCGCCAGCCCATCTTCAATTCGTTGCGCCCGTACTTCACGCCCTCGGCGTCGGCCGGCACCAGGAAGCAGGACACGCCCTTGGCGCCGCTGTCCTCGCCGGTGCGCGCCATGACGATCAGCACATCGGTGCTGCCCGCGCCAGAGATAAAGCATTTACTGCCATCCAGCACATAGTCGTCGCCATCGCGCTTGGCGCGGGTGCGCAGGTGCGCGGCGTCAGAGCCAGCGTCCGGCTCGGTCAGGCAGTAGGAGGCGAGCAACTCGCCGCTGACCAGGCGCGGCAGCCAGGCATCTTTCAACGCTTGATCGGCGAAGGAGGCGAGCATCCACGAAGCCATATTGTGGATGGTCAGAAACGCCGTGGTGGCGATACAGCCAGCCGACAGCTGCTCGAAGATCAGCGAGGCGGACAGCCGTGATAGGCCCAGGCCGCCGTCGTCTTCCTTGATATACAGCGCCAGATAGCCCTGCTCGGCGGCGCGCTTGATCACATCCACCGGGAAGTGGTGGTCGCGATCCCAGTCGGCGGCATGCGGCGCTAGCTCCCTGGCGGAAAAGGCGCGGGCGCTGTCGACCAGCAGGCGTTGTTCTTCGCTGAGTTCAAAATCCATGGTCAATCCTTAGCGGGCTGGTGTTCCCGATGGTCAAGGCCAGGCCGACTTGTGATCAACCTGGCGTTCGATTATTTAAGCTGAATGGTCATGTTCGCCCCGGCCACCGAGTCTTCATCGAACCAGCGGCTGGTCACCGTCTTGGTTTCGGTGAAGAAGCGCACGCCCTGTTTGCCGTAGGCGTGCAGGTCGCCGTAGAACGAACCCTTCCAGCCGGTAAAGGAGAAGAACGGCAGCGGCACGGGCACCGGTACGTTGATGCCGACCTGGCCGACTTCCACCGCATGCTGATAATGCCGTGCCGCGCCGCCGGAGCGGGTGAAGATCGAGGTGCCGTTGCCGTAGGGGCTGGCGTTGACCAGCTCGATGGCTTCTTCCAGCGTATCGACCTCCATGCACACCAGCACCGGGCCGAAAATTTCCTCGCGGTACAGGCCCATCTTGGTCGTTACGCCGCGAAACAGCGTGGCGCCGATCCAGTTGCCGTTGGGGTAGCCCTCGACCGCGCAGTGCGAGCCGTCCAGCAGGCATTCAGCGCCCTCGGCCTTGCCCTCGGCGATCAGCCGTAGCACGCGTTGTTTGGCCTGCTGGCTGATCAGCGGGCCGAAGGCGGCGTGGCCATCGGTCCAGTAGCCGGGTTGCAGGTCGGCCATCTGCGCCTGCAGCTCGTCAATCCACTGCTTCGACTCACCGACAAATACCGCCACGCTGATCGCCATGCAGCGCTGCCCGGCCGCGCCGCAACTGGCACCGACCAGGTTGCTCAGCACCTGCTGCTTATTAGCGTCGGGCATGATCACCATATGGTTCTTCGCCCCGGCAAACGCCTGCACGCGCTTCAGGTGAGCGGTGCCGGTGCGGTAGATGTGCTGGCCGACCGGCACCGAGCCCACAAAGGAAATGGCGCGGATATCCGGGTGGGTGAGCAGGCTGTCGACCACTTCACGCGCACCGTGCAGCACCTGCAGCACACCCTTGGGCGCGCCGGCTTCGATAAACAACTCAGCCAGGCGGTTAGGCGTCAGCGGGTCCTGTTCGGACGGTTTGAGAATAAAGGTGTTGCCGGCGGCGATGGCCAGGGGAAACATCCACAGCGGAATCATCGCCGGGAAGTTGAACGGGGTGATGCCGATGCACACGCCGAGCGGCTGAATCCAGCTGGCGGTGTCGATGTCGCGGGCCACGTTCTCCATGGTTTCGCCCATCATCAGGCTGGCGATATTGCAGGCCTGCTCGACCACCTCGATGCCGCGCCAGACATCGCCCTTGGCATCGGCCAAAGTCTTGCCGGTTTCGCCTGCGAGAATTTCCGCCAGCTCGTCATGGTGTTCCTTGAGCAGGTGCTGGTAACGCAGCATCACCCGCGCACGATCCGATACAGGCACTTCGCGCCAGGTCAGGAAGGCTGTCTTGGCACTGGCAATCGCCGCTTCGATTTCCTCGGCGGTGGCCTTGGGGGCCAGGGCCAGAACCTCCTGGGTCGCCGGGTCGGTGACTTCGATAAATTCGCGGGCGCGGCTTTCGCGCCATTCACCGTCGATCAGCTGTGGGATTGCCTTGGCCATGCCTTCCTCCGGCGAACCTCTGTGTGGGTTCGATTGTTGTTTTGTCAGTGTTATAGCCGCCTTGCTTGGCTTTGTGGATTGACGATCTTGGCCTGCGGATGGACTATCTTGGGATTTAATGTCTAGTCCGGATGCAATCCGGGACCCTTTCTCCCGGATGGCATTCGGGCTACTTGAGTACCGCAATGCGCGCTTTTGTCGATACCTCCAACTGGCCTTTGCCGGCCAATGGCGTGCGCTTTATCACGCCGCCCAGGCTGCGCCGCCTGTTGACAAAGCATCCCTTGGGGCAAGGCTGCTATCCCTTGGCCCTGGGGTACTACCCCGAGGCGCTGGGCCATCGCATGCAGCGCCTGGTGCCGGAGGATTATCTGCTGATCTATTGCCGCGCCGGGCAGGGCTGGTTAGAAACAAAGGATGGACGATTAGCTGTCAGTGGTGGCGATCTGCTGCTGTTGCCAAAAGGCGTGATGCATGCCTACGGCGCGGACGTGGACAAGCCTTGGACGCTGTACTGGGTGCATTTTGACGGCGAGTTGGTAACGGACTTTCTCAAACCCTTGGGCAAGGGGCCGTTGTGGCGCATCGGCGTGCAGCCGCGCTTGCTGGCCGAGTTCGACGCCTTGCTTCACCTGCGCAAACAGGGCTTGAACCTGGCGCACTTTATCCATGCCGCGCATCAGCTGCAGGTGCTGCTCACCTCGCTGGCGGTGCTGCCGGCGCGCGCCACGCTGAAATCCGGGCGGGTGCTGGATGTGGACGCGGTGCAGGCGGTGATGCGTGCCCACCTGCATGACTCGCTAAACCTCGACGAGCTGGCCGCGCAGTTCAAACTGTCGCGCTTTCACTTCGCCAAAACCTACCGCGCCCTGACCGGGCATGCGCCGATTCAGGACTTTATCCAACTGAAAATGGCTCACGCCTGCCGCCTGCTCGACGAAGGGGAGCAGGGCATCCGCCAGGTGGCTGAGCAGCTGGGCTATGACGATGTGTATTACTTCTCGCGGCTGTTTCGCAAAGTGGTGGGCATGGCGCCCAGTCATTACCGGGCGTTGCATCAGGGGTGAAGTTGAAATGAGTCAGGAATTGGTGGCCGTTTTCGGCCCAGAGCGTGGCCGCTGAAAATAACAGCGGCGTAGGATGGGTTGAGCATAGCGATACCCATCACGTAGTCGTGTGAATTATTGAGCGATGCCTCTTAACCGAAGATGCCATTTAACACTGGCGACACTTCTGCTCGGTTTACCTACGAGCTCATCGTTGAAGAGCATTATTTCTAGACTGCTTTTCCTTGAACTAAATCAAGTGCGTCGCGATATAAAAATGGAACCCAGTAAGTTGCAATATTCTTCTCGTTACGTGCTTCAAAGAAACCAGCTCCAACTAACTGGTCCGCCAGAGATTGGGCTGCGTCCAATGATTCCCCCCAGATTCGCGCAAGGGTATCAACTTTTTGCTCAGCCTTTTCATTTTTAAGTAGCTCGGTATATTTTTTTAAATCAGGGTATTCTGCGCAAAGAGTTTGTGTATACCTCACTGTAGATACCGTGGCCAGTGACTCTTTGAAAACCGCACGATCAAACAATATTTCGGATTCCGGCTCAGGTTTTCCTTGTTCAAACTTTTTTACTTGATTGGAAATCAAACATTCAAGCATGTGAATTATTTCTCGAGGGGCAGTCTTTTTAGTGCCATCTTGTACTCGTGAAATTATCCAGTCAAAGGCGTCAGGGTTTTTTCCCGTATCGACCTTGTCAGGAAGTATTCTTTTGATGATTTGTTCTTGCTTGCTGGCATCACTTATAATTTCAGCTTTTTCGACATTTAAATAATCAATTAGTGTTTGGTTGTTCAGCAGGCGATTAACAACAAGATTTAGCAGGCCGTCACGATCCCATTCAATGGTGTCAGTTTTTATGATGTGGCTAGCTTCGCGGAAACCACCTTCCGTAATTCGTTCCCAAATATCCTTTCGAACGAAAATCTTCGCCTTTATGTTCTCGAGTGGTTTTAAATCAGCGTAGACCCTAAAGAGGGCGCGCAGTGCGGCTCTTTCTAGTTCTGGCGAAGAAGAAAATGAAACGTCAAGTCGATCAAACAGCAGCCATACCTGCAATGAAATTTCGGCTAGCCCTTCGTTGGCAAAACTCAGAAGATCATTTACTGGGACGCTAGATAACCGCGCTTTTGTATCAGTAGGTCCGTAGCTTGCTTTTCTAGTGGCTGTCGGCATGCCGGAAATAGGATCTAATCCGATATTATATTCAACATCCGTCGGATTCTTCTCCGCGAAGCTCTGAACATAATTTTTCGCTCGGGCGAATAAAGAGGCCAGTGTGAAAGACTTAGGGAGTAAGCCTGCCACTTCTAATGCTGAAATAAGTTTACTAGCTACATCGCTTGCAATTGATGCTTTACGCAATTCTGCGGATATCAGCTGAAGAATATAAAGCTTCCAAATGTAATTAAGGTCTGCTTCGTTGTCGGTGTTGTCGTCGATCAGGCCTTGGAAGGCTGATGCCCCTAATGGGTTCTCTGCAGGAACCAACAAAATATTTCGGTCTAAAAAATCTGCAGCATTGTTTGTCAATAAGGAATAAAGCGCACTTTTCCCTGTGCCTTTTGCTCCATAAATTATGTCGATTTCACCGTTTGCTAGCTTGTTCCACTGAGATGTTTTGACGAAATAATTAGCTAATTCATTTTTCTCGTCCTCGGCAACGCGATGACCAATCCGGATAGCACTTAACAAGCTTTTCTTGTTCAAAATATGACTTCCTTGAATATTTCAATACCAAAATTTTTGCCGCGCTCCGGCACATTATCTCGACCCTCGTGAATAATGCCCCGTCGAAGAGAAAAACTGAAGGGAATATCTAAAAAGGTACCCTTCTAACCAAGTGCGAGATGCAGCTTCGGGATGGAAGCTGCTTCACGACTGAGCATCTACTTTCTGGCCGCTAGCCAAAGCTCTTGCTCTCTGCCGCTGATACATGCTCGCATACTAAAACAATATTGGGAAAACAACGGTTTTCGGAAGGTTTAGTCGTGGTCTGTCTCCCGTTTTCTTCCCAAATCCGCACACCCCCCCCACCGTTGGGCTTCGCTGCGCTCAACCACAACCTACGCGGCCATGTGCCGTTCGCCTTGACTTGCCCCGGTGCCTTCCTTAGCGTGCCGCTTCCGTTGAGATAAGCAGGACACAGGCATGAGCGCTGCCGATAACGTCAAACTGGAAGCCGGCTGGAAGGCCGCTCTGCATGAAGAGTTCGAGAAGCCCTATATGCGTGAGCTGGGGGATTTTCTGCGGGCCGAGAAGGCGGCTGGCAAGCAGATTTATCCGCCCGGCGCGCTGATCTTCAATGCGCTCAATTCCACTTCGCTGGCGCAGACCAAGGTGGTGGTGATCGGCCAGGACCCTTACCACGGCCCAGGTCAGGCCCATGGTCTGTGCTTCTCGGTGCAGCCTGGGGTGAAGACGCCGCCGTCGCTGGTGAATATCTATAAAGAGCTCAAGCGCGACCTGAATATCGACATTCCCGACCACGGCAATCTGCAGCATTGGGCAGAGCAGGGTGTGTTGCTGCTCAACACTTCATTGACGGTCGAGCACGGTATCGCCGGCTCCCACGCCAAGATCGGCTGGCAGAGCTTTACCGATAAGGTGATCGAGGTGGTCAGCCAGCAGCAGGAGCGTCTGGTGTTTTTGCTCTGGGGTGCCCATGCGCAGAGCAAGGAAAAGCTGATCGATACCAGCAAGCATCTGGTGCTGAAATCCGTACACCCATCGCCGCTGTCGGCGCACCGTGGCTTTATTGGCAACGGCCATTTCAGCCGTACCAACAAGTTCCTGCAGCAGCATGGGTTAAGCCCGATTGACTGGCGTTTGCCCGAGGCGGCTTAAACGCTGCACTGCTGCTCGGCCAGGTCGCGGCGCAGGTCGCGCAAGCGGTGACTCAGTCGCTCGCGCTGCGCCTCATCGCTGTTGCTCAGCAACTGACTGAACAGTGTGGCCAGCGCCTGGCGTGAGCGGCCATAACTGGCGCGGTATTCGTCGCTATAGAAGCGTTCGCGTTGCTGCAGCAGAGGGGTTAGCCGCTCGGCAAAGTCGGCGCTGCCCCGTTCGGCAACCACCTTGCGCAGCTCGGCTTGCCACAGTTGTCGATTCTCCAGCCACAGACGGTTCTGCTCGCCCAGGTTATTAGCCCAGGCGGCGATATGTTCTGTCTGTGCCTGGTTCAGGCGGCCCAGCCAGGAGCGCAGGCGTTCCTGCATACGTGTCTGCCGTTCGCTGATTTGGGTGGCCAGGGGCGGGTCGAGAAAGTCCTGGCGATCTTCCAGATTGTCTTCATCCAGCGCGGCGTAGAGTTCGCTGACTTGTTGTTCGCTCAGGCTCTGCAACAGTTCGATAGCGGTGGGGGTGATCTCGACGCTGATGCGTTTTAGTGCGGCATCAAATTGGGCAAATTGCTCCAGCAGCTGGGCGCTGTCCGGCTGCGGTTGGGCGAGGATGCTTTTGGTGGTTTGCAGCCAATCGATATAGCGCGGCAGCTCGGCGCTGCAGTGCCATTGCAAGTGGGTTTGCAAACGGGGTTTGAGCCAGGCCTGCTGCTGTCTATCGAGGTTCAGGTAGTCGTTGAGCCGCCAGGGCACCAGCCAATCCAGATTGCGGTACGCCAGGCCGGCGCGGCTGCAGGCGGTGACCAGCAGGCTCAGGCAGAGCAGTAGCAGCAGGGTTTTCACGGCGGGCCAGCGCAGTTCGCTCATTTCAGGGTGCCTCGTTAGATCAGGCCTGAGAGTAGCTCTGAGGAGTGTGCCTGGGTGGCTGCGGACATATTCGTTAAACAAAAACTGCCACGCCGCGGCTAAAAAGAGCCCGCACACGACGTAATACCGTTCACTTAAACCACCTGGACGGGATTTTTCCGTAGATCCTATGTGCATGTGTAAGGTCTACAGCCTCGTAGGGTGGACATGCCGAAGGCTTGTCCACCTTCCGGATACCAGTGGCGGACAAGGCTGCGCCATGTCCTCCCTACCAGCGCCCCGTAAGCAAAAAAGAGCCCGCACAAGGCGGGCTAAACGTGGTCGTCAAAAGTGTTATGCGTTGCGCTGCCAAAGCCTGAACAAGGGCTCGGCGAGAAACATCACCAGAAACAGGCGCAGCACCTGCAGGGCGGTGACCAGCGCCACCGAGAGTTGCAGGGCTTCGGCGGTCAGGCAGAGTTCGGTGATGCCGCCGGGCATCATGCCGAGCATCAGCGCATTCTGGTTCTCCCCGGCCAGCCAGCCCAGGCCCTGACCCAGTGCGGCGGCGGCGAGCATGGCGAGCAGGCAGAACAGCAGGATGCGCGCGAGAAATCCCGGTGCGCTGCGAAAGAAGGCGCGGTCGAAGTGGCAACCCAGGGCGCAACCGATCAGCCATTGGCCAACTTGGCCCAGGCCATCGGGTAAGCCCAGGTGCAGATCGAAGGTCACACTGGCCACTGCGCAAACGGTCAGCGGGCCAAGCATCCAGGGGTTGGGTTGACCCAAACGCCCCCACAACCAGGCCAGCAGCGCGCCTGCCGGTAGCAGCGCTGCCAGCCAGGGCCAACTGACGGCAGCGGGTGCCGGCGGTGCGATGGGCGGTAGGCTCCAGGTGAAGATTGCCGGAATCAGCAGCACCACCAGCAGCAGACGCAAGCTATGGGCGGCGGCCACCTTGGCGGTTTCGGCGTTGTGCCGCTGGGCCAGGTTAACCATCTCGCTGGCGCCACCGGGCATGCTGGCAAAGAATGCGGTGGCGCGATCCAGGCCGGCGCGGCGCAGCACGATAATGCCGATCAGGCTCAGCAGCAGGGTGAGCAGGGCGCCGAGCAGGATCACGCCGAAGTGGCTGAGCAGTTGGCCGAATACTTCGCTGGTGAAGTGCAGGCCGATGGCACTGGATACCAGCCATTGGCCGGTCTTGCGCCCGCCGGGTAGCTCTGTGATCAGCCAGCCGCTGCAGCGGGCGGTGATGACCGCCAGCAGCGAGCCGATGATCCACGGCAAAGGCCAGCCGATCAGGCTGGCCAGATAGCCGCCTAACAAGCCGACCAGGGGCGTGGGCCACCCGCTTTGCCAGCCGGTGAGCACGGGCAGCTTAGGCATTGGCCAGTTGCGCCGCACGGCGCGCACGCCACCAGCGCAGGCCTGGCAGGGCCAGCATCAGCGCGGTGAGTGCCCACAGGCACAGGCTGATTGGGCTGTTCCAGAGGATGTTCAGGTCGCCGGCAGAGATCGACAGGGCGCGGCGCAGGTTGTCTTCCATTAGCTCACCGAGGACGAAGCCGAGGATCAGTGCCGACAGTGGGAAGTCTAGCTTGCGCAGGATATAGCCGAAGACGCCGAGGCCGATCATCAGCACCAGGTCGAAGGTGGTGCTGTGCACCGCGTAGACGCCGACCATGCTGATCACGGTGATCGCTGGCACCAGCACCCAGTTGGGTACGCTGAGCATGCGGGCGAACAGGCCGACCAGGGGAATGTTCATCACCAGCAGAATCACGTTGCCGATAAACAGCGAGGCGATCAGGCCCCAGACCACGTCCGGTTGCTGTTCGAACAGCAGCGGGCCAGGGGTGATGTTGTACAGCGTCAGCGCGCCGATCATCACTGCCGTGGTGCCAGAGCCGGGTACGCCAAGGGTCAGCATGGGGATCAGCGAGCCGCAGGCCGAGGCGTTGTTCGCCGCTTCCGGGGCGGCCAGGCCGCGCAGGTCGCCGTCACCGAACTTGCCGCTGGGGCCGGCCATGCGCTTTTCAGTCATATAGGTCATGGCGCTGGCGATGGTCGCGCCGGCACCTGGCAGTACGCCGATGACGAAACCGGCCACAGCGCTGCGCACCATGGTCCAGAAGGTGAAGCAGAACTCTTTGAAGTTGAACAGCAGGCGGCCGCTGGCCTTCACGGCTTTCTGGCCGTTGTGGGTTTTTTCCAGCATCAGCAGCACTTCACTGACGCTGAAGAAGCCGATGACCACGATGACGAACTGGATGCCGTCCGACAGGCTGACACTGCCGAAGGTGAAGCGATACACGCCGGTGGTCGAGTCCACGCCAACGGTGGCCAGGGCCAGGCCGATCAGGGCAGCCATCAGGGTTTTAACCGGTTTGTCGCCGACCATGCCGCCCAGGCAGGCGATGGCGAAGATCATCAGCACGAAGTATTCAGCCGGACCAAAGGCCACCGCCCATTTCGCCAGGATTGGGGCGAACAGCACCACGCCGCAGGTGGCGATGATGCTGCCGATAAAGGAGCTGACGGCCGACAGCGACAGGGCGATCCCTGCCTTGCCCTGGCGGGCGAGCGGGTAGCCGTCGAGGGTGGTCATCACCGCTGCGGCATCGCCCGGTACGTTGAGCAGAATCGCTGAGATACGTCCGCCGTATTCACAGCCCAGGTACACGGCAGCGAGCAGGATTAGTGCGGTTTCTGGCGACAGGCCGAGGGCGAAGGCCAGTGGCAGCAGCAGGGCCACGCCATTGATTGGGCCCAGGCCCGGCAACAGGCCGACGATGGTGCCGACAAAGGCACCGAACAAGGCCACTAAGAGGTTTTCCGGTCGGGTCGCGACTTCGAAGCCTTGCATCAAGAAATTCAGGGTTTCCACTTTCAGCTCTCCACGAAGGCTTCGAACAGGCCGAGGGGCAGCGGCACATCCAGCAGGTAATCAAACAAGCCGTACAGCAGTACACCCATCAACACGGCGCTGATGGCGCAAGGTAGTGGGCGACCGGTAAACAGCAGACCAAGGGCGAAGGTGGCCAGCGTGGTGCTGATGACGAAGCCGAGCACTTCGAACAGCAGCGCATAGGCCAGCAGCGTCAGTACGCACAGCACAGCGCGTATAGCAGCGCGGGTATTCAGCGTCTCTTCAAGCTGGCCGGGCTTGAACACCAGCCACAGGCTGCCAGCGGCCATAAGGCTCAGCAGCAGCAACGGATAGGCGCGCGGCCCGACCGGGTCATAGGCAAAGGGTGCCTGGAAGCCCCAGGCAATGACGGCGAGAACGGCGCAAAACAGCAGCCAGCTCGCGGCGAACAGGCGAACGTACATGGCGGATTACCTAGTCGAGGGTCAGGGAAAGACCGTGGAACCGTAGGATGGGTTGAGCGCAGCGATACCCATCAATAGGGGGCTGGGCGATGGGTATCGCGATGCTCAACCCATCCTACGAATGCGGCGTGGCCGCTTATTGCATCAAACCGAACTCGCCAGCCAGCGCCTTGTATTCTTCAACTTGCTTAAAGACCAAGGCTTTCAGCTCGTCGCCAGTCACCGAAAGCGGCAGTAGGTCGCGCTGTTCACGCAGGGTGGCGAAGTCTTCACGGGCAAGCAGGCTGTCGAACTGCTGTTTCCACCAGTTGTACTGCTCATCGCTGACCTCTGGACCCATGTAGAAGCCACGGATTACCGGCCAGCTGATGTCATAGCCCTGTTCCTTGGCGGTGGGGATATCGGCCAGCTTGCCTGGCAGACGCTCATCGGAGAGTACGGCGAGGATGCGGACTTTCTTCGCTGCCAACTGCGGGGTGACTTCACCCAGGCCGCTGGAGGTGGCCTGCACATGGCCGCCGAGCATGGCAGTGAGGGTTTCGCCGCCGCCTTCAAAGGCCACGTAACGCAGGTTTTTCGGGTCGATACCCGCCAGACGGGCGATCAGCGCAGTTTGCATCCAGTCCTGGCCGCCGATGGTGGCGCCAGCGCCGAAGACGATGCTCGATGGATCTTTCTTCAGCGCTTGTACCAGTTGATCGAGGTTCTGGTAGGGCGAGTCGGCGCGTACGGTGATCGCGCCGTAGTCGGTGCCCACGGCAGCCAGCCAGCGCACGCCGGTTTCGTCGTAACGGCCGAACTTGCCTTGCGCCAGGTTGAGCAGGGAACCGCTGGAGAACGCGGTGATGGTGCCTGGATCATCGGCACGTTGGGCAATTACGGCGTTATAAGCCACCGCGCCGACACCGCCGGGCATGTAGGTGACGCGCATCGGTTTTTTCAGCAGGCCGCTGTCTTTCAGGCCACTCTGGGCCAGCTTGCAGGTCAGGTCGAAGCCACCACCGGGCTTGGCCGGGGCGATGCATTCCGGGCGCTTGGGTTCGGCGGCCAGCAACTGGCCGGCAAAGGCCATGCAGGCGGTGGCCAGGGCGATGCGGGTAAAGGCAGTTTTCATGGGGTATTCCTCTGAGCTCTTATTGTTTACCAGATCGGCAGGGTGTAGCCGACGATGACGCGGTTCTCGTCCGCATCGCGGGCGAAGTCGTTGATCTGCACAAAGTTGACCAGAAACGGGGCGCTGCCATCGATGTAGGCGTAACCGGTGTCGCCGCTCATGTGCTGAAAGCCCAGGCCCAGGGGCTGGCTGGTGAGCAGGTCGAAGAAGTGCTGTCGGCGACACAGTCGGCGTGGGCAGCGGGGGCGAGCAGTGCGGTGGTGATTGCCAGGCTAAGCAGATGAGCAGGCGCAAGTGCCTGATGAGATGCAGTCGGCATCCTGTGGTCTCCATTGTTGTTTTTGTCACGGCTGCGCACCACTGCGTCAGCCGTTCAGGTCGGTGGATCGAGCCACCTGAAACCGATGCTAGGGCCGCAAGCTTTCACCAGGCTTTCAGTTTGAAAGAAAAGTGCAGGGACGTTCGTAGCAGCCCTTGCCCCGTTACACTGGGCGCATAACAACAAGTTCGTGGAGTGCCATTACCGTGCGAATTCTGCTGGTCGAAGATCATGTGCAACTGGCGGCCAGCGTGGCCCAGGCATTGAAAAGTGCCGGCTGGACGGTTGACGTGCTGCATGACGGCGTGGCCGCCGATCTGGCCCTGAGCAGCGAGGATTACGCCTTGGCGATTCTCGATATCGGCCTGCCGCGCCTGGACGGGTTTCAGGTGCTGGCGCGCCTGCGTGAGCGTGGCAATACCCTGCCGGTGCTGATGCTCACCGCCCGTGGCGAGGTTAAGGATCGTGTGCATGGTCTTAACCTAGGCGCCGACGACTACCTGGCCAAACCCTTTGAATTGAGCGAGCTAGAGGCGCGGGTCAAGGCGCTGCTGCGCCGTACCGTGCTCGGTGGCGAACGCCAACAGCGCTGCGGCAATTTGCTGTATGACCTGGATACCCGGCGCTTTACCCTGGCCGATACTCTGCTGACCCTGACCTCCCGCGAGCAGGCGGTGCTGGAAGCGATGATCGCCAGGCCTGGCAGGGTGATGAGCAAGGAGCAGCTGGCTGCCCAGGTGTTTGGTCTGGATGAAGAGGCCAGTAGCGATGCCATCGAAATTTACGTGCATCGCCTGCGCAAGAAGCTCGAAGGCGGTGGGGTGCGCATCGTGACCTTCCGTGGTCTGGGTTATCTATTAGAGGCAGTCGGTGACTGAGGGTTGGAGACAGTCGGTGACTGAGCGCGACAAACCCGGTGAAAACCAGCCGGGTAGCCTGCGCGGACGGCTGATTCTCCGCCTGGCACTGTTGCTGGCGCTGATTCTGCTGGTCAGCAGCCTGAGTGCCTACTGGAGCGCCCGGCATGCTGCCGATACCGCCTATGACCGCACCCTGCTGGCCTCGGCACGGGCGATTGCCGATGGGTTGTACACCACCGCAGAACAGCTAAATGCCAATGTGCCTTATGTAGCGCTGGACACCTTTGCCTATGACAGTGCCGGGCGCATCTACTACCAGGTGCTGGATGTGCAGGGTGCGCTGGTGTCCGGTTACGAAGACCTGCCGCCACCACCACCCGGCACCAAGCGCACCGAGGATTACCCGGCGCTGGCGCGCTTCTACGATGCCGAATACCGCAACCAGGGCGTGCGGGTGGTCAGCCTGCTGCAGCCAGTCAGTGAGCCGGGAGTCAATGGCGTGGCGGAAATTCGCGTGGCGGAAACCCAGGGCGCGCGTGAACGCATGGCCCGCGAGCTGTTGCTCGGCACCCTGCTGCGCATGGGCGTGCTGTCGCTAAGTGCCTTGCTGTTGGTGTGGCTGGCGGTAAGCGCTGCGCTGCGCCCGCTGGAGGCCCTGCGCCGCAGCGTAGCGGCGCGTACCAGCGACGATTTGCAGCCCTTGTCGGATGTCGGCATGCCGCGCGAGTTGCGCCCACTGATCGATGCACTGAACCAGTTTAATGATCGACTGCGCAACCTGTTCGAGCGCCAGTCGCAATTTATCGCCGATGCCTCCCATGAGCTGCGCACCCCACTGGCGGCGCTTAAGGCGCGGGTCGAGCTGGGCTTGCGCGCGCAGGAACCGGAAACCTGGCGCAGCACCTTGGAAGAAGCGGCGCAGAACACCGACAAACTGACCCATCTGGCCAATCAATTGCTCTCGCTGGCGCGTATCGAAAGCGGTGCGCGGGCGATTGCCGAAGGCGGCGCGCAGCGTTTGGATCTCAGCCAGCTGGCGCGTGAACTGGGCATGGCGCTGGCGCCCCTGGCCCATGCGCGGGGTATTGCTCTTGCTTTGGAGGCAGAGCAGCCGGTGTGGGTCAGCGGTGAGCCGACCTTGCTTAACGAGCTGCTGTGCAACCTGCTGGATAACGCCCTGGCGCACACTGCAGCCGGCGGTACTGTGATTCTGCGGGTCTTGCCGGCCAGGGTGCTGGAGGTTGAAGACGACGGCCCGGGGATTCCCCCAGAAGAGCATCAGCGAGTGTTTGCGCGCTTCTATCGGCGCAGCAATAAGGGCTCAGGGGCGGGATTGGGTTTGGCGATTGTTGGCGAGATCTGCCGTGCGCATCAGGCCGAAATCAGCCTACACCAAGGCCAGCCACAGGGTTTGCTGGTGCGTGTCGCGTTCGCCAGCGCGGACGCTTGAATCAAGGCGCCAGGCTGAGCGGTCGCTGGATTTCCAACAGGTACTGGGCGATCTTGCCGCTTTCGCGCAGTTGCGCGAGGCCCTGATTGAAGCGGGCGATCAGCTCGGCATTGCCGGGTACTTCCCGCGAGAGCAGCAGGTGCAAGCTGTCGCTGCGCAGGGGTTTGGGGTGAAAGCTCAGTTGCGCGCGCTCGGCGGCGCTGAAGTGCTGGTGTAGCGTGTCGAAGCCAACCATCTTGTCCACCGGGAATAGATCGACGCGGCCAGCAATCAGTTGGCGAAATGCAGTTTCATCACTGGTCACTCGGTTGACCCGCAGCTGCCCGCTGGCTTCGGCTTGCTGAAAGGCCTCACCGTAGTCATAGCCACGGGTGCCGACCAGGCGCTGACCCTGCAGGTCGGTCACCTGTTGCCAGTCAAAGTTGTAGCCCTTGCGGTGGAACAGGTAGTAACCGCTTTCCATCACCGGGTCGCTGATAAAGAATTTCGCTTCACGCTCGTCGCTATGCAGCCATACCGCGCTGCCGTCGCGTTTGCCGCGCTCGGCCAACTGCAGAGAGCGCGCCCAGGGGTGGAACTCCCAGGCCACGTTGATCCCTTGCAAGGCAAAGGCCTCGGCGACGATACGCGAGGCGACACCCTTGTGCGGCAGCTGTTCGCCCAGATAAGGCGGCCATTCACCGTTGGTCAGGCGCACCTCTTGCGCAGCGGTAAAACCTGCGCAAAACAGGCTGAGCAGGCTGAGCAGGGTGGATAACAGCAGAGTACGCATGAGCCGTATGCCAAGTACGGGGGCTGTGTTCAGGCTAGTCGCATTCGGCTGCATGCGCGTGAAGGGCTCTACTGGAGCATGCTCATGGCGGCTTCCATGGCAGCGGAAAGGTCTTCGTCTTCGTTCAGGTCCTGGCTTGGATCAAGGCCAAGCTTGGCGAACGCCGGGATCTGGCTCCAGTCCAGTTTGGTGTAGGGGTGCTCGCTGCCGATGTAGCTCTGCAGGGTGGCGACCTGGACTATATCGACATAGTCGACCTTGGCGCTGTCGCGGGTAAAGTCCAGGTACTGGCCGGGCACCATGGCGATCAGCTCGGGGAATTCCCAAGTGCGCAGAATCTTGTCACCGATGATCGGGTGGATCTGCTCAATTACGTGGTTGAGGCTGATAGAGTCGGCCAGTAGCTCGTTGTGCTCTTCGGCGTAGGTGAGGATCGGCAGCACGCCGATCTGATGCACCAGGCCGGCAAGGGTCGCCTGGTCCGGCAACAGGCGGGTGTAGTGCTTGCATAGAACGTGGCAGATGCCGGCGATTTCCGTGCTTTTGTTCCACACTTCACGCATTTTTCGGTCAACCACATCACTGGTGGCCTGGAACATCTGCTCCATCGCCAGGCCCGTCGCCAAGTTACAGGTGTAGTTGATGCCGAGGCGGCCGACGGCCATCTGCAGGTCGGTAATTTCCTTGTTGGTGCGCAGCAGTGGGCTGTTCACCACTTTGATAATGCGCGCGGTCAGGGCTGCGTCATTGCCGATCACTTTGCTCAGCTGCGGGATGCCGATGTCCGGGTCCTCTGCCGCCTCGCGGACTTTCAGCGCGACCTCTGGCAGGGTCGGCAGTACCAGTTCATCGTTCTCGATGGCCTGGATCAGTTCCTTTTGGACTTTCTCGGCAAGCTTGCTCATGGGCAATTCTCTTTAGGCGGTCAGGCAGTAGTAATAAGTGTAGTAAGTGCTTAGCGCTGTATTTCGCGGTCTGAATCCAGTGTATACGGCAAATCGAGCACGCTCAGCGTGCTGCCATCGGCAGAGCCCAGGTGAACAACGCCATTCAGCGCGGCTTCGTCCTGCAGCACGGCGAGCAGTTCGACGCCAGCCTGGCTGCGCGCCGCCAGCACCACTTCGCCGACGCTGGACGCATGCGTGGGCGAAAACAGCGCCGTGGCCGGCTCTGGTACTTGGCTGTCATGCAGCTGCAGGCGATACAGGCGGCGTTTGAGTTTGCCCAGGTACTGCATGCGCGCAACGATTTCCTGGCCGGTGTAGCAGCCTTTCTTGAAACTCACACCGCCCACTGCTTGCAGGTTGATCATCTGCGGAATAAACAGCTCGCGGGTCGTGCCCATAACCTGGCCGATCCCTGCGCGCACTTGTGCGAGTAGCCAGTCATTTAGTGGTGCTTGCGGCAGTTGTGCTGCGATCTGAGCTTTCACCGCATCGGCCTGGGCTGCCGGTATCCAGAGTTCGGCGCGGCCATCGCTCAGGCGCAGGGCCAGCAATTCATTGTTGCGAGCGACGCTGTCGACGACTTCTGCGAGCTGCAAACCAAGGCTGCGCAGGGCCTCATCGCCGCCACTCAGGCCGATACGCAGCCACTCATGGCTTTCATCGGTGAGTTTGGATTTGCTGAAGACGGCGTATTTTTTCAGGTCAGTCAGTTGCGCTTCCAGCAAATCGCTGGCCATCGCCAGCAAGTAGCCGTCACTCACGCTGAGGATGCGAAAGCTCGACTGCATGCGACCCTTGGGGGTGCAGCGTGCGCCCAGGCTGGAGTGGCTGTCGCTTAGGTAGTTGAGGTTGCAGGTGACCTGGCCCTGGAGGAACTTGTTGGCGTCCGGGCCGCGCACGGCGAGGATGCCTTCGTGGCTGAGGGTGCAATAAAACGCGGTATCGGCCATGGTGGATTAGCTATCGCTGGATAAAAGTTAGGGGGCTTATCATAGAGCGCGCCTCGCGGCTTGTCAGTGCTTGCGGCTGCTTCGCTTGAGGGTATTGCCTGGTCGGGTGATGTGTACGGTCAACAGAGGCGTCTTTCATCGGTATACTGCGCGCCTTATTTATGGCCTGTCATTCGTGGCGGCCACCCTTCGGGCCGTCGCTGAGCGACGCTAAAAATGGCTCCATGCCATTTTTTCAAGGAGCATCCCCATGGTCGACTCGGTTGAACTTAATCGCCTGTTTTGGCACAGCCGCCGTGGCATGCTGGAGCTGGATGTGCTGCTGGTGCCGTTCGTCAGAGAGGTGTATCCGCACCTCGATGAGGCTGACCGCGAGCGTTATCGCAAGCTGCTTGAGTGTGAAGACCAGGATATGTTTGGCTGGTTTATGCAACGCAGCGAGCCAGAAGATGCCGATCTCAAGTACATGGTTCGGATGATTCTGGACCGTGTCCAGCCCAAGTGAGGTCTTCGACTGTCAGTGGCAGCCTTCACGGCAGCTGCTGGTTTGCTATGCCCTGATCCAGAGCTTGGCGCTGCTCAGTCTGGCGTTGGTGGATATCCCGCTGTGGGCGCGTTTGCTCGGGATTGGCTTCTGCCTCGCCCACGCCGCTTGGGTGTTGCCACGGCATCTGCTGTTGAATGCGCCGCAAGCCTACCGGGCCCTGCGCTGCACGGCCGATGGTTGGCAGGTGCACAGTACGGCGCAGGGCTGGCAGGCCATTGAGTTACACCCCGATAGCCTGGCCTTGCCGTTGATTGTGTTGCTGCGCTTTCGTCTGATTGGGCAGCGCCGTGTGCGTTCAGTCTGCATCGCCCGCGACAGCTTGGCGCGGGATCAGCATCGACGCTTACGGGTGCGGTTGAAATTCAGTCGCCATAGGTGGGCGGCAGCAGAATAGTGTCCTTGGCCTCGGCCAGCTGCTGTGGGTAGTCCAGGGTGTAATGCAGGCCGCGACTTTCGTGGCGCAGCATGGCCGAGCGGATCATCAGTTCGGCGACTTGGGCAAGGTTACGCAGCTCGATCAGGTCGCGGCTAACCTTGTAGTTACTGTAAAACTCGTGAATTTCGTCGAGCAGCAGGCGCACCCGATGCTCGGCACGCTGCAGGCGCTTGTTGGTGCGCACGATGCCGACGTAGTCCCACATAAAACGCCGCAGTTCGTCCCAGTTGTGCGCAATGATCACGTCCTCATCCGAGTCGGTCACCTGGCTGGCATCCCAGCTGGGAAGGTTGCTCGGCATGCTGACCTGTTCCAGCTGGGCGATGATGTTCTGCGCCGCCGAGCGGGCATAGACGAAGCATTCCAGTAGCGAGTTGCTGGCCATGCGGTTGGCCCCGTGCAGGCCGGTAAAGCTGGTTTCGCCGATGGCATACAGGCCGGGCACGTCGGTGCGGCTGTTCTGGTCGACCAACACGCCGCCGCAGGTGTAATGCGCGGCCGGTACCACCGGAATCGGCTCTTTGGTGATGTCGATGCCGAAGTCCAGGCAGCGTTCATACACGGTGGGAAAGTGCGATTTCACAAAGTCAGCCGGTTTATGGCTGATATCCAAAAATACGCAGTCGATCCCCAGGCGCTTCATCTCATGGTCGATGGCGCGGGCGACGATATCTCTTGGTGCCAGTTCGGCGCGCTCATCGAAGCGTGGCATAAAGCGTTCGCCATTGGGCAGCTTGAGCAGTGCACCTTCGCCGCGCAGCGCCTCGGTGACCAGAAAACTCTTGGCTTTGGGGTGGTACAGGCAGGTCGGGTGGAACTGGTTGAACTCCAGGTTGCCGACCCGACAACCGGCACGCCAGGCCATGGCGATGCCGTCGCCGCAGGCGCCATCCGGATTGCTGGTGTAGAGATAAACCTTGGCCGCGCCGCCAGTGGCGAGAATTACAAAGCGCGCGCTAAAGGTGTCGACCTCGCCAGTGCTGCGATTGAGCACATATGCGCCCAGACAGCGTTGGCCCTCCAGGCCGAGTTTGCGCTCGGTGATCAGGTCGACGGCGACGCGCTGCTCCAGCAGTTCGATATTGCTGCGCTGTCGGGTTTGTTTCAGCAATGTGTTGAAGATCGCCGCGCCGGTGGCATCGGCCGCGTGAATGATGCGCCGATGGCTGTGGCCGCCTTCACGAGTCAAGTGGAACTCGAAGCCGCCGTCCTCGCGAGCAGTCTGATCGTCGCGGGTAAAGGGCACGCCCTGGTCGATCAGCCACTGGATGGCTTCGCGGCTGTGCTCCACGGTGAAACGTACAGCATCTTCGCGGCACAGGCCGCCGCCGGCATTGAGCGTATCCTCGACATGCGATTCGATAGTGTCGGTATCATCCAGCACCGCCGCCACACCGCCCTGTGCCCAGTAGGTCGAGCCGTTGGACAGGTTGCCCTTGCTCAGTACGGCTATACGCAGGTGTTCAGGCAGCGTGAGGGCCAGGGTTAGGCCTGCTGCACCGCTACCGATAACCAGAACGTCGTGTTGGTAATGTTGTGTCATGTCCGAATTCCGCGAAAGGCGGCCCCTGGGGTCTGTTTCCGTTTCGTTCGCGCCCGCGAGGAAGCGGGAACAGACCCTAGTATATAGAGGGGCTGGGCGGCACAATAGCTAGCTTATGACCAACTGCGTTGCTCAGGAACTTTTTAAGTGCTTTGGGTTCCATAGGCGGTTGTTTAGATGGGAATTTGGCCTGTGTCAGGCGGCGTTGCAACGGGCCTGCGGTTTTTGCCTAGCCGGCGGGCAAACCAGACTACAAGCGCAGCAGTGGAGTCCCTTTGCTGCGCTGTTCCGTGCAGGATTTTTAAGTGTTCTGCAGGACGCATGTTTGAAGGAGAGAACTTTTGCGCAATACCCCAGTCTACTTTGGCAGACCGAGTAAAGGGTTGGTGTTGCGCTCCTTCAGACCTAATGAGGAGTTTTCATGCTAACCCAGGAAGATGATCAGCAACTGGTCGAGCGCGTACAGCGTGGCGACAAGCGTGCATTTGATCTATTGGTGCTCAAATATCAGCACAAGATTCTCGGGTTGATCGTGCGTTTTGTGCATGACACCCATGAGGCACAGGATGTTGCGCAGGAAGCCTTCGTTAAGGCGTACCGGGCGTTGGGTAATTTCCGTGGTGACAGCGCGTTCTACACTTGGCTGTATCGCATCGCCATCAACACGGCAAAGAATCATCTGGTATCACGTGGTCGGCGCCCGCCAGACAGTGATGTAAGTGCTGAGGATGCCGAGTTCTACGACGGCGACCATGCCCTCAAGGACATCGAGTCGCCGGAGCGCGCGTTGTTGCGCGATGAGATCGAAGCCACCGTACACCGCAGCATTGAGCAGTTGCCTGAGGATTTACGCACGGCCCTAACCCTGCGTGAATTTGATGGTCTGAGTTACGAGGATATTGCCAGTGTCATGCAATGCCCGGTTGGTACTGTGCGGTCGCGAATTTTCCGGGCGCGTGAGGCCATTGATCGATCCCTGCAGCCGTTGTTGCAGGACACCTGAGACAGCGCCGTCAGTCAAGAGAGGAACCGCCATGAGTCGTGAAACCCTGCAGGAATCGCTGTCCGCAGTGATGGATAACCAAGCGGATGAACTTGAGCTAAGGCGAGTGTTGGCTGCCAGTGATGACCCTGAGCTGCGTGCAACCTGGTCGCGTTATCAGATCGCTCGGGCAGTGATGCATAAAGAGCTGCTGGAGCCGCGTCTGGACATTGCTGCTGCTGTGTCCGCAGCTCTGGCTGATGATGTCGCGCCGGTTGCACCTCAGGTGCAGCGTGGTCCTTGGCGCACTGTGGGTCGCCTGGCTGTTGCTGCTTCGGTTACCGTGGCGGTGTTGGCGGGTGTGCGCTTATATAATCAGGATGACATTACTGGTGTGCAGCTGGCTCAGCAGTCCAATCAGCCAGTGTTGAGTATTCCCCAGGTCAGCGGGCCGGCTATGCTGGCAGGCTTCAATACCTCCGCAGAGCAAGCTGCTCCAGCGGCCAGCGCCGTGGGTCAAGGTCAGCCGGGCTGGCATGAGCAGCGTCTGCCGGCCTATCTGCGCCAACACGCACAACAAGCCGCTATGAGCACCAGTGAAGGTGCACTGCCTTATGCGCGCGCGGCCAGTTTGGAAAATCGTTAACGGTCCGTTGTTAAGGAGTCGCATGCGCTTTGTTTCTTTAGGCGTTCTGTTACTGGGTAGCTGGCTGGCGCTGCCGGCAGTTGCCGATGAGGGGCGGGCCTTGCTGTTGCGTTTGGCGGATGCTGAGCGCACACAGAGTTTTCAGGGCACCTTTGTTTACGAGCGTAACGGTAGCTTTTCGACGCACAGCATCTGGCATCGGGTTGGCGAGGGTGGTGCGCAACGCGAGCGCCTGTTGCAACTGGATGGTTCCGCGCATGAAGTGTTGCGCGTTAATGGTCAGGTGCAGTGCGCCAGTGGTGCATTGGCTGACCAATTGATCGACAGCCAGCTATGGCCCGCTCGGGCACTGGATGCCGAGCAGCTGGGCGAGTGGTATGAACTGCGTGTGCTCGGTAAGTCCCGCGTGGCGGGGCGAGCTACCAGCATATTGGCGCTGGTGCCACGAGATCAGCATCGCTATGGCATTGAGCTGCACCTCGATCAGCAAACCGGCTTGCCGCTCAAGTCCTTGCTGGTAAACGACAAGGGGCAGTTGCTTGAGCGCTTCCAATTTACCCATCTACAAACCGAAGCCCCCGCAGCCACTAACCTTGAGCCTGGTGCAGGGTGTCGGCCGGTGCGTTTGCCTACCGCGCAGAGTGAAGCGGTCGAGGCCTGGCGTTCAGATTGGCTGCCACCAGGTTTTAGCCTGAGTTCGGTTACCCAGCGTCGCAGCCCTGCATCGGATGAGCCTGTCGCCTGTCAGGTGTATGGCGATGGCCTGGCGAGTTTTTCGGTCTTTATGGAGCCGCTGCGTGGCGCGGCAGTTGAGGATGTTCGCACTCAGCTTGGCCCGACTGTCGCTGTTTCACGCCGACTGAAGACAGAAGATGGCGACGTTATGGTCACCGTAGTCGGTGAAATACCTTTGGGCACGGCCGAGCGAGTGGCTTTGTCGATGCGTTCGGCAGCCGAGGTGGCGCAGTGATTGAAGAGCAGGGGCGAGTCGTGGCGGTTGAGTCCGGCGCTGTCTGGGTCGAAACCCTGCGCAAAAGCACTTGCTCCAGTTGCTCAGTTAAAGCCGGTTGCGGTCAGGGTTTGCTTGAGCAGCTCGGGGCAAGCGGTCGTCGTGGTTATGTGCGTGCGCTGTCTGATCTGCAGCTGAGTGTTGGCGATGCGGTCATAATCGGTGTGCGCGAGGATTTGCTGGTGCGCGGTTCGCTGCTGGTATATTTGCTGCCGTTGCTCGGGTTGTTTGCTGCGGCTGTGCTGGCTGAGCAAATGGGTTTGAGTGAGCCCTGGGTGATACTCAGTGCGCTGTTTGGTTTTTTGTTTGCCTGCTGCGCAGTGCGCTGGCGCAGCCGTCTTACGGCCGGTGATCCGGCGTTGCAACCTGTGGTGTTGCGTGCATTGCTTGGCGGTGCCGTAACAGCGTTTTAAGACTTTTGCTGGCCTGATGGGGAGTTGTATGTCTAAGCCTGGTCTGAAATCTTCATTTACTGCTTTGTTTGCCGTGCTGCTGATGGGGCAGGCTCTGTTTGCTCAGGCAAGCCTGCCGGATTTCACCGAGCTGGTTGAGCAAGCGTCACCGGCGGTCGTCAATATCAGTACCCGACAGAAGGTGCCGACTCGCGCAGTGGCCGGCAACGGTCAACTTAATATGCCTGACCTGGAAGGCATGCCGCCGATGTTTCGCGAGTTCTTCGAGCGCAATATCCCTCAGGTGCCGCGTGCGCCTGGCGGTGGTCGTCAGCGTGAGGCCCAGTCGCTGGGGTCGGGTTTTATCATTTCCGCCGATGGCTACGTACTGACCAATAATCATGTGATTGCCGATGCCGATGAAATCATCGTGCGCCTGTCGGACCGCAGTGAGCTGGAAGCCAAGCTGATCGGTACTGATCCACGTAGCGATGTTGCGCTGCTTAAGGTTGAGGGCAGTGGCCTGCCAATCGTCAAGCTGGGGAAGTCGGAAGAGCTGAAAGTCGGTGAGTGGGTTTTGGCGATAGGTTCGCCATTCGGCTTCGACCATTCGGTGACCGCCGGGATTGTCAGCGCCAAAGGCCGCAGCCTGCCGAACGAGAGTTATGTGCCGTTTATCCAGACTGACGTGGCGATCAATCCGGGTAACTCCGGCGGCCCGCTGTTCAATCTGGCCGGCGAAGTGGTGGGTATCAATTCGCAGATTTTCACCCGCTCCGGCGGCTTTATGGGTTTGTCGTTTGCCATCCCCATGAGTGTGGCCATGGATGTTGCCGATCAGCTCAAGACTGAGGGCAAGGTCAGCCGTGGTTGGTTGGGTGTGGTGATTCAGGAAGTGAATAAGGATCTGGCCGAGTCCTTTGGTCTGGAAAAGCCAGCCGGCGCCTTGGTAGCGCAGGTGTTGGAGGAGGGGCCGGCTGCCAAGGGTGGTTTGCAGGTAGGTGATGTGATTCTCAGCCTGGATGGCAAGCCGATCATCATGTCCGCCGATCTTCCGCATCTGGTCGGTGCGCTCAAGCCAGGCTCCACCGCTGAGCTGGATGTGGTGCGTGATGGCGCGCGCAAGAAGCTGAAGTTGAGCATTGGTGCGCTGCCTGAAGACGGTGAAACCTTGGCCGGTACTGCTGCGCCAGGGGTTGAGCGCAGCAGTAACCGCCTGGGCGTCAAGGTGGTTGAGCTGACTGCCGAGCAGAAGAAAAGCCTCGACCTTAAGGGTGGTGTGGTGATTTCCGAAGTGCAGGATGGCCCTGCGGCGCTGATTGGTCTGCGTCCGGGTGATGTGATCACCCATCTGAACAACCAGGCGATCAATTCGGCCAAGACCTTTACCGAGGTGGCGCAGGCGCTGCCGAAGAATCGTTCGGTGTCGATGCGCGTACTGCGTCAGGGGCGCGCCAGTTTCATCACCTTCAAGCTGGCCGACTAACGGCATTGCTTGGCTAAAAGGGCGACTTCGGTCGCCCTTTTGCATGCGGTTCTTTTGCCCGGCGGCGCGGTGCGGCCTTGATGACGTGCAAGGTGGCTTTCGGGTACACTTCGCGGCTATTTTCGGCGGGCAGTCGCCTGCGACCTTTTTGAGTGTTGATCCGTGAGTGATTTGAGTCATATCCGCAATTTCTCCATCATCGCCCACATTGACCACGGCAAGTCGACCCTGGCCGACCGGTTTATTCAGATGCGTGGCGGCCTGGCCGACCGTGAAATGGAGGCCCAGGTACTGGACTCCATGGATCTGGAGCGCGAGCGCGGGATCACCATCAAGGCGCACAGCGTCACGCTGTATTACAAGGCCAAAGACGGCATCACCTACCAGCTGAACTTTATTGACACCCCAGGGCATGTCGACTTCACCTATGAGGTCAGCCGTTCCCTGGCGGCCTGTGAAGGCGCGCTGTTGGTGGTCGATGCCGGTCAGGGCGTGGAAGCGCAGTCGGTGGCTAACTGCTACACCGCTATCGAGCAAGGCCTTGAGGTCATGCCGGTGCTGAACAAGATCGACCTGCCTCAGGCTGATCCGGACCGGGTCAAGGAAGAGATCGAGAAGATTATCGGCATTGATGCCACCGATGCCGTGACCTGCAGCGCCAAAACTGGCTTGGGCGTCGATGAAGTGCTTGAGCGCCTGGTGCATACCATTCCTGCGCCGACCGGTGATATTGAAGCGCCGCTGCAGGCGTTGATCATCGATTCCTGGTTCGATAACTACCTGGGTGTGGTCTCGTTGGTGCGTGTGCGCCACGGTCGGATCAAGAAGGGCGACAAGGTGCTGGTCAAATCCACTGGCAAGGTGCACCTGGTCGACAGCGTTGGCGTGTTCAACCCCAAACACACTGCCACGGTAGACCTCAAGGCCGGTGAAGTGGGCTTTATCATCGCCAGCATCAAGGATATTCACGGGGCGCCGGTGGGCGATACCCTGACCCTGGCGGCCACGCCTGATGTGGAAGTGTTGCCCGGTTTCAAGCGTATCCAGCCGCAGGTGTATGCAGGCTTATTCCCGGTCAGTTCCGAAGATTTCGAAGATTTTCGTGATGCGTTGCAGAAGCTGACGCTGAACGATTCGTCGCTGCAATATTCGCCGGAAAGCTCTGATGCCTTGGGCTTTGGCTTCCGTTGCGGCTTCCTCGGCATGCTGCACATGGAAATTATCCAGGAGCGCCTGGAGCGCGAATACGACCTGGACCTGATCACCACCGCGCCGAGCGTAATCTTCGAAGTACTGCTCAAGACCGGTGAGACGATCTACGTCGATAACCCGTCCAAGCTGCCGGATATTTCCTCGGTTGAGGACTTCCGTGAGCCGATCGTGCAGGCCACCATTCTGGTGCCGCAAGAGCACCTGGGTAACGTAATTACCCTGTGCATCGAGAAGCGCGGTGTACAGCGCGATATGCAATTTCTCGGCTCGCAGGTTCAGGTTCGCTATGACCTGCCGATGAACGAGGTGGTGCTCGATTTCTTCGACCGCCTGAAGTCCACCAGCCGTGGCTATGCCTCGCTGGATTACCACTTTGATCGCTACCAGTCGGCCAATCTGGTCAAGCTGGATGTGCTGATCAATGGCGACAAAGTGGATGCGCTTGCCCTGATCGTGCACAAGGACAACGCCCACTACAAAGGTCGTCAGTTGACCGAGAAAATGAAAGAGCTGATTCCACGACAGATGTTTGACGTGGCGATTCAGGCTGCAATAGGTGGGCAGATCGTTGCGCGGACCACGGTCAAGGCGCTACGCAAGAACGTATTGGCCAAATGCTACGGTGGTGACGTCAGCCGTAAACGCAAGCTGCTGGAAAAGCAGAAGGCCGGTAAGAAACGCATGAAGCAGGTCGGTAACGTGGAAATTCCACAGGAAGCCTTCCTCGCTGTGCTCAGGTTGGATAGTTAAGGTCCTATGTCGATCAATTTCCCGCTGTTACTGGTTATCGCCGTCGCCGTTTGTGGCGCGCTGGCGCTGTTCGACCTGATCTTTCTGGCCCCGCGCCGGCGAGCGGCCATCAGCACTTACCACGGCCAGGTCAGTGAGCCTGATGAGGCAGTGGTGACGCGCTTGAACAAAGAGCCGCTGCTGGTGGAGTACGGTAAGTCGTTCTTCCCGGTGCTGGCAATTGTGCTGGTGCTGCGCTCGTTTCTGGTCGAGCCCTTCCAGATTCCATCCGGCTCGATGAAGCCGACTCTGGAAGTGGGGGATTTTATTCTGGTCAACAAGTTCGCCTATGGCATTCGCCTGCCGGTGCTGGACACCAAGGTGATTGACGTGGGCGATCCACAGCGTGGCGATGTGATGGTGTTTCGTTATCCAAGCGATCCAAACATCAACTACATCAAGCGCGTGGTGGGCCTGGCCGGTGACCGTATTGCCTACAGCAGCGATAAGCGCCTGACCATCAATGGCCAGTCAGTGGCTCAGCAGTTGATTGGTGATGAGCCTGGCAGCCTGGGCAGTGCGGCGTTGTATAGCGAAAAACTCGGTGAGGCCGAGCACCAGATACGTAAAGAAATGCAGCGCTATCGGGTTGAGCCTGGCCGCGAATGGGTCGTGCCGCAAGGGCATTACTTTATGATGGGCGACAACCGCGACAACTCCAACGACAGCCGCTACTGGAATGATCCAGCCATCCCCAAGCCGCTGCTGGGCATGGTGCCGGACCAAAATATCGTCGGCAAAGCCTTCGCCATCTGGATGAGCTGGCCGGACCCGAAGTCGCGCAACCTGCCGAACTTCTCCCGCGTAGGTCTGATTTACTGACCTGCTGACGAATTTGCGACGCTGTTAAATGCAGCGTCGCAGGCTATATATAGTCTTGCCTCCAGCCGTAATGGCTTTCACATAACTCGAATCTTGGGGACAAATATGAAATCTGTGCATTCGCAGAAAGGAATGTCGATTCTTAGTTGGTTGATGGTGCTGGCTATTATTGCCTTTTTGGCCAGTGCGGCATTCAAGGTGTTGCCACATTACTTCGACTATATGTCGTTGGAAAAAATGATTACGTCGGTTGAAACCGACAAAGCTGGCGACGTTCGTAGCATTAGCGACTTCTATAGCCATATCAGCAAGGGGATGCAGGTCAACAGCATCCGCGATCTGGATATGCAGGAGGCGATTAAAATCAAAATCGAAAACAACGAATTCCGCGTGCACATGAAGTACGAGAAGCGCGAGCCGTTGATCGAGAACATCGATCTGGTCGTGCGTTTCGATAAAGAATTCCGCGTGCGTATGCCGTGAGTGCGTCGTTAGCCCGTCTCGAGCGGCAGCTCGGTTATACCTTCAAGGACCAGGAGCTGATGATCCTGGCCCTGACCCACCGCAGTTTCGCCGGGCGCAACAATGAGCGCCTGGAATTTCTCGGTGACGCCATCCTCAACTTTGTCGCTGGCGAAGCGCTGTTTCAGCGCTTTCCCTTGGCTCGCGAAGGGCAATTGTCGCGTCTACGTGCGCGCCTGGTTAAAGGCGAGACCTTGGCCATTCTGGCCCGTGGTTTTGATCTGGGTGAGTACCTGCGCTTGGGTTCCGGCGAGCTGAAAAGTGGTGGCTTTCGCCGCGAGTCGATTCTGGCTGACGCACTGGAAGCGCTGATCGGCGCCATCTACCTGGACACCGGGATGGACGCGGCGCGCGAGCGGGTGCTGGCCTGGCTGACCACCGAGCTGGACAGCCTGACCCTGGTTGACACCAACAAGGACCCGAAAACCCGCCTGCAGGAGTTTCTGCAGTCGCGCGGCTGTGAGCTGCCTCGTTATGAGGTGGCGGATATCCAGGGCGAGCCGCACTGCCGGACATTCGTGGTCGAATGTCAGATTACCTTACTGAACGATAAAACCCTGGGGCAGGGTGCCAGCCGGCGCATCGCCGAGCAGGTTGCGGCGGCTGCCGCGCTGATCGCCCTGGGTGTGGAGAATGGCAATGACTGATGCACCTGTTACACGCTGTGGCTATGTCGCCATCGTCGGCCGGCCCAACGTGGGCAAGTCGACGCTGCTTAACCACATCCTCGGCCAGAAGCTGGCGATCACCTCACGCAAGCCGCAGACCACGCGGCACAACATGCTGGGGATCAAGACCGAGGGCGAGGTGCAGGCGATCTATGTCGACACCCCCGGCCTGCACAAGAACAACGAGAAAGCGCTTAACCGTTATATGAACAAGAACGCCTCGTCGGCGCTGAAGGATGTCGACGTGGTGATTTTTGTGGTTGATCGCACCCGTTGGACCGATGAAGACCAGATGGTGTTGGAGCGTATTCAGTACGTCGAAGGCCCGGTGATTCTGGCGATCAACAAGACCGATCGCATCGAAGACAAAGCCGAGCTGATGCCGCACCTGGAGTGGCTGGCCACCCAGTTACCGAAGGCCGAGATCGTGCCGGTGTCGGCCCAGCATGGGCATAACCTCGACACCCTGGAAAAGCTGGTGGGCGAGCATTTGCCGGAAGGCGTGCACTTTTTCCCGGAAGACCAGGTTACCGACCGCTCCAGCCGCTTCTTCGCCGCCGAACTGGTGCGCGAGAAAATCATGCGCCAGCTGGGTGCCGAGCTGCCGTATCAGATCACTGTGGAAATCGAGGAATTCAAGCGCGACGGGCGCATCCTGCATATCCACGCGCTGATTCTGGTCGAGCGTGACGGCCAGAAGAAAATCATCATTGGCGACAAGGGTGAGCGCATCAAACGCATCGGCCAGGAAGCGCGCAAGGATATGGAGGTGATGTTCGACTCCAAAATCATGCTCAACCTCTGGGTTAAGGTCAAAAGTGGCTGGTCGGACGACGAGCGCGCGCTGCGCTCCCTGGGTTACGACAACATCTGAGTCGCCGCGGGCGCGCCCCTGCGCCCGCTTGCCTGAGTAAGCCCCATGCTTGCCCCTAGCCAGCCCGCCTTTGTCTTGCACAGCCGTGCCTACCGCGAAAGCAGCGCGCTGGTGGACTTTCTCACCCCACAAGGTCGCCTTCGCGCGGTGTTGCGCGGTGCGCGGGGCAAGGCTGGCAGCCTGGCCAGGCCTTTTATCCCGCTGGAAGCCGAATTTCGCGGACGTGGTGAGCTGAAGAATGTCGGCCGCCTCGACCCTGCAGGTATCCCCAATCTGCTGGTGGGCGAAGCGCTGTTTAGCGGCCTGTATCTCAACGAACTGTTGATTCGCCTGCTACCCGCCGATGACCCGCACCCCGCCGTTTTCGAGCACTACGCCCTAACTGTGCTGGCTTTGGCCCAGGGTCGCGCTCTGGAGCCCTTGCTGCGTTCTTTTGAATGGCGTTTGCTGGATGAGCTGGGCTATGGTTTCGCCCTGGATCTGGACAGCGAAGGTCAACCCGTATCCCCGGCTGGTCTGTATCGACTGCAGACCGAAACCGGGCTAGTGCCGGTTGGGCAACTGCAGCCCGGCGTTTTTCAGGGAGCCGAGCTGCTCGCCATGGCCGAAGCTGATTGGGCAGCACCCGGTGCTCTGGCCGCCGCCAAGCGCCTAATGCGTCAGGCTCTAGCCCCCCATTTAGGCGGTCGACCGCTGGTCAGCCGTGAACTGTTTATGACGCTCAAGGAGCCAAGCCGTGACTGATGCCAATCGTATTCTGCTGGGTGTGAACATCGACCATGTCGCCACTTTGCGCCAGGCCCGTGGCACTCGTTACCCGGACCCGGTTAAGGCCGCGCTGGATGCTGAAGAAGCCGGTGCCGACGGCATTACCGTGCACCTACGTGAAGACCGCCGGCATATCCAGGAGCGCGATGTGCGTTTGCTCAAGGAGGTCATGCAAACGCGGATGAACTTCGAGATGGGCGTCACCGAGGAGATGCTCGCCTTCGCCGAAAGCATCCGTCCCGAACACGTCTGCCTGGTGCCGGAAACCCGTCAGGAGCTGACCACTGAAGGCGGTCTGGATGTCGCCGGGCAGGAAGCGCGGATTCGCGCGGCGGTGGAGCGCCTGAGCAAGATCGGCTGCGAGGTGTCGCTGTTTATCGACCCAGACGAACAGCAGATCGCCGCCTCCAAGCGCGTCGGCGCGCCGGCCATCGAACTGCATACCGGCCGTTATGCCGATGCGCATACGCCTGAGGAAGCGGCGCGCGAACTGGCGCGGATTCGCGACGGCGTGGCCTGCGGCTTGGCCCATGGTTTGATCGTCAATGCCGGCCACGGCCTGCATTACCACAACGTCGAGCCGGTGGCGGCGATTGCAGGGATCAATGAGCTGAATATCGGTCACGCCCTGGTGGCGCATGCGCTGTTTGTTGGCTTTAAGCAGGCAGTGGCAGAAATGAAAGCGCTGATCGTTGCGGCGGCCAATCGCGGTTAAAACGTAGGATGGGTTAGCCGCGCAGCGGCGTAACCCATCGATCCGGTGATGGGTATCGCTGCGCTCAACCCATCCTACGTCCTGCTACGTTAGGGTTTGCGTGCAATCAATACGGCGCGGCAAGGCGCCGGCAGGCCTTCCACGGTGCGGCTATGGTCGGCGGGGTCGAGGAACTCCGGCAGTGACTGGAAGCGCATCCACTCGGTCGAGCGCTGTTCGTCCACGCTAGTGGTACTGACATCCACGCAGCGCACATCGACAAAGCCGGCCCGGCGAAGCCACAGCTCCAAAGCCGGTACCGAGGGCAGGAACCAGACGTTGCGCATTTGCGCGTAGCGGTCTTCGGGCACCAGCATCTGCTGGGCATCGCCCTCTACCACCAGGGTTTCCAGTACCAGCTCGCCGTTCTTAACCATGCAATCCTTGAGATCGATCAGGTGATCGATGGGCGAGCGGCGGTGGTAGAGCACGCCCATGGAAAATACCGTATCGAAGCCTTGCAGCTTGCCGGGTAGTTCTTCGAAGGCCAGCGGCAGGTGCCAGGCGGGCAGGTCGGGCAGGTAGTTTTTCATCGCCAGGAACTGGCAGAGGAACAGCCAGTTGGGGTCGATGCCCACCACGCTGTCCGCGCCGGCACCGAGCATGCGCCACATGTAGTAGCCGTTGCCGCAGCCCACATCCAGCACGCGCTTGCCTTTGAGATCGAGGTAGGGCGCGACTCGTTGCCACTTCCAGTCCGAACGCCATTCGGTGTCGACATGCACGTCGAATAAGTGGAATGGACCTTTGCGCCAGGGAATCAGGCCCTGCAGAGCGCTTTTCAGCGCGGCGCGGGTCGGCTCGTCGCAGGGGCCGTTAAAGCTGAAGTTATGCAGCAGTTCCAGTTGTTCGACGTTCAGCTCTGGCAGCGTTTGCACCGCGCCATACCAGCGCGGCAGGTCGCCGTGGCCGATGGCCAGTTTGGCGTCGATCTGCCCAGGCAGGTCGGCTGACCAGTCTTGTAGTGGGGTGCCGGCAAGCGCGGCTTGTAGGGCGTCGAGGTTGAGGCGGTTGATCATGGCAGGGCAATCAAGGAGGCGAAGTTAAGGCACTGGAACCACGGCACCACTTGGCGGAAACCAGCGGCCAGTAGGCGTTCGCGGTGCTGTTCCAGGCTGTCGGGCAGCATGACCTTTTCGATGGCGCTGCGTTTCTGCGCTATTTCCAGCTCGCTGTAGCCGTTGGCGCGTTTAAAGGCGATATGCAGCTCGCCCAGCAAAGCGTGCTGCTCGGCGTCTTCGAATTGCAGTTTTTCCGAGAGAATCAACGCACCGCCGGGCAGCAAGGCCTGGCGAATCCGCGTGAGTAATGCGAGGCGTTGTTCAGGTTGGATAAATTGCAGGGTAAAGTTCAACGCCACCAGCGAGGTTGGCTGAAAGTCGAGGTTGAGAATGTCGGCCTCGATCACCTCAACCGGCAGCAATTCCTGAAACATCGAATCCTGCGCATGCAAGTATTCGCGGCAGCGTTCGACCATGGCGCTGGAGTTGTCCACGGCGATCACTCGGCAATCCTCAATCTGCACATGCCGGCGCAGCGCCTGGGTCACTGCGCCCAGGGAGCTGCCCAGGTCATACAGCACGCTGTGCGGCTGGGCAAACTGGCCGGCGAGTACGCCGATATTCTCGACAATGGTCGGGTAGCCCGGCACCGAGCGCTTGATCATATCGGGGAAGACCCGCACCACGTCCTCGTTGAACACGAAGTCCGGCACTTGGGCCAGGGGTTGGGCGAAAAGACGGTCGGGCTGTTTGCTCACGATGGCTACGCACTGGTCAATAAAGCCGGGCATTTTAGCCAAGTGCGCGGTATAGCCAAACCTTGATTACCGCTATTGGTCGCAAATCTGCATGGGCGATGGCTCAGCGGGGGTGTTTAAAGGCCGAGGCGGCGATGGCGAACATCGTCCCGCCCGTGGCCAGGGCTAGCGAGCCTTAAGCGTGCAGTTAAAGCGCTGAGCAGGCACCACGCCGACTTCCCAAGGGCGTTCATAGGTCAGGGCCAATTGGCCTTCGCCTGCCTGGGCGACCTCAAAGCGCCAGGTGGAAACTCCGGCGCTGCCGACCAGGCCGGCGTCTTCCGGGTTGCTGTAGACCTCGGGGCCGAGGCTTTTCAGTACCTGCGGTGCGGAGTCGCGCAGCAACCAGCGGAAACCGGTGGTGGGGTTGCTCGGCAGGCGCAGGATAAATTGCTGACCAACGTGCAGCGACAGCGGGCATTTGCTCTGCTGGTTCTGCTCCAGGGTGACGCTGCTGGGCTTTTGCGCGCAGGCGGCGAGCAGTGCAAGGCTGAGTATCACTGGCAGGCGAAGGGCAAGCATGGTGAGCTCCTGACGAATATCGAGGCTGCCAGCATAGCCGTTAGGATTGCTGTGCGGGAGCCCGCCGAGCCTGTATGACGCAGGAGCTAAGCTGGCAACCCCCAGCACACAACGTAAAACCACGGCCTCAAGCGTTGTTGATCCCTGGGCGTCTGACGTTCGCCCTGTCTGTTGACGTTATAAGTGAGGCTGGCAGTTTGCGAGCGAGCACCGCCCATTTGTCGTGCGGGGTGCAGTTTTACCGGGCAACGGGTTAAAGTTGCACCTCTGTTTTCCAGGGTTGCACTTTTCATGTTCAACGCGCGTTTAATGCGTCTTGATGACCAGGCCCACGAGCACACCCATGACCATCATCAATTGGTGTTGTCGCTGGCCGGGCGCGCCGAATTTGAAGTGAATGGTCGGGGTGGCGAGGTGTGTCGCATGCGCGCCTGTCTGGTGCCGGGGGATGCCGGTCACCAGTTCGCTGGCATGGGCGATAACCGCATGCTGATCATCGACCTGGATGAGCAGGGCACCTCCAGCGAAGACCTGCAACTGTTGACGCGCCTGTTTGAAACCCCGCGTTACCCGCAACTGGATGCCGACTTTCAGAACCTGCTGAGCTATGCCGGCGCCGAGCTGGAGCGCTATGGCACCGATCCGCTGCTGCCCCGCGCGCTGGGCGGCGTACTGCTGCGCGCCTTGCACCTGCGCCTGTTTGGTGAGCCCCATACGCGGCCTGTAGGTGCGCTGAATCTGGAAAGAATCGACAGCTACATCGTCGAGCACCTGGCGCGACGTATCAGTGTGGCCGAGTTGGCGCAGGTGGCCTGCTTGAGCCCCAGTCATTTCCATGCGCAGTTCAAGGACAGTGTCGGCCTGACGCCGCACCAATACTTGCTGAAAACCCGCCTGGACCGTGCGGTGCGGCTGTTGCGCGAGAGCGGCCTGCCGCTGATTCGCATCGCGGAAGAGTGTGGCTTCTCCAGCCAGAGCGCGCTGACCACCGCCATGCGCCGCTACCTGGGCCTGACGCCGAAACGCCTGCGTAGCGCCGAGTAAACGCACGCTTACCGCCTTGGCTGGCGGTGCTTAGCAGGCGAGGGTTGCCGATCAAACGTGAACTTCTTCACGCTGGCGACTAAGCTGTGGCGCACAGAGATATTTACTGTGTCTGGGCCGGATGCTGTCCAGAGTCAAGTGTGCCCCTAAAGTACGAGTCGTCTTGATGAGCAAACACCTGCACCCATTGTTCGCGTTTTCGCTGCTCGGCATATTGCTGCTCAGTACGCGGTTACACGCCACCAACTTGCAAGCCGAGGTGGTGGATAGTCAGGGGCAACCCTTGGCCAATGCCGTACTCAGTTTGCGTAGCGCGGTTGCACCAGCAGTTGCGCCTGCTGCTGCGGTGATGGATCAAATCGCGCAGCAGTTCGCGCCAAATGTGCTGGCCGTGCGCAGCGGCACTTCGGTGTCGTTCCCTAACAGCGACAACATTCGCCATCACGTCTATTCGTTCTCCCTGGCCAAGCGCTTTGAGTTGCGCCTGTACCAGGGCACGCCGAGCGAGCCGGTGATTTTCGACACGCCCGGTGTGGTGGTGCTTGGCTGCAATATCCATGACTGGATGGTGGGTTATGTGTATGTCACCGACGACCCCTGGTTTGCCGTCAGCGATGCGCAGGGCAAGCTCAACCTGGAGCAGCTGCCAGCCGGCACCTATACGGCCAGCCTGTGGCACCCGCACGCGCCGGAGATGTTGCCGCAGGCTGCGGGTCAGGTGCAGCTGACCGATGCGGGCAACCAGCAGCGCTTTACCCTGACCCTGCAAGCCCCCGTCAGCCAGGCAGCGCCGAGTGCGCCGGCCAGCGCCTTTGGGGATGCGTTCAAGAAGGCTCGCGATGCTGCGCAATAGTTTTCAGGCACGGATTGCCGGCGTGCTGGTACTGCTGCTGTTGGTGGTGATCGGCGCACTCTATGCGGCGGTACAAACCGCCACCAATGCCGCCGTACGCAGCCAGGCCCGTGAGCAGCTTGATGTAGGCAGCTTGGTGTTTCAGCAGCTGCTCGAGGTGCGCGGCCGCCAGTTGCACGATGCGGTGCAGGTGCTGGCTGCCGATTTTGGCTTTAAAGATGCTGTGGCCAGTGGCGACAGCGAGACCATTCGCTCGGCGCTGGCCAATCATGGCGCGCGGATCAACGCCAGCGCGGTGATGATGCTGGGCTTGGATGGCAATCTGGAAGTCAGCAGTGATCGGCAGATCAGCGGTGAGACAGCCCAGCGCTTGAGTGCTCAGGTGATGCAGCGTCAGCGCGAAGGCGTGCATATTTTTCTGATGCCGATTGCCGACAAAATCTACCTGCTGGTGCAGGCCACGGTCACTGCGCCTTTGCCGATTGCCCGGGTGATGATGGGGTTTCAGGTCGATGATGTGTTTGCCGCCGAGTTGCGCGAGTTAACCCATCTGGACCTGACCCTGCGAGCGACCCAGAACGGTGTGGCCGATATCTGGATCAGCACCCTGCAGCCCGCGCAACGTGAGCAGCTGCAAAGCAGCATGGCCGAATTGGGCAATGATGCGATAAGCCTGATCGGTGACGAGTCCTACCTTAATCAGACCCTGGTGCTGGCCAGTGGTGACGGCTTTGAAGTGCACGCGCTGCTGCACAAGTCCCTGAGTCAGGCTCAGCAGGCGTTTGCCCCGCTTGATCAGGATATTCTGCTGATTGCTTTGGTGGCGCTGGCCGCCTCCCTGGTTGGCGCCTTGTTGCTGGCGCGCTCGGTGTCGCAGCCCGTGCAGCAACTGGCGGCCGTCGCTGAGCGGGTGCGCCAGGGCGATTACCAGGCCAGCTTGTACCTACAGCGCGGCGATGAGCTGGGGCGTTTGGCCACCGCCTTCAAGGCCATGCAGCAAGGCATTGCCGAGCGTGAGCGGCAGCTGGCGCACAACGCGCTGCATGATGCGCTGACCGGCCTGCCCAACCGCACTTTGGTGCTGGAACGCCTGGGCAGTGCGATCACCGCTGGGCGGCCGACGGCATTGCTTTACCTGGGTGTGGCGAATTTTCGTGCGGTCAATGAAAGCCTCGGCGCGGAGGGCGGTGATTTGGTGCTGCAGCAGCTGAGCCGGCGCCTGCAGGCGCTTCTGCGCCCTGGCGATAGCGTCGCGCGGATGATCGGTGATGAGTTTCTCCTGCTGCTGGAAAACGCCGACAGTGACAGCGCCGTGGGCGTCGCCGACAAGGTGCAGCAGTTGCTGCTCAAGCCGCTGCGCGTCGCCACCCATGAGTTCGTCCTGGATTGCCGTATCGGCATTGCCAGCTATCCGGTGGACGGTAACGCTCCTGAAGAGCTGCTACGGCGGGCGGGCATCGCCATGCAGGATGCCGCTGGCATGGCCAGCCACCTGCAGGTCTACCAGCGTGGCCGTGATGATGCCCAGCAGCGACAGATCCGCCTGATTCGTGATCTACGCCATGCGCCAAGCAAGGCCGAGCTGCTGTTGCACTATCAGCCGAAGCTAGACATTGCCGCCGGCCAGGTGCGGCAGGCCGAAGCCTTGCTGCGTTGGCAGCATCCGGAACTGGGCATGGTCTCGCCGGGAGAGTTTATTCCGCTGGCCGAGCGCACTGGCAGCATCCAGCTGCTGACCGCCTGGGTGATCGAGGAAGTCCTGCGCCAATTACGTGAGTGGGCCGAGCGTGGCCTGCGTGTGCAGGTGTCGTTGAATATCTCCACCGAAGACCTGATCGACCCGCAGTTGCCGGCACGGGTCAGCGCGCTGTTGACCGAGTACCAGGTGCCGGCCGAGCAGCTGATCTTCGAGATCACCGAAAGCGGGGTGATGCTTAATCCCGAGCTCGCTTTGCAGGTGCTGCATGGTCTGCGTGCATGCGGCATCAGCCTGTCGGTGGATGACTTTGGCACCGGTTACTCGTCGCTGACGCAGCTCAAGCGCATGCCGGTGCAGGAATTGAAGATCGACCAGTCGTTTATCCGCGACCTGGACGATGCCAGCGAGGATTCGGTGATCGTGCGTTCGACCATCGAAATGAGCCACAGTCTGGGCCTCAAAGTGGTGGCCGAGGGCGTCGAATTCGAGCGCAGCCTGCAGCTGCTTGGGCGCTGGCAGTGCGATACCGCCCAAGGCTACCTGATCAGCCGGCCATTGGCGGCGCAAGCCTTTGAAACCTGGATGGCGCAATACATCCACGCCTCCGCGACCCTGGTGCATTGACCATGACTCAACTGCAATGCTGCATTGCCCTGATGCTCGGCCTGCTGGCCAATCTGGCTTGGGCCGATGGCCGCTTGCTGGCCACCGGTGGCGCCAGCAGCATTGAAGGCGCAGCCGGTGGCGGGATTACGCCCTGGGCGGTGCTTTCCGGCTATGGCGAGCGCGGCGAGTGGGGCGCGGACGTATTCGCCACACGGGTGGAAACCGGCGATTACCGCCTGGATGTGGCCGGTATTGGCGTCGCGTTCGATAACCGTATCGAACTGTCCTACGCCCGCCAGCGTTTTGATCTGGGCACCCTGGCGCGCAACCTCAGCCTGCCGGAAAGCAGTCTTAGTCAGGATATTTTTGGCCTTAAACTGCGCCTGTTTGGCGACCTGGTTTACGACCAACTGCCGCAGGTGTCGCTGGGCATTCAGCACAAACGGCAAAAGGATTTTCTGATTCCCAGTCTGGTGGGCGCCCAGCGCAGTGAAGACACCGAAGGCTATATAACCGCCAGCCGACTGATACTCGGCGGCGCCTTTGGCTACAACCTGCTGCTTAACGGCGGTGTTCGTTATAGCCGGGCCAACGAGCTGGGTTTGCTGGGTTTTGGTGGCGAGCGACGTGATCGTCATTCCGTGCTCAAGGAAGGCTCCGTGGCCGTGCTGTTCAACCCGCGCTGGGCGCTGGGCGTGGAGTACCGAGAGAAGCCGGACAATTTAAGCTTTGCCGGCGAAAGCGATTGGGCCGACCTGTTTCTCGGTTATTTCCCCAACAAGAACCTGGCCGTGGTGCTCGCCTATGCGCGTTTGGGGGAAATCGCCACGCTGGATAATCAGGACGGCGTTTATCTGTCTGTCCAGGGGAGTTTTTAAGCATGCGCAGTCTGCTATTGGTCGCTGCGCTCACCCTGACGGCCTGCGCCCAGCAGCCGGCCAAGGACGACAGCCTGTACCGTGACCTGGGCGAGCAGGTCGGGATTACCCGCATCATCGAAGGCATGCTGCTGAATATTGCCGCCGATCCACGCATCGTCCGCCACTTCGAGAATGTCGACATCGTGCGCTTGCGCGACAAGCTGGTGGAGCAGGTCTGCGTTGAAGCCGGCGGCCCCTGCACCTACACCGGCGACAGCATGGAAGAAAGCCACAAGGGCCAGCATCTCACCCCCAGCGACTTCAACGCCCTGGTGGAAAACCTGCAGGATGCAATGAGCGCCCAGGGCGTGCCCATGCCTGCACAAAACCGCCTGCTGGCGCGGCTGGCAGCGATGCGTGCGCAGGTGATTGATCGCTAACGTAAGGTCTGCGCGATTGCCAGAATATCGGCGCGGTGGCTGATCACCAGGCTGAGTTCGCCGTTCTCGCCGATAAAGTCCAGGGGTGGCATCAGTTTCTGGTAGGCGGCCAGTTCCTGCAGTGGCGGCAGTTCGGCGTCTGGGGTGCGCTCCTTGATGGCGTGGTAGAGCGCCAGGTTGACCAAGTCGAGCAATTGCAGGCTATGCCCGGGGCTGCGCTGCCAGTTGCCGGTGTCGCGGATGATCTCGATATATTCGTTATGCACCGACCATTTCTTCAGCACGATGACGCCGAGTGATTTGCTGTATTCGCGGCACAGCTTGGAATACAGCTCGCTGGAGGGCGTGACGCTTTCATTTCTGAACGCCGAAAGCACGGCGAGTGTCCCCACTTCGCTGAGCAGGCTGGCCAGCAGGGCATGCTCAGCCGTGCCATGGCCCAGCAGGCGGGCGAGCATGGCGCTGGTGCTTGCCTTGATCACCAGACGCTCCCAGGCATCGACAAACAGTCGCTTATGCCCTGGGCTGTGCAGGGTGAACAGGCTTTTAATGCTGTGCACCATGGTGATTCGATCAACTTCCGTCATGCCGAGCAGGCTGATTACTTCGCGCAGGGTCTTGGGCGCCAGGCTGTGGCGATACAGTGCGCTGCACGCATGTTTCATCAGCATGGCGCTGAGGGCCGGGTCGCGGCTGATCAGGCGCACCAGGGCATTTAGCGAAATATTCGGATTACCCAGGGCGCGGCGAATATCCAGGGTAATGGTCGGCAGGCTGGGCAATTGTTCTTCGCCTTGCATCAACTGCGAGACGACGCGCCGGTAGATTGAGTAATCGGATGCTTCGCTCTGCAACGCACACCTCCAACCATATGGGTGCAGTCTAGATGGCCGTTGCCCGCTCGCTATATGCAGCGATGGATGGCTGTGATTGGTGTGGTCTGTGGTCTTGTGCTTTAAACGGCTGTTTGCAGGAAGTTCCGCGCCTGGAGTTTTTTGCAAAAACTCCAGAGCTTTTTGTAAGAAGCGGTCATGCCTCTGCCACTAAATTCCGTGCTCGATTCACCCAGTGCGCAGTTTTTGGCCAGGTTGCCTTGGTCGTAACCGCACGTTTGCGCGAGCGCTATTGCCAAACAGCCGTCGTATGAATGAATACTTTCATGTGTCGGCTAAGCTCTATTGCATGTTCCGCCACCGGCACGCGTGCGTTTGGCTGGTGGTTTCAAAGCAGTGGCTGCATACCGTGGCCGCTTAAAATCAGAATCACGGTCCGAGCCGTGCCAATACGAGAACAACAAGATGAACGAGCAGAACGTTTTTGTTGTAGGGGTGACCTTCGTGGTCTACCTGATACTGATGCTGTGGTTGGGCCTGGTAGCCTATAAGCGCACCAGCAATCTGTCCGACTACATCCTGGGTGGCCGCTCCATCGGCCCGACCACCGCTGCTTTGTCGGCGGGTGCTTCCGATATGAGCGGTTGGCTGCTGCTGGGTCTGCCGGGCTACGCCTTGGTTGCCGGTTTTGAAGCCACCTGGATCGCCGTCGGCCTGCTGGCCGGCACCTGGTTGAACTGGCTGTTCGTTGCCCAGCGCCTGCGTATTTACTCGCACACGGCAAATGACTCGGTGACCATGCCGTCGTATTTCGAAAACCGCTTCAACGACAAATCCCGCGCTCTGCGGGTGGTCTCGGCGTTGATCATTCTGACCTTCTTCCTGTTCTACACCAGCTCCGGCCTGGTGGCGTCCGGCAAGCTGTTCGAAACCGTGTTCGGCCTGAACTACACGGTCGCCGTGGTGATAGGTACCTTGGCGGTGGTTTCCTACACCCTGTTCGGTGGCTTCCTGGCGGTGGCCTGGACTGACGTGGTGCAAGGTTTGTTGATGGCTGCAGCGCTGGTGTTAGTGCCGGTATTCGCGCTTAACGCCGTGGGCGGCGTGGATGCCGCATATATGGCCATTCAAGCGAAGAACCCGGAACTGCTGACCTTCTTTAATGATGCCAAAGGCCAGCCACTGGGTATCATCGCGATTCTTTCGCTGCTCGGCTGGGGGCTTGGTTATTTCGGCCAGCCGCATATTCTGGCGCGCTTCAAGGCCATCGCTGATGACAAGGACATGCCGACTGCCCGTCGCATCGCCGTCAGCTGGACTGCTCTGACCCTGGTTGCCGCACTGGCCATCGGCTGGGTTGCCGTAGGTTACCTGGACACCGAGCTGGCTGACGCCGAAACCGTATTTATGGTGCTGGTCAACAGCCTGTTCCACCCCGTAGTGGCCGGTATTCTGATGGCTGCGGTACTGGCAGCCATCATGTCGACTGCCGACTCGCAACTGCTGGTCAGCTCGTCGGCCCTGGCTGAAGATTTCTACAAAGCCATCCTCAAGAAAGATGCCGGCGACGCCGAGTTGGTCTGGATCGGTCGTGGCGCGGTGGTGCTGATCGCCGTTATCGCCCTGGTGCTGGCATTGAACCCGGATAACACCGTGCTGGGCCTGGTGTCCTACGCCTGGGCTGGTTTCGGCGCCGCCTTCGGCCCGGCCATCCTGTTGTCGCTGTACTGGAAGCGCATGAACCGTAACGGCGCCCTGGCCGGCATCATCCTGGGTGGCGTAACCGTGGTGATCTGGAAACAACTGGCCGATCTGGGTGGTGTGTTCGGTCTGTACGAAATTATTCCCGGCTTTATCCTGGCGACCATTGCCATCATCGTCGTCAGCCTGCTGACCGAGGAGCCGGAGGCCGAACTGCAAGCGCAGTTCGACGAGGTGAAGCGCAAGCTGGCCTGATGGAAGTATCCGCACCTGCAGTTGATCGTCTGCAGGTGTGGCAACCGAGTCAGGATTTTATGCTGATGCTCGACTCGGCCCCCACGACGATCCGATAGTGCTTCGCCGGCCCACACCTTTGGTGTTGGGCCGGCTTTTTTATGGTTCACCGTCCATGGCCGGCCACCCTTCGGGCTGTCGCTACGCTTTCGATTGGCCACTGGTTTGGCTAAGGTGGCGGGGTTTGCCCTAATCGAGTTGTCCGTACAGGTTCTGCATGACTCAATCACCGAAAAATCCGCTGCATGGCATCACCCTCGAAGCCATACTCAATAGCCTGGTCGAGCGCTTCGGCTGGGATGGCCTGGCTGAGCGGATTGATATCCGCTGTTTCAAGAGCGACCCCAGTATCAAATCCAGCTTGACCTTCCTGCGCAAGACGCCCTGGGCGCGGGAGAAGGTCGAAGCCCTGTATATCCGCTCACAAGCGCGTAAATAGCCGCTGAAAGCAGGTTCGGTAATCTGGCACTCTTGTTGCAACACCTCAGCAAACGCCGCGAAGCGTCAAAAAATGGCCGGGAGCCATTAAATTAACGCGGCCAGTGGAGGTAGTGATGAGCCAGGGTGTTGAATTCAATCGTTTGATGCTGGAGATGCGTTCCATGCAGGCCGACGCCATGGCGCGTCAGAAGCCTGTCACCAGCACGCCTGAACCCGGTGCGCCGAGCTTCTCCGAGATGCTCGGGCAGGCGGTGAGCAAGGTCAGCGAAACCCAGCAGGCCTCCAGCAAGCTGGCAACCGCCTTTGAAATGGGCACCAGTGGCGTGGATTTGACGGATGTGATGATCGCATCGCAGAAAGCCAGCGTCTCCTTTCAAGCCATGACCCAGGTACGCAATAAACTGGTCCAGGCTTATCAAGACATTATGCAGATGCCGGTTTAAGGGTAGGGCTGAATCATGGCTGAAGCCGTTGCTGCAAACGTACCTGCCACCACCGGTGGGGGTGAGCCGAAAAAACCACTGTTCGGTTTGACCTTTCTGGAAAACCTTGCCGATATGTCGATGCTGCGCCAGATCGGCCTACTGGTCGGTCTGGCTGCCAGCGTGGCCATCGGCTTTGCTGTGGTGCTGTGGTCGCAGCAGCCGGATTATCAGCCGCTGTATGGCAGCCTTGATGGCATGGACGCGTCTCAGGTGATGGAGACGCTGTCCGCCGCCGACATCAAATACACCGTGGAACCCAATTCCGGCGCGCTGCTGGTCAAGTCCGATGACCTGGCCCGCGCCCGTATGCGCCTGGCGGCTGCTGGTGTAGCGCCGAAGGACAATAGCGTTGGCTTTGAAATTCTCGACCAGGAGCAAGGCCTGGGCACTAGCCAGTTTATGGAAGCCACGCGCTACCGCCGTGGCCTGGAAGGCGAGTTGGCCCGCACCGTTTCCAGCCTGAACAACGTCAAGGCGGCTCGCGTCCACCTGGCGATCCCCAAGAGTTCGGTGTTTGTGCGTGATGAGCGCAAGCCCAGCGCCTCGGTGCTGGTCGAACTATATTCCGGGCGCGGTCTGGAGCCCAGCCAGGTGATGGCCATTGTCAATCTGGTCGCCAGCAGCGTGCCAGAAATGGACAAGGCCCAGGTCACTGTGGTCGACCAGAAGGGTAATCTGCTCTCGGATATTCAGGAAATGTCTGAGCTAACCATGGCCGGTAAACAGTTCGATTACAGCCGCCGGATGGAAAGCCTGTTTACCCAGCGCGTGCACAATATCCTGCAACCGGTGCTCGGTTCGGGCCGCTACAAGGCCGAAGTGTCGGCGGATGTGGACTTCAGTGCGGTGGAATCCACCTCGGAAATGTTCAACCCTGACCAACCGGCGCTGCGCAGCGAACAACAGGTTAGCGAACAACGCACCAGTAGCCTGCCGCCGCAGGGCGTGCCGGGTGCTCTGGCCAATCAGCCGCCCGGTGCTGCTGCAGCCCCTGAACAAGCTGGAGGCGCAGCTGCTGTGCCGGGGCCAATCGCCGCAGGGCAGCCGCTGCTGGATGCCAATGGTGCGCAGATTATCGACCCGGCTACCGGCCTGGCCATGCTTGCGCCGTATCCGGCGGACAAACGCGAACAGTCCACCCGCAACTTTGAACTGGATCGTTCGATCAGCTACACCAAACAGCAGCAGGGCCGTCTGCGCCGGTTGTCGGTGGCAGTGGTGGTGGATGATCAGGTCAAGATCGATGCGGCCAGCGGCGAAACCACTCGGGTGCCGTGGAGCAGTGATGACCTGGCGCGCTTTACCCGCCTGGTGCAGGACTCGGTGGGCTTCGACGCCACTCGGGGTGACAGCGTCAGCGTGATCAATACGCCGTTCTCCGCTGTGTTGGGCGAAGATATTGTGGCGCTGCCTTGGTATCAGAGTGAGTTGTTCCTGCTTGCTATGGGGGGGCTCAAGCAACTGATGCCGGCGTTGTTGATCTTTATATTGGTCTGGTTTGTATTGCGCCCGGTTATGAAGAACATCACCGGTGGTGGCGGAGGCCAGGGTGATGGTCGTGATGGCGATGTTGAGCTGGGTGAAATGGGCGCGTTGGGTGGCGATCTGGCCGAGGATCGAGTAAGCCTGGGTGGCCCGCAAAGCATCCTCCTGCCGAGCCCAAGTGAGGGGTATGATGCACAATTGAACGCCATCAAGAGCCTGGTTGCTGAAGACCCAGGCCGCGTAGCCCAGGTTGTAAAAGAGTGGATTAACGCCGATGAGTGACAATCGAACTGCCACTAAATTGAACAAAGTCGACAAGGCCGCGATTCTGCTGCTTTCACTCGGCGAAACCGACGCGGCTCAGGTACTGCGCCACCTTGGGCCGAAGGAAGTGCAGCGGGTCGGCGTAGCCATGGCCGGCATGCGCAATATCCAGCGCGAGCAGGTTGAGCAGGTGATGGGTGAATTCGTCGACATCGTCGGCGATCAGACCAGCCTGGGCGTCGGTGCCGACGGCTATATCCGTAAAATGCTCACCCAGGCGCTGGGTGAAGACAAAGCCGGCAACCTGATTGACCGCATCCTCCTTGGTGGTAGCACCAGCGGTCTGGACAGCCTGAAATGGATGGAGCCGCGCGCAGTCGCCGATGTAATCCGCTACGAGCACCCGCAGATTCAGGCGATTGTGGTGGCCTATCTTGATCCCGATCAAGCTGGTGAGGTGCTGGGCCACTTCGACCACAAAGTGCGCCTGGATATCGTTTTGCGCGTGTCGTCGTTGAACACCGTGCAACCGGCGGCGCTGAAAGAACTCAACCTGATTCTTGAGAAACAGTTCTCCGGCAGCTCCAACACCACCCGCGCCGCGCTCGGCGGGGTCAAGCGCGCCGCCGACATCATGAACTTCCTCGACAGTTCAGTCGAAGGCCAACTGATGGACTCGATCCGCGAGGTCGACGAAGACCTGTCCAGCCAGATCGAGGATCTGATGTTCGTCTTCGACAACCTTGCCGATGTCGACGACCGTGGCATCCAGGCGCTGCTGCGCGAGGTGTCTTCGGACGTGCTGGTGCTGGCGCTCAAGGGCGCCGACGAGGCAATCAAGGAAAAAGTCTTCAAAAACATGTCCAAGCGGGCCGCCGAGCTGCTGCGCGACGATCTGGAAGCCAAGGGTCCGGTGCGTGTCAGCGATGTGGAAACCGCGCAGAAGGAAATTCTCACCATCGCCCGGCGTATGGCCGAGGCCGGGGAAATTGTCCTGGGCGGTAAAGGCGGCGAGGAAATGGTTTAACCCATGGCCGGTAATGGTTTGACGCATGGCCAGTAAAGAGCCGCACAGCGAGCTGATTCGCGCCAAAGACCTCAAGGGCGTTGATGTGTGGGCGTTACCCAGCTTCGATCCGGAGGTGGAGGCGCCTGAGCCTGGCGAAGAAGATCAGGCGTCCGAACCGCCTGTTGATGCAAACGAACAGGCGCCGGCCGAAAGCGAAGAGGTGGCCCTGGAAGACGTCAAACCCTTGACGTTGGATGAGTTGGAGGCAATCCGCCAGGACGCCTACAACGAAGGTTTTACCACCGGCGAGAAGGACGGCTTCCATGCCGGCCAGCTGAAAGCCAAGCAGGAAGCCGATATGGCCTTGGCCGCTAAAATGGCCGGGTTGGAGCAGTTGATGACTCAGCTGTTTGAGCCGATTGCCGAGCAGGACCAGCAGCTTGAAGAGGCCATGGTCAGCCTGCTCGGGCAGATAGTGCGCCAGGTGATTCAGCGCGAGCTGGTTAGCGACTCCAGCCAGATACGTCAGGTGCTTAGCGAGGCACTCAAGCTGCTGCCGATGGGCACCGGCAACATCCGCATTCACCTCAACCCGCAAGATTTCGAGATGATCAAAGCCCTGCGCGAACGTCACGAAGAGAGTTGGCGAATCCTTGAAGACGCTTCCCTGCTGCCCGGTGGTTGCCGGGTGGAAAGTGAGCTCAGCCGTATCGATGCCACCGTGGAAACCCGCCTGGATCAGGCGATCAAGCAGCTATTCGAGCAACAGCGCGAACAGGCGGCGCACCCGCTGGAGGCTGACTTGCATACCGACTTGGATGCCCCGCCCGTGGACGCTCCTCAGATGGATGCCCCTCAGATGGAAGCGCCCAAGATGGATGAGCAGGCGAGCCCGGATGCGCCTTGATCGGGTGAGTTTTGCCAAGCGCCTGGCCGGCTACAGCGAGGCTGTGGCGCTGCCGACTCAGCCGCTGGTCGAAGGCCGCTTGTTGCGTATGGTCGGCCTTACCCTGGAGGCCGAAGGCCTGCGCGCCGCCCTGGGTAGCCGCTGCCTGGTGATCAACGATGACAGCTATCACCCGGTGCAGGTCGAGGCCGAAGTGATGGGGTTTTCCAATGGCAAGATCTTCCTGATGCCGGTCGGCAGCCTGGCCGGTATCGCCCCCGGCGCTCGCGTGGTACCACTGCCGGACACCGGACGTTTGCCCATGGGTATGTCGATGCTCGGTCGGGTGCTCGACGGCACCGGCCGCGCCCTTGATGGCAAAGGCGGCATGAAGGCCGAAGACTGGGTGCCGATGGACGGCCCGGCGATCAACCCGCTCAACCGCCACCCGATCAGCGAACCGCTGGATGTCGGCATCCGCTCGATCAACGGCCTGCTGACGGTGGGGCGTGGTCAGCGCCTTGGCTTGTTTGCCGGTACGGGTGTGGGTAAGTCGGTGTTGCTCGGCATGATGACGCGCTTTACCGAGGCCGACATTATCGTGGTCGGGCTGATCGGTGAGCGGGGCCGTGAAGTTAAAGAATTTATCGATGAGATCCTCGGGCACGAGGGTCTCAAACGTTCGGTGGTGGTGGCCTCGCCGGCTGATGATGCGCCGCTGATGCGTCTGCGCGCGGCGATGTATTGCACGCGAATTGCCGAGTACTTCCGCGATAAAGGTAAGAACGTGCTGCTGCTGATGGATTCGCTAACCCGTTTCGCCCAAGCCCAGCGCGAGATCGCCCTGGCGATTGGCGAGCCGCCGGCGACCAAGGGTTATCCGCCGTCGGTGTTTGCCCGCCTGCCCAAGCTGGTGGAGCGCGCCGGTAATGCGGAGAAGGGCGGTGGTTCGATTACCGCGTTCTACACCGTGCTCAGTGAAGGTGACGACCAGCAGGATCCAATTGCCGACGCCGCCCGTGGTGTGCTCGATGGCCATATCGTGCTGTCGCGTCGTTTGACCGAGGAGGGGCATTACCCAGCCATCGATATCGAAGCCTCGATCAGTCGGGTAATGCCGCAGGTGGTCAGCGCCGAGCACCTGCGCCTGTCACAACGCTTCAAGCAACTGTGGTCGCGTTATCAGCAGAGTCGCGACCTGATCAGCGTCGGTGCCTATGTGCCCGGTGGCGATGCTGACACCGACCTGGCCATCGCCCGCCAGCCGGCCATGGTCAAGTACCTGCGGCAGAACCTGCAGGACAACGAAAGCCTGGAAAGCAGCAGCGCGCAGTTGGCGGCGACCTTCAACCCCGCTGCAACGGGCGCGTAAGCCATGGCGCAAAGCCGCGCCGCGCGGCTGGCCCCAGTGGTCGATATGGCCGAGCGTGCCGAGCGTGAAGCGGCCCTGCAGCTGGGCCACTGCCAGGGGTTGTTGCGTCAGGCCGAAGTGCAGCTGGGGGATCTGGAACGTTACCGTGGGGATTATCAGCAGCAGTGGATCAGCGAAGGCCAGCGCGGCGTCTCCGGGCAGTGGCTGATGAACTATCAGCGCTTTCTCACCCAACTGGAAACCGCCATCGGCCAGCAGCGCAACAGCGTTGATTGGCACCGCGCGAATATGGACAAGGTGCGCGAGGTCTGGCAGCAACGCTACGCGCGCCTTGAGGGGCTGCGCAAACTGGTTAAGCGCTATCAGGATGAAGCACGCCTGGCCGAAGATAAGCGCGAGCAGAAACTGCTTGATGAACTCGCGCAGCGCATAACCGCCCGTGATTCGCACTTTTAAGCGCGAATTGCCGTTTACTTGAAACCGAAGACGACACATCAACACAACCTAAAGAGTTGCTGCATGGGCATTGCGATGCTACATCTTGATCATGCATAACCTGCGTCTGGCCCACCTGAGCGTGCGGCCTGGTCTTTTCGTTGATAGGAGTAATTCATGGCTATCACCTCGCTGCCCTCATCCGATGGGCAAGAGCTGACCATTCTGATTCAGGGACGCTTCGATTTCGGTGCGCATCTGGAGTTTCGCAATGCCTACGAGCGCGTCAATAGCACCCCACAGCGCTATGTCGTAGACCTCAAAGACACCACCTACCTGGACAGCTCGGCGCTCGGCATGCTGCTGCTGCTGCGTGATCACGCTGGTGGCGACAGTGCACAAATCCAGCTGCTTAACTGCAACCCGGATGTACGCAAGATTCTGGCTATCTCGAATTTCGAGCAGCTGTTCAAAATCGCCTGACTGAGGCGCGTGCCATGCCAGAGCGTCTGTCCATTCTGATCGCCGAGGACAACGCGGCTGATCGCATGCTGCTGTCGACTATTGTCAGTCGTCAGGGGCACCGCGTACTGACCGCCAGCAATGGTCTGGAGGCGGTGGCCCTGTTTGAGCAGGAGCGTCCTCAGCTGGTGCTGATGGACGCCTTGATGCCGGTCATGGATGGCTTCGAGGCCGCTCGGCGGATCAAACAGGTGGCCGGTGAAGAGCTGGTGCCAATCATCTTTCTTACCTCACTGACCGAAGGCGAAGCCCTGGTGCGCTGCCTTGAAGCCGGCGGTGACGATTTTCTCGCCAAGCCTTATAACCGAGTCATTCTTGAAGCCAAGATCAACGCCATGGACCGCCTGCGGCGCCTGCAGGACACCGTGCTGCAGCAACGTGATCTGATTGCCATACACAACGAACACCTGCTCACCGAGCAGCGCGTGGCCAAGGCGGTGTTCGACAAGGTGACTCATTCTGGCTGTCTGGACGCGCCCAATATCCGTTACCTGCAGTCGCCCTATGCGGTGTTTAACGGCGATCTGCTGTTGGCTGCGTTCAAACCGTCCGGCGGCATGCATGTACTTTTGGGGGACTTCACCGGTCACGGCTTGCCTGCGGCGATAGGTGCGATGCCGCTGGCTGAGGTGTTCTATGGCATGACGGCCAAGGGCTATTCCCTTGCCGAAGTGCTGCGCGAGATCAACGCCAAGCTCAAACGCATCCTCCCTGTCGGGGTGTTTTGCTGCGCTACCGTGCTGAATATCAGCTTCCAGCGCCAGGTGGTCGAGGTATGGAGCGGCGGTCTGCCGGATGGCTATCTGCTGCGCGGCAGCGGCGAGCGTTTGTCGCTGGTGTCGCGGCATTTGCCCTTGGGCGTGCTGGAGCCGATTGCCTTCAACGACAAGTACGAGGTTTATCCACTGGCGCTTGGTGATCGGGTTTTCCTGCTTTCCGATGGCGTGCTGGAGGCTTGTAACAAGCAGGGCGAGTTGTTCGGCGAGGGGCGCTTGCTTGAGGTGTTCGCGGCTAATCGCCAGCCTACGGCGCTGTTTGCTGAAATCCAGCAGGCCTTGGTGCATTTCAGTGGCGAGCAGCAGGATGACGTCAGCCTGCTTGAGGTCAGCCTGGTCGATGACGCCGAGCTGAACCGGCCGCAGCTGGCTTTTGCCGACAATGGCCAGAGCCATTCACTGGACTGGTCGGCCAGCTTCGAGTTTCGCGGAGAAACCCTGCGCCATTTCAATCCGTTGCCGTTCCTCTTGCAGTTGCTGCTGGAGGTGCAGGGCCTGCGGCCCCAAGGTGGGGCCTTGTTCAGTGTGCTCGCCGAGTTGTATTCAAATGCCTTGGAACACGGTGTGCTGGGCTTGGACTCGGCGCTCAAGGCGAATGCCGAGGGGTTTGCCGAGTACTACCGTCAGCGCAGCGTGCGCCTGGCCGTGCTGACCGATGGTTTCGTACGCTTTCATCTGCAATTACTGCCTGAGGGGGCGGGCGGTCGCTTGATCGTCAGGGTCGAAGACAGCGGCTCGGGCTTCAATGCGCAGCAATTGCCAGTCGAACCCCGCGATGCCTATAGTTTGAGCGGTCGCGGGCTAGCACTGGTCAGGCAGTTGAGTGAGCGCTGCAGTTGGGGCGACGGCGAACCGGGGGTGCGCGTAGAGTTTTCCTGGTTGCCTGGGGCATAATCCGAGGCAATACGCCAGGGGAGCGAGCCGTTGTCCGATATTCACCTTGATAGCGCAGTGCTGGTGGCCTTGCAGGACGTCATGGAAGATGAATACCCGGTGCTGCTGGACACCTTCCTGATTGACTCCGAAGAGCGCCTGTTGGTGCTGCGTCAGGCTGAGCAAGCAGCCGATGCGCAGAGCCTGCGATTGGCGGCGCACAGCTTTAAAGGCAGCTGCAGCAATATGGGTGCATTGATGCTGGCTGGGCTGTGCAAACAGCTAGAGGAGGCCGGGCGGCGCGAGCAGCTGGAACAGGCCCCTGAGCTGGTCGAGCAGATCGAGCGTGAGTTTGCCATAGTGCGCATCTTGCTTAAGTCCGAGCGTCAGCGTTATCGGCACTAGTCTTGCTTTTTCTGCCCCTGTATAGCTGCATTTCCCCCCGCTAAACCTGCCTGCCAACAAGTTGGCCCGCGCCTTGCAAAACTCTTCGCACAACCAACCCCGAACGGAGAGTATCCATGTCCGTTGCCCCCGATCTGCTGCTCAAGTCGGCACCTGAAGTAAAGCCCCGGGCTGCTGCATCAAAACCGCCGGAAAAACCCGCGCAGCCTAATAGAAATGAGGCTTCCAGCTTCTCTCAGGTGTATGCGAAGGAGCGTCAGGCCAAGGCGGCAGAACGCAGTGATGCGCCTGATAAGCCTGCGCGTGAGAGCAAGGTTGATAAAGATGAGCCAGAAGATGCTCAGGCGCAGGCTGCCGCTGGACAGGCCGAAGTTGCCGATAGCGGCAAGCCTTTGCCGACTGACCCGGCAAGCGAGGGTGCGGTGCTCGATCCGCTGCTGTTGCTTGGGATAACTGGCGAGTTGCCGGCGGCGGAGGATGAGGCGTTGGCGCTCGACACCGAGCCTGCGCCACTGCTGGTGACCAGCGGCAACCTGGCCAGCTCAGGGCCGGCAAGCATGACCGAGGCCAGCTTCGATGCTGAGCTGGATGTGCTCAACCAACTGCCGGCAGTGCGCATGGCATTGGAAATGGGTGCGAAGGAAAAAGCGCTGGCCGAACAGGCCGCAGCACCCTTGGCTCAGGCCAGTCTGGCGACGCAGAGTGCAAGTCAGAGCCTGTTGGCCAGCCAGGTAATGCAGGATGAAGTGCCGGTGGAAGGCGATGCCCTAGAGCTACCGGAATTACAGCTCGAAGCCCTCACCGGCAAAAGCCTTGAAGCGCTGAAGGAAGGTACGGCGAATAGCACGCCGGAGAATTTTGTCAGCAAGCTTAATGCACTGACTCAGGCGATAACTCAGCAAGCCACCCAGGCGCGCGCGCCACTGCTGGCAGGCCCGCCGGTGCCTATGCAGCAGGGCGGCTGGAGCGAAGCGGTGGTGGATCGGGTGATGGTGATGTCTAGCCAGAACCTCAAGTCCGCCGAGATTCAGCTTGATCCTGCCGAGTTGGGCCGTTTGGAGGTGCGCATCAGTGTCAACCAGGAGCAGAGCCAGGTCACCTTCGCCAGCCCGCATGCCGGGGTGCGTGAGGCGCTGGATGCGCAGATGCACCGCCTGCGTGAGCTGTTTGCCCAGCAGGGCATGAACCAGCTGGATGTGAACGTCTCCGACCAGTCGCTCAGTCGCGGTTGGCAAGGGCAGGAGGGCAATGGCGGTAAAGGTCGCGGTGGCTCCTCCAACGAGTTGCTCGGCGCAGATGAGGAGCTGCATTCAAGCACTGTCGAATCGGCCCGTGCGACGTCTGTAAGTGCCCGTGGCTTGGTTGATTACTACGCATAGCGTGCTTGCTGCTGTAGTTGCTTGCCCCACTGATCTAAACTGCATTTCGCCCGGCTCCCATGTGTGGGAGTCGGGCGATTTTGTTTGGGGCGTGCGTTTACCTGATGCCTTGGCCACATCACCCTCCGGTGCTGGGTCACCCGCATTGAGCAGGTTTGTTGACAGACTGGCATAACACTTGCTCTTAACCCTTTGAAAACGGATAGAACTCCGAATAACGACGGATTATTGGCATGGCTAAGAAAGAAGCAGCACCTGCAGCGGAAAATGCCGAGGCGAAACCAGCCGGCAAAATGAAGCTGATCATCATCATCGTTATTGTTGTGCTGCTGGCTGTGGGCCTTTCCGTTGGGGGCACCTGGTTCTTTCTGAACAAGAAGGATGCCGGCGCTGATGAGGCCAAGGCAGACGCCAGCGCTGAGCCTGCGGTGCCAGTCAAGCAGGCGGCGATCTATGAAGAGTTGTCGCCGGCCTTCGTGGTGAATTTCAACCATCAGGGCCGTGCCCGTTACATGCAGGTCAGCGTGGCCTTGATGACCCGTGATCAAGCGGCCCTGGATGCGCTCAAGGTGCATATGCCCGTATTGCGCAACCGCCTGGTGATGCTGTTTTCCGGTCAGGATTTTGCTTCCCTGATCACCCCGGTGGGCAAGGAAATGCTGCGCCAGCAGGCGACCGCCAGCGTGCAGGAGCTGGCCGAGAAAGAGACCGGCAAGGTCACGGTCGAGCAAGTGCTGTTCACCAACCTCGTGTTGCAGTAATCAGGAGCCGTATATGGCTGTGCAAGACCTGCTTTCCCAGGATGAAATCGATGCCCTGTTGCATGGCGTCGATGACGGCTTGGTTGAAACCGAGGACGAAGCCGAACCGGGAAGCGTCAAACAATATGACCTGACCAGCCAGGACCGGATTGTCCGTGGGCGCATGCCAACGCTTGAGATGATCAACGAGCGTTTTGCCCGCTATACCCGCATCAGCATGTTCAACCTTCTGCGCCGCTCCGCCGATGTGGCCGTGGGCGGCGTGCAAGTGATGAAGTTCGGCGAGTACGTGCACTCGCTGTATGTGCCAACCAGCTTGAATCTGGTGAAGATGAAGCCGTTGCGCGGCACCGGCCTGTTTATTCTCGACGCCAAGCTGGTGTTCAAACTGGTGGATAACTTCTTTGGTGGTGACGGCCGTCACGCCAAGATCGAGGGGCGCGAGTTCACACCCACCGAGCTGCGTGTAGTGCGTATGGTGCTGGACCAGGCGTTTATCGACCTCAAGGAAGCTTGGCACGCGGTGATGGATATCAACTTCGAGTACGTCAACTCGGAAGTAAACCCGGCGCTGGCCAACATCGTCAGCCCCAGTGAAGTGATTGTGGTGTCCACCTTCCATATCGAGCTGGACGGCGGTGGCGGCGACCTGCATATCACCATGCCCTATTCGATGATCGAGCCGATCCGCGAGATGCTCGACGCCGGCTTTCAGTCCGATGTCGACGATCAGGACGAGCGCTGGGTCAAGGCGCTGCGCGAAGACATTCTCGGCGTCAGCATACCGCTGGGCGCGACTGTTGCCCGTCGTCAGCTCAAGCTGCGCGACATTTTGCATATGCAACCCGGTGACGTGATACCGGTGGAACTGCCGGAAAGCGTGGTGCTGTGCGCCAATGGCGTGCCCTCATTCAAGGTCAAGATGGGGGCGCACAAAGGCAAGCTGGCTTTGCAGGTGCTCGGCCCCATTGAGCGTAACCGCTAATTCCCCTATTCAACGCCAGCCGAGGAAAAACGATGGCAGACGAAAACGAAAATGTAGACGAAGGCGAAGAAGCAAGCTCCCCGGAGGAGCAGGCACTTGCCGATGAGTGGGCGGCTGCATTGTCTGAGGCCGGCGATGCCGGACAGGATGATATAGACGCCATGCTCGCCGCCAGCGACCCGGTGCCGGCGGCGCCGCGTGCGCCAATGGAAGAGTTCGACAGCGCGCCGAAAATGAATTTGCCGGTTAACCTCGATGGGCCGAACCTGGATGTGATTCTGGATATCCCGGTGTCGATCTCCATGGAGGTCGGCAGCACCGACATCACCATTCGCAACCTGCTGCAGCTCAATCAAGGGTCGGTCGTTGAGTTGGATCGCCTGGCAGGGGAGCCGCTTGATGTGCTGGTCAACGGCACCCTGATTGCCCACGGCGAGGTGGTGGTAGTGAATGAGAAGTTCGGCATTCGCCTGACTGACGTGATCAGCCCAAGCGAACGCATCAAGAAGCTGCGCTAACCATGCCTAGAACCCTTCTGCTGGGCCTGGCTCTACCCTTTGCTGCAATGGCTGCCGAGCCGGCAGCGCAAACGGCCGTACCCCTTGCCGGAACGGGCATGGGCGGGCAACTTGTGCAGTTGCTGCTGGGCCTGCTGTTGGTGATTGGCCTGATCTTTCTGCTGGCCTGGCTGATGCGCCGGGTGCAGCAGATCGTGCCGCGTGGCGGCCAGGTGATCAAAGTGCTGGCAACCCAGGCCTTGGGGCCGCGTGATCGCCTGGTGCTGGTGCAGGTGGGTAATGAGCAGGTGTTGCTGGGGCTGACGCCAGGCAACATCACCTCATTGCATGTGCTGAAAGAACCGGTGCATTTGCCGGATGCCGAGCCAGCCTCGACCGAGTTTGCCCAGCGCTTGATGGAGCTGTTGGGCAAGGACCAGAAGGACAAGCCCTGATGCTGCGTTTGTTGCTGGTATTGGTTTTTAGCCTGGGTGCTTCGCTGGCGCTCGCTGCAGATCCGCCGACTGCCAGCACCTTGATTCAGTCGGGCAGCAACCCGCTGTCGATTCCGGCAATTACCCTGAGCACCGACGCGGCTGGGCAGCAGGAGTATTCGGTCAGCCTACAGATTCTGCTGATCATGACTGCGCTGAGTTTTATTCCAGCGTTTGTCATGCTGATGACCAGCTTTACCCGGATCATCATTGTCTTCTCGATTCTGCGTCAGGCCCTGGGACTGCAGCAAACGCCTTCGAACCAGATTCTGGTCGGTCTGGCGCTGTTTTTGACCATGTTTATCATGGCCCCGGTGTTTGATCAGATTAACCGCGAGGCATTGCAGCCCTATTTGAACGAGCAGATGCCGGCGCAGGAAGCGATTCTCAAGGCCGAAGGGCCGATCAAGAACTTTATGCTGGCGCAGACCCGTGAAAGCGACCTGGAGCTGTTTGTACGCCTGTCCAAACGCACCGATATCGCCAGCCCGGAAGAGGCGCCGCTGACTATTCTGGTGCCGGCGTTTGTCACCTCCGAGCTGAAAACTGCCTTCCAGATCGGTTTTATGATCTTTATCCCGTTTCTGATCATCGACATGGTGGTGGCCAGTATCCTGATGGCAATGGGCATGATGATGCTCTCGCCGCTGATCATTTCCTTGCCGTTTAAGATCATGCTGTTTGTCTTGATCGATGGCTGGGCGCTGATTATGGGCACCCTGGCCGCCAGCTTTGGAGGGTTTTAGGCATGACCCCTGAAGTGGCAGTGGACCTGGTGCGTGGAGCCCTGTGGCTGACCGCCAGCATCGTGGCGATCATTGTGGTTCCCAGCCTGATCGTCGGCTTGCTGGTTGCGATGTTCCAGGCCGCGACCCAGATCAACGAGCAAACCTTGAGCTTTCTGCCACGTCTGTTGGTGATTCTGGTGGTTCTGATCATTGCCGGGCCCTGGCTGGTGCGTGAGCTGATGGAGTACACCGAGAACCTGATCATGAACATTCCGCTGTTGATTGGCTGATATGTTCGAGCTAAGCAACGAGCAGATAGGGGCCTGGGTGGGCAGCTTTCTGCTGCCGCTGTTTCGCATTGCCGCGCTGCTGATGTTTATGCCGATCATCGGCACTCAGCTGGTGTCGACGCGCGTGCGTCTGTATCTCTCTCTGGCCATCTGCCTGGTGATCATGCCGACCCTACCGCCGATGCCGGTGATTGATGCCATCAACCTGCAGGCATTTATCTGGATCGCCCAGGAAATACTCATCGGCGTGATGCTGGGCTTTGTGCTGCAGCTGCTTTTCCAGGTTTTTGTAATTGCCGGGCAAATCGTGGCGATGCAGATGGGCCTGGGCTTTGCCTCCATGATTGACCCAGCCAACGGTATTTCGGTGCCGGTGATTGGCCAGGTATTCATGATTCTGGTGACCCTGCTGTTTCTCGCCATGAACGCCCATTTGGTGGTCTTCGAAGTGTTGACCGAGAGTTTTTTCACCCTGCCAGTGGGGGGTGGTTTTCTGGTGCAGAACTACTGGGCAATTGCCAATAAGCTGAGCTGGGTGCTGGCTGCTGCCTTGCTTATGGTATTGCCGGCCGTCACCGCGCTGCTGGTGGTCAATCTGGCATTCGGGGTCATGACCCGCGCTGCGCCGCAGCTGAATATTTTCTCCATCGGTTTTCCGTTGACCCTGGTGCTGGGCATGGTGATCGTCTGGATCGGCATGGCCGATATCCTTGCGCAGTACCAGGTGTTTGCCACTGAGGCTTTGCAATTTCTTCGTGAAATGGCGGGGGCGAGTTAGGCGATGGCCGAATCCGAAAGCGGTGCCGAAAAAAGCGAGGAGCCCACGGAGAAGCGCTTACGCGAATCCCGTGAAAAGGGTCAGATTGCTCGTTCCAAAGAGCTTAATACCCTGGCAGTAACCCTCGGCGGTTTTGGTGGCATGCTGGCTTTTGGCGGCAGTATCGCCAATGCCATGTTCGACATCATGCGTGGCAACTTCGCACTGCCCCGTGACGTGATCATGGATGAGCGCAGCATGGGGCTTTGGCTGGCGGCTTCCGGGCAGGTTGCTATGGAGGCCTTATTCCCGTTGTTTATCCTGCTGCTGATTGTCTCAATTGTGGGGCCGATTTCTCTCGGCGGCTGGCTGTTCTCTGCCGAAGCCATGGCGCCCAAGGCCAGTCGGATGGACCCGCTGGCCGGGCTTAAACGGATGTTCTCCGTGCAAGCGCTGGCCGAGCTGCTCAAAGCCCTGGCCAAGTTCATCCTGATTCTGCTGGTGGGGATAGCGGTGCTGTCTGCTTGGCAGGATGATTTGCTGGCGATCGTCCATGAACCGATTGAGTCAGCCATCTTGCACGCCGTTACCGTGGTGGGCTGGAGCGCGTTGTGGATGTCCTGCGGGTTGATTCTGATTGCCGCTGTGGATGTGCCATTTCAGCTCTGGAGCAGCAAGCAGAAGCAGATGATGACCAAGCAGGAAGTGCGCGACGAGTACAAGGACAGCGAGGGTAAGCCTGAGGTCAAGCAGCGTATTCGCCAGCTGCAGCGGGAAATGGCCGAGCGGCGCATGATGCAGTCGGTGCCCGACGCCGACGTGGTCATCACCAACCCGACGCATTTTGCCGTGGCCTTGAAGTACGACCCTGCCAAGGGCAGTGCGCCGGTGCTGCTGGCCAAGGGTGGCGATTTCACGGCCTTGAAAATTCGAGAAATCGCCAATGAGCATAAGGTCATGGTGCTGGAGTCGCCGGCCTTGGCGCGAGCGGTGTTCTATTCCACCGAGCTGGATCAGGAAATCCCCGCCGGCCTGTACCTGGCCATCGCCCAGGTACTGGCTTACGTCTACCAGCTGCGCCAGTACCAGGCGGGCAAGGGCAAGCGCCCGGGGCCGTTGCCGGATGTGCCAATCCCGCCGGATTTACGCCGCGATGAATAGCGCGAACTGTAGGATGGGTTGAGCGAAGCGATACCCATCGAGCGATTGATGCTCGCCGACTGGCAGGTGGTTTTTCAACGGCCTACTAGTTTCTCGCCCCGCGAGTAGGTTGGGCTAGCAGGCCCGCGCAGCGACGGGTTGCGCCGCCCTCAAATAGTGGCATTGAGCGATTATCGGCTCAGCGGCTAACCCTTCCTGCGCGACTCATCCCTCACCCCGCGCGGGCAAAGTTGGACAGCTTCTTGCAAAACCCTTCCCAAAGGCGCGGTCGCGTCAAAAGATTGAATTGGCTGGGGTAGTGGTGTGGCAATAGATCGCTCACAAATGATCGGTGATGTGCGCAGCAACCTGTCGGGGTTGAAGCAGGGCAATCTGGGCATACCGCTGATGCTGCTGGTCATGCTCGGCATGGTCATGCTGCCGATTCCGCCGTTCCTCCTTGATGTGCTGTTCACCTTCAGTATTGCCCTGTCGATTGTGGTGCTGCTGGTGGCGATCTACGCCTTGCGTCCGCTGGATTTCGCCGTTTTCCCAACCATTCTGCTGGCGGCAACCTTGTTGCGTTTGGCCCTCAACGTCGCCTCCACGCGGGTGGTGCTGCTTAATGGCCAAGACGGTAACGACGCTGCCGGTAAGGTGATCCAGGCCTTCGGCGAGGTGGTGATTGGCGGCAACTATGTGGTCGGTATCGTGGTGTTCGCCATCCTCATGATTATCAACTTCGTGGTGGTGACCAAGGGCGCTGGGCGTATCTCCGAAGTCAGCGCACGTTTCACCCTGGATGCCATGCCTGGCAAGCAGATGGCCATCGACGCCGACCTGAACGCGGGGCTGATTGATCAGGTTGAAGCCAAGAAGCGCCGTTCTGAGGTGTCCCAGGAGGCTGACTTCTACGGCTCCATGGACGGTGCCAGTAAGTTCGTGCGCGGCGATGCAATTGCCGGTTTGCTGATTCTGTTTATCAACCTGATCGGCGGTATCGCCATCGGCATGTTCCAGCACTCTCTGAGTTTTGTTGATGCCGGGCGCATCTACACCCTGCTGACCATCGGTGATGGTCTGGTGGCGCAGATTCCTTCGCTGCTGCTGTCGACTGCCGCAGCGATCATGGTGACCCGCGTATCCAGTTCGGAAGACATGGGTGCCCAGGTTAATCGGCAGATGTTTGCTTCGCCGCGCGCGCTGGCGGTGACGGCTGCGGTCATGATTGCCATGGGCCTGGTGCCCGGCATGCCGCATTTTTCCTTTATCAGCCTGGGCCTGGTGGCTGCTGGCGCTGCTTACTGGATTGCCAACAAGCAACGTGCGACCAAGGAAAACGAGATCAAGGAAGTGCAGCGTCAGCAGGAATTGCTGCCGGCGCAGAAGAGCCAGGAAGTCAAGGAACTGGGCTGGGACGATGTGACGCCGGTGGATATGGTCGGTCTGGAAGTGGGCTATCGCCTGATTCCGCTGGTGGATCGCAATCAGGGTGGCCAGCTGCTGGCGCGGATTAAGGGCGTACGCAAGAAGCTCTCCCAGGAGATGGGCTTTCTCATGCCCTCGGTGCATATTCGCGACAATCTCGATCTGCAGCCCAATGCCTATCGCCTGACGCTGATGGGCGTCAGTGTGGCCGAGGCTGAGGTGTATCCGGATCGTGAGTTAGCGATCAATCCTGGCCAGGTGTTCGGCCCGCTTAACGGCATCGCCGCCAAAGACCCGGCCTTTGGCCTGGAGGCGGTGTGGATTGACCCGACTCAGCGCGATCAGGCGCAGTCACTCGGCTACACCGTGGTGGACGCCAGCACCGTGGTCGCCACCCACCTCAACCAGGTGCTGCACAAGCACGCTCATGAGCTGCTTGGTCACGAAGAAGTACAGCAGCTTATGCAGCTGCTGGCCAAAAGTTCGCCCAAGCTGGCCGAGGAGCTGGTGCCGGGGATGATTACCCTGTCGACCTTACTCAAAGTGCTGCAGACCTTGCTGCAGGAGCAGGTGCCAGTGCGCGATATCCGCACCATCGCCGAGGCCATCGCCAATGTCGCGGTCAAGAGTCAAGATCCCGCCGCGATGGTGGCGGCGGTGCGTGTCGCGTTGGCCCGTGCAATCGTGCAAAGCATTGTGGGACTAGAGCTGGAGCTGCCTGTGATCACCCTTGAACCCAGGTTGGAACAGATATTGCTCAACAGTATTCAGAAGGCCGGTCAAGGCTCCGAGGAGGGCATCCTCCTGGAGCCTGGCATGGCCGAGAAGCTGCAGCGTTCCCTGGTGGAAGCGGCGCAGCGCCAGGAGATGCTCGGCAAGCCAGTGATACTGCTGGTGGCCGGTCCGGTCCGGGCGATGCTCTCGCGATTCGCGCGGCTGGCGGTTCCGAGTATCCATGTACTGGCATACCAGGAAATTCCGGATAACAAGCAGGTCACCATCGTTGCCACGGTGGGGCAGAACTAACCGAGGTTACAGGCCATGCAGGTCAAACGCTTTTTCGCCGCCGATATGCGTACCGCCATGAAGTTGGTGCGTGATGAGCTGGGTGCCGATGCCTCGATCATTGGCAATCGCCGGGTAGCCGGCGGTGTCGAACTGACCGCCGCGCTGGATTATCAGGTGCCTGCCGCACCGGCCCGTCAGCCAAACCCTGCGCTGGAAGCCGAGCTGCGCAAGACCCAGGCAAAAATCGCCACGGCCCAGGCCGAGCTGACCACCCGCACCCAGGTTGATGCCGGCAAGGACCGCCAGCTGTTTGGCGCTGCCGACAGCCTGCCTGCTGACAGCTTGGCTGCCGTGATGCGCAAGTCTCAGGTTGCGCCTGCTGCGGCAACCGATCAGCGTGCCCTGGACGCCATGCGTTTCGAGTTGCATGGTCTGCGTGAGTTGATCGAAGTGCAGTTGGGTTCAATTGCCTGGGGCCAATTGCAGAACCGCCGCCCGCAGCAAGCCAATCTGTGGCGCCGCCTGCAGCGCATGGGGCTGTCTGCCGAGCTGTCGAAAGCCTTGCTGGAGCGTGTCAACACCCTGACAGAGCCCCGCCAGGCCTGGCGCATGCTGCTGGCGCATCTGGCTCACGCGATCAAGACGCCGAAGCAGGAGCCGATGGAAGAGGGCGGTGTGATCGCTCTGGTCGGCCCGGCCGGCATGGGTAAAACCACCACCCTGGCCAAGCTGGCTGCGCGTTACGTGCTCAAGTACGGCGCGCAGCATATTGCCCTGGTTAGCCTGGATAGCTACCGCATCGGTGCTCAGGAGCAACTCAAGACCCTGGGGCGCATTCTCAATGTTCCGGTGACCCTGGTCGATCCGGGGCAGTCTTTGACCCAGGCTCTGGCCCCGCTGGCGCGCAAGCGTGTGGTGCTGATCGATACAGCCGGCCTGCCGGCTAACGATCCGGCCTTGCGCATGCAGCTGGAAACCCTGGCCAGCCGCGGCGTCAACGCAAAAAATTATCTGGTAATGGCCGCTACTAGCCAGGGCCAAGTGCTAAAAGCCGCCTACCATAGTTATAAGCGCTGCGGCTTGTCTGGCTGCATCCTGACCAAAGCAGATGAAGCCACCAGCCTGGGTGAGGTTTTAGGACTGGCTATTAGCCAGCGTCTACCGGTAGCCTATCTCACTGATGGGCCACGCATTCCCGATGACCTGCAGATACCTCGCAGTCATCAATTGGTTAGCCGAGCTGTAGGGCTGCAGGCGACCCAGGATCCAAGTGAGGATACGATGGCGGAGATTTTTGCCGGCCTTTACCAGCAACCCGCACGGCGCGTCAGCTAAGCGTCAGGCTGTTGGGATTGAACCGCGCTTAGCCGGCCAAGTGGCTCCAGTCGAAGTTAGACAAGGTGTTTAGAAATATGGGTATGCATCCCGTACAGGTGATTGCGGTGACTGGCGGCAAAGGTGGCGTCGGTAAGACCAACGTCTCGGTGAACTTGGCGTTGGCCCTGGCTGATCTCGGCCGCCGGGTGATGCTGATGGACGCCGACCTGGGCTTGGCCAACGTCGATGTGCTGCTTGGCCTGAGCGCCAAACGCACTCTGGAAGACGTCATCAGTGGCGAGTGCGAACTGCGTGATGTGTTGCTGCAGGGGCCGGGCGGCATTCGTATCGTACCGGCAGCGTCTGGTATTCAGAGCATGGTGCAGTTGACTCCGATGCAACATGCGGGGCTGATCCAGGCCTTCAGCGATATCAGCGACAACCTCGATGTGCTGATTATCGACACCGCAGCCGGCATCGGTGATGGCGTGGTTAGTTTTGTGCGCGCCGCCCAGGAAGTACTGGTGGTAGTGTGTGATGAGCCGACCTCGATCACCGACGCCTACGCGCTGATTAAGCTGCTCAACCGTGACCACGGCATGAATCGTTTTCGCGTATTGGCCAATATGGCCCACAGCCCGCAGGAAGGTCGCAACCTCTTTGCTAAGCTAACCAAAGTCACTGATCGTTTTCTCGACGTTGCCCTGCAATATGTAGGTGCGGTGCCTTACGACGAGTCAGTACGCAAGGCCGTGCAGAAGCAGCGTGCGGTCTACGAAGCCTTCCCGCGCTCGAAGTGTGCGCTGGCGTTTAAGGCGATAGCCCAGAAAGTCGACGCTTGGCCGTTACCGGCCAACCCGCGCGGCCATTTGGAATTTTTCGTTGAGCGTCTGGTGCAGCAACCGATCGCAGATACGGCCATATGACAGCAGCCTCTGGACTTCGTATGTATAGCAAGGCGCAGGCGCAGGACTCCCAGCACCAGTTGATCGAGCGCTACGCGCCTCTGGTCAAACGCATTGCCTATCACCTGTTGGCCCGGCTACCGGCTAATGTGCAGGTTGACGATCTGATTCAGGCCGGGATGATCGGCCTGCTCGAAGCGTCAAAAAAATACGACTCCAGTAAAGGCGCCAGTTTCGAGACATTTGCAGGTATTCGTATTCGCGGCTCTATGCTTGATGAAGTGCGTAAAGGTGATTGGGCACCCCGTTCGGTGCACCGCAATAGTCGCATGGTCAGTGATGCGATTAGAAAAATTGAAGCCAGAACCGGCAGAGACGCTAAAGATCAAGAGGTTGCGGCCGAACTCCAATTGAGTCTCGAGGATTACTACGGCATTCTTGGCGACACTTTAGGCAGCCGTCTGTTCAGTTTCGACGACCTGTTACAGGACGGTGAGCACGGTGGGCTGGGTGAAGACGCGGGCAGCAACCACCTTGAACCTTCTCGTGATCTGGAAGATGAACGCTTTCAGGCGGCCCTGGCGGATGCCATTGCCAACCTGCCGGAGCGCGAGCGTCTAGTGTTAGCGCTATATTACGATGAAGAATTGAATCTTAAAGAGATCGGCGAGGTGTTGGGGGTTAGCGAATCTCGTGTAAGCCAGCTACACAGTCAGTGTGCCGCTCGTTTACGCGCTCGTTTGGGTGAGTGGCGCGCACATTGAACAGCATTCGTTATCGCTAGGCCGGTTTCACGATTAAAAGCGCATGCAGGTTGCTGGGTGCGTTTGGGACTGTACGGAGGTCGACTTGGACAAGAACATGAAAATCCTCATCGTTGATGACTTTTCAACGATGCGACGGATCATCAAGAACCTCCTGCGTGACTTGGGGTTCACCAACACAGCGGAAGCCGATGATGGCGTCACTGCGCTGCCCATGCTGCAAAGCGGCAGTTTTGACTTTTTGGTGACGGACTGGAACATGCCCGGCATGACCGGTATTGACCTGCTGCGCGCGGTGCGCGCCGATGAGCGCTTGAAAACTCTGCCGGTGTTGATGGTTACCGCAGAAGCCAAGCGTGATCAGATCATCGAGGCAGCCCAGGCTGGGGTTAACGGTTATGTGGTCAAGCCGTTCACCGCCCAGGTACTGAAAGAGAAGATTGAAAAGATCTTCGAGCGAGTCAACGGCTGATGTCTGCCATGAGGGTGCTATGGAACATAAAGATTCCGTTCAGGGTGATCTTGAGTCGACTCTGAAACACAACGCTCGCCAACTGGTAGACAGCCTGGAACAAGGCAAATTTGGTGAAGCGGTAGAACTGATACATGAGCTTAACAAGGTGCGTGATCGTGGCCTGTATCACGAGGTCGGTAAGCTGACCCGTGAGCTGCATAATGCCATCGTCAATTTCCAGCTCGACCCCCGTATGCCGCATGCCACGGAGGTTTCGCAAATCACCGATGCTACTGAGCGTCTGAATTACGTGGTAACGATGACCGAAAAAGCGGCCAATCGCACCATGGATCTGGTCGAGCAGAGTGCGCCGTTGGTTAACGACCTCAGCGATGAAGCGCAAAGCCTGAGTGCTGACTGGGGGCGCTTTATGCGCCGCGAAATGAGCGCCGATGGCTTCCGTGAACTGGCCAAGCGTGTTGAGCTGTTTCTGGCGCGCAGTGAGCGCGATGGTGCCAAATTGTCTGGGCACCTCAACGATATTTTGCTGGCTCAGGACTATCAGGACCTGACCGGTCAAGTGATCAAGCGTGTCACGCAGCTGGTGACTGAAGTGGAAAGCAATCTGCTGAAGTTGGTGTTGATGGCCAGTCAGGTGGACCAGTTTGCCGGCATTGAGCACAACCATGAGTTGCTCCGCGCCGAGCAAGAAAAACAAAAAGAGCCTTCCAGTGGTGAAGGTCCGCAGATTCATGCCGATAAGCGTGAAGACGTCGCATCCAATCAGGATGATGTCGACGACCTGCTTTCCAGCCTGGGATTTTAGGAGCACGTCTTATGAGCTTCGGCGCCGATGAAGAAATCCTCCAGGACTTCCTGGTAGAGGCCGGCGAGATTCTTGAACTACTGTCCGAGCAGCTCGTAGAGCTGGAAAGTCGCCCGGACGACATGAATCTGCTCAACGCTATTTTTCGCGGGTTTCATACCGTCAAAGGTGGTGCCGGTTTTCTCCAGCTCAACGAGCTGGTGGAGTGCTGCCATATCGCAGAAAACGTCTTCGACATCCTGCGCAAGGGTGAGCGGCGCGTCGATTCCGAGTTGATGGATGTGGTGCTCGAAGCACTGGATGCCGTCAACAGCATGTTCACCGAGGTGCGTGAACGCACCGATCTCACTCCCGCCACTCCAGCGCTGCTGGCCGCTTTGGCTCGCCTGGCTGAGCCTGCAGGTGCCGCTGAGCCCGTGCCTGTTGAAGCCGAGCCTGAACCAGAAGTGGAGCAAGCTGCAGGCGATATCACCGACAGTGAATTCGAACACTTACTGGGCGCCTTGGATGAGTCGCCAGCACAAGCACCTAGTGCTGCCAGCAGTGATGAAATCACCGATGATGAGTTCGAGTCTCTGCTTGACCAACTACATGGCAAAGGTCAGTTCGTAGCGTCTGACGTTGCAGCCGCACCTACTGCTCCTGTTGCAGCCAAGCCTGTAGCGGCACCCGGTGATGAAATCACTGATGATGAGTTTGAATCGCTGCTCGATCAGTTGCATGGTAAAGGCCAGTTTGTTCCGCCGCCTGCTGTAGCAGCGCCTGCCGCACCTGCGGCCAAAGCTGAGCCAGCTGCTGCGCCGAGCGGTGATATTACCGACGATGAATTCGAAGATTTGCTTGATCAACTGCATGGTAAAGGCAAATTTGTCGAGCCTGAAGCGATCAAACCTGCTGCACCAGCGCCTGCCGCCAAGCCTGCTGAGCCCGCCAAGGCCGCCGCAAAACCCGCCGCAAAACCTGCTGCCAAGGCGGAACCTGCCAAGGCGCCTGCTGCTCCGGCCGTCGCGCCTATAGCCGAGAAGGCTGCACCGCCTAGCGAGGCGGAAACCACTGTACGGGTCGATACCGCACGGCTGGATGAAATCATGAACATGGTCGGCGAGTTGGTGCTGGTGCGTAACCGCTTGGTGCGCCTGGGAGCCAGCAGCGGCGATGAGGCCATGGCTAAAGCTGTGTCCAATCTGGATGTGGTAACGGCTGACCTACAGACTGCGGTAATGAAAACCCGCATGCAGCCAATCAAAAAGGTCTTCGGGCGCTTCCCGCGCCTGGTCCGCGACCTGGCGCGTCAGCTCAAGAAAGAAATCAACCTGGAGCTGGTCGGTGAGGAAACCGACCTCGACAAGAACTTGGTCGAGGCCCTAGCCGATCCGCTGGTGCACTTGGTGCGCAATGCGGTCGACCACGGTATCGAGATGCCGGAAGAGCGCGAAGCCTCGGGCAAGCAGCGTGGCGGCAAGGTGATACTGTCCGCCGAGCAGGAAGGTGATCACATCCTCTTGTCGATCTCTGACGACGGCAAGGGCATGGATGCTGACCAGTTGCGTGCCAAGGCCGTGGAAAAAGGCCTGCTGGATAAAGACGCTGCTGACCGTCTCAACGAATTCGAGTGCTACAACCTGATCTTTGCACCGGGCTTTTCGACCAAGACCGAAATTTCCGATGTGTCTGGTCGCGGTGTGGGCATGGACGTGGTGAAAACCAAGATTTCCCAGCTCAATGGCACGGTCAATGTGTTTTCGGTCAAGGGCCAAGGCTCGAAGATCATCATCAAAGTGCCGCTGACCCTGGCGATCATGCCGACGCTGATGGTGATGTTGGCCAATCAGGCATTTGCCTTCCCGCTGGTCAATGTCAACGAAATCTTCCACCTCGACCTGTCGCGGACCAATGTGGTCGATGGCCAGGAAGTGGTGATCGTGCGTGATAAGGCCTTGCCGTTGTTCTACCTCAAGCGCTGGCTGATCGGCAGTGCCGCGCATGTGGAGCAGGGCGAGGGTCATGTGGTGATTCTTACCGTTGGCAGTCAGCGTATCGGCTTTGTGGTCGATCAACTGGTCGGTCAGGAAGAGGTGGTTATCAAACCTCTGGGCAAAATGCTGCAGGGCACTCCAGGCATGTCAGGTGCGACTATCACCGGTGATGGACGTATTGCCCTGATTCTTGACGTGCCGAGCATGCTTAAACGTTACGCCCGGCGTATTTGATTGTTAGCGGCGCAGCTATCTGTCGCGTCGTTTAGGAGTGTTTATGGCTGTTAAGGTGTTGGTGGTTGATGACTCCGGCTTTTTTCGTCGGCGCGTATCGGAAATTCTTTCAGCCGACCCGAATATTCAGGTAATCGGTACAGCCACTAACGGCCGTGAAGCCATCGAACAGGCGCAGGCACTCAAGCCCGATGTGATCACCATGGATTACGAGATGCCGATGATGGATGGCATCACGGCTGTGCGGAACATCATGCAGCGTTGTCCTACGCCGGTTCTGATGTTTTCCTCGCTGACCCACGAAGGCGCACGCGTAACCTTGGATGCGCTTGAAGCCGGTGCTGTGGACTTCCTGCCAAAGAATTTCGAGGATATCTCGCGCAACCCGGAGCGGGTCAAACAGCTGCTCTGCGAGAAAATTCATACCATTGCCCGCAGTAACCGCCGTAGCCTGAGCCCGCCTCCTATGGCGGCTCCTGCCGCGAGCCTGGCAGGGCAAGCTAGGCCAGCCGCGCGTCCTGCAGCCACCACCAGCGCGCCGGGTCGCCCCGCTGCTGCAGCACCGACGGTTGCCAGTGCTGCGCCCAAACGCAAATCCTATAAGTTGGTTGCGATCGGCACCTCAACAGGTGGGCCGGTGGCGTTGCAGCGTGTACTGACCCAGCTGCCGGCTAATTTTCCGGCGCCGATTGTGCTGATTCAGCATATGCCAGCAGCCTTTACCAAGGCCTTTGCCGAACGCCTCGATAAGCTGTGCCGCATCAACGTCAAGGAAGCTGAAGATGGTGATGCCTTGCGTCCGGGCTTGGCTCTGCTGGCACCTGGCGGCAAGCAGATGATGATTGATGCCCGTGGCGTGGTAAAAATCCTTCCGGGTGATGAGCGCCTGAACTACAAACCCTGTGTGGACATCACCTTCGGCTCGGTGGCCAAGTCTTATGGCGACAAGGTGCTGGCTGTGGTGCTGACCGGCATGGGCGCAGATGGCCGTGAAGGCGCGCGTCTGCTCAAGCAAGGCGGCAGCCAAGTGTGGGCGCAGGACGAAGCCAGTTGCGTGATCTACGGCATGCCCATGGCCATCGTCAAAGGCAACCTGGCTGATGCGATTTACCCGCTTGATGATATTGGCAGGCACCTGGCCGAGACCTGCATTTAATGGATGTACTGAGCCTTATTGGGGTCATCCTGGCCTTTGTCGCCATCCTCGGCGGCAACTACCTCGAAGGGGGGCATGCCGGAGCTTTACTCAATGGGCCTGCTGCGCTGATTGTGATCGGTGGCACCCTGGGGGCGGCGTTTTTGCAGGCGCCGATGAATGTGTTCAAGCGGGCTCTGGCCATCATCAGCTGGATTTTCTTTCCGCCACGGGTGGACTTGGCCGGTGGCATCAACCGAGTGGTTGGTTGGAGCCTGACCGCACGCAAGGAAGGCCTGCTTGGCCTGGAAGCGGTGGCGGATGTTGAAGCCGACCCATACGCCCGCAAAGGCTTGCAGTTGTTGGTCGATGGCGCGGAGCCTGAGGCTATTCGCAGTATTCTCGAAGTCGATCTATACACCCAGGAAGGCCGTGATATTCAGGCTGCCAAGGTGTTTGAAAGCATGGGCGGCTACGCGCCTACCATTGGTATTATCGGCGCCGTAATGGGCTTGATTCATGTGATGGGCAATCTGGCTGACCCGAGCATGCTCGGCAGTGGGATTGCCGTGGCCTTTGTGGCCACCATCTATGGCGTGGGGTTTGCCAACCTGTTGCTGTTGCCAATTGGCAATAAACTTAAGGCCATTGCCCAGCGTCAGTCGCGTTATCGCGAAATGCTGCTCGAAGGCATCCTGTCGATTGCCGAGGGTGAAAACCCGCGCTCCATCGAGTTAAAGCTGCAAGGCTTTATGGATTGATGGGGACACCACATGGCCCGCAGGCGTCATCAAGAAGAACATGAAAATCACGAACGTTGGCTGGTTTCCTATGCCGACTTCATCACCTTGCTGTTCGCGTTTTTCGTGGTCATGTATTCGATTTCATCGCTCAACGAAGGTAAGTACAAGATTCTTTCTGACAGCCTGACCGGGGTGTTCAATCAGCCTGATCGGGCGATCAAGCCGATTCCGGTGGGTGAGGAGCGGCCACGTATCACCGAGCCGGAGCGCTCGCAGGTGGATGAGGAAAGCGCGCAGTCATCTGCTGATGATTTGCAGAATATTGCCGGCAGCGTGCGTGAGGCATTTGGCGACTTGATTCAGTCCGGGCAGCTCAAGGTCAGTGGCAATGAGTTGTGGATCGAGATCGAACTCAGCTCCAGCCTCTTGTTTACTAGCGGCGATGCTATTCCCAACAATGCGGCTTTCGACATTGTCGAAAAAGTAGCCAAAATTCTGACACCTTACGAGAATCCGATCCATGTGGAGGGCTTTACCGATAATCTGCCGATTCAGACGGCCCAGTTCCCGACCAACTGGGAGCTGTCCACCGCGCGGGCTGCCAGTATCGTGCGTATGCTGACAATGGATGGAGTCAACCCCAATCGTCTGGCGGCAGTGGGTTATGGTGAGTTCCAGCCCGTAGCGGATAACACCACCGCAGAGGGGCGTGGGCGCAATCGTCGGGTGGTGTTGGTGATTTCGCGCAATTTAGATGTGCGCCGTAGCGTGAGTGGTGTGGGCAGTGCCAATGCCAAACCCGATGCGGCCTTGCAGCGGGCTGGCACGCAACCTGCACCAGCACCGGCAGCGCCGGCCCCGCAAGCGGGTGCCGTCAATCCCCCGTCGCCGGCCCCATAACAGGCCGTTGAAAAGCGTAGGCGAGGCAGGCAAGACAAGGCAAAAGCAGGAGAGGAAGCGGAGTTTACTGCTGTAAATGAGCATTCCGAGCCTGCTTTTAACGCAGTATTGCCAACGCAGGTAGTTTTTCAACGGCCTGATAGGGTGGCCCTGTTCTCGGTCTGGCAGCAGCTGTACCGGGAGGATGATAACGATGAGAGTCTGGGCAGTAGCCAATCAAAAAGGTGGGGTCGGCAAGACCACCACATCAATCGCTCTGGCAGGCCTGCTGGCTGATGCCGGCAAGCGTGTGGTGATCGTCGATCTCGATCCCCATGGGTCGATGACCAGCTATTTCGGTCACGACCCGGATAGCCTGGAGCACAGCAGCTTCGATCTGTTCCAACATAAGGGCAGCGTGCCGCGCGGCTTGCCGCAGCAATTGCTGTTGTCTACCAGTGATGAGCGTATTTCCCTGCTGCCGTCGAGCACTGCGCTGGCTACCCTGGAGCGCCAATCGCCTGGGCAGAGTGGTCTGGGCCTGGTGATTGCCAAGAGCCTGGCGCAGCTTTGGCAGGATTTCGATCATGCGGTGATCGACAGTCCGCCCTTGCTCGGCGTGCTGATGGTCAATGCCCTAGCTGCCAGCCAGCAGCTGGTGATTCCGGTGCAGACCGAGTTTCTGGCCGTCAAAGGTCTGGAGCGGATGGTCAATACCCTGGCGATGATCAACCGCTCGCGTCAGCAGGCGTTGCCTTACACCATTGTGCCGACCCTGTTCGATCGGCGTACCCAGGCCTCTATGAGCACGCTGAGGGTGTTGCGCAACAGTTACCCTGAGCATCTGTGGCCTGCGTACATTCCAGTGGATACGCGTCTGCGTGATGCCAGCCGTGCAGGGCTTACGCCGTCAAAGTTCGACAACAATAGCCGTGGTGTAATTGCCTACCGGGCGTTGCTCAAGCATTTACTGTTGCAGCAGATTGCCGCACAGGTCGCCTGAGATGAACGGCTATGCTGAAGATATACGCTCAAGTCTGCCGCTAGCGCGGCCGATAGTCTGTACAGATTGTTATTGCGGGTTGTATTCATGAATCGTCCCCTAACCACCGCTACACGTCCGCAACTGGCCTTGCAGTCCTATCTGGACGGCTTGCTGCAGGAGGCTGCGAGTGAGTTGGATTTGGCCGAAAGCATCACCCTGGATGAGTTCGAGGCGGCGGTGCTGGAGGAACAGGTGCGCGATGCGCGCAGTCTGCCGCAGCTACAGATGCAGGTTCAGGCCACCACGCTCAAACCTGTGGTTGAACTGGCGCCGCGGCCGTTGGTGCTGCCCACTATCGAGATACCTGCGCCGGACATTGAGGTCCACGTCGAGCCGCCGCAAGAAGTGCTTGAAGCGGCCGTAGTAGCCGAGGCGGAGCAGCCTACGCCGCAGGTGCTAGTGGTGCCTGAGCCCGTGCTGCAGGGCCGGCCTGAGTGGGCTCAAGAGCCATTTGAATGCTTGTTGTTTGATGTGGCCGGGCTGACCCTGGCGGTTCCGCTGGCGTGTTTGGGCTCGATTTATCCTCTGGACGGTCAGGAACTTACGCCATTATTTGGTCAGCCGGACTGGTTTCTCGGCATACTGCCGTGCCAGGCCGGCAACCTGAAGGTGCTGGATACCGCGCGCTGGGTGATGCCGGATCGTTACCGTGATGACTTTCGCGAAGGGTTGCAGTATGTGATTTCCGTTGAGGGCTATGAATGGGGGCTGGCGGTTCATCAAGTCAGCCGCTCGATTCGTCTAGATCCCAACGAGGTCAAATGGCGCAGTCAGCGCACCCAGCGTCCGTGGCTGGCGGGTACGGTTATCGAACATATGTGCGCCCTGCTAGATGTCGCATCCCTGGCGGAGTTGATTGCCAGTGGTGCGGCCAAGCGCATGGCTGCCAACCAGATGCATTGAATAACGCCGGGCTGTGCGATGTGCTCAGCTTTGCAACTATAGTAATCACAGCGGGGTATACACCCGCGATCGCCGCCGCGAGCGGTTCATGACGAGGCTAGGGACATGAAGAAGAGTTCTGCACAAGGTTCTGATGATCCGATTCTGCAGTGGGTAACGTTCCGCCTGGACAACGAAACCTATGGCATCAATGTGATGCAGGTTCAGGAAGTCCTGCGCTATACCGAGATTGCCCCGGTGCCGGGTGCTCCGAGCTATGTGCTGGGCATCATCAACCTGCGCGGCAACGTGGTGACCGTGATCGACACGCGTCAGCGTTTCGGCCTGGACTCCACTGAGGTGACCGATAACACCCGTGTTGTGATTATCGAGGCCGACAAACAAGTGGTTGGCATCCTGGTCGATAGCGTGGCCGAAGTGGTTTATCTGCGCCAATCGGAAGTGGAGACCGCGCCGAATGTTGGCAACGACGAGTCTGCCAAGTTTATCCAGGGTGTTTGCAACAAGAACGGTGAGCTGCTGATTCTGGTTGAGCTGGATAAGATGATGAGCGAAGAAGAGTGGTCCGACCTGGAGAGCATCTAAGCGATGCTCGACGCGCTGCTGATCGGGCTGGCCTTGGTTTGTTTGGGGCTGATAGGTGCATGCGTCTGGCTGACCCGGCAGCTACGCGATGCCATACAGCTGCAAGGCGAGCGTGATGCAGTGCGTGACCGGCGGCTCAAGGAGCTTAGCCGGCGTCTGGATGCCTACCTGACCGGCAGCGTACAGATGGGCGAGGAATTGCATGAATTGCGCCGCATTGTCGCGCCTTTACCGGACAAACTCAGTCAGATTGAGCAGCGCGACCCTAGCAGTCTGTCGTTCACCCAGGCCGCGCGCTTGGCCGGCATGGGCGCCAGCGTAGATGATTTGACTCAGTCCTGCGGCTTGAGCAAGGCCGAGGCTGAGCTGGTTAGCAAGATGCAGCAGGCCAAGCTGCAGCGTTCCTGATTTTCCCAATCCTCAAACAGCCCTCAATGTGCGGGGCCTTCCAATAGGCGCAGCGGTGGGGTGATATCCGTATCGCGTTCACTGCCGGCCGGCGATTTACCTTTCAGGTACCAGGCAAAGGCAATGATTTCCGCGATACAACGATACAGCTGCTCGGGAATCGCATCGCCCAGCTCCAGTCTCGCCAACAGGCGCACCAGTTCGGCATTTTCGTAGATAGGTACTTCGTATTCGCGGGCGATGGCGAGAATGGCTTCGGCCAACTCCTCATCGCCTTTAGCGCTGAGTACGGGCGCATTCTGACCGTCGTAGGTGAGGGCGATGGCTTGGCGGGGGGCGGTCTTCTTCATGCGGTTTCATCCACCCAGCGTTGTTCTAGAGTCGTGCGCGGCCCTCGGGGCGGTGTGCCCTGGCTGCAAACCAACTCACCCACCTGCACGCCGGCGCCGTTCAGACGCTGACGCAGGTTATCCAGCTCTGCTTCAATCAGGCTGACGGTGCTGCTGCGTTCGGCCCACAGCTGACTGGACAGGCGACCGAGGGCCAGTTGCGCCTGCACTTGTAAAGGCCCCAGGGGATCAAGATCGAAGGCCAGCTCGACTTTCCACAGGGTTTCCTTTTTCTCGGGTTTGCCTTGCGGGTTACTTTCATCGCGCTGGATTTTTACCTGCAACGGCACCAGTTCCTGCTGGTTGCGCATGGGCAGCTCCAGTTGCCAGGTGGTGAGCAGGTTGCCATCCGGGCCGACCTGGCTCTGTGCCAGGCTGGAGAGCTGATGGGTCTGCAGACGCGAGATGGCGGCAGCGGCCAGCTTCAACAAGGTTTCCAGGTCGGCTTCACCTTCCATTGCCTGCAACAGGCGCGAGGGCAGGGGGAAGTTCAGCGCTTGCTGACGACTCGTAGCTTTACCCAGACTGCTGAGCAGGTCGCGGGCCAAGGCTGGCATCGCCTGGGCCAGGGCTGAGCCAGCATTGGCAGCAGACAGTGGTGTGCCGGCTGACAGATTAGGTAGCAATTGGGTGATCAAGCGCAGCAGGTTGGCTTTCAGGTCGGTTGGCAGCGCTTGCCCCTGGCCGCCAAGCAATTTGCTTTCCAACAGGATGCCGCTGTTTTCCAGGGCCATGGCCAGGCCTTTGGGGCTGCTCAGTTGAGCTGCATCGGGCAGGGCGCCGAAGAGTTTGTCGATGCTGGTGCGCAGGCCTTCACTCATTTGGGCATTGCCGCGCAGCCCTTGCAGGGCGCTGAACAAACCCTCCAGTGAGCCTTGGCGGCTGCTTTGGCTGCCCAGTTGCTGGCTCAGGGCGAGTTGATCGAGACGGCCGCTCAGCGGCAAGAAGTTTAACGACTGACTGCCTTGCACTTGGGCGCTGAGCAGGCTGCCCACAGGCAGTGCCAGCGGGGTTTCCAGAGACAGCTTGCTGCCCGCCATGGGGGTGTTGAGCAGGCTGACCAACACCTTGTAGATGACCTGCTGCGAGCGCCCCTGCAGCAGTTGCTCGCGAGCCACCACCTTGCCCTGCAGCAGAGTGCCAACCGGCAACTGGTCGAGGTTCAGGCTGGTCAGGGGTTTTTCGCCGCCCATCAGTACCGACAGGGCCAGGCGCGTGTCTGACAAGGCTGTTACTGCCAGTGAGGTGCCCTGGGCAAGCGGGCGTGGGCTGCTGGCTTCAAGGGTGGTCTGGCTGCCGTTGTTCAATGTCAGCTTGAGCAACATCTGGAAGCTTTGTGCCACTTCCTTCATGGCAATGACTTCGGCCTTGGCGGTTTCGCCGCTGGCCAGTAGGCCTTGCATGGGCTGCAGCAGTTTTACCGCCAGATCAGCCGCTATGGCGTTGGGGCGAGTGCTGGGGGGCGTTGGCGCAATAGGCCGTGGACTGCTGATTTCGCTCATTGGCGGGTTACACCCTGTCGAAAATGCCCGCTGCGGGTAGCGAGGCTGGGCATGTATAATCGCGCCCCGTCTGAGAGGGTGCTTACAAATTATTGCGCTCGGCCATGCTGCGTTGAAATCAGTCTCAAAATGCTCATGTACTACTCGTACACTCCGCTTTCTCGACTGACTTCGCCTTGCCTGGCCATCGCTCGCTACTTTTGTAAGCACCCTCTGTGCTCGCTGCGCATTCCACTTGCGTCAGTATAGCGGCCAAGACTCTGCCGACTTGAACAGCTTTTGCCATCCATTTTAGGTGCCGATGCCTTGACCAGTCCTCTTCTCGAAACCGTGGCGCTCGCCTGTGAGCGAGACTGGCGCATGCTCTTCGAGCGTTTGGAGCTGCGTCTGGTTCCCGGTGAGATGCTGCAGGTGGCTGGCCCCAACGGTAGCGGCAAGACCAGTCTGCTGCGTTTGCTGGCCGGGTTGATGCAGCCGACTGCGGGTGAGATTCGCCTGAACGGCCGCCCGTTGACGGCGCAGCGCGCCGAGCTGGCGCGCAATCTGTTATGGATCGGCCATGCCGCCGGCATCAAGGGCTTGCTCACCGCCGAGGAGAATCTCGCCTGGCTCTGCGCCCTGCATCAGCCCGCCGAGCGTGATGCCATCTGGCAGGCGCTGGCGGCGGTGGGGTTGCGCGGGTTTGAGGATGTGCCCTGTCACACGCTATCCGCCGGGCAGCAGCGCCGTGTCGCGTTGGCGCGTTTATACCTGCCTGGACCGCCGCTGTGGGTGCTGGATGAGCCATTTACTGCGCTGGATAAAGCGGCGGTGGCGCAATTGGAGAATCATCTGGCCGCGCATTGTCAGCAGGGCGGCCTGGTGGTGCTGACCACCCACCATGAATTGACGGTCAAACCGGCCGGTTACCGCGAGCTTGATTTGGGGCAGCATCCTTTATGAGCAATGTCTTTAGCCTATTGCTCGCTCGCGAGGCGCGTTTGTTGTTCCGGCGTCCGGCCGAGCTGGCCAACCCGCTGGTGTTCTTCGCCATCGTGATTGCGTTGTTTCCGCTGGCGGTGGGACCGCAGACGCAGTTGTTACAAAGCCTTTCGCCCGGGCTGGTGTGGGTCGCGGCCTTATTGGCCGTGCTGCTCTCGCTGGACGGGCTGTTTCGCAGTGATTTTGAGGACGGCTCGCTGGAGCAGTGGGTCCTTTCGCCGCACCCCCTGGCTCTTCTGGTTCTGGCCAAGGTGCTGGCACACTGGCTGTTCTCCGGCCTGGCGCTGGTACTGCTGGCGCCGTTGCTGGCATTGATGCTCGGTTTGCCAGGGCGCTGCCTGCCGGTGCTGCTGATCTCCCTGCTACTCGGTACGCCGGTACTGAGCCTGCTAGGTGCAGTGGGTGCGGCGCTGACCGTGGGCCTCAAACGCGGCGGTCTGCTGCTCGCGTTGCTGATTTTGCCGTTGTACATCCCGGTGCTGATTCTTGGCAGCGGTGCGTTACAAGCCAGCCTGCAAGGATTGCCGGCGGTCGGCCACCTGTTGTGGTTGGCCAGCCTCACCGCATTGGCGGTGACCTTGACACCTTTTGCCATCGCCGCTGGTCTGACGATCAGTGTCGCTGAGTAGACAATAAGCCTAAATGGCCGGTTGATCCGGGTGCCTGCCTGCGCTCTGATCAGCCCTAGCACTGATGAGTAACCTGATGAACTGGACGTGGTTTCACAAGCTCGGCTCGCCCAAATGGTTTTATGAAATCAGCCGCCGCTGGCTCCCGTGGTTGGCCCTGGCCGCTGCAGTGCTGCTGATGGTCGGTCTAGTCTGGGGCCTGGCCTTTGCGCCGCCGGATTACCAGCAGGGCAACAGCTTTCGCATCATCTATATCCATGTGCCGGCGGCGTTTCTCGCTCAGTCGATCTACGTAATGCTGGCGGTGGCCGGCATCGTCGGCCTGGTGTGGAAGATGAAACTGGCCGACGTCGCCCTGCAGCAGGCCGCGCCCATCGGCGCCTGGATGACGGTAATCGCCTTGGTGACTGGGGCGGTATGGGGTAAACCGACCTGGGGCACCTACTGGGTGTGGGATGCGCGTCTGACTTCGATGCTGATTCTGCTGTTCCTGTATTTCGGCGTGATCGCCCTGGGCAATGCCATCACCAACCGTGACAGCGCCGCCAAGGCCTGCGCGGTGCTGGCGATTGTTGGCGTGGTGAATATCCCGATCATCAAATACTCGGTGGAGTGGTGGAACACCCTTCACCAGCCCGCCACCTTCAGCGTGGTATCCAAGCCGGCCATGCCGTTCGAGATGTGGATGCCACTGCTGATTATGGTGCTGGGTTTCTACTGCTTCTTTGGCGCGGTGCTGCTGATGCGTATGCGTCTGGAAGTGCTCAAGCGCGAAGCGCGCAGCAGCTGGGCAAAAGCCGAGGTGAAAGCGCAGGTGGAGAAAGGCCAATGAGCTTTGCCAGCTTTAGCGAATTTATCGCCATGGGCACCCACGGGCCTTATGTCTGGTCCTGTTATGCCATCAGCCTGGCTGTGCTGGGGCTGAATGTGGCGCTGCCAATCCTGGCGCGTCGCCGTTATCTGCAAGACGAGGCGCGTCGTTTGCGCCGGGAGGAGTCGAAGTGAACCCCGTGCGTAAAAAGCGCCTGTATATCGTCCTGGCCATCATTGCTGGTGTCGGCATCGCCGTGGCTCTGGCCCTGAGCGCGTTGCAGCAGAACATCAACCTGTTCTACACCCCCACGCAGATCGCCAACGGTGAAGCCCCGCAGGACACCCGCATTCGTGCCGGTGGCCTGGTTGAGGAGGGCTCGGTGAAGCGTTCCAGCGATTCGTTGGACACCGACTTCGTCGTCACCGATGGCGCCAAGAACGTGACCATCCGCTTTACCGGCATTCTCCCGGACCTGTTCCGCGAAGGGCAGGGCATTGTCGCCATGGGCAAGCTCGACGCCAGTGGCGTGCTGATTGCCGATGAAGTGCTGGCCAAACACGATGAAAACTATATGCCGCCAGAAGTCATGCAGGCTCTGGAGCAGAGCGGTATGCAGCAGAAACACGACGCGGCCAAAGCGGCCAAGCAAGCGTCCCCATCGGAGTACGCACAATGATCCCCGAACTCGGCCATCTGGCCATGATTCTGGCGCTGTGCATGGCGCTGGTGCAGGCGACACTGCCGCTGATTGGCGCCTGGCGCGGTGACCGACAATGGATGAGCCTGGCGCAGCCAGCCGCCTGGGGGCAATTCAGCTTTATGCTGTTCGCCTTTATCTGCCTGACCTACGCCTTTATGGTCGACGATTTCACCGTCGCCTATGTGGCCAATAACTCCAACAGCGCGCTGCCCTGGTACTACAAATTCAGCGCCGTGTGGGGCGCCCACGAAGGTTCGCTACTGCTCTGGGGCCTGATCCTCGCCGGTTGGACCTTTGCCGTATCGATCTTCTCGCGCCAGCTACCGGAAGAGATGCTCGCCCGCGTGCTGGCGGTGATGGGCATCATCAGCATCGGTTTTCTGCTGTTTTTGATCATCACCTCCAACCCCTTCGAGCGCTTGCTGTTCGATACCCCCGCTAATGGCCGTGACCTCAATCCGCTGCTGCAAGACTTCGGTCTGATCATTCACCCGCCGATGCTCTACATGGGCTATGTTGGCTTTTCCGTGGCCTTTGCCTTCGCCATTGCCGCCTTGCTTGGCGGCAAATTGGACGCCGCCTGGGCGCGCTGGTCGCGGCCGTGGACCATCGTTGCTTGGGCCTTCCTTGGCATCGGCATCGCGCTAGGCTCCTGGTGGGCCTACTACGAACTCGGCTGGGGCGGTTGGTGGTTCTGGGACCCGGTGGAAAACGCCTCATTTATGCCCTGGTTGGTCGGTACCGCGCTGATCCACTCCCTGGCCGTGACGGAAAAACGCGGCGTGTTCAAGAGCTGGACCGTGCTGTTGGCCATCGCCGCCTTCTCCCTCAGTTTGCTGGGGACCTTCCTGGTGCGCTCCGGCGTGCTGACCTCGGTGCATGCCTTCGCCAGCGACCCTGAGCGCGGCGTGTTTATCCTGGCGTTCCTGCTGTTGGTGGTGGGCAGCTCGCTGGCGTTGTTCGCCATTCGTGCGCCGGTGGTGAAAAGCCAGGTTGGCTTTGCCTTGTGGTCGCGGGAAACCCTATTGCTGGTGAATAACCTGATTCTGGTGGTGTCTGCGGCGATGATTCTGCTCGGCACCCTCTATCCGCTGGTGCTAGACGCCATGACCGGCGCCAAGCTGTCGGTCGGGCCGCCGTACTTCAACGCCTTGTTTGTGCCGCTGATGGGCCTGCTGATGGCGATGATCGCGGTCGGCGTGCTGGTGCGCTGGAAAAATACCCCGCTGCAGTGGCTGCTGAGCATGCTCGCGCCGGTGCTTATTGGCAGCGTGGTGCTGGCCGTGATCGCAACGTTCCTGGTAGGCGACTTCAATTGGGCGGTGCTGGGCGTGTGCCTGTTGTCTGCCTGGGTAGTGTTGGCTGGAGTGCGCGATATTGTCGAGAAGACGCGCCATAAGGGTCTGTTCAAGGGCTTGCCGAGCCTGACCCGCAGTTACTGGGGCATGCAGACCGCGCACCTGGGCATGGCCGTGTGCGCCATTGGTGTGGTGTTGACCAGCGTTGGCAGTTTCGAGCGCGATATGCGCATGGCGCCGGGCGAGTCGGTGGAAATCGGCGGGTATCAGTTTACCTTCGAGGGTGCCGAGCACTTTGAGGGGCCGAACTTCACTTCCGACAAAGGTACTGTGCGTATCTTCGAGGATGGCAAGCAGATTGCCGTGCTGCACCCGGAGAAGCGTCTGTATACCGTGCAGCAGTCGGTGATGACCGAGGCGGGCATTGACGCCGGCATCACTCGCGACCTATTTGTCGCCCTGGGTGAGCCGCTGGAAAACGGCGCCTGGGCGGTGCGTGTGCACATCAAGCCCTTCGTTCGCTGGATCTGGTTCGGCGCGCTGTTGATGGGCCTGGGTGGTTTTCTGGCAGCCGCCGACAAGCGTTATCGGATGAAGGTGCGCACCCGCGTGCGTGATGCATTGGGCATGGCGGGGGTGCAGGCATGAAGCGCTTATTGCTGCTGTTACCGTTGCTGGCCTTTCTTGGCGTGGCGGTGTTTCTCTACCGTGGGTTGTTCCTCGATCCCACCGAGCTGCCTTCGGCGCTGATCGGCAAGCCGTTCCCGGCGTTCTCTCTGCCCGCAGTGCAGGATGGCGAGACGCTCACCGAGGCTGATCTCAAGGGCAAACCTGCGCTGGTCAATGTCTGGGCCACCTGGTGTGTGGCCTGCCGGGTTGAGCACCCGGTGTTAAACAAGCTGGCCAAGCTGGGCGTGAGCATCTACGGGGTCAACTACAAGGACGACAACGCCGCCGCGCAGAAGTGGCTAGTGGAGTTCCATGACCCCTACCAACTAAATATCAATGATGCGCGCGGCACTCTGGGGTTGGACTTGGGCGTGTACGGTGCACCTGAAACCTTCCTGATCGATAAGGACGGCATCATCCGTCACAAGTTTGTCGGGGTGATTGATGAGCGTGTCTGGCGCGAACAGCTGGCTCCCTTGTATCAAGCGTTAGCCGATGAGGCCAAGCCATGAAGCGCTTGCTGACTGCAGTCGTTCTGGGCCTGGCGTTGCTCGGCACCGCTCAGGCCGCTATCGACACTTACGAATTTGCCACTGAGGCTGAGCGCGAGCGTTACCGCAATCTGGTGGAGGAGCTGCGCTGCCCCAAGTGCCAGAACCAGAACATTGCCGACTCCGATGCGCCGATTGCCATGGACCTGCGTGCGCAGATCTTCCGCATGCTTGAGGAGGGTCAGAGCAATGAGCAGATCATCGATTTTTTGGTCAGCCGCTATGGCGACTTCGTGCTCTACAAGCCGCCGGTAACCGCGCGCACTGTGCTGTTGTGGTACGGCCCGGCTGCTTTGCTGGCCGGTGGTTTTGTCTTGCTTGGAGGCATTCTGTTGCGCCGTCGCAGCAAGCCGGGCGTTGTCGCCAGTGGCCTGTCTGCCGATGAACAGCAGCGTTTGGCTGCATTGCTGAATCAGCCGCCATCCGGCCAACGTCCCGCCAATCAACCGCCTGTGGATAAGAAAGACTGATGATTGAATTCTGGTTATGCGCTGGTTTGCTGTTGCTGACGGCTCTGGCGTTTTTGCTGATCCCGGTGTTGCGTGCGCGCAAGGTTCAGGCTGAAGAGGACCGTACGGCCCTTAACGTGACTCTGTATCAGGAGCGTCTGCTGGACCTACAAGGCCAGCACGAGGCGGGTGCACTGAATGCTGAGCAATTGGCCAATGGCCGTGATGAGGCCGCCCGCGAGCTGCTCGCTGATACCGAAGGTGCGCAGGTTCAGCTGACCCGGCGCACGCTGGGCAGCAAGATTCCGCTGCTTGCCGCGCTGCTGATGCCGCTGTTGGGCTATGGCCTGTACCAGCAGTGGGGGGCCATTGATGACGTCGAGCGCGCGCAAGCCTTTGCCCAGCAGCCGAAAACCATCGAGGAAATGACCGCACGCCTTGAGGCGGCAGTAAAGAACAATCCTAAGTCGGCGGAAAGCTGGTACTTCCTCGGTCGTACCTATATGGCACAGGAGCGTGCCGCCGATGCCGCAGTGGCCTTCGAACGCGCCGTCGAGGTGGCTGGGCGTGAGCCTGAGTTGCTCGGGCAGTGGGCGCAGGCGCTGTATTTTTCCGCAGGCAAACAATGGAATGAACAGCTGCAAGCGCTGACCGATGAGGCGCTGAAGGCTGACCCTGCGGAAGTCACCAGCCTCGGCCTGCTCGGTATTGCCGCCTATGAAGCCGGGCAATTCCAGCAGGCGATTGATCGCTGGCAGCAGCTGGTGGCGGTTCTACCAGCCGAAGACCCTTCGCGCATGGCGATTCAGGGCGGGATTGATCGCGCCCGTGAGCAGCTTGGTGCGTCTGCAGCTGATGCCGCGCCAGCCGCCAGTCCGGGCTTGACCGTACGTGTTGCTCTGGCTGCCGAGTTGCAGGCCAAGGTGCAGCCGGGCGATGCAGTCTTCGTCTTTGCTCGCGCGGTTTCCGGGCCGCCGATGCCGCTGGCGGTCAAACGCCTGAGTGTGGCCGACCTGCCGGCTGAAGTCAGCTTGTCAGACCGCGATGCGATGATGCCGCAGCTGAAAATCTCCGGCTTCGAACAGGTACAACTGGTCGCACGTATCTCCCGCAGCGGCAACGCCACGGCCGGTGAGTGGATTGGCAGCAGCCAGCCTTTGGCCAGCAAGACCACCGCGCTGCAGCAACTGCTGATCGACAGCGCTGACAGCAAGGCGCCCTGAGACCCTTAATCTAGGTTACACCGCCATTCGCGATAAATCGTAGGTTGGTGTTGAGCGCAACGAAGCCCAACAGGCAGTGGCATGTTGGGCTTCGCTGCGTTGCTCCTCAACCCAACCTACGGCAGTTTACGCGCAGGTCGCAGCGGCCAAAGTCAGTGCAGTGGCGCACGGTCTCACTGCTAACAGCGGCGGCTTTGGCCAGTTGGGTTACGGGTTTAATCAATCTCCAGAATCGACAAAGGCCGCGCCAGGCTAAAACCTGGGGCGGCCTTTGGGTCAATCTCGCAGATTTATTCGGCGATCTGCAGCTTGCGCGCCTCGTGGTAAACGAAGCGAATCTTCTCGTACTCGAACGGCGAGTTGAGCTGGCCGTAGCGGAAGTTCACCGTGGAGCGCTGGTCGACGACTTCCAGTAGGGTGATTTCCGGGTGGCTGACGCTGGCTTCGGCAACATTCAGCCAATTGATCTGGCTTTTCGCCGCAAAATCTGCAACCAGTCCGCCGGTATCACGCAGGTTCGACGGCCCGAGCAGCGGCAGAATCAGGTAAGGGCCTGCGGGGGTGCCGTAATAGCCGAGGGTCTGGCCAAAGTCTTCGCGCTGTTTGGGCAGGCCCATGCGCGTGGCAGGGTCCCACAGGCCGGCGACGCCCAGTGTGGTGTTAAGCAGCAGACGCCCAGTGGTTTGCAGGGTGCGCTTGCCCTTGAGCTGCAGCGCACTGTTGAGCAGGTTGGGCACATCACCCAGGTTGCTGAAGAAGTTGCTGACGCCGCTCTGCACCAGGTTGGGGGTGATGTAGCGGTAGCCATCGACAATCGGCAGGAACACCCACTCATCGAAGCGGTAGTTGAAGTGATAAACGCGACGGTTCCACGACTCCAGCGGGTCGTAGACTTGCAGCGCGCTGAGGGTCGAGCGTTCGAACTCGCGCTGATCCAGCCCTGGGTTGAACTGCAGGTGCTGCAATGGCTGTTTGAAGCCATCGTCATCAACGGCGTTTCCTGCGTGCGCCAGGCTGCTGCCCAGCAACAGGGTGAAGAACACAGTAAGGGAAATGGGCTTAGCCACGGAAGAACTCCAGCATAGCGTCGCTATTGACGCGGTAGTTGAGGTTGCCGCAATGGCCACCAAGCGGGTATACGGTCAGGCGGTCGCCCAGGGTGGTGCGTAAAAAGCCCAGGTCACCAGGGCCGAGGATCAGGTCATCGGCGTTATGCATAACGGCGATCTTGCTGCTGTTTTTCAGGTAGTCGGCCACGGCATACAGGCTGACCTGATCGATCAGCTGAGTCAGGCTGCCGCCATCAGTGCGCGCGCGCCACATGGGGATCAGCTGTTCGGTCAGGTAACAGTCGAAGTCACACTGCAAGGCACGGCGAAAGAAAGGAGTGAGGCTGGTGCCCTGGGTGATCGGGTGGTCGACCGGGGTGATCAGGCCACGGCGGTTGATCAGGTCAGAAGTGAAGGCAATGTCGGCAGAGGAGAAGCGAAAAGCCGCACCGATCAGCATGGCCATCTGCTCGTCACTGAGCTGCTCACCCGAGTTCTGGAAATCATAAAGCAGAGCGTCGTTGATATCGATGTAGCCTTTGTTCTGGAAATAGCGGGTCAGCTTGCTCAGCACCAGCTCATAAAAGGTGGTGCTGTTGGTGATGCCCTCAACCTTGGTTTGCACCATGCGGTCGAGGTTGGTGATCGAGGTGTAGAGGTTGACCGGTGGGTTGAGTAGCAGCACGCGCTTGAAGTTGAAGCTGCGACGGGTTTCATCCAACTCGCTGACAAAGGCTGCCTGCAAGGCGCCCAGGCTGTAGCCGGTGAGGTGGTATTCGCTGACTTTCAGGCGTGGGTGCTGCGCCCGTACGGCCTGCATGGCGCGGTACAGGTCGTCGGCGTCTTCGCGGGTAATGCCGGGTGTGGCAAAGCGCGAGGCCGAGGTCATAAAGTCATAGCTGGTGGGCGACGACAATTGCACGACGTGATAGCCGGCGCCGTAGAACAGCTTTTTCAGGTACTCCGGGGTGCTGCTGGCGTAGTGCGCGCCCGTGCCGGCGATGATAAAAATCAGGGGTGCTTCGCCGGATTGCTTAGCCATGCGATAGCGCATCTTGGTGACTGACCAGAAGTTGTCCGGCAGCTCGAACTCGCGCTCTGGGCGCAGCTTGACCTGATAGTCGTCTTGGTTGATGTCGGCATCTGCCGGTAACTCTGGGCGCAGCTCTGGCGGGGTAGTTGCCAGGGTGGCTTCGAAGGGGTTGCTGATCGGGTAGCCGTAGCTGCTGGCGTCAATATCGGCGGCGCTGACGGGGCCGATAAGAGCTATGCAACTGAGAAAGGCAAGCAAGCGAGGGACGTGTGACATGGCTAAATCTCTATAGAGCTAGGGCTGGTGCTGATGCAGCGAGTCAGATGCGGAACGATTTGACCACATAAGTCATGCTAAGTGCCGTTTAGTTATAGAGGAATTGGTTTTCAGGCGTAAGCGCCCTGTCAAAGCTAATGTGCTACGGCAATACAACCAATTGCTCGACCCAAATCAGCTCACAGGCACCGTCACCGGTGTCTTCGCGGCTAAGTGAGCTGGTCCAGTTATAGCCATCGTCGCCGTCGATTTGCACCAGTTGCCCGCTCAGGCGAATCTGCTGGCCTTCTTTAAGCCCGGCCAGGGTGCTGGCTACCTCAGGGTTGGCGGGTATCAGGTGCATATTGGCACAGTGGGTCTCGATCTGCCGACGTTCAATCGGCAATTGCTCGGTGCGCCAGAAGTACCAGCGGTTACGCTGGCTGATGCTGATATGGCGCAGTACCTCGGGGTCGGCCATCGGCCCCCAGCCGAGCGCCAGATCAGTTGGCGAGAGCTTGGCGCCACGGTCGAAGTAGTAGTCTTCACGGCTCAGGATGCGCGCTTCCAGCTGGAAACTCTCCAGCCTGCTGACCGTGTGCTCTGCCACGCGCCAGCTGCCACTGGACAGCGGCGTACTGGGCGGTAGGTAGCTGGGGGCAGGTAACAGGATGACCCACAGCATCCAGAGGCCGAGCAGGCTTGCGGCGATCAGTACCAGGCGACGTATCAGCATGGCTGGATTCTAGCTGGAGACACCGCAAGGGGCGATCTCGGGGGAGGTGTTATCCATGATGTGACGGCTTATCCTACGCAACCTTTTTTATCTGCCAGAGTTGCCCATGTCCCGTTATCTGCCTTTGACTGCTCTGCTGATCGCTGCAGCCCTGTGTCTGGCGATGAGCTTTGCCCTGCGTTACCAGTTGATGGAGGGCGCGCAATGGGTTGGCTTGTGTGTCGACGCCCCGCAGCAGCTGGCTTGCCAGGTGCGCGCGAGCCTCGGCTGGTTGATCCACTTCCGGGTATTGGCCTGGGCTGCGCTGATTATTGCCGTGCTGGCGTTTGTGCTACCGGGTGCCTGGGGCAAGCGCCTGGCAGTACCGGCATTGCTACTCGCTCTGCCGGCGCTGGTGTTGTACAGCGCCAGCCTCGCGGTATTTGCCGTGGTGCTGGCGCTGCTGCGTTGGGTGCGTGCGCCGCAAACCGCCTGATCAGGCGTTTTGCGCGTTAACCCGCAGGCTGCGCCACAGCGCTGCCACCAGTAGCACGCAGGTCATGGCCCAACCCAGAGCCTGCCAGTTGCTCAAAGTTTCCTGGTACAGCTGCGGCGCAATGCACGCGCCGATCAGCAGGGCGAGCAGGGCGATTTCACGGCGGTAGCCGCCCACCGGGCGGCATAGATAGACCAGTGCCGGCAGCAATAGCGCCGCGCTGGGGAAGCTGCGGTAGCGCGCATCCACCACCAGAGCGAGCATCAACACCGCTCCGGCAAAGCCGCTCAGCGCCAGCCAGAGTGCGCCCTTGCTGTGCAGCCAGTTAAATAGACGCACGCGCCAGCCGTTACGGCTGCTTAGTAACAACGCCGCATGGCTCAGTACCAATAGGTTCAAGGCCAGCAGCGCACCAGCCCAGAGCCATTCGCCGAAGTAACGGCTGGTAACCAGCGTCAGCTCGGCAAACAGGCCGATACAGCCGGCGCCCAGCGCCGCCAGCAGTGGCAATAGCAGCGCGGCACGTGGCGAGTGTGGCCGGCCGGCGAGCAGTAGAGTGGCCGCTGCAATGATCAGGCTGAAGGTCAGCCATACCGGCCAGTGCGGCAGGTTGGATACGGGGCCGGCGAGGATCGATTTGTCCTGGCGATCAGCGTCATACAGACCCCAGTAACCGCCCACGGCGCCTTCGCTGACGCGTTTCCACGGCTGGTCAAACGCCTCGATCAGGTTGTAGCGCCAGCCGTTCTGCTCGGCCATGGCGACAAAACCTCGGATGAACTTAGCCTGGTTAACCAGGCTTGGCACGGCAGTTTCACGCTGACGGCCTTCGCTCGGCCAGCCGGTTTCGCCGATCAGGATGTCCTTGGGCGCGTAGGCATTACCAAAGGTCTGGCGTACCTCGGCGACCTCATGCAGCGCGCTTTCGATGCCGGCGGGGTTGTCTTCCCAGTAGGGCAGCAGGTGGATGGTGATGAAGTCCACTGCCGGGGCGACTTCTGGATGCTTGAGCCAGAACTCCCAGACATCGGCATAGGTTACCGGCTGCTCGATCTGCGCCTTGACCTGCTCAATCAGCGCTACCAGTTGCTGCGGGGTGACTTCCTTGCGCAGCAGCGCCTCGTTACCGACGATTACCGCCTGCACCACGTCCGGGTGGGCGTTGGCTGTTTTCACCAGCCCAGCGATCTCAACCGCTGTATCGGCCGGGTTGCGGCTGACCCAGGCCCCGACAATCAGTTTCAAACCATGTTTGCGCGCCATGTTCGGCAGCTCTTCCAGGCCGGTCACTGAGTAGGTGCGCAGGCACTCGAAGCGTTCGGCCAGCAAGGCCAGATCCGCTTCCATGCGTTCGGGGCGCAGCTGCATCGGCTGATCGAAGGGCGATTGGTCCTTGTCGAACGGCGTGTAGGACGCGCACTGCAGTTTGTGCGTGGGCGTTGCGGCATCCGCCAGTTCGACCGGTTGGCCAATGCCAAACCACAGGCCGAACAGCGCCAGCAGGCCAAGTAGACAGGCAAACACGTAAGGAGCAGCAGGGAAGCGAGACGTAGCAGGCATGATCGGACGCGTGTGGTGGCTGAGCCGCGCATGGTAGCGGATTGCCCCCGCACCTCGCTGGCTGTTTTTACACCCGGTTAAATGGTTTTAACCTGACCGCAAACCTTATGCCTGGTGATGCAGCCAGGCATGCTTGGGGCGAGCAGCGGCAGTTGTCGAGCGGCCTTCGATGCGCTGCCAGACCTTCTCGTGGAAGTAAAAGCCCACCGAATTGCACAGCGGTTCGATGGCGGCAACCAGGCCGCTGGCCGCAATGCTGCCGGTCAACGCATACGTGACGCCGAAGGCGATGCAGAAATGCATCAGGGTGAACGTTATAGTCTTGAGCATGGCGCACCTCGAGTGAGAATTATTCTTCATTGAGGTGCAGCCTAGTGGCTCAAGGTTGATTGTGGAAATGTTGCGCTTGAATGGCTTTGATAGTTTTTGATGATTGATGCGCTGAGCCGCCCACGCAGCCGTTCACAGGCCGAGTCAATAAAAGCTGGGAGAAGTTTTTAGCATCACGTAGCGACGGCCCGAAGGGTTGCAGCCATGTGGTAGGCAATAAAAAACCCGCGCTAGGCGGGTTTTTTACTTTAAATGGTCGGGGTAGGGGGATTCGAACTCCCGACATCCTGCTCCCAAAGCAGGCGCGCTACCGGACTGCGCTATACCCCGATGTACTACTGGCTCCGCGACCAGGACTCGAACCTGGGACCCAATGATTAACAGTCATTTGCTCTACCGACTGAGCTATCGCGGAACAACTGCGCGCATCCTACTGATTCACAAAGGGAAGTCAAGCATATGCTGACTTCCCATCAGCTGTTTTACAGTACCTGAGCAATCGCCTGAGTGACGGCCGGCAGGTTGCGCTGGTTCAGTGCGGCGACGCAGATACGCCCGGTGCTGACGGCGTAGATGCCAAACTCGGTTTTCAGGCGCTCGACCTGCTCGGCGGTAAGGCCCGAGTAGGAGAACATGCCGCGCTGCTGGGCAACGAAGCTGAAGTCGCGTTTGCAGTTGAGGGCCGCCAGCTGCTCAACCATGGCCATGCGCGTGCCGCGAATGCGCTCGCGCATGCCGGCCAGCTCTTCTTCCCACAGGCCACGCAGTTCGGGGCTGTTAAGCACGCTGGCTACCACGGTGGCGCCATGGGTTGGCGGGTTGGAGTAGTTGGTGCGGATCACGCGCTTGGCTTGCGACAGCACGCGGCCGGCCTCTTCCTGGCTGTCGGTGATGATCGACAGCGCGCCAACACGTTCGCCGTACAGCGAGAAGGATTTGGAGAACGAGCTGGAGACGAAGAACGGGATGCCGGAGGCGGCAAACAGGCGCACAGCAAAGGCGTCCTGCTCGATACCGTCGCCAAAGCCCTGGTAGGCGATGTCGAGGAATGGCACATGCTCGCGCTCGCGCAGCACTTCCAGTACGGCTTTCCAGTCGTCCAGCGACAGGTCAACGCCAGTCGGGTTGTGGCAGCAAGCGTGCAGCACGACAACCGAGCGGGCTGGCAGGTTTTTCAGGTCTTCGAGCATGCCGGCGCGGTTGATGCCGTGGCTGGCTGCATCGTAATAGCGGTAGTTGTGCACCGTGAAGCCGGCGGACTCGAACAGCGCGCGGTGGTTTTCCCAGCTTGGGTCACTGATCGCCACCACAGTGTTGGGCAGCAGGCGCTTGAGGAAATCTGCGCCGGTTTTCAGTGCGCCAGTACCGCCCACGGCCTGGGTGGTGATCACCCGGCCAGCAGCGATCAGTTCGGAGTCGGCGCCCAATAACAGCTTCTGCACGGCGCTGTCGTAGGCGGCAATGCCTTCAATCGGCAGGTAACCACGCGGGGCGTGGGCTTCAATGCGGGCTTTCTCGGCTTCGGCTACGGCGCGCAGCAATGGGATGCGGCCTTCCTCGTTGTAGTAAACGCCCACGCCCAGGTTGACCTTGGTCGCACGGGTATCGGCGTTAAATGCTTCATTGAGGCCCAGGATGGGATCGCGCGGAGCCATTTCGACGGCAGAGAACAGACTCATGGATGCGGCAGCTCTGAAGAGGAGAAGTGAGTATCAGGCAACACCCGGTTAGGAGCCTGTCGGGCTTGACCGTTCGTAGCGAGGGAAAGCCCGGATCGAGTCAGTTTTGTTGGTCTTTCGAGGCGAATAGCGAGCTATTTAACGAGAAAGAGCAGCAAAAATGGCCGAATCCGGATTTTCCGCAGTAGAACAGTGTTAAGTCCGACAGGCTCCTAGGGGTTGCGTAAGTGCGGCGGTAGTATACCGACGCATAACCTGTGCTGCGACAGCAGGCACACGCTTTTCACCGGTTTTGACGTAGGCTTTCAGGCCGCGTCACAGTCGCTTGTCGAGGTTCGTCATGTCCGAGTTTCAATTGGTCACCCGTTTCCAGCCGGCAGGCGATCAGCCGGAGGCGATTCGGCAGATGGTCGAGGGCCTGGAGGCGGGCCTTTCGCACCAGACATTGCTCGGCGTAACGGGCTCGGGCAAGACCTTTTCCATCGCCAATGTGATCGCGCAGATTCAGCGCCCGACCCTGGTGCTGGCGCCGAACAAGACCCTGGCCGCGCAGCTGTACGGCGAGTTCAAGAGCTTCTTCCCGAACAATGCGGTGGAGTATTTCGTTTCCTACTACGACTACTACCAGCCGGAAGCCTATGTGCCGTCCTCGGATACCTTTATCGAGAAAGACGCCTCGATCAACGACCATATCGAGCAGATGCGCCTGTCGGCGACCAAGGCGCTGCTGGAGCGGCCGGACGCGATCATTGTCACCACTGTCTCCTGCATCTACGGTCTGGGCAGCCCCGAGTCGTACCTGAAGATGGTATTACACGTCGATCGTGGCGACAAAATGGACCAGCGCGCCTTGCTGCGTCGCCTGGCCGACCTGCAATACACCCGCAACGACATGGATTTCGCCCGCTCCACCTTCCGCGTACGCGGTGATGTGATCGATATATTCCCGGCTGAATCGGACCTGGAGGCTATTCGCATCGAGCTGTTCGACGATGAAGTGGAAAGTATCTCGGCCTTCGATCCGCTGACCGGCGAGGTAATCCGCAAACTGCCGCGTTTCACCTTCTACCCCAAGAGCCACTACGTCACCCCGCGCGAGGTGCTGCTGGAGGCGGTGGAGAAGATCAAGGTCGAGCTGGTCGAGCGTCTGGAGTACCTGCGCAGCAATAACAAGCTGGTGGAGGCCCAACGCCTGGAACAGCGCACCCGTTTCGATCTGGAGATGATTCTGGAGTTGGGCTACTGCAACGGCATCGAAAACTACTCGCGCTACCTCTCTGGGCGCGGCCCCGGTGAGCCGCCGCCGACGCTCTACGACTACCTGCCGGATCAGGCGTTACTGGTGATCGATGAATCCCACGTCTCGGTGCCGCAGGTCGGCGCGATGTACAAGGGTGACCGCTCGCGTAAGGAAACCCTGGTCGAATATGGCTTCCGCCTACCGTCGGCGCTGGATAACCGCCCGATGAAGTTCGAGGAGTGGGAGGCGGCCAGCCCGCAGACCATCTTCGTATCGGCCACGCCGGGTAACTACGAAGCCGAGCATGCGGGGCGGGTGATCGAGCAGGTCGTGCGGCCAACCGGCCTGGTCGACCCGCAGATCGAGGTGCGCCCGGCGCTGACCCAGGTCGACGATCTGCTATCGGAAATCGGCAAGCGTGTAGCCATTGAGGAGCGGGTGCTGGTCACGACCCTGACCAAGCGCATGGCCGAGGATTTGACCGATTACCTGGCCGATCACGGCGTCAAGGTGCGCTACCTGCACTCGGATATCGACACGGTGGAGCGGGTCGAGATTATTCGCGACCTGCGCATTGGTGCGTTCGACGTGCTAGTGGGGATCAACCTGTTGCGCGAAGGCCTGGATATGCCGGAAGTGTCGCTGGTGGCGATTCTCGATGCCGACAAGGAAGGCTTCCTGCGCAGTGAGCGTTCGCTGATCCAGACCATCGGCCGCGCCGCGCGTAATCTCAATGGCCGGGCGATTCTCTATGCCGACCGCATGACTGGCTCCATGGAGCGCGCCATCGGCGAAACCGAACGCCGGCGCAATAAGCAGATCGCCTTCAACGAAGCCAATGGCATCACCCCCAAAGGCGTGTTCAAGGACGTGCAGGACATTCTTGAAGGCGCAGTGGTGCCCGGCTCACGCAGCAAGAAGCGCAAGGGCATGGCCCAGGCCGCCGAAGAAAGTGCGCGCTACGAGAACGAGCTGCGCTCACCGAGCGAGATCACCAAGCGCATTCGGCAGCTGGAAGAGAAGATGTACGCCCTGGCCCGCGACTTGGAATTCGAAGCGGCGGCGCAGCTGCGTGATGAAATCCAGAAGCTGCGTGATCGATTGCTGCAGGTTTGATTGAGTGTCGTCGGATGATGAGGTGAACAACCTGTAGGAGCCAGCTTGCTGGCGATCATTGGATCAAGAGCATCGCCAGCAAGCTGGCTCCTACGTTTTATCAGCGGCGGCCGAAGATGATTAACACCACCCCGCCCAGGGTAATGCCACAGGCCAGCATCGCCAGCAAACTGAGGCGTTCACCCAGCAGCAGATAACCCAGCAGCAGCGCCACCACCGGGTTGACGAAGGCGAAGGTCGACACCAGGCTCGGGCGCACCTCGCGCAGCAGCCAGAAATACGCCGGATACACACCGAGGCTGACCGGCAGCGCCAGATAGGCCAACCACAGCCAGGCATTGCCACTCATGGCGCGCAGGTCCAGCGCCTGCCAGTCGCCATGCCACAGGCCGAGCAGGGCCAGCAGCAGTGCACCGATCAACATCTGCAGGCTCAGGCCAAACCAGCTGGAGCGAAACGGTGGGCGTTGGCGCATTAGCCAGGCGCCGCCAGCCCAGAGCAGGGTGGCCAATACCACCAGCAAACCGGCGAACCACTGCTCGGTAGAGGCGCTGTGGTCCAGGCCGTTATTCATCAGCAGCACAATTCCACTACAGGCCAGCGCTAGGCCGCACATCACCCAGAGTGGCGGGCGCTCACCGAGTAGCCATTCCAGGGCCACGCTCCACAGTGGCAGGGTGGTGTAGAGCATCGCCAGCATGCCGGTCGGCAGGTACTGATTGGCGTAGATCAGCGCACCCTGGCCGACCGCAATCAGCGCCAGGCTGCCAATCAACACGCCGCCCCAGTCGCTGCGCTGCATGCGCAGTTGGCCGCTGAGTATCACCCAGGTCAGGGCGAGTAGGCCGGCAATCGAGAACCGCAGGCTGCCGATGACGAATGGCGGCAGCTCCAGCAGCAGAAAGTGGTTGGCCAGGTAAGTGGTGCCCCAGCCGATATAGATAGTGGCAAAGGCGACGATCAGCAGCAGGCTGCGGGTGCGTGATGGGGTAGGCATGGCGATCTGAGCTGACGAGGGCGAGGCGGGTGGCTGAAAAGCGGCGAGGCCCGCAGTAGAGGGCGTCAGTCTAAGCGGGCTGGCGTTGTTGTCCAGCTTGCTGCGCACTACAGGATCAAGGGTTCGCCCGCTGTTGCTGAAATGGCCGCGCTTCTGGAGCCGACGGCGGCCAGCCTGTTAATATCGCTGCCTTGAAAGATTGCCCGTTGCACATTCTCTGAGAGCCGCCATGACCACCGTTCGTACCCGTATCGCGCCGTCGCCCACTGGTGATCCGCACGTAGGCACCGCCTATATCGCCCTGTTCAACCTGTGCTTTGCCCGTCAGCACGGTGGCGAATTTATCCTGCGTATCGAAGACACCGATCAAGTGCGCTCGACTCGCGAGTCGGAACAGCAGATTTATGACGCCCTGCGTTGGCTGGGTATCGAGTGGAGCGAAGGTCCGGACGTTGGCGGCCCGCACGGGCCGTATCGGCAGAGCGAGCGCGGCCATATCTACCAGAAGTACAGCGCCGAGCTGGTGGAAAAGGGCCATGCCTTCCACTGCTTCTGCAGCGCCGAGCGCCTCGATAAGCTGCGCGCCGAGCAGATGGAAGCCAAGCAGACGCCGCGTTACGACGGCCACTGCATGCATCTGCCAGCCGCCGAAGTGCAACAGCGTCTGGCTGTTGGCGAGCCGAACGTAGTACGTATGAAGGTGCCGACTGAGGGCGTGTGCGTGGTGCCGGATATGCTGCGTGGCGAAGTGGAGATCCCCTGGGATCGCATGGACATGCAGGTGCTGATGAAGACCGATGGCCTGCCGACCTACTTCCTGGCCAACGTGGTCGACGACCACCTGATGGGCATCACCCACGTGTTGCGTGGCGAAGAATGGCTGCCGTCGGCACCCAAGCTGATCCTGCTCTACGAATACTTCGGCTGGGACAAGCCGCAGCTGTGCTATATGCCGCTGCTGCGTAACCCGGACAAGAGCAAGCTGTCCAAACGCAAGAACCCGACCTCGATCACCTTCTACGAGCGCATGGGCTTCCTGCCCCAGGCCATGCTCAACTACCTCGGCCGCATGGGTTGGTCGATGCCGGATGAGCGTGAGAAGTTCAGCCTCGACGAGATGGTTGAGCACTTCGACATCAATCGGGTTTCCCTCGGTGGGCCGATCTTCGATCTGGAGAAGCTGTCTTGGCTCAATGGCCAATGGATGCGCGAACTGAGCGTCGAAGAGTTCGCCGCCGGCGCGCAGAAGTGGGCGTTCAACAGCAACTACCTGATGCAGATCGCTCCCCATGTACAGGGCCGGGTGGAAACCTTTAGCCAGATCGCGCCATTGGCCAGCTTCTTCTTCGCCGGCGGCGTGACTCCGGATGCTGCGCTGTTCGAGCACAAGAAGCTCTCGGCCGATCAGGTGCGTCAGCTGATGCAACTGATCCTGTGGAAGCTCGAAGCGCTGCGTCAGTGGGAAAAAGACAAGATCACCGGCTGCATTCAGGCGGTGGTCGAGCACCTGGAGCTGAAGCTGCGTGACGCCATGCCGCTGATGTTTGCCGCCATCACCGGCCAGGCCAGCTCGGTCTCGGTGCTCGACGCCATGGAAATTATCGGCCCTGACCTGACGCGCTTCCGCCTGCGTCAGGCCATCGAGCTGCTTGGCGGCGTGTCGAAGAAAGAGAACAAAGAGTGGGAGAAACTGTTGGCGGCAATCGCCTAAGAACCTCCTTCGGATCTGCTGTGCGTCGGCGATACTGCGTTAAAAATGGCCTCGGAATGCTCATTTACAGCCCGTAAACTCCGCTTCCTCGGCCATTTTTGCCTTGTCTCGCTCTAGCTCGCGAGCTCCGAAGCAGGTTCTAAGCAGCTGAATGCCCCGTCCGGTCGTCGTTTTGGCGCGCCGGGATGGGGTAAGTGGTTGTTCTGTCAGCATAAAGAATGCTGATGCCGGTAAAAATTGTGTTGACAGGTGCGGGGCGCGCTCTTAACATGCGCCCCGTCCTTGAGATGGGGCTATAGCTCAGCTGGGAGAGCGCTTGCATGGCATGCAAGAGGTCAACGGTTCGATCCCGTTTAGCTCCACCATCTTCAAAGCCGTAAGGCTTGCAACAATCAGCTCTAGCAGCTGGTTGGTTGTAGAAGGGTTACGTCCCCTTCGTCTAGTGGCCTAGGACACCGCCCTTTCACGGCGGTAACAGGGGTTCGAGTCCCCTAGGGGACGCCAGTTTGAAAAAGCAGTGCTGGTTTGGGCTGTGAGCCGAGAGGCGATAAATCTGGGGGTATAGCTCAGCTGGGAGAGCGCTTGCATGGCATGCAAGAGGTCAACGGTTCGATCCCGTTTATCTCCACCAATTTTGCAGTCGTTACAACTGCCACGGGGCCAGCGTAAAGCTGGCCTTGTTCTTCGAAGGTTTCGTCCCCTTCGTCTAGTGGCCTAGGACACCGCCCTTTCACGGCGGTAACAGGGGTTCGAGTCCCCTAGGGGACGCCATTTTTGCCCGCTCTGCGGGATTTTGAAGGGTCATTCTTTATTGAATGCCCCTTTTGTTTTTTCGGCCTGAAAAGACTCTCCTGATTAGAAATGATGCTCAGCCATGCGAACCTCCCGCAAGGGTTGCGGGGCGCAGGTAGCGGCGGCCACGATTAATCGCATGTGCAGCGTACTCAGGTCGAAGCGTCGATTAAATCGGTACGCAAATGCGCCCAAATATCGGGCGGCATATTTACTGAATTTGAAGGCGTGATGGCTCCCACTCAAACTGGTTTTGAGGTTGCCGAGAACCGTATTGACCCACTGAAACTGTGGCAGTTCTTTAGGTTTGCGTCCGCCGACTACAGTTCGCTCATGGATACATCCTGCGGCAGTAACTGCGCCGAAGCAGGCCAGACCATCGGAGTGAACGCAGGAGCATTGGGCCAAGCTGGACTTGGCCCAATGCTCAATGGCTTTGGTGCTGAAGCCCGACACGGGGGTCAGCTTAGCGCGCAGGGGATGGCCGTCTTTGCTCAGTGAGACGGCAGCAACAAAAGGGGTCTTATTCTCAGACCCTCTACCGGCTTTACCGCCGCTGTTCTCGCCGCCGAGGTAGGCGTCATCAATCTGAACATGGCCCCCAAGAACATACATTTGTTCACGCGCGGTCATTGCCTGCATCAACTTGTGCTGAACCAGCCACGCTGTTGGATAGCTCACCCCAAGAGAGCGCTTGAGTGCGAGCGCCGAGAGCCCGGTTTTGGCCTGGCTAATAAGATAAATCGCCAGAAACCATAAGGTCAGCGTGCGGATTCCACGCCATTCGGACACTCAGCCCACGCTGATCCGGACACCTGTTCCACGGTCATCCGGACAGGCAGTCGGAGCGCAGCGACGCAGGATATGCATTGTTAGTCTGAGGTGCCCGGCGTCGTCAATTTCTTCGCCCGCCTGCGCATCGACTCTCCCTTCAGGTTGATCCGGTAGGCGTTGTGCACCAGGCGGTCGAGGATGGCGTCGGCCAGGGTCGGATCGCCGATCAGTTCGTGCCAGTTGTCCACCGGCATCTGACTGGTCACGATGGTTGAGCGTTGGCCGTAGCGGTCGTCCAGCAGCTCCAGCATGTCGCGGCGCTGTTCGTTGGTGAACGGTGCCAGGCCCCAGTCATCGAGGATCAGCAGGTCGGTCTTGGCGTAGCTGCTCATCAGCTTGACGAAGCGGCCGTCGCCATGTGCCAGGCCCAGTTCTTCCAGCAGCCGTGGCAGGCGCAGATAGCGCACGCTGCAGCCGTCCCGGCAGGCCTGGTGGGCCAGGGCGCAGGCCAGCCAGGTTTTGCCGACGCCGGTGGGGCCGCCGATGATCAGGTTGAGGCCGTCGCGCAGCCACTGGCCGCTGCGCAGTTGCAGGATCAGCGCCTTGTCCAGCCCGCGCGGGGCGCGGTAGTCGATGTCTTCGAGGCAGGCGTTGTGCTTGAGCCGGGCCTGGCGTAGGCGGTTGCTCAGGCGCTTGTCGTCGCGCTCGGTCAGCTCGCGATCGACCAACAGGCCGAGGCGTTCTTCGAAGCTCAGGCTGTCGATGTCGGGTGTTTTCAGTTGCTCGGCGAGGGCTTTGAGCATGCCGTGCAGGCGCAGGGTTTGCAGCTTGTCCAGGGTCGGGTGAGGCAGCATGGTGGGATTCCTTTGTTCAGTGGTAGTAGCCGGGGCCGCGCAGGTTGGCGTGGTCGTCCGGTAGTAGGGGTAGGTTCTGTTGAGCCAGCGGCAGGTTTTCCAGGCCTTGGCGCAGAATCGATTCGAGGCTTTTGTAGCTACAGGCACCGAGGCTTAGGGCGCGCTGGCAGGCGGCTTCCAGCCGTTCTTCGCCGTGGTGCTTGCCCAGGCGCAGGATGCCCAGGCAAGCGCGGTAGCCATGCTGCGGATGCACGCGCCGTTCGAGGATGTGGCCGATCACCCCGGCGGTGTTCGGGCCGGTCTGCTCGGCCCAGCGGATCAGCCGTTGCGGCGTCCACTCGGCATGCTCGCGATGGCTCTTGGGCATGTGCTCGGTCTGCGTGCTGTGCCGGCCTTTGTGCAGGGAGCGTACGTGGCTGGCCACCCGCTGGTTGGCGTGGAAGCACTCCACGGTGCGCGCCGTCAGACGCACCTCCAGCTGCTTCTTCACCAACTGGTAGGGCACCGAGTAGTAATGCCCATCGACCTCGACGTGGTAGTCGATGTGCACCCGCGCCTTCTTCCACTCGGCATAGACGTAGGGCTGCTCCGGTAAAGGCCGCAGGGCCGGGCGATCCAGGCTGTCGAAAGCCGCCTGGCGGGAGCCCGGTAGCTTCTTGAACGGCCGTTGGTTGAGTCGCTCCAGCAGCACGGCGATGGCCCGGTTGAGTTCGTCCAGGGAGAAGAACTGGCGATGGCGCAAGGCGGCGAGGATCCAGCGCTCGACCACCTGCACGCCGACCTCGGCCTTGGCCTTGTCGCGGGGCTTACGCGCCCGCGCCGGCACCACCGCCACGCCATAGTGCTCGGCCAAGTCGCGGTAGCTGGGGTTGATGTCCGGTTCGTAGCGATGGGCCTTGCTCACCGCACTGCGCAGGTTGTCCGGCACCACGATCTCCGGCACCCCGCCGAGGAAGGCGAAGCAACGGGCATGGGAGCCCAGCCAGTCCGGCAACTGCTGCGACCAGGTGGCCTCGGCGAAGGTGTAGCTGGAGGCACCGAGTACCGCGACGAATACCTGCGCCTGGCGGATCTCGCCGCTGTGACGGTCGATCACCGGCATCGTCTGACCTGCGTAGTCGACGAACAGCTTTTCGCCGACGCGGTGCTCCTGGCGCATCACCACATCGACCTTGCCGGCCCAGGCCCGGTAGTGCTCGCAGAACCAGCTGTACTGGAAGCCCTGTGGCTGGCCCAGCCGATACTCCTGCCAGAGCAGCGCCAGGGTCACGCCTGGTCGGCGCAGCTCGGCATGCACCCAGGCCCAGTCGGGAGTTGGTCGTTGCTCAGAGGGGATCTCCGGCGGTGGCGGGAACAGGCGCCGCTCCAGCTCGGCGTCGGACAACTCAGTAGGGAGCGGCCAGGAGAGGCCGCAGGCCGTGAATCGGCAAAGGTAATCACCGGCACTGCTGTGACCTATGCCCAGACTGCGGGAGATCTTACGGACAGACAGCCCGCAATCGAACTTGAGGCGCAACACTTCACGGATTTTACGCATGGATAAACGCTCCACGACGACCTCTCTGCTTCGAAAAAGAGGCCAATGGTAGTGAATAAATCCTGCGTAGCTGCCTGCCAGAAAGTGTCCGGATGGCTGTGGAATCAGTGTCCGGATGCTCGTGGAATGGGTGTCCGGATCAGCGTGGAATCACTGTCCGGATGTGCGTGGAATGGGTGTCCGAGTCAGCGCGGAATCCGCAGTAAACGACCCCTTCGCAGCGGGGGCAACGAAAGCCCTGAGGCCAACGCACTTGCTCCAAGGCTGCTGAGCAGTCTGGCTCGGTTCCGAAATGCTTAAGAAACTCAGGCAGAGATAGACCGAGTTGGAACTGGATATGATTCATGGCCATGATGCTCACTCCTGATACTGGCTGTGCATACAGTATAGTGATAATTGGGCTCATGGCATCCCAGCTGAAGATCGTTGCTAATCAGGAAGACTCTTACCCGAATGCAGCCGACCAGTGGCCGCGATTGGCGCTTGCGTAAAATTATTACGAGCGTAATATTACCATTGTAATATTCGGAGGCGGCTATGAACGACAAGAAAGCTCAGACCCGTGAACGGATTCTCGCTGCTGCCAGCGCTGCGTTGTTGCAGCGCGGTCCGGCGGAACCCAGCGTCGGTGAAGTGATGGGCGCGGCCGGGCTGACGGTAGGCGGGTTCTATGCCCATTTCGAGAGCAAGGATGCGCTGATGCTGGAAGTGTTCCAGCAGATGTTGTGCCAGCGCCGCGAGTTGATTGAGCAGATGGACAGTCAGTTGCCGGCCGAGGAGCGCCGCGCGTTGTTGGCGGCCTTCTATCTTTCGCGCACGCACCGTGATGCCAGCGAGCAGGGCTGCCCAATGCCCAGTTCGCTGGGTGAGCTGGCACGTCTGCCGGATGGTTTTCGCGCCACGCTGGCAGAGCATATCGAGCGGATGAGCGCGCAGCTTGTGGACAGCCCTGAGGAGACTGATCAGGCGCTGGCCGATATCGCCTTGATGGTTGGAGGGCTGGCGCTGGCACGCGCGCTGGGCCCTGGCGAAATGTCTGATCGAATCTTGCGTGCCGCTAAATCGGCAGTCGTCTGAGGAGAATAGCAATGAACAGCATGAGCTGGGTTCGTGGTTTCAATGCATCGATTGGTCTGCTGGCGCCATATGTTTTGGCCAGCAAGTTGCGCCGGGAGTTTATGACGCCGCATACCTCGCCACCGCGTGACTGGGAGTTGCCGTTGCTGGCGCAGGCCGAGCGCATCACCCTGCGTTTCGGGCTGTCAGCGCTGCGTTGGGGCAGTGGGCCGGCGGTGTTGCTGATGCATGGCTGGGAAGGGCGGCCGACGCAGTTCGCCGTGCTGATCGAGGCCTTGGTCAATGCCGGTTACGGCGTGGTGGCACTGGATGCCCCAGCCCATGGTCGCTCGCCTGGGCGTGAAGCTAATGTGGTGCTGTTTGCCCGCGCCTTGCTGGAGGCCGCCAGCGAACTGCCGCCGCTGAAAGCGGTGATTGGTCATTCCATGGGCGGTGCCAGTGCCTTGTTAGCGACCCAGCTGGGTTTGCGCACTGAGGCGCTGGTGAGCATTGCCGCGCCCAGCCGGATTCTGACCATGCTGCGGCGGTTCTCGCACTATATGGGCTTGCCGCGCCAGGCGCGTGCGCACTTTGTTCGGCTGGTTGAGGAGAAAGCCGGGATTCCCGCTGGGCAGCTTGATAGCGCGCACTACCTGCTGGATTTCCCCGGGTTGATCGTGCATGCGGTGGACGATCCGATGGTGCCTTTCAGCGAGGCTGAGGCGATTCATCAGAGTTGGCTCGACAGTCGCCTGCTGCGTCTGGAAAGCGGCGGACATCAGCGAGTATTGGCTGATCCGCGTCTGTCGCAGGCGGTGTTGGAGCTGCTGGACTCGCTGAGTCAGACTTCGTCCAAGGCGCTGGCCTCATAACCGATAACCTTGTTGCGCCCGGCGGCTTTGGCCCGATAGAGCGCCTGGTCGGCGTGGCGTAGCAGCTGTTCGCGATCACTGCCGCTATTCGGGATCAGCGCATAGACACCGATGCTCAGGCTCAGGTCGATACGCAAACCCTGGTGCAGGCAGGGATGACTGGCCAGGTCTGCGCGCAGCTGTTCGGCCAGATCCATCGCGCCAGAGGGGTCGGTGTCGCAGAGCACGGCGGCAAACTCTTCACCGCCAAAACGTACCAGCAAATCGTTACTGCGCATGCGCTGTTGCATGCGCAGGGCTGCGTGCTGTAGGCAGGCGTCACCGACCAGATGGCCGTGCTGGTCGTTGACCTTCTTGAAGTGGTCCAGGTCCATCATCAGCATGGCAATCGGCTGCTGGCTGCGTTTGGCCTGGGCGAGCATGCGCTCCAGCTCTTCGTTGAGCACCTGGCGGTTGAACAGCCCGGTCAGGCTATCGCGACGGCTGAGTTCGGCCAACTGGCGGTTGGCGGTGGAAAGCTCCTGCAGGGCTTGCTGCAAGGAGGCGGTGCGCTCCTCTACACGGGCTTCCAGGCCTTGGTTGATCTGTTGCTGCAGATCCAGGCTCTTGGCCTGTTCCATGCGCAGTTGATGCTCTTTGGCAAACAAGCGTGCCTGAGCGAGTTGCTGTGCGCTTTGCGCCAGGCGAATGCGTGAGCCGAGGGCAATCGAGAAAATCACCAGCTCAAGCAGGCTGCCGATTTGCTGGGCATGCAGAGTTAGCAGCGAATTGGCGATCAGACCTGTGCCGCTCAGCACGCTGAACAGGCTGGCGATAATCAGGGCTGACCAGCCAAGGGCGAATAACTTGGCTGGCGGGTAGCCGTCGCGCCAGCGCAGCGTGGTGAAGATGCAGCCGAATATCGCGCAGACCAGCAGCAGCACGAAACTGCCGATCAGTGACACGAGATAGGGCGCAACCAACGCCAGCGCCATCACCAGCAGGCTGCTGCCAATCAGGCCACGGCAGATCCAGCTGTAGGCCGGGTGCTGGTTCTTGAGGTCGAGTACGCCGTGGGCAAATAACACGCCGAACAGGGTCGCCAGCGCCGAGCTGAACGGGAAACTCATCTGCTGCCAGGTCAGTGACTCGGGCCAGAGCCATTGCAGGGCAAAACCCAGCTGGATGAATTGGTAGAAACTGAAGCTGGCAACAAACAGGCTGTACCAGAGGTAGTTGCGGTCGCGGGTGATGATAAAGATCGACAGGTTGTAGATCATCATCGCCAACAGGGCACCGAAGAACAGCCCCTGTAATAGCAACATCAGTTGTTCGTGCTGGTTGAAGGCCTGGGCACTCATTAGGCTGGCGCTGAGGTTGGCCGAGCCGTCGGTCTGCATGCGCAGGATCAGCTCACGTTCTTCTCCGGCGGCCAGGCTGAATGGCAGCACCAGTTGGCGGTGCTTGACCCAGCGTTGGTGGAACGGCCGCTGATCGCCAGCCTGATACACTCGGCCGTTGTCCAGGCCGTAGGCGTCCAGGCTGTCGAGCAGCGAATTACCGATCAGCAGCACCCAGTTGATGGTCTTATCTGTCGGGTTGTGCAGGCTTAAACGCAGCCAGTAGGCGTGTCCGCTGTAGCCAAAACTGGCATCGCGACGGGCCACCGGTTGCCAGGCTGACTCAGGCAGTTGGCGAACGCTGTGGATGTCCGCCAGGCCCTCGGGGTCTGCCCAGACCTGCATGGCGGGGCCAGGCAGCAAGGGTGAGTCGCTATCGTGTAGGGACAGGCTGGTGGCCTGCGCCAGTGCCGGCAACAACAGTAGAAGCAGTACGCGCAACAGCAGGATCAAAACAGGCATTCCATGGCAAGGATGTTGGTGAACACGACAAAGGTGCATTATTGCGCGGCCTTATGACATACCGATAGCTTAGCCGGGGTTGCTTATGAGCCAAAATTTGCTGCATTGCCATGCCCAGCGCCACGTGTGTTTGCAAGCGCTGGCTGCCGACCTGTTGGCGCAGCTCCAAACCACGCTGGCGCAGCAGCCCCGCGCCGGGCTGATCCTGCCCGGCGGCAGTAGCCCGCAAGCCTTGTTGCCCTTGCTGGCGCAGCAACTGGATAGCCAGCGCATCGACCTCAGCCCCAGTGATGAGCGCTGGGTACCGGCGCAGGCAGCCGAGAGCAATTGGCAGCTGCTGCATCAGGGATTGCCCACAGCCAATTGCCTGGACCCACGCCAGGGTGCGACGTTGGCGCAGGCGGCCTTGAACTGGGGCGAGCAGCTGGCGCAGTGGCCGCCTTTTAGCGCGGTGCTGCTGGGCATGGGGGAAGACGGCCATATCGCCTCACTGTTTCCCGGTATGCCTGGTCTGGCGGGTGCGCTCGATCCGCACGCCGAGCCTGCAGCCCTGCCGGCCCTGGCCCCGCAGGAGCCGCGCGAGCGTCTGTCACTGAACCTGGCCATGCTGCAGCGTGGTCAATGGCTGGGCTTGCTGGCGTTTGGCGAGCGTAAGCGCGAGTTGATTAATGCCGTACTGGCCGACCAGCCGGCGGCGCGTGAGTTACCGCTGTATGCCTGGCTGCAACGCAGCCCGTTGCCGGTCACTATCTACTGGGCTCCCTGAGCACCTGCTGCGTTAAAGCCAGCTTTAAGCCGTTACACTGTAGGCCTGTACCTCGCCGATAAAGGAACCCGTCATGTTGCATCCGGTTATTGAGCAGGTTACCGCCGCACTTGAAGCGCGCTCGGCCAAGCGCCGTGAGCGCTATTTACAGCGCCTGGCGCTGGCGGCTGGGCGCACCGCGCATCAGGCCCTGGGGTGCTCCAACCTGGCCCATGCCCTGGCTGCGCAACCTGAGGATGCGCGGCTGATCATGAAGCAGGGCGGCTCGCCGCATGTGGCGATCATCTCCAGCTACAACGATCTGCTTTCGGCCCACGCGCCGCTCAGGGAGTATCCCGAGCGTCTCAAGGTAGCGCTGGCCAAGGCTGGCGCGACCTCGCAGTTCGCCGCCGGGGTGCCGGCCATGTGCGATGGCATCACCCAGGGCGAGGGCGGTATGCAGCTGTCGCTGTTCTCCCGCGACTTGATTGCCCAGGCCGCCGCTATCGGCCTGACCCATGGCATTTTTGACGGTGCTTTGTACCTTGGAGTGTGCGACAAGATCGTCCCAGGCCTGCTGATCGGGGCTTTGCACTTTGGCCATCTACCGGCTGTGTTCGTGCCGGCAGGCCCGATGCAATCCGGTCTGCCGAACAAGGAAAAAGCCGCAGTGCGTCAGCGTTACGCCCGTGGCGAAGCCAGTCGTGATGAGCTGCTGGCTGCCGAACTGGCCGCCTACCACCAGGCCGGCACTTGCACCTTCTACGGCACCGCCAATACCAATCAGTTGTTGATGGAAGCCATGGGCCTACATGTGCCGGGCAGCGCCTTTATCCACCCTTACACGCCGCTGCGCGATGCGCTGACTGATGAAGCCGCGCGCCTGGTGGCGCACAACAGCCGCCAGGGCGAGCGCTATCTGCCGGTCGGTCAGCAGATTGATGCGCGGGCGCTGATCAACGCGGTGGTGGCGCTGCTCGCCAGTGGTGGCTCGACCAACCACACCCTGCACCTGCCGGCCATTGCCCGGGCCGCCGGCTATGAGCTGAGCTGGGATGACTTTGCCGCCCTGTCCAAGGTGGTGCCGTTGCTGGCGCGGGTCTATCCCAATGGCGCGGCGGACGTGAATCAGTTTCAGGCTGCCGGTGGTCCGGCCTGGCTGTTGCGAGAGCTGCTCGGCGCCGGCTTGCTGCATGACGATGTCGCCACCGCAGCCGGGCATGGTTTACGCGCTTACACCCGTGAGCCCTGGCTGGATGGCGAGCGCCTGGCTTGGCGCGAGCTGCCGGCGCAGAGCCCGGCGTCCGATATTGTTCGGCCGGTGAGCGAGCCGTTTGCCGAGGAGGGCGGGCTGGTGTTGCTGGCGGGCAACCTGGGCCGCGCCATCCTGAAAACCTCGGCGGTGGACCCAGCCTTCTGGCACATCCGCGCCCAGGCGCGCATCTTCGATTCGGAAGCGGCCGTGCAGGCCGCCTACAGCGCTGGCGAACTGCAAGGTGACCTGGTGCTGGTGGTGCGCTTCCAAGGCCCACAAGCCAATGGCATGCCCGAGCTGCACAAACTGATGCCGCTGCTGGCCAATCTGCAGCAAGCTGGCCAGCATGTCGCGCTGATTACCGATGGGCGCATGTCCGGCGCATCCGGACAGGTTTCCACTGCCCTGCACGTAACTCCGGAAGCGGCGGCAGGTGGCGTTTTGGCGCGCTTGCAGGACGGTGATTGGCTGGTGCTGGACGCGCAAAACGGGCTGCTGCAGGTGGAGCTGAGCGAGCAGCAACTGGCCGCGCGGCCATTGGCGTCTGCCAGTGCCGAGCTGGAATTGGGCTATGGTCTGGAAATGTTCGCCGCACAGCGCCGCTTGGTTGGCTCGGCCGAGCAGGGCGCCAGCAGCCTGTTTGAAGACTGAATGCAACGATTGAATCTTGAGAGCGGGGAGCAAGGCATGAGCCTGACGATGGATGTGGTGCTGCAACAGGCCCGCCCGGTGTTGCCGGTGTTGGTGATCGACGATATCAGCCTGGCAGTGGACCTGGCCCGCGCGCTGCACGCCGGCGGTATTCGCGTGCTGGAAGTGACCCTGCGTACCCCCGGCGCGCTGGATGCCCTGGCGGCGATGCGTAAGGAGCTGCCGGACCTGTTGATCGGCGCCGGCACGGTGATCCACGCCGAACAGTTTCTCGAAGCCCGCGATGCCGGTGCCCAGTTCGCCGTCAGCCCTGGCTGCACTGAACGCCTGGCCGCTGCGGCAGAAGATTCCGGCTTGCCGTATTTACCCGGGGTGATGACGCCGTCCGAGGTGTTGCTGGCGCTGGAATACGGCTACCGCTCGTTGAAGCTGTTTCCGGCCGATGGAGCCACCAGCATCAAAATGCTCAAGAGTTTCAAAGGCCCGTTTACCGGTATTCGTTTCTGCCCAACCGGTGGGGTAACCCCGGACAACCTGTTGGGCTTCCTGCGCCTACCCAACGTCGCTTGCGTCGGCGGCACCTGGATCGCGCCAAGCAACCTGGTACGCGCCCGCGCTTGGGACCAGATCACTCAGTTGGCGGCCGAGGCCCGCGCCCTGGCCGGTAGCCTGGAACAACCGGCATGAGCTGGGACCTGAGCAATCCCTTTGTGATCGATATCCAGGTTACGGCAGAGGATATCGACGGCCTCGGCCACGCCAATAACGCCGTTTATGTCAGCTGGCTGGAGCGCTGCGCCTGGCGGCATTCGCAATTCTTAGGGCTGGATCTAGCCGAATACCGCCGCCTCGACCGCGCCATGGCGGTGCTACGCCATGAGATTGATTACCTGGCCAGCGCCTACGAAGACCAGCAGCTGCAGATGGCTACCTGGATTGTTGAGTCCGACCAGCGCCTGAAGATGGATCGGCGCTTCCAACTGATTCGCCCGGCAGACGGCGTGACCCTGTTGCGGGCGAAAACCACCTTCGTCTGCATCGAGCTGTCCAGCGGCAAACCCAAACGCATGCCGCCAGAGTTTGTCGAAGGGTATGGTGCGGCGTTGCAGCCAGTTTTCCCTATGGAACTCTAAGCGCCGTTGGGCCGATGCCTGGCTGTTGATCCGCCGCGCCGCGTACACTACGCGGCGTTTTTCTGAGAGCTGAATTTATGCAAATCGCCCTGGCCCCGATGGAGGGGTTGGTCGACGAAATCCTTCGCGATGTGCTCACCCAAGTGGGCGGCATCGACTGGTGCGTGACGGAATTTATTCGGGTGACCGAGCGTGTGCTGCCCGTCAGCACCTACGAGAAGCTCGCCCCTGAATTGTTCAGCGGCGCGCAAACGGCCGCCGGTACGCCGCTGCGTGTGCAGTTCCTCGGTTCCGATCCGGCCTGCCTGGCGGATAACGCCGCCTTTGCCTGCACCCTCGGCGCGCCGGTGATCGACCTCAACTTCGGCTGCCCCGCCAAAACGGTGAACAAGTCCCGTGGCGGCGCGGTGCTGCTCAAGGAGCCCGAACTGCTTCACTCCATCGTCCGCGAGGTGCGCCGTGCGGTGCCGGCAGCGATTCCGGTGACGGCGAAGATGCGCTTGGGTTTCGATCACAAGGACTACGCCCTGGACTGCGCTCAAGCCCTGGCCGATGGCGGCGCAGCGCAGATCGTGGTGCACGCGCGGACCAAGGTCGAAGGCTACAAACCGCCGGCGCATTGGGAGTGGGTGGCGCGGGTGCAGGAAGCGGTCAAGGTACCGGTATTCGCCAATGGCGAGATCTGGACCCTGGATGACTGGCGGCGTTGCCGTGAGGTCAGTGGTGTTGAGGACATCATGCTCGGTCGTGGCCTGGTGGCGCGCCCGGACCTGGCCCGGCAGATCGCCGCCGCCAAGGCCGGGCAGGACGTAACACCGATGAGCTGGGCCGAGCTGCAGCCGCTGCTGGCTGATTTCTGGCTGCAGGCACGGCGCAAGATGTCACCGCGTTATGCACCGGGGCGGCTCAAACAATGGCTGGCGATGCTCACCCGCAGCTACCCCGAGGCCACCGAGTTGTTCAACCTACTGCGCCGCGAAAACGACTGCCTGCGTATCGATGGGCTGCTCGGTCTCGATTTTGCCGAAGCGGAGCCTGGCCAGCAGGCGAGTGCTTAGGACGACCGCGCCTTTGGCCGCCGCGTAGTCGATATATTCCCCTGGTGCGCCAAGCCGTGCAGCCACTGAGGATGGGTTGACGATAACGCCGCCGTTACCGCCCTGGCGGCGCTGATCAGCATGACTTTTTCCATCAATCTCCCCTCCCTGTAAGAAAATTTTGCAGAGGCTTGAAATCTATTTGAGTAGCCACATTTTCAGTGATGTGGGATGCCGAAGTCGGGTCCCTCGATTGACTACTCGCTGAAACTCAGGAGATTTAGACATGAGCACTGCATTTTCCATGACCCCGCTGTTTCGCCAGTCCGTTGGTTTCGACCGGTTTAATGATCTGTTCGAGTCGGCCATGCGCAATGAGTCTGGCAGCAGCTACCCGCCCTATAACGTCGAAAAGTATGCCGATGACCGTTATCGCATCGTAATCGCCGCCGCCGGTTTCCAGGAAGACGATCTTGAATTGCAGGTCGAGCGCGGCGTGCTGACCGTTACGGGCGGCAAGCGCGACACCAGCGCCGAGAACGTCACCTACCTGTACCAGGGCATCGCCCAGCGCGCGTTCAAGCTGTCGTTCCGTTTGGCTGACCATATCGAGGTCAAGGCTGCCAGCCTGGTCAACGGCCTGCTGAATATCGACCTGGTGCGCATCGTGCCGGAAGAGGCCAAGGCCAAGCGCATTCCAATCGGGGCCAGCCGCGCTGTACTGCAGAGTTAAGCAGCCACGTTGTTAGCAACAAGGGCACCTGCGAGTGCCCTTGTTGTTTTACAGGGGCGCCGGTATGAAGTTGTCGTGCAGCAACTGGCGGAACTGCTCCAGCGGCACTGGTCTGCTGAACAAGTAGCCCTGGTAGTGGTGGCAGCCCTGTTGCTGGAGGAATTCCAGCTGGTCGGTTTGCTCGACGCCTTCGGCAATAATGCCCAGGCCCAGGCTGCGCGCCATGGCGACAATGGCGCGGATGATTTCCGCATCGTTGGCATCCAGGGTGGCGTCGCGCACGAAGGATTGGTCGATCTTCAGCACATCCACCGGCAGGCGCTTGAGGTAGGTCAGCGAGCTGTAGCCAGTGCCGAAATCGTCCATGGCGAAGGTCACGCCGATGCGCTTGAGACGATTCATCTTGGCGATGGTGTCGTCGATGTTCTGGATCACGATGCCTTCGGTGATTTCCAGCTTGAGCATATGCGGCGGCAGGTGGCTGCTGGTCAGGCTGCGTTCCACCAGTTCGACAAAGTCATTCTGGCGGAACTGCCGAGGGCTGATATTCACGCACAGGCTGAACTGCGTGACGTTGACCATGCCCTGCTCAAGCAGCTGGGCGCAGGCGTGGCAGGCTTCGGCGAGGACCCAGCCGCCGACTTCGAGAATCAGCCCGCTTTCTTCGAGAACATGGATAAATAGCGCCGGCGACTGGGCGCCCAGTGTCGGGTGCATCCAGCGCAGCAGGGCTTCGGCGCCGATAACCTGGTTGTTGCGCGCATCCACCTGGGGCTGAAAGTGCAATTCGAACTCGCCTCGCGCGAGCGCCAGGCGCAGATCATTTTCTAGGCGCAGGCGTTCGCTGGCGGCCTTTTGCATGGTGTTGCGAAACAGCTGGATGCAGTTGCGCCCCGAGTCCTTGGCCCGGTAAAGGGCAATATCGGCGCGCTTGAGCAGGTCCGAGGGGGTATCACCATGGTCGGGAATCAGGGCGATGCCGATGCTTGGGGTAACTTGCAGTTGGTGGCCGTCGAGCTGCATCGGCTCGGCCAGCAGATGGCGCAGTTTTTCCGCTAGGGTGCGCACCTGCTGCACCACCTCTGAGCGTTTGCCTTCCAGGCCGGAAATCAGTACGACAAACTCGTCACCGCCCAGGCGCGCCACAGTGTCTTCCTGGCGCACGCTGGCCTCCAGGCGTGCGGTAACCAGCTTGAGCACGGCATCACCGACGGGGTGGCCGAGTGAATCATTGATGTGTTTGAAGTGGTCGAGGTCGAGAAATAGCAGGGCGCCGCGCAATTCGTGGCGTTTGAGCAGGGATATCTGCTGGGTCAGACGGTCGAGCAACAGCGCGCGGTTGGGCAGGTTGGTCAACGAGTCGTGGTAGGCCAGGTGCTGCACCTGGGCCTGCGCCTCCTTGAGTTCACTGATATCTCGGGCGGTGAGCAGCAGGCAGGGCGTGTTATTGAGTTCGATGGGCTCGACCGATACCTCGACCAGCTTGACCGTGCCGTCGCGGTGCTTGCCGTGCATTTCCATGTGGTAGACATGCCCGTCGCGCTGGAGCTTCTGCACCATCACCTCACGTTCGCAGATATCGGCCCAGACGTTGAGCTCTATGGAGCTGCGGCCGATCACCTCGTCGATGTTGTAGCCGGTCAGGCGGCCGAAGCCTTCATTGACTTCGATATAGCGGCCCGTATCGCGCTCGGTGATGGTGATGGCGTCGGGGCTGGAGTGGAACGCCAGGGCGAACTTCTCCTGGCTGGCCTGTAGCTCGGCCTGAGCTTTCTGCCGCTCGCTGATGTCGCGGAAGGTGGTGAGGATGCAGCGCTGGTTGCTGACAAGTACTACCCGAGAGGAAACCACGCAGGTAATGATGCGGCCACCTTTGGCGCGGTAGTCTGCAACTTCGTTGTGCAGCACTTGGTCGCGTTTAAGCTTGCCGGCTAGGTTATTGCGTTGCTGGAGGTCGGCCCATAACTGGAGATCGGTCATCCTTTTTCCGATCACCTCTTCCGGTTGCCAGCCAAAGGTCTGGCTGAAGCTGGCGTTGATCTCCAAGGCCAGGCCTTCTGGCAGAGTGGTTAGGGTGATCGGGTCTGGACTGGACTGGAACAGGCTGGCGAACTTGGCTTCCGAGGCGGCCAGGCTTTGTTCGCGTCGCACTCGTTCGCTGATATCAATAAGAATGCCGGCCATGCGCTCGGGCTTACCATCGGCGTCGCGGTAGAGTTTGGCGGTGCTTTCCAGGTAATGCACTTTCTTGTTGCCATACACCGCCCTGTAGGTGACCTGATAATCCTCGGTCAGGCCCAGCGCCAGGTTGTTGAAGTGCTTGCGCATGGCGTGGCGGTCTTCCATCGGGACAAAGCTGAAGAACTTGCGGAAATCGTCATGGAAGGGTTCTTCCGTCAGACCGTGCAGTTTGGCGGCACGGGCCGAGCCAAACAGCATATTGCTGGGGATGTGCCAGTCCCAGGTGCCGAGGTCGGCGGAGTCCAGGGCCAGATTGAGGCGCTCCTGGCTGTCGTGTAGTGCCTGCTCCTGCTGGCGTTGCTGAGTAATATCACGCAGCGACAGCACCAGGCAGGGCAGGCCTTCCAGAAGTATTTCACCGCCGAACAGCAGGTTTCTACGAGTGCTGCCATCGCGATGGTAAAGATGTACTTCTAGGCCGTTAAGGGCGTTGTTCTTTACGGCCTCGACCATCCGTTGGCGATCTTCGGCGCGCGCCCAGATGCCCATTTCCAGGGAGGTACGGCCTAGGGTTTGCTTGCTGCTCCAGCCGAACTGGCGTTCGAAGCCGGCGTTGACCTCGATAAAGCGCCCGCTGGCTTTGTCGGTAATTACCACAGCATCGGGGCTGTAATTGAAGGCCTTGGCGAATTTTTCCTCGCTGCTGCGTAGCGCCTGCTCGCGGATTTGTTGGCTGGTGATATCGCGGATAACGCCGATTACGCGCTGTTTGCCTTCGGCATCCAGTTGCAGGCTGCCGCTGATTTCCAGCCAATGCAGGCTGCCGTCTGGCCAGCGAATACGGTGGCGAAAGGCGCGATTGCTCGGGTTGCCGGCGAGCAGTTGTTCGAACAGGCGCATTACACCTGGGCGGTCTTCGATGGGGATCAGCTCGATATAGTCGATGCGTTTTTCCAGCGGCTGCTTGGGGTCGAGGCCAAACAGGGCCTGGGCGCCGCGTGACCAACTGACTCGGCCGCTTTCAATGTCCCAGTACCAGGTACCCAGCTTGGCACCGTTGAGGGCGCGCAACAGGCGTGGGGCATCGTTCCAGGTGCTTTCGAATTCGGCAGGGTCCAGTGCCGGGATAAACGGCAGTGGTGGACGGCGATCACTGGATTTAGCCACGACCCACTCTTCCTTTATCTGCGTCGGTTTCATGGCCTTGGGCTGAACAGCTGGGCTGAGTCATGCAGAAACCTTTCTTATCGTTATAAACCCACGTTAGCCCCTAGTCCCTGGCCATTGCAAGGCCATCACGCTGGGCATCCAGCAGGTTCATAAAGGCCCGCGCAGCGTTCGAAAGGGTGCGTTCGGTGTGGCTGATATAGCCCAACTGGCGGGACAACTGGATGCCCGGTAACGGTAGGCGCGCCACCTGTTCGTCGAGCATGGTGCGCGGCAGCACACTCCAGGCCAGTCCGATGGAGACCATCATCTTGATGGTCTCCAGATAGTTGGTGCTCATGGCGATATTCGGTGTCAGCCCTTGGGCTTCGAATAAGCGCCGCACGATATGGTGGGTAAAGGTGTTGCCGCCGGGAAATACCGCCGGGTGATGCGCCACATCGGCCAGGCTGATCACACCACTACGTGCTAGCGGATGCTCGGGGGCGGCGACGAAGTCCAGCGGGTCGTCCCACACGGCCACTGCATGCACCGGCTCACGGGTTTCCGGGGCCAGGGTGATCACCGCCAGCTCGGCGCGACCATGCAGCACTTCTTCATAAGCCACTTCAGAGTCGAGAAACTGGATATCCAGCGCTACTTGCGGGTGCGCCCGGGTAAAAGCGCGCAACAGCGGCGGCAGGCGATGCAGGCCGATATGGTGACTGGTGGCCAGGGTCAGGCGACCGCTGATCTCGCCATTCAGGTTGGTCAGTGCACGGCGCGTATCATCGAGCACATTGAGAATCTGATAAGCGCGCGGCAGCAGGGCGCGGCCGGCTTCGGTCAGGCTCACCTCGCGGCCCAGTCGGTCAAACAGGCGCACACTCAACTGCTGCTCTAGGCTGGCGATGCGCTTGCTCACCGCCGGTTGGGTCAGATGAAGGCGCTGCGCCGCTTCAGAGAAGCTGCCCAGCTCGGCGATGGCGATAAAGGCATTGAGGGTGGCGAGATCCATGGGGCTGTTCCTGGCAGTGGCGGGGCGCAATGCGCGTTGCTTAAGCTTACTTGTATTCCATTGAGGAATCCTTTGGATGAAAAATATGAATTTGAGTAATTTAATTCAAGCCCATAGGATTACCCCATAAGCCAAAGGGCTATTTGCCCCAGGCATAGAAACAGGTGATGAGGGAACCGCTGATGGCCGGCAAAACGCTGTACGACAAGCTCTGGGAAATGCACGAAGTGAAGCGCCGCGACGATGGTTCGTCGTTGATCTACATCGACCGGCATATCCTCCACGAAGTGACCTCGCCCCAGGCCTTCGAAGGGCTGCGTCTGGCCGGTCGTAAGCCGTGGCGCATCGATGCCAACATCGCCACCCCGGATCACAACGTGCCGACCACCAAGGCCGAGCGTCAGGGTGGCCTGGAGGCCATCGCCGATGAAGTGTCGCGCATTCAGGTGCAAACCCTGGATGAGAACTGCGATGACTTCGGCATTCTTGAATTCAAGATGAATGACATCCGTCAGGGCATCGTTCACGTCGTTGGCCCGGAGCAGGGCGCCACCTTGCCGGGCATGACCGTGGTCTGCGGCGACTCGCACACCTCGACCCACGGCGCCTTCGGCGCGCTGGCCCACGGCATCGGCACCTCGGAAGTCGAGCATGTGCTGGCGACCCAGTGCCTGGTGGCGAAGAAGATGAAGAACATGCAGGTGTTGGTCGAAGGCCAGCTGCCGTTTGGCGTCACCGCCAAGGACATCGTGCTCGCAGTGATCGGCATGATCGGCACCGCCGGCGGCAATGGCCACGCGCTGGAGTTCGCCGGCAGCGCGATCCGCGACCTGTCCCTGGAAGGGCGCATGACCATCTGCAATATGTCCATCGAAGCTGGCGCCCGCGTGGGGCTGGTGGCGGTGGATGAGAAGACTATTGCTTATGTTGAAGGTCGTCCGTTTGCTCCGAAAGGCGCCGATTGGGCCGCCGCCGTGGCGCAGTGGCAGGATCTGGTGTCCGACGCCGACGCGCATTTCGACACCGTGGTTGAGCTGCGCGCCGAAGACATCAAACCGCAGGTCAGCTGGGGTACTTCGCCAGAGATGGTGTTGGCCGTGGATCAGAACGTGCCGGACCCTGCGGTTGAAAGTGACCCGGTGAAGAAGGATTCGATCACTCGTGCCCTGAAATACATGGGCCTCAAAGCCAATCAAGCGATCACCGATATTCAGCTTGACCGGGTATTTATCGGCTCCTGTACCAACTCGCGGATCGAAGACTTGCGTGCCGCTGCTGAAGTTGCCAAGGGCCGCAAGGTCGCCAGCACCATCAAGCAAGCGCTGGTGGTGCCAGGCTCCGGGCTGGTTAAAGCCCAGGCGGAACAAGAAGGGCTGCACCACATCTTTATCGAAGCCGGCTTTGAGTGGCGCGAGCCGGGCTGCTCCATGTGCCTGGCGATGAACCCGGACAAGCTCGGCAGTGGCGAGCATTGCGCCTCTACTTCCAACCGCAACTTCGAAGGGCGTCAGGGCGCCGGCGGGCGTACTCACCTGGTCAGCCCGGCGATGGCTGCTGCTGCTGCGGTGACAGGTCGTTTTATCGATGTGCGCGAATTGATCCAGGCCTAAGGAGCTGACGATGAAAGCTTTTACTCAACACACCGGCCTGGTCGCTCCTTTGGATCGCGCCAACGTCGACACCGACCAAATCATCCCTAAGCAGTTCTTAAAGTCGATCAAGCGCACCGGCTTTGGCCCCAACCTGTTCGATGAGTGGCGCTACCACGATATTGGTCAGCCGAATCAGGACAACTCTCAGCGCCCGGTCAATCAGGACTTCGTGCTGAATTTTGCGCGTTATCAGGGCGCAAGCGTGCTGCTGGCGCGGGAGAACTTCGGCTGCGGCTCATCCCGCGAGCACGCGCCCTGGGCGCTGGAAGAGTACGGCTTCCGCACGATCATCGCGCCGAGCTTTGCTGACATTTTCTTCAATAACAGCTTCAAGAACGGCTTGCTGCCGATCATCCTCAAGGAAGATGAAGTGGGTGCTCTGTTTGAGCAGGCCGAAGCCACGGTTGGTTATCAGCTGACCGTTGACCTGGCTGCGCAAACTGTGACCCGCCCGGATGGCGTGCAGTACAGCTTTGAGGTCGATGCCTTCCGCAAGCATTGCCTGCTCAACGGTCTGGACGATATCGGCCTGACCTTGCAGGACAGCGAGGCGATCAAGACCTTTGAAACCACCTATCAGCAGCGCAGCCCCTGGCTGTTCGGCGCAATCAAGTAAATGAAAGGGTAGGGTGGATGACGCTTTATCCATCCACCTAGTGGCTTTCGGTGGATGGAAGCTGCGCGTTCCGATCTACCCAACCAAGTGTTGAGGATGTAATGAGCAAACAGATTCTGATTCTCCCCGGCGACGGTATCGGCCCGGAAATCATGGCCGAAGCGGTCAAAGTGCTGGAGCTGGCCAACGACAAGTACAACCTGGGTTTCGAACTGAGCTTCGATGACCTCGGTGGTGCGGCCATCGACCGTTACGGCGTACCGCTGGCGGATGAAACCCTGGCCCGCGCCAAGGCAGCCGATGCCATTCTGCTCGGCGCCGTCGGCGGCCCGAAGTGGGACGCCATTGATCCGGCTATTCGTCCAGAGCGCGGCCTGTTGAAGATTCGCTCGCAGCTGGGCCTGTTTGGCAACCTGCGTCCGGCGATTCTCTATCCACAACTGGCCGATGCCTCCAGCCTCAAGCGCGAAATCGTTGCCGGTCTGGATATTCTGATCGTGCGTGAGCTGACCGGCGGCATCTATTTCGGCCAGCCGCGCGAGAGCAAGGTGCTGGAAAACGGCGAGCGCATGGCCTACGACACCCTGCCATACAGCGAAAGTGAAATACGCCGTATCGCCCGCGTCGGCTTCGACATGGCCCGTGTGCGCGGCAAGAAGCTTTGCTCGGTGGACAAGGCCAACGTGCTGGCCTCCAGCCAACTCTGGCGCGCCGTGGTGATTGAAGTGGCCAAGGATTACCCGGACGTCGAACTGAGCCATATGTACGTCGACAACGCCGCGATGCAACTGGTGCGCGCGCCCAAGCAGTTTGACGTGATGGTTACCGACAATATGTTCGGCGACATTCTCTCGGATGAAGCCTCGATGCTAACCGGCTCCATCGGCATGCTGCCGTCGGCGTCTCTGGACGCCAACAACAAGGGCATGTACGAGCCGTGCCACGGCAGCGCGCCGGATATCGCCGGGCAGGGCATTGCCAACCCGTTGGCGACCATTCTGTCGGTGTCGATGATGCTGCGTTACAGCTTCAATCAGACGGCTGCAGCCGATGCCATTGAACTGGCCGTAAGCAAGGTGCTGGATCAAGGCCTGCGTACCGGTGATATCCATAGCGCGGGTACGACCAAGGTCGGCACCGCTGCAATGGGTGATGCGGTGGCCTCCGCGCTGCGTAGTCTGTAATCTTCCAGCCCCGCTGGGGTTGTCCGGTGGGCTGTTTATAAAGGTGTAGTGGTTATGAAACGTGTAGGTCTGATCGGTTGGCGCGGTATGGTCGGTTCCGTGCTGATGCAACGCATGCTGGAAGAGCAGGATTTCGACTTGATCGAGCCGGTGTTCTTCACCACCTCCAATGTCGGCGGCCAGGGTCCTGCGATTGGCAAGGAAACGGCGCCTTTGAAGGACGCCTACAGCATTGACGAGCTGAAAAGCCTCGACGTGATTCTGACCTGCCAGGGCGGCGACTACACCAGCGAAGTCTTCCCCAAGCTGCGCGAAGCCGGCTGGCAGGGCTACTGGATCGATGCCGCCTCGTCGCTGCGCATGGACGACAGCTCAGTCATCGTGCTCGATCCCGTCAACCGCAAGGTGATCGATCAGCAGCTGGATGCCGGCACCAAGAACTACATCGGCGGCAACTGCACCGTCAGCCTGATGCTGATGGCCCTGGGCGGTCTTTACGAAGCCGGCCTGGTCGAATGGATGAGCGCCATGACCTATCAGGCGGCTTCCGGCGCGGGTGCGCAGAATATGCGTGAGTTGATCAAGCAGATGGGCGCGATCAACGCCTCGGTGGCTGATGAACTGGCTGATCCGGCCAGTGCCATCCTCGATATTGACCGCAAAGTGGCTGAAGCCATGCGCGGCGAGTCCTTCCCGGTCGACAACTTCGGCGTACCGCTGGCCGGCAGCCTGATTCCCTACATCGACAAGGAACTGCCGAACGGTCAGAGCCGTGAAGAGTGGAAGGGCCAGGCGGAAACCAACAAGATTCTCGGTCGCTTCAAGAACCCGATCCCGGTCGACGGCCTGTGTGTGCGCATCGGCGCCATGCGTTGCCACAGCCAGGCGCTGACCATCAAACTGAACAAGGATGTGCCGCTATCGGACATCGAAGGCCTGATCAGCCAGCACAACCCCTGGGTCAAGCTGGTGCCAAACCAGCGCGAAGCGAGCATTCGCGAGCTGGGTCCGACGGCTGTAACGGGCACCCTGAGCGTGCCAGTCGGTCGTCTGCGCAAACTCAATATGGGTTCGCAGTACCTCGGTGCGTTCACCGTCGGTGACCAACTGCTGTGGGGTGCGGCTGAGCCGTTGCGGCGTATGCTGCGCATCCTGCTGGAGCGTTAACCGCGCTGCGCTGATACGCAAACAGGCTGTTCAAAAGGGGCGGGCTGTTGGGTGTTCGAGTCAAATCGAGCGCTCAGCAGTCCGCTTCTTTGCATTTGGCGGGTGCAGCTATACAGTGCTGGGCTTATTTCTTCGAGCCTTGTCATGACCCGTACCTTTGATATTGCCGTAATTGGCGCCACCGGCAGCGTTGGCGAAACCCTGGTGCAGCTGCTGGAAGAGCGCGAGTTCCCAGTGGCTAATCTGCATCTGGTGGCCAGTGGCGAGTCGGCCGGGCGCTCGTTGTCCTACAAGGGCAAGAACCTGCGCGTACGTGACCTGGAAACCTTCGACTTTGCCAGTGTGCGGCTGGTGTTCTTGGCTGCCGGCAGCAAGGTGACGCAAAAGTACGCGGCGCAAGCCGCTGCGGCAGGCTGCGCGGTGATTGATCTGGCCAGCGGTTTGCCCGCTGCGCAAGCGCCACGGGTGATCCCTGAGGTTAACCCGGCCGTATTGGCAAGCCTGACCGCGCCCTATCTGCTGACCAGCCCAAGTGCTCCGGGTATTGCGCTTGCTGCAGTGCTGGCGGCGTTGCCTGAGCAAGTCAGCATTCGCCGGGTGAGTGTGACGGCCTGTCTGGCTGTCTCCAGTCGCGGGCGTAAAGGCGTCTCCGAGTTGGCGCGACAGACCGCCGAGCTGCTCAATGGCCGTGCGTTCGAGCCGCAGCTGTTTGATCGGCAAATGGCCTTTAATCTGCTGGCGCAGGTTGAGCAGACCGATAGTGCAGGGCACGCAGCGCTGGAGCGGCAGATTGCCGCTGAGCTCAAAGAGTTGCTGGGGTTGCCTGAGTTGCAGGTTGCGGTGACCTGTATTCAGGTTCCGGTGTTTTTTGGCGACAGTCTGAGCGTTTCGCTACAAACCGAAGCGGCCATCGACCTTAAAAGCGTGTATGCCGCGCTGGATACTGCTCCGGCCTTGGAGTTGGTGGAATTGGATGATTATCCAACTGCCGTTGGCGACGCCGTCGGCCAGGATGTGGTCTATGTTGGCCGAGTGCGCGCAGGTTTGAGTGATCCAGCCGAACTCAATTTGTGGATTACGTCTGATAACGTGAGAAAAGGCGCGGCGCTAAATGCTGTGCAATTAGCCGAGTTGTTGATAAAACACTATCTGTAAAAGATACTTACCTAGAAATTTGAAGAATCTTTCGAGCTTGGCAATACTGGCTGAGTTGATTGCTGAATGGGGTTGCGTCTTTGGACGTAGCAGGCAGCAATGTTCAACATCCTCTCGCTGGTCGAGAAAAAAAGATAAAACAAGGGATAACGCTATGGTTCGGGTTCGCAAACTGGTGCTGGCAATCGCAGCTGCTTCGGCGCTGTCATCCGGTATGGCGCACGCGCTGGGGCTGGGTGAAGTGACCCTGCAATCGGCGCTCAATCAGCCGTTGGTAGCTGAGATTGAGTTGCTGGAGGTGCGTGATCTGGCTTCCAATGAAGTTATACCGACCTTGGCGTCCCCGGAAGCATTCACTAAAGCCGGCGTTGATCGTCAGTTCTTCCTGACTGACCTGAAATTCACCCCGGTACTCAAACCCAATGGCAAAAGCGTCATTCGGGTGACCTCTAACAAACCCATGCGTGAGCCTTACCTGAATTTCCTGGTTGAAGTGCTCTGGCCGAATGGCCGTTTGCTACGTGAATACACCCTGCTGCTCGATCCACCGCTGTATACCCCGCAAAGTGTCACGCCTGCTGCTGCACGACTGCCTGTAGCTGCACCGGCTCCGGCACCACGTGCACAAACTCCAGCTCCTGCCCCGCGCCCAGTAACTGCTGCAGCTCAACCAGCAGCCCCAGCTGCGCCCGCCGCTCCAGCCGCCAAGCCCAAGCCGCTGGAAGGCAATGAATACAAAACCACTGCCAACGACACGCTCTGGGAAATTGCCCAGCGTGCGCGTGCTGGCGGTAGCGTGCATCAAGCCATGTTGGCGATCCAGGATCTGAACCCGGATGCCTTTATCGACGGCAACATCAACCGCCTGAAGAAGGGTCAGGTGCTGCGCCTGCCGGATGCACAGCAGGTCAAGAGCCGCGCACAGGGCGAGGCCATCGCTCAGGTTGCCGAGCAGAACGCCGCTTGGCGTGAAGGGCGCAGTGTTGCCGCCAGCGCGCGTCAACTGGATGCCACTAAGCGCACCAGCGCCGCAGCAACTCCGGCCAAGGTTGAGGCGGGTGATAGCCTGAAGCTGGTTGCTGCTGATAGCGGTAAAGCTACCGCCGGCAGTGACAAAGGTGCAGCCGACAGCAAAGCGCTGACTGACAAATTGGCTGTGACCCAGGAAAGCCTGGACTCCAGCCGTCGTGAAAACGATGAGCTGAAAGGCCGTATGACGGACCTGCAGAGCCAGCTCGACAAGCTGCAGCGCCTGATCCAGTTGAAAGACGACCAGATGGCCAAGCTGCAGGCTGATCTCGCTGCGCAAGGCCAGGCTCCAGCTGTTGCGCCTGCCGTCCCAGCAGCCCCTGTAGCTGAAGCCCCGGTTGCTCCAGCTGAGCCAGCTCCTGAGGCTGCGCCGCAAGAGCCAGCTGCTGCTACTCCTGTAGTACCTGCCACAACTGGCGAGACGGATTTTAATTACAGCGAAGAGCCTGCCGCTCAGCCAGAAGCCGTTGCGCCAGTAGCGGTACCTGAACCGGCACCTATTGCCGCGCCTGAGCCTGCTCCGGCAATACCTGCTGCGCCGGTTGTCGAAGCGCCGGTAGTGGCCGAACCACCTGCTGAAAGCAGCACCCTTGATGACTTGTTGGCCAGCCCGATGTTGCTGGGCGCCGCAGGCGGTGGTGCGCTGCTGATATTGCTGGTGGCGCTGATGATGCTGTCGCGCCGCAATGCCCTGAAAGAAGCCGAATTACAGGAAAGCCTGGCCGCCGATGATGGCTCGTCCGATCTGGGCGCTGGCCTGGATCTGTCGGAGGACAGCTTTGCCGGTATGGCGGATGACCTGGATGGTCAGCAAAGCGACCTGCCGAACGAAGAGCGTGTGACTGCGCAAACCGGTGATGCGCTGGGCGAAGCGGATATCTACATCGCCTATGGCCGCTTCCCTCAGGCTGCTGAACTGCTGCAAGGGGCCATCAACGATGAGCCGCAGCGCAGTGATCTGCGCCTGAAGTTAATGGAAGTCTATGCCGAGATGGGTGACCGCAATGGTTTTGCCCGTCAGGACAACGAATTGCGCGAGATCGGCGGCAGTGCTGCTGAGCTTGATCAGATCAACGCCCGCTACCCTGCCATGGCAGTTGTTGCCGGCGCCGGTTTTGCTGCTGCCGCCGCTGAAGAAAGCCTGGATAGCTTTAGCCTGGACGATCTGGCCCTGGACGAGCCGAGCCCGAACGCCGTCACCGGCGATCAAGACGATGCATTCGATCTGAGCCTGGATGACCTTGAGTCCGAGCTGGATCGTGGTTTGCAGGCTGCCGGTAACAATGCGTCCCTGGATGATCTGGACAGCCTGTCGCTGGATAGCGACCTGGATTTCAGCTCGCCCGTTGAGCAAGCCAATAACAAGGACGACGATCTGGGTTTTGATCTGAGCCTGCCTGATGGCGATGATAACGATCTCGATCTAGGCGGCGACCTGGCTGATTTCAGCCTAGATCTGGATGAGCCTGCCAAGCCTGCGGCAGCTGCTGAAGATGACTTCCTGCTGAGCCTGGATGATGAGCCAAGTGCCGCGCCGGTCGTGGCTGAGTCAAGTTTTGACCTGCCGGATGAGCAAGCGGGTGGCGACTTTGATCTGTCGGCTGATTTTGATCTGGCGCTGAATGATGAGGCGCCTGCGCCGCCATCGAGTGACAGTTTCGCGGCTCAACTGGATGAAGTCAGCGCTGAGCTGGATATTCTGTCTGAGGATCTGGATCAGCCTGCTGATCTGGGGGCGCCAGCAGGTGCCGCCTCGCCCAGCCTGGATAATGACGATGACTTCGACTTCCTCTCGGGTACCGACGAGACGGCAACCAAGCTCGATCTGGCTCGCGCCTACATCGACATGGGGGATGCCGAAGGTGCTCGCGATATCCTCGATGAAGTCATCACCGAAGGTAACGAAGGTCAGCAAAATGAAGCGCGTGAGCTGATCGCTAAATTGGTCTGATACATGTCTGATGGTCTTACTACAACGGCAGCCGAATCGGCTGCCGTTGGCGTTTTCAAGATAGCCCTGGGTGTCGAGTACAAAGGTTCGCGCTATCGCGGTTTTCAGCGCCAGCGTGCCGGCGTGCCTTCAATCCAGGAATCGCTGGAAAAAGCTCTGGCGAAAGTCGCTGGCGGTGTTCCCGTTACCTTGAGTTGCGCCGGGCGTACCGATGCGCTGGTGCATGCCAGTGCCCAGGTGGTGCATTTCAATACGCCGGTCGAGCGTTCCATGCATGCCTGGGTTATGGGCGCGAATATGAACCTGCCCGGTGATATAAGCGTGACCTGGGCCAAGTCCATGCCAGCGCACTTTGATGCGCGTTTTTGCGCTCAAGCGCGGCGCTACCGTTATGTGATTTATAACGATCAGATTCGCCCGGCGCATATGGCTGAAGAAGTGACCTGGAACCATCGGCCACTGGATGTCGAGCGCATGCGTCAGGCGTCCCGTGCATTTATTGGCACCCATGATTTCAGTGCCTTTCGCGCGCGTCAGTGCCAGGCTAAGTCGCCGATCAAGACTGTGCATCACCTGGAGTTGCTGCAGTACGGGCGGTTTATCGTGCTGGATATTCGCGCCAACGCCTTCCTGCATCACATGGTGCGTAATATCGCCGGGGTGCTGATGACCATAGGGGCGGGCGAGCGGCCGGTTGAGTGGGCGCAGGAAGTGCTGGAAACCCGCGTGCGGCGTACGGGCGGAGTGACTGCCCATCCCTATGGCTTGTACCTGGTTCAGGTCGATTACCCCGAGGAATTCGACTTGCCTAAGCGCTATCTGGGGCCACACTTTCTTTCCGGCTTGCCCGATGTGGCGGCTGACGCCTGAAAGGCTATTTGTTAGCATCCGGCTCTGGTCGAATTTCTTGAGGTCATCCCGTTGTCAGTCGTTCGCAGCAAGATTTGTGGGATTACCCGCATAGAAGACGCATTGTCGGCTGTCGAAGCGGGCGCTGATGCGATTGGCCTGGTGTTCTATGCCAAGAGCCCGCGTGCCGTTACGGTTCAGCAAGCGAGGGCGATCATTGCCGCTTTGCCGCCTTTTGTGACCACGGTGGGCCTGTTTGTCGATGTCAGTCGCTGTGAGCTGGGCGAGATTCTCGATGCAGTGCCGCTTGATCTGCTGCAGTTCCATGGCGACGAGAACCCTGAAGACTGTGATGGCTACCACCGGCCTTATATCAAGGCGCTGCGGGTCAAGCCAGGTGATGACATTGCCGCGCAGGTGGCGCTGTACAGGAATGCCAGCGGTGTACTGCTGGACACCTATGTCCCTGGTATTCCGGGTGGCACGGGCGAGGCATTCGATTGGTCGCTGGTGCCACAAGACTTGAGCAAACCGGTGATTCTGGCCGGCGGTCTGACGGCTGAGAACGTCGCGCAGGCCATCGCCCAGGTGCGCCCCTATGCCGTGGATGTCAGTGGTGGTGTGGAAATGGCCAAGGGCATCAAGGATATGGAGAAGATTCGTGCTTTTATGCAGGCAGTAAAGGCTGCTTGAGGCGCTTGGTTGATGTGACGGCGCTGCGGCCTTTGCCGTCCATAACCCTGTTGCAGGTTGGATAAACGCTGCAGGCGGTCGTTCGAGGCGGCGGGTGCGTGAGAGTTGGTAGCAGTGCGCCGGCCCCTGAAACGACTGTACCTATGAATTTTTCCGGATAGGCCTGGTCGCATTTAGCGCAGCCCCTCCGGTTAACAGCTTTGGAGAGTCAAGAGCATGAGCAACTGGTTGGTAGACAAACTGATCCCATCGATCATGCGTTCCGAGGTCAAAAAGAGTTCGGTGCCCGAGGGCCTGTGGCACAAATGCCCGTCTTGCGATTCGGTGCTGTACAAGCCTGAACTGGAGAAGACCCTGGATGTTTGCCTCAAGTGCAATCACCACATGCGTATCGATGCCCGCTCGCGCCTGGATATCTTCCTTGATGCGGAAGGACGTGAAGAGCTGGGTGCCGATCTTGAGCCGGTTGATCGCCTGAAATTCCGCGACAGCAAAAAGTACAAGGACCGCCTCACAGGTGCGCAGAAGCAGACCGGTGAGAAAGATGCTCTGGTGGCCATTCGCGGCACCCTGGAAGGCATGCCGATTGTGACCTGCGCCTTCGAGTTCTCTTTTATGGGCGGTTCGATGGGCGCGATTGTCGGTGAGCGCTTTGTGCGCGCCGCCAATGCCGCCCTGGAGCAGCGTTGCCCGCTGGTGTGCTTCTCTGCATCCGGTGGTGCGCGGATGCAGGAAGCGCTGATCTCGCTGATGCAGATGGCCAAAACGTCGGCTGTGCTGGCGCGTCTGCGTGAAGAAGGCATTCCGTTTATTTCTGTGCTGACCGACCCGGTATACGGCGGCGTATCTGCCAGCCTGGCTATGCTCGGTGATGTGATTGTCGCCGAGCCTCGTGCATTGATCGGTTTTGCTGGCCCACGCGTAATTGAGCAAACCGTGCGCGAGAAACTGCCGGAAGGCTTCCAGCGCAGTGAGTTCCTGCTGGAGCACGGCGCCATCGACATGATCATTCACCGCGCCGAACTGCGTCCGCGCCTGGCGCGTTTGCTGGCCCAGTTTATGGGGCTGCCGTCGCCTGTAGCCTTGCCGGCGACTGCATGACCGAGCGCTCCCTTGCCGACTGGCTGAGCTATCTGGAACAACTGCACCCCAGCGCCATTGATATGGGGCTGGAGCGTCCCCGGGTAGTGCTGCAGCGCCTTGGCCTGGCCACGTTGGCGCCGCAGGTGATTACCGTCACCGGGACCAACGGCAAGGGTTCGACTTGTGCGTTTATTGCCTCGCTGCTGCAAGGGCAGGGGCTCAAGGTTGGTGTTTACAGCTCGCCGCATCTGCTGCGTTACAACGAGCGGGTGCAGGTCGCGGGCGTTGAAGCCACTGATGCTATGCTCTGTGAGGCCTTCGCCGTAGTCGAGGCCGCGCGCGGCGACACCTCGCTGACCTATTTCGAAATGGGCACTTTGGCAGCGTTCTGGCTGTTTCAGCAGGCTGGTCTGGATGCTCTGGTGTTGGAAGTCGGCCTTGGTGGTCGGCTGGATGCGGTCAATCTGCTAGATGCCGACATCGCCCTGGTCACCAGTATCGGCATCGATCATGCCGACTGGCTGGGTGATACCCGTGAGTCGGTTGCCTTCGAGAAGGCCGGTATTTTCCGCGCCGGCAAGCCTGCTTTGTGTGGTGATCTTGAGCCGCCGCAGCCTCTGCTTGATCAGGTGGCGCTGCTCGACGCTCCATTCTTCCTGCGTGGTCGTGACTATGACCTGAGCATTAATGCGCAGGGTTGGTCCTGGTCCGGCCTCAATCATCAGGGTGAGGTGCTGCGCCTGGCGCACTTGCCACTGCTTGATCTGCCCATGGAAAACGCTGCCCTGGCTCTGCAGGCGTATGCGGTGATGCAATTGCCCTGGCAGCCCGAGTTGATCAGTCAGGCACTGCAGCAGACGCGAGTGACCGGGCGGCTGGATCGCAGAATGCTCAATTGGCAGGGTAAGTCACTCACGCTGCTGCTTGATGTTGGGCATAATCCCCATGCTGCCGAGTACCTTGCACAACGCCTGGCTAGCCGGGCGTTGTCAGGCAAGCGCCTGGCCGTGTTTGGTTTGCTGGCTGACAAGGACCTGCCCGGTGTGGTGGCGCCTTTGTTAAGCGAGGTGGACAGTTGGGCGGTGACGGCTTTACCGACCAGTCGCACCCGTGCTGCCGCCGAGTTGCAGGCGCATCTGCATAACAGTGGTGCGCAAGTCGCCGCTTATGCCAGTGTGCAGGCAGCGCTTGAGGCTCAGTGTGAGCAGGCTTCGGATGGCGATGAAGTGCTGTTGTTTGGATCTTTCTACTGCGTGGCCGAGGCCCTGGATTGGCTGGCCCGCCAAGCCAATGGGGGCGTGCAGGATGGCTTTGCTGGATAAGGGATTGAAACAGCGCATGGTGGGTGCGCTGGTATTGCTGGCGCTGGCAGTGATTTTCCTGCCGATGCTGCTGTCGCGTGAAGATGAGTCGCAGCGGGTTCAGGTCGATGCACCGGCAATGCCAGTGGCCCCTGAGGCCCCTGAGTTCGAATTGCAGCCGGTGGCCGTGCCTGAGCCGCAGTTATTGTCCGACGAGCCGATTGGCGCCGAAGCTGCGCAAAGTCTGGCGCCAAGCGAGCCTGTTGTGAGTGAGCAGCCGGCTGCGCCAATCACCTCAACGACGCCAGTGGCCGCGCCTAAGCCTGTGGTAACGCCGCCTCAGCCTGCGCCGAGTAAGCTGGATGCCAATAGCCTGCCGATCAGTTGGTCGGTGCAGTTGGCCAGTCTGTCCAGTAGCGACGGTGCGCAGAAGCTGCAAAAAACCCTGCGCAGCCAAGGCTACAACGCCTATATCCGCAGCGTTGATCGCATGAATCGGGTGTTTGTCGGGCCGCTGATTGAGCGCGCCGAGGCGGATCGTCTGCGCGACCAGCTCAATCGTCAGCACAAGCTCAATGGCTTTGTGGTGCGTTTTCAACCCGAAGCGGGCTGAGCCAAGCTGCCCGGCCCGCCACTTGGCGGGCCGGGCATTTCAGCAGTTGGCGAATCCTTTGCTTACGCCTCGCACAGGTGCTCTGCTAAAATGCAGCGCCTTTCTCGTCGGTAACCTGCATCGTGGCATTCACCTGGGTCGATTGGGCGATTATCGCCGTTGTCGCCGTTTCAAGTCTGATCAGTCTGAGCCGAGGCTTCGTCAAGGAAGCCTTGTCATTGCTTACCTGGATCATTGCTGGCGTGGTCGCCTGGATGTTCGGTGGCGCACTGTCGCAGCACCTGGTGGGTTTTATCGAAACGCCTTCGGCGCGCGTAATTGCAGGTTGCGCGATTCTATTTGTGGTCACCCTGTTGGTCGGAGCCCTGGTCAATTACCTGATTGGTGAATTGATTCGGGTGACCGGGCTGTCGGGGACCGATCGTTTTCTCGGCATGGTCTTCGGCGCGGCGCGCGGTGGCCTGCTGGTGGTGGTGCTGGTTGGTCTGATCAGCCTGGCGCCAGTGCAGCAAGACAGCTGGTGGCAGGAATCAGCGCTTGTACCGCATTTTCTGATGGTTGCTGATTGGTCGAAGAACCTGATCCTGGGTCTGTCCAGTGAGTGGCTGGCCAGCGGCGTTACTGCGCCGGTGGAGTTACCGTTCAAAGAGGCACTGCAGCAGCCTAAACTGCCGTAAGTGCATTGCGAATCATCGTGTTTCATTGAGTAGGGGTTGCGTCACATGTGCGGCATTGTCGGTATCGTCGGTAAATCGAACGTCAATCAGGCGCTGTATGACGGGCTCACCGTCCTCCAGCACCGCGGCCAGGATGCTGCCGGTATTGTCACCAGCCATGATGGCCGCCTGTTCCTGCGCAAGGACAACGGCCTGGTGCGTGACGTGTTTCAACAGCGCCACATGCAGCGCCTGGTCGGCCATATGGGCATCGGCCACGTGCGCTACCCGACGGCGGGCAGCTCCAGCTCGGCCGAGGCGCAGCCCTTCTACGTCAACTCGCCGTATGGCATCACCCTGGCGCATAACGGCAACTTGACCAACGTCGAGCAGCTGGCCAAAGAGATCTACGAGTCAGACCTGCGTCACGTCAACACCAACTCCGATTCGGAAGTGCTGCTCAACGTATTCGCTCACGAGCTGGCCCAGCGCGGCAAGCTGCAGCCGACCGAGGAAGATATCTTCGCTGCGGTCAGCCAGGTACATGAGCGTTGCATCGGCGGTTACGCGGTAGTCGCGATGATCACCGGTTACGGCATCGTCGGCTTCCGCGACCCCAACGGTATCCGCCCGATCGTCTTCGGTCAGCGTCACACCGACGAAGGCGTGGAATATATGATCGCCTCGGAGAGCGTGTCCCTCGACGTGCTCGGTTTCACCCTGATTCGTGATCTGGCGCCGGGCGAAGCGGTGTACATCACCGAGGAAGGCAAGCTATTTACCCGCCAGTGCGCGGCGAACCCGAAGTACGCGCCGTGCATCTTCGAGCACGTCTATCTGGCGCGCCCGGATTCGATCATGGATGGCATCTCGGTGTACAAGGCGCGCCTGCGCATGGGCGAAAAGCTCGCCGATAAAATACTGCGTGAACGTCCGCAGCATGACATCGATGTAGTCATCCCGATTCCGGATACCAGCCGTACCGCAGCACTGGAACTGGCCAACCACCTGGGAGTGAAGTTCCGCGAAGGTTTCGTCAAAAACCGTTACATCGGCCGCACCTTTATCATGCCGGGCCAGGCCGCGCGCAAGAAATCCGTACGACAGAAGCTCAATGCCATCGAGCTGGAATTTCGCGGCAAGAACGTCATGCTGGTGGACGACTCCATCGTGCGCGGCACCACCTGCAAACAGATCATCCAGATGGCCCGCGAGGCCGGAGCGAAGAACGTGTACTTCTGCTCGGCGGCGCCGGCGGTGCGTTACCCGAACGTTTACGGTATCGACATGCCCAGTGCCCATGAGTTGATTGCGCACGGGCGTACCACTGAGGAAGTCTGCGAGCTGATCGGCGCCGACTGGCTGATCTACCAGGACCTGCCGGACCTGATCGAAGCAGTCAGTGGCAGCAAGAAGGTCAAGATCGACAACTTCGATTGCGCGGTGTTCGACGGCAAATACGTGACCGGCGATGTCGACGCGGCTTACCTGGAGAAGATCGAGCAGGCGCGTAACGATGCCTCGAAGGTCAAGTCCCAGGCTGTCAGCGCGATTATTGACCTGTACAACAACTAAGCCCGTAGCCTGGATGCAATCCAGGGGAAGCTTGTTCAATACTTCCCGGATTGCATCCGGGCTACGTTTGATCATGAGGTAGCGACATGACACTGGAATGGGATGCCGGGCGGCTGGACAGCGACCTCGATGGCGTTGGCTTCGATACCCTGGCAGTGCGCGCCGGTCAGCACCGCTCGCCGGAAGGTGAGCACAGCGAGGCGATCTACCCGACCTCCAGCTATGTATTCCGCACTGCAGCCGATGCGGCTGCACGCTTTGCAGGTGAAGTGCCGGGCAACGTCTACTCGCGTTACACCAACCCCACGGTGCGCGCCTTCGAGGAGCGCATCGCTGCCCTGGAAGGCGCAGAGCAAGCGGTGGCGACCTCATCCGGCATGTCGGCGATCCTGGCTATTGTTATGAGCTTGTGTAGCGCCGGTGACCATGTATTGGTGTCGCGCAGCGTATTTGGTTCGACCATCAGCCTGTTTGAGAAGTACCTCAAGCGCTTCGGCGTGCAGGTCGACTACGTACCGTTGGCCGATCTCGACGGCTGGGCTGCTGCATTCAAGCCCAACACCAAGCTGCTGTTTGTCGAGTCGCCGTCCAACCCATTGGCCGAGCTGGTGGATATTTCCGCCTTGGCGGACATCGCCCACAGCAAGGGCGCACTGCTGGCGGTGGATAACTGCTTCTGCACCCCGGCGCTGCAACAGCCGCTGAAGCTCGGTGCCGACGTGGTGATGCATTCGGCAACCAAATACATCGATGGTCAGGGCCGCAGCATGGGCGGCGTGGTCGCAGGCTCGGCCAAGTTGATGACCGAAGTGGTGGGCTTTCTGCGGACCGCCGGGCCGACACTCAGCCCGTTCAACGCCTGGATCTTCCTCAAAGGCTTGGAGACCCTGCGCATCCGCATGCAGGCGCACTGCGCCAGCGCGCTGCAACTGGCGCAGTGGCTGCAGCAACAGCCAGGCATCGAGCATGTGTACTACGCCGGTTTGCCCAGCCACCCGCAGCATGAATTGGCCAAGCGCCAACAGAGTGCCTTCGGTGCCGTGGTCAGCTTTGAGGTCAAAGGTGGCAAAGAGGCGGCCTGGCGTTTTATCGATGCCACGCGGGTGATCTCGATCACCACCAACCTCGGTGATACCAAGACCACCATCGCCCACCCGGCGACCACTTCCCATGGTCGTCTGAGTCCCGTCGAGCGGGCCAACGCCGGAATTCGCGATAATTTGATCCGTGTGGCGGTCGGTCTGGAAGACCTGGCTGATCTGCAAGCCGATCTGGCTCGCGGTTTGGCGGCGCTCTAAGCGCTTTTAAGCGACATTATCAGCGCTATACAAGGGGCCCTGCTTTTATTAAGCAGGGCTATTGCTGGGGGTTTATTCACGCAGATCGATAGCGAGTAGGTTGGGTTGAGGAGCAAAGCGACGAAGCCCAACAAAGCATGCCGCTGTTTGTTGGGCTTCGCTGCGCTCAACGCCAACCTACGATTTGCCGTCTCGCCCACGCAATGGGTAAAGAGTCTTTTATTACTGGAGGGTTTATTCACGCAGATCGATAGCTTCAGGCGCGCCCTGGTCGAACAGTTGCACCGGGTCGCGCGGCAGGATGCCGGGGCGGTAGTTCTCGCGGATGTCGCCCAGCACGCGGATGTCGCTGTATTTCTTCCCAGACAACGCTGCCATCCCGGCCGCATCGCGGATCACGGTGGGGCGCAGGAAGACCATTAGATTGCGCTTGATGCGGGTTTCCTTGGTCGAGCGGAACAGTCGGCCGAGCAGTGGAATGTCGCCGAGCAGCGGCACCTTGGAGTCGGTCTCGGTCACGTCATCCTGAATCAGCCCGCCGAGCACGATGACCTGGCCGTTCTCGGCGAGGATGGTGCTCTTGATCGAGCGCTTGTTGGTGATCAGGTCAACGGCATTCACGCCCTGGCTGGTGGGCGCGATGGAGGAGATTTCCTGTTCGATTTCCAGGCGCAGGCTGGCGCCATCATTGATATGCGGGGTGACTTTCAGTGTCACACCAATGTCCTGGCGCTCGATGGTGGTGAAAGGGTTGTCGGCGCCCGAACCGCTAGTGGTAAAGGAGCCGGTCTGGAAGGGTACGTTCTGCCCGACCAGAATTTCCGCCTTCTGGTGATCGAGGGTCAGCAGGCTCGGTGTCGACAACAGGTTGCTTTTACTGTTGGCCGACAGTGCGGTAATCAGCACGCCGAAACTGTCGGTGCCCAGGCCGATGATCGCGCCGTCCGGCAGGTTGCCCAGGGTGTTGTTATCAGTCTTGCTGCCGCTGTCTTGAATGGCTTGCAATACCCGGCCGACTGACAGCCCGGTGCCGCTGAAGTTGGTGCCGCCCAAGCCGCCCGTGCTGCCACGGCCATCCACGGCCCACTGCACGCCGAGGGCGTCGGTGATGTCGCCGGAAACTTCGACAATCGCTGCTTCAACCATCACCTGGGCGCGCGGTACGTCGAGCTGGCGCACGATGTCTTCCAGGGTTGCTACCACATCGGGCTCGGCCAGCAGCACCAGGGCGTTGAGGCTTTCATCGGCGCGGATTAGCACGGTCTGCGGCTTGCCGGTGGTTTCCCCGCCGGCTTCCGGTTTGAGTTTTTCGGAAATTTCTCCGAGGGTTTCCGCCAGGCTCTTGGCATCGCCATGGCGCAGACGGATGACGCGGGTATTGGCTGAGCGACTGGTGGGGGTGTCCAGTGATTTCGCCAGGGCCACCAGTTTGGCTCGCGCTGCCGGAGGGCCGAGCAGGATCAGGCGGTTGGTGCGCCCGTCGGCAATCACCTGGGTGCCAGATGCCCCCTTGGCCTGGCCACGGTCCACGGCATTGCGCAGCACTTCGGCGGTGTCCATGACCCAGGCATGCTGCAGGTTGAGCACGCTGTAATCGTTCTGGCCTTTCTGGTCGAGCTGACGCAGCAAGTCTTCGATGCGTTCGATATTGGCCGTACGGTCACTGATGATGATTGCGTTGGCGCTGCTGATCGCCGCCAGGTGGCCGTACTGCGGTACTAGCGGGCGAATCAGCGGAATCAGCTCAGTGGCCGAGCCGTGTTGCACCTGGATCAAGCGGGTTTCCAGGCGGTCCGGCGCATTGCGCCCAGCATCCGCATCGGCTTTGGCCTCGGCGTTGGGTACGATACGCGCCTGGTCGCCTTGGGTAATCACGCTGAAGCCGTGGGTGGCCATCACCGAGAGAAATAACTGATAAACCTCGGTCAGCGTCAGCGGACTGTTGGACACCACGCTGACCTGGCCCTTGACCCGTGGATCGACAACAAAGGTTTGTCCGCTGATCTGCGCGACCTGGTCGATAAATTCGCGGATATCAGCGCCCTTGAGGTTGATGGTCCAGCTTTCTTCCTGCTGGTTGGCACTTGGCGCCACGGCGGTAACGGCAGCGCTCAGCGGCAGCGAACTACAGATAAGGCCAGCGGCCAGCAGGGCGAAGGTAAGGCGCGAGAGAGTCGGAGTCATCGTGTCAGTTTTCTTCCATGGGCTGTTCGGTGGGTTCTGCAGCACCCGGCAGGCTGCCGGAGTCCTGCATCTGCTGGCGTAGAGCATCCATACGCTCACGCAGTTGGCTCAGGTCATCGGATTCCATCTCGCTGAGCTGCTCAAGCGGGTCGGCCATCACTTCCTGGGCATTGCTCTGCAGGCTGCCGGCACCCGAGCTATTGAGCGGGAAACTGAGGCTTTCGCGGCGGCCATCACGCAGCAACTCGACGCGGTCGACGGCCACCGAATGCAGACGTACACCGCTGCTGATTTCGCTGTTGATGCTGTAGCGCTGGGCCGTGCTGCCCTCGCTGAGGATGATTGCAGTGGAGCGCTGCGGGTCGGCATGCACAAAGCTGCCGAGCAGGGTCAGGCGCAGGTTAGTGCTGGGGGCGGGGCCATCATTGGCAGCTCTGCTGGCGCCGAACAACTGGCCGATCTCGGGATTAACTGCCGCCACTGGTGCTTCGTCGGTGCTGCTGTTGCTGGTCGCCACTGGCGCACGCAGTAAACGCAGCCAATCGGCACTCTGCCAAGCCAGGCTGACGCTCATAACAAGAATCAGCGCGATGCCAGCAAGAGAGGTCGCTTGACGTTGTAACCAGCGTTGTGGGGCCAAAGGTTGCAAAGGGGGCGTCACTCCGTAACTTATTATTATGTGGTGTGGTTCGCGCGCTGATCATAGACATTTGCCAAGCATTTGGCAGCCCCGGGTTGAGGTAGTGTGTAGACCAGTTCAATGTGCTAAAGATAGCGCGCTGTTTTTCGCTCTATTGCAGCCAACTTACAACAACTATGTTGCAAAACCCCAGTTTTTGAGCTTCCGCTTGATATTCTTGGGTTCACCATCAGCTTTCTGTGCTTAAGGCATATTACGGATGAATGCGCTGCTTACAGAAGTGCCATCACGGCGTTTACCCTTCAGCTTTGCCAGGCGTCACGGTGTGGTCCTCATCGCGGAGGGCGGCGTACCTTGCCTGGCTTATCGGGTCGGCGTCGAACTGGTGGCGCTGGCCGAGGCGCAGCGTTTTGTTGGTGCGCAGCTGCCGTTGCAGGCGCTGACGGCCGAAGCCTTCGAGCAGGCTCTGGGCAAGGCCTATCAGCATGATTCGGCGTCTATGCAACTGGCCGAGGACATCGGCGGCAGTCTGGATCTTGCGGCGCTGGCCGAACAGGTGCCGGAAACCGAGGACCTGCTGGAGCAGGAAGACGACGCACCGATTATTCGCTTGATCAACGCCATCCTCGGCGAGGCGATCAAGGAAAACGCCTCGGATATTCACCTGGAAACCTTCGAAAAACGTTTAGTCGTACGCTTCCGGGTGGACGGCATTCTGCGTGAGGTGCTGGAGCCCAAGCGTGAGCTGGCCGCTCTGCTGGTGTCACGGATCAAGGTCATGGCGCGGCTGGATATTGCCGAGAAGCGCATTCCTCAGGACGGGCGGATTTCCCTGAAAGTTGGCGGCCGCGAGGTGGATGTGCGGGTCTCGACCCTGCCGTCGGCCAATGGCGAGCGGGTGGTGCTGCGTCTGCTCGACAAACAGGCTGGCCGCCTCAACCTGCAGCACCTGGGCATGAGCGCCCGCGACCGCGATCAGATGGAAGCCACCGTGCGCAAGCCCCACGGCATTCTGCTGGTCACTGGGCCCACCGGTTCGGGTAAGACCACCACGCTGTACGCCAGCCTGGTCAGCCTGAATGACCGCACACGCAATATTCTTACCGTTGAAGACCCTATCGAATATCACCTCGAAGGTATCGGTCAGACCCAGGTTAACTCCAAGGTTGATATGACCTTTGCTCGCGGCCTGCGCGCCATTCTGCGTCAGGACCCGGACGTGGTGATGGTCGGCGAGATCCGCGACAAGGAAACTGCTGAAATCGCCGTACAGGCATCGTTGACCGGTCACCTGGTGCTCTCGACCCTGCACACCAACAGTGCCATCGGTGCGATTACGCGTTTGGTGGACATGGGCATCGAGCCGTTCCTGCTGTCGTCGTCCTTGCTCGGCGTATTGGCCCAGCGTTTGGTACGGGTGCTCTGCCCACATTGCAAAGAGGCTTATCAAGCTGACGAAGCTGAGTGCAAATTGCTCGGAATGCCGTTCGCCCAGTCGCCGACTTTGTACCGCGCCCGTGGCTGCGCCGAGTGCCATCAGCAGGGTTATCGTGGCCGTACCGGTATCTATGAGCTGGTGGTGTTTGATGACCACCTGCGCACCCTGATTCACAACGCCGCTTCCGAGCAGGACATGACCCGCCACGCCCGCACCCTCGGCCCGAGCATCCGCGAAGATGGCCGGCGCAAGGTGTTGGAAGGGGCGACCACGGTCGAGGAAGTGCTGCGCGTGACGCGAGAGGAATAGCGCGTGGCAGCCTTCGAATACCTCGCCCTAGACGGCAAAGGCCGCCAACAAAAAGGCGTGCTGGAAGCCGACAGCGCGCGCCAGGTGCGACAAACTCTGCGTGAGCGGCAGCTAGCCCCGCTGGATGTCAAAGCCACCCGTACTCGTGAAAATGCTGGAGCAGGCTCGCACTTCAGTTTTGCTCGCGGTATTTCCGCTCGCGATCTGGCCTTGATCACCCGGCAATTGGCGACACTGGTGCAGGCGGCGCTGCCGATTGAGGAATCCCTGCGCGCAGCGGCGGCTCAGGCCAGTTCGCCACGGATCCAGAGCATGCTTCTGGCGGTGCGCGCGCGTGTGCTGGAAGGCCATGACCTGGCCAGCAGTCTGAAAGAATTTCCTTCGGCTTTCCCTGAGTTGTACCGCGCTACGGTGGCCGCGGGCGAGCATGCCGGCCACCTTGGCCCGGTGCTGGAACAGTTGGCCGATTACACCGAGCAACGCCAGCAGTCGCGGCAGAAAATCCAGTTGGCGCTGCTCTATCCGCTGATTTTGATGTGCGCGTCCTTGCTGATTGTCGGCTTCCTGCTCGGTTATGTAGTGCCGGACGTGGTGCGGGTGTTTGTCGACTCCGGGCAAACCCTGCCGGCGCTGACGCGCGGCCTGATTGCCTTGAGTGACTGGGTCAAAGGTTGGGGTTGGCTGGCGGTTATTCTCGCCATCCTGGGCGTGTTCGCCCTGCGCTGGGCGCTGCGTGATGATGCGGTCAAGGCGCGTTGGCACGGCTTTCTGCTGCGCATCCCGTTGGTCGGGCGCTTGATTCGCGCCACCGACTGCGCGCGTTTTGCCTCGACCCTGGCGATTTTGACCCGCAGCGGCGTACCGCTGGTGGAGGCCCTGGGTATCGGCGCACAGGTGATCGCCAATCGGGTGATTCGCGCTGATGTGGTGATTGCCGCGCAGAAGGTGCGCGAGGGCGGCAGTCTGACCCGCGCGTTGGAAGCCAGTGGGCAGTTTCCGCCGATGATGCTGCATATGATCGCCAGCGGTGAGCGCTCGGGTGAGCTGGACCAGATGCTGGCGCGCACCGCGCGCAATCAGGAAAACGATTTGGGTGCCCAGGTGGCGCTGCTGGTGGGGCTGTTCGAGCCTTTTATGCTGGTCTTTATGGGGGCGGTGGTGCTGGTGATCGTGCTGGCCATTCTGCTGCCGATTCTGTCTCTCAATCAGTTGGTGGGGTAAACAGTGAACAAGCGTCAAAAGGGTTTTACGCTGATCGAAATCATGGTGGTGGTGGTGATCCTCGGCATTCTTGCCGCTCTGGTGGTGCCGCAGGTCATGAGCCGGCCCGATCAGGCCAAGGTCACCGTGGCCAAGGGTGATATCAAGGCCGTGGCGGCCGCGCTGGATATGTACAAGCTGGATAACCATGCCTACCCAAGCACCCAGCAAGGTCTTGAGGCGCTGGTGAAGAAACCTTCCGGCAACCCGCAGCCGAAGAACTGGAACCGCGATGGCTACCTCAAGCGTCTGCCGGTCGATCCGTGGGGCAACGTCTATCAATACCTGGCGCCGGGCACCAAGGGTGCTTTTGACCTGTATTCCCTGGGCGCCGACGGCAAGGAAGGCGGTAGCGATCAGGATACCGATATCGGTAACTGGGACCTCTGACCCTCATGCGTCAGCAACCGAGCCAGGCTGGGGGCTTTACCCTGATCGAACTGCTGGTGGTGCTGGTGATTCTTGGCAGCCTGATCGGTATTGCGGTGCTCAGCGTGGGCATCGCCGGTCCTGGGCGCGAGCTGCATAACGAAGCCGAGCGGCTGGCCGGCCTGATTGGCGTGCTGGCCGAGGAAGCCGTGCTGGATAACCAGGAGTACGGTTTGCTGCTCAGTCGTGAGGCATACCAAGTGTTGCGTTACGACTCGGCGAAGCAGAGCTGGCAGGCGCTCTCGGCCAAACCCCATAAGCTGCCGGGCTGGGCCGAGCTGAGTGTCGAGCTGGAAGGCGCGGCTTTGGAGCTGCCGCAGCCAGAAGGTGAAGAACCGAGCAAAGGCGCACTGACGCCCCAGCTACTGCTGCTGTCCAGCGGGGAGATCAGTCCGTTTCGCTTACGCCTGGCCGAACGCCGCGCCGATGGTTTGCGCCTGCAATTGGTCAGTGATGGTTTTCAGTTACCCAAGGTCGAGAGCGAGCAGCCGGCAGGACGCAAAAAATGAGGCGTGTTCGCGGTTTTACCCTGCTTGAAGTGCTGGTTGCCCTGGCAATTTTCGCCCTGGTTGCCGCCAGCGTGTTGACCGCTACAGCGCGCAGCCTGCAAACCGCCTCGCGTCTGGAAGAAAAGACTCTGGCCATGTGGATCGCCGATAACCAACTGGCTGAGCTGCAACTGTCGAAGACCCCGGTTGCTGATGGCCGCGACCAGGGCGAGGTGGAGCTCGCCGGGCGACGCTGGCAGTGGCAGAGCGAGGTGCAGGCCACCAGCGAGGCGGATATGCGCCGCGTCACCCTATGGGTTGCACCCGCAGAGCAGGGGCGTTTGGGCGGTGATGTGCGCGAGCGTGCGGCAGTCAGCCTGAATGGTTTTCTTGAGGTGGTGCAATGAGGGCGGCGCGCGGCTTTACCTTACTCGAGTTGCTGATTGCCATCGCCATCTTTGCGTTGTTGGGATTGGGCACCTATCGCATGCTCGACAGCGTGCTGCAAACCGACAAAGTCACCCGCGCCCATGAAATGCAGTTACGTGAGCTGGTGCGCGCTATGGCCGCATTCGAGCGCGATGTGCTGCAGGTACAAGCCCGGCCCACGCGCGATCCCTTTGGTGATCCACGTGCTGCTTTGATTGGTGAAGACCTAGATAGCCCGGCTCTGGAGCTGACTCGCAGCGGCTGGCGCAATCCGCTAGGGCAGCCGCGCTCCGGCCTGCAGCGAGTGCGCTGGCAACTCAGTGGCGAGCAGTGGCAGCGCCACTACTGGACGGTGCTGGATCAGGCGCAGGACAGCCAGCCGCAGGTGCAGCAAGCGCTGGATGGGGTGACCCGACTGCAATTGCGTTATCTGGATCAGGAGGGAACCTGGCAGACCAGTTGGCCGCCGCTGGGCAATAACCCGGACGATGCCCTAAAGCTATTACCGCAGGCCGTTGAGCTGGTACTGGAGCATCGTCGTTATGGCGAGCTGCGCCGTGTACTGCGCCTGCCAGAAGGCTTGCCGGAGCGCCTGCAGCAAGCGCCTGAACCTAGCCCGGAAGATCCCGCTGAGCCGGGTGGCGATATTCCCGAGGAGCCGCGCACATGAGTCGCCAGCGCGGCATGGCCCTGATCACCGTGTTGCTGGTGGTGGCGGTGGTGACTGTGGTCAGCGCCGGGATTATCGCCCGCCAGCAGCTGTCGATCCGCAGCAGTGCCAATCAGCTTCATGTGCGCCAAGCCTGGCATTACGCTCTGGGCGGCGAGACCCTGGCCAAAGCCATTTTGCAGCGCGACCTGCGCGAGGGCGATCCGCGTGCCCCGGTGGATCATCCCGACGAGGTCTGGGCCAAAAGCCGTGCGCCTTTTGCACTGGATGAGGGCGGCGCATTGCGGGTGCAGATCACCGACCTGACTGGGCGTTTCAACCTCAACAGTTTGCTGCGCCAGGGCCAGCCCAATCAGGCCGCCGTGGCGCAACTTCGTCGTCTGTTGCTGGGGCTGCAGATCGAAGCGCCCTACGCCGAACGCCTGCTCGACTGGCTGGATGCCGACGATCAGCCCAGTGGCGGTTACGGTGCCGAAGACAATCAATACCTGCTGGCGCAACCGCCTTATCGCTCGGGTAACCGAGAATTGAAGGATGTCTCCGAACTGCGCCTGTTGCTGGAAATGACCGAGGCGGATTACCAGCGCCTGTCGCCCTATGTCAGCGCCTTGCCGGCGGATGTCACGCTTAACGTCAATACCGCCAGCGCGCGGGTGTTGGCCAGCGTGGCTGAAGGGCTGCCACTGAGCACCGCCCAGGGCCTGGTCGCCGCACGGGGCACTGAGGGCTATCGTGATTTACCGAGCTTTACCGCGCAACTCAGTGGCCTGCAGGTACAGAGCCAGGGGCTAGCGGTGGGTAGTCAGTATTTTCAGGTGCTTAGTGAAGTCACTGTCGGTGAGCGTCGTCAGGTTCTACGCAGCACCTTGCAGCGTGCCAGTGATGGCAAGCTGTATGTTCTAGCCCGTGATTTGGGGCAGGGCGGTATGCCGCTCGCGCCCGTTGAGGAAGTCCAACCATGAGTCAGACCTATGTATTTCTGCCGCCCGCCGCCTGTGCCGGCGCGCAGGTGGATCTATCCGTGCAGTGGGTGGCCGATGGGGTGAGTGAAACCCTGACATTTGATGATGCGCAGACGCAGCTTGGCGGAAACTGGACCCTGGTTCTGCCCGTTGAGGCGGTAACCTCCTGCGCGGTCAACCTGCCGACGCGCAAAGCCCGCTGGTTGCGCCAGGCCCTACCGTTTGCTGTGGAAGAACTGCTCGCCGAGGAAGTCGAGCTGATGCACCTGGCGCTGGGCGAGCAACTGGCCGATGGCCGTCATCGGGTGTTTGCCGTGCGCCGCAGCTGGCTGGCCGGCTGGCTGGCGTTGTGCCCCACAGCGCCGCAGGCGATTGCCGTGGATGCCGATCTGTTGCCTGGGCAGGGCACTGCGCTCTTGCCGCTGCACGGTCGCTGGTTGTTGGGCGGTGAGAACGTCACGCGTATGGCGCTGCAGGCGCAGGACTGGCCGCAGCTGAGCCCTTTTTGCGCGCAGCCGCAGGTTGCCTGGTGTGATCCGCAGCATCCTGCGCCACAACCGGTCGATGAAAGTATGGTGGTGGCCGATCCCTTTGTTTGGCTGGCTCAGCAGCCGCTGCGCACTAACCTGGCCCAGGGCGAGTTCGCTGTGCAAAGCAGTAATGGTCAATGGCAACGCTGGCGGCCTTTGCTGGGGCTGGTCGGCATGTGGTTGGTGCTGCAGTGGGGCTTCAATTTAGCGCAGGGTTGGCACCTGCAGCGTCAGGCCGATGAATACGCCGCCGCCAGCGCCGCGTTGTACAAGGAGCTGTTCCCCCAGGACAGCAAACTGGTCAACCTGCGTGTGCAGTTTGATCAACATCTGCAGGCCGGCGCGGGCAGCGGACAAACCCGCTTGCTCGGCTTGCTTGCTCAGGTCAGCGGCGCGCTGGTGGCTGAGGGCGGCCAGGTGCAGATCAGTCAGGTGGATTTCAGCGAGGTGCGCGGCGATCTGGCCATGCAGGTGCAGGCAGCGGGGTTTGCCGAGCTGGAGCGTTTACGCGAGCGTTTGCAGGAAAGTGGTTTGGCGGTGCAGCTGGGCTCGGCCAGTCGAGAAGGTGCCGGCGTCAGCGCGCGCGTGGTGATCGGAGGATGAACATGGTTTCGCAAGGCAAGGGCTTTACCGTGCAGCTGGACAATTCGCTGTTGCTGCAACGCTGGCGTGCGCTGGCGCCGCGTGAGCAGTTCTCGCTCGGCAGTTTGGGGGCGTTTCTGCTGCTAGTGCTGCTGTACCTGACACTCTGGCAACCGACCCAAGAGCGCCTGGCCGCAGCACGTAGTGCGTTTGAAACGCAGCGCGAATTGAACGCCTACCTGCATAGCCAGGCACCTGCGGCGCGCAACCTAGCCAGCACCCCGCAGCAGGCGATTGACCCCGAGCGGCTGCAGGGCACGGTTACGGCCACGGCCGCAACCCAGGGCTTGACCATTGAGCGCTTGGACAACGCCGGCGATGGCGCCGTGCAGCTCAATTTGCAACCAGCCCCATTTGCCCAGTTGCTGCGTTGGTTCACTGTGCTGCAGGAGCAGGGCGTGCAAATCGCCGAAGCTGGGTTGGATCGCGCCGAAGACAATAAGGTTGCTGCTCGGCTCAGTCTGCGGGTGGCGCAATAATGGTGCGGCGTGCCCTGTGATAGCACCTGACAAGGGCAGCGCTTTTTACACTTTTTTAGAAAAACTTGAAGCAGGGTGTTGACTTAGGTGCGGCCCTTGCGTAAATTTCGCGCCTCGCAAGCAGCGGGTGATTAGCTCAGCTGGGAGAGCAGCTGCCTTACAAGCAGCGGGTCGGCGGTTCGATCCCGTCATCACCCACCACTCTTGTGAACCGGACGAAAGTCCACCGACGCGCAGCGGTAGTTCAGTCGGTTAGAATACCGGCCTGTCACGCCGGGGGTCGCGGGTTCGAGTCCCGTCCGCTGCGCCATATTTTCCAGTTTGAGTTCACTCAGGCTGAGATGAAAAAGCCCTCGAAGGCGATTTCATCAGATGAAGCAAGAGTTGTACGGACGCAAGTCCACCGACATGCAGCGGTAGTTCAGTCGGTTAGAATACCGGCCTGTCACGCCGGGGGTCGCGGGTTCGAGTCCCGTCCGCTGCGCCATATTAGAAAGCCCGCTGATAGCGATATGAGCGGGTTTTTTATTGCCTGCAGTTTATGGTCGTCATCCTTGGATATGCCACGCGACAACCTGTCATCTTGCCTTCATCTGCCTGCTCTAGCTTGATTGGCATGCTCCTTGTTTATGCAATGAGCAGTCACTGACATATCGAGTGGGAGGAATAGGCAATGGACGATTATCAGGAAGAACTGCTGGAAGCCCGCGCCGTCGAGCAGGATGTGCCGGAGCGTGACGAAGACGCTACCGAGCTCTGATCCCTATCAGGGCGGCTAAATCGCTCGGCGTTGCTCGCGGCGGTATTCGCCTGGGGTTTGTTGATTCCAGCGTTTAAATGCGCGCTGGAAGGCTTCGGCTGAGGCAAAACCGAGCAGGTAGGCGATTTCGCCGAAAGCCAGTTCGGTGTCGCGTATGTAAGCCATGGCCAAGTCGCGGCGGGTGTCGTTGAGGATGCTGCGAAACTGCGTGCCTTCCTCGGCGAGCTTGCGCCGCAGGGTCCAGGTCGGTAACTGCAGGCGCGCCGCCACTTCTGCCAGATCCGGTTCGCGACCATGTAGCAGCGGGCCGAGCAGCTGAGTAATGCGCTCGCGCAGGTTGCGGGTGCGGGTCAGCTGCGTCAGTTCCCGTTCACAGATTTCCAGCAGGTGCCGCCAGGTGCTTGGGCAGTGCTCGGGGTTACGCATATTCAGGCTCTGTTGGCTCAGGCGCAGCTGGTTGTGCTCGCTGGCAAACTCCACTGGGCAGTTAAACAATTCGCCGTACTGCGCCGCATAGTCAGGTGCAGGAAATTCAATCTGCACTTTCTCCACAGGCAGCTTTTGTTGCGCCAGCTTGCTGAGCTGTTGCGCCCAGCTGGCCAGCACTGAATCGACGACAAAGCGGTTATAGGCGTTGTACGGGCTGATCGAATAGAAGCGCAGCCAGGCGCCCCGATTGTCTTCATGCAGGCTGGATTGGCCACGGTAATTGCTGGCATAAAGTGGCTCGAAGCGAATCAGTGCGCGCGCCGCCTCGCGTACCGTTGGTGCCTGCATGGTCGTGACGCCGGCCAGGCCAAGTTGGCTCAAGCGGCTGGTTTGCCCCATCAGCAGGCCCAGGCCGGGTTCGCTACATTGCTGGATAGCGCTATGGCCCAAGCGCATATAGCGCGGGATCGACAGTCGTGCTCGCGGTTCGGCCAGGCGTGCGGCATCCAGGCCGTAGCTGTCGAGTAGTGGTTGTGGGTCCTGGGCGCAATAGCGCATGGCATCGGCCAGGCTGTCGACAAAACCCACCGACAGATCGCCGAGCTTGACCCGTGTGCTTTTCAGCATTGCGTCGTTATTCCGTCTGCGCCCATTCAGGGTTGGGCGTTTAGCTAAGGCGCAAGGGTAGGTGGGTGCTTGGGATTTGCCAAGGGCTGCTGCTGTTTTTGATCATTAGGTTGTTACTTTGAGTCATTGAGCTGTTCGGCGTTGCTGATTATCGTCTAGACCCTATTCGACCGCGACCCGCCAAGAGGCTGCGGCATCCGTGAAAGCCAACACCCGATGTGGAGATTTCCATGACTGCTCAGTACCCCAATCTGCTGGCCCCGCTCGATTTGGGCTTCACCACGCTAAAGAACCGCACTCTGATGGGTTCGATGCATACCGGGTTGGAGGAGAAGCCAGGCGGCTTCGAGCGCATGGCGGCCTATTTTGCTGAGCGCGCCCGTGGTGGCGTTGGCCTGATGGTCACCGGCGGTATCGGCCCGAATGATGAGGGCGGTGTGTATTCCGGTGCGGCCAAGCTGACCACTGCCGAAGAAGCCGAGAAACACAAGATCGTTACCCGCGCAGTGCACGAAGCAGATGGCAAGATCTGCATGCAGATCCTCCACGCCGGTCGTTATGCCTACAGTCCGAAATCGGTAGCGCCGAGCGCGATTCAGGCACCGATCAACCCGTTCAAGCCGCGCGAGCTGGACGAGGAAGGCATCGAGAAGCAGATTCAGGATTTCATCAACTGCTCCGTGCTCGCTCAGCAGGCCGAGTACGACGGTGTAGAGATCATGGGGTCGGAAGGTTATTTCATTAACCAGTTCCTCGCCGCCCACACCAATCACCGCACCGACCGCTGGGGCGGCAGCTACGAGAACCGCATGCGTTTGCCGGTGGAGATTGTGCGCCGCGTCAGGGAAGCAGTGGGGCCGAACTTTATCATCATCTATCGCCTGTCCATGCTCGACCTTGTCGAAGGCGGCAGCACCTGGGATGAAATCGTCCTGCTGGCCAAGGCCATCGAAAAGGCTGGTGCGACCATCATCAACACTGGCATCGGCTGGCACGAAGCACGTATCCCGACCATCGCCACCAAGGTGCCACGCGCCGCGTTCACCAAGGTCACCGCTAAGTTGCGTGGCGAAGTGAGCATTCCGCTGATCACCACCAACCGAATCAACACCCCGGAAGTGGCTGAGCAGGTGCTGGCTGAAGGCGACGCCGACATGGTCTCCATGGCCCGTCCGTTCCTCGCCGACCCGGACTTCGTCAACAAGGCCGCTGCCGGTCGCAGTGACGAAATCAACACCTGCATCGGTTGTAACCAGGCCTGCCTGGATCACACCTTTGGCGGCAAGCTGACCAGCTGCCTGGTTAACCCGCGCGCCTGCCATGAGACAGAGCTGAATTACATCGCCACCACTGCGGTGAAGAAAATTGCCGTGGTCGGTGCTGGCCCTGCCGGTCTGTCCGCTGCCACTGTTGCCGCTGGGCGTGGCCATAGCGTGACCCTGTTCGACTCGTCCAGCGAAATCGGCGGCCAGTTCAATGTGGCCAAGCGCGTGCCTGGCAAGGAAGAGTTCTTTGAAACCCTGCGCTACTTTAAGCGCAAGCTGGAAACCACCGGCGTTGATTTGCGCCTGAATACCCGTGTATCGGCCGATGATTTGGCCAAGGGCGGCTTTGACGAAATCATCCTGGCCACCGGTATCGCCCCGCGCACCCCTGCCATTCCCGGAATCGAGCACGCCAAGGTGATCAGCTACCTGGACGCCATCCTGCAGCGCAAGCCGGTCGGTCAGAAGGTTGCGGTGATTGGCGCTGGCGGTATCGGCTTTGATGTATCGGAATTCATCACTCATCAGGGTGAGTCCACCAGCCTCAATCGCGAGGCGTTCTGGGAGGAGTGGGGCATTGACGGCGCGTTGGAGGCCCGTGGCGGCGTGGCGGGTATTCAGGCGCATCCGCACCCGGCAGCCCGTGAGGTGTTCCTGTTGCAGCGCAAGAAATCCAAGGTTGGCGACGGTCTGGGCAAGACCACTGGCTGGATTCACCGCACAGGCCTGAAGAACAAGAACGTGCAGATGCTCAACTCGGTGGAATACCTCAAGGTTGATGACGCTGGCCTGCATATCAGCATCGCCGGTGGCGAGGCGCAGGTATTGCCGGTGGATACGGTGATCGTTTGCGCAGGCCAAGATCCGCTGCGCGAGCTGCAGGAAGGCCTGGAAAACGCCGGGCAGAACGTACACCTGATTGGCGGCGCCGATGTGGCCAGCGAGCTGGATGCCAAGCGCGCAATCAACCAGGGCTCACGCCTCGCTGCCGTACTTTGATAGCAAGCGCCCCGCCTAATGCGGGGCGTTTTGTATATGGCTCACAACAATAAGGAAAAGCCAGTGTCCGAGAACCCTCAACTACAACCGGCTGCTGCCGCCACGCTCGCGCAGTGGCATGGTCTTATGCAGAACAATGATCTGAGGTCGTTGCCTGAGCTGCTGCACCCGCAGGCGGCGTTCCGTTCGCCCATGGCGCACAAACCCTATGCCGGCGCGCCCATGGTCTCGTTGATTCTCAATACCGTGAGCAAGGTGTTTGTCGACTTTGCCTATCACCGTGAGCTGGTCAGCGCCGATGGTCTTAACGTGGTACTGGAATTCAGTGCCAAGGTGGGTGAGCGTGAGCTCAAGGGCATCGACATGATTCGCTTCGATGAGGCCGGCAAGATCGTCGACTTTGAAGTGATGGTTCGTCCCATGAGTGGTCTGCAGGCCTTGGGTGAGGAAATGGGTCGGCGTCTGGCGCCGTTCCTGGCTGCCGCCAAAGCCTGAAGCGTTGCACCAAATCCATCACAGTTTCGCCCTGTAAGCCGGGTTTTAGCGCTTGGCTGGCAGGGCGACTGCCAACCCAGTCACATTGCTGGGCTTGGCTTTTCCCCTAGACTGGCCCGAACAAGGGCATAGCGCCTGTAACATGGCTTTTGCTTCGCCCGTCAGAGTGTTGGCAGTCTTGCTATGTGCGCCATCTTTTGCACAGCATAAGCAAGGTAAGTCACCGCTGAGCGGAGCGTCCGTTTCGGCCTAGAGGAAAAGCGATGAGCATGCAGAACAAGCCGCAGATGGTCGAGGCCGTACTGTTCTTCAGTGAGCGCGGCGGCATCTGCAAACAAATGTTCTTCCCCGAATTCGAAGCCTTGCTCGATGGCGTGGTGAATATGCCGGAGTTCGCCGACGAGCAGATGCGCGTGGCATATGTGCTGATCAACCCGCGCTTGCTGATCAAAGCGCTGGTTTTTTTCTATCTGGATTTTGATGAAAAGGGTGCGCCGGATTCCGGTTGGAACATCCCCTTGCAGGCGCTGGCCGAGCGCGCCGGGCGCGGCCCTGACCTGGGCGCCGGGCCTATTCGTCTGGCCTGCCGCAGCCAGTGCCCGGTGTCCTGGCACCAGATGCACCTCTGGGACCCTAGCCTGACTCCAGGTAATAACGACCTGGCGCTGCTGCGCGATGTGGTCAAGCGCAACAGCCTCGGTTTGTTGGCCGAAGACGAAAATGCCCAAGCAGTTGCGCCAGAGCGGTTGCAAATGGCCTCGGAGGATAAGTGGTACGCAGCGGACCCGGCCCAGGAAGAAGCCGCCAAAGCCACCGAAAAGCTTGACCAGGAACAGCGCCTGAAAGCCGCGCAGCTGATTAAACAGCAGCGTTTGCGTATCAGCAGCCTGACCCAGCAGCACGAAGAAGAGCTGGCCAAGTTCAAATTGGCCAGCGATGAACAGAGCAAGAACCTGCAGGCGCAAATCCATGGCTTGCATCAGGCCTTGCGTCAGCAGGAAGAGCACAACGCTGCGCTGAAGGCTCAGTTGGCTGCTCAAGCAGCGAGTTTTCAGACCGCCCGTGAAGAGATGACTGAACAACTGCGTGGGCTGGAGCGTGATGGTCGCAGTGAGGGTGATAGCCTGCGTGCGCAGTTTGAAGGCGAGATGCAGGCCAAGATCGCCTCGGCACTGGCCGAATACAAAGAGCAGATTGCCATTCGCGATGTCGAGTTGGCGTATCGCAGTGAGCAGGACACGCAAGCACTGCAGGAGATCAATCGTCTCAAGCGCGCTTACGCCGACCTGGCCAGCCAGGGGGGGGATCAGATACTCGAACGCCTGGCCAAGCTTGGCGTGGTATTTGTGGTCTATCACCCAGGCGCGGGTCACCTAACCATTGCGCTGCAGGATATCGCCATCTACCAGGACAACCCGTTGGCCTATGCTGCGGCCAAGTGTTTTGTCAGCGAAGAGCAATACCGCCATTGGCTGGTGCACTATCAGCAGCCGAGTTGCGAAGCCTCACTGCCCAGTGGTGAGCGCTGCGCTATCCCGATTGATCGTATTGATACCCCCAGCCGTTTTGCCCTGGGTGAATCCAATTGCTGTGCGCGGCACAAGGCCAGTAGCCGTTTGCGTACTGTCAGTTAGCCTTGGCTGTTGTCCTGCCTGACTGGGCGCCCCATGCCCCTTTGCAGTGTTTTGCGCTGGATTGGTCAGTCGCCGCCGGGGTTGAACTAGCGGTGCTACGCCTGGATCTGCTTGATCCGCTGATCAGCGGTAATAAATGGTTCAAACTCTCTCATCATCTACGTGCCGCAGAGGCCAGTGGCGACTCTGGCGTGATCAGCCTGGGCGGCGCGCATTCCAATCACCTGCACGCCCTGGCCGCCGCCGGTAAGCGCTTCAATTTTCAAACGGTCGGGCTTTTGCGCGGCCACCCGCAGCAGACGCCAACTGTGGCTGATCTGCAGGCCTTTGGCATGCAGCTGCACTGGCTGGGTTACGCAGGTTATCGCGCTCGGCATGCAGTCGACTTCTGGTTGCCCTGGCTGGCGCAGTATCCGGGGTTCTATCCGTTGCCGGAGGGCGGCGGTGGTCTGCCGGGAGCCTTGGGGTGCATAAGCCTGGTGCAACAGGTTCGCCAGCAGCTGCCAAACCTCGGTTGGGCTGATTACGACGCCTGGTGGCTGGCTGCAGGCACGGGCACGACCCTGGCCGGTTTGCTGTTAGGTGAGGCCGGCGTGCATCCTGTCTACGGGGCGTTGGCTGTACCGGCCGATCATGGTGTCGAGCAGCAGGTGCAAGCGATTGTCCAGGCTGCCGGCATGCCCGTCGGGCGCTATCAGTTGCACGAGGCCAGTCGTGGTGGATTTGCCAAGGTGGATGCCGAGTTGCTCGATTTTATGCAGGCGGCAGAAGCACAAGGCGGCGTGCCGCTGGAGCCGCTGTATACCGCCAAGGCATTAATGGCGTTGCGCCAGCAGGTCGAGGCCGGTTACTTTGCTCGCGGCAGCCGCCTGGTGTTTGTCCACACGGGCGGCTTGCAGGGCCGCGCTGCGGCAATGCTGCAGGCGGCTAAAGCTTGCTCGGCCGGTTAACAGGTGGTTTTTCAACAGCCTGTTAGCCCGGCTACACTCAACCTGACCAGCGGAGCCTGGATATTCCATGAGCGAGCCCCTTAAACCCGAACAGCTACGCAGCTTGACGCCACTCAACGTGCTGTCTGAACAGCAGTGGCGCGAGTTGCGTGCGCAATTGGTGCCGCAGCCGCTGCTCGCGGGGCAGTTGCTGTTTCGTCCGGGGGATCAGGCACGCTTGACCTACTACCTCTTGGCGGGCGAGTTGCTGCTGCAATCGGCCGACGGCCAGGAGCAACGCTTGCAGGCCGGCAACGAGGCCAGTTGTCACCCATTGTCGCCAAGCCTGCCGCGCTTGCATGAGGCGCGTGCGCTCACCGACGCCAGCGTGCTGGTGCTGGACACCGCAACCCTCAATCGCCTGCTGACCTGGCGTCTGGCCTATCAGGATTTGTTGCTGGAACTGGGGCAGAACCATGCCGAAATCGAGTGGCTGGAGCGCCTGTTGGAAAATCCGCTGTTTGCCAAGGTGCCACCGTCCAACGTGCGCGCCATGCTGGAGCGTTTGCAGCGTATCGAACTGACTGCCGGCAGCACCGTATTGCAAGAAGGTGATGTCGGTGACAGCTGCTACTTTCTGAAAAATGGCCGGGCTGAAGTGATCCGTGGTTCGGGCAGTGCGCAGCAGGTATTGGCTGAGCTGGAGATCGGCGCCTGTTTTGGTGAGGAGGCCTTGCTGGCTGACAGCCCGCGCAATGCCACGGTGACCATGCTGGAAAACGGCGCGGTGCTGCGCTTGGACCGTCAGGACTTCTTCGCTCTGCTCAAGGCCCCGGTGGTCGATGAAGTATCGCTTGGCGAAGCATCGCGTTTGCTGGCAGCCGGGGCGCAGTGGCTGGATGTGCGCCTGCAGGAAGAATACGAGCGGGCCCATGCGCTGCAATCATTGAATATGCCGCTGCAACTGCTGCGTCTGAAAGCGCGCCTGCTGGATAAGGCGCGCACTTATCTGTGTTACTGCGACAGTGGCAAGCGCAGCAGCAGTGCAGTGTTTCTACTTTCGCAGCTTGGCTATCGCGCCTATGCGCTGCGTGATGGCGTGGATGCCTTACCGGCGATCCAGCGTGATGCGCTGCTGTGTGAGAGTGGTTCGGGCTATCTGGCGCGTTCGGGCGGGCGCACCGAACGCAGTTTGTGAGCTAGCCGGCCGGTTGCGCTGGCCAATGATCATTCACTAGAAACACTCGCTCGGCTTCCAGCCAGTCATTCTTTTGGCCTTCAATCAGGCGTACGAGCAACTGCGCGTTGGCATCGCTCGGTAGCGTCGTGAGCCATTGATTGAACTGCTCGTGCGACCACAGATGCTCTTCTTCTATTCGCGCTGACGCCAACCAGGCATGCCGTGCTAACGGCTGCCAGTGACCTGGGTTGTGCCCGGCAAAACGTGACCATTGCGCGCGATGCAACCAGCGCCCACGCAAGTGCGTTGGGTTGCCATCCGCTGGCGCGGCATAGGCTGGCTGCAGCCAGGAGTAGAACAGATAACCGCCCAACCACAGCGCCGCTTGAGGTTGCTGAATGTCCAGTTCGGCCAAACGCTGTTGGGCTTCGCTGCGTGCTGATAGTGGCAGTTGATGCTGGCCCAGATGCGCCAGTTTGATGTCCAGACGGTCATGGCTGCCTGGGCCGAGCCAGTGCGCCAGCTCAGTGCCACTGCACTGCGGCTGGCCCAGATACAGCTTGATCGCCAGTTCCAGGTGATGCACACCTTCTTCATCGCGCAGCAGCATATCCAGCTCGCCCAGGGTATGACCCTGCTGGCGAATGGGCAGGTTGGCCGCCAGCACCTCGACACCCGGCGCGGCATGCAGGGCAAACTGCCATAGGCGTTCGTAGTACAAACCCAAGCGGCGCACTGAGCTTTGGCTGAGCCACTGCTGCAGGGCATGGCTATCGGCATCCAGGCCCAGTAACCAGTCGGCCAGCGCGCCGGGGTGCTTGTTCCAGTTACTGGCTTTGAGCGGATGACGTTGTGGTCAAGGGCGTATGTGCCAGTAACGGCGGCGCAAGCAGCGCCCAGGCCAGGTCGCGTACGGCGGGCTGGCGCAGCTGCGAGGGCAGATCGGTGAGCATAGGAAAGGGCGTCATGTTGCGAGCATAGCGTTTAACCGCCGTCATAGCAGGTCAGCGGTTTGCCGCTGCCATGGGCTTTCGCCCATAATCTGGCTCATTAGATTTAGAGCCTGGCGGGAGCACCATGGAGCAGTTTCGTAATATCGGCATCATCGGTCGGCTGGGCAGCACCCAGGTACTCGACACCATTCGCCGGCTGAAGAAATTTCTGCTCGCTCGTCATCTGCATGTAATCCTCGAAGACACCATCGCCGAAGTGCTGCCGGGCCATGGCCTGCAGACTTCCTCACGGAAGATTCTCGGCGAGGTGTGCGACCTGGTGATTGTGGTCGGTGGTGACGGCAGCATGCTCGGCGCTGCCCGTGCTCTGGCGCGGCATAAGGTGCCGGTGCTGGGCGTCAACCGTGGCAGCCTGGGCTTTCTCACCGATATTCGCCCCGATGAGTTAGAGGTGAAGGTGGCCCAGGTGCTCGAAGGGCATTACCTGACCGAGAACCGCTTTTTGTTGGAGGCCGAAGTGCGGCGCAACGGTGAGGCCATCGGTCAGGGTGATGCGCTTAACGATGTGGTGCTGCATCCGGGTAAATCCACGCGGATGATCGAGTTCGAGCTGTTTATCGATGGTCAGTTTGTCTGCAGCCAGAAGGCCGACGGCCTGATTGTCGCCACACCGACCGGCTCCACGGCCTATGCGCTGTCCGCTGGTGGGCCGATCATGCACCCCAAGCTGGATGCCATCGTTATCGTGCCGATGTACCCGCATACGCTGTCCAGTCGGCCGATTGTGGTGGACGGCAACAGCGAGCTGAAAATCGTCGTGTCCAAGGACCTGCAGCTGTATCCGCAGGTGTCCTGTGACGGGCAGAATCACTTCACTTGCGCCCCTGGCGACACAGTTACCGTGGCTAAACGGCCGCAGAAGCTGCGCCTGATCCATCCGCTGGACCACAACTATTACGAAGTCTGTCGCAACAAGCTGGGCTGGGGTAGCCGGCTCGGTGGGGGGCTTGATGCAGCTTGATCCTGCTCGCGGCTACGACCTGATCGGCGATATCCATGGCTGCGCGAAAACCCTGGAGCATCTGCTGAGCACCCTGGGCTATCGCCAGCAGGCCGGTGTATGGCGGCATCCGCAGCGTATGGTGATCTTTCTTGGCGATCTGGTCGACCGTGGCCCGCGTATCCGTGAGGCGCTGCACCTGGTGCGCGATATGGTCGTGGCTGGTCAGGCGCTTTGCATCATGGGCAACCATGAGTTCAATGCCCTGGCCTGGAGCACGCCGGCAGCACCCGGCAGCGGTCGGCAGTTTGTCCGTGAACATACGCCACGGCATGCGCGGCTGATCAAGGAGACCCTGGAGCAGTTCGAGGCTTACCCTGCGGAGTGGCAGGCATTTCTCGATTGGTTCTACGAGTTACCACTGTTTATCGATGCCGGGCGTTTCCGCGTGGTGCATGCCTGTTGGGACGACAGTCTGATTGAGCCGCTACGTGCGCAGTTTGCCGATGGCTGCATTGATGAGCATTTTCTCCAGGCGGCGGCTGTGCATGGCAGCTTTGCCAATACCGCGCTGGATCGCCTGCTACGCGGCACCGACATGCGTCTGCCGCATGGCATGACCTTGACCAGCGATGACGGTTTTACCCGCGCGCACTTTCGCACCAAATTCTGGGAAGAAGACCCGCAAACCTACGGCGATATTGTCTTCCAACCCGACGCTTTACCCGAACTGGCGGCGCAGATGCCGCTCAGCGAAATGCAGAAAACCGAATTACTTAAATACGGTGTCGACCAGCCGCTGTTGTTTGTTGGCCACTACTGGCGCAGCGGCAAACCAGCGCCGATTCGCAGCAACCTGGCCTGTCTCGATTACAGTGCTGTGCTCAACGGCAAGCTGGTGGCGTATCGCCTCGACCAGGAAACGCGCCTGGATGCCAGCAAGTTCGTTTGGGTTGATGTTGAAAGCCCGGAGGCAAGGCCATGAGTGCGGTAGCAGCAATGCGTTTGCCTGAGCAGGTCGACTTGAGCGGCTTTATTACGTTGCTGCAGCGCTTGCAGGTGCCGCACCGTGTTGCGGAGGAGGCGGGCGAACAGGTGCTTTGGGTGCCTGGCGAGCAACTGGCCGAGCAGGTGCGCGAGCTGTATGGGCGTTATCCGCAGGGTGATGCCGAGGCGTTGCTTGAGCCAGCACCGGCTTCTGTCGATGCCGCGCCGGGTTTTGTTCAACAGCTGAAAGGCAGTCGCATGACGGCTGTTGTGCTGTTGCTGACCTTTATTGCCGCCGCCATTACCTTGCTGGGCGATAACCTGGCGACGGTTAGCTGGTTGAGCTTTGTCGACTACCGTGTGCAGGGCGATTACATCTACTTCAGCTACCTCAACGACACACTGGCCAGCGGTCAGTGGTGGCGGCTGCTGACGCCGATGTTGATTCACTTCGGTATTCTCCATCTGGCGATGAATAGCCTGTGGTACTGGGAGCTGGGCCGGCGGATTGAGGCGCGCCAGGGTGCCGTGATGCTGTTGGGGCTGACCCTGCTGTTTAGCCTCGCGGCCAACTTCGCCCAGTACCTGCATGCAGGCCCCTCGTTGTTCGGCGGCCTGTCTGGGGTGCTGTACGGCTTGCTCGGGCATTGCTGGATTTTCCAGCGTCTGGCACCGACGCCTGCCTATCGGCTGCCGCCGGGCGTATTGGTGATGATGCTGGCCTGGCTGCTGATCTGCATGACCGGTATTTTCGAGTTGCTGCAATTCGGCGCTATTGCCAACGCGGCGCATGTTGGCGGTCTGCTGGCTGGTTGCCTGACTGGGCTGGTGGGCGGTGCGCTGGCGCGTCGCTCTCGGTAAACTGCCACTTTGTATTTGCAGGGCTGTGTAACGGCCCTTATTTGGAGGCGCTATGTCGTCCTTTCTCGAAGCGATCGAAAACATCACCCCCGAGATCTACCAGAGCCTCAAGCTGGCCGTGGAAATCGGCAAATGGCCGGATGGCCGCAAGCTGAGCCAGGAGCAGAAGGAGCTGACCCTGCAGGCGCTGATCGCCTGGGAAACGCACAATCTGCCGGAAGAAGAACGCATTGGCTATATGGAACAGCAGTGCGAGTCTCACCCTGCACCCAAGCTTGATCTGTTGTTCAAATCCTCGGATACCTTGCACTGATGAGTGAGTTGGCCCGTGGTGCCCTGAGCAAAATGGCCGCGCAGTTGGATGCGCCGGTGCAATACAGCTTTCGCTTGGGCGATGAACTGCTGCCGGTTAATCCGCTGATCGGCAAAAGCCTGCGTCTGGAGTTTTTGGGCGCTATCCATTGCACCCATTGCGGACGCAAAACCAAGAGCAGCTTCAGCCAGGGCTATTGCTACCCCTGCATGCAGAAGCTGGCGCAGTGCGACATTTGCATCATGAGCCCGGAGCGTTGCCACTATGAGGCCGGCACCTGCCGCGAGCCGACCTGGGGCGAGCAGTTCTGCATGACCGATCATGTGGTTTACCTGGCCAACTCCAGTGGCGTAAAAGTCGGCATCACCCGCGCCACGCAGATTCCTACCCGCTGGATCGATCAAGGCGCGACCCAGGCGCTGCCGATTCTGCGGGTCGCCACCCGTCAGCAGTCCGGCTTTGTCGAAGACCTGTTGCGCAGCCAGGTGGCGGATAAAACCAACTGGCGCGCGCTGCTCAAAGGCGACGCCGCACCGGTGGATCTGCTCGCCGTGCGCGAACAGCTGTTTGCCAGTTGCAGCAGCGGGCTCACCGAGTTGCAGCAGCGTTTTGGCATTCAGGCCATCCAGCCGCTTAGCGATCAGCCGGTGGTGCAGATTAGCTATCCGATTGAGGCTTATCCGGCGAAGATCACCAGCTTCAATCTTGACAAGATTCCGCTGGCCGAGGGTACGTTGCTGGGCATCAAGGGCCAGTACCTGATGTTCGACACCGGCGTGATCAATATCCGCAAGTACACCGCTTACCAGTTGGCCGTTCACGAACTGGCCGCCTGAGTTTTCTATTCGCGAATCCGGCGCCCGCGCGCCGCAGACATAGGGCCACAAGCCATGCGCACCGAACAGCCGAAAATGATCTACCTCAAGGACTACCAGGCCCCGGATTATCTGATTGATGAAACGCACCTGACCTTCGAGTTGTTCGATGACCACGCCTTGGTCCATGCGCAACTGGTGATGCGCCGTAACCCGGCAGCGGGCGAAGGTTTACCACTGCTGATGCTGGACGGTCAGCAACTGGAGCTGCTCAGCGTGGCGCTCGACGACCGCGAACTGAGTACCGGCGATTACCAGCTGAGCGACAGCCATCTGACCTTGCAGCCAACTGCGGCTAGCTTCGTCATCGACAGCAGCGTGCGCATCCACCCGGAAAGCAACACCGCCCTGGAGGGCCTGTACAAGTCCAGCGGCATGTTCTGCACCCAGTGCGAGGCCGAGGGTTTTCGCAAAATCACCTATTACCTCGACCGCCCGGACGTGATGAGCAAGTTCACCACCACCCTGAGTGCGGCGCAGCATGACTACCCGGTGTTGCTGTCCAATGGCAACCCGATTGCCAGTGGCCAGGAAGAGGGCGGCCGGCATTGGGCGACCTGGGAAGACCCCTTTATGAAACCGGCCTACCTGTTTGCCCTGGTCGCCGGTGATCTCTGGTGCGTGGAAGACTGCTTCACCACCATGAGCCAGCGCGAGGTGGCGCTGCGCATCTATGTCGAGCCGGAAAATATCGACAAATGCCAGCACGCCATGGACAGCCTGAAGAAATCCATGACGTGGGATGAAGAGGTTTACGGCCGTGAGTACGACCTGGACATCTTTATGATCGTCGCGGTCAACGACTTCAATATGGGCGCCATGGAAAACAAGGGCCTGAATATCTTCAACTCCAGCTGCGTGCTGGCCAAGGCCGAAACCGCCACCGACGCCGCTCACCAGCGCGTTGAAGCGGTGGTAGCCCACGAGTATTTCCACAACTGGTCGGGCAACCGCGTGACCTGCCGCGACTGGTTCCAGCTGTCGCTCAAGGAAGGTTTTACCGTCTTCCGCGATGCCGAGTTTTCGGCCGATATGCACTCGCGCACGGTCAAGCGCATTGAGGATGTGGCCTACCTGCGCACCCACCAATTCGCAGAAGATGCCGGCCCCATGGCTCATCCGGTGCGCCCAGATGCCTTTATGGAAATCTCCAACTTCTACACCCTGACCGTGTACGAAAAGGGTTCGGAAGTGGTGCGCATGATCCGCACCCTGGTCGGTGCCGAGGGTTTCCGCAAAGGCAGTGACCTGTATTTCGCCCTCCACGACGGCCAGGCGGTGACCTGTGATGACTTTATCCGCGCGATGGAAGAGGCCAATGGCATCGACCTGACCCAGTTCAAACGCTGGTACAGCCAGGCCGGCACGCCGCGCCTGGAGGTTAGTGAAAGCTATGATTGCGCCGCTAATAGCTATCGCCTGCACTTTCGCCAAAGCTGCCCAGCCACTCCAGGCCAGGCTGAGAAGCAGCCGTTTGTTATCCCTGTGGAGCTGGCCTTGCTCGATGCCCAAGGTTGTGAGCTGCCGATGCAATTGGTCGGTGAAGATACTGCGGGTGAGCTTTGCCGTGTGTTGCAGGTGACCGAGGCCGAGCAGGCCTTCACCTTTGTCAATCTGGCGGAAAAGCCGCTGCCTTCCTTGCTGCGCGGCTTTTCCGCGCCGATCAAGCTGAGCTTTCCCTACAGCCGTGATCAGTTGATGTTCCTGATGCAGCACGACAGTGATGGCTTCAACCGCTGGGAGGCGGGGCAACAATTGTCGGTGCAGGTGTTGCAGGAGTTGATTGGCCAGCATCAGCGTGGTGAGCCTTTAGTGCTCGATCAGCGCCTGGTCGAGGCCTGTCGTACTCTGCTGGCCGATAATTCGCTGGATCAGGCCATGGTCGCCGAGATGCTCTCGCTGCCAGGCGAGGCCTATCTGGCGGAAATCAGTGACGTGGCCGATGTCGAGGCGATCCACGCCGCCCGTGAGTTTGCCCGTCAGCAACTGTCGACGGCGCTGTTCGATCTGTTATGGGCGCGTTACCAGGCCAACCGTGAGCTTTCGCGAGGCACGGCCTATATCGCCGAGGCCGAGCATTTTGCCCGGCGTAGCCTGCAGAACATCGCCCTGTCTTACCTAATGCTCAGCGGCAAGGCAGAGGTGTTGGCTGCGTGCCTGGAGCAGTTCGAGAACGCCGACAATATGACCGAGCAGCTGACGGCGTTGGCCGTGCTGGTCAACTCACCGTTCGAAACCGAGAAAGCTACTGCCCTGGCCAGCTTCGCCGAGTTCTTCAAGGACAACCCGCTGGTGATGGACCAGTGGTTTAGCGTACAAGCCGCTTGCGCCTTGCCCGGTGCGTTGCAGCGCGTTGAGCAACTGATGCAGCACCCGGCGTTTACCCTGAAAAACCCGAACAAGGTGCGTGCCTTGATCGGTGCCTTTGCCGGGCAGAACCTCTTGGGTTTCCATCAGGCCGATGGCAGTGGCTATCGCTTCCTGGCCGACCAGGTGATTACCCTGAATGCCCTCAACCCGCAGATCGCGTCGCGCTTGCTGGCACCGCTGACTCGCTGGGGCAAATATGGCAGTGAGCGCCAGGCGCAGATGAAGGAGCAACTGCAGCGCATTTTGGCTTCTGGCGAGCTGTCCAGCGATGTATATGAAGTGGTCAGCAAGAGCCTGGCTGGTTAATAAGTGAGCGGTAACAGTGTGGGGTGGCGCCACCACCCTATATAAAGTGGTCGAGTGCGTTTGATTGATTTTTGATCAATGCGTTAACACTAAAGGCCGATCCTGCGGATCTATGTGCAATGCATAGGGTTACAGGTTCTTCGCCGAGCTCTTCTATCCGTATAAAAGTGTTACCCGGTCGAGCCGGGTAACACTTTTATGTTACCTGTCTAAGGGGTAAGCAAAGTTTGCGTAGGTGAGATTGTGTTGCTCGGCTTGACCTTGCTTGATTTTTTTGAGTCAAGTTAAGCGCTCTATTCTGGGGCTGGTAGCGAATCACGCCATATCGTAGGACAAAAAAGGATGAGAGCAGTATTGCTGTCTGTTATTTGTGCGCTGAATGACCAGTCACAATATGGCTGCCTGGATTCTTCCTTGTGAGGTTGATTTTTTATACGGTTGTTTGAATTGGCACCATGGTTGCAGTGCATAAGCTGATATGAGCACTCTGATGGTGCGTTTCTGGCTGAGTAGCGAATGTTGCTCGTTAGAAAAAGTACCCAGTTGACGACTAAAGCTGCCGTTAGTGTGGCTTAGGTTTGTGCCCGAATCCGGGTACGCCAAATAAAAACGATCTGTCCACGGAGTAAGGCCACGATGGAAATTAAATCCCGTAATCCTATGCTGAGCTTTGCGCCGGCTGCTGCCGGCTTTGCTTTCGCAGGCATTTTACCCTTTCTGGTTGCGGCCCAAGCCCAGGCTGTAGAGTTCAGTTTCGCTGACAATGAAATTAGCGGCTCAATCGATACCACCGTGTCGTATGGCCAGCTCTGGCGCGTGCAGGGGCGCGACAAGACTAAAAACGACGTCAACACCAATGATGGCAATCGTAACTTTGATACTGGTCTTGTTTCCGAAGTGTTCAAGCTCACTTCTGACATGGAAGTGACCTATCAGAATTATGGTCTCTTCGTTCGCGGCAGCGCTTTCTATGACACCCAAATCATGGACAAGCGTAACGATTACCTGAGCAATAATAATCCGTCTCAGCCAAACCAGAACCCTTCGCGGCCGAATAGTTTTACCTACGAGACGCGTCATTCGGCCGGTCGTAATGCTGAAATTCTCGATGCCTATGTTTATGGCAACTGGGATGTGGCTGATATGCCGGTGACGGCGCGTGTGGGGCGCCAGGTATTTAACTGGGGTGAGGGGTTGTTCTACCGTGGTGGTATCAATACCACCAATCCAGTTGATGCAGGTAAGTTCAGGCTGCCGGGTGCTGAGTTAAAAGAAGTGCTGGTTCCGGTTGAGGCATTCAATTTAAATATTGGCTTGACCGATAATCTCTCGATGGAAGCGTTTTACCAGTGGAACTGGAAAGAAACAACCATTGACCCGGTGGGTACTTTCTTCTCTGAAACCGATTTGTTTGCGGCCGGTGGTAGCACTGCTTATACAACGGTCAAGGCGCTGAGTAGTCCTACGTTCCAGTCACTTTATCCGACGCTGGCAGGGAGTAATTTCGGCGGGCTGCAGGGCACTGAATACCTTGATTCGAATGGTGTGTTTAAAGTAGCTCGCGTTGGTTCGGACATTAATGCGAAGAACGATGGTCAGTATGGTGTCGCCTTCCGCTATATAGCCGAAGAGCTGAACTCTACAGAATTTGGGTTCTTCTTCGTAAATTATCATTCTAAAGAACCGACGATTTATGCCGATCTGAATCGTAGCTATGCGGGCTTGGATATTGATGGGCTTGCCGGTCTAGGCGGCTTTTCCAGCTACGATGACTTGGTTGCCGCAGGTGCTTTGGGTAACCCGCTTGCTGAACAAGTGCTTGGGCTTGTGAATGGTGCGGCAGCAGTCGATGTGGCGAATCAGGTCAATGCTCGCCGTGAGTATGCAGAAGATATTCGTATGTACGGCTTAAGCTTCAACACTACGATTGCTGATGCATCGGTATTTGGTGAATTGTCTTATCGTCCGAACATGCCAATTGGCATCGCTTCGACTAACGATCTTCTTGGTGATCTGCTGGGGCAGGCTGCTTTGCTAGCTGACGGTCGCACAGTGAATATCGGTGGTCAGGATGTAGTGATTACTGATGAGATTCATAATGGTACTCGTGTTGAGGCGTTTAATTCCTCGTTGGGTACTATTTATAATTTTGGTCCAACTTTGGGTTTTGACTCGTTGTTTGGTGTGGCTGAGTTGGCCTCTGAGCACATTCGTGGTGATAGCCTGCAGTTTACTGCGTATGACGGCACTAACCGCTATTATTCGGGCCGCCCAAATGGCTCTTATGTATCTGGTTATGGTCGTGATGATCAAATCAACAAAAATTCGTATGGCTACACCCTGGTTCTTTCTGGTACGTGGAACGATATTTATGCAGGCGTGAACCTGTCGCCGTTCGCTGTTTATAAGCACGACTTTGAAGGTAACTCACATCAGACAGGTAATTTTATTGAGGGGCGTCAGGCATATACCCTTGGTATGCGTGCGAACTACCTGAATAGTCTTGAGGCCGAGGTTCAATACACCGAATTTTATGGTGCTGGCCAGAATAACTCGGGTACAGACCGCGACAACATCGGCCTGAACGTCAAGTATTCCTTCTAAACATAACTAGAAAATATCGAGTGCCTGCGGGCACTCGGTTGATGACTTTTTTCACGGAGAATCAAGATGCTGAAGAAGCACACGCTGATGGGTGCTGCCATTGCGCTGGCACTGTCCGCTGGCAGCGCGTTCGCTGCAGTTTCGCCTGCGGAAGCGGCCAAGCTGGGCGCAAGCCTTACCCCGTTCGGTGCCGAGAAAGCCGGCAACGCAGCGGGTACCATCCCTGAGTGGACCGGTGGTATTACTCAGGTGCCTGCGGGTTACAAGACTCCGGGCCAGCACCACGTAGACCCATTTGCTGCTGACAAGCCGCTGTTCACCATCACCAAAGCCAACCTGGATCAGTACAAAGCCAACCTGACCCCAGGTCAGGTTGCGATGTTCAACACCTATCCAAACAGCTACCAGATGCCGGTCTACCAGACCCGCCGCTCCGGTTCTGCGCCGCAGTGGGTGTATGACAACACCATCAAAAACGCCAGCACGGCCAAGTTGATTGATGGCGGTAACGGTTTCTCCGACGCTTACGGCGGCATCCCGTTCCCGATCCCGCAAAATGGCGTTGAAGCGCTGTGGAACCACATCGCACGCTACCGTGGCACCTACATCGTGCGCCGCGCTTCGGAAGTGGCGGTACAGCGTAACGGCAGCTACTCCCTGGTGACCTCGCAGCAGGAAGCCATGTTCAAGTTCTACAACCCGAAAGGGACTGCCGCTGACCTGAACAACATCATGTTCTACTACCTGTCCTTCACCAAGAGCCCGGCGCGTCTGGCCGGTGGTGCGGTACTGGTGCACGAAACCCTGGATCAGGTAAAAGAGCCGCGTCAGGCCTGGGGCTATAACGCTGGTCAGCGTCGTGTACGTCGTGCGCCGAACCTGGCGTATGACACCCCGATCGCTGCCGCTGACGGCCTGCGCACTGCAGACGACACCGACATGATCAACGGCTCGCCAGATCGTTATGACTGGAAGCTGATCGGCAAGAAGGAAATCTACATTCCTTACAACAGCTACAAAGTCACCAGCCCAGAGGTGAAGTACAAGGACCTGCTGCAAGTCGGCCACTTGAACCCAGCCTTTACCCGTAACGAGCTGCACCGTGTGTGGGTAGTCGAGGGCACGCTGAAGTCTGGTTCGCGTCACATCTACTCCAAGCGCACCCTGTTCCTCGACGAGGATAGCTGGCAAGCAGCAGTGGTTGATCAGTACGACGGTCGTGGCGAGCTGTGGCGCGTTTCGATTGCCCAGTTGAAGAATTACTACGACCTGCCAACCACCTGGTCGGCGCTGGATACCTTCCACGACCTGCAAGCTCGTCGTTACCACGTGCAGAACCTGGATAACGAAGAGCCAAGCACTATCGACTTCAGCCAGGCTGTGCCGGATGACGGTTACTTCAAGCCTGCTGCACTGCGTCGCCGTGGTACGCGTTAATCCGCGCGTAGCTTGAGCAAAAGGCCGCTACTGTTGTAGCGGCCTTTTGCTATTTGTCAGTCGAACAGGGCATGGTAGACGGGCGGGTTTAACAAAACATAACGTCGCGCCGATTGTCAGGCCTTTTAAAAGCTCAGTAGGATAGGCCCACTGCTAAAAGGGTAGTGCTATCTATAAGAATAAGGGGGAAGGTATATGAGTGAGCCCGTTATGCGGCGCACCCAGGCCGGTCGTGTTGTGGGCTCGTCCCGCGCACCGGCGCTCCGCGTCCACTCACCGATAGCCACAGCGCTGTCGTTGTGCGGTGTGCTGTCCGTGCTGATGTTTATCAGTGCGCCATTGCAGGCTGCTAGCGATGACGCCAGTCATTACTCGATAGCCTCTGCCAAAGCCCAACACAGCTTGCTGCTGGATGTGGCCAGCCTGGGCAAACGTCTGGTCACTGTTGGTGATCGCGGGCATATCCTCTACTCCGACGACAACGGCGCAAGCTGGGTTCAGGCCAAGGTGCCGACCAAGCAGATGCTCACTGCCGTGTTCTTTATCGACGACAGCCATGGCTGGGCGGTGGGTCACGATGCGCAGATTCTCGCCAGCACCGATGGCGGCGCTACCTGGGTCAAGCAGTTCGAAGACCTTGAGAGTGAAGCGCCGCTGCTGGATGTGTGGTTCAAGGACCGCAACAACGGTTATGCCGTAGGGGCTTACGGCGCCTTGTTGGAAACCACCGATGGTGGCGCCAACTGGGAAGATGTCAGCGACCGCATGGATAACGAAGACGCCTACCACCTCAACGCGATTGTCGAAGTAAAAAACTCCGGCCTATTCGTTGTGGGCGAGCAGGGCGCGATGTTCCGTTCTGCGGATTGGGGGCAAACCTGGGAAACCTTGGAAGGCCCTTACGAGGGTTCGCTGTTCGGTGCCCTGGGCACCGATGAGGCCGGTGCGCTGCTGGTCTATGGCCTGCGTGGGCATCTATTCCGTTCGGCAGATTTTGGTACGACCTGGCAGGCGATCAGCCTGAATACCGCCAACAATGGCCCTCTGGAGTTTGGTCTGGCTGACGGCAATCGTCTGGCCGACGGTTCCATTGTGGTGGTTGGGCATGGCGGCACCGTACTCAAGAGCACCGACAACGGCCGCAATTTCAGTGTGACCAATCGTGCCGACCGGCTTTCGCTGGCAGGCGTTGCAGCAATGGAAAACGGCAATCTGATTCTGGTAGGGCAGGGTGGCGTTCACGCTGCTGCGCCTACTGGCGCCGATCTGGGCCAACAATAATAAGCCGGGAGCCTTTGCATGAGTAAGCATCAACAACAACCTGCCTCCTTCCTGGAGCGGTTGATCTTCAACAATCGTCCGGCCGTGATTCTGCTGTGCTTGTTGATCAGTCTGTTTCTGTTCTTCCAGGCGGCGCAGGTGCGTCCGCAGACCAGCTTCGAGAAGATGATTCCGCTGGGACATCCGTATATTCAGAAGATGCTTGAGCACCGCAACGACCTGGCGAACCTGGGTAACACCGTACGTATCTCGGTGGAAGCGGTGGATGGCGATATCTTCAGCAAGGAATACATGGAGACGCTGCGTCAGATCAACGACGAAGCCTTCTATATTCCAGGCGTCGATCGTTCCGGCCTGAAGTCGCTGTGGAGCCCAAGCGTGCGCTGGACCGAAGTGACTGAAGAAGGTTTTGCCGGCGGCGAAGTGATTCCGCAAACCTACGACGGCTCTTCCGAAAGCCTTGAAGAGCTGCGCAGCAACATTCTCAAGTCCGGGCAGATTGGCCGTCTTGTGGCCAACAACTTCAAGTCGAGCATCGTCGATTTGCCGTTGCTGGAAAGCTACGCCGACCCTGAAGACCAGAGCAAACAGATCCCGCTGGATTATCAGAAGTTCTCCCACGAGCTGGAAGAGAAGATCCGCGAGAAGTATCAGGCGCAGAACCCCAACGTTAAAATTCACATCATCGGTTTCGCCAAGAAAGTCGGCGACCTGATTGATGGTCTGATGGGCGTGGCGCTGTTCTTTGCCGTGGCAATCGCCATCACCTTTGTGCTGTTGCTGTGGTTCACCCACTGCTTCAAGAGCACTCTGGCGGTGGTGCTGACTACGCTGATTGCGGTGGTTTGGCAGCTGGGCTTGTTGCACACCCTGGGCTTCGGACTTGACCCGTACTCCATGCTGGTGCCGTTCCTGGTCTTCGCCATTGGTATTTCCCACGGCGTGCAAAAGATCAACGGTATTGCCATGGCCTCGGGTGAGGCGACCGATTCGCTGTCCGCCGCGCGTATGGCCTTCCGTCAGCTGTTTATCCCCGGCTTGGTGGCACTGCTGTCGGATGCCGTGGGCTTTATCACCTTGCTGCTGATCGATATCGGCGTGATCCGTGAGTTGGCCATCGGCGCATCCATGGGTGTGGCGGTGATCATTCTGACCAACCTGATTCTGCTGCCCGTGATGATTTCCTATGTCGGCATCAGCAAGAAGGCGGTGAGGATCAGCCGTGAAGACGCGGCTAGAGAGCATCCGTTCTGGCGCTTCCTGTCCAAATGCGCACACCCGATGGTGGCGCCGATTTCCGTGGTGGTGGCCGTCGTCGCTCTGTCCGGTGGCGTGTGGTACGGGCAGAACCTGAAGATCGGTGACCTCGATCAGGGCGCGCCTGAGCTGCATCCGGATTCGCGCTACAACCTTGATAATGACTTTGTCATCCGTAACTACTCCACCAGCTCTGATGTACTGGTGATCATGGTTAAGACGGCGGCTGAAGGCTGCTCGACTTACCCGACGCTGTCGGCCATGGATGAGCTGATGTGGAAGATGGAGAACACCGAAGGCGTGCAGTCGGCCATTTCCATGGTCACCGTGTCGCGTCAGGTGATCAAGGGCATGAACGAGGGCAACCTGAAATGGGAAACCCTGTCGCGTAACCAGGACGTGCTGAACAACTCCATTGCCCGGGCCGATGGCCTGTACAACGGTGATTGCTCGGTGGCTCCGGTGCTGGTATTCCTCACCGATCACAAGGCGGAAACCCTGACCAGCGTGGTTAACGTCGCCGAAGACTTTGCCAAGGAAAACAACAAGGACGGCCTGGAGTTCATCCTGGCAGCGGGTAACGCGGGTATCGAGGCGGCCACCAATGAGGTGATTGCAGCGTCCGAAACCACCATGCTGATCGCGGTGTATGCGGCCGTGAGCATCATGTGCCTGCTGACCTTCCGTTCGTTGGCTGCCACCCTCTGCGTGATCCTGCCGCTGGTACTGACCTCGGTGTTGGGTAATGCGCTGATGGCCTATATGGGCATCGGTGTGAAGGTGGCAACGCTGCCGGTAATCGCTCTGGGTGTGGGTATCGGTGTCGACTACGGCATCTATATCTACAGCCGTTTGGAGGCTTACCTGCGGCAGGGCCTGTCACTGCAGGATGCCTACTACGAGACGCTCAAGTCGACCGGTAAAGCGGTGCTGTTTACCGGCGTCTGCCTGGCGATCGGTGTGGCCACCTGGATCTTCTCGGCGATCAAGTTCCAGGCCGACATGGGGCTGATGCTGACCTTTATGTTCCTCTGGAACATGATCGGCGCAATCTGGCTGCTGCCGGCATTGGCTCGCTTCCTGATCAACCCAGAGAAGCTGCGCAACAAGGCCTGAGCCTGATACGCAGTAGCAACACTAAAACCGCGGCCCTTGGGTCGCGGTTTTTTATGGTTCTGTCCCAATAGCGTGTTGCAAGGGCGATAAGTCGTAGGTTGGGTTGAGGAGCAACGCGACAAAGCCCAACGATCCTGCCCCAAGCTGTTGGGCTTCGCTTCGCTCAGCGCCAACCTACCTATGCATGCAGGCTGCAGCCGCGCAAAGCGGAGTAATCCACGCGCGCCAGCCCCATGCAACACATGTCTGGGACAGAACCTAGGTTGCATATGATTTTGTAGGCGCTGGCTTGCCCGCGCTGCTACAGAACGCCGTACTTCTGCACAAATAGATGAACCCAGCGCATCCCCCGGTCTGTGCTATGTCAGATGCAATGAACATTTCCCGGGTTTCATCCGGGCTACGGGCTAACCCACCCCACAAAAGCTGTGCGCGCAGGCTTTTGGGGGAGGCAGTGCGGTTAACGTGGATACAGCGGAGGCAGGGCGCTGGTGTCCGGGTTGGCGCTGCTTTCGAGGTCTTCTGCGGCGGGGAGGCTGCGAATAGCCAGCCATAGGTTGCGGCCTTGCCAGTGTTGGCCGCTTTCGCTGTAGAGCGCGCCATTGAGGCCGTCGAGGGCTTCGGACAGTGGGGTAAAGCGTGCGGCCATATCGGCGAGGGTTTCCGGTTGCTGGCGGGCCCAGGCGTCCAGCGCGTGGCGAGTGGCTTGTGAGTCGTTGGCCAGGCAGCTGCGTTTGAGGTCTTCGATCAGGTTGCGTGGGCTGGGACCGGTCTGCTGGCTGGGCAATACCGCAGGCTGACGGCGCGCGCGCCACCACAGGGTAAAACCGAGCAGGGTGGTCAGGCCCAGCAGCGCGGTGCTCAGTTGCCAGGGCCAGAGTTGTACGGTGGCGGCCTCGCCGACTATTGGTCGTGCCGCTTCAACTGGCAGGGTTTCCAGGTTTGGGTTGGCGGCCACCTGCAGGTTGCGCGCGGGCAAGCTGCTGCGTTCCAGTTGATCGGTCGTGGTGTTCCACCACAGCACCTCGATTGCCGGCAGGACAATCTCGCCTTCACGAGTGGCCACCAGTGCTTCGCGCTCTTCACGGCTGGCCAGCAGTCCGTTGTCGCTGGCCTGGTTGGCCAGTTGCGGCTGATCGGGGTAACGGCGCAGGCCGGCAACCTGGGTCGCCGGCAAGGGCGGCAGTTGTGCGCTGGCCAGGCCTTCTACCTTGAGCAGCAGGCTGCGGGTCAGTGAGTCACCGACGCGAGCGGTTTCCGGCTGCGGGCTCCACACTTCACTCAGGCTTAGCGCACGCGCGGGGAGCCAGGGGGCATCGGCTGGGTAGCTGGTCGGTTTGGCTTTTACCGTCAGCGGGATTTCCGGCGAGCGGACCCGCACCACTTTGCCTGGGCGTGGGCCGAATGGGTTGTAGGCATTGCTACCGGAGCGATCAACCGCAGTGGCGGTAAAGGCTTGTGAGGGGATCAGCAGTTCGCCACTTTCCTGGGGGAATATCGCGTAGCGCAGTTCGATCACGCCATGGCGCACGCCGTTGATGTCTTTCTCGTAGGTGCGCGGCTCGCCAAGGGCCTCAACGCGCGCTTGGGGCATGTCCAGTTGGGTCAGGCTGCTGTCGTCGTAAAGCGACACGGAGTGGTAGATGCGCAGCGTCAGCACGGTTTGCGCCTGCACGTAGACGCTTTCCTGATCCAGACTGGCGTCGATAAACACCGGGGCCAGGCGACTGTCGTCGGCGCTGGAAGCCTGCTGTACGTGCAGGGTGATTGGTTCGCTTTGCAGCTGGCCGAGGCTTAGCGGCGGTATCACCACATAACCGCTGTGCTTGGGCTGCAGGGTGACGATCCAGCGGGTGCTGGCCTGGGCGCCAGTGCTGCCGCTGGTCAGGCGGTTGACCTGACGGGTGCCGAGCACCTCGAACAGCTCATTGAGTGGCTGCAGGTCGGGTTTACCGAACAGCGTGGCGTCATCCGATTCCAGGGTCAGTTCAACGCTCTCGCCGGCATCCAGGCGGGTGCGGTCGACGCTGGCGGTCAGGCTTTGCGCGCTGGCGTTCAGGGCCAGCAGGCCAAGCAGAAGGGTACAGAGCAGTCGGCTCATTGCAGTTGTTCCTGGCGCTGTTGTTGTTCCAGCCTGAATTTACGCCGCAGCAGCTCGCCCGGATCGTCGGGGATCTGCCGCAGCCATTGTTCCAATGCCTGGCGCCGTTCGCCGTCGAGGGCTGGCTCGGCGCTGGCTATCTGTTCTTCGCCGCTATCGCTGTCGTCTTCTTCTGGTTGTTTCGGCGGTGTGTCCGCGTCTTCGTCGGCGCCAGGTTGTGCGGGTTTTTCACCCTTGTCCTCTGGCTCTGACGGCTTGGCCGGCGATTGCTCCTGCTGCTGGGCGTTTGGGTCGGGTTGCCCGGCTTGCGGCTGGCTGCTGGGCTGATTCTGTTGTTCGTTGGGTTCTTGTGGGTTGTCGCTTTGATTCTGCTGTTGTTGCTGTTGATTCTGGCGCAGCAGTTCTTCGATCAGGGCTTTGTTCTTTTGCGCCTGGGCCAGGTCGGGTTGCTGTTCCAGCGCCTGGGTGTAGGCATCGATGGCGGCTTCCAGTTCATTGCTGCGCGCCAGGGCGTTGCCACGGTTGTAGTGGTCGCTGGCGCTTTCGCCATTGGCGAAGCGTTCGGCGGCTGCAGCGTAATCGCCGGCTTGGTAGAGCGCCTGGCCTTGCCAGCGCGCATCGTTGAAGCGCTGCGCCGCTGCCGCCGGCTGCTGCGCCTCAAGCAGGCGCTGGCCTTGCTGATCAGCGCGCAGCCAGAGATCGTCGAAGCTGAAGGCGTAGCTGTTCTGCGGCAGGCCCAGCAGTAACAACGGCAAGCACAGCAGCCAGCCGCGACGGGCGGCGCAGGCAGCGAGCAACAGCAGGGGCAGAAGCAGCCAGTGGCTTTGGTCGGCCCAGGCTTGCAGGCGCGTCAGCTCGCCATCACGGCGCAGCTGTTGCGGCGCATCGAGTAGGCCCAGGTTGCGCAGGTCGCGTTCATCCAGGGTGACGCCCTGGTACTGACCGCCCAGCTCATCGGCAAAGCGTTTAAGGCCGTTGCTGTCCAGGCGCGGTAACAGGATGGTGCCTTGGGCATCCTTGAGGAATGAGCCGTCCTCCTGAATGATCGGTGCGCCCTGGGTGCTGCCAATGCCGAGAATACGCAGCCGTTCACCACGGCTGCCGAGGGCCTGGCTAATCGCCTGGCGTTGCGCTTCATCGAGGCTGCTGGTCAGCAGCAGCAAACGGCCATTGCCCTGGGCGCCTTGTGCGAGCAATTGCAGGGCTTTGGTCACGGCCAGGTCGGCGCGTTTACCCGGCTCCGGCATGATTCCTGGGCTCAGTACATCAAGCAGGTTACGGCTGGTGGCCAGGTCGTCGGACAGCGGCACCAGGGTATGTGCGCTGCCGGCATACACGACGATGGCGGTTTGCGCGTCCTGGCGCGCTTCTAGCAGGTCGAGCAGCTTGCGTTTGGCCTGCGCCAGGCGATTGGGTGACGCGTCGCTGGCGAGCATTTCCGGGGTTAACTCCAGCAGCACCACCAGCGGGTCGGCTGGCTTGGGGTTCTGCTGTTCGATGCGTTGCCAGCTTGGCCCGAGCAACGCCAGCAGGGCGAGCAACCATGCCAGGCCGAGGGCCAGCCAGGGCAAGCGGCTGTTGCGCCCGCCAGTGACGGTCAGCAGTGCGGCCTGAAAGGCGGCCGGCAGCAAAGCTTGCCAGCGGCCCGTGCGTTTTTCCCGGTGCCAGAGCTGCCAGAGTAGAAAGCCCAATAGCGGTATCAGCAGTAGCCAGAAGGGCCGTTGCCAGTGCGGCCAGAAGCTGGTCAGTTCGCTCATGACTGTTTCCCCCGCAGCAGTATCAGCTGATTGCGCCAGCGTTGTTGCAGGTTCGGCCAGAGCGTTTGGCTAACCAACAGCAGGCTGAGCAATAGGGCTAGGCCCAATGGCCAGGGATAGAGCGGCAGTGTTGGCCGCGCCAGGGTCGGCTTCTGCGCCACCGGTTCCAGGCGGTCGAGGGTGGCTTCGATGGCTTGCAGCTCTTCGCTGTCGCGGGCGCGGAAGTATTCGCCACCGGTTGCATCGGCAATTGCGCGCAGGCTCGGTTCGTCCAGATCGATACTAGGGTTGAAGCCGAGCATGCCGAGCACGCCGCCTTGTTTGGGTTCGGCACCGATGCCGATGGGGTAAATGGTGATGCCTTCCTCGGCGGCCAGGCGCGCGGCGGTCATGGGATCGATTTCACCGGCATTGTTGGCGCCGTCAGTCACCAGTACCAGCACGCGGCTTTGCGCCGGGCGCTCACGCAGGCGTTTGACCGCCAGGCCAATCGCATCGCCGATGGCGGTCTGCGGCCCAGCGATGTTCAGCTGCGCTTCATCCAGCCAGGTGTGCACGGTCTGCCGGTCGAAGGTCAGCGGCGACTGCAGGTAGGCGCGGCTGCCGAACAGAATCAGGCCGACCCGGTCACCCTGGCGACCGTCGATAAACTCGCCGAGCAGGTGTTTGACCAGGGCCAGGCGGCTGACTTCCTGACCCTCCCAGGTCATGTCGGCGTAATCCATGGAGCCGGACACATCCACTGCCAGCAGCAGGTCGCGGCCGCTGGCCGGCAACGGCAGTGGCTCACCCAGCCATTGCGGGCGCGCACAGGCGAGCAGCAGCAAGAGCCAGATCAGTGCAAACGGCGCCTGTTGCCGTAGGGCTGGCAGCCGCACGCGAGCGCGGCGCCCGCTCAAACCTTCCAGCTCGGCCAGAAAGCTGATTTTCAGCGCTGCCTCGCCGCTGTCCGCAGGTGGTAGCCAGGCCCGCAGTAGCCAGGGCAGAGGGGCGATAAGGAAGACCCAGGGCCAGGCAAACTCAAACATGTTTGCGAATCCAAACCGCCACCGCCTGATTGAGCCCGGCGATGGCCTTGTCATCCAGGCTGCAGCGTGGGCGGTAGGCGCCTTCCACCAGGATCATCCAGCGGGTCAGGCCGGCGGCTGGGCAGCGGCTGTCGAGGAAGGCCAGCCAGGCGCGACTGCTGAGGGTATGGCTGTTGCTTTGCGGGTAACGCTCGCGGCACAGACGTTTGAGGATGGCATTGAGCTGCTGCAACCAGGGGCCGGCATCGACGCCGTCGTAGGGTTTGCTCAGGCGTTCGAGTTCGTTCAGCGCGGCTTGGCGCAGCGGGTCGAGGGGCGCTTCGGCCGACTGCCCGGCAGCCTTGCGGGGCAGGCGTTTAAGCAGCTTGAACGCGCCCCACAAAAGCAGCGGCAACAACACCGCGAGCAGCCACCAGCCGGGTGCCGGCGGCCACCAGCTGATCGGCGCCGGGGCGATCAGCGGTTCGAGTTGGTCCAGCGGGTTCACAGGGTTTTCCTCGGCCGCTGGGCATTCAAGTGTTCACGCAGCTGTTCGATCATCTCGCTCTGGGTGTTCAAGGCCAGCAGCGGCACGCCGAGTTTCTGCGCCAGGCGCTGCCAGCGTGCCTGGCGTGCATCGGCCAGGTTGCGGTAGGCCTGGCGCAACTCGGCGTCCTGGGTGTCCAGCTCCAGTTGTGCGCCGTGTTCGGTAAAGCGCAGCAGGCCAGCGTTGGGCAGGGCATGGTCGAGCGGGTCGGACAGCGGCAGCAGCAGCAGGTCGGTATGCCGGGCGAGCAGCAGCAATTGCTGTTCGCTGCTGTCGCTCAACGTGCGCTCGTCACACAGAATCACCACCAGGCTGCCAGGGCGCAGCACTTCGCGGGCGCGGCGCAGGGCCAGGCCGAGGCTGTCGCGGCCGCCCTGGCTGTCGTTGGTCAGGGCTTGATTGGCCTTGGCCAGGCGGCTGAGCAATTGCAACAGGCTCTGCTTGCTGCGCCGTGGTTTGATTTCGTGGTGTTCCAGATCGCCAAATACCAGGCCGCCGATGCGGTCGTTATGGCCCAGCGCAGCCCAACCGATCAGGCTGGCGGCCTGGGCGGCGAGTACCGATTTGAACATCAGCCCGGAGCCGAAGAACAGCCGCTTGCTCTGTTCGACCATGATGTAGATCGGCCGCTCGCGCTCTTCATGGAACAGCTTGGTGTGCGGCTCCTGGGTGCGTGCGGTAACGCGCCAGTCGATGGTGCGCACGTCGTCGCCGGGCTGATAGACGCGCACTTGGTCGAAGTCCACACCGCGCCCGCGCAGTTTGGAGTGGTGCAGGCCAATCAGCGGGCTGCGCCGTGCCGGCGTGGAAAACAGCTGCACCTCACGCACACGGTGGCGCATCTCGATCAGCTCACCGAGGCTGACGCGAATGCCGGGTTGCGTGGGTTGCTCGTGCATGGGGGTTAGGCGACCGCTACGACGTCGAGAATGCGCTGCACCACGCGGTCCTGATCGATGCCGGCGGCTTCCGCCTCGAACGACAGGATGATGCGGTGGCGCAGCACGTCGAACAGCACCGCCTGGATATCTTCCGGGCTGACGAAATCCCGCCCGGCCAGCCAGGCGTGGGCGCGCGAGCAGCGGTCCAGGGCAATTGAGCCGCGTGGGCTGGCGCCATAGGCAATCCACTCGGCCAACTCCGGGTCGAACTTGGCCGGGGTGCGCGAGGCCATCACCAACTGCACCAGGTATTCCTCCACCGCATCGGCCATATACAGACCGAGGATTTCCTGGCGTGCGGCAAAGATTGCCTGCTGGCTGACCAACTGCTCGGGCTTGGTTTCGCCGTTGAGCGCTTCGCCACGGGCCTGGGCGAGGATCTTGCGTTCCACGCTGGCGTCGGGGAAGCCGATCTTCACGTGCATCAGAAAGCGGTCGAGCTGGGCTTCGGGCAGCGGGTAGGTGCCTTCCTGCTCAATCGGGTTCTGCGTGGCCATCACCAGAAACAGCGGCGACAGATGATAGGTACTGCGCCCTACGCTGACCTGGCGTTCGGCCATGGCTTCGAGCAACGCCGATTGCACCTTGGCCGGAGCGCGGTTGATTTCATCGGCCAGCACCAGGTTGTGGAAGATCGGCCCCTGCTGAAACACGAAGCTGCCGGTCTCTGGGCGGTAGATCTCGGTGCCGGTGATATCCGCCGGAAGCAGGTCAGGGGTGAACTGAATGCGGTGGAATTCGGCCTCGATGCCTTCGGCCAGCTCCTTGATCGCCTTGGTCTTGGCCAGGCCGGGAGCCCCCTCGACCAGCATGTGGCCATCGGCGAGCAAGGCAATCAGCAGCCTTTCGATGAGTTTTTCCTGGCCGAGGATCTGACTTGAAAGAAAATGTCGCAGCGCGACAAGCGCTTCACGGTGTTCCATCGTTAAGCTCACCCAGCAAATGTGACCAGCGAGTCTTGAATCTCGCCAGAGTTAAGTGGCAGCCACTTTAATGCAATCACTGCCTCCTAGACTAACGTTGAACAACAAGGTTGTGGCGGAGGTCATTACTCGCGACTGCCTTGATCGAGTCCCCTGTCGAATAACAAGCCAAACGGAGCAAACCCATGGCGTTCTTTACGGCGGCCAGCAAAGCCGATTTTCAGCATCACCTGCAAACGGCCCTGGCGCAGCACGTCAGTGAACAGGCTCTGCCACAGGTAGCCCTGTTCGCCGAGCAATTCTTCGGCATCATCGCCCTCGAGGAGCTGACCCAGCGTCGCCTCTCTGATCTGGTCGGCTGCACCTTGTCGTCCTGGCGGTTGCTGGAGCGTTTCGAGGCGGTCAAACCCGAAGTGCGGGTATTCAACCCCGATTATGAAAAACACGGCTGGCAGTCGACCCACAGCGCTGTGGAAATTCTGCACAGTGATATTCCGTTTCTGGTCGACTCGGTACGCATGGAGCTGAACCGTCGCGGTTACAGCATCCACACCCTGCAGAACAGCGTGTTCAGTGTGCGCCGCAACAAGAGCGGCGAACTGCAGGAAATTCTGCCCAAAGGTGCCCAGGGCAAGGATGTGCAGCAGGAAGCACTGATGTTCCTGGAAATTGACCGCTGCTCCAGCGCCGGTGAATTGAAGGCCCTGGAAAAAGACCTGCACGAAGTATTCAGCGATGTACGCCTGAGCGTTGCCGACTTCCAACCGATGAAAGCCAAGGCCAAAGAGCTGCTGGCCTGGCTGGACAAGGCCAAGCTCAAGGTTGAAGGCGCCGAGCTGGAAGAGATCAAGGTGTTTATGAGCTGGTTGCTCGACGACCACTTCACCTTCCTCGGCTATGAAGAATTCACCGTCGCCGACAGCGCTGGCGGCAGCAGCATGGTGTACGACGAGAAGTCCTTGCTGGGCATGTCCAAGCGTCTGCGCAGCGGTCTCAAGACCGATGAACTGCATATCGAGCCTGAAGCGGTAGCTTACCTGCGTGAGCCGCAGCTGCTGTCCTTCGCCAAGGCCGCCGTGCCGAGCCGCGTGCACCGTCCGGCCTACCCTGACTTGGTGTCGATTCGCGAGCTGGACGCCAAGGGCAATGTGATCAAGGAATGCCGCTTTATGGGCCTGTACACCTCTGCGGTGTATGCCGAAAGCGTATGGAGCATTCCGTTTATCCGCCGCAAGGTGGCGGTGATCAAGCAACGTTCCGGTTTCGACAGCAGCGCGCACCTGGGCAAGGAGCTGGCTCAAGTCCTGGAAGTGCTGCCGCGTGACGACCTGTTCCAGACCCCGGTGGATGAGCTGTTCAATACCACCATGGCGATTGTGCAGATCCAGGAACGCAACAAGATTCGCGTGTTCTTGCGCCGCGATCCTTATGGCCGCTTTTGCTACTGCCTGGCCTATGTGCCGCGCGATGTGTACTCCACCGAAACCCGGATGAAAATCCAGCAAGTGCTGATGGAGCGCCTGCAGGCCACCGATTGCGAGTTCTGGACCTTCTTCTCCGAGTCGGTGCTGGCGCGGGTGCAGTTCATTCTCAAGGTCGACCCGAAAAACCGCGTGCAGATCGATCCGCTGCGCCTGGAAAAGGAAGTGATCCAGGCCTGCCGTTCGTGGAAAGACGACTACACCAGCCTGATCGTCGAAAGCCTCGGCGAAGCCCAGGGCACAGAAGTGCTCAGCGAATTTCCCGGCGGCTTCCCAGCCGGCTATCGCGAGCGTTTCGCCCCGCACTCGGCGGTGGTGGACATGCAGCACCTGCTCAGCCTGAACAATGAGCGCCAGTTGGTGATGAGCTTCTACCAGCCGCTGACCCAGGCCGGTCAACAGCTGCACTGCAAGCTGTACCACGCCGATACGCCGTTACCGCTGTCGGACGTGCTGCCGATTCTGGAAAATCTCGGCCTGCGCGTGCTGGGCGAGTTCCCCTACAAACTGCGCCGCAATGACGGCCGCGAGTTCTGGATTCACGACTTTGCCTTCACTTACGCCGAAGGCCTGAATGTCGACATTCAGCAGCTCAATGACACCTTGCAGGGCGCCTTCGTCAACATCGTCGGTGGTACAGCGGAGAACGACGGCTTCAACCGTCTGGTGCTGATGGCGGCCATGCCGTGGCGTGATGTAGCGCTGCTGCGTGCCTATGCCCGTTACCTCAAGCAGATTCGCCTGGGCTTCGACCTCAGCTACATCGCCAGCACCCTGGTCAATCACGCGGATATCGCCAAGGAGCTGGTGCGCCTGTTTAAAACGCGCTTCTACCTGGCACGCAAGCTCACCAGCGAAGACCTGGAAAGCAAGCAACAGAAGCTCGAGCAGGCGATTCTCGCCGCGCTGGACAACGTTGCGGTGCTCAACGAAGACCGCATCCTGCGCCGCTACCTGGACCTGATCAAGGCCACCCTGCGCACCAACTTCTATCAAGCCGACGCCAGTGGCGCGCCGAAGAGCTACTTCAGCTTCAAACTCAACCCTCGGGCGATTCCGGAGATCCCACGGCCCACGCCCAAGTTCGAAGTCTTCGTTTACTCGCCGCGAGTCGAGGGTGTGCACCTGCGCTTTGGTGACGTCGCCCGTGGCGGCCTGCGCTGGTCGGACCGCGAGGAAGATTTCCGCACCGAAGTACTCGGCCTAGTCAAGGCCCAGCAGGTGAAGAACGCGGTGATCGTGCCCATGGGTGCCAAGGGCGGCTTCGTGCCACGTCGTATGCCGGTTGGCGGCGGCCGTGATGAAGTGCTGGCTGAGGGCATTGCCTGCTATCGCATCTTTATCTCGGGCCTGCTGGATATCACCGATAACCTGAAAGACGGCGCCGTAGTGCCGCCGGCCAACGTGGTGCGCCACGATGGCGATGATCCTTATCTGGTGGTGGCGGCGGACAAAGGCACCGCGACCTTCTCCGATATCGCCAACGGCATTGCTGCCGAGTACGGTTTTTGGCTGGACGATGCCTTTGCTTCTGGTGGTTCGGCCGGTTACGACCACAAGGGTATGGGTATTACCGCCAAAGGCGCCTGGGTCTCGGTGCAGCGTCACTTCCGCGAGCGCGGCATCGACGTGCAGCAGGACCACACCACGGTGATCGGCATCGGCGATATGGCCGGTGATGTATTCGGCAACGGCTTGCTGCTGTCGGACAAGCTGCAGCTGGTGGCCGCCTTTAACCATATGCACATCTTTATCGACCCCAATCCGGATGCGGGCAAAACCTTTGTCGAGCGCCAGCGTCTGTTCGACCTGCCACGTTCCAGTTGGGCCGATTACGATACCGCGCTGATCTCCCAGGGCGGCGGCATCTTCCTGCGCAGCGCCAAGAGCATCGTCATCAGTGCGCAGATGAAAGAGCGCTTCGATATCAGTGCCGACAAGCTGGCGCCGAATGAGCTGCTGAACGCTTTACTCAAAGCCCCGGTAGACCTGCTGTGGAACGGCGGTATCGGCACCTATGTCAAATCGAGCAAGGAAAGCCATGCCGATGTTGGCGACAAGGCCAACGACTTGCTGCGCGTGGATGGTCGCGAGCTGCGCGCCAAGGTAGTGGGCGAGGGCGGTAACCTCGGCATGACCCAACTGGGTCGCGTCGAGTACGGCCTCAATGGCGGCAAGAGCAACACCGACTTTATCGACAACGCCGGTGGTGTGGACTGCTCCGACCATGAGGTGAACATCAAGATTCTGCTCGGCGAAATCGTCGGCGCTGGTGATATGACCGGCAAGCAGCGCAACAAGCTGCTGGTGGAAATGACCGATGCGGTTGGCGGTCTGGTGCTGGGCAACAACTACAAGCAGACCCAGGCGTTGTCGCTGGCCGAGCGCCGTGCTCGCGAGCGGGTGGGCGAATACAAGCGCCTGATGAGCGCCTTGGAAGCGGCCGGCAAACTGGACCGCGCTCTGGAGTTTCTGCCCACCGATGACGAGCTTAACGAGCGCGCCGCCAATGGTTTGGGCCTGACCCGGCCAGAGCTGTCGGTATTGATCTCCTATAGCAAGATCGACCTCAAGGAATCGCTGCTCAAATCCCTGGTGCCGGACGATGAGTACCTGGCGCGCGAGATGGAAACCGCCTTCCCGCCGCTGTTAGCGAAGAAGTTTGGCGAACAGATGCGTCGCCATCGCCTCAAGCGCGAGATCGTCAGCACGCAGATCGCCAACGATCTGGTCAACCATATGGGCATCACCTTCGTGCAGCGCTTGAAGGAGTCCACTGGTATGAGCGCGGCGAATGTCGCCGGTGCCTATGTGATTGTGCGTGACCTGTTCCGCCTGCCGCATTGGTGGCAGCAGATCGAAGCGCTGGACTACAAAGTGCCTGCCGAGCTGCAGTTGCAGTTGATGGACGAGCTGATGCGTCTGGGCCGCCGTACTACCCGCTGGTTCCTGCGCAACCGCCGCAATGATCTGGACGCTGCCCGCGATGTGGCGCATTTTGCGCCGCGCATCGAAGCACTGGTCGGCCGTCTGGACGAGCTGCTCGAAGGTCCGGCCCGTGAACAGTGGCTGGCGCGCTTCCAGGCGTATGTCGAAGCCGGCGTGCCAGAAGAGCTGGCGCGCGTGGTCGCCGGTACCAGCCATCTGTACACCCTGCTGCCAATCATCGAAGCGTCGGACGTGACCGGGCAGGAGCCGGATCGGGTCGCGGCGGCGTACTTCGCCGTTGGCGGGTCGTTGGAGCTGTCCTGGTACTTGCAGCAGATCACCAGCCTGCCGGTGGAAAACAACTGGCAAGCGCTGGCCCGTGAAGCCTTCCGCGATGACCTGGACTGGCAGCAGCGCGCCATCACCGTGTCGGTCCTGCAAATGGCCGAAGGCCCAGCGGATATCGAAGAGCGCGCCGCCGTGTGGCTGGATCAACACCGCCGTCTGGTGGACCGCTGGAAGGTCATGTTGGGCGAACTGCGCGCGGCCACCAACACCGATTACGCCATGTACGCCGTGGCTAACCGCGAGTTGATGGACTTGGCGCAAAGCGCCTGAGAGAAGCAGCGCAGGCCTGGCCTGCGCTGCTCCTGAAGCAATAAAAAGCCCCGCCAAGTGCGGGGCTTTTTATTGGGCAGGGCCGACGCGCAGCAGATCGTTGCCTTGCACCTACTTACTCGTCGAAGTCCATCCAGCCGCCCATCTCCTTCCAGCGATTGACGATGCCGCAGAACAGCTCGGCAGTCTTTTCGGTGTCGTAACGAGCCGAGTGTGCTTCCTTGCCGTCGAAGTCGATGCCGGCGGCTTGACAGGCCTTGGCCAGTACGGTCTGGCCGTAAGCCAAGCCGGCCAGGGTGGCGGTGTCGAAGCTCGAAAAGGGGTGGAAGGGGTTGCGCTTGATCTCGCAACGGGCCACTGCCGCGTTAAGAAAGCCCAGGTCGAAACTGCTGTTGTGGCCGACCAGAATCGCCCGTTTGCAGCCGTTGGCTTTCAACGACTTGCGCAGACCACGGAAGATTTCCGTCAGTGCATGTTCTTCGCTGACTGCCATACGCAGCGGGTGGTCAAGTTTGATGCCGGTGAAGTCCAGCGCCGCCTGTTCGATATTTGCGCCTTCAAACGGTTCGATGCGGAAAAATTGGGTGTGCTCCGGATAAAGAAAACCGCCTTCGTCCATGCCGATGGTGGTGGCGGCAATCTCCAGCAAGGCATCGGTGGTGCAATTGAAGCCGCCGGTTTCCACATCCACGACTACCGGCAGGTAGCCACGAAAGCGCGCGGCCATCGGGTGGCGCGGGGCTGAATGGCTATTGTTCTCGGTTTCGTCGTCGTACAGGTCTTCACTCACGCTTGGCGCTCCAGCAAACGCCAGCGCAGGGTTTCACCGGCGCGCAGCGGGATAACGGTTTGATCGCCCAGCGGCAAGCTGGCCGGTGCGGTCCAGTCTTCACGCACCAGGGTGATGGTGTCGCTGTTACGCGGCAGGCCATAGAAATCCGGGCCGTTGAGGCTGGCGAAAGCTTCCAGTTTGTCCAGCGCATTGCGCTGTTCGAAGGCCTCGGCATACATCTCGATGGCCGCATAGGCGGTGTAGCAGCCGGCGCAGCCGCAAGCGGCTTCCTTGGCGTGCTTGGCGTGCGGCGCCGAGTCGGTGCCGAGGAAGAACTTGGCGTTACCACTGGTAGCCGCATCCAGCAGGGCGTCCTGATGAGTGTTGCGCTTGAGGATCGGCAGGCAGTAGAAGTGCGGACGAATACCGCCAACCAGCATATGGTTGCGGTTGTACAACAGGTGGTGGGCGGTAATGGTCGCGCCGACGTTGGCCGAAGCGCTTTGCACAAACTCAACCGCATCGCGGGTGGTGATGTGTTCGAACACCACTTTCAGGGTCGGGAAACGCTCCACCACCCGTACCAGATGCTCATTAATAAAGGCCTTCTCGCGGTCGAATACATCGATCTCGCTGCGCGCCACTTCGCCGTGCACCAGCAGCGGCAGGCCAACTTCGGCCATGGCTTCGAGCACCGGGAAAATCGTGTCGATGCTGGTTACGCCAGAGTCGGAGTTGGTGGTCGCGCCGGCCGGGTAGAGCTTGGCCGCATGGACAAAGCCCGAGGCCTTGGCCGTGCGCACATCGTCAGGCTGGGTCAGGTCGGTGAGGTACAGCACCATCAGCGGCTCGAAGCGGCTACCGGCAGGTCGGGCGCTGAGAATGCGCTGGCGATAAGCATCGGCTTCGCTGGCGTTGCGCACCGGCGGCACCAGGTTGGGCATGATGATGGCGCGGCCGAAGGTGCGGGCTACATCGGCGACGGTATACGGCAGAACGCCACCGTCGCGCAGGTGGATGTGCCAGTCGTCGGGACGCAGCAGGGTAAGGCGGTCAGTCATGGAAGCTTCCAGGCGGGCAAAACGTGGCGAGAATGCTACCGGAAAAGCCCCCAGGCAGCACGCTGAAAGCGGGCATGGCGGGTAAAGCTGACTGAAGGCAGGGTTGTACTGTGGCCCTGTCTGTACAAGCGGTATAAAGCGCTGCTCAAGTTTTCCGCCGTGGCACCGATAGACAGAGGGTAAGCCGTATTCCCTGGAGTCTGTCGTGCGACCCTATCCGCTCGTGGTTTTTTGCCTGCTGGCAAGCCAGCCCGTCCTGGCCATCAGTTTCCAGACCCGCCTGGAGAAGATCGAGTGGCAGGTCGAAGGCGATCAGTTCGAGTGCCGTCTGTCGCAACCTATCACCGATTTCGGCTCCGGGGTGTTTGTGCGTCGGGCGGGCGAACAGGTCACTTTCAGCCTGAAAGCCCGTGAACGCTGGCTGGGGGCCGGTAATGCTACCTTGCTGGCAGCAGCGGCGCCCTGGCAGCCAGGGCGCGGTGATATCAACCTAGGCTCGGTCAACGTGGTGCCCGCCGAGGTGCTCTTCAACAGTTCCCAGGAGCAGGGCGCACGTTTGCTCACCGGCTTGCTGGAAGGGCGCAGCCCCGTGGTGAAACATCGCGCCGCCGTGGGTGGTGATGCGGTTGAGGTGCGTTTGCTGCCGGCCAAATTCAACAAGGCTTACAACGAGTACTTAGCGTGCACGGCCAAGTTGCTGCCGGTGAATTTCGATCAGGTCCGCAAGAGTCAGGTCGGCTTTCCGGGCGGCGGTATCAATCTTGAACCGCTGGCCCAGGCCAAGCTGGATATTATTCTGAGCTTTCTCAAGGCCGACCCCAGCGTTAATCGCATCCAGCTCGATGGCCATGCTGACAATAGCGGCAATCGCCTGACCAACCGCGACTTGTCGCGCCGCCGCGCGCTGGCGGTGATGGAATACCTCAAGGCCAGCGGTATTCCCGCCGAGCAGATCACCCTGCGTTTTCATGGTGAGCGCTACCCGGTGGCGCCCAATAACAATGAAGCCAATCGGGCGAAGAATCGCCGGGTAAGCATTCTTCTCGACCGAGTGCCGGAAGCGGCAGTGCCCCCTGCGCCGACCACCGAGCCTGGGCCTGCTGCGGCTGACCCTGCTGCCACCTCCTAGGCGGCCGTTGAAGAACTACCTATGTTTTCAACGACCCTCTAGGAGCCTGTCGGACTTGACACTGTTCTACTGCGGAAAAGCCGGACTCGGCCATTTTTGCTGCTCTTTCTCGTTAAATAGCTCGCTATTCGCCTCGAAAGACCAACAAAACTGACTCGATCCGGACTTTCCCTCGCTACGAACGGTCAAGCCCGACAGGCTCCTAGCGCCTGCTACGCCTCTGTTGTCCAACAATTATCCGTCGCTTGGTCGTCACAAGCTGTCGCGCCTCTGTAAATCAGGCGGCATGGGCAGTAGAATCACGGGTTTTCCCGCACAACCCCGTGGAGTTGATGGCATGGCCGACGTAAACAAGGTAGTCCTGGCATATTCCGGTGGCCTGGACACTTCCGTGATCCTCAAGTGGCTGCAAGACACCTATAACTGCGAAGTGGTGACCTTCACTGCGGACCTCGGCCAGGGTGAGGAAGTCGAGCCGGCCCGCGCCAAGGCTCAGGCCATGGGCGTTAAAGAAATTTACATCGACGACCTGCGCGAAGAGTTCGTGCGCGATTTCGTCTACCCGATGTTCCGCGCCAACACCGTCTACGAAGGCGAGTACCTGCTGGGCACCTCCATCGCCCGTCCGCTGATTGCCAAGCGCCTGATCGAAATCGCCAACGAGACCGGTGCCGACGCCATTTCCCACGGCGCCACTGGCAAGGGCAACGACCAGGTGCGTTTCGAGCTGGGTGCCTACGCGCTCAAGCCCGGCGTAAAAGTGATTGCCCCGTGGCGCGAGTGGGACCTGCTGTCGCGCGAGAAGCTGATGGACTACGCCGAGAAGCACGCCATCCCAATCGAGCGTCACGGCAAGAAGAAGTCGCCGTACTCCATGGATGCAAACCTGCTGCACATCTCCTATGAAGGCGGCGTGCTGGAAGACACCTGGACCGAGCACGAAGAAGACATGTGGAAATGGACTGTCTCCCCCGAGGCAGCGCCAGACGCACCGACCTATATTGAGCTGACCTACCGTGCCGGTGACATCGTCGCCATCGACGGTAAGGCAATGAGCCCGGCAACCGTGCTGGCTGAACTGAACCGCATCGGCGGCGAGAATGGCATCGGTCGTCTGGATATCGTCGAGAACCGCTTCGTCGGCATGAAGTCCCGCGGCTGCTACGAGACCCCCGGCGGCACCATCATGCTCAAAGGTCACCGCGCCATCGAGTCGATCACCCTGGACCGCGAAGTCGCGCACCTGAAAGACGAGCTGATGCCCAAGTACGCCAGCTTGATCTATAACGGTTTCTGGTGGAGCCCTGAGCGTCTGATGCTGCAACAGATGATCGACGCCTCCCAGGCCAACGTGAACGGCGTAGTGCGCATGAAACTGTACAAGGGCAACGTGATCATCACCGGGCGCAAGTCCGATGACTCGCTGTTCGACGCCAATATCGCCACCTTCGAAGAAGATGGCGGTGCCTACAACCAGCAGGACGCAGCCGGCTTTATCAAGCTTAACGCCCTGCGCATGCGCATCGCGGCGGGTAAAGGGCGCAAGATGCTCTAAGGCTGTTGTAGGAGCGAGCTTGCTCGCGAAGCGATCGCGAGCAAGCTCGCTCCTACAGACGAAGCTCACAGCCCCGGCCATAAGCCGGGGTTTGCATTTATAAGCCCGCAAGATGGGCAATGATGAGGAGACACCTGATGAGACTGCTGCACACCATGCTGCGCGTCGGCGATATGGATAAATCCATCGCGTTCTACACCGAAGTGCTGGGCATGACCCTGTTACGCCGTAAGGACTACCCAGAAGGGCAATTCACCCTAGCCTTCGTCGGCTACGGCGATGAAGCGCACAATAGCGTGATCGAGCTGACCCACAACTGGGGTGTGGACAGTTACGAACTGGGCAGCGGCTACGGCCATATCGCCCTGGAAGTAGCCGACGTGTACAAGGCTTGCGAAGACATCCGTGCCCGTGGCGGCAAGATCACCCGTGAGCCGGGGCCGATGAAGCACGGCACCAGCATTTTGGCGTTTGTGGAAGATCCGGATGGCTACAAAATCGAGCTGTTGTCGCCATCGCGCAAGGACTGAGCGACTCCCTGCTTCATCGGGAAACTCGGTAGGTGGACTCTGGGGTTTTTGGCAAAATTAGGACGCCTTTCTCCGGGCGTCTCTACTCGTCCATCTCCAGCTCGAAACGAGCCAGCGTGCGTCTGATCTCATCCCGCTTCTCAGTGGAAATCGGTGTGTCACGCCTCACCGTCACGCGCCTTGCGGTAGGGTCGTTACATCGCACATGTGCGCCCATCAGCAGGTCATCCATCAGCGCTTGTCCAGACCGTGATGGTATGCAGGAGCTGTTGTTGGATGAGGCAGTAGACATCAACGTATCTCCGTCCTTTTGAAGGGATTAACCGCTGCACAGCGGCAGGCCGAAGAAGGCCGCTATGATGACGCAGCGATCAGGATGGCCGACTACTGGGCCTTGTATCGGCCAGGGAGGTGGTGGCGCAGGGTTACTGATTCAATCGTGCCTCCAGCTCCTTGATCAGTTCACGAGCCTCCCCCCGCTCAGGGATCGGACGCCCGCTATCGCGCCACTGTACGGCGGCCTTGAATCCTTCCGCCTGGGCGTAGCGGCGGAACCAGACGCCTTCCGGGTTGTGCCGGGTGATGCCATCGAAGACGGTGGCCATCATCTGGGTCTGCTCCAGCCCCATGGTCAGCATCACCTGGTTCACTACCATCTTGTGCATGGCCAGATGCGACTTGGGAACACCGGCAATTCGCTCAGCAAGTTTCATGGTCGCTGCGTCCAGGTCCTCTCTCGGCACCACTTCGTTGGCCAGCCCCCAGGCGGCAGCCGTGAGTCCATCGATGGGATCGCCCGTGAACATGAGCTGCTTGGCCCTCGCGAAACCGAGGCGGAATGTCCACATGGCAGTGGTCGGGCAGCCCCAGACACGGGTCGGCATGTAGCCGATCTTGGCGTCCTCGGCCATCACCAACAGGTCGCAGCAAAGTGCAATGTCGCTGCCTCCGGCCACAGCGTATCCGTGCACCTTGGCGATGGTCGGCTTGCTGCACCTCCAGAGGCTCATGAAGTCTTCCGTGTTGCGCTTCATGAAGGCGTAATCGACCATTGGGTCCCAAGGGCTGCTTTCCTGCTGGCAGGGATGCTCAAGCATCTGCTCGGCGGAGTCGGCAAGATCGTAGCCACCGCAAAAGCCTTTCCCCGCGCCCTCCACGATAATCACGTGGACCTCGTCATTGGCCTCCGCCCACTCCACGGCCGCCCGAATGTCACGCGGGGTCTGGTCAGTAATTGCGTTGAGTCGCTCCGGACGATTGAGGAGCAGCCGAGCAACTCCTGGGGCTTGAGCATCTTGTGCGATGGAGACAGTGGAAAAAGTTGGCATTTGCGGCTCCGCAGAGTTGGTGGATAGATCAGAAACAGTCAGAATTGACTGTATGTGTCGTCACCAAAACAGTCAATGCTGACTGAACCGATCATTCACCGAGTAAATGCAGGCTTATGCAAAATATGATTAGCGCTTCTGGGTTGACTCTCACCTCGAAAAAGCAAGGCACTCGGCAGCGCCTGCTTGATGCGGCGGTGTCATCGTTGATTGAGCTAGGTGTGGCCAAGACAACCACGCTAGAGGTGCAGCGGAGATCAGCTACCAGCCGAGGGGCATTGCTACATCACTTCCCTACGCATGCGGCCCTGCTCTCTGCCACCATCGAGGAGCTCGTTCGCCGCAATGATGACGCCGTGTGCCGGGCCGAAACGACCATGACCGCGGTTACGAATCCCATCGAGCGTGCGATACGCATACTCATGTCAATGAGTCTCCAGCCTGCGTTCATGGCAGAGCTTGAGCTGTGGGCAGCGTCCAGGACGGATAGTGAACTCCAGGCGGCCATACGCAGTGCCGAGCGCCAAGCGCGAGGGGAACGCGAGCGGGTCATCGCAGGCCTCTTCTCGGCGGTACGGCATCATCCCAACCTCGAAGCCGTTATTGCTTTGAGCATTGAGTTCTTACGGGGCATGGCGCTATCGAGTGTGTTAGTGACGAATCCGGAGCATCACGAGGAACTGGTCACTAAATGGATCTGGGCCATGGATATCTTGCTCCAGACCAACACCACAGATGTTGACTGAAGCAACCGGCCCCTTTGAAGACGTGACAAGAGGCGCGCGCCCTCGTGACGGCCCTCTGATTTCTACAATAACGACCTTACTTGCGCCAAAGCCTTCTTCGAGGTGCTGCTCAACCCGAATGCTCAGCTGGATACTCGTCACCGCAGGTGAGCAACAAAAAAGCCCCGCAATGTAACGGGGCTTTGTTGTTGCTGGCAGGGCTAAAGGTCGAAGTTGTATTCGGCCAATTGCTTGTGCAGACGGCGCTCTTCGAGGAAGTTGTCGATGATGCGACGCTTGGTCAGGTTGGTTTTGGCAACTTCTACCGGTGCTTCGGCTTCATCCGCTTCTTCGGCAACAAAATCTTCGTCGAGCTCAAGTTCTTCTTTATCAGTGCTCATAAATTCACTCCAGGCTACCAGGGCCATTCAGCTGCTGTGAAAACTACTGCGCTCGGCCATGCTGCGTTGGAAACAGACTCACACTGCTCATTTACAGCTCGTAAACTCCGCGTGTTCGCCTGTTTCCGCCTTGCCTGACCTTCGCTCGCTACGTTTTCACACAACCTGATTTGCGCACCTTATAGCGGCAAAACCTGAGCGGGTAAAAAAGATTTTTTCAATGAGCTGATTGAGCGGCTGAATAGCGGCTCAATCGTCGGAGGTTTTTTGTTTGTATTCGCACAAATCTTCGATACGGCAGCTGCCACAGCGCGGCTTGCGCGCCTGGCACACGTAGCGACCGTGCAGGATCAGCCAGTGGTGTGAATCGAGGAGAAATTCCTTGGGCACGAATTTCATCAGCTTTTTCCACCTCCAGCACATTCTTGCCAGGGGCGATGCCAGTGCGGTTGCTGACGCGGAAAATATGCGTGTCCACCGCCATGGCCAGCTGACGGAACGCGGTATTGAGCACCACGTTGGCGGTCTTGCGGCCAACGCCGGGCAGGGCTTCGAGGTCTTCGCGGTTATCCGGTACCTGGCTGCCATGCTTTTCGATCAGCAAGCGGCAGGCCTCAATGACGTTCTTTGCCTTGCTGTTGTAAAGGCCGATGGTCTTGATGTACTGGCTTAGGCCTTCGACGCCCAGGGCGTAGATCGCCTCGGGGGTATTGGCGACCGGGAATAGCTTGGCGGTGGCCTTGTTGACGCTGACGTCGGTGGCCTGTGCGGACAAGGTGACCGCTACCAAAAGCTCGAACGGCGAACTGTAGGCCAGTTCGGTTTTTGGCTCGGGGTTGTCTTCATGCAGGCGGCGGAAGATCTCGTAGCGCTTGGCGGCGTTCACTCGATGACTCCGGTCACCCGCACGCGGCGGCTCTGTACCGGTGTATCGACCTGTTGCGCCTTGGCTCGCTCGGCCAGCACTTCGTCCACGCGGTTTTTGCAGGCGATCAGTAGGCCCAGCACGATAAAGGCGCCGGGCGGCAGGATGGCCAGCAGAAAGCCCTTGTATTCGGGGATCAGCGTCAGCTGCCAGTTGGCGGCGATGGGGCCGAACAGCAGGTGCATATTGGCAAACACTGCGCCGGTGCCGAATAGCTCGCGCAGGGCGCCGATCATCACCAGCACCACGCCGAAGCCCAGGCCCATCATCAGACCGTCATAGGCGGCGCGGGCCGGATCGTTCTTCGCGGCAAAGCCATCGGCGCGGCCGAGGATCACGCAGTTGGTGGTGATCAACGGGATAAAGATGCCGAGAATTTGGTACAGCTCGTAGGTGAAGGCCTGCATCAGCAGTTCGATGCAGGTGGTCAGGGCGGCGATGATCATCACAAAGGCCGGCAGCCGCACAGCAGTGTTGACCACGTCGCGCACCAGCGACACGGCGGTGTTGGAGCAGACCAGCACCACGGCGCTGGCCAGGGCCAGGCCGAGGGCGTTGACCGCCGAGTTGCTCACCCCCAGCAGCGGGCAGAGGCCGAGCAGTTGCACCAAGGCCGGGTTGTTCTTCCACAGACCATTGAATGTGATCTCGCGATAGCTGGGACTAGCCATTGGACTTTACCTGGGCTGCGAACAGCTGCTCTTGATTGGCATCGAAATACTGCAAGGCTTTATGTACCGCCTTGACCACTGCGCGGGGGGTAATGGTGGCGCCGGCAAACTGGTCGAACTCACCACGATCTTTCTTCACCGCCCAGCCATCTTCGGCTGGGTTGCTCAATGACTTGTCGTCGAAGCTGCGAATCCAGGCGCTCTTGGCCAGTTCGATCTTGTCGCCCAGGCCGGGGGTTTCCCGGTGGCCGAGCACACGCACACCGGCCAGGCGACCATCGGCCTGAATGCCGATCAGCAGGTGGATTGCGCCGCTGTAACCGTCCGGCGCGGTGGCGCGCAGGATCACAGCGCTGGGCTGGCCATCTTTCAGGGCGATATAGGCGGTCTGCGGCGACTTGCTGCCAAGCAGCGGGTCGTGCAGCTGGATGCTGTTATCCAGCAGGTGGTTGTCATAGCTGCCTTGCGGCAGGATCTCGCTCAGGGCGCGCACCTGGGCTTCGCGCTCGGCGTTGGCGATGCGTCCGGCGGTGGCTTGCTGCAGCACGGCCACCAGGCCCACAGTGACAATGGCAAACAGCCCGAGCACCAGGGCGTTTTTCAGCATCGAGCGGCTAATTTCAGGCAGGGCCACGGTTACTCTCCCAACTTGAAGCCGCGAGTCGGCTTGCGGTGGCCATAGGTGCGCGGCCGCGTGTAGTAGTCGATGGTCGGGGCTGCCAGGTTCATCAGCAACACAGCGAAGGCGACACCGTCGGGGTAACCGCCCCAGGCACGAATCACGTAGACCAGCACGCCCACGCCGATGCCGAAGATCAGCCGACCGAGGTTACTGGTGGCGCCGCTGACCGGGTCGGTGACGATAAAGAAGGCGCCGAGCATGGTTGCGCCGGTTAGCAGATGAAACAGCGGCGAGCCATGGGAGTCCGAGCCTGAACCGTTCCAGAACAGCAGGCTCATCACGGCCAGGGCTGCGAGCATGCCGACCGGCGCATGCCAGGTGAATAGGCGCTTGTGCAGCAGGTACAGACCGCCGGCGAGGAAGGCCAGGTTGACCGCCTCGGTGGCGGCGCCGCCGAGGTAGCCGAACGCCGGGTTCTGCGCCCACAGCTCATCGATGGTCAGGCTCTTGTTGACCTTGAGCGCGTCCAGGGCGGTGGCCTGGGCCCAGCCATCAGGCAGATTGGCGATGCCGAGAATCTGCTGCAGACCTTCGAGCAGGCCGACGGTATGCGGCGTTGGCCAACTGGTCATCTCGACGGGAAAGGAGATCAGCACCACCACATAGCCGAGCATGGCCGGGTTGAAGGGGTTCTGCCCCAGGCCGCCATACAGCTGCTTGCCGAACAGCACGGCAAAGCCGATGGCCACCAGCGTCAGCCACCAGGGCGAGTAGGGCGGCAGCGCCAGGGCCAGCAGCACGGCGGTGACCAATACGCTGTAATCCTTGAGAAAGAACAGCACCGGGCGCTTGCGCAGCGCCAGGATGGCTGCTTCAAAGCCCAAGGCGCTGACGCCGGCCCACAGCAGATTGATCAGGGTGCCGGCACCGAACAGCCAGGTCAGGGCCAGGATGCCCGGCACCGTAGCCAGCAGCACCTGCAGCATCACTTGCTGGGTGCGATTGCTGCCCTTGGCGTGGGGCGATGTGATGCGGGGCAGGGCCATTGGCGCTCCGGTTGAACAAGCTGTTGTAGGGTGGGTTAGCCGCGTAGCGGCGTAACCCAGCAACTGGCCGTCAGACCAGCGGTTATGGCAGTCCGGCTGCCTTTGGTGGGTTACGCCTGCGGCTAACCCACCCTACGAATTTACGGGCTTTGGTGCTCTGCTAACTGCTGCTCTGCTTCGGCCAAGCGCTGGCGTGCGGCGGCCAGGGCATCGGCGGGACTGTCGGCGTCACGTTCGAGTTTGCGCAGGTCCGCGCGGGCAAAGGCCACTTCGGTTTTCAAGGCGCGGGTGGTTTCGTCGATTGGCTTCTTGTCGGTGCGCACCAGCTCTGGCGCGGGCTTGCCGGATGCATCCTCGGCCTGGTGCAGTGCCTGCTCGGCCGCCGCCAATGCTTCGCGTAGGCTGCCAAGCGCGGCTTCATCGCTGCCGGCTTTCTCGGCCTTTTTCAGTTCGGCGCGTTTCATCGCCAGTTCGATCTTGGCTTTTTTCAGCGGATCGGGGGCTTCTGCAGCAGGCGCTTTTGCGGGAGCTGCCGGCGCCTGGGCTTCCAAGCTGGCCAGTAGTTTTTCGGCGGCTTCCAGCTGGCTGCGCAGTTGCTGCAATTCGCTTTGCTGCTCATCGCTGGGTGCTTCAAGTTTTTCCAGCTTGCGTACTTGGGCGCGGAGCATGGCCGCGTCGATTTTGGCTTTTTTCAGTGCGCCATCGTCAGCAACTGGGGCAGCGGCCGGGGCCGGTGGGTTGGTGGCCATGGCGCTGTCTAGGGCTTGTTGGGCAATGGCTGCAGCGCGGCGCAGTTCGTCGACCTGGGCCTGCAGCTCGGGGCTGGCGTGGGTGGCCAGTTGCTTCTCGGCCTTTTTCAGGGCGACCTGGGCCATGCTGGCTTCAATCTTGAGTTTCTTCTGCTCGTCACTTAGGCCGGCCGGTTTTGCCGCTGCTGCATCGCCGCTGGCGGCGGGTGCGGCTTGAGCCTGGGCGGCCTTGGCTTGCGCCGCTTTGGCGGCGCGGGCCTGGCGTTCGGCTTCCTTTTGTTCTTCGGCGCGGCGCAGGCGTTCCTGGCGCAGCTCGAAGCGCTGCTTCGATTGTTCGGCTTTGAGCTGCTTTTGTTCCAGGTCGCGAATCTCGCCCTTGGCGGCGCGGTAGTACTGCACTAACGGGATGCTCGACGGGCAGACATAGGCGCAGGCACCGCACTCGATACAGTCGAACAGGTTGTGCGCCTTGAGCTGTTCGTGTTCCTGGCCGATGGCGAAGAAGTGCAGCTGCTGCGGCAGCAGGCTGGCCGGGCAGGCTTCGGCGCATTCGCCGCAGCGGATGCACGGCATAGCCGGCGGCGGCGGTGGCAGCTCAGCGGTGGTCGGGGCCAGCAGGCAGTTGGTGGTCTTGATCACCGGCACGGCGAAGTCCGGCAGGGTGAAGCCCATCATCGGCCCGCCCATAATCAGGCGATTGAGCTTGCCTTGATCGAGGCCGGCAAACGCCAGCAATTCACCGACCGGGGTGCCGAGCAGCACCTCGACGTTCATCGGCTGCGCCAGGGCTTCACCGGTGAGGGTGGTGATGCGCGAGATCAGCGGTTTGCCGTGGTTCACCGCGTTGTGGATGGCCACGCAGGTGCCGACGTTCTGGCAGAGCATGCCGATATCCGCTGGCAGGCCGCCGCTGGGCACTTCCACGCCGGTGAGAATCTGGATCAGCTGCTTTTCGCCACCGGACGGGTACTTGGTGGGGAAGACTTTGAGCTGATAACTACGCTCATTCAACGCGCCACGCACGGCGGCGATGGCTTCGGCTTTATTGTCTTCGATGCCGATCAGCACCTGATCCGGCTGGATCAGCTGCACCAGAATGTCGATGCCGCTGATCAGCTCGCTGGCGCGCTCGCGCATCAGCAGGTCATCGGCGGTAATGTAAGGCTCGCATTCGGTGCCGTTGATGATCAGGGTGTGGATCTTCTGCGTTGGCCGCGCATTGAGTTTTACCGCCGTGGGAAAGCCAGCACCGCCCAGGCCGCTGATGCCTGCCTGGCGAATCAGCTCAACCAAGGCGCTGTTTTCCAGATGGCGGTAGTCAGGCTGTGGGTTCAGCTCGGTCCATTCATCCAGCCCGTCGCTGTCGATCACGATGGCCGGGGCGAGCATGCCGGAAACATGCGGGTAGGGTTGCGGGCCAATAAAGCTCACGGTCCCGGAGGTCGGCGCATGCACCGGTACGCTGACAAAGCCATTGGCGGCGGCGATCAGTTGGCCTTTCAGCACGCGCTCGCCCACCGTCACAACCGGTTCGGCCGGCGCGCCAATATGTTGGTTAAGCGGCAGCGTCAGGCGCTTGGGCAGCGGGGCCGGTTGGATTGGCGTGCGGTTGGACAGTTCCTTGCGCTCGGCTGGGTGAATACCGCCCGGAATGTCCCAGATTTTCATGGCGTCAGCGCGGCTTGCCCGCGCTGCGTCCATGTCGTTTTTCGACATGGCACTCATGCTGCTTGCTCCCGGTCGCTGGCAATCAGTTGGCCGGGTAGCAGGGGTTTTTCCCATTTCCAGCTTTGTACCGTACTGCCCACTTCGATCATGTCGATGCAGTCCACCGGGCAGGGCTCGACGCACAGGTCGCAACCGGTGCATTCGCTTACGATCACCGTGTGCATCTGCTTGGCCGCGCCGACGATGGCGTCCACCGGGCAGGCCTGGATGCACTTGGTGCAGCCGATGCATTCGGCTTCGCGGATATAGGCGACCATCTGCGGCTTTTCGCCTTCCACGGCGTCCAGCGGCTCGGCTTCAACGTCGAGCAAGTCGGCCAGTGCCTGGATGGTTGCTTCGCCGCCGGGCGGGCATTTGTTGATCTTGTCGCCGCCAGCAATTGCCTCGGCGTAGGGCTTGCAGCCCGGATAGCCGCACTGACCGCACTGGGTTTGCGGCAGCAGGGCGTTGATCTGCTCGGCAATCGGGTTGCCCTCGACCTTAAAGCGCACGGCCGCGAAGCCGAGGATGGCGCCGGCCACCAGGCACAGGGCGAGCAGGGCAAGAACGGCGATCAGCACCAGGCTCATAGCTTGATCAGCCCGGTAAAGCCCATAAAGGCCAGGGACATCAGCCCAGCGGTGATCATGCCGATGGCCGCGCCCTGGAAGGATTTCGGCACATCGGCAATCGCGATGCGTTCACGCATGGCAGCGAACAGCACCAGTACCAGGGAAAAGCCCAGGCCGGCGGCAAAGCCGTTGGCGGTGGCGGTTATAAAGGTGAATTCGGCTTTGTTGGCGTTGAGCAGAGCGACGCCGAGAACGATGCAGTTGGTGGTGATTAGCGGCAGAAAGATGCCCAGCACGCGGTAGAGCAGCGGGCTGGTCTTGTTGACCACCATCTCGGTGAACTGCACGGTGACCGCGATCACCAGGATAAAGCTGATGGTGCGCAGGTATTCCAGATCCAGCGGCTTGAGCACGTACTGCTGCACCAGATAGCTGCACATGGCGGCCAGGGTCAGCACGAAGGTGGTGGCCAGGGATAGGCCAATGGCCGTCTCGATTTTCTTCGAGACGCCCATAAAGGGACACAGGCCAAGGAACTGGACCAACACGAAGTTGTTGACCAGGATGGCGCTGACCATGATCAAAGCGAGTTCGGTCATTGCGGGTTCCATGGATGGACGGGCAAAGGCCATTTCCCTCATCCGGCGCTGCGCGCCACCTTCTCTCAGAGGTAGAAGGCTAAAAGGATGACGTCGCTGCGCGACTTACTATGTTTGGGGGTGGCTATTATCGGTAAGCCGACCCTGGCATACAAGCCGGCCCAGCCTTCCTGAAGTGTCGTTATAAGGCTAGCGCAGCCTGATCGAGGTGGCTGCGCTGTTGGGTCGCAGGTTTATTTAACCCGCTGGCCCGGCTTGGCGCCGCTGTCCGGGCTTAGCAGGTAGATCTCTTCACCGCCAGGGCCGGCGGCCAGCACCATACCTTCGCTGACGCCGAACTTCATCTTGCGCGCGGCCAGGTTGGCCACGTACAGGGTCAGGCGACCTTCCAGCTTGCTCGGGTCCGGGTAAGCGCTCTTGATGCCGCTGAACACGTTGCGCTTGGCATCGCCAATATCCAAAGTCAGGCGCAGCAGCTTGTCGGCACCTTCGACGAACTCGCATTTCTCGATCAGGGCGATGCGCAGGTCGACCGCTGCAAAGACGTCGAAGGCGATTTCGGCGGCCAGTGGGTCTTTAGTCAGCTCGCCGTTGCCTGGAGTGGCAGGTGCGGCTTCGCTGGCGGCCAGGTCTTCTTTGGAGGCTTCGATCATGGCGTCGATTTTCGCAGGCTCGATACGGGTCAGCAGGGCGCTGAATGGGTTCAGCTGGTGGTTGGCCAGCAGTGTTTGGTGATCGTCCCAGGTCAACGGCGCGATATTGAGGAAGGCCTCGGCGTCGCTGGCCAGTTGTGGCAGTACTGGCTTGAGGAAAATCACCAACTGGCGGAACAGATTGATGCCCAGGGCGCAGATGGCCTGCACTTCGTCCTGCTTACCGTCCTGTTTGGCCAGCGACCAGGGCGCTTTGTCGGCGATCCAGGCGTTGGCGCGGTCGGCCAGGGCCATGATTTCACGCATGGCGCGGGCAAAATCGCGGGCCTCATAGGCTTCGGCGATGCTCGGCGCGGCGGCCTGGAAGGCCTCGGTCAGCTCGGGCGCGGCGTTACCAGCCACCAGCAGGCCGTTGTTACCTTTGTGAATAAAGCCGGCGCAGCGGCTGGCGATATTCACCACCTTGCCCACTAGGTCGGAGTTGACCTTCTGCACAAAGTCTTCCAGGTTCAGGTCCAGGTCGTCCACGCCACGGCCCAGTTTGGCCGCGTAGTAATAGCGCAGGTATTCCGGGTTCAGATGATCCAGGTAGGTGCGCGCCTTGATAAAGGTGCCGCGCGATTTGGACATCTTCTGCCCGTTCACCGTCAGGTAGCCGTGCACAGCCACGGCAGTAGGCTTGCGCAAGCCCGCACCTTCGAGCATGGCCGGCCAGAACAGGGCGTGGAAATTGACGATGTCCTTGCCGATAAAGTGGTATAGCTCGGCGGTCGAATCCTTGCCCCAGAACGCGTCGAAGTCCAGCTCCGGGCGCTTGGTGCAGAGGTTCTTGAAGCTGGCCATATAGCCGATTGGCGCATCCAGCCAGACGTAAAAGTACTTGCCCGGCTCGTCGGGGATCTCGAAGCCGAAGTACGGCGCGTCGCGGCTGATGTCCCATTCCTGCAGGCCGGAATCCAGCCATTCGGCGATCTTGTTGGCCACGGCATCCTGCAACGCGCCGCCACGGGTCCAGCTTTTCAGCATGGCCTCGAAGTCCGGCAGCTTGAAGAAGAAGTGCTTGGAATCGCGCAGCTCTGGCACCGCGCCCGAGATGGCCGAGCGCGGGTTTTTCAGCTCGGTGGGCTCATAGGTGGCGCCGCATTTTTCGCAGTTGTCGCCGTACTGATCTTCCGCTGCGCACTTGGGGCAGGTGCCTTTGATAAAACGGTCGGCGAGGAACATGCCCTTTTCGGGGTCGAAGTACTGGGTCACCGAACGGGTAGCAATGTGGCCGGCGTCGCGCAGTTTCAGGTAGATGGCCGCCGACAGCTCGCGGTTTTCATCCGAGTGGGTCGAATGGTAGTTGTCGAAATTGACCCCGAAGTCGGCAAAGTCGGCGGTGTGTTCAGCCTGCACATTGGCGATCAGTTGTTCCGGGGTGATGCCTTCTTTCTCGGCGCGCAGCATGATCGCCGAGCCATGGGCGTCGTCGGCGCAGACATAGATGGCCTGGTTGCCGCGCAGCTTCTGGAAGCGCACCCACATGTCGGTCTGAATGTACTCGAGCATATGGCCAAGGTGGATCGAACCGTTGGCGTAGGGCAGGGCGCTGGTAACGAGAATCTTGCGGGCTTGGCTCATGGGATCGGCTGCACTGGTAACTCAGGGAAGCCGGCAACTATATAGGGGCGGTGGATATTTTTCATCCTTACGCGGGCAATGCCTGGCGGTGTGCGCCGCTGGAGTCAGCCTGGGGTAATATGCCCGCCTGCTTTACTCAGCCTTTCGGAGCCTTCCATGAGTGTCGTTACCCGCGCAGCGGTCGAAGCCGCCCTGTCCCAATACACCGACCCGCATCTGAATCAGGACCCAGTTAGCGCTGGTTGCCTGCGCGAGGTGGATATTCAGGGTGGGCAGGTCAAGGTGCGTTTGCAGTTGGGTTACGCGGCTGGGCTGTTCAAGAGCGGCTGGGCGCAGATGCTGCAGATTGCTTTGGAAAACCTCGACGGCGTCGAGCGTGCCCAAGTGCAGGTCGATTGTGTAATCGAAGCGCACAAGGCGCAGGATCAGGTGCCGGCGCTGGCCAATGTGAAGAACGTGATTGCCGTGGCGTCCGGCAAGGGCGGGGTGGGCAAGTCCACCACGGCGGCCAACCTGGCGCTGGCGCTGGCCCGCGAAGGCGCCAAGGTCGGCATTCTTGATGCGGATATCTACGGGCCAAGCCAGGGCATCATGTTCGGTATCCCGGAAGGCACGCGGCCGCAGGTGAAAGACCAGAAGTGGTTTGTGCCGCTCAAGGCCCATGGTGTGGAAGTGATGTCCATGGCCTTTCTCACCGATGAGAACACCCCGGTGGTCTGGCGCGGGCCGATGGTGTCCGGCGCGCTGCTGCAGTTGATCACCCAGACCGCCTGGGATGACCTGGATTACCTGGTGGTGGATATGCCGCCAGGCACCGGTGATATCCAGCTGACATTGGCGCAGAAGGTGCCGGTAGCAGGCGCGGTGATCGTCACCACGCCGCAGGACTTGGCACTGCTGGATGCGAAGAAGGGTGTGGAGATGTTCCGTAAGGTGAATATCCCGGTACTCGGCGTGGTGGAAAATATGGCCGTGCATATCTGCTCGAACTGCGGGCATGCCGAGCATCTGTTCGGTGAAGGCGGCGGTGAGAAGCTGGCGGCACAGTTTGGCGTCGATCTGTTGGCATCGCTGCCGCTGTCGATGGCTATTCGCATGCAGTCCGATGGCGGCAAGCCAACTACCATCGCCGATCCGGAAAGCCAGATCGCCATGATCTATCAGGAAACGGCGCGTAACGTCGGTGCACGTATCGCTCAGGGCGCGGCGCAGCAGGCGATGCCGAGTATCGTGATATCAGAAGACTGAGGTATCAGCGCCGTGCAGTTAGTGCGCGGCGGCTTCTGCAAAAATAGCGAGCATAAAAAAGCCCCGCACTAGGCGGGGCTTTTTATCAAGCTAGGTTAGTGCAGGTTATACAACCTGAACTTCCTCAGCTTGCATGCCTTTCTGACCACGGGTAGCGACGAAAGTCACTGCCTGGCCTTCTTTCAGGCTCTTGAAGCCATCGCTCTGGATAGCTTTGAAGTGTACAAAGAGATCGTCACCGGATTGTGGGGTGATGAAGCCGTAGCCTTTTTCATCGTTAAACCACTTGACGGTGCCATTCTGACGATTCGACATGTTATGTCTCCTACTAATTTTATTAACAGCCCTAGAAAAGCCCAGGCCGGGACTGAGTGCAACGGTTACTAGGAGTCGGACGATGTTTGGATCGAAATCTAGGCATCAAGTAGCGATTCGCGGTGACACATGCAGCACAGTGGAATCACCATACTCGCTTTTAACGCTAAGCGCGAATGCTCTGTGCATCTTTCTGTTATTTGGCGTTAGGTAGCCGGTTTGCCATTTTGCGTCCTGCGCGCGTTCAAGAGCCTTTGAACCCTGTCGCTGGCCCCGGTAAGATGCGTGCACTTTTCACCCTTTGTTATAGCAGGACAGCCGCCATGAGCATCAAATCGGATAAGTGGATTCGCCGCATGGCTCAAGAGCACGGCATGATCGAGCCCTTCGTTGAGCGTCAGGTACGCGCCGAGGGCGCACAGCCACTGATTTCCTATGGCGTTTCCAGCTACGGCTACGATGTGCGCTGTGCCGATGAGTTCAAAGTGTTTACCAATATCAACTCGGCCACAGTCGATCCGAAGAACTTCGATGAGAAGAGCTTTGTCGATGTGAAAAGCGATGTATGCATCATTCCTCCGAACTCCTTCGCCCTGGCGCGCACCGTGGAGTTCTTCCGTATTCCCCGCGATGTGCTGACCATATGCCTGGGTAAGAGCACCTACGCGCGTTGCGGCATTATCGTCAACGTCACCCCGCTGGAACCGGAGTGGGAAGGCCATGTGACGCTGGAGTTCTCCAACACCACCACTTTGCCGGCCAAGATCTACGCTAACGAGGGCGTGGCGCAGATGCTGTTCCTGCAGTCCGACGAGCCTTGCGAAGTGTCTTATAAGGACCGTGGCGGCAAGTATCAGGGGCAACTGGGTGTGACGCTGCCAAGGGCCTGATTGGCTGTTTTGATAATAAAGAAGCCGGGCGATGCCCGGCTTTTTCATGTGTATCAGAAACTCAGGGCACCAACGGCAATTCGCGCTTATGGCGGGTGTTGTCGTAGGTGCGCACGATGATGGCGTAGGCCTCATCGCGCACCTGTTGACCATGCAGAAAAGCGTCGATCTCGGCGTAGCTCACGCCGTGGGCTTCTTCGTCCGGTTTGCCAGGGCGCAGCTCTTCCAGATCAGCAGTGGGCACCTTGAGCACCAGGTTCTCCGGGGCGCCGAGGTGTTTGGCGATGGCCCGTACCTGATTTTTCACCAGACCTGAAAGTGGGGCCAGGTCGCAGGCGCCATCGCCGAATTTGGTGAAAAAGCCCATCACCGCTTCGGCAGCATGGTCGGTGCCAATCACCAAGCCGTTATTGGCGTTGGCGATGGCGAATTGGGCGACCATGCGGATACGTGCCTTGATATTGCCGGTGACGAAGTCGCGGCGGGCATCGCTGAGCTTTTGCAGGTGAGTCACCTGCTCGCCGAGGCCCGTTACGCTGCCTTCGATATTCACCGTGTCTTCTTCGTCAGCGCGAATAAATCTCAGCGACTCCTGGGCGTCATGCTCGTCGTGCTGAGTGCCGTGGGGCAGGCGTACGGCGATAAAGCGATAGGCATCGTCGCCGGTTTCTGCGCGCAGTTCTTCCACGGACAGCTGGGCCAGGCGGCCGGCGGTGAGGGAGTCGACGCCGCCGCTGATGCCCAGCACCAGGACTTTTAAACCGGAGTTCTTCAGGCACTGCTTGATAAAGGTTTTGCGCTTGTCGATCTGTGCGACCAGGGAGGCGGTATCGGTGAACGGCGGCACCACGTCGAGAGCGGCGGCAATTTCAGCTTGGCGGTTGCTCATTTCAAAGTCCTCACGGGGAGCAGAACACATGGCTTATGCGGTCGCGCGGTAGAAAACCCCGGCTGTATGGCATCAAGCGTTATCAAAGCGTAAAGCTTACGTTGAACCGGCTGCAAAGTGCACGCTAGAGCTGCATATCTTGGTTAGGCGGGGCGAGTCGCAGGCAAAAAATTGCCGAGAGCTATTTTAAACGTCGCGCAGCGATGACCCGAGGGCGGTCAGAAATAGCAGGCAAAAGAAAGGGCGCTAAAAGCGCCCTAAAACGATGATGATCAATGGAGTAAGTCCATTTGTTCGGAGCGGCCACCGTTGAATTGGTTCAGTGGCGACCGACGAGCGGTCGTTCAGTTGTGGCTGCGCGTCAGTTCGCGGGCATCAGCAGCAGGCGTTTGGTGCCATACACCTTGTCGAGGTTCTGCGACTGGAAGGGGAAGCTCATGTAGCTGCCCTTGAGCCAGGCATCGATGCCGTCGGCGTAGTGTTTGCTGGCGGGGTTGCCGGATTGTCCGGAGCTGTTGAGGCCGATCAGCGGCTCTTCACGGCCGAAGTCGACGACGATGCGCATGGCTGGAATGAGCCAGGTGTCGAAGTTCTCGCCCCAGTTGTAGGCCGCCACGTTCAGCGTGCTGTGGTCACCGCCCGCCGGGTAGGGGCCGCGATCCAGATGGCCCTTGATGGCGTTGATGCTGGTGCGCTGGCTGGCGCTCATGTACTGCGCCAGTTGGCTGGTTTCAGTGGTCCAGTTGTAGGTGTGCAGCTTGCCCCACTGCCAGGCGCTGCGTTCGCTGCCCAGCTTGCTTTCCAGCAGGGCGACTGCGCCCGCCAGGCTGCGCGCGAGAATGGCGGCTTTGTCTTCTTTTTGCGCAGTATGGCGGTCATTCCAGAATGGGCTGTCTTCGCGGCCCAGTAAGTGGTCGGCCTGGGCCGAATAGGAGCTGTTGGCGGTTTCGACAAGAGCCTTCCAGGCAGGTGTGCTGTCCGGGCCGAGTTCGTCGAGGAAGGTGTCCCGCGCACTCTGGTAAAGGAAGGCGCTGTACAGCGCAGCGTCCGCCGAAGTGGCGGTCATTTTGCCGTCGAACTTCATCAGTCGGCTGTGCGCTTCGCGGGCTTTGCTGCGCTCTGCTTTCGGTAGAGCATCGATAGCCGCTTGCATGCCTTCGGCCATGCCGGGGGCGCTGAACATGCTTTGCAGCTTGGCGGCAAAGGGCGAGGTCTGGTCGTGCTGCATGGCGATCATGCTCTGGGTGTCATGCCGGCCGGTTGCTGCCAGCGCGGCGATGCGTTCGGCGCGCTCCGGGTAGAACCAGGAGTTGGACAGCTGCATGCCATAACCACGCGGTACGGTGCGCTGGTTGGCGGTGCCCAGCCAGCCTTCAGGCGGGTCCTGGTCGTAAGGGTGCAGCATCGGGTCGGCGAAACCGTCCCACTCGTACTGGCTATCCCAGCCGGGGGAGGGCATCAGGCCCAGACCGGCGCGGCGATTGGGGAAGTGCCCGGTGACTTGCCAGCCGATATGCTGGGCATCGGCAAACACGATGTTCAGCGGCATGGCGCGCACTTCTCGGATGGCCTCAAAGGCCTGCTCGACCGACTGGGCGCGCGACAGGTCGAAGAAGGCATCCAGGGTCTTGTCTGCTTCGAACTGGGTGGTTTTCAGCGCCAGGCCATAACCGCTGTTCAGCTGCATGGGCTGCAGCGGGTGCTTGCGTTCCCCTAGCACCGAGTTCAGCAGCGGGCCGTGGCGGGTTTCGAAAATGGTTTCGCGGATCGGCCGCTGGCCTTTGATAAAGAAGGTTTCCTGGCGCTGTTGGGCGGGTAGCCATTTGCCGTCGACTAGGTACAACAGTCGGCCGTTTTCCCGTTTGATCTTTTCCAGAAACAGATCCTGATTGTCGCCCATGACCATGGTCATCCCCCAGCCCAGTTTGCCGTTGAAGCCGGCCACCACCGCCGGTACGCCGGCAATCGACACGCCAGCGGCCTGGTATTTGGGTGAGCGGATCTGCACGAAATTCCACACCGAGGGCATGGACAGCGGCAGGTGGGTGTCGTTGGCCAGCAGGCTTTTACCGCTGCGCGTGCGCTGCGGGGCAAAGGCCCAGTTATTGGACGCCGCCACGCCGAGCATATGCGTATCGGCAAATTGGCTGACGGCTGCGCTGACGTTGCTCAGACCGGCCAACTGGCCATTGAGGTTGAGCCCTTTGAGTTTGGCGGCTTCCTCCAGTGGCAAGGGCTCATCGGGGTAGGTCGGCAGCAGCCAGGCCAGCTGCTCGCTGCCAACTTTCTGTGCGAGTACCACTGAGGCGATCTCTTCCTGCAAGTTGACCGACAAGCCGAAGTTCAGTAGGCAGAACACCAGCACCGAGTCTTCGGCCTTCCAGTACGCCGGGCGATAGCCGGATTCGGCGAGGTCCCTCGGCAGCTTGTCGCGGTAACGGAACAGGTAGGCGTTGACCCCGCGCGCATAGACCTCGAAGAAGCGTTTAATCCGTGGTGAGGCGCTGCTGTAGAGCACCTCAGCGCTCTTCTTCAGGTTTACCGCGCGCATAAAGCGATCCATTTCCAACACGCCAGGGCCGGCCATTTCAGCCAGTCGGCCTTCGGCCATCAAGCGCAGGCCGACCATCTGGCTGAGGCGGTCGCTGGCGTGCACGTAGCCCAGGGCGAACAACGCATCATGGAAGGTGGTGGTTTCGATTAGTGGCATGCCCAGCGGGTTGCGGCGGACCACCACGCTTTGCGCCAGGCCTCTGACCCGGACGATGCCCTGGTCTGGGTGCACGCTTTCGCTGTAACGGCTGTTCAGTAATGACTGGCAGCCTGTGAGCGCGACGAGGGCCGTCAATACGGCGGCGAGGCTGAGGTGGGCCATGGGGCGTAACGCGCGCGCTAGCATGCAGCAGGCTCCTTGCAGGTGGAAACGGTCGGTTGAGGCGTACGCTTTTAGGTGCGTGGGCGCGGACGTACTACGTTAGCCAGCGGCTATGCGCCAGACAAGGCGCATAGCGAGCGAATCAGGCGCTTTGCCGCAAGGGTGGCAAGGCCTCGTCAAGCAGCCAGCGTGCTGCGGCGCGAGCGGCTGCCTTGTGCTGCAGCTCCAGTTCGCTGAAGTGCTGCTCATGCTGGCGGCGCACGCTTCTCTCCAGAGCCTTCCATTCGGCGTGGGTCGGCACCTGGGCGGTTGCCGCGAACAGCAGGTGAAAAACCTCACAGCGCGGGTCCTGACTCAGGCTGCTGTCGTAGTTATCCAGCAGTACCTTGATCCGAATGGCACCCTCAATCAGCGGTAACTGACCCTCCAGCAAGCTGCTGGCAAGGATCTGCAGGTCGCCGCCGATGCGTTCGCGCTGTGCGTTGATCGCCTCGGTCTGGGCTTTTTCTTGGGCCCAGACGCGTCGCCACAGCTGCAGGGCGTAGAGCGCCAATGCGGCAATCAACACGGCGCTGCCGATCAGGATGAGTAAAGTGAGGCTATTGATCACACGCTTATGCGCCGTGGCATTTCTTGAATTTCTTTTCGCTGCCGCACGGGCAAGGATCGTTGCGGCCTACGTCTTTTAGAGCGTTGCGCGCCGGTTCCTGATGGCCGTGGTTGCAGTGCGGGCCATGCACGTGACCGTGATCATGGGTGTGCGTGTGATCGTGGTCGTGATTGCAATCAGGGCCGTGGACGTGTTCTTGCTGGGTCATGCGAGTTACTCCGGGATGTAATCGCCGGGAATTATCTCGCCATTGCGCGACATGTGCACGCTCCGTCCGAACATCCAGCCGGTTTTTACTGTGCCTTGCAGCCGATAAGGGATGGGTTCATCCGGGTTGTCCAGGGCTTTGACGATTTGCCGCAGGTGTCGCCAGAGATTGGTGCGCACCGGAACACTGAAGCTATGGTGACTGTGCGCAGGCACCGTGAAGGATGCGTTCGACTCACCTTCGGCCAGTTTTGCCTGATTCAGGTGCACCACGTAGTCTAGCCCGCGCACCGGCAGGCTGAAGTTATTGGGGTTGTCGATGCGAAAGCGCAATGTGAACTGCTGCTCCAGCAGTTTGGCTTTTATTACATCGACTTTGACCAAGCGGACTTCAGGATCTTTAAAGTCACCTGATGACCAAGAGGAACAGCCGCCAAGGCCAGAAATAAGGCCAAAAAATATCGATAGGCTGAGAATTCTTATCGTTTGCGCCTGATAAAACATTACATACTCCGAATGACGCATCAGTGTAACAAGCAACTGCTTGGCTGCAAGCTGTTGTTACGGTAAAAAAACCTGCGCCATACTGAGCAACGAATAGGACAGGAGTATGACCATGGCTCGCTACGAAATTGCCTTTAGTGCGAAGTTGGTCTCGGGTGCCCAGCTGGAGTTGGTGAAGGCCAACCTGGCCAAGTTGTTCCAGGCCGATGAGCAGCGTCTGGCGCTGTTGTTCTCCGGGCGGCGTATCGTGATCAAAAGCAACTTGGATGCAGCCGGGGCAGAAAAATACCGCTCAACCCTGGAGCGCGCGGGGGCTGTGGCTGAAGTGGTTTGCCTGGATGAGGAAGTCGAGGAAATCGAGTTGGCCGCGCCGCCTGCTGCGACTTCAGACCCAATGGCTGCGCCAGTTGCCACACCTGTGCAGGCGGCGGCCGGCAGCACGCCGGCGGAGCGCCTGCAAATCGCGCCGCGAGATGAATATATGGCCGCGTTTGCGCAAGTGGATGCGCCGGACTTCGGCATTGCGCCGCTGGGTGATGATGTGCAGGACGGTAAACCGCAGGTGCAGGCTCCTGCCCTGGATTTGTCGCAGTTCAGCCTGGCACCGCCCGGCAGCGACATGGGCGAGGCGAAAAAAGCCCCGGCCGGGCCGCCACCGGATATCTCCCATCTGAAGCTGCAGGATTAGCCTGTGTAGCGCATCCCGAACGATCACCCGCTACGTCCGTCCCGCCTTGCGGCAGGTGATCTACACCATCCGCTCCGGGCGGCAGCTGGTCGGGCAGATTGATTTCACCTTGCCCCCTCGATGGGTTATGCGGCCTAGCAAATGTGGCTTTGCCCAACTCCCTTTGGGCTGCTAACCCATCGCAGATGTAATCACCGGAGTTTGTCATGTATCAACTCGACGACCTGCTGCACCTGATGGCCCGGCTGCGCGATCCGCAGCACGGTTGTCCGTGGGACCTCAAACAGAACTACGCGACCATCGTGCCGCACACTATCGAAGAAGCCTACGAGGTGGCCGATGCCATCGAGCGCGGCGACTTCGATCACCTGCCCGGTGAGCTGGGTGATCTGCTGTTTCAGGTGGTGTATTACAGCCAGCTGGCGCGCGAGGAAGGGCGTTTCGAGTTTGCCCAGGTTGTTGATGGCATCACCACCAAGCTGATTCGACGCCATCCCCATGTGTTTCCCGATGGCGATCTGTATGGCGCAGTGGACGTGGCCAAGTTGGAGGAGGCCGCAGTCAAACAGCGCTGGGAAGCGATCAAGGCCCAAGAGCGTGCTGAGAAAGCTACGGCTCCTGAGCAACTTTCATTGCTCGATGATGTGCCCACGGCCCTGCCGTCTCTGAGCCGGGCGATCAAATTGCAGAAACGCGCCGCCCAGGTTGGTTTCGACTGGCCGGAAGCTTTGCCGGTGGTGGACAAGGTGCGTGAAGAGCTGGATGAAGTGCTCGAAGCCATGAGCGAGAATAACCCCGAGGCGATTACCGAAGAAATCGGCGACCTGCTGTTTGTGGTCAGCAACCTGGCGCGGCATCTGAAGGTTGATCCGGAAACCGCCCTGCGTGCGGCCAATGGCAAGTTCGAGCGACGCTTTCGTTTTATCGAGCAGGCATTGCGCGAAGTGGGGCGCAACATGGAAGATTGCGCCCTGGACGAGTTGGACGCGCTCTGGGGCGAAGCCAAAAAGTTGGAAAAGCACACCCCGAGTTGTTGAGTTTGCGGGTGCGGTCTGCCTGCTGATGGTGGGTACGCCCGCTTTAAATTGATGGTTGGAAAGGTAGGTTATGGCTCTCTCACTACGCGATCAGCTGCTCAAAGCCGGGCTGGTCAACGAAAAGCAGGCCAAGCAGGCCGGTAAGCAGCAGCAGAAACAGCAGCGCCTGGTGCAGAAGGGTCAGGTCGAGAAGGATGAATCGCAAAAGCTCGCCGCTCAGCAGGCCATGGCCGAGAAGGCCGCGCGCGACCAGGAGTTGAACCGTCAGCAGCAGGAAAAGATCGAGCAAAAGGCCCGTGCCGCGCAGGTCAAACAGCTGATTGAGGCCTCGCGCCTGCCCAAACTGGCCACCGAGGATTACTACAATTTTGTCGACGACAAGAAGGTCAAGCGTCTGTCGGTGAACAAGCTGATGCGCGACAAGCTCAGCAGCGGCTCGCTGGCCATCGTGCGTCATGGTGGCGGCTACGAAGTGATCCCGCGCGAAGCTGCGCTGAAGATCCAGGAGCGCGACCCGCAGCGCGTGGTGCTGCTCAATACGCCGACCGAAGCGGCGGATGCTGATGATCCGTATGCGGCTTATCAGGTGCCGGATGATTTGATGTGGTGATGGCGGGCAAATCAGCGCAATAAAAAACCGAGCCACTGGCTCGGTTTTTTTAAGCTGAAGCTTACTCAGTCGCGGCGGCCTTCGACCGGCTTACCATCGACCGTGCCTTCTTTAAGCATGATCTGATATTCCTTGCCGTCGGTTTCCACCTGATGCAGGCGCACCAGCAGGAATTCCCAATCCTTGGCAAACCAGAGGGTGGTCTTGCGGCTGCTTTGCGTCGGGTCGCGCACGCGCTCGACCTTGATCGCGTCGATCAGGCCGGTCTGGGTGCGCACGGTTTCTTCGCCCAGTACGCGGAAATCGTAGGTTTCCACTTCATCGCCATCGACCACTTGATAGCTCATGCTTTTGGTGCCAGCGGCCACGTCGTACTGCAGGGCCAACTGGTAGGTTGACTTGTCCAGCAGGCCACGGTTTAGCGGTAGGCGCACCGGTGTGCCACGGTCACTGCCGATGACCTGCTTGGCGCTCCAGTCGAAGTCATGCTCGATTTTTTTGCCCTTGCCCAGGCCGCTGCGCCGGTACAGGTAGGTCTGCGGCAGGAGTACTTCTTTATCCACCCGCAGGGTGCTTTGTTCGGTCAGGCTGGCAACCAGCATTGAGGCTTCGAAATTCAGCTGCCATAGCCCATTGTCCAGGGCTTGCAAGCTGCGCTCGGCGCTACCGCTGACGGGCAGTTGCTTCCAGTCGGCGGTGTAGCTGGCGGAAAAGGGCTTCAGCTCGACGGCCAATGCCGGCAGGCAGATAAGCGATAGTGCGAACAGTAAGGCGCGACCCATGGTGTCTCCTGATTACGTTCGGATGAGGTGTCCGGTGCTCGGTAGCAGTTGCTCGTCCAACATGGCCCCTTGCGCTGTCAGTTGCAAACGGCCCTCGGCAAACCAGCGTACGGCCAGCGGGTAAATCACATGTTCTTGCTTGTGTACGCGCTGCGCCAGGCTGATCGGCGAGTCGTCTGACTGTACCGGCACCACTGCCTGTACGACCAGTGGTCCGCCATCGAGTTCCTCGCTGACGAAGTGCACGCTGCAGCCATGCTCGTTGTCACCGGCGTCCAGCGCCCGCTGGTGGGTGTGCAGGCCTTTGTATTTCGGCAGCAAGGACGGGTGGATATTCAGCAGGCGACCGGCGTAATGACGGACGAAACCGGGGGTGAGGATGCGCATAAAGCCTGCAAGCACCACCAACTGCGGATTAAACGCATCGATGGCCTCGACCAGCGCGGCGTCGAAGGCTTCACGGCCGTCGAACTGCTTGTGGTCGAGCACGGCAGTGGCGATGCCGGTCTGTTTTGCGCGCTCCAGGCCATAGGCATCTGCGCGGTTGGCAATCACCGCGCTGATGCGTGCCGGATTGCCGTCATGGGCGATGCTGTCGATCAGCGCCTGCAGATTGCTGCCGGAGCCGGAAATCAGCACCACCACATTGCAGTCAGTTGACATCGGTGCCGACATTAGTGCTGTTTCAGGTTGTTCAGCACGACTTGTGCGGCGCCTTCGGCAGCTTCGCCGATCTGGCCGATTACCCAGGGCTGCTCGCCAGCGGCGGTCAGGGTTTGCAGGGTGATCTCGACCTGGTCCTGAGCCACGCAAATAACCATGCCCACGCCGCAGTTGAGCACGCGGTGCATCTCATGCTCATCCACATTGCCTTTTTCCTGCAGCCAGTCGAATACAGCTGGGCGGGTCCAGCTGGCCACGTCGACCACGGCCTGAGCACCTTTTGGCAGCACGCGCGGAATGTTGTCGAGCAGGCCGCCACCAGTGATGTGGGCCATGGCTTTGACAGCGCCAGTGTCCTTGATCAGCTTGAGCAGCGGTTTCACGTAGATGCGGGTCGGTGCCATCAGCAGGTCGGTCAGCGGCTTGCCGTCAACCTGGGTGGTTTCGATTTCAGTGCCGGACACTTCGATGATCTTGCGGATCAGCGAGTAGCCGTTGGAGTGTGGGCCGGAGGACGGCAGGGCGATCAGGGCGTCACCAGCAGCGACTTTCGAGCCGTCGATGATCTCGGCCTTTTCCACCACGCCGACGCAGAAGCCGGCCAGGTCGTAGTCTTCGCCTTCGTACATGCCGGGCATTTCAGCAGTTTCACCGCCAACCAGGGAGCAGCCGGCCAGTTCGCAACCGGCGCCGATGCCGGTAACTACGGTGGCGGCCACATCCACATTGAGCTTGCCGGTGGCGTAGTAGTCGAGGAAGAACAGCGGCTCGGCACCACACACCACCAGGTCGTTAACGCACATGGCGACCAGGTCCTGGCCGATGCTGTCGTGCTTATTCAGGTTCAGCGCCAGGCGCAGCTTGGTGCCCACGCCATCGGTGCCGGAGACCAGTACTGGTTGTTTGTAGCCAGCCGGGATCTCGCACAGTGCGCCGAAGCCGCCCAGCCCACCCATGACTTCAGGACGCGCGGTGCGCTTGGCCACGCTTTTGATGCGTTCGACCAGAGCTTCGCCCGCGTCGATATCTACACCTGCGTCCTTGTAGCTGATGGAGGGTTGCTTGCTCATAGATCCAGGCCTTTAGGGGAAATTCGGATTGGCACCGGCGCTTTTGGCGGCGGTCTGCGAAGGCGCGCGATTTTATCAGGCTTACCCGGCAGCGGCCACCCGCTCAGGTTGCGGCTGTTGGGGCGGCTGTTTAAGCTCGCAAGCGGGTTGCTGTTGACAGTCTGCGGCTGAAAAGGGCTTTGGTATGGGCCTTAACAGCACCTAAACTCGCAAGCTTGAGCCACTGCCGCCTGCCTTGTGTGGCATGAATTGGCCGCAACTGTTGTTAAACCTGGCCTGCGCGCCACTTTCCGTCCGTCGAGAATCCATCCATGCGTTTGACCGCTCGCCTGCTTCTAATCTTTTTGTCGCTGTCCGGCCTGCCGGCGTTTGCCGCGCCAGTGAGTAATCTGTACCAAGTCCGCGAAGCGGTCAGCAGCCAGCAAGCGGAAGAACGCACTGCCGCCTTGAGCCGCGCGCTGGATACCTTGGTGCTGCGCCTGACCGGCAAGGCCGATGCCGCGCAGAGCCCGGCACTGGCGGCGCTGCGCAAGGACCCGCAACAGATCGTCAGCCAATTTGGCTATGAAGATGACCAGCTGCTGGTCGATTTTGACCCGCTGAGCACCGCGCGCAGCCTGCGTCAGGCGGGCCTGGCGCTGTGGGGGGCGAATCGTCCGAGCATTTTGCTCTGGTGGCTGAGTGATGCCAGCGACGGCAGCCGTCTGCTCGGTGACGGTCAAGCCGCTGCCGCATCGCTCAATCAAGCCGCGCAACACCGTGGTCTACCGCTGCGCCTGCCGTTGGCTGATCTCTCCGAACAACTGGTCGCCGTGCCGGAAAACCTCACCGCGAATGATCCTGCCGCCTTGCGTGAGGCTTCCGAACGTTACGCCGCCGATGCCTTACTGGCCGTTATGGCGCGTGAAGCAAACGGTCAGTGGCAGGCCGAGTGGCGCCTGTGGCTGGGTGACGAGCGTGAGCAGGGCACTGTGCAGGGCGCCGATCAGGCTGCGTTGGCCGACGCCATCCTGCTGGCCGTCCACCAACGTCTGGCCCCTCGTTTTATTGTGGCTGCCGGCGCTGCCAGTGGTTTGACCGTGCACGTGCAGGGTGTCGACCTGACGCGCTACGCCGAATTGCAGCGCATTCTTGAGCCGTTCGCGGCGCAGCTGCTTAAGGTTCAGGGCGACACACTGACCTTTGCCGTCAATGCTAATGTCGAGCAGCTGCGCGCACAGCTGAGCCTGGCACGTTTGCAGGAAGTGCCAGCAGAGGCGCCTGTGCTCGATGCCAGCCAGACGATTACACCACCCGCCACCGGTGCTGAGCCTGCGGCGCAGGCCACGCCGCGTGACAATGTGCTGAGGTTTCGCTGGTAGACTGCGGCGATTGCAACCTGTGCCCTGATTTGAAACCGCAGCTATCGAGCTGCGGTTTTCTTATATAGCGGGCCTCGCACGGTTGAGCATTTTCTGGATAAAACGTTGGCATATGGAGCGCAGGGCATGATTGATTCGCATCGTTGGATATGGATAGTCGGGGCGTTGCTGCTGTGCGGCTTGTTGTACCTGCTGGCGCCAATTCTCTCGCCATTTCTGATCGGTGTTCTGCTGGCTTATATGGGCGACCCGCTGGTCGACCGTATGGAGCGCTGGAAACTGTCGCGGACCTGGGGCGTGGTGGTGGTCTTTGCCCTCATCACCCTGGTCATGGCCATCCTGCTGCTGGTATTGGTGCCCATGCTGGGCAAGCAGTTGGTGCGCCTGTATGAGTTGATCCCGGAAATGCTCGACTGGGCACAGAACCAGGCCCTGCCATGGGTTCAGCTCAAGCTCGGTTTGAGTGAAGGCTTCTGGCGGTTTGATCAACTGAAAAAAGCATTTTCGGGGCAACTGGATAAAACCACCGATATTGTCGGCATGCTGCTGTCCACAGCCACTTCTTCAGGTTTGGCGCTGCTGGCTTGGTTGGCCAACCTGGTGCTGATTCCAGTGGTGAGTTTCTACCTGATGCGCGATTGGGACCTGATTGTCGCCAAGCTGCGCAGCTTGCTACCACGCGGCCGCGAAGGACTGGTTGTGAAACTGTTCGGCGAATGTCATGAAGTGCTCGGCGCTTTCCTGCGTGGTCAGTTGCTGGTGATGCTGGCACTGGGCGTGATGTATGCCACCGGCTTGATGGTGATTGGTCTGGAGCTCGGGCTGCTGATCGGCGTGCTGGCGGGTTTAGCCAGCATCGTGCCGTACCTGGGCGTGGTGGTCGGCATCGGTGCGGCATTGACGGCCGGCCTGTTCCAGTTCGGCATGGACCCCTACCCACTGGTGGCCATCGCTGCAGTCTTTATCATTGGGCAAATGCTCGAAGGCATGCTACTGACGCCGATGCTGGTGGGCGACCGCATTGGCCTGCACCCGGTTGCCGTGATCTTCGCGATCATGGCCGGTGGTCAACTGTTCGGCTTCACCGGCATCCTCCTGGCCCTGCCGGTGGCGGCGGTGATTATGGTGTTAGTGCGTCATCTGCATGATTTCTATAAACTTTCCGATCTTTACGGTGAGCCAGCCAGCGGTTCCGACGAGCCGCCCAACCCAGCATGACACCCATACAACTGCCTTTAGGTGTGCGTCTGCGTGATGACGCCACTTTCGCCAATTACTACCCCGGAGCCAACGCTGCGGCGCTGGGCTATGTCGAGCGTCTGTGCGAGGCCGATGCCGGCTGGACGGAAAGCCTGATCTATCTCTGGGGCGGTGAGGGCGTAGGGCGTAGTCACTTGTTACAGGCGGCTTGTTTGCGTTTTGAGCAACGAGGCGAGCCGGCGGTTTATCTGCCGCTGGCCGAGGTGGTCGAGTACGGCCCGGCGACACTGGACAATCTGGAGCAGTGCGAACTGGTCTGCCTGGATGATCTGGATGCAGTAGCCGGGCGCAGTGACTGGGAAGAGGCGCTGTTTCATTTGTTCAATCGTCTGCGCGACAGTGGCCGGCGCCTGTTGCTGGCCGCCAGCAGCTCGCCGCGCGAGTTACCGGTGCAACTGGCTGACCTGCAATCGCGCCTGACTCTGGCGCTGGTGTTTCAACTGCAATCGCTGTCGGACGAAGACAAACTGCGTGCCCTGCAGCTGCGTGCATCAAGGCGCGGCCTGCATCTGAGTGATGATGTCGGGCGTTTTATCCTGACTCGCGGCGAGCGCAGCATGAGCGCGTTGTTCGAGTTGCTTGAGCGCTTGGATCAGGCATCGTTGCAGGCCCAGCGCAAGCTGACCATTCCCTTCCTGAAAGAAACCCTGGGCTGGTAAAGCGCGCTATAAAACGCTGAGCCTGCGTGCAGCCAGACTCAGCGTTGCCCCCTAGTTTTCCCCAGCCAATTTGCGCTCGTATTGAAAACGCCAGCGGGTAAACATCAGCGCGGCGCAAAACAGGCTGAAGCTCAGCCCTGTCAGTAGCCAGCCGTACAGCGCCTTGCTTGGGTCGAAGGCGGCGAGTACGCCCTGGATAAAGTACAGATTGACCACAAAGCAGGCCCAGGCGTGGGCGCGGGCGTTGCCGAGGATCAGGCCGGGGGCGAGCAGTAGCAAGGGGGCCAGTTGTACACCGAGGATCACCCAAAGCAGTTTGCTGGGCACGTTGGCGAACCACAGGTTCCATACCAGCAGCGCGGCGGCCAGACCAAAAAAGCTCAGTAAGCTGGCGATACGGCTGAGCTTTAGGCGCGGCTCTAGCCATTCCAGGGCTGGCAAGGGTTTGGCGGTTTTAGCCACGGGTGCTCTCCAGTTTTGCCGCAGTTTGCGCCAGGCGCTGGCCGAGTGCGCGGCACAGGGCAATTTCATGTTCATCAAGAGCGCGTTTGCCGTCGGCACCGGCATGGTGGCTGGCACCATAAGGCGTACCGCCGCTACGGGTTTCCAGTAGTGCGGCCTCGCTGTAGGGCAGGCCGGTGATCAGCATGCCGTGATGCAGCAGTGGCAACATCATCGACAGCAGGGTGGTTTCCTGGCCGCCGTGCAGGCTGGCGGTTGAGGTAAATACGCCGGCAGGTTTGCCGACCAAGCCGCCAGTCAGCCATAGGCTGCTGGTGCCATCGAGAAAGTACTTGAGTGGCGCGGCCATATTGCCGAAACGAGTCGGGCTGCCAAGTGCCATGCCGGCGCAGTTTTTCAGGTCATCCAGGCTGGCGTACAGCGCGCCTTCAGCTGGAATATCCGGGGAGACCGCTTCACATTCGGTCGATACTGCGGGCACTGTGCGCAGGCGCGCTTCCAGGCCGCCCATCTCGACGCCACGGGCAATTTGCCGGGCCATTTCTGCGGTGGCGCCATGGCGGCTGTAATACAGCACCAGAATGTAGGGTGCGCTCACGGCAGAATCTCCAGAATATTTTCAGGGGGGCGGCCGATGACGGCCTTGTCGCCGACAACCAGAATGGGCCGCTCAATCAGTTTGGGCTGCTCGGCCATGGCTGCGATCAGCTGTGCGTCAGTCAGTTGTGGGTTGCTGAGGCCAAGAGTCTTGTATTCATCTTCACCAGTGCGCAATAGCTGCCGTGGGCTGATGCCGAGCTTATCGAGTAGCGTCTGCAGCTGGGCGGCGCTCAGGGGTGTTTCCAGGTAGCGCACGATGGTTGGGCTGAGCCCGCGGTCTTCCAGCAATTGCAATGCGCTGCGCGATTTTGAGCAGCGCGGGTTATGGTAGAGCGTCATAGCGGTCATGTTCGGGTCGCCTGTTACCTTCGATGGCGGCTATTCTAACCGCTAACGGTATCCGCGCCTGTGCCTGTAGCAGGTGCCTGGGTACAAATGGTTAAGGAGAGGGCATGCTGCAGCGCGTTAAAAATCTGTTGGAGTTCTGGCGTTTTTTGTTGCAGCGCTTTATCGCCGATAAAGGGACCAGCAATGCGGCGGCTTTAACCTACACCACCCTGTTTGCGGTGGTGCCGATGATGACGGTGACTTTTTCCATGCTCTCGGCCATTCCGGCGTTTCAGGATACTGGCGAGCAGATTCAGAGCTTTATCTTCCGCAACTTCGTGCCTTCTGCCGGTGAAACCCTGCAGCAATATCTGCGCGATTTCACCACCCAGGCGCGGCAACTCACCTGGATTGGTGTGGGGGTGTTGGCTGCGACGGCGTTCTGGATGCTGGTGACCATCGAGAAGACCTTCAACACCATCTGGCGCGTGCGTCAGCCGCGCCGTGGTGTGTCGAGCTTTCTGCTGTACTGGGCGATTCTCAGCCTGGGGCCGCTGCTGCTTGGCGGTGGCTTTGCCATCAGCACCTACTTTACCTCGCTGTCGTTGATTTCCGGGCCAGATGCCTTAATCGGTGCCCAAGTGGTGCTGAAGTTTATGCCGCTGCTGTTTAGTGTGGCGGCGTTCACCTTGCTGTATGCCACGGTGCCGAATGCTCAGGTGCCGGTTCGCCATGCGCTGCTGGGTGGCTTGTTTGCGGCCATCCTGTTCGAAGTGGCGAAGATGCTGTTCGGGCTGTATGTACGTCTGTTTCCCGGTTATCAGCTGATTTATGGCGCGTTTGCCACAGTGCCGTTGTTTCTGTTGTGGATCTATCTGTCCTGGCTGATTGTGCTGTTCGGTGCGGAGTTGGTTTGCAACCTGGGTTTCTCCCAGCAATGGCGCAAGCGTGCGGTGCCGCGTCTGTTGATGGCGCTTGGCGTGTTGCGGGTGTTCTACGAGCGTCAGCAGTCGGGTTTGAAAGTACGCTTGTTGGATGTGCAGCGTCAGGGCTGGTCGCTGGCGGAGCATGAGTGGGAAGAGATTCTGGTGTTTCTTGAGCAGCAGAAGCTAATCGCCCCAACCGGTTCTGGCACCTGGGTGTTGAGCCGTGATCTTGGCCATTATTCGCTGCAGCAACTGCTTAGCCATAGCCCTTGGCCGCTGCCTAGGGCGGAGAACCTGCCTGAGGAACTCGATGAGGTCTGGTATCCGGCGCTGCGCAGTGGCTTGGTGCAGTTGCAGGAAGAGCAGGAGACGCTATTTGGTGAAGATCTTGCGAAGTGGCTGCAGCCAGAAGCTGAGCCGGCAAAGTGACGTAAAACGTCAGTTTGCGGCGTTGTGCTGATGGCGCATGATGGCACCGATGACCATGAAGGTCGCCAAACGCGGTTAAAGGGAAGCTGGCACGCTTCTGGCTATCTGTCTTGCAGATAGCGATCAGGTTGCCAGCAGGGCAGGGATTGGCGGAGTGTGAAGGCGTTATGAAAGCCAATAAAGGCAAAGTGATTCATCTGTACCAGCGTGACCCGCAAGAGGCCCTTGAGCGCCTCAATCGCATCACTGGCCTGCGTTTTAGTAGCTGGCCGCAATCGTTGGTCAATTCCAGCCCATCTGAACAGCCCGGTATTTCTGGCTTATCTGAATGCGTTGTGCAGCCTGATTCCAGCTCCAAGTGCGGGCCCGCAGGAATGCTCTCGGGCTAAACGCAAAACCCCGCGTCGGTGCGCGGGGTTTGTGTGTGGCTGGGGGCTCTATCAGGCGAGTGCTTGGCGGCTATCGGGCTGTGGTAATTCGACCGCTTGCACAAATAACTCCTCTACCACCAGGCTGCTCGCCGGCACGGCAGAGCGTAGGCGCACCTGCATGTCCTCGATCTTCAGCTTCACCGGCAGGCGGGCCACGCTGGAAAGCAGGATCTTGCTGTGCTGATTGACCTTGCCGTGGTCGACCATCACTTCACGGCGGGTGGTGCCGTCGCGGTAGCTGATCAACAGGGATACAGGCAGATTTGCCAGCCCCGGCAGGTGCAGCCAGGCGGCTACGTTGAACTCAGCAACCCGCCCTTCGTATGGAGTGACCTGTAAGCGGGCGAGATTGACGATGGCAGATGGCACGGGGCCGACCAACTTATCGAGGGCTTGAGTCATGGTTGTGTTCCAGGCTAATAACGGATCGCATCAGGCGTGAGTGCGATGAATTATAAGCGTGGCCCACCCGATGAAACTGTGCGCTCGGCCGATGTTCGGCGTGACCGTTCTCGCAGTTTTGACGTACTGGTAATAGCGCCTAAGCCAGCTGCATCGGGTAGCGGGTGACTGATGCGGTGAGCAGATTGGCAGTCGGCAGCGGCAGGATCGCCTGGTTGTGTGCGCTGGCCAGTTGCAACCAAACATTTTCCCCTTCAACAAACTGCCCGTTTGGCAGCCATAAGCCGTGATGCCAGCCGTTACCCGGTGCTGGGGTGCTTTGCAGTACGCCAGGGTGAGTCTGGGCGCTGGGCGCGCGACGCAACCACACCGGACGCGGCAGGCCTTTCAGGTAGCGCAGGCCCAGGTGCAGGCCTTCACTGTTCAGATGTCGCCAACGCACCAGGGCCAGGGTCGGCGTATCACTGCCGGTGATCAATAGCACAAGCTGGCCAACCGAGAGTTGCACGGCTTGGTCGGCATTACACAGCAAGCGTGCGCCGCCTGCGCTTGCATCCAACATCTGCGCGCTGGTGCGCAGTGGTCGTTGTTCCAACAGCTGGGCGTGAATAGCGGGCAGACCGACCACCAGGTTGCATTCCGAGCTGTGGTCGGCGCGCGTATGCCGACGTTGCTGGCGCCCCAGCCAATGCTGTTGCACACGCTCCAGCAACTGGCGTTCTGCTTTGCTCTGTAGCGGTGCTGGCTCATGCAGCGCTACCAGCAGGGCGCCCAGTTCAAAGCGGCGCAAATAGTCAGCACTGCCTTCTGGTATCTGGATATAGCTCAGGCAGGGTTGCGCTTCTGTCAGGTCGATGGTCGGCCCTTCGATCTCATCGTCTTCATCCCAGGGCAGCAAGCGCGCCAGCCCGGCCAGCGGTGAGAGCGCACCGAACAGCAGTGCACATTCGCCCTCGGCGAGATGAAACGGATTACTCAGCGCGAGCAGCAGCATCTGCTGGTAGATGCCGCGCATGGTATTTGCCGGTTGCGGGGTAAAGGCTGCAGCCACCGGCTCGTCCAGGCAGTCCTGATGTTCGCCGATCCAGTACAGCAAATGGCTGTCACGCCACAGGCTCGGCGGCGGTTCCTGATACAGCTGATAGTGGCGCAGCAGGCTTTGCGCGAGAAAATGCTGAGCCATATACAGACACCAGGCCAGGTGCGGGCGTGATGGCTGGCGGCCTTGCAGGATTTGCAGCAGCAGACGTTTAAAACCGATGGCCAGCTCACTGCACAGGTGCACAAACAAGGCTGTAGGGGGACTTTCGCCTTGATAGGCCTTGGTGTAATGCCGGTACTGGTCGCTGAAGCTTTGCAGTGCGCGCTGCCTTTCGAGTAAGGTCATGGCGCTGCGGTTCAGCCTGAAGAGCAGGCCAAGCGCTTGCTGCAAGGCCAGCTCTGGCGATTGCAGGCGGGCCTGAGCCAGTTGTTCGTTGAGGTCCGCCAGCGGCGCGACCTCGGTTTCGAGGATGTCTGGCACTTCCAGGCGCAAGGCATCTAATGTCATATCAACCTTATGGAATCAGGGAGCGAGTGCATGGGAATGCGTTTCCAGGCGATCATTCGTGCTGTTGCGGGCGTAGGCATAGGTCTGATTCTGGCCGGTTGTGCTGAAGACATAGGCGTCGATCAATATGGACGAAAGGTAGCGGTTGAGCGCCTGGAAGGCCAGTGGTTAGTGATTAATTACTGGGCCCAGTGGTGCGCGCCTTGCCGCACCGAGATTCCCGAACTCAATGCCCTGGAAAAACAGCTCAAGGAGCAGTCCGTGCAGGTGCTCGGGGTGAATTTTGATGCGCTGCAGGGCGAGAAATTGAGCAAGGCGGCGCAAGACATGGGCATTACCTTTACCGTGCTGGCGCAGGACCCGGCCGAGCGCTATCAGTTGCCGCGTGCTGAAGTACTGCCGGTGACCTATATCGTCGATGATCAGGGGCGCATGCGTGAGCGTCTACTGGGTGAGCAGACGGCGGCCGGTCTGACCGCTCGCCTGGCTGCGCTCAAGGCGGAGGGCTAGAACCATGGCGCGTATCTGCAAGCATGGTTACGTTAGCGGCCGTGTTCAGGGTGTAGGTTTTCGCCAAACGACTGCGGCGCAAGCTGAGCGTCTTGATCTCGATGGCTGGGTGCGCAATCTGGCTGACGGGCGCGTTGAGGTGTTGTTTGAAGGTGAGGAAGAGGCAGCAGCCGAGCTGGCAAGTTGGTTGGAACAGGGACCGCAGGCTGCCGAAGTGACCGCGCTGGAGCTGCAGGAGCAAGCGTTGCAGGGGGTTGCCGGATTTATCGTACGGCGCTGAGTCGTTGATGGGCTACGCGGCGTATAGAGTTTCCTGCTGTGCTTGCGTCTTGTACTTCACGCCGCTAACCCATATATGGACTCCTCCCGTTTTGCCAGTGAAATACACATCCAACGAACCTAGGTACGACTGCTTCCGTATATCCGGCTTCTGATAAGGCGTTGGGTGCCTTGAGCCATGATGAATATCCGCTCATGTGTTCCTGATCGCCCTAGCGGCCTTGGTTTACAGAGGGCCTGTGGGTAAAGCAGGTTTTACACATGCCGGCTCGACCGGTTCGTCATCACTGCATGTCACTGTGCAATCGTGGTGGATCTTCTACGGTGTCACTTCATTCCAGCTTGGGTACTTCAGGTTTACGCCTCAGCAGGTTGATAGTCTTCCCCCTTGCTGAGGATCGCCCAGATGATCCGGGCATTCTTGTTCGCCAGGGCGACCGTGGCGATATTTGTGTTGCGTCGACACTGCAACTGCTGCAGCCAGGTGCTGCGTCGATCCGTCTTTTCCTTACAGGTCTTCAGCACCGCACGAGCGCCATGGACCAATAACGTGCGCAGGTAACAGTCACCCTTTTTGCTGATGTGCCCCAGACGCTCTTTGCCGCCACTTGAATGCTGGCTCGGCACTAATCCCAGCCAGGCCGCGAACTGTCTGCCCGAACTGAACTGCCGTGCATCACCCACTGCAGACACCACGGCAGTCGCGCTGATCGGGCCAACGCCCTCCACCTGCAGCAAACGCTGGACACGCTCATCCGTCTTAACCTGACGGTGAAGCATGCTGTCCAACTGTTTGACTCGCTCATCCTGTCCCTGCAGCTCATCACGCAATAACTCGAGCATTTCGTGCAGCTCGCCCGGTAATGTCTGGTGTTCGTCCAGCGCCTGCTGCAGCAACGCGCGGGTGGCCGCTATTCCCTGGCGACTCGCCACCAAACCGAACTCGCCAAGCAGGCCACGTATCTCGTTAACCAACGCTGTACGCGCCCTGATTAACCGGCTTCTGATCCGGTGCACCGACTGCCCAGCTTGCTGCTCGGCACTCTTCACCGCGACATAACGCATCGTGGGTCGGCTGGCAGCCTCGCAAATCGCCTCCGCGTCGTTGGCGTCGTTCTTACCACTCTTGACGTAGGGTTTGACGAACTGCGGCGCAATCAACCGCACTTCATGCCCCAACTTGCCCAGCTCGCGCGCCCAGTAATGCGAACTACCACAGGCCTCCATCGCCACCAAGCACGGCTCTTGTTGGCGGAAAAAATCCAGCATCTGTGAACGCTTGAGCTGCTTACGGCACTTCACCTGCTCGTGGCTATCGACGCCATGAACTTGAAAAACCTGTTTTGCCAAATCGATGCCGATTCGCTTAAGTTTCATGGTGACTCCTCCCTTCGTGGCTGTTTGGTTGTGACAACCTCAGTCTGGCGCATAGACGCCGTAGGAGGGAGGAGTCCATCTCATTGTCCTACGGTTTGACGTACCAGCCCGTAGGATGGGTTGAGCGCAGCGATACCCATCTGTGTTGCCGCATAGGCTGGTGCAGCCGTATCGCAACCAGGCGCTGTCGCATTGGGCGTCAGTCGTTGCCAGGGTCGGCGACTAGGCGGCCGGCGTCTGTGGTCAGGGCTTGTAAGAAGACTTTCTGCAGTTCCGGATCATTACGGGTCAGTTCGATCAGGCTCTGTTCCAACTCGCTGGCCTCTTCCTCAAGGCCCAGCTCCGACAGACGTTTGACTCGATGCACCCACTGGGCCACATCGTCGCCCTCGAGGTCGGCGTAGATCAGCTCATGGGCCTCCTGCAGCTTGCCGCGCAGCGTGCGGCTGACCAGCAGTGATGCATCGGCGCGTGCTGAGCCCTGATCATCTTCGACGGTCAGCAGCAAGGTGCTGATGCGCGTGACATCTTCGTCGGCAAACGGGCTGTCGAGCAGGTTCAGGCGCAGGATGCCGTTACGGTCGGTTAGCAGTTCATGGCTCTGCTCGCCAGCTTTAACCAGCACTGGGCGCTCGGCCCAGGGCAGGCTGGAGTACTCCATGCGCGCATCCTGGCGACGCTCTTCAAGGCTGGCGAGGTTTTGCTGCGAGCGACCGTTGGATTCGACGTTCATCGCCGGGTTGAGGCCGGCGAAGCCGTAGCTGATCCAGTCCTTGGTTGCACTGTCCGGCAGGCTGCCAAGCAGCACCACATTGAGCACATTGGCACCGATACCGCCGACCACCGCCAGCGCGCCGAGGGGCACTTCATACAGCTCGCGCCAGGGCTGGTAAGGGGTGTAGCGGTCATAACGGCGCGTCACGTCAAACGCCGTGACCTCGAAGGTCTTCTGTTCATGCACACGTACGCGGCGTTGTGGCAACTCCAGCACGCGTGGCTCACCGACATCGATCTGTAGGCTGTGATCGAGCAGTTTGCGCTCGACGCGTTCCTCGTGTTCGCTGCGCTGCGGCAACTGGTTGGCGCAGCCGCTGAGCAGCAGAGGGCCACCCACGAGGGTGGCGATAAGGCTGAGGGTGCTTCGCTTGAACATGACGACTCTTGCTAAAAAGGCTGAGATCAGTGGCTGATGCGGGCCTGGATAAAGCTCAGGATGTCGACCACAGGCACGGCCTGGGCGTCGGTTTCCTTACGGCTCTTGTATTCCAGGTTGCCTTCGGCCAGGCCGCGATCACTGACGACGATGCGATGCGGGATGCCGACCAGTTCCATATCCGCGAATTTGATGCCCGGGCTGGTCTTTTTGTCACGGTCATCGAGCAGTACTTCGTAGCCAGCAGCGGTCAACTGCGCATACAGCGTGTCGGTGGCTTCGCGCACGGCGTCAGTCTCGTAACGCAGCGGCACCAGAGCGATATGGAACGGCGCCAGAGCATCATTCCAGAGGATGCCACGGTCATCATTGTTCTGCTCGATGGCTGCTGCCACCACACGGGAAACGCCGATGCCATAGCAACCCATGGTCAGGATCACCGGCTTGCCGTTCTCACCAAGAACCTGACAGTTCAGTGCTTCGCTGTACTTGGTGCCCAGCTGGAAGATGTGCCCGACTTCGATGCCGCGCTTGATTTCCAAAGTACCTTTGCCGTCCGGGCTTGGGTCGCCAGCCAGTACGTTGCGCAGGTCAGCAACTTCAGGCAGCGGCAGGTCGCGCTCCCAGTTAACGCCGAAATAGTGCTTGTCATCGATGTTGGCACCGGAGGCGAAGTCGCTCATCAGCGCTACCGAGCGGTCGATGATGCAGGGGATCGGTAGATTGACCGGGCCCAGCGAGCCAGGGCCTGCGCCGATAGCCGCACGAATCTCGGCTTCGCTGGCGAACACCAGTGGGCTGGCAACCAGCTCCAAGTTGGCGGCTTTGATTTCATTGAGTTCGTGGTCGCCACGTACGATCAAGGCGACCAGGGTGCCTTTCTTAGCGCCATGCACCATCAGGGTCTTGATGGTTTTTTCGATGGCCAGGCCAAAACCCTGCACCAGCGCGTCGATGGTCTTGGTGTCCGGTGTCTCAACCATGCGCATGCTTTCAGTCGCTGCACCACGGCTGCTTTCGCGCGGAACCGCTTCGGCCTTTTCGATATTGGCGGCGTAGTCGGAGCTGTCGCTGAAGGCGATATCGTCTTCGCCGGAGTCAGCCAGTACGTGGAATTCGTGGGAGCCGGTGCCGCCGATAGAGCCGGTATCAGCCTGCACGGGGCGGAAATTCAGGCCCAGGCGGGTGAATACGTTGCAATAGGCCTGATGCATGCGGTCATAAGTTTGCTGCAGCGAAGCCTGGTCGACGTGGAAGGAGTAGGCGTCCTTCATGATGAACTCGCGGCCACGCATCAGACCAAAGCGCGGGCGGATTTCGTCGCGGAACTTGGTCTGAATCTGATACAGATTGATCGGCAACTGCTTGTAGCTGTTCAGCTCATTGCGCGCCAGATCGGTGATCACTTCTTCATGGGTCGGGCCTGCGCAGAAGTCGCGGCCGTGGCGATCCTTCATGCGCAGCAGCTCGGGGCCGTACTGTTCCCAACGGCCGGATTCCTGCCACAGCTCTGCCGGTTGAATACCGGGCATCAGCACTTCCAGCGCGCCGGCGGCATTCATTTCTTCGCGCACAACTCGCTCAACCTTGCGCAGCACGCGTAGGCCCATGGGCAGCCAGGTGTACAGGCCGGATGCCAGCTTGCGGATCATGCCGGCGCGCAGCATCAACTGGTGGCTGATGACCACGGCATCGGATGGAGTTTCTTTCAGAGTCGAGAGCAGGAACTGGCTGGTACGCATATTTGGCTGTTCTGTCGGTTGCAAGAGATTTTCAATGGCCGGCATTGTACGGTGCCTGTACAGATGCGTACAGGATGCTGACGTGTGCATATAAAGGAGGGGAGTGTGTCGATATTAACGGCAGAGCAGGTGCAAGCACTGATTCGGGCAGGATTGCCGATAGCAGAGGACATCAACTTGTGTATCGACCGGCTGGATGCCAGCGGTGCGCTGGTACGGGTGCCATTTCACAGCAAATTGGTGCGTCCCGGCGGCACCTTGTCCGGGCCAACCATTATGGCGCTGGCAGATGCTGCGATGTATGCGGTGGTGCTGGGTCGTATCGGGCGGGTGGAAATGGCCGTGACATCTAATTTGAATATCAACTTTCTGGTTAAACCCAAACCAGTTGATCTATTAGCCGAGGCGCGAATATTAAGATTGAGTCGCAGGCAGGCTGTTTGCGAGGTGTCGGTTTACTCGCAGGGCAATGAAGATGAGTTGGTGGCGCATGTGACGGGGACTTATGCGTTGCCGTTGTAGGTTTTTAGCAGGCAAGAAAAAGCCCGACCTAGGTCGGGCTTTCTTTACCTGCTAAACGGTCTGAATTACAGAACGCTCAGTGGGTATTCAAGGATCAGGCGGAAGTCATTGACGTCACCCTGAGCGTTGTCACGATAGAAAGCGTTACGAACGCGGAAGGACAGATCTTTAGCTGCGCCTTCCTGGATTACGTACTTGGCTTCGAGATCCAGTTCGCGCTCTGTGTAGCTATCATCGGCGGTGCCACGGATGTAGCGGGTCATAAAGCTCAGGCCCGGAACACCGAAGGAGGCCATATTGATGTCGTAGCGAGCTTGCCAAGAATTTTCATCTTTTTGGTTAAAGTCGGAGTACTGAACCGAGTTGGCCAGGAAGATGGAACCGCCACCGTCTTCACCGTAGCGATAGCCATCATCGCCTGTGCTGCGCTGGTGAGCCAGAGTGAAGGTGTGAGCGCCGAGAGAGTATGCGCCCGCCAAGCTCCAAATGGTGTTGTCGCGGCTTTCACGAATACCTGGAGTTTTAACGCTACCGTCGTCGTTGAACTTCGTGGTGTATGCTTCAACGTAGCCTTTGTCGTACTTTGACTTATAAACATTGAAGTCAAAGTTCATAGATTGCTCTTCGGCAATCGGCAGGTTGTAGTTCAGATTGGCATAGTACTTCTTGTAAAGATCTTCAGCGTCGGACGCATGCAGTGCACCGCTGAAATTGTCAGTGAAGCTGTAGTTTGCACCGACAATATTGATTCCTTTCAAGCCTGTGCTATCGGTGCCAGTATTTTCTTGAGAGCTTAAGGCTGTGAAGCGACCAGCGCTCAGCTCAAGGCCTTCGATCTCATTGCTGACCAAGTAGGTGCCGGTAGCAACTTCTGGCAGGATACGGCTGTCGTCAGTAGCGAAAACAGGGCTGCCGGTAAACATGTTGCCGTATTTCAGGACGGTATCAGATACGCGGAACTTAATAGCGCCGCCGACTTCGGTCTGGGTGTCGTCACCACGACCGTCGTCAGTTTTACCGAATTGGCCAGTGCCGACACGGCCGCGGCCGCTGTCGAGCTTAATGCTGCTCAGGCTATGAGCGTCGAAGCCCACACCTACGGTGCCTTGAGTGAAGCCGGACTCCAGCAGCAGGCGGATGCCCAGGCCGAACTCTTCACGGTAACCAGCTGGGTTAGCGGAATTGCTCGATGGGTTTGGACCATTGCGGAAATCACGGTTCATGTAAAGGGCGCGATTGAAGATATTGAAGCTGCTGTCTTCAACAATGCCCTTAGACTCAGACTGGCTGGATGCCACTGCCATTTGGGTGGTGCCCGCTGCTACTGCGAGGGCGATTACGCTCCACTTCATCACTTGCATCGTGATTGCTCCTTGGTTTAGAAAAGTTGCGCCATCCGGCTGGTTGTTGTATGGACGGCTCTTTCTTTTTGTGTCGGCGGTAACTTATAGCACGCTGCCAATGTTGGCGATAGTTGCAATCTATTCCTTGCGATTTCTTCACGGCTGTGTCGCAAAAGCTTATGAGTCATGTCGCATTTTTGTGGATGCTGCCTGCGTGCTAGGAGTCAATGCTAACGTATTTTTGCGCTTGCTCGTAGGTTGCCTTCGGCAGCCAAACGGTGCAGTGCTATTCGTCACGGATTGCTTAGCAATAGTCGTGCACAAAAGCCTGAAAGCCAATTTTTTATCCTCGATTTGAGCCGTGTGGTCAAGGTTCTCGGGGTTTGCATTGGTTTATCGTGCATTTTTCAGCGGTTTTTTCTGTTTTTATGGCCGTGGGTGGGCGTTTTTGCGGTCGCTTTCTGCTCTGTTTATTAGTTGCTTGCCGCCTCGTGGCAGCTGCGTAGCATTTTGTCGCTGCTTGGTATTACCGAAGGGAACAGTTTTGGTGCGTGCGTTTGGGGTGGTGATGTCGAGTGCTGTCTATTGGTGCGCAGTGGCGATGGCTTGATCCTGGGTGTCGGGTTTGCTGCTTCGGCGTATCCTGCGCGGCGGGTGTTAACTGGTTATGCTTTGGCGGCCAGTTGATGGCCCCTGTATCAGGTGCTGCTGCTTGGCTTGTTCGATTTATGTCAAAAACCGAGTGGATGGGTTGTCTTAAAGGTAGATCGTTATGTTTGTTCTGGATTCGCGGTTGCAGCAAGACACTGTCTGGGTGGGTGATTACCCATTGTGCAGCCTGCTATTAATGAACGATGCGCAGTACCCCTGGTTTATCCTGGTGCCGCGTCGTGAAGATGTTAGTGAGTTGTTTCAGTTGGATGCGCTTGATCAGCTGCAGCTCTGGGGGGAAACCAACAACCTTGCGCAGGTGCTCAAGGACTGTTTTGCGGCAGACAAAATGAATGTCGCGACCTTGGGCAATGTGGTTAGTCAGCTGCATATGCATGTCATCGTGCGGCGTCGCGAGGATGCGGCCTGGCCGGCGCCCGTTTGGGGCAAGCGCCCGGCGCAGGCGTATACTGCTGAGCAATTGGCCGCACTGAAAGCCCGTCTACGCCTGGTTTTGACCAGGGATTTTTGTTTTGCAGAGAGTTGACTGGTGAAACTAGAAGAGCGCATTAACGACTTGCAAAGCCGGCTGGCTTTTCAGGACGACACTATTCAGGCACTCAACGATGCGCTGGTGGCACAACAGCGGCTTCTGGAGCGTCTGCAGCTGCAGGTGGCTGAGTTGATCAAGCGTCAGGATGAGGTGAATTCGCAGTTTGGTATAGCTGAGGATGAGGCGCCGCCGCATTATTGATCGGCTGTGAAACGCAAAAGGCCCGCTGTGTGCGGGCCTTTTGCGTTTTTGCGATTAACGTCGCGCAGGCAGTGCGGCGATGACGTCTTCGGCTTGCAGACCTTTGTCGCGTTGCATTACGGCGAACTCGACCCGTTGGCCTTCAACCAGTACGCGGTGGCCTTCACCGCGAATGGCGCGAAAGTGCACAAAAATATCGTCACCTGAATCGCGCGAGATAAAGCCGAAACCCTTGGAGGTGTTGAACCACTTAACGGTGCCTGTTTCGCGGTCGCCCAAATCCTGCGAGCTTGCGATGTTGCGTGATTTAAGACGCAGGTTGGCTGCCAGGTGCACGGCGACGGCGGCGGCGATGATCAGCAGGCTAAACAGGATGGCCGGTTGTTCGGCAATTTTTGGTAACGGGGCGAGCAGAATCAAGGCTTGTAGCAGCGTGCCGAGGACCAGGAGGGCAGAAACCAGGTTTTGTGCTTGATGGCGCAGGCCGGCGTGCCAGATGGGTAGTTGGGGTGCAAGCAGTAGGTTTAGCAGGCCGAACAGGGCAAGGCACAGGGCGCTGGGTTGTTCTAAGGATGACTGTGGTGTGTCGCCAAAGTGTGGGGCAAAAGAAAGTAGCAGGGCGATAGCGCCCGTCAGAAGGTGGACAATTTTCAACATGTTCGATGAGCTCGCTTAATTTAAAGAGTCAACAGGAAGAGCTGGCTGCGCGTATTGGGTGCTGCAGGGTAGGGATAAAAGCGCGTGGTACCAGCCTGTGCGCCAAACCATGGAGGCGGTTCAGCGGCACGGGGCGTATTTAACAGCAAAGAGGTGGGGTTCTCAATCAGGCACTGAGTGCTGTTTCGCTTGGGTTGGGGCTTACTTGGTTGCGCCCGTCGCGCTTCGCTTGATAAAGCGCGTCATCGGCGCGGGTGAGCAGGGTTTCCAGAGTATCGCCTTGCTCTGCAAGGGCGAAGCCGAAGGAGGCGGTAATACTGTCGAGAACTTCGTCGGTGCGGCGCACTTTGATGCGCAGCGACTGGATCTTTAGACGCAGCTGTTCGGCAAAAGCGTATGCCTTGGCGTTGTCATTGCAGTCACGCAGGATGATGCAGAACTCCTCACCGCCATAACGTGCGGCCATCGCGCGAGCGGGCAGCAGGTCGCGTAGCAGTTGGCCGACGTGCTGCAGTACGCGATCCCCCAGGGGGTGGCCGTATTGGTCGTTGAACTGTTTGAAATGGTCGATATCTAGCATTACCAGAGCAACGCCATTATGTCCGCTGCTCAGCGTCTGCTCCATCAGCCTGCTGAAGGCATTGCGGTTGAATATCTGAGTCAGGTTATCCAATGTTGCTGCGATATGCGCGCGTTCTAGCTGGCTGCGCAGGCTCTTGATCTCTTGCTGGGCGGCATTCAGACGATAGAGGAATTTATCCTGCTGATCTTGCATCAGTAGCGTGCTTTGCTGCAGTTCGTTCAGAACATTAGGCAGATCATCGATGATTGGCTCCTGCAATGCAGCTAGGCCATGATCTAGACTGGCCTGGTAGTTACGGCTGCCGATGATACTGCGCGATACGTTGCCTTCGATGTCATCGACCAGCTCAATGACTTGCTGCTGACCGGCGCGGGCTTCTTCGAGCTCGCCATGGATGATGTAATCGCGAAACAGCTTGGCTGCGGTTTCCTGTGGGAAGCTGTCAAAGTCGCTGACGGTCTTGTCCAGGCGACGATTGAGCTCGGGCTCCAGGCCTTTACTGTAGGTGTACCAGAGAGCGTAATGCACCGGATTGGGCGGGATATCGTGGCGCATCATCAGTGGTACCGCCTTCTTCAGAAGCGCCGCAGCGTCGCGGGTTTCCTCGGGGTACAGTTCCAGAATGCTGGGGGCTTTAGCGGGTTTGTTCATGCACGTCACTGTGACCAAGTTGCAATTGGTCAAAGCATAGAACAGCTGCTGGGCAAGCGCCTAGCAAAAGGCCCGTGAAGGCGGACCTTTTACGTGATGTACCTATTTACCCATGTATCTAGGAGCCTGTCGGACTTAACACTGTTCTACTGCGGAAAAGCCGGACTTGGCCATTTTTTCTGCTTTCCCTCGTTAAATAGCCAGCTATTCGCCTCGGAAAAGCAGAAAAACTACCTCAAGCCGGGCTTTCCCTCGCTACGAACGGTCAAGCCCGACAGGCTCCTAGGCTGCCAGCAGGCTGCGCAGCATCCAGGCGGTTTTCTCGTGCACTTGCATGCGCTGGGTCAGCAGGTCCGCAGTCGGCTCGTCGCTGACTTTGTCGAGCAGCGGGAAGATGCCGCGAGCGGTACGCGTGACGGCTTCCTGGCCTTGAACCAGTTGTTTGATCATGTCTTGTGCGTTCGGCACGCCTTCCTCTTCCTTAATAGAGGAAAGACGGGTGTAGGCGGCGTAGGTACCGGGGGCCGGGAAGCCAAGGGTGCGAATACGTTCGGCAATCTGGTCAACGGCCAGTGACAGTTCGGTGTACTGACCTTCAAACATCAGGTGCAGGGTGTTGAACATCGGGCCGGTGACGTTCCAGTGAAAGTTATGGGTTTTCAGGTACAGGGTGTAGGTGTCGGCCAGTAGGCGCGACAGGCCTTCAGCGATGGCGGCGCGGTCCTGCTCGGCAATGCCGATATTGATTTCCATACCATTTCTCCTCTCAGGTGGCTCGGGGCTTGGCTGCCCGCGTGATGGGCAGAGCCTACCATGGGTGTTGCCGAGCTTTATCGTGGTTTATATCAATGAAAGTGATGGTTAGAGGCTATTACTTGGTCTGGGTTCAATTTTTCTAGGGTTTAGCGATGCGCAAGTTCTGGATGTTGCTGCAGTGTCTGATTGAACAATTCGACCCAGTGCTCGCTGAACTGCCGTCCGGCCAGGTTGTTGATTTCCAGGATGGCACGCAGCAGTGGGCGTTTGTTCAGGGTTTGATGGGCGCGCTCATGGGTGCGGGCGTCAAAAGTGTCGACAATGTTAATAATCAGGGCGCCGGGGCTGGTTTCGACTTCTTTCAAACCTTTGGGGTAGCCGCTGCCGTCGACGTGTTCTTGGTGTTGCAAGGTGATCTCCGCAGCGGCATCCCAGCGCGGCATACGCTTGAGCAGGTCGTGGGCGAGTCGCGGGTGGGATTGCATCTGTCGGCGTTCTTCGCGATTGAAATGCGCTTTCTTATGCAGCATTTCCAGGGGCAGAAAGGCCATGCCCAGGTCGTGCAGGCAGATGGCTGCCGCCAATTGCTCGGGTTGCTCCGGGTTGCCGCCCAGCTGGTTGATCGCTAGGGCCAGGTCGAGCTGACGCAGGCCGCGCCCTTGCCAGAAGCGTGAGCGGCGTTCGCTGGCTTGCATCAGGTCGACAAAAAACAGCAGGTCGGCATCGGGCTCGATGCCGTAGCGTCTGAGCAGGTCTGCGGCGGCGGGTTCGTCTGTGGTAATGACTACGGGCGGTTTTGAGCTGGGGTCGAGTTGTTGCAGCAGTGCACTGCGAATGCCGGTTTGTTGCGCCGCTGGGGCCATTGCCAGGGTGCTGAGTGCCTGACTAAGCGCCTTGCTTTGGGTTGCGTCAAGTTGTGCTGGCGCGCCGCCGAGTGCGTGCTGGATCAGCTCTTTCAGATGATCGAGGGTTAGTAGAAGGATATCGCCAAGTAGGCTATCGAAATGCAGCTGGCCTTCGCGCAGGCACGACAGGACATCTTCCATTGCTTGCGGCACGCTCATCAGCGTATCCAGGCCGATATAGCCCAGGTTGCCCTTGAGTGTATGCACCAGACGAAACAGCTCGCGCAGGCGCTCGCGGTCATCGGGTGCGTGCTCAAGTTCGATTAACAATTGCTCACAACGCTGGAATTGTTCGCTGGATTCCAGGCGAAAGTCTGCCAGCAAATCGCTGGGTATTTCAGCCAGGGTTGGCGTGGCCATAAGCCTCTCCACTATTCGACGGTCAGAGTGCTGCATGGGTGAGTATAGGAAGGCCTGGCAAAAGCGCGTGGGGCGGCGGCTGCAAGTGGCGGCTTAACCATATATAATCCCGCGCTTTGCCGCGTTTTGTTGGGCGAGCAGTTGGTTGCGTAGGCGCCGCTGATCGTTTTATGCCCCTTAAAGGCAGCACAATTGCGGAAAATGGCGCATGCGCCAGCCGGTTGCCCGGCCAACGAGCGTCGCAGCCATGCGACCCAACGAATTCAAGACTCAAGAGAAGCGACCACCACCATGATGCGCAGCCATTATTGCGGCCAACTGAACGAGAGCCTGGACGGCCAGGAAGTCACCCTTTGCGGTTGGGTACATCGCCGTCGTGACCATGGCGGGGTGATTTTCCTCGACATTCGTGACCGCGAAGGTCTGGCCCAGGTGGTATTCGACCCAGATCGTGCCGAGACTTTCGCCACTGCCGATAAAGTGCGCAGTGAATATGTGGTGAAGATCACCGGTAAGGTGCGTGTGCGTCCCGAGGGTGCGCGCAACGCCAATATGGCATCCGGTGCTATTGAAGTGCTGGGCTATGAGCTGCAAGTGCTGAATGAAGCGGAAACCCCGCCATTCCCGCTTAACGAATACACCGACGTCGGCGAAGAAACCCGCCTGCGCTACCGCTTTATCGACCTGCGCCGTCCGGAAATGGCTGCCAAGTTGAAGCTGCGTTCGAGCATCACCAGCAGCATCCGTCGCTATCTGGATGACAACGGCTTCCTCGATGTGGAAACGCCGATCCTCACCCGTGCCACCCCAGAGGGCGCGCGTGACTATCTGGTGCCGAGCCGCACCCACGCCGGCAGCTTCTTCGCCTTGCCGCAGTCGCCGCAGCTGTTCAAGCAGCTGCTGATGGTCGCTGGCTTTGACCGCTACTATCAGATCGCCAAGTGCTTCCGCGACGAAGACCTGCGTGCCGACCGCCAGCCGGAATTCACCCAGATCGACATCGAAACCAGTTTTATGGATGAGGCCGATATCATGGCCATCACCGAGAAAATGGTCCGTCAGCTGTTCAAGGAAGTGCTGGACGTCGAGTTCGGTACGCTTCCGCACATGACCCTGGCCGAAGCCATGCGTCGTTTTGGTTCGGATAAGCCGGACCTGCGTAACCCGCTGGAGCTGGTGGATGTTGCCGATCAGCTCAAGGATGTCGACTTTAAAGTCTTCGCCGGCCCGGCCAACGATCCCAAATGCCGCGTCACCGCGCTGCGCGTACCGGGTGGGGCGAGCATGCCGCGCAAGCAAATTGACGACTACACCAAGTTCGTCGGCATCTACGGCGCCAAGGGCTTGGCCTATATCAAGGTCAACGCACGCGCCGCTGGTGTGGAAGGCCTGCAGTCGCCAATCGTCAAGAACATCCCGCTGGATAACATCAATGTGATTCTCGATCGCGTGGGTGCGGTCGATGGCGACATCGTTTTCTTCGGTGCCGACAAAGCCAAGATCGTCAGTGAGGCCCTGGGCGCACTGCGCATCAAGCTGGGTCACGACCTCAACCTGCTGACTTGCGAGTGGGCGCCGCTGTGGGTCGTCGACTTCCCGATGTTCGAAGAGAACGACGACGGCAGCCTGACCGCCATGCACCACCCGTTTACCGCGCCGAGCTGCAGCCCTGAGGAGCTTGCGGCCAACCCGGCGGCCGCGCTGTCGCGGGCTTACGACATGGTCCTGAACGGCACCGAGCTGGGGGGCGGTTCGATCCGTATCCACGACAAGTCGATGCAGCAGACGGTGTTCCGCGTGCTTGGCATCAGTGAAGACGAGCAGCAGGAGAAGTTTGGCTTCCTCCTCGACGCCCTGAAGTTCGGCGCGCCGCCCCATGGTGGCCTGGCCTTCGGCCTGGATCGCCTGGTGATGCTGATGACCGGCGCGCAGTCGATCCGCGAAGTGATCGCCTTCCCGAAAACCCAGAGCGCGGCCTGCGTCATGACCCAAGCGCCGGGTGAGGTGGATAACAAGTCGCTTCGCGAACTGCATATTCGCCTGCGCGAGCAGCCAAAAGCGGAATAACGCGTCACAAGAAGCCTGGTTTTCCAGGCTTCTTTTTTAGTGATAGTCCCGTAGGAGCGGCCCATGGCCGCGATCTCCCTTTCGCGGGCATGGAGCTAGGCGTCCCCTCCGCTCCTGCCGGTGAATTGAACTGAAACAAACGGAGTGAGTTATGGCTGGTCATTCCAAGTGGGCCAACATCAAGCACCGCAAAGGGCGTCAGGACGCCAAGCGCGGCAAAATATTTACCAAGCTGATTCGTGAGCTGACGGTTGCCGCCAAGCATGGCGGGCCGCTGCCGGCGGACAATCCACGTCTGCGCCTGGCGGTGGACAAGGCGTTGACGGCCAATATGTCGCGTGACGTCATCGACCGCGCCATTGCCCGTGGTGCCGGTAACGACGAAGCCGACAATATGATTGAGCTGACCTATGAAGGTTACGCGCCGAGCGGCGTGGCGATCTTCGTCGAGGCCATGACTGACAACCGCAACCGCACCGCAGCCGAAGTACGCCATGCCTTTACCAAGTGCGGCGGCAACCTGGGTACCGATGGTTCGGTGGCCTATATGTTCGACCGCAAGGGTCAGCTCAGCTTCGCCCCAGGCGTTAGCGAAGATGCCCTGATGGAGGCGGCGCTGGAAGCCGGTGCCGATGACGTGGAGATGGCCGAGGATGGCTCGGCGCTGGTGTCGACCAGTTTTGTCGATTTCCATGGGGTCAACGAGGCCCTTGGTGCGGCCGGTTTCAAGGCTGATGAAGCGGAAATCGCCATGATTCCTTCGATCAGTGCGCCGGTTACTGATCTGGAAACCGCGCAAAAAGTCATCAAGCTGATCGATATGCTCGAAGACCTCGACGATGTGCAGAACGTCTACCACAACGCCGAAATCCCCGACGAGATCATGGATCAGCTTGGCTGAGTGCGCGGTATCAATACAAAGCCGGAGGTCTTCAGGTGCATGTCTGATCGCTTCCGGCTTTTTTGTGTCCCGCCATCCATGACGTTCATCCTCGGGGCTGCGGGGCTGCAGAAGTGCGATGTCAAAATTTGTTCCCGACGATCTTTTATAAGTGCGCCTGGGTGACGCCGAAGTGGCCTGGCCCTATACTCGCCAACTGGATAAATAGACAGTGTGTCGGCCAGGTTGGCAGGCACCTTGAGTGAGCGGTAGGGCATGACCTTGATTCTCGGTATTGACCCAGGCTCACGCATCACCGGTTACGGTGTGGTGCGTGATAACGGGCGCAATTGCGAATATGTCGCCTCTGGCTGCATTCGCACGGGCAATGGTTCGATGCCGGAGCGTCTGCAGGTGGTGTTTCGCGGCGTGCGCGAGGTCATCGAAACCTACGGGCCGGTGACCATGGGCATCGAACAGGTGTTTATGGCACGCAATCCGGATTCCGCGCTCAAGCTCGGCCAGGCGCGTGGCGTGGCCATAGTCGCGGGGATGGAAGCGGGGCTGGATATCGCCGAATACACCGCGACCCAGGTCAAGCAGGCGATTGCCGGCAGCGGTGGGGCGGACAAGGAGCAGGTGCAGCTGATGGTTATGCACCTGCTCAAACTGGTGCAGAAACCGCAGATCGATGCATCGGACGCCCTGGCCATTGCCCTGTGCCACGCCCACCATCGGCAGAGTCTGATTCCCCATGGCCTGGTCGGCGCCAAGCGGCGCGCCGGTCGCCTTCGTTTGTAACGTAAATTTTAAGGAAAGCAGCGGTGATCGGACGTTTGCGCGGCACCCTGGCGGAAAAGCAGCCGCCCCATGTGATTGTTGACATAAATGGTTTGGGTTATGAGCTGGAAGTGCCCATGACCACCCTGTACCGTTTGCCCTCGGTGGGCGAGCCGCTGACCTTACACACCCATCTGGTGGTGCGTGAGGATGCGCATCTGCTCTATGGCTTCTTCGAGAAGCGTGAGCGTGAGCTGTTTCGCGAGCTGATCCGCCTCAATGGCGTGGGCCCGAAACTGGCCTTGGCCTTGATGTCCGGCCTTGAAGTCGATGAGTTGGTGCGCTGTGTGCAAGCGCAAGATACCTCGGTGCTGGTGAAGATCCCTGGCGTTGGCAAGAAAACCGCCGAGCGCCTGCTGGTTGAGCTCAAAGACCGCTTCAAAGCCTGGGAAACCGTGCCCGGTATGTCGCACCTGGTGGTGGAACCTCGCGGCGGCGCTGCAGTCTCAAGCGCGGAGAATGATGCGGTCAGTGCACTTATTTCGCTCGGTTACAAACCCCAGGAAGCCAGTCGCGCCGTCTCAGCTATTAAGGAAGACGGTTTGAGCAGTGAAGATATGATTCGTCGAGCCCTGAAGGGAATGGTCTAGTGCTAGAAGCAGATCGCCTGATTACCGCAGCCCCCCGTGACCGTGATGAGCAGGTTGACCGTGCCATTCGCCCGCTGAAACTGGCCGAATACATTGGCCAGCCCAGCGTGCGTGAGCAGATGGAGCTGTTTATCCAGGCGGCCCGTGGCCGTAGCGAAGCGCTTGATCACACCCTGATCTTCGGTCCGCCCGGTCTGGGCAAGACCACCCTGGCCAATATCATCGCCCAGGAAATGAATGTTTCGATCAAAAGCACCTCGGGGCCGGTGTTGGAGCGGCCGGGTGATCTGGCCGCCTTGCTGACCAATCTTGAGCCAGGCGATGTACTGTTTATCGATGAAATCCATCGCCTTTCGCCGATTGTCGAAGAAGTGCTGTACCCGGCGATGGAGGACTTTCAGCTCGATATCATGATCGGCGAAGGCCCGGCCGCGCGCTCAATCAAGCTTGATCTGCCGCCCTTTACCCTGGTCGGAGCCACCACCCGCGCCGGCATGCTGACCAACCCATTGCGTGACCGCTTCGGTATTGTCCAGCGTTTGGAGTTTTACAACGTTGACGACCTGACCACCATCGTCATGCGTTCGGCGGGGATTCTCGGCCTGCCCATTGAACCTCATGGTGCCTTCGAGATTGCCCGGCGCGCGCGCGGTACGCCGCGCATCGCCAACCGCTTACTACGCCGGGTGCGTGATTTTGCCGAAGTGCGTGGAACGGGCGAGATCACCCGTGAAATCGCCGACCTGGCGCTGAACCTGCTGGATGTCGACGAGCGCGGCTTCGATCATCAGGACCGCCGCCTGTTGTTGACCATGATCGAGAAGTTCGACGGTGGTCCGGTGGGTGTCGATAACCTCGCCGCTGCCATCAGCGAAGAACGTCACACCATCGAAGATGTGCTGGAACCCTATCTAATTCAGCAGGGCTATATCATGCGCACCCCGCGTGGCCGCGTGGTGACCCGGCATGCCTATTTGCACTTTGGCCTGAACGTGCCCAAGCGCATGGGTGAACTCCCAACAGCTGACCTGTTCGTGAGTGATGATGATTAAGAAAAAATACTTGTCGAAGACGATTGGCAAGATCAGGGGCTGGCTCTAGAGTATGCGCGCGCAAAACGGAGTTCTGCCGTTCACCCATCGCTGTCGGGTTTATTTCGAAGACACTGATGCGGGCGGTATCGTCTACTACGTCAATTACCTCAAATTTATGGAACGGGCTCGCACCGAGCGCCTGCGTGATCTGGGTTTTCTCCAGTCGACGTTGGCCGAGGAGGGCCTGTTGTTTGTTGTGCACTCGGCGCAAGCGCGCTATCACGCGCCTGCCAAGCTCGACGATGAGTTGCTGGTAAGCGCTGAAGTAATTGAATTAAACCGTGCCAGCCTGCGTTTTCGTCAACAGGTCAGGCGGGCAACGGATGATGTGCTGCTCTGTGAAGGGCAGTTTATGGTGGCCTGTGTGCGCACCGACAATTTGAAACCCCGGGCCATTCCCCAAACTCTGCGCGCGGCCTTTGCCGGGCAGGGCGGCGCGGGTACATCTGAAGCAGGAGAGTAAGCGTGGAAGCCAACGCCGTAGACCACATGTCGATGTGGAGTCTGATCAGCAACGCCAGCCTGGTGGTGCAACTGGTAATGCTGACGCTGGTGGCCGCATCGGTCATGTCATGGGTCATGATTTTTCAGCGCACTGCGCTGCTGCGTGCGGCCAAGCGCGCGCTGGATAACTTTGAAGAGCGCTTTTGGTCGGGGATTGATCTGTCCAAGCTGTACCGCCAGGCGGGCAGCAACCCGGACCCGGATTCTGGGCTGGAGCAGATTTTTCGCGCCGGTTTTAAGGAGTTCTCGCGTCTGCGCCAGCAGGCCGGCGTTGATCCGGACGCGGTGATGGACGCCGTGGCTCGCGCCATGCGTGTGGCCATCTCCCGTGAAGAAGAGAAGCTCGAACAAAGCCTGCCGTTCCTCGCCACCGTCGGTTCCACCAGCCCCTATATCGGCCTGTTTGGTACTGTGTGGGGCATCATGAACTCCTTCCGTGGCCTGGCTCAGGTGCAGCAAGCCACCCTGGCCACTGTGGCGCCGGGTATTGCCGAAGCGCTGATCGCCACCGCCATCGGCTTGTTCGCTGCGATTCCTGCGGTAATCGCTTACAACCGCTTTGCCTCCCGTGGCGAAATGCTGATTGGTCGTTACTACACCTTCGCCGATGAATTCCAGGCGATTCTGCACCGCAAGGTGCACACCAGCGACGACTAAGCCTTAGGCATTCTCAATACAGGTTTCTCAAGCCATGGCCAGAATTCGCAATAGACGCAAGCCCGTCGCCGAGATGAACGTAGTGCCCTACATCGATGTGATGTTGGTGCTGCTGGTGATCTTTATGGTGACCGCACCCATGCTCAACCAGGGGGTCAAGGTCGATCTGCCGCAAGTCAGCAGTGAGGTCTTACCGCAGGACAATAACGCCCAGGTGCTGACCATCTCGATCAAGGCCGACAAGACCTATTTCTGGAATATGGGCACCGAAGTCGATGTCGATACCGTGCAGGATCAGGCGCTGACGCTGGAAGAAATGACCCGCGCAGTGACTGCGATCATTAGTCAGAGTCGGGCGACTGGTAAACAGGTGCAGGTGTTTGTGCGCGGCGACAAGACCGTTGATTACGGCACTATCATGGCGGCGATGGGCGGCTTGCAGCAGGCTGACGTGGGTAACGTCGGGCTGATTACCGAGGCCCCCTGATGCACGACCAGCGCGAGCGTTCGCCCTCGGAAAGTCTGTTCTGGCCAGTTGTCTGGGCTGTGGCGCTGCACGTCATCATGTTTGCCATGCTGTTCGTCAGCTTCGCCTTTGCCCCGGAGCTGCCGCCGGCCAAGCCGGTGGTGCAGGCGACCTTGTATAAGCTGCAGTCGCAGAGCCAGGCCACTACCCAGACCAACCAGAAAATCGCTGGCGAAACCAAGAAAACCACGGCTCCGGTGTATGAAACTGAACAGCTTGAGCAGAAAAAGGCTGAGCAAGAGAAAGTAGCGGCCAAGGCAGCGGAACAAAAGAAAGCTCAAGAGGCTCAGAAGGCGGAGGCTGCAAAAGCGGAGGCTGCTAAAAAGGCCGAGACCGATAAGAAGGCCGCCGAGCAGAAGAAACTCGCCGATGTAGCCAAAAAGAAAGCGGCGGATGAGGCAGCCAAGAAAAAGGCCGCTGAAGACGCCAAGAAAAAAGCAGCAGAAGAGGCGAAGAAGAAAGCCGCCGCTGAAGCTGCGAAGAAGAAAAAGGCTGATGACGCCAAGAAGAAAGCGGCAGAAGCGTCGCAGCGTAAAGCTGTAGAAGATAAGAAGGCGGCAGCTCTTGCTGAGCTGCTCTCTGATGATGTAGGGCGGCAGCAAGCTGTTGCGGATACGGTAGGCGACCAAGTGGCGGGCAACTTTGATGATCTCATTCGGTTGCGCGCAGCTCAGGGCTGGTCACGTCCGCCTGGTACCAATAGCAGCATGCGCGTTGTACTGCAGGTCAATATGTTGCCTGATGGCACCATTACGAATGTAAGCGTCGCTAGTTCAAGTGGCAGCGGGCCATTCGATAGTTCAGCGGTAGCGGCGGTCAGAAACATTGGTCGTCTTGTCGAGATGCAAGGCTTGAGTCCAGCAGACTTCAATCCTTATCGTTCATTCAAGATGACTTTCACTCCTGAGGATTTAGCATTGTGATCAAGATTCTTCGAAACTCTCTTCTAATGTTCCTCTGCATTGCCTCTGTGGCGATTGCTCAGGAAAAGAACATTGCTGTCGTCAGTGGTGCGGACCGGGCGATTCCAATTGCCGTCGTACCCTTCGGCTGGCAGGGCGGCAATGTGTTGCCCGAGGACATGTCTGACATCATTGGCAAGGACCTGCGCAACTCCGGCGTGTTCGAGCCAATCCCTCGGCAGAACATGATCAGCCTGCCGACTCAGGCGGCTGAAGTGATCTACCGCGATTGGCAGGCTCTGGGCGCACAGTACGTGCTGGTCGGCAATATTGTGCCGAACGCCGGTCGTCTGCAGGTTCAGTTTGCCCTGTTCAACGTCACCACTCAGCAGCAGGTCATGACTGGCAGCGTGGGCGGTGGTGTCGATCAGTTGCGCGATATGGCGCACCATATCGCCGATCAGTCGTACGAGAAGCTTACCGGCGTCAAGGGGGCGTTCTCCACGCGCATGCTGTATGTCACCGCCGAGCGTTTCTCTGTCAGCAACACTCGCTATACCCTGCAGCGCTCGGACTATGACGGTGCCCGTGCAGTGACCCTGCTGCAGTCGCGCGAGCCGATCCTCTCGCCATCGTTTGCTCCGGATGGTAAGCGTATTGCCTATGTCTCGTTCGAGCAAAAGCGTCCGCGCATCTTTGTGCAGCACATCGACACCGGTCGTCGCGAGCAGGTCACCAATTTTGAAGGCCTCAATGGCGCACCGGCCTGGTCGCCGGATGGCAACCGCCTGGCCTTCGTGTTGTCTAAGGACGGCAATCCGGAAATCTACGTGATGGACATGGGCACTCGTCAACTGCGTCGGGTAACCAATCAGGCTTCCATCGATACCGAACCTTTTTGGGGTAAAGACGGTCAAACTCTCTACTTCACCTCGGATCGCTCCGGCAAGCCGCAGATCTACAAAACCAATATCAATGGCGGTTCGGCAGAGCGTGTGACCTTTATTGGTAACTACAACGCTAACCCTAAGCTTTCCGCTGATGAGAAGACCCTGGTGATGATTCACCGCCAGGATGGTTACACTGTTTTCAAGGTGGCGGCACAAGACCTACAGCGCGGCAATTTGCGGATACTTTCAGACACCAGTCTGGATGAGTCGCCCACTGTTGCGCCCAATGGCACCATGGTAATCTACGCCACCCGCCAGCAGGGTCGGGGAGTCTTGGTATTAGCGTCCACCAATGGACGTGTGAGGCTCCCTCTTCCTACCGCTCAAGGCGAAGTTCGAGAGCCTTCTTGGTCCCCTTACCTGAACTGATGCGGCGCTATACCGTTGTTGTTTGAAATACTGCTTAACACACTGGGGTTCATTAGGAGTTACATGATGGAAATGCTGAAATTTGGTAAGTTCGCCGCGCTGAGTCTGGCTCTGGCTGTTGCAGTTGGTTGCTCCTCGAAAGGCGGCGACGCTGCTGGCGAAGGCGCTACCGATCCTAACGCTGGTTACGGTGCCAACACTGGCGCTGTTGATGGCAGCCTGAGCGAAGAAGCTGCTCTGCGCGCTATCACCACCTTCTACTTCGAATACGACAGCTCCGACCTGAAGCCAGAGGCCATGCGCGCTCTGGACGTGCACGCCCGTGACCTGCAAGGCAATGGCGCTCGCGTAGTTCTGGAAGGCCACGCTGATGAGCGCGGTACTCGTGAATACAACATGGCTCTGGGCGAGCGTCGCGCCAAAGCTGTGCAGCGTTATCTGGTACTGCAGGGCGTTTCCCCGGCTCAACTGGAACTGGTTTCCTACGGTGAAGAGCGCGCAATCGCCACTGGCAACGACGAGTCCTCGTGGGCTCAAAACCGTCGCGTCGAACTGCGTAAGTAATTCGATATGCGTACGTGCCGCCGTGCTTTAACCGTTTTGGCGCTCAGCCTGCCGCTTGCGGCGTGGGCTGAGGTTCCCGTGGTGGATAACAATGCCGGTTACGGCAGCAGTTACCCGCCTGCTGGTTACGGTACGGCCGGCACCTCCGTCGCGACAGGGGCTGCGGCCCCTGTCACGGCGCAGGGCATGCTGTTCAACCAGTTGCAGCAGATGCAGGGAGAGATCGCGCAGCTGCGCGGTACGCTGGAAGAACAACAGAATGAGATTCAGCGTCTGAAACAAGAAAGCCTGGAGCGTTATCAGGATCTTGATCGGCGTCTGAGTAGTGGTGCAGCAGGTGCTGCGACCAACCAGAATTCTTCAGCCGCTGGCGCGATCAATGCCGGCGGTACGCCAACTCCGTCAGCGGCGGGGCAGGCGCCGGCCAGTAATGAACCGGCTGATCCCGCCAAGGAAAAGCTGTTCTACGAAGCCGCCTTCGACCTGATTAAGGCCAAGGATTTCGACAAGGCCAGTCAGGCCTTTGCCGCCTTCCTGCGCAAATACCCCAATAGCCAGTATGCCGGCAACGCGCAGTACTGGCTGGGCGAGGTGAATCTGGCGCAAGGCGATCTGCAAGGTGCAGGGCAGGCTTTTGCCCGGGTCAGTCAGACTTACCCGAGCCACGCCAAGGTGCCGGACTCGCTGTTCAAGCTGGCGGATGTCGAGCAACGCTTGGGTAGCAGCGACAAGGCCAAAGGTATTTTGCAGCAGGTGATTGCACAGTATCCGGGTAGCTCGGCTGCTCAGCTGGCGCAGCGTGATTTGCAGCGTTTGCCTTAAGAGCTGAATGCTCGACCAAGAAACCCGCGCTTTGCGCGGGTTTTTTCGTTAGAATCCGCGCCCCTTTTCCCGCAACGGAGGCGGACGGCCTGTTCAGCTGTCACGCCCGTGGCTGATATGCAAGAAACCCTGCGCATTACCGAGATTTTCTACTCGCTGCAGGGCGAGACGCGCACCGCCGGCTTGCCGACTGTGTTCGTTCGCCTGACCGGCTGTCCCCTGCGTTGCCAATACTGCGACACCGCCTATGCCTTCAGTGGCGGCGAGATCATGTCGCTGGACGCCATTATCGAACAGGTTGCCGGCTACAAGCCGCGTTATATCTGCGTGACCGGTGGCGAGCCGTTGGCGCAGCCCAACTGCATTCCTTTGCTTAAGCGTCTGTGTGATGCCGGCTATGAAGTGTCGCTGGAAACCAGTGGCGCGCTGGATGTGTCGGCGGTCGACCCACGGGTGAGTAAGGTGCTCGACTTGAAAACCCCAGGCTCAGCCGAAGTGGCGCGTAACCGCTACGAGAATATCGAGCTCCTGACGCCCAATGATCAGGTCAAGTTCGTCATCTGCTCCCGTGAGGACTATGGCTGGGCGGTGAGCAAGTTGATCCAGTACCGCCTGGATGAGCGCGTTAGCGACGTGCTGATGTCGCCCAGTCACCATGAGCTGGATGCGCGCTCGTTGGCGGAGTGGATCATTGCCGACAACCTGCCAGTTCGCCTGCAGATGCAGCTGCACAAGATTCTCTGGAATGATGAGCCGGGACATTGATATGAGCGATAAAAAAGCGGTAATCCTGCTGTCAGGCGGCCTGGATTCGGCCACCGTGGTGGCATTGGCCAAGGCCGATGGCTACAGCTGCTACACCATGAGCTTTGATTACGGTCAGCGTCATCGCTCCGAGCTGCACGCGGCCGAGCAGGTGGCGCGGCAACTGGGTGTGGTCGAGCACAAGGTGATCGGCTTGAACCTCAATGGTATGGGCGGCTCGGCGCTGACCGACAGCAGCATCGCCGTGCCGGAAAGCCCGACCGAAGGCATTCCAGTGACCTACGTGCCGGCGCGTAATACGGTGTTCCTGTCGCTCGCGTTGGGTTGGGCTGAAGTGCTGGGTGCGCGGGATATTTTTATCGGTGTGAACGCGGTGGATTATTCCGGTTACCCGGATTGCCGTCCGGAGTTTATTGAGGCCTTCGAGCGCATGGCCAATCTGGCCACCAAGGCTGGGGTAGAAGGGCAGGGCTTCCGTATTCAGGCTCCGCTGCAGGCTATGAGCAAGGCTGAGATCGTTCAGGCTGGCGTTCGGCAGGGGGTTGATTACGCGCTGACCGTTTCCTGCTACCAGGCTGATGATCAGGGCCGCGCCTGCGGTAAATGCGACAGCTGCCGTCTGCGCGCTGCGGGTTTTGCGACCGCCGGGCTGGTAGATCCCACCCGTTATTTCTAAAAATTTTTCGCGAAGTGTTGAATTCCTGAATTAAATCAGTATCATGCGCCTCGCGTCGGGTCGTTAGCTCAGTTGGTAGAGCAGTTGGCTTTTAACCAATTGGTCGTAGGTTCGAATCCCACACGACCCACCATATTTCCTTCCTCGGAAGGTCAAGAAGCCTGAAAGTTCTGATTAAGGAATTTTCGGGCTTTTTTGTATCTGTAATTTTTACCGTCTGTGCTTGATTGCACGCTGCCTGCTCTAGCGCTATCCAGGCGGGTATACTCGCTGCACTGAAAGCATATTCAGAGCCTGATGACATGACCCAGATTTCCGAACGCCTGCTGGTGCAAGCCCACCTCGATGCCAAACAGCCCAAGCCGCTGACGCCTGAGCAAGAGGCTTTTTACCGTGCTGAAATCGCAGCCGAGCTGAAAAAGCAGAATGCCGTGCTGGTGGCGCACTATTACTGCGACCCGGTGTTGCAGGCGCTGGCCGAGGAAACCGGCGGTTGCGTTTCCGACTCGCTGGAAATGGCACGCTTCGGCAATCAGCACCCGGCGCAAACCGTGCTGGTGGCTGGCGTCAAATTTATGGGCGAGACGGCGAAAATCCTTAACCCGGAAAAGCGCGTGCTGATGCCGACGCTTGAAGCGACCTGCTCGCTCGACCTGGGTTGCCCGGTGGACGAGTTTGCGGCGTTCTGCGATCAGCATCCGCAACGTACTGTGGTGGTGTATGCCAATACCTCGGCTGCGGTGAAGGCGCGCGCCGATTGGGTGGTGACTTCCAGCTGCGCGGTGGAAATCGTCGAGCACCTGATGGACAACGGCGAAAGCATCATCTGGGCGCCGGATCAGCACCTAGGGCGTTATATCCAGAGCAAGACCGGCGCCGATATGTTGCTCTGGGACGGTGCCTGCATCGTCCACGAGGAGTTCAAGGCCAAGCAGTTGGAAGACATGAAGGCGCTGTATCCGGATGCCGCCGTGTTGGTGCATCCCGAGTCGCCAACGGCGGTGATCGATCTGGCTGATGCGGTGGGTTCCACCAGCCAGCTGATCGCAGCGGCGCAGCGTTTGCCGAACAAGACCTTTATCGTCGCCACCGACGCCGGCATTTTCTACAAGATGCAGCAGCTATGTCCGGACAAGGAATTTGTCGCCGCCCCAACGGCCGGTAACGGCGCGGCCTGTCGCAGCTGTGCACATTGCCCATGGATGGCGATGAATACCCTGCAGCGCACCCTGGAGTGCCTGCGCGAAGGCAGTAACGAGATATTCGTCGACCCTGCACTGATCCCCAAGGCGATCAAGCCGCTTAAGCGCATGCTCGATTTCACCCAGGCGGCGCGCCTCAAGCTGAGTGGCAACGCGTAAACGAGTTGTATAGAAAAGCCAGGCATCGACCTGGCTTTTTCTTTTCTAGCGGCCTGCTTAGCGCAGCATCTGCTCAATGATGCGTTTTTCTTCCATCAGCTCGCGTTGTCTGGCGTCGATGCGTGAGGCCAGCTGGAAGTTGTTGTTGGCGCGGCGTTTAGCGAAGTCGAGTTGTTCCAGGGCCTGCTTATAGTCGCCGACCAGGGCGAAAAACTCCCCGCGAGCCTGGTGCAGGCCGATTGTGTTGCCGCTCAGGCCGCGTACCTCTGCCACCTGGTACCAAATATCCGGATCTTTGCTGCGGCGCTTCAGCATTTCGTCGAGGGCGAGTTCAGCCTCTTGGGTACGAACCTGTTTCATCAGCAGGTCGATATGCGCCTGGTTGACCGGGTAGTTATTCGGATAAAGGGTTAGCAGCCGGCTGATGCGACTTTGCGCATCGTTTAGGCGGTTGGCGGCCATGTCCAGTTCAACTTGCGCCAGGTTGTAGGTCACGTCGTTGGGTGAGTTCGCCAGCAGCGGTTGCAAGGACTCGCGGGCCTCTTTGTACTGGCCGCTTTTGATCTGCGCAATCGCTAGGCCATAACGGGCGGCTTCAAGCTTTGGGTTTTCGTCGAGCATATTGCGAAAACGCTTGGCGGCGACCCCTGGGGTTTCTTCATAGGTCAGCTGCACGCGTGCGCGCATCAGCTGGTAGCGCACGCTGTCGGTGATACCTGCGGCTTTGTACTGTTCGGCACGGTTGCGGGTGTCGGCGATACGCGACTCCGACACCGGGTGAGTGAGGAGGAACTCCGGCGGCTTACGGTCATAGCGGTACTGGCGCATCAGGCGCTCGAACATGCTGGGCATGGCGCGTGGGTCGAAGCCGGCTTTTTCCAGATTGACCAGGCCGATGCGGTCGGCTTCCTGCTCGTTTTGCCGAGAGAAGCGCCGCTGCTCCTGCACCGCCGCAGCCTGGGTCGAGGCGATGGCCGCGATGCCCAAGTCGCCAGCGCCGGCCGCCGCTGCGATGATACCGGCAAGTAGGCCGGCCATCACCGGGATCTGCATGCGCTGCTGCGCCTCCAGGCCGCGAGCGAAGTGACGTTGCGACAAATGCGCCAGTTCGTGGGCCATCACCGAGGCGTATTCGGCTTCGGTCTGGGCATACAGAAACAGTCCGCCGTTGACCCCGACAATCCCACCGGGTGCGGCAAAGGCGTTGATCTGCGGGCTGTTGAGCAGCACGAACTCCAGGCGGCGATCCTGCAGCTGGCTGGTTTCGCTGAGGCGGTAAACGCTGGTTTCGACGTAGTCCTTGAGTTGCGGGTCGTCGAGCTGGCTGACCTGGCCGCGCACCAGGCTCAGCCAGGCGCGGCCCAGTTGGTGTTCTTGCTGAGGTGAAACGATGGCGGAACTGGCATCGCCAAGGGAGGGTAGGTCACTGGCCATGGCGGGGGCTGCCAGCAGGCAGGCCAGCGTCAACAGGGTAGGGCGCAGAAGGCTCATGCACAAAGCTCGTGTCGAACAAAGGCGCTACTGTAGCTGGCTGGCGGCTGTGCTGGCCAGGGTTGTGCAGCCTTGGGTATCCTTGCGACCTTCCTGGAGTGGCTCAATGACTGATATGCAATGGCGTGCCGAGAACTTCGACGCGCAACTGGACGCCTGCGGGCTGAACTGCCCGCTACCTTTACTCAAGGCCAAGCTGGAACTCAATCGTCTGGCCAGTGGTGCTGTGCTCAAGATAGAGGCCACCGATGCCGGCTCGCAACGGGATTTCCGTGCCTTCGCCAGCCTGGCCGGGCATAGTCTGCTGCGTGAAGAGGTCGATAATGGCGTGTACCGCTATTGGCTGCGTAAGGCTTAGGATTTGCTGCGCTAAATGCGGATTGTGAGGCGGCCTATCCTGTATAGGTGCTGCCCAGCTAGCAGGTAGTTTTCAACAGCCTGCTAAGGAGCCACGATGTTCAAGGTTTTTCAAGATTGGTTTCATCGCTATTTTTCCGATGAGCAAGCGGTGGTGCTCGCGGTGCTGTTGGTGCTTGGGTTTGCCGCGATCCTGAGCCTGGGCGGCATGCTGGCTCCGGTACTGACGGGCCTAGTGCTGGCGTTTCTGATGCAGGGGCTGGTAAATGCCTTTGAGCGTTTGCGCTTGCCACAGGTGGTGGCAGTGTGGCTGGTGTTCACCCTGTTTCTAAGCATGCTGGCGCTGTTTCTGCTGGTGTTGATGCCACTGCTTTGGCAACAGTTGAGCACCTTGTTCAATGAACTACCGCGTATGGCTACGGAGTGGCAGTCGGTGTTCTTGCTGCTGCCCGAGCGCTACCCGAACCTGATTACGGATGCGCAGATCGTGCAGCTGATTGACAGTATGCGTGGCGAGGCTGGCAAATTCGGCCAATGGGCGCTGTCGTTCTCCCTGTCCAGTCTGCCGATGCTGCTGACGATCATGATCTATCTGGTGTTGGTGCCGATTCTGGTGTTCTTCTTCCTTAAGGATAGGGAGCTGATCGGCGCGTGGTTTCGCGGCTATCTGCCGCGTGAGCGTGCGCTGATTACCCAGGTGGCCGAGGAAATGAACAAGCAGATCGCCAACTACATCCGTGGCAAGGTGATCGAGATCATCATCTGCGGTGTAGTCACCTATATCGCGTTTGCTTACCTGGGGCTCAACTATGCGGCGCTGCTGGCCTTGTTTGTCGGCCTGTCGGTGGTTGTGCCGTATATCGGCGCGGTGGTGGTGACGGTGCCGGTGGCGCTGATCGGGTTGTTTCAGTGGGGCTTTAGTGATCAGTTCATCTACCTGATGGTGGTTTACGGGATCATTCAGGCGCTGGACGGCAACGTCCTGGTGCCGCTGCTGTTCTCCGAAGCGGTCAACCTGCACCCGGTGGCGATCATCTGCGCCGTGCTGCTGTTTGGCGGTATGTGGGGCTTCTGGGGCGTGTTCTTCGCCATCCCGCTGGCGACCTTGTTCAAGGCAGTGATCGACGCCTGGCCACGCAGTGAGCAGGTGGCTGCGCAATAGTGCGCGGCTAATAAACAGTTATACGGCGCATGAAGTGCGGTAATGCGTAGGGTGGGTTAGGCGCGATCGGGATCAGGCACCCACCATAGGCTCTCACGCGCCGTAACCCACCATGGCGGCCTTACCGATAAACCGTAATGGTGGGTTACGCGGCGCTCTAATTGCATGGAGCTCCCTATAACCCGCTCCAGCGCCGCTAACCCACCCTACAAAGGACGGTTTGGGGCGCAGGCAATAAAAAGCCGGTTAATCGACCGGCTTTTTTTCGCGCGCGCTTCAGGCCTTGTTCAGCGCCTGAGCTGCGGCCAGTACCGCATCGACATGCCCTGGTACTTTCACGCCGCGCCATTCCTGGCGCAGTACGCCGTCTTTATCGATCAGAAAGGTGCTGCGGTCTACGCCCAGGTATTCCTTACCGTAGAGCTTCTTCAGCTTGATCACATCGAACAGCTGGCAGACGGCTTCGTCCTTGTCGGAGATCAGCTCGAAGGGGAACTCCTGCTTGCACTTGAAGTTTTCGTGAGATTTCAGGCTGTCGCGCGATACACCGAAGATCAGCGTGTTGGCCGCCTGAAACGCCGGGTATTGATCACGAAAACCCTGGCCCTCGGTGGTGCAGCCTGGGGTGCTGTCCTTCGGGTAGAAGTAGATCACCACGTGCTGGCCCTTGAGAGCGGACAGCGTGACGGTCTGGCCGCTGGTGGCCTGGGCCTGGAAGTCTGCAACTGGGGTGTCGAGTGCTACGGCCATAACGTGCTGCTCCTTATGGGTTCTGTGGACGCCAAGGTTCGATCAACGCATCCAAATTTAGGGCATCAGCAAAGTCGAGAAACTGATCGCGCAACCAGCTGATCTGCGTGCCGGCTGGCAGAGTCACGGTCAGGGTGGCGTTGAGCATGGTGCCGCCAGTCTGCGGCGCCTGGTAGGTGTCGCAGGTGAGGTTTTCCAGCTCGACGTGATGGTCGAGAAAGAACTGGCACAGCTCATTGAGGATGTCCGGGCGGTAGGCCGAGCTGACATAGGCCACATAAGGCAGCGCCTGGGGGCGGCTTTCCGAAGCGGCGCTGCGAATCACGTTGACCGAGAAGCTGTGCTTCTTCGCCAGCGCCGGCAGGCTCGATTCCAGTCGGGCCAGGGCATCCCAGCTGCCGGATATCTGCAAGACCAGTGCGCTGTACTCGCCATGCCGACTGAGGCGGGTGCTGACCACGGCGCAGCGGTTCTCGTGACTGGTGCGGCAGAGCACATTGGTCAGCTCCATGGCGTTGGGGCCAAGGGCGCTGATAAGCAGGAATTGTTCGCGAACTAGGGGGGTGGACATGCAGCCTTCCTAAACGATAAGCGGTCGGCCCGTGCATACAGCACCGACCAAAGCCGGAAGGGTAGCGAAAAGCACCGCTCAGGGGAATGCCGACGGGGCCGGGCGGTGTGTAATGTGCCGCGTTTGGCCGAGAAAGATTGTATACGCGTTGCATCACAGCCTCGGTACTTCGCTTGTGCAAGGCAGGTGGCCCCAGTACCATTACGGCTCTCTTTTTCCGGCAGGAGCGGTTGCATGATTGCGGGCAGTATGGTGGCACTGGTTACGCCCATGGATGCGCAAGGTGGTCTTGATTGGGACAGCCTGAGCAAACTGGTGGATTTCCACCTGCAGGAGGGCACCAATGCCATCGTCGCAGTCGGCACTACCGGCGAGTCGGCGACCCTTGAGGTGCCTGAACACATCGAAGTGATCAAGCGCATTGTTGATCAGGTCGCTGGGCGCATTCCGGTCATCGCCGGCACCGGTGGCAACTCCACCCGTGAGTCGGTCGAACTGACCCGCGCTGCCAAAGACGTTGGTGCCAATGCCTGCCTGCTGGTTACCCCGTATTACAACAAGCCGACTCAAGAAGGCTTGTACCTGCACTTCCGCCACATCGCCGAATCGGTGGCCATCCCGCAGATTCTCTACAACGTGCCAGGCCGTACGGTCTGCGACATGCTGCCGGAAACCGTCGAGCGTCTGGCCAAGATCGACAACATCATCGGTATCAAGGAAGCCACGGGCGACCTGCAGCGCGGCCAGGAAGTGCTGGATCGCGTGAGCAAGGACTTCCTGGTCTATTCCGGTGATGACGCCACCGCCGTCGAGCTGATGCTGATGGGCGGCAAGGGCAATATCTCGGTCACCGCCAACGTTGCCCCGCGCGCCATGAGCGATCTGTGTGCGGCGGCCATGCGTGGTGAGGCAGCGATTGCCCGGGCGATCAACGACCGCCTGATGCCGCTGCACAAAGCGCTGTTTATCGAATCCAACCCGATTCCGGTGAAATGGGCTCTGCACGAAATGGGTTTGATGCCAGACGGTATCCGTCTGCCACTGACCTGGCTCAGCCCACGTTGTCATGAACCGCTGCGTCAGGCCCTGCGCCAGTCCGGCGTATTGGTTTAATTGAGGAATTACTACGCATGAAGCGATTCACCGGACTCTCCGCCCTGGCCCTGATCATCGCTGGTACCAGCGGTTGCGGCTGGATCTATGGCGAAAACGGCTATTTCCGTGACCGTGGCAGCGACTACCTCGAAGCCCGTCAGACGGCCACGATGCAACTCCCGCCCAACGTCGACGCCAAGCGCATCGACCCACTGCTGCCCGTACCGCAGCAGGTCGCGACCACCACCGATACCGGCGAATTTATTGTGCCGCGCCCGCAAGCCCTGGCTGTGGGCAATGATGCCAGCGAGTTCAGCCTGCAAAAGAGTGGCGAATCGCGTTGGGTTGTGGCGCAGCGCGTACCGGCCGAAGTCTGGCCAGTGGCGCGTCAGTTCTTTGCTGACAACGGTTTTCAGATTGCCGAAGAGCGCCCACAAACCGGCGAGTTCAGCACCACTTGGCAGCGTTTTGATGCCCTGTCCGAATCCATGGCGCGTCGTTTGAGCAGCCGTGTATCTGGCGTCAATCCTGATGCCGAAACCCGTGTGCGGGTGCGTATCGAGCCAGGCGTGCAGCGCAACACCAGCGAAATCTTCGTGGTCAGCGCCGAGCGTCCAGCCGGCAGCACCGCCGATGTCGCCTTCACCAACCGCAGCAGCAACCCAAGCCTGGATGCTGCGCTGCTTGATGAAATGCTCGTAACCCTCGCGCGCAGCGCTGAGCAGGGCGGTTCCGTCTCCCTGCTGGCCGCTCGTGATTACGATGCACCGAACCGCGTCAGCCTGTCCGAAGACGGCAACGGCAATCCGGTGCTGAGCCTGGGTGCTGATTTCGACCGCGCCTGGTCCGGCGTGGGCCGCTCCCTGGAAATGGCCGATGTGCGCATCGACGACATCAACCGCAGCCTGGGCGTGTACTACATCAACCTTGCCGAGCGCGCGCAGAAGCCGGACGACAAGCCGGGCTTCTTCGGCAGCGTATTTGGCAGCGCGCCAAGCAAGGAAGAGATCGACGCCCGTGCCGAGCGCTATCAGGTACGCCTGACCGCCGTTGGCGACAGCGTGCAGGTCACCGTGGAAAAAGACCTCAACACCATTGCCCCGTCCGAAGTGGCGCGCAAGGTGCTGGACCTGATCCAGGAAAACCTTGGCTGACAGCAGGCAACTGCTGCACCGGCACTACCAATAGGCGAAACCCGGCGGGTTTCGCCTGTTTTGTTTACCAAAGGCGGAAATTCCGACATGAGCACAGCCACCACCCTGAGCCTGAAGAAAATCTATTCGGGCAAAGTCCGTGATCTATACGAGATCGACGACAAACGCATGCTGATGGTCGCCACCGACCGCCTTTCGGCATTCGACGTGATCCTCAACGAGCCGATCCCGGAAAAGGGCAAGATCCTCACCGCCATCTCCAACTTCTGGTTCGACAAGCTCAAGGACCTGGTGCCCAACCACTTCACCGGCGACAAGGTTGAAGACATCGTCCCGGCCGCCGAACTGCCGCTGGTGGAAGGCCGTGCAGTGGTCGCCAAGCGCCTCAAGCCAGTCGCGGTGGAAGCCATCGTGCGTGGCTATATCGTTGGCTCCGGCTGGAAGGAATACCAGAAGAGCGGCACCGTCTGCGGCATCCAACTGCCAGCGGGCCTCAAGGAAGCGGCCAAGCTGCCGCAGCCAATCTTCACCCCCTCGACCAAGGCTGCTGTGGGCGACCACGACGAGAACATCAGTTTCGCGCAGTGCGAAGCCATCATCGGCGCAGAGCTGGCCGCCAAAGTGCGCGACACCTCCATTGCCCTGTACAGCGCAGCAGTCGAGTACGCAGCCACGCGCGGCATCATCATCGCCGACACCAAGTTCGAGTTCGGCCTCGATGAAGACGGCACCCTGACCCTGATGGACGAAGCCCTGACCCCAGACTCCAGCCGCTTCTGGCCGGCGGATAGCTACGAAGAAGGCAAAAACCCGCCAAGCTTCGACAAACAGTTTGTGCGCGACTGGCTGGAATCCACCGGCTGGAACAAAGAGCCACCAGCCCCCGCAGTGCCCGTTGACGTCGCACAGAAAACCGCCGACAAATACCGCGAAGCCCTGACGCGCCTGACCGTCTAAAACGCTGCAATACGCGGGTAACCGCGACAAGAGGGGCGCTGCGGCGCCCCTTTTTGTGGGCGATTGTTTGGCCTCCCGCCAGCCAGGTTCCACAGTCGCTCACCCCTTTGATCGCAAGCACCTGAAAGTATGTGAAAAATTTCAAAACTGGGGTTCGCCAAACGCACGTCAGCTGTTATCATGCGCGCCGCCACGGGAAGATGCCGGAGTGGCCGAACGGGACGGATTCGAAATCCGTTGTATCAGCGATGGTACCTAGGGTTCAAATCCCTATCTTCCCGCCATACGTAAAGCCTAAGCCCCTGAAACTCATAGAGTTTCGGGGGCTTTTGCTATCTGCGGCATGCAAAGTGTCGCAGACGTGCCTAAAGCTGGTTGAGTTGCAGGCTAGCCCTGGAGCGGGGGCCACATTCTGGCGACATGCACCAGGGCGAGAATCCAGACCACGTCACTCTCAGTCTGATAAACCAGGCGGTAGTTTTCGTGGGGCATCAGCTCACGGGTACCGGCAACCGTCCCCAGTCTGCCCTTGCCGGGAAAGTCAGCGAGGGTGGACGCAGCTGCGCTGAACAGCTCATCCATGTGCACGGCGGCTAGTGGGTTATCGGCGGCTATGTATTCCCAGATATCCAGACGATCCTGCAGGGCCTCGGGTGCCCAAATAACCTTCATTAGTTGCCCTGAGCGTTAGCACGGCGAGCAGCGAATTCCGCCTCGACATCATCATTGGATCGACCACGACCGGCCTCTATCGATGCTCTGGCAACAGCAACCTTGCGTTGCACGAACTCATCATGCTCCTTGGCCTGTTGCTGCTGGCGGATGAAATCACGCATAAGGTCACGCATGACCTGAGAGGCCGGTAGGTGCGCGGCTTGAGCGGCTGCCATAAATTTTTCACGTAGCTCGGGCTCCAGCTTCAAATTGAAAACGGCTTCTTTGGCCATGGCACATCACCTATAAGTTAATTCGTACTCACGACGTATATACGTTGTATGCATGCTAAGCAATGGACGTAGGACGGGAAAGCACCCGTCGACGGATATGGTTAAGGGTTGATGATGCCGAGCAATGTGGGCGCTCTCGCGGGCTTGTTCCTGGGCAAGCTGGGAGGCCGGCGGGTCGTCTGCAACTATCTCCGCTAAAGCTTCATCTATAGAAAGGTGGCATTCCTGGCGAGAGTCGCCACAGAGGCAGCGGTGCCAGCGCTTTTGACGGGGTTTGCCCTTTCATGGCGCAGGCACGCGCGGTGCCATAGGTAAGGCCGTTGCGATCCGCCCAGGGTTTGATGGTTCCAGCTCTTCCAGTTCCAGGCTTGTTCGGTCACTATTCGTGTTGGCAAATGGCTATTACGTTGAAGTCGTATTAACTCCGAGGTGAAGGCCGCTCCCGTGGTGTGTTGGAGTAAATAGTGCATCGATTTAAATTTTGTATATGGAATAAATAAAAGATAGAACCGTTCTATTGGTTCGCATGGCTGGGCCCAAAGCACTGAGTCAGCTGGGGGATACGAATCACGAACGCTGGAAAACATAAGCAAGGGCGCCATCCGGATGGGCACGGACGAGATTGCTGTGGTAGTAAAATGTACCCGCAGTACGCCTTGTGGCTGGCCAGTGGGAATACAGCGTCGGAAGTAGGACAAACGAGCCCTGAGTACGATAAAGAAAATTCAAATTTGCCCAATCAAAACGCGGGATAATGAACACAAAAAAGTAGTTAGACGCTGGTACGTCTGGAAGGATCCATAAATGAATGAGCTACTGATAGATACCCATTGCCCGGTAGTTTCAATTGGCGATTTAATAAAAAAAGTTTCTAGCCTAGACTCTGAAATAACCTGCTCTTTACAGGGCGGGTCTTTTTGTTTGGTGAATATGGAAGTGTCACCTATTGAATTCCTTTGCCAAGCAGAAGAAGATTTCTTGGGTGGCGGTCTTTCGGCAGCTATAAACTGTATAACGAATTCAAAAAGAGCAATAATAAGCCAGGTTGACCAAATTCTATTTTCGTTTGGTTATGAATCCAGTCGGTGGGATACAGAGCGGAAGCTAACAAAGCTAAAAGAGCTAGGTGTGTTAGCTCCAACAGTATTAAGAAAGTTAGTTGATGCGAGAAATTTGCTAGAGCATGAATATAAACTTCCAACCAAAGAGCAGGTGGAAGATTACTTGGATATCGCAGCTATTTTTGTGCTAGGAACTGCATCCCAATTTCACCCGTTCTCGGATGAGATAGATATTTATTTTAGTGACAAATTTAAATTAGTTGGAAGCTTAGAGTTCTGTATTTTTCGCGAGGATGGCCGTATTGCTTACGGAGCTTACGGCTTCGTATATGACGAAAACATGAAGAAGTCCCTGGTTGGTGAGGCTTTCGTAGAGAACAAGTCAAAGCTGTTTTGTGCTCTAACTAAAGCGTGCTCGTCTCTGGAGTTGAAATACAAAGTTCAAGATTCGACAGAAAAATTAAAGTTAAAGATTAAATCTGCGTTGGGCAGTTGCGCCCCTTGATGGGGCCAGGATTTATAAAATCTATTAAGTAGATATAAATATAAAAGAGGTGTGCAATGGATGCAGTTGTCGAGAGTGGACTTAAGGGCGATTTTTTTCAAATCGAGATTGATCTTAATGTTCTTAATCATCTTGGAATAGGGCTTTACAGCAGCACTCCAGCAGTAGTCACCGAGATTGTTGCTAATGCGTGGGATGCGGATGCTTCCGAGGTTAAGGTTTATATTGCCGAGGACCAGATTACCGTTGTTGATGACGGCCATGGAATGGGCTCGGAAGAGTTGCAAGCGCGTTTTCTTAGAGTTGGATATGCGCGTAGAGATCAGGGAAAGGGGAATAAGAGCGATACACGTGAAAGGCCTGTAATGGGCCGAAAAGGTATTGGGAAGCTAGCAATGTTCTCACTAGCTAATCAGATTGATATCTGGTCGAAGATGGATGGTAAAGAACCTGTAGCTGTGCGTATTAATGTTGAGCAGTTGAAAAAAGATATCGCGATAGATAAACGGTATAACCTTGAAAAGCTTGATGCTGTGTACGATTGGGGAGAAAAAAGTGGTACTCGAATTGTACTTTCAAAATTGACATCAGGCACTGATAAAACTGAGAGTTTTCTACGCCCAAGAATAGCTAGAAGATTTAGTGTTCTTGGTGCCTTACACGATTTTAAAGTACTTATTGGTGGTAATGAAATCACCACAAGCGATCGAGGTTACCATTCTGATATACAGTTTTGGTGGGATCTTGATGATGAGACAAGAGAAAGCCAGGTTCCATTATTGAAAAATCTGGCATCTGATGAAAAAAATGAGAAATGCATAGCTAGGTTAAATAATGTAGTGGTTTCAGAGGGGCGTGCATATAATGTATCAGGTTTTATAGCCACCGTTGTTAAACCAAAAAATTTAAAGAAAACTGACGACAATATTAACCAGATATCACTTTTTGCAAATGGGCGCGTGTTTCAGGAGGATATGCTAAAGGATATTGGTAACGCCAAAATATTTAATAGCTATATAGTTGGTGAGGTTCATGCAAATTTTCTTGACGCGGACTCTATAGATAGAGCAACAGCAAACCGTGAAGCAGTTAAAACTGGAGATCCCTTAGTTACAGCCGTGCGAATTTGGCTGAAAAGCACGTTGGAAATTATCGCGGATCAGTGGGATGATTGGCGTCGACAGCAGAATATTGAAAGCGATGATGAGCGTACACAGTTGGCGTTAGAGGCATGGTACGCGTCTCTTAATGACGCTAGAGACAAAAAATTGGCTCAAAAATTAATTAATCCAATTCTTTCAACTGATCACTCAAATGATGAAAACAAGAATAAAGAAATAAAACGAGATTTAATAAGAAGTGCAATAATTGGGTTTGAAAAAATCAGAATACGTAAGCAGCTTGATAAACTTGAAAGTGTAACTGATGTTATGTCTGTTGAATTTCAGAAATTATTTCATAGTCTTGATGATGTGGAAGCGACTCATTATCATGAAATTACTCGGTCAAGGCTGCAGGTTATAGAGAAATTTGAAAAAGAGATTGTAGATACTGCGTCTTTGGAGAAAGTTGCCCAAGAGTACCTTTTCGATCATCTATGGTTACTTGATCCCACCTGGGGGCCGGTAGGTGAAAGTAAAGTAATGGAGCAGACATTAACTGCTGAGCTACTCATGGTTGCGCCTGATGCCGAGACTGGCGCGAGAATTGACATTGCGTATAGGACGTCATCAGGTCGCCACGTAATTGTTGAGCTAAAGCGGCCGGGACTAAAGTCTGTCGATGTTAATGATTTGATTAAGCAGGGTAAAAAATATAAAGCGGCTGTTACACAGTATCTTACTAAGCACCCAGATATTGCCTCGTTTAATGGTAGAGTGCCGCCAATTGATGTTTGTTTTGTAACGGAAGAATTGCCGAAAACAACGTACGGGGATGCTTTGGATGATTTAAGAAATAGTGATATGCAGTCGTTTACTTATAAAGGCATGATAATGAACGCCCGGCGTGCATATAATGAGTATCTAGATGCTGTGCCCAATGTGTCTAAAATTGATGATATAATTTCAAACATAATCTGAGCTAAGTATAAATAACCCGTTACTTCGCCAAATTTAATTTTTTGGTGGTGTAGTGGGTTTTTTAATGGCTATGTCTGAGTTAACTGTTGCGTGGCCCTATATCCCAGCGACTCACCCAAGCAAATCAACGGGTTGAGCTGCGTTTTGTAGCGTTCAAGCAGGCGCCGCCAGCCTAAATAATTCGTCAGGTATTTGGTGGCCACACCATGAAAAGGAATCATCCAGCTCTTGAGCCGACTATCGTAGGCGTTCACGTTCTGGATGTGGAAAGCGCCATCAACTCGGCGTTTCTGACTCGGGTTGATCGGTCGATGAGTAATGCCCTCTGCTTTGGCAAAGTGGGCATAGACACCTGCGCTGTCGGTGCAAAGAATCGCGTCCGCGTCTATCAGCGGGCGCAGTCGCTCCCCGATGTGGCGTGCATCAAGCTTTTCCAGCTTGAAGTCAGCCTGCTGGCCACTACGATCTCTCACCACCAACACTGGGATCTGCTCGGCAGACAACCCGCGCCGCTTGGCACTTCCACCGCGCTTACGAGGTGGGCGGGGCCTAAGCGCTCCATAAACCGCGTCTGTCAGGACAAGGTCTGTTTTCAGGAGGCTGGGGCTGGCGAGCAGTTCCACGGCAGCAGTGCTTCGTAGTCCTCGACGGTATTGGCCAGTGGCAGGCGTTCGAGGATGTGGCGCAGGTAAGCGTAGGGCTCCCGGCCGTTGGCCTTGGCGGTTTCGATCAGGCTGTAGATTTGCGCACTGGCGGTGGCGCCCTTCGGCGTATCGCTGAACAGCCAGTTTTTGCGGCCGATTACGAAGGGGCGGATGGCGTTCTCGGCGCGGTTGTTATCGATCGGCAGGTGGCCGGCTTCTGCGTAGCGTTCAAGCCGGCTCCAGTTGCTGGCTAGGTAGTTCACCGCCTTGCCCAAGGCGTTCTGCGCAGTGACCTGGGGCTGGGTTTTCTCCAACCAGACCTTGAGTTGAGCGAGGATCGGTAAGCTGTGCTGTTGACGGCCCTGATGACGGTGTTCGGCGCTGACGTCCTTGAAGTCGCGCTCGATGCCGTACAGTTTGTTGATCAGGCTCAGCGCCACGTCGGCCCGTCCGGTTTTGCCCTTGGGCTGCACCTTCTGCGCTTCGATAAATTTACGCCGCGCATGGGCCCAGCAAGCCAGTCGCTCAACACCTGCCTGCGCGGCCACGGCGTTGTAACCGGCGTAGTCGTCGGTCATCAAATAGCCGCGATAGCCAGCGAGCAGGCGCAGCGGTACGTCCTGCGCACGGCTGGTGGTGTAGTCGAAGAGGATCAGTGGCCTGTCTGGCGGGCCTCCGGTTTGTACCCACATCCAGGATTGGCTGCTCGGCTCGCGCCCCGGCTCTTTGAGCACTTGCACACGGGTCTCGTCGCAGTGCAGCACCGGATAGTCCAGCAGCATGTCGCGCATCAGGTTGAGCAAGGGTTGCAGGTGCTCACCGCACTGGATCACCCAACGCGCCAGGGTCTGGCGGGGGATGTCGATGCCATGTCGATGGAGGACTTTCTCGAAGCGATACAGCGGCGTGCCGTCGACATACTTGGTGCTCAGCAACATCGCCAGCACGCTGGGGCTGGCCAGGCTTTTTTCGATCAGTTGCGCCGGTTTGTCGGCGGTTACCAGGGCGGATTCGCAGCCCTTGCAGGCATAGGTCTTGCGGATGTGTTTGATCACCCGGATCTGCATCGGGATGATGTCCAGCTGTTCGCTGGTTTCCTCACCGATCACCTGCTTGCGGCAACCGCAGGCGCAGGTCAGTTCGTGCTCGGGCAGCTCATGGATGACTTCGACGCGGGGCAGCTCGGCCGGCAACGGCTTGCGCTTACCACGACGCTTGGTCGGCGCGACGTCCTCTTCTTCGACCTCAGCGGCCGGAGCTTCAGGCGCCGCTTCGGCGAGGCTTTCGGCCTCGTTGAAGATCTCCAGCTGCGGCGAGTCAGGATCGGCACTTTGCTCGGATTTACGGCCGAACAAGCGCTGGATCAGCAGTGCGTTTTGTTCACGTAGGTGCTCGATCTGTCCGTCCTTAACCAGCATCTCCTGATCTTTTGCAAACACCTGTTCATGCAGCGACAGCAGAAGCTGCTTCAGCAAAATAGGATCGTCAGGAAGGCTTTCGGGCATGGAAATCATGCCGTGGATTATACCGGCTCACGTGACGAAACGGGGCGTCAGTACCTTGTGCGGTTGGTTGCCCCAGAGGTCGATGCCCTCCAGTAATTGGTTCAACTCGCGCACCGTCAGCTCAATGGCTTCATCACCCGCATCCGGCTTGGTCTTGAACCGCTCAGCCTCCAAACGCTTGAGCCACAGACAGAAGCCGTTGCGGTGCCAGTACAGGATTTTCACTTGGTTGCGCGTGCGATTGAGGAAGACGAACAACACAGGGTCGAATACCGCGACCTTGATATCCAGCTCGACCAGGGCCGCCAGACCATTGATTGATTTGCGGAAATCGACTGGCTTGGGATAGAGGTAAACGGCTTTGACCCTGGGGTCGGGACGCATCATGAGCTGGCTCCAGAAAGATATCGGGAGCACAGCATCGGGTCGTGCCGGGATCATTTGAAGGTGGAGTTTATGGAGCGCTTAGTGCGCCAGTTAAAGCTGGCGGAGGATAGTCGATGAAAGTTCGATACTGGTAAGAAATGGCGAATCAACCAGACCCCGAGTCATGCATGTTGCACCGTGAGGTGCAGGGTGAAGCGTTGACAGGGGAAACCGATGGGCCAGCCATTGAGCCGCGTAATCACAAGTTCGGGATGCCGATGCTGTTAAGCGAAGCAGAAGGCAACACGGAGCATGGCGTTTTACGCCAGTCATGCTCTGATCCCGCGCGGTCGGAGACCCTGTGCACGTCGGGAAGTCCTTCGCACAGAAACTGGGAGATCTCAGCGGTGCCCGGTGCGCAGGCACCGGGCGGAGCAGGAAAGGCCAAAAGCCATAACCCTGCTGCTCACGTCGCTGAGAAGTCGGATACGTCCGTAGTACCTGAGAAGCCATCGAACAAAGGGCCTGGCCCTGCGGAGATAGTGGAGGAAAGGGGCGTAGCCAAGGGAAACACCGATAAGAACCCCGTGCCCCGGACACTGAGCCGGATCAGTTGCACGTTGATGGGACTTGAAGGTGTACGTGAAGCAGCCCGAAGGAACAAGGGCATGCAGTTCACGGCGTTGCGCACCACATCACACCGCAGTTATTGGCGCAGAGCTTTTATGCCCTGCGCCGAGATGCCGCGGTGGGCGTGGACGGCATGTCGTGGCGAGAATATGAGGAAGGTCTTCTCCAGCGGGTAACCGTTTTGCACGCAAAGCTCCACAGCGGAGCCTATCGGGCAACACCATCGCGGCGGGTCTACATTCCCAAAGCCGATGGCAGGCAGCGCCCGTTGGGCATTGCCTCTTTGGAGGACAAGATCGTACAACAGGCGGTTGTTACCGTTCTAAATGCGATCTATGAAGAGGACTTCCTGGGATTCTCGTATGGGTTTCGACCGGGACGCAGCCAGCACGATGCGCTGGATGCGTTGACGGTCGCGCTGAAGGGTCAGAAGGTGAACTGGATATTGGATGCGGATATCACGTCGTTCTTTGATGAGATCGACCATGAATGGATGCTGATGTTTCTGGGACACCGGATTGCAGACCGGCGCATGCTCGGACTTATCTGCAAGTGGCTTCAAGCGGGTGTAATGGAGGATGGCCGTAGGGTGGCTGCGACCAAGGGGACTCCCCAAGGTGCAGTGATATCGCCGTTGCTGGCGAATATCTATCTTCACTACGTGCTGGATCTGTGGGCAAGGCAGTGGCGCCAGCGGCATGCCCGTGGCGATGTGATTGTCGTGCGTTACGCGGACGACAGCGTGGTGGGTTTCAGGACGCAATGGCAGGCTCAGCAGTTTCTGGTGCAGTTGCAGGAGCGGTTGGCCAGGTTCGGATTGTCCCTCAATGCCTCGAAAACACGACTGATTGAGTTTGGTCGTTTTGCTGCGAGAAATCGTAGGGTACGAGGTCTAGGCAAACCGGAGACGTTTGACTTCCTGGGCTTTACGCACTGTTGTAGTACCAACAGAAGCGGTGGTTTTCAAATTCTGCGACTGACGGTCAAGAAGCGAATGCGTGCGACGCTGCTGGCTATTCGGGATGAGCTGAAGCGTCGACGCCACGAGTCTGTTCACGTCGTAGGTCAGTGGCTCACCCGGGTGGTCAGGGGCTACTTCAACTACCACGCGGTGCCGGGGAACCTGATACGTCTTGGCGGTTTTCGTTCGGCGGTTTGCCGTCTATGGCGGCAAGCCCTCATGCGACGCAGTCAGCGTAATAGGCTCCAATGGTCACGCTACGGTCGCCTCGCCGACCTCTACATACCTAAACCCAGAAATGCACATCCGTACCCTGAGGATCGCTTCGCGTCACATACCCAAGGCAGGAGCCGTATGCGGTAGTTCCGCACGTACGGATCTGTGCGGGGGGCGGCAGGTAACTGCCGTCCCTACCGCGACCGGCGGGGCAGCTCTCTCTGGCCCTTGAAGGACTCCAGAAAGAAGGTCTCATCCGCCTCGACAATGCCCGATGCATGCCGGGCCTGGTGATCAGCAATTCGAGAGAGAAACCGGTGCCGCCACAGGAAAGCCGTGTTCTTGCTGACGCCACAATGGATTGCGGCCTTGCGTACGCTCAGGCTTTGGGTCAACGCCTCGGCATAGTCTTGCCACAGATGACGCTTTCTCAATCGCGCCATAGGAGTGCCCGTCAGAGCATTACTGGTTTTGCCACACGCTTTGCAGCGATACCGAGGCAGGTCGCCACTGGTGCCCCACGGGCGCAGTTCTTTGGACTGGCAATGTGGGCAGTGGCTGGGGGCTTTGATTACGTCCTGCGCAATCACGCCAGTGTGCGAAAGGCTGGTGCTCAACTGACGACGCTGCTCTGGCGTTAGGGTGGGCAGCTGGGCTACCCACCGTGAAAACTGAATCGCTTTCATGATCAATCCCTCGCATTCGGAGACATCACAACTCAGTTTAGACCATCGCAACAGTTAACTTAGACATAGCCTTTTTAATTGGCTATCAACTAGTAGATAGTTCTTTAAGATGGCGTTGGATACTTAGGCCGATAATCTCGCCTAAACGTACAGGAACCGCATTGCCAATCATGCGGCCAACAGCCTTGAAGGTAATGTTTTCAGGCGGCATGAATTTGTAATTTTTCGGGAAGGATTGCAGCGTTGCTGCTTCGCGTAACGAGATTGCTCGATCTTGGCTCTTATCGTAATGGCCAAAACGACCGTTACCAAAGCCGTAGCAAAGTGTAGTCATGGTCGGGCCAGGTTCATCCCCGCGCATGCGCCCATAAACGCTTGGGTAGGTTTTACCGCTCGCTTTGCGGTGGCAGTCAGCGCGCAAGTGCTCTGGCCAATCATTCCATGTGCCACCTGGCTCCGACAGCATGATGCGCTGTAGGTTGATCGGTGTTAGCGATGCTGCTCGATGCAGTGGATCTTTAGGGTCACATTCTCCGGCCGCTAGCTTAGGAAGCTTGCCGATTGCCTCTTTGACGGTCACAGGCTTGCTGTGGGTCTTGGGGATCATGGTGATTGGGCCGAGCTTGGAGGCGAGCAGTACATGACGACGGCGATGTTGGGGAAGACCGTAGTCGATGCAGCGAATTGTGTCTGCCCAGATGTGGTAGCCCTCATCCTCAAGCCCTTTGACAAAGTCATTGTAGACCTGGTGCTTGGTCACATCCGGAACGTTCTCCATGGTGACGAGCTCAGGTTTGATGCTTTTGATAAGCTTTTCAAAGGAGTAGAGCAGGGGCCATTTAACATCTGTGGTAGTGTCACGGCCTTGGTTGTAACTTGAGAATGGCTGGCATGGAGCGCAGCCTGCCAGTAGCTTCAGGCGATTTGGGCGATACCAGGCAGCAACGTCATCAGCTTTTACAAGGGCGACACTTTCGGCGATGAATTCCGCGCCGTTATTGGTCTTGTAGGCATATTCGCAATTGAGATCAATGTCGTAGCCGGCACGTACGCTAATACCGGTCTTGAGTAGGCCTGCGGTCAGCCCGCCAGCACCACAGAAAAGGTCAACGGCGTCAATGTCTTGCATAGTAATGGTCTCCTGGCGGAGCTCATTCTAACGGTTTGGTCGTAAAAGATCGAGCACGAATACTGAAAATTTATACATGCTTTTGACCATTCTCAAGCGCTTTTTCGAGGTCTTTGAGGCGCAATCCTCGTGGCATATGGTGTCATCCTGGGTGTCGGTTTAGCGACTACACGGGTGCTGATCGCGGTATTTGCCAAGCTAATCGTTATCGACGTTAACCAGCGTAAGCAGGCCATCCGTGTTGGCGGTCAACCGATATTCAGCGAGTAGTCGGCTCAAGCCTACAGCGAGCCTCACATGGCGAGCGAGCTACGACAATGATCGCAAGGATCATAGTGATCGAATGAAACAGCGCTATTGTTCAGCATCGAGCGGTTTTAGTCCGATGGGGTAGGCCTTGCGGCCGGTATAGCCTGCTGTACTCGGCGGCGAAGGCTTGCAAAGTAGTGGCGGTCAGCAGGCAGTGTGGGCGTTGACGCTGCCCCTAAGAGAAGTTGGTCGCGCAGCCGTGTTTGCACATCGTTTTTCATAAAACCCCGCATTGATGGAATTAACCTAAAAGGTTATTTTTGGCTCTCCCCCGGACATGTGTTGCGTGGGGCTGGCGCGCGTGGATTACCCCGCTTTGCGCGGCTGCAGCCTGCATGCCTAGGTAGGTTGGCGTTGAGCGCAGCGAAGCCCAACAGCTTGGGGCAGGATCGTTGGGCTTCGTCGCGTTGCTCCTCAACCCAACCTACGACTTATCGCCCTTGCAACACGCTATATGGGATAAGACCTATTTTTGCCCTATGGAAAAGCGTAAACCCCATATCAAGCTAGAGCTAGTGATGCAGGCCGTAGTCGAGTAGCGTTATCACTTGACCCGCGAGGCCCTGGAGGCGGCGATGAGCTGAGCTGATCGTACCCTTTAAGGAGAAGTGACCATGAAATGTCCAGTATGCGGCGGGGCGGAACTGGTTCACGGCGCCCGCGATATGCCCTTCACCTACAAGGGGCAGGCCACCCAAATTAGTGCAGTAGAAGCCGATTGGTGCGATGCCTGCGGTGAGTCGCTGACTGGGCCGGCAGAAAGTGAGCGCGTTATGCGGGCCATGAATGAGTTTCGCCAGCAGGTGAACGCCCAGGACGGTAATCAGGAGCTGATTCGCAGTGTGCGCAAGCAATTGCGCTTGAGCCAGCGTGAGGCTGCCGAACTGTTCGGCGGTGGGCCAAATGCGTTTTCTCGCTACGAGCGCGGCAGCACAGAAGCCCCGCAATCGCTGGTGCAGTTGTTCAAAATCCTGGGGCGGCATCCGGAGTTGATCAACGAGCTGCGTACGAACTGAAACGCCCACAGACGGATTCAGAATCCACATCTTCCGCCATATCGAAATTTACTCAGTCCCTGAACTCGTCATAGATTCAGGGGCTTTTGGGGCTCTTTCTCAGCCATGTGTTGTGAGGTATGGATGGCTTAGCCCCTCACCCTAGCCGGGCGCCCCTAGCCCTCTCCCGGAGGGCGAGGGGACTAATCGGTGGAAGCCGACAATCGTGCAACAGTTAACGGGTACACAGCTTTTGCTTTTGGGTTAACGCAAGCAACTCCTCGTTTGCGCTTATCCAATCGCCGCCAGCAGATTGACCCTGGCCTGTTGTTCGTAGCGGTCCCGGAAGTGGCTTGTGCTGTATAGGTGGGTGCGGGCGAGGAAGTGTTTGAGCACGGCCTTGCGTTTGATGCGGTACAGCAGGCCGGGCACCCAGCTGTATTCCGCGCGCACCTGGCGGTCGTATTCGCTAAAGCGCTCAGGGGTGGCGCCGAGTATGGCCAGGTCGATGTCGACGAGCAGTTGCTGATCGGCATCGCTGGGTGTGGCGTTATGGCGGGTGGCCATGATCAGGTTGTGAACCCGCGTTTGCACCTGGGTTGTGGCTGCGCTTGCTGCCAGCGCCTGCACGGCCCAGTCGGCGCTGCGCAGTTCATTGTCTGAGCCGCGCAGTGCGTAGATCGCATCGTGAAACCACAGCGCGATTTCCACTTCACCCGGCTCGGTTGCTAGGGCGAGCGCTGCGTCGAAATGTTCGAGGCATTCCATAAGGTGCTGTTGGCTGTGGTAGTGGCGGTGCGGTTCGTTATAAGCGGCCAGCAGCTGCTCGAACAACCCGGCCGGGGCGGGCAGTTTCAGGTTGCGCCAGGCGCGTTGCCAGGATTGGCTGAGGTAGCCATGTGCTGCGGGCGTGTCGAATGGGTTCATTACGGTTCTCAGCCTAAATCGTTTCCGAGAGCTGCTAGTTAACCTCAGCGCTAGCCAGCTTAGCGCGGCAGTGGCTGGATCTTTTTCACGGCTTCAAGCCAGTCAGGGTTGAGGCGCGGCTGGTCGGTGTCCAGGCCCAGCTCTTCCATGCGTTCCTTGTGTTGATTGATCTCCGCTACGGCCTCACTGAGGGCGCTGGTGTTGCCGTCCAGTTGGTGCATTTGGGTCAGGCCTTGATGGTAGAAGCGCAGCAGTTGCATGGCGACGGGGTCGCGGGCGGCTACGCCGGCTTTGACGTGGTGCATCAGGTTGGTGATGCGCATCAGGCTGCGTTTCAGGCGCCAGCCATATACGGCGGCGGCCATAAAAGGTTGTGGCCAGAGCAGCATGCGTACCAGGGCTACGGTCAGCGCTAAGGCGGCGATAACCCCGCCGAGGTTCCAGCGGAAGTTGTCGCCGCCTGGGGTGCCGAATAGCAGCACGGCGCTGCTCGACAGCAGCATGGCCAGGGCGACGAAGATTGCCGCGATGGTCAGGGTGCTGCGGCGGGTTTGCTGGCGGTAGATTTCAGGGGTGCGCTGCTGGATTTCGAACATCGGGGCCACGGGGATTCTCACTTGTGCGGGTACTTGTGCGGGTGATAGCGGCGTTGCTTAAGGGGTTGCCGAGGCATGTAAACGCTGCAAATTATGCGCGATTGCCCGGCAACAGGTATCTTCGCCCATCCGTTGACCGCATCGCTTAAGGATTTACCGGGTTTATGAGCCGTACTGTGTTTCAGGCTGTGATTATGTGCGTGGCAGCGCTGTGTTCGAGCGCCGCGTTGGCCAAGGTTGAGGTGCAGGCCGGGCAGCATAAGAGCCTTGGGCGGACTCTTGTCGCCAAAGTCTCTGAGGATATTACGCCGGGTGATTACGAAGTGCTGCTCAAGGGCATCAAGGCCAACCCCGGCACGTATGCGAAGAAGATCGTCATGCTCGACAGCATCGGCGGCAGCGTAGGCGAGGCCATGCGTATGGGGCGCTTGCTGCGGGAAACCGGCTTCGATGCCATGGTGCCGTCCACTGGGGTGTGCCAGGGCAGTTGCGTGTACCTGCTGGCGGCGGGGCATACTAAAACCGTGCGCGGTTATGTGGGTATTCATCGGCCGTACTATGCGGGCAGTGATTCGGTGCATTCGGCATCTACCTTTGGGCCGAGCCGGGCAACTCAGGTCGCTTATTTCAAGGAAATGCAGATGCCGCCGGAGCTGCTTGAGGCAATCAACAGCACCGAGCCACGGCGCATGCGTGTGCTGACGCCGGCGGAGCTAACGCGCTACCGCTTGCAGTGAGTCGGGCGCTTGGCGGTGTTCGCGCATTGCCCGGCGTGCTGCCATTTACGAGTCTTTGGTGCGGTTGGTTGGCGTCCTCGCGGGGCATGCCAGTGCGCTGTTGCACCAGTTTGGTCAGTTTATGCATGGCGCTGACGGCGTTGATCTGTGCGTTCAGGCTTATCTCGGACCTTGCAGTCAGCGATGTCGGCAAGTGGTCTGCTTATGCGCGGCACGCTGCTGGGCTGTTATGTGGGCCTGCGAACCGACGCCTTGCTGGCGCGCCGCTAGCCTGCTGGCCGCGTTACAGCTGATGTGGCGTGGCAATTGCTCAGCTTTGGACCGCATGAGCCTTTTCTGGCATGCCTGCCGTCAACTCAAGGATATGCTGCGATGTCGATGATTGAACCTGTGCTGCTGGCTGCTGCGCGTGTCTGTACCTTTGTTGGTCAACAGCTGTTGACCAATGCCAGTGGTTTTTTCTTCGCCCGTGATGAGCGCCTGTTTCTGGTGACCAGTCGGCACGTGATGATTGATGAGCCGAGCCAGCATTTTCCGGACCGTATCGAAATCGAAGTGCACACCGATTTGCACAATGTGGCGCAGACCACCGGCTTCTCCATGCCGCTCTATCGCGATGGTCAGAGCCTCTGGCGGCAAGGCTGCGATGGCGCCGGCGAGGTTGATGTGGCGGTGTTGGAGATCAATCGAGCGGCGCTGCCGGCGAGTATGGTTTATCACGCCTTTACCCCGGCGCACCTGTTGCAGCCGCAAACCCCGGTGGAGGTTGGCACCTCACTGCTGGTAGTGGGCTTCCCCTTGGGTTTTCACGACACTCTGCACCATGTCGCGGTGGTGCGGCATGCCGTGGTGGCGTCGTCGTTCGGTTTGCGTTTTCAGGGCCAGGGTTACTTTCTTACCGATGCCCGCACGCATCGCGGCACCAGTGGCGCGCCGGTGGTGATGCGCGCGCCGGGCACTGGCGAGGATGGCTTGCCCTGGGTGCTGCTGGGTGTGCATTCGGCGCGGCTTGACCTGGGCAATCGTGATCTTGAGCTGGACGAGGCTCTGGGTCTCAACTGCACCTGGTATGCCGATATTCTGCTGACACTGACTCAGTAAGGTCCTGCTCTCAGCGTGGCGTCTGCAGCCCTGTAGCGTCGGCCATGTTGATGTCCTTGACCAAGCCTGAAGTGGCCTTGATTACTTCACGGGCCATGCGGGTTTCCTGCTCATTGTGGGTTTGTGCCACCAGCACCACATCACCATGAGTAATGGCGTTGTTCACCAGCTTGGCAAAGCGCCCGTTATGTTGCCCGGCGCCCGATGACGCGCCGATCACACTGCCGAGAAAGCCGCCGATAAACCCTCCCATACCCATCAGGGAGAAGGGTGCGAGCATCGGGCTGGCATGGAACAGGCTGGCTTCGCTGACAATCATCGCCACGGCGATCAAGGCACCGGTGCCGATACCAATGCCTGCACCAATGGCAATGTCGACCAGCATGTCCTTCAACACCTTGTTGCTTTTGGCCTGTGGCGCAGGGGCGGGCGGAGCATCGGCGTTGCCGGCAACGATGTGCAGTTGTTCGGTGTGCATGCCGCGTTCAAGCAATTGGGCCTGCGCCTGCTCAGCGGTGCTGCGTTGGGTAAAAAATCCTGATACGTGGTGGCGGTAGAGGTCCATTTTCCTGCTCCTAATCGTGAGCCGTCGCCGACGGCCGAACTGCCAGATTAGGTAGCGTGGATGGCCATGTCTGTGCGCCTGCATACGCAGGGACGAAAGTGTTTGGGTGAATTATTTGCTTATGCGCGACAGCGTACCGACAGGCCTGGGTATCGCTGCGATTCTTCTCGCTGCGAGCTGCATGCGTGGCGTAACAGCAGCGTTTAAAGCTCGAAATTCGCGCGTATCGCCTGAAATGGCTTTTGGAGATGTGCGATGAAAATCCACTACCGCCCGCTCTTGCTGGCGTTTGCTATTGCCTATGCCGGTTTGGCTGTGGGCAACCTGATGATTGCCATGAGCCTGGCGCAAAGCGTCACGCCCAGCTGCGTCGCAGGTGATTGCCCTGGCGATCGAGAATGCTGTCTGCCGCGCTGATAGGCGCTGCGGCTTAGCCCATCTGGGCCCGTGCGCAGCTTAGTCTGCCGCGTGCTCATCCGTAATTGTTTCTGAGGACATCCCTATGAATAGGACTTCATCCATCGTTGATGGTATGGCTGCGTTGCGTCTGGCCGGTCTGTGTGCCGGGCTGCTGGTACTTAGCGCCTGCGCTTCACCACCCCTGCCACCAAGCCAGGCGTTGCAGGCTGCCGAGTCGGCTATTAAAAGTGCCGAGCAGGCACGTGTTGCTGACTACGCCTCGCCGGAGTTGGGCGTTGCGCGGGAGAAACTTTCCGCTGCCAACCTGGCTGTACAGCGCGAAGAAATGCTCCTGGCCGAGCGCCTGGCTAATCAGTCGCGGGTTGAGGCTCAGCTGGCCCTGGCCAAGTCTCAGGCGACCAAGGCCAAAGTGGTCAATGACGAAATGCAGAAAAGCACCAACAGCTTGAAGCAGGAAATGCAACGCAACACTGGAGCTCAACAATGAACCTTGCCCATAACGTTCAGCACTTGCTGTTGGCCACCGCGATCAGCCTGGCCCTGGTCGGTTGCGCCGCGCAACCGAGCATGCCGCAAGGCGCCGCCGATGTCCGCAACAAGCTCACCCGTCTGCAAGCTGATCCGCACCTGAGTACCCGTGCGCCGGTAGCGCTCAAGGCCGCCGAAGATGCGGTGATCGTTGCCGAGCAGCCGCGCAAGGATGAGGAAGAAGAGCAGGCCCTGGGCCAGCATCTGGTGGTGATGGCTGACCGCAAGGTGGAAATCGCCATGGCCCTGGCGCAGACACGCTTCTATGAAGACCAGCGCAAAATCCTCAGCCAGCAGCGCGAAGGCGCGCGCCTGGACTCGCGTACCCGCGAGGCCGATCAGGCGCAGCGGCAGAACAGCCTGCTGCAGCAACAGATTGATGAGCTCAATGCCAAAGAAACCGAGCGTGGCCTGGTGATGACCCTGGGCGATCTGCTGTTCGCTACCGGGCGTGCCGAGTTGCGTGCGGGTACGGCGAACAATCTGGGCAAACTGGCGATTTTCCTCAATCAGAACCCTGAGCGTCAGGTGCTGATTGAAGGGCATACCGACAGCGTTGGCAGCGAGGAAACGAACCTGAGCCTGTCGCAGCGCCGCGCTGACTCGGTGATGCATTATCTGATCAGCCAGGGTGTTTCCCCAAGCCGTCTGGGTGCTTCCGGTAAAGGCGAGAGCATGCCGGTTGCCGGTAATGAGTCGGCTTCAGGTCGGCAGATGAATCGGCGGGTGGAAATCATCATCAGCCAGAACATGGCGTCGCAGCGCTGATGCCCGCTAGCTGATCTGCAGCCCTTGCAGATCAGCTAACAACAACAGGTCGGAGCAGTTCGACCTGTTGTTGCATGGCCAGCAGTATGGCTGTGGTTTCAAATGCTCAGATGAGCTGCACTGGGCAGCGCTAAATGCTGGCGTGTAGAACAAAAAAGGAGCGCAGTGCGCTCCTTTTTTGTTCTTGCGGCAAGTTATTTACGCTGCCACTTACCCTTCAGCTGGATGTATTGCCCGGCGGGGGTTTTATCCAGGGCTTTCTGCCCGGCAATGGTTTCTACATCCGTTAGCTGGATGCCGTTCTGCGCGGCCAGCTTCTGGTATTCGGCGCGGCGGGCCTGGTTTATCAGCTGTGCGATTTCTGCGGCTTGGCCGCCAGGGCTGACAACTCCCAGATAGCCGTTAGGCATTTCGCCCAATTGGCCGCTGGCTTTGGCGTCGCCCAGGGCCGGCATGGCTTCGTTAAGGTTCAGGGCTACGGCCGGCAGGCTTAGGCTGAGCAGCAGTAACAGGCTGGCGATGCGCTTAGAGAGATTCATGTTCGGGCTCCTTAGAACAATCCGCTGGATTCGCTGAACATGTTGTCCAGGGCTTTATCCACCTTGATATAAATTTCGTGCTCGATCTTCACATTGAGGTTGATGTTGATCGGCTCATTGGGCATCGCCAGCTGCACGGTTGGGGTGCAAGCCGTGCTGAGCAGCCCTAGTAGCAGGACGGCGAAATAACTACGCAAGCGCATGGCGCTTCTCCTTGGTCATGGCTCTGTCGGGGCCGTTTTGGCATTGCGCTCCAGCATACGCTGTTGCACGCGTTGCTTGATGATGTCGCTGACTTTGTCGGTCAGTTGCAGGCTGGCCAGCAACGTCGGAATATCTTCTTCCAGGTTGATATTGAAGTGAATCGGCCGGCCTTGTTCGATGGCCGGGTTCTGTCCCTCCAGGCGCATGGCCAGGGTTAGCTTGCCTTGCTGATCGTAGTTGACCTGGCTGCTGAGGGTAGTAAAGCGAAAATCCTCCAGTGATTGAGTCACCAATTGCATCGCCGGGTTACTGCGGCCCAGGGCGCGGATGCGTGCTGAGTGAAACTGCAGCTTGCCGCCAGGTTTACGCGCGCTTAGCTGGCCTTGTTCAATGGTGACGCCCTGGCTGCTGATCTGCAGCGGCAAGTTGCCATCGAGGGTGCCTGTGCCGGCTAAACCTTCTGTGGGATAGAGGATAAACAGCTGCTCAAGTTCCAAACCCTGCACCCGCACGGGGAACACCAATGACTCGGCGGCTAGGCTCCACTTACCTGGCGCAAGTTGCAGCGTGCCGCCCATTAGCGCCGCTTCGGCGTGCTGCAGGTGCAGTTGGCCCTGGCCCGGTGTGTTTAGCGCGGCGCTGTAGCGGCCTTTAAGTTGGAGCGGTCCCAGTGGCATGCCGGGGTTGGCCTGGGCCAGACGCAGCTCACTTAGTTCAAGCTGCAGCTGCTTGGGGTCGACACGCACATTCAGGCGGCTGTCCAGGCCCTCCAGCGCGGTGCGGTCATAAATCCCGCCAAGGCCCTTGCCGGTAATTTCGAGCTTGATCGTGGGCAGTTGCTGGTCGCTGGCCAGGGTCAGGTTGGCATTGCCATTCAGGCGGCCATTGTTCAGCTCCAGCAAGGCTGGCCAGGCGCTGAAGCTGCCTTGCAATGGGTTGCCGCCGCGCAGAAACAGTTCCGTCAGCTGTGCTTGCAGGCTCAGACCCTTGGCGCTGTTGTGTTGCGCCTGCAGCTTGAGTTGCAACCCCGCATCGTTACGCAACGTGCCGTTCAGTTCCGCCTGCTGCTGGCTGGCATTCACCGGGCCTTGCCAGTACCAGCGTTGGGGCTGCAATTGCGCATGCTGCAGGTGCGCACTGAGGTCGAGGGGGCCTTGCAGCTGCCAGTCTTGCAGTGCGCCTGCCACCAGTTGTGCCTGCAGCTTTAGCCCGCTGCTGCTGGCCTTGAGTTGCTGCGCGCTGATCTCGCCGCTGTGCAGATGCTCAAGGCTGAGCTGTGAGCCTTTACCGAGTGCGAGATTCAACTGCTGTGGGTCCAGATAGGCGTCGAGTTGCACTTGCGTCTGCAGCGCACCGATCTTCCAGCTGTCCAGCTGCAATGCCGGGCTGGATGCGCTAAGGCTGGCGTCCAGCAGTTGCAGCCCCCAGGGCAGGCCATTGGCCAGGATCAGCATGCCCTTTAACTCGAACGGGCTACGGCCCTTGCCGGTGAGTTGCAACGTTAACGGCAGGGCGCGGCCGCTCAATTGTTCGGCAATAGCAGCAGGCGTTTCTGTGGCCTGGATAGTTAGCTGCAGCGCTTCGGGATGCAGTTCTACCGGTACGCCGCTGATAAGGTCATGGGCAATCTGCTTGAGGCTGAGGTCGGCGCTCAGGCTATCAGCCAGCCACTGTCCATCCAGCGCCTTGGCGGACAGGTCGAAGCTGCCCTGCAGTTCGCCGATAGCGGGAATTGGCCAGGGTTCTGGCAGGTTGGCATTGGCCTGTAATTGGCCACTGGCCTGTTGCAGCTGCGCCACGCTGAGTGGGCCAGGGGCAAGCTGCAGTTGCCAGCTGGCCTGTAACTGCGCTGCTGCCGGCGTATCTGGCAGCGTGCCTGCGGCGTTGGGCAGCCATTGGCTTAGCCAGCTGTGCAGCGCCTTGCTTTGCTGCAGGTCGCCGGTGAACTCACCTTGCCAGCGTTGCCCAGCGGCATTTTGTTGCAGGCTGCTGCTGAGCTGCAGTTGCGGTTGTTGATTGATCGCCAGGCTCAGTTGCAGCGCTGCAGCTGTGGGGTCGCCCTGTAGCTGAGCCTGCCAGCGCAATTGGTCCTGCTGGTGCTGCAGATTGAGCTGCACATCAAGCTGTGCGGCGTCTTTGCGTAGCAGCAGATCGCCCAACAGATGGCAGCGCGTATCGGCGCAGGGCAGCTCGACCTGCAGTGCATCGATATGCACGCGCTGCGGTAACAGGCTGACAAAAGCTGCGATCTGCTCAAGCGGCAGCACAAAATCCGAGCTGTCGCCAGCTGCTGGTGCTGGTTGAGAGGGCAGATTGAGTTGCAGGCTCGTGACCTGCACCTGCTGCCAGAAGGGCAGCGCCAGGCTGAAGCCACTCCAGCGCAATTGCACCTGTTGCAGCTGCACTGCGCCGCTGGGGTGCCGCAGGCTGAGCTGATCAAGCTGGATACTCTGGGTGGATATTCCCAGGCCCTGCCACTCGAAGATTTCGATCTGCTCGCGCTCAAGCAGGCGGCTCAGGCTCAGATAGCCGTAAGCGCCAAGTAGGGCGAGCAGTAAAACCAGGCAACTGATAAGTCGCAGCCAGGTGCGCCGGCTGGGCATAAGCACTGATCCATAGTGAGGGGAGTTACGTGGCAGGACGGTAACCCATGTCTGGCAAGCTGCCAATCATAGGTTATTCTGTTCTGTGTAATTACAGCATTTAGTGATAGCTTTGCTGTAAACACACATTGTGAAAGTAGGAGGTCGTGATGAGCGCATTGATTCGACCGGTTGCCGACGCGGATGCGGTGCTGGCCAAAGCGCTACTCAACACCCGTGAACAGCTGGGCCTGACTCAGCAAGAGCTGGCAGACATCATTGGCGTACACCGCACGGCCATCTCGCGCTGGGCCGAAGGTGGCCTGCGGGTGCATAGCAAGACCGGTGAACTGGCCCTATTGCTGATTCGCGTATACCGCTCACTGTTTGCCCTGTTCGGCGGCAATCTGGTGGATATGCAGCATTTTCTGCGCACCGATAACCGCCATCTGGATGCGCCGCCTCTGTCCCTGATGCTGCAGGTTCAGGGGCTGGTGAGGGTTGTTGAATATCTTGATGCGATTCGTGGCAAAGGCTAGAAGCTGTTTATGACCTGCTGCGCGTCGGCCCTGCTGCGTTGAAAGCAGGCTCGGAATGCTCATGTACAAAAGTACACTCCGCTTCCTCGCCGCTTGACCAGCCGGAGGCTGTTACTAACGTAGCGCCTTGCATGACTCTAGCTCGCGAGGCCCTAAAGCAGCTTCTCAATATCAAGCTACAAGGCGGCACCCAACAATAATAAAAGTTAAGGACAACACCACCATGGATATCTGGCAACACTGCCAAGGCCCTGCCCAGATCAAGCCATTGCGCGGCCGCCTGGTGCGTTTGGTGGAAAGCCAGGCCCAGGTCGCCACGTTGCAGCTGGTTGACACCCTCGCCGAGCAGGCGCTGCTTGAGGAGTTGCTGGAAACCAGCAAGCCACCGCTGCCGCAGAGTGCCGAACCGCTGCATTATCTGCTGAAAACCCCGTTCCGTTATCCACCGCTGCGCTGGGGCTCGCGTTTTGGTTCGGTGCATGAGCCGAGCCTGTTCTATGGCGCGCTGCGTATCGAAACCGCCATGGCCGAGGCCGCGTATTACCGCTTTCTGCTCTGGGACGGCATGAGCATCGCGCCGCCGAGTGGGCGCATCCTTTCCGAGCATTGCACCTTCGAAGCGCGCTACCAGGTTGAGCGCGGCATTCAGTTGCAGCGCCCGCCGTTTACGGATTTCCAGGCTGAGCTTTGTCATGCCAGCGCCTACCACGCCTGTCAGGCATTGGGCGCAGCCATGCGCAGGGCAGGGGTGGAGGCGTTCGAATACCGCTCAGCGCGCTGCCCGCTCAAGGGCAACAATGTTGCGCTGTTCGTGCCAGCGGCGTTGGCCGAAAAACGCCCGCGCAACCTGCTGAGCTGGTTATGCGAAACCACCGACGACTATGTCGCCTTCAAAAATGCCCAAGTGCCGGATACCCCGAAGGTCTTTCGCTTGGCTGCGTATCAGGTCGATGGCCGCCTGCCGCGCCCGGCTTAGCTGGTACGGCATTTTCAAGGTGTTTTGCCCTGAAAAAGAGCAGTGCGACGGCGTGACGCAGCGACTTGTGCACAATTGCGATGCGCCTTGTCAAGCTGCATGCAGTGCTTGACGTAAACCCTTGATTCTTTTTATTGATTTTATAAGTCAATGAAATATATGGATTTTTTGTGCTGGTGAAAAAATCACCAGTTTGACCTTGGGCCCCACGCCATAGGCGCTGAGGCCGCTTGCTCCCATGTTATCCACGAAGTTATCCACAGCTTCTGTGGATTAACCCGAGCGCTTGCTCTAGACCGCTGGTTGGCGCTTTTTTGCAAGCCTTTACCTTGGCGAAAAAAGGAGTAGAGTTGCGCGCCTTCCCGGCTGCCGCTGCTTCTTATGCCTCGCGTAATCACTCGACTACCTATCGCTGCAACCACTGCCCCTCGTCTGCCCACCCGTGTGGCGCTTTGGCTACTGGACAGTCCTCGCCTCGGGCATGCTGCCAGCGTCAAACGCTTTGCTGGCCATCTGCTCAAGCAGCCCGCCTTGCAAGGCGTGGTTCAGGCGCAGAGCCGACTGGGGCAAATGCTCTGCCGCGATTGCGGTAACCCCCGTGATCGGCGCATAGGCTTTGAGCTGCTGCGCCAGGCCGCTCGTGCTGGTGATATGGGCGCCCAACTTGAGCTGGGCCAGCTGTATAGCCAACCGCGCAACAAAGAACCGCAGCAGGCTCGCCATTGGCTGGAGCTGGCTGCGGGGCAGGGGTCGCTAGAGGCGCAGCAACTGCTTAAACAGCTCTGACGCAGCCAGAGGTACTGGTTATACTGCCAGTACTTTTCAGCGGAGCCGCTTATGCCCATCGATCTGCCCGCCGCGTTGGCGCCTGCACTGCTCGGTTTTGCCGCTGCGGTACTTCCCCTTCTTTATATGGCTTGGTCGCTGCAGCGCCGCCTGGCCAGTCAGCAGCTGGAATGCAGCCTGCTACAAGAGCGCCTGAGTAACGTACAGCTGGCCCAGACCGGCCTCGCGGCGCAGTTGGATGATTGCCGTGATGAGGTCGCCGAGATCAGCGAGATCAAGGCCGATCAGCAGGCTGAGCTTGCGGCGCTACGCCGTGAAGCTGATTTGCTGCAACAGGAGCGGCAGATCGCTCGCGAAGCCGCCCAGGCCTGGGGCAATCAACGCGAACAGCAGGAAGCTGAAATCCGCCGCCTGGATGCCCAGCGTGCAGCCCTTAGCGCCGAACTCAAGGAACAGCAAGACAGCCATCAACAGCGCCTGAGCGACCTGCAAGGTTCGCGTGATGAGCTGCGCGCGCAGTTTGCCGAGCTGGCTGGAAAGATCTTCGATGAGCGCGAGCAGCGTTTTGCCGAGACCAGCCAGCAGCAGCTTGGTCAGTTGCTTGACCCGCTCAAGGAGCGTATCCAGTCCTTCGAAAAACGTGTGCAAGAAAGCTATCAGCAGGAAGCCCGCGAGCGCTTTTCCCTGGGCAAGGAGCTGGAGCGCCTGCAACAGCTCAACCAGCGCCTGGGCGATGAAGCCACCAACCTGACCCGCGCCCTCAAGGGCCAGAAAACCCAGGGCAACTGGGGCGAGCTGGTGCTGGAGCGGGTGCTGGAGCATGCAGGTCTGGAGAAGGGCCGCGAATACCAGACCCAGGTCAGCTTGAAGAGCGCCGATGGCGAGCGCTTCCAGCCTGATGTGCTGATCCAGTTACCCGGTGACAAGCAGGTGGTGGTGGACGCCAAGGTCAGCCTGACCGCTTACCAGCACTATATTGCTGCTGAAGACGACGCCAGCCGGCAGCAAGCGCTCAAGCAGCATGTGCTGTCACTGCGCAGCCATTTGAAGGGCTTGTCGCTCAAGGATTATCAGCGCCTGGAAGGCCTACACAGCCTGGATTTCGTGCTGCTGTTCGTGCCGATCGAGGCGGCTTTTGCTGCGGCGTTGCAGGCTGATCCTAGCCTGTTTCAGGAGGCCTTTGATCAGCACATCGTTATCGTCAGTCCGACCACACTGCTGGCCACCTTGCGGGTGATCGACAGTCTGTGGCGCCAAGAGCGACAAAGCCAGAACGCCCGCGAGATCGCCGAGCGCGCCGGGGCGCTGTACGACAAGTTTGTCGCTTTTATTCAGGACCTGGATGAAGTGGGCGCGCGCCTGCAGCAACTCGATAAGGCCTATGCCGGGGCGCGCAACAAGCTCTGTGACGGGCGCGGTAATATCATCAGCCGGGTGGAAAACCTCAAACTGCTCGGCGCCCGCGCCAGCAAGAGCTTGCCTGCCGAGCTACTTGAACAGGCGGCTGGGGTGATGGTGCTGGACGAGACCAGCGAGTAACGCATCTATTGCCCCCCGTAGGAGCGGGCCATGCCCGCGAGCCGCGCTGATGGATTATTTCGCGGCCATGGGGCTGGGTCTTCCCGTCACTCCTGCGGCTTACGCGCTTGTTGGCCTTGTCTGCGCAGCCGCTTGGATGTGTGCGGTGAACTCACGCAGCCACTTGGCCAGTTGTTGCGGCTCGGCCAGCAGTTGCCAATGCCCGGCATTGACCTCGCGCCGTTGCAGCCTGGGCGCCCAATGTTGCAGCTGATCAAACAGCTGCGGCCGTACGAAGCGGTCGCGGGTCGGCACGATCAGCTGCACCGGCACCTGGGTATGACGCAGGCGTGGCCTGAACAGGCTGCGGATAAAATTGGCGCGGTACAGCTTGACCCCATGCACACCGTCGGAGCGTTGGCTGCTGCTGATCGGCACATTACGCAGCCCTTCGACCTTGCGCAGCAGCTGTGGCCAGGCGCGGTCCAGGCCCAGGCGCCAGGTCAGCTCGGGCAGCAGTGGGGTGTGAAACAGGGCGATGTACCAGGAACTGAGCAGTTGCCCGAGTACCTGCAGCAGCGCACGCGGAGTCTTCTGCTTGAGTGTGTCGCGCATCCAGTGGCCGACATGGTCCAGGCAGGGGCCGGAGATGCTGGTATAGGACGCTAGCAGTGGCTGAATGCGCGGTTCGGTGACCGCTTCCCAGGCCTGAATCGAGCCCCAGTCATGGGCCACTAGATGTACCGGCTGGTCGGGGCTTAGGGTCTTGATCACGGCTTCCAGGTCATTGGCCAGCTTTGCCAGGTGATAGTCCAGGCGCTTGTGCGGAATATCCGATGCCCCAAAGCCACGCACGTCGTAGGCAATGATCTGGTAATCGCCTGCCAGCTCGCGCACCAGTGGCAGCCAGATTTCGTGGTTGTCCGGATAACCATGTACCAGCAGCAGAGTTGGGCCGTTTGTTTTGCCCCAACGATAGGTCGCCAGCTGCACGCCATCGCCTTGAATCCGCAGCTGCTCGGCTTGCAGCCCATCGTTTGGCAGCATTGCTGGTGCGTTCATGCGCGTAGCCGCAGAGCGCGTGGCTTTAAGCTTTGTTGGAAGATTGCGGCGTGGTCGATGGGCATGCGGTGTCTCCGGAGTATCATGGCTGGCCGTTGCATCATGTGATGCCACGGTTATTGTTGGATGCTCCGGGCGCATCTGCCTAGCCAGCGTCAGGGTTATCTGCCGAGTCAGTCGCGGTGTTACTGATTCGGCTTTAAACCATATGAGACGTGGCGTTGCACTGTTTTACCGAGGCGGGATTCGGGGGATTGCAAGGTAAGTCCAGCCCTTAGTTGGGCGGCCAACTGCGAGTTGAGCGCGCCAGCGATTCAAAACAGCAGTAATACCGCTGCACCCGCCAGCAGACCGGCGGCCATTACCGGCAGGGTCATCAGCGCCAGCTTGCGGCCGCCGATCAGCGCGACCAGAAAGCCTTTGACCAGGCTGTTGCTTAGTGCGGCGAGAAATATCCCCTGTACCGCCACCTGGGCATCCAGTTCGCCCTTGGCGCTGCGGGCCAGCGACAGGGTGATGGCATCGACATCGGCCAGCCCCGAGAGCAGCGCCACCAGGTAGACACCGACATCGCCGAGCCAGTGCTGTGCGGCTTCGACCAGCAGCAGGATCAACGCCAGTAACGCGGCAAAACGCAGCGCGGGCCCCAGCTCGAAAGGGTTTTTTAGCGGCGGCTCGGCCTGTTCTTCACTCTCGGTGCCGGCGCGGCGGAAGTACAGCAGCGCGCCGCCGGTGTATACCAGAGTGGCGATGCCCAAGGGCCAGGCCAGTTGCGGCAGCAGGCTGGCGTTGACCAGACCGACCTCCAGCAACACCCTTGGAAACATCAGCGCCGAGGTGGCGAGCAGGCCGCAGGCCAGAATCGCCTGCAGGTTGCGTCCTTGGGCCAAACGCGCAAGGGTCACGGTCATGGCGGTGGACGACACCACGCCGCCCAGCAGTGCGGTAATCAATAAACCGTGGCGCATCCCTACCAGGCGAATCGCCACATAGGCGGCAAAGCCGATGCTGGCGATCAGTACCACCATCCACCAGATGGCGTAGGGGTTGAATGCTTGCCAGGGGCCGTAGCCCTGGTTGGGCAGCGCCGGCAGCATGACCAGGGAAATAAATAGCAGCTTCAGCGCACCGGACAGTTCCGCCTCGCTAAGCCGCTGCAGGGCGCCGTGCAGTGATTGTTTGAGGCTCAGCAACAGCGCAACCGCCACCGCGCCGGCCGCCGCCAGCCCGGCATAACCAGCCATGGCCAGGCTGCCGAGTAGGAAGGTGATCAACAGCGCCACTTCACTGGTCAGGCCCAGGTCGCCCAGACGCTGCAACTCGCCAAAGTAGGAGGCCACCACCAAGAGGGCAAAGCCACTGAAGATTACTGCCCAGGCGACTACGCCGAAGTGCTCACCGAGCAGCATGGCAAAAGCGCCGAGCAGGCTGCTCAGGGCGAAGGTGCGGATTCCCGCAACCAACTGGCTATCCTCGGTATTACGCCCCTGCCAGCCTCGCTCGGCACCAATCAATAGGCCGGCGGCCAGGGCGCTGGCGAAATTCAGCAGGGTGTCGAGGGCTTCCGGCATGGGGGCATCCTGAGTGAAAGGTGTTGGCAGTTTAGTCAGTGAGCAGTGGCGCGTATTGCGGCAAGTCAGTCTGTGGCTGTGTTGATACGCAAGATTGTGCAAGACGCTGTGATCGCGATGCGGCAGGCTATGCAGCAAAGGAGGGCACATGAGCCGTATGCAGCAGTTTTTTTATGGAGTTCGCGACAGTATCCCGATGATCGTCGGCATCCTACCGTTTGGTCTGATCTACGGCGCGCTGGCCAGCCTGGCCGGGCTTAGCCTGGGGCAGGCGGTGGGTATGTCCTTGCTGGTGTATGCCGGCTCGGCACAGTTTATTGCCATCAGTTTGCTGACCCTGGGCAGCGGTGCGGTGGTGATTCTGCTCACCACGCTGGTGGTCAACCTGCGCCATGTGCTTTACAGCGCGGCGCTGCAGCCTTATGTCGGGCGCTTGTCACAGCGCTGGCGGGTGCCGTTGGCGTTCGGTTTGACCGATGAAACTTTTGCCGTGGTGCAGCGCCGTTACCTGGCTCGCGGTATGACTGAGCATGGCCAGTGGTATCACGCTGGCGTGGCATTGGCGCTTTATCTGTCCTGGGTATCCAGCTCGCTGGTCGGTGCGTTGTTTGGCCAGAGTGTGCCTAACCTCGCAGGCTGGGGGTTGGATTTCGCCATGCTGGCGACCTTTATCGGCATCGTGGTGCCAGCATTGCGCAACCAACCGCAGATTGCTGCGGCTCTGGTGGCCGGCGCGGTGGCGCTGCTGTGTCATGCCTGGCCGTACAAGTTGGGGCTGATGGCGGCTGCCCTCAGCGGCATTACAGTCGGCGTATGGCTGGAGCGCGGTAAAACACCGGTGACTGTCGGGGAGGGCGCGTGATGGCTATCTGGCTGCTGATTCTCGGTATGGCACTGATCACTTTTGCGATTCGCTACAGCCTGTTTGCCTTTCCCGAGCTGCGTTTCCCGCCGCTGGTGCGTCAGGGCCTGCATTACGTGCCGACCGCTGTATTGAGCGCCATCGTGCTGCCGGGCATGCTGATTCCCGATGGCCAGCAGTGGGCGTTCAGCCTGGACAATGCCTACCTGCTGGCGGGCCTTGCGACCATTGCCATTGCTGCGCTGACCCGGCATCTGTTGGCTACCATTGGCGGCGGTTTGCTGGTGTTCTTTATAGTGCGCTGGTTATTGGGGCAATTGCCCTTGTAAGCAGGGTTATTTGCCGCCTGCATTTGTAGAAAATGCAGCAAAAGGCATGTTTCGCTGTGGCTTTGTGAGGTGTTCTTGCAGTCAAATGCCTGACAACCCGCTTGGCCACTGCAGACAGGTACACGGACGATGACCGAACAATCACAATTCGCATTGCTGGGTAAAAAGCGCTTTTTGCCGTTTTTTATCACCCAGCTGCTGGGTGCTTTCAACGACAACATCTTCAAGCAATCACTGATTCTCGCCATTCTGTTCAAGATCAGCTCCGGGGCCGATAAGGCCTTGCTGATCAACCTCTGCGCCCTGCTGTTTATCCTGCCGTTCTTCCTGTTCTCGGCCCTTGGCGGCCAGTTTGGTGAGAAGTTCGCCAAGGACTCGCTGATCCGTAAGATCAAGTTCGCCGAGATCGTGATCATGCTGCTCGGCGCTGTCGGGGTGCTGCTCGGCAACCTGCCCATGATGCTCGCGGTGCTGTTTGCCATGGGCACCCAGTCGGCGCTGTTCGGCCCGGTTAAATATTCGATCCTGCCGCAGCACCTGCGTGAGGAGGAGCTGGTAGGCGGCAACGCGCTGGTGGAAATGGGCACGTTTTTGGCCATTCTCGCCGGCACCATTGGTGCGGGCATCATTATGGCCAGCAGCGGTTACGCGCATATTGTCGCGGCCTGTGTGGTGCTGGTGGCGGTGCTGGGTTATCTGGCCAGTCGCAGTATTCCCACCGCATCAGCGGCGATGCCGCAGCTCAAGCTGGATTGGAACATCCCGCGCCAGTCCTGGTTAATCATGAAACTCGGCCTGGGCCAGCGTCCGGCGGTATCGCGCTCGCTGGTGGGTAACTCCTGGTTCTGGTTTCTCGGCGCGGTATACCTGACGCAGATTCCGGCCTATGCCAAAGAATGGCTGTACGGCGATGAAAGCGTGGTGACGCTGATTCTGACCGTGTTCTCGGTGGGCATTGCGTTGGGTTCGATGCTCTGCGAGCGCATGAGTGGGCACAAAGTGGAAATCGGCCTTGTGCCGTTCGGCTCGATCGGCCTGACCCTGTTTGGCATTCTGCTGTGGTGGTTTTCCGGCGGTTTCCCCGAGGCGGCGGTGGCGCATGACTGGCTGGCGGTGCTGAGCATTGACCAGGCCTGGTGGATTCTTGGCTCGATCCTCGGTATCGGTCTGTTTGGCGGTTTTTATATCGTGCCGCTGTATGCGCTGATCCAGTCGCGCACCGTGGAGCATGAGCGGGCGCGGGTGATCGCGGCCAACAACATCCTTAATGCGCTGTTTATGGTGATTTCGGCGATTGTCTCGATCCTCTTTCTCAGCGTTGCCGAGCTGTCGATTCCGCAGCTGTTTCTGACCATTTCGCTGATGAACATCGCGGTCAACAGCTACATCTTCAAGATCGTCCCCGAATTCAGCATGCGCTTTATGATCTGGCTGCTCAGCCACTCGATGTACCGGGTTGAGCACAAGGGGCTGGAGGCGATTCCGGATGAAGGTTCGGCGGTGCTGGTGTGCAACCACGTGTCGTTTGTCGATGCGTTGCTGATCGGCGGCGCGGTGCGCAGGCCGGTGCGTTTTGTCATGTACTACAAGATCTACAACCTGCCGGTGCTCAATTTTATCTTCCGCACCGCCGGCACCGTGCCGATTGCCGGGCGCAATGAAGACCTGCTGATCTATGACGCAGCGTTCAAGAAAATCGCCGAATACCTGCGCAATGGCGAAGTGGTGTGCATCTTCCCGGAAGGCAAACTGACCACCGATGGCGAGCTGAATGAGTTCAAGAACGGCATCGAGCGCATCGTCGAAGCCAACCCGGTGCCGGTGATTCCCATGGCGCTGCAGGGCTTGTGGGGTAGCTTTTTCAGCCGTGATCCGCACAAGGGCTTGTTCAAACGCCTGTGGTCGCGCATCACCCTGGTAGCCGGTACGCCGGTAGCGCCCGAGCTGGTCAAGCGCGAGCTATTGCAGGCCCGGGTGGCGGAGCTGCGCGGGGAGTGGCGCTGAGGATGCAGCGGTGCATACGGTGGGTAGGAGCGGGCCATGCCCGCGAACCGCTATCGCGGGCATGGAACTAGGCGTCCCCCACGCTCCTACGGAGACACCGCGCGGCTGCTAGTGACTCAGCTTGAGGCCCACCAGCCCGCAGACGATCAGTGCCACGCTGGCTATACGCAGCAGCGTCACGGCCTCGCCAAACAGCATGATGCCGGCAATCACCGTACCCACGGCGCCGACACCGGTCCAGATTGCATAGGCGGTGCCCAGGGGCAATTCCTTCATGGCCAGGCCGAGCAATGCCAGGCTGACGATGATCGCCGCAACAGTCAGGAGGGTGGGGAGAGGGCGGGTAAAACCGTCGGTGTATTTCAGGCCGACAGCCCAGCCAACCTCAAACAGGCCAGCCAGCAGCAGAATGATCCAGGACATAAAAACCTCCTATTACAGATAGAGGGTCGTCCCGAGGTAATCACGTGCGCAGTGGTGAGGTCGTCCTCACGCTGTGCAGTATTTTGCACATTGGCAGGGTCAGGGCAAGCCGCAGAGGACCAGTGGGCTGTTTCTTTGGTTCCTCTACGGCTGTGCAGTGGTTTAGATCCCCTGGGGAGTCTCTTCGCCGCCCAGGGCTTCGAACAGCGCCGGGAGGAAGTCCACCAGGGTCAGCATCATCAGCGTAAAGCTGGCGTCCTGCTGGCCGAGGTCGTCGTCGCCACCGTCCTGTTCGGCCTGATCTTGCAGCAGGTCTTCGAAGCGCAGGCGCTTGACCACCAGCTTGTCGTCGAGCACGAAGGACAGCTTGTCCTGCCAGGCCAGGGACAGTTGAGTCACCTGCTTGCCGGCGGTCATGTGCAGCTGGATTTCATCGCTGGTCAGGTCCTGGCGCTTGCAGCGCACGACGCCGCCGTCTTCGTGGGTGTCGCGCAGTTCGCACTCATCGAGCACATGGAAGTCTGGTGCGGCTTGCTGAACTTTGACCCAGTCGGTGAGGGTGGCGCTTGGCGCGATCTTCACGGTCAATGGGCGTACTGGCAGCGAGCCGATGGCTTCACGCAGGGTCGACAGCAGGTCTTCGGCGCGTTTGGCGCTGGCCGAGTCGACCAGGATCAGGCCCTGCTTGGGCGCGATGGCGGCGAAAGTAGCGGATTTGCGGATAAAGGCGCGTGGCAGGAAGGTCTGCACGATGTCGTCCTTGAGCTGGTCGCGCTCCTTCTTGTAGACCTTACGCATCTGCTCGGCTTCGATCTCATCGACCTTGTCCTTCAGTGCATCGCGCACCACGCTGCCGGGCAGGATGCGTTCTTCCTTGCGTGCGGCGATCAGCAGGAAATCACCGCTGACGTGCACCAGCGGCGCATCGTCGCCTTTGCCGAAGGGCGCGATAAAACCGTAGGTGCTGAGTTCCTGGCTGGCGCACGAGCGGGCCGGTTTGGCTGACAGCGCCGTTTCGAGCGCCTCGGCATCAAACGGGATGTCCTGGGTGAGGCGATAAACCAGCAGGTTACGAAACCACATAAGGGGGTGACTCTCCATAAACGTACAAGTCGCGAAGCGACGCCATCCTAATGCCCTTCTCCCGCCGGGAGAAGGTGGCGCGCAGCGACGGATGAGGGAGGCGGGTACGGCGTATGGCTCAGGGAGCTTCTCGCGGCGTATCCGTCAACGCAAAGCGCGCATTATTCCCCTCCTTGGCATCTCAGGCCAACCCTGCGCTAAGCCTTTGCTGCATCAATAAAAAATTTTAAAAACAGTGCTTGCCAAGGTGCAGATGGCTCTCTAGAATGCGCCCCACTTCGAGAGTGAAGGGTGATTAGCTCAGCTGGGAGAGCATCTGCCTTACAAGCAGAGGGTCGGCGGTTCGATCCCGTCATCACCCACCAACTCGCTTTTTGAAGTTACGCGCAGCGGTAGTTCAGTCGGTTAGAATACCGGCCTGTCACGCCGGGGGTCGCGGGTTCGAGTCCCGTCCGCTGCGCCATTTTTTCCTCGCTTCATCCCCTCTGTGACACATCGCTTTCCTCGCAAAATCCTTTCTGAATAATCCGCTAAACATCTGAACTTATACGCATTTTCTGCCTCCTAACACGGTAGCCAGTGATCGCGGCAGCCTGCTAAGCTCGCCCATTCACACCATTAGCCCTAGGGCGCACCGGACAAGGAACAAGCATGAAACAGCATCGTTTAGCGGCGGCGGTCGCCCTGGTAGGGTTGGTTCTCGCAGGTTGCGATTCGCAAACCAGCGAAATCGCCTTGGAAACCCCAGCGCAGAAAGCGTCGTACGGCATCGGTCTGAACATGGGTAAGAGCCTGGCTCAGGAAGGCATGGATGACCTGGATTCCGACGCCGTTGCCCAAGGCATCGAAGACGCCATTGGTAAGAAAGAGCAGCGCCTAAAAGACGAAGAGCTGATCGAAGCCTTTGCCTTCCTGCAGAAGCGTGCCGAAGAGCGCATGGTTGCGCTGAACGAAGAGTCGGCCAAAGCCGGCAAGAAGTTCCTCGAAGACAACGCCAAGCGTGATGGCGTGGTCACCACTGAATCCGGCTTGCAATACGAAGTCGTGAAGAAAGCTGATGGCGCTCAGCCGAAAGCCACCGACGTGGTGACTGTTCATTACGAAGGCAAGCTGACCGATGGCAGTGTGTTCGATAGCTCGGTTGAGCGTGGCAGCCCGATTGACCTGCCGGTTAACGGCGTGATCCCAGGTTGGGTTGAAGCCCTGCAACTGATGCACGTTGGCGAGAAGTACAAACTCTACATTCCAAGCGAGCTGGCGTACGGCGAGCAGAGCCCGACTCCGGCGATTCCAGCCAACTCGGTGCTGGTGTTTGATCTGGAGCTGATTGCGATCAAAGATGCAGCCGCTGACGCTGCCGCTCAAGAGTAATTTCTAGCGTTTCATGCAGCGCCCCGTCTCGACGGGGCGTTGCCGTTTCTGCGGGTCACAATTTGCACTTTTCGCTTGACTAGAGAGTCTTAAAGGGCCTGCATAGCGAGTGTGGTGTTACGGTTATGCACATTTACTAGGTTGACCGTGACGGGTTAGCGTAACTCTCTTGAAGAAACCCTTTGCCATTTTTAACTTGTTGATTTATATGATTTTTTACTGTGTGGGCAAAAAATGTCCGATCTGTGGCGAGGCCGCATGGGCCGGGCGTTTGCCAGGGTTATCGAGAAACTGTTCACAAGGTTATCCACAGCTTTAGTGGATAACCATGGCCAGCCCTGCGGGCACGCGGGGTTGCCGGGAGAGGGCGATGAAAACACCGAAAAATTTCGCGCGTTACCAGTTTTTAGCCAAGCGTTTCCTTAAGGCCGGACGGTTACCTGCATTGCTGTTATCGGTCGCACGAAAGCGTGAAAAACTGGGCAAAGGCTTTGCCGAATTGACCGATCAACTGAAGTTGCTGCAGGCGCTTTGCCTAGCCTGGTGGCGCGGTGAGTATCGGGCAATCGATTCCCGAGCGTTACTGGCGGTGGTGGCGGCCTTGCTGTACTTCGTTACGCCGATCGATGCCATACCGGACTGGTTGTTTGGCATTGGTCTGGTTGATGACCTGGCTGTGCTGGCCTGGGTGCTACGTACCTGGCAGGAAGAGCTTGCGGCGTTTCAGCAGTGGCGAGCGGCGCAGGCTCCGGAGGTGCTGCGAGTTGTTGAGCGGCTGCCAGAGTTGGATGAGTCGCTGGCACCGTTACAGGGTAGCGTGGAGTAGTTGGGCGACAATTCAGATTTCGTTGAGCATCTGCTCAATCAGGCCTTGGTCGCGCAATTGCTGCAGGGTTTTGTCCAGTCGTTCAGCGTCGACGGGTAATTGTGGGCTGTAGATGCAGTGCATGTCGTAGCGATCAATTACCCAGGGGTTGATCTGCAGCGGCGCACCCGGACGTTTCGCCAGTTTGAAGTTCATTGGCCTGCGCATATCGATGATCGCGTCCAGGCGTTGTTTGCGTAGCAAGTTAAGCCCAGCGCTATGATCGCGCAAATCCTGGCGGATGATTTGCTGCTTGGCGAATGCCTCCATCAGTTCGCTTTTGTAGACATAACCCAATTGCGTGCCGAGGGTTTTGCCGTGAAGATCGTACAGGCTGGTGATCGGCGCGTGCTGGCGGTGTAGTAGCAGCACGTCTTCTTCACTGTAGAGCGGTGCAGACCAGTGATAGCGCTCGGGTTTGTCCATCCATTGCGGGTTGCTGTTGCAGATCACATGGATGCGTCCGCGCTGCATAAATTCATCGATACGCTTGTTCGGCGTTTCGATAAATACGGCCTCAAAGCCCAGTTGCTGGCTGGTCAACTGGCCCAGCTTGTGGATAAAACCACCGCGTAGTTGCTGCTCGTGCACATCGACATAGGGCATCCCGTCAGCCGGGGCGAAGCCCCAGCGCAGTTCGTCTGCGCAGGCCCAGCCACTACAGCCGATTAGCAGCATTGCTATCAGTGTGCGCACAGCATGTCCCCACGTGCCGCTCAATAATTTGGGAGCAGTATAGATCACGCTCTTTATCGTGCTGGGCTGCTAAGATGGCCGCCTGTTCTGGAGTTGCTGAGAGTGATGGAAGTGCTCTGCATGGAGATTTACAGATGAATGTGCAAGTGATCGAGCGCGATGGTCAGCCGGAGTACGCGGTGCTGCCCTGGGCGCAGTACCAGGCCTTGCTGCAGGCCGCCGGGCGCGCACCTCACGTTGCTGCTGTGGCCACGGCGGAGGTTGATGTCAGCAAGCCGGCCCTGAGTCAGCTAAAGGGCCTGCGCGAGGCTAAGGACATAAGTGCCGAACAGTTGGCACGCAATGTCGGCATCAGCCCGCATTACCTGGGAATGATCGAGAGCGGTGAGCGCCAACCGGACGCTGCTATCCAGCGCGCACTGGCCTGGCATCTTGGGGTCGATGGATGGGAGGCGCAGCCTTGAGCGTTAGCATCAGTCGACAGCATTGGCAGGCATTGCTCGGTGAGCTTGAAGATGCCCAGCGTCAGCGCCACTTGCTGACTTATCGCGCACTGATTGAGCGCCTGGCCCTACCTAGTCCGGCCATGCAGACGTTGGCCGCCGCACTGGAGCACCTGGCTGCACTGGATGCACGCGCCGAGCGCCCGCTGCGCAGTGCGTTGGTGATCAGTCAGGGTGCCAGCCGTTTGCCGCGCACCGGTTTCTTTGAGTGTGTCAGCCGCTTGGGGCGCTTTACGGGGGCTTCCGATGGTATCGCCGCAGCCTCCTGGCATGCGGCCGAAGTGGCCCGCGTATTCGAGTTCAGCTACCCGGAAGGCACCTGATGTTCGGCGCGCTGCGTGCGCGTATCGGCTACCTGCTGGCGCGCCGCCTGTTCCACTGGGCCTGGCTGGTTAAGCAACCGCGAGCCTGGCGCTGGCTGGAAGGGCAGTTCGCCCGTATGGCCAAGCGCGGTGATCGCCAGGCGCAAAGCTTCTACGGGCATATCCTGCTGTTTCGCGGTCAGGGCCTCGGTGCGCGCAATGAAGGTCGGCGTTTGCTCGATTTGGCAGCTAAGGCCGGCGATGCCAAGGCTGCTTATCAGCTCGGCGTTTTGAGCCTGTCCGGTGATACCCAGCAGGCGGCGGATGCGCTGAAGGCCATTGAGTGGTGGACACTAGCCGCGCAGGCAGGCCACCCGGCTGCTGCCTATCGCTTGGCTGAGTTGTACCGCAACGGGGCTGCAGGTGTTGCCGTCGATGCAGCGCAGGCTGAGCATTTCGCCACGCTTTCCAATCGCCTCAGCGGCCTCTGATCTAGCATCTAATTCCCGCCATCAGGCCGCCGAATCAGCCTGGGTGTCGATGATATGCAGGCTGTAACCCGGCACTGCCTTGGCGTGGCGCTTGGCCTCTGAGGCCATCGCCGCCAGCTGGCTGGCATCCAGTTGTACGCATTGCTCGGGGTGCACATGCACCACCCCCAGAGACAAGGACAGCAACGCATATTCCTGGCGTTTACCGTTACGGTCATGGGCGACAAAGCAGCCTGCATGCAGGTCTTCTTCACGGTAAAAGCGCCGGCACTGGCTCTGGAAGTCCTCCAGCAGGCGATTAAGTCGCGCGCGCCAGTCCTGCGAGCCGAGCACCAATAGAAAATCATCACCGCCGATATGGCCAACAAAGTCCCGCGTTGGGTCGACCCGATCATTCAGGCACTGCGCCAGGCTGAGCAGCACCTCATCGCCTTTGGCGTAGCCGTAGATGTCGTTGAACGGCTTAAAGTTGTCGATATCCACATAGCACACCACGGCTTCGCGGGCCTGCTGTAGCAAGCGAGTCAGGCACTGCTGGATCGGTACATTGCCCGGCAGCAGGGTCAGCGGGTTGGCGTAGCGAGCCTGCTGAATTTTCAGCTCGGTGATCAGCTTGAGCACGTCGATCACTCGGCCGAGCCCGATATAGCGGCCGTCTTCAATGATGATGAAGTCTTCCTCGATACGCTGGCGCGCGCGGCTGGTGAGCAGGCGGCTGACCTGCTGCAGCGACTGGCTGGACTCCACCGCCAGGTAATCATCACTCATCAGCCGGCTGATCGGTTTGCGGGCGAACAACTCGTTGGCGAAGGGCTTGAGCAAGGCTTCGGCCAGTGAGTGGCGATGCACGATACCGACGGGTTGCTGCGTTTGGTTGAGCACCGCCAGGGAGTTCAGGTTGGCCTGGGCGCGAAACATTTCCAGCACCGCGCTGGTGGGTGTGCTCAGGGCCACGGCTTGTTGCGTATTGAGTAGGCCGTGCAGGTCGCCGGCTTCTTCGCTCAGCGTGTTGCCGGTGGTGGTGTTGGGCAGCAGATTGACTACATCACGCGGCGGCTGCTCCTGCGGGCGACAGAGCAGGTAACCCTGGATCAGGTCGACGCCCATTTCCGCGAGCACGGCGAGTTCTTCGGGCAGTTCGATGCCCTCGGCGATCACCTGGGCGCGGGAGGCTTTGGCCATTTTCAGGATGGAGCCGACAAACTCGCGTTTGACCGCGTCCTGGTGGATGCCATCGATAAAGTGGCGGTCGATCTTTACGTAATCCGGGCGCAGTTCTGACCACAGGCGCAGGCTCGAATAGCCTGCGCCGAGGTCATCCAGGGCGATGGAAAAGCCCATGGCGCGGTAGTGGTGCAGGGCGGTGTCGAGCAGGGCAAAATCGTCGGTGGGTGATTGTTCGGTCAGTTCGATTACCACCTGGCTCGGCGGAATGCCCAGGGTTTGCAGCAGCTGCAGGGTGCGCCCCGGCTGGTGTTTGGGCTCCATCAGCGAATCCGGCGAGACGTTGAGGAACAGCTTGCCTTCAAGGTTGAGCTGGCTGAAGCGCTGGCAGGCATTCTTGCGGCAGAGCAGCTCCAGTTCGCTCAGCCGACCCGCGCTGCGCGCCACGGCAAACAGGTTGATCGGTGAATGCAGGGCGCTGTTGGACGGGCCGCGACTGAGTGCTTCATAGCCGAGAATGCGTCGTTCGGAGAGCGAGAAAATTGGTTGAAACAGGCTGTGCAGGTCGCCATTGGCGAGGATGGTGTCCAGCGCGCTGAACTGCTCGGTGACGATCATGGCGGCTCTCTGTGGCATAAAAAAACGGGGACTGGCATTACTACCAGTCCCCGCATTTCACGACAGATTGATGACCCTTTGATGATGCGCGCTGTTTACTGTTTGGCCAGGCGCGTATTCAAGCCGAGGTAGTCGAGCAGGATGCGCCCGCTTTCGGCGAGATAGGCATCATCTTCCGGCTTGGTTTTTTCATCTTCGACTGGCAGTGCGTCTTCGTCTTCTTCCTTGAGTTTGTTCAGCAGTGCTTCACCTTTGGCTTTACGACGGCTGTTCTCGATGGCCAGTTGCTGGCCTTCGATATCCGTCTTCTGGGCGCGGCGCATGGTTTCATTGAGGCTGACGGTATTTTCTTTCATCAGCTTCTGTGCCAATTGCAGGCGCTCGCGAGCGAAGGTGAAGTCCGGGTTTTGTGCGGTGCGGTTCTCAAAGCGGCTTTGCAGCTCGGCAAGGAACGGCTTGATTGGGTCCAGCGCCGGCTTGATCGCCGGCTTGATGCTGTCCCATGGCATGGCCTCGGGCAGGGCGCTTTCGCCAATTTCCTTGGTGTCCATGATGTCTGGGTACTGGATATCGGGAATCACGCCCTGGTGCTGGGTGCTTTGCCCGGAGACGCGGTAGAACTTGGCCAGGGTCAGCTTCAGCTCGCCATGGTTGAGCGGCTGGATGGTTTGCACGGTGCCTTTGCCGAAGGTCTGGCCGCCGAGAATCAGTGCGCGGTGGTAGTCCTGCATGGCGCCAGCGAAAATTTCCGAGGCCGAAGCCGACAGGCGATTGACTAACACGGCCAGCGGGCCTTTGTAGTAGATGCCGCTGTTCTCGTCGGCCAGTACATCAACGCGGCCATCGCTGTTACGCACCAGTACGGTAGGGCCTTGGTCGATAAACAGACCGGTCAGTTCGGTGGCTTCTTGCAGCGAGCCGCCGCCGTTGTTGCGCAGGTCGATCACCACGCCGTCGACGTTTTCCTTCTCCAGCTCAGTGAGCAGGCGTTTGACGTCACGGGTGGTGCTTTTGTAGTTCGGATCGCCAGCACGGAAAGCCTTGAAGTCCAGGTAGAAGGCCGGAATCTCGATAACCCCGAGCTTGTAGTCACGGTTATCGTGCTTAAGGTTGAGGATGGATTTCTTCGCGGCCTGCTCTTCCAGCTTGACCGCTTCACGGGTGATAGAAACCACTTTGCTGGTTTGGTCGTTCGGTGCATTGCTCGCCGGAATCACTTCCAGGCGCACTTGCGAGCCTTTCGGGCCGCGAATCAGCTTGACCACTTCATCCAGGCGCCAGCCGATCACGTCGACCATTTCCTTGCTGCCCTGGGCTACGCCGATGATCTTGTCGGCGGGGGCGATCTGCTTGCTCTTTTCCGCCGGGCCGGCCGGCACTAGGCGTACGACCTTGACGTGTTCGCTGTCGCTTTGCAGTACGGCACCAATACCTTCGAGAGACAGGCTCATATTGATGTCGAAATTTTCCGCGTTGTCCGGGGAAAGGTAGGTGGTGTGGGGGTCGTAGGACATGGCAAAGGCGTTGATATAGGCCTGGAACACGTCTTCGCCACGGGTCTGCTTGAGCCGTGCGAGCTGGTTGTTGTAGCGCTTGGTCAGCAGCGTTTGAATCGCCTTGGGCTCTTTGCCAGCGATTTTCAGGCGCAGTACTTCATCTTTGACGCGCTTGCGCCAGAGGTCGTCAAGCTCGGCAAGATCTTTGACCCAGGGCGCGTTCTCGCGGTCGATCAGCAGGCTTTCGTCACTGTCGAGATCAATCTTGTCGACGCCTTCTTCGAGCATGTTCAGGGTGAATTGCAGGCGACTCTGCAAACGCTCCAGGTGGCGCGTGTAGATGGCAAAGCCGGGTCGCAGGTCGCCGTTTTTCAGCAGGTCGTCAAAGCGCGTGCGCCATTGATCGAACTCGGCGATGTCGGAGGCAATAAAGTAGCTGCGCGAGGGGTCGAGCATCTTCAGGTAGCCCTGATAGATCTTCTCCGAGCGCTCGTCATTCAGCGGTGGCTTGTTGTAGTGATGGCGCTTCAACAATTCCACGACGTTGAGGCTGGCGATGACCTGCTCGCGGTCAGGTTGCAGGTATTCCCAGGGATCGTCACTGGTGGTTTTCGCCGCGAGCGGCAGGGCGCTCAAGGCAAACGAAAAGGCGAGGGTGACGCTGAGTAGGGATCGCTTCATGCTAATTCGACGTGTGGGCAGTTGATAACGCATATTAGGCCGTCTTTAAGGGCGCCGGGTTCCATCGGCGCAATGCAAAAGCCCGGCGGTCAGCGTCGGGCTCGGTTCAAATGCACTATGGAGGCAGCGTGAAGGCATTGCAAGGCGTTGAAGGCCGTGTGGAATGGGCGCAGCACCCCGCGCCGGTCTGTGATGTAGGGGAAATTCGCATCCGTGTAGCTGCGGCCGGGTTGAATCGTGCTGACTTGTTGCAGCGTGCCGGGCTGTATCCGCCACCGCCAGGCGCCAGTGAGGTGCTGGGGCTGGAATGTGCCGGTATCGTTAGTGAGGTGGGCGCCGGTTGTGACTGGAAAGTAGGTGACCGGGTCTGCGCGCTGTTGAGTGGCGGTGGTATGGCCGAAGAAGTGGTGGTCGATGCGCGTCACGCGCTGCCGGTCCCGGAGGGCATGACGCTGGCCGAGGCAGCAGTATTGCCCGAGGTGTACGCAACGGCTTGGCTCAATCTGTTCCAGCTCGCAGCGCTGAAGCCCGGACAGAAGGTGCTGTTGCATGCTGGCGCCAGCGGGGTGGGGTCGGCGGCTATTCAGTTGTGCAAAGCCTTTGGCAGCCCATGTTGGGTCAGCGTTGGTTCGGCTGAACGCTTGGCCTACTGCGAAAGCTTGGGTGCTCAAGGCGGTGTGCTGCGCGGTGAGGAAGAGCTGCAGGCGTTGCGCGATTTCGCCCCGTTCGATGTGATTCTCGATCCAGTAGGCGGCAGCTACGCCGCACTTAACTTGGAGTTGCTGGCAGTGGATGGACGCTGGGTCAACATCGGTTTGCTTGGCGGGCGCAAGGCTGAGTTGGATCTGGCGGCGGTGCTGGGCAAGCGCATTGCGCTGATTGGCTCGACCCTGCGCAATCGCGATGAACAGTTCAAGGCCGATCTATTGCGCGATGTGCAGCAGTTTGTCTGGCCGCTATTTGCCGAGGGGCGGCTCAAGCCGCAACTGCAGCAGGCTTATGCGCTCAAAGATGCCGAAGCCGCCTTTGCGGCGTTGGCGAGCAATCGGGTCAACGGCAAGCTGGTGTTGGTGATAGATTCGGCATTGGCTTGACATGACGTTCGATTGACTTACTCAATCGGATTGATGGCAGCAATCAATAAGCTTTTTTCGATTATGGGGCTAAAATGGGCCTCGTAAATTTCTAACCCTCAAAAGGAATCAGAGATGAATCTCATCAACACCCAAGTTCAACCGTTCAAGGCCAACGCTTTCCACAACGGCAAATTCATCGAAGTGACCGAGCAGTCCCTGAAAGGCCAGTGGTCGGTACTGATCTTTATGCCCGCTGCGTTCACCTTCAACTGCCCGACTGAGATCGAAGACGCTGCCAACAACTACCCAGCGTTCCGCGAGGCCGGCACCGAAGTTTACATCGTCACCACCGACACCCATTTCTCCCACAAGGTCTGGCATGAAACTTCGCCTGCTGTAGGCAAGGCGCAGTTCCCGCTGATCGGTGATCCGACTCACGCCCTGACCCGTGCTTTCGGTGTGCACATCGAAGAAGAAGGTCTGGCCCTGCGTGGCACCTTCCTGATCAACCCGGAAGGCGTGATCAAGACCGTTGAAATCCACTCCAACGAAATCGCCCGTGACGTATCGGAAACCCTGCGCAAGCTGAAAGCTGCTCAGTACACCGCTGCTCACCCAGGCGAAGTGTGCCCAGCCAAGTGGAAAGAAGGCGAGAAGACTTTGGCTCCTTCCCTGGACCTGGTTGGCAAGATTTAAAAACGGTCGTAAAGCTGCTGCGCTCACGCTGGCGGCGTTGGGGTCAGGCTCGGAATGCTCATGTACAGTCGTACACTCCGCTTCTTCGCCTGATCCCGCCTTGCCAGCCTTTCGCTCGCGAAGCTTTCCACTCCGTTTTCTGCTAGACGCGCTAAGGCTGTTACCCAGCCCTTCAGTGCCGGACGCCCGGGCGCGATCCGCCCGGGCGTTTTTGTGTCTGAATTTCGTTAAAAAGGATACCTGAATCATGTTGGACGCCACGCTTAAAGCTCAATTGAAGGCCTACCTGGAAAAGGTCACCCTGCCGTTCGAGATCGTCGCGTCCCTCGATGACAGTGCGAAATCCCAGGAGCTGCTTGAGCTGCTGCAAAGCATCGTCGGCCTGACCGACAAGATCACCCTGAAGACCGATGGCAGTGACGCTCGCCGTCCGTCGTTCTCGCTTAACCGCCCCGGTGCGAACATCGGCCTGACCTTCGCCGGCATTCCCATGGGCCACGAGTTCACCTCGCTGGTATTGGCACTGCTGCAGGTGGGTGGTCACCCGTCCAAGCTGGATGCCGAGACCATCGAACAGATCAAGGGTATTGAGGGCTCCTTCGAGTTCGAGACCTACTACTCGCTGTCCTGCCAGAACTGCCCGGATGTGGTTCAGGCGCTGAACCTGATGGCGGTGCTCAACCCGAATATCCGTAACGTCTCCATCGACGGTGCGCTGTTCCAGGATGAGGTTGAGCGTCGCCAGGTAATGGCCGTGCCGAGCATCTACCTGAACGGCGAAGTGTTTGCCTCCGGCCGTATGGACGTGAAGGAAATTCTCGCCAAGATCGATACCGGTTCTGCCAATCGTGATGCCGAGAAGATGAGCGCCAAAGAAGCCTTCGATGTACTGGTAATCGGTGGCGGCCCGGCCGGTGCCGCAGCGGCTATTTATGCCGCGCGCAAAGGTATTCGTACCGCGATTGCTGCCGAGCGTTTTGGCGGTCAGGTGCTCGATACCATGTCCATCGAGAACTTTGTCTCGGTGAAGGAAACCGAAGGGCCGAAGCTGGTACGCGCCCTTGAAGAGCATGTGCGTGAATACGAAGTCGACATCATGAACCTGCAGCGCGCCAGTGCATTGGTGCCGGCGAGCAGTGAAGGCGGCTTGCATGAGGTGAAGTTCGACAATGGCGCGAGCCTCAAGGCCAAGACCCTGATCCTCTCCACCGGTGCCCGCTGGCGCGAGATGGGAGTGCCCGGCGAGCAGGAATACAAGGCCAAGGGCGTGTGCTTCTGCCCGCACTGCGACGGCCCGCTGTTCAAGGGTAAGCGCGTGGCGGTGATCGGCGGCGGTAACTCCGGCGTTGAGGCGGCGATTGACCTTGCCGGTATCGTGGCGCACGTGACCCTGCTGGAGTTCGCCGACACCCTGCGTGCCGACGCCGTGCTGCAGAAGAAGCTCTACAGCCTGCCGAATGTCACGGTGATCAAGAGCGCGCAGACCACCGAAGTCAAAGGCGATGGTCAGAAGGTCAATGCACTGGTGTACAAGGACCGCACCACCGAGGAGCTGCACAGCGTCGAGTTGGAAGGCATCTTCGTGCAGATCGGCCTGCTGCCTAACACGGATTGGCTAAAGGCCAGCGTAGAGCTGTCGCGTTTCGGTGAGATCATCGTCGACGCCAAGGGCGCCACCAATATCCCGGGTGTGTTTGCCGCCGGTGACGTGACCACGGTGCCGTACAAGCAGATCGTGATTGCCGTGGGCGAGGGGGCCAAGGCCTCCCTGAGCGCCTTCGATCATCTGATCCGCAGCTAATAAGCTCTGCGCTGCAAAAAAGCGGAAAACCTTTAGGGGGTGTCCGCTTTTTTTTGTGCAGGCTTTAAGCACCAAAACGCTGCAGCTGCATTTCTTGTAGCCGGCTCAGGGTGCGGCGAAAGGCGAAGCTCAGGTAGCCCACGGTATAGAGTTCAGCCAGCGGCACCTGGGCTTCGAGGTACAGTGTTACCTTGCGGTCGTAGCACTCGTCCACCAGGGCGATAAAGCGCCGCACGCTGTCGTCCTTGACCGACAGGGCGGGTAGTTGACGGTCGCCTGCTTGTACGCGCTCGACGCCATCCTCGGTGCCACGGGCGATTCTGGCCGCGCGTTGCGGGCTGCTCAGGTTGGGTACTTCGCTGAGCAGAATGGCCTGGAAGCGGTCGCACAGGGCGATAAAGTCCGGCGCGGCCAAGGGCTGCTCACACAGATCGGCAAAGCGGCACCAGAGCACGCCGTCGCAGTGACGCAGGGGCCGCACGCTGCGGTTGCCGAGCGTGAGCGGTTGGTCGCTGCTAGGCTGGCCTGCGGCCAACTGGCTGAAATGTCGGCTTAGCACACTGGGCAGCCCAGGCGTGGCGACCCAGTAGCGGGTATGCACGGTGCCTGGGTGCAGGCGATGGTCTTGCTCGCCGTTGATGCTGACCACCTGCATATGTAGCTGCAGAGCGGCCACTGCAGGTAAAAAACGCTCGCGGTTAAAGCCTTCGGCATACAGCAGTTCAGGCGGCTGGTTGGAGGTGGCGACTAGCACCACGCCCTGTTCGAACATCACCTGAAACAGCCGGCCGAGAATAATTGCATCGCCGATATCGCTGACAAACAACTCATCGAAGCACAGCACGCGCACCTCAAGGCTCAGCTCCACGGCCAGGGCCTGCAGCGGGTCCGGCGTGCCAGTGAGTTGAAACAGGCGTTGATGCACCCAGCGCATAAAGTGGTGAAAGTGCTGGCGCCGCGCCGGGACTTTCAAGCCTTTGTAGAAGCTGTCCATCAGCCAGGTCTTGCCACGCCCAACCGGCCCCCACAGATACACCCCGTTGATCGGCTGCGCGGGTGTGTCCTGATGCAGGGCCTGGTGACAGTCGTGCAAAGCCTGGGCGGCCTGCCACTGCGCCGGGTCGGATTTAAAACCGTCGCGGTCGATGGCCTGCTGGTAGGCGCTGAGCGGGGAGCTGCAGTCCATCAGCGCGCCTCGATCCGCTTGTGCATGCACACCGCGCTGGCGGGGCAGAGGCTGGAGAACTCGGCTGTCTGGCGGATTGCTTCAGGCACGTCGGTTCGCGCGAGGCTGCTGTAACCACGGCGGCTGAAGAAGGCTTCCGCGCTGTTGGTCAGCAGGTACAGCTCACGTACGCCCAGTTGCTGCGCATAGGCTTCAATCTCGGCCACCAGTGCGCCGCCATAACCCGTACCGCGCGCCGCAGGGCTGACCACCAGTGAACGCAGCAGCGCCACCTCACCATAAGGCTGCAGGCCGATCAGTGCTTCGGGCGCGTGCGCCGCTGGGCCTGCGGCGATAAAGTGCGCAAAGTGTTCGGCTGCAAGGTCGGCCGTTGGCAGGTCGGCAGCGGCCAGTAATGCCTTGGCGGCTGCAGCCGGTGGGTGGCGGTAAAAATTCATGGAAATCCATTTGGGCGAGACAATCGGATACGTGTCGCGCCCACACTTTAACCGAGTGTTTAGCAAAGGTTATATCTGAGTTGGCGGCTGCCAACAGGCTTGGCTTTTGTAGGCTTGGACGGGATGCGCAGCCCCATGCCCGCTATCTACTCATTGTTTTATATAGAAATTAACTCTGAACAAAGACCTGTAGGAGAGGGCCATGCCCGCGAAGCGCATCGCGGGCATGGCCCGCTCCTACAGGTACCTACAAGCTTACAGACGCAATTGCCCCCGGACTGCGCTGCGCTTGTTCGGGCTACGTGCTATGCCCAGGCTGCGTGCCAGAGCTTGCTGGCCAATCAACGCCAGCTCAGGATCGGCCAACCGGCCTGCTGGGCGTGCGCAAGCAGAGTCGGATCGGGGTTGACCACATAAGGGTTGTCGACCACCTGCAGCAGTGGCAGGTCGTTGCGTGAGTCGGAGTAGAAGTAGGCGCCGTCGAGGACTTCGCCGTGCTCTTGCAGCCAATCACGCAGGCGCGTGACTTTGCCTTCGCGGTAGGTCATCACGCCCTGAGTGCGGCCGCTGTAGTGGCCGTGCTGGACTTCCAGGTCGATGGCCAGTACTTCTTCGATTTTCAAGCGTGCGGCGACGGCGCTGACCAGAAAATGCGCCGAGGCGGAAATCACCAGCACCCGATCACCGGCGGCGCGGTGGTTGGCCAGGCAGCGGGTGGCATCGCTGTAGAAGATCGGTTCGATCACGTCCTCAACGAAAGGCTCGACCACATGGGCGACTTCTTCCGGCGTGCGGCCTACCAGCGGCGATAGGGTGAAGGCCATGTAGTCTTCCATGGCTAGGCTGCCGGCGGCGTATTGGCGCATCAGCTCTTGTTCGCGGGCGATAAAACTCTCGCCATCAGCCCAGCCCAGCTTGACCATTTCCTGGGTCCACAGGCTGGCGCAGTCGCCGCCGATTAGGGTTTCGTCCAGGTCGAAAATTGCCAGGGCCATCAGGCCACCTCACAGATTGCGTTGTCTTCAATGTTCAGGTTAATGCGCTGCCCGCGGGCATGTAGATCCGCCGGGGAACGGTTGAGCACGTCCACCAGCAGTTCGACGCCGCGCGCCTCAATGCTGTAACGGATCACGTTGCCGAGCAGGCTATGGCTGCGAATCTGCCCTTCGATATTGCCCTGGGGGCCGATCTGGATAGATTCCGGGCGGATCGCCACGCGGCTGTTGATCGGGCGCAGCAGCAGGCGGCTGGCAGCATCGGCATTGAGCAGGTTGTAGTTGCCGATAAAGCCGGCGGCAAAGGCATCGGCGGGGGCGGTGTAGAGGGTTTCCGCATCGCCGCTCTGGACGATTTTGCCGGCGTTCATCAGGAAGATACGATCGCTCATGACCAGCGCTTCTTCCTGGTCATGGGTAACGAAGATGGTGGTCAGGCCCAGCTCCTGCTGGATGCTGCGGATCTGCTCGCGCAGGTGTTTGCGAATCCGCGCATCCAGCGCCGACAACGGCTCGTCGAGCAGCAGCAAGCGCGGACGGGTGACCAGCGAGCGGGCCAGGGCCACGCGTTGGCACTGGCCGCCAGACAGTTGCTGCGGATAGCGGCCGGCGAAGTCATTCAGCTCCACCAGCTCCAGCACGTCCTTGACCCGCTGCTGGGCTTCGCTGCCTTTGACCTTCTGCATGCGCAAGCCGAAGGCGACGTTCTGCTGCACGGTCATATTGGGGAACAGCGCGTAGCTCTGGAACACCATGCCGATGCCGCGCTTTTGCGGGGCGACGGGCACTAGATCCTCGCCGTCGAGCAGAATCTGCCCGCCATTGACCCCGGTCAGGCCGGCGATACAACGCAGCAGGGTGGATTTGCCGCAGCCGGAGGGGCCGAGCAGGGTGATGAATTCGCCCTTGGCGATCTCGCAGTTAATATCGCTGAAAATCGCGGTATCGCCGTAGCTCTTGTGCAGGCCTTGAATACTCAGATAACTCATGACTTGTCCTTATTCAGGCGATTGGCCGCCCAGGTCATCAGCAGCACGAACATAAAGTAGGAAATCACCAACGCGCTGGTGAAGTGACCGCTGTCGTTGCGCATGTTGTAGAGGTACACCTGCAGGGTTTCATAGCGGCTGCCGACCAGCAGGTTGGCGAAGACGAACTCACCGAACAGGAAGCTAAAGGAGAGAAACACCGAAACCATCAGGCCCTTACGCAGGTTAGGCAGCACTACCATAAAAGCCGCGCGCCAGGTGCTGGCACCTAGCAGGTGGGCGGCGTCCATCAGGTCGCGCAGGTTAATCGCCTGCAGGTTGTTGCTGATGGCCCGGTACATAAAGGGCAGGGCGATAGTGAAGTAGCAGCCGATCAGAATCCACGGCGTACCGAGGATTGGCAGCGGGCCGCCGGCGAACAGTTGCATCAGACCCACTGAGGACACCACCGGCGGGATGGCAAACGGCAGCAGGATCAGCACGTTCATCAGCGCGTCGAGCTTGGGGAAGTGATAACTGACCACAAACAGCAGCGGCAGAATCAGCACCAGCGACAGCGCCAAAGCGGCAAAGCACACCAGCAGCGAACGGCCGAACGCGGCAAGAAAGCGCGCATCACTCCACAGCGCCAGGTACCACTTGAAGGTCAGCCCGCTGGGCAAAACGCTGGCTGACCAGCTTGTGGAGAATGAGTAGAGCAGGGTGCCGAGCAGCGGCAGCAGGAGGATCAGCAGCAGGCTGTAGACCACCAACTGGTGGAACAGCGGTGAGCGGTTTTCAGCGTGGGACATGGTAGCTCCGGCGCAGCAGCCATTGATGGACGATGGTGATCAGGGTCATCAGACCAACCAGAATCATCGCCAGGGCACTGGCCATATTCGGGTCGAGGAAGATGTCGCCGGAAACCATGGCGGCAATCCGAATCGGCAGGATATTGAAGTTGCCGGTGGTCAGCGCATACACCGTGGCGTAGGCGCCGAGGGCGTTGGCCAGCAGAATCACGAAGGTGCCGAGCAGCGCAGGGGTCAGCACCGGCAGGCCGATATGCCGCCAGAACTGCCAGTTGCTCGCGCCCAATAATTCAGCCGATTCGCGCCAGTCTTCACGCAGGGCATCGAAGGCTGGGTATAGCAGCAGCACGCCGAGGGGAATCTGGAAGTAGGTGTAGAGCACGATCAGGCCGGTTTTCGAGTAGAGGTTGAAATCCTCGATGATTCCCGCCTGCTTGAGCAGGATGGTCAGCGCGCCGTTAAAACCCAGCAGGATGACAAAGGCAAACGCCAGCGGTACGCCGGAGAAGTTGCTGGTCATGTTGGAAAACGCCATGACGAAGTCGCGCAGCTTACTGTCGACCTGGCGCAGCGAGTAGCTGCCGAGAATGGCGATGCTGATACCGATCAGGCTCGACCAGAACGCCACTTCCAGGCTGTGACGTATGGCCTGACGGTAGAACGGCGAGGCGAAGGCCTGCTGGAAATTGCTCAGCCCCCAGCCCTCTGCGGTATGCAGGCTGTTGCTGGCCACCCATAGCAGCGGGGCGATCTGAAAGGCGATAAAAAATAGGGCAAAGGGCAACAGGCACAGCAGCGCCAGCCATTTGCCGCGCAGGGCAGGTATCACAATAAAAGCTCCCGGCAGACAGGTTTGTCGTGGGCCACACCGAGCAGTTCACAGACCGTGCCGCACAACTCCAGCTGCTTCGGCTGGGCGTTGGGGTTCAGGCTGAAGGCGTTGCCGAGTACCAGCAGTGGCACTTGGCGTTCTTCCGGCAGCAGGCCGTTGTGGCTGCGGTCGTTGTTCATGCCGTGGTCGGCGGTCACCAGGATCTGGTAGCCGGCGTTGAGCCAGGGCTGGATATATTCGGCCAACAACACATCGGCCATGCGCGCGCTGTTGCGGTACTGCGCGCTGTCGAGGCCGTGCTTGTGGCCAGCGTCGTCGATATTCATCGGGTGCACCAGCAGCAGGTTGGGCGCATGGCGCAGGCGCAGGCTTTCTGCGTCCGCGAACAGGTGCGAATCCGGGTAATGATCGGCGTAGTAGAAGTGGCCGTACTGAATTGGCAGCGTGGCGTCTGCCGTATGGCGGTCGCGCGCAGCCTGGAATGGCGAGCGGTTATACAGCTCGCTGACCCAGTGATAGGCCGCTGCTGCGGTAATCAGCCCGGCGTCGCGGGCGTAGTGGAACATGCTGCGCTGTGTCGACAGGCGCGATACATCGTTATTCACAATGCCGCTGTCGATGGGCGCAACACCGGTCAGAATCGCTTCATACAGCGGGCGTGACAGGGCCGGGAGTTCACAATCGAGCTTGTACAGCGCGGCGCGTCCAGCCTGGCAGTAAGCCTGCAGATGCCCCAGCGCATGCTGAGCCACCTGATAGCTCAAGCCATCCAGAACCACGAGGATGACGTTGTGCGACATGATTGAAAGCCTTAGCAACCGAATCGGCCCCGGAGTGTATCCGGGGCCAGATTGCATTAGTTCATATTGATGATGACGTGTTCCTGCCACAGGCGCGGCAGTGCTTTGGAGGTGGCTTCCCAGGCAGCAGCATCCTTGATCGGCTGAACCTTGGCGTACTGCTCTTGCGGCAGCAGCTTGGCTTGCACTTCGGCTGGCAGGGTCAGGTGTTCGGCGCGGATCGGCCGGGCGTTACCTTTGGCCAGGTTGATCTGGCCGGCGTCGCTGAGGATGTACTCACGCGCTAGTTTGGCCGCGTTGGGGTTTTTCGCCCACTTGTTGATGATGGTGCTGTAGCCGGAAATCACCGAACCGTCAGATGGGATCAACACTTCGAAGCGCTCGGGATCGATCTGGTCGCGGTAGGAGAGGCCGTTGAAGTCCCAGACCACGCCCACTTCCACTTCGCCTTTTTCCAGGGTCTGGATGGTTGGGTTGGCCAGCGACAGACGGCCTTGTTTGGCCAGCTCGCCGTAGAAATCCAGCGCCGGTTGCACGTTGCTTTCGTTACCGCCCATGGCGATGGCGGCAGCCAGTACGCCGTTAACGGCTTGTGCGGCGGTGCTGACATCACCGGCGGAAACTTTGTAGGTGCCGGTTTTCAGGTCAGCCCAGGAGCGCGGGATGTCCTTGACCAGTTGCTTGTTGACGATAAAGGCGATGGAGCCGGTGTAGGCGAGCATCCAATGGCCGTCGGTGTCTTTGGCCCAGGCTGGAATCTGTTCCCAGGTGCTCGGCTTGTAGGGTTGGGTAACACCCTGCTGCACGGCGATGGGGCCGAAGGCCGCACCGACGTCGCCGATATCGGCGGTGGCGTTGTCTTTCTCGGCGGCGAACTTGGCAATTTCCTGGGCCGAGCTCATGTCGGTGTCCATATGCTTCAAGCCATACAGCGTGTTCAGGTCGGCCCAGGTGTCCTTCCAGTTGGCCCAGCTGTCCGGCATGCCCACACTGTTCACCGCGCCTTCAGCGCGCGCGGCCTTTTCCAGTGCTTGCAAATCCGTTTCAGCAGCCATGGCCGAGGTGGCCAGGGTGATGGCTGAGCCTATCAGTGAAGCCAGCAGCAGTTGTTTCATTGGAAACTCCCTTGCGAGTTAGGTGCGGTGATTGTCTGGTCTAGATCAGCAAGACCCAGGCCAATTTAGGCTTGTTATATGACAGTTTTATGTAAATTGGTCATTTACCGGCTTAAGCCGGTTTGCACAAACTGGCGCACCACTAGCGTAGACCATCAAAAAATTCAGTTATGTATGACCTGCAGGCCAAGTTTTATCAGCTTTTGCTGCTGCTGAAAGAAAGTTGTCATGGTGCAGTCATCAAGACTGCTTAAACTTGAAACATGGTTTTTACCGCTGCACTCACAGGTTGATGCCCCGAAATGGGGCTGGACTAGTCCAATTTTGGAGGTCTTGATGCGCGATGAAGCGCCGCGGGCAGTCACCGCTATATGCCGGGCATTGGAGGAGCAGATCGAGCACGGCCTGCTGCCGTCGGGAAGTCAGTTGCCGGCCGAGCGCAAGCTCAGCGAGGTGTTCGATACGACCCGCATCACCCTGCGCGAAGCGTTGGGCCAGTTGGAGGCCCAGGGTCTGATCTACCGTGAGGAGCGTCGCGGCTGGTTTGTTTCGCCGCCACGGGTGGCCTACAACCCGCTGGTGCGCAGCCACTTCCACGCCATGGTCGGCGAGCAGGGCCGGGTGCCCGCCACCGAAGTGCTGAGCGCGCGGCTGATTCCGGCCAGCGCCGAGATCTGCCAACTGCTGGCCTTGCCAGCGCTGTCCAGTGTGTATCAGATCCGCCGCGCACGACGTATCGACGGGCGGTTGGTGCTGTATGTCGAGCACTACCTCAACCCAAATTACTTCGCCGGCATTCTGGATTTCGACCTGACCCGTTCGCTGACCGAGCTGTACGCGAGCGAATACGGCATTCATTACGGCCGAGTGCGTTTCGATATGGTGCCTACGGCGTTGCACAGCGAAGCCGCATCAGCATTGAAGGTGGCGGTGGGCAGCCCAGCGCTGCGTATCGTGCGAATCAACCGCGACCAGCATGGCCGGTTGATTGATTGCGACCTGGAGTTCTGGCGCCACGACGCTCTGCATGTGAGCGTCGAGGTGCCGGAGTAGAGCTGCCGTTCGTAGGATGGCGTTGAGCGAAGCGATACCCATCAAGGCATCAGCAGGTGCACCGCCCTATGGGCTAGGAGTTGCGCTTTTGTAGGGCGGACAAGCCTTCGGCATGTCCGCCCTACGGGGCGGCGGTCAAGGCAACTCGACGCTCGCGTAGAAGGCCGTCAGCACTTTGACCAAATGCGCCAGGTCATGGCTGCCGGCCAGTTCGCGGATCGAGTGCATGGCGAAGGTCGGCAGGCCGATATCCACGGTGCGCACGCCCAGCTGGCTGGCGCTGATCGGGCCGATGGTCGAGCCGCAAGCCATGTCGCTACGGGTGACAAAGCTCTGCACCGGCACTTCGTTTTCCAGGCACAGGTGGCGGAAGAAACCGGCGGTTTCGCTGTTGGTGGCGTAACGCTGGTTGCTGTTGATTTTGATCACCGGGCCGGCGTTGAGCTTAGGGCCGTGGTTGGCATCATGCTTGTCGGCATAGTTGGGGTGTATGCCGTGGGCGTTATCAGCCGAGACCAGCAGTGAGCGTTGGATGGTCCGCACGAAGGCATCACCGTCCGGCAGCACGCGGCGCAGCACCTGTTCGAGCATCGGGCCGTCGGCGCCGCAGGCCGAGCAGGAGCCGACTTCTTCGTGGTCGGTGCACACCAGCACGCAGCTTTCTTCATCGGGCGCGGTCAGCAGTGCCTGCAGTCCGGCGTAGCAGGAGAGCAGGTTGTCCAGCCGCGCGCCGGCGATAAAGTCGCCATTCAGGCCAATCACCGCAGCACTCTGGGTGTCGTAGAAGCTCAGCTCGTAATCGAGCACCGCATCGGCGCTGAAATCGTGCTCGCGGGCTAGTTGGTCGGTGATCAGCGCGCGGAAATCGGCCGGCTCGTCGCCTGATAGCTGCGCGAGGATCGGTGGCAGCTCGATCTGCTGGTTGATCGGCCAACCCTGGTTGGCTTCACGGTTGAGGTGAATGGCCAGGTTGGGAATGATCGCAATCGGCTTCTGGAAGTCGATCAGCTGACTTTCCACCTTGCCGTCGCGGCGGTAGGTCACCCGTCCGGCCAGCGACAGGTCGCGATCGAACCAGGGCGCCAGCAATGCACCGCCGTACACCTCCACGCCGAGCTGGAAAAAGCCTTGTTGCTGCAGCTCCGGTTGCGGTTTTACCCGCAGGCACGGGCTGTCGGTGTGTGCGCCGACCAGGCGAATACCGCCTTCCAGCGGTGCGCGCTTGCCCAGCTTGAAAGCAATGATCGAGGAGTCGTTGCGCATGACGTAATAACGCCCGCCGGCCTCGGTGTGCCAGCTGTCGCGCTCGTCCAGATGCTGAAAGCCGGCCGCTTCAAGGCGTAGTGCCAGGCTGGCGGTGGCATGAAAAGGGGTCGGCGAGGCCTTGAGGAACTCGATCAGGCCTTGATTCAAATCTTCGCGCATAGGGCACTCCAGACGACAATCGGCCGAGTTTAGCGGATTTGCCGAGCGCTTTGGGCTGCAGCGCTCGGCAGATCAGCGCGCGATGCTGATCAGGCTCAGCAGATAACCGTCGAACTCGGTGAACTGGCCATGCAGTTCGCTGCCGGCTGGCCAGTCTGCATGCAGGTCAATCAGCAGGCGCATGTGCACTTTATTGTCAGCGTCGACGCTGAGCAGTTCGGCGTCGTGAAAATAGAAATGGCGCAGCACCTGGGGGTAGAGCGCCTTGAACAAACTTTCCTTGAGCGAGAAAGTCAGGCTGGTGCGTTGCGCGCGCTGTTCGGCAGGCAGGCTTTCTAGACGGAACAGCTCGGCTGGCGTCAGAATTTCCGCTGCCAGGCGTTCGGCGCGGCTGGCTGGCATGATCTGCTCGATATCCAGACCCAGGCCGCGCCAATCCGTGCTGTTGCCCACCACTGCGCCGGCCCAGCCGCTGCCGTGGGTGATTGAGCCAAGCGTGCCGGCCGGCCACTGCGGCGCGCGATCCTCACCGCAGGCCGGAACCGATGCTGTGCCAGTCACGCGCATCAAAGCCTCACGCGCACACAGCCTCCCGGCTAGGTATTCGGCCTGGCGTTTGGCTACGCCGCGCACCGGCTCGACCCCGCAGCGGCTGAAATCCGCTGTGTCGAGCAGCTCGGACTTAAAGGTGGTGCTGATCAACTGCACGGACGGTAGTTTGTGCGGCAGCGGCCAGTGGTCATTCAGCGGGCTGCAGCAGAACGGTAGGTAGGCTGTATTCATTGGTCTATTCTGCCGCGCGGCGCTGTACACGGCCAGCCGACGCGAGTGTTTACATTTCTTTGCAAAGCGGTAACAAAGCTAAACGGAGTTGCCGAGGCTTTTTTGCAACACTACTGCATGCGTTTCCTCGGGGACGCAGGTGAGGTTGTAGCTGGCGCAGGCGTGAGGCTTGTACCGGCATTTCTCTGAGAATGAGTACGGGAGCCCGTTTGGGCGCCCGTTTTTTTTTGCGCTGCATTTTCCACTGCGCGCAGCAGTCGTACTGCTCGTATTGAGCACAACAACTATGCATCGCGCGCAAAGCCGGCTCGGCTGGCTGGCGATGCAACCGGTATTGGCCGGGCTGTTTGTGGCGCAGGGGGCCGTGCGCGCAGGCGGTAAGGGTTTCGCGAGCATGGGTTAGGCGCCCACACCGCTACTGCATAAAGCTGGCAGGCAGCAGGTGGTTCAGCGTTTGTTCAGCAAGGGTTCAGTGGGCGTTCAGCTAGGGGTAGGCAACATGGAGCTCGAGTTAAGCAACACCGACTAACCACTGAGGACACACCATGAACCGCACTATTGGAAAACTGGCCCTGGCTGCTTCCCTGACCTTCACTGCTGCTGCAGCCAATGCCGGCGACAACTTTGTTGGCCTGACCTGGGGTCAGACCGATAACAACATCCAGAAATCCAGCTCTCTCAACAGCAACCTGAACAGCCCCAAACTCGGCAAGGTAATCAACGACACTGGCACCTGGGGCGTGCGCGCCGGTCAGGTCAGCGATGCCGGGCGTTACTACATGACCTACGAGAATGTCTCGGACACCGATAGCGGCAACAAGCTACGTCAGCAGAACTTGCTGGGTAGCTACGATGTGTTCTTGCCGGTTGGCGACTACAACACCAAGCTGTTCGGTGGCGCCACTGCCGGCCTGGTCAAGCTGGAGCAGGAAAGCAAAGGCTTTAAGCGTGACAGCGATATCGGTTACGCCCTCGGCCTGCAGGCTGGCATTCTGCAGGACATCAACCAGAATGCTTCGATTGAGGCCGGCTACCGCTACCTACGCACTAATGCCAGCACCGAAATGGCGCCACACGGTGCGGGCAAGGCCGGCTCGCTGGACCTGCACAGCAGCAGCCAGCTATACCTGGGTGCCAACTACAAGTTCTAAGAACCTGCCTCGGACCTGCTGCGCGTCGGCCAAACTGCGTTGAAAACGGCCTCGGAATGCTCATTTACACCTCGTAAACTGCGCTTCCTCGGCCGTTTTCGCCTTGTTTGGCTCTAGCTCGCGAGATCCGATTCAGGTTCTAAGCAGCAGCTAGGCCAAAAGGGCCGGGCACCATGCCCGGTCGCTTTATTGGAGGAATTTGCACGATGAAACTGTTGGTCGTGGAAGATGAAGCGCTGCTGCGTCACCACCTCTATAGCCGGCTTGGCGAGCAGGGCCATGTGGTCGATGCTGTGGCCAATGCCGAAGAAGCGCTGTACCGCGCAGCCGAATACAACCATGACCTAGCGGTGATCGACCTCGGTCTACCCGGCATGAGCGGGCTGGACCTGATTCGCCAGTTGCGCAGTCAGGACAAGAGCTTCCCCATTCTGATACTCACCGCCCGTGGCAACTGGCAGGATAAGGTCGAAGGCCTGGCCGCCGGGGCTGATGATTATGTGGTCAAGCCCTTTCAATTCGAAGAGCTGGAGGCGCGCCTGAATGCCTTGCTGCGCCGCGCCTCAGGCTTTACCCAGGCGAGTATTGCTGCTGGCCCGCTGCTGCTCGACCTCAACCGGAAACAGGCGACGCTGGATGGCGAGGGTCTGCAGTTGACAGCCTACGAGTACCGTATTCTCGAATACCTGATGCGTCACCAGCAGCAGGTAGTGCCCAAGGAGCGGCTGATTGAGCAGCTTTATCCCGATGACGATGAGCGCGACCCCAACGTGATCGAAGTGCTGGTTGGTCGCCTGCGCCGCAAGCTTGAAGGCCAGCTGGATTTCAAGCCGATTGAAACCGTGCGCGGCCAGGGCTACCTGTTTACCGAGCGCTGCCGATGAGGGAGGCTGAGCTGAGCAAACCGGCCACTCGCCGTCGCGGCGAGTCCTTGCGGCTGCGCCTGATGCTCGGCACGGCGGTGCTGGCCGTGCTGTTTATGCTGGCGCTGCTGCCGGCCTTGCGCGGCGCGTTTGTGATTGCCCTGGAGCAATCCATCGAAAAACGCCTGGCCTCGGATGCTGCCGGTTTGGTTTCTGCCGCGCGTAACGAGCAGGGCCGGCTGAGCATGCCAGACAAACTGCCGGCCGAGGAATTCGACAGCCTGGAAGCCAAGCTGCTGGGTTTTATCTACGACCGCCAGGGCACGCTGGTTTGGCAGTCGCGCTCCTCCCTGGATGAAAGCGTCAGCTACCGCCCGCGCTACGACGGCCGTGGCCACGAATTTCTGCGTATCACCGATGGCCAGGGCCGTGAGTTTTTCGTCTATGACGTGGAGATCGACCTGCTGCGCGGGCAGAGCGCCGCCTTTAGCGTGGTGACCATGCAGCCGGCCAGTGATTACCAGGCCATGTACGACGGCTTTATGGGCCAGCTCTACCTCTGGCTTGGCGGCGCGCTACTGGTGCTGCTCGGGCTGCTGTGGTTTGGCCTGACATGGGGCTTTCGCAGCCTGCGCGGGCTTAGTGCCGAGCTGGATCAAGTCGAGGCGGGGACCCTTGAAGCCCTGAGTGAACAGCACCCGCGCGAACTGCTGCGCCTGACGGGCTCGCTCAACCGCCTGCTGGAAAGTGAACGCCAGCAGCGCGAACGCTACCGGCATTCGCTGGATGACCTCGCGCACAGCCTGAAAACCCCCTTGGCTGTGCTGCAAAGCGTGGCTGAAGTGATCGACAACCAGCCGCAGAACCGCGAGCAGTCGCAGGTGCTGCAACAGCAGATTGAGCGCATGAGCCAGCAGATCGGCTATCAACTGCAGCGTGCCAGCCTGCGCAAAAGCGGCCTTATCCGCCACAGCGCATGTCTGACGCCCTTGCTCGATAACCTCTGCGGCGCGCTGGACAAGGTCTACCGCGACAAGCAGGTGCAGGTGCTGCGCGACTTTACCTCTGAGCAGCACCTGCCGATGGAGCACGGCGCGCTGCTGGAATTGCTCGGCAACCTACTGGAAAACGCCTACCGCCTGTGCCTTGGCCAAGTACGCGTCAGCGTGCGGCAGCAGGGCGGCACGCTCGAACTCTGTGTGGAGGACGACGGTCCCGGCGTGCCGACTGATCAGCGCGAACGCATCCTGCGCCGTGGCGAACGGCTAGATGCCCAGCATCCCGGGCAGGGCATTGGCACGGCGGTGGTCAAGGACATTATCGAGAGCTACGGCGGCGAACTGTTTTTGGAGGATTCGCAGTTGGGTGGGGCGAGTTTTCGGGTGCGGCTGAGCGAGTGAGGCATAAGCGCCGGCCAGCTCACTGTGCAAAATCACCTCGGCATTGCCTGCAGAGGTGTTTGTCGAGCCCACTGACTACTGAGGTTGCCGAGGTGAAAGAGCCCGGATCAACCGTGCTCTTTGCTGGCTGGTGCTTTGCATTCAGGCCTTGGCGGCCATCTTGGCGAGCATCTTCAACTCACCTGGCAATACGCTTTGCACTGAGTCGCGCGCGGTGATTCGGGCATAGTGCGTGCTCAGGTTGGGCCAGCGCTGCGCGTCCAGTTGCTCATCGCCATGCTGCATATTGATTAGCTGACAGGCCAGGGCCAGGTCGGCCAGGGTCAGGCTGTCGCCGACCAGGTATTCGGCCGAGCCAAGGGTCTTTTCCAGATAGTCGAAGTGTGCAGGCAGCTTCTCGTGCAGGGCTGCCTGCACGGCGGTCTCGTCGCAGCTCTGGCCCATGCTGGGTTTCAGTGCACGGTTGCGGAACACGGTGAAGGTGCACAAGGGCGCCAGTTCATAGTCGGCATATTTCTCCAGCCAGCGCACCTGTGCGCGTTGTTCAGTATTCTGGCCAAGCAGGCTAGGACGATCTGGGTGCTTGTCGTCCAGGTATTGGCAGATCACGCTGGAGTCGGCGAGGGTGAAGTCGCCATCCTTCAGGGCCGGAATGCGCCCCAGTGGGTTCATCTCGCTGTACCAGGCCGGCTGGCCGAACGGCAGGATGATTTCCAATTGGTAGTCCAGCTTCTTTTCAGCCAGAAACAGGCGAACTTTACGGACGAAGGGCGACAGCGGGGCACCGTAAACAGTCAGGCTCATGTGCGGTACTCGTAGGCAGGGCGGTAGCGCGCAGGCTGCGCGCCGGGGGGGTTAGTCGTAAATGTTCTTCTTCTTCCACTCGTCGCCGCCGAGAGACTCCAGGCCGGCATCCAGTTCACTGTCTTGTTCGGTGGCGGGCTTATTGCTTTCCAGCACCATGGCGTTGGCGCGTGCCAGTTGCTCTTCGAATTTCTTCAGGGCGTTCTGGTAAGGGGCGGGGTCGGGTTGTTTACGCAGGTATTGCACGCCGCGCTCGAACGCCAAGCGCGCCTGGCCTGGCTGGTTCTGCTGCAGGGCTTGCTGGCCGAGATTGCCGAAAAATTCGATATGCACCTGGGTCAGCATGTGGCGTACTTCTTTGAGCCAGTGCTTGGCCTCGTTGGCCGCGATAATCCCGTCTTTAGCACAGCGGGTCAGTTGGCTGTGTAGGTTTTCCAGTTGGAAGCGCACTTCCTTGGCCTTGGCTTCATTTAGGATGGGTTGCGGCGGGTTGTTTACGGGAATCGATTCGCCTTGGGCGATAAGCTTGCGCAGCTCTTCAATACGCGCCTTAAGGGCGTTATTTCCTTTGTCCAAAGGCAGCATATGTTCACTGAAGTGCAGCTGCAGGCGGCTGAGCATTAACTTCAGCGCTGGGCTCATCAGTTGGCCGGGAAGGGCTTCAGCGAGGTCTGTACAGCGGCGCAGGCGATCATTGAGGTCGGCTTTGAGGCGCGCCTTTTCTAGTTTGTTGTTCTCGACCATATGATTGATGTACGCAATGGCGATCAATACGACGATGCCAGAAACAATCAATATGGTAATCACGAGTGGGGACATGGGTGGGGCCTCTTGATCACCGGTTTTTCGTCCGAGTGTAGTGCCTTAGCCGGAAGGCTGATAGAGCAGCCTCACATTCGGGGTAGAAGTCTTTGATTTATAAAATTTTTTATACAGAGGTTGACGGGCCTATCAAGGCTCCATAGAATGCGCGCCACTTCGTAGCGCAATGCCTCACGGCAAAACGTGTAGAAGCCGGATAAAAGTTGTAGTTTCCGGGCTGCGTCCCCTTCGTCTAGTGGCCTAGGACACCGCCCTTTCACGGCGGTAACAGGGGTTCGAGTCCCCTAGGGGACGCCACTTCTTTAAGGAGTGTGCTGATTTGAGTTAGGTTGTTAAAAAGCGGGAATAGCTCAGTTGGTAGAGCACGACCTTGCCAAGGTCGGGGTCGCGAGTTCGAGTCTCGTTTCCCGCTCCAGATTCAGGTTATTTGCTTAGGCAGTTAACCGACAAGTTCCAAGGTCCCCTTCGTCTAGTGGCCTAGGACACCGCCCTTTCACGGCGGTAACAGGGGTTCGAGTCCCCTAGGGGACGCCATTTTTAGTACCAAGCTGTATTGCGGGAATAGCTCAGTTGGTAGAGCACGACCTTGCCAAGGTCGGGGTCGCGAGTTCGAGTCTCGTTTCCCGCTCCATTTTCTTTCAATAGAAAGTAATAAAAACGCCGCTCACTGAGCGGCGTTTTTATATCTGCAGTTTTTTCCCCACATTAAAAAGCCCGCACGGTAAGAACCGTGCGGGCTTTTGTGCGTTTGGTTGTTGCTTAGTGCGTGCCGCCTTGAGCAGGCATGGCCAGTAGGTGTTTCTCCCGGTTCCAGTCGAAGGGTTCGTCGTTTTCTTCGGCGTAGAAGCGGCGTTCTTCCAAGGTTTGATACATCTCGATTTCTTCGTCTGGCATAAAGTGCAGGCAGTCGCCGCCGAAGAACCACAGCAGGTCGCGGGGTACCAGGTGGGCGATTTGCGGGTAGCGCTGGAAGATCTGGCTGATCAGGTCTTGGCCCAGGTAGAGGCTGGCTTCCGGATCGCTCGGCAGGTCGCTGAGCAATTCGTCGTAGCGCTCCAGGTACATGGCGTGGCTGTCATCGAGAATCTGCTCGGCTTCGCCCAAGGCCACCAGAATGGTGCGCAAGTGGTTGAGCAGGGCAAGGTGATGGTCGATGTGGGTGTTGGCCATGGGGCAATCCTGTAGGTAAAACGGGCGCGCAAGTATAAGGCTCGCGCCGCCCGCTGTCCTACTTGCTTATTTAGCGCACCTTGCCGGGGCTAAGAATCAGTTCTTCCTTGGCGAAGTCGTCGACATCGATAACCACCCGGCGCGCAGTCTCGGCCTGGTGCAGGCTGTGCGCTTCATCGGCGCTGAGTACACCAGCCGCCAGTGCGGCATCAATCAGACTTTGCCCGGGCAGTTCCTGTACCTGGCCCGCTTTGGCGGCCTTGTGCAGTTTCTTTTGCAGGCCCTGAACGCCCTGCAACAAGTTCATCGCATGTTGCAGGGCACCCACGGAGTCCTGCTCGGCTTGCGGGCGGTAGCAGCCTTCGAGCAGCTCTTCCAGCGCCGGGTCACCGCTGTTGCGGCCGATAATGCCGGCCACTTCGGCGTCCAATTCATCGCTTGGGCCCTTGTGGCGACGGCCCAGTGGCAATACCAGCAGACGCAGGGCGCAGCCGAGCACCTTGCTGGGGAAGTTGCTGAGTAGCTCTTCCAGCGCCTGTTCGGCCTTGCCCAGGCTTTCTTCTACGGCCCAGCGCAGCATGGGCTGCGAGTGTTCCGGGTAGCCCAGATCGTGGTAGCGCTTGAGCGCCGCCGAGGCCAGGTACAGGTGGCTGAGTACATCACCCAGGCGTGCGGACAGGCGTTCGCGGCGTTTCAGCTCGCCGCCTAGGAGCATCATGCTGGTGTCGGCGAGCAGGGCGAAGGAGGCCGCCAGGCGGTTGAGCGCGCGGAAATACGGGCGGCTGATACGGTCGCCGGGTACCTGGCTAAATACGCCAAAGCCGAGGCCGAGCAGCAGGCTGCTGGCAGCGTTGCTCACGGCGAAGCCGATATGTTGCAGCAGCAGTTCATCGAACTCTTGCAGCGCCTGGTCCTGGTCTTCGCGACCGGCCAGGGCCATTTCCTTGAGCACATAGGGGTGGCAGCGAATCGCACCCTGACCAAAGATCATCAGGTTGCGCGAGAGGATATTGGCCCCCTCCACGGTGATAAAGATCGGCGCCCCTTGCCAGGAGCGCGCCAGGTAGTTATTCGGGCCCATGACGATGCCCTTGCCGCCATGCACATCCATGGCGTGGCTGATGCATTCGCGGCCGCGTTCGGTCAGGTGGTACTTGAGAATGGCCGAGAGCACCGAGGGCTTTTCGCCCAGATCCACCGCATTGGCGGTGAGAATGCGTGCGCTGTCCATCAGCCAGGCATTGCCGCCGATGCGCGCCAGGGCTTCCTGAATGCCTTCGAAGGCTGAAAGCGGCACGTTGAACTGCTCGCGGACCTGGCTGTACTGGCCGGTGGTCAGGCTGGTGAACTTGGCTGCGCCGGTGCCGACTGCCGGCAGGGAGATCGAGCGGCCCACGGACAGGCAGTTCATCAGCATCATCCAGCCCTTGCCGAGCATCTTCTGACCGCCGATCAGGTAATCCAGCGGGATAAACACATCCTTGCCGGAGTTCGGGCCGTTCATAAAGGCGGCGCCAAGGGGCAGATGGCGACGGCCGATTTCCACGCCAGGTGTTTCAGTGGGCACCAGGGCCAGGCTGATGCCCAGGTCTTCCTCGTCACCCAGCAGGTGCTCGGGGTCGTAAGCCTTGAAGGCCAGGCCGAGCAGGGTGGCGACCGGGCCCAGGGTGATATAGCGCTTTTCCCAATTCAGCCGCAGGCCGATGACTTCTTCACCTTGCCACTGGCCCTTGCAGATGATCCCAGTGTCCGGCATGGCGCCAGCATCGGAGCCGGCGAGGGGGCCGGTGAGGGCGAAGCAGGGGATGTCTTCACCGCGCGCCAGGCGCGGCAGGTAGTGGTCGCGTTGGGCGTCAGTGCCGTAGTGCAGCAGCAGCTCGGCCGGGCCCAGAGAGTTGGGCACCATCACAGTGGAGGCCAGGTCGCCGGAGCGGGTGGCCAGCTTCATTGCTACCTGGGAGTGGGCGTAAGCGGAAAAGCCCTTGCCGCCGTACTGCTTGGGGATGATCAGGGCGAAGAAACCGTGTTCTTTGATATGCGCCCAGGCTTCGGCGGGCAGGTCCATCTGCTGGCCTATCTGCCAGTCGCTGACCATGGCGCAGAGTTCTTCGGTGGGTCCGTCGATAAAGGCCTGCTCTTCCTCAGTCAGTTGCGCCTTGGGGTAGGCGAGCAGGGTGTCCCAGTCCGGCCGGCCGCTGAACAGCTCACCGTCCCACCACACCGTGCCGGCTTCAATGGCGTCTTTCTCGGTGGATGACATCGGTGGCAGTACACGTTGGAACCAGGTAAACAGCGGCGCGGTGAACAGGCTGCGGCGCTGTTGCGGCAGCAGCAGGGGCAGTGCCACGGCCAGCAGTAGCAACCAGAACAGGCCCATCAGCCAGACGGGCGCATGGCTGAACACACCCATCAGAATCAGAAAGCCGGCCACTATGCCCAAAGCGAGTAGGGGGGCGGTGCGCCGGTGGGCGAGAAAAGCCGTGCCGAACAGCAGGGCGAGTAACCATAAAGCGAGCATGCAGAATCCTCCATGATGACAGTGTGCTTAGTGCGCACCATCACAAGCGTAGTCGTCATTGCTGGCGACAGGGTGGTGAGCTTGGCCGAATCACCATGATACTGGCCGGACACGCCTTGTAAAACCGGCTTCTCCGTCATGCAGAAGTCCTGATGCATGGAGACTTTTGAGTCCGGCGGCCATCCCCGATAGTGACCACTCAGGGCTGGCTGAGTTCGCAGAAAATTTTTGCGAGGTCAGTCGCGGTCTGCGTGAACAGGCCGCGGGCTGGATTCCGTTGGCTGGTGTATCGATAGGGCTGATAAGTACCATCGGCAACTTCCGAGTTTATTCTGTGCTTGGCGCTGGTAGGCTGCTGACCAATCGTTGGGCGGCAGTTTTGCGCGCAGATACTGCGATGGCGATGTCTCAAACGCTAGACTTGGGCCACTTCGCGCTGCGTGATGCAGCCCCTCTTGAATTTCTTTCTATCTAATCAGGTGCGCGCATTTTTATGAGTACCGCTCTGTCCATTCGCCAGTTGACTAAGACCTATGGCAACGGCTTCCAGGCACTGCATGGCATCGATCTGGATGTGGCTGAGGGCGATTTCTTCGCCTTGCTCGGCCCCAACGGTGCCGGCAAATCCACCACCATCGGCATTCTTTCCACGCTGGTGACCAAGAGCCGCGGCACGGTCAATGCGTTCGGCCATGACCTGGACAAGCAGCCCTCGACGTTTAAACGCTGTTTGGGCGTGGTGCCGCAGGAGTTCAACTTCAACCAGTTCGAGAAGGCCTTCGACATTGTCGTGACCCAGGCCGGTTACTACGGTATCCCGGCAAAAATCGCTAAGGAGCGCGCCGAGCAGTACCTCAACCAGCTCGGTTTGTGGGGCAAGCACAATGTGCCGTCGCGCGAGCTGTCCGGCGGCATGAAGCGTCGCCTGATGATCGCCCGCGCTCTGGTGCATCAGCCGCGACTGTTGATTCTCGATGAGCCCACCGCCGGGGTGGATATCGAGCTACGCCGCTCGATGTGGAGCTTTCTCACCGAGCTGAACCAGCAAGGCATCACTATTATCCTGACCACCCATTACCTGGAGGAGGCCGAGCAGCTGTGTCGCAACATCGGCATCATTGATCATGGGCGGATAGTCGAGAACACCAGCATGAGGGGCTTGTTGAAAAAACTGCATGTGGAAACCTTCCTGCTCGACCTGAAGGAGTCGCTGCTGGTCGCGCCACAGCTGATCGGCTACCCGGCGCAGTTGCTCGACGGGCATACCCTGCAAGTGCAGGTGGACAAGGCTCAGGGCATTAGCGAATTGTTCCGCCAGTTGGCTTTGCAGAATGTCGAGGTGCTCAGCTTGCGCAATAAAACCAATCGCCTGGAGGAGCTGTTTGTCTCCCTGGTGGGTAAGAACCTGGCGAAGGAGGCGGTATGAGCACGGCTTATCTGAACTCCGAATTCACCGCCAACATGGTCGCGCTGCGCACCATCGTTTACCGCGAAATCCGCCGCTTTACCCGCATCTGGCCGCAGACCCTGCTACCGCCGGCGATCACCATGGTTTTGTACTTTGTTATCTTCGGCAACCTGATTGGCAGCCAGATCGGCGATATGGGCGGCTTCACCTATATGGAGTACATCGTGCCGGGGCTGATCATGATGTCGGTGATCACCAACGCCTACGGCAACGTGGTGTCGAGCTTCTTTGGCAGCAAGTTCCAGCGCTCCATCGAGGAGTTGATGGTGTCGCCGGTGTCGCCGCACATCATCCTTATTGGCTATGTCACCGGCGGCGTGCTGCGCGGCCTGGCGGTGGGGTTTATCGTCACTCTGCTGTCGCTGTTCTTCACCCACCTGCAGGTGCATCACCTCGGCGTGACCGTGCTGGTGGTGGTGTTGACCGCGACCATCTTCTCTTTGGGCGGCTTTATCAATGCGGTATTTGCGCGCAATTTCGATGATATTTCGATTGTCCCGACCTTTGTGCTGACGCCTCTGACCTACCTGGGTGGGGTGTTCTATTCGATCACCCTGTTGCCGCCGTTCTGGCAAACGGTGTCGCTGGCCAACCCGGTGCTGCATATGGTTAACGCCTTCCGTTACGGCATTCTAGGCGTCTCGGATATCCGCATCGGCGTGGCTATTGGTTTTATGCTGGTCGCCACCGCCGTGCTGTATGGCGTGTGCATCCGTTTGCTGGTCAGTGGCCAGGGCATGCGCCAGTAGCCGACAGTCAACATAGGGAAACGTTTTTGCTCATGACTTGCCGCAGCTTGCCGGTGAATCTGGCATTTTGCGCTGATGGGTTGGGTCGCCAGCACTTCATCGTTATGCTCTGCGCCACAAACAAGCCAGTGGGTGAGTGATGTTTCAGTCTGTGCGTGTCGTAAAATTTTTGCCGATTGCCCTGTTTTTTCTGCTCGCGGCCTGCGCCAGTGGGCCGCAACTGCTGCCTGAGACTCAGCGCTTGCCTGAGCGAGTCGAGCTGGCCGATGTGCCGTTCTTTCAGCTCAGCGATGCCCAGGGCGGGCCTTCGGCGTTGGCGGCGTTGCTCAATCATCATGGGGTGATCACCAGCCCAGGTTTGGTGGATGAGCGCATTCAGCAGTTGGCCAAAGGGCAGAGTGCGCAAGCCGGGCTTGAGGCTGTGGCGCGTTCTTATGATCTGCTGGTTTATCCCTTGCCCGGTAATCTGGATGCGCTGATGCAGCAGGTGTCCGCAGGGCATCCGGTGCTGGTGATGCAGGATCGTCTATTTGGCGGGCCGGGCTCGCAGTTTGCGCTGCTGGTGGGCTATGACCAGCGCGAGCGCACGCTGGTGATGCGTTCTGGCAATAGCCGGCGCTGGTACACCAGCTTTGCTAGCTTCGACGATGCATGGGGCGAGGCGGGGCGTTGGGCGGTGCTGGTTATGCCGACCAATCAATTGCCAGCACAGCCGCTCAAGCAAAGTTGGCTGGCCGCCGCTCAGGCGCTAGAGCAGCAAGGTCGAGCGGCTGCCGCGCAGCGGGCGTTGCGTACGGCGCGTCAGGCTTGGCCGGACGCGCCGCTGTAAAGTCGCTGACAGGTAAAACGCAAAACGGCACCTATTGAGGTGCCGTTTCTGTTTGCGGGTTGTGCTTTAGACGCCCAGCTTGTCCCGCAGGGTGTAGTACCAGGCGCCCAGTGCGCTGAATGGCACCTGGAACAGGCGGCCACCCGGGAACGGGTAGTGCGGCAGGTCGGCGAAGGCGTCGAAGCGTTCGGCCTGGCCGCGCAGGGCTTCGGCCAGCACTTTGCCGGCCAGGTGGGTGTAGGTCACGCCGTGGCCGCTGCAGCCTTGTGAGTAGTAAATGTTGTCGCCCAGGCGGCCGACTTGTGGCAGGCGCGACAGGGTTAGCAGGAAGTTGCCGGTCCAGGCGTAGTCGATCTTCACATCCTTCAACTGCGGGAAGGCCTTGAGCATCTTCGGGCGAATGATCGCTTCGATGTTTGCCAGGTCGCGTGCACCGTAAACCACGCCACCGCCGAAGATCAGGCGGTTATCACTGGTCAGGCGGTAGTAGTCGAGTAGGTAGTTGCAGTCCTCGACGCAGTAATTCTGCGGCAGCAAGCTTTTTGCCAGTTCAGCAGAGAGCGGCTCGGTGGTGATCACCTGAGTGCCGCATGGCATCGACTTGGCCGACAGCTCGGGCACCAGATTGCCCAGGTAGGCGTTGCCGGCAACGACCACGAACTTGGCTTTGATTCGGCCATTAGGGGTATGCACAACAGGATTAGCGCCGCGCTCGATACGGATGGCGGGCGATTGCTCGTAAATCACGCCGCCCAGCGACTCGACGGCTGCCGCTTCACCCAGTGCCAGGTTGAGCGGGTGGATATGCCCGCCACTCATATCGAGCATGCCGCCCTTGTAGATGTCGGTGCCTACCACTTCGCGAATGCGCTCGGCATCCATCAGTTCCAGTTGGGTGTGGCCGTAGCGTTCCCAGAGTTTTTTCTGCGACTCCAGATGCTTCATATGCTTGGGGGTGTTGGCGGCGAATACGCCGCCGTCCTTGAGGTCGCACTGGATGTTGTACGTGGCGATGCGCTCACGAATGATCCGGCAGCCCTCAAAGGCCATGTCGCCCAGCAGTTGCGCCTGTTTGGGGCCGACGCTGCGTTCTATTACATCAATGTCGCGGCTATAGCTGTTAACGATCTGCCCGCCATTGCGGCCCGATGCGCCGAAGCCGACCTTGGCTGCTTCGACGATGCTGACCTTGAAACCGTTTTCGAGCAGGGCGATGGCCGTGGACAGGCCGGTATAGCCCGCACCGACGATGCACACGTCAGTATCGACGTCACCATTCAATTCAGGGCGCGCCGGCACCGGATTGGCGGAGGCCGCATAATAGGATTGTGGATAAGCTGTGTGCGCCATTTTGCAACCTCTGTTCTTTATTTTTTACGAATGGGCGGATGCTACCTGAGTTGAAAATGCCCGGCTAGTGGCCTGTGCGAAATACTAAACGTCTTGTAGAACAGTAAAAAATTCAGTTATTCAGGCAGTTAGCGAAAAAACCTGTTGACAGTTTTTTACGTCGCCGTAGAATGCGCACCCATCGTAGGCACGTAGCTCAGTTGGTTAGAGCACCACCTTGACATGGTGGGGGTCGTTGGTTCGAGTCCAATCGTGCCTACCAAATTTGGTAGAAAAAGGGTCGCTTAGGCGGCCCTTTTTTATTGGGTTCTTGCCAGCAAGCCCGGCTTTCTGCAAGCATCCGTGCGGTTAATCGTTGTTTCAAACCTCCAGTGACTCCGGTTCGGTTTTGGTTGGCTGAAGAGCTCCTGTCACTGTATGGCGGGTATACCGCCGAATCGCTTACTGGCTCATCCCAACCCATGTGGCCTTTGGTAGAGGTCACCACTAGGAGAGGAGGCGCCATGCCCATCATTACTCTTCCCGACGGCAGTCAGCGTTCGTTCGATCACCCGGTATCCGTACTCGAGGTGGCGCAATCTATTGGTGCTGGCTTGGCCAAGGCTACGGTGGCCGGCAAGGTCAACGGTAAGCTGGTTGATGCCTGTGACCTGATTGATAGCGATGCAACCCTGCAAATCATTACGCCGAAAGATCAGGAAGGCCTGGAAATCATCCGCCACTCCTGTGCGCATTTGATTGGTCATGCGGTCAAGCAGTTGTTTCCCACTGCCAAGATGGTGATCGGCCCGGTCATTGAAGAAGGCTTCTACTACGACATCGCCTCTGAGCGTCCTTTCACTCTAGATGATGTAGCGGCCATCGAGCAGCGCATGCAGCAGCTGATCGAAAAGGACTACGACGTCATCAAGAAAGTGACGCCGCGCGCTGAAGTTATTGATGTGTTCACCGCTCGTGGTGAGGAATACAAGCTACGTCTGGTTGAAGATATGCCGGACGAGCAGGCCATGGGCCTTTACTACCATGAAGAATACGTCGACATGTGCCGCGGGCCGCACGTGCCGAATACGCGTTTTCTCAAGGCGTTCAAACTGACCAAGCTGTCCGGTGCCTACTGGCGCGGCGATGCCAAGAACGAGCAGCTGCAGCGTGTGTATGGCACGGCCTGGGCCGACAAAAAGCAGCTGGCGGCTTATATCCAGCGCATTGAAGAGGCTGAGAAGCGCGACCATCGCAAGATCGGCAAGCGCCTTGATCTGTTCCATACCCAGGAAGAAGCGCCGGGCATGGTGTTCTGGCACCCCAATGGCTGGACCATCTATCAGGTGCTTGAGCAGTACATGCGCAAGGTGCAGCACGAGCACGGTTACTTAGAGATCAAGACGCCGCAGGTGGTCGACCGTTCGCTGTGGGAGAAGTCCGGGCACTGGGCCAACTACGCCGAAAACATGTTCACTACCGAGTCGGAAAGCCGCGACTACGCCATCAAGCCGATGAACTGTCCGTGCCACGTGCAGGTGTTCAATCAGGGGCTGAAGAGCTACCGCGAGTTGCCGATGCGTCTGGCCGAGTTCGGTGTTTGTCACCGTAACGAGCCGTCCGGCGCGCTGCACGGCATCATGCGCGTGCGCGGCTTTACCCAGGATGATGCGCATATTTTCTGCACCGAAGAGCAGATGCAGGCCGAGTCGGCTGACTTCATCAAATTGACCCGGGCGGTGTATTCCGACTTCGGCTTTACCGATATCCAGCTCAAGCTCTCGACCCGCCCGGAAAAGCGTGTGGGCTCCGATGACCTGTGGGATCGTGCAGAAGCAGCGCTGGCCAGTGCCCTGGATGACGCTGGCCTGCCCTATGATCTGCAGCCGGGCGAGGGCGCCTTCTACGGGCCGAAGATCGAGTTCTCGCTGAAGGATTGTCTGGGGCGGGTCTGGCAGTGTGGTACCCTGCAGCTTGATTTCAACCTGCCGGTACGTTTAGGCGCCGAATACGTTAGCGAGGACAACAGCCGTAAGCATCCGGTGATGTTGCACCGCGCGATTCTTGGCTCCTTCGAGCGCTTTATCGGGATTCTGATCGAGCACTACGAGGGTGCATTCCCAGCCTGGCTGGCGCCGACCCAGGCGGTGGTGATGAATATCACCGATAAACAGGCTGAATTTGCCCTCGAAGTAGAAAAAATCCTCAATCAAAGCGGTTTTCGTGCCAAGTCTGACTTGAGGAACGAGAAGATAGGCTTTAAAATCCGCGAGCATACTTTGCTCAAGGTTCCTTATCTCTTGGTTATCGGAGATCGGGAGGTTGAGACGAAAACTGTCGCTGTGCGTACCCGTGAAGGTGCTGATCTGGGCTCCATGCCCGTCACTCAATTCGTTGAACTTCTCGCGCAAGCGGTTTCCCGGCGTGGTCGCCAAGATTTGGAGTAATCATTATTAAGCGTGAAATGAGACAAGATAAACGAGCTGCACCGAAGGCCCCGATCAACGAGAATATCTCGGCACGCGAGGTTCGGTTAATTGGAGCTGAGGGTGAGCAGCTTGGGATTGTGTCAATTGAAGACGCGCTTCTTAAGGCCGAAGAGGCCAAACTGGATCTGGTAGAAATTTCTGCCGATGCAGTGCCCCCTGTTTGCAAGCTGATGGACTACGGCAAATCGATCTTCGAAAAGAAGAAGCAGATTGCTGCTGCAAAGAAAAACCAGAAGCAGATTCAGGTTAAAGAAATCAAGTTTCGTCCAGGGACGGAGGAAGGGGATTACCAGGTAAAACTACGCAACCTGGTACGTTTCCTTTGTGATGGGGACAGGGCCAAGGTATCGCTTCGATTCCGCGGCCGTGAGATGGCGCATCAGGAGCTGGGCATGGAGTTGTTGAAGCGGGTTGAAGGTGACCTGCTTGAATACGGCACCGTTGAACAGCATCCAAAGATGGAAGGACGCCAGCTGATCATGGTCATCGCCCCCAAAAAGAAGAAGTAACCACCAGGGCACGGCAGGCCTTGCGGTTATGTTTATCAACTGAATGCGGAGTACGAACATGCCAAAGATGAAAACTAAGAGTGGTGCAGCCAAGCGTTTTCTCAAAACCGCTAACGGCTTCAAGCACAAGCACGCTTTCAAGAGCCACATCCTGACCAAGATGTCCACTAAGCGTAAGCGTCATCTGCGCGGTAGCACCATGGTGCACCCGTCTGACGTAGCAAAAGTGGCGCGCATGCTGCGCGTTCGATAATCCGGTCAAGATAGAGGAAATTACTCATGGCTCGTGTAAAGCGCGGCGTTATCGCTCGCAAGCGTCACAAAAAGATTCTGAAACTCGCTAAAGGCTACTACGGCGCACGCTCACGCGTATTCCGCGTTGCCAAGCAGGCTGTGATCAAGGCAGGCCAGTACGCCTACCGTGACCGCCGTCAGAAAAAACGTCAATTCCGCGCTCTGTGGATCGCTCGTATCAACGCTGGTGCTCGTGTTAACGGTCTGTCCTACAGCCGTTTCATTGCCGGCCTGAAAAAAGCGTCCATCGAGATCGACCGTAAGGTTCTGGCTGATCTGGCAGTGAACGAAAAAGCGGCGTTTGCTGCGATTGTCGAGAAAGCGAAAGCCGTACTGGCTCAAGTCCCCGACAATCACCGGGCTCGCCCGGTGCAAGAACGGGCCTAAGGTCGTCGCGAGCGACGGTCAGGCAAGGCGGAAGACGGCGAGGACGCGGAGTTTACGAGTTGTAAATGAGCAGTCCGAGCCGGCTTCCAACACAGCATGACCGAGCGCAGTAGACCTTAAGCTTGTTCGAAACGTCACCAATAGGGGAAGAGCCTTTGCTCTTCCCCTATTTCGTATCTGGAGTCTGTAAATGGAAAATCTGGATGTGCTGGTCTCGCAAGCGCTTGAGGCCGTTAGCCACACCGACGATGTGAATGCCCTGGAGCAATTGCGGGTTCACTATCTGGGCAAGAAAGGCGAACTGACTCAGGTGATGAAGACCCTGGGCAATCTGTCGGCAGAGGAACGCCCGCAAGCCGGTGCGTTGATCAATGCCGCCAAGGATCAGGTTCAGGATGCCCTGAACAGCCGTAAGGCAACTCTGGAACACGCCGCGCTGAGCGCCAAGCTCGCCGCCGAAAAAATCGACGTGACCCTGCCGGGCCGTGGTCAGGCCTCTGGTGGTCTGCACCCGGTAACCCGTACGCTGGAACGTGTTGAGCAGTTTTTCACCCGCATTGGCTACGGCATTGCCGAAGGCCCGGAAGTGGAAAACGATTATCACAACTTCGAGGCACTCAATATCCCTGGCCACCATCCGGCGCGGGCGATGCATGACACCTTCTATTTCAACGCGAATATGTTGCTGCGTACCCACACCTCGCCGGTACAGGTGCGCACCATGGAATCCCAGCAGCCGCCGATTCGCATCGTCTGCCCCGGCCGCGTGTATCGCTGCGATTCCGATATCACCCATTCGCCGATGTTCCACCAGGTCGAAGGCCTGCTGGTCGACGAAGGTGTGAGCTTTGCTGACCTCAAGGGCACCATTGAAGAGTTCCTCCGGGTGTTCTTCGAAAAGCCTCTGGGCGTGCGTTTCCGCCCCTCGTTCTTCCCGTTCACCGAGCCATCGGCCGAAGTCGATATGCAGTGCGTGATGTGCAGCGGCAAAGGCTGCCGCGTGTGCAAACAGACTGGTTGGCTGGAAGTCATGGGCTGCGGCATGGTGCACCCGAATGTGCTGCGCATGTCGGGCATTGATCCGGAAAAATACTCCGGCTTCGCCTTCGGTATGGGTGTTGAGCGTCTGGCCATGCTGCGTTACGGCGTCAACGATTTACGGCTGTTCTTCGATAACGATCTGCGGTTCCTGGCGCAATTTCGCTAGCGCCCTCGCATTCCGTAATCGAATTGGTTCAGGAGAACAGACAGTATGAAATTCAGTGAACAATGGCTGCGCAGCTGGGTAAACCCACAGGTCTCGCGTGACGATCTGGTTGCCCGCCTGTCCATGGCCGGTCTTGAAGTCGACAGTGTATCGCTAGCCGCCGGCGTATTCAGCGGCGTGGTGGTGGGTGAGGTGCTGAGCACCGAGCAGCATCCCGATGCCGACAAGCTGCGGGTGTGTCAGGTCAGCAATGGCGCAGAAACCTTTCAGGTAGTGTGCGGCGCGCCGAATGTGCGCCCTGGCCTGAAGATTCCGTTCGCCATGATCGGTGCCGAACTGCCCGGCGACTTCAAGATCAAGAAAGCCAAGCTGCGCGGTGTCGAGTCCAATGGCATGCTCTGCTCGGCTTCTGAGCTGCAGATCAGCGAAGACAATGACGGCTTGATGGAGCTGCCAGCTGACGCGCCGGTGGGGCAGGATATTCGTGTCTATCTGGATCTGGACGACGCCAGTATCGAAGTCGACCTGACCCCGAACCGTGGTGATTGCCTGTCGCTGGCTGGCCTGGCGCGTGAGGTTGGCGCTTTGTACGCCGCTCCAGTCGCCCGCCCGGTCGTTGAAGCGGTTGCGCCAAGCCATGATGAAGTGCGCCCGGTTGAGGTTCTGGCTGCGCAAGCCTGCCCGCGTTACCTCGGTCGAGTTGTGCGCAATGTTGATCTGTCCAAGCCGACGCCGCTATGGATGGTCGAGCGTCTACGCCGCGCCGATGTGCGCAGTATCGATGCAGCGGTCGACATCACCAACTACGTGATGCTTGAGCTGGGCCAGCCGCTGCACGCGTTCGATCTCGCCGAAATCAATGGCGGCATCCGTGTGCGTATGGCTGAGGAGGGCGAAAAGCTTGTCCTGCTTGATGGTCAGGAAGTCAGCCTGCGCAGCGATACGCTAGTAATTGCCGATCACAGTCGTGCCCTGGCCATTGCTGGGGTGATGGGTGGTGAGCATAGCGGCGTCAACGACAAGACCCGTGATTTGTTCCTTGAGAGCGCGTTCTTCGACACCATTGCCATCGCTGGCAAGGCTCGCTCCTATGGTTTGCACACTGACTCTTCGCATCGTTTCGAGCGGGGCGTGGACTGGCAGTTGGCGCGCGAAGCCATGGAGCGGGCGACTGCGCTGTTGCTGGACATCGTTGGTGGCGAAGCCGGGCCGATCATCGAAGTTGTCAATCAGGAGCAGTTACCGAGCGTTGCGCCGGTCACGCTGCGTGCTGAGCGCATCGAACAGATGCTCGGCATGAAGATGGATGATGGGGAGATTGTTCGCCTGCTGACTGCTTTGGGCTTGGGTATTCGTGCCGATGGCGACGGGCAGTGGCAGGTGAGTGTGCCAAGTCACCGATTCGATATCAGCTTGGAAGTTGACCTGATCGAAGAGCTCGCCCGTTTGTATGGCTATAACCGCTTGCCGGTTCGCTATCCGCAAGCGCGTCTGGCTCCGCAGGCCAAGGCTGAAGCTGCCGTCGAGCTGCCTGCGCTGCGTCGTTTGTTGGTTGCCCGTGGTTACCAGGAAGCGATTACCTACAGCTTTATCGATCCCAAGCTGTTCGAGCTGTTCAATCCAGGCGTTGCGCCGCTGATGCTGGCTAACCCAATTTCCGCAGACATGGCGGCGATGCGTTCTTCTTTGTGGCCGGGTCTGATCAAGGCGCTTGAGCACAACTTGAACCGTCAGCAGTCGCGTGTGCGCCTATTTGAAAGTGGTTTGCGCTTTGTTGGGCAGCTTGAAGGTTTGAAACAAGAGCCAATGCTGGCTGGCGTGATTTGTGGCGGTCGCTTGCCTGAAGGCTGGGCGCATGGTCGCGATAATGTCGACTTCTATGATGTAAAAGCCGATGTTGAAGCATTGCTAGCCAGCGCGGGGGCGGGCGATAGCTTTGCCTTTGTGCCAGGCGAGCACGCTGCGCTGCATCCGGGCCAGACGGCGCGCATTGAGCGTGATGGGCGAGTCGTCGGTTACCTTGGGGCTCTTCATCCCGAGCTGTCGAAAGCCCTGGGCCTGGATCAGGCAGTCTTTATGTTTGAGCTGGTACTGGCTGAGATCACACAGGGCGTCATGCCCAAGTTTCAGGAACTGTCGAAGTTTCCCGAAGTGCGCCGTGACCTGGCTGTGCTGGTTGATCGTGACGTGCCGGCGCAGGATTTGCTCGGTGCGATTCGTGAAGCGGCAGGCGAGTGGCTGACTGACCTCAAGCTATTTGACGTGTATCACGGTAAAGGTATTGATCCTCATAGAAAAAGCCTTGCCGTTGGCTTGACCTGGCAGCATCCATCGCGCACTCTTAATGACGATGAGGTGAGTACCACAACGCAAAATATTCTCACCTCCCTGGAACAAAGGTTCAACGCCACGTTAAGGAAGTAGCGTATGGGGGCTCTGACGAAAGCTGAGATGGCGGAACGTCTGTATGAAGAGCTAGGCCTGAATAAACGGGAAGCCAAGGAGTTGGTGGAGCTGTTCTTTGAAGAGATCCGTCAAGCGCTGGAGCTCAACGAACAGGTCAAGCTCTCGGGGTTCGGCAATTTCGATCTGCGCGATAAGCGTCAGCGCCCCGGTCGCAATCCAAAAACAGGAGAGGAAATTCCAATCACGGCTCGCCGTGTGGTGACTTTCCGTCCAGGCCAGAAACTTAAAGCCAGGGTCGAGGCGTATGCTGGAACCAAGTCATAACGACGAATTACCCGTCATACCCGGCAAGCGCTACTTCACCATTGGTGAAGTGAGCGAGCTCTGTGCCGTTAAACCTCATGTGTTGCGTTATTGGGAGCAGGAGTTCTCACAGCTTAATCCGGTCAAGCGGCGCGGCAATCGCCGCTATTATCAGCGCCAGGATGTGCTGATGATTCGGCAGATTCGCGCGCTCTTGTACGATCAGGGCTTTACCATCGGGGGCGCTCGTCAGCGTCTTTCTGGTGATGAAGCTAAAGATGACAGCACCCAGTACAAGCAGCTGATCAAGCAAATGATTACTGAGCTTGAAGATGTGTTGTTGGTGCTTAGAAAATAGTCGCCTTATTCAAAAAAGTTTCCACATTTCAGAAGCTTAATGTATAGTTCGCAATGTTTTCGGGTTGCCGGAAATGGATTCACGCCTAGTCGGGGCGTAGCGCAGTCCGGTAGCGCACTAGCATGGGGTGCTAGGGGTCGAGTGTTCGAATCACTCCGTCCCGACCATATAATCCTTGAAAATCCAGTCACTTAGCAGTGACTGGATTTTTTTATGGGTGGAATTTTTAGGGTCCAGCAGCTTTAGGGTCCACATAGGGTCCAGCGCCGCTCAGGGTCCGATTCGGGCCAGTAGCGGCCACCGGTCATGTACCCATGCCTGTTCCTCGGGCGCTTCGGTAGTGATCACGTAGACACGCTGCTGTTCACGCTCTCCGATCACAAGCCCCTCAATCACCTGGTTCTCTTCTAGCTCGAACCAGTGGCTCACTTTCTCTTGATCCTTCTCCATAAATTTTGCGGCAGGGATATGGACGCGTGTCGGCCCATATTTCTCCCATCGACCTTCCTCAACTGACGACAATCTCGCCCAGCCGCCCTGTGGGCCTTTCCCAGGCTACTCGCGCCTTCTTCCCCACGGCACCCATACCACCTCCTGGCTTTCGTTGCCGAGTACGGGAAGGGCTGCCCGTGGGTTCGGGAAATAGATTTTCAGTTGCTCGCCCGTTCTCGTGTACCGGCCAGAAATTTCTACACCGCCGCACATCGTCACCTCCGCTTGGAGTTCAGAAAAATCTCACTATACTGTTTATCTATACAGTATTTTGAGCGTACCGATGAACACTGCATTCTTGACTCCCGGCCGCCGCATCGAGCGCCTGTGCCTCTCACCTGAGAAGCTAAAAATTACAGGCTTTCAGAGCCCTGCTGGCGATCATGAGCAAGGCCCTCTGAGCATCGACGAGTATGTGGGATTGGGCGCACCCCATATTTGGCTCTGGATCGCTGACAGCGATGCTCTGGCGGGCCTGGGGATATACCAGCACGACGTGCTCGTGGTGAACCGAGTTGGCCAAGCAGCCCCAGGCCGCGCAGCAATCGTCATCATCGATCACGAATTCAAACTCTGCTCGATACTCACAGACGCCGAGAAAAAGCGCTCTCTCGTCACCATAGACCACCTGGGCGAGTGCCAGCACCTGGCTGGACAAGATGAAGTGATCTTGTGGGGCATCGTTGATTTCTTGTTTAGAGACATGCGCCCATGAAGCGCGTGTACGCGCTGATCGACTGCAACAGCTTCTACGCAAGCTGTGAGCGCATCTTCCGCCCCGAGCTTGCGACCGTGCCTATCGTGGTGCTCAGCAACGACGGCTGCGTCATTGCTCGCACACGCGAAGCCAAAGCTCTCGGCATAGGCATGGGCGAAGCATTCTTCAAAATCCGTGATCAACTTCGTGAGCTGGGCGTGCTGGCCTTTTCGAGCAACTACGCGCTTTACGCTGACGTATCGAACAAAGTCATGCGCTGCATCCACAGCCAGGTGCCGGACATTGAGGTGTACTCGATTGATGAGTCATGGGCTGACCTGACCGGCATGCAAGGTGACCTCGCCTTCATCGGTAAAGGCATAAAAGACCGCGTATGGAGTGAATGCGCGATGCCAGTTGGTGTAGGCATAGGCCACACGAAAACGCTCGCAAAACTCGCCAATTTCGCTGCAAAGAAGTGGCAGAAGACAGGAGGGGTTGTAGACCTCACTGACCCTGTGCGCCGCGACAAGCTGCTTCGGATCGCGCCCGTCGATGAGGTATGGGGTGTTGGTCGCAGGCTCACGCAAAGCCTGGAAGTCTTGGGTCTCAAAACGGCTTGGGATCTAGCTCACGCTGATTTATCAATGATCCGAAAGACTTTTGGCCGAGTCTTGGAACGCACAGCGAGAGAGCTTCGTGGCGAAGAATGGATACGCATGCACCAATCTCCAGATATCAAAAAGGAAATCTGCTCGTCGAAGATGTTCGGCACGAAGCTGAAGCAGATAGAGCCGATCAGGGAAGCCCTGGCGAGCTACGTTGCTCGTGCTGCCGAAAAGCTGCGAGAGCAGAACAGTCTGGCCGAACAGATGGTCATCAACCTGCAAACCAGCGGTTTTGTCGAAGACCGGGAGCGCTACTTCAACAGCGCCCGGTGCATCCTGCCTCACCCTACAAACGACACGATGCTGATGACGCAGGCCGCAAACCAAGCGCTGTCACGCATCTTCAGGAAGGGATACGCGTACTCGAAAGTCGGTATTTTGCTGACAAACCTTGTGCAAAGCGATGGATACACGCCAGACATGTTTGCGGAGCCGCCCAGGAAGAACGTTGGGCGGCTGATGGAGACGATTGATGTGCTGAACAAGAGGTACGGGAGAGGGGCGGTCAGGATCGGGACGGTGTGGCCTGGCGGGCGAGACTGGGAGATGAAAAGGGGGATGCTTTCGCCTGCTTATACGAGCAGTTGGCGGGAGCTGCCAAGAGCTGGGTGAGATCAGTCTGCGGATTCCACGGTCATCTGGCCACCCATTCCATGAGCATCTGGCCACCGATTCCACGGTGATCCGGCCACCCAGTCCACGCGCATCCGGCCACTGATTCCACGGCCATCCGGCCACCCTCTCAGGCAGGCAGCAACGCAGGATTTCTTCACTACCATCGACCTCTTTTTCGAAGCAGAGAGGTCGTCGTGGAGCGTTTATCCATGCGTAAGATTCGCGAAGTACTACGTCTCAAGTTCGAGGTCGGACTATCGGCTCGCCAGATTGCGGTCAGCGTGCAGGTCGGTCGTGTCACCGTCGGCGACTACCTCAACCGCTTTGCCGCCAGCGGCCTCAGTTGGCCCTGTTCGTTACCCGATGCCGAGTTGGAGCGACAGCTGTTTCCACCAGCCCCGCCGGCACCCAGCGAGCAGCGCCCGCTGCCCGACTGGGCCATGATCCACGCCGAGCTGCGCCGACCAGGCGTGACCCTGGCGCTGCTCTGGCAGGAGTACAAGGCGGCTCAGCCGCACGGCTTCCAGTACAGCTGGTTCTGCGACCACTACCGGGCCTGGCAGGGCAAACTGGATGTGGTGATGCGCCAGGAGCACCGCGTCGGCGAGAAGCTGTTCGTCGACTACGCCGGCCAGACGGTGCCGGTGATCGACCGCAGCAGCGGGGAGATCCGTCAGGCGCAGGTGTTCGTCGCGGTGCTCGGTGCCTCCAGCTACACCTTCGCCGAGGCCACTTGGTCGCAGCAGTTGTCGGACTGGCTGGGCTCCCATGCCCGCTGCTTCTCCTTCCTCGGCGGGGTGCCGGAGATCGTGGTGCCGGACAACCTGCGCAGTGCGGTGAGCAAGGCCCATCGCTACGAACCGGACATCAACCCCAGCTACCGCGACTTGGCCGAGCACTATGGTGTGGCGGTGGTGCCGGCGCGGGCGCGTAAGCCCCGCGACAAGGCCAAGGCCGAGGTCGGCGTGCAGGTGGTCGAGCGCTGGATCCTCGCCGTCCTGCGCCATCGCCAGTTCTTCTCCCTGGACGAACTCAACACGGCCATCGCCGTGCTGCTGGAGCGGCTCAACCAACGGCCGTTCAAGAAGCTGCCGGGCTCCCGGCAGTCGGCCTTCGCCAGCCTGGATCGTCCGGCCCTGCGCCCGTTGCCGGAGCAGCCCTACGTCTATGCCGAGTGGAAGAAGGCGCGGGTGCATATCGACTACCACGTCGAGGTCGACGGGCATTACTACTCGGTGCCCTACCAACTGGTGAAGAAGCAGCTGGAGGTGCGCCTCACAGCGCGCACCGTGGAGTGCTTCCACGCCAACCAGCGGGTGGCCAGCCACGTACGCTCCCTGCACAAAGGCCGGCACAGCACGCAGACCGAGCACATGCCCAAGAGCCATCGCGAGCATGCCGAGTGGACGCCGCAGCGGCTGATCCGCTGGGCCGAGCAGACCGGCCCGAACACCGCCGGGGTGATCGGCCACATCCTCGAACGGCGCGTGCATCCGCAGCATGGCTACCGCGCCTGCCTGGGCATCCTGCGCCTGGGCAAACACCACGGCGAAGAGCGCCTGGAAGCCGCCTGCCAGCGCGCCCTGAGCCTCGGTGCCTGTAGCTACAAAAGCCTCGAATCGATCCTGCGCCAGGGCCTGGAGAACCTGCCATTGGCTCAACAGAACCTGCCCCTGCTGCCGGACGACCACGCCAACCTGCGCGGCCCCGGTTACTACCACTGAACCCAAGGAACCCCACCATGCTGCCCCATCCGACCCTGGACAAGCTGCAAACCCTGCGCCTGCACGGCATGCTCAAGGCCCTCGCCGAACAACTGAAAACCGCCGACATCGACAGCCTGAGCTTCGAGGAGCGCCTCGGCCTGCTGGTCGACCGCGAGCTGACCGAGCGCGACGACAAGCGCCTGAGCAGCCGCCTGCGCCAAGCCCGGCTCAAGCACAGCGCCTGCCTCGAAGACATCGACTACCGCGCCCCGCGCGGGCTGGACAAGGCGCTGATCCTCCAGCTACGCAGCGGCCAGTGGCTGCGCGACGGCCTCAATCTGATCATCGGCGGCCCCACCGGTGTCGGCAAAACCTGGCTGGCCTGCGCCCTGGCCCACCAGGCCTGCCGGGACGGCTACAGCGTGCGCTACCTGCGCTTACCGCGGCTGCTGGAAGAGCTGGGCCTGGCCCATGGCGACGGCCGCTTCACCAAGCTGATGAGCGGCTACGCCAAGACCGACCTGCTGATCCTCGACGACTGGGGCCTGGCGCCGTTCACCGCCGAACAACGGCGCGACATGCTGGAGCTGCTGGACGACCGCTATGGCCAACGCTCGACCATCGTGACCAGCCAGATGCCGGTGGACAACTGGCACGAACTGATCGGCGATCCGACCCTGGCCGACGCCATCCTCGACCGCCTGGTGCACAACGCCTACCGGATCAACCTGAAGGGCGAATCGATGCGCAAGCGGGCGAAGAAATTGACGACGCCGGGCACCTCAGACTAACAATGCCACCCCTGCGTCGCTGCGCTCCGACTGCCCGGCCGGATGGCCGTGGAACGGGTGGCCGGATGTGCGTGGAAATCCCGGCCGGATAAGCGTGGACTGGGTGGCCGGATGGCGTGGAATGCGCAATCAGTCCCAAATTTGGGCAACGGTCATTCATTTGCGCGCAAATTTTGGCACGTTGTAGCCCTTTAAGAACAGCAAGGAAGCATGTTTATGCTTGTGGCAATCTCTAGGGGTCGAGAATGATCCCAGTTTCACGTCTCACAGATTCGCATTCCTGTCCGTTGCCCGGACACGGCACAACTCCCGTAAATTCCGCCTCCGGTGACACTATCTTCAATTTTTCTGGGTGCAGCTCGGGTTGGAGATGTGTGCGGTTGCGGAGCTGTCATTACGACGGGATTCCCGTCTATAAACGTCAACGGCAGACCTCTGGCACACCTTGGCAGCCCCACAAGCCATGGTGGTGTTATTACCTCTGGCAGCCCTGATTCGTTCGGCGGATTCCAAGGTGGCGGGGCAGCGGGGCCAATCGTGAATTTTGCGATGATGGGCGCGATCAGGCCTGACGGCTCAGTTAACGAAGTTCGCATGAATCAGCTCATGTCTGACCCTGCCAACACAGCGCTTATGGCTCAGCGAGTGGGTGCGCTCGTTGAAGAGAAGGATTGTGTCTTCGCAAAGTCGTGCCTAGTTCCAATCGACTCGACAGAGGCTGGTACAGGCGTCGAACCTGCATCGAATTTTGGTCGTGCAGTAGTTCTTGGATCTGTCGCGATGCCGGCTTCGGCTGGAGGCGGGGTAACGCTCGGGCATGTTGCTGGCCAAGCCACTGTTGCCGAGGCCATTGGAACTTGGAGTTTGCGAGGTGCCGCAGCGGCTGCTGGTACTGCTGCGAGTACGCTATTGCTTGCTTTGTGGTCAACGAGCATGGGTGATTCGACGCTCACTGAAGAGCAGCTGCGCGGGATGATAGTGGCTCCCACCCGCGTGCGCTTTCAGTTCCGCCGTGATGCTGAAGGCATCATGAGGGTGTATGGCATTCATACAAGCGCCACGTCTGGTGAAGATCGTGTGCCGGTCGTGCAAGCTGAATGGAACGCTGAACACAGCGAAATGCATGCAGGCGTGGGCGGTGCGACAATAATCTGGACGCCGAACAGTGGGCCGGTGGTGCAAGCGCCTACGGCGTACCCCGGCGCTACAGACGAGCTAGAGAAAATTCTGGTTCACCCGATCCCGGAAGGTATAGACACCCAGATCGAGACATACCCAGGCGAGGATGTGACCTGGCAAGACAGCATCATTGTCTTCCCAGCTGACTCTGGTGTGCCGCCGCTGTATCTGGTCTTTGCTAAGCCGGCAGTGAACCCGCTCGAAGTAGGCACTGCAAGCGACTTGCAGAGCAGAAGCAAAAGGGATGGTCTTGATATCGACCACATGCCTTCACAAAAAGCGCTTGAAACGCATATATGGGCAAATAACCCAGGCGCGACATATGATGAAATTCAGTTTGCATTGAAAAATGCGCCGAGTATGGCGATTCCCAGAAAGGTGCATCAGAAGTACAGCGAAACTTATGGCGGTCGAAACTCAAAAGCACAGCAAGAGAAGGATGCTGCTAACCTTGAAAGTGCGGTAAACCGAAATCTCGATGCAATAAAGCCATACTTACTAGAAGAAGGTTATGGTGATACGGATATCGAAAAGTCTAGGGAAGAGCTACACAAATTGCATAGAGAGCAGGGGTGGTACTGATGAATTCAGATAATGTTGTTCAAGTAATTAAAGGTCTTGGCGAGAGATACGATACTCTTGTTGCGCTCGGAGTAATTCCGGATAAGCCGCTCGAAGAAATGTACAAGGGGCGTGACAAGCTGTACATGCTCGTTGAAGCAGGATTCGGACTTGACTTTGATGCGCAAACAAGAAAGCTTGAGCGTGCTTACATTACGCTGATCAAGACGACGCCCGCAGGTAATGAGTATGTCGGTGAGCTTCCTGCTCCGTTTGCGCACAAAATGACGCAAGCACAGGTGAGAGCCGACTTTGGCAAGCCTAGTGCTTCCAAGGGGGTGATGAAGATGCCAGGAATTGGTGAGATCGGCGGTTGGGATGAATACACACTCGATGAGCGCACAAACAAAGGTGCGCGAGTGGTCTTGAAATACACGACAGGGCTACAAGCAAGCTCAATAGTGTTCAGCTTAATTGATTAATAAAAAGGCTGTCATTGACAGCCATTTTTATTTGGAGATTCTGAAAGCCTCACTATCCTTATAAAAAAGGAGAAAGAGGTGAACGAATATCGACCGCTTATTAAACAATCTCAACACAGTAAACACGGCGATGAGTCAGTTATTTTTATGCGCTTGTGCGTGACTGCTGATACGTTGCTTGATACTGCGGGATATAGAGCAAAAGCGGCTATAGGCATACTGAAAGCATTCAGTATTAGAGAGGACTCTGATTCTACTGGAGATATTACTAGGTCAGCGAAGCTTCTTTTAAGTGATGCAGTTTCTCTTTTCGAAGTCGCATACATGAAGCAAATTATGGAGATGGAGCAATGAGAATTACGGCAGAGATTGATGATAGCTTGCTTGAGAGAGCCATTGAAGCAGCCGCAATTGCTGGTATTGCCGGAGAGAAAATTCTTGAAGAGGCGCTGAAGACGTTTGTGTTGGCAGTAAAAATGGATGCTGAGCGGCACGTTGCCTGATGTCCAGGATATGCCGCGCCAGCATTCATTAAGGCTTATTGCTGAAGCCAAGACTCGACAGCTTCAGCACCAAACTCTTCTTTCCAGGCCTTCAGTACCTTTTGGTTGCCGCCTTTTGTCTCAACACGCTCGTTGTTGTGCGGATTGATGTAGACCTTGAGCTGACGCTCTTTGCGGGGATTGGCAGCAGCGGCTGGGGCACGCTCTGCACTAGCGTGTGGGTCTAGGATCAGCTTCACTTCACGTAGCGAGAAGCTGTACTCAGCCATCAGCGAACGAAGCTTGCTTTCAAATTCGATTTCTTTCTTTAAGCCATCGTCGTTTTTCATGTTATCGAGAGCCGCAAGCTGCTCTGCGAGCTGCGCTTCGAGTGCTTTGAATTCTGCGAGTTTGCTCATTTTGTCCCCAAATTTTATGTGTTGGTGAATTCGATTGAGTCGATAGCCTTGATTTTATTTACTACTGAGTTGCGGCGTGTTTCGACCTCACTGTTCGACATTGTAATGTAGTTATCCTGAAAGTCACTGAGCAGGCTTACTTCAACCTCAATTTGATCTTCAACGACAGCTAGGTCCTTTTTGAGTGACACTAGGGCTGGGCCAAGTGCGGTCTTGATCTGGAGGCGGAGGCGGGTGGCGCGATTCCGCAGACGCTTAAGATAGCGAAGCTGGAGATGAATGAGGTCGAGCTTGCTTTCGCCTTGCTGGATCTGGTCGCGGCAATACTCGATGATGCTGGTGAAGTACGCATGGCGCTCTTCGTAGGACTTCTTGGCTCGGCCGATGCCTTGGTCTCGATCTTCGCCCTGATCTGAGTCGCGGATGAGATCGCGTCGCTTGTAGAAAGCAGTATGCATCTGTCTGTCGAGGGTGCCGAGGATGTCTTTGCCGGGACGTCCGATCTGATTTTTGCCATGCAAGGCGCGTAGAGAGTCGATGTCGGATGGCTGATCTCCGAATTCGGCCTCCATTGCCTTTAACTTTTCAAGCTCTTCTTCTCGCTTGATTTCAATACGAGCCAGCTCTAGCTCCTTGGGCATCTTCGGCTTGCCTGGAGCCAGGCGTTTCTCTGCATCAGGGAGGGAGTTCCAGGCTTCCTCTGTGAAGCCTTGAGGGCGAAAGAGGTTCAGCTTCTTACGAATGGATTTCGCTTCTGCTGAGCGTCCAGCATGCTCATGAATAGCTACGTCACGAGCAAAAGAAAGGCGCTGGCTGAAAGTGCTCAGCAGTAAAGGAGCCTCTGACTCCTCAGCGGCATCATGCCCAGACGCTTCAGTGATCTGGAGTTCAAGGTCAGCGCAGTTCTCGAAGAGGCGGGCGACCAGTCGGCGCTGCTTTTCCACGGGGTTGAGTGACGGGCGGCCGTGAGATTTTGCCGTTGACATTTGTTCATTCATAAGGTTTGTCTTGACTAGATCAATTAATATGTGGCATAATAGCGAAAAAATTGGGCGGGTTCAACAGCTTGAAAAGCCGGAAGGATCTCGGGTGCGGTAGGGGTAGCTAGGTCAGCGGCGAGGTCACGGATGCTGTGGCAATTGCTTTGGGCTGGCATGAGCAAAAGGAAGAAATGCTCAGAGTGCACAATCTGTATTTTGTCTTTCGAGATACTGAATGCGTATGACGCATCAGTAGTTGTATTTCACTAACAGATCAAGATCGGTAATAGGTGTGCCGTTGAAAAGAACCCATATACGCGAATCCATATGCTCTAGCCTGAGTTTCTTCGGCTTGTGTCGATACGCGAACACATCGCTATTTTTATAAAAGATGCTCTCATCTCGCTCACTCGCACGAGACTATCTCTCTATTTTCCGAACAGATTCGTAGGTTTATCGGTCTGTCAGCTGCAAGATGAAGTGGTGCAGGTGGAAGGGGATCGCTAACATAATTATTACTTTTTAATAATGACATGCTGAAAAAATAATAGTCTCAGTATGATGTATTTAGCTGTGTATTGATGGGTGGCCCTCATATAGAAAATAAAGTGGGATCTATATGAGGGTTGTTGTTACTGATTGCTATCTGGTCCTTTGAAAGATCTAGCTCTACCTTGGGGGGTGGGAAGTGCTATGAAGAGTGTCAAGTTTGAAGCGTTGATGTCTTGATCGTCGGTACCGGCGGTAAGGTCTAGATTAATATTTTCAAGGGATGAAAGCTCGGTGCTAGAGCTTGTTATGTATATTTTAGCATTGGAGTCATTAAACTCGTATTGCCCATAGTTCGAGCCAAATACTTCGCGTGTCCCTATGGTTTCAATATTGAGGCAAGTATTGTCGTACTCAATTCTGGTTAGAATGGTAGCTTCCATAAATTCAATTACATCATCGTCTCCATGGTAAAACAGCTTTGTTACGTCAGTTGTGATCTTCCAGTCGTGATCTCCCAGTGATGTTATGGCGATCTGATTTATGGCTGAGTAGTATTCGTTAAAGTTTTCTATTTGAGATTTAAACATTTGTAGCTCCTTATTGGTTTGTTGTATGTATATTAAAAACAGAAATGGATTTGTCAATAGTTATTGTTGGTTTATTTTATTGATATATCTGGTGCGCTTGACAGTTTTAAAACTGTTTGTATCTTTAAGGCTAAGCCATTGAATTTATGGCAATGCATCGATGGGCGCGAAAGTCAGGCGATCAGTTTAGGCTGCGGATGATTAAAATTTTGGAGTAATTATGGATTTTAGTTTGAGTTATGCTGATGTGATGTCGAGTTCAAGCATGAGGTCGCTTGTTGAGTGTGCAAAGGCTCCGATTAATTGGATGTTCGAAGGTCTTATTGAGGATGATCGTGCCAAAGGACATCAATGGTTGATTACAGGGGAGCCTAAATCCGGGAAGTCTCGCCTAGTAATGCAACTCGCAAAGGCTGCGGCGTCAGGAGGGGACTTTCTCGGTTTTAAGTCAACTAGAAAAAATAAGGTTCTTTACTTTAATTTTGAGCTAGCTCCTGCCGTGATCGGGCGTCGGACACTGGAATTTTTTGGTAGTGAGGAGGCTGTTCTAGGTTGCGAGGGGAGGCTTGCAGTGAACAGCCTTTGGAGTGCGGTCGATGTCAATGATCCGCAATGGATGGATTATTTGAAGGGTCTTATTAAATTTGCTGACCCAGATCTTGTGATCTGGGATGTGATGAGGCGAATGACCAATGTAGACGAAAATAGCAACGTAGAAATGAGTAAGGTCATGCGTTCGATTCGAGAGATAAATTCGCAGCGTACCCACATTGTCGTACATCACTCAAAGAAAGAACTCTATGAGCGAAATAGTGGCGCTAGAGGGGTTAGAGGCGCTTCAGCAATTCACGCTGAAGTGGACGGTGTGATTTCGATTGCGAAAATAGGTAAAAAGCACACTCTGAAGTTTTCAGTTAGAGCTGTTCCGGGTCTAAATGAGCTTAGCCTTGAGGAAGATGGAGTCTCATTTACACTTTCTAAAGCTGAAAGCTCCGAGGTGAAAAAGGAGGTAGTCGATATCGGATTGGCCTTTAAGGACGTGGAGCATCGGAGTCGTCAGGAGATGCTTGCATTCGTTAAAGAACACATGGGGCTTGAAGAGTCAGCGACGGACCGGAAACTGGATGCTCTTGTTAGGTTTGGGAAACTTATTAAGGAGAAAAAGGGTCGGGAGGTTGTATTCAAGTCGGGCCTGTAGCAATCGTCTTCATTGTAGTCGTTTTCATGTATATAGAATGACGACGATGATTATAAAGCGGGAGTTGTTATTGAGTATACATATTCCCCATTCCCCCTTTTTAATCCCCCTTTCAATCTTTCCATGATTTGATTTAATGAATCGTCAATCAGATTGACGATTTTTTTTTGAAATCAATATACCCGATGCGAAGCATCGGAAATTAACCAGGGGATTAAGATAATGGTTGACACTTCTATTTCTGTTGTTAATCTTCTGGGTGTTGGTAAATTAAACAGGGGCTTATATGAATTGTAATATTGCAGAAATGGATAAGGTTTTTTTTAGAGCTTGTTCTATGGAGGAGGGTGGCGACTATGACAGAGTTGGTCAGTTCCTGAGTCAAGATGAAAGAAATGAGTTTGAAAAAACTATGATGGATAGTGCCCTAATGGGGATTAATTCGTTTTTTAATTCTGAGTCAATGGATGCTGTATATGATGAGTATCGTCTCGGTTTGAGACGGTGGACAAATGGCATTTCCGCAAACAGAAAAATTGCCATATTGATCAGCGTATACGGTGTGGAGGGTTTTAGTCAGCTAGTGGGCGGTGGCAGAGCGTAAGTTCGCTAGCCGGCTCACATAGCTATCGATGCTCTTATTGCGCTGGCTGTAACTTCTGGAAGCATGCGTGCTTCCTCAGCAGCTGGCCGGTAGGGGTGTAGAAAGCTGCGCTCGAGCCCAAATCTGCTCAGATGGTGGGGGAGAGTTAAAGCAGTGATTATTTCAGTCGACCACTGGGTGGATTCTCGCGGCGCGAGGTTATAACTTTCTTGTGGTCAGCCCCCTAGCTTCTATGCCCAGCTGGAATTGGAAGACAGGACTGAATTTTCTAAGTGTTCCAATTCTTCAAGTTCTCAATGTTTTATGCTTTTTGTGGTGGCGGCTAAAGTGTTTGAGCCGTGCGGCCATTTCTATATTTGGAAGTTTCCGATAACAGGAATTATCGGAAGTAATAAAAATTTATAAAAATGGAGTCAACATAATTAATATCATGCAGGAATTAAGCGGTCAATAAAAAATAATAAATTTCTTGACTTGCATGTGCGCTTGAATTTAAAAATGTACTGCTACAAGAGTGATGCTTGTCGAAATTCGAGGTGGAGTAGATGTATGCGAAGCCTTGTTCGCGTAATTAAAAATAGGGTTAGAGCGAGGGCTTAAATCTATGTCGGACGATGATCAGACATTTGCCGGTTTGCGAGCACGTATAGCAACCCATCCCGATTGGGTTCGGGTGCAAGATGCCAAGGACAAATTTTCTAAACTAGCTCAAGAGTTTTATGAGCAACGCTATCCAGGATGCGAAGTTTCTTTTGGTGTCCCGAATCGTGAAAACATTCGTTTTCACTGCAATAAAGCGTTGGATGTATATTTTCGTGTGCAAACTAGCGGTGCAAGCTGGCCCGAAGATACTTTAGTAATAGCCAATGTTTACAATGTGTACGACATTGAGAGTAAGGATCCATTGTCGGAGTTATTTGATTTTATAATCATGGCTCAAGAAGAAGTAGGGTACTTTAATTTGGGGTTTGAGTTTCCCGGAAGGCGTGAAGCACCATTGATGAAAAAATTTGGATTTACAGAGCTAGAGCACTTGTCAAGGTACTGGACTATTTCAGTAGCAGCGCTGAAAGAGGTCATTGACGCTGGATCTACATGTCGCTAGGGATGATCTGGAAACTGAGGATTTTTACTATGTATGAAGAGTTTGACGCTCTGCTGTGTGCCAGGTCATCGAGTTCGATCACTGGTACATGATTGAGACCGTTGATCGCAATCTGCTTCTGCTGGTGAATTTTCATTCATGCGGTGGGCGAAAATCGCTGATGTTCTTGCTGGAGTTGTTCGCCAGCTCTGTCATGGTCGGGTCGCGGTACTGCGTACATTGATAATGTGAGGTCGAACCGGGTGTCACCTGTGACTTGCTAAGGAGATTGCCGAAATCATGCATGAACAACTCGACGCTATGCTGTGTACGCGTTACCCGGCCATTTTTTCAGCTAGGGAATCGGGTAATCAACGGTTGTTCGGCTTCGAATGCGGGGACGGCTGGTTCACGCTCATCGAGGCCGCCTGTAGATTAATTCAACATCACATCAACTTTACTGGCACCGAGCAACTGATGGCTTCGCAGGTGAAAGAAAAATTCGGCGGGCTACGCTTCTACTGTCGGCGCGCAAGCGACTATGCAACTGCGGTGGTGGATCTCACCGAGTTGCTATCGCTGCATGTTTGTGAAGTGTGTGGTGCCCCCGGCAGGACGATCTCTCGCTCGGGCTGGATGCGGACGCGCTGTCCGGAGCATGGAGGGACGACGGCTTATGATGAACGAATCATGAAAACCACCTTGGAGGACATCCTCCAGTCTCCCTCGATTGCCGATGTGATGGAGGCCTCCTTGGCATTCTTCGCGCTTGATAGTCAATCAGCGGCTCGCTGGCTAACTCAGCCAGCGATGGCGTTAGGGCATGCCGTACCGTTGCAGCTGGCAAGGTCTGCTGACGGTCAGCTTCAGGTGTTGACGTTAATCGGGCGTCTTGAGCATGGCGTCTCTTCGTGAGGTCGCACCGTAGCTAATTCTTTACGACGTTAGATCGAGGTCTTCATGAGCCTCTCGACAGCAGTCCAAGCTGCCCTTGAACAATGCTCTCAATCGTAAACCTACCTCTTTGCGTAAACAGAGCAGGTTTACGCAAAGAGCAGGTTTACGTTGGTGGTGATGCCGGTATGCCAAACGTTCCCATCAGGCTCAAGTAGTTATGGACGAGAAAGAACGGAAAGACGCCGGTAGTCAGCGGAGGGTAGTCCATCAGATATGGCCAAGGTAATTTCAGTGAAGCACTTGCGTCCTGACATTTTCGAGGAGTAAGGGCTCTGTTTGCGTCGGGGGAGTACGGGCGTGACGGAGTTCCTCTGCTATGTTGGTTGCCTGCTGTAAGGCGACGCTGTCAAGAAATGGAGCGTTCAGATCAAATGTGATGGCAGCGTCATCCCAGCTTTCTTTGATCGAGTATGGGCCGTACAGGATGTCGTTACTTCCCTCGACGTGGGGCTGGAAGCGCGACAGGGGATTCCGGCTGTCGTTCCCATTGTGAATGGCAATAGAAGAACCATTGTCGCTGTACATGTCGCGCAAGACGGAATGATTACGATTGCCGCCAATCCACTCTCGGGCTGCGGTAGAGTCGCCCTCCGTGATTAAAGGTACGTGCATCAGATAAAGCACCTGTCCGACTTCCTGAAGTCGGTTGAAGGTCGCCCGGTAGTCTGGAGACTCGCTCAACACGCAGTCGATATCAATCTGCACGTCGAAGAACGCGACTTTTCCGGCATTCGCTCGTACGTCGTATAGGAATTCCAGAAGTTTCGGGTTGCTTTGGCCAGCCGTCGTCGGGCAGAACGTATACCAACCTGAAATCACAGGCATTTTTATGCTTTCTGGTGCGGCCGCAATCGCTGGCACCACCAGAGGAGGAATCGTCTGTACGGAGTTTGCTGCATTGAGAGGCACCGAAGTGCTTGGAGCGTGTGATTCGGAGGAAACTGCATTGACGGGTGACGAGTTGTGATTCCACCGCTCCAATAGCGCCGGCACGGTAAAGCCTGACAACGTCGCCAGGATGCTCGGCAGGTTCAGTAGCGTGGTCAGCCCGGTAACAATAATAGCAATGCCGGTCGTGATCTGCTTTGTCAGCGATGGTTTGGCGCTGATGAGCGTCGTGTAGCCTGAGAGCTGGCCGCAGGTACATAACACCCAGCTTCGAAACATGAGCCATCGCATCCTGATACGGTCAGAGTAATAATCCGACTGGTCAACAACATTTGATGCGCGACAGCAGCGGGCGAAGTCGTGCACTACGATGTCGAGCCATTTAGCTGTGGCAATATCCGCTGGGCTGTCGAAGATGCCCCAAATAATTGGCTTCTCCTCGCTTTGAGACGTGCCATAGGGATAAATGAGAGCCGCGACATGGCCGTATGTGCTGTCCTGAGACAGTACGAGCGCAGCGCCACCTTCCATTCTGATAGATCCGTCATTGCTCCTCGAGATAGGATGATTGCCGGCGTGCAGTCGGATTGTCCGTCGACCATCATCACGGTGGACGTACAGGTATTCAAAATAGTCGTGCCGTGCTTCTTCGGCGGCTGTGCGCATGTGCTGTTCAATGGCTGGGGCGTGCTTGGCCCAGATGCGTAGACGGGTATTCGGCGTTTGCCGCCCAACAAAAACGCTCATCATATCCCCAGGGTTTCGAGTCGGTTTGCTGGATTTTATTACAGATCGCATTTTGGCAAAGCATAGCGACAGTCGTTAGGCCGGTTCATCTGCAAGTATTTTCGACATGCTTCGCCGCAGCTCGGACCAATTGACGGTTTTAGGTGCGCATTTTCCTGTCAACTCTGGTTAAGCGGGCGTTTGCCATCCGCTGCTATAGGCTGATCTCTGCCGGTCGTGAACGACAGCAGTCTAGACACCTGAACCGCCGTATATGGAACCATACGTACGGTGGTGTGAGAGGACAGCGGTTGTGAAACCGCCTCCTACTTAATCGACCATTTTAATTTTACGTCTAATGAGAAATTTTTGCGGAGCGGCGGTCGCTCAACTTCATTAGTCTGTGAAATGGCAGGCCCCAGATACGAGGCTTGCAGATAGTATTGTTGTTGATGCTGGTTGTCGCCAAAGGCTACGTTGCACTCCTGTTGCGCAATGAAGCTATTGCGGCCTACCTCAACCGTTTCGAACCGGATCTCGGTCGAGAGCTGGCGGTGGTGATGGAGGCGGTCACTGCCGATGCCCGCAGTCTGGAGCGTGAGTAATCCGGTTTTGTCTTCACCCGTTGATCGACCGTTCCATGCCATGTTGGCGCGGGCTACTGATGAAGTGCGTCGAGGTAGTCGGTAGGATGAGCTGAGACCGATGGATTCGAGGCTGATTATGGCGAAGCTTGTTTTTTCTTACTCGCATGTAGATGAAGCGTTACGTAACGAGCTTGAAATCCATCTCGCTTCGTTGAAGCGCCAGGGGGAGATTGAAACGTGGCACGACCGCCGAATTCTTGCTGGGCAAGAATTTATTGGCGAGATCGACAAGAATTTCCAGGAAGCCGAAATTGTTCTGCTCCTCGTGAGCCCGCATTTCATTGCGTCGGACTACTGCTTTGATGTGGAAATGGCTCGTGCCTTGGAGCGGCATGAGGCGGGCGAAGCAACGGTGATCCCGGTAATTCTCCGACCCTGCCATTGGCATGATCTTCCCTTTGGGAAGCTCTTGGCCGCTACACCTGATGGCAAGCCAGTGAGTCAGTACCCCTCGCTGGATGATGGTTTCTATCAGGTTGTCGACGCCATCAAGAAAGCGATTCGTGCACGGCCTGCCTCGGCAGCTGTCGTTTCGAGTTCGGGCAGGGCTGTTGCTGGTCTCGCGACCGTGCGCGTGGCCCCTGAAGTGCGATCTAGCAATCTGCGGGTCAAGCGTGCTTTTACAGATCACGATAGAGACCGGGCCCGACACGAGTGCTTCGAATATGTCGCGCGTTACTTCGCTAACTCACTCCAGGAGCTGGAGGTGCGCAACCCAGGGATCAAAGCAGATTTTCGGCAACTGGATGCTCAGAGCTTTGAAGCCTCGGTCTATGTGGATGGCGACCGGGTGACCCGGTGTGGCATCTGGTTGGGAAACGAAAGCTGGGGAGGAGAACTCGTCTACAGCTCCAGCGGTGTAACCCGTGGCAGTTTCAATGAAAGCATGTCCCTAGATGACGATGGTTACGCGCTTGGCTTCAAACCTATGGGTATGGGGGCATTTTCCAGTCATGCACGAGCGGGGTTACTGGGTTTTGAGGGGGTTGCGGAGTATTTTTGGGAGATGCTCATTCGGCCCCTGCAACGCTGATTGACGGGCGCGCGTGGAAAACCGTCGTACGCTAAGTGCGTCCCGTCTGCTCATGGAAATGCGTGAAGCCAGTGAGGAGAATGTCATGCGAACCACCATCCAGATTGACGATGTGCTTTTCCAGCAGGCGCTCGAATTTGCCGAGCCCGGCATGAGCCATGCGGACCTCATCTGTAAAGCGGTCGAGGTGTTTGTGCGTGTGCGTGCCGGTCATCGGTTGGTCGCACTTGGCGGAGCGGTACCCGAGATGGAGGCTGTGCCCCGTGAGCGGCGGCACGATGAACCGCGCCGCTAGTGGGGGATCGGGGCATCGTGGTTTCCTCATCGGCGATGCAAGTCTACGGCGGTCGTGTTGTTGGCCGCTGGGCGTAATTTGACCTTATGGTCAATCGCCCCCCTCATGTAACCCGTGCCTGGCGAGAGTCCCAACTGGGACTGGTGACCAGCACCCCGGTCGTTGGTCGACCGGAAGGGGGCCAGCAGGTTGAGGCGCGCTTCGACCACTAGCCTGAGTCGTCAGGGCACGGGCGGTTGGGGCGAGAAGAAATGAAAAAAGCGGTGGAGCAGGACACGCTGGTGGCGCTGATCGAGAGCGGCGCGGCGCGGGAGTTTCGGGCGACGCGTGGGCCGGGTGGCGAGGGCTGGAGTTTGAGCACGCGGCTGGGTCGGTTCTGGTTGCCGGTGCGCTCGCGACGGGAGTCGGTCAGGACGTGGGCAAGCCTGACCGCACTGGGACGGTTTTGCGAGACGGTGGGCATCCGCAGTCTGACAGTGGAAATGTGAATTCCCTGATTACTGCGGATCCGCTTCAACCATTAGATCGCCTTGGCGAACCGGCACCGGCTTCAAAAAGCTGGCGAGTTGCTCTTGCTGTTCGAGCAGGAATGGAGCGTCCTGGACTCTAGAGTAAAGGTTCAGAAGGCGCTTTTCGGCCCGAGTGAGGATGGTGTCGTAGAGCATGGGAATGATCTTGACCTCCTCGCCATGGGAGGTCGGATCATCTTCACCTTGTTCGATGATACTGCCGAGAATGAAGCCATCCACCCGCGTGTGCTGACGAATATGCCCCTTCGCTTTCAGTTCCTTCACGTACTTCCAGACCTGATCCTTTTCGCGGGAGCCGAGCGGCAACTCAGTGGTCTTGAGGTCCACGATCACGACGTGCGCCGCACCATTCTCGTTGTAGTCCTCGTCGTAGGACGATCTGGCATAGAAGCTGACGCTGCAATCTGGCAGGGCCACAAAATCTGGGCGGTTGCGGCTGCCGTTACCCTGGCTGTCGCCGAACAGTTGGCGGATGACGGTGGTCATGCCCTTGTTGGAGGTGAATTCGATGGACTCGAACTGGGCACCAAACATCCATAGGCCGCGCTCGAACAACGGCTGCAATTCGTGCACTTCGTCGATCCCGGCGACCTGAATCTTTGTGCGAAGCTCTCCGATGAGTTTCAGGCGGTTCTGGATCTCGTCGAGTACGAGCTTGGCCATGCTGACCGTCCATTCAGAGAGGATGGTGTGCAGAGTGTCGTAATCGTTGGGCTCGCATTTGTGCAAGAGATCGAGCAGGCCATAGCGTGACTTGGCCTTTTCCAGCTTGGCCAGGATCGTCGAGAGCTGAACAATCTCCTGTTCGCCAAAGTTGGGGCAGGTATCCACTACTTCGTCGATGAAGGCCTCGACGCGATCCTTGCTGCTGGGAGATAGGGCGTTGACGGTATTGCCCACACGCTCAATCACGGCTGCACGCTTGGCTTCGCGCTCACTTTCACCACTGCCGTGAATGATCTGTCGGATGCGATCCTGAACGGCTTCGCGGGTGGTGCGCCAGGCCGGGTTGTCGTCCTTGAACCCGCTCCAGTCAGGGGTGACTGCGTCATGCTGATTCAGGAAATCGGCCTGGACGATGAAGGTGAAGCGCTTAGCCTCGGATGTGCGGCCATCGAGCACGCGCTCGTAGTCGCTGCGACTCCACTTGCAGTCGCCAACGGCACGCGTTTGTACCCACCAGGCGATGCCATGCTGCTTGGTGGTTCGGTCAGCCTTTTTTGTGTCGATATGCAGGATGGTCACATTCCCTAGATCAGGGATTTCAATCTCCTCGCGGGATAGCAGCTCAGGAATGTCACTGAAGGTGATCGGGTTTCCGTTGATCGAAACCGTGAAGGCTGGATTCGCCAGAAAGCGGCTGCCGATCAGCTCGCGGGCTTGTTCTTCGCTGAACCTCAGGGGCGGAATGCTGCCGTTACCCGTGATCTCCGTGCCGTGACCTTCGACGCCCTCGGCCTTGAAGGATATCTCTTCCAACACGAGTGGCTCGGTCAGCGTTCGATGAACGCGGCAGACGAATTCCTGGCCATTTTTGCGTGAAGTGATCAGGTATTCATCGGCAAAACAGAAACTGGCAAATCGGCCCTTACCGTTCTTACCAAAAACAGGCCGGGGCAGCCCTTCAACGTCTTGCGGAGGTGCGGCGATAGCGCCCTGAACCGAGAGTCGGTTGTAGGCAATGGTGCGCCAGATGTGCTGGAACTCGTCACGGGTCATCCCGTGTCCATTGTCCTTGATCCTAAATTGTCGACCTGAATCAGCTGCTGGCCAGGCAATCTCCACCTGGGTGGCGTAGGCATCCCAGCAGTTGGCGACTAACTCGACGACGGCTGTTGCTGGGTCGGTGACAATGGCCCCCGCGTAGCTTTCGAGAAAGCGGGCATCGTAGAGAAGAGATCGTTGCTCCATGTTGTCATCCTTGGGCTGATGCAATCGATTTCAAACGCCGCTGGCAAGCAATCCATGCGTCGTATTTCGAAAGATAGTATGCGAGTAAGGTGCCCCCCTGCATCAAATAGTAGAGGTCGTGCATGACCTGTTCGAAAACCTTACATGTGAATAGGCGACACAAAAAGTGGGACGGCCAGAGGTGTCGTCTTCTAAACCAAGGCTCGGATAGTAAGCACCAGAATGTTGTCGGGGTCGAAGGGGGGGCTGCTGGCTGTGGTGGACGCTCTCATCTCGCCGCTTGAACGTGGGCTGGCAGTCTGAAGCAACAGGTTTCCTTCCTGTCAGTCATAGAGCCAGCAGCTCAGGTCATCGAGGTTGGCGACAATGATCTGCTGGGCGCTGGCCTTCGACTGCACTTTGTGTGGGTCAATTTGGTAGCGCTGCAATACGTATTGCACAAGTGCGCCTCGGCTTGGCACGAGCAGTTGCCCATCCTGCATCCCGAAGTCGATCTCAATTAACTCTCTTTGCTCGGGTTTCAGGCGCGGATCAGGTTCAATAATCACGAATACTTCGGTCATCCAACCTTCATCGCTCTCTCTGCCGTTTTCTGATTTGTCCAAAACATCCGGTTCACCGCGCAAGCGGCTGAGTACGAAGTCGCGGTAGTCACGATTCTTCTCGCAATAAGCGCGGGCGTGCCAGCGCATGCCGGTATACACCAAGGTGTGAGGGGCAATCAGGCGGGTTTCGGCTAGTGGATTGGCAAGGGACACGTAGTCACATTCAAGGCGTAGGCCGTCGCGACAGGCGCGTAGCAGTGGTCGCAATATCTCTGGGCGTACCGTTCGATCCGGTACTTTAAGAACCTCCGTGTGTGCGTAGGCCAGTGCCAGTCCATCGATATGCGGGGCGCGCTCATGATTTTGGTTGAGTAGATGGAGGTACGCACTCGCGCTTTCATCGATGAATAAGGGCTGGAAATGCCGGCTGGGTACATAACCTTTGAGGTGCTTGTCATAGGTCAGATTTTTTGGTGCATGTTCATTGATATAGGTGTTGATGTCTTTGGACGCTTGCTGGCGGCTGATACCAAAGCTTTGCATCAGATGGCCAGTTGTGAGCCGACCCTCCCACCAAGAGACGGTCTCTATCAATCGGTAGCGCAGGGCTAAATCCCAGCGGACTTGCTCGATTGATTGCTTACGCTTCATGTGGTCGCCATCTGATCGAAAACTTTACCTGTATATGTCTACAGAGTAGATCTGTCGTGAAATTCTACATATTTTAGGTAATAGCTGACTGCGTTGGGAAGCCCTCTGTGCAGCTGGTCGAATGAGTAGTCTTGCAGTGTCTGGGCGTAGAGCTAGGTGCTGGATGGCTTTACCATCGGGCCATACGTGGATAATGTGACCTTCGTCTCGAATGCTCAACGCATAGCTCATAGGGGCGATTTTGTGCTGGTCAAACCGTGGCGCTTTTGATGAACAAGAACTCCAGCTGGATGGGGATTGGGGCAATGGCTGTGAAAAAGCATGAGCGAGTTGCGCCTCGAGCAGCTGTTCTCATCGAAAGCATGAGAGATATTGGCTATTCGTTGCAGACAGCTTTAGCCGACATTATCGATAACTCCATCACTGCGGGGGCAAGCAATATCCAGCTTTTGGTTGATACGACCGCTAGCACACCTTGCTTTGCAATACTCGATGATGGTGAGGGTATGAGCGGTAAGCAGTTACTTGAAGCAATGAGGCCTGGTACTAGAAGTCCTCTTGAGGAAAGAAGCAGCAAGGACCTAGGTCGATTTGGACTTGGCTTGAAAACAGCATCATTTTCCCAATGCAGGCGGTTGACGGTTGTTTCAAGAGCCAACGGGAAAATGTTCGGTGCTCGTTGGGATCTTGATGATGTTGCAAAGTCGGACGACTGGTTGGTCGAGGTGTTTGATGACCCCCATGACATACCTTGGATAGATCAGCTTGGGGAGCGCGGTACTTTAGTTGTCTGGGAGAAGCTTGATCGGCTTGCGGATCGTGATGGTGCGGGGCGCTCAAGCCTTATCGATCATATAGATCAGGCCGCTGATCATATCGAGCTTGTGTTTCACAGGTTCCTTTCGGGCGAAAAGGGGCTTTCAAAAGTCTCGATATCTTTGAATGCGAGAAGATTACAACCATTCGACCCTTTTCACTCCACTCATCCTGCAACCCAGGCTGGGCCTGTCGAGACGATTCGCATTGATGGCCACGATATGACCATTCAAGCGTTCACCCTACCTCATCATAAAAAAGTTTCAGCTGATGAATGGAATAGGTACGGAAGAAAGGAAGGCTACCTCAAGAACCAGGGATTCTATGTCTACAGAGGAAAGCGCCTAATCATTCATGGTACTTGGTTTGGTCTGGCTAGACAGGCAGAGCTGACAAAGCTTGCGCGAGTTCGAATCGATATGCCCAATGGCTTGGACTCTGACTGGAAGATCGATGTTAAAAAGGCTTCAGCTCATCCCCCTGCAAAGGTTAGGGAAAGGCTTAGGCGAATCATCGAAACGATAGGGGCAACGTCAAAGAGGGTGTATACCGAGCGCGGAAGAAAACTCGTCAGTGAGAGTCGGATTCCTGTTTGGGTTCGAGTCCAAGAAAAGAACGAGATTACCTACCGTCTCAACTCTGAGCATCCAGTGCTTACGGAGTTCGAGTCCAACCTCACAGATGAACTTAAACGTGACTTCAGGCGGATTCTCGAGTTGACGGGAGCTAGCATGCCAATTGATTCGCTTTTTGCTGATATTGGCTCTACACCCGATCAAGTTGGAAGTGGCTCTATGTCAGATGACGGCCTGATTAGTGTGCTGGAAACAACATGGAGATCACTTCGCTCAGGAGGTTTTGCTCCGAACGATATTAAAGACATGCTTCAAGTTACCGAACCATTTCGTTCAACGTGGGAACGGGCGTCATGGAAGATAGAAGAATTAATGAGGGAGATTTGACGAAATGCATGATGGTCTAAAAACACTTGAAACCATGGTCGGTGCGCAGCTTGCCAAGGAGCCGCTTCCAAGCCCCGAGAGAATTAGGGAGCTAATCGGCCATGTGAGAGCATTACCATTTTGTGCTGATGTAACAGACCTTGAGGCCGAGGCGATGGCCCGAGAGTTTGAGTCCGTGCATGGCGTCACCATGAGAATTGGATCTGTACTTGAGGATCAGAAGCATGAACCATGGCTGGATGCGGCCCGTGCTGGAATTGCGCCTTATTATTGGGATCGTTATCGAAAGCTTCTTACTGCGAAGGGCTTTTCAGGCCAGGTGCTTGCTACGCTAGATGAGGTGACAGACCGTATTTTGGGGCTGCTCGAGAACCCTGCGAAAGCAGGTCCTTGGGACCGCAGAGGGATGGTTGTTGGGCATGTTCAGTCCGGAAAGACAGCGAATTATACTGGTCTGATTTGCAAAGCGGCTGACGCAGGCTACAAGCTCGTTGTAATTATTGCGGGCATTCACAACAACCTTCGTAACCAGACACAGCTGCGAATTGATGAGGGTTTTGTCGGGCGAGATAGCTCCCGACTTCTATCTAACAAGGATGATCCAGCTCAGAAATATATCGGCGTAGGATGCTATGACAAAACGCGTAGACCAGTAACTTTTACCAATTCTCTTCGGGATTTCAGTAAAACGACTGCATCAGGTGTTGGCGTTCCCTTACAAAATCTTAACGAACCAGCTGTTTTTGTCATTAAAAAGAACTCAAGCACGCTTAAAAATCTTCTTGAGTGGCTTGGGGAACACAACTCAAAAACTGGCGCAGATGCTATTGATGTTCCTATGCTTCTTATTGATGATGAAGCCGATAATGCCTCAATTAACATCCGTAAAGGTCCTGACGAAGTATCAAAGATTAATCGTCAACTTCGTGAGTTGCTGAGGCTTTTTAGTAGAAGTTGTTATGTGGGTTATACGGCCACTCCATTTGCTAACATTTTCATTGATCCAGCCAGTGCAACTGAAATGCTCGGGGCGGACCTGTTTCCTCGAAATTTCATTGTCAACCTAGAAGCGCCTGATAACTATTTTGGTGCGCGCAAGGTTTTTATTGAAAATTCAGATTCGATTATTCGTCATATCGATGATAACCAAGATCTTTTGCCGATACAGCACAAGAAAGATTACCCAATTGTTGGCCTACCCAATAGCCTTCAGAAAGCAGTCAGGGTTTTCATCTTGGCAAGAACTATTAGGCTCGCGCGCGGCCAGTTAAATAAGCACTCTTCGATGCTTGTAAACACCTCCCGCTTTACCGATGTTCAGCGGCAGCTCAGGAATGAAATTCATGAGTTTGTTGAGCGTATTCGTAAGAGTGTGCGACTTAATGGTGCTTTACCCGAAATTAAGGCTCTTGCTGATCCAGAAATAGCAGCTTTGCATGATTCTTTTGACGAGTTTTCTCAGACCTGTGAGTTCACATGGACTGAGATCCAGGGGCTTCTTCTCGAGAGTATTTCCCCGATCAAAGTTGTTGAGGTAAACAGTCGTTCCTCAGGGGCTTTGAATTATGCGGAAAATGAAAAAAATGGATTGAACGTGATTGCTGTTGGCGGTTTTTCGCTGTCGCGGGGGCTCACTCTTGAGGGGCTTATCGTAAGCTATTTTCTACGTAACTCGATGATGTACGACACCCTGATGCAGATGGGTCGCTGGTTTGGATATCGCCCTGGATATGAGGATCTCTGTCGTATTTGGATGCCTGAAGAGGCTGAGGGCTGGTATGCACACATCACGGAGTCTATCGAGGAGCTTAGGGATGAGCTGACAAGAATGGAGGCTGCCAATGCCACTCCGGAGGTCTTTGGGCTGAAAGTCAGAAGCCACCCTGACACGCTCATTGTGACAGCTAGGAACAAGATGGGGAGCGGTGAAAAATTAGTTGTTTCTATCGGGCTCGCAAACAGATTTATAGAAACAGCAACATTGAGGCGTGACGATATTAGTTTGTCATCAAACTATAATGCGGCCCTAAAGCTCGCTAATGATTTGGCAGCTAGTGGCCATTCCTTGGTGCATGCAAAGTCTATCCGTGGAGGATATTTGCTCCAAGCCGTGCCTGTTGGTCCGGTTTTAAGTTTTATTTCATCATTTAGGAATCATCCTGGTTCAATGCTTACAGAAACTGAACCAGTCAAACGTTACATTGGAGAGCGTGCGGCTACTGAACTTGAGCGTTGGGATATTCTTTTCGCGGGAATCAAGGAGCAAGACCCTAAAGGTCTCCTCAATAGTGAATTGGGCGTTGCTATCAACTGTCAACGCCGTTCGCCTGGAACCAGCGATGATAAATCTACTTTGCGAATCAGTAAGCAACGTGTTTCATCTCGCGGGGTTGAAAAGGCGGGGCTCGAAGATGAAGAGATTAAAAGTGCGGAACAAAAATATAGATTAAGTGAAGGTCTCGAAGCAGGGTCGGATAAACGGGTTAATTATCCAGACCGAATTTATCGTGCTGTTCGTAGTAGGCCGTTATTAGTTGTTCATTTGCTTGCGATTGGGGCCGAGGATGATGATTTAAGTGCCTTGCAACCAATAGTGGCTTGGAGCATTAGTTTTCCTGGTACATCTCTAGAGGAGAAAAAAGTCGAATACGTAGTGAATACGACTTGGGTTAGAGAGAATTTCGGCCTTGACCTCGATGATGAAGAGATGGACGGCGATGATGATCAATAGTAGTGATCCTTGGGAGGGGATTGAGACTCCGACTGTCAATGGCCTATCAAATGGGAAGCGAGTTGATGCAAAGCAGACTTGGAGCTTTTACTGGGCAAAGGGTTCCGACTCTCAATGTCTTCTTATTTTAAAGCACACTGTTCACCCTTTTCCGAAAACGCTATTACCTAAGCTGAGGGGCCTTGAAATTCGGAATTTTGAGGTTGGTGACGGTACAGATTCGAACCTAATCATCAGTCTCTTGGATCCTACGCAGCGTGATATTTTTCATCGACTTTGCATTGATATTATTGAATCGGCGGAGCGCGTAACGTCTCAAGACAAGGCAGTCAGCATTTTCTTGGCAAGAACTTGGCGTTGGCATTACCTCCTTAGTGGGGGGCGAGACGGAAAGCTTTCATCGGAAGAGCAAAAAGGACTGATAGGGGAACTCAAGGTTTTAGATAACCTATTGTTACCTGTGCTCTCTGCGCGTGATGCACTTTTGGCTTGGACTGGGCCTTCCGGTGCCCCCAAAGATTTTGAAATAGGTCGGATTTCCATCGAGGCCAAGGCTAAGCGGGGTGGAGCAAGCCCATTTATTAATATTTCGTCTGAGTTTCAGCTTGATACTAAAGGAGTTGATGCTCTCTTTCTTCATGTTGTCGAACTTGGTGTCGCTCCTGCTGGCGCTGAAAATGCATTTTCTATTACAGATATTGCTTCTCGTGTTCGAAACCGGATAGCTATTCATGAGCCTGAGGCCTTGCAGATATTTGACTCTAGGCTTTTTGAGTATGGTTTCCGCTGGGAGGATGATTACGGTGAGTACATGTGGGTGGAGGGTAATAGCCAAGCTTTTGAGGTTCGTGATGCTTTTCCACGAATTGAGTCAACGGAGATACGAGTGGGGGTCAGAAATGTCGGTTATTCGATTGGGCTCAAGGAGTGTGAGCCATTTCATGTAACCACCGATTTCATTCACCGCAGACTAAAGGAAGTGGAGTGTGGTCATGTCAGTGGATGATTTCTACGGGGATTTTTTTCAAGACATTGTTTCCTCGGCAGATGTGGACGGAGCCTTTTTGGAAGACTCCTTTTTTGATTTGTTTTGTGACTACCTTGTAGAAGCAGGAGAGCTTGAAACTGCTGATCGCTCTGTCTATATCCGTCCGATGGGCGGCGTTCGGGTCGATGGCTATGGGGGAGACCCTCTGGACAGTGAGGGAGTTTTAAGTCTTATTATTTCTGACTTTAATCAGGCTCCGAATATAGTGCGTCTTACACAGACGGAAATGGATTCCATATTTAAACGGCTTGAGAATTTTTTAAATAAGTCACTAGATAGCAAGTTCAGGAACGGATTAGAGGAGACAAGCCCAGGTTTTGGTCTGGCAGATATGATTGCAGCCCGATGGGCTAATATTGTGAAGGTTAGACTGTTCTTAATTAGCAATCGTCTACTAAGCGATAAAATTGTAGGGCGTGAGTCCGATGAGTTTGAAGGCCGCCAAATTGTCTATAGCGTATGGGATATCGGTCGACTTAGCCGTCTTGCAGCATCGGGTCGTGGTAGAGAAGAGGTTGTCATTAATCTTGCGGCGGAGCATGGCGGGCCAATAGCGTTGCTTCCCGCGCATTTGCCTGAGGCTGGGTATGAGGCTTACTTGGCTGTATTTCCCGCCGCCAAGCTTGCGTCTATATATGACCGTTGGAGTACAAGGCTACTAGAGCAGAATGTACGTGTTTTCCTTCAGGCTAAAGGTGGTGTAAACAAGGGTATCCGAAATACCATTGAGAACGAGCCGGAAATGTTCTTTGCGTATAACAACGGAATAACTGCCACCGCAGAAGCTGTAGAAACATTAGTGGTGGACGGTGTATTGCAACTGGTTTCTGTTCGTAACCTTCAAATCGTAAACGGGGGGCAGACAACGGCATCCATACATGCGGCTTATTTGAAAAAGACGGATCTGTCGAAAGTTTTCGTTCAGATGAAGCTTTCCATCGTAGACCAAGAGTGTTCGAATGACGTTGTTCCACGTATATCCGAGTACGCAAATAGCCAGAACAAAGTAAACGCTGCTGATTTCTTTGCCAATCACCCCTTCCATGTCCGCATAGAGGATTTTTCGAGGCGTATGTTTTCTCCATCATCTGATGGATCGTTCCGAGAAACCAAATGGTTCTATGAGCGCGCGCGCGGGCAGTATCAAGATGCTCGAGCACGTCTTTCGACGTCGCAGCGGAAAAAATTCGATAACGAATTTCCGAAGGATCATCTCTTTTCAAAAACTGATCTTGCGAAATTTTTAGCAGTATGGCGAGGCAGCCCTGAAATTGTTTGCAAAGGGGCCCAGAAAAACTTCGCACATTTTGCCGGGGCAATGGGCAAGGAATGGGACAGACAACCAGACGATATTAATGAATCTTTTTACAGGCATGCTATTTCCAAAGCCATTGTCTTTCGCAGAACTGAACGCCTTGTAACTGAGCAGCCTTGGTATCAGGGCGGGTATCGAGCACAGGTGGTCGCTTATACAATTGCAAAATTGGCTAATGATGTTGAGGCTAGGTCGAAATTTGTGGATTTCGATGGTGTGTGGCGGGCACAAGAAGTTTCAGAGGCGATGACCGAAGCTCTAACCGTTGTATCCAGTAGGGTGCATTCGGTTATTACTGACCCAATATCAGGAGTTAGTAACATTACTGAATGGGCAAAGCATCAGGCTTGCTGGGCGCGGGTTAAGGCACTCAAAATTGATCTTCCAGCAGTGTTCATAGCTGAACTGATTGATCGAGAGGAAGAGAAAGGTCTAAAGCGTTCAGCTGTAAAAGATCAGCGCATGTTAAACGGTATCGAGGCTCAGGCTAGAGTGGTCAAGCTTGGCGCAACATTCTGGAGAGGGATTTTGGATTGGGGGCTTGAAAGGTCACTTCTGTCGGAGTTTGAGAGGGATATTCTCCGAGTTGCTGCCTCGATCCCACACAAATTGCCATCTGAGAAGCAATCCATCAAGGCGGTTGAGATTCTTGTGCGGCTCAAGGTCGAGGGATTAAAGCTCGAGGCAATTGTCTGAGGGGAGAGCCTCCGCTTTGCTGGTAGAGGGGCTGAGTAGGCGATGCGAGGACAGGCCAAGAAATATATCTTTGGCTAGAGTCGGGGATCGCCTCTATCAGCCATTGCAGCTCCTCATGTGGTTTTCGAATCCCGCATTCCCAGATCTCGATGACACGCCATCCACGCAGGAGCAGCTCACCCTGGTTTCTGTCATCACGTACCATATTTTGGTCGAATTTTGTAGCCCAGAAATCTTCGCGCGTTTTCGGTGTGGTGGAGTATTTGCACCCAGGGTGCCTATGCCAAAAACAACCCTGAACGAAAATGCAAACTCTGTAGCGAGGCAGTATTATGTCAGGTTTTCCGGGAAGCTCACTGGGGTGTAGCCGGTACCTGAAGCCGTTGCGGTGCAGTAGCTTCCTGACCCTGATTTCTGGCGATGTGTTTTTGCTGCGTATAGCCGCCATCATCTGAGATCTGACTTCTTTGCTGACGATATCCATTACAGGCGCTCAAGTGACCTTGCCTTTAAAGCAGAATACATTCTCCGAAGGTGATATCACGCCTTCCGAACCTATTCAAATAGTCGATCTTTTTGCCGGGCCAGGTGGGCTTGGAGAGGGTTTTGCCTCGTTCGATGACGGTCAGCGCTTCAAAATCGTGGTTTCTGCCGAGATGGATCCCCATGCCCGCGAAACTCTGAAGTTGCGAGCTTTTTATCGACTCCTCAGACTGAAAAAACCAGAGTGTTTGGTTGATTATTATAATTTTTGTAATGGGCGAACTGAGAAACCATGGGCGCCAAGGAGCCAGCTTGAATGGGATGAGGCTGACGAGGAAGCGCGTCGCATAACGCTGGGCACTCCAGAGGGTGATGAAGAGCTTGATAAGATTCTTGATAGCCGGCTTGACTCTAAGCGTCCTTGGGTATTAATCGGAGGGCCACCTTGCCAAGCTTATTCTATAGTTGGTCGTGCCCGTAATCGTGGGAAAATTGGCTACAGTGCTGAAAATGACCATCGCCATTTTCTTTATAGAGAGTATTTAAGAATTATACAGGAGAGAAAACCTGCCGTTTTCGTCATGGAGAACGTTAAGGGAATTCTTTCTTCTAAGGTGAGTGGGGAAGGAATTTTTTCACGGATCCTCGAGGATCTGTCTGACCCTGATAGGGCTCTTGGATACTCCAGTTCAGGTAGGAAATATCGTATTTGTTCTCTCGTAAGTGATGAGTCATATGGTATTGGTAGTGCGTTAAGTGACGTTGATCCCACAGGTTTTATTATTCGGGCGGAAAATTACGGAATACCCCAAGCTAGGCATCGTGTGATTTTGCTCGGGATTGCTGTAGACGATAGTGGTGAAGTTCCTTCTTATGGACGGCTGAGTGAAGAACAAAAGATAGCAGTTGGTAAGGCTATCGGAGCGCTCCCAAAAATCAGGAGTCGTCTGACTAAGAAGGCTGATGGTAACCAAGCTTGGTATTTAGAAGTTATCGATCAATTGGATGCATTGAGAAGTAGTGTTGATCGTGATTCAGATCCTCGGCTTTCTGTCGAGTTGGATATTGTGCGGAAGGGTTTCTATTCGGCTTCGCTCGAAACAGGTGCCCTAAGGGTTAGGCGCTCAAACGATGATGGTAAGACCGGAGATCCTACTTTAGATAGTTGGTTTTTGGATGATCGTTTAGAGTGTTGGCTCAATCATGATGCGCGTGGCCACATGGCTTCTGATTTGCGGCGATATTTGTATGCCTCAATATTTGCACGAGCTAAAGGGTACTCGCCCAAAGGGCATCAACAATTTGATCTTCCCGGTTTAGCTCCAGCCCATAAGAATTGGGAGACCGGGAAATTTAGTGATCGGTTCAGGGTTCAGCTCAAAAATGAGCCATCTTCAACAATCACCAGTCATATTTCCAAAGATGGCCATTACTTCATTCACTATGACCCATTTCAGAGTCGGAGCTTGACGGTTAGAGAGGCAGCCAGACTTCAGACTTTTCCGGATAATTATTTCTTTCAAGGAAATCGCACCCAGCAATACCAGCAAGTTGGAAACGCAGTTCCACCACTTTTAGCGTCGAAGATTGCCTCGGTGGTTTCTAACATGATCATGGGGGCGGCGGGTGAAGCTAATCTGGATAGATTGTTCAATGTTGTGAGCTGAATGCCGCAGGTTTTCTAGGTTTTGGCCTCTAAAAGGTATGGAAGCTAGTGTCTGTGCAGAATGCAAAAGGGGCTGCCATTTGGCCAATGTCATCAACTTAAGCCCCCAGCCCTGCCTGGAGCAAGCAAACCCCGGGCTTGAGCGCTCGGTTGCAGCAGCACCGCCACCGGTTTTGCTCCCCGATTCAGCGCTTATGTAACCGTGGCGGCAGCTTAATGGACGTCAATTCGCTTTAGCGAGCGGGTTTCGCATTTTCCAGGCGAGCGCGTGCCGGCCGCTTCTGGCCAGCTTTTTTTGCACGGAGGTTTTGGCGGTGGTGCGGGTTCTCAGCGCGTTGGTTTGGCCCCCTCGCAGCCGCGGCTGGCCGGGCGCTTACGCTTGCGCGGGAAGCTGCGCCCTGGACGCACGGCGCTGAGACTGTTGGTCATCAACTCCAGCAAGTGCGCCAGGCCCCGCGCACAGGGGCGCGCCAGCAGTTCGACCAAGGTGTTCTTGAGGCGCGACACCCCTTGGGTGAAGTTGACCTTCCAGCGTAACTTGCGGCCTTTGTGGCGCTGCTCAATGACCGGTTGCAGCAGGTAGTTCATCAGCAGCCCCAGATTCTTCAGCAGTTGCCCGGCGTGAAAGCCCTGCTTCACGGCCACCACGCTGCGGCCGCTGAAGTTGTCCAGACTCAGGGTCTGCTTGAGGCGGCGGTAGTCCGTCTCGATGCCCCAGCGGCGGTGGTAGAGATCCGCGAACACCTCGGCCGGGAAGGTCTGCCGATCCAGCAGCGAGGTCAGCAGCACTTCGCTTTCACCGCTCGCCAGCTCGACCCGGATCAAGCGCAACTTGATCTGGCTCGCGGGATCGACGCCCGCCTCTGTACAAAACAGGCGCGCTTCGGGATGACTGGCAGCGAAGAGCTGCGTGTCTTCGACCTGACCCGAGTGGAGAAACTGTTTGACCTGCGCGTTGTAGCCGCACGGCAGGCGCATCAGGAAATGCCGCCGTTGCTGCTCGAACAGTGCGAACAACCAGTGTCCAGGGTAGCCGCGATCAAACAACGTCAGGCTGTCAGCGGGCAGGTGCGCGAGGTGCAGGTGGGCGCAATCGCGCTCACCGACCTCACCGGGCACGATCAGGCTGTGCAGCGTCTGGCCATCGGCGACGTCGTAGAGCATGGACAGGCGGGCAACGGGAAACTCGCTGTGACTGCCAAAGAAGCGCGTCATGGCCGGCTCCAGTGGTAAATGAACGGTGGAGCCATCTACGGCGAGTACACGTAGTCCGCGCCACGTCTGGCGCAGCCCGAGGCTGTCGATCTGGTGTTGAAGGGTTTGGTTGAGGCTCTCGAATACCTCGGGCTTGAGTTTGTTGCGAGCCTTGCTGAAGGCCTGCGCGGTGACCACCTGGGACTCAAGTGAGGCCTGGTTGAGCACGCGGTAGAACTGATCGAGTTCGGTTTGCAGGGCGGTGCGTGGCTGATTCAACAAAAACAGGACGAGGTTCTTGAAGGTCAGTTGGCGTCGGCGGGTAAAGTCTTGAGGATGCTGGCGGTGGGTATCGATGAAGGCGGGACAATCAAGCGAGCTGGTTAATTTTTGTACAATTTTCAAGCCAGGGTTTGCTGGACGGTGTCAATAGGTGTGGAATGAGGGGCCAAAAGGGTTTCTCCTATGCGCTGATTTGAGCGCTAATTATATGATATTTATAGAGAAATTTCTTAAGTTGATGACATTGGCCATTTGGCAGCCCCTTTTTGGTGCATCCGTTTCACGCTTAGTGAGAAACTTTCACGGCCTAGCGATTTTGAGCGGCGGTGTTCGATGTTCTTTGGTTCAGTTGCTGGGGAAAAAGCTTGACATGACATATAATTACCGGCATAATATGAGTATATGGAGGGCGGTACGCTAGGGTTGGCGAGAAAAGCCATCACAGATGGATGAGGTTGATGTAAGCCGCCGAACAGGTGGTTTTGTGGTAAGCCGCCGAACAGGTGGTTTTGTGGTAAGCCGCCGAACAGGTGGTTTTGTGGTAAGCCGCCGAACAGGTGGTTTTGTGGTAAGCCGCCGAACAGGTGGTTTTGTGGTAAGCCGCCGAACAGGTGGTTTTGTGGTAAGCCGCCGAACAGGTGGTTTTGTGATACGCCACCGAACAGGTGGCGATGGGGGTGCCACCGTTTAGGTGGTGCCCCTTTTTTATTTGTCTAGTGATTGTGCTGAGGTTTCTTAATTGCATTCGGAAATCCAACTATTCAGATTAGATCCCAGTAAATAATTCAACCTAACCCAAGGCTAATGGATAAGGCGGTATAATTTATTAAATATCAATATTGTTTGAAGGTTGTAAATGATTGGCTGATCGTGCTTATGGAAAAAATTAAATAATCAGTATAAAAATTAAAGTGCTTGATTTTCTGCAAGGCTCATCGGTTGGGGGTTGTGAGAAATTCAACAAAAAAAGTTAAATTGTCGATAAAAATATTTGTTGCAAGTTTAAAAAATGATTGTCAGATTGCTGTTCCGTTAACCCTTAACGGAGATATATTTGAAATGAGCTATGTATTTATATTGGGAGCAAGTGATCCGGAAATGAGTGCCGTAGAAAAGGTATGCAAAATTACGGGGCATTCAATAATTTATGCTAATGCCGGAGGGCGGCGCGTTCATGCTGGCAATGCATATAATGCTGACTCAATTAGCCTGGCTGATTATGCAGGGCTAACTCCGGTGTGGATAGAGTGCCGGTCTGACAATTTTGATTCTGGGCACCTTGTAATTGACCATCATCATGAGGGTGATCCTGGCTTCGGCTGTCCGCCGGATGAATACTGGCGAGGAAGTAGTATCGGGCAACTCTGTAATTTGCTTGGTTATGAAAGAACTAATGAGCTTAGTATCGTCGCAGCAGCAGATCACTGTCTTAGTCATGCATATAAAGGAAAGTGTCCAGGTGTTGTTCCTAGTGAACTAAGAAAATGGAGGACTTCCAGCAGAGCTGCTTACCAGCGAGTACCAGTTAAAAAAATCGAAGATGATATTGCGTTGGCGATTTCAGTTTTGAGCCGGCGACCATATATGAGTGTGGGCGGCAGAAGTTTTATTGATGGTCGGGGTGTTGAACTCAGAGAGTTTGCTGAGGCAGCAGCTATTCTTGGTGAGTCTGTGATCTATTCGATTTATTATAAGAGTATCAATCGGACTAAGATTGGGGTGCTAGGCGGTAGCGCCGATGAGATTTCTGTTTGGATGGAGTGGGCAAAAACTTCACTTGTCGATTGCTATGGTGATCCTGAGCGAGGATATGCCGGCGGCTATTGTTAAGGGCGTCTAAATATAGATATTCTCTCGAGTAAAATTGCTATTTTTATCGACTAGAAGCATGGCCTGATTGTATTTCCAGAGTTTAGAGTGTTCCCTGAACATTAATAAAAGAGCTGTGTTTAATTATGAGGTGATTGTTTATGCTGTAGCTGAATTGTAGATGGTAAGAAAGTTTATTGAGCGAAAACGTATTGTGATCGATTCATCTAGCTCCGCGTTGGAAATATGCATTGAGTGCACGTCATTCAATGTCTGGAAATCGAACTCGGAATTTAGTACAAAGGCCTTTGCCAAAGGGAACCAAGATGTGCTCAGAATTTCATTCTGGGATTTTGAGGATTTAACCTGATCTACGATCTCCAGTAGACATGTCGGTATGTACGATTACTGCATCATGATCTCTGTCGAAGAGCTGAGCGCACTGCGTATAGCCCGCCAGTTGGCGACATGGCCACGATGACTATCACAAAGAGCTGGGGCGCACAGGAGCATTCTGCGTGCTGATTTAGACATCGCGTCGAGCGATGCTCGGCTACTGAAAGAACTACCGCTTGTGAGTTGATTATCGAAATTACACGGTCGTGTAATTGGGTGAACACGAATTATGCGTTTTTTAGTGATCATTGTGGACGGTGCCCTAGTTACACGACCGTGTAATTGGGTGAGCGCTCAGCCGACTCACGTGTCATCAAGCCAGGCGGTTTTTTCAAGTTCTGTAACTCATGAAAACAACTCAACATCCGGGTCTAGGTAAGAAATTTGCACCCACCAGGTATGAAATTTAACCCTGGGTTTACCCACTGAAACCGGTAATTTGCAGCTTTCTGCCCTCTACAGGCCCCAGAATCAGGGCGTGTTCAAATTTCTTACTTTCCAAGATATCAGGTATGAGAATTGTCCCTGCCTTCCTTGAACCCAGAAAATCCGGGGCTTTCACGAGCGGCGTGTCTAAATTTCTTACCTGCCATGGTTAAATTTCATACCAAGTGGGTTCAAATTTCATACCTCCGCATCGTCAAATCGCACCGCAACGCCGTCATTCATGGCTTCAGGCCAGAGAGCATAGGCCGGGGATGTCTACCTGAGTGGGGGTAGTCCATGTGGGACTCAATTGTGTCTATCAAACCAGGGACTATTCAATAAGCCGCTGGCTGACTTCCGCTTGCGGGTGTCATTGGTGGCCAAATCTCCCATTGTCAGACGTCTTGGTGTGCCTGCGTATTTGGAATGTAAACGCTCCATAAACCCCACTTCCAAAAGATCCCAGCGCGACCTGATGCTGTGCTCCCGATTTCGTTCTGGAATGCGCTGCCGCTTAAGTGAAGCTGTTCATGCTCTTGCACCGTTAGCCTTGAAACATCAGAGCTAGCGCTGCAAGCTGCTGGCCTTTGAAAGCCAACAGGGAAGATAGGCATGTTCACGGACGCGAACGCGACCCACATTGCCCTCACAATTGAGGGAATCGCCACTGATTTGCAAGTGCTTGAGTTCACAGGACAAGAAACCCTCAACAAACCCTACCGTTTCGATATTGAGCTGGTCAGCGAATCGCCTGATCTGGATCTCGAAGCCCTGATCTACCAACCCTGTTACCTAGCCTTCGGCCCTGCCGGCAAGGGTGTACATGGCGTGGTGTATGGGATCAAACAGGGCGACTCCGGCAAGCGCCTGACGCGCTACCAGATCACCTTGCGCCCGCAGCTGACTTACCTGGCGCACCGTTTCAATCAGCGTATTTTCCAGCACCTGACTGTTGAGAAAATCATCGGCCAGATCCTCGAAGAGCATGGCATCCAGGGCGACGCCTATAGCTTCCAGCTGGGTTCGATTTACCCCGAGCGTGAGTACTGCGTGCAGTACGACGAATCCGATCTGCACTTTATTCAGCGCCTGTGCGAGGAAGAAGGCATCAGCTTTCATTTCCAGCACAGCGAACAGGGCCATGTGTTGGTCTTTGGTGACGATCAAACGGTATTCCCCAAGTTGCCTGTGCTGGCATATCAGCAGGACAGCGGCATGGCTGCCGAGCGCGAAGTGGTACGGGCCTTCAGGGTGCGCATGGAAACCCGCAGCACCCAGGCCAGCTACCGCGATTACGATTTTGAAAAGCCCAAGCTGCTGATGGAGGGCGGCTACAGCGCGGAGTTCTTCCCGACGCTTGAGGTCTACGACTACCCCGGCCGTTTCACTGAGCGCCCGCGCGGCAAGCACTTAGCCAAGCGCGCGTTGGAGCGCCTGCGCAGCGACTATGAGCTGGCCGATGGCAAGAGCGATGCCAGCCTCAGCTGTGGCCACTTCCTCGCCCTGAGCCAACACCCCCGCGAGCAATGGAATGACCTCTGGCTGCTCACCGAAGTCATTCACGAAGGCAAACAACCCCAGGTACTGGAAGAGTCGGTGACCAGCGACACCCAGGCCAGCGACGGCTTTACCCAGGGCTACCGCAACAGCTTCAGCGCCACGCCCTGGGATATTCCCTTCCGCCCGTTGTTGGAACATCCAAAACCCAAGGTGCTGGGTAGCCAGACCGCCAAAGTCACCGGCCCGGCGGGCGAAGAAATTCACTGCGATCAGTACGGCCGCGTCAAAGTCCAGTTTCATTGGGACCGCGAAGGCCAGGCCGACGATAAAACCAGCTGCTGGCTGCGCGTCAGCTCCAGCTGGGCCGGCGACCGCTACGGCGGCATCGCCATTCCGCGCATCGGTATGGAAGTACTGGTGACCTTCCTCGAAGGCGACCCCGACCAACCCCTGGTCACCGGCTGCCTGTACCACGCCGAACACGTTGTGCCGTATCAGTTGCCGGCGAACAAAACCCGCAGCGTCTTCAAAACCCTCAGCAGCCCTGGCGGTGGCGGTTACAACGAACTGCGTATCGAAGACAAAAAGGGTGCTGAACAGATCTACCTCCATGCTCAGCGCGACTGGGATGAAAATATCGAGCACGACCAGAAAATCCGCATCGGCAACGAACGACACGACACCGTTGAGGCCAACAGCTACAGCGAATTCCAGGCCGAAGAACACCGCACCACCCACGCCGACCGCAAGGTGGAAGCCCGCAGTGACGACCACCTCACCGTCGGTACGACCCAACATGTAAAAGTCGGCGTCGGCCAATTCGTTGAAGCAGGCAACGAAATCCACTACTACGCCGGTAGCAAAGTGGTGATCGACGCTGGCATGGAACTCACCGCATCAGGCGGTGGCAGCTTCCTCAAGCTCGACCCAGGCGGCGTCACCCTCAGCGGCGCGACCATCAAGATCAACTCCGGCGGTGCACCGGGTAAGGGCTCTGGCATCCAGATACTCGGGCCGGTGATTCCGGGGGCGGCCGACAAGGACAAGGCGGGGGCATTACTTGCGCCAGGTTTGCGCAACCCCTTCATGTTTCAGAGTAAGCGCGGGGAGCCCTTGGTGGCGGCCTGCGGTAAGCAATCCAATGGCGTTTGCAGCCGGGAGGATTGCCCATGTCTACGTGGTTAACCTGGTTCCTGGCACAAACGCAGTGCGCCGAGCCTTGGCAGGGCGAGGAGCGCACCTTGTACATGCTGATCGATAGCGTGCGTCAGCCGCGCGTCGAGGAGCAGTTGTTTCAGCTGAGTGAGGCTGTGGAAATTGAGCCGCTTTTTCAGGGCACTGCCTTTGCTGAGCTGAACGATGTCAGCCCGCTTTGGGTGCGGTTGCCTGCGGGCGGTGCCGTGGCAGCTAAAGCGGCGCAACTTTGTTTGGATAACCGTTCCGGCATTCTGCTGGCCTCAATTGCTGACGCCCAAAGCAGCCTTGCCCATGCACGGCGTTTGTTGCAGATGCGCTCTGCGGAATATGGCCTGGCGCTGGCGCGCTTTTATGATCCCGCTTTTTGGAGTGCGCTTGCGCTGACAGTGCCGGCGCAAGCGCTATTCGGGCCATGGGAGGCGGTCTTTACCCCTCCGGCCAACCCAAGCGATAGCGGCTGGCGAGTGTGGCAGCGTGAAGAGCAAGACCAAGAGGGGCTGGCCGATACGGGTTATCCGTTGAGCTTGCAAACCAGCACGCTGGCGGCCGTGGATGAGTTGCGCTGGTGGTATTGGGTGCGTGCCCTTGAAGCCGAAACCTCGGGGGCTCTGACAGATGCCCAGTTGCCGCTGGTGCTTGCGAACCTGCGCATGCTGATCGAGCACGGCATCGAAGAAGGGCGCCATCTACAGTCGCTCTTGCCTCATCTGCAACAGCAACTAACGGAGCGACCTGGGGTCATGGAGATGTTGCGCAGGGATCTGCCGGCATACGAAAAAGCACAACGTCTGGAAGGTTTGGTATGACAGGTACGTCGGCAACACAAGAAAGCAAGGAGCAACAAACCCCAGTAGTGCTGCCGGCCGATGCGCCCGCAGCGCCGGTCAATAGCGAGGTGTTCTGCAAAACCACACAGCCCGCATGCAGCCAGCGCTATCACGACATTGTCTACGTGACTGGCCAGCGCAAATTTTGGCTGTTGCCCAAGCGGCTCACTGAACAGCTTGGTGAAGCTGCTGCGACTTTGCAGCAGAAGACCGTCGATACAGATAAAGCCTCGCGCATGAGCCGCATCGCCGAATCGGGGCTGATGGACTATTTCATTACGCCAGGGCCTGACGCTTTCCTCGACGCCAGCGACGAGAACAGTGGTGAGCGCCGCCGCTACCTGGAAGCCAAGGATGCGTTGGCTGAAGAGCAGCAAGTTCAGGAGGACGCGCGCACTCGCTGGAACCTGTCCCGCAGTCAGGGCGACAGCACGGCGGCCATGCGCGCCGAGCGTGAGCTGTTCCACAGCCAGCAGCGTGTGCAACAGCTGGAAACTGAGGTAGCGCAGCTCGAAGCCATTTCAAATGAGCGCGCTGAGGGGCTGGGCTATGTCCGTGAAAACGGCACCTTCTACACGCCGCGCGCTTTGCAGGCCCGCGATGCGGTCGATACGTATATCGCCGAGCGTGACAAGGCCCTTGCCCACGGCTATGAAATGTTCGACCCAGGCAACCGTAAGGTCGCCACGGCCTGGGAGCATCTGCGCGACTACAAGACGCTTTATCAGCAGTTGGCACAGACCGGTGAGATCGACAGCCGAGCCTTGCGTGGTACGCGGATCAACATCCTCAACCTCGAAGGTCTGCTGGCCCCCTACATCAATGCCATCGTCGAGCTAGCCGAGTGCGGTATCGCCGTAGCTGAGTTTGCTCTTAGCCCTGATGACCAATACCAAGGCACTGAAGAGTTCCAGGCCTATGTTCGTTTGTTGGGCAGCCGCCGTTCCCTCGAACAGCGTATCGAAGCACGCTATACGCAGTGGACTTCAGCTACCGGCGGCAAAGCGGCACCGCCCGGCATGCTCTTCGCCGAGCTGCAAGAGGCCTGGCACCAGCTCAACGATGAGGCCGAGCGCATCAAGGCGACTGCCGAAGCCCGTGTGCGTGAGCATTTACCGCCACGACTGTTTCTCTGGGAGCCGGAGAGCTACCAACCCAAACCCATCGAACGGCTCGCCAAGGCCAACATCCCATTGCGTGAGTTCAGCCTCGCCTCGGCCAGTCAGGCGCTGCAACACCTCAGCCTTGTGGACTTGGCCAAGCAGGGTGCCAGCGAGTTGGGCCAAGCCTTGAAAGACCTCAAAGCCCTACCCAAAGCGGTGGCGAAGCAGGCCGATTCGGATAAGGCGTTCAGCGATTGGCTTACGCAGGAGGGGGCGCATTCGTTCGAAGAGCAGGGGCAGTGGTTCGACGAGGATGGCCTGTTTCTGCGGGAACGCTTCTTCGCCGTCCTGGACAGTCAGGGTTTTGAGGTTGCCAGTCTGCAAGGGGGCGATGCACGCACCCGCTGGGGCGATACCCTCAAGGCGATGATCTTCGAAGACCGCCAGCTCAGAAAATTGATGCTGTTCGATAACAGTCCCCAGGCGCAGTTCGTGCGCTGCCTGTTGCCCGCCGGCTCCAGCCTGCACCAATCGACTGCTGTGGAAGGGCCGCAATGGCACAAGGGGCCTATTGCCCTGCGCGCCAGGGCCTACCTGGAGGTGGCAGCGTGGCGTGGCGAAGTGGATTTGCTCAGCTTCACCGTGCCCGAGCGCAGCCAGGCCACGCCCTTCGAGCCAAGCTACACGGCTTATGACGGCAGCCAGCGCACCTTCAACTTTGGCAAGTTGTCGTTCAGCTTCAGCGCCAAAGCCTGGGGCTTTGCCGGGGCCAGCCTGATGCTCACCCGCGAGTTCATGCTGGATCAGAAAACCAACTACACCAGCCTGGTCGGGGTGGATATCGCCGAGCGTAGCGGGGAGTTGGGTAAGTACGACCTGTTCGTCGGTGCCCAGGCCGGTTGCCGGATCAAAGGCCAGCTCGACTGGTGCCCGCCACCCAGCGTATTGCCGCCGGCCCCGGTGCCCAACCGTACGCAGGTCGATAATTGGCAAACCCTGGCCAAGCTCGATGTGGAGATGGTGGCAGCCGTGGGTGCTAACGCTTCGGGGCACCTCTATGTGCAGTTACGCAACGGCCGCTTTTTGCTGTCCATCAAGGGCAGCCTGATATGGGGCGGGGGCTTCAAGGGTTATGTGACCTTCGAGGTGGGTTACCAGGGCGTGGTTGCTCTGTTGGAATTGTTACGGGTGGAATTGGCTATCAACCGCAACCAAACGCCCGCCTGGATCGAGAACGAGGCCTTTAAATTCGCCAAAAGGCTCAGCCTGTTTGGTGCCGTAGGCATGGACGTGCCTTTCCTCTATGTGCGTGGCTACGCAATGGTCAAAGACCTTTACAGCCGGCTAACGGATGGTGGACGGGGCGGGGCAATCGCATACACGCTGATGCGTCATCAACAGCAGAACACGCTGAAGAACTGGGTTCGTAAGCTACAGCCTGCCGCCTTTGGCCCTCTGTTGATGGCGTTAAGCAGCACGCCAAAGGCGTTTTCGGTGGGGGAGGGGAATGGCCGAGCGGACTTCAACGAGACACAAGCCCATCTTGTCCAGCAGCAGGCCATTGAGCGTTGCCTGAGTTGGGTGGCGGACGACGTCAATGCCGACCGCCAGTTTGAGGACGCCGTTATGCTGATGAATCGCGATGGCATCAAGCCAGAGAATGCGGGCCAAGCCTACTGCGAAAATCGGCTGCGGTTGGATTCGTTTATGGCTGAACGGGTCTTTGGGCTGGTTGCCGCTAACAACAATATGCGTGCTAAGTACCGCGCATGCGTCGAGCGATTGGGAGCCCGCCTGAATGGCTACTGCGAATACCGTAGCGAATATGGTGCTCCAGCCTTTGCGCCTGTTCACAGCATTAAAGCCTATTACAAGGGACCGAACATTGATTAAGCAACTCACTATCAGCCTGGCGCTGGTGCTGGCATTAGTCAGTGCCGCCTTCGCGCAACTCACGCCTGAGCAGCAGGTCGCTCGTGATAAGGGACTGGAGTTGTACCAGCAGCATATGGGGGTGTCCGCTATCGAGCCGCTACGTATTGCGGCAGAGGCCGGTGACAAAACAGCCCAGTATTACCTGGGTGAAACCCTGCGCCTCAACAACATGTTTATGACTGCCGAAGCCCGCAAGTGGTATGAAGCGGCTGCCGAACAGGGTGACCTTTTTTCGATGCTGCGGTTGAGCGACAGCAGCGATCTATGCCGCGAGCTAGGCACCTGCGCTCTCAACAGTGCAGAGTGGCGCGAGAAGGCACTGGATCTCGCATACGAGCGCGCAGAGCAAGGCGATACGCAAGCCATGCACGCCCTGTTCAATGCCAATCAGGGTATCGGCTGGTTGGAAAAAGCCGCTGAAGGTGGGGATAGCACTGCCCAGCGACTCTTGGCTGGTTTATATCAGGATGGAGAAGGCTGGTTTTTCCTCCCCGGCAGTCGCGAGGAAGCCATTGAGAAATGGTTCAAGGCTTCAGCCGAGGGTGGGTTTCCAGAGGGGATGATGCATTACGCAAACTACCTGTATGAAAACAACGGCAGTAAAGAAGATATTCGTTATTGGGTAAAAAAGGCCGCTGAAGCGGGCCTTATAAGTGCGGTAAGTACATATGCACTCAATGTCGCGCATAACCCTGATGATCTGGGATATCCCTTGGATTTGGTAAAGGGTTATGGACTTAACTATTTGTTGTCGAAGCTACAGGGCGGCGGGACTGGGCCTGAAGATGGCCAGAGAGCCCTGCCAGAAATTGCTAAGAAAATGACCGCCGAACAAATCGAACAGGCAAAGCTATTTGCCGCCGAGTGGGAAAAGACTCACCCGCCGTTTTCATATTTCGTGCCTGTGTATGGCTTTTAGGCCGAGTGTGGTTAAGCGGTTCGCCATTAGCTTAGTGCTTACACTGGCATTAATTAGTGCCGCCTTTGCGCAACTCACGCCTGAGCAGCAGGTTGCTCGTGATAAGGGGCTGGAGTTGTACCAGCAGCATATGGGCGTGTCCGCTATCGAGCCGCTGCGTATTGCGGCTGAGGCCGGTGACAAAACAGCCCAGTATTATCTGAGTGAAACCCTGCGCCTCAACAACATGTTTAAGACTGCTGAAGCCCGTAAGTGGTACGAAGCGGCAGCCGATCAGGGGGACCTTTTCTCAATGCTGCGGTTGAGTGATAACAGCGATCTATGCCGCGAGCTGGGCACCTGTGCCCTTAACGGTGCTGAGTGGCGTGAGAAAGCACTAGACCTTGCATACGAGCGCGCAGAGCAAGGCGATACGCAGGCCATGCATGCATTGTTCATTGCCAACCAGGGCATTGGCTGGCTGGAGAAGGCTGCCGAAGCGGGCGATAGTTTTGCGCAGCAGCTACTCGCTGGCTTTTATCAAGATGGTGAAGGTTGGTTTTTCCTGCCTGGCAGTCGCGAGGAGGCTATCGCGAAGTGGCTTCATGCTTCAGCCGAGGGTGGGATTCCGGTGGGGATGATGTGGCATGCCGGGGCTCTTTATGAAAAGGGAGACTACGCGGCGGCTTTTCATTGGCGAAAAAAAGCCGCTGAAGCAGGGTTTATCAATGGGTTTTTTGCTTATGCCAAAGATCTGCTCAACGAAGAGGGTGTATTCGATATAGAGCCCGATCCTATTAAAAGCTATGGGTTGTTTTATTTGATTGCTCAGTTGGATGGCGGGGGTGGCTCTCCAGAGTATGCGCAATGGGAGCTTGATGAGCTGGACAAAAAACTTGCGCCTGAGCAAATCGAGCAGGCAAAGGTATTCGCAGCTGAGTGGGAAAAGACCCATCCTCCACTTTCGTATTTCGTGCCTGTGTATGGCTTTTAGGTGACGTGTGGTTACTTTGCCGAGGTGGCTGGAGAGTTGGTTAGTTTGCTGGAGGTTTCGCAGTTTGCCTGTTACGCAGTGTCGGTTTAGCGTTTGGTCGCCTGTGGACTGAAGAAATAACTTGGTAGGGGCGATACAGGTGCTGTGTTGCGGAGTAGCTACGAGAGCGAAGTACGCATTGAGGGTTATGCAGAGCTTCTAGGCGCGCTTGCTCAAGCGGCCCTGCATCTGTCGATATTTTGCCCACAGGTGCTTGACCAGCTGGAAAAAATTTATCATTCTGGTGCACAACGTCATGACGGTGGCGTACAGCTCTAGTTGAGTGAAGCACCTTTTGCACCGTTTCAGTCTCCCGCTTGCTATGTAGCCACCTTGATTGGTCGGCGACTACTAGAGCTTCGCTGGCCATGAGAGATCTGGCCTATGAAAACTTCTGATATCACCCCCTCTTTGGCCTGCTTCAAGGCTGATGCAAAATCGCTTCAGAAAGAAGTAATCGAAAAAAAACATCTCGCGTTGAGTCGTCTAAGGCTAAGTGGTGTTAGTGATTTCGAGAATGGGATTTACACGACCTGCCTAAAGGTTATTGCCAAAGAATATGGATATGATCACAGACGCATCATATTCAATGAAAAATTAATTTCAAAATATATTGATCACTCGTTCGCGAAAGGATATTGGAAGATGCCCTATGAAGGTAAATATCATCGTGCCCGATTTTCTCTTCAATTTGACGCTATCGTAGAGACTTTGCGTGAGGGAGTGCCTCTTGCTAAAACTTCCTTCGCAAGAAGCGTGGATTTTTCTGGTTTCCATTTCAGCTCTTTGTTATTTTCGAGAGTATCCTCTGTTTTGCGGAAAAAGAAGCTGCCTGATTTTAGTGGGATTCAGGCACCTGGAAGCTTGATCGAAATGTCGTGGCTGCAAGACGTAGAGAGCTTGCAAAACGTTAACTTCAGGGACGCAAAGTTTTACTGTGTTACTAGTGATCCGTTAGTCCGACCAGGTGCTCATTGCTACAGAGCTGATTTTAGTGGAGCAGATCTGCGCGGTGTGGATTTTCGGGGGGCATATCTTCGAGGGACGAGCTTCGTGCGTGCCCAGTTGGACGGTGCTGATTTCAGGAATTCCAATATCTACGAATGCAATTTTACTGGAACAGAAGGTCAGTTTATAACTGGGAATGTCGATGACGAAGACTGGTGTGTTGAGCCGGCCGCTAAGTATAAAGCGTATTAGCGCACGAGCAACTGGCTTAGCTGAGCTAGGTCAGTTTCTAGTATCAGGTGAAGTGTGAGATGCAGAAGGTGATGGGTTAGTTAGGGAAGCTCTGAAGAAGTCATGTATTTTTTGCTGACTTAAGCCTCCGCCGATTTTGGAAGCGGCAAATCGATCCAAAGCGTTCAGATCACCAGCTTACTCCTGTGTTTTTAGCCGCCGCGAGCACCTCGCGGCGGCCATTTCCCGCATACAGGCGTACCTCTCCCTCATTCGTCAGTAAATGTCTGCGCGCCATCCATAGGTTCGACAGAGCGAACAGTGTCACAAGTTGCGCCATGTTCTTTGTCAGACCACGGAGCACGTTACCAGGAACGCTGGCCGTGGCTGAGGCGAGTAGAGGGGGAGGTCTATTGTGAGAATACGTACCCAGACGCGCAATACAAACAAACGCTCTGGGTACGACACCACACTCGCGCTACTACTCAAAAAATTGTTAGAAGCGGCCGGCACGCACTGGCCCGGCAACCTCGGAACCTGACCGGGAAGATGAACCGCGACCACCAAGCCCGCATCAGCAACGCTTGTTGCCCGATGAAGCGGCATGAAAGCCGGCTGCACCAGGCAAGCCCTCACCCTGGGTGCTTTTCTTGAGCTGGACCAGCGGCTTATGACAATGACATTGCCGTTCTGCCCCCATATTTGACTATGTCACGACAGTCCTTGCTCGCTTGTAATCAACAAATGGCTCACTAGCTTTCGAATCAGTTGATGAGGGTCTGCCCCCAGTCGCTGGCAGACATCAAGCAGCTCGATGACATCAAGTCTGCGCTCCCCACGCTCGTACTTTGAGACGAAAGACTGCGGCTTTCTCAAGCAGGCAGCGAGCTGGGTCTGAGTGAGCTGGGCTTCCTTGCGTGCATCTATGAGCAGCTCAAGCAGAAACTGGTACGAGTCGGAGTAAGTAGACGTCAAAGGTGCGTCGCCAATCTGATTAGACGACGACGTTAGTAAACCTAATTGAGGATTATCCCAAAAGGGGTTTATCCCAATTTGGGTTTGTGCGATGCTTGATGGCAGACCGCCACCCGACTCATCGGGGGGCTCTACTCTACGGCTAAGAGGCGAGGACGCTTCTCGTGCTTACCGAATTGGCGACTAACTTGAAATTGGTGTGTGAATGGTTTTGCGGACGGGAATCTACGAAGTTCTTACTTCAGAGCAGGCTAGCTCAGTGTACGGGGATTATGAAAGTATCCAGACGTCTCACGAAAAGCAGGGATGGATTAAGAATTTAGAAACTCAAAATGTAAGTAGAGTTGTATTGACTAATTTCTCTATGCCGTTAGTCCCTGGAAGGAAAATAGGTATTTCGTTTTTAAATGGTCAGATTATCGCGTTTAAGCAGTCTAAAGAGATCCCTGTTGAGGATCCGGTTGGTTTAAAAATGTTACGCAACACCCCAGTGGCTATTTTGGTGGCTCTGTTAATTGCGCTCATATTTAGTATTCCACTTTTTGGATATATATTGGGTGCGGTTTGGGGGGCGTACTCACTCATGACAGGGAATTACGTGCTAGGACGCTATAAAAAGTTCCGGGGGAACCGGTGGTACGGTTTGTTTTTGCTAGTTATGAGCTTGTATGCATGGATTCCGGCTCAACTACCTAGCGTCAATCTAGAGTCAATTTATAGTATCTATATTGGCATGGCGATGTTTGTGGTAGTGGTTACGGTAATTGCGCAGGTGATTAAGGTAAGTGCGGAGAAAAAATACTACGCACAGGCCGTCACTGAGCTGAATGAAGCTTGGCGATAATAATCATCAATATGTTATTTTTTGAGGGGCAGTAAATGAGTGCAGTATTGGTTGTATCCACAATAAATTATTTAAGGCTTGCTGCTTTTTCAATAGCGCTAATGCCAACGTTAGCATTTGCAGATTTTTGCGATATTTTGACTGGAAGTGGTGCGCCTAGCTGTCGAGTGAACGCAGAAAAAATGGACGCGAGTATCTTCGGGAGTTGGCTCAGAATCAAGCCGGAGCCAGCTCAATCAAGCAGTGGAAAGAAAGGCTATTACGCTTCCGGAACTACTATGACTGTAAGTACGCTCGGCAAAACACAAAAGTGGAAGTTTAAGCTAACGACAGAGTGCTTTGCTGGAGAGCGGTCTATGACTATCCAGGCAATGCCGTATATGTTGGGCTTAACAAATGGTGGTATTAAGGCTTTCGACCTAACTTTTAAAGTTGACAATAAACCTAAGTTTACCGAAACGTGGCCGTTGAATTGGAAACACGCTGAACTGCAAGCCCCCCAAGGCAGTCGCCTTGCTACAGCCCTCCAAGGGGCGCGTGATTTGGTTGTGAACACCAAGGGAGTAATTGGTCAAAATTCACCAGTCGGATATATTTACAAAGTTGATGGATTCGAAGAAATGAGTTCGGGGCTTTGCAAATAATCCAGTTCTATTAAAATATTCATTAACTGAACGGTAGGTACTCTCGCATGAGTAGGCAGCTTGGCGTATTTGGGAAGTGCGTTGTAACGGTTATTAATATATCAATCGTTGCATTCATGTCAGGGTGTTCTGATGAGAGTTCCAAAGCTCTTGAAGACAATAAGACTGTAGCGGAGATTAAGCCCGAGGCCATGGAGCAGGTCCCAGCTGAGCCAACTCTGGCTGAGCAAGGAGTCACCGTTCTAGAGTCTCCTGATTCACCTCCACAGGGGGACGAATATTACGTAGTTAGTCGTGGAATGGACCTGCTGTATTTGTATAATGCGAATACTTCCGGTGAGGTGGATGTGTTAAAAGAGCTTGATAAGATATCCGGTATAACAACCAATGGTTTGGGCGATGAACAATTAACAAGGCTTCATGCTAAATACGCATCTGGTGATCAATTTGAGAAAAGGGAAATCGCCAAAGAAATTGAACCGATCCTGAAGAACAATATAGCCAAAGTAACAGGGGTGAGATATTTATCAGTTGATGTGCAAAGTGCGATATCTCTGGGTAAATACGATTTTGATAGGCAGGGTTATTTGGTAAGTAGTGGGCTGGATGAGGAGAATGACCAGGATAATCCTGTCCCATATAATCGGTCATCATTAAGCTATGATGATGCAATAAAATACAAGTTGTCTTTTTTGAATACGTCAAAAATCAACTTTATTCATATGCCTGACGAAGATACTGCCAAGAAAGTTAATGAATATCAAAAGCAAAACAACGTATCATTCAGGATTTATGGATATATACATTCTGTCGCAGAGGACATAAGTAACAGTTATCTGCCTCGATATGTGGTGATCAAAGCTCAGAAAGTAGAGGTCGCTAGTTCAATATATGACGAAAATCCAAGGCAAGTCTTTGCGACAATGGATTTTTAATGTGGTCCGGGGGCGAAGCTAACTTCGTAACTGTAATAATACTTAATTAATACAGCGCAGAGGAAGTTAGTCGAGTATCAGGACGGGGCCTGCGCTGAGTCTACCGAGGCTTAGGGGAATCCTGAAGAAGACTTCCTGATTTTGGCAAAATGCCCGGATTCCACCCGCTGAGTTTTCCGATGAAGCAAATGACCTTCGCCGATGCCGAGTACGCCGGTAAGCGCAAGCAGACTCGCAAGGAACTGTTCCTGTTCGAGATGGATCGGGTGGTGCCATGGAAGGGCATGATTGCCCTGATCGAGCCACATTACCCGAAGGGTGATGGTGGTCGTCCGGCCTACTTAAGACCATCCCTAGCAGAGTGGGTGGCCGTTAATAACTACATCGACAGCAGCAGCGTATGCGCCAACCATCGCAAAGGCTCAATCGACCTGCCGCGAATACCGCGAATACCGCAAAGCCGCCAAACAGCACTACCACGAAGAATGCAGAACATGGCGAGCCCGCTACGACAATGATCGCAAAGACCATACTGATCGTATGAAGCAGCGCTATTGCTCAGCGTCGAGCAGTTTTAGTCCAATGGGATAACGTAGAGCTAACCGGCTTTGCGTGTCTTCATTGCGCAGCGTCCATTTTGAGCGCAGGCTTAGAAGTTTGGCGCTAAACAACTGCCGCAATAATCCCTGAAAAAGTATCTCTCAGGACTTTCATAATTGCATTGATTGCTTTCTGTACTGCATCAAGCGTGAGTTGCGTAACTGCAACTAGAACAGACTCGCAAGCAGTTCGTTGCATCTTAAAAAGAATTTTTCCGGTTTGAGGGGAATAGCCTTGTGTGCTGTCAGCTTTGTATAAGGCTACGTTCGCAATAATTTCCATCAATTGGACAGACATTTTTTTGAATTCGGCGGGTGCGTATGTTTTTACCGCTTGCCAACCACTCGTGAACGCACCCTCGGCTGCATCAGTAATCTTGATAAAAATTTCGTCTGCGGTAATGCTCATGATGTTCTCCTCATTGTTTTTTAGCGGTTTCAACTATGGATACAGCGTTGATTGATTGATTTGCAATACTAAGCGTGGTCTTTGCTGTTGCGGGTCTTAGGCAGGTTAACTTCTTTTCACCGCACTTATCAGTTTTTCGGTGTATTTCTCTAACCGCTAAAAGTTGGTTTTTAACAAGAACCAAGAGCTTCTCATTGCAACCATCTGAATTTCCTGCCTGAGCGGTGTCACTTGACTGCATTTCGGCAGGTAAGTCGGCCTTAAGTAAAGATTTAACTCGATCAAATACCTTTTTTTCCAACTTGCAGCCTTTCCCTTCTGATGCCGAAGATGCTCTTGAAATCATTACCTCAAGCTTTGACTCCAAGGCGTTGTAGGTTTTCAGGTTAGCGTCGTAAGTTCCATTGGGGGTTCCGGCTAGATCACCCATATTCTTTACATGAGTGTTGAACTGCTCAGCAAACTCAGTAATTCCCTTGTCAATTACTTCGTCGTAATCGCTTATGAGCTTGATCCCAGAGCAGCCGCTAAGGACGAGAGTAGTTACTATAGCAATGGTTAGTTTCTTCATGATTTCCTCACTTGTAAGTAAAAACTTATATCGCTTAGTTTGTCATCGATAACGTCTAGCGCCCGCAGCATGTGCGGCTTTGAAATGTAGGCGCAGCCACGATGGAAAATCTGTCGATGAGCCTGCGGTTGTTAAGTTTTATTGTCGCTAGGCTTAGGGAAATAATACCCAATTATAAGGCCTACAATTCCTGAATATAGCGCCCCCCAAGCTTGCAAATGTGGCGTGGACTCTGACGCAGGATATCCGCCAAGTATAGGTGCCAAGGCGATAACTACTGTGACCAATAAAAAAACCGTAACCACCATTATGCTAATGATTGCCTGAACTTTACTAACCGACATTTTTTTCTCCCAAAACACTAAGTATCATATTCATAATTTCAGTTGCCCTTGCCTCATTCTTTGGTGTGTAGAAAACCTCCCACTGAAAGTTCGAGTTTTTACGGTGGAATGTTGTTGCATAGACCTCAAGTACAGATTGTCCAGCAGTACCATTTGGCCTAATAAGTATCGTAAACCTCGTTTGCTCTTGCCACTTATGTTTCCACCATAGAGCCCCATGCTCTTCACCCTCATACATTTTAGGTGCTGTTTCTATTCGACTGCCTTCATTGAGGCGTACTCTCAAATTAAGGGGTTCCATTTGGATAATTTCTATCAGGCTGGTATTTAGAGAGTTACTATATGCATAAGCCAATAGAGAACTAGAATCAGCTGACACATCTGTATTCAAAGAAGAACATCCGGTGAATAACCCTATTATCGTTGCCAAACACAAAAGCTTTATAGTCCTCATGCTGACTCCTAAAAAATCATTAAACTTAACAGTAATTAGATGGGGTTCTGCATCAATCTATTACATAAGAACTCAGTCTAATCCCGTATGTCTGCTATGGTCTTGTATCTGAAATCTGCCCGAATCAACACCTTATGGCGAACCGTCAGAGACTTCGGGTGTTATACGAAACTCCGCTTTTGCTGCCGGCATTGGTACTGGATGTTTATACATACAATGATCCTTTGTTTGCGGGTTACATGCATGACTGTGCGGGTAACCATAGCTAAATACCGGCGAGTTGCAGGCTGGATGTGTTTAGCTGTTTCGAAAACACTGCGACGAATCGAGCCCAAATGAGCAGGTGAGGGGAGCGGAAGGCCCGTATTAAGCGGGTTTGGAACGGACTGGAAAGCTTAAGGAACCTCTGAAAAAGCCCGAATTTTGTGATATGGAAGCTCTGTAAGTCGCATGGATACTGGGCTGTTTTTTTCGAAGGAGGGCTTTTTCAGACCATTGGGAGCACGGTGGCCGGTTACGAACCGCCAGGAATGAATGCAGTTGAGATCAGATGCAACCGCAGCACTGGCAGCTGCTTGGAGGCATATGCCACGATCCTCCATCATGACGAAGGGGAAGACCTGGAAGCCTAGGTGTACAACTACGAAGTGGTGGCGCTGCCGGCAGGCTCCGCCTCCCTGGAGCTGCTGCCGAAGGGCGATGACTGCGAGTTCGATGCCAGCGCCGCTATGTTGGTGGGTGACCCGCTCTAGCCCGTTACCAGGCATGGTCAGACCAGTAGTGGCAGTGGTGCAAAAGGCAACAACCGGCCAGGAGCGGCCGGTCTACCCTATAAATAAATCCGCCCTCTTTTCCGCTCATTCGTGGAGAGCTTTTTCAATGTCGCATTCAAATAATTTGTTTTGCTGCTTTACAATCGATGGTGACCAGTTTCTAGGGGAGTTGAGTCTAAATGGCGGCGAAACAAATCTGCGATTGAATAGTCGGCGTGACATTCCTTACAATCCAGAGCCGCACTCGCTTTTTGGAGAGTCGCTGGAACATGAGAAGATCAGCTTATTTCAATGCGTAGGTAACTCTCCCAACCCAGAGGGAACATATCCAAAATTTGTATTTAAACGTAACACCTTCCCCCATTATGCACTGTTAGGGCAAAAGCACTTCGCCGAAGACGATAGAGCATTCATGTCTATTTCATTTCAAGCGGATGATTTGGCGCTCATATTTTCAAAAAATGGGACGTTTGGTGTAGCCCAACCTAACCCCGAAAAGCTCACAGAAATGTTGGAGAGCGCTTCTCCAATTAGGAAAGTAACGATTGGTCGATCACCTGCGGTGTTTTACTTCTCAGGAGACCAAAATAATCCCGCAGTAGATATTGGAATTGGTATGTTCTCGACCAATATCGAATTCAACTCAAAAGTTAGCGATCATTCCGGCATATCATGCCCTAGCAAAACTATTGCAAAGCTAGATTTCGAACACGCCAAAACCTTTGATGAGGTCATCGATGATCTCAGTTCAATATTGCATTTCTTGGCAGTTATCGCGGGTCGACCCCAAGGCGTAGTTAACATTAAGCTGACCTCATCCGAGGCCGATTCGGATGCAGGGGTAATTCCCGAGGGAGAAACTTCTGTATATTGGAGTTTAGCTCCTCGCCTCGGCAAGGCAGAAGCCTGCACTCATAGAGACATGCCAATTACACCTGACATGGACAGTGAGCAGTTTTTCCGGATATTCGGAAATTGGTTGCGCAGACATGATGAGTGGCTGTTAGCCAGATTAAGAATTCTTAACTGGCAGAAAAACGGTCGAGAATACGATGAAAACAGATTAGTTGCAGCCGCCAATGCTTTCGACATATTGCCCTCCTCAACTTACGGTAAAAATCTTGGCAAGTTGTCAGATGCAGTGGCCGAAGCTAAAAAACAGTGCAACAAGATTATCCGCGCGCTAGAGCCAGGTCCGGAACAAGCCCAAGCTTTAGGCACCTTACAGTTTTGGGGAGGGAAAACGCTTAGAAACAAAGTTCTCGGCAGGACAAAAATAATACATGAAGGCTTTGGCAATCACTTTGAAGATTTAGATTCTGTTGTGACTGTTGCGATCTTAGCAAGAAACTATTTCGTGCATGGTACTGATTCATTCGGCTACAAATATTTTGACGCCTTGATGCCATTTTTAATTGATACTCTTGAGTTTATATTTGTAGCTTCCGATTTAATTGAGTGCGGTTGGGACGCGATGCGCTGGGGAAATCGTCGCCCAGGATACTCCCACCATCTGGCCTCATACTTCAGCACCTACGAGTTGGAAATTCCTAAGTTTTATGCGGCCCAACAAGAAGCCGAGCAATTGAAGAGGAAATAAAATCCAATCACTCTAGCAGTAACTGTATTGAGGCGAATTAGGTGCTGATTATTCTATTTCTGATCTAAGTGAAATGCCCCGCCAGTGCGGGGCATTTCCTTCAGGGAATTTCGAAGGCTCTATGAAGCTCTATAGAGGCTGCTCCGATATCCGAATTATTCAAGTTTCTCCTTTGGCAACGGCAGCTTTGGGTCGATAGCGGTCACTCGCGAACGGCTCCGACGACTCATTGTGGTCATTCTGACCAATACCCCGTCATCACGAAAAGCCAGAGGAATGAAAAACCGATTTCAGGACAACGCGACCTGCAAACGCCAACTTACAAATAGCGTTTAGACGATCTATCCATCAAAAGACATCATTCCAATGTCGACCAGTTCAGCTACTGTTGTAAAAGTTTCTTTGGCATCAATAGAAGTGAGGACTCCATCGACTTTCAGATCATTGAGAAGATAAAGCGGTGTGATGAAAGATAATCCCTCATCTTCATAGCCAGTGCTATTCACGCCGACCACTAGTCCGCGTGAATTAAAAACAGGGCCGCCGCTCGCGCCTCCATGTACGAAGATCGAGGTTTGCAAGCAAGGGCCTGGAAGCATCACTCTGTCTCGACCTTGTAGAAAATGCTCCTGCACCTCACCTTTGAAGAATTCCCCCCAAAGATAGCCGGCCTGACTTACCTCTCCAGGCTGGAACACGGAGCGGGGGTAGGCATACGTCACTACGACTTCACCCACTTCTGGAATCTTCGCTGACAGTGTTGCAACTGGGTTTTTGAGCTTACCGCGAGTCTGGCTATTCATTGGCGCAACGCGCCCAATACAGATATCTGCTTTTGGATGCTTGTGCGCGCTCAAGATTGGACGCTTAACGTAGGAGTCACCTGCAATGACTTGGATGATCAGCGGCATTCCATCAGCGGAACCGTCGTCTGCGACGAACTCATCCATAACATGACTTGCAGTCGCGAAAATCCCTTCGGGTCCCACAAAAAAACCGGTACCTACTAAGCTATATATTCCCGTCTTCGACATTTTGAGGATTGGGAATATCGATGTTGATGGATCGACTCGGACGCCATCTTGATCCGTAGCCCAAAAGTCACCCTCTGCTGATGCACCTCTCAAGTCTTTCCGTGGAACATGCGGGTGGTCTCGCATCTATAAAATCCCCTATTGGGTCGCCGGGCGGTCTTCGTAACGCAGTAAGGATGGAAATTTTTGTGAGCATATCAAGCAACCTCCATCAGGTCAGGTGCCGTGGTAAAAGCTTGGCCATCCACCTCATGCTGAACGACCGGCGTATATCGGCCACAAGCTGGCATTTACCTCAGTTGTATTGAGGGATTGTTCACCGGCCCACGCCAAAGCGCTAATCCGGCGGAATCTTGCCGGCTTGATCCTGCTCAGCAGTCGTGAATTACAGCGTCCATGACTGAGCTGGCAGTCGCTCCTCGCCTATCCGCTGCGCAGTGGCGTGAGGTTGTCCAAGAATGACGATGAAGTAGTAGTTGGTAGTGGGAGCCACTGGAGGGCGCTCATCTCCCACACAGGCGAGGATCTTGGAAATCGCTAGTACGCCAACTGCTACCAGGTGGAGGATACTGATCAACTGCTTGTTCATTTGGGGTGTCCCGCTTGATTTAAGGGACCCCCATTTAATGGCCACTTTTCGCGTGCCAGTACCACCTGCAAAAATTTCGTCAGGCCTCAGATTGGGATCTGAGATTGGCGCAATGCACACCTTTTAGCGTGTCACCAGGCAGCTTCAAAATATTATTCGGTTCGGAATCAGCGGTGGAAGAACTGGGATGACTGCTGGCTTACCGGTGGTAGATTGGAGGGGGTGACTCGGCTCAAGGACAGATCGATCCGATGTATCTTGCACGCACCAATGACGGCAGGCGTATTCCTGCGACTCGGGATGAGAGCGGCCATTGCCCCAGCTGCAATGAGCAGCTAACCGCGAAGCTGGGCGATATCTACGAGTGGCACTGGAGCCATAAACCCGGCCAGGCATGCAGCTATCGGAAGACATCGACCTTCTGGCAGTACGGCTGGATCCGTCATTACCATGCCTCCGGCGAATGGGAAATGGAGACACACGTCGATGGGGTCGATTTCGACGGCGTCCATCCACAGAAGCGCCTCGCCCTGATGCTCGCTCACAAGCTGGATCTGATAACGCTCAATGCATTCATCGATACGGCAGCCCAGCGCGATCTCAAGCCGACGGTGATCTTCAATGCCAAAGCCTTTGAGCGATTCCAGCTTGAGAACTATCGCTTGAAGCACCCCAGGCGCGCAGACAACGGCTGGATTTTCTTCTTCTCCCACGCCTTTCGTGGGCACGCTCGCACGGCCTCTCTATGGATGGACATCGAGCAGGACAAACATCCTCACTTCGGACTGAAAAGCGGGGTCTACAATCTGACCTATTCAGCCGAATGCCACGGCGCTATTACCGTGCATCCCGTCCCTCGACAGAAATCAGTTGTCAGGCGCTGCCCGCCCAACGCCTGACGACTTCACGGAATAGGATTCCCCTGTTACGAGCGCAGATCACCACTCGCGATTTGCGACTTACCCCGTCTAGCTCAGGGCCGTCTGGATCGTCTCTGAAATTTCACACTGCAAGATCAGCAATTACGGCGAACGCATCTACTCTTTAACCGTTCATTTCCCCGCTAGGAAGGCGTCAGCGGTCACCCAAGGAGGATACGGCGATGCGTATGCGGATTCCACGCCATCCGGCCACCCAGTCCACGTTTATCCGGCCGGGGTTTCCACGCACATCCGGCCACCCGTTCCACGGTCATCCGGCCGGGCAGTCGGAGCGCAGCGACGCAGGGGTGGCATTGTTAGTCTGAGGTGCCCGGTGCCGTCAATTTCTTCGCCCGCCTGCGCATCGATTCGCCCTTCAGGTTGATCCGGTATGCGTTGTGCACCAGGCGGTCGAGGATAGCGTCGGCCAGGGTCGGATCGCCGATCAGTTCGTGCCAGTTGTCCACTGGCATCTGGCTGGTCACGATGGTCGCGCGTTGGCCATAGCGGTCGTCCAGCAGCTCCAGCATGTCGCGGCGCTGTTCGGCGGTGAACGGCGCCAGGCCCCAGTCGTCGAGGATCAGCAGGTCGGTCTTGGCGTAGCTGCTCATCCGCTTGGCGAAGCGGCCGTCGCCATGGGCCAGGCCCAGTTCTTCCAGCAGCCGTCCCGGCAGGCCTGGTGGGCTAGGGCGCAGGCCAGCCAGGTTTTGCCGACGCCGGTGGGGCCGCCGATGATCAGGTTGAGGCCGTCGCGCAGCCATTGTCCGCTGCGAAGTTGCAGGATCAGTGCCTTGTCCAGCCCGCGCGGGGCGCGGTAGTCGATGCCTTCGAGGCAGGCGTTGTGCTTGAGCCGGGCCTGGCGCAGGCGGCTGCTCAGGCGCTTGTCGTCGCGCTCGGTCAGTTCGCGGTCGACCAGCAAGCCGAGGCGTTCCTCGAAGCTCAGGCTGTCGATGTCGGGTGTTTTCAGTTGCTCGGCGAGGGCTTTGAGCATGCCGTGCAGGCGCAGGGTTTGCAGCTTGTCCAGGGGCGGGTGAGGCAGCATGGTGGGATTCCTTTGTTCAGTGGTAGTAGCCGGGGCCGCGCAGGTTGGCGTGGTCGTCCGGTAGTAGGGGCAGGTTCTGTTGAGCCAGCGGCAGGTTTTCCAGGCCTTGGCGCAGGATCGATTCGAGGCTTTTGTAGCTACAGGCACCGAGGCTTAGGGCGCGCTGGCAGGCGGCTTCCAGCCGTTCTTCGCCGTGGTGCTTGCCCAGGCGCAGGATGCCCAGGCAAGCGCGGTAGCCATGCTGCGGATGTACGCGCCGTTCGAGGATGTGGCTGATTACGCCGGCGGTGTTCGGGCCGGTCTGCTCGGCCCAGCGGATCAGCCGCTGCGGCGTCCACTCGGCATGCTCGCGATGGCTCTTGGGCATGTGCTCGGTCTGCGTGCTGTGCCGGCCTTTGTGCAGGGAGCGTACGTGGCTGGCCACCCGCTGGTTGGCGTGGAAGCACTCCACGGTGCGGGCCGTCAGGCGCACCTCCAGCTGCTTCTTCACCAGCTGGTAGGGCACCGAGTAGTAATGCCCCCGTCGACCTCGACGTGGTAGTCGATGTGCACCCGCGTCTTCTTCCACTCGGCATAGACGTAGGGCTGCTCCGGCAACGGGCGCAGAACCGGGCGATCCAGGCTGGCGAAGGCCGACTGCCGGGAGCCCGGCAGCTTCTTGAACGGCCGTTGGTTGAGCCGCTCCAGCAGCACGGCGATGGCCGTGTTGAGTTCGTCCAGGGAGAAGAACTGGCGATGGCGTAAGGCGGCGAGGATCCAGCGCTCGACCACCTGCACGCCGACCTAGGCCTTGTCGCGGGGCTTACGCGCCCGCGTCGGCACCACCGCCGCGGTAGCTGGGGTTGATGTCCGGTTCGTAGCGATGGGCCTTGCTCACCGCACTGCGCAGGTTGTCCGGCACCACGATCTCCGGCACCCCGCCGAGGAAGGCGAAGCAGCGGGCATGGGAGCCCAGCCAGTCCGACAACTGCTGCGACCAGGTGGCCTCGGCGAAGGTGTAGCTGGAGGCACCGAGTACCGCGACGAATACCTGCGCCTGGCGGATCTCGCCGCTGTGACGGTCGATCACCGGCACCGTCTGCCCTGCGTAGTCGACGAACAGCTTTTCGCCGACGCGGTGCTCCTGGCGCATCACCACATCGACCTTGCCGGCCCAGGCCCGGTAGTGCTCGCAGAACCAGCTGTACTGGAAGCCCTGTGGCTGGCCCAACCGATACTCCTGCCAGAGCAGCGCCAGGGTGACGCCGGGGCGGCGCAGCTCAGCGTGGATCATGGCCCAGTCGGGCAACGGGCGCTGCTCGGAGGGTACCGCCGGCGGTGGCGGAAACAACCGCCGCTCCAACTCAGCATCCGACAGGCCCTCTGGCAAGGGCCAGGAAAGCCCGACAGCGTTATAGCGAGCCAGATAGTCGCCAATGGTGGCGCGGCTGACCTACACGCTGGCAGCAACCTGCCGGGCGGACAGGGCGACCTCGAACTTGAGGCGTAGTACCTCTCGAATCTTACGCATGGATAAACGCTCCACGACAACCTCTCTGCTTCGAAAAAGAGGTCGATGGTAGTGAAGAAATCCTGCGTTGCTGCCTGCCTGAGAGGGTGGCCGAATGGCCTTGGAATCAGTGGCCGGATGCTCATGGAATAGGTGGCCGGATGGCCACGGAATCCGCAGATGCGTAAATCTGAGAGCGGTGAAGTCCTGCGCGTGCGAGCAATTGCAGGAACCTACGTGGTGGTGTTGGCTTGGGACTTCACCCCAGAAAGCGAGCACAAGAAAGAAGGCCTTATGGGCTTCGCCATTGAACGAGAGGAGCTGGAGGAAGGAGAGACTGTCGAGCGGTACTGGTTGACCGGTATCAAGCGCTTCAAAGACGTCGAAAAGGGCCTTCCTCCTGGCACTCCAGTGAGCAGCGCTCGCCATCCCATTCAGAGCTTTCAATGGGCTGACTACACGGCCCAAACCAACCGCACCTACTGCTATAAGATCGTTCCCGTCTACGGGAAGATCAAGCTATTGAAACTCGACGAGTCCTCTTCCGTAACGGTCGAAATCTCTACGGAGATCGAGTATCTGCTGCATCCGGACAAGCGCAACAATGAAGCTGCCCACGACGTCTACTTCAATCGTGGCGTCATCGGGTCACAAGCGTATGCGCGCAGATTTGGGAATCGAGAACCTGACCGTAACAACCCTGAATCCGAGGAAATGGTCTGGCTCTCCCGAGGCCTGTTCGAGGCGCTCACAAGCTTCATTGGCCTCGCCGAAGACGGCCAGTTCGCCCTGCGTGCCGCCTTTTACGAATTCCAATACCAGCCAATCGCCAACGCCTTTGCCAAAGCTGTGGAAGCAGGTGCCGATGTCCAGATCGTTTACGACGATGAGAGCGACTACAAGAAACACAACCGGGAAACGATTCAGAACGCCCGCCTCGACGAGATGAAAGCGGTTATCCCACGCACAGTCACAGAGGGGATCTGAATCGGTGGAGGACTCATGAAAGAAAACACTCAGAACACCGGGGACAATCGGGTGTTTATGCAGCTTGCCATAGAACTTGCTTCAAGCTGTGTGAGCGAGGATGGGAAGGTATCACCGAAGGTTGGTGCGGTCGTTGCCCGTGACGGTGTGATTCTAGCTTCCGCATATCGAGGCGAACTCAAAGCTGGCGAGCATGCGGAGTACACACTGCTCGAGCGGAAATTAAAGGGGGTGGACTTGGAGGGCGCTACGCTCTATTCGACCCTCGAGCCCTGTACTCACAGAAATCACCCGAAAATATCGTGCACTGACAGAGTAATTGAAAGGAAGCTGAAGCGTGTCGTCATTGGGACGCTGGACCCTAACCAGACAATCCGGGGGCTTGGTGAGCTTCGACTACAGGACGCTGGTGTGGAAATCACCCGCTTCGAACCTGATCTTGTACTTCGCCTTCGCGAGCTTAATCAAGAGTTCGCCGCGCTGCACCCAGTAAGGGGTATCCAGAGGGATGCATCGCAAATGGTTGATCCGATCAAACCGGGTGAAATTGGACCTAATGGTCACAGAATTGGCTACAACGAAGACGGCGACAAAGTAGAGTGGATACCATCCGACGATGAGGATGGGTTCTGGGCATTGGTTCTCCGTCGTAACGACGCGTCGATTCTTAGCGAGTACAACGATCTGTGGGATAAAGTTTGGTGGAATCGTCATCAGAATTGGTTGTACAGGCTTGCTAGCGGGCAGGAAACACTCAAGCCAGAACAAGAAGATGTATTAGCAGCAGCCAAGAGAGCGGCGTTGCGAATCGAATCGAAATTCGGCAGGGGCAATCTTGGTTGGGACGATTTTGAATGGGGACTGCTGAGCGGGAGGATGTCCGCATTGAGTTGGGTACTCGGCTCAGAATGGGACGAGTCACTTGATACTTGATACTTGATACTTGATACCTGATACCTGATGGCTACGGAACGGTCTCAACCTTTAATTAGCGACCTAGGACCGACCTGCTGATCAATCCAAGGTGCTCGCCAATGTTGAGAATCCCAGGGTGCTTAACAAGAAACAGTCACTAATAGTATTCTAGCTAATTAAGTTTTCCACAATGAGAAATGACTATAAACTATCAGCATTAAACCGTTTAATACTATATTCATTGAGTTGATTGTAAAATTGTTATATGATTAGAAGAATGAGTGATGATGAGTTGTTGGCCAACCAATAACCATGATTTCTGACTGCTGGGAAAGTCCAGTGGCCTCGCTTCTCTTCATTCTTTTTTTGGAAGCAACTATGGCATGGATGCCTGGAAGGAATCATTCTCTCGAAAGTTATGATTCCTCCACTAATTTTTGGATGCAAACAAGTGCTAGAATATAGTTGAGTGCTAAGCCCCTACCGTTTGAGTTATCGCGTTGGGGCTTATTTTGGTAATCTTGGGTAATTGAGTAGCAATAAGTACATCAAGTAGTGAGGCTGATTGACTCAATCATTGACTGGCGCTCATTGTAAAAGCACTGAGATGCAATGTTTTTAAGCTGTTTCTTGCATTGTTCAGAGATCTCAAGGTCAGCTGAATTGTCTAGCATTTCGTGATTTAAAGGTGCATTAACCTTTAATGCAGTATCAGATAAATCATACACATCAGCATCATAGTCAATGCTTACTTCGAACATAGAAAATATTGCTTTCAATATGTTTTCAACAATCTTCATGGCTTCATGTATCAGTTCCGCTTGCTTTCGCTTTTCGATCTCTGCTTCTACTTCATGTTTCGTAAGCTTGCGTTGATAGAAATTGATGCCTACATTGAATCCTAGGTTGTAGTTTTGTTTATCGCCAAAAAAGTCATACTTACTTGACCGATTACGCACATATTTGTTGAGATCTTTCTTTGGTTTCTCAATGGTTACGTAGACTCGGTGTAACGCAACAAATTTTGGTGAAGGAGTAAGGTCTGGTTGAGACATGCCGAGCCCCTTGCCTAGCTTTGCATCATCACGGAAAGGAGAATAGTTAACTCCGTTAGCTTGTAGTCCCGGCCAGGACAGTTTATCCATAACCGTACTGCCTGGAATCCATCTGCCGTCTTGCCTATCGAGCCGCAGCACTATTCCTCTAATTTCGCCGCTTGCACGCTCTGACAACTTTAATTGAATCCCGCGCTCTGCAAATCGATCAACAAGCTGTGACATTGTGCGAGGCCTGTTAGACGCCTTAAATATATCCTTGGAAATGCCACGCATGATATGGGCTTGGTTTTTATCAGGATCTGCGTAGCGAGGAATCTCTTTTGTCCAGCCATCGGTTTTTGGGGTATTAAGATCGTATTTGTGCTCAATTCCGCGAGCGGCACCCATGCCTTTATGTCTGTCGTTACTGTCAGGGACGAGTTGGAAATTCGCTCCCAGCGCAGAACGCGGGCTGCTGGCATCACGCTCTACGAGACGCACTCGTGATGTAACGATGTGAATGTGCTCTTTGTCAGTGTCGCGATGAATCACTGCTACGTACTTTGTTGACTCGTCATAGCCCAGGTCACGCATGTACTTGTGAACTGTATCGAGCCAAGCCTGACTAGTTAACTTTTCGCCAGCGGCGAGTGAAAGGATATAGTGGCCGCACAATTTCTCGCTATCACCCCGATACATAGCTGTGTGCTGTTCAAATTCTTGGATAATGGGTTCGGGATCGACAAAGACCTTTCTCTCACCATTCTCACTGAATTCGTAATACGGATTGGCAGAAATCAGGTTTCCGCCCAAAAACTCGACATGCTTTATTTTTTCTTTATCGCATTTTCTTGCGGCAAGCTCGTAAATTATGCGACTTCTAAATTCTTTGGAAAATTCATTGATTTTACTGATCATAAATCACCTTTTTATTATTGTTTTGAGTTGATGTATTTGTTTAAATTTCTAATTTTGTCTTGAGCCGCTCCTGAAAGAATGAACGCAGCCTCGGGCATCCCGGGTTGGCTTGCAATATGATGCAGAGAACTAATATCAGACGACAAAGAGCCGAGCTGTGCTGCGATATAAGCCGACTTAGCATCGAGCCCAAGGCTCTGTTGCTTAATAAAGGAAAATGCTGCTGCACGCAGGAATTGGGACAGGTAGGGAATTGCGAGAAGCTTTCCAACAACTCTTAGCTCTTCAGCTTCGTCGGGAGTTAAATAGACTTCTGAAATTATTGTTCTTGGATTGTCTTTTTTTGGGCGGCCGCCCTTGTTCTTTATCTTTTCCATGGTTTCACCTTTCTTATTGTTTTTATTGGTGCTTATTGAGTACTCGCGCAGAACCCACCGGGTTTGAGCACAAGCCGTTCAAATCTCTCCGAAAGCCGAGGAACGAGGTTTTTGGAGGGGGTTGAACATAGCTTGCAAAGAGTTTTCTCTTATAAAGTGATTATATCACTAATTAATATCACTTATTGCTTACGGTATTAAATTTGAATACTGTTTTCAGTAGCACGTGTTGGTGTGTTACCTAGAACAAGATTTTTGGTAAAGATATGTGCTAAGTAACATGCTGAGTGTTGAATCATGTTATCAGTAACATGTGTTTGTGGTTTGTGTGTAACGCAGAACATGCCATCATCTTCTAGCATGTAATCTAGAACATGGTGAGTGTGATTGGCGTGTAATCTAGAACATGCTGCTCATGAAATTTATGTGATCTAGAACATATATGTCATGTGCTGTATAGTTAAACCCGCTACGCTGAATCTAGCCAGTGTTATTATTCTTGGAGGCTTGAGTGGTAAAGGAAGATCGAGAAGCAGGAAGCTTAGGCGAGTTTTACGAAGGCTGGCAGCAATATGCTGATGCTTTTCAGCAAGCATGCAGGGATGCTGGCGTGAAACTTTTGGGAGTGAAAGCCTCACACGGCTATCTGAGAATAGATATCGGAGGAGGTCCATGGCACTTGGTTGTGCTTGCAGATGCGGTAGAGCGGGCAACGGATGGTATTTGTCAGTTCTGCGGATCTACGAATGCAGTAGAGCGCGTAGAAAAGGGCTGGATCTGGAAGCTTTGTGGTGCGTGCTATGAGAAGCGCTCTACGGCTCAATAATTAAGTCTGGTTCGAACCCAGTAGTTTCGCCTGGGTAACCGCGCTGGTTGGATATTACCCGAGTGCCATTTGCGTCATAGTCAGCAGATATATGCGTGTGACCATGAATCCACAAATCAACCAGATCTCCTGTTACGAGATCCTTCCAGTCGTTTGCAAAGGCAGCCTCCAGGTGTGAGCGCGCATGAGGACTGTGTTCAAGTGATTGCATCACTGGTGCATGATGAGTGATTACAACGGTTTTTCCGCAAAACTCTTCATTGATCTTTGAGCGCAACCAAGATTTTGCTTTTGCACATATCTTAATTAAATCTGCTGGGCGAATATTTCTATAATTATCGGTGCGTATTAAGTTGAAATCATTCAGCATCTGCTGAGCGAGCAGCGCTGCAAGTGCTGAATCTCCAGTAGATGCAAAGTCTGTCCATGCTGTTGCCCCGAGAAACCGTACATCGCCTAAAACTAACTCACCCATGTCCAGAACTTTAACCTTGTTGCTGTTGAGTTTTTTCATGTCATCCAGCATGTGATCTAAATGATGTCGATAGTACTCGTGGTTTCCAGGCACATAAATAACAGGGCAATTAAACACCTTGTCAGCCCACTCGATCCCTTTTAGTCCTATATCTATATCCCCGGCAAGGATCACTACATCCGCTTCGCTCGCGGCAGGGCCGGGAACGTACTCATCGAACTCATTATGCAAATCAGAAAGAATATGTAGTTTCATGGCAATTACCTCAGTGTTTCGTTTATTCGTCAGACAAAGTAGCAACAGACACCGGAAGAGCATCAGCATGCATATCACAGCCCAGCCTGTCCAACTTTTCTAAATCGTTACGCCCCTAGGGCGTAAGGCATTCCGCTCAATATCATGCCGACAATCACGACTTAATCCAGTAATCATCAGGATTTCAGGAACAAACCCATTACACTTGCCGTCATGTGTACGGGATTTGTTCTAAAGGCCGCCAAATCACCCCAGCTGGCCGAATTAGCCGAAGGCTGAAAAAATATTTGAGTTACATGCTGAGTCGTGTTATCTGAGGCGTTTTTAGTACTATAATAAAGCTATGCAGTAAATAGTTATTGCCAATAAAAATAATAAGAATAGGCATATATGGATAATCAAGATAAAGGCTGGGTGTGGATTAGAGAGATCGCGACCGCTGTTTCATTCTATCGAGTCAAATACGGTGAAAAGAGAGAGCGAGTTATTACTGTTCCGTACGATCAGGTCATAAGCAGTCAGCACGAGATCCGCAAGCATTTCACCAGCGTTGCTAATACGAACAAGCTGATTAAGTACTTTTCAACATTTGAGTGTCGTCACAAAAATAGATTTTTTGAGAAAAAGAAATATCTAAACCAAGAGCAGATTTCAGAAGCAATGCAAGCAATTGAAGAATCTCTTGCTGAGTTAGTAAAAGCAGACCCGAAATGCGCAAAGCCAGAGAACCAGCAACTGGCATACGAAATCTGGAAGGCCTGGACTCCTATCCGCCAGCTCATCAGCAACGCTAGCGGCTGGAAAATCAAAGAATCTGACTCCCAGAAAGCCCTTGGCTGGGGAACTGCCGGAAAGAAAGAGGACTATCAGGATGAAACAACCACCTAAACCACCGCTTTTCGGCAGCGTCACAGGCAAGCTCACCGAAGACTTCGACGCCCTTGGCCAAGCCGAGGGCGATCCTGGGGTCGAGTTGGCAACAACAAAGGAAGGGGAGGGCAAGCGCTGCCAAGTCTGCGACTTCCCAGCTATCGCGGGGCACGTCCATGGCGAGGTCGATGGCGAGCGGTACAGCTTGTTGATCTGCCAAAACTGCTTGCAGTATGCCGTCCTGTGTCTGCGTGATAGTCATCGGCAGTGTCGGCTATTCGATGATGACTTTGAGATTTCGGAGCTTTATGGCTTCGGAAAAGTTTCCCCACGCCTTGATGCTGAGGCTGCTGAATGGGAGCAGATGAAGCCGGTTGGGCGAGAATGGGGTTCTCATGAGGATGATGCACAGCAAGCACAGGGCATTCTTGAGCGCGTAAATACAGGCGAAGAGCAGGTATTTTCTGTTGAAGAGGTGGCGAAGGATCTGGGGCTCGACAAAGATGAGTGAATTGCCACGTCGCGTCATGCGTCTCAAAGAAGTCATGCATGTGAGCGGTCTCGGACGAAGCTCGATCTACAGCTACATCGCTGCCGGTAAATTCCCAAAATCCAGGTCACTTGGTGGTGGAATCGTCGGTTGGGACAGTATTGAAGTCCAGCGCTGGGTAGATGCGGTTTTGGATGGCCGTGATTGGAAGCCTTTTGCTCCGGATGCAGGCAATTAGAAATGAAAAAAGGCACCTGGTGAGGGTGCCTTCTATAAGTCGGTGGTCATGAGACCTCCTTCAATTGCTACCTTGCGGACATCCAGCCGTTTAGATCGCTAAGCCTCCATGCCACACTTTTGCTGCCAAGCTGTACGCGCTTTGGAAATTTCCCTTCCTGCTCCATCCTCCAGATTGTGCTTCTAGACAGGCCTATCATTTCAGCCACTGCCCCAAATCTCAAAAATCTTTCTTGTCGTACCGCTTCCGCCATGACTACCCCCGTTATTAATATAGCAGATATTATATGGCTATAGTTTCTAACTGTCAACGCTGTGTATTTTGTCAACAAATTATTTTTGAGTAATCACGTAAAAATAGGGGGCGACAATGGTATTTTCTGCGGATTCCACGGTCATCTGGCCACCCATTCCATGAGCATCTGGCCACCGATTCCACGGTGATCCGGCCACCCAGTCCACGCGCATCCGGCCACTGATTCCACGGCCATCCGGCCACCCTCTCAGGCAGGCAGCAACGCAGGATTTCTTCACTACCATCGACCTCTTTTTCGAAGCAGAGAGGTCGTCGTGGAGCGTTTATCCATGCGTAAGATTCGCGAAGTACTACGTCTCAAGTTCGAGGTCGGACTATCGGCTCGCCAGATTGCGGTCAGCGTGCAGGTCGGTCGTGTCACCGTCGGCGACTACCTCAACCGCTTTGCCGCCAGCGGCCTCAGTTGGCCCTGTTCGTTACCCGATGCCGAGTTGGAGCGACAGCTGTTTCCACCAGCCCCGCCGGCACCCAGCGAGCAGCGCCCGCTGCCCGACTGGGCCATGATCCACGCCGAGCTGCGCCGACCAGGCGTGACCCTGGCGCTGCTCTGGCAGGAGTACAAGGCGGCTCAGCCGCACGGCTTCCAGTACAGCTGGTTCTGCGACCACTACCGGGCCTGGCAGGGCAAACTGGATGTGGTGATGCGCCAGGAGCACCGCGTCGGCGAGAAGCTGTTCGTCGACTACGCCGGCCAGACGGTGCCGGTGATCGACCGCAGCAGCGGGGAGATCCGTCAGGCGCAGGTGTTCGTCGCGGTGCTCGGTGCCTCCAGCTACACCTTCGCCGAGGCCACTTGGTCGCAGCAGTTGTCGGACTGGCTGGGCTCCCATGCCCGCTGCTTCTCCTTCCTCGGCGGGGTGCCGGAGATCGTGGTGCCGGACAACCTGCGCAGTGCGGTGAGCAAGGCCCATCGCTACGAACCGGACATCAACCCCAGCTACCGCGACTTGGCCGAGCACTATGGTGTGGCGGTGGTGCCGGCGCGGGCGCGTAAGCCCCGCGACAAGGCCAAGGCCGAGGTCGGCGTGCAGGTGGTCGAGCGCTGGATCCTCGCCGTCCTGCGCCATCGCCAGTTCTTCTCCCTGGACGAACTCAACACGGCCATCGCCGTGCTGCTGGAGCGGCTCAACCAACGGCCGTTCAAGAAGCTGCCGGGCTCCCGGCAGTCGGCCTTCGCCAGCCTGGATCGTCCGGCCCTGCGCCCGTTGCCGGAGCAGCCCTACGTCTATGCCGAGTGGAAGAAGGCGCGGGTGCATATCGACTACCACGTCGAGGTCGACGGGCATTACTACTCGGTGCCCTACCAACTGGTGAAGAAGCAGCTGGAGGTGCGCCTCACAGCGCGCACCGTGGAGTGCTTCCACGCCAACCAGCGGGTGGCCAGCCACGTACGCTCCCTGCACAAAGGCCGGCACAGCACGCAGACCGAGCACATGCCCAAGAGCCATCGCGAGCATGCCGAGTGGACGCCGCAGCGGCTGATCCGCTGGGCCGAGCAGACCGGCCCGAACACCGCCGGGGTGATCGGCCACATCCTCGAACGGCGCGTGCATCCGCAGCATGGCTACCGCGCCTGCCTGGGCATCCTGCGCCTGGGCAAACACCACGGCGAAGAGCGCCTGGAAGCCGCCTGCCAGCGCGCCCTGAGCCTCGGTGCCTGTAGCTACAAAAGCCTCGAATCGATCCTGCGCCAGGGCCTGGAGAACCTGCCATTGGCTCAACAGAACCTGCCCCTGCTGCCGGACGACCACGCCAACCTGCGCGGCCCCGGTTACTACCACTGAACCCAAGGAACCCCACCATGCTGCCCCATCCGACCCTGGACAAGCTGCAAACCCTGCGCCTGCACGGCATGCTCAAGGCCCTCGCCGAACAACTGAAAACCGCCGACATCGACAGCCTGAGCTTCGAGGAGCGCCTCGGCCTGCTGGTCGACCGCGAGCTGACCGAGCGCGACGACAAGCGCCTGAGCAGCCGCCTGCGCCAAGCCCGGCTCAAGCACAGCGCCTGCCTCGAAGACATCGACTACCGCGCCCCGCGCGGGCTGGACAAGGCGCTGATCCTCCAGCTACGCAGCGGCCAGTGGCTGCGCGACGGCCTCAATCTGATCATCGGCGGCCCCACCGGTGTCGGCAAAACCTGGCTGGCCTGCGCCCTGGCCCACCAGGCCTGCCGGGACGGCTACAGCGTGCGCTACCTGCGCTTACCGCGGCTGCTGGAAGAGCTGGGCCTGGCCCATGGCGACGGCCGCTTCACCAAGCTGATGAGCGGCTACGCCAAGACCGACCTGCTGATCCTCGACGACTGGGGCCTGGCGCCGTTCACCGCCGAACAACGGCGCGACATGCTGGAGCTGCTGGACGACCGCTATGGCCAACGCTCGACCATCGTGACCAGCCAGATGCCGGTGGACAACTGGCACGAACTGATCGGCGATCCGACCCTGGCCGACGCCATCCTCGACCGCCTGGTGCACAACGCCTACCGGATCAACCTGAAGGGCGAATCGATGCGCAAGCGGGCGAAGAAATTGACGACGCCGGGCACCTCAGACTAACAATGCCACCCCTGCGTCGCTGCGCTCCGACTGCCCGGCCGGATGGCCGTGGAACGGGTGGCCGGATGTGCGTGGAAATCCCGGCCGGATAAGCGTGGACTGGGTGGCCGGATGGCGTGGAATGCGCAGTATTTTCTGGCTGTTGGCCTTGTTTTACGTAGTTTGCGACCGTTCGTCGGGCTTCTTGTAGTATTTCTTCACTAGTGCCAGCATGCCGATCTCATCGTCTGGCTCGAGCAGGTAGTCCTCGTCTAGTTCTTTGATGAATGCCTCGCCGTCAGGGCCTGTGATTACGGATAGTGCTTCGCTGAGCAGATGCCATGCTCGCTTCATTTCTTTCTCGTAATCGTAGTGATGGTAGGTAGCCCTCACTTTATTATCCTCTACGTGGTTCAAGCACCGATCAGACACTTCTGTGGAAATACCGAGCTGTTGCATGAGCGTCGAGCCCGAGCGGCGCAGGTCGTGCGTTTTCCATTGTTCGCCACCAACGAGCAGAGACTGGGTTTGCACTGTTCTTCCGTTTGTTGGCTCTTTGCCTGCCGGAAGCTGACGATCACGGGCGTGGTTCGTCGCGGCTTTTCGGTTGATAGGTTTTGTCTCATCCCGTCCTGGATAACACCATGGTGTGTGCCCGGTCAGAGATTGAAGCTCGCGGAACAGGCTCATCGAGTACGCCGAAAGGTTCACTTCAATCGAGCGTCCAGATTTTGACCTCGACTCTGGAATGGTCCAGGTCCGCTTGCTCCAGTTCAATTCCGACCAAGCGGCTTGGCAAAGCTCGTTGATCCGGCACGTCATCGAGACTTGGAGCATATAGATGATGTGCGTGACACGATTCAGGCTCGATGCATGCAGGGCTTGGTCAAGCTCACGAAGCTCCCGAGGGCTCAATACCCTGTCGCGGGGCTTTGTTGTTTTTCCTATGCTCTTCTTGCTAATCGTAGCGGCTGGGTTTTCACGGATCACTAATCGATCAACTGCGAAAGCAAACATTTGCTTCATATCGCTGAATGTCGATTGAGCTATGCGGTTTACGCCACGAGACAGGATGGTGTCAGTAACGTGGAGGATGTCCGCACGGGTTATGTGATTCATCTCTTTGTCGCCGATGAGAGGAAGGACATCTTTTTCGAACTGGCGACGAAGCTCTTTCCCCTTATCTTTTCGGCCTACTGGCTTGTCGGATTTCATCCAGCGTTCAAAAAAGTCGCAGACAGTCACGCGAGATGCATCTTCTCTAGCTTTCGCCTCAATCTCTTCAGCGCGCCGATCAGCCTCGGCTTTGCGTTCGCCCACAGGGTCAGCGCCACGGGCAACGTCAGATTTCACCTGCTGTGCTGCTTTGCGGGCTTCGGTGACAGTAACCTCAGGAAACAGGCCGAGAGGGAGGCGGTTTTTTACCAGGTTTTCGCCTGATCCCACGCTGTATCTCAGCGCCCACGCTTTTTTGCCGCTGGGGTTGACCCTAAGCTGTAAGCCAGGGATCTTCGAGTCAATCAGCTCGTATTGCTTCTCTTCCGGCTTCGCATTTCTGCAAAACGTCGCAGCGCGTTCAGTGTGTTCAGGGATCTTCTCTCTAGCCATGCCGCCTCCAGGTTCGTTGGAGGCTAAGTCTAGGTCACTAGTCCGGCATCTCCAATAATAGGGTCCGTATAGGGTCCATTGGATGACACGAAACCGGGTAGTTCGTAGTGAAACAAGAAACTCTTAAAGCCCATGGCATACGGCCTTATAAGCCGCTTGTCGCTTGGTCAGGATGATCTTTTTTGATCCGTCGCGAACAGGTAGATACCTAGCATGGGGTGCTAGGGGTCGAGTGTTCGAATCACTCCGTCCCGACCATATAATTCAAGCCTTAGAGCCTGGTCAGTGATGGCCAGGCTTTTTTGTGTCAGGGACTTTTGCGGGACTTTTCTCATCCTGTCTTCCTCCTCCGTATTGTCAGCGCCGGCCCGCGTGAGTCGGTAGCCGAAATCTTGTTGGCTTCATCAATCAACTTGCCCAGGTCTGCCCCCGAAGGTGTGTTTCTTTCACCACCGTAATCGGAGGTCTCCTATGCCGCTGCGCAGCGAAAAACTTAGAAAAGATTCTGCAGTTAAGGCGCGCTCTTAAGAGTGCACAGAATGCTCAGTTAATTGCGTCGCTCAGCGCTTTAGCCGGCACATATTTGACGACTTTCTTTGCTGCAATCTGCAAGGTTTGGCCTGTTTGAGGGTTGCGGCCGTTGCGTGCAGGGCGTTCGCTCACTTTAAATTTGCCAATACCTGGGAGGGTGATTTCGTCACCGTTTTCCAGTGCGTCGCTGACAATTTCGCTTAGTTGTTCGAGCGCCAAGCGTACGGTGCGTTTCGGTGTGTCTATGGCTTCTGCAATATCGCTGATCAGTTGGTCTTTGGTCATCGCCATGGTGCTATTGCGGATTCCGCGCTGACTCGGACACCCATTCCACGCACATCCGGACAGTGATTCCACGCTGATCCGGACACCCATTCCACGAGCATCCGGACACTGATTCCACAGCCATCCGGACACTTTCTGGCAGGCAGCTACGCAGGATTTATTCACTACCATTGGCCTCTTTTTCGAAGCAGAGAGGTCGTCGTGGAGCGTTTATCCATGCGTAAAATCCGTGAAGTGTTGCGCCTCAAGTTCGATTGCGGGCTGTCTGTCCGTAAGATCTCCCGCAGTCTGGGCATAGGTCACAGCAGTGCCGGTGATTACCTTTGCCGATTCACGGCCTGCGGCCTCTCCTGGCCGCTCCCTGCTGAGTTGTCCGACGCAGAGCTGGAGCGGCGCCTGTTCCCGCCACCGCCGGAGATCCCCTCTGAGCAACGACCAACTCCCGACTGGGCCTGGGTGCATGCCGAGCTGCGCCGACCAGGCGTGACCCTGGCGCTGCTCTGGCAGGAGTATCGGCTGGGCCAGCCACAGGGCTTCCAGTACAGCTGGTTCTGCGAGCACTACCGGGCCTGGGCCGGCAAGGTCGATGTGGTGATGCGCCAGGAGCACCGCGTCGGCGAAAAGCTGTTCGTCGACTACGCAGGTCAGACGATGCCGGTGATCGACCGTCACAGCGGCGAGATCCGCCAGGCGCAGGTATTCGTCGCGGTACTCGGTGCCTCCAGCTACACCTTCGCCGAGGCCACCTGGTCGCAGCAGTTGCCGGACTGGCTGGGCTCCCATGCCCGTTGCTTCGCCTTCCTCGGCGGGGTGCCGGAGATCGTGGTGCCGGACAACCTGCGCAGTGCGGTGAGCAAGGCCCATCGCTACGAACCGGACATCAACCCCAGCTACCGCGACTTGGCCGAGCACTATGGCGTGGCGGTGGTGCCGGCGCGGGCGCGTAAGCCCCGCGACAAGGCCAAGGCCGAGGTCGGCGTGCAGGTGGTCGAGCGCTGGATCCTCGCCGCCTTGCGCCATCGCCAGTTCTTCTCCCTGGACGAGCTCAACACGGCCATCGCCGTGCTGCTGGAGCGGCTCAACCAACGGCCGTTCAAGAAGCTGCCGGGCTCCCGGCAGTCGGCCTTCGCCAGCCTGGATCGCCCGGCTCTGCGCCCGTTGCCGGAGCAGCCCTACGTCTATGCCGAGTGGAAGAAGGCGCGGGTGCACATCGACTACCACGTCGAGGTCGATGGGCATTACTACTCGGTGCCCTACCAGCTGGTGAAGAAGCAGCTGGAGGTGCGCCTGACGGCCCGCACCGTGGAGTGCTTCCACGCCAACCAGCGGGTGGCCAGCCACGTACGCTCCCTGCACAAAGGCCGGCACAGCACGCAGACCGAGCACATGCCCAAGAGCCATCGCGAGCATGCCGAGTGGACGCCGCAACGGCTGATCCGCTGGGCCGAGCAGACCGGCCCGAACACCGCCGGGGTGATCGGCCACATCCTCGAACGGCGCGTGCATCCGCAGCATGGCTACCGCGCTTGCCTGGGCATCCTGCGCCTGGGCAAGCACCACGGCGAAGAACGGCTGGAAGCCGCCTGCCAGCGCGCCCTAAGCCTCGGTGCCTGTAGCTACAAAAGCCTCGAATCGATTCTGCGCCAAGGCCTGGAAAACCTGCCGCTGGCTCAACAGAACCTACCCCTACTACCGGACGACCACGCCAACCTGCGCGGCCCCGGCTACTACCACTGAACAAAGGAATCCCACCATGCTGCCTCACCCGACCCTGGACAAGCTGCAAACCCTGCGCCTGCACGGCATGCTCAAAGCCCTCGCCGAGCAACTGAAAACACCCGACATCGACAGCCTGAGCTTCGAAGAACGCCTCGGCCTGTTGGTCGATCGCGAGCTGACCGAGCGCGACGACAAGCGCCTGAGCAACCGCCTACGCCAGGCCCGGCTCAAGCACAACGCCTGCCTCGAAGACATCGACTACCGCGCCCCGCGCGGGCTGGACAAGGCGCTGATCCTGCAACTGCGCAGCGGCCAGTGGCTGCGCGACGGCCTCAACCTGATCATCGGCGGCCCCACCGGCGTCGGCAAAACCTGGCTGGCCTGCGCCCTGGCCCACCAGGCCTGCCGGGACGGCTGCAGCGTGCGCTATCTGCGCCTGCCACGGCTGCTGGAAGAACTGGGCCTGGCACATGGCGACGGCCGCTTCGTCAAGCTGATGAGCGGCTACGCCAAGACCGACCTGCTGATCCTCGATGACTGGGGCCTGGCACCGTTCACCAACGAACAGCGCCGCGACATGCTGGAGCTGCTGGACGACCGCTACGGCCAACGCTCAACCATCGTGACCAGTCAGATGCCGGTGGACAACTGGCACGAACTGATCGGCGATCCGACCCTGGCCGACGCCATCCTCGACCGCCTGGTGCACAACGCCTACCGGATCAACCTGAAGGGAGAGTCGATGCGCAGGCGGGCGAAGAAATTGACGACGCCGGGCACCTCAGACTAACAATGCATATCCTGCGTCGCTGCGCTCCGACTGCCTGTCCGGATGACCGTGGAACAGGTGTCCGGATCAGCGTGGGCTGAGTGTCCGAATGGCGTGGAATCCGCAGTGCTATTCCTTGGTGGTCGAGAGAGGTCGTGCTGCAAGTGTGCCATAAGCCGTTGAAGCGAGGTGTTGCAGGAGGCGAAGCTGTGTGTTTTGCTCTACCGATTATGCTGTTGGCGGTTTATGGGTGTTCTGGTCCATTGAAGCGGCGCAAACCTCTGAACAGAGTGCTTGGGTCAGTCAGCGGGTATCTGAGTTGTCGCATGGTTTGAGTGCGCTGGTTGGCCCGTTTCGAGTGTAGTGAGTGTTTCGCAGGGCTAAGTGTTTGAAACGGTTGTAACTTCGATTTAAGCCGGTACAATGGCGCGGCTCGCTTCTGGTGAGCTGCGTTATGGTGGCCCTGCCGGTCCCCTCGCAACGATCAGCCGTGAACCCGGTCAGGCCTGGAAGGGAGCAGCCGCAGCGGTGACATTGTGTGCCGAGGTGTGGCTGGTGGGGCTGCCTCCAGTCTTTCTGTGTATCGACTTATTTTATTGGGCCGATCCACAACTCTGCTAAAACCCATTACCGAACGCTGGCGTACTCGCAGATTGTTGAGTCGCGTCGTGTTGTCGTCCATTGCCCAGTGCTGATGAGCTGAGTTGTCGATATCTTGGCTTAGGCCGTTGGCCGACTTGCGTTCGGCGGCGCAGTGGTTTTAATTGAGCGGGAATGTCGAAGCTGGCCGCCCTGCTGTCCGGCAGGGCGGCTAAGGCGCTTAGCTTGTGTGGTAGCTAAGCACGCTGTCTTGTTCCTTCAGCGCCTTGCGCATATCCGCTGGGATGTTGCCAGAGCGCATGGCAAGCTCCAGGCGGATGTCTTCCAGGCTTTGGGCGAAGGCTTGCGGGTCTGTGCGTTGAGCTGCACTGAGTACGCGGCTGTATGCGGTGGCGTCACTGGCATCCAGTAAAGAGAGGACGACCCCGCCATCGGGGCGGGGTGGACTGAATGTGGCGCGCAGCGGGGCAAACAGCTGTTCGACGAGTTCGCGGTTAATGTTGTCCATGACCATGCTCCATCCTGAGGGTGATAGTGTCAGACCCCAAAGATGCTTGATGGTTCGCTGTCCTTGGCAATCAGGCTGCGAGTGACTGGCGAGCGCGCTCGATAACCTGTTCAAGGTGGGCGCCGCTGTACTGGCCTGGGTACAGTCGCTGGCTATGTTTGGCAATACCGGCATCGTTAACAATGGTGAAGCTAAAGCTGCCTTTGCGGGCGGCCAGGATGCGGCAATCGAACGGTGCAAATGCACTGGAGAGGGTGCGAATGGCATCCTGAATTTGGTGTTGGGTATTCATTTATCTGGTATTTCCTAAAACAACAGGCGCGTCATTGCGCTAAATAGAGCTCCAGGCTGTCGACTTATTTAGTGGTCGATTGCATGTGCAGATAGGAGCGGGACTGCGCGCACAAGTTCCCATAGTGGTTACGTTGTGCGGGTCGGTACGTCGGAGGCGGGCTTGAGTCAACGCTTGCGCGGGACGGCCAAATCAGTCAGCAGGTTGGGATATGGGTTAGAGCTGTGCGGCATTACCCGTGGGTGATGCGCTCTTACCTGGAAACCATCGAGGGGGCCAAAAGGCCTAATTGACTTACAGCGTGGTACGAACGGGACGGATCATACTCGCCTGGTTATTTTTTCGCCAGCTTATTTGCAAGTAATGCTGCAGGTTGGCCATTAGTGGGCTGCACATCGGATGCAATTTGCCCCATGCTCCGTTAGGATTAGCCCCACTTTTGCTTTCCTCTCGTGACGGGTTTCGATGAGTTATCAGGTTCTTGCACGCAAGTGGCGTCCGCGCTCGTTCAACGAAATGGTTGGCCAGACGCATGTGCTCAGGGCGCTGATCAATGCGCTCGATACCCAGCGCCTGCACCATGCCTATTTGTTCACGGGTACTCGTGGTGTAGGCAAGACCACGATTGCACGGATTATTGCCAAGTGCCTGAATTGCGAAACCGGCATCAGCTCTACGCCTTGTGGTGTGTGTTCGATTTGCAAAGAGATCGATGAAGGTCGCTTTATCGACCTGATCGAGGTCGACGCTGCCAGCCGAACCAAGGTCGAAGACACCCGCGAGTTGCTCGACAACGTGCAGTATTCGCCGAGCCGTGGACGCTTCAAGGTCTACCTGATCGACGAAGTGCACATGCTTTCCACCAGTTCCTTCAACGCGCTGTTGAAGACTCTGGAAGAGCCACCGCCCCACGTCAAATTCCTTCTGGCGACCACTGATCCGCAAAAGCTGCCGGTCACTGTGTTGTCGCGCTGCCTGCAGTTCTCACTGAAGAATATGCCACCGGAGCGGGTGGTTGATCACCTCACCCATGTGCTGGCTGCAGAAAATATCCCGTTTGAAAATGACGCGCTCTGGTTGCTTGGTCGCGCGGCCGACGGCTCAATGCGCGACGCCATGAGCTTGACCGATCAGGCGATTGCCTTTGGTGAGGGTAAGGTGCTGGCCGCGGATGTGCGCGCCATGCTTGGTACGCTCGACCATGGGCAGGTTTACGGCGTGTTGCACGCTCTGCTGGAGGGTGATGCGCGCGCTTTGATTGAAGCCGTGCGGCATTTGGCGGAGCAGGGCCCGGACTGGAATGGTGTGTTGTCCGAGATGCTCAACGTGCTGCACCGGGTAGCGATTGCCCAGGCGCTGCCCGAGGCGGTGGATAACGGCCAGGGTGATCGTGAGCGGGTGCTTGAGTTGGCCCGAGTTCTGCCCAGCGAAGACGTGCAGTTCTATTATCAGATGGGCTTGATAGGGCGGCGCGATCTGCCGTTGTCGCCCGACCCGCGTAGCGGCTTCGAGATGGTGCTGTTGCGTATGCTGGCCTTCCGCCCGGCGGATACCCACGATGCGCCGAGGGTGGCGCTAAAGCCGCTGGGGATTAGCCAGGCCACTGCTGATCCCGCGACCAACCCAGTGGCCGGCGCGGCTATAGCTGCACCGGGCAGTGTTTCTGTTGCGACTTCTCCTGCACCGCAGCCGGCCCCTGTTGTAGAGGCGGCCCCTGACGCGCCGGTGGAGGTGTCTGAGATACCGGCTGCCGTCATGCCGCACGTGCAGGCAGAGCCTGAGGTTGTCGAGGAGGTTGCGGCGCAGCCTTTGCCGGCCGAAATTGCGCCAGCGCCAGCGCCAGCGCCAGCGCCAGCACCTACCGCCGCCGCTGTTGATTTGCCCTGGGAAGAGCAGGTTCGAGTGCCGGTTGATGAAGTGATAGAGCCTGTCGCGCCTATTGCTCCGGAAGTTATTCCTGAAACGGCGCAGCCCGCAGTACTTGAAGCCCAGCCGGTCGAGCCTGTGCCGCTAGCTGATGCGGATGACGATGAACCGCCGCCGGGCGACTACGACTATGTGGAAATGGACGCAGAATCCATTGATTACGATTTTGATGCGATCGAGCGTGCGGCATCCAGCGAGCCTGAGGTCTTGCCGGCAGCGGAGCCTGCGACCGGGCTAGCGGCTGATTGGCTGGAGGTGTTCCCAAAGCTCGGCTTGTCCGGGATGACCGGCAGCATCGGGGCCAACTGCACTCTGATCAGCGTTGACGGCGATAACTGGTTGCTGCACCTGGACCCTGCGCATTCCGCACTGTTCAACCCCACTCAGCAACGACGCCTGAATGACGCGCTCAATCAGTTTCACGGGCGCGAACTCAAGGTGTTGATTGAGTTGTGCAAGCCTGAGCAGGAGACCCCGGCGCAGGCTGCCGCGAGTAAGCGAGCTAATCGCCAGCGCGAGGCGGAGGCCACGATCCATCGGGACCCGGTTATTCAACAAATGATTCAGCAGTTCGCTGCGGTTATCCGCGCGGATAGCATTGAACCCCTAGATACTCCCGTTAACCCCTAATTACCGAGGACTTACACCATGATGAAAGGTGGCATGGCCGGCCTGATGAAGCAGGCGCAGCAAATGCAGGAAAAAATGCAGAAGATGCAGGAAGAGCTGGCGAATGCCGAGGTAACCGGTCAATCCGGTGCTGGGCTGGTCAGTGTGGTTATGACTGGGCGTCATGACGTCAAGCGTGTCAGTCTGGATGACAGCTTGATGCAGGAAGACAAGGAGATCCTTGAAGACCTGATCGCCGCAGCGGTAAACGATGCCGTACGCAAGATCGAGCAGAACAGCCAGGACAAGATGTCTGGTATGACTTCTGGCATGCAGTTACCACCAGGCTTCAAAATGCCGTTCTAAAAAGTATCGGATCAGCGCATATGGCTGCGCTGCAAACAGGTGTGGGAATCCTCTGCCCGCGCCTGATTGGGCCTTTACCTGTCAGGGCCCAATAGCCTTGCAGGGTTTTGTTGGTAAGCGTTGTAGTCGTCGAGTACCTCCCCATGAGTTTCAGCCCGCTGATCCGCCACCTGATCGATTCTCTACGCATTCTTCCCGGTGTAGGGCAGAAGACTGCTCAGCGTATGGCCCTGCAAATGCTCGAACGTGACCGCTCCGGCGCTTTGCGCCTGGCCCAGGCGCTGACTCAGGCTATGGAGGGAGTTGGGCATTGCAAGCAGTGCCGCAGCCTGAGTGAGGACGAGGTGTGCCAGCTGTGCCTGGACCTGCGGCGCGATGACAGCCTGTTGTGCGTGGTTGAAGGGCCAATGGATGTGTATGCGGTTGAGCACACCGGTTTTCGCGGGCGCTACTTTGTGCTCAAGGGGCATTTGTCGCCGCTCGACGGCCTGGGTCCAGAAGCGATTGGCATTCCCGAGCTGCTAGCGCGGATCGCTGCAGGCAGTTTCACCGAGGTGATTCTGGCTACCAATCCAACGGTGGAGGGCGAGGCCACCGCGCATTACATTGCTCAGTTGCTGGCGGGTAAAGGCCTGATTGCCTCACGCATTGCCCACGGGATGCCGTTGGGGGGCGAGCTGGAGTTGGTTGACGGTGGTACCCTCGCGCACTCGATTGCTGGGCGTCGTCCTATTCAGCTCTAGGCCCACAACTTGCGGGTGGCTTGATCGCCTTTGTGCATGGCGTAATCCTCTCCTTGTAAACCAAGCAAGCGCTTGGTAATTTCCCTGAAACCTCAGTGGAAATACCTCATGTCTGTCTTTCAGGAATATTTCGACGAATCCCATCAGTTGGTGCGTGATTCTGTCAGGCGTTTTGTCGAGCGCGAGATTCTGCCAAATATCAATGATTGGGAAGAAGCTGAGGAGTTTCCTCGTGAGCTCTATCTCAAGGCCGGTGCTGCGGGGATTCTCGGGATCGGCTACCCGGAGGCTTTTGGCGGTAGCCATGAAGGCGATGTGTTCGCCAAGGTCGCGGCCAGTGAGGAATTGATGCGCTCAGGCTCTGGTGGGCTGGTGGCAGGGCTTGGTTCGCTGGATATCGGTTTACCGCCTGTAGTGAAGTGGGCTAGGCCGGAGCTACGCGAGCGCATCGTGCCGCAGGTGCTGGCTGGTGAGAAAATCATGGCGCTGGCGGTGACCGAGCCGTCCGGTGGTTCGGATGTGGCTAACCTGAAAACCCGCGCGGTGCGAGATGGCGACTTCTACCGCGTCACCGGTAGCAAAACCTTTATCACCAGTGGTGTGCGTGCGGATTACTACACCGTTGCCGTGCGTACAGGTGGCGATGGTTTTGGCGGCGTCAGCCTGCTGCTGGTGGAGAAGGGCACACCAGGCTTCACCGTGGGGCGCAAGCTGAAGAAGATGGGCTGGTGGGCGTCGGATACGGCGGAGCTGTTCTTCGATGATTGCAGGGTGCCGGTAGGTAACCTGATCGGTGCCGAGAACATGGGTTTTGCCTGCATCATGGCCAATTTTCAGAGCGAGCGGCTGTCGCTGGCGGTCATGGCCAATATGACGGCGCAGTTGGCGCTAGAGGAAGCACTGAAATGGGCCAAGGAGCGCGAAGCGTTCGGTAAGCCTATCGGCAAGTTCCAGGTGCTCAAGCATCGCTTGGCGGAGATGGCGACCCAGCTGGAAGTGTCGCGTGACTTTACCTATCGGCAAGCGGCGAAGATGGCAGCGGGTAAAAGCGTGATCAAGGAAATATCCATGGCCAAGAACTTTGCCACTGATGTGGCTGATCGGCTGACCTACGATGCGGTGCAGATCATGGGGGGCATGGGTTACATGCGCGAAAGCCTGGTGGAGCGGCTGTACCGCGATAACCGCATTCTGTCGATTGGTGGTGGCTCGCGTGAAATCATGAACGAGATCATCAGCAAGCAGATGGGTTTATAGAGCAGCTGAGTTTTCCAAACAGTAGATAAAACAAACCCCGCGGCCGCGGGGTTTGTTTTAAAAGCAGGACAGGGGCTTAAGCCACCTGTACCTCTTCAGCTTGCATACCTTTCTGACCGCGAGCGGCCACGTAGGTAACAGTCTGGCCTTCTTTCAGGCTTTTGAAACCGTCGCTTTGGATGGCTTTAAAGTGAACGAAGAGATCATCGCCGCCGTTAGTCGGGGTAATGAAGCCGAAGCCTTTCTCATCGTTGAACCATTTGACGGTGCCAGTTTCGCGATTTGCCATGGTGTGTCTCTTAAATCGATACGAAGTGCGGTGCCAGAGTGCTCATAGCACCTATGCGGTTTTGCTGATAACTACAAGTCAGCTCAGCCATAATAGGCCGTTTTTACGAGAAGTGTTGGGTTTAACGTTAATTATTCATAATTTTCTCTACTTCTAACCCCTCGAAGCCCTATTTTCCTGGGCTGTAGCGCGGTTAAGCATCGACTAAATGTTGTTGCCGTTGATGGGTTTTGCTCGGTTTTACCCGCAAAGCCTGTAATCGGACCGATGAAAGACGCCTCGGTGCTCTTGAAAAGAGCCGGGGCGTTTGTGTTTCAGCCTGCTGCCAGAGGTCGATTTTTAGCGGAGAAGGGCGCACGGCTGCTGCTTGGCGGGCGGTAACGCGGATTACCGCCGCTTGGACGTGATCAGCCAAGGATGGCAGGCATAAAAAAGCCCCAGACGCCTGCGGCGCTGGGGCTTAGGCGGTAGCCGATTATTCCACGGCTGCCTGGGCTTTCTTGCTTGAGCCTTTCGGTGCGAAGCGTGCGGCCAAACGCATGGAGGCGGTAACTAGGCGCTGGTAGAGCGCCGGCCAGAGGCGCTGCATGCCATCCAAGGCGTAGGCGTCCGGGCCGATCAGGATGCGCCGCTTGTTCGCCAGTGCGCCGTTGATGATCACCTGTGCGGCTTTCTCCGGGGTGGTGCGCAGCAACTGGTCGTTGAACTGCTGGCGTGCCTTGTCGGCATCCTGGCCGGTGACGCTGCTGAGGCTGGCGTTCATCCGTGCGGTCTTGGCGATATTGGTCTTGATGCCGCCCGGGTGCACGCAGCTGGCCGATACGCCGCAATCGGCCATGTCCAGCTCCTGGCGTAGCGACTCGGTAAAGCCGCGCACAGCAAACTTGCTGGCGTTGTAGGCGCTCATACCCGGCTGAGCGAACAGGCCGAAGACGCTGGAGACGTTGACGATATGGCCCTGGCCGCTGGCCTTGATATGCGGCAGAAAGGCCTTGGTGCCGTTGACCACGCCCCAGAAGTTGATGCTCATGATCCACTCGTAGTCGGCGTAGTCATTGCCTTCGACAGTGCCGCCCTGGGCCACGCCGGCGTTGTTGAAGATCGCGTTGACCCGGCCGAACTCGGCCACCACCTGATCTGCCCAGGCATGCACCGCTTCACGGTCGGCGACGTTGACCAGGGTTTCGCTGACCTTCACCCCAAGTTTGCGCGCCTGGGCGACCGTCTCGGCCAGCCCTTCGGCATTCACATCGCAGAGCGCCAACTGGCAACCCTGACGAGCCAGGCCGAAGGCCAGGGCACGGCCAATGCCGGAACCGGCGCCGGTGATGGCGGCTACCTTGTTTTCAAACGACTTCATGCGCTGGCCTCCTGGGCAGTCAACTGAACGGCGCTGTTCTGCGCCGGGTGTGCCGCGTGTTTACGGCTGAAATGATAGGACGCTGGGTCAAAGGTGCGCGTCAGCAGGCGGAAGCGCCAGGTAAAGCCGGGCCATACCGTGCAGTTACGACCGCTTACCGGGTGCAGGTACCAACTGGTGCAGCCGCCGGCATTCCACACGGTGTTGCCCAGGCTGCCCTGCAGCTTGCCGTTGAACCGGTCCTGCACTGCCTGTTTGACCTCCAGGCTCTGCAGCTCTTGCTCGCCAACTAGCTTGAGCGCACCGAGCACGTAGTGGATCTGCGACTCGATCATATAAACCATCGAATTGTGGCCAAGGCCGGTATTCAGGGCCCATCAGGAAGAACAGGTTAGGGAAGCCGGCGGTCAGGGTGCCTTTGTAGGCCTGCGGGCCTTCTGGCCAGGTGTCAAGCAAGTCGACGCCGCCACGGCCAAACACTGTTCCACGCGGCAGCGGATCGCTTGGGGTGAAACCGGTGCCGAAGATGATCGCGTCGATCTCGCGCTCTTTACCGTCCATGGTGCGGATGCTGCCGCTGCGGATTTCCTCGATACCGTCAGTGATCAGGTCGACGTTGGGCTGGGTCAACGCCGGGAAGTAATCGTTGGAGATCAGTACGCGCTTACAGCCCATCAGGTAATCCGGGGTGACCTTGGCGCGCAGGACCTGGTCCTTGATCTGCTTATTGATGTGCCACTTGCTGACTTTCTGGGCGAGGGTCATCACCTTGGGCAGCATGGCAAAGCCGATTACCCGGCTTTCCAGCATGGCATAGATGGCGCCGCGCCAGAGTTTCTGCAGCAATGGGAAGCGCTTGAAGCGGCTGCGCTCGCGCTCGCTGATGGCGCGATCGGGCTTGGGCATGATCCACGGCGCGGTGCGCTGGTACAGATCGAGTTGGCTGGCCTGCTTCTGGATTTGCGGCACGAACTGGATTGAGGAGGCGCCGGTGCCGATGACTGCGATGCGTTTTCCGGTGAGGTCATAGCTGTGATCCCACTGCTGTGAGTGGAAGATCTTGCCGGTAAAATCGCCCAGGCCCTTGAGCGCCGGAATCGATGGGGTGGACAGCGCACCCATGCCGGATACCACGAACTGCGCGCTGTAATGGTTACCGGCGCTGTCACTGATCTGCCATCGCTCTTGCTGTTCATCCCAGGCCATGCGGGTTATTTCGGTGTTCAGCTGGGTGTGGTTCTGCAGGTGGTATTTGCTCCAGCAGCCTTCCAGATAGCCCTGAATTTCCGGCTGCTTGGCGAACATACGTGTCCAGTCGGGGTTCTGCTCGAACGAGAAGGAGTAGAGGTGTGATTGCACGTCACAACCGCACCCTGGGTAGTTGTTCACCCGCCAGGTGCCGCCGACGCCGGCTTCTTTCTCGAACAGCAGGAAGTCATGTTCGCCGGCCTGCTTCAGGCGGATGGCCATGCCCAGGCCAGAGAAGCCCGTACCGATAATAGCGACCTTGCAGTGGCGGGTGGCAGAAGGGGGTGAGGCGGGTGCATTCATGGCCAAGCTCCTGTTATGTTTATTGCTGGCGTATACAGCTGTATACCAAAGTAGACAAATGTATACTCGCCAGCAAGCGTCATGCTCACAAGCCAACTTTTAGGTAGAGTTCGTCATGCAAACAGCCGCCGACGAGCAGCCACCGGCTGCGCAAAGAGCCACCGAGGCCCCGGGCAAGACCCTGTTACTGGAGGCCGCGTTACGTCTCACCTCAACCAGCCGCAGCCTGAGTAATCTGGGCCTGCGTGAGCTGGCCCGTGAAGCCGGGCTAAACCCCAATACCTTCTATAGGCACTTCAAGGATGTGGATGACCTGGGCCTGACGGTGATCCGCCAGATCTCCACCCAGCTGCGCCAACCGCTGCGCGACCTACGCCGGGAAGCGGCGGAGCGGGCGGTGCAGTCGGCTCAGGCAAGCTCGCCGATGCTGTTTGGCATCGATCTGCAACGCGGCAGGCGGGTGTGCCATGAAACCGTGCAGCTGTTCTTTGATTTCGTCGCGCAAAACCCCGAAGCCTTTATCCTCGGCGTGCGCGAACTGCATGGCGCCTCTGCCGTATTGCGGGCGGCACTGCAGGAGGTGATGGATGAGTTTGGCGCGGACATGGCCGAGGACATCATTGCCTTCAAACTGCTGCCGGAAATGGTCAATCCGGCGGTGGTGCTGCAGGTGTCGAACCTGATCAGCCGCAACCTGTTCCAACTGTCGTTGGACTATATCGGCCAGCCCGACCGGCAAGCGGCGATCTGCGCGCTGGCCGAAGAGCAGGTCGTGATGTTGTTCACCGGGGCCAGCGTACTGCAGGGCCTGGGGCAGCTTAAGTTGCCGGTTGAGTAGGGCAGTATCGAGCCAATAAGAAAACCGGCAGATGCCCAATGCTGTTCACTTAAGTTGAGCAGCTTTCCGGCCCACTGTGCGGCGAATTTTGAAGTCTGCAACTGGGCGGTAGTCCAGGCAGATGGATTGGCACCTAGGCGGCCCCACCTATCCTAGGGCTCTGGGCACAAAAAAATGCCGCTTTCCTGGCAAGGGAGAAGCGGCACTTCTCTTATGTGAACAGCATTACGGCTAATGCCGGGTTTTCTTTTACTGGGCTGATAATCAGTTGTTAAAGCCCAAACGCTGGCGCCAGCGCTGTTCCAGCGCCTTGCTGTCATGGTCGAAGGGGTGGAAGCCGGGGCGGTAGTAGTCCAGGTACGGCAGGATCAGCTTGGTCAGAAAGCCGTTACGTGGGCCGAACAGGGTTTTCAGGCCTTTACCCCAGCTGCGCCAGTTGAACAGTTGGCCGTCCTTGCGTAGCAGGTGTACCTGGAACCAGCCGATCACGCTGAAGAAGATCACCGTGGAAATCGCCATCATGCCCACGCGGGTGAAGTAGCCGCCGTAAACCTGCTGGTACACGTCGTAGCAGACCGCCTTGTGCTCGTTTTCCTCGATCGCGTGCCACATCCACAGCTGATAAAGCTTGGGGTCGTTCATCTGGGTGGTCAGGTCTTCACGCTGCAGCAATTGCTCGGCCATGGTTGCGGTGAAGTGCTCCAGAGCGCAGGTGGCTGCCAGGCGCTGCTTCTTGGTGGTGATCTTGGTCACCCACTCCAGCAGCACCTTAATGCGCAGTTCCAGCAGTTCCAGGTCGATGTTGTGTTCGGCGGCGTAGTCGTTATAGGCCGCGTGCTCCTTGGAGTGCATGGCTTCCTGGCCGATAAAGGCGCTGATGTCCTTCTTCAATTGCGGCTCGGTGACCTGCTCGCGCACGGCACGCACGCTGTCGACGAAGAATTTCTCGCCATAGGGAAACAATGACGACAGGTTGTTCATGAAGTGGCTCATAAACGGGTCGCCGGCAAACCAGAACTTCTGGCTTTCGGCGAAGCTGAAGTCCATGCGGCGCACCGGAAAGCTGGCGGTTGGGGTGCTGGTTTTGGCTGTCATAAGGGCGACTCCTCGGCATATTGGTCGCGGTTCGCGACCGCTCTTGTTATGGGGCTTGGGACGACAGGCTGGGCTGTCTTAGGCCGTGATTTATCTTTAGCCGTGGACGCTTTAGGCGCGAGGTCATTCCTGGCCAGAGCGGCTGGAATTGGACCAACTTATGGATAGTTGTCGGACAGTTCGTCAGGCTCAGGCCCTTTCGGGCGGGAGCTAGCCACGAGAAGGTAGGTCATGGCGTAGGTCAGTACTGCATCGCGGTCGGGCGATGCAGTACTGATGCGCGGTCTTGCAGTCGTTGGCCTCAGCGCTGCTGGCGCAACTCGGCCACTTCGCTGCGCAGAGCGCGCAGTTCATCGAGCAGCAGTTGCTCGGTGGGCGAAGGTGGCGCCAGTTTGGCTTCCTGTTCATGGGTGGTCTGCATGGCATTGACCACCACGGCGATAAACAGGTTAAGCATCATAAAGGTGGCAATCAGGATAAACGGCAGGAAATACATCCACGCCAGCGGGAACTGCTCCATCACCGGGCGCACGATACCCATCGACCAGCTTTCCAGGGTCATCACCTGGAACAGGGTGTAGAGGCTGGCGCCGAGGCTACCGAACCACTCGGGAAAGGCTTCACCGAACAGCTGAGTGGCCATCACCGCCGCTACGTAAAACACCAGACCGAGCAGCATGGCGATGCTGCCCATGCCCGGCAGCGAGGACAGCAGGGCCTCGACCACCCGGCGCATATTCGGGTTAATTGAGATCAGCCGCAGCACACGCAACACGCGCAGCGCACGCAGTACGGCGAATGGCCCGCTAGACGGCACCAGAGCCACGCCCACCACCAGGCAATCGAATACCGCCCAGGGATCGCGCAGCAGGCCCAGACCACGGGCGATAAAGCGTAGCGCCAATTCCAGGATAAATACCGCGAGAATCAGTTGATCCAGCGCCAGCAATAACTCGCCCCAGTCAGCCATCAGGCCGGGGTAGGTCTGGATGCCGAGAATCGCCGCGTTGAGCACGATCAGGGCGGTCACCAGGCGGGTGACGGCTGTGCTTTCCATCAGCGCGCCGAGGCGCAAGCGCCAGTGGCTGGACGTCGGGTTCATGGGTATTTCATTCATGGTCTGTGGGGTACTTGCGTAAGCGGTGGGCGAGTGAGTTCGTACAGGTCAGCCAGGCCCGGACATGCAGCGCTGCCGTCAGGGCCTTGGGGCGGATTTATCGGTCGGTGAGGGCGAAACGGGTCAGGGCGAAGGTGGGGATGCCGCTGTCTTGCAGCTTTTGTGAGCCGCCCAGCTCGGGCAGGTCGATGATTGCGGCGGCTTCGATGATGCTCGCGCCCATGCGTCGTACCAGTTGTGCAGCGGCTAGCAGGGTGCCGCCGGTGGCGATCAGGTCATCGAAAATCAGCACCTTGTCGCCTTCACAGAGGCTGTCGGCGTGCACTTCCAGTTTGGCTTCGCCGTACTCGGTCTGGTAGCGCTCGCTGAGCACGTCGGCGGGCAGTTTGCCTTGTTTGCGAAAGAGGATCAGCGGCTTGTTCAGCTCATAGGCAATGATCGAGCCGATCAAAAAACCACGCGCATCCATGGCGCCGATATGGCTGAACTCGGCCTCGACATAGCGCTGGATAAAGCTGTCAGCCACCATGCGCAGGGCGCGGGGTGACTGAAATAGAGGGGTGATATCGCGAAAGATTACCCCCGGCTTGGGAAAATCCGGCACCGGGCGGATCAGGGTTTTGATAGTGAATTCGTCGAAGATCATCGGCAAGGTCCTGCGCTGTGCGGGGCGATCAGCCGTCGAGGTTGCCGCCGGCCAGGGCGCACAGCTCGATGGGGTCGAGAATATGCACTTCTTTACCTTCGGCTTCGAGCAGCTTGTTCTGTTGGAAGCGGGTAAATACCCGCGATACGGTCTCCACCGCAAGGCCCAAATAGTTACCAATTTCGTTGCGCGACATGGCCAGGCGGAACTGATTGGCCGAGAAGCCGCGCGCGCGGAAGCGTGCCGAGAGATTGACCAGGAAGGTGGCGATGCGTTCATCAGCGGTTTTCTTCGACAGCAGCAGCATCATTTGTTGATCGTCGCGGATCTCCCGGCTCATGACGCGCATCAGTTGGCGGCGCAATTGCGGCAGTTGCACCGACAGCTCGTCAAGGCGCTCGAAGGGGATTTCGCACACCGAGGTGGTTTCCAGCGCCACCGCCGATACGGGGTAGAGTTCGCTGTCCATGCCGGACAGGCCGACCAGCTCGCTGGGCAGGTGGAAGCCGGTGATCTGCTCATCGCCGCCGTCGCTTAGGCTGAAGGTTTTTAGCGCGCCGGAACGCACAGCGAACACCGAGTTGAAGACATCGCCCTGGCGGAACAGGAATTCGCCTTTCTTCAACGGGCGGCCGCGTTTGACGATTTCGTCGAGCGCGTCCATGTCTTCCAGGTTCAGGGACAGCGGCAGGCACAAGCTCGCCAGGCTGCAATCCTTGCAGTGGGCCTGATGTGGAGTATGCAACTTGATGTTTTCGGACATCGCTGGCGATCCTGAGGGTAAGCACGTAATAGCGTCAAGGTTACAGCAGGGCGCAGGGCAGGGCCACCAAGTCGCAAGTTTGATCGATTGTTCAAGTTTTATCTTGTGCGGCCGATAAGCCATGCGGCTTTCAATATCTGCAAGGAGCATTCGCATGCGTCTGGAATCGACCCACTTGAGCGCCCGCATAAACCTGGCGCTGGAGCACAAGAATGCTATGGCCGAAAACGCCGTGGAGAGCCGCGAGGGTGATCAGCAGGCGCTGCGTGACAGCCTGCGGGTGAGCCTGTCGCAGCTGGGAAAGGCGCGTTCCGCTGCCGCACAGAAGAATAAGGACATCGATGAGAGCAGCTTGCCGGATGCGCTCAAGGTTATTCTCAAGATGATTCGCGAGCTCAAGGCGCAGATCGCGGCGAAGAAAGCCGAGCTGGAGGAGGTGATGAGCGATCAGAGCCTAGACCCCGAGGCCAAACGCATAAAGATAGAAATGCTGCGCGGCGAGCTGGCCTCGCTGCAGGGCGCATTGAGCAGCGCCAGCGCAACGCTGATCAAGACCATGCGTGAGCAGAACCTGAGCGATCAGCAGATGCAGGAAGTGTCCAGCTTATTGATGAAATAACCCCGCCAGCAGGCCTGCTAGATCACCCGGGAAAAGCGCTGCTGATTCAGCTCGCTGAGGTAGCGATCAAATAGCATGCACAGCGAGCGCACCAGCAGGCGGCCCGCTGGCCGCACCTCGATACCTTGGGCAGTCAGCTCGATCAGCCCATCACTGGCCATCTGCTGCAGTTGCGGCCAGACCTCGGCAAAGTAACTGCGAAAATCGATGGCATAGGCCTGTTCGATATCGGCAAAGCGCAACTGGAAATGACAGATCAGCTGCTGGATCACCGCCCGACGCAAACGATCGTCGGCATCGCAATGCAGGCCGCGCACGGTGGCCAGTTCGTTATGAGCAAGGCTGTCTTGGTATTTACTCAGGTCGCTATTGTTCTGGCAGTAGAGGTCACCAATCTGGCTGATCGAGGACACCCCTAGACCGATCAAGTCGCAATGACCGTGGGTGGTATAGCCCTGGAAGTTGCGTTGCAGGCTGCCATCCTCCTGGGCGCTGGCCAGCTCGTCGTCGGGCAGGGCAAAGTGATCCATGCCGATATAGCGGTAACCCGCCGCGTTCAGCTGCTCGATGCTGGCCTGCAGCATGGCCAGCTTGTCGCCTGGGCTGGGCAGCTCGCTGGTATTGATCCGCCGCTGCGGCATAAAGCGCTCCGGCAGGTGGGCGTAGTTGAACAGCGACAAGCGATCAGGTTGCAGGGCAATCACTTCGGCCACGGTGCGGGCGAAACGCTCGGGGGTTTGCAGTGGCAGGCCGTAGATCAGGTCGATATTTACCGAGCGGAACTGCAGAGTGCGTGCGGCTTCGACGATGGCGCGGGTTTCTTCCAGGGTCTGCAGGCGATTGACCGCTCTTTGCACGGCCGGGTCGAGGTCCTGCACGCCCAGGCTGACGCGGTTGAAACCCAGCTCGCGGAGCAGGCCCATGGTCGACCAGTCGGCTTCGCGCGGGTCGATCTCGATGCTGTAGTCGCCTGTGTCGTCATCCAGCAGGTTGAAGTGCTGGCGCAGGTGGCCCATCAGATGGCGCAGTTCATCGTGGCTGAGAAAGGTCGGCGTGCCGCCGCCAAAGTGCAGCTGCTCGACCTTCTGCCGCTTGTCCAGATGGCGGCCGATAATCTCGATTTCGCGCTCAAGCTTTTCCAGATAGGGCGGGGTGCGGCCACGATCCTTGGTGATTACCTTGTTGCAGGCGCAGTAGTAGCAGATGTGCGCACAGAACGGGATGTGCACGTACAACGACAGTGGCCGCTGAGCTTGGCGACTGTCACGCAGGGCATGCAGCAGGTCGAACTGGCTAACCCGCTCATGGAACTGCACGGCGGTCGGGTAGGAGGTGTAGCGGGGGCCGGCCTGGTCATAGCGACGGATCAGGGTGCTGTCCCACTGGATGGCGTTGAGCATACGGGTATTCCCGGTTTGGCCTTCAATACCGGGGAGTCTAAGAGTGGCGCGCCTGGGGTGTTTTGACCTGTATCAACGCGGCCGGTTATCGCTCAGTGGCCCATCAGCCAGTGCTGGTGCGGGCCGGGCAGGGTCCACAGGCCAAACAGAATCACCAGAATACCGCCTGCCATGCGCACGCCTTGCTTGCGCAGCAGGGCGGTCAGGCGTTCGGCAGCCATGCCGGTGGCCAACAGCACCGGCAGGGTGCCGAGGCCGAAGGCAAACATCAGCGCCGCGCTGCTCAACGCATTGCCTTGGCTGGCGGCCCACAGCAGGGTGCTGTAAACCAGGCCGCAGGGCAGCCAGCCCCACAGGCTGCCGAGCACCAGGGCGCGCGGCAGGCTGGTGACCGGCATAAAGCGGCGGGTCAGCGGTTGGATATATCGCCACAGGCCACGGCCGAGGGCTTCAATACGGGTCAGGCCGCTCCACCAGCCGGCCAGGTACAGGCCCATGGCAATCAGCAACAGCGCGGCCACCACACGCAGACCGGTTACCAGTGGGCTATTGGCGACTGCCCAGCCGGCCAGGCCAAGCAGCAGGCCTGCCAGGCTGTAGCTGAAAATGCGCCCCAAGTTGTAGGCCAGCAGCAGTTGAAAGCGTTGTGCGCGCCGCTCGGGCGGGATGGCCAGGGTCAGCGCGCCCATCAGGCCACCGCACATCCCTAGGCAATGACCGCCGCCGAGCAGGCCGAGAATCAGTGCCGAAACCAGCAGCGGCAGCAGCTCAAGCACCGGGCTTGTCACCTGAGTCCTTGAACTGATCCTCTTGTTGCACTTGATTGACCGCAGCCTGGTGCTTGGGGTCTTCGTCGTCGAACAGGATGCTGTGCGCGGGGCCGTCGAGGTCGTCGTACTGACCGCTGTCCACCGCCCAGAAGAACAGCCAGATGGCAAAGCCCACTAGGGCGATGGCGACCGGGATCAGGATATAGAGGGCGGGCATGGAGTCTCCGGGTGAGTCTGGGTATTGAACGCTGTGCCGCGTAGGTTGGTGCTGAGCGTAGCGAAGCCCAACGTGTCGTGGCTCAGACCCTATCAGCGGTCTGGATATGTTGGGCTTCGTCGCTACGCTTCTCAACCCAACCTACGGGACGGACTCGAGTCAGGCGCAGGGCGTTAACCACCACCAGCAGCGAGCTGACCGACATACCCAGCGCGGCCCAGATCGGGGTGATCCAACCGATGGCAGCGAAGGGCAGCACCAGGCCATTGTACAGACTGGCCCAGGTGAGGTTCTCGATGATAATGCGGCGGGTTCGTTGCGCCATGTGTAGCGCCTGCACCAGGCTGCTCAGTCGGTTGGACAGCAGTACCGCATCGGCGCTGGTTTTCGCCAGATCGGTGGCGCTGCCCATGGCCACACTGATATCGGCGGCGGCGAGTACCGGCACATCATTAACCCCGTCGCCCAGCATCAGTACCCGGCGGCCCTGGCTGTGCAGTTGCTTGAGCACCGCCAGCTTGGCATCCGGAGTGAGGCCACCACGAGCATCAATGATGCCCAACTGACGCGCCACTTCGCCGACCATGGGCGAGCTGTCGCCGGACAGCAGCATAATTTGCCAGCCTTTGGTCTTGGCCATATCGATCAATTGCGGCGCATCGTCGCGTAGGCGGTCATTCAACACGAACCAGGCCAGCGGCCCTTGCTCATCGCCCAGCAGCAACCATTGGCCGTGTTCGCCGCTAATCGTAGGGGCGGGGTGAGTGCTGAGTGCGCAGACAAAATTGGCCTCGCCGATCCGCAGCACCCGGCCGCCGACACGCCCTTGCAAGCCCAGGCCCGGATGGCTGTCGACTGCTTCTGCGGCCTCCGGTGCCTGGCCGAAGGCGCGGGCGATTGGATGTTCGGAGCGGTTTTCCAGGGCAGCGGCCAGGGCCAGGCAGCTGTCGGCATCCAGCTCACGCAACGGATGGATGGCGCTGAGGGTCAGGCGGCCTTCGGTGAGGGTGCCGGTTTTGTCCAGCACCAGGGTGTCGATCTGGTTGAGGCCTTCCAGCACATGACCACGGGTCAGCAGCATGCCCAGCTTATGCAGTGAGCCGGTGGCGGCGGTCAGCGCCGTGGGCGTGGCCAGGGCCAGTGCGCAAGGACAAGTGGCGACCAGCAAAGAAAGAACGATCCAAAATGCACGTGAAGGATCGAGTTGCCACCAGACCAGGCCGACGATGGCCGCCACGATCAGCACGATGAGCAGGAACCACTGTGCGACCTGATCAGCCAGTACTGCCAGGCGCGGCTTGTCGCTCTGCGCCCGCTCCAGCAGGCGGACGATGGCCGACAGCCGGGTGGCGTCGCCAAGGGCCTGCACCTGCACGGCCAGCGGGCCTTCGACATTGAGAGTGCCGGCAGTGACGCTGTCGCCGACATTACGCGGCTGCGGCAGGTATTCGCCGGTGAGCAGTGATTCATCGACGCTCGACTGGCCCTGCACAATTCGCCCGTCAGCGGGCAGTAGGGCGCCAGGCGGCACCAGTACCTGATCGCCGACGTGCAGCTCGCTCAGCAGAATGCGTTGGCTCTGGCCGTCGACATCTAGGCGTAGGCATGAGGCCGGCAGCAGATTGACCAGTTGCGAAGTGGCGGCCGCCGTGCGCTCGCGGGCGCGGCGTTCCAGGTAGCGGCCGGCCAGGAGAAACAGCGCGAACATGCCCACGGCATCGAAATACAGTTCACCCTGGCCGGTTACAGTCGACCAGATGCCGGCCACATAGGCCCCGCCGATGGCCAGGGACACCGATACGTCCATGGTCAGGTGGCGGGTGCGCAGATCGCGCAGCGCGCCCCGGAAGAACTGACCGCAGCAGTAAAAGACAATCGGCGTGGTAAGAAACAGGCTGACCCAGCGCAGGATCTTGTCCAGCTCGGGGCTGAGGTCGATATTGAATTCCGGCCAGGTGGCCATGGTCGCCATCATCACCTGCATCCACAGCATGCCGGCTACGCCCAGCTCGCGCATGGCGCGGCGGTTCTCGCGTTGCAGCTGTTCGGCGGCGGCATCGGCTTGCCAGGGGTGGGCGGCGTAGCCGATCTTGCGCAGCGCCTTTAGCAGGCTGCTGAGCGGCAGCTGGCTGTCGGCCCAGCGTACCTGCAGGCGGTGGTTGGACAGGTTGAGGTGCGCCTCGCTGACGCCGGGCAGGCCGCGCAGGTGCTTTTCAATCAGCCAGCCGCAAGCCGCGCAGCTGATGCCTTCGATCAGCAGGCAGGTTTCACTGAGTTCGCCGTCATGCTCGACGAAGGGCTGCTGCACGTCGCTGCGGTCATACAGCGCCAGCTCATCGGGCAGGGCTTGGGGCAGGTTTTGTGGGTTGGCGGCGCTTTCGCTGCGGTGCTTGTAGTAGTGCTCCAAACCGCCGCTGACGATGGCTTCGGCCACTGCCTGACAGCCCGGGCAGCACATCTCGCGGGTTGCGCCCAGTACCTGAGCCTGGAAACGGCTGCCGGCGGGTACCGGCAGGCCACAGTGGTAGCAAGGAGTCGGGCTGGCCATCGGTGTGCTTATTGAGCATCCCCGAGGCTGATGGTCTGCCCGCCTTTCACGTTTTCTTCTTCGAAGAGGCGCCAGTCCTTGCCACCTTCCTGGCCGATCAGCTCGACAAAACGTCGGCCTGCTACTGCGTCGATCATCTGTCCGCTGTAACTGCCATCAGCCTGCGGTTGCAGAATCACCCGGCGGTCACGCTCCGGCTGGGTCGGCGAGATCAGGTTAAGCACCAACTGCTGCGGACGGCTGTTGCCGCTCAACTGCAGAGTGGCGGTGCCGTTGTCATCGTTGAGCACCAGGCTGGCGTGCAGCTTGAGGCGAATGGCGTGGTTTTCTCGCTCCAGGGACTGGTTAATGCCTTTGCCGACATCGTAATAGTCATCGGAGATCAGCCCCGGCGGGTTCTTCGTGGCGATGGTCAGCAGGGTCAGTCCCTGGACCACTGAATAGGCCAGCAGGCCAATCAGGAACCAGGGCCAGAATTGCTTGTACCAGGGCTTGATGATCTCGGGGTTCTTTTCAGCTATGGGTTCAGACATGGGCTTCTCTAATCAGCGCACGCTGGGGCCGATAAAGCGGCTGGCGGCGTCGGTTTTGATACTTGGGTCATCCACCGAGTGCAGTCGGAAGGTGATTTCATTGGTGCTCGAAGGCAGTTTTTCTGGATCGATGGACAGCTCGACCGGCAGCGACAACACTTCGCCGGCAATCGCCTTGATCTCGCGTTTGCCTTCGTAGACCAAGCCGTCGAGGCCATCGGCTTCGATCAGGTAAGTGACCTCGTGCTGGGCTTTGTTCATGATCTTCAGGGTGTAGACGTTCTCGATCCGGCCTTCTTCGTTCTCGCGGTAGAGCACGCGGTCTTTGAGCACGTCCAGTTCCACCAGCGAGCGGTCGGCGATGGCCCAGGCGAAGACGCAGAACATTGCCAGCAGGGCAATGGCGTAACCGATCAGGCGCGGACGAACCAGCTGGGTCTGCTGCCCGGAGAGGTTGTGCTCGGTGGTGTAGCTGATCAGCCCTTTGGGGTAGTTCATCTTCTCCATGATGCTGTCGCAGGCGTCGATACAGGCGGCGCAGCCGATGCACTCGATCTGCAGACCATCGCGGATATCGATGCCAGTAGGGCAGACGTGCACGCACATCTTGCAGTCGATGCAGTCGCCCAGGCCTTCAGCCTTGTAGTCGGCATCGCGCTTGCGCGGGCCGCGGCTCTCACCGCGGCGCGGGTCGTAGGAAACGATCAGGGTGTCCTGGTCGAACATCACGCTCTGGAAGCGCGCATAGGGGCACATGTAGATGCACACCTGTTCGCGCAGGTAGCCGGCGTTGCCGTAGGTGGCGAGGGTAAAGAAACCGACCCAGAATAGCGCCCAGCCGCCAGCTTGCAGGGTGAACAGCTCGGGGATCAGCTCGCGAATCGGCGTGAAATAGCCGACGAAAGTAATCGCGGTAACCAGCGATACACCGACCCAGATGCCGTGCTTGGCCAGCTTGCGCAGTAATTTCTGCGAGGTCATCGGCGCCTTATCGAGTTTCATGCGCTGGTTGCGATCACCTTCGGTGACCTTTTCCGCCCACATGAAGACCCAGGTGAATACGCTTTGCGGGCAGGTATAGCCGCACCACACGCGGCCGGCGAACACGGTGATAAAGAACAGGCCGAAGGCGGCAATGATCAACAGCGCCGAGAGCAGAACGAAATCCTGCGGCCAGTAGGTGGAGCCGAAAATATAGAACTTGCGCTCCGGCAGGTTCCACCAGACGGCCTGACGGCCATTCCAGGTCAACCATACGGTGCCGAAGTACAACAGGAAGAGGGCTGCGCCACCGAGCATACGCAGGTTGCGGAAGATGCCGGTGAAGGAGCGGGTGTAGATTTTCTCGCGGTTGGCGTACAGGTCAACAACTTCGACCTTGGCCGGGGCAGGGGTGACGTCTTTAACTGGAATCTGTGCACTCATCAGTGTGTACCACGGCGGTTGATTGGCTGCCCTGGTCGATACGTGCCGGCCGGGGTCATACGGGCTCTTGCGCTATGGTACGCCTGACGATTGCCTGGCAGGTGCGACCTGCGGTCGCGCCTGCCGGGCTGGAGAATTACTTCTCGGGTTTTGCTTGCGACAGGCTGTACACATAAGCCGCCAGCAGATGCACTTTATCGTTGCCCAGGAAGTCAGCCTGGGCTGGCATCTTGCCGTTACGGCCATAGCGCAGCGTTTGTTGTACCTGAGCGAAGCTGGAGCCGTAGAGCCAAACTTTGTCGGTCAGGTTGGGTGCGCCCATGGCCTGTTGGCCCTTACCTTCAGCGCCATGACAGACTGCACAATTGCTCGCGAAGATGTCTTGACCTGCGGCAAGGTCAACCGCGATACCTTCCGGGTTTTTCAAACCGGACAGGCTGCGGATGTAGCCTGCCACGTTGCGGATACCTTGCTCGCCCAGTGCATCCAGTTGTGCAGGCATCATCCCCTGGCGACCGGCCATAAGGGTGGTCTTGATGGTTTCCGGCTCGCCGCCATACAGCCAATCCTTGTCGGTCAGGTTCGGGAAGCCATAGGCGCCCTTGGCGTCGGAGCCGTGGCAAACCGAGCAGTTGGAAGCAAACAGGCGGCCGCCCATTTTCAGCGCTTGCTCGTCTTGGGCCACTTGCTCGATTGACATGGCAGCATATTTGGCGAAGATCGGCCCGTACTGAGCGTCAGCCTTGGCCATTTCCTTTTCCCACTGGTGCACGCCGGTCCAGCCTGCATTGCGCTCTACACCACCGGCAATTTGGATAGTGGTGGCGAAGGGCGTTTCGGCCTTGGTGTCGAGGTAGTCGTAGCCCGGCAGCAAACCTTTGAAGTTACCCAGGCCCGGGTAGAGCACCAGGTAGCCGAGGGCGAAGATGATGGTGGCGAGGAACAGCATGAACCACCACTTGGGCAGCGGGTTGTCGAACTCTTCGATACCGTCGAAGGAGTGGCCGACGGTTTCTTCGGTGGTTTCTTCGCGCTGGCCCTTGCGGGTGCCGAAGATCAGCCAAGTCAGGGCAAAGATGGTGCCCAGAGACAGAATGGTTACGTACCAACTCCAGAACGTGGTCATTGGTTATTGCTCCTGGAAGATTGCTCGTCACGATCAACGGGTTTGGGATCGTCGGCGAAGGGCAGGTTAGCGGCCTCGTCGAAGCTGGATTTACGCTTGCTGCTGTAGGCCCAGAGCACCACGCCGATAAAGGCGATGAACACCACTGCTGTGCCTATGCCACGAATAGTCCCGATGTCCATCGCGCGTTACCGTTTGTTCTTGATGGATGTGCCGAGAACCTGCAGGTACGCCACAAGCGCGTCCATTTCGGTCTTGCCTTTTACTGCGTCCTGGGCCCCTGCGATGTCTTCATCGGTGTAGGGGATGCCAAAGCCACGCATGACTTCCATCTTCTTGGCGGTGTCCTTGCCGTCGAGCTTGTGCTCGACCAGCCAGGGGTAGGCCGGCATCTTCGACTCAGGCACTACGTTGCGCGGGTTGTACAGGTGCGCACGTTGCCATTCATCCGAGTAACGACCGCCGACGCGAGCCAGGTCCGGACCGGTACGCTTGGAACCCCACAGAAACGGGTGGTCCCAGACGCTTTCACCAGCAACCGAGTAGTGGCCGTAGCGTTCGGTTTCAGCACGGAACGGACGAATCATCTGCGAGTGGCAGCCGACACAGCCGTTGGCGATGTACACATCGCGGCCTTCGAGCTCCAGCGCGGTGTAGGGCTTGAGACCCTCTACGGGCTCGTTGGTCACGTCCTGGAAAAACAGCGGAACGATTTGAGTCAGGCCGCCGATGCTGACGGCCAGAACCATCAGCAGCGCCATCAGGCCAATATTCTTCTCAATGATTTCGTGTTTCATCAATGCGCGCTCCCTGCAGTGAGTTGGGCGGCAGGAATCTGTGCAGCTGCTTCGTATTCAGACGCGTTGGCGGCTCGCACGGTGCGGAAGGTGTTGTAAGCCATCAGCAGCATGCCTGCGACGAAGAATGCGCCACCAATCATGCGCACCACGTAACCCGGGTGGCTGGCTTCCAGTGCTTCTACAAAGGAGTAGGTGAGGGTGCCGTCTTCGTTGACTGCACGCCACATCAGGCCCTGGGTGATGCCGTTAACCCACATCGAAGCGATGTACAGCACGGTACCGATGGTGGCGAGCCAGAAATGCACGTTGATCAGGCCAACGCTGTGCATTTGTGTGCGACCGAAAACCTTAGGAATCAGGTGATAGAGCGCACCGATGGAGATCATCGCTACCCAACCGAGGGCGCCTGCGTGTACGTGACCGATGGTCCAGTCGGTGTAGTGGGACAGGGCGTTGACGGTCTTGATTGCCATCATCGGGCCTTCGAAGGTCGACATGCCGTAGAACGCCAGCGATACCACCAAAAAGCGCAGGATTGGGTCGGTGCGCAGCTTATGCCAGGCCCCCGACAGGCTCATCATGCCGTTGATCATGCCGCCCCAGCTTGGCGCCAGGAGAATGATCGACATCGCCATACCCAGGGACTGTGCCCAATCCGGCAGTGCGGTGTAGTGCAGGTGGTGCGGGCCGGCCCAGATGTACAGGGTGATCAGCGCCCAGAAATGCACGATGGACAGGCGATACGAGTAGATCGGACGTTCGGCCTGCTTGGGTACAAAGTAGTACATCATCCCCAGGAAGCCCGTGGTCAGGAAGAAGCCCACGGCGTTGTGGCCATACCACCACTGAATCATCGCGTCAGTTGCACCGGCGTACATCGAGTACGACTTGAACAGGCTGACCGGAACCGCTGCGCTGTTGACGATGTGCAGCATGGCGGTAACCAGGATGAAGGCACCGTAGAACCAGTTACCCACATAAATGTGCTTGGTCTGGCGCTTCATGATGGTGCCGAAGAACACCACGGCATAAGCCACCCAGACGATGGTGATCAGCACATCGATCGGCCACTCGAGTTCGGCGTATTCTTTGGAGCCGGTGAAACCCATTGGCAGGGTGATCACCGCTGCGACGATTACCGCTTGCCAGCCCCAGAACACGAATGCCGCTAGGCCGTCGGAGATCAGGCGGGCCTGGCTGGTGCGTTGCACCACATAGAACGAGGTGGCCATCAGTGCGCAACCGCCGAAGGCGAAGATCACCGCGTTGGTGTGTAGCGGGCGCAGACGGCCGAAGCTCGTCCATTCCATACCCAGGTTGAGTTCAGGCCACACCAATTGTGCGGCGATGAAAACACCCAAGGCCATGCCAATGACTCCCCAAACCACCGTCATCACGGCGAATTGGCGAACCACCTTGTAGTTATAAGCAGTCGGACTGATTGCTGTGCTCATTATGGGTTCCACGGTTAATGGAGTTTCTAGGGGGCAAAAATCGGCGGCAAGTATGGAGAAAGCAGGTGTTCATTGCAACGACACAAGCCGGCGCGATAAGGCTTTCAGGGCTGTTGGCAGGCATGCATGACCACTTGTACGGGGCATTGCCGCGAGCATAAAACGCCTTAAACAGGCGTGGCGCAAAGAAAGGGATCGCCTTGGAGTTATGACAGGTGGCGACTGTCGACAAGATTAGCTCAAGTCAAACGTCGCGCGTGCACTTGGTCGCACGGGTGCGACCTTGGGTCGCATGGCTCGGACGGCTGTCCGGGCGCGGGGGCTTGGTTAAGTGGCTGGCGACTTGGGGTCGCCAGCCGGGTGCTGCGCTTTTAGCAGCTACTGCGCTGCGTTGCTTTGTTGTTGCTGGCTAAGGCTCAGTACATAAGCGGCCAGCAGATGCACCTTGTCGTTGCCCAGATACTGCTCTTGAGCCGGCATCTGGCCGTTACGGCCGTGGCGGATGGTCTGCTGCAACTGCACCAGGCTGCTGCCGTAGATCCAGCCAGCAGGGCTGGTTAGGTCCGGCGCACCGAGCATGGCCATGCCTTTGCCTTCTGCACCGTGGCAGGCCAGGCAGTTGGCGGCGTAGATGGCGGCGCCTTTTTCCAGATCAACGCTTTTGTCGGCTGGCAGCGGCAGGCCGGCCAGGCCCTTGCGCACATAAGCGGCAACCTGTTGCACGCCATCTTCGCCGATTACCGCCGTCCAGCCCGGCATCGCACCCATGCGGCCATTAAGGATGCTGGTTTTGATGTCGGCAGGCGCGCCGCCCCAGCGCCAATGGTTGTCGGCCAGATTAGGGAAGCCCACTGCACCTTTGGCGTCGGAGCCGTGGCAGACCGAGCAATAAGTGGCAAACATGCGGCCACCCATTTTCAGTGCTTGCTCGTCTTTGGCCACTTCTTCCAAGGGCATGGCCGCGTATTTGGCGAAGATCGGCCCATACAACTCGTCAGCGTTGTCGACTTCGCGCTGCCATTGCTTGACCTGGGTCCAGCCGTCGTCATAGCCCGGCAGCACGCCTTTCCAGTTGCCTAAGCCTGGGTACAGCACCAGGTAGACAATCGAGAAAATGATGGTGCCGACAAACAGCATGAACCACCACTTGGGCAGCGGGTTGTCATATTCCTCGATGCCGTCGAAGGAATGGCCCATGGTTTGCTCGGTTTCGCTTTTGTGAACTTCACTCTTGCGGGTGGCGAAAATCAGCCAGAACAGGGCGAGCAGGGTGCCGACGGTCAGCACTGTGATGTACCAGCTCCAGAACGTGCTCATGGGGTTTTGCTCCTTGGGGCAGCCAGCTTGGGTTCATCGGCAAAGGGCAGTAAGGCGGCCTCATCGAACGCCGTGCGGCGCTTGCCGCTGTAAGCCCACAGGGTGACGCAAACAAACGACAGCAGAACCAGTGCCGTGCCGATGCCACGCAGGGTGCCGATCTCAATAAATTCGAATGACATGGCTCTACCTCTTGTTCTTCACGGCAATGCCGAGCACTTGCAGGTAGGCGACCATGGCGTCCATCTCGCTCTTGCCTTTCACGGCATCGGCAGCCCCGGCGATGTCTTCCTCGCTGTACGGCACGCCGAGAAAGCGCAGGGCCTGCATCTTCTTAGCGGTGTCCAGGCCATCCAGGTTGCTTTCCACCAGCCAGGGGTAGGCCGGCATCTTCGACTCCGGCACCACGTTGCGCGGGTTGTACAGGTGAGCGCGGTGCCATTCATCCGAGTAGCGACCGCCAACGCGGGCCAGGTCTGGCCCGGTGCGCTTGGAACCCCAGAGGAACGGGTGGTCGTAGACGCTTTCGCCGGCCACCGAATAATGGCCGTAGCGCTCGGTTTCGGCGCGGAATGGGCGAATCATCTGTGAATGGCAGCCTACACAGCCTTCGCGGATATAGATGTCGCGGCCTTCCAGTTGTAGCGCGGTGTAGGGCTTGAGGCCGGCCACTGGTTCATTGGTAACGTCCTGAAAGAACAGCGGAACGATCTGCGTCAGGCCGCCGATACTGACGGCCAGGACCATCATCAACGCCATCAGGCCGATGTTCTTCTCGAGTATTTCGTGTCTCATCAGTGGGCTCCCTCAAGCGAAAACTGCGCGGCGGCGTCCATCTCTGCTGCCTTGGTATGGCGCACGGTCTGCCAGACGTTCCAGGCCATCACCAGCATGCCGGCGAAGAAGATCGCGCCGCCGATTACCCGCACCACAAAGCCGGGGTGGCTGGCTTCCAGTGCTTCTACAAAGGAGTAGGTGAGGGTGCCGTCTTCGTTGACTGCACGCCACATCAGGCCCTGGGCGATACCGTTGACCCACATCGAAGCGATGTAGAGCACGGTGCCGATGGTGGCGAACCAGAAGTGCACGTTGATCAGGGCGATGCTGTGCATCTCGTCGCGACCGAATACCTTGGGCAGCATGTGATACAGCGAGCCGATGGACACCATGGCCACCCAGCCCAGCGCGCCAGCGTGAACGTGGCCGATGGTCCAGTCGGTGTAGTGGGACAGAGCGTTGACGGTCTTGATCGCCATCATCGGCCCCTCAAAGGTCGACATGCCGTAGAACGCGAGGGAGACGACCAAAAAGCGCAGAATCGGGTCGGTGCGCAGCTTATGCCAGGCCCCCGATAGGGTCATCATGCCGTTGATCATGCCGCCCCAGCTGGGTGCCAGCAGAATCAGCGACATCACCATACCCAGGCTCTGCGCCCAGTCAGGCAGCGCGGTGTAGTGCAGGTGGTGCGGACCGGCCCAGATGTACACGGCAATCAGCGCCCAGAAGTGCACGATGGACAACCGGTAGGAGTACACCGGGCGCCCGGCCTGCTTGGGCACGAAGTAATACATCATCCCCAGGAAACCGGCGGTGAGGAAGAAACCTACGGCGTTGTGCCCGTACCACCACTGGATCATTGCATCCGTTGCCCCGGCATAGGCCGAGTAGGATTTGGTCAGGGTGACCGGCACTTCCAGGTTATTGACCAGGTGCAGGATCGCCACGGTAAGGATAAAACCACCAAAGAACCAGTTGCCGACATAGATGTGGCTGACGTTACGCTTGGTGATCGTGCCGAAGAACACCACGGCGTAGCTGACCCAGACAATGGTGATCAGAATGTCGATCGGCCATTCCAGCTCGGCATATTCCTTGGAGCTGGTCCAACCCATGGGCAAACTGATGGCCGCCAGAACGATCACCAGTTGCCAGCCCCAGAAGGTAAAGGCGGCCAGCTTGGGTGCGAACAGGGTGGCCTGCGAGGTGCGTTGCACCGCGTAATAACTGGTGGCGAACAGCGCGCAACCACCGAAGGCGAAGATCACCGCATTGGTGTGCAGCGGGCGCAAGCGGCCAAAGCTGGTCCACGGCAGGTTGAAGTTGAGCTCGGGCCAGGCTAGTTGCGCGGCGATAAACACGCCAAGCCCCATCCCGACAATGCCCCACACCACCGTCATAATGGCGAATTGGCGAACCACCTTGTAGTTGTAGGCGGAACTGGTTGCTGTGTTCCTGGTTATGTTCATTTCAGGGGCTTCCATCCACGGTTATAGACCGATCATCGAAAATCCACGGCTGCGCACCTGTACTATCAGCGCCGCAGTCCAATGGATTCTTAAAGAACCTACTTACGATTTGCTGCGCGTCGGCCCTGCTGCGTTAAAAACAGGCTCGGAATGCTCATGCACAACTCGTACACTCCGCTTCCTCGCCTGTTTTTGCCTTGCATGGCTCTAGCTCGCGAAATCGTAAGTAGGTTCTAAGCGAGGCAAGCATGAGCAAAGGGCAGGTTGCGGGTATTGACGGGGATCAATACGTGCAAGGGCAGGGTGATAGCGACTGGCTGTGGACGCGGCCCGTGGATGAGCCGCGCGCCACGCTTATTCTGGCCCACGGGGCCGGTGCGCCGATGGACAGCGACTTTATGCAGCAAATGGCGCAAAGCCTTGCAGCACGTGAGATTGCCGTACTGCGCTTCGAGTTTGCCTATATGGCGGCGCGGCGTCTGGACGGCAAAAAACGCCCGCCCAACCCTCAAGCCAAACTGCTCGAGCAGTGGCGTGAGGTCTATGACCGGGTGCGCCAACAGGTCGCAGGGCCGCTGGCCATTGGCGGCAAGTCCATGGGCGGGCGCATGGCCAGTCTGCTAGCCGATAAATCGGGTGCTGATGCGCTGGCATGCCTGGGTTATCCCTTTTATGCCGCCGGTAAACCGGAAAAACCGCGTGTCGCGCACCTGGCCGATCTACGCACGCCGACGCTGATTATTCAGGGCGAGCGTGATGCCCTGGGTGATCGGCAGACGGTGGCGGGCTACACGCTATCTGAGGCGATCAAGTTGCACTGGCTAACCGCCGGTGATCACGACCTCAAGCCGCTGAAAAGCTCAGGCTTCACCCATCAACAGCACATGCAAACGGCGGCCGATGTGATTGCGCAGTTCCTCTGTGCACTGCCGGCGAAGGCTGACGTTTAGTGAATAAGTACTATTCCTACTAAAACACTAGGACTTTGCCCGCGTGGTGGGAGTGGCGTACACTGCGCCCATGTTTGCGAGGAGTTGCCATGAGCACCATTACCATTACCGACGCTGCCCACGATTATCTGGCTGACCTGCTGAGCAAGCAGAGCACCCCGGGCATCGGCATCCGCGTATTTATCACCCAGCCGGGCACCCAGTACGCCGAAACCTGCATCGCCTACTGCAAGCCGGGCGAGCAGAAGGCCGAAGACACTGCATTGGGCCTGGCCAGCTTTACCGCCTGGATTGATGCCGTCAGCGAGCCGTTTCTGGAAGACGCCGTGGTCGACTACGCCACCGACCGTATGGGCGGCCAACTGACCATCAAGGCGCCGAACGCCAAAGTGCCGATGGTCAACGAAGACAGCCCGATCAACGAGCGCATCAGCTACTACCTGCAGACCGAGATCAACCCCGGTCTGGCCAGCCATGGTGGCGAAGTCAGCCTGATCGACGTGGTTGACGACGGCATTGCCGTGCTGAAATTCGGCGGCGGTTGCCAGGGCTGCGGCCAGGTCGACCTGACCCTCAAGGAAGGCATCGAGAAAACCCTGCTTGAGCGCATTCCCGAGCTCAAAGGCGTGCGTGACGTGACCGACCACAGCATCAAGGAAAATGCCTACTACTAAGTAGCGGCGCTGTAGTCAGTAAAATGTGCCCGCGATCTGCGGGCATTCTCGTATTTACGTGCGTGGTTTGCGCCGATCCAGCACCTCGGTCGCCCGCGCGCGTAGCTGGCCGCAGCCGCCATCAATATCCTGCCCCGCCGAGTTGCGCACCTTGGTCAGCACGCCACGGCTATGCAGGTAGCGCACGATCTGCACAATGCGCTCGCCATCGGGGCGCTGAAACTCATCGTCTTCCAGGCTGTTGTAGGGGATCAGATTCATGATCGCGTACTTGCCCTTGAGCAGGCGCAGGATGCCGTCCATTTCGGCCTGGCTGTCGTTGATGCCCTTGAGCAGCGTCCACTGGTACTGGATCGGGTAGTCGATCTGCCGCGCGTAGGTTTCACCTAGCGCCACCAGTTCTTCAGGGTCGATACGCGGCGCGCGCGGCAGCAGGGCCTGGCGCAGCTCGGTATCGGTGCTGTGTAGCGACAGCGCTAAAGCTGGCTTGATCTGCTGTTGCGGTAACCGCTCGAATACTCGTGGGTCGCCGACGGTAGAGAACACCAGATTACGCTGGCCGATACCGCCCTCGGTGCCGAGCAGGTTGATCGCTTCAAGCACGTTATCCAGGTTATGCGCCGGCTCGCCCATGCCCATAAACACCACTTTCTTAACCGCGCGAAAGCGCCGTGCCAGAGCCACCTGGGCGACGATCTCGGCGGTGCTTAGTTGGCGCAGCAGGCCGCTTTTGCCGGTCATGCAGAATACACAGCCCACCGCGCAACCAACTTGGCTGGACACGCACAGGCCATCGCGCGGCAGCAGCACGCTTTCCACCATCTGCTTGTCGGCCAGCTCTACCAGCAAGCGCGCCGAGCCGTCCGTCGCCGGGTGTTCGGAGCTAAGGCGGGCCAGCCCATCCAACTCGCGGCTTATCTCGGGCAGGGCATTACGCACCGCCAGCGGTAGGAAGTTTTCGGTTTTCTGATTACGCGTACCGGTATCCAGCGGCATGCCGCGCAGCCAGGCACGGGTAATCCGCCCGATGTGCATGGGCTTGGCACCGAGGTCGGTGAGGCGTTGCTGGAAGTTGTGAATATGCATGGGGCGCGCATGCTACCACCGGCCAGGTTGCCGTGGTATGCGTTGCGGCGGGCAGGCGCCGGAGGCGCAAGCAAAATCGCTTAGCAGGCCGTTGAAAAACGTTGGCGAGGCAGTCAGCGCAAGGCAAAAACAGGCGAGGAAGCGGAGTGTACGAGCTGTACATGAGCATTCCGAGCCTGTTTTTAACGCAGCAATGGCAACGCAGGTAGTTTTTCAACAGCCTGTTAGTCTTTGCTCACGCCGCGCCGGGCACTCATACTAGTGGCCTGATTGGCCTGACCCAGCTGTGCGGAGCGGTAGATGAAATTTATACACCAGCGCGAACACCTCAACGAAGACGACGTCGTTGTGATTGAGTGCTCGCAAACCTGCAATATTCGCCTGATGAGCGATGCCAACTTCCGCAGCTTCAAGAATGGCGGTCGGCACACTTACCACGGCGGTGCGTTCGACACCTTCCCGGCGAAGATCACCGTGCCCAGCAGCGGTTTCTGGAATATCACAATCGACACGGTCTCGCGTAAAGCCATCAGCGTAACGCGCAAGCCGACCCTCAAGCATTCGATCAAGATCGTGCGCAAGTCGACCTCGCGCCTGAGCTGATACTTGGTTTGACCTTGATCCCCCGAAGCCCGCTTAGATAGCGGGCTTTTTCTTGACGGCGCGAATCAGCTCGGCTTGGCTGTTGCGCTCGGACGCACCACCAGCCATAACGCGATGGCAATCAGCACGCCGCCATACAGGTAGGCCCAGGCCAGCGGCTCGTCTAACAGCAATGCGCCCCAGAGCACGCCAAATGGCGGAATCAGGAAGGTGGTGGTACTGGCCTTGATCGGGCCGACATCGCTGAGCAGGCGGAAGTACAGCACGTAAGCGAATGCGGTGCAGATAAAGCCCAGCCCGGCCAGAGATAGCCAGACGTCGAGCCCGCCCCAACTGGTAGGTGGTTGAATGATCAAGGCGCCGCCGAACAATGGCAGCAGGAACAAGCTGGCACCGCATAGGCTGGCGAAGGCGGTTAGACGGTTATCCAGGCCGCCTTGCTGGCCGATCCAACGCCGTGTGAGAAAACCGGCAAAACCGTAGCAGGCGGTGGCCACCAGGCAGGCGGCGGCGCCCCAGAGCAAAGTCATATCGAACTCCACCGGGCCGGTGCGGGTCAGTACGGCTACGCCAAACAGGCCGATGGCCACCCCGGCGGCCTTGCTCCAGGTCATGGCTTCGGCAAAAAACAGCATGCCGATCAGCACGCCCATCATTGGCGTAGTGGCATTCAAAATCGCCGAATAGCCGGCCGGCAGCACCAGTGCAGCCATGCAGTACATGGCCGAGGGCAGGCCAGCGTTGATCACCCCGAGGATCAGGCAATGCTTGAGCTTGCCGTTGAAATCCCAGCGCACGCGCATCAGCAACAAAATCGCCAGCAAGCCGAGCATGCCCAGGCTGGCGCGGAAGAATGCGGTCGGCATACTGCCCAGTACCGGCGCGACGATGCGCATAAACAGGAAACTGGCGCCCCAGATGGCAGCCAGCAACAGCAGACGGATCAGGTCGGCAAGACGCACAACGAACTCCACGACGGTGAAAAGGGCGAGCAGTGTTGCCGGGCGCATCCGCCAAGGCAATTCGAAATGCGCTTTCAACGCCGTTGATTAGCAATATTTCGTGGTAGATAAACGCGTATCCAGGCAATGCCAGCTTTTACTTGGCGCGGCCACTGGATAAGCTCGGCGGATTGTCCGCTCTTCATCCGCAGGGGTTCGTTTATGCCACAGCAATGGCCAGCCAGCGCGATTGCCGCGCTTATCCTCGAGGGCTTCGACGACTATCGCGAGCAGTTCCGGCAGATTACCAACGGCGCACGGGTGCGTTTCGAGCAAGCACAATGGCAGGATATTCAGCAGGCTTCAGCGGCGCGTATTGCTCTGTATGAAGAGTGCGTAGGCGCGGTCAGCGCGCGCCTACGTGAGGTTTACGAGGCTGAGGCGCTACTGGATGTGGCGCAGTGGCCGCTGGTCAAGGCGGCCTATATCGCTTTGATCGACCTGCGTTACGACGATGAACTGGCGGAAACCTGGTTTAACTCGATCTTCTGCGGGCTGTTCAGCCACGACCAGATCAACGATGGCTGCATGTTTATCCACACCACGCGCCCGGCGCTGCGGGTGAATGAGCGGGCGCCGCAAACGCGCTTGTACGAACCCAAGGGCAATGTTGAACAAGCGCTGCGCCAGGTCTTCGAGGATTTCAGCTTCGAAGTCGGCTACGAAAATCTTGAACGTGACCTGGCGCGGCTGCTCAAGCAGCTGCACGCCAACCTGCCGGATTGGGTGTGCAAGGACCCGGACCTGCGCATCGAGCTGTTCGCCTCGCGCCTATACCGCAACAAGGGCGCGTACCTGGTCGGGCGCATCTATACCCGCGACGAGCAATGGCCGCTGGTGATCCCGCTGTTGCACCGTGAAGGGCAGGGCATCCAGATCGATGCGCTGATCACCGACGAGGCGGAGGTGTCGATCATCTTCTCCTTTACGCGCTCCTATTTCATGGTGCGGGTCGGCTATCCGGCGGAGTTTGTCGGCTTTCTCAAGCGCATTCTGCCGGGCAAGCATATTGCCGAGCTGTACACCTCGATCGGCTTCTACAAACACGGCAAGTCGGAGTTCTACCGCTCGCTGATCAACCACCTGGCCACCACCGATGACAAGTTCGTCATGGCCCCCGGCGTTCGCGGCATGGTGATGAGCGTGTTCACCCTGCCGGGCTTCAATACTGTGTTCAAAATCATTAAAGACCGCTTCTCGCCGTCGAAGAACGTCGACCGCAACACGGTGATCGAGAAGTACCGCTTGGTGAAAACCGTCGACCGGGTAGGGCGCATGGCCGATACCCAGGAGTTTGCCGACTTCCGCTTTCCGCTGAGCAAGTTCGACCCGGAATGCCTGGCCGAGCTGCTGGAAGTCGCGCCTTCAACCGTGGAGGTCAAAGGCGACACGGTGTTGGTGCGTCACTGCTGGACCGAGCGGCGCATGACCCCGCTCAACCTGTATGTGGAAAGCGCCAGTGCAGCCCAGGTGCGCGAAGCGCTGGACGACTATGGCCTGGCCATCAAACAGCTGGCGGCGGCAAATATCTTCCCCGGTGACATGCTGCTGAAGAACTTCGGCGTTACCCGTCACGGTCGCGTGGTGTTCTATGACTACGACGAGATCTGTTTTCTGACCGAAGCCAACTTCCGCCGTATCCCCCAGGCGCGTTACCCGGAGGATGAAATGTCCTCTGAACCCTGGTACTCGATAGCCCCGATGGATGTATTCCCCGAAGAGTTTCCGCCATTTCTGTTTGCCGATATGCAGCAGCGCAAGCTGTTCAACGAACTGCATGGTGAGTTGTATGACGCCGATTACTGGAAAAGCCTGCAGGAGGCCATTCGCGCCGGCAAGGTTATTGATGTGTTCCCGTATCGGCGCAAGGACCAGGCCGATAAGGAGTATTGAACGGCGTGCGCCTGTCGTTTTGCACTATTGCTGCTGGAGCCTGGCTGCTGGCGGATAGCGCCGTTGTTACGGCTGCCGGACCTGGAGATTCAGCAGTCGAGCTGGCGCCGTTACTGATCACCTCGCCGCGCAGCAGCACACGCTGGTTGAGTACGCCGGCTGCGGTGACGGTGGTTGATGCCGGTGCCGCGCCTGGTGAACAGAATCTCGCGCTGGATGCTTTGCTGGCGCGCGTGCCGGGTGTGTTCAGCCTCAATCGCTACAACATCGCTCAAGGTCTGCGCCCAGCGATTCGCGGCTTTGGCGCGCGCGGCAATTTCGGTGTGCGCGGCATTCGCGTGCTGGTCGATGGCGTGCCTTTGACCATGCCCGATGGCCAGACCGAACTCGACGGCCTCGACCTGGGCCTGGTCGAGCGCATGGAAGTGCTGCGCGGCCCTGCTTCGGTGCTGTATGGCAATGCCGCTGGCGGCGTGCTGGCCATCGAAACCCGCGAGCCGCCGACGCTACCCACAATGCAGTTGGACCTGAGTGCGGCAGGGCTGGGTTACCAGCGCATGCGCGGTGAAATCGGCGGCAGCGACGGTAACCTGGGTGGTTTGCTGGCCTTTAATAGTACGGTTCTAGAGGGCTATCGCAAGCACAGCCAGGCGCACACCAACAGCCTCACTGGCAAGCTGAACGGGTATGCGCCGACTGGACGTTTACGCCTGAGCTTCAACGCCATCGACAACCGCGCCGAAGATCCGGGAGGCCTGACAGCGGCTCAGGTCAAGGAAAATCGCCGCCAGGCTGCACCTGGAAACCTACTTTTTGACGCCGATGAATATATCCGTCAGCAGCGCCTGGGGCTGGTCTGGGATGGTTACGCGGCCGGTGCCGATGAGTATCAGCTGCGCAGTTACCTGGGGCACCGCGAGTTTGGCAATCAGCTGGGCTTTGCCAGCAGCGGCCAGACGACCTTCAAACGCTATTTCAGCGGGGTTGGCGGGCAGTACAGCCATCACCGCGAGCTAATCGGCCTGCCCCATAAAATCACCACCGGTTTCGACCTTGAGGCGCAGCGCGATGATCGCCGACGTTACGACAGTCCGCTCGGCGAGCGTGGACAGTTACGCCAGCAGCAGGATGAGTCGGCGCTGAGCCAGGGGCTGTTTATCGAGGATCAGATTGACCTGAGCGAACGGTGGCAGGCCACGCTTGGGTTGCGTTATGACCAGGTGCGTCTGGCGGTGGATGACTTCTATCTGGCCGATAATCGCGATAATTCAGGCTCGCGCAACCTGGAGGACTGGAACTATAGCGCGGGTCTGAGTTATCGCCTTACCCCGCAGCAATCGTTATATACGCGGCTGGCCAGCTCTTTTGAGACGCCCACCATCAGCGAACTGGGCAACCCACAGGGCGGTGGCTTCAACAGCGCTTTGCAGCCGGCCCAGGCGTTCAGCCGCGAGCTGGGCATCAAAGGCGAATGGCCTTCGCTGCGTTACGCTCTGGCGCTTTACCGAATTGAGCTGGAGGATGAATTGGTGGGCTTTAGTCTGCCAGACCAGCCTGGGCGTAACTTCTATCGCAATGCCGGACAGTCGCGCCGCGATGGCCTGGAGCTAAGCCTGGATTGGCAGTTTGCCGATGCCTGGCGCTGGTCTGCGGCCTATGCCTACAACCGTTACCGGTTTGAGGACTATTAAACCACAGCGGGCGATTTTTCCGGCAAGCGCATTCCGGGTATTCCACGGCAAACCTTGTTCAGCGAACTGGCCTATGAGCATCAAGGCGGCTATGTGCGCCTCGGTGTTACGGCTCAGGCGCGGGTGTATGCCAATGATGCCAATAGCCAGTCGGCCCCCGGTCATGCCCTGTTTGATCTGCGTCTTGGCAAACGTTTTCAGCTAGGAGAGCAAAGCCTGGAGCCTTACCTGGGAGTTGATAATCTGCTGGGGCGAAAGTATTTCGACAACCTACGCACCAACAATGGCAGTGAACGTTACTTCGAACCAGGGCCGGGGCGTACCCTGTATGCAGGTTTGCGTATGCTGTTTTAGCCAGGGCGACGAAACAGCCGGCAGTTTCGAGTAGCCTGAACTAGGATGATTTAAGGTGTTTAAGCACCTAATCGATATCCTTGGTTGGAGGCTACTTTATGAGCGCCAAGTTGCAGAATGCCTTGCTTGATCTGTTGGTTGCCCTTGGCCTGTGTGAGCGGCCAAAACTGCAGCCAATCCCTGTACGCAGCAATTCGCCTGACTCCAAAGCGGTTCCCCCTCGACGTTAGTTGTCGGTCTGTGCGCACGCGCGAGTCGACCGAGCAGATCCATCGGATTATTTCTTCACTTTGGCGGAGCGCTTCAACCGCTAGGTCATCGAATGTTTGCATGCTTATCGGCCCACTTTACCCATGAGGTGGGCCGATTCTATTTGGCGTATGGCAAACTGCGCGGCTGAGGACCTGTTTACGATTTAGCAAGCTAGAGTCCTGCAAGGCGCTACGTTAGTAACAGCCTCCGGCTGGTCAAAACGGCGAGGAAGCGGAGTGTACTGTTGTACATGAGCATTCCGAGCCTGTTTTTAACGCAGCAGGGCCGACGCGCAGCAGATCGTAAATAGGTTCTGAGGAGAAACCGATGCCACGCCCGCAATGTCCACGTTGTACCCGTCCTGTCGAGCGCTGTTTGTGTGCGCTTATTCCCTGTCTAGCGAGTCGGACTCGAGTGCTGATTTTGCAGCACCCGAGTGAGGTCAGGCATGCGCTGAATACCGCACGCCTGGCGGCTCTTGGTTTGAGTAATGCTGAACTGCTGGTGGGTGAGGTCTTCGAATCTTTGGAGGCGCTGTTGCAGCAGCCTGGTTATCGCGCGTGTTTGCTATTTCCTGGTGAGCAGGCGCAATCGGTGATGCAGTTTGCTGGGCAGCACAGCGAGTTGCCGCTGCTATTGGTGGTGCCCGATGGCACCTGGCGCAAGGCGCGCAAGCTGTTGCACCTCAATCCGTTGTTGGCTTGCTTACCAAGAGTGGTGCTTCCTAAAGACTTGCAATCACGTTACCGCTTGCGCAAAGCACCGATGCCCGGTGCGTTATCCACCATCGAGGCTATTGTTACCGCGCTGAATACAGTCGAGACGCCGGCTTGTTTCGATGCCTTGCTCAAACCCTTCGAGGCGTTGATCGAGGGGCAGATCGAGGCGATGGGGGAGCAGACGTTCCAGCGTAATCACGGCAAGCTGAATGCCTCGGCCTAAGTCTTTCAACGCTCACGCATGGCTTCCGAACGAGCCTTCAGCACCGGTTTGAGCAGGTAGTCGAGCACACTTTTTTCGCCGGTGATGATGTCCACGGTGGCGACCATGCCGGGGATGATCAGTAGCGGGTGTTCCTCGCTGCCCAGATGACTCTTATCGGTGCGTACCTGGATCAGGTAGAAGCTGTTGCCTTCTTCGTCGGTGATGGTGTCAGCGCTGATCAGTTCGAGGTTGGCCTTGAGTCCGCCGTAGATGGTGTAGTCATAGGCGGTGAATTTGACCATGGCTTTTTGCCCTGGGTGCAGGAAGGCGACATCCTGCGGCCGTACCTTGGCCTCGATCAGCAGGCTGTCGTCCAGCGGCACGATCTCCAGCATGTCATTGCCAGGCTGCACCACGCCTCCAATGGTATTGACCTTAAGTTGCTTGATCACCCCGCGCACGGGGGAGACGACGGTGGTGCGGCTGACACGGTCATCAATCGCCACGCTGCTTGCGGTGAGCTTTTGCAGCTCGGTGCGGATTTCATTGAGCTCTTTGAAGGCGTCAGAGCGAAAGCTCAGCTCGGACTCTTCAATCTTGCTCTTGATTTCATCCATCGCCGATTCGGCCCTGGGGATCGCCAGGTTGGTGGCGTCCAGCGAGCCGCGTACTTCCACCAGGCTGCGGCGCAGGCGGAGGATTTCCACCTGGGAAATCGCACCGGTTGCCACCAGCGGTTGCGACATATTTAGCTCTTGCTGCAACAGGCCCGCACTGGAGCGGTATTGCTGGGCCTTGGCGCGAAACTCAGCCAGCTCCTGGGTTTTTTGCCGCAGTTGCTCGCCGAGGGTGCGTTGTTCGCTTTGCAGGCGATTTTGCCGCGACTGATAAAGCGCCAACTCATCCTCGGCCAGCTGTGGCGCTTCGCGCAGGATATCCGCAGGCATGCTGATAGGGCGGCCTTCAGCTTCAGCGGTCAATCGTTCGACCCGTGCCACCAGGGCCAGTCGATCGGCTTCGGCTTCACCACGGTTGGAGAGAAAACGTGTGTCATCCAGGCGCAGCAGCACGGCGCCTTTTTCGACGATCTGGCCTTCGCGTACAAAGATTTCGCTGACGATGCCACCTTCCAGGTTCTGGATGACCTGGATCTTGCTTGAGGGTATGGCTTTGCCCTCACCGGTGGTGACTTCTTCCAACACGGCAAAGTTGGCCCAGATCAATGCCACGATCAGGCACGCGCTGATCACCCAAACGGTGATGCGAGTGAACCAGGGGGAGTCTTCGAGAATGGCCCCGTCGACCTCCGGCATGAACTCTGTGTCCTGCTTGCGCTGGCGCATGCTGGCGAAGTAGTCGCGAATCGAGGTGCTTATTTGCATGACCGTTCCTATACCGCAGCAGGGCCAACTCGACCTTTGCGTAGCGCTTCAATCACTGCTTCTTTCGGGCCATCGGCAACAATATGGCCGTTATCCAGCACCACCAGGCGATCAACCAGGCTGAGCATGGAGGCGCGGTGCGTGATCAGTAGCATGGTTTTGCCTTGTGCCCAGGTTTGCAGGCGGTTGCGCAGGATTTCTTCGCTGGTGTTATCCATCGCGCTGGTGGGTTCATCCAGCAGCAGAATAGGTGGGTCGAGTAACAGCGCGCGGGCCAGCAGTACAGCCTGGCGTTGCCCACCGGAAAGCAGTTGGCCGCGCTCGCCCACGGGGCGGTCAAAGCCTTGCGGATGTTGCCGGGCCAGCTCGACCACGCCGGTCAGTTCGGCCACTTCGAGCATGCGTGCATCGCTGACATAGCGCGCACCCAGCGTCAGGTTGTCGCGCAGGCTGCCGGCCAGTAGCGGGAGGTCGTGGGCGACGTAACCAATCTGATGGCGTAAATCGGCTACATCGAGCTGTCGCAGGTCGAGGTTGTCCAGCAGGATTTGTCCTTTGTCGGGGCTGTAGAAGGCCATTACCAAGCGCGCCAAGGTGCTCTTGCCTGAGCCGCTGCGGCCGATAATGCCGATGCGTTCACCCGCCGTCAGACGCAGGCTTATACCAGCAAGCGCCGGGGTACTCTGTCCGGGGTAGTTGAAGGTGACGTCGCGTACATCCAATGCGCCGTGCAGTTGGGTGCGGTCCAGTGGGCGTTGCTTGGCCTGGCGCTCCTGCGGTAGAGCCATCAACGCATCGGTGCTGGTCATGGTTAAGCGTGCTTGCTGGTAGCGGGTGATCAGCCCGGCAATCTGCCCCAGTGGCGCGAGAATACGGCTGCCCAGCATGTAGCAGGCCACCAGCGCACCGACGCTGAGCTGGCCAGCGATGATGATGTAGACCCCCGCGACGATGGTAGCCATGCCGGCGAACTGCTGCAGAAATAGCGTGCCATTGGTGGCGATTGCCGCCAGTGAACGGGCGTGGATATCCAGGCGGGTGAGGGCGCCGTGGGTTTTTTCCCACTGATGCTGGCGTTCACTTTCCGCGCTGCAGGCTTTTAGGGTTTCCAGGCCGCCAAGGGTTTCGATCAACAGCGCTTGGCGTTGCGAAGCCAGTTGCAGGCTTTTTTCCACGGTATCGCGCAGGCGCGCTTGGATGATAAAGGCGAAGAGGGCGGTGATCGGGAACGCCAGCAGAGGGATAACCACCAGCCAGCCGCCGATCAGCCAAATCACCGTGATCATCAGAAATGAGAAGGGCAGGTCGATCAGGCTGGTGAGAGTGACTGCGGTAAGAAATTCACGCAGGCCCTGAAAATCATGAATGCTTTGGGCAAAGCCGCCGATGGTGGCCGGGCGGGCGGTCATCGACATGCCGGTGATGCGTTCAAACAAGGTGGCCGACAGCACTACATCGGTTTTCTTGCCTGCAGTATCGAGCAGGTGGGCGCGCAATATTTTCAGCAGTAGTTCGAAGCCCATGGCGATGAACAAACCGATGGCCAGCACCCAGAGTGTCGCGGTGGCCTGGTTGGGCACGACGCGGTCATAAGTCTGCATAACAAACAACGGCACCATCAGGCCAAGCAGGTTGATCAGTAGGCTGGCGAGGATGGCATCGGTATACAGCCAGCGCGACAGCTTTAGAGTGTCGCGAAACCAGGCTTCGATACGTGGCACGAGTGGTGAGCGTGCCTCTTCCAGCTCATGCCGTGGCCTGGCAAAGAAGGCCTGGCCGTTGTATTCGTTATCCAATTGCTCGCGGCTGACCCACTGCTCGCCGCCGTCGGCTTCGCAGGGCAGTATCTGCGCCTGGTTCTTCGGGCCCCATTGACGCAGCACCGCGCTACGGCCATTTTTCAACAGCAGCAGCACAGGAAGGTTTAGGGCTGAGATGCTGGCCAGATCGCGTTGCAACAGACGCCCTTGCAAACCCGCCCGCGCTGCAGCGCGGGGTAGCAACTCAGGCGTCAAGCACTGCTCTGGCAGCGGCAGGCCTGCGCTCAAACTGCCACGGCTGGCTGAGCAGCCGTGGAGTTTGCAAAGAATCAACAAGCCATCAAGCAGCGGGTCGTCGTGATTGACACGCGGGTCGCTGGATGACCCCGGCCGCTCCATGGTGGTCAAGGTTACTACTCCTTATGCCGGTTCTATTTCATGTCCGGCAGACGGGCCTCGCTCTTCACTTCAGTGAGGGCTACAGCTTCTGCCGGTACGACCACTTGCTGCTGACGCAACAAGTCACCCATCGCTGCGGTTACCCGGTACATCGAAAACTCTTCGCTAAAGCGTACTTCGCTGTAGCGGCGGTTTGCGGTAAATAGCTCGTTTTCACTGTCCAGCAGGTCGAGCAGGGTGCGTTGGCCCAGGCCGAACTGTTGTTGGTAAGCTTCGCGAACTCGTGAGGTGTAGTCGGCGTAATCACGGGCCTTGGGGGTTTGTAAACGGGCGTTTTCCATGGCGTTCCAAGCCAGGGAGAGGTTTTCATTGAGCACGCGCAGGGCGTTGTTGCGGATGTCCATCGACTCATTGATCTGGTGGGCAGTCGATTGCAGGCGCGCTTTGTCACGCATGCCGTTGAATAGGTTGTAGTTCATTACCACGGCTGCACGCCAACCGTTGTTGTGGCCTTCGTCGCCCTGAGTGTTGTTATCAGCATTGGTTGCCAGCTCAAGGTCTACGCGCGGATAGAAGGTCGATTTGGCAACTTCATATTGCTTCTCGGCTGCTTGCACATCGGATTGTGCAGATTTCAGGAAGGGGTTGTTGTCTATGACCGCCCGCCGAGCTTCAGTGAGGTTTTCCGGTAATGAGCCTTTCAGTGAGGCCGGAGAGACCAACTCGTCGGGCATACGGCCAACGGCACTGAAGAAGTTGGCTTCGGCGTCGGCTAGGTTTACTTGCTCGGTGTAGAGGTTGTTTTCGGCCAACGCCAAACGCGCTTCGGATTGGTCAAGGTCTGCCGTACTACCAACGCCTTGCTGGCTACGCAGGCCTATCTGATCATTGATACGCAGGTGGGCTTGCAGGTTATTGCGCGCCAGTTCGACCATTTCACGGCGCATCAGTAAATCTAGGTAAACCTCGACGGTACGCAGGGCCAGGCTCTCCGAGGTGCCCAGCAGGCGATAGGCCCGTGAGTTCACCACGGCTTTGGTGCGTGCGACTTCGTTGGGCGTATTAAAGCCATCGAAGAGCATTTGCCGCAGGCGCAGCTCGGAGGTGCCGTAGTTGAGAGTTTCGGTGTTGTGATTGCCCAGTGCTCGGGTGCTCGGGCTGTCGGTGTTTTCGCGACCGTAGCCCATCAACAAGTCGACGGTTGGCAAGTAACCACCTTTAGCAATTTTGACTTCTTCATCCGATGAAAGGCGGCTGTTGGCCCCAGCATGAACCTCTGGGTGGTTATCCAGCGTGCTCTGGATCGCCTCCGACAAGGTGATGCCTTGTGCCTGGGTACAGATCGCTGCCAGTACGATGCTGCTCCATAAAGGGTTGAGTGCGCGCATCTGATAACTCTCCTTTTAGGTTTTCCAAATCCAGTCGCCAAAAAAATGGCTTATTTTGTCAGTGGATTGCATCTAGTCTGTAACATCACAGCTAAGAACACTTTTCAGCGTAGCTAATAAAAAATTGTTACAAGCTCTATAAGAAAAAAATCTTATGAAGTTTGAGAAAAGCAGCACATTGTTTTTATCCATAAGCCGCGCATTTTGTGCTCTTGGGTAGCGTGCGCGGCTAAAACAGATGGTTGGATGCAAATAGGGGCGGGATCTTTCTGGTGCGACGAGCGACGCGGGTCAGGGTGACATTTTTTTGTCGTTTTTTGTTTTTGAATGTGGCGTCGTGTAATCAGCCAGTGGTTTGTTCTCTCCTTGAAGGGTATCTCAACCTTTTTTGGCATACGTGTCGGCGGTGGTCGGCAGTTTGAGGATGGAGTCATGGCTACTTTGATCGGTGTCGTCAGCCAAGTTATCGGCGAAGTCTATGCAGTAGCTGGCGACGGAACGCGTCGACCACTTAGTGAAGGTGGTCGGGTTTTTGCAGGGGAGCAAATCGTTACTGGGGCCGCTGGATCTATTGCGGTTGCCATGAGCAATGGGCAGCAACTCACTCTGGGCCGCGACAGTAGCTTGAACCTCACCGAGCAAATGCTCGCAGGCAGTTCCAGTCAACAAGCACCTAGCGCCGAAACGCCTCCGGTTACGCCGAGTGATGCTGACCTGACCGATATTGAGCAATTGCAGGCCGCCATTGAGGCTGGTGTCGACCCGACGCTTGAAGGCGAAGCAACCGCAGCTGGCCCAGGTGCCGGCGGGGCAGGCGGTGCTGGTGGGGCGGGAGGCGGTCACTCCTTTGTACTGCTAGGTGAAACTGGCGGCGCGCTTGACCCGATCATTGGCTTCCCAACCGAAGGGTTGAACACTGGGCCGGAGTTTCCCGATCCTGAGCCAGTGGTTGCTGATGAGGCAGAGGCTGCACCACTGCCACTCAATGGTTTGCCAGAAGCGTTCGACGATACTAATAGCATCACGGAGGATACATCCGAAGCAGTGGTGGGCAATGCTCTGTCGAATGACGACCCAGGCCCCGATTTGCCTCTCAGCTTCGTTTCCTGGAATAGCCCAAGCGCTGTCTACGGCACCTTCACTGACACCGGCAATGGCACTTACAGCTATACGCTGGATAACGCTAACCCACTGATTCAGGCACTGGATGAGGGCCAGAGCCTGACTGAAACCTTCACCTACACCCTGCAAGATGCAGATGGTGATGAAAGCAGCGCAACGCTGACCATTACCATTCAGGGCACCAACGATGTACCGGTGATTACGGTCACCGGTGATCCGCAAGCTGGAGGCAGTGACGGCATCGTCTACGAGTCCGGCCTGCCCGCCGGCAGCCAGGTATCGCCCAACAGCCTTGTTGCGGTGGGTAGTTTCAGCCTGAGCGATGCCGATGGCCTGGACGACCTGGTGTCGGTGACCCTCAACGGCGGCAGCCCGATTTTGATGGCCAATCTGTTGGGGGCAACCGTTCTGGGTGCTCACGGCGCGTTGAAGATCACAGGCTACGATGCCGCAACCGGCCAGGGCACCTACAGCTACACGCTGACTGACGCGACCACGGATGTGGATGGCGTGGCCGAAACTGACGTATTTAGCCTGATTGTGTCTGATGGCAGCACGAACTCTGCGTCGGCGTCGATCACCATTGAGATTGTCGATGACGTGCCGCAGGCCGTTAACGATATGGGTGGCACTGTTGTGGAAGATGGTGTCAGCAGCCTGTCGGGCAACGTGTTGAACAACGACATTGGTGGCGCCGATGCGCCCAAAGCGTTCGTCAGCTGGGGTGCAGCGGACAGCGCAGCCATTGATGCACTTAACACCTACGGGACACTGACCCAAAACAATGACGGGACCTGGGGCTACGAGCTGGATAGCACAGGTGCGGCCACTCAAGCGCTGGGGAATGACTTCAATCAGAGCTACACGCTGAACTACACCCTGCAAGATGCAGATGGTGATGAAAGCAGCGCAACGCTGACCATTACCATTCAGGGCACCAACGATGTACCGGTGATTACGGTCACCGGTGATCCGCAAGCTGGAGGCAGTGACGGCATCGTCTACGAGTCCGGCCTGCCCGCCGGCAGCCAGGTATCGCCCAACAGCCTTGTTGCGGTGGGTAGTTTCAGCCTGAGCGATGCCGATGGCCTGGACGACCTGGTGTCGGTGACCCTCAACGGCGGCAGCCCGATTTTGATGGCCAATCTGTTGGGGGCAACCGTTCTGGGTGCTCACGGCGCGTTGAAGATCACAGGCTACGATGCCGCAACCGGCCAGGGCACCTACAGCTACACGCTGACTGACGCGACCACGGATGTGGATGGCGTGGCCGAAACTGACGTATTTAGCCTGATTGTGTCTGATGGCAGCACGAACTCTGCGTCGGCGTCGATCACCATTGAGATTGTCGATGACGTGCCGCAGGCCGTTAACGATATGGGTGGCACTGTTGTGGAAGATGGTGTCAGCAGCCTGTCGGGCAACGTGTTGAACAACGACATTGGTGGCGCCGATGCGCCCAAAGCGTTCGTCAGCTGGGGTGCAGCGGACAGCGCAGCCATTGATGTACTTAACACCTACGGGACACTGACCCAAAACAATGACGGGACCTGGGGCTACGAGCTGGATAGCACAGGTGCGGCCACTCAAGCGCTGGGGAATGACTTCAATCAGAGCTACACGCTGAACTACACCCTGCAAGATGCAGATGGTGATGAAAGCAGCGCAACGCTGACCATTACCATTCAGGGCACCAACGATGTACCGGTGATTACGGTCACCGGTGATCCGCAAGCTGGAGGCAGTGACGGCATCGTCTACGAGTCCGGCCTGCCCGCCGGCAGCCAGGTATCGCCCAACAGCCTTGTTGCGGTGGGTAGTTTCAGCCTGAGCGATGCCGATGGCCTGGACGACCTGGTGTCGGTGACCCTCAACGGCGGCAGCCCGATTTTGATGGCCAATCTGTTGGGGGCAACCGTTCTGGGTGCTCACGGCGCGTTGAAGATCACAGGCTACGATGCCGCAACCGGCCAGGGCACCTACAGCTACACGCTGACTGACGCGACCACGGATGTGGATGGCGTGGCCGAAACTGACGTATTTAGCCTGATTGTGTCTGATGGCAGTGCGAACTCTGCGTCGGCGTCGATTACCATTGAGATTGTCGATGACGTGCCGCAGGCCGTTAACGATATGGGTGGCACTGTTGTGGAAGATGGTGTCAGCAGCCTGTCGGGCAACGTGTTGAACAACGACATTGGTGGCGCCGATGCGCCCAAAGCGTTCGTCAGCTGGGGTGCAGCGGACAGCGCAGCCATTGATGCACTTAACACCTACGGGACACTGACCCAAAACAATGACGGGACCTGGGGCTACGAGCTGGATAGCACAGGTGCGGCCACTCAAGCGCTGGGGAATGACTTCAATCAGAGCTACACGCTGAACTACACCCTGCAAGATGCAGATGGTGATGAAAGCAGCGCAACGCTGACCATTACCATTCAGGGCACCAACGATGTACCGGTGATTACGGTCACCGGTGATCCGCAAGCTGGAGGCAGTGACGGCATCGTCTACGAGTCCGGCCTGCCCGCCGGCAGCCAGGTATCGCCCAACAGCCTTGTTGCGGTGGGTAGTTTCAGCCTGAGCGATGCCGATGGCCTGGACGACCTGGTGTCGGTGACCCTCAACGGCGGCAGCCCGATTTTGATGGCCAATCTGTTGGGGGCAACCGTTCTGGGTGCTCACGGCGCGTTGAAGATCACAGGCTACGATGCCGCAACCGGCCAGGGCACCTACAGCTACACGCTGACTGACGCGACCACGGATGTGGATGGCGTGGCCGAAACTGACGTATTTAGCCTGATTGTGTCTGATGGCAGCACGAACTCTGCGTCGGCGTCGATCACCATTGAGATTGTCGATGACGTGCCGCAGGCCGTTAACGATATGGGTGGCACTGTTGTGGAAGATGGTGTCAGCAGCCTGTCGGGCAACGTGTTGAACAACGACATTGGTGGCGCCGATGCGCCCAAAGCGTTCGTCAGCTGGGGTGCAGCGGACAGCGCAGCCATTGATGCACTTAACACCTACGGGACACTGACCCAAAACAATGACGGGACCTGGGGCTACGAGCTGGATAGCACAGGTGCGGCCACTCAAGCGCTGGGGAATGACTTCAATCAGAGCTACACGCTGAACTACACCCTGCAAGATGCAGATGGTGATGAAAGCAGCGCAACGCTGACCATTACCCTTCAGGGCACCAACGATGTACCGGTGATTACGGTCACCGGTGATCCGCAAGCAGGAGGCCGTGACGGCATCGTCTACGAGTCCGGCCTGCCCGCCGGCAGCCAGGTATCGCCCAACAGCATTGTTGCGGTGGGTAGTTTCAGCCTGAGCGATGCCGATGGCCTGGACGACCTGGTGTCGGTGACCCTCAACGGCGGCAGCCCGATTTTGATGGCCAATCTGTTGGGGGCAACCGTTCTGGGTGCTCACGGCGCGTTGAAGATCACAGGCTACGATGCCGCAACCGGCCAGGGCACCTACAGCTACACGCTGACTGACCCGACCACGGATGTGGATGGCGTGGCCGAAACTGACGTATTCAGCCTGATTGTGTCTGATGGCAGCACGAACTCTGCGTCGGCGTCGATCACCATTGAGATTGTCGATGACGTGCCAAATGCTGTGGATGACGGCAACAGTGTGGTCGAAGACGCTGTTGCTCCGATCACTGGCAACGTGTTGACCAACGATCTGCATGTCAGTAATCAACCGGGCGCAGATACCCCAATCAGCTTCGTTTCCTGGGCGAGTACCGCAGCCACTTACGGCATCTTCACTGACACCGGCAATGGCACTTACAGCTATACGCTGGATAACGCTAACCCACTGATTCAGGCACTGGATGAGGGCCAGAGCCTGACTGAAACCTTCACCTACACGCTGCAAGATGCAGATGGTGATGAAAGCAGCGCAACGCTGACCATTACCATTCAGGGCGCCAACGATGTACCGGTGATTACGGTCACCGGTGATCCGCAAGCAGGAGGCAGTGACGGCATCGTCTACGAGTCCGGCCTGCCAGCCGGCAGCCAGGTGTCGCCCAACAGCATTGTTGCGGTGGGTAGTTTCAGCCTGAGCGATGCCGATGGCCTGGACGACCTGGTGTCGGTGACCCTCAACGGCGGCAGCCCGATTTTGATGGCCAATCTGTTGGGGGCAACCGTTCTGGGTGCTCACGGCGCGTTGAAGATCACAGGCTACGATGCCGCAACCGGCCAGGGCACCTACAGCTACACGCTGACTGACCCGACCACGGATGTGGATGGCGTGGCCGAAACTGAAATATTCAGCCTGATTGTGTCTGATGGCAGTGCGAACTCTGCGTCGGCGTCGATCACCATTGAGATTGTCGATGACGTGCCGCAGGCAAATGACGACGCACCGGCCTGCATCATTCAAGCGCCCTTGCCGCTCGTTAATGTGACACTGGTGTTGGACACCTCTGGCAGCATGAGTGGGGCAAAACTTACTGCACTCAAAGCAGCAGTAGCTAATTTGGCTCAAGCCTATGCTGCGCTGGATGCCCCCATTCACGTCAATTTGGTGACATTCGCCACCAACTCAGTAAACGTTGGCGACTACAGCTTTAATACAGTCGGTGATTCGGGTTATACCGATCTGATAGATGATGTAAATGATCTTGTTGCAAATGGGTGGACAAATTATGCGGCAGCACTAAGTACTGCCGAGGCGCAAATCCTGCTTGATGTGAATGCCCCGGGTGCGAATGCTGCCCAGCAACATAAGCTCTATTTTATCTCTGACGGTAACCCGGAGCCTAACGCAACAAATCAGGTGCCGGCTATAAATGCCTGGAACGACTTCATTGAAAACGGAAATATCGACGGTGATGGTTTGCTGGCGACCAATGCTTTCCAGGCATACGCTATTGGAATCAATGTTAACAGCGGTCAATACCTTAATCCGATTGCAAGCAGTGGGGCCTATATTCTCGCTACGCCGGAAAATCTCTCCGCTACGTTGGTGGATCTGGTCAGCGTTGGCGGTGTTGTAGCTGGTAATGTATTGGTAAACGATGCACTAGGGGCTGATGGTGTAGGGCAGATTGAATCTGTCGCCGTGGGGACGCAAAACTTTGCTCTCAATGCCGGGGGGGCGGATATAGATGTATTGGGCGCTGGTCCGGTCACCTACAGTTTTGATGCCTCCAGTAAGATGCTTACGTTGATTACCGAGCTGGGCACTTTGAAGATCAATTTGCAGGGGGCGAATGTTGGTGAATACAGCTTCGCCGCTAAGGCCAACCTATCACCCACGATCTTTGGCGATGATGGCAAAGTTGGGCAGTTGTTCACCTACACGTTGGTAGATGGTGATGGTGACAAGGATTCGGCCAATCTGGAAATCTGTATTCGCAGCGACCAGTCGGTTTTGGTGGTCGGCACGAACTTCAACGACTATGCCGACTCGGATGTTGCACATTTCATTTCCAGCCCGTTCGACACCTCTCCTGGAGGAGTGATCCAGGGTGTAGGCGGCAATGATGTGTTGATCGGTGATGCGGGTGGTGCTACTCAAATCCCAGGCCAGAAGGCAAACATTGCTTACGTATTGGATACCTCGGGCAGCATGACAACTAATATTTCGTTCACGAATTCGGCCGGGGTGACCAGCAATATCAGCCGCTCGGCAGCCATGAAACAGGCGGTTATTTCGTCACTTAATGGTCTCTATAATTCGGGTGCCAGTGATGTAAAAGTGCACTTGATTAAGTTTGACACTAATGCGGCTACAGGCTCTACGTTTACGTTGACCTCAGGTGGCGTTGATAACGCCGCACAATTAGTTGCAGCTATTGCGTTCGTGAATGATTTGACTGCCAATGGCTATACGAATTATGAGGCGGGTTTGGTTCGTGCCAATGACTGGGTTGAGTCAGGTGAGCCTATTCTCGGCGCTGATGTTAATAGAGTTCTGTTTGTTTCTGACGGCGCTCCGAATCGGGCGCTAAATAATTCAGATGGCGTAGTGAGTGTCACCTCGGCTCAGGCAATGCAACACGTTCTTGGTACTGGTAGTGGCGACACTGTTAGTGAGGTGGCTCTTGTCGAGACTGCGGGGCCGAGTGCTGCTCAAGCATTCACCATAGAGTCTGTTGGTATTAATGTGTCGGCTGGTGCGTTGACTCTGCTAAGTCAGGTTGAAGGCGCGGGCGGTAGTGCAGATAACGTCACTACAGCAAATCAGCTGACTTCAGTTATTGGAACCATTGCTGGAGGGTCTACCAATGTTGCAGGTGTCGGTGATGATATTCTGAATGGCGGTGACGGCAACGACATCATCTTCGGTGACAGCATTTATGCTGATAATGCCGATGGTGGTTGGGCTGCTTTTGTTGCCGCGCATCCGGGCGCAACTAGTAGTCAGCTCAGTGCCTTGATTGCTGCAGACCATGCCACTTTCGGCCAGGAGGGCTCAGTAGGCGGCAGCGATATTCTCAATGGCGGTTTTGGCAATGACATCCTCTACGGTCAGGGCGGGAACGACACGCTGATTGGTGGAGGCGGTGACGATTTGCTAGTTGGCGGTAGCGGCAACGATGCCTTTGTTTGGCTGGCTGGTGATGGCGGTAACGACACCATCACTGACTTCGTCAACGGTGTGGACTCAATTGACTTGTCAGATTTGTTGGTGGGTGTGACGGCTACGTCCAACCTGGAGGATTATCTGAGCTTCTCGTTTAGTACTAATACTGTGATTACTGTAGATGCCAATGGTGCGGGAAGCGGCTCCGTTGGGCCAACTATCACCCTGCAAGGGGTTAATCTGGAGGCGACTTATTCTGTTAGTGGAGCGTCCGCTGTCATTAGTGAAATGCTTGGTGACGATTCGCTTAAGGTAGTCTGATTTTCTTGAAAGGCCCGCTACCTCAATGTAAGCGCTCCATAAACTGCGCCCGCTAGGACAAGGTCTGTTTTCAGGAGGCCATGGCTGGCAAACAGTTCCAGGGCAGCAGCGCCTCATAGCCTTCAACGCTGTTGACCAGAGGCAGGCGTTCGAGGATGTGGCGCAGGTAGGCGTAGGGTTCTTGGCCGTTGGCCTTGGCGGTTTCGATCAGGCTGTAGATTTGCGCACTGGCAGTCGCGCCCTTGGGCGTGTCGCTGAACAGCCAGTTTTTGCGGCCGATTACGAAGGGGCGGATGGCGTTCTCGGCGCGGTTGTTGTCGATGGGCAGGTGGCCGGCCTCAACGTAGCGCTCCAGTCGGCTCCAGTTGCTGGCCAGGTAGTTCACGGCTTTGCCCAGGGCGTTCTGCGCCGTGACCTGGGGCTGGGTTTTCTCCAGCCACGCTTTGAGTTGGACGAGAATCGGCAGGCTGCGCTGTTGACGACCTTCATGGCGTTGCTCGGCGCTGGTTTCCTTGAAGTCGCGTTCGATGGCGTACAGCTTGTTAATTAGGTTCAGCGCCACGTCGGCGCGCCCGGTTTTGCCCTTGGGCTGCACCTTCTGCGCTTCGATAAATTTACGCCGCGCATGGGCCCAGCAGGCCAGACGTTCGACGCCAGACTGTGCGGCCACGGCGTTGTAGCCGGCGTAGTCGTCGGTCATCAGATAGCCACGGTAGCCGGCGAGCAGGCGCAGCGGTACGTCCTGCGCACGGCTGGTGGTGTAGTCGAAGAGGATCAGTGGCCTGTCTGGCGGGCCTCCGGTTTGCACCCACATCCAGGATTGGCTGCTCGGCTCGCGCCCCGGCTCTTTGAGCACTTGCACGCGGGTTTCGTCGCAGTGCAGCACCGGGTAGTCCAGCAGCATGTCGCGCATCAGATTGAGCAAGGGTTGCAGGTGCTCACCGCACTGGATCACCCAGCGCGCCAGGGTCTGGCGGGGGATGTCGATGCCATGGCGATGGAGCATCTTCTCGAAGCGATACAGCGGGATGCCGTCGACATATTTGGTGCTCAGCAACATCGCCAGCACGCTGGGGCTTGCCAGGCTTTTTTCGATCAGTTGCGCCGGTTTGTCAGCAGTGATCGGGGCAGTTTCACAGGCTTTACAGGCGTAGGTCTTGCGGATATGGCGGATCACCCGGACTTGCATCGGGATGATCTCTAACTGCTCGCTGGTCTCTTCGCCGATGATCTGCTTGCAGGCGCCACATTCGCAGGTCAGTTCGTGCTCGGGTAGTTCGTGGACGACTTCCACGCGTGGCAGCTCGGCCGGCAACGGCTTGCGCTTGCCACGGCGTTTAACCGGCGCGACGACTTCTTCCTCAACCTCATCCGCCACTACTTCAGGCGCCGCTTCGGCGAGGTTTTCGGCTTCGTTGAAGAACTCCAACTGCGGCGAATCAGGATCAGCGGTCTGCTCGGATTTGCGGCCGAACAGGCGCTGGATCAGTAGCGCGTTCTGTTCGCGCAATTGCAGAATCTGCCCATCCTTCTCCGACACCTGTTCATGCAGCGACAGCAGAAGCTGTTTCAGCAAAGTAGGATCGTCAGGAAGGGTTTCGGGCATAGAAATCATGCCGTGGATTATACCGGCTCACGTGACGAAGCGCGGCGTCAGCACCTTGTGCGGTTGGTTGCCCCACAGATCGATCCCCTCCAGTAGCTGGTTCAACTCGCGCACCGTCAGCTCGATGGCTTCATCACCCGCATCCGGCTTGGTCTTGAACCGCTCGGCCTCCAGACGCTTGAGCCAAAGACAGAAACCATTGCGATGCCAGTACAGAATCTTTACTTGGTTGCGCGTGCGATTGAGAAAGACGAATAGCACCGGGTCGAACACCGCGACCTTGATATCCAGCTCGACCAGGGCCGCCAGACCATTGATTGATTTGCGGAAATCGACTGGCTTGGGATAGAGGTAAACGGCTTTGACCCTGGGGTCGGGACGCATCATGAGCTGGCTCCAGAAAGATATCGGGAGCACAGCATCGGGTCGTGCCGGGATCATTTGAAGGTGGGGTTTATGGAGCGCTTAGTGCGCCAGTTAAAGCTGGCGGAGGATAGTCGATGAAAGTTCGATACTGGTAAGAAATGGCGAATCAACCAGACCCCGAGTCATGCATGTTGCGCCGTGAGGTGCAGGGTGAAGCGTTGACAGGGGAAACCGATGGGCCAGCCATTGAGCCGCGTAATCACAAGTTCGGGATGCCGATGCTGTTAAGCGAAGCAGAAGGCAACACGGAGCATGGCGTTTTACGCCAGTCATGCTCTGATCCCGCGCGGTCGGAGACCCTGTGCACGTCGGGAAGTCCTTCGCACAGAAACTGGGAGATCTCAGCGGTGCCCGGTGCGCAGGCACCGGGCGGAGCAGGAAAGGCCAAAAGCCATAACCCTGCTGTTCACGTCGCTGAGAAGTCGGATACGTCCGTAGTACCTGAGAAGCCATCGAACAAAGGGCCTGGCCCTGCGGAGATAGTGGAGGAAAGGGGCGTAGCCAAGGGAAACACCGATAAGAACCCCGTGCCCCGGACACTGAGCCGGATCAGTTGCACGTTGATGGGACTTGAAGGTGTACGTGAAGCAGCCCGAAGGAACAAGGGCATGCAGTTCACGGCGTTGCTGCACCACATCACACCGCAGTTATTGGCGCAGAGCTTTTATGCCCTGCGCCGAGATGCCGCGGTGGGCGTGGACGGCATGTCGTGGCGAGAATATGAGGAAGGTCTTCTCCAGCGGGTAACCGTTTTGCACGCAAAGCTCCACAGCGGAGCCTATCGGGCAACACCATCGCGGCGGGTCTACATTCCCAAAGCCGATGGCAGACAGCGCCCGTTGGGCATTGCCTCTTTGGAGGACAAGATCGTACAACAGGCGGTTGTTACCGTTCTAAATGCGATCTATGAAGAGGACTTCCTGGGATTCTCGTATGGGTTTCGACCGGGACGCAGCCAGCACGATGCACTGGATGCGTTGACGGTCGCGCTGAAGGGTCAGAAGGTGAACTGGATATTGGATGCGGATATCACGTCGTTCTTTGATGAGATCGACCATGAATGGATGCTGATGTTTCTGGGACACCGGATTGCAGACCGGCGCATGCTCGGACTTATCTGCAAGTGGCTTCAAGCGGGTGTAATGGAGGATGGCCGTAGGGTGGCTGCGACCAAGGGAACTCCCCAAGGTGCAGTGATATCGCCGTTGCTGGCGAATATCTATCTTCACTACGTGCTGGATCTGTGGGCAAGGCAGTGGCGCCAGCGGCATGCCCGTGGCGATGTGATTGTCGTGCGTTACGCGGACGACAGCGTGGTGGGTTTCAGGACGCAATGGCAGGCTCAGCAGTTTTTGGTGCAGTTGCAGGAGCGGTTGGCCAGGTTCGGATTGTCCCTCAATGCCTCGAAAACACGACTGATTGAGTTTGGTCGTTTTGCTGCGAGAAATCGTAGGGTACGAGGTCTAGGCAAACCGGAGACGTTTGACTTCCTGGGCTTTACGCACTGTTGTAGTACCAACAGAAGCGGTGGTTTTCAAATTCTGCGACTGACGGTCAAGAAGCGAATGCGTGCGACGCTGCTGGCTATTCGGGATGAGCTGAAGCGTCGACGCCACGAGTCTGTTCACGTCGTAGGTCAGTGGCTCACCCGGGTGGTCAGGGGCTACTTCAACTACCACGCGGTGCCGGGGAACCTGATACGTCTTGGCGGTTTTCGTTCGGCGGTTTGCCGTCTATGGCGGCAAGCCCTCATGCGACGCAGTCAGCGTAATAGGCTCCAATGGTCACGCTACGGTCGCCTCGCCGACCTCTACATACCTAAACCCAGAAATGCACATCCGTACCCTGAGGATCGCTTCGCGTCACATACCCAAGGCAGGAGCCGTATGCGGTAGTTCCGCACGTACGGATCTGTGCGGGGGGCGGCAGGTAACTGCCGTCCCTACCGCGACCACCTCAATGGGGTAGCGGGCCTTTATATTTACAAATGCTGCAAATACCCCACCACATCCGGCGCGCCCGCCAGACGCAGGCCTTCCCCCAGGGCTGTAGCTTCGGCTGAGTGTTTGGGTAGCAAAAGGAATTCTGGTGAGCCAGGACCGTCCAGCAAGGATAGGCGCGCATAGGGCAGGCCGTTATCCAGCAGCAACGCCATAAACGCCGGGTCGCTCCAGGCTGCATTGGGCATGCCCAGTACGTGGTAGTGCTGCTGCAGGTCAGCGAGGCCTTGATTGCTCAAGCGGTAATGGCTCAGTTCGGCCGGCAGGTTGACCTCCAGCCCGCGCCGGCGGGCGTAGGCAATGGCGCAGGCGAAGGCTTCGCTATGATGCTCACCGGCCCAGAATACGCGTTCGCCACGCCAGCTGGCTTGACGCAGGATGATGCGTTCGCCAGCAAGAAAGCGCGGTAACGCCAGGCTGATAGCTTTGACGAAATCCTTGTAGCTGATGATGCGTACCTGGCGGCAGGGCTCGCTGGCAGCGAAGACTTCGAAACTGGTATGGCTGGCCTGCTGCGCATTGCAGGTCGACAGGCCGTCGATCATGCGCAGGTCGAACGATGTCAGTTGCTGCTCTTGCGCTTTAATCACCCGCACCAACATGGCGTGGGCTTGTGCTTTGTCCTCCTGGACTGGGCCGGAGAGTGCGCTGCGCGGTAGATCTATCAGGCGATGTAGCTGTGGGCCGTCTTGCCAGCAGATGCTTTCACGCCGTTGCGGCAGGGGGTTGAAGGGTAGGCGAAGCTGGCTGGCGCGCTCGAGTATTTGGCGTTGCCCGCGGCCAATAAGGCCTAGCCGTTGCGCTAAGGCGCCGAGGCGTGAGCTGAGGGTGGAAGGCTGCTCAGACAGACTCATGGCCAGGTACGAACTCCAAAATTACCATCGCCAGTTTGGCAGAGCTCATACGGCCCTGCACAGGCTTTATCGGCTATAGAGACAGGTTTTTTATGGCCTGCCATCCCTGGAAGCCACCCTTCGGGCCGTCGCTGCACGACGTTAAAAATGGCTCCCAACCATTTTTTACCTGATCTGCACGCGGCGTATGGCAAGATTGCTGCAGTCAGTTGCAAAGGTGCCTCCATGCCCAGTCTGGTGTTTGATATTGCGTTATCGGCCGAGCGCTTGCGGGTGGTCTATCAAGGGCGTGCCAACCGGATATTAGTGCAAAGTCGTGATGGGCGGAGTGTCAGTGTGCCGGCCCATCATTTTCGGCCGTTTCTGACCCATGAAGGTGTCTATGGTTCCTTCGCGCTTGAGTTCAGTGCGGCCGGTGAGTTGCTCAGCCTGCGCCGCTTGGGCTGATAGCGCCGTGCGCCTCGCCTATCAGGCACGCAGCCGGCTATAATCGCGGCCTTTGTCACTTTATCGAGCTAAGCCTGCCCATGTATACCCTGGCCCGCGAGCTGCTGTTCAAACTTTCCCCCGAAGCTTCCCATGAACTGTCCATCGACTTGATCGGTGCCGGGGGACGTTTGGGGCTTAACGGTTTGCTAACCAAGAGCCCGGCTGCGGTGCCGGTCAAGGTTATGGGGCTTGAGTTTTCCAACCCGGTCGGGTTGGCTGCCGGCTTGGACAAGAATGGCGACGCCATTGATGGCTTTGCTCAGCTGGGCTTCGGTTTTGTGGAAATCGGCACAGTGACGCCGCGTCCGCAGCCGGGCAACCCCAAGCCTCGCCTGTTCCGTTTGCCTGAGGCTGAGGCAATCATCAATCGCATGGGTTTCAACAACCATGGTGTTGACCACCTGTTGGCCCGCGTTCAGGCGGCCAAATACAAGGGCGTGCTGGGTATCAATATCGGCAAGAACTTCGATACGCCGGTCGAGAATGCCGTTGATGACTACCTGCTGTGTCTGGACAAGGTCTATCAGCACGCTAGCTACGTCACCGTTAACGTCAGTTCACCGAATACGCCTGGACTGCGCAGTCTGCAGTTTGGCGACTCGCTCAAGCAGTTACTCGAAGCCCTGCGCAAGCGCCAGGAAGATCTGGCTGCGCAGTATGGCAAGCGTGTACCGCTGGCAATCAAGATCGCGCCGGATATGAGTGATGAAGAAACCATCGAAGTGGCCAACGCGCTGGTTGAAGCCGGCATGGATGCGGTGATCGCCACCAATACCACGCTGGGCCGCGAAGGGGTGCATGGTCTGGAATGTGCCGATGAGGCGGGCGGATTGTCCGGTGCGCCGGTGCGCGAGAAGAGCACACATATCGTGCAAGTGTTGGCTGGTGAGTTGAAAGGGCGCTTGCCGATCATCGCAGTGGGCGGCATTACCGAAGGCAAGCATGCGGCTGAGAAAATCGCCGCAGGTGCCAGCCTGGTGCAGATTTACTCCGGTTTTATCTACAAGGGGCCGGCATTGATTCGCGAAGCGGTCGATGCCATTGCGGCGCTGCCGAGCAAATCGTAGGCAATAAAAAATGGCCTGGAGCCATTTTTAACGTCGCGTAGCGACGGCCCGAAGGGTGGCCGCCATGGATGGCAGACCATAAAAAGGGCTCCCTAAAGGAGCCCCTAGGCTTGCGCCCGCCGCTCGGATGGAGCGCGCATGGTGAGTCGGTAGGTTCCTGGATCAGCCGACAGCGTGAAGTTCGTTGAGTCGATGGATGCCGGCGGTGCCGGTCATGCCGTCCCAGTTGTCACCGCGGCCTTCGCGCCAGCCGTTTAACCAGGCTTGGCGGACAGAGGGGAGGGTGAAGGGGCAGAGTTCGCGGGATTTACCACTGATGCCGTATTGATAGCCGCGCAAAAAAGCTCTTTCTAACGGATCACGCTTAAGTCTTCTCATAGGGTGAAGCCCTCAATGTTGACTGTTATGTCCCTTAGACCTTGTAGCAAGGTCAGGCAGAAACGTTCTGCCTACGGAGTCCGCTGCCGGCGTCGCGAGCCTCCTTGCCTGCACTGTTGCAGTGCTGGCCTGGGTAGATTTCTAACCAATGCGCGGGTGCCTGTGAATGATCGTTTCGTCATAAGGACGTAACATTTTTGCGGGTCAGGCCATAAGACATTGTGGCCGGCTGCTGATTCTTCACTCCGAGGCCTATGCTGTGGGCATATGCGCCGGATGTGCTGGTATTTTGCTATCGCGAATGAATTGCGATTGAGACTGTTGTTTATTCCGACGAAGGGTCGCACTGCGACGCTTTGTCACTTATTTTGGGCGTGCTGATTTTGCTGCACGCCGTTTATTGCCTTAGGCACACTGGAAGCTCCCATGTCGGATCGTTACGAACTCTTTCTCACCTGCCCCAAGGGTCTCGAAGGCCTGCTGCTCGAAGAAGCCAGCAGCCTCGGCCTTGAAGACGCGCGTGAGCACACCTCGGCCATCCGTGGCATGGCCGACATGGAAACTGCCTACCGTTTGTGCCTGTGGTCGCGCCTGGCCAACCGCGTGCTATTGGTGCTCAAACGCTACAGCGTGCAGGACGCCCAGAGCCTCTACGAAGGCGTGCTGGAGGTCGACTGGTTCGAGCACCTGGAATCCACTGGTAGCCTGGCCGTGGAGTTCAGCGGTAACGGCTCGGGTATCGACAACACCCATTTCGGTGCCCTGAAGGTCAAGGACGCCATTGTCGACAAGCTGCGCCTTAAAGACGGCACGCGGCCATCGGTCGACAAAATCAACCCGGACCTGCGCATTCACCTGCGCCTGGATCGCGGCGAGGCAATTCTCTCTCTCGACCTCTCCGGCCACAGCCTGCACCAGCGTGGTTACCGCCTGCAGCAGGGCGCTGCCCCGCTGAAGGAAAACCTCGCCGCTGCCGTATTGATTCGCGCCGGTTGGCCACGTATCGCTGCCGAAGGCGGCGCACTGGCTGACCCGATGTGCGGCGTCGGCACCTTCCTGGTTGAGGCAGCGATGATCGCCGCCGACATCGCGCCGAATATGATCCGTGAGCAATGGGGCTTCAGCAAATGGCTGGGTCACGTGCCAGCCTTGTGGAAGAAACTGCATGCCGAGGCCGAAGAGCGCGCAGCAGCAGGTATGGCCAAACCGCCGTTGTGGATTCGCGGTTACGAAGCCGACCCACGGCTGATTCAGCCAGCGCGCAATAATATCGAACGCGCGGGCATGAGCGATTGGATCAAGGTTTATCAGGGCGAAGTGGCGACCTTTGAGCCGCGTCCGGATCAGCACCAGAAAGGCCTGGTGATCTGCAACCCACCCTACGGGGAGCGTCTGGGTGATGAAGCCAGTTTGCTCTACCTCTACCAGAACCTTGGTGAGCGCCTGCGTCAGGCGTGCATGGGCTGGGAAGCGGCGGTGTTTACTGGCGCCCCGGATCTGGGCAAACGCATGGGTATTCGCAGCCACAAGCAGTACGCCTTCTGGAACGGCGCGCTGCCATGTAAGTTGCTGCTGATCAAGGTGCAGCCCGAGCAGTTCGTTACCGGCGAGCGTCGTACCCCCGAGCAGCGTGAACGCGAGCGCGAACAGGCTGAGGCCGATAAGGCACCGCTTGAGCCGCTGGAGCGCCAGTACAACAAGAATGGCAACCCAGTTAAACCGGCTCCTGCACCTGCACCGGTGCTCGAACAAGCGCGTCTGAGTGAAGGCGGGCAGATGTTTGCCAACCGCCTGCAGAAGAACCTCAAGCAGTTGGGCAAGTGGGTGCGCAAGGAAGGCGTTGAGTGCTACCGCCTGTACGACGCAGATATGCCGGAATATTCCATGGCGGTGGATTTGTATGGTGACTGGGTGCATGTGCAGGAATATGCCGCCCCCAAGTCCATTGATCCGGAAAAAGCCAAGGCGCGTATGTTTGACGCCATCGCTGCGATTCCGCAGGCGTTGGGCGTCGACAAGAGTAAAGTCGTGATCAAGCGCCGCGAACGTCAGAGCGGCACCAAGCAGTATCAGCGTCAGGCCACCCAAGGCCAGTTTATGGAAGTCAGTGAGGGCGGCGTAAAGCTGCTGGTTAACCTCACCGATTACCTGGATACCGGCCTGTTCCTCGACCACCGTCCGCTGCGTCTGCGTATTCAGAAAGAGGCCGCCGGCAAGCGCTTCCTCAACCTGTTTTGCTACACCGCCACGGCCACCGTGCATGCGGCTAAGGGCGGCGCGCGTACCACCACCAGCGTTGACCTGTCGAAAACCTACCTGGACTGGGCGCGGCGCAACTTGTCGCTTAACGGCTACTCGGACAAGAACAAGCTGGAACAGGGCGATGTGATGGCCTGGCTGGCCGAGGATCGTGGCGAGTACGAGCTGATCTTTATCGATCCGCCGACCTTCTCCAATTCCAAGCGCATGGAAGGCATCTTCGACATCCAGCGTGACCACGTGCAGATGCTCGACCTGGCCATGGCGCGCCTGACCAAGGACGGCGTGCTGTATTTCTCCAACAACTTCCGCAAATTTGAGCTCGATGAGAGCCTGGCGGCGCGTTATCAGGTTGAAGACATCAGCGCATCGACCCTCGATCCAGACTTTGCCCGTAACCCGAAAATCCACCGCGCCTGGCGCTTCAGCCTGCGCGGCTGATGATTGTGCACGCGCGTAGGGCGGAGATGGCGAAGCCTTGTCCGCCTCGATTCGGGATCAGAACTTATTGCGGATCAGAGCGCGCAAGGCGAAACGATTGGGATGGCAGGCCTGCGCCACATCGGCAGGCACGGGCAGCGGCTCGTTATTCAGCCAGGCAGCGATCAGCTCGCCGGACAGCGGCGCGGTGATCAGGCCGCGTGAACCATGCCCGCTGTTGATATACAGACCATCAAGCCAAGGGCAGGGCGTGTCCGGCACCTGACGGGCATCCTTGCCTAGCACCGCATAGGCCTCGTTGAAAGCTGCTGCTTCGGCTAAGGGGCCGACAATCGGCAGATAGTCCGGGCTGGTACAGCGAAACGCGGCGCGGCCTTGCAGTTGCTCGGGGTCTAGTTCAACGGTGTTTAGCTGATTGGCTAACTCAGGCGATATTTCTTTCAATAGCTGCAGGTTGCTTGCGTGATCGGCGCTGCTCAGCGTCAGGTCGTCACTGTTGAAGTCAAAGCTCGCGCCCAGCGTATGTTCATCCTGGCGTACCGGCGCAACATAACCCTCGGCGCACACCACCGTGCTTAGTGCGCGGCTGGCGGCCGTGGCCGGCAGGCGGCTTATCTGCCCGCGAATACGCTTAAGCGGCAAGTGCGCAGCCTGACTAAAACTCTTGATCTCGGCAGCGCTGGCCAGCACCACCACACTGGCGCTGGCCAGCAGTTGCTCACCATTCCAGGCCTGCCAGCTATCACCGTCACGGCTTAGCTCCAGAGCTTCCTGATGCAGTTGCAGTTGGATATTGGGGTGCTGGCTAAGCAGTGCACACAGTGCCGGCGGATGCACCCAGCCGGCCTCGGGGTAGAACAGACCTCCGGCCGGTAAACTGATGCCGGCTTTGTCCTCGGCAGCGCTTCTGTCCAGGTTTGTCAGCAAGTCGGCCGGAAAGGCCGTCGCCAGCTGCGCCTGGCGTTGCGCTTCCTTGGCGTCGAAAGCCAGTTGCAGCACGCCGCAGTTGTCCCAGTCCTGGCCTTTTTGCAGGCGCTCCAGTTGTCGGCGAGTGTGGCCATAACCGCTAACGATCAGGCGTGACAGAGTGGTGTGATGGGCCGAAAGCTTGAGGTAAAGCACGCCTTGCGGATTGCCAGAGGCTTCCTGGGCGATTGCAGGGTGACGCTCCAGCAAAGTGACCTGCCAGCCGCGTTGGGCCAGGCTGGCGGCAGTGGCGCAGCCGGCAAGACCTGCACCAATCACAACGGCGGTACGCGGGCCAGCAGGCTGTGGCGGGCGAGCAAACCAGGGCTTTTCGGTCGCCTCAGCGGTGCCGATAAAGCCGCCTTTAAGCACTTCCCATTTCTTGCCCAGGCCCGGCACGCGCTTCATCTTGAAACCGGCATCATTCAGCCGGCGGCGTACATAGCCGGTGCTGGTAAAGGTGCCCAAGGTGGTGCTGGCGTGGGACAGCCTGGCCAATTCGGCAAATAGCTCTGGCGTCCACATATCTGGGTTTTTCGCCGGGGCGAAACCGTCGAGAAACCAGGCATCTACCTGGCCATCTAGCTGCCCGAACAGCTCAAGCGCATCGCCGATCAGGAGGGTCAGAACGATACGCCCGCCGGCAAACGCCAGGCGCTGAAAACCCGGGTGCAGCGCCACGTATTGCGCCAGCAACTGTTCGGCGTAGGGCGCCAGTTCCGGCCACAGCTCCAGCGCACGTTGAAGGTCGGCTTTGTGTAACGGGTATTTTTCCACGCTGACAAAATGCAGGCGCGCACCCGCCACGGCGTGTTGATCGAACAGCTGCCAGGCGCAAAGGAAATTCAGCCCGGTGCCGAAGCCGGTTTCGCCAATGACCAGTTGCTGATCGGCCGTCAACGCGGCGAAGCGTTCCGGCAGCTGGTTGTTGGCGAGAAACACATAACGGGTTTCCGCCAGCGCGTTCTCATTGGAGAAATACACGTCGGCGAATTGGCTGGACAGCGGTTGGCCCTGCTCGTCCCACTCAAGGCGGGCTTGCTGGTGTGGCGCGTCATGGTCGGGGAGCATGTTCTGTTCGGTCACGGGTAGTCGATCGCGACGATGTACCAAGTCTTCTCGCCGGTTGGGGTTTGCACCCGTACTTCGGCGTCCAGGCTTTTACCGATCAGGGCGCGGGCCAGGGGCGAGTCGATGCTGATCAGGTTGTTTTTCAGGTCCAGCTCATCCGGGCCGATGATGCGGTAGCGCGACTCGTTGCCGTCTTCATCTTCCAGGGTGACCCAGGCGCCGAAGTAGACCTTGTCCGGGTCGCTGGGGCGGGCGTTGACGACCTTGAGGTTTTCCAGGCGCTTGGTCAGAAAACGTACGCGGCTGTCGATCTCACGCAGCATTTTCTTGCCATAGGTGTACTCGGCGTTTTCCGAGCGATCACCCTGGGCGGCGGCTTCACTGACCGATTGAGTAACCTGGGGGCGGCGCACATGCCACAGCTCATGCAGCTCGGCGCGCATGCGGGCCTCGCCCTCGGGGGTGATCAGGGCAGTGCCGGCGGAGCGGGGTGGGCGGTAGCGACTCATAAAAACCTGTTCAACGTCTGCTGCGCGTCGGCCCTGCTGCGTTAAACAGGCTTTCAGACGGCTAAGAAAAGTGGTGCGCGAGTCTATCAGCCCTCGCGCAGCACCGTCAGCGGGCTGATATTCAAGGCGCGGCGGGTACCGAGAACGCCAGCCGTGCCCACCAGCAGCGCACCGATCAATGGCAGCAACAGCAGCCAGGGGTGCGGTTGCCAGGCGAGATCGAAGGCAAAGCGATAGAGCAGGAAGCTGATCAGCTCACAGCCAAAGGCTGCCAGCAACCCGCTCGATGCACCGAGCAGGCCGAACTCGGCGCGGCGCGCTTTGATCAGCAACTTGCGTTCGGCACCTAGGGCGCGCAGCAGAGCGCCCTGACGGATACGCTCATCCAAGGTGGCTTGTAGCCCGGCGAACAGCACTGCCAGGCCGGCGGCCAGAACGAACAGCAGGACGAACTCAATGGCCAGGGTGACCTGGGCAAGGATGCTGCGCAGTTGTTCCAGCAGCGCTTCAACCTGCAACAAGGTCACGGCCGGGAAAGCGCGCGACAGTTCGACCAGTTGCTTTTCGTATTGCGGCGGCAGGTAGAAGCTGGTCAGGTAGGTCACCGGCAGATCCTGCAGGGTGCCGGGCTGGAATATCATGTAGAAGTTGGGCTGGAAGTTGTTCCAGTCGACTTCACGCAAGCTGCTGACCACCGCATCGCGGTTAAGACCGCCAACGCTAAAGCTCAGGCGGTCACCCAGTTTCAGTTGCAGACTTTCGGCCAGTTCGGATTCCACCGATACGCCCGGTAATTCGTTTGTGTTGGCGTCCGTCCACCAACTGCCGGCGATCAGATTGTTATCTGCTGGCAAATCGGCGGCCCAGGTCAGACTCAGGTCACGGCGAATCGCCCGTTCACCCTGGGATTCCTTGCTGACGATCTGCCGTACCGGTTCGCCATTGATCATCACCAGTCGCCCAGGCACCACGGGGAACAGTGGGGCAGGGTGCGGTGATAGTTCGTTGAGGCGAGCTGCGAAAGCGTCCTTGTCCGCCGGCAGGATATTCAGGGCGAAGTGGTTAGGTGCATTTTCGGGCAGCTGATCCTGCCAGGTGTCGAGCAGCTCACCACGCAGCAAGGCGATCAGCGCCATGGCCAGAATAATCAGGCCAAACGCCAGCGATTGCCCAGCGGCCGCGAGTGGGTGACGCAGCAATTGGCCCAACCCCAGCCGCCAGGGCAGCGAAGCGCCGGCCAGCATACGGCGCAGGCTCTGCAAGCCGAGCAGTAACAGGCCACCGAGTAGCAGGGCGGTGACCAGGCCGCCGCCGAGTAGGGCGAAGGTCAGTTGTATATCGAGGCTCAGACGCCACATGATCAGGCCCAGCGCCAGCAATGCTGCGCCATACACCAACCAGGAGCTGGCCGGCACGGGCAGCAGATCGCGGCGCAATACCCGCAGCGGCGGCACGCGGCCCAGCGCGGCCAGTGGCGGCAAGGCGAAACCGGCCAGCGCCACAAGTCCGGTGGCCATGCCGGCCAGCGCGGGCCATAGGCTGCCAGGCGGAATCTGTGCTGGCAGCAGCTCCTGCAGCAGGTTGAATAGCGCAAGCTGCGCCAGCCAGCCCAGCAGGGCGCCGATCAGGCTGGCGGTGATGCCCAACAGTGCCAGTTGCAGGCTGAACAGGCCGAGTGCCTGGTTGCGTGACAATCCCAGGCAGCGCAGCAGTGCGCTGGCATCGAAACGCCTGGCGGCAAAGCGTGCCGCCGACAAGGCCACCGCAACCCCGGCCAGTAGCACGGCGGCCAGGCTGGCTAGATTCAGATAACGTTCGGCGCGTCCCAGGGCGTTACCAACCTGGCGATTGCCATCTTTGGCGTCTTCCAGGCGCTGGTTGGGGGCGAGGGTGATGCCCTGGCGATACTGTGCCAAGGCATCCGCTTCGCCGCGCCACAGTTCCTGATAGCGCACGCGGCTGCCGGGTTGCACCACGCCTGTGGCGGCCAGGTCATCCGGGTGCATCAGCAGGTGCGGGGTCAGGCTGTAGAAGTCGCCGGCTTCATCCGGGAGGAAGGTCAATACGCGGGTCAAACGCAGGGTTTTCGCGCCGACCTCGACGCTGTCACCGGGTTTGAGGTCGAGGGCGACAAACAGGCGGGCTTCGGCCCAGGCTTCACCGGGCTGTGGGCCGGCGCCGGTTTGTTCGACGTCATACAGCGCGGCGGCACTCTTTAGTTGGCCGCGCAGTGGGTAGGCGCTGTCCGCTGCTTTGATGCTGGCCAGCTGGATGCCGGCATCGCTGGCCACCACACTGGAAAACTCGACCAGCTGGGCATGCTCCAGCCCCAGCTGCTTGCCGCTGCTGATTTGCTCGGGTGCGCTGGGCGAGCTGCCGGTCAGGCGCAGGTCGGCGGCGAGAAACTCGGTGGCGCGCAGCAGCATGCCGTCGTTTAGCCGTGCGCTGAAATAACCGATAGCCGTGCTGGCAGCGACTGCGATCAGCAAGGCGAAAAACAGCACACGCAGCTCGCCGGCGCGGGCATCGCGCAGCATCTGACGGCTGGCCAGTGATAACAGGCGGGTAAAGGGTAAATGGTTCATCAGGGTTCCACGTGGTCGACCAGGTGGCCGCCTTCCAGGCGGATCAGGCGTTGGCAGCGGTGCGCTAGGCGCTCGTCGTGGGTGACCAGCACGAGGGTGGCGCCGCGCTCCTTGTTCAGCTCGAACAACAGATCACTGATGCGCTCACCGGTATGGCTGTCGAGGTTGCCGGTGGGCTCGTCGGCAAACAGCACTGCAGGCTCGGCGGCAAAAGCGCGGGCGATGGCTACGCGTTGCTGCTCGCCGCCGGAGAGTTGGCGTGGGTAATGGGTCAGGCGCTGGCCCAGACCGACGCGGTCGAGCAGGGTGCGGGCGCGCTGGCGGGCATCGGCATGGCCTTCAAGCTCCAATGGCAGCATGACGTTTTCCAGGGCATTCAAACTGTCGAGCAGCTGGAAGGATTGGAAGACGAAGCCGACGTGCTCGGCGCGAACCCGTGCGCGCTGATCTTCATCAAGGCTGGCCAGGTCGTTACCGGCCAGCACCACGCTGCCACTGCTGGGTAGATCGAGGCCGGCGAGCAGGCCGAGCAGGGTGGATTTGCCCGAGCCGGAGCTGCCGACAATCGCCAGACTGTCACCGGAAACCAGCTCCAGCGACAGATCATGAAGTATGGTGAGTTCGCCTTCCGTGCTGGGAACCACTTTGCTAAGGTTTCGCGCGGTGAGAATACTTGAGCTCATGGAGAATCCAATGCGTAAGTGGTTGATCGGTACTGCTCTGAGCCTGCTGCTGTGGGGGCCTGCGGCATTCGCGGGTACCGTACTGGTCGTTGGCGATAGTATCAGCGCAGCTTTTGGCCTGGATACACGCCAGGGCTGGGTCGCTTTGCTGGAAAAACGCCTGATCGAGCAGGGTTTTGATCTTCAGGTGGTCAACGCCTCAATCAGTGGCGACACCAGCGCAGGCGGCGCCGCACGGCTGCCTGCGCTACTTGCAGAGCATCAGCCGGAGCTGGTGATTATCGAGTTGGGAGGCAATGATGGCCTGCGTGGTCAGCCTCCAGCGCAATTGCAACAAAACCTTGCGGCCATGGTGCAGGCATCGCAGCAAGAAGGCGCCAAAGTGCTAATCCTTGGCATGCAGCTACCCCCTAATTACGGTGTGCGCTACACCACTGCGTTCGCTGAGGTGTTCCCCAAGGTAGCGCAGGAACATAACGCTGCCCTGGTGCCTTTTGTGCTGGAGGGCGTAGGTGGCGTGCCTTCGCTGATGCAAAACGATGGCATTCACCCCACAGCAGAGGCACAACCCAAGCTGCTGGAGAACGTTTGGCCGACCCTGAAACCTTTGCTCTGACAGGCTTTTCTGTACCGTGCCTTTCGGCTAATGTGGCGCCCCCGCACTGGAGCCCTCAATGCCGCGTCCTGCCTGGTCGTTGTACGCCTACCAACTGATCGAACCTGACGAGCAGCTCGACCTGTTCGCCTGTCGAGAAGCGCGCGTGCACTTGTTGGCGCGCCAGCTTGAATTGGGTCAGTTTGCCGACCGTACATTGTGCGGCGGCTTGTTGCCTGCGCAGCCGGTATGGCGCGATCTGGATAAGACGATGCTGCGCGACAAGCGTTTATGTCCGGCCTGTCGGGCGACACTCGAAGCAGAAAAGCGTGGCGATCGGCCTCTATTGCCGGGGCGTTGAGCTATCCCGGCGCTTGATCAACCGGTGTACAATCGAGCCCTATCATTACCCACCTGTTAACCACCATTTTCGTCAGGAACTACCGGATGTTGTCGCGTGCCATTGCCGTCACCCGCTGCCTGCCGCTTGCCGCTGTCTTCGCGGTAGCGTCTGCCAGTGCGCTTGAGTTTCCGTTGCCGCTGCCTGGCGAAGATATTGTCGGTGAGGTTCAGGTGATCCAGGCCAAATATGAAGACACCTTTGCGGATTTAGGTGTGGTCAATGACCTGGGTTACCTGGAAATGGTCGTGGCCAACCCAGGGGTTGATCCTTGGCTGCCGGGCGCCGGCAACGAGATCATTCTGCCGACGCGCTACATTCTGCCACCCGGCCCGCGTGAAGGCATCGTGATCAACCTCGCCGAGTACCGCCTGTACTACTACCCGAAAGGTCGTAACGTGGTTTACACCTATCCGTTGGGTATCGGTCGTGAGGGCTGGAGTTCGCCGGTTGCCAATGCGCGTATTACTGCCAAGACGCCGAATCCGGGCTGGACGCCACCGCAGTCGATTCGTGATGAGCATGCTGCCGAGGGCGACCCGCTGCCAGCTTATGTGCCGCCAGGCCCGAATAATCCATTGGGTCCATACAAGCTGGGCTTGTCAGTGCCGGGCTACCTGATTCATGGCTCGAACAAGAAGTTTGGTATCGGTATGCGCGTTAGCCATGGCTGCTTCCGCATGCTCAACCATAACGTGCTGAAGTTGGCTTCGATGGTTTCGGTGGGCACCCCGGTACGCATTATCAACGAGCCATACAAGTTTGGCCGTAGCGGCGGCAAGGTTTACCTGGAAGCGCACGCACCTCTGGATGATACCGGTGACGCTTCGGTAGTCGATAAGCACACAGCGGTAATCAATGCGCTGCTGAAGAACGATCAATTCGCCGATCTGCGCCTGGATTGGGAAATGCTGCGCGAAGTAGTCGCCGCTGAAGATGGCTTGCCGATTGAAATTGCTCAGCCTGATCAGGCCATAGTGGCGACTGAGCCGGCTATCTGACTTCGCTGTTCTAAAAGCCCGTTATGCGTAAGCGCTGACGGATTTTTTATTGTTTGTCGAGTAGTGGGTACTTCGCTTGGCAATAAAAAAGCCGACCCAGAAACGGGGTCGGCTTGTTCATAGCCTTGTGGGCTATTACTTGCGGCTGGCTTTTTCCAGCATACGCAGAGCGCGCTCATTGGCTTCGTCAGCAGTTTGCTGAGCCTTCTGAGCAGCAGCCATAGCGTCATCAGCCTTGCGATAGGCTTCGTCGGCACGGGCTTGAGCGCGAGCGGCTGCATCTTCAGTTGCAGTCAAACGAGCTTCAGTTTCTTTGGACATGCTGCTGCAACCGGTAGCCAGAACTGCGGCCAATGCCAGAGCAGAGAATTTCAGAACGTTGTTCATCGTGTTCCCCTTGAGGTGGAGTTTTTCCATAAAAGCAATTTCCTAATAGTAGGAAATTAGCCGGCGTACATACTACCCGTAACGTGTAGTAAGTAAACGGAGGCAAGGCAAGCCACACAGGTTTTTTTCTACGAACACTGTGGCTGGTCGAATACTGGGTATCATCTGGTTAAAAAACCATCAGCCTTGGACTGGTCGGCAGTTATTTGCGCAGTGCTTATTGTCACGTTGGCATTACGCCGAGTGTTGAGAGTAGCTGCAAGGTTTTGCGGTATTTCCCTCGCGGGTGAGTTGTTGGGTGAAGCCGGAACGAAATGCGCCTCTGGCAGCAGCAATGCTCGGCTGTGCTGGCGTGCAAATGCCCTGGCGTGTGATCTAAGTCATTGATTCGCGTGACCTCACAGGTTTTGGCCTGATAAGCTCGTGATAATTGCCTACAACTTAATAGGTGCAAGATGCTGCAACTCGATTGCTACACAAGCGCGAGCGGGTTGCGCGAGTTAACAGAGGAATTGCGATGAGCGAGGCGTTGTCCATTCACCATGATCTGGCAGGCCATCAATTCGAGACCACAGTGGATGGTGATCGTGCATACCTGGCTTACATGGATCTGGGAAAGCAAACCCTGGATATTTACCGCACCTTCGTCCCCAGCACGTTGCGTGGGCGCGGAATCGCAGCGGCATTGACTGAACATGCACTGCAGTATGCCGAACGGCTGGGTTATACGGTGATTCCTTCGTGCTCTTACGTAGAGCGTTATATGGTGCGCCGTCAGCGCCAGGCGGATAAAAGCTGAGCGGTGCGGACAAGAAAAAGGCCAATTGATGATTGGCCTTTTTTGTATCGGCTTTACGTCTTCGCCATCAAATTCTGGTGATCAGATTGCCAGCGTGCAGGCCGCATTCTTTCTGTGTGGCTTCTTCCCACCACCAACGGCCTTCGCGCTCGTGCTGATTTGGCAGTACCGGACGCGTGCAAGGCTCGCAGCCGATGCTGATAAAACCGCGTTCATGCAGGCTGTTGTAGGGCAGCTCCAGCATGCGGATATAGGCCCAGATGTCTTCGCTGCTCATCTGCGCCAGCGGGTTGAACTTGTACAGGATGTTGTCGGGCGTCGAAAAGGCCCCGTCGACTTCCACCACGGCAACCTGGCTGCGTGTGCCTGGGCTCTGATCGCGGCGTTGGCCGGTGGCCCAGGCTTTTACCGTAGCAAGCTTGCGACGTAGCGGGGCGGTCTTGCGGATGCCGCAGCATTCGCCGTGGCCATCCTTGTAGAAGCTGTACAGACCTTTTTCTTTAACGAAAGGCTCCAGCGCGGCGGCCTCCGGCGAGAGTATGTCGATGCTGATGGCGTAGTGCTCACGCACTTGATCGATAAAGCGGTAGGTTTCCGGGTGCAGGCGGCCGGTGTCGAGGCTGAAAACCTTGACGTTTTTGTTGAGCTTCCAGGCCATGTCGACCAGCACCACATCTTCCGCGCCGCTGAATGACAGCCACAACTCATCGCCAAAATGCTCAGAAGCGAGTTTGAGAATGTCCTGAGGCGACTTGTTGGCGTAGCTCGCCGCCAGTTCGGCTGCATCGAAGGGGTGGCTCATCGGCTTGAATTCCTAGTTATGGTGACGTCGGCGCGTCTTGTGTGGCGATGGTAGCAAAAGCTGGTTATGCGACTAAATAACCAAGTTGCTTGGTAGACCTTCTATTTGGGTATAAGAGTCTGCGTTGCAGACCCTTGGGGTAGCCGCTAGAGTGCCGCCTCTCACATAAATCCAAGCTAGGAGTGTCCTGTGGAAATCGCGTGTCTCGACCTGGAAGGTGTGTTGGTCCCGGAAATCTGGATCGCCTTCGCGGAAAAAACTGGCATCGAATCGCTAAAAGCGACCACCCGGGATATTCCGGACTATGACGTGCTGATGAAGCAGCGCCTGCGCATTTTGGACGAGCATGGCTTGAAGCTGTCCGATATCCAGGAAGTGATCGCCACACTCAAGCCGCTGGACGGCGCGGTGGAGTTTGTTGACTGGCTGCGCGAACGCTTTCAAGTGGTAATTCTTTCCGACACTTTTTACGAGTTCTCCCAGCCGCTGATGCGCCAACTGGGTTTCCCCACGTTGCTGTGCCACAAGCTGATCACCGATGGAACCGATCGGGTGGTGGATTACCAACTGCGCCAGAAAGACCCCAAGCGTCAGTCAGTCCTCGCGTTCAAGAGCCTCTACTACCGCGTGATCGCCGCCGGTGACTCGTACAACGACACCACCATGCTCAGCGAAGCCCATGCCGGCATCCTGTTCCATGCGCCGGACAACGTGATTCGCGAATTCCCGCAGTTCCCGGCGGTGCACACTTATGAAGACCTTAAACGCGAGTTCCTCAAGGCGTCCAATCGTCAGCTGAGCCTGTAGCCTATTGGCTGTAAAGCCCGTATACAGGCGGTGTAAAATCTAGCCGTCTGTGTGGAGCATTAACAAAAATACCCGCATCGAGAGATGCGGGTATTTTTGTTAATGCTCTATATCCAGCGGCCACGCGTGCAGTTAACTTATTCTGTTACCTCAGACGGTCAATGAAAGGTATCGCCAAACAATCTATGGCGCCCATTCATGGGTGACTATATTGCAGGCATCGCAATCAGCGACCGCTCAGGAAGAGACTGGAACCCAGCAAAGGACTGCCCTGGCCGCAAGTAATGCTTCGCCCCTGCCTGTAAGCCACGGCCTGTACCTCTGATTTCATTGATTTCCTTCTTGGCTTTTCTACTAGCAGCCACTGCTGCTTTCGTCGAGAAAAGGAGGATCTCATGTCTGCCGTCCCCTATCGTTTGAATACGCCCTTTGAGTTATCCCTGCGCAATGACACTGATCTGAACCTTGTGGTGGTGCAGGTTTCCCGCCTGGAGCGCGGCGGCCTAGTACTCGCTCCCGATAGCCAACGGCTGGGGCTGGGCGACGGTAGCGTGGTGCTGGCGCCGCACGCGCAAGCACGGGTCGCGTTGTCAGCAGGGCCTCAGGGCATTGTCCTGGCGGACGCCACGTCACTGTTCCCCGTGGCCAGCGGGGTATTTGATCTTGAAGCCAGTCCGGGTCAGCAACTCGCCCTGGGCCAGACGCAAGTCAGGGCCATGGGCCAGGCTCTGAACCTGGTGCGCAACCTGATGGCGGCCCCCAGCTCGCAATTGGTCAGTGACCTTATCGACAACCTGCAAGCCAGCCTGAAAGCCCCAGATATTGACGCCGATGCGATCCTGCGTGGGTTCTTCGACGCTCATCCACCATTCCAGACAATCGATGCCACCCAGCTCGGTCTGGTCCTAAGCTGGGCGCGCAACTATGCCTATCTCTGGAGCATGGCCATTGATGGCGCACCGGGCCTGGATTATGACCTGCAAGCGGCGCCTTACCTGGGGGTTGCCACGGCCTCCTTGGGACGTATCAGTTTTCGCAGCAAGGTTGTAACGACTACTGCTGAACCGAGTGACTCCACCAGCGGCCTGCAGTTGCAATGGACCCTGTCGGGGGGCAGTACAGCGAGGCTGAACTATGACAACGGCTGCCTGAGTGATGGTGGCGCGTTGACGCTAATAGGTTCGTTCGTAGCTGCCGGGTGGGTCTCTGGGCCAGCGGCGGCAGGGCTGTTGCCGGTGCTGGTGGGTAGCCTCGACGGTCAACGGGTGATCGCCGTCCCGAGCAATGCCGGCATCGGTTCATCGGTCGTCGCCCCCGGCGCTGTTGCAGCACCCGCCGAGCGTATGCAGGACCTCGATGCCCTGGATATCTCCAATCTGACCATAAGCCTGATCGGCCTGGTGTCCTCGGTGGTGACCATCGTCGGTGCGGTGATCGCGGTGGTCGGCTACTTCAAGGCACGCCGCGCCGCCAATCAGCCGATCGACCAACGCGTGGTGATTGATGCTCAGGCTGTGGCACAGGAGGTGAGTGAAGCACTGCGTAGTGCATTGCGTGAAGAGCTGGCCGGCGTATTCGCATCGTTGCCAATGCTCGACGACCTTCAGTGCGTGGTGCAGCGTTTGCGCGACAGCATCCCCGAGACCCTCAAGGAAGTTGTCCGCGAGCAGTTGGGCGACACCCTGAACCAGCTGCAGGAGCAGGTACGTGAGTTAGGCGCAATAGAGATCACCAGTCGGCTGCAGGAGGTGCAGAGCAACCTGGTCGAGGCTCGGGTGAGCTTACGCAACGACCTGCCGCGCGCCACTCAGGAGCTGCTACAAGCGCATCACGATATTCCTCAGGTGATTAGCGAGATGGGTGCACAAGTGAGTCGCCAACTGGGTGAGCAGATCAAGTCCGAGCTCGAAGTGACGCGGGAAACCTTGAAGGTCAGCGAGCAAGTGCAAGAGGACATGGAGGATGTCCGCGAAGGCAAAGAAGACGTCGTGGAAGTGAAATCACCGGTCGAGAAATAAGCCCCGCGCCCCGCGCGATCAATAACGCAATGGAGATGCTTTGAAATGGCTGCCACTTATCCAATTCAGGTCAACAACACCACATCCGAGGCCCTGGACGTCTACACCACGATGTCGCCGGCGCAGACCGATCCGCCCTCGACCAACCCCGCTGACTATGTGCCGACCTACACCCTGCTGGGCTCGGTGGCGGCCAATGACAACGCCAGTTTTACCACCAGTGAGGCCCTAGCCCGTGTGGTAGTGACCCGCCACAGCGACCAGTTTCCGCTCAAGGTCGCGGTCAGCAATGCGCTGATTCCCGACAGCAACCTGATCGACCTCGGCAGCACCGACATTAATGTGGCCACCTCCGGCTGGACTTTCTACCAGTCCTTTGCCAGCCAGCCGTACAGCCCTGCTTCGCTGAACTTTGCCGCGCTGGTCGAGCAAACACCGGTAACCTCGTTGAACGCCGCTGCGCAGACTTTCTTTCAGGACAACGGTGCTCCCGGTTTGACCTTTGGCCTGTATTCGGCCATCGGCTATTGGGCCACCAACCAGCTGTATGCCTACCCTGGTAGTTACTACTGCTACGAGCCGCCGAGTGGCAGCTCCATGGGCTTCATCCTGCCGAGCACTACCGTAGGCACCCTGACCATCGCCAACGGCGTGGCCAGCTATACCCCGGTCACCGGTACTACGCTGAGTTTGGATTTCTTTGCCAGTAGTCTGTCCAGTGCGGGCGCGACCGCCCAGGGTGGCCTGCTAACCACCGCGATCATCCGTGATCTGGCCTGGGAGGGTAATCCCGACACCATCACTTGGGGCTTTGTCGGTACCCTTGATGGCCAGCAGTTCATCGCCCAGTCCTATGCCAACCCGCAGATACCCTGGTACGCCGTGGCCTACGACATGGTCTACGGGGCGTTCTTTACCGTGCAACTGGCGATGACCCTGGACGCCGCGATCAACTTACTCGGCAGCGTCGCCAACGGCCTGCAATGGCTGGGACAGAACGTCTCCAAGCTGGCCAGTAACATCCAGAGCAGCCTCAACAGCACGGGTGATATCGCAGGCCCCGGAAGTGGTGTTGGCGACAGTGCCGACCCGGTCAACGTCGATATTGATATCGATGTGGACATCGATGTGGATGTGGATGTCGACATCGATATTGATATCGATGTGGACGTCGACGTGGATATCGATATCGATGTGGATGTGGACTTCATCGCCGTAGTGGACGTTGATGTGGACGTGGATATCGACGTGGACATCGACGTGGTCACCGACACCGAGACGGACATCGACATTGACGTCGACACGGATATCGACACCGACGTCGACGTGCAGCCGGGTGCGGTGATGAAGGTGCTCAACAGTATTGGTAGCTGGGTTATGACTAAGGCGCTGCCGACCCTGATCGAAGGGGCGGTGATTTACGTCGCCTTCCAGAGCGTTAGCAAGGTCCTTGACGCCTGGAAGAGCCAGGACGAGCAAGACATCGCCAGCCTGCAACCTCGCCAGAGCACGGGGCTGGGCTTGCTGATCAACTACATGCTGCAGGACAACACGCCAGTGGCTAAGCGTTGGGAGACCTTCAGCGAGTACGTGCAGGACGTCTATGCCAACAGTCAGGACACCGGCCACGTCAAAACTTTGCAGGTGACCCTGTCCTCACTGCTGCAGACCGGCAACACCCAGGCCGACAACGAGGCGGCGAGCTGGCGTTGGTCTGATCAGGACCAGGCCAATGTCGTCGCCAGCATGCAGGCGGACAGCGGCAACAACACCTACCTGGCATTCCAGGTACTTGGCAATACCACCTATCAGGGCAAGCCCCTGCCGGTGAAAGTCGGGGCCACGGTGGCCATGAATTACCTGGCCACGCAGAGCGCGTGAAGGAGAGCCACAGTGAGCATGACTACCCCACGTCCACAGCCCTTCGAGAGCGGCTACCCGGATATCGAAAGCCATCGCCGACGCTGGCGCAAACTGGCCCGCGAGATCGCTGCCCGTGGCCCGCTGGTCACCGACGACGCTTTGCTGCTGACGCCGCCAGCGCGCCCCGGCACCTTGGAGATCCTCGGCTCCGGCATCGAAGCCTCGGGTTTCACCCGTAGCGACGAAGCGCGGATCCAGGCGGCCGACCATGTCTTCTATTGTGTCGCCGACCCGGCCACGAAAATCTGGATACTGTCCGAACGCCCGGATGCCTATGACCTGTACGTGCTCTACGACGACAGCAAGCCGCGTTACCTGACGTACATGCAGATGACCGAGGCCATGCTGCACTATGTGCGCGAGGGCGCCCATGTGGTGGCGATTTTCTACGGCCACCCCGGCGTGTTTGTCCTGTCCACCCACCGTGCGGTGACCATCGCCCGGCGCGAAGGGCACCAGGCAACCATGCGGGCGGCGGTCAGTGCGCTGGATACATTGTGCGCCGACCTGGGGGTCGATCCCAGCCAGCCGGGGATGCAGATGTATGAAGCCACCGATATGCTGATCCGCCGTCGTCAGCCAGATCCCGGCCTGCACCTGGTGCTGTGGCAGGTGGGGTTGATCGGTGAGTTGGGCTATCGACGGCAGGGTTACCTGAACAGCAATTTCGCCGTGCTGCTGGACTACCTCGAAGACCTGTATGGTCCTGACCACCCGGTGATCAACTACGTGGGGTCGCGATATCCCGGAATCGACCCGCTGATTGACCACCAGACCCTGGCCAGCCTGCGTGACCCGGCGGTGCAGTCGTGGGTTACTGGCATCTCGACCTTCTACCTGCCACCACGCTTGGCGGGGCAGTCCGACCCCGTGATGCTGGAGCGGCTGGGGTTGATTCGCCCCGGCCAACCGGTACGCGCTGCCACCGAGCCGTTGCGGGTGATCGACCGCTACGACAAGCGCGAGAGGCGGGCATTCAGTGACTTCGCCGGTTTCGATGTGCCGGCCAGTTACCAGTGGCAGCCAGACACCGCCGCCGGGCGCTTTGTCTTGGCCCTGAGCGATGATGCCGGGCTGCGCGAACGTTACCGCGCCGACCCCCATGCCGCCCTGTTGGCCTGGGGGGGCGGCCTGGATGCGCGCGAGCGGCATCTGCTGGCTCAGCGCGAGCCGGGGGCTGTGCAACTAGCGGCCAAGGGCACCGAGACCCGGCGTCATCCGGGCAACCGCGAGGCACTGGAGCACCTGCTGACCTACTCCTCGGCGAGCGCTGCACTGTCGCGGGTAATCAACAACGCCTCCCCTGGCAGTTTGCGCAGCGCAGCTGCGGCCTGGTCACGTAAGGCTGGCCTGACAGTGGATTGGCCACGCATGACTGGCGAACTGGGGGCGTTGCTGCAATCGAGCCTGGCACCCTGGACCGGCTTTTACATGGACAGTGCCCGGCAGCTGACGCTATCGGTGTTCTGCCGGATCAAGAACGCGGGCCTGCGCCTGGACCTCAATGGTCAGCGCCTGATCGGCGTGCGTTACCAGGCTGGGGTGTTGACCTGGAAGGCCGAAGCCGGCAACCCGAGTTCGGGCTACCTGCAATCGGACCTTTCGGTACCTGGCCTGCGCAGCTGGATCGGACTGATCTGGCCAGCGGGGGAGAGCGCCGGCAGTCAGTATAAGGTAGCGTTACGCGGCCAGTCGCTGGCACGCCCGGCGTGCCTGGCAGTGGGTGCTTACCAGGTCAGGGGCGCGCACTTGCGGATTGTTCCTGCGCCCCTTGCTCCACAGGGGGTGGTCGTCCTGCGCGATGGCCAGCCGCTGGAGCAGGACCTGGCCTTCAATGGCAGAGAGACCCTGATTGGAGACCTGCGCCTGCCGTTGTCGGCACGACGCATCGACGATTTGCTCGGCTGGGCCGTGGGCGACTATCGCTTGCGTCTGGTGCATGGCCGCCTGGCGGAAATGCTGACATTGCGTCTTACCCATAGCAGCCTGGAAATCGCAGGTGTGGTGGTGACGCTCAACCTGGAGCGCGGCCGTATTGCCTGGACCGACGGCCCGCCAGAGCTGGCTTCGGGCGAGCTGGAGATCGTATACGACCCCATCACCCTCAAGCCGCTGCTGCATGGCGATGGACGTTCGGCGGCAGATCACCCGATTCGCCTGCGCGGTATGGCGCTGCTTGACTCACAGGACACTGCCCAGCTATTGGCCAACCCGAGGTTGGGGCTGCCCGCCTGGTCCTGGGGCCATCTAGTCGGGCAAATGGTCGAGGCCAGCGACAAGGGCGGGGTGTTTCTCTGGCACGGCTATGACCGTGCGCGCACCAACCTGCGGTTGTTGCGCCAGGTGCTCGAACGTCTGCGCCAGGACGATACGGAGGCCTTGTGATGTTGCAAACGCCACCCCTGACTGCCGGAGTCGACCGCGCCGCGCTGGTGGCGGCGGCCGGTGCGCGGCCGCAACGTAGCTGGTTGCTGCTGAACTACGATACCCGGCGCTATCCCTTTGCCGCCTTGCTGTCGCGGGACGTGTTCAAGGTGCAGCGTTTGGCGTTGCTGCATCACTACCTGCAACAACAGCAGGCTGCGGCGGGCAGCCAGGAAGGGCGCTTGCGACCGCGGGATAACCTGGCACTGACCGGCATGATGGAGCGCCAGCCAGCCGATGCCGCGTTCTACCGGCTCTACCACAGCTTCATGCTGCAGTGGTTGGCGCCGCTGGTGGGGCGTGGCATTTCATACACCAGTCACCCGAAATTGCGGGTGCACCTGGCAGGCACGCCGAGCGTCAGCTCCTTTCACCACGATATTTGCGTCACCGAACGGATCGATCAGGTGAACTTCTGGATGCCCTTCACCGATGTTCAGGAGGGCGCCACGCTGTGGCTGGAAAGCGACTATGGCAAGTGCGATTTCGCGCCAGTAACAGTGCGTTACGGACAGATTCTGGTGTTTGATGGGGGCTACCTCGGGCATGGCTCGATGCGCAACGATAGCGGGCGTACACGAGTCAGCCTGGATATGCGTTTTTCCTACAAGAAAGCCACGACCCGTGTCGAGGGCGTGGCCTTGCTCGATCATCTGGCGCGGGTGCTTGAGCCCGCTGCCTCACCTATGTGGATTATGCAGGCACCCGCTTTGGCAGCGCCGGTAAGCCCACGGGTGGAACCGTCGTCGTTACCCAGTATCAAGCAGGCGTGCGTAGCAGTACGGCCTGCGTGGCCTTTTGAAAGCGTTTGACCCAACCCTACGTACGACAAGGAGAGCACTGTGGACATCAACAAGACCGTTAAACTGAGCAACGCTTCAGGCGTCAGCGTCGTGGTTCTAAACGCCTACAATTCTTCGACCAATGTGGCCAAGAACTCGCCCCAGCAGGGCTATCTGCAAGACCTGGATATTCTGCCTCTGGCCAGCGGAAAGTCCCTGAATGACGACGCCACCACCACCGCTACCCTGGACGGCACCTACGTCGACTCCAAGGGGCAGACTAAGCCGACTTACATCTACAATTTGCTGGTCTCCAAGACCGACTCGTTGTTTCCGGTGATGGCGGTAGGTGAGTCGCTGAACTTCAACACTATGGCCTATCCCGACATCGCCATTACGGCAGATGCAGCGAGCAACATGCAAAAGGCCCTGAGTTTTTGCACCAATATCATGACCGCGCCGTCCTCGAAGATGTCGGTGGCGTTCCAGGCGACCCTCAACGATGCGTTCACCACCGGAACTGTGGCCGATGGAGAAGCCAAGGTCGCGTCTTTCTTCAACCAGTACGACATGTTCAAGGGCCTCGACTTTGTCAGCTATGTGGCTGTCAGTACCTGGCTGCGCGGTTTTGCTTACCTGTGGGGGATGAACGAAAAGGGGCAGCCGGGCATGACCTACTACGTGTATTCGGCTGCCGCGCAAGGCAATACCGGTACTACGTCCGAGGGCACCATCACTTTTGTGCGTAGCACCAGTGCGCCGTCACCGGCCGATCCCACGGACCGGCAAAGCGCCTACACAATTACCCTGACGTCCACCAGCGGTATCAAGACTGCGCTGACATTCGACAACGGTCAGTTGATCGATAGCCAGGGTGCGGTAGCCCTGAATTGTTCGTTCGGCTACAAGGGCACCTTTACCGGCAAGGACACCGACACCACGGCTATTACCATCTTCAGTGGCACCATGCTCAACAAGCAGGTGATGGTCGTGCCGATGGCTCCCGAGTCGGGTTGGGACAAGTTCTGGACCTCGCTGTCGTTCCAGAAGCTGCTCAGCTATTTTATGGAGGCTATGGGCCTGTGGATGGCCGTGGACTTTCTCAAGCAGAAGCTCGCCGGCAAGAACGAAAAGCTGGAGAACGACAAGGCCAACGAGAACCAGGGTAAGGAGCCTACTGACGATCAGGTCGCAGACGCGAAGCAATCTGGCGAGAGCATCGGCGACCAGGCGCAGCAAGCTGACCAGAACGCCGCCGATCGTGTATCGCCAAGCGAAAGGGTCGATGTTCCGGCCAACGAAGCAGAGTTCTCCAGTGCGGTGACCGAAGTGCGTGCCAGTGGGGCTTCGGCGTTCAACCAGGTAGCCACCGATAAGGCTACGGGCGCGATCGACAGCGGCGCCGAGCAGGTCAGCGATCTGGCAGAGATAGAAATGACTGAAAGCCTGCAAGAGGCCGAAGGTAACCTGCTTGATGCCAAGGAGAGCTTGAGCAAGGGCGATATTTCCTCTGCTAATGAGAGCATTGGCGATGTGAATGAAGCGCTACCGGGAATTGTCGAAGAGATGGGCACGGCAGTCAGTACCGAGCTCAAGGCGCAAGTGGAAGAAGCAGTGAAGGTGCAGGAGGAGGCGACTGAGATCTCCGAGGAAACAAATGAGAGCTCCGAAAAAACTGGTGAGGGCGAAGAGGAACCGTTCGAAGACACCACTATTCCGGAGATTTGATCTACCACAGTGAGCACGGTGGTCGTGTTGCGGCGGCCACCGCGCGCTTGTTAGCAATGAGACCGTTACCTGCACCTGACGGCTTCACGCATCCCGCATTCGCGGGCTTTTTTGTACCGGACCGATTTGTGTCTGGCAGGCGCTGGAAACGCCTTGCGTGATCGTTTTCAATCACAAAACTGCTCCAGGGTCTCCAGCAATACTTTGACCTTGGTGATGGACTCCTGATATTCGGCCTGGCCGTTGGAGTCCGCGACGATGCCGCCGCCGCCCCAGCAACTGATCTGCCCGTCCTTGGCCAGCAGGCTGCGGATGGCGATTGAGCTGTCCATTTCGCCGCGTACATCCAGATACAGCAGCGAGCCGCAATACAGTGCTCGGCGGGTTGGTTCCAGCTCGTCGATGATCTGCATGGCGCGGATTTTCGGCGCACCGGTAATCGAGCCGCCGGGGAAGCTACCGGCGATCAGGTCCAAGGCATCCTTGTCGGACGCCAGTTCGCCGGTAACGGCGCTGACCAGGTGATGGACATTGGGGTAGCTCTCCAGGGCGAATAGCTCCGGGACCTTGACCGAGCCGACCGTGCAGCTACGGCCAAGATCATTGCGCAGCAGGTCGACAATCATCAGGTTTTCCGCACGGTCTTTCCGACTGCTTAGCAGGGCGTCGGCCTGGGCCTGGTCCTGCTGTGGGTCGGCATGCCGTGGGCGGGTGCCCTTGATTGGTCGCGTTTCCACCTGGCCTGCACTGATGCGCAGAAAGCGCTCCGGCGACAGGCTGATGATTGCACCGCCGTCTGGCAGCGCCTGATAGCCCGAGAAGGGTGTCGGACAGGCGGCGCGCAAGGCCTGGTAAGCGGTCCATGGCGAGCCCTGATAGCCCGCGCGAAAACGCTGGGCAAAGTTCACCTGATAGCAGTCACCTGCCTGGATATAGGCCTGAATACGCGCAAAGCACTGCTGGTACTCGGCTTCGCTGGTGTCAGATTGAAAGCGCCCTAGCAGCTTAAACGGTTGCGGTGCAGGCGCTGTTGACGTTGCAAACAGCGCACTCAGGCGCTGGCGCTCGGTTACGTTCAGGCTTGGGTGAAACATCAACTGGCTGCGTTGTTGCTGGTGGTCGGTGATCAGGGCCCAGGCATATAGACCAAAACGAGCGTCGGCCAGATTGAGGTCATCAATGGCCTGGGCTGGCAGCTGTTCCAGCCTGCGGCCGAAGTCGTAACTCAGGTAGCCAATCAGCCCGCCGACGAACGGGAGTGGATTATCCGTTGGTGGCTGGCACTCGCCGAGGCCTGCAAGGCTCTGGCGCAGGCGTTGCAAGAAAGCGTTGGCCGTGTCGTCAGGCGTCGGCGCCAGCTCTGCCAATGGCCAGGCGCTGATAAGGTCATAGCGTCCACGCTGCGCGGTTGGTCGCCCCGCATCCAGCAGGACGGCGCCGGGAGCGTGCATAACGCTGCTGAAGTAACGCGAAGGGTCTGCGTGGTAGGGCAGAGCCTGTACAAGACAAGTAGGCATATGACACGTTCAAGGTGCGCGGATGCCGATTGTAGAACGTCGCCAACATTCATCCTAGAGCTTGCGCATGGGTTTACTCGGGACGCTGCTGCTCATTAGTATGGAGAGGTCCCCCGATGTTCGATGTGACTCATAAAACAATAATTACTACGGGATCAAGGCCATGGATGAAGTAATGGATCTTGCCGCTGGGAGCCTTTTGCGCGCCAAACTGATGCCGCCCCAGGCCTCGATGGATTACCTGGTCAGGCCGCAGCTTGAAGCGGCCTTGTGTGCCAATCCTCATGCGCGCGTGTTGTTATTGGCCGCTCCGGCAGGCTTTGGTAAAACCAGTGCGCTGGTCGCGTTGGCACAAGCCCGTGAGCGCAGTGGTCAGGCTGTGGCCTGGTTGTCAATCGGGCCTGGTGACGATGAGCCGTCGCGTTTTTTGTTGCAGTTAATTGAGGCGCTTGCCAGCCTGCTGCCAGGGTTTGGCGCAGAAGCCCTGGCCTACCTGCAAAACACCATGCGAGTACCCGTCTCCGCCGTAATGGAAAGCCTGCTGGTAGACCTGGCGCAGCTGGAAAACCCGCTGCTGCTGGTGCTCGATGACCTGCACCTGATTCAGGACGCCGAGTTGATCAGCGCGTTGAATCGCCTGATCAAATTTGCCCCCGAAGTGTTTACCCTTGCGATCGGCAGCCGCTCGCAACCGGCATTGAACCTGGCCACCCTGCGCGCCAAGGGCCTGCTAGTTGAGATCGGCGAGCAAGAGTTGCGCCTGAGCAAGGCGGAAGCCCGTGATTATCTACAGCGTTGTGGCCTGCAGCTGGATGCTGTGGCGTTTTCTGCGCTGTACAGCCAGACCGAGGGCTGGATGGTCGGTGTGCACCTGGCCAGCCTCTGGCTACGCCATCAACCCCAGGCTGCTGCGCAGATCGCCGATATGGGCACTGACCAGGCTGCCGTAGGTGCTTACCTGCTACGCAGTGTGTTCGAGCAGTTGCCGGCCGACAAACAGGAGCTGCTATTGGCGTTGGGTGTGGCGCAGCAACTCAGCGGTGACCTGGCCAATGCGCTGACCGGACGACATGACGGTCAGCAGTTGCTGGAAGAACTGGAAGCTATGCAGCTGTTCCTCCTGCCGCTGGACCGCGAGCGCCAGTGGTATCGCTTTCACAATCTGTTTGCCGAATTCTTGCGTGGCCGCCTAAAAGAGCGCGATCTGGAGCGGTTTAAGCAGCTGCATTTCAATGCCAGTCTGTGGTTCACCAACCACCACATGCAGAATCTGGCCATCGAGCATGCCTGCCTGGCCGAGGATCCGCAAATGCTCGCGGCGCTGGTTGACGGTTGCGGCCTGGAGCTGATTAATCGCGGCCAGCTCAACCTGATCTACAAGTGGCGTCAGCAGGTGCCTGATGAAATCGCCGAGCGTTACCCCGTGCTGGTACTCGCCGATGTCTGGACCCGCGCGGCCGAGCTGGGCCTGGTAGAAGCCAATCGCATGCTCGATGAGCTGATCGAGCGTTGGACTGAAGCGAAACCCGGCGCGCCGTTGAGCAACAAGCTGTTGGCGACCCTGGCGATCAAGTCAGTTATCGCCTTGCAGAAGGATGACTTGCAAACCTGCATTACCTTGGCGCGTCGGGTTGAAGTGCAGTTGGGCCAGCACACCGCCTTTCTTGAGGTGGCGATACTTATCGTTGGGGCGCTGGCTAATGTGATGATCGGCCAGCCCGAGCAGGTCAAGCGTTTGCTGGCCTTGGCGCAGCAGCGCAATCACTTCCTCGAAGGGCGCTATCTGGACATGCAACTGGCCAACGTCGAAGTGCTGCTGAGTCTGGAACAGGGGCAGATCCGTCAGGCTGAGTTGCTTTTTGCGCAATTACGCGCGCGAGTGATTCCCTGGTTTGCCGACCGATCACGCGCCTTGGCGTTGCCGACTATCACAGAAGCCCTGATTGCCTATAACCAGGGGCGCCTAGATGGCATCGAGGAGCGTCTGCGCTGGGCCTTGGCTACGGTCGATGTGATTAATCCGATCGACCTGTACGCCCAAGGCATGCTGTGCATGGCCCACGTACAGCGCATGCAGGGCAACCCCAAGGATGCTTACGCCAGCCTGGTACTGATGCAGAACCTGGCAGCGCGTAACCAGTCCTGGCGTTTCTACGCCCAGGCGGTGGCCGATGAGGTGGTGCAGATTCTTCAGGAACCGGCGGCGGATCGGCTCAAACGCGCCGAGCAACGTCTTAAGACCGTGGATTGGAACAAGCTGGCCGAGCATTACCAGCACATGCGCTTCAACCCGGTGTTATGGGTGCGCGGCTTGACCCGCATTCGCTTGCAGCAGGCGCGCGGCCATTACAGTGAAGCGCTGCACGAGATCACCCAGCTGCGCGGCATGCTGCTGGATAACTGGCATGGCCTGCAGCGTTTGCGTCTCGACCTGCTGGCGGCGCTCAGCTACCAGCGGCTGGGCTATCAGGAGCGTGCGCAAAGCGTGTTGGTGCAATGTTTGATCGGTGCTGAGCGCGAAGGTGTACGCAGCCTGTTTGTTGAGGAAGGCGAAGCCATTCGCCAGTTGCTGCAGCAACTGGAAGCTGCCGAACGTCAGCCGGCGTTACAGGGTTTTATCCGTGGCTTGCTGGCCATTTGGCCGGGCAATAGCGCGCGGCAATCGCTGGAAGTGCTTGAGGAAGGGCTGACCGAGCGCGAGCGCGAGGTGTTGTGTTTGGCGGCTCAGGGCATGTCGAATGATGAGATCGGTCAGCAGCTTTCACTGGCGCTGGGTACGGTCAAATGGCACCTGCACAATATTTACGAAAAACTCAAGGTGCGTAACCGCACGCAAGCCATCCGCCGTGCGCGCGAACTGGGCCTTCTCGACCATGAATAGTCAATCGTTGCTGCGTCAGAGCACGTTGCCATTACTGCGCACCAAGTTGTTTCCCGCAGAGTCTGCCGGGCGACCTTTACTGGCACGTGCCGCCTTGCTTGATCGGCTGTTCAGTGCCCGCGAACAACGCCTGATTTTGCTCAGCGCGCCGGCTGGTTTCGGCAAGAGCACGGTGCTCAGCCAATTTCGTCTGCGTTTGCTGGAGACCGGCGCGCGGGTGGCCTGGTTGTCCTGTGATGAAGCCGACAGCGAGCCGCAACGCCTGCTGCATTACCTGATCGCCGCCATTGAGTCGCAGCTGCCGGGCTTTGGCGCGAGCACTGCACGCTTGCTGCGTGATGATCTGAGCGTGCCCAATGAGGTGCTGCTGGATTCGTTTATTGGTGACCTGAAGAGGGTTCAGGGCGATCTGTACCTGATCTTTGATGATTTTCATCGGGTGCGGCATGTCGACCTGGGGCCGTTGGTCAATTACTTCGTCAAACGGGTACCGGCCAATGTGCGGATGATCGGCAGCACCCGCTACAAGCCTCACTTTCTTGATGAGCAGCCGGTCATTTCGCCTTGGGCGCTGTGGATCAAAGCGGATGAGTTGCGCCTTACGCGTAGCGAGACCGAAGCCTATTTCCATGAGCTCAAACAACTGCAGTTGAGCAGCGCCGAGCTGGATTTGTTGCAGCGGCGTACCGAGGGCTGGATTACTGCATTGCACCTGGTGGCTTTGGCGTTGGCACGACATCCCGAGCGCAGCGGTTTTCTGGCCGGGCTTTCTGGCACCGAGCGCAATATCGCCGATTACTTGGCCGAGGATGTGCTGGACCACCTGCCGCAGGATCAACAGCAATTTCTCGATCAGACCTCGGTGCTTGATGAATTCAATGCCGAGTTGTGCAATGCCCTGACTGGTCGCACGGACGGCGCGCAGATGCTCAAGCGCTTGCAAACCGCTCAGCTGTTTATCATCGCGCTGGACGAGCAGGGTGAGTGGTTTCGCTACCACCATCTGTTTGCCGAGTTTCTCCAGGGCCGTCTGAGCCGTGCGGGCGATCCGACTCATTTGCTGCATGCCGCTGCGCGCTGGTGTGAAAGCCATGAGCTGACTGATAAATCGGTCAAATACGCCTTGCGTGCCCGTGACTACGCCTTTGCCGCCGAGCTGCTGGAGCGCCAGGGCGCGGCACTGATTGCGGGTAATCAGGTGTACGGCATTTTGGCGATCCTCAAGGATGTGCCGTCGGAAGTGATTCGCGAGCACCCGGTGTTTCAAATTTTCTATGCCTGGCAACTGGCCTTCGAGCAGAAGTACGCCGAGGCCGAAGCGCTGATTGAGGAGGTCAGCACGCGCTTGATGCAGGGTCGTGGCAAACCGTTGCACTTTGGCCTGGCGGTGCTGCTGGCGGTGGCCCAGGTACTGAAGGCCTTGGTGCTGCTGTATCAGGACAAGCTGGAGGGCGCGCTGAAAGTGGCGCGGCACTGGCTGGCGTTAGTGCCGGATAACCAGCCGATTTTTCGCGCCAGCATGTCCTGCATTCAAGCCGCAGCTTACGCATTGCTGGGCGAGTTTGGCGATGCGGCCAAGTCGATTGCGGTGGCGCGTGACAACCTGGAGCAGGCCGACAGTGAATACCTGCATGCAGTGGTCAGCCTGATCGAAGCGCTGATTTGTAAGGAAATGGGCCAGCCAGAGCGTGGTCGCGTGTTAGCAGAGAGTGCCCGGGCGCGGGTCGAGCAGGTGTTCGGCCGGCGCAGTCGGGTTGGTGGGCCGTTGGCCCTGGCTTATGCGGACTTGCTGTATGAGCAGGATCGGCACGCGGCGATTCTCGCCGAATTGCCACTGGCGACAACCTGGCGCGATGTAGCCACGCCGATTGAGCTGATCAGCCGCAGCAAACTGGTGATGGCCAAAGCGCGTTTCTTTGCGGGCGAGGGCGAGTCGGCCTTGGCGGAGCTGGATGAATGGCTGGCCGGCTTGCACGGTCCGGGATATGAGCGGGTCTACGCCCTGGGCATGAGCAGCAAAGTGCAGTTTCTGCTGTGGCTGCGTAAACCCAATGAGGCCGAGCGCACCTGCCTGCAGCTGCAGCGTCATCTGGCGGTATTGCCGCCGGGCCGTTATGCCGATGCCGAAACGGTGCAGGTGTTGTCTGAAGCGCGCCTGGCCTTGTCCGAACGCCGTGCGGACAAGGCGCAAACGCTGCTTGAGGCTTGCCTGGCCAAACAAACGGCCGAGCATCAGCGTGATCGGCGCCTGCGTCTTTGCTTGTTACTTTCTGTGGCGTACTGGCGCAAAGGTAACAGCGACAAAGCCTTTGTCTTGTTTAAGGCGACGCTTGAAGATGCCTGGGCAAGCGGTTACCGGCGCATGTTTCTGGATGATGCACTCTGGCTGTTACCGCTCTGGTACGCCTGGCACGCGGCCGAGCCTAAGCGTGCAAACACTTGGCAGGGGCTGGCCGAACAACTGCGCGAGCAATGCTCTAGGTTGTCTGTCGATCTAGAAAATTTCGATGAGAATCAAGATGTTAGCCATCGAGAGCGAGAGATTCTGCGCTTTGTTGCGGCCGGTCTGTCGAACCGCGATATCGCCCAAGCGGTGCATTTGTCAGAGGCGACCATCAAATGGCATCTGCACAACCTATTCGCCAAGCTGGGCGTGCGCAGCCGTACGCAAGCGGTATTGAAGGGCAAGAGCCTGGGTTTGTTGAGCGAGGCCTGAGGTTTGTCTGCCAGATAGGCGTTCCATCCCTTGGATGGGCTGGCAGCTAGGGCCTGCCCCAGTAGTTTTAACACCAGGACGAGAAGCATGGTGCTTCACGATTCCAAGCCTGGCGCGAATAGGGAAGCAGTGCCAGACCTGGTGAGCGGCGCACGCCGCTGTAGCTGAGACGGACAGGAGTCCAGAGCAGCCTGCCGGGGACAACCCATTAGCGAACTGTGGAGACAATAACAATGAAAACCCTCAAGCAACTGGCTTTGGCCACCGCTGTTCTGGCTGTTCCTTTCATGGCTCAGGCTGAACTCAAGGCCATGGATGACACAGCTCTGGCAACCGTAACCGGCCAGGATGGCATCAGCATCTCCGGTAGCTTCAACGGCACCATCGGTAGCCTGGTTTACACCGACGGCGACACTGGCGGCGGTTCGCTGCGCATGGAAACCGTTTCCTTCACTGGCTTCAACATTGACGACAACGCCCCGGTCATGGTTGACGTGGTCACCAATGGCAGCGGCACTCAGCAACTGCAAATCAGCCTGCCGACTATTACCGGTCAGCTGAGCGTCGGCGCGATCAAGATTGGCGATACCTCGGCCGCAAGCATTGGTTCTCTGGCGATCAACGACATGAACATGGCGGGCACCACCGTAAAAGTCTGGGGCCACTAAGTTCGCTTAATCGTTGCGTGTGTTGAAAAGTCTTACCGGTTTTTGCCGGTAAGGCTTTTTCTTGCCGGATAGGAGTGCGGTTGGCTGATGATCGAGATTCTGCTGGGCAGTCTGATCGGCGTGTGGGGCTTTACCGAAGCGGTGGATACCAAGCCGCCTGCGCCAGGCACGGTGCATATCAATCAGCACTTGCTACCAAACGGACCTTTGCGTGAGACGGTGACGCTTGAGCCGATGAGCCAGTTGCAGTTTCGCAATGTGATTCGTCAAGCCTATGACTACAGCTGTGGTTCGGCTGCTTTGACCTCACTGCTGGATTATTTCCTCGGTCGCAACCTGCAAGAGCGCCAGGTGATGGAAGGCCTGTTGCAGTTTGGCGAGGCGGACAAGATTGTTGAGCGGCGCGGTTTTTCCCTGCTCGACATGAAGCGCTTTGTCACCGCGCTGGGTTACAAGAGCGGTGGTTTTCGCGCGGGTTTTGCCGACCTAGATGCCCTGGAACACCCGGCCATCGTGCCGATCGAATATGCCGGCTTCAAACACTTTGTGGTGGTGCGTGATGTGTACAACGACCATGTGTTTGTCGCTGATCCCGCACTCGGCAATATCAGCTTTACCCGTACCCGTTTTGAGGAAATCTGGGATCAGAACGTGCTGTTCGTGATCTTTCCCAACGGTAATGAACCACCAAATGCGCTGGCCTTGAGCGAGCAAGATTTGCGCATCATCGATGATCGCACCACCAGCTTGCTGGCATTTCGTGAGTTTCCGCAGATGACCAAGTTCACCGAGAACCAGGCCACAGAGCTGGGTTCCGATGGTGATATTCGCTACATCCGACGCAAGTAAAACGCCCGGCATAACAATAAATATTTGGGGGCTGCGCCATGAGAGTTTTGCATTATGTATGGCTGGCCATGCTGGCAGGGGCTGCCAGTTCAACGGTGTTTGCCGACGATCCAACTTCGGTCGAGCAGGCGCGTGAGGCTTTGAGCAAGCAAGAAGACGACGCCGATAGCGCCAAGGCGCTGGAGGAGGTGTTTCAGGCTGCGGAAAAGAGCTACACCTTGCTAAAAAAAGGTGAGCGAACCCTGACCTATGGTTTCGATTACTCGTTGCTGCGCGATACGGTTATCGAGACTGTGCGCACCGGTAACAACGTATTCAGTGTGATTGGCCAGAGCGAGGCACAACACACCTTCACCAACTCGTTCACCTTCGATTATGGCGTGTGGGACAACCTGACCTTCAGCGTGCGCCTGCCTATGGTCGCCAAGTACGACACCGAACGTGATCTGAATGCTTACAGCCTGGGCGATATCTCTGCCAGCCTGCGTTGGCAGCCGTGGACATCCTTGCGGGGTAAACCGGTAACTACCCTGTACGCGACTCTGGGTTTGCCGACCGGCAATAGCCCTTATGACATCAATACCCAGAGCGATCTGGCCACGGGTAGCGGCACCTACAGCCTGGGCGTTGGTGCGAATATGTCCTACGTGATCGACCCGGTCGTGCTGTTTGGCTCGGTCGGTTACACCTACAACATGCCAATCACCGGCATTGGCCAGGTGCGCGGCGGTCGCTTACTCGAGGAGGTTGACCCCGGTTCGTCATTCTCGCTGAGCATGGGTTTTGCTTATGCGCTGTCTTATGACGTGTCGCTGGCAACTTCCTATCAGATGTCGCATTCACTGAAACCGACCTTTACCTTCGCTGACGGCGACGCCGAAGGGCGTGGGCAGACCAGTGCGGTGATGAACTTCTCGCTGGGCTTGCGTACTTCGCCGGAGCGCATCGTCAACGTCAACGCCGGGTTTGGTATGACCGAGGATTCGCCAGATGTGCTGTTGGGCATCTCCATGCCTTTGGATATCAAAGGCCTGAAGGCCCAATAGACGCGAGCGAATTTTCCTATGAATACGCGAATTTCGCTGCTTACGCAGGCGATTTTTTGGGCAGTCTCGCTCTGCTCCGGGCTCGCCCAGGCACAACTGGCGCAGAACCTGACTATCGGCAGCCCAAAGGCGATGGCCCTTGGGAATGCGGTGACGGCAGACTTTGTCGGTATCGACTCTGTGCATTACAACCCGGCAGCCCTGAGCAAACTCAAGGGGCGGCAGACGACGGTCAAATTCATCACCGGGATGATGGATATTCGCGCCGATTTCGATGCCCCTGATGATTATGGCAGCCGTTTCATGAGGCTGAGTAACGACCCGGTGGCCAATTCATCCAGCCGCGCTGGAGCCGCGATGATGTACCTGCCCGGTGTGGGGGGCGCTACCGAGTTGCCGATGTTGTTTGCGCCATTGGCTGGGTTGTCCATCACGCCGCCAGGCTCAAAGCTGACCTTCGCCACCAATATGTACACGCCACAAGCGTTGGGTTTTGCCCGTGATGATGACGACCCAGGGCGCTATCAGGGCAAGGAACTGGTGATTCAGCGTCTGACCTATTTCTCGCCCTCACTGGCGTATCAGGTCAACGATGAGCTGTCGCTGGGTTTGTCTATCGGCTTTTCCCACCAGGCCATGGCGCTCAACCAGGACTTCCGTGCACCGGGAATACTTACCGGCTTTGTTGGGGTGGCTCAGGATGCGTTGTGCTTGGTTGATAACAACCCGTTCGAAATTTTTCTGAATATTTGCGGGGGGGAACTGGGCCCCTTTACCGACATTGCCAATATCGATATCGATATGCAGCAGACCCTTTCACCCACCTGGAACGTCGGTTTTCTATGGGAACCGAACGATTGGTTTGCGCTGGGCGCGGTGTATCAGAGTGAGGCCAAAATGCGCTTGAAAGGGCGCTATGTGGTGGACTACTCGGAGAACTGGCAGGGCTTCTGGCAGGGCTTGGACAGCTCGTTTATCGGCGCGGTGTTCAATACCCTGACGCCCGATGGCTTGTTTGATAAGGAGCAGGGCAACGTCTCGCTGAACATGACCTACCCGGCGCATTTTGCTACGGGTATCAAGTTCAAGCCGCATGAACGCTGGCAGATCAACCTGGATGTGAAGTGGACCGACTATGCAGCCTGGGACAAGTTCGAACTGGAGTTTGATCGCCAGCTGGATATCCTGACCATCGCCAGCTTGTTCTCTCCGAAGAACGCTACCTCGACCAGCATCATTCTTGATCGTGGCTATGAGTCCGTTTGGAGTTGGGGCGTTGGGGTCGAGTACCAGGTTAACGACCGGTTGAGCCTGCGTATGGGCTATGAGCCACGCCCGTCAGCCATTCCCGGCAACAAGGCCGACGTGCTGGCGCCTTTGGGGGATGCCAAGCTCTATGGTCTGGGGTTGGGTTACCAGTGGGATAAGGACACGGTGATTGACCTGGGTTTCAATTATTTGGTCAGCAAGCAGGATATCCCGGCACGCTCCAGCTGCAATATCAACTGCTCATCCATCGACAGCATGGTGTACAACCCCTATGCCGATCTGGATGTGAAAACCAGCGTCAAAGCCTATGTGCTGGCGTTGACCTACCGCACCACTTTCTAGGGTTCAGTCATGCGCATTGTGCTGATGCTGATAGGGTTTTTGGCGGCGATGCAGGCCAGCGCCAGTGGCCGCTACCTGACCTGGGTCGATGACCAGGGGCGGGTACACAACAGCTTTGTCGACAATCGCTATATGGCTCATCAACGCACGGCTGCCGGCAATATTCAGTGCAGCGACCAGGCGCGTTTAAATGAAGGCGAGGCAGCATCCTGGCCTGGCAGCAAGAGCAGCGGTGAGAGCAAGCGGCGTTATTTCACCTGGGTAGACGCCAGCGGCAATCTGCAGAACAGCTTCTATGCCGGCCAGCAGGTGCAGGCCGGCGGCAATGAAATTCTCCTGGGTACAGGTGAGCGCTCCAGCGCTTACATCAGCTCGGACGTACTGGAAGGGCGCGATTTTGCCCGTGATGAGCAAGATGGCCGCTACTTCACCTGGGTCGATGAGCAGGGACGCATGCGTAACTCTAAGGTGCCGCCCAAAGGAGCCAAACCCCCGACGCCTACCCTGAACACTGTAGCGTTGACTCAGGGGCGGGAAGTTACCTTTGACGCCAAACCGCAGGCCTTGCCGGGCCTGGATGGGCAACCCACTGCCGCGATGCAGGCGCTGCTGGCCGGCACCGAGACGAGGGGCGAGGGACGCTATCAGGCGCTGGTCGAGCGTTGCTGTGGGCAACTAAGTGAGGAGGACTTCACCCCCATCAGCGCTGATGAACCACGTTATGAAGAGCTGAACCGTTTTTCTCCCAGTCTGGATTTCCCTATGGGCAAGAGCTACTACGCCGCCTTGAAATTGCCGCGCTCGCAGTACGACTTCGGCCTGCGTATTCGCAGCTTCGCCAATAAGCAGGTGGCTTATCCCTCTTTGTTGTTCCTTGATCAGGCCAAGCAGCCGACACGCCTGGTCAGTGATGCGGTCTATCAGCTGCACGCAGAAACTTGGTATCGCTATGCCTTTATCGAAGGGACTGTGCCGGTGAGAGCCGCCGCCGGCGAGCACTACGTACTGCTGTTAACCACGGATGAAGATCGCAGCCTGCAAACCCTGGACAACAAACCCTTCAAGCGCCCCTTGCAGGCGTTGGCGGTCGATGAAGCCGGTATGCAGGCCCATGCGCACAGTGATGAAGGCGCGTTTGAGCTGGCGATTGTGCGTTAGCAAACCAAACAGCCATAAAAAACCCGGACAAGTCCGGGTTTTTTATTCATCAGACTGATCAGATCTGCGCGGTCGAAACATGGCCAAACAACTCTTGTGAGAAGCGCATGCGCTCTTCGGCTGTTTCGACTATGCCTTTTTTCTGCAGTTCGGCTATGCGGGCTTCGACTGCATGGGCACGGAGGGTGAGGCCGCAATCGTTGGCGATCTGGATGTTCAGGCCGGGGCGGGCGTTGAGTTCGAGAATCAACGGGCCTTTTTCCTGATCCAGCACCATGTCCACGCCGATATAGCCCAGGCCGCATAGCTCATAGCAACCTGCAGCGAGCCTCATAAAGCCATCCCAGTTCGGCAGCTGCACGCCGTCCACCGCATTGGTGGTGTCCGGGTGCTTGCTGATCTTATTGTTCAGCCAGGTGCCGCGCAGGGTTATCCCCGTGGCCATATCCACGCCTACGCCGATGGCACCCTGGTGCAGGTTGGCCTTGCCGCCGGATTGACGGGTTGGCAAACGCAGCATGGCCATCACCGGGTAGCCCATCAGTACGATGATGCGGATGTCCGGCACGCCTTCGTAACTGATGCTCTTGAAGATTTGGTCCGGGATGACGCGGTATTCGATCAGTGCGCGATCCCGGTGGCCACCCAGTGAGTAGAGGCCAGTCAGGATGCTGGAGATCTGATGCTCGATCTCTTCATGGCTGACGATCTTGCCCGAGACGGTCCTGTATTTGTCTTCGAAGCGATCAGCAATCACCAAGATGCCATCACCGCCCGCACCCTGCGCCGGTTTAACCACGAAATCCGGGCGGTCGCCAATAATGTCGCGCAACTTGTCGATGCCTTTTTCGGTCTCGATCACACCGTACATCTCGGGCACATCGATACCTGCTTCGATAGCCCGCTCTTTGGTGATGATTTTGTCATCGACGATCGGATACAGGTTGCGTTTGTTGTACTTCAGCACATAGTCCGCGTTGCGCCGGTTAATGCCCATGATGCCGTGGGCTTCCAGGGCTTTCCACGTCTTGATCAGGCCGAACATGGCGTTAGTCCTTGAGGAAGGCTTTAAAGCGGAAAAGTTCGGTCAGGCGGTAGCCGCGGTAGCGACCCATCGCCAGCATAAAGCCCACCAGAACCATCAGCACGGCCGGGAAGGTGAAGATAAAGTAGTTCAGCTCCGGCACGCTCATCAGCAGGTGTGCCAGGGTGGCGGCGAACAGCGTGCCGATAGCCACTTTAAAGGCATGGCCACCACCGCGCTCTTCCCAGGTGATCGACAGGCGCTCGATGGTCATGGTCAAAATCACCATCGGGAACAGTGCCACCGACAGGCCGCGCTCAAGGCCCAGCTTGTGGCTGAACAGGCTGATGGTAGCGATCAATACCACGACGAAGGTCAGTACCACCGACAGACGCGGCAGCATCTGCAGTTTCAGGTGTTCCAGGTAGGAGCGCAGCGAAAGACCCAGGGCGGTGATGATGGTGAAGAACATAATGCCGTAACCCAGTTGCATCTCGCGGAAGGCCAGGGCAATCAGTACTGGGGTGAAGGTGCCCAATGTCTGCAGGCCACCGAGGTTGCGCAGGATCAGGATCGCCAGCACGCCGATCGGGATCATAACCATGATCATAAAGGTCTGCTGGGTTTGCAGCGGCAGGCCATACAGGCTGTATTCGAGGAAGTCAGCGTCGGTATTCTCATCCGTCAGTTTGGCCAGACGAATGGCGTTCATTTCGCTGTTATTCAGGCTGAAGCTGACTTGCACCTGCTTACCGCCTTCCAGGGTGACCAAGCTGTCATCACCGATCCACCACACCAGGCGATCAGCCGGCAGGCCTTGCTCGCCGCTTTCCGGGTTGTAATACAGCCACTTGTCGCCGTTGAAGCTGCGTAGCCAGAGTTCCGGGCTTTGCTGAATATCGGCCGCCAGACGAATGGTGTGCACGCGCTCCATCGGTACGTGGGCGATGGACAGCAGCAGCTCGATGATTCTGGCTTTATTGGGGGTAGAGGCATCGCCGCCCAACAGCAGTTTGACGTTGTCGTCATTGCTATTGTTGACCCGTTTGATGGTCTCGCTGATAAAGGTTTCGACGTCCGCCGAGTGCTGGCGAATCGGAGCGAGCAGCGCTTCGGCGGCGATCTTCTCGGCACCTTCAACCGGGATACTGTCACGGAAGATCGGGCCTTTGGCCTTGGTTTGCTCGCCGCTGTAGCGCTTGGTCAACACCAGGCGGTAGTAGAGGGTCTGTTTGCCACTGGCGCGCCGGGCGGACCAGGTGACTTTGCGGTTGCCGTTGGCGCGGTTGATGCTCACACCATAGTTATTCGAGATAAAGCTCTCATTCAGGCTGACGTAATCCTGGGCCAGGGGCGGCACGAACATCTGCAGCTTGACCGGCTCGCGTGGGCTGGCCTGGAACTCGACTTTGGCGTCGATATTCCACAGGTCATCAGTCTCGTCTTCGGTCATCGGGATGCCGAGGATGAAAATCTGATAAGCCGTAATCAGAACGCCCAGACTCACGAGGAGTATGACCAAGACTTTCAGATGGAGGTTAAGAGAGCGCATGGGATTTACTCATCAAGGGCGGCGCCAAAGTTTGCGTCAGGGGCACAAGCAGGTTTGCCTGCTGCGTATTTAAGACTCGGATCGACCAGGGCCGAAAAACGTTTTAGCGCTTCGGAGCCTATCAACAACGGGTATTGGAAAGCACTGCGGTCGGTCAAGTTCACTTCAATTGTGCGTAAAGCATTGCCCATGCACACATCCATTTCGATCACGGGGCGTGCGGTATAGGTTTTTTCTTCCTGTGGATCATAGTCGCCCGCGCGGCGTTTGATCTTGCTGATGCGCGCCAGGGGGCGTTCGATCGGACTGCTGTGCGCCTCGTCGAGGGCCAGGTAGAAGCGTACCCAGGTTTCGCCATCGCGCTTGAAGCGTTTGATGTCGCGAGCACTGAGCGATGCGGTCTTGGCGCCGGTGTCGAGTTTGGCGGCAAGCTTCAGGTCGAGGTCGAATAGTCGGACGTATTCATTGAGCCCATAGACCGCCTTCTCTGCGGCAAAATTCAGGCCGGGAGCGAATAGCAGGCATAGCAGCAGGATGGAGGGCTTTAGTGTCATAAGTCCTGAGGCATGGTGTTGATGATGGGTCGAGCAAGTGCCGGTGGCGCGTGTTGCAGCTGGCGCACCTGGGGTTGGAGTCTAGCAGGCAGGCGGAGATTCCTCTGCGGCGTTAAACGGCTGCATTCTACCATGGGCTTTTTCAGTCAGGACAGGCGCTTATAGGCGTTTATGCAAGTAAGGTCGCGCCTGCAGTCGACTAAAGTAGCGCTGGCTAGTGTCAACAATCTAGTAAGGTTGTTTGACATCAATGCCTTCTGGGCGTAGTTTTCAAGCACTTAATTTTCGTAGTGTCGACAATATGCTTGATGCAGTTGAGCCGCTTGAGTCCAGTCAAGAAGACTCGGAAACCCTTTCTGAACAGGTCTTCCGGCGTATTCAGGCGGCCATCGTCAAGGGTGAAATTGCACCCGGCAGCAAGATTTCCGAGCCGGAGTTGGCGCGTACCTATGGCATCAGCCGTGGTCCGCTGCGCGAGGCGATTCACCGTCTGGAAGGTCAGCGCCTGCTGGTGCGCGTACCGCATATCGGTGCGCGGGTGGTGTCGCTTGGTCACGCCGAGCTAATCGAGCTCTATGAGATCCGTGAATCGCTGGAAGGTATGGCTTGCCGCCTGGCTGCCGAACGCATGACCCAGGCAGAAATCGATGAGCTGCGCGCGGTGCTCGACCTGCATGAACAGGACGCGGCCTTTAAAGCTGGCGTCGGCTACTACCAGCAGGAAGGCGACTTCGACTTTCACTACCGAATTATCCAGGGCAGCGGCAATAAAACCCTGACCCAGATGCTCTGCGGTGAGCTGTATCAGCTGGTGCGCATGTACCGCCTGCAGTTTTCTGCCACGCCGAACCGGCCGCATCAGGCATTCGCCGAACACCACCGCATTCTCGATGCCATTGCCGACCGTGACGGCGAGCTGGCCGAGTTATTGATGCGCCGGCATATCGGTGCCTCCAAACGCAATATCGAGCGCCACTATTCCATGAGCGCCGCCAGTGCCATGAGCATGGGGCAGGGCGCGCCGACCAAGACAGCCAAAACCCGAGGTGAGTCATGAGCCAGTTTTCTATCCCGAGCAGTCCAGGCCAGCGTTTCCGTGATGCTGTTGCCGAAGAGCACCCGCTGCAAGTTATTGGCGCGATCAACGCTAACCATGCGTTGTTGGCCAAGCGCGCAGGTTTTAAGGCGATCTATCTGTCCGGTGGCGGCGTGGCGGCGGGCTCTCTCGGGCTGCCGGACTTAGGCATTACCGGCCTGGATGACGTGCTCACTGATGTGCGCCGTATCACCGACGTGTGCGATTTGCCGTTACTGGTGGATGTCGACACCGGTTTCGGCGCCTCGGCGTTCAACGTCGCACGCACGGTCAAGTCGATGATCAAGTTCGGCGCAGCGGCGATTCATATCGAAGACCAGGTTGGCGCCAAGCGCTGTGGCCATCGCCCGAATAAAGAAATCGTCACCCAGCAGGAGATGGTCGACCGCATCAAGGCCGCCGTCGATGCCCGCACCGATGACAGCTTCGTGATCATGGCGCGCACCGATGCCCTGGCGGTTGAGGGCCTGAATTCAGCGCTGGACCGTGCGGCGGCCTGTGTCGAGGCCGGTGCCGACATGATCTTCCCGGAAGCCATTACTGAGTTGGCGATGTACAAGATTTTTGCCGACCGGGTAAAGGCGCCGATTCTGGCCAACATCACCGAGTTCGGCGCCACGCCGCTGTACACCACCGAAGAACTGGCCTCGGTGGATGTCGGTCTGGTGCTGTACCCGCTATCGGCCTTCCGCGCCATGAACAAGGCGGCCGAGAACGTTTATATGGCCGTGCGCCGCGACGGCACCCAGAAGAATGTGGTCGACACCATGCAAACGCGCATGGAGCTGTACGAGCGCATCAATTACCACGCCTTCGAGCAGAGCCTCGACGCGCTGTTTGCCGCCAAAAAATAACCGGAACGCAGGTCTTAGCCGCCTGCTTAAAGGTACGACCGACCGGATCGGATGAGGAGAGATAAGCGATGACTGCGACCCCAGAAACCACCCCAGGCTTCAAACCAAAAAAATCCGTGGCCCTGAGCGGCACTGCCGCCGGCAACACCGCGTTGTGCACGGTCGGCCGCACTGGCAACGATCTGCACTACCGTGGTTATGACGTTCTCGATTTTGCCAACCACTGCGACTTCGAGGAAATCGCCCACCTGCTGGTCCACGGCAAGCTGCCCAACGTGGCCGAGCTGGCTGGCTACAAGGCCAAGCTCAAGGCGTTGCGTGGTTTGCCTGCGGCGCTAAAGGTGTCGCTCGAACAACTGCCGCCGTCCGCCCACCCGATGGATGTGATGCGCACCGCTGTTTCTGTCCTCGGTTGTGTGTCGCCGGAAAAGGACGACCACAACCATCCGGGTGCCCGTGATATTGCCGACAAGCTGATGGCATCCCTGGGTTCCGCCTTGCTGTACTGGTATCACTTCAGCCACAACGGCAAGCGCATTGAGGTTGAGACTGACGACGACTCCATCGGCGGTCACTTCCTGCACTTGCTGCATGGTGAGAAACCGCGCGAATCCTGGGTGCGCGCTATGCACACCTCGCTCAACCTGTATGCCGAGCACGAGTTCAATGCCTCCACCTTTACCTCGAGGGTGATCGCCGGCACCGGCTCGGATATGTACAGCTGCATCGCCGGTGGCATCGGCGCGCTGCGTGGCCCGAAGCACGGCGGTGCCAACGAAGTCGCCTTCGAGAGTCAAAAACGCTACGACAACGCCGATGAGGCCGAGGCCGATATCCGTGCTCGCGTGGAGAAGAAAGAAGTGGTGATCGGCTTCGGACACCCGGTTTACACCGTGAGCGATCCGCGCAACAAGGTGATCAAGGATGTGGCCCGCGAGCTGTCGGTGGAGCAGGGCAATATGAAGATGTATGACATTGCCGAGCGCCTGGAAAGCACCATGTGGGAAATCAAGAAGATGTTCCCCAACCTCGATTGGTTCAGCGCCGTCAGCTACCACATGATGGGTGTGCCGACCGCCATGTTCACCCCGCTGTTCGTGATTGCCCGCACTTCCGGCTGGTCCAGCCATGTGATCGAGCAACGCATCGACGGCAAAATTATCCGCCCGAGCGCTAATTACACAGGCCCCGAAGACCTCAAGTTTGTGCCGCTCAAGGACCGTCCATGATCAGCATAAACAGCCAATACCGTAAGCCGCTGGCCGGCACCGCGCTGGACTATTTCGACACCCGTGAGGCCATCGACGCCATTGCACCCGGTGCCTACGCCAAGCTGCCCTATACCTCCCGCGTGCTGGCCGAGCAGCTGGTGCGCCGCTGCGAGCCGGCCGCATTGACCAACTCGCTCAAGCAGTTGATCGAGCGCAAGCAGGACCTGGATTTCCCCTGGTATCCGGCGCGGGTGGTCTGTCATGACATTCTCGGTCAGACCGCACTGGTCGACCTCGCTGGCCTGCGCGATGCCATCGCTGAGAAAGGCGGTGATCCGGCCAAGGTCAACCCGGTGGTGCCGACCCAGCTGATTGTCGATCACTCACTGGCGGTGGAATTCGCGGGTTTCGATCCGGATGCCTTCGAGAAAAACCGCGCGGTTGAAGAGCGCCGCAACGAAGATCGCTTCCACTTTATCGAGTGGACCAAAACCGCGTTCAAAAACGTCGACGTAATCCCGGCTGGCAACGGCATCATGCACCAGATCAACCTGGAGAAAATGAGCCCGGTGATCCAGGCGCGCGGCGGTGTGGCATTCCCGGATACCTGCGTCGGCACCGACAGTCACACCCCGCACGTCGATGCCCTGGGCGTGATTGCCATCGGCGTTGGCGGTCTGGAAGCAGAAACCGTGATGCTGGGTCTGCCGTCGATGATGCGCCTGCCCGACATCGTTGGCGTGCAGCTCACCGGCAAGCGCCAACCTGGGATTACCGCCACCGATATCGTACTGGCCATTACCGAGTTCCTGCGCAAGGAGCGCGTGGTCGGTGCCTGGGTCGAATTTTTTGGTGAGGGTGCCAGCAGCCTGACCATCGGCGACCGTGCGACCATCTCCAACATGTGCCCGGAATACGGCGCTACGGCTTCGATGTTCTATATCGATCAGCAGACCATCGATTACCTCAAGCTCACCGGTCGTGAGCCGGAGCAGGTGGCCTTGGTGGAGAACTATGCCAAGACCACCGGCCTGTGGGCCGATGCCCTGGTCAGCGCCGAGTACGAGCGGGTGCTGAGCTTCGATCTGTCCACCGTGGTGCGCAACATGGCCGGCCCGAGCAACCCGCACAAGCGCCTGCCGACTTCGGCGCTGCAGGAGCGCGGCATTGCCGACGAGGCCAAACTGGCCGCCGGCAAGGTTGAAGAGGCTGCAGGCCAGCTGCCCGATGGCGCGGTTATCATCGCGGCCATCACCAGCTGTACCAATACCTCAAACCCGCGCAACGTGGTGGCTGCCGGCCTGTTGGCGAAAAAGGCCAATGCCCTGGGTCTGCTGCGCAAGCCCTGGGTGAAAACCTCCTTCGCCCCGGGCTCCAAGGTGGCCAAGCTGTACCTGGAAGAGGCCGGTCTGCTGTCCGAGCTGGAACAGCTGGGTTTTGGCATCGTCGCCTATGCCTGCACCACCTGTAATGGCATGTCTGGCGCGCTGGACCCGGTGATTCAACAGGAGATCATCGACCGCGACCTCTATGCCACCGCCGTATTGAGTGGTAACCGCAACTTTGACGGGCGCATCCATCCATACGCCAAGCAGGCTTTCCTGGCTTCGCCGCCCTTGGTGGTGGCTTACGCCATTGCCGGTACGGTGCGTTTTGATATCGAGCAGGATGTGCTCGGCCACGACCAGCAGGGCAACCCGGTAACGCTGAAGGATCTGTGGCCGAGCGACGAAGAAATCGACGCCCTGGTTGCTACCTCGGTGAAGCCTGAGCAGTTCAAGCAGATCTATATTCCGATGTTTGATCTGGGCACGGTCACTGAAGCTGAAAGCCCGCTGTATGACTGGCGTCCGCAGTCCACCTATATCCGCCGTCCGCCTTATTGGGAAGGAGCCCTGGCTGGCGAGCGTACGCTCAAGGGCATGCTGCCGTTGGCAATCCTGCCGGACAACATCACCACCGATCACCTGTCTCCGTCCAACGCCATCCTGCTGGACAGCGCGGCCGGTGAATACCTGCACAAAATGGGTTTGCCGGAAGAGGACTTCAACTCTTACGCGACTCACAGGGGCGATCACCTGACCGCACAACGCGCCACCTTTGCCAACCCGCAACTGGTTAACGAGATGGCCGTGGTCGACGGCGTGGTGAAGAAGGGTTCGCTGGCCCGCGTCGAGCCGGAAGGCAAAGTCATGCGCATGTGGGAAGCGATCGAAACCTACATGAGCCGCAAGCAGAACCTGATCATCGTCGCCGGGGCTGACTACGGTCAGGGCTCGTCCCGCGACTGGGCGGCCAAAGGCGTGCGCCTGGCGGGTGTGGAAGTGATAGTCGCCGAAGGTTTCGAACGCATTCACCGTACCAACCTGGTCGGCATGGGCGTGCTGCCGGTCGAGTTCAAGCCTGGCACCACGCGCCTGACCCTTGGCCTCGACGGCACAGAAACCTATGACATCGAGGGCGATGTGTCGCCGCGTGGCGACCTGACCCTGGTCGTCAATCGCCGCAACGGTGACGTGTTCAAGGTGCCAGTGACTTGCCGTCTGGACACGGCTGCCGAAGTGCATGTGTACAAGGCGGGCGGCGTGCTGCAGCGTTTTGCTCAGGACTTCCTCGAAGGCAGCGTGGCCTGATTCGTAGGGCGGACATGGCGAAGGCTTGTCCGCCGTTGTGCCATGTCCATACCTCTGATGCCGTAGGTTGGCGTTGATCGCAGCGATACCCAACAGGTTCTACATGGGTATTGCTGCGCTCCACCCATCCGAGGTGTTCGATCACAACCTTTAGGACACTTAAGATGGTTCACCTGCCCCAAATCAAAATCCCCGCCACCTATATACGTGGCGGCACCAGCAAGGGCGTATTTTTCCGCTTGCAAGACCTGCCGCAGAGCTGTCAGGTACCAGGTGCTGCGCGCGACAAGCTGTTTATGCGGGTGATCGGCAGCCCCGATCCCTATGCCGCGCAGATCGATGGCATGGGCGGCGCCACCTCTAGCACCTCCAAGTGCGTGATCCTCTCGAAAAGCAGCCAGCCTGATCACGATGTCGACTACCTCTATGGTCAGGTCTCCATCGACAAGGCCTTTGTCGACTGGAGCGGCAACTGCGGCAATTTATCCACCGGGGCCGGGGCTTTTGCCATTCATGCTGGGCTGATCGATCCCGCGCGTATCCCGGAAAACGGCGTGTGCGTGGTGCGTATTTGGCAGGCCAATATCCAGAAAACCATCATCGCCCATGTGCCGGTCAGCAATGGCCAGGTGCAGGAAGCCGGCGATTTCGAGTTGGATGGGGTGACTTTTCCGGCGGCCGAAATCGTGCTGGAGTTTCTCGATCCGTCCGATGACGGCGAGGAGGGTGGTTCGATGTTCCCCTCCGGCAATCTAGTCGATGAGCTGGAAGTGCCAGGTGTCGGCACCTTTAAGGCGACCATGATCACCGCCGGCATTCCGACCGTGTTCGTTAATGCCGAAGATATCGGCTACAGCGGCACTGAGCTGCGCGAGCAGATCAACGGCGACCCCGAGCAACTGGCGCGCTTCGAGAAGATTCGCGTGGCTGGCGCCTTGCGTATGGGCCTGATCAAAACAGCGGATGAGGCGCTGACCCGCCAGCACACGCCGAAGATCGCCTTTGTCGCCAAGCCCAAGGACTACGTCTCGTCCAGTGGCAAGACAGTGCAGGCGGGTGAAGTCGATCTGCTGGTGCGCGCGCTGTCCATGGGCAAACTGCACCACGCCATGATGGGGACTTGTGCTGTGGCCATCGGCACGGCGGCGGCGATCCCCGGCACTCTAGTCAATCTGGCGGCCGGCGGCAGCGCGCGGGAGGCGGCGCGTTTTGGTCACCCGTCCGGCACCTTGCGCGTTGGCGCCCAGGCGGCGCTGGTGGATGGGCAGTGGACGGTGACCAAGGCGATAATGAGTCGCAGCGCACGGATCTTGATGGAAGGATGGGTGCGCGTACCGGGCGGCTGTTTCTGAGGGCCGCGTAGGATGGGTTGAGCGCAGCGATACCCATCATCTGTAGGCGTGAGCCATTGATGGGTTACGCGGCGCGCAGGAGGGGTGGTGGCTTGGTTAATGCTGTTTCGCGCCGCTAACCCATCCTACTTCAGGCGCCGCTCGACACCTTTTTCCACCAGAATCTTTGCCGAGATTTCCTCAACCGAAAAATGGGTGGAGTTGATATAAGCGATGTTCTCGCGGCGGAATAGATTTTCTACTTCGCGTACCTCAAATTCGCACTGGGCGAAGCTGGCATAACGGCTGTTGGGCTTGCGCTCGTGACGGATGGCGGTAAGGCGATCCGGGTCGATGGTCAGGCCGAACAGCTTGTCCTTGTACTTCTTTAGCGAGGCCGGCAGCTGTAAACGCTCCATGTCGTCTTCAGTCAGCGGATAATTTGCGGCACGAATGCCGTACTGCATTGCCATATACAGGCAAGTCGGGGTTTTGCCGCAGCGCGATACGCCGACCAGAATCAGATCGGCCTTGTCGTAGTAGTGGGTGCGCGCGCCATCATCGTTGTCGAGGGCGAAGTTCACCGCCTCGATACGTTCCATATAGTTGGAGTTGTGACCGATAGAGTGGGACTTGCCGACCGAGTAAGAGGAATGCGAGGTCAGTTCCTGCTCCAGAGGAGCGAGAAAGGTCGAGAAAATATCGATCATAAAACCATCGGACTCGGCCAAGATGTCACGAATATCCTGGTTGACGATGGTGTCGAAGATGATCGGGCGAGAGCCGTCTTTCTCTGCCGCAGTGTTGATTTGTTGTACCATTGCGCGCGCTTTTTCCACGCTGTCGATGTAGGGTCGCGTGAGTTTGGTAAAGTCGATGGTTTCAAACTGTGCCAGTAGACTCTGGCCCAGGGTTTCGGCGGTAATGCCGGTGCCATCGGAGATGAAAAAAGCGGTTCGTTTCATTTGCACCATGGGCCTTAAGCTGAGGACGAATCTTGGCTATCATAGGCCCGACTTTGCAGGGCCGATCTGGCCGGCATTGTTACTTATTTTCCAGGGCCAGGCCACAATCGTGCGGGCATGTCTGCCGCCGAGCTCCCCAGCCCCTAGAGAGCCTTGAATGGGTTCTGAGCTTTTCCAACATTTAGTGGAGAGATCACCTTGGTAGAGTACGTAGTTTCCCTCGATAAGCTCGGCAATCACGATGTTGAGCACGTAGGGGGCAAGAACGCCTCCCTGGGCGAGATGATCAGCAACCTTGCCGGTGCCGGAGTTTCGGTACCCGGTGGTTTCGCCACCACAGCTCAGGCCTACCGGGACTTTCTCGAGCTGAGCGGCCTGAACGAGCAGATCCATGCCGCGCTCGATGCCCTTGATGTCGATGACGTCAACGCCTTGGCCAAGACCGGTGCGCAGATCCGTCAGTGGGTGATGGACGCCAACTTCCCTGAAGAGCTGAACACCCAGATCCGCACCGCCTTCGCCGAAATGGCCGGTGGTAATGACAATATGGCCGTTGCCGTGCGTTCCTCGGCCACCGCCGAAGACCTGCCGGACGCCTCGTTTGCCGGCCAGCAGGAAACCTTCCTGAACATCCGTGGCGTGGAAAACGTGATTCGTGCGGCCAAGGAAGTGTTTGCCTCCTTGTTCAACGACCGCGCCATCGCCTATCGCGTGCACCAGGGCTTCGACCACAAACTGGTCGCCCTGTCTGCAGGCGTACAGCGCATGGTGCGCTCAGAAACCGGCACCGCTGGCGTGATGTTCACCCTGGATACCGAGTCGGGCTTTCGCGACGTGGTGTTTATCACTGGCGCCTACGGCCTTGGCGAAACCGTAGTGCAGGGTGCGGTCAACCCTGACGAATTCTATGTGCATAAGCAGACCCTGGAAGCCGGTCGCCCCGCCATTCTGCGTCGTAACCTGGGCAGCAAAGCGATCAAGATGATCTACGGCGATGAAGCCAAGGCCGGTAAATCGGTCAAGGTGGTCGATGTCGACCGTGCCGAGCGCGCGCGCTTCTGCCTGACGGATGCCGAGGTCAGCGAGCTGGCCAAGCAGGCGATGATCATCGAGAAGCACTACGGTCGTCCGATGGACATCGAGTGGGCCAAAGATGGCGACGACGGCAAGCTGTATATCGTCCAGGCGCGCCCGGAAACAGTAAAAAGCCGCACCAATGTCAATGTAATGGAGCGCTACCTGCTCAAGGAAACCGGCACCGTGCTGGTGGAAGGTCGCGCTATCGGTCAGAAGATCGGTGCAGGCCGCGTGCGGGTGATTCATGACGTGTCCGAAATGGACAAAGTTCAGCCTGGCGACGTGCTGGTCTCCGACATGACCGACCCAGATTGGGAGCCGGTGATGAAACGCGCCAGCGCCATCGTCACCAACCGTGGCGGGCGTACCTGCCACGCCGCGATCATTGCCCGTGAGCTGGGTATTCCGGCGGTAGTGGGCTGCGGTAACGCCACTCAAGTGCTGAAAGACGGCATGGGCGTGACGGTTTCCTGCGCCGAAGGCGATACCGGTTTTATCTTCGAAGGCGAGCTGGGCTTCGACATTCGCAAGAACTCGGTCGATGCCATGCCGGATCTGCCGTTTAAGATCATGATGAACGTCGGTAACCCAGATCGCGCCTTCGATTTCGCTCAGTTGCCCAATGAAGGGGTTGGCCTGGCGCGTCTGGAGTTCATCATCAACCGCATGATCGGCGTGCACCCCAAAGCACTGCTGAACTTCGCCGGCCTGCCGCCGGAGATCAAGGACAGCGTCGAGAAGCGCATCGCCGGTTACGACGATCCGGTCAATTTCTACGTCGAGAAGCTGGTCGAGGGCATCAGCACCCTGGCCGCAGCGTTCTGGCCGAAGAAGGTCATCGTGCGCCTGTCGGACTTCAAGTCCAACGAATACGCCAACCTGATCGGCGGCAAGCTCTACGAGCCGGAAGAAGAAAACCCGATGCTGGGTTTCCGTGGCGCTTCGCGTTATATCAGCGAATCGTTCCGCGACTGTTTCGAGCTGGAATGCCGCGCGCTGAAGAAAGTGCGCAATGAGATGGGCCTGACCAACGTCGAGATCATGGTGCCGTTCGTCCGCACCCTGGGTGAGGCCAGTCAGGTGGTTGATTTGCTGGCTGCCAACGGTCTGGCTCGCGGCCAAGATGGCCTCAAAGTCATCATGATGTGTGAACTGCCGTCCAACGCGATTCTGGCCGAGGAGTTCCTTGAGTTCTTCGACGGTTTTTCCATCGGTTCTAACGACCTGACTCAGCTGACCCTGGGCCTGGATCGCGACTCCGGCATCGTCGCGCACCTGTTCGATGAGCGTAACCCGGCGGTGAAGAAGCTGCTGAGCAACGCTATCCAGGCCTGTAACAAGGCCGGTAAGTACATCGGTATCTGCGGCCAGGGTCCTTCGGACCACCCGGATCTGGCGCGCTGGCTGATGGAGCAGGGCATCGAAAGCGTGTCGCTGAACCCGGATTCGGTGCTTGATACCTGGTTCTTCCTGGCTGAAGGCCAAGCGCCAGCCTGATAGCGCTTTAAATCTCTATTCAAGGGCGGGTTGAACCTGCCCTTTTTTGTGTTCAGCCATCCTTGGCGACCGGCCTGCAGGTCGTCGCCAGCGACGTGAAAAATTGCCCCGGCAATTTTTTATACCAGAGCGAGAAGATGCAAAGCAGCAGTGAGCTTTTCCCCGTCGCCTTGATCAGCGCCGAGTTGCGTGGCGACTTGAGCGAGGATGTCTATCGCCTCAAGCCCGGCAACAGCCCGGACAGCAGTGTCGAATTGGCACTGACTCGTCTCGGCCGTGCCGGGCATGAGTCGGAGCGTGGTGTGCCGGTGATTCTCATCCCCGGCAGTTTTTCCAACCGCCGTTTCTGGTATTCGCCCAAGTGCATTGGCCTGGGGCCTTACCTGGCGCGTGCAGGGTTTGATGTGTGGATCGCCGAGATGCGCGGTCATGGTCTGTCGCCGCGTAATCGCGACTATTCACGCAACACGGTCAGTGATTACGTACGCTACGACCTGCCGGCGATTGCCGATTTTGTTTATGAACAGAATCCGCAGAAGGCTCACTGGTTGGGGCATTCGCTCGGCGGAATTACGCTTGCAGGTGCGCTTGGTGGGCATTACTTGAGTGAAAGTAAAGTCGCGACCGCCGTGTTGTTCGGCAGCCAAGTCAGTCGGGTTTACTGGCCGCTGAAGTTGCCGCCATTGGAGTGGGGCAGTCGCTTGCTGCTTAAGCGCTTCTCGGTGATTTCCGGTTCGCGGCTCAAGCGTGGTCCGGAAGATGAGCCCATTGGCCTGGCGGTCGAAAGCCTGCGTTGGCATGGCTTGTTCGGCCGCTTTGGCGACGCTGATCGCGATTGGTGGGCTGGCTTGGCCGAGGTGCGCGTACCGGTTATGGCCGTGGCTGCGTTGGGCGATCATCAGGACCCAGCATGGGCCTGCAAAAAACTGCTCAAGCAATTTGCTTCACCCTTGAGCGAGTTTCTTTGCCTGGGTAAGAAGCATGGTTTCAGTGGTGATTTCGGCCACGTTGAAATGCTGGTCAGCAAAGAAGCACAGCTTGAGGTCTGGCCTTTGGTCGAGCAGTGGTTGCGCAAGAGCCCACAGGTGGCTGCCGAGCTTGAGCAAGCCGAGTTAGAACGCAATAAAGCCGTTTGTACTGTGAGTTAGTGGGAGTATTGGCATAGCCCGGAGAGTCGGCCGGAAGATGGCGGATATAGCCGGGTGATGGCGGCGGACCAAGTATGGCGCGGGGTTGCGGGCGGCAGGCGGTGGGTGGCGGGCCGGAACAGTGCCAAAACTGAAAAACTGCCATTTGGGCGGATTTCGCGGCGGTTATGGCACAGCTCCATGCGGCGCATCAAATCAGCCAGCCGCCTGCCCAAACCGCGCGGCCGACGATGTGCAGCTCGGCCAGGCGATCCTTGGGCACCACGATCTCTCGATACTCCTTGTTGTGGCTAATGATGCGTACCGAGCCATCGAAGTCGCGCTGTAAGCGCTTGGCGTACAGGTGCTCATCAAGCATCACTACATAAACACCCTCACCCTCAAGGGTGTTGCGGCTTTGGTCGATCATGACCGTGTCGCCGTCATCCAGCAGCCCGGTCATTGAGTCGCCATCAACGCGCAGGCACGCCAGGTCAGCAGGTGTCAGGCCCTTCTTGCGCAGGCTATAGCGCGTGAATGACAGCTGCACCAGGACGCGGGAGCGCTCGTTCCAGGCACCGCTGCCAGCACTGCAACGGGCGTCGTAAAGAGGGACATATGCATATTCGCCATCCTCAATGACTTGAGGTGACGACTGCCGATCTAATTCGCTTCCTTCCCCAGTCATAAGCCAGAGAAGGCTTACGCCAGTGCATTCAGCTAGCGTTATCAGCATTTTGCGCGTTGGTTCACCACCCTTGAGATAGCGCTGTATCCCGCTCTGAGAGATGCCTGTTCTTTTCGCTAAAGCGTTAGCGCTACCCGCTATGTGAACAAGCTTCTGGAGGCGTTCCTGGAACGGATCAACGCTTTCAGGTTCAGGGCCTGAACCTGAAAGCCGCATGCCTTCGTCAGTTTCAAGTTTCAACTTCGCGTAACCTATTGATTTTAAAAGGGTAACCTTTTAGAGAACGGAATCTAACGCGATTAGGCGCAACACCTAACCTGAAAGCGTTTACTTTCAACCTCTATAGCGCTATGTTTATCCGTAACAGGCAGTTAGACAGCCTAAAAAAACCACCCGCCAAGATGGTTGTTACCGATGAACATTACCGAAATGCCACGCGACCCAGCCCAGCGCTGGGAGTGGATCAAGTACCAACTGCGCATCCACGGTTGCGCCCCCGCCGAACTGGCTCGCCAGCTCGACATTACCGACCGGGCTATCCGTGCGGTGAAGCATGCGCCGTATCCGCGTATCGAGCGGGCCATTGCCGAGCGTTTGGACGTGAAGCCGATGCAGCTCTGGCCCGAGCGCTGGAACCTGGATGGCACGCCACTACGGCAACGGCCGAACAGGGCCGAATCTTTGATGGCGTATCACTGTACCGATCGTGCAAAGGATAGCCGTAACTCTCCTGTTTCGCACCGTAAAACCGGCACGGAGGCCTAGACATGCGTCACGGAAAAGACGACCGCACGTTAGACATCTTTGAAGTACCCCGAGCGGTGTTGACCGTGCCGGGCTGCGGCAACTATGCCGCCCAGGTAAGCGAGCTGGTCAGCGAGATGCTGAAAGGCTCCGAGCTGGATCGCTATGAGATTGCCGCCCGCATGTCGCGCCTGAGTGGCGACGACGTGAGCAAGAACATGCTCGACGCCTGGGCCAGCCCGGCCCGCACTGACCACAACCTGCCTTTCTATAGAGCAACGCTGCTTGAAGAAGTGTGCGCCAGCCATCTGCTGACTGATTGGCAGGTGGCACTGCGCGGTGGCCGGGTTGCCTATGGGCGTGATGCTCTGCTGGCCGAACTGGGCCGCTTGGAGCGTACCCGTGATGAGTCAGCGCGCCAGGCGCGTGAACTCAAGCGGCTTATGGGGGAGCAGCAATGAAGCCCTCACTGCTCAAACCAGGCACCTGGCTGTTGATTCGCGAGGCCTTTGGCACAGCTGAGTACCGCGCACGCTTCGAGGGCCGCACACCGGCTCAGGGCAAAGGCCGGCCGGCCCGCAACCGGCTGTTCAATCCTAATTGGGTGGGGCTAGACGGGGCAGATGACAACGGTATCGCGTTTATCAGCGATTACGAGCTGTCGCGCCGTGGGCGGTTACTGGGAGAGCAGCAATGAACTCAGTGCCCGTTCGGTTTTTCTGGCTTGCGCTTGGCCAGGTCCTTGAGGTGCTTGGCCGCGACAGCGAAGTGGTCAATCGCCCAGTTCAGCCTTTCCAGATCAACGTCCCTGTATTCGGCCTGAAAGGCATCCGGCTCGTGGTTAAAACCGTGAGCGAGGTTCGGGGATGGAAGGTCGCCTTTCGCTACTGCGCGCAAATTTTTGTAGTGGGTCTCCAGCTCTTCCAAGTATTTGGCCACGGTTTCATTTCTGTAGATCGCCATTGCTCATTCTCCGAGGTGTTTTATGTCTGATTCGACTATGCCACAGGGCGCTATTACCCGCATTCGCCTGCTGCGCGCTGAGCTTCGGCCGCGCTACGAAAGCCTGCGCAATGCAATGGCTGCGCTGCCGGACGGAGATGAATTAGCCGAGGCTCGTTTTGACCTGGCCCTTGCTGACGTGATTGCGCTGGTTGGTCTAATCCGCCGAGATAAAGAGGTCCGCGAATATGCCGACCGTTATCGCTACCTGCGAGACCTTGGCACTGAAGCCAGCGTAGTCAGTTGTGACGGCGTGTCGCTAGACGGCACCGACCTGGATGACGCGATCGATACCGCGCTGAGCTACCTGGACGATCTGCCCCATGCGTAAGTGGTTCACCGCCCAGGAACTGGTAGGCCTACCGGGAATGCCTGGCACTGTTCAGGGGCTAAATCTCCGCGCCAAGCGTGATGGATGGGAAGCCCAGCTCCGTTTAGGACGCGGTGGTGGCCAGGAGTACTCCTTCACCGTGCTACCTGCCGAGACTCAGGCCGGCTTATTGGCTCGCCTGGTGCAGCAGGAACAACCGCAGGCCGATACCGTTCCGAGCGTAGTACATACGCTCAATGTGCCTAAGCGTGATGCCGTTTCAGCGTCACGCTTAAACGATGATCAACGCGATGTGATGGGTGCGCGGGTGGTGCTCATTCGCGAACTTGAGCGCATGAGCCAGATGGTCAGCCAGCAACGGGCCATCATGACCCTGGTCGGCCTGGCCCGTGATGGGCAGCTTAGCCCCTACCTGGCTGAGCGTGTTGAGCGTGCCAACGACCGCAAGAACCCTGACCGCAGCCTCAGTGAGCGCACCCTCAAGCGCTGGCTAGCGGACTTTCGCAAGCATGGCGAGATTGCTCTGGCACCGGCCCGGCGCAAGCCAGATATGAGCATGCCGACCTGGGCCCCAGCTTTCCTCAAACACTACCAGCGTCCACAAAAGCCCAGTGCCGAAGCTGCCTATGCCGCGTTTAGCGCTGAGAATCCAGGCTGCCCGAGCATTCATGCGGTGCGGCGGTTTCTGGCCAAGCTTAGCCCCGAGGCTCGCGAAGCCGGCCGCATGAGCCCGCAGGAGTTGAAGTCGCTCCAGGCATTCCACCGCCTGGGCAGCGACCACCTGTGGCCGAATGATGTATGGGTGGCGGACGGCCATAAGTTCGACGCCGAGGTCATTGACCCGAGAACCGGCAAAGCCTTCCGGCCAGAGATCACCACCTGCCTGGACTGGCGCACCCGCCGCGTCGTGGGCTACGCCATCAACCTGGCCGAGTCGGCGCTGGCCACGCTGGACATGCTGTGCAGCGGCATTGCCCGTTGCGGCATGTTCCGCGAGTTCTACGTGGACAACGGGTCGGGCTTCGACAACGCCCAGGTGCGTGAGGTGATTGACCGCCTGGGTGGTGGCATGACCAACGCACTGCCCTACAACAGCCAAGCCCGTGGCGTTATCGAGCGCTCGCACAGAACCATCCTGGTGCGCCTGGCGAAAGAATTCGACAGCTATATCGGTGCTGATATGGACAAGCAGGCGGGTACTCGCGTGCACCGCATCAGCCGCAAGGCACTCAAGGCCGGTGAGCAGCCGAAAGAAATCCCCACCCTGTTCGAGTTCTGGCCGCGCCTGGCTGCCGCCCTGGATGCCTACAACGACCATCCACACCGTGGCCTGCCGAAAACCCGCGACCCGCAGACCGGAAGGGTGCGCCACCAAACGCCGAACGAAGCCTGGGCCGCAGCCGTGATGGAAGGTTTCGAGCCGCTGACAGCATCGCTTGACCTGGTGACCTCGCTGACGCGGCCGCAAGAAGTGCGGTTTGTTGACCGAGGCCAGGTGCGCATTAACGGCGGCATCTACTTTCTCCAGGATCTGGTGGCCCTGCATGGCGAGCAAGTACGCGTTGCTTGGGATTACCGCGATGCCAAGCAAGTGGGCATTTTCAGCCTGGACGGCGAACACATTGGTGAGGCCGTACTCAACGGCAATGTGCGCCCCGTGTTCACCAAGCTTGAGCGTAAACAGGACACACGCATCAAGGGCCAACTGGCACGACTGGGCACCAAGGGCGAAACGCTCACCGGCAAAGAGGTCGAGGTGCGCGTGATTGAGCGGCCTACCTCCGATGACGGGATTTACCAGCAGCGCCTAGTCGAGGCCAAGGAATACACCGCCCGACTGGGGCAGGCCGAGCCGGAGTTCGTGATTCCCGGCGACTCCATGGCCCGCTACCGCCTCTGGGAAGAACTCGACGGACGCCAGGCCACTGGCGGCGAACTGACCGACGACGAAGCGCGTTGGCACGCCAACTACCCCAAGCACCAAGACTTCAAATCCATTCAACGCATGTATGAATTCGCGGACGAACAGGCCCGCGCTTGACCAAGGGAGCTACAACAATGAGTGTTTCTAAAATCGTACCTTTGACCAATGTGGGCCTGCTGGCCAGCGCCATCGAGCGCGCCATGTTGCGTCCGCAGGGCTTGCCAGGCTTGATCGTGATGTATGCGGCCAGCGGCCTTGGTAAGTCGGTGGCTGCCACCTGGGCGGCGAACCAACACCGCGCGTACTACGTTGAGTGCCGCGACACCTGGACGAAAAAGGCCTTTCTGCTGGCCATCCTTCGCGACATGGGCATCCTGCCAGGACGCACCCTGAGCGAGATGGTTGACCAGATCGCCGAGCAACTCAGCCGCAGCGGTCGCCCGCTGATTGTTGATGACGTGCAGTACCTGCTGGACAAGGCCGCCGCCAACGTCCTGACCGACCTCTATAACGCCAGCCAGGGCACCATCGTGCTGATCGGTGAAGAGCGCGTGCCCGCCAGCCTGGCCAAGCTGGAGCGCCTGCATAACCGCGTGCTGGAGTGGGTACCAGCCCAACCTGCCACGACAGTGGATGTGCAACAACTGGCCCGCGTTAGTTACCCGAAAGTGAGCATGGCTGACGATTTGTTGGCCGACCTGCACCGCGAGGTCAAAGGCTGCCTGCGCCGCGTGGCGGTCAACCTGTACCGCGTCCACAGCGAAGCCCAGGCGCTGGGTCTGAACAGCATGGACTTGGCCACCTGGGCTAAGCGTGGCTGGTACAACGGTCAGCCGCCACGGAGGGGGGTGTAATGGCGACAGGACGCAAGCCCGCTGACCTGCAAATGCTGGGCGGCAAAAGCAACCGCCAGCGCATTTGGGAAGCCCTGCGCGAGTGCCGTGACGGTGCCAGCGTGTACAGCCTGGCCCGAGCAGCAAAGGTTGAAGACGACACCGTGCTGACCTTCCTGCGTTGCCTGATTGCTGGTGGCTACGTGCTGAAGAACGGCAAAACTTACGCTGCTGCGACCTACACCTTGCAAAAGGACGTAGGAGCCGAAGCACCGAAGCTCAACCGCGACGGCACGCTCAACACTCAAGGGCGCGGGGTCGAGGCCATGTGGCGCAGCCTACGCATCCTGCGTGAAGTGGACGCCCGCGACCTGGTGCAGAGCACCCTTGCCTGCGGCGAGGCCGTGAGCCTGAACACGGCCAGGTCTTACCTGCAATGGCTGCATAAAGCCGAGTACCTGGTGCTGGTTGTGGTCGGTAAGCCCGGCACTCCTGCGACCATGGCGCGCTACCGCCTGGCCCATGGTGCAGACACCGGCCCACGACCGCCGATGATCCAGCGCGTTGGTCAGGTGTTCGATCCCAACCTGGGTGAAGTGGTTTATCGCCAGCCAGCCGAGGTGGACGAATGAACGCCGTCCGCCTTGAAGCCTGGGGCGAGCAGCCCCCGCTGTTTGTGCAACTGCTGGGGGCCGAGGTGGCCCGCAGCAACATGACCAAAACCGGTCAGCGCATCGGCATGAGCCGCACCGCTGTAAGCCTGGTGCTCGCCAACCGCTACCCATCACCCAGCACGGCTGGCGTTGAACGCCGCGTAATGGATGTGCTGGGCCGTTTGGACTGCGTGGCCCTGGGCGAGGTTGTCACCAGCGCGCAGTGCCAAAGCTACCGCGAAAAAGCAGCGCCAACCCACAACCCCAGCGCGATGCAGCACTGGCGCGCCTGCCAGTTCTGCGCAAACAACCCCACCTGCACCGCCCAGGAGAACGCCCATGCACGCATCCACTGAACGGCCGTTGAAAGTGCTTACCAAGGACCACCGCGCCCAGGTCGCCAACTTCAACCAAGCCTGCCGCGAATTACAGCGCCAGGGCGTACGCCTGCACCGCATTGACCTGCAGGGCAACCGCCTGGAAATCGACCACGAAGCCGGCCGCCGTCTGGTGAGCCAGCGCCAGGTGCTTGGGCTCACACGCCGCGCAACGGCGGGCAGCACCGCCTTCACCGCGCTGTTTCAGGGCGTATTTCTGGAATGGCGCGAACCCATTAGCTACCGCGACAACCTGAACACCGCCGCCCCGGCTGGCATCGACCTGACTTTTCACTGAGGACAATTACATGCAAGCACAACAAATTCAGATCCCCGAAGGCTGGGTGCGCAACGCCGTAGGCGGCTTGGTGCACGAAACCGAGATCCGAGAGCAGGACAAGCTGCGCGATGGAGTTGTGACCGAAATCGCCACCATGGCAGTGACCCTTAGCGCCGCACTCAAGGTGCTGAAAGCCAAAGCCCTGGCTGATATTGATGACCTCATCAGCATCGCGGGCGAGAAGTACGACATGAAGCTTGGCGGGCCGAAGGGCAACGTCACGCTCACGAGCTTTGATGGCAGCTACAGGGTGCAACGGGTCTCCGCAGACCGCATCACCTACACAGAGGAAATGGAGGTCGCCAAGGCCAAGGTATTCGAGTGCATCCGCTCCTGGAGCGATGAATCGAACAAGCACCTGGTCACCATCGCTACCAATGCATTTCGCCTCAATCGCCAGGGCGAAATCAGCGTTTCCCGCGTTGCCGAAATGATGCGGATAGAGATCGATGACCCCGAGTGGAAAAAGGCCATGGAGGCGGTCAAGGACAGCCTGGCCGTATCTGGCAAAGCGATCTATGTCCGAGTGCAGGAGCGCCAGAAAGACGGGGCTTACAAGACGGTCAGCCTTGATATTGCGGGGGTGTGAGATGGGACTTCTGACGAAAATGACCTGGCCGAGCACCTCTTTGCTCAATCTGCTTGATGACGCTGAAAAAAGCGAGGCGGATGTCTTCGACGTAGTGCACCTGGAGTTGAACAGCGGTAGCGATTACCTAGTGACGGTTATCACTGGCCCGAAGGCTGAGAAAGCGGCCGAATTGCTTGAGCGCCTGCGTTCCGAGGAGGACTAAACATGAGCTTGGAATACATCCGCACCAACTACCACGTCGCGGCCAAAAAAGGCGGCCGGGTCAATGCCTACGGCAAGCCTGGAACGATTACCGGCGCCAGCGGCTCGCACTTGCTGATCAAGCTGGACGGTGAGAAGCACAGCAACCCGTACCACCCACGTGATGGTATCGAATACCTGGATCAAGCCGTCGAGCCTAAGCCCAGTACCGCCAAAGTCATCGCCTATTGCTTCGCCTCCGGGCACATCCAGTTCGGCTCGTCTGTGCCCGATGGAGCCATCGGAATCGCCACGGGCACAGACCAAAAGGTCCGCGACACCATCGAGGTCACGGCGCGCTTATCTCGTCACGACAACGAAACGCTGTTCGTGCCTGGTGTCCCTGAGGCAGCGAGTCAGCGTGAAGGGATGACCGCTCTTGCTCGCTACATCCAGTACCTGGGCGAACGCAATGGGCCGGGTTTCCGGGCGCTGGGGGCTTGAATGCAGCGCTACAACGAAACTCACAACCATCCACTGCCGCAGCGTTCCGCGCATCTGGAAAACGAGGCACTGCGCATTGAACAGGCCACCGAGGCGTTTCTGGCCAAGGGCGGAAAGATCGAGCAGATCGGCTACCAGATGAGCGATGCGCCAGCGGTATTCGTCATCAACGCCGAGAAGACGCCTGTCTACGCCCACCTGTTCCAGGCGGCACCAGCATCAACGGCACCTGCAACGGTTGAGCCTGCTAAGCCGCAGCCTGAACCAGCACCAGATACGGCCAGCGACCTAGAAACCAAGCAGGCCGCGCAGATCATGGCGCGCGCCGCCCTGGGCGAACCGCCGAAGTGGATCGCCAAGCAGCTGCACATGACCGAAAAGACCGTGCGCCAAAGGGCTCGCGATTATCACATCAGCTTCAAACACCAACGCTAGGAGGCCGACGCCATGGCTCAACACACCATCACCATCAACGACCTGGACGGTGGGATCTCCATCCGCCACGAAGGCAGCGGCGAAGAAACTGCCGCTGCGCTGCTCGCCAAAGGCCTGGTCGAGGTCGCCCAAGGAATATTGAACAAGGCAGCCAAGCGGCCGTGCCAGTGCCCGAAGTGCCAGGCCAAGCGCGATGCAACCACCACCGAACCCAAACCAACCCTGCACTAAGCGAGGAATCACCATGCAACTGACGCAAAAAGACCTGATCGACACCATCACCCAGGAAGTGGGTGTAAGCGGTACGCCGATCAATAAAACCCAAGTCGAGGCGGTGCTTAACCGTCTGTCCATCATCGCCACCCGCACCCTGAAAGAAGGGAGCGACGTTCCGCTGCCAGGCCTCGGCAAACTCAAGGCCAGCCAGCGTGCCGCCCGTACTGGTCGCAACCCGGCAAGCGGGGCGGCCATCGATATTCCGGCCAAGGTCACGGTCAAGCTGGCCATCGGCAAAGCCCTGGACGAAGCGCTGAACCCCTAAGCGAAACCGCCCCGGCCTAGCCGGTGGTGGTCTGCCCAGCGTGGTTGCTGGGCACTGATGAGCAGCCGAGTACGGAGAGCAACATGGATCACAAGAAAGCCCTGGACAAGATCAAGAAGTGCTTGAGCCTGGCCAATAGCAGCAACCCGCACGAAGCCGCTGCAGCAATGCGCCAGGCCCGCGCGCTGATGGAGAAGTACCAGCTCGAACAGTCGGACGTGGACATGATCGACATCGAGGAGCACGGCACCCGGAGCGGCTCGAAAATGAAGCCCGTGCAGTGGGAGGCGAACTTGGCCGGCACGGTGGCTAAAGCCTATGCCTGCCGCCTGCTGTTTATGGCTGGACTCGGTGAGTGGCGCTTTATCGGTGAAATGGCCGAGCTGGCCAGTTACACGATGGCAGTGTTGCTACGTCAGGTACGCCAGGCGCGTCGCGACTACATCGGCACGGCGCTCAAGCGCTGTAAGTCGACAACCAAAACCAAGCGCGCCGATCAGTTCTGCGAGGCCTGGGTGTGGGGAGTCAGCTCCAAGGTCTCCGAGTTCGCAGGGGCTGAGCCATCGCCTGCCGCTGATGCGTACATGCTCAAGCACCACCCCGAGATCGAGAAGGGCAAGACGGTGGATCGCAATGCCAAAACTAAGGCTTTGAGCCAGCGCGCCATGGGCGATGCAGCTGCTGGGTTATGTGCTGCCAGCGATGTACAGCTTAACCATGGTGTCCAGGGGCAAGCGCCACTAGCACTGCACTAAGCGAAACCTCGCCCACCAGGGCGACGGTCTGCCGGGTGTGGTTGCCCGGTACTGATGAGCAGCCAAGATGAGTAAGACAAAACGGACGGAGCGCATCCGCAAGCAGGATGCCGACCGCCAACAGGACAAGCGCAACCGCGACGCGGCGCATCGAGAGCGTGTGGGCGCGGAAGTGACAAAACTGACCACCTACCGGGGCACCCGTGCCGACTGGGCGCTGATGCAGCAGGTTGGTGAGTATGAGGAAGTCGAGGAAGTGATAACGCTTATGACCCGCTACATGGCGGGCATGGCCAGGCGCGACCCGCAGGCATTCCGCGATGCCATGAACCCGAGGAACCCGGTATGAATGTTCAACCTGCCGATTATGCGACGCCCACTCAACGAGCCGCCTGGTATGGCCCGGAAAAGCTATGCAGCAAGTGCAGTGAATACTGGCCTGCTGACGAAGAGTTCTTTTTCCGGGAAACGCGGAGAAAGGACGGCTTAGCCGCCCATTGCAAGGCGTGTTACTACGAAACTCCGTCAGTTCTGAAGCGTCGCGGGCGGCTGCAATGAGCCTGGCTAAAATCCATATTGCCAAGCAGCAGCTCGGCCTCGATGACGACACCTACCGGGCGTTGCTGTTTCGCATTGCCCGCGTGCGTTCGGCAAAAGACCTGGACAAGCGTCAGACCAGTGAGGTTCTGGCCGAGTTTGAGCGCCTGGGCTTTAAGCCAGCCCCTGCGAAGAAAGCCCGACGCGCAGCCCCCAAGCCAGCACCTGACCGTGCCGCCCAGGTATCCAAGATCGAGGCCTTCCTAGCCGAAGCTAATCGCCCCTGGAGCTATGCCGATGCGATGGCCCTGCGCATGTTCAAGGTTGAGCGTGTCGAGTGGTGCGACGCCGACCAGCTGCGCCGCCTGATTGCTGCACTGACCTACGATGCCAAACGCCACGGGAGGCCTGTACAGTGAATATTGAGCAGGTACGCGAGTTGTTGCCGGAGACTGTCCGCCGTATTGCCGACATTGCAGGGCTACCAGCGGCGATGAAGCTGGTAGACGAAATTGGCGGCACGTCCTGGTTCTTTGCCAAAGGCTTTGGCCCATCGGGGCAGGCGCGGGTTGCCGCCTTGGCCGATATTGTGGGCGAAGAGGCCGCGCAACGGCTGACACAACTCATGCCAGAGCGTGATGATGTGTACATTCCCCGGTGTGACGTGGCACTACGCCGGTTGCGCGATCTTGAAATGCATCGCCAGTTTGAACAGGCTGTGCGTGACGGTGTTTCCGCTAATACGGTGGTTGCAGAGCTCGCCCGCACGTATCGTCTGAGTGATCGCCGCGTCTGGATTATTCTCAAGCAGCCTTTGAGCAGCAGCCAATCAGGGTTGTTCGATTAGCCGCCTGCTTGGGTTGCGAGGGGTCTCGCGTTAAAGTTGCATTGACTGTTAAGGAGGGAACCATGCGTCTATTGCTTGCTCTACTGTGCTGTACAGCGCTGCCGGCTCAAGCGGCCACCGTGTTCAAATGTGTGGATGCTTCAGGAAAAGTGACATTTACTCAGCAGCAGTGCCCGGACGGAAAGGTGCTGGCCGATGTGGTGCGGGCTCACAATGCTGCCCCCAGTGGTAGCAGCACACCGTCAACGATGGCACCGGAGCCAGGCAGTCGGCGAGACTTACTGCGCCAGGAGTTCAAGCAACTGGCCGATGATATGCGAGCCCCCCGGCCTACCTCTGGAGGGGTTACGGTGGTGGGTGGATCAGTCGCGCCGCCCCCTTGCTCTACAGGGTTGTCTGATCGCGATCTACGCACCGCGAAAGTGCGTGGCGAGGTGGTGCCTGGCATGACTCGCAAGGATGTGGAAAGCATGTATGGCAAGCCCAACAATGATGGCGCGCAGGGTGCCGGTAGCAGCACCTACTGGAAAGATAAGTACCTTGCTGTCACTCACGTAAGTTATGACAGCAATGGTTGTGCACGCTCCAGCTATCAATCCGGCCATAAACCCTAGCCGCACCGCTGAACCCCATCCTCTAAAGCCTCCCCTCTCATGCCGCCGACTATGGCGGCATGAACATTCAAGCCCCCGTATCCCAGCCCAACCCGCGCGACCTGGCCGCCGCCATTCTGGCCGAGCCGGTGTTGGCGCAGCGCCAATTGATGATGGAGCGCTGCCCAGCCGAGTTGCGGCCGTTGGTAGAGGAATACGTGCGGATTGGCTTTGCCAAGGTCAAGAGCTACCGGGCACACATCGACCGTCGCGCGCAAAGCGCACGCGAAAAGCCAGCAGCGGCCCCCCGTCGCGAAGCCAAAAACAGCGTCATTCACCACACCAGTTCCGCGCCTGAGTTCGGCAATCAGCGCCTGGCCGAGCTACGCGCGCTGATCGGAGGTGCACCCCGTGGGCATTAAAAGCCGCATCGCGCTGGCAATCGTTGCCGCCACACCCGTTGTCGCCCATTACGAAGGTCGCAACCTGCTGGCGTACCTCGACCCTGTAGGCATCCCGACAATCTGTGAGGGCTGGACGTATGGCGTGCGCCTTGGCGACGTGGCGACAGATGCCGAGTGCGACCAGAAAACCCAGCTCGCGCTCCAGGAGGCAGCGGAGGTTTTTGAACGCTGGGTGCCCATCAAGGTTATCGCGAGCATGGATATCAAAAGCATCGCGGCCTTTCTGTCCTTTATCTACAACGTCGGCCCCGGCAAACCGGGCGTAAAAGACGGCTTTGTCTGGCTCAAGAGTGGCCGCCACTCGACCCTGCTGCTGCATCTGCAGGCTGGCCGTATCCAGCCAGCCTGCGCACAGCTCAGTTACTGGGTGAGCGCCGGTGGTCGCAAACTGGGTGGGCTAGTGCTTCGCCGTGCGGCCGAGCGCAAGCTTTGTGAGGCGGGCCTATGAGCGCTTTCAGCTCGACCTGGTTCAAGGCAGGCTTGGGGCTTGGCCTATTACTTCTTGCACTCTCGTTCTTTCTGTCAGCTCTGCAAGATGCCTACGACCAGGGGCATGCCCAAGCCAAAAGTGACGGCGCGCTGGCCCTAGAACAGCTGCGTCTGGAGCATGCAGGGGCGCAACTTGATATGACCCGCCGCGCTGCCGCCAGTGCCAAAGCAGCCGCCAAACGCCTGCAGGAAGAGCAAGCCCACAACGACAAGCTAGCCGCCGACCTGGCCGAGCAGCAGCGCACCCACCGAAAAACCACAGACCGCCTTACAGGGGAGATTGCCCGTGTTAACGACCTCTATCGTGACGCCCTCGACGCGCCGCCTAAGCCTCTGCCTGCTTGCGTGTTCACTGCTGGTTGGGTGCGCGTTTATGACGAAGCAACCGGAGCCGCCGCCCCCGGAATGCCCACGGCCTCAGATACCGGCCGAGCTGCTGCGCAAGTCGCCGAAGGCCGAGCCGCTGAGCAACTCGATTCAGGCATCAGCCAGCGCGACGTCCTGGAGCACCACACTCGCTACGCCGAGCAGTGCCGCAACACCGCCGCGCAGCTTGACCTTCTGATTGATGCCGTACAGGAGACGCACTGATGCAAATGGATTTAGGCACCGCCGCCACGTTGATGGGTGTGTTCGCCACGATCATCACCGGGCTGGTCAAGTTGCTGCTCTGGCAGTTCGAGAAGCGTCTTGGTGAGCGTTTCGCTGGCCAGGATGAGGCGCGAAAGATCGCCAGCCAACACTGGGAAGATAGCTTCGCCAAGGTATTGCAGCGTCAGGACAAGGACGCGGAAGCATTGCAGAAACTGGACCGCGCGTTCCTCCACTTCAAGGCTGAACTGCCGCTGGAATATGTCCGGCGCGAGGATTGGGTGCGTGGCCAGTCTGTGATCGAGGCCAAGCTGGATGGCTTGGCGCTCAAGTTTGAAAACATCCTGCTCAAAAGGAACGCGCAATGATCGATGCAGCCAAAGCACGCCGGGAAACCCTGCGCTGGTACATCCTGCTGACCCTGAATACCTCGCGCCCGGTTGACCCGCATGAGGCGGTGGTGCTGTCTACCATCCAGGGAATCTATCCAGACGCCACGCAGCTGGAGCTGCGCCGCGAGCTGGACTACCTGCACGACCGCCGCCTGGTAACGCTGAAGAAACAGCCGTCCGGCCCGTGGGTCTGTGGCCTGACCCACTATGGAGTGGATATCGCCGAGTACACCATCGAATGCAATGCAGGCATTGCTCGCCCGGAAAAATACTGGAGCGCTTGACCTATGCCACCTAGAAGCAAGGTGCTGGCGCTCCCGCCCGAGGTAAAGGCGTGGCTTGACCAGGCGTTGATCGAGAACAATTTCAGCCAATACGAGCTGCTGTCCTCTGCCTTGGCTGAGCGCGGCCACAGCATCGGCAAATCAGCGCTGCACGAATATGGCCAGAACTTCGAAGGCCGCCTGGCCGCGTTGAGGACAGCCAGCGAGCAGGCAAAAGCCATGGTAGCGGCCGCCCCTGATGATGAGGGTGCAGTCAACGAAGCGTTGATGCGCCTGGTGCAGGAACAGATTTTCAACAGCCTTATGGCTCAGGACGGCAAGGTCGATCTGGCGAAGATGGCCAAGGCCGTGGCCGAGCTGGGCCGCGCATCCGTTGTGCAGAAAAAATGGCAAGCCGAGGTGCGTGAGCGTGCCGAAGTCGCCGCTAATGCCGTGGAGAAGATCGCCAAAAAAGGAGGCCTCACCGCCGATACCGTGGCCGAGATGCGCCGTGAGATCCTTGGGGTGGCCAAGTGAACCTTGCCGAGCAAATCCCCAATACCGCCGACCTGGATGTGCCGGCCGTCCTGCTGCCGTACCAGCAGGAGTGGCTCGCCGAGCAAGGCCCGCTGGTGGTCATCGAGAAAAGCCGGCGCACCGGCCTCACCTGGGCCGAAGCGGCAGACGATGTGCTGCTGTCCGCCTCGGCCAAGGACGCGGGCGGGATGAATACCTACTACATCGCCTACAACCAGGACATGACCATTGAGTACATCCAGGCCTGTGCAATGTGGGCGCGGATGTTCAACCACGCCGCCAGCGAAATTGAGGAAGGCATCTGGGAGGATGGCGACAAGCACATCAAAACGTTCGGCATTGCCTTCCCAGGCAGCGGCCACCGTATCGTGGCGCTGACCAGCCGGCCGTCCAACCTGCGCGGTCGACAAGGTCGGGTGGTGCTCGATGAGGCGGCATTCCACGAACAGCTTGATGAAGTGCTAAAAGCCGCCCTGGCGCTGCTGATCTGGGGCGGCCAGCTGCGCGTTATCTCGACCCATAACGGGGTGAAGAACGCCTTTAACACCCTGATTCAGGACATCCGCGCGGGTAAGCGCAAGGGCGTGGTGCAGCGCATTACCTTTCGCGATGCGGTGGCCCATGGGCTGTACCGGCGCGTGTGCATGCGCCTGGGTAAAGAGTGGACGCAGGCCGCCGAGGACGCCTGGGTCGCTGATGTGTATGCGTTCTATGGCGACGGTGCGGCCGAGGAGCTGGATTGCATCCCGGCCGAGTCGGCAGGCGCTGCACTGTCGCGCGCCCTGGTCGAGTCGCGCATGGTCGAAGCGCCAGTGGTGCGCCTGAAAATGCCGGATGAGTTCACCCACTGGGATGAGCGCCTGCGTGAGGCCGAGATTCGTGACTGGTGCGAGCGCGAGCTGCTGCCCCTGCTCAAGCTACTCGATCCGCAGCAGCTGCATGCCTTTGGTGAAGACTTCGGCCGTACCGGCGACCTGACTGTGATCGCGCCCTATGCGGTCGGCCTCGATCTGCGTTGCCGTGTGCCGTTCCTGGTCGAGCTGCGCAATATGCCGTATCGCCAACAGGAACAGGTGCTGTTCTACATCGTCGACCGCTTACCACGCCTGATGGGTGGGGCCATGGATGCCACCGGCAACGGCGGGTATCTGGCCGAAGCCGCTGGCCACCGTTATGGCGGCTGCATCCAGCAAGTGAAGCTCTCCGACCGCTGGTATATGGACAACATGCCAGCGTTTAAGGCGGCTTTTGAGGACGCCTTGCTGGAGATACCGCGCGATGCCCTGGTGCTCGATGACTTGCGAGCGCTGCAGATGATCGACGGCATCCTCAAGCTCGGTAAGAGCCGCACCCAGGGCGAAGGTGGCCAGCGCCACGGCGACGCCGCGATTGCTTTGGCACTGGGTTATGCCGCCACACGTCTTGAAGTTGAAAGCTATGGCTATGAACCCGTGCGCCCTGACCGCAACAACAAACCCGGATTCGATGATGACAACGCCGACCCGGTGAATACCTGGGCGGCTGGAGGTGTTCTGTAATGGATGAGTCGCCAATCCTGGACGCGAGCGGTAAGCCGTTCCCGAAAAAGTCCATGCTGCAAGAGGTGATCCAGGCCACTACAACCGGCGTTCACCAGGCCTGGGGCGTTGATTCGGTATCGTCGTCGCTCGACCCGGCGCGCCTGCGCACCATCCTGCAGAACGCTGCTACCGGCGACATCCTGGAGTACCTGGTACTCGCCGAAGAGATGGAAGAGAAAGACCTGCACTATGCCTCGGTGTTGGGCACCCGTAAGCGGGCTGTAGCGGGCGTGCCGGTCAGTGTTGAGGCCGGTGGCGAGGATGCCCGGTCAGAGGAAATCGCCGACGCTGTGCGCAAGCTGGTAGATGCCCCGGAGTTTTCCGACCTGGTGAGCGATCTGCTCGATGGTTTGGGTAAAGGCTTCTCGGCTGTAGAGCCCGGCTGGGAGCTGAAAGGCGAGCAGCTGTGGCCGGTGAAATACGATCACCGTGACCCGCGCTGGTTCCAGTTCGACAAACTGACCGGCCGTAAGCTGCTGATCCGTGAGGAAGCCGGCGAAGGTCGCGAGATTCCGCCCGGCCGGATGATTATCCATATCCCCAAGTTAAAGTCGGGCCTGCCGATCCGTGGCGGGTTGGCGCGCCTGGTGGCCGTGTCGTATATGTGCAAGGCATTCAGCCTCAAGGACTGGATGCGCTACACCGAGCTGTTTGGCATGCCGCTGCGCATTGGCCGCTATGGCCCAGGTGCTAAGCCGGACGATATTGCCGTGCTACGTCGCGCAGTGGCCCAGCTCGCCGCCGACGCGGCGGCCGTGCTGCCGAAAGAAATGCTCATCGAGTTTCAGGAGATCGCCAACTCAACAGGCGGTGCCGAACTGTTCGCGCGCCTGGCCGAGTGGCTGGACAGGCAAGTCAGCAAGGCCGTACTCGGCCAGACCATGACCACCGATGACGGGTCGAGCCAGAGCCAGGCCACCGTGCACAACGATGTGCGCCTCGACATTCTCAAGGCCGACGCCAAACAGCTGGCCGCAACGATTAACCGCGACCTGGTGCGCGTGTTTGTCGATTACAACTTCGGCCCGCAGGAAAACTACCCGAGCGTTGCATTCCAGGTCACTGAGCCAGAGGACTTGAAGGCCCTGGCCGATGCCCTGACGCCGTTTATTGATCGCGGCCTGCAAGTCGAACAGTCGGCGATTCTTGAGCGCTTCGGCCTGTCCGCCCCGGCTGATGGCGCACAGCTGCTCAAGCCAACGGGCCAGCAGCCTGTTGCCGGGCCTGCCCTCAATACCGAGCAGCGTTGCAACTGCCCAGCGTGTGGTGGCCACCGCCAGGCACTCAACCAGGAACAGAAAGCCCGCGACAGCCTGGACACCCTGGTTGATGAAGCCGCCGCCGACTGGGTGCCCGTGATGCGGCCGGTGCTCGACCCGGTGTTGCAGTTGGCGCAGGACTCCGACGACTTCGATGCGTTCCGGGCTGGCCTGGCCGGCTTGCTTGAGCAGATGGACGATAGCGTCTTGATCGAGCAGCTCGCCCGTGCGGCCTTTAAGGCGCGCGGCCAAGGCGATGCAGGCGACGCACTGTGAGTGGCCCAACCAAGGAACATGTGCCCGTACCAGTGCCAAAGGATGCGCTGGAGTACTTCCGCGCCAAGGGCATCAAGGTTGGGTTTGATCACCGCGACGTATGGGCCGAAGAACACGTCACGGCCTGGACGGTGGCCAAGGCCATGCGCCTGGACATCCTGGAAGCGATCCGCTCGCACGTTGATGAAATGATCGAATCAGGCCAAACCTTTGCCCAGTTCAAGCGCGAGTTACAGCCGCTGCTGGAGAAACTCGGATGGTGGGGGCGTGGCGAGCTGCTCGATCCGCTGAGCGGCGAAACCCGCGAGGTGCAGTTGGGCAGCCCGCGCCGTTTGCGCACCATCTATGACGTGAACCTGCGCCAGGCCCATGCGGCCGGCCAGTGGCAGCGCATCGAGCGCACCAGGGCAACGCAACCTTATTTGCTGTACCAGTTGGGGCCAAGCCGCGAGCACCGGCCGGAGCATGTGGGTTGGGCCGGGATCATCCTGCCAGCTGACCACCCGTGGTGGCAGTCGCACTTTCCACCCAACGGCTGGGGCTGCAAGTGCTGGGTGCGCCAGATCAGCAAGCGCGAGGCCGAGCGCCTTATTGGCACTGGCAAGTACATGACCGAAGCGCCCGACCTGGGCATGCAGGAGTACATAAACCAACGCACCGGCCAGGTAGTCAGCGTGCCCAAAGGCATCGAGCCAGGCTGGGACTACAACCCCGGAGCCGTGTCCAGGAAGGCCAGAGCACAGCAGCTCCTGGAAGAAAAACAGCCGGAAACTAACACCGCCTAAAACGCCGTCTAAGCGCTGTTTGGCGGCGAGGGAGCCACCAAGGTGTGGGGTTGGTGGCGTTTTGCGTTTCTAACGGGGGTCTAACGCCCCTTGTGATCGTTCAGGCGAGAGACGCTGGTATGCAATATCGAAGGAACACGCCTCGCACTTGCTGGGCGAACTAAAGGAGAACGCAGTATCGGGGGACGCCTTGAGTGGCGTGAAGAACAACTAGAAAGGCTGGCCGCCCTTAGCGGCCATAAGAAAGGGCCGACCGGCCGAGGTGTTCCACCACCTTGGCCGGCCGCCGAACCGCAGAACCAGCCTGCAAGCCCAGCTAAGGCCCCCGCCTCGTCGACGAAGCGCGGGCAAATTAACACTGTTTAGACATACAGTTAAAGGCTTGCCGTGATTGATATTCGCTGCGGTGGCTGTGGCCGTTTACTGGCCAAAGCCGCTGGCTTCACTTTGTTGCAAATCAAGTGCCCGCGTTGCCGGGTCATCAATAGTCAGACAGCCGTGAGCTGCCCGAATCCAGAGCGCCTTAGAGCGCCTCGATCCGAGGTAGCTCATGGCGACAAAGAAAGACCATCACCCAGCCCAGCCGGGTGAGTACACACCGCCGACCACTGACCAGGTCGGCTATTTCAATGGCCAGTTGGCGCTTGCAGGCTTTGGATGCAGCGCCTTCTATATCGCGTTGATCCCGCGCGCCGAGGCAAACCGCATCATCATTGCCAATCACTATTCAGGCCGCATCGTAATGAACTCCTACATCCACTTGGGGGTATGGGTCGAGGGTGTGATGCGCGGCGTGTTGCAGTTTGGCTATGCGCTAAACCCGGTGGCCGGTGCGCAAAAGATCGTGGCAGGGACCCAGGTTGATCAGTACCTGGAGCTAAACCGCATGTGGCTGGATGACATAGCGCCGCGCAACAGCGAAAGCCGCGCCCTGAGCTATGCGTTCAAGCTCATCAAGCGGGCCTGCCCAAAGGTGGCCTGGGAGCAATCGTTTGCTGATGAGCGCTGTGGTGGCTGGGGCGTGGTGTACCAGGCGGCCAATTTCCTGTACCTGGGCCACCACCGCACCAGCTTCTATGAGCTGGACGGTGAGGCCTATCACCCGATGCTGCTCACGGCCCATAAGAAGGCTGGCCAGCGTGGGGAGTACTTGCGGGGCAATTTGCACCGTGCTGTGCGCCGGAACTTGTTGCAGTTCCGTTATATCTATCTGATCAAGCCCGGCTGGCGGGCTAGATTCAAGAAGGAACCGCTGCCATACCCGAAGCCTGGGCAGCCCTTGCCGGATCGCAGACGGCGTAACGCCCCGCTTACCAGCCCTAGCCAGTTACTGAACCCCTTCCTCTAATCCCGCCCCCGTCATGCCGCCGAAACTAGCGGCATGAACACACAAAACGCCCCACACAATCGCGCCACTTCCACAGCCCTCTGCTTTGAGCTGAGCGCTGATGTGCCTGAATGGGTCGAGGTGCTTCCGCCTGGCCCGTCCGTAGTTGGCCGCGACAGCCGCACCTGGACGTATGACCCGGCCGAAGTAATGGCCAACACCCTGGCGCATAGCAAGGGCGCTGACCTGCCGTTTGACTACCTGCACGCCACCGAGCTGAAAGCCCCCCAGGGCGATGATGCCCCGGCATCCGGCTGGGCGCGGGAGTACCGGGTAAATGAGCGCGGCGCGCTTGAAGCCCGCGTGGACTGGACGGCCAAAGCCCGCAACGCCATCAGCGAACGCGAATACCGCTACCTGTCGCCCGTCTTCACCTATGACGACACCGGGCGCATTCACCGCTTCTCCAGTTTCGGCCTAACCAACAAGCCGAATCTGTTGATCAAGGCGCTTAACGCCGAACAAGTCCCATCAATGGAGAAACCCCCGATGCTCACAGAAGCCATCCGGGCAGCCCTCGGCTTGCCTGAAAACGCCACGGAGGAACAAGCCGTGGCGGCAATTCAAGCGCTTAAAGATGCCAAAGAAACGGCGTTGAACAGCGAGAAATCCCCGTCCCTGCAACTGTTTGTGCCGCGTGGCGATTACAACGCCCTGGAGCAACGCGCCAAAAACGCCGAGCAGGCCCTGACCCAGCGCGACGAAAAAGAGCTGGAAACCGCCATCAATAGCGAGATCACCGCCGCGCTCAAGGCCGGCAAGATCACCCCTGCCACCAAGGATTACCACGTCAAAGCGTGTAACCAAGAAGGCGGTCTGGAGCGCTTCCGCGAGTTCGTAAAAGCCGCGCCATCCGTCACCGAGCAGGTGCTCAGTGATGAGCTGCCAAAAACCACCACTGCTCTCAACTCCGAGCAAAAGGATGCCGCGCGCCTGCTCGGTATGTCCGAGGCGGAATACCTCAGCTTGATCAACCCGGAGGCTAAATAATGGCCGTTGTAACCCCCGCACTGCTGCAAGCATTGTTTGTCGGCTACCGCGCTGACTACCAACGCGGCTTGGCGTCTGCGCCAGGTCTGTTCAAAGAAATTGCCACGGTGGTGCCCAGTACCACTGCGAGCAACACTTACGGCTGGCTAGGCCAGTTCCCGAAACTGCGTGAATGGATTGGCGCGCGTGTTCTCAAGGACATGGCCGCCCACGGCTACTCCATCACCAACAAGAAATTTGAAGGCACCGTGGCCGTTCCACGCACCGCCATTGAAGACGACGCCGCAGGCATTTACCGCCCGATGTTCGAGGAAATGGGCCGCGCTGCTGCTAGCCACCCGGACGAACTGATGTTTGCCCTGTTGGCCGCGGGCTTTAGCACGCTGTGCTTTGACGGCCAGAATTTCTTCGACACCGACCACCCGGTATTCCCGGAAGTTGACGGCACAGGCTCGGCCGAGTCGGTCAGCAACGTCGATATTCCCGGCGCTAGCCCTGGCCCTGCGTGGTTCCTGCTGGATACCACCCGCGCCATCAAGCCGCTGATCTACCAGGAGCGCATCAAGCCTGAGCTTGAGAGCAAAACCGACCCGACCAAGAGCGATCACGTCTTTGACCATGACGAATACGTGCATGGCGTGCGTGCCCGTAACAACGGCGGCTTTGGTTTCTGGCAGATGGCCTACGCCTCGCGTCAGCCTCTTACCGGTGAGTTTTATGGCAGCGCCCGCGCCGCTATGGGTGAGTTCAAGGCAGACGGTGGCCGCCCGCTAGGCATTACGCCAAACCTGCTGGTGGTTCCGCCGCGCCTGGAAGGTGCCGCGCGCAAGCTCCTGGAGAAGGATACCGACGACGGCAACGAGTGGTATCACACCGCCAAGGTGCTCGTTTGCCCGTGGCTCGCATAAGGGGTCGCCGCCATGATCATTCGTATCACCTCGAAACTGGACGGCTTCCGCCGCTGTGGCATCGCCCACAGCAAAGTCGCCACCGATCACCCGGCCGACCGCTTTACCGAGGCCGAGCTGGAGCGTTTGCAGGCCGACCCGGTGCTTACCGTTGAGCTGCTCGATGGTGAGCTGGCCGAGCCGGACGCTGTTGGTGGCTCTACCTCGGCTGACCCTGGCAAGGATGCCAAACCAGCGGCAGCGGCCAAGCCCGCGAAGGCCCCAGCCGCGAAAGCGGCCAAGGCTGGAGGCAGTGCCAAAGCAGCCGCGAAAAAGCCGGCCGCCAAGGCAGCGGCTAAACCCGCAGCGGCCCCCGCTACTGAGCCTCCACCTGCCTCCAAGGACGGCGAGCAGAAAGACGACACGCCGCCAGCTGACCCTCAGGGCGGCGAGGCTTAACCCATGGCCTACGCAACCCTGGCGGGCTTTATCAAGCAGTACGGCGAAAACGCCGTGCTGCTGGTGGCCGACCGTGATGATGACGGGGTGATTGATGCTCTGGTGGTTGAGGACGCACTGGCCCGCGCCAGTGCCGAAATCGACAGCTACGTCAGCGCCAAGCATCGCTTGCCGTTGCCGGTGGTGCCTGAGCGCTTCCCCGGCCTGGTCGGCGATATCGCCCTGTACCTGCTTTCGAGCGAGGGCGGTGCGCTGACCGAGGACAAGCGCAAGCGCTATGAGGACGCCATCAGCTACCTGCGTCGGGTGGCATCGGGTGACGCAGGCCTTGGCCTGCCAACCCCGCCCGAGCAGGCAAGCAGCGGCGAGGCCTGGTTTGAAAGCCAGCCCAAGCGCTTTGGTGACCTGCTGTGACTGGGGCCGCCATCAGCACCAACCTAGCGTTTGAACCACGCCTGGCTGGCCGGCTGGAGCGCTTGGCACAACTGGACACCGCGCCGCTCCTGGAAGGGATCGGCGCAGAGGTCGAGAGCCAGACGCGGCGGCGCATTGCGGTTGATAAAGCCAGCCCAGGCGGCCAGGGATGGCCGGACTGGTCGCCCGAGTACGCCGAAACCCGGCACAGCGGCCAGAGCCTGTTGCAAGGCAATGGCCACCTGCTGGACAGCATCACGTACGAGGTGCAGGGCGACAGCGTGTTGGTGGGTAGCCCGCTGATTTATGCGGCCACACACCAGTACGGCGACCCAGACCGAGGGATCGAGCAGCGCGAGTTCCTGGGCCTGGAAGGCCAGGATCGCGATGACGTTGTGGGTTTGATTGATGACTACCTAGAGAGCCTGGCCAATGACTGAGTTAACCGCTGACCAGGTGCTGCAAGGCATCGAAGCCTGGACCGCTGAGTTGTACCAGGGCGTTACGCCCAAGGTTGAGGTCGCGCTGCATGGCGGGCGGTTCAGCCCGGCCGACCTGGAGCGCTACGCAACCAAAGCCCGCGCCTGCCGCATTGCCCTGGAAGGGCTCAAGTTTGAACTGAATGGCCGTGGTCAGTTGATCGCCTACGGGCACGCCGTTGCGGTGGTGCTGGCCGGTGATGCCAAGGGCCTACCCCGTGCCCTGAATGTGCTGCAGGTGGCCAGCACCCTACAGGCAGCGTTGCCGGGCAGCCGATGCGGCCTGGCGCTTGAGGACAGCATCAACGCCAAGGATGTGCGCGCCGCCAACCTTTACCACGCCGGGCTGGATAAAGCCGGCACCGCCGCCTGGGTGCTGACCTGGCCGGTGAAATTTGAACACCCACGCACCCGCTAGGAGGGGCACATGGCAACTGAAGCAAAAGCCGCAGACAAGGCGAAACCAGACGAGCCAGCCAAGGTGAAGGTCAAGATCACCCGCAAGGATGGCCACCGCCACGCCGGCAAGAAGCACTCCGAGGGCAGCGTCCTCAGTGTCTCGCCGCGTGACGCCGAAATCATCGTCAGCCTCAAGGCTGGCGAACCAGTGAAGGGGGAATAACCCATGGCAGCACCCAAGGTTTTTAAGGGCATCGGCATCGTGCATGCCCAGCGCCGCAGCGTGGCCAATGCACCCCTGCGTGATCTGGGCGACGTCGAGCAGTTGAAGGTGGCCCACCGCAATAACCAGTTGGTGTGGAAGCAGCACCGCAAACCAGGCGGCGGCAACCTGGCCACTCTGGACACCCCGGACGGTGTGAGCCTCGACGTGCAAATGCAGGAATGGACGGACGAGAACATGGCCATGAACCTGCAGGGCAAGGTGGTGCAGTTGGCGGCGGAAACCGTCACCGGCGAGGCCATCCTGCTGCAGCCAGGCAGCCTGTGCCTGACCGAATTTCCAGGCCCTACCGCCATCACCCTGACCAAAACCAGCGACAGCAGCGATATCCCGCTGGTGGCCGTCACTGTGTCGGCGGCCGGCGTGCGTGTACCGAATGACAGTACGGAGATCACCGAACCTACCCCGGCCACCATCGCCTACACCAGCACCGCCGCCACGCGCATCGAGCCGCTGGTGGAAGCCGGCGAGGAATACCGCCTGGTGTTTGACGGCCTCAACGAAGCCGAAGGCAACCGCCCTTGCATTGTCGAGGTTTACCGCTGGAAGGCACCGCCCGCCGAGGAACTGGCCCTGATCGACGCCGAGAACCCCGGCAAGCTGCTGGCCAAGGGCGAGGTGCTGGCCTACCCGGATGCACCGGCCGGCGAGTCACCGTTCTACCGCATCACCTGGCTGTAACTACCCACCTGCACGCCGGGCCGTAATGGCCCGGCCCTGGAGCCTGCACGCATGAGCATGACCCTGACCAAAACCATCAGCCTGCCCGACCTGGTGGTAATCGTTCGCGAGCTGACCGTGGGTGAGATTCGCGCCTGGATGAAACGCCTGGCCGAGGGCGGGCACGAACCCATAGACGACACCCTGCTGCAGGAAATCAGCCTGGCTGACCTGTACAGCATGACCGACCTGCCACCGGGCCAGGCCGAGAGCCTGACGCCTAGCCAGTTACGCGAAGTGTTTGAAGGCTGCAAGGAGGTGAACCCGGATTTTTTCGCCCTACGGGATCGGATCGAAAGCGCCGGTCGCCAGATCCTGGAAAGGCTCTCAACCGACTTGAGCGAAACGCCAGCGCCCTAAGCAGGCACGGCCATAGCCAGGTCTGGACATATCCCTGGGGCACCTTTCTGGCGGCGTTGGATGAAGCGACTAGCGCGGCCGAGGCGGCGCAAACAAGACGTTAATGAAGTTTGGGCAGAGAAAACCCGACCAGCGCAACCAACAGGCCGATAGCAGCGATCAGCAGCGCCGCGCCGATGAATGCAGCCGGCCAGTAAAACAGCAGCAGTGCCAACACCAGCATAATCAGGGTTGTTTCCATGAGTGATGTACGCCTCTCCATTTCAGTCGATGCCCGCGATGGTCGCCGTCAGTTGCAGGACTTTCGTGCCGGCTATCAAGAGTTGGTGGAACGCCTCAAGCAGCCGCTAGGGCAGATCAATGCCTTTCGGGATATGCAATCCAGCCTAGCTGAGAACCAGGCCCAACTCAACGCAACCCGCGCACGCATCCGCGAGCTTGCCGATGAACTGGTCCGCGCCGAGAAGCCCACCAGGGCGCAGCAGCAAGCCTACCGCGCAATGACGGGCGAAGCGCGGGCAATGGAGCAGGCCATTGCCGGGCAAAAAGGCCAGCTCGCCCAGTTGTCCGGCGCGCTGAAAAGCGCGGGGGTGGATACCAGCCGCCTGAGTAGTGAGCAGAAGCGTTTAGCGGCTGATTTGGCACAAGCGAGCCAGGCCGCTGACCAGCAAGCGCGCATTGCCGGTGCGCGCCAGGCGCTGAACGTGCGACCACACCGCGAGATCCGCAACGAGGTCGTGGCGCTACAACAGCAGTACCGCGTGTTAGCCACCCAAGGCGGGCTGAGCCTGGCCGAATTGGCGCAGGCCAAGGTGCGGCTACGCCAGCGTACCGCCGAACTGGTATTTCAAACCAATGGTTGGACAGCTGCCCTAGGGCAAGCCCGCATGGCGGGGGCTGTGGCCTTTGTCGGGGTCTATGCCGGCATGGCGGCGGCGCTGCGGGGTATCGAGGGGCTGACCACTACCGTGGATGCGTACCAGTCCATGCTTGGACGCTTGCGCCTGGCCACCAGCTCACAAGAAGAGTTCAACAGCACCTTGGCCAACCTGGAGGGCATCGCACAGCGCAGTGCTGCGCCGGTTGACTCTCTGGTGACCCTTTACGGCCGTATCAGCCGGCCACTGAAAGAGGCGGGGCGTAGTCAGGACGACATTCTCAAGCTGACGGAAACCGTGGCGCTGTCGTTTCGCGTGTCCGGTGCGACGGCCGCCGAGGCACAAAATGGCGTAATTCAGTTTGCCCAGGCACTGGGAGCCGGGGCGTTGCGCGGTGACGAATTCAACAGTGTGGCCGAGCAGGCACCACGCCTTATGCAAGCGCTGGCTGCGGGCTTGGGCGTGCCTATCGGTGCGCTTCGCAAGATGGCAGCCGAGGGCGAGCTAACTGCAGCAATGGTAACCGACGCGCTGGTTAGCCAGTTCGATGTGATTCGCGCCGAGTCTCAGGGGCTGCCAGACACCGTGGGCGCAGCCATGACCCGGCTGCGCGATGCAGTAAGCAAGGCGCTTTCCGGTGCTGATACCAGTGGGTTGATTCAGGCGATCAATGATCTGGCTGCCACTATCAGCGATCCGCAAGTCTCCCAAGGGCTGGTTGACCTTGCGCAGCAGTTGTTACGCCTGGGACAAAGTGCGGTAGAAGTTGCCGCATTTTTCGCCCAGCTAGATCCCGCCGTCCGGAATACCACGCTGGCAGTGGGTGCTATGGCCACCGTAGTAGTGCCGCTCGGGTTAGCGGTACGCGGGTTGATAAACCCGTTGCTGCTGCTAGGCGGGCACTTGGGCAAGCTGCCCGCCGTGAGCGGCGCAGGCCGTGCCGCGCTGGGGGCGATGGGCATTGAGGCAACTGGCCTGATCCCCAAACTAAAGAACCTGGCGGACGTGGCCAAGCTGGCCAAGGGCGCACTGGCCCTGGGCGTGGTCGCCTGGACGGGCGGCAAGCTGGTCGAGCTGTACGACACCATTGATGGCATCCGCGAGCTGCAAAAAAGCCAGGCCGATTACCAGGCTAGCTTGCAGGCCACAGTGACGAAAACCACCGAGTATGCCGATGCGGTGATTCTGCCGGCCGAGTCGCTGGCCCGCATGACCGATGCCGAGCGCAAAGCGTATGCCGAGCGCCTGCGCCTGGCCGAGGAACACTACCGCGCCCAGGGCGAGTTGATCAGCCGGCAGGACACCTCCGACGAAATCAACCAGGACGCGCTGGCGTCACAGCGCAGGGCCAGTGATTACCGCAAGGCGTTGGGCGCAATCAAAGATGAGCACGCCGAGCGCGAGGCCGCCGAGGGTCGCCATTCGGCAGCTGTAGCCAAGATCAAGGCCGACAACCTCAAAAACATCCAGGACGCGCTGGGCAAAGAAATCCTGGCTTACGAAGCGGCCAACAAACAGTTAGAAGCGGCCAACCAGAAAACCCAGGCCGCGATGAAGTCTCGCGCGGACTTGGCAAAAGAGTTCGAGCAGCTCGTCAAGGATATGCGCGCCCCGGCTGCTGATGACGGTCCGGCCGAGTTCGGCGACGTAACAGCACTGAAGGCAGGCGCGCGCCAGTCGCTGGTGGCGGGCGACACTGAGGAGGCTATTCGCCAGGCTCGCGAGGCAGGCGAGATCCTGCGCGAGCTGAAAGAAGCAGGGGCCAATAGCTATGGCTTTGCAGGCATTGCCGCCGAGTTGGCCAAGATCGGTGACGAGGCCAAGGCCCTGGAGGGCATGCAAGCCGACGTCGAGCGCATCGATGCTCAGGCGAGGGTGGACGAAATCAAGGCAGGCATGGATGAGCTGCTGGCCCAGGCCGAGGCATTCAAGCGAATCAATATCGAGTTTACGGGTTTCGAGCAGTCCGCCGAGTACCTGGAACAACAGGCCAAAGAGCTGGCCGAGCGCCTGAAAAAGTACATGGTGATCCCGGTCAACTACATCGGCGCGGGAGCAGATGCCGCGAAAGCATCCGGCGCAGCCAATGACCAGGCTGCAGAAATCATCACCGGCAAACCGATCAAACGCGCCACGGGTGGCTGGATCGACGGCCCCGGTAGCACGGTGAGTGACAGCGTCCTGGTCGCCGCATCGCGTAAAGAATTCATGCTCAACGCCCGCTCGGCCCAGCGCCTGGGCGCGGCAAACCTCGACTACATGAACCGCACAGGCGAGCTGCCGGGCCGCGAGCCATTCGTGCCCGACTTCCCCGCATTGCCGCAGAGCCTGGAGCGCATGGGCGAGCGTCAGCCCGTCAATTTGGCCATGCCATGGGGCGGCTCCTATGCCCTGGAAGGCGCACCGAATGAGGTGCAACGCTTCCAGGATGACCTCGACACTGCGCGGCTGAAATTTGGGGGCAAGAAGTGAGCGAGATCACCCCTATGGTGCTGGGCGGCGTGCCTATCACACCATCGAGCGGGCCGATCCGCCAGCGTTATGAGCCATTCGGTGGCAGCACCGAACAGCGTATGGCAGACGGCACCGGCTACAAGCAAACCCACTGGCGTAAAACCCGTATTACCTCGGCTGGCAGCGGCCCGCTCGATCCGGCCCTGGAGCAACTGGACTACTCACGCCCGCTGGAGCTTTGGTGCGTCAAGCCTATCGGCGTCAGCGGTACAGCCCTGGCCTATGAACTGCCGCCCATTGCCAAGCGCCGGCCCGATGTTGCGCCGTGGGCCTGGGCACAGGTCGGTGCCGGTTGGGTTGAAACACCGCTGACGTTGCTAGGCGACATTGCCACCGTCAACGCTGTACCAGGTGCACTCAGCTACCGGGTGAGCTGGCTGCCTCGCTACATGGTGCTGACCGATGGCGTTATCAGCGACTTTGACGAATCACGCGGCCTGTATGACTGGTCGCTTGAGGCGAGGGAGCGCTGATGCAACTCAACGGTGCAGGCCTTAACAGTGTTGCGCTCAATGGTGGCGCGCGCCGTGCCAGGCGTCAGGTGGAAGTCATCGAACTGGCGGACAGCGTCCGCTGGCGACTTCGGGTTGAACTGGCCGGGGTCGATATTTCCGCACGGCTGACAGGCCGCCTCACTATTGAGCGCGACGAAGGCGCGGCCCGTGTGACGAAGCTGTCTTTACTGCCGCCATCCGGGCCGCTCGACCTCGACTCAATGACAGGTAAGCACTTACGTGTGTACCGCCAGCGCCTGGAGGGTGAAGACGTCGCCACCGAGCAGCTGCGCTTTGCGGGCCAAACAATGCGCCCAGGCCTCGATGCCAGCTCCAAGCTGGTTAGCCTGACAGCGACGTGCGACATACAAAACCGCATTGAGCAGATGAGTACCGCGCAGATCACCGCACTGGTGCCGGGCAGCTACTGGGCCGAGGCGGTGTTCGGTGAGCTGGAATCACACTGGAAGTATTGCCAGGATCGCTGCGCGACAGCCCCCGGCAACCTGGACTGTGCGCCTGATGGAACCATTCGCTTTACCCCCTGGGCGGCTGCAACTGTACCGCACTTCAGCTTTGGCCCTGGTGAGGTTATCGATGGCAGCCTCGCTATCGAGCCGGCTGATGTTGGGCAACTGGTCAACCAGGTGGAACTAACGCTGGAGTATCGCTACACCCGGTTGCGTCATCGACCCTACGCGATTAGCTGGAATCACCCGACTGATAACTTCTGCGAGTGGCTGGCCGAAGGCAGCACCGAGCTGCCAACCGAGAGCATGCTGCTTGAGGCTATTGAGCAAGGTGGGTGGCACCTGGTTGGTGAGCTGAGCTCGGTCGAGCTGCCGCCATCAATGGACGACCCGTGTGGGTTTGGTGGTTTCTGGAAAAACACGTTTACCGCAGACCCGCATATGCTGAGTTTTGCGGTTTCTTTGGCACAGCGCACCTCCCAAACCCTGACCGAGCGCTACACCCTGACGCTGAGCGCCACCGGGTCAATTGCAGCATTCACGCTGCAGCCTGATCGCGAGCGTTACAGTGACGAAGTCGAGTTCGATGCGGGCAGCTGGGAAGACTTGCCGCCCACCTCGGAGCCAGCCGGCGCTGTTCTCGACGAATCGGGTGACCTGGTTATCGATAAGGACGAAGGCTCCCGCCGCGATAACTCATTGGTGACGGCCCTGCATTGTGAGGCCGTGCGCATCCGCGCCAGCCACCGCAAGTCTCGGGTGTCATTCCTGACGCCCATCACTGATGCCGTTTACGACACGTCCCACACCGTTTACCTCGCGTGCCTGGGCGTTCGTGCCCAGGGCAAAGTGGCCCGTGTCTTGGAGGCTTGGGACATCGATGCCGGCTCGGAGACTGCAGCCATTTTACTGGCCATCAGCCGTGGCGGCGACCAGGTTGTTGCCGATGCTCTAGTACCCCCTGCCAAGGCGGTCTTTGACTTTGGCACGCCACCACCCCACAGCGTTGCATTGGCGACACAGCTGGGTGGCCGGCCGAGCGCGCCTGTCTTTGATGAAGAGCTGGACGGCTTCTCGGGCAATTACAGCGTGAAAATCGCTGGTGCTGAGCAGTACCCACGCCGCCTGCAATTCACGACCCCCGACATTGATGAGCGCTATCGCGACCCCACCGAGGGTGAGTCTCTGGCCAGCTACCAGATCAATGTGCCCACTGACCTGCTGATCACGGAGGTGCCATGAGCAGTAAAGACCTGGTCGGTTCCCTAAACGCGCTGCTCAACCCACGACAGCGCAAAACGCTGAAAACGGTTGAACCACGCGGAGCATTGCGGGGCAAGCGTGCGAATGCGCTTTATACCCCGCCCGCGACTGGCGGTGGCATCGCCAGCCCGCTGACTGAAACTGACTACGCGCTGCGCGAGTTTCACGCTGCTCGCTACTTCACGACCGTCGACGGAATCTTTGTGTGGCAGATAGACCCACCGAAGAAATTTGTAATGCAGGGTGCAAACGGCGCACCGGTCGAGCAGGTGTTCGCGGAGCCTACTGATGGATGAGTTCACCCTGCTGTTTGGTAGGCACCGCGTTCTGGGCTGTCCGTGGCACGGCCGAGTACAGGCCGGCGTCTTAACGCTCCCAAACACCACAACACTCAACGGTTTTGGGGTCGGCTCGCGCGGGTCGTTGCGATTACAGGTGCCGGGCACTCCCTCCATTGTTCGCACTCCAGACGAGGCCGCTGCCGATAACATCGCGGGCCGTCAGTGGCGCACTGATGTCGTGATCGCGTTGCGCGACAGCCCCACTGATCTATATCTGTACGGGGCACGACGGATCACCGCGCAGCTGATCTATGCAGTCGGCCCTGGTAAATGCTGGGGCGTACAATTGCCCTCCAGCGTGGTTGCAAACAGCGCCAGAACTGCGCTTGTTGAGCCAGCCCCGTTCAGGCTGATCAGCCGCCTAGACTACCTGCCTGAGGAAGATATTCAGAGCGTACCCGTTGCCCTGCAGGGGTATGCCGCAGACTCTATTGCTGACCCGGCCTGGGCGCAATTTACGTGGGACAGCCTACCTGACGGAAGTAAGGCTGTACTGGGCCTGGATAGCGGGAACTCGCGATTTGGATACCCGATGCCATGGGAGCTTACGGGGTTTGCAGAGCTTCGCTGTTCGGGCCAAGGCACCCCGGAAAGTCCCTTTGCTGCGGTGCTTGAGTTGCTGTCCGGCGTCAATGGCGTTGCTGAGCAAAGCTCCGAGGACAATATAACAACCTGGACGGGTGTCTGGGGTTGGCGTTTCACCGTTGATCGGGATTATTTCGAGGTGCCGGGGCAGCCCTGCCCGAGCATCCGCGAGACTTATAGCGAGTCAAATTTCTATCTCGATCCCGACGGCATTCCTTCTCAGAATACGCCAGCCACAAGCATTACCACTGGTAATCGTAAGGCCTCAGTCAAGGGCTATGTGCTCGGCTACTGGTACGCCCCCAGTGGGGAGCGTCAAGCGGTAACCCTCGATGTAACTTATGACCTGAACTCTGATTTTGCAGCAGAGGGGCTTGGCACCGGATCACCACCCAAGGTTATAGAGGTCGAGCAGGCGCTTGGCGCGGGCAGCGTTTGCGCGCCCACAACTGCCGTAGAGCTAATTGAGGAAGGTAACTACGACTGGCAGTGGGAAGCGACCCATACGACCACCGAAGATCTGTTGATAGTGCTGCGGGTCGGCGGCACTGAGATTGACCGCCACGCCATGCGCTACGAGTACAGCCAGGTACAGGAATACAAGAAGCGCGGCCCAACCGGCGTGAACAATGGTCCAGGCGCATCCGATGGCACGCTGACGACTGAATCCAGGCTATTACTCAATGGCGAGGTTTTTGACAGTGTAAGCGCTGAAAGCCCTAGTGGATCAGGGCTTTCAGCCTTCTTGTCACCCGTGCGCCGGATCGATCCGATCTCGCGCTTTGACAGTGGCCCACCAAACGGATGGCTAGCTGGCTTGAGCACCACAGACATTCGTCTTGGGGATGGCTATACGCACATCTGGCGCTGCTATGTGCACTGGTGGAGCAATCATCTGGTGTGCCTGCGTGAAGAGACACGGAGCCTTCCTGCACTGCGAATCAATGACCGCTACGGGTACACGGCTTATCCAGGCGGCGTAACCGGGAGCCGGCTTGCATCGAACGCGCCCGATGAATTTGCGCACGCACCACCACTTTATGGCTCCCATGACCCACTCACCGGCTTGGTTGAGCTTGGGGCTGCTCAACAATTTTCGTTTGTATAGGAGACAACATGCAGCGGTTTATCAATAACTGGTCGGCAGCATTAACGGCATCGGCAGTGGCAACAGATACGCAGCTGAGCATTGATCCTACTGATGCCGCAAAACTTGTGGGGCTCGGGGGCGACAGTTTTTATCAGCCGACACTGGTTGAGTTCTCGACTGTCGACGGTGTGATTAACGAAAGTGCTTGGGAAATTATCAAGATCACTGCAGCCGAGGAAGGTTTGATCACAGTTGAGCGAGGACTAGAAGGTACGGAGGCGCGCGATTGGCCTGTGGGCGCATTTATCGGTTTGCGAGTCACCGCACAGTTGCTTAGCAGCATCCTTGGTCGGCTGGAGGCTCTAGAAGCCACTGAGGTTCCTCCTCAAGGTGATGTAGTCGTTCTGACGGTGACAGTAGCTGACTCAACGAATGGTTCCTTCGGGTGGTCTTCCTATGGTGGGTTCGATGGTGCTAGCTGTGACCCAGTGTCCTTTACTCTTCCGGCCCCATTCGGTGAGGTAACAGTCACGGACGTATGGGTACAGACATACACCGATGAGTTGTCGCCAAGATCAATACTTCTGTGCCTCGCCCATGAGTTTACCGGCTCTCAATTGGCCTCAATTGAGGTCGAGGGTATTGGTAAGTTCTTGGGCTCTGAGGCGCTTTCCGTTGAATTCCTAGACGGAGAGACTGCTTGGCGGTGGGCATACGACACCTGCGACTGGGAGGGAGGTGTAGTCCGTGCTGTTACCTTGACGTTCAACCTCTGACATAGCCTGGATGTTTGGCATTGAGGTAAATGCCAAACATCCCGCTAAAATGACTCAACTTTCCGCGCCCGGCTTGTGCCAAACACCGTGCAAACTAGTGCCAAAAGCGGCGCGCGCTTACATGTACTGAATAAACTTGCGGCTAGCAGGCCGTTGGAAAACGTAGGCGAGGCAGGCAAGACAAGGCAAAAACGACCGAGGAAGCGGAGTTTACGAGCTGTAAATGAGCATTCCGAGGACGTTTTTAACGCAGTATTGCCAACGCAGGTAGTTTTTCAATGGCCTGCTAGTATCGCCCTGTCAGCAAACCCACAACATACAAGGAGCTTTGCCATGCATTACATCACTCCCGATCTGTGCGATGCCTACCCGGAGCTGGTGCAGGTAGTTGAGCCGATGTTTAGCAACTTTGGCGGTCGCGATTCCTTTGGTGGCGAGATCGTCACCATCAAATGCTTCGAGGACAACTCCCTGGTCAAGGAGCAGGTCGACCAGCCAGGTAAAGGCAAGGTGCTGGTGGTTGATGGTGGCGCTTCCATGCGTCGTGCGCTGCTGGGCGACATGCTCGCTGAGAAAGCCGCGAAGAATGGTTGGGAAGGCATTGTCGTGTATGGCTGTGTGCGTGATGTCGATGTACTGGCGCAGACCGACCTGGGCATCCAGGCCCTGGCCAGTCACCCGATGAAAACTGATAAGCGCGGTATCGGTGACCTCAATGTTGCGGTGACCTTTGGCGGCGTGACCTTTCGACCGGGTGAATTTATCTATGCCGACAATAACGGTGTGATCATCTCGCCGTCTGCGCTGCAGATGCCGGAGTAGGGCGCTTGCAGGAAACTGTTATGCACGAAGGTGACAACGCGCAATGGGGCCTGGTGCACGCCTTTGTCCTCAATGGCTTGGGCGGCGCCCGCAGTATTGCTCGGCAAGAACTGTACGGGCTGGTGCTGGCTGAGCAGGAAAGCCTCTGGCTGCATTGGGATCGCAGTCACCCGCAGACGCACACCTGGCTGCGTACAGCGAGTGGTCTGAGCGCTTTTGCTTGCGACCTTTTGTTGGAAGAAAACACCCGCCCGCGTCTGTTGGCGTTGCCTGATGAACAGCTGCTGCTGTTTCTGCGCGGCCTGAACCTTAATCCGGGGGCAGAGCCCGAGGATATGGTGTCGGTGCGCATCTTTGCCGATAACCAGCGCGCAATTTCCCTGCGCTTGCGGCCGTTGCGCGCGACTGAGGACTTGATTGAGGACCTGCTGGCGGGCAGGGGGCCAAAAACCTCGGCTGAACTGATTCTGCGTCTGGCACATTACCTGACCGATAAGATCGAGCGTCTGGTCGGCGAGTTATCCGAGAAGGTCGACGATCAGGAAGAACGTGCCGAAGCGTTGGAAAGCCAGGCGCCTGATCATGCCGCACTGCTGCAAATCCGTCGACGCGCCGCCAGCCTGCGGCGTTTTCTGTCGCCGCAGCGCGATATTTACGGGCAGCTCACGGCCAGCGCCCAGGCCTGGCTGGTCGGTGCCGATAGCAGCTATTGGAACGAGCTGAATAACCGCCTGACGCGCTACCTCGAAGAGCTGGAGTTGAGCCGTGAGCGGGTCAACCTGCTGCTGGAAGCTGAAAATCGACGCATGGATGAGCGGATGAACCACACCATGTACCGCTTCGGCATCATCACCGGAATTTTCCTGCCGATGAGCTTTCTCACCGGCTTGCTCGGCATCAACGTTGGCGGTATTCCAGGTTCGCAAAGCCCTCATGGCTTTCTTCTGGCGTGTTCGCTGATGGCCGCCGTGGCGTTGGTGCAGTGGCTGCTGTTTCGGCGCTTGCGCTGGATCTGATGTGACTTGCCCTGAACTCGTCTCGTCTAGCCGACACATCCTGTGAGGTGCGCCATGCACGATCCCTTTGAAGAATCACTGCGCGATTTGCTCAAATCGCCCACCTCAAGCCACGACGATGACGCCTGCCTGCATCGTGTGCTGAAAACCGCCAACCGCCAGGTCGGCGCCGGTGATCTGTTTGCGCTGATGGGCCACTGGGCGGGCGCACTGATGCTGGCGCTGAATAATGGCTCGGCGCATGTGGCGCCGGTCTCGCGTCGTAAAACCACCGATTCAACTGTTAATAAGGCTGACTGAGCATGGAATTTACTCAAGTTCTGGTTGATGCGATGGCCAGCGTTTGGACCCCGATTGCCGCCTTTATCCCGCGCCTGTTTGGCGCCATGGTGGTGGTATTGCTGGGTTTCGTAGTGGCCAAGTTCCTCGACACACTGCTGTCGAAACTGCTCGGTAAGATCGGCCTGGATCGCCTGATGGCCGGCACCGGCCTGACCAAGCTGCTGAGCCGTGCTGGCATCCAAGTGCCGGTATCGACCCTGATCGGCAAGATCGTCTACTGGTTCGTGTTGTTGATCTTCCTAGTTACGGCCGCCGAGTCTCTGGGCCTGGAGCGAGTTTCTGCGACGCTTGATGTACTGGCCTTATACCTGCCTAAGGTCTTCGGCGCCGCCCTGGTGCTGCTCGCTGGTGTGCTGCTGGCACAGCTGGTCAGCGGCCTGGTGCGCGGCGCGGCGGAAGGCGTCGGGCTGGACTATGCAAGTGGCTTGGGCCGCGTTGCTCAGGGCCTGGTGATCATCATCAGCATCTCGGTGGCGATCGGTCAGCTTGAAGTGAAAACCGATCTGCTTAACAACGTGATCGCCATTGTGCTGATCTCGGTAGGTCTGGCGGTTGCCTTGGCGCTGGGCCTGGGCAGTCGCGACATTGCCAGTCAGATTCTGGCCGGCATTTATGTGCGTGAGTTGTATGAGGTTGGGCAACACGTGCAGGTTGGCGCGGTCGAAGGGCAGATTGAGGAAATCGGTACGGTCAAAACCACGCTGCTGACGGAAGCTGGTGAGCTGGTTTCAGTGGCTAACCGTACGTTGCTCGAACAGCAGGTAAGCAGCCGCTAAGGCCAATCCCTGTTATTGTATGCGGCCAATCCGCAGCCTGATTTGCAGGCTGCGTTGGCTTATGTCCTGACTGTCGGCCCGACTCGTTTTGAATAAAGCCCACTCTGCATCCCTGCGCTATGACCCCCGCGAACTCTCGGACGAAGAGTTAGTGGCGCGCGCCCATGACGAGTTATTCCACATAACCCGCGCTTACGAAGAACTGATGCGTCGTTACCAGCGCACTTTATTCAACGTGTGCGCGCGTTATTTAGGTAACGATCGTGATGCGGATGACGTCTGTCAGGAGGTCATGCTCAAAGTTTTATATGGCCTAAAAAACTTTGAGGGCAAATCAAAGTTTAAAACTTGGCTGTACAGCATTACCTACAACGAATGCATTACCCAATACCGTAAAGAGCGACGTAAGCGCCGTCTTATTGACGCCTTAAGTTTGGACCCGCTTGAAGAAGCCTCCGAAGAAAAGGCGCCAAAGCCCGAAGATAAAGCGGGTCTTGATCGTTGGCTGGTGCATGTCAATCCGATTGATCGGGAAATTTTAGTGCTACGTTTTGTCGCAGAGCTGGAGTTTCAAGAAATTGCCGACATTATGCACATGGGCCTGAGCGCCACAAAAATGCGCTATAAACGTGCCCTTGATCGCCTGCGCGATAAATTTTCTGACAGCACTGAAACTTATCTAGAATAAAGCCATCATAGCTAACGGTTGATTCTGTTAGAATCAGCCGGCTGAGTTGTCTTGTGTTTGTCAGACAACTTACTGACCACCAAGATTAGGGAATAATTAGTAATGAAATTGAAAAACACTTTAGGCGTTGTCATTGGCTCGTTGTTGGCCACATCCTCCCTCAGCGTTCTGGCTCAGGGTCAAGGCGCTGTCGAAGTGGAGGGTTTTGCTAAGAAAGAGATGTTCGACAGCGCCCGTGACTTCAAAAACAACGGCAACCTGTTCGGCGGCAGCATCGGCTACTACTTGACTGATGACGTTGAACTGCGTCTGGCCTACGACGAAGTGCACAACGCTCGTGGCGAAGATGGTCGCAACATCAAGGGCTCTAACACCGCCCTGGATGCTCTGTACCACTTCAACAACGTTGGCGACGCACTGCGTCCTTACGTTTCTGCAGGTTTTTCGGATCAGAGCATCGGTCAAACCGGTCGCAATGGTCGTAATGGCTCTACCTTCGCCAACGTTGGCGGCGGTGCCAAGTACTACTTCACTGACAACTTCTATGCCCGTGCTGGCGTTGAAGCTCAGTACAACATCGACCAGGGCGACACCGAGTGGGCTCCAAGCGTCGGTATCGGCATGAACTTCGGTGGCGGCAGCAAGCCGGCTCCGGTTGTTGCTGCTGTTGAACCGACTCCTGAGCCAGTAGCTGCTGAAGAGCCGATGGAACAGGTTCGTGTTGAGTTGGACGTTAAGTTCGACTTCGACAAGGCCAGCGTTAAAGAAGAAAGCTACGGCGATATCAAAAACCTGGCTGACTTCATGAAGCAGTACCCGCAGACCACCACCGTGGTTGAAGGTCACACTGACTCCGTTGGTAGCGATGCTTACAACCAGAACCTGTCCGAGCGTCGCGCAAGCGCTGTTCGTGAAGTACTGGTTAATCAGTACGGCGTAGAGGCTAGCCGCGTTAACGCTGCTGGCTACGGCGAAGCCCGTCCGGTTGCTGATAACGCTACCGACAGCGGCCGCGCTGTTAACCGCCGCGTAGAAGCTGAAGTAGAAGCTCAGATCCAGCAGTAATCGATCTGGCTGTATAGAAAACCCGGCTTCGGCCGGGTTTTTCTTTATGGCCGCCAGCCATGGCGGCCATAAAGAAAAACCCACGCAAAAAAAGGCCCGCTTGTGGCGGGCAAGGGGAACTTCGCGGAGCGCGAAGCGGTTAGGCGCTGATAGCAGCGAGCTGCATGTTAGCTTGCCCGGCGACCTCGCCAATCACCAGAATGGCCGGGCTTTTCAATTGGAAGTCGTGAGCGGCTTGCTGCATGGCTGCAAGGTTGCTGCGGCACTCGCGCTGGTGTGGCAGGGAGGCGTTCTCGATCAAGGCCACGGGCATGTCAGCGCGCATGCCACCTGCCAGCAGGCTTTCGCGAATTTCTGCCAGTTTGGCCACGCCCATATACACCACCAGGGTGGTGCCGCTTTGGGCCAGGGCTGACCAGTTCAAGCTGCTGTCATCCTGGGTGTGGGCGGTAACCAGGGTCACCCCTCGGGCTACACCGCGCAGGGTCAGAGGGATGCCGCAGTTGGTCGCTCCGGCCAGACCTGCGGTGATGCCGTTAACCATTTCCACCTCGATACCGTGTTCGCTTAGCCAGTCGGCTTCTTCGCTGCCACGGCCGAAGATGCAGGGGTCGCCGCCTTTTAGGCGCACCACGCATTTGCCCTGGCGCGCATAGCGCAGCATCAGGCGATGGATAAATGCCTGCGGGGTAGAGCGGCAGCCGCCGCGTTTGCCCACCGGCATGATCCGCGCGTTGCGGCAGTGCTCCAGTACGGCGGGGTTGACCAGGTCATCGATCATCACGATCTCGGCCTGGTTCAGGGCCTTAACCGCCTTGAGGGTCAGCAACTCCGGGTCACCGGGGCCTGCGCCTACCAGCCAGACTTTTGCGCTCATTTTGATCTCCTCAGGCGTTGTGCATCTCGGCTGGCCGTCACGGATGGCCAACCAAAAAAAGCGTCCCGCTAGTCACCTAGCGAGGACGCCTTTGTCCAAATCCCGTTCTATCGGGAAGTGCAGCCTGCTTCGTTGAGGCCGCGCTTTATTAAATTGTGTAATCGACAATGCAGGGCCTGTGCCAACTTGCGTGATGCATATTTATAAGGTTTATCAGCGAGTTACAGATTATTTGCGAAGTATTTACGCACCGTTTAAAGGCGTCCTGCGCAGTATTGGTGCGCAAGTGGCGGATTTAACGCAGCAGCCCGATCAGCAGGAGCAAATTCAGCAGCAGCGAAAATAACGCCACGCTACGCCAGACCAGCAACGGCTCGCGCTCCAGTAGCGGGCGCGGTCGGCTGCTGAGGGATTTGCGTTCCGTTTGCTCCAGGTTGAGCAGCCATTCTTCGGCGGTTTCATAGCGCTGTTTCGGCTCGGCAATAAGGGCGCGATTGAGGCTATCGTCGACCCAACTGGGTAAATCTGGCCGATAACGGCTGGCTGGAGTCGGTTGGCCGAAACGAGGATGCTGGAAGGCTTCAATCTCGCCGTAGGGGAAGTGCCCCGTGAGCAGGAAATACAGGGTAACACCGGCGCTGTAGATGTCTTGCTGCGGGCTGGGGGCGACGCCGGTAAAGGCTTCCGGGGCGATGTAACTGGGGGTGCCGGGTAGTTCGCAGGCTTGATCACGGGTTAGTCCGGGGCAGTAGGCCAGGCCGAAATCCAGCACACGCAGCTCGCCGTCATCGCCCCGTAGGAGGTTTTCCGGCTTGATATCGCGGTGCAGGATATTGCGTCGGTGCAGCATACCGAGGGCTTTGATCAGCTGCGGGGCAATGTCCAGCCATTCCGGCAGGCCCAGCGGGCCGCTCAGGCGCAGGTGTTCGGCCAGGGTTTGCCCGGCATATTCACGCTGTACGTAATACAGGTGCTGGCGCTGCGGCAGCGGGTGCACTTCGGCGAAGAAGCGCCCGGCCACGCGGCGCAGAAACCACTCTTCGAGCAGCAGCGCGGGGCCGGCTTGCGGCTCATCGTCGCGACTGGGAGGCAAGGTTTTCAGCAGCCAGCGCCGCGCCTGGGCATCGCGCACCCGGTAGACCAGCGATTGGCGTGATTCGGCCAGCAGCCGTTCGACCTCCCAGCCTTCGAAGTTCTGCCCCTCACGCAGTTTGGGCGGCAGCGGCCAGTGCTGCAGCTGCGCCAGGGTGTCGGCCAGATCGCTTTGCGGCAATGCCTCGACGCGCAGCAGCAGGGCGCTGGCGTTGTCCTGGCTGCCGGCCAGATGTGCGGCATTGACCAGCGCACGGCTGGCGGCGGGCAGGTCCTGTTCATCGTGGAGGATGCGCTGAATGCCCGCGTCGCCCAGGGTGGCCCAGATGCCGTCACTGACCAGCACAAAACATTCGCCCTGACGGAGCTCGCCATTCAGATAATCCATCACCAGGTGCTGATCCAGGCCCATGGCGCGTTTGAGCACATGCTGCATGCCTGGTTGTTCCCACACATGGTCTTCGCTGAGGCGCTCAAGCGTGCCGTCCAGCCAGCGATAGGCCCGGCAATCGCCAACATGCGCCAGGGTAAAACGCCGACCGCGCAGGATCAGTGCGCTCAGGGTGGTGAGCAACGGCTGACCGCCGCCATTGGCTTGTAGCCAGCGGTTGTGCGCAACCAGTACGCGGTCCAGCGACTGGGTCACCGCCCAGGTTTCCGGGGTGCAGTAGTAATCCAGGGCCAGGGCCTGCAGGGTGGCGCGCGCCGCCAGGCCGCCGTCGGCGCACTGGCTGACGCCATCGGCGAGTGCGAACAGGTAGCCCTTACTGGCCGCGAGCGCCGGCACCGGGGTGACCACGCGAATGGCATCCTGATTCTCGCTACGCGGGCCGGTGGCACTGGCTTCGCCGAAGGTCAGTTGCAAGGCCATGCTGAAGTTCCTGGGTCTGTTGCTGAATAGGTCTGTTGTTGAAGAAGCGCTGAGGCAAAGGCAGCATCCCCGGCGTTCGTGCAATTACACCCGCGCCGCAGTCACTGCGGCACTGCCCCAGGTGGTGCGCCAGCGCATCTTGACCCCATACAGGCCGAACCAGGCCAGCACGCCGAGGCTGGCGAACAGCCACAGGCCAAGCTGGTAGTCTCCGGTCTGCTGCTTGATGGTGCCCAGACCCGCAGCGAGGAGGAAGCCGCCGATGCCACCGGCCATGCCGATCAGCCCGGTCATCACGCCGATTTCTTTGCGAAAGCGCTGTGGCACCAGTTGGAATACCGCGCCGTTACCGGCGCCGAGGCCGAGCATGGCGGTGACGAACAGGGTTAGTGCGGCAGCCGAGCTTTCCAGGTTGAAGCCCACTGCGGCAATGCTCAAAGAGGCCAGGGTGTACATCATCAGCAGCGAACGGATGCCGCCGATACGGTCGGCCAGTGCGCCGCCGAGTGGGCGCATTAGGCTGCCGGCGCAAACGCAGGCGGCGGTGTAGTAGCCGGCGGTCACCGGGCTCAGGCCGTACTGGTCGTTGAAATAGCCGGGCAAGGCGCTGGCCAGGCCGATAAAGCCGCCGAAGGTGACGCTGTAGAAAAACATAAACCACCAGCTGTCGCGGTCACCCAGGGCTTTCAGGTAGTCAGTCAGGGCTTTGGGCTTGGGCCGCTTCGGGGCGTTTTTTGCGAGCAGGGCGAAGATCAGCAGGGTCGCCAGCAGCGGGATCAATGCCCAGCCGAAGACGTTCTGCCAACCGAACAGCGCCGCCAAACCAGGGGCGAACAGCGCGGCCAGCACGGTGCCGGAGTTGCCCGCACCAGCAATGCCCATGGCTTTGCCTTGGTGCTGCGGCGGATACCACTGCGAGGCCAGCGGCAGAGCAACGGCGAAGGCGGCGCCGGCAAAACCTAGGAACAGGCCGAGCAGTAGCGCCTGCTTATAGCTGCTGATACCGATCTGCCAGGCGCAGAACAATGCCACGATAACGACTACTTGGCCCATCAGGCCGGCGGTTTTGGGCGACAGGCGATCAGCCAGAAAACCCATCAGCAAGCGCAGTATGGCGCCAGCGAGGATCGGCGTAGCGACCATCAGGCCGCGCTGTTGGGCGCTCAGGTCAAGATCGGTGGCGATCTGCACAGCCAGCGGGCCGAGCACGTACCAGACCATAAAGCTCAGGTCGAAATACAGAAACGCGGCGAACAAGGTTGGGGTGTGGCCGGATTTCCAGAAACTTGTATTCATCGAAAACCTCATTCAGTAAAAAAGGGTCCCGGTGGGGTGCGGTACGCCATGGTCGTGGACATGGCGGCCGCAACCCATCGGGGAGGTGGTGTACTTGTGGTACGCCACCCTGAGGAAGAGGGTCTGTTGACGCTTCGACGCGGCTCGCGGCGAAACATCAACAGACCCTCCGCCACAGCAGGGTTGAGAGGATTACCAGCGCAAGTCCTGGATCACAGGGCAGGGCCAGCCCCAAACGCTGGGGCGTAAAACGCAAAACGCCGCATAACCGAACGCCCTGGGGCGTGGTTTATGCGACGTCTTTGTCGTTTGTTGAGCAGCCGCCATTGGCTACCTGTAACAGGGCTATAGCAAGAGCTGCGCCAACCGGATAAAGCCCTGTATTCGCTGGGTTTTCAGCTATTGGATGGCGGCAGCAGTGCTGCAAAAGGAGGCGTTAGCGGAGGGCTTGCCCTTGAATAGGGCGCAAAGCGTATTCCCGGTTCTGGCAAACCAGGCTGGGTAAGAACAGGATGCGAGGAGCCTTGGCTCGAGGGCTTTAGCTATTGCGCGTTAGCGCGCTGCAGCCTAAGCCACTTGGTCTGGTGTCGGTGACTGTGTGTGCAGCCTGGGTCGGTAAGGGAAGGGTTAGGAGGGCCAGAGCGAGTAGGTTGCTCAAGAGCCCGGCGTGGCGGACATGGCTGCGCGTGGTCGGCATAGCAATTCCCCTGCTTTTGTTGTTATGCCTAAGGCGTAGCAGAGGATGTGCCAGCTGTCACGATTACAGCCAAATAATTGCGCAATTAAGGTGCATTCGGGTCGTATTGCCGCGATCAAGCGTGATCCATCCGGCAATTACCAGCTTTATGTCGGTAAGCCCAGGTTACTTGCTCAGCCAGTTGACCTTGCTGAATTTGCCGCTGAAAGTGGCCGGCATCTGCACCACCTTGCCCAGTTTGTAGTTGAAGAACACAAAGCCAGACTTGGCCATGGCCACCATCGCGCCGTCGGCGGGGCGGGTGATGCGAAAGGTGATGTCGCCGCCGTAGGTGTTGAAGTCCATCACGCCAACCTCGAATAGCAACTGATCGCGGGCGTGGGCTTCAGCGCGGTAGGTGGTGGCAAGGTCGGTGACGATAATGCCGGTACCGTCTTCCTGGGTTTCTTCGATGCCGAACTCAAACAGAAAACGCGCCCGTGCCTCGGAAATCATCGAGATCATCGAATCATTGCCCAGGTGGTTGGCGGCATTGATATCGGTTACCCGTACAGTCAGGTGGGTGCTGTAGCAGAACTGGTCTTCGGGAAATTCAAGGGTTAGGCGGGCCATGGGCAAGGTCGCAGTCGAGAAAGACCGCCAGTTTACTCAATAGTGACGGGCGCCATCCATGGCTGCACACGCCCGTGCTATTTAATGCGCGAGAAAGCGGCGAATACTCTGCAGTTCGCTGCGTATCACCGGCATGACCAGTGGCAATAGCCGCGAGGCATCGGCAATCGGCCGATCATCGGCGTGGCTGGTTTGCATGGCGGTGAAACTGCCGCTGGAAAACGGCAGTACCACCTTGTGCTGGCCGTCCATAAAGGCCAGTCGGTCCCAGTCGCCGGCAATCAGCATGCGCTTGGCGCTGGGTTTTAACAGGCTTTGGCCGATGCTGTAGTCACGCGCTGGATTATTCACCCCAAGCAGTGGCAGCAGGGTTGGAAGTAGGTCGACATGGCTGGTCGGCAGTACTTCGCGATGCGCCGCCTGACCAGGCACCCAGAGCACCAGCGGAACCTTGATCTGCTCATCAACAAAGGTCGAGTTGTGGCCCCAGCGGCCTTTTTCCATAAATTCTTCGCCGTGGTCGCCGGTGATCACGATCAGCGTGTTGTCGAGCAGCCCCTTGGCCTGCAGATGCTCAGTGATGCGCGCTATCTGGCTATCGAGGTGGTGCACCGAGTTGAGGTAGCGCTTGTAGATGCCCTGAATATCCCGCTCCAGATCCATGCTGGCGTAGCTGAAGTCCGCTAGGTAGTCAGGTTCGATGACCGACTCAGGAGGGAATTCGTAGTTGGCATGGGGTGACTCGAAAAACATAAAGGTCATAAAGGGTTTGGCGGGGGCGCGCTGGTCAATGAACTGCAGCAGGTCATCGACATTCTTGCGGTCACGCTGCCAGCTGTGGCCCTGGTCAAAAGCCTGCATCTGCTCTGCGGGGACTTTGACGAACAGGGTTTTGTCGAACTCCGGGTAGCTGAATTTGACACTGGTAAACAGCTTCATCTGGTACTGCTGCTGTTGCAGCACATCGATCAGCGGACTGCCGACTCGCGCATCCAGTACCGGGAACCAGAGGTTGGCCGGCAGCCCGTAGAACTGGCTGAACATGCCGATGCGTGTGCCGTTACCGCCGGAAAAGTGATTGTCGAAACGCTGCGCGCGTTCGGCGAATGCGTGGGTCTGCGGCATTACCCGTGGGTTGAGGCTGTCCGCCCGCCAGGATTCGGCCACCAGCCACACCACATTCAATGGCTTGGCCGGCGGTTCGATACGCAAGGGGGCTTGTGGATAGGCCAGCTGACCTTTCAGCGCGACATTTTCCACTTCCATACGCTGCGGGCGCTCCAGGCCCAGGCGTTTTTCGAGGAAACGGCGCATGGTCAGGGGCTGGTAAAACGGCATGCGCTGGGCGGTTTCCAGCAGTGGGCTGTAGCCATAGAAATGGCTGAGCGCATAGCTGGTTCGTTCACCTAAGGTCAGCAGGATAAACAGCGGCAGCACCCAGAGTAGGCGCGGTACCGGCACGCCGTGCACCTTGCGAGCTAGGCCTGCGGCCAGCAGATAGAGCGCGCCTTGGCCGGCGACTATGGCGAGGGCAATCAAGGCAAAGCCGCGCTCGCTGGATTCTGATGAGCCCAGGGCTGCGATACCGCCGGGGGTGGTCAGAATGTTCCAGACAAAACCGTTGAGGTGAAAGCCATAGAGCTTCCACAACAGCATGTCGGCGTAAATCAACAGTTGCAGCGCACTGGCCAGAGCAATCAGCAGGACGATGCGCGCTGCCCCCAGCCAACGCCCGCACAGCCGGCATAGCAGCCAAAGCGGACTGATAAACAGCAAGGCATAGCTGCCGATCAGCGCCCCTTGATACACCCACATACCCAGCGACTCTGCTGGTTCGAACAGTTGGCTAAGATGGACGGCTGCGGCCAGCCAGGTAAACAGCCAATACAACGCGTCAACGCGGCGAGCGGGCGCAAAGGGGGGCATAGACAGTTCCTTATTAGGGGTGTGGCACGAAGCGTTGCAGCGTAAGGCTGTTTGCTTAAGCGGGGCTTAACGCCGACGAGGGGTTAGCGATGCCTGCTGTCGAGCCAAAAGAAGGTCACTCTGCCGCCCCGCTGGAGGGGCCACTGTGATCCTGGATGTAGGCGCCAGCCTTGAAATACAGCTGCTGGCTACCCCCGTGCGTACTCAACTCCCTATGCAGGCCGCCATTGTCGCCATCGCTGCTGCTGACACTGACTGCTAGCATGCCGCTGGGACTGAGGCTGGGGGCGCAGATCATAGCCGAAGCGCTCGCCTAGGAGCCTGTCGGACTTTCTGACTCTTCCTTGCGCTGAAAGTATTCGCGACAATCAAGGCCCTGCAATCGAGAGCCCCGCTGATGAGCCGTTTTGTCCTTGCTGACCGAGACACTGCGTATTTACTACCGCCTTCGGTGAACGAGTGGTTGCCGGCGGATCACTTGGCGCGGTTCGTGGTCGAGGTCATCGAGCAACTCGATTTGAGCGAGCTGACTGGGCAGTATGCGGGGCGGGGTTCAGCTGCCCACCATCCGGCCGTGCTCCTGGGGCTGCTGATATACGGCTACGCCAATGGCGTGCACTCCAGCCGCAAGATCGAACGCGCGACCTATGACTCGGTAGCGTTCCGTTATCTGGCGGCCAACACCCACCCCGATCACGACACCTTGGCTACGTTCCGTCGACGTTTCCGGCAGCAGGTTGAATCGCTGTTCGTCCAGGTGCTGATGCTGGCGCGCGAGATGAAGCTGCTCAAGCTCGGTCATATCGCTCTCGACGGCACCAAGATCGAGGCCAACGCCAGTAAGCACAAGGCCTTGTCCTGGGCGCACGCCAACAAGATCGAGGCGCAGTTACGCCAGGAGGTCCAGCAGTTGCTGGCGCTGGCCGAGAACAGCGACTGCGCCGCCGTACCCGATGGCATGGATGTGCCGGCGGAGATTGCCCGGCGCGAAGATCGGCTCAGCGCGATAGCCCAGGCCAAAGCGAAGATCGAGCAACGTGCAGCTGAGCGACACGCCATTGAGCAACAGCAATTCGAGGCCAAGACGGCCAAGCGTGAGGCCCAGCGCAAGGCTGGAAAGAAACCACGCGGCAAGGATCCAGAACCGCCCGCAGCGGGCCCCAAAGACAGCGATCAAGTCAATCTGACCGATGAAGAGTCACGCATCATGCCCGTCTCCGGTGGCGGCTTCGAGCAGAGCTATAACGCTCAAGCCGGGGTCGACACCGAGACGATGCTGGTGGTCACACAGCATGTAACCCAGGCCTGCAACGACAAGCGCGAAGTGGTTCCCACGCTACAGCGCATAGCCACCTTGCCCGCCGAATTAGGCGAGGTGAAAAGCCTGATTGCGGACAGCGGCTTCTTCAGCCAGGCCAACGTGAGCGCCTGCCACGAAGCCAAGGTCGAACCGCTTCTGGCGCTCAAACGCGAGTCGCACCACACCCCGGTACTGGAGCGCTTTGCCACCGACTCGCCGCTACCACAGACGAGTAACCCAGTCGAACAGATGGCTCACCGACTGAGCACGCAAGAAGGTCGAGCGCTGTACAGGCTACGCAAACAGACGGTCGAACCGGTGTTTGGCATCATCAAGCGAGTGATGGGCTGGCGGCAGATGAGCATGCGCGGCCTGGCCAACGCCCAGGGCGAATGGAGCCTGGTGACCATGGCCTGGAACATCAAGCGTTTGCATGTGCTACGCGCGATGTAACGCGGCCGAAAAGTACGCCCACCCGCGTCCAGGCAGCTGCTCAGGTGCACGAACGGACCGCCTGGGTTCGCGATAGTCAACTCGGATGCTTAGAAAGAACGACCCCGAGCAATCAAAGACCTAAACCCGCGCTGTCATTCCTTTTCGGGTTAAGTCCGACAGGCTCCTAGACGGATGTTTTCCGCAAGATTGGCAAAGCACCCGCAGGTTTGCGGGTGCTTTGCCATCAGTTAGTTCAGGCAGCCGGGCGCTGCTGGCGTTGGTAAAGGAACTCCAGCACAGCGGTACGATAGGTGTGGTACTGCGGGTCGTTGGCCAGGGCCAGACGATCGCGTGGGCGCGCCAGGTCGACTTTGACGATATCGCCCACGGTCGCCGCCGGGCCGTTGGTCATCATTATGATGCGGTCGGAGAGCAGTACGGCTTCGTCGACATCATGGGTGACCATCACCACGGTGCTATGGGTTTCGCCGACGATGCGTAGCAGCTCGTCTTGCAGGTGCGCGCGGGTCAGGGCGTCCAGCGCGCCGAAGGGTTCGTCCATCAGCAATACCTTGGGCTCCATCGCCAGGGCGCGGGCGATGCCGACACGCTGCTTCATGCCGCCGGAGATTTCATTGGGATGCTTGTAGGTGGCATGACTCAGGCCAACCATGGCCAGGGCTGCTTCGGTGCGCGCCTTGAGCTGGGCCTTGCTTTCCTTGCCAGCGAAGACTTTTTCAACCGCCAGGTAGACGTTGCCGTAGCAGGTCATCCAGGGCAGCAGGCTGTGGTTCTGGAACACCACACCGCGCTCGGGGCCGGGGCCGTCGATTTCGCGGCCATTGCAGATCAGGCCGCCTTCGCTGGCTTCCAGCAGGCCGGCGATCAGGTTGAGCACGGTGGATTTACCGCAACCCGAGTGGCCGATCAGGGTGACGAACTCACCCTTGGCAATGCTCAGGTTGACGTTGGTGAGGGCCTGGAAGCGGCCTTTCTTGGTGTCGAAATACTTGCCGACCTGGGTCAGCTCCACGAATTTATCCATGTTGCGGCTCCTTAAACTGGCGTAATCAGCTGGCCTGCTTTAACTGGCGTAGTCGAAACGTTTGGCCAGCAGCAACAGCAGTTGCTCCAAGGCCAAGCCGACCAGGCCGACGATGATGATGGCGATCAGGATGTGCTCGACGTTAAGGTTGTTCCACTCATCCCACACCCAGAAGCCCAGGCCAGTACCACCGGTAAGCATCTCGGCGGCGACGATTACCAGCCAGGCCACGCCAATGGCCAGGCGGATGCCGGTCATCAGGTGCGGCAGTACGGCGGGAAACAGGATGCGGGTGAGCACTTTGAACTCTGACAGCTTGAGCACCCGCGCCACGTTCAGGTAATCCTGCGGCACGCTGGCCACGCCAGCGGCGGTGTTGAGGATGATCGGCCAGATCGAGCTGATAAAAATCACCCAGATTGACGCAGGTCCTGCCGCTTCGAACACCAGCAGACCGATGGGCAGCCAGGCCAGCGGCGAAACCGGGCGCAGCAGGCTGATGATCGGCCAGAGCATGCCGGCCAAGAAGGCAAAGCGGCCGATGGCAAAACCCAGCGGAATGCCGATCAGCGCCGCCAAACCAAAGCCGATACCAACGCGGCCCAGCGAATGCAGGATGTTCCAGCCGATGCCCATGTCATTCGGGCCGTTGTCATAGAAGGGGTTGGCAAACAGTTCCAGCGCCGCCGCCCAGGTACTGATCGGGCCAGGCAGGCCCTCACTCTTGGTCGCAATCAGTGCCCACACGCCGATAAACAGCAGGATACCGAGCAGCGGAGGCACCACCGCCTTGAGCAGGCTGCTTAGCGCTGCCACGCCTGGCAGAGTCAGGCGTGGCGCTTTGCTGATCGGCGCAGACAACGGCAATGGGGTTTTCAGTGGTGCGTTCATCACGAACCTCCCAATCAGGCTTTAATCGCAAAGGAGTTGGCATAGGCCGCCGGGTCGGAGCCGTTCCACACGTTCCCGTCGATCAGCGTGCTGCTGCGCAGCGAGCTGGCCGGCACGGGGATGTTCAGCGCACTGGCGGCTTCCTTGTACAGCGCAACCTGGTTGACCCCAGCGGCGACGGCGGCGTAGTTCGGGTCTTGCTTGATCAGGCCCCAGCGCTTGAACTGGGTCATAAACCACATGCCGTCGGAGTGATACGGGAAGTTCACCGTGCCGTTTTTGCAGAAGGCCATGGCGTGTTCGTCCTTCCAGCTGTTGCCCAGGCCGTCCTCGTAGTGGCTGAGGAAGCGCGGCTCGATCACCTTGACCGGCGCATTGACGTAGGCCTTGCCGGATATCAATTTGGCCGTGCTCTTGCGGTTTTCCTCGCTGGCCTCAATAAACTGGCTGGCCTCCAGCACGGCCATGATCAGCGCACGGGCCGCGTTGGGGTATTGCTCGATAAAGGCGCGGGTGGTGCCGAGGACCTTTTCCGGGTGATCCGGCCAGATCTGCTGGCTGGTCACGGCGGTGAAACCGATTTTGTCGGCAATCGCCCGCGCGCCCCAGGGCTCGCCGACGCAGAAGCCGTCCATATTGCCAACGCGCATATTGGCGACCATTTGCGGTGGCGGCACGACGATGGTTTTCACATCGCTCATCGGGTTGATGCCCACGCTCGCCAGCCAGTAATACAACCACATGGCATGGGTGCCGGTGGGGAAGGTCTGAGCGAAGGTCAGCGGGTTACCGCCTTTTTTCACATGCTCGGCCAGTTGCGCACCGTTGTTGACACCGGCCTCTTTGAGCTGCTTGGAAAGGGTGATGGCCTGGCCGTTCTGGTTCAGGCCCATCAGTACCGCCATGTCCTTTTGCGGCCCGGCGATACCCAGTTGTGCGCCGTACATCATGCCGTACAACACGTGGGCGGCATCCAGCTCACCGGTATTCAACTTGTCGCGCACACCGGCCCAGGAGGCTTCCTTGCTCGGGGTGATGGTCAGGCCGTATTTCTCGCCAAAACCTTGAGTAGCGGCGACCACTACCGATGCGCAGTCGGTGAGTGGGATAAAGCCAACTTTTAGCGCAGCCTTTTCTGGCGCATCGGAACCGGCGGCCCAGGCCACGCTACGCAGCGAGGCGGGCGCGCTAAGGCCAAGGGCGGCGACACCGCCGACAGTGCCGGCGACGGCAATTGAGGTTTTCAGGAAGTTACGGCGGCTGTGCAGGCTGGGGTGCTTCGAATCACGATCAGTCATAGGTCTGTCCTTTCTGGCCGATAAAACGGCTGAAACAAAAAACGGCGTACGCCAGGCCACCTCAAAAAGGGGACCTGACGGACGCCGTTGTCCGTGATCCGCGGCTCACCGCCGTTGGTGGGCTGCGCAGGAATCTTGTGAGGACAACTGCAAGGGGCTTGCCAGCTTTGCTGGAGAACAGTGGCTAACAGCGGTCGGGGCGCGTTGAAAACGGCTCGAACGAGCCTTAGGTTGGCAGGCTTAAACGCTATAAATCATAGGGTTAAGCGCGGTATTGAATGTTGGCTAACACATATTTTTTTGGCCGTAGCGGGGCGTCATACCATGGCCCAGCAGCGCTTTCAGCAGGCTTATTGAGCCAATGCTGTGCATGGCCAAGGCGCTGACAAGCGCTTTTGCTTCGCCTTGGTGCCGGGCGAGCACTGGGCTTGATCGTGGCCCACAGCCTTAGCGCGAGAGCGTTTTGCCCTGGGCTTCCTCGACAAACTCCCTGAGCCAGCGCAGTACCTCCACCGCCTCCCAGCGCGAGGGGTCGAACATGGCATAGGCCAGGCCTTGATAGCCGACTACATCCAGCTGACGGTGATAGCCGGCACGCTGCAACAAGGCTTCGATCTCGGCAAAACAGGTGTTGAAGTGCACCCGGGAAAACGGCGTCTTGCCCTCGGTAACGATGCCTTCAAGCTGCAATTCATTGACGGTAGCCCGGACTTTCTCCAGGGACATGCGGTTGATGCTGTGTTTCAGCTGCAGTACGTCGAGCATCTGGGTACTCCTGATAACGCCTTGTATGAGCCCGATCTGCCGGGCGGCATGGTTGGCTGGATGGCATGACCAAGGGTAATCGAAAAATACTGTACAAATAAACAGTATTCGATAATAGTAAGCCCAAGGCCTTAACCGGCACCTACTCGATCACTCGCGCCATCTGCCCGCAAAGCCAATGGCCACAGGCACTGCAGAGGAGTCACTAACAATGCAACAGATGCTGATGACAATTGTACTGTTGGGTCTTTTGGCTGGTTGTGCGCAACCGCAGCTTGATCAACCCAGGGCCAATGGCACCTATCTGGTGATCGAGAACGGCCAGGCCTGGGCCGTGCTGGTAGCCGACGGCAAACGCGTGGAAGAGCAGGGCACGGTGGTGGATGTGATCAAACTGCCCAGCAAGGATTCTGCAGTAGCGGCCAGTTATGTGATCGAAACGGCCAATTGCGGCCGTGTGCAGTGGCTGAGCGAACGCTCGGATGCAGCGGATGGTATGACCAACCTGATGTCGCTGCACAGCAATAATCAACTGGGGCAGAGCGGCTGCGTAATTACCAGTGGTCTAAGCAAGGTTTGGACGGTGCTGGATTACTCCGGCTGAAACCAAAGAGGGCACCCTAAGGTGCCCTCTGTTCGTTTACTCGTCGGCTTTGGCCTTTTTGCCGGGTAACAGGCCATCGGCACGGAACATTGTTTTGATCCCGCGAATCGCTTGACGGATGCGGTCCTGGTTCTCGATCAGGGCAAAGCGTACATGGTCATCGCCGTAATCGCCGAAACCGATGCCCGGTGACACGCAGACCTTGGCCTCCAGCAGCAGCTTCTTGGCGAATTCCAGCGAGCCGAGCTGGGCGTACTGCTCGGGAATCTTCGCCCAGACATACATCGAGGCTTTCGGGTTCTCGACCATCCAGCCCAGCTCGTGCAGGCCTTTGACCAGCAGGTTGCGGCGCTGGCGGTATTGCTCGGCGATATCACGAACGCATTGCTGATCACCTTCCAGTGCTGCAATCGCCGCCACCTGCAGCGGAGTGAAGGTGCCGTAGTCGTGGTAGCTCTTGATCCGCGCCAAGGCGCTGACCAGCTCCTTATTGCCGACCATAAAGCCGATGCGCCAACCGGCCATGTTGTAGCTCTTGGACAGGGTAAAGAACTCCACGGCAATGTCCTTGGCGCCCGGTACCTGCATGATCGACGGGGCTTTCCAGCCGTCGTAGACGATATCGGCGTAGGCCAGGTCGTGAATCACCAGCACATCATATTGCTTGGCCAGGGCCACCACGCGCTCGAAGAAGTCCAGCTCCACGCACTGCGCGGTGGGGTTGGAGGGAAAACCCAAGATCATCATCTTCGGCTTGGGGATCGACTCGCGAATTGCCCGCTCCAGTTCGGCGAAGAAGTCCACGCCGGGAATCAGCGGCACCGAACGCACCTGGGCGCCGGCGATTACCGCGCCATAGATGTGGATCGGGTAGCTGGGGTTGGGCACCAGCACCGTGTCGCCATGGTCCAGGGTGGCCAGCATCAGGTGCGCCAGGCCTTCCTTGGAGCCGATGGTGACGATGGCTTCGCTTTCAGGATCGATCTCGACTTCGTAGCGGTCCTTGTACCAGCGCGAGATGGCGCGGCGCAGGCGCGGAATGCCGCGCGAGGTGGAATAGCCGTGGGTGTCTTCACGCTGGGCGACCTGCACCAGCTTTTCGACGATATGCGGCGGCGTGGGGCCATCGGGGTTGCCCATGCTGAAGTCGATGATGTCTTCGCCACGGCGACGCGCGGCCATCTTCAGTTCGGCGGTGATATTGAAAACGTAGGGGGGAGTCGATCGATGCGCGCAAAGCGGCGCGAAGCTTGGTCAGCCATGCTTTCCTCGGATACGTAAGCGCCCGGAACCGTCCGAGCGACGTTGGCCAGTGCGCTGGCCAGGCGGCGAAGATAAGCGGCGCGCAGCGATACTGTCTAGAGCAGTTTCCGTGAAACTCGCCAGTACAGCTGTAGGCGGGTAGGTCGTAGCCCGGATGCAATCCGGGGGGCGCAATCCCCGGATTGCATCCGGCAACAGGAGCGGTGGTTATCCGCCGAGCATGTCGTGCATGGCGATGATCTGCTCGGCCACCTGCGCGAGCTTCTGCTGACGGCTCATGGCCTGGCGGCGCATCAGGGTGTAGGCCTGTTCCTCGTCGCAGCTTTTCATTTTCATCAGCAGGCCCTTGGCCAGTTCGATGCGTTTACGTTCGGCCAGCTGGGCATCGCGGGCCTGCAGCTGCGCGCGCAGCGCCTGGTCGCTCTCGAAGCGGGCCATGGCCACGTCGAGAATCGGTTGCAGACGCTGGGCGTGGATGCCCTCGACGATATAGGCGCTGACGCCGCTCTGAATCGCTTGGCGCATTACGCCGGGGTCGTGCTCGTCGGTGAACATGACAATCGGCCTTGGCTGATCGCGACTAACCAGCACCACCTGTTCCATCACATCGCGGCTGGGCGATTCGGTGTCGATCAATATCACGTCAGGGCGTACGGCCTCGACGCGCTCCGGCAGGTCGATGGTCAATCCGGATTCGTCGATAACCTCAAAGCCGGCCTCGGTCAGGGCGGTTTTCAGACGGCCGACTTTCTTTGCCGTGTCATTGATCAGCAGGATGCGCAGCATGTTAGCGACTCTCCTGTTGGGCGCCGATGGATGCATCGGCCAGGGCGTGCAGGGCAAAACTGCGCGCGTAACCGGCCGGGTCGCTGCCATCCCAGATTTGGCCGTCGAGCAACTGGCTGCTGCGCATATCGCCTGGTACCTCAATGCCGAGTGCTTCGGCAGCCTGGCGGTAGAGGTCGAGTTGTTGAACCTGGCGGGCAATAGCTAGGTAGTCTGGGTCTTCGCGCAGCAGGCCCCAGCGGCGGAACTGAGTCATAAACCACATGCCGTCGGACAGGTAGGGCTGGTTGACCGCGCCGTCTGCGTGAAAACGCAGCGGGTGAGCATCCTGCCAAGCGTGGCCAAGGCCGTCCTGGTACTGGCCGAGAAAGCGCGGCTGGATGGCCGACAGTGGCGCATCGACATACTCACTGCCGCTGAGCAGTTGCGCGGTGCTGCGCTGGTTTTCCTCGCTTTCATCGATAAATCGGCTGGCTTCCAGCGCCGCCATGATCAGCGCGCGGGCGCTGTTGGGGTGCTGTTCGGCAAACTCGCGAGTGCAACCCAGGACTTTCTCCGGGTGATCGGGCCAGATCGCCTGGCTGGTGGTCAGGGTGCAGCCCATCTGTTCATCCACTGCCTGGGCGCTCCAGGGCTCGCCCACGCAAAAACCGTCGATGCGACGGGCCTTGAGGTGGGCGAGCATCTGCGGCGGCGGCACGACAACACTGTCGACATCGCTCAGCGGATGAATGCCCTGGCTGGCTAGCCAGTAATTCAGCCACATGGCGTGGGTGCCGGTGGGGAAAGTCTGGGCGAAGGACAGTTTTGCGCCAGGCTGGTGCGCGCGTTGCGCCAGTGCGCTGCCAGTGCTCACGCCTGCAGCTTGCAAAGCGGGCGACAGGTTGATGCTCTGACCATTCTGATTGAGGCCCATCAGCACCGCCATATCGGTTGTTGGTGCACCGCCAAGGCCGAGTTGCACGCCGTAAATCAAGCCGTAGAGGCTATGGGCTGCGTCCAGTTCGCCGCTCAGCAGCTTGTCGCGCAGGGTGGCCCAGGAGGCTTGGCGCTGCAGGTTAAGCGTCAGCCCATGCTTCTCTGCGAAGCCCTGGGTGGCGGCCACGATGACCGATGCGGCGTCTGTGAGGGCCATAAAGCCGATATTCAGTACCGGTTTTTCCGGTGTGTCACTGCGGCTGATGTCGTGCTCATTCATGGTGCGTTTCCTGTGCCCACACAAAAAGGTGCCGTACCAAGCGCGGCCTTCAGCCTGCGATCAGAACGACACCATTGTCTATTTCAGCCGTTTCCGCCGTTGGAAAGGCCTGATGGCTTAAGCCAAAGCAAGGCATATGCCATCTGTCTGCGGGCGGCTGCAGCGGAAAGAAAAAGCTATGTCCCAATTATGAATTGCATGCCGATTTTGTAGGGCAATGAGATGGACTCCTCCCTCCTACGGCGTCTATGCGCCAGACTGAGGTTGTCACAACCAAACAGCCACGAAGGGAGGAGTCACCATGAAACTTAAGCGAATCGGCATCGATTTGGCAAAACAGGTTTTTCAAGTTCATGGCGTCGATAGCCACGAGCAGGTGAAGTGCCGTAAGCAGCTCAAGCGTTCACAGATGCTGGATTTCTTCCGCCAACAAGAGCCGTGCCTGGTGGCGATGGAGGCCTGTGGTAGTTCGCATTACTGGGCGCGCGAGCTAGGCAAGTTGGGGCATGAAGTGCGGTTGATTGCGCCGCAGTTCGTCAAACCCTACGTCAAGAGTGGTAAGAACGACGCCAACGACGCGGAGGCGATTTGCGAGGCTGCCAGCCGACCCACGATGCGTTATGTCGCGGTGAAGAGTGCCGACCAGCAAGCTGGGCAGTCGGTGCACCGGATCAGAAGCCGGTTAATCAGGGCGCGTACAGCGTTGGTTAACGAGATACGTGGCTTGCTTGGCGAGTTCGGTTTGGTTGCGAGTCGCCAGGGAATAGCGGCCACCCGCGCGTTGCTGCAGCAGGCGCTGGACGAACACCAGACATTACCGGGCGAGCTGCACGAAATGCTGGAGCTCTTGCGTGATGAGCTGCAGGGACAGGATGAGCGAATCAAACAGCTGGACGGCATGCTTCACCGTCAGGTTAAGACGGATGAGCGTGTCCAGCGTTTGCTGCAGGTGGAGGGCGTTGGCCCGATCAGCGCGACTGCCGTGGTGTCTGCAGTGGGTGATGCACGGCAGTTCAGTTCGGGCAGACAGTTCGCGGCCTGGCTGGGATTAGTGCCGAGCCAGCATTCAAGTGGCGGCAAAGAACGTCTGGGGCACATCAGCAAAAAGGGTGACTGTTACCTGCGCACGTTATTGGTCCATGGCGCTCGTGCGGTGCTGAAGACCTGTAAGGAAAAGACGGATCGACGCAGCACCTGGCTGCAGCAGTTGCAGTGTCGACGCAACACAAATATCGCCACGGTCGCCTTGGCGAACAAGAATGCCCGGATCATCTGGGCGATCCTCAGCAAGGGGAAGACTATCAACCTGCTGAGGCGTAAACCTGAAGTACCCAAGCAGGAATGAAGTGACACCGTAGAAGATCCACCACGATTGCACAGTGACATGCAGTGATGACGAACCGGTCGAGCCGGCATGTGTAAAACCTGCTTTACCCACAGGCCCTCTGTAAACCAAGGCCGCTAGGAGCCTGTCGGACTTAACCCGAAAAGGAATGACAGCGCGGGTTTAGGTCTTTGATTGCTCGGGGTCGTTCTTTCTAAGCATCCGAGTTGACTATCGCGAACCCAGGCGGTCCGTTCGTGCACCTGAGCAGCTGCCTGGACGCGGGTGGGCGTACTTTTCGGCCGCGTTACATCGCGCGTAGCACATGCAAACGCTTGATGTTCCAGGCCATGGTCACCAGGCTCCATTCGCCCTGGGCGTTGGCCAGGCCGCGCATGCTCATCTGCCGCCAGCCCATCACTCGCTTGATGATGCCAAACACCGGTTCGACCGTCTGTTTGCGTAGCCTGTACAGCGCTCGACCTTCTTGCGTGCTCAGTCGGTGAGCCATCTGTTCGACTGGGTTACTCGTCTGTGGTAGCGGCGAGTCGGTGGCAAAGCGCTCCAGTACCGGGGTGTGGTGCGACTCGCGTTTGAGCGCCAGAAGCGGTTCGACCTTGGCTTCGTGGCAGGCGCTCACGTTGGCCTGGCTGAAGAAGCCGCTGTCCGCAATCAGGCTTTTCACCTCGCCTAATTCGGCGGGCAAGGTGGCTATGCGCTGTAGCGTGGGAACCACTTCGCGCTTGTCGTTGCAGGCCTGGGTTACATGCTGTGTGACCACCAGCATCGTCTCGGTGTCGACCCCGGCTTGAGCGTTATAGCTCTGCTCGAAGCCGCCACCGGAGACGGGCATGATGCGTGACTCTTCATCGGTCAGATTGACTTGATCGCTGTCTTTGGGGCCCGCTGCGGGCGGTTCTGGATCCTTGCCGCGTGGTTTCTTTCCAGCCTTGCGCTGGGCCTCACGCTTGGCCGTCTTGGTCTCGAATTGCTGTTGCTCAATGGCGTGTCGCTCAGCTGCACGTTGCTCGATCTTCGCTTTGGCCTGGGCTATCGCGCTGAGCCGATCTTCGCGCCGGGCAATCTCCGCCGGCACATCCATGCCATCGGGTACGGCGGCGCAGTCGCTGTTCTCGGCCAGCGCCAGCAACTGCTGGACCTCCTGGCGTAACTGCGCCTCGATCTTGTTGGCGTGCGCCCAGGACAAGGCCTTGTGCTTACTGGCGTTGGCCTCGATCTTGGTGCCGTCGAGGGCGATATGACCGAGCTTGAGCAGCTTCATCTCGCGCGCCAGCATCAGCACCTGGACGAACAGCGATTCAACCTGCTGCCGGAAACGTCGACGGAACGTGGCCAAGGTGTCGTGATCGGGGTGGGTGTTGGCCGCCAGATAACGGAACGCTACCGAGTCATAGGTCGCGCGTTCGATCTTGCGGCTGGAGTGCACGCCATTGGCGTAGCCGTATATCAGCAGCCCCAGGAGTACGGCCGGATGGTGGGCAGCTGAACCCCGCCCCGCATACTGCCCAGTCAGCTCGCTCAAATCGAGTTGCTCGATGACCTCGACCACGAACCGCGCCAAGTGATCCGCCGGCAACCACTCGTTCACCGAAGGCGGTAGTAAATACGCAGTGTCTCGGTCAGCAAGGACAAAACGGCTCATCAGCGGGGCTCTCGATTGCAGGGCCTTGATTGTCGCGAATACTTTCAGCGCAAGGAAGAGTCAGAAAGTCCGACAGGCTCCTAGGGCGATCAGGAACACATGAGCGGATATTCATCATGGCTCAAGGCACCCAACGCCTTATCAGAAGCCGGATATACGGAAGCAGTCGTACCTAGGTTCGTTGGATGTGTATTTCACTGGCAAAACGGGAGGAGTCCATATATGGGTTAGCGGCGCAGGAGGCGGTTGTGGGAGCGTCACGCAATTCGAGCGCTGCGTAACCCACCATTGCGGTTTGTCGGTAAACCGCAATGGTGGGTTACGGCGCGTTGAGAGTTGATAGTGTTTGTTTGATCCCGGCTCGAGCCTAACCCACCCTACGTATTACCGCGTTTCATGCGCCGTATAGCTGTTCGGGACGACTCATAACTGGCGCACCAAAGAAAAAGCCCCGCACGAGGCGGGGCTTTCTTGTTGCGGGTAACGCTTAGACCTGAACAGCAGGGATCTGGGCGTTTGCAGCAGCTTCACGGAACTCGGCGATCTGGTCGAAGCTCAGGTAGCGGTAAACGTCCGCTGCCATGGTGTCGATTTTCTTCGCGTAGACCATGTATTCCTCAACCGTCGGCAGTTTGCCGGTGATAGCGGCCACCGCAGCCAACTCGGCCGAGGCCAGGTAGACGTTGGCACCATCGCCCAGACGGTTGGGGAAGTTACGGGTGGAGGTCGACACCACGGTGGAGTTCGCCTCAACGCGTGCCTGGTTACCCATGCACAGCGAGCAGCCCGGCATTTCCATGCGCGCGCCAGCTCTGCCGTAGATGCCGTAGTAGCCTTCTTCGGTCAGCTGATGCTGGTCCATCTTGGTCGGCGGCGACAGCCACAGACGCGTCGGCAGGGTGCCTTCGACTTTTTCCAGCAACTTACCGGCAGCGCGGAAGTGGCCGATGTTGGTCATGCACGAACCGATAAACACTTCATCGATCTTCTCGCCCTGAACGCTGGACAGCAGACGCGCATCGTCCGGGTCGTTCGGTGCGCAGAGAACCGGCTCGTTGATCTCGGCCAGGTCGATTTCGATGATTTCGGCGTACTCGGCGTCCTTGTCGGCCTCCATCAGCTTCGGATCGGCCAGCCAGGCTTCCATCGCTTGTGCGCGACGTTCCATGGTGCGCGCATCGCCGTAGCCTTCGCTGATCATCCAGCGCAGTAGGGTGATGTTCGAACGCAGGTATTCGGCGATGGCCTTTTCCGGCAGTTTGATGGTGCAACCCGCAGCGGAACGCTCGGCCGAGGCGTCGGACAGCTCGAACGCCTGTTCAACGGTCAGCTCGTCCAGACCTTCGATCTCGAGGATGCGGCCGGAGAAGATGTTCTTCTTGCCTTTCTTCTCGACGGTCAGCAGGCCTTTCTGGATGGCCACGTAAGGGATGGCATGCACCAGGTCACGCAGGGTGATGCCCGGTTGCAGTTTGCCCTTGAAGCGCACCAGTACCGACTCCGGCATGTCCAGCGGCATAACGCCGGTGGCAGCGGCGAAGGCAACCAGGCCGGAACCGGCCGGGAAGGAGATGCCGATAGGGAAGCGGGTGTGCGAGTCACCACCGGTGCCGACGGTATCCGGCAGCAGCATGCGGTTCAGCCAGCTGTGGATGATGCCGTCGCCAGGACGCAGGGATACGCCGCCACGGGTGCGGATGAAATCCGGCAGGGTGTGGTGGGTGGTGACGTCGATTGGCTTCGGATAAGCCGCGGTGTGGCAGAACGACTGCATCACCAAGTCAGCGGAGAAGCCCAGGCAAGCCAGGTCTTTCAGCTCGTCGCGGGTCATCGGGCCAGTGGTGTCCTGGGAGCCGACGGTGGTCATCTTCGGTTCGCAGTAGGTGCCAGGACGTACGCCTTTACCTTCTGGGAGGCCGCAGGCCTTGCCGACCATCTTCTGCGCCAGGGTGAAACCCTTGGTGCTGGCAGCGGGTGGCTCAGGCAGCTTGAACAGGTCGGTTGGGCCCAGGCCCAGTTCGGCGCGCGCTTTCTCGGTCAGACCGCGACCGATAATCAACGGAATACGGCCACCAGCGCGGACTTCGTCGAGCAGTACCGGGGTCTTCATTTCGAAGGTGGTCAGTACTTCGTCGGTGCCGTGCTTGCAGACTTTGCCAGCATGCGGGTACAGGTCGATCACATCGCCCATGTGCATGTTGGACACGTCGAATTCGATTGGCAGAGCGCCGGCATCTTCCATGGTGTTGTAGAAGATCGGAGCAATCTTGCTGCCGAAGCAGAAGCCGCCAGCGCGCTTGTTCGGCACGTTAGGGATGTCGTCGCCGAAGAACCACAGCACCGAGTTGGTGGCTGATTTGCGCGAGGAGCCGGTACCGACTACGTCACCGACGTAGGCAATCGGGAAGCCTTGGCCGCGCATGGTTTCGATCTGCTTCATCGGGCCGGTGACGCCTTGCTCGTCCGGCACGATGCCGTCGCGGGCCATTTTCAGCATGGCCAGGGCGTGCAGCGGGATATCCGGGCGCGACCAGGCATCTGGAGCCGGGGACAGGTCGTCGGTGTTGGTTTCGCCGGTGACCTTAAATACGCGCAGGCTGATCTTGTCGGCCAGGGTCGGGCGGTTCTTGAACCACTCGCCGTCAGCCCAGGATTGCAGCACGCCTTTAGCGTGAACGTTGCCGTTCTTGGCTTTTTGCGCGACATCGTGGAAGGCGTCGAACATCAGCAGGGTGTGCTTCAGTTGCTCGGCAGTCACGCCAGCCAGTTCGCTGTCGTCGAGCAGTTCAACCAGAGTGGCGATGTTGTAACCGCCTTGCATGGTGCCCAGAAGCTCAACGGCGTGCTGCTTGTTGATCAGTGGGGAAGTGGCTTCGCTTTTGGCAAGGGCAGAGAGAAAACCGGCCTTAACGTAGGCGGCTTCGTCGACGCCTGGCGGTACGCGGTTGGTGATCAGGTCGAGAAGAAAGGCTTCTTCGCCGGCTGGCGGGTTTTTCAGCAGCTCGATCAGGCCTGCGGTTTGTTCGGCGTTCAGCGGCTGGGGCACGATACCCTGAGCGGCACGCTCTGCTACATGTTTGCGATAGGCTTCAAGCACAGTTATTACCCTCATCAGTGGTCCCAAAGGGTTGTCCGGGACGCGATCCAGAAAACAACAAACCAGGCGCTTCGTGGCTTTATGGGCCGCTCAGCCGAGGTTGTGCTGCTTTCTTGCAGAAGCTGTTTTCAAAGTTTTACGCCGGCAGGACGGTTTGGATGAGGGCTGGTGCAGACACTTGAAGGGGGGCTCAAGGGTCGGCACCAACATCGAACCTGCAGGATTGACTGTGCTCGTGACGCTTTGAAAACAGCTTCCAACGGACGTTGCTGCCTTTAAAAGGCCGGCCGATTCTACTGGAAAGCTTTGATAAAGTTAAGCCAAAGGCCCTGTTTATATAGGGGTGATCTGCCTTAGACAAAGGGCTAAGATGCCAGCCTGTCCGCCAGTACCCATGCCTTTCGTTATGTCTAACCAACGCATCAAAACCCCTTGTGTCGGCCTGTGCTCTACGGTTTACGGCGATTTGGTCTGCCGTGGCTGCAAGCGCTTCCACCATGAGGTGATCAACTGGAACGGCTATAACGACGCGGAAAAGCGCGCCGTGTGGCTGCGCCTGGAGGTGCTGTTGGTGCAGGTGATGGCGGCCAAACTGGAAGTTTTCGATGCCAATCGCCTGCGGATGCAGCTGGAGCAGCGCAAGATTCGCTTTGTGCCGCAGCAATCGCCGTATTGCTGGGCTTATCAACTAATTGCTCGTGGCGCGCGGGTAATCAGTCAGTTGGACGCCTATGGCATGGTGCTGCTGCCAGAGTTTCGCGACTGGGACTTGCCGCAAGTGCGTGATGCGATTGATCGCGAGTTCTTCTTGCTGTCCGAAGCGCACTACGAGCGCTATATCGCGCCTCGCTTTCTGCTCGAAGGGCTTGAGATACGCGTCTGAACTTATCGTCCAAATGAAAAAGCCGCCTATAAACAGGCGGCTTTTTGTTGCGTGGTAGAAGGGTCAGCGCTGGGCGACCAGCTCTTCCAGGTGGCCGATGATGTCATCTGGCTTGAGCACCAGGATGTCGCTTTCCAGAGAGTCGAGAATCACCTCGGCGGTATTGCCGATCAGTGCGCCGGAAATGCCGGTGCGCGCCACGGTGCCAATCACCGTCACGCCAGCGTTGAGCCGATGTGCGGCCTGCGGGATCAATACATCGGCTGGCCCTTCGGCGATATGCAGGCGCTCATCACTGATTTCGTATTCGGCCTGGAACGCCTTGCATTGCTCGCGGTAGCGCGCCTCGATGGTTTCCTTGAGCTGAAAGGTCGGGTCGGCAGCCGAAAGCATGGGCGCCGGGTGGGCGCTGATCACATGCAGCTCGGCCTTGGCCAGGGCGGCAATATCAAAGCCATGGCTGATGATGCTGGTGTGCAGGGTGCGGTGTTCGCTGTCGGTATTACCCACATCCACGGCTGCCAGGATAGCAGTCCCCGCCCAGGGTTTTTCGGTTTTCACCAGCAGCACCGGTGCCGGGCAGTAGCGCAACAGCTTCCAGTCAGCGGGGGTGAGCAGGGCTTTTTTCAGCGGATTCTCGGGGAAGTGCTGCTTAATCACCAGGCCGCAACCTTCGGCCTGTTGCACGTTGATGATGGTCTGGTGCTGGTTTTCATCCCAGGCCTGCTGGCTAGAGGTGCTGAACCCTTCGCTGTTGAGCAAGCCGGTAAGGTCGCGCAGGTAGCCGGTGTGATCACTTTTCTTGTCGCATACCAGCAAGTGCAGGTGCGATTGGGTGACACCGGCAATCAGTTTGGCGCGTTTCAGGGCCAGGTCTTCCGTGCGATTAGGCTCCATTACCACCAGGATGCTGCGAATAGCTTGCATGATCATCTCCATGTGCAGTCAGTTGTACTGTTTATCACTATAGATCGCTGCCACTGTCTTAGTGCTTGATCGGCGTCAATCGAGTAGCTGTTCGTGCGCTCATTCGTATAATGGCGGCCTTGTAGCTGCCCCCTCAAGCCCGCCCCTTTTTGTGAATTTATGTATCTGTTAGCCGAAATCGATCGTTTGCTGCGTTGCGCCATTCTCCAGCCCCGGCATAGCCGGATGTTGAGTGTGCACCGATGAACCTGCCTGAGATTCACGAGTTTCTCGGCTGCCGCACGCCGGATGCCTGGATCACCGCCGCCCTGGCTGACCAGCAGACTTTGTTGATTGACCATAAGAACTGCGAATTCAAAGCCGCTAGCACAGCGTTGAGCCTGATGGCCAAGTACAGCACCTATGTCGACCTGCTCAACGCCATGTCGCGTCTGGCCCGTGAGGAGCTGGTGCACCATGAGCAGGTACTGCGCATCATGAAACGCCGCAAGATCGGCCTGCGCCCCGTGTCGGCGGCGCGCTACGCCTCGGGCTTGCGCAAAGTGGTGCGCACCCACGAGCCGCACAAGCTGGTGGATACCCTGGTGGTCGGCGCGTTTATCGAGGCGCGCAGTTGCGAGCGCTTCGAGGCATTGGTGCCGCATCTGGATGAAGAATTGGGCAAGTTCTACTTCGGCTTGCTGAAAAGCGAGGCGCGGCATTTTCAGAACTACCTGAAGCTGGCTTATCAGTACGGCGATGAACGCGACGTAAACCAGGCCATCGAGCGGGTGAGGGCAGCGGAGCGCGAACTGATCGAGTCGCCGGATACCGAATTTCGATTTCACAGCGGTGTGCCGCCGCTCTAAGACCTAATATGTGCCTGCCTTAACGCAGGCTCACAGAGGCCTAAGCCAGATCGAAAGCGCTTTGCTGCAAGCCTTGGCGGTCTGCTTGCAGTGCCCAGCCCTGTTTGTCCCAGTCACCGAGCACGATGCGTTGCGCGGCCTGGCCGTTGACTTGCAACTGATGGGTGGCGGGGCGATGGGTATGGCCGTGAATCAGCGTACGCACACTGTGCTCGGCCATGATGCGCAGCACTTCGTCTGGGGTGACGTCGACAATCTCGCTGGCTTTCATCCGCGTTTGCGTGCGGCTTTCGTTGCGCAGCTTGCGCGCCAGTTTTTGCCGGGTGCTAAGCGGCAGGTTGCGCAGGATAAACATCGAAATCGGGTGGCGCAGCCAGCGGCGCAGCTTCATATAGCCGATGTCTTGAGTACACAGGCTGTCGCCGTGCATCAGCAGCACACGCTCGCCATTCAGTTCAATCACGCATGGGTCGGGCAGCAGGGTGCAGCCGGCTTCGCGGCAAAAGGCTTTGCCGATCAAGAAGTCGCGATTGCCGTGCATCAGGTAGATGCGCGTGCCGCGCTCTCTGAGTTGGCGCAGGGCCTGGGCAATCGAGCGTTGAAAAGGGCTGATGGCGTCGTCGCCGATCCACACTTCGAAGAAGTCGCCCAGGATATACAGCGCCTGGGCCTGGGTTGCGCGGGTTTCGAGAAAGTGCAGAAACGCCCGACTGATGTCCGGGCGCTCCTGTTCTAAATGCAAATCTGAGATCAGTAAGATACTCATCTAATCTATTCGACGATCTCGGCACGCTCGATGATCACGTCATCAACCGGTACATCCTGGTGACCGGATTTGCTGGTGGTGGCTACGGCCTTGATGGCGTTGACCACGTCCATGCCTTCAACCACTTCGCCGAACACCGCATAGCCCCAACCTTGTACGGTCGGCGCGCTGTGGTTGAGAAAGCTGTTGTCGCCCACGTTGATAAAGAACTGCGCGGAGGCCGAATGCGGCTCCATGGTACGGGCCATGGCCACGGTGCCGATCTTGTTGGCGACGCCGTTGTTGGCTTCGTTTTTGATGGTGGCACGGGTGGTTTTCTGCTTCATGCCCGGCTCGAAACCGCCGCCCTGGATCATAAAGTTACTGATTACGCGGTGGAAAACCGTGTTGTCGTAATGGCCTTCTTTGACGTACTGCTTGAAGTTGGCCACGGTTTCCGGGGCTTTGTCTTCGAACAGGTTGAGGGTGATAACGCCGTGGTTGGTGTGCAGCTTGATCATGTAGGTGGTCGCTCTGTCGATAAAACCGTGAGCCGCTGAATTTCCAGCAAAGGGCATTGCAGCGATTCTTGGGCCTGTCAGGGGGTTGACAGCTTCGGCTATGATAAGCGCTTTGTATAAGCCGGCCTACCCTGAGAGCCTGCTCAAAGTCTGCTGCGCGTCGGCCCTGCTGCGTTAAAAACAGGCTCGGAATGCTCATGTACAACTCGTACACTCCGCTTCCTCGCCTGTTTTTGCCTTGCATGGCTCTAGCTCGCGCAACTATGAACAGGCTCTGAATCGCGCCCCGCACACTCGCCAAGGACACCATGAGCAAGCCTACCGTCGAAAAAGCCGCCAACTTTCTGCGCCCCATCGTCCAGGCCGATCTGGACAGTGGCAAGCACGCCAAGGTCATCACCCGTTTTCCGCCGGAGCCCAATGGCTACCTGCATATTGGTCACGCCAAGTCGATCTGTCTGAACTTCGGCTTGGCCCAGGAGCTGGGTGGCGAGTGCAACCTGCGCTTTGACGACACCAACCCGGCCAAGGAAGACCAGGAATATATCGACGCGATCAAAAGCGACGTGCAGTGGCTGGGCTTTCAGTGGGCCGGCGAGGAGCGTTACGCCTCCAACTATTTTGACCAGCTGCATGCCTGGGCCATTGAGTTGATCAAGGCTGGCAAGGCCTTTGTCTGCGACCTGAACGCTGAAGAAATGCGCGCTTATCGCGGCAACCTCACCGAGCCGGGCAAGAACAGCCCGTTCCGTGAGCGCAGCGTCGAGGAGAACCTCGACCTATTCGCCCGCATGAAAGCCGGCGAGTTTGCCGATGGCGCCCGTTCGCTGCGCGCGAAGATCGATATGACTTCGCCGAACATCAACCTGCGCGACCCAATTCTGTACCGCATCCGCCACGCCCATCACCACCAGACGGGCGACACGTGGTGCATTTACCCAAGCTATGACTTTACCCACGGTCAGTCGGACGCCATCGAAGGCATTACCCATTCGATCTGCACCCTGGAGTTCGAAGACCACCGCCCGCTGTACGAGTGGTTCCTGGCCCAGCTGCCAGTGCCGGCGCAGCCGCGTCAGTACGAATTCGCCCGCCTTAACCTGAACTACACCATCACCAGCAAGCGCAAGCTCAAGCAACTGGTTGACGAGAAGCACGTCAATGGTTGGGACGACCCGCGTATGTCGACCCTGTCGGGCTTCCGCCGCCGTGGTTACACCCCGGCTTCGATCCGCACCTTCTGCGACATGATCGGCGTCAACCGCGCCGGTGGTGTGGTTGATGTGGGCATGCTCGAGTTCGCCATCCGTGATGACCTGGATGCCAACGCAGGACGCGCGATGTGCGTGCTCAAGCCGCTGAAAGTGGTTATCACCAATTATCCTGAAGGCCAGGTTGAGAACCTCGAACTGCCGCGCCATCCCAAGCAAGATATGGGCGTACGCGTGTTGCCGTTCAGCCGCGAGATTTATATCGACGCTGGCGACTTCGAAGAAACCCCGCCGGACGGCTTCAAACGCCTGATTCCTGGTGGCGAAGCGCGTCTGCGCGGCAGCTACGTGATCCGCGCCGACGAGGCGATCAAGGATGCCGACGGCAATATCGTTGAACTGCGCTGCAGCTACGACGAAAACACCCTGGGCAAGAATCCTGAAGGCCGCAAGGTCAAGGGCGTGATCCACTGGGTACCGGCGGCTGAAAGCGTCGAGTGCGAAGTGCGCCTGTACGACCGCCTGTTCCGCTCCGCCAACCCGGAGAAGGACGAAGAGGGCGGCAGCTTCCTCGACAACATCAACCCGGACTCGTTGGTGGTGCTCACCGGTTGTCGCGCCGAGCCATCGCTGGCCGAAGCGCTGCCTGAAGAACGCTTCCAGTTTGAGCGCGAAGGCTACTTCTGCGCCGACATGAAGGACAGCAAGCCGGGTGCGCCAGTCTTCAATCGCACAGTGACGCTGCGTGACTCCTGGGCCTAAGGCCCAGGCGCTCTGAATAAAACCGGGCCGGTACGCCGGCCCGTGGTTTCCAAGGAACTGCAATGCTCTCGATCTACAACACGCTGACCAAAAGCAAAGATGTCTTTAAACCGCTGGTAGGTAACCAGGTGCGCATGTATGTGTGCGGCATGACGGTTTACGACTTCTGTCATATCGGTCATGCGCGGGTGATGGTGGCGTTTGATGTGGTGACTCGCTGGCTGCGCCATCGCGGCTATGACGTGACCTACGTGCGCAATATCACCGACATCGACGACAAGATCATCAAGCGTGCCAATGACAACGGCGAGCCGTTCGAAGCATTGGTCGAGCGTATGATCGCGGCCATGCACGAAGACGAAGCGCGGCTCAATGTGCTGCGTCCGGATCAGGAGCCGCGTGCCACCGGCCATATCGCCGGCATGCACGCAATGATCCAGACCCTGATCGACAAGGGCTTTGCCTATGCACCGGGCAATGGCGACGTGTATTACCGCGTCGGCAAATTCGTCGGTTATGGCAAGCTGTCGCGCAAGAAGATCGAAGATCTGAAGATTGGCGCGCGCATCGAGGTGGATGAAGCCAAACAGGACCCGCTGGATTTCGTGCTGTGGAAGGGCGTCAAACCCGGCGAGCCGAGCTGGGAGTCACCTTGGGGCGCGGGTCGCCCGGGCTGGCATATCGAATGCTCGGTAATGTCGACCTGCTGCCTGGGCGAGACTTTCGATATCCATGGCGGTGGCCCGGACCTGGTGTTCCCGCACCACGAAAACGAGATCGCCCAGAGCGAGGCAGCCACCGGCAAGCTCTACGCCAATGCCTGGATGCACGCCGGTGCGGTGCGCGTGGACGGCGAGAAGATGTCCAAATCCCTGGGCAACTTCTTCACCATTCGTGAAGTGCTGGAGAAGTATCCCCCGGAAGTGGTGCGCTACTTGCTCGTATCCAGCCACTACCGCAGCCCGATCAACTACTCCGAAGACAGCCTGCGCGAAGCCAAAGGCGCGCTTGAGCGTTTCTACAATGCGCTCAAGGGTCTGCCCGCTGCTGCGCCTGCGGGTGGCGAAGCCTTTATCGAGCGCTTTGCTGCAGCCATGGATGACGACTTCAACTCGCCGGAAGCCTGCGCCGTATTGTTCGAGCTGGTCCGTGAGATCAACCGTCTGCGCGACAGCGATCTGCAAGCCGCCGCTGGTCTGGCAGCGCGCTTAAAGGAACTGGCTGGGGTGTTGGGTGTGCTGCAGCTGGAGGCGGAAGCTTTCCTGCAAGCCGGTGCTGCGGGCAAGGTCGATGCTGCTGAGGTTGAAGCCTTGATCGCCGCGCGCCTTCAGGCCCGTGCCGAGAAGAACTGGGGCGAGTCCGACCGTATTCGCGACCAGCTCAGCGCCATGGGTGTGGTGCTTGAGGATAGCAAGGGCGCTACAACCTGGCGTTTGGTTGATTAAGGCAGGCGTTGGATTAAACAGGCCGCTTTCGAGCGGCTTGTTTATTTGCGGTTCTAGAGACAGAAGGAAGACTTATGCACATCAGTCGTCTATCGCGAACCTTGCTTGCGTTGCTGCTCTGGGCGGCGGCCGTGTATATGCTTATCTGCGTTGCTTTGCTGGTGTTCCAGCGTTCGCTTATCTACTTCCCGCAGCCCCGTGCTATCGATAATCCCAGCACGCTGCTCAAGCTGCCCATCGAGGATGCCGAGGTGCTGGTTTCCACCCGGCCACTCAAGGGGCGCAATGCTCTGATCTATTTCGGCGGCAACGGCGAGGATGTCTCCCTCAATCTGCCCGAATTTTCCCAGGCCTTTAGCGACCATGCGCTTTATCTGCTGCATTACCGAGGCTACGGCGGTAGCAGCGGCTCGCCCGCAGAAGAGGCTATTCAAACCGATGCGCTCGCCTTGTTTGACCAAGTTTATGCCCAGCACCCCTGCACTGTGGTGGTGGGGCGCAGTTTAGGCTCGGGCGTGGCGGTGCGACTTGCCAGCCAGCGGCCGGTAGCCCGTTTGATTCTGATTACGCCTTACAACAGCATCCAGGAACTGGCGCAGAGCCGTTTCCCGTATATCCCCGTGCAGTGGCTGCTTAAGGATAAATTCGAGTCCTGGAAGTACGCCCAACAGATTCGTATGCCAACGCTGTTGATCGCGGCGGAGCAGGATCAGGTCATCCCACGCGCCAGCACCGATGCGCTTTTCAGCCATTTCACCCAGGGTGTGGCTGCGCTCAGAGTTATTCCGGCGGTGGGACATAACTCGTTATCGCAAAGCCCGGAGTACCTGATGCGACTCAAGGACGCGTTGTGTAAGGGCTAACGCGGTGATCGCCTGCCTTGGCCTTGTTTGACTTATGCGCCTGCGATTGTGAACAGACCTATAGCTGTAACGTGTAACCGTTAGGCCATAGGGCTTAGTTCCACAACCAGTTCCACAGTCCTGGCAGGCGGGCGTATTGCTGTGAATCGCCGAGGGCACGTCTGAGGGCTGCACGTTGCAGTGCGTCGCGCTGGCCATAGAACGGCTGTTTATCGGTGGCCAGCCCCACATCCTCGGCTACATCCAGAAGAATCTGCAGGTATTCCTGCATATGCCGCGCGGTGTAGGGGTTGAGGTCATGGAAGGTCACTACCACGGGTATTACCCCATCGACTACTGGCAAGGCGCCGACGCTGATTTGCTGCGCGGCCCGCGCCAGCTGGTCACGCAGATTACTGCGCCGGCGCAGGCTGCCATTGATACCCCAGGTCTTGCCATCGTGGGCGCTAAGATCGGTCAGCAGTAAACGCAGGCCGTGCGCCTGGTAGGCAGCGAACGTGCGTTCGTCGTAGTTCCAGAAGGGTGGCCGCACCAGGCGCGGCGGGGCGCCGCTGATGGCGGTCAGGTCGGCTACGCCGTCGGTCAGTGACTGATCCAGAGCGGCCGGGGTGAGAAAACGGTGGTTGGCATGGCCTGGGGTGGCGGTGTGAAAACCGAGCAGATGGCCCTCACTGTGCTGACGCTGTAGCAGCGCCTGGCCCTGTACGCTGCCGCCGGCCCAGGCGGCGCGGGTCTGGACAAAAAACAGTGCCTTGATTCCGGGTTGGATCGGGTTGTCTGCCAGGCTGTCGAGGATCTGTTCGGTTGGGTTATCGCGGGCGCTGGCACTAGGGCCGTCATCGAAACTCAGGAGAAAGCGTATCGGCTCAATCTCGGGGTTGGGTTGGGGCGGCGCAAGGCTGCTGCAGGCGCTCAATAACAGCATGCTGACTAGGGCGTAGGCCAATTGCGTGATTCGAGGGAAAGCGTTTGTTGGAGTTGCGGGGTAACGCATTTGGCTTTGGCTCGCGAGGGGAAAGGATTGGCATGCTGAAGACACAGGATAGAGAGCGGGGCGCGGAGTCTATACGGCAGCGGTTGCAGTGGATTGGCGACTTAGCGGTTTCGACCCTGTTTGTGCCGTATAGATCCGTGGTTGATTAATAAGGTTGGCTCAGGCCAAGGCTTACCGGTGTTGCCGCGAGTTTTAGCGTGCTGTCAGGCCGGCCTCCCGTAGCCGTTTGTACAGCGTGTTGCGGCTAACCCCGAGGCTGCGCGCCAGGTGCGAGATATTGCCGCCGCAGGCCTGGTACTGGGTGGCCAGATCATCCGCACTGGTGCTGGCCAGTGGTTGCGGGGAAGGTTGGGTGGCGGCTGTCTGCGCTGCTGCTGGTTGCAAATCGGCAAAGAAATCATCCGGCAGGTGTTCTGGGCGAATCTGCTGGTCCTCGGCCATGGCCAGAGCGATCTGCAAGACGCTGCTTAGCTGACGCAGGTTGCCAGGCCAGGGGTGACGTTCGAACAGTCTCAGTACCTCATGGCTTAGCCCCGCCCATTGTTGTGGTTCGCGGTGGTAATCCCAGATGCGCTGGACCATGGCGGCCTTGTCGGTGCGTTCGCGCAGCGGCGGCAGCTCCAGGTTGAGGCCGCTGATGCGGTAGTAGAGGTCCTGGCGAAAGAGCCCGCTTGCCACATCCTGGCGCAGCGGGCGGTTGGTGGCGGAAATCAGGCGGATATCCACCGGATACAGCTCGCTGCTGCCCAGCGGTTGCACGCAGCGCTCCTGCAATACCCGCAGTAGGCGGGCCTGCACCCGCAGTGGCATATCGCCGACTTCGTCGAGAAACAGCGTGCCTTTGTCAGCCTTGCGAATCAGGCCGATGCTGCCTTTCTGATTGGCGCCGGTAAACGCGCCTTTTTCATAGCCGAACAGTTCGGACTCCACCAATTCGGCGGGAATGGCCGCGCAGTTGACCGCGATAAACGCCTGGCTGGCGCGTGAGCTGGCGTGATGCAGGGCTTTGACGAAGACCTCCTTGCCGACGCCGGTTTCGCCATGCACCAGAATCGGGATGTTCTTTTCCAGCAGCCGTTCGGCCTGACGCACGGCTTTGTCGACCCGTGGGTCGCCGAGGTTGAGTGACGCCAGGGTGAACGGGTTGCGAGTGGCGCTGGCAGGCGGCTGTTGGGTTGGACGAAAGTCGCGAGCCTGAATGGGTGAAGGTTGCTGCGGACGTCTGATCTGCGCGTGGAAGCGAAAGCGTCCGCTGGCGCGCAGGTTGAACGGCAGCGCCTCGGGCTGGTTGAGCAGTTGCTGCAGCGGCACGTCGAACAGGCTTTCGATATTCACTTGGGCCAGGCCTACACCCAACAAGCTGTCGGCACGGCGATTGGCGGAAACCACCTGGCCTTGCTCATCAAAAATCAGCAGCCCAGCCCAAGGGCTGCTGAGATTGTCCAGGCTGGTGTTGAAACTCAGCTGGAAGTAGCGCTGCTGGAACAGGTTGAGAATCAGGCGGTTTTCCACCGACTGACTCATCATCTTGACCATGCCCAGGGTGTGCGAGGGCGGCAGGTAGCTGTCGCTCGACACATCCAACACCGCGATCATCTGCCGCTGCTCGTCAAAAATCGGCGAGGCCGAGCCGGTCATAAAGCGATTGGCCTTGAGAAAGTGCTCATCGTGCTGAATATGTACCGCCTGGGCGCAGCTCAGGGCGGTGCCGATGGCATTGGTGCCGGTGTAACGCTCCAGCCAGGTGGCTCCGGCGACAAAACCTGCGGCGCGACTGGGTTCGATAAAGCGTTGGTCGCCCCAGGACTGCAGCACCTGGCCTTGGTGGTCGGCCAGCATGATCAGGCAATTAGAGTTGGCCAGGATGGTGCCGTAGTAGGGCAGCACTTCCTTGTGGGTGGTATGCACCAGGGCGTGCTGGCTTTCCAGCAGGGCGCTGACTTCGCCGCGCTCTGGCTGGTTGAAGATCGGTGTGCTCTGGTGGGTCAGGCCGTAGTCACGGCAGCGGGTCCAGGAGTCCTGGATGATGGTCTCGTGAGGCAGGGCAGTGACAGCGTCAGCCATGACAGGGTTCTCGCGCGGGTTCTTGTTGTTATGGGCCACGGTCTTTGCCGGGTCTGTGCAGTGTCGCCAAAGGCTGTTCAATGTCAACGCTGTGACTGTTCAGTTGTTCACTGTGCACTGTTCAAAAGTGTTCAATGCGCTCTTCTCCGGTTGTCTTTGTGTGGCTGTAGTTGTTTTAAATCAGTGACTTATATTTGCCTGAAGGGGTTGGCACGGAACTCGCTTTGTAGCTGGGCAGATAACAAGAAAAAGGACGGCCCATGTCACTTACCCTGGAGCATGTCACGCGGATCGTTGATCACCAGTTGTATATCGACGATGCCTGCCTGAGCTTCGAGCCCGGCTCCTTCAATGTGCTGCTGGGGCGCACGCTGTCTGGCAAGACCAGCCTGATGCGCCTGATGGCGGGGCTGGATAAGCCCACCAGCGGACGCATCCTGATGAATGGCGCGGACATGACCAATGTCTCGGTGCGCCAGCGCAATGTGTCGATGGTCTATCAGCAGTTCATCAATTACCCGACCCTGACGGTGTTCGAGAACATCGCCTCGCCGCTGCGTCAGGCTGGGGTTAGCAAGGCCGAGATCCTGGAAAAGGTCCACGCCACGGCGCAGATGCTGCGCATTGAAGGCTTGCTCAAGCGCTACCCGCTGGAGCTGTCCGGCGGTCAGCAGCAGCGTACGGCGATGGCGCGGGCACTGGTCAAGGATGCCTCGCTGATTCTGTTCGATGAGCCGCTGGTCAACCTCGACTACAAGCTGCGCGAAGAGCTGCGTCAGGAAATGCGCGAGCTGTTCCAGGCCCGCCACACCATCGCCATCTATGCCACCACCGAGCCCAACGAGGCCCTGGCCCTGGGCGGCACCACCACCATCCTGCATGAAGGGCGCGTGGTGCAGAGCGGCAAAACAGCCGAGGTCTATCACCGCCCGCAGCAGGTGCTGGCGGCCGAGCTGTTCTCGGAGCCGGCGATCAACCTGATGCCGGGACGCGTTAGTGGCACCGAAGTAAGTTTTGCCGACACCGTGTACTTCCCGCCCAACCCGGACCTGCAAGGTATCGCCGAAGGCGAGTACCGCTTCGGCGTGCGCCCCAGCCATATCGGCCTGGTGCCGTCCAACGATGACGATTTGGAACTGGCGGTAACGGTCGAGCTGGCCGAGATCAGTGGTTCGGAAACCTTTCTGCATGTGCGTAACGAGCAGTTCGTGCTGGTGCTACATCTGCCTGGGGTGCATGAGTACGACGTGGACACGTCGATCCTCATCTATATCCCCACCCACAAGCTTTTTGTTTTCGCCGCTGATGGGCAGTTGATTCAGGCGCCCAGCCGCCGCTTGGGGAGGGTTGCCTGATGGCCGAGATTCGTTTGCACAACCTGGCCCACAGTTACAGTCGCGCGCCGACTGAGGCGGCTGACTACGCCATCCGCGAGATGAACCATGTGTGGGAGCAGGGCGGCGCCTATGCGCTGCTGGGGCCTTCGGGCTGCGGCAAGTCGACCTTGCTGAATATTATTTCCGGGCTGCTTAGCCCGTCCCATGGCGAGGTGCAATTCGATGGCAAGGTGGTCAACGCCTTGGCGCCGGAGCTGCGCAATATCGCCCAGGTTTTCCAGTTTCCGGTGGTCTACGACACCATGACGGTGTTCGACAACCTGGCTTTCCCGTTGCGTAACCAGGGCATGAACGAGGCGAAGATCCTCACCAAGGTCAACGAAATTGCCGAGGTGCTGGAGCTGCATCCGTTGCTGCACAAGCGCGCCCGTAATCTGACCGCCGACGAGAAGCAGAAAGTCTCCATGGGCCGTGGTCTGGTGCGTGATGACGTGTCGGCGATTCTCTTCGATGAGCCGCTGACGGTGATCGACCCACACCTGAAGTGGAAGCTGCGGCGCAAGCTCAAGCAGATCCACGAGCAGTTCAATATCACCATGGTCTACGTCACCCACGACCAGCTCGAAGCCTCGACCTTCGCCGACAAGATCGCGGTGATGTACGGTGGGCAGATCGTTCAGTTCGGCACACCACGTGAGTTGTTCGAGCGGCCCAGCCACACCTTCGTCGGCTACTTTATTGGCAGCCCGGGGATGAACCTGGTCGATGTGGTGCCCTGTGACGGCGGCGTGCGTTTCAATGACACCGTGCTGCCGTTGTCTGCCGCGCTCAATCGGCGGGTTGCCGAGCTGTCCGGGGCCAGCCTGAAAATCGGCATCCGTCCAGAGTTCATACACGTCTGGGATGGCCCCAACGAGGACGCATTGTGTGGCGAGGTGGTACATGTCGAAGACCTCGGCACCTACAAGATTCTTACCCTCAAGCTCGATGGCCAGTCGCTCAAGGTGCGCCTGCAGGAAGACCAGCCCGTGCCCCAGCAGCAGGTGTACCTGAGCTTTCCCGCACAGTGGCTGATGCTTTATGCCGATGATTTTCTGGTTGAGGCGCAAGCGCAGGAGGTGCAGCCATGAAGGTGCAGAACAACAAGGCCTGGTGGCTGGTACTGCCGGTGTTTCTGCTGGTGGCGTTCAGCGCCATCGTGCCGATGATGACGGTGGTCAACTACTCGGTGCAGGACATCTTCGACCACTCCACGCGCTATTTCGTCGGCATCGACTGGTACAAGCAGGTGCTGCAGGACACCCGCCTGCATGACTCCTTGCTGCGCCAATTTATCTTCTCCGCCTGCGTGCTGCTGATCGAAATTCCCTTAGGCATCGCCATCGCCCTGTGCATGCCGACCAAGGGCCGCATGGCCTCGCTGGTGCTGATCGTGCTGGCGATTCCGCTGCTGATTCCGTGGAACGTGGTCGGCACCATCTGGCAGATATTCGGCCGCGCCGACATCGGCTTGCTGGGCTGGAGCCTGAACAGCCTTGGCATCAGCTACAACTACGCCTCCAACACCAGCGATGCCTGGGTCACGGTGCTGATCATGGACGTCTGGCACTGGACCTCGCTGGTGGCGCTGCTGTGCTATTCAGGCCTGCGCGCCATTCCCGATGTGTATTACCAGGCCGCGCGCATCGACCGTGCATCCGACTGGGCGGTGTTCCGCCATATCCAGCTGCCCAAGCTGAAAAGCGTGCTGCTGATCGCGGTGATGCTGCGCTTTATGGACAGTTTCATGATCTACACCGAGCCTTTCGTGCTCACCGGCGGCGGGCCAGGCAACGCTACCACCTTCCTCAGCCAAACCCTAACGCAAATGGCCATCGGCCAGTTCGACCTGGGCCCGGCGGCAGCGTTTTCGCTGGTGTATTTCCTGATCATCCTGTTGGTGTCCTGGCTGTTCTACACCGCCATGACCCACAACGATAAGACTCGCTGAGGCCGACCATGACCCTACGTAAACAAGTAGTGCTGGGGCTGTATATCCTGTTTTTACTGGTGCCCATTTACTGGCTGCTGAACATGTCGTTCAAGAGCAACACCGAGATTCTCGGCGGCCTGACGCTGTGGCCGCATGGCTTCACCCTGGACAACTACAAGGTGATCTTCACCGACCCGAGCTGGTACGAGGGTTATCTCAACTCGCTGTACTACGTGTGCCTGAATACGATGATTTCGCTGACGGTGGCGCTGCCGGCGGCCTATGCGTTTTCGCGCTACCGTTTTCTCGGCGACAAACACCTGTTCTTTTGGCTGCTGACCAATCGCATGGCGCCACCGGCGGTATTTTTGCTGCCGTTCTTCCAGCTGTATTCGTCCATCGGCCTGTTTGATACGCATATCGCCGTGGCGCTGGCGCACTGCCTGTTCAACGTGCCGCTGGCGGTGTGGATTCTCGAAGGTTTTATGTCCGGGGTGCCGAAGGAAATCGACGAAACCGCCTATATCGACGGCTACAGCTTCCCGAAATTCTTCGTGAAGATCTTTATCCCGCTGATTGGCTCGGGCATCGGTGTCACCGCGTTCTTCTGCTTCATGTTCTCCTGGGTCGAGCTGCTGTTGGCGCGCACCTTGACCTCGGTGGATGCCAAGCCGATTGCTGCGGTGATGACCCGCACGGTGTCGGCGTCGGGGATCGATTGGGGCGTGCTGGCGGCGGCAGGGGTGTTGACCATTCTGCCGGGCATGCTGGTGATCTGGTTTGTCCGTAATCATGTGGCCAAGGGCTTTGCCCTGGGCCGGGTATAGGAGCCGCGACGATGGATTGGATGGCCTGGACTCTGCCGACGGCGTTATTTTTCGGCTTTATTGGCATGCTGCTGGTCGGTATGACGGTGTGGGAACTGCGCTCGCCCTGTATTGAGCGCAAAGGCTTATTGCCGATCAGCACCACCCGTGGTGATCGGCTGTTTATCGGTCTGCTTGGAAGTGCCTACCTGCACCTGCTGGTGGTGGGTACGACCGATTGGAGTGTCTGGATAGCCTCGGTGCTGTCCCTGTTCTGGTTGTTTGCAGTGATGCGTTGGGGCTAAGCCGGGCTGCCTTGGGCGCGCCTGCAGGTTGGGCGCGGCCATGACCCGCTTGCCTCATTCCAAACCCTGAGATGGAGGTCTCTATGTTCGACAATAACAACAAAACTCGACATAGCATGGCGCTGGCTGCCTTGCTGACGTTGTCCGGCTTGAGCGGCGCAGCCTGGGCTGATGCCTACGAAGAAGCGGCAAAAAAGTGGATTGGTGAGGAGTTCAACCCCTCGACCCTGACGCCTGAGCAGCAACTCGAAGAGTTGAAGTGGTTTATCAAGGCCGCCGAGCCGTTTCGCGGCATGAGCATCAGCGTCGCCTCGGAAACCATCGCCACTCACGAGTACGAGTCCAAGGTGCTGGCCAAGGCCTTTAGCGAAATCACCGGGATCAAGCTCAAGCACGACCTGATGCAGGAAGGCGATGTCGTCGAGAAGCTGCAAACCCAGATGCAGTCGGACAAGAACATCTACGACGGCTATATCAACGACTCGGACCTGATCGGTACGCACTTCCGTTATGGCAAGGCGGTGGCCATCAGCGACATGATGGAAGGCGAAGGCAAGGCAGTCACTTCGCCAACCCTGGATCTGCAGGACTTTATCGGCCTTTCCTTTACCACTGCGCCCGACGGCAAGCTCTACCAGCTGCCTGATCAGCAATTTGCCAACCTCTACTGGTTCCGCGCCGACTGGTTCGAGCGCCCGGAGCTGAAAGCCAAGTTCAAGGAAATCTACGGCTACGAGCTGGGTGTGCCGGTCAACTGGTCAGCCTATGAGGACATCGCCGAGTTCTTCTCCGAGAAGGTCAAGGAAATCGATGGCCAGCGCATCTATGGCCATATGGATTACGGCAAGAAAGACCCATCCCTGGGCTGGCGCTTCACCGATGCCTGGTTCTCCATGGCCGGCGGTGGCGACAAGGGCCTGCCCAACGGCTTGCCAGTGGACGAGTGGGGGATTCGCGTAGACGGTTGCCGTCCGGTGGGCTCCAGCGTTGCTCGTGGCGGCGATACCAATGGCCCGGCGGCGGTGTATGCCACCACCAAGTATGTCGACTGGATGCGCAAGTACGCGCCGCCTGAAGCCCAGGGCATGACCTTCTCCGAGTCCGGCCCGGTGCCGGCGCAAGGCAGCATCGCCCAGCAGATTTTCTGGTACACCGCCTTTACTGCCGATATGACCAAACCAGGTCTGCCGGTAGTTAATGAAGATGGCACGCCGAAGTGGCGCATGGCGCCTTCACCGAAAGGGCCGTACTGGGAAGAGGGCATGAAGCTGGGTTATCAGGACACCGGCTCCTGGACCTTCCTCAAGTCCACCCCGGAGAAACAGCGCCTGGCCGCCTGGCTGTATGCGCAGTTCGTCACCTCGAAAACCGTATCGTTGAAGAAGACCCTGGTTGGCCTGACGCCGATTCGTGAGTCGGATATCAACTCGCAAGCCATGACCGACGTTGCGCCGAAACTCGGCGGCCTGGTGGAGTTCTATCGCAGCCCGGCGCGGGTGCAGTGGACCCCAACCGGAACCAACGTGCCTGACTACCCACGTTTGGCTCAGCTGTGGTGGCAGTTCATTGCCGAGGCTGCCAGCGGCGATAAGTCGCCACAAGAGGCACTGGATGGCTTAGCAGCGGCGCAGGACACCATGCTGGGCCGCCTTGAGCGTTCCGGCGTGCTGGGCGAGTGTGGGCCGAAGCTGAACGAGCCGAAAGATCCGCAGTACTGGCTGGATCAACCGGGTGCACCGAAGCCAAAACTGGCCAACGAAAAGCCTCAGGGTGAAACCATCAACTACAACGAGCTATTGAAGTCATGGGAGCAAGCCCGCGACTGACGCAGCGGGTTTTACTCAGCATAAAAAACGGCACCTAAGGTGCCGTTTTCTATTGCTGCCAGCGCCGCACTTAGTCGTGCAGATGCTCTGCAGCATGCAGGGTGTTTTCCAGCAGGCAGGCGCGGGTCATCGGACCAACGCCGCCTGGCACCGGGGTGATCCAGCCCGCGCGGGGCAGGGCGGTTTCATACACCACATCGCCAATCAGCTTGCCGTCGGTCTGACGGTTGATGCCCACGTCGATGACGATGGCGCCAGGTTTGATCCACTCGCCATGCACCAGGCCAGGCTTGCCGGCAGCTACCACGACGATATCGGCCTGGCCGACATGCATTGGCAGGTCTTTGGTGAAACGGTGGGTTACGGTAACGGTGCAGCCAGCCAGCAACAGTTCCATCGCCATCGGCCGACCGACGATATTCGAGGCGCCAACCACCACCGCGTGCATGCCATACAGGTCGACACCAGTGCTTTGCAGCAGGGTCATGATGCCTTTCGGGGTGCAGGGGCGCAGCAGAGGCATGCGTTGGGCCAGGCGGCCGATGTTATAGGGGTGGAAGCCGTCAACGTCTTTATCCGGGCGAATGCGTTCCAGTAATAAAGAAGCATCGAGGTGTTCCGGCAGTGGCAGTTGCACCAGAATACCGTCGATGCTCGGCTCGTCATTCAGGCGGTCGATCAATGCCATCAGTTCGTCTTGGCCGGTGGTGGCTGGCAGGTCATAGGCTTGGGAAACGAAGCCGACTTCTTCGCAGTCTTTACGTTTGTGCGAAACGTAGACCTGGGACGCAGGGTCGCTACCGACGAGAATCACTGCCAGCCCGGGTGCGCGTAGGCCTTGCTGACGTCGTTCGGCGACACGTTGGGCGATCTGCTGGCGCAGGCTGGCGGCAATTGCTTTGCCATCGATCAGTTGTGCGGTCATTGCGCTTGGTTAACCATAAAGAAAGGATGGAAAAAGGACGCGCATTCTCGCATGACCATGCTGTGGGGCAAAGGCGCACGCCGCGGTTTTCGCGTAACTCCTTTAAATGGCTGAATTTTTTTAACTTTTCCTGTTGACGACCTGAAACTGCCTCTATATCATTCGCCCCGCTTGTCGAGCACAGCCAGTCGCTGGGTAAGACGGCAAAGGTCGAAGCTGCAAAGTTTTTTCCGAAGCCGAAAGCTTTAAGTCTGCATCTGCAGATGGATAGGCGCCCGTAGCTCAGCTGGATAGAGCATCCGCCTTCTAAGCGGATGGTCGCAGGTTCGAGTCCTGCCGGGCGTGCCATTTGGCGGTCTTGGCTCAAGCAAAATGCAATATGGTGGGCGTAGCTCAGTTGGTAGAGCGCAGGATTGTGACTCCTGTTGTCGTGGGTTCGATCCCCATCGTCCACCCCATATTCCAAAGCGCCAGGTTTAAGCCTGGCGTTTTTGTATAAAGCTTTACCACGCGGACGTGGTGGAATTGGTAGACACACTGGATTTAGGTTCCAGCGCCGCAAGGCGTGAGAGTTCGAGTCTCTCCGTCCGCACCATCTTTTAGAACTCCCTCCCGTTTGCCGCCTGCATCTAGGGTGACTTCTGCAAATCGACCCTCTAGAATGCATGCCCTTGATTAGGGCCCGGTAAACGGCCGGCTTATGTGTGCAACGAGGATTATCCATGCAAGTTTCTGTTGAAAACACTTCTGCTCTCGAGCGCCGTATGACCGTTGGCGTATCTGTTGAGCGCATCGAGACTGAAGTCAACAAGCGTCTGCAGCAGACTGCCCGTCGTGCCAAGGTCCCTGGTTTCCGTCCTGGCAAAGTGCCAATGAGCGTGATCCGCCAGCGTTATGAAGACGCTGCGCGTCAGGAAGCCCTGGGTGATCTGATCCAATCCACTTTCTACGAAGCCGTTGTTGAGCAGAAGCTCAATCCAGCTGGCGCTCCGGCTGTTGAGCCGAAGTCGTTCGAGAAAGGCAAGGATCTGGAATACGTTGCGACCTTCGAAGTCTTCCCGGAATTCACCGTTGCCGGCTTCGAGTCCATCGCTATCGAGCGCCTGCAGGCTGACGTGGCTGACGCTGACGTCGACAACATGCTGGAAATCCTGCGTAAGCAGAACACCCGTTTCGAAGCTGCCGAGCGCGCTGCCGAGAATGGCGACCAGCTGAACATTGATTTCGTTGGCAAGATCGACGGCGAGGCTTTCGCTGGCAGTTCGGCCAAGGGCACTCAATTGGTTCTCGGTTCTGGCCGCATGATCCCAGGCTTTGAAGACGCCCTGGTAGGTGCCAAGGCTGGCGAGGAGCGCGTAATCAACCCGACTTTCCCGGCTGATTACCAGAATCTGGACCTGGCTGGCAAAACTGCCGAGTTCACCGTCACCGTCAACAGCATCTCTGCACCTCAGCTGCCTGAGCTCAATGATGACTTCTTCGCCCTGTTTGGCGTGAAAGAAGGCGGTCTGGAAGGCTTCCGCGCTGAAGTGCGCAAAAATATGGAGCGCGAGCTGCGCCAGGCCATCAAGTCCAAGGTTAAAAACCAGGTGATGGACGGTCTGCTGGCCGCCAACCCGATTGAAGTGCCAAAGGCGCTGATCAGCAATGAAGTGAACCGTCTGCGCGTGCAGGCCGTTCAGCAGTTCGGTGGCAACCTCAAGCCTGAGCAGCTTCCAGCTGAGCTGTTCGAAGAACAAGCCAAGCGCCGTGTTGTGCTGGGTCTGGTTGTGGCTGAAGTGGTCAAGCAGTGCGAGCTGAAGCCGGATGACGCCCGCGTTCGCGAAATGATTCAGGAAATGGCTTCGGCTTACCAAGAGCCTGAACAGGTTGTGGCCTGGTACTACAAAAACGACCAGCAAATGAACGAAGTGCGTTCGGTTGTACTGGAAGAGCAAGTTGTAGATACTGTTTTGCAGAAGGCCAACGTGACCGATAAAGCGGTCTCGTACGAAGAAGCTGTCAAGCCGGTAGAAGCACCACAACCAGAAGCACCACAAGCCGCCTGATTTCTTTACCTCGTTCGAACACGCCATAAGCCAGCCTCCGCGCTGGCTTATGCGTATTTGTGACATGACTATTTAGGGAGCGAGTGCCGCATGTCCCACAATCTTTTTATGCAGCAAATGCCTAGCATCCAAGCCGCTGGTGGCCTGGTACCTATGGTTGTCGAGCAGTCGGCTCGCGGTGAGCGCGCCTACGACATCTATTCACGCCTGCTCAAAGAGCGCGTGATTTTTCTTGTCGGCCCTGTAGAAGATTACATGGCTAACCTGATCTGTGCGCAGCTGCTGTTCCTTGAAGCGGAAAACCCGGACAAGGACATCCATCTGTACATCAACTCCCCAGGTGGTTCGGTGACTGCGGGTATGTCGATCTACGACACCATGCAGTTCATCAAACCTAACGTGTCCACCACCTGTATTGGTCAGGCATGCAGCATGGGTGCATTCCTGCTGACCGCTGGTGCTGAGGGCAAGCGTTACTGCCTGCCAAACTCGCGCGTGATGATTCACCAGCCACTGGGCGGTTTCCAGGGCCAGGCGTCGGACATCGAAATCCACGCCAAGGAAATTCTCTTTATCCGTGAGCGTCTCAACATGCTGATGGCTAAGCACAGTGGGCGCACTCTGGAAGAAATCGAGCGCGATACCAATCGTGATAACTTCATGAGCGCTGAGGCGGCTCGTGAATACGGGTTGATCGACGCAGTAATTGAAAACCGCCCCGCTTAATGTAAGCCGCTCAAAATAGGGTGGGTCGGCATATCCGGCCTTTAGCGGGCTTGAAAATGCCCGCATTTGCCCTCATCTTGTGTTTCAAGCCTACCGGATTGGATTGAACGAATGACTGACACCCGCAACGGCGAGGACAACGGCAAGCTGCTTTATTGCTCCTTCTGCGGCAAAAGCCAGCATGAAGTACGCAAATTGATTGCCGGCCCCTCGGTCTTTATCTGCGACGAGTGCGTCGACCTGTGCAACGACATCATCCGCGAGGAGGTGCAGGAAGCTCAGGCCGAGAGCAGTGCGCACAAACTGCCTGCCCCCAAGGAAATCAGCGGCATCCTCGATCAGTATGTGATCGGCCAGGAGCGTGCGAAGAAAATTTTGGCGGTAGCGGTCTATAACCACTACAAGCGCCTCAATCAGCGTGATAAGAAAGATGACATTGAGTTAGGTAAGAGCAATATTCTGCTCATCGGTCCGACTGGCTCGGGTAAAACCCTGCTGGCCGAAACCCTGGCGCGCTTGCTCAACGTACCTTTCACCATTGCTGACGCCACCACCCTGACCGAGGCTGGTTATGTGGGTGAGGACGTCGAGAACATCATTCAAAAGCTGCTGCAGAAGTGCGATTACGATGTGGAAAAAGCCCAGATGGGCATCGTCTACATCGACGAAATCGACAAGATCTCGCGCAAGTCGGATAACCCGTCGATTACCCGCGACGTATCGGGCGAGGGCGTGCAGCAGGCGCTGCTCAAGCTGATTGAAGGCACTGTGGCTTCCGTGCCGCCGCAGGGCGGTCGCAAACATCCGCAGCAGGAATTCCTGCAGGTTGATACGCGCAACATTCTGTTTATCTGTGGTGGCGCGTTCTCCGGCTTGGAAAAAGTCATCCAGGGTCGTTCGACCAAGGGTGGCATCGGTTTCAACGCCGAGGTTCGCAGCAAGGAAGAGGGCAAGAAAGTTGGCGAATCACTGCGCGCAGTCGAGCCTGATGACCTGGTTAAGTTTGGTCTGATTCCTGAGTTCGTTGGCCGTTTGCCGGTTATCGCCACGCTGGATGAGTTGGACGAAGCCGCTCTGGTGCAGATTCTGACCGAGCCGAAGAATGCCCTGACCAAGCAATACGGCAAGCTGTTCGAGATGGAAGGCGTTGAGCTGGAGTTCCGTCCGGATGCGCTGAAGTCGGTTGCCCACAAGGCACTTGAGCGTAAAACCGGTGCTCGCGGCTTGCGTTCGATTCTCGAAGGTGTCCTGCTCGACACCATGTACGAGATTCCGTCGCAGTCCGACGTCAGCAAAGTGGTTATCGATGAAAGTGTTATCGATGGCACCTCCAAGCCGTTGCTCATTTATGAGAACAACGAGCTGCCAGCCAAGGCTGCGCCTGACGCGTAACGGCGTTGTAACATGTTGAAAGCAAGGGGCCTGCGGGCCCCTTTGCTTTTGCTGCGCCAGCGCTTGTTTTTTGTTGGGGCTGCCCCCATCTTAGGGCTAAGGGTCATCCCATCTGTTTACGGCCGTATGGCCGCTGTAGAGCCAAAATCATGAAGACAACCATCGAATTGCCTCTCCTGCCGTTGCGCGATGTTGTGGTCTATCCGCACATGGTCATTCCGTTATTCGTCGGGCGTGAGAAATCCATTGAAGCCCTTGAGGCGGCGATGACTGGCGAGAAGCAGATTCTGCTCCTCGCGCAAAAGAATCCTGCTGACGACGACCCAGATGAGGCCGGCCTCTACCGCGTCGGTACCGTAGCCACTGTGTTGCAGTTGCTGAAACTGCCGGACGGTACCGTCAAGGTGCTGGTCGAAGGCGAGCAGCGCGGCGAAATCGAACGCTTTATCGAGGCCGACGGCCATTGTCGCGCTGAAGTCCAGCTGATTGATGAGGTTGATGCCGCCGAACGTGAGTCGGAGGTCTTTACCCGTAGCCTGCTTAGCCAGTTCGAGCAGTATGTGCAGCTGGGCAAAAAAGTCCCTGCCGAAGTGCTGGCTTCGCTTAACGGCATCGATGAGCCGAGCCGGCTGGTCGACACCATGGCTGCACATATGGTGCTGAAGATCGAGCAGAAGCAGGAGATTCTAGAGATCACCGACCTGGCTGCGCGGGTTGAGCATGTGTTGGCGCTGCTGGATGCCGAGATCGACCTGTTGCAGGTGGAAAAGCGCATCCGTGGTCGGGTCAAGAAGCAGATGGAGCGTAGCCAGCGCGAGTACTACCTGAATGAGCAGATGAAGGCCATTCAAAAGGAGCTTGGCGACAGCGAAGAAGGCCATAACGAACTCGATGAACTGAAAAAGCGTATTGAGAATGCCGGCCTGACCGCCGAAGCCCACACCAAGGCCAATGCCGAGCTGAACAAGCTCAAGCAGATGTCACCGATGTCGGCCGAAGCCACCGTGGTGCGTTCTTATATCGACTGGCTGGTTAATGTGCCATGGAAGGCTCAGAGCAAGGTGCGCCTGGATTTGGCGCGTGCTGAAGCGATCCTCGATGCTGACCACTACGGCCTGGATGAGGTCAAGGAGCGCATCCTTGAATACCTCGCTGTGCAAAAGCGCGTGAAGAAAATCAAAGGTCCGGTGCTTTGCCTGGTCGGTCCGCCCGGTGTAGGTAAGACCTCGCTGGCCGAGTCGATTGCCAGCGCCACCAACCGCAAGTTCGTACGCATGGCCCTGGGTGGCGTGCGTGATGAGGCGGAGATCCGTGGTCATCGCCGCACCTATATTGGCTCCATGCCGGGTCGTCTGATTCAGAAGATGACCAAAGTTGGCGTGCGCAACCCGCTGTTCCTGCTCGATGAAATCGACAAGATGGGTCAGGACATGCGCGGCGACCCTGCCTCGGCGCTGCTTGAGGTGCTCGATCCTGAGCAGAATCATAACTTCAACGATCACTACCTGGAGGTCGACTACGACCTGTCCGATGTGATGTTCCTCTGCACGGCTAACTCGATGAACATTCCGGGGCCGCTACTGGATCGTATGGAGGTGATTCGTCTGCCGGGTTACACCGAAGCCGAGAAGATCAACATCGCGATCAAATACCTGGCGCCCAAGCAGGTGCAGGCCAATGGCCTGAAAAAGACTGAGTTGCTATTCGAAGAAGCGGCTATCCGCGACATTATTCGCTACTACACCCGCGAGGCTGGTGTGCGCGGCCTGGAGCGGCAGATTGCCAAGGTGTGCCGCAAGGTGGTCAAGGAGCACACCACAGAGAAGCGCTTCCAGGTCACCGTCACGGCTGATTCGCTCGAACATTTCCTCGGCGTGCGCAAGCATCGCTACGGTTTGGCCGAGCAGCAGGATCAAATTGGCCAGGTCACCGGTCTTGCCTGGACCCAGGTCGGCGGTGAGCTGCTGACCATCGAAGCAGTGGTGGTGCCTGGCAAAGGTCAGCTTATCAAAACCGGCTCGCTCGGTGATGTGATGTTGGAATCCATCACCGCCGCGCAGACGGTTGTACGCAGTCGGGCCAAGAGCCTGGGCGTGCCTGTGGACTTCTACGAGAAGCAGGATATCCATATCCACATGCCGGAAGGGGCAACACCCAAAGATGGTCCCAGCGCAGGCGTTGGCATGTGTACGGCGCTTGTTTCGGCCCTGACGCAGATACCTGTGCGTGCGGATGTGGCAATGACTGGTGAAATCACTCTGCGTGGTCAGGTATTGGCCATTGGTGGTTTGAAAGAAAAACTGTTGGCCGCGCACCGTGGTGGAATCAAAACCGTGATCATTCCGGAAGAGAATGTGCGCGATTTGAAAGAGATTCCGGAGAATATTAAGCAAGACCTGCAGATTAAACCGGTTAAATGGATTGACGAGGTCCTGCAAATTGCGCTGCAATACGCCCCGGAGCCCTTGCCTGATGCGGCTCCCATGGTTGCAAAGGATGAAAAACGCGAGACTGATTCCAAGGAGCGAATTAGCACGCATTAGCCGGAGGGGTTTCTTGACACATTTTTAGAGCCCTTGTTATAAAGCGGCTCTTATCGTGTCAGCAGGCTCTCCGCACCAGCTTCGCTTACATTTAAAAGCAAGAAATAAACTCAACAGAAATTAAGGGGACTTAAGAGTGAACAAGTCGGAACTGATCGATGCCATTGCTGCATCTGCTGATATCCCAAAAGCTGTTGCTGGCCGTGCGCTGGACGCAGTAATTGAATCCGTTACTGGCGCTCTGAAGGCTGGTGACTCCGTAGTACTGGTTGGCTTCGGCACTTTCGCTGTGAAAGAGCGTGCTGCGCGCACTGGCCGTAACCCACAAACTGGTAACCCGATCAGCATCGCTGCTGCCAAGATTCCAGGCTTCAAAGCCGGTAAAGCTCTGAAAGACGCTGTCAACTAAGCCTCTTTCGGTTTTGCCCAGCAGATCAGTTGAATAGCTGATCTGATGCGAGGCGGGATGTTCAGCCAGTCATAACGTGCTGAACATGGCGAATCAGACGCTTGAATTCGATCCGCTTTGCCAGTTACGAGAAGGCGCATCCACTGATGCGCCTTTCTTCTATCCGGATTTTACCCACACTGCGCGACTGCTTTATTTGTACAGTCGTTCTGGGGGACGCATGCTGCAAAACATCAGGGACAATTCACAGGGTTGGATTGCCAAAACCATCATCGGCATCATTGTCGCGCTGCTCGCGCTGACGGGTGTAGATGCCATTTTTACCAGCACCAGTAATAGCCAGAATGCCGCTGAAGTGAATGGCGAGAAGATCACTTCCGCCGAGCTTAGCCAGGCAGTCGAGATGCAGCGTCGTCAATTGCTGCAGCAGTTGGGGCGCGACTTTGATGCCTCTCTGCTGGACGAGAAGCTGCTGCGTGAAGCCGCCCTGAATGGCCTGGTTGAGCGCACCTTGCTGCTCGATGGCGCCAAAGACGCCAAGTTTGCCTTTTCGCAGCAGGCGCTGGATCAGCTGATCCTGAAAACACCTGAGTTTCTGGTCGATGGTCAGTTCAATGCTGAGCGTTTCGATCAGGTTATCCGCCAACTGGGCTACAGCCGTTTGCAATTCCGCCAGATGCTTGAGCAGGAAATGTTGATTGGTCAATTGCGCGCCGGCCTGGCCAACAGTGGGTTTGTCACCGATGCCCAGGTGCAAGCCTTTGCCGCACTGGAAAAGCAGACTCGCGACTTCGCTACCCTGACCCTTACGGCTGATCTGGATGCAGTCACGCTCAGCGATGACGACATCAAGGCTTATTACGCCGCTCAAGCCAGCGAGTTTATGAGCCCTGAGCAGGTGGTATTGGAATACGTCGAGCTGAAGAAGGACGCTTTCTTCGATCAGGTTGAAGTCACCGATGAGGCGCTGCAGAGTGCTTATCAGAATGAAATCGCCAACCTCGCCGAACAGCGTCGTGCCGCGCATATTCTGGTTGAAGTGAACGATAAGCTGAATGACGAACAAGCCCAGGCCAAACTGGTCGCGGTGCAGAAGCGTCTTGAGCAAGGCGAAGATTTCGCCGCACTGGCCAAAGAAGTTTCCGATGACTCGGGTTCGGCAGGTGAGGGCGGTGATCTGGGCTTTGCCGGCCCAGGCGTGTACGACCCAGCCTTTGAAGAAGCGCTGTATGCGCTGGACGAGAGTGCGGTATCGGCTCCTGTGCGCAGCGAGTTTGGCTGGCATCTGATCAAGCTGCTGGGCGTTCAGGCGCCGCAAGTGCCAAGCTTCGCCAGCTTGGAAGAAAAACTGCAGCGCGATCTCAAGACGCGTCAGGTTGAGCAGCGCTTTGTAGAAGTCTCCAAGGACCTCGAAGACGCCGCGTTTGAAGCCTCGGACCTGGCTCAGCCCGCTCAGGAGCTGGGCCTGCAGGTCAAAACCACTGAAGCTTTTGGTCGTGAGGGTGGTACTGAAGGCCTGACTGCCAATCGTCAGGTGATTCAAGCGGCATTCAGCGATGAAGTGCTGGAAGACGGCAGCAACAGCAGTGTGATCGAGCTTGATCCGAACACTGTGGTGGTGGTGCGCGTTAAAGAGCACAACAAGCCTGAGCAGCTGCCGCTTGAGCAGGTTGCCGATGGCATTCGTGCCCAGCTGACCAAGGTTCGCGCAAGCGAAGCGGTGAAAGCCAAGGGTGAAGAGCAGCTAGCTGCGCTGCGCGAGGGTCAGACGCCCGCTCCCCAGGCCGATGCTGCGCAGGGCTGGAATGTGGTCGAGGCGGCCACTCGCAGCCAGGAAGGCGTTGAGCCAGTGGTGCTGCAGGCACTGTTCCGCATGTCCAAGCCTGAAGCGGCCGACAAGCCGACCTTCGCAGGTATCAGCCTGAGCAACGGTGATTTCATGATCATCCGTCTCAATGGCGTGAGCCAGCCGCAGCAAGTGCTGTCGGATGAGGACAAGGCCATGTACAGCCGCTTCCTCGCCTCGCGCGTTGGTCAGCAGGACTTCGCCGCGTTCCGCAAGCAGTTGGAAGATACGGCGGATATCGAGCGCTTCTGATCGGTATTGCTGAGTAAAGAAATGGCAGGGAGCCATTTCTAACGTCGCGCAGCGACGGCCCGCAGGGTGAATGCCATGGATGGCAATGCATAAAAAAGGCCGCTTAGTTAAGCGGCCTTTTTGTTGGTGCGATTTAACGGCTTACTCTTCCATGGCGCCCATGGCGGTGGTGTTGAAGCCGCCGTCGACGTACATGATCTCGCCGCTGACGCCCGAGGCCAGGTCGGAGCAGAGGAAGGCGCCGGCGTTGCCGACTTCATCGATGGTGACGTTGCGGCGCAGCGGGGTCTGCTTCTCGTTGGCGGCGAGCATCTTGCGGAAGCTCTTGATCCCGGAAGCCGCGAGGGTGCGGATCGGGCCGGCAGAGATGGCGTTAACGCGAGTGCCTTCTGGACCGAGGCTGCCGGCCAGGTAACGTACGCCGGCCTCCAGGCTGGCCTTGGCCATGCCCATAACGTTGTAGTTAGGCATGGTGCGCTCGGCGCCCAGGTAGGAGAGGGTCAGCAGGCTGCCATTGCGGCCTTTCATCATCTCGCGGCCGGCTTTGGCCAGGGCGACGAAGCTGTAGGCGCTGATGTCGTGAGCGATGCGGAAGCCTTCACGGGTGGTGACGTCGGTGAAGTCGCCGTCCAGCTGGTCACCGGGGGCAAAACCAACGGAGTGAACGATGCAATCCAGGCCGTCCCACTTTTTGCTCAGGGCTTCGAATACCGAGGCGATTTCCTCATCGTTGGCCACATCGCACGGGAAGCACAGGTCGGCGTTCGAGCCCCAGTCAGCGGCAAAACCTTCGACGCGGCCTTTGAGCTTTTCGTTCTGGTAGGTGAAGGCCAGTTCGGCGCCTTCACGGTGCATGGCTGCTGCGATGCCGGAGGCGATGGACAGTTTGCTGGCGACGCCAACGATCAGTACGCGCTTGCCGCTTAGAAAACCCATGGGTGTTGTTCCTCTTCCTGTGTACAAGAATTAGCCAGCTGGGGCCATAAAGGCCGCTTCCAGCAACTGCTGTGTATAGATGTCCTGTGGCGCGGCAAAGACACGTGCCGCCGGGCCTTGCTCCACCACTTTGCCCTGCTTGACCACCATCACCTGATGGCTCAGGGCTCTGACTACCGCCAGGTCGTGGCTGATAAACAGGTAGGTCAGGTTGTATTTGGCCTGCAGCGAGCGTAGCAGCTCGACCACCTGGCGCTGCACGGTGCGGTCGAGGGCCGAGGTCGGTTCATCCAGTAGGATCAGCGCGGGTTTGAGCACCAGGGCGCGGGCGATGGCGATGCGTTGGCGTTGGCCGCCGGAGAATTCGTGGGGATAGCGGTGGCGGGTTTCCGGGTCCAGCCCGACCTCCACCAGGGCGTCGATAATCGCCTGTTCCTGCTCAGCCTCGCTGCCCATGCGGTGGATCTGCAAACCCTCACCAACAATCTGACTGACAGACATGCGTGGGCTGAGGCTGCCGAAGGGGTCTTGAAACACCACCTGCATCTGCCGGCGCAGCGGCCGCACATCCTCTTGCGACAGGCTTTCGATGGCCTGGCCCTGGAAGCGGATGCCGCCCTGGCTGCCGAGCAAACGCAGAATCGCCAGGCCCAGGGTGGATTTGCCCGAGCCACTTTCCCCAACGATGCCTAGGGTATGGCCCTGTGGCAGGCTGAAGTTGATACCGTCCACGGCTTTGACATGATCGACGGTGCGGCGCAGCAGGCCCTTTTTGATCGGGAACCAGACGCGCAGGTTGTCGATTTCCAGCATGGTTTTGCCAGGCGGTTGATCAACCGGGCCGCCGGTGGGTTCGGCGCCGAGCAATTCACGGGTGTAAGGGTGCTGCGGTTCTTTAAACAGTGTTTCGCAGGCGGCCTGTTCGACGATATGCCCGTGCTGCATGACGCAAACGCGGTGGGCAATCCGCCGTACCAGGTTGAGGTCGTGGCTGATCAGCAGAATCGCCATGCCCAGGCGCGCCTGCAGATCCTTGAGCAGTTCGAGAATTTTTAACTGCACGGTGACGTCCAGCGCCGTGGTCGGCTCGTCGGCGATCAGCAGTTCAGGCTCATTGGCCAGGGCCATGGCGATCACCACGCGCTGGCGTTGACCGCCCGACAGCTCGTGCGGGTAGGCCTTGAGGCGCTTGTGCGGCTCGGGAATGCCAACCAGCTCAAGCAACTCCAGGGTGCGCGCGGTGGCAGCTTTGCCGCGCAGGCCTTTGTGCAGGCCCAGCACCTCGTTGATTTGTTTTTCGATGCTGTGCAGCGGGTTGAGCGAGGTCATGGGCTCTTGAAAGACCATGGCGATACGGTTGCCACGGATACCGCGCAGTTTATTCTCGTTCAGCTTGAGCAGGTCCTGCCCGGCGTAGTGGATGCTGCCGTTGGGGTGCTGGGCAATTGGGTAGGGTAAAAGGCGCAGGATGGAGTGCGCGGTGACCGATTTGCCCGAACCGCTTTCGCCCACCAGGGCCAGGGTTTCGCCGCGCTTGATATCGAAGCTGACGCCTTCCAGCACACGCTGTTTCAGGCTGCCGCTGACGAATTCGACAGCTAGGTCGCGGACTTCGATAAGGCTGTTGGAGTCGGTCATGTCATTTCCTCGGATCGAAGGCATCGCGCGCCGCTTCGCCGATAAACACCAGCAGGCTGAGCATCAGGGCGAGCACGGCGAAGGCGCTGATACCGAGCCAGGGTGCTTGCAAGTTGGATTTGCCCTGGGCCACCAGCTCACCCAACGAAGGCGCGCCGGGCGGTAGGCCAAAGCCGAGGAAGTCCAGCGCGGTGAGGGTGCCGATCGCGCCGGTGAGGATAAACGGCATAAACGTCATGGTGGAAATCATCGCGTTGGGCAGGATATGGCGGAACATGATCGAGCCGTTTTGCATGCCCAGGGCGCGTGCTGCACGCACATATTCCAGGTTGCGCCCACGCAGAAACTCAGCGCGCACCACATCCACCAGGCTCATCCAGGAGAACAGCAGCATGATGCCCAGCAGCCACCAGAAGTTTGGCTGTACGAAGCTGGCAAGGATGATCAGCAGGTAGAGCACTGGTAGGCCGGACCAGATTTCCAGAAAGCGCTGTCCAACCAGATCGACCCAGCCGCCATAGAAACCCTGCAGGGCGCCGGCAAACACACCGATCACCGAGCTGGCCAGGGTCAGAATCAGGGCGAATAGCACCGAGATGCGGAAGCCGTAGATCACCCGTGCCAGCACGTCGCGGCCCTGGTCGTCGGTGCCCAGCAGGTTTTCCGCCGAAGGTGGCGCGGGGGCGGGCACTTGCAGGTCGTAGTTGATGCTGGAGTAGCTGTAGCGGATCGGCGGCCAGATCATCCAGCCGTCTTTCTCTTTGATCAGTTCCTGGATATAGGGGCTTTTGTAGTTGGCCTGCAGCGGGAATTCGCCGCCGAAGGTGGTTTCCGGGTAGCGCTTGAATACCGGGAAATACAGTTCGCTGTCGTAGCTCACCACCAGTGGCTTGTCGTTGGCGATCAGCTCGGCGCCGAGGGTGACGAAGAACAGCACGAGGAATATCCACAGCGACCACCAGCCGCGCTTGTGCGCTTTGAACAGCTGGAAACGGCGTTGATTGATGGGGGACAGTTTCATCTCAACCCTCCCGGCTTTCGAAGTCGATACGCGGATCGACCAGGGTGTAGGTAATGTCGCCGATCAATTTCACCACCAGCCCCAACAACGTGAAGATAAACAGGGTGCCGAACACCACCGGGTAATCGCGGTTGATCGCGGCCTCGAAACTCATCAGACCCAGGCCATCGAGGGAGAAAATCACCTCAATCAGCAAGGAGCCGGTAAAGAAGATGCCGATAAAGGCTGCCGGGAAGCCGGCGATGATAATCAGCATGGCGTTGCGGAACACATGGCCGTAAAGCACGCGGGTGTTGCTCAGGCCCTTGGCCCGTGCGGTAACCACGTACTGCTTGTTGATTTCATCGAGAAAGCTGTTTTTGGTCAGCAGCGTCAGGGTGGCGAAGTTACCGATTACCAACGCGGTGACGGGCAGCGCCAGGTGCCAGAAGTAGTCGAGCAGCTTGCCGGTAAAGCTCAGCTCGTCGAAGTTGTTCGAGGTCAGCCCGCGCAGCGGGAACCAGTCCCAGTAGCTGCCGCCGGCAAACAGCACGATCAGCAGAATGGCGAACAGGAACGCTGGAATCGCATAGCCGACGATGATCAGCGAACTGGTCCACACGTCGAAGGCGCTGCCGTGGCGGGTGGCCTTGGCGATACCCAGCGGGATCGACACCAGGTACATGATCAGCGTGCTCCACAGTCCCAGGGAGATCGACACCGGCATCTTTTCGATAATCAGGTCGATAACCTCGGCATCACGAAAGAAGCTGGAGCCGAAATCCAGTTGTGCGTAGCTCTTGAGCATCAGCCAGAAGCGTTCTGGTGCGGATTTATCGAAGCCATACATACGCTCGATTTCCGCCACCAGTTCCGGGTCCAGGCCCTGGGCACCACGGTAATTGGAACCGGCCACCGAGACTTCGGCGCCGCCGCCGGCGATGCGACTGGTGGCGCCGTCGAAGCCTTCCAGCTTGGCAATCATCTGTTCAACCGGGCCACCGGGGGCGGCCTGGATGATGATGAAGTTGATCAGCAGAATGCCGAACAGCGTGGGGATGATCAGCAGCAGCCGACGAAAGATATACGCCAGCATCTTATTGCTCCACGTCTGCTGCAGGGTGAGCGGCAGCTTCATCGGCTATCGCTTCAGGCGATTTAGCGCGGGCCCACCAGGTATGCAGGCCAATGTCGTATTGCGGAGTGACCTTGGGGTGCTCGAAGCGGTTCCAGTAGGCCACGCGCCAGGTCTTGATATGCCAGTTGGGCACCACGTAATGGCCCCACAGCAGTACACGGTCGAGGGCGCGGGTATGGGTGATCAGGTTTTGCCGCGAGTCGGCGTTGATCAAGCCCTCGACCAGGCTGTCGATGGCCGGATCTTTCAGGCCGATAAAGTTGCGGCTGCCTGGGTTGTCGGCGCTGCTGGAATGCCAGTATTCGCGCTGCTCGTTACCCGGCGAGTTGGATTGGCCAAAGCCGCCGACGATCAGATCAAAGTCGCGCGAACGCAGGCGGTTGATGTACTGGGACACGTCAACACGGCGGATCACCAGATCGATACCCAGGTCAGCCAGGTTGCGCTTGAACGGCAGCAGGACGCGTTCGAACTCGGTTTGCGCCAGCAGGAACTCGAAGCTCACTGGTTTACCCGTGCTGTCGAGCATCTTGTCGCCATCCACGCGCCAGCCGGCTTCCTGCAGCAACTGGTAAGCACGGCGCTGTTGTTCACGAATAATGCCGCTGCCATCGGTGACCGGTGGCAGGTATTCGTCGGTAAATACCTGGGGCGGAATCTGTGCGCGCAACGGCTCCAGCAGCTTTAGCTCGTCAGCAGAGGGTAGGCCGACTGAGGCCAGCTCGGAGTTGTCGAAGTAACTACGGGTGCGGGTGTAGGCACCGTTGAACAACTGCCGATTGGCCCATTCGAAATCAAACAGTAGGCCCAGGGCCTCACGCACGCGGCGGTCGTTGAACAGTGGGCGGCGGGTGTTGAAGATAAAGCCCTGCATGCCGGTGGGGTTATGGTTGGCGATCTCTTCCTTGATCAATTGGCCGTTGGCAACGGCGGGGCTGTTGTAGGCGGTGGCCCAGTTCTTTGCGCTGATTTCCAGCCAGTAGTCAAACTGCCCGGCCTTGAGTGCTTCGAGGGCGACGGTGTTGTCGCGGTAGTAGTCGATTTCTAGCGTGTCGAAGTTGTAGAAGCCGCGATTGACCGGTAGGTCCTTGCCCCACCAATCCTTGACCCGCTCATAGCGGATCGAACGGCCGGCCTGCACATCCGCCACCTTGTAGGGGCCGCTGCCCAGGGGGACTTCCAGGTTGCCTTTGCTGAAGTCACGCTCGGCCCACCAGTGCTTCGGCAGCACCGGCAGTTGGCCGACGATCAACGGCAGCTCACGATTACCCGCATGCTTGAAGACAAAACGCACGCGGTGGGGGCTTTCGATCTCCACCTTGTCGACATCGGCGTAATAGCCGCGGTACATCGGTACGCCTTTGCTCATCAGCGTTTCGAAGGTGAATTTAACGTCTTCGGCGGTGATTGGTTGGCCGTCGTGGAAGCGCGCTTCGGGGCGCAGATAGAAACGTACCCAGGCGTTGTCCGGGGCTTTCTCGATCTTTTCGGCGATCAGGCCGTATTCGGTAAAGGGTTCGTCAAGGCCGTGTCGGGTCAGGGTGTCGTAGATCATGCCGATGTCGTCGGCTGCCACGCCCTTGTTGATAAAGGGGTTGAGGCTGTCGAAACCGCCAAAACCGGCCTGGCGCAGGCTGCCGCCTTTAGGCGCATCCGGATTGACGTAGTCGAAGTGCTTGAAGCTGGCGGGGTACTTGGGCGCTTCGTCATACAGGGTTTGTGCGTGCTTGGGGCCGGCCAGGGCCAGGCTGGCAACGCCCAGCAGGGCAATGCTGCTGACGTGGATAAACAGGGCGCGCAATGCATGGGTCATTCAGCGTTCTCCATGGATTTCAGCCACCAGGTACGCAGGCCCAGGGTGTAGGGCGGCGTGGTGACGAAGGCAAATCGGTTGCGGTAAGCCAGGCGGTGGTAATCGATATACCAGTTCGGGATGCTGTAGTGCTGCCACAACAGTGCCCGGTCAAGGGCGCGGGTGGCTGCGATCTGCTCGTCGCGGCTCTGCGCCGACAGCAGTTTTTCGATCATGGCATCGACCACCGGGTGGGTAACCCCAGCGTAGTTTCTACCACCTTTGACCTTGGCCTGGGACGAGTGGAAGTACAGCGATTGTTCAAGGCCGGGGCTGAGGGTTTGCGGCAGGGTCAGCAGAATCATGTCGAAGTCGTATTGGTCGAGGCGCTGCTTGTACTGGGCGCGGTCGACGGTGCGCAGGTTGGCCTGGATGCCAATGCTGGCGAGGTTCTCGGTAAAGGGCTGGAGAATGCGTTCAAGGTTGGGGTTGACCAGTAATATCTCGAAGCGCAGTGGCTGCCCGTCACTATTGAGCAGGTGTTGGCCGGAGGGCTTCCAGCCGGCTTCGGCCAATAGACCGAGGGCGCGGCGCAAGGTTTCCCGTGGGATACCCCGGCCATCGGTCTGCGGCATGCTGAACGGCTCGCTAAACAGGCGCGCCTGCAGTTGTTTGCGGTAGGGCGACAGCAGCAGCCATTCGGCACCCTCAGGTTTGCCGCGAGCCGAGAACTCACTGTTTGGGTAGTAGCTTTTGGCGCGGGTGTAGGAACTGTTGAACAGCGCGCGGTTGGCCCACTCGAAGTCGAACATCAGGCCCAGGGCTTCACGTATCTTGCGCTCGGCAAACACCGCGCGGCGGGTATTCATAAACAGCGCCTGGGTCTGGGTCGGGATCTGGTGCGGGATTTCGGCGCGAATCACTTCACCACGACTCAGCGCCGGGAAGCGGTAGCCGTTGGCCCAGTTTTTCGCCTGCTGCTCGATATAGATGTCGAACTCGCCGGCTTTGAAGGCCTCGAAGGCCACATGGCTGTCGCGGTAGAACTCCACCTCGACCCGGTCGAAATTGTATTTGCCGCGATTGACCGGCAGCTTGGCGCCCCACCAGTCCTTGACTCGCTCAAAGCGCAGGCTGCGCCCAGGGCTGACCTGGGTAATCCGGTAGGGCCCGCTGCCCAGCGGCGGTTCATAGGTGGTGGCCTTGAAGTCGCGGTCTTTCCAGTAGTGCTGCGCCAGCACTGGTAGTTCGCCCAAGCGCAGGATTAGCAGGGGGTTGCCGGCACGCTTGAGGACAAAACGGATGCTGTGGCGATTGAGGATATCGACCCGTTTTACTTCCTGCAGGTTGGTGCGGTACTGCGGGTGACCTTCCTTGAGCAACAGGCGGTAGGAAAAAGCCACGTCATAAGCGGTAATCGGTTTGCCATCATGAAAGCGCGCTTCACGGCGCAGGTTGAACACCACCCAGCTGCGGTCATCGCTGTACTCCACGGATTCGGCGATCAGGCCGTAGCTGGAGGCCGGCTCGTCACCCGACGGGTCATAGGCACCGGTACCGACCATCAGCGGCGCATTCAGCTCGTTGACCCCGTACTGCAGAAAGTTGGCCGTGCTGATCGGGCTGCTGCCCTTGAGGGTGTAAGGGTTGAGCGTATCGAAGGTGCCATTGGCCATCATCCGCAGCGTGCCGCCTTTGGGCGATTCCGGGTTGACCCAGGCGAAATGAGTGAAGCTGGCGGGATACTTCAGCTCGCCAAACTGGGCATAACCGTGGCTTTTATACAGAGTGGCCCAGGCAGATGAACTGATGGCCATGCAGAGAAGTAACGAGAGGAGGGGACGTATCAAGTGAAATATCCGATCCGTGGCGTCTTGTGGGCTGCTGGTCAGGCACATTAACAGCTTGTATCGGCAGGAAAAAGGGGAGGGTCGTAGCTAAGCAATAGCGTCACTTTGTCTACACTGAAATAACTAATTACGAGGGCCTCATTTTGGTAACAGCCTGCCATGGTTTGCAGTCATGGATCGATCGCTTCAACCAAGCCGAATTACCCGCCCTGGCCACAGTGGTGCAAGATCTGCACCGCCTTACTCAGGGCAACAAATCTTCTGTGCAGCAACTGGCCGATGTCCTGCTACGCGACGCGGCCTTGACCAGCAAAGTGCTGCGTATCGGCAATAGCGTGTATTACAACCCCTCCCAGGAAACTATCCGCACCATTTCCAGGGCCATCGTGCTGATCGGCTTCGATAACGTGCGCCAGATCGGCCTGTCGGTCAGCCTGATCGACGGCCTGCTGGCGCGCAGTTCCCGCGATCAGCTCGCTGAACTGTTGGCGCGCTCGTTTCATGCTGCCGTGCAGGCACGCAATATCGCCGGCTATGTGCTGACAAAAAATGATGAGGAAGTTTTTATCGCCGCCTTGCTGCATAACGTCGGCGAGCTGGCGTTTTGGGGCTGCGCTGGCGATGCGGCGGATGATCTGGCCAGTGCTCTGGCTCAGCCAGGTGTTGATGAAGATGAGGTGGTGATGCAACTGCTCGGCACCAGTTTTCGCCAACTGAGTTTGGCATTGGTGAAAAGCTGGAACCTGGGCGACACCGTTAGCCTGGCGCATCACTCAACCAGCCAGAATGACCCGGCCGTCAAAGCCGTGACCCTTGGGGCAAAGATCAGTCAGGCGGCGTTGGATGGCTGGGATACCCCGGCCATGGAGGCGCTGGTCGGCCAGTTGGCCAGTTTTATCGGAGTGACCCCGCAGGAAGCCATGCAGCAGGTGCTGGCCAGTGCCGAAGAAACCGTGAAAATGGCCGCGACCTTCGGCGCCAGCCAACTGTGCAAACTGATTCCCAATACCGACCCGGAACAGATTCGCCTGCAGCAGGAGCAGCGCAAGGCGCGGCTGCTGCAACCCAATCTACTGATTTTGCAGCAGGCCTTGCAGGACCTTGGTCTGATGGTTTCACACCGCAGCGATCTCGGTCTGGTGCTCGATACCCTGTTCAAGGGCCTGCATCAGGGCGCTGGTCTGGAGCGCATCATGCTGGTGGTACTGGCCGATGGGCAAAGCTGTTTCCGCGCCAAGCGGGTGATTGGCGAAGGCACCGAGGGCTGGGGCCGTGACTTCGTTCTACCCGTGGCGCAGCAAGAGCAACCGCATATTTTCAGTTACGCACTGCGTAATAAAGAAGCGCTGTGGATGGGCGTACCGGCCAGTTACAACCTTAACGAACTGGTTACCCAGCCGATTCGCCAGCACCTGGGGCAGGGCATGTTCTTTATCTCACCGTTGTTGGCCGGCACCCGCGAGATTGGCTTGTTGTATGCCGACAGTCGGCTATCCGGACGGGCGTTAAAGCATGAGCAGTTTGTCGCCTTTCAGCGCTTTACCCAACTGTCTGGGCGTTGCCTGGAGGCGATGAGCAAGAAGGCCTGATCAGTTGCTGGTGTACAGGGTCAGGGTCTGCCCTGGCTTGAGGGCTTTGCCGGCTTTTGGGTTCCAGTTCTGCAGACTCTTCATCGGCACTTTGAAGCGCTTGGCAATCAGATACAGGGAGTCACCTTGGCGCACCTTGTAGTAGGTCGCGCCTTGGCGCGCCGATTTGCCACTGTTGCCGCTGGCGCCACTGCTGGGTTTACCGGCTTGCAAGGTAAGCACCTGGCCGACGCGCAGGCTATTGCCGGAGAGTTTGTTCCAGCGCTGCACATCCTTGACCGCAACCTTGTGGCTCTTGGCGATCAGCCAGAGGCTGTCGCCGTTTTTCACCCGGTAGGTACGGCTCGGTGCGCTGTGTGCGACGCTGCGTTGGAACACCTGGGCGCGCGCGGGTACACCGGGTTGCGCGGGAATGCTGAGCATTTGGCCGATGCGCAGGTTGTTGTCGGAAAGCTTGTTGATGTCCTTGAGGGTGTTTACCGTCAGCTGATGACGGTTGGCGATGCTGTGCAGGCTGTCGCCTGAGCGCACGCGGTACTGCTGCCAGTCCACCAGCTCCTGCGGCTTCATCAGTGACAGGTTGGCGGTCAGCAACTCAGCTTTGTCGGTTGGTACCAGCAGATGCTGTGGGCCGTCCAGGGTCACGCCTTTCTTGAACGCGGGGTTGAGCAGGTACAGCTCGTCTTCATCCAGATCAGCCATAGCGGCAACGCGCGCGAGGTCCATGCGTTGCTTGAATACGACTTTCTCGAAATACGGCTCGTTGGCAATCGGCGCGAGGCTGACACCATAGGCTTGCGGCGTCATCACCACCTGCGAGAGAGCCAGCAGCTTGGGCACGTAATTCTGGGTTTCCACCGGCAGCGAGAGGTTCCAGTAGTCGGTGGGCAGGCCAAGCTTCTGGTTGCGCTCAATCGCCCGGCTAACGCGGCCTTCGCCGGCGTTATAGGCCGCCAGGGCCAGCAGCCAGTCACCGTTGAACATTTCCTTGAGGCGCGTCAGGTAGCTGATCGCCGCATCGGTCGAAGCCATTACATCGCGGCGGCCATCGTACCAGTTGGTCTGGCGCAGGTTGAAGTTGCGCCCGGTAGATGGGATGAACTGCCACAGCCCAACGGCATGGGCATGGGAGTAGGCCAGCGGGTTGTACGAGCTTTCGATCATCGGCAGCAGCGCCAGCTCCATCGGCATATTACGCTGTTCCAGGCGCTCAACGATAAAGTGGATATAAGGGCTGCTGCGCTCGCCGGCTTTCTCGATAAACGAGGGGTTGCTGACGAACCACAGGCGTTGTTGTTCGATACGCGGGTTGAGGGTGATGGTGTCCTGCAACTGGTAGCCCTCGCGTACCCGCTCCCAGATGTCTTTGGGTTCTTCGGGTGCTGGCGCTACAGTGCTGTTGAGCCATTGCGGCTCTTGCTCAAGGCCTACCGCGCGGTCGGTGTCGCGGCTGCTGTCGGGCCGGTGCTGGTTGCTGGTCTGGCAGCCGGCCAGGGTTACGCACATGATCACCATAAGCGTCTGAGCGCTTTGTGCTAATGCCTTTAAATTCAAGGTCTTGCGTGGTGGTAGAGGCATTGGCGGTGATGTACTTCCCGGCGAAAAGGTCGGGCGATTCTAGGAACCAGCATGTCTCTGGTCAAGTTTTAACCAGTCTTTTGTGTGGTTGTCGAGGTTTAGAAATGGTCTTTCCAGGCGCGTAATGCGGCGAATATCTGCTCTGGCGAGCGGCTGTCAGGCCCTTCACGTTCACTGATACGGGAGCTGACGGACGGTTGCGCGCTACGCAAAAAAGGATTGGTGGCGCGCTCCAAGCCAATCGATGACGGTAGGCTTATTTGTCCGTTTTCGCGCCATTGGCTGACCTGCGCCAGGCGTTGCTGGATTTGCGGATTATCCGGTTCAACCGCTGCGGCAAAGCGCAGGTTGCTCAGGGTGTATTCGTGGGTGCAGAACACCTGAGTCTGTTCAGGCAGGGAGGCCAGGCGGCTAAGGGAGTGGTGCATCTGCTCGGGGCTGCCTTCGAACAGGCGCCCACAGCCGCCAGCAAACAGCGTGTCGCCACAGAACAGCCAGTGCTGCTCAGGCTGGATATAGGCGATATGCCCGAGGGTGTGACCGGGCACTTCATAGATATCGAAGCGCTGGCCCAGTACTTCGGCCTGGTCGCCGTCGCGCAGTGCCAGATCACGCGCCGGGATCTTCTCGTTAGCTGGACCCAGCACTCGCGCACCTGTAATCGCCTTCAGTCGTTCAATACCGCCGACGTGATCGAAATGGTGGTGAGTGATCAGAATATCGCTCAACTGCCAGCCGGGGTTGGCCGTCAGCCAGGCTTCTACCGGTGCTGCGTCGCCAGGGTCGACAACTGCGCAGCGGCGCTGTTCGGCGTCTTGCAGCAGCCATATATAGTTGTCGGAGAATGCAGGCAGGGCGTCGATTTTTATCATCAGTTGGTCGCTAAGCAGGGCGCAAAGGTGCATCTTAGGTCTCATCGGTGGTGCTGGCTACGGCGGTGCTGACTACTTTGTGCTGCGGCACATGAAACGGGAGCAGCTTTATGTCCGACCATCCGTTTGCCCTCGCAGACAATGAATGGCTCGACCTTATCGCCGCAGCGCGCAGCTGGCTAAGCGGCCCGCTCGGTAAGTTGCTGCTGGAGCAGGAGCGGCAACTGCTGGAAGAAGAGCTGGCGCGTTTCTTCGGTGGTTATCTGGTGCATTACGGCCCCGTTGCCGATATGCCGCCGGATGCTCAGCAGATTCAGCGCAGTGTGCGTCTGGGGCCGCCGTTCAAGGGCGTGGAGATTGTCTGTGAAGAGCAATCCTGGCCGCTGACCGAGCACGCCACCGATGTAGTGGTGTTGCAGCACGGCCTGGATTTCAGCCTGTCGCCCCACGGCCTGCTGCGTGAGGCGGCGCGCAGCGTACGGCCGGGCGGTCATCTGCTGATCGTTGGGGTCAATCCGATCAGCAGCTGGGGCGTGCGTCATCTATTTACCCGTGACGCGCTGCGTCAGGCCCGCTGTATTGCGCCCAATCGGGTCAGCGACTGGTTGCACCTGCTGGGCTTCGCGCTGGAGAAACGCCGCTTCGGGTGCTATCGTCCGCCGCTTTCTTCGCCGGCCTGGCAGGCGCGGCTAGCTGGGCTGGAGCGACTGGGCGCGGCCTGGCAGCCGCCCGGTGGCGGTTTTTACGTGTTGGTGGCCCGCAAGCTGGTAGTGGGGCTGCGGCCATTACGCCAACCCAGTCGGCAACCGATGGGCAAGCTACTGCCGATGCCCGTGGCCAAAGTCAGCCGCCGCGAAACACCACATAAGTAGTTGGCCGAAATAGTTGGCATAAAAACTACTGGCGAATTAATTGAGCGAGAGATTGCAGATACATGAGTGAACAGGTCGAGATCTACACCGACGGCGCCTGCAAGGGCAATCCTGGCGTGGGTGGCTGGGGCGCGTTGATGATTTTCAAAGGTGTGGAGAAAGAGCTGTGGGGCGGCGAGGCCGATACCACCAACAACCGTATGGAAATGACCGCCGCGATCCGCGCCCTTGCCGAGTTGAAGCGTTCCTGCGATGTACGCCTGGTGACCGACTCGCAATACGTCATGCAGGGCATTCAGGACTGGATGCCGAACTGGAAGAAGCGCGGCTGGAAAACCGCTGCTAAGCAACCGGTAAAGAACGCCGACCTCTGGCAGCAGCTGGATGAGCAGGTAAACCGCCACAACGTCACCTGGCAGTGGGTGCGCGGCCATACCGGCCATCCGGGAAACGAACGCGCCGACCAGTTGGCCAATCGCGGTGTTGATGAAGTAAGAGGGTTGAAGCATGCGTAGCGTGGTGCTCGATACAGAAACGACCGGTATGCCGGTGGCTGATGGCCATCGGATCATTGAAATCGGCTGTGTCGAACTGATCGGCCGGCGCCTGACCGGGCGGCATTTCCACGTTTACCTGCAGCCTGATCGCGAGATTGACGAAGGCGCGATCGCGGTGCACGGCATCACCAATGAGGCGCTGAAGGACAAACCGCGCTTCAAGGAAGTCGCCGACGAGTTCTTCGAATTTATCAAGGGCGCGCAGCTGATCATCCACAACGCGGCGTTCGACGTTGGCTTTATCAACAACGAATTTGCTCTGATCAAGCAGGACGAGCGCGCCGATATCAGCGAGCACTGCTCGATCCTCGACACCCTGATGATGGCCCGCGAGCGCCACCCAGGGCAGCGCAACAACCTCGATGCCCTGTGCAAACGCTATGGCGTCGACAACTCCGGCCGTGACCTGCACGGCGCCTTGCTCGACGCCGAGATTCTCGCCGACGTCTACCTGACCATGACCGGCGGGCAGACCAATCTGTCCCTGGCCGGCGATGGTTCGGAAGGCGACAGCAATGGCCGTCAGCAACCCAGTGCGATTCGCCGTCTGCCAGCTGAGCGCGCGCGTACGCGGGTGATCCAGGCCAGCGCTGCTGAACTGGCCGAGCACGCGGCGCGGCTGGCGATTATCGAGAAGTCTGCGGGCGCGCCGCCGCTCTGGGTGCAGATGGAGCAGCCCAAGGCTGAGGTGTAAGAACGTCGCGAGTTATCCACTCGCGACCTTTTCGTACAGCGTCACGCAGAGGGGGTTCCGCCGCGCGGAGCCAGCCTCTACCCTGAGGCGATAGGCAGGCTAGGGCCTGTCATTCCCAGGGACGCCACAATGTATAAAGACCTAAAGTTCCCCGTCCTGATCGTGCACCGTGACATCAAGGCCGATACCGTGGCCGGTGACCGGGTGCGCGCCATCGCCCAAGAACTGGAGCAGGACGGCTTCAGTATTCTCTCCACCGCCAGCTCCGCCGAGGGGCGCATTGTTGCCTCCACCCACCACGGTTTGGCCTGCATTCTGGTGGCCGCCGAAGGGGCGGGTGAGAACAGCAACCTGCTGCAGGACATGCTTGAGCTAATTCGCATTGCTCGCCGCCGTGCGCCGCAGCTCCCAATTTTCGCCATCGGTGAGCAAGTCACCATCGAGAATGCGCCGGCCGAGGCGATGATTGATCTCAACCAGTTGCGTGGCATTCTTTATTTGTTTGAAGACACCGTGCCATTCCTAGCTCGCCAGGTGGCCCGCGCCGCGCGCAATTATCTGGATTGCCTGCTACCGCCATTCTTCAAGGCGCTGGTGCAGCACACCGCGCAGTCCAACTATTCCTGGCACACGCCCGGCCATGGCGGCGGCGTTGCTTATCGCAAAAGTCCGGTAGGGCAGGCGTTTCACCAGTTCTTCGGGGAAAACACTCTGCGTTCTGACCTCTCGGTGTCGGTGCCGGAGCTGGGTTCGCTGCTCGACCACACCGGCCCGCTCGCTGAGGCTGAAGCCCGTGCGGCGCGCAATTTCGGTGCCGATCACACCTACTTCGTGATCAACGGCACCTCGACGGCGAACAAGATCGTTTGGCACAGCATGGTTGGCCGTGATGATCTGGTGCTGGTGGATCGCAACTGCCACAAGTCGATCCTGCATTCGATCATCATGACCGGCGCGATCCCGCTCTACCTGTGCCCAGAGCGCAACGAACTGGGGATTATCGGGCCGATTCCGCTGAGCGAGTTCAGTCGCGAATCGATCCAGGCGAAGATCGATGCCAGCCCGCTGGCGCGCGGTCGTGTGCCAAGCAGCAGCGGGGCGATGGTCAAGCTGGTGGTGGTGACCAACTCCACCTATGACGGCCTCTGTTACAACGCTGAATTGATCAAACAGACCTTGGGCAATAGCGTCGAAGTGCTGCATTTCGATGAGGCCTGGTACGCCTACGCGGCGTTCCACGAGTTTTATGCCGGGCGCTACGGCATGGGCACTGCACGTACCGAAGATGCGCCGTTGGTGTTTACCACCCACTCTACGCACAAGTTGCTGGCCGCGTTTAGCCAGGCCTCGATGATCCACGTGCAGGATGGTGGCGTGCGGCAACTGGATCGGGATCGCTTCAACGAAGCTTTTATGATGCACATCTCCACTTCTCCGCAGTACGGCATCATCGCCTCGCTGGATGTGGCCTCGGCGATGATGGAAGGTCCGGCGGGCCGCTCGCTGATTCAGGAAACCTTCGATGAAGCCCTGAGTTTCCGCCGCGCTCTGGCCAACCTGCGGCAGAACCTCAGTAACGATGACTGGTGGTTCAGCATCTGGCAGCCGGCCAAGGCCGAAGGCGCCGATGATGTGGTGACCGAGGATTGGCTGCTGCAACCGCAAGCCGATTGGCATGGCTTTGGCGATGTCGCCGAAGACTACGTGCTGCTCGACCCGATCAAGGTGACCCTGGTAACGCCAGGCCTGACCGCCGATGGCAAGCTGGCCGAGCGCGGCATTCCGGCGGCGGTGGTCAGCAAGTTCCTCTGGGAGCGCGGCCTGGTGGTGGAGAAAACCGGCCTGTATTCCTTCCTGGTGCTGTTCTCCATGGGGATTACCAAGGGCAAGTGGAGCACCTTGCTGACCGAGTTACTGGAGTTCAAGCGCAGCTACGACGCCAACCTGCCATTGAACGATGTGCTGCCCTCGATTACTCAAGCCGGCAAGACCTTCTATCACGGCATGGGCCTGCGTGACCTGTGCGATGCCTTGCATGCCTGTTACCGCGAAAACGCCACAGCCAAGGCGCTTAAGCGCATGTACACGGTGCTGCCGGAGGTGGCGATCAAACCGGCCGATGCCTACAACCAACTGGTGCGCGGCGAGGTGGAGGCGGTGCCGATTGAACAGCTGGAAGGCCGTATTGCTGCGGTGATGCTGGTGCCTTATCCGCCAGGTATTCCGCTGATCATGCCGGGTGAGCGTTTTACCGCGCAGACCCGCTCAATCATCGATTACCTGGTCTTTGCCCGCACCTTCGACCGCAGTTTCCCTGGCTTTGATGCCGATGTGCACGGACTGCAGCGCGAGGACGGGGTCTATACCGTGGACTGCATCAAGGCCTGATTCCGCTCTGGCCTGCAGCTTTGCTTGGCGGCACCGACGTTATGCGTCGGCTGCCGCCAGTCTTTCTCAGTAGATCAAGTGCTTATCGCCGATAAGTAAAAATTGAGCTTAACTTTGATGACGTGGTCTGCGTCACAGTGGCCAGCATCGACATTTGTCGGTTGGTTGTTATAGTTGCTCGATTTTTAGCATAAGAAGATTTTCATTGTGCGCCTGCGCTCCTACTGAGGGGTGCGCTTGCGCCCCAGCTGAGGATGACTGCCGTGTCCGACTACAAAGCCTTTAATGTCGTGTTGGCAGATAAGGTCGCCCATGTGGTGATCAATCGCCCGGAAAAAGTCAACGCGATGAACGCGGACTTCTGGCGCGAGATCATCGAGATTTTCCGCTGGGTTGATAACACCGATGAAGTGCGCGCGGTGGTGATCTCCGGCGCGGGCAAGCATTTCTCCTCAGGCATCGACCTGATGATGCTGGCCTCGCTCGGCAGCCAGATGGGCCCGGATGTCGGCCGCAATGCCGAAAAACTGCGGCGTAAGATTCTCGAACTGCAAGCCTCGTTCAATGCCGTGGACAACTGCCGCAAACCGGTGCTTGCAGCCATTCAGGGCTATTGCCTGGGTGGCGCGATTGATCTGGTGTCGGCCTGCGATATGCGTTACTCGACGGTCGATGCACAGTTTTCGATCAAGGAGATCGACATCGGCATGGCCGCCGATGTCGGCACCCTGCAGCGCCTGCCGCGCATTATTGGTGACGGCATGATGCGCGAGCTGGCCTTTACCGGCCGCACCATTGACGGTGAAGAGGCCCGTAGCATTGGCCTGGTCAACCGCACTTATGCTGATGCCGATGCCCTGCTTGATGGCGTAATGGGCATTGCCCGCGAGATCGCCAGCAAGTCGCCGGTGGCGATTCGTGGCACCAAGGAAATGATTCGCTACATGCGTGATCACCGGGTCGACGACGGCCTGGAATATATCGCCACCTGGAACGCCGCCATGCTGCAATCGGCGGATCTGCGGGTGGCCATGACGGCTCATATGAGCAAGCAGAAACCGGAGTTCGCTGACTGATGCTGTCCTTGCACCTGTTTTTATCACCGACACGGGAGGCGCAATAGCTCATGGTTTCTGGAGCCACGTCGCTTAATCTGGTGCGCGATGAACTGTTCACCACCATGGAGGAGGCTGAGTCGAGCCTCGAACACTTTATCGCCGACCGTCACAACGGCAGTCTGCTGCAGCAAGCTGTGGAAAACCTGCATCAGGTACGCGGCACGCTGAACCTGATCGAACTGGCCGGTGCCGAGCTGCTCGCTCAGGAAGTGCTGGATCAGGCCACTGACATTCCCGCCGGTGCCGGCGAAGAGCGCGATGTGCAGCTTTCCGCTTTAAGCAATGCGCTGCACGTGCTGCGCCGCTATCTGGAAAACGTAGAAGCGCATCGTCAAGAAATGCCGGAGCTGCTGCTACCAGCGATCAACGCTCTGCGTCAGGCCGGTGGTCAGCCAGCCTTGCCTGAAAGCTTCTTTTTCAGCGTGCGCCTCGACCATGCTCGCCCGCGTACTTCGCCGCCCTCGGTTGATGGTGCTGTGCGCGAAAGTGAAGGGCGCCGTCTGCGGCATATGTATCAGGTGGGGCTGCTGGGCTTTATTCGTGAGCAGAACCCGCAAGCCAGCCTCAAACTGATGGGCCGCGCACTGACCCGTCTCGACAGCCTGTTTGCCAACGAGCCGCGCGGTCGCCTGTGCTGGGTGGGCGCGGCGGCCGTTGAGGCGCAGGTCGACGGCCAACTGCTGGCGCGCAAGTCGCGTAAGCAGCTGTTCTCGCGGGTGGATCGCGAGCTCAAGCTGATGCTCGCCAATGGGCAGCACGAAGCGCCCCGTGGCCTGCTCAAGGAATTGCTTTATCTAGTGGCCCTGGCGGATACCCGTGGCCCGCAGGCGACAGCCCTGAGTGAAGTGTTCGGCCTGATGCCGTTGCCCTTTACCGATCACCTGCTGGAGGAGGAGTACCAGCGCCTCGCGGGTCCTGGCCAGGCGGTGATGCGTTCGCTGAGTTCGGCGATCCGTGAAGAGCTCAACAGCGTCAAAGATATGCTCGACCTGATCGAGCGCGGCACCCTGCAAAGTGACAGCCTCAATAACCTGCATGCTTTGCTCGGCAAGCTGAGCAAGACCCTGGGTATGGTCGGCCTGAGTTCGGCCGGCAACTCCCTTAACGCCCAGCTGAAAACTGTCGCCAACTGGAGCGAGGAGAGCGCACCAGCGCCTCAGGAACTGCACAAACTGGCCGATGCTGTGTTGTATGTCGAAGGTATGGTCGCCAGCCTGGAGCGTGGTGAGCGCCGTGAGGCGCGGCCTGCCCAGGCGCAGCCAGGTGACGAAGCCGAGTCTTTTGCTCTGCATCAGCTCAACGAAGCGCGCATCGTGGTGGTCGATGAGGCCCAAGCTGGCCTGGCCTTGGCTAAGCGGGCGATTACCGCATACCTGGAGTCGGGTGGCGAGCGCATGCACTTGTCCAACGTACCGTTCAGCCTGCAAGCCGTACGCGGCGGGTTGTGGTTCCTCGGTCAGGAGCGTGCCGCGCTATTGGTCGGCGCCTGCGCCGATTACATCCAGCAGCATATGTTCGATGCGCCGCAAATGCCGTCCGAGCAGATGCTGGAAACCCTCGCTGATGCCCTTAGCAGCCTTGAGTACTACCTCGAAGCCGGTGCAGTGATGCGTCCAGAAACCCAGCCAAGCGTGCTCGACCTCGCCGCCGAAAGCGTGCGGGCCCTGGGTATGCCTTTGGGAGTTTGATTATGCAGCGCTGGCTACCAGCCCATCTCAACAGCCAGCAGCCGGGTGGTTGGGTGCTGGCGCACTGCAAGCAACACTTTCTGGCAGGCAGCAACGGTGTGCTGTTCCCCCGTGAATGGCTGAAGAAGCAGGACCTGCCGATTATTACCGAGCATGGCCTCGGCCATTTTGACGGTGATGCGGTCTATCTGCTGGAGCTGAGCCAGCCCTTCGATATGCCCGGCTGCGCATGGCAGAGCCTGCGCCAATTTATGCTGCAGGGCGATGCTGACACCTTCAAGTTGCTTAGCTACGCCACGCAGATTGGCACCTGGGCCAGCCAGCATCGCTTCTGTGGCAGTTGCGGTGGGGCGATGCAACATGTTCCAGGCGAACGCGCGATGCACTGCGTGCGTTGTGAGCTGCAGCATTATCCGCGGCTTTCACCGAGCATGATCGTGCTTGTTACACGCGGCGATGAGATTCTTCTCGCGCGCTCACCACGCTTTGTTGCTGGGGTCTATAGCACCTTGGCCGGCTTCGTTGAGGCGGGCGAATCAGTTGAGCACTGCGTAGCCCGTGAAGTACGCGAAGAGGTCGGCGTCGAGATCAGCAACCTGCAGTACCTCGGTAGTCAGGGCTGGCCGTTTCCGCATTCACTGATGCTGGGCTTTCATGCCGAGTACGCCGGTGGCGATATCGTGATGCAGGTCGATGAAATCGAGGATGCCCAGTGGTTCAACGTGCATGATCTGCCGCCATTGCCGGCTTCGCGCTCGATTGCCCGCTACCTGATCGATGTTTATGTGGCGCGCCGTCTAGGCCAGCCCGAGCCAGTGCTGCCAGGCTAGGCGCACGGTCAACGCCAATACCACCAGAATAAATACTGGGCGGATAAACTTCGAACCGCCCTTGATCGCCGTGCGTGCGCCGAGAAACGCCCCGACCATCAGCGCCAAGCCCATGCAGATGCCCAGCATCCAGGCCACTTGCCCGCTGATGATAAACACCGTCAGCGCGCAGATATTACTGACGAAGTTCATGCTGCGCGCTACGCCGCTGGCCTTGACCAGATCGAGCGGGTAGAGCAGCAGGCTGCTGACCGTCCAGAAGGCGCCGGTGCCTGGGCCCGCCACGCCATCATAGAAACCCAGGCTAAGGCTCTGTGGCCACTGCCGGCCCTTTGCTATTGGCGCTTCGGCGAGCAGCGGCGCATCCGGGGTTTTGCCAAACAGCAGGTACAGGCCGCAGCCAAACACCACCGCAGGTAACAGCTGATTCAGCCACTCCGAGGGCAACCATTGCGCCATGGCCGCGCCAAGCAGGGCGCCGACCGCGGTGCCGATCAAGGCATTGCGCCATTGGCTGGGGTTAAACAGTTTGCGCCGATAGAAGGTGTAGCTGGCGGCGGCCGCGCCAAAGGTCGAGCTGAGTTTGTTGGTGCCCAAGGCCAGGTGCGGCGGCAGGCCGGCAGTCAGCAGCGCTGGAATGGTCAGCAAGCCGCCACCGCCGGCAATTGCATCGATAAAGCCGGCAATAAACGCGACCAGGGCGAGAATCGCCAGGGTGGTCAGGTCAACACTGAGTTCAAACGGGAAAGCCATTTAAAAACACGTCCTGTGTCTAATTGTGGTGTTCTCTGGCTGTTCGCCAGCCAGGTAGCTGCGCATAATGCCGGCAATTTCAAGCATAAGGAATGCACGGCGATGCAATACGGCGGACTGGCATGGGCAACGGCATTGCTGGGGTTACTGGCGGCCTTTGTTGCGGCGCGTATCCTGTTCAATCGGCACTGGTTTCTCGGCTGGTTGCGCGGCACCTGCGGCTTGGCATTTCTTGCGCTGGCGGCGCTGATTGGCCTGCTGGCTAATGATTTGCGCAGCTATGCAGCAATTCCTGAAGGCAAACCGCTGGCCACGCTGAGCTTCAAGGCAGACGGTCCGCTGTATCGGGTCAGTGTGCTGGAGGGCGGGCGTGAGCGCACGCTGACCATGGAGGGCGATCTCTGGCAGCTGGATGCGCGCTTCCTGCAGTGGAAGGGTTTGGCGGCGCTGATCGGCCTGCAGCCGGGTTACCGCCTGGAAAAACTCTCGGGGCGTTTTCTCTCCATCGAGCAGCAAAGCCTGGCGCAGCACACCCGTGTCGAACTTGCGCGCAGCCCTTACGGCATCGACCTGTGGCGCTGGCTGCGGTTGGGCCAGCATGATCTGTTTATCTTCGACCCTCAGGCGCGCCGGGTGACCTACCTGCCGCTGGCTGATGAAGCGGTGTACAGCATCAACCTGACGCCTGCCGGCTTGCTCGCCGAGCCGATGAACCCGGCGGCCAAGCAGGCGCTGAAAGACTGGCAGTAACTTCCAGCAGCTGTAAAAAAGGCGACCCGAGGGTCGCCTTTTTAGTGGATGGGTTTTCTCAGGAGAGAAAGCCGCCGTCCACATTCAACGCCACGCCGGTGGTGTAGCTGGACGCATCGCTGGCCAGGTACAGCACGGTGCCGGCCATTTCGCTTGGGTCCGCTACGCGCTTGAGCGGGATGCGCTGCAACGCGATCTTGAGGATGGCGTCGTTCTTGGTCAGCGCCGAGGCGAACTTGGTGTCGGTCAGGCCAGGCAGCAGGGCGTTGCAGCGAATGCCGAACTGCGCGCATTCCTTGGCGAAGACCTTGGTCATGCTGATCACCGCAGCCTTGGTCACCGAGTAGATGCCCTGGAACTCGCCCGGCGAAACCCCATTGATCGAAGCGACGTTGATGATGCTGCCACCACCGTTTGCCTTCATCAGTTTGCCGCCTTCGATGGACATAAAGTAGTAGCCGCGAATGTTCACATCGACGGTCTTCTGGAACGCGCCCAGGTCGGTGTCGAGTACGTTGCAGAACTGCGGGTTGGTGGCGGCGTTGTTGACCAGAATATCGAGGCGGCCGAACTGCTCCTTGATCTGCGCGAAGACGTTGCTGATCTGCTCCATTTCACCAATGTGGCAGGCAATGGCCGTGGCTTGGCCACCGTCAGCGATGATCGCGTCGGCGACTTTCTGGCAGTCATCGATCTTGCGGCTGGAGACGATCACATGGGCGCCTTGCTGGGCCAGCAGTTTGGCAATGGCTTCACCGATGCCACGGCTGGCGCCGGAGACGAAGGCAATCTTGCCGTCGAGGTCGAACAGTTGGGTCTTGGACATGCGGTTCCCCTTATCTGAAGGCGTTAGGCCGGATTACAGCTGCGATTTATTGATGACCTGCAGGCTCATCTGCTCCAGCAGCTTGTTCATGTGAATGAACTGCGCGAAGCGTTTGTCCTGGGTCTGGCCGTGGAAATAGCGGTAGTAGATCTGCTGCACGATGCCGGCCAGGCGGAACAGGCCGTAGGTGTAGTAAAAGTCGATGCTGTTGATTTCGATGCCCGAGCGTTCGGCGTAGTAATCAGCGAACTGCTGGCGGGTCAGCATGCCTGGGGCATTGCTGGGCTGACGGCGCATCAGCTGGATCGGTGCGGAGTCGCCGGCTTCGATCCAGTAGGCGAGGGTGTTGCCCAGGTCCATCAGCGGGTCGCCGATGGTGGTCAGCTCCCAGTCCAGCACGCCGATGATCTGGCTCGGGTTCTGCGGATTGAGGATCACGTTGTCAAAGCGGTAATCGTTATGCACGATGCCAGGCTTGTGGTGATCGGCGGGCATCTTGTCCTTGAGCCAGGCCTTGACCGGCTCCCACAGCGGCGCGTCGGGGGTCAGGGCCTTGTCGTAGCGATCGCTCCAGCCACCGATCTGGCGCTGCACATAGCCTTCGGGCTTACCCAGGTCGCCCAGGCCGCAGGCCTGATAGTCGACGTTGTGCAGTTCGACCATCTTGTTGATAAAGCTCTTGCACAGCTCGCGGGTCTGCTCGGCGCTGAAGTTCAGCTCGGCCGGCATGTCCGAGCGCAGGATGATGCCGTTGACCCGCTCCATCACATAGAACTCGGCACCGATCACCGACTCGTCGGTGCAGTGCACGTAGGCTTTCGGGCAGTAGGGGAAGCCGGCGTTGAGCTGATTGAGGATGCGGTATTCGCGGCCCATGTCGTGGGCGGATTTAGCCTTGTGACCAAAGGGCGGGCGGCGCAGTACAAATTCGTTGTCGGGGTATTCCAGCAGATAGGTCAGGTTCGAGGCACCGCCAGGGAACTGGCTGATGCGTGGCTCGCCCGTCAGACCGGGGATATGCGCCTTGAGGTACTGGTCGATGACCGCGACGTCGAGTTCTTCGCCTTCGCGGATTCGGGTGGACTGGTCAGTAAGCGCCATGTTTATCCCTTCTGCTTATTATGGGTCTAGGGTCTGTTGCCGTTTCGTCGCGAGCCGCGTTGCTGCGCAAAATCTCGCCAGGCTAGGCGGAGGACGCAGGTAATGGTGTTCCCTTGCCAAGTCCTCCAACACCGCATGGCGAGAGTTTGCGCGCAACCCGCAGGGCCGGGCCTGTTTTAGCGCGATACTGCGTTTCTCGACACTCATTTGGAACAACCAAACGTCGTGTCTCGTGCCTTGCCTCGCGCTAAAACAGGCTCCGGCGCGGCCGCGAACGAAACGGCAACAGACCCTAAGATAATTAGCTAATCTAATGCTGCAGCCTGTGCCTCACAAGGATTACCCGCCGTTATAGGTGGGCGTGTTGCTCCCTAATCAAGCTGCCTGATTGGCCATTCAAGCCCGGTTTTTAGTCATAAAAAAACCGGAGTCGAGGACTCCGGTTTGTTTTGTATCTTCGTTGCCTTGACGCTTAAACCGGGAACAGCTCGCCCAGTTTCATGGCCAGCATCATGTCGCCTTCGGCGCGCAGTTTGCCGGACATAAAGGCTTGCATACCGTCGGTTTCGCCGCTGGTAATGCCTTTCAGGGTTTCGGTGTCCATGATCAGGGTCACGTTGGCGTTGGCGTTATCGCCTTTCTCAACGGCGCAGGTGCCGTCTTTAACGATCAGGGCGTAGTTCTCGCCGTCTTCGATGTTGAATTGGAACACCAGGTCCAGGCCTGCAGCGGCACCGGCGTTGAATTTGGACTGCATGGTATTGACGATGTCTGCAACGCTCATGGTTTCTTCCTTTTTCTCAGGTTTTTTCTAGCGCCCTAGATGGGTGCAGTGGGCCGCAGCTCAGCGATAGGTGATGAGCTGCGGCGCCTTCAACAGCTGCAAATGCACATGGCTGTTGAAGGAAGCCAGGCTCACTTGGCTGCCGCGAAACTTCAGGCAGCTTAGTGAGGTGTTAACAATTTGCCAGTTCAGCTCGAAAGCCTGCGCCGGCGCGATACCCGTAATCAGATGCAGCAGGGCGGTAATAGTGCCGCCGGAGGTGAATACGGCGATGTTCTGTTTGCTGTCGGCTTGCTCCAGCAGGCGAGTAAGGCCGCCCTGGACCTGCTCGACGAAGCCTTGCCAGCTTTGCAGGTCCGGCGTGTCGTGTTCGCCGCAAATCCAGCGGCCAATCAGTTTGGCGAACAGGCGCTGAAATTCAGCACGGTTTTGCGCACCATTGCGCAGGATGTGCAGGGCTTCAGGTTCTTCACCAAGCATGCCCGGCAGCAGGCTGCGGATTACCGCGTCAGCGTCGAACTCATTAAAGGCCGGGTCAATGTCCAGTGGTGGTACACCAATGCCGGCGTTGTGCAGCTGTTGCAAGGTACTGTTGGCCGTGTGCTGCTGGCGGCGTAGATCACCGCTGACGCTGCGATCAATACGCGTGCCGAGTTGGGCGAGGTGCGCGCCCAACACTTCGGCCTGGCGAATTCCAATGGGCGATAGCACATCGTAATCGTCTGCACCGAAGGAGGCTTGGCCATGTCGAATCAGGTAGATGCTGCCCACGTCCGCTCGATTCCGGTACGTTGAAAGTTTCGCGAGGGTATGGGGAAGCTCAGGAGCTGTCAACGTAAAAACATACGCTTGTTTGAATTGCATGGGTGCTCTGAATGTCGAGGCCTTGCTTGCTGGCCGCCAACCCGGTGCCTCGGTATGCTTGGGCACTATTGCGTGCGGTCGATGAGCATGCGTTGCCATTGGGACAAGGGGAAATACGTGGAGTTTTTTGCAGAGTACTTAGGCTTTCTGGCCAAGACAGTGACCTTGGTTGTGGCCATTGTGGTGGTGCTGGTGACGATTGCCGCACTGCGCAGCAAGGGCCGCCAGAGCACTGGCCAGCTGCAGGTGAACAAGCTCAATGACTTCTTCAAGCAGCTGCACCAGCGCATGGAGCAGGCGGTACTCGATAAGGAGCAACTGAAAGCCGCTGCTAAAGCCGAAGCCAAAGCCGCCAAGCAGGCAAAGAAAGCCGGTATTCATAAGCCGCGCGTCTACGTGCTGGATTTTGACGGCGATATCAAAGCCTCGGCCACTGACAGCCTGCGCCACGAAATCACTGCTTTACTGACTATGGCAACACCGCAGGATGAAGTGGTGCTGCGTCTGGAAAGCGGCGGCGGCATGGTGCACAGCTATGGTTTGGCTTCTTCACAGCTGGCGCGGATTCGTCAGGCGGGCGTGCCGCTGACCATCTGCATCGACAAAGTCGCGGCCAGCGGCGGTTATATGATGGCCTGCATTGGCGAGAAGATCATTTCCGCGCCGTTCGCCATCCTCGGCTCAATTGGCGTGGTGGCGCAGCTGCCTAACGTGCACCGCCTGCTGAAAAAGCATGACATTGATTTCGAGGTACTGACCGCCGGTGAGTATAAACGCACCCTGACGGTGTTCGGCGAGAACACCGAGAAGGGCCGGGAGAAGTTCCAGGAAGACCTGGAAACCACCCATGAGTTGTTCAAGGGCTTTGTTGCCCGCTACCGACCGCAGCTGGACATTGACCAGATTGCCACCGGTGAAGTTTGGTTGGGCCTGGCGGCATTGGAGAAGCAGTTGGTCGATGAGCTCAAGACCAGCGACGAATACCTGGCAGAGCGCGCGAAGAGCGCCGAGCTGTTTCATTTGCACTATGCCGAGAAGAAAACCCTGCAGGAGCGCGTTGGACTGGCGGGCAGCGTGGCATTGGATCGCTTCGTCCTGAACTGGCTGAGTCGTTTGAGTCAGCAGCGTTTCTGGTAACCGTTTTAAGGGAGTTGATATGAACACGTTCAGTGCATTGCAGGCCCGTGAGAGCGCAGCGGGCGGTTTCGAACAAGTGATTGTGCAGCGCGAGATTGACGACTTGCCGGCCGGCGAGCTGCTGATTCGGGTCAAGTATTCCTCGCTCAACTATAAGGATGCGCTGTCGGCCAGTGGCAACCGCAGCGTGACCAAGAGTTTTCCGCACACCCCAGGCATCGACGCTGCCGGTGTGGTGGAGGCATCCAGCGTGGCCGAATTAAGCGTGGGTGATGAGGTGATCGTCACCGGCTATGACCTGGGGATGAACACCTCGGGCGGCTTTGCTCAGTACATTCGTATTCCTGCCAGCTGGGCATTGAAGCGGCCCAAGGGTTTGTCGCTGCGCGAGGCCATGGTGCTCGGCACCGCCGGGCTTACCGCCGCGCTATGTGTCGACAAGCTGGAGCAAAGCGGGCTGACGCCGGATGCGGGCAGCGTACTGGTGACCGGCGCCACCGGTGGGGTTGGCAGTGTCGCCGTGGCTTTGTTGACCACCCTGGGTTACCGCGTTGCAGCATCGACCGGCAAGGCGGAGCAGGGTGATTACCTCAAGGCGCTGGGCGCGCAGCAGATTGTGCTGCGTTCTGAATTGCTGGACGGCAGCGACAAGCCGATGCTCAAGGAGCAGTGGGCCGGCGCGGTGGATTGCGTGGGCGGGGATATCCTGTTCAATGTGGTCAAGTCGCTGTGCTACGGCGCCAGCGTTGCCTGCTGCGGCCTGACGGCTGGCGTCGGCTTCAAGGGCAGTGTGCTGCCGTTTATCCTGCGTGGAGTGAACCTGCTGGGGGTCGACTCGGTCGAGCTGCCTCTGGTGGTCAAGGCCTCGATGTGGGACCGGTTGTCGTTGCAGTGGAAGGTCAATCTGGATGCGCTGGTCAGCGAAGTGACGCTTGAGCAGCTGCCGGATGCGATTGCCCAGGTACTCGCAGGCAAACAGGTTGGGCGAGTGTTGGTCAATCTGGGTTAAGTAACGAGAAACAAAAAAGGCCACCTCAAAGGGTGGCCTTTTGCTTAGCGTGCCGGATCAGGCGCGGCGGCGGAACAGCGGCAGAGGCTGGTCCGTGGAGGCCTGATACACCTCGCTGAACTCCTCGAAGGCTTTCAGGGCGTCCAGCGGGTCTTTGTCCTCGCGCAGGGCGAAGGCATCGAAGCCCACGCGCAGGTAGGAGAACAGCTGATCGCGCAGCACATCGCCGATGGCGCGTACTTCGCCTGTGTAGCCGTAGCGGTTGCGCAGCAGGTAGGCGGTGGAGCAGTGGCGGCCATCGGTGAAAGCAGGGAAGTTCAGCGCGATGACCTGGAAGTTATCCAGTTGATCGGCGATTTCCTCGATCTCCTCACCGGCGTCGAGCCATACGCCCAGGCCGCCATCGCGGGCCTTGAGCGCGGTGCTGTGTTCAACCCACAGGCCCAGCGGCACGATCAGATCGTCGCAGTTAGGGATGCCGTCCAGCGTGGCGTCCTTGGGCAGCAGGTGCCAGCTTTCGTCGATCAGCTGGCCGTTCTTAATGATTCGCTGCATATACGCGCTCCTTGAACGGGGCAACACCGATACGGCGGAAGGTGTCGAGGAAGCTTTCCTCTTCGCTACGCTGCTCGACATAGACCTTGACGATCTTGTCGATCACGTCAGCCATGTCCGCTTCGGCGAAGGAGGGGCCGAGGATCTGCGCCAGGCTGGCGTCACGGCCAGCGTTGCCGCCGAGGGAGACCTGATAGAACTCCTGACCTTTCTTGTCGACCCCGAGGATGCCGATATGGCCCACGTGGTGGTGACCGCAGGCGTTCATGCAACCGGAAATGTTCAGGTCGATATTGCCGATGTCGAACAGGTAATCCAGGTCATCGAAACGGCGCTGGATGGCTTCGGCAATCGGGATCGACTTGGCGTTGGCCAGGGAGCAGAAGTCACCGCCCGGGCAGCAGATGATATCGGTCAGCAGGCCGACGTTCGGCGTGGCAAAACCATTCTCGCGCAGCTCGCCCCACAGGGTGAACAGCTGCGCCTGCTCGACGTCAGCCAGAATGATGTTCTGGTTGTGGCTGTTGCGTACTTCGCTAAAGCTGTAGCGGTCGGCCAGATCGGCGATCACGTCGAGCTGCTTGTCGGTGACATCGCCTGGCGCCACGCCGGTCGGCTTGAGCGACAAGGTGACGGCGACATAGCCGGGCTTCTTGTGGGCAAAGGTGTTGCGCTGACGCCAGCGGGCAAAGCCTGGGTGCTCGGCATCCAGGGCCGCCAGCGCGGCATCTTGGTCGTCGAGGACTTTGTAGCTTGGGTCGATAAAGTGCGCAGCAACGCGGGCCACTTCAGCTTCGGTTAGGGTGGTGGGGCCGTCTTTCAGGTGAACCCACTCGGCATTCACGCGCTCGGCGAACACTTCAGGGGTCAACGCCTTGACCAGTATCTTGATGCGCGCCTTGTACTTGTTATCACGACGGCCATAGCGGTTGTACACACGCAGGATGGCGTCGAGGTAACTGATCAGGTGCTGCCACGGCAGGAATTCGTTGATAAAGCTACCGACGATTGGGGTGCGGCCCAGGCCGCCACCAACGGAGACGCGGAAGCCCAGCTCACCGGCGTCGTTCTGTACCGCTTCCAGGCCGATGTCGTGCACTTCAATCGCTGCACGGTCGCTCACGGCACCGTTAACCGCAATCTTGAACTTGCGCGGCAGGTGGGTGAACTCGGGGTGGAAGGTCGACCACTGACGGATGATTTCGCACCACGGACGTGGGTCGATGATTTCATCCTTGGCCACACCGGCGAACTGGTCGGTGGTGGTGTTACGGATACAGTTGCCGCTGGTCTGGATCGCGTGCATCTGCACGGTGGCCAGCTCGGCGAGAATATCGGGCACATCTTCCAAGTCTGGCCAGTTGAACTGCACGTTCTGGCGCGTGCTGATGTGCGCGTAACCCTTGTCGTAGTCACGGGCAATCTTAGCCATCATGCGCACTTGGGCAGAGGACACCAGACCATACGGCACGGCGACGCGCAGCATGGGAGCAAAGCGCTGGATATACAGGCCATTTTGCAGGCGCAGCGGGCGAAATTCTTCGCCGCTCAGTTCGCCAGCGAGGTAACGGCGGGTTTGATCGCGGTACTGCTTGACGCGGTCTTCGACGATTTGTTGGTCGTACTGGTCGTATACGTACATGGGGTGTCCTGTTATCAGGTACAGCTAATCAGCGCGCACGGCCGCGCACTCCCTGCGGAGCCGGAGGAAGATACCAGCTCAGGGTTATGCGCAAAAGTGATGTTTAAGTATATGGAAAGAACTTAAAGGGATAAGCCGGCCATGGAACATAGCCCCATGGCTTGAGTAAGCGGGCATGCTGGTCTTAACTGCATAAGACGATTCACCCATAAACACAACAAGAGGGGTAGTCCATGAGCGAACACAGTGAACTGGATAATGCTGACAGCGTGGTCGATGCCAAGGCTATTTTCGCCTTGATTGTGATTTTCGTGGTCACGGCCGTTTTCTGGGTCAGCCAGCAATAAGACCCAGTTGGTGGATACAGCACAAAGCGGGCATCCGTTAACGGATGCCCGCTTTTTATTGGCTTATTGGCCGCAGTGCAGGGCTGCTATTCAGTGGCAGCTGAGGCTGTCGGCCTGGCGATAGAGCATAAGCAGTTTACGGGTAATGGACTGCTGAATATCGTCGCGCTCGAAGGTCGATAGCCGCGTCAGGCGGCTGACCTGTAAGCGATGCAGGTGGATGTAGGGCATCTGCTGATCGAACTCGCGAAGGTCGCCCTTCATCATGATCGGCAGGAAGATATCACCGGCCTTCTTCTGGTTACTGATGATCTGCGCCAACGCCGGTTTGAACGGCATGGTTTTCGGCGCAGGGCCGCCTTCCTTGATCATCGTAGTCAGCAGCAAGCCTGGCTTGCGCAAGACCACACCGGGCAGCACGCACAATCCGGTCTTGCGTACGGCATGCGCCTCGATGCCATGCAGGGTGTCGTGGAAGGCGTAGGGGTTGGGCAGCACCACCATCTTGCGGCCCATATCGCTGGGGAAGTGCAGGTCGTAGTTGGTGTACAGCTGGCGCGTCGATTCTGAGTACACGCACAGGCGATTTTCGAACAGCTTGATAAAGCGTTCGGCTAACTCGCGTCGGGCGATGCTGTCCAGGTCCCAGATCAGGTCCTGATTCTGCGGTTTGCTCAGGTCGACTTCCTGGTGTTCCATGTCGCTCATTGCGTTCTCATACCCTGAACTGCCCAAGCAGCCGGTTTAGCTGCTCGGCCAACTGACCTAGGCGTTGCCCGGCATCGCTGGATTGCTGCGCCGCCAGGGCATTGTTATGGGCCAGGCTGGCTGCCTGGGTGACGTTCTGGTTGATGTCTTCGACCATGTGCGATTGTTGCAGTGTCGCGCTGGCGATGGAAGCGTTCAGGCCGGTGAGATTACGCAGCCCGCTGGCGATCAATGTGAGGTTAGCACCGGCCTGGCTGGCTTGTTCAATGGTCAGCTGCGAGGCTTTGCTGCTGTCGTTGATTACCTTGACTGCGGCTTCCGAGTTGCCTTGCAGGCGCTCAATCATCACTTGGATTTCCGCCGTGGATTTTTGTGTGCGCTGCGCCAGCAGGCGCACCTCATCGGCGACCACAGCAAAGCCACGGCCTTGCTCGCCGGCACGGGCGGCTTCGATAGCTGCATTGAGCGCGAGCAGGTTGGTCTGATCGGCAATCGAGCGGATCACCTCCAGCACGCTGCCGATCTGCGTACTTTCCTGGGCCAGGGCCTGAATCACCGCCACGGCCTGGTCGATGGTGCCGGACAGCTCGTTGATCTGCCGCAGGCTCGCTTCAATGCTCTGCTGGCCTTGCAGGGCTTGCTCTTCTGCTGCGTGCACTTCGGATGAGGCATGTTCGGCGTTCTTCGCTACATCCTGCACACCGTAAGTCACTTCATTGATCGCAGTGGCCACCAGCTCCATCTGCTGGGATTGCTGTTCGCTGTGCTGCTGAGCCTGGCCGGAAATCTGACCGAGGTTGCGCGCGGCGGCATCGAGCTGACCGGCAGAATCGAGGGACTGCTTGATCACCAAGCGTAGCTTGTCAGTAAAGGTATTGAAGTGGCGGGACAGGGCGGACAGTTCATCGTTGCCGTTCGTGTCGAGGTTGCGCGTCAAGTCGCCATCGCCGCTGGCGATATTGGCCATGGCGCTTACAGCTTGCTGCAGGGGGCGGGTGATGCTGCGTACGATCAGCACGATCAGCAGGGCCACCAGCGCGGCAATCACCAGGCCGATCACTATGGTTTTCAGCGCCCGAGCCTGAAACTCGGCCTGAACGTCATCCACATAAACGCCAGAACCGATGATCCAGCCCCAGGGTTGGAACAGTTGCACATAGGACACTTTGGGCACAGGGTCGCTGGCGCCCGGTTTGGGCCAGCGGTAATCGACCTGGCCAGCGCCTTGGCGTTTGCTGATGGCGACCATTTCATTAAACAGCGCCTTGCCGTCAGGGTCCTTAAAGCCTGAGAGGTTCTGGCCTTCGAGTTTGGGGTTAGTCGGGTGCATGACCATCACTGGGGTCTGATCATTGATCCAGAAGTATTCCTGGCCGGCATAGCGCAGGCCGCGGATGGTTTCCATCGCCTGTTTTTGTGCATCTTCGCGGGGTAGGCTGCCGGCTGCTTCCAGGGCGTAATAGTGCTGCAGAATGCCTGCGGCGCTCTGTACCACGTGCTGGGTTTTCTCGGCTTTGGCGGCGTACAGATCGGCGTGGATCTGCTTGAGCAATAATGAGCCCTGAATAATCAGCATAACGATGGCGACCACCAGAATCAGCCATAAACGACGGTTAATGGGCAGGCTGCGAAGGCTGTTCATGGCTTTGCTCTCTCTTTTTCCTGCGTTGGACTGTCTCTATGTCGGCCAGCGCCGCATTTTGACTAGGTTAGACCTTAGGTTAGTTGATGAAAGCATGGCGCACGGCTGTGTCTGGTTATTGCTATTTGCCGCGCGAGCTCCTTGCGTTCTCTGCTAGGATTTGCCCGCTTGAGCGTTAAGCAAATGATTTGCCTGCTTTTTCTACTCCCTGTGGGTTGCTGTTATGGCGGTGCTGGCAGGCCGCGACTTTTTATCGTTAGTGCAGTTTCAGGTGCGCGTGCTGCATCTTTTAAGGAGTGGAAATGGATCTTTGGGTAGCTGTTCAGGCGTTGATTTTGGGCATTGTCGAGGGCATTACCGAGTTTTTGCCGATCTCCAGCACCGGGCACCAAATTATCGTCGCCGACCTGATAGGTTTTGGCGGCGAGCGGGCGATGGCCTTCAATATCATCATCCAGCTGGGGGCAATTCTGGCGGTGGTGTGGGAGTACCGACGCAAGATTCTCGACATCGTTGTCGGCCTGCCCAAAGAGCCGCAGGCGCAACGCTTTACCGCCAACCTGCTGATCGCCTTTCTGCCTGCCGTGGCGCTGGGCGTATTGTTTGCCGACCTGATTCATCATTACCTGTTCAACCCGATCACCGTGGCCCTGGCGTTGGTGGTGGGCGGTGTGATCATGCTCTGGGCCGAGCGCCGGACGCATCTGGTACACGCCGAGAGCGTGGACGACATGACCTGGAAGGACGCGCTGAAGATCGGTTTCGCCCAGTGCCTGGCGATGATTCCGGGCACTTCACGCTCCGGTGCGACGATCATCGGCGGCCTGCTGTTCGGCTTGTCGCGCAAGGCGGCCACCGAATTTTCCTTCTTTCTTGCCATGCCGACCATGGTCGGTGCTGCGGTGTATTCCGGCTATAAGTACCGCGATCTATTCCAGGCCAGTGATCTGCCGGTGTTTGCCATTGGCTTTGTCACCTCGTTTATCTTCGCCATGATTGCGGTGCGGGCGCTGCTCAGCTTTATCGGCAAGCACAGCTATGCAGCGTTTGCCTGGTACCGCATCGGTTTCGGCTTGCTGATTCTGGCGACCTGGCAGCTGCAGTGGATTGACTGGAGCACCGCGCAGGGCTGATTACTTAGGCTGTATTCGGCAGATGGATTAAAGGCGCACCCCAGGGTGCGCCTTTGCCAGAGTGGCCTTGGTTATCGGCACAAAGCAAAACGCCCCGTTCGAGGCTGCTCGAACGGGGCGTCTTTTCACGCGGTGGTTTAAACGATCACGCCCTGGCTACGCAGGTAGTCATCGTAAGTACCGCTGAAGTCGGTGATACCGTTGGCCGACAGCTCGATGATGCGCGTGGCCAGAGAGCCGACGAATTCGCGGTCATGGCTGACAAAAATCAGCGTACCTGGGTAGTTTTCCAGGGCCAGGTTCAGCGCCTCGATGGATTCCATATCCAGGTGGTTGGTCGGTTCGTCCATGATCAGCACGTTCGGCTTTTGCAAAATCAGCTTGCCGAACAGCATACGGCCTTGCTCTCCACCGGAGATGACTTTGACCGACTTGAGGATTTCGTCGTTGCTGAACAGCATGCGCCCCAGGGTGCCGCGAATCATCTGCTCGCCGGTGGTCCACTGGCCCATCCAGTCGAACAGGCTCACATCGTCTTCGAAGTCGTGAGCGTGATCCTGGGCGTAGTAACCCAGCTCTGCGCTGTCGGTCCATTTCACGTGACCGGCATCGGGGGTCAGTTCGCCGACCAAGGTGCGCAGCAGGGTGGTTTTGCCGATACCGTTCGGGCCGATAATCGCCACGCGCTCGCCGGCTTCAACCTGGAAGCTGAAGTTCTTGAACAGCGCTTTGCCGTCGAAACCCTTGGCCATTTTGTCGATCATCACGGCCTGGCGGTGCAGCTTCTTGTTCTGCTCGAAACGGATAAACGGGCTGACGCGGCTGGACGGCTTGACTTCGGCCAGCTGGATCTTGTCGATCTGCTTGGCGCGCGACGATGCCTGCTTGGATTTCGAAGCGTTGGCCGAGAAGCGGCTGACAAAGCTCTGCAGCTCGTTGATTTGCGCTTTCTTCTTGGCGTTATCCGACAGCAGTTGCTCGCGCGATTGGGTCGCGGCGGTCATGTACTCGTCGTAGTTACCTGGGAACAGGCGCAGCTCACCGTAATCCAGGTCAGCCATGTGGGTGCACACGCTGTTCAGGAAGTGACGGTCGTGAGAAATGATGATCATGGTGCTGTTGCGCTGGGTGAGGATGTTTTCCAGCCAGCGGATGGTGTTGATGTCCAGGTGGTTGGTTGGCTCGTCCAGCAGCAGCACTTCCGGGTCGGAGAACAGTGCCTGGGCCAGCAAAACGCGCAGTTTCCAGCCAGGGGCTACTTCGCTCATCGGGCCGAAATGCTGCTCCAATGGGATGCCCAGGCCGAGCAGTAATTCGCCGGCACGGGACTCGGCGGTGTAGCCGTCCATCTCAGCAAACTCACCTTCGAGCTCGCCGACCTTCATGCCGTCTTCTTCGCTCATTTCCGCCAGGGAATAGATGCGGTCACGCTCGGCTTTAACCTTCCACAGCTCTTCGTGACCCATGATCACGGTGTCGATTACGCTGAATTCTTCGTAGGCGAACTGATCCTGGCGTAACTTACCCAGACGCACGTTCGGCTCCAGCATCACCTGGCCACCACTGGGCTCTAAGTCGTCGCCGAGAATTTTCATAAAGGTCGACTTGCCGCAGCCATTGGCCCCGATCAGGCCGTAACGATTGCCGCCGCCAAACTTGACGGAAACGTTCTCGAACAGGGGCTTAGCCCCGAATTGCATGGTGATGTTAGCGGTGGAGATCAAAGGTATTACCTATCAATGACTTATGGCTTGCTGAGTGGGGTTGATACTGATTCGATACCACTATTCAGCTTTTCCAGTTCGTTCCAGTCGGAGCTTGAGTTGATCCAGCGGGCATACGTCGACAACAACAATTGGACGCTATGGCCCAATTGCTGAGAGATGAAAGCGGGGTTCACGCCGGACATTAAGCATATTGTCGCATAGGTGTGACGGCAGTTATATGGCGGCTGATAACGGATGCCCAGGGCTTTAAGGGTAGGGCGCCACTGGTGATGCAGGCCGGAGGTTTCCTTTATAGCGTTCCATCGTGTAACACCTGCTTAAAAGTCGATCTAGCGTCGGCCCCCGCCCGTGGAGAGGCGGCTACACGGCGCTGAGCAGCGCGTAGAGTTCTTCCTTGAGGCCGATATCCAGCGCGGCGAAGGGTTCATCGAGTAGCAGCAGATTCGGTTGCAGCACCAGCGCACGGGCCAGCGACGCCCGGCTCTGCATGCCGCCGGAGAGCTGGTGCGGAAACTTGCCCAAGTCGCCACTGACCAATCCCAGGCGCAGTTCTGGAAATTGTTGTCAATGTGGCCCTCCTGCACATCCAGAAAGCCGGCGCACAGGTGTAGCAGCGTGGTCTTGCCGCAGCCGGAAGGGCCGACCAGGGCGACAACTTCGCCAGCGTTGAAGGGGGCGTTGCGCTGGTCGCTATTGAACAATGGCTCGTTGTTGTTGATGTGCCGCTCGGGATCGCCGGTCATCTTCCAGCCTTCGCCGCCTACCGTCAGCAGGTGCGAGCCCACTGGCACCAGGTAAGAGGTGCGCAGGCCGTGGGTGATAAATCTGACGTCGTTGCGCGCCTGGTTGCGGTCAAGCGTTGACGAATAAGAGCGGATTTCGCGGTAAACCTCCTGACGATAAACTTCGGTATTTAGCGTGCCCTCGCCGAGGCGGTTCTCCAGCCCGAGTTGATACAGCTCGCGGCGTTGCTCCGGCGAATGCAAGGTCACTTCACCGAGCCGCGCCGGCGAGGGTACTGGCGCTGAAGGCGAAACAGGCTAGCGCGAGAGGATGAATGCGAAAAATCATTGAACGACTCCCCAGAGTAGAAGCCGGCGCAAAAAAAAGGCCGGTTGCGTGGAGTCGATTGTTTATTAATAATAACGATTATCATTTGATTTCAGTCAAGTTTTGCTGATGCCGGCCAAAACCCGACCCTCATAATTAATCATGCCGCCTCTTGATTAGGCTGTGTCAAACGTCTGCATGGGATAACCTTGCACTTCATTTCAACCATGAAGCTGCGAACTGAACGATGGGTTTTGAACAACTAGCTGAGTTACGTGACCGCCTGCGGGCCGAAAAGGTGCAGGTAAAGACTGATAATACGAAGCAGCCTATGCGCAAACCTTCTGCGCAGACGAAGCCTCGCGAGCAAGATCCTGCGGTAGAAGCGATCTGGCTATTGCAGAAGCACTTTCCATTGGCCTTTCCGGTCAGTCCGGCCCCCAAGGTTCCGCTGAAGGAGGGCATTCTCAAGGATGCCGAGCAACACCTGGAGCTGCTCGGCATAACCAGCGAGCAGCTCAAGCAGGGCCTCGCTACGTGGTGCCGAGGAAGTCGATACTGGGCGAGCATGACGGAGAATGCGCCGCGCTTGGACTTAAGCGGCCAGGCTGTAGGCGTGGTGACGGCGGCTCAGGCCCTTCACGCGAAGCATCAGGCGATGCGGCAGCGCGGACAAGTGCGACGGAATCAGACAAAGCCGAAAGCGCTTACACAGGCCGAGGCAGTCGATACCGCTGCGGAGCAGATTGTGGTTTAAAAAACTCGCGCTCGGCACCGAGTCGGCAGGTCAATGACGAAGTGCGCGAGGCGATGATGAGGCGGCTCCTTTTCAGCTATCGCCTTAAGTAAGCGTAAGGCTTGCGCAACTATAAGAAGCGCACGGGTGCCCCGTCTTTGTCGAATGCCATGTAGTTAGATAGGTCGCCACCATTTTCTACAGTGGTTTGCATAACGGTCAGCGGTTGTGTTGCGTCATCAGAGCTGGGCATTATTCCATTGCGTCCGGAAAGGCAAGCCACTAGTACAATGTGCCATGCTTGTTCCATAGTTTCAGCTTCTGATACTAAATCAGCAAAAGTTCCAAGTTCTTCCAGGGTTTTATCAACGCACATTACTGGTTGTAATTGACCCCCTTGGCCAGAATGAAAGCGAGCGGCTTCTTCGGTTTCATGATCTTCAGGTAAAGATGCTTTTAAGAAAACAAAGAGTACCCGCTGTGGCTCTGATTGGTTTTTCGCTGCTAGCAATAAAGATTCATAGTCTGTGATATTAATTTTATGCTCTCCTTTAATTGCCTGATAGTTAGTGTCTGGCATATTTGTGGCTTGCCGTGTGATCGACTTAAACGTGGATGGTCAAGTCTTGGGCATGTAGTCCCGTCAGGCCAAGTGGCATTGGCGTTGCGGGTTAGTGCTCTCGCATTACCGGCGCTAGCATAATCAGTGCTGTGTTGAGCTAAAAATAACTGTTTTCCAGTACAAAGGTATTATTTTGAACGCTTCCTTCGTGCTTTTCTATATCCCCAAAGGGGTAGTTGAGGCCGGTTTAGAACAGTGCTCGTGGTAGCCATACGATCATTATTAAGCAAAATATTGTTAGCGCAGCGCAAAACCAGATGAAGCGACGCTCGCGTTGCTGTTTATCGCGCTGGTTATGGGCTGGCAAAAGCATGCCGCAGTTGTGACAGTCAGTGCTGTTCTCTGGGTTTTCACGCTGGCAATATAAGCATTTAGGCATGGGTGGACCTCACTCGAACTGTTCCAGCCGAAAACGGTTGAGGATGTTGATCTGGCGTCCACTCTGACTGATGACTTTCTCGTCAATTAGGCGGCGAATCACCCGTGAAAAGGTTTCAGGTTGGATTGATAAATGGCCGGCGATCAACTGTTTGGCCATGGGTAGATTGAAACTACTGATGTTCTCATTGCATTGGCCAAGCTGATTTAGCAGGTAGCGCACCACGCGATGTGTGGAGTTTTTCAGGGACAAGGTTTCGATTTCATTCAAGCGCTGCTGCATACGCCCCGAGAGTCGACTAATCAGCGCGAACGCTAGGCGGTTATTACTTTGCAGCAGGTGCAGATAAACACTGCTGGACAGACGATAAAGCTGCGTAGGCTCAAGTGCTTCGGCACAGGCACTGTAATTTGCCGAATCCGTCAGTAGCATGGCTTCGGCCACGGTCTGGCGCGCGTGAGGACATCAAAGACTTTTTCTTGGCCATCGGCGGCCAAACGGAAAACTTTCACCGAGCCGCTGATGACGAAATAAAACGAAGTGGCCGACTCACCTTGGCGAAATAGAGGCGAGCCTTTATCAATATTGAGCAGGTGGCTGCTGCTCATGAGTTCTTCCATTTGCTCTTCGTTCAAGGGCTCGAAGAGGTGATGGCTGCGAAGTATCTGTTGATGTACGCGATGCAACGCCATGACGGGTATCCTGATCCGAGGGTATGCCGAGCCAGACAAACGCTGCTCGATCCGGGTGTAGCTTTGTAAAGGTTAAATGACCAACTCCATTGCAAGGCTTGTAGCGCCGGCGAGGGTTGAGGCCACTAACAAGAACCAGATCATCGGCTGTAGGGCTCGGCCCAGCGCGCCATTGCCCGCTTGCTTGTTTGCGTCGCTCATACAGTCGGCCTAGGCATGGGGTTGAGGGCGTTGATAAACAGCACGTTGTTCTCCAGGTGAATGTGCTGCATTAGGTCGCGAACAAATTCGTCGAGCCCTTGATACAGCACGCGCCAGGTATTGCAGGCATTTTCCGGTGGGGTGATCTGCTGCGTGAGTTCGAGCAAGCGCCGTAATGCTTCGCTGTGATGTTCATGCTCCATACGCATTACCGAAATGGGCGCTGCAGTCTTTGGGCCGAGACCATCGAGCAAGGCGGGGAACAGTATTTGTTCCTCCTTGAGCATGTGGCTTTCGAGTTCCTGCCGCATGTAGCGAAGCAAATCTGTTAGGCCGGCAGGGCAGTCATCGCGGTCGTCGTGTACCTGCTCCACGCGCTGCGCCAGGCGGATCAGTTCCGGCAATTGCTCACGATGACGCGCGTGATAGCGGGTAAGAATGTGGTTTATCAGCTCGGCTTCCGGCGCCACGTACCAGTCCACCTCGTCGCTGTTGAGCGCTTCCAGTGCCTGCAGTTCGGCCAAAATGACGTCGGTGTCCATGCCACGTTGCGCGGCAGCCTCGCTTAGAGTCAGGTCGCCGGCGCAGTAGAAGTCGAGTTTGTGTGCATGAAAAATGCGTGTGGCGCCGGGTATCTCGCCAGCGATACTGCCGAGCGATTGCTGCAACAGGATGTGATTCATGGCAGCTTCCTTGATTGCTAAGGGGGGTGCTGTCATCTGTTGCAGTTCGTGTGCCAAAAATAAGTTATTGAAAAATAAGCAGTTATTTTTAAGTGTGGTTATAAATACCCTGACTTGATAGGGTGAAAAAAACCATTTGGGTAAATATGACCATGTTGTACGAAACGCTGCTTGCTGACTTGCTCGTTGATTTGCCCAATGCCGTACGCCTGCAGCGCCTAGTGAGCACCTTGCGTGAGCGCTTTCACTGTGGCGCAGTGGGCCTGCTGCGGCTGGATGGCGACAGCCTGCGCCCGGTGGCGGCTGAAGGGTTGGTGCATGAGGCCTTGGGCCGGCGTTTTGTAATTGCGCAGCACCCGCGCCTGGCGGCGATCATGGCGAGTCGCGAGCCGACCTGGTTCGAGCCTGATAGCCGCTTGCCAGACCCTTATGACGGTTTACTCGACAATCACGTTGGCGAACCTCTGCCAGTGCATGACTGCATGGGCATGAGCCTGTATGTCGAGGGGCAGTTGTGGGGGGCGCTAACCCTGGATGCGCTGCACCCTGGCACCTTTGACAGCGAGACTCGGCGCGACCTGCAGCGCTACAGCCTGCTGATTGAAGCGGCGGTGCGGGTTACCCGCCTGGAGCAAGAGTCTCGCAGCTTGCGCCTGTCGCGTAGTGAGGTGCACACCCCACAGCAGTTGATCGGCGAAGGCGAAATCATCGGTCAGAGCACGGCCATCCGGAATTTATTGGCAGAGCTTGAAGTGGTGGCGGTTTCTGAACTGCCGGTCTTGCTACTGGGTGAAACCGGGGTAGGTAAAGAGCTGTTCGCGCGGCGTTTGCATGCGCTGTCCAAGCGCTGCAATAAGCCGTTGATTCAGGTCAACTGCGCCGCCCTGCCTGAGTCGTTGGCCGAAAGTGAGCTGTTTGGCCACGTCAAAGGCGCCTTCTCCGGGGCCGCCGCTGATCGTCCAGGGCGCTTTGATGCGGCTAATGGCGGCACTTTGCTGCTCGATGAGGTGGGCGAGTTGCCGCTTAGTGTGCAGGCCAAACTGCTGCGCGTGCTGCAGAACGGTGAGATCCAGCGGCTGGGCGCGGATAAGCCGCTGCATGTAGACGTGCGCATCATCGCGGCGACAAATCGAAACTTGCCAGACAGTATTCGCGATGGACACTTTCGCGCCGACTTGTACCACCGGCTTTCGGTTTACCCCGTGCTGATTCCGCCACTGCGTGAGCGTGAGCAGGATGTGCTGATGCTCGCCGGTCATTTCCTCGAGCTCAACCGCGCACGCCTTGGGCTGCGCAGCATGCGTTTATCCCCCGCAGCAGAGCGCGCCATGCTCACCTATGGGTGGCCAGGCAATGTGCGCGAACTCGAGCACGTGATCAGCCGAGCGGCGGTCAAGCTGCTCAGTCGCGGTGCCAGTCGCATGCAAATCCTTACGCTGGAGCCAGACCTGCTTGATCTGGATAGCTCGGCTGAGCAGTCAGTAAGCCCTGTCCCAGTGTTGACGCAGGGGGAACCAGATGTTCGCGTGCAGGCGCTGCGTGAAAGTGTCGAAAACTGCCAGAGGCAGAGTATTCAACAGGCGCTGGACACCTTTGCGGGCAACTGGGCCAGCGCTGCGCGGGCGTTGGAGCTTGATCCCAGTAACTTGCACAAGCTGGCGCGACGCCTGGGTTTGAAATAGCTCATACGCTTGCGCTTGACTCAGGTCAATTACCCGTGCGGGGTTCGCCCTGACACTGCAGGTTGTTTAAGCGCCGGGAGCGCATTATGCCTGTAGATATCCAGTGGAGCCGCCAGTTGATCAAGCGCTACGGGCATGCTGCGGCTGCATGCGGTGATTACCCGCCGACCGGCCCGCTCCAGCAGGGGTTTGCGGCGATTGATCTGCTCCGGGCATTGCGCAATGGCCAGCGGCCGTTGCATTTGGCTGTCAGCTTGGCGCCTATGCAGGGCGCGCTTAGCGACCGCTACCTTGCTTGCTTAAGTCGCGAAGTCGAACTGCTCAGTTGTCACGTTGGCGCTAGGCAGCCGGTTCAACGGCTACATTTGAGCCGTGGCGCCGTGAGTGCCGAGCAACTGCAGCGATTGCTTGCATTGGTGCGCAAGCGTTTTTCTGTTCACGCCTCGGCATTCGGCGATGACAGCGTCGAGATAGATCCGACGCAGACCGATTGGGCCCGCATGGGCTTGCTCCGCGAACTGGGCTTTAATCATGTCAGCATTGGTGTGGCGGATGCCTTTTCGCCGGCCGCTGGAGTGGTTGTGGATTTTCGTGACCCACGCAAGACTCGCTGGCTGATGGAGGCGGCGCGCACCCTGCAATTCACCTCAGTGAATATTGATCTCGGCTACGGCCGAGCCTGGCAGAGTCTAAACAGCTTTAGGAACAAGCTGGCTGCGATTATCGAACTGCAGCCTGGGCGGATCTTGCTTTTCGATTACGCCTATCCGCCTCAGCGCTATCGCTCCAGCCAGCGCCGCAGTGCGCGCGACTTCGCCACGGCCCCCGACACGCAAGCCATGTATCAGCACGCGCTCGAGAAACTCGACGCGGCCGGTTATTGCTATATCGGCTTGGGGCAATTCGTATTAAAAGATGACCCCCTGGTCGGGGCCCGCGAGAGCGGGAATCTGCAGCTCAATGGGCTGGGCTATAGCTGCGAAGCCAATGCTGACCTGCTGGGTATCGGGGCGGGGGGTATTAGTCAAATTGGCATGCTGCAAATGCAGAATCGGCGTGATTTGGCCAGTTATCAGGCGCAACTGGCGAATGATCAGTTAGCGACTTTCTATGGTCGTCACTGCTCTGTGCAAGAGCAATTGCAGGCTGTCCTGAGTGAAGCGCTGCTGTGTAATTTGCAAGTCGATTTGCAGGCCCTGGAGGTACGCTTTGGCGGGTTGGCGCGCGACTATATGAGCGCGTGCCGGCCGGCGTTGGAGCAGATGGCGGCAGATGGCTTGCTGCAACTGACGCCCCAGGCTCTGAGTATTATGCCGGCAGGGCGTCTGTTAGTTGGCGCGGTGTGCAAGGTGCTGGAGCAGGGCCGAACGGAGCCCGCCGCGACGCAGCGGCGGTTTGGTAATCTGTCGACAATGCGTTGAGCAGTGCAGCGACTATAAGGCAGTGGTATAAATAACCATGCAGTAGTCATATCTACCATTTATGGTTTGGTAATTTGTACCTTTATTGAATTTATAGTATTGATTTATATGGATAAATTATTGGCATGTTTTGTGATGGTACTGGGTGATACTCATAACCTAAGCAAGGAATATGTCATGCGTAAAATCATCACGTTGTGCACCGTTGCTGCTCTGTTAAGCAGCCCTCTAGGACATGCTGAACAGATAGTCTCGGCGCAAAGCGATACGTTGGTCGGCGGTGGGTTTAGTGGTCTAACGGGCTTCATGCTCGGCGGTGCGGCAGGTGGCCCGTTGGGCGCGCTGATTGGAGGTGGTCTCGGCTACCTGGCAGGTAGTCAGGCGCAGCAGGCGATGGGAATGGAGCAGACGCTTTATGTGCTCAAGGATGAAAATGGCAACACACGCAGCGTTCGTTCTTCTGATGCTCGCTTTGTCGAAGGACAACAGGTGACTTTGCAGGGGTCGCATATCACGGCATCCGCGCCATAGTTGGCAGGCTGTCTGAGGGCCGTTAGTGGATAAACAAGAGGGTGTTGTGTGTGGTATGCGCTGTTTCATGCGTTACATCTGCTAGCGGCCATCGCGTTTGTCGGTGTGGTGTTTTTTCAGTTAGTGATTTTGGCAAGTGTCAAAAGTCAACTCGATTACTCAATCTTGCCAGCGCTGGAGCATGCGCTGAGTATGCGCACGCGGGTGGTGCTGCATTGGGTGGTGTTGCTGTTGTATGGCGCCGGCATTGGCTTGGCCTGGCACTATCGGCAGGTGCTGAGTGCGCCGTTTTCGAGCAGTTTCGCAACGCTGTTGACACTGAAAATTACCTTGGCCCTGGCCGTGTTCATTAGCTACGGCGCATTGGCAATGTTACTGCGCCGTGGGCGCATGACCCCCACGATGTATCGCAAACTGCACTGGGCCGTGCTGTTACAAATGCTCGCCATCGTGCTGTTGGCCAAGGCAATGTTCTACCTCCACTGGTAGACCACTGAGACTACCCCTACCGTCCTGGTGGGGGTGGCAATGCTAATCGCAAGCCGGCAGCCGTATTAAGGTAACCAGCACGATGGCGTCTACCTTGGCCTGCAGGGCGTGTTCCACGTCTTCCGCGACGAACATCAGTTGATGCTCGTGCAGCCTTTGCCAGAGCCCATCAACCTCCACTTCGACACAGCCTTGCAGGCATTGAATGGTCAGGGGGCCGTCTACGGCATGGCCGGGTATTACCTTGCCGGCCTCCAGCACCAAGCGCATGACCTCTAAGCGCGGGGCGCACACCAGCGCCTGGGAAATCTGCGTCGCCGTGGTCATGGCAGGCAGTAGCTCGATAACCTCACCTGAATCTGCGTGTTTTAGAGCCATAAGATTGATCTCCACAATAAGTTGGGTGTCGACCATAACGCAGAGAGCCGGCAATGTTCAAAGCGCACGATAGTCGCAAACGCGGCGCTACGGCGGTTTATCTGACGCCGCCGCGCAACCTCTGTTGGAAGGTAGTTTTTCAACAGCCTGTTAGTGGAAGGTTGCCGCGCGCCGTGCGGCATACGTGGTGCACAAAGCTGATTGCAATCAAGTCGCCCAACGTGCTTGTGCCTGTACAAAGACTTGTCAGTCACCGTGCGGGTATGTGGAGAGTTCGATGGACAGCGAGTTTGCGGATCGTCTGGTGGTGGTCACCGGCGCCAGTTCGGGAATCGGTCTGGCGTTGACGGCGCAACTGTTGCGGCAAGGCGCACGTGTGCTCGGTATGGCCCGCAATGTGCTGGGTTTGCAGGCGCTGCAGCGCAGCTATCCGCAGCAGTTATTGCTGCAGGCTGGCGATGTCACCCATAGCGCCGATCTGGAAGCGCTACGCCAGCGTGCGGTAGAGCAGGGTGGGGTCGATTACCTGGCCGCCTGTGCTGGCTGTGCCGAGTTGGCTGGTAGCTTGGATCAGGCCGCGTTTGAGCGGCAGTGGGCGGTCAACGGCGCCGGGGCGCTGAATACCCTGGCGGCGTTGCGCGGCGCCTTGAGCAACACCAGTTCGGTGGTCTTTCTCGGCAGTTTTCTGAGTCGCTCGAGCATTTCTGGGCTCGCCGCCCATGGCGCTGTCAAGGCTGCTCTGATGGCCCACGTACGCACCCTGGCGGTGGAATTTGCCGCACTGGGAGTGCGTATCAATCTGGTGTCTCCAGGCCCCACAGCCACTGGGCTGTGGGCTGGCTTGGGGTTGCCCGAAGATGAGCTGGAGCAACTGGTTGACAGCCTCGGGCAGCGCCTGCTGCCGGGACACTTTCTGGATGCTGCAGCGGTCGCGCGGGTGATCGTCTTTCAGCTGTCAGAGGGCGCGCGGGGTGTTTACGGGCAGGACTGGGTGGTGGATAACGGCTACAGCCTGAGGGCTTGATGGGGTGAGTTGTCCGTATCGTCGCCCGCACTCAGCAATGCTGTCGCACCAAAGGCCAACAAAGCCCTGCACCGCACGCGCTCACAAGCCATGCCGCAATTGCCGTCAATGTCGCTTGGATAATGGGCTGTTTTTAAGCGTGCTTGATCCGAATCAAGAGTTCCGCGCGCACGCCTTGAGCCCCTGGCTGACGGCGAGTAGCGTGCAAGCCTGAACAGCCGTGCAATGAGGTGCGTCGTGAATGCTCCACTGAATTTGGCCCTGCCGGCCTCATCGTCATCCCAGCCTTTCTACCAGGCCAGTGGCAATGAAGAAGTGCTATTTGAACATGCCTGGCAGCATGGTTTGCCGGTATTGATCAAAGGCCCTACAGGCTGCGGCAAAACGCGTTTCGTGCAGCACATGGCCCATCGTCTGAATCTGCCACTGTTTACTGTGGCGTGCCACGATGACTTGAGTGCCACCGACCTGGTTGGCCGTCATTTGATCGGCGCGCAAGGTACCTGGTGGCAGGACGGCCCGCTGACCCGAGCGGTGCGCGAAGGTGGCATCTGCTATTTGGATGAGGTGGTGGAAGCGCGACAGGACACCGCCGTGGTGCTGCACCCGCTGGCCGATGATCGCCGCGAACTGTATCTGGAGCGTACCGGCGAAGTGTTGCGCGCACCGCCTGGTTTTATGCTGGTGGTGTCCTATAACCCCGGCTATCAGAACCTGCTCAAAGGCATGAAGCCGAGCACCCGCCAGCGCTTTGTGGCATTGCGCTTCGACTACCCGGAAGCGGCCGAGGAGCAGCGCATTGTCGCCAACGAGGCGCAGGTGGGGGCCGAGCTGGCGACGCAGTTGGTCAAGCTGGGGCAGGCGTTGCGGCGCTTGGAACAGCATGATTTAGAGGAGGTCGCCTCGACCCGTTTGCTGATCTTTGCTGCACGTATGATCAGCGCCGGCATGAGCCCGCGCGAAGCCTGCTTGGCCTGTATTGCTGAACCGCTATCGGACGACCCACAAACGGTTGCGGCGTTAATGGATGTAGTCGATGTCCACTTCGCTTGACCTGGAAGTATTTGCCGAGGCTCGGCCGCAGCAGCATCTGCCGGGCGATCTGGCGATGTGGTTTTTCATCCTCGCCGAGCTGACGGTATTTGGCCTGCTGATTCTGGTTTTCGCGGTGACTCAGGCCTTGAATCCGCAGCTGTTCCACGACAGCCGCCAGTTACTCGACAGCTCAACAGGCCTGGCATTGACCCTGAGCCTGCTCACCTCTGGGCTGTTCGCAGCCCTGGCCCAGGTGCAGGTGCGCCAGGCCCAAAGCCGGCGTGCTGCCCTGCTGCTACTGGCGGCGCTGCTTTCGGCCAGTGTTTACGTTGGCTTGAAACTCAGCGAATACACGCATTTGTCCAGCCTGGGGCTGGGGATGGAGCACAACACTTTTTTCACCTTGTATTGGATACTCACCGGTTTTCATTTTCTCCATGTGCTGCTCGGCATGCTGATACTCGCCTGGCTTGCCGAACGCTGCCGTCGCCGCGCCTATGGGCCGGGCAATTGCAGCGCGCTTGAATCTGGCGTGCTCTATTGGCATATGGTCGATTTGGTGTGGGTGATGCTGTTTCCGTTGGTGTATGTGCTGAATTGACTGAGGACACCGCGATGTCTGCTTCACGCACATTAATCACTTGCTGGCTGGGCTTGGCTGTGCTGTCCGTGGTCAGTGTGCGGCTAGGCAGCAGTGGCTCGACCTTGCTGTTGGCTACTGGTGTGTTGCTTGCGGCCTTGGGCAAAGCCTGGCTGATCGTCGACGGCTTTATGGAGCTGCGTCATGCGCCGCGCCTGTGGCGCTGGCTGCTGCTGGCCTGGCCGCTGACGATGGCGGCTGGAGTGCTGCTGATACTGCAGTTGTCTTCGTAGCCGGCATAAGCCCAGGCGCAATCCGGGAACAATTGCGCATTCACCGCCTTTTCCGGGTTTCATCCGGGCTACAAGAACCGCTGCAGGGTGGACATGCCGAAAGCTTTGTCCACCGCTGGCGGCCCAATGCCGGACAAACCTTCGGCATGTTCGGCCTACGATTAATCCCGTCCTCAATTCCCCATTCGCTATATCCGAGCATAAGCATCGGTCTTTCTTGATCGCCATCAAGCAGGTTTCGTTAGCAGGCTTCCTAAAATGGTCACGCCAAGCAAAGAGGACGCGACCATGTCAGAAACCTTCACCAAGAGCATGGCCCGGAATATCTACTTTGGGGGAAGCGTGTTCTTCTTCCTGGTATTCCTGGCCCTGACCTATCACACAGAGCAAACCTTTCCAGAACGCAGCAACGAGTCAGAAATGAACGAGTCGGTGGTGCGCGGCAAGACGGTTTGGGAAAACAACAACTGCATCGGCTGCCACAGCCTGCTGGGCGAGGGTGCCTACTTCGCGCCCGAACTGGGCAATGTGTTCACCCGGCGTGGCGAGGATGCGGCCTTCAAGCCGTTTCTGCATGCCTGGATGAAGGCGCAACCCCTGGGCATTCCGGGCCGTCGAGCGATGCCGCAATTCAACCTCAGCGAGCAAGAAGTGGACGATATGGCGGAGTTCCTTAAATGGACTTCGAAGATCGATACCAACGACTGGCCGCCAAACAAGGAGGGCTGAGAGATGGCCATCATAAACCCGCACCTCAAATTCCAATCGCAAGCCGTGGCCAAGCCGTACTTCGTGTTCGCCCTGCTGCTGTTCCTTGGGCAGATCCTGTTCGGCTTGATCATGGGCCTGCAGTACGTGGTCGGCGACTTTCTGTTCCCGTTGATCCCCTTCAACGTGGCGCGCATGGTCCACACCAACCTGCTGATCGTCTGGCTGCTGTTCGGCTTTATGGGCGCGGCCTACTACCTGATTCCCGAGGAGGCCGACCGCGAACTGCATAGCCCGCTACTGGCGATGATCCTGTTCTGGGTGTTCGCTGCCGCCGGCGTGCTGACCATTCTCGGCTACCTGTTCGTGCCCTATGCGGGTCTGGCGGAAATGACTCATAACGAGCTGTTGCCGACCATGGGCCGTGAGTTCCTCGAACAGCCGACCATCACCAAAATCGGCATCGTGTTGGTCGCCCTGGGCTTTCTCTACAACATCGGCATGACCCTGCTCAAAGGTCGCAAGACCACCGTCAGTATGGTCATGATGACCGGCCTGATCGGTTTGGCTGTGTTCTTCCTGTTCGCTTTCTATAACCCGGAAAACCTGGCGCGCGATAAGTACTACTGGTGGTTCGTGGTGCACTTGTGGGTGGAAGGCGTGTGGGAGTTGATCATGGGTGCGATGCTCGCCTTCGTGCTGATCAAGGTCACCGGGGTGGACCGTGAAGTGGTCGAGAAGTGGTTGTATGTGATCATCGCCATGGCTCTGATCACCGGTATCCTCGGCACCGGTCACCACTTCTTCTGGATAGGTGCGCCCGAGGTCTGGCTGTGGGTTGGCTCGATTTTCTCGGCGATGGAACCCATACCCTTCTTCGCCATGGTGCTGTTTGCTTTCACCATGGTCGGTAATCGGCGTCGGCAACACCCGAACCGTGCTGCCACCTTGTGGGCCAAGGGCACTACTGTGACCGCGTTCCTCGGTGCGGGCGTGTGGGGCTTCCTGCACACTCTGGCACCGGTGAACTACTACACCCACGGCTCGCAGCTCACCGCAGCCCATGGTCACCTGGCGTTCTACGGCGCCTATGCGATGATCGTGATGACCATGATCAGCTACGCCATGCCACGTTTGCGCGGCCTTGGTGAGGCACCGGACGCGCGGGCGCAGACCATCGAAATCTGGGGCTTCTGGTTGATGACACTGTCGATGATAGCGATCACTTTGTTTCTTACCGCGGCTGGTGTGGTGCAGATCCAGTTGCAACGCTGGCCCTCGGATGGCACTGCGTTGTCGTTTATGAACACTGTGGATCAGATGGCCGTGTTCTTCTGGTTGCGTCTGGCTGCCGGAGTGGTCTTTTTGATCGGTTTGCTCTGCTACCTGTACAGCTTCAAGCAGCGCGGCCGGGCCACGGCTAGCGGTGAAGCGGCTCTAGCTGCTTCGGCTTGAGCGATGCGGCAGGTCGCTAGATAGATTTCGGCCCGGCTGGTACAGCGGGCCGTTTTTGCATTTGGCTGCGGGCCTTTGGCGCGCAGCACAGCGAGCAAGGTGATACAGATGGCCTTTACCATCGAAGTGGAAGAGTGGGTGGGCAGTGTTTGGCATCGCTTTATCACCCGGCATGCCAGCCCTGACTTTCCTGAGGCGCGGGTTGAGCTGGCCAGCATGCAACGACCTCTGGCATTGCTATTTCGCGCCATGGGTGGCGGTAGCGGCGTCGGCGTGGAAGCTGCCAGTGCCCGCGATCTGCTATTGCGACGCAATCTGTTGCAACAGGTGGCAGGTACTTGCAAGCAAATGCCCGTGGCCTGGTGCGATGCCAATAATCTGCGCTTGCCGCCGAGCCTGGCTGTGTACCCGGAAGTCGCGTTGAATCAGGATCTCTATCGTTGGCTGGCGCTGCTGGCCGCGCAAGCGGGGGAGATGCGCCACTGGGCGCGGGACAACCAGCGCTGGACCCTGCAACTGCTGGAAACCTACCCGGCCATGCGCCCGCGTTACCAGCGTCTGGTCGATGCTCACCTGCACTTGCGCCCGAACCCTGTTTCGTTGGCAAAGGGCGAGGCCGAGCTGGAGATGGCACTTTGTCAGGCCTTGCGCGAGCCGGGCAGTGTCGAGCATTTCCCGCGTAGCGAGCGGGCCCCTTGGCCGTTGCCGCTGTGGCTGTACCCGGCGCAAAACCTCGGCGAACCCCAAGCCTGTGATCTGGGCGAGGAAAGCGAGGGCAACCTGCTGACTCCGCCGGGCGAAAGCCAGGGCGGCCCCAAGCGTGCCAAACGGGTCGAGGAGAGCTCCAGCAAGGGAGGTCTGTTGATATTTCGCCTGGAGAACCTGTTCAGCTGGTCCGAGCATGTCGAGCTGGATCGCTGTACGGACGACAGCGAAGACCTGGACGCCGCCCGTGTCGCCGAGGACCTCGACGAACTGGCCTTATCCAAGCAACGCCTGCGCAAGGGCGGCGGGCTCAAGCTGCACCTCGACCTGCCGCCGGCGGATGTTGACGACATCCCCCTGGGCGAGGGCATCAAGTTGCCTGAGTGGGATTACCGCCAACGCAGCCTGCGCGAGGATTTCGTCAACCTACAGATGATGGTGCCACGCGGTAGCGAGGCGCAGCCCCTGTCACCGCGCCTGGTGCCATTGGCGAAGCGCCTGCGTCGCCAGTTCGAGCACTTGCGCAGCGACCGCCAGTTGCTGCGTCAGCAAACCCAGGGCTCGGAGCTGGATATGCAGGCCTGGCTGGATTTTCATGTCGAGCGTCAGCATGGCCAGTGCGTTGATCGCGGTCTATTTATGGAGCATCGTCAAACCCGGCGCGACCTGGCCTGTCTGTTGCTGGCGGATGTCTCTATGTCCACTGACGCCCACCTGGACGACCAGCGTCGGGTGATCGAGGTGATCGCTGACAGTCTGTTGCTGTTCGGCGAGACACTCTCGACGCTAGGCGACAATTTCGCCCTTTATGGTTTCTCCTCGCTACGCCGCCAGCAGGTGCGCATGCAGGAGCTGAAATCGTTCCAGCAGCGCTACGATGACACCACCCGAGGGCGCATCCAGGCACTCAAGCCCGGCTATTACACCCGCATGGGCGCAGCCATCCGCCAGGCCACCGTGCTGCTCAGCGCCTGTAAGCAGCGGCGCAAGCTGCTGTTGTTGGTGACCGATGGAAAGCCCAACGACCTGGACCTCTACGAAGGCCGGTATGGCGTCGAAGACACCCGCGAGGCGGTGCTGGAGGCGCGCCGCGCCGGCTTGCTGCCGTTCTGCATTACCATCGACCAAAAAGCTGGGGATTATCTGCCCTATATGTTCGGCGCCAATGGCTACACCCTGATTCGCCAACCAGAGCAACTCCCTTTGCGTCTGCCGCAGCTGTATCGGCAATTGACACAACGCTGAGCGTTGTCGACTACGTTGCAAGGCGTCTGGCCCTGGTGTCAGTGCCAATAATGTGCAGTAGTCAAGTTTATGGACGGGCAGGCCAGCACTTGTAAGTTGACCTTTATCAAGCGTGGTTTTGCTGAGTTAATGCATGATGCAGGTATTACGATGAGGGGCGAGACATGCAGGTGAGTTTTTCCGGGCTGGTGCTGAGTGGAGGTCGAGGCAGCCGCATGGGCGGAGTCGACAAAGGCCTGGTGAGCTGGCATGGCACGTCGATGGCCGAGCAGGTTTGTCGACAGCTTAGGCCGTTGGTGTGTGAAGTACTGGTGTCGTGCAACCGTAACCAGGCACGTTATGCGACATTTGCCACGCGTGTTCTGGGCGATACCCAGCAGGATTACCCCGGCCCCTTGATGGGTATTCTGCAGGGGCTGAGAGCGTTGCGGGGTTCGCATCTGCTCGTGGTGCCTTGTGATTTACCGGCCATCAGCACGGCCTTGCTGGTGAGCCTGCAAACTTTGTCTCGAGCGCACCCAGAGCGACCTGTGGTGGTCCGCCAGGGCGCATTTTTGCAGCCCTTGGTGTGTGTGTTGCCGGGTGCTCTCGGCGAGGCAGTGGAGGCTGCCTGGGCGGCAGGCGAGCGTAGCCCCGCTCATTTATGGCAGCAGTTGCATGCCGTTGAGCTGCCTTGTACTGAAGATGATCCACAGCTGACCAATGTGAATACTCCGCTAGTGCTGGCTGAAGCACTTGAACCCGGCAGAGACAATAAACGGAGCACCTATGCAGGTTACTGATAAGCGCCAGGCCATGGCCATTACGCCGCTGTTGCGTTTGGGCTTTCGGCCATTTTTTTTGTTTGGTGTGGTGTTGGCTGCTCTGGCTATTCCACTGTGGGTGGTTGCCTGGCTTGGTGGCGCGTCGTTCCCTGCGCCGCAGGGGAGCTGGTTGGCGTGGCACCGGCATGAACTGGTGTTCGGTTTTGCCGGTGCCATTATCAGCGGCTTTCTGTTGACGGCCGTGCAAACCTGGACCGGCCAGGCAAGTATTTCGGGCAGACCGTTGGGGCTGTTGGCCGTGCTCTGGCTGTTGGGGCGGTTGAGTTGGTGGTTGCCCTCGGCTGAGGCGTTGCTGGCGCTCAATGTGCTGTTTTTGCTCGCAGTAACGGCGGTGATAGCGCGTTTGTTGTGGGTCGTTCGGCAACAGCGTAATTACCCGATTGTTGCGGTATTGCTGTTGTTGACGGCTGCCGACACCCTGACCCTGCTCGGCGTGCTGCAGCACAACGATGCCTGGCAGCATCAGGGCAGTCTGGCGGCGGTATGGCTGGTGGTGACGATGATGACGCTGATCGGCGGCCGAGTGATTCCGTTCTTCACCCAGCGTGGGTTGCTGCGCACAGCTGCCGTGCAACCCTGGCCGTGGCTGGACTGGTCGTTGCTGTTGGGCAGCGTAGTGGCGGGCGTGCTTACCGGTCTTGGTTGGCTTTCACTGCCGTCTGTAATGGCCGGTGTGTTGCTGATGGTGCTGGGCATTGGTCATGCTGTGCGCTTGTACCGCTGGTTTGATCGCGGCCTGTTGGGCGTGCCGCTGTTGTGGTCGTTGCATCTGGCGTATGCCTGGCTGGTGATTGGCTGTGTGGCCTTGGCGCTGTGGCATTGGGGCGCGCCGATAACGGCCAGCCAGGCATTGCACGCACTGACCGTAGGCTCGGTCGGTGGGCTAATTCTGGCGATGCTGGCACGGGTTTCGTTGGGCCACACGGGTCGCCCGCTGACATTGCCCAAAGGCTTTGCCGTAGCGTTTGTGCTACTCAACCTGGCCGCGCTGGTGCGTGTTGTTGGGGTGTCGTTTGCCTACCAGCCGGCTTTGTGGCTGGCGGCATTGTGCTGGAGCCTGGCTTTTGCGCAGTACCTCTACTGCTACGGACCCATGCTGTGCCGCACCCGGGTCGATGGCCATCCGGGTTAAGGAGAGAGGGGTTGATGTATCTACTGCTCAAATTCGTGCACCTGTGCGCGGCTGCGTTCTTTATAGGCGGGGTGTTCTTTGAGGTGATGATCCTCAGTCGGGCCGCGCGTCAATTACCGGCCGAGCCCCGCGAGCAATTATCCAAGGCCCTTGGGCAGCGTGCGCGTGGCGTGATGCACTGGGTGATTCTGGCGCTGTATGGCGCCGGGCTGGCCTTGGCCTGGAATTTTCGCGCCGTGCTTGTTGATCCGTTTGCCAGCAGTTTTGCTATCTTGCTTACCCTGAAAATCTGCCTGGCATTGAGCATTCTCGGGCATTTTTTGGCGGTGGTTTGGCTGATGCGCACTGGGCGGATGAATCCGGCGCGTTCACGCTTGATTCACCTGAGCGTACTTGCGCAGATGATACTGATCATTTTCCTGGCCAAAGCGATGGTCATCCTCACCTGGTGACTATCAGGTAGGCACATCACGCTCACCAGAATACACAAGGCCCGCAGTCAGCGGGCTTTGGTGTCAGTATGGTGTAAACACCTACGAGCAGTTGCTTAAAAAAACGCGGGAAACGGGCTGATGACTGCGTTCAAATGGCTGAAAAACAGGAACCCCGAAATCAGTACCGCGTTGATTGACCAGGCCACCGTGAGAAAGCGGGCAATCTGCCCATAGATAGGTTTCCCGACATTATCGGCATTGCGCCAAACGGCATTCAAAACCCAGGCGCTGTAAGCGACAAACCCCAGTAACAATAAGCCAAGCTGCGGCGTGCTCAGTTGGTTGAAGACCAGCATTATTGAGCCAAACAGCACATGGCTGACGGCCACGCCGTAAAGCCAGAAAGCTATCCACAGCGGTGTGCTTCCGGGGTCATTCAAAGCATCTTGAAGCTTGTTCATGTCACTTACCTCCCAGGGTGCGGATTGTCTTTGTAAACTGACGCCGCACGGTTATGAGCGTGATCGTTCTGTTTTTTACACCTCTTCGGTATACAGCTTAGTGCATTGTGAGATTTCCAATGCGCGCTGCTGGCTTCTTAAACCGCAATAGCCAAACCGCGCGATCGTTGAGTCGCAAAAAATCGGCCTATCTAGCTATTTAGGCCTTCCTCGTTGAGTGCCCGTTGGAACAGCAGGTTAAGTGCTGAGCGTGCTATTGCAACTCTCATGCCGAGATCAGGCTTGATGCAAATCAAAGGTTTGCAGGTAGCAGAGGTTTAATCTACTCGGCATCTCCAAGGCGCCGGGTACCAGGAATGGTAAATTTGACCTCGCTGCAGAGTGGCCTGTTGGCCGACCTGACCGGCCAGGAAGTCACCGCCGCCCATTCGCATGCGGCGTTTGGTCACTTGTCTGCGTGCAGAAGTCACCTGCAGCGCCTTAGTGCTGATGCATTTAGACGGCGAAGGCCTGCGCCCGCAGGCGGTGGCGGGGTTGCTCCAGGAGGTGCTTGGGCGAAGCTTTAGCCTTGCACGTCACCCTCGTCTGGCGCAGATACTGGCGCGTCGTCTCAATCTGAACTGACCTATGAGGAACCACAATGCTGACTCACCTTGATGCTCAGGGCCGCGCCAATATGGTCGACGTCTCGGACAAGCAGGCCACCACCCGTGAAGCCTTGGCTGAAGCCCGTGTGCGCATGCTGCCGAGCACCTTGCAAATGATCGTCGCCGGCGGCCACCCCAAAGGCGATGTGTTTGCCGTGGCGCGGATTGCCGGCATCCAGGCGGCTAAGAAAACCGCCGACCTGATCCCGTTATGCCATTCGCTGATGCTGAGCAGTGTCAACGTCGAGTTGCAGGCTGAGGGCGATGACTGTGTGCGCATTCAAGCGCGCTGCAAATTGACCGGCCAGACCGGGGTGGAAATGGAAGCACTGACCGCCGCCAGCATCGCCGCGCTGACCATTTATGACATGTGCAAAGCAGTGGATCGGGGCATGCAGATAGAGGTCGTGCGTCTACTTGAAAAAAGTGGCGGTGCCTCCGGAGATTTTTCTGCACATTGAGTTTGATCAAGGTGCGCCTGCGGCGAACTGTTGACATGGGCTCACCGTTAATCTGGAGCCATTGTCATGAATGAACATCTGCACAACATGCGTCGCCAATACCGGTGTGATGCGCTTTTGGAAAGTCAATTAGGCGACGACCCCGTCAGCCTTTTACAAGCTTGGTTGCAGCAGGCTATTGAGTGTGAAGTAGCTCCTGTTGAGGCCAATGCGATGTTTTTAGCCAGCGTCGACGGGCATAACCGACCACATGCTCGCGTGGTTCTACTAAAAGCACTGGAGGCCGATGGGCTGGTCTTTTACAGCCACTACGGCAGTGCCAAAGGCGCAGACTTCGTGCTGAACCCCTATGCCGCCGCGACCTTTCACTGGCCAGGATTAGAGCGTCAAGTGCGTGTGGAAGGTGTGATTGAAAAAGTCACGGCCGATGAATCGGATCGTTATTTTCACAGCCGGCCATTGCTCAGCCGTTTAGCCTGTATGGCCAGTGCGCAGAGTCAGCCTGTGGCCAGTCGTGATGAGCTGGAGTTACGCATGCATGAGGTTCAGCAACAACACGCGCAAGCCGTACCAGAGCGCCCCCAGGACTGGGGTGGTTATCGCCTATCGATGCAACGGATCGAGTTCTGGCAAGGTCGCCCCGACCGCCTGCATGACCGTATCAATTTTTCAAAGCAGGTTTCGGGCTGGAGCCGCGAACGCCTGGCTCCCTAACGGTTAAGGAAGTCACTCATGCTCACCATTCATTACTTTGCTCGCTACCGCGAACAATTAGGTTTAGAACACGAACAATTGGCTTGGCAGCCCGCATTGACGACCATTGGTGCGCTGCGCGAACTGTTGGTTGTGCGAGGCGGTTGTTGGGTCGAGCTGGCGGCTACAAATCTGATGTGCGCGCGCAATCAAGAGCTGTGCAGCCTCAACGAGGCGCTGAGTGACGGCGACGAGGTGGCCTTCTTTCCGCCTGTGACCGGTGGTTGAAATGAGTGTCGTGGTATGCGGCGAACTGTTCGACGGTGGTGAGTTGCTCAACGCCTTGCATGGTCGTCATCAAGGTGTGGGGGCCGTGGTCAGCTTTGTCGGTTATGTACGTGATTACAACGAAGCGCATGCGGTGCATGGGCTGTTTCTAGAACATTATCCGTGCATGACCGAAAAAGCCCTCGCCGCAATCGAGGCTGAGGCCCGCGCACGCTGGCCGTTGTTTGCGGTGGAAATTGTGCATCGCGTAGGGCTGTTATCACCCAGTGCGCCAATCGTGTTTGTTGGGGTCAGCAGTGCGCACCGGCAAGCGGCGTTCGAGGCCTGTGCTTTTATCATGGACTATCTGAAAACCCGCGCCCCGTTTTGGAAGAAAGAGCACGACGGCCTTACGCAGCACTGGGTTGCGGCGCGCGCCAGCGATCAGCACGCCGCGCAGTGTTGGCGTGGGGAAACCTAATGGCGGGTTAAGGTTTTTCTGATCAGCCTTAGCAGGCCGTTGAAAAACTACCTACGTTTTCAACGGCCTGCTAGGTATTACGCTGTTGGCCGGTGGCTCAATGCCCCATTCGCCGATCAGGTGCCAGTCATCCCCGAACATTTCCATGGGGTGCATGGTGCGCTCTGAGCCGTTACCGCAGGCCAAATCATCTTTCGCGCAGTAGCGGTCGCAGCCCCAGCAGATACGTTCTGGGTGTTTGGGTTGCAGGGGGAATATCTTGCTCACAGGGCAGCCCCTTTAGGCCGACATATGCACTCAGGTTAGGCCCCTGCCGGGGTTGAGCCTTGATCTCGATCAAGTCCGCCTAGATTGCCCATGGGGGATACCTCCAACGAGGAATGGGCGAGGTCGCGCGCTCGGCGCAGGCTTACGCCTAAGGACTTTTGGAGAATTGCAGCATGGCCCATTTATCCAGCGACGTATTCCACTCATTGCGTATTGCAGTGCTCACGGTCAGTGACACCCGCACCTTGGCTACCGACACCTCCGGCCAGACGCTGATCGAAGGCCTGGAGGCGGCCGGTCACGCCTTATTCGAGCGCGCCATTGTGCCGGATGACATTTGGCAGATTCGTGCGCGCCTTTGCGCCTGGATTGCCGACCCATTGGTGCAAGCGGTGTTGATCACTGGCGGTACTGGTTTCACTGCGCGCGACAATACCCCGCAGGCGGTGATGCCCTTGCTAGATAAATCGGTGGACGGTTTTGGCGAGTTGTTCCGCCACGTATCGCTGGCGGAAATCGGCACCTCCACCGTGCAGTCTCGTGCGCTGGCAGGTATCAGCAATGGCACGCTGGTGTGCTGCGTGCCGGGATCGCCGGGCGCATGTCGCACCGCTTGGAACAAGATTCTGCTTGAGCAATTGGATAGCCGTACGCGGCCGTGCAATTTTGTTCCGCACCTCAAACAGTTGCCGCAACAACCGGTCAGTACCTGCGGTAGCCGCACATGAGTGCCTGCGGTTGTGATGCGCATGGCCAGAGCTTGCGCCCCGTTGATCAGGCCATCGCTGAGCTACTGACCCGCGTGCCTGCCGCGCTGCCCAGCGAGCGCGTCGCGCTAAGTGAGGCCGTTGGCAGGGTGCTCGCCGAGGATGTGCGAGCGCCTGGGCCAATGCCTGCATGGGACAACAGCGCCATGGACGGTTACGCCCTGCGCGCTGCTGATGTGCCTGCTGAAGGTGCCTGGCTACCCCTGGCCGGGCGCATTGCTGCGGGTGACAGCGCCTTGCACGCGCTACCCGCGGGGCATGCGGTGCGGATTTTCACCGGTGCACCGCTACCGCCCGGCGCCGACAGTGTGGTGGCGCAGGAGCAGGCTGAGGAGGAGGGCGCTGCTGTGCGGTTGCCCGCGACCAAGCTGGGCAGCCATGTACGCCGTTGCGGCGAGGAATTTGCTCTAGACAGCTGCGTGCTGGAGGCTGGGCAGCGCTTGCGCCCGCAAGAGCTGGGGCTGTTGGCCAGCCTGGGCGTGGCTGAAGTGCAGGTGTATCGGCGCTTGCGCGTGGGCTTGTTAAGCAGTGGCAATGAGTTGCGCGAACCGGGCGAAGCCCTACAGGCCGGGCAAATCTACAATGCCAACCGCTACAGCATCGCGGCCATTTTGCGTGGCCTGGGCTGTGAGGTGGACGACAGTGTGCTGTTGATTGACGAGCTGGCTGCCAGCTGCGCTGCGTTACGTTTGGCTGCCGCGCACTGCGATGTGTTGATCAGCACCGGTGGGGTGTCGGTGGGCGAGGAGGATCACCTCAAGCACGCCGTAAGTGAATTAGGCGAGTTGCAGCTGTGGCGGTTGGCGATCCAGCCGGGCAAGCCGTTGGCGTTCGGCCATGTCTGCGGCACTCCCTGGATTGGTTTGCCGGGCAACCCAGCGGCGGCGCTGATTACCGCCCTGGTGGTGGCGCGGCCTTATCTGCTGCGGGCTCAAGGTTGTCGCGAGGTTATGCCGCAGCCGCTGCGTATTGCGGCCGGTTTTACCTGGAGCAAGGCCAATAGCCGCCGCCAGTACTTGCGTGCGCGTTTGCAGCTGTCCGCTGGGCAGCTGTGCGCGGTGCCGCATGCCAAACAAGGTTCGGCAATGCTCACCGCCGCTTGCTGGGCTGATGGCCTGGCGATTGTCGAGTGTCAGCGCACCTTAGTGGACGGTGAGCTGATCGACTTTCTGCTCTTTGACAGCTTGTTGCACTGACCCGGCTTGACCAGCGTCAAGGGTGAATCCTGGCGCGCACCCTAGAGTGTCGTCACGCTTTTAGACAGAGGGATTCAGCATGCATCTGGTATGTCCGGCGGGCAGTTTGCCCGCCCTCAAGGCGGCCTTGCAGCAAGGTGCGGACGCGATTTATGTAGGCTTTCGGGATGACACCAATGCCCGTCATTTTGCCGGCCTTAACCTTGATGACAAGCAGCTCGATGGCGGCCTGCAACTGATTCGTCAGCGTGGCAAGCAGCTTTATGTAGCGGTCAATACCTATGCTCAGCCGCAAGGTTGGACGCGCTGGCAGCGGGCCGTGGATCAAGCCGCTGATTTGGGGGTGGATGCACTGATTGCGGCCGACCCAGGTGTGCTGGCCTACGCCAGCCGGCGTTATCCCGATCTCAATTTGCACTTGTCCGTGCAAGGGTCAGCCACGAATGCTGCCGCGCTGAGCTTCTACCAACAGCGTTACAACATCCGCCGTGCGGTATTGCCGCGTGTGCTGTCGTTGGCGCAGGTGCGCCAGCTGGCGGAAAAAAGCACGGTGCCGCTGGAGGTTTTCGCCTTCGGCAGCCTGTGCATCATGGCCGAGGGGCGTTGCCATTTGTCGTCCTACGTCACGGGTGAATCGCCCAACCTATGCGGCGTGTGTTCGCCGGCCAAAGCAGTGCGTTGGCAAGAGGATGCCGATGGCCTCAGTTCGCGCCTCGGCGGTGTGCTGATCGACCGTTACAGCCCTGGGGAGCCGGCGGGTTACCCGACCCTGTGCAAAGGCCGCTTTATGGTCAACGGCCAGCGTTTCCACGCCCTGGAAGAACCGACCAGCCTGAATACCCTGGACCTGATTCCGCAACTGGCGCAAATCGGCATTGCCGCTGTGAAAATTGAAGGCCGTCAGCGCAGCCCTGCGTATGTCGAACAAGTCACCCGCGTATGGCGCGCTGCGCTGGATGCCCACGCCAAGGCGCCTGCGAATTTTAGTGTATTACCGCAATGGCGCGGTGCGCTCGATACGTTGTCGGAAGGCAGCCAGAGCACCCTGGGCGCCTACCATCGTTCCTGGCAGTGAGGCGGTTATGAAACTGAGTCTGGGCCCTGTGTTGTTTTATTGGAGCCGTGAAAAGCTTCTGGATTTTTACGCCGAGATGGTGAACCAGCCGCTCGATATCATCTATTTGGGCGAAACGGTGTGCTCCAAGCGGCGCGCCTTGTCGCTGGACGACTGGCTGGGACTGGCCCGCGAGCTGCGCGAATGCACCAAGGCCGAACTGGTGATCTCCGGTTTGGCGTTGATCGAAGCCGCCTCCGAGATGTCCAGCCTCAAGCGTTTGTGCCACAACGGCGAGCTGTTGGTGGAAGCCAACGACATGGGCGCCGTGCAGCTGTTGCATGAGCAAGGCCTGCCTTTTGTCGCCGGTCCTGCGCTCAACCTGTACAACGCTCCGGCCTTGGCCGAGTTGCAAGACTGTGGCTTGCAGCGCTGGGTGCCGCCGGTGGAGTGTTCGGCGGCGCTGCTGCACGACTGTCTGGAGCAGCTCGATGGGCTGGGCCGGCCACGCCCGGAAGTGGAGCTGTTTGCCTACGGCCATCTGCCCTTGGCGTACTCGGCACGCTGCTTTACCGCCCGTGCGGAAAATCGGCCCAAGGACGACTGTCAGATCTGCTGCATCAGCTACCCCGAAGGTATTCCGTTGCTCAGCCAGGAAGGTGAGGCGCTATTCACCCTCAACGGCATTCAAACGCTTTCGGCTCGAGTCAATAACCTGCTGGCCGACTATCCGGCGTTGCAGCGCAGCGGCATTGATTGTTTGCGTTTGAGCCCGCGTGCCGAAGGCATGGCGCAGGTAGTAGCGGATTACCACGCGGTGCGCCAAGGCGGCCTGCCGCCGCTGCTGGCGCAGGGCTGCAATGGTTACTGGCATGGCCGTCCGGGCATGCTCAATGTAGAGGAGGCGGGCCTGTGTTAAGTGTTCAGCAATGGGCGCTGCGCAGCGCCGATCCTTTGTTAGGTCTGGCCAAGCATGTGCCCTTTACCCTGCAGCGCTGGGTGCTGGAAGCGGCTGTAGCCCGCCTTTTTTCCGCCCCCGTGAGTGAGGGCGCGTTCGATTTGCTGCAGGGCCGCTGGCTGCGCCTGGAAGTCAGTGATCTGCAGTTGGGCTGGTGCATCACCCGAAACCGTCAAGGCTTACGCATGGCTGCGCGGGCCCCTGTGGATGTATGCATTCGCGGTAATTGGCGTGAGTTCGTGTTGCTTGCCAGCCGCCAGGAAGACCCGGATACCCTGTTCTTCCGGCGACGGCTGGTCATCGAGGGTGATACCGAGTTGGGCCTGGCGATGAAGAACCTGATCGACAGCCTTGACCCCGACCGACTTCCGCCGCGTTTGTGGCGCTCGTTATGCCGAGTGGGGGAAGTGCTGCGTGATGATCTGGCGCAACAGGCAGCTGCCAAGGCCAGTTAGCGCCTCTGTATGCGCCCGGTGTTAAGCCTGTGGCGCAGCAGACAACCCTGAGGAACGGAAGCCACGTCAGGCCAGGGTATTCTGCGCCAAGTTATGCAAACGCCGGTCGCTGGCAATCAACTCGACCATTTCGCCATAGACTAGGTCAACGGTTTCGCCGCTGAAGTCTTCGCCGTAGCGCTTCTTCAAGCCCAGACTGCTGAGGATGATATGCACGTTGGCCTTGACCCCATGTTGCTCAAGACAGCCACGTACACACTCTAACTTGCAGCCGTCGAGCGCGAGAATTGGCTGGCCACTGTTGGCCCGGTTGACCAGCGAAGCCACGCGACCGCCGACGCCTGCGATGCAGGACATTTCCGCCAACCCGGCCCGGTCCAGGCGCACGGCCAAGGTATTGGCCAGTTGCGCCACATTCGAGCAGCCGGAGCAGGAATAAACCAGGGGCAGGGTAGGGGCGGACATAAGCACTCCTTTGGTGAGCTACCGCATCAAGACGGTGCTCACTCGTAGTAGTTGGCCAGGTTGGGGCGGTCCAGTACGCGGATATTGCGGCGTTCCATGGCGATCAGCCCAGCGTCGATTAAGCGGTGCAGGATGCGTGAGAAGGTTTCCGGTTGGATGCCCAATTGCGAGGCAATCAAGCGTTTGGGCACGCTGAGCTGAATCTGGTCGTTACCGTCATCGCCTTGTTCTTGGCACAGGAAACGCACCACGCGGCGGCTGGCGTTGCCGGCGGTGAGGGTGTCGATTTCGTCGAGGCGCTGGTGCAGACGAATACTCAGGTTGGCCAGCAGGTCGAGACAGATCTTCGGCTGTTCTTCCAGCAGGCGTCGGTAGTGGGTGCCATCAATGCTGATCAAGTTGCTGGTTTTCAGCGCGTTGCAGGTTACGGGGTAATGTTTTGTCCCGGTAAACAGCAGGGCCTCAGCAAAACTCTGGCCGGGGTGAATAACCTCCACCAACTTTTCCTGGCCCTCGAACAGTACGCGGGTGAGTTTTACCTGGCCATTGAGCAGCAGGTAGAAGCGATCGGCAATATCGCCCTGGTGAAATAACGCTTCGCTGCTGTCCAGTTTGCGGTGAATAGCCAGGCAGCTGACTTCGTTGAACAGCACCTCGGGCAACCGGTTGAACAGGTGGTGCTGGCGCAAGGCCTTGAGGTTTTCTGAATCGGTCAGCATGGGGACACCTCCTAAGCTGCCATCCTATGCGCCCCGCTTAACTACGCCCATTCCCCCATGGGGCTACCTCTAAGGAGGCAGTGCGCAATAACGGCGTATTCGCAGATGCTATGGTCCGGCATGCGTGCGTGCGGCGTGACGCTGTGAGTGCCAGCAATCACTGATCAAAGAGGGCGGCTCTGTGGATGTGAAACAGCTGTTGAGTAACAACCGTAACTGGGCCGAGTCTGTGAGCGCTCGTGATCCGGATTTTTTCCCCCGGTTAGCGCGCCAGCAGAAACCAGAGTTTCTCTGGATCGGCTGCTCCGACAGTCGCGTACCCGCGAACGAAGTGGTCGGGATGATGCCCGGTGAGCTTTTTGTGCATCGCAACGTAGCCAATATGGTGGTTGCCACCGACATGAACTTTCTCTCGGTGCTGCAATATGCTGTGGATGTGTTGCAGGTCAAGCAAGTGATTGTCTGTGGCCACTATGGCTGTGGCGGAGTGCGAGCGGCACTGGGACATGAAACGCTGGGGCTGATCGACAACTGGCTACGTGCACTCAAGGCGTTGTATCACCAAAACCTGGAGCGCTTTCGCGGCTTGGAAGCGGAACAGCAGGTCAATTTACTGTGCGAGCTGAACGTACAGCGCCAGGTGCGCAATGTCTGCCATACCACCATCGTGCAGAACGCCTGGAAACGGGGCCAGCCGTTGCTGGTGCATGGCTGGATCTACGGGCTAACCGATGGCCTGGTCAACGACCTGAACGTAACGGTCAGCGGGCCGAATCAGCTCGACGACAGCTTTCTCTACGAGCAGTGAATGCAGGCTGGCGCGCCGAAAATTGCTTGTTCCCACGCGCCTGAGTGGGAATGCAGCCGGTGACACTGTAAATGTTACTTTTAGGCTAAGTAGAACTAACGTTTGGCTAAAGGGTGGGCTTTAGCCCGGCCCAGTGAGCGAAGCGAGGGTTTTAACTGGTTTTTATGAGCATTTTAGTTTATTGACTTGACTATAATGTTTCTAACAATCTCAACAGAGTCTTTGTTGTTGCCAGCTACGGCCACGAAAAGTTTGCTGCTTGATTCAGATATGCCGATGCACTTCACGACAACCCGATTGCTTTTTACGTTACCGTAAATGCCGTATTCGTTTTCGACTTGATTGTAGAGTTTAATTTTTTGAAGAATAAAAGAGCTTTGAATTTCACATGCCTCTTTTGATTTGCTTAGATCTTTAATCCAAGACCATAACTGCGGTGGCTTCTCTATTTCAGTGGCGAAAATTTGAAATGTAGATAGTGATAAAAATATTAGCGTAAGCAATCTCATTTTTGAAACCTCGGCGGTTATTGTGAGTATTCATAACGTTTGGTTAAGGAGCTGGCTTTAGCTCGTCCCAGTGAGCGAAGCGAACGGTTTGAAACTTTTATTAGACGCTTAACCGATTGGCCTGCCTTTTAGGTGGTTCAAATGGTAGAAAACTAGCCGGGTCGCCAATACAAACGCAGGGGTCAGTACGATTATGGGTAGTACAGCTGGTATCCATGGCAAAACACATATAGTGCCGATTACTGTGCCGGTAATTGGAACTGATTTATGAAGTTTCTTTTCAAATGCCCAAGCAACACCCATGGCGATTAGTATGGCCCAGGCGATTAAGCCAAATGTCCATGAAAAGACAGCCAAGATACTGCCAGCTGACGATGAATAGGGCCAGCCAAAGCCGATCATGCTTGGAATAATTGTGAGCGCCGCAGCTAAACTGAATGAAAATAAAACAGTCAGCGTGACATTGAGTAGTCGAAGGATTGTGGTTTTTCGTTTCATGGTACCTAACGTTTGGTTAAGGGCGGGCTTTAGCCCGTCCCAGTGAGCGAAGCGAGCGGTTTGAATGTAATGGACTCTCCCCGCGCCACAGTTCTATACCGAAACCGGTAATGGCTGAAATTGGGAGTGTCGTGATGAAGCGAATAGCAGTTGATCTGGTCAAGTCCGTTTACCAAGTTTCCGAGAGTGTCCGTTCCGGCCAAGTGGTGCAGCGCAAGCGGCTGAACCGAGAGGCGTTTAAGCGATATATACAGGAGCAAGCCGAGCCGGTCGAGTGGGTGATGGAGGCCTGCGGTACGGCCCACAACTGGGGGTGGGTCGCGCAGGCTCTCAGTTGTTAGGTTATTCAGGGGCATCTTCACAAATTGCAGTAAGACCAAGAATAGTAGTTGGCGTGTCACCGATATGTGTTTTTGTGGCGATGACCATGTTTGCATTGATGTCACCTTCTAATCTATATGGTTTTCCGTTGCATACCTTGTTTGCTTTTCTGTTGATTTTTCTCAGTAGTTCTTCACGAGAATTGAAAACGCTGGCGTGACTAGTAATTGCATATTGCCCAGGAGCAACCTCAGTTGCTGCAGTCCACGTACATCCAGTAAGGACTGTTGTTATGAGGCTAGTGAGTATTATTTTCTTCAATTGTATAAATTCCTATAGATACCTAACGTTTGGTTAAGGGGCGGGCTTTAGCCCGTCCCAGTGAGCGAAGCGAGCGATTTGAACCAATTGTTAGGGCTTTACCTGTGATCAGTTGTTCAGCTCGATATTTTAAGGCTAAGCATAATCTGTTCTGGGCAAAAACTAATGAGAATTTTTCTGCGGGTGATCTATTTTTGTTGTGGTGGAGAAATAAAAAATTTTATTAAATTTCATGTGCCTGGCTCTTAAATAAACATATGGCGCATATTATCGTCGACTAGAATAAATTTTGAGAGCGTACTCTACTGTCTCCGACCAAGTGATGGCAAGCCACCACTAACTTCTCTCGGATGGCTGTCATAGCCAGTTCGGTAGCCAGATTTTTTGTATGTTCTGAACTGATGAAGCTCGCCGGGTGTTGGCTTGCGCCCATGTTTTTCCAAGAAATGTGCATTTAGCATTTTAATGCACAGCTCCATAGTTATCTTGCATTGCGGGCATTTACTATTCTTCTGCTTTTTAAGTTTCTTCCGAGTTTTATCCATATTTCAGGTGCCCTAACGTTTGGTTAAGGGGCGGGCTTTAGCCCGTCCCAGTGAGCGGAGCGAACGGTTTGAACCACTTGTTAGGTGCTTTCCCTATTGTGAAGTGAATTTATTTGACTTTAGTTTGATAATTATTATGGCAGATAGTAGCGCTGGGCCGCCTCCGCAAACATATATTGTAATTAGTGTTTCCCATAGCTCCTTGTGTGGTTTTCCTTCATGGGAAGTCAGCATAAAAGCTAGAAGAAATAAAAATTCAATAGCGCCTAGAGCTAGACCGAAAACAATATGCCGTGGCAGCTTTGATGTCTTGTAGTTGTTATATTTAATCGCAATATTCCATGCGCAGTAAATGCCGTAGCCAAATAGCGTAATGGGTATAATTTTCCAGATTGAAAGTGTGATTAAGGATGTAGCTATTGCGTAAAAATAAATAGCAGTTGTCGGTAGTATGAGCGCACCAACTATAGTGTATTTTAAAGCGCGCGCAGTGAGTTTGTTGCTAATCAATTTTTAAGGTTTCCATGTCGAGACTGCACCTAACGTTTGGTTAAGGGGCGGGCTTTAGCCCGTCCCAGAGAGCGCAGCGAACGATTTGAACCAGTTGTTAGGCCTGGCCTGCCCGACACAGTAGCCGCCGCAACGCAGAAAGAAAAGGCAGACGACGTACAGTCGAAAGCCGGACGCGGTAAGTTAATTGTTACGGTATTCGGCACAAACCAACTCCCTTTAATAATGCCACTGACTAAGCGATTTATTGGCGACGCGGTGTTGTGAGTAAAACCAACCCAAGATGAATTTCCGGAGGCTGCCTAACGTTTGGTTAAGGGGCGGGCTTTAGCCCGTCCCAGAGAGCGAAGCGAACGATTTGAACCAGTTGTTAGGCGTCAACACGGCACTCCATTCGAAGTAAATTATGTTCAGCGCCAACGACGAGATAGCCAAGCCGCTCGTACAATGATCTAGCTGGATTATCTTTGAATACTTTTAAGCGAATTGATACAAGGTCTCGGCTTGCGGCAATTGAAGTTGCTTGAGATATTGCCCAAGTACCAATGCCTTTACCTAGGTTTTTTTCAGAAAGATGAATATCCCGAATGTATAAGCATGAGCCACTAGAGCTAAAGCTCATAAAGCCAACCTCGGCTTCTGATTTGTAAATTATATAATTTTCAAGCATTTCCCATTCTCGCAGAAAGCTATCATCGCTCCATTCAATTCCGTAAAGCTGGTAGTACTGGCGCATATTAGCTTTAGCCAATTTGTGGGCAAATGGTGCGTGATTAACGGTGGCGAGCGATATTCGAAGGTCCATCTTTGAAGCCTAACGTTTGGTTAAGGGGCGGGCTTTAGCCCGTCCCAGTGAGCGAAGCGAACGGTTTGAACCAATTGTTAGCCATTTACCGACCAATGCTTTAGTTTAATTATCTGGTATTTAAACCAAATTGCGACGGGTATAAGAAGAATTGCCATGGATTCTTGTGTGTTTATCGCAGAGATAAATGGTATTACACGAGAGCCGAAAGACCAGGCGATGAATACGCCAGCCCAAAATAGAAACATATTATTTGTAAAGCGTGCAGTAAGCGTTAGGGCTTTAGCCAAGCGGATTTTCTCATGCTTGGGTATTTCTTGAGTACGAATTGTGAATATGGTTAGACTGGAAATTGCAAAGCTCAAGATTATAAAAAGAGAGAAGCCAGACTCGGAGTAGCGCCAGTTAAGAATATTGGCGAGCAACGGATTAATCTCTGTGTTTTCAGTCAGCATTCCAGCTGAGTAAAGAATCCACACCAAAGCCATTAAGGCAGGTGTAAAAAGAAGGCAGTATTTTCCTTCATTCAAAGATCTAAGAACGAACTTCATATTTTTCCTTGTGGGCTAACGTTTGGTTAAGGGGCGGGCTTTAGCCCGTCCCAGCGAGCGCAGCGAGCGATTTGAACCATTTGTTAGACGCTCGGATGTACGCATAATTTAAAGCACCGCTTTCCTGCTTGTAACGCGTTACGCGATGAACCTGGCGAAACGCAATAAATTTAATGTTTGCACTGCAACTGAAAAACCACGATTTCAACGTGCCTCAATGGCAAGCGGCGTAAGCACAGCAACCGCAAGACTAAACCCGAGAAAGCCCCGAAAGCAATCGTGCGGCCTTACGAACAACAATTACGCAACGAACGAAACGCGATAAATCCAATGTTTGCAATTTAACGACCTGAGCGCGGTGTTGAAAAATGCCACAAATATAACGGGCGTCCGTTCAGCCAATACACATTTCAAACTGTGAAAACCTCGCAAGAAAACGTGCGTTGTTACGAGGGTACGCGTTACCAAAAAGCAATTTAAAAGCACTGTTGTCTAACGTTAAATAGACACCAAATGGTGCAATAGCGTGTTTACGGGCGTGGTGGATAACATTCCTTGTCCTTCTGGCAGACGCTCTAGGCTGGCTCTTGCCGTAGATGAGTGATCACAAAAGGGCGTTATACACCAAGTCCGGAAAGCCTCGGTTGCTCGGCCAGGTTCACCTGAGTCGAGACTGAACTGAGGTTTGTTATATCGGTTTTTATCACAGCAGTCACCGCCAACGTGGCAAAAGGATGGCAGGTCTTTGACCGCGCGTGCCCATGCTGGAAACCGCTTTGCGGTTTTCTGCCCGACGCTGAGTACGTGGGTTTGGCTGTGGGCTTTGGGATCGGCTATGTCTTGGCTAGGCAAGATTGCATAGCTTCCACCGGCGGTTGGTGCGTGATTGTCAGAAGTCAGTAGAGGAGGGGGGAGGCCTCCGCGTTGTAAAGAGAGAAGACGACGATGCTCCAAGCACCGATGTAATCCCTAGCGCAAATGCTCCATTGCCCAAACCGCCGCTTCAACCCGCGAACGCAGCCCAAGCTTATGCAGCAGGTTTTTCACATGAACTTTAACCGTACCCTCGGTGATGCCGAGCTTGTGCCCGATTACTTTGTTGCTGTGGCCGGCGGCGATGGTTTTCAGCACCTGGCGTTCGCGATCGGTGAGGTCGACTTGCGAGCTGGTGTGGGGCGAGCGTAGCGCTTGGGCGAGGATGCGGGTGAGGGTAGGGCTGACCACCAGGCTGCCTTGCAGGGCGTCGCGGATCGATTGGATCAGTAGTTCCGGCTCCATGTCCTTGAGCAGGTAGCCGTCGGCATCCAGGCGCATGGCATCGCGGATGTCGTCTTCGGAGTCGGACACGGTAAAGATCAGAATTTTGCCGGCAAAATTCAGTTCGCGCAGGCGTTTTAGGGTCTGCAGGCCGTTCATGGTCGGCATATTGTTGTCCAGCAGGATCAGCTCGGGCTGTAACTGCTCGACCAGTTGCAGAGCTTCTTCGCCATGCCCGGCCTCGCCGATGACCTTCAGGTCCTCTTCGAGTTCGAGCAGCTGGCGCATGCCACGGCGCATCATCGGGTGGTCATCGACAAGCAGGATGCTGTGGCGGATCGGCGAGCTCATGCGGCGCTACCTTCTTCGTGATGCCCGAGAAACTCGGGGCGGAACTGCAAATGGATGCGGGTGCCCTTGGGCAACCGGGGTTCGATATCGAGCTGGCCATGCAGGCTGCGCGCACGCTCCTGCATGATGGTCAGGCCATGGTGCTGACGCGGGTCGAAGCCGGCAACCAGGCCGCAACCATCGTCCTCGACCAACAGCACGACCTGTTCGCCAATCTGGCGCAGCTGCAGCCAGGCGTGTTTGGCCTGGGCATGGCGAGCGCAATTGGACAGCGCCTCGCGGGCGATCTGCAACAGGTGGATCTGCTCGCTGGCCGAGAGTTGAAAGGCTAGACGGTCGATCTGCAACTCGGTGCTGAAGGCGCCGCGTTTGGCAAATTCTTGCAGGGTGTCCTTGAGTTCCTGATCGAGTCCGCCGTCCTGGATCTGTAGGCGGAAGGTGGTCAGCAGTTCGCGCAGTTGCCGGTAGGCGCTGTTCAGCCCGTCACGCAGTTCGTCGCTGACGGTTTCCAGGGCTTGTGCACTTTCGCCGCGACGGATCAGGGTTTGCAGGCGGCTGACTTGCAGTTTCATGTAGGACAGTGCCTGGGCCAGGGAGTCATGCAGCTCGCGGGCAATGATGGTGCGTTCGTCGAGCAGCAGCAGGCGGTGTTCCTGTTCGCGCTGGCGTTTGAGCGACAGCGCGGTGCCGATCAAGTTAGCCAGGGCTTGGATCAGCGCGGTTTCCCATGCTTGCGGCTTATGGCCGTCACGGTAATAAGCTTTCAGTTCGCCCAGGTCGTTGCCTTGGTTGCTGATGCTGAACGTGGCCTGGCTGGGGTTGCTCTTGCGTTCGCAGGTGTCGCATTCGCTGCGCGCACAGACCTCGCGGGTTTCGCTGCCATGCAGGGCCAGCAGTTGCTCGCTGGGGGCCTGGATGTTGTCCTGCAGGCACAGGGTCAGACGCAGGCCGGGCAGGCGCTGCTGGAAACGGTTGATCAACTCGTCGAGGCGCTCGGCATTGGCCTGGCGGGTGGCCAGGCTGCGGCTGCTTTGGTAGAGCAGTTCCAGGGCCGCATTGGTTTGCGCCAGGGTCTGGATCTTCTGCGCCACTCGGCTTTCCAGGGTGCGGTGCGACTCCTCGATGGTCTCGGCCATGGCATTGAAGCTCTCGGCCATCTGCCCAAGCTCGTCAGCCGAACGGAACTCGACCCGCGCGCCATGATCGCCATTGCGAAAACGCTCGGCGGCGCGCACTAGCTCTTGCAGCGGGCTGATCACATTCAGCTGCAGTTCGTACATACCCACCAGCAGGATGATCACGGTAATCAGCAGCGCCGCGCCCTGGATACTTTGTTGCCAGCCCTGCCGGCGTTCGCTCTGTTTCTGCAAGAGCAGAACGAAATGTTCCAGCTGTTCGATGAACGCTTCGCTGTGTTGCTGAAAGGCGAGCTTGTCGCCGCGATCCAGCGCCGGGCGCAGCTGTTCCTGCCAGAGCCGATGAATATCGCGGTAGGCACTGGGCAGCGGGGCGTTCGAGCTGGCGCTGATATGTTGCTGCAGGCTGCCGTCCAGGCGCAGTTGCAGGTCGTCACGCAACGCGGTGATAGTTTTCGGGGGCGCACCGGCTTCGAGTTGCCAGTTCAGGCGGTAGGTGGCCATGCGCAAGGAACCTGCGGTATTGATCGCCGCCGCATCGTCTTCACTGAACCAGGCAATCAGCCCGGCACTGAGCGAGCTGCCCAAGGCCAGTATGGCGATCAGGGTCACTGCCAAACCGGCCCTGACCGGCAGTGAACTACGCATCCATCTCAACATCGTACCGACTACCTCTAAAGAACTTGGCCGGCCTGCAGGGCTGCGGGCACGGATTTATATAATTTATAACTATTTGTTTTTAAAAGAGTTTTATCAATAAAGCAGGCCTACCCCTTAAGAGGTAGGCGGTGACAGGGAAGAGCAAAACTGCTCTGAATTCATTGACCTAGGTCAAGTGAATCGCCCCTTTGCCTATCTAGTGTGCCATCCATGGTTCGCCAATTGGGGGTCGCGATGGCTAGTTTGAGAACACAACAGGGTCTGGTTCTGGGAATGAGTACCCTGGCGTTCACTATCTGCTTTATGGTCTGGATGATGTTCGCCGTACTCGGCGTTCCGATCAAGGAGTTGCTGCAGCTCAACGATACCCAGTTTGGCTTGCTGGCTGCCACGCCGGTGCTGACCGGGTCTCTGGTGCGGTTGCCGCTGGGTATGCTCACCGACAGGTTCGGCGGGCGCATCGTGTTCTTCCTGCTGATGCTGGTTTGTGTACTGCCGATCTACATGATCAGTCTGGCCACCGAGTATTGGCACTTCCTGGTCCTCGGTCTGTTCGTTGGCCTCGCCGGCGGCTCGTTTTCGGTGGGTATCGCCTATGTCGCCAAGTGGTTCGAAAAGCAGAACCAGGGTTTTGCCATGGGCGTCTTCGGCGCCGGTAACGCCGGCTCCGCGCTGACCAAGTTCGTCGCGCCGGCGATCATTGCCGCAGCCAGCTGGCAGATGGTGCCCAAGGTCTACTCGGCGATCATGTTTATCACCGCGCTGCTGTTCTGGTTCTGCACCTACGAGAACAAGGCCCATCGGGTGCGCAGCAACGTGTCCCTGGCCGATCAGCTGCGCACCCTGAAAGATCCCAAGGTGATGCGTTACTGCCAGTACTACTCGATTGTCTTCGGTGGCTATGTGGCCCTGGCCCTGTGGATGACCAAGTACTACGTCGAGGAATACGGCTTCAACCTGCAGAGCGCCGCCTTGCTGGCCGCCTGCTTCTCGCTGCCGGGTGGTGTGCTGCGCGCCATGGGTGGCTGGATGTCGGATAAGTGGGGCGCGCAGAGCGTGACCTGGTGGGTGATGTGGGTGAGCTGGGTGTGCCTGTTCCTGCTGTCCTACCCGCAGACCGAATTGATTGTGCAAACCGTCAATGGTCCGCAGACCTACAGCATCGGTCTCAATGCCTGGAGCTTCACCGCGCTGCTATTCGTCGTCGGCATCGCCTTCGCCTTCGGCAAGGCTTCGGTGTTCAAGTACATCTCCGATGACTACCCGGACAACATGGGTGCCATCTCCGGCATCGTCGGTCTGGCCGGCGGCCTCGGCGGCTTCATCCTGCCGATCATGTTCGGTGCCTTGGTCGACCTCACCGGCGTGCGCTCCTCCAGTTTCATGCTGATGTACGGCGTGGTCTGGGTCTCCCTGATCTGGATGTACTTCAGCGAAGTTCGCAAAACTCCCGTTATGGGCCTGACGACTCCCGAAAAGTCCAAGGCTCCTGCTTTCCTGCCGCCTGAAGGAGAATGAACATGTCTGCAACCAAGAATCCCCCGGTCACCGGGCGGCCCAGCCAGGGACCGGTTATTCACGACTGGCGGCCGGAAGATCCAAACTTCTGGGGCAGCGTCGGCAAGCAGATTGCCACCCGCAACCTGTGGATTTCCATTCCCGCGCTGCTGCTGGCCTTCGCCGTATGGATGGTCTGGAGCGCGGTGACCGTGCGCCTAAACAGCATCGGCTTCACCTTCAGCAACGACCAGCTGTTCTGGCTGGCGGCGCTGCCCGGTTTGTCCGGTGCCACGCTGCGGATTTTCTACTCCTTTATGGTGCCGATCTTCGGCGGGCGCAGATGGACTGCCCTGAGCACCGCCTCGCTGCTGCTGCCTGCAGTGTGGATGGGTTTTGCCGTGCAGGACACCAGCACCACCTATAGCGTGTTTGTGATTATCGCGCTGCTGTGCGGTTTCGGCGGCGGTAACTTCGCTTCGAGCATGGCCAATATCAGCTTCTTCTATCCCAAGTCGCAGCAAGGTACAGCCCTGGGCCTGAATGCCGGCCTGGGCAACCTCGGTGTGTCGGTGATGCAGTTCGGTGTGCCGCTGGTAATCGGTGTCGGCCTGTTTGGCGCGGTCGGCGGGCAGGCCCAAGAGCTGGGTGACGGTGGTCAGCTGTGGCTGCAGAACGCCGGCTTTATCTGGGTGCCGTTCATCATCGCGGTGGCGGTAGCGGCATGGTTCGGCATGCACGACCTGACCAGCGCTCAGGCGTCCTTCAGCGAACAGGCGGTAATTTTCAAGCGCAAGCACAACTGGTTGATGTGCTGGCTGTACCTGGCCACTTTTGGCTCCTTTATCGGCTTCGCCGCCGGCTTCCCGATGCTGATCAAAACCCAGTTTCCCGGTGTCGATCCGCTCAAGTTCGCCTTCCTCGGCCCCCTGGTCGGCGCCCTGGTGCGCCCGGTGGGTGGTTGGCTGGCGGATAAGCTGGGCGGCGCGCGCGTCACCCTGTGGAACTTCGTGCTGATGATCGCGGCGGTGTTCGGCGTACTGGCCTTTATCCCGGTGGCCGGCACTGAGGGCAACTTCTACGGCTTTCTGGCCATGTTTATGTTGCTGTTCGTCACCACCGGCATCGGCAACGGCTCCACCTTCCGCATGATTCCGGTGATTTTTCGCACCCTGCATGAGCGCAGCAGCGCGGGGCAATCGGCGGCAATCAAGGAGCAGGCGCTCAAGAATGCCGGCAAGGAAGCCGCCGCAGTACTCGGTTTCAGCTCGGCGGTGGCGGCCTACGGCGCCTTCTTTATTCCCAAGTCTTTCGGTACTTCGATGGCGCTGACCGGCGGCCCACAAATGGCCCTGTATGTGTTCATCGGCTTTTACGTCAGCTGCATCCTGGTGACCTGGTGGTGGTACTCGCGCAAGGGGGCGGAAGTTTCCTGCTAACGAAATTCCGCGACCCTCGCTACGGGCGAGGGCAGTAACCAATCGAATCATTGCCTGTGTGGGACGTAGATCCTGCGGCAAGCCTGAGAGGAAAAAGAGATGAGTCATCTACTCGACCAATTGCGTTTCTTCAATCGCAAACAAGGTGAGTTCGCCGACGGTCATGGCGAGACTCGCATAGAGTCCCGCGACTGGGAGAACGTCTACCGTTCGCGCTGGCAGTACGACAAGATCGTGCGTTCCACCCACGGGGTGAACTGCACCGGCTCCTGTTCGTGGAAGATCTACGTGAAGAACGGCCTGATCACCTGGGAAACCCAGCAGACCGACTACCCGCGTACCCGCAACGACCTGCCCAACCACGAACCGCGCGGCTGCCCCCGTGGTGCCAGCTACAGCTGGTACATCTACAGCGCCAACCGCCTGAAGTATCCGAAGGTGCGCAAGCCGCTGCTCAAGCTCTGGCGCGAAGCGCGGGCCACCATGGCGCCAGTGCAGGCCTGGGCGAGCATCGTCGAAGACCCGGTCAAAGCCACCAGTTACAAAAGCAAGCGCGGCATGGGCGGTTTCATCCGTTCCAGCTGGGACGAGGTCAACGAGATCATCGCTGCGGCCAACGTCTACACCGTCAAGGAGCACGGTCCGGACCGCGTGGTCGGCTTCTCGCCGATCCCGGCCATGTCCATGGTCAGCTACGCCGCAGGTTCGCGTTACCTGTCGCTGATCGGTGGCGTGTGCCTGAGTTTCTACGACTGGTACTGTGACCTGCCGCCGTCCTCGCCGCAGGTGTGGGGTGAGCAGACCGACGTGCCGGAATCGGCCGACTGGTACAACTCCAACTACATCATCGCCTGGGGCTCCAACGTGCCGCAGACGCGCACCCCCGACGCGCACTTCTTCACTGAGGTGCGTTACAAGGGCACCAAGACCGTGGCCATTACCCCGGATTACTCCGAGGTTGCCAAGCTGACCGACCTCTGGCTGAACCCCAAGCAGGGCACCGATGCGGCGCTGGCCCAGGCGTTTAACCACGTTATCTTCAAAGAGTTCCACCTCGACAAGCCGAGTGCCTACTTCACCGATTACGTGCGCCGTTACACCGACTTCCCGGTGCTGGTGCTGCTTAAGGATCACGTCGGTGACACGCCTGAGCTGAACGGCTACCAGCCGGATCGTTTCCTGCGCGCCGCCGACCTGGCCGACAACCTCGGCCAGGAAAACAACCCCGAGTGGAAAACCATCGCTCTGGACAGCGAAACCAATCAGTTGGTCTCGCCGCTGGGTTCGATCGGCTACCGCTGGGGCGAGAAGGGCAAGTGGAACATCGAAGCCCGCGAGGGCGGCGAGGGTCGTGAGGTCAAGCTGCAACTGAGCCTGATCGACGATAAGGCGGACGGTGCTGACGTAGTAGAAGTGGCCTTCCCCTACTTTGGCGGCCAGACCCACGAGCACTTCCAACACGTGGCCGGTGAAGCCGTGCAACTGCGCCGGGTCCCGGTGCGCTCAATCACTTTGGCCGACGGCACGCAAGCCAAGGTCGCCACCGTGTTCGACCTGTCGGCGGCAAATCTTGCCATCGACCGTGGCCTGGGTGGCGGCAATGTCGCCAAGGATTACGACGACGCCACGGTGCCGGGCACCCCGGCCTGGCAGGAACTGATCACCGGTGTCAGCCGTGAGAAGGCGATCCAGATCGCCCGCGAGTTCGCCGACAACGCCGACAAAACCAAGGGTCGCAGCATGATCATCGTCGGTGCGGCGATGAACCACTGGTATCACATGGACATGAACTACCGTGGGCTGATCAATATGCTCATGCTCTGCGGTTGCGTCGGCCAGACTGGCGGCGGTTGGGCTCACTACGTGGGCCAGGAAAAACTGCGTCCGCAGTGCGGCTGGCTGCCCCTGGCCTTCGGCCTGGATTGGAGCCGTCCGCCACGGCAGATGAACGGCACCAGCTTCTTCTATGCGCACTCATCCCAATGGCGCCATGAAAAGATGAGCATGCACGAAGTGCTCTCGCCGCTGGCAGACAAGTCGCAGTTCCCCGAGCACGCGCTGGACTACAACATCCGCGCCGAACGCGCCGGCTGGTTGCCGAGCGCCCCGCAGATGAACCGCAACCCATTGCAGATCACCCGTGACGCCAAGGCCGCCGGCATGTCGCCGGTGGATTACGTGCTCAAGTCACTGCAGGATGACTCCCTGCGGTTCGCCTGCGAGCAGCCGGACAACCCGGCCAACTTCCCGCGCAACATGTTTATCTGGCGTTCCAACCTGCTGGGCAGCTCGGGCAAGGGCCATGAGTACATGCTCAAGTACCTGCTCGGCACCAAGAACGGCGTGATGAACGAAGACCTCGGCAAGCGCGGCGGTTTCAAGCCGAACGACGTCGAGTGGGAAGACGAAGGTGCGATCGGCAAGCTCGATCTGGTTACCACCCTGGACTTCCGTATGTCGTCTACCTGCGTCTACTCGGACATCGTCTTGCCGACGGCGACCTGGTACGAGAAGGACGACATGAACACCTCGGACATGCACCCCTTTATTCACCCGCTGTCTGCGGCCATCGATCCGGCATGGGAATCACGTTCCGACTGGGAGATCTACAAGGGCATCGCCAAGGCCTTCTCCGAAATGTCGGTCGGCCAACTGGGCGTCGAGCAGGACCTGGTGACCATCCCGATGCTGCACGACAGCCCCGGCGAACTGGCCCAGCCATTTGGCGGTATCGACTGGAAAACCGCCGGCGAAACTCCGGTGCCAGGCAAAAACTGCCCAAACATGACCGTGGTCGAGCGCGACTATCCGAACGTCTACAAGAAGTTCAGCTCCCTTGGCCCCTTGCTCGACAAGCTCGGCAACGGCGGCAAGGGCATCAACTGGAACACCGAGCATGAGGTCGAGTTTCTCGGCGAGTTGAACCACAAGGTGAATGCCGAAGGCATCAGCAAGGGTCGGCCACAGATTGAATCGGCCATCGATGCCTGCGAGGTGATTCTCACCCTGGCCCCGGAAACCAACGGCCATGTGGCGCTCAAGGCCTGGGCGGCGTTGTCCGAGTTCACCGGCCTGGATCACAGCCATCTGGCGATCAGCAAGGCGCACGAGGCGATCCGTTTCCGCGATATCCAGGCGCAGCCGCGCAAGATCATCTCCAGCCCAACCTGGTCGGGTCTGGAAGACGAGAAGGTCAGCTACAACGCCGGCTACACCAACGTGCACGAGTACATCCCGTGGCGCACCATCACCGGCCGCCAGCAGTTCTACCAGGATCACCCGTGGATGCAGGCCTTCGGCGAGCAAATGATGAGCTATCGGCCGCCGATCAACACACGCACCATTGATTACGTCAAAGGCAAGCGGCCCAACGGCAACACCGAGATCGTGCTGAACTGGATCACCCCGCACCAGAAGTGGGGCATCCACAGCACCTACACCGACAACCTGATCATGCTTACGCTTAGCCGTGGTGGGCCGATCATCTGGCTCTCGGAAACCGACGCCAAGCGCGCCGGCATCGAGGACAACGATTGGGTCGAGTGCTTCAACGCCAACGGCGCTCTGACCGCCCGTGCGGTGGTCAGCCAGCGGGTCAAGGACGGCATGGTGATGATGTACCACGCCCAGGAACGCATCGTGAACGTGCCCGGCAGCGAGACCACCAAGACGCGCGGCGGCCACCACAACTCGGTGACCCGCGTGGTGCTCAAGCCTACCCATATGATCGGTGGCTACGCCCAGCAGGCTTACGGCTTTAACTACTACGGCACCGTGGGTTGCAACCGCGACGAGTTCGTCGTGGTGCGCAAGATGGACAAGGTTGACTGGCTGGACGGCACAGACGACGAAGCCCTGCCACAACCCCTGCCACAAGACATTTGAGGAGCATTGCCATGAAAATTCGTTCGCAAGTCGGCATGGTCCTCAATCTGGACAAATGCATCGGTTGCCACACCTGTTCGATCACCTGCAAAAACGTCTGGACCAGCCGCGAAGGTATGGAATACGCCTGGTTCAACAACGTCGAAACCAAGCCGGGCATCGGCTACCCCAAGGAATGGGAAAACCAGGACAAGTGGAAGGGCGGCTGGGTGCGCAACAAGGACGGCTCGATCAACCCGAAGATCGGCGGCAAGTTCCGCGTGTTGGCGAACATCTTCGCCAACCCGGATATGCCGAGCATCGACGACTACTACGAGCCGTTCGATTTCGACTATCAGCACCTGCACACCGCACCGCTGGGTGAGCACCAGCCGACCGCACGGCCGCGCTCGGTAATCTCCGGCAAGCGCATGCAGAAAATCGAGTGGGGGCCGAACTGGGAAGAGATTCTCGGCACCGAGTTCGCCAAGCGTCGTAAGGACAAGAACTTCGACAATATCCAGGCCGACATTTATGGCGAGTATGAAAATACGTTCATGATGTACCTGCCGCGTCTGTGCGAGCACTGCCTCAACCCAACCTGCGCGGCCTCCTGCCCAAGCGGGGCGATTTACAAGCGCGAAGAAGACGGCATCGTCCTGATCGATCAGGAAAAATGCCGGGGCTGGCGCATGTGCATCAGCGGCTGCCCGTACAAGAAGATCTACTTCAACTGGAAGAGCGGCAAATCCGAGAAGTGCATCTTCTGCTACCCGCGTATCGAAGCCGGCATGCCCACCGTGTGCTCGGAAACCTGTGTGGGGCGGATCCGCTACCTCGGCGTGTTGCTGTATGACGCCGACCGCATCCTTGAGGTGGCCAGTACGCCGAATGAGCAGGACCTGTATCAGAAGCAGTTGGAGATCTTCCTCGACCCTAATGACCCTGCCGTAATCAAGCAGGCACTGGCCGATGGCGTGCCGATGTCGGTGATCGACGCTGCGCAGAAATCCCCGGTGTACAAGCTGGCGGTGGACTGGAAGCTGGCCCTGCCGCTGCATCCGGAATACCGCACGCTGCCGATGGTCTGGTACGTACCGCCATTGTCGCCGATCCAGAACGCCGCGACCGCAGGCACCGTGGGCATGAACGGGGTGATCCCGGATGTCGACAGCCTGCGCATCCCGCTGCGTTACCTGGCCAACCTGCTTACCGCTGGTGACGTGGCGCCGGTCAAGCTGGCGCTCAAACGTCTGTTGGCGATGCGTGCCTATAAACGCTCCGAGCAAGTGGACGGCGTGCAGGACCTGCAAGTGCTGGCCGATGTCGGCCTGAGCGTGGCCCAGGTCGAAGACATGTACCGCTACCTGGCCATCGCCAACTACGAAGACCGCTTCGTGATTCCCTCGGCGCACCGCGAAGACGCCATGACCGATGCCTTCGCCGAGCGTTCCGGTTGCGGTTTCAGCTTCGGCAGTGGTTGCAGTGGTAGTTCGGACACCAACATGTTCGGCGCGAAAAAGGCCAACAAGCGCGACGTGTTGAAAACCGTACAGATCTGGGAGGAATGAGCATGCAAATTCTCAAGGTAATTTCATTGCTGCTGGACTACCCCACCGAGCTGTTAGTGGAGGGCCGCGCCGAGTTGGCCCACGCCATCGACGCGGCGCGGGAAATCAGCCCAGCGCAACGCGGCGACTTGCAGACACTGCTGGCGCTGATCAGTGACAACGATCTGATGGATGGTCAGGAGCACTACAGCGCGCTGTTCGGTCGTGGCCGCTCGTTGTCGCTGCTGTTGTTCGAGCATGTGCATGGCGAGTCCCGCGACCGTGGCCAGGCCATGGTCGACATGATGGCGCAGTACGAGGAAGCCGGTTTTGCCATCGGCGTCAAGGAGCTGCCGGACTATATCCCGCTGTACCTGGAGTTCCTCTCTACCCGTGAGGACCTGGAGGCCCGCGAGGGCCTGGCCGATGTCAGCCATCTACTGACGCTGTTGGCCACCCGCCTGGATGAGCGCGAAAGCGTCTATGCCAGCTGCTTCCGTGCGCTGCTACAGATTGCCGGGGTTGAGCCCCAGCAAGCCATGGCCGAGATGCGTGAGCAGGTTGCCGCAGAAGTACGCGATGACTCGCTCGAAGCCCTGGACAAGATCTGGGAAGAGGAGGCCGTGGACTTCCTCCAGGCCGAGCAGCAGGACCGCTGCCCAAGCCAAACAACGATGCCGGGCAAGGCCCGCGAAGAAGTGCCGGTGCCGTTGCACTGGGTCGATTTCAAGCAAGCAGAGCCGGCCGCCGAGCCTGTTCAGGAGGTGGGCAATGTCTAGCATCAATCTGTTGGCGTTTGGGGTCTATCCCTATATCGCCGTGGCCATTTGCATCATCGGCAGCTGGGCGCGTTTCGACCTGTCGCAGTACAGCTGGAAGGCCGGTTCGAGCCAGATATTCGCCCGTTCGGCGGCCGAGCGGCGCTATATGCGTATCGCCAGCAACCTGTTTCACGTCGGCGTGCTGTTTATCCTGGCCGGTCACTTTGTCGGCCTGCTGACCCCCGAGGCGCTTTACCACTCGGTAATCAGCACCGCCAACAAACAACTGGTGGCCATGGTTTCCGGCGGCTTCTTCGGCGTGCTGTGCCTGATCGGCCTGCTGATGCTGCTCAAGCGACGCCTCGGCGATCCTCGCGTACGGGCCAGTTCCAGTACCTCCGACGTTCTAGTCCTGGTAGTGCTGTTGGCGCAGCTGCTGCTCGGCCTGGCCACTATCTTCGCCTCGGCCGACCATATGGACGGTTCGGTGATGGTGATGCTGGGCAACTGGGCGCAATACACCGTGACCCTGCAACCATTGGCCGCCGCCGCTGCCATTGCGCCGGTGGCACTGGTCTACAAGCTGCACGTGTTCCTCGGCCTGACCCTGTTCGTGCTGTTCCCCTTCACCCGCCTGGTGCACATCATCAGCGCGCCGGTGTGGTACCTGGGCCGGCGCTATCAAATAGTGCGGCAAAAAGGCTGAGCCTGCGGTTTTGGCCAGTTAACTAAATCATCTGTTGTGCAGGGCACGCTGTGTCCTGCACTGAGCGAGGAGTGCCGTCATGGCGTGTGGATGCGGTGGAGGAAATGGGGGCGGGGGTTGCGCAGGTGGGCAAGAGCCTGTTCTGGCGCCAGTTGAAGTGCCTGCCGTGCAGACGTTTATTGCGCCGGTGCGCGAGGCCGACAATCAAGCGGCCAGCGAGGCACCGGAGCTGATTGCCTCAAGCGAGCAAGAGTGGCCTCGAATCAAAGTCAATGGCATCGGTCTGGCGGTGGAGCATATTGCTCAGGAGCTTCAATACCATCCGGCTGATACTCGCCAGGAAGCGGTGTTTTTGGCCAGCCAGGCGCTGGTGATCCGTGAACTGTTGACCCAGCGCATCAACGCGCTAGGCCTCAAGGTACACCCGGTTGATGGCGAAAGCCGCGAAGAAGCGGCCATTAGCGAGCTAATTGAGCGCGAGGTGATACTGCCCCGCGCAGATACTCAAGCGTGCCGGCAATATTACGACAATAACCGCGAACGCTTTGCCAGCGCGCCGTTGTTGGCTGCGCGGCATATCCTGCTGGCCTGCGCGGCGGATGATGTAGAAGGGCGCTCGCTGGCCAATGAGCAGGCGCATACTCTGCTCGCGCAATTGCAGGCGGATGCCAGTCTTTTTGGTGCGTTAGTGCAAGCCCATTCGGCTTGTCCTTCCAAGGCTCAGGGTGGCGCGCTTGGGCAGATCAGCCAGGGGCAAACGGTCCCCGAGTTTGAGCGACAGCTGTTTCGCCTACCGGAAGGCTTGGCTGGCCGGCCACTAGAAAGCCGTTACGGTTTTCATCTGGTATGGGTGGACCAGCGTATCGAGGGCAAGCAGCTGCCTTTCGAGGTCGTCGAAGGCTCAATCCGCGCCGAGCTGGATCAGCGCGTTTGGCAGGTAGCCGTGGTGCAGTACATCAAAGGCCTGATCGGTGCTGCGGACATCCAGGGCATTGTGTTGCAAGGCGCGGATTCGCCTCTATTGCAGTAATCAGCGCCCGGTCGCTTAAGACCAGGCGCATCGAGGAGCGTGAGATGGAAAGCAGTCTGCAGGATGGTTTTGGCCGTCACATCGATTACCTGCGCATGTCGGTGACCGATCGCTGTGATTTTCGCTGTGTCTATTGCATGGCTGAAGACATGACCTTTCTGCCGCGCCAACAAGTGCTGGGCCTGGAGGAGCTGTACCGCCTGGCTGACCTATTTGTGCGCAATGGCGTGAAGAAAATTCGTCTCACGGGCGGTGAGCCGTTAGTGCGCAAAGGCATTGTTGGCCTGTGCGAGCGCATTGACAGCCTGCCCGGCTTGCGTGAGCTGGTGATGACCACCAATGGCTCGCAACTGAGCAAGCTGGCGCAGCCGCTGGCTGATGCCGGGGTCAAACGGTTGAATATCAGTCTTGATAGCCTGCGTGCCGAGCGCTTTCACGCCATTACCCGTACTGGCGAACTGGCGCAGGTATTGGCTGGCATCGACGCCGCGAGTGCGGCAGGTTTCGAGCGGGTCAAGCTCAATACCGTGGTGATGCAGGGCCGTAATGCCGATGAAGTGGTTGAACTGGTGGATTACGCCGTCAACCGTGGATTGGATATCAGCTTTATTGAAGAAATGCCGCTGGGTGACGTGGGGCGCTCGCGTGGCGAAAGTTTCTGTTCCAGTGACTGGGTGCGCGAGCGAATTGCCGAGCGCTACAGCTTGGTCGACAGTGCCGAGCAAAGCGGTGGACCGGCACGCTATGTGCGACTGAAAGATTTTCCCGATAGCCGTATTGGCTTTATCTCGCCGCACAGCCACAACTTCTGCAGCACCTGCAACCGTGTGCGGCTCACCGTGGAAGGGCGCCTGTTGCTGTGCCTGGGTCACGAAAACTCGATTGATCTGCGCGCGCTGCTACGCCGTTACCCGGAAACCGATACCCCGTTGTTGAGTGCTATCAATGCCGGTCTGGCGCGCAAACCCCTGCGCCATGAGTTCAGCGTGAGCGGTGAGGTGCAGGTGCTGCGCTTTATGAACGCCAGCGGCGGCTGACCCGCTAGAACCCTCCTCGACCTGCTCTGCAGGTCGCTTGCCATGTGCGGGCCTATTGGTCGGCCCGTGGCTTTTTTGCTTAATGTCCTCATGGCTTTGCACGCGCTTTTTGCAGTCAGGGCTCTCATCACAGTGGCTTTTCCGTGGTTCTTGACCGTGGTCAAGTTATAACCTGCCTTCGCGAGTAGATTGCACATCATGTTGTGTTTATTTCTGGTTTTATAACTAGATGATGTGTTTTGGAGGTGGTGATGCAGCACGATGAAAAAACCTTTCTGCCACAGGTATTGCTCAAGCGCGATGGCAGCGAAGTCCCCTTTGACCTTGGCAAGATCGAGCGCGCCATTGACGCCGCTGCCCAGGCCTGCGGGGAGTTCACCCGCGAGGAGGTACGTGCCCTGAGTGATGCCGTGCATGCACGCTTGATTCCTGCGCATCCGCTCGATGTGGAGCGGGTACAGGACACCGTGGAACGGGTGCTGATGGAGTCGGGTTACTACGCCACCGCCCGTGCTTATATCGTTTACCGCGAGCGTCATGGTCGTCTGCGCCGCGACCGCCACAGCCTGATCGACGTAGCCGCGTCGATGAACGAATACCTGTCACGCGAAGACTGGCGCGTGCAGGCTAACGCCAACCAGGGCTATTCGCTCGGCGGGCTGATTCTTAACGTGGCTGGCAAGGTCACCGCTAATTACTGGCTGGACGAGGTTTACAGCCCAGGCATTGGCGCCGCTCACCGCGAAGCAGATTTGCATGTGCATGACCTCGATATGCTCGCCGGCTACTGTGCAGGTTGGTCACTGCGCACCTTGCTTAACGAAGGCCTCAACGGCATTCCCGGTCGGGTTGAAGCAGGGCCGCCGCAGCACCTGTCCAGCGCCCTGGGGCAGATGGTCAACTTCCTTGGTACGCTGCAGAACGAGTGGGCCGGTGCCCAGGCATTCAGCTCTTTTGATACGTACCTGGCGCCCTATGTGCGCAAGGACAACCTCAGCTTCGCCCAAGTGCGCCAGTCGGTGCAGGAGTTCATCTATAACCTCAACGTGCCGTCGCGTTGGGGCACTCAGACGCCGTTTACCAACCTGACCTTCGACTGGGTGTGCCCAGAGGATTTGCGCGAGCAAGTGCCGTTGATTGGCGGGGTGGAAATGCCGTTCGCCTATGGTGACCTGCAGGCCGAAATGGAGTTGATCAACCGCGCCTACATTGAAGTAATGATGGCCGGCGATGCCAAGGGCCGGGTGTTCACCTTCCCGATCCCGACCTACAACATCACCCATGACTTCCCCTGGGACAGCGAAAACGCCACACGCTTGTTCGAGATGACGGCGCGTTACGGCTTGCCGTACTTCCAGAACTTCCTCAACTCGGACATGCAGCCCAACCAGGTGCGTTCGATGTGCTGCCGCTTGCAGTTGGATGTGCGCGAGCTGCTCAAACGCGGCGGTGGGCTGTTCGGTTCGGCCGAGCAAACCGGCTCCCTGGGTGTGGTGACGATCAACTGCGCGCGCCTTGGCTATCTCTATAAGGGCGACAGCAGCGGCCTGCTCAAGCGCCTCGATCAGTTGATGGAACTTGCGATGGAAAGCCTGGAGGTCAAGCGCAAGGTGATCCAGCACCATATGGATGCCGGCCTCTACCCCTATACCAAGCGTTACCTGGGCACGCTGCGCAATCACTTCTCCACCATCGGCCTGAACGGCATGCACGAGATGCTGCGCAACTTTACCGGCGACGAGGAGGGCATGCATACGCCGAAAGGCCGCCAGTTCGCCGTGCTGCTGCTCGACCATGTGCGCGCGACCTTAGTGCGCTTCCAGGAGGAAACCGGGCAGATGTACAACCTTGAGGCGACCCCTGCGGAGGGCACCACCTACCGCTTTGCCAAGGAAGACCGCAAGCGTTACCCGGACATTCTTCAGGCCGGCAGCGTGGATGCGCCTTACTACACCAACTCCTCGCAATTGCCGGTGGGGTTCACCGACGACCCCTTCGAGGCGCTGGAACTGCAAGACGAGCTGCAATGCAAATACACCGGCGGCACCGTGCTGCACCTGTACATGGCTGAGCGAATTTCATCCGCCGAGGCCTGCAAAAAATTGGTGCGCACAGCCCTGGGCCGCTATCGCCTACCGTACTTGACGGTGACGCCTACGTTCTCGATCTGCCCGGTGCACGGTTACCTGGCCGGCGAACATGAGTTTTGCCCGAAGTGCGATGAAGCCCTACTGAACAAAAAGTCCTGCTGCGGTGCCTGCGGTGGCTGACTGTTTTCCTGCAACGCTAATTCTTTGCCAGTAGCACTCACTTTTTCCCCACAACAAGGAGCATCACCATGAGCACTGCCCAGCAATTACCAGAAGCCCAACGCCAACGCTGCGAAGTCTGGACCCGCGTGATGGGTTATCACCGCCCGGTGGCGGCCTTCAACCTCGGTAAGCAGTCCGAGCACCGTGAGCGTAAACATTTCGTTGAGTCTAAATAAGCCTGAGTAACCTGCCGCCGCCCGTTCAGCGCATTTCCCATGCGCGTGAGCGGGCGGCGTTTTGCGCCCAGCAAGGAGGTTGTATGAATAGCGCCTGCCAACAGCCCGCCGGGCCCGGTGCGCCGAACACGCCACTGCGAATCGGCGGCCTGCTGCCCATGACGACCCTCGATTACCCCGATCATTTGGCGTGTGTGTTGTTTTGTCAGGGTTGTGCCTGGCGCTGCAGCTATTGCCATAACCCGGAACTGATCCGCGCACGCCAACCCACCGATATCAGTTGGGAGCAAGTGTTGAGCTTTCTACACGCGCGCCGTGGTTTGCTTGAGGCTGTGGTGTTCAGTGGCGGTGAGGCGACCTTGCAAAAATCCCTGCCGAACGCCATGCGCAAGGTGCGTGAGTTGGGCTTCAAGGTGGGCCTGCATAGCGCCGGAATCAAACCGGGGGCTTTTCGCAGAGTATTGCCGCTGTGTGATTGGGTGGGGTTTGACGTCAAGGCGCTGGAGGGCGATGTGGCGCTGATCACTGGCGTGGCGGGCAGTGGCCAGGCTAACTGGAACAGCCTGGACATGCTGCTGGAAAGTGGTGTGGCCTATGAGTGCCGCACCACTGTGCACTGGCAGCTGTTTGATTGTCAGCGCCTGCAACGACTGGCTGAGCGCTTGGCCGGGCAGGGCGTGACGCACTTTGTGGTGCAGCTGGCGCGCGGGCAGAGCATGCTCGACCCTACGTTGGGAGCCAGTATTACGCCTGTTGAAGCGGCGCAATTGTGGCCTTATTTGCAGCAACTTTTCCCTCGCTTCGAATTGCGTGAGGCGTGAGGCGGATTATTGCTCAGGCCTTTGCGCAGGTGATTACGGCGGGTAGCTAAATCCTGTCGGTTGAACTTGATTTGTATCAACTCGAACGAGGCGCCCCGGCAGTAACCTAGCAACACGTTATTTTTTTGTATCAGACAGTCTCATAGGGTTAAGGCATCAGGATGAGAACAGAGGCGGAATCAAGAGTTTTTTCGGTGGCAGAATATATTCGTCCGTCTAACGGCGAACCGATTCGCTCAGTGGTTCTGGAAACCAACGATACGGTCGTTGTTGTTTGGCATGCCCACCCAAGGCAAGAAATAGCCGCTCATGTTCATCCTCACGGCCAAGATACTTGGACGGTTATCTCAGGTGAGGCCGAGTACTATCAAGGTGACGGCATAGTTACGCGTATTAAAGCTGGAGATATTGCCGTAGCAAGACCTGGACAAGTGCATGGTGCAATGAACTCCGGTTCCGTACCTTTTATATTTGTCTCAGTGGTTGCGCCGGGCAATGCCGGCTTTGCGTTATCTGAGAAATAGGCATCCAAATAAGAGTGCCAACGTTACTACGTTCTAATAATCGGTTGTACGGCGACCAGTTTTCCGCTGCTTGGCAGCTCGAAATCGGCGCGTGAGCCGCGCGTTATGTATAGCGCAGGCGTCTCTGAATTCAACGAGTGCGGATTCTCACTGTGTGCGCCTCGGCCCGTAACGCTTATATGTGCTCTTTTGCTGCGTGTTCCCCAGGTTGCTTTTACTCGGTGTTACTGCGCTATACAAAGTCGTGGTGATGCTGTTTGTTCACTCCATACAGGGATTTACTTATGTCCGCCACTTGTTATACCCGCTCTGCCGTCTTTATTGGCCTGTTGAGTCCGCTGGCGCTGGCTGTTGCTGCCGAAGTAAGCCCGGCCGGCAGTGCTGGTTATCTACAGTTGCCGGCCATTGTTGTGCAGGGCCAGCCCCCAGCTGAAGTCGCCGTGCAACCTACGGCCGAGCGCATTAGCAGCCTGATGCCGGCGACGTCCGATACGGCGAGCCTGCTGCGTGATGTGCCTGGTGTCAGTCTTAATGGTGCGGGTGGCCTGTCCAGTTTGCCGGCCATTCGTGGCCTGGCCGACGACCGGCTGCGCATCAAGGTCGATGGCATGGACCTGATCGCCTCCTGCCCTAACCATATGAATCCGGCGCTGTCCTATATCGCGCCGAGTAACCTGGGCAAGCTGCAGGTATTTGCCGGCATCACCCCGGTGAGTGTAGGGGGCGACAGTATCGGCGGTACCATTATCGCCGACTCTGTGGCGCCCGAGTTTGCCGCTGCGGGGGCAGATAGTCTGAATCAGGGGGAGGTCGGTACATTCTGGCGCAGCAACAATGATGCCCGTGGCGGCAATGTAGCCGTAATGCACGCCAGCGAGGTGTTCCACATCCGCTATAACGGCAGTTACAGCAAGGCCAACAACTACATGGCCGGTGCGCGCTTCAAAGACAGCCGCGCCACCGGTCGGTTCGGAGAGGGCGCTGCTCTGGATGAGGTGGCCTCGACCGCCTTTGAGCGCCGCGATCATGAACTGACTATGGCTTACAAGCTGGGCGAGGATCTGTTGGAGCTGAGCCTGGGTTACCAGCAGGTGCCGCAAGAATTGTTTCCCAACCAGCGCATGGATATGACGGATAACAGTCAGCAGCGTATCAACCTGCGGCACACCGCGCAGTTTGATTGGGGCAGTCTGGAAACACAGCTGTACCACGAGACGGTCGAGCACAAGATGGATTTCGGCCCGGACAAGCGCTTCTGGTATGGCGCGCTGTCCAAGGTTCCTGGCTCTGCTGACAGTCGCGCCTGTAGCCCAATTGGCCCTACCTGCGCCGCCGGTATGCCGATGGAAAGTGAAGGCAAGACCTTAGGGTTTAACGTTAAGTCCACGGTCGAATTGAGTGCACGTGATCTGCTGCGCGTGGGGAGTGAATACCAGCGTTATCGTCTCAATGACTACTGGCCTGCTTCAGGAGGAGGCATGTGGCCCGGCACCTTCGAGAACATAAAAGATGGGCAGCGCGACCGCATTGCGCTATTCGGCGAATGGGAGCGGCAGATCACCCCCGCTTGGTTGACCCAGCTCGGTGTGCGTTACGAGCATGTCGCCAGTGATGCGGGCAGCGTGACCGGCTATGGCGGCGCGCAAGGCAATCAGCGGCCCGAGGCGGCCGCCTTCAACGCCAGCGACCGTAACCAAAACGACAATAACTGGGATCTCACCGCCCTGGCACGCTACAACCATGACGCCCATCTGGATATCGAATATGGTCTGGCGCGCAAGGTGCGTTCGCCCAATCTTTACGAGCGCTACACCTGGTCCACCTGGGCCATGGCGGCGGGCATGAACAACTTTGTCGGCGACGGTAACGGCTATGTCGGTGACGTAGAACTCAAGCCGGAAGCAGCTCATATCGCTTCGGTGACCCTCGACTGGCACAGCGAGGATCGCCTCTACGAGCTCAAGGTCACGCCGTTCTACACCCGGGTTAATAATTTTATCGACGCAGTGGCGCTGCCGGGGCGCAGCGTCACCCCCCAGCAGTTCAACGTGCTGCAGTACGCCAACCAGTCGGCACGTATCTACGGCATGGATATCTCCGGGCGTATGCCACTGGCGAGTAACGGCCTGGGGTACTGGGGCTTGCAGGGCGTGATCAACTACAGCAACGGTAAAAACCGTGAGACGGGTGATGAGCTGTACAACAGCATGCCGCTCAACACCACCCTGGCCCTGACCCAACAGCACGGCGGCTGGAGCAACAGCCTGGAAATGCTCAGCGTCCAAGCCAAGAATGATGGCTCGGATGTGCGCAACGAAATTCATACAGCGGGTTATACCTTGTTCAACCTGCGCCTGAGCCACAGCTGGGACAAACTGCGGGTGGACTTTGGCGTGGAGAATCTGGCCGACAAGTTCTACTACCTGCCTACCGGTGGTGCCTACACCGCTCAGGGGCGCACCATGTCGATGAGCATGGGGCCGGCCTGGGGCACTGCTGTGCCAGGGATGGGGCGCTCGTTTTACACCGGCATCAACCTGCGTTTTTAACCGTTTGGGCCTATCGGGCTTCCCCGTGGCAGGGTGCGTTAAGACCGAAAGTCTTAATGCACTGGCTTTTCGGGGCAGCCTGGTCCATTTGCAGCAGTGGCTGGAGTGCAATCACCACGGCTGGCCGCCGGTAAGCCGCGCACAACAGAAGGCTTTTGGTGTGGCGGGTGCGCGGCTAAAAGCATAGTCGGCCGGCGTTGCATGACGCCCCCCCCCCTCGCCGGTTTAGGCGCTAACAGCGGATGGGTTTGAGCTCGTACCGGCAAACTTGATATGTATCAACTGGGAGGGAGGGCGATCGGCAGTACCCTATGGTCACCTTCTAATTTTGGCATCAGACAATCCCATGGCGTTAAAGCAACTCACGATGAGCCGCGGTCTTTTTTCATGGCCACGTGCCGGGGTGTTTTTACTGCTTTTTTGTTTAGCCCTCGGCGTTGAAGTGCACGCCAAGGACTATGGCGATATCGAGCAGCAGCGCATCGCGCACGTCTTCCCTGATGGTGTCTCGATCTCCGAGCCGCAAGGCGAGTTCAAGGTGCGCACGCTTTCCGGTCCGACGGGTGTGCTCGGTTATCTGTTCCAGAGCATTGACGTGGTCAATATACCGGCCTATTCCGGTAAGCCGGTGAACATGCAGGTGATTCTGGACCCTGTTGGGGTGATTCAGGATGCCTACGTGCTTGAGCACCATGAGCCGATTTTGCTGGTCGGCATTCCGGAGTCGAAGCTGCATGACTTCACCGCCAAGTACCAGGGCATCAGCGTCGAGCAGCGCGTGATGGTAGGCCGCTCGGGTGACCCTGAGGCCGTGACTATTGACGCCGTTTCCGGTGCAACTGTTACGGTGATGGTGGTTAATGAGATTGTTATGCGCGCCGCGCACAAGGTGGCGGTGTCGTTGGGCTTGGTCAAAGACCAGGCGGGCGTGAAGCTAAAGCCGGCTAAGGTGCGTGAGGATGTTTATCAGCCGGCCGATTGGGCGCAGCTGACCGGTAACGGCGCGATCCGCCGTTTGTTGCTGACCCGTGGTCAGGTCGACAAAGCGTTCAAGGGCAGTGAGGCCGAAGGTATTGACGAGGCTACGCCGGAGCAGGTCGATGACACCTTTATCGATATGTTCGCGGCCCATCTGAACCCGCCGACCATTGGCCGCAATCTGCTGGGCGACAATCAGTACCGCTTCCTGATTGAGGAGCTGAAACCCGGCGAGCAAGCCATCGTGGTGCTGGGTCGTGGTGAGTACTCCTATAAGGGTTCGGGCTATGTGCGCGGCGGGATTTTCGACCGCTTGCAGGTGCGCCAGTTTGGCGAGGTGATCAGCTTTCGCGATATGGACCATCAGCGCCTGTCCGACGTGTATGCCGCAGGTATGCCTGAGTTCGACGAGATGTCGATTTTCATCGTGCGGGCACAGTCCAAATTTGACCCCGGCGCGCCTTGGACTATGGAGCTGCTGGTGCGTCGACAAACCGGGCCGATCAGCAGTCAGTTCACCAGCTTCGAACTGCCTTATGAGTTACCCGAGGAGTATCTTGATCGGCCGTTGCCAACAGCGGCTGAGCTAGCTGCAGCCGAGGAGGCCAGCCGGCCTATCTGGCTGAATATCTGGTACCAGAAGAGCTTTCAGATTGGGGTGATCAGCGTTGCCTTGTTGCTGCTGACGATCATTCTATTCCTGCAAGACACCTTCGCCCGGCGCCCGCAGTTTTTACACTGGTTGCGCCGTGGCTATCTGCTCTTCACCGTGCTGTTTATTGGCTGGTACGCCCTAGGTCAGTTGTCGGTGGTCAACGTATTGACCTTCGTGCATGCGCTGGTCCAGGACTTCCGCTGGGAGTTGTTCCTCACCGATCCGGTCATCTTCATTATCTGGACCTTCACCGCAGCCAGCATTTTGCTCTGGGGGCGCGGAGTGTTCTGTGGCTGGCTGTGCCCGTTCGGCGCGCTGCAAGAGCTGATCAACGAGGCGGCGCGCAAGCTAAAAATTCGCCAGTTCGAGCTGCCTTTTGCCGTGCATGAGCGGCTCTGGGCAATCAAGTACATCATCTTGTTGGCGTTGTTTGGTTTGTCCCTGGAGTCGATGTCCACTGCCGAGCGCTTTGCCGAGGTCGAACCCTTCAAAACCGCCATTACCCTGAAATTTGATCGGCAATGGTGGTTTGTGCTCTACGCCGTGCTTTTGCTGGTGATCAATATTTTTACCCGCAAAGTTTACTGCCGCTACATCTGCCCACTGGGAGCTGCGCTGGCGATCCCGAGCAAGTTTCGTTTATTCGACTGGCTCAAGCGCCGCAAGGAGTGTGGCGATCCCTGCCAGCTGTGTGCCAAGGAATGCGAAATTCAGGCGATTCACCCGGATGGGCGGATCAATGCCAACGAGTGCCATTACTGCCTCGATTGCCAGATGACCTATCACAACGACAGCAAGTGCCCGCCGCTGATTCTCAAGCAGAAGAAGCGCAACAAAAAGACAGCCGTCAACGCCCAATTGATACCCGTAGTAGAAATCGCAGCCCCTACGCGCACCTCGTAAAAGTGTTTATGCAACGGGCGCAGGTCTTATGTATCTAGCCAAGGAGCACAATTGATGAGCGAAAAATCGAAAAATATGCCAGTAACCGTTACCGAACAATCGGCACAGGCGCTGGAAACGGCCAGCCTTAGCCGCCGTAGCTTCCTCGGTGCCAGTGCTATGACCGGCGCGGCCTTGGTTGGCGCCACGGCATTGGGCAGCGCCGTGATGACGCGCGAGTCCTGGGCGGCAGCGGCCAAGGACGCGAAGCAGAAATACCATGTAGCGCCGGGCGAGTTGGATGACTACATCGGCTTCTGGAGCGGCGGTCACCAGGGTGAAGTGCGCGTGTTGGGGATTCCGTCCATGCGCGAGCTGATGCGCATCCCGGTATTCAACGTGGACTCTGCAACCGGTTGGGGCCTGACCAATGAAAGCCGCGCCATTATGGGCGACAGCGTCAAGTTCCTTAACGGCGACTGCCACCACCCGCACATCTCCATGGTTGACGGTAAGTACGACGGCAAGTACGTGTTTATCAACGACAAGGCCAACACCCGCGTTGCCCGTATCCGCCTGGATATCATGAAATGCGACAAGATGCTGACCGTGCCGAACTGCCAGTCCATCCACGGCCTGCGTCTGCAGAAGGTGCCCTACACCAAGTATGTGTATGCCAACGCCGAGTTTGTTATCCCTCATCCCAACGATGGCAAGATTTTCGATTTGCATGATGAGAACAGCTACACGATGTACAACGTTATCGACGCCGAAAAAATGGAGATGGCCTTCCAGATCATCGTCGACGGCAACTTGGATAACACCGACGCCGACTACACCGGCCGTTATACCGCTGCCACATGCTACAACTCCGAAAAGGCCTATGACCTTGGCGGCATGATGCGTAATGAGCGTGACTGGGTGGTGGTGTTCAACATCGAGCGCGCCGAAGCTGCGGTCAAGGCCAACAAGTTCATCACCTTGGGTGACTCCAAGGTGCCGGTGCTCGACGGCCGGAAGAAAGGCGACATAAACAGCGAGTTCACCCGTTACATTCCGGTGCCGAAAAACCCGCACGGTCTCAACACCTCGTCAGACGGTAAATACTTCATTGCCAACGGTAAGTTGTCTCCAACCGTATCGATGATCGAAATCGCCAAACTGGACGATCTGTTCGCCGACAAGTTCAAGGACCCTCGCGAGGTGATTGCCGCCGAGCCAGAGCTGGGCCTCGGTCCGCTGCACACCACCTTTGACGGTCGCGGTAACGCTTACACCACCTTGTTTATCGACAGTCAGGTGGTCAAATGGAACATGGCTGAGGCCGTGCGCGCCTACAAGGGCGAGAAGGTCAGCTACATCAAGCAGAAGCTCGATGTGCAATACCAGCCAGGTCACATTCACGCCTCGCTGTGTGAAACCAACGAAGCCGATGGCAAGTGGTTGGTTGCCCTGTGCAAGTTCTCCAAAGATCGCTTCCTACAGGTCGGCCCACTGCACCCGGAGAACGATCAACTGATCGACATCTCGGGCGATGAAATGAAACTGGTACACGATGGTCCGACCTTCGCTGAGCCGCACGACTGCACCATGGCGCGTCGTGACCAAGTCAAGACCAAGAAAATCTGGGACCGTAACGATCCGTTCTTTGCCGGCACTGTGGCCATGGCCAAAAAGGACGGCATCAACCTGGACGAAGACAACAAGGTTATCCGTGACGGCAACAAGGTGCGGGTATACATGACATCCATGGCGCCTTCGTATGGTGTGACTGAGTTCAACGTCAAACAGGGTGATGAGGTGACCGTGGTTATCACCAACATCGACCAGATCGAGGACGTGTCCCACGGCTTTGTCATGGTCAACCATGGTGCGAGCATGGAAATCAGCCCGCAACAAACCTCGTCCATCACCTTCATCGCCAACCAACCGGGGCTGCACTGGTATTACTGCAGCTGGTTCTGCCATGCCCTGCACATGGAAATGGTCGGGCGCATGATGGTTGAGCCTGCGTAACGCGCACCCCGTAGCCTGGATGAAATCCGGGCTACGGACTCACCGTTCAATGGCTCAAGGTAAACCACAGTGTTAAACACCCAGGCAATAGCATGGCTGCACACCAGCGCACTATTGCTACTTATTCTCTGCAGCGCTGCCCAGGCGGCGCCGCAGCCCATCACTGCGCTGCCGTTACAGGCCGAAGGTGACAATCGCTGGCGGCTGCCCGCTGGGCAATACCAGGGCTCGTTCAGCGTCGATCAGTCGATGCATATTCTGTGTGAGCCGGGCGCGGTGTTGCAGGGCCAAGGCCAGGGCAACGGCCTGCTGATCAATGCGCCCGAGGTGACCGTCGAAGGCTGCACGCTGCTCGATTGGGGCCGCGATATGACTGCCATGAACGCCGCCGTGTTCATCCAACCCAAGGCTCGTGGTGCGGTGATCAAGAACAATCGCCTGCAGGGGCCGGGCTTCGGTATCTGGGTCGATGGCACGGCGGACGTCAGCCTGATTGGCAACCGTATCCAGGGTGATGTGAGCATCCGCTCCCAGGATCGCGGCAATGGCATCCATTTGTATGCGGTACGTGGCGCCAAGGTCATCGGTAATCAGGTGCGTGACACCCGCGACGGCATCTACATCGATACCTCGAACGGCAACCTGCTCGAAGGCAACACGCTCGAAGATGTGCGCTACGGCGTGCATTACATGTTTTCCAACGACAATCAGGTGCTCGGCAATATCACCCGTCGTACGCGCACCGGCTATGCGCTGATGCAGAGCCGCAAGTTGACGGTGATTGGCAACCGCTCCGAGCAGGACGAAAACTACGGCATCCTGATGAATTACATCACCTATTCCACCTTGCGCGACAACGTGGTCACCGGTGTGCGTAGCGGTTCGACCGGCGACAGCATGATCGCCGGGGCCGAGGGCAAGGCGCTGTTTATCTACAACTCGCTGTTCAACAGCATCGAGCACAATCACTTTGAACGCAGCGCCCTGGGCATCCACCTGACTGCCGGTTCCGAGGATAACCGCATCAGCGGCAATGCCTTCGTCGACAACCGTCAGCAGGTCAAATATGTCGCGGTACGCACACAGGAGTGGTCGGTGGAGGGGCGTGGCAATTATTGGAGCGACTACTTGGGCTGGGATCGCAATGAAGATGGTTTGGGCGATATCGCCTACGAGCCCAACGATAACGTTGATCGCCTGCTGTGGTTGTACCCGCAGGTGCGTCTATTGATGAACAGCCCGAGCATCGAACTGCTGCGCTGGGTGCAGCGGGCGTTTCCGGTGATCAAATCACCGGGGGTGCAAGACAGCTATCCGTTAATGCAACTTCCCACCGGGGATCTGCAATCCGTCACTCAGGAGTCCACACCATGAACGCCGTTGAACTTCAAGGTGTACGCCAATGCTACGGCAACATGACCGTGTTGCATGGCCTGGATTTGAGCTTGGGTGAAGGTGAAGTGCTGGGTTTGTTTGGTCACAACGGCGCCGGCAAAACCACCAGCATGAAGTTAATTCTTGGCTTGCTGCAGCCCAGTTCTGGGCAAGTACGGGTGCTCGGCCGTTCGCCGAACGACCCGGACGTGCGCCGCCAATTAGGCTATTTACCGGAGAACGTAACCTTCTACCCGCAACTCAGTGGTCGCGAAACGCTGCGCCATTTTGCTCGCCTCAAGGGCGCCGCGCTGCAACAGGTTGATACCTTACTTGAACAAGTGGGCCTGGCTGCGGCCGCCGATAGGCGGGTGAAAACTTACTCCAAGGGCATGCGTCAACGCCTTGGTCTGGCCCAGGCCTTGTTAGGCACGCCACGTTTGTTGCTATTGGATGAGCCTACCGTGGGCCTCGACCCTATCGCTACTCAGGATCTCTATCAGTTGCTTGATCGGCTGCGCCAGCAGGGCACCAGTATCATTCTCTGCTCGCATGTATTGCCGGGGGTTGAGGCGCATATCAACCGTGCTGCGATCCTCGCGCATGGTCGTCTGCAGGCGGTAGGTACGTTGGCCAGTTTGCGTGAGGATGCGGGATTGCCCGTACTGATCCGCGCCAGCGGTCTTAAACAGCGTGAGTCATTGCTGCAGGGCTGGCACGCCGCCGGACATGAGGCGCGAGCAGTGGGCGAACACGGTGTGGAAGTGGCTGCCGTCAATGGTCACAAACTTGGGTTGTTGCGTCAGCTGCTAGCTGATGGACAGGCCCAGGATGTCGATATTCATCAGCCCTCGCTGGAGGACCTGTACCGTCATTACATGCTGCGTGCCGACACAGGTTTGCTCACTCAGGAGCGCGTATGAAGCAGGTTTGGAACATTGCCCGTAAGGAGTTCAGCGACGGACTGCGTAATCGCTGGTTATTGGCTATCAGCCTGTTGTTTGCCGTGCTGGCGGTGGGCATCGCCTGGCTCGGCGCCGCAGCTTCTGGGCAGTTGGGCTTCACCTCGATCCCGGCCACCATCGCCAGCTTGGCCAGCCTTGCGACCTTTCTGGTGCCGCTGATTGCGTTGTTGTTGGCTTATGACGCCATCGTCGGTGAAGACGAGGCTGGCACCCTAATGTTGCTGCTGACCTACCCACTGGGCCGTGGACAGTTGTTGTTGGGCAAGTTTGTTGGCCACGGCTTGATTCTCGCGCTGGCCACGCTGATTGGTTTTGGTTGCGCGGCAGTGGCCATTGCAGTGTTGGTTACAGATGTTGATCTGGGTCTGCTGGCTTGGGCGTTCGCACGTTTCATGCTGTCTTCGACTGTACTCGGCTGGGTGTTTCTGGCCATGGCCTATGTGCTCAGTAGCCGGACCAGTGAAAAATCCAGCGCGGCCGGGCTGGCTTTGGGGCTGTGGTTTGTGTTTGTGCTGGTTTTTGACTTGGTTTTGCTGGCGCTGCTGGTGCTGAGTCAAGGCAAGTTCAACCCCGACCTGCTGCCCTGGTTGTTGCTGCTTAACCCGACCGACGTGTATCGCTTGATCAATCTTTCCGGTTTCGAGGGCAGCGGCAACGCCGTTGGCGTGATGACCCTGGGCGCTGATTTGCCTTTGACCGCTGGGCTGCTCTGGTTGTGCCTGCTGCTTTGGGTCGCTGTGCCGTTGCTGCTGGCCTATGGGATGTTTCGGCGCCGTGTTGGGTAAAAATTCAATTTATGAGGGGCAAGTGATGGGCATTGGATATTCAAAGGGCGCACGGGTATTGCTCGCGTTGCTGGTGGCGCTGGGGCTGGCGGCCTGCGGTGATACGGCACAACAGGTACAAACGCTTAAACCAGTGGCCTTTCACAGTGATGATGAATGCCATGTGTGCGGCATGATAATCGGCGATTTCCCAGGGCCCAAAGGTGAGGTCGTCGAGCAGAATTCGGTGAAGAAATTCTGCTCGACCGCCGAGATGATTGGCTGGTGGTTGCAGCCGGAAAATCAGCACCTGTCGGCCAAGCTGTATGTGCACGACATGGGCCGTAGCGAATGGGCCAAGCCGGATGACCATCATTTAATTGATGCGAACATTGCTTTTTACGTGGTCGGTACTCGCCTCAAAGGTGCCATGGGTGTGGTTCTTGCCTCGTTCGCCGACGAACAGGCAGCTCAGCAGTTAGCTGCGCGTGAAGGGGGGCGAGTACTGCGTTTCGCCGACATTGATCAGAGCGTGTTGCAGATGAGTGCTGCTATCGGCGCCACTCAGAATGAGGCGCCCGTGCATTCGCACGTCGGCCAGTGAACCGGCTAAATAATTACCGCAGAGGAGTCCACCATGGGTATTAGCATCTGGCAGTTGGTGATTGTGTTGTTGATTGTGGTTGTGCTGTTTGGTAGCAAACGCTTGCGTACCCTAGGCTCGGATCTGGGCGGGGCTATCGGCGGCTTTCGCAAGTCGATGAGCGACAACCCTGCGGCCACTCTGGAAGAGACCCGCAAGCAGTCGGATCAGTAAGTTTGCGAGGGTGTAGGTGGGTGAAATGAGATGCCCAGAGGGGCTTGGCGAAATCACCCAATAGCCATCGATGAGTGATGGCCGCGACTGCAGTCGGATTGACGTGCAGTTTTGGGTTTTGGGGAGGGCGGCTTAGCCTGATTCGAGTTCGGGGCTCAGGTTAAGCCGTTGTCGCAGTGTTTACTTAAGGCTCAACACCCACTCGGCGAGGATCTTGGCTTCTTCGTCAGTCACGGGGTTTTTCGGCATCGGCATTGGCCCCCAGTTACCTTGAGTGCCATTTTTGATGTGGTCGGCGAGCAACTCAACGGCGCCCTCGGTGCCCGCATACTTAGCGGCAACTTCCTTCAATCCCGGGCCGACGAACTTGCTGTCTATCTGATGGCAAGCCGCGCAGGGCTTGCTCTTGAATAAAGCTTCGCCATCTTGCGCCAGCGCTGGTTGCAGGCTCAGCATGCCGCCTATAGCGAGCAAAGGGAGCAGTAGTTTTTTCATGAAGACATCCTCAAGGCTTATCGGAGCAGAACACAACGGTCACTTGTATGAGCAACTGCGTAATTTTTAGTTTGAGTATTCCGATTGGGTATTACTGACCGGTAATTTACCTGCTAGGCCACGCAAAATAATTGTCCAAAATCATTTTTCAGGAATAGCCGTCTTATTTGCGGCCGTGCTCTGTTGGCGGGTTACCAACCCCAAAACTGCAAGCGCCAAGCGCATCCTATGAGCAGACTGGCCACCAGCAACGTGGTTAGCAACGGCAAGCGCTGCCATGGTGCGAGTGGGCGGCATATCTGCCACCCCAGCCACAACCCCCAAGCCATGGCAGCCAGCAATAGACTGGCGCGAACCGGTTGCACCCAGAGTAACTGTAAGCCTTCATAGCGCAGCAACTTGACCGTGGTGGCGGACAAACCGAGAAATAGCCCGACCGTACCGAGTGGCAGTAGGCATAAGCTCAGTTGCCGAGTAAACGCGTGCGATTGGCCAGTAAGTCTGCTGGCCAGATGCAGGAGTACGTGTAAGCCCCCGCCGAGCAATAGGCTGCTGGCTCCCAGATACAGCACGATGCACAGACCATCGAGCCAGGTGAATGCATCGTTCTGACTGGGGTAGTGGGTGAGCAGCCACCAGGGAGCATCGGATTCTAGTAACCAGAGCATGTCGCGCTGTACCAGCCAGTCGGCCAGGGTCTGTTTGAGGCTGATAAACCAGGGGCTGACCGTCCACTGGAAAGCGCCAATAGCCAGCCCGATCATGCCGTATAGCAGCAGGCGCATGTCCCACGGGCTGCTGTCAGTGGCCCCGTAACGAACGATTTCTTCATTGCTGGAGCGAGCAATCAGTTGCACCGCATCACGCTGCCCGCTGCAGCGGCCGCAGGCGTGGCAGTCCGAAGCACCGCGCATACGGCGGATGTCCAGCAGCGGCGCGCAATTTGGGGGTGGCAAATGTGGGCCAGCATTGGCGCGCCAGCGTTGTTCATCGACCTGGAAATGCAACGGTGCGAGTTTGGCCAGTAGGGCGAACACCCCGCTTACTGGGCACAAGTAGCGGCACCACACGCGCTTGCCACGGCCGTATAAATAACCCACCAGCATGGCAGCAATAGTTGAACCACCGAGAATCAGCAGTGCGGCCTGGGCGTAGTCGTACACGCTGATCAATTGGCCATACAGGGTGGTGAGCAAGAAGCCGAACGTTGGCCAGCCACCCCAACGCATCCAGTGCGGTATGCCCCAGCCGCGACCCCGTTGGCTGGCCCATTCGCTCAGCGAGCCTTCCGGGCATAAGACGCCGCACCATAGTCGGCCGAACAACACTATCGACAGCAGCACGAATGGCCACCACAGCCCCCAGAAAATGAACTGGGCAAACAGCGTCAGGTTATCCAACAGGCGGGCATCGCCGGCGGGCATGGGCAATAGAGCAGGCACCATCAACAGCCCCGCGTAGAACAGCACCACCAACCATTGCAGCCTGCGGATCAGCGCGCCGTGACGACGCATGGCATGCCCTAGGCTGCTGAGGTAGCGGTTGACGGCGGTTTTCATGCGATTTCGCCCACCAAGGCTCTGCGCGGCGGTCGCAACAGACTCCAGGCGAGCAGCCAGTAACCACCCAGCACAATCACATGCACAGCCGAAGGCCTGGCTCGGTAGCCGCTGAGGCTGGCCACCAGTGCACCAGATTTACTGCCGTCGTCCAGTAGCGCCGAGGTGTCCCACATGGCGTTGCTCAGCACGGAGTAGAACATCTCCGGTAAATCCATGGCCATCCACTGGCTACTGGCCCGATCAATCGTACTCATCAACAGCGCACTGCCGAGTAGCAACAGCATCACTTCGCTGACCAGAAAGAACTGACGCCAGGCAATAAAGCGGCTGCCAGCCTGCAGTAAGCCAAAGCACAGAAGGCCGAGCAGCAGGCCCAGCCCAGCGCCCAGCGCCAAACTGGTGGGGTTGACCGAGGTGCTGACGCCGTAGAGGAAAATCACGGTTTCGCTGCCTTCGCGCCCCACTGCCAAGGCTGCCAGCAGAGTTAGACTGCTCAAGCGGCCGTTCTGCAGAGCGCTGTTGGCTTGATGCTCCAGCTGCTGACGCAGTTGTCCACTGTTACGGGCCATCCAGTGCACCATTTGCAGAATCAGCCCGCAGGCGAGCAGGCTCAGCGCTGCCTGGAACCACTCCCCACCTGGGCCGCTCATCCAGTTTCCGGCCACAGCCATCAGCATTGCCAGTAGGCCCGCCAGTAGCAGACCAGAACCGACGCCTGCCCACAGGTGTAGTAGGGCTCGCTGCTTACCGGGTTGGCGGCGCAGCCAGGCATACAGAATGCCGATTACCAGAAGGGCCTCGACGCTTTCGCGCCAAACGATCAGCAGGGCTTGTTCCATTGCGGACACCTCGAAATGTACAGGTCAACGAGCCTCAATTACGCCTTGCGGTAATTCGGGATGAAACTCGTCGAAGAACAGGTAGCGCCCGGGTTTGAGCGGGTGAATAACCACGAATGAGCTGACGCCGGGGCTGAGCACCTTCTCCACGCGTAGTGGTGTGCTCTCGAACTCGATGGGCCCCTTACCGATGTTGTTGACGATTATTTTGAAGCGCTGCCCTGCGGCCACCTGCAGGGTGGCCGGAGAGAAGTGACCGTCACGGACATTCAGCTCGTAACTTGGCAACGGTGCGGCCATCAAGCCGCAGGGCAGGGCGGCGAGCAGCAGCCATAGGGCTGGATAGTGCATGGAACTCTCCCGAATATGGCGGCCGATGCAGGCACGCCGCAGAGGTCAGTAACCACCCTTTTTGCCGATGCCGGCGAAGGTGAAGCTGTACTTCAGTTCGCATGTGGCGAACCAGGGGGCTACACCGGTTTCCTTATCGGTATGCCGGCCGAAGTGCTGCCCATGGCCACCAGGGGCACTGACCCAGTAAGTCAGCAGGTAGCGGCCAGGCCCGAACAGCTTGAGATTGTCCCCATAATGCGGTCCGTCATTGGCCACCATGGCGTGAAAGTCGCCCTCAAGCACCTGGTCGCTGCCGTCTTTACTCAGGCGATAGCGCACGTTCAGGTAAGGCACAAAGCTGCCTTCCTGAAAGCCGTGGGTGTTGTTTTCCAGGGCGCTGATATCGGCTTCCATGTGCACGTCGGAGTCGATTGCAGGGCGCATCATGCCGGGCGGGTCCATTTCAATCGGCTGCAGGTACACCGCACCGACTTCCATGCCCGCACACTGCTGGGGCTCGCCAATCGGGTATTCCTTGGCCTGAACACTGATGGCGGCCAATAGGCTGGTCATCGTCACGATGAGGAGAGGCTTCATTAGTAGGTTTCCTTCGGCGTTTAAGTTGGCCGCAGGATAGGCATATGAAACGCAATCAATAATGATTCTCGTCAATTTTCATTGGTAATCGCCAGCGCTGTGGAGATACCTAACTGGAGGTATGGCGCATGCCGATTAAATCGTTGAGCCTAATACCCATAAAGCCCTGATTAATATTGCGGGAATTAGCCGATGTTGGAACACCATATGATCGCTAATACGCTGGCCCTAATGCACCAGAACCAGCTTGCTCTAGGTGAATCTATCCAGTTGATTTCAGCCTGGTGCAAACGCCAGGGCCTCAACGAGCTGAGCCTGGAGTTGCAACCGCACATGGCTTTGCTGACACGTAATGCCCTACAAATCAATGATCGCCTGCAAGACCTGCTTGAATGTCTGCCGGCCCGCGAGCAACCATGAACCAGCCAGTGACTTTCAACCGTGCCCTGGTCGAAAAATACGACCGGCCGGGCCCGCGTTACACGTCGTATCCCACCGCGCCTCAGTTCCATTCGGCCTTTGCCCTCGATGATTATCAGGCTGCAGTTGGCCACAGCAACACTGGCGCTGCCGCCAAAGCATTGTCGCTCTACATTCACATTCCTTTCTGTCAAAGCCTTTGTTACTACTGTGCGTGCAACAAAATCATCACCCAGAAAACCCATCGTGCAGTCGAATACCTGAAATACCTCAAGCGTGAGATCGCCATGCAAGGTGCATTGTTCGCGCCCTCGCGTACGCTCACACAGCTGCATCTAGGCGGTGGCACGCCCACCTATCTGACCCATGAGCAACTGGTTGAACTGATGGCGGCGTTGCATGAGGCCTTCAATCTGGATGACAGCGATAACCACGAGTTTTCCATCGAAGTTGACCCGCGCACTGTCAATGCTGAGCAGATTCATCAGCTGCGCGCGCTGGGTTTTAATCGTCTGAGCTTTGGTGTGCAGGATTTTGATGCGGCCGTGCAAGCGGCGGTCAACCGCGTGCAGAGTGAAGCGCAAGTGCGCGAATTGGTTGCAGCGGCCCGTGAGGCCGCATTTAAGTCGGTGAGTGTGGATTTGATCTACGGCTTGCCGTTGCAAACCCGTGCCAGCTTCGGCGTGACCCTCGACAAGGTTATCGACTTGCGCCCGGATCGCATCGCTGCATACAGCTATGCCCATTTGCCTGAACGGGTGCGAGCACAGCGGCTGATCCGGCGTGAAGACATGCCGCCGCCCGAGCGAAAAATGGAGCTCCTGGAACTTACCATCGAACGCCTGACCGCAGCGGGCTACGTTTACATCGGCATGGATCACTTCGCTCTGCCCGATGACGAGCTCAGTCTGGCTCGTGAGCAGGGCACACTACAGCGTAACTTTCAGGGTTACTCCACCCATGCCGACTGCGACTTGATTGGTTTGGGCGTGTCCTCCATCGGCAAGGTGGGCGACACATACAGCCAAAGCGTCAAGGAGCTTTCGCAGTATTACGCCCGCCTTGATGAAGGACTGCTGCCGGTGCAGCGCGGTTATCAATTAAATGCCGATGATCGCCTACGCCGCGACGTGATCAATGCCCTGATGTGCCATGGTCGGGTGGAGTTCGCCATGATCGAGGCGCAACACGGTATCGACTTCTGTGCCTATTTTGCCGATGCCTTAGATCAGTTGCGAAACCATGTCGACGATGGCCTGGTGCAGCTGACTGACGAGCATTTGACGCTGCTGCCGCAAGGCCATCTGATGATGCGCAGCGTGGCCATGGCCTTCGATGCGTACCTGAGCATGGAGAATGCTGAGCGTTTCTCGCGCACGGTATAGGTGAGGCTGGTAGTGACGAATTAGCCGTCAGTCAACGCAGGTTTCGTGCTTGTGTTACGGACCACTGCCGGTCGCTTGCGGCAATAACCAGGCTCTGGTGTCACGTGACAGCGAGCAAAAAAGCATTTTTATCAGCGAGTATTCGGGATTTCAACGAGCCGACTTTTTCAACGCAATCGGACAATAGCGGCCCATCAAGATGGCTATGGGGCTCGGGTCGAATCACGGCTAAGCAGGTAAGCGCGAGGAGCGGCAGAGTTGCGGGAAACAGCACGGGTAGCAATGGGCATCCGCACTTGCTTTCAACGCAGTTTAACCATTGGTGTTGATGGCACGGACAGTCGTTATAAGATTTTTAGAGGAAAGCGTGTAAAGTATAACTTTCTCGTGAGTCCTATAGGAAATTCTCCATGCGGCAACCCATTGAGCGAGCCGGGTACAGTTGGCTGATCAACGCCCTCGATCTTCGCTGCGTGCCGCTTGATCATGAGTGTGTCATAGGCTCGCGTCCTGCGCTTTCTCAGCCCATCGGCGGCGCAAAAGTGGAGGTTTTCACCAAGGGATACGCCAGAGAGCATCGCCCCATCGACCAGATGCTGTTTGCGCTCTCGTACGAAGGAGTCAATTTGGGGGTTCTGGAGCGCGCTTTCCAGATTCCCGCTGTCCGAGATGACCTGGCTGCGGCAATTGCTGACAAGCCAGCCAGCGGCTATCTGCGCCGTCTCTGGTACATCTGCGAGAATATCGCTGGTCATCAGTTGCCTCTGCCCGACACGGCCCAGAACATTCCCTATGAGCACCTGCTCCCGCCGGAGAAATATTTCACCGGCCCAGAGACGATGTCGCGCAGGCATCGCGTGCGAATGAATCTCCTGGGGACGCCGCAGCTGTCAGCGCTGATTACCCGCCAGGGCTGGACAGACGACAGTCTTTTGAATGCGCAAATAGTCGAGCGCATGCATGACCAGATGGTCGATTTCTCAGTCGCCGAGATTGCTAGAGCGGCGCAGTACCTGCTGACGACCGAGACTCGTAGCTCATACGAGATCGAGCACGAGCGCCCTGCGCCTGATCGAATCTTGCGTTTTGTACGAGTGCTGGAACAGGCGGGTCAGCGCCCACTAGATGAGGAATTTCTGTTCGAGATTCATCGGATAGCCCTCGGTACGGGGCGTCCCGATCCGTCCATTGGTGCATACAGGCACCTGCAGAACTGGCTCGGCCGTGGGGATCTTATCCACCTGATCCCGCCGACGCCGGAAACAGTGCCTGGGATGATGGATGAGTGGTTCGTCATGCGTGAGCGCGTGATGCGCAGTGACGCCCCTGCGCTGGTGAAGCTAAACGCGATCGCACACAGCTTCATCTATATCCATCCTTTCATGGACGGCAACGGCCGTTTGTCCCGCTTTATCATGCAGGACATTCTGGCCAATGAAGGCCTCAAGCTGCAGGGCATCATCATGCCTATCTCCGCCGGCCTTCTGGTCAATCTGGACAGTTATATCGGCACGCTCGACGCACTCTCACGGCGGCTACTTAGCGCTACGCAGTACCACCGGAGGGACTTGGCCAGCGACCCTGAACTGGATGAGGCGCATGCCCATCTGTTCGCCCACCTGGACTTCACTGATCTGCAGGGCGAGGTCAATAAAAGCGCTGCGCGAGTTCTGGATGGACTCATGCGTGATGAGGTCAACCACCTCGTCCGCCGCGATAGATTCAAAGAGCAAATGAATCGCGAACTGGATCTGTCGAACCGGGATCTTGAATTACTTATTGCGGTGATTTACGAGAACAGCGGACGTGTCTCTAAGCGTAAGCGGACGAGCTTGTTCCAGCACCTGACGGATGAAGATATTGCGCTAGCAGAGAACATCTACGCCGATCTGCATGCGCCGGAAGAACCGGAGTCGGCGGTGACGTCGGATCGCCCGCAGTAGGCTTCTCTTGGATTGAATGGCCGGCAGGTAGCCAAAGGGCCAACGGAAAGCATTCAGATAAATCAAGCCCTATGAGCGTTGGACAGTTCAATAAGAACTCCAATCCTGCTGACATGGCGCAGTTTTGCGTATCTACAGCAACAACCCGTTGCTGGCGGGTCAAGTGGCGTTCGTGTCGCCGTTGCGCATTCCACGCCATCCGGCCACCCAGTCCACGCTTATCCGGCCGGGATTTCCACGCACATCCGGCCACCCGTTCCACGACCATCCGGCCGGGCAGTCGGAGCGCAGCGACGCAGGGGTGGCATTGTTAGTCTGAGGTGCCCGGTGCCGTCAATTTCTTCGCCCGCTTGCGCATCGATTCGCCCTTCAAATTGATCCGGTAGGCGTTGTGCACCAGGCGGTCGAGGATGGCGTCGGCCAGGGTTGGATCGCCGATCAGTTCGTGCCAGTTGTCCACCGGCATCTGGCTGGTCACGATGGTCGAGCGTTGGCCGTAGCGGTCGTCCAGCAGCTCCAGCATGTCGCGGCGCTGTTCGGTGGTGAACGGTGCCAGGCCCCAGTCGTCGAGGATCAGCAGGTCGGTCTTGGCGTAGCCGCTCATCAGCTTGGCGAAGCGGCCGTCGCCATGGGCCAGGCCCAGTTCTTCCAGCAGCCGCGGTAGGCGCAGGTAGCGCACGCTGTAGCCGTCCCGGCAGGCCTGGTGGGCCAGGGCGCAGGCCAGCCAGGTCTTACCGACGCCGGTCGGGCCGTTGATGATCAGGTTGAGGCCGTCGCGTAGCCACAGACCGCTGCTCAGCTGGAGGATCAGCGCCTTGTCCAGCCCGCGCGGGGCGCGGTAGTCGATGTCTTCGAGGCAGGCGTTGTGCTTGAGCCGGGCCTGGCGCAGGCGGCTGCTCAGGCGCTTGTCGTCGCGCTCGGTCAGCTCGCGGTCGACCAGCAGGCCGAGGCGTTCTTCGAAGCTCAGGCTGTCGATGTCGGGCGTTTTCAGTTGTTCGGCGAGGGCTTTGAGCATGCCGTGCAGGCGCAGGGTCTGGAGCTTATCTAGGGTTGGATGGGGCAGCATGGTGGGGTTCCTTGGGTTCAGTGGTAGTAGCCGGGGCCGCGCAGGTTGGCATGGTCGTCCGGTAGCAGGGGCAGGTTCTGTTGAGTCAGCGGCAGGTTTTCCAGGCCTTGGCGCAGGATCGATTCGAGGCTCTTGTAGCTACAGGCACCGAGGCTCAGGGCGCGTTGGCAGGCGGCTTCCAGCCGCTCTTCGCCGTGGTGCTTACCCAGGCGCAGGATGCCCAGGCAGGCCCGGTAGCCATGCTGTGGATGCACGCGCCGTTCGAGGATGTGGCCGATCACCCCGGCGGTGTTCGGGCCGGTCTGCTCGGCCCAGCGGATCAGCCGTTGCGGCGTCCACTCGGCATGCTCGCGATGGCTCTTGGGCATGTGCTCGGTCTGCGTGCTGTGCCGGCCTTTGTGCAGGGAGCGTACGTGGCTGGCCACCCGCTGGTTGGCGTGGAAGCACTCCACGGTGCGCGCCGTCAGACGCACCTCCAGCTGCTTCTTCACCAACTGGTAGGGCACCGAGTAGTAATGCCCATCGACCTCGACGTGGTAGTCGATGTGCACCCGCGCCTTCTTCCACTCGGCATAGACGTAGGGCTGCTCCGGTAAAGGCCGCAGGGCCGGGCGATCCAGGCTGTCGAAAGCCGCCTGGCGGGAGCCCGGTAGCTTCTTGAACGGCCGTTGGTTGAGTCGCTCCAGCAGCACGGCGATGGCCCGGTTGAGTTCGTCCAGGGAGAAGAACTGGCGATGGCGCAAGGCGGCGAGGATCCAGCGCTCGACCACCTGCACGCCGACCTCGGCCTTGGCCTTGTCGCGCGGCTTACGGGCCCGCGCCGGCACCACCGCCACACCATAGTGCTCGGCCAGATCGCGGTAACTGGGGTTGATGTCCGGTTCGTAGCGATGGGCCTTGCTCACCGCACTGCGCAGGTTGTCCGGCACCACGATCTCCGGTACCCCGCCGAGGAAGGCGAAGCAGCGGGCATGGGAGCCCAGCCAGTCGGGCAACTGCTGCGACCAGGTGGCCTCGGCGAAGGTGTAGCTGGAGGCACCGAGCACCGCGACGAACACCTGCGCCTGACGGATCTCGCCGCTGTGCCGGTCGATCACCGGCACCGTCTGGCCGGCATAGTCGACGAACAGCTTCTCGCCGACGCGGTGCTCCTGGCGCATCACCACATCGACCTTGCCGGCCCAGGCCCGGTAGTGCTCGCAGAACCAGCTGTACTGGAAGCCCTGTGGCTGGCCCAGCCGATACTCCTGCCAGAGCAGCGCCAGGGTCACGCCTGGTCGGCGCAGCTCGGCATGCACCCAGGCCCAGTCGGGAGTTGGTCGTTGCTCAGAGGGGATCTCCGGCGGTGGCGGGAACAGGCGCCGCTCCAGCTCGGCGTCGGACAACTCAGTAGGGAGCGGCCAGGAGAGGCCGCAGGCCGTGAATCGGCAAAGGTAATCACCGGCACTGCTGTGACCTATGCCCAGACTGCGGGAGATCTTACGGACAGACAGCCCGCAATCGAACTTGAGGCGCAACACTTCACGGATTTTACGCATGGATAAACGCTCCACGACGACCTCTCTGCTTCGAAAAAGAGGCCAATGGTAGTGAATAAATCCTGCGTAGCTGCCTGCCAGAAAGTGTCCGGATGGCTGTGGAATCAGTGTCCGGATGCTCGTGGAATGGGTGTCCGGATCAGCGTGGAATCCGCAGCCGTCATATAGCTTTTCCTGATTAGTAATGATGTTCAGCTACTACCGCCAACGGTTCTTCAGGAGTGCAACCGTGGACGAAAATAACGGGGTTACACGCAGTTGCTTGCACGGCGAGCCGGAAAATCGCCGCGTAGTTACTCCTGGCCGGCTTGCGATGACAAGGGCTGAGGCTCGTTGCTAATCAGGTAGCTTTTTGCGCAACGCACCTGGGTTTTATCCTCCGTCACATGCTGCGTTGACGTTAACGTAATGAGTTGTTAGCGTTCTAAGGTTTATAGCCATGAACCCATGTCGCGGGAGCCCCTGTGCGGCATGGGTTATGGACAATCGACTAAGGATCAAGCATGACCGCCAAGACCTACAGCATTTCCGAACTGGCGCGCGAGCTGGATGTGACCACCCGGACCATTCGCTTCTATGAAGAGCAGGGCATGCTGTTGCCGGCTCGCCGCGGCCAGGAGCGGATCTATACGGCCAAGGACAGGGTCGCGCTAAAGCTGATCCTGCGCGGCAAGCGCATTGGTTTCTCTCTGGCCGAATGCAAGACCCTGATCGAGCTGTACGACCCGCAGGGCGACAATCGTCACCAGCTCGACATCATGTTGGGCAAAATCGCCGAGCGGCGTCTGCAACTGGAGCAGCAATTACTCGATATCCAGCAGATGCAGCTGGAATTGGACACGGCCGAAGAGCGTTGCCGCGCCGCTTTACAAGGCATCGCGGAAACCGATTGATGGATGGGCCTGCGCAGCTTGACTCTAGATGCTCACAAAACGCTGGATCTCGCTGGAGCCTTCGTAGATCTGGGTGATGCGTGCATCATTTGGGCGCATTTACGTACCGATTTAATCGACGCTTCGATCTGGGCACGCTGCATAGGCGCTTACTCTGGTCGCGACTACCTGCGCTCCACAACCCCTACGAGCCATTCGCTTGGCTGAGCATCATTTCTAATAAAATGAGTCAGTGAAAGGCTTAAGGCTTTCTACCGGCGAAGCCGAACAGCAAACCGCCCGCGAGAATGGCGCCAATGCCCGCCCAAATCGGCACGTTGACTCTTTCCTTCTCTTGTACCGAGAGTTCGATCGGGCCGAGCTTCACTGCTGTGGTGTCCTTGGTGTAGCTGAAACCGCCATACAGCAACCCCAACAGGCCCGCCACGACCAGTGCGATAGAGATAATCCGGATTGAATTCATGTTGTTATCCTCGTGCGGCACCTGAGTTAATCGCCGGCGGTTTCAAAGGCAGGGCCATCCTGGCTATTGAAGCATATTGGCGGCATTCGCTTGATGATTTCCTTGAGTTAAATAGCGCAGCGCATTCGCCGTTACCCTTTCTTTTCCTGGGCCGTGGCCTGCTGGGAAATTTCGATGATCTGCTCGCGCATCCAACGGTTGGCCGGGTCCTGGTCGGTGCTTTCGTGCCAGTACAGATGGGTTTCCAGCGGCGTCATGTCCTTGATTGGTAATTCGACAAAGTGCAGGTCGTTACGCCGGGCGAAGCGTTCCGGCACGGTCATGACCATGTCGGTGCCTTGCAGAACGGTGGTGGCCATCAGGTAATGCTGCGAGCGCAGGGCGATCTTGCGCTGGATGCCCATTCGGCCCAGCGCCAGGTCGACGTGGCCGAGGCCGCTGCGGCGGCTGGAGATATGGATATGGGTCATGCCCATGTATTCGTCGAGGCTGATTTTCTCTTTGGCCAGCGGATGGCCACGGCGCATGGCGCAGACGTAGCGATCTTCCATCAGCTTGACGTGGCGTACCTGCGGGTCGGTGTTAAGTGGCGCGTCCACGGCGAAATCCAGGCGGCCGGCGGCCAGTTCCTTGGTGGTTTCGCGGCGCCGCGCCAACATGCTTTCGATGTTCACATTCGGCGCCATGCGGCGTAGGCGCTGAAACAGCGGTGGCAGGACGATGACCTCGGTGAGGTCGGTCATGCTAATGCGAAAGGTCTTGTTGGCCTGCGCCGGGTTAAAGATGCGACTTTCCTGCACCGAGATGCGCAGCTGCTGCAGCGCGTTGCGCACCGGAGCGATGATGTTCTGCGCCATCGGCGTGGGCACCATGCCCTGGGCGGTGCGTACAAACAGCGGGTCATTAAAGGTTTCGCGCAAACGCGCGAGGGCGTTGGACACTGCGGGCTGAGTAATGCCGACGATCTGTCCGGCGCGGGTCAGATTGGCCTCGGTGTAGATGGCATCGAAGACGACGAAGAGGTTGAGGTCGACCTTGTTCAGATTCATTACAGGCTCGCTCCGCAGGTAGTCGGTATCAGTGGATCATATATCGGTGATGAATGTTTATACACGGTGAGAATAGATTAGATAAATCCTAAGGCCTGCACTAGCATCATTTCCACTTCACCGAACTCCCCAAAATCAGCGTCAGAAGGTAGCCATCATGGATTTCGCCTACTCCCCCAAGGTTCAGCAGCTGTGTGAGCGCGTCACCGCGTTTATGGAGACCCATGTCTATCCAGCCGAAGCCGTGTTCGAGCAACAGGTCAATGAAGGCGACCGCTGGCAGCCCACCGCGATCATGGAAGAGTTGAAAGCCAAGGCTAAGGCCGAAGGCCTGTGGAACCTGTTTCTGCCGGAGTCCGAGCTGGGTGCCGGCTTGACCAACAGCGAATACGCGCCGCTGGCGGAAATCATGGGCAGCTCGCTGATCGGCCCAGAGCCGTTCAACTGCGCCGCACCAGATACCGGCAATATGGAAGTGCTGGTGCGCTACGCAAATGATGCGCAGAAGGAGCAGTGGCTGGGGCCCCTGCTGGACGGCACCATCCGCTCTGCGTTTGCCATGACCGAGCCAGGGGTGGCCTCATCCGACGCCACCAATATGCAGGCCCGTGCCGTCCGTGAAGGTGATGAGTGGGTTATCAACGGCACCAAGTGGTGGACCTCCGGGGCCTGCGATCCGCGCTGCAAAATTATGATTTTCATGGGCCTGACCAACCCGGATGGGCCGCGCCACCAGCAGCACTCGATGATTCTGGTGCCGATGGATGCCCCTGGTGTGAAAGTGCTGCGTCCGCTGCCGGTGTTCGGCTATGACGACGCGCCCCATGGACACGCCGAGGTGCTGTTCGACAACGTACGGGTGCCCTACGAAAACGTACTGCTGGGTGAGGGCCGTGGCTTCGAAATCGCCCAGGGTCGCCTTGGCCCAGGCCGTATTCACCACTGCATGCGCTCCATCGGCATGGCCGAGCGCGCGCTGAAGCTGATGTGCGAGCGCTCCATCAGCCGTACCGCCTTCGGCAAGCCGTTGGCCCGACTGGGCGGCAATATCGACCTGATCGCCGATTCGCGTATGGAGATCAACATGGCCCGCCTGCTGACACTGAACGCGGCTTATATGATGGACACCGTGGGTAACAAGATCGCCGCCAGCGAGATCGCCCAGATCAAGGTGGTCGCACCGAACGTCGCGCTAAAAGTGATCGACCGCGCGATCCAGATCCACGGCGGCGCCGGGGTATCCAACGACTTCCCGCTGGCTTACTGGTACGCCATGCAGCGCACCCTGCGCCTGGCTGACGGCCCGGACGAAGTGCACCGTACGGCCATCGGCAAGTTCGAGATAGGCAAGTACGTGTCCAGAGATGTAATGAAAGCCAGCCGCTAAGGCTTTCAACGCCACAACGCACAAGGCCCGCAACTGCGGGCCTTGTGCATGTGCGACTAATGCGGTGTTCCCGGCGGGGCAAACTCATCATCTGGCCCTGCACTCTGTTGCAACCAGAGCAGGCGCATATGCTGTTGCGCGGCGAAGGCGCGGGGGTTCAGTTGTTGTACTGATAAATGATCGGGGCAAAAACGCCCGTGTCGTAGCCATTTTTCAGGCACTGGTTGAACTGCTCAAGGAACCAGCCCATTTTCAGCGATTTGGCAATGCCCATGTGCTTGCTGTCGCTCTTGAACGGCAGTGGCAGAGTAGTGAAAACATCGGCCTGCAAGCCTGGCCAGCTCTGAGCGAGCCGACGGATATCGATGCTGGAGCCGAGCAGGATTGCATCGATGCGCTCACGCTGCAGCATGCCAAGCCCGCTGCGGGTGTCGTTGAAACCGACGATGGTTAGGGTGCCGTTGGCCACGGCTTCGTCATAGGCAGTGCCATAGCTGGTGCCGATGGTGGCGCCGATCAGCTTATCTTTCAGGTCAGTGATGTTCTGGTAGGGGAACTCACGGCCCTTCTGTACCACCAGCACGATATGTTCGGTGAAGATCGGCGCGGAAAAGTCGAACAGGGCCAGGCGCTCTTCACTGACCGACAAACCGATCACACCGCCATCGCCGCGTTCTGCCATGGTGTAGGCGCGTTTCCAGGGCAGCAGCTGGATCTCGTAGGGCACCTGCATCTGGCTCAGGCAGTGTTTGCTGATGTCTACGACAATGCCCTTGGCCTCGCCATCCTGTTCAAAGTATTTAGGGAAGCCATCGTGGCTGCCATATACCCGGAACACTGCAGCCTGAACGGTTTGCCCGATCAGCAGGACCAGCAGCAGGATCAGGCGCAGAGGCTTGCTTACAGGCATGAGAAAACCTCGGGCCGTTGGGTGTGTGTTCAGCTTAGCCACTCAGCGCTGTTAATCACTGCCTGATGCTGCAATACCTGCAAACAACGCCAAGGCTGCGCCAGGTTTAGTAAACCCAAACCTCCACGCGGCGGTTCTTGATCCGCCCGTCATCGCCGCTGTTGGCGGCCACTGGCAGTTCATCACCCAGGCCGATGATGTCGCGGAAGATCACGCCGCTCTTATTCAGCTCACGGCGTACCGCCATGGCGCGCAGTTTGGACAACAGTTCAGCGCGGGCGGTGTCGGCCTTGGTATCGCCGAAGCCCACCAGCACCACCTTGTCGTGCAGCTTGTTTTGCTCGCGCAGGTAGGCCATCAGTCGGTTGAGGTCGCGCAGGGCCTTGTTGTCGAGGTTGGCGCTGCCTTCCTGAAAGCGGAAGTTCACCGATAACCGCTGGGCGTTATTCGCCAGATCTTGGTAGCTCGCCGGCATTTGCGCGTTGGCGGGGATTTTTACGGCTTGCACTGTCTGCGCGATAAACCCGCTCTGGTCGACAATCGCCTGGCCGCGCGTGCTGTGGGCGAACTGCACCAGCGCACGGCCCCAAGGGTTGCTCAATTCCGGCTGGTTATACAGAAACAGCCGGCGCGACAGCGGGTAATCCTCGGTGGCAACCAAGGTCAGGCTGGGCAGCATGGGTTGCGAATCGCCGGCGGCAATTGCCACGGCCTTGGCTTGGCGGATGTACGGCAGGCCGATAAAGCCGATGCCGTTAGGGTCCTGGCTGACCGAGTCGGAGAGTTGTTCGCTGGACTCAAAACGCTTGGCAGCAGGGGCCGGGGCCTTGCCGCTGGCGCTCAGCACCAGCTCCTTGAAGGTGTCGAAGGTGCCGGATTTGTCATCGCGGGCATACAGGGTGATGGCACCGGCTGGGGCGCCGAGTTGCGCCCAATCGCTGATCTCGCCGGCAAATACCTGTGCCAGTTGAGCAGTATTCAACGCGGCGAGCGGGTTGCTTGGATGCAGGATAATGGCCAGGCCGTCGAGGGCGATGATCTGCTCGGCGCTGGCGCTTTTCAGATCACCCAAGGCTAATAGGCTGGTGGCTTCGCTGTCTTTGATTGGCCGGGAAGAGGCTGCCAGCTCGGCGCTGCCGTCGGCTAGCGAGGTAAAACCGGTGCCCGAACCGTGGGCCGCCACTTCAATACTTACGCTGCGGCCATCGGTGGTCTTACCGATGATCTTCTGCTCGTTTTGCGCAGCGCCTGCTTCAATGCGAATGGCGCTCAGGCCCTGTTCTTCGAATAGGCCTTTTACCAGCGCCGGGCCAAGCCGCGCGCCAATGGTGTTGGAGCCCTGGATGCGCAGCACGCTGCTGTTGTCACTGGGGATGGGCAGGGCGGCAAATACCGACCCGGGCAGGGCGGAGCAGATGGAACCGAGCAGCAGAAAACTGACGGTGCGAATCCAGGTATCACGTTCGAAGGCAGAGCAGGCGCGCAACATGCGGTAAACACCTTTTATGGATGAGTGAAGTGCTGCGAATATAAGACAAAAAAGTGACTGAAATATGACAGTCACTTCTCTTGGTGAACGCTTTAGTGCAGGGCTACTCGCCCAGCTCCAGCCAGATCGGTGCATGGTCCGACGGCTTTTCCATGCTGCGCAGGTCGTAGTCGACGCCAGCATCCTTGATCCGCGCTTGCAGCCCCTGGGAGGCGAGAATCACGTCGATGCGCAGGCCGCGCTTGGGTTCGTCTTCGAAACCTCGGCTGCGGTAGTCGAACCAGCTGAAACGGTCATTCACCGTCGGATTGAGGTGACGAAAGCTGTCGACCAGCCCCCAGTTCTTCAGGGTGGCCAGCCACTCGCGTTCTTCTGGCAGGAAGCTGCACTTGCCGGTTTTCAGCCAGCGCAGGCGGTTCGGCTCACCGATGCCGATGTCGCAATCCTCCGGCGAGATATTGATGTCGCCCATCACCACCAGCGCCTGTTCGGGGCTGAACTGGCTAACCAGCAGGTTCTGCAAGTCCGCATAGAAGCGCTGCTTGGCCGGGAACTTGGTCGGGTGGTCGCGGCTTTCGCCCTGGGGGAAGTAGCCATTCATTACCGTCACCGGGTTGCCCTGGGCATCGGCAAAGGTGCCGTAAATAAAGCGTCGCTGGGCGTCTTCAGCATCACCGGGAAAGCCCTTGTGCAGGCTCAGCGGCTCCTGGCGCGAGAGCAGGGCAACGCCGTAATGGCCTTTCTGACCGTGGTAATGCACGTGATAGCCGAGCTGGCGAATATCCGCCTCAGGGAACTGCTCGTCGGCCACCTTGGTTTCCTGCAGGCCGATCACGTCCGGCTGGTGCTTGTCGATCAGTGCTGCCAATTGATGGGGGCGTGCTCGCAGGCCATTGATATTGAAGGAAACGATCTTCATGGGCGGCAGTCCTGACTGTGACTCTGGAAAGCCCGCGATGCTAGCCCATTAGCGCCCCTGCCTGCCAGCCTGTGGCGGTGCAGGGTGCGCGGTGCTAACGTGGCGGCAGGCCCGCTACATCAAGAACAACAGAGGTCAAATCAATGCCCAACAGTCTCGCCGAAGTACGCATGCTCGATGGTGGTTATGCCCGCGAAGCACGCTCGCTGCTGTACCACGCCTACCGTCACGACCCCACCTTCGCCTATCTGTTTGAAGCCGAGCGACCAGGCTATGACCAGCGCGTGCGCGCCACCGTGCGCGAGCTGGTGCAGCAACATTTTAATGAAGACCTGCCTGCCATTGGCCTGCTGATCGACGACCGCCTGATAGGCATGGCGCTGATCGCACCGCCACAGCGACGCATGGACATCACCGAAAGTTGGGGCTGGCGTATGCGTATGCTGCTGACCACCGGTTTTCGTTGCACCAAGCGTTATCTGGAATATCACGATGCAGTAATCGCCTGCTTGCCGCCGGGCCCGTACCACGTGCTGCCGCTGCTGGGCATTCACCCGGAATACCAGGGCCAGCACCTCGGTGAGCAGCTGCTGGAGGCGCTGCACAACTGGTGCGCCGAGGATGCCGGCTCTCAGGGCGTGATGCTGGATACAGGCAATCCACATTACCTGGCTTTTTATAAACGTCAGGGCTACGAGGAAATCGGCGAGGTGGCCATTGGCCCGATTATCGAGCACGTGTTTTTCCACCCCAGCCCACAAGTCGCCGTCAAAGCCAGCGCCTGATAATGGCCGACTCGGTGTGTATGCCGACACACTGAGTCGTAACTATTGGGTCGCAACTATTTGCCTGCATCGCTGCTCTAATTTGGCCCAGAGCTCGTGCTAGCATCGCCCCCATGTCTGTTTTCCCCAACCTTCTCGCTGGGCTGTTTGTTCTGCTGCTGAGCGCTACGGCTCTGGCCGAAGCGCAGTTGCGTGTGCGGGTTGAGCCGGCCAATAGTGCGCTGAAACGCAATATCGAAGGCTATATCGGTGGCCTGGGCGAGCGTGATGCCGAGGCCCTGCAACGCTTTCGCCGGGTGGCCGAGAACCAAGCGGAAAAAGCTGCCCAGGCCCTGGGTTACTACCATGCGCAGATCACCAGCGAGGTCAGTGATAGCGCAACGCCGCGCCTGACCCTGCGCATCCAACCGGGTGAGCCGGTGCGGTTGCGTGATGTGCTGGTGCGTATCGATGGCCCTGCGGCGCAGCTGCATGACTTCCGCACGCCCAATGACCCGCAGCTGCGCAGCGGGGCGCAGCTTAATCACGGGCGTTACGACGCAGCCAAGCGCGAGATTCAGAATCAGGCTTCGCGCTATGGCTTTTTCGCCGGGCGTTTTAGCAGTCAGCGACTCACCATTGACCCCGCCGCTGGGGTTGCCGATATCGAGCTGGTTTATCTCAGCGGGCCGCGTTACCAACTGGGCGCTGTGAGTTTTGTTGGCGATGCACCCTTCGACGAGGAGTTGCTGCAGCGCATGGTGCCGTTCCCGGCGGATACCCCTTATGACTCGGCGCTGATTGCCGAGCTGTATCAGGCGCTGCGTTCCAGCGGTTATTTCGAGTCGGTGCAGGTGGACGCCAACCCCGGCAGCGCAGGTGCCGAACAGATCCCGGTGCAGGTTCAATTACAGGCGCGCAAGCCTCGTAGCATGGGGCTTGGCTTGGGTTTTTCCACCGACGTGGGCCCGCGTGGCCGGGCCAACTGGACGCGGCACTGGGCCAACCCACAAGGGCATAGCTATGGCGCGGAATTCGAGCTTTCAGCACCTAGACAGAATGTCGGTCTGTGGTACGACGTGCCGCTCGATCCGCCGCTGACCGACAAACTGCGCGTGGCCGGCGGCTACCAGGCCGAAGATCTAGCCAATACCGACAGCAGCAGCCGTCTGCTGACCGTTGGCCCGGAGTGGCACAGCAAGCTCGACAGTGGCTGGCAGCGCGTGCTGTCACTGAAGTGGCAGCACGAGGAGTACGACCTCGGTGATGATGCCGGCATCAGCACGCTGTTGATGCCGGGCATCAGCTACTCCTACCTGCAGAGCGACAATCAGATCGACCCCAACCACGGCTACCGTCTGCAGTTTGATCTGTCCGGCGCGGCCAAGGGGCTGTTATCCGATGCCAATGTGCTGCACGGCAATATCCAGCTTAAAGGCCTGACTACGTTCTTCCAGCGCCACCGCGTGCTGGGCCGGGTACAGGTGGGCGGCACCGAGTCCGATGGTTTTGCCAAGGTGCCACCATCGCTGCGCTTCTTTGCCGGGGGTGACCAGAGCGTGCGCGGCTATGACTACCAGAGCCTGTCGCCGGAAAACCGCGCCGGCGACAAGGTCGGCGGGCGCTATCTGTTTACCAGCAGCCTGGAATACCAATACAGCCTGACCGAGCGCTGGCGCCTGGCGAGCTTCTTCGACCAGGGCAATACCTTCGATTCGCTGCAGATTCCATCGCTGAAAAGCGCGGTGGGTGTGGGCGTGCGCTGGGTATCGCCGCTGGGGCCATTGCGCCTTGATCTGGCGCACCCGCTGGATGACCAGGGCGGCGTGCGTTTGCACTTCTCCATGGGGCCGGAACTGTGACGCGCTGGCTGCGTTATGGGCTGTTCAGTCTCATCGGGCTGCTGTTGGTGCTGGTCGTCAGCCTGAGCCTGCTAGTGGGCACCCAGGCCGGCAGCCGCTGGCTATTGGCGCAGGTGCCGGGCTTGCAGGTGGACGACTTCAATGGCCGCCTGGGCGGCAGCTGGAACGCACAGCAGCTGCGCTGGCAGCAGGGCGATAACAGCGTGCTCGTGATGGCGCCCAGCCTGGACTGGTCACCCGCCTGCCTGTTGCGCCTGACTCTATGTATCGAGCAGCTGCACAGTGGGCCGATCAGCCTGGTGTTCCCGGATGATCAACAGTCCAGCAGTGAGCCCCTCAGTCTGCCGGATCTGAGCCTGCCGCTGGCGTTGCAACTGGGGCAGGTGCGTATCGACAGCCTGCAACTTAATGGTATCGAGCAGCTGCAAGGCCTACAGCTGGCCGCGCGCTGGACGAGGCTTGGCATCCAGGTCGATAACCTCAGCCTGAACACTGCTGATTTGCAGCTAGCGCTAACGGGTAAGGTGCAAACCTCCGGCGACTGGCCGTTGCAGTTAAGCGGCCAGCTGCAATTACCGGCACCCGAGCAGCAAGCCTGGCCGGTGACGTTGCAGCTTGAGGGTGAGCTGCGCGAGCGGGTACAGGTCACGGCCAGCAGCAGCGGTTATCTGACCGGCGAGCTAAGCGGCTGGCTGCAACCCTTGGCTGAACACCTGCCGGCGCAACTGCGCTTGCAGGTCGCGGCCTTTAAAGCCAGCACCGAGCTGCCGGATAGCCTGAACCTTGAACAGCTTGAGCTAAATGCCCAGGGCGATTTGCAGGACGGTTATCAGGTCAACGGCAGTGCCAGCTTACCGGCAACCGAGGGGCCGATTGCTTTGGCGCTGGATGGATTGCTCAAGGCCGACGGCGCCGCGATCAGCAACCTGAGCCTGACCGCCAGCGCAGAGCAGCACGTCCAAGTCAGCGGCGAGTTGAACTGGCAGCAGGGCCTGAGCCTGGACAGCCGCTTTAACTGGCAGAACTTCCCCTGGCAGCGTCTCTATCCTCTGGAGGAAGAGCCGCCCGTGCTGCTGCAGACGCTCAAGGGCGAGCTGGCCTATCAGGATGGCAACTACCTCGGCCATTTCGCCGCCGAGCTGGATGGCCCAGCCGGCGCCTTTAGCTTGCAAAGCCCGCTGAGTGGCGATCTGCAAAAGCTGTATCTGCCCGAGCTGCGCCTGCAGGCCGGGCAAGGCCGCGCCGAAGGTCAGGTCAGCCTGGGGTTTGCCGAGCAACTGAGCTGGGATGTGCGCCTGCAACTGAGTCAGCTTGATCCGGCTTACTGGCTGGCCGAGCTACCCGGCACGCTGGCAGGGCCGTTAAACAGCTCTGGCAGTCTGATCAATCAACAGCTCAAGCTGAGCGCCGATATCGACCTTGCCGGCCGTTTGCGTGGGCAACCGGCCAAGGTGCTGGCGAAGTTTGCCGGCGGGTTAGAACAGGGCGAGTTGAGTGCCCTGGATATCCGCTTGGGTGATAACCGCATCAGCGGCCAAGCAGCTTTGCAACAACAACTGAGCGGCCAGTTGCTGCTGGCGATGCCGCGACTGGGTCAGCTCTGGCCCGGCTTGCAGGGCCAACTCAATGGCCAGCTGGATCTGGCCGGTAACCTGCAAGCGCCCCAAGGCCAGTTGCAGCTGCAAGGTCAGCGCCTGGCCTTTGATGATCAACGCCTGCAACAGCTCAAACTCAACGCCAACCTGAACAGCGCCCAACGTGGCCAGTTAACCCTGGATGCGCAGGGTGTTCAGCTCGGCGAAACCGACCTGGGCCGCCTGACCGCCAATGCTGCCGGTGACCAGCAACAGCAAAGCCTTGAACTGCAGCTGCAAGGTCCCTTGCTACAAAGCCAACTGGCTCTGGCCGGTAAATTGCACAAGGGTAACTGGCGCGGCAGCCTGAGCCGTGGCGAGGTGCAAAGCGGTGGGCAGGATTGGCGCCTGCAACAGCCGGCCACGCTGGTGCGGCTGGCCAATGGGCAGCTCAGCCTCGGCGCGCACTGCTGGCGCTCGGGTAGTGCCAGCCTGTGTGGCACGGAGCAGCGCCTGCTGCCGCAGCCCAAGCTGAACTACCAGCTGAGCAACTTTCCCATGGACAGCCTTGCCGCATTGTGGCCAGAGGATTTCGCCTGGCAGGGCCAACTCAACGGTCGGCTGCAACTGGACCTGCCTGCCAGCGGGCCGAATGGCAGCCTGGAACTGGATGCCGGCAGCGGCGTCTGGCGTATCCGTGATCAGCAGCAGTGGCTGGACTTTGCCTATGACAGCCTGCGCCTGAGCGCGCAATTGCGCCCGCAACGCATCGATAGCCTGCTGGAACTGCGCGGCCCAGCCATCGGCGAACTGTCGCTGCAGGCCCAGCTCGATCCGCGCCCGGCGAGTAAGCCACTGTCCGGCAGCTTCCGCCTAAATGGTCTGGACCTGGCGCTGGCGCGTCCGTTTGTGCCGATGGTCGAACGTATTGCCGGGCAGCTGAATGGCGTGGGCACCTTGTCGGGCGGGCTGTTGGCGCCGCAGATCAACGGCAACCTGCGTGTTGTGAATGGCGAAATAAGCGGCGGCGAGCTGCCGATGAGTATCGAACAGCTGCAACTGCAAGCCCGCATTGAGGGTGAACGGCTGCAGTTGGAGGGTGATTGGCGCAGTGGCGAGCAAGGCCAGGGCAGCCTCAATGGTGAGTTGAGCTGGGCCGATGGGCTGGTTGCGGATATGCAGCTGCGTGGCAGCCGCCTACCGGTGACGGTGGAGCCCTACGCCGCGCTAGAAGTGGAACCGGACCTGCGCCTGAGTTTGCGTGATGAGCAGCTGTCGCTGGCCGGCAAGGTGCTGATCCCCAGCGGCAAGATTGAAGTGCGCGAACTGCCGCCCTCAACCGTACAGGTTTCCAGCGATGCCCAAGTGGTGGGCCGCGAAAACACGCAGCAACAGGCCCCGGCAATCGCCATGGATATTGATGTCGAGGTCGGCCAGCAGCGCCTGACCTTCAGCGGCTTTGGTCTGGACGCCGAGCTGCTCGGCCGCGTGCATATCGGCAATGACCTGGACACCCGTGGCGAGCTAAGCCTGAACAAGGGCCGCTTCCGCGCCTATGGCCAGCGCCTGAATGTGCGCCGCGCGCGCTTGCTGTTTGCCGGGCCGATTGATCAGCCATTTCTTGATATCGAGGCTGTGCGCCAAGTCGATGATATGACTGCCGGCCTGCGCCTCAGTGGTAATGCTGCGCAACCGACCAGTACGGTGTTCTCCGAGCCGGCCATGAGCCAGGAGCAGGCCTTGTCTTACCTGGTTATGGGCCGGCCGCTGGGGCAGGGCGGCGGTGACAACACGATGCTGGCTCAGGCAGCCCTGGCCCTGGGCATGGCCGGCAGTGCGCCGATGGTCAATAGCCTGGCGCAGGGCCTGGGTATCAGCGATTTTCAGCTCGACACTCAGGGCTCGGGAGTAACCACCAGTGTGGTGGCCAGCGGCAACCTGTCCGAGCGCCTAAGCCTGCGTTATGGCGTGGGGGTGTTTGAGCCGGCTAATACCATTGCGTTGCGCTATGAACTAAGCAGACGGCTCTACCTAGAGGCTGCCAGCGGGTTGGCCAGTTCTTTGGATTTATTCTATCGGCGCGATTTCTAGGCCATGTTTCTGCGGGGCAGCGCTGGATTAACCCAGTTAATTCGCGTTTAAATTGCGCCCCTCGCTCAAAACCTCTGAGCGTTGAAATCTAAACAGTGAAAACCACTATCACAGTCTTCATATACTGACCGCCGCTGACCACCGGGCAGTCGTTGTGCTGACTGGTATAGCCCGAACGGTTGTTTCCAGGCGCGCCAACCCGGCTCGTGTTCTGTGTAACAGCCTGGCCTACCCGGCAATCGGACAAGCGAAGGCTACCCACCTCGCGTTCACTACAAGAATAAGGAAATGAGCATGGAATTCGTCAACACCCTGGTCAATCAACTCAACGGCGTGGTCTGGGGCTCGCCCATGCTGGTGCTGATTCTCGGCACTGGCCTGTTCCTCATGTTGCGCCTGAAATTTATGCCGCTGCGCAAGATCGGCGCCGGCTTCAAATTAATGTGGCAAGGCCGCCAAAAAGGCGATGCCGAAAGCGGTGAAATCAGCCCGTTCCAGGCGCTGATGACCTGCCTGGCCGCCACCGTCGGTACCGGCAATATCGCCGGTGTCGCCACCGCGATCTTCCTCGGCGGTCCCGGTGCATTGTTCTGGATGTGGTGCACTGCATTGGTCGGTATGGCCACCAAGTACTGCGAAGTGGTGCTGGCGGTGCATTACCGCGAGAAGGACAAGCGCGGCGAGCACGTCGGCGGTCCGATGTATGCGATCAAGAACGGCCTGGGCAAAAAGTGGCTGTGGCTGGGTACCGCGTTCGCCATCTTTGGTGGCTTTGCCGGTTTCGGTATCGGCAACATGGTGCAGGTCAACAGCATGGCCGCCGCCCTGCACACCACCTTCAACATTCCGCTGTGGGTCACCGGCGTGGTGACCATGGTCTTCGTTGGCATGGTGATCTTGGGTGGGATCAAGCGTATCGGTAAAGTGGCCGCGACCCTGGTGCCCTTTATGTGTGTGGCTTACATCGTCGCCGCGCTAGTGGTGCTGGTGGTTAACGCTGCGCAAATCCCGGCGGCCTTTGAAATGATCTTCACCTACGCCTTTACCCCGATAGCGGCTACCGGTGGCTTTGCCGGTGCAGCGGTGATGGCGGCGATTCGCTTCGGTGTAGCGCGCGGTATTTTCTCCAACGAAGCAGGCCTGGGTACTGCCGGTATCGCTCAAGCAGCCGGCACCACCAACAGTCCGGTGCGTTCGGGGATGATCGGCATGCTCGGGACCTTTATCGATACCATCATCATCTGCTCGATGACCGGTCTGGCGATCATCACCTCCGGTGTGTGGACCAGCGGTGTCAGCGGTGCGGCATTGTCGGCTGCAGCCTTCGAACAGGCCATGCCGGGCGTCGGTGGTTATATTCTGACCATTGCCCTAGTGGTGTTTGCCTTTACTACCATCCTTGGCTGGAGCTACTTCGGCGAGAAGTGCTGGGAATACATGGTCGGCACCAAGTCGATCCTGCCGTTCCGCATTCTTTGGGTGGTCGCTGTGCCGTTCGGTGCAATTGCCCAGCTGGACTTCGCCTGGCTGGTGGCGGATACCCTCAACGGTTTGATGGCGATCCCCAACCTGCTGTCGCTGCTGTTGCTTAGCCCGATCGTGGTCAAGCTGACCAAGGATCACTTTGCAAAAAAATGATGTGTCGCCTAGGCGGACAGGATAGTCTGACTTTTCGGTCAGTTCTGTTTTTCACCTATGCAGGGGCGTGGGCTTGCCATTTGGCAGGTTCGCGCCCTTACTTGTTAGCCCTCTCCAATTTCGTTGATAAGGATCGTTCCCATGGCACAAGTCACCCTCAAAGGTTCCCCGGTTGAAGTCGCCGGTCAACTGCCGCAAGTGGGTCAGCAAGCGCCGGCGTTTAGCCTGGTCGCCGGTGACCTGAGCGACGTGAGCCTGGCCAGCCTGGCCGGCAAGCGCAAAGTTCTGAACATTTTCCCAAGCGTCGACACCCCGACCTGCGCCAGCTCCGTGCGTACCTTCAACGCCGGCGCCAGCAAACTGGCCAACACTGTGGTGCTGTGCATCTCCACTGACCTGCCGTTTGCCCAGGCGCGTTTCTGCGGTGCAGAAGGCCTGGAAAACGTGATTAACCTGTCGACCATGCGTGGCGCCGACTTCCTGCAGAACTACGGCGTAGCCATTGCCAGCGGCCCGCTGGTGGGTGTTGCCGCTCGCGCAGTGGTAGTGCTGGATGAGCACGACAAAGTGCTACATAGCGAGCTGGTTGGCGAAATCGCCGACGAGCCGAACTACGACGCCGCCATGGCTGTGCTCAAGTAACACCCGCTAAGCGATTGTCCAACGGCCTGCTTTGCAGGCCGTTTTCATTGGTTTTGTACCCATTGCGTGTTGCAAGGCAATAAGCCGTAGGTTGGCGCTGAGCGCAGCGAAGCCCAACAAGTCGCAGCATGTCTCGTTGGGCTTCGTCGCGCTGCTCCTCAACCCAACCTACACATGTGATCCTGCGCTGATGCGTATGGCGCACTCTACCCATTGCGCGCAACACCTAACGGGTAAATAGCCTTTTCATTTATGGCCTGTCATCCCTGGCGGCCACCCTACGGGCCGGCGCTACGCGACGTTGAAAACTGGTCCCGATAATTTTCCATTCGTATCAGACATTTAGTTACGTAAGGAAAAGGTAAATAGGCGGTAAAGAGGCTTTGCAGGGCGGCTGATACTACTTATCGTTCACGCTCCCCAAGGAAGTGATCGTCGCCATGCCTGATACACAGCTCCCCCCCGTCCTCGCAACCTGTCCCGCCAATGGCTGGTCGGCTCGCTTGCGCTGGCTGTTCTCGCCTTACTGCTGTGGTGGTTCTGGCCCAGCCCGCCGGAAGCGCCCAAGCGTGGCGGTCCTTGGCGTGATGGCGGGCCGGTGCCGGTGCGCGTGGCTAATGTCACTCAGGGCAATTTCCCGGTTGAGCTCAAGGCCCTGGGTACCGTCACCGCCTATAACACGGTTAACGTGCGTGGCCGGGTGGCGGGTGAACTGGTCAAGGTGCTGTTCAAAGATGGCCAACAGATCAAGGCCGGCGATCTGCTCGCAGTGATCGACCCGCGCTCCTACGAGATTGCCCTGCAGCAGGCCCAAGGCGCGCTGCAGGAAAGCCAGGCGCAGCTGCGCAATGCCGAGCTGGACTTGGCGCGTTATCGCGGCCTGTATGCCGAGGACTCGATTGCCAAACAGACCCTCGACACCCAGCAAGCCCTGGTTAACCAGTACCGTGGCGGGATCAAGAGCCTGCAGGCGAATGTCGCCACCGCGCGGCTGAACCTGGACTTCACCCAGATTCGCGCGCCTATTACCGGCCGCCTGGGCATCCGTCAGGCCGATGTCGGCAATCTGGTCAGCTCCGGCGATGCGTTGCCGCTGGTGGTGATTACCCAGACCCTGCCGATTGCGGTGATGTTTACCCTGCCAGAAGCCGAACTGCCGGCTGTGGTGCAGCAACTGCGCGCAGGCGAAACCCTGGCCGTTGAGGCCTGGGATCGCAGTGAAAAAATCAAGCTGGCCGACGGCGAGCTGGAGAGCGTCGACAACCTGATCGACACCGCCACCGGCACGGTCAAGCTCAAGGCGCGCTTCGCCAACGCCGAAGAAATGCTGTTTCCCAACCAGTTCGTCAACGTGCGTCTGCGGGTGAGAACCCTGCAAGATGTCACCTTGATGCCGGCAGCTGCGCTGCAGTACGGCGCCAGCGGTACCTTCGCTTATGTGGTGGACGCTGAAGACAAGGTACAGCTGACGCCAATCAGCGTCGGCGTCAGCGACGGCCAACTCAGCGTAGTCGAACAGGGCCTCAAACCAGGTGAACGCCTGGTGCTGGAAGGCACCGACAAGCTGCGCTCGGGCAGTCAGGTCGAAGTAATCGACGACAAGCCTGTCGCTGCCCAGGTTGAGCCGACCGCGCCTGAAGACGAACGAGCGCCGCGCGCCCAATGAATGCCTCCCGCCTGTTTATCCTGCGCCCGGTCGCCACCACGCTGATCATGCTGGCGATCTTCTTCAGTGGCCTGATCGCCTACCGCCTGCTGCCTGTTTCGGCGCTGCCAGAAGTGGATTACCCGACCATCCGGGTGATGACCCTCTACCCTGGCGCCAGCCCGGACGTAATGACCAGTGCGGTCACCGCGCCGCTGGAGCGCCAGTTCGGCCAGATGGCCGGGCTGAAACAGATGTCTTCGACCAGCTCCGGCGGCGCGTCGGTGATTACCCTGCGCTTTAACCTGGACGTACAGCTGGATGTTGCCGAGCAGGAAGTACAGGCGGCGATCAATGGTGCAAACAACCTGCTGCCCAGCGACCTGCCGGCGCCGCCGGTGTACAACAAGGTCAACCCGGCTGACACCCCCGTACTGACTCTGGCCATCAGCTCGAAAAACCTGCCACTGCCGCAAGTGTTCGATCTGGTTGATACCCGCCTGGCACAAAAACTCGCGCAAACCAGCGGCGTTGGTTTGGTCAGCCTGGCGGGCGGGCAACGCCCGGCTGTGCGCCTGCGGGTCAATCCTGAAGCGCTGGCGTCATACGGTTTGAACCTTAGCGATGTGCGCACGCTGATTACCGCCAGCAACGTCAACCAGCCCAAGGGCAACTTCGATGGCCCGACCCGGGTCTCGCAACTGGATGCCAACGATCAGTTGAAGTCCGTCGACGAATACCGCGAGCTGATCCTCGGCTACAAGGACGGCGCCACCCTACGTCTTAAAGATGTCGCCACCATCATCGACGGCGCGGAGAACCAGCGCCTGGCCGCCTGGGCCAACCGCAACGAAGCGGTGTTGGTCAATGTGCAGCGCCAGCCCGGTGCCAACGTGATTGATGTGGTCGACCGTATCCAGATGCTGTTACCCAATCTGACCCAGGGCCTGCCGGCCAGCGTCGAGGTCAGCGTGCTGACCGACCGCACCGAAACCATCCGCGCGGCGGTCAAGGGCGTGCAGCATGAGCTGCTGCTGGCCATCGCCCTGGTGGTGCTGGTGACCTTTCTGTTTCTGCGCAAAGTCTCGGCCACCATCATCCCCTCCATCGTCGTGCCGCTGTCCTTGGTTGGCACCTTCGGCGTGATGTACCTGGCCGGCTTCACCATCAATAACCTGACCCTGATGGCCCTGACCGTTGCCACTGGTTTTGTGGTGGACGATGCCATCGTTATGCTGGAGAACATCGCCCGCCATCTGGAAGAGGGTGAAACCCCGCTAAATGCCGCGCTAAAAGGCGCCAAGCAGATCGGATTTACCCTGGTTTCGCTGACCATCTCGCTGATCGCCGTGCTGATTCCGCTGCTGTTTATGGCCGACGTAGTGGGGCGGCTGTTCCGCGAATTCGCCATCACCCTGGCGGTGGCCATCCTGATTTCCCTGGTGGTGTCGCTGACCCTGACGCCGATGATGTGCGCGCGCCTGCTCAAAGCGGAAAAGCCCGAAGAAGAAGGGCACTTCTACCGCGCCGCCGGGGCGGTGATCGACGGCATGATCGCCCGTTACGGTGTTTGGCTGACCTGGGTGCTCAAGCATCAGCCGCTGACCCTGCTGGTGGCCATCGGCACCCTGGCGCTGACCGTCGTGCTATATCTGGCCGTGCCCAAGGGCTTCTTCCCGGTGCAGGACACCGGGGTGATCCAGGGTATTTCCGAAGCGCCGCAGTCGATTTCCTTCAAGGCCATGAGCGAACGCCAACAGCGCCTGGCCGAGGTGATTCTGCAGGACCCGGCCGTGGCCAGCCTGTCGTCCTATATCGGCGTGGATGGCGACAACCCGACGCTCAATAGCGGCCGCCTGCTGATCAACCTGACGCCACGGGCCGAGCGCGAGGTCAGCGCCAGCCAGATTATCGAACGGCTGCGCCCGGAGTTGGCGCGGATTCCCGGGATCGAGCTGTACCTGCAGCCGGTACAGGACCTGTCCATTGAGGATCGGGTCAGCCGCACGCAGTTCCAGTTCAGCATGGAGTCGCCGGATATCAGCCTGCTGGAGGAGTGGGTGCCCAAGCTGGTCAGCGCGCTGCGCGAGCAGCCGGAGCTGACCGATGTGGCCAGTGACCTGCAGAACCGTGGCCTGCAGGTGTTTCTGCAGATCGACCGCGATATGGCCGGGCGCCTGGGCGTGAGCATTGCCGATATCGACAACGCACTGTACGACGCCTTCGGTCAGCGGCAGATTTCCACCATCTACACCCAGGCCAGCCAGTACCGCGTGGTGTTGGAAAGCGAGAACGCCGGCAGTATCGGCCCGGCGGCGCTGCGGCAGATTCACGTCAGGGCCGCCGATGGCCAGCAGGTCGCGCTGTCGACCTTGGCCCAGGTCGAGGAGCGCGCCGCCAGCCTGCTGATCAACCATATTGGCCAATTTCCGGCAGCCACCTTGTCATTCAACCTGGCCAGCGGCGTGTCGCTGGGCGAGGCGGTGGCGGTGATCGAGAGGGTCGAGCAGGAGATCGGTATTCCGCCAGCGGTGCAGACGCGCTTCCAGGGCGCAGCCGAGGCCTTCCGTGCGTCCTTGTCGAGCACCTTGCTGCTGATTCTGGCGGCCATCGTCACCATGTACATCGTGCTCGGCGTGCTCTACGAGAGCTATATCCACCCGATCACCATCCTCTCTACCTTGCCCTCGGCGGGGGTTGGCGCGCTGCTGGCGTTGCTGATCAGCGGCAACGAGCTGGGGCTGATTGCGATCATCGGCATCATCTTGCTGATCGGCATCGTCAAGAAGAACGCGATCATGATGATCGACTTCGCTCTCGACGCCGAACGCAACCAGGGCATGCAGCCCGAGGCGGCGATCTATCAAGCGGCGCTGCTACGTTTCCGCCCGATTCTGATGACCACCCTGGCTGCGCTGTTTGGCGCGATTCCGCTGATGCTGGCCACCGGCTCTGGCGCCGAGCTGCGTCAGCCGCTGGGGTTGGTGATGGTTGGCGGCTTGCTGCTGAGCCAGGTGCTGACGCTGTTTACCACGCCGGTGATTTACCTGTACTTCGATCGCCTGTCGCGGCGCATCAGTGGCCGCAGCGCCGCCGGGGTGGCGGTGTGAGGGTTTTGTGTAGGAGCCAGCTTGCTGGCGATCATGGCCAATGCAAAAGCATCGCGAGCAAGCTCGCTCCTACAGGGGCTGCGGCATGAACCTCTCCGCCCCCTTTATCCGCCGGCCGGTGGCAACCCTGCTGCTGAGCCTGGCGATTCTGCTGCTTGGCGGGGTCAGCTTCGGCCTGTTGCCGGTAGCGCCGCTGCCGCAGATGGATTTCCCCACCATCACCGTGCAGGCCAGCTTGCCGGGTGCCAGTCCACAGATCATGGCGTCGAGCGTGGCCACGCCGTTGGAGCGCTCGCTCGGCACCATCGCCGGCATCAGCCAGATGAACAGCCGCAGCAGCCAGGGCAGCACGCGGATCATGCTGCAGTTCGACCTGGACCGCGATATCAACGCCGCCGCCCGCGAGGTGCAAGCGGCGATCAATGCCTCGCGCGAGTTGTTGCCCAGCGGTATGCGCAGCATGCCAACTTACCGCAAGGTCAACCCGTCGCAGGCACCGATCATGGTGCTGTCGCTGACCAGTGAGGTACTCGACAAGGGCCAGCTGTACGACGTGGCCTCGACCATTCTGGCGCAGAAGCTCGCTCAGGTAACCGGCGTTGGCGAGGTGCAAATCGGCGGCAGCTCGCTGCCTGCTGTGCGCGTGGCGCTGGAGCCGCGTCTGCTCGACCATTACGGCATTGCCCTGGATGAGGTGCGCCAGAGCATCAGTGCGGCCAACGCCAAACGGCCGAAAGGCGCAGTGGAAGATGCTGAGCGGCACTGGCAGGTGCAGGCCAGTGACCAGCTGGAGAAAGCCGCCGATTACCTGCCGCTGATCATTCGTTATCAGGACGGCGCAGCGGTGCGCCTGAGCGATGTGGCCAGCGTTACCGATGGCGTGGAAGACCGCTACAACAGCGGCTTCTTTAATGATAAGCAGGCGGTGCTGCTGGTAATCAACCGGCAGACCGGGGCCAATATCATCGAAACCATCGCCGGCATTCGCGAGCAGCTGCCGGCGTTGCGTGCGGTGATCCCCGCCAGTATTGAGTTGGAAGTGGCGATGGACCGCTCGCCAGTGATTCGCGCCACCCTGCACGAGGCCCAGCAAACGCTGCTGATCGCCGTGGTGCTGGTGATTCTGGTGGTATTCGCCTTCCTCGGCCGTTGGCGCGCGGCGCTTATTCCGGCGCTGGCCGTGCCGGTGTCGCTGGTCGGCACCTTTGCCGTGATGTACCTGCTGGATTTCTCTCTGAATAACCTGTCGCTGATGGCGCTGATTATCGCCACCGGCCTGGTGGTGGACGATGCCATCGTGGTGCTGGAAAACATCTCGCGGCATATCGAGGCCGGTGAAACACCGATGGCGGCAGCCTTCAAGGGCGCGCGCGAGGTGGGTTTCACCTTGCTAGCGATGAACCTGTCGCTGGTCGCGGTGTTTATCTCGATCCTGTTTATGGGCGGTATCGTCGAACGGCTGTTCCGCGAGTTCTCCATCACCCTGGCCGTGGCCATGGTGATTTCCCTGCTGGTGTCGCTGACCCTGACGCCGATGCTCTGTGCGCGTTGGCTCAAGGCCGAAACCGAGCACCAGCCCAGCGCCATGCAGCGTTGGGGCGGGGCCGTGCAGGCGCGCGTGCTGGCGTTTTACGCGCGCGGTTTGGACTGGGCGCTCAAGCACTCGTTGCTGATGCTGTTTAGCCTGCTGGCAACCATTGCGCTGAATATCTTTCTGTTTGTCAGCGTGCCGAAGACCTTTATGCCGCAGCAGGACACCGGCCAGCTGATGGGCATGATCCGTGGCGATAACGGCCTGTCGTTTCAGGTCATGCAGCCGAAGATGGAAGTCTTCCGCCGCGCGGTGTTGGCAGACCCATCGGTGGAGAGCGTGGCCGGGTTTATCGGCGGCAATGGCGGGATCAACAACGCCTTTATGATCGTGCGCCTCAAGCCGGTCGCCGAACGCAAAGTCAGCTCTCAGGAGGTGATCAACCGCCTGCGCCAGTCGGTGCCGAAAGTCCCCGGTGGGCGGATGTTTCTGATGCCCGATCAGGACTTGCAGGTCGGCGGGCGGCAAGGGCGCAGCTCGGAAACCGAATACATGCTGTTGTCTGGCGACCTGGACGAGTTGCGCACGTGGTTGCCGCCCGTGCGCGAAGCGCTGCGAGCCTTGCCGGAGCTGACCGATATCGACGCCAAGGAAGACGAAGGTACCCAGCAGATTCGTCTGGTGGTTGACCGTGATATGGCCAAGCGACTGGGCGTGGACATGAACATGATCACCGCCGTGCTCAACAACGCCTTTAGTCAGCGCCAGGTGTCGACCATTTACGACAGCCTGAATCAATACAGCGTGGTCATGGAGATCAACCCGCAGTTCGCCCAGTACCCAGAAACTCTCAACCAGATTCAGCTGATTACCGCCGAGGGCGCGCGGGTGCCGTTGTCCAGCTTCGCCCGCTGGGAGCGCAGCCTGGAAGAGGATCGCGTGCATCACCAGGGCCAGTTTGCGGCGGAAAACATCGGCTTTTCCCTGGCCGAAGGCGTCAGCCTGGATCAGGCCAGCCGGGCTATCGACAACGCGATCGCCCGGGTCGGTTTGCCGACCGAGGTGCAAGGCATGATGGGCGGCACCGGTGGCGCCTTCCAGCAAACCCAGCAGAACCAGCCGTGGATGATTTTGCTGGCCCTGGTGGTGGTGTATGTCGTCCTCGGCGTGCTCTACGAGAGCTATATTCACCCGCTGACCATTCTTTCCACCTTGCCTTCGGCGGGCGTCGGCGCGTTGCTGGCATTGCAGCTGATGAGCATCGAGTTCAGCCTGATCTCGCTGCTCGGGCTGTTTTTGCTGATCGGCATCGTCAAGAAGAACGCCATTCTGATGATCGACCTGGCCCTGCAGTTGGAGCGCCAGCAGCACCTGAGCCCGGAGGAGTCGATCCGCCAGGCCTGCCTGCTGCGCTTCAGGCCGATCATGATGACCACCCTAGCGGCGATTCTTGGCGCGCTGCCGCTGATGCTGAGCAGCGCCGAAGGCTCGGAAATGCGCCAGCCGCTGGGCATCACCATCGTCGGCGGGCTGGTGCTGAGCCAGTTGCTGACCCTCTACACCACACCGGTGATCTACCTGTATTTCGATCGCCTGCGCCACCGAGTCAACCGCTGGCGCGGAGTGCGCACCGACGCTGCTCTGGAAACCCCGTTATGACTCTGCTGCCAATACCCGTAGGCGCGAGCCGTGCTCGCGAAACCTTTTCTGTTGCGAAGCCATTCGCGGGCATGGCCCGCTCCTACATGGGGCTGCTTACGCTCAGCGTATTGTTAGGCGGCTGCGCCATCGGCCCGGATTATCAGCGTCCGCAACTGCAAACCCCGGCACAGTTCAAACAGATCGAAGGCTGGACCCAGGCCAAACCCGGCGATGTGCTGGAGCGCGGCAACTGGTGGCAGTTGTATGGCGATGCTGAGCTGAGTGCCCTGGTCGAACGACTGAATATCTCTAACCAGAATCTGGCCGCCAGCGAGGCGCAGTACCGCCAGGCCCGCGCCCTGGTGCGCGGCACACGCGCAGCGTTCTATCCGAGCCTGTCGAGCAGCGCCGGGGCCACCCGCAGCGGCCAGGGCACCGGGAGTCAGAACACGTCCAGCGGCACCGGCTCAAACAACAGCGGTGTATCCACCCGCTACGACCTGAGCCTGAATGCCGCCTGGGAGCTGGATATCTGGGGCAAGCTGCGCCGCTCGCTGGAATCCAGCCGCGCCAGTTTTGAGGCCAGCGCCGCCGACCTGGCCGCGCTAAAACTCAGTCTGCAGGCCGAGCTGGTGCAGAACTACCTGCAACTGCGTGTGCTGGATGATCAGCAGCGTCTGCTGGATGCCACCGTCGCCGCTTATGCCCGCTCGCTGAAACTCACGGAAAACCAGTACAACGCCGGCATCGTGCCGAAATCCGATGTCAGCCAGGCGCTGACCCAGTTGAAAAGCACCCAGGCCCAGGCCTTCGATCTGCAGTGGCAGCGCGCCCAGCTGGAGCATGCGATTGCCGTGCTGGTCGGCGTGCCGCCCAGCGAGCTAAGCATCGCCGTGCGTGAGCAATTGCCGGCACTGCCAGAAATCCCCGTGGCGCTGCCGTCGCAACTGCTGGAGCGCCGCCCGGATGTCGCCGCTGCCGAACGTCGGGTGATGGCCGCCAACGCCCAGATCGGCGTCGCCGAAGCCGCCTGGTATCCAGACCTGACTATTTCCGCCAGCGGTGGCTACCGTGGCAGCAGCTTTGCTGATTGGATTGATCTGCCCAACCGCTTCTGGTCCCTCGGTCCGCAGCTGGCGCTGACGTTATTTGATGGCGGCGCGCGCAGCGCCGAGCTGGAACGCAGTGAAGCTGCTTATGACCAGACCGTGGCGCAATACCGCCAGTCGGTGCTCGACAGCTTCCGCGAGGTGGAGGACTACCTGGTGCAGTTGCGCGTACTGCAGCAGGAAGCGCTGATTCAGCAGGAAGCGTTGGACGCCGCCCGCGAATCCCTACGCCTGATCGAAAACCAGTATCGCGCCGGCACCGTAGACTTCAACAGCGTGGTCAGCGTGCAGGCCACGGCGCTGAGCAACGAGCGCACCAACCTCAGCCTACTGGGCAGTCGTCTGACCGCCAGCGTGCAGCTGATCGCCGCCCTCGGTGGAGGTTGGCAGGGGGATTTAGAGGTGCAAGAGCAAAAGCAAAAGCAGGAAGACCGCTAAACAAGCCAAGCGTCAGTACGGAAGGCCGCCGTATTGACGCTCAAGGCTGAGAGCGTGTTATTCGCGGGATTTACGGTTAACCGTTTGCGCGGCTTTTAGGATGTCTGCACCAATCTCGGCTTCAAACTGCTGCCACACCGGTTGCATGGCGGCGCGCCAGGCTGCGCGTTGTTCGTCGCTGAGGGTGATGATCTGGCTGCTGCCGGACGCCTCGATCCGCTGACGATCCGCGCGGTTGGCTTCCTGAGATTGGCGGTTCACCTCGAAGCTCACCTCATCGATGATGGCCTCCAGCTCACTGCGAATATGGTGAGGAATGGAAAACCAGAAGCGTTGATTGCTGACCAGCATGTAGTCGAGGACACCGTGGTTGGTCTCGGTGATAAACGGCTGCAGGGTGTGCAGCTGCTTGGTGTAGAAGTTCGACCAGGCGTTCTCGGTGCCTTGCACCTTGCCGCTCTGCAGCGCGTCGAAGACCTCGGCAAAGGGCATGGCCAAGGGCACCGCACCGATCTGATAGAACTGCGCTTCGAGCACGCTGGAGGGCTGGATACGGAACTTCAAACCCGCTGCATCACTGGGCACCTGCAGCGCTTTGGTTGCCGATAGCTGTTTCATACCGTTGTGCCAATAGGCCAGGCCGACGATGTTGTGATCTTCCATAGAACGCAGCAGTTGGCGACCTTTAGCGCGCTTCTGGAAGCGCGTGATAGCTTCCAGGTCATCGAACAGGAAGGGCAGGTCGAATACTTGCAGCTGCTTGGTGTACTTCTCGAATTTGGCCAGCGACGGTGCCAGCAGTTGCACCTCATTGTTGGTCAAGGCCTGCAATTCATTGTCGTCGCCAAACAAGCTGGAGGTCGGATAAACCTCAACCTTGACCTTGCCTGCCAGGCGCTGATCGACCAACTGCTTGAACAGCAAGGCGCCTTGGCCCTTGGGCGTATGCTCATCGGCGACATGGGCAAACTTGATCAGGATGGGTTCCTGTTCTTGAGCGTTGCAAAGGTTGAATGCACTGAACAGCAGGGTGCCAACGGCTATAACAGCAATCGACTTGAACATAGGAGTGTCCTTAGTTGAGGCAGGCGAGCAGTCTTTAATAATCAGGAGTAGCAGGCGCTATGCGCACGTTAGAGCGTAGCGGCTTTTTGCCGTCATCCCTGATGATCAACCAGGGATGGGCAGAGGGGCGCGCAGATTACTGTACTTGGCGGGAGCATGGAGTGCGATGGCGCACGTCTTAACGCTTGTTGCGGTTAACCGTTTGCGCGGCTTTCATCACGTCGGCACCGATCACACCTTCGAACTGTTGCCATACCGGTTGCATGGCTTTGCGCCAAGCATCGCGTTGTTCGTCGCTAAGGGCGATCACCTGGGTGCCGGCGGCTGCGGCGATGTGCTCGCGGTCGGCCTGGTTGGCGGCTTCGGCCTGGCGATTCACCTCATAGGTCACCTCATCAATGATGCCTTCCAGCTCCATACGGGTCTGGTGCGGGATGGCGTACCAGAAGCGTGGGTTGCTCACCAACATATAGTCGAGCACGCCGTGGTTGGTCTCGGTGATAAACGGTTGAACGCTGTGCAGTTGCTTGCTGTAGATGTTCGACCAGGGGTTTTCTGCGCCCTGTACTTTGCCGCTTTTCAGCGCGTCGAAGACTTCGGCAAACGGCAGCACCAGTGGGGTGGCGCCAAGCTGGTTAAATTGCGCTTCGAGCACGCTGGATGGCTGGATACGGAACTTCAAACCCGCCGCATCGCTCGGTACCAGCAGCGCCTTGGTTGCCGATAGCTGCTTCATGCCGTTGTGCCAATACGCCAGACCGACGATGTTGTGATCTTCCATGGAGCGCAGCAGTTGGCGACCTTTAGCGCGTTTCTGAAAGCGATTGACCGCTTCCAGGTCATCGAACAGAAAGGGCAGATCGAACACCTGCAATTGCTTGGTGTATTTCTCGAACTTGGCCAACGACGGCGCCAGCAGTTGCACCTCGTTTTTAGCCAGAGCGTCGAGTTCGTTGGCGTCGCCGTAAAGCGTGGAGTTGGGGTACACCTCGACTTTTATCTTGTCGCCCAGGCGCTCCTCGGCAAGCTTCTTGAACAGCAATGCGCCTTGGCCTTTGGGGGTGTTGTCTGCAACCACGTGGGCAAACTTGATCACAATTGGCCCCTTGTCGGTTGCCGCGTGAAGCGTGGTAGACGCCAGCAGCAGGCTGCCAACGGCAATAGCGCAGATCGACTTGAACATAGCGGTGTTCCTATTCTTCTTATGTTGTTGTGTTGACGGCGTGCCAGGGGCAGTTCAGCAGGCTGGTGCAGGCGTCAGGTTAGCGCAGCGGCACGATAGGTGCCGTACACAGTGCACCGCCTACATCGCAATGCCTATGCCAGAGTAGCAACACGGCTGCAGAGCATGAGCGGCCACGAAACGGGTGTGATAGAGCGCACAGAGGGTGGCGAGCAATCGCCATTTTCGTAGGTAAATCGGCAAGAAACCGCCTGCTGGAGGCGTGGCTGGCGTTTTACCGCCACCTCGCAGGGTGCTTTCTGCTGAGCGATCAGCGCCTCACGGCGCGCCAGGCAGTAAACAGGCACAGAGCCAAGAGCAGGGCGACGCTGAGCAGGGTCCAGTGGGTAAACGACAGCCCGAGAATGCTGTAGTCGTTCTGCCCGCATACGCCTGCGCTCATAAACACGCTGGGCAGCCAATCATGCAGCGGCAGATAAAAGGCATAGAAGGGGAAGGGCGAGCAACTGGAGCTTTCCAGCACGCCGGTTTCAATCAGCACCAGGTGCGTATTGTCATACACCGCCATACCTGCAGCGGCCAGTAATAACGGCCAAAGCGGCAGGGTCAGCCAGCGCAGGCCGAGGGCTTCCATCGCCAGGATCAGCAGGCTGACAACACCACCACAGAGCAGCCACAGGCGAATCTGAATGCACAGAGTGCAAGGCTCCCAACCGGCCAGGTGCTGCAGCAGCAAGGCAGCGCCGAGCATGGCAAAGCAGGCGAGGGCAATCAGGGCGAGCAGAGGCTTGAGCGAAGTGGGGCGGGACATCTGAATCTCCGAAAGGGGCAGCGCGCGTTGGCTAAGGCAGATTTAAGTGCCGGACCTGTTTGAGCAACCCAGATACAAGGCCAGCAGCGCAAGGATGATCGCCAGCGAATAGGCAAACAAGCCCAGATTAATATTCAGGATCATTTTTACGAACCGTCGGGCACTGCCGTAACGTTCTCAGCTCTGTTAGCGCTCATTGTCGGTGGATAGAGGCAGTGAGTTTTTGGCCGAAGAGAGTGCCGATATCCGCGACTCTATCAGCTGTTTTTCAGTGACGCTTTTATAGGCACTGAGTCATATACCCTGACCACTATAAAGGTCATACCCAAATCCTATTGGCTCGTTCGCCGCCCAGCTACCAAGCTGTGCTCACCCCGTTAGGTGAAAACAATAGGAGAGAGAGATGTCAAACGACGCGAAATGCCCATTCTCGGGCGGCGCTGGTAAGAATACCGTGACTGGCGGCGCACCGAAGAATTCCGATTGGTGGCCTAACCAGCTCAACCTGAAAATCCTTCAGCAACATTCCTCCAAGTCTGACCCCATGGGTGCAGGCTTTAATTATGCTGACGAATTCAAAACGCTTGATCTGCATGCCGTGATCAAAGATCTCACTGCGCTTATGACCGATTCGCAAGATTGGTGGCCCGCTGACTGGGGGCACTACGGCGGCCTGATGATTCGTATGGCCTGGCATGCCGCCGGGACCTATCGTATTTATGACGGTCGTGGCGGTGCAAGCACCGGCAACCAGCGTTTTGCGCCACTCAACAGCTGGCCGGATAACGGCAACTTGGACAAGGCGCGCCGCTTGCTCTGGCCGATCAAGCAGAAGTACGGGCGCAAGCTGTCCTGGGCTGATCTGTTCGTCCTGGCTGGTAATGTCGCCCTGGAGTCCATGGGCTTCAAGACCTTCGGCTTTGCCGGCGGCCGCCCGGATATCTGGGAACCGGAGGAGGACACCTATTGGGGCTCGGAAACCGAGTGGCTGGCCAGCAGCGACAAACCCCACAGCCGCTACACCGGCAATCGCGAGCTGGAAAACCCCTTAGCCGCTGTGCAGATGGGCCTGATCTACGTCAACCCGGAAGGCCCGGACGGCAACCCGGACCCGCTCGCCTCGGGCCGAGATGTGCGCGAAACCTTCGCCCGCATGGCGATGAACGATGAAGAAACCGTAGCGCTGGTAGCCGGCGGTCACACCTTCGGTAAAGCCCACGGCGCGGGTGATCCAACCCTGGTCGGGCCTGAGCCGGAAGCAGCGGGTATCGAAGAGCAAGGTTTTGGCTGGATCAACAAATTCGGCAGCGGCAAGGGCGTACATACCACCACCAGCGGTATTGAAGGTGCCTGGAAGCCCAACCCGACCACCTGGGATAACGGCTATTTCGACATGCTGTTCGGCTACGAGTGGGAATTGACCAAAAGCCCAGCTGGTGCCCACCAGTGGACGCCAAAAAACATCAAACCTGAGCACCTGATCCCCGATGCCCATGATCCGGTGAAGAAACACCCGCCGATGATGACCACCGCCGATATGTCGCTGCGCATGGACCCGGCCTACGAGAAGATCTCCCGTCACTTCCACCAAAATCCGCAGGCATTCGCCGATGCCTTCGCCCGCGCCTGGTTCAAGCTGACTCACCGTGATATGGGGCCGCGCGCCCGTTACCTCGGTCCACTGGTGCCATCGGAGGTGCTGATCTGGCAAGACCCGGTTCCGGCCGTCGACCATGCCCTGGTGGATGCCCCGGATATCGCCGGCCTCAAAGCCAAAGTGCTGGCGTCCGGTCTGTCGATTGCGCAATTGGTCAATACCGCCTGGGCTTCGGCATCCACCTACCGTGGCAGCGACAAGCGTGGCGGTGCCAACGGCGCACGCATTCGCCTGGCGCCGCAGAAGGATTGGGAGGTCAACCAGCCGGCCGAACTGACCAAGGTGCTGGCAGCGCTGGAAGCCATCCAGAAGGACTTCAACGCTTCGGCCGCCGGCGGCAAGAAAGTCTCCCTGGCTGACCTGATTGTCCTCGCCGGTAGCGCAGCGGTAGAAGCTGCTGCGAAGAAGGGCGGTGTGGATGTAACTGTAGCGTTCGCGCCGGGTCGTACAGACGCTTCGCAGGATCAGACCGACGTCGAGTCCTTCGCGGCGCTGGAACCCAAGGCTGATGGCTTCCGCAACTACGCCCGCCAAGGTTATGAAAGCGTTGCTGCCGAGTTGCTGGTCGACAAGGCGCAGCTGCTGGAACTGACTTCGCCGGAGATGACCGTACTGATCGGTGGCCTGCGTGCACTGAATGCCAATGCTGGTAAAGCCCAGCATGGCGTATTCACCACGCGCCCGGAAATCCTCAGCAATGACTTCTTCGTCAACCTGCTCGACATGAGCACCAAGTGGCAGAAATCCGCCACCGACGGTGTGCTGGAAGGTCGCGATCGCAAAACCGGCGACCTGAAGTGGACCGCCACCCAGGCTGACCTGGTGTTCGGCTCCAACTCCCAGCTGCGCGCCCTGACCGAGGTTTACGCCACCAGCGATGCACAAGCGAAGTTTGTGCAGGACTTTGTGGCTGCCTGGACCAAGGTGATGAACCTGGATCGCTTCGATCTCAAGTGATCCGCATCGAGGCCTAACCGGCCTCAGGTGAAACCACTTCGCCCCGCCATGGTCACTCATGGCGGGGCGAAGTTTTTTATAAGTGCCTGATTAAGCTTGAGTTCAGCCAGTACATCTAACCTAGCGCCACTTTCTAAACGCTTTTGGAGTTTTTATGTCAACCCTCGCCTTCGCACCGCTCAAACAGTTTCCGGCTGCCTTCGCACTCTGCGCCGCACTGTTCGCCACCGGCGCGATGGCCAGCCAACCGCAGATTTACGGCCTGCATGAGCAGGTTTCGCTGCAAGAGCTTGGCCTGGAACTGCCTGCCAAGCTCGACACCGGCGCCGAAACCGCCTCGCTCAGCGCCAAGAATATTGAAATGTTCAAGCGTGATGGCGGTGAATGGGTGCGCTTTCAGTTGGGCCTGGCAGACGTAAACGCCAAGCAAGCGCAGATCATCGAAAAACCGCTCGCGCGCATGAGCTATATCAAACGCCGCGCCGACGACCGCAAGCCCGGCGACAAACAGCTGTACACCGCCCGCCCGGTGATCGAGATGGACATCTGCGTGGGTGATGAGTTGAAGAACATCGAGGTCAACCTCACCGACCGCAGCGCCTTTGAATTTCCGCTGTTGATCGGCTCATCTGCTCTGAAGGAATTCAACGCCGCCGTCAGCCCTGGCGTGCGTTACTCGGCTGGGCAGCCGAGCTGTACGCAAGCCAGTTGAAACAGCAGACCTCTCTTCAAAAGAACGCTTTGACCTTTGTTATTTGAGCGAATAACTGGTTTTTGCTCGGCATCGTTACTGTCATGACCTATCGCTGATTTCTCTATCGCCGCCATAAGGCTAAATCTGCACATTCACGGCAGATATAAATGGGGGCAGGAGGCAAACGTCCTGCTGAACAAACCTCAGCAGGACGGGTCTAAGCAAATCAACGCGGCCAGCAGCATGGCCGTATCCGTATGTCGAACGCGCTGTAATGGGAGAGGCAACATGTCATTCGCACTTTATTTAGGCGGTGCCCTTATTCTTATTGGCGGCCTAGTGTATGGCGCTGTTCTGCTTGACGTTCCCACACAGTGGATTGTCGTGGGGGCCATCGTCATGTTTGGGGGGGCGTGCCTGAGCGCCGTTAAGGCGACGCGGCAGAAGGATCAGTCCGAATAAGACTCAATTTTTACCGTTACACATCCCCCCCCTTGGCGCTGACTATGGCCGCTGACTGACACAGTCGCCCATAGCCGTCGCCTTAGTGCAGGCGGTGGCGACACTGTAGGTTCGATACGTAAAAAAGCCCCACGGCAAGGAGCAACTGCCGTGGGGTGGGAAGGGCTGGCAGGGCCAACCAAAGGAACGGGTAAACGGCTAGGCGTTAGTCTGCCACCCGCCGCCGAGGGCCTTGTAGATGGCGACGATGCCGCGATATAGCTCGACTTCCGCCTGGGCCTGGGCGTCTTCGGCGCTTAGGCGTTCGCGTTCGGCGTCGAGCAGTACGAGAAAGTCCACTTCACCTTCGCGGTAACGTACGCGGGCTTGTTCGGCAGCGGCGCGGCTGGCGTCGGATTGGCGCAGCAGGGCGAGCAGACGCTGTTGGTGTTTGCTGTAGTCGCTAAAGGCGTTGGCGGATTCTTCCAGGGCCAGCAGCACTTTTTGTTCATAGTTGGCCAGTGCGCCATCGGCTTCAGCTTCGGCACCGCGCAGGCGTGCACGCACGCTGCCCAGATCAAACGCCGCCCAGCTGATGGTCGGTGCCAGGCCCCAGGCTTGCGCGTTCGAGGAGCCCAGCTGCGAACCACGACCTGCGGTAAAACCGAGGAAGCCGGACAGACTCACCCGTGGAAACAGATCCGCCGTGGCCACGCCGATAGTGGCGGTGGCGGCGGCCAATTGCCGTTCGGCGGCGCGGATATCCGGGCGGCGACGCAGCAACTCGCCGGGGTCACCAACCGGTAGGGCTTTGGCGATGGCGGGCAGGTCCTGAGCCGAGAGGTCCACGCTTAACTGCTCCGGACGCTGGCCGAGTAGGGTGGCGATGCGGTGCTTGGCGCGCTGCTGATCGGCCTGCAATTGCGGCAGGCTGGCTTCGGTGCCGGCCAGACGCGCATCGCTGCGCAGTACATCGAGCTGGCTACCGACGCCGGCCTCGCGCAGTTGCTCGGTGATAGCGCGGGATTCTTGCTGGTTTTCCAGGTTGGCGCGGGCGATGCGTTCACGCAGTTGCGCGCCGCGCAGGCTGCCGTAGGCATCCACCAGCTCGGCGATCAGGCTGACCTGCAGTTGCTGATAATCCGCTTCGGCCACGTCCAGTTCGGCATCGCTGGCTTCCAGTTGGCGCTGAATGCGGCCAAACAGGTCCAGCTCCCAGAGCATGTCCAGGCCCAGGTCGTAACGTTCGCCGCGCACGCGCTGCGAGGTAGTGCCGGGTTGCTGGGCCTTGCCAAACTCACCACTGGCGCGGCTGGTGACGGTCGGCAGCTGATCGTTGCCGAGGTCGTCACGGATGGTCTGGGCCGCACGCAGGCGGGCAAAGGCCACGCGCAGCTGGCGGTTTTCCTGCAGGGACTGTTGCACCAACTGGTTGAGGGTCGGGTCGTCGAACTGCTGCCACCAGCTGACTTCAAAACGCGAGCGGTCGTAGCTGTTGCTGTCTGCGTTGCTCAGCTGGGCGGCGACGGTAGCTGGAGCCTGGTAATCCGGGCCGACGGCGCAGGCTGTCAGCGCAAGGCTCAGCAGGCTGAAGGCCAGAGGTTTGGCGTTTAAGGTTCTCATGCCTGCACCTCCTGCAAACGCGCCACTTTCTGCGCTTCGCGCTTTTCCACAAAGGCGCGGATCAGCACATAGAACAGCGGGGTCAGCAGCAGGCCGAAGAAGGTCACGCCGAGCATGCCGCTGAACACCGCAACGCCCATGGCATGGCGCATTTCCGCGCCGGCACCGGAGGACAGCACCAGTGGCACCACACCCATAATAAAGGCGAAGCTGGTCATCAGAATCGGTCGCAGACGCAGGCGGCAGGCTTCCAGCACCGCACTGACGCGGTCCATGCCCTCTTCCTGCTTCTCCTTGGCGAACTCGACGATCAGGATGGCGTTCTTGCAGGCCAATCCCACCAGTACGATCAAGCCGATCTGGGTAAAGATGTTGTTGTCGCCTCCCGCCAGGATCACCCCGGTGATGGCCGACAGCAGGGTCATCGGCACGATCAGGATCACCGCCAGCGGCAGGCTCCAGCTCTCGTACTGGGCGGCCAGCACCAGGAAGGCCAGCAGTACGCAGAGCGGGAAGACGAAGATCGCGCTGTTACCGGCCAAAATCTGCTGGTAGGTCAGGTCGGTCCACTCGAAGCTCATGCCGCCCGGCAGTTCTTCCTTGAGCAGCTTGGCGATCGCCGCTTCTGCCTGACCGGAGCTGTAGCCGGGGGCTGCCGCGCCGTTGATTTCGGCAGTGAGGAAGCCGTTGTAATGCATCACCCGATCCGGCCCCGAGCTGGCGCTGACTTTGAGGAAAGCTGACAGCGGAACCATTTCGCCACGGTTGTTGCGCACCTTGAGCTGGCCGATCTGCTCCGGCTCCAGGCGGAACTGCTGCTCGGCCTGCACATTGACCTGATAGGTACGGCCAAAGCGGTTGAAGTCGTTGGCGTACAGCGAGCCCAGGTAGATCTGCATGGTGTCGAAGATGTCGCTGATCGCCACGCCGTGGGTCTTGGCCTTTTCGCGGTCAATCGCTGCATCGATCTGCGGCACATTCACCTGGTAGCTGGTGAACACCGACATCGGGTCCAGTTCTGGCAGCTGACGGGCCTTGGCGATAACGTTCTGGGTTTGCAGGTACAGCTCGTCATAGCCGAGGTTGCCACGGTCCTGCACCTGCAGGCGGAAGCCGCCGATGGTGCCCAGGCCTTGTACCGGTGGTGGCGGGAAGATCGCCAGGTAGGCTTCCTGAATACCCGCGAACTGGCCGTTAAGCTCGGCAGCGATGGCCCCGGCGGACATGCTTTCGTCCTTGCGCTGGTCGAAGTCTTTCAGGGCGACGAAGACGATGCCGCTGTTCGGGCTGTTGGTGAAGCCGTTGATCGACAGGCCAGGGAAGGCAATGGTGTTGGCCACGCCAGGGTGCTTGCTGGCGATGTCCGACATCTGCTTCATCACATCTTCGGTGCGATCCAGGGTCGCGGCGTCCGGCAATTGGGCGAATGCCACCAGGTACTGCTTGTCCTGGGCCGGTACGAAGCCGCTCGGTGTGGTGGCAAAGCCCAGGTAGGTCAGGCCCATCAGCCCTGCATAGACGAACAGGGCGATGCCGCTGCCGCGCAGCACGCGCTTCACGGTGCCGACATAGCCATGGCTGGCGCGGTCGAATGCGCGGTTGAACGGTTTGAACAACCAGCCGCCGAAAAGCCTGTCGAGTAGTTTGGAGAAGCGGTCTTTCGGCGCGTCATGGCTTTTCAGCGATATGGCGGCCAATGCGGGGGAGAGGGTCAGCGAGTTGATCGCCGAGATCACTGTGGAGATGGCAATCGTCAGGGCGAACTGTTGATAGAACTGTCCGCTCAGACCGGAGATAAAGGCCGTGGGGATAAACACCGCGCACAGCACCAGGGCCGTGGCGACGATGGGCCCGGTGACTTCCTTCATCGCCTGCTTGGTGGCTTCCACCGGGGTTTTGCCCAGGCCGATATTACGCTCGACGTTCTCCACCACGACGATGGCGTCGTCCACCACGATGCCGATGGCCAATACCAGGCCGAACAGCGACAGCGCGTTGAGCGAGAAGCCGAACATATGCATCACGGCGAAGGTGCCGATCAACGATACCGGCACGGCGGCCAGCGGAATGATCGAGGCGCGCCAGGTCTGCAGGAACAGAATCACCACCAGCACCACCAGGATGATGGCTTCGAGCAGGGTGTGAACCACCGCCTCGATGGAGCCACGCACGAAGATGGTTGGGTCGTAGACAATTTCGTAATCCACGCCCTGGGGGAAGCTCTGCTTCAGCTCGGCCATGCGCTCACGCACCGCATCGGAAATCTCGATGGCGTTGGAGCCTGGGCGCTGGAATACCGGGATGGCGACTGCGGGTTTGTTGTTCAGCAAGGAGCGTAGGGCGTACTGACTGGAACCCAGTTCGATGCGAGCGATGTCTTTCAGGCGAGTGATTTCGCCGTTTTCACCGGCGCGGATAATGATGTTTTCAAACTCTTCCTCAGTGACCAAACGGCCCTGGGTGTTTATCGACAATTGAAAGCTGTTGCCCGCATCCGAGGGCGGCGCACCGAGCGAACCCGCAGCAACCTGACGGTTCTGCTCTCGGATGGCGTTAACCACGTCGGCCGCCGTCAGGTTGCGCGAGGCGACCTTGTTCGGGTCGAGCCACACGCGCAGCGAGTAGTTGCCCAGGCCAAACAGTTGTACATCGCCGATGCCATCCAGGCGCGCCAGCTCATCCTTGATATTCAGCGCGGCGTAGTTGGACAGATAGAGCATGTCGTAACGGTCGTCTGGCGAGGTCAAATGCACGACCATGGTCAGGTCGGGCGAGGCCTTGTCGACGGTCACACCGAGACGCTGCACTTCGGTGGGCAGAGTCGGCATCGTGCGGGTAACGCGGTTCTGCACCTGCACCTGGGCTTTGTCCAGATCGGTGCCGAGGGCGAACGTCAGGGTCAGGGTCATCTTGCCGTCGGCAGTGCCCTGAGACGACATATAGAGCATGCCCTCCACGCCGGTAATCGCCTGCTCCAGCGGCGAGGCGACGGTTTCGCCGATTACCTTGGGGTTGGCGCCGGGGAAGGCGGCACGCACCACCACGGTCGGCGGCACCACTTCCGGGTATTCGCTGATCGGCAACTGGAACAGCGAGATGGCCCCGCTGATCAGGATCAGCAGTGAGAGCACGGCAGCGAAGATCGGGCGCTGGATAAAGAATTGCGAGAAGTTCATCGTCTTTCTACCTATATAACAGCGTATTAGCCGCGTGGCGCTGTGTTGGCAGGGCTGTTTTCTGCAGCAACCCGGCGGCTGTTCTGGCGTTCGATGGCCTGACGTTGTTCGGTCAGCAGCGCTTGGGTCTTTTCATCGGCCATGGGCACGCTTTGCGGATCGACCGTGGAACCGGGGAACGCGCGCTGCAGACCGTTGACCACGATCTTCTCGCCCTTGGCCAGGCCGCTACGGACGATGCGCAGGCCTTCCAGCTTCGGCCCCAGCTCAACGGCGCGGTACTGCACGGCGTTGTCCTTATCGAGCACCAGCACGTACTTCTTGCCCAGGTCCGTGCCGACCGCTTCATCCTTGATCAGCGCAGCGGCGTACTGGCTGCTGCCAACCAGTTTCAGGCGCGCGTAGAGGCCAGGGGTGAAGCGTCCGTCACGGTTGTCGAACACCGCGCGGCCACGGATGGTGCCGGTTTGCGGGTTGACCTGATTGTCGAGAAAATCCAGTTCGCCTAGGTGCGGGTGACCGTCTTCGCTCGACAACCCCAGGTACACCGGGCTGGCATCGCGGGTCTGGCCGCCGGCTTGGCGCGCCAGCTCGACGTATTTGAGGAACACCCGCTCATCGGCATCGAAATAGGCATAAACCTTGTCGGTGCTGACCAGGGTGGTCAGCAGGCTTTGCCCGGCATTGACCAGGTTGCCTTCGGTGATTTCCGCACGGCTGACGCGGCCATCAATCGGCGCGGTAACCCGGGTAAAACTGAGGTTGAGGCGGGCGTTATCCAGTTCTGCCTGGATGCCGGCCACTGCGGCCTTGGCTTCTGCTGCGGCGCTGGCACGAGCATCGGCCAGCTCGGCGGAGATGGCATTACTCTGACGCAAGCGCTCGCCGCGATTGGCCTCGCTCTGGGTTCGTGAGTGGCTGGCGCGGGCCTGTTGCAGCTGGGCTTCGAGGCGCTTGACCTCGGCCTGGAAAGGGCGTGGATCGATCTGGAACAGCAGATCGCCTTTGCTCACCAGGCTGCCTTCATCGAAGACTACCTGGTCAATAAAGCCGGACACCCGTGGGCGGACATCCACCGACTCGGGTGCTTCCAGGCGGCCGGTGAACTCATCCCATTCGTTGATCGGTTGCTCGATCACTTGCGCCACGCTGACTTGCGCCGCCGGCATTTGCTGGGCGCTTTCTGGTGCTTTGCCGCAGGCGCTCAGCACCAGTACAGCGGCAAGGGCCAAGGGAAAATGCCAGAGGTTTTTAGTGGACTGTTCCATGTGTGCTTCCGCCAGAGGGTGTTTTGATGGGGCGGAGTCTGCTGCGGCGAGGCTAAGGCAACGAATCGAACGACTCGAAGATATCTATCACTCAGAATGATGATATGCCGGGTTGTATCAATAATTGCTGATGTGAGCGCAACGTCGGGGGAGGGGGTAGGTTGGGTTGAGACGCGTAGTGCCGAAGCCCAATGGGTTTATCCGAATACGCCGTTGGGCTTCGCTGCGCTCAGCGCCAACCTACAGGCTGTCCGGATCGCCACAGAACATCTGGATGCGCGAACGCAGCCAACGTTCCGCCGGGTCGTTGTCCTGGGCACCACGCCAGGCCATGTGCAGCGCGAAGGTTTGCGACGGAAGCGGCAGCTCTTCGGCACGCACCCCGCCGGCGGAGGACAGGGCGGCGGCGGTGTAGTCCGGCACGGTGGCGATAATATCGGTGCCGGCGAGCAGAGTACCGAGGCCGTTGAACTGGGGCAGGGCGAGCACCACCCGGCGCTTGCGCCCGAGTTTTTCCAGCTCACTATCGATAAAACCACTCAGGTCGCCGGCATAGGACACCAGCGCATGGGGACGCGAGCAGAAATCATCCAGGCTCAATGGCCCAGGCGCGGTATCGGCGCGTAACAACTTGGGCTTGCTGCGGCGCAGCACCTTGCGTTTGGCATTGGCTGGCAGCTCTTCTGTGTAGGCCACACCCACGGAAATCTCGCCGGAGGCCAGCAGCGACGACATCAGCAGATAGTTGGTGCGGCGAATCACCAGCACCACGCCCGGCGCTTCAGCGCGCAGGCGCTTGATCAGCGGCGGCAGCAGGCCGAACTCGACGTCATCCGACAGACCGATGCGAAACACCGCAGTGCTGGTGGCCGGGTGAAATTCTGCGGCGCGGCTGACGGCGGTGGAGATCGAATCCAGCGCTGGCGAAAGCAGAGCAGCGATCTCCATGGCCCGTGCAGTGGGCTCCATGCTGCGGCCGGTACGCACGAACAGCGGGTCATCAAACAGGCTGCGCAAACGGGCGAGGGCGGCGCTAATGGCCGGCTGGCCGAGAAACAGTTTTTCCGCCGCACGGGTCACGCTACGTTCATGCATCAGCGTTTCAAAGACAATCAGCAGGTTGAGATCGACGCGGCGAAGATCGTTACGGTTCATCCGGTGTCCATTCTGGAGTGGCTGCGGTTTTGCGCGCCGGTCAGGCTAATGCCGAATACTGCCGCCAGGCAATATGCACGGTCAAATGATGTGCTTGTGGCCCATCATCATCGACAAGCATGGTGAATATCAGCCCCGAGCGGTGGAATTGCTGGCAAAGCCCGGATAAAGTTCGTGGCCATAAGAGGTCGTTACACCTGTACAGCGCAGAAGCGCCACACAGCTGCCGCGACCTGAATGGGTCACCCGAAGAGGTTTGCGATGTCCCGCATAGTTCGTTTCCATGAGTTTGGCGAGGCCGATGTCCTCAAGATCGAAGCGCGCAAAGCGCCTGCGCCGGCCGCAGGTGAAGTGCTGGTCGGTGTTGAGGCTGTGGGCGTTAGTTGGTACGACGTGCTTTGGCGGCAGAACCTGGCCAATACCCTGGCGCAGTTGCCGGCAGGCCTGGGCCATGAACTGGCTGGCACCGTGCTGGCGGTGGGTGACGGGGTGACTGACCTGGCCGTGGGTGATCGGGTCGCCAGCTTCCCGGGGCATAGCGCCAATCGTTACCCCAGTTACGCTGAACACGTGGTATTGCCGCGCAGCTCCTTGGCGCGTTACCCGGAGAACCTGACCGCGCAACAGGCCGCTGTGCACTATCTGCCCTCAATGGTTGGCTGGTTCGGTTTTAACGAACTGGCCCATTTGCAGCCGGGTGAAACCGTGCTGGTCACCGCTGCCAGCCGCTGTTGGGGCCCGTATATCGTGCAGATGGGCAAAGCCCTGGGGGCGACTGTAATTGCTGCTACGGCCTTTGCCGACGACAGCGATTTTCTCAAACAGCTGGGCGCCGATCACATCATCCTTACCGAGGAGCAGGATCTGGTCAGCCGCGTCAGCAAGCTGACCGATGGCCGTGGCGTCAATGTGGTGATGGATGCACTCGGTGGGCCGCAGATGTGCCTGCTGGGCGATGCCATCGCGCCACGCGGCCGCTTGATTCTGTTCGACTTGCAAGGCGGCAACGAAACGCCATTTCCAGCCTGCGCGGCGTTCCAGAAGAACATCCAGTTCTTCGTGCATTGCATCGGCAACTTCACCGGCAAGGAAGAGCTGAATATTCCGCAGGATGAAATAGCTGTAGCCAAGGCCGTACAAGGCATCAACCAGCTGACCGCCGATGGTTTGCTCAAGCCACTGATCGACAAGGTGTTCCGCTTTGACGAGGTAGTCGAAGCGCATCGCTATATGGAAACCTGCCCAAGCCGTGGTCGCGTGTTGCTGGCGTTATAAAGCCAGCACACATACCGGCCAACCCAAGGCTAGCGCGCCTCTTCTGTCGCCACCATTCGCCGGCTGACTCCTATGAAATGAGCGAGTTAGCCGGCAACGCAAAAGCATCGCGGGCAACCCGCTCCTACAGGCTCGGTGCTCTTTCTTAAGATTTCCTGCAACAGCTAACGCAGACATAGCCTTTCCTTTTTGAGCCATTCGGCTTACGACTCTCTCAATTCCCCCCCCATGCAAATACAAGCAACAGGCTGGCAGGCGATTTTGCTTTGTTGGGCGGCGTTCTCGAGCATAAAAGCTTGTGTTGATAAGTATTATCATTAAGATGCGCATCACATTGCAGCCGAGGACAGGCCGATGGGGACGTTCTACAGCTTTGCTGAGCCGGTGGCAGCCATAGAATGGTTGGCCGAGGATATGCGCACGCAGGAGCTGGAGCTTCTTTATGTCAGGCATCGGCGTGTTCTGATTGATGCAGCCCAGGGCGTGCTCGGGTGCAGATCGCGTGCCGAGGACGCGGTGCAGGATGCTTTTCTCAAACTCTGGGAAAGTGCTGAGCGCCGCGCCATCGAAGAGCCATTGCGATACCTGTTTCGCATGGTGCGCAATCTGGCCATAGACCGCCTTCGGCGCCAAGCGTTAGAAGGGCGCTACAACGTTGATGAAGAGCAGCTTGATGAGTTGCCTGCACCACAATCTGGCCCCGAACAGCGGGCTATCGGCATGTTGCAATGGCAACGCTTGCAACATGCGCTGGGTGAGCTGCCAGAGCGCACACGCACCGTGTTCACCATGAGCCAGCTGGAAGGCTTTAGTCAGCGCGAAGTGGCCTCCCACCTGAATGCTTCACCGACCCTTGTGCACTTCCTGCTGCGTGATGCGCTGGCCCATTGCCGCAATCGCCTTGAACCTGTCGCGACCTGAGGTCGCCCCTGACACCCCGGATTCGATGAGATGAAATTGCTCAAACTGCTGTTCCGCGACAACCGCCTGCCACTCTCCGGCATTATTTTGCTCAGCCTTTGCAGTGCCGTGCTCAGCGTGGGGGTGATTGCCTTTATCAACTTGCGTCTGATCGGCGTGAAAGGCGATCTGGGCGTGACCCTGTTCAGCTTCCTCGGGTTACTGGCACTGCTGCTGGCCTGCGCAGGAGTGGGGCAGGTGGCTCTGCACACCCTCGGTCATCGTTTCGTCTACCACCTGCGTCGTAGCTTGGTCCGCCGGGTGCTGGATACTGATATTGAGCGCCTTGAACAAATCGGTGGGGCGCGAATCCTCGCCAGCCTGGCCAGCGATACCCGCAATATCACCATTGCCTTCGTGCACATGCCCGAATTGGTCTACGGCCTGATTCTCAGCATCGCAGCCTTTTCCTACTTGGCCTGGCTGTCTCCGGCGCTGTTCGCCGTTACCGCCGCATGGCTGGGATTAACCCTGCTGGTGGGCTGGTTCTTCATCGGCAAGGTCAACCGCCATATTCGTCTGCTGCGCGAGGCCGAAGATCACCTGTATCAGGACTATCAAGCAATCATTGATGGCCGCAAGGAACTGGCGCTTAACCGTGACCGTGCGCGGCGGCTGTTCGACGAGGAGTTCGACCGCGATGCCCGTGCCTACCGCGATAACGTCACCCGTGCCGACATTTTCAACGGGCTGGCCGGCAACTGGGCCAATTGCATGGTGCTGGGCAGCATCGGTCTGGTGTTCTTCTGTGCCAGTGGCCTGGGCTGGGCCGAAGCCAGCGTGGCTGCGACATTTGCCCTGACGGTGCTGTTCCTGCGCGCGCCGATGATTTCCAGCGTTTCCGCCTTGCCCAGCTTGCTGGCTGCGCGCATTTCCCTGGATAAGCTGGAAGCCCTGGAGCTAGCGCCAGAAGCCTCAATAAATACCCAGTTCAAGGGCTTCGGCGATTGGCAGAGTTTGCAACTGGCTGGTGTCGAGTATCGCTACCCAGGCGAAGGCGACGAAGCGGGCTTCGATGTCGGCCCCATTGACCTGGAACTGCGCCGTGGCGAACTGGTGTTTCTGGTTGGTGGCAACGGCAGCGGTAAGTCGACACTGGCGCGTCTGCTCACGGGCTTGCATCGCCCGGCGGCGGGTGAGATTCGAATGGATGGGCGCGTCGTGTCGCTTGAAGACTGGCAGGCCTATCGCCAGCTATTTGCCAGCGTCTTCACCGATTTTCATCTGTTCAGTCGCCTGCTGGGCCCGGAGGGTGCTGAGGTCGATGAGACCCTGGTTGGGCAGTGGCTGGAGCGCCTGCGTTTGCGCCACAAAGTGCGCTTCAGTAAGGGTCGTCTGTCCGATACGCGCTTTTCCCAAGGCCAGCGCAAGCGTTTGGCCCTGTTGCTGGCGTTACTGGAAGGGCGCGACATCCTGATTCTCGACGAATGGGCCGCTGATCAGGACCCATTGTTCCGACGCCTGTTCTACCGCGAATTGCTGCCGCAGCTGAAGGCGGCCGGCAAGACCATCCTCGCTATCAGCCACGACGACCACTACTTCGACCAAGCCGACCGCCTGTTGAAGATGGACGCTGGTCGTCTCTACGAGTTAACCGGTGAAGCCCGTGAGCGCGCGACTCAAGACGCGCTGCGCGAGATCGGTCGTTCCATTCCGGTCTGAATCAAAGCGCCCATCAACCCTATAGGGGTGAAGGGCTCTTCTGATCTCCTCAATTAAATGAAAATTATTCGCGTCTCTGTGCGTCTTTAAACTGTGCACATTCTACGAGGTAGCCCCATGAGCCTGGACAATCCGCAGACCACCTTCCTAGTGGTGGTTAACGACGAAGAGCAGTACGCCATCTGGCCGGCATACAAGTCCGTCCCTGCCGGTTGGCGCGAGGCCGGCGTGCGTGGTGATAAGCCGACTTGCCTGGCGCATATCGCTAATGTCTGGACCGATATGCGTCCACGCAGCCTGCGCGAGTCCATGCAAGCCTAAGGCTGAGGTGTTACACGCCACGGCCATGCGATCCAGCCTGCACAAGCGTAAAACCTAAGCGTTTGTGCATGGCCGCCTTGATCGAAATTCCATTCATCGCGCCCCAGTTGGCGCCATACGGTCGGGTATGCCCTGGGCGCCCGTGCCGGTCTTGTTGAGGTACCGCCGATGAACGCGCATCTGCCATCGAATAGCGCCCTGTATTGGACCCCTCTGTCTTTCGCTCAGCAACGGCTGTGGTTCTTCAGCCGTCTGGAGAGTGGCAGCACGGCCTACAACATTGGCGGTTTGCTGCGTTTTGAAGGTGAGCTGGACATGCAGAGCCTGCGTCATGCTCTGGACCAGGTCTATGCCCGTCACGCCGCGCTGCGCACGGTGTTTCGCGAGCACGATGGTCTGGCTCAGCAGGCAGTGTTGCCGGTCGCGCCGATGCCGTTCGAGGTGATAGACCTTAGCCACAACGCCGATCAGCTCGACGCTCTGGCGCGCAGCTTTATCGAGAGCGATTACGACCTGACCCTTGGGCCGTTGGTGCGTTGCGCCTTGTATCGCCTGAGTGATAACAGCCATGCCCTGGCCGTTGGCATGCACCACATCATCTCTGATGCCTGGTCGGTGCGCGTGCTGGTGGAGGAAATGGCCGAGTTCTACCGTGCCCGCCAGCAGAACCGCCAGCCGTTTATGACGGCGCAGCCCGTGCAGTACAGCGAATATGCCGTTAGCCAGCGTGAATGGTTGAGCAGCGAGAGTGGAATCAAGCAAATGGAGTTCTGGCGCGAGCGCCTGGGCGGCGAACAGCCGCCGCTGAGCTTGACGCCCGACTACCCGCACAATGCCCAGGCCGCGCGACGAGCCGCCTACCGCACGCTCAACGTCGACCCTAGCCTGGTTGCGCGCCTGAGTGATTTGGCCAAGGCCAATAGTGCCACCCTGTTCACCGTGTTGCTGGCCGCCCTGCAGCTGCAGCTGGCGCGCCTGGCCGGCCAGCGTGAGGTGCGCATCGGTGTACCGGTGGCCGGCCGTGCTAAGGGTTATGAGCGTCTGGTTGGCTTCTTCGTCAATACCCTGGTACTCAAAGCCGAGCCACACCCCGAACTGAGCGTGGCGCACTGGCTGGGCCAGGCCCGCGCAGGCCTGAAACAGGCTCAGGCCAATCAGCAAATGCCCTTTGAGCGTTTGGTGGAGGAGCTCGCACCGAGCCGCAGCCTGGGTCAGCAGCCGTTGTTCCAGGTGGCCTTCAACTACCGTCGTCAACACCCACTGGCGGCCAACTGGCTGCCGGGTATCGAGACCCGCCTGGAAGAATTGCCGTCCAGCCAGATCCCCTTCGACCTGGCCCTGGATGCCGTGCGTGGCCATGGCGATGAGCTACTGATCAATTTTGCCTATGCCGCCGACCTGTTCGCCGAAAGCAGCATCGAACGGCTGATCGCCGGCTTCCTCGAAATACTCGACGGCTTCGCTGCACAGCCGCAGGCGGCGCTGGCCGAAGTGGCGCTGGTGACTGCGCAGGAGCTGGCGCAGCTGAGCGAATGGAACACCCCCCGCCAGCGCTTCGACGCCACGCGCCTGCTGCCCGAGCTGATTGCCGAACAGGCGCGCTTGCGGCCCGAGGCCATTGCTCTGGTGCATGGCGCCGAGCGTGTGTCTTTCGCTGAGCTGGAAGCTCGCGCCAATCGCCTGGCCCGTTTGCTGGTGGAGCAGGGCGTGCGAGCTGAGTCGCGCGTCGGCGTGTCTTTGGAGCGCGGTAACGCGATGATCGTGGCCATGCTCGGCGTGCTTAAAGCCGGCGGGGCCTTTGTGCCGTTGGACCCGGATTACCCGCGCGAACGCTTGAACTATATGGTCGAGGATTCGGGCCTAAAGTGGCTGATCACCTCGTCTGACCTGGCTGAGCGTTTGCCGCTGTCTTCGACGGTTGAGCCGCTGTATCTGGATCAGCTCGATCTTTCTGGTTGTGAAGCGTCGGCCCCGTCCGTTCAGTTGCACCCACTGAATCTGGCTTACCTGATCTACACCTCCGGCTCCACCGGCCAGCCCAAGGGCGTGGCGGTCAATCACCTTGGCTTGACCATGCATGTGCAGACCATCGGCCAGCGCTACGGCATGACCCCGAACGATGTAGAGCTGCACTTCGCTTCCATCAGCTTCGACGGCGCTCTGGAGCGCTGGACCGTGCCATTGGCCTTCGGCAGCCGCTTGGTGATTCGTGATCAGGAGCTGTGGAGCGCAGAAAAGACCTGCCAGGTAATCGCCGACGAAGGCGTGACCATCTCCTGCCTGCCGCCAAGCTATGCGCAGCAGCTGCTGGATTGGGTTGAGTCGCAAAAGCTCACACTGCCAGTCAGATCCTGGACCCTAGGCGGCGAAGCCTTTACCCGCGAGACCTACGAGCGCTTGCAAAAGGTGCTGCAACCTAAGCGCATCATCAACGGCTACGGCCCGACCGAAACCGTAGTCACACCGCTGATCTGGGAAGCCTTCCCTGGTGACAGCTTTGACGCGGCCTACGCCCCCATCGGCAACCCGGTCGGCCCGCGCCGCCTGTATGTGCTGGATGCCGAGCTGAACCTGTTGCCCATTGGCGTCGCTGGCGAGCTGTATATCGGTGGCGAAGTGGGCCTGGCGCGCGGCTACTTCCAGCGCCCGGAATTGACCGCCGAACGCTTCCTACCCGACCCGTTCGGTGCTGCTGGCGAACGTATGTACCGCACCGGCGACCTGGTGCGTTGGCGTGCCGATGGCACCCTGGACTATCTGGGCCGGGTTGATCATCAGGTGAAAATCCGAGGTTTCCGCATCGAACTGGGCGAGATCGAGAGTCAGCTGCTGGCTCTGGAGGGCGTGCAGGAAGCCGCCGTGATCGCCCGTGAAACGCCCACGGGCAAACAGCTGGTGGGTTATCTGGTGGCCAAAGGTGGCACCGACACCACGCTGCTCAAAGCCGAACTGGCCAACGTGCTGCCGGACTATATGGTCCCCGCGCAGCTTATCGCCCTGAGCAAGCTGCCACTAACCCCCGCCGGCAAGCTGGACCGCGCCGCGCTGCCTGAGCCCACCTGGCAAAACCAGCGCTACGAGGCGCCGCAAACCGACAACGAGCGCGTCTTGGCCGCCATCTGGGCCGAGGTGCTTGGTCTCGAGCGAGTAGGGCGCCAGGATCACTTCTTTGAGCTGGGCGGCGACTCCATCGTTGCCCTGCAGGTGGTTAGCCGCGCTCGCCAACAGGGCTTGGGGCTGACACCCAAGGACCTGTTCCAGCAGCAGCTCCTGAGCCAACTGGCCGCTGTCGCCCGCGCCGTTGCCGCGCCACTGGCCGATCAGGGCCCTGTAACCGGCACTGCGCCACTGCTGCCAATTCAGGCGCGCCTGCTGCAACGTGAAGGCCTGGCGCCGTGCAACCAGTATCTGCTGCTGGAACTGGCCGAGCCACTGCCAGTCGCCCAGCTGGAACAGGCCCTGCAAGCGCTGGTACGCCACCACGATGTTTTGCGCCTGCGCTTCAGCCAGGTCGACGGGCAGTGGCAACAGATATATGCGGCCGCAGAAGAAACCCGGTTGCTGCAACAGGTCGAGCTGGCGCCTGGCGAACATCCGCAAGCCCACTACGAGGCACTGCAACGCAGCATCAACCCAGGCAATGGCCCACAGCTGCGCGGCCTCTATCTGACCCAGCCCGGCCAGGCGGATCGCCTGCTGCTAAGCATCCATCACCTGGTGGTCGATGGCGTGTCCTGGCGCGTACTGCTGGAGGACCTGCAACGAGCCTGCCTGCAACTGGCCAGCGGTATGCCGGTGCAATTGGCGGCCAAGACCAGTGGCTTCAAGAGCTGGAGCGAGCGTCTGGACAGCTGGGCGCAGCACAACGCGCAAGCTCAGCTGGCCTATTGGCAGGCACAACAGGCGCCTGGCGCAGAACTGCCGTTGCTGTCCGCCGCCAACGGGCAAGAGCACCAGCGCGAGCGCCTGGAACTGACGCTGGACGCCGCATTCACCCGCGACCTGCTGCACGCCGGTCAGCAAGCCTATCGGCTACGCGCCGACGAGCTGCTGCTGACTGCCTTGGCCCGTGTGCTTTGCACCTGGAGCGAGCAGCCGGCGCTGTGCCTGCACCTGGAAAGCCATGGCCGCGCGGCGTTATTCGAAGATATCGACCTGTCGCGCAGTGTCGGTTGGTTCACCAGCCTGTATCCCGTGCGCCTGGCACCCGTGGAAGAGCTGGCCTCCAGTCTTAAGGCGATCAAGGAACAAGTGCGTGCGGTGCCCGACATGGGTCTCGCTTACGGCTTGCTGAGCCAGCGTGGCCTGTTAGCAGAGCGGGCACCGCAGTTGCTGTTCAACTACCTGGGCCAATTCGACGAAGGCACTAACGGCCTGCGCCTGCTCGAAGGTGGCCTGTGGCGCGAAGCCAATGCACCGTTGGATGCGCCACTGGTGATCAACGCCGAACAGCGCGGCGGTGCGCTGCACCTGCACTTGGACTTCAACCCCGAGCAACTGGCGCGCGCGACCCTCGAAGGCCTGCTGGGCCGCCTGCAGGAAGAACTGCGCGCGATCCACCAGCACTGCCAAAAAGCCCCACGCCTGCTCACCCCTAGTGATGTACCGCTGGCCGGGTTAAGCCAGGCCGAGCTGGATGCGCTCGTCGGCGTGGAGGATATCCACCCGCTGTCGCCACTGCAGCAGGGCCTGCTGTTCCACAGCCAGCTGGAAGGCGCCGGCAGCTATGTCAGCCAACTGCTGCTGCCATTCACCGGGCTCGCCCCGGTTCGCCTGGAAAGCGCCTGGCGTCAGGTGTTGACTCGCCATGGCGTACTGCGCAGCCGCTTTCTGCTCGGCGAGCGTGCGCTGCAACTGGTGCAGGCCGAGGTGGCATTGGACTGGCAAAACCTCGATTGGCGCGCGCAAACCGACTTCGATACAGCGCTGCACGCCTTCTGCACCGCCGAGCGTGAGCGCGGTTTTGATCTGCAACAGGCGCCACTGCTGCGCCTGGCCTTGATCCAGCGTGGCTCCGGCGATTTCGTGCTGGTCTGGACCCTGCACCACCTGCTGCTGGACGGCTGGAGCAACGGCCTGCTGTTCGCTGAGGTATTGGCCCTGTATCACGGTGACCGCTTGCCCGCGCCCGGTGGACAGTTCCGTGACTATATCGGTTGGCTACACAACCAGGACGTCGCGGCCGAGCAAGCCTTCTGGCGTGAGCAGTTGGGCAGTCTGAACGGCGCCACCCGTATTGCCGGCTGCCTGCCATGCCGCGCGCCGGAACAGGGCCATGCCCGCCATCCGCTGCCGCTGGACAGCGCCACCGAACAACAGATTCGCGGCTTCGCCCAACGCCAGGGGCTCACCCTCAACACCCTGGTGCAGGCCGCCTGGGCCTTGCTGTTAGGCCGCCTGACCGGCAAGCGCAGCCTGTGCTTTGGTGCCACCGTTGCCGGTCGCCCGAGCAAACTGGCGGGCAGCGAGCAGATGCTCGGCCTGTTTATCAATAGCTTGCCAGTGGCTGTGCAGCTGCCGGCCGAGCAGAACCTAGGCGAATGGCTGGCCGCGCTGCAGCTGCAGAACCTGCAACTGCGCGAGCACGAACACAGCCCGCTGCACGATATTCAGCGCTGGGTTGGCAGCGCCGGCGAGGCGCTGTTCGACAGCCTGCTGGTATTCGAGAACTACCCGCTGGGTGATGCGTTGAAGCAGGCCGAACGCGGCGAGCTGCGCCTGGGCCTGCCGCAGAGCCATGAATTCACTCATTACCCGATGACCCTGGCCGTGCTGCCAGGCAGCCGTCTGGAACTGCTGCTGGCCTACGACCGTGCGCATTTCGACGCCCACGGTATCGCCCAGGTCGATGCCCTGTTACGCCAGGCTCTGCGGCTGGTCTGCGGCGACCCGGCGCAAACGCTGGGCAGCCTGGCGCTGCTTGGCGAGGGTGAGCAGTTTCTACTGGACGAGTGGAATACCCCACGCCAGAGCTTCGACGCCACGCACCTGCTGCCCGAGCTGATCGCCGAACAGGCGCGCCTGCGGCCCGAAGTCATCGCTCTGGTGCATGGCGCCGAGCGGGTGTCTTTCGCTGAGCTGGAAGCTCGCGCCAATCGCCTGGCCCATTTGCTGGTGGAGCAGGGCGTGCGGGCTGAGTCGCGCGTAGGTGTGTCTTTGGAGCGCGGTAACGCGATGATCGTGGCCATGCTCGGCGTGCTTAAAGCCGGCGGCGCTTTTGTGCCGCTGGATCCGGATTACCCGCGCGAACGCTTGAACTATATGGTCGAGGATTCGGGGCTGAAGTGGCTGATTACCTCGTCTGACCTGGCTGAGCGTTTGCCGCTGTCTTCGATGGTTGAGCCGCTGTATCTGGATCAGCTCGATCTTTCTGGTTTTGAAGAGTCGGCCCCGTCCGTTCAGCGGCACCCACTAAATCTGGCCTACCTGATTTACACCTCCGGCTCCACCGGCCAGCCCAAAGGCGTGGCGGTCAATCACCTTGGTTTGACCATGCATGTACAGACCATCGGTCAGCGCTATGGCATGACCCCGGACGATGTGGAGCTGCATTTCGCCTCGATCAGTTTTGACGGCGCTCTGGAACGCTGGACCGTGCCATTGGCCTTCGGCAGCCGCCTGGTAATTCGTGATCAGGAACTGTGGAGCGCGGAGAAGACCTGCCAGGTAATCGCCGACGAAGGCGTGACCATCTCCTGTCTGCCTCCAAGCTATGCCCAGCAGATGCTGGATTGGGTCGAATCGCAAAAGCTCACCCTGCCAGTCAGATCCTGGACCCTGGGCGGCGAAGCCTTTACCCGCGAGACCTACGAGCGCCTGCAAAAGGTGCTGCAACCTAAGCGCATCATCAACGGCTACGGCCCGACCGAAACCGTGGTTACACCGCTGATCTGGGAAGCCTTCCCTGGTGACAGCTTTGAAGCGGCATACGCCCCCATCGGTAACCCAGTCGGCCCGCGTCGCCTGTATGTGCTGGATGCCGAGCTAAACCTGCTGCCGATTGGCGTGGCCGGTGAGCTGTATATCGGTGGCGAAGTGGGCCTGGCCCGTGGTTACTTCCAGCGCCCAGAGCTAACCGCCGAACGCTTCCTGCCCGACCCGTTCGGTGCTGCTGGTGAACGTATGTACCGCACCGGTGACCTGGTGCGTTGGCGTGCCGATGGCACCTTGGACTATCTAGGCCGGGTTGACCATCAGGTGAAAATCCGAGGTTTTCGCATCGAACTGGGCGAGATCGAGAGTCAGTTGCTGGCTCTGGAAGGCGTGCAAGAAGCCGCCGTAATCGCCCGCGAAACGCCCACTGGCAAACAGCTGGTGGGTTATCTGGTGGCTCGCAACAACATCGATACCCATGCCCTGCGCGCCGAACTGGCCAAGGTGCTGCCGGACTATATGGTCCCCGCGCAGCTTATCGCCCTGAGCCAGCTGCCACTGACCCCCGCCGGCAAGCTGGACCGCGCCGCGCTGCCTGAGCCTACCTGGCAAAGCCAGAGTTACGAGGCGCCGCAAACCGACAACGAGCGAGTTTTGGCCGCCATCTGGGCCGAGGTGCTTGGTCTCGAGCGAGTAGGGCGTCAGGATCACTTTTTTGAACTGGGTGGCGACTCCATTGTTGCGCTCAAGGTCGTCAGCCGCATTCGTCAGCAGGGCCTGCAGCTACCGCTCAAGGCGCTGTTTACGCAGAGCCGTCTGGCTGACTGCGCGGCCGCACTGCAGCGCGAGAGCCTGGATGCACCCACGCTGCGTGCCTTGCCGCGCGCTGGCGACCTACTGTTGTCGCATGCCCAGCAGCGGCTCTGGTTCCTCCACCGTCTCGACCCGAGCAATGGTGCCTACCATATGCCGGCCGGCCTTGACTTGCAGGGCCGGCTGGATCGCCAAGCGCTGCAGGCTGCCTTCGACCTGTTGGAAGCACGCCACGAGGCGCTGCGTACGCGCTTTGTCGACAACAACGGCGAGCCGCGTCAGCGCATCCTGCCGCCCCAGGGCCAGCGCATTGACTGGCTCGATCTGCGCGAGCTGCCGGCCAGCGAACGCGAAAACCAAGCCAAAGCCTATGCGCAAAAGCTGCTTAAGCGCCCATTCAACCTGGCCAGTGAACCCCTGCTGCGTCTTGCTGTGCTGCGCCTGGCTGATCAGGAGCACCGCCTGCTGCTGATTCAGCATCACATCGTCTCCGATGGCTGGTCGATGCAGCGCTTTATCGGTGAATTCGCCAGCGCCTATGCCGCCTTTGCCGAAGGCCGCACGCCGCGTTTCGAGGCGTTGCCGCTGCAATACGCCGATTACGCCCAATGGCAGCGCGACTGGCTGAACTCCAGCGAAGCCACGCGCCAGCTGGACTACTGGAAGGCTCGCCTGGATGAACATCAACCCCTGCTGGAACTGCCCACCGATTACCCACGCCCGGCCCATGGCAGCCGTCAGGGCCTACGTTGGCGTTTCGAGCTGTCCTCGGCGCTGACTGCGCAATTGCGCGCCTTGGCCCAGCGCGAGGGCAGCACGCTGTTCAGCCTATTGCTGGCCGCCTGGCAAACCTTGTTGCACCGCTACAGTGGCCAGGACGATATCCGCGTCGGCGTACCCGTAGCCGGGCGGAGCCTGGCAGAAATGGACGGCGTGCTTGGCTGCTTTATCAACACCTTGGTGCTGCGTGGCGAGCCTAGCGGGCTTAAGCCGTTCCGCCAGTTGCTCGGCGAACTGGTTGAGGCCAGCCGCGATGCGTTGGCCAACCAGGAACTGCCGTTCGACCAGTTGGTAGAAGCACTGCAGCCAAGCCGCAGCCTTAGTCACCACCCACTGTTCCAGGTCGCGTTCAACCACCAGCAGGTGGACTTCAGCGCGCTCGGCAAGCTGCCGGGGCTGCGCGTACAGCCCCACGATCCTGGCGCTGCCGGCGCGCAGTTCGACCTGGCGTTGGACACCGAGGAAGCCATCGATGGCAGCCTCAGCGGTTTCGTCAGCTACGCCGGCGAGCTGTTTGAAGCACGCACCATCGCGCGTTTGGCGCGGCACTTTGTGCGCCTGCTGGAGGGCATCTGCGCCGACCCGGCCCAGCCCATTGGCCTCTTGCCGCTGCTGGATGAGGACGAACAGGCGCAGCTGGCCACCTGGAACGACACCGCCAAGGACTACGGCCCGCTGGTCAATCTGAGTGAGCGCATCAGCGAGCAGGCAAGCCGTATACCGCAAGCGCCGGCCTTGGTGTTTGCTGAGCAGGTGCTGAGCTACGCCGAACTGGAGCAGCGCATCAACCAGTTGGCCAACCGCCTGCGCCGCCTCGGTGTACAGCGCGGCAGCCTGGTCGGGATCAGCCTGGAGCGCTCGGTCGAGTTGGTGATCGGCTTGCACGCCATCGTCCGTGCTGGCGGCGCTTATGTACCGCTCGACCCGGAGTACCCGCTGGAGCGCCTGGCCTATCTGCTGGAAGACTCCGCTGTTGAAATGCTGCTCTCACACAGTGCGCTGGTCGAGCGCCTGCCTTTGCCGCAGGGCCTGCAGGTACTGAGCCTGGATCGCGAGGATTGTAGCGGCGAAAGCACCGTCGCCCCGGCCGTGCAGCTACAGGCCGACGACTTGGCTTATGTGATTTACACCTCCGGCTCCACCGGCAAGCCCAAGGGCGCCGGCAACAGCCACTTGGCGCTGACCAACCGCATTCTGTGGATGCAGGAGGCCTACCCGCTGGGTGCTCACGACGTGGTCCTGCAGAAAACTCCGTTTAGCTTCGATGTGTCGGTGTGGGAGTTCTTCTGGCCGCTGATCACGGGCGCTTGCCTGGCCGTGGCCGCGCCGGGCGATCATCGTGATCCGCAGAAACTTATCGCGCTGATCCAGCGCCACCGCGTCAGCACGCTGCACTTTGTGCCCTCGATGCTGCAGGCTTTTCTCCTGCATCCAGACGTGGAGCAGTGCCAGAGCCTGTTGCGTATTGTCTGCAGCGGTGAGGCGCTGCCGGCCGAGCTGCAGGTGCGTACGTTCCAGCGCTTACCGCAAACGGCGCTGTACAACCTGTACGGGCCAACCGAAGCGGCCATCGATGTCAGTCACTGGACCTGCGTGGAGGAGGGCCGCCACGCGGTACCTATTGGCCGGCCGATTGCCAACCTGCGCTTGCATATCCTCGATGCTCAGCTCAATCCCGTGCCGCAAGGTGTGCCGGGCGAGCTGTACATCGCCGGCATCGGGTTGGCGCGTGGTTACCACCGTCGCCCAGAACTGACCGCCGAGCGCTTCCTGCCCGATCCCTATGGGCCGCCTGGCTCACGCATGTATCGCACCGGCGACCTGGTGCGCTGGCGTGCGGACGGCGCCATCGATTACCTGGGGCGTATCGACCATCAGGTGAAGATCCGCGGCTTCCGCGTCGAGCTGGGTGAGATCGAAGCCCAACTCAGCGCCCAGCCGGGCGTCGCAGAGTCGGTGGTGGTGGCCCGCGACAGCCAAATCGGTAAGCAACTGGTCGGCTATTTGGTCGCCGACCCACTGCCAACTGACGAAGCCGCCTGGCTGGCAGGCATCAAGGCCGCGCTAAAGGCCGAGTTGCCCGAGCATATGCTGCCGTCGATGCTTATGCGTCTGGAGCGCATGCCGTTATCGCCCAACGGCAAGTTGGAGCGCCGTGCGCTGCCCGAGCCCGTGTTGCAGGCCCGCCGCTATCGGGCGCCGCAGTCCACACTGGAAATCACCCTGGCGGGCATCTGGCAGAACGTGCTGGAAGTGGACCAGGTTGGCCTCGACGATAACTTCTTCGAGCTCGGCGGCCATTCACTGCTGGCCACCCAGGCTGTGGCCCTGTTACGTCAGCAACTGGGCCTGGAACTGCCGCTGCGCGCCTTCTTTGAAGCGCCAGACCTGGCAGCCCTGGCCGCCGCCCTCGACGGCCAGGCCGGTACTGCCGCCGAGGAAGAAGACCAAGACCTGCGCGACATGGCCGCGCTGCTCGACGAACTGGAGGCCCTGTGACCGCGCCTATCGACAAGGCCGCCCTGGCGCGGCGTTTTCTCGCCCTCGGGCCAACCGAGCAGAAGCGTTTCCTCGAACTGCTGGCGGGCAAGGGCATCCGCTTTGACCGCCTGCCCCTGGTGCCAGCCCCGCGTGGCGAGCATCTGCCCGCGTCCCATGCCCAGCAGCGTTTGTGGCTGGTCGCCCAGATGGAACCGGACAGCAGCGCCTACCATATGGTCGGTGCCTTCGCGTTGAAGGGTGAACTGGACCGCGCCGCGCTGCTGGCGGGCCTGGAACTGGTGGTCCAGCGCCATGAAGCGTTGCGCACGCGCTTTTACCAACAGCAGGGTCAGTTGTGCCAACGCATCGATCCGCCCGGCCCATTGGCGCTCGATGAGCAGGACCTGCGAGGGCAAAGCGAGGGCGCCCAGACACTGGCCGATGCCCATGCGGCGCGTGCCTTCGACCTGGAAAACGGCCCGCTGCTGCGCGTGCAGCTGCTGCGTCTGGATGAGCAACACTGGCGCCTGCAGATCGTCTGCCACCACATCGTTTCCGATGGCTGGTCGATTGGCGTGTTCGCTGATGAGCTGGGTCGCGCCTATGCCGCCCTGCGCCTGGGCCAGGCGCCGCAACTGAACGAGTTGGCGATCCAGTATGCCGACTATGCCTTGTGGCAACGCGCCTGGCTGGACGCCGGCGAACGCGAACGGCAGCTGGGCTACTGGCGCGAGCGCCTGGGCAGCGAGCAGCCCGTGTTGGCCTTGCCCTACAAACTGGACGCGTCCGGGGCGCGACATGCCGTGCGCCAGGCCATCGAGGTTCCCCAGGTGTTGGCCGAACGCCTGCGCCAGTTGGCCCAGACCGAGGGCGCGACCCTGTTTATGCTGTTGCTGGCGGCCTTCCAGCTGATTCTGGCGCGCTACAGCGGCCAGCGTGATATCCGCGTTGGCGTGCCAGTGGCCAACCGCCAGCGCGCCGAGATCGCGCCGCTGGTGGGTTTCTTCGTCAACACCCAGGTGCTGCGTGCCGAGTTCTCCAGCGACATGAGCTTTCGCCAGTTACTCGCCGATGTGCGCCGTCATGCCCTGGACGCCCAGGATCAGCAGGACCTGCCGTTCGACCAGTTGGTGGAAGCCCTGGCACCGGAGCGCAGCCTGGGTCAGACGCCGCTGTTTCAGGTGCTATTCAACCACCAGAAGCGCGACCTTGGCGCCCTGCAGCTGCCGGGCCTGAGCCTGGAACCGCTGGCTCAGGGCGTGCCCCACGCGCTGTTTGATCTGGCGCTGGATAGCCATGAAGACAGCAGCGGCAGCCTGCGCCTGACCCTGACCTGGGCCCGCGAGCGTCTGGACGATGGGCAAATGCGCCGCCTTGCCGAACATCTGTTGGGGCTGCTGGAACAGATCAGCGCTGCGCCGGATCAGCCACTGGTGCGCTTGCCGTTGCTGGATCAACAGGATCAGGACTGCCTAAGCCAATGGAACACCCCACGCCAGCGCTTCGATGCCACGCGCCTGCTGCCCGAGCTGATTGCCGAGCAGGCCCGCCTGCGACCTGAGGCCATTGCTCTGGTACATGGCGCCGAGCGCCTGTCTTTCTCCGATCTGGAAGCTCGCGCCAATCGCCTGGCCCGTTTGCTGGTGGAGCAGGGCGTGCGAGCTGAGTCGCGCGTCGGTGTGTCCCTGGAGCGCGGCAACGCGATGATCGTAGCCATGCTCGGTGTGCTTAAAGCCGGCGGTGCCTTCGTACCGTTGGACCCGGATTACCCGCGCGAACGCTTGAACTATATGGTCGAGGATTCGGGGCTGAAGTGGCTGATCACCTCGTACGATCTGGCCGAGCGCTTGCCGTTAGGCGAGGGGGTTGAGGCGCTGTATCTGGATCAGCTAGATCTTTCTGGCTTTGAAGGGTCGGCCCCGTCCGTTCAGCTGCACCCACTCAATCTGGCCTACCTGATTTACACCTCCGGCTCCACCGGCCAGCCCAAGGGCGTGGCGGTCAATCACCTTGGTTTGACCATGCATGTGCAGACCATTGGTCAGCGCTACGGCATGACCCCGGACGATGTGGAGCTGCACTTCGCCTCGATCAGTTTTGACGGTGCCCTGGAACGCTGGACTGTGCCATTGGCCTTCGGCAGCCGCCTGGTGATTCGTGATCAGGAGCTGTGGAGCGCGGAAAAAACCTGCGAGGTAATCGCCGACGAAGGCGTAACCATCTCCTGCCTGCCGCCAAGTTATGCCCAGCAACTGCTGGATTGGGTTGAGTCGCAAAAGCTCACACTGCCAGTCAGATCCTGGACCCTAGGCGGCGAAGCCTTTACCCGCGAGACCTACGAACGCCTGCAAAAGGTGCTGCAGCCTAAGCGCATCATCAACGGCTACGGCCCGACCGAAACCGTGGTCACGCCGCTGATCTGGGAAGCCTTCCCCGGCGATTCGTTTGAAGCGGCCTACGCCCCCATCGGTAACCCGGTCGGCCCGCGTAGCCTGTATGTGCTGGATGCCGAGCTAAATCTGCTGCCGATTGGCGTCGCTGGCGAGCTGTATATCGGTGGCGAAGTGGGCCTGGCTCGCGGCTACTTCCAGCGCCCGGAACTGACCGCCGAACGCTTCCTGCCCGATCCGTTCGGTCAGGCAGGTGAACGCATGTACCGCACCGGTGACCTAGTGCGCTGGCGTACCGATGGCACCCTGGACTATCTGGGCCGGGTTGATCATCAAGTGAAAATCCGTGGTTTCCGCATCGAACTGGGCGAGATCGAGAGTCAGCTGTTGGCTCTGGAGGGCGTGCAGGAAGTAGCCGTGATCGCCCGTGAAACGCCCACCGGCAAACAGCTGGTGGGTTATCTGATGGCCCAAGAGGGCACCGACACCACGCAGCTCAAAGCCGAGCTGGCCAATGTGCTGCCGGACTATATGGTCCCCGCGCAGCTTATCGCCCTGAGCAAGCTGCCACTAACCCCGGCCGGCAAGCTGGACCGCGCTGCGCTGCCCGAGCCCACCTGGCAAAGCCAGAGTTACGAGGCGCCGCAAACCGACAACGAACGAGTCTTGGCCGCCATCTGGGCCGAGGTGCTTGGCCTAGAACGAGTAGGGCGCCAGGATCACTTTTTTGAGCTGGGCGGCGACTCCATCGTTGCCCTGCAGGTGGTTAGCCGCGCTCGCCAACAGGGGCTGAAACTGGCACCACGTGAGTTGTTCCAGTTTCCGCGCCTGAGTGAGCTGGCCAATGCCGCCCGCATGGCCGGCGACGAGGCGGCGCAGGAGCCGGTGACGGGCGAGTTGCCGTTGGCCCCCATCCAGGCGCACTTCTTCGCCATGGGGCAGGCCAATCCGGCGCACTGGAACCAGGCGTTGAACCTGGAGCTGTTGCGCCCGCTTGATCCGCAATTACTGGAACAAGCGCTGCAGACGCTGGTGGCGCACCACGACGCTCTGCGCCTGCGTTTTTGCGAAGACCATGGCGTCTGGCGCCAGCGCTACGCCGATGTGCAGACCGACCAGGCGCTGCTGTGGCTGCGTGAGACCGGCAATGCAAGCGAGGTCGAACAGCTTCACCAGCAGGCCCAGCAGAGCCTCGACCTGAACAACGGCCCGCTGCTACGCGCGCTTTACCTCAAGCAGGCCGGCCAACCTGAGCGCCTGCTACTGGCGGTCCATCACCTGGTGGTCGATGGTGTGTCCTGGCGCATCCTGCTGGAGGATATTCTCACCGCATATCGCCAGTTGGAAGCCGGGCAAGCGGTACGCCTGCAGAGCAAGAGCCAGTCCTACAAGATCTGGAGCGAAGCGCTACAAAATTGGGCGAGCAGTGCAGTGGCGCAGGTCGAGCTGGATGCCTGGTGCAGCCGCCTTAGTGGCCCGGCGCTGGCCTTGCCACGCGAACTCGACGGCGCAGCGGCGACCCACGGGGATAAATACGAAGTTCGCCTTGCCCTGAATGCCGCCGACACCAAGCGACTGCTGCAAGCACCGGCACAACTGGGTGTGCGCATTGATGCGTTACTGCTCACCGCGCTGACTCGCGCCCTTTGTCGCTGGAGCGGTCAGCCGGGCTTGCGAGTCAATCTGGAAGGCCACGGCCGTGAAGCACTGGCCGGCGAGCTGGACCTGTCGCGCACGGTGGGCTGGTTCACCAGCCTGTATCCGCTGCAATTGCCGCACGTTAGCGCAGCGCCTGAGCACCTGCAGCAGGTCCAGCAATGCCTGCAGCAGATCGAGCATGGCGGCCAGGGTTACGGTGTATTGCGCTGGTTGGGCTCGGCAGAAGCACAAGCCGCTTTGGCTGCCTTACCGGCGGCAGACGTCACCTTCAACTACCTCGGCCAGTACCAGGCCGGCGCGGCGGCGGACTGGTTCCGTCCGGCTAGCGGCGGTGGTGCAGCGGTGGCGACGAGTAACCCGCTGGCGGGTCGGCTGGCGGTCAACGGCCAGGTTTTCGAGGGCCAGTTGCAGTTGTCCTGGGAATACGCGAGCAATCAATACCGCCGCGAAACCATTGAGGCCTTGGCGCAAGCCTATCGCCTGGAGCTACTCGGTCTGCTGGAGCTAGCCCGTGGTCAGGTTGCACAGGGGCCATCGCCGCTGCTGTGCCTGACGCGTCAGGAAGCCACTATCGCGCCAGTGTTTTGCCCGCATCCGGTCACTGGGCGGGTCACCGGCTACCAGCCGCTGGCGGCCAGGCTGGACGGCGTGCGGCTGGTGTTCGGCCTGCAATGCCGCAGCTTCCTCGATCCAGCCTGGCGCGATGCCTCGCTGGCTGAGATGGCCGATGACTACCTGGCCGCACTGCTCAAACAGCAACCGCAGGGGCCGTATCGGTTGGTTGGTTGGTCGCTGGGCGGCAGCCTGGCCCTGGAACTGGCAGCGCGCCTGGAGGCGCGAGGCGAGGAGGTGGCCTTCCTCGGCCTGCTCGACTGTTATGTACCAGGCACCGAGATCGCCGGTGACGACGCGCGCCATCCGCAAGCCCGCGCCAAGTTGGTCGAGCATCTGCAACTGCTTGCCCCGCAGCTCCCGGCAGCGGCCTGGGACGGCCTGTTCAACCACTTGCTGCAGTTGCAGCCGCTGGATTGGCCACATGCCTGCAGCGCCTGGTTCGCCGGCCAGCCGCTGGATGGCATGACCCGCCAGAGCCTGGAGGAGCTGCTGTTTGCCTGGGCAGTGGAGCAGCACATGCGCCGCCTGTGCGCCGGCTACGCGCTGCCCACAGTCAAGGTGCGCGCGCACTGCTGGTGGGCAGCGCAGCCGGCGGGACGCGCGGTATTGCTGGAATCCGGCCTAGAACAGGTGCAGGGCAGGGCGGCCGCGCATCGACTGATCGAGGCCGATCACCAGGGCATCGTCCGGCATCCACAGGTACTCGCCGAGTTGGTTCAGTTGCTGGCGGGATGACAACCAGACGAGAAAATTGTCTTAAAAACTAAATTTTTTTCGTGCTGGTTCGTCTAGTAGGGGTATGTATAATTAATACGAATCTTTCTTATTAGGTTTAACTACGGAGCAGTATATGAAACAGCAGTCGAAGTATCTGGCCCGAGCCCCTTTCCCCAGAGCACGCCTCCCCCTGGCAATGGCTTGTGCGCTGGGTGCGCTGAGCTTTAACGCTCTGGCAGAGGAAGCGGCTCAGAAACCGCTGGAACTGGACGCGCTGTACATCAGTGGCGAGTTGGATAGCCCGGTCGGCGAAGACCAGGGCTATGTGGCCAAGAACAGCCGTAGCGCCACCAAAATCAATACACCGCTGCATGAAACACCGCGCTCGGTGTCAGTGGTAACCGAGCAGCAGTTGCGAGATCGCAACGTACAGTCTGTCAGCCAGGCGCTGCAGTATTCGGCCGGCGTGCAGGCTGGTTTTTATGGTGAGGACAATAAGCAGGACTGGTTTATCATCCGCGGCTTCAAACAGGCCAACCAGGGCCTGTTTATGGACGGCGCACGGGTATTTTCCAGCGGCTTCTATAGCTGGCAGCTCGACCCTTACATGCTTGAGCGCGTTGAAGTGCTCAAGGGTGCCGCCTCCGTGCTCTACGGTCAGACACCGCCTGGCGGCTTGATCAACCTGCAGAGCAAGCGTCCTACGAGCAACCAGAAAAACGAGATTGGCCTGCAATACGGCAGTTTCGACCGCAAGCAACTGCAATTTGATGTGGGTGGTCAGCTGGATACGGAGGGCAATGTGCTGTACCGCGTGGTGGGGTTGTCCCGCGATACCGGCACTCAGGTTGACGATGTGGATGCCGAACGGTTGTTGTTGGCACCTTCCATGACCATCAACTTCGACGCTGACACTTCGTTGACGCTGCTGGCCAGTGTGCAGAAAGACAACTCTGATCCGCAGCTGCAGTTCCTACCGTCCAGCGGCACTATTGCCACTAACCCCAATGGCAAGATCGATACCGACACTGCGGTGGGCGATCCGGGCTATGAAAAATTCGACCGCACCCAGTACACCCTGGGGTACGAATTCAATCATCGCCTGAACGACGCCTGGGACTTCCAGCAGAACCTGCGCTACGGCCACATGGACGTAGAACTGCGTCAGCTCTACAGCCTGGGCTTTGTGAACGACTACGTACCGGCCTTTGATCCGAACAAACGCCTGCTGGTGCGCGGCCTGACCTATGAAGACGGCCAGGCCGATAGTTTCTCCACCGATAACCGTCTGCTTGGCACTTGGATCGGGGAAAACTGGGAAAATAACCTGTTGGTCGGCTTTGACTATCAATTGCTCAATATCGACGCCAAGAGTCCGGCTTTTGACCCTGGCTTTGGCGTAGTGCCGGTGCTCGACCTTTACAACCCGAAGAAATCCTCCTTGGGCTTCCCAGGCCAGACCACCGTCAACTATGGCGAACCCATCGGCGACTTCGCGGTGCAGGAAAAGCAAACCCGTGCCGATCAATTCGGCTACTACGTGCAAAACCAGCTGAAACTGGATAACTGGGTGTTGCTGCTGGGCGGTCGTTACGATGAGTCGCGCAGCGAATTCGACAACCGCACCACTGGCGTGGGTTACGACATCAAGGACCAGTCATTTACCTGGAGCTCTGGCGTGGCCTATGTCATGGATAACGGCTTGACGCCCTATGCCAGCTACTCGCAGTTCTTTATGCCGGTCACCAGCCTTAACACCAGTACGGGGCGTCCATACGAGCCAGAGGAAGGCGACCAGTACGAGCTGGGCCTGAAATACCAGCCGCCTGGGATGGATGCCACGTTCACCGCAGCCCTGTTCGAGCTGACCCAGGAGAACGTGCGTAAGACACTGCCAGGCGGCATTCAAACTCAGCTTGGCGAAGTGCGTAACCGTGGACTGGAGCTGGAAGCCCAGGCCAACCTCACGGAAAACCTGAGCATGGTGGCCAGCTACACCAAGCTAGACCCACAAACGACCAAGAGCACCCGCCCAGCCGAAGTGGACCGCAAGCCTGCCAATGTCGCCGATGAAATGGCTTCGTTGTGGACCAACTACCAGTTCCGTGGCGGTCTACTCGACAACTTGAGCATCGGCGCTGGCGTACGTCATACCAGCTCCAGCTATGGCGATAACACAGAGACGCTGGAAGTACCGTCCTATACGTTGATCGACGCCATGGTCAGCTATCGCATCCAGGATGTACGCCTGCAGCTCAATGCCAATAACCTGACGGACAAAGAATACATCAGCGCGTGTGACTACTACTGCTGGTACGGCAACCGCCGCAATGTCATCGCCAGTGTCAGCTATGAGTTCTGATCACCTGCAACCATTACCGCTGCCCTCTGGGCAGCGCTTGGTCGGTCGTGACGACGGCGCCACGCTGGCCCTTCATCTGGATGAGCGCGCCTTGCTGCGCGTCCGTCTTGAGGGTGAGGTGCTGGCACCCCTGGAGTTGGCTACGCAGCAGCAGAGCGAAGCTCTGTGGGCGTTGGCCTACTGGTGTTTTACCCGCGAACCGCAACGCCAGCGCCTGGTGTTGCGTTTGGAGCAGCCTGATCCAGCACTGCTGCACAGCGGCCTGCTGGTGGCTGAAGATGGCGAGTTGCGCATCGAGCGTGCGCTGTTCTGGCAACTGCCGGGGGCGTTCTTGCGCAATGCCAGCCACGCGGGTTATCCGCAGCAGATGGTCATGCACGCAACGGGGCGTCGTCATCCACGCCGCGCGCCCAAGCCGGTCGGTGAGGTCTACCGACGGTTCGACAGTAACCTGGGTGCCTGGATTTCCCTGCGCACGCTGGATATCGAGCAGGATCTGCAGCGTTTCAATCGCTGGCAGAACAGTGCCCGGGTAGCGGCGTTCTGGCAGGAGGAGGGCGATTTGGATAAGCATCGCCGCTACCTGCAAGAGCTGGCCATAGATCCACGGGTACTGACCCTGATCGGCTGTTTCGACGATGAACCGTTCGCCTACTACGAGGCCTACTGGGCCAAGGAAGATCGCATCGCGCCGTTCTACGCCGTGGACGATTACGACCGAGGCATCCATATGCTGGTGGGCGAGGAAAACCATCGCGGCCCACACAAGGTGGCCAGTTGGCTGAATGCCCTGACCCACTACCTGTTTCTCGATGAGCCACGTACCCAACGGGTGGTCGCCGAACCACGCGCCGACAACGCCAAGATGATCGGCCACATGCAGGCTCAGGGTTATCACCAGACCAAGACATTCGACTTCCCGCACAAGCGTGCTGCACTCATGCTGCAGTCCCGCGAGGTGTTCTTCGAGCGTTGCCGCTTGGTATGACAATAAAATGAGCCGCGCCTGAGCGCGGCCGTGAACTGATGAGGCCGGGCGAGGCAGGTGCCCCTTTGGCTCACCTGCACTCCACATCAATCATCCGCTGCGGATCGGGGCCTGACATGAGTATAGAAACACTGGAATACGATGTAATCGGACTGGGCTTCGGCCCTGCCAACCTAGCGATCGCCGTTGCTCTGGAAGAAGACTCACGGGTGCGCGAGCAGGGCTTGCGTTACTGTTTTCTGGAAAAAAAGCCAGACTTTGAATGGCACGGCGGCATGTTGCTGGACGACAGCCGCATGCAAATTTCCTTTCTAAAGGACCTGGCTACTCTGCGTAATCCAGCGAGCCGCTATACCTTCATCAATTACCTGCATCAGCAGCAGCGTCTGGAATCCTTTATCAATATCAGCACCTTCACGCCCTCGCGCCTGGAGTACAACGACTACCTGGGCTGGGCTGCCAAGCACTTCGCCGACCGCGTGCATTACAGCGAAGAAGTCATTGCGGTCGAGCCACTGTTGGAAGCAGGCGACGTGACCCGGCTTAAGGTGATTTCACGCCTGGCCGATGGGCGCACCCGCAGCCGGGTAACGCGCAATTTGGTGGTCAGCATCGGCGGTGAGGCGGCAGTGCCTGAAGTCTTTCGTCCGTTCAAGGACGATGCTCGGGTGATCCACTCCTCGGCCTACCTTGAGCGTATCGAGCAAGGCTCGGGTGCGGCGCCACGCCGTTTGGCAGTCATCGGCTCAGGGCAGAGCGCCGCCGAAATATTCAACGACCTGTGCGCTCGTTATCCGGATGCCGAGGTATCCATGGTGATGCGCAGCCAGGCCATGCGCCCGGCCGACGACAGCCCGTTCGTCAATGAGATCTTTGATCCGGCCTTTACCGACGTGGTCTACGGACAAGCTCCGGAGGTGCGCGAGTCATTCATCCAAGCCAACGCACAAACCAACTATTCAGTGGTCAACCTGGACCTGATTGAGAGCATTTATCAGCGTCTGTACCGGCAGAAAATCACTGGCCATGCACCACTCAGCTTACTGACGCAGCGTCGTATCGAGTCGGTCAGTGCGCAGGAGGAGGGCGTGAGCCTGACTCTGCAGGGACCCGATGGTCGTGAGGAGCGTTTGTTTGACCGGGTGATTCTGGCCACCGGTTACCGCCGCGACGGCTACAAGCGCCTGTTGGCAAGCCTGGAAGGCTACCTGGGTGAAGGCGTGGAGCGTGACTATCGCCTCTGCTGTCAGGCGCAGATGCGCGCTGGCATTTACCTGCAGGGTTGCTGCGAGGCCAGCCACGGCCTGAGCGATACGCTGCTGTCGGTACTGGCGATACGTTCCCAGGAAGTAGTCGACGCATTGCTGGATAATCGCCGCTACCGACAATTACAAGGAGTCACCAGCGCATGCGCCTGATCCTGATGGAGGGCCGATGATTCCAGCCATCGCCCCGCTGTTCCAAGGGCCTTTTGCCCATTACCGCGATGTTTTGACCCTGCTTGATGACCCACGCCCGGCACTGTCCGGGCGTGAGTTTGTCAGCAACTTGCGTCTGCAAGAGCAGATGCTGCGCTTCGCTCCTGAGCACGCTGAGGGTGATCGCCGGGCGTTAATGTCGCTGTGGTCCAAGTACTACTTTCTGCGCCTGATTCCACCTGTGCTAGCGGCCGGCCTGATCCTCAACTGGCGTTTGCCGCTGGATTTCGACGATATCCAGGTGGTGGTTGGCGCCGACGGTTTGCCCGAAGCCTTTAAGCTGCCCCATGCCGGCGAGCGTTGGAGCAGCAGCCCGGAGAATGGCTTTGAGCGTTTCGCCGGGCTGTTGGACGGCAATCTGCTGCCTTTTATTAGCGCCTTGCGCGGCCATCAGAAGATTGCGGCGCGGGTGCTCTGGAGTAACGCGGGCAACTACTTCGAGTGGTTTATGTCGACCCTCGACGGCCTGCCGTTCCCTAAGCCTATGCTGGCCCAGGGCTTTGAAATATTGCAAAGCACGCTGCGCCCGGATGGCAGCCGCAACCCGCTGTACCAACCCGTGATCTATGTACCCCAAGAGGAAGGTCGCGCGCCTTGGCGCCAGCGCAAGCAATGCTGCATTCGCAACGAGTTGGGCATGACAATGTGTGACAACTGCCCGTTGCTGGACGTAGCACCAACGGAAGTCGCCGTGCTGGATTAGCCGTAACGGATTGGCTGTGTTGGATAGCCACGCGCCGACTGGCGCGCGTTGCGGGTATGCCTAGCAGGCCGTTGAAAACGTAGGTAGTTTTTCAACGGCCTGCTAGCGGCGATACAAACACAGCATAAAGTAGGCGCCGCCCAGCAATGAGGCCAATAGGCCTGCCGGTAGTTGCGCAGGGAACAGTAGGGTGCGCCCTAGCCAGTCAGCTAGCACCATTACCAGCGCCCCCAACAGTGCTGCGCCCAGCAGCTGCGGCAACGCTCGGGCCAAGCCGAGCAGGCGCGCCAGGTGCGGTGCCAGCAGACCGATAAAGCTCAGCGGTCCAACTATCAAAGTAGCGCCTGCGGTTAGCAGCGCCGCGAGCAGCAACAGAGCGAAGCGGCTGCGCCCCAGCGGCACGCCTAAGGCGCGCGGGGTCCCGTCGCCCAGCGGCAAAATCTCAAGCCAGCGGCTCAGGGGCAGGGCGGCGAGCAACAGGACAAGGCTGCAAACCAGTACCCACACCGCCATCTGCGGGCCCACGAAATAGGTGGAGCCCGACATCCAGCTCAGCAGGTTCTGGCCGCGAGGGTCTCCTCCGGCAAGCAGAATGACCTGCATGGCATCGAACAGTGCAGTGATGCTGATGCCGATCAGCAGCACCCGCTCTGGGGCAAAACCACTGCGCCGCGACAGACCGAGAATGATCAGCAGGGTCAACCCTGCGCCCATCCCACCCAGGGCGAGCTTCGCCAGAGGGCCGGAATAGGGCAGCAGGAAGAGCAGGGCGATCAGTCCCAAAGCCGCGCCGGCACTGATCCCTAACACTTCCGGACTGGCCATGGGGTTGCCGGTGAGGCGCTGAATCAGGCAACCGGCTACGGCCAGCATGCAGCCCGCAGCCGCTGCGGCCATCACCCGTGGCCAGCGCCAGTCGAGCAGCGCCGTATCACTCAAGCTCCAGTGCCAGCCGTCCAGCCCTTTGCCTTGGCCAAGAGCCAGCAGCAAGCCGCCCATCAATAACAGGCTCAACGCTAGCAACCGGCGCCACGGCAGGGGATGGCGGTAGAAGCCAGCGCCTTGTTCACCCTGCGGTTGGCCACCAGACAACCGCAGGCGGGGTAGCAGCCAGAGCAGCAGCGGGGCGCCGAGCAGGGCAGTGGCCGCCCCTGTGGGTACAAGTTCGGCTAAAGCGCCGGCCAGGCGTTGAATCCCGAGGTCGGTAAGCGCTAATAGCAGGGCCCCGAGTACTGGGGCCCAGACCAGACGTTGTGCGAAACGTCGGGCACCGAGCAAGCGCACTAGAGCCGGCGCCGCCAGGCCGATAAAGCCAATCACGCCGACCACACTGACGACGCAGGCGGCCAGGTATACGGCCAGGCCGAGGGTCGCGAAACGCAGAAATCGCAGCGGCACACCCAGGCTCTTTACTCCGCTGTCATCCAGCTCAAGCAGGGCTAGCGGGCGCAGCAGCGGTAGTATCAGCAGCACCCCGAGCAGTAAGCGAGGCAGCAGGAAACTGACCCCGCTCCAGCTGTTCTGGCTGAGCGAGCCGGAACCCCAGATAAATATCGCGTTAAGGTCCTGCTGCTGAACCAGCATCAGGGTGACGTTGAGCGCGCTTAGATAGAGCGTCACCACCAAACCAGCAAGAATCAGGGTTAGTGGCGCCAGGCCACGACGCCAAGCTAGGCCAAATACCAGCAATGACGCGACGGCGCCACCGGCCAGGGCCACCCATTCACGGCCAAAATCCAGCAGCCAGGGGGCCCACAGCGTTGCCACCAACAGACCGAGCTGGGCACCACTGGCAACCCCTAGAGTGGTTGGCGAAGCCAGAGGGTTACGCAGCACCTGCTGCATCAACGTGCCGGAGAGCGCCAGAGCTGCACCGCAGAGCAGTGCCATCGCCAGGCGCGGCAGCCAACTGAAATGCAGAATTACCTGGCGCATATCAGCGTCATCAGGCTGCACGGCGGCTTGCCACCACTGTTGCACGGGCAGGCGCTGGCCCAGATCGGCCAGGGCAAAGCCCAGAGCCAGTATCAGCAGCAACGCGCAGAGCCAGCTCGGGTGACTGGCGAAGCTGAACCGCGCGCGCGTAGGAAGAGTCCCGTAGGCTAACTGGTCGGTCATGTGGTCGGTCATGGCGCGGCCTCGGACATCAGGCGGGATTCCAGCAACAGAGCGAATCGCTCAGCAGCCAGCAAACCGTTGAAACTCCATACCGGCGGCAGATCGTACAGGCGCTGCTCACGCACTGCGGGCAAACGCTGCCACAGCGTACTTTGCGCTAAGCCTTCGCGAGTGCCGGGGGGTAGGGGTTCAAGATAGAGCAGGGCGGCACTGGGTTCTTCGGCCAGGCGCTCGATACCTTGCTGGGTGAAGCCCCAATAATTGGTCGGTCCCGACCAGGCGTTGTGCAGACCAATACGATCCAGCACACCCTGATAAATGCTTTGCTTGCCGAACAAGCGCACATGCCGTGGATCGAGAAACGTCATCACATAAAACGGCGGCAGTGTTTTGTCTGCCAGGCGCAGCTTGATGCGCGCAAGGGTGGCGTCGACCCGCTGGATCAGCGCTTCGGCCTGCGCTTGACGGCCGAGCAGTTCGGCCAGCTCACGCGCCACTCGTTGCGCGCCCACATAGGCCTCATCTTGCTGGGTGTAGATCGCCAGGGAATGCACAGGCGCGATGCGTTCAAGCTGTGCACGGCTGCTTTCGAACTGTGGGGTAATCAGAATCAGGTCCAGTTTGAGTTGGCTCAACAGCTCCAGATTGGGTTCAACGCGCAGGCCCAGGTCGATGACCCCCATCGGTAACTCGGGCTGCAGCACCCAACGCCGGTAACCCTCGGTTTGCGCCACAGCGATAGGCGTTACGCCCAAGCCCAGCAGCGTCTCAGTCAGCCCCCAGTCGATGACCGCAATGCGCGGCGTGCGCAGATCGGCCTGTGACGACAGGCTGCAAAGCAGCAGCAGGCAGAATAGCCAGCGCATCAAACCACCACTGCAATGGGTTGCTGGCCACGCGGATGGCTGACCACCTGCATGGGCAGGCCATAAATGGCTTCTAGATTACTGTCGGTCATCAATTCAGTCGGGCTGCCATCCAGCAGCAAGCGCCCGCTGTGCAGTGCAAGCAAACGGTCGCAGTAGCGGGCGGCCATGTTGATGTCGTGCAACACCACAATCACGCTGAGCCCCAACTGACGGCTGAGCTGCTGAACCAGGCCGAGAACCTCGACCTGATGAGCAATATCCAGTGCTGAAGTTGGCTCGTCGAGCAAAAGATACCGGCTGTCCTGCGCAAGCAACATCGCCAACCAGACACGCTGACGCTCACCGCCAGAGAGGCTGTCGACCATACGCTCAGCGAAGCGTGCGGTATCCGTTAACTCCAGCGCTTCCCGAACCTTGGCATGGTCCTCAGAGCCGAATCGGCCCAGCAGGCCGTGCCAGGGATAACGACCGAAACCAACCAGCTCACGGACACTAAGGCTGTCGGCGGTCGGCAACTGCTGCGGCAGATAGGCAACCTGGCGGGCAAAATCCCGATCCTTCCAATCGCTCAGCGGCTTGTTGTCCAGTAACAACTGGCCTGCACTGGCCGGTTGCTGGCGAGCGAGCATTTTCAGTAGCGTGGACTTGCCTGAGCCGTTGTGACCGATCAAGCCGACCACTTGCCCCTGAGCGATATCCAGCGTCAGAGGGTGCAACAGGGTTCGCCCCGGCAGACTAAAACTCACTGCGTCGAGTCGGAACATGGACAATCCTTGCGTGCCTGCATCAGAGAGGCGCGAATTTATAGCACTTAATATTCAATATCAAATGATAATTATCCAGCTCCCTGCGCTGCTGCCTTCTCAGGCTAAAACTTCGTATAATGTATATTATGTTAAATTACATATGTGGAGCGGGTGGAATACGGCAGGCTTCAATCCCTGCTCTATTCCACCATTCACTTCGGCCAACTCGCGACTTCGGAATTTCAAAACTTTTCCCATGAGACTCGCAAGCACTTCGGATTTTTTAGCGAAAATTTAGAACAGCCTCGCCTGAAAATTCTCAATTTCGAAATTTCCTCTCCACACAACCAGCCTGAAGCACGCAAGCCTTGCGCTTTCAGTCCACCTAAAATGGATCAGACCTAAACCCATTCCATCACCCAACGTGACAAGTGAACCCTATGGTTTCTCCTCATGCCCAAATGGCCAATTCACCTTCCGAGGTTCGGAAGCCAACGGATTATCTGACTCAGGTCAGAACCGAGCAACTGAGCACAACTCAGCATTTTCTTGCTGGCAAAAGATAGTTTCGCGCTGCAAGACGTCCGTGCCATGGTCTCCATTTCCAAGCTCTACGCATAAGGTCATTGATCGAATTTTGGGCAAGTCGAAGCCAAAAAAACTGATGACGGTACCTCAAGACTCAATGCTTCACAGAGCGCAGTAGCCTTTCAGTTCACCAAGGTTCTTGAGTACGCAACCACGGTTTTGGCAGTCTGCCGCTTGCCGAAGAATGGCTTCAAAAACCCTGTAGGCATCTGGCAGATCTTGTTCCTCTCACTCTGGTGGAAACCCACTTGGATTTAGAGCAATTGAAGACTACCTAGGACGAGTTGCGAGCTGGGGGTCTACTAGTAGTCCTTTTGATGCTCTGTGGGCCCGAAAGTGATAGGTTTAATGAGTAATAAAAGCGGCAACAGACCCAGCTTTACGGGTCACACGTACAGCGTCAAATCTGGGCCCTGCTAACTCAGGATCCGCAAGTTATGCTTGATAATGTTGTGGCGAGAACGAAGCTCGCGCCCTTCCCATTCGATCTGGATCAGGACTTCGCCCTGGTTGCCTGGCAATTTTGGCTTCGAGTTTTGCAGGGGGCTCGGACTAGGCTCGAAGGTGGTGTCCTGCGGAGAAAATAACCGCCGTTGTCCGAAGCTTAGCCCTGCCACATGCTGGATGTGTGCTGTAGCTGCTCCCACCTTCTACTCTGTAAACGTAACCCGGATGGTTGTTCTCATCATCCTCTGCGATACACACCTCAGTAAGAGGCTCCATCAGCCAGTTCTTTTCGCCCCTGAGGTGGCCTGGTGACACCAGAAATGCTTGGGACAACCATAAGCGGTCGCCTAGCTCCCCAAGCACCTGCTGTAGTACTGGGACCGTCGGAATCATAAGCATGCTTCCTACTTGTTCATCTCCGTAGTCTCGAATTAGCTCCACGTAAAACCACGGACAATGAATATCCTGCTCTACAAACTGCCAGTGCTGTACTCGAGGATCTCCAAGAATGCCTCCCGGAAGAAGCTCTGTATGCCTGTACGTCATAAACATAGCAATCCCCTTGAAAATATTAACAATAGTTAATGGTGATCTGAGGTTCAAGCCTGCTTCATCATCCCTTTTACGGGGAAGAAAAAGTGATGGAGCTGAAGCGCGCGTTTGGCATGGCACTTAGAGACACTAGGAAAGCTCGAAATCTCATTCAAGAGGATTTTGGGGGCGTCAGCAGCCAAACGTACTTGAGCCAGCTGGAGGCCGGCACAAAAGGACCTAGCCTGGAAAAAACGCATGAACTTGCTTCTGTAATGGGCGTCCACCCTTTGACAATCCTGGCTCATTGCTACCTTCTAGTAGATGACACGCTCACACTGGAACAACTCTTTACGCGTATTCGTACAGAGATAGTAGGGAGCTCTGAGTGAGCTGCCAGGCGACTGAGGGTGTCGGAGCTCTCAAGGCTTTAGCTCCACACGTTAGAAATTTGGCGCGCAGGAAATGAAATAGGCGACCTACTAGAGGTCGCCTTGAACCAAGTTTCTTCACCGATACTAATGCCCGGGAGAGGAAGCTCTTGGGCTGCCTGATCAAAATAACATTGACTCGGCAGATATGCCCAGTTGTTCTCTTCATTCTCGGCTTCGTCAATTTTAAAACCGCAACCCAGCCAAGCACATCACGAGCTCACGCCGGCATTCGCGTTCCAGACGTAGGCGGGACTGCTTGCTGCGCGATGGCCCCCCTTCTCTCTTCTCCCTTGATGTTTCGCAGACTATGGCCCGCTTGGTACTCCTTAGTAATGATGCCGATTCAGACATACCTGCCCTGATTTGGATTTGATATGCGTGCACCTTGGCTACGCGTTTATACGCCGTTGTTCGATGTTATCCAGCACGGGCACCAAGGCCTGTAAGACGCAGGGGCTGGCCCCGCCGCGAGCAAGGATAAAAAAGTGAGGTAAAGGGGGTTTCGTACAATACTGTCTATATATACAGTAATTGAGAAGTCCGCCAACTGGTCGATGACCTGCGATCCGGCACCACCCTCAATGCCATAAAGGAAGCTCTATGCTCGAATTCGCCCTAGTACTCGTGTTCATCTCTGCCACTTCAGCCTTGCTCGGACACATAGCCAACGTCCGATCTTCTCCGGAGAAGCTAGCTTGGTACCTGCAGATAAAGAGGTGGAAAGCCCATCAGTACTCGATGGCACTGTTCGTGGGACTGCTACTCGTCCTGTATGCCGTCACCGGTATCAGCCAACTGACAGGCTGGAAACCACAACAACCTATTGGGCTGATGCTGCTAACCGCAACCTGTATCACAGCGGCAGCTTACCTCTGGTTTTACTGGGACCTGACACCGAAGGTTGCTGAGTACAAAAGCCTTTTGAAGTACATAGGTGCGCTACTATGCGCATTCCACGCCATCCGGCCACCCAGTCCACGCTTATCCGGCCGGGATTTCCACGCACATCCGGCCACCCGTTCCACGACCATCCGGCCGGGCAGTCGGAGCGCAGCGACGCAGGGGTGGCATTGTTAGTCTGAGGTGCCCGGTGCCGTCAATTTCTTCGCCCGCTTGCGCATCGATTCGCCCTTCAAATTGATCCGGTAGGCGTTGTGCACCAGGCGGTCGAGGATGGCGTCGGCCAGGGTTGGATCGCCGATCAGTTCGTGCCAGTTGTCCACCGGCATCTGGCTGGTCACGATGGTCGAGCGTTGGCCGTAGCGGTCGTCCAGCAGCTCCAGCATGTCGCGGCGCTGTTCGGTGGTGAACGGTGCCAGGCCCCAGTCGTCGAGGATCAGCAGGTCGGTCTTGGCGTAGCCGCTCATCAGCTTGGCGAAGCGGCCGTCGCCATGGGCCAGGCCCAGTTCTTCCAGCAGCCGCGGTAGGCGCAGGTAGCGCACGCTGTAGCCGTCCCGGCAGGCCTGGTGGGCCAGGGCGCAGGCCAGCCAGGTCTTACCGACGCCGGTCGGGCCGTTGATGATCAGGTTGAGGCCGTCGCGTAGCCACAGACCGCTGCTCAGCTGGAGGATCAGCGCCTTGTCCAGCCCGCGCGGGGCGCGGTAGTCGATGTCTTCGAGGCAGGCGTTGTGCTTGAGCCGGGCCTGGCGCAGGCGGCTGCTCAGGCGCTTGTCGTCGCGCTCGGTCAGCTCGCGGTCGACCAGCAGGCCGAGGCGTTCTTCGAAGCTCAGGCTGTCGATGTCGGGCGTTTTCAGTTGTTCGGCGAGGGCTTTGAGCATGCCGTGCAGGCGCAGGGTCTGGAGCTTATCTAGGGTTGGATGGGGCAGCATGGTGGGGTTCCTTGGGTTCAGTGGTAGTAGCCGGGGCCGCGCAGGTTGGCATGGTCGTCCGGTAGCAGGGGCAGGTTCTGTTGAGTCAGCGGCAGGTTTTCCAGGCCTTGGCGCAGGATCGATTCGAGGCTCTTGTAGCTACAGGCACCGAGGCTCAGGGCGCGTTGGCAGGCGGCTTCCAGCCGCTCTTCGCCGTGGTGCTTACCCAGGCGCAGGATGCCCAGGCAGGCCCGGTAGCCATGCTGTGGATGCACGCGCCGTTCGGCGCACTGGAAATCGCCGCAAGGTTCATCGCGCAGCCACTGGTAGTCGTAGTTACCGACCTCCATGGAACCAATGTCTTCGTAAGAAAACTCACTGCCGGAAAACGCGCCGGAGCGGTCGGCAGCGGCGACGCGCTTGACCCGTTTCAAGGCAGGCAGATACAGCCAGACCTGGTCGCCTTCCTTGATCTTGGAGTGGATCAGTACCCTTGAGTTTTTGATATTGTCGGGCGCTTCGAACGTCAGCAGCACCTTGTCCCCGACGGCCTTGCTTTCCGTTTCGAAGCTGTTCATGCGCATGAAACGATCGGTGCTGGCGCCGCCTTTTTCCACCAGCGTCAGACGAATCTTTGCCAAGGTGTCCTGATACCCCAGGTCACTGTCGCGCCACAGATGCGCATAGTGCCGCCCGCGCTCCTGGTCCGTGTCGGCCAGCACAAGAGGGTGTTCGAACGTGCCTGCGACCATCAGGCAAGCGGCAAGCAGTGCTTTGTAATTCATGGTGGATTCCTTGTGTTTATGTTTGCTTGAGGTCGGGTCAGGCTTCGCGGGGCGCGAGTTTTATTGCCGACCGCCCCCACAAAAAGCGGTCGAAGGTCAGCAGGACCAGCGGCAGGCATAGTGCATCGAAGATCAAGCCGAGGAAGATCGCCAGCACCGCCAACAGGCCAAAGTCGGCATTCATGGAAAACGGCGACAAGGTCATGACCATGAACCCTGACGCCAGGATCACCGCGTTGGCGAATACCGACGGCAATACATGCTGGTAGGTGCGACGCAGCGCTTCGCGTGGCGGATGCCTCTGCTCCAAGCGCTGGGTTTTGTAATGACTCATGATGTGGATGGTGGCTTCCACGATCAGTCCGTAGACCACCACGCACACATTGATCGCTGCGGTGTTGACCTCACCGCGAAGCAACCCCCAAATGCCGAACATGATGAAAAACGGAAACACGTTGGGCAGAATGCTGATCAGCCCAAGGGCCGCGTTGCGCAGAAACAGCGCGACCATCAGGGTAATGGTCACAAGTTCGAACATCAGGCCGTTGACCATGTACTCGATGCTGATATGCGTCAGGTTGGCGAACACCACCGCCTCCCCTGTTCCCAGCCCCGGGACCAGTGCAGCGCGGTCGGCGTTATCGCGCCACCAATTGTCGGCGCGCGCTTTGATGTCGCGAATCTGCTGGGTATCCAAACGAGTCAGGGTCACCACCATGCGGGTGGCCGACTTGTCGATGTTGATTTGACTGCCCAGGTCCATGCCGAACGGCAAGGACATCTCATAGACCAGCAACATCTGCGCCGCCATCGCCGGATCATGCGGCAGCCGGTACTCCTCCGGGCGCCCGCCATTCATGGTCTGGTTGAGTTTCTTCAGCGCATCACTGAGCGTGGTCACCGAGTCGACTTCCGGCTGGGTCCTGAGCCATTGGGTAAACCGGTCCAGGTCTGCCAGAAAGCGTGGGTCAGCAATGTCGCCGGTGCTAGAGGTGGCGACGTACTCCAGGCGATAGATGCCGGACAAGTTATCCATCGCGAACTCGGTAGCCGTGCGCACCGGAATGCTGGTGTCGAAGTTCTCGACAATCCGGTCATTGATGAGGTTATTGCGCGCAGGTTCGATCGCGATCACGAACAGCGCGAAAAACCCCAGCAACCAGAGTTTGGGGTAGCGCAACAGCGGCCCCATGTACAAAAAGTAACGACGACTGGCTGCGCCTTCGAGCGGTTTTAGCCGCAGCAGAGGGATCAGCACCGCCGCCACCGACAGGGTCACTATCAGCGCCATGACTGCACCGATCGCGGCCAGAACTCCAAATTCCTTATAGGGCGGGGACGCCGCGAACACCAGGCTGTAAAAGCCCACGGCATTGGTGGCCGTACCAATTGCTATCGGCTTGATGGTGTCTTTTATCGCCGCGCAGGCCAGGTCCACGCGACGGTTGCCATAGTCACCACTCATCTGTCGAGCCGCCGACAGCACATGCATGATCTCGGCAACCGAGGTCGCCAGTACGATGGTCGGCAGCAGGCCGGTCAGCGCGGTCGCCTCGAAGCCGAGCCAGCCGCTGGCGCCCAAGGTGGCGGCAGTGGCCATGCTGATTGCGATCAGCACCACCAGCAACGCGCCAAGGCTGCGCAACATCAATACCGAGGCCAGCAAAATGATCACGTACATCAACGGCGTGAGCACCGCCATGTCTTGTTGAGCGGCTTCGGGATAGGCCGCCTCGACCGCTGCCAGCCCCGTCAGATGCACCTGCAGCTCCGGGTTTTGCAGCTTGAAGGCCTCTAGCATCTGTTGCCCTTGCGCCGTGGCGGCAATCGCGGCATCCAGGGTCTGTGGCGGGAATTGCAAGGTCACCAACACACCCACGGTCTGGCCATCTGTCGATACCAGGCGCTTGACCAGTTCAATGTCGTTGCGGCCCAGGCGCTCCATCAGGCTGATGTGCTGCGGTGTCAGGTCGGCGGGCTCACGTACAAGCGCCTCGACGTGCACCGTGTCGCCTTCGGCAAACACGTGCTGGAAGTTAGTCACTGAGTCGACGCGATAGGCGTGCGGAATGTGCCAGGCCTGCTCGGTCAGTTGGTGCAATTGTTCCAGGTAACGCCGGGTGAACAGGCTACCCTCGGGGTTCTTGATCACGAAAAGCAAGGTGTCGGACTTCCCGAACTGACGATGCATCGCGTCCAATTGCTCGACGGTTTTTTCCCCCTCAGGGAAAAACGAGCGGTAATCAGCGGCAAACCGAATCGAGGTCATGCCCCAGGACAACCCGGCCACCAGCACTAACACGAGGGCAAACAAGGGGTAGCGATAGCGCTTCAACAAGCGCTCGAATGTCGACGTCGGCATCAGCCTCGTTCTCCGTTGCAAGGTGTGGGCGCCATTTGCGCTTGCTCAGCCGGGTGTGGGGTGGGCGCCGCGCAACGCTTGAGCACCATCGCCAGTACCTCGCGCACGCTCTCATCAATGCTGCGATCAGCGGTCTGAACCACGTATTCACAGGACAGCGGCGGCTCGTAGACACTGCCGATTCCGGTGAACTGCGGCAGCTCTCCGCAGCGGGCCCGCCGATATAGCCCTTTGGGATCACGTGCCTCGCACACCACCAAGGAGGTTGCGACATGCACCTCGACAAACGCCGGCGCGCGAAACAGCATCCGCGCCCGCAGACGGTCCTCGGCGAACGGCGAAATAGCGCTCACCAGCACCACGTAGCCGCTGTCACAAAACAGCTTGGCGACCTCAGCGAGGCGCCGGACATTTTCCTTGCGGTCTTGCGCGCTGAAACGCAGATCGCTGTTCAGGCTGGTGCGCAGATCGTCGCCATCCAATACCCGTGCGCGGATGCCGACATCGCCCAGGTACTGCGCCAAGTGGGTGGCCAGGGTGGTCTTGCCGGCGCCGGACAAGCCGGTAAACCACACGCACAACCCCTGATGGGCTGGCGCTTGCAGGATTTCGGTGCGCCGGGCAACCTCATCGCGATCAATCGGGCTCATGTCATCAATGCTCATAAAGTGTTCCTTTGAATTCACTCATAAACGGAGCGAATGATTCGGCAAGGGTTACCGGCTGCCACCACCCCGGCGGGTATCGAACGGCTGACCACACTGCCTGCGCCGATTACGCTGTCGTCGCCGATCTGCACGCCACCGAGCAGCGTGGCTCCCGCGCCGATCCACACATCATTGCCAATCGTGATCGGGGCAGCGCGCAATACGCATTTGAGTTGGCCGTCCACCCGGACTGAACGTTGCCGGGGGTGCACCGGGTGCGTCGTGGTCATCAGTTGCACGTTGGGCGACAGGTAGACGCGGTCCCCGATAACAATCCGATGACCGTCCAGAAAAGTGCAGTTCATATTGATGAACACGTCGTCGCCAATCTCGATATGCGTGCCGTAGTCGCAATAGAAACTGGGTTCTATCCAACTGTTTTCACCTAACTTTCTGAGCAACTTGGTGAGCAACGCTTGTTGCTCTTTAAACGCCAGAGGCGAGATATTATTTAACTGATGCTGCAAAGCCTTGGCACGAATATGCAGGCGTGAAAGTTCCAGGCTGGGAGAATGAAACCATTCTCCCGCGAGCATTCTTTCGCGCGCAGAACGGGTATCTCCCGCCTGGACAGACGCGACGTTTAAACCATCCATAGTGAACTCCGAGGTTCAGGTGCAATCAGCGAAAGGCACGCTTTTCGTAAACCGAAATATGTTTGAACGCACCGTCGACAAACGGCGCTTTTTCCCAATTGGCCCAACGCTGGACCAAGTGCATGCCCGCCAGTTGCGCCATCAGGTCGAGTTCCGCCGGCCAGGCGTAGCGCAGCTCCACCGGAATCACCTTGACCCCCTCGCTCTGCATGCGGATGAACCGGCAACTGACCCGCTGCTTGACCGCCTCATGCCGTGACGCTTCCAGGAGCACCTCGTTGCGCTCCAGCCCGCCGACGTACACCGGCTGGTCTTTGCCATAGCGTGAAAGGTCCGGGAAGAAGGTTTCGATCACCAGCCGCCCCTGCTCGCCCAGCTGAGCGCTGGCTGCCTGAAAACAGTTGACCTGGGCTTCCTGGGACAACAGCAAGAACAGTGAGCTGAAGGTACAGAACGCCATCTGGAAAGGGCCGCCCCGAACGCCTTCCAAGGTCGCGAAATCCGCCAGGGTCACGGGGACCCCAGCACCTGCAGGCTTGGCCTTGAGCTTGTCGAGCATCGACTGCGAGGCGTCGACACCATGCACATCAATGCCACGCTCACGCATGGGTAGCGCGAATCGCCCGGTCCCGATGCCCAACTCCAGCACCGGACCGCCACGATCGGCCAATGCCACCAAAGCATGAATCGCGTTCGCCGGCGCCTCTCCGTACAAGTCATCATAGATGTCGGCCAGCGTTTCACCGTAAGTACTGGGATCGCTCATATCCACTTCCGTTAGTTAGTTTATTCAGGGCAATACTTCCCCGTGCGGGGGAACCCCCCGCAGGAAAAAACACCGTTAACTACTGAGTTAAATCAATTGTCCAACGCTTGCCTTACATACGCTGTAAGGTGCTTGTCTTGCACATCCGACACGCTGAACAACTTGATATGGCGACGAAACTTGCCAGTGCCTTCCAGTACATGATGAGGGTCATCAAACCTGTAACCCTGACCGAACTCCACCGATACGTGACCGGTATAAGCGTAGACCCCGCAAAAGGGCGCTATCCGCGAAAACAGAATGCCCCCGTACTTGACCGACTCGGTCACGCCTCCACTGGTCTGGGCCACCACCTGTCGTACCTTCTCGACCACTTCCAACAGGGCGCCATGGGTGCTGCCAATATCTTCAAGTAATGCCGCCACTGCATCATCGGTTTTACCTGCCACGCTGTCCTCCTTGGATTCTTGGCTGGGATAGCTGCCTGCAATAGTTACAGGCAGCGTGAAGGTTATTGACCCACTGGCGTACAGAGTTCCACCAGGGTGCCTGCCGGGCAGCGCACGTAGGACACCACCTGCCCCCACGGTTTTTTCTGCACCGGCGCATGTTCGCTCGCGCCGGCCGCCAACGCCTTGGCATGCGCGGTGGGCACATCGTCGGTAACCAGGGCTATTTCAATACCCAAGGGCTTTTGGTGCGGGCTGCAAAACTCATAGCCGCCGTCGCAGTTCGACTCGGCCAGGCTGCGGCTGGCGAACGCAAGTGTGGTGCCACCGGTTTCAAGCTCGCCGTAGTCACCCGACTCATCCAGAAAGCGCCGCTTGAACCCAAAGGCTTGCTCGAAGAATGCAAGGGTGGCTTCGACCTGGGGTACATAAACAATCGTATATCCAAATTTCACGGTGCTTCTCCTTAGATGTTGCTGTTTATGAGGCTCGTGCCATAAGAACGACGATAGTGTTCGAGCCAGTGCAAATTTTCAGGGCATGGGCCAGATTGCGCCAGTGCAGAATCGATAAAAGTGCGAATTGTCAGGCTTGGCCCCCGTCGCGCCGCGACAGCCATCGAGTAGCCGGGCAGTGAAACCGTGTGCACGAACCGCCATGGCGACGGGCTGCGGGCCTCTTGAGCCGACGGTTCACAGGTAAATCCCAGCCTGGACCACGCCCGGCCTATCCCTCGCCCACTGGCCTTGACGCCTGCCTCTTTCAGGGTCCAGAGCCGATAAAACGCCGCTTCGCGCGCAGCCCCGGCGAGTTTGGCCAGCACGGCTTGCTCCGCGTGGCTGAAAAAACGCCGGCTCAAGCTTTGTGTATCGCGCACTTGGTGAGCCTCGACGTCGACCCCAACCGGTGCCGCGCTGACCGCCAGCACCAACAGGCCGTCGGTATGGGCCAGGTTGAAATGCACTGACGCACGGGCGGGCATCGCAAGCACAGGCTTGCCCGCCACCCCGTAACGCAGGGCGATGCGTGACGGCTCGCACGCCAGGTAACGGGCCAGAACCTCGCGCAGCCAGCCATGCCCCACCAGATACTGCGCACGCGCGGGGGCGGTCCCCAACCCTTGGTAGCGCACGCGCTCATCCTCGGCCAGCCAGGCCAGATACTGCGCGTGCCGTGGATGAGGCCTTGAGCCGTGCCACGGCAACCGCCAAAGGTCGACGCCCGCGTGGGAAGGCACGCCCATGGCAAGTTGCGGCACCGTCGATTGCCGGCTCATGGTTGGCCAGGCCTCGTCGCATGCTGCGCGGCCTGTTCCAGGCAGAGGATGACGTGCTCCAGCGCAGCCCCCGACAAGATGCTGTAGTGATCCGCAGCGATCCGCACGCAGGCCTCCTGCACCGATAACTCACTGAGGCGATGCAGCCCGCTGGCATGCCGTTGTTCACTGGCGTGCACATGCCAGGTAGGACAGGCCACAGGCTGGTAGCAGTAGTTGAGCAACGCCGCATAGTGCCGGCAAAACAGCACGAAACGCTGTTCGAGAGCCTGGTTCAACTGGGTTTCTTGCACCGCCCCTTCGGCCTGTATCTGTTCGGTGTGCAGCAGGTCGTGCTGGAACAGCTGTTGCAGCAGGGTCGGCGGCAGTTCCAGCACCTCGCCCTGGGCAGCGCCGGCATCGATAGTCACCAACGCCGGCAACTGTTGGCCGTCGGCGCTGAGCAAACGCGCGATTTCCACGGCGACCACACCACCGTACGACCACCCCGCCAGTACCACCTGGCGATAGTCGGCCAGCGGTTCACGCAATTGCTCGAAATAGGCCTGGGCCTGGGCGTTAATGCTCGCGAAATGCTGCTCGCTGTCCGCGCAAATGCCGACGATATCGAAGCGATCACGCAGGGCCTCAACCAGTGGCAAGTAACAGGATAGTGCCCCGCCCACCGGATGCACCAATACCAGAAGCGGCAGGTTCCGCAGCTTGTCACGGCTGAAGTGCACCAGGTTGCGCGAGCCGTTGGAGCGGTCCTGCAAATACGCCTCCAGCCGGCTGACCGATGGGTAGGAGTAGATGTCCGCCAGGTTCAACGCCAGCCCCATTTGCGTATTCAATGCCTGAAGAATATGCACCGCGTGAAGGGAGGACGCGCCCAGTTCGAACCAGGAGCGCTGCGGGTCAACCGCCGCCGGCAGCACGCACTGTACGCAATGGGACATCAACTGCTGTTTGGCGCAGAAACCCAGGCTTTGGGGTTCGCTGCAGGACTCGCCACCGCGTTGCAGCAAATGTTTCGTCAATTGCTGGCGGTCGACCTTGCCGTTGGCGGTCAGTGGCAGTTGCTCCACTTCGATGATCCGCGCAGGCACCATGTAGGGGTTCAGGTACTGTGCGCCAAACGCCAGCAGTTGCTGGGCATTGGGTGCAGGCGCGCAGTGTGGATCCAGCACGACCGCCACCAGTATGACCTCGGTTTGGTCCAGGCAGGCGGCGGCGTGCAGCACGCCAGGCGCCCTGCGGAACACGGCGTCGATTTCGCCCAGCTCGACCCGAAAGCCATTGAGCTTGACCTGCAGGTCTTCACGGCCCAGAAACTCCATCTCGCCATCCATTCGCAAGCGCCCCATATCGCCGGTCCGATACAGGCGCTGGCACAGGTCAAGGTCCTCAAAGAACGCTTGCTCGGTACGTTGCCGGTCATGGATATAGCCAACCGCCAAGCCCTCGCCGGCAATATGCAACATGCCTTTGACTTCCGGTGGGCAGCGTCGTCCCAGGGCATCAAGGATGTAGAAGCGCTGGTTGGCCAACGGCCGTCCGTAGGGAATGCTCGACCACTGCGGGTCCACCTGTTCCACCTCGAAACAGTTGGACCAGATGGCCGCCTCCGTGGCGCCGCCCAAGGCAACAAAACGCGAGCCTGGAGCGCTGGCGCGCAAGCGGTCGGGCAAGCTCAGGTTGATCCAGTCGCCACTGGCCATCCATAACCGCACCGACGGCGCCGGCGCCTGCAACTGGATGGCCAGGGCGTAGCTCAGGGCCATTTCCATGATCGCCGGCACCGAGTTCCAGATGCTCACACGATGTTCGCGCACGGCCTGGAGCCAGGCGTTCGGGTCAGCGCGCTCGGCGCTTTGCCCAAGCACCAGCGCACAACCGCTCAGGGCCGGCATAAAGAGGTCAAACACCGACAAGTCGAAGCTGAATTCGCTGACCGCCAGCAAGCGGTCGGTGTCATCGATCGCGAACCGCTTGCGGCAGTCCTGCAGGGTATTGAGTGCTGCCCGGTGGGTCACGCTGACGCCTTTGGGCACTCCCGTGGTGCCGGACGTGAACATGATGTACGCCAGGCTGCTGTCGACCGCCGGATAGGCCGGCACAATAAAGCCGCCCTGCCCATGACCGGCCACCAGCCACTGGCGGTAATTCAGGCACCAGTTCACCGGCGAGGTGAGGATGCCGGCGATGTCCTCGTCATCGTCACCCAGCACCGTCGTGGCCGCAGCCTGGTTGATTATCGAATGCACCCGAGCCTGCGGAGAGTGCTTGCTGACCGGCACATAGGTCGCGCCGGCCATCAGCGTGGCGTAGATCGCGATCACGTTCGCGGCATCATGGCTGCCTCGGATAACCACATGATCACTGGGGCCGACGCCATTTTCATTCAGATGACTGGCCAGACGACTGGCCTGGCACAGCAGCTGCGAGAAACTCAGGCCGCCCTCCGCATCGAGGATGGCCGGTGCATTCGGTCGCTGCACGGCCTGATACAGCAGGCCCTGATAGAGCGCGCCGCTGTCGAACGCGTGGCGGGTGTGGTTGAACGCATCGACCGTTGCCAGCAGCGCCGGACTCAAAGGCACCTGCGTGTCCTCCCATGTCCCGGGCTCGGTGGCCAGGCGTTGCAGGGCCGAGTGAAAATGCTCGAAAGCCTGGGCGACCACGCCCGGCGGGAACACCCCTTCACGCTCATCCCAAGACAACCACAGCACGCCGCCTTGTGAGAACGCCTGAGCGTCTATCCAGATCTGCGGGGTCATCATGGCGTGGTCCGTCTGCTCCAGCGGTACGGCCGGCAGCTCCATTTCCAGCAATGACGAAAACACATAGGGCATGGGCGGTTCGGCACGGCTGGCACGCTGATCGTGAAGCTTGATCCATTCACGCACCGCAGAGACACCATCGTAGGCGCCGTGCTGCATGGCCGCATACAAGTCTCGCTGCAGGTGTTGCACCGTCGCCGAAAAAAACCTGGGCCCGGTCGGCAGGTCGATCAGTACGGTATCGGCAAAATTACCGATGTTGCGCGCAAATTCCTTTGCTAGCACAGGGCGGGCGCTGTACATGACGCTGCTGGTCACCGTGGCCAGGCCCGACCAGCGCGCCAACGTCTGCAGATACACCGTCAGCAGCACCGCATTGAGCGACACCCGATGCCCGCGCGCCCGTTCGGCCAGGGCGTCGTACATCGCGGCCGGCAGCAGCACGCGATGCTCGATGAAGCGCCCAGGGCCGGCCGCCCCGTTAGGCTCGATGCCAGAGCGGCGCAACCTCGGCAAGTCGGGGCCACCCGCCAGTTTCGTGATCTTCTGCGCCCAGTAGCTGCGGGCCTTGAAGCGCGCCAGCCGGCTGGCGCGCACCTGGGCAGCAACACTGGCGGATGCATACTCGCCGAGTGTCGATTGCGCGCCGGTTCCGCAGGCGACCAAGGCCATCAAGTCGGCGATGAAAATCTGCACGCTGGTGGCGTCGAACAGCGCCAGCCGGTAGACCACATGCAAGCAACGCTCATCCGCGCTCTCAACGATCACCAGGCGAAACAGTGGCCGCTCCAGGGTCAACGCCGGGATCGGTGTGTCGCTCCCTGGCAATGCCGTGCAACGCCTGGGCGCCTGCCCTGCTACCGCAGCCACCCGCTCGACCGCCAGTGCCTGCCTGGCCATGGGCTTCAGACGCGGAGCCTGGGCGTCCAGGGTGTAATTGAGGATCGGATGGAGCGCCAGCATCGGCTTCAGCGCCGACTCAAGCTGGGCTTGTGAAGGCACATCCCCGGCATATACCAGGTGCAGATAGGCCGCGCTGCCCTGGGTGAACGCTGAGTGTTCACCCAGCCAATAGGCCTGCCGCAGGCCGCTCAGGTTCGCCGCCAGCGGATCGGGTTGCGCCAGGTAGCTGAGCAAGCGGGTTTTCTCCCGGCTCACCGAGTGACGAATGTCTTCAGGCAGCGCAGGCTCGTCACAGTAGTACTTGAGCTTGCCGGCTTCTTCATACAGGTGCACGCCGCGCTGTTCCCAGCTTTCGATCAATGTCGCAACAGACTGGCTCACAGCTCGCCCTCCGACACACTGGGCATCAACGCCTGCCGCGCCGAGGCCAGCAACGCACTGACGAAATCGGTGAAGCTGGCCGTGGCGACGATCAGCGTTAGATCTATTCCGGCCTCACCGCACATCTGCGGGTGGCGATGTTCCAACTGCACGCATAACTGCAGCGCCTTGAGTGAATTGCCACCTTGCTCAAAGAAGTTCTGCGAGGCCTGCAGGCTGCCCGCCGGCACGCCCAGCAGCTCATTGCACAGTTGCAGCACGTCGGCCAGCAGCACGGCATGCCCCGGCACCGCTATCGAGACATTACCCATGGTCACGGCCCACCAGCACAGACGCTGCCACGGCATAGGCATCAGTGCCCATGCCGGCGATAAACCCATGGCACAGCGGAGCGATTACCGAGGTATGGCGGAAGGCTTCGCGGCTGAACAGATTGGAGATATGCACTTCGATCCAACACCCCGGATAATCTTCCAGCGCATCCCGCAAGGCCCAGCCGGACATCATCAGCGCCCCTGGGTTGATGATCAGCGCCGCGGCGTCGCGATTGGCCTGGACAAAGTCGATCAGCTCGCCTTCGTGATTGCTTTGCAAGGCAAGCACCGACCAGCCCTGCGCCGCCGCCACCACAGTGACCTCATGCGTGATGTCGGCCAGGGTTTTGCTGCCGTAGACCTCGGGCTTGCGCAGCCCCAGGCGCCCCAGGTTAGGACCGTTAAGCAAGAGTAACGTGGGCATGACGCGGCTCCTCCAGCAAGGCCAGGACGTGACGCGGATCGCTCAGTTGATAGTCGCAAGCATGCGCCCGGACCTCAGCGCCAGGGTTATCCCAGAGGGCCAGCGCAGTCTGCATGCCCGCGCCTTGCCCGCAGAGCAGGTCAGCCACCGCATCCCCCAGAAACAAGGTACTCGCCGGTTCAAGCCCCAGACACCGGACAATCTTCAAGGCCATATCGGGCGCCGGTTTCGGGTTTTCGACATCGTCACTGCCCACGATGCAGGCGAAATAGTCGATCAACCCGAGACTGTCGAGAATCGCCTCGGTACGCGCATGGTCCTTGCCGGTGGCCACAGCCATGGCAATACCCTGCTCACGCAAGCTGTCGAGCAATGGGCGAATACCGTCAAACACCTCGATACGATGCATGCGCGCATTGCTCTCGCGCATAAACACCGCATGCATGGCCAGCGGCAGTCCCATGCGCTGCATGATTTGCGGGAAGCTGCGCCCCAAGTGTTTGCAGTACTCGCTGAACGGCGGTGCGACGGACTCAGCGCCCACTATCTCGGCGTGGGCGACATGGTAAGCCTCGGCAATCACCTGCTTGCTGTCGATGACCGTGCCGTCAAGGTCGAAAATAATGGCGCTGATCGCGGATTTAGACATGGGCAGCTACCTGCGTGGCAATGTGATGGTCCAGACGTTTGTCCACGGTCTGCACCATGGCATTCACGGCCAGGGGCACCGGGGAAAGAAACTGAGCAGCCCTGGCAAACTCGGCCTGAGGTGTCGCAAGCACCTGCTGATAGTCCAGCTCCAACAGCTGCATGTTGGGCCGTGAGCGCACCCAGGCAACGACCTTTGCCACATGCTCGTGATACAGCCGGGCTAATGCCTCGCCCTCCACTTCCCCCCAGATATTGCCCGAATGATGGGCCGCCATATCGCGCTGGGAACGGATTACGGCCTCGATGTCGCGGTGCATGAACACCACTCGGTAGCCATGCGTGGCCGGCAGGTGCATCAGGAATCTGGACACCAGTTTGACCGCCCGGCCACGCGCTTGGTCCATCCACGTGAGGTAGCTGTCCCTGGACTTCACTGCCTCCCACTCGAAGTAGCCATGGGGATTGCGCCCGTCGCCCTGGCGTACGTTGTCGGTCAGTAACGGCATGCCGGCGCAGCCCAAGGCGCGCATCATCATCGATGTGCCGGAGCGCGGTAACCCGGAAACGACGGACACAAACCCCGCGTCGCCCGCGACGCAGTCCGGTACATTCATGCAGCGATATTGCTTAAGCATCCCAGCTCCTCATTTACTCAACCCTGGGGTGGCAACCCCCTGGAACTCAGATTTCAATTGCGCTGAACCAGGCCGATGCGGTTGCCGAACGGGTCCTGGAGGGTGGCCTTGTAGCTGCCCCACGGGGTATGCACAGGCGCCTCGATCACCGTCACCTGGTCGCGCAGTCGCGCGAAGGTCGACACCAGGTCAGCCACCTGAAAATCCAGCATCGTTGCGCTGGACGGCCACGGCATCGAAGGGTCCTCGATTAAACCGAACCCGGCGCCCTTACTCTCATCCACATCCAGGCTGATCCACAGGGTCGGCGCAAAACGTCGACTGACCCTGGCACCCAGTACCTGCACATAAAACTGCTCGGCGGCGGCCAGGTCAGTCACCGCCAAGGTGCAGAAACACAGCGTCGAATCGTTCATCACTATCCTCCCCGTGGCTCGCTCACGGCGCTACCGATTGCGCGCCGACATCGAATTCAAAGTTCACGCGCCTGCGGATCAGTGCACACACCGTGGAACATTCGATGCTCTGCGCCAACTGCTGCTCCAGCTGCTCCAACTGCTGCGCCGTGCACTCGCCCACCTGCAACTGCAGCTCGATGTCCTGCAGGTGCACGGGTGACGGCGCGACCTCGCACATCCCGCGGATGTCCACCATCGCTCGCACATTGAGCTGTACCGCGCTCGCCAGTGAGTGATGAGCCCTCAGTTGCAGCAACACGTCGGCGGCGATCGCCATCAGCAGGTATTCCTGGGGGTTTGGCCCCCAGTCGATGCCTGCCAATTGCTTGGGCTGGTCGATGGGGAAGGTGCGTGGGTCTTCTGGGTTCTGACGCAGGAAATCACTGCGCAACTGGGTGCCATACAACCACTGGCAATCCAAGGACAAGGCCTGGCTCGGCACCGGGGTGTCGCCCACCGCTGCGCTGATCCCGGGAAAACGCGCCCAAGGTCGCGCGCCGAACGGTCCCGCCAGGCGGGCCGACAGCCCCAGGGACTGGACGAATGTCTGGTGATTGGGACTATGGGTCTTGACGGCCTCAATTACGTCCAGCGCTTCGCCGATTTTCTTATCGATGCCCGAGCGGATCTGATAGTGCACTTGAGGTGCGCCAACCCGCGCCTGGAACAGCGCGGCGCTGGTGGTCATCGACAAGTGATCGACCGTGGTTCGCCGTGCGGAGAACCCGGAGACGGCGGACACCAGAAAACACCCCGACAGCGCCGTCAGCGCCAGCTCCTGCGGGCTGGCCACGTCCAACAAGCCGCAGGACTTGAGGGCCGGCTCAGGGCTTATCGGTACCTCGAAATGCCGAGGCGCCTTGAGTAAACCGATAAGCGCCGGGTGCACCCCGGCCAACACCCCGGCGTCGGGGACGGCGCGAGCGTAGGCCGCATAGCGGAAGATGGCCTGCGCAGGCTCTTCTTGGATCTCGTGGACGATCTCGCTGAAGCCCGAGATATTCATGCCGTTTCTCATGACGCATTCCTTCCCTGGTACACCTGATGCAGCGCCTGCTCCAGATCGGCGCACAGATCATCCGGATCTTCGATACCCACAGACAGCCGGACCAGCCCGGGGTTAAGCCCGATCTTCTTCTGCTGCTCGCTGGTCAGCCCGCTGTGAGAGGTATTGAACGGCAGGCTCACCAACGACTCCACGCCCCCAAGGCTGGTTGCCGAGGTAATCAGCTTGAGCCGCTCCAGCAGTTCGAGCGCCGCAGCATCCCCGCCTTCGACTTCGAAGCTGAGCATTCCGCAGGTGGTTTTCGCCGCGTACTCGAACAACTGCTGATGGGTGTAGTCCTGCGCATACACCGAGTGCAGGGCCGTGACCCGCGGGTGCTGCTCCAGAAAGCGCGTCACTTGGCGGGCGCCGTTGGCGTGTGCCTGCATGCGCACAGCCAAGGTCTTCATGCCGCGTTCAAGCAAAAAACACACGAAGGGATCGAGGCTGCCGCCAAAGCGCAGCAGTTGTGCCCATACCCGATCAACCAGCTTGCGGCTGCCCGCCACCGCACCACAGGTCGCATCGCTGTGACCGTTGAGGTACTTGGTGGCCGAATGGATCACGATGTCCGCGCCCCACTCCAGCGGCTGGCAACTGATGGGCGAGAGGAAAGTATTGTCTACCACCAACAGGATGTTTTCCTGCTTGCACAGTGCTGCAATCGCCACCAGGTCGATGGCTTTCATCAGCGGGTTGGACAGCAGCTCGAAAAACATGATCTGCGTTTCCGGGCGAATCGCTCGGCGAATGTCCTCAAGGTTGAGCGGGTCGACATAGCTGACCGAGCGCCCGGCCTGATTGATATCCGCATGCAGCAAACTGTAACTGCCGCCATACAGGTCATAAGAGGAAATGATGTGGCCATTGCGATTGGTCAGCGCAAACAGCGTGGAAGCGATCGCCGCCATACCCGAAGACAGCACCAGCGCACTCTGCGCCCCTTCCAGCGCCGCGACTTTGAGTTGCACCGACCATTGCCCGGGGTTGCCGTAGCGACTGTAGGTCGGAATGTCGCGGATGTAACCTTCCAGAAACGACTCGTAGGTCGTTTGGCTGAACCGAAAGGTGGTGCTGGGAAACACCGGTGTACCCACGGCGCCTGTTATCGGGTCCTCATAGGTCCCGGCGTGGACGCACAGCGTCGCCGGGGCCTCGCCCTGGGTCAGGCGGCGATTATTCTCCATCCCGGGACCCGCCAGGCGCTGACGGCTCAATTGGTTGAGCCACGGCAACTGGTTGCTGGTACCAGGACGGTTGGTAAACACCGCTTCAGGCAGTTTTGAGTCGCTCACGCAAAATTCCTCGATCATTCGGTTGCTGCGGTCGGCACGGCAGGCGGGCTGCACACCCGCTGCCGGCGGCCGGCGATGCTTCCTGAGGCGTCACAACCATCAGACCGCCTGGGCTTGCTTCTTTTTCGCGACGAAGGTTTCGAGGCTCTCCAGCGAGTTCACCAACTCAATAGATAGCTCGTTGTCTTCGATAGAGAAGCCGAACTCGGTTTCCACCTGGATCAGCAATTGCAACGCGTCGATGGAGTTCAGCCCCAAACTGGCGATGAGGTTGCCGTCCGACAGTGCTTCGCGGCTCAAGTCGCGGCCTACAGTGGCCGAGAACACGTTGATCAAACGGTCGGTATCAGTCATTTTTCACAGCTCCTGGTAAATATCGTTGTGCATTGGAAAATCATTGATTCGCGGCGCGATACCTCACTTGCGCTGAACCCAAGGCCGGCCATCACACCGAGCAGCTCGCCATGACGCGGGTAGAGATGGCCGCCATGGGTCAGCCAGTCGACACCGACGCTGGAAGAGGCTTGGTCGTTAAAGAAAATCTCGTCAATCACCAGCCGCCCGTTGTGCGCCAGGCGCTCCAGCAGCCCGGGCAGCGCCTGGGCCACGCACGCCTGGTGCAGGATGTTGTCGAGGACGATGACATCGAACTGGCGCGCGTCGAGTGCGCCCAGCGCGTCATGGGTATCTACCGGTATATCGAGGTCGACAGGGTTCAGCCCGCCGAGCAGCACCACTTGGCTGGCACGGCAGTCGAGGCGACGTTTACTGAGCAAGGCCTGGGTGTAAACCGCACCGGTGGCGCTGACGTCCAGTAACCGCAAGACACCCGGCACGTTCTCCAGGACCTTGCGCCACGCCAGTTGCGCCGCCAGGTGTTTTTCCGGGCCGGCCACCGCGCGCTGATACAACTGGCGCAGCTGCCACTGTTCGTCGGTCTGCTCAAACGGGCGCGCGTCCAGCCCGCGCTGCAATACCGCCAACAATTGATCCAATTGATTCCAGCCTTGGTTATTGAACGTTTCGAGGTTGAGCGCCGGTGCCAGCGTTTCCAGCCGACGCACACCGCCAGGCTGATCCGCACCTTCGTGAACCAGGCCGTTGGCCAGGGCCGTATCGAACGCCGCCGCCAGGGTTGTGGCGTGCAAACCACTGCGCTGAGCGATCTGGTCGACATTCAGCCCCTGGGCACTGAGTTGCAGCGCGCCACTGCTCCACAGAGCGAACAGCAGTTGCGAGCGCTTGTAGGCATGGGCGGCCTCGAGCAGCACCGCATTATCCGCCGGGTAATAGCGTCGACTCAGCAGCGCCTTGCCGCTGGTGCCACGCGGGATCAATGCGGTGCGTTCAAAACGATCAGGCACCTTATGACTGGCCAGGCAAGCCTGGCAGTGTGCACGCAATTGCGCCTCGTCCCATGCCCGCTCCGCCCGCCAGACCACGAAGGCAAAGATATGATCGTTGCCGGCCTGTCTAGACTTGACCGCGCGAACCGAGCAGTCCATCACGTCTTCGTGGCCGGCCAGGATCGACTCGATCTCGAACGTCGAAATCCAGCGATCGCCGCGTCGAATGGCGCTGCTTTCACGGCCGACAATGGTGTAACCCTCGCATGTGCGCTCGGCAATATCACCGGTGTCGTAGACGCGACCGTCCTCTAACATGACCTTGAGCGCAAACGGCTGCCCCGCCACCGGCTCGTCCAGTACACGGATACCTGGCAATGGAAAGCCAATGGACAGCGGCGGCAAAGGTGCGACACCACCGAACAGCGCCCCGCTTTCCGTGCTGCCGTAATTACGCGAAAGGCCTATACCAAACGCCTGCTGGAACTGCTGCTCAATCGACTCGGTCACGGGCCCGGCACCGGACATCACCACTTCAAGCTGCCCGCCGCCGCCACCCTGCACGGCCCGCTGTGCCAGCAACGAGGCCAGCAACGGCGTGACCACGCAATGGGTCGCACGCTGACGCAGGGCTGCCAGGGCGCCTGCCAGTTCCGTCGGTTTAACAATCTCGATCTGCGCACCGCCCAGCAACGCCCCCCACAGCCAACCCAGTGCATACGCATGACAGATGGGCGCGACAAACAACACCCGATGCTGCGGGCCGAGCTGCAGCAGGTTGCAGTAGCGTAAACCTTCGTCGCGCCAGCTCTGCAGGTCGCGGAAGACGATCGACGGCTCACCTGTGGTGCCTGACGTCAGCAGGTAGATACCGCGTTGCGTCGTCGCACCGGCTTGAACATCCAGGTCAGCCGACGTCGCGTCCAGCGTCAGCACGCGCAGTTCTCCGTGCTCCAGGAACAGGCTGTGGGCAATCGCCCCGCGTGCGCCATAGCGATTGATCTCGTGCACCGTGGCATCACTGGCCACCAGCAAAGGCGAAAGCCGCTGCTCCAGCAGCATCAACAGCAACGCGACATGTTCGACGCTGCTGTCAAAGACCAGCAGTACACGCCCATTGGCCGAGCGCGCCAGCTCACGTAGCTGTTGCGCCCAGGTGTTGCGTTGGCCGGCCGGTAATTGCGCGAACAGCGGCGCGCTGACCAATGCCTCGAACCACTGAGCATCGGCTGCGTAGTCATGCGCCATTGAGGTACGCCTCCTTGGCTTGCTCAAGCAGGGTTCTGACGGCCTGGGGCGCATACGAGGGTGCGCGACACAGTTCATCCAGGCTGATGACACTTTCGAAATACAGGCTCAGAGTGTCCCACGGCGTGAAGCAGCCTTTGCACGCATCCAGGCGCGGGCGTTCCGACAGCAGCAGCTTATAGAACGGCGAACGATTCACCGGCGCCAGAGCCTTGTCCGAATCACCCTCGACCAGGTTGCCCATATCGTGGAACCAGATATTCGGGCACGGCGTGACCACGCCGTCGCTGAAGGTGGACAGCACCAGCCGCGGAAGATGGCAGCGCCAGCTACGCCCGCCATCGCGATAAAACGAACTCAGGCGCTCCAGGTAGGCCCTGGGTGGCAGCACATCCGGGTAAAGGTCGCGCAGCTCGAACAGCTCATCGATATGCAGGTACTGGTCCGGCCGCAGCTTGAAGGTTTCGCTATCAGGCCCTCGCACCGGAAACGGGAATAACTGCGGCGGGTTATCCTTGAAACGTGCACACCACTGCACGAACTCACGCAGGTAAGGCGCACTGCGGTCGTTCAACACACCGTAGATTTCCAGCGGCAGCCCCGCCTCCAGCACCATCTCAATACGTTCCATGATCATTTCGTGGATACGTGGCGACAAAACACGGTAGCTGTTGCCCGTGTAATTGCTGCTATCGAGTGATATCTGCACGACGACATTGCCCAGCTCCGCCAGGCGCTTGATCTTCTCAGCGGTAAGCGGCAAACCGTTGGTCTGCACGATCAACACTTCATGCAGCGGCGACATGCGTTCAATGAACGCCATGATGCCCTTGATGATGAAGATCTCTCCGCCCGTCATTTTCAGTATCGGCGGCCTGAAGGTCCGGTTTACGCGCTCGACGATGGTGTGTAGGCGCTTGCCCAGGTCGCTCTCTTCGGTGTAGGCGTCAGGGGTCGGCGGCTGGAAGATCAGTTTGCCTTCATGGGACGACTTCATGTTGCTCTGCCCGGTGAGGCAGTAGGTACATCCCAGGTTGCAGGAGTCTTCGTTAATGACCAGGTCGTTGCCAAGCAACTGGCTATGGCCCAGGAGATTCACCGGTTCGCCGATTGTCATGGTTCAGGCCTCTTTGCTGAACTGAATATCGCGCAAGCTCAAGCCGGCGCGATGAAGCTGCATGCTGATAGCCAGTTGCACCTGGCGCAGCTCAGTGAGTTTGGTCCGGTAGAACACCTCCAACTGCGGGCGCTTGGCGTGGGCATACGCCTCGGTCAGCGTTTCCAGTTCAGCCAGGTCGGTCATTTCGGAGATCAGCGCGTAATTGAAGTCGCTCATGGCCTTGCGCAGTTCGGCCGCCTTGGCCTCACCGGTTTGAAGAATGGCCAGGCCTTTGGGGGCGTCCAGCACCGCCCGGCGCAATCGCGACATAAAGGTGTGCATGACGATGTCGTAGGTCTCGAATTCGAAGACGGCCGGCTCTTTTTCGATGACCATTTCCGAGGCGTATTTTTCGCCATAGAGCAAGGCGGTCATGGCCGAAAGTTGGCCTACCCGCGGGTCTTCAAAGTCATAGCTCAATGCGTTGAGCGAAACATCGAAGTCATCATGCAGCTTGCCTTCGCCGCGCAGGGTCTCAACCGCCTCGGCGCCGGGGTACAACTCCAGGCGCACGGTGTAACGGCGCAGGTTGTAGCCCATGTATTCACGCAAGAAGGTGTTGTTGTCGCGGATTTCCTGGAACGTCGACCACGGGTGATAGGCGATAAAGCCAAACGCCACGTAGATGCCGGCAGCGCGCACCAGCTCGATCGCGCGTTTGTTGTCTTCGACGGTCGACTTCTTCTTCCAGCGATCCAGGCCGATCTGCGAGCCCGACTCGATACCGATCAAGACTTTCTCCAGGCCGGAACGGTAGAGCAGGTCCAGCAAGGGCTTATCTTCTACATGCCAGTTCTTGGCCTGCATGCAGCAGTTGTAATAAATCTTCAGGTCGCGATCGAGTACGCCCTGGGCGATGTCGGCGATTCGCTGCTTGGCGAACGGTGCGCCACCCGGGTCTTCAAACGTCGAGTCGACGAAGTCAAAGGTGTTGAAGTTGTACTTGTGATAAAGCCGTTCGATTTCATCGACAATGTTGTCCGGCGTGCGCGCACGCCAGAGCTTGCCGGGGTTAATCTTGTTGCCCGCATGCGGCGCGTTGCAGAACGTGCACCGCGCCGTGCAACCTCGGGTGGTGGCCAGCCGCAGATACGGCAGCTTTCCGCTATTGAGTTCGAACTGATCGCGGGCCGGCTCGGGCAACATGTCCAGTTCGGGAACGGGCTTGCCGATCGGATTATCGATCACAAACCCGCCCTCCTCGCGCCAACTCAGGCTGGGCACGTTGGAGTAGTCCTTGTGTGCCCAGAACGCTTCCACATAACGCACCAGCGGCACATCACCCTCACCCCGCACCAGCGCATCGAGGAAGCCCCAATTGGGGTTGCTCAACAGCTTGGAACCGAGAAACGTCGCCAGTGGGCCGCCGGCCAGAAACGCGACTTTTTCCGGCAATGCCGCGCGTAAAGCCGAGCCGAAAGCCGTGGCGTGGCTGACGGTCACCGTGGTCAGCGAAAAACCAATGAGGTCGGGCTTGAATGCAACGACTTCGGCAATCGCCATTTCGTCGCCGTGCTGGACGGCCTTGACCTCCACCACCCGGCACTCGGCGCCAAGGTCACGCAGGATCGACACCAGGTAGCTCACTCCCAGATGCTCAGAACTCATCACCAGGTCGCCGTCGAGCAGCACCGGGAAACACACGCGCATCGGCTGGGGGCTGCGAAAATCAACGCTGGAGTGCAACGGGCTGGCCACCGGGACGTCGATCGGCTCACCCAGGTTGGTCAGCGGAATCAGCGCGCTGGCGGCATTGGAAAACTGCACGGTTTCCATTAGAAGTACCCAATTTGTTGTAATTGTTTATCCATGAAGCGTTGTTCTTCCTGGCTCATCCGTTGGCCGCGGCCCTGGCGTGCAGGTTCGCGTCGTGGCGCCTGGGGCGGGTCGACCAGCCAATGGCCCTCCAGCCCATCGGGAACCACCAACCCCAGGTGGGCCAGAATCGTCGGATGGATATCTTCGATACGCGCTTGCAGGCCGGCATTGCCGGGGAAGTTGGAACCGCTGATGAACACGATTCCATCCGGGCGGTGCACACCGTGTTGCGCCGGTGGGTTCCAGACCTTGCCACTCAGGGACGGTGTGGGCATGACGCTGAAGTCTTTCGGGATCAGCAGGTAGTCAGGCGCCTCGCTCAAGCGTGCCCCGGCATAGACTTGCGAGCTTTTGACCAGGGAGAACCAGGGCTGACCCTGCTCATCGAGCACCTTGGCCAACGCTTGGCGCAGACGCTCTTCGGCCTCCGGCAGCGAGTCGGCATCGAGGCACCCGTGCGCCTCGCGCCCCTTGAGATTGGCATTGATCCCAAAGCATCCCGGGGTTGGCATATAGAACTGCGTGTGTGGCCAGTCCACGCTGCGTCGAAATAGCCCCGGCGCATCGAACCAGGAGCGCACGCCCGGGTCATCATGACCCGCCTCAGCCCCCTCCTCCAGCGGCTCATAGCGGGTGACGAGCAAGCCTTCCTGCTGTAGAAACTCATGCACGCTGAAGTCGACGTCACACACGCCGAAGCCATGGTCAGACGCCACGACAATCAACGTATCTTCGTCGGCCAGGGTCAATAACGTGCCCAAGGCCTGATCAATACTGATGTAGCACGCCTCGACTTCAGCGCTGGGCAAGGCTTGATTGCCCCAGTAGTAATGGCTGACCCGATCAACTTCGGTAAACACCACAAACAACGCATCCACCGGACGGGTTTGCTGCAGAAAACAACAGGTGTCCGCACGTCCTTTAATAAACTTGGACGCCTGCTCGCAATAATCCGACTGCCCTCGATACATGGTCACTATATCGGAATGATAATGCAGGCCCGCATGCATCAACTCATGCACCAAGTTAGGTGGCGAGGTATAACGCAAAGTTTTCGCCAACGGCCAACTGATCATATAACCGCCGTCCAGATCGGCCGGCGGGTGGGTCATGGGTATATTGTAGGCACCCACTTTCAAGCCCTGCCGCTCAAGGGTCAGCCAAGTCGGCTCGCCGCCATAATCGGAGGCATTCATCGCGCGAAACTGGTAATCCTTGGACTGTGTTGCCCAGAACTGATAGATGCCATGCGCACCCGGCGAAACCCCTGTAAACATGGAGGCCCAGCCGGGTGCGGTATGCGGCGGGAAGGTCGATTGCAGGGCCCCGCTAGACGAACGCTCACGCAGCGCGCTGAAGTTAGGCAACAGGCCGCGAGCCATCAGGTGCCCCAGTACTTCATAAGAAGCACCGTCCACACCAAACACCAACAACTTCAACTTTTGACCTTCCATAGTCATTACAACTCCGCGCCTAGGACACTGAGGGGGGGGGCAACATGATCGACTTCGCACAGCGAACGGCGTCAACCGAAACTAAAGCCAATCAGTACAACCACATTAAAAAGACCTAAAAAATATCGAGAGAGCTATATATAAAGCACTCAATCACGGCAAAAACAAATTAACACAGTATTTCAAAAAAATGAGCTAATAATATTTCAGGCATGTAACAAAAAAGCTCAAAATATTAATGTATATTACAAAATATTTTACCACTTCCCAAAAATGCAACAGTAAGACTCGCGACTTCGGAATTTCAAAAATTTTCCCATGAGACTCGCAAGCACTTCGGATTTTTTAGCGAAAATTTAGAACAGCCTCGCCTGAAAATTCTCAATTTCGAAATTTCCTCTCCACACAACCAGCCTGAAGCACGCAAGCCTTGCGCTTTCAGTCCACTTAGAATGGATCAGACCTAAACCCATTCCATCACCCAACGTGACAAGTGAACCCTATGGTTTCTCCTCATGCCCAAATGGCCAATTCACCTTCCGAGGTTCGGAAGCCAACGGATTATCTGACTCAGGTCAGAACCGAGCAACTGAGCCAACTCAGCATTTTCTTGCTGGTAAAAGATAGTTTCGCGCTGCAAGACGTCCGTGCGATGGTCTCCATTTCCAAGCTCTACGCATAAGGTCATTGATCGAATTTTGGGCAAGTCGAAGCCAAAAAAACTGATGATCAGTGATTTGTGCCTACGTGCCGGCCTCGATCAAAAAGCGAGGGAGCTGTTGGCAGATGCGGATGCTCTGAAGGGCCTGGCGGGCAATCGTCACTCAGCGCGGTGGGAAATTGCAGCCGTGCAGCAACCACTGCCCTTGTTTGCCGATGACGTCGCTGAAGATCTCGTAGAGATTCCTGAACCAACAGTCGTTGAAAACATGTACGCGGATTATGCGCGTACAGGTACGACGCTTGGCCCGCATCCAATGTCCCTGCTGCGAGAGACGCTGCGCTCGATGAGAGCCAAGAGCTCTCAGGATCTGAGAGAGATTGGAGACTGCAATCACGTCACGGTGTTCGGCATAGTGACGGGAAGACAACGCCCCCCCCCAACAGCCTCAGGCGTCACCTTCGTAACCCTTGAAGACGAATTCGGCATGATTAATGTGATTGTTTGGCGTGACCTTGCTGATCAGTACAGGCCTGCGTTAATGCACTCAACGCTTTTGCAGGTGAAAGGCAAACTGGAGGATGAGTCTGGTGTCATGCACTTGATCGCGGGTCATCTAAAAGAAAGCGACCTGCTCGAAGGACTTGAATGTGCGGAGTAGGAATTTTCACTGAGGCCAAGACATAGAGATCCTCACCCTCACCTAGGAGCCTGTCGGACTTAACCCGAAAAGGAATGACAGCGCGGGTTTAGGTCTTTGATTGCTCGGGGTCGTTCTTTCTAAGCATCCGAGTTGACTATCGCGAACCCAGGCGGTCCGTTCGTGCACCTGAGCAGCTGCCTGGACGCGGGTGGGCGTACTTTTCGGCCGCGTTACATCGCGCGTAGCACATGCAAACGCTTGATGTTCCAGGCCATGGTCACCAGGCTCCATTCGCCCTGGGCGTTGGCCAGGCCGCGCATGCTCATCTGCCGCCAGCCCATCACTCGCTTGATGATGCCAAACACCGGTTCGACCGTCTGTTTGCGTAGCCTGTACAGCGCTCGACCTTCTTGCGTGCTCAGTCGGTGAGCCATCTGTTCGACTGGGTTACTCGTCTGTGGTAGCGGCGAGTCGGTGGCAAAGCGCTCCAGTACCGGGGTGTGGTGCGACTCGCGTTTGAGCGCCAGAAGCGGTTCGACCTTGGCTTCGTGGCAGGCGCTCACGTTGGCCTGGCTGAAGAAGCCGCTGTCCGCAATCAGGCTTTTCACCTCGCCTAATTCGGCGGGCAAGGTGGCTATGCGCTGTAGCGTGGGAACCACTTCGCGCTTGTCGTTGCAGGCCTGGGTTACATGCTGTGTGACCACCAGCATCGTCTCGGTGTCGACCCCGGCTTGAGCGTTATAGCTCTGCTCGAAGCCGCCACCGGAGACGGGCATGATGCGTGACTCTTCATCGGTCAGATTGACTTGATCGCTGTCTTTGGGGCCCGCTGCGGGCGGTTCTGGATCCTTGCCGCGTGGTTTCTTTCCAGCCTTGCGCTGGGCCTCACGCTTGGCCGTCTTGGCCTCGAATTGCTGTTGCTCAATGGCGTGTCGCTCAGCTGCACGTTGCTCGATCTTCGCTTTGGCCTGGGCTATCGCGCTGAGCCGATCTTCGCGCCGGGCAATCTCCGCCGGCACATCCATGCCATCGGGTACGGCGGCGCAGTCGCTGTTCTCGGCCAGCGCCAGCAACTGCTGGACCTCCTGGCGTAACTGCGCCTCGATCTTGTTGGCGTGCGCCCAGGACAAGGCCTTGTGCTTACTGGCGTTGGCCTCGATCTTGGTGCCGTCGAGAGCGATATGACCGAGCTTGAGCAGCTTCATCTCGCGCGCCAGCATCAGCACCTGGACGAACAGCGATTCAACCTGCTGCCGGAAACGTCGACGGAACGTAGCCAAGGTGTCGTGATCGGGGTGGGTGTTGGCCGCCAGATAACGGAACGCTACCGAGTCATAGGTCGCGCGTTCGATCTTGCGGCTGGAGTGCACGCCATTGGCGTAGCCGTATATCAGCAGCCCCAGGAGCACGGCCGGATGGTGGGCAGCTGAACCCCGCCCCGCATACTGCCCAGTCAGCTCGCTCAAATCGAGTTGCTCGATGACCTCGACCACGAACCGCGCCAAGTGATCCGCCGGCAACCACTCGTTCACCGAAGGCGGTAGTAAATACGCAGTGTCTCGGTCAGCAAGGACAAAACGGCTCATCAGCGGGGCTCTCGATTGCAGGGCCTTGATTGTCGCGAATACTTTCAGCGCAAGGAAGAGTCAGAAAGTCCGACAGGCTCCTAGGCCGCACGCGGTTATAAAGTCTGCAAGCCTGTTGGCATCAGTTGCGGACGCCCCCATCACATTCATACAGACACACCCTTTGATCCCCCTCGGCACAACGATCCTGCTCTCATGCAGCGGTAATCAGTGAGCTGGTAGTGTTAAAAGGCAAAGAACCTAAGCACTCAATTGGTTCGCCAACAAAAAGCCATCGCAATGAAGGGACCGATGCAGCCTGGCATCCAGTGATGCATCGAATGTGCTCAGTGACTTCAAATTTCACTAGGCGCTGAGTTTTCGGCTACAGACAATGCCGCCGCCCTCGCCTGCTCAGCTTGAGCGCTTAGAGGCCGAGATGGTGCGTTTGCGAGTCTTGGACTTTATCCCCGCCCCAGCAGGTGGTTGGAGTAATTGCTGGGCCAGGGTATCGGCCCGCGCTTGCTGTGCTGCCGCCTGTTGCTGCGCTTCACTCATTCCGCTGTGCAGCGCCTCCAGGCGGCGCTGGAGGTCGTCCAGTTGGCGACTTGCAGCCTTAAGCTGCGCAGCGCGGCTCTTGCTTTCCTCGCGGGCGCGATCTATCTCTCGATAGGCCCGCTCCTCAAAGCCGCGCACGTAGGTCGCGTGGTCAACCCGGTCCTGTTCGAGCTTGAGCGCCAGATCCTGCACTTGCTGCTGCAGTCCTTGCGCGTGCTGCTGTGCCTCGCCTCGTTCGCTCACGAGCTCCTCACGCTGCTGGCGCAAGTCCTCGATCTGTGTCAGGCGCTGAGCCAACAGCAACTCCAGATCGGCCAGGCGCGTCTCCGTCGCCTGGCGGCCGGCCACCGCCTCGTCCGCTAACTGGCGATACTGCGCGGCATCCCGGCGGGCCTGGTCCTCAACCGCCGCGAGCTGCTCGCGCTCGGCGACCAAAACCAGGCGTTGCTCGGCCAGCGCCTGTTCAGCGGTGCCCTGTGCCAGGTGGATCGCCTGTTGCCAGATGGCGACAAAGGCCTGCGACACCTCACCTGGCAACGCAGGCAGGCGGGTCTCGCCATTCAGCCGCTCAGCCAACCGCGTCCACCATTGATCGAGCAGCCCTCCCACTCGCGCTGGGCTACCGCGACCTAACTCCTGCCGAACTCGCTCAACAGTAGGTCGCTCCCCACGGGCAAGCACAGCGTCTGCAGCAGCGAATACGTCAGTTTCGGGTACGCCTATCGCCACGGGTCACCTCCGACTATATAAGGTCTGATAATAAATGATTATCCGACCTTATTTGTTTAATATTGGAAATATCATACGTTGAACGTATTAAATATTACAGATCAGTTGCCCTTGGTCGACGAATCACCGCTGGACCTGCACGTTCTCGCTGAAAACGCCCAGCACGCCGCAGCCGCCTTTATCGCCGCCGGCACCGCGACCAACACCGTGCGCAGCTACCGCAGCGCCCTGACCTACTGGTCGGCCTGGCTGCAGCTGCGCTACGGACACGTGCTGGGCGATGCGCCACTCCCCGCGACCGTAGCCGTGCAGTTCGTCCTCGATCATTTGGCCCGGCCGTTGGCCGACGGTACCTGGGCGCACCTGCTGCCGCCGGCGATCGACGCGGCGCTGGTGACCGCCCGGGTCAAGGGCGGACTGGGGGCGCTGGCCTTCAACACCGTCAGTCACCGCCTTTCGGTGCTCGGCAAATGGCATCGGCTCAACGGCTGGGCCAATCCATGCGAAGAACCGGCGCTGAAGACCTTGCTGCGCGACGCGCGCAAGGCGCAATCGCGCCAGGGTGTGACGGTGCGCAAGAAAACCGCGATCGTGCTCGAGCCGTTGCAGGCGCTACTCGCCACTTGCACCGACGGCGTGCGCGGGGTACGTGATCGCGCGCTCCTCCTGCTGGCATGGAGTGGCGGTGGCCGCCGGCGGTCCGAGGTGGTCGGCCTGAAGGTCGGCGACGTGCGCCAACTGGATGCTGACACCTGGCTGTACGCTCTCGGCACCACCAAGACCGACACCGGCGGGGTGCACCGTGAGAAGCCGCTGCGCGGCCCAGCAGCGCAGGCCCTCGCTGCCTGGCTGGTGGCGGCACCTGCTGACAGTGGCCCGCTGTTCCGCCGGCTTTACAAAGGTGACAAGGTCGGCACCACAGCGCTGTCAGCGGACCAAGTCGCACGCATTGTCCAGCGCCGAGCGCAACTGGCGGGTCTCGACGGCGATTGGGCGGCGCACAGTTTAAGGTCGGGGTTTGTAACCGAGGCCGGGCGCCAGGGCGTGCCGCTCGGCGAAGTGATGGCCATGACTGAACATCGCAGTGTCACCACGGTGATGGGTTACTTTCAGGCAGGCACCCTGCTCGACAGTCGGGCCAGTCAGCTCCTCGGACCGACACCGGTCGCGAGCGAAGCTGCGCCAGAACCAGCAGCCGGGTCAAAGGGGGCGAGCGCCTTCTGCGCGTCAGCCATGACGAGCGCGGGAGACTGAGGCGGTTGAGTCGCTGATCGATAGGTCTGGTGGAGAGATAAAGCCACTTACGCAGATGCTGCGTACACCTGAAGTTACATGGGGAACAAGTCGATGGCAAAAATGCTCTTGCTGGGAGTACTGCTGTGGTAAGCCGCTCGCGGCACCAGCGAATTCGCTGGTAGGCTACAGGTGAGGTGTCGTTCGACGGAGGCATAGACTGAGAGGAAGAACCGCTCCAACGCATTGATCGCGGTGCCTTCATGATCCTCGTAGAAGTACGAGAGATAGCCCATACCATCGCGATCGTGGATGACCATGCCTTTCTGCAAATGGTAGGAGTGGTCCAGGCCGGTGATTTCGTCCGGGAGGAGCTGGAAAGTATCGTGATCGAACTCCTGATAGCTCTCTGGGTGCCGAAATGAATGAAAGTGCCTGCTGACAGTCCCCAACGTCGGAGCGCTGAACATGAACAAGTATGTCCTCGCTTCCAGTCGCAGGTTTTGGAAACTCTGGAAATAGCGAATGACCTCATGAAACCCGGCCCGGTTGATCGAGGTTTTTACTTCGATAATGGCAATCACCGCCTCCGCCGGTACCACAACCACCCCCCCTACTCGATAGAACGGGGCATACCGGTGCGAGTCGTAAATCAGAATGTCGCACTGCTTGGATAAACCGCCCGCGCTGTCGATGATGAAGCCCTGCTCCACACTGACCGCCCCCGGCAGGTGGTCTTTGAGGAACTGGCGAAGCACCGCTTCGGCCAGTGCGCCAGTGGTCGGGTTGTGGCGGGTGATGTACACCTTGGCCTGGGCGATCTTGCTGTACAGTTCCTGACTCGCATGATCAAAGTAGTGACTCATGCCTTCTCCCTTTAAAGGTAAGCCGCAATGCTGATGGCTGCCGCCGACCAAGCCCCATCGATTGTCGGTATGACGCACCATCTCGACAAGACGCCGCCGCGCGGGCAGTTGAACACCCGCAGCGGTTCATCCTGCGGCACCAACGCAGTGGCCTCCAAAAAATTACTAATGTACCAGTGCATCGTTGCTTATCGCTTGAAGATGACGTGACAGCGGGCTGCTTGCACGTTGCGCGATTTCTTCCGTTTGCTAGGCTGGAAACAGATCTCCGTCAGGCGCAACGCAGGGATCTTGCACGAGCGCCAACGCACTCAATGATCACCACTTGGCGCATCGTGCGCCGCTGCCCCGGGGTATCTATGGCAGCAGATCCTAGGCTGCTTGGGGGCTTCTGGACCGCAACCACAGCCCTGTGGGCATGACCGTTCATAAGTCCTTGGCTCCAGGAAACCCTGCAGCAAGACGTTTCGCTTGATCCGCGAAGTGCGAATCTGTGCAACTGAAAGCCACCCCATGCACGATTCATCAGTGATGATTGCCTGTCGGAGCAGCCCATGGCACTACTGCAAACTCTCTATTTCATCCCCGGTCTCGGTCAGGAAATCACCGATTTTCTGTTGCACACCGTGCCCCTGTGCGGATTCCACGCCATTCGGACACTCAGCCCACGCTGATCCGGACACCTGTTCCACGGTCATCCGGACAGGCAGTCGGAGCGCAGCGACGCAGGATATGCATTGTTAGTCTGAGGTGCCCGGCGTCGTCAATTTCTTCGCCCGCCTGCGCATCGACTCTCCCTTCAGGTTGATCCGGTAGGCGTTGTGCACCAGGCGGTCGAGGATGGCGTCGGCCAGGGTCGGATCGCCGATCAGTTCGTGCCAGTTGTCCACCGGCATCTGACTGGTCACGATGGTTGAGCGTTGGCCGTAGCGGTCGTCCAGCAGCTCCAGCATGTCGCGGCGCTGTTCGGTGGTGAACGGTGCCAGGCCCCAGTCATCGAGGATCAGCAGGTCGGTCTTGGCGTAGCTGCTCATCAGCTTGACGAAGCGGCCGTCGCCATGTGCCAGGCCCAGTTCTTCCAGCAGCCGTGGCAGGCGCAGATAGCGCACGCTGCAGCCGTCCCGGCAGGCCTGGTGGGCCAGGGCGCAGGCCAGCCAGGTTTTGCCGACGCCGGTGGGGCCGCCGATGATCAGGTTGAGGCCGTCGCGCAGCCACTGGCCGCTGCGCAGTTGCAGGATCAGCGCCTTGTCCAGCCCGCGCGGGGCGCGGTAGTCGATGTCTTCGAGGCAGGCGTTGTGCTTGAGCCGGGCCTGGCGTAGGCGGTTGCTCAGGCGCTTGTCGTCGCGCTCGGTCAGCTCGCGATCGACCAACAGGCCGAGGCGTTCTTCGAAGCTCAGGCTGTCGATGTCGGGTGTTTTCAGTTGCTCGGCGAGGGCTTTGAGCATGCCGTGCAGGCGCAGGGTTTGCAGCTTGTCCAGGGTCGGGTGAGGCAGCATGGTGGGATTCCTTTGTTCAGTGGTAGTAGCCGGGGCCGCGCAGGTTGGCGTGGTCGTCCGGTAGTAGGGGTAGGTTCTGTTGAGCCAGCGGCAGGTTTTCCAGGCCTTGGCGCAGAATCGATTCGAGGCTTTTGTAGCTACAGGCACCGAGGCTTAGGGCGCGCTGGCAGGCGGCTTCCAGCCGTTCTTCGCCGTGGTGCTTGCCCAGGCGCAGGATGCCCAGGCAAGCGCGGTAGCCATGCTGCGGATGCACGCGCCGTTCGAGGATGTGGCTGATTACGCCGGCGGTGTTCGGGCCGGTCTGCTCGGCCCAGCGGATAAGCCGTTGAGGCGTCCACTCGGCATGCTCGCGATGGCTCTTGGGCATGTGCTCGGTCTGCGTGCTGTGCCGGCCTTTGTGCAGGGAGCGTACGTGGCTGGCCACCCGCTGGTTGGCGTGGAAGCACTCCACGGTGCGGGCCGTCAGGCGCACCTCCAGCTGCTTCTTCACCAGCTGGTAGGGCACCGAGTAGTAATGCCCGTCAACCTCGACGTGGTAGTCGATGTGCACCCGCGCCTTCTTCCACTCGGCATAGACGTAGGGCTGCTCCGGCAACGGGCGCAGAGCCGGGCGATCCAGGCTGGCGAAGGCCGACTGCCGGGAGCCCGGCAGCTTCTTGAACGGCCGTTGGTTGAGCCGCTCCAGCAGCACGGCGATGGCCGTGTTGAGCTCGTCCAGGGAGAAGAACTGGCGATGGCGCAAGGCGGCGAGGATCCAGCGCTCGACCACCTGCACGCCGACCTCGGCCTTGGCCTTGTCGCGGGGCTTACGCGCCCGCGCCGGCACCACCGCCACGCCATAGTGCTCGGCCAAGTCGCGGTAGCTGGGGTTGATGTCCGGTTCGTAGCGATGGGCCTTGCTCACCGCACTGCGCAGGTTGTCCGGCACCACGATCTCCGGCACCCCGCCGAGGAAGGCGAAGCAACGGGCATGGGAGCCCAGCCAGTCGGGCAACTGCTGCGACCAGGTGGCCTCGGCGAAGGTGTAGCTGGAGGCACCGAGCACCGCGACGAACACCTGCGCCTGACGAATCTCGCCGCTGTGACGGTCGATCACCGGCACCGTCTGGCCGGCATAGTCGACAAACAGCTTCTCGCCGACGCGATGCTCCTGGCGCATCACCACATCCAGTTTGCCCTGCCAGGCCCGGTAGTGGTCGCAGAACCAGCTGTACTGGAAGCCCTGTGGCTGGCCCAGCCGATACTCCTGCCAGAGCAGTGCCAGGGTCACGCCTGGTCGGCGCAGCTCGGCATGCACCCAGGCCCAGTCGGGAGTTGGTCGTTGCTCAGAGGGTACCGCCGGCGGTGGCGGGAACAGGCGCCGCTCCAGCTCTGCGTCGGACAACTCAGTAGGGAGCGGCCAGGAGAGGCCGCAGGCCGTGAATCGGCAAAGGTAATCACCGGCACTGCTGTGACCTATGCCCAGACTGCGGGAGATCTTACGGACAGACAGCCCGCAATCGAACTTGAGGCGCAACACTTCACGGATTTTACGCATGGATAAACGCTCCACGACGACCTCTCTGCTTCGAAAAAGAGGCCAATGGTAGTGAATAAATCCTGCGTAGCTGCCTGCCAGAAAGTGTCCGGATGGCTGTGGAATCAGTGTCCGGATGCTCGTGGAATGGGTGTCCGGATCAGCGTGGAATCACTGTCCGGATGTGCGTGGAATGGGTGTCCGAGTCAGCGCGGAATCCGCACCCCTGCGTAGACGGCGTAAAGTGGCGCGCTACCTTCAGCATGTCGACCTATGGTTGCGCCACACACCGTACAAATCGCTCAGTGAGAGCCTGCTGCCGCTAGAGGCCTATGTGTATTTTTATCTTTCACATATCTCTGTATACCCCGGACCGGCAGAGCCCACAGAGCCCAGGAATTACTACCTTCCAGTGTACATTGATGACTTGCTCATCCAGCGTAAACTGAAGGGCTTGGGTCGACTGAGCAATCGCCAGGCCGCTTCCAGAATCGCCGCCGCTATGAACTGGCAGGAACATCGCTTCGGCAAAAATCTGGACCCCCTGCGTTCCCAGATGAAGAAGCTCTACCGTCAAGCCACTCGCTTTGTCCATGCCACTGAACTCACAGCACACACTAAATTGTACTCAGGCGAAAGCCTGGAACTGATAAGCGGAAGCTGCAGAGGTGTGGAGCACTGGGTGAGGGATCTCGCGATGCTTCGTTTGTTACAAGAAACGGGATGCACCACATCGGATCTGGCCAAAGCAAAATGCGCCGATCTTCTTCACGGATACAATGATGCGTGGTATTTCCAATTCGGCAAGGATAAGGAGATCTGCCTCACCGAAGGGAGCGCCACCCTCTTGCAGGCGTTACTGGGCCGACATCATCATTTGGCGAAATATCGCGTTGATCACCAACAGCTGTTCAGCATGGGAGACGCTGGAGTCGAATTCGAGATGAGTGCCCACGAGATAGAAGTCGTATTGGAACGCCGCTACCGCTTTGCGCTAATGCTGAGCAGCGTGAACTGCCCATCGGTTGTCAATCTTTACGATCCTGGCGCCACGCCCTTTCCGGAAGGATTTGTCAGTGAGCGTGCGGCGCTCATTCCACCCCTTGGAAAAATCCACAAGGTCGTCAACCTCCAATTTACGGCCGACTTTGATAGAGCACTTGAGCGCCCTACCTCCGCAGCCTCAGAAGACCAATATTTTTACGAAGATTGGGACGCTGCGATTCGCAACTCCAGACTGGCATTGGCAGAACCGGAGGATTTACACGCCAATGAAACACCTGCCGAAACACAGAATGCCAACCTGCGACAGAAGTGCGTGCTGATTGCCGGCGAAAGCATCGATGAAACGGCCTGGGCCAATTGGGGCGTAGACTAATTGTTTATCACTGTGACAGCGACGCATACGTCTCTCGCTGCGCCGGTTTGCTCACCTTCCACCGACCGAGCTCAGTGAAAACGGAGCGGGCTGTAAAATGGAATTCACAAGCGGCCTGCTGGGGAAGGACTATCAGCGCCCATGCAGCGGGTCCTACCCACCGGCGATAGACCACTTGACTGGGATTCGCCCTAGAGCAGGTTAGATCCGATTCGGATAGCCGGCGTATCTGCCTGGTCATGAAAAAAATAATTTCATGAGCTAGTATTTTCGTCATCAGCCAATTTCTTTCGCGTTCCCCTTTGAGTGAAGAAAATACTTCGTGCGTCCGTTTCGATTCAAGCCAGGCTCCCAGTTTTCTGTTGACACATGACCTTGCTTTCGCGCACAAATCGGATGGCGTTTGAACCCCGTACCAAAAACATAGCCAGTCAAGATAGCCGACGAATTGATACCCTTGCCTAGGCACATCACACCCCTCGATACTCCGCCAAATTCCGGCAAGCTTTTGCTTACTCAGTTTGATCTCAGGAAGAAAGCGCTTTCTAATTTTTCGGAAGATACACTTCAAAATCGGAACGAGGTCTTTGACTGTCAGCTCTATTACCGATCTTTTAACTGGCGAGCAACGACGGATGTTACTGATTCTGTAAAAGCCCACATTTTTATCACCCTGACCTGATGCCGCCCTAGCCTGAACCTCATTGAACAGCGCACGCTGATGCACCGCAAAATCGGTGATGGCCGAGGAAAACTGAGCGGCATTATCAAAGTAAATATTGGTCGGCTGATTGACATCAAAAAACACCTGACGGTCCCTGCCGCGCTCAAAAATTCGATGGGCCAAAATCAGGCGGTTCAGCCCGGATCTATTCAAATAGGACCGGCTACTCTGACTACCCTTGAGTCGCAGCAGATGGCCACAATGGTTGCAGCCGTATGGTCCACGGAACAACTTGCTGTTTAATGAGTAATCCATCGCCCCGCCGCAGGTCTGACACACTTGGCTCAACTCGACCTGATGGATCGGGCACTGCTTGATGAGTAAATATTGAAATATGGAATAGTGCACGCCACGCACCATGCATACCGGACAAACTCTTAAAGTGAGTGCAATGTGATCATTGCTCGGCACAGCTGACGGCACTAAAAAAAGTGCACTTTGCTGCGCTCTATCCAGGGTAAAGCACTCGTGAATCGCTACGGGGTTCACAGCCGCGCTGTGGGCGAGGTTTGGGAATCGGCTACGCTTGCCGTTACCCTCGCTCTTTGATGGCGCAAAGATTTTAACCAGCGCATCCCCGTGGATGACATTATAAAGTGCAAACCGGCTTAGAATCGAATATGCAGATTCGTAAGCCATGTACAGTGGGGCCACCGGACAGTACCTGGGGTTGATGCTCAGAGTTTTAGTATCCGGGACGATTATCATCATCAGGCGTTCGGATCTGCAGCTTTACTATTGCGCGTTGCGGCTTGAAACCAAGATTCACGGATAGATCGCAAGCTGAACTCCCTGGTAATGGTGTAGCCTGGGTGATCCATGTCGACACTATCGCGCAAAATAATCTCTATCGTTTTACTGAAATACTGCATCGGTATTTCCATTTTGCTTTTCAGCTTCAATTCCTTATAAGCATCACAAAAGGCATCCCACAGTATGTCTTTCACTTGCGCCAGCCTAAATCCATTGGCATATGCCTGTGGGACGAAGAACTTGGTGAACGTCCATGTGGAATTGGCCGGATAAGGGGTACTGTCAAAGAAGCCAAGGCAGGTCGCGAAATCTTCTTTTTCGCGTATGCCGCGGAAAGGGTGCTCGTAAAGCATGAACCTATTAACAATAGCCTCCCCCTCCACCCCGGTTTTGAGGAAGGCTTCCTTCTGGTCCAGCAGTTGCTGCTGCCCTACCAGGATGGGAAGCAATGTCACACCCTTTAGCCGCAGGTCATTGTAGATATCCTTGACCCAGTCAAAATGCTGCTGCTGAAGCCGCTGAGCTTCATCCATGAACAGAATAAAGACCTGCCGTGAGTCCTTACGCGCCGCTTGCTCCATGAAATTCACTAACCGAAGATGTTTTTTTGAGAGGCTAACATTGTCATTCCACTGTTTGTGACCGACCACCGCCAGCAGTGAGTTATAAAAATTACCTTTTGTGGCTGATATTTCTCGCTTCGCGTTGTAAATAACAACAGGAAAATCCGGAAAATCTTGCGTAAGGCATTGCTGGCAATAAAGCATTGCCCAGGTCTTACCGTAACGGGTATGCCCCCAGATGACTAAACCAGAGTCTCTGCGACGAATAACCTTAAGCACAAGCGCGTAAGTCTCACCGATCGAAAATGTCGGAATCAAATACCGCTGATTGCAGACAGGATGAAGATCAACCTCGACGGGTCGCGTATCCTGGATATCCATTTGCACCCTCTATTTCAAAAAGTGAAAACTTTAAACAGCTTTACTCTGTCGACTTGTGATTCCGATGCAGGGGGAGGCGTTTCTTCCTCGGCAGACAAACCTGATGAAACCATGCCAGTGTTTTTGTAGAGGTTCGTCGCGCTCTCTCGAGTCATTTTGTTACCTTTCAATTGAAACCTACGGACAGCTTCAATGAATGACTCACTTTCCGTAAAGCGGAATTGTCCGTCCTTCACGGCCTTTGAAATCTCGGTCTGCAATTTGTAGCTGTGTGGCGTGTTTGAGTAAGGTGGCGGCGGTGTCAGCACACCAATAAATGCACCAGACTCATCAAGCAAATTGATCGAAGAGACATCTCTACGAGAGTACTCAATGATCATTTTTCGCCCCGCCGAATTACTCCGCAATACGTCCGGATTTCGGTATTTCTGGTAAGCAAAGTTAATGAACGCGCCCCCATATTTGGCATTTGACTGCACGATCTTTGGCTCGCGAATTCTCGTAAACGCTGCCTCATTTTGATAACGAGTAGGCAGTGTGTTCGGCGGCAACGCCCTTGCCTCCATACGCATGAGGAACAAGTCCAATGGGGTGTGGCCTTGGATTGACGCGTGCGGCCGACCGTTATAGTCAGAGATCACAATGTCTACGGCACTTTCCAACTCTTCTAGAGACAGCAACATCTTCAAAGGGTTTTTGGACTTTGGCGATAAACGTGCCTTGATCTCGTCTGTGGATTCACTACCCGTGGTACCAATTATTTTGTGAGAAAAATTTTGCACTAAATAGAGAAAAAAACGCTCCACAATAGGGCGATCATTGGGCGTGTGCGGTCTGCCGAACTCCACCACACAGCCAAGCCTATCATTTAGCACCTCAATCACATGCTTCGCCTTATGCGCCCAAGCATTATCCAGTTTTAGTGTGGACCACGTTTGCCACGCGCCCGAACTTTCTGAGGGGAACCCCCCTTCATCGCGATAACGGGTATCAGGAATATTCAGCGGTGGACGAACGTGTGGACTCAGGGCTCGATAAATCGCCGTAAGCAAGTCGACTTGATCATAGTTGTGACCCAGTGCCAATGAATAGCCCAACACGCACCTTGAAAATTTTTCGATCAGACAAATTAGCCAGACCCTGAGAATTTCATATTCAACAGGCTCCCCATAGGCATCCCTTTCGCGAATAACCAAGCGAAGGTCCAATTTGTGTCCATCTACTTCAACTTGTTCCAAGATGTCCGATGGATCAATATCTCGGACGCTCTCGTTAGCTTGTGAGGCCTTCAACTCTTGCTCCGCTTTCAATTCTCGGTGTTTATCCTGCAACCACCTCCTAAGCCCGCTTATACCTTCGGTTTTTTGATTTAATGGGTATTCATGTTCGGTAACTCCAGCCTCAATGCACTTGCGCACGAACGCTTTATGAACCGCTATAAAGTAGTCGCCGCCAGATTTCCGGGGTTTATATCTACGGGCTTGCACTTTCAGCCAATCATCCACATCTGGATGTTTCTCAACGAAGTGCGTAAAAACGCCGGAATACCCTTGCGTTGCGGATGAACTGGGCTGCGCTGTCCGATTATATTTTCTTTCACCGCTGCGCTTATAAGGTATTGCGGCCACCCAGCCAGCGGGACTTCCGGATTTGTCCAGCGCTTCGCATTTGTCGATGACTCGATAAAGCGTTGAGCGGGGTATCCCGTATTTTTCTTGAATTTCCTCTAGCGATGCGCCTTCCTTCAAGAACGCCCGGATAGCTTTGATACGATTCTCCGTCGGACCTCGAAGGCCATCCGGCAGGACCGTTAAGTCAACCGCACGCCACTTATCACAGTCGTAACCTTCTCGTTCGCGTTCGGACCTAGAAAATCGTTGATCACTCATCCAGGGCATCTCCATGGCCTAATTGGGATGCCCCACTTAATTTTGTCGAACTCAAACTTTTGACGTTCAATCGGCCCTTTCTGACCAACTCGAACACCAAAGCTGCGCCCTTTTCGCCAAAATCCTGCTCCACCGCCTGCATAGCGCTGCTCACCGTAAGTCCATGCCTTGGGAGGAGTCTCATCACTTCGCGAAGATTGCGCTCAGTCAGTGCATCTCTCTGCTTGTTGATATAGGAAAGCATGAGCAGGTAGTTTTCGTAGCGGGTACGTTCAGATTTCAGGAAGTCAGTATCTAAAATTTCGCAGAGAAAGCCGTTATTGTCGGCATAATTCTGGACTTCAACGGTCGTGCTGGTTCCCAGGCATGACTTGGACACCACAATGATTGACGCGTGGCTATTCTCGAACGCAAGCGCAACCGGAATTCTAACTTTATCCAATTCGATGAAACGCTGGTTCACGGTCAAATCGCTCACCCAAGGATCAAACTCCACCTCGGCGAATCGCCACAGCGTGGGTCGGCAGAACAAGCTCACCTTTTCGTTTTGCTTATGACTGAACACCACGAATTCTGGAGCACCCGCTGGTCGTGAAGGATGGGAGAGTGGGTCCATAGCCTGCCTTTTTGACTAATACCTGTAAAATCATTAGCTTACGAAGTTGCAAAATTGCACATGCACTCGGAAGTTTCATAATTAGAGAGGAATTATGGGTGACAGATGGCTGATCGTTATATTTTATAAGAATATAAAATATATTATTTATTCTTGGGGAGATGGTTAGTCTAGAGTTTTTATATAGATCGACTTCGATTTATAACTGGATTCGCTTAGAAATGCTTAGGTGAGGTCGTCAAAGACGATGGATGCATTTCAAATGCTGAGTTTCAAATTTTGAAAGTCTCGAATTTTCGAAGTCGCAAGGCCAAGTCACTTGGCCCTCAGTCCCTGTCCAGCAAATGGAAACTGGGCAGTGCCACATGCCAGCGAATGGCGGCCAGGCGTATCAGCAGCACGGTGAGCATGGCCACGCCTGTATCCAGCCAGTGCGGCGTGCCCAACGCGCGCATGGTGATAAACATCACTGCACCAGCTATGCAGGCGGTGGCATAGATTTCTTTCTGGAAGATCAGCGGGATTTCGTTGCAGATCACATCGCGCATCACGCCGCCTGCAACCCCGGTCATCACGCCCATGATCACGGCTGTGCTATGCGGCACGTTGTGTTGCATGGCGACCTCGGTGCCGATCACGGTAAACACTGCCAAGCCAAAAGCATCTGCCAATAGCAGACCTTTTTCGTGAATCGGCTGGGTCAGCCGTACCCAGATCACCGTGCCCACCGCCGCCAGCGAAGCGACAACGATATACAGGTCGTTGCGAATCCAGCTGACCGGATGGTTGTCCAGAATCACGTCACGCAAGGTTCCGCCGCCCAGTGCGGTAACGATGGCAATCACCAGCACGCCGAACAGGTCCATGGATTTGCGCCCAGCCATCAGCGCGCCGGTGATGGCGAATACCGCGACGCCGAATAGGTCGGCCAGATAGAACAGCTGAACCATGCTGACCTCAGGACGACACGGGGGTACGCATGGTGACGAACTCTTCGGCGGCCGTTGGGTGCACGCCAATGGTTTCGTCAAATAGCTGCTTGGTAGCGCCAGCCTTGAGCGCCACAGCCAGGCCTTGCACGATTTCGCCAGCATCCGGGCCGACTATATGGCAGCCCAGTACGCGGTCTGTTGCAGTGTCCACCACCAGCTTCATCAAGGTGCGTTCCTGGCTCTCGGTCAGGGTCAGTTTCATTGGGCGGAAGCGGCTCTCGAACACGCTGACGTCGTAGCCCTCCTCCTTCGCCTGCTCTTCACTGAGCCCAACCGTGCCGATATTGGGCAGGCTGAACACTGCAGTCGGGATCATCTGGTAGTCGACTTTGCGGTATTGCTCTGGCTTGAACAGGCGCCTGGCGACCGCCATGCCTTCGGCCAGCGCGACGGGCGTGAGCTGCACGCGGCCGATCACATCACCAATGGCAAGGATTGATGGTGTGGTGGTCTGATATTGCTCGTCGACTTTGATAAAACCGCGTTCATCGAGCTGCACATGGGTGTTTTCCAGGCCAAGGTTGTCCAGCATTGGCCGGCGACCGGTGGCATAGAAAATACAGTCAGCCTCAAGCACGCGACCATCCTTGAGGGTGGCCAGCAGGCTGCCATCGGCTTGTTTGTCGATGCGGGCAATGTCGCTGTTGAACTGCAAATCCACACCACGCTTGCTCAGCTCTTCCTGCATGTGCCGACGAACTGCGCCATCGAAGCCGCGCAGGAACAGTTCGCCGCGATACAGCAGCGAGGCCTTTGCACCCATGCCGTTAAAGATCGAGGCAAATTCCACGGCGATATAACCGCCACCCACCACCAGCACCCGCTTGGGCAGCTGTTCAAGGAAGAAGACTTCATTCGAGCCAATAGCGTGTTCATGCCCTGGCACCTCTGGAATCTGCGGCCAGCCACCGGTGGCGACCAGGATGTGCTTGGCGCTAAAGCGTTTGCCGCCCAGCTCAACGCTGTGCTCATCAACAATGCGCGCGTGACCTTCCAACAAGGTCACGCCACTGTTAATAAGCAGGTTGCGGTAGATGCCATTGAGTCGCTCGATTTCACGGTTCTTGTTGTTGATTAGCGTGGGCCAGTCGAACTTGGCCTCGCCCAGCGACCAACCAAAGCCCTGGGCCTGCTCGAAGTCATCGGCAAAGTGCGCGCCATAGACCAGCAGTTTCTTTGGTACGCAGCCAACATTGACGCAGGTGCCACCCAGGTAGCGGCTTTCGGCCACCGCCACGCGAGCGCCATAACCGGCGGCAAAGCGCGCAGCCCTTACACCGCCGGAACCGGCGCCGATCACAAACAAGTCGAAGTCGTAGGTCATTTCAGCCTCCAGAACAGGCCACCAGCATACCCCAAGGCGCGTCAGTGCCTAAACTCGACGCATACGGAACAGGAGAACAGCAATGCGCCCTACCCTTACTCATGTGGCCCTGCATGTGCCTGACCTGGATGCCTGCGTGGCTTTTTATCAGCAATTCTGTGCGATGCAGGTGATCCACCAGCGCGCCGGCAAAGGCGCAAAGATTGTTTGGATGGCCGAACCCGGCAAGGAGCACAGTTTTATTTTTGTGATCATGCCCGGCGGGCAGGATCGGCAACTGGCGACAGATGACTACAGCCACTTTGGCTTTGCCCTGGAGAGCCGAGAACAGGTGGACAGCATTGCCGCGCAAGCACGGAGCGCGGGGTGCCTAGTCTGGGAGCCCCGTGACGAGCCCTTCCCTGTCGGCTATTACTGCGGCCTGCGTGACCCGGCAGGCAACTATGTGGAGTTCAGCTTTGGTCAGCCATTGGGGCCTGGCGCCGAGCATGTGCCATTGCCCTGAACGCCAACAGCCACCCTAGGGTGGCTGTGTGTTACCGCGCTAGGGCCTGAATCAATAGGCCTTGCCGGTTTTGTAGAGGTTTTCAAAGCAGAAGTTGGTGGCGTCGATATAGCCTTCTGCACCGCCGCAATCGAAGCGCTTGCCCTTGAATTTATAGGCCATCACGCAGCCATTCTGCGCCTGCTTCATCAGCGCGTCGGTGATCTGGATTTCCCCACCTTTGCCTGGTTCGGTTTGCTCAATCAGCTCGAAGATATCCGGAGTGAGGATGTAGCGGCCGATGATTGCCAGGTTCGACGGCGCATCTTCCGGTTTGGGCTTCTCGACCATGCTGTTAACCCGGTAGATGTCATCACGAATCATCTCACCGCAGATCACACCATATTTGTGGATCTCGTCCATCGGCACTTCCTGAACCGCCACGATAGAGCAGCGGAACTGGTTGTACAGCTTGACCATCTGCGTCAGCACCGCGTCGCCGTCCAGGTTCAAGCACAAGTCATCGGCCAGCACCACGGCGAACGGCTCATCGCCAATCAGCGGGCGGCCACAGAGAATCGCGTGGCCCAAGCCCTTCATTTCCACCTGCCGGGTGTAGGAGAAGCTGCATTCCTCAATCAGACGACGGATGCCGACTAGGTATTTTTCCTTGTCGGTATCGCGGATCTGGTGCTCAAGCTCGTAGCTGATATCGAAGTGATCTTCCAGGGCGCGCTTGCCGCGGCCGGTGATCATGGCAATTTCCGTTAACCCGGCTTCCAGCGCCTCTTCGACGCCGTACTGGATCAGCGGCTTGTTCACGATCGGCAGCATTTCCTTGGGCATGGCCTTGGTGGCTGGCAGAAAGCGGGTGCCGTAACCGGCAGCAGGGAACAAGCATTTCTTGATCATGGGGGACCTTGTGTAGATGGGGTGGAAATTGCGTGGGGCAGTCTATCAGGCTGCACTGGCCTTACAATGCCCCTGCGCGGGCCGACCAATACCTCGGTAGAGAAAACCCAGCTCAGCCAACTGCGCGGCATCGTAGATATTGCGCCCATCAAACAGCACGGGCATACGCATCAAACCACGAATGCGCGCAAAGTCGGGCTGGCGGAATTGCTTCCACTCGGTGACCAACACCAGTGCATCCGCGCCCTCAACAACGCTATAAGGCGATGTACTCAAGCGCAGTTGACCGCTGCTGATCGCCTGGCCGTAACGCTCTTCCAGAGCCGCTGTAGCAACCGGGTCGCACGCCTGAACGGTGACGCCGACAGCCAGTAAGGCATCCAGCAGTACCAGGCTGGGTGCTTCACGCAGATCATCGGTACCTGGTTTGAAAGCCAAGCCCCACAGCGCCACCACGCGCCCTTGCCAATAGCCGGAAAAATGCTCACGCAGCGCCTGGAACAACAGGGTTTTCTGCAGCGCGTTACGGGCTTCGACTGCGCGCAGGATGCCGGGTTCAATGCCCTCCTGCTCTGCGCAGCGAATCAGCGCCCGTACATCCTTGGGAAAGCACGAGCCGCCGTAACCGCAACCTGCGTAGATAAAGTGCGTGCCAATGCGTTTATCGCTGCCGATACTACGCCGCACATCCTCGATATCGACATCCAGGCGCGTGCACAGACTGGCCATTTCATTGATAAAAGAAATCTTGGTGGCCAAAAAAGCATTGGCGGCATATTTGCTGAACTCTGCCGCCCGTAGGCCCATGCACAGCAAACGCTCGTGATTGCGCAGAAACGGCGCATACAGCCGGCGCAACACCTCATGCCCCTGGGGTTCATCGCAGCCGACAATCACCCGGTCCGGCCGCATAAAGTCATCAATCGCCGAGCCTTCCTTGAGAAATTCCGGGTTGCTCGCCAGCGTCACCGCAAAACGCTTGCCGCATTTGCTCAGCCGACTATTAATACGCTGCGCTACACGCTCTGCCGTGCCCACTGGCACCGTTGATTTGTTTACCACCACGCAGCTCTGCCCAAGCAACTCGCCCAACTCATCGGCCACGGCCAGTACATGGGACAAGTCCGCCGAGCCGTCCTCCCCGCTCGGTGTGCCAACGGCGATAAAGATGATCTCGGCCTGCTTGATGCCTTGATACAGATGCTGGCTAAAACTCAGCTGACCGCTGCTCAGGTGGTTTTGCAGCATGGCTTCCAGCCCTGGCTCGTAAATCGGTGACTGGCCGCGTGCAAGCCGCGCCACACGCTGCGCATCACGCTCAACACAAACAACGCGATTACCCATCTCGGCAAAACAGGCTGCCGATACCAGCCCCACATACCCTGCACCAATCACACAAATCCGCATCGCCTGCACTCCTCACTGAGTTAGCGCGATTGCAGCTAAAGCAGATGGCAGACGTATGACATGAATAAGGCGCTCAGGTGACAGACCTTGATCATGGCGGTGCTAATTTTCAAACTTCACTAAACGTCTAGCAGGCCGTTGAAAAACTACCTACGTTGCTGATACTGCGTTGAAAACAGGCTCGGAATGCCACTTGTGGCTAACACGCTTTAGCGCGGCCCGAAGGGCGAGTGAAACGAGTAATGCTCATTTACAGCCAGTAAACTCCGCTTCCTCGCCTGTTTGACCAGCCGGAGGCTGTTACTAACGTAGCGCCTTGTCTCAGCTGCCTCGCCTACATGTAAGCGCGCGCCGTTTTTGGCACTGCTTAGCGCGGGGTTTGGCATAGAGAAAGCCGAGCCGCGCGCATGATTTTAGCTCGATGTTTGGCATAGCCGCAGATTAACCCGCCCCCCCGCCTACAAACTGCGGCACGACTTCCAAGTAGCGCCCCCCAGGCCCCGCAATAGCATGAACCCGCAACCCCATAATCTGGGCCATCGGTATATGCAGCTCATTACCCACAGCAGTAGCGCCGATGTTCTGCCCCATAGCGCCCACTCCATCAAATCCAGCAGAGCATTTCAAAACCAGCTGGCTCGCTGCGGCTGTTGGCCATGCGACGACTGTAAACTCCAGTACGTGCCTTGAAGGTACATTCGGCAACATCAGAACAAACTGGCCTCCCGGCCCTTCACCAACCTCGAATACCTCAACCCGGCCAGCGGTCATCGGCACATCAAGCTGGCCGGCCTCGGTCAACTCATGAAAGGTGTGCACGCCAATCGGGTGGCCCCAGTCTGCTGCCGTTGAAGTACCGTTCGATATGTAGTGAAAGCCTGAAACCAGATCGACGTAGTGGGCCGCTATTGAAGGCGGTGCCCCTGTTGGCGCGCCATTGCCACTCGCCACGTGTTGTACTTCAGCCATCATGTATCTCCTTGTGTAGCAGGGCTAGACCCAGTTGATAACGGAACTCGTAGGAACCTGCGTCAGAGCCGCGCCGGTGCGTGAGTTGTAAGAGCCGCGTAGGCTGGACGTCGGGAAGCCCACAAACTGCTGAGCCGTGCCGGACTTAAACCCCGTAGGGCTGTAAGCGTTTTGCACACTGCATATCGATGCCGGGCCGGACATCGTCCAGAGCGCAAGTAGCTTGTTTGAGTAGAGGTGCAGCCCTGCATATGCTCGGGCAAAACGCGGCCCGCCTAGCTCAAGGTAAGCCGACGGAGGCGATTGAGATTCAAGCAAAGTCCCAACAACAAGCGGCGCGAAGCCATCGTTCCGAATGGCTCTGTCTAACGGCTGTAGGCCGGTACTGGGTAGGTTGCTGCCTATGCCCTGCGCGCCATCCTGATCAACCTGTTCGCTGTCCACTTCCAGCACAACGTCAACCGTGGTGCGGAACTGCGCCACCCCAACCTGGTTAAGTGTGTCGCCGCGCAGCTCAAACGACACATCTGGGTTTGTGCTGCTAAACAGCTCCGGTCCGGCTCTGTAGTTCAGCTCTCTGCGCAACTCTGCCTCAGCGATAACAGCGCCGTTGAGGCTCAGGGTTTGCTTGATAACCTCGGTGGTAGTGCGGTTGATGTTGAACGAAACACTCCCCGCAAAGTACTCCGTGTCAAGCAGGGGCGAGCCCAGATTGGGGATCGGCGAGCCGTCGTCTGCAAAATAGGAGTTCACATTTGATTTTTCAGTGATGCCGGATGCGCTAATGCTAAAAACCGTATTGGCGGTCACCTCATTACTGCCGCCGCGTTCAAGCAATTGCACCTCGCCATCATCGTCAAACCAGGCGGCGATCACTGTGCTGCCATAATCCCAACGCACCACCCCATCGCGGGCGCGCCAGTTAATTGGCCATATCACAATATCCGGCGCATCTTCAGGAGTCACCACGGCTGCGGCGTACGTCACGCGCGGCGTCGTTATTGCACGCCCCTGATACTCGGCAAAAAACTCGGGGCCGTTATCGGTCTCAACCCACACGCCATCCAATAGCCCAACCGATTGCGCGTTCTGGCCCACTCTTGCCCGGTATTCATTCCACTGCACATCGTACTGCGTGCGGCTCGGAGCTATGGGCGCGCTGAGATACTCAAGTTCAGCAGTAAACACCTCATCCACTCGCGCTATGCGCACTAAAAAAAAGTCGGGTCCATAGCCAGTGGCGCGGAATATCGCCGCATCGCCACGGCGGGAGACGTCCGCCAGCTGCATTTGATCGGGCAACATAGCGCCAGTGACACCACCAGGAACCTCCGGATATAGGGTGACCGGGACTGCATCGTCGGGTGCCTGTAGCGACACAATAGACACCTCCACCCGGCGGCCCGTCGGGCCACCCGATACCCCCCTGATGCCCACAAAACAGCACTTTCCAGGTGCCTCGGCATAGATGAAACGAGCAGCCGCCTGCAGCTGATCAGCCACCTTTGACACCTTGCGCCATTCAACGCCATGGACGTAACCGGCACTCCAGCAAAGAATGTCCACCGGCCAGCTCCAACCGCGAGCCTCATCTGCCAGCGCTTCCTCGGGGGAACGAACAGCGCCAGGCGCATCAGGCACCGTTAGCAGCCAGTTGTCCCCGTTCTGCGGTGAGTTAATTTCGACCGTGGCACCGTTCGGCAGGGTCAGCTCTCGCCCACGTACAAGACCATGACAGGGGAAGCCAAAGGCTCGATAGTCAGGGAGGGTCAGCTCGATATCGATCATGGTTCGCCTTTCCCTCCGCCCGGAGTGGCCTTGACTGGGCGTTTAGCAAAGCGAATCTCGCCAACCTCGCCGTTTGCGTCGTGCATCGTGATGGCGTCGACCTGCGGCAGCTCCAGCGCGACCAGCCCGTCCGTTGTAATCAGCACGGTTGAACTGTCGTGATACGTCCGGGCGTACTCGGCGGTGTCACCCACGCTACCCTCAATAAGCGGCCAGGAAATTCCGCCGGCACCTGTCGGTGGGGCAACATCGGGCACGCTGACTCGCTTACCAGCACGCGCGCCGCGACGGGCAGCGACGGGCAGCCCCTCGCGGCGCTCCGGCTGCAACAGGCCCTGCAGGTCACTGATTAGCCGCTGATAATTCATGCAACCTCCATTAAAAGTTGGTCGCTCGGTAGCACAACGGGGTATGTATGCTCGCGCGTTGCCTCGGTCGGGTCACGATGCTCGGCCGCGATATCCGGCGTTGTGATCTGCAAACGGCGGGGGTGGCTTTCCGAACTGGGTGTTTCCCAGCCGTAGTTGCCGGCGAATCCGTCGATATCTTCGCTGTACGGGGGCGACGCGGGCCGGCCGCCCAACTGGGTCGCCAGTTGGGCAATGGACTCGGGCGGCTCGCCAAAATCGAATACAGCTCGGGCCGGCAAGGTGAAGCCAGCACCGGTCGCAACTTGGCCAACGCGGGTCAGCGCCAGCTCTAGTTCGGCCACGGCCTCGCCGCTGTCGTGATCCCAGCGCACGGCCCCGCGCCGCAGCTTGCCTTTTGCGCGCATGCCGAGCGCCTCGACCTGGACGGTATGCACCAGGTCGAACACGTCATCGGTGACCGGCACTTGGAATGCCAGGCGGCTCTGGCGGTGGCTGGCATGCATGCGCGTTTTCTCAAGGGCGAATGCGGTACGTAGGAGGTTCTCGCGGCGGGCCGGCTCGTCCTCATCAAGAATCCAGTCGCCCAGTTCGTCCTGCACCGCCGTATCGGGACGCGGGCCTTCCTCGTCTTCCCAGGCACCGCCGTCAAACTCGACCTCGTCGGAGTGACGGGCCGACCCACCGCGCATGCCGTAAGCCGCTACGGAGCCGGGAACCTCCAGCGCCAGCTTGTAGACTTCGGTCAGCGTCTGTGCCACGCGGGCACCCACACGCGCATTGAAGGCCAGCATATGCGGGTCGGCAGTAAAGCGGTTGCCCCAGGAACCGCCATTGCCGCATGGGTTGGGCATCGAGTGCGGCAGCGCCTCGTAGGTAAGCCCAAGCGTCGTCCAGTTTGCTTGATCGAGCGCCCCGGTCAGCATGCTCACGGTCGGTAACTCGGTGTCGTCGCCCAGCCAAACGCAGAACGACCCGGCCGGGTGCTCCCAGGCGAAGGTGTACTCGCGGTGGCGCAGGCGCTGGTAACGGTACTCGACTGTTAGCTCCACCCGGTTGATCAACTGATCGGCAGTTGCCAGATTGAGCTGCAGCGAGCCGTCAATGATTTCGTCGGCGGTGAAGCGGTAGTGTGCTGCCGGTGCAGCCTCCCACTCCGTCAGACGGAACTGGCCTTCAGCGCTGCAATCGAGCGACAGTGCGCGAGTGCTGAGCAAGTTAGCGGCGTAGCGTTCGGGGTCGTCGATCTGGCCGAACACGCCCTCGGCATAGTCGCCCGGCACCAGGGCGGCGATCTGCTCAGCAGTCATAGCAGCCAGACGCCGCTGGCGCTGACAGGTGGCTGTCATGGTGAGCACCTGGCTGGAAATATCGACGCTCGGCTGCATGGCCTCGCCGGTAAACCACAGCGCCTGCGCGGCGACCAGGTCACCCTCCAGACGTTGGTGATAAAAGGTCACTGGCTGCCCGGTGAAGGCGTCCGGCTCAAATACGCCCGGCTCGGGCAACAGTCGCAGCGTGCAAAGTCGGCTGCCCGACTCTTCGAACTCGATACTCGCCACGCCTGTCAGCCTGGCGGACACGTCTTCGCTACCGATCTGCACGCGCAAGCGCCAGACCTGATTGTCTGGCACGGTCACCACCTGGCTGACCGATGGCGGCCAGGTATTGAGCGAGGCGGTGTTAAGGGCGCTGAGACCGAGCATGCTTAGCCCCCCACCAACACATTGCTGGCCTGATCGACAAGGAGATTGCCGGCCGCGTCCGTCAATGCGCCATCCGGCCCCGGCTCGGGATCGGTGCCACCGTCTTGCTCCAAGGCTTCGACTCTGGCCGTCAGCGCCGCAAGCTGGCTGACCAGGTCGTGCAAGGCACCTGCGGTCAGTTCGATGAATACCGCACTACCGGCCGGCCACTCAGCGGCGGCCGTCCCCTCCTGGGCGCGGTCGATTGTCAGCACGCCTCCCGCCTGGGCCGTCACCGTGACGATTTCCCAGGCGCTACGTGCCGCATTGGTCAGCGTCACCTTGTACCAGGTGCCATTACCGAAGCTCAGTAGACCGGCCGCTGAGACAGGTACTGTCATCTGCTCGGCACCGGCCGGGAGCGTTGCGCTCAGCCCTGTTTGCCAATGGTTGATAAATCGCTGCATCACGCCTCCCGCGCGTCAAAAGACCAATCGACCAGCTCGCGACTGTCGTCTGTTTCGGTAACCGGCCCATCGGTGAGCACCATCAGTCGAGGCAGCCAGCCAACCCGGTACGCGCGGGCACCGGGGATCGGCGCTACGTTGGCCAGGTTGCCGTCCAGCACCAGGCTGGTATCGACCCAGCCGCTGCCCACGGCGGCGATTGCCCAGGGCTGTTCGTCCGGGCGGCGGTGCTGCGCAGACGGCAATTCGTAAACCAGTCCCGTCCCCCACCCACTTGGGGGCAACGCACAGCAGCTCCAGTGGGCGGCTGTAGTCGAGCGACTCAAGGGCTGGGTCGAGATGGCCGGTGGCGCTGATCGAAGTAGCCGTCTTGCGCCAGTGGGTTTGTTTGACGCCTCGGCCGCTGGCCATACGCAGCTCGCGGCTGCCGCCAAAGGATTCGTAGCGCTGCCGGATCGGTCCGGAGTGCGGCAGTATCTCGATGCCACCGAGGACGAGCGGGACAATGTGCTCAGTCATTTCCGACGCATTCCTACCGTGCCGTGCATCAGGCGTGCGCGTTCCAGATCGTCTTGGAAGCGCTGCACTTCGTTCGGTGTACCTTCCAGGGCATAGGAACCGCCCCATGGCATGGCCAAATTGAGCGGCTGGCGTTCGCCCATGCGCTCCAGACCCTGCGGCAATGCGGGGAAGTCGGGCACGAATGGCTCGCGGCCCGGCAGCTCGCCTGTGCGGTTCATGTAGTCGAGGTTTGCCGCGCCCAGGCGCTGGGCCGAGCGGGCGTTGAGCATGAATTCTTTACGCGATGCGGCGACCAGGACGCTGTCACTCACCGTGCTACCGGGGCCGTCGATCCAGCCACCCGTGGCGCGTTTGATCGGTTTGCCGGTGATGATTTCTGCAGCCTGGTCATTAGCTGCGCCGGATGCTTTCGCGGCATCTGCTCCCGCGCCGATGTAGTTGACCGGGATCACCATGTACTTTTTCAGGCGCTCGGCCAGCTCTTTGGCCTGTTGTTCCAGGTACTCGGCGGACTGCTCGAAACCCGTAAACTCGATATTGATTCGCTTGAATGCCTCGGCCTGGGCCAGCAGCTCATCCATGCCTGCCTTGATTTCGTCCACCCTCGCCTGAGCATCGATGCGCTCGACGTCGGCTTGCATGCCCTCCAGGGCCTTGGCCTCGTCACCGATCTTGGCCAACTCGGCGGCAATGCCTGCAAAGCCATAGCTATTGGCCCCTGCTTCTTTCAGCTCGCGCAGGATCTCGCCTGCCTCGCGAGCCTGGCGAATAGCCTCCTCAGTGTCGCCCGCCACCAGCGACTGGCGCGCGCCTGCCTTCAGTGCTGTTACGTCGCCGAACTCGGCCGGACCGTCATCAGCAGCCGGGGCGCGCATATCCTTGACGAGCTGCTCGAACTCTTTTGCCAAGTCCGCGCGAGACTTCATCGCGGCCTGGGTTTTCTGGTTGGCCGCTTCTAACTGTTTGTTGGCCGCTTCGTAAGCCAGGATTTCTTTGCCCAGCGCGTCCTGGATGTTTTTGAGGTTGTCGGCCTTGATCTTGGCTACAGCTGCCGAATGGCGACCCTCGGCGGCCTCGCGCTCGGCGTGCTCATCTTTGATTGCGCCCAACGCCTTGCGGTAATCACTGGCCCTGCGCTGTGACGCCAGCGCGTCCTGGTTGATTTCGTCGGAGGTGTCCTGCCGGCTGATCAACTCGCCCTGGGCGCGGTAGTGTTCCTCGGCCAGGCGCAGGCGCTCGGCATACGCTTTGCGCTCGGCATCGGTCATGCGGGCCAGCGACTCGGCCGGCAGAATCACCGCATCGGCATACTCGGTGGTTTTCGTCACTGTGGCCTGCAAGCTAGCCTGGTAATCGGCCTGGCTTTTTTGCAGCTCGCGGATGCCATCAATGGTGTCGTACAGCTCGACCAGCTTGCCGCCCGTCCAGGCGACCACGCCCAGGGCCAGTGCGCCCTTGGCCAGCTTGGCCACGTCCGCCAGGTTCTTTAGTTTGGGGATCAGGCCAGTTGCCTCAATGCCCATCGCCCCCAGCGCGGCACGGCCTGCGCCGCTCACGGCGGGCAGCTTGCCCAAGTGCCCGCCTAGCAGCAGCAACGGGTTTATCAACCCGCGTACCGCTAACCCGAGCGGCACTACTACGGTGGCCATAGCACCCACTGCCAGCGTGGTATTCCGGACGGCGGGATCTAGCTGGGCGAAAAATGCGGCAACTTCTACCGCACTTTGTCCCAGGCGTAACAACTGCTGCGCAAGGTCAACCAGCCCTTGGGAGACTTGCGGATCGCTGATAGTGGCAGCCAGATCATTGATCGCCTGAATCAACCCACTGGTATCAGCACCGGAAAGCGCCTTGCTTACTGCATCGCGCAGCCGGGTCATGGCTGCGCCCACGGTGTCTGGCAGCCCCTGAGACTCGGCGCGAATCACATCGAACTGGCTAACCAGCGCGTCGGTTACCATTGCTGCAGTTAGCTCGCCCTCGGCTGCCATCTTGCGAAGCGCACCGATAGGCACGCCCAAGCCCGCAGCCAGCGCTTGCATAAGGCGTGGTGCCTGCTCGGCCACGCTGTTAATTCGTCACCGCGCAACGCCCCGGCTCCCAGTGCCTGGGCAAACTGAATTACGCCATTTTGTGCCTCGGCGGCCGTCGCACCGGACACGCGAAACGACAGCGCCACGGTTTCCGTCAGCTTGAGAATGTCGTCCTGACTACGCCCCGCCTCTTTCAGTGGCCGGCTGATACGGCCGTAAAGGGTCACCAGAGAGTCAACCGGCGCAGCACTGCGCTGTGCGATGCCCTCCAGGTTGGCCAAGGTGCTGTTGAACTCTTCTTGTGAGCTGGTGGCCAGGCGCAAGCGTCCAAGCATGGACTGGTACGCATCCACGGTAGTGGTCAGCCCCTCGATACCCCGCAGCGCCGCCGCCATGCCGGCATAGACCCCGACAAAGGCCACAGCCCCCGCCATGCGGGCTTGCCCTAGGGCAGCTGTCCGACCATTGGTTTGAAATACCAGTTCGGCGGTACGCTGGCGTAGCCGCACCTTGGCCTGCGCCAATTCGGCCAGGCTCAGCCCGCCTTGGGTGGCTAACACGCGGTACTGCTGTTGTAGCGCCACGACCTCGTTGCGGATCTCGCGGTGTGGTCGCACGTTCAGCGCCTGGCGCGCACCGGCAATGCGCGCTTGCTGGTCAGCGGCCTGGCTCGCTTGTGCCAAATCAGCCGCTAAACGCTTCTGCTCACTACTCAGGCGGCTGGTATCCACCCCCGCGCTTTTCAGCGCGCCGGACAACTGGGCGAGCTGGCCTTTTTGCCCGGCAATGGCCTGCTCCATTGCCCGCGCTTCGCCCGTCATTGCGCGGTAGGCTTGCTGCTGCGCCCTGGTGGGCTTCTCGGCGCGGACCAGTTCATCGGCAAGCTCGCGGATGCGTGCGCGGGTTGCGTTGAGTTGGGCCTGGTTCTCAGCTAGGCTGGATTGCATATCCCGAAAGGCATTGATCTGCCCTAGCGGCTGCTTGAGGCGTTCCACCAACTCTTGATAGCCGGCACGAAAGTCCTGCAACTGACGGCGACCATCGCGGGCATCGACTGAAATGGAGAGGCGTACATCACTCATGGAAACAACCCTGATTATGCTGGTGTTGGCACTGCTGCTGTTTTACTGGCCGGCTGCATTCATCGGCGCGGCGCTGCTGATCGCTGCTATCGGCCTGTTGGTTGCGCTGGTCGGGTTTTCTCTGCCCAAACTTCATTAACGTCCTTTTTGCGCCGCCTCGGCCGCGCTAGTCGCTTCATCCAACGCCGCTAGCCAGGTGCCCCAGGGGTAACTCCATAACTGGGTGTGGCCGTGCCGGATCAGGGCGCTGGCGTTTCGTTCAAGTCGTTTGAGAGCCGTTCCAGGAGCCGTTTTCCGGTCTCTGTGATTCGCTCCCTTAGGCCGAAAAAATCCTTGTTTACCTCCCGGCAAGCATCAAACAGCTCGCGCACCTGGTTGGGTGTCAGGCTGTCCAGGTCGTTTTGCTTCACATCCGTCATGGCCATCAGGTCGGCCAGGCTGATTTCGGCAATCAGGGTGTCGCCCACCAGGTCGTCACCCGCGCCATCGGCGGTGCGCTTCAACCAGGCGCGAATCTCACCCACGGTCAGCTCGCGCACGGTCACGCTCAACGCGCCGAGGGCAAGGGTCTTTGTCAGGGTCATGCTCATAACCAAAGGCTCCAATGCCGGGCCTGTGCGGCCCGGCGTTGCGGGTGGGTTTAAAGGAAGGTGGCGCGCCAGAAAGGCGACTCACCAGCCGGGCGCGTCGGGTCGGCCAGCACCTCACCCTTGCTCAGCAACTTGCCGGGGTTCTCGCCATCGATCAGCGCCAGTTCCTCGGCGGGCGGTGCCTTCCAGCGGTGAATCTCGACAACTACCGGGCGGCCGCTTTCGGCTTCGTTAAGGCCGTCGAATACCAGACGGTACTCGGCACCGGCTTCTACCAGCGGTTCAATGCGCGTGGCCTGGGTGCTGGTGTAGGCGATGGTGGCCGGGGTCGGCGCGGTGATGACCGCGCTGTCCTTCGGTACGCTCAGGCCGGCCGCCGAAACATTCACCGCCGACAGTGCAATCGGGGTGCTGTCGCTGGTTTTGGTCAGGGTGATCGACTTAGGGCCTGGAAACTCGGTCATGCTCAGACCACCCGGCTGCAGCACGATGGGTTCGGCGGTCACCGTTTCGGGCGGCAGGTCAATAATCTTGCCCTGCAGCACCATGGCGAGGTTTTCCTCGGGCCATTCCTGCATCTGCACGTCGAGCGTGATGCCATCCAGGGTGTCCAGGGTGGCGAGGTTGCCGCCACCCGGTTTGCGGTGTTGCTTCCAGGCCATCTGGTTGGAACGGTTGGCGAACTTGAGCGTTTCAACGTCGCCCAGGTCGCGCAGCGGTGCGTCCACAACGCCCAGGCGCTGGGCGTGAACAACGCCAACGCCCTTAAATACTCGTGGCTGTGCCATGGTCACTTACCCTCTACGTGTTCGCCGACCTTGAAGGTTTCGACGATAAGTTTTGCGTCCGCCTCGGACACGGGAATAACCGCGCCCTTGGGGTGTTTCTCGCCGGCATGGCGGTGGCCGTTATCGCTGGTGATCTTGACCTTCACCTTGGCTGGCTCGGCTGGTTTCGCCTTGTCTGCGGCTTTTGCTTCAGTTGCCATGTGCCCCTCCTAGCGGGTGCGTGGGTGTTCAAATTTCACCGGCCAGGTCAGCACCCAGGCGGCGGTGCCGGCTTTATCCAGCCCGGCGTGGTAAAGGTTGGCGGCGCGCACATCCTTGGCGTTGATGCTGTCCTCAAGCGCCAGGCCGCATCGGCTGCCCGGCAACGCTGCCTGTAGGGTGCTGGCCACCTGCAGCACATTCAGGGCACGGGGTAGGCCCTTGGCATCACCGGCCAGCACCACCGCAACGGCGTGCCCGTAGGCGATCAACTGACCACGGCCATTCAGTTCAAACTTCGAGCCCTTCCAGGGCAATGCGGCAGGCGCGGGCTTTGGTTGCGTAGCGCTCCAGGTCGGCCGGGCTGAACCGCCCGCCATGCAGCGCGACCTCAACCTTGGGCGTAACGCCCTGGTACAACTCAGCGGTCCAGGCTTCGATGCCTTGCAGCACCTGGTCAGCGGTTAACTCAGTCATTGGCCAGGCTCTCTAGGTAGTCATCAATCAAACCCACAACGTCATCGCGATCCTGGCCTTCCAGGCCCAGGAACTCGCGCTGCTCGATCCCTCGGTCTGGGTCGCCGTACTGGTGTGTGGCCGCATAAATCAGCGGGCTACCCACCAACACGCTGTCGCCCTGCACCTCGTACGTGATGCTGTCCAGCAGGTGGCCATTGCCTTGCAACAGGCTCTGGCCGCTGTGCCGGGTTTCGGCGTACTCGGGCGACCAGTCCGGCCATCCCTGGCCGCCTGGGCTGGCTTTATCAACCGCAATGCGCCGCCGCGTCTGGCTCTCGACCTCTGCGCCGATCCCTTCCAGGAGCGGCGCGGTGTCCAGTTGTGCCAAGCGCTCCAGCCGGCCAGCCAGGCGTGGTTCAAACGCTAGGTTGGTGCTGATGGCGGCCCCAGTCACAGCAGGTCACCAAAGCGCTTGGGCTGGCTTTCAAACCAGGCCTCGCCGCTGCTTGCCTGCTCGGGCGGGGTTGGCAGGCCAAGGCCTGCGTCACCCGATGCCACCCGACGCAGGTAGCTGATGGCGTCCTCATAGCGCTTGCGCTTGTCCTCGGTCAGCGCACCGCCCTCGCTCGAAAGCAGGTACAGGGCGATATCGCCGACCAGGCCGGGAAGCGCTCAGGCACCACCGGCAACGGCAAGCGATGCTTGGCGCTGACGTAGCTGTCGATTTCGGCACTGGCGCGGGCCAGTGCGTCCTCAACCACCAGAGCATCAATCACCCCGTCATCATCACGGTCGGCCACCAGCAGCACGGCGTTTTCGCCGTACTGCTTGATAAAGCCCGCCAGGGTTGCGTAGGCCATGGGTTAAGCCTCGCCGCCCTGAGGGTCAGCTGGCGGCGTGTCGTCTTTCTGCTCGCCGTCCTTGGAGGCAGGTGGAGGCTCAGTAGCGGGGGCCGCTGCGGGTTCGCCGCTGCCTTGGCGGCCGGGCTTTTTCGCGGCTGCTTTGGCACTGCCTCCAGCCTTGGCCGCTTTCGCGGCTCGGGGCCTTCGCGGGCTTGGCCGCTGCCGCTGGTTTGGCATCCTTGCCAGGGTCAGCCGAGGTAGAGCCACCAACAGCGTCCGGCTCGGCCAGCTCACCATCGAGCAGCTCAACGGTAAGCACCGGGTCGGCCTGCGAACGCTCCAGCTCGGCCTCGGTAAAGCGGTCGGCCGGGTGATCGGTGGCGACTTTGCTGTGGGCGATGCCACAGCGGCGGAAGCCGTCCAGTTTCGAGGTGATACGAATGATCATGGCGGCGACCCCTTATGCGAGCCACGGGCAAACGAGCACCTTGGCGGTGTGATACCACTCGTTGCCGTCGTCGGTATCCTTCTCCAGGAGCTTGCGCGCGGCACCTTCCAGGCGCGGCGGAACCACCAGCAGGTTTGGCGTAATGCCTAGCGGGCGGCCACCGTCTGCCTTGAACTCACCCATAGCGGCGCGGGCGCTGCCATAAAACTCACCGGTAAGAGGCTGACGCGAGGCGTAGGCCATCTGCCAGAAACCAAAGCCGCCGTTGTTACGGGCACGCACGCCATGCACGTATTCGTCATGGTCAAAGACGTGATCGCTCTTGGTCGGGTCGGTTTTGCTCTTAAGCTCAGGCTTGATGCGCTCCTGGTAGATCAGCGGCTTGATGGCGCGGGTGGTATCCAGCAGGAACCACGCAGGGCCAGGGCTAGCGCCGGGAATATCGACGTTGCTGACCGACTCGGCCGAGCCTGTGCCGTCAACTTCCGGGAATACCGGGTGGTCGGTGTCGAAGAAATTCTGGCCGTCAAAGCACAGCGTGCTAAAGCCCGTCGGCCAACAGGGCAAACATCAGTTCGTCCGGGTGGCTGAGCAGCAGCGCGGCCCATTTCCTCGAACATCGGGCGGTAAATGCCTGCGGCGTCGTCTTCAATGGCGGTGCGTGGAACGGCCACGGTGCCTTCAAATTTCTTGTTGGTGATGGAGTAGCCGTGGGCGGCCATGTCCTTGAGAACACGCGCGCCAATCCATTCACGCAGTTTCGGGAACTGGCCTAGCCAGCCGTAAGTGTTGCTCGCAGTGGTACTGGGCACCACCGTGGCAATTTCTTTGAACAGACCTGGCGCAGACGCCAAGCCGCGTTGGTAGTCAGCGCGGTAGCCGACAAACAATGCTTGCAGCAGTGCGGGGGTTACAACGGCCATTATTTAGCCTCCGGGTTGATCAAGCTGAGGTATTCCGCCTCGGACATACCGAGCAGGCGCGCGGCATCCTTTTGCTCGGAGTTGAGAGCAGTGGTGGTTTTTGGCAGCTCATCACTGAGCACCTGCTCGGTGACGGATGGCGCGGCTTTTACGAACTCGCGGAAGCGCTCCAGACCGCCTTCTTGGTTACACGCTTTGACGTGGTAATCCTTGGTGGCAGGGGTGATCTTGCCGGCCTTGAGCGCGGCGGTGATCTCGCTATTGATGGCGGTTTCCAGCTCTTTTTCGTCGCGCTGGGTCAGGGCCTGCTCGGCGTTTTTGGCGCGTTGCTCCAGGGCGTTGTAATCGCCACGCGGCACAAACAGTTGCAGGGACGGGGATTTCTCGCTGTTCAACGCCGTTTCTTTGGCATCTTTAAGCGCTTGAATTGCCGCCACGGCTTGTTCCTCCGTGGCGTTTTCAGGCAAGCCGAGGGCTGCCCGGATGGCTTCTGTGAGCATCGGGGGTTTCTCCATCGATGGGACTTGTTCGGCGTTAAGCGCCTTGATCAACAGATTCGGCTTGTTGGTTAGGCCGAAACTGGAGAAGCGGTGAATGCGCCCGGTGTCGTCATAGGTGAAGACGGGCGACAGGTAGCGGTATTCGCGTTCGCTGATGGCGTTGCGGGCTTTGGCCGTCCAGTCCACGCGGGCTTCAAGCGCGCCGCGCTCGATTTACCCGGTACTCCCGCGCCCAGCCGGATGCCGGGGCATCATCGCCCTGGGGGGCTTTCAGCTCGGTGGCGTGCAGGTAGTCAAACGGCAGGTCAGCGCCCTTGCTATGCGCCAGGGTGTTGGCCATTACTTCGGCCGGGTCATACGTCCAGGTGCGGCTGTCGCGGCCAACTACGGACGGGCCAGGCGGAAGCACCTCGACCCATTCAGGCACATCAGCGCTCAGCTCAAAGCAGAGGGCTGTGGAAGTGGCGCGATTGTGTGGGGCGTTTTGTGTGTTCATGCCGCTAGTTTCGGCGGCATGACGGGGGCGGGATTAGAGGAAGGGGTTCAGTAACTGGCTAGGGCTGGTAAGCGGGGCGTTACGCCGTCTGCGATCCGGCAAGGGCTGCCCCAGGCTTCGGGTATGGCAGCGGTTCCTTCTTAATCTAGCCCGCCAGCCGGGCTTGATCAGATAGATATAACGGAACTGCAACAAGTTCCGGCGCACAGCACGGTGCAAATTGCCCCGCAAGTACTCCCCACGCTGGCCAGCCTTCTTATGGGCCGTGAGCAGCATCGGGTGATAGGCCTCACCGTCCAGCTCATAGAAGCTGGTGCGGTGGTGGCCCAGGTACAGGAAATTGGCCGCCTGGTACACCACGCCCCAGCCACCACAGCGCTCATCAGCAAACGATTGCTCCCAGGCCACCTTTGGGCAGGCCCGCTTGATGAGCTTGAACGCATAGCTCAGGGCGCGGCTTTCGCTGTTGCGCGGCGCTATGTCATCCAGCCACATGCGGTTTAGCTCCAGGTACTGATCAACCTGGGTCCCTGCCACGATCTTTTGCGCACCGGCCACCGGGTTTAGCGCATAGCCAAACTGCAACACGCCGCGCATCACACCCTCGACCCATACCCCCAAGTGGATGTAGGAGTTCATTACGATGCGGCCTGAATAGTGATTGGCAATGATGATGCGGTTTGCCTCGGCGCGCGGGATCAACGCGATATAGAAGGCGCTGCATCCAAAGCCTGCAAGCGCCAACTGGCCATTGAAATAGCCGACCTGGTCAGTGGTCGGCGGTGTGTACTCACCCGGCTGGGCTGGGTGATGGTCTTTCTTTGTCGCCATGAGCTACCTCGGTATCCAGGCGCTCTAAGGCGCTCTGGATTCGGGCAGCTCACGGCTGTCTGACTATTGATGACCCGGCAACGCGGGCACTTGATTTGCAACAAAGTGAAGCCAGCGGCTTTGGCCAGTAAACGGCCACAGCCACCGCAGCGAATATCAATCACGGCAAGCCTTTAACTGTATGTCTAAACAGTGTTAATTTGCCCGCGCTTCGTCGACGAGGCGGGGGCCTTAGCTGGGCTTGCAGGCTGGTTCTGCGGTTCGGCGGCCGGCCAAGGTGGTGGAACACCTCGGCCGGTCGGCCCTTTCTTATGGCCGCTAAGGGCGGCCAGCCTTTCTGAGTTGTTCTTCACGCCACTCAAGGCGTCCCCCGATACTGCGTTCTCCTTTAGTTCGCCCAGCAAGTGCGAGGCGTGTTCCTTCGATATTGCATACCAGCGTCTCTCGCCTGAACGATCACAAGGGCGTTAGACCCCCGTTAGAACGCAAAACGCCACCAACCCCACACCTTGGTGGCTCCCTCGCCGCCAAACAGCGCTTAGACGGCGTTTTAGGCGGTGTTAGTTTCCGGCTGTTTTTCTTCCAGGAGCTGCTGTGCTCTGGCCTTCCTGGACACGGCTCCGGGGTTGTAGTCCCAGCCTGGCTCGATGCCTTTGGGCACGCTGACTACCTGGCCGGTGCGTTGGTTTATGTACTCCTGCATGCCCAGGTCGGGCGCTTCGGTCATGTACTTGCCAGTGCCAATAAGGCGCTCGGCCTCGCGCTTGCTGATCTGGCGCACCCAGCACTTGCAGCCCCAGCCGTTGGGTGGAAAGTGCGACTGCCACCACGGGTGGTCAGCTGGCAGGATGATCCCGGCCCAACCCACATGCTCCGGCCGGTGCTCGCGGCTTGGCCCCAACTGGTACAGCAAATAAGGTTGCGTTGCCCTGGTGCGCTCGATGCGCTGCCACTGGCCGGCCGCATGGGCCTGGCGCAGGTTCACGTCATAGATGGGTGCGCAAACGGCGCGGGCTGCCCAACTGCACCTCGCGGGTTTCGCCGCTCAGCGGATCGAGCAGCTCGCCACGCCCCCACCATCCGAGTTTCTCCAGCAGCGGCTGTAACTCGCGCTTGAACTGGGCAAAGGTTTGGCCTGATTCGATCATTTCATCAACGTGCGAGCGGATCGCTTCCAGGATGTCCAGGCGCATGGCCTTGGCCACCGTCCAGGCCGTGACGTGTTCTTCGGCCCATACGTCGCGGTGATCAAACCCAACCTTGATGCCCTTGGCGCGGAAGTACTCCAGCGCATCCTTTGGCACTGGTACGGGCACATGTTCCTTGGTTGGGCCACTCACAGTGCGTCGCCTGCATCGCCTTGGCCGCGCGCCTTAAAGGCCGCACGGGCGAGCTGCTCGATCAAGACGCTATCGTCCATCTGCTCAAGCAAGCCGGCCAGGCCAGCCCGGAACGCATCGAAGTCGTCGGAGTCCTGCGCCAACTGCAACACCGGGTCGAGCACCGGCCGCATCACGGGCACCCAGTCGGCGGCGGCTTCATCAACCAGGGTGTCCAGGCTGTCGCGGGCTTTCTGTTCCTGGTTGAGTGCCTGGCGGTGGCCACCACACGCTGGGCAGTTGCAACGCTGCTCGGTATTGAGGGCAGGCCCGGCAACAGGCTGCTGGCCCGTTGGCTTGAGCAGCTGTGCGCCATCAGCCGGGGCGGACAGGCCGAAGCGCTCAAGAATCGCCGACTGTTCGACTTGCAGGCCGCGATCAATAAACGGCGTCAGGGCATCGGCCAGGGCCTTCAAGTCCTCTGGCTCAGTGACCTGGAATGCAACGCTCGGGTAGTTTTCCTGCGGGCCGAAGTTGTAATCGACAAACACGCGCACCAGGTCGCGGTTAATCGTTGCGGCCAGCTGTTTGGCGTCGGCCTTGAGAATGTCGAGGCGCACATCGTTGTGCACGGTGGCCTGGCTCTGGCTCGACCCGTCATCGGTGGTCATGGTCTGGCCGAGTACGGCCTTGCTGACTTGCCTGTCCAGCCACTCGGCCAGGCGCGCGAACAGTTCGGCACCGCCTGTTGAGTTGGCGATCTCCTGAAACTCGATGAGCATTTCTTTCGGCAGCACGGCCGCCGCGTCGGCGGCGAGCTGGGCCACTGCGCGACGTAGCACGGCAATATCGTCCGGCTTAGCACCTGGGCCATAGCGGCCAATGCGCAGCGGCATGCCAAACAGCTCGGTGTAGCGCATCCAGTCCTTGAGGCTGAATGCCTTGCACATATACGACACGGCCACCAGGCGCGCCAACCCGCCACGGATCGGCAGGCCCGACTTTAACTTGGGGATATGGATAATCATCCGGCCGGGCGGAATCTCGCGACCTTCGCCGGCTTCCTCACGGATCAGCAGCTTACGGCCGGTCAGTTTGTCGAACTGGAACCAGCGCGGGTCACGGTGATCGTATTTCACCGGCCACAGCTGCTCGCCTTTCAGCTCCCAGCCGGGCTCTACAGCCGAGAAGCCTTTACCCAAACCATCGAGCAGATCGCTCACCAGGTCGGAAAACTCCGGGGCATCTACCAGCTTGCGCACAGCGTCGGCGATTTCCTCTGACCGGGCATCCTCGCCACCGGCCTCAACACTGACCGGCACGCCCGCTACAGCCCGCTTACGGGTGCCCAACACCGAGGCATAGTGCAGGTCTTTCTCTTCCATCTCTTCGGCGAGTACCAGGTACTCCAGGATGTCGCCGGTAGCAGCGTTCTGCAGGATGGTGCGCAGGCGCGCCGGGTCGAGCGACGACGATACCGAATCAACGCCCCAGGCCTGGTGAACGCCGGTTGTAGTGGCCTGGATCACCTCTTGCAGCATGGACTTTTTCGGGAACGGCTTACCGCTCGCGTCCAGGATTGGCGACTCATCCATTACAGAACACCTCCAGCCGCCCAGGTATTCACCGGGTCGGCGTTGTCATCATCGAATCCGGGTTTGTTGTTGCGGTCAGGGCGCACGGGTTCATAGCCATAGCTTTCAACTTCAAGACGTGTGGCGGCATAACCCAGTGCCAAAGCAATCGCGGCGTCGCCGTGGCGCTGGCCACCTTCGCCCTGGGTGCGGCTCTTACCGAGCTTGAGGATGCCGTCGATCATCTGCAGCGCTCGCAAGTCATCGAGCACCAGGGCATCGCGCGGTATCTCCAGCAAGGCGTCCTCAAAAGCCGCCTTAAACGCTGGCATGTTGTCCATATACCAGCGGTCGGAGAGCTTCACTTGCTGGATGCAGCCGCCATAACGGTGGCCAGCGGCTTCGGCCAGATACCCGCCGTTGCCGGTGGCATCCATGGCCCCACCCATCAGGCGTGGTAAGCGGTCGACGATGTAGAACAGCACCTGTTCCTGTTGGCGATACGGCATATTGCGCAGCTCGACCAGGAACGGCACACGGCAACGCAGATCGAGGCCGACCGCATAGGGCGCGATCACAGTCAGGTCGCCGGTACGGCCGAAGTCTTCACCAAAGGCATGCAGCTGCTGCGGATCGAGTAGCTTGAGCAGGGGCAGCAGCTCGCGCTCGCACCAGTCACGAATCTCGGCCTCACGCAGGCGCTCATCCCAGTGGGTGAACTCATCCCGGCATTTTCAGGCGCACCACTGGCGCTTCGACCATGCGCGACTCGACCAGGGCGCGCGACAGTGCAGCGCCTGCCGACTCGGCCGGGATGCAATCCAGCTCCTCGGCCGCACCGTCGCCATAGAACGCATACACATCAGCGACCCAGGCGTCCTCGGCGGCCTGCGTCCACTCTTTACCCAGGCGCATGCACACGCGCCGGTACAGCCCATGGGCCACCGCATCGCGAAAGGTAATGCGCTGCACCACGCCCTTGCGCTTACCCGCGCGGATGTCCTGAATCAGGGTGTTAAAGGCGTTCTTCACCCCGTTATGGGTCGAGATAACGCGCAGCTGGCCGCCCCAGATCAGCAGCGCCAGGGCGGCTTTTAGCACTTCATCAAGCTGTTCGTGGAATGCCGCCTCATCGAGCACCACCCGACCTTGTCGACCGCGCAGGTTGGACGGCCGGCTGGTCAGCGCCACGATACGGTGGCCGCTGCCTGGGAAGGCAATGCCGAACGTTTTGATGTGCTTGTCGCCATCCTCCCAGATGCCTTCCTCAATTTCGCTGGCGGCGTGGTTGAACATCCGCGCCCACATTGCACAGGCCTGGATGTACTCAATGGTCATGTCCTGGTTGTAGGCGATGTAGTAGGTATTCATCCCGCCCGCGTCCTTGGCCGAGGCGGACAGCAGCACATCGTCTGCCGCTTCGGCCCAGGTGAGGCCGGTGCGCCGGCTTTTCTCGATGACCACCAGCGGGCCTTGCTCGGCGAGCCACTCCTGCTGGTACGGCAGCAGGACGGCCGGCACATCCAGGTCGGCGGTATTGGGGATTTGCTCGGCAAGGTTCACTTGGCCACCCCAAGGATCTCACGGCGCATCTCGGCCACGGTATCGGCGGTGAGGCCTCCTTTTTTGGCGATCTTCTCCACGGCATTAGCGGCGACTTCGGCACGCTCACGCACCTCGGCTTGCCATTTTTTCTGCACAACGGATGCGCGGCCCAGCTCGGCCACGGCCTTGGCCATCTTCGCCAGATCGACCTTGCCGTCCTGAGCCATAAGGCTGTTGAAAATCTGTTCCTGCACCAGGCGCATCAACGCTTCGTTGACTGCACCCTCATCATCAGGGGCGGCCGCTACCATGGCTTTTGCCTGCTCGCTGGCTGTCCTCAACGCGGCCAGGCGGCCTTCGAAGTTCTGGCCATATTCGTGCAGCGCTGATTTGCCGATGCTGTGGCCGCGCTCAGCCAAGGCAGAGGACAGCAGCTCGTATTGGCTGAAATTGTTCTCGATCAACGCCTGGTCAAGCCACGCCTTTACCTCGGCGGCAGAGCGCCAGCACCTTGCTTCTAGGTGGCATAGGTCAAGCGCTCCAGTATTTTTCCGGGCGAGCAATGCCTGCATTGCATTCGATGGTGTACTCGGCGATATCCACTCCATAGTGGGTCAGGCCACAGACCCACGGGCCGGACGGCTGTTTCTTCAGCGTTACCAGGCGGCGGTCGTGCAGGTAGTCCAGCTCGCGGCGCAGCTCCAGCTGCGTGGCGTCTGGATAGATTCCCTGGATGGTAGACAGCACCACCGCCTCATGCGGGTCAACCGGGCGCGAGGTATTCAGGGTCAGCAGGATGTACCAGCGCAGGGTTTCCCGGCGTGCTTTGGCTGCATCGATCATTGCGCGTTCCTTTTGAGCAGGATGTTTTCAAACTTGAGCGCCAAGCCATCCAGCTTGGCCTCGATCACAGACTGGCCACGCACCCAATCCTCGCGCCGGACATATTCCAGCGGCAGTTCAGCCTTGAAGTGGAGGAACGCGCGGTCCAGTTTCTGCAATGCTTCCGCGTCCTTGTCCTGACGCTGCAATACCTTGGCGAAGCTATCTTCCCAGTGTTGGCTGGCGATCTTTCGCGCCTCATCCTGGCCAGCGAAACGCTCACCAAGACGCTTCTCGAACTGCCAGAGCAGCAACTTGACCAGCCCGGTGATGATCGTGGCGAACACACCCATCAACGTGGCGGCGGTGCCTAAATCCATTTGCATCAGTGCGTCTCCTGTACGGCATCAATCAGAAGGTCAAGCTGCGCGGCGGTGTTGCGGCACTGCTCGGCGTAGCGAGTGTGGTGCTCCAGGACGTCGCGCTGGCTGATGCCTGAATCGAGTTGCTCAGCGGCTCGGCCTTCGGCGACTTGCGCAGCAGCTCGGCCGGTATCTGAGGCCGTGGGCATTCCGGGGGCGGCGGCTCCGGTTGCTTCGTCATAAACGCGCACCCAACCAGCAGTGAACACGCAAGCAGGCAGAGGCTTAGGCGGCGCGTCGAGGGCGTCACGATAGAGGTCGTTAACACGGGCAATCTCCCCTGTAAGGCGGTCTGTGGTTTTTCGGTGGGTGCGCTGCTGCTCGGCCAGGTCGGCGGCTAGCTTGTCGTTGTGGGCTTGCTCTTCCTGCAGGCGTTTGGCGGCTGCTTTGGCACTGGCGGCAGCGCGGCGGGTCATATCAAGTTGCGCCCCTGCATGCTCCAGACGCAGCTGTTCTAGGGCCAGCGCGCCGTCACTTTTGGCTTGGGCATGCCCCTGGTCGTAGGCATCTTGCAGAGCTGACAGAAAGAACGAGAGTGCAAGAAGTAATAGGCCAAGCCCCAAGCCTGCCTTGAACCAGGTCGAGCTGAAAGCGCTCATAGGCCCGCCTCACAAAGCTTGCGCTCGGCCGCACGGCGAAGCACTAGCCCACCCAGTTTGCGACCACCGGCGCTCACCCAGTAACTGAGCTGTGCGCAGGCTGGCTGGATACGGCCAGCCTGCAGATGCAGCAGCAGGGTCGAGTGGCGGCCACTCTTGAGCCAGACAAAGCCGTCTTTTACGCCCGGTTTGCCGGGGCCGACGTTGTAGATAAAGGACAGAAAGGCCGCGATGCTTTTGATATCCATGCTCGCGATAACCTTGATGGGCACCCAGCGTTCAAAAACCTCCGCTGCCTCCTGGAGCGCGAGCTGGGTTTTCTGGTCGCACTCGGCATCTGTCGCCACGTCGCCAAGGCGCACGCCATACGTCCAGCCCTCACAGATTGTCGGGATGCCTACAGGGTCGAGGTACGCCAGCAGGTTGCGACCTTCGTAATGGGCGACAACGGGTGTGGCGGCAACGATTGCCAGCGCGATGCGGCTTTTAATGCCCACGGGGTGCACCTCCGATCAGCGCGCGTAGCTCGGCCAGGCGCTGATTGCCGAACTCAGGCGCGGAACTGGTGTGGTGAATGACGCTGTTTTTGGCTTCGCGACGGGGGGCCGCTGCTGGCTTTTCGCGTGCGCTTTGCGCGCGACGGTCGATGTGTGCCCGGTAGCTCTTGACCTTGGCAAAGCCAATCCGCACGTATTCCTCTACCAACGGCCGCAACTCGGCTGGGCAGCGCTCCATCATCAATTGGCGCTGCGCCAACACCGGCTCGGCCAGAATGGCGGCGGCCAGGTCGCGCGGGTTGGGCTGGGATACGGGGGCTTGAATGTTCATGCCGCCATAGTCGGCGGCATGAGAGGGGAGGCTTTAGAGGATGGGGTTCAGCGGTGCGGCTAGGGTTTATGGCCGGATTGATAGCTGGAGCGTGCACAACCATTGCTGTCATAACTTACGTGAGTGACAGCAAGGTACTTATCTTTCCAGTAGGTGCTGCTACCGGCACCCTGCGCGCCATCATTGTTGGGCTTGCCATACATGCTTTCCACATCCTTGCGAGTCATGCCAGGCACCACCTCGCCACGCACTTTCGCGGTGCGTAGATCGCGATCAGACAACCCTGTAGAGCAAGGGGGCGGCGCGACTGATCCACCCACCACCGTAACCCCTCCAGAGGTAGGCCGGGGGCTCGCATATCATCGGCCAGTTGCTTGAACTCCTGGCGCAGTAAGTCTCGCCGACTGCCTGGCTCCGGTGCCATCGTTGACGGTGTGCTGCTACCACTGGGGGCAGCATTGTGAGCCCGCACCACATCGGCCAGCACCTTTCCGTCCGGGCACTGCTGCTGAGTAAATGTCACTTTTCCTGAAGCATCCACACATCTGAACACGGTGGCCGCTTGAGCCGGCAGCGCTGTACAGCACAGTAGAGCAAGCAATAGACGCATGGTTCCCTCCTTAACAGTCAATGCAACTTTAACGCGAGACCCCTCGCAACCCAAGCAGGCGGCTAATCGAACAACCCTGATTGGCTGCTGCTCAAAGGCTGCTTGAGAATAATCCAGACGCGGCGATCACTCAGACGATACGTGCGGGCGAGCTCTGCAACCACCGTATTAGCGGAAACACCGTCACGCACAGCCTGTTCAAACTGGCGATGCATTTCAAGATCGCGCAACCGGCGTAGTGCCACGTCACACCGGGGAATGTACACATCATCACGCTCTGGCATGAGTTGTGTCAGCCGTTGCGCGGCCTCTTCGCCCACAATATCGGCCAAGGCGGCAACCCGCGCCTGCCCCGATGGGCCAAAGCCTTTGGCAAAGAACCAGGACGTGCCGCCAATTTCGTCTACCAGCTTCATCGCCGCTGGTAGCCCTGCAATGTCGGCAATACGGCGGACAGTCTCCGGCAACAACTCGCGTACCTGCTCAATATTCACTGTACAGGCCTCCCGTGGCGTTTGGCATCGTAGGTCAGTGCAGCAATCAGGCGGCGCAGCTGGTCGGCGTCGCACCACTCGACACGCTCAACCTTGAACATGCGCAGGGCCATCGCATCGGCATAGCTCCAGGGGCGATTAGCTTCGGCTAGGAAGGCCTCGATCTTGGATACCTGGGCGGCACGGTCAGGTGCTGGCTTGGGGGCTGCGCGTCGGGCTTTCTTCGCAGGGGCTGGCTTAAAGCCCAGGCGCTCAAACTCGGCCAGAACCTCACTGGTCTGACGCTTGTCCAGGTCTTTTGCCGAACGCACGCGGGCAATGCGAAACAGCAACGCCCGGTAGGTGTCGTCATCGAGGCCGAGCTGCTGCTTGGCAATATGGATTTTAGCCAGGCTCATTGCAGCCGCCCGCGACGCTTCAGAACTGACGGAGTTTCGTAGTAACACGCCTTGCAATGGGCGGCTAAGCCGTCCTTTCTCCGCGTTTCCCGGAAAAAGAACTCTTCGTCAGCAGGCCAGTATTCACTGCACTTGCTGCATAGCTTTTCCGGGCCATACCAGGCGGCTCGTTGAGTGGGCGTCGCATAATCGGCAGGTTGAACATTCATACCGGGTTCCTCGGGTTCATGGCATCGCGGAATGCCTGCGGGTCGCGCCTGGCCATGCCCGCCATGTAGCGGGTCATAAGCGTTATCACTTCCTCGACTTCCTCATACTCACCAACCTGCTGCATCAGCGCCCAGTCGGCACGGGTGCCCCGGTAGGTGGTCAGTTTTGTCACTTCCGCGCCCACACGCTCTCGATGCGCCGCGTCGCGGTTGCGCTTGTCCTGTTGGCGGTCGGCATCCTGCTTGCGGATGCGCTCCGTCCGTTTTGTCTTACTCATCTTGGCTGCTCATCAGTACCGGGCAACCACACCCGGCAGACCGTCGCCCTGGTGGGCGAGGTTTCGCTTAGTGCAGTGCTAGTGGCGCTTGCCCCTGGACACCATGGTTAAGCTGTACATCGCTGGCAGCACATAACCCAGCAGCTGCATCGTCCATGGCGCGCTGGCTCAAAGCCTTAGTTTTGGCATTGCGATCCACCGTCTTGCCCTTCTCGATCTCGGGGTGGTGCTTGAGCATGTACGCATCAGCGGCAGGCGATGGCTCAGCCCCTGCGAACTCGGAGACCTTGGAGCTGACTCCCCACACCCAGGCCTCGCAGAACTGATCGGCGCGCTTGGTTTTGGTTGTCGACTTACAGCGCTTGAGCGCCGTGCCGATGTAGTCGCGACGCGCCTGGCGTACCTGACGTAGCAACACTGCCATCGTGTAACTGGCCAGCTCGGCCATTTCACCGATAAAGCGCCACTCACCGAGTCCAGCCATAAACAGCAGGCGGCAGGCATAGGCTTTAGCCACCGTGCCGGCCAAGTTCGCCTCCCACTGCACGGGCTTCATTTTCGAGCCGCTCCGGGTGCCGTGCTCCTCGATGTCGATCATGTCCACGTCCGACTGTTCGAGCTGGTACTTCTCCATCAGCGCGCGGGCCTGGCGCATTGCTGCAGCGGCTTCGTGCGGGTTGCTGCTATTGGCCAGGCTCAAGCACTTCTTGATCTTGTCCAGGGCTTTCTTGTGATCCATGTTGCTCTCCGTACTCGGCTGCTCATCAGTACCCAGCAACCACGCTGGGCAGACCACCACCGGCTAGGCCGGGGCGGTTTCGCTTAGGGGTTCAGTGCGTCCTCCAGGGCTTTGCCGGTGGCCAGCTTGACCGTGACTTTGGCCGGGATCTCGATGGCCGCGCCGGTTGCCGGGTTGCGACCAGTACGGGCGGCACGCTGGCTGGCCTTGAGTTTGCCGAGACCGGGCAGCGGCACGTCGCTCCCGGCTTTAAGGGTGCGGGTGGCGATGATGGACAGACGGTTAAGCACCGCCTCGACTTGGGTTTTATTGATCGGCGTACCGCTTACACCCACTTCCTGGGTGATGGTGTCGATCAGGTCTTTTTGCGTCAGTTGCATGGTGATTCCTCGCTTAGTGCAGGGTTGGTTTGGGTTCGGTGGTAGTTGCATTGCGCTTGGCCTGGCACTTCGGGCACTGGCACGGCCGCTTGGCTGCCTTGTTCAATATTCCTTGGGCGACCTCGACCAGGCCTTTGGCGAGCAGCGCCGCTGCCGTTTCTTCGCCGCTGCCTTCGTGACGGATGGAAATGCCACCGTCCAGGTCGTTGATGGTGATGGTGTGTTGAGCCATGGCGTGGGCCTCCTAGCGTTGGTGTTTGAAGCTGATGTGATAATCGCGAGCGCGCTGGCGCACGGCCTTTTCGGTCATGTGCAGCTGCTTGGCGATCCACTTCGGCGGTTCGCCCAGGGCGGCGCGCGCCATGATCTGCGCGGCCTGCTTGGTTTCTAGGTCGCTGGCCGTATCTGGTGCTGGTTCAGGCTGCGGTTCCGGTTGCAGCACCGGCTCGGCCACTGGCTGGAACAGATGGGCATAGACCGGCGTTTTCTCGGCGTTGATGACGAATACCGCTGGGGCATCGCTCATGTGGTAGCCGATCTGCTCGATCTTTCCGCCATTGGCCAGAAACGCCTGGGTTGCCTGTTCAATGCGCAGTGCCTCGTTTTCCAGATGCGCGGAACGCTGCGGCAGTGGATCGTTGTGAGTTTCGTTGTAGCGCTGCATTCAAGCCCCCAGCGCCCGGAAACCCGGCCCATTGCGTTCGCCCAGGTACTGGATGTAGCGAGCAAGAGCGGTCATCCCTTCACGCTGACTCGCTGCCTCAGGGACACCAGGCACGAACAGCGTTTCGTTGTCGTGACGAGATAAGCGCGCCGTGACCTCGATGGTGTCGCGGACCTTTTGGTCTGTGCCCGTGGCGATTCCGATGGCTCCATCGGGCACAGACGAGCCGAACTGGATGTGCCCGGAGGCGAAGCAATAGGCGATGACTTTGGCGGTACTGGGCTTAGGCTCGACGGCTTGATCCAGGTATTCGATACCATCACGTGGGTGGTACGGGTTGCTGTGCTTCTCACCGTCCAGCTTGATCAGCAAGTGCGAGCCGCTGGCGCCGGTAATCGTTCCAGGCTTGCCGTAGGCATTGACCCGGCCGCCTTTTTTGGCCGCGACGTGGTAGTTGGTGCGGATGTATTCCAAGCTCATCTCACACCCCCGCAATATCAAGGCTGATCGGGCGGTACTGGTCGGTATCACCCACCCGCTCATAGAGGCGGATATAGGACTTGGAGCCAATCACCTGGCAGGCTTCGCCGATGGCAGTCATGGCGCGCTGCCAGCGTTCGTCACTGATGGCAAATCGGCGCAAGGCCAGCACCCGGGCGGTGCGGATTTCACCGTTGGTGTCCGCACGAAAGGCATCGTTCACCAGGGCGATTACTTCGGGTCGCGCGTTCTGCGTCCACTCCTGGAAGCATTCGTCGATCAGGGCGCGCGCGGCTTGCAGGCGCTCATCAAAGGCAATGCGCTCCTGCACCGCACGCTGGATTTTGTAGCGGCCGTCAAAGCTAAACAGGGTGACATTGCCTTTCTTGCCGCCGACCTTCGCGCCGTACTGCTCGGCGCTCATTTCTACAAAAGCCTCGATGTCGCCAAAGGCCTCCGCCTTGTAGTCGGCCAGCTCGCCGTTTAGCTCGCTGGCACGGTCAACCAGGTGCTGCACCAGGCGGTCGCGCTCGATGTCGATTGGCTTGATCAGGCTTTCAGGAATCAGGTGGCCCTGGGCGTTTTTCCGGTAGCCGGCCGGGGTGCTTTGTTGTGCGTTCATTCTGTTGTCCTCAGTGGAAAGTCAGGTCGATGGCAGCCGGGGCGGCGGTGTTCAGGTTGTCGCGGTAGCTAATGGGTTCGCGCCACTCCAGGGACACGCCCTGGAACATCACGGTGAAACGGGTGCTACCTGCCGATGGGTGACGCTGATAGCCCTCGGTCAGGCGGTCACGCACCAGCCGCTGGCCGTCTTCTGGGCCTACAACCAGCAGGTTCGCCACCGGGTCAATGCGGTGCAGGCGAATACCCATGGCCTGCAAGGTGCGGCTGGCGCTGTTGAACACGCGTAGGCGGTCAGCCAGTTGCGGGGTAAGCACTTTCAACGGCCGTTCAGTGGATGCGTGCATGGGCGTTCTCCTGGGCGGTGCAGGTGGGGTTGTTTGCGCAGAACTGGCAGGCGCGCCAGTGCTGCATCGCGCTGGGGTTGTGGGTTGGCGCTGCTTTTTCGCGGTAGCTTTGGCACTGCGAGCTGGTGACAACCTCGCCCAGGGCCACACATTCCAAGCGGCCAAGCACGTCCATCACACGGCGCTCTACGCCGGCCGTGCTGGGTGATGGGTAACGATTGGCCAGCACCAGACTTACAGCGGTGCGGCTCATACCGATGCGCTGGCCGGTTTTGGTCATGTTGCTGCGGGCCACTTCGGCACCCAGCAGTTGCACAAACAGCGGGGGTTGTTCGCCCCAGGCTTCAAGGCGGGCGGCGTTCATTCGTCCACCTCGGCTGGCTGGCGATAAACCACCTCACCCAGGTTGGGATCGAACACCTGACCAACGCGCTGGATCATCGGCGGGCGCGGGCCGGTGTCGGCACCATGGGCCAGGCGATAGCGCGCCATGGTGGCGGGAGTACCCGGTTTACCGACCACAACCAGCACCAGGTAATCGGCTTTATGCAGCCACTGTAGGTAAGACCTGGCTGTGTTCAGGCTCACGGCCTCGCCGCAGGCAAGGGTGCTCTGCACCAGGTCGCGGGCGTCCACTTCACGCAGGATGCGTAGGCTGCGCCACATGGCCTCAACACCTTGGCCTTGCGTGTTGAGCGTGCCGTCGCGGTTGAGCTTTGGCGCTTCTGCCCCTACGTCCTTTTGCAAGGTGTAGGTAGCCGCCGCGTAGGTCTTGCCGTTTTTCAGCACGTACCCGCCGGCAATCAGGCAGCGTAGGAAGGTCAGGACGGTGTCGTCTTCAACCTTTGCTGCTCTGGCTAGGCCGTACACGCTGGCACCGTCACGGCGCTCGCGCAGGGCTTCCCAAATGCGCTGGCGGTTGCTTTTGCCGCCCAGCATTTGCAGGTCAGCGGGCTTGCGTCCTGTCGCCATTACCCCCCCCCTCCGTGGCGGCTGACCGTTGTACCAGCCACGCTTAGCCCAGGTGGCCAAGTCCATGCTGTTCAGACCCAGCGCCTGGGCTTCGCTGTGGACGCGGTACAGGTTGACCGCCACGCGGCGCAGGCAGCCTTTGACCTCGCGGTGCAGGTCGGCCAACAAATCGTCAGCCATGCTCACTTTCGGGTAACTAACGCGGGCCAGTTGTTGCACATCCACTGTCGTGGCAGGTTGGGCTGGTACCCACTCCAGCACGCGGTTATGCAAACGCTCCAGCTTGGCCAGGCTGGCGGGCACGCGCTCTTCACCGATCAGCACGATGGTGCCCTGGCTGGCGTTATAGAGGTCGGTCAGGACGTTGGCGGCGGCCTTGTCCAGCAGGTACTGCACGTCATCAACAATCAGCGGGCGACCGCTGCGGCTGAGTTGCTCGGCGATCTGGTCAACCATCTCGCTCAGGGTGCGCCCTGGCAGGATGCCCATGTCGCGCAGGATGGCCAGCAGAAAGGCCTTTTTTGTCCAGGTGTCGCGGCACTCAACGTAGTATGCGCGGTGTTGGTTCGCCGCCCAGGTGGCAGCCACCGACTTACCAAGGCCGCTGGCCGCATACATCACGATCAAGCCTGGCAAGCCCTGCGGACGCAACATGGCGCGCTCGATGGCGCTGGCCAGCAGGCCCACATTGGTCAAAGGTACGATTTTAGAAACACTCATTGTTGTAGCTCCCTTGGTCAAGCGCGGGCCTGTTCGTCCGCGAAGTCAAAAACGCTTTGGATAGATTTGAAGCCCTGCTGGCGCGGGTAACTCTCGTGCCACTTGGCTTCGGCTTCGGTCAGCTCGCCACCGCTAGCCTGGCGACGGTCGAGGTCTTGCCAGAACCAGTAGCGGGCCATGTCATCGCCGGGAATTTGGAAGGCGTCTTCTTGCTCGGCCATATGCAGGGCGGTGTACTGCTCGGCTTCCTCCAACTGGGCCAGTAGCAAGTTGCTGCTCGGCGCAATCGCCTTGGGCACCAGTTCCAGCCGTTGGCCTGTAGCCTTCTCAATCTTGTCGATACCGCGCTTGATCTGGCCCTTGGCCAACTTTTCGCGGGCCTTCTGGATGCGGTTCATTGGCAGGTAATCGTCGGCATTGCCGTCGACCAGCGCTTGGCCGATCAGCTCACCAGCCAGCGTGCGCACCCAGATACGGGTTGCGTCATGCACGTCATAGGCAATGCGTACGTCTTCGCCGTGCAGGCTGCGCAATTCGTTCAGGAAGTAGCGGTTGCCGTCCCATTCAATCTCGCCACGCACAGTGCGACGCACCACCTGCGGGCGCATCAGGTCACACACCAGCTCTGCGGGGGCCAGCATTGGCTCCCAGCCAGTACCGCGTGCCGCTTCCCAGGCCTCGTTAGGGCTCATGTGCCGCATGCGACCGGTCTGCAGGTCGCGCATCTTTTCCAAGCCACGGTGCGGCCGGTTGTTGTAGTCCTCGATCTCGACCGAGGCGACATCCATGAACTCAGTCATGGTCGGGATCAGGTGAGTGGTGCCGTGGTCGCGTAGTTGCTGGCGGCTGATCTTGTGCACCTTGTGGCCAGCGTGCCTGTCCATATCGGCACCGATGTAGCTGATCAGCTTCTTGGCAGCAGCCACCCAAATTGTCTGGTGGGAACGTTCGATCAGGCCGCGTGCCTGGCTGTTATAGGGCAGCGCATGCACCATTTCGCCACCTAGGCGATCAACCACCTCGCGCACCGCGTCATTGGCGAAGCCGCTGCCGTTATCGACGTAGAACAGGGCAAACATGCCGCCGCGCTCGATGGCATCGCGCAGGGAGTGCATCACGTCGATGCTGTTCTCTGACTCACCGACCGATACACCTAGGACACGCCGTGTTGCCACGTCCATCGTGGTCGTGACCTCCGGGCGGAACGGTTTACCGGTACGCGGGTTGATCACCTCGGAATCAAACTTGTGTCCGTCAGCCGTGTACACATCACCCGGCAATAGGTTCTTGGTCGTGCGGCGACGGAACGGCTTGAATGCCTTCAATTCCTGGGGGCTGTAGCGTCCGCGCTCGCGGACTTCCGGGCTCATCTTGGCCAGAAAGCGGCGCACCTGATGAATGCTCGGCTTGTCGCCCTGGCACTTGGCGCAGAACTCGGTATAGGCGCGCTCTGCGGCAGGCTTGGTCGGCCGCTGGTAGCAGCGCAGGAAGTCCACTGCCCACGCGGGAATACCCGTGTCTACTTTGCGGCGCACCGGGGCCAGGCCTGTTTCGCCATGCTTGCGGTAGTCAGCCAACCAGCGCTTGAGCGTGCGCTCGCTCAATGAGCGGTCAGCCGTCTTACGGTCATTGGCGCGCTCAACGCGATCAGATAGGTATGTGCTGAGTTGGCCATCACGCGCCAGGCCAATCAGGGTCATGATCGCCCGTTGCTGGCTGACCACCTGGCTCATCCGCTCGATTTCACGCACAAATGCCAGTCGGGCCGTCATCACGTTACGTTGATCATCGGTAAGGCGTGACGCTGATATGTCATCACGCAATACGACTTCTTTAACTTCTATAGGGGCTTGCTCTGCCTGTGGTTCGGCATCGCCAACCAGGCGCGCCAACAGGCCGGCTTGGGTCTCGGCTGGCAACACGGCGAAGGAGTACTCGACGGCCTTGGAACCAAGGCGGCGCTGGCCTTCCCAGCCATCCCTCTTTGCCTTTACTGCCACGTTTTGAGGTGTGCCCGGCATGCCCGGCAGCCCAGCCAACTCCGGGGCGGTGAACCACTTACGCATGGTTATCTCCCAAGATCTTTTTCAGCTCGCGCGCCTTGCGGCTGGCATCCGAAGCAACGCGCTCCAGTCGACCCAGTTCGGCATCCAGTGCTTCGCGGCCGTAGGCCACCCGACCGCCCCGTTGATTGACCTGCCAGTTGGTCAGCAGATGGCTCGCGCACACCTCTTCCAGCAGCGCCGCTCTATAGAAAGGAAGGTTATGGTCGGCGCGGGCCGGGCTGGCCCAGGCGTCCAGCATGTTCTTGCTCACGTCATCGCCGGACAGGCGCGACATCCGGGCGGCGATCTCGTAACGATCCAGATCGGTGGCTTTCAGCAGCTCGCCTACATACTCGCTGACCTGGGCGGCGTAGTTGCCGTGGCCAGGTATAGCCAGCACAGGCTGGGGAACAGCGAAGATGTCCAAGGTGCGGTCGTCTTTTCCGTGACGCATGTCTAGGCCTCCGTGCCGGTTTTACGGTGCCCAAGGGCACAAGCTGGGTTATGCTTTTGCATACGCGCTGGCATAGTTTCTGGGCGCTTTGGGCGCATACGGTTCGGGGTGCCATCGGCATTCCAGCGTTCCGGCCAGAGCTTCTCCACATCAAGGGCAAGAGCTTCGGCAATGGCCCGCTCCATGCGCGGGTAGGCGGTACGTTTCACGTTCTTTACGGCAGGGCCTGAAACGCGCAGTTTTCGGGCGAGTTTGGCCAGTGACGTACCGTTGGTGCGGAGCTGGTACTTGATCCATTCCCAACGCAGGGTGGGATCAAGTGGGATATCGGCTGTGTTCATGCTTGGCGTCCATTGCAACCACCTGGCAGGGTGGTTTTTTGGGGTGTTTAACGTTACCTACGGCATAAACATAGCGCGGATAAAAGTGCATGTAAATCGAATAAGCGCGTATTCGATTCATTTTTACGAGTGGCACGCTCGGAAATATGAATAGGGCTATGTAAATCAATGACTTACGGGGAATTGAACGAATCGAATGCATCAGGCCAAGAACATTCGATTCCTACCAGTGAAATCGAATGCTTTCGTGAGCGGCTAAAAGAGGTGATCGGCGCTGTTGGAGCACGCGCATTTGCGCGTAAGTGCGCGCTATCAGAAGGGGCTATACGCAGTTATCTGAGTGGCGACACCTATCCGACCCTAGACAGGCTTGAGCAGATAGCGGCAGCGGCAGGCGTTTCGGTTGTGTGGCTTGGATTCGGGATTGACGAGCGCCCGGCAATGGTCATCGAAGACGGCGCCTATGCTTACGTCCCTCTCTACGATGCTCGCTGTAGCGCAGGCAGCGGCGCATGGAACGAGCGCACCCGTGTCCTGGTGCAGCTGTCATTCACGCGCTACAGCCTGCGTAAGAAGGGCCTGACGCCCGCTGACCTGGCGTGCCTGCGCGTTGATGGCGACTCAATGACCGGGCTGCTGGATGACGGCGACACGGTCATGATCGACCAAAGCCGCAACACCCTTGAGGGTGAGGGTGTTTATGTAGTGATGCTTGATGAGCACCTGTACGCCAAGCGCTTACAGCGCGACTTCGATGGCTCGGTACGCATCATTAGCCACAACAAGGAGTATCGAGAGATCGTGGTGCCCAAGGATCGCCTGGCCGAGCTGCACATCGTCGGCCGTGCGGTCTGGGCAGGGGGCTGGCTGATCTGAGTTGCTAGGAGTTAGTGCGGTGCCAAAGACTTTGCGAAATCCGGCCTTACCCCTTGAAAACGGCCTGTTTTATTCATGCAGGCCTTTGGCACTGCCAGCGCGACCGGCCAACCGCCCCAACCCGCGCCGCGTCTGGCCCTCCGCCTTAATCCGGCTTCCCCCGCCATCATCCGGCAGCGCCCCCCCTATGCCAAACCTATAACCTCCCCACACTACATTTTTCAACGGCCTGCTAGAACCCCGCGCCCCAGAAATGCAGGGGACACCCCGCTGGCAATTCACTATTTACGTGGCCAGGCCCTGGCCGCTTGCCCTTCAAGCGACGGGTATATCGACTTTGTGCTTGCTCTGAGGCGAGCGTTCGAACTTCAACTTAAACACAGGCGTTGACAGCTCACACGGCAACCTTTACGTTAACGTAAAGGTCGGCAACCTAACACTCTGTACTAAATGCCGAACCAGATAACGACAATCAAGGTGAAACCATGAGCTATCCGTCCCTCAACTTCGCCCTCGGCGAAACCATCGACATGCTGCGCGAACAGACCCAGGCCTTCGTTGCCAGCGAACTGGCCCCCCGTGCCGCCGCCATCGACAGCGAAAACCAGTTCCCGGCAGATATGTGGAAGAAGTTCGGCGATATGGGCCTGCTCGGTATCACCGTCGAGGAAGAGTACGGCGGCTCCGGCCTCGGTTACCTGGCCCACGTGATCGCTATGGAAGAGATCAGCCGCGCCTCCGCCTCGGTCGCCCTCTCCTACGGCGCGCACTCCAACCTCTGCGTCAACCAGATCAAGCGCAACGGCACGCCTGCGCAGAAGGCCAAGTACCTGCCCAAGCTGGTCAGCGGCGAGCACGTCGGTGCCCTGGCCATGAGCGAGCCCAACGCCGGTTCCGACGTGGTTTCCATGAAGCTGCGCGCCGACAAACAAGGCGACCGCTACGTGCTTAACGGCAGCAAAACCTGGATCACCAATGGCCCAGACGCCAACACCTACGTGATCTACGCCAAAACCGACCTGGAAAAAGGCGCGCATGGCATCAGCGCCTTTATCGTCGAGCGCGACTGGACGGGTTTTAGCCGTGGCAGCAAGTTCGACAAGCTCGGCATGCGCGGCTCCAACACCTGCGAGCTGTTCTTCGACAACGTCGAGGTGCCGGAAGAAAACGTACTGGGCCAGCTTAACGGCGGCGTGCGGGTGCTGATGAGCGGCCTGGATTATGAGCGCGTGGTGCTCTCCGGCGGCCCGACCGGGATCATGCAGGCCTGCATGGACGTGATCGTGCCCTATATCCACGACCGCAAGCAGTTCGGCCAGAGTATTGGCGAATTCCAGCTGATCCAGGGCAAGGTCGCCGATATGTACACCCAGCTCAACGCCAGCCGCGCCTACCTGTACGCCGTGGCCCAGGCCTGTGACCGTGGCGAAACCACCCGCAAGGACGCCGCCGGGGTGATCCTCTACAGCGCCGAGCGCGCCACCCAGATGGCCCTGGATGCGATCCAGATTCTCGGCGGCAACGGTTATATCAACGAATACCCCACCGGCCGTTTGCTACGTGACGCCAAGCTCTACGAGATCGGCGCCGGCACCAGCGAGATCCGCCGCATGCTGATAGGCCGCGAGCTGTTTAACGAAACAAAGTAGCCACTGCGGTGGTGATTTATCTGTAGGCGCCAGCTTGCTGGCGATCCGGAATTACGCATCGCCAGCAAGCTGGCTCCTACAACACGCATACAATTCGACGGAGTGCGCCAGATGGCCATCCTGCATACCCAGATCAACACCCGTTCGCCGGAGTTCGCCGCCAATAGCGTGGCGATGCTCGCCCAGGTAAACGACCTGCGCACCCTGCTCGCCCGCGTTCATGAAGGCGGCGGAGCCAAGGCTCAGGAACGTCACACCTCGCGCGGCAAGCTGCTGCCGCGTGAACGGATCAACCGCTTGCTGGATATCGGCTCGCCGTTTCTGGAGATCGGTCAGTTGGCCGCCTATGAGGTGTATGGCGAAGAGGTGCCGGCAGCCGGCGTGGTGGCCGGTATCGGCCGGGTCGAGGGCGTGGAGTGCATGATCGTGGCCAACGACGCCACGGTAAAAGGCGGCAGCTACTACCCGCTGACGGTGAAAAAACACCTGCGCGCGCAGACCATCGCCCAGCAGAACCGCCTGCCGTGCATCTACCTGGTGGATTCCGGCGGTGCCAACCTGCCGCGTCAGGATGAAGTGTTTCCGGATCGCGAGCACTTCGGGCGGATCTTCTTCAACCAGGCCAATATGTCGGCCATGGGCATCCCGCAGATCGCCGTGGTTATGGGTTCCTGTACTGCTGGCGGGGCTTATGTGCCGGCCATGGCCGATGAGGCGATCATGGTGCGCAACCAGGCCACCATCTTCCTCGCCGGCCCGCCGCTGGTAAAAGCCGCCACCGGTGAAGTGGTCAGCGCCGAAGACCTGGGCGGTGCCGATGTGCACTGCAAAACCAGCGGCGTAGCCGACCACTACGCCGACAACGACGAACATGCCCTGGCCCTGGCCCGCCGCTGCATCAGCAACCTTAACTGGCGCAAACTCGGCGTGTTGAATAACCGTACACCGATCAACCCGCTGTACAGCAGTGAAGAGCTGTACGGGGTAATTCCGGCGGACGCCAAGCAACCCTTCGATGTGCGTGAAGTGATCGCCCGCACCGTCGATGGCAGCGTGTTCGATGAATTCAAGGCGCTGTTTGGCGCCACCCTGGTGTGCGGCTTTGCACATATCCACGGCTATCCGGTGGCGATTCTCGCCAATAACGGCATTTTGTTTGCCGAGTCCGCGCAGAAAGGCGCGCACTTTATCGAGCTGGCCTGTCAGCGCGGCATTCCCCTGCTGTTTCTGCAGAACATCACCGGCTTTATGGTCGGCCAGAAGTACGAAGCCGGCGGCATCGCCAAGCACGGCGCCAAGCTGGTCAACGCCGTGGCCTGCGCCAAGGTGCCGAAATTTACCGTGATCATCGGCGGCAGCTTCGGCGCCGGTAACTACGGCATGTGCGGCCGCGCCTACGACCCGCGTTTTCTGTGGATGTGGCCAAATGCGCGCATCGGCGTGATGGGCGCCGAACAGGCCGCCGGCGTGCTGGTGCAGGTCAAGCATGAACAGGCCGCTCGCGCCGGGCAAAGCTTCTCCGCCGAGGATGAAGCCGCACTCAAGCAGCCAATCCTCGAACAGTACGAGCGTCAGGGCCACCCTTACTATTCCAGCGCCCGGCTGTGGGACGACGGTGTTATCGACCCGGCACAAACCCGTGACGTACTGGGTTTGGCGCTTTCTGCCAGCTTGAATGCACCGATTGAGCCGACTCAGTTCGGCGTATTCCGCATGTGACCGTAGGGTGGATGACGCTTCACCCATCCACCAGTTGGGTGATCCAAGGTGGAAGAAAAGAGCGTCTTCCACCCTACATGAGGACAGATTGATGACAACTTTCAACACCATCGAGCTTGAGAAAGACCCACGCGACTTTGCCACGCTCTGGCTTAACCGCGCGGACAAGCACAACGCCTTTAACGCCGAGATGATTCGCGAGCTGATCCTCGCCCTCGATGCGGTGATGGCCGACAAAACCCTGCGTTTTCTGCTGCTGCGCGGCCGTGGCAAGCACTTCTCCGCCGGCGCGGATCTGGCTTGGATGCAGCACGCCGCAACCCTGGATTACAACGCCAACCTCGCCGACTCCCGTGAGCTGGCCGAGCTGATGCACAACCTCTATCAGCTGAAAATCCCGACCCTGGCCGTGGTGCAAGGCGCAGCTTTTGGCGGTGCCCTGGGGCTGATCAGCTGCTGCGATATGGCCATCGGTGCCAATGATGCCCAGCTGTGTCTGTCCGAAGTACGCATCGGTTTGGCGCCTGCGGTGATCAGCCCCTTTGTTGTGCAGGCGATTGGCGAGCGGGCTGCGAGGCGCTATGCCCTGACGGCTGAGCGCTTTAGCGGCGAGCGGGCGCAGGAACTTGGGCTGTTTGCCGAGTGCTATCCGTCTGCTGAACTGGATACCCAGGTAGAAAACTGGATCAGTAGTCTGCTGTTGAACAGCCCCCTGGCCATGCAAGCCAGCAAGGACCTGCTACGCGAAGTCGGCAGCGGCGTACTGACCCCGGCGCTGCGCCGTTACACGGAAAACGCCATCGCCCGTATCCGCGTCAGCCCCGAAGGCCAGGAAGGTCTGCGCGCCTTTCTGGACAAACGTCAACCCGCTTGGCAGGAGTCACAAGCATGAGCCTCAAACCTATCGACACCCTGCTGGTGGCCAACCGTGGTGAAATCGCCTGCCGCGTGATGCGCACGGCCAAGTCCATGGGCATCCAGACCGTGGCGGTACACAGCGCCATCGACGCCAGCGCCCGCCATGTGCGCGAGGCCGATCTGGCGTTCAACCTCGGTGGCGCCAAGCCAGCAGACAGCTATCTGTTGATCGACAAGATCATCGCTGCAGCCAAAGCCACTGGCGCCCAGGCCATCCATCCCGGTTACGGTTTTCTCTCGGAAAACGCCGGTTTTGCCCGCGCCATCGAAGCTGCTGGCTTGCTGTTTCTCGGCCCGCCCGCCTCGGCCATCGACGCCATGGGTAGCAAATCCGCCGCCAAGGCGCTGATGGACGCCGCTGGCGTACCGCTGGTGCCGGGTTATCACGGCGAAGCGCAGGATGTAGAAACCTTCTGCGCTGCCTCGAACGCAATCGGCTACCCGGTGCTGCTCAAGGCTGCAGCCGGCGGTGGCGGCAAAGGCATGAAGGTGGTCGAGCGTGAAAGCGAACTGGCCGAGGCACTGGCCAGCGCCCAGCGCGAGGCGCAGTCATCGTTCGGCGACTCGCGCATGCTGGTGGAAAAATACGTCCTCAAACCACGCCATGTGGAAATCCAGGTATTTGCCGACCAGCACGGTAATTGCCTGTACCTCAACGAGCGCGACTGCTCGATCCAGCGTCGCCACCAGAAGGTCGTCGAAGAAGCACCGGCTCCGGGTCTGTCGCCTGAACTGCGCCGCGCCATGGGCGAAGCTGCGGTCAAGGCCGCGCAAGCCATCGGCTATGTCGGTGCCGGCACCGTGGAGTTTTTGCTGGATGAGCGCGGCGACTTCTTCTTTATGGAGATGAACACTCGCCTGCAGGTCGAACACCCAGTCACCGAGCTGATCACCGGCCTCGACCTGGTCGCCTGGCAGATTCGCGTGGCCCGTGGCGAAGCGCTGCCGATCAGCCAGGATCAGGTACCGTTGCTTGGCCATGCCATCGAAGTACGGCTATACGCAGAAGACCCGGACAACGACTTTCTCCCCGCCACCGGCACCCTGGCGCTGTACCGCGAGGCCAATGCAGGCCCAGGCCGCAGGGTCGACAGTGGCGTGAGTGAAGGCGATGAAGTTTCACCCTTCTATGACCCCATGCTCGGCAAACTGATCGCCTGGGGCGAGAACCGCGAAGAGGCGCGCCTGCGCCTGCTGGCCATGCTTAAGGAAACCTGCGTCGGCGGGGTCAAGACCAACCTGGCCTTCCTTACCCGCGTGCTGGCCCATTCGGCCTTTGCCAATGCCGAGCTGGATACCGGTTTTATTCCGCGACATGAAGCGCAGTTGCTGCCGCCAGTAAGCGAGCTACCAACCGAGTTCTGGCAACTGGCTGCCGAGGCCTTTGTGCAGAGCGAAGCGCCGCTGCAGCGCCACGACGACTATCACTCGCCCTGGTCAACCAATAACGGCCTGCGTCTGGGGCTGCCGGCGGAAACCGACCTGCACCTAAGCTGCAATGGCAGCGAGCGCAAAGTACGGCCCAACAATAGCGCGCGCCTGAACGACGAATGGTTGATCTGTAGGAGCGAGCTTGCTCGCGATACCGTGATCGCGAGCAAGCTCGCTCCTACAGAGGTAGAGCATCGCCTGCGTGCCATTCGCCAGGGAGACACCCTGTATCTGCACTATGCCGGTGAGCTACACGCGGTCACCCGCTTCGACCCGATTGCCGAAGTCGAAGCCAGCCATCAGCATCACGGCGGCCTCACCGCGCCCATGAACGGCAGTATCGTGCGGGTGCTGGTCGAGACCGGGCAGCAGGTCGAAGCCGGCACCGCCCTGGTGGTGCTGGAGGCGATGAAGATGGAGCACAGCATCCGCGCGCCCCATGCCGGCATCGTCAAGGCGCTGTATTGCAACGAAGGCGAGATGGTCAGCGAAGGGGCTATGCTGGTGGAGTTGGACGAGACCAGCGCGTAGGGTGGACATCGCTTTTTATGTCCACCAAGGCATTCTCAGCGAAAGGCCATGGTGGATGTATAAAGCGACATCCACCCTACAACTTTGATGGGTATCGCGCGGCTCAACCCATCCTACAAAAAAGTTGCATAACCGTAGGATTGGTTGAGCGCAGCGATACCCATGCGGCTAAGCACAAGGTTTCATCGCCAGACCGAACAACCAAGGAACACATATGAACCTACCCAAACAAGTCCGCCTGGTCGAAGTTGGCCCGCGCGACGGTTTGCAGAATGAGAAACAGCCGATCAGCGTGGCCGACAAAGTGCGCCTGGTCGATGACCTGTCTGCCGCAGGCCTGGGCTATATCGAGGTGGGCAGCTTTGTCTCACCCAAGTGGGTGCCACAGATGGCCGGAAGTGCCGAGGTATTTGCGCAGATCCAACAACTGCCAGGCACCGTCTACGCAGCGCTGACGCCCAACCTGAAAGGTTTTGAAGGCGCGTTAGAAGCAGGCGTCAAGGAAGTTGCGGTATTTGCCGCAGCAAGCGAATCCTTTTCACAGAAGAACATCAACTGCTCGATCAGCGAGAGCCTTGAGCGCTTTGTGCCGCTAATGGACGCCGCCAAGCGACAGGGCATCCGCGTGCGCGGCTACGTGTCATGTGTACTCGGCTGCCCTTACGAGGGCACCATCGCCACCGCCCGAGTGGCGGAGGTAGCTCGCGAGCTTTACAACATGGGCTGCTACGAGATCTCCCTCGGTGACACCATCGGTGTCGGTACTGCAGGAGAAACCCGGCGTTTGATCGAAGTAGTCGGCAGTAAGGTACCGCGCAACAAACTGGCCGGACACTTCCACGACACCTACGGCCAGGCCCTGGCTAATATCTATGCAAGCCTCTTGGAAGGCATCAGCGTCTTCGACAGCTCGGTGGCGGGCCTGGGCGGCTGCCCTTATGCCAAAGGCGCCACCGGTAATGTCGCGACAGAAGATGTGCTGTATCTGCTGGAGAGATTGGGCATCGAAACCGGTATAGATATGGATCGGTTGATCGCCGCCGGCCAGCGTATTTGCACGGTACTGGATAAATCCAACGGCTCTCGCGTGGCGCGGGCCAGGCTGGCCAGTGCCTGATTGGCGTGTTACGCCAGCTGTACGGTTTTATTTACGCCCTGTAAAGCGCCGCCGTCAGGCTCGCTGCCGCTTGCCTTAGAGCGGTGCGCAGCGGCTACAGCCGCAGTGACTGCCAATCAGGATCAGTCCCGCGCAGCTCGACGCAAGTCATCCGCCAGCCAGTAGGCTTGCAGGTATAAGCCGATGCTAATCGCGCCGGCATAACAAGAACTTGAGGAAGCACGATGCAACAGCCCTTGTGGACACCCTCCAAGGAACGTATCGCGACGACGCGGATGGACGCCTTCCGCCGCTTCGTCAATCAGCGCCACAGCCTGCAACTGGCCGACTATCCAGCCCTGCACACCTGGAGCGTGGAACAGCGCGAGGCGTTCTGGCAGGCGATTGTCGAGTTCTTCGATGTGCGCTTTAGCGCGCAGCCCGAAGCCGTGTTACACGAAGGCAGCGCCATGCCCAGCGCCCAATGGTTTCCCGGCGCAACGCTAAATTTTGCCGAACACCTGCTGCGCCGCCGTGATAATCACCCTGCCCTGATCGCTATTGGTGAAGACGGCAGCCGCGAAGAGCTGAGCTACGCCCAGCTGGCCGCCCATGTTGCTGGTTTGCAACAAAGCCTGCGCGCTGCTGGCGTCGGCAGCGGTGATCGGGTCGCGGCCTTTATGCCTAACACCTGGCAAACCCTGGTCGGTATGCTCGCCGCCAGCAGCTTGGGCGCGACCTGGTCGAGCTGCTCGCCAGACTTCGGCACCCAGGGCGTGATCGACCGTTTCGGCCAGATCGAACCCAAGGTGCTGATCGCCGCCGCCGGCTACCGCTACGCAGGCAAGAACCTCGACCTGACAGTCAAACTCAATGAAATCCTTGAGCGCCTGCCCTCCCTTGAGCAGCTGATTGTGGTGCCCTACTCCAATGCCCAGGCCAAAGCCGCTGACTTCCACTCGGCGGCCAAGGTCGCGCTGTGGCAGGACTTCTACCAGACCGGCGGCGAGCCTGAATTCACCCAGGTGCCGTTCGACCACCCGCTGTATATCCTCTATTCCAGCGGCACCACCGGCGTGCCCAAATGCATCGTGCATGGCACCGGCGGTACCTTGCTGCAGCACGTCAAGGAACTCGGCCTGCACACCGATCTGACGGCTGAAGACTGTTTGTTCTACTACAGCACCTGCGGCTGGATGATGTGGAATTGGCTGGCCTCCGGCCTGGCCCTGGGCGCCACCCTGGTGCTGTTCGACGGCTCGCCCTTCCACCCCGGTGCCGAGCGCCTGATCGACCTGATCGACGCCGAAAACATCAGCATCTTCGGCACCAGCGCCAAATACCTGGCCGCCCTGGAGAAGGCTGGAGCCAGGCCGAGCAGCACGCACAAACTTGCATACTTGAAAGCCATTCTGTCCACCGGCTCACCGCTGTCCCACGAGAGCTTCGAGTACGTTTACCGCGAAATCAAAGCCGATCTGTGCCTCTCGTCGATCTCCGGTGGCACCGATATCGTCTCCTGCTTCGCCCTTGGCAACCCGGTGCTGCCGGTATGTCGCGGCGAGTTGCAGTGCAAGGGCTTAGGGATGGATGTGCAGGTGTGGAATGACGCAGGCAAACCGGTAACAGGCGAGAAAGGCGAACTGGTCTGCGCGCAGCATTTTCCGTCGATGCCGGTGAGTTTTTGGAAGGACACCGATGGCAGCAAGTTTCAAGCAGCCTACTTCGACACCTTCCCCGGCATCTGGGCCCATGGCGACTATGCCGAGATCAGCGAACACGGCGGTCTGGTGATTCACGGCCGCTCTGACGCGGTACTCAACCCCGGCGGCGTGCGCATCGGCACCGCCGAAATCTACCGCCAGGTGGAAAAGGTTGAAGCTGTGCTGGAGTCCATCGCCATCGGCCAGGAGTGGGAAGATGACGTGCGCGTAGTGCTATTTGTGCGCCTGCGCGATGGCGTCGCGTTAACCGATGCGCTGCAAGCGCAGATTCGTCAGGTGATCCGCGCCAACACCACGCCGCGCCATGTGCCAGCCAAGATCATTGCCGTGGCGGATATCCCGCGCACCATCAGCGGCAAGATAGTCGAGCTGGCGGTACGCAATGTGGTACACGGCAAACCGGTGAAAAACACTGACGCCCTGGCCAACCCAGAGGCGTTGGAGCTTTACCGCGACCTGGCAGAACTGCTGGTTTGAACCGCAACAACTGCAAACATGTCATTAAAACCGTGCATATACTCCAACTGTTCCCCGTTGGAGTGATGCTGTGGTTCTACGTTGGCTTGTGCTTGCCATCTCGCTCTTACCCCTGTTTCGGGGTGCTTCGGCAAAGGAAATACTTGAGCTGCATATGCCGGATACCCCGCCCCTGACCTTTATCAGTTTTCAGGGGGGATATGGCATGGTCGGGGATGTCGCGTTATCAGCCATATCCAGGGCAGGTTATTTGAGTCATCTGCACCTAACCCCCTGGCCCAGAGCCCAGCAGCGTGTCAGCAGAGGGGAAAACATGCTGATCATCCCCATGCCGCGATCACCTGAGCGGGAAAGCCTTTACACCTGGATTGCGCCGATCATGGTAATGGAGCGCGCTTTTTTCAGTTTGGATGCTCCCGTGGCAAATTTTTCCGAAGCCCGTGCCCGTTATCAACGTGTGGCCGTTGGGCATGGCACTGCGCATGCGGAAATCCTTAAAAGCCAAGGGTTTACTAACGAACAAATCGTCACTCTCAGGCTGGGAGCAAACCCAGAGCGCATGTTTGAACTGGGTCGCATCGACGCTTGGTTTACCAGCGTCCCCGAGGGTTTATACCAATGGCCCGGCAGCAAGAATGTGCTACGCATGAGCCCTGTAATGTCGAGTGTCGAACTCTACATGGCCTGCTCCAAACGCTGTGACAGCATCATCGTTGAAGAACTGCGCCAATCAGTTGAAGCGCTGTACCGTGAAGGAACTGCGCAAGCCATTCAAGATGCCTACCTGCAATAACGCTGACCGCATCAAAATACTCCTGCCATGTGCCATCTTGTGCTCGCCCAACCGGCATGCTGACTAGTCATAGAGTGATCACACTCAGATTCCCGAACGCCCAGGATCTTCCGGTGGCAGGTCTTCCTCAAGATCCTCCAGCGTCAACTCCAGCCCCCACTCACCTGCCGAAGCAGCAGGCGCTGCCGGCTGTGGCTCGGCAGCAACGGGCGCCGGTGCTGACGCGGCGGCGGCCTGTACCGGTGCAGCTGGATTGTCGCGATAAAGCTTGAGTCTTAGCCGCACGTTGTTCGCCGAGTCGGCGTTTTTCACCGCTTCGTCTTCATCGATTGAACCATCGTTGACCAGGTCGATCAGCGCCTGATCGAAAGTCTGCATGCCAAGATTCTTCGACTTTTCCATGATCTCCTTTATTTCGGAAAACTCGTTACGTTTGATCAGGTCGCGGATGGTCGGCGTACCCAGCAGCACTTCCACCGCCGCGCGGCGCTTGCCGTCGATAGTTTTGACCAGGCGCTGGGAGACAAACGCTTTGAGGTTGTTGCCCAGGTCATTGAGCAACTGCGGGCGGCGGTCTTCCGGGAAGAAGTTGATGATGCGGTCCAGCGCCTGGTTGGCGTTGTTGGCGTGCAGCGTGGAGATCGCCAGGTGGCCGGTGTCAGCAAAGGCCAGGGCGTGCTCCATGGTTTCACGATCGCGAATCTCACCGATCAGGATTACGTCCGGCGCCTGGCGCAGGGTGTTCTTCAGCGCAGCGTGGAAGCTGCGGGTATCCACCCCGACCTCACGCTGGTTGATGATCGACTTCTTGTGCTTGTGTACATACTCCACCGGGTCTTCGATGGTGATGATATGGCCGCCGCTGTTGCGGTTGCGATAGTCGATCAGCGCCGCCAGGGAAGTCGACTTACCTGAACCGGTGCCACCGACAAACAGCACCAGGCCGCGTTTTTCCATCACCGTCTTGAGCAGCACTTCCGGCAGCTTGAGGTCTTCGAACTTGGGGATTTCCATCTTGATATTGCGCGCAACAATCGACACCTCATTGCGCTGCTTGAAGATGTTGATACGAAAGCGCCCCACACCGGCAATGGAGATGGCCAGGTTCATCTCCAGCTCACGTTCAAATTCCTCGCGCTGCGCACTGTCCATCACCGAGTCGGCGACTGCTGCCACCTCACCAGCTTTCAACGGCTCGGCACTAAGCGCCTTGAGCACGCCATTGAACTTGGCGCAGGGCGGCGCCCCGGTGGAAAGATAAAGGTCAGACCCGTCCTGGCTGGACAGGATTTTCAGCATGGCGTTGAGGTCCATAACGAGATTTCCCGCGAGTTGGATGTATTACGTTAGGCCAAGATTACCCATCGCTCCTGGGAAAATCGGCGCGTGTACAGCTCAGGCGCTAAGCGGCTAAAAATGCTGGCACAATATGCCGATTGAATTCCGAGGACCCCGTCATGCCGAAGGCAATGGCCCGCCATATTCTGGTGAAAACCGAAGCAGAAGCCGCCGCGCTGAAAAAGCGCATTGCCGCAGGCGAGGCCTTTGACGTGCTCGCGCGCAAATACTCCACCTGCCCATCCGGCAAGAAAGGTGGCGACCTGGGTGAAGTGCGCCCAGGACAGATGGTGCGCGCCATCGATCAGGTGATCTTCAAAAAGCCGCTGCGTGAAGTCCACGGCCCGGTGAAAAGTCAGTTTGGCTACCATCTGGTGCAGGTTTTCTACCGCGAGTGACCCCGCTATGACACCCGAACACGTTGCTGCTTTTTGCCTGAGCCTGCCAGGTGCCCGCGAGGACATCAAATGGGGCGGCGTGCGAGTGTTCTCCGTGGCAGAGAACAAAATGTTCGCCCTGTTCCACCTGGGTAGCGATGACGGCCTGGCCTTCAAGGTCGATGCCGACCTGTTTCTCGGCTATTGCGACCGCCCGGGCATCTGCCCTGCGCCTTATCTGGCCCGCGCACGCTGGATCAGCATGGCCGCACCCTACCCGCTAAGCGATGGCGAACTGCGCGAGCTGCTAACGCGCTCCCATCAGCTGGTGGTGGCAAAACTGCCCAAACGCCTGAAGCTGGACCTGCTGCTCGATCAGCCTGCAGCGGATTCGTAACAGCCTCGTCATGCCGATGTAACCCTCGCCAAGCAGACTGCGCTGGCGCTGGTCTAGCCCACCCACCTTTCGATCATTCTCGCGGTTAACGGTGACGGGAAGACTGGCCATTCCCCTACCCGGAGGCCACCCTATGCATCGCTGCCTGTTGCCACTGCTGTGTTTCAGTACGCTTGCCCTATCCACCCCAACCTTTGCCCAGGCAAACCCGGATGAGCAGTTCAAACTGCTGGCACATAACGTGTTCCTACTGCCGAGTACGATAAAACCCGGCTGGGGCCAGCAACAGCGCGCGGCGTTGATCGCTGAGGCAGCGTATATCCAAGGCCAGGATGCGGTGATTCTCAACGAGCTATTCGACAACCCAGCATCAAACATTCTGCTCAATGGTTTGAAAAGTCAGTACCCGTTTCAGACGCCAGTGCTCGGCCGTAGCCGCACGGGCTGGGATGCGACGCTAGGCGCCTATTCGGACACCGCGCCGGAAGATGGCGGCGTGGCCATCGTCAGCCGCTGGCCAATCGAGCAACGCGTGCAATATGTCTATAGCCAAGGCTGCGGGGCGGATTACCTGTCCAACAAGGGCTTCGTCTACGTCAAACTCAATCGCAATGGCCAGGCCGTGCATATCATCGGCACCCATGCACAGGCGGCGGACACCGGCTGCCCGGATGGCAAAGGTGCGGCGGTAAGGGCCAGCCAGTTCGATGAACTGCAGAACTTCATCAGTGCCCGAGGCATTGCCCTCGATCAGCTGGTGTTTATTGGCGGCGACTTCAACGTAATCAAAGGCAGCAGCGAGTACCACGACATGCTCGCCCGCCTGCAGGTCAATGCACCCGACAGCTATGCCGGCAGCGACACCACCTTTGATACCCTGCGCAACGGCATCGCCAACTACCAATATCCCAACCACGCCCCGGAATACCTGGATTACATCTTCGTCTCGCGCAACCACCGGCAACTGCCCTTCTGGCACAACCAGGCCCTGGATACCCCGGCGCCACGCTGGACAGTCAGCCTGGCGGGCGCGACCTGGCAATTCCAGGATTACTCCGATCATTCACCGGTGGCCGGCTTTACCCGTGCCGACAGCACGACGCCAACCCGCGCCAGCAAGCCGCAGCAAAACCTCTATGGCGAAGTGGTTCTGCAAAGCACCACCACCGGCAAAACCCTGCGCGCCGGCAGCAGCAAGGCCAACGACTGGGTGAAGATCAGCGGTAATGGGCTGGAGCCAGAAAGCCTGTTCAGCCTGCGCAACTGGTACCACCCGGAGAGTTTCTGCATTCGCAATGGCGACTACATTGAAGTCGAGTCTCGCCGCCACCCCGGCTATTGGCTCAACTGGTGGCTGGGTGGTGGCGGCGGTAACTACGCCTATTACATGAAGGCAGGCGACTCATCCAACCAGCTGCGCATCGAACTGCCCAACAACAGCGGCTGCCTCAAGAATGGTGACACCATTCGCCTGCGCGACCGCGACACCGTGCGTGGGTCTGATTACTACCTGCAGAACTGGGCATCCGGCAGCTGGAAAGAGCACCTGTACCTGTGGAGCAGCTCAGCGGCCAACGCCGAACAGTTCCGCGTACACCTCAAACGCCCCGCACACTACCCAGACTGGAGCAGCAAACTGCACTACTGAGCGCATCACTGCGCGTGACTCGCGTTCAACGGCGACACGCTCACGCAGCGTGTCTAGGAACAGCTTCAGCACCGGTGATTCGTCGTCGGCACGATAGATCGAATACAGCGGCACCTCCGGTAGCGCGGGGGTCAGTGCGCGAAAAATCACCCCGGCCGGTGCCAGCTCGTCTATTCGACCGACCGCAACGACTCCAGCGCCTCATAGGCCCCCTGCGCCCAATGCGTCACCTGACCCTGCAGCAATTGCGAAGCCTCCCGGCGTTTGTCCTCTCCATCGCCGCTAAACGCCTGAACCGGCTGTTTGGCATGCTGCCCAACGGTCGCAAACACGTGCTTGCACTGATCAGCATTGAGCCCGAAAAACGTCGCCAGTCTGCCAGCCATGGCATCGGGCAGTTCGTTGTAGTTCACCGCCACCCCGGCCAATGCCTGGCAGTGTTCCAGCCCTCTGTGTAACAGTCTCCCCAGGCGTCGAGAGATAAAGTCTTCCGGGCTGCTGAACGGTAATCCATCGTCCAGTACGCTCGCGCCGATCATCCCCGGCACCATGTGCATGCCGGGACGACGCAGGTGGGACACAGCAATTTCCAATGGATCGCGGTACACGAATAACCAGGGCGTAGCGGGAAAACAGGCGCGCAGCAGCGGTAATTCACCAATACTCCAGGCGTCTAGCTTGATTACCAAATGCTGCTCAAGGTCTCGCCGCCGCTGGCCATAAGCCGATATCAGTCCCTTGAGCGCCATGCACTGTTCGGCGTGCGCCATGTCGCTGCGCAGCAGCGTATCCAAAGGCGGTGGTTCGGAAATAACGATGTGTTCGTCCAGTTGCGCAAGCATCTGGCTGATTAAGGTCGAGCCGCAACGGGAGGCATGAAAGATAAAGGCAGTGGGCGCCAACCCTGGGCTTTGTTGCTGCCACTGACCGAGTGCGCTTAAGGGCGTCTGGCGACGCAGCGCCTGGTTGAAAGGCAAACGCAGGGCGTCTTCCACGGCGTCACCGAAGAAGGGTTTGGATAATCGCGTATCGCCGAACCAGCACCAGTCAACCTGCCACTGCCCAGCCTCTTGCCACACGCGTATCGGCAGCCAGCCGTCTAGGTTCAGACTTTCCACTGCGCGCTCCATTGCCGGCGGCCGTTGCGCATGGCTGCCTGTAATGCCTGGCGCGTCAAGGGCAGCCCTTTTTCAGCAGCCAACCTGAGGGCGAAGTCAGTAAACGCCTCTACATCGTGGAGGGCCTGTAAGGCTTGGGTGAGCTGGGGATCAGCTTCTACGCAGCGTTGAAAGCGCACAAAGTCGCTTTGCTCGTTACAAGCTGCTGGTGTGCTGGCCAGCCCGTCGATGATCTGCTGTTGTAGCCACGGTCCTGGGCGGCAATCGAGAACCAGGTGAATGCGCGCTTGAGTGCCTCGATTATCGACACGATGAGGTCTCGATAAGTCGAGAAACCAGCACTCGCCTGCTGTCATCGGAATGCGTTGGTCGTCCAGCCAGAAATCCACATCCGCTGGGCTGAGCAGCGGAATGTGCAAGCGCAGGTCAGCGTCCGGCCCGCCCAGGTCGTAGTCACGGTGCTCATGGATACGCCCTCCAGGTCCCAGGCGTAGCAAGCGGGCAGAGACTATTTCCAAAGGCCAGTCGCCGAGCGCCTGGTGCCAACGACCATCTGCTGACCAGGGTGCCCGGAGCACGGGCTGACCGCGCCCTGGAGACAGCTCGGTCAAGGCATCAGCCGGCGCAATCAACGCCACACCGCTCCAGTCACCACTGTAGTAAGCGCTATTGAAATGCCCTTGCCAGCACTCATGTCCAATCGCGGCCAGTGCCTGCAACAGCAAAGGCAGGTCAACTGGCAGCAGCAGTCGGGAAAACGCCGGGCGCCTCATCGGTGCAGGCTGTTACTGAGGCAACGCTGCCATGGGTACGCCTATATCGCCCTCGGCCCAGGCCGCTTCGCGGTTGGCCAATGCTGTGGCAATCGACTGCACCTCGGTCGACTGCACCTCATCGGGCAGCGGGTCAAGACCGGCGCTGGCGAAGATCTGGCCATAGGCGTTACGCAGGTCGGCATAGGACAGGTCCCGGCGCAGATCAGCCTGCAGGGTGTTCAGTTCACCTTGGATCAGCTCCAACTCGCCCAGGCCCGCAGCCTGATAACGGTTGCGCAACTGGCCGACGATTTGCCCATCGATATCCGACAGCTGCTGGTTGGTCTTGAATTGACGCAATGCCTCGCGGTAGTTGGCATTGGCCACGTAGAGCTGCGCGAGCACGGCAATCGACATGGCCTGTCGCCGCGCGGCTGCCACTTCTTCACCAGCCTTGGCCACATTAATTGCGGCAGGCGCGGAGATCACGTTGAACAGATTCCAGGTGACTTTCACGCCGTAGTCGATCCAGCTTTGTTCCACCAGGAAGGAGTTGCTGTCGTAATGCCCCCCAACTGAGAACTCCAGCCCTGGCAACAGGCGCAACATCGCTTTACGCGTTTCGTCCGCACTAATACGTGTCAGATAATCTTGTTCGCGCAGTTCCGGACGGCTGGTCAGGGCTTCCTGCTCAAGGCTCTCCAAGTCGACTTTTAGTTCCGGGATCACGTATTCATCCGGGGTGGCCAGGGTTAGCTGCGTACCCAAAGGCAGATTGATCAGGGTGGCCAGTTCAGTCTTGGCCAGTGACAGCGCTCGCCGCTGCTCCTCAAGCTGACGGGTTGCCTGAATCAGCGAGCGTTGATAGCCCAGAGCCTGGACCGGATCACCGATGCGCTGCTCGCTCATGCTCTGACTATTGTCGCGGGCCGTTTCGACCCGGGCCATCAGGCTGTCGATCTGCTTGAGCAGGCGTTCGGCGGCCATGGCGCGCCAGTAAGCGGAACGTACATCCTGGATAATGGTGTTGATCACTTTGCGCCGGCGTTCCTGCACGATCAGGCGCTGATCACCCGCCTGCTTGGCGCTGATATAACTCACTCCAAAGTCGAGTACGTTCCAGACCATGGTCAGGTCGGCCACTTCACGATCACGGTCTTGCGAAGTCGAGGGTTCCAACGACTGGGTACCGGTTTCCACGCTTTCACTGCTCGATGCACTGACGTTATTGCGGCCCACATAGCCAGCGTCCAGGGCCATGCGCGGCAGCATGTCGAAACTGGCTAGGTCAAGCTGGCGGTTGGCCAGCGCCTCCTCCATGATTTTTAAGCGACCCTCGAGGTTGTACTTCACTGCCCGGGCCATGGCCTGGTGCAGGGTCAGCGGCCCGCTGAGGGGCTCCTGATCCTTGTACATGTTCAGCAGGTCGGTGCGGGCACGCGCCTCGCTGACGCTGCGCTCGATAGGTTCACTGGTGACCGCACAACCGCTCACGACCAACGCCAGCAGACTCATGCCGAATAACTTCTGACTTTTGTTCATTCCTTGGATTACCCCCAAATACCCCAGCTTTTATCATCAGGCCTGTATTTGGCTGATGCCGACCTGTTCTAATGCAGCTGCCAGGCTGTTGACCTGACGTTGTTCAGTGTCTTTAAGGTGTTGCAGTTGCTGGCCCAGGGTGGGTGCGCCAAATAGCCCAGACACGCCTTGGGGCCCATCACCGCCCAGCATCGACCGATTGCCGAAGGCATCCATTGAGTCGCTCTCGGAGGCGAAATCCTGGCTGAATAGGCCCGCAATCGTGCTACTGCCGAATATCCCGCCATCCCCACCACCGAAGCCGAGGAAGCCCTGGCCGGCGCCATTACCTGCCGCCTCGCTGCTGAAAACTTGAGCGATAAAGCTCGGCGCCAGTGCGCCACGATTGATAAAGATATCGCCAATTGGCCGAATACCGCCGCCTAGGTCCCGTTGCTCAAACAGCGGCGGGAAGCCCAGCGGCGAGCCAAGATCACCGGTTGGCGGGGTAAAGACGATCGGTTGCAACGGCACCTCAGCCGGAGGGACAACCGTGACAGGGTCTGAGATCAGAAACTCCGGTGGCGGTTTCACCTCGTTAGGTGCCACGGTATCGATCACATAATTGTTGGATACCGCCACACTCGCTCCGGCATTGCCCGCCAGATCACTGACATTACTGGTATCCAGAGTAATGAAGTTGCTCGGGTCGGTAAGGTCCGCAGTGGGGGTGAAGGTGGCGGTCCAGGTAAGACCGCCATCACTGCTGCTCAGGTTGCTCATCTCGCCGTTGGTAACGCTGAGGTCCGAGAGGTCGAAGTCACTCACCGCTTCGCTGAAGGTGATGGTGACCTGAGTTATCTCTCCCACACTCAGGTTAGGATCGGCCACCACGATGGTTGCGGTTGGCCGGGTAGCGTCGAGCACGTAGTTGGCGGAGATCGCGATACCAGCGCCTGCGTTGCCGGCGATGTCCTGCACATTGCTGCTGTCGAGCAGGATCAGGTTAGTGGTGTCGTTGACGCCGGCGGTTGGCGTCAGGGTCGCCGTCCAAGTCAGGCCGCCGTCACTGCTGGTGAGGTTGGACAAAACACCATTGGCGACGCTGAGGTCCGCCAGATCGAAACCGGTCACCGCCTCGGTAAAGCTAATGTTTACGGTGGTGGTCTGGCCGATGCCCAGCCTGGTGTCAGCCACGGTGATAGTAGCGCCTGGGCGAATGGTGTCGATCGCGTAGTTGTTGGAGTCCACCACGCCAACCCCGCTATTACCCGACCCATTGACCACCCCACTAGTGTCGAGGCTGATCAGGTTGCTGGTGTCGCTGATGTTGCTGGTCGGGGTGAAGGTGGCGGTCCAGGTCACGCCGCCATCGCTGGAGGATACGTTGCTCAATGTGCCGTTGCTGACACTCAGATCAGCATTGTTGAAGCCACTGACGGCTTCGTTAAAGGTGATGGTGACCAGTGAGGTTTCGCCGATAATCAGTGAGGTATCGGCAACCACGATGGTGGCTGTAGGCACCTGCGTATCGATGGCGTAATTGCCGGAATCGGTGGTGCCGGTGCCGGTATTGCCTGCCGCGTCGCTCACGCCGGTGTTGTTCAGCGTGATGAGGTTGGTTGCATCCCGGGTGTTAGCTGCCGGGGTAAAGGTTGCAGTCCAGGTGATGCCACCGTCGCTGCTGCTGACCGCACTTAGGGTGCCGTTAGCCACGCTCAGATCCGAATTGTCGAAGCCGGTCACCGCCTCGCTGAAGGTGATGGTCACCAGTGAGGTTTCCCCGAGACTCAAGGCAGTGTCGGCGACCACGATGCTCGCGGTAGGGCGCACGTTGTCGATGGCGTAGTTGTTGGAATCGGTGGTACCGCTGCCGGAGTTGCCCGCTGCGTCACTAACGCCGGTATTGTCCAGGGTAATCAGGTTGCTGGTATCGCTGATACTGGCAGTTGGGGTGAGCGTCGCGGTCCAGGTAATACCGCCGTCGCCGCTACTGACGGCGCTAAGCGTGCCGTTGACAACTGTAAGGTTGGCGTTGGTGAAACCGGTGACGGCCTCATTGAAGGTAATGGTAACCAACGAGGTTTCGCCCGCCGCGATGCTCGTGTCGGCAACGACTAAGGTCGCGGTCGGACGCACGGTGTCGATGGCGTAGTTGTTGGAGTCGGTGGTGCCGATGCCGGCGTTGTTCGCCGCATTACGTACGCCCGTGTTGTCCAGGGTGATCACGTTGCTGGTGTCGCTGATGTTGCTGGTCGGGATGAAGGTGGCGGTCCAGGTCACCCCGCCATCGCTGGAGGATACGTTACTTAGCGTGCCGTTGCTGACACTCAGGTCAGCGTTGTCGAAACCGCTGACCGCCGAATTGAAGGTAATGGTGACCAATGAGGTTTCGCCGATAATCAGTGACGTATCGGCGACCACGACGGTGGCTATCGGCACGTTCGTATCGACTTGGTAGTTGTTGGAGTCGGTGGTACCGGTACCGGTGTTGCCTGCCGTATCGCTGATGCCGGTGTTGTTCAGAGTGATCAGGTTGGAAGCATCGCTGACGCCCAGTGTCGGCGTCAGTGTTGCGGTCCAAGTGATGCCGCCGTCGCTGCTGCTGACCGCACTCAGGGTGGCGTTAGCCACGCTTAGGTCCGAATTGTCGAAGCCGGTCACCGCCTCGCTGAAGGTGATGGTCACCAGCGAGGTTTCGCCAACACTCAGGGCGGTGTCGGCGACCACAATGCTCGCGGTCGGGCGCAACGTATCGATGGCGTAATTGTTGGAATCAGTTGTACCGGTACCGGCGTTGCCCGCTGCGTCACTAACGCCGGTATTGTCCAGGGTAATCAGGTTGCTGGTATCGCTAATACTGGCAGTTGGGGTGAGCGTCGCGGTCCAGGTAATACCGCCGTCGCTGCTGCTCAAACTGCTCAAGGAGCCATTGGCAACGGTCAGGTCGGCCAGGGTGAAGCCGGTCACCGCTTCGCTGAAGGTGATGGTCACAAGCGACGTCTCGCCGATATTCAGGGCGGTGTCGGCGACCACGATGGTCGCGGTAGGTCGCAGGGTGTCGATGGCGTAATTGTTGGAATCAGTGGTGCCGCTGCCGGCGTTGCCCGCTGCATCGCTGACGCCGCTGTTGTCCAGCGTAATCAGATTGGTGGTGTCGCTCGTGCTGGCGCTCGGCGTGAGCGTTCCGGTCCAGGTGATACCGCCGTCACCGCTGCTCAGGCCGGTGACGGTGCCGTTGGCAACCGTCAGGTCGGCGCTGGTGAAGCCGCTCACGGCCTCACTGAAGGTGATGGTCACCAGCGAGGTTTCGCCGATGCTCAACGCGGTGTCCGCAACAACGATGCTGGCCGTCGGGCGAAGGGTATCGATGGCGTAGTTGTTGGAACTGGTAGTGCCGGTGCCGGTGTTGCCGGCCGCATCCGCCACACCTGTGTTGGCCAGCACGATCAGGTTGGTGACGTCGCTGATGCTCGCGCTCGGCGTTAGTGTCGCTGTCCAGGTGATACCGCCGTCGCTGCTACTCAGGCCACTCAGCGAGCCGTTGGCAACAGTCAAGTCGGCCAAGGTAAACCCGCTGACAGCCTCGCTGAAGGTGATGGTCACCAACGAAGTTTCGCCAACACTCAGGGCGGTGTCGGCGACCACAATGCTCGCGGTCGGGCGCAACGTATCGATGGCGTAATTGTTGGAATCGGTGGTACCGCTGCCGGCGTTGCCCGCTGCGTCACTAACGCCGGTATTGTCCAGGGTGATCAGGTTGCTGGTATCGCTAATACTGGCAGTTGGGGTGAGCGTCGCGGTCCAGGTAATACCGCCATCGCTGCTGCTGACGGCGCTAAGCGTGCCGTTGACAACTGTAAGGTCGGCGTTGGTGAAACCGGTTACGGCCTCATTGAAGGTAATGGTCACCAGCGAGGTTTCGCCGGCGCTCAGGGCGGTATCGGCTACCACGATGGTGGCGGTCGGGCGCTGGGTGTCGATGGCATAGTTATTGGAGTTGGTTGTGCCAACCCCCGCATTGCCATTGAGGTCTGCGACGCCGGTGTTGTTCAGGGTCACCAGGTTGGTGGCATCGGTGATGGGCGCATCCGGCGTCAAGGTTGCGGTCCAGGTGATACCGCCATCGCTGCTGCTTAGCCCGGAGACTGCGCCGTTAGCGACGGTCAGGTCGGCGGCGGTAAAACCGCTCACCGCTTCAGAGAAGGTGATGGTCACCAACGAAGTTTCACCAACCTTCAGCGCAGTGTCGGCCACCACAATGCTTGCCGTGGGCGCAACGGTGTCATTGACAACATAATTGTTCGAGTTAGTGGTACCTACCCCGGCATTGCCGGCCGTATCTTGCACGCCAGTGTTATCCAGGGTGATGACATTGGTGGTATCGGTAATGTTGCTGGCCGCAGTCAGGGTGGCGGTCCAGGTGATACCACCATCGCCGCTACTGACGGCGCTAAGTGTGCCGTTGGCAACCGTAAGATCGGCGTTGGTAAAACCGGTAACGGCCTCGGAGAAGGTGATCGTCACCAGCGAGGTGGCGCCAGAGTTCAGGCTGGTATTAGCCACCACAATGGTGGCGGTGGGCGGCGTCTCGTCTGGTAGGTAGTTGGTGTCGAGGGTACCACCGTCGCCGTAGATGTTATTTACAGATGACGGAGAATTACCTGTGGCACCGCCGGAGCTCGGTCCGCCTAAGCCACTGCCCCCGTTGTTACCGGCCAATGCAGCGAAGTTGGCGGCTGTTATCAGGATCGAACCTTTGTTCCAGATGGCACCGACACCGCGGCCGGCGTCGCCGCCGTTGGCGGAGTTACTGCCCACGCCCCCGCCACCACCCCCGCCTCCGCCTGCCGCAATATTATTGCTGATGACGGACGTGCCAGTAATTTTCAGCGTACCTGTAGCGGCGTTATAGATACCCCCAACGGCATTGCCACCGCTGCCACCGACAGCGTCCCAACCTGAACCTCCACCACCACCGCCGATCGAGATCGTACCGTTGGACGCCACCCCGCCGTTGCCACCATTGCTGTAGTTAAAAGTGCCCAGTCCGCCCAATCCGCTGGTACTACTGCCGCCACGCCCGCCCATGTAGGCAGGTGAGTAGCCACCACCATTACCGCCAGTGCCTCCGCTGCCCGTCCCACCTGCATAAGGGCCGGTGCCCGATCCAGCTGAGCCGCCGTTACCTCCACCCTGACCAGCTACACCGCCGCCACCGCCGCCGCCGCCGCCCACGTAACCTCCTGCAACGCCACCGCCGCCGCCGCCGCCAGCTGCAGCATTGGAGGTGACAGTCACGTTCTTGAGCGTGAGGGTGCCGGCGTTGAAAATCGCACCACCCATGGCTCCTAGCGCTCCTTCGCTGCCGTTACCACCGTTGCCTGACACTAGCCCCTTGGTAATCACCAGGCCATCAAGAGTGGCCGTAGTACCGGTCGTTACGCGGAGTATCTGGGTCCGGTACTGCCCGTCCAGAGTGACATCGGCGACGTTGTCGTTATTAAGGTCGCCATCGATGGTGATGTTTTTGTCGACCACCAGCGCACTGGTCAGCGCGACGGTCATACCGGCATTGAAGGTAACAATGTCACCGTTCTGCGCAGAGACCAGGGCCTCTCGCAAGGAACCAACGCCAGAATTTAGGTTGTTGGTCGCAGTCAAGATCGCCAACCCCCATTGGTATTCGCTCATGGCGCTGGCCGACAACACGTTGGCACTTTCAATGTTGCCGACGGCGATTTCTAGGTCCCAGTCGCCGCCCAGCCCCGTACGGTTATCAGAAGCCGCTACATCACGGCCAGTCAACTGCGCCAAGGATTCGACCAGGCTCAGACCACGATCCCCTTCGGCGGTGTAACAGCCGTAGATCAGGATATCGCCCCCGGCATTCATGTTCTGGCCAATCTGCGCCAGCACCTCGCTACGGGCCTGGACGTTGTCTGCCGACAGGTAGCTGTTGCCCAGCCACAAATCGCCAGCATTACCGTGGGCAATAATCTGCACCGAGCTGATGCCCTGGTGGCTCTTCAGATAGTCATCGATTTGTTGCAGGCCGTCCTTGCTGCCATCCAGTTCCACCACCAGGGTGCCGGGTGCAACGCCGTCGAGCAGGCTGGCGGTATCCTTGACTCGGGAGTCTACAAAAAGCACAGCCTTGCCCGGCAGAGCCGCCTCGGTGGCGTCGGTCTGGCCCTGAGGTGTTTGACTGTCGGAGGCCTGATCAGCCGTCGAGGTTTGGCTGGTGTCGCTGGCGGGCTGGGCGTCCTGCTGTGCGGCATCGGCCACGGTAGCGGCCACGGCACCGTCGAACAGCATTCGCGGCTCCAAGGACATGATCATTGGCGATGCCAGGGCCTGTGCGCCCTCGGTTACCCGCGACTTGTCTTTGCTCCACCACATAAGGTTCACCCGAACTCGAACGTCTCAAACATATCAATGAAAACCACAATCTAAAGGATTGCGGCGTCGGTTTTCATACGAATGACATTGGCCGCGCTGGAGGCGCCATCGCGCCAGAATGACAACGCGGCATACTTTTCAAACAGGTCCGGCGGCAATAGGGTCCGCCGGGCTTGTGGCGCAACTTCGGGCCTGACCTTGTGCAAGCCAGCAACCCCTAGGGACTGATCAAAGGCCGGCGCGTCGTAGGTCAACTGATTGAAGTCGTGCTCGAACCAGGGTTCGCCAATGAACGCGTAAACCAGACGCATCACCCGCTCCGGGGCTTGGCTCAGCAGGTCGTAATCAACGATCAGCAGCGACTCGGCATGCTCACCGTAGTAGGCCTCTTTGAGCGCCGTCCAGGCAAACCCCACCAGACGGTTGCGCTGCGCCAGGGTTTCGCAGCGGCTGTAGACGGTGCTGCGCTCGTCGTCGTCATTGAACAGTTTGGTGTTCTCGAAGGGGTTGGCGCGGTAGATCCGCTCCAGGCTGTCGAGCACCCAAGCGACATTGCGCACGCAGGCGATGGTCTTGGCTTGAGGAAACAGGTCCTGCAGGGCAGGTAGGCGCGCGCACCACTGACGGTTGGTGTCGAAGATGACGGGCTTATCGGCTTTATCGGCGTAGTAGGAGTCGAACAACCCATGTAACAAGCGGCGACGCAGGTCGGTGTCGATCACCGAGCCGAACTCGCTGCCTGCGCTGCATTGCTGGAGGACGCTGTTGAACAGCGAACCGACGGGGCTGGTCATCCCGGCATGAAAGCGCGGGTTCTGCAGGAGAATCGCAGAAAGCAGGGTCGACCCCGAGCGCGGTAAACCGGAAATGAAGTGAAACTGCGACATCCCTTTCACCGTTCGTCATCATTTTGTAGACCAAAGCCTAGACCAGTTAGCACGCATAGCCAGTAGTATTTCGGTATCAAATGCACGGCGCACTGTGAAAAACAGACGCGGGGGCTTGAGCCTGCGCGGATGAATCACTCAGACCAGCGCATAGCAATGTCTGCCCTTGCCGCGCGGCAGAATGAAAAGAGCCCGTCTACGCTAAGCGTGCGTGACTAGGCCGACCGTTGAAAGAACACGGGCTGATCGCCCTTTGTCTTTTCGCAGTCTTGTCACGTACCGCCAGTTCAATCGTTAAGGGATGAAAATTCTATGGAAGTATTTATCGGCACGATCCAGCCGTTCGCGTTTAACTTTGCCCCCAGGGACTGGGCACTGTGCAATGGACAAACGCTGAACATCGCGCAATACCAGGCGCTATACGCACTGATCGGGGTTACCTACGGAGGCAATAGCCAGAACACGTTTTTGCTGCCTAACCTGCAAGGCCGTCTGCCGCTTGGTCAGGGTACAGGCCCAGGTTTGACCCCCCGAATCATCGGCACAGTTTCCGGTACGGAAGCCGTCACCGCCACACTGGCCAACCTGCCCAATCACACACACGCACTTGCGACCATCACGGCTGCGACCACCGTGGAACTGGCAAACCCAGCCAGTAACCCGGTGAGCACGCCAACCGCTACCAACTCGTTTTTGGGGACTTCGGGGGGCGGTCCAGGGGCTGCGACTATTTACTCCGACCAGCTAGGTGCCTCACCCGTGCCGCTCAAGGGCATTAACACTACCGTCAGTGGTACGGTTTCCCCCACAGGTGCCGGTTCACCGATGCCGACCATGAATCCCTTCTTGACGATCAACTTCAGCATTGCCCTTCAAGGCATCTTCCCATCCCGTAACTGATTGACCTGCCGGAGGACGTTGGCCCTCCGGCAGCTTGGAGTACCTCTATGTTGCAACAGGTTCATAGCCGCCATTTCCAGCCGTTGCTGGGTCAAACCAGCAGCCTAACCCTACCCGACGGCAGTTGCTTGCCGGTGCAAATCGAAAACCTCGAAGAACTACCTCGGTCGAAGATGCCGCACAGCGAACGTATGCCATTCAACGTGGTGTTAAATAGTTTGGAGGCGACAGCCTTTGTGGACGGCCTCTGTACCTTGGAGGTGCCTGAACTTGGGCGGCTGGAAGGGCTGTTTGTCTCACGCACCCCTGCCCTGGGCCGCGATCCTGCGCTGGGTTATTTCTATATCGCGTTTAACTAAACGGCGGCATGCAGTGGCTGTATCGTTTTGCCCTGAGGCGGGGCAGCTACGGGGTAGCCAGCGTGGTGGTGAGCGGGCATCGCCAGCAAGCTGGCTCCTACAGGGGCGCTGTTGTGGCTTGATGAGGAGGCATGAGCCACTCAGCTGACGTTTGGGTACCACACCAAACGTTCCGCCGCCGGATTGCGCTGCTCGACCTCAAAGCCTAATGCCAGATAATGCTGGCGCGCGTGGGGATTGCTGGCCCAGACCACGGTCGCTACTGGGCAGCGAATCTGTTGAGCGGCGCTCTGCACGCCTTGTAACACCGCCCGACCATAGCCCTGGCCGCGAGCCTGAGGGATAAAGGCCAGGTACAGCACACGAATTTCATTGGGGCCAAAATCGGTACTCAAGGCGCCGATAGCGGTGCCGAGCTTTTCCACGACGTAATGCATGGCATCGGGAAAATGCTCCCCCAGTCCTTGTTCCTGTACCTGGAACTGCTGCGCAACGACCTGCTGAATGTGCTCAGGCTCGCCATCGATCCATTGCAGATCCGGCCGCGCTGCCTGGTAAAGGCCTTGCAGAAACGGCCCATCACTCGCTCGCGCTGGACGAATTACCAACCCATCTGCCGTCACTGACTTCATCCGTGCTCCTTAAAAACCGCTTTCCCTGACGCCTAACGCGGCTAGCTGACGCCAGACCGCGCTCAGTATTGATTCACCTTGCCCCTGCAACACCACTACACCACGCAAGGGTTGCTTCGGGGCTAGGGTGTCGCCAATAGCACTCAAGCGCACCCCATATTGCGCCTGCACCGGCTCGGCCCGTTGCTGCGCATTGCGGCGCACGGCAATCGGGCCGTGGTGATCGGAGGCCAATGCCTGTTGTTCCAGCCAGGCTACGCCGTTGGTATCGATTTCATCCAATTGCACGGCAATCGAGGGGTGCATCGGGTCATCGGCAATAAAGCGCCCCGTGGCCCCAGGCTCGACCCGCCATAGCTCGGCTTCGGCGAGGTAGCCGCGCAACCGCGAGTCGCGCTGGACCACCCGCGCCAGCGGCTGCGACGGAGACAACCATCGGCCCGCAACCAGATTCGCGAGCAGGTCGCGTACCTCGCCGGCATGGGGGGCACGTAACAACAAGCGCTCGCGCTGGGCGGCTAGGCCACGGTATTCGGCCACCGCTTCGGCTAGCTGCTGTTCGACGATACCGGCATCGGCTGCGGTTTCACTGCGTCCGGCCTGACGGCGCATCTGTAGCTGCAGAATCTGGATTTCCCTGCGCACGATAGCCAGACGCGAGGCCATGTCGGGGGAGTCCAGTTCAATCAACACATCACCCTGTGCAACGCTCTGGCCGTCCTGCACGTTGACCTGCTTAATCCGCGCAGCAACAGGCGCATGCAAGGTGCTGGCGCGCCCGGCTTCAAACATTGCCGGTACTTCTACTGCGCTGCGCCAGGGCAATAACAGAGCCAGCAATACCGCCAGTAACCCCATACCTGTTAGCAGCACCCGCGGGCTGTGAGCCTGTTCACGCTGGCTCCACCATTGCCGCCACTCCTTCGCGATGGGCATAAAAATGAACCACACCAGTTCCACTATCATTAGAAAAATGCCCAGCACCTTGAAGAACAGGTGATAGACCGCCAAGGCAATGCCCAAGAATAAGACGGCCCGCCACAGCCAGGCACCGTAGCCCCAGATCAGTAAGCGACGGCGCATCGTTGCCGACCATGGCTCTGGCGCCGCTGCGCCAGAGCCAAACAGGGCTTCACGCAGGCGCCAGCGACACAGGGCAAAGGCCCGACCTTGCAGGTTGTCCACCGCCCAAAAGTCACTGAGCAGGAAATATCCGTCGAAGCGCATAAAGGGGTTCAGATTAATGATCAGTGTGGTGATCCAGGTAGCGCTGGCCAGCATAAAGGCTGCGGTGCGCGCCGGTCCGTCGGGCAACAGTGACCACGCCAGCAAGGCGATGCACGCCAGGAGCAATTCTGCCAACACACCGCCTGCACCAATCAGCAGGCGTGCCCGCCGATCATTGACCCGCCAGGCGTCACTGACGTCGGTATAAAACATCGGCAACAGCACCATAAAGGCCACGCCCATGCTTTGCACACGGCAGCCGGCACGCTTGGCCATAAACGCATGGCCGAACTCGTGGCACAGCTTGGCAAAAAACAGCGCTACTGCAAATGCCAGCGCACCGCCCAGGCTGAACAGGTGCGGAAAAGTCGCGATAAACCGCTGCCAGTCCCGCGACACCAGAAAAACGCCCAGGCCCAGGGTCAGGGGGATGCCATAGCGCAAGATGCCGGGGCCGAAACGTGCGAGCCACGGCCAGGTGCGGTTGAGAAAAGCGTCCGGACGCCACAGCGGAATGCGGAAAAACAGGTATTGATGCAGCAGGATCTGCCACAGGCTCTGGCGCTGGGCCGCCGTTTTGAACTGATAACTGTCGCGCTGCTGCGGGTCCATCGCGCTGATCAGGTCGTGCCCACGCAAAAACACCAGCAACTGCTCCAGTGATTCCCCTGTGAGCGGCAGGCCCGGCTCACGATTTGCCGCCTGCAGTACCTGCTGTGAATCGCCCAGGGACCAATGACGCAGCAAGCGCATCGCCGCTGCGCCGAGCTTGAAATAGCGCCCGCGCACCGGGTCAGCCAGGGTCCATTGCGATGAGCCGTCCAGGTCGGGCGCGGCGGACGACAGTTGCAGGTCCGACCTCAGGCTAGGCAGGTTCATGCTACAGGCCTACGCTCTGGCGCAGAGCCGCCAGTGGCCGGCGCAGCAGGTAGAGCGCCAGCGGGGCACGGTCGCCAAAGATTTTCGCCGTGCCGCGCAGGCCGATGCGCGGTGCGGCGGCATTGAAGCGCGCATCCAGGCGATAGGCCAATTGCCCGGCAGCAGTGGGCTGCGCCTCATAGGCCGAACGCTCAAGCTTGGCCTGGTGACGCTGTAACGGATCGCTATCTAGAAACAACGACACAGGTGCGCCGGGCTCCAGGGCAATTGCATCGCCGACAGCCAGTTCAATACGTAACTCAGCCTGATTCGGATCAGCAATTTCCATCAACCGTTCTCCGGTCTGCACCGGCTTGCCGAGCCAGCGCTCGGCATCGGCAAACACCGCAATGCCGTCGCGTTCGGCACGCACTTCACTGCGCTTGAGTAGCTCGATGGCGTAGTCATGCTCGGCACGTTTCTGTTCGACCCGCGCCGCCAGCAGATCAAGCCTCGAACTCGACTCCGCATCGGCAAACGAGCGCTGGGAGTTGGCCTTGAGTTCGGCTTCGGCCACGCCCAGCGCACGCTCGGCCACATCGGCCTGAGCCTTGAGGCTGGTGCTTTCAAAGCGCAGCAAGAGGTCGCCGTTCTTGACGCTCTGGTTGGGCTTGACCAGAAATTCAGCGATCACCCCGTCCAGTGGCGCCGCCACCACTTGGCCGCCCAGCGGCACAACTTCGGCCGGGGCCAGTACCGACTGGCGTACCGGGATCAGCAATACCAGTAGCAGTGCTACCAGCAGCGCAGCCTGGCGTTTGCGCGTCCAGCGCAGGCGCCAGGGTTTGCGCGGTTGCAACGCCAGCCAGGCATGGCTGTAGGTATCGCCCAACTGTGACAGCAGCACCTGCTCGGGCGGTGACCAGGGTAAATCTCGCGCCAGCCACAAGCCGCCGAACACCTGGCCCTGATGATCGATCAACGGCAGCCAGAACACCTGGCCGGCCGACAAGCTTTGCCAGTCCGCCTGAATGGGCTCACTCACCTCATCGGGGGCAATGACCCGAGCCTGATTTAGCAGGCTTTGCTTGAACAGGTGCGCCACCGCCTGTTCGACAAAGGCCACGAACGGTGCGTGCGGCTCTACGGCGCTCACCCCCGTGACAGCCTCAACCTTGCCGGCAATCAACAGTGCCGCGTGACGAAAACCAAACAGGGCCTGGCCATCGTTGACCAGGCTGTAACTCAACTGTGCTGGCGTTCGCGCGGCGCGAGTCTGGCGCTCCAGATCGAGAAAGCGGGCGAACGCCTGCTCGGCGCTGCCCTTTAGCGGCGCGTTCACTGCCCCTCCGGGAAATGCGCCGTGCCGCTCATGCCAGACAACAAACCCGTGGCATCCGGCAAGCTCGCCACCAGCAGCAGAGTCTGGCTGCCTTCGTCGATACGCGCGCCCAGGCGCTTGACCGTCGCCTGCAACGGCTGGCCGGTTTCATCGGGGGTAAACGTGAAGGCTTGGCCGGGTTTGAGCCTGCTCATCCAGCGCGAGGGCACCAGCAGGTGGATCTCCAGAGTGCGGTTATCGACCACGTCCAGCAACGGTGCGCCGGCAGCCACACTTTCATAACGCTGGACCTTACGCGCCACCACCTGACCATCGAACGGTGCAATCACGCTGCAGCGTTTAACCTGTACTTGATACACCTGAGACTGCGCCTGGGCTTCGCTGAGTCGGGCCTCGGCCCGCGCCACCTCAAAGCGCCCGACTGAATTCAGCGCTGCCAATTGCCGGTTATGCGCCAACTCTTCATTGGCCCCCCGGCTCGCGGCCTGAGCGGCCTTGAGCTGAGCCTGATAGGCCGCGCAATCGAACCGCGCCAGGGTATCGCCCTTTTTGAAGGACTCACCTTCGCTGAATGGCAACTCAACAATACGCCCGGCCAACTCACTGGCCAGCACCGCCTGGTCCCGTGCGCGCAGCACCCCACGCGCCTCTGCGCCGCTTGGCGCCGTGATCAAGACACTGCTCTCGAGCAACGGATCATCGCTCGCAGAGGTCTGTGCCTGAACCCCGCTCGCCACTAAAGCCAACCCCACTACCCAACCACTCAAACAACGCATAACCGTTACTCCCTGACGGATGGGCGGAGTCTACGACAGCAGCGGGGAGCGTCAAGGGAATAGCCGCAAGGTGGAAGAAATCACGTGGTTGTAGGGGGCGCAGTTAAACCACGTCGACATGACAGATCAACGCAGGGGATGCTGCTTCAACAAATAATCCAGTAGATGCTCAATGCTTTGAGCGGGCGACTCGTGACACGTATTGATAACAAGGTCTGGTGAATCCGGAATTTCATATGGCGCATCAATACCAGTAAAGTCGCACAACTCCCCTGCCCGCGCTTTACGGTAAAGCCCTTTGGGATCACGCGCCTCGCAGGTAGACAAATCCGCTGATACATAGATTTCATGAAACCGCGTCTGACGGCTCGCCCTGCGTGCCAGCAATCGATCTTCCTGATAAGGCGAGATGAACGCAGTGATACAAATCAATCCTGCATCAGCGAATAGCGCCGCTACTTCGCCAACCCGACGGATATTCTCTGCACGATCTGCCGGTGAAAAACCAAGATTGGCATTCAAACCATTGCGGACGTTATCGCCATCCAAGGTGTAACAGGCATATCCAAGCGCTAGCATTTTTTCTTCAAGCCCCATAGCCAGTGTTGACTTACCGGAGGCTGACAAACCTGTTAGCCATACAACTGCCCCTTCGTGCCCGAAATGATGACGTCGCGTATCAGCGGAAACACGATGAGGAACAGACGTAAGATTCTTGCTGTGAGGCATACAGGTAAGGCTCTGATGATGAGGGCGGCTGCAAGAGCTGAGTGCACACGGTTATTGAGTTGACGCTGGTGCATCATGCTGCATAGCCATGGTTTTGTGCATCACCTTACCCATGACTTAGATGGGGCTCTTGAAGTCGAAGCGCTCCGCGACGCTGAGTTCGGAATAAAACATAGGGGCAGCACCTTACCCGGCGTTGCACTAATTCTATGAATTCAGGAAGCAGCATGTCGATCATGCCTTATCCCTAAGAACAGAGATTGCGCAAATCATGCACGCACAAAAAACCGGCTGAGAGTGCCGGTTTTAGTGGGTTTCAGGTTCATTAGGGAACATCTGAAATCATGTCAATGGTGCCCGAAGCCGGAATCGAACCGGCACGGGGTTACCCCCGAGGGATTTTAAGTCCCTTGCGTCTACCGATTTCGCCATTCGGGCGGTAGCGCTGCGTTGTGAGGCTTGGACTATATACAGCCCTTGGATGCCTCGCAAGGTCTCAAGCTTAAATGAAAAAGCCTCGTAAATCAGTGATCTACGAGGCCTTTCTAATTGGAGGCTGAGGTCGGAATCGAACCGGCGTTCACGGATTTGCAATCCGGTGCATAACCACTCTGCTACTCAGCCTTGAAACTAAACGGACCGTGTAAAACGGCCCGTTGAAATCTGGAGCGGGAAACGAGACTCGAACTCGCGACCCCGACCTTGGCAAGGTCGTGCTCTACCAACTGAGCTATTCCCGCTTGTCGTGTTGACGGGCGCCATTCTATAGCTTCAGAACGGCCCGTCAACCCCTTGATTCAAAAAAGCTTATTTCTTTTCCGGGGTGATTCGCAGGTGTGGCCATGCGGCCAGCAGGTACTGCGCCATCGACCACAGGGTCAGTACGGCAGCAATGATCAACAGTGCATAACCCAGCAAAACCCAGGCGGTGTACGTTGGCGGATTGGCCAGCAGGATGACCAGCGCCACCATCTGTGCGGCGGTTTTCCACTTGGCCAAATTGGATACAGCGACATGTGCGCGTGCGCCCAGCTCGGCCATCCATTCACGCAGTGCCGATACCACGATTTCGCGGCCGATGATGATCGCTGCAGGCAGGGTCAGCCAGAGGTTGGCGTGCTCTGCCACCAGCAATACCAGGGCAACCGCCACCATCAGCTTGTCGGCCACCGGGTCGAGGAATGCTCCAAAAGGCGTGCTCTGCTCCCAGCGGCGAGCCAGGTAACCATCCAGCCAGTCTGTTGCCGCAGCAACTGAAAACACCGCGCTGGCGGCCCAATAGCTCCAACTGAAGGGAAGGTAGAACAACAGAATAAACACCGGTATCAGCAATACACGGAGCACGGTAAGCAGGTTGGGGATATTCATCGGCACAACTTGGCGGTAAAGAGAACCGGCATTCTACTCACTGTGCAGGGCTGCATAAATCAACTCGGCGAGTTTTTTACTGATCCCAGGGGCTTTGGCGATTTCTTCGATGCTGGCGCGGGACAGTTCCTGCAGCCCACCAAAGTGGTTGAGCAGCTCGCGTCGACGCTTAGGCCCTACGCCGGCAACTTCCTCAAGAGTCGAGGTGCGCCGGGTTTTGCCACGGCGGGCGCGGTGCCCGGTGATGGCAAAACGGTGTGACTCATCGCGGATTTGCTGAATCAGGTGCAGCGCCGGCGAGTTGCCCGGCAGGGTGAACTCATGGGCAGCATCATTCAGGTACAGGGTTTCCAAACCTGGCTTGCGCGTGGTGCCCTTGGCCACACCAAGCAGGATCAGATCAGGCACCGACAGCTCTTCGAGTACTTCGCGGGCCATGGCCAACTGGCCTTTACCACCGTCGACCAGGAGGATGTCCGGCAGCTTGCCTTCGCCATCCTTGATCTTGCTGAAGCGCCGAGTTAGCGCCTGATGCATAGCGGCGTAGTCGTCGCCAGGCGTTACGCCCTCGATGTTGTAGCGGCGGTAATCGGATTTCAGCGGGCCTTCCGGGCCGAACACCACGCAGGAGGCAACGGTTGCTTCACCGCTGGAGTGGCTGATGTCGAAGCACTCCAGGCGCTGCGGCACTTCATCCATATCCAGCGCCTGGGCCAGGGCGTCAAAGCGCGCAGCAACGTGCTGCCGGTTGGCCAAGCGCGCCGCCAGCGCTTGCTCGGCATTGGTCACGGCAAGCTGCTGCCAGCGTGCGCGAGTGCCGCGCACACGGTAGCTGATGCTCAGCTCTCGGCCACGCAGCTCATCAATGGCGGCAATCAGCGTGGGGAAGTCTTCGTGCTGCGCATTGACGATCAGCTCGCTCGGCAGATCGCGCTCCTGGCTGCTCAGGTAATACTGCGCGAGGAAGGCCAGCAGTACAGCGCTGCCCTCCTCCTCAATCGCCACCTGCGGGAAGAAGTTTTTGCTGCCCAGCACCCGACCGCCGCGCACGCTGATCAAATGCACGCACGCGCCGCCAGGGTTGACCATGGCGGCGACCACGTCCACATCACCAGTGCCACCTTCCATGCTCTGCTGGTCTTGCACGCGGCGCAGTAGAGATATCTGGTCACGCAGGCCGGCCGCCCGCTCGAAGTCGAGGGCCATGGCGGCAGCCTGCATGCCACTGGACAACTCATCGGTCAGGGCATTGCTGCGCCCTTCAAGAAACATCACCGAGTGGCGTACGTCATCAGCATATTCAGCGGGCTCTACCAGGCCGACGCAGGGGCCTTTGCAGCGTTTGATCTGGTACTGCAGGCAGGGCCGCGTGCGGTTCTTGTAGAAGCTGTCTTCACACTGGCGCACCAGAAAGGTTTTCTGCAACAGGTTGAGACTTTCACGGATGGCGCCGGCACTGGGATATGGGCCGAAGTAACGGCCCTTCTGCTTTTTCGCGCCACGGTGGATGCTCAGGCGTGGGAAGTCACCGTCGGAAAGAAACACATAGGGGTAGGACTTATCGTCGCGCAGCAGAATGTTGTACGGCGGCCGCCATTCCTTAATCAGCGTCTGCTCAAGCAACAGGGCTTCGGTTTCGTTGGCGGTGATGGTGGTTTCGATCTGGGCGATTCGGCCTACCAGCGCGGCGGTCTTTGGCGCCAGCCCGCTCTGACGAAAGTAACTGGCCAGGCGCTTTTTTAGGTTCTTGGCTTTACCGACATAGAGCAGCTTGGCGTCCACATCAAACATGCGGTACACGCCAGGGCGGCCGCTGCAGGTGGAGAGAAACGCGCTTGAATCGAAGGCGGCGCGGCTGTCGTCAGCTGGTGGCATCAATCATGCCGTGGCGTACGGCCAGCAGGGCCAGCTCGACATCGCTGGTGATCGACAGCTTTTCGAAGATGCGATAGCGGTAGGTGTTTACGGTTTTCGGCGACAGGCAGAGCTTGTCGGAGATGACCTGAACCTTCTGGCAGCCGGCGATCATCAGGGCGATCTGGATTTCACGCTCGGACAGTAGATCAAAAGGCGAATTGCTGCTCTGCGGCTGGAACGACTTGAGTGCCAGCTGCTGGGCAATCTGCGGGCTGATATAGCGCTGGCCGCTGAATACCATGCGGATGGCCTGGACCATTTCTTCCAGCGCGGCGCCCTTGGTCAGGTAACCGGCGGCACCGGCCTGCAGCAGGCGTGTAGGGAACGGGTCTTCTTCGCACGCGGTGACTGCGACGACTTTAAGGTCGGGATGGCTGCGGATCAGTTTGCGTGTAGCTTCGAGACCGCCGATGCCCGGCATCTTGATGTCCATCAGGACAACATCGGGCTTCAACTCGCGGGCTTTCTTCAGGGATTCTTCGCCAGACTCGGCTTGACCAACCACATGCAAGCCGTCGATATCGGACAGCATCCGGGTGATGCCGGTGCGTACCAGGTCGTGGTCATCAACAACTAGCACCCTGATCAAGCGACACCCCGTTTGCATCAGCCGCCAAGAGCGGCTGGTTGGGTTGGAAGGCTGGAGATTTATTAAAACCCAGCTTGGCGCATAACCGTCAAGATGCAAGCGCCAACAAAGCTGCATTTTGACGGCCAGAGTAATTTGGCGGAAGCGGTGAGATTCGAACTCACGGAAGAGTTTCCCCTTCGACGGTTTTCAAGACCGTTGCATTCAACCGCTCTGCCACGCTTCCGGCGTTTGCGGGCGGCAATCTTACCCGAACGCAACACGCTGTCAAACTCTGTGTATTGGCTCTTTATCTGCCTCTGCTATGATCGGGCCTGACCTTGGTCACGGAACCATCAGCCATTTCAGGAGTGTCGCCATGAACGAACACAATTATGCACTTGACCACACGCAGGTTGAGCAGCAAGAAGTCAGCCGCGTCCTGCGCAACACCTATGGCCTGCTGGCCATCACCCTGGCCTTTAGCGGCCTGGTGGCGTACATCGCGCAGCGTGCCAATGTGCCTTATCCGAATATCTTCGTGGTGCTGATCGGCTTTTACGGCCTGTTCTTCCTTACCGCCAAACTGCGCAACTCGGCCTGGGGCCTGGTTTCGACCCTCGCCCTGACCGGCTTTATGGGCTACACCCTCGGCCCGATTCTCAATCGCTACATGGGCATGGCCAACGGTGCTGAAGTTGTCAGCTCTGCTTTTGCCATGACCGCCCTAGTGTTCTGCGGCTTGTCGGCTTACGTACTGACTACTCGCAAGGACATGAGCTTCCTCAGTGGCTTTATCACTGCAGGTTTCTTTGTTTTGCTGGGTGCGATGGTTGCTGGCTTCTTCTTCCAGATCAGCGGCCTGCAACTGGCGATCAGCGCAGGTTTCGTGCTGTTCTCCTCGGCCTGCATCCTGTTCCAGACCAGCGCGATCATCCACGGCGGCGAGCGCAACTACATCATGGCGACCATCAGCCTGTATGTATCGATCTACAACCTGTTCATAAGCCTGCTGCAGATTTTCGGCATCATGGGCGGCGACGACTGATTCAGGTTGCTGTGAAAGCCCGCTCCGGCGGGCTTTTTTATGCCTGCTGCGCGCATCTTGGCGGCTCAGGCTTTATCATTCCGGCAAATTGGCTTGCCAGGTTTGCTATGAAGTTCGCCATCGCCCTGTTCTCTGCTCCTCATGCGCCCTCCTCGCGCCGCGCACTGCGTTTTGCTCAGGCGGCATTGGCGGGCGGGCATGAGATTGTGCGGCTGTTTTTCTATCAGGACGGCGTGCACAGCGCGTCGAGCAATGTGGTCTGCGCGCAGGATGAAGTGGATCTACCGCGCGAATGGCGAGAGTTTGTGCAAACGCAGCAACTGGATGGCGTGGTGTGCATCGCCGCTGCCCTGCGCCGTGGCGTATTGAACGAAGACGAAGCGCAGCGCTACTCGCGCACTGCCGCCAACCTGGATGCACCCTGGGAGCTTTCCGGCCTCGGTCAGTTGCACGAAGCAGCGCAGCTGGCGGACCGCCTGGTGTGCTTTGGAGGGCCTTGAGATGAGTAAGTCACTGTTGATCATCAGCCGCCAAGCGCCCTGGTCCGGTCCCGGCGCGCGGGAAGCGCTGGATATAGCGCTGGCCGGCGGCGCCTTCGATTTGCCGATTGCCATGCTGTTTCTCGATGACGGGGTATTCCAGCTGAGCGGCGCACAGCAACCGGCCAACCTGCAGCAGAAAGACCTCAGCGCCAACCTACAGGCCCTGCCGATGTTCGGTGTCGAAGCGCTGTATGTGGCCCAGCGCAGCCTGGAAGAACGCGGCCTGCAGAACCAGCCCAGCAGCCTTACTGTCGAGAGGCTGAATGATGCTGGGCTAAGCGCCTTGATTGACCGCTACGACCAGGTGATTACGCTCTGATGGCTACCTTGCACGTACTCTCACACTCACCCTTTACCGATAGCCGCCTGAGCAGCTGCCTGCGCCTACTCGGCAGCCAGGATGCTCTGCTGCTCTGTGGTGATGCGGTTTACGCCCTGCAGGCCGGCAGCGCGCAGCGTCAGGCACTGGAGCTGATGCCCGAAGCCATTGCGTTGTATGCCCTGGATGAAGATGTTCAGGCGCGTGGCCTTACGCACCCAGCCCGCCTTACGCTGGTCGATTACCCCGCGTTCGTTGCCCTGAGCTGTCACTACGACAAGGTAAACACTTGGCTATGACAGCATTGAATGTTGAAGGCCGCTGCCTGGCGCTGGACAACGACGGCTATTTGCTTGACCTGGCAGATTGGTCCGAGGCCGCCGCGCACGCCCTGGCGCATCGTGAAGGCATCAGCCTGAGCACCGAGCACTGGGAAATCCTCTGGCTGGTGCGCAGCTTCTACGACGAGTTTCAGTTGTCGCCGGCCAATCGCCCGCTGATCAAATTTGTTGCCGGCAAACTCGGCCCCGAGAAAGGCAACAGCCTGAATCTCAATCGCCTGTTCAATGGCGCTCCCGCCAAACTCGCCGCCAAGCTGGCGGGCCTGCCCAAGCCGACCAATTGCCTATGAACCTTGTGACTCCGCCGGAACATCCCTTCGCTCAATTTGTGCGCATTCTCGGCAAGGGTAAGCGCGGTGCGCGCAACCTGAGCCGCGAGGAGGCCCGTGACGCCATGGGCATGCTGCTTGACGGTCAGGCCGAAGAAAGCCAGCTGGGCGCCTTTCTAATGCTGCTGCGGCACAAGGAAGAAAGCGCTGAGGAAATGGCCGGCTTTGCCGAAGCCGTGCGTGCGCGTCTGCAGGCGCCGGCCATTCAGGTGGATCTGGACTGGCCCAGCTATGCCGGGAAGAAGCGCCACCTGCCCTGGTTCCTGCTGGCCGCCAAAGCCCTGGCCAATAGCGGCATTCGTATCCTGCTGCACGGTGGCGGCCCGCACACCGCCGGGCGTATGTACAGCGAACAGCTGCTCGAAGCCCTGCACATTCCACTGTGTCGCAACTGGGATGGCGTCGAGCAGGCATTGGCGCAACAGCAGCTGGCGTTTATCCCGCTAGGCGACTGGATGCCGCAACTGCAACGGATGATCGACCTGCGCAATATCCTTGGCCTGCGCTCACCGATTCATTCCCTGGCACGCATTCTCAATCCGCTGGGCGCGCGTTGCGGCCTGCAAAGCATCTTTCATCCGGGTTATCAGGCGGTGCACCGCGAAGCCAGCCAGTTGCTCGGTGATAACGCGGTGGTGATCAAGGGTGAAGGCGGCGAAATCGAGATCAACCCAGATGCCACCAGCCACCTGTATGGCACAGCCAATGGCGACAACTGGGATGAGGAATGGCCGGCGCTGTCGGCGCTGCGCCACGTGAAACCGGAATCACTGCAACCCGCTCATCTAGCAGCATTCTGGGGCGGTGAAGTGGCGGATGATTACGGCCAGCTTGCCGTAATCAGCACCATGGCCCTGGCCTTGCGCGCCCTTGGCGAACCGCGTGAACAAGCCCTGGAGCGCGCAGCGCAGCTGTGGGTCGCGCGCAATCAGACGCTGGCCTGAGCCCCTTCGAACCAGGCCAGCTTCTCGCGCAGCTGCACCACTTCGCCGACTATCACCAGGGTCGGCGCGTGCACCTTATGCTCCGCCACCAACTCGGCCAGATTGGCCAGGGTGCCGGTAAACACCCGTTGGTTCTGCGTGGTGCCTTGCTGGATTAATGCCGCTGGGGTTGTTGCGGCGCGGCCATGGGCAATCAGTTGCTGGCAGATGATCGGCAAGCCCACCAAGCCCATATAGAACACCAGGGTCTGGCTGCTGGCTGTCAGCTCGTTCCAAGGCAAATCACTGCTGCCATCTTTCAGGTGGCCAGTGACAAAGCGCACGGACTGCGCATGGTCACGGTGAGTCAGCGGAATCCCGGCATAAGCGGCGCAGCCTGAAGCGGCGGTGATGCCCGGTACCACTTGGAAGGGAATGCCGTGGGCGGCCAGCTCTTCGATTTCTTCGCCGCCGCGACCGAAGATAAAGGGGTCACCGCCCTTCAGGCGCAGCACGCGCTTGCCTTCTTTGGCCAGGGTTACCAGGCGCTGATTGATCTGCTCCTGCGGCACGGCATGCTCGGCGCGCTGTTTGCCGACATAGATGCGCTCGGCATCGCGGCGGCACAGTTCGATAATCGCAGGCGCTACCAAACGGTCGTAGAGCACTACGTCGGCCTGTTGCATCAGGCGCAGGGCGCGAAAGGTCAGCAGGTCAGGATCACCCGGCCCGGCGCCGACCAGATACACCTCGCCCAGGGTGCGCGGGGCAATCCCGGCAATCTTCTCTTCCAGCAGACGCTGGCCTTCCTGCAACTTGCCGGCGAACACGCTTTCGGCGACCTGGCCCTGGAACACATCCTCCCAGAACACCCGGCGCTGCTGCACATCGGGAAACAGCCCTTTGACCTGAGCACGAAAGCGTTTGGCCAAGCCGGCTAACTGGCCGTAGGTGGCGGGAATCCAGGTTTCGATCTTGGCGCGAATCAGCCGGGCCAGCACTGGTGCATCACCGCCACTGGTGATCGCCACAATCAAGGGTGAGCGGTCGACGATGGCCGGAAAAATTACGCTGCACAGCTTCGGCGCATCCACCACATTGACCGGGATGCCCAAGGCCTGAGCTTCGGCCGATATCTGCGCATTCAGCGGTTCATCATCGGTGGCGGCAATAATCAGCGCCACGCCTTGCAGATCCGTCGATTGATAATCACGCAGCAGCACTTCGCCATTACGGGCGTTGGCCATTTCACGCAATTCATCGCGGATATCCGGCGCTACTACCCGCAGCGTCGCGCCAGCGTCACTGAGCAAGCGCGCCTTGCGCACGGCAACTTCGCCGCCACCGACCACTAATACCAGGCGATCCTGCAGTTTGTGGAACAGGGGCAGAAAATCCATGACGCACGCTCTCGATCGGGTAAACAAAACGGGGCGGCACTGGCCGCCCCGTCGCAGGTAACTGAAGCCTGTTAGCCAATGACTTCGATACCGCCCATATAGGGCTTCAGCACATCTGGCACGCGAATGCTGCCATCGGCCTGCTGATAGTTCTCCAGCACGGCGACTAGGGTGCGACCGACTGCGAGGCCGGAACCGTTGAGGGTGTGCACCAGTTCGGGCTTGCCGGTTTCCGGGTTACGGTAGCGCGCCTGCATACGGCGCGCCTGGAAGTCGCCGCAGTTGGAGCACGAGGAAATCTCGCGGTACTTGTCCTGGCTCGGCACCCAGACTTCCAGGTCGTAGGTTTTTACCGCGCCGAAGCCCATATCGCCGGTGCACAGCGCCAGTTTGCGGTATGGCAGCTCAAGCAGCTGCAGCACGCGCTCGGCGTTGGCAGTCAGGCTTTCCAGCGCTTCGAAAGATTTACTCGGCTCAACAATCTGCACCATCTCGACCTTGTCGAACTGGTGCTGACGGATCATCCCACGGGTATCACGACCGGATGCACCGGCTTCACTGCGGAAGCACGGGGTGTGCGCAACCAGCTTCAAAGGCAGCTGTTTGGCATCGAGAATTTCGCCGGCAACGATATTGGTCAGCGACACTTCGGCGGTCGGGATCAAGTACAGATCGGCTTCGCCTTCGCGGCTGATCTTGAACAGGTCTTCCTCGAACTTCGGCAACTGACCGGTGCCTTGCAGCGCAGGCGCCTGCACCAAATAGGGCGTGTAGGCCTCTTCGTAACCGTGCTCGCTGGTGTGCAGGTTGATCATAAATTGCGCCAGGGCACGGTGCATGCGGGCGATGGGGCCACGCAGCACGGCAAAGCGCGCGCCGGACAGCTTGGCGGCGGTCTCGAAATCCAGCCAGCCGTGCTGCTCGCCAAGGGCTACGTGATCCTGAATCGTGAAATCGAAGCTGCGCGGTGTGCCCCAGCGCGACACCTCAACGTTGCCCTCTTCGTCCTCACCGACCGGCACCGATTCGTGCGGCAGGTTGGGGATATTCAGCAGCAGGGTGTCGAGTTCAGTCTGAATGCTGTCGAGGTCACGCTTGCCCTGCTCCAGATCGCTGCCCATTTGGTCAACTTCGGCCAGCAGAGGCGCAATATCTTCGCCGCGTTGCTTGGCCTGGCCAATGGATTTGGAGCGACTGTTACGTTCGGCCTGCAGCTGCTCGGTGCGGGTTTGCACATCCTTGCGCTGGGCTTCCAGCGCTTCGAAACGCGCAACATCAAGGACAAAACCACGGGCAGCCAGGCGCTCGGCCACTTCATGGAGCTGGGTACGAACGAGTTTTGAATCAAGCATGTTCTGGTCTCAACACATCACAAGGGTTTGCATGGCCTTGGCCATGACGCGCAATGCCGCGCAGTTTAAGGCTTTAACCGGGTTGGGTGCCAGACCGCCCTAGCCAGCCCGGTTAGCAGGCCGTTGAAAAACGTAGGCGAGGCAGCCAGCGCAAGGCGAAAACAGGCGAAAAGCGGAGTTTACGAGCTGTAAATGAGCATTTGAGCCTGTTTTTAACGCCGCGATGGCAACGCAGATAGTTTTTAAACAGCCTGCTACTGATAAAGGCGTGCCAGGGCAAATCCGCCCCAGACGGCAAGTACACCGCCAACCACGCTGCACAGCAAGTAGACGAAGGCCTCGTTGTGGCGGCCGCCTTCAAACAGCTTGAGCAATTCAAGGCTGAATGAAGAAAAGGTGGTGAAGCCGCCCAGCAGGCCGATGATCAGGCCACTGCGCAATTCGATGGGCAGGTCGCTGCGCAGTAGAAACAGACCAGATAGCAGGCCAATCAGCAGGCAGCCGAGGACATTGACGGTGAAGGTACCCAAGTAAAAATGCCGGGGCCAATGCGCCACCACCCAGCTGGCGGTGAGAAAGCGCAACACAGAACCCACAGCACCGCCGAGCGCAACGGCCATCGCGACACGAATCATGGTTTTCTCCGCTGCCTGGGGCTATTACGGTCCTGGCTGTGCAAATGTTGCAGCTTGTCGCGAATCTTCAGTTCCAGGCCGCGCGGCACTGGTTGGTAGTACTCACGCGGTTCGAAGGCCTCCGGAAAGTAATCTTCACCCGCCGCATAAGCCTCGGGCTCATCGTGGGCGTAGCGGTATTCATCGCCATAGCCCAACTCTTTCATCAGCTTGGTCGGTGCGTTGCGCAGGTGCAGCGGCACTTCTTGCGAGCCGTGTTCGGCGGCATCACGCATGGCGGCCTTGAAGGCGTTGTACACGGCATTGCTTTTCGGCGCGCAGGCCAGGTAGACAATCGCCTGGGCCACCGCCAGTTCGCCCTCGGGGCTGCCCAGACGTTCCTGCACATCCCAGGCATTCAGGCATAGGGTCAGGGCACGTGGGTCGGCGTTGCCGATATCTTCACTGGCCATACGCACCACGCGCCGGGCGATATACAGCGGATCACAACCGCCATCGAGCATGCGCGCAAACCAGTACAGCGCGCCGTCCGGGCTGGAGCCGCGTACCGACTTGTGCAACGCCGATATCTGGTCGTAGAAGGCTTCACCGCCTTTGTCGAAACGCCTGCGGGTATCGCCGAGCAGATTGAGCAGCAGTTCGCTGCCGATCTCGCTGCCGTCTTCGGCCAGGTCCGCAGCGTTTTCCAGAAAGTTAAGCAAGCGCCGGCCATCGCCATCGGCGGCGGCCTGGAGGATCTTGAAGCTTTCTTCCGGCAGACTCAGCTGGCGTTCGCCCAGGCCTTTCGGGTCACTGAGGGCGCGGTCGACCAATTTGCGCAGCGCGCTTTCATCCAGGCTTTTCAACACATACACGCGAGCCCGTGAGAGCAAGGCGTTGTTCAGCTCGAACGATGGGTTTTCCGTGGTGGCGCCAATAAAGATCAGCGTTCCGTCTTCCACGTACGGCAGGAAGGCATCCTGCTGCGACTTGTTGAAGCGGTGCACTTCATCGACAAACAGGATGGTCTGGCGGCCATATTGCGCGGCATGCTGTTGCGCCACTTCTACCGCCTGGCGAATCTCCTTAACCCCGGAGAGCACGGCAGAAATCGTCTCGAAATGCGCATCGGAAACCTGCGCCAAGAGCCGCGCCAGGGTGGTCTTGCCGACACCCGGCGGGCCCCAGAAGATCATCGAATGCAGCGCGCCCTGCTCCAGCGCTTCACGCAAGGGTTTGCCGCGCGCCAACAAGTGCTCCTGGCCGACGTACTCATCCAGGCTGGCGGCACGCAGCCGGGCAGCCAGGGGTTGAGCGACGGGAGCCTTGCGAAACAGATCCATGACTGCGGTTTAACGCCTCTTGCTTTGGGCTTTTTACTCTTGAATCACGTCCACGCCGGCCGGGATCTCGAAGGTGAACTGCGCGTCATCCTGCGGCTCATTCATTTTCACGTTGAGAAATAGAATGTTGGTGCGTTGGCCAATGCTGTCGATCAGCTGCATATCGTTGAGCACCTTGTTACGGAACGACAGACGCAGGCTGTCGAACAGGGTGTCCTTGGATTTTGGCTTGAGGATGAAGTCGACTACATTGCCGCCTTCGTTGTGGCTGATTTCGAAGTTCTCACGGATCTTCGACACATCACCAGACAGCAGCAGCGCCGGGGTGTGGGTCAGGCGCTGATCGAGGGTCTGGATGGTCACCTGTTGCAGATCTGGGTCATACAGCCAGACCTTTTCGCCATTGGAGACCAGCAATTGCTCCATCGGCGCATCGGTGTGCCAGCGGAACAGGCCTGGACGTTTTAGCGCGAGCTGACCCGCAGTTTCCTGCAACTGGGTGCCGCTGCCATCCAGGGTCAGCTGAGAAAAGCGCGCATTGATGGTCTGCGCCTGGTTGAGCAGCTCGGTCAGGCGCTGCACGGCGATTTCATCGTCGGCCATGGCGGCAACGCTGGTAAAACTCAGTACGGTCAGTAACAGCATGCGAATCAGGCGCATGGGACTCCTTATCAGGTCGGGCTAGGCGTTAATCGCGAACAGGGCTTGGTGCTATGACCTCGCGAGAGCCATTAGTGTTCATTGAGGTGACGACGCCAGCCATTTCCATGGCCTCAATCATCCGTGCGGCGCGGTTGTAGCCGATCTTCAGCTTGCGCTGCACGGCGGAAATAGACGCACGGCGGCTTTCCAGCACGAAGTTGACCGCCTCATCGTAAAGCGGGTCGGATTCGCTGCCTTCACTGCCCTCGCCGCTGCCACCCTCAAAGCCGCTACCGGACTCTTCGGCGCCGGCCAGGATGTCATCGATATAGTCAGGTGTGCCACGCTGCTTCCAGGCCTCGACCACGCGGTGGACTTCTTCATCGGAAACGAAGGCGCCGTGTACGCGAATCGGCAGGCTGGTGCCCGGCGGCATATAGAGCATGTCACCGTGGCCCAGCAGCTGTTCGGCGCCACCCTGATCAAGAATGGTGCGCGAGTCGATCTTGCTCGACACCTGGAACGCCATACGCGTTGGGATGTTGGCCTTGATCAAGCCAGTGATCACATCCACCGACGGGCGCTGGGTGGCGAGAATCAGGTGAATCCCCGCCGCACGGGCTTTCTGTGCGATACGCGCGATCAGCTCTTCGACCTTTTTGCCGACGATCATCATCATGTCGGCAAACTCGTCGACCACCACCACGATGGTCGGCAGAGCTTTCAGCAGCGGCGCTTCGTCGTGCATGCTTTCGCGCTTGTACAGCGGATCGCTCAGCGGCTCACCCGCCTCCTCGGCATCCTTGACCTTGCGGTTGAAGCCGGCCAGGTTACGCACGCCCATCTTCGACATCAGTTTGTAGCGGCGCTCCATCTCGGCTACCGACCAGCGCAGGGCGTTGGCGGCTTCCTTCATGTCGGTCACAACCGGGCACAGCAGATGCGGAATGCCTTCGTAGATCGACAGCTCAAGCATTTTCGGGTCGATCATGATCAAGCGCGCCTCTTCCGGCGTGGACTTGAACAGAATCGACAGAATCATCGCGTTAACCCCAACCGACTTACCGGAGCCAGTAGTACCGGCCACCAGGAGGTGGGGCATCTTCGCCAAGTCGGTGATCACCGGTTTGCCGCCGATGTCATGACCCAGGGCCAGGGTGACTGGTGATTTGGCTTCGTCATACTCGGGCGACGACAGCACCTCGGAGAAGCGCACGATTTGCCGGTCTTCGTTAGGGATTTCGATACCAACGGTGGTTTTGCCCGGAATCACTTCCACCACGCGCACACTGATGATCGCCATCGAACGCGCCAGGTCCTTGGCCAGGCCGGAAATGCGGCTGACCTTGATCCCGGCTGCGGGTTGTATCTCGAAGCGGGTAATCACCGGGCCCGGATGAACCGACTCGACGATAACCTCGACGCCAAACTCCTTGAGCTTGATCTCAAGCAGGCGCGACATAGCCTCCAGGTATTCGGGGGAATATTTCTTCTGAACCTTTTCCGCCACATCGAGGATGGAAATTGGCGGCAGACTGCCGGCCAGGGCGCTGTCTTCAAACAGGTTGACCTGCTTCTCTTTCAGCACCCGCTTGCTCGGCTCAGGCGCTTTCGGCGCAGCCTGTGGCGCGATAACTGGCGCAGGGCGGTTAACTCGCTCGCTCATATGTTTGTTGAGTGATTCTTCGCGCTCAATCAGGCGCTCTTTGACTTTGGCCTGCTCGCGGCGATCCAGCACGATCGGCGCGGAGACTTCACTGACGCGCTCATCGACCTCGCGCAACTGCGCCACCAGTTGCTTGCGCTCAACCCGCGCACTCCACCAGCGATTGGTCAGACTCTGGATCAGTTCGATCAGGTCGAGGGTGATCTTGCCGGTCAGGTCCATCACCTTGAACCAGGACAGGTCAGTAAACACCGTCAAGCCGAACAGGAACAACGCGATCAGCAGCAGCGTGCTGCCCTGCACATTCAGCGCATTGATCGCCAACGCCCCCAGGCTTTCGCCCAGCGCGCCGCCTGCAGAGGCCGGCATGCTTGAGCCGGCGTGAAAATGAATATAGGCCAGCGCGGCACCGGACAACACCAAGAAAACCAGGCCAATCAGGCGCCAGGAGAACAGCCAACCGCTCCATTGCCACGGCTGATGGCGAGCCCGGAAGACCTGCAAGGTTTTTACCGCCAACAGCAGCGGGAATAGATAGGCGAAATAACCCAGTGCCATAAAGAGGATGTCAGCAAACCAGGCACCGGCGCGGCCGGCGGCGTTCTGTACCTGCTCGACATTACTGGTGTGGGTCCAGCCCGGATCGGCCGCATCGTAGGTCAGCAGGGCCATCCAGAGATAAAGGCAAAGTGCGCCCAGGCCAATAAGTGCGCCTTCTTTAAGCCGAGAAGGCAGCTGCTGACGCCAGAGAGGGGCTTGTGCGGTTGGGCTAGATTTCTTCAAAACGCATCTGTTCCTGCGCCAGAGGCGCCGAATAATTGGTTAACGGCAAAATATGCAGCGATTGTACGGGTTTATCCAAACCATACCAGACCGAGCTGTATGTATAAACAGCTACAGCGGTTGACTCCCGCTCCTTACCCGCTTCGGTGTAGCATATCCGCCAACATCTTCCGTGCGGCTCAATTTCAGTTTCAATTGGAGCATGCATTCTCTTTTGTGACAAAGGCTTATGAGGTGTTTTTATGAGCGAAGTCAAGCATTCACGCTTGATCATCCTGGGCTCCGGCCCTGCCGGTTATAGCGCTGCCGTTTACGCTGCCCGCGCCAACCTCAAGCCCGTGATCATTACCGGCATCCAGCCCGGCGGTCAGCTGACCACCACCACCGAAGTGGACAACTGGCCTGGCGATGTTGAAGGCCTGACCGGTCCAGCGCTGATGGAACGCATGCAAAAGCATGCCGAGCGCTTTGAAACCGAGATCGTCTACGACCACATCCATACCGCCGAGTTGCAATCACGCCCTTTCACCTTGAAAGGCGACAGCGGCACCTACACCTGTGATGCGCTGATTATTGCCACAGGCGCATCGGCGCAGTACCTGGGCCTGCCTTCGGAAGAAGCGTTTTCCGGCAAAGGCGTATCAGCCTGCGCTACCTGCGATGGCTTCTTCTATCGCAACCAGGTGGTAGCGGTGATCGGTGGCGGCAACACCGCCGTTGAAGAGGCGCTGTACCTGTCGAATATTGCCAAGGAAGTGCACCTGGTGCATCGCCGCGACAAGCTGCGCTCGGAGAAAATCCTGCAGGACAAGCTGTTCGACAAAGCAGCCAACGGCAACGTCGTACTGCATTGGAATCACTCACTTGAAGAAGTGCTGGGCGACAACACTGGCGTTACCGGCGCGCGCCTGAAAGATACGCAGAGCGGCGTGAGCAAAGACCTACCCTTGGCCGGCGTGTTTATCGCCATCGGTCATAAACCCAATACTGAGCTGTTCCACGGCCAGCTGGAAATGCGCGACGGCTACCTGCTGATCAAGGGTGGCAATGAAGGCAACGTCACCGCCACCAGCATCGAAGGTGTATTTGCCGCAGGCGATGTGGCCGACCACGTTTACCGTCAGGCCATTACCTCCGCCGGTGCCGGTTGCATGGCTGCGCTGGATGTCGAGAAATTCCTCGACGACAATTGATCCACCCAGGGCGGACGCACAGTCCGCCCTGCCCTCCTCTGTCCAACTCCGGCCCTGCCCATGCTGACGTGGCTGCAACGCGACTCACTGGATTTCCCGCCTCTTAACAAAGCCCTGCGCGAGCCCAACGGCCTGTTGGCTGCTGGCGGTGATCTGCGCCCCGAGCGTTTGATCCAGGCTTATCGGCATGGCTGCTTCCCCTGGTTTCAGGACGGTCAGCCGATTCTCTGGTGGTCTCCGGACCCGCGCACTGTGCTACTGCCTGACAAGCTGCATGTCTCGCGCAGCCTGGCCAAAGTGCTGCGCCAGGGCCGCTACCGGGTAACTTTTGATCAGGCTTTCGCTGAGGTTATCCGCGCCTGCGCCGCACCTCGCAGCTATGCAGCAGAAACCTGGATCACCAGCCCCATGCAGGACGCCTACCTAGAGCTATACAGGCGCGGTATCGCCCATTCGGTTGAGGTCTGGCGTGATGACGAGCTGGTTGGTGGGCTCTATGGCCTGGCCATGGGCCAGCTGTTCTTTGGCGAGTCGATGTTCAGTCGCGCGGATAATGCCTCCAAAGTAGGCTTCGTTACCCTGGTCGAACACCTGAAAAACTGGGGCTTTGTGCTGATCGACTGTCAGATGCCAACCGAACACCTGCTCAGCCTCGGTGCGCAGGCGATTTCCCGGAGCGAGTTCGCCGGCTATCTGAGCGTTCATCTTGATCAACCCAGCCAGGCCGACTGGGTCGCCTAGGCGAGTTTGCCAGCCTGGCTTACACTTGATTTAAGCCCGACCCTGAGAGTCGACCATGACTGAGCTGGCCCGCCTGAAGTTCTACGCCACTCAACCGCATCCTTGCAGCTATCTGCCCGACGAACAGGCCACCACCCTGTTCCTCGACCCCAGCCAGCCCATGGATGCGGATGTTTATGCTGAGCTTTCGGAAATGGGCTTTCGCCGCAGCGGCGACCACCTCTACCGCCCGCACTGCCAACGCTGCACTGCCTGCGTGCCGGCGCGTATTCCTGCCGCGCAGTTCAGCCCGAATCGCCAGCAACGGCGAATTTTCAAGCGCAATCAAGATATTCAGGTGCGCCTGGTGCGCCCGGCATTTACCGAGGAATATTACGCGTTGTACGTACGTTACATTGAGCAGCGGCATGCCGATGGCGATATGTACCCACCTAACCGCGAGCAGTTTTCAACTTTTCTCGTGCGTGATCTGGCTTTCTCGCGCTTCTATGAGTTCCGCCAGAACAACCGCTTGCTGGCAATTGCCGTGACCGATGTGCTGCCCAACGGGCTGTCTGCGGTGTACACCTTTTATGAGCCGAGCGAGGAACGGCGCAGCCTCGGGCGCTTTGCCATTCTCTGGCAGATTGCCGAAGCGGCGCGTCTCGGGCTGCATGCGGTCTACCTGGGGTACTGGATCAAGAACTGCCGCAAGATGAATTACAAGACCCAGTACCGGCCAATAGAGCTGTTCGTCAATCAACGCTGGGTAAGTCTTAACTGAAGCCCTTGGCGCAAACCCCAAATTTCGGGCACAATGCACGCCGCTTTTGCCTGGCGCCAGTTGCACCGGGCCATTCATTGGATACCGAGGGCTTTACTGCATGTCGAAAGAAGACAGCTTCGAAATGGAAGGCACTGTCGTCGACACCCTGCCCAACACCATGTTTCGTGTGGAGTTGGAAAATGGGCACGTCGTTACTGCGCACATCTCCGGAAAGATGCGCAAAAATTACATCCGCATTCTGACTGGCGACAAAGTTCGTGTTGAGCTTACGCCTTATGACTTGAGCAAGGGCCGCATTACTTACCGCGCCCGTTAACAGGCCAACGAAGCCCAGCTTCCTGGCATCTGTTACATCAAGCTCCAGTAAAAACGCCCGGCATTGCCGGGCGTTTTTGTGTGCGTAAGAAAACTACGCCTAGGCCATTTCCGCCGTGGTTTCAAAATCGAAGGTCAATTCACCACCTTCGATATCGATATGCACCACACCGCCGTGCTCAGCCAACTCACCAAACAGGATTTCTTCCGCCAGCGGACGCTTGATCTTGTCCTGGATCAAGCGCGCCATCGGCCGAGCACCCATCTGCACGTCGTAACCGCTTTGCGCCAACCAGTTACGCGCCGCATCGCTGACCTCCAGCGTGACGCGCTTGTCCTCAAGCTGCGCCTGCAGCTCGGTAAGGAACTTGTCGACGATGCTTTTGATCACCTCGTGACTCAGGCGGCCGAACTGAATAATGGTATCCAGGCGGTTGCGGAACTCCGGTGTGAAGCTCTTCTTGATCACTTCCATGGCATCAGACGAGTGGTCCTGATGAGTGAAGCCAATGGAGGCCCGCGCAGCCGTCTCGGCACCCGCGTTGGTGGTCATGATCACGATCACGTTGCGGAAATCCGCCTTGCGCCCGTTGTTGTCGGTCAGGGTGCCGTGGTCCATCACCTGCAGGAGCAGGTTAAAGACTTCAGGGTGAGCCTTTTCGATTTCATCAAGCAGCAGCACGCAATGCGGCGTTTTGGTGATCGCCTCCGTCAGCAGGCCACCCTGATCGAAACCGACATAGCCAGGCGGTGCGCCAATCAAGCGCGAGACCGTATGGCGCTCCATGTACTCGGACATATCGAAGCGAATCAGCTCAACGCCCAAGGCCTTAGCCAATTGACGAGCGGCTTCGGTTTTACCCACCCCAGTCGGGCCAGCAAACAGGAAGGAACCAACCGGCTTGTCAGGTGCTTTGAGTCCTGCACGCGACAGTTTGATTGCCGTCGACAGTGAATCAATGGCTGCGTCCTGCCCAAATACGGTGAGTTTCAGGTCACGCTCAAGGTTGCGCAGCAGTTCTTTGTCCGAGCTGCTGACATGCTTCGGCGGAATACGGGCAATTTTCGCCACGATGTCTTCGACCTGCGCCACATCGATGCGCGTCAGGCGTTTTTCGAGCGGTTGCAGGCGCTGATAGGCCCCGGCTTCATCGATTACATCAATGGCCTTGTCCGGCATATGACGGTCGTTTATATAGCGCGAGGCCAGCTCAGCCGCTGCACGTAGCGCCTCGTCGCTGTATTCGATGCTGTGGTGCTGTTCAAAGCGGCTTCTCAGCCCACGCAAGATGCCAATAGTGTCTTCCACGGAGGGCTCGACCACATCGACTTTCTGGAAGCGACGCGCCAGGGCACGGTCTTTCTCGAAGATGCCGCGAAACTCCTGGAATGTCGTTGAGCCGATGCAGCGAATTTCACCCGAAGACAGCATGGGCTTGAGCAGGTTGGAGGCATCCATCACCCCGCCCGATGCAGCGCCGGCACCAATGATGGTGTGGATTTCATCGATAAACAGAATGGCGTGCGGGCGTTTGCGCAACTCATTAAGCAAAGCCTTGAGGCGCTTCTCAAAGTCGCCACGATATTTGGTGCCAGCCAGCAGTGCGCCGAGATCCAGTGAGTAGACCACGCTGTCTGCCAGCAGGTCAGGCACCTGGTTATCGACAATGCGCTTGGCCAGGCCTTCTGCGATTGCGGTTTTACCGACACCCGCCTCACCCACTAATAGCGGATTGTTCTTACGCCGACGCGCCAAAATCTGCGCCACACGCTCGACTTCAGACTCACGGCCGACCAGCGGATCAATACGGCCCTGGCGAGCCAGCTCGTTCAGGTTGCTGGCATAAGCGTCCAGCGGATTGCTGGAGCTTGCGGACTCCCCACCCTCGTCGTCCTGCATTTCTTGTTCGGCTTCCGAAGGGCCGCCATGACCCGGCACCTTGGAGATGCCGTGGGCAATAAAGTTGACCACATCGATACGCGCAACGCTCTGCTGCTTGAGCAGAAACACCGCCTGACTTTCCTGCTCGCTGAAAATCGCCACCAGCACATTCGCACCGGTCACCTCACGCTTGCCGGAACTCTGTACGTGGAAAACCGCACGCTGCAAAACGCGTTGAAACCCCAGCGTAGGCTGCGTCTCGCGCTCTTCATCGTGTTGAGGGATAAGCGGCGTGGTGGAGTCAATAAACTCCTGCAGATCATGGCGCAGCTTATCCAGGTTGGCCCCGCACGCGCGCAGTACGCTGGCGGCGGCCTCGTTATCCAGGAGAGCTAGCAACAAATGCTCAACCGTCATAAATTCATGACGCTTGGTACGAGCCTCCTTGAAAGCCAGATTGAGGGTGACTTCGAGCTCTCGATTTAACATAGCTTCACCTCATGCCCAAGTGGCCGGCGTTAACCGTCCTTCTCTATTTCACAGAGTAGCGGATGCTGGCTCTCTCTCGCATATTGATTCACCTGTGTTGCTTTGGTTTCAGCAATATCGCGGGTAAACACTCCACACACTGCCCGCCCCTCTGTATGGACGGTCAGCATGATTTTGGTCGCCATCTCTCGATTCAGGTTGAAGAAGACCTCGAGAATCTCGACCACGAAATCCATGGGCGTGTAGTCGTCGTTAAACAAAATCACTTTATACATAGGCGGCGCCTGCAGGGCGGGCTTGGATTCCTGAACGGCTAAGCCGTAGGAATCGTCCTCATGCTCTGCGGGGCTATCCTGATTGAATGTTAGTCGAATCTGGCTACGTGCATGCATGCTGAATAGCTTCGTTGATGGGCGAATAGTCTGTGCTAGACAGAGTTTGAACGGCTTCTCAGCCAGATACAGCATTGCCTTGACTATCGGCAAAACGGTGTTACAAACAATGAATACCCAGCGTGGGTATTAAGGGGTTTCACAGCTTTGCTGGCTCACGTCAAGCACAGCGTGAAATTGAAGTGGATGATACTCCAGTGATGGAGTCCTTTGCAGAGGGATATCAGCATGGTTAGCGGTAAGGTCAAGTGGTTCAACAACGCCAAAGGCTATGGGTTCATCCTGGCCGATGGTCGAGATGAGGACCTGTTCGCCCACTACTCGGCTATTCAGATGGACGGCTATAAAACGCTGAAGGCTGGCCAGCCGGTAAGCTTCGATATTATTCAAGGTCCAAAAGGACTCCACGCCGTAAACATCAGTGCGGCTACTGCCGCCAGTGAAGTGCCCGCCGCAGTTAAGCAACATCAGGGCTCAACGGTTGAAGTCTGATTAGAGTCACCTGGGCAGTTAATCGCCCACAAAAAAGGCCGGTCATATGACCGGCCTTTCTTTATATGGCTGATTTGCTTACATGTGCGAAATCATTGCATCACCGAATGCCGAGCATGACAGCAGCTTGGCACCGTCCATCAGGCGCTCGAAGTCATAGGTCACGGTCTTGGCCGAAATCGCGCCGTTGGTGCCCTTGATGATCAGGTCAGCCGCTTCAATCCAGCCCATGTGACGCAGCATCATTTCGGCGGAGAGAATCAGCGAACCTGGGTTCACCTGGTCCTTGCCAGCGTATTTCGGCGCGGTGCCGTGGGTGGCTTCGAACATGGCAACGGTGTCGGACAAGTTGGCGCCCGGCGCGATACCGATACCACCTACCTCAGCCGCCAAGGCGTCGGACAGGTAGTCACCGTTGAGGTTGAGGGTGGCGATCACGTCGTACTCGGCCGGACGGAGCAGAATCTGCTGCAGCATAGCGTCGGCGATGGCGTCTTTGACAATGACGTTCTTGCCGGTTTTCGGGTTCTTGAACTGCATCCAAGGACCGCCGTCGAGCAGGGTTGCGCCGAATTCTTCAGCAGCAATTTCGTAGGCCCACTCTTTGAAGGCACCTTCGGTGAACTTCATGATGTTGCCTTTGTGCACGATGGTCAGCGAGTCGCGGTCGTTATCGACCACATACTGCAGGGCCTTGCGCGCCAGGCGACGAGTGCCTTCTCTGGAAACCGGCTTGACACCGATACCGCAGTTTTCGTCAAAACGAATCTTGGTAACACCCATTTCCTCTTTGAGGAACTTGATGACTTTGGTCGCTTCAGGGGAACCGGCTTTCCACTCGATACCGGCGTAGATGTCTTCCGAGTTCTCGCGGAAGATGGTCATGTCGACATCACCAGGCTTCTTCACCGGGCTCGGCACGCCTTCAAACCAGCGCACAGGACGCAGGCAGACGTACAGGTCAAGCTGCTGACGCAGGGCAACGTTGAGGGAGCGGATACCGCCACCGACTGGCGTGGTCAGCGGGCCCTTGATGGAAACGACGTAATCTTTGACCGCGTCCAGGGTTTCCTGGGGCAGCCAGGTGTCTTGATCGTAAACCTGAGTAGCTTTCTCGCCCGCGTAAACTTCCATCCAGGAGATCTTGCGCTCGCCGCCGTAGGCTTTCTGTACGGCAGCATCAACGACTTTGATCATCACTGGGCTGATATCGACACCGATACCATCACCTTCGATAAAGGGAATGATTGGGTTGTTCGGGACGTTCAGGGATGTATCGGCATTAACGGTGATTTTGTCACCGGTGGCAGGCACCTGGATCTTTTGGTATCCCATGCTGGACTCCGTCTTGTGGTTAAAACAGTCATATCGCCCCAGAGTAACCCACTTGAATCGGGCGAAACCATCTGTTCGTTGGTCTTATGCGCCAAGGCATTCTGCGACGTGTTGGCGCGGTGGTATACTTCGCAGATGACTAACAGGTCATAAGGCGCGGATCGTTCAAACACGCTGTCCGCCTCTTGAAACCGTCGAATTGCTACAACGATTCAATGGCTCGAAACGCTCAACACTCTACTGGTGCATCCAACATCACCGCGGCAAGACCTCGACTTCGGGCCCGTTCGCATGGGCCTCAGCGCTTACCTGCGCATGTCGAGTGCCTGTGCACGCTCAGCAAAGAAGAGAGTTAATTCAGAATGTCCACCCCTTCGAAGATCATCTATACCTTCACCGACGAAGCCCCGGCCCTTGCGACCTATTCGCTTCTGCCTATTGTAGAAGCCTTCGCAGCCTCTGCTGAGATTGCCGTCGAAACCCGCGACATCTCTCTTGCAGGGCGCATTCTTGCAAGCTTTGCCGACCAGCTGGATGCCGATAAGCAGATTGACGACGACCTCGCCAAGCTGGCCGCACTGGCCACCTCGCCAGACGCCAATATCATCAAACTACCGAACATCAGCGCCTCGGTGCCGCAACTCAAGGGCGCAATTGCTGAGCTGCAAGCCCAGGGCTACAACATCCCGAATTTTCCGGAAGATCCGCAAACTGACGCCGAAAAAGACGCCAGCGCCCGCTACAGCAAGGTGCTTGGCAGTGCCGTGAACCCAGTGCTGCGTGAAGGCAACTCCGACCGCCGCGCGCCTGCCGCAGTCAAAGCCTTCGTGCGTAAGCATCCGCACTCCATGGGCAAATGGAGCATGGCTTCGCAGTCCCACGCCGATTACATGCGCGGCGGCGATTTCTTCTCCAGTGAGCAGTCGATCACCATGGCCAAGGCCGGTGACGTGCGCATTGAGTTCGTCGGTAAGGACGGTCAGGTCGAGGTCAAGAAACAGCTCGCCCTGCAGGAAGGCGAAGTTTTCGACAGCATGTTTATGAGCTGCCGCAAGCTGCGCGATTTCTTCGAGCGTACCCTGCAGGACTGCAAGGAAAACGGCGTGATGTGGTCCCTGCACGTCAAGGCGACCATGATGAAGGTCTCCCACCCGATCGTCTTCGGCCACGCTGTCAGCGTCTATTACAAGGACGTGTTCGACAAATACGGCAAGCTGTTCGAAGAGCTGGGCGTAAACCCGAACAACGGCATCAGCAGCGTCTACGACAAGATCAAGTCGCTGCCGGCGTCGCAGCAGGAAGAAATCCTCGACGATATTCACGCCTGCTACAGCCACCGCCCAGAAATGGCCATGGTTGACTCGGTCAAGGGCATCACCAACCTGCATATCCCAAGCGACGTGATCGTCGACGCCTCGATGCCAGCGATGATTCGCAGCTCCGGGCAGATGTGGGGCAAGGACGGCAAGCTCAAGGACACCAAAGCGGTGATGCCGGAAAGCACCTACGCCCGTATCTACCAGGAAATGATCAATTTCTGCAAAACCAACGGCGCCTTCGACCCGACCACCATGGGCAGCGTACCGAACGTTGGCCTGATGGCGCAGAAAGCCGAAGAGTACGGCTCCCACGACAAAACCTTCGAAATGCGCGCCGACGGCACCATGCGTGTAGTGCTGGCCGATGGCACCGTATTGATGCAGCACGAAGTCGAAGCGGGCGACATCTGGCGCGCGTGCCAGACCAAAGATGCACCGATCCGCGACTGGGTCAAACTGGCCGTAACCCGCGCTCGCCAGTCCAATACCCCGGCCATTTTCTGGCTCGACCCAGAGCGCGCCCACGACCGCGAACTGCAGAAGAAGGTCGAAGCCTATCTGCAGGAACATGATCTGACCGGCCTGGACATCCGTGTTATGGACTACAACCAGGCCATCCGCGTCAGCATGGAGCGCCTTATTCGTGGCCAGGACACCATTTCGGTGACCGGCAACGTACTGCGCGACTACCTGACCGACCTGTTCCCGATCATGGAGCTGGGCACCTCGGCCAAGATGCTCTCCATCGTGCCGCTGATGGCCGGTGGCGGCATGTACGAAACCGGTGCCGGCGGCTCGGCCCCCAAGCATGTGCAGCAGCTGATCGAAGAAAACCACCTGCGCTGGGATTCGCTCGGCGAGTTCCTGGCCCTGGCGGTTTCCCTGGAAGAAACCGGGATCAAGACCAACAACCCGAAAGCCAAGCTTCTGGGCACCACCCTGGATGCGGCCACCGGCAAGCTGCTGGATAACAACAAGTCGCCATCGCGCAAAACCGGTGAGCTGGACAACCGTGGCAGCCATTTCTACCTGGCGCTGTACTGGGCTCAGGAACTGGCCGCACAGAACGATAATGCCGAATTGAAAGCGCAGTTCACGCCACTGGCCAAAACCCTGACCGAGAATGAAGCAACCATCGTTGCCGAACTCAGCGCCGTGCAGGGCAAGCCCGTGGACATCGGTGGCTACTACCGTTCCAACCCACAACTGACCAGCCAGGTCATGCGCCCGAGCGCGACCTTCAACGCTGCGCTCGCGGCTCTGAACTAAGGCGTAACGCCCTGCGCCCTCGGGCGTAGCAACACCGCAAACCCCGACCCCTGCGCCGGGGTTTGTGCATTCAGGGCAGTGCGAATCAGGATAAGATCGCCTTTTCTCATAACAGGTAGCACGCTTATGCAGTGGCAGCCGCACATCACCGTGGCCACGGTTATCGAAGACCAGGGCCGTTTTCTGTTAGTCGAAGAAATGGCCGAAGGTCGCGCCGTGTTCAACCAGCCTGCCGGCCATCTGGAAGCCAACGAGAGCTTGTTGCAGGCCGCATTGCGCGAAACCCTCGAAGAAACTGGCTGGGATGTCGAGCTGACTGGCGTCACCGGCATTTATCTGTATACCGCGCCGAGCAATGGCATCACCTACCAGCGCGTGTGCTTTGCCGCCAAAGCGCTGCAACAACGGCCTGACTATCAGCTGGATGACGGCATTATTGGCCCGCGCTGGCTGAGCCGTGACGAACTGGCTGCGCAACCCGAGCGCTGGCGCAGCGAATTGGTGCTGCGCTGCATTGATGACTACCTGAGCGGCCAGTGTTTTCCCCTGAGCCTGATCCGCGATTAACGGCCACGCCTCTGCGCCTGCTAGAATCGCCCTCTTTTTAAGCCCGTGCCCAGTATCCCCATGCCAGATCCAACTACTCAGCGCGTAATCGTCGGCATGTCCGGCGGCGTCGACTCCTCCGTTTCCGCCCTACTCCTGCTTGAACAGGGCTATCAGGTCGAAGGCCTGTTTATGAAGAACTGGGACGAAGACGACGGCACCGAATACTGCACCGCCATGGACGACCTGGCCGACGCCCAGGCCGTGTGCGACAAAATCGGCATCAAACTGCACACCGCCAACTTTGCCGCCGAATACTGGGACAACGTGTTCGAGCACTTCCTCGCCGAATACAAAGCCGGACGCACGCCAAACCCGGACATCCTGTGTAACCGCGAGATCAAATTCAAAGCCTTCCTCGACTACGCCCTGATGCTCGGCGCCGACCTGATCGCCACCGGCCACTACGTGCGCCGCCGTGATGTCGATGGGCGCACTGAGCTGCTCAAGGGCCTCGACCCCAACAAGGACCAGAGCTACTTCCTGCATGCGGTGGGCGGCGAGCAGATCGCCAAAACCCTGTTCCCGGTTGGCGAGCTGGAAAAGCCGGCGGTACGCGCCATCGCCGAGAAATACGCACTGGCAACAGCGAAGAAGAAAGACTCCACCGGCATCTGCTTTATTGGCGAGCGGCGCTTCAGTGATTTTCTCAAGCAGTACCTGCCGGCCCAGCCGGGCAATATCGAGACCACAGATGGCGACGTGATCGGCCGCCATCACGGCTTGATGTACCACACCATAGGCCAACGTCAGGGCTTGGGCATTGGCGGTTTAAAAGACGCCAGTGACGAGCCCTGGTACGTCCTGCACAAGGACCTGACGCGCAATGTGCTGGTGGTTGGCCAAGGCAATGAACACCCCTGGCTGTTCAGCCGCGCCCTGCTCGCCTCTGACATTTACTGGGTCAACCCGATTGACCTGAGCACGCCACGCGAGCTGACCGCCAAGGTGCGTTATCGCCAGAGCGATCAGGCCTGCACGCTGGAGAAAACCGCCAGTGGCTACCGCGCCGTATTCAACGAGCCGCAGCGCGCCGTGACCCCTGGACAGTCCGTGGTGTTCTACGACGGAGAAATCTGCCTGGGTGGCGGCGTGATTGAAACCGCCGAGCCCTGGACTGCGCGGGAGCAGCAAGCGTGAATCCAATCCGCGAACAATTGATCGCCCTCGGCGCGGTATTTGAATCGGCAGTGCTGGTCGACAAACTGGCGCACACCGGCCAGGTCAGCGAGCCGGCCGTGGCCTGCATGATTAACAGCCTGCTGGTACGCGACCCGAAAGACACACTGGACGTTTACGGCGGCGATGACCTCAACCTGCGTGACGGTTACCGCGCCCTGGTCAGTGCCCTGGAGCGCGACCCGGCCAGCCTGCAGCGTGATCCGCTGCGTTATGCCCTGGCCTTGTTGGCACTGGAGCGTCAGCTGGATAAGCGTGGCGATATGCTGCAAGTCATGGGCAGCCGCCTCGACCAGGTGCAGCAACAGGTCGAGCACTTCGGTCCGACCCATGAAAACGTCATAGCCAACTGCGCCAGCCTGTATCAGGACACCATCAGCACCTTCCGCCAGCGCATTCAGGTGCAAGGCGACATGCGCCACCTGCAACAGACCAACAATGCCGCGAAGATTCGCGCTCTGCTGCTCACCGGTATTCGTTCCGCGCGTCTGTGGCGGCAACTGGGCGGCCATCGCTGGCAGATGGTGTTCAGCCGCAGCAAGCTGCTTAAAGCGCTTTACCCACTGTTGCGCGCTTGAGCGCAGGCACACCCGCTCTTAGCGCCTTTTGCACCTGAGCTGCTGGCTGCGCTGTCGATTGCGCCCAGCAAAGGCAGCTCAACGGTCACCGTCCACGGCGATCAAGCCGTCGATTTCATGTATGATACGTGCCCTTTTCAATGCCCGACTGTCCGAGAACGCCCTCATATGCAGCCTTCCTCGCTCATGCAGCTTTCCTCGCTCACTGCGGTTTCCCCCGTTGATGGCCGCTATGCCGGCAAAACCAGCGCCCTGCGCCCGATTTTCAGCGAATACGGCCTGATCCGTTTCCGCGTACTGGTTGAGGTGCGCTGGTTGCAGCGCCTGGCCGCCCATGACGGTGTTGCCGAAGTCGCGCCCTTCTCCGCTGAAGCCAATGCCGTGCTCAATGAGCTGGCCGATAACTTCGCCGTCGAGCACGCCGAGCGCGTCAAGGAAATCGAGCGCACCACCAACCACGACGTCAAAGCCGTGGAGTACCTGCTCAAGGAACAAGCTGCCAAGCTGCCGGAGCTGGACAAGGTCAGCGAATTTATCCACTTTGCCTGCACCAGCGAGGACATCAACAACCTGTCCCACGCCCTGATGCTGCGCGCCGGCCGTGACGACGTGCTGCTGCCGCTGATGCGCCAGACAGCCGAAGCCATACGCGAGCTGGCGATCAAATTCGCCGACGTGCCAATGCTTTCGCGCACCCACGGTCAGCCTGCATCGCCGACCACTCTGGGTAAGGAGCTGGCCAACGTGGTTTACCGCCTGGAGCGGCAGATTGCACAAGTGACCGCCGTGCCATTGCTGGGCAAGATCAACGGCGCCGTGGGCAACTACAATGCCCACCTGTCGGCTTACCCGCAGATCGACTGGGAAGCCAACGCCAAGCAGTTCATCGAAGGTGACCTGGGCCTGCAGTTCAACCCCTACACCACGCAGATCGAGCCGCACGACTACATCGCCGAGCTGTTCGACGCCATCGCCCGCTTCAACACCATCCTGATCGACTTCGATCGTGATATCTGGGGCTATATCTCCCTGGGTTATTTTAAGCAGCGCACCATCGCGGGCGAAATCGGCTCCTCGACCATGCCGCATAAGGTCAACCCAATCGACTTCGAGAATTCCGAAGGCAATCTGGGGATCGCCAACGCACTGTTCCAGCACCTGGCCAGCAAACTGCCGATCTCGCGCTGGCAGCGCGACCTGACTGACTCCACCGTGCTGCGCAACCTCGGTGTTGGCTTCGCCCACAGCGTTATCGCTTACGAGGCCAGCCTCAAGGGAATCAGTAAGTTAGAGCTTAATACTCAACGTATTGCTGATGACTTGGATGCCTGCTGGGAAGTCCTCGCGGAGCCGATCCAGACCGTGATGCGCCGCTACGCCATCGAGAACCCCTACGAGAAACTCAAGGAACTGACTCGCGGTAAGGGCATCAGCCCCGAAGCGCTGCAGACCTTTATCGATGGTCTGGACATGCCCGCAGAGGCCAAGGCCGAGCTGAAACTTCTGACCCCGGCCAGCTACATCGGCAACGCGGTTGCTCAGGCCAAGCGCATCTAAACGGCAGTAGCCCTCTGACGCCCGGCTATGCCGGGCGTTTTATTTTCCAGGTTTTTATTTATTTCAAGGGCTTAGCGATGAATCCTGATACTCCGCTACAACTGCTGGGTGGCCTTACTGCGCGTGAGTTCATGCGTGACTACTGGCAGAAAAAACCTTTGCTGGTACGCCAGGCCATCCCCGGTTTCGAGAGCCCGATTTCCCCGGACGAGTTGGCCGGCCTGGCGCTGGAAGAAGAAATCGAATCGCGCCTGGTGATCGAGCATGGCGCTCATCCCTGGGAACTGCGCCGCGGCCCGTTTGCCGAAGACGCCTTTAGCGAGCTGCCCGAACGCGACTGGACCCTGCTGGTGCAAGCGGTCGATCAGTTCGTCCCGGAAGTGGCCGAACTGCTGGAAGAATTCAAGTTTCTGCCCAAGTGGCGTATTGATGACGTAATGGTCAGTTTCGCCGTGCCCGGTGGCGGCGTAGGCCCGCATTACGACAACTACGATGTGTTTCTGCTGCAGGGTTACGGCAAACGCCGCTGGCAGGTTGGCCAGCAGTGCACTACCGACAGCCCGACGCTGCAACACGCGGATCTGAAGATCCTTGCCGAATTCGTTAAAACTGAAGAATGGGTTCTGGAACCCGGCGACATGCTCTACCTGCCGCCGCTCCTGGCCCACTGTGGTACCGCTGAGGATGACTGTATGACGTATTCCGTAGGCTTCCGGGCGCCAAGCGCTGCTGAAGTCCTGACCCATTTCACCGATTTTCTCGGCCAGTTCCTGCCTGACGAAGAGCGCTACAGCGACGCAGGCGCCGAGCCGACCAACGACCCGACGCAGATCCAGCGCGACGCCCTGGATCGCCTCAAGGCCCTGCTCACCGAACACATGAGCGATGAGCGCCTGCTGATGACCTGGTTCGGCCAGTTTATGACCGAACCCAAGTATCCAGAGCTGATTGCCGGAATTGAGATCGACGAAGAAGGCTTCCTCGCAGGCCTCGAAAATGGCGCGATCCTGATCCGCAACCCCAGCGCCCGTATGGCCTGGTCGGAAGTCGGCGACGATCTGGTGCTGTTCGCCAGCGGTCAGAGCCGTCTGCTTTCGGCCAGCCTGCGTGAACTGCTGAAGTTGGTCTGCTCCGCTGATGCCCTGCATATCGAAAACCTCGGCGCGTGGCTTGCCGATGACGAAGGGCGTAACCTGTTGGTTGAACTGGTCAAACAAGGCAGCCTGGAGTTTGCTGATGAGTGAGATACACGTTCGTCTGGCCGACTGGCAGAAGGACAACGCTGACCTGCGGCGCATTCGCGAAACCGTGTTTATCGCGGAACAAGCGGTGCCGCCAGAGCTCGAATGGGATGCCGAAGACGCTGATGCTGTGCATTTTCTCGCCCTGGAAGGCGACTACCCGATCGGCACCGCACGACTGTTGCCCGACGGCCATATCGGCCGGGTATCGGTACTCAAGGACTGGCGCGGCCTGAACGTGGGTGTGGCACTGATTCAAGCGGTGGTAGCGGAAGCGGAAAAACGCGGCCTGACGCAACAAATGCTCAGCGCCCAGGTGCACGCCACTGCCTTCTATGAAAAGCTCGGGTTTGCCATCGTCAGCGGGGAATACCTGGACGCGGGCATCCCCCACGTGGACATGGTACGCCATAGCGCCTAGAGGCCAAGATGAACGACGAAAACGCCCCGAGTGACCCCGCCGAGCCGCTGGAGCCCCTAGAGCTTCCCGCCATCGAGTTTCAGTCACCGGGGCGTTTTGCTGTGCACAACCCAGGCAGCCCCAGCCCAGATAGCCCGCGCGCAGAGCCTGCACCCTTTATCCTCGGTGCACATGCAACGCTGGAACGCTTCAGCCAGCCCGAACAGGCTCGCGCCCATGCACTGGCGTTGCTGCAACAAGCGCAGCGCAGCCTGTACATCTACAGCCACGACCTGGAGCCCTGGCTCTATCACCACAGCAGTGTGCAGGACGCCTGCACCCGTTTTCTCTTGGCCAGCCCGCGCAATCAACTGCGCATTCTGCTGCGCGACCCCAGCCGTGCGGTCAAGGAAGGCCACCGTCTGCTCAGTCTTTCGCGCCGGCTGTCATCCAACCTGCAGATCCGCAAGCTGCACCCGGACTACCCTAATGAGGAACTGGCGTTTCTGTTGGCCGATGATCGCGGCTTGCTGCTCTTGCCGGAAATTGGCCAGGCCAGCGGCTATGCCCTGTACCAAGATCCCGGCCGCAATCGCCAACGCCGCGCACAGTTTGATCAAGCCTGGGACACCAGCATCACCGACGCTGACTTACGGAGTTTTCTGCTATGAAGGTTCGTGCCCTGCTCGCCGCCACGCTGTTTGCTTGTAGCCTGTCCCTCAGCGCCGCTACCGAAGTGATTCCGCTGAATTTCCGCACGGCAGATGAGGTACTCAGCGTGGTGCAATCGGTGCTCGGCCATGAAGGCAAGGTCAACGCCTATGGCAACCAGCTGATCGTCAATGCCGAGCCGGCGAAGATTGCCGAGGTGCGCGCCCTGCTGCAGCAACTCGACACCGAACCACGGCGCCTGCTGATCAGCGTCGACACCAATGAATCGGGCTTTCAGTCCGATCGCGGCTACCGCGCCGATGGCACAATCAGCGCCGGCGATGCCGAGGTGCAGATCGGCCAGGGCGAAATCAATGGCCGCGACCAGGTGCGTATCATCCGCCGCAGCACCGACAGCCGCAGCGGCGGTACTCAACAAGTGCAGGCCACTGAGGGTTATCCCGCACTGATTCAGGTCGGCCAAAGCGTGCCGCTGACCACGCGCGGGCGCGATGCCTACGGCCAGCCGTACAGCAACACCCAGTACCGCAACGTCACCCGTGGCTTCTACGTGACTGCCAGTCTCAGTGGCGAGCGGGTACATATCAACATCAGCAGCAACCGTGACCGCCTCAGCCAGTCACAACCCGGCGCCATTGATGTGCAAAGCACCGATACGCGAGTCAGCGGGCGGCTGGGCGAATGGATCAGCATCGGCGGCGTCAGCGAGCAGAGCCAGGGGGAGCAAGGCGACTTTATGCAACACCGCTCGACCCAGGGCCGCGAAGACATGAGCATGCGCGTCAAAGTTGATGTAATGAACTAATAGGCCGTTGAAAAACGTAGGCGAGGCAGACAAGACAAGGTGCAAGCCGCCGGATAGAGCGGCAAAAGCTGACTTGTCGGTCGCTTCTGGATTTATGTAGTAGTCATGCGAAAAGCACTACAAAATAATTGACGAACACTTTTTGCAGAGGCATGATGGCCCCGCTCCCGCTAATCAGAGGTGCTGAAAGGCCCTCCGAATCGCGCTCCAACTTACCGTCCGAGCCGATTTGCGTTGTAAAGCCCACAAGGCCGTTCGATGAGATTGCGACTGGAACGAAGTTGTCCTGAGGGACGGGGAAGCGTTTAGCAACAGCACGCATCACGCACAGCACGTTGAGTACGTCTAACGGCATCTTTGTCGGTAAACGCTAAATGGCCCTGTCATTTGCAACAGCTGAAGCCCGCGAACTGTTTAGCTCGTCACCCTCCCCCGGATCAATTCCGTCTCAAGTCGATGTCTCGACGTTCTGCAGTTGGCTACAACAACCTCCAGCAACATTGCTGTTCAAGCATTGGTGCTCAGTGGGGAAGTCGGTGCTCAACCAAACACATACTTTGAAGGATTGACCATGTCAGCTTATCAAAACGACATCAAAGCCGTTGCCGCCCTTAAAGCCGCTGCTGGCAGCAGCTGGAGCGCTATCGACCCTGAGTCTGTGGCCCGCATGCGCGCCCAGAACCGCTTCAAAACCGGCCTTGAAATCGCTCAGTACACTGCCGACATCATGCGCAAAGACATGGCTGAGTACGATGCTGACTCCTCCGTCTACACCCAGTCCCTGGGCTGCTGGCATGGTTTCATCGGTCAGCAGAAGCTGATTTCGATCAAGAAGCACCTGAAGACCACCAACAAGCGCTACCTCTACCTGTCCGGCTGGATGGTTGCTGCTCTGCGTTCGGATTTCGGTCCGCTGCCGGATCAGTCCATGCACGAGAAAACCTCGGTTTCCGGCCTGATCGAAGAGCTGTACACCTTCCTGCGCCAGGCTGACGCCCGTGAGCTGGACCTGCTGTTCACCGCTCTGGACGCTGCCCGCGCTGCTGGCGACAACGCCAAAGCCGCTGACCTGCAGAACCAGATCGACAACTACGAAACTCACGTAGTACCAATCATCGCCGACATCGACGCTGGCTTCGGTAACCCGGAAGCCACCTACCTGCTGGCCAAGAAGATGATCGAAGCGGGTGCTTGCTGCATCCAGATCGAGAACCAGGTTTCCGACGAGAAGCAGTGCGGCCACCAGGACGGTAAAGTAACCGTTCCTCACGCCGACTTCCTGGCCAAGATCAACGCTGTTCGCTACGCATTCCTGGAACTTGGCATCGACAACGGCGTAATCGTTGCACGTACCGACTCCCTGGGTGCTGGCCTGACCAAGCAGATCGCGGTGACCAACGAGCCGGGTGACCTGGGCGACCAGTACAACTCATTCCTCGATTGCGAAGAAGTTTCCCCAGCCGACCTGAAGAACGGCGACGTGGTTCTGAACCGCGAAGGCAAGCTGCTGCGTCCTAAGCGTCTGCCGTCCAACCTGTTCCAGTTCCGTGCTGGCACCGGTGAAGCGCGCTGCGTACTGGACAGCATCACCTCGCTGCAGAACGGCGCTGACATGCTGTGGATCGAAACCGAGAAGCCACACGTCGGCCAGATCGCAGAAATGGTTAACGAAATCCGTAAAACCATCCCGAACGCCAAGCTGGTTTACAACAACAGCCCATCGTTCAACTGGACCCTGAACTTCCGTCAGCAGGTATTCGATGCCTTTGTTGCTGAAGGCAAGGACGTTTCCGCCTACGACCGTACCAAGCTGATGAGCGTCGACTACGACGAAACCGAGCTGGCTCAGGTTGCTGACGAGAAAATCCGCACCTTCCAACGTGACGGTTCTGCTCAGGCTGGTATCTTCCACCACCTGATCACTCTGCCGACTTACCACACCGCCGCGCTGTCCACCGACAATCTGGCCAAAGGTTACTTCGCAGAGCAAGGCATGCTGGCCTACGTGAAAGGCGTTCAGCGTCAGGAGATCCGTCAAGGTATCGCCTGCGTTAAGCACCAGAACATGTCCGGTTCCGACATCGGCGACGCTCACAAAGAGTACTTCGCTGGTGAAGCGGCCCTGAAAGCCGGCGGCAAAGATAACACCATGAACCAGTTCAGCTAAGAACCGGCTCACTCAACCGAGGCCACGATCAAGGTTGAGGGTGTTAAGAAAATCCCAGCAGAAATGCTGGGATTTTTTTATGGCCTGCCATCCATGGCGGCCACCCTTCTGGCCGTCGCTGTGCGACGTTAAAAATGGCTCCCGGCCATTTTTTTACCCGCGATTCGCCCTTCTCCCGGTTTTGTGCGCGTTCGCACAGCCGCTGTCATGATTACGTCAATTTCATTGGATAGCGTCAGGCACCCGTCGATTAATCCAAGGAGCCTGCATGAGCCTCGCTAATGACCAACCCGTGCTGTTCGGCAATGGCGATGAATTGCCCAGCAATGCGTCCAATAACCCGCATATCAATCAACTGATTGATTGCATTAGCCGCCGGCAGGTATTGGCCGCAGGCGCCGCGTTTGGCACCCTGACGTTTCTCGGCAGCGCTCTGCCTGGCACTGCGGTTGCGGCAGAGCCCGCCGGCAACGGCCTGGAAAAACTGCGCTTTAGGCCGCGCAGCAAACTGCCGTTCACTGCAGTCGCCACCAGTCGCCTTGATGGCATCAGCGTACCGGCCGGTTACCGCGCCACGACCTTTATCCCCTGGGGCACACCCATCACCGGCAGCTACCCAGCCTACCTGAATGACGCCAGCAACAGCGCTCAGGACCAAGCCGAGCAACTGGGCATGCACCATGACGGCATGCATTTCTTTCCGATTGACGCCCAGCGCGGCGGCAAGAAAAGCGATCACGGCTTGCTGGTGCTCAACCACGAATACGTCGATGCGCCGCTGCTGCACCCCAACGGCCCGACGCTGGTGGCTGGCAAACGCAACAGCGCCGAAGAAGTACGCAAGGAAATCAACGCCCACGGCGTTTCAGTGGTGGAAGTACGCCGCGACCTGAATGGCGAATGGGCGGTATTGCCCAGCGCTAGAAACCGCCGGATTACCGGGGCCACGCTTATGCACATCAGCGGCCCGGCGCGCGGCCATGTGCTGCTGAAAACCCGTTACAGCCCAAAAGGCACCGCCACTCGCGGCACCCTGAACAATTGCGCCCACGGTTTTACTCCGTGGGGCACCTACCTGACCTGCGAAGAAAACTGGGCCGGCTACTTTGCCAGCCGCGATAGTGACTTGCCGCGCGAGCTGAGCCGCTATGGCTTGCGCAGCAGTAGCCGCTACGGTTGGGATCACCTCAGGGGGGATGAGTTCGAGCGCTTCGATGCCACGCGCATCACCACCACCGCCAGCGCAGACTACCGCAACGAGCCAAACCACTTTGGCTGGATTGTCGAAATCGACCCGTTCGCGCCGGAATCCGTCCCCGTCAAACGCACGGCACTCGGCCGCTTCGCCCATGAAGGCCTGGTGTTCGCCCCAGTGAAATCGGGTCGCCCAGTGGTGTGCTACTCCGGCGATGATTCGCAGAACGAGTACATCTACAAATACGTCAGCCGCGGCAAGTACTGCCCTGGGCGCAGCAATGGCCGTTTACTCGATGAAGGCACGCTGTATGTCGCGCGTTTCGATGCCAGCGGCAAGGGTGAATGGCTGGCGCTGGATATTAACGACAAGAAGTTCCAGAAGGCCTGTAAGGCCGCCGCAGTGAGTTTTGCCGACCAGGGTGAAGTGTTGATCAATACTCGCCTGGCCGCTGATGTGGCCGGCGCAACCAAGATGGACCGGCCGGAATGGGGCGCAGTCAACCCGGATAACGGCGAAGTGTATTTCACCCTCACCAACAACAGGGCTCGGACCAGCACCGATGCCGCCAATCCGCGCCCAGCCAACGCGTTCGGCCATATCATCCGCTGGCGCGAATTGAGCAAGGATTACGCCGGCCGGCAGTTTGTCTGGAGCCTGTTTATGTTGGCTGGGCCTGAGACCGATAGCGTCGGCCCGAATGGCAAACCGCTGACTGCCGATAACCGCCTGGCAAGCCCCGACGGGCTGTGGTTCGACGAAGAAGGCCGCCTGTGGATTCAGACCGATATGAGCGGCAGTCAACTTAACAGCGGCCCGTTCGGCAATAACCAGATGCTGGTTGCCGAGCCGCGCACCGGTGAACTGAAGCGCTTTCTAGTCGGGCCTGTCGGCGCCGAGGTTACCGGTATTACCGCGACCCCGGACTTCCGCACCCTGTTCGTCAACATTCAACATCCGGGTGAAGGCTCAACGTCTACCAATCTGCTCAGTACCTGGCCCGATGGTTCTGGTCAGCGTCCGCGCTCGGCTACGGTGATCATCACCCGCGAAGACGGCCGTCGGTTGCTCTAACCGACGGGCAATAACGTGACCGGCCAGCCCTGGCCGGTCACATTTCGCTGTGACAGACTCATGCCCTTCCCTTTGCGCAAAGAGCATCAGCATGTCCAGCAACCGCTTGAGCCGTATTGTCGGCAAAATACAGCAACTGCCCAGCGCCCTGCAAAGCCCCGCTCTGTCGCTGCTGTTTGGCTCCCAAGTGAAGTTCGCCGGCACCGCCAAGGTGCGCGTGCATACGCTGACCCAACAGCAGGCGGTGATGAGCATCGCTAACAAGCGCAAAGTGCAAAACCACATCAAAGGGGTGCACGCCGCCGCCATGGCGCTGCTGGCTGAATCCGCCACGGGCTTTCTGGTCGGCATGAACGTCCCGGACGACAAGCTGCCGCTGATCAAAAGCCTCAAGGTCGACTACCTTAAGCGCGCCACTGGCAGCCTACGCGCCGTAGCCAGCCTGACACCCGAGCAGATTCAAGTCATCCACACCCAGGAAAAAGGTGAAGTACTGGTTGCCGTAACCGTGACCGATGAAGCCGGCATCCAGCCAATCCAGTGTGAAATGCTGTGGGCCTGGGTCAGTAAGAAGCGCTGACTGCAGACTCGACTAAGCTGAAAACGCCGCACTGTGCGGCGTCATTCAGGAGATCGCGGTGCAGGGAAAACCTCTTTTAATCGGCGGCGGGCTGGTGCTGGTTGCGGTGTTCGGCACGCTGTACTGGCGCTTGCACAACGAGCCGCAAGTAGTAGCGATGGCCAGTCAGGCCGATAGCCCAGCAAGCGTGATTATTGATGACAACCCTTCAACGCCGATGCCCACAGAGGCGCAGCTACAGGAACTGCTGCAAAACCCCGCCGTGAAAAACCAGGAACAACGCCTAGCGTTCCATCAGGCCTACCGCAGTTTTGTCAGCGGCGCCGCCGAGCTAACGCCGGCACAACGTGAGAGCCAGGCACAAGCCTTGCGCGAGCAAATCGAAACCTACGAGCAGCGCAGCGAATTGGCCATGAGTGAGTCCCTGTTACTGCAACTGGGCCTGATTCAGCTCACCACTGACGATGAACACGCGCAGAAAGACCAAGCCGCCGCACTGATCGCCCACTACAAGGCGATCAGTGCCGAACGCGAAGCCAAGGCCGCGACACCAAGCGCCGAGTTTCGTCGTTACAAGACCGATGAGAAACGCATCGTCGAGGAAGTCCTGAGCATGGACAGCTTCCCCGATGGTTTGAGCCGTGATGAGTACCTGCGCCAACGCCTGCAACAGGCACGCGAACAGCACTATCAATAACCCGACCTGAGCAGGCTGCTCAGGCCGGGGGCTGGCGCTACAGCAGTTGGTCGAGCGCGTAATACAGCAGGTTAAAGGGTTTGTTGCGGTCGGCGGTGTCGCTCTGCTCAGAAGCATCCAGTACCGGGCCGCTGCCATTCATCACGTTATTAACGAAGTCATCCAGTTGCAGGTTCTGCTCCTGAATATCCGCGTTGGCAAACTCGATGATGCTCGTGCAGTGGCTTTCATTAACCGCGCGGTACTGCGGGAAGTAACCGCCGACATTCGGCAGGTTGGCCAGCTCGTTACGCAGCCTGCCGGTATCCACCTCCCATTTAGCGTGGATTAGCGCCTCCTTGGCGGCCTGGTTTGGTGCATTGATAATCTCCGGATAGAAGCGCTCATAGGAATAGGACGAGTAATTCAGGTCCTTCCAGAAATGCGTATGGCCCATGCGGTCACCCGCCAGGTTACTCGACAGCGCCGGGTAAATAGTGCCCAGATTGTTCAGGTTAAGCCCTGGTAAACGCGCCTGCAGGTACGGCAGCGGCCCGGCGTCCAAGCCCCAAGCAGTGCGGATAAAACCCTGCAGCGGCAAGGACGGGTAAGCCCCGTTACCACCACTGCTGATGGCCGAGAACACCGGACCGGAATCATTGATCAAGAAGCTGCGCGTCGGCGCTATGTCCTGCCGGGTTGGCGCGTAGTTGGTCAGGCTGCCGGCACCTCCGGCGCTGCACCCGGTGGTGAGCATTTGTGTGGGTCGCGGCAGGTTGTCTTTCAGCCAGCCCACCACCGCACGCATATTGCGCAAGCCGTTGTGGTGCCAGATCAGCGGCGCTTGCTGGTTCTGCGGATCTTCATAGACCGCAACCTTGTCACCTGAATAAATGTCGCCGGTGCAATACGGCACATAGACCATATTCCAGTTCTGGGTCTTCACTCGCGTCCAGGGATGCAGGCGTACCACAAACGGGCTGACTAGACTGGCCCCCGGATTGAGCAGGCTCATGTAGTCATTGGGAATGCCATCGGGGTTACGTGCGCCACGAATACCGCTCTGACCAGTACAACTGGCGTAGTCCCAGCAGGCCCCGCCACCCTCCAGGTAGATGATGGTGTTGCGGGTATTGGGTACGCGGTTAACGAAGAATTTGTAAGGCGAGCCGTTACCGCACACCGCACCGGTTTGCGGAGCCATCTGCACGGTTTGCCAGGCGTAGTAATTGGCTGGTTTGAAGCCGCTGTTGAAACCGCCCGGGTTGGCCAGCAGCGGATATGGCCCGAGGCGTTGCGCCGGAGTGACCTTGTTATCCGCAGCCGGTGCCACTACCAGGTTGCTCAGGGTTTGCCAGAAGTTGTAATCGCCCTGCTCGGCCTGCACTGGCATGGCCAGGGCCGAAACTATCAGCGGCGCGGCACAGCGCCGAAGTGCTATCGCTACAGACATGGTGAGTCCCTCATCTTGTTGTTATCGATGGGTCCACATACCCGAGCCGTTGTACGAATCCCCTCCAGTTGTCACCCAAAAAAGCCCATCACCTACTGGAGACTGCTCATACACCGCGCCGAAGCAGCAGTAACTGCGCGTACCCAAACGTGTCGCCATGGTTCCTAAAACAGGCTGACGTGGCGATTTATGCACGCTAGTCCAAGAAACTCCCACTAACCACAGGGCTACATATTTATTGGATATAGCTCGTCAGGTTTTAAGCTATTGCGGTTATCTGCCGCCGCGTTATTTCTGTAGGAGCGGGCCATGCCCGCGAAACGATTATCGCGGCCATGGGCCGCTGCTACGGACTCATGCCTAGAACAATAAAAAGGGAAGCCTGGCTTCCCTTTTTATGCCGCAGCTTATATGCCGCAGCAGCAGCTGCTAGATGCGGAACTGGCGCACCAGAGCGCCCAGTCGATCGCCCAACCCAGCCAGGTTGCGTGCGGTCTGTGCGCCCTGTTGGGTTTCGTCGGCCACGCTGTCGACCGCCACGGCAATCTTGTGCACGCTGCGGTTGATCTCTTCGGCCACAGCAGTTTGCTCTTCGGCGGCGCTGGCGATCTGCGCGTTCATCGCGTTGATGGTGCCGATCAGCTGCGCGATGGCATCCAGCGACGTGCCGGCACGATTGGCCTGCTCGCTGGTGACATCACCGGCATCGCTGGAGCGGCGCATCGCGGTCACAGCATCCTCAGTACCCTTCTGCAGGCGGTCGATCATGCCCTGAATTTCCTGGGTGCTCTGCTGCGTGCGACTGGCCAGCGCCCTCACCTCATCGGCGACCACGGCAAAGCCACGCCCCGCTTCACCTGCGCGCGCAGCTTCAATGGCGGCGTTGAGGGCCAGCAGGTTGGTTTGTTCGGCGATGGAGCGAATCACATCAAGCACACTGACAATCGACGTCACGTCTTTCTGTAGGCTATCGAGGGACACGCCGCTGTCGCGGATATCCTGCACCAAGGTGTGGATGCGCTCGATACTGCCATCGACCACCTTTTTCGCCGCCTGGCCTTCGGTGTCGGTCTTCTGCGCCGCTTCTGCTGCGCCCTGGGCGCTTTGCGCGACTTCATGGGCAGCTGCGGACATTTCATTGATGGCAGTCGCCACCTGATCGGTTTCATGGCGCTGACGCTCCATGGCCTCCTCGGAACGCTGCGCCTGGGACGATACCTGGCTGACCAGTTCGGTGAGCTGACCCGTCATGTCAACGATCTGCCGTACCAGGCCGTGGATCTTCTCGACAAAGCGATTGAACGAGCCGGCCAGCTGTCCAAGCTCATCGTCGCCGTTGATCGGCAGGCGGCGGGTCAGGTCGCCTTCACCAGCGGCGATGTCGTCGAGGTTGTCCTTGATCTGCTGCAACGGCCGCAGGAAAGTATTGCTCAGCACCACACCAACAATGCCGAAGACCACCAGCAGCACGGCGGCAATCACCATGATGCTGGTAATGATGGTGCCGATGCGCTCATCGATTTCCACCTGCACCTGCGCGATCTGCGCCTCGACGCCGTCAAGGTTGATCACTGTGCCCAGGGCCATGTCCCATTTCGGCAGGTAGTAGCTGTAGGCCATTTTTGGCACCAGCACCGAATCATTGGTCGGCAGTGGCGAGCTGTAATTAACGTAGTAGCTGTTGTTCTTGGCAACACTTACCAGCTCACGATTGATGTATACGCCATTCGGGTCGCGTCGGTCGGCCAAGCTTTTGCCCACATCCACCGGGCTGTCGCCCCGGAACAGACGCACCACATTGGAGTCGTGAGCGAAGAAGTAACCGTCCTTGCCAAACTTGATTTTCGAGAGAACGGCGATGGCCTGCTCTCGGCTGGCCATATCGCCTTGCGCGGCGCCGTCATACAGGGTTTGCACCGAACCCAGGGCGATCTGCACGTAATGCTGCAGCTCGTTGCGGCTTTCCTGCAGCAGGCGCTCGCGAGTTTCGCTGACCTCCTCGGCCGCCAGGTTTTGCAGCACCTTGGCAGCGGCACCACTGAGCACCAGGGCAAATAGCACCACCGGAATCAGTGCCAGCAGCACGACTTTTGATTTCAATGTAAGACGCATCGGACAGGTCCTTGATAAGCAGTACAGCGGAATAAAAACGGGGCTACCGGTTTATCGGTAGCCCCGCTGAAAGGTTGAGCCGTCTGGCGCTGTCGCGCTGCAGACGAGCAATGCCCCGGTCAAATCACCATAGCTGCTGCCCAACCGAATACCAGCAACGGCAGGTTGTAGTGCAGGAAGGTCGGCACCACGCTGTCCCAGATATGGTTGTGTTGGCCGTCGGCGTTGAGCCCTGCGGTTGGGCCGAGGGTCGAATCGGAAGCTGGCGAACCGGCATCGCCCAGCGCACCTGCAGTGCCGACGATGCACAGGATGGCCAGCGGGCTAAAACCCAGCTGCAGCCCCAGCGGCACGAAGATCGCCGCGATAATCGGCACCGTGGAGAACGATGAACCGATGCCCATGGTCACCAATAGGCCGACCAGCAGCATCAGCAGCGCACCGAGGGCCTTGTCGTGGCCAATCAGTGCGGCGGAACTGTCGACCAGGTTTTTCACCTCGCCGGTGGCTTTCATCACCTCGGCAAAACCGGCGGCGGCGATCATGATGAAACCGATCATCGCCATCATCTTCATGCCTTCAGTAAACAGGCCGTCGGCTTCTTTCCAGCGCACAACGCCAGATACCGAGAAGATGATAAACCCGACCAGGGCGCCGATGATCATCGAATCCAGCCACAGCTGCACAACAAACGCTGCGACAATCGCCACGCCTGCCACCAGCAGGCTTAGCGGGTTGTAGGCAACATCCACACGCTCGACCTGCTCAATCTTGCTCAGGTCATACACGCGCTTTTTGCGGTAGCTGAACAACACCGCCACCAGCAAGCCGAACAACATGCCCAACGCAGGAATTGCCATGGCCTTGGTCACATCAAGGCCGTTGGTATCGACGCCGCCCCTGGCGACATTGGCCAACAGAATGTCATTGAGGAAAATCCCGCCAAAACCCACCGGTAGAAACATGTAAGGGGTAATCAAGCCGAAGGTCAGCACGCAGGCAATAAGACGGCGGTCGAGCTGTAGCTTGCTCAATACATACAGCAGCGGCGGCACCAGCAGCGGGATAAAGGCGATATGAATCGGCAGGATGTTCTGCGAGGAAATCGCCACCGCTAACAGCAGCGCAATCAGCAGCCACTTGAGCAGACCGGCGCCTTTGGCATCCTGCTTGCCAACCATGGCCAGCGCTTTGTCAGCCAAGGCATGGGCCAAGCCAGACTTGGCAATCGCCACCGCAAAGGCACCCAGCAAGGCGTACGACAGTGCCACCGTAGCGCCGCCGCCCAACCCTTTATTGAAGGCTGCCAACGAGCCTTCAATACCCAGGCCGCCAAGCAGACCGCCAGCCAGGGCGCCGACGATCAGGGCTACCACCACATGCACACGGCACAAACTGAGAATCAGCATGATCCCCACTGCCGCAACGACTGCGTTCATCGATTTACTCCCGCCATTTAAGTAGGTCCGCGAAGGTTTCGACCTTCTCTGGATGCTGCGCCGGCTCGGCGAAGGGCGCGTACTCTGCACAATGCTGACTGACCTGTCAAAACACCCGTAAACTATTCTGTACAAGGCGTTGCTAATTTCGATTACCCTGCCATTTCCAAGGCGCTGCTGGCCTGCAATTAACTCTGCTTTAATTAACGTGAAACTTAAAGAAAAGCGCCTAAGCGCCGATAGGCGCCCTAAGCCTCTGCCATAAAAAGGTTCTGAAAATGCTGTTCAGCCGACTCTCCATCCAGTTGAAGATCACCCTGCTGGCAGGCCTGTGCTTGCTGGCCATTGTTGCCGTGCTGGTGTCTGCCTCGGTTATCCAGGCATCACGCAGCGCGGTACTGGTCAAGCAGGCCAGTACGGCAATGCTGCAAGAGTCCGCGCAACTACGTATGTCGGCACGCGGCGAGTCTCAGGCCCTGCAGATGCAGCGTTACTTTATGGACGCCTACCAATACGGGCGCGGCGCAGCCACCCAGGTGCTGTTTATCCGCGAGCAGGCGGAAAAGCGCTTTCTCGATGCTTTCGACCTACGCGAAGACCTGACCCGTCAGGTGCGCAGCGCGCTGGAAGCCAACCGCAGCTTGCTGGGTATTTACGTGGCGTTCGAGCCCAATGCTTTGGATGGCAAGGACGAGCTGTTTACTGATCTAGAAAACCTGGGCAGTAACGACAAGGGCCGTTTTTCGATCTATTGGTCGCAAGGCGACGACGGCGAACTCAGCTCCGAGGCCATGACGGAAGAAAACTTGAATGACACCACCCCAGGTATCAGCGGCGCGCCCTATAACGCCTGGTACAGCTGCCCCCTGCAGCAAAAAAAGGTGTGCCTGCTCGACCCTTATATCGACGAGGCTGACGGGGTGAAAACCCTGATGACCAGCATCGCTTTCCCCTTGATTCAGGGCGACAAGGTTATTGGTGTGCTAGGCGTGGATATCAGCCTGGCCAGCCTGCAGGAACTCAGCACCAGCGCACACCAGGGCCTGTTCGACGGCGCCGGGCATGTCAGCATCATCAGCCCTGCGGGTTTGCTCGCCGGGCATAGCCGTGACAGCAGCCTGCTGGGCGGCAAGCTGGAAAAAGCATTCGCCGATCAGCACCAAGAAATGATCCGCATGGTGGCCAGCAATCGTCCGGAGGTTCTGCACCACGAAGATGCGCTGCAGGTGCTGCAACCGTTGCTGCCGATCCCTGAATCCCAGCCCTGGGGCGTGTTGATGGAAGTACCGGAAAAAGTCCTGCTGGAGCCGGCTACCCGTCTAGAAGCGCAAATGGATGAAGTGGGCACCCGCGATACCGTGATCTCTCTGGGCCTGGGCCTGGCTGCCGGGGTGGTGGGTATTCTGCTTATCTGGTTGACGGCGTTGGGCGTGACCCGGCCGATTCTCGGTGTTGCGGCAATGCTGAAGAATATCGCCAGCGGTGAAGGCGATCTGACTCGCCGCCTGGAATACGCCAAGAAGGATGAGCTGGGCGAGTTGGCCAGCTGGTTCAACCGTTTCCTCGACAAGCTGCAGCCGATCATCGCTGACGTAAAACTCAGCGTACAGGACGCCCGCAGCACCGCCGACCAGTCCGCGATGATCGCCAGCCAGACCAGCGATGGCATGCAGCAGCAGTTCCGCGAAGTCGATCAGGTGGCTACCGCGTTCCAGGAAATGAGCGCCACTGCGCAAGATGTTGCACACAACGCAGCCCAAGCCGCAGAAGCGGCGCGCACAGCCGACCATGCCAGTCGCGAAGGTATAAGCGTGATTGGCAAGACCACCTCAACCATCGAACTGCTAGCCAATGAAATGAACGTGGCCATGCAGGAAGTCGAAGGCCTGGCCAACAGCAGTGAGAAGATCGGCTCGGTACTCGAAGTAATCCGCTCAATCGCCGAACAGACCAACCTGCTGGCCCTTAACGCCGCGATTGAGGCCGCCCGCGCAGGGGAAGCCGGGCGCGGTTTTGCCGTTGTCGCCGATGAAGTACGCAACCTGGCCAAGCGCACCCAGGACTCGGTGGAGGAAATCCGCCAGGTGATCGAAGGGCTGCAAAGTGGCACCAAGGAAGTGGTCAGTACCATGCACAGCAGCCATCGCCAGGCGCAAGGCAGCGTCGAGCAGGTGGAACAGGCGGTGGCCGTGCTGCAACGCATCAGCCAGGCAGTCAGCGTGATTACCGACATGAATCTACAAATCGCCAGCGCCGCCGAAGAACAAAGCTCGGTGGCCGAAGAGATCAACCGCAACGTGGCCTCGATCCGCGATGTTACCGAGTCGATTTCTGCCCAGGCCGATGAGTCGGCGAAAATCAGCCAAGGTCTGAACAAACTGGCCAACCACCAGCAGAGTCTGATGGACCAGTTCCGCGTCTAAACGCCGGGCATGGCACCATCGGACCGCCACTCTGGCGGCTGTTTCCTTGTGACGCAGGCTAGCAATCGTTAGCCTGCGTTTTTCATTTCTGACTTCTCAAATAACGAGGTGCACGATGCTCAATATCGCTCTGGTGGCCGGTTCCAGCCGCAGTAACAGCCAATCGGGCAAGGTCGCCCGCTTCTTGCGCCAGCGTCTGATTCAGTTGGGGCATACTGATGATGCGCAGAGTCATGTCATTGACCTGGGCCTCGCCCCGCTGCCGCTCTGGCCCGCCGACGACACCGGCCCCTGGGGGCTGTACAGCAAACAGCTGGCGGCCGCCAATGCCGTGGTGATCATCTCTCCGGAGTGGAATGGCATGGCCTGCCCGGCAATCAAGAACTTCTTTATCTACGCCAGCAAGGCCGAACTGGCGCACAAGCCAGGGTTGCTGGTGGGGGTATCGTCCGGGGTTGGCGGGGCTTATCCGATCAGCGAATTACGCGCTTCCAGCTACAAGAACTGCCGTCTCTGCTACCTGCCCGAACACCTGATTGTGCGCAGCGTCGAGAAGGTGCTGAACACGCCATCGCCAAGCAGCGAAGACGATCAGCGCCTGCATGCGCGCATCGATTACGCGCTGGATATTCTGGCCAAGTACGCGCACGCTCTGCTTGCGGTACGCACCAGTATCGACATGAGCAACCCGGCATTTGCCAACGGCATGTGAGGTTGCGTTGGGCGCGCCTGATCAACTCAGGTGTGCTTGACGGGCAAGCTGACCGTTACGCGCAGCCCGCCCAGCGGGCTGTCCGTCAGCTGCATACGTCCAGACCAGGCATCGACGATATCGCGCACGATACCCAGGCCCAAGCCATGCCCGGCCACCTGCTCATCGAGACGACTGCCACGGCTAACCACGTCGTCGCGCTGCGCGGCCTCGATGCCCGGCCCATCGTCATCAATCGCTAATTGATAGCCCTCTCCCGTCTTACTGATCTGCAACTGCACCTGGCTATCGGCCCACTTGCAGGCGTTATCCAGCAAGTTGCCGAGCAGTTCCAGCAGGTCTTCACGGTCCCAGGGCAAGCGCAAGCCAGACTCGGCCTGCCAGTCCAGCTCCAAGTGAGAGCCATGGATCATCACCAGGGTCGAGAAAAGCTCCGGCAGCTCATTGGCGCAGTCAAAATGCGCGCCTGGCAAAGCTTCACCGGCTAAACGAGCGCGGCCCAGTTCACGGGCGATGCGCTGCTCAATCTGTTGCAGCTGGCCATTCAGGCTCTCGCGCAGTTGCGGTAACTGCTTGAGCTCTTCGCGCGTAGCCAGACTGACCAGCACCGCCAGCGGCGTTTTCAGTGCATGGCCGAGGTTGCCCAGAGCATTGCGTGAGCGTTTGAGGGTGTCTTCGGTATGCGTCAACAGGTGGTTGATCTGCGCCACCAGCGGTTCCAGCTCCTGCGGTACTTGCTGGTCCAGCTGGCTGCGCTGGCCTTGTTGCAGCTGCATAAGCTGCCTGCGGGCCTGTTCCAGCGGGCGTAGCGCACGACTGACGATCAGCCGCTGCAGCAACAGAATCAGTGCCAGGGCGGTAACCCCCAAGCCCAGAACGACTTTCTGCACCTGATTGAAACTGTTAAGTATCGGCCGGTAATCGCGCGCTACGTGAATCACGATGGGCTGGCCATAGCGCTGAAAGTCGGCGCGGTACACCAACCACTGCTGACCTTGCGGCCCGTCACCTAGCGCGTCCTGCAAACCAGCGGCTTCAATTGTATGCAACTCACGGTCCCAGAGTGAGCGCGAGCGCCAGCTCTGTTCCTCCAGGTCGATGCGAAAATACTGACCGGAATAAGGCCGTTTGAACGCCGCACTCAGGCGACGCTCATCCAGTTGCAGGCCGCTGGGCCCACGCACAATCGCGCCTAGCAGGGTTTGCGTTTCATCCTGCAGGGTTGTCTGCAGGTAACTGCGCAGGCTGCGGTCGAACAGCCAGAGACTGCTTTGCGCCAGCAGCAAACCGATAATCAGCAATACGCTGATCAGGCCCAAGCTCAAACGCCGCTGAATCGACCTCAAGCAGCATCCCCGCTAAAGCGGTAACCCTGACCGCGACGGGTTTCGATGATTTCGCGCCCCAGTTTTCGCCGCAGATGATTGACGTGCACCTCGATCACATTCGAGTCACGTTCGTTCTCACCATCATACAAGTGCTCAGCCAGATGGCTCTTGGACAGTAACTGCCCGGCATGCAGCATAAAATAGCGCAGCAGGCGAAACTCAGCGGCAGTCAGCTGAACCTCTTCGCCATTACGTTGCACCGACTGCCGACTTTCATCCAATTGCAAACCCGCCGCTTCCAGCTGTGGCTGATTGGCCAGGCCATGGGCACGGCGCAGCAACGACTGGATGCGCAGTTGCAGCTCTTCTGGGTGGAAGGGTTTGCTCATGTAGTCATCCGCGCCCGCCTTGAGCCCCTCAATCCGCTCGGCCCAGGAGCCACGCGCCGTAAGGATCAATACCGGTGTGGTAAGGCCGCCCGCACGCCATTCCTGCAACACTTCAAGCCCCGGTTTGCCAGGCAAACCGAGGTCAAGAATGATCAGGTCATAGGGTTCGGTCGCGCCCTGGTAGGCGGCATCACGGCCATCGGCCAACCAGTCCACCGCATAGCCCTGTCGGGTCAAGCCGGCTAGCAGCTCGTCCGCCAGGGGCACATGGTCTTCAACCAGTAACAGGCGCATTCAGTCTTCCACCTCGTCCTTGAGCACTTCGCCGGTGCTGGCGTGCAATTCCAATTCGCGCACGACGCCTTGCTCGGTCACCAGCTCGACTTCGTAGACCAGTACGCCGTCCTCTTCTTCCAGCTCAACTTCCAGCAAAACTGCACCGGGATAAGGCTTCAAGGCCATCTGCAGCAACTGTTCAAGGGGCATGATCAGCCCCTCGCGGCGCAGGCGTAATGCCTCATCCTGGTCCAGATCACGCGCATTGCTGCTGAGCGTGACCGTCAGCAGCAGGCAGGCCAGGAGCGCGCGGGCAAGCCAAGCAGTGCTGTTCATCAATCGTCTCGTTGGTTCTTCAGCACTTGAGCGTTAGTGGCATCCAACTCTACGTCCCACTGCACGCCCTGGGCGTCGCGCACTTCAACCTGGTAGATGTAGCGGCCGTATTCTTCTTCCAGTTCTGTATCTTCGGTCTTGCTACCTGGGTGCAGCGCCAAGGCTGCGGCATTGAGCTTTTCGAAGGACTGGATGGTGCCGGCGTCACGCAGTTTGAGTGCTTCATCCGGACCCAAGTCACGGGCTTGCGCCAAACCAGCAGTCAGAGTCAGGGCAGCAGCAAAAACGGCTGTCAGGGCTTTCATATTCAAGTTCCTTGTAGGGTTGGCTTTCGACGAAGCCCAAGTTACTGCACAGGACTTAACTCAAGCTGAATTTGCTTAAGGCTTAGCTCAGCACTGATTTATCCCGACCCACGCGTGCGTCACTCACGCGCTGAAGTCGCTTGGCCTGGCAATCTCGCGCTCTATAATCGCTGCCTTGCGCGATGGAGGCCAGCATGAGTGCGATATTAATCAAGTCCCCTGCTTGGACAATCAAGGCTGGTAAACGCGCCCTCGCGCGCAATCGTGAGCACGGCCTGCAACCGGCGGATGTAGGCAGGACGTTTGGCTGCTGGCGCCCTCGCGTGACTACCTGGCGCGCTTGCCCCATGGCAAACTTCCAGACCGCAAAGACTTCAGCCGTTACCTGGGCGATGATGCCGGCCGCGAACGCTATTGGCGCACGACCACGAGCGAAAGCCAGCGGCTTGGCGACGAGTTTCTCGAACTGGTCGACAGCGCTCGCCTCAGCGAGCGCCTGCAAGCATTTTGATAATCCGTGGTGCGAAGTACTTTCGCCACGTAGACATGACCAGGGATGGCCAGGATGAAACTCGCAGTCGCTATTATCCACGGCATCGGCACGCAACCCGACCTGCGTGATGACGAAGGCCAGCATGCCTTTGCCCAGAACCTGATCGCCGGGTTGCGCCAACGCCTCGGCGCTGAGGCCGACCAGGTAGCCTTTCAGACCTTGTATTGGGCCAGCGTGCTGGACAAGCGGCAAATGGCTTTTCTCGACAAACTGCGTGACCAGCCGGTGCGCTGGCGTTGGTTGCGCCGCATCGTCACGCTGTTTCTCGGCGATGCCAGCGGCTATCGCAAAGTCAGCCAGGCCTACGACACCACCTACGAAGAAGTCCATCAATGCCTGCGCCGCGGCTTCAATGCCTTGCGGGCGAAAGTAGATGCCGATACCCCGCTGGTGGTGCTAGCGCATTCACTGGGCGGGCATATTTTCTCCAATTTCGCCTGGGATCAGCAGCGCATCAACCAGGCTGAGGAGTGCCCGCTGGATCCTTTTATGGCCCTGGAAACTCTCAGCGGGCTGATCACCTTCGGCTGCAATATCCCACTGTTTACCTTTGCCTATGACACGGTCGTGCCCATCCGCTTTCCGGGTCACTGCCTGACCGATGCGGTCACCGAACAGGCCCGCTGGCTCAATCTTTATGCCCCAGCCGACCCACTGGGTTATCCGCTGCGGCCACTGCCCGCGTACGCCGCAGTGGTCGCCGAAGACCGCGCCATGCCAGTGGGGCCTTGGTACAAGCGGCATACGCCGCTTAGCCACCTCGGTTATTGGGATGATCGCGGCTTTCAGCGCTATATCGCTCGGTATCTGCAGCAATTATTGGCAGTCTGCCCAGGGTCAGAGAGGGACTGACACCTCGCTTGCTCGCCCTGTTTCTCGGCTTACACCATTAAAACTGTGATTTATCGGACAATAGCGTGCAATTTTTCGCCAACATGTGACTTAACGGTCAGCTTCGTTCATCAACGCATATGACTGGCAAGCGTGAATCTACCGTTTGCCCCTTTGTGTATTTGGGATCACCTCGGAGAAACCGACCCCATGAACGCACCGCTGCGTTTTAACGAAGCTTTGCTGATCGCCGACCGCGCCTTTCAACCTTTCCAATGCGTCGCCTGGGCCCCGCAAGATGGCACTGGCAACCTCAGCCTGAGTGTGATCGACCGTACTAGCACCCGCCTGCTCGGCCGTACTCAACTGTCCAGCACCATCTACAGCGACCCGGTGCAATTTGCCGACGTGCTCAAGCAGTCCCGTGAGCAGCTCAGTCAGCAAGGCTTCACCCTGGAGCCATGGAGCATGCCGGAGTAAGCGGCTGCAACAACAAGGGCTCTGAGCTGCCAATCGGCTCCTCTTATCAGAGCCCTTCTCTCCCATCTTTGCCCTGTGTCGAACTTACCCCAGCCCTTGCGCTCATTTTTCTGGCTGAGCTTTGCTGCGCCTGCACATAAGCGCTTATGCTCAAAGCCAGATACTTAGCAAAACCAGTCAGAGCAAAGCAGGAGGTGGCGATGAACGATGACGAAAACAAACCCCTGACGCTATGGGAGATGCTGCAGAGCGTGCTGAGCGCCGCGATAGGCGTGCAAAGCGGGAAGAACCGTAGCCGCGACTTCTCACGGGGCAAGCCCAGCCACTTCATCATTCTCGGCGTGTTGTTCACGGCCGTATTTGTGCTGGTGATCTTCGGCATCGTCAAACTGGTGCTGCACCTGGCGGGCGTCTGACTTACTGCAACAACGGCTGGATGGAAAATCTCTAACCCTTGATCTGCGGTTGATGCTCCGCGCTGAACGTTGCGCCATATGCGGCCAATACCAGCCTGACATGCGTGGCCTTTCAGCCGAGACGGCGCACAACGCAATCGCTACAATCGCCAACCACTCCCGCCCTGCTCACCGGTGTTTTATGTCGCCTCTGGAAATCATCGCATCAGCCCTTGGTGTATGGGCCGTCTGGCTGACCGTGCGGCAAAACCGCTGGTGCTGGCCGCTGGGTTTGCTGATGGTGTTGATGTACGCCTGGATCTTCTACGACGGCAAGCTGTACTCGAACATGCTGTTGCAAGGCGTGTATGCCGTACTGCAAGGCTACGGCTGGTGGCAATGGACGCGCGGCGGCAGCAGCCATAGCGGGGTGCAGGTCAGTCGGCTGAGCCAACAGAACATAGTGATCAGCTTAACCATCGGTGCAGTCGGTGCACTTGCCCTCGGTTACCTGATGGCCACCTTCACCGACGCTGCCGCGCCCTGGCAGGATGCGGCGCTAAGTGCATTCAGCCTGGTTGCCCAGGTGTGGATGGCGCAGAAACGCGTCGAGTGCTGGCCGCTGTGGATCGTCCTTGATCTGTTGTTTGTTGCGCTGTTTGTGCAACAGGGTCTGTACCCGACAGCAGCACTCTATGGACTGTTTACCCTGCTGGCGGTCAGCGGCTGGCTGACCTGGCGGCGTGATCGCGCGCTGGTTAACGCATGAAGCCCCAAGCATGAAGGTACTGGTACTCACCGGGCCGGAATCCAGCGGCAAAAGCTGGCTGGCCGGGCATATCCAGGCGAACTTTGGTGGAGTGCTGGTTGGCGAGTACGTGCGGCACTTTATCGAGCGCGAGCAGCGTGACACCTGCTATGCCGATATCAGCGCCATCGCCCAGGGCCAACTGGCCTGGGAAGACCAGGCCAGGGCGGCGCGGCCAGAGCTGCTGATTCTCGACACTCATTTGTTGAGCAATATGCTCTGGAGTCGTGAACTATTCGGCGATTGCCCCGCCTGGATCGAGCAAGCTTTGCTCGAACGTGAGTACCACCTGCACCTGCTGCTCGACCCCGCAGATGTGCCCTGGATCGACGATGGTCAGCGCTGCCAGCCGGAATTGGCCCAGCGCATGGCGTTCTACCAGCAGTGTGAGCATTGGCTACGGCTACACCAACAGCCGTTGCAGTGCATTCAGGGCGACTGGGTGCAGCGGCGTGAGCAGACTCTGGCGACAGTGGCGCACTGGCTCAACTCAACGCAGCAGCACACTGGCCCATGCCAGTAGCAGGCTCAGGCAGACGATAATAGTCAGCGGCCGCCGTAAGCTGGGATACCACTGCGGCGCCAGCCCCAGCTTGACCGCCCGCAAGTCGGCGGCATACAAGCCGCCAAACGCCAGCAAACATAACGGTAACGCCAGGCTGATCGGCATGCCGCCACTGATCGCCAGCCAACCCAATAATGGCGGCACCACAGATAGCCCCAGTTGTACCTGCGCCGACTCCCCCGCCGCCTCCGCACGCATGGCCAGCCCCCAGTGAATCGCTCCCATAAAGGCCAGGATCACCGCTGCGTAATCCAGCAGGGCCGCTAAAACCAGCACTCGCCAGCCTTCGGGTGTCACCCAGATGCCCAATGCCCCGGTTACGAAAGGCACCAGGCCGGCATAGCCCAGCAGTAACGCCAATTTAGGCGGTTGCGGCGCGTCGAATGGATGCATGAACTCACTCCAGCGGATTAATTCGTCATAAACCGCACTGTAAAGCCATCTTAGGACCAAAAAGAAGACTATTTCCTGGGTTTCGTCGTAATGGCTGCTTGCCATTGGCTGCGCCAATTGGCATAAAAACAACAAATAAAAAACGCCACAAGGAAGTACCCATGCGCATTCTCCGTCGGGCTTTGTATGGCCTTCTTTTGTTGCTGGTGGTCGGGCTGCTGATTGCCCTGTACTTCATCGCCAACCCCAACCTGCCGGGTTATCAACAACCCGACAAGCTGCACTACCTCGATCAGTGGTCGGCAGAAGAACGCCAAACCTACTACTACACCCCGCAGGGCACCCAGGTGAAAGGCTTGCGTTATGAATGGTTCAGCGCCCTGGAGCTGCCATTTAACAGCAGCAAGTTCGCCACCCCGGATTATCTGGCGCGTTTCGGCTTCCTTGTAGATCCCGCGCAACAGCCTACGCCATTGAACCCCGGCAATTTGCCGGTCGGTTTTGCCCGGCATGCAGATGCCGAGAGCGGTGAGCATTACCTGGATATCAGCTGCGCCGCCTGCCACACCGGCGAGCTGCGTTATAAAGGCCAGGCCGTGCGCATCGATGGCGGCGCCGCGTTGCATTCGCTGGCCTCCACCGTACCCACCGTACGCGGCGGCAGTTTTGGCCAAGCGCTCGGTATGAGTATGGCCTTCACCTATTACAACCCCCTGAAATTCAGCCGTTTCGCCAAACAAGTGCTCGGTGATGAATACAGCAGCCACAAGGCGCAGTTGCGTGACGAATTCAAAGTGGTGCTCGATCGCCTGCTGGGCACCGCGTTCAATGACTGGCATCGCGGTCTTTACCCAACCGAGGAAGGCTTTGGCCGTACCGATGCCTTCGGCCGTATTGCCAACAGCGTGTTCGGTGATGCCATCGACCCCAGCAACTACCGTATCGCCAATGCACCAGTGAGCTACCCGCAGGTTTGGGATATCTGGAAATTCGACTGGGTGCAGTGGAACGGCTCCGCCATGCAGCCCATGGCCCGTAACGTCGGCGAAGCCCTGGGCGTCGGCGCCACCCTGCGCTTGCTCAATACCGAGGGCCATCCGGTTGCCGAAGCCGAGCGCTATGCCTCCAGCGTGCGCTTGCGCGATTTATTCACCCTGGAGGAAACCCTCAAACAACTGCAGCCACCCGCCTGGCCAGAAGAAGTGTTCGGTAAAATCGACCTGCCCTTGGCCAGCCGTGGTCGCGCGCTGTTTGCAGAAAACTGTGCTTACTGCCATGCCCCCGACCCGAAGAAAGCGGATGAGCGTTTTGCGCCCGCCCGCGATCCGGAATGGCGTATGCGCGTGGTACCAACCTCAATCGTCGGTACCGACCCAACCACCGCGGACAATATCGCCGACCACCGCTTTGATATCAGCAAGCTGGGCTGGACCAAAGCCGAGCTGAGCAAGCTGGATGTGCGCCTGTTTGGCGCGACGCTGGACGATATCGACATGCGCAGTATCTCCAGCGCCAAGGCTCTGGCCTATGTCACCGCCTATGTAGAAAACCGCGCCTACCAGGATGCCGGCATTTCCGAGCGTGAACGCTGGCGCATGGACGGTTTCGGCTTGCCAATCGGCGTGCAGGAAAAACGCGGCTACAAGGCGCGCCCGCTGGATGGCATCTGGGCCACCCCGCCGTTTCTGCATAACGGCTCGGTGCCGACCCTGTTCCAGTTGCTGTCACCGGTCTCGGAACGGCAAACCCAGTTCTGGGTCGGCAACTTCGAGTTCAACCCCAAACAGATTGGCTACCAGAGCGAAAAATTCCCCGGTGGCTTCCACTTCGATACCCAGGTCACCGGCAACAGCAATCATGGCCATGAATTCCGCGCTGGCTGCCGTGAAGACGGCGTAATCGGCCGCGCCCTGCAACCGGAAGAGCGCTGGGCGCTGATCGAATACCTCAAGGTCTTGGGCAACGCGGCGCTGGAGCAGCAACTGCAGCCAGTCGAAGCCAAGGAGTGGACACCAGGCCCGTCATGCCAGAACTGAAGCGTACGCGGCCTGTGAGCGCGCACTGAGAATAACTAAAAGGAATTGCCCCCATGTTTAAACGATTCTGGCTCTGGTTCGGCCGTGTACTTGGCAAATTGCTAGCGCTGGTACTGGCCATCGGTATCGGCAGCTGGGCCATCGGTGCGGCCTACTACGGCTGGACATTCTCCGGCCCGGTGTCCACTGAAGAACAGATCCCGGCTGATGAAGCCGCGCTGACCCAGGGCATCATCGAAGATGCTATCCGCGTGGTCGAACAGCACCGCGACAATACCCGTGTGCTGCGTGATGCCCACGCTAAGGCCCATGGCTGCATAAAGGCCGAAGTCACCGTCAACGCTGATATCGACAGCAGCCTGCAGCGCGGTGTACTCAGCGAGCCAGGGAAAACCTGGCAGGCCTGGATGCGTTTATCCAACGGCAATGCCTACCCGCAGTTCGACCGGGCCCGCGATGCGCGCGGCATGGCGCTCAAACTGCTCAATGTACCCGGTGAAAAACTCACACAAAGCCCACAGCACGCCAGTGAGCAGGATTTTGTGATGTTCAATCACCCGGCCTTTTTCGTGCGCGATGTGGCCGAGTACAAAAGCAATTTCGCCGCCCAGGCCGACGGTAAAAAGGCTATGGCTTTCTTCCCCAGCTGGAACCCCAACACCTGGGAAATCCGCCATCTGATTATCGCCCTGAAGACCCTGTCCCCTGCCCCGGAAACACCACTGGCGACCACCTACAACTCCATCGCCCCATTCAAATTGGGCGAACACAACATCAAATACAGGGTCATTCCCCAACCAGAAGCTTGCCCCGAGTATCAGCTGCCTGAGCAGAACCGCGACCTGCCGAACTTCCTGCGTAACGCGCTGTACCAGCAGCTGTCGCTGGACCGTGCCCCGGCCTGCTTTGCCCTGCAAGTTCAGCGGCAGAACGCCGAGTACTACATGCCCATCGAAGACCCCAGTGTCGAGTGGAGCGAAGCCATCTCGCCATTCGAAACCGTCGCCACCATCAAGGTGCCGGCGCAGGATTTTGATAGCCGCGAGCAGAATCTGTTCTGCGATAACCTGTCGTTCAACCCCTGGCATGCGCTGCCCGAGCACCGTCCGATTGGCGGTATCAACCGTCTGCGCAAGGCTGTTTACGAGGCCGTCAGCATCTACCGGCTGGAGCGCAACCAGCCATAAAACTGTATCCAATCCTCTGTGTTACTCGGTTAACAGCCGTTGAGCTGGTAAGATTCGCGCCTTGCTAAACACGCTGTTAGCAGGCTGTTGAAAAACTACCTGCGTTGCCATTGCGGCGTTAAAAACAGGCTCAAAATGCTCATTTACAGCTCATAAACTCTGCTTTTTCGCCTGTTTTTGCCTTGCACTGGCTGCCTCGCCAACGTTTTTCAATGGCCTGTTAGCCGCGCACCACCTGAGAGAAAGACCGTGGAATTGTTCAAAGAGTTTATGTTCGAGGCCGCCCACCGCTTGCCTCACGTCCCCGAAGGCCACAAGTGCGGGCGCCTGCACGGTCACTCCTTCAAGGTGGCGGTATATATCGAAGGTGAAGTAGACCCTTATACCGGCTGGATTCGCGACTTCTCCGAGATCAAGGCCATCTTCAAGCCGCTCTATGAGCAACTCGACCATAACTACCTGAACGATATTCCGGGCCTGGAAAACCCCACCAGTGAAGTGCTGGCCAAGTGGATCTGGCAGCAACTCAAGCCGCTACTGCCAGAGCTGTCGCGTATCCGCATCCACGAAACCTGCACCAGCGGCTGCGAATACCGCGGCGACTGATTGCACCTTGCCTGGCTTCTGATCGAAGCGCCAGGCAACCTTCCCCTGCTCCTCACTATTCTCCATTTAACAGCCGCACCATTGCGCTGAACGCAAGAACAACGGCGGCCGAAAAATCCACCGAAAAATTTCATAAATTTGAAACCGGTTTGAAAAAGAGCAGGCGAACTTGTTATTGCCCAGGCACTGCTTTAGGGTGCTGGGCACTTTATCTGGATGGGTAAAGTTTCTTATGGATAAGCGAAAAGGAATCACATTATGTTGAAGAAAATTGCTCTGGCTGCCGGCCTGGTTACCCTGCTTAGCGGTTGCGCCACGGGCATGTCGCCAGTCAGCGTTGGCTTGATCACCGACGTCAAAGGCCCGATCACTGCCACTACCGCTTCCGGTAACAAAACCGGCACCGCTTGCGCCACCACCATCATTGGCCTGATCAACAAAGGCGACGCTTCCATTGCTGCCGCCAAGGCCAATGGCAACATCGGCACTATCGCTACCGCTGATTACCACACCAAAGGCTTCTACCCGTTCTTCGGCGAAACCTGTGTGAACGTAACCGGTAACTAAGGTTGCCCTACTGCCCCCTAACACTGCTTAGGGGGCAGTACAGAAAACCCGCTTTTCTAGAGGCCATAGCCTGCCAAGGCTGACAAGAACTGCGCCTCGTCCATTACTCGTACACCCAGCTCACTGGCTTTCGTCAACTTCGAACCTGCGCCCGGCCCTGCGACCACGCAACTGGTTTTCGCTGACACTGAACCAGCTACCTTGGCACCCAAACTCTCCAGTTTTTCTTTAGCCGCGTCGCGACTCATCACTTCCAGGCTGCCCGTCAGCACCCAAGTCTGCCCAGCCAACGGCAAGCCTTCGATAACTTTTTTCTCACTCTGCCAGTGCATGCCGAACGCCTTTAATTGCGATTCGATGGCCCGTGCACGTTCAGCATTGGCCGGCACATCGAAAAACTCGTGCACCGACCTAGCTTGCTTCTCAGGCAGAGTCTGGCGCATGTCCAGCCAGTCAGCTGCCAGTACAGCCTCAAGGCTGCCAAACTTGTCCGCAAGCTTCTGTGCACCACCTGGCCCCACGGAAGGGATGTTCAGCTTGTCGAGCATGCCCGCCAGGGTGGCGCTGGCACTGAACTCGGCACTCAGCTCACCTTGCTCCTGCAACTGCAGCCCGCACTGGTCGCTGGCCAGCAAAGCTGCGATCACCTGCTGGTTATGGCTGTCGGCGAAGAAGCTGTGAATCTCATGCGCCACCTCCAGACCAACATCCGGCAGATAGGTCAGCACTTCAGGCAGGGCCTGCTGCACACGCTCCAGGGAGGCCAGCGCACGGGCCAGCACCTTGGCGGTTTCCTCGCCCACATCGGGGATGCCGAGGGCATAGATAAAGCGCGCCAGAGTGGGTTGCTTGCTGTCGGCAATCGCCTGCAGCAGCTTGTTGCTGGACACTTCGGCAAAGCCTTCCAGGTTGATGATCTGCTCATATTTCAGTTGATACAGGTCGGCCGGCGAGGCAATCAACTGCTCATCAACAAGTTGTTCGATGGTCTTGTCACCCAGGCCCTCAATGTCCATGGCCCGGCGTGAGACAAAGTGGATGATCGCCTGCTTGAGCTGGGCTGCACAGGCCAGGCGGCCGACGCAGCGGTACACCGAGCCCTCGCTAAAGGTTTCCTTGCCCTTGCTGCGCTTGACCAGCTGGGTGCGCTCGACTGCCGAGCCGCACACCGGGCAACTTTCGGGGATCTGTATGGGCCGCGCATCGGCAGGGCGGCGCTCAGGCACCACCTGCACCACCTGCGGAATCACATCACCGGCGCGGCGAATAATCACCGTATCGCCGATCATCACGCCTAGGCGCGCTACTTCATCCATATTGTGCAGCGTGGCATTGGACACCGTAACGCCCGCCACCTTGACCGGCTTCAACCGCGCCACCGGGGTGACCGCACCGGTGCGGCCAACCTGAAACTCCACATCCAGCAGCTCGGTCAACTCTTCCAGTGCTGGGAATTTATGGGCAATCGCCCAGCGCGGCTCGCGGGCACGAAAGCCCAGCTCGCGCTGATAGGCCAGGCTGTTGACCTTGAACACCACCCCATCGATCTCGTAGGCCAGCGAATCCCGGCGCTCACCGATATTGCGGTAGTAGGCTAGGCACTCATCTGCGCCTTTGGCCAGTTTCAGCTCACGGCTGATTGGCATGCCCCAGCGCTTCAGAGCTTCAAGAATGCCGATATGGGTCTGCGGCAACTCGCCCTGTACCTGGCCGATGCCGTAGCAGCAGAACTCCAGCGGCCTGCTGGCGGTGATTTTCGAATCCAGCTGACGCAGGCTACCGGCAGCGGCATTGCGCGGATTGGCGAAAGTCTTGCCGCCCTGCTCCAACTGGCGCGCGTTAAGCGCCTCGAAACCAGCCTTGGACATAAACACTTCGCCACGCACCTCAAGCACGGCCGGCCAGCCCTCGCCCTGCAGCTTTAGCGGCACATTGCGAATGGTGCGCACATTGACGCTGATGTCCTCGCCGGTGCTGCCATCACCACGGGTCGCACCACGCACCAGCAGACCATCGCGGTACAGCAGGCTGACTGCCAGACCGTCGAGCTTGGGTTCGCAGCTGTATTCAACCTCGGTGCCGCCGCCAAACAGATCACCCGCAGGCAAATCCAGCCCATCGCGCACCCGGCGGTCGAAGTCGAGCAGATCGGCCTCTTCGAAGGCATTGCCCAGGCTGAGCATCGGCACTTCGTGCTTGACCTCACCAAAGGCCGAAAGCGCCAGGCTACCGACGCGCTGGGTCGGTGAATCGGCCGTGACCAGCTCGGGGTATTCAACTTCCAGGGCTTTTAGCTCATGGAACAGGCGGTCATATTCGGCGTCAGGAATACTCGGCTCATCGAGTACGTGATAGCGATAGTTGTGCCCATTCAGTTCAGCACGCAGTTGCAGAATGCGCTGGGCAGCAAGCGAGGCGTCGGTCATTGCGGTGTGCTCTCAAACGACAAGAGCAGCCTTGGCTGCTCTTGGTATTTCATCGGTTAAATCAGCGCTTATTGGTCAGTTGCTTGCGTTCGTATTCGACGATGCGCTGGCGGTAGTGTTCGATGGTTTGCGCGGTCATCACGCTGCGCTGGTCATCCTTCAATTCGCCACCCAGCTCATGGGCCAGTTTGCGCGCGGCTGCCACCATCACATCAAATGCTTGCTTGGGGTGGCGCGGCCCTGGCAGGCCGAGGAAGAAGCTCACAGCGCGGGTGCTAAAGCCTTCAATATCGTCGAGATCAAAGGTGCCAGGCTTTAACGCGTTAGCCATGGAGAACAGCACTTCACCATTTCCTGCCATGCTTTCGTGGCGATGGAATATGTCCATCTCGCCGAAACGCAGGCCACTTTCCAGAATGTTCTGCAACAGCGCTGGGCCTTTGAAGCCCTCTTCATCGCGGGCGATTACGTTGATCACCAGCACTTCTTCAACCGGTGGCAATTCCTTGTTGCTGTCCTTGGCCTGACTGGCGGGTTTGGCGACCTCGTCATCAACCGGGTTAAGCAGCATCGGCACAGGTTCTTCCAGACCCAGGTTCAAGTCACCCTGATGCGGCTCACCGCTGCGACGACGATTCAACTCACGAGCGCTTAGCGACGGCAGGTCTTCTTCATCAAAAGCCGGCTCGTGACTGCGGTCGATAACCCGCGGCGGGCTGAGCAGATCAGGATCACTGTCTTCATCCGGCAGATTGGAAAAACTGCGGTCAAGTTTAAACTTGAGTTTGCCCTTGCCGCCGCGCATCCGCCGCCAACCATCAAATAGGATGCCGGCAATCACAATAATGCCGATGACTATCAGCCACTCGCGCAGACCGAATTCCATGAAATACCTTAACCCCTAATAAAAATGTGATGAAAAAGGCCTTCCTGGCCCATTTTGCTAATTCTTTTACGTGACGCCAAGCCTATGTTCTGACAGGCCTTTCCCTGATTAGAACGCCACGTGTAATAACAATGCGCATTAAGCTAGCACGACGAAAGATAACTTTACACCGCCCAGCGCATTAGGATTCCACCAACGCCAGCGCTTCCTCCACATCCACGGCTACCAATCGTGAACAACCTGGCTCGTGCATGGTTACGCCCATCAACTGGTCGGCCATTTCCATGGCGATTTTATTGTGGGTGATATAGATAAACTGCACGGTTTCCGACATCTCTTTTACCAGCCGTGCATAGCGCCCGACGTTGGCGTCATCCAGCGGCGCATCCACCTCATCGAGCATGCAAAACGGCGCGGGATTGAGCTTGAAGATGGCAAATACCAGGGCCAATGCGGTCAACGCCTTTTCCCCGCCGGACAATAAATGAATGGTGCTGTTCTTCTTGCCAGGCGGACGCGCCATGATGGTGACACCGGTATCCAACAGGTCTTCACCGGTTAGTTCCAGATAGGCGTTGCCGCCACCGAATACTTTCGGGAATAGCGCCTGCAAGCCGCCGTTGATCTGATCGAAGGTTTCCTTGAAGCGGTTGCGCGTTTCCTTGTCGATCTTGCGAATAACGTTTTCCAGGGTATCCAACGCTTCGACCAGATCAGCATTCTGCGCATCCAGGTAACGCTTACGCTCAGACTGCTGCTGGTATTCGTCGATAGCGGCCAGGTTGATCGGGCCGAGGCGCTGAATCCGTGCTGCCAGACGCTCCAGTTCGTCTTCCCAGACTTTCTCGCCGGCCTCTGCCGGCAAACTGGCGAGTACGCCATGCAGGTCGTAATTGTCTTCTAGCAGTTGGTCTTGCAATGCTTTACGCCGCACGGTCAGCGATTGCCACTCCATGCGCTGCTGCTCCAGCTGGCCGCGCAGTAACTGCGCCTGCTGCTCGGCCTGGGTGCGGCGCTTCTCCGCATCACGCAGCTCGCGGTCGGCATCTTCCAGGGCCAGGCGCGCCAACTTGAGCTCGTCTTCCACGGCCATACGCTTGTCGAGCTGCTCTTCCAGCTTCATGCGCAGCTCTTCCAACGGGGCTTCACCCTCCTCCAGATTCAGATTGAGCTGTTCACGCTTTTCATGCAGACGCTCGGCCTGTAGCTCCAAGCGCTCCAGAGCCTGGCGGGTGGAATCATGCTGAGCCTTCAGTGAGCCCAGACGCACGGCCAGTTGGTGGGCGTGGTCTTTATGCTGACGGGCTTCCTGGCGCACGCGGTCGAGGCGTTCGCGCAGGCTGTCGCGGCGGGCCAGCAAGCTTTCACGCTGTTCGTTGTCGGTTGCCATGGCATCCAGGGCGTCCTGCAGCTGCAGGCGCGACTCACCCAGTTGCTCGTGTTCGATTTCGCGCTGCTCGCCTAGCTCCAGCAACTCGCTGTCCAGGCGGGTGCGACGCAGTATCAACTGCTCGACCTTGGCTTGCCCGGCAGACAGCTGCGCCTTTAACTCACCCAGGCGACGGGCCAGATCCTGGGCCTGACGGCGCTGCTGCTCGCGTTGTTCTTCCTGAGTGCGCTGGTTTTCGCGCAGATGGGTCAAGCGCTCATCCAGCACGGCCAACGCGGCTTCGCGCTCATCACGCTCCAGAGTAAGCCGCTCGATCTCCTGACCACGGGCCAGCAGGCCACTTTCCGCCTCGCTGGCGCGGCGTACCCGCAGGAAATGCCGGCCAACCCAATAGCCATCACGGCTGATCAGGCTTTCGCCTTCGCCTAGGCTCAAACGCGCAGCCAGCGCCTCATCCAGGCTCTGCACCGGCCTGACCTTGGCCAGCCAGGGCGCCAGATCGACATTGGCCTCGACCTTGTCCAGCAAACTACCGGCCACCCGCGCGCCGCCCTTGCTCGGGCTGGCCAGGCGCAGATCGCCCTGGGTCAGGCCGGCAAAATCCAGGCCGCTCAGATTTTGGAAAAAGCCATCGTCCAGCAGCACGGCCTGCAGGTCGGCGCCCAGCACGGTTTCCACCGCTAATTCCCAGCCGGCTTCAACCCGCAGACCTTCAGCCAGAAGCGGGCGCTCGCTCAGCTGCTGCTCGCGCAGCCATTCGCTGGCACCTTTACCTGGGTCCAGCGCCGCTTGCTGCAAGGCTTCCAACGAGGCCAGACGGCCATTCAGGCGTTGCAATTCACCCTGCGCCTGCTGCTGAGCCTGACCGCTGTGCTGCAGATCATTGCGCAGCTGTTGCAGGCGTTCGGCCTGCTGTTCTTCTTCCAGCTGCAGGTCTTCCAGGCTGATTTCGCCGGCAGCGATCTGCTCGCCCAGTTCGATAATCGCGGCATCTTCCGGGTCGGCGGCCAGCTGCTGCAGCTCCTCGGTGAGACGGCGCTGACGTTCGGCCAGGCGCTCCAGGCTCTGTTCCAGTTGGGCGATGCGTGATTGCTGCACCTCGGCCTGGCGTCGTGGTTCGGCGCTGCGCTGGTTGAAGCTGTCCCACTGTTCCTGCCAGCCATGCATGGCTGTTTCGGACTCTTCCAAACCGGCGGCGGACTCTTCGGCGGCAGCGGCTGTCAGCTCCTGCTCGGGTTCGAGCATGGCCAACTCTTCGCCCAGGGTCGCCAGCAGCGTGCGGTCGTGCCCAAGGTGCGATTCGGTTTCCAGGCGCGCGCGCTCGGCTTCGTTAAGATCGTCCTGCAACTGGCGCAGGCGCTGCTGGCCATGCTGGATGCTCTGCTCGATACGCGCTATATCGCCGCCCACCGAGTAGAAACGGCCCTGCACCAGGTTGAAACGCTCGCTCAGCTCGTGATGCCCATCGCGCAGGCGCTCAATACTCGCATCGGCGTTGCGCTGCTCGGCAATCAGGGCTTCGAAGCTGACTTCCTGGTTGCTGATCACCGCCTCGCGGCTACCCACCTGCTCATTCAGCGCTTGCCAACGCAGTGCGGTGAGCTGGGCCTTGAGCTGACGCTCTTCGGCCTTGTATTCCTGATACTTCTCCGCCGACTGGGCCTGACGGTGCAGGCGATCGAGCTGGCGCTCCAGCTCTTCACGCAGGTCGGTCAGGCGCGCCAGATTTTCATGGGTGCGGCGGATGCGGTTCTCGGTCTCGCGGCGGCGCTCTTTGTACTTGGAGATGCCGGCGGCTTCTTCGATAAAGTTGCGCAGGTCTTCTGGCTTGGCTTCGATCAGCTTGCTGATCATGCCCTGTTCGATAATCGAGTAGCTGCGCGGGCCCAGGCCGGTGCCGAGGAAAATGTCGGTAATGTCGCGGCGACGGCATTTGGTGCCGTTGAGGAAGTAGGTGTTCTGGCTGTCGCGGGTGACACGGCGGCGGATCGATATTTCGTTATAGCCGGCGTATTCGCCAGTCAGGGTGCCATCGGAGTTGTCAAAAATCAGCTCGATGGACGCCTGGGTCACCGGCTTGCGCGTATTTGAGCCGTTGAAGATGACGTCGGTCATCGACTCGCCACGCAGGTTCTTCGCCGAGCTCTCACCCATCACCCAGCGTACGGCGTCGATGATGTTCGACTTGCCACAGCCATTGGGCCCGACCACTGCCGCCATATTACTGGGGAAGCTCACCGTGGTCGGGTCAACGAATGACTTGAAGCCGGCCAGTTTGATGCACTTGAGCCGCATAGACAGCCTTCCTTAAGCGTCGGCCAGTGCGGCCAGCACCAACTGGCAATTGTGCTCGCCATAGCCCAGCAATACCTCGCGGATAGCCTGATGGTCACGGGCGATAATCGCCTGCAGCAAGGCGGCAAAGGTGTTGAGGAACTGGCTCATCTCGCCTTTGCGTCGTTCCAGCGCCAAATGGTAAGTGCGGCTGATGGCTGGCAATAGGTTCTCTACGGTTTCCTGCAGATAGGGGTTGTCGGCGAAGGGAAACGCCGCGCGCATGATATCGAAACTGCTTTCGACAAAGGCGTGGATATCTTCGCGCTGCAAGCTGTCCTGCAAACGCTGCTGAATCACCAAAAATGGCCCCAGATCAGCCTCGACCTGCCAACTGTCCGCCACCGACTTGCCCAGCAGGATGTACAGCTCCATGACCAGGGCATAGAGGCTCTTAACGTTATGCGCCGTCAGCTCGGCCACCTGAGCGCCGCGACGCGGCGGAATCACGATCAGGTGTCGGCGCTCAAGAATCAACAGTGCTTCACGCACCGAACCCCGGCTTACATTCAACGCCTGGGTGACTTTCTGTTCTTGAATTCGCTCACGGGCTTTCAACTCACCACGAATGATGCGTTCGGCAAGGTGATGGGCGATCTGCTCAGCGAGGCTATCCGGTGCCTTGAACGTCATGATGATCCTTAGGTTCTATCTGACCTAATTGAAGGGCTTAAAGCGGCTAAGCCCGCGCCAGTACTGGCCTGAGTGGTCGAGAGCCGGCGCGAGTGTAACACAGGGTGTTACCGGGCCAAGGGCACCGGCGCCCTGCTTTCAAACCAAAAGGTGGGCAGCCAGGGGATGGGCAGCAATACGGATTGTCCTACAATCAAGCCAACGCCCTACTCCAACAATAATAAGTACGGAGCCACCATGTTCGAACGCCTGCCCTCCAACTGGATGCTTATGATTAAAAGCATCGGCTACTGGTTCTGGTTGATCCCTGTATTGGGCATCCCGCTGAGCTATTACTGGTCACTGAATAGCCAATACGCCAACGCCTGGCCCTGGCTGGTGGTGCTGGTGGTGTTCGGCGTTATCCCGCTGCTCGACTTCATCATCGGCCGCGATCCGGCCAACCCCGATGAAGCGTTGCAAGTGCCGCATATGGAGCAGCAGGGTTATTACCGCCTGCTTAGCCTGATCACAGTACCGGCCTTGCTTGTCATGCTCGGCTGGTCCGGCTGGGTATTCGTCAATCATGAGGCCTGGAGCTGGGTTGGCCAGCTGGGCTGGGTTCTGTCCGTTGGCACCGTGACTGGCGCCATCGGCATCACCGTGGCCCATGAATTTATCCATAAGGACCCGCAGTTGGAGCAGAACGCTGGCGGCTTGCTGCTGGCAGCAGTGTGCTACGGCGGCTTCAAGATCGAGCATGTGCGCGGCCATCATGTACACGTATCGACTCCGGAAGACGCCAGCTCCTCGCGCTACGGCCAGAGCCTGTATGCCTTTCTGCCGCACGCCTATGTGCATAACTTCCTCAATGCCTGGAAGCTTGAAGCAGAGCGGCTGAAGCGCAAGAACCTGCCCGCTCTGCACTGGCGCAACGAGCTGATTGGCTGGTACGCGGTCAGCATGCTGTTTCTGCTCGGTTTCAGCCTGGCCTTCGGCTGGCTCGGCGCGCTGTTCTTTATCGCGCAGTCAGTGGTCGCCTTCACCCTGTTGGAAATCGTCAACTACGTGGAGCATTACGGCCTGCACCGCCGCAAGCTGGAGAATGGGCGCTATGAGCGCACCAATCCGACGCACTCCTGGAACAGTAACTTCCTGCTGACCAACCTGTTTCTCTTCCATTTGCAGCGCCATTCTGACCACCACGCCTATGCCAAACGGCGCTACCAGGTGCTGCGCCATTTCGACGACAGCCCGCAGTTGCCCAACGGCTATGCCGGGATGATCGTCCTGGCGCTGTTCCCGCCGCTATGGCGCGCGGTGATGGACCCACGCGTGCGCGCCTATTACGCGGGCGAGGAACACCAACTGACTGATTCACAGCTAACTCACTCCTGACTGCAACCGCAGCAACAGAAAACGCCAAGGGCTTATACCCTTGGCGTTTTTTTGTGGCCGGCTCATTTCTCTGCAGGCCTTGCTTGGCATAAAAACGGCTAGCGTTTAAACGCGCGGGCGGTCATTCATGCTCATAACTGAATCGCATGACAATAACCTGACCAAAGAGTCAAATATTTATTGACCCGAAAGTCAGAAAACTCTAGATTCGCCGCATGCCAAGCCGTGTCATAACGCCGCATGCTGCTGTGCCGGCGTTCTAGCAGAGCCTGAAACGAGAACAATAAAGTGCCTGGAGGTCGTCCTTGATCCAGTTTTTACTCAACCGGGAGCTGCGTACTGAGCATGCCCTGGACCCAAATATCACCGTGCTCAACTACCTGCGTGAGCATGTCGGTAAATCCGGAACCAAAGAAGGCTGCGCTTCTGGCGATTGCGGTGCCTGCACCGTAGTGGTCGGTGAGCTGATTGGTGAACGCGTGCGCTATCGCACCCTCAACTCCTGCCTGACCTTCGTTTCCTCCTTGCACGGCAAACAGCTGATCACGGTTGAAGACCTCAAGCACCAGGGCAAGCTGCACAGCGTGCAACAGGCCATGGTCGACTGCCACGGTTCGCAGTGCGGCTTCTGCACCCCAGGCTTCGTTATGTCGCTGTTCGCTTTGCAGAAAAACTCCGAGGGCTTCGACAAGGCCGACACCCTGGAAGCGCTGGCCGGCAACCTCTGCCGCTGCACCGGTTACCGTCCGATTATCGACGCCGCCCAGCAGGCCTGCTGCCAGAAGCAGCCGGATCAGTTCGACGCGCTTGAGCCGCAAACCGTCGCGCAACTGAAAGCCATCGCCCCGCAGGACACCGCCGAGCTCAACAGCGGCGACAAACGCTGCCTGCTGCCGCTGACTGTCGCCGACCTGGCCGACCTCTACGCTGCCAACCCCGAAGCGCGCCTGCTCGCCGGCGGCACCGACCTGGCCCTGGAAGTGACCCAGTTCCACCGCGAGCTGCCGGTGATGATCTACGTCGGCCATATCGAAGCGATGAAGCGCGTGGAAGTCACCGCCGAGAGCATCGAAATCGGCGCCGCCACCGCCCTGTCCGATTGCTACGCCGCCCTGGCGCAGGACTACCCGGACTTCGGCGAGCTGCTGCACCGCTTCGCCTCCCTGCAAATCCGCAACCAGGGCACCCTGGGCGGCAATATCGGCAACGCCTCGCCCATTGGCGACGCCCCGCCGCTGCTGATCGCCCTCGGCGCGCAGATCGTTCTGCGCAAAGGCAGCGAGAGCCGCACGTTGCCGATCGAAGACTACTTTCTCGACTACAAGGTGACTGCACGCCAGGAAGCCGAATTTATCGAGAAGATCATCGTGCCGCGCCAGCAGGCCAGCCAGGCATTCCGCGCCTACAAGGTGTCCAAGCGCCTGGACGATGACATTTCTGCCGTCTGCGCCGCCTTCAATCTGGTGGTCGAAGATGGCGTGGTGCAAAGCGCGCGTATCGCCTTTGGCGGCATGGCCGCGATCCCGAAGCGCGCCGCTGCCTGTGAAGCTGCGCTGCAAGGTTCGGCCTGGTATCCGGGTGTGATCGAACGCGCCTGCGCCGCGCTGGCCGAGGACTTCACCCCGCTCAGCGATTTCCGCGCCAGCAAGGAATACCGCCTGTTCACCGCACAGAACCTGCTGCGTAAATTCTTCCTTGAGCTGCAAGCTCCCGAAGTCGAAACCCGGGTGACCGCCTATGTCTAGCCATCACACAACCAGCAAAACTCAAGAACAGCTCGCCGAACTGTTCCGCGCCGATATCACCACCGGCGTTGGCAAGAGCGTGAAGCACGAGAGCGCGGACAAACACGTCTCCGGCGAAGCCATCTACGTCGACGACCGCCTGGAATTCCCCAATCAGCTGCACGTTTATGCCCGCATGAGCGACCGCGCCCATGCGCGCATCGTCAGCATCGACACCGCGCCCTGCTACGCATTTCCCGGTGTGACCATTGCGATTACCAGCAAAGATGTGCCCGGCCAACTGGATATCGGCCCGGTAGTCGCCGGTGACCCGCTGCTGGCGGACGGCAAGGTCGAATACGTCGGCCAGGTGGTCATCGCCGTGGGCGCCGACAGCCTGGAAACCGCGCGCAAGGCAGCCATGGCCGCGATCATCGAATACGAAGATCTGGAGCCGGTGCTCGACGTGGTCGATGCGCTGCGCAAGAAGCATTTCGTCCTCGACAGCCACCAGCACAAGATCGGCAACTCCGCAGCCGAGCTGGCCACCGCGCCGCGTCGCCTGCAAGGCAGCCTGCATATCGGCGGGCAGGAACACTTCTACCTGGAAACTCAGATCTCTTCGGTAATGCCGAGCGAAGACGGCGGCATGATCGTCTACACCTCCACGCAGAACGCCACCGAAGTGCAGAAGCTGGTCGCTGAAGTGCTCGGCGTACCGATGCACAAGATCGTCATCGACATGCGCCGTATGGGCGGCGGTTTCGGCGGCAAGGAAACCCAGGCCGCCGGTCCGGCGTGCCTGTGTGCGGTCATCGCCCATCTCACCGGCCGGCCGACCAAGATGCGCCTGCCGCGCGTTGAAGACATGCAAATGACCGGCAAGCGCCATCCGTTCTATGTCGAATACGACATCGGCTTCGACGACAACGGCCTGCTGCACGGCATCCAGGTCGATCTGGCCGGCAACTGCGGCTACTCACCGGATCTGTCCGGCTCGATCGTCGACCGTGCGATGTTTCATTCGGACAACGCCTACTTCCTCGGCAACGCCACCATCAATGGCCATCGCTGCAAGACCAACACTGCCTCGAACACCGCCTATCGCGGTTTCGGCGGCCCGCAGGGCATGGTCGCCATCGAAGAGATCATGGATGCGGTCGCCCGCAGCCTCGGCAAAGACCCGCTGGAAGTGCGCAAGACCAACTACTACGGCAAGACCGAGCGCAACGTCACCCATTACCACCAGACCGTCGAGCACAACGTTATCCACGAGATGACCGCCGAGCTGGAAGCCAGCAGTGAGTACAGCAAGCGCCGTGAAGAAATCCGCGTCTTCAACGCCAAGAGCCCAGTGCTGAAGAAAGGCCTGGCGCTGACCCCGGTTAAATTCGGCATCAGCTTTACCGCCACCTTTCTCAACCAGGCCGGCGCGCTGATTCATATCTACACCGACGGTTCGATTCACCTGAACCACGGCGGCACCGAGATGGGCCAGGGCCTGAACACCAAGGTCGCGCAGATCGTCGCCGAAGTGCTGCAGGTGGATATCTCGCGCATCCAGATCACCGCCACCAACACCGACAAGGTGCCCAACACTTCGCCGACTGCCGCAAGCAGCGGCGCCGACCTTAACGGCAAAGCCGCACAGAACGCCGCCGAAACGCTCAAGCAGCGCCTGGTCGACTTTCTGGTGCGCGAATACAAGGTCACCCCGGAAGATGTTGAGTTCCGCAACAGCCAGGTGCGCGTACGTGACTTGTTCCTGAGCTTTGAGGAAGTGATCCAGAAGGCCTACTTCGGCCAGGTATCGCTGTCCAGCACCGGGTTCTACCGCACGCCGAAAATCTACTACGACCGCGACAAAGCAGCCGGCCGCCCCTTCTACTACTTCGCCTACGGCGCAGCCTGTTCGGAAGTGATAGTCGACACCCTGACCGGTGAGTACAAGATGCTGCGCACCGACATCCTGCACGACGTCGGCGCTTCGCTGAACCCGGCTATCGATATCGGCCAGGTCGAAGGTGCCTTCGTCCAGGGCATGGGTTGGCTGACCATGGAAGAACTGGTGTGGAACGGCAAGGGCAAGCTAGAGACCTGCGGCCCGGCCAGCTACAAGATCCCCGCCATCGCCGATATGCCGCTGGATTTGCGCGTCAAGCTGGTGGAAAACCGCAAAAACCCGGAAGACACCGTGTTCCATTCCAAGGCCGTCGGTGAGCCACCCTTTATGCTCGGCATCGCCGTGTGGTGTGCGATCAAGGACGCCGTGGCCAGCCTGGCGGACTACCGCGTGCAGCCGAATATCGATGCGCCGGCCACGCCCGAGCGCGTGCTCTGGGGTGTGGAGCAGATGAAGAAGTTGCAGCAAGCGGCCAAGGCCGTAGCAGCAGAGGTCGAACCGGCGTAACGCCAGCCACCGTGGTGGATGTGCTGCGCGACATCCACCCTACGAACCTTCGTAGGGTGGACAACCGCGAAGCGTTGTCCACCAGAGGCGTGAATGAACAACGAAGCAGGTGTACAACAATGACAAAACACACCGACGCGAAACCGCAAACACCGCGACCCATTCCAGTACCCATACTGGACCCGTCGCCGAGCAACTGGCGCCTGCCGCGCCCCGGACAACTGCCACCTACCTGGAGGCTGAGCAAATGAGCTGGATCAGCGCCCTCGCCGAACTGCAGCAGCAAGGTCAGCCTTGCGTGCTGGTGACCATCATCGAAGAACGCGGCTCAACCCCGCGCAATGCCGGCTCGAAAATGGTAGTCACCACTGACCGCATCTTCGAGACCATCGGTGGCGGTCATCTGGAATTCAAGGCGATGGAGCTGGCCCGCGACATGCTCAGCTCGTGCTGCCAGGACACCCGCCTGGAACGCTTTAGCCTGGGCGCTAGCCTTGGCCAGTGCTGCGGCGGTGCCACCGTGCTGCTGTTCGAGCCTATGGGCCAACCGCAGGCGCAGATAGCGGTATTCGGCGCCGGCCACGTTGGCCGCGCCCTGGTGCCGCTGCTCGCCAGCCTGCCGTGCAAAGTGCGTTGGATCGATTCGCGGGAAAACGAGTTTCCCGAGCAGATTCCCGCAGGCGTGGAAAAGGTGGTCAATGACGAGGTGATCGACGAGATCGAACGCATGCCCGCCGGCAGCTACTTTATCGTTATGACCCACAACCATCAGCTCGACCTGGAGCTGACCGCAGCCATCCTCAAGCGCAACGATTTCGCCTACTACGGGTTGATCGGCTCGAAGACCAAGCGCGTCAAATTTGAACACCGCCTGCGTGATCGCGGCTTTGACCCGACAGTGGTAGCACGCATGCGCTGCCCCATGGGCCTGGCTGAGGTCAAAGGCAAGTTGCCGGTGGAAATTGCCGTGTCCATCGCCGGTGAAGTAATCGCCACCTATAACGCTGCCTTTGGCCAAGAGAGCAAAAAGGGCCAGCCCAGCGTTGCCAAGCTGCTACCCGCCTCGCGCCGAAGCGCAGCCGAACACTCGTAGGTTGGTGTTGAGGAACGAAGCCCAAAAGGGAGTGTGCAGCACTCCGCCCGGCGGCCTGGTTTGTGACAGCGCCAGGCTCGCGAACTTAGTGCTGGGCTTCGCAGGCCCAGCACCAACCTACATCCGTACGCCGAACCAATTGATTGCAACGAGAGCCCCATGACCACCAACGTACAAGCCTACCGCGCCGCCATCCTGCACAGCATTGCCGACCCTGCCGTGGTGGGCGTTGAGCAATCCTATGAGTATTTCGAAGACGGCCTGCTGGTCATCGACAACGGTCAGGTGGCCAATGTCGGCCATGCCGCCGAATTGCTGCCAAGCCTGCGCGATGTGGAGATCAAGCACTACGCCAATGCCCTGATCACCCCCGGCTTTATCGACACCCATATCCACTACCCGCAGACCGGGATGATCGCCTCCTACGGCGAACAATTGCTCGATTGGCTGAACACCTACACCTTCCCCACCGAACGCCAGTTCGAGGACAAGGCCCACGCCGCCGATGTGGCCGGCATCTTCCTCAAAGAGCTGCTGCGCAACGGCACCACCACTGCCCTGGTGTTTGGCAGCGTGCATAAGCAGTCGGTGGACGCCTTCTTCGAAGCCGCCGAAGCGTTGAACCTGCGCATGATCGCCGGCAAGGTGCTGATGGACCGCAACGCCCCGGACTACCTGACCGACACCCCGGAATCCGGCTACGCCGACAGCAAGGAGCTGATCGAACGCTGGCACGGCAAGGGCCGCCTGCACTACGCCGTCACCCCGCGTTTCGCCCCGACCAGCACCCCGGAGCAACTGACCCTGGCCGGCAAGCTGCTGGGCGAGTACCCGGACCTGTATATGCACACTCACCTGTCCGAGAACCGCAAGGAAATCGAATGGGTAAAAGCGCTATTCCCCGAGCGCAAGGGCTACCTGGATGTATACGACCACTACCAGTTGATCGGCCCGCGCGCGGTATTCGCCCACGGCGTGCACCTGTGTGACGACGAATGCAAACGCCTGGCCGAAACCGGTTCGGCCGTGGCCTTCTGCCCGACCTCCAACCTATTCCTCGGCAGCGGCCTGTTCGATCTGAACAAGCTGGAAGCGCACGGCGTACGTGTTGGCCTGGGCACCGATGTCGGTGCCGGCACCAGTTTTAGCCAGCTGCAATCGCTGAACGAGGCGTACAAGGTGATGCAGCTGCAGGGCAAGAAGCTCGACCCGTTCAAATCGCTGTACCTGGCCACCCTGGGCGGCGCCCATGCGCTGTACCTGGACGACAAGCTGGGCAACTTCCTGCCCGGCAAGGACGCCGACTTTGTGGTACTTGACTACAACGCCACGCCGCTGATCAGCTACCGCATGCAGCAGGCCAAGACCCTGGACGAAAGACTCTTCGCCCTAACCATGCTTGGTGATGACCGCGCGGTGAAAGAAACCTTCGCTGCCGGCCAGTCGGTGCATCGCCGCGACTAAACCCGGTGAGTAAAAACGCAGGTCAAAAAAATCCCGCTCACTCAGCGGGATTTTTGTTTGTGCCGGTTGCGCCGATCAGCGGCTCGCGGCTTTCTTCTTGCTGCCCGGCAGCAGGTGCGAGAACACCGCGTGCAGGTCATCGGAGGCGGTTTCGCCATCCAGGTTGAGCTTGGCGTCGACGCTGTCCATATGGCGCATCATCAGGTCCACCGCCACTTCCACGTTGCCGGCTTCGATGGCGTCGATCACCTGATCGTGCTCGACATCCGAGCAATGGGTACGGCTGTTGCTTTCGTACAGGGCGATGATCAACGAGGTCTGCGAAATCAGGCTGCGCAGAAAGCCCAACAGAGTCAGGTTACCGGCGGCTTCGGCGAGTTTCAGGTGGAATTCACCGGACAGGCGAATGCCCATGCCGCGATCACCACGGGCGAAGCAGTCGCGCTCATCGATCACCATCTGGCGCAGCGCGGCAATCTGTTCCGGCTTGGCGTTCTTGCAGGCCAGTTCGGTAATAGCCCGCTCGATCATCCGGCGCACATAGAAGATCTGCCGGGCTTCTTCCGCACCTGGGCTGGCCACTACCGCGCCACGGTTGGGACGCAGCAGCACTACGCCTTCGTGGGCCAGACGCGACAACGCACGACGAATAATGGTGCGGCTGACGCCGAAGATTTCACCGAGCGCTTCTTCACTGAGCTTGGTGCCAGGAGCCAGACGCTGCTCAAGAATGGCATCGAAGATATGCGCGTAAACGACATCGTCCTGAGTCCCGCTGCGAGTGCTTTTGCCTTCGCGCGTCTGCTTCTTAAGGGGCTGCAATTGTTCGTTCATTGGGGCTCGCGTGATCAAGGTTCGGCGGTTGCTGATGCAACTTTACTGCGCGTCACCCACCGTCTGGCAAGCAGAGCATCAGTGAAAAGTCACAAATAAAAAGCCTTTTCATTGTACACAATGTAACCAACACGTACACCGCCAGCCACGCACAACGAGCCTGTAAACGTGCATTGATACGCGCTTTCTGGTCGTACCTCTCCCGCAAATAGTGTGCAGTTGGCAGATTAATTTCTTATATGCAGCATTTGTCTTGTTCGGGAATCTGCTTAGCAGCCGCCCAGGTGAGTCAGGGCAGCAACGCCACGATGCCCGCGATTATTGCCGAAGACCCGCTGAGCATGGGGGTATCAGCGCCTCGCCAGGCCGGCCAAGTGGATGCTCCGGTACACATCAGGAAAAGGACTGGTATTGCATAGGTAAAAAAGCCGAGTACATAGCGGATTTTAACCGGAAACATTATTTGCTTTTTTTGTATACAACATCATAATCGGCCTCAGCGTTATTTCTTGACCTAAAGGTCAGCTAAGCACGCCAGCAAGGCAAAAAACACCACCTACCTCAAGAGTCGAGCAGTGCGCAGCACAGGCTCTGGGTGGCACACAATAAGAGATGAGGAGTACCCCTGTGGAAAGCGCTAAACAAGAACAACAGGCGACGCAGATGCAAGACCTGATCAAGCCCGGCCTACTCGACCGCTTCTTCAAGCTGACCGAACACCGCACCACCATCAAAACCGAGCTGCTGGCGGGCCTGACGACTTTCGTCACCATGGCTTACATCATCTTCGTTAACCCCAACATCATGGCCACAGCTGGCGTCGATCACGGCGCCGCGTTTGTCGCCACCTGCATCGGCGCGGCCATTGGCTGCTTTCTGATGGGCCTGTATGCCAACTGGCCGGTGGGCCTGGCCCCTGGCATGGGCCTGAATGCCTTCTTCACCTACACGGTGGTCGGCGAGATGGGCTACAGCTGGCAGATCGCTCTGGGCGCGGTGTTTATCTCCGGCGTGCTGTTTATGATCATGAGCCTGTCACGCATCCGCGAGTGGCTGCTTAACAGCATCCCCATGAGCCTGCGCTTTGCCATGGGTGCGGGGGTGGGTCTGTTCCTCGGGCTGATCGGTTTGAAAACCGCAGGCATCGTCGTCGACAGCCCGGCCACTCTGCTGACCATGGGCTCGTTCGGTGAACCGAATGCAATCCTCGCCGCTGTGTGCTTCCTGCTGATTGCCGTGCTTAGCCACCGCAACGTGTTTGGCGCCATCCTATTCAGTATGCTGGGCGTTACCGCCGTCGGCTGGGCCATGGGTATCGTTGAATACAGCGGCCTGGTTTCCATGCCACCCAGCCTGGCACCGACTTTGATGGCACTGGATATCGCCGGCGCCTTCAACATTGCCATGATCAGCGTGATTCTGGCCTTCCTCTTCGTCAATATGTTCGACACCGCTGGCACCCTGATGGGCGTGGCCCATCGTGCCAATCTGGTGGATGAAAATGGCAAGATCCAGAACCTGTCCAAAGCGCTCAAGGCCGACAGTACCTCCAGCGTGGTCGGTGCCTTTGTCGGTTGCCCGCCGGTCACCAGCTATGTGGAAAGCGCTGCGGGTGTTGCCGCCGGTGGCCGTACTGGCCTGACGGCTGTTGCGGTGGGCGTGCTGTTTCTCTGCGCGATGTTCTTTGCCCCGCTGGCTGGGATGATCCCCGCCTACGCCACCGCCGGCGCGCTTATTTATGTGGCGATGCTGATGATGAGCGGCATGGCGCATATCGACTGGAAAGATCACACCGACACCATCCCCGCGATCGTTACCGTGGTGATGATGCCGCTGACCTTCTCCATCGCCAACGGCATTGCCCTGGGCTTCCTGACCTACGCGACGCTGAAACTGCTGACCGGTCAGCGCGACAAGGTATCGCTGAGTCTGTACGTTCTGTGCATCATTTTTATCGCCAAGTTCGCCTTCCTGTAAGGTTGGCCGGCTGGTAACCAAGCCCCTACGCACGCGTTGGGGCTTTTGCACATTTGGAGAATAGGAATGAGCCTGGAAACCTGGCTGTTGTTCGCGAGCGCTGCATTGGTGGTGATTCTGATCCCTGGGCCGCTGTCACTGCTGATGGTCAGCAACAGCCTGAACTATGGCCTGCGTCGCTCGGCCCCGGCTTTTATTGGCGGCGTGTCGGCCTCGATCTGTTTGCTCAGTGCTTCGGCGCTGGGCCTTGGCGCGCTGCTGCTGGCCTCCGAGCAGTTGTTCAGCTTGCTGAAGATTGTCGGCGCGCTGTATTTGTTTTATCTCGCCTGGCAAAGCTGGCAGCAATCGCGCAAAGCCGCCAAGCCGGTGACGGCCGAAGAGCAGCCGGTCAACCCGAGCTTTCGCGCCATGTTCTGGAAGGCCTTCGGCCTGGGCGCCAGTAACCCCAAGGACATCCTGTTCTTCGCCGCCTTTCTGCCGCAGTTCATCAGCGCCGAACGGCCCATGCTTGGCCAGTTGCTGGCGATGATCGCCACCTGGGCGGTGTTGGACCTGGCCTGCAAGCTGTTCTACGGCCTCAGCGCCCAGGGCGCCGCGCGCTACCTGCGCTCGGGCAAGGGCCAGGTGTGGTTCAACCGCATTAGCGCGGGTTTGTTCGGTGGTGCGGGTGCGGCTTCGTTGCTAAGCAGGTAGACCGGGTTTTATCTTGTTGGGCTTCGCTACGCTCAGCACCAACCTACAAAAGCACTCCGCGCACCGTAGGTTGGCGCTGAGCCTGCGAAGCCCAACGCTGGCCCACAAACGCACGATCCGTACGTAGATCCAGATGTAATCCGGAAAGCTCACCACTCGCTGAAATCTCCCCGGATTGCATCCGGGCTACAAAAAGCATTCTGCATCCAGGCGTATGGCAGCACCTCAAATCGCAGCCGAAAAAAAAGCCCGCAGTGTGTGCGGGCTAAGGACTCTTAAACCGAGTCAGAGGGTGACAAGCATTCGGTTCAGCTACCGCGATAGGTGGAGTAGCTGTAAGGGGAAATCAGCAGTGGCACGTGGTAATGCTCCTGCCCGGCATCGATGCCGAAGCGCAGCACCACAACATCCAGAAAAGCCTGCTCAGGCAATTTGACGCCGCGCGCGCGGTAGTAATCGCCGGCATGGAAATGCAGCTGGTAAACGCCGCTGCGGTAGTCATCACCCTGCAGCACCGGCGCATCACAGCGGCCGTCATGGTTGGTGACAACGCTATTGAGCAGCTCCAGCTGAGCTCCTTCAACGCGATATAACTCAATCTTCAGTTCGCTGCCCGGGCAACCATGAGCTGCATCCAGTACGTGTGTGGTCAATCGTCCCATCGTTTATGGGCACCTGTGCAGACAAACCAGCACAGATGCCGCACCTCCTCTACTTTTATTGAATTCGGCAGATTTATCAGGCTACGCAGCCTCGACTGAGCTGAAGCATAGCATGTTGAAATTCAAAAATAAGACACTTTCACAAAAAACTGTACACAATAAATCGATCATTACGCCTGCTTAGTGCACCGTAAACGGGCAGCAAATCGACCATAAGTGCTTGCGAGCACTGCTTTTGCACAGCAACAGCTGACGCACTGGACAGATTCAGCAATAAGGCAAAATTTCGCAAAATAAGTGAATTTTAGATTTACAAGATGCAAGGCACTTTGTATACAATTATCCCATCACGGTCGTGCAACGCATCCATGCCTGCCCAATGACCGCCACAAACAGCAAGAAGGAAGACTGCAGTGAGCGCTGACTACCCACGCGACCTGATCGGTTACGCCAACAACCCACCCCACCCGCACTGGCCTAACGATGCACGCATCGCCCTGTCGTTTGTGCTCAATTACGAGGAAGGCGGTGAGCGCAACATCCTGCACGGCGACAAGGAATCCGAGGCGTTTCTCTCCGAGATGGTTTCCGCGCAGCCGCTGCAGGGCGCGCGCAATATGAGCATGGAATCGCTCTACGAATACGGCAGCCGTGCCGGCGTCTGGCGTTTGCTGAACCTGTTCCAGAAACACAACATCCCGCTGACCATTTTTGCCGTGGCCATGGCCGCACAACGCTACCCGGATGCCATCAAGGCCATGGCAGCCGCCGGCCACGAGATCTGCAGTCACGGTTACCGCTGGATCGACTACCAGTACATGAGCGAAGCCGAAGAGCGCGAGCATATGCTCGAAGCCATCCGCATCCTCACCGATATCACCGGCGAACGCCCCCTGGGCTGGTACACCGGCCGTACCGGGCCGAATACCCGGCGCATCGTTATGGAGGAAGGTGGCTTTCTCTACGACTCGGACACCTACGACGACGACCTGCCCTATTGGGACCCGGCCAGCAGCGCAGCCAAGCCGCACCTGGTGATCCCCTATACCCTGGATACCAACGATATGCGCTTCACCCAGGCGCAGGGTTTCAACACCGGCGACGACTTCTACCAGTACCTCAAGGACGCCTTCGACGTGCTCTACGCCGAAGGCGTGGTCGGTGCGCCGAAGATGCTCTCAATCGGCATGCACTGCCGCCTGCTCGGCCGCCCGGCGCGCATCGCCGCCCTGGGGCGCTTTATCGAATACGTCAAAGGTCATGAAAAAGTCTGGTGCGCGCGCCGCGTCGATATCGCCCGGCACTGGCACGCCACCCACCCCTTCTCCTTGAATCAACAGCAAGAGAACAGCCAATGAGCCGCTTTCAGACCCTGACCCCTTCGAGCCTGAGCCGCGAGGATTTCGTCAAAGCCTTCGCCGATATCTACGAGCACTCACCCTGGGTGGCGGAAAAGGCCTTCGACCTGGGCATGGACGCCAGCATCGATACGGTCGACGGCCTGCACCAGCGCATGGCCGACATTTTGCTTAGCGCCAGCCATGAGGCTCAGCTGACCCTGATCAACGCCCACCCGGATCTGGCCGGCAAAGCCGCCATTCGTGGCGAGCTGACTGCATCCAGCACCGCCGAGCAGGCCGGCGCTGGTATCAGTGAATGCAGCGCAGACGAATTCGCCCGTTTCACCGAACTCAACGACGCCTACAAGGCCAAGTTCGGCTTCCCCTTTATCAAGGCGGTCAAAGGCAGCAATCGCCACGAGATTCTTGCGGCCTTCGAGCAGCGCATCCACAACTCGGCCGAGCAGGAATTTGCCACCGCCCTGGCCGAGATCAACAAGATCGCCCTGTTCCGTTTGCAAGCCCTGTAGCCCACCACTCTCAGGCCCTCACTATTAAGGCAGACACAACATGAAAGCTTACGCCGTACCCTTTGAGAAATACGTCAACCTCGCCGACGCACGCCTGGGCACCAAGGCCATCTCGGTCACCGACGACTGGTTTGCCGACGTTAACCGTCTGTTCCAGCCGACCCCGGCCGTATGGAAGGAGGGCGTGTTTGATGACAACGGCAAGTGGATGGATGGCTGGGAATCGCGCCGCAAGCGCTTCGAAGGTTACGACAGCGCGGTAATCCGCCTGGGCGTACCAGGCTCGATCAAGGGTGTGGACATCGACACCAGCTTCTTCACCGGTAACTTCCCGCCGTCGGCGTCCCTGGAAGGCTGCTTCGTAGCCGAAGGCGACCCGACCGACGCCACCGAGTGGACAGAAGTGCTGGCCGCAGTCGAACTGCAGGGCAACAGCCACCACTACCATGAAATCGCCAATGCCCAGGCCTTTACCCACCTGCGCTTCAACATCTACCCGGACGGCGGCGTCGCCCGCTTGCGCGTCTACGGCGTACCGTTCCGCGACTGGAGCAACGTCGGCGACAACGAGGAAGTTGACCTGGCTTCCGCACTGAATGGCGGTCGCGCCCTGGCCTGCTCGGACGAACACTTCGGCCGCATGAGCAACATCCTCAACCCGGGCCGTGGCATCAACATGGGTGACGGTTGGGAAACCGCGCGTCGCCGTACCCCAGGTAACGACTGGGTGATTGTCGCCCTCGGCCATCCGGGCGAGATCGAACGCATCATCGTCGACACCCTGCACTTCAAGGGCAACTACCCGGACAGCTGCTCGATCCAGGCGGCCTTCGTCAAAGGCGGCACCGACAGCCAGATCGAAACCCAGAGCCTGTTCTGGCGCGAACTGCTGCCGAGCCAGAAGCTGCAGATGCACGCCGAGCACGCGTTCAGCGAGCAGATCAAGGCGCTGGGCCCGATCACCCACGTACGGGTGAACGTGTTCCCGGATGGCGGTATCAGTCGGCTGCGTTTGTTCGGAAAAATCAAGTAACCGTAGGAGCCAGCTTGCTGGCGATGCTTTTTAGTCATTGATCGACCATTGATCGCCAGCAAGCTGGCTCCTACAAAAGCAACGATATTAGCGAGTCAACATGCGCACATTGATCATCGAGCCGCTGAGCAAAGAAGCCTTCGCCCCCTTTGGTGACGTTATCGAAACCGACGGCAGCGAATTCTTCATGATCAACAGTGGCTCCACTCGCCGCTATCACAAACTGGCCACGGTCGAGACCGCCCAGCCAGAGGATAAGGCGATCATCAGCATCTTCAGCGCCGAGGCCCTGGATATGCCGCTGACCATTCGCATGCTGGAGCGTCATCCGCAGGGCAGTCAGGCGTTTATTCCGCTGCTCGGCAATCCCTTTCTGATTGTGGTCGCGCCAGTTGGCGATGCACCTGAATCGGAGTTGGTCCGCGCCTTCCGCAGCAACGGTAGGCAGGGCATTAATTACCATCGCGGCGTTTGGCACCACCCGGTGCTGACGATCGAAAAGCGGGATGACTTCCTGGTGGTTGATCGCAGTGGTTCTGGCAACAACTGCGATGAGCATTTCTTTAGCGACGAGGCGCAACTGCTCCTCGCCCCCCACCAATAAGAGAAGCCCAGCACCGGCGTGCCGGCACTGGGAAAGAGGTACTGATTGTGGAAGCACATTTGATTGAGTGGCTGAACCTGAGTATTCGCTGGGTGCATATGATCACCGGCGTGGCCTGGATCGGCGCATCCTTCTATTTCGTCTGGCTGGAAAACAACCTCAACCGCGTCAACCCACGTGATGGGCTGTCCGGTGACCTCTGGGCGATCCACGGTGGCGGTATCTACCACCTGGAAAAATACAAGCTGGCTCCGCCGAAAATGCCGGAGAACCTGCACTGGTTTAAATGGGAAGCCTATTTCACCTGGCTGTCGGGCGTGGCCCTGATGCTGGTGGTCTACTACCTCAACCCGAGCCTGTACCTGGTTAAGCCGGGCGTTGATCTGGCACCGGAAATGGCCATTGCCATCGGCTTCGGCTCAATGATCGCGGGCTACATGGCCTATCACTTGCTCTGCGATTCGCCCCTAGGCAAGCGCCCGGCCCTGCTTGGCGCCGTGCTGTTCGTGCTGTTGATTGCCGCTGCCTATGGCTTCAACCTGATTTTCAGCGGCCGCGCCGCCTATATCCATGTTGGCGCGATCATCGGCACCATCATGGTCGGCAACGTGTTCTTCACCATCATGCCGGCCCAGCGCGCGCTGGTTAAGGCCATCGAAGACAACACCACGCCCGACCCAACCCTGCCAGCCAAAGGCCTGTTGCGTTCGCGCCACAACAACTACTTCACCCTGCCGGTGCTGTTCATCATGATCAGCAACCACTTCCCGAGCACCTACGGCAGCCAATACAACTGGCTGATTCTGGCGGGCATCGCGATGTTGGCGGTGCTGGTGCGTCACTACTTCAACACCCGTCATGACAGCAGCAAGTACATCTGGACCCTGCCCGCCGCCGCACTGGGCATGATCTGCCTGGCGTTTGTCACCGGGCCAAACATGAAGGCTGCAGCACCGCAGGAGCCACAAGCCGCAGTGATCAAGTACGCTCCAGTGCCAGCCACTGGCATCAGCGGCAATCCGGAAGTGGCCAAAACTACCGAGCAAACCGCACCGCCCCCTGAAGCCAGCGCTCCAACTTCAGCGGCGACTGGCAGTGGCGACTTTGCCCAGGTCAACAGCGTGATTCAGGAACGCTGCAGCGTGTGCCACTCGGCAACGCCCAGCAGCGCGATGTTCAGCGCCCCGCCTGCCGGCTTTGTGCTGGACACGCCGGAGCAGATCAAGGCACAGGCCGCGAAGATTCACGCACAAAGCGTTGCTTCGCAGATCATGCCGCTGGGCAATATCACCCAGATGACCCAGGAAGAACGTGAGCTGATCGGCGCCTGGATCAACCAGGGCGCCCAGCTCGAACTGATCCGTCCAAGCGCCGCACCCTGCTCGGGGTACGGCGCTTTTCTATGGGTTCCGTTAGATGTTGCGCGATTGAAATGCTTGATGCCTCTGTAGGAGCCAGCTTGCTGGCGATGCTGTTGCACTGCGCCTAGCAGGGATTGCCAGCAAGCTGGCTCCTACACTGACTCAAACGCGCTCCGTCGAAGATGGCGCGCGTCCCCTGCAAACGTTGCTGCATGCGTGGAAGTAACCCTTCTCTCAATTTTCTCTTCTCGCCCCCCTCTCCCAGCCGCTTAAAGCCTAACTGCACGTCATCAGACTAACGGTCGAATATTTGTACACAATCTATAAATAAATTGTTTTTATCGCTGTAAACAAATTGCTATAGTCGGACCATTCTGACCTGGTGGACAACTTCCACCCAGACGCAGAACAGAGGCGCCGTGAAGCCTCGCCAAGCCCATGACCGTATAAAAACAACTGGCAGGCTCTGATATGACCACGACTCGCAGCACAGACACCCCAGCTCCGCCCGTAGTAAACAACGACCTGATCTACCAACTGCACGACACCCCGGCCTTTGCTCCGGCGATCTTCGCCGCGCTGCAGCATGTACTGGCCAGCTTCGTCGGCATCATCACCCCTACCCTGATTGTCGGTGGCGTCCTCGGCCTCGGCGCCTATGTGCCCTATCTGGTCAGCATGGCGCTGTTCGTCTCCGGCCTCGGCACCTTTATCCAGGCCAAGCGCATTGGCCCGGTCGGCTCCGGCCTGCTGTGTTTGCAGGGCACCAGCTTCGGTTTTCTCAGCGTGATTCTCAGCGCCGGGTTTATCGTCAAGGGTCGTGGCGGCAGTGAGGAAGAAATTCTCTCGACGATCTTTGGCGTGTGTTTTTGCGCAGCTTTTGTCGAGATCGCTTTCAGCCAATTCATCAACAAGCTGCGCCGAGTGATCACCCCGGTCGTTACCGGCACCATCATCTGCCTGATGGGTTTATCACTGATCAAAGTCGCCATGACTGATATCGCTGGCGGCTACGGCGCAGCAGACCTCGGCGCCCTGCACCACCTGGGCCTCGGTGGCCTGGTGTTGGTCACCATCGTCATTCTCAATCGTTTCCCTTCACAGGCAGTGCGCCTGTCGGCGGTGATCATTGGCCTGGCACTGGGCTTTGGCGTGGCCTGGTTCACCGGCAAGGTGGACTTCGCCAACATGGCCCAGGTGCCGTTGATCAGCGTGCCAGTGCCGTTCAAATACGGCTTCAATTTTGACTGGGTAGCGTTTGTGCCGATTGCGGTGATCTTCCTGATCACCCCGCTGGAAACCGCAGGCGACCTGACCGCCAACTCGATCATCTCCAAGCAGCCGGTCAAAGGTCCGCTGTATATGCGCCGGATCAAATCCGGGGTACTCGCCGATGGTTGCAATTCGGCCATGGCGGCGATGTTCAACAGCCTACCGATGACCACCTTCAGCCAGAACAACGGCGTGATCCAGCTCACCGGTGTGGCCAGCCGCCATGTGGCCTTCTATATCGCCGGTATTCTGGTGCTGCTGGGCCTATTCCCGGCGGTTGGTGCGGTATTGCAACTGATGCCCAAACCAGTACTCGGCGGCGCCACCTTGATCATGTTCGGCACCGTCGCCGTGGCGGGCATCAAGATCCTTACCGAGGCCGGCCTGCACCGTCGCAACGTACTGATCGTGGCTATATCGCTCGGCCTCGGTTTGGGTGTTGCAGCCGTGCCGGAAGTGCTCTCGCAGATGCCGGATACCTTGAAGAACATCTTCGGTTCGCCCATCACCATCGGTGCCTTCAGCGCGATCTTGCTGAATATCTTCCTGCCGGAAGAACACCTGCAGCTGGAAGAAAACGACTACGACCCCGAAGCGCACCTGCACACCGTGCTGCAAAACCCGCAGGACGACAATGCAGCAGACGCCGCAGACAGCAGCCGCAACGAACTCAATGCGGTCCCGCGTACCAGCTAAACAACCGCCCTTTGCTTAATAGGTCCTGCGGTTCGCCGCAGGGTCGAGAAACCCTGTAAGTCCCAAAATAAGGAAACCCTGATGAAACTGAAGCACCTGCCCCACGGCATCGCCCTCTCGGCCGGGTTGTTTTCCGGTCAACAGGCCTTGGCCAGCGATGCCTTTCTTTGGCAAGACACCAGCCTCTCCTACCTCTATGGAAGCAACTTCCAGCGCCTGAACTTCAACGAAGGTGAGCAGCGCTCGCAAACCACCTTTAGCCTGGAAAATGCCAGCGGTTGGACCTGGGGCGACACGTTCTTCTTCCTCGACTACATCGACGCAGACAACGCGCAGGCGCGCGGCAGCAACTTCGGCAACCTGGATGTCGACGAGAAGAGCAGTTTCTACTACATGGAATTCTCGCCGCGCGTTAGCCTCAGCTGGCTAACCGGACAGGACCTGTCCGCTGGCCCATTAAAAGATGTGTACGCAGCCTTTACCTATGAAAAAGGCAGCGGCGGCCCTGGTACCGAAAACTACCTCTACGGCATCGGCACCGCCTGGAACGCTCCAGGCTTCGCCTACCTGAACGCCAACCTGTATGCAGTGAAGGTCAACAACCATATCTTCTTCGACCATGACTTCAAGGCTTCGGACAAGGGCAACGGCCACACTTACCAACTGACCGTGAGCGGCGCGTACCCATTCGCCGTTGGCGAACAGGACTTCGTGGTCGACGGCTTTATCGACTGGCGCGCCCCGTCCAAAGACGCCGGTACCCAGACCTCGGTCGGCTCTTCGATCCAGATCAAATGGGATGCCGGCAAGGCGCTGTTCGGTGAAGGGCGCAAGCTGTATGTCGGCACCGAACTGAACATGTGGCACAACAAATACGGCATCCGCCCAATCGACGGCTCCACCGATGGCTTCGATCAGACTGCAGTTCAAGCGCTGGTGAAGTATCACTTTTAAGCCTACGAGCTTGGTGCGGATCGCCGGGTAGGCGGCAACATAAATAAAAAGGGGATGGCAAAATTGCTATCCCCTTTTTATTGCTGCAGTACTGAGCCTAGAGCGGCCCATGGCTGCGATCACGAGCTCGCGGCCATGGGGCGCTCCTACAGAAGACTCAGGCAATCACTGAGCTGCAGACGCGCGAGGGCTTCACAGCAAACCTCCTGCTTAATTGTAAGAGTGGTACGAATGGAACCCGCCCAAGGCGGTGAGAAAGCGGCTAAGGGCTAGCCACCGGTCATGCTCATAAAGCGCACCACTTGCACCTGAGCATCGGTCTCGAAGTGATGACGCTCAGGCTTCAGTTGCAAGGCCTGCATCAAAGCTTCACTCAGGCGCTGGCTATCACCGGGGTGGGCACGCATCAGGCCTTTCAGATCCAGAGCATTTTCATGACCCAAGCAGAGCACCAGTTTGCCCTCGGCTGTGACCCGCACGCGGTTGCAGTCGCCGCAGAAGTTGTGGCTGTGCGGTGAGATAAAACCGACCTGGGTGTCGCTGCCGACCACCTGCCAGTAGCGTGAAGGCCCACCAGTCAGCTTGCTGCTGCGCACCAGGGCATAGCGCTGCTCAATACGCTCGCGCACCTCGTCACTGGAACAGAAGGTCTGCTCGCGCTGGTGGCTTGAAATACTGCCCAGTGGCATTTCTTCGATAAAGCTGATGTCCAGGCCACGCGCCATGGCGAACTCGACCAGGTCGAGCACTTCGTCATCGTTGCGGCCTTTCTGCACCACGGCATTGAGTTTGATCTTGCGAAAACCGGCGGCGCGCGCCACCTCGATGCCTTCCAGTACCTGGTCAAGCTTGTCGCGCCGGGTAAAGGCAGCAAAGCGTTCACGTTGCAGGGAATCCAGGCTGACATTCAGGCGCTTGACCCCCGCTGCGCGTAGTTGCGGCGCCAGCTCGGCCAGCTGTGAGCCATTGGTGGTGATGGCCAGGTCTTCCAGCTCCGGGCGCTGGCCCAGGCGGGCCAGCAGGCTGAGCAGGTTCTTGCGCACCAGCGGTTCGCCACCGGTGATGCGGATGCGTTTGACCCCCAGGCCGATAAAGGCGTCCGCCACCGCATAGAGTTCCTCAAGGCTGAGGATCTGCTCGCGCGGAGCGAACACCATGTCCTCACTCATGCAGTAGGTGCAGCGAAAATCACAGCGATCGGTAACCGATAACCGTAGATAGGTGATACGCCGACCGAAGGGGTCAACCAGCTGATTACTCACTACCTGTCTCCTAGAACTCAACGAGCCGAGACTTTTGTTATGGATGCATGTGTTATGAATGCATAGGGCGAGATAAAAACAGAAAAATCAAATTTTGTATACAACAACCTGACCCGCAAGTCAGATAGTCCGCCAGAGCCCAGGCCACAAGCCTTGAGCGCCGCGCAAAGCCGGTGCTACCATCCCGGCGCTGCCCAGCGACGGGCGTTCGACAGAAGCAACGAGGCTTATGACCAGTATTCGCGAGCGTAACAGAGAGCTGATTTTACGCGCAGCCAGTGAAGAGTTCGCCGACAAAGGCTTTGCTGCCAGCAAAACCAGCGATATCGCCGCCAAGGCCGGGGTGCCCAAGCCCAACGTTTACTACTACTTCAAGTCGAAAGAAAACCTCTACCGCGAAGTGCTGGAAAGCATTATCGAACCGCTGCTGGAAGCCTCCGCGCCGTTCAACCAACCCGGCAAGCCCGCCGACGTGCTGCGTGCTTATATTCGCTCGAAGATCCGCATCTCCCGCGAACTGCCCTTTGCCTCCAAGGTGTTTGCCAGCGAAATCATGCACGGAGCGCCGCACCTATCCGCCGACCAGACCGCGCTGCTGAATGCCCAGGCCAAGCACAATATTTCCTGCATCCAAGGCTGGATTGATCAGGGCCTGATGGCCAATGTTGACCCGCACCACCTACTGTTCAGCATCTGGGCCGCAACCCAGACCTACGCCGACTTCGACTGGCAGATTTCCACCGTCACCGGCAAAGCCAACCTGGATGAAGCCGACTACGAAGCCGCCGCACAAACCATCATCCGCCTGGTGATCAAGGGCTGTGAAATTGACGAAAGCCAGCCTGCCACCTCCGAGCGGGTAACCCGCGCCTGAAGCGACGATGCAACGCCAACCCCTAGGATGGCGTTGAGCGTAGCGATACCCATCAAGCGATTTCTGCTCGTACTCTCCGGCATGGCGACTGTCGATGATGGGTTACAGCACCTTTGTTCTGCTAATAGCAGGTCAATTCGCGGACGCCTAACCTATCCTACGGTCTTGATCCTTGAGCACCCTGTTTGCTGCGCGACAAGGCTTCGGTATCCGCCGCCCCTACGCCACTCCCGCATCCGCCAGCAGCCCCAGCGACTGCACTGCACTGACCGCGCACTGCTCATCGATATCCGAGGTGTCACCGGTGATGCCCACAGCACCGATCACTTCGCCGCGCTCATCACGAATCAACACACCACCCGGTGCCGGCACCAACTGACCATCGGCCAGGTTGTTGACCGCACCGATAAACGCCGGGCGCTGCTGGGCATCGGCGGCGATCAAACGGGAACCCTTGCCCAGTGCTAGTGCGCCCCAGGCCTTGCCGATGGCGATTTTCGGGCGCAGCAGGCTGGCGCCGTCTTCACGCTGCAGACTGATCAGATGCCCACCGGCATCCAGCACGGCCACGGTCAGCGGTGCTGCAGAGATTTCCCGGCCGACAGCCAGGGCGCGATTACTGATGGTGGTGGCGATTTGTAGATTCAACGTACTCATGTTGGGTCTTCCTCGATGCTGATAAATCCTACGAAACACCCGGAACCACAGCGCCTACAGGGCGATTGACAGCGGCCGGGCAATCCAAAGCTCAGCGCCACTATCCCACCAGAAACAAAAAACTCAATAGCCGAATACAATACAAGTAGTATTTGTATACAGTACATCGACTTATTTTCTACATAAAATCAATAGAGCCGGCTAAAACAGTTGTTTTAAAAGATTTTTGCCAGACAGCGCCTCGAGAACAAAACTTATTGACCGCAAGGTCAAGTTATGAATAGAATCCATGACAGATGTTTTGTATACAATCTGATAACAAATGAGGCACAAGATAATGGCCAAAATGAGAGCAATCGAGGCCGCCGTACTGGTGATGCGCCGCGAAGGCGTTGACACTGCGTTCGGCATCCCCGGCGCTGCCATCAACCCGCTGTATGCAGCACTGCAAAAAGTCGGCGGTATCGACCACGTCCTGGCTCGCCACGTCGAAGGTGCCTCGCACATGGCTGAGGGTTACACCCGCACCAATGCCGGCAATATCGGCGTGTGCATCGGCACCTCCGGCCCTGCCGGCACCGACATGGTCACCGGCCTGTACTCGGCATCGGCCGACTCCATCCCGATTCTGTGCATCACCGGCCAAGCGCCGCGTGCCCGCATGCACAAGGAAGACTTCCAGGCCGTCGACATCACCAGCATCGTTAAGCCTGTGACCAAGTGGGCGACCACGGTAATGGAGCCGGGCCAGGTGCCACGCGCCTTCCAGAAAGCTTTCTATGAAATGCGCAGCGGCCGCCCCGGCCCGGTGCTGATCGACCTGCCGTTCGACGTGCAGATGGCCGAGATCGAATTCGACATCGACGCCTACCAGCCGCTGCCACTGGCCAAACCCACGACCAACCGGGTGCAGGCTGAAAAAGCCCTGACCATGTTGAATGACGCCGAGCGTCCGCTGCTGGTTGCTGGCGGCGGTATCTTCAACGCCGACGCAGCCGACAAGCTGGTCGAGTTCGCTGAACTGACCGGCGTACCGGTAATCCCGACCCTGATGGGCTGGGGCGCGATCCCCGACGATCACCCGCTGATGGTCGGCATGGTCGGCCTGCAGACTTCGCACCGCTACGGCAACGCCACCCTGCTGGAATCCGATCTGGTATTCGGCATCGGTAACCGTTGGGCCAACCGCCACACCGGCAGCATCGATGTGTACACCGAAGGCCGCAAGTTCATCCACGTCGACATCGAACCGACGCAGATTGGCCGCGTATTCAACCCGGACCTGGGCATCGTTTCCGATGCTGGCGCCGCTCTGGACGCCTTTATCGAAGTGGCCCGCGAGTGGAAAACCGCTGGCAAGTTGAAAGATCGCAGCGCCTGGGTCGACTCCTGCCGCGAGCGCAAGCGCACCCTGCAGCGCAAAACCCACTTCGATAACGTGCCGGTCAAGCCGCAGCGCGTCTACGAAGAGATGAACGAGTTCTTCGGCAAGGACACCTGCTACGTCAGCACCATCGGTCTTTCGCAGATCGCCGGCGCGCAGTTCCTCCACGTCTACAAGCCGCGCCACTGGATCAACTGTGGCCAGGCCGGCCCGCTCGGCTGGACCATCCCGGCAGCCCTGGGTGTGGTCAAGGCTGATCCAACCCGCAAGGTCGTGGCGCTGTCGGGCGACTACGACTTCCAGTTCATGATCGAAGAACTGGCCGTGGGCGCGCAGTTCAACCTGCCTTACATCCACGTGGTGGTGAACAACTCCTACCTGGGCCTGATCCGCCAGGCGCAACGCGGTTTCGAGATGGACTACTGCGTGCAGTTGGCCTTCGAGAACATCAACGCACCGGAGATCAACGGTTACGGCGTCGATCACGTTGCCGTAGTGGAAGGCCTGGGTTGCAAGGCCGTGCGCGTATTCGAGCCGAACGACATCCAGGCTGCACTGGCCAAGGCCAAGGCGCTGATGGAGGAGTTCCGCGTACCGGTGGTGGTGGAAATCATCTTGGAGCGTGTCACCAACATCTCCATGGGTGTGGAAATCAACGCGGTCAACGAGTTCGAAAAACTCGCCGAACGCGGCGCCGACGCCCCGACTGCGATCTCGCTGCTGGATTGATGCGCCTCGCTCCCCTCTCCCTCTCCCTCTCCCTCTGGGAGAGGGACCGGGGGTGAGGGCTGTGTGCTGCACACGGTCTTTCCTTGACCCAACTACCGCTCCCCTCACCCCAACCCTCTCCCGAGGGGAGAGGGAGCTAGATCAGAGGAGGCTTATATGCCCCGTTTTGCCGCCAACCTGTCCATGCTGTTCACCGAAGTGGACTTTCTGGACCGTTTCGACGCCGCCGCAGCCGCAGGCTTCAGCGGTGTCGAATACCTGTTCCCCTATGACTTCGCTGCCGAAGAAATCAAAGCGCGCCTGGATGACAACACGCTTGAGCAGGTGCTGTTCAACCTGCCAGCCGGCGACTGGGCCAAGGGCGAGCGCGGTATCGCCTGCCACCCCGACCGCGTAGAAGAATTTCGCGCCGGGGTGGACCAGGCCATCGCCTACGCCAAGGTACTGGGCAACCAGCAGATCAACTGCCTGGCCGGTGTCCGTCCACAGGGTTATGACTGCGCCACCATTGAGGCGACTTTCGTCGACAACCTCAAGTTTGCCGCCGAAAAGCTGCAAGCCGCGGGCATCAAGCTGGTCATGGAAATGATCAACACCCGCGACATTCCAGGCTTCTACCTGAACACCACGAAGCAGGCGCTGGCCATTCGCGACAAGGTCGCAAGCCCCAACCTGTTCCTGCAATACGACATCTACCACATGCAAATCATGGAAGGTGACCTGGCGCGCACCGTCGAGGCCAACCTGGCCGTGATCAACCATGTGCAGTTGGCCGACAACCCGGGCCGCAACGAGCCGGGCACGGGCGAGATCAACTACCGCTTCCTCTTCGAGCACCTGGACCGCATCGGTTACCAGGGCTGGATCGGCTGTGAATACAAGCCTGCTACCACCACCGCTGCCGGCCTCGGCTGGATGAAAGCACATAACGCAATCTGACCTGTAACGCCCCTCTCACGCAGATGCGAGAGGGTCACCCGTAGGATGGGTGGAGCGAAGCGATACCCATCGGGACCAGTGATGGGTATCGCAGGCCCACGCCATCCTACGCAACTCTTTAGGAGAGCACTCTCATGGCTAAAATCGGATTTATCGGCACCGGCATCATGGGCAAGCCCATGGCGCAGAACCTGCAAAAAGCTGGGCACACCCTGTTTTTCTCCGAGCACTTCGACAAGGCCCCGGCCGACCTGCTGGGCGACAACGGCATCGGCCTGGCCAACCCGCGCGAAGTGGCGCAGGAAGCCGAATTCATCATCATCATGGTGCCGGACACCCCACAGGTTGAAGACGTACTGTTCCGCAAGGACGGCGTTGCCGAAGGCGTGGGCGCCGGCAAGGTGGTGATCGATATGAGCTCGATCTCCCCTACCGCCACCAAGGTGTTCGCAGAGAAGATCAAGGCCACTGGCGCTGCCTACCTGGACGCGCCGGTCTCCGGTGGTGAAGTCGGTGCCAAGGCTGCCACCCTGTCGATCATGATCGGCGGTTGCCCGAATGCCTTCGAACGCGCACTGCCGCTGCTGCAGGCCATGGGCAAGAACATCACCCGCGTCGGCGGCAACGGTGACGGTCAGACCGCCAAGGTCGCCAACCAGATAATCGTTGCCCTGAACATTCAGGCAGTAGCCGAGGCCCTGCTGTTCGCCGCCAAGAACGGTGCCGATCCTGCCAAGGTGCGTGAAGCGCTGATGGGCGGTTTCGCCGGCTCGAAGATTCTTGAAGTGCACGGTGAGCGCATGATCAAGGGCACCTTCGACCCAGGCTTCCGCATCAGCCTGCACCAGAAGGACCTTAACCTGGCCCTCGCTGGCGCCAAGGAGCTGGGCCTTAACCTGCCCAACACCGCCAACGCCCAGCAAGTGTTCAGCACCTGTGCGGCCATCGGTGGCAGCAACTGGGACCACTCGGCGTTGATCAAAGGCCTGGAACATATGGCCAACTTCAACATCCGTGGTGAGTAAGCAGCACCGTAGGATGGGTGGAGCGTAGCGATACCCATCGCGTGAGATATCGACCCCTGATGGGTATCGCAAGCTCAACACATCCTACACAACCCTTTCGATCTGCCCGGCAGGCGGTGTCACGGCCTGCCGGCCGGGTGGGTCGATTCTAGTGCGCAGCGGCCTTGAACGAGGCCGCTGCGCACTAGAATCACAGTTGAACAACCAGAGAGATCGCCATGTCCATCGATCCGTCTTTCAATCCAACGTCTCTGCTGCGCGAGCTGTTCGCCAGCGCCATCGACGCCGCCCACCCGCGCCAAGTGCTGGCCGACTACCTGCCGAACGACCGCAGCGGGCGCGTTATCGTCATCGGCGCCGGCAAAGCCGCCGCGGCCATGGCCGAAGTGATCGAGCGGGAGTGGCAAGGCGAGGTCTCCGGTCTAGTGGTCACCCGTTACGGGCACGGGGCCAACTGTAAAAAGATCGAAGTGGTAGAAGCTGCCCACCCGGTGCCGGATGACGCCGGTGAGCGCGTGGCGCGCCGCGTGCTGGAGTTGGTCAGCAACCTAAGCGAAGCGGATAAGGTGATCTTTCTGCTGTCCGGCGGCGGCTCGTCCCTGCTGGCCCTGCCGGCTGAGGGCATCTCGCTCTCCGACAAGCAGGCAGTGAACAAGGCGCTGCTTAAATCCGGCGCGACCATCGGCGAGATGAACTGCGTGCGCAAGCACCTCTCGGCGATCAAGGGCGGGCGCCTGGCCAAGGCCAGCTGGCCGGCCAGCGTCTACACCTACGCGATTTCCGATGTACCGGGCGATGAAGCCACGGTGATTGCCTCCGGCCCCACCGTGGCCGACCCGACCACCTCGGCCGAAGCCCTGGCCATTCTCGCCCGCTATCAAATAGAGATCCCGGCCAACGTACGCGCCTGGCTGCAGAACCCGGCCTCGGAAACCGTCAAACCCGGCGACCCGTGTCTGGCCCGCAGTCATTTCCAGCTGATCGCCCGCCCGCAACAATCGCTGGATGCTGCCGCGGCCAAGGTGCGCGAAGCCGGGCTGGGCGTGCTGATCCTCGGCGACCTGGAAGGCGAATCCCGCGAGGTGGCCAAGGTTCACGCCGGTATCGCCAAGCAAGTCGTCCTGCACGGCCAACCACTGAAAGCACCCTGCGTGATTCTCTCCGGTGGCGAAACCACGGTGACCGTGCACGGCAATGGCCGTGGCGGGCGCAACGCCGAGTTTCTGCTGAGCCTCACCGACAGCCTCAAGGGCTTGCCAGGGGTGTACGCCCTGGCCGGTGACACCGACGGCATCGACGGTTCGGAAGACAACGCCGGGGCCCTGATGACACCGGACAGCTACGCCCGCGCCGCCGCGCTGGGGCTAAGCAGCAGCGATGAGCTGGATAACAATAACGGCTACGGCTACTTCGCCGCCCTCGATCAGCTGATCGTCACTGGGCCGACGCGTACCAACGTCAACGATTTTCGCGCCATTCTGATCCTCGAAGGTTCTGCCCAATGAATGCCAACAAGAAAGTAAAAATCCTCGCCACCCTTGGCCCAGCAATCAAAACCATCGACGAAATCCGTCAGTTGGTGGAGGCCGGGGTCAATCTGTTCCGCCTCAACTTCAGCCACGGCGAACACGCCGACCATGCTCAGCGTTACAACTGGGTGCGTGAAGTCGAGCAGCAGCTGAACACCCCAATCGGCATCCTCATGGACCTGCAAGGGCCGAAGTTGCGCGTGGGTAAATTTGCCGACGGCAAGGTCATGCTGGAGCGCGGCCAGAGCCTGCGCCTGGATCTAGACAGCACCCCAGGCGACGTTAACCGGGTCAACCTGCCGCACCCGGAAATCATCGAGGCGCTGCAACCGGGCATGAGCCTGCTGCTGGACGATGGCCGTCTGCGCCTGCAGGTCACCGCCAAGCACAGCGATGCGGTGATTACAGAAGTGATCGCCGGTGGCGAGCTGTCTGATCGCAAGGGCGTCAACGTGCCGGAAGCGGTGCTGCAGCTCTCCCCGCTGACCGAGAAGGACCGCCGCGACCTGAGCTTCGGCCTGGAGCTGGGCGTGGACTGGGTCGCACTGTCGTTCGTGCAGCGCCCCGAGGACATTATCGAAGCCCGCCAGCTGATCGGTGATCGCGCATTTCTCATGGCCAAGATCGAGAAACCCTCTGCCGTGACTCACCTGGAAGCAATCACCAAGCTGTGCGACGCGATTATGGTTGCCCGTGGCGACCTGGGCGTGGAAGTGCCGGCGGAAAACGTGCCGCGCATCCAGAAGGATATTATCCGCACCTGCCGCCAGTTCGGTAAGCCGGTGGTGGTGGCCACCCAGATGCTCGAATCCATGCGTTTCTCCCCGGCACCGACCCGCGCCGAAGTTACCGACGTGGCCAACGCCGTGGCGGAAGGCGCCGATGCCGTGATGCTGTCTGCCGAAACCGCCTCCGGCGACTACCCGCTGGAGGCCGTACAGATGATGAGCAAAATCATTCGCCAGGTGGAAAGCGGCCCGGACTTCCAGGCCCAGCTCGACGTCAGCCGCCCCGAGGCCGAGGCCACCGCATCGGATGCGATCAGTTGCGCGATCCGCCGCATCAGCAGCATCCTGCCGGTGGCCGTGCTGGTCAACTACACCGAGTCGGGCAACTCCAGCCTGCGCGCCTCGCGCGAGCGGCCGAAAGCGCCGATCTTGAGCCTGACCCCGAGCCTGGATACCGCGCGCCGGCTGAGCGTGGCCTGGGGCGTGTACTCGGTGGTCAACGAACGCCTGCACAAGGTTGAAGAAGTCACCCGCACTGCCCTGGAAATTGCCCAGGCGCAAGGCATGGCCAAGGCCGGCGACACCCTGGTGATTACCGCAGGCGAGCCGTTCGGCCAACCGGGCAGCACCAACAGCCTGCGTATCGAAATCCTCCACTGATGAACGCTGCAAGCTTTACGTAGGGTGGGTTAGCGGCGCAGAACTGCGTTACCCAAGTCGGCTACAACGAAGGAGCGCCGCGTAACCCACCGTTTTTTCCGTCCGCCTGGCAGATCGTCTGCATGTCGCCATTACCTGTCTTGCAAGGCTCTCGCGCGCTGCTCAACGGCTTTAGCCAGATCTTTCTGCAAGCCCATCCCGGCTTCGGCTTGCTGGTGCTGTTGGCGATAGCCATGCCGTTTATCCTCACCTGCTGGCTGATCAGCGCCACCCAGCGTTTGCTGCGCAAAGCTGCAGCCGACTGCACACCGCTACCGCCCAATAAAGGTAAAGGCTTGCATCGTCAGGACAAAACTCCCTAGGCTGCCTGCCTGTTCGCACGATCAGCGAGCACCGCATACGGAGCAGTCAGACCACCATGGACACGCGGCAAAACCTGTACAGCATCATCTTCCACACCGACACCCCAGCCGGGCAACGTTTCGACCGTTACCTGCTACTGGCCATCATGGCCAGTCTGGTGGTGGTGATGCTCGACAGCATCGACAGCATTCATAGCCAGTACGCACCGCTGCTGGCCGGTATTGAATGGGGCTTTACCGCGCTGTTCGCCGTTGAATATGTGGTGCGCTTGTACTGCTCGCCAAAACCGCTGCGCTACGCTTTCAGCTTCTTTGGCCTGATCGACTTGCTGGCGATCTTGCCGGGCATCCTCGCCCTGTTCTTCGCCGATGCGCAGTACCTGCTGATCATCCGGGTGATCCGCATGCTGCGGGTGTTCCGCGTGCTCAAGCTCAGCCCCTATCTGCGCCAGGCCAACTTTCTGCTGACCGCGCTGCGCGGCAGCAAGCAGAAAATCATCGTGTTCTTTGCTTGTATCGCCACCATGGTTACCGTATTCGGCACACTGATGTACGTGATCGAAGGCCCAGCGCACGGCTTTACCAGCATCCCCAAAGGTATCTACTGGGCGGTGGTTACTCTCACCACCGTCGGCTTCGGCGATATCGTCCCGAAAACCCCACTGGGCCAGGCACTCTCGACCCTGGTGATGATCGCCGGTTACTCGATCATCGCCGTGCCCACCGGCATTTTCACCGCCGAACTGGCCAACGCTATGCGTGGCGGTGATCAATTGATTCACGACTGCCCAAGCTGCGCCAAAAGCACCCACGAACACGGCGCCGCCTTCTGCACCCGTTGTGGTAACCCGCTGTTTCCACGGCAAGTCGATAAAAGCTAAGTATTTTTTATATGCGCGAGATTAGTTTCAGCCGCGTTCGATGGGCGTCGAGGTCAACTCAAACGGGCTGTTGCTGCGCCGTTGGTTGCGGTCTTCGCGCGGGGTGGCGCCGAAGAAGTTGCGGTAGGCGCTGGAGAAGTGTGGACCGGAGGAAAAACCGCAGGACAGGCCGATTTGGATAATCGACTTGCTGGTTTGCATCAGCAGCTGGCGGGCTTTGTTCAGGCGCAGTTCCAGGTAGTACTGGCTGGGCACGCGGTTGAGGTATTGCTTGAAGATGCGTTCCAGCTGACGGCGTGACACGCACACATGCTGGGCAATTTCGTCGGTGGTCAGTGGCTCTTCGATATTGGCTTCCATCAGCAGCACGGCCTGGGTCAGCTTGGGGTGGCTGGAGCCCAGACGGTTCTGCAACGGAATGCGCTGACGCTCGCCGCCTTCGCGGATGCGCTCGACTACCAATTCTTCTGACACCGCACCGGCCAGCTCGGCGCCGTGGTCACGGGCGAGCAAGGCCAGCAGCAGATCGAGCACCGCCATACCGCCACAGGCGCTCAGTCGATCACGGTCCCAGTCGAACAAATGGCTGGTGGCAATCACCTTGGGGAAGCGCTCAGTAAAGTCATCCTGCCAGCGCCAATGCACCGAAGCGCGGTAGCCATCAAGCAGGCCAAGTTGCGCCAACGGATAAACCCCTGCGGCAATCGCGCCGATCACGCAGCCGCCACGTACCAGTTGCTTGAGCGCGCCGGAGAGCGCGGCAGGCATCGGCCCTGGTGGCTCGTCGGCAAGCAGGAAGAGCTTCTGGCAGCCGTCCAGCTTGCCAACCCAGGATTCGCCCGGCAGCCGCCATGCGCCTTCAATCGGTGCCTCGGCTTGCAAAAACACCAGCTCGTAGACCACCTCCGGGTGAACGCGCTGAGCAACGCGCAGCGCTTCTTCTGCCAAGGCCAGGGTCAGGGGCTTGGTGGTGGGCCAAAGCAGGAAGCCAATTCGGTGGGCATTCATGGGGGGCAGTTTAGGCTCTGTTGGCGATTGTGGGCATAGCGCGGGTGCGTGCAGATGTTGCCGCGGGTTATTTGAGACTGCCAGAGAGGAACTGCTGCAAACGTTCGGATTGCGGATTAGCCAACACTTCTCTCGGGCAACCGCGCTCTTCCACCACACCTTTGTGGAGGAACACCAGCTGGTTGGACACCTCACGGGCAAAGCCCATTTCGTGGGTGACCACGACCATGGTGCGGCCTTCCTGGGCCAGGTCCTGCATGACTTTCAGCACTTCGCCGACCAGCTCCGGGTCCAGCGCCGAGGTGGGTTCGTCAAACAGCATCACTTCCGGCTCCATGGCCAGGGCACGGGCAATCGCCACACGCTGCTGTTCACCGCCAGACATATGCGCAGGGTAAGCGTCCTTGCGATGGGCCACGCCGACCTTGTTCAGGTAGTGCTCGGCCTTTTCCAGGGCGTCCTTCTTACTCATGCCGAGCACATGCACGGGCGCTTCCATGACGTTTTCCAGGGCGCTCATATGCGACCACAGGTTAAAGTGCTGAAACACCATGGCCAGGCGCGAGCGCATGCGCTGCAACTGTTTGGGCTCGGCGGCCTTGAGCGCGCCGTCCTTATTGGCCACCAGCTTCAGCTCCTCGCCGTTGAGCAGGATCTTGCCGCCGTGGGGCTGCTCGAGCATGTTGATGCAACGCAGAAAGGTACTCTTGCCCGAGCCGCTGGAGCCGATGATGCTGATCACATCACCGGCCTTCGCCGCCAGTGACACGCCCTTCAATACTTCATGGCTGCCGTAGCGCTTGTGCAGATCCTGAACTTCAAGTTTGTACATGGTTTCCACTCTCTTGAATCAGTCGCTGAGCAAGCGACCCTGGCGAATAGGGGTACAACCGGCCACTTTTGCCAGCCATAAACCGGGCTGAGCAAAACGCAACCGCTCGCGCGCATAGAGCACACCATCTGTAGCGGCACAGACAGTTGTGTGGCGATCATCCAGAGGATCGATCACTTCAAACAATGGGTCGCCGGCCAACACCCGCGCGCCCACCGGTTGCAGAAAACTCACCACCCCAGCATGCGGGGCATAGGCGTACTGAGCGCCGCTAAACGGCGTGGCGTCGCAGCTTGTAGCGGGCGCTGGTGGCCAGTCACCGGCAATCAGGCCCTGCTCGGCGAGGAATGCCAGAATGCGTTCGGCACTGGCCTCGGCCTCGGGTTTGCCGGTATCGGCCATGCCGCCCAACTCGACTGTTACCGCCAGACAAGCCAGCGGCACAGCGGCCTGCGGAAATTGCCGGGCCAGATGCACCCAGGGCAAGGCGCAGGCTTCATCGAAGGAGCTGCCACCGGAATCCTCGACGGTCAGCGCTGCACCTGCCTGCAAACGTGCGGCCAGCGAACGCAACTGCGGCCACTGTTGCGGCAGCAGGTAAAGGTGCACCGCCGCATCAAAATCACAATGCAGATCAAGCACCACATCGGCATCGCATGCATGCTTGAGCAGCAGGCGCTGCATACCTTGCAGCTCCGAGCCGGCTGGCGGCAAGGCTTCCAGCGCGGCCTGCATGGCCGCGCGAATCAGCCGCACATTGTTCGGGCCGTCACTGCCCAGGCAATCTTCCAGCGCCGGTGCAATAGCGGCGGCCAGATCAAAGAAGTCGCGGTTGAAGTTCTTCCCGCTACCCAGCTCGAAGCGGCCTTGATGAGCCGCCTGGAACATCTGCCCCAGGCCAACCGGGTTGGCTACCGGCACCAGTTCGATCACCCCAGTCAGACGCCCTTGAGCCTCCAACTGACGCAAACGGCGCTTGAGTTCCACCGCCACGCGCATTCCTGGCAGCTCATCGGCATGCAAGGATGCCTGGATATAGGCCTTGCACGGGCCATGGCCGAAACGGAACACGCTCAAACGGCGTTCGGTTCCGGGGCAGCCCCAGGGCAGTGGGTGATCAATACGCTGCATGCTTTATTCCTCAGGCCTTACGCGGGGCCAAGTAAGCCAGCCAGCGGCGTTCGGCCAGCTTGAACAGGCGCACGAGGATAAAGGTCAAGCACAGGTAGAACAGGCCGGCAGTGATAAACGCCTCGAAGGGCAGGTAGTACTGCGAGCTGACGGTACGCGCCGCGCCGGTGATGTCGATCAGCGTCACAATCGAAGCCAGCGAGGTGGTGTGCAGCATCATGATCACTTCGTTGCTGTACTGCGGCAGTGCGCGGCGCAACGCCGACGGCAGCAGGATGCGCCGGTACAGTTTGAAGCGCGACATGCCCATGGCCTTGGCAGCTTCGATCTCGCCATGGGGCGTGGACTTCAGGCTGCCGGCAAGGATTTCCGCGCTATAAGCGCTGGTGTTGATGGCAAACGCCAGGCAGGCACAGAAGGTAGCGCTGGAGAAATACGGCCAGAGGAAACTCTCACGCACCGCCTCGAACTGGGCCAGGCCGTAATAAATGAGGAACAGCTGCACCAGCATCGGCGTGCCGCGAATCACGTAGGTGTAGAGCCAAGCCGGGAAGTTGACCAGAGCCGACTTGGAGACGCGCATCAAGCCCAGGGGAATGGCCAGGGCCAGACCACATGCCAGGGAGATCAGCAGAATTTTCAGGGTGACCAGTACACCGCCAAAGTACAGCGGCAGGTTTTCCAGGATTACGTTGTAGTCAAAGATCATTGTTGCGCTCCCCCGCCTACAGATCAGCGGCTTTAATGCCGACCGAGTAACGTTTTTCCAGGTAACGCAAAGCCAGCAGCGACACGCTGGTCAGCACCAGATACAGGGCCGCAACGGCCAGGTAGAAGGTGAATGGCTCGCGGGTGGCATCGGCGGCACTTTTCGCCTTGAACATCATGTCCTGCAGGCCAACCACGGAAATCAGCGCGGTGGCCTTGGTCAGTACCAGCCAATTGTTGGTAAACCCAGGAATGGCGAAGCGAATCATCTGCGGCACCAGGATGCGGAAAAACACCTGCATGCCACTCATACCATACGCCGCACCCGCCTCAGCCTGCCCCTTGGGGATGGCCATGAAGGCGCCGCGAAAGGTCTCCGACAGGTAAGCACCAAAGATAAAGCCCATGGTGAACACCCCGGCAATAAAGGGGTTGATATCGATGTAGTCGTCGTAGCCGAGCAGCGGCGCCATACGGTTTACCAGGTCCTGACCGCCGTAGAAGATCAGCAGGATCAGCACCAGATCAGGAATCCCGCGGATCACCGTGGCGTAGGTTTCACCCAGCAGCGCCAGCCACTTGATGGGTGACAAGCGAAACGCGGCACCTAGCAAACCCAACACGATGGCCACTGCCATCGACGTTAGCGCCAGAATCAGGGTGAGCCAGGCACCCTCCAGAATGGTCGAGCCGTAGCCGTTGAGCATGCTCTGCTTACCTCATGCAAACGCCGGGCGGCGCCTGGGAGTACTACGAAAAAGTGGCGCAAGCTCAGTTATAGCCAGCCTGCGCCACTTTCAGTGAAAGCGACTGAGCGAACTCAATCAGTCGCCGTAGACGTTGAAGTCGAAGTACTTGTCCTGCAGTTCCTTGTACTTGCCGTTGGCGCGGATGGCATCAATGGCGTTGCTGATCTTGTCCGCCAGTTCCTTGTCGCCTTTACGCACGGCGATACCGGCGCCATAGCCGTAGTACTTCTCTTGGGTAAAGTCCGGGCCTACCAGGGCGAAGTCTTTACCGGCGTCAGTCTTGAGGAAGCCTTCGTCGATATTGACCACGTCGGCCAGGGTAGCGTCTACACGGCCGGAAGCCAGATCGAGGAAAGCTTCGTTCTGCGAGCTGTAACGCACGACTTCAACGCCAGCTGGCTCGAACTCATCGGTGGCATGACGATCGTAGATAGACGAGCGCTGCACACCGACTTTCTTGCCCTTGAGGTCGACCAGCGGATCGTTGATCACGGTGCCGGCCTTCATCGCCAGCTTGCCGGGGGTGTGGTAGTACTTCTTGGAGAAGTCGACCGATTTCAAGCGGTCTTCGGTAATGCTCATGGACGACAGCACAGCGTCGAACTTGCGCACCTTCAGGGCCGGGATCAGGCCGTCGAACTCCTGCTCGATCCATTTGCATTCCACTTTCATCTCTTCGCACAGAGCGACACCGATGTCGTAGTCAAAACCGCTGATGGCACCTTCAGGAGTTTTGAAGGCGAACGGTGGGTAAGCTGCTTCGATACCGATACGCAGAGGCTTGGCCTCTTCAGCCATAGCCAGCGGCGACAGCATGGATAGCGCCAGTGCGCCGAGAAGTGCAATCTTCTTCATTTTGTGACTCCTTCGAATGGGAATGGCCTGAGAGGGTACAGCGCTGCGGCAGAGATTGTTCAGGTATGCATCCAGCCTTGCATGAATTGTAGTGAGTCGCCACCAAGCTGCGCGCTGTGCACAAGCAGGACGGCCCCAGCCGGGTGAGCGGCATTCTAGCGACAGCTCGAAAGTCGATATTTCTTCAATGCGACAAGTAATTACAAAAGGCCAGGACGGCTATAGCGAGGATATTGACAGTCCCTGGAATTTATGCAGAGACAGAAAAGACAGTTAACCATTGATTAAAGCAATTAACGCGCCCAGTTTTAATCAAGTCTTTGTTTTCGGGACCTGGCGGCGGTTTTTATTTTTACAGCAACATCGAACGATGCATCATCTTGGCGCGGAACGTTCCCGCACACCCCATAAAAGTGCGCGTTGTTACGCTCAAGTGACAAGCAAATACCCAGATGAAAATCGATAACAGCGCACAAAGCACAACGCCCTGCCCGGCTTGTGGCCGAAACAGGGCGTTGCTTACAGGCGTTTCAAGCGAAGTCAGGCAGCCTGCATCTGGCGGTGGGTGTCGATAAGGTGCTGCACCACACCAGGATCGGCCAGCGTGGAGATGTCGCCGAGCGCATCGTATTCGGCGGTGGCGATCTTGCGCAGGATACGGCGCATGATCTTGCCCGAGCGGGTTTTGGGCAGACCTGGGGCCCACTGAATCACGTCCGGTGAGGCAATCGGACCGATTTCCTTGCGCACCCAGTTTTTCAACTCCTGGCGCAACTGCTCAGAAGGCTGCTCGCCACCATTCAAGGTGACGTAGACATAAATGCCCTGCCCTTTGATGTCGTGCGGCACGCCAACCACAGCGGCCTCAGCGACTTTCGGGTGAGCAACCATGGCGCTTTCGATTTCAGCGGTACCCATGCGATGGCCAGAGACGTTGAGCACGTCGTCTACACGACCGGTGATCCAGTAGTAACCATCCTCGTCGCGGCGTGCGCCGTCGCCAGTGAAGTACATGCCCTTGAAGGTCTTGAAGTAGGTGTCGACAAAGCGGTCGTGATCGCCGTACAGCGTACGCGCCTGACCCGGCCAGGAATCGATAATCACCAGGTTGCCTTCGGCAGCACCATCAATCAGGTTACCTAGGTTATCCACCAGCGCTGGCTGCACGCCGAAGAACGGACGGGTCGCCGAGCCAGGTTTAAGTGCGGTTGCACCCGGCAGCGGGCTGATCAGGATGCCACCGGTTTCGGTCTGCCACCAGGTATCAACAATCGGGCAACGCTCTTTGCCGACAGTCTTGTAGTACCAGTTCCAGGCCTCCGGATTGATCGGCTCACCGACCGAGCCAAGCAGGCGCAGACTGGAGCCATCAGCACCGGCAACCGCCGCCTCGCCTTGAGCCATCATCGCGCGGATCGCAGTAGGTGCGGTGTAGAGGATATTGACCTTGTGCTTGTCGATAATCTTCGACACACGGGTGATGTCCGGGTAGTTCGGGATACCTTCAAACAGCAGCGTGGTCGCGCCATTGGCCAGCGGGCCGTAGACGATATAGCTGTGGCCGGTGACCCAGCCGACATCGGCGGTGCACCAGTAGACATCACCCGGCTTGTAGTCGAACACCCGCTCATGGGTCAGCGCGGCATACACCAGATAGCCGCCGGTGGTGTGCTGCACGCCTTTCGGCTTACCGGTGGAGCCCGAGGTGTAGAGGATAAAAAGCGCTTCCTCGGCACCCATTTCCTTCGGTGCGCAGACGCTACCGGCCACGGCCATCAGGTCTTCGTACCAGATGTCGCGATGCTGGTTCCACTTGATCGGGCTGCCGGTGCGCTTGCACACAATAACCTTCTGGATGCTCGCGGTTTCCGGGTTGGTCAGGGCGTCGTCGACGTTGGCTTTTAGCGGGGTTTTCTTGCCGCCGCGCAGGCCTTCATCGGCGGTGATCACCACCTTGGATTGGCAATCGATAATCCGCCCGGCCAGCGCTTCCGGGGAGAAGCCGCCGAACACCACCGAGTGGATCGCGCCGATACGGGTACAGGCCAGCATCGCCACCACCGCCTGGGGAATCATCGGCATGTAGATGGTCACTACATCGCCACGGTGCACATCCTGGCCACGCAAGGCGTTGGCGAACTTGCAGACCTGCTCGTGCAGCTGGCGGTAGGTGATTTCCTCGTGCTCGGACGGGTCATCGCCTTCCCAGATGATCGCCACCTGATCGCCACGCTCTTCCAGGTGACGGTCCAGGCAGTTGTAGGAAACGTTAAGGGTGCCGTCGGCAAACCATTTGATATCGACGTGGTGATCGTCGAAGGAGGTTTGCTTGACCTTGGTGAACGGCTTGATCCAGTCCAGGCGCTGAGCCTGCTCACGCCAGAAACCGTCAGGGTTGATCACCGACTGCTGGTACATGGCTTTATAGGTGGCTTCATCAGTCAGCGACTGGGCCGCCGCCTCCGGACGCACGGGATACAAGGACGCAGCACTCATCAGAAACACCTCGGTGGGTAGTTGTTGTTCTATGGCCCATTTTGTAGCCAGGACCCCACCTTTGAGCCATTCGACCATGGTCTTAACGCTCTACGACCATGGTTGCAGACGTTTTCTCAGGACGAAAAAATTACCGGGAGCAATTTTTAACGTCGCGAAGCGACGGGCCGCAGGGTGGCGACCAGGGATAGCACGCCAATAAAAAAGGCTATGTCTAAGTTAACTGTTGCGATGGTCTAAACTGAGTTGTGATGTCTCCGAATGCGAGGGATTGATCATGAAAGCGATTCAGTTTTCACGGTGGGTAGCCCAGCTGCCCACCCTAACGCCAGAGCAGCGTCGTCAGTTGAGCACCAGCCTTTCACATACCGGCGTGCTTACGCAGGACGTAATCAAAGCCCCCAGCCACTGCCCACATTGCCAGTCCAAAGAACTGCGCCCGTGGGGCACCAGTGGCGACCTGCCTCGGTATCGCTGCAAAGCGTGTGGCAAAACCAGTAATGCTCTGACGGGCACTCCTATGGCGCGATTGAGAAAGCGTCATCTGTGGCAAGACTATGCCGAGGCGTTGACCCAAAGCCTGAGCGTACGCAAGGCCGCAATCCATTGTGGCGTCAGCAAGAACACGGCTTTCCTGTGGCGGCACCGGTTTCTCTCTCGAATTGCTGATCACCAGGCCCGGCATGCATCGGGCATTGTCGAGGCGGATGAGACCTTCTTCCTGGAGTCCTTCAAGGGCCAGAGAGAGCTGCCCCGCCCACCTCGTAAGCGCGGTGGAAGTGCCAAGCGGCGCGGGTTGTCTGCCGAGCAGATCCCAGTGTTGGTGGTGAGAGATCGTAGTGGCCAGCAGGCTGACTTCAAGCTGGAAAAGCTTGATGCACGCCACGTCGGGGAGCGACTGCGCCCGCTGATAGACGCGGACGCGATTCTTTGCACCGACAGCGCAGGTGTCTATGCCCACTTTGCCAAAGCAGAGGGCATTACTCATCGACCGATAAACCCGAGTCAGAAACGCCGAGTTGATGGCGCTTTCCACATCCAGAACGTGAACGCCTACGATAGTCGGCTCAAGAGCTGGATGATTCCTTTTCATGGTGTGGCCACCAAATACCTGACGAATTATTTAGGCTGGCGGCGCCTGCTTGAACGCTACAAAACGCAGCTCAACCCGTTGATTTGCTTGGGTGAGTCGCTGGGATATAGGGCCACGCAACAGTTAACTCAGACATAGCCATAAAAAAAGCGGTCATCTGACCGCCTGCCCAAATCATTCCAGGGAGAGGAATGGAGAAACGCTTGCACCCAAACCACGCAGGATTGGAACGCCGCCACTTTCACCCAGCACGCCGCGCCGAGCTATTGCACCTTGGTCGCAGGCTGCGCTGCGCTCACTTCTCTGGCGCTTAAATCAATAAACCAGGGTTCCAAGCGCCGGCCGAATGCAACTTCAGCGTTAAACAGCTTCTGATAACTCGGGTAATCAACACCGAGCTCCTCGCCGTGCTGCGGCAGGCTGGCGAACGTCGCATGCCAGCGCTGTGGTAGGTTGAGGCTCTGCACCCCTGGGGTATCGGCAGAGCCGCCGAGTTGCCAGGTCCAGCGCTGGTTGTCGGGGCGCGGGTCATCGTCCTCGCCCTTCCAATCAGTCGCTACACTGCTGGCCTGCACCTCGATAATGCTGCGCACAATGGCGTACCGCGTACGATCAGGGTAACGCGCACGCAGCGCCTGCTGATCAAGCCCGACATCGACCACCAGCAAGCGACTGGCACGCCGTTGCTCGTAATCCAGTGCATTGGCGGCATGCTGAGCCGCCTCTCGCAGCTCTTTGCTGTCCGGCACGGATTTGTGCAAACGCAGCGCCTCGGCATGGGCGGCAACCAGCAGCGCGACTTCACGCTGATAGGCCGGGCCATTGAGCTCCAACACCAGCAGCGCATCACGGTCCAGCTGACGGCGGTAGCGCCGTACTGTCTGCTCGTTCAGCTCTGTGGGCACCTGGAAGCCCAATTCGACCATCTTCTCAGCACTGATCGACAGGTAGTAATGGTCATCATCCGCCTGGCTTGGCCAGCGATAATCCAGGCGCAGCGCCAGGCTGCTGTTGTCCTTGCGCCAATAGGCGTAGGTAGCGGCCAGCTCGCGTTCGGACAGTTGTAGATGGCTTTCCTCTGGCGACTGGCGATTCCAGGCCACACCCGCCAGGACGACGGCGTTAACCAGGCCAATCAACACCAGACCGGCGATTAGATAACGCGGGCGAATGCTGTTCATTGTGCACCTCCCAGCAAGCCATGGCGGCTACGCAGACGCCGTAACACCAGCAAAATCAGCACCGCACTCAGGCCCAGCACCAGGAAGAACAGGTACTTGGGCATGCTCTCCCACCACCAGTCGAACAGCTTGGTGTAGAGAAAGATCACAAAGAAGCTCAGCCCGGTATTCACCACATCCGGCCACTCACGGCGTACACCGAGCCAGATCACCAACGCCGCCAGCACGAAGCCCAGCAGCTGATACGCGTTTTCGATATAGCTGGCGGGATAGTCGAAATAGCTGCCCTCCCCCCAATGCGCCAACAGCAGCACCGGCAGAAACAGCGCCAGCAGCGCGAACACCCGGTAGATCACGGTAAAGCCGTCGTAGCGGCGCTGATCAATCACTAACGGCACCGCGAAGATCAGTAAAGCTCCCGGAATAAAGTTCTCCGGACGCTGACCAAAGCCCAGCCAATAGATGCCATTCCAGACACCGACACGGGCGGCGATAAACGCCAGCAGACAGATAATCCCCGCCGCCAGCAGCAACCTCGCGCCACAAGCATAGGCCAGTAACAGCGCATACGCGGTCCAGGGCAGCAGCGCCTTGTCTGATGGGGTGATATTGAAGATCTGCCCGAGCATGACGATGTTCAGCACAAAGCAGGTAAAGGCCACCAGAGCCGCCAACTTGCTGAAATAGCCCGAGCTATCGAGGCGCTGCACCCACAGCGTCAAGCCGAACGAGGCGATGCTCGCCGTCAGCAGAATCGCCACCTGGCTCTGCGTGCCGAACAAACCCCAGAACTGATAGAACAGAAAAAACACACTGGCCGCCAACGCCAGCGCGCCGAGAAACGAGGCGATACGCATGCCCAGCGACAGCTGACGGGCCTGGGTATCGTGATCGATATCAAAAGCCGCCAGGTAGCTGTTGAGCAATTGCTGCTGGTAGCCGTGCAGACTGCTGCGCTGCTCGTCACTCAGGCGCAGCACTTGCTCGGCCTCAAGGCGCGCTAATTCACGGTTGAATACGCTGATCTCATCGGCACGTTGCTGGGCATCACTGCGGTTTATAGTTGGCATGGCAATCCTTGCTGTCGCTCCATCAGGTCATTGGCTAATTCAGCACACTCTAGCGCTAAAGTTTCGGTTGTGGGCTGACCCAGTAGAGGGTTTGTAACCGCGAGCAGCGCTCACGGCTAAAGCCCCTCCTGCATACAACACGCTCATGACTAAACTGCTCCTCAGCATCCAACCCACGGAAGACCGATGAATAGCGCCCATGCCGACCTGCTGCAACACGCGCCGCACAGCCAAAAACCGGCCGACATCTGGGCCAGGCTTTGCTGTGAACAGGCGCTGTTGGCGGTGGAACAAGGCTGTTATGGCGTAGGGGCTGTGCTGGTTAAGCAAAACCAGGAGCTGCTGTGCAGCGCCCGCAATCAGGTATTTGTCGATGGACACTACAACAGCGCCGCTCACGCCGAAATGCTACTCCTCGATCAACTGGAAACTGAGTACCCAGAGCAGGACCGCAGCGCTCTCACCCTGTACGTCAGCCTGCAACCTTGCCTGATGTGCTACGGCCGTATTCTGCTGGCAGGTATTACCCGCGTGCGCTTTCTGGCCCAAGACAAACCAGGCGGCTTTAACGGCAAACACCTGCCTGCAGCCTGGGCCGAACTGGCCGCACATACCTCGGTATACCAGGCAGATGTGGACCACTACTGGATCAAGCTGGCTGAGCAGGCGATCAACCAACTGCAGGATCGCCAAGCATTACGCAAGCGCGTGGTTGCTGCCTGGCGTGGGGCGCCTGAAACCTAGGTTTGCCATTAACACCCGCGAGACTCCATGCGTGTGCTCCTGCCTCCGCAATCTGATGCTCCAGATGCGGATATATCGGCTGGACATTGGAGCGATCACGCAGCACAGCACGCTGCCATTGCACGCATAGCATCAAATAGCCAGTACATCTGGCAAACCATTCTGATGCCGATTAGAATCGCCGCCGCAGGACGCATCCTCCCCCACCTTCTGGACTTACCGTCATGGATAGACTTATGCCGTTATTCGCGTTCAGCACATGCAGCAGCAAGCGCCCCCAGCGTTAGCACCTTGTGAAAACCCTGACGGCTCCGACCCGGTCTTGCTTTCCCCTGTCTATTAATCCAATGAGATTCGTATGAACAAAATCATCACTGCCAGCCTCGCAGGCTTGCTTGTACTGCTTAGCGGCTGCGCCACTGAACAATCGCGCACCCTGGAAGTTGCAAAAGTCACCACTGCCAGCAGTCACTACAGTGGCCCACGCAGCCCGATTGCCGTGGGCAAGTTTGATAATCGCTCCAGCTATATGCGCGGCATCTTCACTGACAATGTCGACCGTCTCGGCGGGCAGGCTAAAACTATTCTGATCACCCATTTGCAACAGTCCAATCGTTTCAATGTGCTTGACCGCGACAACCTGGCCGAACTGCAACAGGAATCAGGCTTTTCCAAACAGGCTCAACAGGTGCGCGGAGCAAACTTTGTCGTCACCGGCGATGTCACCGAATTCGGCCGTAAAGAAGTAGGCGACCACCAGTTGTTTGGCATTCTCGGACGCGGCAAACAGCAGATTGCCTACGCCAAGGTCAACCTGAATATTGTCGATGTACAGACATCCGAAGTGGTCTATTCCGCCCAGGGCGCGGGCGAGTACAGCCTGTCCAACCGCGAGATCGTCGGTTTCGGCGGCACTGCCAGCTATGACTCGACACTCAACGGCAAGGTACTGGATCTGGCGATTCGCGAAGCCGTGAACAACCTGGTCAATGGTGTCGATAGCGGCGCTTGGCGCCCAGCCAAGTGAACATGGAGAAACCGACCATGAACTTCACTCGCCCCATACTTTTTCTCGCGGCCTCAATGGCCGCAGCCACTCTGAGTGGCTGTGTGACGCAGCCGCAGCCACTTTATTATTGGGATGGCTATCAGCAACAGGTTTACCAGCGTTTCGAGAGCACCAGCAGCGCTCAAGAGCAGATTGCCGCCCTTGAAGCAAGCCTGCAAAAGGCACGGGCCGCAGATCGTGCGCTACCACCTGGCTTCCACGCCCATCTGGGCATGCTGTATGCGGAAATCGGCAAAGCCGATCAGGTACGCCAGCAATTCGAGACCGAGAAAACCCTGTTCCCCGAGTCCGCCCAGTACATGGACTTCCTGATGCGTAAATTTGCCAAGTGATCAGCATGCCCTTTCTAAACCCACTTAAAGCGCTCGCAGCGCTGGCGCTATCCATGCTGCTGAGCGGCTGCGTCACCCAGCAGCCTTACGATTACAGCGCCTTCAAAGAGAGCAACCCGGCCTCTATCCTGGTTCTGCCGCCCGTCAACAAGTCGCCTGATGTCAAAGCGTCTTACAGCGTTTACTCGCATATCACCCTGCCACTGAGTGAGGCTGGCTATTACGTACTGCCTGTTGCTGTGGTCGATGAAACCTTCAAGCAGAATGGCCTGATGAATGCGGATGAAATCCGCGAGGTTTCGCCGCAGAAACTTCACGAGATTTTTGCCGCGGATACCGTGCTGTATATCGACGTCACCGAATACGGCAGCAGCTACATGATCATCAGCAGCGAGGTTGCGGTCGCGGTCACCGCAACACTGGTTGATTTGCGCAGCGGTAAAGAGCTTTGGAAGGGCGTCGCGCGCGCCAGCACCGCCGAGCAGCAACAGAACAGCGGCGGCGGATTGGCGGGCATTTTGATCACTGCCCTGGTCAACCAAGTGGTGAATACCTTGAGTGATCGCGGCCATGAAATCGCCGGTATAGCCAGTCACCGTTTACTCTCGAGCAACCCGGTGAATGGCATTCTGCCTGGGCCAAGAGCACGGCCGACAACACCTCGCTAAAGCAACAACATGCCAAGCGCAGCCCCTGGCTGCGCTACTCCTTCCCCAACCCATGCTGACGCAGCTTATTGGCGATGGTGGTGTGTGATACACCTAGGCGCTTGCCCAGTTGACGGCTACTCGGATGGTCGTGGAACAGGCGCTCCAGCACGGCTTTTTCAAAGCGGCCGAGGATGTCATCCAGCCCGCCCTCAACTGAAAACTCACCGAGCGGCTGCGGCGCGCCGTAGTCCGGCAGGCGGATATGTTCGCCTTTGACCACACCGCCGTCGCACAGTGAAACGGCCTGAAACAGTACGTTCTCCAGCTGACGCACATTGCCCGGCCAGTGGTAATGGCTGAGCTTATCCAGCACCTGCGGCGCAAGCTTGGGCAGCGGGCGGCCTATCTGCCGGCTGGCCTGATCGAGAAAGTGCTCCACCAGCGGCCCCAGGCCATCCAGGCATTCGCGCAGCGGCGGGATATGCAGGCTGAGCACGTTGAGGCGGTGATAGAGGTCCTGACGAAACTCGCCCTTGGCGCACAGCTCGGACAGGTCGACCTGAGTGGCGCAAATCACCCGCACATCCAGGTAGACCTCTTCATCGCTGCCGACCCGGCGGAAACAGCCATCCTGCAAAAAGCGCAAGAGTTTGGCCTGCAGGCGCGGGCTCATCTCGCCGACGCCATCGAGAAACAGCGTGCCGCCGGCGGTCAGTTCCAGCAGGCCAAGTTTGCCTTCCGGCCGCGCGCCTTCGAAGGCGCCGGGGCCGTAGCCGAACAGCTCAGTTTCGGCCATGGATTCCGGCAAGCCGGCGCAGTTGAGCGCCATAAACGGCGACTGCCCGCGCGGGCTGGCCAGGTGGCAGGCGCGTGCCAGCAGCTCTTTACCGGTGCCGGTTTCGCCCTCGATCAGCAATGGCGCATCCAGCGGTGCCATACGCCGCGCCTCACGCACCACTGCGGCCATCACCTTGGAGCTTTGGAAGATCGAATCGAAGCCGCGCAGCTCTTGCTTGCGCACGTTGTAGATGCGCTCGCCGACGCGATCGGCGCGGTGCAGGGTCAGCACCGCACCGGCCAGGGCATCGCTCTCGTCGTGCTCGGTCTGCAGCGGGGCGATATCGGCGAGAAACACATCGCCCTTGACTTTCACCCGCAGGCCGTTGATCCGCGACTTGTTGGCGCGCACCAGCTCAGGCAGGTCAAAGTCCTCGGCGTAACGCGACAGCGCAATGCCCGGAACCTCATCCACCCGCACGCCCAAGAGCTGCGCAGCGCTGCGGTTGGCCGCGACAATCGAGCCACCCATATCGATGGACAACACCGGAAAATCCAGCGCGCCGAGCAAAGCATTCAGCTCCAGATGGCGGCGTTCGCTTGGCATCAGGCCAACGCGCTTGACGCCGAACACCCCGGATATCGCCTCAAACTTGGGCCGTAGCGACTGGAACTGTAGGTTGATCAGGTTCGGGCAGTGCAGGTAGATGGCATTGCCCTGCTCGCCACCCACTTCGCCACGGGCGACGTTGATGCCGTATTCGACTAGCAGGTTGAGGATGTCGCGCAGGATGCCAATTCGGTTCTGGCAGTGGACTTTGATACGCATGGCAGGGCTCTGATCAGGCTTCTTATAGACCGCACGGCGTAAGAATCGACGCTGGCGGCGGATTATTCGTCAAGAATATGTGACAGATTAGCGCAGCGGCAAGACGATACTTCGCCGCATCGGCGCGCACGTAATCAATTCTTTACGAAATAACCGCCTTTCCCTTGCACACCACACTCAGTCGAGGGCTGCATAAGCACGACCACTGGAGTATTTCTGGTTCAAACACAACAACAAAGCCCCAGCAGGAGGCAGCAGCATGAGCACCCAGTACATGGCGCGGGAACCTGATGACAGTGGTTTTATCCATTACCCGGAGGCCGAGCATCAGGTGTGGAATACCCTGATCACCCGCCAACTCAAGGTGATCGAAGGTCATGCCTGCCAGGAATACCTGGACGGTATCGAACAGCTCGGCCTGCCCCATGAACGCATTCCGCAGCTCGGCGAGATCAATCAGGTCTTGCGGGCCACCACCGGCTGGCAGGTGGCGCGGGTGCCAGCGCTGATTCCGTTTCAGACCTTCTTCGAGCTGCTGGCCAGCAAGCAATTCCCGGTCGCGACTTTTATCCGCACACCCGAGGAACTGGACTACCTGCAAGAGCCGGATATTTTCCACGAGATCTTTGGCCACTGCCCGCTGCTGACCAACCCCTGGTTCGCCGAATTCACCCACACCTATGGCAAGCTCGGCCTGGCCGCAACTAAGGAAGAGCGTGTATACCTGGCGCGGCTGTACTGGCTGACCATCGAGTTCGGCCTGGTTGATACCAGCCAGGGCCAGCGCATCTACGGCGGCGGCATTCTCTCCTCGCCGAAAGAAACCCTCTACTGCCTGTCCGATGCGCCGCAGCGTTTGGCTTTTGACCCAATCGAGGCGATGCGCACGCCGTATCGCATCGACATTCTGCAACCACTGTATTTTGTTCTGCCTGAGCTTAAGCGCCTGTTCGAACTGGCCCATGAAGACATCATGGGTATGGTCCAGCAGGCTATGCGCCTGGGCCTACACGCACCGAAATTTGCGCCGAAAGCAGCGTAGCTGCTTTTGTAGGATGGGTTGAGCGCAGCGATACCCATCACCCATCGATCAGCTACGTGATGGGTATCACGATGCTCAACCCATCCTACGGTTCTTTGCTTACCCCCAAATTCAGGAGAAACCCCATGAGCCTTGCCCAAGCCCAATGCGAAGCCTGCCGCGCCGATGCGCCGAAAGTCTCGGACGAAGAACTGGCCGAACTGATCCGCGAGATTCCGGACTGGAATATCGAAGTGCGTGACGACCATATGGAGCTGGAGCGGGTTTATCTGTTCAAGAATTTCCGCCACGCCCTGGCCTTTACCAACGCCGTCGGCGCCATTGCCGAGGAAGTTGGCCACCACCCGGCGCTGCTCACTGAATGGGGCAAGGTCACCGTGACCTGGTGGAGCCATGAAATGCGTGGCCTGCACCGTAACGACTTCATCATGGCTGCGCGCACCGATGTGTTGGCCGCCGACGCCGAGGGCCGCAAGTGAGCCATTTCCATAGCATCAAGCGGGTGCCCGGCGACCCGATTCTCGGCCTGATGGACGCCTATCGCAGCGACCGCAATCCGGCCAAGCTCGACCTCGGCGTGGGCGTGTATAAGAACGCCCAGGGTCTAACGCCGATTCCACGCGCAGTGAAGCTCGCCGAGCAGCGGCTGGTGGAAAGCGAAACCACCAAGAGCTATGTCGGCGGCCACGGCGACCCGCTGTTTGGCAGCCTGCTGACTCAGTTGGTACTGGGCGCCTTCAGCCCGCTGCTGGCGGAGCGCGCTGCTGCCACCCAAACCCCTGGCGGCACCGGTGCGCTGCGCTTGTGCGCTGACTTTATCGCCCACTGCCTGCCGGGCCGTGGCATCTGGCTGAGTGACCCGACCTGGCCGATCCACGAAAGCATCTTTGCTGCCGCAGGCTTGCGCGTTGGGCATTACCCCTATGTCGGCGCGGACAACCAGCTAAATGTTGAGGCCATGATTGCCGCCCTCGCCCACGTACCCAAAGGCGATGTGGTGCTGTTGCACGCCTGCTGCCACAACCCCACCGGCTTCGACCTGACGCCACGGGACTGGAAGCGTGTGCTGGAGGTGGTAAAAGCCCGCGAGTTGCTGCCGCTGATCGACTTCGCCTATCAGGGCTTCGGTGATGGCCTGGAACAGGACGCCTTTGCCGTACGCCTGTTCGCTGCCGAATTGCCTGAGCTGCTGATCACCAGCTCCTGCTCAAAGAATTTCGGCCTGTACCGCGAACGCACCGGCGCGCTGATTGTCTGCGCACAGACTGCGACAAAGTTGCAGGATGTACGCAGCCAGCTGGCGTTCATCGCCCGTAACCTGTGGTCCACCCCGCCGGCCCATGGCGCGGCAGTGGTGGCCAGCATTCTGGCTGACGCCGAGCTGAACAGCCTGTGGGTCAGTGAACTGGACGCCATGCGCCAGCGCGTTGCCAGCCTGCGTGCCGGCTTGGTCGAAGCGTTGCAACCTTACGGGCTGAATCAGCGTTTTGCCCATATCGCGGCGCAACGCGGGATGTTTTCCTACACAGGCCTTAGCCAAACTCAGGTGCAACGCCTGCGCGATGAGTTCAGCGTTTATATGGTCGGCTCAGGCCGAGCGAATATGGCGGGGCTCGACGTCGAGCGACTGGATCAACTGGCCAACGCGATTTCGCGCGTCTGCAACGACTGAAACAGACCTGGGCCTGCAGCAGCGAGGCTCAGGTTGCAGCCTCTCCCGGCAAGCTTGCTATAGTCGCAGTACATCCATCGTACCGAGACGCCCGTGCCGCGCTTGTTGAATTTTACCTTCCGCCTGTACCAACGCATATTGCACAGCCTGGCCCTGTATCCGACGCTGATCGCACTGGGTTTCCTAGGTTTGTGCCTGTTGAGCATGAGCATCGAATACCAGCCCTGGATGATGTCGCTTAAACGGAACATTGATGTGGGCCTGGTGCGCAATGCCGAAAATGCTCGGCTGATTCTCGGCACGCTGGTCGGCGGCATCCTGTCGCTGATGGTGTTCAGCTTCTCCATGGTCATGGTGGTGCTCAACAATGCGGCGGCGGCGCTGTCACCGCGCGTGGTTCCGGGGTTGATCAGCGATAAAAGTCATCAGAAGACCCTGGGGTTCTATCTTGGCACCATTCTCTTCTCGCTGCTGCTGATCACCACGATTGAACGGGACAACTCGACCCATGTACCCAGTCTCGGCGTATTCATGGCCTTGACGATGGGCATTGCTTGCCTCGGGCTGTTTGCGCATTTCATCCACTCGATTTCCCGCTCGATTCAAGTGGAATACATCCTCAACAACCTGTACCACACCACCCTAGCGAAACTTGCCGCTCGCGAAGCCAAACTAGCCTCTATCGACAACATCCCTAACTGGCCAGAGGATCAGCACTGGCCTGAAGTTTGCGCGCAACGCAGTGGTTACTTCAAAGAGCTAAACGTCAATACGATCAACAACATTCTGTGCAAACACGACTTGCGCATGACCGTGATGATCCATCGCGGGGTCTTCGTCATGAGCTGCCGACCGCTGTTCAAGCTCAACCGTAAGGTTGAGCCGGCAATTAGCGATGCCCTGCTCGACTGCTTCGATTTCTTTCTTGAGGAATACGCCCACACCCATTACCTGTTTGGCTGTACGCAGATGTCGGAAATTGCCGTCAAGGCACTCAGCCCAGGTATTAACGACCCCGGCACGGCGATAACGGCCATTGACCTGCTCAGCGTACTGATTAGCAAGCGCCTGCCCCTGCCAGATCTGGATGCCAGCTTGGTGGACGACGGCCCGCCACGCCTGTTGCATTACGAGTTCCCGCTGGATGATTTGTTGCTACTGGTCTTCGGCCCTATTCGCCACTACGGCTGCGCCGATGTCAGTGTGTTGATCAGCTTGCTGCAGGCCTTCAAAAACCTGCTTCACCAGCCGTTACGCGAGCAGCAGAAAATCGATCTGCTGCGCCATGTGTGCAGCGTGCAGGAAACCGCCGATCAGCACCTGAGCAATAGCCGCGATCGCCAAGCCATCAACCAAGTACTCGAACGCATCAACCAGAGCAGTGCGGCCCTGCAACCTGTTGCATTGCTGGCAGTACCCAGCAATGCCATCGCGCAATAGCAGCGGCTTTGGCCGCGATCAGTCGTGGTGCAGCGCGGCTTTGTAACGCCCTCGGCACGCACACAGGCAATCGCCGAAATAATCAAAAGACCGTTTGTCTATATAAATAATCATTTAAAAACAATAGCTTAAATAGTTATCATGCTAAGTGCTGGCACCTTTCGTGCTTGCACTAAAGGGCATAGTTCCCTAGGGTAGTTCGCCATGTGGTCCCTGATTGCCCCTATCAGCTCGTTGCTCGGTGGGGTTGCTTTACTCCTCCTTGGCAATGGCCTGCTCAACACCCTACTGACCCTGCGTGGCGTGGCCGAAGGCTACTCCACCTCGATGCTCGGCCTGATTATGTCCGGGTACTTTGTCGGTTTTCTCCTTGGCACCTGGCTGGCGATTCCGCTGGTCCGCCGCGTTGGGCATATCCGTGCGTTTGCCTTTTGCGCCGCGTTGGCCGCCATCACCGCCCTGCTCCATGTGCTGATCGTCGACCCTTGGGTCTGGCTGGGTCTGCGCGTGCTCTACGGCCTGGCGTTGGTTAGCCTGTATATGGTGATCGAGAGCTGGCTGAACGCCCAGGTGCCGAATGACAAGCGTGGCCAGGTGTTTGCCGTGTACATGGCGGTCAACCTCGGTGCACTGGCCGCCGCGCAGCAATTGCTCAACCTGGCGTCGCCGAGCGACTTCGTGCTGTTCGTACTGGCCGCCATGCTGATCAGCGCCGCCTTGATGCCCATCACCCTGACCCGCCAGATTCAGCCCAGCGTGCCAGACACCCTGCACACCAACCTGCGCCAGATCGTCAGTATCGCCCCACTGGCGCTGGCCGCTGCAGGTTTATCCGGCCTTGCCCTTGGCGCGTTCTGGGGTATGGCGCCGGTGTACGCCAGCCTGAACGGCTTCGACGCCACCGGCGTGGGCTTGCTGATGAGCAGCGCGATTCTTGGCGGTGCCTTGCTGCAATGGCCGATTGGCATCTACTCGGATAAACACGACCGCCGCCTGGTGCTGTTCTGGGTAGTGGCGCTGTCGGTAGTGGTCGCGGTGCTGATGAGCCTATTGCCTGCCGGTCGCTTACTGCTCGGGCTGATGTTTCTCTGGGGCGGCCTGGCCTTTGCCATCTACCCCATCGCTGTGGCGCAGCTGATTGACCAGTTGCACAGCGATGAAATCCTCGCCGGCTCCAGCAGCCTGCTGATGGTCAACGGCATCGGCTCGGTGTGTGGCCCATTGCTGGCTGGCTTGTTGATGCAGCACATCGGCGCTCAAGCGCTGCCGCTGTATTTCGCCGCCACCCTGGGTCTGCTCGCAGCGTACACCCTCTATCGCCTGCGCCATGTCAGCGACCTGGTCAGCGCACCGGCCGGACACTTTATGCCCATGCTGCGCACCAGTCATACGGTGCTTGAGCTGATGCCCGACGCACCACCCACAGACGACCCAGACTCAACTGACTCAAATGAGAACCCGCCCAACCCGGCGCCGCAGACGCCAGGGTAAATCAAGAGGCGAACGCCATACGGCGCAATCACCCATAGCTCGTCGGCTTTTGTCGGCGCGTCACTGCACCCACTTAACTGGACAGGAAGACAGCGCATGTTACTTGCCACCGATCTCGATGGAACCTTTCTCGGCGGCGATCCCAAGGATCGCCTAAGCCTCTATCAGACCATCGCCGCCCACCCGGAAATCCGCCTGGCCTATGTCACCGGGCGCAGCCTGGAGTCGGTCTTACCACTGCTGGCAGACCCCACCCTGCCGCAGCCGGATTTCATCATCTCCGACGTTGGCGCCAGCCTGGTGCATGGCGATACCCTGCAGCCGATCCAACCGCTGCAAAGCGCGGTAGACGCCCTCTGGCCCGGCGACAGCCAGGTTGCCAGCGCCATTGAACGCTTTAACCTGGAGCGCCAGGACGTACCGCAGGTGCGCCGCTGCTCGTACTTCTGCAGCCCCGAGCAGGCGGCCAACCCGCAGCTTTTGGAAATAGCCGAGAGCCTGGGTTGCGACCTGCTCTACTCCGCCGAACGCTACCTGGATTTTCTGCCCAAGGGCGTCAACAAGGGCAGCAGCCTGCAGGCGCTGATCGATTGGCTGGAGTTGGACAACGACCAGGTACTGACCGCCGGCGATACGCTCAATGACCTCTCCATGCTCAGCGGCCAGTTCAAGGGCGTGTGCGTGGGCGAATCCGAAGACGGCCTACTGCAGGCCACCCGCCAGTATTCGCGGGTTTTCCACGCCGAGCGCGCCGGGTGTGGCGGTATTCTCGAGGCCTTTGTGCATTTTGGCTTTCTCGGCAAACAGGGCATCGCCGCCGAGGGCAAGCAAGTCGCCGACCCCGGCAAAGCCGACTTGGTAATGGTTTACCACCGCCTGCCCTATGAAGAATTCCGTGGCGCCGATGGCAAGTTGCAGCGCCGTCGCCCGACTTCCCCCAACGGCATTATCCCGACCCTGCTGAGCTTTTTTGGCGATGGTCGCGCCGGCTCTTGGGTGGCCTGGGCCGAGCATGATGAAACCAGCGGCGAAATCTTCGACAGCCACACCACAGTGGATGCCGAACGCTACCCCCGGCTGACCGCCGCACGGGTGGCGCTGAGCAAGGAAGAAGTCGACATTTTCTACAAGCGCTTCTCCAAGGAAGCCTTCTGGCCGACCCTGCACACCTTCTGGGAGCGCGCGCAGTTCCGCGAGGACGACTGGCAGGTGTTCCTCAAGGTCAACCGCGCTTTTGCCGAACGCACCGCCCTGGAAGCCGCCGAAGGCGCCACGGTGTGGCTGCACGATTACAACCTGTGGATGGTGCCCGGCTACCTGCGCGAGCTGCGCCCGGACCTGCGCATCGCCTTCTTCCACCACACCTACTTCCCCTCGGCGGATGTGTTCAACGTGCTGCCATGGCGCCGACAGATTATCGGCAGCCTGCTGCAATGCGACTACATCGGCTTTCATATCCCGCGCCAGGTGGAAAACTTCGTCGATGCGGCGCGCGGCGTGATGCCCCTGCAAACCATCAGCCGACAGAACTGTGCACCGCGCTTTATCACCTATGGCTGCGCCGTGGGCCTGGAGCGCATGACCACCGCCGTGGACACCGGTAGCCGCGTGGTCAAACTCGGCGCCCACCCCGTGGGTCTGGATATCGAGCGGGTACGCAGCGCCCTGGCCGCGCCGAAAATCAGGGAGATGATGGAACGCCTGCGCGCCGAGCTAAGCGGGGTCAAACTGATTCTTTCAGTGGAACGCCTCGACTACACCAAGGGCATTCTGGAAAAACTCAACGCCTACGAGCGCCTGCTGGAAGAGAATCCCGAACTGCTGGGCAAGGTCACCCTGGTGACTGTATGCGTGCCGGCGGCCAAGGAAATGACCATCTACGACGAGCTACAGGGGCAGATCGAGCAGGCCGTGGGCCGTATTAACGGCCGCTTTGCGCGCATTGGCTGGACGCCGCTGCAGTTTTTCTTCCGCAGCTTGCCGTTCGAAGAAGTCAGCGCCTGGTACGCCATGGCCGATGTGATGTGGATTACCCCGCTGCGCGACGGCCTCAACCTGGTGGCCAAGGAATTCGTCGCGGCTCAAGGCTTGCTGGATGGCCGTGGCGTGCTGGTGTTGTCGGAGTTTGCCGGCGCTGCCGCCGAACTCAAAGGCGCACTGTTAACCAACCCACACGACCCAATGGATATGGCACAAACCTGCTATATCGCGCTGAATATGCCCAAAGATGAAGCCCAGGCACGCCTGCGAGAACTGTTTGATATCGTCAGCTACAACGACATCCGCCGCTGGGGCGATGAGTTCCTCGCCGCCGTCAGCGACCCGGAGGATCAACTGGATCGCGCCCTCGGGCTGGTGGGTTAGTTATCGGCCCGTAGCCCGGATTACATCCAGGCTACGGGGTGCACCTTGGTAGGGAGGACATGGCGCAGCCTTGTCCGCCATTGGTATCCGCAAGGTGGACAAGCCTTTGGCATGTCCACCCTACGAGGCTAACCCACAAAAGCGGCCTGTTAGCCCATCTGCGCATCAATATCGCAATTGATCATCCAACTCACGCCAAAGCGGTCGGTGAACATGGCAAAGCGCGTGGCCCAGAAGGTCGACTGCAACTCCATTTGCACCGAGCCACCTGCCGACAGCGCTTTATACAGGCGCTCGGCCTCCGGCACGTTTTCCACCTGCAGGGAGACCGAACTACCCTTGATGCCTTCATACGGCATACCGGGAAGGGTGTCGGAGGCCATCAACAACTGATCGCCCACGGTCAGGCACAGATGCATCACGCGGTCGTGAAACTGCTCCGGCACATTGCCCGCTTCCGGGCTTTCGCCCATGCGCATCAGTTCCAGACTACCGCCCAGGCACTCGGCGTAGTAGTTAAAGGCCGCTTCGCACTGGCCATCGAAGGTCAAGTAGGTATGGAATTTCATCTGCACTCTCCTTAGAACTTGCGTACTTGATTGATCAGCCTGCCGCTAGGGTTTTATCCGGGCATGTATGGCAGACCGTAAACCCAAGGCTGGGTTCTATAAGGTAGTCGAACGGCAAAATGACAAATCGACAGGCGTGCCCAAAGCAGTGGATTAAATCCAGATCTGCGGATTCCGCGCTGACTCGGACACCCATTCCACGCACATCCGGACAGTGATTCCACGCTGATCCGGACACCCATTCCACGAGCATCCGGACACTGATTCCACAGCCATCCGGACACTTTCTGGCAGGCAGCTACGCAGGATTTATTCACTACCATTGGCCTCTTTTTCGAAGCAGAGAGGTCGTCGTGGAGCGTTTATCCATGCGTAAAATCCGTGAAGTGTTGCGCCTCAAGTTCGATTGCGGGCTGTCTGTCCGTAAGATCTCCCGCAGTCTGGGCATAGGTCACAGCAGTGCCGGTGATTACCTTTGCCGATTCACGGCCTGCGGCCTCTCCTGGCCGCTCCCTACTGAGTTGTCCGACGCAGAGCTGGAGCGGCGCCTGTTCCCGCCACCGCCGGCGGTACCCTCTGAGCAACGACCAACTCCCGACTGGGCCTGGGTGCATGCCGAGCTGCGCCGACCAGGCGTGACCCTGGCACTGCTCTGGCAGGAGTATCGGCTGGGCCAGCCACAGGGCTTCCAGTACAGCTGGTTCTGCGACCACTACCGGGCCTGGCAGGGCAAACTGGATGTGGTGATGCGCCAGGAGCATCGCGTCGGCGAGAAGCTGTTTGTCGACTATGCCGGCCAGACGGTGCCGGTGATCGACCGTCACAGCGGCGAGATTCGTCAGGCGCAGGTGTTCGTCGCGGTGCTCGGTGCCTCCAGCTACACCTTCGCCGAGGCCACCTGGTCGCAGCAGTTGCCCGACTGGCTGGGCTCCCATGCCCGTTGCTTCGCCTTCCTCGGCGGGGTGCCGGAGATCGTGGTGCCGGACAACCTGCGCAGTGCGGTGAGCAAGGCCCATCGCTACGAACCGGACATCAACCCCAGCTACCGCGACTTGGCCGAGCACTATGGCGTGGCGGTGGTGCCGGCGCGGGCGCGTAAGCCCCGCGACAAGGCCAAGGCCGAGGTCGGCGTGCAGGTGGTCGAGCGCTGGATCCTCGCCGCCTTGCGCCATCGCCAGTTCTTCTCCCTGGACGAGCTCAACACGGCCATCGCCGTGCTGCTGGAGCGGCTCAACCAACGGCCGTTCAAGAAGCTGCCGGGCTCCCGGCAGTCGGCCTTCGCCAGCCTGGATCGCCCGGCTCTGCGCCCGTTGCCGGAGCAGCCCTACGTCTATGCCGAGTGGAAGAAGGCGCGGGTGCACATCGACTACCACGTCGAGGTTGACGGGCATTACTACTCGGTGCCCTACCAGCTGGTGAAGAAGCAGCTGGAGGTGCGCCTGACGGCCCGCACCGTGGAGTGCTTCCACGCCAACCAGCGGGTGGCCAGCCACGTACGCTCCCTGCACAAAGGCCGGCACAGCACGCAGACCGAGCACATGCCCAAGAGCCATCGCGAGCATGCCGAGTGGACGCCTCAACGGCTTATCCGCTGGGCCGAGCAGACCGGCCCGAACACCGCCGGCGTAATCAGCCACATCCTCGAACGGCGCGTGCATCCGCAGCATGGCTACCGCGCTTGCCTGGGCATCCTGCGCCTGGGCAAGCACCACGGCGAAGAACGGCTGGAAGCCGCCTGCCAGCGCGCCCTAAGCCTCGGTGCCTGTAGCTACAAAAGCCTCGAATCGATTCTGCGCCAAGGCCTGGAAAACCTGCCGCTGGCTCAACAGAACCTACCCCTACTACCGGACGACCACGCCAACCTGCGCGGCCCCGGCTACTACCACTGAACAAAGGAATCCCACCATGCTGCCTCACCCGACCCTGGACAAGCTGCAAACCCTGCGCCTGCACGGCATGCTCAAAGCCCTCGCCGAGCAACTGAAAACACCCGACATCGACAGCCTGAGCTTCGAAGAACGCCTCGGCCTGTTGGTCGATCGCGAGCTGACCGAGCGCGACGACAAGCGCCTGAGCAACCGCCTACGCCAGGCCCGGCTCAAGCACAACGCCTGCCTCGAAGACATCGACTACCGCGCCCCGCGCGGGCTGGACAAGGCGCTGATCCTGCAACTGCGCAGCGGCCAGTGGCTGCGCGACGGCCTCAACCTGATCATCGGCGGCCCCACCGGCGTCGGCAAAACCTGGCTGGCCTGCGCCCTGGCCCACCAGGCCTGCCGGGACGGCTGCAGCGTGCGCTATCTGCGCCTGCCACGGCTGCTGGAAGAACTGGGCCTGGCACATGGCGACGGCCGCTTCGTCAAGCTGATGAGCAGCTACGCCAAGACCGACCTGCTGATCCTCGATGACTGGGGCCTGGCACCGTTCACCAACGAACAGCGCCGCGACATGCTGGAGCTGCTGGACGACCGCTACGGCCAACGCTCAACCATCGTGACCAGTCAGATGCCGGTGGACAACTGGCACGAACTGATCGGCGATCCGACCCTGGCCGACGCCATCCTCGACCGCCTGGTGCACAACGCCTACCGGATCAACCTGAAGGGAGAGTCGATGCGCAGGCGGGCGAAGAAATTGACGACGCCGGGCACCTCAGACTAACAATGCATATCCTGCGTCGCTGCGCTCCGACTGCCTGTCCGGATGACCGTGGAACAGGTGTCCGGATCAGCGTGGGCTGAGTGTCCGAATGGCGTGGAATCCGCATCCAGATCAAGAAATTTCAGTGGTGGGATAGAAGTGCAGGCTCTTGCGCGCAAGCAGTTTTCAACAGCCTGCTAGAAATCCACCTTGCCGCGCCCTGCCTTAATCGTGCCGCGAATGCTCTTGCCTTCCAGGCGGCGCTTTTTCGACCCCAGGGTTGGCTTGGTCGGACGGCGGGCTTTTTCGGTTTTAGCGGCGCTGCGAATCAGCTCGGCCAGGCGCTCCAGGGCATCGGCGCGGTTCTGTTCCTGGGTGCGGTACTGCTGGGCCTTGAGAATCACCACGCCTTCGCCAGTGATGCGACTGTCGCGCAATGCCAGCAGCCGCTCCTTGTAGAACGGCGGCAGGCTGGACGCCTGGATATCGAAACGCAGATGGATCGCACTGGACACCTTATTGACGTTCTGCCCGCCTGCGCCTTGGGCGCGAATGGCGGTCAGCTCGACTTCATCGTCAGGCAGGTGAACGCTGTTGGAGATAACCAGCATGGACAGGCTTCAGGGCAGGAAAGGACGCTCAGGATAACGCGAACATACACATGATGCCTCTTGGTGGGAGGCCTCCGGCCTAAGTATTTCATCGCGAACCGTCAGCAGCGTTCGCTGACGCATTGACGAGCATGCCAGTTGCGCCCAGGGTAAATCCTCACCGCGCCAGCCAGGCTCACGGCAGGAGCCGCCGCACGTAGAGCTAGCGGCGACTTTAGCGCCAGAGAGAAATGCAACAGCCTGCTAGAGCAGATACCCGCCAAACTGAGCGGGTATCCCCAGCAACAGAGCTGATTAAGCGACTATCGCACCCACGTCAGGGCGCTCAGTCATACGGTGTTTGGCTATGGCTGCAATGAAACTTTCCACAAAGTCGCCATTGGCCATTTTCCCGGATGCAGTGATCACCCCTGGGCCCTCAAAGGCCGCACTCTTAGTACCTGCTGCAGCGGCAGCTTTCTCGATCAGCATGGCGCCGTCGTCTGTGGCGGCAATGGCCTTGCCGTGCTTATAGGCCTCTTTGACGAACAGCAACGCATGCGCATTCTTGCAGAGCGCATCGACACTCTGCGCGCCACCTGGCACATAGACGGCATCGAACAGCACGGAGCCCACGGTCGGCAGGCTGTGGTCTACCTTGAGGGCTTTGCCGGCGCTGCTTTTAATCTCACCCAGCTGCGGGGCAATTACTTTCAAGGTGCCGCCGCTGGCCAGCAGCGCGGCACGCAAGGTCTCGATGGTGGTGCCATCGACGCCGTTGGCTACCAACACCGCCACCTTGCGCCCAGCAATGGAGTTGCGCCGGGTATTGGCCATGCTCAGAGCGGCATCTACGTTTGGCTGATCGGTGCGCGGCAGGTTTTGCACACCCACCGGCGGCGGTGGCACAGCCATGCCCAAACCATCGGCCACCCGTTGCGCGAGCGCGGCATCGACCTGAGTCAGGTTCGCCACCATACGCTCGCGAATGGCCGGCACGCTGACCTTGCCCAGTTCAAAGCAGAAGGCATCAACAATATGTGCCTGCTCCCAATCTGCCTGGCTACGCCAGAACAACCCCGGCTGGGAGAAGTGATCGGCAAAGCTGGGGCTGCGCACCCGGATTTTTTCACCCTGCATCGGCTCGCCATAGCTGACGAAACCGCCCTGCTCCCACGGCCGCTGCATAGGGCAACCACCGCCCAGGGTGTTGGGCTCATAACTGACTCGCCCCTTAACGATGGTCTGACGCATATGGCCGTCGCGCTGGTTGTTGGCAACGGCTGCAATTGGCCGGTTGATCGGGATTTCATGGAAATTAGGGCTGCCGAGGCGCGACAACTGGGTGTCCGAGTAGGAGAACAATCGCCCTTGCAGCAACGGGTCGTTGCTGAAGTCGATACCTGGCACCAAGTGACCCGGATGGAAGGCCACCTGCTCGGTTTCCGCGAAGTAGTTATCGGGGTTTCGGTTCAGGGTCAGCTTGCCAATCAACTGGACTGGTACCAAAGACTCAGGGATCAGCTTGGTGGCATCGAGCAGGTCGAAATCGAATAGGTGCTCATCCGCCTCGGCGACGATTTGCACGCCGAATTCCCACTCCGGGTATTGGCCCTGATCGATAGCCTCCCAGAGGTCGCGGCGGTGGAAGTCGGCGTCTTTACCGGCCAGCTTGACCGCCTCGTCCCAGACCAGCGAATGCACACCGAGCACCGGCTTCCAATGGAATTTGACAAAGCTTGCGCTGCCTGCGGCGTCGATAAAGCGGAAGGTGTGTACGCCGAAACCTTCCATCATTGCGAAGCTGCGCGGAATGGCGCGGTCCGACATCAGCCACATCACCGTGTGACTGGTTTCCGGCACCATGGAGATAAAGTCCCAGAAGGTATCGTGGGCGGAGGACGCCTGCGGTATCTCGTTATGCGGCTCTGGTTTGACCGCATGGATGAGGTCGGGAAACTTGATCGCATCCTGGATGAAAAATACCGGCATGTTGTTGCCGACCAGGTCGAAGTTGCCTTCTTCGGTATAGAACCGGACCGAGAAGCCGCGCACGTCGCGGGCCGTATCCATCGAGCCACGCGAGCCGGCCACGGTGGAGAAGCGCACAAACACCGGGGTTTGCACACCGGGGGTTTGCAGGAAGCCGGCCTTGGTCAGGTCACTCATCGACTCATACACCTCAAACACACCATGGGCACCAGCACCGCGGGCATGCACCACACGCTCCGGGATGCGCTCATGGTCAAAGTGCATGATCTTTTCACGCAGGATATGGTCTTCAAGCAACGTCGGGCCACGCTCGCCGGCGCGTAGCGAGTTCTGGTTGTCGCTGATCAGCAAACCCTGATTGGTCGTCAGCGACTCGCCTGGCTGTTCAGCGAGCACGGCTGCTGCCTGCTCCGAGCGATTGGCATCGGCGGGGGACGGATCAAGACCGGTCAGGTTCTGCGTAACGGGTTCGTCTTTAGTGCGTTTGCTCATGGGAACGCTCCTGAAAAAATTGAACGTGGCCAGCGCCCGCCTCAAACAACAGGGTCACGGGCTGCACGCGTTATAGACGGCGGTATGGGGAGCATGCTTAGGGCAATCAGTGGCAGCACTGATCACGCACATCAAGCGACTACAGGAAAGCCGGGGACATACAGCTGAGTGTCATTTGCTGACACCTTTTATCGCGCGTTCTTTGATGCTCAGGCGAAAGCTCTTTTCCTCCGGCTGCAACACATGGGTGCGCAAATGCCGATTGCAAATAAACCAGACTTCGTCGCGATCATTGGAGAGCACAAAATAGGCATCGCTGGTTTCCGAGGGGTTGTACAAGCCCATCGCGCGATAGGCATTACCCGTTGAAAAACCACTGTCCAGTGGCAAGGGTTTGGGGCCGTCGGGCATTTCCTCAACACGCAGATAAAGACCCTGTTCGAAGAACATCATGCTGCCTGCTCCTGTGCATCCAACGGCCAGGTTGCAGGCAGTTCGACATAGTCGACAGCAAGCGAGGCTGGCATTACTTTTGCGCTAAAAGCCGACCTGAGCAGCATAAATAATCGCGTTATCAGGCTCTGTTGTGCATGCCAGTAAACGACTGACTGCGGCGTGAACTTGAGCAGCATCGCGTTGCTCGGCAGTGCCTGCACATTGGAAGGTAAATGCTCTGCGCAAACCTCCACCCGCCCGGAAAGCGACACACGCCGCGTACCCGCCGCATCAGCGAAACTCAGGTTAATGCTCTGCAGATGCACTGACGGGGGACACTGCGGATCGGTGAATAACCACAAAGCTGCGCAGTCATCCATTTCCCAGCGCGAGATACTGCTGCTGAGCAATACACCATGCTCATCGACGCTGCTAAGCGTGGCCGCAGACATGCTTTGCATCATGTGGCGCAGGTGCGACAGCTGCGCGCCGGGTTGGTGTTGAGTATTCACTGGCGACTCCTTCACGTTAGAGGTTGAATGCATCAGAGCACTCACCCGCGCTAACCGCGTGCGGCCATCAGCTCTGCTTTGCGCTCGGCGATTTGGTCGCCTAGGGCCATCATGTCCAGATCAGCCGCTTTGGCTTTCGGGAACATTTCGCTCTGTTCTTCTTTGACATGATGCTTGACGTACTCGGACAGTACTTTGATCTTCGCGTCGAACATTTCGCCATCGGGCTCAATGCCTTCAACCTGAGCGATCAGATCCTTCAAGGTGGCGTGCTCTACAGTCGCCTCGGGAACCAGCTCTTTATCCTTCAAGGCCAGTTTTACCGCCGGGTAGAAAATCTCTTCTTCCACCTGGGCATGCACGCTGAGCTCGGTGCAGATCTGCGCTACCAGCTGCTTCTTCTTGCTCACCGAACGGGCTTTGTCATATTCGGCAAAAAGCTCGCTGACCAGCTTGTGATCGGCGCGCAGCAAGGCGGTTGCGCCCTGTCGCTTGGCTGTGCTTTCCGGTGCTGTGGTTTTCTTCGCTGTAGTAGTCATTTGCATATTCCTTTAAGTGAAATGTCACTGCGATAAATGCCTGGTAAACCCCGGAGCAGACTGCCTCGCGAGAAGCAGTCAGGCCACCGGGCTCCTAGAGCACAAAGATGGCTAGCAGGATGATGATGGGGATCGGAACCCCGAGAAATAACAACAGTAGTGAGCGCATGGCAGTCTCCTAAGGGTGGATGGAAGGCGTGATTAAGCGTCGCGCTGACGGCCGCCATAAGGCGCGGCGAAGCTGGCCACGAAGGCGCCGATCAGCAGCGAGATAAACAACCAGATCGCCGCATATGCCGATGCTTTGCGCGCACTATCGGCGGCTTCCCGCGCACTGGCTTCAGCTTCGCTGAGGGCAGTTTGTACCCGCGTAAACGTCTCGTTTACCCGCTGCTCAGCTTCTGGCTGAGTCAGGCCAGTACGCTGCGCGACAACCTGGCCGACGTAACTAACATCCTCGGCGGGCATGGCACCGGTACGAATCGAGTTCATAAAGATGCGCGTGACTTCGGCCATGGAAACCGCCGCTTCTTGCCGTGGCGTTAGTGTGTTTTGCTCGGCGCCCAGCGGAGTTGCAACCGCGTTGAGGTCACGGCGAAACAGGGTGTCGAGGAAGTAGCCAATAGCGCCGCTGTCAGTCTCGCGGGTCGCCATATCGGAGTTAGCAGCTGCACCGGCAGTCGCAACCAACGCAGTAGTGGCAACGCCACCGGCCACAGCGGCACCGGCCTGAACGCCACCATTGACGATGGAGCCGATCACCGAGGTGAGCAACGTAGCGGTTACCAGTGAGGCAATAGCCCAAGCCAGAAAGCCATGGGCGGTATCGCGGAAGTACACCTCGTCGGTGTGCACTTCAAGCCACTTGGTCCTCAGGCGCCCGGCCAGGTATCCGCCCATACCAGCGGCCAACAGCTGCGTCAGGGTGATCCAGATAATCGTGGTCACGCCGAACGTCGCGGCGCTGACCCCGTGGTTGGCCCATGGCGATACCGATGACAAGCCCAAACCGGTGCCCAGTATCAGCAGAATCAAAGAGAGCGCAGCTGCTGCCGCAGCACCGGCCAATATGGCGCCCCATGAAACTGCACTGGCTGAAAGCTGTGTGGTGTCGACGGCCGTTCGTACTGAGCCGTACATCGCGTTCTGTTCACTTACTGTGTTCATGGCGATCTCGATTGAACCAACGTCGCGCGAGATTGCAGCGAGTCGGGACCAAGACCATTGCATCGCGCTACTGCACTGTCGGTGCGCTGTCGCGCACAGGCACTTTGATGCTGCTTGCAGTCACACACTGGGGGCGGCGGTACGCCCGCACATACCCGAGGCCGTAGCTGAGTGCCACGGCCTCTAGGCTTGCGCGTTAAACGCGGAAGCGGCTGACCAGCATTTGCAGCTGATTGCCCAGGCGCGCCAGCTCGGCGCTGGAGGCGGCGGTTTCGTCGCTGGCGGTGGCAGTCTGCTCGGAGATATCGCGCACACTGAGGATGCTGCGACTGATTTCCTCGGCCACCGCACTTTGCTCTTCGGCGGCTGCGGCGATCTGCTGGTTCATCGACTGAATGTTGGACACCGCATGGGTGATGTTGCCCAGCGAGTCGCCGGCCTTGCGCGTCAGCTCGACGCTGCTGTCGGTGAGGCTGCAGCTGTTGCGCATGGCTGCTGCCACCTGCTTGGTGCCGCTCTGCAGGCCGGCGATCAGCGCTTCGATCTCTTCGGTGGATTTCTGTGTGCGCTGGGCCAGGCCGCGCACCTCATCGGCGACCACGGCAAAACCGCGTCCGGCCTCGCCCGCGCGCGCCGCTTCAATGGCAGCATTGAGCGCCAACAGGTTGGTCTGCTCGGCCACGGCCTTGATCACGTCCATCACGCTGCCAATCTTGTTGCTCTCCTGCTGCAGGCCGTTCATGGCCTCGCTGGAGCGGCTTACCTCGGCGGCCAGGCGTTCGATCTGGGCGATCACCTCGCCCACCACCTGGTCGCCCAAACGCGCCTGGCCGTCCGCCTCGTTGGCGGCCTGGGAAGCCTGTTCGGCGTTACGCGCCACCTCCTGCACGGTGGCCGACATTTCATGCATGGCGGTGGCCACTTGGTCGGTCTCGCTTTTCTGGCTATTGGCACCGGCACTGGTCTGCTCGGTCACGGCGGACAGTTCTTCGGCAGCGCTGGCGATCTGTGCCACGCCATCACGGATACCGCCAATCAACTCACGCAGGGTCGTGGCCATATGCTGGATGCCTTGCTGCAGCTGGCCCATTTCATCGCGACGGTCGACCTGCACACTGGCAGTCAGATCACCGGCGGCGATGCGCTGCACCGCGCTCAGGGTGTCCTGCAGCGGACGGGTGATCTGCCGGGTGATAAGCCAGGCGGCAAGTACGCCGAAAAGCATCGCCAGCAAGGTGGCGCCGATCTGCAGGCTGCGCGCCTGGGTGCTCTCGATAGCCAGGCGGTCCATCTGGAACTGGTACAGGGTCTCGCTGATACGCACGATCTCGCCCTGCTGGGCGGTCATTTCCTGGCGAGTGCGGGCAATATCGCCGGTAGCGAGTTTGAACGCCTGCAGCGTCTCCTGGTACTGACCCAAGGCCGTCGCGATGCGGCGTACCGCATCCTGCTGAGCAGCGCCGAAGGCCTGCTCCAGCGGGCCGAGGCTGGCACGGGCAGCGGCGAGATGCTCAACCAGCGCCTGCTCGGTTTGCGCATCAGGAGCACTGTCGTAACGCTCAAGCAGGTAGCGCAAACGCAGTACCTCGTTTTGGGTGCGGGTCAGCGCCTGCAACTGGGTAAAACGGCCGCCATCGGATTCCGGCAACAACGCCACGCTGCGCTGCATAGCGCCCAACAGGTCGCCGAGTTGTTGCGTCTCACCGGCCACCTGACGCCGTGCGGCGTCAGCCGCCGCATAAGCGGCGCGCATGCCGCCAAGCGAACGCTGGTAATCCTGGTTATAACGATCCTGCTCTTGCAGCAGCTTGACGTTGACTGGGTTAGTGAAGCTGCCGAGCAGTTTCTTTTGCTGCTGCAAATAGATATCGAGGTTGCTCAGCACCCGATCACTGCTCACTGCATCACCTTTGGCCAGCATGAACTGCAGGCGGGCAATGCGCAGATTGGTCAGGGTGGTGTTGAGCTGGGTGATATCGCTCATCCAGGTGCTGCGCTGGATAACGCTGCCCAGGCCGGTCCAGGCGCCCCAGGCCAGGGCAAGAGTCAGGGCCAGCACCAGGCCGAAGCCGAGGGCCAGCTTGCGGGTGACACTAAGGTTGGCAAACCAGGTGTTCATACGAATTCTCCAACTGTTGTTAAAACAGGCAGTTCAGGTTTCGCTGGAGAATTGTTTTTGTTGAGGCCAGCACAAGGCTTGTGCTGACGCTCTAACGCGGGCTTTCGACACACATTTATAGCGCTTACTGACGCTCGCGCACTGCTACTGCCCGCTGGCTTGCTCGTACCGACGCTGGATGCGCTCCAGTTCGCCTGCCTGGCGCAGCTGCTCCAGAGCACTGGCCCAGGCGGCTACCCGCTCATCGTCAGAGTCGAGACTGAAAGCGATGTACAGCGATGCGCGGTAGATCTCGATGGGAACCTGCCGCAGCGTGCCGGGGGCAATGTTCAACTGGCGGCTGTAGTGGGCTATCCCCGCCTCGGTGTCGCCGATGATGATGCCGGTGCGCCCGGCCAACAACATGAGGTAGAGCTGCTGACTCTCGGTTGCACTTTTGTCGAGGTTTTTGAAACCCAGCGACTGCAACATCTCAGGCACCAAGCCGGCATGTCGCGTGGTGACTTTGTGGGCGTGCAGCAATTGCTCCAAGGAGTTCACCGGCTGCGGCGCATTGGCCAGCTGATAGGGGTGAATGGACTCTTCCACAATCGGCCCGACCCACTTGTACAACGACTCGCGCTCAGCCGTGCGGAAGATGGAGTACATAATGGTCTTGGGCCGGATCTGCAATATGCGGGTGGCTCGCATACTGGGCTGCAGCACCATCTCAAAATCATCACCGGTCAACGCAATGATGGCCCGAACGATCTCCGTGGCCATGCCGGTGAGCTGATTGTTCTCCCGGTAGTTGTATGGCCCCCACTCTTCGGTCACCACCTGATACGGCTCGGCACGGACAGAAGCACCGAGCAGTGGACAGAACAGCACTGCAGTAAGTATCAAAAGTTTCACATGTTCTGCCTGATGGGTCGCGCGGCCCCAAGGGGGAATCTGATTGCATGGCAAGAGAGGCACAGATACTGACACGCCTCTAACACCTGCAGCTGTACTACTGAGGGTAGGACCGCTATTGCTGAGCAGGGTTGCATTCGGCACGGCCTGGCTCGACTGGGACGGTCGCAAAGCCGTGCCGTGGGACCTGGCCGAGCACCGCTACTAGATCTTCGGTGCGACTTTCTGGCCGCAGGATTTCATCTTGCTCTCGGCGCTGCCGATCATCGCAGCCTTCGGTTGTTCGCCATCACCGTGGTGGCCTCATCCCACCCCGCCCAGCCCACCATGTACAACTTTCGTATAAAGCTGACGGTCATCCACTACTCTGCTGAACAGGCTGTGTTCGTCGTGTGAGCACGCCAAGCAGCTTTTATCTGCGGGCATTACAGCCATTTCGTGGACGTCCATGCAGCACGAATACCGGCCATCGGCCACTACCGCTAAAACTCAAAATAAATTGTACAACTGCAAAGTATTGTATAAGGTTTGCGCAAGAAGGAATTTAATACCTTGCTGAGTCTCCCCTGACACGCAGTAAGCAATCGCAGCCCCACGGGGCAAGAGGAATCGATTCCATGCAGTCACAATTGAGCATTGCACAACGCCTGAGCCTTGGGTTTGGGCTGATACTGTCACTGATGATTCTGATTACTCTGATCGGCGTGCAACGCGTGGGCTTTATCGACGAAACCCTGACCACGGTGAGTGAAGGGGCTTCGCTTAAGCAGCGCTATGCCATCAACTTCCGTGGCAGCGTGCATGACCGCGCCATCGCCATTCGCGACGCGGTACTGGTGGATACTGACGCAGCGCTGAACCGCCAACTGGCAGAAATTCAGCGGCTCAAGGACTTCTATCAAGAGTCTGCCCAGGCCATGGACAGCCTGCTGCGCGAGCAAGCGCCAACAGCCACCGAGCAGCGCCTGTTGAGCGACATTCAGGCCATCGAGCGCAGTACCCTGACCTTGACCGAGCAGCTGATCAGCCTGCGCCGCCAAGGCGATGCACAGGCCGCTAAACGCCTACTGCTGGAGCAAGCTTCGCCGGCTTATGGCGAATGGCTCAAGCGCATCAATGCCTTTATCGACCATGAGGAACAAGGTGTTGGCCAGGATATTGGGGCGGTGCGCGAGGCCGCTAGCGGCTTTCGCTTGCTGATTCTGTTGGTCAGCGCTGCCGCTGTGGTGCTAAGCATCGGCGTATCGCTGATTATCATCAACAAGCTGAAATCCACCCTCGGCGCCGAGCCGCATGAAGTGGCCGACGTCATCCAACGCCTGGCCAATGGTGAACTTAACCAACGTATCCAGACCCGTTACCCGGACAGCGTCATGGGCGCCCTGCAGGACATGGTCAAGCACCTGGCCGAGACCATTACCCAGGTGCGCAGTGCAGCTGGTGAACTGACCTTGGCCTCGGACCAGTTACTAACTACATCCGACAGCAACAACCAGCAGATTCGCCTGCAATCGAGCGAGGCTGAACAAATGGCCACCGCAATCAACCAAATGGCCGCCACCGTCAATGAAGTGGCTAACTACGCCGCCAGCGCAGCCAGCGCCACCCGCAATGCCGACAGCGAAGTGGCCACCGGCAATCAAGTCGTCAGCGCTACCGCCAGCGCCATCCAGAACCTGGCGCGCACCCTGGAAAGCGCCGCCGAAAGCGTGCAGCAGGTCTCCACCGACAGCGCGAGCATCGAGAAGATCATTGAGGTGATTACCTCCATTGCCGAACAGACCAACCTGCTCGCCCTTAACGCTGCCATCGAGGCTGCACGGGCCGGCGAACATGGCCGCGGCTTTGCCGTGGTGGCCGACGAGGTACGCTCCCTGGCTACTCGCACCCAGGACTCGACTCGGGAAATTCGCGGCATGATCGGCAAGCTGCAGGAAGGTGCAGGCAAAGCCGCCGAAGTGATGCGCAACAGCCGCCAGCTAGCACAGCAAACAGTCGAGCAAACCGGCCAGGCGGAAACGGCGCTGAACAAGATCCGCAGCGAAGTCACGGCCATTAACGAAATGAACGCGCAGATCGCCAGCGCTTCAGAAGAACAGAGTTCGGTGGCCGAAGAGGTCAACCAGAATATCAACCGCATCCACAGCGCCACCCTGGAAACTTCAGCCGGCTCCGCGCAAGTGGCCTCCTCCAGCCGCGAACTGGCCACCCTGGCCAATCGCCTGACGGATAAGGTCAGCTTCTTCAAGCTCTAATAAACGCTGACAAGATGCCGCGACCACCGGGCGGGACACGACTGCCCAGGCGCTGAAACCTTTACTCGAAAATTAGCCGCTGCCAAAACCTGGGCGTTCGGCTAATTTAGCCGCCTGTTTAATTCAGAGATCAGTCATGGACTCGATAACCCAGGCGGTACTTGGCGCCAGTATTCAGGGCGCACTGCTCGGCCGCTGGCAGGGACGCAAGGCACTGCTGTACGGCGCCATGCTCGGCACGTTGCCGGACCTGGATGTGATTATCGATTACGGCGACGCCGTGGCCGATATGACCTACCACCGTGGCTTCAGCCACTCGTTGTTTGTCCTGACCGGGCTGGCGCTGTTATTGACCTGGATGACTCGACGATTCAGGCATAACCCCGGCTATTCAGCGCAGCGGCTATTTATCACCCTGTGGCTGGTGCTGATTACCCACCCGCTACTCGACAGCTTCACCAGCTATGGTACCCAACTGCTCTGGCCCCTGACGCCGATCCCCACCGCCTGGTCGAGCATTTTTATCATCGACCCGCTCTACACCATCCCGCTGTGCATCGCCGTGGCGCTGGGGCTGCTCTACGGCCTGCGTGACAACGGCCTACAGAATAGGGCAACCAAGGCGCCGGCCCTTGCGCTGCTGGTTTCCTCGCTGTACTTAGGCTTTACCCTGGGCGGTAAATACATGGCCGAGCAACGCGTGGAAGTCGAACTGGCGCGCCAGGGTATCGAAGCGCAACAAGTCTTCAGCACCACCACGCCGTTCAACAGTCTGCTGTGGCGGGTGATTGTGCTTGATGGTGAGGATTACCACGAAGCGCTGGTCAGCTGGTTTGACGATACGCCACCGACGCTCGCGCGTATCCCCCGTGGCACGCACCTGGCAGCGGCCCTGGTCGATTCGCCGGCGCATGCGCGGCTGGCCTGGTTTACCAATGGTGTGCTGCGCTACGACCAGTTGGGCGAGCAGTTGGTGGTGACCGATATCCGCCTGGGCATGACCGGTTTCCACCCCTTCCGCTTCGACTTCGCCACCCTGGAAAACGGCCAGTGGCGCGTGCATGACAACATCCAGCGCCTGCCGATGGATCGTGGCGACTTCTCGCGCCTGCAGCTGTTGTGGGCACGTATCTGGCAACCCGAGGTACAAGTCCCGCTGCTGGCCTGGGCCGATGAACTGCGTAAAGCGCCGCTGGCCAGTAGCGGCGTGCAATAGCGTGATGGCTGATCAGCTGCGGAACTGAGCCACCAGCCCTTCGATTGCTTCGGTGGAGTCCTGCGCACGTTTGGCCAGGGCACACACTTCATCGGCCACCACGCCATAAACAATAAAAAAACTAATCCCATCATGTGTGGCCGGTAGCTTTTGTAGGTTGGCGTTGAGCGCAGCGAAGCCCAACGGACAGCGGCATATCGGGTTGGGCTTCGTCGCGCAGCGCCTCAACCCAACCTACCCACTGTTAACCTCGCTTGGCGACGGCCCGATGGGTGACAAGCAGACATTGCAGACATAAAAAGGGCGCACGGCTTTTGCCCGTGCGCCCTTCTCGACTGCCGCTCAGCGTGGCGTGCTTAGCGTCCGGCGAGCGCCGGCATGACCCGTGGTCGCAGCACTTCACCGAGTACTGCGAGCAGGCCGATGGCTCCGGCAATCCAGTACCACTGGGCCACCGGGTCAATCATCAACCAACCCAGGGCGTGGAGGAACACCACCATGATCAGCACCGGGCTGACGTAACGCACCATAAACAGCCACAGGGCATAGCCCAGCGGTGGCAAGTTAAGCTCGTCGCGCATGATTTCGTCGCGCAGGGCATAACCGGCCAGCAGCACGATAAAGATCCCGCCCAGCGGCATCATCCAGCGCGAAGTCAGGTAATCCAGCCAGTCGAAGAAGTTCTTGCCCAGTGGCGTCCAGCCGGCCAGCAGGTTGAACGAGAGCATGGCCAGCAGGCTGATCACCAGCAGCACCGCGCCGGACATAGCCGCAGCCTTGATGCGGCTGATGCCGTGTTTTTCATTTAGATAAGCCACCGTGGCTTCGATCATGGAAATCGCCGAGGTCAACGCGGCAATCGACACCATGGCGAAGAACAGCACGCCGAAGGCGGTGCCGAACGGCATCTGCTGGAAGGCCAGCGGCAGGCTCATAAAGATCAACCCCGGCCCGGCTCCCGGATTCATGCCGTTGGCGAAGATAATCGGGAAGATCGCCAGCCCCGCCAGCAACGCCACGCAGGTGTCGCACAGGGCGACGACAAAGGTGGTGCGGGCAATCGACTGGCCGTCAGGGATATAGGAGCCGTAGGTGAGAATCGCCCCGGAGGCCAGGCTCAAGGTAAAGAACGCATGGCCCAGCGCAGCTAGCAAGGCTTCACCCGTTATTTTCGAGGCATCGAAGCTAAACAGAAAATCGAAGCCAGCGCTGAAACCACCACTGGTAAAGGCATAGCCCACCAGAATCAGCAGCATCACAGCCAGCCCCGGCATCATCCAACGCACGGCATTCTCGATACCCCGCTGCACGCCTTTGGCGACGATCCACAGGGTCAGCAGCGCCACCAGCACGCTCCAGCCGCCGAGCTGCCAGGGGTTGGCGTTATGTGCTTCGAACACCCCACCGAGGGCCTCGACACTGGTAGCCGCCAGCGAGCCATCGAGCATTTTCACCGTGTAGGCAAAGGCCCAGCCGGCTACCACCACGTAGAAACACAGGATCATAAAACCGGCCAGCATGGCCATGCCGCCGACCGCCTTCCACAGCGGGTTACCGCCGTTTTCCTTGACCACCCGACCAATCGCATCGATGGGGCTGCCACGGCCGCGCCTGCCAATGGCAATTTCGGTCATCATCACCGGAATACCGATGGCCAGGATGCAAGCCAGGTACATCAGTACAAACGCACCACCGCCGTACTCGCCGGTGATGTAGGGGAACTTCCAGATATTGCCCAGGCCCACAGCGGAGCCGGTTGCAGCAAGGATAAAGCCCCAGCGCGAGAGCCAGAGGTTCTTGGGTTTTTCACGGGTCATGCGTCACCTGTTTGTTTTTATCTGTGACGAAATAGAACCCGCAGCGCTTGTGGCGCGGCGGAGTGGCAAGGCATTCAGAGTTTGAAGGCAGCCGATCTGGCCACATGTCACGCTCTGCAAAACCGGATTCGCCTGACCCTAGCGGCGGCGAAGCCGGCAGGATCACTGGGCGTCGGGTTGCACCTCCGGCGCAGCCTGTTTAAAGGCGTCCAGAGATTCACAACGCGCCGCCATGGCGAGGATGCGTGGGTACGCATCAAGGTCACAGTTAAAGCGGCGCGCATTATACAGCTGTGGAACCAGACAGGCTTCCAGATATCCGGGCCGCTCACCGAGCGACAGGCGATCACCGAATACCGCCAGCCCAGCCTCGACCGCAGCCAGGCCCTTGTGCAGCCAGTGTTGATACCAGGCGTCCTTGGCCTGATCACTCACGCCCAGCTCGCTGGATAGATACTGCAGCACCCGTAGGTTGTTCAGCGGGTGGATATCGCAGGCGATATGCAGCGCCAGAGCACGCACCTGAGCACGTTGCGCCGGCTCGCGGGGCAGCAACGCTGGCGCCGGGAACCTCTCATCGAGGTATTCGAGAATCGCCAAGGACTGGGCGACGCGCACCCCGCCGTTGTCTTTGTCCACCAGCAAGGGCAACAACTCCTGCGGGTTCAGCGCTTGGTACTCGGCCGAGTGCTGCTGGCCACCGTCCTTGACCAAATGTACCGGCACTTGCTGATAGGCCAGGCCCTTGAGGTTCAGCGCGATACGCACGCGGTAGGCGGCGCTGGAGCGCCAGTAGGAATAAAGCGTCAGCATGGACATTCTCCCATCCTACGAACTCACGATTCGTACTTTTCCACCAACTGGTCGATAGCACCGAACAGGCTATGGCCAGCGGCGTCGAACATTTCGATACGCACCCGGTCACCGAACTTGAGGAACGGGGTTTTCGCCTCGCCGCTTTCGATGATTTCCAGCATGCGCTTCTCCGCCAGACAGGAAGAGCCGGCGCTGCGGTCGTAGTTCGACACGGTGCCGGAACCGATGATGGTGCCGCAGCCCAGCGGCCGGGTCTTGGCCGCGTGGGCGACCAGGGTCGGAAAGTTAAAGGTCATGTCCACGCCAGCGTCCGGCTGGCCGAACAGCGCGCCGTTGATATGCGAGACCAGCGGCCGATGCACCTTGCCACCCTCCCAAGTATCGCCCAGCTCATCCGGGGTAATCGCCACGGGCGAAAAGCTCGACGACGGCTTGCTCTGGTAGAAGCCGAAGCCCTTGGCCAGCTCGCCGGGGATCAGGTTGCGCAGCGACACATCATTGACCAGCATCAGCAGCTGGATATGCCCGGCCGCCTCGGCAGGCGTCGCACCCATCGGCACGTCATCGGTGATCACCGCGATCTCGGCTTCCAGATCGATGCCCCAGGCCTCGTCGGCCATCTGAATCGGGCTGTGCGGCGGGATAAAGCAGTCGGCACCGCCCTGGTACATCAGTGGGTCATGCCAGAAGCTTTCTGGAATCTCGGCGCCGCGCGCCTTGCGCACCAACTCCACATGGTTGACGTAGGCGCTGCCGTCGGCCCAGTGATAGGCACGCGGCAATGGGCTATGACAGGCCGCCTGATCGAAGGCGAAGGCACCCTCCTCCAGGCCATCGTTCAGGCGCTGATACACCGCATCCAGCTTGGGCTTGGCCGCTGTCCAGTTATCCAGCGCGGCCTGCAGGGTGGCGGCGATCTGCGGCACCTTGAGCGCCCGAGTCAGGTCACGGGAAACCAGGATCAGCACGCCGTCGCGGCCTTGATTGAGTGATGCAAGTTTCATAAGCAGCTTCCGTCAATGTGTAGGAGCCAGCTTGCTGGCGATCAGCGAAGCAACAGCATCGCCAGCAAGCTGGCTCCTACAGGTTTGTTCAGTCTGGTTTGCCTGGCGCACGCCAGGAATTCACATATTCGGGAACATCCACACCGGCAGCGGCTTCGCCGACTTCCAGGGCGCGACGGGTGTCGATCATCACCGCCACCTCATCGATAAAGGTGGCCGGATCGGTCTGCGCCTTTTTCAGTGCCTTGGGGTGCGGGCCGTGAGGGAAGCCGCAGGGGTGCAAAGTGACCATGCCCTGCTCGATATTGTCGCGACTGAAGAAATTGCCCCGGTGGTAGAACAGCACTTCGTCGTAGTCATCGTTGTTGTGATAGAACGGCACCTTGAGCGCGCCGGGATCGCTCTCGACCGGGCGCGGGGTAAAGGTGCAGATCACAAAACCATTGGCGACAAAGGTGGTGTGTGCCGATGGCGGCAGGTGATAACGGTGGCTCATCAGCGGGCGAATATCGCGCCAGTTGAGACGCACCACGGTGTTATCGCCATGCCAGCCGACCACATCCAGCGGGTTGTAGGGATAGGTCACGGTGCTGATCTGACCACGGCGCTTGATGCGAATCTGCCAGGTGTTTTCATCCTGCTGGGCTTTGAAGGCATCATCGATGCGCGGATGATCGAGCACCGCCGGGTCGAAGATCGCCTGTGGGCCAACCAGCCCTTTTTCCGGCAGCTGATAGGCGCCGTCGGTGCTCTCGATCAGCAGCATAAAGGTCGGCTCGCTAGCCTCAATGCGCCAAGCGGTGCCGCGCGGAATCAGCAGGTAATCGCCGTCGCGGTAGGTCAAATGGCCGAAGTCGCAGTAGAAGTGCCCTGCCCCTTCATGGATAAACAGCAGGTCATCACCATCGGCGTTGCGCACCAGATGACGCATGGCGCCGTGGGTCTTCCACACGCGCAGCTTCACATCGCTGTTATGCAGAGTCAGCGGCGCGGCCAGCGGGCAATCACGCTCGCTGGAAATATCATTGAAATTGAACGCATGCGGGCGCAGCGGCCCCTGCCAGTCGATCCACCCGGTGGGCGGATGCTTGTGGTGCAGGTGCGCCGTAGGGCCGAAAAAACCCTCGCGGCCCATCTCGCGCTCATAGGTGCCTTCGGGAAAGTCGCAGTGCGCCTGGCGCGAACACTCGCCTTCACGCAGGGGAAAACTGATCCAGTTACGGCTCATGGCCGGTATCTCCTAAATGCAACGCTGGCGTAGGGTGGATTAGGCGCAGGCACGATGTTCGAAATTAACCATGATGCCGGTGCGCCGTAACCCACCATTGCGGTGCCGGCTTGGTGGGTTACACGGCGCGCATACTCCGCACCGCTCCCAAGCTCCTGCGGCACGCGCCGCTAACCCACCCTACATTTATGTGCCTAATCGGCGCTGATCACGCCGCGCTTGATCTGGTCTTCCTCGATGGACTCGAACAGCGCCTTGAAGTTGCCCTCGCCAAAGCCCTGGTTACCCTTGCGCTGGATGATCTCGAAGAAGATCGGGCCGATCACTGTGTTGGTGAAAATCTGCAGGAGGATGCCGTCATCGCCAGGCGCACCGTCAATCAGGATGCTCAGATCACGCAGCACATCGGTCGGCTCGCCATGCCCTGCCACGCGGGTATCGACCTTGTCGTAGTAGGTGCCGGGGGTAACCATAAACTGCACGCCATTGGCGCGCAGCTGGCGCACGGTGGCGTAGATGTCCTCGCTGCTCAGGGCGATATGCTGGATGCCTTCGCCCTGGTATTCGCGGATAAATTCCTCGATCTGCGACTTGTCGTCGGCCGATTCGTTGATCGGGATACGGATCTTGCCGCAGGGCGCAGTCATGGCGCGCGACAGCAGGCCAGTGAGCTTGCCTTCGATATCGAAATAGCGGATCTCGCGGAAGTTGGCGATACGCTCGTAGAAGCCCGACCACACGTCCATCTGCCCGCGTTTGACGTTGTGGGTCAGGTGGTCCAGCTCTTTCAGGCCGACCGAATTGTCATTCGGCGTGCGGCCCTCGATGTATTCGAAGTCGACGTCGTAGATGCTCTTGTCGCCGAAGCGATCTACCAGATAGAGCAAGGAACCGCCGATACCCTCGACGCAGGGGATATTCAGCTCGCCGAAGTTGGCGTGGCTGCCCACCAGCGTGGCACCCTGGGACTCCACATAAGCCGCAGCCTGGGCGGCATTTTGCACGCGGAAGGCCATGGCGCAGGCACTCGGGCCGTGCTTTAGACCGAACTCGCGCACATGCCCGGTGGGGCTACCGTTCAGTACGAAGTTGATATCGTTCTGCTGGAACAGCCAGACCTCTTTGGAGCGGTGCTTGGCGGTTTCGGTAAAGCCCATGGCAGTGAACAGCTCGCGCAGCTGCTGGATGCCTTCCGGGGTCGGCGCGGTGTACTCGACAAACTCAAAGCCGTCGGTGCCGATAGGGTTGTGCTGTTCGATCTTGTTCACGGCGTTCATTGCGCCTCCTCGTTGTTGTTTTGATCAACCGCTGCGTAGCGGGATTGACCTCATAACAACCGAGCGCATACCGCCAAACAAGCGGGTTCAGAGCACCCTGCCCCAGGCTTGGCTCAGGCTTTCGGCAAGTTTTTAATACAGCCAGAGAAACAGCGCAAATGCTGGCCGAAAGCACTCACCATGCGTAACGATAAATTTACAAAGCGGTCGATTTAACTGCCAGGTGCGGTGCCGCAGTCTTAGCCCGGATGCAATCCGGGAACAATACAGACGATCACCGACCCTCCCGGATTGCATCCGGGCTACTGGCTGTTTGAAATCCGCGAGAAAGTGTCGTGCTCACAAGAACCGTAGGGTGGATGACGCTTTTTTCATCCACCGCAAGACCGCACAGGTGGATGGGTGAAGCGTCATCCACCCTACTGCCCAGCGTAGCTATCAGTGCTGCAGATGCCCATACAGCTTGGCGTACAACCCGCCATCGGCGATCAGCTGCTGATGGCCGCCGTCTTCGGCGATGCTGCCGCCATCGAACACCAGCACGCGGTCGGCCTGTTTCACCGCGCTCAGGCGGTGGGCGATGATCAGCGTGGTACGGCCCCGCAGGAACTGATTGAGCGCCTGGTGCAGGGCGTACTCGGTGGCGGCGTCCAGGGCCGAGGTGGCTTCGTCGAGAATCACCACTTTCGGCTCGGCCAGCACCATGCGAGCAATCGCCAAGCGTTGACGCTGACCGCCGGACAGGCGCACACCGCTGCGACCGACCATGCTGTCCAGACCTTGCGGCAAACCGCGAATGGTATCGGCCAGTTGAGCAATTTCCAGGGCACGCCAGCAGGCGTCATCCGCGCGCTCACGGCCCATGCACAGGTTGGCGCGCACCGTGTCGTTGAACAGTGCCGGATGCTGCAGCACCACCGCGACATGCTCGCGCACCGCTTCCAGGCCTATTTCTTCCTGGCTGCTGCCGCCGAAGCGGATGGTTCCGGCCTGGGGCGTATAGAGCCCGAGCAACAGTTGCACCAGGGTGCTTTTGCCGCCGCCGCTGGCCCCGACTATGGCGACCTTCTCACCGGGTGCAATGCTCAGGTTGAGGTGATCCAGCACAGGCTCATCGTTGTAGGCGAAGATCAACCCGCTGACCTCGATGCCCACGGTGTCGCGACCCTTGAATGGATTAACACCGCCGGGGTATTGCGGCTCATCTTTGCGCGCCAGCAACTCGTTGATCCGCGTCAGGGCGCCGCCAGCGGCGTAGAAGGCGTATTGCAGGCTGAGCAGCTGCTCGACCGGGCCGATCATAAACCACAGGTAGCTGAACACTGCGAGCATCTGGCCAATCGAAAGGTCGGAGAACAGCACGGTAAGCATGGCGGCGGCGCGGAATACGTCGATACCGAACTGGAACAGCAGACCGCTGGCGCGGTTGGAGGCGTCGGTCTTCCACTGCGAAGCAACGGCGTAGTCACGCACCTCCTTGGCGCGGCCACCGAGGCGACCGAGGAAGAAGCCCTGACGGTTGCCGGCGCGGATTTCCTGAATGGCCTCTAAGGTTTCAGTCAGCGCCTGGGTAAAGCGCCCGGTGCTGTCGTTTTCCAGCTTTTTCAGGTGTTTGACCCGCTTGCCCAGCAACACCGTGGCGTAAATCACCAGCGGATTGAACAGCAGGATCAGCAGCGCCAGCTGCCAGTGCATCCAAATCAGGATCGCCGAGGTGCCGGCCAGGGTCAGCACCGCCACCAGAAAACGGCTCAGGGTTTCGCCAACAAATTTATCGAGGGTCTCCAGATCGGTGACCAGGTGAGTGGTTACGGTGCCACCGCCCAGGCTTTCGTATTCACCGAGAGAAATCCGCTTAAGCCGCTCGATCAGGCGAATGCGAATACGGTAGACGATGTCTTTCGACAGCCGAGCAAACAGCCGCGCCTGTAACACGTTGAAGATCAGCGCACCGCCACGCAGAAAGAACGTCAGCACCAGCATCAGGCCGATATAGCCGGCGGCGCTCTGCCAGGCGATGGGCAGGAAGTTGTCCATCACCTTGAGCGCCGCATCGCCGTCCTGCAGCAGTACTTCGTCAACCAGCAGCGGCAGCAATAGCGGGATCGGCACGCTGCACAGGGTGGCAAACACCGCCACCAGGTTGGCCAGGATCAGGGCTTTTTTATGGTGCAGGGCCAGCCGGCGAATTTCTGCCCAACTCAAGCGATCAGGCATGGGCGGCGCGCTCCAGCCAGCGCGCAAGCAAGGGCTGCAGCACATCCAGGGGTTGATAACCGTTGGTCAGCAGCGCCAGTTGGCCGTCGCGCTCGGCCAGCAGGGTGGGAAAGCCGGCGATCCCCAGATCCTGCACCCAGCTGACATCGGCTGCAGTGGCGGCGCGCTGTGCGGCGCTGTCGAAGGCTTCGGCAAACACGATGCGCGGAATGCCGGCGCGCTCGGCCAGCTCCACCAGCACACTGGCGCGGGTTACATCCACGCCTTCGGTATAGAACGCGCGCTGGATCAACTGCGCCAGCGGCCAGACCATTTCAGGAGCCAGGCTGCGCGCCGTAACCAATGCACGGCAGGCCGGCTCGGTGTCGTACACCAGGCCTTCGGGCAGGCCCTCATTGAAGTTGAACAGCTGGCCTGTGCTGGCATTCACCGCCTGCCAGTAGCCCAGGTAGCGCACCCGCGCCGCCGCATCGATGGCCACGCCATCACGGCGCAAACCGCCCAGCACCAGCTGCAGGCCGACGCCTGCCGCAGCGGCCTGCTCGGCGAGGGACTCCAGCACCGGGGCAAAGCCCCAGCACCAGGAACACATCGGGTCCATCACATAGAGCAGGCGTGCGTGCATGCTTAAGCCTCGCGCGATTGTCGGGGGTTGTAGCCCAGCGGGTGCGGCTGATTACGTTCTTTCGCCAGCTCGATCTGCCGCTGACGCTCGCGGGCCCCGGCGCGGGTCTTCTCCGGCAGCGAGTCCCAGCAATGCGGGCAGCTAACGCCAGGGGTGTAGCGCTCGGACTGACGATCTTCCACCGACACCGGCGTGCGGCAGGCGTGGCACTGGTCGTAGTCGCCTTCGCTCAGGTCGTGACGCACGGTGACGCGGTTATCGAAAACGAAACAGTCGCCCTGCCACTTGGTCTGTTCCTGCGGCACTTCTTCCAGGTATTTGAGGATGCCGCCCTTGAGGTGATAGACCTCGGCATAGCCCTCGCCGAGCATATAGCTGGAGGCTTTTTCGCAGCGGATGCCACCGGTGCAGAACATTGCGACTTTCTTGTGCTTGGCCGGATCGAAGTGCGCCTTGATGTACTCGGGGAACTCGCGGAACGACTTGGTCTTCGGGTCTACCGCGCCTTCGAAGGTGCCAATCGACACTTCGTAGTCGTTGCGGGTATCGATCAGCAGCACCTCGGGGTCCGAGATCAGTGCGTTCCAGTCCTTGGGCTCGACGTAGGTACCGACCTTCTGGTTCGGGTCAACGCCTGGCACGCCGAGGGTGACGATTTCCTTCTTCAGCTTGACCTTGGTGCGATAGAACGGCTGCTCATCACAATAGGATTCCTTGTGATCGATATCGGCCAGGCGCGCATCCAGGCCAAACCAGGCCATTAGGCCATCGATAGCGGCACGCGAGCCGGAGACGGTGCCATTGATACCTTCTTCAGCGAGCAGCAGGGTGCCCTTGATGCCGTTATCCAGCATGGCCTGCAGCAGAGGCTCGCGCAGCTCATGGAAGTCAGTCAGGGAAACGAATTTATACAGCGCGGCGACAACGATCTTGTCAGTCATGTGCATGTCCTTCAGTAGTCGCCCACGTAAAGGGCGGACCGGGATACAAAAAAATACGCCGGCCCAGGTTTGTTCACCTTGAGCCGGCGGCGGCGCAGTTTACGTTTCTTCAGACCTGGCGTGTAGGGGCCAATTGTCTCAGTGGCCGCCCTTGCAGGTTGGCGAAGCCGGAGCCACGCCCTGCTGCGACCATTCATCGGAGGTGTAGGTGTGCAGCGCCAGGGCATGGATCTGGCCCATCAGCTCCCCTACGGCGGCATAGACCTTCTGGTGGCGTTTGACCGCGTTCAGGCCGGCGAACTGCTCGCTGACGATCACCGCCTTGTAATGGGTTTCCAGGCCACGGCTGTGCATATGGCTTTCATCCAGCACCTCAAGGTGCTGGGGCTGCAGGCTCGCCAGAGCGGCTTGCAGCAAATCGATTTTCGGCATGGGTACAGTCACTCAGGGCTTTTTCGGCGTTAGTTTGGTGGTCATTTCCGCCAGCAGCTGGTTGACCTTGGGTACGGCGGCTTCCAGCTTGCCCTGGGTCAGCTGCGCCGACTGCGCGGTCAGCGTCGGCATCTTCTCCAGGACTTTCTTGCCCAGCGGCGATTCGTAGAAGCGAATCAGGTCTTTCATTTCCTGCTCATTAAAGTTGCTGGTGTAGAGCTTGACCATGTCCGGTTTAAGCTTGCCCCAGCCCACGGCCTGTTCAAGCGCGACATTGGCCTGGGCCTGATAGGTTTCCAGCACAGCCTTCTCGCTCTGCGGCGCATTGCTCTCGGCAAAACGCTGGGCAAACATCTGCTGCACCTGGGCGTACACCGGCACCGCCAGCTTGTCGGCGCGGGCCAGCAGCAGGAAACGCTCGGCGTCGGCGGCATGGCTTTTGGCATCGGCAAACACCTGAACACTACCGCACGTCAGTATTAGGGCAGCGCAAAAGGCAGGTAAACGAGACATGTACTACTCCTGAGGAAGGGAAAGAGTCCTGTTGGACTCGATTGCCAGTATTTTGTGCCCAAGCGCTTGCCACACTCAAGTATGCGAACAGCGCCAACCAACTCACACTACAACTGTGCACTGGCGCACTGCTTGCTTAAAGGCCAAAATGCCAGCACTTGCCGAGCAGGCCAACGCCTGTGCATGCTCGACGGGATAATCCATCTTCTGCTTCAGCGTGCCCAGCCCACAAAGCGAAGCACCAGCACACACATGGACGTGTCGATGAACAGCTTCACTCACCCAGAGCCTCTTGCCGCCATCGCGCTATGCGACAGCCACGGCCGCCTTAACCCGCAGGCGATTGGCTGGTCGCCCAGGCCCATGATCGATTGTGCGATACCCGGGCACTTCGGCCGACGCAAACGCTGGAACCATTGGTGCATCACCACCCCACAGTGGATGCTTTCGTTTACCCAGGCCGACCTCGACTACCTGGGTTACGCCGCCGCTTACTTCCTTGATCTGCAAAGCGGCCAAGCCGTCGCTTACAGCCAGTACCGCCTGTTCGGCCGTGGCTGCGACCTACCAGATCAGCCGCAGGCAAGCCACGAATTCAACCACGCTCGCTTGCAACTGCGCGTAGCTGAACACACTGGGCGCACGCGCATCACCATCAATGCGCCGGATATTGGCGGGCAACCACTGTCGGTTGCCCTGGATATTCATCGCCCTGCCCACCTGGACTCGGTCAACCTGGTCGCCCCGCTTGGCCCGCAAAGTTTTCACGCCACCAGCCGCCAGTTGGGCCTGCCCTGCAGTGGCAGTGTGCAGCTAGGCAAACAGCATTACAGCTGCGTGACTGGGCAAAGCTTTGCCTCGATGGATTTCGGCCGTGGCGTCTGGCCACTCAACAGCCACTGGACCCGCGCTGCCTTTGCTGCGCCCGGCGGCATCGCCGGCAACTTCGGCGCCGGCTGGACAGACCACAGCGGCCTGTCAGAAAACACCCTGTGGTTTGGCGGCGAACTGCAGCACCTGGATATGCCCATCACCATTACCCAGGCACCACACAACCCGCTGGCGCCCTGGCAGTTGCGCAGCCCGAATGATGCCGTACAACTGACCTTCACCCCACGTCAGCGCCACCAGGCCTACCGCCGGCTCGGGCCGTTCTATGCAAATACGCAGCAGTGGTTCGGGCATTTCGAGGGTGTTCTACGCGGCCCTGAAGGTGAGCGCGTGCCCGTCAACAACGCCCTTGGCTGGCTGGGTGAAACCCGCGCCCGCTGGTAATCAGCAGTCGATGTTGAACCTCTACTGATGCATAGCGACCTAAGTTGGGATACGCCCAGGCTGGCAATCCCGGCCTGGCAACTCGTTTGCTACACACGCAATCATCAGGAGAGCCGCCATGAGCCGCACTGAAACCGACAGCCTGGGCCCGATTGAAGTACCTGATGAAGCCTACTGGGGCGCGCAGACCCAGCGCTCACTGGTCAATTTTGCCATCGGCCAGGAGCGCATGCCCTTGCCGGTGGTACATGCCCTGGCGCTGATCAAGAAGGCCGCCGCACGGGTCAATCAGCGCATCGGTGAAGTGCCGGCCGATCTGGCCCGGCTGATCGAGCAAGCCGCCAACGAGGTGCTGGCCGGCCAGCATGATGAGCAATTTCCGCTGGTGGTCTGGCAGACCGGCAGCGGCACGCAAAGCAATATGAACGTCAATGAAGTGATCGCCGGGCGCGCCAATGAACTGGCCGGCAACGGCCGTGGCGGCAAGACGCCGGTGCACCCTAACGACCACGTCAATCGCGCGCAAAGCTCCAACGACAGCTTCCCCACGGCCATGCATATAGCCACTGTGCAAGCCGTGCAGCAACAGCTACTGCCGGCCTTGCGCGAGCTGCGTGACGGTTTGCAGGAACAAGCCGAACGCCATGCGCGCCTGGTCAAGACCGGGCGCACCCATATGATGGACGCCACGCCCATGACCTTCGGCCAAGAGCTGTCGGCCTTTGTCGCGCAACTGGATTATGCCGAGCGAACAATCCAGGCCGCTCTGCCGGCCGTCTGCGAGCTGGCCCAGGGCGGCACTGCGGTCGGCACGGGGCTCAACTCGCCGCAGGGCTTTGCCGAGGCGATGGCCGCCGAATTGGCAGCCTTGAGTAGCCTGCCGCTGGTCAGCGCGCCGAACAAATTTGCCGCACTGTCCGGCCATGAGCCGCTGGTGGCACTATCAGGCGCCTTGAAAACCCTGGCAGTGGCCCTTATGAAGATTGCCAATGACCTACGTTTACTCGGCTCCGGCCCGCGCGCCGGTTTTGCTGAAGTGCGTTTACCGGCCAATGAGCCTGGCAGCTCAATCATGCCGGGCAAGGTCAACCCCACCCAATGCGAAGCCCTGTCGATGCTGGCCTGTCAGGTACTGGGTAACGACACCACGATTGCCTTTGCTGCTAGCCAGGGGCATCTGCAGCTCAATGTGTTCAAGCCGGTGATCATCCATAACCTGCTGCAATCGATCCGCCTGCTGGCGGACGGCTGCCACAACTTTCAGCAGCACTGCGTGGCTGGCCTGCAACCCGATGCGGCGAAAATGGCCGAACACCTGGAACGTGGCCTGATGCTGGTAACCGCGCTGAACCCGCATATAGGCTATGACAAGGCCGCGGAAATCGCCAAGCAGGCCTATCAGGATGGCACCACCCTGCGGGAAGCAGCGCTGCAACTGGGCTACCTAAGCAATGAACAATTCGACGCCTGGGTGCGTCCTGAAAACATGCTGGAGGCAGGTCAACATGAGTGAAGAAGCAAAGAGCGGCGCAACACCACTGGAGGGGGACGGCAAACGCATCCTGATGATTCTCGGCACACCGAAAAACAGCAGTTTCTGCCATGCCCTCGGCGAGGCCTATGCCCAGGGGGCGCGCAGCAAAGGCCATGTGGTGCGTCAGCTAAAGCTCGGCGAGATGAGCTATGACCCGGTGCTGCGCGACGGCTACGAACAGAGCCAGGCCCTGGAACCGGACCTGCTGGAAGCGCAGCGGCAAATTCACTGGGCCGAGCATCTGGTGTTCGTCTATCCGGTCTGGTGGGGCGGCATTCCTGCGCTGCTCAAGGGCTTCTTCGACCGCACCTTTCTACCGGGTTTCGCCTTCAAGTACCGCAACCGCTCGCAGCTCTGGGACAAGCTGCTAACAGGGCGCACGGCCGATCTGCTGGTGACCATGGATACGCCGCCCTGGTACTTCCGCTGGATCTACGGCGCGCCCGGGCACCGGCAGATGACCCGCACCATCCTCGGTTTCAGCGGCATCAAAACCCGCCGCCTGGCTGAGTTCGCCCCGGTGCGACCCTCCAGCGAAGAACAGCGCCAGAGCTGGCTACGCCGAGCTGAGGCACTCGGCGTACGCGCCTGAGCACCTGCTAACGATCTACTGCATTGAAAACTGGCACAGCCACAGTCCAGTACGGCCATACAGCGCACTGTACTGATGGCCGCACAGCATCAAGTCAGTGTTCTGGCGTCAAAAAATGTTAAAAACAGAGAAATTACGCCGATTTTCGGCAAAAACAACCATTTGTCGTTAAATTCCGCAGCCAGAAAAACGCCGTTTAGACTGACTTCAGCAGTTCATTTTGCGGGAGGTTTATTTATGTTCGGCCAACGCCATATCGATCATAACCCCGGCACCCACTACCGCAGCGAACGCGTTAGCGCGGTCAACGGCCAATACTTCTTCTCCACCCGCGAGGGCACGCTGGAAGGCCCCTACTTCAATCGAACGGATGCCGAACGCGAAATCGCCTTCTATATCCGCCGGATGATCCAAGCCAACGAGATTATCGAGAGCCGCGCGTTCTAAAGCGCCAAACGCCAGCCAATAAAAAACCGCGAATAATCGCGGTTTTTTATGGCCTACCATCCATGGCGGTCAACCTGATGCTGATCAGCGCACCGCTTCAAACAACCCAGTTGCACCCATACCGCCGCCCACACACAGGGTGACGATGCCGTAGCGCAGCTTGAGCCGTTGCAGCTCACGTACCAGATGGCCGACCTGGCGCGAGCCGGTCATGCCGAAGACCGGACAATCTCAACCGACGATGATCATTCATCAACCGTATGCGCGACCACGCTGTTACCCATACAAAACCATCACTCAGCCTTTGGCAAACGCGGCCTCAAGGGCCTGGTTAATGGTGCGTAGCACCTTGATTCGGGCAAAGCGCTTGTCATTGGCTTCCACCAACGTCCAGGGCGCAATTTCCGTGCTAGTACGGTCGACCATATCGCCTATCGCATCGCGGTACAGCGGCCATTTCTCGCGGTTGCGCCAGTCTTCTTCGGTGATCTTAAAACGCTTGAAGGGAATCTGCTCACGGGCTTTGAAACGCTCCAGCTGGGTTTGCTGATCAATCGACAGCCAGAACTTCACCAACACCACGCCTGCTTCGCTGAGCTGCTCTTCGAAGTCGTTGATCTCGCCATAGGCGCGCAGCCAGTCGCCGCTGCTGCAAAAGCCCTCGACCCGCTCCACCAGCACCCGGCCATACCAGGAGCGATCAAACACGGTGAATTTGCCGCGCGGCGGAATATGCCGCCAAAAACGCCACAGGTAAGGCTGCGCGCGCTCTTCTTCGGTTGGCGCAGCAACCGGAACAATGCGGTACTGCCGTGGATCAAGCGCGCCGATCACCCGGCGAATCGCCCCGCCCTTACCCGCCGCATCGTTGCCTTCGAACACCGCGATCAGCGAATGGCGGCGCATGCGCTTGTCGCGCATCAGGCTGGATAACCGCGCCTGCTCAACCACCAGTTGCTCGTTGTAGCTGTCCTTGTCCAGCGCCTGGGTCATGTCCAGGCTGTCGATCAACCCGCGCTCATCCAGGCTGGAGGTCAGCGGCGCAGCATGGGGATGGGGCACAGGACGGTTCTTGGCCTTCAACGCCGCTTGCAGACCATCGAGCAGGATGCGCCCGACAGTCAGGCTGCGGTAATACTCATCCACGCCCTCCACCACATACCAGGGCGCGTAATCACGGCTGGTACGGCGCAGTACACGCTCGCCAACCCGCACAAACTTGTCGTAGGTTTTTGACTGTTGCCAGTCCAGCGGGCTGATCCGCCAGCTGTGCAGCGGGTCGTCCTGCAGGGCCTTGAGGCGTGCTTTCATCTGCTGTTTAGACAAATGAAACCAGAACTTGAAGATCAGCGTGCCTTCATCACAGAGCATGCGCTCCAGCCCCAGGGTGGTGTCGATGGCCTGGTCGAGCACAGCGTTCTTGATCCGCCCATGCACCCGCCCCTGCAGCATCTGGCTATACCAGTTACCGAAGAAGATGCCGATACGCCCCTTGGGCGGCAGTTGCCGCCAGTAGCGCCAGGCCGGCGGACGGGCCAATTCCTCATCGGTCTGCTGGTCGAAGGTGTTGACCTGAATCAGCCGCGCATCCATCCACTCGTTGAGCAATTTGACTGTCTCGCCCTTACCCGCCCCTTCGATCCCATCGATCAGGATAAGCACGGCAAAACGCCCTTGCTGCTGCAGTTCGTACTGAGCCTCCAGCAGCGCTTCACGCAGCACCGGGGCCTCGGCCTCATAGGTTTCTTTATCAATGCTGCGGCCGATTTCGGCGGATTCGAACATAGCCCACTCCCTGAAAATATCGTTTGAGCCTAGCGGATCGGCACTGACTTTGGTCAAAGCTGCTGCATCATTCAACGAGCAGTCAGCGCCGAGTGATCAGCCCCTGCCTGGCCACCCGCGCCAGCTGACGCACGGTTTCTTCCAGTTGCTCAGCCGACGGCGCCTCAATCACCGCCATATCGAAGTAATGACTGGCAAAGCGTGCCAGAGATTCGCCATCGTGGACAAAGTTGATCAGAAAGGTTCGCGGCCCCGGCCAACGCTTGGGCCAGCCGTCCAGATAACGCAGCAGGGTTGGCTGGTGGCTACCACCCAGGAGGATTTTCGGATTGCGCAAGGCCAGCCCAGAAGTGATCGGGGCCAGGCGAATAAGCGGTTGGGGACAGTGCATCGATATGTCTCCGCCTCATTGGGTCCGCTGGGCAGCGGTGAGAGGCGACACCGAACCAGCGCTTTAGCGGAATTTCAAAGCCTCCGAAGAGTGCTTCTCAGGGCGCTGCAATCAGCAGGTAACCCGGCGCCCCGCAAGTAGCTGTTTAAATCGGCGCATGGGTCGGCATCCTAGAGAAGCCCGCGCAACGCTGTCAAGGCGCTCGGCTACAGCCATGCCCAACTCCCCCAACCTTTGATTGGTGATACCGCTAATCGGCCAATCGGCCTACATTTTTGTCGCCGGAGCGCAGGTCGCGGCTCCGTCATATGGGGCCTGAATCCAGGCTTACGGTGTTTCACCCCGTAACAAACCACGGCACTGCGCCAACACCTGGTTGCCCACAACTTCGATGTAGTGCCCGTGGCAGAGGGCTACACGGCTGTTTGCGGCTACTGGCATGGTTTCTGCCAATACCCTTGGGCTGATGTACACGCCACGGGATCGGCGTTTTGGCGGCATGGACTGCCTTGAACTGCCTGATTAACCCTAGCGAGAGCACCCATGAACAACAATAAAACCTTGCTCGCCCTCTGCCTGGGCGCCGGTTTACTGGCCTCCGGCAACACCCATGCCTTCTGGTTCGGCTCCTCCGGTTACACCCAAACCAAATACCCGGTCGTACTGGCCCACGGCATGCTCGGTTTCGACAGCCTCCTCGGGGTTGATTACTGGTACGGCATTCCTGCCGCGCTACGCCGTGACGGCGCCAGTGTTTACATCACCGAAGTCAGTCAACTGAACACCTCAGAAGCTCGCGGCGAAGAACTGCTGGCCCAGGTGGAAGACATTGTCGCCATCAGCGGCAAGCCCAAGGTCAACCTGATCGGCCATAGCCATGGCGGGCCGACCATTCGCTATGTCGCCGCAGTCAGCCCTAACCTGGTTGCCTCGGCCACCAGCGTCGGTGCGCCACATAAAGGCTCGGCCACTGCCGACTTTATTCGCCAGGTTCCGCCAGGTTCGGTCGGGGAAACCTTGCTCGCCGGCATCGTCAATGGCCTCGGCACACTGATCAACTTCCTCTCCGGCAGTTCCAGCACCAGCCCGCAGAACGCTCTGGGCTCGCTGGAATCGCTCAACAGTGAAGGCGCGGCGCGCTTCAACGCCAAGTTCCCGCAAGGCATTCCCACCACCGCCTGCGGTGAAGGCGCCTACAGCGTGAATGGCGTGCGCTACTACTCCTGGAGCGGCACCAGCCCGGTGACCAATATCATCGACCCGAGCGACCTGCTGCTAGGCGCCACCGCGCTGACCTTCAAAGGCGAAGCTAACGACGGTCTGGTCGGTCGCTGCAGCTCACGCATGGGCAAGGTGATCCGCGATAACTACCGGATGAACCACCTTGATGAGGTCAACCAGACTCTGGGCTTGACCAGCCTGTTCGAGACCGACCCTGTCACGGTCTATCGCCAGCATGCCAACCGCCTTAAAAACAACGGTCTGTAACAACTTCGCCAGGGGCGGCATCCAGCCCCTGGCGTTTCTGCCCACCTTGTCTCGCAGTGCCGCCTGACCCAGCCTGTACATATGAAGAGTGCCTGTGAAAAAACTCCTACTGCTAGCACCTATTTTGTTTGCCGCCTGCCTGGCTCTGGCGCTGTACCTGCAACCTATGGATGTTCCAGCACCGCTCAGCGTCGATACGCCACAGCTCATACACCGCACTGAAACGCCGCCCGCCACACACAGCCAGAACGGCGCGCAGACCAAGGCAGGGCCATTAAAACGCCTGCCCGTCTCATTTGGCGGCACCACGGTGGATGGGGTGTTTCGCCTGGATGCCAATGGCAATCTGCTGATCAGCGAAGACATCCGGCGGATCTTCGATTACTTCCTTGCCGCAGCCGGTGAAGAACCGCTGCGTACCAGCGTCGAGCGGCTGCGCGCCTATATCGCCGCAGAGCTGCCGGCCACTGCCCGCGAACAGGCCCTGACCCTGCTCAACCAATACCTCGATTACAAACGTGAACTGGTACTGCTTGAACGCGACCTGCCGCAAATGGCCAATCTGGATGCCTTGCGCCAGCGCGAGACTGCGGTGCAGGCGCTGCGCGCGCGGATCTTCGATAGCCAAACGCAGCAGGCGTTCTTCGCCCGCGAAGAGGCCTACAACCAGTTCACCCTGCAACGCCTGGCGATTCTGCACAACAGCCAACTGGACGATGCCGGCAAAGCCGCCGCCGTCGACCAACTGCGCAACAGCCTGCCAGCCGAAATGCAGGACACCGTGCTGCCACAACTGCAGAACGAGCTACGCCAACAGACCGCGCAATTGCAGGCAACTGGCGCCAAACCGGAACAGATCCGCCAGCTGCGTCAGCAACTGGTCGGCGCCGAAGCCACCCAGCGCCTCGAAGTTCTCGACCAGCAGCGGCAAACCTGGAAAAAGCGTATCGCCCAGTACAGCACTGCAAAAGCCGCCATCGAAAACAACCCCGGCATGAGCGCCCGTGACAAACGCACAGCCATTGCCCAGCTGGCTGCCGAGAACTTCGATGAACGCGAACAACTGCGCCTGGAAGCCGCCGAACAACTGGCGACGAAGAACAAGCCCAAGCCCTGAAACGCAGAAAGCCCACCGAAGTGGGCTTTCTGCTGGCTGCTGCCGAGTCGCTTAACCGGCGATGCGCTTGTCCAGCGACAGCTTGCCAGCACCTTCAATCAGGATCGCGACGCTGATCGCCAAGAGCGCTAGTGCGAACTCATACCCGTTGTTGCTCATAAAGAAGCCATTGGCCAGGTGCACAGTGGCAATCGCCACCACCATGGTCACCGCCAGCACCGCTGCAGCTGGGCGGGCCAGCAGGCCGATGATCAGAGCAATGCCACCGAAGAACTCGGCGCTACCGGCCATAAGCGCCAGCAGGTAGCCCGGCGCCAAGCCGATGCTTTCCATCCACTGGCCTACGCCTTCCAGGCCGTAACCGCCAAACCAGCCAAACAGCTTCTGCGCGCCGTGGGCGGCAAAGGTGATGCCGGCGATGATGCGCAGCACGGTCAGGCCATAGCCAGCCTGGGTCGCAACAACAGATTTGATCAGAGCGTTCATGTGCAGCAATCCTTGTAGTGGGGAGTGATGGCGTGAAGATTAAACTAATTAACCAATATTTAAAGCCAATAAAATCGCTTTAATACATCGATTAAACTAATAGATCGAACCTCCCAGGCTGAACGCTACGGTTCCAGCAGATAGCGCTCACGGTCATAGGCAAGGTAGTACTTGTTGACGCTATTCACATAGCTGACCACGCCCATGCCCATCTGCTCCATGGCCACCCGCTCGACCTGAAAAAACCACTGATTGGGATTTAGACCGCGCCTGCGGGCTTCTGCCCGCAGGCTTTGCACCCGTTGTGGGCCCATGTTGTAGCCGGCCAGGATAAAGGCCATGCGCTCGCGTTCGTTAAGTTGCGGGCTGTTGAAGTAGTTGCGGCGAATCATCGCCAGGTACTTGGCGCTGGCCTGCACATTGTTATCCAGCACGCTGATATTGCTGACGCCAACGCTGCGCGCGGCAGCCGGGGTGATCTGCATCAGCCCAGTCGCGCCACCGGCACCGCGTGCCGCTGGGTTGAGGGTGGATTCCTTGAAGGCCACGGCAGCCAGGGTCAGCCAGTCGAAATCATGCTGATTGGCATAGCGCTGCAGCACCGGACGGACCTTTTCCAGGCGCTGACGCTCGGCGCGGCCCAGCGGGTAATGCACCTTGTACAGACGCCGGTAGACGCGCAGGAACGCCGCATCCTGATCAGCCGGGTCACGGTAGCCCTTGAGAAAGCGGTCGATGCTCGCGCCGAGCATTGGCGTATCACGGCGCACGTACCAGCGCATATCGCCGTCATTGGCCAATTGCAGGTGACGGTCCAGGCGCAGCTTGGGCATCACCTTGGCCCAGCGCTCGGCAATCGGCTGCTCGACCGCCGTGACGCTGAAGATGCCGGCCTGGACCATCTCCAGCACATCCTCAACCGCCAGGCTGGGATCGACCCACTCGACGATAATCGGCGACCGTTTGCTGTCGATCAACCGTTGATTGACCGCCCGCACCGCTTCCCCCGCCACACTGCCCGCAGGCAAGGCCAGGCTGCGCCCGGAGAGCTGCTCGAGGTTCTGGTAACGCCGGTTACCCTGTTTGGCGACGATGATCAGTGGCACATTGCTGCGGATTGCCGCGCTGGCGCTGAGCTTGCTGCCGCGCGGCATATTCAGCAGCTCACCAGGTGCAACCAGATCACCCTCGCCGCGCTGCAAGGCGGCCAGCAGCTGATCCTTGGCGCGAGGGATGATCTTCAGCTTGAGCGTGCGGCCACTGCGCGAGTTGCGGTTGAGGTACTGCTCGAAGGCGCGCATGCGCTGGTACTCGACACCGATGCTCTGCCCCTTGACCTCGCCCGAGCTGTTGCGGCTTTGGTTGACCAGCACGCGTAATTCACCACTGTCGCGGATGCCCGTCAGGTCACGGGAGGTCTTGGGCTGCCCGACCTCCAGCGGTCCAACCACACGCGCCACCGCTGTGCAGGACAGCAGTAATAGGCAGCAGGTGAATAGCACTCGCAACATCAAGGCTCCGGGGCAGAATCGGTCGGTAAAATCAGCGCAGCGGCTTGTCTAAACAGGCCGTTTACAAGGCAACTGACCCCGCGCGCGGGGCGCGGAGGGTCGCACAGCCCGCATCTGGATGCCAGCCAGCAATCATGTTCAACATCATGTATAGGCTTTAAGTAGCTGTATTTATTGGCTTTTAATCTATCAAAAAAGCTCTGTTATGCTGGCCCAATCAATTCAGCAGGTAGCACCATGCAACTCATCGACATCGGCGTCAATCTGACTCACCCAAGCTTTGCCGAACAACGCGAAGCACTCCTCGCTCGCGCTTATGCCGCGGGCATCCAGCAAATGCTGCTGACCGGCACTAGCCTGGCGGAAAGTCAGCACGCCCTGGAGCTGTGCCGGCAGCTGGATGACCGCGCCGAGCATTTGTTCAGCACCGCTGGCATTCATCCCCATGACGCCAGCAGTTGGAACAGTGACAGCCACGACCAACTCAAAGCCCTGCTGAGCGACCCCAGAGTACGTGCAGTGGGCGAATGCGGGCTGGACTTCAACCGCGACTTCTCACCCAGGCCACAACAGGAGCTGGTGCTGGAGCAACAACTGGCCTTGGCGGTGGAGCTGCAGTTGCCAGTATTTCTGCACGAGCGCGATGCCGACGAGCGCCTGCTGGCCATCCTGCGGCACTTCCGCGACCAACTGCCGGCAGCCGTGGTGCATTGTTTTACCGGGGAGAAGCGCGCGCTGTTCAATTACCTGGATCTGGACCTGCATATCGGCATCACCGGCTGGATCTGCGACGAGCGCCGTGGCAGCCATCTGCATCCACTGGTCAAGGAAATCCCCCGTGGCCGCCTGATGCTGGAAAGTGACGCGCCCTTCCTGCTGCCGCGCAGCCTGCGGCCGAAACCGAAGAGCGGCCGTAATGAGCCGGCCTTTCTCGTCGAGGTGTTACGTGAAGTGGCGCTGCACCGTGGTGAAACCGAAGAAGTACTGGCTGCCCATACCAGCGCTACGGCCCAGGCTTTCTTCAACCTGCCCGCGTTCAAGGGTGCTGTCAGCTAATCGGCCAATAGGTCATTGTTGATAAGGATCAATAGATCCACTGTGAGGCTGAGCGACACTACTGGCACTTTGCCAAGCCTCCACCTCACACAGAGACACCTGCATGGGCCATTGGATCAGCGACCTTTCCCTGAAGTACAAATTCTGGGCCGTAAATGCCGTGGCCTTCTTTACCACGCTGCTGCTGGTGCTCTATGCGCTGCAGCTGGAACAGCAGGTGCATCACGACGCCGCCAAGCAGGCCGCACAGCAGCAGGCACGCTTATTAAGCCAATGGCCGCAGGAACAGGCTTTGCCAAAGGCCGACAACCTGCTGAGCTTTGCCAGCGGGCAGACGCCACGCCTGCCGGATAATCAGGGCAGCGCCCTGACCAATGCACGGGGCTGGGTCGATTTGCAGGGCAGCGAGGGTCTGATCGGCGCCGAAGTGATCGTTCGTGAAGACGGTCAGCGCCTGGCCATCACCGCTTCGGCGCCGAGCCTGACCGAGGTTTTTTTCGACCGCGCACCCAGCTACGCCCTGGTCGTCGCGCTGTTGATGCTGCTGTTGCTGGCGGCCTCGCAGTTGCTGATTCGCTTTCTGCTCAGCCACCTCAACACTCTCAAGGACGTGATGCTGCAGGTGGAAAAAAGCGGAGACCTCAGCGCTCGTGTGCCACTGGACTGCAAAGATGAAGTGGGCCAGATGGCCAGCGCCTTCAATGCCATGCAGGCCGGTTACCAGCGCGTAGTTGGCATCGTCGCGCAGTCGGCGGCGCAGCTGGATAAAGGGGCTGAGCGCCTGGCCGGCAATATGCGCGATGTGCGCCAGGGCATGCTCGAACAGCAGAGCGAAACCGAACAGGCGGCCACGGCGATCAACGAGATGTCCGCCACCGTGCACCATATCGCCGAGCACACGGCCGACACTCGCGACCAGTCAAAGAACGCCGAACACCTAGCGCACAGCGGGCAGCAGGCGGTCAACCGCGTGAGCCTGTCGATTTCAGGGCTGTCCAGCGGCGTGCAGCAGACCGCACAGATGATTGAACAGCTGGCAGTCGACAGCCAGAAGATCGGCGGCGTGGTCAGCGAGATTCACGGCATCGCCGAACAGACCAATCTACTCGCGCTGAACGCCGCCATCGAAGCCGCCCGCGCCGGCGAAATGGGTCGCGGCTTTGCCGTGGTGGCCGATGAAGTGCGCAACCTGGCCAAACGCGTGCAGGACTCCACCGACCTTATCACCCAGATGATCAACACCCTGCAAAGCGGCACCCGCGATGCCGTTGACTTTATGCAGGACAGCTCGATCAAGGCGGATGAATGCGTCAAGCAGGCCGGTGAAGCGGGTCAGGCGCTGGTGGCGATCACCGAATCCGTGGCGCATATGCGGGAAAGCAATACGCAAATTGCCGTGGCGGCGCAGCAACAGAGCCAGGTGGCGGAAGAGATGAATCGCGCGGTGATCCGCATCCGCGATGTAACCGAACAGACCGTCGGCCAAACCGGTCAGTCAGCAATTACCAGTACCGACCTGGCCAACTTGGCTGGTGAGCTGAATAAGGCTATTCGCCAGCTCAAGTTATAGAGCTGGCTTAACAGGCTTAGCCGAACACCGCAACTGTCTGCCGGCTGATCGCCAGCAACTCACCGGTCGACGACCACAGCGCCGCCGCAACATGGCCGTAGCCATCGCGAGCATGTTCTATCTGCGCGCGGTACAGGCACCAATCCAGAGTACTCAGCTCGCTCATTGGCTGGACGAACTCGATGGTCCAGGTCAGTGAGCTACCCGGTGCCGGCGCGCTCAGATGTGGCAATACCGCAGGTGGCCAGGCATCCACCAAGGCCAGCAAGTGGGCTTCACTGGCCGGTTCAGCAACGCCTTGGTCACGCAGGCGCACCCAGCCGCCCATTTCGCGTGAAGGATTATTGGTAAACGGCATGCCGCCAAACGCCCAGCGCATGGCCAGAAACCGCGTGAATTCTGGGGTGACGTTGGGGATATACGGCAACTCCTGGCACGCCTCCACCGCCTTGGCCTGCGGCGCCGGATCGGCCTGTACCGCGATGCGCGACTCGCGCCCGGCACCAAAGCTGCCCTGTACGATGGTCACCACCTGGCCATCCTGTATCGCCCGGCCGAGCAGCTGGCTAACGGCCTTGCCTTCGCGCAGCACTTCCACTTCAAAACTCACCGGCACATCCGGCGCGGTTGGGCCAACAAAAGTAATCGCCAGGGAGCGCGGCGGTCGCCCGCTCGGCACCTGGGCGCGCATGGCCTCATACACCAGCGCTGCTACCAGACCGCCAAAACTGGCACGGCCCTGCCCCCACTGCGCGGGAATCAGCACGGCCTGCGGGTTGTCGCGCACGGCCTGAAGTAACTCGGAAAAACCCATAAACACCTCTACATCTGAAGATGCGGGTGATCTTAGGGCAAAGACGCCAGCGAATGACACGACATTTCGGCCAAACAAGCCGAATGTATAACGACTTTTCAGCCAAGTCAGTCGCTGCTGCGAGCAAATCCTGCGGTCAGTGCCTGCAGGGCGAGATCGGCCTGCTGTTCGGCCTGTTGCAGTGCCGCCTGCCAAGCCGGCACGCACGGCTGCAAATCCGCTTCAGTTTGTGCGCGCAACAGCCACTGCCAGTGGTCGTGCCAGTCGCCCAGCGCCGACTGCGCCTGTTTCAGCTGCATGCGCGTGCGCCCGGACAACTCGGCCTGCTGCGGATAGGCCTCGGCTGCGTAGCGCAGTCGTTTGACCAGCAAGCGCAGGCGATGACGGTCATGGGCGGGATCAAGCAACGCCTGCACCAGGTGCTTGCGGTCCTTGCGCAGACGCTGCTTGATCAGCTTCGGCATGCCACGCAGTTGCCCGTCGCTGGCAGTCTCGCGCCACTGTTGCGGCCAGTCATCCAATGTGTTCAACAATTGCGCCAACGGCGCACTGTCCAGCAGCTGCAGGTAGCCTTGCTGCAACAGAGGCAGGCGCGATTGTGCGGCGCTATTGAGCCCTTGCTGTTGCAGGTAGCTCTGCAGCACCTCAAGGTCGCGCAGCGGGCCGGTCAAACGGCCCAGCTCGGCTGCGCGCTGCTGCAAGCCCTCACAAACGGCGACCGAGGACAGCGGCCGCAACAGGCTGCGCAATTGACGCAAGGCGATACGCAGATCGTGCAAGGCCTCATCGTCGGTGGTCACGCGCAGCCGTTCACGACAGGCAAACACGCGCATGTGTATGCGCAGTACGTGTCGTGGCACCTCATCAATCAAGTCTTGCATCGCATCCCCCGGTGAAATTGCCCCCCAGCATATGTGCTTATGTATTAGCCACAAGTGGCCAATAGTCGCGGCACTACGGCTCCAGGCGAGTAAGCCGCCAAGGCAAGGCCCGCCTGAGCGCCTTTAGATACTGACGTAACTGCAGGGCAGAAGGTTCTTGCCCGGCATAACGCTGCGCCTCGAAGGCGGCCGCAAAGTCAGCAATTTCCTGCGCCTGGGCCGGTATCTGCTGGGCTGCCCGCGCAGCGTAGTCGCGCGGCCCTTCGCCGGGTTTACGCGGCACACCATGGCGCGCCAGCAAACCCTCAAAACGGCGGAACAGGCGCTGCTGCAGATCGCGCTCACGCTGCCAGGGTTTGAACAACCAGAGCGCAAGCAAACCGAGCAGCAGCGCCCCACCGCCGACCAAGCCGATCACCAGCGACTGAGCATCCACGCGGCCCAACCAACGCTGGAGAAACTCCAGTTGCTGCTGGCTCTGGTAACCCAACACCCAGCGCTGCCAGCCGTAATTGACGTTATCCCAGGCCAGGCGCAACTCATTCAACCAACTGAGGTTGCGGTAGCGCAGCGGGGAAAAGGGCGAATCTTCAAGAAAGCTTTGCTCGCCCGCCAGGGCCTCTTCCAGGCCCATGTCGATCCGCTCCGGCGCCACCTGAAAGGTCGGGTCAACGCTGACCCAGCCCTGCCCCGCTTGCCAGTACTCGACCCAGGCATGGGCATCGAACTGACGCACCTGTACGTAGTTGCCTGCCGGATTGAACTCGCCACCCTGATAACCGGCCACCACCCGTGCTGGAATGCCCGCCGCGCGCAGCACGTAGGTCATGGCACCGGCGTAGTGGGCGCAAAAGCCGCTGCGGGTCTCGAAGAGGAAGTCATCGATATTGTTCACCCCCAGCCTTGGCGGGCGCAGGGTGTAGGCAAAGGGTTCGCGGTTGAAATGGCTAAGCAGCGCTTGTACCAGTTGTTCGGGCTGCGGATGCTCACGCTTGAGCTGCTCGGCCCAGGCGCGGCTACGCGGCTCGCCTTGCTCCGGCAACTGCAACGCACGGCGCAAGGTTTCCCGAACAGGTTGCGGCTCACGCAGCGCCTCGGGCCATGAAGTAGCCTGATAGATCAGCGAGCGGTCCACCGGCTGGCGGCGCTGCAGACGGAAATCGCTCATCTGTCGGGTTTGCTCCAGCGAGGTTTGCGCCACATCCAGGGCAAATAGCCAGCGCTGTGAGCTCGGCTGCATCACGATGCTGTAACTCAGCGCTTCGCCTCGCTTCTGCCACTGCGCGCTGGGGCCAAACTCGGCGTAATCGGATTGCGACCAGCGCCGCCCATCGAAGCGATCCAGGGTCAGCGCGCGCCAGTACAACTCACTGCGCGGCGGTGTTTCGCCATTGAAACTGGCGCGAAATGCCAAGGCGGCAGAACGGCTCAAGTCGGCGATATCCGCTGGGGCCATACTGTCCGACAGACCAGTGGTGGCTTTGTCATTCGGCACCGGCAACGACCACAACGGCCCCATGCGCGGGAAGAACACAAACAGCAGCAGCATCACCGGCAGCGCCTGCAGCAGCAGCCCACCAGCCAGGCGTGCGGTCGGCCAGGGCTGGGTGGCCAGGCTGCTCTGCTGCAGGCCAATCAAGGCCGCGAGCAAGGCGGTCACCGGCAGCAGGCTGTAAAACGCCATCAACATGCTGTCATCAAACAGGTAGGCGGTGACCACCACAAAGAAGCCGAGAAAAATCAGCACCAGCGCATCACGCCGCGTACGCATTTCCAGCAGTTTGAGCACAAACGCCGCAATCAGCAGCACGACCCCGGCATCCAGACCAATCAGGCTGCCACGGGATAGAAATACCCCAAGTGCCGCCGCCAACATTAAACCGCCCTTGGCCCAGGCATTCGGGTAGCGCGCCCGCATGCGAAAAATCTGAATGCGCCAGGCGGCGCTGCCCAGCCACAGGCCGATGATCCACAGCGGCAAATGCGGCAAATGGGGAAGAATCACCAGTACCTGCGCCACCAGCAGCCAGGTCAGGCTGATCCGTGGAATCGCGGTAACCCGGCTCATGGCGCACGCCCGAACAGCGCCAAAGCGCGCAGGCAGGCATCGCGGTGCAGCTCGCCGCTATCGGCGCCCAGCACCTGTCCCGGCAGGCTCAGGGCAAACGGCTGCTGACGCTCGGACAACTGCAGCACCCAGTGGCAAAGCAGCGACAGACGGGTTTCCACATCACCGGCCAATGCGTCGAAATCCAGGTACAGATCACGCCCAGTGATCGAGGCAAAATCCTTGACCAGCAACCCCTGGCCACGGGAATAGGCTTTCCAGTGCAGACGACGCTTGGAATCACCCGGCTGATAAGTCTTCAGCCCCTGGTAATCGTCCACACCCTGACCATGGGGGCGGCTGCCCTCCTCGTCCTGATCCTCACTGGCACCAGCGGACAGCGGCAGATCACCGGACAAGGGCTGCGGATAAACCAGCACGCGCTGATCCAGATCAATCCAACTCCAAGCCACCAGAATCCCCAGCGGGAAACGGCTCTCGACCCGCAGACGACCGGGCCGTAGCCAGCCGCGTTGCAGCGCCGGCAGGTTTAACTGGCATTCGGCCACGCCTTCGGCCGGCACATCCAGCGTTTGCAACTCGGCCGGTGGCCAACCCAGGCTGACGGCCTGATGAGGCCGCTGACTGCTTTCCAGACGCACGCGAAAGCCGGCTGGCTCGCCGACGAATACCGCTGGTGCACTGCCGGCCTTGAGGATCAACCCGGCCAGGTTGCGGTAGGTGTGCAAAATAGCGACAACAAACACCGAGGCCAGCAGAAAGGTCAGGCCGTAGGCCAGGCTGTTCTGGTAATTGATCGCTGTCAGCAGCATCAACAGCAACGCCATCATAAAGGCCGCGCCAATCCGGCTGGGGATGATAAAGATCCGCCGCTGGTTCAGCCGCACACTGGCAGCCGCCGGAATCCGCCGGGCCAACCAGCGGTTCCAGCGCGGTTTAAGCTGGGCGATCAAAGCGCCGGCACCTCACGCAGCAACCACTGCACCAGGCTGCCGGCGCCATGTCCGGCGGGGTCAGCGCGCTCGCGCAGGCGATGGCCAACCACAGACGGCAGCACGGCCTGCACGTCCTCCGGAATCACGTAATCACGCCCCGCGAGGAAAGCCCAGGCCCGCGCCGCCGCCAGCAGCGCCAGGCTGGCCCGTGGCGACAGGCCCCAGGCGAACTGCGGCTGGGTGCGAGTGGCATCGACCAGGCGCAGCACATAGTCGACCAACGCATCACTGGCGCGCACTTTGGGGATTTCCGCCTGTATAAGCGCCAGCTCAGTGTGATCGAGCAGTGCCGGCAGGCTCGGCAACAACGAGCGCCGCGAGTCACCCAGCAGCAAGGCTTTTTCTGCGGCCTTACCGGGATAGCCAAGGGACAGGCGCATCAGAAAACGGTCCAGTTGCGACTCGGGCAACGCAAAGGTGCCGCCCTGACTCACCGGGTTCTGCGTGGCAATGACAAAGAAGGGTTCGGGCAGCGGCCGGGTCGCGCCTTCGATGGTTACCTGGCCTTCTTCCATGGCTTCGAGCAACGCACTCTGGCTTTTCGGCGTGGCGCGGTTGATCTCATCGGCCAGCACCAGTTCGGCGAAGATTGGCCCTGGGTGAAAGATAAATTGCCCGGTGTCCTTATCAAACACCGAGGTGCCGAGAATGTCGCCCGGCAGCAGGTCGGAAGTGAACTGAATGCGCTGGAAACTCAGGCCCAGCACCTTGGCCAGGGCATGGCTGAGGGTGGTTTTGCCCATGCCGGGCAAGTCCTCGATCAGCAGATGGCCCTGCGCCAATAGGCAGGTGAGCGCCAGACGCACCTGCGCCTCCTTACCCAAAAGCACGTGATTGACCGTTTGCAGCACAGTTTCCAGTTGGGCGCGCATGTATCACTCCTTTAAGACCGATTGATGATGCTACTGCGCCGCGTTGCCACGGCATAGCCGCTGGAAACCTTTACTGACGAACTTATGAGCCACTCAATTGATCCAAGCCAACACCCACCCTTGTTGTGGTGTTTAGGCTAAAGGCCCGAACAGCGCTGGAGCACATCAAATGCAAGCGCCACCTGGCCAAAACTGGCACGCACTGCCAGCGCAACAAAGCCTGCAGCACCTCAACAGCAGCACCCAAGGCCTAGACAGTGCTGACGCTGCCCAGCGGCTCAGCGAGCACGGCCTCAATGTGCTGCCGCAACAGCAGGTCAGCGGGCCGCTAAAGCGCTTTGCCCTGCAGTTCCACAACCTGCTGATTTACGTTCTGCTCGGCGCTTGCCTGCTCACTCTACTGCTAGGCGAATGGCTCGACAGTGCGGTGATCCTTGCCGTGGTGGTGATCAATGCCCTGGTCGGTTTTGTTCAAGAAGGCAAAGCCCAGCAGGCGATGCTGGCAATCCAGCAGATGCTCAGCCTGGAAAGCCGAGTACGCCGCAATGGCCAGGTGCACAGCATTGCCGCCGAACAATTGGTGCCCGGCGACTGGGTGCTGCTGGAGGCCGGCGACCGTGTGCCCGCCGACCTGCGCCTGCTGGAGACCCGCGACCTGCGTATTGACGAGGCCGCGTTGACCGGTGAATCCCTGCCCGTGGACAAACAGCCCGACGCCGTTGAGCCAACAGCCAGCCTTGCCGACCGCCGCTGCATGGCCTATTCCGGCACCCTGGTAAATGCCGGCAGCGCTGCAGGCGTGGTGGTGGCCACGGCCAAGGAGACTGAGCTGGGCAAGATCAGCCATATGCTGGAAAACGTGGTCAGCCTGCAAACTCCGCTACTGGTCGATATGGCAAAATTTGCCCGCCACCTGACCCTGGGCATTCTCGTTCTGGCGCTGCTGACCTTTGCTTTTGGCGTCCTGCTGCGTGGTTACAGCGCAGAAGACATGCTGCTGGCCGCAGTCAGCCTGGCGGTGGCGGCCATTCCGGAAGGCCTGCCGGCGGTGCTGACAATCATCCTCGCCCTCGGCGTGCAGCGCATGGCCAAGCGCCGGGCGATTATTCGCCATCTGCCCGCAGTAGAAAGCCTCGGCGCGGTGACGGTGATCTGCTCGGACAAGACCGGCACCCTGACGCGCAACGAAATGACCGTGCAACAGGTGTTTACCGCCGCGCACCATTACAGCGTCGACGGCGTCGGCTATGCACCACAAGGCAGTATTCACTGCGATGACGGCCAGCTGTGCCAACTGGACGCCGCCGCTGACCTGCGCGAGCTGGCCCGCGCCGGCCTGCTGGCCAATAACGCCAGCCTGCGCAGCGGCGAAAATGGCTGGTGTATCACTGGCGACCCCACTGAAGCCGCCCTGCTGACCCTCGCTGCCAAAGTCGGCCTGGAGCTGCAACATGAGGCGCGCAACCTGCCGCAAATTGACGCCATCCCCTTCAGCTCCGAGCAGCGCTGCACCGCCAGCCTGCACCATGACCATGCCCACCATGGCCTGATCTATATGATCGGCGCGCCGGAGCGTGTGCTCGCAGCCTGCAACCGCCAGTGGCGCGACGGCCATCCCGAACCCCTCGACCTGCGCCATTGGCATCAGGCCCTCGACAGCGGCACCAGCCAGGGACTGCGCATGCTCGGCCTGGCCATTCGACCGCTCGGCGAACCCCAGCAGATGCTTGACTATCACGACCTGGACGGCGATTACGTGCTGCTCGGGCTGGTTGGCATGCTCGACCCACCCCGCGAGGAAGCCATTGCCGCCATCGCGGACTGCCACAGCGCCGGCATCGCGGTGAAGATGATCACCGGTGACCATGCCGGCACCGCCAGCGCCATTGCCCAGCGCCTTGGCCTGGGCGGTGGTAAGCCACTGACCGGCGCAGATCTCGATAGCCTCAGCGACAGCCAGCTGGATCAATTGCTACCCACCACCAACGTTTTCGCCCGTACCAACCCAGCACACAAACTGCGCCTGGTTGAACGCCTGCAAGCCTGTGGCGCGCGAGTCGCGATGACCGGCGACGGGGTCAACGACGCGCCGGCACTGAAACGTGCGGATATCGGCGTGGCCATGGGCATCAAGGGCACTGAGGCGGCCAAGGAAGCGGCGCAAATGGTGCTGGCCGACGACAACTTCGCCACCATCGCCCATGCGGTCGAGGAAGGCCGTACGGTCTATGACAACCTGAAAAAATCCATTCTGTTTATCCTCCCCACCAATGGTGGGCAGTCCATGATTCTGCTGGCCGCCATTGCCCTGGGCATGACCTTGCCGATCACCCCGCTGCAGATTCTCTGGATCAATATGATCAGCGCTGTGACCCTAGCCCTAGCTTTGGCATTTGAGCCGGCCGAAGCCGAGCTGATGCGCCGCCCGCCGCGTGATCCCAAGGTCAATCTACTCAGCCAGCATCTGCTCTGGCGCGTGCTCTTTATCGGAGCGCTGATGACCCTGGCCAGCCTGGGCTTATTCCTCTACACGCAGATGCTCGGCTGGAGCCTGGAAAGCAGCCGTACCCTAGCTGTCAACGCGGTGGTTGCCTGCGAAATCGGCTACCTGTTCAGCAGCCGACGCCTTGAAACGCCAGCGAGTTTCTCCCTACGCGATAACCCGATGGTCTGGGGCATGGTCGGCCTGTTACTTAGCCTGCAACTGTTGCTCACCTACTGGCCGGCCATGCAACAGGTCTTCGCCACCGCAGCCATGCCTGCAATCGCCTGGGGCTGGTGCCTGCTGTTAGCGATGGGGGTATGTGCCTGTGTCGAAGCAGAGAAATGGCTGCTGCGCCGGCGCAAGCGCTATTAAGGACGGCGCATTTCGAAGGTGTCGCGGGTGCGGCTGTAAGCCATGCCGCCCAGACGCCCGACCAGATCGAGCTTGTGCGCATCGATGCGGCCCTGTTCGTTGAGCACCGCATCGTCGATATGCGCCAACAGCACCTCGGCGAATATCAAGTGGCAATTGGGCTTTTCTGCTGGGTAGGCCTGAATTTGCGCCACCCGGCATTCAAAGGCCACCGCCGCACCGGCCACCCGAGGCGGCGCAATGCGCTGCGAGGGCTGGCTGGCGATACCGCACTGCTCAAACTCGCTGATGCCGTACGGCAGCACCGCCGCACTGGCATTCATCGCCTCAGCCTGGGCAAAGGACACCAACTGAATCACCAACTCGCCGCTGGCCTGCACATTCAGCAGGGTGTCCTTCAGGCCGCCATCGGCACGGTGATTGACGTTGACCATCAGGGTCGGCGGGTCATCGCTTATCACTTGAAAGAAGCTAAACGGCGCCAGGTTGTTGCCCCCCTCAGCCGACTGGCTGGAGACCCAGGCAATCGGCCGAGGGGTGATGGTCGACGCTAACCAGCGGTAGCGCTCCAGTGGTTCGAGTGCATTAAAATCCAGCTGCATCAGCGGCCTGCTCGCGACTCACGGATATAGAAACGGGCGCGCTCAGACTTCGCCGTACAGCCCTTGTAAGCCTCGAACTGCTGCTGGGTCTTCGCCGCAGTCAGCAGCGACAGCGCCTTGGAGTAACTCACCGTACCGGTAAACCCCTCAGCTTTGGCCAGGTCCAGCTCGCGCCAGGCGGCGTCCAGCTGATTAGCGCAGCTATTGCGATAAGCCGTTTTCCCCGCACAACCGCTTAGCACCAACAGCAACATGGGCAACACGATCCACAGTTTCATCAGGTAACTCCTGCAAGTAGACAGACGAATGATTCAACATCCGGGTGCATCGCCATCAACGATCGCGATACACCAATACAGCCAGTAAGACGCGCAGAACGGGCAAAAGTGCCACTGTCTCTACCAAGCCGCCATGCATCGTTCAGGTGCGCTTGATACTAGCAAATCGCGCCTTGGCGGCACGCTGTTCGGCGCGTATGTTCGCTGCATTAATAGTTACGAGGAACATCAGGATGAGTAAGCGCATTGCGCTGGTATTGGGCTCCGGTGGTGCGCGGGGCTATGCGCACATCGGCGTGATCGAAGAGTTGGAAGCCCGCGGTTATGAAATTGCCTGCATTGCCGGCTGCTCTATGGGCGCGGTGGTTGGCGGCATCTACGCCGCCGGCAAGCTTAATGAATACCGCGACTGGACCCAGAGCCTGGATTATCTGGACGTGCTGCGCCTGCTCGATGTGAGCTTTCGCCTGGGGGCGATTCGTGGTGAAAAGGTCTTTGGCAAGATTCGTGAAATAGTCGGCGAGATCAATATCGAAGAGCTGCCGATACCCTTTACGGCGGTGGCCACCGACCTGACCAACCAACAGGAAATCTGGTTCCAGGAAGGCTGCCTGCATCAGGCCATGCGCGCGTCGGCGGCGATCCCCAGCCTGTTTACCCCGGTGGTACAAGGCAAACGCATGCTGGTCGATGGCGGTCTGCTCAACCCGCTGCCCATCGTCCCAGTAGTGTCCGCCCACTGCGATCTGATTGTTGCGGTCAACCTCAACTCGGCCCACCAACGACATTACGAGCTGCCGATTATCGAGCGTACGCCGGCGCTCAAGGGGCGCTTCGATCTATTGATGAGTTCGCTCGGCTCGCGCCTGCCGTCATTCAAACGCAAACCTGGCGAAGACGACGCACTGCTTCTGCTGGAAGACCAAAGCCATGCAATGCAGCCAGAAGCCATCAACCCCTGGCAGCAGAACGCCCGTGGCAGCCTGGACAAACCGGCCGCGCCAAAATCCGCCAGCGGCTCGCGCGTCGCCGACCTCAGTGGCCCGGCCTCGCTGCTGGAGCTGATCAACCAGAGTTTTGAAGTGATGCAAACCTCGTTGTCGCAATACAAAATCGCCGGTTACCCGCCGGACATCCTGATCAACGTACCCAAGCGGGTATGCCGCTTCTTCGAGTTCTACAAGGCGCCGGAGCTGATCATGCTGGGCCGGCAGATCGCCAGCGATACCCTGGACAAGTACGAGCGTGGCGACCGCTAACAGACCGTTGAAAAACTACCTACGTTGCTGATACTGCGTTGAAAACAGGCTCGGAATGCTCATTTACAGCCAGTAAACTCCGCTTCCTCGCCTGTTTTCGCCTTGTCTCAGCGGCCTCGCCTACATTTTTCAACGGCCTGCTAACCATTGAGTCCCAACAAAAACGGCCAGACACCCTGCTTTACAGGTCATCTGGCCGTATTTACCGCGCAGGCTATGCCAATGGCGTAGCGGGGTTTACTGAAGGGTACTTTCACCCTCGCTGTCGTCCAGCAGTGCTTCATCAGCCGGGGCTTCATGGCCCATACCCGCCATACCGCCGCCGCTGCTCATGGCCAGAGCCACGAACTGATCCACGGTCATCTGCTTGCCGTTGAAGGTTATCTGGTCGTTGGCGTAATGAAGGCTGGAGCTGATGTCCTCGCCCTGCAGCACGGCCAGCTCGCTGGCAACCGCCATACCGCTGGCCATTTCACCGAGCATGGTTGCCTGCTGGGCAATCGCCTCCTTGTCCGTTTCACCGGCAATCGCTGCTTGCACGCCGACCACATCACTGATCATGGCTTTGGATACCCGCAATTTGGCATCCAGCTGGGCGATCAGTTGCTTGGCCAGTTCAGGAGCAGGCAGGTCGAAGGATGCCGGCTTGTCCAGGTCCAGCGCCAGGCTGAAGCTGCTTTCGCCGTTGGCGGTTTTGAACGCGAGCTTCTCTAAAGCCAGGCCCGGTTTGCCGGCCAGCAGTTTCTCCAAATCGGTCTTGAACTGCGCGGTTTGCTCGTCGGTGAGCTCAGGCATACCGCTTTCAGTGTCGACCTTGCCGCTCTGCAGCAGCGTGCCGTACAGCTCGATCATCGATTGCAGAGCCGCCGCGTCGAGGTTCTTTACGGTCCAGAGCATCTGCGAAGAACCGATGTCGTTGCCCTGGTAGCTGATCATGCCGACGTCATAGCTATAACGGGCCGACAGCTGCTGGTTGGCCTCGCTGGTTTCATCGCGCTGGACGAAATCCTTGAACAGGATTGGCGCATTCTCGCCAATCTGCAGCTCGATTTGCTGCAGGCGCACCTCGTTCTGCCCCAGGTAGAAATCGCTGACGCCCTTGCGGGTGTTGCTGGTGAGGTGCATGCCCTTGAACTCAAGGCGCATGCTTTCATCGGTATCCAGAGTTGAGGTGACCTTGAAGCTGTCCATCACGCCGCTGGCGCTGATTTTCTCAACATTGGCGCTGCTGTCGAAGTCGATTTCCAGGCCGCTGAAATCGATCTGGGTTTGTTCTTCCAGCGTCATTTGCAACGGTTGCACACGCAGGTTGCCGCTCAGCGAACGGTCGTAACCGAGGCTGACCTGGCCCTGCAGCGGCGCGCCGCCCTCGCTAGCAGCGAACCATTTTTCCAGCTCCGGGCTGTGCTCCAAGGCGTAATTGCTGGTGGCCATAACGGGCAGTAGCTTGAGGCTTTGCAGCCTCGAAAGCGGGAAAGGCCCATGCTCGATACGGTCGGTAACGAACCACTCGACATTGCTCGGCGACTCAGCATCCAGGCTGCCGGCAAACTGGATGCGGTAGCGCGCGTTGCTGCTGAACAGTTTGCGCTCCAGGGAAACCAGCTCAATGGTGGCGCTCAGACCCAGGGCCGGCAGGGTTTTGCCCATGTCCTGGTTGGCTTGCTGAATCGAGGTTTCCAGCACCGCTGGAAGCTGCTGACCGGTGTACCAGGCGCCTGCGGTGCTCAATGCGCCGAGAACGACAACTGCGCCAAGGGCGCTGCCTGCAATTTTATTCATGGGGGTAATCCTGCGTTTCCGTTGTGTGTGTGGTGTCTTCCCTGCTACCGCCTATGCCACTGACAGGCCGTTGAAAAACCACCTGCTAACTGAACAGTGTCGCGGCCGCGAAGCGCAGCAAGGCTACCACTGCGACTACAGGCGACCAAGGCGCCGCCTGGGAAATTTACCGAGAATGCCAACCGGCTCGAACATCGGCGCGCTGACACCGCAACCTCAACTAAATGGCTTTTCAGCTGACTCAGTGCTGCTTGCAGCGGTGTTTACAACCGGGCTACCAACCCAGTCACTGAGCAGGCTGTACGCCACAGCCAGCAGGGTTGGGCCGAGGAACAAGCCCATAAAGCCGAACGCCAGGATGCCGCCGAAGACCCCGAGCAACACCACGATCAATGGCAGGTTACCGCCACGGCTGATCAGGTAGGGTTTAAGGATGTTGTCGACGCCGCTGATCACCAAAAAGCCCCAAATCAAGAGGAACACGCCCATACCTACTTCGCCCTGCCAGAACAGCCAGGCCACGGCCGGACCCCAGATCAGCGGTGGAACCATGATCAGACTGAAGCCGAACGTGAGAATACCCAGTACCAGCGCACCGGGTACGCCGGCGATGGTGAAACCGATCCAGGCCAGGATCGCCTGTGCTGCAGCTGTACCGATCACACCGTTGACCACCCGTTGCACGGTACCGGTAACTAACTCCAGATAATGCTCGGCGCGATCACCGATCAACCGCTGCAGCAGGCTTTCGGCAAACGCCGCCAGGCGCGGCCCGTCGCGGTAGAAAAAGAACACCAGAATCAGGCTCAGGGCCAGTTCCAGCATGCCGCCACCGATCTGCGCACTGCGCGCCAGCAACCAGTTGCCGACCTGACCCAAATACGGCCGCACGGTGGCGAAAAACGCCGCGCCCTGCTGGTCAATGGTCATCCAGAAACCTACCAGGCGCTCACCAACCAGCGGTACGCCGGCCAGCCAGGTGGGAGGCGACGGCAGCCCGTCGACTTGAAAATCCTTGAGCAGCGCGGTGATGTCCTTGATGTGATCCGCCAGGTTGAAGCCAAGTATCACCAACGGCACAGCCACTACCACGGTCCAGACCAAGGTCAACAGCCCCGCTGCCAGGGCCTGACGGCCGCCGAGTAGACGAGTTAATACGCGCATCACCGGCCAGCTGGCAAACGACAGCACTGCGGCCCAGAACAGCGCCGACCAGAACGGTGCCAACACCCACAGGCTGGCGCCCAGCAAGACCAGTAGCAGTATCTGCACCAGCAAACGATCGTTATTGGCCATTCAAACAGCTCCCTGCACAACGCAAAAAGGCTCTGCCACAAGGGGCAGAGCCGGATCAATTAACAACGACAGAGTAACGACAGTGGCGTTTTAGCGCAGCACGTTGAGTTGTACGCCGCTCACATCCGCCTCACCCATTTCCAGACGGCTGGCGCGCACCCGTTGCTCAACCAGCGCATCACGCCAGGCCTGGGCTTGTGCGCCGCTGATGGTGACACGCAAGGTGCTGTCGAGCTTGAGGCTACGCGCCAGCAGCTCGACCCAGGCAGCGCTGGGTTCGACCTGCTTGGCCAGGCGCAGTTCACCGGTGCTTTTCAGTTGGCGTTGCAGGGTGGCTGGGGTGGGCAACACCTCACCTAGTGGCGCATTGGCCGTCAGCAACTCGGCATGCAGGTAGGCGCGCCTGTTGCCACGGGTGATGCTGTACAGCGCCAGCAGGCTGTCTTGGCGCGGTTCGGCCAGGCGCAGCAGCGCGTAAGTCTGCTGGTCATCCGAGCCGGTCAGGGTGGCATTGCTAAATACCGCATTGGCCCACAGGCTGCTTGAGCCGCACTCGCGGCCAACGCACCAATAGAGCAATTCGGCATCCTCGGCTTGCAGATCGCCCCGAGCTTTGGCGAACACCTCATTGGCCGTATGGGTGCGCGGCAATTCATAAGTCACAGCGGTGAAACGGCCCTGGGCGGCCACTTCGCGCTCGTAACGCAAGGTACCGCTGATGCGCCGAATGGTTCCTTGCGGGTAGATGCGCTCCTGTTCGGCAACATCCTTGAAGCTGACAATCTTGCTCCCGGCAAAGCGCGGCAACACGTCCAGATCCTGGCTGCCGGCCACGTCTGCCCAGACAACAGAGCTGGCCAGCAGCAGGCTCAGACCGAGGCCGTAACGATTAAGGCGGCTCATTTGATCAACATTCCTTGAGCGGCTTTGACGACTTTCTCGCCGTCTTCTTCGCGCTGTGGCACCAGTAAACCGCGCTGCACTGCAGGCCGTGCAGCCAACTCAGCCATCCAGCGTTGCAGATGCTCAAGACCGTCAACAGAAACGCCCGCCCAGTCATGGACGCGCACCCAGGGATAGGTGGCGATATCGGCGATGCTGTAGTCATCGGCCAGGTACTGCGACTCGCTCAGGCGCGTGTCGAGCACTTCATAAAGACGGCGGGTTTCGTGCTGATAACGGTCGATGGGGCCCTGCAGTTTTTCCGGAAAATAGCGGAAAAACACATTGGCCTGGCCCTGCATCGGGCCGACCCCACCCATCTGGAACATCAGCCACTGGATCACCCGCGAACGGCCCTTGGCATCGCTCGGCAGCAGCTGGCCGGTTTTCTCGGCGAGATAGAGCAGAATGGCACCGGACTCAAACACGGCGAAATCATCGTTGGCGCGGTCAACAATCGCCGGAATGCGGCCATTGGGATTGATCGTGAGGAAGGCTGCAGCCTTCTGCTCCTGCTTGTCGAAACTCAAAGCCTGCACGCTGTACGGCAGTTGCAACTCTTCCAGTGCGATGGACGCTTTATGCCCGTTGGGAGTGGCGGCGGTATACAGGTCGATCATGCGAATCTCCGTGGCTATCGGCGACACCTTTCCCCAGTTGCCTTTACCAAGTCAAGGCGCACCCAGGAAAGCTTTGAAACAGTCTGCTACCAAGCCCGCGCCCACGTCGTCATCCAGGTGCAGATGATGGCCGCCAGGCAACTGCGCAACATCGATGGCCAGGCCCTCGACCAGCTGAGTGATACTCGGCTGCGCGAGCAACATACCCTGCTGCGCCATCACCAGTTTGGCCGGGCATTGCAGGTTGCGCACAAACGCCAGGGCGTGGGCATGGGTCAGGCGCAGTGGCGACGGCAGGGTCAGGCGGCTGTCAGTGCGCCAGGTATAGCCACCGGGAACCGGCATCAGGCCACGTTGCGCGAGCAATTCTGCCGCCTCACGGCTGACCGCCCCTACCCCGCGCATCCGTGCCTCTACCGCACGGTCAAACTGCGCATACACCGGCTTGCTCTTGCCGGCCAGGGCCAACTGCGCCTTGAGCGCTTCGCCGAGTTTCTGCGGCGCGGTATCCGGCTCACCGGTATAGGGAGTCAGCCCATCAATCAGCGCCAGTCGCTCGATCCGCTCCGGCAGCGCCGCCGCCAGCAGCACTGAAACAATCGCGCCCATGGAATGCCCGAGCAGGGAAAAACGCTGCCAGCCGAACTGCTCGGCAACCTGCAGCACATCATGGGCATAGTCCCAGATGGCGTAACTGCCGCCTGGCGGGCGGTGATCAGAATGGCCATGGCCGGCAAAATCCAGGGCCACAATGCGCAGCCCCGGCAGCAGCGGCGCCAGGCGGGCAAAGCTTGCGGCATTGTCCAACCAGCCATGCAGGGCAATTACCGGCACACCGTCTTCGGGGCCATACAGGTGAGCGGCCAACTCAATATGCGGCAGGCGCAGACGGACTTCTTCGAATTCCAGGCTCATGCACTTTGCTCGCTTGTGGGCTGGCCGGACCAGCGCTGAAACAGGGTTTTCAACAGCTCTGCAGTGTCCTGCGGGCGTTCGAGGGGGAACATATGGCCGCCAGGCAGCGTCAGGTATTCGCCTTTCGGCACGCGCCGCACCAGATGGGCGTGATGCGGCAGAACCACCCGGCTATGCCGGCCACGGATCATCGCTAGCGGCACCTTCAGCTGCTGCGGACGCCCCGTACTTGTATGCGGCACGCTGCGGTAGATGCTGATTTCCGTAGCCGGATCAAAGCGCAGGCGCAGGTTATTGCCCGAGGCTTGCAGGCCGTGCTGCACATAGGCGTCCAGGCATTCGGGATCGAAGCGGCGGAACAGGCCCTTACCGGCGAAATAACCGCGCGCCTCGGCCAGGTCGACAAACTCCTCACGCCGGCCCAGGGTGCGCCCAGCCGGAGTGATGCGGTCGATAAAGCCGAAGCGCTTGGCCGCGCGAATCACCATCTTGTCGGCCAGGGTCAGCACCGGCGAATCGAGCATCACCACACCCAGGTACAGCTCGGGGCGCAGCAAGGCAGCGTGATAATGCAGCACGCCGCCGAGCGAATGACCGACGCCCCAGACCGGCTGCGGGCTGGCTTCGAGATGATGGATCAGTTCATCGACCAGGTTGCTCCAGTTGTCGTTCACTGGAAATCGCGGGTCATGACCATGCTGCTCCAGATGCTGCACTGCGTAGTCAGGCGCCAGCGCGGCAAACAGCTTGCCGTAAGTGGCCGAGGGAAAGCCGTTGGCATGGGCGAAGAACACAGACTGGGTCATGGCGGCGGGCTTATCAGGGAAGTTGCAAATGATTGTCCGGCAGCCCTGCCGATGCGGCAATGACAAAACGGCCAGTGAATGACGGCACCATGGCCAAAACGCATGGGAAGCCCGCCAGCGATTAGCGGCGGGCTGGTCTTCAACGTTGTGCCGGGCCGTTTTCACCTAGCGGCACAATGGCCATGGTCAGCCGGGAAATACAGCTGGCCTTGCCATCCTCGCCACTCAAGCGGATATCCCAGACGTGGGTGGTACGCCCCAGATGCACGGCGCGCGCGACTGCCGTTACCCGGCCGCTGCGCAAACCGCGCAGGTGGTTGGCGTTTACTTCCAGGCCGACGCAGTAGAACTTGCTGCTGTCGATGCACAGGTGGCTGGCGGTGGAGCCGAGGGTTTCCGCCAGCACCACCGACGCGCCGCCATGCAGCAGGCCGTAGGGCTGATGCGTGCGTGCATCGACCACCATGCTGGCGGTAATCGACTCGTCATCGAACGACTCGAAGCGGATATCCAGTTGCTCGCCGATGGTATTTTTCAGAATCGCATTGAGCTGTTCGAGATTCGGGGTTTGCTGCCAGAGGGCCATAGATCATTCCTTTAAGGTCGATTCCGCCAGAACGTGGCCGGCACATATGTATGCCGACCACACGCCTGATCACTCGTGCCAGAGTACGGCTTCGCTGCGAGCGGTCCACTCGTTGAAGCGCTCGCCATAGGTGCCTTCAACCACCGCGCGCTTGATCTTCAGGGTCGGCGTGAGAAAGCCGTTATCCACCGCCCAGACCTCTTTTACCAGCACCAGGCGCTGCAGCCGCTCGTGTTTATCGAGGCGCTGATTGACCTCCTCCAGCAGCTTTTTCAGGCTGCTTTCCAGCTCGCCCCGCGCGCCATTGAGCGCTTCGCTGCGGCCTACATCAGACAGCACACACAGCGCCATGGGCTGGGCCATGCCGTCGCCGACCACGCACACCTGCTCAATGCGCGCGTGCTCGCCCAGGCGGTTTTCAATCGGTGCCGGGGCGACGTATTTGCCTTTGCTGGTCTTGAAGATTTCCTTGATCCGCCCGGTCAGGCGCAGGTTGCCCTCGCCGTCCTGTTCACCCTTATCACCAGTGCGCAAGAAGCCATCGGTGGTGATGGTTTCTGCGGTTTTCTCCGGGTCCTTGTAGTAACCCTGCATGGTCGCGCCGCTACGCACCTGCACTTCGCCGTCTTCGGCAATCCGCACTTCGACGCCCGGGCTGTTCTGGCCGATCCAGCCCTGCTTAAACTTGCCCGGCCGGCACACATGGGAGTAACCGCAGTTCTCGGTCATGCCGTACACCTCAAGCACATCCAGACCCAGACGCTTGTACCAGTTGAGCAGCGCTTCGGGCACCGGAGCGGCGCCAGACAGTGCATAACGCACGGCATCCAGGCCCAGGCCAACCAGCACTTTTTTGCCAACGATGCGGCCGATGATTGGCAGCTTGAGCAGAAAATCCAGCTTCTCGGCCGGCATCTTGCTGTAGACGCCCATTTGGAACTTGGTCCAGATACGCGGCACACCGAAGATCACGGTTGGCCGTGCGCGCTTGAGATCTTCGAGGAAGGTCTCCAGGCTTTCGGCAAAGAAAATCGTTTGCCCAGCGTAGATCGACGCCAGCTCGACAAACATGCGTTCGGCCACGTGGCACAGAGGCAGATAGGACAACACCCGATCATTTTCACCCACGCCGAACAACTCAGTGGCGTGGCTGGCGGCAAAGCCGAAGTTGCTGAAGTGATGCATCACGCCTTTCGGCGTACCGGTGGTGCCTGAGGTGTAGATGATGGTGGCGAGCTGATCGGCGGCCGCCTTGGGGTTGTCCTGAATCGGGGTGCAGGCCTGCAGCTCATCCCAGGTAAAACTGAACTCGCCCTGGGGACGCAGCGGCAAGCCGATGGTCGGCACATCCTGCGGCACACCGGAGGCCATGGCCGGCCAATCATCCAGCTTGCCGACGAACACCAGTGCCGCCTCGGAGTGAGCCAGCACCTGGCCGACCGACTCGGCCGTGAGGTTGGGATAGAGCGGCACAGAGACGTGCCCGGCCATCCAAATCGCCAGATCGGTGACGATCCAGTGCGCGCAGTTCTTGGAAATGATCGCAATGCGGCTGCCCTGCGGCAGTTCGCGGCTACGCAGCCAGTTGGCCGCACAACGCGCCTGCTCGCCGACGTCGGCCCAGCTCAGTTCCTGCAGCTGACCGCCCGGCAGCGGCTGCACCATGTAGCGTTTATTCGGGTGCCGAGCCTCGCGCTCATAAAACACCTCAAGCGGCAAACGGATTGCATCAGCCACAGGGCTTCCTCCTTTGTTGTTTTTGTGGAGCCAACCAAGCAATTGCTTGGTTTGACTATTCCACGCACAAAGGCGAGCCGCAAGAGGAGAAATGTTTCGGTGTGTAGTGGCGCTTTAAGCGCGCGCTGGGTGCATATGAGCGGACAGTTCCAGCAACCCGGCGGCCAACTCATCGCCTTCCAGTAACGCCAGGCTGGCGGTATTCATCGGCAGCGGCTGCTGACGGTGGCCATGAATCAACATCCCCGCCAAGGCACCGACCAGCGGCTGATGGGTGACCAGCAACAGCTCGTCGAAGGCATAGCCGTCCAATTCCCGCAGCGTCTGGCGCAAGTCACTTTCCGGCGTCAGCCAGGGCACGGTCTGGCGGACACCGGCAAATGCCAGCGCCTCGCAGACCAGATCTGCCGTCTGCTGAGCCCGTACATAGGGGCTGACCAACACAGCGCGCAACGGCCGGCCCTGCAAGTGCGCAGCCGCCTCGCGCACCTGCTGCCGGCCATAGGCCGTCAGGTTGCGCTCGGCATCAGTACGTGCAGTCGGTTCGGCCTCGCCGTGGCGCAGTAACCACAGCTTCACAGGTTTACTCCGATAAACCGACGACTCAAAGCCTGCCCTTTCAAAGCTTGGGCTCTTCGTCACGCACAGGATGGGCAGCCGGCGGAATGCTGTGCGGCGTTTCACCTTGTGGCGCTTGCGGAGTTGGCCAGTCGGCAAATGGCCAGGGCTTTTCATCAGTATTGAAGGTGCCAAAGCGGCCGATCTGCGCCAGGTACTGGCTCAGGCTGTCACCAAAGCCCAGCAGGCCGGCATTCGGTGCACCGTAGAACAGACGGTAACCCAGCTGCAGCAACACTACGGCGCCCAGAAGGATTTCCGCCAGTTGCCAGACGATGGTGAAAATCACCATCCAGAGGATGCGCAGCAAAATCGATTCGCGCTGCAGCTCCTGATTGTCATCACTCATGCTCATCTCCTTATAGGGTCTAGAAAGGTAAAACTCAGAAACCAGTGGTGGGGATAAAGTCGACGTCGGTCTTCGGTTCTGCATTCATTAGTGCACCGATCACCTGATCCAGCGTACGCCCTTCAAACACAATCGCATGCAAGCCAGTCACCAACGGCATATAGACCTGCAGCTCCTCGGCTTTGGCTTTTAACACTTTAATGGTGTTTACCCCTTCTGCCACTTCGCCCAAACGCTCAACCGCATCCTCCAGACTCAGGCCCTCGCCGAGGGCGAAACCGACCCGGTAATTGCGGCTTTTCGCCGATGAGCAGGTGACGATCAGATCGCCCACCCCGGCCAGGCCGAGAAAGGTCATGGGGTTGGCGCCCAGTTTGACCGCAAACCGGGTCATTTCCGCCAGGGCGCGGGTAATCAGCATGCTCTTGGTGTTTTCGCCCATGTCCATGGCCGCCGCCATGCCAGCGATGATCGCGTAGACGTTCTTCAGCGCCCCGCCCAGCTCGACGCCAAAACGGTCGCCACTGGCGTAGACGCGAAAGGTACGCCCGTGCAGTGCAGCCTGCACCTGCTGGCAAAGGTCTTCATCCTCGCTGGCGACGACCGAAGCAGTCAGCGCATGCTCAGCCACTTCACGCGCCAGGTTCGGCCCGGAGAGCACGCCAATGCGCGCCTGTGGGGCGATATCTTCGAGAATCTGGCTCATCAACAGAAAGCTCTGCGCCTCGATGCCCTTGGTGGTGCTCACCAGCAACTTGCCACTGAGTAGCTCAGCCACCGGTTGCAACGCCTGGCGCAGCGCACTGGAGGGCAATGCCACGAAAACAAGTTGGCAGGCATTCAAGGTCGCGGCTAAGTCTGTTACCGGGTACACGCCTGGATGAATTTTGATGCCTTTGAGGTAACGCGGGTTTTCACGGGTCAGCCGAATCGCCTGAGCCTGCTGTGGGTCGCGCATCCAGTGCAGGACATGCTGGCCATTCTCGGCCAACAAATTTGCAACCGCAGTGCCGAAGCTACCGCCGCCAAGCACTGCGATGGGGTGCTGATCAGTCATAACGCATCCGTGGTAAACCATTGAAAGTGGCGAATCGCTCGCATTATACGGTGACGCCCGTATGCAGCCAGCTTTAGCTGCGCGGCTAGCACTGGCAAAGCCAGGCAGCTCAGTTAACATGCAGTCTTTCAAACGCAAACAAGGTTGTGGCGTGATCGATAGCACCCAAGCCCGGCTTCACTCTGAGACCGCGAAAAACCGGCCAGTTCTCCAGCGCCCACACATTCTGCGCAGCAGTGGAGTGGCCCGATGATCCTGCGCCGTGGCTGGAATATCCATACCCGCACCCAACTGATCAGCGTGGGCCCCGCCCTGCTGCTGACCCTGCTGCTTACCGGCTTCTTCACCTTTGCCCGCTTGCAGGACCTGCGCCAGGAACTCAATCATTACGGCCAGCTGATCGCCAGCCAATTGGCCCCAGCCAGCACATACGGGGTGATCTCCGGCAACCTCGATGTGCTCGACGCCCTGCTGCAAGCCACGCTGAAGACCCCACATGTGCGCTTTCTGGAAGTGCGCGACCACAGCGGCAAGATTCTCGTCTACGTCGAGCAGACGCCCGGCAGCGGCCACGCAAGCAGCCAAGTCGAAGTGTTCCAGGCGCCGATCCATTTGCAACGCGCGGCACTGAACAACCCCACCCAGCAGACGCTTACCGATGACTACCTGGGTTATGTCGTTGTCGGCATGTCCAACGATGCCTTCAACACCCGCCAGCAGGAAATCCTCTTCAAGGCCACCCTGCTCGCCCTGTTTGCCCTGGCCCTGACCTTTATTCTCGCCCGCCGCCTGGCCCGTCATCTTTCTCAGCCGCTAAGCGCCATGGGCGAAGCCGTCAGCGCGATTCAGGCCGGCAACTACCAGACCACCCTGCCCGAAGTCGGTGAAGGTGAATTGCAGGCGCTGGCGCGGCATATCAACAACCTCGCCCACGGTCTGGCCAGCGCCAGTGAAGAACAGCAGCGGGCCATGACCCTGCTGATTCAAGCCCGCGAGCAATCGGAGCTGGCCAACCGCGCCAAATCCGATTTCCTGGCGATGATGAGCCACGAGCTGCGCACCCCAATGAATGGCGTGCTGGGCATGCTGCAATTGCTGGAAACCACGGAAATGACTCAGGAGCAGGCGGAATACGCGGCGCTGGCCACCGAATCCACCGAGCACCTATTAAAAGTCATCAACGATATTCTCGACTTCTCGCGCATCGAACGCGGCGCGCTGGAACTCGAACGCATCCCCTTCAGCCTGCTCGATCTGCTGCAAAGCTCGATTCAGGTGTTCCAGCACAGCGCCCAACAGCGCGGCCTGAAGCTGCAACTCGACACCCAGAGCGGCCTGGAACAGCTGCAAGTACAGGGCGACCCGACGCGTATCCGGCAGATCCTGGTCAACCTGATCGGCAATGCCCTGAAGTTCACCGAAACCGGCAGCATCCGCGTGCACAGCACCTGGCAAGCGCTGGACAACCAGGTGCTGTGGTTCAGCTGCGCGGTACATGACAGCGGTATCGGTATTTCGCCCGAGCGGCTGGAACATATGTTCGATGCCTTCCAGCAGGCCGACACTTCTATTTCAAGACGTTACGGCGGCACCGGGCTGGGATTGCCCATCGCTCGCACCCTTGCCGAACGCATGGGCGGCACCCTGCGCGCAGTCAGCCAGGAGGGCCAGGGCTCAGTGTTTACCCTGGAAGTGCCCTTGCCGTTTTCCCAGCAGACAGCACCAACTGTCAGCGACACCCTGCTGCCTGCTGAGCAGGGTAACGGCCAACCCGTGCTGCTGGTCGAAGACAACCCGGTCAACCAGACTGTTATCGAAGCCATGCTGCGCAGCCTGGGCTATCAGGTCAGTCTGGTCGGGGATGGCGCCCAGGCGGTGCACCAGGTCAGCCAGCAGCGTTACGCCGCCGTGTTGATGGACTGCCGCTTACCGATCATGGATGGCTACGAGGCCACGCGGCAGATCCGCCGCCTGCCGGGCTGCGCCGAGCTACCGATTATTGCCCTAACCGCCAATGCCCTGCAGGGCGACCGCGAAGCCTGCCTGCAATCGGGCATGAATGACTACTTGGCAAAACCCTTCAAACGAGCAGATTTACAGCGAATACTGCAGCGCTGGCTGGCCCCTCGACCTTCGACGGGTAGTCAAGAAGGCTCAACTGCTGCAGGCTAGGGCCATAGGTCTATGACAGGCCAACAAGAGCGGAGTACAACTGTACTCACAGGGCTGTGACTTTCACTACAACGCAACAGTCTACGACTAGGCTGCTGGCAGGCGCAGCAGACTGCGCCGCCAGCCAGGACGATTCGCCCAGCCTTGGCGCATGGGACATCGCATGGGACATTTTAAGGAGCTCGCATGACCAAACAAAACGCCTTCACCCGGGAAGAACTGCTCGCTTGTGGTCGCGGCGAACTATTCGGCCCAGGTAATGCGCAACTGCCCGCGCCGAACATGCTGATGATCGATCGCATCACCCACATCAGCGATACCGGCGGCAAGTACGGCAAGGGCGAAATAGTCGCTGAGCTCGATATCACTCCTGATCTGTGGTTCTTCGCCTGCCATTTCGAAGGCGACCCGGTGATGCCAGGCTGCCTGGGCCTGGATGCCATGTGGCAGCTGGTAGGTTTCCACCTTGGCTGGCAGGGCAACCCCGGCCGCGGCCGCGCCCTTGGTTCGGGCGAAGTGAAGTTCTTTGGCCAGGTGCTGCCGACCGCCAAGAAAGTCACGTACAACATTCATATCAAACGCACCATCGCACGCTCCCTGGTCCTGGCTATTGCCGATGGCACCGTTAGCGTTGATGGCCGCGAAATCTACAGCGCCGAGGGCCTGCGGGTTGGCCTGTTCACCTCTACCGACAATTTCTAAAGGACTCATCGCATGCGTCGCGTCGTGATTACCGGCCTGGGCATCGTTTCCTGCCTGGGCAATGACAAAGCCACCGTCTCTGCCAACCTGCGGGCTGGCAAGTCAGGCATCCGCTTCAACCCTGCCTATGCCGAAATGGGTTTGCGCAGTCATGTATCCGGCTCGGTTGACCTGAACCTGGAAGAGCTGATTGACCGCAAGGTCTATCGCTTTATGGGTGATGCCGCAGCCTTCGCTTACCTCTCGATGGAGCAAGCGATCAAGGATTCGGGCCTCAGCGCGGAAGAAATCTCCAACCCACGCGTGGGTTTGATTGCAGGCTCCGGCGGCGCGTCGACCTTCAACCAGATGGAAGCCATGGACATCCTGCGCGAGAAAGGCGTCAAGCGCGTTGGCCCGTACCGCGTACCACGCACTATGGGCAGCACCGTTTCCGCCTGCTTGGCTACGCCGTTCAAGATCAAGGGTATCAACTACTCGATCTCCTCGGCATGCGCCACCAGCGCCCATTGCATCGGTAGCGCCATGGAGCAGATCCAGCTGGGCAAGCAGGATGTAGTGTTCGCCGGCGGCGGCGAAGAAGAACATTGGAGCCAGAGCTTCCTGTTCGACGCCATGGGTGCCCTCTCCACCCAGTACAACGACACCCCAGAGAAAGCCTCGCGTGCCTACGACGCCAAGCGTGACGGTTTTGTCATCGCCGGCGGTGGCGGCATGGTGGTGGTCGAAGAGCTGGAGCATGCCCTTGCGCGCGATGCGAAGATCTACGCGGAAATCGTCGGCTACGGCGCCACCTCCGACGGTTACGATATGGTTGCGCCGAGCGGTGAAGGCGCAGTGCGCTGCATGCAGCAGGCCCTGGCCACCGTTGATACGCCAATCGACTACCTAAACACCCACGGCACCTCGACTCCAGTCGGCGACGTCGCAGAAAGCCGCGCAGTGCGCGAAGTGTTCGGTGCCAAGGCACCTGCCATCAGCTCGACCAAGAGCCTGTCAGGTCACTCCTTGGGCGCCGCTGGCGTACAGGAAGCGATCTACTGCATGCTGATGATGGAAGGCAACTTTATCGCTGGCTCGGTCAACATCGACGAAGTCGACCCAGAAATCGCCGACCTGCCGATCCAGCGCAGCACTGTCGAGAACGCCAAGCTCGATACCGTGATGAGCAACAGCTTCGGCTTCGGCGGCACCAACGCCACCCTGGTACTCAAACGCTGGGCTGGCAAGTAAGCTCAAGCCATTTGTTTGCAGCATAAAAAGGCCACCCCTCGGGGTGGCCTTTTTATTGTGGCTGCCGTGGCCTTAATTAGACCGAGAAGCGCGCCACCAGCGCATTCAAGTCCACCGCCAGGCGTGACAGTTCCTGGCTAGCCGCACTGGTCTGGTTAGCTCCAGCCGAGGACTGCATCGACAGATCACGGATATTCACCAGGTTACGGTCGACTTCGCGGGCCACCTGGGCCTGTTCTTCCGAAGCGCTGGCGATCACCAGGTTACGTTCGTTGATTTGCGAAATGGCGTCAGCAATCTCATCCAGTGCTAACCCAGCCGCCTTGGCCACATCCAGCGTTGAGCGTGCGCGGGTGTTGCTGTTCTGCATGGCGTTGACCGCTTTGTCAGTGCCCTGCTGAATGCCGCTGACCATCTGCTCGATTTCACGGGTCGACTGCTGAGTACGGTGCGCCAGGGCACGTACTTCATCGGCCACCACGGCAAAACCGCGCCCGGCTTCACCGGCCCGCGCCGCCTCGATTGCAGCGTTAAGCGCCAGCAGGTTGGTCTGTTCGGCAATCGAGCGGATCACGTCCAGCACCTTGCTGATGTCGCGCACCTGGCCCGCCAGTTGCTCGACCTCGCTGGCGGTATTGGTCACGTCGTCAGCCAGGTGGCTGATCGATTCCACGGTTTGACGTACCTGCTCGCGGCCATGCTGCGCCGTACGATTGGACTCGCTGGAAGCCTCAGAGGTACTGACGGCGTTACGCGCAACCTCTTCCACGGCGCTGGTCATTTCGTTGACCGCCGTAGCCGCCTGCTCAATTTCATTGTTCTGCTGGTGCAAGCCGCGAGTGGAATCCTCGGTCACTGCACTGAGTTCCTCCGACGCAGAAGCCAGCTGCGTGGAAGAATCGGAAATATTCTGGATGGTGCTACGCAGGCTCTGTTGCATGCTTTTCAAGGCACCCAACAAACGCGCCGGCTCATCGCTACCCTGCACCTCGATTGACTGGGTCAGGTTGCCGCTCGCCACCACTTCGGCCACCCGAACCGCTTCGGTAAGCGGCGTGACGATGCTACGGGTCAGCAGCAGTGCCAGAATCACGGTCAGGCCCAGCGCCAGCGCAATCATCGTAATGACCCACACACGCGAGCTGAGAAATACAGCCTCGGCACTTTCGGCCGCAGCAGTGGCACCCACCCGGTTCATTTCAGAAAGCGCGACCAGTGCCTTGGCCATGCTGTCGGCATGATCATTAAGCGGCCCGTTAGCAACCGCGATTGCTGCATCCAAATCCCTCTGGCGAACCGCTTCAACGATCTTGCTCTGCTCTTGCAGGTAACCGCTTTCCGCTTGTTTAAAACGATCGTAAAGCCCCTGCTCTTCTGCGCTGACGATCAGCTTTTCATAAGCCTCTAGGGCCTTGCCAAGCCCCTCCCTGAGTTCTTCGACGCGGGCTAGATTCTGTTGAGTCATGGCCTCATCGGTATTGAGCATCAAACGCAGGGTCAGCGCCCGCAGCCGCAGCGCATCCTGGTTCATCTCACCCAGACTGAGGATGCTGGGCAACCAGTTTTGGTTTACCTGCTCCGACTGTTTGTTCATTTCGGCCATCTGCAGCAGCGAAAAGCCGCCGAGTATCAACACCAGCAGCGCCACCAGGCCGAAGCCCAGCGATGCTCTGGGTGCAATATTGAGGTTTCTTAGGGTCATCAGGGCAATCCTTTGTGGTCTCAAGCCTTATATCCATGCACATGGCCATCTGGTATTTACTTACCCACGGTACTGGCCAGCACCTACAGGTATAGCTATCGACTCGCGCCTTGTCCTCTTGACCCTTCGATCATAAAAAACCCGAGCCAGGCTCTGGCTCGGGTTTCCAGTTACGACCTCAGCTAACTTCAGCGCACGATAAACCGCTGCTCCAACAACTTGCGATCATCCTGGAACAGCATAAAGTGCCACTCACCTGGCACCACTTCATGTGCTTCGCTGAACTCAAAAGCCATCACATCCTGCGGCGCGCCGGGGACCAGCTTTTGCGTCACGACGAATTTGTCGTGGCGCGTGCCTTGCGGGGTGACCACCCCAGGGGTGAGGTAGAGCAGGGTCAGCGGCGAATCATCGGCCACCTTGCCGGCAAGACTGTAGCGCAGGCCGAACTTGGTGCCGAGCTTGGCGGGAATCACCTCACCCTGCTCGATCCGCTGATTGCTGCGGGTCAACACCCGCTCGCCTTCCTGGAAGTCCTGATAATCGCTGGCGAAAACGCCGTATTCGACCGGGCCTTCAACACGCACTTCGGCCTGTGTCAGGCTGCTGGCCAATACAAGTGCGGCCAGGGCACTAAAACGGGTGTATTGCATGTCGCGCTCCTTGTTTAGATGGCGCGAGCCTATGACACCCGTATGACAGGGCAATGACAGCCCTACTCAGTCAAATCAGCCTGCACCTTGCGCGGCAATACCGCGAGGAAGTTATCGCGCGCCACCTGATGAGCGACCTTCTCCGGCAAGGCATCGAGGAATGCCTTAAAACCGCTCATGGCTTCAGCCAAACCATTAAACCGCCCGACCACATCGGAGCCGAGCATAAAGCGCGCCGGATAGCTGCTGACCAACTTTACCCAGGCCGGATCTGGCTTGCCTTCGGCATCCAGCAAATACGGTTGGCGCATGGTCCAGGACAGATCGATATACAGATTAGGGTACTGTTTAAGCATTCGCTCAAGCGTGGGCAGGAGGAAATCCAGCTTTTCCTGATGCCGATGGATTTCCATGCTGGTGCCGGCATGCGCCCAGATAAACCGCACATGCGGATGGTTACGCAGCGGGTCCTCTATTTCCTGCAGATACAGCGGATTGCGCTCGCGTTTGGAGGTGATATTGGAATGCAGCATCACCGGCAGGTCGTACTCAGCGGCCAGGTGAAAGACCCGTGCCAAGGCCTCGTTATTAGCCCGTGGCGCATCGCCATGGATCAGCGCGGTGAGGTCGTCGTGACGCGTAAAAATCTCGCCGATGCCCTGCCACAGCCCAGGGTCGAGTTCGAGCATACGGCGGATATGTGCATCGGCGTTCTTATCATTCGGATTAAAGCCGGAAAGAAACGGGTGCAAGCGTTTGCGCTGCTCGGCGGGCACCTGTTTGTAGGCATGCGCCACCAGTACATCGGTGGCGCTGTACCAGTAGGCACTGGCATCGTCACCGGCGTAATAGCGCGGCCGTTTAGGTTCGTCCTCATGCCACTTCTTCGCCACCGGAATACCCGAGAGCATCACATGCTCGATATTGCCGGCAGCCATCTGCTCGAACAATTCGGTCATGCCCGCGCTTTCCTGAAAGAAATCCACATAGTGCAGATGAGCATCGCTAAAGCGGTAATCGCGGGCCAGCGCCAGCGGGCTGCAAACAGTGACCCAAACAGCAAGACTCAATGCAAATCGCTTCAAACCCCAAACCTCATAAAGACGTGAGCGCAATTGACTCACTACACTGAGATCTAGTTCAGAAACCCGGATTGCTGCAATGCCTTCAACCCCGCCACACCGGCAACCTAACTGGCCCAACCACGTTCGCGCGCTGTTGATTGCCATGCTGCTGAGCCTGCCAACGGCCTTTGCCACAGAGCGTTTGAACTACCCACTGCACTCCGATGGCGTCGACCCCGAAGCCTATGCCCTGGCGCTGCTGACTGCGGCGCTGGAACGCACACCGGGGCGCTACCAACTGCAGCCAACCCCAGTACCCATGGCACAAAGCCGCGCACTGCTGGCTATCGAGCACGACAGTAAAAGCGTGCAGGTGATGTGGACCATGACCACACGCGAGCGTGAAGCACGTTTGCTGCCGATCCGTATCCCGATCTACCGTGGCCTGATCGGCTGGCGCGTGTTGCTGCAACGCAGCTTAGCCGCCGAGCAACTGGCCGCGATACAGAATCTCGATGAGCTCAAACGCTTCAGCTTCGGCCAACGCCACGACTGGCCAGACACCGCGATCTTGCGCGCCAACGGTCTGAACGTGGTCACCAGCCAGCACTACCAGGGACTGTTCCAGATGCTTGCCGCCGGGCGTTTCGACTTATTTCCCCGTGAGGTCGTGGTGGCCTGGCAGGAGCAGGCGCGTGCGGCAGAAAACGGGCTTAAGCTGAGCATCGACGAGCAACTGCTGCTGCATTACCCAACCGCGTTCTATTTCTTCACCTCACGCAACCGTCCGGATCTGGCCGCCGACATCGAACGCGGCCTGGAAGCGATGATTGCCGATGGCAGTTTTAAGCGCCTGTTCGAGCAGTACCACGGCGATACGCTGCGCCAGGCCAAGCTGCATAAGCGGCGCATCATCGAATTGCACAACCCCGACTTACCCCCTGCAACACCATTTGCCCGCAAGGCATTATGGTTTCAGCCCAAGGAGTGCGGATTCCGCGCTGACTCGGACACCCATTCCACGCACATCCGGACAGTGATTCCACGCTGATCCGGACACCCATTCCACGAGCATCCGGACACTGATTCCACAGCCATCCGGACACTTTCTGGCAGGCAGCTACGCAGGATTTATTCACTACCATTGGCCTCTTTTTCGAAGCAGAGAGGTCGTCGTGGAGCGTTTATCCATGCGTAAAATCCGTGAAGTGTTGCGCCTCAAGTTCGATTGCGGGCTGTCTGTCCGTAAGATCTCCCGCAGTCTGGGCATAGGTCACAGCAGTGCCGGTGATTACCTTTGCCGATTCACGGCCTGCGGCCTCTCCTGGCCGCTCCCTACTGAGTTGTCCGACGCCGAGCTGGAGCGGCGCCTGTTCCCGCCACCGCCGGAGATCCCCTCTGAGCAACGACCAACTCCCGACTGGGCCTGGGTGCATGCCGAGCTGCGCCGACCAGGCGTGACCCTGGCGCTGCTCTGGCAGGAGTATCGGCTGGGCCAGCCACAGGGCTTCCAGTACAGCTGGTTCTGCGACCACTACCGGGCCTGGCAGGGCAAACTGGATGTGGTGATGCGCCAGGAGCACCGCGTCGGCGAGAAGCTGTTCGTCGACTATGCCGGCCAGACGGTGCCGGTGATCGACCGGCACAGCGGCGAGATCCGTCAGGCGCAGGTGTTCGTCGCGGTGCTCGGTGCCTCCAGCTACACCTTCGCCGAGGCCACCTGGTCGCAGCAGTTGCCCGACTGGCTGGGCTCCCATGCCCGCTGCTTCGCCTTCCTCGGCGGGGTACCGGAGATCGTGGTGCCGGACAACCTGCGCAGTGCGGTGAGCAAGGCCCATCGCTACGAACCGGACATCAACCCCAGTTACCGCGATCTGGCCGAGCACTATGGTGTGGCGGTGGTGCCGGCGCGGGCCCGTAAGCCGCGCGACAAGGCCAAGGCCGAGGTCGGCGTGCAGGTGGTCGAGCGCTGGATCCTCGCCGCCTTGCGCCATCGCCAGTTCTTCTCCCTGGACGAACTCAACCGGGCCATCGCCGTGCTGCTGGAGCGACTCAACCAACGGCCGTTCAAGAAGCTACCGGGCTCCCGCCAGGCGGCTTTCGCCAGCCTGGATCGCCCGGCTCTGCGCCCGTTGCCGGAGCAGCCCTACGTCTATGCCGAGTGGAAGAAGGCGCGGGTGCATATCGACTACCACGTCGAGGTCGATGGGCATTACTACTCGGTGCCCTACCAGTTGGTGAAGAAGCAGCTGGAGGTGCGTCTGACGGCCCGCACCGTGGAGTGCTTCCACGCCAACCAGCGGGTGGCCAGCCACGTACGCTCCCTGCACAAAGGCCGGCACAGCACGCAGACCGAGCACATGCCCAAGAGCCATCGCGAGCATGCCGAGTGGACGCCTCAACGGCTGATCCGCTGGGCCGAGCAGACCGGCCCGAACACCGCCGGCGTAATCAGCCACATCCTCGAACGGCGCGTGCATCCGCAGCATGGCTACCGCGCTTGCCTGGGCATCCTGCGCCTGGGCAAGCACCACGGCGAAGAACGGCTGGAAGCCGCCTGCCAGCGCGCCCTAAGCCTCGGTGCCTGTAGCTACAAAAGCCTCGAATCGATTCTGCGCCAAGGCCTGGAAAACCTGCCGCTGGCTCAACAGAACCTACCCCTACTACCGGACGACCACGCCAACCTGCGCGGCCCCGGCTACTACCACTGAACAAAGGAATCCCACCATGCTGCCTCACCCGACCCTGGACAAGCTGCAAACCCTGCGCCTGCACGGCATGCTCAAAGCCCTCGCCGAGCAACTGAAAACACCCGACATCGACAGCCTGAGCTTCGAAGAACGCCTCGGCCTGTTGGTCGATCGCGAGCTGACCGAGCGCGACGACAAGCGCCTGAGCAACCGCCTACGCCAGGCCCGGCTCAAGCACAACGCCTGCCTCGAAGACATCGACTACCGCGCCCCGCGCGGGCTGGACAAGGCGCTGATCCTGCAACTGCGCAGCGGCCAGTGGCTGCGCGACGGCCTCAACCTGATCATCGGCGGCCCCACCGGCGTCGGCAAAACCTGGCTGGCCTGCGCCCTGGCCCACCAGGCCTGCCGGGACGGCTGCAGCGTGCGCTATCTGCGCCTGCCGCGGCTGCTGGAAGAACTGGGCCTGGCACATGGCGACGGCCGCTTCGTCAAGCTGATGAGCAGCTACGCCAAGACCGACCTGCTGATCCTCGATGACTGGGGCCTGGCACCGTTCACCAACGAACAGCGCCGCGACATGCTGGAGCTGCTGGACGACCGCTACGGCCAACGCTCAACCATCGTGACCAGTCAGATGCCGGTGGACAACTGGCACGAACTGATCGGCGATCCGACCCTGGCCGACGCCATCCTCGACCGCCTGGTGCACAACGCCTACCGGATCAACCTGAAGGGAGAGTCGATGCGCAGGCGGGCGAAGAAATTGACGACGCCGGGCACCTCAGACTAACAATGCATATCCTGCGTCGCTGCGCTCCGACTGCCTGTCCGGATGACCGTGGAACAGGTGTCCGGATCAGCGTGGGCTGAGTGTCCGAATGGCGTGGAATCCGCAAGGAGTTTGAATGATCAGCATCAGCAACGAAAAAGGCCTGCTGCAGCGCATCAGTATCGGCCCGCACACCCTGCACAGCGATGTCTCTGTGGAGCTGGGCGGCGAAGGTTCAGCGCCTGAACCCCATGACCTGTTTGATGCTGCGCTAGGCGCGTGCAAGGCACTGACCCTGGCGCTGTATGCCAAGCAACGCGGTTTACCGCTGGAGGGTCTCGACGTAAAGCTTAACCGCGATGACAGCCAGGAGCGTCAGGGCATCTACCGGTTAGATGTTGAGCTGACCCTGAACGGCGAACTGGATGACGCACAACGCCAGCAACTGCTGCGCATCGCCGATAAATGCCCGATCCACAAGCTGATGACCAGCTGCGACGTTCAGGTCAATACCCAACTGAGCCAGAGCGCCTGATGAACGACTTTCTGCTAATTCAGCCGCGTCCAGAAAACCTCGGCGGGCAACCTATCCTGCGCCCCCTACCCTCGGCCAAGTGCCGCAGCGTTGGGCCGTTTGTGTTCTTCGACCATATTCTGGAAAACACCTACCCGGCCGGCAGCGGCATGAACATCAATCAGCACCCGCATATCGGCCTGTCTACCCTCACCTACCTATTCGAAGGCCAGCTGCAGCACAGGGACAGCCTGGGCTCGAATCAACTGGTCAGCCCCGGCGAAGTCAGCTGGATGACCGCAGGCCGTGCCGTGGCGCATGTCGAGCGCACACCGCAGGACTTGTGGGAAAGCGGCTCGCACATGCATGGCCTGCAGGTCTGGCTGGCCATGCCTGCCGCCGATGAACAAGGCGAGCCCAGCTACAGCCATCACCCCGCCGATAGCCTGCCGCGCAGTACCAGCATGGGTGTAGACATCTGCCTGATTGCCGGCACCGGCTTTTGCCTGCAATCACCGGTGCCGGTGCTGTCGCCAACTGTCTATGCCGAGATCAAGATGGCCGCTGGCACCGCAGTGCAGATACCCGCCGAACATGCCGAACGCGCGTTGTATCTGATTGACGGCGAGGCCACACTGGACGACCAGCAACTGCCTCTGCGTGGCATGCTGGTGCTACCCGAAGGCGAGACCTACACCCTCAGCGCCTGCAGTGAGAGCGACCTGGTGCTGATTGGTGGCGCTCCCATCGGCCCACGGCGGATCAACTGGAATTTCGTCGCCAGCGACCAGGCCCTAATTGATCAAGCCCGCCAACGCTGGGCCGCGCTGGACTGGCCAACAGTGCCAGGTGAGACCGAACGGATTGAGCTGCCACGCTGAACCGTTTCAGGGTGCGGCAAACGTCTCGTCAAACAGATCATCCATAACCTTGAATGCACGCGCAGCCAACACCGGATGTTACGCGCTGCGCCCCGGCACATTGGCCACTGGGCGGGTAAAGGAATGCACTGCTGCGCCGCCGAAGCAAAAACCAACCGCTCTCAGCTTGCTGACATCCAGCACCACCTGCGCGCTGCGCACCAAGAAAAAAGCCCGCATGCGCGGGCTTAATTGTTTACGGCAGGTGTCAGGCAGACAGCTCGACCAGCAGCTTGTTCAAGCGCTGCACATAAGCGGCCGGGTCCTTCAAGTTGTCGCCTGCGGCCAAGGCAGCCTGGTCGAAGAGGATATGGCTGAGGTCGGCAAAGCGGTCTTCATCGGCCTCACCATCGAGCTTCTCGATCAGCGGGTGGCTGGGGTTGAATTCGAAGATCGGCTTGGAGTCCGGCACCTTCTGCCCGCTGGCTTCGAGGATCTGACGCATCTGTAAGCCCAGGTCCTGCTCACCAATGGCCAGGATGGCCGGCGAGTCGGTCAGGCGATGGGATACGCGCACCTCGGCAACCTGCTCACCGAGTGCGGTTTTCAGGCGCTCGACCAGACCTTCTTTGGCCTTGGCAACTTCTTCCTGGGCCTTCTTGTCTTCTTCCGAATCCAGCTTGCCCAGGTCCAGATCGCCACGGGCCACGTCGACAAACTGCTTGCCGTCGAACTCGGTCAGGTAGCTCATCAGCCACTCATCGATACGGTCGGTGAGCAGCAACACTTCGATGCCTTTCTTGCGGAATACTTCCAGGTGCGGGCTGTTCTTCACCTGGGCGTAGGATTCGCCGGTAAGGTAGTAGACCTTGTCCTGGCCTTCGGCCATACGCGCGATGTACTCGCCCAGGCCAACGCTTTGCTCGCCATCTTCGCTGCGGGTGGAAGCAAAACGCAGCAGGCCAGCGATCTTCTCCTTGTTGGCGAAGTCTTCCGCCGGGCCTTCCTTGAGCACCTGGCCGAAGTTCTTCCAGAAGCTCTTGTATTGCTCGGGTTCGTTCTTCGCCAGTTTTTCCAGCATATCCAGCACACGCTTGGTCAGCGCCGACTTCATCGAATCGATGATCGGGTCTTTCTGCAGGATCTCGCGGGAAACGTTCAGCGACAGGTCGTTGGAGTCGACCACGCCCTTGATAAAGCGCAGGTACAGCGGCAGGAAGGACTCGGCCTGATCCATGACGAATACGCGCTGCACGTAGAGCTTCAGTCCACGCGGTGCTTCACGCTGATACAGATCGAACGGCGCGCGGGCTGGGGTGTAGAGCAGCGAGGTGTATTCCAGCTTGCCTTCGACCTTGTTGTGGCTCCAGCTCAGCGGGTTCTCGAAATCGTGACCGATGTGCTTGTAGAACTCCTGGTATTCCTCGTCCTTGATCTCGGTACGCGGACGGGTCCACAGGGCGCTGGCGCGGTTGACGGTTTCCCACTCCAACGCCGGTGCGTCTTCACCTTCTGCGGCGGCTTGCTCTTTCGGCAGTTCGATAGGCAGCGCGATATGGTCGGAGTATTTCTTGATGATATTGCGCAGACGCCAGCCATCGGCGAACTCGTCTTCGGCTGCTTTCAGGTGCAGCACGATGCGGGTGCCGCGCTCAGGCTTCTCAACGGTGGCAACTTCAAACTCGCCCTCACCCTTGCTCGACCAGTGCACGCCTTCGCTGGCCGGGCTACCGGCACGGCGGCTGAACACATCAACCTTGTCGGCGACGATAAAGGCCGAGTAGAAGCCCACACCGAACTGGCCGATCAGGTGCGAGTCCTTCTTCTGGTCGCCGGTCAGGTGCTGCATAAAGTCAGCGGTGCCTGATTTGGCGATGGTGCCCAGGTGAGTGATCGCCTCTTCACGGCTCATGCCGATGCCGTTGTCTTCGAGGGTGACGGTCTTGGCATCTTTGTCGAAGCTGACGCGGATTTTCAGCTCGGCGCCGCCTTCGAGCAGTTCCGGCTTGGCCAGCGCTTCGAAACGTAGCTTGTCGGTGGCATCCGATGCGTTGGAAATCAGTTCGCGAAGGAAGATTTCCTTGTTCGAATACAGCGAATGGATCATCAGGTGAAGCAGCTGCTTCACCTCGGTCTGGAAGCCCAGGGTTTCTTTTTGAGTTTCCACACTCATGGTATCTAACTCCACATGGTTGACTAAGAACTGAAGACGAAGCCGCAGTGCGGCGGATGTAATAAATGTGGGGGCATGTTGTGGGATTTCAAGTGTTTGGCTGCAGCTTGCCTCAGGGCTCAAGCAACTCAATACGGGTAATCTCTTCCGGCAGCAGGCTGTAACTCACTTCGCCCTGCCCGCTCATACGCTGGCGCAGGATGATCCGCCCGCCCTGATCGATGCCATGGAAACGTCCTTCGGCAGTGTTACCACGCTCGGTGGTCGCGCGCATGCTGAGGTTCTGATAGCGGTTGGGGCTGCGCAGCAAGCCGTCGAGACTGAAGCGCACGCGCCGATCCAGAGGTCGGCTGACCCGCTCCGGAACAACCGCAGCCACTGCAGCCGCTTTGGCCTCTGCAACCGGCGGCGCAACTGCGCTAGGCAATGGCGGAAAACTATCGGCCGCGACCTGCCAGCCACGCTTATCCTGTTTTTGCAGCAGGATCGGCAACTGCTGCAATTCACCATTGATTCGCGCCTGGACGTTCAGATCAATGCTCTGCAGGGGGAAGCTCAGGTTGCCGATGGGCTGCAACTCAACCCGGCGAGTGGCAAAGCGGCGCTCTAAATAGTCCTGAATCACATGACTGACGGTATCGACCGAGTCGAACTGACGATCCACTGTATCGCCCTGATAACGCAGGCCGTTGCGAAACAGCTCAAGCTTGCCGCTTAGGGTGGTCTTGAATTGCGGCGGCAGCACCAGATGGAACTCACCGGCTAGCTTGTTCGGCGCCAGCGGGTGCAAATCCAGATGCAGGGTGTAGCCACGGCTCAAGCGCCGCGCTTCGGGCAACTCCTGCTCCGGCAATAACCAGCTGATTTCCACTTCCGGCAATATGCCTTCATCGGCCGGCAACACATCGAACCGCACCGGGCCTTTGCCGACTTTCGGCAGGCGAATCACCAACTCACTTTGGGCGAAGAAATCTTGGCCCTCACGTAAACTCAGCACGCCATCGAGTAGTTCGGCTTGCTGCGGCGCGAATGGCCGGCCATTCAACTGACCGCGCAGATCAATGGCCAGCTCGGCCGGTGCCTGTACTTCGGGCTTGAGCCACTTGAGGCTGAGAATAGCTTCCAAACGCTGCGCATCGTGGTTGGCCAGCAAGGTGAGGCCCACCACCAACGGAATAATCCCCAAGCCGGACAACATCACGGCCGGCCGCGCCGAACGCCAGTGGCGCAACACATACAGCAAGGTAAACGGCGGCAGGAAACTGGCCCAGCCCCACAGCAGGCCGGTAGCAAAGGCGCGCATCACCAGCCAGACCAGCCCGGCGAGGATCAGCAGCAAGCCACCCAGAATCAGCAGCGCATCCATTCAGTATTCCTTAGCGATGATTAAACGAGGAGTTATCGATAGCCTGCGCTCAAAACCCGCACTCAGGATTCATCGACCTTAAAATGCGCCCGCGCCGTGGCAATCGGTTCAGCCTGCTTGGTTTGCCAGGCGGTGATCGCCACGTTGGCGACCCGGCGACCCTGGCGCCAAACCTGGCATTGCACGAAGGTGTCACGATAATGGCCAGCGCGAAGGTAATCTATCGAGAAGTCGATGATTTTCGGCAAATGTGGAATACCCATAAACATCAGCAAGTGGAGCATCGCCGAATGTTCCATAAACCCGGCGATCACCCCGCCGTGTAGTGCAGGTAAAGTTGGATTGCCAATATTGTCCTGGTTGGCCGGCAGGCGGAACACCATGTCACCGCCCAGGCGCAGACACTCGATGCCAATCAACTTGGCGTAGGGAATCAGACTGATCAGCGGGTCGTAGTTGTTCTGCTCGTGGGCTTCGCGCACCAGTTGGTTGAGATTCAGCGTGCTCATTGGCCAGCCCTCTTAATGCTGCTGGCGGCCGGCTTGCCACTCTGCACATGTTTACCCATGCGCATAAACGCACCGACCACATGAGCAATCGGCTCATCGCGATTGTCCTGATAGGCATAACCACGGGTGAAGATGATGTTCTCGGTCACCCGGTAGCACTCGGCAAACCCAAATACATCCTTATTCGGCTCGGCCGGGTGCATGTAATCGATGCGCAGGTCGAGGGTCGGACAGATTTCGAATTCTGGCAGCACACAGACGGTGGAAATGCCGCAGGTGGTGTCCATCAGAGTGGTGATGGCGCCGCCGTGGATCACTCCGGTTTCCGGGTTACCGACAATCTGCGGACTGTAGGGCAAACGCAGGATCAATCCTTGTGCATCGGCGCTGTGCACACTCATGCCGAGCACCTGGCAATGGCGCAAAACCGATAGAAAACGCTGCGCCCGCGCAATAATAGGGGAATCGCTCATGACTTCAGACTCAGGGCAACTGTACAAAGGGAGAGCATGATACCCGCTGACACCAAGCCCGGCATCACGGAGGCCGCTTGTTGAGAATAGCTATGAAAATTAATAAGGAACTTCGGCGAAATAGAGCTGTTTAATGGCCATGCCTGGGAAACCAGGCATTGATTACCACATTACAAGGAGTACTAAACTGTGCAAAAGCCATTCACTTATGCCCTGATTCTCGCCGCCATGCTCGGCCTGGCAGCTTGCGAGAAAACCCCGGAGAACAAATTAGAGTCAGCCAAGGAATCTGCTGCTGAAGCAATCGAATCCATGGGTGAGGCCGCTAAAGATACCGGCGAAGCCATTGAGCAGAAAGCCGATCAACTGATGGGCACCGAGCCAACCGCTGGCGAGAAAATCGAAGACGCTGCCGATGACGCAGCTGATGCCATCAGCGAAGCTGGCGATGAAGTCAAAGATGCTGTTGACGGCCAATAAGCCTTCCAGCTGAAACAAAACAGGCCCGCTTAATGCGGGCCTGTTTGTTTATGGCGTGATCAAAGTACCGGGACAAGCATCAGCAGCAGGCTGCACAGCAGTCCGACCACCCAGACCACACTGCGCTGCCAGTGCAGGTCGGCCCAGTAGAAAAACAGATAGAGCACCCGCGCAACCACGAAGGTCACGGCCAATACATCCACCAATACGCCGTGGTTATTGGTCACATGGGCCATCAACACGCCTACGGCAAACAGCGGAAACGCCTCGAAGCTGTTCAGATGTGCAGCCAGGGCACGCGCGCCAAAGCCAGTTAACCGCGCTTGCTGGGCGCGTGGATGGTGGTTGTCGTAGTGACCGTCACCCTCCTTTGCCATGGCCTTGGCCACCGGGGCCTTGGCGATAAAAATCAGTAATGCGCTGATAAAAATGCACCAGAACGGGATGCTCATTCGCTTTTCTCCTTGGGCGATTCGAGCGCCGGGGTTTGGGTGTAGACCATCACTTCCAGCACATCTGAGTGAAATTCGCGGTGGTACAACACCAATACCACACCCGCACTGACCAACATGAAAAACCAGGGATTGATAAACCAGGACAGCGTTGCCATGCCGAAGTAATAGGCGCGCAAACCCTGGTTAAACTGGTTGGCGGCCATCGAAATAACCCGCGCGGTGCGTTCGGCAAAGGCTTTGCGCTCCTGCTCCGTCACATGCCGTTCGCCCACCATCGGCGCAGACCCCACCAGCACAGCGGCAAAGTTGTACTGACGCATACACCAGCTGAAGGTAAAGAAGGCGTAGACGAACACCACGCCCAGACACAACAGCTTGACCTCGGACATCTCGCGGCTAGCCGCCTGAACAAAGGGCAGATCAGCCAGTAGCGAAACCGCGCGATCAGAGGCGCCGAGTACGGTGAGAATACCGGCGAGGATAATCAGCGTACTGGAAGCAAAGAACGAGGCATTGCGCTCCAGGTTACCGATCACACTGGCATCGGCGATGCGGTTGTCGCGCAGCAACATGCGACGCATCCAGTCTTCACGGTACAGGTGCAGCACGCTGGCCAGACATGGCGTGGTGCGGCCCTTGGCCTGGGCATAGCGGGTGTAACCGGCCCAGCAACCGACGAACCAGAGAACGGCCAGCAGGTGCGGCAGGTAGTAGTCACTAATTGGCATGCAAACTCCTTGTTAACCTGCGCCGATTATAGACAGGCCTGGCTTTCAGCTGGCCAACAAAAAGGCCGCTCAGTGAGCGGCCTTTCGATAAACAGCAGAACTCAGGCAGCCGCTGTTTTCGGCGCACCCAGCACGCGATCTACCACAACAGCCAGAACCAGGGTCAGCAGTACGGGGATCAACCAGCCGAGGCTCTGGTCCGCCAATGGCAATTGGCTGAAGAAGCTCGGGACAAGCGCCTTACCGCCTGCTGCGGCAATACCGTCAACCAAACCAAACACCAAGGTGACGACCATCACCGGGCGGAATACCCGCGCCGACGAACACCATAAATCATCCAGCAGGCTTAACGCCACCAGCACAATGGCCAGCGGGTATAGACCGACCAGTACCGGAATCGAGAAGCTGATCAGCTGAGTCAGCCCTTGGTTGGCCACCAGCAAGCTGAACACGCCGAACGCGATCACCACCGTGCGGTAGGAAACCGGCAACAGGCTACTGAAGAACTCGCCGCAGGCCGTCAGCAGGCCCACAGCGGTGGTCAGGCAGGCCAGGGTAATAACCACAGCCAACAACAGGCTGCCGGCAGTGCCGAAGGTGTGCTGCACATAGGCGGTAAGAATCTGCACGCCATTCTGCGCTTCACCAGCAATGCCCTGGCTGGTTGCACCGAGGTAGAACAGCGCCAGATAGACCAGCGACAGGCCCACTGCGGCAATCAGACCGGCAATCACCGAGTAACGGGTAATCAGCTTGCCGTCGGTCACACCATGATCGCGAATCGCGGTGGCAATCACGATGCCGAACACCAGCGCGCCGAGGGTATCCATGGTCAGGTAACCCTGCAGAAAACCCTGCACAAAGGGCGTGCTCTGGTAATCCGCTGATACCTGGCCGATCTCCCCTGCCGGAACCAGCAGCGCCGCACCGCCCAATACCAGCAGCGCCGCCAGCAGCACCGGGGTGATGTACTTGCCGATGCGGTCAACCAGCTGCCCAGGATTGAGAGACAGGAACAGCACCGCTGCAAAGTAGGCCAGGGTGTAGAGCAGCAGCGCCGTACTGTTATTACCGCTGAACGGCGCTACGCCCATCTCGAACGACACCATCGCAGTGCGCGGCGTGGCAAACAGCGGGCCGATGGCCAGGTACACCGCGACCGCAAACAGTACGCCTGCGCGCTTGCCCAGCGGTGCGGTGAGCAGCGCCATGCCGCCACCGACGCGCGCCAGAGCGACGATGGTCAACAGCGGCAAACCGACGCCAGTAAGCAGAAAGCCCAGAGCCGCCGGGCCGATGTTCTCACCCGCTGCCATACCGGCGCTGGGTGGGAAGATAATATTGCCGGCGCCCAGGAACAGCGCAAACGTCATAAAGCCGAGGGCCAGGAGATCCGAGCCTTTCAAACGAGTCATAGGAGGGAATACCACAGGCAGAAAGTTAGAAGTTGAAAACTGAAAATTCCGAGGGTTTCCCGATGGATCGGGGGAAACGTCACCCCGCCGGTTAAGCGGGACCACTGCAGCACCCGGAGCCGCTTGTGGCGGAGCAGGCGCTAATAGTTGCAAGCCTAACGAAATTGGTACGCCAGCGGCACTGGCACAGGTCAGGCTGTCGGACTGGTGAAAAAAGCTGTCGCATCGGCAACACTTCATCCTGGCGCACCAATAAAAAGGCCACCCGAAGGTGGCCTTTTTTCAGGTCAAAAAGCCTTAGGCTTTTTTCACTTCCCAGCCGGTCAGCTCGGCCAGGGCCTTGCCGATATCAGCCAGGGAACGCACGGTTTTTACACCGGCGTCTTGCAGGGCTGCGAACTTCTCGTCTGCAGTGCCCTTGCCGCCGGAGATGATTGCACCGGCATGACCCATACGCTTGCCCGCCGGAGCGGTCACGCCAGCGATGTAGGACACCACCGGCTTGGTCACGTTGGCCTTGATGTAGGCAGCCGCTTCTTCTTCAGCCGAACCGCCGATCTCACCGATCATCACGATCGCTTCGGTCTTCGGGTCTTCCTGGAACAGCTTCAGGATGTCGATGAAGTTGGAGCCTGGGATCGGGTCACCGCCGATGCCAACGCAGGTGGACTGACCGAAACCGGCGTCAGTGGTCTGCTTAACAGCTTCATAGGTCAGGGTGCCGGAACGCGACACGATGCCTACTTTACCTGGCAAGTGGATGTGGCCTGGCATGATGCCGATTTTGCACTCGCCCGGCGTGATTACGCCTGGGCAGTTCGGGCCGATCAGGACTACGCCCAGCTCGTCGCACTTAACCTTGGCTTCGAGCATGTCGATGGTCGCGATGCCTTCGGTGATGCAGACGATCAGCTTGATACCGCCCATGGCCGCTTCAAGGATCGAGTCCTTGCAGAACGGAGCCGGAACGTAGATCACGCTGGCGGTGGCGCCAGTCTGCTCAACAGCTTCACGCACGGTGTTGAACACCGGCAGATTCAGGTGAGTGGTGCCGCCTTTGCCCGGAGTCACGCCGCCAACCATCTTGGTGCCGTAGGCGATGGCTTGTTCGGAGTGGAAAGTACCCTGCGAGCCGGTGAAGCCCTGGCAGATAACTTTGGTGTCTTTATTGATCAGGACGCTCATTACTTGCCCTCCGCAGCTTTGACGACTTGCTGAGCAGCGTCGGTCAGGCTGGTTGCCGCGATGATGTTCAGGCCGCTTTCTGCCAGGACTTTAGCGCCTAGCTCAGCGTTGTTGCCTTCCAGACGGACGACAACCGGGATTTTCACGCCGACTTCTTTCACGGCGCCGATGATGCCTTCGGCAATCATGTCGCAACGAACGATACCGCCGAAGATGTTCACCAGAACGGCAGCGACGTTGCTGTCGGACAGGATGATCTTGAAGGCTTCGGTTACGCGCTCTTTGGTTGCGCCGCCACCTACGTCGAGGAAGTTGGCTGGCTTGCCGCCGTGCAGGTTGACGATGTCCATGGTGCCCATGGCCAGGCCAGCACCGTTGACCATGCAACCGATGTTGCCTTCCAGTGCGACGTAGTTCAGTTCGAACTTGGCAGCGTGGGCTTCACGCGGATCGTCCTGGGACGGATCGTGCATGGCGCGCAGCTTTGGCTGACGGTACATGGCGTTGCTGTCGATGTTGATCTTGGCATCGAGGCAATGCAGGTTGCCGTCGGCCTTGATCACCAGTGGGTTCACTTCCAGCAGAGCCAGGTCATAGTCCTGGAACAGCTTGGCCAGGCCAACGAAGATCTGGGTGAACTGCTTGATCTGATCACCTTCCAGGCCCAGCTGGAATGCCAGCTCGCGGCCCTGGAACGGCTGAGCGCCGACCAGCGGGTCGATGGTCGCCTTGAGGATCTTCTCAGGGGTGTCGTGCGCCACTTTCTCGATGTCCACGCCACCTTCGGTGGAGGCCATGAACACGATGCGACGGCTGGAACGGTCAACAACCGCGCCCAGGTAGAGCTCCTTGGCGATGTCGGTGCAGGACTCAACCAGGATCTTGGTCACTGGCTGACCGTTGGCGTCGGTCTGGTAAGTCACCAGACGCTTGCCCAGCCAGTTGGCGGCGAAGGCTTTGGCGTCTTCCTTGCTCTTGACCAGCTTTACGCCGCCCGCTTTACCGCGGCCACCGGCGTGAACCTGAGCCTTGACGACCCACTCGGTGCCACCGATTTTGTCGCAAGCTGCTGCAGCTTCTTCGGGGGTGTCTACGGCGAAACCCTTGGATACGGGCAGGCCGTATTCAGCGAACAGCTGCTTACCCTGATACTCGTGGAGATTCATGCTTATCTACCGTCTTCGTTTAGGTATTGCGCATACGGTGCTGCACTTGTGATGCCGCACCACCTGTGACTGCTTCTGGAGCAATCCGGCTGACGTTCCGCGCAGAGCCTGAGCTGTACGCGGGCAGTTGGCCGTGGTTCTTTCTGTTGAGCTGCACCTTCACCGATACACTGGTGAAGGCATCCGCTCAAACAAACAACGATTTAACGCGTGCTGTTAACGCTTTTTACGGTTGGCGATGTGGATGGCGTGGCCATTCACTGCCAGAGCAGCTTCGTGCAGGGCTTCGGACAGCGTCGGGTGGGAGAACACCATCATCCCCAGATCCTCAGCGCTGGTACCGAATTCCATACCGATTGCACCCTGCTGCACCAGTTCGGCAGCGCTTGGGCCAATTACGTGTACACCGAGAACACGGTCGGTAGTGGCATCGGCGATCACTTTAACCATGCCGCCGGTGTCGTTGGCGGCCATGGCGCGACCGCTGGCAGCGAAGGGGAAGGTGCCGACGTTAACGGCCACGCCTTCGGTCTTGAGCTGCTGTTCGGTCTTGCCGACCCATGCGATTTCTGGGTGGGTGTAGATAACCGATGGGATCAGGTCATAGTTCATCTGGGCTTTGTGGCCGGCGATGCGCTCGGCAACCATGATGCCCTCTTCCGAGGCTTTGTGAGCCAACATCGCGCCACGCACCACGTCACCAATGGCGTAAACGCCAGGCACGCTGGTGGTGCACTGGTCGTCAACGAAGATGAAACCACGCTCGTCCATGTCGACGCCGCTATCGGCTGCCAGCAGGTCGGTGGTCACCGGACGACGGCCGACCGCAACGATCAGCTTGTCGAAAACGATCTTCTGCTCGCCTTCGGCGTCGGTGAAGTTGACGGTCACCTGCTTCTTCTTCACTTCCGAACCGGTGACGCGAGCGCCCAGGCGGATTTTCAGGCCTTGCTTGGTGAAGGTCTTCAGCGCCTCTTTGGCGATCTGCTCATCGGCAGCCGGGAGGAACTTGTCCAGGGCTTCCAGCACGGTGACTTCAGCACCCAGACGGGCCCAGACCGAACCCAGCTCCAGACCGATTACGCCAGCGCCGATCACGCCGAGTTTCTTCGGTACGCTCTGGAATTCCAGGGCGCCGGTGGAGTCGACGATTACGTCCTGATCAACTGGAGCCGGTGGAATGTCGATTGGCTTGGAGCCGGAAGCCAGGATCACGTTCTCAGCTTCGACGATCTGCGTCTTGCCATCGGAACCGGTGACTTCAACCTGCTTGTTTGCCAGCAGCTTGCCGTGACCTTCGAGCAGAGTCACGCCGTTGGCCTTGAACAGCGTGGCAACGCCGCCGGTGAGATTTTTCACGATGTTGGCCTTACGACCGATCATCGCTGGCACATCGATGGTTACGCCCTTGGCTTCGATACCGTGGATAGCGAAGTGATCCTTCGCCTCATAGTATTTCCAAGAGCTGTCGAGCAGTGCCTTAGACGGAATGCAGCCGACGTTCAGGCAAGTACCGCCGAGGGCGACTTTGCCCTCTTTGTCCTGGTACTTCTCGATGCAGGCAGTTTTCAGACCGAGCTGGGCTGCTTTGATAGCGGCCACATAGCCACCAGGGCCGGCACCGATGACTACCACGTCGAATTTCTGGGTCATAAACGTATTCCTTCTCGAATAAACCGGACGGCCCTGGTTAGAGAACCGTCGTGGGAGAAACTGACTTTTAGATGTCCAGCAGCAGACGCGCCGGGTCTTCTAGCAAGTTTTTGATGGTCACCAGGAAGGTCACGGCTTCCTTACCATCAATCAGGCGGTGATCGTAGGATAACGCCAGGTACATCATTGGGCGGATAACCACCTGACCATTCACGGCCATCGGGCGCTGGATAATGTTGTGCATCCCCAGGATCGCGGCTTGCGGTGGGTTGACGATTGGCGTCGACATCATCGAACCGAAAGTACCACCGTTAGTGATGGTGAAGGTGCCACCGGTCATTTCTTCGATCGACAGCTTGCCGTCTTTGGCTTTCTTGCCAAAGGTGGCGATGCCGTTCTCGATTTCAGCCAGGCTCATCAGCTCGGCGTTACGCAGCACCGGAACGACCAGGCCACGGTCGCTGGACACAGCAACACCGATGTCGGCGTAGCCGTGGTAAACGATGTCGGTACCGTCGATCGAGGCGTTGACTGCCGGGAAACGCTTCAGCGCTTCGGTAGTGGCCTTGACGAAGAACGACATAAAGCCCAGGCGCACGCCGTTATGGCTCTTCTCGAACAGGTCTTTGTACTTCGAACGCAGCGCCATGACTTCGGTCATGTCGACTTCGTTGAAGGTGGTCAGCATGGCCATGGAGGACTGAGCCTCGACCAGACGCTCGGCGATCTTGGCGCGCAGACGGGTCATCGGCACACGCTTCTCGGTACGGTCGCCGGTGGCGAATACCGGTGCGGTGGCAGCTGGAGCGGCCGGTTTGGCGGCAGGTGCAGCAGCTGGGGCGTTTTTCTTCGCTTCAACGGCGGCAACCACGTCTTCCTTGGTTACACGGCCGCCTTTGCCGGTGCCAGCAATGCTGTTGGCGTCAAGGCCGTTCTCTTCGGCGATCTTGCGTGCAGCAGGCGACAGGATGGCATCGTCGCCAGCGGCCGGTGCGGCGGCCTGGGCAGCAACGGCCGGAGCAGCTGCGCCAGCAGCCGGGGCAGCGGCAGCAGCGCCGCCCTCACCCAGGGTGCCGAGCACTTCGTTGCTGAGGACCGTGTCGCCTTCATTCTTGATGATTTGCGCGAGGACGCCGTCGGCCTCAGCCAGCACTTCAATCACTACCTTGTCGGTTTCGATGTCGACGATCAGCTCGTCGCGCTTGACCGCATCGCCCGGCTTCTTGTGCCAAGTGGCCACGGTGCCGTCGGCGACCGATTCCGGGAAAGTAGGGGCTTTGATCTCGATAGCCATTGTGTGTGGTTCCTTAAATTCGGTTTCTTCTAGCAGGCGGCCCAGTTGGCCGCCTGTTGCGCGAAGGCGTTAAACAGTAAAGGCGTCTTGCAGGAGTTTTTCCTGCTGTTCGGCGTGCATCGATGCATAACCACAGGCAGGTGCGGCAGACGCATCACGACCGGCGTACTCAAGGAACAGCGCTTTCTTGTGCGCTGTTGCCACGCGACGCATGTGATGCTGGCTGCAGTACCAGGCGCCCTGGTTCATCGGCTCTTCCTGACACCAGACGATGTGTTTGAGGTGCTTGTACGGTGCAATTGCCTCGGTCAGATCATCTTCAGGGAACGGATAGAGCTGCTCGATACGCACAATGGCGATGTCTTCACGGCCTTCGTTGCGGCGTTTCTCCAGCAGGTCGTAGTAAACCTTGCCGCTGCACAGCACCAGACGCTCGACTTTCTTCGGATCGATTGCATCGATCTCTGGAATGACGGTCTGGAACGAGCCTTGGGCCAGATCTTCCAGGGTCGAGATGGCCAATTTGTGGCGCAGCAACGATTTGGGCGTCAATACGACCAATGGCTTGCGCAGCGGGCGAATCACCTGACGACGCAGCAAGTGGTAGATCTGCGCCGGAGTGGTCGGTACCGCAACCTGCATGTTGTGCTCAGCGCACAGTTGCAGGTAACGCTCCAGACGCGCCGAGCTGTGCTCAGGCCCCTGCCCTTCATAACCGTGCGGCAGCAGCATGGTCAGACCGCACAGACGGCCCCACTTGTGCTCGCCACTGGAGATGAACTGGTCGAACACCACCTGGGCGCCGTTGGCAAAGTCGCCAAACTGCGCTTCCCAGATCACCAACGACTGCGGCTGGGTGGTGGCGTAGCCATATTCGAAGGCCAGTACCGCTTCTTCCGAAAGGAAGGAGTCATACAGGTCGAACTTCGGCTGACCGGCATAGAGGTTCTGCAACGGCAGGTAAGTACCGGCGTCCTTCTGGTTGTGCAGCACTGCGTGACGGTGCGAGAAGGTGCCACGGCCAATGTCCTGGCCGGTCATGCGGATCGGGTGGCCTTCGAACAGCAAGGTTGCGTAGGCCATGGTTTCGGCATAACCCCAGTTGATCGGCAGCGCACCTGCCCCCATCTTCTGGCGGTCCTCGAGAATTTTCGCAACCTGGCGCTGCACCACGAAGCCTTCCGGAATTTCCAGCAGCTTGTTGGACAGTTCCTGCAGGGTTTTCAGCTCGAAGCTGGTGTCATGACGCGCGGTCCAGGCGTGGCCCAGGTACGGACGCCAGTCGACGAACAATTCCTTGTTCGGCTCTTTGACCAGGCTCTTGACCACATGCTGACCGTTATCCAGCGCGGTACGGTACTCGTCGATCTTGGCCTGCACTTCATCCGCCGACTGACGCGCAGTAGCGGTCAACGCTTCGGCATACAGCTCACGGGTGGTGCGCTGCTTGGTGATCTGCTGATACATGATCGGCTGAGTGCCGCTCGGCTCGTCGGCCTCGTTGTGGCCGCGACGGCGGTAGCAAACCAGGTCGATGACCACATCACGCTTGTACTGCATGCGGTAATCGACAGCCAGCTGAGTGACGAACAACACGGCTTCCGGGTCATCACCGTTAACGTGCAGGATTGGCGCCTGAATCATCTTCGCCACATCAGTGCAGTACTCGGTGGAGCGCGAGTCCAGCGGATTGCTGATGGTGAAGCCGACCTGGTTGTTGATCACGATGTGGATGGTGCCGCCCGTCTTGAAGCCACGGGTCTGCGACATCTGGAAGGTTTCCATAACCACACCCTGACCGGCGAATGCCGCGTCACCGTGCAGGGAAACCGGCAGCACCTTCTCGCCAATGGCGTCGTTGCGACGATCCTGACGGGCGCGTACCGAACCTTCAACCACCGGCGAGACGATCTCCAGGTGCGAGGGGTTGAACGCCATCGCCAAATGTACTTCGCCGCCTGCGGTCATCACGTTGGAGGAGAAACCCTGGTGATACTTCACGTCACCGGAAGACAGGCCTTCGGTCTTCTTACCTTCGAACTCGTCAAACAGGTCGCGCGGGTTCTTGCCGAAGGTATTGACCAGCACGTTAAGACGACCACGGTGGGCCATGCCGATAACGACTTCCTTGGTGCCATAGGAACCGGAACGCTGGATCAGCTCATCGAGCAGCGGAATCAGACTTTCGCCACCTTCCAGACCGAAACGCTTAGTGCCCGGGTACTTGGTGCCCAGGTACTTTTCCAGACCTTCAGCAGCGGTCAGGCGCTCGAGCAGGTGGCTCTGCACCTCAACCGAGAATTGTGGACGACCACGCACGCTTTCCAGACGCTGCTGGAACCAGCTGCGCTGTTCGGAATCAACGATATGGGTGAACTCGGCACCGATGGTGCGGCAATAGGTCTGCTGCAACGCATCGCGAATTTCGCGCAGAGTAGCCTCTTCCTTGCCAATGAACAGCCCACCGGTACGGAAGGTGGTGTCCAGGTCGGCATCGGTCAGACCATAGTTATTGATTGCCAGATCAGCAGGTTCGGGACGCTTCCAGAGGCCAAGCGGATCGAGCTGAGCAGCCTGATGGCCGCGCATGCGATAAGCCTGAATCAGGCGCAGCACTTCGACTTGCTTCTTCTCGTGCTCACTGCTGACGCTACCAGCGGACACCGGTTGGGCGCGGCGCTGATTTTTAGCGAGCAAGACGAAATGTTCGCGAATCGTTGAGTGCGATACGTCTGTGGCGGCGCTGCCATCGGTCGGCAACTTCTGGAAGTAAGTGCGCCACTCTTCTGGCACAGCGTTGGGATCGTGCAGGTAAAGCTCATAGAGCTCTTCCACATAGGCAGCGTTACCACCGGATAGGTGGGCACTGTCCCACATGCGCTGCATCACGCTTTCTTGCATGCTTGGTCACCCTCGGTAAGGGGACACCACCGGCGAAGAAACCGCATGGCTGGCAGCCCTGAAGCAGCGACTGGTAAACCACTACGGATCCCGCAGATAGTCCGGGCACCAGCCCGGATGCCCCTGCTGGTCGTCATATTTTTCAAATTAAGAGCCACCGCTTTGTGAGCAGCAGCTCTGGCTAAAGCTACGGCGCTGGGTTGAAAGCAGCGCCGCAGGTGTTACAGGTCTAGCAAAAAACTGATCAGGTACCGCTTTGCAGCAACATGTTGCGCACGTGGCCGATGGCCTTAGTCGGGTTGAGACCCTTAGGGCAAACGTTCACGCAGTTCATGATGCCGCGGCAACGGAACACACTGAACGGATCATCCAGAGAGGCCAGACGCTCTTCAGTCTTGGTGTCACGGCTGTCGGCCAGGAAACGATAAGCCTGCAGCAACGCAGCTGGACCGAGGAACTTATCTGGGTTCCACCAGAAGGACGGGCAGCTGGTGGAGCAGCAAGCGCACAAAATACATTCGTACAGGCCGTCCAACTTCTCACGTTCTTCCGGGGTCTGCAGGCGCTCAATAGCAGGAGCCGGCGTATCGTTCTGCAGGTAAGGCTGCACCTTCTCGTATTGCTTGTAGAAGATGCTCATATCAACCACCAGGTCACGAATGACCGGCAGGCCTGGCAGCGGACGAATCACCAGCTTGTTGTTCTTGACGGTTGCCGACAGCGGCGTGATACAGGCCAGACCGTTCTTACCGTTGATGTTCATGCCGTCGGAGCCACAGACCCCTTCACGGCAAGAACGACGGTAGGAGAAGCCCTGATCCTGTTCCTTGATCAGCGCCAGCACGTCGAGGACCATGATGTCCTTGCCGCCGGTGTCGATCTTGAAATCCTGCATAAACGGCGCAGCATCTTTTTCCGGGTTGTAACGATAAATGCTTACTTGCAACAGATTGGCTTGCGACATATCGGCCACCCTTAGTAAGTACGAATCTTGGGTTCAAACGCAGGAACTGTCTTCGGCGAGAAGTTGACCGAACGCTTACTCACGCGCTTTTCACCTGGGATATACAGGGAGTGGCACAGCCAGTTTTCGTCGTCACGTTCTTCGAAGTCTTCACGGGCGTGAGCACCGCGGGATTCTTTACGAACCTCGGCAGCGATCGCGGTGGCTTCTGCCACTTCGAGAAGGTTTTGCAGCTCCAGTGCCTCAATACGCGCAGTGTTAAACGCCTGACTCTTGTCTGAGATTTTAACGTTCGAGATACGCTCACGCAGGTCGGTCAGTTGTTGGATGCCCTTCTGCATATACTCACCGGTACGGAACACACCGAAGTAGTTTTGCATGCAGTTCTGCAATTCTTTACGAAGCGGCGCAACCTCTTCACCAGTCGTGCGCTCGTTGACAGCCGCCAGACGCTTGAGCGACAGCTCGATGTCGGTCTCGCTGGCACCACGGACTTCCACGCCTTCTTTCAGCGCTTTTTCCAGGTGAATACCAGCCGCACGGCCAAACACCACCAGGTCGAGCAACGAGTTGCCGCCCAGACGGTTGGCGCCGTGTACCGATACGCAGGCTACTTCGCCTACAGCAAACAGACCGTCGATGATCTTGTCGTTACCGTTGGCATCCTGGGTAATGGCCTGACCATGAATGTTGGTCGGCACGCCGCCCATCATATAGTGGCAAGTTGGCACGACCGGAATCGGCGCAAGCACCGGATCGACGTGAGCGAAGGTCTTGGACAGTTCGCAGATACCCGGCAGGCGGCTGTGCAGTACTTCCTCACCCAGGTGATCAAGTTTAAGCATCACATGATCGCCATCAGGACCACAGCCGTTACCGGCAATGATTTCTTTGACCATCGAACGCGCAACCACATCGCGACCCGCGAGGTCTTTAGCGTTGGGCGCGTAACGCTCCATGAAACGCTCGCCGTGCTTGTTGATCAGGTAACCACCTTCACCACGGCAACCTTCGGTCACCAAGGTACCAGCACCGGCGATACCGGTCGGGTGGAACTGCCACATTTCAATGTCCTGCACTGGCACGCCAGCACGCAGGGCCATGCCCACACCATCGCCGGTGTTGATCAGGGCATTGGTGGTAGATGCGTAAATACGACCCGCACCGCCAGTGGCAAGAACAGTAGCCTTAGAGCGGATATAGACGGTTTCACCGGTTTCGATGCAGATAGCAATGGTGCCAACCACAACACCATCCTGGTTTTTCACCAAATCCACCGCATACCATTCGTTAAGGAACGAAGTGCCGGCTTTCAGGTTGGCCTGATACAGGGTATGCAACAACGCATGACCGGTACGGTCAGCTGCAGCACACGTACGCGCAGCCTGAGTTGGGTTATCCGGGCCTTTGGACTGACCGCCGAACGGACGCTGATAGATGCGGCCTTGCTCAGTACGGGAGAACGGCAACCCCATGTGTTCCAGCTCGAATACAGCTTCAGGCCCGACAGAGCACATATATTCGATAGCGTCCTGGTCACCGATATAGTCGGAACCCTTGACGGTGTCGTACATGTGCCAGCGCCAATCGTCGTTCGGATCGGCCGAAGCGATGGCGCAGGTGATGCCACCCTGAGCGGACACAGTGTGCGAACGCGTCGGGAAGACCTTGGTCACCACTGCGGTTTTATGACCACCCTGAGCCAACTGCAGTGCAGCGCGCATACCCGCGCCGCCGCCACCCACGATGATGGCGTCATAAGAAAGAGTGCGAATGCTTGTCATGGATCAGTTACCCCAAAGAATCTGCACGCCCCAGACGAAAAACGCGAACATGGCTAAGCCACACGCGGCCTGGAAGAGAAAACGTACCGCAGTCGCCCACTTACCCACGGCCATCGGCGTCAGGTAGTCGGTGGAAATCGTCCACATACCTACCCAGGCGTGCACAGTAAGCGCTACCAGGGTGAGCAAACTAAAGATACGCATGGCGTTATTGGAGAACAGTGCATGCCATTCGGCGTAACCCAGACCTGGGTTGCACAGGATATAACCCAGCAGGAAAAGCACATAAGCCGCGAGAACGACAGCAGACACACGCTGCGCCATCCAGTCATAAAGACCCGAACGCGAAAAATTGGTGACGTTGGTTACCATATCCAAACCCCCAGCAACAGGATCACGACCGCCGAAACGACGAGAACGATTTGCGAGCCCAGCTTGCCGCCTTCCAGCGTCTCGCCAATGCCCAAGTCCATGATCAAGTGGCGAACACCGGCCACCAGGTGGTACAGCAGAGCGGACAACAAACCCCAGATCACGAATTTGGCCAGCGGGCTGGTCAAGCATTCTTGCACCTGGGCAAAGCCCTCTTCCGACGCCAGCGACTTGTCGAGGCCATACAGCAGAATGGCGATACCGACAAAGAGGATGACACCAGAGATACGGTGAAGAATGGACGTGTAAGCGGTGACTGGGAGTTTTATCGTCCGAAGGTCGAGGTTTACAGGTCTTTGGCTATTCACGGCTTTTTTTATCACACTGAGAGCCCCTAACTATCAGGGCAAAGTTGTCGGGAAGTGCACTGGTCAGGTACCCATCACCCAAGGAGTGACAACTACCAAAAGACAGGCTAAAGCCCTTGGTAGCTGGGCGCAGAGTATAGACAGTTAGGTTACTAATGACAATGCAAAGCCCCCTACCTAAAAGCGCATTGCACACCTCTAACAAATGACGTAAAGGACCACTTTAAAAGGCCGAAAACCACCCGCAAACCCTTCTGCCGCCTGGGTTTTCGCAAATTGACATTCGAATTTATCTCACTATAGTGGTGCGGGCCCTGCGTGGGGGGCAGTCAGATGATTTCAAGCATAACTAGGAGGCCAAACATGGCTGACAAAAAAGCGCAGTTGATCATCGAGGGCGCAGCCCCCGTCGAGCTGCCCATTTTAACCGGCACCGTTGGTCCCGATGTAATTGACGTGCGGGGCTTAACCGCCACGGGCCGTTTCACATTTGATCCTGGCTTTATGTCCACCGCCTCGTGCGAGTCGAAGATCACCTATATCGACGGCGACCAGGGCATCCTGCTGCACCGCGGCTACCCCATCGAACAGCTGGCAGAGCAATCCGATTACCTGGAAACCTGCTACCTGTTGCTGAACGGCGAACTGCCGACTGCAGAAGAGAAAGCCACGTTCGTCAGCACCATCAAGAACCACACCATGGTTCACGAGCAGTTGAAGACCTTCTTCAACGGCTTCCGTCGCGACGCTCACCCAATGGCCATCATGTGCGGCGTAGTCGGTGCCCTTTCGGCCTTCTACCACGACTCGCTGGACATCAATAACCCGCATCACCGCGAAGTCTCGGCCATGCGCCTGGTCGCCAAGATGCCGACCATCGCCGCCATGACCTACAAGTACTCCATGGGTCAGCCGATGATGTACCCGCGCAACGACCTGAACTACGCGGAAAACTTCCTGCACATGATGTTCAACACCCCGTGCGAGATCAAGCCGATCAGCCCGGTACTGGCCAAGGCCATGGATAAGATCTTTATCCTGCACGCCGACCATGAGCAGAACGCCTCCACCTCCACCGTGCGCCTGGCAGGCTCTTCGGGTGCCAACCCGTTTGCCTGTATCGCCGCCGGTATCGCCGCCCTCTGGGGCCCGGCTCATGGCGGTGCCAACGAAGCCGTTCTAGCCATGCTTGACGAGATTGGCAGTGTCGACAATATCGACACCTTTATTGCCAAGGCCAAGGACAAGAACGATCCGTTCAAGTTGATGGGCTTCGGTCACCGGGTTTACAAAAACCGCGACCCGCGCGCCACCGTGATGAAGCAGACCTGCGACGAAGTACTGGCCGAGCTGGGCATCAAGAACGATCCGCAGCTCGAACTGGCGATGCGCCTGGAAGAAATCGCCCTGACCGACCCGTACTTTATCGAGCGTTCGCTGTACCCGAACGTCGACTTCTACTCGGGCATCATCCTCAAGGCTATCGGTATTCCGACCAGCATGTTCACCGTAATCTTCGCCCTGGCGCGGACTGTCGGTTGGATTTCGCACTGGAAAGAAATGCTCTCCAGCCCGTACAAAATTGGCCGTCCACGCCAGCTGTACACCGGCTATCCGCAGCGCGATATGAAGAAGTAATTCAGCTCTCGCCGCATAAAAAGGCTGCCCTCGGGCAGCCTTTTTTATATCTGGATGAGCCAGCTTTATTGTTTTTCAGCCAACTGGCGCAGCCCCTGCAGGGTATTGAACGGCGCATCCACAACAAAGCTGTTGGCCAGCCAGGCCGGTACGCTACCGCCCGGCTCTGAATGCACCTGATAGACCACTTCAATTTCACCTTCGTGCGGCGTAAGACGCCAAAAGCCTTCCACTTTACTTACCCGCACAAAGCCTTGCTGCAGCGGCAAATAATCGGTAATCCCATGCAAGGTGCGGATTACCCGACCGTCGGCATCATGCGTGGTAGTCACCTGCACGATTGAATCACGCGGCTGCACCGGCCAGGGCGTATGAAAGCGACTGTAGGCCCAGCTTAGACCGCTCTCATGTTTGAGCAGCTTTTGCTCGCTACAGGCATGAATCCAGGCGCACGCTGCACTGACATCATCCTGCAAGGCCAATAGGCGCGGCATATCCACCCGTATACGGGTTACCCCACGAAACGCCTGAAAGCTTGAGCCAGGAATCTGCTGTAAATAGACCTTAATTCCCGCCTCATCCTTGACCAGACGCCATTGCGCCGCCTGCGCCCCACCCACTGCCAGCAACGCAGCAACCCCCAAGAGCAGCCCTGTAAAACGCACCATCATGCCTCCAGCAACGAATAATCTTGCGCCACAGTATCAGACGGTAACCGCCGTGCTCTGTTCCAGCCAACCAATCAACTGCAAGGCCTCTGCCGTAGTGCTGCCACACACATACTCGGCAGCCTGAAACGCCGAACACACCGCAGGGCGCTCAGGTTGGCCAAAGATCAGGCAGTAGTTATTGGCATCCAGCTGTACGCAGCGCACACCTGCCGGCTTGCCATCGGGCATGCCTGGGATGGAGGAACTGATTGAGGGTGCAATGCAGCAGGCGCCGCAGCCGGCACGGCAATTCATGACAGGAAAACCTCAAAAACAACAGCACGATGGCACAGACCGGCGATTCTACGTGGGTAGCGACGGCTTGGCAGCCGGCCACGCGTAGATTCAGGCGAGCGGTAGATGCTCGCGCTGAACACCTTGAGCCGCTTCATGCACCCACCGCCCAGTCGCTCAAGTTCACTCAGGGCGAAGGCGGTGGCGCGCTGCAAGTCGGCGCCAACGGCCAGTCAGTGCTTGTTCAGGCGGGCAAACAGGCTGGAAGTGTCCCAACGGCCGCCGCCCATGCCCTGCACATCGGCGTAAAACTGATCGACCAGCGCGGTTACCGGCAGCTGCGCGCCATTGCTGCGGGCCTCGGCCAGCAGGATCGACAGGTCCTTGCGCATCCAGTCCACCGCAAAGCCATGCTCGAACTCACCGGCCAGCATGGTTTTGTGACGATTTTCCAGTTGCCAGGAATGCGCCGCGCCCTTGCTGATCACCTCCATCGCGCCATGCGCGTCGAGGCCGGCGCACTCAGCAAAATGCAGTGCCTCGGACAAACCCTGCACCAGCCCGGCGATGCAGATCTGGTTGACCATCTTGGTCAGCTGACCGCTGCCGGCTTCGCCCATCAAGCGGGCCATGCGTGCATAAGCCTGAATAATCGGCTCAGCCTTGGCATAAGTCGCAGCCGTACCGCCGACCATGATAGTCAGCGCGCCGTTCTGCGCGCCTGCCTGACCGCCAGACACCGGCGCATCAAGGAAGCCCAGCTGGCGAGCGGCTGCCAGTTCGGCCAGTTCGCGGGCCACCTGCGCAGAGGCAGTGGTGTGATCGACCAGCACTGCGCCGGGCTGCATGCCGGCGAAAGTGCCCTGCTCGCCCAGCACCACGCTGCGCAAGTCATCGTCATTACCCACGCAGACCATCACAAATTCAGCATCCGCAGCTGCTTCGTACGGAGTTGGCGCATGGCTACCGGCGTACTCGGCGGCCCACTGCGCAGCCTTGGCTGCGGTGCGGTTGTACACACACACCTGGTGCCCCGCGCGTGCCAGGTGCCCGGCCATCGGGTAACCCATTACACCCAGCCCGATAAACGCCAGCTTTGCCATATCCACCTCTACCTTCAAGCGCCATCGCCAGCGCACACAACTACCTAACCGCATATCCGCGCTGCATGGCAGATACGAACCCAGCTGCAAGCATGCCCGCCACATTAGGCCAGCGCCAGTACAGCTATAGGGCAAAACTGTATGGCTAGGAGCCTGTCGGATTTGACACTGTTCTACTGCGGAAAAGCCGGACTCGGCCATTTTTGCTGCTCTTTCTCGTTAACAGTCATGGCAGCCCCGCCACCCCTGATGATGAAAGAGAGCTATAGATAGGGAAGGTGGCGGTGAGAGGTCGCTAGTTTTTTTGGCGGAGACACCCCGTCGTTAACATGATCCAGCGAACTGACTCGTACCCCGGATTGCCTCTTTCGAGAGCGAACGCTAAATAGGCCGTTGGGGACTTGTTCCCTTCAGGCTCATTCAGTTCGATCACCGCCACCTTCCCGATCTTGAGTGTAGACAGCAGAGGGGTGGGGTATGGAATTGATTGCCCTTTATAAACGTGTGGTTGGACTGGATGTGCATCAGGCCCAGATCACTGCCTGCGCGGTGATTGAAGAGACGGATGGTCGCATCACAGTCGAGCACCGTCAGTTTGGCGCGTTCAAGCGTGATCGTCGGGCGCTGGCCGAGTGGGTAGCGGCTCTGCAGCCGGACGATGTGGTGATGGAGAGCACCGGCGTTTACTGGAAGAGCCCCTATGCGGCCCTGGAAGCGGTGGGTATCAGGGCCAAGGTGGTCAATGCTCGGCATGTCAAAAATGTACCTGGGCGCAAAACGGACATAGCCGATGCTCACTGGCTGGCGATCCTGGCGCGCGCTGGGCTCTTGCGTGGCTCGTTTGTGCCGCCGGCCAAGCTGCGCGAGTTGCGCCTGATTGCCAGGCAGCGGCAGAAGCTGGTCAGCCAGTTGGCCTCGGAGAAGAACCGCTTGCACAAGGTGTTGAGCGACAGCGGGGTGCGTCTCGGCGTCGTGGTGAGCGACCTGCATGGGCGTTCTGCGCGGGCCATGGTCAAGGCGATCATTGCGGGTCAGCCCGTACACGAAGTGCTCAAGTTCGCCACGCGCCGCCTGAAGGCCAGCCGTGAAGAGCTGTTCGAGGCGCTGCAAGGAGAACCGACGGCCAGCCACTGTTTTGTGCTCGACGAGTTGATGCAGCACATTGAAGAGCTTGAAGCGCGGATTTCCCGTTTCGAAGCCCGCCTGCTCAGCGAACTCGATAGCGAGCGCAATGCCCTGTCTCTTTTGCAGACCCTGCCCGGCGTTGACTTGATCGGCGCGGCGCTACTCATCGTTGAGATCGGCAGTGACATGGACGCCTTTGGTAGCGCTGATCGATTAGCCTCCTGGGTGGGCATCTGTCCAGGCAACAACGAGTCTGCAGGTAAACACAAACCTGGAAAGATACGTAAGGGCAATGCTCATGTGCGGCGGTTGTTATGCGAATTCTCGCACTCGGCCAGCCGCACTGCATCGGTATTCAAAACCAAGTTCCAGGCACTGGTGATTCGACGTGGCTACAAGCGCGCGATCATCGCCTTGGCTCACAAACTGCTACGTACCGTCTACTACATGCTCAAGCGGCGCGAACACTACCGGGACAGCGCCCTGGACTATGAAGCCTTGTCGGTCAAACGCAATTCAGCTCGCTGGCTCAGGGCACTGGAGAAGTTCGGCTACCTGCCGAGCTAAACCACCCCCGAGTGTTTTTTTGCTGGTGTCCGGCAGGTTCGCGCTCGTCTGTCAGATGGATTCTTTCACGCTAAATAGCTCGCTATTCGCCTCGAAAGACCAACAAAACTGACTCGATCCGGACTTTCCCTCGCTACGAACGGTCAAGCCCGACAGGCTCCTAGGTTTATCCCGCAGGCTTTACCCAACGCCGATCCTGCTTCCATACTCGCTGCACGCTAAGGAGGGCTTATGCAGCATTGGCTGGTAATCGACCTGGAAGCCACCACCGAAGAAGGCGGCTGGCCGGTCACAGAGATGGAAATCATCGAAATCGGCGCCAGCCTGGTCAACGCTGGCGGCCATGAGATTGAGTATTTCCAGCGTTTTGTGCGGCCCACCCGACGGCCGCACCTGACCCACTTCTGCCGTCAGCTCACCCAGATCAGCCAGGCCGATATCGATGCCGCCGCGCCGCTGAGTGTGGTGTGGGCGCAATTCGAACGCTGGCTGCTGACTCATCAAGCGCAACTGGCAGGCTGGGTCAGCTGGGGCGATTACGATCGCCGCCAGTTCGAGCAGGAATGGCGCGCCCATGGACTGGAGAGCCACCTAAACCACATCCCACATATCAACCTGAAAAAACGCTTTGCCGAGGCCCGCCGACTGCCTAGCCCGATTGGCCTGAAAATGGCGCTGAATCTGGCCGGCCTGCAGTTCCAGGGGCAGCAGCACCGCGCCCTGACCGATGCGCGCAATACCGCCCGGCTGCTGCCGCTGGTGTTGCCTGCGCAAAGCAGATGACGAAGAAAAAACGCTTGGGCATACTGGCCGGCCTTTTTCTATAGCCTGCCGCTACTGGCAGTCAGCCTTTTAACCACCCTTCTCGAGGAATTGCAGATGTTCAAGGTCAATGAATACTTCGACGGCACCGTCAAATCCATCGCCTTCGGCATGGCTGAAGGCCCGGCCACCATTGGCGTGATGGCGGCTGGCGAGTACGAATTCGGCACCAACCAGCTGGAAATCATGCACGTAGTCGCCGGCGCCTTGACCGTGAAACTACCAGGCAGCGAAACCTGGGAAACCTTCACCAGCGGCAGCAAGTTCACCGTACCGGCCGACAGCAAGTTTCAGCTCAAGGTGGCAGCTGATACTGCCTATCTGTGTGAATACCGCTAAGCCTTAGCCGTGATGCATGAAAGCCGGCCCCAGTGGCCGGTTTTTTATTAACGGATCGACATCTCCCAAGGACCAGCCCATGCCACGCTCCACACAATTCTCCCTGGTAATTCTGCCGATTATATTGCTGCTGATCGCCATGACTTCGATCCAGAGTGGCGCGTCCCTGGCCAAGGGGCTGTTTCCGGAAGTCGGCGCCAGCGGCACCACGGCCCTACGCTTAAGCCTCGGCGCGCTTATCCTGTGCATTGTGATGCGGCCCTGGCAGGCCAAACTGACGCTAAAGTCCTGCCGCTCGCTGCTGGCCTACGGGCTATCACTGGGCAGCATGAACCTACTGTTCTACCTCTCGCTGAAAACCATTCCCCTGGGCATCGCCGTGGCGCTGGAGTTTACCGGGCCGCTGGGTTTGGCCTTGCTGTCGTCGCGGCGTCTGGTGGATTTTGTCTGGATTGCCCTGGCTGTGTTCGGCCTCTGGCTGCTGTTACCCACAGGGCAAAGCGATGTACCGCTAGACCCAGTGGGCATGGCCCTCGCCCTGGCTGCTGGCCTGTGCTGGGCGCTGTATATCATCTTCGGGCAAAAAGCCGGCGCCGAGCACGGCAAGCAGACCGTAGCCCTGGGCACCATAGTCGCGGCCCTGTTGGTGTTCCCGATTGGCCTATGGCAAGCCGGTAGCGACCTGTTCTCAATGGATTTATTACCCATTGCTCTGGCCGTAGCCGTACTCTCCTCGGCCCTGCCCTACAGCCTGGAAATGGTCGCCTTGACCCGCCTGCCCGCACGCACCTTCAGCATCCTGATGAGCATGGAGCCGGCGATTGCCGCCCTCTCTGGTTTGCTGTTCCTGAGCGAGCGGCTGACCCTCAGCCAATGGCTGGCGATCAGCGCGATCATCCTCGCTTCGGCCGGAGCGGCGGCGACCATCAGACCGAAAGCCAAGCCGCTTTAAACCGAGATCTCAACCTCGCTGCTGAACTGCAGCTCCGCTAACCGCGCATACAGCGGGCTGCTGCTGACCAACTCATTATGCGTGCCAATGGCCACCAGCTTGCCGTGTTCGATCACTGCGATGCGGTCGGCGCTTTTCACCGTGGCCAGGCGGTGCGCGATGACCAAGGTGGTGCGGCCCTGCATCAGAGGCGGCAAGGCTTGCTGAATCAGGTGCTCGCTCTCGGCATCCAACGCACTAGTAGCTTCATCAAGTAGCAGAATCGGCGCATCCACCAGCAGCGCGCGAGCAATCGCCAGACGCTGACGTTGACCGCCAGAAAGCCCCAGGCCGGCATCACCCAGGTGAGTCTGATAACCGTCGGGCAGTTTCATGATGAACTCGTGGGCATGCGCGGCCTTGGCGGCGGCCTCGACCTCGGCCAGGCTGGCATCGGTGCGGCCATAGCGAATATTGTCTTCCACCGAACCGAAGAACAGCGCCGGACTCTGCGATACCAGGGCAAAGCTGCTGCGCAATTCGCGCGGATCAAGCTGCTGGATCGGTACGTCATCGATCAGAATGCGCCCCTGCTGCGGGTCGAAAAAGCGCAGCAGCAGATCAAACAGCGTCGATTTTCCTGCACCAGATGGACCGACCAACGCCAGGGTTTCCCCTGCTGCAACCTGCAGGTCGATACCGTCCACGGCAAAACTGCCGGGGCGCGACGGATAGGCAAAGCGCAGCCCTTGCAGCTCGATACGGCCCTGCACCGGCTGCGTCAGATGCAGACTATCCCTGGCCGGCGGGGTAATTTCATTGCGTGCCTGCAGCAGCTCGGCAATACGTTCGGCAGCACCGGCGGCGCGTTGCAGCTCGCCGATCACCTCACTCAAGGTGCCAAAAGCCGAGCCTACAATCAGGCTGTAGAACACGAACGCTGCCAGCTCGCCGCCGGAAATTCGTCCGGCAATTACGTCCATGCCGCCGACCCAGAGCATCACCCCGACCGCACCGAGCACCAGCACAATCACCACGGTAATCAGCCAGGCGCGCTGGGCAATACGCTGACGCGCGGTATCGAAAGCCGCCTCGGCGGACAGGCCAAAACGGCGCTTGTCCTCATCCTGGTGGTTGTAGGCCTGCACGGTCTTGATTTGCCCCAGCACCTCGCCGACATAACTGCCGACATCCGCCACCCGGTCCTGGCTCTGCCGTGACAACGCGCGTACGCGGCGGCCGAAAATCAGAATCGGCGCAACCACCAGCGGCAGTGCCATCAGCACGATACCGCTGAGCTTGGCGTTGGTCACCACCAGCAGCACGCTGCCGCCCACCAGCATGATCAGGTTGCGCAGCGCCATCGACAGCGATGAGCCGATCACCGACTGCAGCAACGTGGTGTCGGCGGTCAGGCGCGACTGAATCTCCGAGCTGCGGTTGCTCTCATAAAAGCCTGGGTGCAGTTCGATCAAGTGGTTGAACACGCGCTTGCGGATATCGGCGACAAAGCGCTCGCCAATCCACGACACCAGGTAGAAACGGGTAAAGGTGCCAATGGCCAGGGCCAGCACCAGCACGAAAAACACCCCGATGGACTGCTGCAACGCCGCAGGCGATTGAGTCGCCAGGCCCTGATCGACCAGCAGCTTGATGCCCTGCCCCATGGACAGGGTGATGGCGGCGGTAAACATCAGCGCCAGCAAAGCCCCAAACACGCGACCGCGATACGGCGCAATAAAGCGCCAGGCCATACGCAAGGCGTTGCGCTGGCGGGGAGACAGGATCGAAAGCATGGAGGCTCGCAGAGGCGCTGACGCCCGTTAATTAGAAGGCGATTGCGGCGTTTCCGCCCGCCAAGCCAGCCAACATAGGGCCAAGGCGGCGAGATTGGTGGTCAGCGGATTAAACGCCTGCAGCAGTAGATGGGGACTGAATAGCGCCACATCAAGCAGTAAGCCAAGCAACAGCAAGCCGGCCAGCAGCAAGGGCCAGCGCTGACGTGGCCACAGCAGCAATAGGCCCAGGATGATTTCCGCCATACCGGCGATGCGCGCCACCCATTCAGGGGCCGGCAGGTTGTGTGCCTGAATCATCGCCAGCTCATCCGGGCTTAACCAGAGAATCTTCGGCACCAGGCCGTGCCAGATAAACACCAGCGCTAAAGCAATACGCGCGACCCAGGCGATCTGAAACAGGCGTGGATCAGTCATGCAAGAAGCGCCGGGCATGATCGGCGTTTGGTATCAGGCAGCTGTCGTAGCGGCCGAATAGCCGGTAGCGATTAAGCGCAATACGGTCATAGCACCAGTCGCGCAAGGGCCGTGGAATCAGCCGCAGCCAGGCCAGCAAGCGCCATGGATTAGGCAATTGCGCGACGATGCGCAGCACCGCATCCGAACGCAACAGCATCTGGCCATTCTCGATCAGGCCCATGCTGTCGAAATGATCGGTTGGTAAGCCGGCCCACTCCAATAGCGCCTGGCCCTCGGGGGATTGCACCGAGGCCAGACGAAAGCGCTGCTCAGTGTCATGGCGAATCAGGAACTTCGCCCAGCCATTACACAGCTTGCACACCCCATCAAACAGCACCACGCACTCGTCGGGCTGGATAAAGGGTGGAGGTGTTTGTGTTGGCTCCTGCATAGCCAGCTCCTTCTGTGCAGCCCTCAGGCCGGGAGAATACGGTAATGCTGATATGGGTCAGGCCGACCTGCTCGCGGCAGCCGTGACCAGGTCATCTGCCTGTAGCGCCCAGGCCTCAAAGGCCAGCAGCACACTTAGCCATACATGCATAGAACCTCTCCTTATTGGCCCAGTAGGGTGTACATGGCCAAGCCTTGTACACCGCTCATGATCCGCATGGCGGACAAGCCTTCGGCATGTCCGCCCTACCGTTGTGCCCGGTATTACGGGCTACTTACCCACCGGATACAGCAGCTCTTCTTTATAACCGGCCCACACCCGCACTGCATCGGGAAAGGCATCGTCCAGCGCCGTATCGCCACTGTCCACCAACAGTGGCCGGCCTTCCAGCGTGCCGAGCTTACGCTTGGTGGCGACTACACGTAGATTTTCCAAGCCGACGGCACGCAGCACCCGTGGGCTGATCTGCTGGTTACCACGACCAATAATATGGCCCTGGCCGCCAATGGCAGTAACCAGCAAGCGCGCTGGGTGGCCATCAATCAGTTCGAACAGCTGCGCTTCAGTTACATCGCTGGCCAGCAGTTGGCCGTTTTCGATCACATCGACGCCGAGCAAGGTGGTCTGCAAGCCAAGGTTCTGCGCCAGGCCATGCAGGGTCGAACCGGGGCCGAAGACATAGCGCACATCGGCCTCCCAGCTGTCCTGCAGCCAGTCGGCCAGATCATTTAGCACCAGCTCTTCGGACTCCATACCGCCCTGCTTGACCTGCTGCACATAGCCGCCTTCCTGCGGCACCGTCAGTTCGCCGTACCAGCGCGCGGTTACGCGGCCTTCGCGCAAGGCGGTTTCATCAATATCCCGTACTTCGCCACTGCTCAGGCGCACCAGGCCGCCTTCGATCAGCCGCGCAGTCAATTCACCCGCCGCGCGCGGGCTAATGGCGTATACGCCGGACTGAATCTTTACCCCGGCTGGAATCCCCAACACGGGCTGCGACTCGTTCACCACTGCACAAATGTCGCGCGCCGTGCCATCGCCGCCGGCGAATAAAATCAGCGCCACACCGGCATCCTGCAGCAGCTCAACCGCCTGGCGGGTATCGGCGGCGCTGCTCGGGCCACCCTGAAGCTCACCGACCACACGATGGACAAAGCCCATCTCAGCCAGCAGATCGGCACCCATGGCGCCGGGAAAGGTGACAAATTCCAGGCGCTCGCGCAGCGGTAACAGCACCTCAAGAGCAGTTTGCGTACGCAGCGCCGCTTTGGCCTCAACCCCCAACGCCAGGGCCTGCTCGGCCATGCCGTCGCTGCCCTTGAACCCCGCAGGGCCGCCAAGCCCGGCCAATGGGTTGATGATCAGACCAATATGGAAAAGCCCCATAACACCCTCTAATTCAATACCTGCCTGCTCAATATCTGCAAGCACTGGCACAGTGCCTGCAACGACTGACTTGCCCTGTGTCGTGCGGCGGTTTTCTGCCGTCGCAGTTGTCATAGCGCCTTCATCTAACACTCATAAAATCGCGCTAACCGATGAGGAGACACGCCATGCACAGCCAACAACCGCATTCGCAAAAAGCCACGACAATGCCAGTAGGCGGCTTTGTCATCGACGCCCAAGGCCGCGAAATCCCGATCACCGAAGAGATGATCCAGCAGGCCTGCAAGGCGCTGGAAAAGGCTCAACAGCAAGCCGCCAAGCATAAGTAAGCATGCAGTTTTGTAGGGTGGATGACGCTTTTTTCATCCACCGCCAAGACCGCTAATGGTGGATGGGTAAAGCGCCATCCACCCTACCCCTTAAGCTGCGCGCCCAACGCTTGCACCAGGCTAACCAGCGCCGACGCATCACCCTTCACACCCACCGTCAGCCCGTCGATTTCCCGGCGCATCGGGTAATGCTTGCGCAGCGCGTCAAAAGCCACCCGCCGAGTTATGGCATCACCCTGCAGGCTTCGGCGAAAGTCCGCATCATCGCGGCGCGGGTCATACACCGCTCGGCAGATACTGGCCAAGGCCCAGGCCGGATCGACGCTGGCATCAATAGTCAGCTCACTTAGCCAGGGTGCCGGCATCAGCTGCGCCAACTCGACGCTGGGCGCAACGCCCAAGTGCTGACACAGCGCCTGATAGATCTGCGCCGTGCCGCGCAACTTGCCATCCAGGCTGTAACCGGCGATATGCGGGGTGGCGATGCGGCACAATGCGGCTAACTCGACATCGGCCTGCGGCTCGCCCTCCCAGACATCCAGCACCACCTGCAGATCGCTGCGCTGCGGCAGCAATTCGCGCAAGGCGCGGTTATCCACCACCGCGCCACGGCTGGCGTTGATCAGCCAACTGCCCGACTTAAGCGCAGCCAGGCGCGCGGCATCAAACAGGTGGTGGGTCGGATGCTCACCCAACCGCTCCAGCGGCGTATGCAGGCTGATGACATCGCACTGCTCCAGCACCTGCTGCAGGCTAACGAAATCGCCGCCCTCAGCAGCCTGACGCGGCGGATCGCAAACCAGCACCCTCCAGCCCAGACCACGCAGCACCTTAAGTAGACGACTACCAACCTGCCCCGCGCCAACCACCCCATAGGTACGGCTAGCCAGCTCGACACCTTGTTGCTCGGCCAATACCAGCAGGCTGCCCAGCACATAATCGACCACACCACGGGCATTACAGCCTGGTGCACTGGCCCAAACGATGCCGGCCTGCTCGAAGTAGTCGAGATCCAGATGATCGGTGCCAATGGTGCAGGTGCCGACAAATTTCACCGCCGAGCCTTCGAGTAGCGCGCGATCAACCTGAGTCACTGAACGCACCAACAGCAGGTCAGCAGCGGCCACCGCAGCTGCATCAATACTGCGACCGGGCAAGCGACGAACTTCGCCAAAATCGGCAAAAAACTCATCAAGCAGGGGGATGTTTTCGTCGGCGACTATCTGCATGTAGGGTCTGTGCTCCGCAAGTCAGGCCGGCATTCTAACCTGCCTGGAATGCTTGGCTAGGCTGAGCAGCGCAATGCGCCTGTCACGCCGAAACATCACGCAACAAGCTTTCCTGACCAAGCCGTCAGGGCGTAGACTGCGCGGTTTCCTGACACACTGCCGGACACACCCACAATGCTCGCCCAAACCCGCTTGCAACGCTCCAGCACCGAGTTTTACAGCCTGCTGAAGCTGGCAACGCCGATCATCATTGCCCAATTGGCCAACACCGCCATGGGCTTCGTCGATACCGTGATGGCCGGCCGAGTCAGCCCGCAGGACCTGGCTGCCGTGGCACTGGGCAACTCGATCTGGGTGCCGGTGTTTCTGCTGATGACCGGCATTCTGCTGGCCACCACACCCAAGGTTGCGCAGCGCTTCGGCGCAGGCGCACACACCGAGATCGGCCCGTTGGTGCGCCAGGCCCTGTGGCTGGCGCTGGGGGTGGGGATGGCCGCCGCCGTGTTGCTGTGGAATGCGGAAATCGTTCTCAGCCTGATGAACGTCGACCCGGCACTGATTAAACCCGCCATGGGTTACCTGCGCGCCGTGGCCTGCGGTTTTCCGGCTGTGGCGCTGTACCACGTACTGCGCTGCTTTAGTGACGGCCTCGGGCATACCCGGCCAAGCATGATCCTGGGACTGTGCGGCCTGGCGCTGAATATTCCGCTCAATTACATCTTTATCTACGGCAAGCTCGGACTGCCGGCCATGGGCGGGGTCGGCTGCGGTTGGGCCACCGGCCTGGTGATGACATTTATGTTCCTGAGCATGCTCTGGTGGGTGAAGTGGGCACCGTTCTATCAGCCGAGCAAAATCTTCAGTCACTTCGAGTGGCCGCAGTGGCCGGTGCTCAAGCGCTTGCTCTCGGTTGGTCTGCCGATTGGTATTGCAGTGTTCGCCGAGTCGAGCATTTTCGCCGTGATTGCCCTGCTGATCGGTGGCCTGGGCGCCACCGTGGTGGCCGGGCACCAGATTGCCCTGAACTTCAGCTCCATGGCGTTTATGATCCCCTACTCCCTGGGCATGGCCGCCACCGTACGCGTTGGCCAGGCGCTGGGCCGTGGTGAGCCGCGTGAAGCGCGCTTTGCAGCTGGAGTGAGCATGGCGGCTGCGCTGGGCTACGCCTGCCTGTCGGCCAGCCTGATGCTGCTGTTGCGCGAGCAAATTGCGCAAATCTATACCCCGGACCGCGCAGTAATCGCGGTGGCCACCACCCTGCTGGTGTATTCGGCGCTGTTCCAGTTCTCCGACGCCATTCAGGTGACGGCTGCCGGCGCCCTGCGCGGCTATCAGGACACCCGCGTGACGATGATTTTGACCCTGTTCGCCTATTGGGGCATCGGCCTGCCTGTGGGGTATGCGCTCGGCCTGACCGACTGGTTCGGCGAACCCAGTGGCCCCAGCGGGCTCTGGCAAGGCCTGGTGGTTGGCTTGACCTGCGCCGGTGGCATGCTTGCTGTGCGCTTGGCCGGCAGCGCGCGCAAACGCATCCGAGCCGCTAAGATGGCCTGATGAACACCCGCCTACTGCTTCTGCTCACCGCACTTTGCCTGTGCGCCTGCACGCCCGCCGATGATGGCCTGGCGCTGCAGGCCGATTACCTGCAGCGCTTGAGCAATGCTCTGGATGTCGAATCGGCAACGGCCTTCGACACCAGCGAGCTGACCCGCTATCGCCTACCAGCCCGTCGCGAACGCTTGACCGAGATCGCCGAACTGCGCATCAGCCTGCTGGATCTGCTGGTCGATGTGCGCCGTTGCCCTGCGCTGCAACAGCAAATCAGCCAGCGCAACAACAGCCTCGGCAAACAACTGACGCCCAGCAGCCGCCTGGCTTACGAAGGTGATCTGCTGCGCGCCCTGGATGCCTGCAGCGCATACCTGCGCAGCCAGGACCAGCAACCCCTGCGCACCACCCTCGAACAACTTGCGCAAGAAAAACGCGCGCAACTGCCCGGCATATTCTGGAACGCCCTGAATGCCAGCCCGGAGGTCGAACGCTATTTGCGCTTTGCCGAGCAGACCATGGCGCCAAATGCCGACGAAGATAACGCCGCCCTGGATGCCCTGGCGCAACTGGCCGCCATTGGCAGCGCGCTGCCCAGCACTTTACCGCCAAGCGCCGAGCAGCTTGATCCACTGTTCTTCGCCCTGCACGCCAGCGACCAAGGCGGCCAATTAATCAGCAGCCTGGCCAGCCTGACCCACAGCCTCAACCAAGGCAGCGACATGTTGCAAAGCCGCCAACAACGCCGGCCACTCTGCCCCACGGGCAAGGCCACACAAGGCGCACGTATCGCGCAGAACATCTTTATCAAGTATTACGCCGGTAGCCTGCAGCCCTACCTGGCGCAGGTGGATCAACGCGGCCAGGCCTGGAGCAGCAGCCTGCGCACACTCAGCGGCGTGGCGCAGATACCGCCAGCGACGCAGAAACACCTGCAGCAATTGAGCGGCCACGAGGCCTCGTTATGGGCGGATTTCCAGCAGGCAACCGCGCGCCATGTGCGCAGCTGGCAGGATTTACTCAACAGCTGCGGCCTGGCACCCGGTCAGTCGGGATGGACCGGCAACGCCGCCAACGCCGACCAGTAGCCCTCGGACAGCAACTCGCGCCCTGCCAGCAAATGCGCGAGGTAATCGGCGCTGGGCAGCAAGCCTTCTGCACGAAAGGCCGGGTTGGCGATATATACCCAGGCCGGCTGCACGCCATGTGCCGCGACAATTGGCAGGCACTCGCGGCTGTAATAGATGGGCGTGCCTTCGAAGTGATCCAGCTTGGCGATCTCGCCAGCGTCTACCAGGCGATACAACACGCCCTCTACTCGCCCATCGCGCTGATGCTGAATATTGGCGTAGGCCCGCCCCGGCGCACGGTCTGCCGCTCGCTTGTTAAAGCACAGGCTGTAACCCGGCAAATGCCCAGGCAATGCCTCCAGCACCGTCAAGCCACGGGCCTGCATGCGCGCCGGGTTCATATTTGAGCCGTAGGCGAAATACCAGGTCATTAATCGAGCTTCTTGCGGATCAAATAGAGAAAGGTCGCGCCCTCTTCCGCCTGCTCCACCAGCTCATGACCGAGAAACACGCAGAACTTGGGAATGTCGCGACGGGTCGAGGGGTCGGTGGCAATTACCTTGAGCAGGCCGCCGGCCTGCAGGTCGCGCACCTTGTTGTGCAGCATCATCACCGGCTCGGGGCAGTTGAGCCCGGTAGCGTCGAGGGTGGCATCGGGAATGGCGGTGGTTTGCAAAGACATCAGTGGGCTCCAGTAGCAGGCCGCTATTCTCGCGCAAAGCTGACCCTGAGGTCATCTAGCAGACTGTCGAAAATGACTGCATGCAAATTCGAGCCGATAACAGGTCAACACAACCTTGGATGGGCAGGCAGCCACGTCCTGATCAGGCACGCTGCGCAGCGCCAATAATTCTAATAAGAGCCATTTATGCGCCTTACCCTGCTACTTGTCGCCCTGCTGCTCAGCGGCTGCGCCGCCCGCGACCAATTGCCGAATTTCAGCACCAGCGCCGGGCAGGACCTGCCTGCCCGCTATTTCGATGCGGTGATTTATGGCCGCGACGGCACCCGATTGTCGGCCACGGTATTCCAACCCGCGCTCAAGGTGGGCGAGCAGGCCCCGGTGATCGTGCACACCCACGGCTGGGGCGGCTGGCGCGTAACCCGGCCGAACGGCTTCTACGGCACCCAGATGATGTCCGGCCGCGCTGCGGTAAAGGCCTGGCAAGCCGGTTACTGGGTAATCAGCTACGACCAGCGCGGCTGGGGCGGCAGCGAAGGCGACATCGAAATGATGAACCCCGAGTACGAGGTGCAGGATGCTCTGGCCGTGATCGACTGGGCCGCTGCCAACTTGCCGCGCCTGAGCATGGATGCACCGAACGACCCCAAAGTCGGCATGCTCGGCGAAAGCTATGGCGGCGCGGTGCAGCTGCTAGCCTCGGCGACCGACCCGCGTATCGACGCCATTGTGCCGATTGCCACCTGGTACGACCTGAGCGAAGCCCTGGCCCCGGACAGCCATATAAAAGTCGGCTGGACTGGCGTGCTGCTCAGCCTCGGCCTGTCCACCGGTTATGACCTGGGTAAATTTGTTCAAGCGCCCTACCTGAAAAGTGCTGACGGCCGTATGCGCGAGTCGGTACGCGCCGAACTCAGGGCCCACAGCCTGACCAGCTACTGCGCGCGCGGCCAGCGCCCGCAGGCCGACGCCCTGCTGATTCAAGGCATGCGCGACACCCTGTTCCCGCTTAACCAGGGCCTGGCGATTCGTGATTGCCTGCAACAAGGCGCGCGCGATGTGCGCCTGCTCGGCATGCAGGGCGGGCATATTTTGCCGCCACCGATGCAACGCTGGAGCGGCCTGCCGCCGTTCAATACCGAGACGGTGCTGCACTGCGGTGATCGAGCGATCAACCTCTACCAGAGCATCATCAGCTGGTATGAAGACAAGCTGCGCGGGCGCAAAGGCGTGGCCGCGAGCATTCCCGACTTCTGCGTAAGCCTCGATCTGGTTCAGGGCCTGGTGTTGCAGCAACTGCCAGCCAGCCAGCGCATTGAGCTGCCTGCCACGACTATTAGGCCGCTAAGCAGCGGGCTGCTGCAGCCCTCACGCTTTATTGCCCTGCAACAGGTTCAGCATCCCAGCGCGCTGATTGGCGTACCGCGCGTGTACCTGGAAAACGCCGGGCAACTGCCGACGCTATTTGCCGCCCTGGTGGTCAAACGCGCCGATGGTCGCAGTGAAGTACTCAGCGAGCAGGTCACGCCACTCAACGGCCAGGCCAGCACCGAACTGGCCGCCGTCAGCGCGCACTTGCAGCCCGGTGATGTGCTGGGTCTGCGTATCAGCGGCTTTAGCGGCCAGTATTTATTTAACAGCTCCTGGCAGCTTTCCAGCAGCACGCTGCAAGGAAGCGTCGAGTGGCCGCAGTTGCTGCCGTTACAGCCGCAACTGGCCCGGCATTGAGATCACTTGCTTAACCGGCGCAGGTGGCAGGTCACTTCCTCGCGGTCGTGATACAGCTGCTTGCAAGCAATCGAGACCTTGATCTTGCGCTCGGCAAAGCCATCTTCCAGGCGCTGCAACAGCCGGCGCACTTCGGCGTAGCGCTGCTTCATCGGCAACTTGAGGTTGACCACGGCCTCACGGCAATGGCCCTCGCCGATCCAGGTTTCCAGCAGCGCGGCGCTGCGGGCGGGCTTTTCAACGATATCGCAGACCATCCAGTCCACCGGCTGCTTGGGCTTCCAGGTGAAGCCGTCAACCATCAAATGCGTGACCAGCCCCGTGTCCATCAAGCTTTCGGCCATTGGTCCGTTATCGATGGCGGTCACCAGCATGCCGCGTTTGACCAGTTGATAAGTCCAGCCGCCCGGCGCGGCGCCAAGATCAACCCCGGTCATCTCATCAGACAAGCGCTCATCCCACTGCTCGCGGGGGATAAAGGTGTGCCAGGCCTCCTCCAGCTTGAGGGTCGAACGGCTCGGCGCTTCACGGGGGAACTTCAGCCGAGGAATGCCCATGGGCCAGATCGCCGAGTTATTCGCCTCGGCCATGCCAACAAACACTTCGCGGCCGCTTTTGAAGGTCAACAGCAGGCGTGGCTTTTTCTCATCCTCAACCAGCTTGCCGGCTTTGGTCAGGGCATTGCGCAGCGGCGCTTCGAACTTTTTGCAGAAATTCGACAGCTCCTTGCCATCGTTGGTGTCCAGCACTTCCAGCCACAGGCTGCCAAATACCGGAAAATCCGTCAGATGGCCGAGCAGTACGCTGATGCGGTCCAGCTCCGGCAGGTTGATAAACACCCCACGCGCCCACTGCCGCGGGAAGACCAACTGATTGAAACGCACACCGCGCATCAGGCGCTCGGCGCCATCGTCCTCGGTGCAGATAAATTCCGCGCAGGCGGTACTCGGCTTGGCCTTGGCATAACCGGCAACGTCCAGGCGCGCAGCGTGCTCGGCAATTTCCGCACACACCTCGTTTTCGAAACCGGGGCGGCAGTGCATTAACAAGGTATTGATCGGCGGGGTAGTCATCTGGGCTCTCCTCAAGGCGCGCATCATAACGGAGTCGGGAACCCTAGGCGCTTGCTACCTGTCCAGTTAAGAGACCCGATGGTTTCGTCTGCCGCCTAAATGGCGCGCTTTATCGAGCAGAGCTAGGGTGAAAGCTCTGCAGCAATAAATCCGGCTTGCAACCTGGCAAGCCTCAGGAGATGCGCAATGCCTTCCTTAGATAGCCTGAACAGCCGCCGCAGCCTCGAAGTAGACGGCCAAACCTACCAGTATTTCAGCCTGCCTGAAGCCGCCAAATCCCTCGGCAATATCGACCGTTTGCCGATGTCGCTGAAAGTGCTGTTGGAAAACCTGTTGCGCTGGGAGGACGATAAAACCGTCACCGGTGCCGACCTGCAAGCCATGGCCGATTGGCAGAGCAACCGTAGCTCGGAGCGCGAGATCCAGTACCGCCCAGCGCGGGTATTGATGCAGGATTTCACCGGCGTGCCTGCAGTGGTCGACCTCGCGGCCATGCGCGATGCCATGGCCAAGGCCGGCGGCGACCCGCAGAAAATCAACCCGTTGTCACCGGTGGACCTGGTAATCGACCACTCGGTGATGGTGGATAAATTCGCCAGTTCCGCCGCGTTCGAGCAAAACGTCGCCATCGAGATGCAGCGCAACGGTGAGCGCTACGCCTTTCTGCGCTGGGGCCAGCACGCCTTCGACAACTTCAGCGTGGTGCCGCCAGGCACCGGCATCTGCCATCAGGTCAACCTGGAATACCTCGGCCGCACCGTCTGGACCAAGGAAGAAGATGGTCAGACCTTCGCCTTTCCCGACACCCTGGTCGGCACCGACTCGCACACCACCATGATCAACGGCCTCGGCGTGCTGGGTTGGGGCGTCGGCGGTATCGAGGCAGAGGCGGCGATGCTCGGTCAGCCGGTGTCGATGCTGATCCCCGAGGTGATCGGTTTCAAACTCAGCGGCAAGCTCAAGGAGGGCATCACCGCCACCGACCTGGTACTGACCGTCACTCAACTGCTGCGCAGCAAAGGCGTAGTCGGCAAGTTCGTCGAATTCTACGGCGACGGCCTGGCCGAGCTGCCCCTGGCGGATCGCGCCACGATCGCCAATATGGCCCCGGAATACGGCGCCACCTGTGGTTTCTTTCCGGTCGACGAAATAACCCTGAGCTATCTGCGCTTGTCCGGCCGGCCGCAACAGGCCGTCAAACTGGTCGAGACCTACTGCAAAGCCCAGGGCCTATGGCGTGAGCAAGGCCAGGAGCCGCTGTTCAGCGACAGCCTGGAACTGGACATGAGCAGCGTCGAGGCCTGCCTGGCCGGGCCGAAACGACCACAGGATCGCGTAGCCCTGCCCCAGGTCAAACAAGCCTTCGACGACTTTATTGGGTTACAGCTCAAGCCCCGCGCCAGCGCGCAAGCCCGTCTACTCAACGAAGGTGGCGGCGGTGCCGCGATTGGCAGCGCAGAGCAGGTTAGCGAAACTGACTATGAATATGAGGGGCAGACCCACCGCCTGAAAAACGGTGCGGTGGTCATCGCCGCCATCACCTCCTGCACCAACACCTCCAACCCCAGCGTGATGATGGCTGCCGGGCTGTTAGCGAAAAAAGCCGTGGAAAAAGGCCTGCAGCGCAAGCCGTGGGTCAAGAGTTCACTGGCACCGGGGTCGAAGGTGGTCACCCAATATTTCAACGCCGCTGGCCTGACCCGCTACCTGGATGAACTGGGCTTCGACCTAGTGGGCTACGGTTGCACCACCTGCATTGGTAATTCCGGGCCGCTACCTGAGCCAATTGAACAAGCGATCCAGCAATCCGATTTGAGCGTCGCCTCGGTGCTTTCCGGTAACCGCAACTTCGAGGGCCGCGTGCATCCGCTGGTGAAAACCAACTGGCTGGCCTCACCGCCACTGGTAGTGGCCTACGCCCTGGCTGGCAGTGTGCGCATCGACATCAGCCACGAAGCCCTGGGCCAAGGCAAGGATGGCCAACCGGTTTACCTCAAAGACATCTGGCCGAGCCAGGCGGAAATTGCCGAGGCAGTCCTCAGCGTTAGCACTGCAATGTTTCACCAGGAGTACGCCGAAGTGTTCGCTGGCGATGCACAATGGCAAGCCATCGACGTCCCGCAAGCGGCTACTTACACCTGGCAGGCCGACTCGACCTATATCCAGCATCCACCGTTCTTCGAGAAGATCGCCGAAGCGCCTCCACATATCGGTGACATCCAGCAGGCGCGTATTCTCGTGCTGCTCGGCGACTCGGTGACCACCGACCACATCTCCCCGGCCGGCAATATCAAGGCTGACAGCCCTGCGGGGCGCTACCTGCGTGAACAGGGCGTCGAGCCGGTTGACTTCAACTCCTACGGCTCACGGCGCGGCAATCATCATGTGATGATGCGCGGCACCTTCGCCAATATCCGTATCCGCAACGAAATGCTCGACGGCGAGGAAGGCGGCAACACCCTACACGTACCCAGCGGCGAGAAGCTGGCGATCTTTGAGGCCGCCATGCGCTATCAGGAACAAGGTACGCCGCTGGTGGTGATCGCAGGCAAGGAGTACGGCACAGGGTCAAGCCGCGACTGGGCGGCCAAAGGCACCAATCTGCTTGGCATCAAAGCGGTAATCGCCGAAAGTTTCGAACGCATCCACCGCTCCAATCTGGTCGGTATGGGCGTACTGCCCCTACAGTTCAAACCAGGGCAGGGCCGTAAAATGCTCAACCTCGATGGTAAGGAAATACTCACTATCAGTGGCCTAGAGGGCGTAGAGCTGCGTCCATCGATGACGCTAACCCTGGATATCCAGCGCGCGGACAACAGCCGCGACAGCATCGAACTGCTGTGCCGCATCGACACCCTCAATGAAGTGGAGTACTTCAAGGCTGGCGGCATCCTGCACTATGTACTGCGCCAATTGATCGCGGCCACTTGAGTCGCCTGGCTAGACGGCTCAAAAGCCTGCCCAGGCCAACCTAGAGCAATGCCGCAGCTAAATACATGCGGCATTCTCTATTCAATTTCTGGCTGCAATGGCCGACTATATGGCGTCGACCCAAAGGATTACCGCCGTCATGCGCAACAATCAGCCTATTACCCAACGTGAACGTACTTTTCCAACCCAGCAAAGGCTGATTTCTACCACTGATCTCAAAGGCCAGATCACCTACTGCAATGACGCCTTTGTCGAGGTCAGCGGCTTTAGTCGCGATGAGCTGATTCGTGCGCCACACAACCTGGTGCGCCACCCGGACGTGCCGGCGGCGGTGTTCCAGCATATGTGGGACACCCTGAAAAAGGGTCGGCCGTGGATGGGTATCGTCAAGAACCGCTGCAAGAACGGCGATCACTACTGGGTCAACGCCTACGTCACACCCGTGACGGAAGGCAATCAGGTACTGGGTTACGAATCGGTACGGGTTAAACCGACCGCTGAGCAGGTGCGTCGCGCCGAGGCGCTGTACCAGCGTATCAACAGCGGTAAATCGGCGATCCCCAGCAGTGATCGATGGCTACCGATCGTGCAGGACTGGCTACCGTTTATCCTGATCAGCCAGGTAGGCTTTCTGATCGGTGCCTGGCTCGACTCCAGTTGGGGCTTTGCTATCGCCGCCGGTTTGTCGGTACCGCTGGGCCTGGCTGGACTGAACTGGCAACAGCGCGGCCTCAAGCGCCTGCTGCGCCTGGCCGACCAGACCACCTCCGACCCTCTGATTGCGCAGATGTACACCGACAGCCGTGGCGCCCAGGGCCGCCTGGAAATGTCCACCCTCAGCCAGGAGGCGCGCCTGAAAACCTGCCTGACCCGCCTGCAGGACACCGCTGAGCAACTCACTCAGCAAGCCAAACAGGCCGACACCCTGGCGCACAACAGCTCCGCCGGGCTTGAACGCCAGCGCAGCGAAACTGACCAGGTGGCCACCGCGATCAATGAAATGGCCGCCACCACTCTGGAAGTGGCGAGCAACGTAGCGCGTACCGCCATCGCCACCCAGGACGCCAACCGCCTGACCAGCGCCGGCCGCAGCATTGCCGCAGAAACCCGACTGGCCATTCAGCGCCTGTCGCAGTCAGTCGGTGATACCGGTGAAACGGTAACCCGTCTGGCTCAGGACAGTAATGAAATCGGCGGTGTGGTCGATGTGATTAAAGGCATCGCCGACCAAACCAACCTGCTCGCCCTCAACGCCGCCATCGAGGCCGCACGCGCCGGCGAAATGGGCCGTGGCTTTGCCGTGGTCGCCGATGAGGTGCGCTCACTGGCGCAGCGCACCGCCGAATCTACTGGGCAAATCCACCAGCTTATCGCCAAGCTGCAACGCACCGCAGAAGAGGCTGTACTAACCATGGAAATCGGCCGCAAACAGGCTGACGAAGGGGTTGAGCGCGTGCAGCAGGCCGATGAAGCGTTGGCGGGTATCAGCGACGCGGTGGCCAATATCACCGATATGGCCAACCAGATCGCCGCCGCCGCCGAGGAACAGAGTGCAGTGGCCGATGAGGTCAACCGCAGCATCACCACCATCGCCCAGCTGGCCGACAAAACCGCTGGCGAAGCGCATGACACCGCCCTGCTCAGCAAAGCCCTGACGGCCACCGCCCAGGGTCAGTACGCCCTAGTGGAGCGCTTTAACCGTTAGCCTGCTGTCGCGCACTGCCCTGTAGGAGCCAGCTTGCTGGCGATCCCGGCAGATCAAAAGCTAAAACCGTAGGTTGGTGTTGAGCGCAGCGAAGCCCAACGCAATGCGCGCAATGCAATGTTGGGCTTCGCTGCGCTCCTCAACCCAACCTACGTCGCTGCGCGCCTCAACGGCACGCCGCACGACCCAATCTACCTCCTACAGGTTCTCGTAGCGATTCATATCCAGCACACCAGCCTCTAGCGGTTCGGTTTGTTGGATATACGCCGACATATCGTGAAAGTAGCGCCAGAACTCTGGATGCGTGCGGCGAATGCCCCAGCGCTCGACGACGGTCTCAAAGGCCGCTGCATCACGCGCCTGCTCCAGCGCCGTAACAAATTCCGCCGCCTGCTCAACCTGCACATTGAAGATAAAGTTCGGGTAGCTGCTGAGCACACCCGGATACACCGTCAGGGTATCCAGCGCCGGTTGGTAACGCAGTTCTTCGCCAAGCAGAAAAGCCACGTTGCTGTGCGCACGGTTGCGCAGCAGGCTGTAGACCTCACGCCGGCCATCGGCCATTTCCAGCCGTAACAAGGTTGCCTCCGGCAGTTGCTCGATCACCTTGAGCGCACCCGCCGGTTTAGCCGTCAGGCGGCTCAAGGACTGCTCGGCGCGCTGCAACTCGGCGTCCAAGCCTGAGCGATGGCAATGCGCGCCCGTGCAGCGGTTGATCGGGTCTGGCCGTGCATTCAGGCTGCCGTAGCGTTCAAGTAAAGCTTCAATAAAGCTGCGTTTGGGGTCATTGCTGGGCAGGCGCAAGGCGCTCGGGCTTTCGCTGTCGATGGCCTGATAGTCCAGCCAAATCTTCAGCTTGCCGCTGTTCTGGTACCAATCACCGAGATAGCCCTCGCGCGACTCGGCCGGCATCAAACGCAGGAAGTTGACCTCGGCACTGTTACGAATCAAATCGAAGTACAGCCGCGTTTGCGCCTGGTGCGACACGTTGCCGAACACATCGAAATTCACCACCAGTTGGTAATAGGTGCGCTCCAGTAACGGGAAGTCCAGCCACCAGAGCGTTTGCGGCACCTCGCCGACCAGGCCTTTGCGCACCGAGGCGCTGTCGTGTTGGCGAAAGATCGACAGCAACGCGTTGTCATTGCCGGCCCAGATATGTGACCAGCTCGGCGCGGGCGCATCGGCATAGCGCTGCATGCGTAGCGCCTCGTAGTCATTACGCTTGCTCTTGTAGGTGCGCCACAGGCCGAGCAGGTCACCCATGCTGTCCAGCTGGCCGGGCATGGCCAGCAGCGCCTTGGCCTGCTCGCGGTACTCGGGGTCGGTGATATACAGGTCGTGCTGCGGGTCCTGAAACACCGCCCAGAAGTTATCGCGAATCACATCCGTGGCAAGTTGCCCACGGCATACCGGGCCGCGAATAAAGGTGCGCACAAAGTATTCGGCGTTGTCCAACATAAACTGATAACGCGCCTGCGGCGGAATCGCCGCAAAGGTCTCGAACGGGTTGGCGCGATGCAGCAGGCTATAACCCGGCACCGCATCGGCCTGCCAGTCGGCGGTGAAGAACAGCTCCTTGACCCGCGCCAGCTTCGCCGCGCTCAGCCCATAGGTGATATGGGTTTTATGTACGATAACGCCCTGCACCGGCATCAGGCGGTAATAGAACCGGTTGCCAGGGTCCTCGTTGGGCAGGCGCGTGGCGATGATATCCACCGGCTGACCACTGGGCGTGCGCGAACGCACCATCTGAAAGAAATGCCCCGGCTCACCCCCAGCAAAATGCAGATGGGCAAGAAACAAGTGCTCGTAGAGCCAGCGCGACACCAGCGCTTCGCGGGCGCCGGGGGCATTCATAAAGGCTTCCCAGGTGGCGAGCTGTTGCGCCTCGGCCGCACTGGCCTGCAACACCTGCTGATCAACCGGCGCGCCCTGCTCCAGCCAAGCCTGCAGCGTCTGATAGTCGGCCTCAGTTAAACCGGTAACCGCGAACGGCATGCCGGCTTGCGGATTCTTGCGGGCAAAGTCATCGAATTCCTGCGGCAGCGGGCACTGGTTAACCCGCTTGATGCCAATATCCAGCTCGACCGGCAATTTGCTGTTGGCAGCAAACGGCTGCTGATGGCCAAGCTCCAACATACGCGTCAGCAGTGCGGCCTGGCTGCCCTGTGAGTCCAGCACGGAGGTAAACCCCTTGCGCTGCCAGGCGGCTGAGCCATGGGCATCGACAAACAGACGTGAAGTGGCCTGCGCCTGGGTGCGCGTGCCGTTGTATACCGTGGCTTTACTGGCACCGCGTTGCACACCTTCGCCACTGCCCAGGTTGAGCTGGCAGGCCGCGTCATAACAGGCATGGCAAGCCACGCAGTTCTTGGTAAAAATCGGTTGAATGTCGCGGCTGTAGGAGATCGGTTCAGCCGCCTGTAATGAACCGATGAACAGCAAACACACGCCAAGCAGTAAGCGGCAGAACATGGAAATGTCTCAAAAATGGCTCAAGCGCCGATTCTAGCTGGCGCGGGCGTACCAAAGCCAATCGGCGAACATGAGCGACATTCATGTAAAAGCACAGACCACTGCAAAAGCGTGCAGCTTTGTTATCATCGCGCATCTTTTTTTCACGCGTCCCAGGTAGTTATCTCCATGTCTCTGTCCGATCGCAGCGCCCGCCTTAAAGCACTTCAGCAAGCCCTCAAAGAGCGCATTCTGATCCTCGACGGCGGCATGGGCACCATGATCCAGAGCTATAAGCTGGAAGAAGAGGACTACCGTGGCACGCGCTTCGCCGACTGGCCAAGCGACGTCAAGGGCAACAACGACCTGCTGATCCTCAGCCGTCCGGACGTGATCGGCGCTATCGAGAAGGCCTATCTGGATGCCGGTGCCGACATCCTCGAAACCAACACCTTCAACGCCACCCAGGTGTCCCAGGCCGACTACGGTATGCAGGCCCTGGCCTATGAGCTGAACGTCGAAGGCGCACGCCTGGCGCGTAAAGTGGCCGATGCCAAGACCCTGGAAACCCCGGATCGCCCGCGTTTCGTTGCCGGCGTCCTCGGCCCTACCAGCCGTACCTGCTCGATCTCCCCGGACGTCAACGACCCCGGCTACCGCAACGTCACCTTCGACGAGCTGGTGGAGAACTATGTGGAAGCCACACGTGGCCTGATCGAGGGCGGCGCGGACATGATCCTGATCGAGACCATCTTCGACACCCTTAACGCCAAGGCGGCGATTTTCGCCGTGCAGGAAGTCTTTGAGCAGCAGGGTTTCGAGCTGCCCATCATGATCTCCGGCACCATCACCGACGCCTCCGGGCGCACCCTGTCCGGGCAGACCACCGAAGCCTTCTGGAATTCGGTGCGCCACGCCAAGCCAATTTCCGTGGGCCTGAACTGCGCCCTGGGTGCCAAGGACCTGCGCCCGTACCTGGAAGAGCTGGCGGCCAAGGCCGATACCTGTGTGTCCGCGCACCCCAACGCCGGCCTGCCGAATGCCTTCGGCGAATACGATGAAACCCCAGCGGAAATGGCCGTGGTGGTTGAAGAGTTCGCCGCTTCGGGCTTTTTGAACATCATCGGCGGCTGCTGCGGCACCACGCCTGCGCATATCCAGGCGATTGCCGAAGCGGTGAGCAAATACCCGCCGCGCGCTATTCCAGAGATTCCCAAAGCCTGTCGCCTGTCCGGCCTGGAGCCCTTCACCATCGACCGCAACTCGCTGTTTATCAACGTTGGCGAGCGCACCAATATCACCGGTTCAGCCAAATTCGCTCGGCTGATCCGTGAGGACAACTACACCGAAGCCCTGGAAGTGGCCCTGCAGCAGGTGGAAGCCGGCGCCCAGGTGATCGACATCAACATGGACGAGGGCATGCTCGATTCACAGAAGGCCATGGTCACCTTCTTGAATCTGATTGCTGGCGAGCCGGACATCTCCCGCGTACCGATCATGATCGACTCCTCCAAATGGGAAGTGATCGAAGCGGGCCTCAAGTGCATCCAGGGCAAGGGCATCGTCAACTCGATCTCGATGAAAGAAGGCGTCGAGCAGTTCAAGCACCACGCCAAGCTGTGCAAGCGCTACGGCGCCGCCGTGGTGGTGATGGCTTTCGACGAAGCCGGCCAGGCCGACACCGCCGCGCGTAAACGCGAAATCTGTAAGCGTTCCTACGACATTCTGGTCAACGAAGTGGGCTTCCCGCCGGAAGACATCATCTTCGACCCGAACATCTTCGCGGTTGCGACGGGGATTGAAGAGCACAACAACTACGCGGTCGACTTTATCGAGGCCTGCGCCTATATCCGCGACCACCTGCCCTACGCCCTGTCGAGCGGCGGGGTGTCCAACGTGTCGTTCTCCTTCCGTGGCAACAACCCGGTGCGTGAGGCGATTCACTCGGTGTTCCTCTACTACGCAATCCAGAACGGCCTGACCATGGGCATCGTCAACGCCGGCCAACTGGAAATCTACGACGAGATTCCCAAAGAGCTGCGCGACCGCGTTGAAGATGTAATTCTCAACCGCACGCCAGAAGGCACCGACGCCCTGCTGGCCATCGCCGACAACTACAAGGGCGACGGCAGCGTCAAGGAAGCCGAGACCGAAGAGTGGCGCAGCTGGAGCGTGGTCGAGCGCCTCAAGCACGCACTGGTCAAGGGCATCACCAGCCATATCATCGAAGACACCGAAGAGTGCCGCCAGCAGTGCGCGCGGCCGATCGAAGTGATCGAAGGCCCGCTGATGAGCGGGATGAACGTAGTCGGCGACCTGTTTGGCGCCGGCAAGATGTTCCTGCCCCAGGTGGTGAAATCTGCGCGCGTGATGAAGCAGGCGGTCGGTCACCTGATCCCCTTTATCGAGCTGGAAAAAGGCGACAAGCCGGAGGCCAAGGGCAAGATCCTTATGGCCACGGTCAAGGGTGATGTGCACGACATCGGCAAGAATATCGTCGGCGTGGTGCTCGGCTGCAATGGCTACGATATCGTCGACATGGGCGTGATGGTGCCAGCGGAGAAAATCCTGCAAACCGCCATCGCCGAGAAGTGCGACATCATTGGCCTGTCCGGGCTGATCACCCCGTCCTTGGATGAGATGGTGCATGTCGCCCGCGAAATGCAGCGCCAGGGCTTCCACCTGCCGCTGATGATCGGCGGCGCGACCACTTCTAAAGCTCATACCGCAGTGAAGATCGAGCCCAAGTACCAGAACGATGCGGTGGTTTACGTCACCGACGCCTCGCGCGCGGTGGGTGTGGCCACGCAGTTGCTATCCAAGGAACTCAAGGCCGACTTTGTCGAGCGCACACGCCTGGATTACATCGAAGTACGCGAACGCACCGCCAACCGCAGCGCCCGTACCGAGCGTTTGAGCTACGCCAAGTCGGTAGAGAACAAGCCCAAGTTCGACTGGGCGACCTATCAGCCGACTGTGCCGAGCTTTACCGGCGTTAAGGTGCTGGAGAATATCGACCTCAAGGTGCTGGCCGAGTATATCGACTGGACGCCGTTCTTTATCTCCTGGGACCTGGCCGGCAAGTTCCCGCGCATCCTCACCGACGAAGTGGTGGGTGAAGCCGCCACGGCGCTGTATGCCGACGCCCAGGAAATGCTGAAAAAGCTGATCGACGAAAAACTCATTAGCGCCCGCGCCGTCTTCGGTTTCTGGCCCGCCAACCAGGTGCAGGACGACGACCTGGAAGTGTATGGCGATGACGGCAAGCCCCTGGCCACCCTGCACCACCTGCGCCAGCAGACCATCAAGCCGGACGGCAAGCCGAACTTCTCCCTGGCCGACTTCGTTGCACCGAAAGACAGCGGCATCACCGATTACGTGGGCGGCTTTATCACCACCGCCGGCATCGGTGCCGAGGAAGTGGCCAAGGCCTACCAGGAGGCCGGCGACGACTACAACTCGATCATGGTCAAGGCCCTGGCCGACCGCCTGGCCGAGGCCTGCGCCGAGTGGCTGCACAAAGAGGTGCGCACCACCTACTGGGGCTACGAGCCAGACGAGCAGCTGAGCAACGACGAGCTGATCAAGGAAGCCTACAAGGGCATCCGCCCCGCTCCCGGCTACCCGGCCTGTCCGGACCACACCGAGAAGAAGACCCTGTTCACCCTGCTCGACCCAGCGGCCGAGTTCAACAAGGCCGGTGCCAGCGGTGTGTTCCTCACCGAGCACTACGCCATGTTCCCGGCGGCTGCGGTGTCCGGCTGGTACTTCGCCCACCCCCAGGCGCAGTACTTCGCCGTCGGCAAGATCGACAAGGACCAGGTGGAAAGCTACACCGCGCGCAAGAAGCAGGACCTCAACGTCAGCGAACGCTGGTTGGCGCCGAACCTGGGTTACGACAACTAAACACAGGGCAGCGGGCGACAGCCCGCTCAACCCACATCCGCCGTTTTGACACCTTTTGCCAGCCCAATAGCACTGGGGATTGTTCCCACTGCACGAGTCCTAGCGCCTTTATGCACAGCCTTGAACAACTTCGCAGCGGCGAGCTGGCCGGCATTACTCGGCTAGACCTGTGCTGCAACCTGACCGACTTCCCAGAGGAAATTTTCTCTCTGGCCGACAGCCTCGAAGTGCTCAACCTCTCGGGCAACCGCCTCAGCGCCCTCCCCGCTGACTTAGCGCGCCTGCATAAGCTGCGCATTGTGTTTTGCTCAAACAACCTGTTCACCTCAGTGCCTGAGGTATTGGGCCGCTGCACGCAGCTAGAAATGATCGGTTTCAAGAGCAACCGCATTCAGCTCCTGCCCGCTACGGCACTGCCGCCCGCGTTGCGCTGGCTGATCCTGACCGACAATCAACTCCAGCAGCTACCGCCTGAGTTAGGTGACTGTGCGCACTTACAAAAGCTGATGCTGGCGGGCAATCAGCTCCGCGCGCTACCCGAAAGCCTGGCCAAGCTGCAGCGCTTGGAGCTGCTGCGCATTGCGGCTAACCGCCTAGAGCATCTGCCAGCATGGCTCACGCAATTACCCGCCTTGTGCTGGCTGGCCTTTGCCGGCAATCCATTCAGTGACGCCAGCGAAACTGCAACTCTTCAGCAACACCCACTGCCAACCATCGCCCGCGACACCCTTGAGTTGGGTGAAATACTCGGCCAGGGCGCCTCGGGGATTATCCACAGTGCGACCTGGCAGCAGCCCAACCAGCCGGCACAGGCCATGGCGGTCAAACTGTTCAAAGGTGATGTAACCAGCGACGGCCTTGCCCACAGTGAGATGGCCGCCTGTATAGCAGCCGGTAAACACAACAACCTGATCAGCGTTGCCGGCCCACTGGAAGCACTGCAGGACGCTCCGCCCGGCCTGCTACTGGAGCGTATTGCGCCAAGCTTCCAACCACTGGCCGGGCCACCCTCACTCGCCAGCTGCACGCGCGACTGCTACGCCGAGCAGCGTCGTTTCTCCATGGCAGAAGCCACGCGCATTTTGCGCGACACAGCAGCGGCCGTCGTGCACCTGCATCAACGCGGCATCCTCCACGGCGATTTATATGCCCATAACCTGCTGGTCGACCCCGCCGGGCAAACCCTCCTGGGTGACTTCGGCGCAGCATCGTTTTTTGACCCACAGAGCAAAAGCGGAATCGCCCTGCAACAACTTGAGGCCCGAGCCTTTGCCTGCCTGCTGGAGGAGTTATTAGTGCGCTGCAACAAAGACGACCAGCCCCCTCGACAAACTCGCTTGTGGCACCTGCATACGCGCTGCAGCCACCCGCAGCCTGCAGAGCGTCCGTTGTTTGACGAGATTCAAGCGTGCCTGCAAGGCTGTGTTTTGGCTCAATAAGCCTCACGCTGGCGACTGCTAAAGGTCGGCCAAAAGTAACCGCTGAGAAACTCGTTGTAGGATGGTGTTGAGCGCAGCGATACCCATCATCGCTGAATAGACGGAATAGACATGCAGGGCAATATCAGCAGCATGCTTTGTTTCAAGGGGCGCAACTGGATAATGTGGCTATTAGGCTTCCAAGGTCGCTAGCCTTATCGACGACATGATGGGTATCGCTGCGCTCAACCCATATATGGACTCCTCCCGTTTTGCCAGTGAAATACACATCCAACGAACCTAGGTACGACTGCTTCCGTATATCCGGCTTCTAATAAGGCGTTGGGTGCCTTGAGCCATGATGAATATCCGCTCATGTGTTCCTGATCGCCCTAGCGGCCTTGGTTTACAGAGGGCCTGTGGGTAAAGCAGGTTTTACACATGCCGGCTCGACCGGTTCGTCATCACTGCATGTCACTGTGCAATCGTGGTGGATCTTCTACGGTGTCACTTCATTCCTGCTTGGGTACTTCAGGTTTACGCCTCGGCAGGTTGATAGTCTTCCCCCTTGCTGAGGATCGCCCAGATGATCCGAGCATTCTTGTTCGCCAGGGCGACCGTGGCGATATTTGTGTTGCGTCGACACTGCAACTGCTGCAGCCAGGTGCTGCGTCGATCCGTCTTTTCCTTACAGGTCTTCAGCACCGCACGAGCGCCATGGACCAATAACGTGCGCAGGTAACAGTCACCCTTTTTGCTGATGTGCCCCAGGCGTTCTTTGCCGCCACTTGAATGCTGGCTCGGCACCAGCCCCAGCCAGGCCGCGAACTGTCTGCCCGAACTGAACTGCCGTGCATCGCCCACTGCCGACACCACGGCAGTCGCGCTGATCGGGCCAACGCCCTCCACCTGCAGCAAACGCTGGACACGCTCATCCGTCTTAACCTGACGGTGAAGCATGCTGTCCAACTGTTTGACTCGCTCATCTTGCCCCTGCAGCTCATCACGCAAGAGCTCCAGCATTTCGTGCAGCTCGCCCGGTAATGTCTGGTGTTCGTCCAGCGCCTGCTGCAACAACGCGCGGGTAGCAGCTATTCCCTGGCGACTCGCGACCAAACCGAACTCGCCAAGCAGGCCACGTATCTCGTTAACCAACGCTGTACGCGCCCTGATTAACCGGCTTCTGATCCGGTGCACCGACTGCCCGACTTGCTGCTCGGCACTCTTCACCGCGACATAACGCATCGTGGGTCGGCTGGCAGCCTCGCAAATCGCCTCCGCGTCGTTGGCGTCGTTCTTACCACTCTTGACATAGGGCTTGACGAACTGCGGCGCAATCAACCGCACTTCATGCCCCAACTTGCCCAGCTCGCGCGCCCAGTAATGCGAGCTACCACAGGCCTCCATCGCCACCAGGCACGGCTCTTGTTGGCGGAAAAAATCCAGCATCTGTGAACGCTTGAGCTGCTTACGGCATTTCACTTGTTCGTGGCTATCTACACCGTGAACCTGAAAAAACTGTTTTGCCAAATCGATGCCGATTCGCTTAAGTTTCATGGTGACTCCTCCCTTCGTGGCTGTTTGGTTGTGACAACCTCAGTCTGGCGCATAGACGCCGTAGGAGGGAGGAGTCCATCTCATTGCCCTACGCGCTGCAAAGCGGTCGTGCCACGTAGATCAATTACCTAGACGAGCAGTAAGCGGCGGCTTACGACCCAAAGCTGACACTCATAGGTATGCATGGATTAGTGACAAGACAGGGCATCGATTATTCGGCATTGCTCAATCACACCGCCCTGACAGCAAGCGATCAGTTTTTCCAGCTCGGCCTCCAGAGCCACGAGGTCACGGATGCGCGCACGTACTTGATGCAGTTGTTCACCCACTTTGGCATCTACCGCAGCGCAAGAAGCATCGCGCTGATCGGCAAATCCCAGTAGTTCGCGCACATCATCCAGAGTGAAACCCAGTGAGCGGGCTCTGCGGATAAACAGAAGGCGGTCACGCTCGCTATACGTATAAATGCGATAGCCCGAAGGCGTGCGCCCGGCCGAGGGCAGTAGGCCCAGTTGCTCGTAGTAGCGGACTGTCACCGCCTTGGTGCCCGTCGCCTTGGCCAACTGGCCAATGGTGTAATTCGCCGTGCTCATCGATGCTTGACCTTATAGCCGCTATAACCTTCATCCTAACCGTATTCAGCTCACCCGAGGATCGGTTATGGACAGCTGCTGCGAAGACAAGGCAAGCGAACTGGCGCAGTTACGCGACCAGCAAAGCCGTGTGCTTTATATCGTTCTGGCGATCAATACCCTGATGTTTCTGGTCGAGTTTGTCGCCGGCTGGGTTATCGGTTCGACAGCGGTGCTGGCGGATTCGCTGGATATGTTCGGCGATGCCTCGGTGTATGCGCTGACTCTGTATGTGCTGCACCGCAGCGCGCGCACTCGTGCCGGCGCGGCGCTATTCAAGGGCAGCCTGATGTTACTGTTCGGCCTGCTGGTAATCGCTGACGCCATACGCAAGCTGGTGATGGGTGGCGTTCCGGAGGCGCAGTGGATGGGCCTGGTGGGCGCGGCGGCGTTGATCGCCAACACGCTCTGCTTCACACTGCTGTACCGTCATCGCAGCGATGACCTGAACATGAAATCCACCTGGCTGTGCTCACGCAACGACTTGATTGCCAATGCCAGTGTGATCATCGCCGCCATTCTGGTTGCGGCTACCGGAACCCTCTGGCCGGACGTGATTATTGGGCTGGCCATCGCCGCGCTGTTTCTGCATTCCGCGCGGCAGGTGCTTGCTGAGTCTTGGGCAGAATGGCGTCGGCATGCAGCGGTTTTGCCAAGTGCAGCGCCGCCCGCGTCCATACCCAGCGCCTGCTGCAATCCGCCGCTCAGCACTCAAGCAGAGCGCTGTTGCGGGCCATCCCCAGCCAAGGAAAAGGACGAGTAGATGAGCGTGAAAGAGCCTGTGCATTCCACCATTAGCCCCTGGGGGTTATTGCTCGCCGCATGGCTATTGGCGGTGGCCGCGACCCTGGCTGCCTTGTTTATCGGCGAAGTCATGGGCAAAACCCCATGCGTGCTGTGCTGGTTTCAGCGGATTTTCATGTTTCCTTTGGCGGTCATGCTGACTGTCGCTTGCTATCGCGCCGACTTTACCGTTTGGTGGTACGCCTTGCCTCTGGCTGTTATCGGCTGGGTAATTGCCCTGTATCACTGCCTGCTGTTCGTCGGCGTGATTCCCGAGGATCTAAAACCTTGTAGCGCCGGAACCTCCTGTTCCGGGGCCGACATGCTGATTTTCGGCAGCGTACCGTTACCGCTACTGTCCCTGGCGGCGTTCACCGCCATCGTATTGCTTCTCGCCCTGATTCGTCGGAGAACCCTTGTATGAATAGACGTACCCTCGTGCTAACCATCAGCGCAGTAATCATTGCCGGATTCGTCGCGGCGACAATGCTCTATCAGCGCTTTTCAGCGCCCCAGGAGACTCCGGTAGTCACCCAGGCAAGCAGCTCGTTGGTACGTTTCCATTCACCAATCATTGGGCCGATCAACGCGCCGGTCACCATCGTCGAGTTCTTCGACCCTTCGTGCGAGAGCTGCCGGGCGTTTTTCCCTTACGTGAAGCAAATCATGGCGCAGTATCCGCAGGACGTGCGCCTGGTCGTGCGCTATGTGCTGTTCCACCAAGGCTCGGAAGAGGCCGTGCGCTTACTGGAGACGGCGCGCATGCAGGGGCTTTACGAGCCGGTGCTGGCCGCCGTGCTGGAAGCTCAGCCGCAGTGGCATGACGACGCGCAAGCACAGAAAGCCTGGGAAGCGGCCGCAGCAGTGGGGCTGGATGTTGAGAAGGCCCGCGCCACGATGAACTCGCCAGCCATCAACGAGATACTGGCCAAAGATGCTGCGGACGTGAAGAAAGTCGGGATTCAAGGTACGCCCACGTTTTTCGTCAACGGCAAGCTTCTGACCAAGTTCGGCCCAAAGCCTCTGCTGGAGTTGGTGCAGAGCGAATTGCAGAAAGTGCGCTAAAACACCAAGACAGGCGCAAATGCCACGGCTGGTTTACTCGGGAGTTTTTATGAGCGCACTGGAAAACAAGATACCTCCGCCCATTGTGACGGCTCTGTTCGGGCTGCTGATGTGGCTGGTCGCCCGCTATGTGCCGGGCCTCGACCTGGCGCTCACGGTGCGGGTCTTGGTAGCGCTGCTCGTGTTGGCCATTGGCGTTTGCTTCAGTGTGGCCGGAGTCCTGTCGTTTCGGCAGGCGCAGACCACCGTCAATCCGCTGAAGCCCGAAACTGCATCGGCACTGGTGCGCTCGGGTATTTATCAATACTCACGCAACCCGATGTACGTCGGCTTTGCTCTGTTATTGCTGGCCTGGGCCTGCTATCTGGCCTCGCCTTTTGCATTGCTCGGGGTGCTGGGGTTCGTCCTGTATATGAATCATTTCCAGATCAGACCTGAAGAACGCGCCCTGACAACCCTGTTCGGCAGCGAATTCCATACGTATCAATCTCGGGTGCGTCGCTGGCTCTAATGCTGGTTTGCCCACCGTTTGGAGCCGCCATCTGGAAACCAGCAGTCTTCCAAGTCGATAGTTTGTGGCAACGCCCTGGAGGTTGAATGCTCGCTTTTGGCCGACTCCGGCCTATCGCGATAGGCAGACATTGGCCGATTTCAGCCTGTAGTTACCGGTCATCAACTCTGCCGAACAACCATCCCCATCGTATCTAAGCCAATCAATCAGCAACCACCCACAAAAAACCGCCAGCTTTTGGCGGTTTTCTGTGAACGCAGACCTTTACTGCTGCAATTCCTGCTCAGTAAACATATCGCTAAACAGCATACTCGACAGGTAGCGCTCGCCGGAGTCCGGCAGGATCACCACGATGGTTTTGCCTTGCATGCCGGGCTCATTGGCCAGGCGCAGGGCAGCGGCCATGGCGGCGCCGCAGGAGATGCCGCAGAGGATGCCTTCTTCGCGCATCAGGCGCAGGGCAACGGCTTTGGCGTCATCATCGCTAACCAACTCAACCCGGTCGACCATGCTCAGATCGAGGTTGCCTGGGACAAAACCGGCGCCGATGCCCTGGATTTTGTGCGGGCTGGGTTTGACTTCATCACCGGCGATGGTCTGGGTAATGACGGGCGAGCCAATCGGCTCGACTGCCACCGACAGAATCGGCTTGCCCTGGGTCTGTTTGATATAGCGCGAAATACCGGTGATGGTGCCGCCCGTACCGACGCCGGACACCAACACGTCAATCGCGCCATCGGTGTCGTTCCAGATTTCTGGGCCGGTGGTTTTCTCATGGATGGCCGGGTTGGCCGGGTTGTTGAATTGCTGCGGCATAAAATAGGTGGCCGTGTCGGAAGCGGCGATTTCCGCAGCCTTGTCGATGGCGCCCTTCATGCCCTTGGCTGGCTCGGTCAGCACCAATTCGGCGCCCAAGGCCTTGAGCACCTTGCGCCGCTCCAGGCTCATCGAAGCGGGCATGGTCAGCAGCAGCTTGTAGCCACGGGCTGCCGCAACAAACGCCAGGCCGATGCCGGTATTGCCCGAGGTCGGCTCGACAATGGTCATGCCCGGTTTAAGCACGCCGCGCTCTTCGGCATCCCAGATCATGCTCGCGCCGATGCGGCATTTCACCGAGTAAGCCGGGTTCCGCCCTTCTATCTTGGCCAGGATGGTTACACCTTTAGGCCCGAGGCGGTTAATCATCACCAGCGGGGTGTTACCGATGGCTTGTGCGTTGTCTGCGAAGATGCGGCTCATGGCGAGGTCCTTTTTCATGCGTTGCCGAGTAAGCTCACAAGCCTAAGGCCCGTTTGGGCGGCAGTCCAGCCATGCGCACAGCCGGGCAGGAAACCTATTGTTATCGGATAAGTCTGTTTCTATATGAAGAAGCGCTACCACATCCCCCTCTGGACACTCCTCACCCTGGCCATCGCCTTACTGGCGCTGCATATCGCCCTGCCCTGGCTGCTGCGCGATTACCTGAATGACCGGCTGGCCAATATGGGTGATTACCGAGGCCAGATCAGCGATGTCGACCTGGCGTGGTGGCGCGGCGCCTACCGCATCAACGGCCTGAATATCGTCAAAATCAATGGCAAGGTGCCGGTGCCACTGCTCGAAGCGCCGGCCATCGACCTGGCCATCAGTTGGCGAGCACTGTGGGAAACCCGCACGGTGGTCGCCGAAATCGCCTTCGAGCGGCCCCAGCTGAACTTTGTTGACGGCGGTACCGCCGCCAACTCGCAAACCGGTGAAGGCGTCGACTGGCGCGCCCAGCTCAGGGGCCTGTTGCCGATTCATATCAACGAGATCCGCGTAATCAATGGCACCCTGGCCTTTCGCAACTTCACCGCTAAGCCGCCGGTCGACCTGCAGGCCAGCGAAATCAACGGCCACATCCTTAACCTGAGCAACGTTAGCGTCGCGGACAATCCGCGCCCGGCCAGCCTGCAAGCCACCGCCAAGGTCTTCGAACAGGCGCCGGTACAGGTCAGTGCCAACTTCGACACGCTCGGCCAGCTGGATGACTTCGACCTGCGCTTGCGCATCACCGATATTCAACTCAAACAGCTCAACAGCTTTTCCCGCGCCTATGCCGGCTTCGATTTTTCCGCCGGCCAGGGCGATTTTGTGATGGAGCTGGATGCCCGCCAAGGCAAGCTCAAGGGCTATGCCAAACCGCTGTTGCGCGATATGGAAATCTTCAACTGGCAGCAGGATGCCGCAGCCAAGGACAAAAGCTTTTTTGCCGGGATCTGGGAAGCACTGGTAGGCAGCGGCAGTTGGGCGCTGAAAAACCAGAGCAAGGATCAGTTCGCCACCCGGATAAATATCGAAGGCGACCTCAAGACCTATGACGTCAGCCGCTGGCAGGCCTTCAAGGCGATCCTGCGCAACGCCTTCGTGCGCGCCTTCGACAGTCGCTTTGACAGTCCGGAGCCGTGACAGCTGGCCGGTGACCCGCCATTCAGTGACTGAATGGCCCGTCTGCGTTCACAGTCGCCGGGGCCGCGCGTTATAGTCCGCTTTTCAAATACTGAACCCGCAGGCTTGGCCCTGCGCGTTACCGTTCGAGGATTTACCGATGAAGTTCGAAGGCACCCAGTCCTACGTCGCCACCGACGACCTCAAGCTCGCGGTCAACGCCGCCATAACCCTGGAGCGCCCGTTGCTGGTCAAGGGTGAGCCGGGCACCGGTAAAACCATGCTGGCCGAACAACTGGCCGAATCCTTTGGCGCGCGCCTGATCACCTGGCACATCAAATCCACCACCAAGGCCCATCAGGGTCTGTATGAGTACGACGCGGTCAGCCGCCTGCGCGACTCGCAGCTGGACAGCGACAAAGTCCATGACGTGCGTAACTACATCAAGAAGGGCAAGCTCTGGGAAGCCTTTGAATCCGAGGATCGGGTCATCCTGCTGATCGACGAAATCGACAAGGCCGACATCGAGTTCCCCAACGACCTGCTGCAAGAACTCGACAAGATGGAGTTCTACGTTTACGAAACCGACGAGACGATCAAGGCAAAAAAACGCCCGATCATCATCATCACCTCGAACAACGAAAAAGAACTGCCGGACGCCTTCCTGCGCCGCTGCTTCTTCCACTACATCGCCTTCCCGGATCGCGCGACCCTGCAGAAGATCGTCGATGTGCACTACCCCAACATCAAGAAGGACCTGGTCGCCGAAGCGCTGGACGTGTTCTTCGACGTGCGCAAGGTGCCGGGCCTGAAGAAAAAGCCCTCCACCAGCGAACTGGTCGACTGGCTGAAATTGCTGATGGCCGACAATATCGGCGAAGCCGTGCTGCGCGAACGCGACCCAACCAAAGCCATCCCGCCGCTGGCCGGTGCCCTGGTGAAGAACGAGCAGGATGTGCAGCTGCTTGAGCGCCTGGCGTTTATGAGCCGCCGCGCTAGTCGCTAAGGCTTCGCTCCCCTCTCCCGCTTGCGGGAGAGGGGCCGGGGGAGAGGGTTGCCGCCTGTATCACCCTCTCCCTAACCCTCTCCCTCAAGGGAGAGGGAATTGTCCCCCCGTATCCCTGAGGGCACTTTTGTATGCTGCTCAACCTATTCAATGAAATGCGCGCCGCCAAGGTGCCGGTGTCGGTGCGCGAGCTGCTCGACCTGATCAACGCGTTGAAACACAACGTGGTGTTCGCCGATATGGACGAGTTCTACTACCTTTCGCGCACCATCCTGGTCAAAGACGAGCGGCATTTCGACAAGTTCGACCGCGCGTTCGGCGCCTACTTCAAGGGCCTGGAAAACCTTAACCAGCACATCGAGGCGTTGATCCCAGATGAGTGGCTGCGCAAGGAATTTGAGCGTTCGCTGACCGACGAAGAACGCGCCAAGATCGAGTCCCTCGGCGGCCTGGACAAGCTGATCGAGGAGTTCAAAAAACGCCTCGAAGAGCAGAAAGAACGCCACGCAGGCGGCAACAAGTGGATCGGCACCGGCGGTACCAGCCCGTTTGGCTCTGGCGGCTACAACCCGGAAGGCATTCGCGTGGGTGATGCGGGCAAACGTCAGGGTAAGGCGGTCAAGGTCTGGGACCAGCGCGAGTACAAGAACCTCGATGATCAGGTCGAACTGGGCACGCGCAATATCAAGGTGGCCCTGCGCCGCCTGCGCAAATTCGCCCGCCAAGGGGCCGAAGACGAGCTTGATCTGAGCGGCACCATCGACCACACCGCGAAAGACGGCGGCTTGCTGAATATCCAGATGCGCCCGGAACGGCGCAACGCGGTGAAACTGCTGATCCTGTTCGACATCGGCGGCTCGATGGACGCCCACGTCAAGGTCTGCGAAGAGCTGTTCAGTGCCTGCAAAACCGAGTTCAAGCATATGGAGTATTTCTACTTCCATAACTGCGTGTACGAGTCAGTGTGGAAGAACAACCTGCGCCGCACCAGCGAGCGTTTCTCCACCCAGGACCTGCTGCACAAGTACGGCGCGGACTACAAAGTGGTGTTTGTCGGTGACGCGGCCATGGCCCCTTACGAAATCACCCAGGCCGGCGGCAGCGTCGAGCATTGGAACGAAGAGCCGGGTTACGTCTGGATCAAGCGCTTTATGGAGAAGTACAAGAAGCTTATCTGGATCAACCCCTACCCCAAGGACAGCTGGGGCTACACCGCTTCGACCAATATCATGCGCGAGCTGCTGGAAGATCAGATGTACCCGCTGACTCTGCAGGGCCTGGAAGACGGGATGAAGTTTCTCTCCAAGTAAAACAAGCGGGCCCAGCGGGGCCCGTTTTGTTTCGCTATGTCCCAGATATGTGTTGCGCGGCTGCTCTGTTTCCCCCACAGAGGGAGACGGAACCAAACCGCACCATATACCGCACCCTATGCAGGAGCGGTCCATGACCGCGAAAGTGTCTGATACTCGTGCGGTTCGCGGGCATGGCCCTCACCTACAAGGAATTGCTGCTAGCGGTCAGGCAGTCAACCAATGCCGCAGCAAACCCCGATAACAATTCGCGTTTGCGCACACAAACCTTCAAGTCTCGCTGCGCCCAGGGCTCTTCCAGCTCAATCACCGCCAGCGACGCGCCAGCAGTTACCGCGCTGCGCGGCACCATGCCAATACCAACCCCGGCGCTGACCATGCGGCACACCGCTTCGAAGCTGCGCACCTGAATCCGCACCTCAAGATGTCGCCCCAGCGCGGCAGCGGCATTCATGGTAAAGGTGTGAATCGCCGACCCGGAATGCAGCATTACAAAGGGGTAATCCAGCACCTGGGCAAACAGGCTGCTGGCCTGCGTTGCCAGTGGATGATCAGTTGGTGCAATCAGCACCAGCCGATCCGCCCGGTAAGGGATCAGCTCAACTTCAACGTCCGCAATCGTCCCCGCCACCACGCCAACTTCCACCTCGCCGCGCGCCACCGCCATCAGCACATGTGGGCTGGTGTGCTCCTCCAAGGAGATACTGACCTGCGGATGATGCTGCAAAAAGGTCGCGAGGCTGTCGGGTAGAAAGGTATGGGTAGCGTGGGTATTGGCCCACAGGCTGACATGCCCGCGTACGCCTTTAGCGTAGGGCGTGAGGTCGGCATGCATCTGCTCAAGCTGGGCAAACACCTGGCGTGCATGGCGCAACAACGCCTCACCGGCACGGGTCAGGCTAACGCCACGCGGCTCACGCAGCAGCAGCGGCGTGCCAATCGACGCTTCCAGCACGCGCATGCGATGGCTGGCCGAAGACGCCGCCAGATGCACGCGCTCGGCACCTCGGGTTAAATTCTTCGCTTCGGCAATGGCGACAAACAGACGCAGGTCAATCAGGTCGTAGTGCATAGCGTTGGTTAAATCCGAACGATCACTTATGGAAAAGCCAATTCCACAAGGATACTAACCCCAGCATCATTCGGCACAGCACAACTCGTTAGGGGTTTACTCAACATGCCATGGAAAACCTGGTCAGCCGAACGCTTAGGCATCGCACTGGCGGTACTCGCCGCCTTCGGTTTCTCGTTCAAGGCGATTTTCGTCAAGCTGGCCTACGCCGCCGCACCCGTGGACGCGGTCACATTGCTGGCGCTGCGCATGAGTTTCGCCCTGCCCTTCGCGCTGTGGGCCACGCTGTGGCTGTGTCGTGCTGCACCGCCGCTGACGCGCAAAGACTGGGGCATGCTGATCGCCCTGGGCCTGTTGGGCTACTACGGGGCCAGCATCCTCGATTTTATTGGCCTGCAGTACATCTCGGCGGCGCTGGAGCGCCTGATTCTGTTTATCTACCCAACCATGACGGTGCTGATCGGCGTGCTGTTTATGGGCAAGCGTCTGGAGAAGCGCCAGGTTGCGGCGCTGCTGCTGACCTACGCGGGCATTGGTCTGGCGTTCGCCCACGACCTGCAGGTGGCGGAAGACCTGCACACGGTGTTGATCGGTGCCGCGTTTGTGTTTGGCTCGGCGCTGTCTTATGCGCTTTACAGCGCCGGGGCTGAGGTGGCGATTCACCGCCTGGGCACTATTCGCTTTGCCGCGCTGGCCATTATCGTGTCGACCTTTGCCACGCAACTGCACTTTCTCGCGACCCAGCCATTCAGCGCACTGCAGTTGCCGGTTGAGGTGTATGCCTACAGCGCGGCGATGACGATCTTCTCCACGGTGCTGCCGATCTTCTGGCAATCCGCCGCGCTACGGCTGATTGGCTCGGCACGCACGGTGCTGATTGGCACACTGGGGCCGATCCTGACGATTGTCTTCGCCTGGATGCTGTTGTCGGAGCCGGTGTCGTTTGCCCAGCTGGCGGGAGCTGGTTTGGTGCTAGTGGGGGTGCTGCTGGTGTCGCGGCGTAAAAGATGGCTATGTCTGAGTTAACTGTTGCGTGGCCCTATATCCCAGCGACTCACCCAAGCAAATCAACGGGTTGAGCTGCGTTTTGTAGCGTTCAAGCAGGCGCCGCCAGCCTAAATAATTCGTCAGGTATTTGGTGGCCACACCATGAAAAGGAATCATCCAGCTCTTGAGCCGACTATCGTAGGCGTTCACGTTCTGGATGTGGAAAGCGCCATCAACTCGGCGTTTCTGACTTGGGTTGATCGGTCGATGAGTAATGCCCTCTGCTTTGGCAAAGTGGGCATAGACACCTGCGCTGTCGGTGCAAAGAATCGCGTCCGCGTCTATCAGCGGGCGCAGTCGCTCCCCGACGTGGCGTGCATCAAGCTTTTCCAGCTTGAAGTCAGCCTGCTGGCCACTACGATCTCTCACCACCAACACTGGGATCTGCTCGGCAGACAACCCGCGCCGCTTGGCACTTCCACCGCGCTTACGAGGTGGGCGGGGCAGCTCTCTCTGGCCCTTGAAGGACTCCAGGAAGAAGGTCTCATCCGCCTCGACAATGCCCGATGCATGCCGGGCCTGGTGATCAGCAATTCGAGAGAGAAACCGGTGCCGCCACAGGAAAGCCGTGTTCTTGCTGACGCCACAATGGATTGCGGCCTTGCGTACGCTCAGGCTTTGGGTCAACGCCTCGGCATAGTCTTGCCACAGATGACGCTTTCTCAATCGCGCCATAGGAGTGCCCGTCAGAGCATTACTGGTTTTGCCACACGCTTTGCAGCGATACCGAGGCAGGTCGCCACTGGTGCCCCACGGGCGCAGTTCTTTGGACTGGCAATGTGGGCAGTGGCTGGGGGCTTTGATTACGTCCTGCGTAAGCACGCCAGTGTGCGAAAGGCTGGTGCTCAACTGACGACGCTGCTCTGGCGTTAGGGTGGGCAGCTGGGCTACCCACCGTGAAAACTGAATCGCTTTCATGATCAATCCCTCGCATTCGGAGACATCACAACTCAGTTTAGACCATCGCAACAGTTAACTTAGACATAGCCTAAAAGATTGCCGACCCTGACGACTGTTAGCGAGGCTGCCGGCGTTCAAGGCAGCAAACCGGCTTAAGACGCGAAGCAGCAGAAACACCAAGGGCTCTTGCCAGCCCTGGTGTGATTCACCTCAGCGCCAGTGCCGCTGCTGCACTTTCTGGCTGCGGCCGGCACCAAACAGCATACCGATCAACAGCACCAGACTTTCCAGCAGCCAGGCCAGTAGCATGGCGCAGGCAATACCCCAGGCGATGGCCTCGGGGGCCAGCAACACCTGATAGCGGTAGGCAGCGAAAGTTTCTTCCAGCAGCTCATGGTCTGCCGCTGTCGCCAGATGCCAAACCTGACCGTACCAGGGCCCCTGCATGGCCTTGGATTCGCGCTCAAGGAATGCCGAGCGCTCGACCAGGATCCCCACGCTCTGGGCATCGCTGCGCATCACCGGATCGGCGCTGGCCTGATAATGGCCGACCAAAGCCACCAGATCGCCTTTGAAAAAGCGCCGAGCCGTTTCCCGGAAACCCTTGAGGCCCTGTTCCGATTCGACGCGATGGGCTTCAACGCGCTTGCTGTAGTCGTCGATAAAACCCGGCACCTGCACCCCAACCAGCAACCCCAGGGCAAACAAGGCCAACCGCAGATAGCTTCTAAACATGTCCCCTCCCCCAATTCAGTCCGTTATGCCTTGCGCCACACATTCACCGCCACGCCATAAACGCCACTCACCTGGCTGGTAAAGCGTCCAGCTTTCGTTATCGGTCAACGGCTCGGTCGCCAACACGCTGACCACATCATTGGGCGTGGTTTGCGCCTGGAAATCCACCTGCATATCGGCATCTTTCAAATGCGCTGGGCCAAATGGCGCGCGCCGGGTGATATGCGCCAACTTGCTGCTGCAAAAACTGAACAGCCAGTCGCCATCACTGAGTAGACAATTGAATACGCCGTGCTGCCGATAGCCAGCGCAAGCAATGATCAGGGTGGGCAGCAACGCCTCAACCGCCACCGGTTCGGGAAAGGCGTGACGCAGGCGATTGAGCAGATCACAGAAAGCCGCTTCGCTGTCGGTGTCGCCAATCGGTCGGTAGTTATCCTGACGCGGGGAAAAATCGGCCAGTTGGCCGTTGTGCGCAAAGCACCAGTTACGCCCCCACATCTCGCGTACGAACGGATGGGTGTTGGCCAGACAGACGCGGCCGACATTGGCCTGGCGAATATGGCCGATCACCACTTCGCTCTTGATCGGATAGCGCTGCACCAGCTGCGCCACCTCTGATTCGCTACTGGCGCGCGGGTCCTGAAACAGACGCAGGCCGCGCCCTTCATAAAAACCCATGCCCCAGCCATCACGGTGCGGGCCGGTACGCCCGCCGCGCTGCATCAGGCCGGTAAAGCTGAAAACGATATCGGTCGGCACATTAGCGCTCATACCCAGCAATTCACACATTGCGTAACGCCTCGCGCAACTGCTGCGCTTCAATTGCCAGACGCGTTTCGATGCGTGTGCGCGTCAAGGGCAGAAAACGCATCAAGGTGTGCCAGAGCAACTGCATAACATCGCCGCTGCGCCGTGGAATCAGGTGCAGATACAGGTGCGGCACATGCTGATTGGCGGTCGGCCCGTCATTGGTCAAAAAATTGATGTCCTGCTCAATTTCTGGTGGGCCATGCTGAACGGCTGCGTGCATTGGCGCAAGGGCAGCGGCACAAGCTTGAGTTACAGTCGCGGCTCGACCCGCAGCCTGCGGTCACCACGGGCATCGTAACGAGTGTCGCCGAAATCCTGCTCATCACGCGTCATCATCTCGCGCAGAGTCGGCTCGCCATCGGCAATCGGGGCAGGCCCATTGCGCGCCTGCCACCAGCGCTCCACAGGCCAGCGCACGGCGACAAACAGCAGGTACAGGACAAACACGATCAACGTGTACATGCTCAGGTCCGCCACTGCGCGCCAGACGTTATTGCCTACATCCAGCAGCAGGTCCATGGCGGTAATGGCAATCGCCGGAGCGAACTGCTCCTTACCGGGGTCGACGATGGTCGGGCTGAACAGCAGCACAAATACCAGCACACGCAGCGGCTCGCGCAGGTAGCGCCACATCCAGCTGGTTAGGCGAAACCACACCAACAGGCAACCGAAGGCCGCCAGTAGGTAGGCGCCCCAGGCAAGCAGGTAGTCGTTTTCAGTCATAAAACGCAAAGTCTCTGGCATTGAAGACCGGTCGGTGACGCACGCGCACAAGCGCAGATTTCAGCAGCCGACGGGCGAAGTGGCGCTTATGATAACGGCTTTTGCCTGCTTCGGCGTCCCCGCTGTCGGCCGTCATCCACAGGAGTTGTTTCATGTCCCACGCCCCTATCGCCCGCCTCGACAACACTGCCGACCCGTACCGCTGGCTGGAAAACCGCGACAGCGCTGAGGTGCTTGATCACCTCAAGGCGGAAAATGCCTACCTGGAGCAACAGCTCAGCGAACAACTGCAACTGCGCGAAACCCTGTTTCAGGAGATCAAGGGGCGAATCCGCGAAACCGACCTCAGCCTGCCGTCGCCCTGGGGGGCCTATCTGTATTACCAGCGCACCACCGCTGGTGATGAATACCCACGGCATTACCGCTGCCGCAAACCCGTCGACGGCTCGCTGACTGTCGATGAGGCCAGCGAGCAGTTGCTGCTCGACCCCAACGCCCTGGCCGATGGCGGCTTTATCTCGCTCGGCGCCTTTAGCATCAGCCCCGACCATCAGCGCCTGGCCTACAGCCTGGACACCAGCGGCGAGGAAACCTATCAGCTATTCGTCAAGGAGCTGGCCGACGACAGCCTGATCGAGCTGCCATTCGAGGAATGCGACGGCAGCATAACCTGGGCCAATGATAGCCAGACGCTGTTCTTCGGCGAGCTGGACGACACCCACCGCCCGCACAAGCTGTATCGCCATCACCTCGGCACTGACTCAGCCGAACTGGTGTTCCACGAGCCGGACGGGCGCTTCTTTCTCAGTTGCTACCGCAGCAGCTCCGAACGCCAACTGATCCTGCAGCTGGGCAGCAAAACCACCAGCGAGGCCTGGGTGCTGGATGCTGCCACTCCGCAAGCAGCTTTCAGCTGCGTGGCCCCACGCGAAGAAGGCCACGAATATGACGTGGACCACGGCACCCTGAATGGCCAGTGGAGCTGGCTGATCCGTAGCAACCAGCACGGCATCAACTTCGCTTTGTTCAGCTCCAGCGAAACAACGCCGAACCGCAGTGTTTGGCAATTGCTGCGCGAGCATGATCCAGAGGTAATGCTCGAAGGCTTTAGCCTTAATCAGCAAGCGCTGGTGCTGAGCCTGCGCGAGAGCGGCCTGCCGATTATCGAGGTACAACCGCAGGGGCTGGCAGCCTACCGCGTGCAGATACCGGACGCGGCCTACAGCCTGTATGTGCAAGACAGCCTGGAGTTCGACAGCCCGGCGATTCGCCTGCGCTATGAAGCGCTCAATCGCCCGGCCCAGGTGCGTCAGCTGGAACTGGCCACGGGCGAGCAAATTGTGCTCAAACAGACCCCGGTGCTCGGCCCGTTCGATGCCGACAGCTATGTCAGCCAACGTCTGTGGGCCACTGCCGCCGATGGCAGCCAGGTGCCAATCAGCCTGGTGGCCAAGCGCGAAGTGCTCGGCACCTCTGCCCCGCTCTACCTTTACGGCTATGGCGCTTACGGCGAAAGCCTCGACCCCTGGTTCTCCCATGCCCGCTTGTCGCTGCTTGATCGCGGCTTCGTGTTTGCCATCGCCCATGTCCGTGGCGGCGGTGAACTGGGCGAAGCCTGGTACCGCGCCGGCAAGCTGGAACACAAGCAGAACACATTTAGCGACTTTATCGCCTGCGCCGAGCACCTGATCGCCACCGGCTATACCCGCGCGCAGCAACTGGTTATCAGCGGCGGCAGCGCCGGCGGTTTGCTGATAGGCGCAGTGCTCAATCAGCGCCCCGAGCTGTTCGCCGCCGCCATCGCCGAAGTGCCGTTTGTCGATGTGCTCAACACCATGCAGAACCCTGATCTGCCGCTGACCGTCACCGAGTACGACGAATGGGGCGACCCAAACCAGCCCGAGGTATTCGAGCGCATCAAAAGCTACGCGCCCTACGAAAACGTCCAGGCTCAGGCCTACCCGGCGATTCTCGTGGTGGCAGGCTACAACGATAGCCGCGTGCAGTACTGGGAAGCCGCCAAATGGGTGGCCAAGCTGCGTGCGCAGAAAACCGACAACAACCTGTTGCTGCTGAAAACCGAACTGGACGCCGGCCACGGCGGCATGAGCGGCCGCTATCAGGCACTCAAGGACGCCGCCCTGGAATACGCCTTTATTCTCAAGGTGCTGGGCCTGGTTTGAGTCCATCACGCCGCTCTGCCAGCCGTAGTTGCGGATTCCACGCCATTCGGACACTCAGCCCACGCTGATCCGGACACCTGTTCCACGGTCATCCGGACAGGCAGTCGGAGCGCAGCGACGCAGGATATGCATTGTTAGTCTGAGGTGCCCGGCGTCGTCAATTTCTTCGCCCGCCTGCGCATCGACTCTCCCTTCAGGTTGATCCGGTAGGCGTTGTGCACCAGGCGGTCGAGGATGGCGTCGGCCAGGGTCGGATCGCCGATCAGTTCGTGCCAGTTGTCCACCGGCATCTGACTGGTCACGATGGTTGAGCGTTGGCCGTAGCGGTCGTCCAGCAGCTCCAGCATGTCGCGGCGCTGTTCGGTGGTGAACGGTGCCAGGCCCCAGTCATCGAGGATCAGCAGGTCGGTCTTGGCGTAGCTGCTCATCAGCTTGACGAAGCGGCCGTCGCCATGTGCCAGGCCCAGTTCTTCCAGCAGCCGTGGCAGGCGCAGATAGCGCACGCTGCAGCCGTCCCGGCAGGCCTGGTGGGCCAGGGCGCAGGCCAGCCAGGTTTTGCCGACGCCGGTGGGGCCGCCGATGATCAGGTTGAGGCCGTCGCGCAGCCACTGGCCGCTGCGCAGTTGCAGGATCAGCGCCTTGTCCAGCCCGCGCGGGGCGCGGTAGTCGATGTCTTCGAGGCAGGCGTTGTGCTTGAGCCGGGCCTGGCGTAGGCGGTTGCTCAGGCGCTTGTCGTCGCGCTCGGTCAGCTCGCGATCGACCAACAGGCCGAGGCGTTCTTCGAAGCTCAGGCTGTCGATGTCGGGTGTTTTCAGTTGCTCGGCGAGGGCTTTGAGCATGCCGTGCAGGCGCAGGGTTTGCAGCTTGTCCAGGGTCGGGTGAGGCAGCATGGTGGGATTCCTTTGTTCAGTGGTAGTAGCCGGGGCCGCGCAGGTTGGCGTGGTCGTCCGGTAGTAGGGGTAGGTTCTGTTGAGCCAGCGGCAGGTTTTCCAGGCCTTGGCGCAGAATCGATTCGAGGCTTTTGTAGCTACAGGCACCGAGGCTTAGGGCGCGCTGGCAGGCGGCTTCCAGCCGTTCTTCGCCGTGGTGCTTGCCCAGGCGCAGGATGCCCAGGCAAGCGCGGTAGCCATGCTGCGGATGCACGCGCCGTTCGAGGATGTGGCTGATTACGCCGGCGGTGTTCGGGCCGGTCTGCTCGGCCCAGCGGATAAGCCGTTGAGGCGTCCACTCGGCATGCTCGCGATGGCTCTTGGGCATGTGCTCGGTCTGCGTGCTGTGCCGGCCTTTGTGCAGGGAGCGTACGTGGCTGGCCACCCGCTGGTTGGCGTGGAAGCACTCCACGGTGCGGGCCGTCAGGCGCACCTCCAGCTGCTTCTTCACCAGCTGGTAGGGCACCGAGTAGTAATGCCCGTCAACCTCGACGTGGTAGTCGATGTGCACCCGCGCCTTCTTCCACTCGGCATAGACGTAGGGCTGCTCCGGCAACGGGCGCAGAGCCGGGCGATCCAGGCTGGCGAAGGCCGACTGCCGGGAGCCCGGCAGCTTCTTGAACGGCCGTTGGTTGAGCCGCTCCAGCAGCACGGCGATGGCCGTGTTGAGCTCGTCCAGGGAGAAGAACTGGCGATGGCGCAAGGCGGCGAGGATCCAGCGCTCGACCACCTGCACGCCGACCTCGGCCTTGGCCTTGTCGCGGGGCTTACGCGCCCGCGCCGGCACCACCGCCACGCCATAGTGCTCGGCCAAGTCGCGGTAGCTGGGGTTGATGTCCGGTTCGTAGCGATGGGCCTTGCTCACCGCACTGCGCAGGTTGTCCGGCACCACGATCTCCGGCACCCCGCCGAGGAAGGCGAAGCAACGGGCATGGGAGCCCAGCCAGTCCGGCAACTGCTGCGACCAGGTGGCCTCGGCGAAGGTGTAGCTGGAGGCACCGAGTACCGCGACGAATACCTGCGCCTGGCGGATCTCGCCGCTGTGACGGTCGATCACCGGCATCGTCTGACCTGCGTAGTCGACGAACAGCTTTTCGCCGACGCGGTGCTCCTGGCGCATCACCACATCGACCTTGCCGGCCCAGGCCCGGTAGTGCTCGCAGAACCAGCTGTACTGGAAGCCCTGTGGCTGGCCCAGCCGATACTCCTGCCAGAGCAGTGCCAGGGTCACGCCTGGTCGGCGCAGCTCGGCATGCACCCAGGCCCAGTCGGGAGTTGGTCGTTGCTCAGAGGGGATCTCCGGCGGTGGCGGGAACAGGCGCCGCTCCAGCTCTGCGTCGGACAACTCAGCAGGGAGCGGCCAGGAGAGGCCGCAGGCCGTGAATCGGCAAAGGTAATCACCGGCACTGCTGTGACCTATGCCCAGACTGCGGGAGATCTTACGGACAGACAGCCCGCAATCGAACTTGAGGCGCAACACTTCACGGATTTTACGCATGGATAAACGCTCCACGACGACCTCTCTGCTTCGAAAAAGAGGCCAATGGTAGTGAATAAATCCTGCGTAGCTGCCTGCCAGAAAGTGTCCGGATGGCTGTGGAATCAGTGTCCGGATGCTCGTGGAATGGGTGTCCGGATCAGCGTGGAATCACTGTCCGGATGTGCGTGGAATGGGTGTCCGAGTCAGCGCGGAATCCGCACCGTAGTCATATGGCTTGGCAGAGCGGCGCAGGCTCATAGTAATTCGCGCTAAACAGCGGGCGTTTAAGGAGAAAAACTACTTGACCGTTCGTGCAGATTTTATCGGTTTGACGTGTAAGTTCGGCTAGGCTGAATGACACGCTGGCGTACTGCCATCTCACCCATTCAACTGCCTGCTCACCATGGACGGTCTGTGATGAAAAACTGGAAGATCAGAACCCACCTTTTTCTGCTTGCCGGCTGCCTGCTGTTTGGTTTGCTCTGTGTTGGCGGCCTTGGTCTGTATGGCCTGCAGACCACCGTCAAGGGGCTGCAAACCGTGTACTTAGACCGCGTGGTACCGCTGCGCGACCTTAAACTGATTGCCGACCTGTACGCCGTCAATATCGTCGACGCGACCCACAAGGCGCGTAGCGGCGAACTCGATGAGAAAACCGCACAACAGCTGATCGAGCAGGCGCAGGGGCGGATCGAAGAAACCTGGCAGGCATACCTCGCCACCGAACTGATCCGCGAGGAAAGCCAGCTGATCGAGCAGATCAACCCGCTGATGCAACAGGCCCGGCAACCGCTGGATGAACTGCAAAGCCTGCTCAATCGGGGCGATAAAGCCGGCATCGAAGCCTTTGCCAACCAGCGGCTCTACCCGTTGATCGATCCGCTGTCGGAGAAATTCGCCGAGTTAATCGACGTGCAGCTGCTCGAAGCCAAGCACCAGTACCAACTGGGCGAAGCCGCCTATGTCAGCAACCTCAACCTGAGCATCAGCGTGTTGCTGATTGCCCTGCTGATTGGCCTGGCCCAGGTGTTCTATTTCATTCGTCTGATGAGTCGGCAGCTGGGCGCCGAGCCCGGCGAGCTGGAAGAAATCAGCGCACGCATCGCTGAGGGCCGCCTGGGTGGAGGCAAAAGCCTGGGTAATCAGGTAATGACCGGCGTGATGAAATCCGTGCAGAGCATGCGCAAAGGCTTGCAGGACATGATCGGCAATATTGGCGAAGCCTCAGAGCAGATCGAATGCGCCACCCTGCAACTGGCCGCCTCCTCCGAACAAGTGCTGACCAGCGCCAACGTGCAGAGCGACACGGCCTCGGCTATGGCCGCCACCGTCGAGCAACTGGCAGTGAGCATCAACCACATCGCCGAAAACGCCCAGCAAACCTACGACATGGCAAAAAAAGCCGGCGACATGACCGATGAAGGCATTCAGGTAATGGCCCGCGCCACCACAGAAATGCACAAGATCGCCGAGCTGGTGGCCGAGAGTTCGCAGGATGTGGAAACCCTGGCCGCGCAATCACGCAATATCAGCGCGATTGTCGATGTGATTCGCGGCATTGCCGAACAAACCAACCTGCTCGCCCTCAATGCAGCTATTGAAGCAGCACGCGCTGGCGAACAAGGTCGCGGCTTTGCCGTGGTGGCTGATGAAGTACGCAGTTTGGCCGGGCGCACCGCACAGTCCACCACCGAGATCGTCGCCTTGGTAGAAGCCATTCACGGCGGCATGCACAAGGCGAAAGGCAGCATGGCCGCTGGCTGTGAGCGGGTTAGCATCGGCACGCAACTGGTCGATCAGGCGGGCAGCTCGATGACCGGGATTCGCCTGGCCCTGAATGAATCACTGCAGGCCGTCAGCGTGATCTCGCTGTCGCTGCAGGAGCAACGCGCGGCCAGTGAGCAGGTGGCCATGAGCGTGGAGCGCGTGGCGCAAATCGTTGAGGAAAACTCGGCGGCCCAGGGCGGCATTGTGCAGGCCATTCAGTCTCTGCAAGCCATGTCCGGGCGCTTGCAAGGTGTGATACGGCGCTTCAGTTTCTAACTCGCAGATTGCGCGACATGCTGGCCGATGGGCAGTTGGTCGAGCAACAGCCCCTAACTACCCGTAGCTCACTCGTCGGGTTTTGGCACCGGCTGGGTATTGCGTTCGCGCTGTTCTTTTAGCAACGGTACATCCTGATCGCTGCGCGGCTGATTAGATTGCGGCTGCGGCACCTGCCTAAGCAACGGCGGGTTATTGCGGCTCGGCGCTGGTAGATGCTGCGGCGCAGCCGGTGCATAGGGTTGCGGTGTGGCCGTACCCGGAGCACCTGCCGCTGGTGTTGTGGACGGCATTTTTGGCGGTTGCTGAGCCAGCAGCGAGGTGCTGGCCAGCGTGGTCAGTACAAGCAACAGGGTGGTCAAGCGCATGCGGGTATCTCCCATACAGTTACTCACTTTGGCCTCAGCCACGCCGTTAAGTGCCACACGGGCGGTTCTCACTGATCGCCGGCAGGGCTAGACTGGCTGCATAGGCCACCGTACGAGACTCCAGATGAGCAGCGATAAATCCCCCTCCACCACCGGCAAGCTTGACCGTATCCTCGCCGAGGCCCAGCGCTCGCGTGAAGAAGGCTACCGCGACAAGGCGCTGAAGATGTACCCGCACGTCTGCGGCCGCTGCGCCCGCGAGTTTTCCGGTAAGCGCCTGAGCGAGCTGACCGTGCACCACCGCGACCACAACCACGACAACAACCCGCAGGACGGCTCCAATTGGGAGCTGCTGTGCCTGTACTGCCACGACAACGAACACTCGCGCTACACCGACCAGCAGTATTTCAGCGAAGGCTCGCTGAGCAGCCCGAAAACCTCCCAGGCAACCCACAACCCCTTCGCCGACCTGGCTGCACGGCTGAAAAAGAACTGATTCTGTAGCCGGATGCAATCCGGGACGTTTTACGCAGCGCCAAGCTGCCCCGGATTGCATCCGGGCTACGGCACTTGCGCACGTAGGTTGGCGCTGAGCGCAGCGAAGCCCAACGGCGGTGCCCGAGCCAACCTACGGCATTGGCGATGCTGTTAACCCCTAATCGCCAGCAAGCTGGCTCCTACAAAAAATCAGCACGCTGCCATACAGGTATACTCGCGTCTTTTTTGTCGCCCGTACCCTTGGCGCGGCTGCAAAATCTCTCCCGAACTTTTTTTGCGAGTGCCACCGTGGCCAACAAGAGATACGCCTGCATCGGCCTGTTTAACCCCAAATCCCCGGAAAATGTCGGTTCCGTCATGCGCGCAGCGGGCTGTTATAGCGCCGCCTCGGTGTTCTACAGCGGCAAACGCTATGCCCGCGCCCGCGACTTCATCACCGACACCCAGCGTATCTATATGGATATTCCGCTGATTGGTGTGGAAGACCTGCAGCAGATCATCCCCATAGGCTGCACGCCGGTGGCCGTGGAGCTGGTTGAAGGTGCGCGGCCACTGCCGCAATACACCCACCCCGACCGCGCCATCTACATCTTCGGCCCCGAAGACGGCTCGCTAAGCAAGGAAGTGCTCGACTGGTGCGAGGACGTGATCTACATCCCCACCCAGGGCTGCATGAACCTGGCTGCCACCGTCAATGTGGTGCTCTACGACCGCATGGCCAAGGGCATCAACACCAAGTCCGGGCCGGGGCTCAAGTAGCCGCGTTTGGCACCTGCTCCTCTCGATTTAACCCACCCGCACAGGCTGGACAGCAAACGTCCAGCCCGGCCTCGGTCATTCAAAAGAACTGGGTGATGCTCAGCTTGGCATTGCGCCCTTGGCTGTAAACCCGATCACCACTGAATGCCGGCTGGTAGAAGCGGTTGAACAGGTTATCCACGACGAAATTCACCTCGGTATCCTTCAGCCCGGCGAGTTGCGGCTTCCAGTTGGCAAAAATGCGTTGGGTGTCATAACTGGCATTATCGAAGTGATCGTAATAGGTATCGCCCACCGAGCTGCCCATGCCTCCCGAATAGCGGTCACTGGGCAGGCGGTCACTCTTGCGTACGAACTCACCCTGCCAGCCTACCTGCGTATCGACTTCAGGGATTTTCACCCCCAGTGTCGCGACCCACTTAACCGGTTGCATGCCCCTTGCCCAGACATCCGGCCCCCAGGGGTTGGTGTAAGCGCCCTCGTGTTCGCCGGTCATCCAAGAATAGGACAGCGCACCAAACACCCGCGCACTGTCATAAAAGCTCTCGACTTCAACACCTTTGATCGTTAGATCACCGATATTGCGGTAATTACCCAGGGGCAGGTAAGCCGCGCAGCTACCGGACAAGGAGCCATTGCTGACAGACTGCTCCTCGCAGCCGACCCCGACGTTCTTGAAAATTTCATCCTTGATGCGGTTACGGAACAAGGTGGCGCGAATCTGCAGGCTATCGCTCTGTACCAGTAGATTGGACAGGCTCAACACGCTGCCGGCTCGCAGGGCATGCATACGTTCCGGTTCCAGATCGCGACTGGTGGCTGGACGACTGCTGCTGTTCTGCACCTCGTACTGTTCATCAATCAGCGGGGCACGCCAGGTCTGCGTGTAGTCGGCAAAGAAGCCGAGTTGCTCGGTCGCGGCCCAGAACAACGACAAGCGTGGCGACCAACCCGAATAGCTCTGACTACTGTAGTCATGACCGAGCGCCGCATTGTTGTAGATCGGCGCAAGGTTCGGCTCGGCCTCGTTACGCACACTGTCGAAGCGCAAGGAAGGCGTAATGGTCAGACGGCCATAACTGATGGCGTCCTGCACATAAACGCTGTGAGTCAGTTGCTCGCCACTGGGCATAAAGGTCGGCTGGAATACGCCATAGTTGTAACGGGCTTTGTTGTAGGTGGATGTATCGATATACATCAGCGTATCGCGATTGTGTTGGTGCCATGCGCCCCCCAGGGTCAGCGCATGGGACAGGCTGCCGGTGTCAAAGCGGCTGGTATTGCGCAGTTCGATAACCTTGTCCCGGTAACCTGTGTCCATCTTTCGACCACCGGTTGCTGGCTGTACGAAAGCTGTAGGCTCGCGCTCATCCACTTGTTCCACATCGGACTGTGAATAGCTGAGTGTCATATCCAGCAGGGGATTATCCAGCGGCTGGTAGTGGTACTTGGCAGACCAGGTCGTGTCGATGGTTTCCCGGTGAGCGAGGAAACGCCGCAAAGCGGCCTCATAACCATATCGGTCGATATTGCTCTGGGTTGGCGGCGTCGGAAAGCTGGCCGACGAAAACGGTGTCCAGCGAGTACTCGTTGAGCGCGCCCAGGACACTCCGAATGCATGCTCATCGGTGGCATACAGATTGAGCTTAAACAAGCCGGCATCCAGGCCCTGAGCCGAATTCGGCAAGCGCTGCGGGTTGATCGGGTAGCGATTGTCTGGATCAGCAATAGTGCCCGCCAATTTCATATCGCGGCCATCTCGGCTCGTCAGGTACACCAGGCCATCGGCTCGCCCGTCCGGGGTCTGCCCATACACCGCGCCACTGTAGATCTTCTGCTGATCGTTGCTGTGGTAACCGTACTTGAGCATGGCGCCCAGGTTGCGCCCCTCCTTCAACAGGTCCGGCGCATCCTTGGTCTCCATATGCACGGTGCCGCCAAAACCGCCGTTGCCGGTAAATACCGAGTGCGGGCCCTTCTCTACCTCAATTCGCTTGATCAGCTCCGGCTCGATAAACACCGTGCCCTGCTGATAACGCTCGAAGCCACTCTTGGTGGCACCGTCGAGGGTGAAAGGAACGTCTTCGGCATCACCCAAGCCCCAGATATTCATCGTCTGCCCGCCGGGCTTGGCCGAGCCGCCCATGCTCACGCCTGGCAAGGTTTGCAACAGGCTGGGGATGTTATCGGCCTGCTGGCGCTCGATCACCCTGTTGGTCAGGGTCGAACGGCCCACGCTGCTGGCATCGACACTGGTTCCGCTGCCAACAATGGTCTGAGCGTCCAGCTGGATCGTGTTCTGCTGCTTACTCTGCTGAGCGCGCTGGCGCACCACAAAGCCCTCACCCGCAGGCACCAGCTCTAAACCTGAACCACCCAGCAACTTCTCCAGTGCATCACGCGCGCTATAGGTTCCCGACAGCGCTGGCGCTTGCATGTCATGCAATAGCGATTCGTCGAAGAGAATCTGCAACTGGCTCTGCTGGGCCAGGGCAGTGATGGCGTTGGCCATCGGTTGCGCTGGCAGATTGAAGCTGAACTCCTGAGCCAGAACACTGCCGCTGAGTAGACAGGTAGCCATGGCGCTGCTTACGCATAACTGACGCAGGGTAAAACGGGTGGTGCGGGTTTTCATGCAAGTCTCCCAGATACTGCAAAATCGCCCTCGCATAAGGCGGACATCAGGAAGACGCAGCAGGCCAAGAAACCCACACATGAGAATGAAAAATATTTGCATTTAGATGGCGCACAAAAATCCTCTCCCATGTCCTCGGTTCAAAGGGGATGAATCAGCACAGTACCATCGCCGCGATGCTCAACCCGTACCGGCAAGAGTTGTGGCAACGCAGCGAGAAAATCATCCGGCTTGGCGATATTCAGGCTGCCAGATATACGCCGCTCGCCCAGGTCTGCCTGGGCCAGACGTACCGGGGCTGCGCGGTAATGCGACAGCTCATCAAGCAGCTGCGCCAGAGGACGATCCCGAAACACCAGTTGGCCACGCCGCCAACTGGCAATCTCCTCACTACCCAGACGCAGTGGCTGCAAGGTCTTGCTGCGGTAATCGAAATCAACGCCCTCACCCGCCCCCAATAGCGTTTGCTGCGCCTTGCCGACCTGCGGCTGCACCGCCACTTTGCCGCTTTCCACCGCTACTGCCAGGTGCTCATCGCTACGGCGTACGCTGAAGCGAGTGCCAATCACCCGTACGCTGCTCTCGCCAGCCATAACTTCAAAGGGCCGACTGGTATCGGCAGCCACGGCGAAAAAGGCTTCACCGGCAAGCAGTTCAACTTCGCGGTGATCGTCATAAAGGCGCACATGCAATCGGCTATCAACGTTGAGGTCGATACGCGTGCCATCTTCCAGCTCGATCTGGCGCTGCTCACCCGGTGCGCTGGACAGGCTCAACTCCTGCGTCGGCTGCGCGCTAAACCAGTTCTGCGGCGCAGCCAGCACCACACACAGCAACACCGACGCGGCCAAGGCGCGTCCCGGTAGCCAACGGCGCTTCGGCCGCAAGGCCAGCACGGCTGACACTGGCAAAACGGGGCGCGGCAACAGGTCAAGATCTGCCCAGATCAACTGCATATTGGCCAATGCCCGCACATGGGCGGAACTGGTCGCCAACCAGGCATCCAACTGCGCCTGTTCGCTGCTCGACAATGGACCACGGCAACACCGGCTAAACCAGATGGCCGCCTGTTCATCGATGGAAATCGGCCGGTCCTTGTGCATGCTCACGCTCATAGCTTTTCCAACGTGGGCTGGCCTTCAACGCGCCGTTTGCAGTGCAGCAAGGCACTGGCAATATGCTTTTCAACCATGCTCAGGGAAATCCCCATACGCGCGGCCACCTCGGCTTGGGATAGGCCATCGAATTTGTGCAGCACAAAGGCCTCGCGCCGACGTGGCGACAAATCGTCCAGGGCTCGAGCCAGCAGATGCAAGCGTTGATGCTGTTCGACTTTTTCCAAGGGACTGGCTCCCTGCTCATCAGCCATGACGTCTAGCGCATGCAGTGAATCGGCTTCCTCAAACAGCTGAGGGCGGGACTGTTGGCGACGCCAGTGGTCGCGCAGCAGGTTGCGTGCAACCTGAAAGAGGAACGCTCGCGGTTGCTGCACATCACCCCGCCCATCCCAGCCGAGCCACTGGGTGAAGGCATCCTGGGCCAGGTCGGCGGCATCGGCGGAGCTGTCCAGGCGCTTGCCGAGAAACTTCAGCAATTCGCTATGCAGGGTGCGATAGGCCAGGGAAATCGAACCACGCAACTGCTCATCCATGACCAGGCCGCCCATACACCGTACTGTTCGCTAACACCACCACACCCCTGAAGCGCATCAATCTGACTACGCAACGGGTGCGTGGATCGACAAGCATTAAATGAGAATACTTATCATTAGATATTGATCAAGAGGACAGGGTCAAGCTGGCAATGTTGAAGTTGGGCAAACGCCTGCGCAGAAACAGCAACGCCACCCTTGCTGGGTGGCGTTGGATATGGTGCATACCTTGGGCTAGCGCAACAGCTTGGTGTCCAAAACGTCGGAGGCGGCGCCCATAACGTTTTCGCTGATCTCGATAAAGTCTTTTGTGCTGGCCTTGTCCAAGCGCATCAGGCCGCGCGTCACCTCATCTAACGAGCGCGGCTGGGTAGTGCCTTTGGTGGCCTGACGAATCTCCCGATCCAGCTCCTGCAGCAGCAACACCGCACGAGCGGTCACCGGCCCACTGGAGTCGTCGGTGCGCAGGCTTTTGACCGGTTTGCTCCAGCCAATTAGCTGCTCGCGGATTTTCTGGTAACGCTCTTCACTCAGGCCGCCGGCGCGGCGCATCAGCTCGATGGCGTAGTACTCGGCCAGGCCTTCGGTGATCCAGTCGCTGCGGTCACGGGCGCGAATGCGGCTGAATACATGCACCAGCTCATGCACCAGGGAACTGGTGCCGTTTTCACTGACCAGCGGGCGGTCCGTGTGCATGTAGTAAGAGTTGGCCGCCGACAGACCACCGCGCCACATCGGGTCGCCGGCACCGACGATCAGCAGCTTGGCCGGGTCGCGCGGAAACACCTCCTGGGCATGCGGCCAGATAAAGGTCAGCAGGGTCATCACGTCCATACGGCGCATGCCCTCGCCAACCGGAGCCGAGATAGTCACATCGGTTTCGCCCAGCTTGGCGCGGCGGGTGCCGATCTTGCCAGCCACCATCCAGCCGGTCGGGCGGTCGAATTTGCGCTGCGGGTTGTCGATACGAAACTTGTTTTTGCCGATACGCGGCCAGCCGGTTTCGACACTCTTCCAGCCCTTGGGCAGCTCGAACTGCAGGCGCGATACCAGCTCGGTTTTATCTTGCTGACGCAGCTTGACCGCCGGCACCAGGTCATCGCCGCGCAGCAGGGCCCAGTCCTTGGTAATCCGCGCATCAAAGCGTCCGGGGCTGCGCTCGTTATTGATGCGCACGCGGTAGCTCAGGGTCGATTTGCCTTTGCCAGGCTGCCAGGTGCCCAGCTCGGGACCGCTCTGCGTCCACTGACCATCGGCTTTAAAGTCGCTGTAAACGCCCTGCTCACCCAGGTTGAACGCCAGACTGATCACCGGCGCGCCATCCTCCAGCGTCAGGCTGACTTCGGCCTCTTCGGTCTCCGGCAGGAAGCGCACCTGGTAATCCAGATCGACCTTCTTCGCCCACAGCGGCGTGCTCAGGCTCAGCAAAACAGCGGACAACAGCAAACGGCGCATCAACATGGCAAAGCTCCACAGTGCAAATCAGTGACTCAGGCGAGTTTAGGCTGACATTTGTCGGCGAGGTTCAACTAACGAGGTTCAGCCGGCGCGGAAGATCATATGATCCTCCCACTCATCTTCGGCCACGCTGTTTTCGCTAAGCATGCGCCTAGCCTGGGAAATACGCTGCTTATGCACCTGCTCCGGGTCACCGCACACCAGGTGATGCCAGAGCAGCAGATCCTTACCCTCGCTGACCAGGCGGTAGGCGCAGGTCGGCGGTAGCCACTGGAACTGGTCGGCCTGCGCCGGGGTGAGCTGAATGCAGTCGGCAACGAATTGGCGCCTGTTGCTGTAGTCGGTGCAGCGGCAGGTCTGCAGGTCCAGCAGCTTGCAGGCGATGCGCGTGTAATAGACGCTGCCATCGTCCTCATCTTCAAGCTTTTGCAGGCAGCACAGGCCGCAGCCATCGCACAGCGATTCCCACTCGTCCTGATCCAGCTGTTCGAGGGTTTTGCGTTTCCAGAAGGGTTCGACTTTGGCGGCCATGGCGAGGGTACGGTGAGGGGCGAAAAGGCCGGCAGTCTAGCGGCTGGGGCAACAACGGCCAAGGGCGGCGAGCTGAATGGTTAATTAATAACCACGAGCAAAGTCTACCTGCCCGCGCAGTGCAGAACCTGCCTGCCAGCGCGCCAGCCAGTTGCCCCTGCTGCAAGGCGCTGACCAGCGCCTGATCACCACTTCCACACGGCGACCAGCATTGATAAACAACGCGCTGGGTTTGCCGGTGGCGAACAATGCTGCTCATAGATATCGCGGGTGGCCGGGGCATTCGCAGTGGCAGGCATGGCGGTTACATCGGGTCGTTGCGGCGCAGCAATTCGTCCGGCAGGTGCTCGATATATTCGTCTTCCGGCGGCGGCATCTGCAGGTGGTAGCCCTGCTCGTCGAGGTTGGCCAACACCTTGTGGATGTCTTCCTGGGCCAGGGTGCGTTGCGGCGTCAGCACCATCTCGAAGGCCAGGGCCGGCGGGCCAAAGGCGGCCAGGAGGTTTTCCGGCACACGCTTGAGGGCTTCACTGCGCAGCACATAAAGGTACATGCCGCTTTTACGCGGGCTCTTGTAGATCGAACAGATACGCTTCACACCGGCTCTCCGGTTGCAGCCAGGCAATCAAGCAGCGCCTGGCCCATCAATTCACGCCGCCAGCCGCGCAGCGACTCCGGCAGCTGATAAGGCCCATTGGGGTAGCCGGTTTTCAGCAGGGCCTCCAAGGTTTTCTTACGCAGCATCAGCTCAGGGGCAATGTTCAGGCGCTCACCTTCACGCTGGCCAATGGCGCGCAGCTTTTTCAGCAGCGATGCGGCGTCCAGCGGCAAGGGCTCGGGCAAAGCTGGCGGCCAATCCTCAGCCGGGGTGGCTGCGGCCTGCTTGATCAGTTGCAGAATAAACTCGCCGTCCTGGCGCACGGTTTTCGGGTGCATGTCTTCTATACGCGCCAGGGCCACTAGGTTATCCGGTTGGGTGCGCGCCAGTGGCCACAGCGAATGCTCGCGGATAATCCGGTTGCGCGGCTGGTTACGTTTGCGCGCCTGGCCTTCACGCCAGGTACACAGCGCTTTCAGCACGGCCAACTGCTGCCGGTTGAGTTTCCAGGCCAACTTGGCTTCGCGGTAGGCCAGCTCCGGGTCGATTTCGCGGCAGAGGTTGGCGACCAGCTCGGCGCCGTCTTCCAGCACCCAAGCGTATTTCTCGTCGGACAGCTGCGCCTTAAGCTGCGCATACACCTCGGCCAGGTGCAGCACGTCTTCCGCTGCGTAGCTGACCTGAGTGACCGACAACGGCCGCTGCAACCAGTCGGAACGGGTCTCACCCTTGGGCAGCTCGATATTCAGCACCGCCTGTACCAGGCGCGAATAGCCCATGGAGAAGCCGAGGTTGAGGTAGCCGGCGGCCAGTTGAGTGTCGAACAGCGGCGTGGGCAGGCTGCCGGTCAGGCGCAGAAAGACTTCCAGGTCTTCGCTGCAGGCGTGCAGTACCTTGACCACGGCTGGGTCCTGCAGCAGCTCGGTAAAGGGCGCCCAGTCGCTGATCAGCAGCGGATCAATCAGGTACGCCCGCTCGCCCTCGCTAACCTGCAGCAGACCGGCAATCGGGTAAAAGGTGTCGACCCGCATAAACTCGGTATCGACCGCCACAAACGCCAGCGTGCGCCAGGTTGCACAATGCTGCGCCAGGCTGGCGTTATCACCAATCCACTGAATATCAATCGCCACACAGCTCTCCCATCAAGAATGCCGCGCAGTATATATGCCCTGGCAGGGTGCCGGGCATTTGCCGGCCATTTACCCCCAGGGCAGCACAGATGCGAATGAACCCTGTAATCTGGCCGGCGCTTGCACCTGCTCACCTTCAGCACAGGGAATAACAACAATGAAGAAACTGCTTGGCCTGCTTGTGGCCTTGATTGCTGCGGTGGCGATCTACCTCGCCATTACGCCCAACCCGATTGACCCGCTGGCCTGGGAAGCCCCAACCCTCCCACCGATGACCGGCGTACTGGAGCCCAACGACACCTTGATGAAGGCCGAACTGCTCGGCCGCGGCCAGGTGCATGGCCCGGAAGACACCGCCTTGGACGCTCAGGGCCTGGTGTACGCCGGCCTGCATGACGGCAGAATCGTGCGCATCAAAGCCGATGGCAGTGTGGAAACCTTCGTCGATACCCAAGGCCGCCCACTGGGCATGGACTTTGACGCCGCCGGCAACCTGATCGTCGCCGACGCCTACAAGGGCTTGCTCAGCATTGACGCTCAAGGCCAGATCACGGTGCTGACCACCGAAGCCGAAGGCGTGCCGTTCAAGTTCACCGACGACCTGGACATCGCCCGCGACGGCACCATCTACTTCAGCGATGCATCCTCACGTTTCGAGCAACCGGATTACCTGCTCGACCTGCTCGAAGCCCGCCCCCATGGCCGACTGCTCAGCTACAACCCGGCCAACGGCGAAACCCGCGTACTGCTCAAGGACCTGTACTTCGCCAACGGCGTGGCGCTGTCGGCGGCCGAGGACTTCGTGCTGGTCAACGAAACCTACCGCTACCGCATCACCCGTTACTGGCTGAGCGGCGAGAAGGCCGGCACCCACGATATCTTTATCGACAACCTGCCCGGCCTGCCGGACAACCTGCAGGGCGACCGCAACGGCACCTTCTGGGTCGCCCTGCCAACCCCGCGCAAGGCTGATGCCGACATGCTGCACCGCTCGCCCTGGGCCAAAGCGCAGCTGGCCAAACTGCCCCGCATGTTCTGGCCCAAGGCCGTGCCTTACGGCTTTGCCCTCGCCCTCAACGAGCAAGGCGAAATCACCCAGAGCCTGCACGACACTAGCGGCACCCATCTGCGCATGATCACCTCGGTCAAGCCCGTGGGCGACTACCTGTACTTCGGCAGCCTGGATAATGACCGGATTGGTAAGCTAAAAATCCGCTAACAGGCTGTTGAAAAACTGCCTACGTTTTTCAACGACCTGCTAAGCCCCACGGTCCGCTGCACATCTCGCAGCGGGCCTCGCCCCTCTCACCCCTCATAGAGCCTCCCTGATCCAGATCAGGAGAAGCACGCGGCACATTGCCCCCTGCAAATCGCTGCTATCGTAATTAGTCCCACCTCTCCAGCAGGCTTCTGTCATGGATATAAGCGCCCTGTTTTCCCAAGTTCACAGCTTGCCCTCTATTCCCAAAGTCGCTCAGGATCTGATCCAACAGTTTGATAACCCGCACACCAGCATTGATAACATTGCCCGCAATATCTCCCTCGACCCTGTGATTGCCGCCAAAGTGCTACGCCTGGCCAACTCCGCTCGTTTTCGCGGCTCGCGTGAATCAGCCAGCGTGGAAGACGCAGCCATGCGCTTGGGTTTCAACACCCTGCGCACCTTGGTGCTGGCCTCGGCTGTGACGGGTGCTTTTCAGGCACCGCCTGGTTTTGATCTCAAAGGGTTCTGGGGGCATAGCTTTCAGGTTGCCAGTATCAGCCGGCTGCTGGCCAAAACGCGTGGCGTGGCGGTCGAAATCGCCTTTACCTGCGGCATGATGCATAACATTGGCGAACTGCTGATCCAAACGGGCGTACCTGAACTGGCTGAGCGCCTCAATCAAAACAGTAAGGACATGGGCGCTACCCAACGCGGGGCACTGGAAACGCTGCAACTGGGCTTTGGCTTCCCTGAAGTGGGTGCCGAACTGGCGCGCCTGTGGCAATTGCCTGAGCTGATCCAGCACGCCATTGCCTACCAGAGCCGCCCAACCCAGGCACCCGCTGATATGCCGTTACCACGAGTGCTGGCCCAGGCCGTGTCGATTGCCGAAGCGTTGCGCCAAAACCCAGGGGACATGAACAAAGCGCTGGAGACCCTCCAAGGTCCGCTGTTTGAAGAGCTGGATGTTGCCAGCTTGCTTGATGAGTTGCCGGCCATTCTGGAGGCCGACAAAGGCTTTGCCGAACTGCTCGGCTAAGTAAAAACAGCCTTGAGTGCGCAACGTACTCAAGGCTTCTGCTACTTGGTGGCAATCCAGATGGTGTGCCGGGTGCCCTTGTTGCCATGGGCGTAGACCTGCACTTCTTCGACCTTGAATCCAGCCTTGCGCACCTTGTCGCTGAATACCCGGTCGGCACTGGCCGACCATACCGCCAGCACGCCCTTGTTGCGTAGCGCCTGGTAGCAGCGCTGCAGGCCCTGGGCGGAATACAGCCAGCTATTGCGCTTCTGGGTCAGGCCTTCGGGGCCGTTGTCGACATCCAACATGATCGCGTCATAACGCTGATCGGCGCTTTTCAGGCAATTGGCCACATCATCCTGAATCACCCGCGTACGCGGATCGAGAATCGGATAACCGGCTTTGGCGCCCAGCGGGCCACGATTCCACTCCACCACCCCAGGCACCAGTTCGGCCACTTCCACCTCGGCGGTCTTGCCCAGGTTCTGCAGCGCGGCTGCAAGGGTAAAGCCCATGCCTAGACCACCAATCAGCACCCGAGAATCCGGCCGCCCGGCGACCTTCTTGCAGGGAATCGCCGCCAGCGCATCTTCAGAGCCATGCATGCGCGTGTTCATCAGCTGACCACCATCACCGCCGGCAATCTTGATCACAAAATCCTCACCGTACTCGAACAGGCAAAGAGCACCTGAGCCATCGGGAATCGGGGCGGTATCGAGCAATACAAAACGCTTCATGGGGTGCGGCAACCTGGGTCAGAACAAAACGGGCGTGCAGCATGCCCATAAACGGGCAAAGATGCAGCGCCTTGTCGGCAGAAATTCTTCTGTGCGCGACGTCTCGACAGCTCAATGGCAGGGTTTATGATGCCGACTGACTTTTTGCTCACAGGATGACCGGCATGCCCCTCGCCCAACTGATCAGCGCCGCCCAGCTACAGCGCCGTCTCGATGAGCCCGACTTGCTGATTCTCGATTGCCGCTTTGCCCTGGAAGACCCGGCCTACGGCCAGCGCAGCTACGCAGAGGGGCATATCCCCGGCGCGCAGTTTGCCGACCTGGAGCGCGACCTGTCCGGGCCGATCCACACGGGCATCACCGGCCGTCACCCCCTGCCAGCACCCGCGCAGCTAATGCAGCGCCTGCGTGAGTGGGGCCTGAACAATCACAGTGAAGTGGTGCTGTACGACGACGGCCCTGGCGCCTTTGCAGCCCGCGCTTGGTGGCTGCTGGCCTGGCTAGGCAAGCGCGATGGCGTATACCTGCTCGACGGCGGCCTAAAAGCCTGGCGCGAAGCCAGTGGCGCCTTGACCCAGGATCTGCCCGCGCCAACCCCAGGCACTTTCAGCGGCAGCGCCGATGCCAGCCTGCTGGTTAGTGCGGTGCAGCTGCAACAGCGTTTGGGCGACAGCCAGTTGACCCTGCTCGACGCCCGTGGCCTGCCGCGCTTCAAGGGCGAAGTGGAGCCTATCGACCCAGTGGCCGGGCGTATCCCCGGTGCGCAGTGTGCGACGTTTACGGACAACCTCGACAGCGATGGCCACTTTCTCAGCCCGCAGCAGCTGCGCCAGCGCTTTGCCGCGCAACTCGGTGAGCGCCCGGCCAATGAGCTGGTGGCCTATTGCGGCTCGGGCGTAACCGCTTGCCATAACCTGTTCGCCCTGTGTCTGGCGGGCTATGCGCTGGCGCCGCTGTATGCCGGTTCCTGGAGCGAATGGATCACTGACCCAACTCGCCCAGTGGCCACCGGTGACTGATTGCGGCACGCGCAGGCTGGCGACGCACGCCGTGGTTAAGCACCAACTGGAATATAGGCAATAACCGAAAGCCGAAAACAATTTAAAAACAGCCCTTTACAGTAGAAAGGTCGCACTACACTTCAACATGAGCGGCTAACCCCGCTCCCGGTGGGGCCTTTACTAGAAAAAACAGAAGCTGCCAGCGCCCCAGCCCCATCGGTCACCTTTCGCCGAGGGATTTATGGGAATTGTCGCCTGCGAGTTAAGCCAGTACGTCATCCGCCCTACCCTGCTCTACCTGGGCCGCCACTCCACTGCCGCCGAGGCCTTGTTGCTTGGAGCCGCCGCCTGCCAATCCGGGCTCGGTTCAGCCCTTGATGACAAACATGGCCACGGCCTTTATCGCATCGCCGCACAACGCCACCAGCAGCTCTGGGATCAGCACCTGGCGCTTGACCCAGACCTTGCCAGCCAGATACGCGGCCTCGCCAGCCAGCATGCCTTTCTCGCCGCACCGCACCTGGAACTGACCGTCAACCTGCGCTACGCCACGGCCATTGCCTGGATGCTGATCGAAGCCGAACAGCGCGAGCTACCAGCCGCCGATGACCTGCTGGGCATGGCGCAGGTCTGGCGCCGAGTATTCAAACCCCACGGCCGCACCAAGGACTTTATTGCCGCCTGGCAACGCTGCATCGGCAGCCTCAGCCAGGTCGCCTAAGCCCGATCAAACGACCAGCACTGTCCGACAGTACCAGCGCAGTCAACAGAAAATAGCCTCTTGTTAAAGACATAAAGCCGCTCTATCTCGGGAACTTCAAAAGCCTGGCAAGGGTCAGGGAAAGTTGCTAGCTTCCGCCCCCCGCTAAAATCTAGGAGTCCCCCGTGACTAGAAGAGTCGTTAAGACCTGCCTGTCCCTTGCACTTGCTTCTGCCGCCAGCCATGGCTTTGCCAGTGGTTTTGCCATCAACGAACAAAGCGTCAGCAGCATGGGCACCGCCTTCGCCGGTCGCTCCTCCTCTGCTGATGACGCCAGCACCGTATTCGGCAACCCTGCCGGTATGGCGCGCATCAAACGCGAACAAGTCAGCGGCGGTATTGCCCTGATCCACGCAAAAACCGAGATCGACAACGCCAGCGGCTCTGCCAGCGGCAGCAATGACGGCGACATGGTGCCGTTTATCGGCGCGCCCATGGGCTATTACGTCAAACCGCTGGACGATAACTGGAGCTTCGGCCTGGGCCTGTACGTGCCGTTCGGCCTGGTAACCGATTACGAGCGCAACTTCCAGGGCCGCTATCACGGCGATCACAGCGAAGTGCGGGTGATCACCCTGCAGCCAACTCTGAGCTATCGCTTTAACGAGCAACTGTCGATTGGTTTCGGCCCGACGATCAACCGCATCGACGGCGAGCTGACCTCAGCGATCAACAACCCGATTCCCGGCGCAGGTGACGGCAAGGTCAAAATCAAGGGCGATGACACGGCGCTGGGCTACAACGTCGGCGTGTTGTTTGAAATCACCCCACAAACCCGTTTCGGCCTGACCTACCACTCCAAGGTGGATTACCGCCTGAAAGGCGACACCACGGTGTCCGGCCCAGGCTTTGTTATTGGTTCTTCCGCTGGCAGCTACGACGCCTCACTGGAGCTGACCACCCCCGAATCGGTGGATTTTTCCGTCACCCACGAGCTGAATGCCGACTGGACCCTTTACGCAGGCAGCACCTGGACGCGCTGGAGCCGCTTGGAAGAAATCCGTGCCGATAACAAAGGCGTAGGTGGCTTCTTGGCAGGCAATATCAGCAGCATCAGCGAACCGCAGAACTGGCACGACACCTGGGCTCACGCCGTGGGCGCCGCCTATAAGCTGAACCGCCAGTGGACTCTGCGAGCTGGCATGGCCGTAGACCAATCACCAACCAATAACGTCGATCGTTCACCACGCATCCCCACTGGCGACCGCACCATTCTCAGCCTGGGCACAGCCTGGAGCCCGAACGATGACGTGACCATCGATCTGGCCTACTCCTACCTGATGGAAGACGACACGCACATCGAGCGCGACGACTACCGCGCCACCTACAAAAACACGGCCCACGGCCTGGGCGCACAAGTGACATACCGCTTCTAATTCAACCAGCGGTTTGGGTTAAACTCGCGCGGCGCTCACAAAAATAATAACGCCGCCTGAGACAGCTCTTATGACTGCACTCTGCACTGCCCTGCCCGAACAGCTCAGCCTGTTACTGGTGGATGACCACCGGATCTTTCTTGACGGCCTCAGCCTGGCCCTCGCCCCGCTCTGCGCCGACCTGCAGATTCGCACCGCCGAATCCGCTGCCGCCGCCGAAGCCTGCCTGCAACACGCCACCTTCGACTTGATTCTGCTCGACCTGCGCCTGCCCGATATGCCGGGCCTGGAGTTGCTGCAACGCTGGCAACAACAAGGCCGCATGACCCCAGTGGCGATCCTTAGCGCCAGCGATTCCAATCTGGACGCCCAGGCCGCACTGGCAGCCGGCGCGCTCGGCTTTATCCCGAAAAGTGCCAATAGCGATGAACTGCGCCAGGCAGTAACCCGCGTACTGCTGGGGGAAACCCTGCCCGCACCGCAGTCTGGCGACAAACCGCAGCTCACACCCCGGCAGATGGAAATCCTCCAGCTGCTGGCCGAGGGCTTGCCAAACAAGTCCATCAGCCGTCAGCTAGGTGTTTCCGAGGACACGGTGAAGACCCATCTGAAATCACTGTTTCAGGAGTTTTCCGTGCATACCCGGACTGCCTGCGTCAGTGCGGCGCGGCAACGGGGCTGGCTGTAGGAGTCTATTCAACGCCTGCTGCGCGTCGGCCCTGCTGCGTTAAAACCAGGCTCGGAATGCTCATTTACACCAGTAAACTCCGCTTCCTCGCCTGCTTTTGCCTTGCAGGCCTCTAGCTCGCGAGACGTTGAACAGCTCCTATCTGCCGGCAACAACACCGCCAGGGCCTGACGCAAACGGGCGGGCAGCAGCGGTTTGCCGAGCAAGGTGACATGAGCGCGGGTGCAGCGTTCTTGCAGGTCGGCGCTGACGTCGGCGGTAATCAGCAAGGCTGGCAGCATGCGCCCGGCCTCTTCACGCAAACGCTCGATCACGCGTAAGCCATCCTCGGTGGCGGCCAGGCGATAGTCGCTGATCAGCACCTGCGGCTGCGCCTCGGGCAAGCACTGCAAGGCCTCGGCTGGATCGGCGCAGGCCCAGACCTCGCACCCCCAACGCTGCAGCAAACCGGACAATGCCCCTCGGCCTGCAGCGTCGTCTTCCAGCAATAGCACCCGCCCGCTCAATGCCGCAGCAAACGCCGCTGGCGCTTGCCACTCGCCGACTTCAGCCTGCGGCAACTGCAGGATAAAACGCGCGCCTGCGCCGGGGCTGGACTCCAACTGCAATGGATGGCCCAGCAACTGCGCCAGTTGCTGGACGATGGCCAGGCCCAGACCCAAACCGCGCTCGGCATTGCGCCCGGGGTTATCCAGTTGGCGGAATTCTTCGAAGACCTGGCCCTGTTCTTCCTCGCTTAAACCCTGGCCGTCATCACCGACCTCCAGCTGCACCACGCCCTGCTCCACGCGAGCATGCAGCCAGACATGCTGCGCCTGGGCATGGCGCAAGGCGTTGCTGAGCAGGTTACGCAGCACACGCTCCAGCAGCAGCGGATCACTGCGCACCCAGAGCTCCGCGCATTGCAGCTGCAGCTCGACACCCTGAGCATCGGCCTCGGCGCGGCTTTCACCGCTCAACCGCGCCAGCAAGGGGCGCAAGGCAAACACCTCCGGCTTAGCCTGCACACCGCCTGGCAAAGTCAGCCGGGTGTAATCGAACAGCGACTGCAACAACCGACTGAGCTGCTCCACGGCAATCGCCAAGCGGCTGCTGATGCGGTGCACACCGGGGTCCTGGTTCTGTTCCAGCAAGTGCTGGGCATACAAGCCCATGGCGTTGAGCGGTTGGCGCAGATCATGGCTGGCGGCGGCCAACAGGCGCAGCTTGCGCGCATCGTCAGCTTCGGCGCGCTGCCGTGCCAGATCGAGCAGGCGCAGATTGAGCCAGGCGCCGCGCTGGCCGTGCTCCTGCAGGTAAGCGCCGACGCTGCCAATCAGATTGGCGCAAAAAAGAAACAGGCCCTGATAACCCAGCGCCACGCTACCGCCGCTAAGCCACACGCCCAGCAGTAGAAAAAGCCCGCACACGCCCCAAGACGCCAGACTGACGGAGCGAAACGACACCCCCAACAACACATAGCCAAATAACAGCACCAGAAACAGCCCGTCATAGGGCATGGCAACGCCCAGGTTCCAGCACAGGTGGATGATCACCGCGACGCACGCACCGTTAAAGGCATAGGCAGCCACATAGGCCAGCAAAACGCGGTGCGGTGGGCTGTTTGGGCGGCGGCAGTAGAAGAAGGACAGCAGCGCAGCGCATATGCCCAGCAGCCGCACTGGCAGCGTGGCCAGGCTGGCATTAAGGGGAAGCAACAACAGATCGAGGACGGTGTAGACCAACTGGAAGATCACTGCGGTGCTGATGATCAGAAGCAAGCGGCGGCGGATACGCTGCACCCGGTGCTCAACAAACTCATCCTCCAACACGTGGGTAAACCGAAGCCGGCGGTAACCTCGGCGCTGCTGAGCCAGGAGCAGCGCTTCCTGACGCTCCAGGCTCAAGGCTTACAACTCGGGCGGTTGATTGTCCTGCTGCTTGGCGGCAATGGCGTCATAGGTTTCCACCCGGTGCTGATCTTCGGCGCTGAATAGACGCTGGCGCAAACGCTGCTGCTCCTGCTGCTGGTCCGCAGCACTGAGGCCATTGCCCTGCAATGCGGCAAGTTCCTGCTGGTAGCTGGCATAGCGTTGTTGCCAGGCACGCTCGTTGCGCTGCTCGCTGAGCAGACGTTCGACCGTGGGCGGATCATAGGTCAAGGCAAGCAGCTGGCGCACCTGCTCTTCGCTGGCACCTTCCTGCCAAAGCTTGTCTGTTTGAGCCTGCAACGCCTGCGCCTGGACCTGACGCTCTTCACTGGCGCGCATGGCTTCGGGAAGCTGAGCGCGCAAACGCTCCTGCGCCAGGGCTTTGCCGTGCTCGCTGAGGTCATCACGGGCCATCAGCGCCAGGTTCTCCAGGGTGTAACGGCCGTAGGCTTCCTCTGCGCCGAACAGCGCTTCGGTGGCGGCACTGGAAAAATGCGTGCGGCGCAGCTGCGCCAGCTGCTCAAAAGCCCGCTGCAAGGTGACCAGCTGGCCATCCGGGGTACTTTGCTGGGCAGTGCTCAAGGGTTGCTGCAGCAGCGCCAGGCTGGCGCGTTTGTAGTCCATATAGTCGCCTAACAGGCCAATAAACTGGCCCAGGGCGGGTTCCGATAAACGTCCGCGCGCATCGGCCAGCATCACCTCGACCACGGTTTCCAACCCAGCCTGATCGGCGGCGCTGAGGAAGTAATCCAGATAATCACGCAGCGCCAGGTTCAACTGCAGATTGCCGGCGCTGTCCGCCTTCAGCTCGCCATCCACTTCGGTGCCCTGCAAACCCGGCAGGCTTGCCGGTGTTCTAGCTGTTGAGACTTCTGGTTTGGCGGCTTGCAGCAGAGGGCTGGGGGCGACGGACAGAGGCGCCGTAGCGGCAGCAGGAGCGGCAGGTAATGCATCGGCTGGCCACTGCCAGTAAAGCGTAAGGCCGGCAACGCTGCCGGCCAGTACCAAGAGGGGAACAGTTGAGCGCAACGACAGGGCCATATGACCTCCAGAATGCGGGCTGCATAACGCAGCCAGCTGGGTGACGGTCAGACGCCTTTGCTTTTCAGGCGATTGGCATGTTGGCGATACAGCGAAACCGGCTCGGTCCAGCCACGCACACCGAACAGATGGTTGATCGCATCCACATGGTTCATGTTGTAGCCATCACCGATCACCTGCCCCAGATAGGTGGAGCAGACGCCGACCAGGCCATCGTTCTTCTCGCTGCCGAAAGCCAGCCCGGTGATGGCCAGGAACGGATCGACCGCATCGAAGACGTTGGTGTAGGAGGTGTTGCCAGTCCAGGAGTAGTAACGGATGTTGTGCCCGCGCACGTTGTGCACTTCGGTGGACTTGGCGCAGTAGCTGCTGTTATTCACGCCCCAGGGGTGGCGACTGTTGAGTGCAGTGGTGCCAGCAGTGGTCAGGGTTTTCAGTGCGGCCAGGCCGTTCTGCGGATTGCTGCTGCCAGACAGCAGGTTGATAACCGCACCGATGGCATTGGCCAGGCCATTGGCCCCGCCTTCGATGGCGCTGTTCGGTGGGATCACCCCGCGCAATACGTCGGCGACTTTCGAGCCTTTATTGACGCCGTTGACCGAGGTTACCGAGGCCACCAGATCCGGGCGCAGCGAGGCGGCAACGCGCGAAGTTGGCGAACCCTGGCTATGACCGATCAGGTTGACCTTGCCGCCATTGGCACCGGCCCACGGCACGATTTGCTGCGCCAATGCGGCACCGCGCTGCTCGCTGTCGTTGAGCGCCGAAACGCTGGCCACATAGACCTTGGCGCCATCACGTTCGAGGTTCCAGGGGATGGTGTGGAAGTAGTTGATCAGCCCGCCGATGGTGTCGAAGCCGGTCACCCCGTGCACCAGCACGATGGGGTATTTGGTCTTGGTGTAATTGGCCTGGGCCTCAACCGCACCGACCAGGGCGCAAGCAGCTAGAGCAGTAGTAATAACGCGACGCATGGGTGCCTCCTTATTTTTCTTGTTGGCACGCCGGGAAACTGCGTCCGGCGTACTCACAACTCTAAGGAGGTGCTGGGGTGCGGGCTATCGCCCAGATGGGTGAGGCATCAGCGCTGCGAAGCGATGGCCTTCTCTACGGCGGCCAGGAATGCCGGATCATCCGGAGTGGTGCTGCTGGGGAAGCTGGCGATGACCTTGCCCTGGGCATCGACCACATACTTGGAGAAGTTCCAGCGCGGCGCCTGGCTTTGCGCAGTTAGCTCTTTGAACAGCGGCAGCGCATCACTGCCGGTAACGCGCTGGGTTTCGCTCATGGGAAAGGTCACGCCGTAATTGACGTAACAGACCTTGGCGGTTTCTTCGCTGTTGTCGGCTTCCTGGCGGAAGTCATCGGAAGGCACGCCGAGTATCTGCAGCCCCTGCTCCTTGTAGCGCTGGTAGAGCGCCTCAAGGCCTTTGAACTGCGGGGTAAAGCCGCAAAAGCTTGCGGTATTAACCACCACCAGCGGCTTGCCGGCGAACGCTTTACACAGGTCAATGCGCTCCTCGCTGCGCAGCTTCTGCACCTCGCCCTGCAACAACAACGGGCACTCGGCGGCCTGCGTTGGGCCAACCCAGGCGCTGAGCAGAACAACAACCAGCAGGGAAAAACGCCACATAAGAATCACCTTGATGAAATCAGCAAACACCCAAACCCAACTGCAAAAACGCCAACCCACTTTGCAGCCAGCCCCACCAAGCGAGACCCAAGGCCAACATACCGCCCATCACCAGCGCGGTGCTCCAGCCGTAGTCGGTGTTCATGCATTCGCCTCCTGTTGTTGCAAGCGGGCCACGGGCAGCTCGCGTACTGGCCAGTTCAGCGCAGCGGCCAGCAAGCTGAGCAGCACGGCAATCTGCCAGACCAGATCATAACTGCCGGTGTGGTCATACAGATAGCCGCCCATCCAACCGCCGAGAAAAGCGCCTAACTGGTGAAACAGAAACACGATGCCGCCAAGCATCGACAGATTGCGCACACCGAATAGGGTCGCCACCGTGCCGTTGGTCAGCGGCACCGTCGACAACCACAGCAGGCCCATGGCTACGCCGAAGGCATAGGCGCTCCACACCGTCAGCGGCGTCAGGATAAACGCCGTAATCACTAATGCCCGCGCCAGATACAGCGCGCTGAGCAGGCGCGGTTTGGACATCCGTCCGCCCAGCAAGCCAGCAATATAAGTGCCGAAGATATTGAACAGCCCGACCAGCGCCAGCACCGTGGTGCCGACCAGCGCGGGCAGATGTTGATCGACCAGATAGGCCGGCAAATGCACACCGATAAACACCACCTGAAAACCGCAGACGAAAAAGCCCAACGCCAACAGCCAGAAACCGGAGTGGCTGCAAGCCTCGCGCAAGGCCTCAGCGAGGGTCTGCTCCTGCCCGGTAAGTGGCAGTGGCGTGTCCTTAAGCATGGCTGCCAGCGGTACGATCAGCGCCACCAGTAACCCCAGGGCCATTAGCGCCACCGACCAGCCGAGCCAGCTAAGCAAACCCAAGGTGCTGGGGAGCATGACGAACTGGCCGAAGGAGCCCGCCGCCGCCGCGATGCCCATGGCCATGCTGCGTTTTTCCATCGGCACGGCGCGCCCCACCGCACCGAGAATCACCGAGAACGAGGTGCCGGACAGGCCGATGCCGACCAGCAGCCCGGCGCTCAGCGACAGGCTTAGCGGCGAATCGGCCAGGCCCATGCAGCCGAGGCCAATGGCATACAGCACACCGCCGACTATCACCGTGCGCTTGGCACCAAAACGATCGGCCAGGGCGCCGGTAAAAGGCTGGGTCAGGCCCCAGATCAGGTTCTGCAAGGCAATGGCGAAGGCGAACACCTCACGCCCCCAACCGAACTCGGCGCTCATGGGCGGCAGGAACAAACCAAAGCCGTGGCGGATGCCTAGCGACAGCGCCAGGATCAGCGATGCACCCAGCAGAATCCACATACTGCCGCGCCCGATTGTCTTCATAGCCACTCCCTTGCCAAAGATGTATTACGACCCATTAGGTTGAGCCTTGGCTGCACAGCAGGCAAGCCGACTATCGGTTAACAGGCCAGGGCCACCAGCACCGCGCACTCGATGATTTCCAGCAGTGCTCCGGCGGTATCACCGGTGGTGCCATCCAGGCGTTTGAGCATCACGCTGCGCAACCAGATAAACACAGCAGCGGCTACCAGCAAGGCGAGCAGCGCCGGCCAGCCCAGCAGCAACATGGCCACGGCATTTACGGTCAGCACCCAGGGCAGTTGCCGGCGCGGCAGGTGCTCGGCCAACGCCTGGCCGAGGCCACCGGTCCGCACATAGGGCGTGGTAAGGAACAACAGCGGCAATAGACAGCGTGCCAGCCAGGGCACCATTACCAGCAGCAACCCGGAGCCGTTCTCCAGCAAGGCCACCAGTGCGGCAAACTTGAGCAACAGCAGCAGCACCAGCACCACCACCGCAATCGGCCCGCTGCGCGGGTCTTTCATAATCGCCAGGGTGCGCTCTTTATCGCCAAAGCCACCCACCCAGGCGTCGGCGCTGTCGGCCAGGCCATCCAGATGCAGACCACCACTGATGCCCACCCACAGGCTCAGCAACAACGCCGCCTGCAACAGCGCCGGAGTGTCGCCCAACAATTGCTGCGCGGCGAGTAACAACAGGCCGATTAACAGCCCCACCAACGGATAGAACAGCAGCGAGCGGCCGACTTGCTCGGGCGTCGGCATACCGGCCAAGGTCACCGGCAGGCGGGTAAGAAATTGCAGGGCAATCCACCAGGGCGTCATATCAGCTCTCGAAGTGCGCCCTGTTGATCCAGGCACAGCTGAAAGCGTTCGGCATGACCAACCGGCACCTGCAGCAGATCATTGCGCGGCAAGCCACGGGCGCGGGCCAGCAGCAAACGGATCACCCCGCCATGGGTCACCAGCAGCAGGCGCTCGCCGGCATAACTTGCCTGCAAGCGCTGCAAGGCGTTCAAGATGCGCGCCTCGAAGGCCAGCAGCGGCTCGCCCTCAGGCGGCGTGAAGCCATAGGGATCACTCCAGAAACGGCCCAACTCTTCTGCGTTGGTTTGCATGAGATCTGCGGTACTGCGCCCTTCCCAGGCGCCGAAATGCAGCTCCTGCAGATCGGGCTCCAGGCTGAGCGGCACGTCATGCTGCGTCGCCAGCTCTTCGGCAAAATGTGCGCAGCGCTGCAAGGGCGAGCTGATCAGCCGATCCCAGGGGCCAGCTTCGGCCACCGCCGCGCGCAGCTGCGCCCAACCAGTTTCGGTCAAGGCATCGTCAAGGCTGCCGCGCAAGCCGCCGCCCAGTTCGGTTTCACCGTGGCGTAGCAACTCCAGATAGACCGTCATACCGGGCGCTCGGCCACCTCCGCCTCAGCAAATGTAGCCATGTCGTTGTGCAGGCTGCAGGCCAGTTGCAACAGCGGCACCGCCAGAGCCGCACCACTGCCCTCGCCCAGGCGCAGGCCCAGATCGAGCAGCGGCTCAGCCTGCAGTGCTTTGAGCACCCGCTGATGGCCGGGCTCGGCGCCGCTATGAGCAAACAGCAGCCAATTGCGGCAATCCTCATTCAGCTGCACCGCCAGCAAAGCGGCAACGCTGCAGATATAGCCGTCCACCAGGGCGGTGATGCCCTGCTGTGCGCAGGCCAGGTAGGCGCCGCTCAGCGCAGCAATCTCGAAACCGCCGAGGCGCTGAAGGATGTCGATGGGTTCGCTGAGCGCCGGGCGATGCAACTCCAGTGCAGCCTCGATTACCTCGGCTTTATGCGCCACACCCGCGCTATCCAGGCCAGTGCCGGGGCCGACCAGATCCAGCGCCGGACACTCCAACAGCAGGCAAGCCATAGCCGTGGCCGCAGTGGTATTGCCGATACCCATCTCGCCACCAATAAACAGCTGGGTGCCGGCTTCGCTCGCGCGCTGCACGCTGGCCTGGCCGGCTTCCAGGGCCAGCAGTAACTGCGCAGCGGTCATCGCCGGGCCCTGGGCGAAGTTCTGCGTGCCCGCGCCGATATGCAGATTACGTACGCCGCGCAGCGGCTCCAGCGGCAGCGCGGTACCCAGGTCGATCACCTCAAGCGTTGCGCCCAGCTGCTTGGCCAATACGCTGATGGCCGCGCCACCGCTGACAAAGTTACGCAGCATCTGCCCAGTAACCGCCTGGGGGAATGCCGATACACCTTCGGCGACCACGCCATGGTCGCCGGCAAAAATGCTGATCCACACGTGCTCAATGCACGGCCTTTGGCTGCCTTGCATGGCCGCCAGCTCAATCGCCAGCTGCTCCAGCTGGCCGAGGGAGCCGGCCGGCTTGGTCAGTTCGAGCTGACGCGCCTCGGCCTTGTTGCGCGCGGGCATATCCAGCGCCTGACAGCCCTGTTGCCACCATTGCTCACTCATAGCGCTTCTCCTTTGAGAACCATCGGCAAACCCGCCACGGTAAACACCACGCGCTCACAGCGCTCGGCCAGGGCCTGATGCAGCCAGCCGGCCTCGTCGACATAATGCCGAGTCAGCTCGCCCAGCGGCACCACACCCAGGCCAGTTTCATTGCTGACCAGCAGAATCCGCCCCGGCAAGTCGCTCACACAGTCCAGCAGCGCATCACGTTCGGCGCTCAGGCGCGCCGGGTTATCCAGCATTAACAGATTGGTCAGCCACAGCGTCAGACAATCAATCAACAAACACTTATCCGCTGCGGCCTGCTCACGCAGCACTCTAGCCAGGGCAAGCGGTTCTTCTACCAGCCTCCACTGCGCCGGGCGACGTTCGCGATGCTGTTGAATGCGCTCATTCATCTCGCCATCCAGCGGCTGGCTGGTGGCGATATAGGTCACCGCCAGGCCCGACTCGGCCGCCAGCCGCTCGGCCAGACGACTTTTGCCAGAACGGGCACCGCCGAGAATCAGTTCATGCATGGCCTCTCCCTACGCCAGGCCGCACAACTTGCGCAGCCTGGCCGTATCCAGATGCGCCTCGACCAGGTCGGCCAGGCGTTCGATATCGCACTCACGCAGGGCATGGTAGTCGACGCTTTGCACCTCGCGCAGGCCCGCCCAGCGCAGCAAGGCGCTACAGGCGGCGCTGCTTTCAAACAGACCGTGCAGATAGGTGCCGAGCACCTGGCCATCGGCGCTCAACGCACCGTCACGGCGGCCATCGTCAAGTTGCACCGCTGCCGCGTCCAGGGCTGCGCCCGTGCTGACCCCGGCATGAATCTCGTAACCACTGACCGGCGCATTTTCCAGGCATAGCCGGCCGCGCACATTGCGCAGCTGCTTCTCTGGTTCCAGCACGGTAGTGAAATCCAGCAGCCCCAACCCCGGGCTTGAGCCCGCCGCGCCCTCCAGGCCATGGGGGTCGTCAATCTGGGTGCCGAGCATCTGCAAACCGCCGCAGATACCCAGCAGCTTGCCGTCATAACGCAGATGCTTGGCGATGGCCGCCGGCCAGCCCTGCTGCCGCAGAAAGGCCAGATCACTGCGCACGCTTTTCGAGCCCGGCAGGATAATCAGATCAGCCGCGGGAATCGCCTGACCGGGGCCGACAAAGGTCAGCTCGACCTGCGGATGCAAGCGCAGCGGGTCGAAATCGGTGTGGTTGCTGATGCGTGGCAACACTGGCACCACGACCTTGATCCGCTCGGCGACCTTGGCGCTCTGGCGAGTATCGATGGCATCCTCGGCTTCCAGATGGAAATCCATCAGGTAGGGCAATACGCCGAGCACCGGTTTGCCGGTGCGCTGCTCCAACCAATCCAGCCCCGGTTGCAGCAGGGCGATATCGCCGCGAAAACGGTTGATCACAAAGCCCTGCACACGCGCCTGCTCGCTCTCGGAGAGCAACGCCAGGGTGCCGACCAGATGGGCAAATACGCCGCCCTTGTCGATATCGGCAATCAGAATCACCGGGCAATCCACCGCCTCGGCAAAGCCCATATTGGCGATATCGCCAGCGCGAAGATTGATCTCCGCTGGCGAACCCGCGCCCTCCACTATCACCACCGGGTAGGCCGCGCTCAGACGCAGGTGCGATTGCAGCACCGCCTGCATCGCCACCTGTTTGTAATCGTGGTAAGCCACGGCATCCATGCTGCTGAGCGCGCGCCCGTGGATGATTACCTGGGCGCCGGTGTCGCTATTAGGTTTGAGCAGCACCGGGTTCATATCGGTGTGCGGGGCCAGTCCGGCGGCCTGGGCCTGCACCGCCTGGGCGCGACCGATTTCGCCACCGTCAGCGGTGACCGCCGAGTTGAGCGCCATATTCTGTGGTTTAAACGGCACCACGCTAACGCCCTGGCGCTTAAGCCAGCGGCATAGCGCAGTCACCAGGGTGCTTTTGCCGGCATCCGACGTGGTGCCCTGCACCATTAACGTAGTCATCGCGATTCCTTGGCAAAGGCTGCAAGGGCAGGCTGTAAACGCTGCCAGCCCGACTCGTCGGCAGGCAAACCAAAACGCAGGCTTAACGGGCTGGCAAACAGTCGCGTAAGGATGCCCTTAGCGGCGAGAAACTCGTGCAGTTCGGCCGCCCTAGGCGTGCAATAGAATTGAAACAGCGCGCAGCCACCGGTGGGCGCAAAACCTTGCGCGCGGAGTAGCGAAGCCAGGCGCTCGCCATCAGTCAACAGCCGCTCACGCTGTAATCGCTGCCCGGCGAGATCCTGCAACAGCGCAGTAGCCACCACCCGGCTCGGCCCGCTGATCGCCCAGGGCCCGAGCAGCTCGGCCAGCTGCTCCAGTACGGCCGGCTGGGCCAGGACAAAGCCCAGGCGAATACCGGCCATACCGAAGAACTTGCCAAATGAGCGCAACACAATCAGCCCCGGTCGGTCGCTAAAGGCCGCCAGGCTGAACTCGGGCGTGCAATCGATAAAGGCTTCATCGACGACCAGCCAGCCGTCGCGCTCGGCCAGGCGGGCATGCCAGTCCAACAGGCGCTCGGGCTCAATACGTCGCCCGGTCGGGTTATTAGGGTTGACCAGCAGCAGCACATCCAAACGCTCCAGCGCCCGTTCAATACCGCCTTCGCTCAGCTCCAGCAGACGATGGCCCTCACGCTGCCAAGCGGCGGCGTGCTCGGCATAGGCAGGCGAGACGATGCCTACCCGAGCCTCCCGCACTAAGCGCGGCAGTGCCTGAATCGCCGCTTGGGAGCCCGCCACCGGCAGCAGATTGCTCACGCCGTAATAATCACGGGCGGCGATTTCCAGGCCGTCCTGTTGTTCGGGCAAACGCGCCCAGGCACTCGCAGGAATCGCCGGCAGTGGCCAACCGTATGGCGCGATGCCGGTGGATAAATCCAGCCAATCCGCCAGGGCGATGCCATAACGCAAAGACGCTGCGCGCAAGCGACCGCCGTGCTCAAGCATAAGAAGGTTTACCCATAAAAAAGCCCCCAAAGCAGTAGCAGCGCTACCCATAGCAGCACGCCAGCGCTGACTAGATTGAGCGCCCGCTCTATATCCCGCGCTTTGGGCTGCGGCCCCGCGCCCAGGTCCGGCCGAATATGCAGCTCGCCGTGATACTCCGCCGCGCCGCCCAGGCTGACGCCCAGCGCGCCTGCCCCGGCCGCCATTACCGGGCCGGCATTCGGGCTGTCCCAAAGCGGCGCCTGGGTACGCCAGCAACGCAGCGCCAGTGCAGTTTTACCGAGCAGCGCGTAGGTCAATGCGACCAGCCGGGCCGGCAGGTAATTGAGCACATCGTCGATTTTCGCGGCGGCCCAGCCGAAGAGCTCGAAACGTTCATTGCGATAGCCCCACATGGCGTCCAGGGTATTACTCAGGCGATACAGCACCACGCCCGGCGCACCGGCCAGCACAAACCAGAACAGCGCGGCGAACACCGCGTCGCTGCCGTTTTCCAGCACCGATTCACTGCCAGCCCGGGCCACCCCGGCGGCGTCGAGCTGCGCGGTATTGCGGCTGACCATATAACCGACCCGCTCACGCGCCAGACGTAGATCGCCCAGCCGCAGCGCCTGGGCCACCGGCATGGCATGTTCACCCAGGCTTTTCAGGCCAAGCGCGGCATACAACGCAAGTATTTCCACCGCCCAACCCAGCCCGCTGATCTGTGTGAGTAGCCAGGTCAGCAGGGTCAGCGGCAATACCGCCAGGCACCAGGCGCTGACGCCATGGCTGCGCCAACCGCCGCCCGCCGGATTGAAGCGCTGCTCGATACGCTCGGCCATACGACCAAAGGCCACTAGCGGATGCCAGCCCTTGGACTCGCCAAAAATCGCGTCCAGAGCAACCCCGGCGCAGGTGCTAAGCACCAGGCTCATGGCGTGCCCCACTGGTTTTCAAACAACAACTCGCTTAGTGGCCGTGGCTCGGCCCAGCCCTGCTGCACCAGCATGGGTGCTTCATAGAATTCCGTGACCGGCCCCAGGCACAGCACCGCCAGCGGCTTGCTACCGTCCGGCATATTGAGCAAATCCGCCAGGGCCTGGGGCTCGAATAGCGATACCCAACCCATGCCCAAACCCTCGGCGCGGGCGGCCAGCCAGAGGTTCTGAATGGCGCAGGCCAGGGACGCCAGGTCCATTTCCGGCAAGGTGCGGCGGCCAAATACATGGGCCTCGCGGCCCTCCATCAAAGCCACCACCAGCAGCTCGGCGCAGTCACGGATGCCCTCGACTTTCAGCCGCATAAATTCATCACTGCGCTCGCCCAGTGCCTCGGCGGTGCGCAAGCGCTCCTCTTCCACTAGCCCGTGAATCGCCTCACGCAAGGCCGCACGGGTGATGCGAATAAACCGCCACGGCTGCATCAGGCCGACGCTCGGTGCCTGGTGCGCGGCTTCAAGCAAACGTGCGAGCAGTTCGGGTGCCACTTCGCCGCCGCTGAAATGGCGCATATCACGGCGCTCGGTGATGGCGCGGTAGACCGCCGCGCGTTCTTCGGGACTGAAGGCCTGCTCGCTCATGCCGGCGCTCCGGGGCAAAACAGCGCTGCAGCGGCAGTGGGATCAGACGGTAGATAGAAGTGGATATAGGAGGCGGTCATCCGCCCCTGGCGATAAACCGCCTCACTGGTGCGCTTGTAGTTCGGGCATTCGCCACGGGTCAGGGGTTGCAGATCGCTGCTTAGCGCCGAGTAGTGAAAGCTGTGGCCGCGCAGCAGCCCTTCCGGCAGCTCCGCCTGTTGCAAGGCCATGGCGGTCATGCGCGGTTGCAGGGTCGCCTCCCCGCTTAACAGGCCGAGCATCTGCCCGCTGGCGCCTTGCTTGTCGGTCAGTTTGTCGAGCAGATAGAGCATGCCGCCACACTCGGCGTGGATCGGCTTGCCGGCTGCATGGTGCGCGCGAATCGACTCGGCCATGGGCTGGTTGGCCTCAAGCGTGGCCAGGTGCAGCTCCGGGTAACCGCCGGGCAGATACAGGCTGTCGACATCCGGCAACTGCTCATCTGTAAGCGGCGAAAAGAACTGCAATTCGGCACCCAGTTCGCTCAACAGGTCGAGATTGGCCTGGTAAAGAAAAGCAAAGGCGCTGTCGCGGGCCACACCAATTCGCACCCCCTTAAGCAATGGCGCGGGCCTGGCCTGCTCAGGGGCGGCAAAGCTGACGGGTGGCGGCAGATCGGTATCGGCACTAGCGGCCAGGGCATCGGCGGCGGCGTCCAGGCGCGCATCCAGGTCGGCCAGCTCACCCGCTTGCACCAAGCCCAAATGGCGGCTCGGCAAGCCGACCTCGGCGCTACGCGGCAAGGCGCCGTACCAGCGGATCGAGCTCGGCAGTGCATCGCGCAATATCTCACCATGGCGCGCACTGCCAACCCGATTGCCAAGCACCCCGGAGAACGGCAGATCAGGCTGGAAGGTCGCCAATCCATGGGCCATGGCGCCGAAGGTCTGCGCCATGGCCGAACCATCGATCACCGCCAACACCGGCACAGCGAAGTGCCGCGCCAGGTCGGCCGCCGATGGCGTGCCATCGAACAGGCCCATCACCCCTTCGATCAGAATCAGATCGGCTTCACCCGCCGCTTCCCAGAGCAGCTTGCGGCTCTCGGCCTCGCCGACCATCCACAGGTCGAGCTGATACACCGGCGCTCCGCTGGCGCGCGCGAGAATCATCGGGTCGAGAAAATCCGGGCCGCACTTGAATACCCGCACACACTTGCCCTGGCGCGCATGCAAACGCGCCAAGGCGGCGGTCACCGTAGTCTTGCCTTGGCCGGAAGCCGGTGCTGCGATCAATAACGCCGGGCATGAACGGGCGCTGGTCAAAACTCAACTCCCTTCTGCGCCTTTACCCCGGCCTTAAAGGCATGCTTAACCAGGCTCATCTCGGTGACGGTATCCGCCGCCTCGATCATCCCCGGCAGCGCACCACGGCCGGTCACCACGACATGCTGCAGCAGCGGCCGCGCCTCGATATCCGCGAGCACCGCGTCGAGTTCCAGATAGCCATATTTCAGCGCGATGTTCAGCTCATCCAGCACCACCAGACCGATGGCGGGATCATTGAGCAACTGCGCCGCCACGGCCCAGGCTTCGCGCGCCTTGTCGATATCGCGCTGACGATCCTGGGTCTCCCAGGTAAAACCCTCACCCATTACGTGATAGCTGACTTCATCGGGAAAACGGCGGAAGAAGGCCTCTTCGCCGGTGCTGGCCGCGCCCTTGATAAATTGCACCACGCCGACCTTGAGGCCATGCCCCAAGGCGCGGGCAACCATACCGAAGGCACTGCTGCTCTTACCCTTGCCATTGCCGCTGTGCACCAGCAGCAGGCCGTATTCTTCCTGGGCCTGGGCGATTTTCTCGTCGATAAGGGCTTTCTTGCGGGCCATGCGCGCCTTGTGCCGGGCGTCACGTTCAATCGATTCAGTCATCGCACTGCTCCACCGCCACAGGGCGATCTGGCTGGAAAAAGCATGTGGAGAAAGACAAAGCGCGGGCCTACGCACAGCGCAAGCCACACGCCAGCCATCGCCCTCCGCGATGCCGTGGACTGCAACAGGCCGGTCTCCGGGCTTATGAGCGCTGATCTGAAAATGCAGACCGCCACCAGGCGCACCTTCCCATGCCTGAGCACAGTGGTTGAAAAGCGCTGGTTTAACTCACTTACCGTTGCGGGGGCAGCGTCGGAATGGTTGGCGTAAACGCACAACGCACCGACTTCCCAGTTTCACCCCGCACACGCTTAGCGTTGGGGGCACCTGTTACAAGGCGCGAAGGGTAGAGAGTTCGTGATTAAGCGTCAAACCGGAATGCGCCGTTGCACCCGTGAATCAATGCCTGGGCATAAAGCCGGCCGGCTTGCTGGCCAGCCACTCGACAAAAGTACGCAGGCGCTCATCACTGAGCAGGCTGTCGCGGTTGTTGTAGGTCAGCGCCAGCTCCTTCTCGCTGAACAGCCGGTGGATCTGGTTGTGGCAGGCGCGGCAGACCCAGAGCGTAGCGCTGATACGCTCGCTTTTGCCAAAGCGCTTTTGCACATAGCCCCTGCTGTGCAGCGCCTTGGGGATCAGGTGATGGCGCGTCAGAGCAGCCGCGCGGGCGCAAAGTTCGCAGGCACCAGGTTGATCAGGCAGACGAATCGGTTCGGGCATACGGGCTCAGCGTTTACGGCACAGGCTCAGGCCATCGCCCAGCGGCAACAGGGACAGATCGATACGTGGGTCATCACGCAGCGCCAGATTGAGCGCCTGAATTGCACGGGTATCGGCGCTTTCGGGGTTTTCCTCAAGCACACGCCCGCTCCACAGGGTGTTATCGAACAGGATCAGCCCACCCTGGCGCACCAGGCGCAGGGCATGTTCCAAATAGGCCGGGTAATTGGCCTTATCGGCGTCGATAAACAGCAGATCAATACTGCCGGCCAGGCCTTCAGCCTCCAGCGCCGCCAAGGTCTGTAGCGCAGGGGCCAGACGCTGTTCAATACGCGCACTGAGCCCGGCTTCGCGCCAGTAACGCTCGGCCGTGGCATTGTACTCGCCAGGGATATCACAGCAGATCAGCCGACCATCTTCGGGCATGGCCTGGGCCATACAGATGGCGCTATAGCCGGTAAAGGTGCCGACCTCGACAATCCGTCGAGCACCCGTCAGTTGCACCAACAAGGCCATAAACTGGCCCTGCTCGGGGGCGATCTGCCAACGTGCGGTACTCAGCTGCGCGGTTTCCTCGCGCAGGCGTTTGAGCACCGGTGTTTCGCGCAGGGAGACGTCCAGCAGGTATTGATACAGGGCGGAATCGAGATTGAGTGTTCGGTTGGTCATGGCAGATCACTCAGCCGCTGAGGTTGATCAGGGGTTGCTAGCCAGTTCCGGGGTGAACACGCGCTTGGCATTCAGATAGGTGCGCTGCCAGTAGGTATTGCTCAGGCTGTCCAGGCGTACGGTGCCTCCGCTGGAAGGCGCGTGAACAAAACGGCCATCGCCGACATAGATACCCGCGTGACTGACCTGACTGCCGCCATTAGTAGCGAAAAACAGCAAATCACCACTTTGCAGACGGTCGCGGCTGACTACCGGGGCGCGCATGCTAATCAGCTCACGGGTCGAACGCGGCAGCTTGATGCCCGCCGCATCGCGGTAAACGTAACCAATCAGGCCGCTGCAATCAAAGCCGCCATCCGGGGTATTGCCGCCGTAGCGATAGGGAGTGCCGACCAAGCCCAGGGCGCGAAACAGCACATCTTCAGCATTGCCGTTAAAGCTGCCGATGGGCGCATACACGATGGGCTGCGGGACTGGCGCGGGCGCGGGAGCATTGCTGGCACAAGCGCTGAGCAGCGCGGCAAACATAATCAAGCTGAGACGGGCGATAGCGGTCATGGACGAGCGATCCTGAGCCGGGATGCGCTCTACTCTGCCGGCTTACACATCGCAGTGCAAGCTTTAGCTTTGTTTGGCAGGTTGTTGAAAACTATCGAGATGAGCCAGAACTATTACTTAACTACGGCGGCCGAACAAATTCAGCCGCCATTCACAGGGCTCAAGGGTGACGAGCGATCGAGTCACTCGGAGCCAGCGCCAGAGCACGTTTGGCTTCGATAAAGGTACGCGACCAGTAGCGATTATCCAGGCTATCAACCCGTACACCGCCGCTGCGGCTACTGCTGGAATGGATAAACTGGTTATCACCCATGTAGATACCGGCATGGCTGACGCGGTTACGGCCATTGGTGCTGAAGAACAGCAGATCGCCCGGCTCCAGCTCATCACGCGACACCCGCGGTGCGTCGATATTGATCATGTCGCGGGACGAGCGCGGCAATTTCATGCCCAGCTCTTCCTTGAACAGATAACCGATAAAGCCGCTGCAATCGAAACCTGACTTCACCGAACTGCCGCCATAACGGTAACGGGTGCCCACCAGGGACAAACCGTGGGATAGGACGCTGTCAGCCAATTTCGGCAGTTCGTAGGATTTTTCTTCAGAGAAGTCGCCCAGAGCCGCTTCTTTGGCTTGTTCGTCAAGCTCGACAAGGTCTGTCGAGGAGAACACTGCCGGCTGGGTTGCCAGCTTCGGCTGAGGCTGTGGGGCATGGCTGGCGCAGGCGGCCAGAACCACAGAAAGTGCGATGGGCACGAGGGGTGCGAGGCGTTTGAGCATGAGCACGACCGTGTCGGTAAATTTAATAAGGTCGCGACTATGCCTTCTATGAGATTCATTTGCAAATTCTATGGGCCTAAATGTGACCCAGAGGTTTTGGCAAAACATCTAATGCCCGCCCTTGCAGGCGCACATCCATCCGAGCGCTCAAGTCGGTACGCTGGGGGTTGATCGCCACGGTAAAACCGCCCGCCTGACGGTTCCGCATTAACGGCTCAACGACTGCCTGGGCGACACGGGCAATAGCCTGGTTCATTTGGACCCCTGCTGCGTAAGGTGGACGACACTCTTTTCGTCCACCGCAACAGCACCCTGGTGGATGGATAAAGCGTCACCCCCCACCCACCTGCTCAGTGATTGACCGTATGCGCCAACATCACCGAAAGCTGACACAACGGTCGACCGCTCTGCTCATGCCATTGGTTGAACGCGGCCTGCACGGCGGCGCGCTCTTTCAGGCTGGTGGGTACTTTGTCGATGATCTTCTGCGCCTTCAGCGCGGCGACCATGTCATCGCTGGGCACAAAGGTATCCTTGCCGACCATACGCAGAAAACGCGGCGCAGACAGACCGCCGAGCTGGCTGCCGTGTTTGGCCAGGTATTTCCACAGGCCGACAATATCGCTCACGGGCCAGTCGGCGATCAGCGCGCCAAAACTGCCCTTGTCCTTCTGCACATCAAGAATGAACTGGGCATTGCGCGGTACGCTCTTGAGCTTGCCCAGGTGACGGATGATGCGCGCATCCTGCATCAAGTTTTCCAGGCGTTCGGCGCCCATCAGCACGACCTTCTCTGGATCAAAACCGAAGAACACCTGCTCGAACGCCGGCCATTTGGCGTCCACCAGGCTGTGTTTGAGGCCAGCGCGGAAGATCCGCAGGCTGAGGATCGACAGGTAGCGATCATCGCTGATCGCGCGCAGCTCCTCGGCGCTGCGCGGTTGCGGCAGGATCGACTCCAGCGCAGCGGCCGAGCCAAAGCGGTTCAGGCAGTATTCGTGGAGCCATTTGTAGTCGCGCATTGGGCAGTCCTTGAGCCGGGAATTGATGGGTATCGCTGCGCTCAACCCATCCTACGAAGATCAGAGGTTCATTACATCGAGAAAGCGCGGCGTGGCGCTGTCATCGATCTTCAGGCTCGTGAAGTCAAACAGGTTGCGGTCAGCCAGCTGCGACGGCACCACGTTCTGCAGGGCACGGAACATGATCTCGGTGCGCCCCGGCGATTTGCGTTCCCAGTCCTGCAGCATCTCCTTGACCACCTGGCGCTGTAGATTTTCCTGGGAGCCGCAGAGGTTGCACGGAATAATCGGGAACTCCTTGAGCACGCTGTAAGCCTCGATATCCGCCTCGTTGCAGTAGGCCAACGGGCGAATCACCACGTTACGGCCGTCGTCGGCGCGCAGCTTGGGCGGCATGGCCTTGAGGGTGCCGCCGTAGAACATATTGAGAAAGAAGGTTTCCAGGATGTCGTCGCGGTGATGCCCCAGGGCCATCTTGGTCGCGCCGATTTCATCGGCAAAGGTGTACAACGTGCCACGACGCAAGCGCGAGCATAGCGAACAGGTGGTCTTACCTTCCGGGATCTTCTCCTTGACCACCGAGTAGGTGTCCTTCTCGACGATGTGGTACGGCACGCCGATGGATTCCAGATAGGCCGGCAGCACGTGTTCGGGAAAACCCGGCTGCTTCTGATCCATGTTAACCGCGACAATCTCGAACTTAATCGGTGCGACTTTTTGCAGGTGCAGCAGTACGTCGAGCATGGTGTAGCTGTCCTTGCCGCCAGACAGGCAGACCATGACCTTGTCGCCATCCTCGATCATGTTGAAATCGGCAACGGCTTCGCCGGCCTGGCGACGCAGGCGTTTTTGCAGTTTATTCTGATTGACCGAGAGGGTGCCCATGGTGCGCTGGAATCCGGAAGTCGTTGAGGATGCGCATTTTACCCAGAAAGCGTGACGCGCCCTACCCCACAGTTACGGAAATGCTAGGCTCGGCCGATGAACGACGATTTCGACCCGGGCCTCGAACTGCCCGAACAACTGCACCAACTACTGCGCGTTGCCCCTGATGGCCTTGGCGAATACCAGCTGATTCAGCAACTCAAAGCGCGCGGCTGTAGGCATATCCCCAACCTGCCACTGACCGACAAGCTGGTGCTGTTTCGCACCCATTTCCTGCTGTTCAACGCGCTCTACCGCCTGCGCGAAAAGCTGTGGGCGACGCAGAGTGGCTATGTGCAGATCAGTGCGCTGCACATCCAACTGCTGCCCTACCAGCCCGGCAGCGCGGAGCTGAGTGAACACGACCCGTTGCGCGACTATTACCTCGACCTCAGCCAGCTCAGCGACACCGACGAGCAGGATGTGGCCAAGCTGCTGCTGAGCTTCTGGACGCGCATGCACGGCAGCGAGGAAAAACAGGCGGCGCTGGAGCTATTCGAGCTCGAAGGCCGCGAGCAGACGCTCAATCTCGCCACTATTAAGCACCGCTACCGGCAGTTGGTCAGCCTGCATCACCCTGATCGCGGCGGCAACACGGCGCGCTTGCAGTCGATCAACAAGGCCATGGAAATCCTAGAACGCTATTACGGCCGCGTTTGAGAGTCCGATTTGCTCTAACGCCGGGCCTCTTCCCTCATTAATGCCTGCCTATACTGCGACATACGGTCGCATGGGTTCGGCCCTGTACCTGATAGCGCTGCATACGCGAATCAGGCGCTCTGCTGGGGGGCGACCGCTATAAAAATAGGAGGTCTGGCATGATCCATCACGTTTGGGGGTTATTCACCCACCCTGACCAGGAATGGCAGGAAATCCGTGGCGAAGAAGAAACCATTAGCCACATGTATCTCACCCACGTATTGATTCTCGCGGCAATTCCCGCAGTCTCGGCCTACATCGGCACCACGCAGGTCGGTTGGGCTATCGGTGATCGAGCGCCGGTGATGCTGACAGAAGCCAGCGCGCTGCAAATGACCATCATGACTTACCTGGCAATGCTTGCAGGTATCGCCGTAATGGGCGCGTTTATCCACTGGATGGCACGCACCTACGATGCCAGCCCGAACCTTACGCAATGCGTAGTATTTGCGGCCTATACCGCTACACCGCTGTTTATCGGTGGCCTAGCGGCGCTCTATCCACATCTCTGGCTGGCCATGGTGGTGGGCACGGCGGCCATCTGCTACACGGTGTACCTGCTTTATGTCGGTATCCCCAGGTTTATGGGCATACCCGAGGATGAAGGCTTTATGTTCTCCAGCTCGGTACTCGCAGTGGGCCTAGTGGTGCTGGTGGCAATGATCGCTAGCTCGGTGATTCTCTGGGGCTTTGGGGTCGGCCCGGTGTACACCAGCTAAAGCAACGCCTGATGACACACAACGAAACCACCTGCGGGTGGTTTCGTCGTTTCAGGGCTGCAGGCATGACTTGCCTTGGGCATAATCGCCACCCCAGTCTTGATCGCCGCATCCATGCCCGAACACCTCCTGAGCCGCGTAGAACAGTGCTACCAGCAGGCTGAAGCCTTTTTCAAGCGTCCCTTTGCCCGTGCAGAAGTGAGCTTCAAGCTGCGTGGGCAAAAGGCTGGCGTGGCGCACCTGACGGAAAACAAGCTGCGTTTCAACCCTCAGCTGTACCGGGAAAACCGCGAAGACTTCCTCAAGCAGACCGTGCCGCACGAAGTAGCGCACCTGATTGCCCACCAGCTGTTTGGCCTAAAAATTCAGCCCCACGGCGAGGAGTGGCAGTTGATCATGCGCGGCGTGTACGAGCTACCGCCCAATCGCTGCCACAGCTATGAAGTAAAGCGACGTACAGCTAGCCGCTATATCTACCGTTGCAGCTGCCCGCAGGGCGAGTTCCCCTTCTCTGCCCAGCGCCACGCTTTAGTTAGCAAAGGCCGGCGCTACTACTGCCGGCGCTGCAAGGTGACCTTGAGTTATACCGGCGAACAGCGAGTCGAATAGCCCACTGGCGTCACAGGACGTAACGCAACACCGCGACAAAGTGCATTAGGCTACCGCCCATTACGAACAGGTGCCAGATGCCGTGCCAATGGCGAAAGCGACTGTCATAGGCGAAGAAGATGATGCCCACCGTGTACAGCACCCCGCCGCCGGCCAGCCAGATAAACCCGGTCATGCCCAGCGCGGCAATCAGCGGCTTGACCGCGATCAACACAATCCAGCCCATCACCGCATAGATCACAATCGACAGCACCCGCGCCTCAGAGCGCGGCTTGATCTCCTGCAGCATGCCGATGGCGGCCAGCGCCCAGACGACGCCGAACAGCGACCAGCCCCACGGCCCATACAGCGTTATCAAGCAGAACGGCGTATAGCTGCCGGCGATCAGCAGGTAGATCGACAGGTGATCGAGTTTGCGCATCACCACCTTCGCCCGGCCCTGCATGCTGTGGTAAAGCGTGGAGATGCTGTAAAGCAGTACCAGGGTCAGGCCATAGATCGCCACACTGATGATCTTGCGCAACTCGCCATCCAGGCTCGCCAGCACCAAGAGCCACACGGCTCCCGCGCAGGCCAGAACCGCCCCAACCAGATGGGTCCAGGCGTTAAAGCGCTCCCCGTGATACATATTTTCCGTTCCCGAACAATCAGCCGACTCGAATGCCCAAGGCTTATGCCGGAAAATCAACTATTTGACGAGCCTCCATTTGCCCGCAGAACCTTTACGCCGGCTCAGGCAACCACCTTGGCGGCCTTGAGTTGGGCAATCTGTTCGGCGCTGTAGCCCAGTTCTGTCAGCACTTCTGCGGTGTGCGCGCCTAGAGCAGCACCGATATGCCGGGGCGCAGGCAAGCCGCTAGAGAACTTGATCGGGCAGGCGATCTGCGCCTGTGGGGAGTTGCCCACACGCGGCACCTCGGTAACCAGGCCACGGGCTTTGATCTGCGGATGCTCGACCGCTTCGCTAAGGTTGAGCATCGGCTCGACGCAGGCATCCAGCCCAGCGAAAACCTGGCTCCACTCTGCAAAATCGCGTTTCTCGAACTCGATTTCGATCTCGCGTTTAAGCGCCTGCTGATCCTCCGGTCTCTGCGACAGGCCACGCGAGGCCAGTTCCGGGCGGCCGATGGCAGCGCAGAACTGCTGCATAAATTGCGGCTCTAGACTGCCCACCGAGAACCAGCGACCGTCGCGGGTGCGGTAGTAGTCGTAGAAGCTGCCGCCGTTCAGCGCCTGGTTTTCCATCGCCGGCTCCACGCCAGCCGCCAGATAACCCGCGCCGGCCATGCCGTGCAGGCTAAAGGCGCAGTCGGTCATGCTGATATCCACCTGCTGGCCCTGACCCGTAGCCTGGCGCTGGATCACCGCCGCCAGCAGACCGATCACCCCGTGCAGCGAGCCGCCGGCGATATCCGCCGCCTGAATGCCCAACGGCAGCGGCCCGGTTTCACGCCGGCCGGTGTAGCTGGCGATACCGGCCAGGGCCAGGTAGTTGATATCGTGGCCAGCGCGGTCCTTGTACGGGCCGCTTTGGCCATAGCCAGTGATGGAGACGTAGATCAGCTTTGGGTTGATCGCCCTGAGCGCCTCATAGCCGACCCCGAGCTTGTCCATCACCCCGGGGCGGAACTGCTCCAGCACGATGTCATACTCGGCCACCAGCTGTTTGACCATTTCCACCGCTTCGGCCTGTTTCAGGTCCAGGGCGATGCAGCGTTTGTTGCGATTGAGATAGGCGTGGCTGGCCGATACGCCGCCATCATGGGGCGGCAGTACGCGCACCAGGTCCATGCGCGAAGGCGACTCCACCCGCAGCACCTCGGCGCCCATATCAGCCAGCAGCAGCGAGGCAAAAGGCCCCGGCAACAAGGTGGAGAAATCCAGCACTTTCAGTGACGACAGCGGGCCTGACATAACAGCTCCTTTGATCTAAATCGGTATTCGCCAAGCTGCACAGACAGCTGTAGGAGCCAGCTTGCTGGCGATCAATCGCCATACAACAGCATCGCCAGCAAGCTGGCTCCTACAAAAGCAAAGGCTTCACTGCCAATGCAGAGGCTGCTTGGCATCCAGCTCGCTTAGCTGATCGGCAAAGCGCGCTTCCAGTATATTGCGACGGATTTTCATGGTCGGCGTCATGCAGCCGTTGTCCACGGTCCAGGCCTCGCGCACCAGGACAAAGTGGCTAAGCCGCTCGTGGGCCTCAAGCTGGGCATTAAGCTGCGCCAAGGTCTGCGCAAGGTCAGCCGTCACCTGTTCACGTGCCTGTTCACGGGCAACCGGTGACAGTTCGATCAGCGCCAATGGCTGATCCAGGTTACTGCCCATCAGGCACACCTGCTCGACCCAGAGGTTCTTGGCGATCTCGCCCTCAATCGGCGCCGGGGCGATGTACTTGCCCTTGCTGGTCTTGAAGATGTCCTTCACCCGCCCGGTAATTTTCAGGTAACCGGCCGCGTCGACCTCACCCTTGTCGCCAGTGTGCAGCCAGCCATCGGTGATGGCCTCGGCGGTTTTCTCCGGGTCCTGGTAGTAGCCCAGCATTAGGCTCGGGCAGCGCAGGAGAATTTCACCATTGCCTGCGATGCGCAGCTCATTACCCGGCATGGGCCGGCCCACGGTGCCAAAACGTACCTGCCCCGGCCGGTTGAAACAGCCATAGGCCAGGTGCTCGGTCATGCCGTAGCCCTCACAGATGGTGATGCCGATGCTCTGATACCAATCGAGCAAGGCATGCGGAATCGCCGCCGCGCCGCTGACCAGAATGCGCGCACGGTCCAGCCCCAAACCTTTGCGAATCTTACGTGCGACCAGGCCGCCGATCAGCGGAATGCGCAGCAGCCGCGCCAGCTTGGGCTGCGGCAGTTTCTCCAGCACGCCCTGCTGAAAGCGCGTCCACAGGCGCGGCACGGAGAAAAACACGGTTGGCCGTACATGTCGCAGGTCGCTGGCGAAGGTTTCCAACGACTCGACAAAAGCCACCCGCCCGCCGCTGTACAGCGCATTCATCTCTACCAGAAAACGCTCGGCGGCATGGGAAAGCGGCAGGTAGGAGAAGTACTGATCCTGCTCGGTAATCTGCAGCTCCTTCACCGAACGCCCACCGGCAATGGCAAACGCCTTGGCCGAGAGCATCACGCCCTTGGGCTGGCCGGTGGTGCCGGAGGTGTAGAGGATACTTAGCAGCTCATCCAGCGACTGCACATGCGCAACAGCAAGCGGCTGATGCGCCGCCAGCAGCTCCTGCCAATTGTGCTGCGCCTCAATGGTCGGATAGGGCATGGCGATACGGATGACGTCGGCCGCAATACCCGGTGCCAGCTTGGCCGGCTCATCCAGCTTGCCGAGGAAGATCGCCTTGCACTGCGAGTGACGCAGTACATAGTCGATGCTTTCCGCCGATTGCAGCGGATACAACGGCACGCTGATCAGCCCAGCGAGCATGATCGCCAGGTCGGCGATGATCCACTCAGCGCAGTTCTTCGCCAGCAGCGCCACCCGATCCCCCGGCTCGCAGCCCAGCGCTTGCAAGGCCGTGGCCATGCGCCGCGCCTGGTCGTCCACTTGGGCCCAGGTGAAGTCATACCACTGGCCGTTTACCGGCTGGCTAAGCCAGACAGCATCGGGGCGCTTTTCAACCCAGAGCGCCAGGCGCTCCAGGGGCAATTGATCATCCATGTGCAGACCTCTTGTTGTTATTGTCTGTCTCGCCTCTGCTCAGCCACTACTCATTTATCAAAGCTTCATCCCACGGCTGATAATTTCTTTCATGATCTCCGAGGTGCCGGCGAAGATGCGCTGGATGCGCGCGTTCGCGTACATCTTGCAGATTGGGTATTCCCACATATAACCCCAGCCGCCGTGCAGCTGCACCCCTTCATCGACCACCTTGCACAGCAGTTCAGTGGTAAACAGCTTGGCCTCGGCGGCCACTTCCGGGGTGAGTTTCTTCTCGTTGTGGTCGGTTACGCAGCGGTCGACAAACACCTGGGCCACGTCGATCTGCGTGCGCATCTCGGCCAGCTTGAAACGGGTGTTCTGAAAATGCGAGATCGGCCGATCGAAGGCCTTGCGCTCACGCACGTAATCGATGGTCACCTGCAGCGCCGCCTCGGCAGCCGCCACCGCGCCGCACGCGTTGGTCAGGCGCTCCTGAGCCAGCATATTCATCAGATAGAAGAAGCCGCCCTTGGCGTCGCCCAGCAGGTTGGCCTTGGGCACCTTGACGTTGTTGAAGAACAGCTCAGCGGTGTCCTGGCTCTTCATACCGAGTTTTTCCAGGTTCTTGCCGCGCTCGAAGCCATCCATGCCGCGTTCGACCAGGAACAGGCCCATGGCGTGTTTGTTGGCCGGATCGGTCTTGGCCGCAACGATCACCACATCGGCCAGCAGACCGTTGGAGATAAACACCTTGGAGCCGTTAAGCACGTAATGATCGCCTTGATCCACCGCGCTGGTACGCATGCCGGCCAAGTCAGAACCAGCGCTCGGTTCGGTCATCGCCACCGCGAGAATCAGTTCGCCGCTGATAATCCCCGGCATAAAGCGCGCCTTCTGCTCAGCGTTGCCGTACTCAGCGATATAAGGCCCGCACAGCGCCGAGTGCAGCGGCAGCATAAAGCCCGGCTCGTTAATCTTGGCCAGCTCCTCGCACATGATCTGCTCGTAACGAAAATCCTTGAGCCCAGCACCGCCGTATTCTTCATCCGCCCAGGGCAGCAGAAAGCCCATATCACCGGCCTTCTTCCACACCTCACGGCTGACCACACCGGCTGTTTCCCATTCGTCCTGATGCGGCACCACTTCCTTCTTCAGAAAGGCGGCGAAGGCGTCGCGGAACATGTTGTGTTCGATGTCGAAAATAAGGCGCTGCATGCGGCGGTGCTCCCTGAGCTGAGGTCATGCAGCAGGTTAGGCCTCATGCCCACACCGCCTCAATGACCCATGCGCTCAGCCTGAATTGACCCAATCGCTCGGTCGGCTTGTCGGCGGCGCAGTGAGCTGCCTACCATCGGCGTACTTTCAAGGAGTCGTCATGCGCGAACGCACCATCGCCAGCCACTTTATCCGCGCAGCCTTACGCGGCGCCGAACGCCAGGGCCACGACTGCACGCCGCTGCTGCGCCAACTGGGCATCCAACCGGCGCTGCTCGACGAACCCCGCGCACGGGTCGCCCCAGAACAGTTCGCCCGCATGGTGCAGCTGCTGTGGGAAAGCCTCGACGACGAATACCTGGGCTTCGGCCGCCTGCGCAGCAAACGCGGCACCTTCGCCATGATGTGTTACGCGATCATCCACTGCCATTCCCTGGAAAAAGCCCTGGGCCGTGGCGCGCTGTTCTACAGCCTATTCCCCGAAGCCCCGACCATCAGCATCCAGCGCGAAGGAGACTGGGCGCGGCTAAGCGTGGACGACTCGACCCTGTGGGACCCCGACCACTTTCTAGTGGAAAGTCTGCTGGTGATCTGGCATCGCCTCGGCAGTTGGCTGATCGGCCAGCGCATCCGCCTGGAAGAAGCCACTTTCACCTACAGCCGACCCGCTCACGCGACCGAATATGAACTGCTCTTCCCCTGCACCCGGCGCTTTACGGCCGGACGTACCAGCCTGCTGTTCCACGCACGCTATCTGGCCATGCCGCTGCTGCAGGATGAACGCACGCTCAAGCAATTCCTCCAGCACTCCCCCGCCGACCTACTGGCCCGCCCCGATGGCGGCGACAGCCTGATCAGCCAAATCCGCCGCTTACTCGGCCGCGACTGCAGCAACTGGCCGGACCTGGATGCGGTTGCCCAGCAACTGCATATGAGCTCACAAACCCTGCGCCGGCACTTGCGCGAGGAAGGTTCGAGCTTTCAGGAGTTGAAGGATCACCTGCGCCGGGATTTGGCGATTTATCACTTGGGGCGCGATGAGTTGGCGATTCAGGATATTGCCGAGCAGCTGGGGTTTTCCGAACCCTCGGCGTTTCATCGGGCGTTTAAGAAGTGGACGGGGCTAACGCCGGGGGCTTATCGAGCGCAGGAGGGGTGAGTTTGAACGGGATTGTCATCTGCTGGGCCATTACGCAGGCGACCTCAAAAGACCCTGAAGACGCGGTATCCGCGTCATCAAAAAAACACTCAGAAATGACATGCCCATTCAACATGGATGATCGTGCGCCTGTTCATCGTCAAACCCACCAGCCCCACAGCCCGGTGGCGGACTATGCCGAAGCACCTCCGCCCCCAATCAGGCTCTAACGCAGCCCCCTGTGCAGTACAAAGCAATATGCAGCATGGCTAAGCACCTGAATAAAAACAACTTCCATCCATTCTTAGGTTGACAAGCAACGTTTAAACGCTAGAATTGGCGGCGCGGGATGGAGCAGTCTGGTAGCTCGTCGGGCTCATAACCCGAAGGTCGTAGGTTCAAATCCTGCTCCCGCAACCAGATACTCAAAAAAGGCCACTCAATCGAGTGGCCTTTTTTGTTTCTTCCTTAAAGCTAAGCATTTGATTAAAAACACTATTTTCTTGACAGCCCACAATTTCTATATAGAATGGTCGGCGCGGGATGGAGCAGTCTGGTAGCTCGTCGGGCTCATAACCCGAAGGTCGTAGGTTCAAATCCTGCTCCCGCAACCAGATACTCAAAAAGGCCACTCAATCGAGTGGCCTTTTTTGTTTCTTCCTTAAAGCTAAGCATTTGATTAAAAACACTATTTTCTTGACAGCCCACAATTTCTATATAGAATGGTCGGCGCGGGATGGAGCAGTCTGGTAGCTCGTCGGGCTCATAACCCGAAGGTCGTAGGTTCAAATCCTGCTCCCGCAACCAGATACTCAAAAAGGCCACTCAATCGAGTGGCCTTTTTGTTGTGCGCAATTCAAGTAATCCGGTTCAGCGAGCCTTAGGCCTTGCTGCTTACATCAGAGCAGGTCATCGCTTACAGGCTCGGGGCTCATCCCTGATGACGTATCCCGGCTGCGAACAGCCTCACTACCAAGACGACGCTCAGCGCTGGTCAATTGCCAGCGTCGCAGCTAAAATTGCGCACTTTTTGATCAGAGGCGCCTAAGCGCCCAGCATCCATCCGTACACGCCCGAGGTTAACACCATGTCCACCCCCGCCACGCCGAAAGTCGGCTTTGTATCGCTCGGTTGCCCCAAGGCCCTGGTGGACTCTGAGCGCATCCTGACCCAGCTGCGAATGGAAGGTTATGAGGTGGTATCCACCTATCAGGACGCCGACGTGGTGGTGGTCAACACCTGCGGTTTTATCGACAGCGCCAAAGCCGAATCTTTGGAAGTAATCGGTGAGGCCCTGGCAGAAAACGGCAAGGTGATCGTTACCGGCTGCATGGGCGTAGAAGAAGGCGCGATTCGTAACGTGCACCCCAGCGTGCTCTCGGTAACCGGCCCGCAGCAATACGAACAAGTGCTCAACGCCGTTCACGAAGTGGTACCACCCAAGCAGGACCACAACCCGCTGATCGACCTGGTGCCGCCACAGGGCATCAAGCTGACTCCACGCCACTACGCTTACCTGAAAATCTCCGAAGGCTGCAACCACAGCTGCAGCTTCTGCATCATTCCGTCTATGCGCGGCAAGCTGGTCAGCCGGCCGGTCGGTGAAGTGCTTAGCGAAGCCGAGCGCCTGGTTAAAGCCGGGGTCAAAGAACTGTTGGTGATTTCCCAAGACACCAGCGCCTACGGCGTTGACGTTAAATACAAAACCGACTTCTGGAACGGTCAGCCGGTGAAAACCCGTATGACCGAAATGTGCGAAGCACTCTCCAGCATGGGCATCTGGGTGCGCTTGCACTACGTCTATCCCTACCCGCACGTCGACGAGCTGATCCCGTTGATGGCCGCAGGCAAAATCCTGCCGTACCTCGACATCCCCTTCCAGCACGCCAGCCCGAAAGTGCTCAAGGCCATGAAGCGCCCAGCCTTCGAAGACAAGACTCTGGCACGCATTAAAAACTGGCGCAAAATCTGTCCTGAGCTGACCATCCGTTCGACCTTTATTGTCGGCTTCCCTGGCGAGACAGAAGAAGACTTCCAGTACCTGCTCGACTGGCTGACCGAAGCCCAGCTCGACCGCGTCGGCTGCTTCCAGTACTCGCCCGTAGAAGGCGCATCCGCCAACCTGCTTGAAAAGCCGGTACCAGATGACATCAAACAAGACCGCTGGGACCGCTTTATGGCCCACCAACAAGCCATCAGCACCGCGCGCCTGCAGCTGAAAGTCGGCAAGGAAATGGACGTGCTGATCGATGAAGTCGACGACCAAGGCGCCGTCGCTCGCTGCTACGCCGACGCCCCGGAAATCGACGGCAGCGTGTTTATCGCCAGCACCGACGTTAAACCAGGCGAAAAAGTGCGCGTACGTATCGTCGATGCCGATGAATACGACATGTGGGCCGAGCTAATCTAACTACCACGGCGTCATCACTCAATAAACAGCCCTACCGATGCAGGCAATGCTGTTCACCTTAAGAGTTACTGACTAATCCTGTTACCATTGACCAAGAAATGCCCCAGTAGAGGCTGTTCTGCCGACTGAAAACTGACCCAGGTGCTCAACTGCCCCTGCTCAATTTCTGAGCAGGGGCAGAGGGGTGGGACCAGCATGGAAATGATGGGCAAAATTCGCCGAATGCATTTCCGCACAAGCTGCCTACACGAAATAACCAAGCGCGCAACACAGCACGCTACTACCTCCTGCGTAGCCATGCCGAGCAAATCGGTCAGCCGTGATCTGCGGAGTTGATTGCGCAGGGCGAATCGGCAACAGCATCCTCTAGGTGTCTGCTCGAACACCTGCGGAACAAGAACACGCAGATCGCGCCATGCGCTCGGTGAGCCACCAGATAAACATGGCCAAGCTGCCGATGCACCGCGATCTGGCCAGCTGCAACTTCAGTGCCTCCAACCCGACGCATGCCTGATCAGCGAGCTGGCCGTGTCCCGGCATAACCCAGCACGGCAAGCGCGTGCGCTTCTACTCCACGGTCGACCTGGTCAACCTGCTGGAACGACGGCAAGGCCGGTCGGATCACCCAAGCCCTCCTGCGCACATGGATCTATGCTGTCCTCGACAAGCTGGGGAATCTACCGTTAGCCAGGCGCGGCAAGCTGTTGTGTCACCTGCTGTCCAAACTGTACGAACACAGTAGCGTGTGTGATCACCACCGACCTGAGTTTCGCCGAATGGTCGAGCGTGTTCGGCGACTGAGTATGTTTTTCGCTGCACAAAGTAAAACCCCCGATCAGTTTCCTGATCGGGGGTTTTGGTGTAGGTGCTTGACGATGACCTACTCTCACATGGGGAAACCCCACACTACCATCGGCGATGCATCGTTTCACTACTGAGTTCGGGATGGGATCAGGTGGTTCCAATGCTCTATGGTCGTCAAGCGATTCAGCTGGGATGTCGCGGTTAAGCGCTATCCCGAATTGGGTATGTGATAGATGGTTTTGCAGTGCTTACAAATTTTCGGCTGTTGCAGTCTTCATAGAGACACGCAAACATCAAATTGTTTGGGTGTTATATGGTCAAGCCTCACGGGCAATTAGTATTGGTTAGCTCAACGCCTCACAGCGCTTACACACCCAACCTATCAACGTCGTAGTCTTCGACGGCCCTTTAGGGAACTCAAGGTTCCAGTGAGATCTCATCTCGAGGCAAGTTTCCCGCTTAGATGCTTTCAGCGGTTATCTTTTCCGAACATAGCTACCCGGCAATGCCACTGGCGTGACAACCGGAACACCAGAGGTTCGTCCACTCCGGTCCTCTCGTACTAGGAGCAGCCCCTCTCAAATCTCAAACGTCCACGGCAGATAGGGACCGAACTGTCTCACGACGTTCTAAACCCAGCTCGCGTACCACTTTAAATGGCGAACAGCCATACCCTTGGGACCGGCTTCAGCCCCAGGATGTGATGAGCCGACATCGAGGTGCCAAACACCGCCGTCGATATGAACTCTTGGGCGGTATCAGCCTGTTATCCCCGGAGTACCTTTTATCCGTTGAGCGATGGCCCTTCCATACAGAACCACCGGATCACTAAGACCTACTTTCGTACCTGCTCGACGTGTCTGTCTCGCAGTCAAGCGCGCTTTTGCCTTTATACTCTACGACCGATTTCCGACCGGTCTGAGCGCACCTTCGTACTCCTCCGTTACTCTTTAGGAGGAGACCGCCCCAGTCAAACTACCCACCATACACTGTCCTCGATCCGGATAACGGACCAGAGTTAGAACCTCAAGGTTGCCAGGGTGGTATTTCAAGGTTGGCTCCACGCGAACTGGCGTCCACGCTTCAAAGCCTCCCACCTATCCTACACAAGCAAACTCAAAGTCCAGTGCAAAGCTATAGTAAAGGTTCACGGGGTCTTTCCGTCTAGCCGCGGATACACTGCATCTTCACAGCGATTTCAATTTCACTGAGTCTCGGGTGGAGACAGCGCCGCCATCGTTACGCCATTCGTGCAGGTCGGAACTTACCCGACAAGGAATTTCGCTACCTTAGGACCGTTATAGTTACGGCCGCCGTTTACCGGGGCTTCGATCAAGAGCTTCGCGTTAGCTAACCCCATCAATTAACCTTCCGGCACCGGGCAGGCGTCACACCCTATACGTCCACTTTCGTGTTTGCAGAGTGCTGTGTTTTTAATAAACAGTCGCAGCGGCCTGGTATCTTCGACCGGCATGGGCTTACGCAGTAAATGCTTCACCCTCACCGGCGCACCTTCTCCCGAAGTTACGGTGCCATTTTGCCTAGTTCCTTCACCCGAGTTCTCTCAAGCGCCTTGGTATTCTCTACCTAACCACCTGTGTCGGTTTGGGGTACGGTTCCTAATTACCTGAAGCTTAGAAGCTTTTCCTGGAAGCATGGCATCAACCACTTCGTCATCTAAAAGATAACTCGTCATCAGTTCTCGGCCTTAAGATCCCGGATTTACCTAAGATCTCAGCCTACCACCTTAAACACGGACAACCAACGCCGTGCTGGCCTAGCCTTCTCCGTCCCTCCATCGCAGTAATTAGAAGTACGGGAATATTAACCCGTTTCCCATCGATTACGCATTTCTGCCTCACCTTAGGGGCCGACTCACCCTGCGTCGATTAACGTTGCGCAGGAAACCTTGGTCTTTCGGCGTGGGAGTTTTTCACTCCCATTGTCGTTACTCATGTCAGCATTCGCACTTCTGATACCTCCAGCAAGCTTCTCAACTCACCTTCACAGGCTTACAGAACGCTCCTCTACCGCTCATCCTAAGATGAACCCGTAGCTTCGGTGTATGGTTTGAGCCCCGTTACATCTTCCGCGCAGGCCGACTCGACTAGTGAGCTATTACGCTTTCTTTAAAGGGTGGCTGCTTCTAAGCCAACCTCCTAGCTGTCTAAGCCTTCCCACATCGTTTCCCACTTAACCATAACTTTGGGACCTTAGCTGACGGTCTGGGTTGTTTCCCTTTTCACGACGGACGTTAGCACCCGCCGTGTGTCTCCCGTGCTGACACTTGTTGGTATTCGGAGTTTGCATCGGTTTGGTAAGTCGGGATGACCCCCTAGCCGAAACAGTGCTCTACCCCCAACAGTGATACACGAGGCGCTACCTAAATAGCTTTCGAGGAGAACCAGCTATCTCCGAGCTTGATTAGCCTTTCACTCCGATCCACAGGTCATCCGCTAACTTTTCAACGGTAGTCGGTTCGGTCCTCCAGTTAGTGTTACCCAACCTTCAACCTGCCCATGGATAGATCGCCCGGTTTCGGGTCTATACCCAGCGACTGTCGCCCTATTAAGACTCGCTTTCGCTACGCCTCCCCTATTCGGTTAAGCTCGCCACTGAATATAAGTCGCTGACCCATTATACAAAAGGTACGCAGTCACCCAACAAAGTGGGCTCCCACTGCTTGTACGCATACGGTTTCAGGATCTATTTCACTCCCCTCTCCGGGGTTCTTTTCGCCTTTCCCTCACGGTACTAGTTCACTATCGGTCAGTCAGTAGTATTTAGCCTTGGAGGATGGTCCCCCCATATTCAGACAAAGTTTCTCGTGCTCCGTCCTACTCGATTTCATTGATAAGAGAATTTCGTGTACGGGGCTATCACCCACTACGGCGGCACTTTCCAGAGCCTTCCACTATTCTCAAATCAACTTAAGGGCTAGTCCCCGTTCGCTCGCCACTACTAAGGGAATCTCGGTTGATTTCTATTCCTCAGGGTACTTAGATGTTTCAGTTCCCCTGGTTCGCCTTACACACCTATGTATTCAGTGTGTAATAACCAGCTTATGCTGGCTGGGTTCCCCCATTCAGAGATCTCCGGATCAAAGTCTGTTTGCCGACTCCCCGGAGCTTATCGCAGGCTACAACGTCTTTCATCGCCTCTGACTGCCAAGGCATCCACCGTATGCGCTTCTTCACTTGACCATATAACCCCAAGCAATCTGGTTACTGTCTCTAACGTGAAGACGACATTCGCCGAAAATTTGCAATTGAGAACTACAAATTTTACCTTGACCAAATTAATTACCAGTGAAAGTAATTAATCAGTCACTTCTATCACATACCCAAATTTTTAAAGAACGATTTTCTTACTGGTCAAAGACCAGAAATCAACATTCATCTGCTTTTGCAGGAACGCTCATTTCTGAACTCTCAACGCGTCTGTATATGGTGGAGCCAAGCGGGATCGAACCGCTGACCTCCTGCGTGCAAGGCAGGCGCTCTCCCAGCTGAGCTATGGCCCCATATTCGTACAAGGCCAAACCCCACAACAATTGGTGGGTCTGGGCAGATTCGAACTGCCGACCTCACCCTTATCAGGGGTGCGCTCTAACCAACTGAGCTACAGACCCAATCGTCTTTCGCAATGAATCAAGCAATTCGTGTGGGAACTTATGAAGAAGCTGAAGTCTTCGATTAAGGAGGTGATCCAGCCGCAGGTTCCCCTACGGCTACCTTGTTACGACTTCACCCCAGTCATGAATCACACCGTGGTAACCGTCCCCCCGAAGGTTAGACTAGCTACTTCTGGTGCAACCCACTCCCATGGTGTGACGGGCGGTGTGTACAAGGCCCGGGAACGTATTCACCGTGACATTCTGATTCACGATTACTAGCGATTCCGACTTCACGCAGTCGAGTTGCAGACTGCGATCCGGACTACGATCGGTTTTATGGGATTAGCTCCACCTCGCGGCTTGGCAACCCTTTGTACCGACCATTGTAGCACGTGTGTAGCCCAGGCCGTAAGGGCCATGATGACTTGACGTCATCCCCACCTTCCTCCGGTTTGTCACCGGCAGTCTCCTTAGAGTTCCCACCATTACGTGCTGGTAACTAAGGACAAGGGTTGCGCTCGTTACGGGACTTAACCCAACATCTCACGACACGAGCTGACGACAGCCATGCAGCACCTGTGTCAGAGTTCCCGAAGGCACCAATCTATCTCTAGAAAGTTCTCTGCATGTCAAGGCCTGGTAAGGTTCTTCGCGTTGCTTCGAATTAAACCACATGCTCCACCGCTTGTGCGGGCCCCCGTCAATTCATTTGAGTTTTAACCTTGCGGCCGTACTCCCCAGGCGGTCAACTTAATGCGTTAGCTGCGCCACTAAGAGTTCAAGACTCCCAACGGCTAGTTGACATCGTTTACGGCGTGGACTACCAGGGTATCTAATCCTGTTTGCTCCCCACGCTTTCGCACCTCAGTGTCAGTATCAGTCCAGGTGGTCGCCTTCGCCACTGGTGTTCCTTCCTATATCTACGCATTTCACCGCTACACAGGAAATTCCACCACCCTCTACCGTACTCTAGCTTGCCAGTTTTGGATGCAGTTCCCAGGTTGAGCCCGGGGATTTCACATCCAACTTAACAAACCACCTACGCGCGCTTTACGCCCAGTAATTCCGATTAACGCTTGCACCCTTCGTATTACCGCGGCTGCTGGCACGAAGTTAGCCGGTGCTTATTCTGTCGGTAACGTCAAAGTAGCAACGTATTAAGTTACTACCCTTCCTCCCAACTTAAAGTGCTTTACAATCCGAAGACCTTCTTCACACACGCGGCATGGCTGGATCAGGCTTTCGCCCATTGTCCAATATTCCCCACTGCTGCCTCCCGTAGGAGTCTGGACCGTGTCTCAGTTCCAGTGTGACTGATCATCCTCTCAGACCAGTTACGGATCGTCGCCTTGGTGAGCCTTTACCTCACCAACTAGCTAATCCGACCTAGGCTCATCTAATGGCGCGAGGCCCGAAGGTCCCCCGCTTTCTCCCGTAGGACGTATGCGGTATTAGCGTCCGTTTCCGAACGTTATCCCCCACCACTAGGCAGATTCCTAGGCATTACTCACCCGTCCGCCGCTCTCAAGAGAAGCAAGCTTCTCTCTACCGCTCGACTTGCATGTGTTAGGCCTGCCGCCAGCGTTCAATCTGAGCCATGATCAAACTCTTCAGTTCAATACTGCTTGGGTTTTGAGAAAACCCTAAACTTAGCTCAGCAATCGTTGGTTACATCTTTGATTTCTCGCGGAGTAACTTGTGATGCTGATAATCTTGCGACTAGCAGTCTTACCTCACAAGCACCCACACGAATTGCTTGATTCAGTTGTTAAAGAGCGGTGGTTAAGTCTTTCGTCTCAACCGAGGCGCGCATTCTACAGCAGCCTCATCTTACGTCAAGCTGTTTTTCGAAGTTCTTTCCGAAGAAGTTCTTTCTACTCAACTACTTGCGCTTCCGTTCAGCCCTAAGCTTCTCGTTAGCGGGAGGCGAATTCTACAGCGTTTCAAACCGCTGTCAACCACCTCTTTTACTGCATCCGATCATCTCGACCGAACCGCCTATTGCCGCTGACAGAAACTGGCGCGGCTGTTCGCTCATTGCTGTGACCTCCTGCTGATTAAATGATGCGTGATTATCGAACCATAACTCGATAATCAACATTGCCCTCAGGGGAACACCATTAGCCCGGATCCACCGCAAGAAATTCGTACAGCCTATCCACGGCACTCTTCTGCGCCGCGCGATCCGAATGAACCAAGACGTGCTCACCATAAATAGACACTAGGACGTGAGCGTTCAGCTGTCCCACCGTTAGTTTCGCCTGACCTATAACAAATCGCTGCCCAGCATCCCGCGCAGGTGGCTGTATGAAACTCGCCACCTCTGCCCGTCGACCTCAAAGGCGACCTCAAGCAGATTCAGGCCGGCGACACTCGAGCACCGGGGGTGGTGAGCGCGGTGTTACTGCCTGCGTCGTAATAATTGACCTGCCGCCCAATGTGCAGTTGCTTGCGCACGGCAGCAATCCACTTGGGATCGCTCAGCACCCGATCCACAATGGCGCGAAGACGGTAGAGCCCAAAGCCGCAGGCCTGTTTTAGATTGAGCCGGCGAGGATCAATGGCCCAACCACAACCATCAAAAACCGACGGTTAACCCTCAGGGCATTTCATGCAACAGACTGCATTGCCCTGATTGACATGCCCAGCCAGGCTGAGAATGCCGCCACCAGTGGTGGCATGCCCTTGTGGTAGGCCAGGGGCCTAGGTAACGTGAGCGCACTTCTCAGGAGTGACACGATGCGTTTCAGCCGCCCTTTTTGCTTTGCCTTGTTACCACTGCTCGCCAGCTGCCAGGTGTTTACCGACAAACCCGCCGAGCCTGCAATCGCGCAAACGCGCATGCAGGGTGAGCTGAGCCTGAACGCGGGCCAGTTGCTGTTTCGCCCCTGCCAGGAACAACGTCAATTTCTCCTCAAGGAAGACAGCTCCGCCGAGCTGAGCAGCGATGCCAACACGCTATTCGCTGACGGCCACACAACCCTCTATGTCGATATGCGCGGCCAGCTGCAGGCCAATGCGCAGAAAGGTGTCGATGGCCAATTCGTGCCAAATCAAATCTATCGCGTTCAGGCTGAAGGCCATGGCTGCTCGGACATCAACTTCGCCCGCACCATTCTGCGTGCCAGCGGCCATGAGCCGGACTGGAATATCGCGGTGAGCAATCAGGGGCTGATCCTCAATCGCCCCGGTCAGGAGCCGCAGGCCCTGCCCTACCTGGAAGAGCAATTACCCGAAGGCCGCCTCAACCTCAGCAGCGAAGCCAATGGCCAACGCCTTGAGCTGTGGGTCGCCCGCCAGCGCTGCGTAGACGGCATGAGTGGCGCGGTGCAGCACCTGAGCGCTGAATTGCGCCTCAACGGTGAAGTCCTGCGTGGCTGTGCTTACCTGGGCGGCGCGCGCAACGACTGAGCCATGGATGCACCGACCCATGCGCAGTTGGCTGAGATAGATCAGCCGCTTGACAGACGATTGGCCTAAGCTGCAAGGGAAGTCAGCCAAAGGGATATCGTTATGCTGCGCATTGCTATAAATGGATATGGACGTATCGGTCGCTGCCTGGTGCGCGCGTTGTTCGAGCGCAAACTGGAGCAGCAGATTCACCTCACCGCGATCAATGACCTGGGTGAGCAAAGCACCCTCGCCCACCTCACCCGCTTCGACTCCACCTTCGGCCGCTTCCCTGGGGATATCCGCCTTGACGGCGATACCTTGCTGGTAAACGGCCACCCGATCCAGCTGCTGCGTGAGCGCGAAGTGACCAATCTGCCCTGGCGTGAGCACGCGGTGGATCTGGTGCTCGAATGCACCGGCAAACTCAAAAAGCGCGAACAGGTCGAACAGCACATCAGCGCTGGCAGCCCACGCGTATTGCTTTCGCACCCGCTCGACACCGCCGACCTGACCGTGGTCTACGGCGTCAATCACCAACTGCTGGGCGATCAGCAGATCGTGTCCAACGCCTCCTGCACCACCAACTGTCTGGCGCCGATGGCCAAGGTGCTGCACGAGGCCGTGGGCATTCGCCAGGGACTGGTCAACACCATCCACTCCTACACCAACGACCAGAACCTGCTGGACAAGACCCACAGCGACCTCTACCGCGCCCGCGCTGCTGCGCTGTCGATGATCCCCACCAGCACCGGCGCGGCCAAAGCCATCGGCCTGGTGATGCCGGAGCTAATCGGCCGTCTGGATGGTTTGTCGATACGCGTACCCACGCCCAACGTCTCGCTGGTTGATCTGACCTTTACCAGCGAACGCCCGACCAGCCGCGAAGCAATCAACGCCGCGCTGCAGGCCGGCGCTTTGCAATTGCCGCCGGGGGTGATGGAGTGCAACGAACTGGCGCTGGTGTCCAGCGACTTCAACGGCTACCCGGTGTCCTGCGTGGTCGACCTCAGCCACACCCGCGTGCAGGGCGACCTGGTCAAGGTCTTGGCCTGGTATGACAACGAGTGGGCCTTCGCCAACCGCATGCTTGATGTGATGCTGGCCTGGGTAAAGCCCGAGACGCGCTAGCACTCAGGGCTGAGACCGACAAATGGCAGGCCGCCTCTCTCTATTGGCGGCGGCCTTTAGCCACAGATCGGGCGTATAATCGCCGCCTTTTAAAGCTGCCGGGTTACCTCCGGCCCTGAAAGTGGATCGCCCCCAATGTTACGCATCACCGAACTCAAGCTGCCTCTCGATCATCTTGACGAGGCCCTGCGCCCGGCCATCATCCAGCGCCTGGGGATTACCGACAGCGAGCTGCTCGACTTCACCCTGTTCAAACGCAGCTACGATGCGCGCAAGAAATCCACTGAGATGCACTTTATCTACACCATCGACTGTGAGCTGCGCGATGAAGCAGCGCTGCTGGCCACGTTCAGCGATGACCGGCATATCAGCATCACCCCGGATACCGCCTACAAACCCGTCGGCATGGCACCTGAAAACCTCGCAGAGCGTCCACTGGTAGTCGGCTTTGGCCCGTGCGGGATTTTCGCTGCGCTAATTCTCGCCCAAGCAGGCTTGAAGCCCATCGTGCTGGAACGCGGCACCGAAGTGCGCCAGCGCACCAAGGACACCTGGGGCCTGTGGCGCAAGAACGTACTCAACCCCGAGTCCAACGTGCAGTTTGGCGAAGGCGGCGCCGGCACCTTCTCCGACGGCAAGCTGTACAGCCAGATCAAGGACCCCAAGCATTACGGGCGCAAGGTGCTGCACGAGTTCGTCAAAGCAGGCGCGCCGGACGAGATTCTCTACGTCAGCAAGCCGCATATCGGCACCTTCCGCCTCACCGGCGTGGTCGCCACCATGCGGGAGGACATCAAGGCATTGGGCGGCGAAGTGCGCTTCCAACAGCGCGTCAGCGATGTGCTGATCGAGAATGGTCAGTTGCAAGGCGTGGTGCTGGACAGCGGCGAGCAGATTCTCAGCAGCCAGGTGATCCTGGCTCTGGGCCACAGCTCGCGTGACACCTTCCGCATGCTGCACAAACGCGAGGTGTTTATGGAAGCCAAGCCGTTCTCGGTGGGCTTTCGTATCGAACACCCGCAGGGGCTGATCGACCGCGCGCGCCTGGGCAAATACGCCGGCCATCCCAAGCTCGGCGCGGCGGATTACAAGCTGGTGCACCACGCCAAGAACGGGCGCTCGGTCTACAGCTTCTGCATGTGCCCGGGCGGCACCGTGGTCGCCGCCACCTCCGAGCCGAACCGTGTGGTGACCAACGGCATGAGCCAGTACTCGCGCAACGAGCGCAACGCTAACGCCGGTATCGTCGTCGGCATCACCCCGGAGCAGGATTACCCCGGCAGTCCGCTGGCCGGTGTGGAGTTGCAGGAGCGCCTGGAATCCCAGGCTTATCTGCTCGGCGGCAGTACCTATGAAGCACCGGGGCAATTGGTCGGCGACTTTATTGCGGGCAAGCCATCGACCGCCCTAGGCAGCGTCGAACCGTCGTATAAACCGGGAATCAAGCTCGGTGACCTGGCCCTGGCGCTGCCGGACTTTGCCATCGAAGCCATCCGCGAAGCGCTGCCGGCCTTCGGCAAGCAGATCAAGGGTTTCGACTTGCATGACGCGGTGCTGACCGGCATCGAAACCCGCACCTCTTCGCCACTGCGCATCACCCGTGGCGCGGATATGCAGAGCCTCAACGTTCGCGGCCTGTACCCGGCAGGGGAAGGCGCGGGTTACGCCGGCGGCATTCTCTCCGCCGGGGTCGATGGCATTCGCGTGGCCGAAGCACTGATTCGCGACATGCTAGGGATTGCCGAAGCCTGATCCTCAAGCCCGCGCCGTGCGCACCCGAAAAAGCCATGGCACCTGTGCTTACAGGTGCACCTGCAAGTGACAGACCGTGGTGCGCTGCGAGCCGTTGGGGCGGCGGTCGGGGTCGGCGTAGGTTTCGATCTCGACAAACCCGGCTTTACGCATCATTCCCGCCGAGGCAGCGTTCTCTTCGTGGCGGTCGATATAAATATCGGTCACGCCCTGCTCGCCCAGTTGCCTTGCCACTTGCTGCAACAACTGCAAGCCTAACCCTTGCCCGGCCATATCGCGATGAATCACGGCTTCGCAGATGTAGCCGTGCAATTGGCCACGGCGCGCTTCGGGCTGATAACGCGCGAAGTGCCTGGACGGCTGATAACTGACAAAACCCAGCAGCTCGCCCCCACGCTCGGCTAATAACGCCTTCACCGAACCCTCAGCGATAGCCTGCAGATGGGCAGTTACTTCGTCGTGGGGTAGGTGATTCCATGGGTTGGGGCCGTGTTCGAAGATCAGTGCACACATCCCAGCGATGTCCTGAGTCTGTGCTGGGCGGATCGCAAAATCGCTCATTTATTCCCTCTGTTCAGGAAACCCTCGGTTCTTGTAGCCCGGATGCAATCCGGGAGTGTTCTTGTGCCGGACATCGTCCCCGGATTACATCCGGGCTACGGGGCTGTGGGTTACAGGCCAGCCGTTGGCAAATCACCCGGCAAGGCGAGGCCACGTTCGGCGCAATCGGCCACAGCAGCGATTAACCCAGCCAACTCGAAGCCCTGGACGCTAAGCCAAGCCTGATCGTAGTAGGTGTCGGCATAGCGTTCGCCGCCATCACAGAGAATCGCCACCACAGAACCGCACTCCCCGGCCGCGACCATACGCTGCGCCACCAGCAGCGCGCCAATCAGATTAGTGCCGCTGGAGCCGCCCACTTTGCGCCCCAAGCGTTGCGCCAGGTAATGCATGGCGGCTAGGGACAAGGCATCCGGCACCTTGCACATGGCGTCGATTACCGATGGCAGAAAGGACGCCTCGACCCGTGGCCGGCCGATACCTTCGATACGCGAGCCATGGTTCAAGCACAGGCTGGCATCGCCCGTGCGGTAGTAATCGAAAAACACTGAGCGCTCGGCATCAGCGCACAGCACCTGGGTGTAGTGACGGCGATAGCGCACATAGCGCCCCAAGGTGGCCAGGGTACCGCCAGTGCCAGGGCTGGAGACCAGCCAGCTCGGCTCGGGAAAGCGCTCGCTGCGCAGCTGCTGAAAGATCGACTCGGCAATATTATTGTTGGCGCGCCAGTCGGTGGCGCGCTCGGCGTAGGTGAACTGATCCATAAAGTGCCCGCCGGTCTCGCGTGCCAGGCGCTCGGACTCGGCGTAGATCTGCGTCGGGTCATTCACCAGATGGCTCTGCCCGCCGTAGAAGGCGATCTGTGCAATTTTCTCTTTCGAAGTGCTGGCTGGCATCACCGCGATAAACTCTAGCCCCAGCAAGCGGGCAAAGTAGGCCTCGGAAATCGCCGTGGAGCCGCTGGATGCCTCGATTACCGGCGCACCAGGCTTAAGCCAGCCGTTACACAGCGCGTAAAGAAATAGCGAACGCGCCAGACGATGCTTGAGGCTGCCGGTTGGGTGACTGGACTCATCCTTAAAATACAGCTCAACACCCGGCAAGCCCGGCAACGCCAGAGGAATTAGGTGGGTATCGGCGCTGCGTTGAAAATCCGCTTCGATGATGCGGATCGCTTCGCGCGCCCACTGCCGTGCTGTGCTCATTTCAGCTCCTCAATCGGACCGGGGCGATGCTGCGGGCAATAAAGCAGCTGCGCTACAGCCTCATGGCCATCCCCCTGGAAGATCCTCGCCACATTAATACCCTGTTCGGCCATAGCCACCTCCGTCGCAAAACTGGAGTGTAGAGGGGCTTGCCCGGAGCAGACAGATACAGTCAGACGCGCGAACTGTGTGACGAGTGGCAGCAGGCCGCGCCACGCAGCCCGGCTGCACGGCGGATAGCGGATCAGCCATGTGAGGCAGACCGCCACACCGCCTCGGCCGTGCTTATTTCCTGGATTGCGCCAAGGCTTATCCTGCTACGGAAAGCGGATACGCCGCCCTACTGATCCCAAGGCTTACCGCGGGTCTGCTCGCTAATCCGCAGCTTCTGCTGCAGCGCGGCCTTGGCCAGCATATGGGCGCTGCCCGGTGCAGTGATAAACAGAAACAGGGCGATCAACAGCTCATGCAAACTGATGCCCTCACCACGAAAGCTGAAGTAGATCAGTGAGGCGATCACCATGCCGCCCACGCCCAGGGTGCTGGCCTTGGTCGGGCCATGCAGGCGCATAAAGAAGTCCGGCAGGCGCAGCAAACCAAGCGCGCCGATCAAGGCGAATAGGCTGCCGATCAGCAGAAACAGCGCCACCAGCGCTTCGATCCAGATATCCATTCAACAATCTCCGTAGAGCGTTTTTACGATCTCGCGAGCTAGAGCCATGCAAGGCAAGAACAGGCGAGAAACGTAGCGTAGCGCAGTAACAGCCGTAGGCTGGCCCGCAGGGTGAGCGCAGCGAATCAAGCGGAGTTTACGAGCTGTAAATGAGCACTACTCGCTTCGCTCGCCCTTCGGGCCGCGCTGAAGTGCGTTAGCCGCAAGCAGCTTGCCGAGCCTGTTCTTAACGCAGCAGGGCCGACGCGCAGCAGATCGTAAACTCGTTCTCATTCGATGATGTCGCCACGCAGTAAATACTTGGCCACGGCCACCGTACCGATAAAGCCCATCACAGCGATCAGCAGGGCCGCTTCAAAATACAGGTCCGAACCCAGCCAGATGCCGAGCAGCACCAGCATGGCAATCGCGTTGATATACAGGGTATCCAACGCCAGGATGCGGTCGGGCAAGTCCGGGCCGATGATCAGGCGCGCCATAGTCAGCACCAGGGCCAGGCCGATGATCAACAGGCACAGCGGAATCACGTAGGCGAGCATGTGAACACCTCCAGCAAGGGTGCTTCGTAGCGCTGTTTGATTTCTGCCACCATGGCTGCAGCGTCAGGTACATCCAGGCCGTGCACCAAGAGCATCTTGCGGTCATCGCTGAGGTCAGCGGATACCGTGCCTGGGGTCAGGGAAATGATACTGGTGAGCATGGTCAGGGCCAGTTCATCTTCCAGCAGCATGGGGATTTCCACGAACGCCGGCCGCAGCTTGGCAGTCGGCCCGAGGATCAGCTTGGCCACGTGCAGGTTGGCGGTGACGATATCGCCAAGGATGCGCAACAGAAACAGGCACAGCTTAAATGGCTTATAGACCCGTGGCGGGTTGATCCAGAACACCTGGGTCAGCAGCGGAATCGCCCAGCCGAGCAGCGCACCGAGTAGCCAGTGGCCCAGACTCAGGTCGTTCATCAACAGCAACCAAACCAGCAGCAGGCACAGGCTCAGTAGCGGGTGGGGTAACCAGCGGCGTGCTTTCATCGTGCAGCTCCCGATTCGATGATTTGCCGGTACAACGCCAGGTCATGCAGTTGGCTGGCCGTGGCCTCGACATAACTGAGCAGCGGCGCAGCGCCAACCATCAGCAGCAGGCTGAGCAGCAGCAGGCCGGCGCAGGCCAGCAAGCGGCCGTAATCCAGTTCGGCGCTGTCCAGCTGACTCAGACCGACGCGCCAGAACAGCATACTACCGGCACGGCTCAGGGCAATCAGGGTCAGTAGACCGCCGCCCAGCACCACCGGCCACAGCAGCAGCGCCTGCAAGCCAGGCTCCAGCGAGCGCAAAAGCAGCAACTTACCGATAAACCCGGAGAGTGGCGGCAGGCCAGCCACGGCAATGGCGCCGAAGAAGAACAGACCGCCGAGCAGATGCGGGTTCTGCAGCGCCGGGCCCTGCACCAGCAGCGCCTGCTTCTCGCCGCGCTGACGGGCAATCAGGTCAGCCAGCAGGAACAGCCCACCAGCCACCCAAGTGCTGTGCACCAGGTAATACAGAGCAGCCGCCAGGGCTTGCTCGGTGCCGATGGCAATACCGGCGAGCAAGGTACCAACCGAAACCACCACCAGATAGGCCAAGAGGCCCTGCAGGCTGACAGCTGCCAGCGCGCCGATCACACCCAGTGCCAAAGTCAGCAAAGCAATCGGCCAGAGCCAGTCGCCCGCCATATTGGCCAAGCTGCCGGCGTCGTCACCGAAGATCAGCGTGTACACGCGGATGATCGAATACAGGCCGACCTTGGTCATAACTGCAAACAACGCCGCAACCGGTGCAGTGGCCGAGGCATAGGCCTTGGGCAGCCAGAAATACAGCGGCAGAAACGCCGCTTTAAGGCCGAACACCACCAGCAGCAGCAAGCCGGCAGCGCCGAGCAGCGCCGCATCATCAGGCCCGGCAGCCGCCACCCGAACGGCCATATCGGCCATGTTCAGGGTGCCGGTGATGCCATACAGCACGCCCACCGCAAGGAGGAAGAACGCCGAACCCACCAGGTTCAGCACCACATAATGCAGCCCCGCCCGTATCCGCTCTACCCCGCCGCCATGCACCAGCAGCGCATAGGAGGCGATCAGCAGGATCTCGAAGAATACGAACAGGTTGAACAAATCACCGGTGAGAAAGGCGCCGTTGATACCCATTAGCTGGAACTGGAACAACGCATGGAAACTCTGCCCGCGTTCATCGTCACCGCGCACCGCGTAGAGCAAGGCAAAGCTGCCGAGCACCGCCGTGACCACCAGCAGCAAAGCGCTAAGGCGATCGAGCAGCAGGATGATGCCGAACGGTGCCGCCCAGTTACCGGCGGCATACACCTGCAGCACACCCTGGTCAGCCAGCCAGAGCAGGTAGCCGCTCAATGGCAGCAACAACAGGGTAGCTACCAGCGACAGGCTACGTTTGACGCGCATGCTCAGGCCCGCGCCCAGCAGCAACAGGCTACCGGCAAACATCGGCAGCAGGATGGGCAGGATCAAGCCGTGATTCATTGCGCAGGCTCCTGGCCGTCAACATGGTCGGTCTGGGTTTCACCCACGCTGCGCAGCGCCAGCACTACGACGAAAGCGGTCATGGCAAAACCGATCACGATGGCGGTCAACACCAGCGCCTGCGGCAGTGGGTCCGCGTAGCCGCTGCCCTTACCGATCACCGTGACCACACCACTCTGCAAACGGCCCATGGCAAACAGAAACAGGTTGACCGCGTAGGAAATCAGCGTCAGCCCTAGCACTACCGGGAAGGTCCGCGCGCGCAGCAGCAGATACACACCGCTGGCGGTGAGGATGCCCAGGGTCGCGGCAAATATGGCTTCCATCTCAAAGCACCTCTTGTACAGCTTTTTCCTGGGTCAACTTGCCCAAGTTAGCGAGAATCAGCAGGGTCGCGCCGACAACCGTCAGGTACACGCCCAAGTCGAAGAGCATGGCGGTGGCCAACTCGACTTCACCGATCAGCGGAATATGGAAATGACCGAAGGCCGAGGTCAGGAACGGCCGGTCAAACAGCCAGCTACCCAAACCGGTGAGACCGGCGATCAACACCCCAAGCCCCGCCATGCCCTGGTAATTAAGCGGCAGACGCGATTGCGTCCACTGCACGCCACTGGCGACGTACTGCAGGATCAACGCCACAGCCGTTACCAAGCCGGCAATAAAGCCACCGCCCGGTAGGTTGTGCCCGCGCAGGAAGATAAACACCGAGACCAGCAGCGCCATCGGCAGTAGCACCCGCGACAGGGTGGCGAGAATCAGCGGATGGCGATCACGCGCCCAGTCGCGACCCAGCGCATCGACCTTAGGCTGGATCAGGCGCAGACCGTCGAGCAGCGCGAAGATACCCACGGCGGCAATCGCCAGCACGGTAACCTCACCCAGGGTATCGAAGCCACGGAAGTCCACCAGAATCACGTTGACCACGTTGGTGCCGCCACCGCCCGGTACGCTGTTCTCCAGGAAGAATGCCGAAATACTGTCGTACGGCCGCGTCAGCACGGCGAACACCAGCATCGCCACCATCACCCCGCTGCCGACCGCCAGGGTGAAATCGCGCAGGCCGCGCAGGCTGCTCGACTCAATGCAGGTATGAGCCGGCAGAAAGAACAGCGCGAGCATCAGCAGAATGATGGTCACCACCTCGACTGATAGCTGGGTCAGGGCCAGATCCGGCGCCGAATAACGGGCGAAGGCCAGGGCCACCATGAGCCCAACCACACTGAGCATCAGCAGCGAAACCAGGCGCTGGCGATGGAAGACCACCGTTACCAGCGCGGCCAGGGCCATGATGCCCAGACCCAAGGCGGTGATGCCGTCGATTTCGGTCATCGGTATCGGCCCGCTAATCTGCGGCAACGAGCTCAGGCCCTGAGTCACCACCAGCAATGCTGCAGCCAGCAGCAGCGCCAGATAACGCTGCAGCGAAGCATTCTCCAACCAGTGGGTGACGACGCTACACACCTTGACCAGGATCAGTACGCCGCGTTCGAACAGCAGCTTGGCGTCCACGCTCGGCAGCCCTGCATACCAGCGAAACAGTGGCTGACGGAACACGTACACCAGAATCCCGCCGAACAGGGCAATAAAGCTCATCAGCAGCGGCAGGTTGAAACCATGCCAGATCGCCAAGCTGTAACTCGGCACCTCGCCACCCAGGGTGGCCGCAGCGGCAGCGGCCAGCAACGGCGCTACGGTGTAAGCCGGGACAATCCCCACTAGCAAGCAGAGAAACACTAAAATCTCCACAGGCACCTTCATATAGCGGGGCGGCTCGTGTGGTGGGTATTTGGGCAGATTGACCGGCTCACCATTAAAGAACACGTCGTGGGTAAAGCGCAGCGAATAGGCCACCGAGAACACTCCGCCCAGTGTCGCCGCTGCAGGAATCACCCAGTTGAAGCTACCCAGCAGGTGCTGGTTGAGCGTCTCGGTAAAGAACATTTCCTTGCTCAGAAAGCCGTTGAGCAGCGGCACCCCGGCCATCGCCGAGGCGGCCACCATGGCCAACAGCGCCGTGTGCGGCATGTACTTCCACATACCGTTGATACGCCGCATATCGCGGCTGCCGGTTTCGTGATCGATGATCCCCGCCGCCATAAACAACGAAGCCTTGAAGGTGGCGTGGTTGATGATATGAAACACCGCTGCCACCGCAGCCAGGCGCGTGTCCAGGCCAAACAGCAAGGTGATCAGGCCCAGGTGGCTGATCGTCGAGTAAGCCAGCAGGCCCTTGAGATCATGCTGAAACAGTGCCATCCCGGCACCGACCAACAAGGTCACCAGGCCGGTGATGCTGACCAGGTAGAACCACCACTCCGAACCCGCCAACGCCGGATACAGGCGCGCCAGCAGAAACACCCCGGCCTTGACCATGGTCGCCGAGTGCAGATAGGCCGACACCGGCGTCGGCGCAGCCATGGCGTGGGGCAGCCAGAAATGGAACGGGAACTGCGCCGACTTGGTAAACACGCCCAGCAGCACCAGAATCAGTGCCAGCGGATACAGCTCATGGGCGCGAATCGCGTAACCCGCAGCCAGTACCTGGGACAACTCGAAACTGCCGGCGATATGGCCAATCAACAGAATCCCGGCGAACAGTGCCAGGCCACCACCACCAGTCACGGCCAGGGCCATGCGTGCGCCTTTACGAGCATCCGAGCGAGCGCCCCAAAAGCCGATCAAGAGGAACGACGACAGGCTGGTCAGCTCCCAGAACATCAGCATCAGCAACAGGTTTTCTGACAGCACCACGCCGAGCATGGCGCCCATAAATAGCAGGAGGAAAGCGAAGAAGCGCCCCATCGGCTCCTTCTTCGACAAGTAATAACGCGCGTAGAGAATGACCAGCAGGCCAATACCGAGAATCAGCAGGGCAAACAAAAAGCCCAGGCCATCTAGACGCAGGCTGAGATTCAGACCCAGGGCCGGTAACCATTCCAGCTTGACCTTGAGCAGCTCGCCGGCGAACACCGCAGACTGTTGCGAGAGCAGCAGTACCAGAGCCGTTAGCGGCGCAAAACCTGCTGCCGCAGCGCAGGCGGAACGGCCCAGGCGCTCGGCCAGCAAAGGCAGAAAGATGCCGAGAAATGGCAAGGCGATGATCAGCGCAAGCGTCATAGAAAAACCCCTTAATACGAACCCGGCACGTACTCGTGCCCGGCTGACTCCCTAACCTGCTGACTGGCGGTCCGCCACAGGCTTAACCTGAGCTGCAACCCGCGCAAAAATATTGCACCGCAGGGTAACTAATAGCCCGGTGGCACAAAAGCGTGCGCGATTATCCATAACTATCGGCCAGCCGTCATGGATAGAATCATTACTAAACACTCCGTTTTCCGCGAGCCTGCCTAAAAAACCTACTAAACACCGATAAACATCTGGTTTATCTGGAAAAAAGGCAATAAAAAACCGGATCAGTCAGGACTGATCCGGCCTCTTCGACACTCAGTGAGTAACGCGGCTGGTGCCATTCACGGTCATGATGCGCACGCGCTCGCCGACCCGAAAAATCTGGTTTTCTTCGACTGCCTGCACGTAGGCGCGCAGGCTGCCATCGTCTTCGCGCACGGTGACTTCCACACCTTGGGTGCGGGTCAGGCCTTCCTCGGTCATCGCCCCCAGCAGGCCACCGGCCACGGCACCAATTACCGCAGCCACCGCGCTACCACGCCCGCCACCAACGCCGCTACCGGCCACACCACCAATGACTGCGCCGGCACCGGCGCCGATTGGGGTTTTCGTGCCTTCGATTTTCACTGGGCGCAACGCTTCGATGGTGCCCATGCGTACGGTCTGCACTGCGCGTGCTTCATCGCGCGAATAGGTGTCGCCCGTGAGGCTGGAGGCGCAACCGCCCAGCAGGGCCAGCGCAGCAAACGAGGCAGCCAACAGAAAGGGGGTACGCATGATTGTTTCTCCAGTTAGGCAGGCCCTCATTAAAACGCTTACGCAGCGCCACTGTCACCCGCCAATATGCGGCAAAACTTTACCCACGATGCAGCGCAGGACCCCGGCGCGACACTTGGTCGCGTGCAGATACGACACCCAATCAGCCTAAGCTGCGGCTTGGCTTGGCTTGGGGGATTTATGGATTACTTTATCGTCGCCATCACCAGTGTTGCCGGGCTGTACTTTCACTGGTGGCTGTATGTGCGAATCAAGCGCTGGATGGACCGCGATCTGGCCCTGTCACTGGCTGGCGACTCAGCGGCCAAGCGCAAGTATATGCTCGCCCGCCTGGCTGAGGCGCAGGCCGCCGGCATCAAGCGCAGCGCCCTACCCACTTGGCTGGAGCAAGCCGCCGCGCACTACTCCGGCGACTAAAGCACACTCAGGGCGCTAGGCGCTCGCGCAGCCAGGCAGCGTTCTGCAGGCGAAAGTTGAGGCGATCATGCAAGCGACTGGAACGGCCTTGCCAGAACTCAATGCGCTCCGGCAGTAGGCGATAACCGCCCCAGTGCGGCGGGCAATGCGGGGCGCGATCCAGAAAGCGTTGTTCCGTTTCGGCCAGCAAACCTTCCAGTTCGGCGCGATCAGCAATTACCCGGCTCTGCGGCGAAGCCCAGGCCCCCAGGCGACTGCCCAGCGGCCGCACCTGGAAGTAGGCATTGCACTCTTCGGCGCTGACCCGCTCGACCCGCCCTTCGATACGCACCTGACGCTCCAGGCTCGGCCAGAAGAAGGTCATGGCGGCAAACGGATTGGCGGCCAGATGCTGGCCTTTGGCGCTGTCGTAGTTGCTGAAGAAGGTGAAGCCACGGGCATCCAGCCCTTTGAGCAGCAGCACCCGGCAGTGCGGGCGCCCTTCGACATCGACGGTCGCCAGGGTCATGGCATTCGGTTCGACCGGTAACTGCTCGGTCTTCACCGCATCGGCAAACCATTGCTCAAATAACGCAAAAGGCTCAAGCGGCGCTTGCGCCTCGCTCAAGCCATCGCGGGTGTAGTCACGGCGCATATCAGCCAGGGTTTGAGTCATCGGCAACTCCTCTTGTGCAAGTTTTACCTAGCTTACCTGCGAGCGCTCTGTCTGGCTTGATCTGCGGCAACCCGCTGTTGCGTAGCGCTTTACTGACCGCTGGCTGGTTTATCCACCTTAGCTACGGTTTTCGCGCGCTTATCAGCGGCTGGTTTGACAGCTGCTACTGCATTGGCGGGCGCAGAGGCCGGCTGGCTGTATTTGGAGATCAGGGCGTTGAGGGTGGCCTTAGAGGTCAGGAGGATTTCCACCCGGCGGTTCAACGCACGGCCTTCCTGGCTGTCGTTGGCCGCTCGCGGCATGTCCGAGCCCAGGCCCTTGACCATCAGGCGGTTCTGCTTAAGGCCGCTGAGGCGGAAAATCGAGGTAAAAGCGCGGGCGCGCTGTTGGCTCAGCTCACGGTTGGCATTCACTTCACCGCTGCTATCGGCATGACCGAGGATCAGCACACCGATGTTTTCATCACGTTCCAGCAGCTTGGCCATGCGGCTTAGTGGACCGAGGGTGGTCGGCAGCATCATATGTGGCCGGTCCGGGTTGAACGAACCCTGTACCGGGGCGGTAACTACCAACAGGTTTTGCCGACGCTCAAACTCGAAATGGGTGCCTTTGATCGCTTCCCGCACCTTCGGCTCATAAACATCCAGCCAGGCCTGGGTCACTGCGGGTGGCGGCATGGGCACCAATTTCGGGGCAGGCTTTAAATATTTGTCGAAAGCGCTGCAACCGCTGATCAGTGCACACAGGGCGATGGCGAGAGTTTTGTTGGCGAGCATCGGGTATCCACACGTGATAAACAAAAAAGAAGCCGGTCAGTGGCCCGCTCGTACAGCAGGCCATGCCAAGTTGCGCAGCAGTCTAGCTGAGCTCACTACAAACAATCAGCCACTAAACGCGCAAGTTTCTGCGCCCGTGGGTCCATTAAGACGAACGGCCCTAGGTTATTGGTGACAAAACCGAAGGCCACATCCCGCTCCGGGTCGGCAAAGCCAATGGAGCCGCCAGCGCCAGGGTGACCAAAAGCGCGTGGGCCCATGCCGTAAGTGGCGTTGGCGACCTCGGGTTGATCGAGCATACAGCCCAGGCCGACGCGAGTACGGGTCAGCAACGTCTTGTCCTCGCCCACCGCATGTTCACGGGTCAGCTCGGCCAGCAACTCGCTGTCCAGCAGGCGGCCATCCAGCAGGCCGCTGTAAAAACCGGCCAGGCTGCGAGCGTTGCCATGGCCGTTGGCCGCCGGCTGTTGCATGCGCCGCCATTCAGGCTTGTTAGTGCTGGTCATGATCGACGGCGGATTGGTAAAAGCCCGCGTACTCATAGCAGTGGGCTCGCTCATCATGGTCTTGAGCAGGCGCTGGGCTGCCGCGTCGCCCAAATTGCCCTTGCCGCGAGAGATAATCGCCACCCGAGCAAACTCCTCATCCGCCAGGCCGACATGGAAATCCAACCCCAAGGGTTTGGCGGTACGCGCGACGATGGATTCGCCCGGCCCACGCCCCTCGACCCGGCGCAACACCTCACCCACCAACCAGCCATAAGTGATAGGCGCATAACCATGGCCCTCGCCCAAGGCCCACCAGGGCTGTTCGGCGGCCAGCGCCGTGGTCATGGCCTGCCAGTCATACAGCGCCTCTGGCGGTAGCATCTGGCGCAAGGCCGGCAGCCCGGCCTGATGGCTTAGCAAGTGACGTAGGGTGATCTTGCCCTTACCGGCGGCAGCGAACTCCGGCCAGTAGCGCGCAACCGGCGCATCCAGCTCCAGCTTGCCCTCGCCCACCAGTTGCAAGGCGGTGACTGCGGTAAAGGTCTTGGTGCAGGAGAACAGGTTGAGGATGGTGTCGCTGTGCCAGGCCTGTTGGCCGTCTTTGTCCGCCGTGCCGGCCCAGATATCCAGCACGGTTTCGCCGCCAACCTGCACACACAGCGCCATGCCACGTTCCTGCGGCTCCTCGAACAACGCCGCGAATGCCTCTTTGACCGCCTCGAATTTGAGATCGAAATAACCCTGTATCTGCACCACCCTACTCCCCTTCTAATACTCGGCCAAATGCTTGGCAGATTGTTTCAACTTTAACGCCTGCGAAGAATCCTTTACGGCGTCGCAGAAGCTGGCATCACCACGTGTTTGAGGAGAGTTTTCGGCACATCCAGGTTGGCTTCGCGCACGGCTTTGACGAAACCATCCCACGGCCGGTCGGTGATCGCCACCAGACCCAGGTGGCCATTCTCACCGTCCAGCAGACGTCCGGTAACCGGCTGATCAAGGTATTGAAACCAGTGCAAACCGACGATCTGCGGTTCTTCCAGAGCCTTGCTCAGGAAATGTGCATAGGCCGGGCCGCGCTCTTCTTCCTTGTAGACCTCGGCAACCCCGCCCCAGAACGGCCCACGGTCACGCGAGCCGAAGTGAAATTCGGTGACCATCAGCGGCTTGTCCAGTTGGCGCAACATGGCGAAGTCATAACCGTGCTGCGGTTCACGGGTGTAGAAGTTGAAGCTCAACACATCGCAGAACTTGGCACAGGCATTCACTGCCTCGGGGATGCTGCTGGCGAAACGGCCACCCAGCAGCATGTGATTGGGCGCGTGCCAATCGAGCGAGTCGGCAATGGTCTTGAAATAGGTTTCGGCATACAGGCGTAAGAATGCCTGCATGTCCTTCTCGATGGCCGTGAACTCGGCGCTGGGCAGCGGCGCCTTAAAGCCCGGATCTTCCATCAGCTCCCAGGCCGGCAGCTCGACACCCCAGGCACGGGACAAGCCATTGTGGTTACGGTATTTGTCGCGAAGCTGCTTGAGGAAGGCGCGCTTGGCCGGCACATCGGTGCTCAAGCGCAGCGTGGCGTACGCCAGGGCGTAACGACCATTAGGGTCATCCGCAGGACCGGCCCAAGCCAATTCGTTATCGGCGAAATAACCGAGTAGCCAGGGGTTGTCACGGTGATCGCGCGAGGCAATTGCAACGGCGCGCTCGGTGGCCATGGCAAAACGCGGGTCGAACGGATCAGGCATCGCGCCCCACCAATCGACGCCGGTGCTGATGGTGGCGTAATCGCCATGAATCGACAGCGCAATGCTGAACGGCATACGCGTATCACCACCAAAGGCCGGCTCGCTCCAGTTACCCAGAGTGTTAAAGCCCCAAGCCTGCAGGCGGTCCTGGCTCAGCGTGCGCCAGGCAGCCGGGTCAACCTGACCATAACTGCGCTGCAGGTTGGCCTTGTAGAAATCGAACCAGCGCCCGCTGGCAAACGCCCGGCCCTGATTGGCGCCAGTGTCGCTACGGCTATCCGACGTGCCGAAATAGGCTGCCAGTGCCTCACCCGGCTGCGGCAAACCGGCAAACATTGCCTCACGCCCTTCAACATAGGTGGCGCTCTGCTGCGCAGTCACCGCATTGACGCCCAGCGAGTAGAACGGATGCCCCTCTGGCGTTACCAGAAACCAACGGCCGTCGCGCTTCTCGGTACGGAAAAAGCCACTCGCCGCAAACGGCATCCCACCGGTCCAGCCCGCAAATTTGTCCTGCGCAGGGCGCTCGGCCAGCCAGGCATGCAGTTGCTTCTGCTCCTCGGCCACAGCCTGCTGTAATTGCTTGTCGTTCTCGACCTTGCCCGGCCAGTCAGCCCTTGCGTATTGGCCATAACTGTCAACGATGCCCGCATAAGCCGCCGCCGAGAGTTGCTCGTTACTCACGCCAAACTGGCTGATCAGGATATGTTGCGCGGCTTTCGGCTGCGGCATGGACAGGATGACCGCCCTGACCTTGCTCAGGTCCAGCGCGCCGCTGACCGTATCCGCCAACAGCAGGCGCTGGCCTTTGTGCGTCCAGGGCATCGGCACACCGGCACGCATACCCTGATCGCGGGGCGAAGTTGCCTGCAAGGGAATCAACAGGGTTTGCGCGGGGCCGGCAGGCAGGGCGATACGCGTATTCAGGCGCTGGCCGTCAGTGCTCTCGATCAACACATCTAGGGTCAGCGCCCAGTCCATGGCGTTCTGTACACGCAGGCTCACCTGAGTCTGCTGCGACCAGTCCCAACTGCCGCTTTGCGGTGTCAGGCTTAGGCTCGGCTGCTCGGCGGGATGGAAGGTCACCCGGCGCAGCACTTCGCCTTGCGGGGTCGGTTCGCCAATGCGGTTAGGCAATTCGGCATCCTGCGTCGTCACCTGCACGGCATCCATCGGCCGTACAAAGTTGAACAATTCCTGCGGCTCTGTCGCCGTGACTGCACCGCTAAAACCCACGAGCACCGATAGCAGAACAGCCGTTTGCAGCCTGCGCTTAACCTTCACGAACCACACTCCACCATCATTCTTTCAACCACCTCGGGCAACACTGTCCGAGGCAAAATACAGACCCTGCTTAACAAGGCATTGTCCACGCGCCAGTTGGAGTCGACACAGCGCGACGAGTTGCGCTAGACCGACAAACGGGCAGTCAGGTGATTTCCCGACGAAACGGCGGCAAGGCATTGAGTATCGACTTGCCGTAGCGCTGGGTCACTACACGCCGGTCCAGCAGGGTAATAATGCCGCGATCCGCTTCGGTGCGCAGCAGCCGCCCGCAGGCCTGAACCAGGCGCAGCGAGGCGTCCGGTACGGCAATTTCCATAAAGGGGTTACCGCCACGCGCCTCGATCCATTCAGCCAGGGCCGCCTCCACCGGATCGTCCGGTACGGCGAAGGGGATCTTGGCGATCACCACATGCTCGCAGTAGGCACCGGGCAAATCGACGCCCTCGGCAAAACTGGCCAGACCGAACAGCACGCTTTCCTCACCGGAATCGACCCGCGCCTTGTGCTTGTTCAGGGTTTCCTGTTTGGACAGGTTGCCCTGGATAAACACCCGTTTACGCCAGTCGCGCTCCAGGCCCTCAAATACGTCCTGCATCTGCTTGCGCGAGGAAAACAGCACCAGGGTGCCGCGCGAGCCTTCAACCAGGCCGGGCAAATCGCGAATGATCGCAGCCGTATGCGCCACTGCATCACGCGGATCAGCATTCAGATTAGGTACCCGCAGCACACCGGCGTCGGCGTGATGGAACGGGCTCGGCACCACGGTGGTAACCGCCACTTTCGGCAAGCCGGCGCGCATGCGATAGCGATCAAAGGTGCCCAGCGCTGTCAGGGTCGCTGAGGTCACCAGGGCGCCATAGGCGACATTCCACAGGTTACGCCGCAGGGTTTCAGCGGCCAGAATCGGGCTGGCATTGACCTCGATATCAAACAGCGCACCGCTGTCGGCCAGGGTCAGCCAGCGCGCCATCGGCGGGCTTTCCTCCTGGTCTTCGGCGGTAAAGGCCAGCCACAATTCCCAGTTGCCCTTGGCCCGCGCCAGCAGGCTGCCGAACAGCGGATACCACTCCTCGGCCTGATGGCTGGCAATGCCGACAGCGCCCTCGCCATCCATGGCTTCCTTGAGCTGCTCAGTTACGCCGGTGAACAGATCATTGAGCTTGGAAAAACCCTTTTTCAGCTCCAGGCCCAGCTCAGTCAAGTGCTCCGGCACCACACCGCCGATAAAGCGATGGCGCGGCCGCTCACGGCCTTGCATATCCTCGCCCGGCTTGAAATCGGCCACCTGCTCACAGGCGGCGAACATAAATTGCTGCTGGGTTTTGAGCTCGCGCGCCAGTTCCGGCACCTGCTCGATCAGCCGGCCGAGATCCCCCGGCAATGGATTCTGCGCCAGCAGCTTGGTCAGATTTTTGTCGATCTGGGTCAGCCAATCGGCAGTCGAACGCAGGCGGGTGAAGTGAGCGAAATGGCCGATGGCCTTATCCGGCAGGTGATGGCCTTCGTCGAACACGTAGAGGGTGTCGCGCGGGTCCGGCAGCACCGCACCGCCACCCAGCGCCAGGTCGGCCAGGACCATATCGTGGTTGGTGACAATCACATCGACCTTGCCCATGCCTTCGCGCGCTTTGTAGAAGGCGCACTGTTGAAAATTTGGGCAATGACGATTGGTACACTGGCTGTGGTCGGTGGTCAGCTGCGACCAACGCGTGTCTTCCAGCTCTTCGGGCCAGCTGTCACGGTCACCGTCCCATTTATTGCCGGCAAGTTTTTCGATCATTGCGGTGAACAGTTTCTGACTCTGCTCATCCACATCGATCTTGAAGCCTTCTTCCTCAAACAGCTGAGCGGTGGAGCTCTGCGCCTGGCCTTCCTGCAGCAAAATATCCAGCTTGGATAAACACAAATAACGCCCCCGCCCCTTGGCCAGGGCGAAGCTGAAATTCAGCCCGCTATTGCGCATCAAATCCGGCAGATCCTTGTGCACGATCTGCTCTTGCAGGGCCACGGTGGCCGTGGCGATCACCAGGCGCTTACCTGCTGCCTTGGCAGTGGGAATCGCCGCCAGGCTGTAGGCCACCGTCTTGCCCGTACCGGTGCCGGCCTCAACCGCCACCACAGCAGGGTCGCCTAGGCGCCGGCCTTCGTCGTCAGCCTTGATCGCACCCAGCACCTTGGCGATTTCAGCAATCATCAGGCGCTGGCCATAGCGCGGTTTGAGCGACTTGGCTTCGAGAAAACGGGAGTAGGCGCCCTGAATCTGGGACTTGAGTTCGGTACTGAGCATGGGGTCTTGGCGCGAAAGGCTGGATAAATTTTCAGTGTTTGTAATCGGCGGCTATCATAGCGCGCTAATTGATCCAGCGCTGAACCCTTAGAGCCTGTTTCTAACGCAGCAGGGCCGACGCGCAGCAGATCGGAAATAGGTTCTTAACCAACAGGAGTGCCTGCATGACCCCTTACGCTTTCATCTACAGCCTGCACCTGCTCGCTGCCCTGGTCTGGGTGGGTGGCATGTTCTTCGCGTGGATGATCCTGCGCCCGGCAGCGGTCGCCGCCCTTGAAGCCCCGCCTCGCCTGAGGCTCTGGCTGGAAGTCTTCCCACGCTTTTTCTACTGGGTATGGGCTGCGGTAATTGTGCTGCCGGTGACCGGCGTGGGCATGCTGCACCTGCGCTTTAGCGGCTTCGATACCGCACCACGTTATGTGCACATCATGATGGGGCTGTATATCGTCATGCTGGCGTTGTTTCTGCGTATCCAGGCACTGCAATTACCCGAACTGCGCCGCGCTGTGGCGGCAGAGGATTGGCCGAATGGCGGCGCTGTGCTTGGGCGCATTCGTCGGCTGGTCGGCATCAACTTGCTGCTGGGGTTGCTGGTTGTAGCAATCGCCGGCATCCGCCCATCGTTCTAACTACGGTCAAGTAACCGCTGCCCGAGGGTAGCGGTTAGACACGCGTGGCCGGTTAGAACTGCACGACATTCAGAGCGCCTGCTGGGCCTGGCTCACCGGCCCGCCCTGCCTGCCCCGGCTTACCGTCGCGCGCACCATCAGTGCTGTACAGCCAGCAGCCCTTGCTCACACCGCCTTGTCCACCCGCCCCCGCCGCGCCCGGCTGACCTCCGCCGCCACCATCCAGGCGTACCTGCAACTGTTCAATCGGAAAACCCTGTGGGACTTCCAGGCGTACCTGCGCCCCAGCAGCACCCGGCTGGCCGTCACCACCATTCAAGCCATCATGGCCGCGACTGGCGTCACCCCAGGTGCAGCCACCTGGCTTGCCATCGGCACCAGCAAGGCCGACATAACCGGGAGCGCCGGTACCGCCACGGGCATCCAGCACCAGGTTTTCCAGGGTTACAGCCTGCAAGCGCAGACTCAAGTTCCGCCCCGGCAGCGCTGGCTTTTCAGCGCTGCCCTGGGCGCCACGCGCACTGATCTGCGCGCCACTGGCAATTTCGGCAGCGTCCACTTCAAAACGCAGCACCTGATCACTGGGGGCAATTGCCAGACGCGCGTCGCGGCCCAGGGTTAGCTGCGCTACACGAATTTCGGTCAGGCCGGAAGGAATCAACAAGGTGCCGTGATCGGCAATCTCCAGACGGTCCAGCAGCAATACGCTGGTATTGCTCGGCAGACGCATAACCGCATGGGAGTCGACTTCAATAACCGCCTGGGCCAATGCCAGTGGGCTAAACAACGCGGCGAGGGCGAGTAACTTACGCATTTTCGACCTCCATCTGCAGCGTTTGCTCAGGCTCAGCTACGGCGACTACAGCTTGCTCAGTTGGCAGCCCGAGCAGTTGAAAAATCCCGAATAGCAGGACTTGCGCACGTTCCTGAACAGGCTTGGGACAAGCCGCGATGCGCTTGTTAAAAAACCACAGTTCAAGCGCATGGATCAACAGAATAAAAGCCCCGGCGCCGTTCAACAGCAGCGCGAAAGGTTGTGCGAAGGGTTGCAGCAGATTTGCCAATACAACGCCCCAGAACAATGCGACCAGCACCTTACCCAACGTCAGAAATAACTTCATACCCGCCCCCGGCAGTTTTTATTTCGCTGCACCTTATCTGCTTTGGGAGTGTGCTGCTAGAAGACCAGTAAAAACCATGGAGGCCGAATTCCTTCACAGCTTTTACTGGATTGAAACTGCTCTCAGGCTGGCAGGCCGTTGCGTACTCGCTTGCCGGGTTCGCAACGGCCTGCCAGCGCATTACATCAGCTGCCGGTAACTCCGGCGTAAAACCTACCCTTCAAACTGAACAAGCCAGGCCCCGAAGGGCCTGGCTTTTTTACTTCAGAAAGCCTGGGATCAGGCGATCAAGGACGCGCTTCTACTTCTGCTTCTACGCGGCGGTTGACGGCACGGCCGTCAGCACTGGCGTTGTCCGCAACCGGACGAGATTCGCCATAGCCCACAGCGTTAACACGATCACTGCCTACGCCGTACTGGTTAACCAGTACATCACGTACCGCACTGGCACGACGCTCAGACAGGTTTTGGTTGTAAGCGTCGCTACCCACGGAGTCGGTATGACCTTCAACCACGGTGGTGGTTTGTGGGTATTGAGTCAGGAAGTCAGCCAGGTTTTTGATATCACCATAGCTTTCTGGTTTGACCTGGGCTTTGTCAAAGTCGAACTTGACGTCCAGCTCCACGCGTACTGCTTCGGAGGGTTCAGCCACCGCGACTTCTTCCACAACAACTTCTTCAACCATAACAACCTGCTCATCGCTGGCGCCATGCACCCAGCAATATGCAGCTGCCATACCTGCGCCAACTAATGCACCACCGCCAGCCCATGTAGAGCTTTCAATAGCGCCCAGAGCAGCACCGCCCACACCGCCAATCGCGGCACAGGTTGGCCAATCCGTTTTCTGCAGCCCGGCACAACCGGTCAAAAAGGTACTCGCGACAATCAGGGGTAATGCTTTCCTGGTGATGCTCATATATACGTCTCCTATTGGTAAATCGGCAAAAACCGATACTGACGAAGTAAAGACGCCAGTAACAAAATATGCCAGAGAATATGCAAACACATTACTAGCACGATCCGCACTAGGCTGCATTGCTGCTGCACGTTAGTCTTTGCACACTTGAGCGAGGAGCCGTTATGCCTGCAACCCCGTCCACCCGAACACCCCAGCAAGCCCTTGCAGCCCTGTTGGCGCGCTATATGCCAGAACGACTGCTGGTAGTCGGTAGTCGAAAATTACCTGCGATTGATGCATTTATCCAGGCCCATCCAAGCTGCCATTTGGTCCACGCGGATACCGCAGCGCTGCCCAACGAAGTGGCCGTACAACGTTTCGATCTAGCGCTGATCGTTGACTGCCTTGAGCACTTGCCCAAACGTACCGGGCTAGAGCTGCTCGGTGGTATTCGCAACCTGAATGCCAGCCGTATGGCCGTACTGGTGGACTTGCAGGCCTGCGACTGGCAAGAAACAGACTTCTTTGCCTTGGCCCTGCAAGCCAGCGAGTGCTTCCAACGTGACGAGCAGACACTCAGCCTGTTCACCTATGACCTGCTCGATTACAAACAAGTACCTGACTGGCTGAATGCCAAGTTCTGGGCCAATCCGCAAAACTTTGGCAAGTATTGGTGGTAAAGCCATGATCTATATTGAAACTCTGCTAGCAGTAGGCCGAAAAGCCTAGTAACAGCTGAGCACTCAGCTTCGTGCGCCGACCCCGCCCAAACAGCCGCTCAGGTGCTGATACTCATCCCAGGAAGCGAGCACCTGACCCACATCGCTGCACGGAGCGGCCACGTACCAAAAACACCCTAACTCGCTCTGTCATTTCTGTGCAGGTTAAGTCCGACAGGCTTCTAGGATAATTAGACTGTACGCGGGGGCCGCCCGCGCTACTGGGTGCCCTTGCGGCGCAAGCTGGCCGGAGTGAAGTAGTTCTCCGGCGGCGCCGTCAGGAGGAACTGGCGCGGCGTCTTCTCGTTGTTGCGCAGGCCGATGGTCGTGTAACTGCGGGCGATCAGGTCGTGGAACACGATATTCACCGGAGTGATCACGGGCACCTCGTAGGCGTTCTTGCTGAACGCCAGATTGACGTGCCACAGCTCGCCACGGGTGTCGTAGTTCTCCACCATCAAGGCGTACCAGCTGTCCTCGTCGAGGTAGAAACGACGCTTGCCGTGTATATGGCGCTGACCCGGGCGCAGGGTGGCCTCGACGACCCACACGCGGTGCATTTCCCAGCGGGTCAACTCGCTGTTCAGGTGCCCCGGCCTTATCAGCTCCTCCGGCTTGAGTCCCGGCTTTTCCATGGCGTAGTTGTGGTAGGGCACCAGCAGGCTCTGTTTGCCCACCAGCTTCCAGTCGTAGCGATCGGTGGCACCGTTGTACATGTCGGTGTCGTCGGCGTAGATGCCGTCGATCGGGGTGTCGTAGGCCAGGGTCGGGGCACGGCGCACGCGGCGCTGGCCGGGGTTGTAGATCCATGCCGAACGCGGTTCGGCGATCTGGTCGATAGTCTCGTGCACCAGCAGCGCACGGCCTACGTCACGGGAGGGCGGCAGCAGCTCGCTGGCGAAGAAGTACAGGATGTTGTCGAGGCTGCCGGCGTCCTTCTTCGGGTTGTAGTAATTGGACAGCAGCTGGATGCGCTCGCGCAGAAGCGAGTAGCTACCGCTGGGGGTGACCTGGGCGGTCACCGCCACCTCATCTTGGTAGCGCCCCTGCCAGCGGGCGATATGGTTCCAGATCGCCTCGCGACCGTCCGCCGGAATCGGGAAGGGGATGCCCGCATAGGCGTTGCTCAGGCCATTGCCGCCCTCGGCCAGGCTCGCCTGCTCGGCGTTGCGCCGGGTGTTGGCGATGATCTCGCTGGGCGCGATGAAGCTGCGATGGCTGGGGTAGACCGGCAGTTTGAACGTCTGCGGATAGGTCTTGAGCAACGCCTTGACCCCCTCGCTGAGGTTGGCCGCATCGGCCTGCATGTTCTGCGCGTCGATCACCCGCAGTGGCTGCTCGTCGGCATAGGGGTCGACATGGAAACTACCCGGCCCGCCATAACCGGCCGGCACTTGCAGGCCGGCGCCCCACTGTGGAATTCCCTTGGTCGCATCGCCCTGGCGTTCGCCGCCGAAGGGGGTGAGAGCGCTGTCAAGCTGCACCGCCTGTTCGGCACTCACCTTGGCCTGGAGGGCCTGCGGCAGCAGCAGACCGAGGGTGAGCAGGAAGATAGTGGCACGCAACGCTGTTCGGGTCATGGTGATTTCCGCCGTCAAAAGGAATAGGAGAGGTTAAGGGCGACGTGGTCGCGATCGATCAGCGCGTTGTCCTTGCGTGCGCCCCAGAACGAGGTGTAAGCCAGCTTGCCGGCCACCGTCTGGCCGTACTTGGCGCCCAGTTCGAGGGTGGCGGACTTGCGTCCCTGGACGAAGTTCTCGTTGAGCGAGGGCGAAGTACCGGACACGTCCTGGCGGAAAGTCAGCCCCGGCAGCAGGTCGAAATTGGGCTGCACATCCTGGATAAGGCCGAAGAAGTTCACCGTGTAGCCCCAGGCGAAGGCGTCCAGGTACTGGTAGTTGACCGTATCCAGCAGGCTGCCCGGTACATGGTTGAAGGCCACCTCGGCGAGCATCAGCAGGTCGTCCAGACCGAGGCTGGGGCCGAAGGAGTGAAGGGTCGAGACCGAGCCGGTGTAGAGCTCGTGGCGCTTGTACAGGTCGATGCTGCGACGCGGGTCGTTGGCCGAGCCATCGCCGAACTCGCCGAGGTCGATGCTGGCGCCACTGGCTCCGCCGCCGCCCAGGGCGCCCTCTGAGAGGGTCTCCAGCTCGTAGACCATCGAGGGTTCCAGCGGTGCGTTAGGCCGGTAGGTCAGCTCGCCGGCAACGCTGGTATCACCGAGCGTGCCGGATAGGCTGAGGCCGAACAGGCGGATGTCCTCGGGGTAGATAAAGTCGTAGGCGGTGCTGTCGAGCAGGGCCAGGCCGTCCACCAGCGGCACCGAGGCCGGGTCGAGCAACTGGGCCAGGTTGCACAGGTCGCTGAAACGGCCACCGCTACCGGCGCTGCAGGCCATGGACTGGCCCTTCTGGATGCGCAGGAAAGGCGTCTTGCTGTGGTAGTTGAGGTAGTAGAGGCTGAACTCGGTGTTGCTCCACTCTTGCACCATATAGCGCAGGGCCACACCGAACTGGCCATCGTCGCGCGCATCGCGCTCACGGCCGTAGCGGGCACCGGCGACGATGCCGTTTTCGCCGTTGAGCCCCGGCACCAGCTCGGCCAGCGGGCCCAGTTCGTTGCGCAGGTCGACCAGTACGCCGTTGCTGCCCTTGCCGAAGTAGTCCTGGTTGTTAAGGAAGGCGCCGGTGGGAATCAACTCGTGCCCCTTCCACTCCAGGCCATAGAAGCCTTCAACGTTGAGCGAGTCGGTCAAGCCGAGCTGGGCCGAGAGCATATTGGTCGGCAGCAGGGCGTCCTTGAGGCTGGCGTTGGGCAGCACCACCCGGCCAATATCCACCGGGTTGATCACGTTGAGGCCGTCGGCATAGTAGATGCCCTCGCCCCAGTTGATCACCTGACGGCCGAAACGCAGGCTGACCGGCAGCTCGCCAAGATAGCGGTTGGTGTAGAGGTAGGCGTCGAGCAAACGCGCGCGGCGGCCAGCGCGGTTCTTCAGGTCCGAGGGGTAGCGCTTGTCGCTGTCGCTGTTGTGGGTCGCGAAGCCATCGCCGCTGGGGCCCTGGTCCATGATCTGGGTGTCGTACCAGGCGGTGCCGCGCACAAACAGACCATCCTGTTCGGTACGCAGGTGCAGCTCCGAGGTCAGCTTGAACTCGTTGGAGACGAAGCCGGTGTCGTAATACTCGCTGCCATCGTTGTTGTTGCTGAAGAGGTTCTGCCCGCCGCGCTCGATGCGTTCAGGCGAACGGGTGCGGTACACCGAGGTGAACTCGGCGACGCTCTCCAACGAGGTGGTCAGATTTGGCCCGGTATCTATCTCGAAGGCCTGGGCCTGCATCCCCCAAAGCCCCAATCCAACTGCCAGCGCCATCTTGCTTTTATTATGCGACATGCTGCTGTCCCCATCAGAAAGCGATCGTGAAGCGAAACTAGCCGACTTATGAACCCCCCCATGGGGCCGAAGTGGACAAAAAGCGACGCCAAAAGGGCCCCTCGACATCAAAGCGTCACACCGCGCCCGGCGCACGGGCTCTTAGCGCACGGGCCTATAGCGCTGCGCACCGGCGCCGTGCTAACTATGCACAGCGGCCTATGCACAGCGGTGCACGCAGAGGCGCCATAACAACAAGAACCGGGCGCTCGACGCCCGATAGCGAACTCCTGTCGGAGCCTGCCCATGAAACCCATCGCCGATCCGCGTTATTCGGAGGCCTCGGCCCCGCCGCAGATTTCCCGCTTCCTGCTGCAACACGTCGCCGCCCTCGGTCGCGATCCGGGCCTGCTCTGTCGCGGCCTGGGCTTCGAGCCAGACGACCTGAAGAAGTCCGACTATCGTCTGTCCTACCGGCAAAGCTTCCTGCTGGTGCGCCGCGCCCTGCACAGCCTGGGCGACAGCGGCCTGGGCCTGGCCGTCGGCAACCGGCAGACCGCCGTGTCCTGGGGCCTGGTCGGCATGGCCATGCTGGCCAGCCCGACCCTGGGCAAGGCGCTTGACCTGGCCATCCGCTACCAGCGTCACACCGGCGCCCTGCTCGACTGCGAGATGGCGCTGCATGGCGGACGCTGCCGGGTGCTGGCCAGCACCCGCTTCTTCGACCCGGAGGTGGCGGTGTTCTACCTGGAGGAGGCCTTCGCCAGCGCCCAGGCCATCGTCCGCCACCTGTCCGGACAGGACCTGACCATCGACCGCATCGAACTGGAGTACCCGCGCCCACCCCATGGCGAGCGCTACGAGGAGGTCTTCCAGTGCCCGGTGAAATTCGGCGCCGGGCATAACCTGATCCAGTTCGATGCCTGCTGGCTCCAGCTGCCACTGCCGACCCGCGACGAGTACGTCGCCGCCGAGATCGCCGAGCTGCTGGACAGCGCGCACTGGGAGGACTTGGGCAGCTCTGACCTGATCGAAACCATCCAGCGCGAGGTGCGCAAGAACCTATGCAATCCACCGCCGCTGACTGAACTGGCGCAGCAGCTCAACCTCGGCGAGCGCACCCTGCGCCGGCGCATCGACGAGGCCGGGTTGTCCTACCACGGCATCGTCGACTCCGTGCGCCGGGCCAAGGCCCTGGCCCTGCTCAGCCACCGTGACAGCCGGCTAATAGACGTCGCCGTCGAGACCGGCTTCAGCGACGTGCGCAACTTCCGCCGCGCCTTCAAGCGCTGGACCGGCGTAACACCGCGCACGGCGAAACAGCGCATCGCTCAGGAATCCTGATACACCGGCCAGCGCTCGACTAGCTTGCCGCCGCGCACGGCCAGCAGATCACCGAACTGCAGCAACACCGACTCGCTCTGGGTCGGCCGCAGGAAGACCTGATCGTCCACCGCCAAGCGCACCGCAGGCGAGCCGTTGACCAGCTCCTGGTTCGAGCTGCGCCCGTACAAGCCGCTCAGCCGTAGCCCGGCGGGCGAGACCAGGTCGGCCTGCCAATTGCCGCCGTAGAGGAAGAAAGTTTCGCGCTGGTTGACGTCCCACCAGGGGAACAGCCGGGACTTCTCATCCAGCGCCGGAACACGCAGCGCCCCCGTGCGCTTGAGTACCGGCGTGGCGATATAGACGGCCGGCACATGCTCGTCCAGCGACGGCAGGTCATAGTGGCTGGGCTTGAGCAGACCGGTGCCGATCGCCACCTCGCTGCTCAGCGACTCCCGCTCATGGGCGCGGTAGCTGGGGCTACCGGCAGTGTTCAGGGTCAGACCCTCGCGCCACAGGGCCGGGAAACGCTGGCGAGTGAAGTCCACATGGCCCTGGTACAGCGCCATCACCTTGCCCAGCAGCTCCTCCTGGGTGCCAAGCAGTTCCGGCAGGTTCATGCCGACGAAGGGGTCGTAGCCCATGAAGCCTGCAAACTCCAGGTGCTGCGGGTTGCCTGCGATCAGCTGCAACAACTGCTCCAGCGTCTGCGTATCGCCCACACCGCCACGGTGCAGCCCCACGTCCAGCTCGATGTTGATGCGCAGCCGCGTACCCAGCCCTTGCGCCAGCGCCAGGTACTGCTGCAGGCGTTCGGGGGTGTCGATCAGCCACTGCAACTGCCGGGACGGATCGAAGGGGCCGCTGTGCCGCGCGTAGAACAGCTGGGCCGAGCGCACCGGCAACGGCTTGCCAAGCAGGATGTCCGCCTCAGGAAACACGCGCGCATCCTGGTTGAGAAAGGGCTGGTGGAAAGACATCAGCCGCTGAGTGCCCAGGCGCTCACCGATATAGCGCAATAAACCGGGCGCCGGCAGGGACTTCTCCACCAGGCGCAGCTGCTTGCCGCTGCGCGCGAGAAACTGGCGGACCACCTCGATATTGTGGTCAAGCCGGTCGAGGTCGATCAGCAGCGTCGGACGCATCGGCCCATGGGCCTTCAGTTCCTGGTTCAGTGCCTGGAAATAGGCGTCGTGCGGCTGCCCCTGATCACGCGGGCGCAGCCAGGTGGCGGCCAGCAGTCCGCCGGCACCCAGGCCGGCCAGTACGAGCGTACGTCGCTTCATCCTATCTCCTTAACCCATGCCGAGGCCGAACAGGCCGGCTAGGTGCGCATTGACGAAACGAGCGTGGGGGTCCAGCGCCTGACGCACGTCAGTGAACGCCCTCCAGCGCGGATACAACGGCGCCAGCTGACGTGCGCCCAGGCTGTGCAGCTTGCCCCAGTGCGGCCGCCCCTGGTATCTCCAGAAGATCGGCTCGATGGCGGCGAAGAAATCCCGATGGTCCATCCCATGGTGCTGGTGAATGGAAATCGCACAACTGTCACGCCCCTCGAACATGCTCAGGGGGATATCGTCGGCCTTGACGTAGCGATACTCGATGGGCATCCAGGTACGCAGATTGCCGTCGTCGATGCGCTTGAGAATCTCGCGCAGGCAGGCCGGGCCGTGCTCGGCCGGCACCGAGTACTCCATCTCGTTGAAGCGCAGGTTGCGCACATTGGCGAAGATTTCGTAGGAAGCATCTACCCGGTCATCGAAGCTGGCCAGATGGCGCATGTTGTTCAACAGGCTGCGGCGCAGAGCGGGGGAGTCGCTCAGGTGCTTGTCCAGCCCCTCGATCAGCCCGATAAAGCCGTTGCCGCCCTCCTCGTCCGGCGGCACCGGTGGCGTGCTCGGGTCCTCGGTCTCGTTCAGCGCGACCGCCAGCGCGTAGTCGGAATGCGTCACCACGAGCATCTCCCAGTGCTGGTTGTCGCGCTTGAGGTTCTCGATGTCCTCCAGCAACTCCTCGGTCTTGGCGATCCACTGACGCTCGCGCAGCCTGAAGGTCGCACGGTTCTGCATGCGCACGCGCGTCACCACACCTAGCGCGCCGAGTGAGACGCGCGCAGCGGCGAACAGCTCGGGGTTGTGCTCGTGACTGCAATCGATCACCTCGCCGGTGGCGCTGACCAGTTGCAGGCCGCACACCTGGGCGGAATAGGAGCCGAAACCGATGCCCGTGCCATGGGTCGAGGTAGCAATCGCCCCGGCCAGCGTCTGGTAGTCGACGTCGGCCATATTGATCAGCGCCTGGCCGACCGCCTGCAGCGGCGCGCCCATCGTCGACATCGGTGTGCCGCCACCGAACTCCGCCTGCAGCGTCTGCGCGTCATGGGCCAGCAACCCGGAGAAGTGGCTAAGCGATAACAAGGTGTCGTCGGTGGGCACCAGCGCACTGAAGGAATGCCCCGAGCCAACCGGGCGGATTTTGCCCGAGGCCCGACGGATGATCTGCACCAACTCGTCCAGGCTCGATGGCGCCAACCGTTCCAGCGGCAAACAACTCTGCACACCCGACCAGTTGCGCCACGGTATGAGGCGCGGCGTTTGCGCCGCCGCAGCCCAGAGCGAGTGGGCCGGCAACGCCAGGCAGGCGCCCAGTAGGCTGGCACGCTGCAACAGCTGACGACGGGAGAAGGGCTGTCCCATATCAAAGGCCCTCCACTGGCTGCGGCATGGCTGCCATAAACTCGATCAGCGCCTGGAAATCCTGCTCCGTGCACTGCATGCACAGGCCCAGCGGCGGCATGCCCTGGAAGCCATTGATGCTGTGTTCCAGCAGCGTAGCCATGCCCTTCTCCAGACGCGGCGCCCAGGCCAGGGTATCGCCCGTCAACGGTGCGCCTGCAGCAGGGTTGGCATGGCACTGCCGGCAGCTGGCGTCATACACCTGCGCCAGCGCCGCATCCTCCGGCACGCGCTGCGCTGCGCCGGCTTGCGCCTGCGGCGAATCCTCCTCGCCACAGCCCACCAGCAGCACGCATAGCCCCAGTACAGCGGCCCGACCGCACCAGATACCGACCGCTCTCTGGCCCCCGTTTCGCCCTGCCCGCATAGTCCCCTCCGAGCCTTTGCTCATTCCGATAGCGCCACCCTAAAGCAGCGGCGCGTGGCGTATGAGGTCTCAAACGGCCAGCCAAGAACAGGCGAACGGCCAAAAACAGGTTCATCGCATTTTCCCGGGGGAAGCGGCCACTGGCCTCTGGCTGGCCGCGAGCGGCTCGAAGAACTTGCGCCGGGCATAGGCCATGCAGCCGACTTCGGTGACGTCCAGGGCGAACAGCGCTTTGTAGCCGCATAGTCGTCCACCACCAAGTGCCCCTTCCAGTCGCCCAGAAAGACGCGCGCATGCTCACCGCTGCGCCCGCTTTGATAGCCGAACACGCCAGGGAAGGATCGCGACCGCCCTACCCGCCTTCATGCTCGCCTCTCTGGAATCAGCATTTCAGACGATTTCCAGGATATTGATTATGGTCAATTAATAATTCGTTAGCCATGCAACTATTAGCCTTGGATTTATCAATATTTCTGCCGGTAAGGATGAGGACAGGACATGAGAGCGTTCAATTACAAACTTGCCACAATGGTCTGCGCAGCGATTTCCTGCACCTGGGCACTAACCTCGACAGTGGCAATCGCTGCGGCCGCAGCGGAACTGCCAGTGATCGTTCAGGAGCTGGTCGCCCCCCCGGCGCTGCCAGCCCCCATTACCCGCAAGAGCCCGGCGCGGGTGGTGGTCAATCTGACCGTGGAAGAGGTCGAGCGGGAAATAGCACCCGGTACGCGTTACATGTTCTGGACGTTTGGCGGCACCGTGCCAGGCAAGATGATTCGTGTACGTGAAGGCGATACCGTTGAACTGCACCTGCAGAATCTGGCCAGCAACAAGCTACCGCACAATATCGACCTGCATGCCGTCAGCGGCCCGGGTGGCGGTGCCGAGCAAACCCTGATCGCTCCGGGCAACGAAGCAGTCTTCACCTTCAAGGCATTGGCCTCCGGGCTGTATGTCTATCACTGCGCAACCGCGCCAGTGGGCATGCATGTGGCCAATGGCATGTACGGCATGATCCTGGTCGAACCCAAAGAGGGCATGTCCAAGGTTGACCGTGAGTACTACGTGATGCAGGGCGATTTCTATACCACGGGTGCCTACCGCGCCGAAGGCCTGCAGAACTTCGATATGCAGAAAGCGGTCGATGAAAAACCTACCTATGTGTTGCTCAATGGTGCCGATGGTGCCTTGACCGGTAAGAACTCGCTGACCGCCAACGTAGGCGAAAAAGTACGGATGTACTTCGGCGTCGGCGGCCCCAACCTGACGTCCAGTTTCCATGTGATAGGCGCGATTTTCGACCGCGTGCAAGGCGATGGCGGCAGTCATTATCAGGAGAATGTGCAGACCACCCTGGTACCACCCGGCGGCTCGACCATTGTCGAGTTCGTGCCGAAGGTGCCGGGCAACCTGACACTGGTCGACCACTCGTTGACCCGCGCCTTTAACAAGGGAGCGGTAGGCCTGCTGGCGGTCAGCGGGGCTGAACAACCGGATATTTTCGGCCAGGGTGTGAAGAAGCCTTTGCCTGCGGTAAAAGGCGCTGTGGCTGCGGCCAAGGTCGAGGCGCCACCGGTACCCAATGGCGATGTCGCCATGGCGCGGGGCAAGGCAGTTTACGAGCGGGTTTGCGCGGCCTGTCACTTGCCCGATGGCACAGGGGTGGCTGGGGTATTCCCGCCGGTGGCCAACTCCGACTTCTTCCAGGAGCGGCCATATGAGATGGCCTATATCGTCCTGCATGGTCGCAGCGGCAAGTTGGTGGTCAACGGCGAACACTACAACGGTGTGATGCCGCCGCAGGACCTGAATGATAACGACGTGGCTGCAGTGATCAATTACATCAACGTGGCAATGAACCAGGGCAAACCGGTGCTGACCCCGAAACAGGTCAGTGAGATGCGTCAGATCAAGAAGTTGTGAAGCCGAAATTGAGGTGCACCTGGAGGGTCCGTGCAGTGCTGCTTTGCTGCGCGGGCCTCGCCAGCAGTACCTGGGCCGCTGACTACCGGCTACTGCAAGGCGGTGAGTTCCGCAGCGTATTGCCGGCGGATGGTGAAAGCTCGCCGGCCAGCATCCAGCCATTCTGGCTGCGCAGCAGGCCGGTGAGCAATGCCGAGTACCTGGGGTTTCTCCAAGCGTATCCGCACTGGCGGCGTGGTGCAGTACCAGCGGTGCTGGCCGGTGCGGACTATCTGACGTTGTGGGCCGGGCCGCTGTCGTTTGCGCCGTTGCAAGGCCGCGCTCCGGTAACCCAGGTCAGCTGGCATGCTGCCCAGGCCTTCTGCGCCAGTGAGCAGGCACGTTTGCCCACCTGGTACGAATGGGAGTTTGCCGCTGCGGCCGACGAGCTGCGCGCCGATGCGCGGGAGGATTCGCTTTGGCTGGCGCGAATTCTCGCCTGGTATTCGCGCCCGGCCAGTCAGCCGCCCCAGGCCATAGGCCTGCAGCCGGCCAATTACTACGGCATCCATGATCTGCACGGGCTGACCTGGGAGTGGGTGGAAGACTTCAATGGTCTGTTTGTCAGCAGCGACAGCCGGACTCAGGGCGAGCAGAAGCAGTTGGCGTTCTGCGGTGGCGCTGCCCTGTCGCTAGGCGACAAGAACAACTACGCGGTATTGATCCGCCTTGCCCTGCTGGCCGCCATGGAAGCCAATCAGGGCGGCAACTATCTGGGTTTTCGCTGCGCGCGCGACCCAGCCCCACAGTTATTAGGAGTCCCAAATGAATAGAATCAAATATCTGAGTCGGGCGCTACACGCTGCCCTGTTGTCCGCTGTCCTGCTGGTAACTCCCGGAGTGTTGCCGGAGGCACAGGCAGCACCTGCCAATGCCGTGCTCGCCAGCGTACCCGACGACTCCCTCTACGGCTTGCCGATGCCACTCACCGATGCACAGGGCACGCATTTTGATTGGCGCGAGATGGCCGGCAAGCCCCTGCTGGTCACCATGTTCTATGGCGACTGTGCATCGGCCTGCCCGGTGCTGATGCAGAGCCTGCAGCGCACCATCGCCGAACTCAACCCTGAAGAGGGTGCGCTCAAGGTGTTGATGGTCAGTCTCAACCCGCAGAATGATACGCCGGCCTCGCTGGCGCACATGAGCCAAATGCACCAGCTCGACGAGCGCTTCTTCCGCCTGGCGGTGGCGGCCGATGAGAAGCAAACCCGAGCCTTGGCTGCAACGCTGAAGATCAAGTACCGGGCGCTGGACAATGGCGAAATCAGCCACAACACCAGGGTTACCTTGCTCAATGCACAGGGCCAGGTCATCGCCAGCAGCACATTGCTCAAACCCGTCGCGGACCAAGCCCTGCTCTCGCAGGTCCGTCAAGCTTTGCAGCCATAGGCGAGGTGCGAACACTGACGCTGCAGGCCTGCCCGCACGGAGCCTGTGCTTGCAGCCTCAGCGACGCCGTGTAAAATCCCGCGCCCGAAAATGCAGGAGACAACACGTTGGCCATTCACTATTGCGCATCCCAGGAGAATATTGCATGCGGGCGCACAGGCTCGAACCTGAGCCGTACCCAGGACGCTACTCAGGTTTCCTGCAAGCTCTGCCTGCGCACCCTTGAAAAGGGCGCAACTGAGCCTGTGCGCAAGACACCCACCCTGGCTGAGCTGAGAGCCGCGGCAAAAGCCGCCAAGGCGGCCCTGGCAACAGCTGAAATGGCGAAGCCGACCCTGAGCCCTCGCGCCGCATGGCAGCAACGCCTGGAGCAACTGCCGGGTAAAAACCGCACTCCGCGCGGCGTCGCTCGGCAGGCATTTATCTAGGCGCTGCTGGCCATCAACGGACGCTTGCGGGCGTCCGCTTTCGGTTCAAACGCACATTCGAGCTTCAGTCGTTTGACAGTCGCAGGCATATCTTCGGTACGGCATCGTAGAGGCATGAGTAATGGGAAAGTCCTTCCGCTCGCTCGATACCCGATGGCTGCGGAAAAGATTTGGCCAGATAGTCGGACATTCCTATTGGCGACCAGTTGTCGTCAGTGCCGTGCCACAGATGAACGCGCGCCTCGCAGTCAAAGATATCCTCCGACCAGGGGGCCAGAAACTGATCGATGTCCCTCACATACCCCCTGACGCCCCGAGCGAAGCACGCCTGCAGCACAGAGGTGATAAACATCTGGAACTCAGGCCGGCTGACGAGAATTTTGTCCTGCCCCACGGCACTGGCGAACAGCATACGAAACAGCACGCCAGGCGCTCGCGCTGCCAGTAATGCCTGCCACCGCGCAAGCAACTGGAACAGCATCGGGTGGTGTTTGGCGAGGGAAAAGACCGCCTTGCCGGCCATCCCATCCAGAAAGTCGCCCTGATCAAGGGCCGCTACCGCTGAAACCAAGTGCAGGCTTTTTACCTGCCTCGGCAAGTAGCGGCTGGTCTCCAGTGCCACGTGGCTGCCCATGGAAAAACCGATAAAGTCGACCGGAGTACCCTGGACCGCCTCATTTATTGCGCGCGCTATACGTTGGTAGTAAGCCGCACCAATAAAGGATTGATCGATAGAAAACCGATCAAAACAGAGCACGCGCAAACCCTGCTCCTGCGCGGGGCCATCGAACAGTGAAGCTTCAATGGGCGAACCGGGTACGCCGTGGAAATACACGACCGGCTTACCCGCAGAATGTCCGTATTCAGTGAAATTCATACCTATTTCCAGCCAGTAGAGGTTCCGTGTTCTATCACCAACCGGTCGACTATGCGCTGGGGCCAACTGTCGCACCAACCCAAGCCTGCTGCTCCATTACCTGTATTGGCTCCGTAGCCCCCCGGATCGCCTAGCGCCCCCGCCCCGCCAGGATGCGCGTCGCGCCCTGGGTTTTCTGGCAATACCAGAACACCCGGCTGACGCCACGGGTGACGGCCACGTAGGCCAGGCGCAGGCTTTCATCCTGCATGGCCTGGTCGTAGCTGTTGTTGAAGAAACCCGAGTAGGCATACAGCGCATTACGCAGCGGGTGCGGCTCGGGCGGCATGCAGTCGTCGAGGATAATCGCCACCTCGGCCTGCAAACCCTTGGCGCGGTGGATGGTGTAGGCCTTGACCGGCAGTTTCTTGTCCAGCTGCGCGGTGATGGCCTGCAGCGGTTCGTTGCGCCGGCTGAGCAGCAGTACCGCGTTGCGCTCGCGGCTGTTGCGTGCGGCGGCATAGGCGCATTGTTCGCTGATCTGCTTGAGCAGTTCCGGCAGGCGCGCCTTGCTATCGAAACGCTGAATCAGGCGCACGCCGTGATCGCCAGGCTGGGTGGCCTTGATCGCCTGGCTGGTTTTTGCCTGCTTATGCTGCACGCCGCCGAGCAGCGCTTCCGCGTCGCGGATGATCGGCTCGATTGAGCGGTAGTTGTTGGCCAGGGTCAGCACGGCGCTGTGCTTTGCCCGTCCCTTGCCCGGAAAATGTCGGTCGAAATCGATAAACAGCTCCGGCGAGCTGCCGCGCCAACCGTAGATTGACTGCCAGTCATCGCCAATCGCCATCAGGCTGACCGCTGCACCCTGCCCGGCTAGCGTGCGATGCACGGCCTGCAGCCACTGGACGATCTGCGGCGAGATGTCCTGAAATTCGTCGATCAACAGATGGCTGAACGGTGCCAGCAGCTGTGGCGCAACGCTCTGCTCGCCGGCATTCAACCGCGCCGTCAGTTGGGCAAAGGCGGCATTAAAGGTCAGCACGCCCTGCTCCTGCAGGCAGCGCTCGAAGTACGGCCAGAACAGCAGCAAAGCCTCAGCGAACTCACGCACATTTACCGGCCCGCTGAGGGCCTGGGGCTGTATGGCCGATACGTCGATACCGATACTTTCGGCAAACCCAGCCTGGGCGTAAAACGCCTCATACAGCGGCGCAGGGCTGAATTCGCCCGGCAGCTTGTAGACATCCAACGGTGCCTTGGGCAGGCGCTTGCTCTCGGCCGGCGGGATGGGCAACTGCAGCAAGCTGTGGACCTTTTGCCGAAACGCCGGCTGTTCGGCGTAGCACTGCTGATAGGCCTGTTTAAGCAGGCGCTGCTGAGCCGGGCGCAGCCGTCCGGCGCTTAGCGGGTTATCCAGTTCGCGGCTCGCCGCTTGTGGGTCATCCAGTTGCTCGAACCAGCGCGGGTTGCCCAGCAGGTTGTTGGCCACGCTGCCCATGGCCGAGTGAAAGGTACGCACGCACTGGCGCGCTTGGGCGGCATCGAAGGGGTAATCGAAAAATCCCAGCACCTTGCACAGCTGTTCACGCAGTTCGGCGCAGGAGGCATTGGTAAAGGAAATTACCGTCAGCTGCTCGGGCTTGATGCCCAGGTGACAGAGCATAAACACCACCCGCAGCACCAGGGTGGTGGACTTACCAGAACCGGCCCCGGCAAAGATGCGCGTCAACGGATGATTGCTGAGGATCATCGCCCACTGCTCATCCGATGGCGCGCTAAGCAAACCGACCGTGACCGCCCGCTCCACCTGCTCGCGCATGGCCTGACTGTGCGTAGCCTCAACCGCCAGTAGGGCCGGCCCGTAAATGCCCTGAGTGCGGGATTTACTGGCGGCGCGGCGTGGTTTGCCCGGCGCTTGCACGCTGCCCTGTTTGGCCTTGGCAGCTGGTTTTTTGGCCCGTGACGCGGGCGCTTTTAACTGCGCCGCTGCTTCACGCTCGGCGCGCAAATAGGCTGTGGTATGAGGGAAATAGCGCGCAAGTGCAGCGGACAACAGCCGCTTATAGCGCTGAACAGCAGATTGCATCCGCGACCCAGTCATGTAGATAGATCGTTGAATGATAAGTGCTTTTTACCTTGAGCTGGCAACTGGGCGGTGAGCGCGCGCACGCTTCTCACCACCCATCTCACCTGACGAGCTATCAGTCGAGCATCCCGACATAGCGTGGGTGGCTGGCGACGCGGTCCAGCCAGGTGCGAATGGCCGGGTACGGGGCTAGGTCGAAGCCACCTTCGTCCGCCACATGGGTGTAAGCGTACAGGGCGATATCGGCAATCGAGTAGTTGTCCCCGACCAGATACGGCGTACGCTGCAGCTGCTTCTCCATCACCTTGAGCGCCTTGTGCCCCCGCACATGGCACTCCTCATACTCGGCGCGGCGCGCTTCAGGCAGGCCCTGGTACAGCTGGATAAAGCGCGCCACCGCGACATAGGGCTCGTGGCTGTACTGCTCGAAGAATTGCCACTGCAGCACCTGGGTGCGCAGGCGCGGCTCACTCGGCAGAAACGCGCTGCCATCGGCGAGGAAGTTGAGGATGGCATTGGACTCCCACAGGCAGGTGCCGTCTTCCAGTTCCAGCACCGGGATCTTGCCGTTGGGGTTCTTGGCCAGGAAGGCTTCGCTCTGGGTTTCGCCCTTGAGGATGTCCATCGCTACCCACTCATAGGGCAGCCCCAGCAGATGCAGCATCAGCTTGACCTTGTAACAGTTGCCCGAGCGGTAATCGCCATAAACCTTGAACATGGTGCCTCCTATCTTTCCTGCCAATCTGCTCTGTGTAGGAACCAGCTTGCTGGCGATGCTTTTGCTAACAGCTGATCGCCAGCAAGCTGGCTCCTACAGTCTTATCAATTATCTAAAGCCCCTGGGCCTGGCGGATCACTTCGGCCAAACGCTTAAGGCCTTCGCTCAAACGCTCCGGCGCAACGTGGCTGAAGTTAAGCCGCAAATGGCCAGGGTTGGCGTCCGGATCGATAAAAAACGGCTCGCCGGGCATAAACGCCACGTTCTGCGCCAACGCTGGCGCCAGCAACGTGCGGGTGTCCAACGGCTGCTTCAACGTCAGCCAGAAGAACAGTCCGCCCTGAGGAATCTGCCAGTCGGCCAGGTCGCTGAAGTGCTCTTCCAGCACCGCCTGCATGGCGTCGCGGCGCACCCGGTAGAAATCACGCAACTCCGCCAGGTGCTCGCGGTAATGGCGTGTACCCAGCCATTGCAGCGCCTGCCACTGGCCAATGCGGTTGGTGTGCAGGTCAGCTGACTGCTTGAGGCGCAGCAAGTAGGGGTACAAATCCGGTGTGGCAATCAGGTAGCCGACGCGCAGCCCCGGCAACAGGGTTTTCGACACAGTGCCGGTGTAGATCCAGCTGGCCCTCTGCAGGCGGCTGACAATCGGCGTGGCGCTGCCCTCATCGAACACCAGCTCGCGGTAGGGTTCGTCCTCGATCAGGGTTACGCCGAACTCGTCGAGCAGCGCCGCCACGGAATCGCGCTTGGCTTCGCTGTAGCGCACCGCCGAGGGGTTCTGGAAAGTTGGGATCAGGTAGGCGAAGGCAGGTTTGTGGTTCTGCAGGCGCTCGCGCAACGCATCGAGCTGCGGGCCATCGTCTTCCTGCGGCACGGCGATGCAATCGGCGCCGAACAGCTGAAAGGCCTGCAACGCGGCCAGGTAGGTCGGCGCTTCGAGCAGCACTTCGGTGCCCGGATCGATAAACAGCTTGCTGGCCAAGTCCAGCGTTTGCTGCGAGCCGCTGACGATCAACACCTGACTGGCGTCGCAAGGTACACCCAGGGCACGCGCCTCTTCGGCGATGGCTTCACGCAGCGCCGGCTCGCCTTCGCTGGTGCCGTACTGGCCCATGCTGGCGGGCATATCGGCCCACTCGACCTTGGGCAGCATCGGTTCGGCGGGCAAGCCACCGGCAAACGACATCACTTCCGGGCGCTGCGCGGCAGCCAGGATTTCACGGATCAGGGAGCTTTTCAGGCGGGCAACACGTTCGGAGAAGGCCATGGATACACCGGTAGCGAAGGCAAATAAAAATAGGTCAAACTGTTTGACCGAAACTCTGTTTGCCTGAAACTACGACGGCCATCATATATACGTCAATAGGCTTGACCTTAATGCTTGATTTCAAGAGCACCGCTACTCAGCAAACCGCCATGGAAGCCTTCTTCTTTGGCTACCAGGCGTTTACCGCCAAAGCCGATGAAATGCTCGCGCGCCGGGGCTTGTCGCGGGTGCACCACCGCATTCTGTTCTTTATCGCCAAGTACCCCGGCCTGAGTATGAAAGAGCTGCTCGGCTACCTGGGTGTGAGCAAGCAGGCGCTGAACACTCCACTGCGTCAGCTGCTGGAAATGGATTTGGTGCAAAGCCTTACCGCCGAAGACGACAAACGCAAACGCCTGCTCGGCTTTACCGCCGAAGGGGCCAAGCTGGAACAGGCGCTGCGCCGCGAACAGGCCAAATTGCTGCAGCGGGCGTTCGGCGAAGTAAGTGATGACGCGGTGCAGGGCTGGCTCAAGGTCAACCAGGCACTGGCTGGGCGATGAAGCTCGCCGATTATTTATCTGTAGGAGCCAGCTTGCTGGCGATGCTTTTGCGGGAACGAATCGCCAGCAAGCTGGCTCCTACAGGTTCTTGGCATGGCAGGTATCCCGACTGTACTGCTACCGCAGAGAAACTGTACCGTTATTTTTAAAAAACACTTTAAAACTGTACTGCCCATTGCCCGCCCCGCTGTACCGCGACGCCCTGCCCATCTGCCCCTAGGCTGATCAGCACTGCCCCCTGAGTGCTGCGCCATGACTACCGAACTGCTGCTCGCCTTTATCGCCTTTGCCTTTGTCACCTCGGTAACGCCGGGACCGAACAACACTATGCTGCTCGCCTCTGGAGCAAACTTTGGTCTGCGCCGGACCTTGCCGCATATGCTGGGCATTAGCCTGGGACTGATGCTGCTGGTGTTATCGGTTGGTCTAGGGCTCGGCCAACTGTTCGAACAGGTGCCATTGCTCTATACCGTGCTGCGCTATGCCGGGGCCGCCTACCTGCTGTACCTGGCCTGGAAGATCGCCAATGCCGGCGCGCCTAGCAGCCAAGCCTCTGCCAGCGGCAAACCGTTCAGTTTTCTGCAGGCTGCGGCCTTCCAGTGGGTCAATCCAAAAGCTTGGATCATGGCGATCGGCGCTATCACCACCTATACGCCGCAGGACAATTTCGTCACCAATGTGCTGCTGATTTCAACGCTGTTTGCCTTGGTCAACTGCCCGACCATGAGTGTATGGACCGTCGTCGGTAGCCTGTTGCGCAACTGGCTGCAGGATACGCGGCGTTTGCGCGTGTTTAATATCGGTATGGCGCTGCTATTGGTGGCCTCGCTATATCCCATCCTCGCCGACAGCGGACTGTTCTGATGCACGAGCTGCCGCAAGCCCGCTTACGCCCCTTGGCTGACACCTCCACTTCGGCGGTCGTTGCCGGCTTTATCGCCATGCTCACCGGCTACACCAGCTCCTTGGTGTTGATGTTCCAGGCCGGCCAGGCCGCCGGCCTGACCAACGGGCAGATTTCCTCGTGGATCTGGGCGCTGTCGATTGGCATGGCGATTTGCTGCATCGGCCTGTCGCTACGCTACCGTGCACCGGTGATGATTGCCTGGTCCACCCCCGGCGCGGCGCTGCTGATCACCAGCCTGCCCGGCGCGCCCTACAGCGAGGCCATTGGCGCCTATATTTTCGCCTCGGCGCTGATTGTGCTGATCGGCCTGACCGGCACCTTCGACCGCCTGATGCGCCGCATCCCCGGCTCCATCGCAGCAGCATTACTGGCGGGTGTGCTGTTCAAGATCGGCCTGGAAATCTGCGTCGCCGCCGAGCAGCAACCCTTATTGGTGGTGGCGATGCTACTGGCCTACCTGTTTGGCAAACGCCTACTGCCGCGCTATGCCGTACTGGCGGCGCTGATTGTCGGTAGCGTGCTGGCTGCGCTCTTCGGCTTGCTGAACTTTGAGCACTTCGAAGTGCAACTGGCGGTGCCGGAATGGACCACACCGAGCTTCTCCCTGTCGGCGGCCATCAGCATCGGCATTCCTCTGTTTATTGTCGCCATGGCCTCGCAGAACCTTCCGGGCATGGCCGTACTGCGCGCCAACGGCTATGACGTGCCGGCCAGCCCGCTGCTAACTACGACGGGCCTGACGTCGATACTGCTGGCCTCCTTCGGCAGCCACGGCATCCATATGGCGGCCATCAGCGCGGCGATCTGCGCAGGCCCCGAGGCCCACGAGGACCCGAAGAAGCGCTACACGGCTGCGATTTGGTGCGGGGTGTTCTACGGCATCGCCGGCATCTTCGGCGCCACCCTGGCCGCGCTGTTCACCTCCTTGCCCAAGGCACTGATCCTCTCCATCGCTGCGCTGGCGCTGTTCGCCTCGATCATTGGCGGCCTGACCCAGGCCATGAGCGAGCCGAAGGAACGTGAAGCGGCGCTGATCACCTTCCTGGTTACCGCCTCGGGCATGAGCCTGTTCTCGGTGGGTTCGGCGTTCTGGGGGATAGTTGCCGGCCTCTTGACCCTGGCGATACTCAACTGGGGCAAGCGGGACGCGTAGGTTGGCGCTGAGCGCAGCGAAGCCCAACAGGCGATGTATGACTCGTTGGGTTTCGTCGCGTTGCTCCTCAACCCAACCTACCCAACTGAAGAACGATGACCATGGATGGCACCCCATAAAAACGGGCTTATGCATAACGCATAAGCCCGTTTTTGTTACAGCCGGTGCAATCAGCCGCGCTGACGCTTAGGCAGCACGTCCTTGAGCTTGGCGTGCATACCGCGCAGGGTTTTCTCGGTGCTTTCCCAATCGATACAGGCATCGGTGATGGATACGCCGTACTTGAGCTGGCTGAGATCCTTGGGAATCGACTGAGCACCCCAACCCAAATGGCTTTCCACCATCAGGCCGACGATTGACTGGTTACCTTCCAGAATCTGGTTGGCCACATTCTCCATAACCAGCGGTTGCAGGGCCGGGTCCTTGTTGGAGTTGGCGTGGCTGCAATCGACCATGATGTTCGGGCGGATGCCGGCCTTGGTCAGTTCCTGCTCGCACACGGCAACACTTACCGAGTCGTAGTTCGGCTTGCCGTTGCCACCGCGCAGCACCACGTGGCCGTAGGCATTGCCTTTGGTGGTGACGATAGACACACCACCTTCCTGGTTGATGCCGAGAAAACGGTGCGGGCTGGAGACTGACTGTAGGGCGTTGATCGCCACGGTCAGGCCGCCATCGGTGCCGTTCTTGAAGCCCACGGACGAGGACAGACCGGAAGCCATTTCGCGGTGGGTTTGCGATTCGGTGGTACGCGCGCCGATGGCCGACCAGCTGATCAGGTCCTGCAGGTATTGCGGGGAGATCGGATCGAGGGCTTCAGTCGCGGTAGGCAGGCCCATTTCTGCCAGGTCACGCAGCAACTGACGACCGATATGCAGACCATCCTGAATCTTGAACGAGTCGTCCATAAATGGATCGTTGATCAGGCCCTTCCAGCCGACGGTGGTACGCGGCTTCTCGAAATACACCCGCATAACCAGATACAAACTGTCCGAGACCTCGGCAGCCAGCGCCTTGAGGCGCTCGGCATATTCGTGGGCGGCCTTGATGTCGTGGATCGAGCACGGCCCCACCACCACGAACAGGCGATGGTCCTTGCCATCGAGGATATTGCGGATCACCTCACGGCCGCTGGCAACCGTATGCAGCGCAGTCTCGGTCAGCGGGATTTCACGCTTGAGCTGTGCCGGGGTTATCAGGGTGTCGTTGGAGGCAACGTTCAGGTCATCAATCGGTAAATCAGCCATCGTGCTATTCATCAGTCAGAGTCATCAGGTCACGGGTGCCGGCCGCCAGCGATCCCCGTGTGGCGGAGCACAGCAATATGAGCACAGCGGGGAGCCGAACCTTAGCGCGTATAGGCCTGGCTCGACAATGGGCTTGGCAGGTCGCCGAAAAACTACCTGCGTTGGCAATACTGCGTTAAAAACGGCCTCGGAATGCTCATTTACAACAGTAAACTCCGCTTCCTCGGCCGTTTTTGCCTTGTCTTGCCTGCCTCGCCTACGTTTTTTCAACGGCCTGCAGGCGGGGCAATCCTAATTCAGGCTGGCGCGGGAAAACTCGGCGGCGTGCTGGCTGATCCACTCCTGCGCCACCACCTCGACCGGCAGACTGCAGCCCATTTCCTGCTCGCGCTGGTGGCGATAATGTTCGATCTGGCAGACCTGCTCGACCATGCGCGCGCGAAACAGCGTGTCTTCATCAATAAAAGCAATACCCACCAGGTATTCGCCCTCCTGTTTGCGGCACCAGGCCACCAGGCCCGGATAACGCGCGTGCTCACCGAACAGCGGAATACGCAGTTCAATGGCCGTGCCACGGCGAAAAGCGCGGTTGGAGTTGCAAGCCACACCGCCGAGGCTGATATTGTTGAGCCGCTCTTTGGGTACAAATGCCTGTTTGCGCAGCACTAACTCAACCGGCATATCACTGGGATGACGCAGAAAGTGACGCATCTATGACTACCTCGGATGCCATCAATTTGATACCACATTGAGCAGTATAGTGACTGAACTGGAACTGACCGATTTAGATGCAGACCGCCATCTGCTCGACTTGCCCGGTACTTCACTGCTGATATTTACCAGCATAGGTTGTGCCAGTTGCCGTTGGGCGCGGCGTGAGTTGCCTAAATTACCCCTGCCGATACAGCGGCTGGCTTGGGTCGATGCGGCCAACAACGGCGGTTTAGTGACGCGTTATGAGGTATTCCATCTACCCGCGTTGTTCGTAATACGCGATGGCCAAAAAATTGCCGGGAGCAATTTTTAACGTCGCGCAGCGACGGCCCGTAGGGTGGCCGCCATGGATGGCTTGGCCATAATTTTATGGCGCATTGCAGAGTCGCCTGCAGCTCGTCGAACTCACCCAGGCGCTGGACACTGCCCTGTCGCGCCCCGCAGAGGAATTACCTGATGAACCCATCTCCACGTATCGGCATTATCGGCTCGGGCGCGATTGGCGGCTTTTATGGCCTGATGCTGGCCCGCACCGGCTTTGATGTGCACTTTCTGCTGCGCAGCGAATTTGCCGCTGTGGCCAGCCAGGGCCTGCAGGTCAATAGCGCCCTGCACGGCAACCTGCATCTACAACCGGTGCAAGCGTACCAGTCGGTTGCCGATATGCCGCCCTGCGACTGGTTACTGATCGGCGCCAAAACCACCAGCAACGCCGAACTGGCCCCGCTGATCAGCCAAGCCGCCGCGCCCGGCGCCAAGGTGGTGCTGATGCAGAACGGTCTTGCCGTGGAAGACGAGCTGCGCCCATTGCTGCCGGACTCGCTGCACCTGCTGGGCGGCCTTTGCTATATCTGCGCCCATCGCAGCGCACCGGGCGTGGTTGAGCACCAGGCCCTGGGCAGCGTCAACCTGGGCTATCACTCGGGCCCGGCGAGCGATGCCGAAAGCCGCCAGCAAATCCTCGAACAAGGCAGCGCGCTATTTCAGGCTGCGGGACTGGGCTCCAGCGCCATGGCGGAACTGAACCAGGCGCGCTGGCAGAAGCTGGTGTGGAACGTGCCCTACAACGGCCTGGCCGTGTTGCTGAATAGCGCCACCACGGCGCTGATGGGCAATGCCGACAGCCGCGCGCTGATCGAGGCGATCATGCAGGAAGTGGTAGACGCCGCCACCGCCTGCGGCCATCAACTGCCGCCCGGCTTTGCCGGCAAGCTGCTGGCGGCCACTGATTGCATGCCGGATTACCTGCCCAGCATGTACCACGACTTTACCCTGCAGCGCCCGCTGGAACTGCATGCCATCTACGCCGCGCCGTTGGCCGCTGCAGCACAGGCCGGCTGCGCCATGCCGCGCACCGAGATGCTCTACCAAACTCTGCGTTTCCTCGAACAACGCGCGCAATAGGACACAGCCATGAGCAAGGGATTAGGCGACAAACTGGTACTGGCGATCTCCTCGCGGGCGCTGTTCGACCTGCGTGAAAGCCACCAGATTTATGAAAGCCAGGGCGTCGAGGCCTATCGCCAATACCAGATCGAGCATGAAGACGAGATTCTCCCCCCAGGCGATGCCTTTCCCTTGGTAGAAAAACTTCTGGCGCTGAACACCACCCTCAAGCAACAGCGAGTCGAGGTGATTCTGGTATCGCGCAACAGCGCCGACACTGGCCTGCGCGCGTTTAACTCGATCCAGCACTACGGCCTAGGCATCTCCCGCGCAGCCTTTGTTGGCGGGCGCAGCCCAGACCCTTATCTGGCCGCATTCGGCAGCCATCTATTCCTCTCTACCCACGCAGAAGATGTGCGCAGCGCGCTGCGGGCCGGTTTTGGTGCCGCGACCATTCTCTCCGGCGGCGCTCGGCGGGCGGCAAGCAATGAGCTGCGTATCGCCTTCGACGGTGATGCCGTGCTGTTTTCCGATGAATCCGAGCGCGTCTATCAACAGGCCGGTCTGGAAGCCTTCCAGAGTCACGAGCGCCAGTCCGCCCGTGAGCTGCTCGGCGGCGGCCCATTCAAACCGTTCCTCGCCGCGCTGCACCGCCTGCAACAGGAGTTTCCCGAAGAGCAATGTCCGATTCGCACGGCGCTGGTGACCGCCCGCTCGGCCCCGGCACATGAGCGGGTGATTCGCACACTGCGTGAATGGAATATCCGCCTGGATGAGTCGTTCTTCCTCGGCGGCCTGGAAAAAGCCGCAATTCTGGAAACCTTCGGCGCCGACGTATTTTTCGACGACCAGACCGGCCACTGCGAAAAAGCCAACAAAGTCGTGCCCACCGGGCATGTGCCGCATGGCATCAGTAACGAGCCGCAACTCTAAGAACATGCTTACGATCTGCTGCGCGTCGGCCCTACTGCGTTAACAGTCATGGCAGCCCCGCCACCCCTGATGATGAAAGAGAGCTATAGATAGGGAAGGTGGCGGTGAGAGGTCGCTAGTTTTTTTGGCGGAGACACCCCGTCGTTAACATGATCCAGCGAACTGACTCGTACCCCGGATTGCCTCTTTCGAGAGCGAACGCTAAATAGGCCGTTGGGGACTTGTTCCCTTCAGGCTCATTCAGTTCGATCACCGCCACCTTCCCGATCTTGAGTGTAGACAGCAGAGGGGTGGGGTATGGAATTGATTGCCCTTTATAAACGTGTGGTTGGACTGGATGTGCATCAGGCCCAGATCACTGCCTGCGCGGTGATTGAAGAGACGGATGGTCGCATCACAGTCGAGCACCGTCAGTTTGGCGCGTTCAAGCGTGATCGTCGGGCGCTGGCCGAGTGGGTAGCGGCTCTGCAGCCGGACGATGTGGTGATGGAGAGCACCGGCGTTTACTGGAAGAGCCCCTATGCGGCCCTGGAAGCGGTGGGTATCAGGGCCAAGGTGGTCAATGCTCGGCATGTCAAAAATGTACCTGGGCGCAAAACGGACATAGCCGATGCTCACTGGCTGGCGATCCTGGCGCGCGCTGGGCTCTTGCGTGGCTCGTTTGTGCCGCCGGCCAAGCTGCGCGAGTTGCGCCTGATTGCCAGGCAGCGGCAGAAGCTGGTCAGCCAGTTGGCCTCGGAGAAGAACCGCTTGCACAAGGTGTTGAGCGACAGCGGGGTGCGTCTCGGCGTCGTGGTGAGCGACCTGCATGGGCGTTCTGCGCGGGCCATGGTCAAGGCGATCATTGCGGGTCAGCCCGTACACGAAGTGCTCAAGTTCGCCACGCGCCGCCTGAAGGCCAGCCGTGAAGAGCTGTTCGAGGCGCTGCAAGGAGAACCGACGGCCAGCCACTGTTTTGTGCTCGACGAGTTGATGCAGCACATTGAAGAGCTTGAAGCGCGGATTTCCCGTTTCGAAGCCCGCCTGCTCAGCGAACTCGATAGCGAGCGCAATGCCCTGTCTCTTTTGCAGACCCTGCCCGGCGTTGACTTGATCGGCGCGGCGCTACTCATCGTTGAGATCGGCAGTGACATGGACGCCTTTGGTAGCGCTGATCGATTAGCCTCCTGGGTGGGCATCTGTCCAGGCAACAACGAGTCTGCAGGTAAACACAAACCTGGAAAGATACGTAAGGGCAATGCTCATGTGCGGCGGTTGTTATGCGAATTCTCGCACTCGGCCAGCCGCACTGCATCGGTATTCAAAACCAAGTTCCAGGCACTGGTGATTCGACGTGGCTACAAGCGCGCGATCATCGCCTTGGCTCACAAACTGCTACGTACCGTCTACTACATGCTCAAGCGGCGCGAACACTACCGGGACAGCGCCCTGGACTATGAAGCCTTGTCGGTCAAACGCAATTCAGCTCGCTGGCTCAGGGCACTGGAGAAGTTCGGCTACCTGCCGAGCTAAACCACCCCCGAGTGTTTTTTTGCTGGTGTCCGGCAGGTTCGCGCTCGTCTGTCAGATGGATTCTTTCACGCTAAAAACAGGCTCGGAATGCTCATTTACACCAGTAAACTCCGCTTCCTCGCCTGTTTTTGCCTTGTATGGCTCTAGGAGCCTGTCGGACTTAACCCGAAAAGGAATGACAGCGCGGGTTTAGGTCTTTGATTGCTCGGGGTCGTTCTTTCTAAGCATCCGAGTTGACTATCGCGAACCCAGGCGGTCCGTTCGTGCACCTGAGCAGCTGCCTGGACGCGGGTGGGCGTACTTTTCGGCCGCGTTACATCGCGCGTAGCACATGCAAACGCTTGATGTTCCAGGCCATGGTCACCAGGCTCCATTCGCCCTGGGCGTTGGCCAGGCCGCGCATGCTCATCTGCCGCCAGCCCATCACTCGCTTGATGATGCCAAACACCGGTTCGACCGTCTGTTTGCGTAGCCTGTACAGCGCTCGACCTTCTTGCGTGCTCAGTCGGTGAGCCATCTGTTCGACTGGGTTACTCGTCTGTGGTAGCGGCGAGTCGGTGGCAAAGCGCTCCAGTACCGGGGTGTGGTGCGACTCGCGTTTGAGCGCCAGAAGCGGTTCGACCTTGGCTTCGTGGCAGGCGCTCACGTTGGCCTGGCTGAAGAAGCCGCTGTCCGCAATCAGGCTTTTCACCTCGCCTAATTCGGCGGGCAAGGTGGCTATGCGCTGTAGCGTGGGAACCACTTCGCGCTTGTCGTTGCAGGCCTGGGTTACATGCTGTGTGACCACCAGCATCGTCTCGGTGTCGACCCCGGCTTGAGCGTTATAGCTCTGCTCGAAGCCGCCACCGGAGACGGGCATGATGCGTGACTCTTCATCGGTCAGATTGACTTGATCGCTGTCTTTGGGGCCCGCTGCGGGCGGTTCTGGATCCTTGCCGCGTGGTTTCTTTCCAGCCTTGCGCTGGGCCTCACGCTTGGCCGTCTTGGCCTCGAATTGCTGTTGCTCAATGGCGTGTCGCTCAGCTGCACGTTGCTCGATCTTCGCTTTGGCCTGGGCTATCGCGCTGAGCCGATCTTCGCGCCGGGCAATCTCCGCCGGCACATCCATGCCATCGGGTACGGCGGCGCAGTCGCTGTTCTCGGCCAGCGCCAGCAACTGCTGGACCTCCTGGCGTAACTGCGCCTCGATCTTGTTGGCGTGCGCCCAGGACAAGGCCTTGTGCTTACTGGCGTTGGCCTCGATCTTGGTGCCGTCGAGAGCGATATGACCGAGCTTGAGCAGCTTCATCTCGCGCGCCAGCATCAGCACCTGGACGAACAGCGATTCAACCTGCTGCCGGAAACGTCGACGGAACGTGGCCAAGGTGTCGTGATCGGGGTGGGTGTTGGCCGCCAGATAACGGAACGCTACCGAGTCATAGGTCGCGCGTTCGATCTTGCGGCTGGAGTGCACGCCATTGGCGTAGCCGTATATCAGCAGCCCCAGGAGTACGGCCGGATGGTGGGCAGCTGAACCCCGCCCCGCATACTGCCCAGTCAGCTCGCTCAAATCGAGTTGCTCGATGACCTCGACCACGAACCGCGCCAAGTGATCCGCCGGCAACCACTCGTTCACCGAAGGCGGTAGTAAATACGCAGTGTCTCGGTCAGCAAGGACAAAACGGCTCATCAGCGGGGCTCTCGATTGCAGGGCCTTGATTGTCGCGAATACTTTCAGCGCAAGGAAGAGTCAGAAAGTCCGACAGGCTCCTAGCTCGCTAGATCGTAAACACGCTCTAAGGAAGGTCTGAAGTAGTCCCGTTTTCCAAGCTGATTTTCTCAATGACTCAAAAAAACCGCGTCTCAATCGAAAATCAGGCCATTTTTCACCTTCAAATGCATAGTTTTGCCCTTGAGGGGCGCTTCGCAGGGTTTATTCCCCGCATTACAGGCGCACCTCTCCTGCAAGCATTAACTGTTTGCGCACCATCCACAGGTTCGACAGCGCAAACAGCGTGACCTGCTGGGCTGTGTTTTTCACCAAGCCGCGAAAGCGCACCTTGGTGTAGCCGAACTGACGCTTGATCACACGGAACGGATGCTCGACCTTGGCGCGCACCTGTGACTTGGCGTATTCGATCTTGCGTTTCATTCGGCCAATCAGGCTTTTCTTGCCGTGCTTTTTGTACGAACTAGGCCGGGCGGAAATCGACCAGATCATTTTTCGACCTTCATGTTCGGGGCGCTTGTGGACACCGGTGTAGCCAGCATCTCCGGCCACATGGGTTTCCTCACCATGCAGTAATTGGTCGACCTGAGTCACGTCGGCAACGTTGGCGGCGGTACCCACCACGCTGTGCACCAAGCCCGACTCGGCGTCCACGCCAATGTGCGCCTTCATGCCAAAAAAGTACTGGTTACCTTTCTTGGTTTGGTGCATCTCAGGGTCGCGCTTACCTTCCTTATTCTTGGTCGAACTGGGTGCATGGATAATCGTGGCATCGACGATGGTGCCCTGGCGCAGCAGTAGGCCGCAGTTGCCAAGGTAATCATTGATGACGCCCAGAATCCCCGTAGCCAGGTCGTGCTTCTCCAGCAACCGACGAAAATTGAGGATGGTGGTTTCATCCGGGATGCGCTCCAGCCCCAGCCCAGCAAACTGGCGCAAAATCGTGGTCTCGTAGAGCGACTCTTCCATCGCCGGATCGCTGTAGCCGAACCAGTTCTGCATCAGGTGCACACGCAAGATGGCCATCAACGGGTATGACGGCCGGCCGCCTTCACCCTTCGGATAATGCGGTTCGATCAAGGCAATCAGGCCCTTCCACGGCACCACCCGATCCATCTCGATCAGAAAACGCTCACGTCGGGTTTGTTTACGCTTGCCGGCATACTCAGCATCGGCGAAGGAGATCTGCTTCATCGGAAAACTCGGCGGGTGGTGTCCGGCTATTTTGCCAAAATCAGGAAGTCTTTTTCAGAGTTTTCCTAAACACGGCTAACTGTTAAAGAGCCTCGCATTGCCTTCCCTGCGTATATAACCATTCGTCCTCAAAACCTCGGCTTTCTTTGACTTATCGACGGCGCTGCTAAGCTCAAATCAGGCCCGCCAGTCAGGCAGTCAAGGAGGCCGCATGATTCGCTCAATTCTCTATGCCACTGACCTTGGCCTATACGCCCCCTACATCCTGCAGCACGCGCTGGCGCTGACCCGCTCCTTCAATGCCAGCCTGTATGTGGTGCACGCGGTGGAACCCATGGGCCTGTTTGCCGAGTCAGTGCTGCAGACCTACCTGGATGAAGAGCGCCTCAAGGAACTGCGCACCAACGGCCTGAGCACGGTGATGGCGAATATCGAGCAACGGGTACTGGAAGGGTTTCGTGATGAAATAGGTGAAGCCGTGCATGACCTGGAGCTGATCAAGGCCGTGCGCGTGGTACAGGGCGATCCTCCGCTGGTGATACTCGATGAAGCGCAGCAACTCGGCGTGGATTTACTGGTCTTAGGTAGCCACAGCCACGGCACGGATATGGACATTCCGCTGGGGCGCACCGCTTCACGGCTGGTGCAATTGTCTGAAGTACCGGTGTACCTGGTGCCAATGCTGCAACATCGCAGTCGCGGTGATCTTTAAACAAGCGCCGCACTTTTTAGTTTTTAGTCTAAATTCAATGCTTCAATCATCATTATGGTTATATAAAACGCCGGTAACCTGAACGGCTGTCTTTTTGCTTTGAGGGATTTTTATGAAGCTTCAGCAACTGCGCTACATCTGGGAAGTCGCGCATCACGACCTCAACGTTTCTGCCACGGCGCAAAGCCTCTACACCTCGCAGCCAGGCATCAGCAAACAAATCCGCCTACTCGAAGACGAACTGGGGGTTGAAGTATTCGCCCGCAGCGGCAAGCACCTGACCCGCATCACCCCAGCCGGCGAGCGCATCATCAACACCGCCGGGGAAATCCTGCGCAAGGTCGAAAGCATCAAGCAGATCGCCCAGGAGTTCTCCAACGAGAAGAAAGGCACCCTATCCATCGCCACCACCCACACCCAGGCGCGCTATGCCCTGCCGCCGGTAATCAGCGCCTTTATCAAGCAATACCCCGATGTATCCCTGCATATGCACCAGGGCACACCGATGCAGATTGCCGAAATGGCCGCCGATGGCACCGTTGATTTCGCCATCGCCACCGAAGGTCTGGAGCTGTTCAACGACCTGATCATGATGCCCTGCTACCGCTGGAACCGCTGCGTGGTGGTGCCCCAGGGCCACCCACTGACCAAACTGCCGAAGCTGACCCTGGAAGCCCTGGCCGAATACTCCATCGTCACCTACGTATTCGGCTTTACCGGCCGCTCCAAACTCGACGAAGCCTTCAGCCATCGTGGCCTGACGCCGAAAGTGGTGTTTACCGCCGCCGACGCCGACGTGATCAAAACCTATGTACGCCTGGGCCTGGGCGTGGGCATCGTGGCCAAAATGGCCGTCGATCCCAAACTCGACCCGGACCTGGTGGTGCTGGATGCCAGCGAGCTGTTTGAAGCCAGCGTGACCAAGATCGGCTTTCGTCGCGGCACCTTCCTGCGCGGCTTTATGTGCGACTTTATCGAGAAATTCGCCCCGCACCTGACCCGCGACATAATGGCCAAAGCCGTGCAATGCCACAGCAAGGTCGAACTGGAAGAACTCTTCGAAGGCGTTGAGCTGCCGCTGCACTGACTTCGTCAGCAGACATAAAAAGCCCGTCCAAGTGACGGGCTTTTTCATACTCGGCCATCCCTACTCAGTGGCCTTTAGCTCTTTGCCATGGGCAAAGTTGACCCACCAACCGAATGCCGCTGCGGTAAAGAACATGATGATGCTGTAGATCGCTGCGGGGATCGACATGGTCGCGTTGTTCAGCAGCATCGGGCTCAGTGCCAGGGCAATCGCCAGGGTGCCGTTGTGGATGCCGATCTCCATGCCGATGGCAATCGATTGGCGCAGGCTCAGCTTGCACAAGCGCGGCACCCAATAGCCCACCGCCAGGCTTATTAGGTTGAAAGCCAGCGCGGCGCCACCCACCAGCGGCGCGTAGTCAACGAAGGTCTGCCAATCCTTGACCACCGCCAGGATGATGATGATCAGCAGAAACAGCGCGGAAATGATCTTCACCGGCTTCTCCATGCGCTGCGCAAACCCGGGGAAACGGCTGCGTATCCAAATGCCGATGGCCACCGGGCCGAGCACGATGACAAACACCTGCACCACCTTGGTGAACTGCAACGGCAGGGCCTGGTCGCCTTCCATAAAGTAGGCCAGCGACAGGTTGACGATCAGCGGCATGGTCAGCACCGCAATCACCGAATTGACCGCCGTCAGGGTGATATTCAGCGCCACGTCACCGTGGGCCAGATGGCTGTATAGATTGGCCGTGGTGCCGCCCGGCGAGGCGGCCAGCAGCATCAGGCCAACAGCAAGCGCCGGCGCCAGGCCAAAGGCCTTGGCCAGAAAGAAACACACCAGCGGCAGCAGCAACAACTGGCAGCTCAAGCCGATCAGCACCGGCTTGGGAAACTTCACCACCCGGGCAAAATCCGCCAGGCTCAGCGACAACCCCAAGCCGAGCATGATGATGCCCAGGGCGATAGGCAGGAACAGGGTCAATAACGGGTCAGCTGTCACGGCTTGCTTACTCCTTGATCAAAGCGCTGGGCGATCTTGAACAGCGGCGTAGAACACTGCAGTGACTTTAGTGGCCAATCGTGTGAAAGAAATGGCAAGCCATAAGAAAGCGCCCAAAAGGACGCTTTCTTATGGCTGAATGAAATCAGATGGCCGTTGCGCCGCCATCCACCGCCAACGCCTGGCCGGTGGTGAAGGCCGCATTATCGCAACACAGGTACAGCACGGCGGTGGCGATTTCCTCGACCTTGCCGATACGCCCAACTGGGTGCATGGCCGCAGCGAATTCGCCCTTCTTCGGATCGGCTTCATAGGCGCGGCGGAACATGTCGGTATCGATCACCGCCGGGCATACCGCGTTGACCCGCACTTTCTTCTTCGCGTATTCGACGGCCGCCGATTTGGTCAGACCAATCACCGCATGCTTGGAGGCGGCATAGATGCTCATCTTCGGTGCAGCACCCAGGCCGGCAACCGACGCGGTGTTGACGATAGCACCACCGCCCTGGGCCAGCAGCAGCGGGATCTGGTGCTTCATGCACAGCCACACACCTTTCACGTTAACGCCCATGATGGCGTCGAACTCCGCCTCAGTGCCCTCGGCCAACTTGCCCTTCTCGATCTCGATACCGGCGTTGTTGAAGGCGTAGTCCAGGCGCCCGTATGCGCCCAAGGTACGTTCCATCAGCACCTTGACCTCGGCATCGCGAGTCACGTCGCAGCGCACGAACAGCGCGTCGCCGCCCGCCTCACGGATCAGCGCAACAGTCGCCTCACCGCCCGCCACATCAACGTCAGACACCACCACCTGCAGGCCTGCGTTGGCGAACGCCAGTGCCGTGGCACGCCCAATACCAGCACCACCACCGGTGACCAGGGCAACCCGGCCGGAAAAGCTAAAGCTCATGTGCGTATCCTCCAAGGATTAGAAACCGCGCTGAGTCTAATCAGCGCTTCCACATCAAGGCAGCACTATCAAACTGCTGGTGATAGCCTCATCCAAATAAGTGATTAACACCCCAGACCATCTATCACTCGAATGGATTAACCACCATTCGTCCCGTGGGCAAATCTTGCCCATTGCACCGCTAGGGGCTATCAACAGTCTTTCCGCTCAGTGAGTACCTGCCATGACCGCCCCACTTAATCGTCAGTTCCTGCTTGCCCAACGCCCGGTCGGCCTGCCCAGCCGCGAGACCTTCAGCTATGTGGAAACCAGTGTTGGCGAACCTGACCCCGGCCAGATTCTGGTGAAGAACGCCTACCTGTCGCTGGACCCGGCCATGCGCGGTTGGATGAACGATGCCAAGTCCTATATCCCGCCAGTCGGCCTTGGCGAAGTGATGCGCGCCCTCGGCGTGGGTGAAGTGGTGGCCTCACAGCACCCGGACTTTGCCGTGGGTGACCATGTAAACGGCGCCCTTGGCGTGCAGGATTATTTTCTCGGTGAGCCCAAGGGCTTCTACAAGGTCGACCCCAAGCGCGCCCCACTGCCGCTTTACCTGTCGGCCCTGGGCATGACCGGCATGACCGCCTACTTCGCCCTGCTCGATGTGGGCGCGCCGAAGGCCGGTGAAACCGTGGTGATTTCCGGTGCAGCCGGTGCGGTCGGCAGCATTGCCGGGCAGATCGCCAAGCTCAAGGGCTGCCGCGTGGTTGGCATCGCCGGTGGCGCGGACAAGTGCAAATTTTTGATTGATGAGCTGGGCTTCGATGGCGCCATCGACTACAAAAGCGAAGACGTGATCGCCGGCCTCAAGCGCGAATGCCCGAAAGGCGTGGATGTGTACTTCGACAACGTCGGCGGCGACATCCTCGATGCTGTGCTCACCCGCCTGGCCTTCAAGGCGCGGGTGATCATCTGCGGCGCGATCAGCCAGTACAACAACAAACAGGCGGTCAAGGGCCCGGCCAACTACCTCAACCTGCTGGTCAACAGCGCACGGATGGAAGGCATGGTGGTAATGACCTACGCCCCGCGCTTTGCCGAAGCAGCTGCGGAAATGGGCGGCTGGCTGGCTAGCGGCACGCTGAAATCCAAGGAAGATATCGTCGAGGGCCTCACCACCTTCCCGGAAACCCTGCTCAAGCTGTTTAGCGGCGAGAACTTCGGCAAGCTGGTGCTAAAAGTCGATTAACACGCATCCGTAGGATGGGTTCACGGCGCGCCGCGTAACCCATCTACGAGATTCAGGAAACCCGATGGCGGCGCGCTTCGATAATATTCGGCAGTTGCGAAATACGACCCAACAGCCGGCCCAGTGCATCCAACCCAGGAATCTCCACGGTAATCGACATGGACGCGGTGTTGTCGTCCTTGTTCGAGCGAGTGTTGACCGCCAGCACATTAAGCCGCTCGTTGAGTAGCACCTGGGTCACGTCACGCAGCAGCCCGGAACGGTCGTAGGCCTTGATGATGATTTCCACCGGATAGGTTTGCACCGGCACGGGGCCCCAGTTGACCTGGATAATCCGCTCCGGCTCACGACTGCCGAGCTGCAGCACCGAGGCGCAGTCCTGACGGTGAATGCTCACGCCACGACCCAGGGTGATGTAACCGACAATCGGATCACCCGGCAGCGGCTGGCAGCAGCCGGCCATCTGCGTCAGCAGGTTGCCGACGCCCTGAATCTGGATATCGCCGCGTTTGCCCGGCTTGAAACCCAGGGCCTTGCGCGGAATCAGCTCCAGCTGCTCGTTGACTCGATCCGGCTCGACCAGTTGCTGCGCCAGGTTGACCAGTTGCGCCAGGCGCAGATCACCCGCACCGAGGGAGGCGAACAGGTCCTCACTGGTCTTCATATTGGCCTTCTCGGCCAGTTTTTCGAAGTCCACATGCGGCAGTGCCAGGCGCTGCAGCTCGCGCTCCAGCTGCACCTTACCGGCGGCGACGTTCTGGTCGCGGTCCTGCAATTTAAACCAGTGAACGATCTTCGCCCGCGCCCGCGAGGTGGTGACGTAACCGAGGTTTGAGTTCAGCCAGTCGCGGCTTGGCGTGCCGTGCTTGCTGGTGATGATTTCCACCTGCTCGCCGGTCTGCAGGCTGTAGTTGAGCGGCACAATACGGCCGTTGATCTTCGCGCCACGGCAGTTGTGACCGATTTCGGTATGCACGCGGTAGGCAAAATCCAGCGGTGTTGCGCCCTTGGGCAAATCAATGGCGTGACCGTCCGGAGTGAACACATAAACCCGGTCCGGCTCGATATCCACGCGCAGCTGTTCGGCTAGGCCGCCGATATCGCCCAGCTCCTCATGCCATTCGAGCACCTGACGCAGCCAGGAAATCTTCTCTTCGTAATGGTTGGAGCTGGCTTTGACGTCGGTGCCCTTGTAGCGCCAGTGCGCGCACACGCCCAGCTCGGCCTCTTCGTGCATGGCCTGGGTGCGGATCTGCACTTCCAGCACTTTGCCTTCTGGGCCGAGCACGGCGGTATGCAGCGAGCGGTAGCCGTTCTCCTTGGGGTTGGCGATGTAGTCGTCAAACTCCTTGGGGATATGCCGCCACAGGGTGTGCACGATACCGAGGGCGGTGTAGCAATCGCGCACCTGCGGCACCAGCACACGCACCGCGCGCACATCATAAATCTGACTAAACTGCAGACCCTTCTTCTGCATTTTGCGCCAGATCGAATAGATGTGTTTGGCCCGCCCGCTGATGTCGGCTTTGACTCCTGTGGCCTCAAGCTCGGTGCGCAGCTGACCCATCACTTCATTGATGTAGTGCTCGCGGTCCAGGCGGCGCTCGTGCAGCAGCTTGGCGATCTGCTTGTACTGCTCGGGCTCCAGGTAGCGGAAGGACAGGTCCTCCAGCTCCCATTTGATATGGCCAATGCCCAGGCGGTGAGCCAGTGGTGCGTAGATGTCGAACACCTCACGGGCTACGCGCTGACGCTTCTCGTCATCGGCTTCCTTCACCGCACGGATGGCACAAGTGCGTTCGGCCAGTTTGATCAGCGCCACGCGTACGTCATCGACCATGGCGACGAGCATCTTGCGCAGGTTTTCCACCTGCGCTTGAGAGCCGAGTACCAGGGAATCGCGCGGGTTCATCGAGGCACTGATCGCGGCCATGCGCAGCACGCCTTCCACCAGCTTGGCCACCACCGGGCCGAAGCGTTGATGCACCAGCGCCAGCGGCACCTTGCCTTCGCGTACGCAGCGGTAGATCACGGCGGCGACCAGGGAGTCCTGATCGAGCTTGAGGTCAGCGAGAATTTCGGCGATTTCCAGACCGGAGCGGAAACTCGATGCGCCCTCGGTCCATAGGTTTTTCGAGGCATTGGCCTGCTGCTCGGCCTCACGGGCGAACTCGCAGGCCTCGCGCAGGGCTTCGCGATCCAGCGCCGGATCGACACTCAGTACATGCCCGAGCCAGGCTTCAAGGTTAATGCTGCCGTCGTCGTTAATCGGCTGATGCGCTCTGACCTGAACCATCTTGCTTACCTTCCCTACGGTGCGCGGCATGCACACCGAACAATCGCCGCCTTCTCTGAGCCGGTCGGTTTAACCACTTAAGGCGCAATCCCTGCACGCCCCTGCAGCGCTGAGATAAGGGCGGTGCCGGATAAAACCAAGCACCTGCCGCCGTATCTCGGCGCTTCTATCTACTGCCTGCTACTGCCTGACAAACAGCGCCATCGCTTCAACGTGCGCGGTTTGCGGAAACATATCAAGGATACCGACACGCTCCAGCCGATACCCCTGCGCCAGCAACTCGGCGCTGTCGCGGGCCAGGGTCGTTGGGTTGCACGACACGTACAGCACCCGTTTGACGCCCAACGCCGTCATTTGCTTGACCGCCTGCAAGGCGCCATCACGCGGCGGGTCCAGCAGTACGGCAGCGAAACCACCCTGAGCCCAGCCCGCTTCAAGCAGCGGGTTGGACAGGTCAGCCTGGAAAAAGTGCGCATTGCCCAGGCCATTGCTCGCGGCATTCTCGGCGGCGCGCTCGACCATGGTCTGCACGCCCTCCACCGCCACCAGCTCATGCACTCGCTGGGCCAACGGCAAAGCAAAATTGCCCAGACCGCAGAACAGATCCAGTACCCGCTCATCAGCCTGCGGCGCCAGCCAGTCCAGTGCCTGCGCAACCATGGCGTCATTCACCGGCTGGTTGACCTGAACAAAGTCGCCGGGCCGGTAAGCCAGGTCGAGATCAAACGCATCCAGGCGATAACTCAGCTGCTGCGACGGCTCAAACGGCTGCGGGCCGGCAGTGCCGTGCAACCACAGCTGCGCATTCTGCCCAGTGCAAAACGCCTGCAAGCGGGCCAGGTCCGCCTCACTCAATGCAGCGGTATGTCGTATCAGCACAGCACTGCTACTGCCGCTGAACAACTCGACATGACCAATGGCCTGGGGTTTATCCAGCTCACACAACACCTGCGGTAACGCGCGCAGAATCGGCTGCAAGGGTTGTACCAGCACCGGGCAATCGCTGATTGCGATGATGTCCTGACTGGCTGCGGCACGGAAGCCAACGTCCAGGCGCTTGGCCTTGTTGTCCCAGCGCACGGCGATACGCGCGCGGCGGCGATAGCCCAGCTCGGGACCGACCAGGGGCTCTGCCCATTCCTGCGGTGCAAGATTGGCCAAGCGGCTGAGTTGCTCGGCGAGCATGCGCTGTTTCAGGGCAAGCTGATCGGCATGGGGCATATGCTGCAGGCTGCAGCCGCCACAGACCTTGGCATGCGCGCAGGCCTCTTCACGACGCTCAAGGCTGGCGGTGAGAATGCGCTCGACCCGCGCCTCGACCACCTTGCCGTGGGCGCCCAGCACTCGCGCTTCGATCTGCTCGCCCGCCAGCGCACCGCTGACAAACCAGGTACGCCCTTCGCTGAAAGCGATACCCCGGCCATCATTGGCCAGGCGCTCAATGGTGAGTTTTTGCTTCTTGCCCACCGGCACTTGCGGCGCCCGGGAACCACCGCTGGGTTGAAAGCGCAGACCGCCGTCTTTCTTGGCCATCAGTTGCTTTTGCCATCAGTGCTTGGGGCGTCGTAAATGCCGCTGGACAGGTAACGGTCGCCACGGTCGCAGATAATCGCCACCAGCACCGCGTTCTCCACTTCCTGGGACAGGCGCAGCATGGCCGCCACCGAACCACCGGAGGACACCCCGCAGAAGATGCCTTCTTCACGCGCCAGGCGACGCATCACGTCTTCGGCTTCCTGCTGGCCCATGTCGATGATGCGATCAACCCGCTCGGCCTGATAGATCTTCGGCAGATACTCCTGGGGCCAGCGGCGGATGCCGGGAATCGCCGCGCCTTCCATCGGCTGCAGACCAACGATCTGCACGTCAGACTTCTGCTCTTTCAGGAAGCGCGACACGCCCATGATGGTGCCGGTGGTGCCCATGGAGCTGATGAAATGGGTGATTTGCCCGCCCGTCTGCTGCCAGATTTCCGGGCCGGTGCTGGTGTAGTGGGCAATCGGGTTGTCACCGTTGGCGAACTGATCAAGCACCTTGCCCTTGCCGTCGGCCTGCATCTGCAGGGCCAGATCACGGGCTTCTTCCATACCGCCGACCAGAATCAGTTGCGCGCCATAAGCAGTCATCGCAGCCTTGCGCTCGGCGGTGGAGTTGTCCGGCATGATCAGCACCATGCGGTAACCTTTGATCGCCGCGGCCATGGCCAGAGCGATGCCGGTGTTGCCACTGGTGGCCTCGATCAACACATCACCAGGCTGGATGTCGCCGCGCTGCTCGGCACGGTTGATCATCGACAACGCCGGGCGGTCCTTTACCGAACCCGCCGGGTTATTGCCTTCCAGCTTCAACAGCAAGGTGTTGCTGGTATTACCCGGCAGGCGCTGCAAACGCACCAGCGGGGTGTTGCCGACGCAATCGGCGATGGTTGGGTAATGCAGGCTCATGGCGAACGAGATGATCCAGAAGCAAAGAAGGCCGTCATGATAACGGCAAACCTCGCTCGGCCATATAACAGAGCCAATGTAGACAACAGCATTTGCCATAAGAACAAGTGCAGCCGCTAAACTGCACCAGGTCAATACAGGAGGCAGCGCGTGTTAAAGGATTTAGGCATCAAGGGCCGTGTGCTCATGCTCACCCTGTTGCCCACCAGCCTGTTGGCGCTGGTGTTGGGCGGCTATTTCACCTGGGTGCAGTTGTCCGGTTTGCAGGGGCAACTGCTGCAGCGTGGAGAGATGATCATCGAGCAGCTCGCGCCGCTGGCCGCACCGGCGCTGCAGGCCGGTGACAGCGAGGTGCTGCAGCGCATTGCCAACCAGGCGCTGGAGCAGCCGGATGTGCGCGCAGTAAGTTTCCTCGCCGCCGAACGCAACACTCTGGCCCACGCAGGGCCGAGCATGCTCAACCCCTCGCCGGCGGCAGGCGAGCCCCAGCCCGCGCAGAGCAGCAACCAGGACGCCACGCGCTTTCTGTTGCCGGTGTATCAGCAGCACCTGAGCCTGACCGGCAAGGCCACTGCAGAACCAGGCACGCGGCTGCTGGGTTGGGTCGAGGTGGAGCTGTCGCACCACAGCACCCTGCTCAGCGGTTACCGCAGCCTACTGGCCAGCCTACTGCTGATTGCTACCGGGCTGATGGTCACCGCCCTGCTCGCCGTGCGCATGAGCCGCACCATCAACGACCCGCTGCGGCAGATCAAACAAAGCGTCGCCCAGCTCAAGGATGGCCGCCTGGAAACGCGCCTGCCACCACTGGGCAGCCATGAGCTGGACGAACTGGCCTCGGGCATCAACCGCATGGCCGAGTCCCTGCAGAACGCCCAGGAAGAGCTGCAACACAGCGTCGACCAGGCCACCGAAGACGTGCGGCAGAACCTGGAAACCATCGAAATCCAGAACATCGAGTTGGATCTCGCGCGCAAGGAAGCTTTGGAGGCCAGCCGAATCAAGTCCGAATTCCTCGCCAACATGAGCCACGAGATCCGCACCCCGCTCAACGGCATCCTCGGCTTTACCAACCTGCTGCAGAAAAGCGAGCTGACTCCGCGCCAGCAGGATTACCTGGGCACCATCGAAAAATCCGCCGACAGCCTGCTCGCGATCATCAACGAGATTCTCGACTTCTCGAAGATCGAGGCCGGCAAGCTGGTGCTGGAAAATATCCCGTTCAACCTGCGCGACCTGCTGCAGGACACCCTGACCATCCTCGCCCCCGCCGCTCACGCCAAACAGCTGGAGCTGCTTAGCCTGGTCTACCGCGACACGCCGCTGTCGCTGATTGGCGACCCGCTGCGGCTCAAGCAGGTGTTGACCAACCTGGTGAGCAACGCCATCAAGTTCACCCGCGTCGGCACCATCGTGATTCGTGCCATGCTCGAAGACGAAAGCGCCGACCATGCGCAGCTGCGCATCAGCGTGCAGGACACCGGCATCGGCCTGTCCGATGAAGACCTGCGTGAACTGTTCCAGGCATTTAGCCAGGCCGACAACTCGCTTAGCCGCCAGGCCGGCGGCACCGGCCTGGGTCTGGTGATTTCCAAGCGTCTGATCGAACAGATGGGCGGCGAAATCGGCGTCGACAGCACGCCTGAGGAAGGCTCAGAGTTCTGGATCACCCTAAGCCTGCCCAAAGCCCGCGACGATGCCGAGGACCTGCCGCGCCCGCCGCTGCTCGGCCGCCGCGTAGCTGCCCTAGAACACCACGACCTGGCCCGCCAGGCCTTACAGCACCAATTGGAAGACTGCGGCCTGCAGGTCAGCGGCTTCGACAACCTCGATAGCCTGCTCAGCGCCGTGGCCGAAGCGCGGCATAGCGCCCAGCCGTTTGAGCTGGCAGTACTCGGCGTTAGCACCCAGACCCTGCCACCGGAGCGCCTTGATCAACGCATTTGGGAACTCGAACGCCTGGCCTGCAAAACTCTGCTGCTGTGCCCCACCACCGAGCAGGCGCTTTATCACAGACTGTTACCGGATGCGTACAGCCAGCTGCAAGCCAAGCCTGCCTGCACGCGCAAGCTGAAGCGCGGCCTGGCCGAGCTGGTCAGCCCACGGCACAACCGCGCCGAAAACCAACAAAACGCCCCTAGCCGGCCACCGCTGATCCTCTGCGTTGATGACAACCCGGCCAACCTGCTGCTGGTGCAAACCCTACTGGACGATATGGGCGCACAAGTGAGCATCGCCAACAGCGGTTATGAGGCGGTGGAAACAGCCGCCGAGCAGCGCTTCGACCTGATCTTTATGGACGTACAGATGCCTGGTATGGACGGTCGCCAGGCCACCGAGGCAATACGCCAACAGGAAAGCGAACGCGGCCAGGCCCCGGTGCCGATTGTCGCGCTGACCGCCCATGCCCTGGCCAACGAAAAACGCGCCCTGCTGCAAAGCGGCCTGGACGACTACCTGACCAAACCGATCAGCGAACGCCAATTGGCCCAGGTGGTACTCAAGTGGACCGGCCTGGCTCTGCGCAACCAGAGCAGCGAGCACACCGGCCTCAGTGCCACGCATAACAACCTCAACGTGCTGGACGCCGACGAAGGCCTACGCCTGGCCGCTGGTAAGGCGGATCTGGCCGCCGATATGCTGAGCATGCTGCTCGCCGGCCTTCCCGGTGACCGTCAGGCCATCCGCCAGGCGCGTGATAGTGGCGAGCGCAACAGCCTGATTGAGCGCGTGCATCGCCTGCACGGTGCAACCCGTTACTGCGGTGTGCCGCAGTTGCGCGCCGCCTGTCAGCGCAGCGAAACCCTGTTGAAACAGAACGACCCGGCTGCCCAGCACGCCCTGGATGAACTGGATGCCGCCATCGACCGGCTGGCCCGACACGCCCAGGTCAGCGCCTGACTCAAGCCGAGCAAGCCCGCGAACCAAGGAAGCCCCATGCGTATCATCCTGTTCAGCAGTAAGCCTTACGACCAGCAGAGCTTTCGCGCTGCGGGTTTCCCAGACGACTGGCAGCTGAATTTTCAGGAAGCGCACCTGCGCCAGGACAGTGCCGGCCTGGCCGTAGGCTGCGAGGTGGTTTGCGCCTTTATCAATGACGACCTCAGCGCCACCGTACTGCAGCAGCTGGCCGCTGGTGGCACACGGCTGATAGCCCTGCGCTCGGCCGGCTACAACCATGTCGACCTGCACGCCGCGCATGCCCTCGGCCTGACAGTGGTACGCGTGCCAGCCTATTCACCGCACGCCGTCGCCGAACATGCCCTGGCGTTGATCATGACCCTTAACCGGCGCACCCACCGCGCATTCAACCGCACCCGCGAGGGCGATTTCTCCCTGCACGGGCTGATCGGTTTCGACCTACACGGCAAACAGGTCGGCATTATCGGCGCCGGACAGATCGGCCTGACATTTGCGCGGATCATGGCCGGTTTCGGCTGCCGGCTGCTAATCCATGACCCAGCACCCATCGCCGAGCTACCCGCCGGCGCGCAACAGGTCGGGCTGGATCAGCTGCTCGAAAGCAGCGACATCATCAGCCTGCACTGCCCGCTCAACGCCGCCACCCACCACCTGATCAACGCCGCGCGTTTGCAGCAGATGCAGCGCGGCATAATGCTGATCAATACCGGGCGCGGTGCCTTGATCGATACCCCGGCGCTGATCGGCGCGCTGAAAAGCGGGCAACTGGGTTATCTGGGCCTGGATGTGTATGAAGAAGAAGCCGAGCTGTTCTTCGAGGATTGCTCCGAACAACCGTTGCAGGATGATGTGCTCGCGCGCCTGCTGAGCTTCCCCAACGTGCTGATTACCGCGCACCAGGGTTTTCTCACCCACGAAGCATTGGCAGCCATTGCCGGCACCACCCGCAACAATATCGCCGCCTGGCTGGCTGATGCACCGATCAATCAGCTGCTTCCTACCGCGTGATAGCATTTAGGCCTATTTGGAGGCTCCATGGCTGAACACGATTTTCGCTACAACCTGCTCAACCCCGAGCACACCTTGATTGAATGCCGCGCATTGGCACCGGGCCGCTACCAGGTGACCGGCAATGGCGGCTCGATCCAGAGCGGCGACACCCTGCTGGTGAGCCTCAAAGGCAGCCGCGAATTGTCCATGCGCCTGCAGGCCGACAAGGTTCGCCACCTGATCAACCCGCGTGGCCAGTGGGTTGCTGTGGCCACTGGCCCGGCGTTCAAGGAACTGGCTATTTTCAACTGGCAAGCCAACTGCGACAGCTGCAACGCGCAGCTGGATTTTGAGTTCGCCGTCGACGCCGCCCTCGGCAAAAAAGCCCAGGCACCAGCCGCCGAAGCGCGGATCAAGGATCTGGGCTGGCGGTCAAAAAACGCCAAGCACTTGTGCCCAAACTGCATCAACAAGGAGGCTTTATGAAGCGCGCACTGACAATCAGCCTGCTGGCTGCCGGCCTCGTGGGCTGTGCCACTTGCGCACCGCACCTGGAAACAGATCACAGCTATCAAGTGGAGTGGATCGGCGAACGCCCGCTGATCGACCGCAGCCACCTGACCATCACCTTCGGTGACGACGGCCGCGCCTATGGCAACGCCGGCTGCAACCACTGGTTTGCCGGCTACAGTCTGGAGGGCAACAAGCTCAGCTTCAGCGCCGCCGGCAGCACGCGCAAGATGTGCGCACCGGCGCTGATGGAGCAGGAAGCGCGCTTTCTCGACAGTCTGAGCAAGATAGAGCGCTGGGATTTCTCCGCCACCGAGCAGCTGCAGCTGTGGCCCGCCGAAGGCAAGCCGTTGCGCCTGTGGCCTGAAAATCAATAAAAGAGCACCTAACGCACACACCATGCGCAACAAAAAAGGGAGCCCGAAGGCTCCCATTTTTGTTGCGACTGAAGCTCAGTGAATGATCTGGCTGAGGAACAGCTTGGTGCGTTCGTTCTGCGGGTTGGTGAAGAACGCGTTGGGCTCGTTCTCTTCAACAATCTCGCCTTTGTCCATAAAGATCACCCGGTTCGCCACGGTGCGGGCGAAGCCCATTTCGTGGGTTACGCAGAGCATGGTCATGCCGTCTTCAGCCAGGCCGATCATGGTATCCAGCACTTCCTTAACCATTTCCGGATCGAGGGCCGAGGTCGGCTCGTCGAACAGCATGATCTTCGGCTTCATACATAACGCGCGGGCAATCGCCACACGCTGCTGCTGGCCGCCAGAAAGCTGACCCGGAAACTTGTTAGCCTGCTCCGGAATACGCACACGCTCAAGAAAGTGCATGGCAATCTCTTCCGCCTGACGCTTGGGCATCTTGCGTACCCACATCGGCGCCAGGGTGCAGTTCTGCAACACAGTCAGGTGCGGGAACAGGTTGAAGTGCTGGAACACCATGCCGACCTCACGACGCACTGCTTCGATGTGCTTGAGGTCGTGGGTCAGCTCGGTGCCATCGACCACGATACGCCCCTGCTGGTGCTCTTCCAGGCGATTGAGGCAGCGGATGGTGGTCGATTTGCCCGAGCCGGACGGACCGCACAGCACGATACGCTCACCGGCCTGCACATTCAGGTTGATGTCTTTGAGCACATGGAACTGACCGTACCATTTGTGCACGCCCTGCATTTGGATCATGCCGTCAGCCGCTACCGGCTGCTTGTTTGCTTCACTCATGCTTGCTTCATTCATGGCGTGGCTCCTAACGCTTGTGGCCGGTGTCCAGCTTGCGCTCCAGATGTTGGGAGTAGCGGGACATACCAAAACAGAAAATCCAGAAAATCAGCGCGGCGAACACATAGCCTTCAGTGGCCATGCCCAGCCAAGCCGGATCGGTGGTGGCTTGCTTGATGCTGTTGAGCAGGTCGAACAGGCCGATGATGATCACCAGACTGGTGTCCTTGAACAGCGCAATAAAGGTGTTGACGATGCCGGGAATAACCAGCTTCAGGGCCTGCGGCAGAATCACCAGACCCATCATCCGCCAGTAGCCCAGGCCCATGGCCGCAGCGGCCTCGTACTGCCCCTTGGGAATCGCCTGCAGACCACCGCGCACCACCTCGGCGATATAGGCCGACTGAAACAGGATCACCCCGATCAGCGCCCGCATCAGCTTGTCGAAGGAGAGGCCCTCGGGCAGGAACAACGGCAGCATCACCGAGGACATAAACAACACGGTGATCAACGGCACCCCGCGCCAGAACTCGATAAAAGTCACGCAGATCACCCGGATCGCCGGCATGTCCGAGCGCCGCCCCAGCGCCAGCAGAATGCCCAAGGGCAAGGCACCGGCAATACCGACAGCGGCGATCACCAGGGTCAGCATCAGGCCGCCCCACTGGCTGGTGGATACGGTCGACAGACCGAAGAAGCCACCGTGCAGCAGCCAGTACGCCAACAGCGGGTAAACCACCAGGAAAGCCAGGCCATATATGGCCTTGCGCGGCATCTGCGGTACGAACAGCGGCGCAGCACCGATGATCGCCAACCACAGAGTCAAGTCAACGCGCCAGCGCAGTTCTGTCGGGTAGAAACCGTACATAAACTGGCCAAAACGCTGCTGCACAAACACCCAGCAGGCGCCGCCACTGGTGCAGTCGGCACGGGTGGTACCGGTCCAATCCGCATCAATCAAGGCCCACTGAATCAGTGGCGGCACAATCAGCCATACCAAATAAGCTGCGAACAGCGTCAGTAAGGTGTTGAACCAGCTGGAGAACAGGTTGCTACGCAACCAACCGACCACCCCGACGCTGAGCGCAGGTGGCGGTAAATCAGGTTTGAAGGTATGAGTTTGCATGGCTGCTCCTTACCGCTCGATCAGCGCAATGCGCTTGTTGTACCAGTTCATCAGCATGGAAATGCTGATACTGATCGCCAGGTACACACTCATGGTGATAGCAATCACCTCAATGGCTTGCCCGGTCTGGTTGAGTACCGTGCCGGCGAACAGCGAGACCATGTCCGGATAACCGATACCGGCAGCCAGCGAGGAGTTCTTCGCCAGGTTGAGATATTGGCTGGTCAACGGCGGAATAATCACCCGCAGCGCTTGCGGAATAATCACCAGTCGCAGGGTCTTACCGGCAGGCAGGCCCAAAGAGCGCGCCGCCTCGGTCTGCCCGTGGTTGACGGCCATGATCCCGGAACGCACGTTCTCAGCGATAAAGGCTGCGGTGTAGATGGTCAACGCCAGGGTCAGCGCCATCAACTCGGGGATCAGCACCCAGCCGCCCGTGAAATTGAAGCCGGTCAGTTCCGGCACACTCCACTGCAGCGGGTTACCGCCCAACAGAATCGCCAAACCCGGCAGGCCGATCAGCAGCGCAATTGCCCCCAGCGACACCGGGAACAGTTGACCGGTGGCTTCAAAACGCGCTTTCGACCAACGCGACAGCAGCACCGCGCCAATGATTGCCACAATCACCGCACCGGCAAACAGACTAAAGTTGCCCCCCGGGCTCGGGGACGGCATATACAAGCCACGGCTGTTGAGGAAGAACGTTTCACCAAGGCCCATACTCTGACGCGGGCCTGGCAAAGAGAGCATGACGGCGAAGTACCAGAAGAATATCTGCAGCAGCGGCGGGATATTACGGAACGTCTCGATATACACAGTGGCCAGTTTGCTGACCAACCAATTCGGCGACAAGCGCGCCACACCCAGCAGGAACCCCAACAGCGTCGCCAGGACAATACCAATCACCGACACCAACAGGGTGTTGAGCAGGCCCACCACGAAAACACGCCCATAGGAGTTGCTTTCGTCGTAGTCGATCAGGTGCTGGGCAATGCCGAAACCGGCGCTGTTATTGAGAAAGGAAAACCCGGAGGTGATGCCACGCTTTTCCAGGTTGGTCTGGGTGTTGTCAAACAGAAACCAGCCGAGTGCCACAACGACGACAACGGCAAGGATTTGAAATAGCCAGGCACGCGCCTTGGGGTCGGTCCAAACCGATCCACCGGGGCGCGGGACGTTTGCAGTGGTTTGCATAGGAGCCCTCTTGGAACCCTCATGCCCGCATTAGCGGGCATGAGGTTCACATCAATCAGAACAATGCCAGCCACTCAGGAAGAGCGGCTGGCAGCGGACGGTCAGCGCACCGGAGGTGCGTACTGCAGACCACCGTTGTTCCACAGGGCGTTGAGGCCACGTTCGATCTTCAGCTCGCTGCCGGTACCGACGTTGCGCTCGAAGCTTTCGCCGTAGTTACCCACTTGCTTGACGATCTGTACGGCCCAGTCTTTCGGCAGTTTCAGGTCTTTGCCGAACTCGCCTTCAGCACCCAGCAAACGAGCGATATCAGGGTTTTTAGTCGACTTGGACATTTCCATGACATTAGCCGACGTCACGCCCAGTTCTTCAGCGTTGACCATCGCGTAGAGCGACCAGCGCACGATGTCAAACCACTCTTCGTCACCCTGGCGTACAACCGGGCCCAGAGGCTCTTTGGAGATCACTTCCGGCAGTACCACGTAGGAATCCGGATCGGCCAGCTTGATGCGCTGTGCGTATAGCTGCGACTGATCTGAAGTGAGTACGTCGCAACGACCCGCTTCAACCGATTTGGCGCTCTCGTCGGAGGTGTCGTAGGTGATCGGGGTGTACTTCAGGCTGTTGGCGCGGAAGTAGTCGGAGAGGTTCAGCTCGGTGGTGGTACCTGCCTGGATGCAGACAGTTGCGCCGTCAAGTTCTTTAGCGCTGGAAACGCCGAGCTTCTTGTTAACCAGGAAGCCTTGACCGTCGTAGTAGTTGACGCCGGCAAAGTTCAGGCCCAGGCCCGAATCGCGCGAGCTGGTCCAGGTGGTGTTGCGCGAGAGGATATCGACTTCGCCAGACTGCAGCGCGGTGAAGCGCTCTTTGGCGGTCAGCGGGCTGTACTTGACCTTGGTGGCGTCACCGAATACTGCAGCAGCCACTGCACGGCATACGTCAACGTCGAGACCCAGGTAGTTACCCTTCTCATCGGCGTAGGAGAAGCCAGGCAGACCATCGCTGATACCGCACTGCACGAAACCTTTCTTCTGGATCGCGTCCAGAGTAGCGCCTGCTTGAGCAAAACTGCTGACACCGAGAACAGCGGCGGTGGTCAGTACTGCCAATGTGGATTTCATCATCTTCATTAAAACCTCCAGTTGCTTTTGTTGTGTTTGGAGTCTCGGTTCTACCACCGTACCCTTATGGGGCTCGTCGATTGTGTCGGCAGCACACACTCAACCGGGGATCAAACCTTAGCGCGAGTTTAGTTGCCGATTGCTCCAGCGGCCATAAACTCTCACCCGCCCATTATTTGAATGGGCTAGAGACAGATAGCAAGTGACTTGTCGCACAGCATGCAGCGCCTGGCGAGCCTGTGAAACGCCAGCAAAGGCATTTCAGTCTGCTCCGCGCACGGTTTGGTGGCAGTGTTACCACGACCCGGCAACGTCATCAGTCCCTAGGGTGTATAGCAAAGCCCGTACCAGCGCTGCGCTTTGAGCACCATACGGGCAGGTCAAGAGCAAAACTTGCACCCTGGCGACAACTTCTTTCTAGAATCGCCACCCCTTAAATTTTCCCGCGCACCAAATCAGCGCACACGCACCACAGCGGAGCCTCATATGAGCGAACCCTTGATTCTTCAGCCCACACTTGCCGCCGACGCGTGCGTCATTTGGTTGCACGGCCTGGGTGCCGACCGCTACGACTTTATGCCCGTTGCCGAGATGCTCCAGCAACGCCTGCACAGCACCCGCTTTGTACTGCCGCAAGCGCCGACCCAGGCAGTGACCATCAACGGCGGCTACGCCATGCCCAGTTGGTACGACATCCTGGCCATGAGCCCGGCCCGCGCCATCAATCGCGAGCAGCTGGAAGCCTCGGCGCAGCAAGTGATCGCATTGATCGAAGCACAACGTGACAGCGGCATTGACCCTGCACGCATCGTTCTCGCGGGTTTCTCCCAGGGCGGCGCGGTGGTGCTGCATACAGCCTTCTTGCGCTGGCAGTTTGCCTTGGGCGGGGTCATCGCCCTGTCGACTTATGCGCCGACCTTCAGCGACGAGATCACTCTGGCAGATACAAAAAATGGTCAGGAACCATTTTTGACGTCGCGCAGCGACGGCCCGCAGGGTATCGGCCAGGGATGGCCAGATACAAAAAGACAACTGCCGGTCCTGTGCTTGCATGGCACATTCGACGACATAGTTCTGCCGGCCATGGGCCGCGCAGCCCATGACTACCTGAGCGCCTCCGGCGTCAGCGTGCAATGGCGTGATTACCCGATGGGCCACGAAGTGGTGAATGAGGAAATCCGCGACATCGCCGACTGGCTGGAGCAACGGCTCACCAGTTGACTGCCTGCGAGCGAGAACACCTATGCCTGCCATCCCTGCGATCAAGACCCTGCACGATATCCAGCTGATCGAGCAAACCCCACTGGCCGAGCGTGACCTGCCGGCCAGCACCTATGAGCTGATCCGCCGCAGCGCCGCGCGGCAAGCGGATGCGCCGGCACTCTCGTTTATCCTTCAGGGCACGGCAGACGAGGCGGCTTACCGCCTCAGCTATGGACAACTGCTGGGCAAGATCACCCAGACCGCTAACGCCTTCCACCGCCTGGGTCTGCGTCCGGGCAAGGCGGTGTCGTTTCTGCTGCCCAACCTGCCACACACCCATTTCACCATCTGGGGCGGCGAAGCAGCCGGGATTGTTAATGCGATTAACCCGCTGCTCGATCCGGAACATATCGCCGAGTTAATCCAGGCCTCGGACTCCGAGCTGCTGGTGACCCTTGCACCCTTCCCCGGCACCGACCTATGGACCAAGGTCGAAGGCCTGCGTGAGCAACTGCCTGCGCTCAAGGCGATTATCTGCGTGGACATGGCCAACCTGCTGCCCGAGCCACAGCGCAGCGCCATCAAAGCACAGCGCGGGACACTGCCGGACGGCGTGCTGGATTTCGATGAGCTGATCGCCAGCTGCCCGGATGATCTCCTGGAAAGCGGCCGAATAATCGCACCCGATGACATCGCCAGCTACTTCCACACCGGCGGCACCACTGGCACGCCGAAACTCGCACCACACAGCCACGCCAACGAAGTGGCCATGGCCTACAGCATGAACATGGTTACCCGCTTCGAACCGGACGATGTCACCCTCTGCGGCCTGCCGCTGTTTCACGTCAATGGTGTGATCGTCACCGGTCTGACCGCATTTATCGGCGGCGCCGAAGTGTTACTGGCCACCCCACAGGGTTACCGCAACCCCAGCCTAATCAGCAATTTCTGGAAGATCATCGAACGCCACAAGGTCAGCTTCTTCAGCGGCGTACCGACCATCTATGCAGGCCTGCTGCAGGTGCCGAGCGAGGGCCATGACCTCAGCTCACTGAAATATGCCTTATGCGGCGCCGCACCGATGCCGGTGGAACTGATCCGCCAGTTCGAAAGCAAAACCGGGCTGACCCTGATCGAAGGTTACGGCCTCACCGAAGGCACCTGCGGCAGCTGCGCCAACCCACCCGCCGGTGAGCGCCGTCCCGGCTCCATCGGTCTGCCGATGCCCTATTGCGAGGTGGCAATCAAGGTGCTCGACGAGCAAGGCAATTATTTAAGAGAGGCCAACCGCAATGAAATCGGCAACCTGTGCATCCGTGGCGCCACGGTGTTCAAGGGTTACCTGCAAACCAGCAAGAACGCCGGCATTTGGGTCGACGGCAACTGGTTCAACACTGGCGATTTGGGCCGTATGGATGCCGATGGCTATATATGGCTAACCGGACGCAGCAAGGATCTGATCATCCGTGGCGGCCACAATATCGACCCGCAGATGATCGAAGAAGCGTTGCACAAGCACCCCGCCATAGCCATGGCCGCAGCGGTGGGCAAGCCCGACGAGAAGGCCGGCGAGCTGCCAGTGGTGTACGTGCAACTCAAGCCCGGCGCGCAGGTCACCGAAGCCGAACTGCTGGCGCACGCCGCCGAGCACATTCCTGAGCGCGCGGCGATTCCCAAGGACGCTTGGATCATCGACGCCATCCCGCTGACCGCCGTGGGTAAAACCTTCAAACCCGCGCTGCGCTTCAATGCCATTGCTCGCGTCTATCAGGCTGCGCTGGCGGAGCTGGATTCGCGCCTGCGCGTGGAGGTGCTCAGCGATGACAAACGCGGCCAAGTCGCCCACATCTACCTACCAGCCAAGCAAGCAGTGCTGGCTAAAGCCGTAACCAAGCGCCTGGCTGGCTTTGCCGTGGCCATAGAACTGCACCCCAGCGAGTAAGCAAGTGCTGGCGCAAGGATCGCGTCAGATTTGTGACCAACCATTCAACTTCAATACCACTGGTCGCCCGTGCGTCCGACAAGGATTGTCAGGCCGCAGGCAGCGGAATATGTTCAGGCATGGTGTTCGCCCTTAATGCAGGGAGCGTTAGCGATGACCAACATTCCTAATCCACAACTGTCACACCTGCCGACCCAATGAAAGACGCCAAATGGCAGGCTGACCTGCAGCAACTTCGCAACCTGCGACTGTTCAATAACGTCGCCGCCAGCAGCATCAGCCAGCTGCTAAAAGAATTCTGTGCCTGCGATCTGGAAGCCGGCGAAGTACTGCTCTCGCCCTTCAACCGCAACCAGTACCTCTATCTGCTGCTCAAGGGCCAGCTCAAGGTCTACCTCGGCTCGCTCGACAGCCAGGCCGTCAGCACGTTGAAAGTGGGCGACTGCGCCGGCGAAATCAGCTTTATCGACAATGAACATCCCTCTGCCTACGTGGTGGCGACCGAACCGTGCTGTGTACTGCGCCTGCACCGCGAATCGCTGTTCAACCTGTTCCGGCAATCGCCAGAATTGATGCAAAACATGCTCGAACTGCTCTGCGACCGCGTGCGCAAAGGCAACCGGATCATTCTCGACAGCGAACAGACCGCCAATATCGACGCCCTCACCGGGGCCTATAACCGCCGCTGGCTGGAACATATCTTCGAGCGCGAAAGCACTCGTAGCGCCTTCAATGGCAAACCGCTGTGCATGCTGATGCTCGATGTCGACCACTTCAAAGCCTACAACGACCAGCACGGCCACTTGGCGGGCGACTACGCCCTGTGCCTGGTAACGCACACGCTGCGCAATCAGCTGCGCCCCAAAGACAGCCTGACCCGCTATGGCGGCGAGGAGTTCGTCATTCTGCTGCCGGAAATCAGTCTTGATGAAGCCCGCAGCATCGGCGAACGGCTGCGCCTGGCGCTGAGTCATGTCAGCTCGTTCCATTCGCCCATTGGCGTCCTGCCTGGGGTGACCGTATCCATTGGCCTGGCGCAGATGCAGCCCAAGGACAGCCTGCAAGGCGTGATCGCTCGCGCCGATAGCGCCCTGTATCAAGCCAAGCAACAGGGCCGCGACTGCCTCTGCGGCTAGCCAGCAGCGCCTGCTGCTTGCCAGCCTTCCCGACCATTGAGTAAAAATCAGCTAATCACCGCCATCTGGCGCGGCACTTCGCCGCGCCGTCTTCTTGCTTTACACTGGCGGCCGTTCACTCCTTAACCAATTGATGAGATGACCGTGCTCAAAGCACTCAAGAAAATATTCGGCAAAGCCGAGGGCGAGCAACCCAGCCCAGCAACTCCGTTACCTGTAACGCCCAGCGCACCGCGCGTTCAGCCTGATGCCAGTGCTGACAAACCCAGCCGCAGCGCCTCACCGCGCACCACCGAAGCCGCTGAAGAACCGTTACAGCGCAAGGAAAAACCGGCGAAACAGCGCCGCGAACGCCCTGCCAAACCAGTCGACACCTGGAAACTGGAAGACTTCGCCGTAGCCCCGGCCGAAGGCAAGACCCGTTTTCATGACTTCAAGCTCTCCCCGAGCTGATGCATGCCATCCACGATCTGGGCTTCCCTTACTGCACACCGATCCAGGCGCAGGTGCTGGGTTACACCCTCAGTGGCCGCGATGCCATCGGCCGCGCCCAGACCGGCACGGGTAAGACTGCCGCCTTTCTGATCTCGATCATCACCCAGCTGCTGCAGACCCCGTCGCCGAAAGAGCGCTACATGGGCGAGCCGCGTGCGCTGATCATCGCGCCGACCCGCGAGCTGGTGGTGCAGATCGCCAAGGACGCCGCCGACCTGACCAAATACACCGGCCTCAATGTGATGAGCTTTGTCGGCGGTATGGACTTCGACAAACAGCTCAAGCTACTTGAATCGCGCTTCTGCGACATTCTGGTGGCCACCCCGGGCCGTTTGCTCGACTTCAACCAGCGCGGCGAAGTGCACCTGGACATGGTCGAGGTGATGGTGCTCGACGAAGCCGACCGCATGCTCGACATGGGCTTTATCCCCCAGGTGCGCCAGATCATCCGCCAGACCCCAATGAAGGGCGAGCGGCAAACGCTGCTGTTCTCCGCCACCTTCACCGAAGACGTGATGAACCTGGCCAAGCAGTGGACCACGGAGCCGGCGATCGTCGAGATCGAACCGGAAAACGTCGCCAGCGATACAGTCGAACAGCATGTCTATGCCGTGGCCGGCAGCGACAAATACAAGCTGCTGTACAACCTGATCAGCCAGAACGACTGGATCCGCGTGATGGTCTTCGCCAACCGCAAAGATGAAGTGCGGCGCATCGAAGAACGCCTGACCCGCGACGGCATCAGCGCCGTACAGATGTCCGGTGACGTGCCGCAGCACAAGCGTATCCGCGCCCTCGAAGGCTTCCGTGAAGGCAAGATCCGCGTGATGGTCGCCACCGACGTGGCCGGCCGCGGCATCCACGTTGACGCGATCAGCCACGTGATCAACTTCACCCTGCCGGAAACCCCGGACGACTACGTGCACCGCATAGGTCGTACCGGTCGCGCCGGCAACAGTGGTACCTCAATCAGCTTTGCCGGCGAAGACGACGCCTACGCTCTGCCGGCCATTGAAGCGCTGCTGGGCCGCAAGATCGCCTGCGAAATGCCGCCGGACGAACTGCTCAAGCCGGTACCGCGCAAGCACTGATCCATGCGCGACTAAAAAAGGCGAAGCCCTGGAGCTTCGCCTTTTCTATTTCAGAGCACCGCACACCCGCTGTCAGCGCGCAAACAACTCCAACTGCTCGTGCTTAACGCGCAAGTCATGCAAGCGCACACCGACACCCAGCAGACGCACAGCCTTGTTGCCACGGGCAAAGGCTGCGCTCATCAGCCGCGTATAACTTTCCAGGTCACGCCGCGCCCCGCCCTGTTCCAGGGTGGTCTGGCTGAAATCATGGAACTTGATTTTGACGAAGGGCTTGTCCGGCCGATAACTCGGGTCAAGCCGAGCCATGCGAGTAGCCAGTTCCTCCAGTAGCGCGGGCAACTGCTCCAGGCAGGCGGCCAAGTCCGGCAAATCCTTGTCGAAGGTGTTCTCCACGCTGACTGATTGACGCCGACTGTCGTTATGCACGGTCCGCTCATCAATGCCGCGCGCCAATCCCCACAAGCGCTCGCCGAAACTGCCGAACTCCTTGACCAACGCCAACTTGTTCCACTCACGTAAATCGCTGCAGGTGCGAATACCCAAGCGCCCAAGCTTGTCAGCCGTGACCTTGCCCACGCCATGCAGCTTGCTCACTGGCAAGGCGGCGACAAAATCCTCAACCTGATCCGGGCTAATCACAAACAGGCCGTTGGGCTTCTTCCAGTCACTGGCGATCTTGGCCAAAAACTTGTTCGGCGCCACGCCCGCCGAGACGGTGATATGCAGCTCCTGCGAGACCCGCCGACGAATATCCTGGGCGATGCGCGTGGCGCTGCCGGCAAAGTGCGGGCTGTCAGTGACATCCAGGTAAGCCTCATCCAGCGACAAGGGCTCGATCAGCTCGGTGTAATCGCGAAAGATCGCCTGAATTTCCCGTGACACAGCCTTATAAGCATCCATCCGTGGCTTGACGATCACCAGATCGGGGCACAACTTCAGCGCCTGCCCCGAAGCCATGGCCGAGCGCACACCATAACTGCGTGCCTCGTAGTTGCAGGTGGCAATCACCCCACGCCGATCCGCCGAGCCCCCAACCGCCAGCGGTTTGCTGGCCAGGCTCGGATCGTCACGCATCTCAATGGCTGCGTAGAAGCAATCACAGTCCACATGGATGATTTTATTTTGAGTCATACGTTACTGATTTTTATTGAGTAAATCAGACAAAAACCCTGACTGACACCCGCTCTAGTACCCGTTATTTTCACGGCTTGATTTTCTAAACTGAACGCACAAAACAACTGTTCGCCAGCGCACGAACGGGCATAACAAAGCTTCCGTCTCGCGGCTTGGCTAAAGGGATAGAACGACAGCCACAGGCCGAAACGGTCCGACAGCGCGATCTTGTCTTCCACCGCCTCATTGGGATGCAGCTCGCCGGGGGATGCAACTCGCCATCGACCCGTTGCCAGCGTTCATTATCGCTCTGCTTTTCCGGCAACAATGGCTCTAAGCGCGCCAATACCGCCTCGGCGCGCAACAAAAAATCACTTAAACGCGAATCCACAACACACTCCAGGGTTTTCGTGCCGCTGCGCCACTGCCGTCCGGCAAAACAGATGGGCTATGCTTGGCAGGCGACTTAACATGAGAACAGCCGGCCCATATGGATATAGCGCTAACCCAACGCCTGTCATTCAAACAGGCCGGCTTGACCGTATTGGCAGCCTTTATCCTCGGCACGGCGCTCAGCTTGATTCAAGTGGGCATCGATTATGCCAGCGAAGATGCCTCCATCAATCGCGAGATTAACGCGTTGATGGAGATCAGCCACAACCCAGCTGCGCGCATCGCCTATAACATCGATGCCGAGTTGGCCCAGGAACTGGTGCTGGGCCTGCTGCGCTCACCGGCCGTAATCAGCGCACAGATCATCGACAATAACCAACTGACCCTTGCCAGCGTCAGCCGGCCAGCGATGGAAAGCCGATACCGGGTACTCAGCGACTTTATGTTCGGCCAACGCCGACACTTCGAGACCGCCCTGTTCGTCAGCCACTCGCCCAGCGAAGCGCTCGGCAAGCTGAGCCTGGAAGTAGACACCTACGCCTTTGGCAGCCACTTCCTCAACCGCTCGCTGCTGACCTTGCTCACCGGCTTCGCCCGCAGCCTGCTGCTGTCGCTGATCCTGCTGGTGCTGTTCTATTTCATGCTGACCAAGCCGCTCACCGGCTTTATCCGTGCCCTCAGCGAACGCGACCTGCGCAGCCCCAACCACGCCAAGCTGCCCTACCCGCCCAACCATGAACGCGACGAAATCGGCGTGCTGGTCGATGTCACCAATCGCCAACTGAGCAGCATCGCCAGCGAGATCGAGCAACGCCAGCAAGCCGAAGCCCGCCTGACCCGCTACCTGGCTGAGCTGGAAGACATAGTTTCAGCGCGCACCGAGCAACTGGAAGCCGCCAACAGCCGTCTGCTCGACTCCAACCGCGAGCTGGAGCAAGCCAAACGTACCGCACTGGACATGGCCCAGGCGCGCTCGGCCTTCCTGGCCAATATGAGCCACGAGATTCGCACCCCGCTCAATGGCCTGCTGGGCATGCTCGCGCTCTCGCTGGACGGCCCGCTGAATAACGAGCAGCGCCAACAGCTGTCGATTGCTCACGACTCCGGCAAGGTGCTGGTCGAGCTGCTCAACGACATTCTCGACCTGTCGAAATTCGAGGCCGGGCAGCTAGAGTTGGAGCAGATACCCTTTGATCTGGCGAGCATGGTCGAAGACACCGCCAACCTGCTGTCGCAGAACGCCGCCCCCGGCGTTGAACTGACCTGCCTGATCGACCCACTGCTGCCCAATCTACTGATCGGCGACCCCACCCGGGTTAGGCAGATTGCCAGCAACCTGCTGTCCAACGCCTTGAAGTTCACCCGCTTTGGCCGCGTGGATATCCGCGTCAGTGCGCAGGCCGAGGGGGTCAGGATTATTGTCCGCGACACCGGCATCGGCATTGCCGAAGACGCCCAGGCGCGGATCTTCCATCCATTTGCCCAGGCTGGGGCGGGTATCACCCGACAATTTGGCGGCACTGGCCTGGGCCTGGCCCTGACCCGCCGCCTCTGCGAAGCCATGCACGGCCAACTGAGCCTGGAGACACAGGAAGGCTTCGGCAGCACCTTCTGCATTGACCTGCCGCTACCCGGCCACACCAGCGCCCAGCAACGCCCTGTATTGCACGGGCGTATTCTCGGGCTCAGCCCGGCTAGCTCCGGGCTGAGCGAACAACTGGCAAGTCTTCTGCCGAGCTGGGGTCTGCAGTATCAGCATTTGGACGCCGATGCCGCGCTGGGCCAGTTTGAAGCCGACCTGCTGATCAGCGATTGCCCGCAGCGTTTGAATGAACTGCGCACGCTCTGCAACCTGCCGATTCTGCTGGTTAGCGCCTACGGCAACTTTCTCAGCAGCGAGCAGGTGGAAAAACTCTCGCCTATCGAACAACTGGCCCGACCACTGTCACGCCAAGCGCTGCTGCAAGCCCTGCGCCGCAACCTCGGCCAGGGTGATACGCATACCGCTGAGCAACCCAGCGAGCCGCAACGCAACCGTCGTCAAGCGCGCGTACTGCTGGTGGAAGACAACCCAGTCAACCAACTGGTCGCCAAGGGCATGCTCGGCAAGCTCGGCTGCGAAGTGCTGCTGGCCAATCACGGCGGCGAAGCCCTGACCCTGCTTGAGACCCAGGCAGTCGATCTGATTCTGATGGACTGCAATATGCCGGTCATGGATGGCTATGAAACCACTCGGCGGATTCGCCAGAAAGCCGAATTCGCCAAGCTGCCGATCATCGCCCTAACGGCCAACGCGCTGTCCGATGAGCGCGAGCGTTGCCGCGCAGCGGGAATGGATGACTACCTGGCCAAACCCTTCCGCAAGGAAGAGCTGGCGACCCTACTTGATCAGTGGTTTACAGGGCATTGAAAACTACCTGCGTTGGCAGTACTGCGTTTTCAGCGGCCTGTTAGCAGCATGAACTGATCAAGCAACACACCCACTTGGCTGCGCAAGGCTGCGGCCTGATCAAGATCAATGTCGCGCTCGCAGAGCAGCTGGCTTTTCAGCGGTAATACTTGCTCACGCAAGGCGCAGCCGGCCGGGGTCAGCGCCAGGTGCACTTCACGCTCATCACTGACCGAACGCTTGCGCTGCAGCAGCCCTTGCAGCTCCAGACGCTTGAGCAGCGGCGTCAGCGTGCCCGAATCGAGCAACAAGCGCTCACCCAAGGCCTTGACCGTCGGCAGCGCTGGCGGTTGCTGCTGCCACTCCCACAGCACCAGCATGGCCAGGTACTGCGGGTAGGTCAGGCCGAGCTGATCAAGCATCGGCTTGTAGGCGCGGATTACCGCCCGTGAAGCAGCGTAGAGCTTGAAGCACAGCTGGTTGTCCAGTTGCAGCTCGTCATCGGCGTGCAGACTGGCCGGGATCATTTCAGCAGCGCTTCGATCTCGGCAGTCAGGTCTTCAGGCTTGGTGGCCGGGGCGAAACGCTTAATCACCGTGCCGTCGGCACTGAGCAAAAACTTGGTGAAGTTCCACTTGATACCCTGGCTGCCGAGCAGGCCCGGCGCGCTCTTCTTCAGATTGACGAACAACGGGTGGGCATCGCTGCCATTCACATCGACCTTCTTGAACAGCGGGAAGCTCACACCGAAATTCAGCTCGCAAAACTCGCTGATCGCGCCCTCATCGCCCGGCTCTTGCTTACCGAACTGGTTGCAGGGGAAGCCCAGCACCACCAGCCCCTTATCCTTGTACTGCTGCCAGACGTTCTCCAAGCCTTTGTACTGCGGGGTGAAACCGCACTTGCTGGCGGTATTAACTACCAGCACGGCCTTGCCGCCGAAATCGGCCAGGGTCTTTTGCTCGCCCTTGATGGTGGTAACCGGAATATCGAAGAGTACGTTGCTCATGCTTGTGGCCCATGGTGAGTTGAGATGCACGAAAGATAGCGAGCAATTAAATTGCATGCAATTTAATTAAGCCAAGATAAACCCCATTGATAGCAGGCCACAGCTCAATCGTGGATGGGTTAGCGATGCATAGCGTCAATTCCCGAAGCGACTGCAATACGTGCGCATCGCGTAACCGATCAAGCAAGCCGATGGGTTACGGCGCTGCATAACACGCACTGACTTACACCCTCCAACATGCACCTAACCCATCGTTTTGCGATTGCCCTTAAGCCTTGGGCACCAGCTTGAGCGATGCCGAGTTGATGCAATAACGTAGCCCCGTCGGCGCTGGCCCATCTGGGAACACATGCCCCAAGTGAGCATCGCACTTGGCACATTTGACTTCGATGCGGTGCATGCCGTGGTTGAAGTCATCCAAGCTGCTGATGGCTTCGCTGCTGACCGGCTGGAAGTAACTGGGCCAGCCGCTGCCGGAGTCGTACTTGGCATCCGAGTCGAACAGCTCGGCCTGACAACAGGCGCAGTGGTAAATACCCGGCACCTTGCTGTCGTGATACGACCCGCTAAAGGCACGCTCGGTGCCGCCCAAACGACATACATGAAACTGCTCCTCAGAAAGCTCTTCGCGCCAGGCTTCCAGGGGTTTTTCCAGCTTGTCCACAGGCAGTTCTCCTTTACATGAAAAAATCGCCGGGAGCGATTTTTAACGTCGCGCAGCGATTGAATGGCATGCCACAAAAACGCCGGGAGCATTTTTGCGCGCAAGCTTCGAAGGGGTGAAGCACATGGATGTGCTGAGCACAAAAAAGCCCGACCAGTACCTTTGCCAAGGTCGGGCTGCCACGTATCATTCGACCCCAGTCTGTCACCGGCGTTACATCCTGCCAAGGCTCGCAAGATCACGCCTTTTTGTAGGGTAATTCAGCGGCGTTCCACCATTCGGGATCACTTACATGCAGTTCAGCAAATCGAACAAGCTTGCCAACGTCTGCTACGACATCCGCGGGCCGGTGCTCAAGCACGCCAAACGCCTGGAAGAGGAAGGCCATCGCATCCTCAAGCTGAACATCGGCAACCCGGCACCGTTCGGTTTCGAAGCCCCTGAAGAAATTTTGCAGGACGTAATCCGCAATCTGCCGACCGCCCAGGGCTACAGCGACTCCAAGGGCCTGTTCAGCGCGCGTAAGGCGGTGATGCAGTACTACCAGCAGAAGCAGGTGGAAGGCGTTGGCATCGAGGACATCTACCTAGGCAACGGCGTCTCCGAGCTGATCGTGATGGCCATGCAGGCGCTGCTCAATAACGGCGATGAAGTGCTGATCCCGGCACCTGATTACCCGCTATGGACTGCCTCGGTAGCGTTGTCCGGCGGCAAGCCGGTGCATTACCTGTGTGATGAGCAGGCCGGCTGGTTCCCCGATATCGCCGACATGCGCGCCAAGATCACCCCCAACACCAAGGCCCTGGTGCTGATCAACCCGAACAACCCCACCGGCGCGGTGTATTCAAAGGAAGTGCTGCTGGACATCGTCGAACTGGCGCGCCAGCACAACCTGGTGCTGTTCTCCGACGAGATCTACGACAAGATCCTCTACGACGAAGCCCAGCATATCTGCACCGCCTCACTGGCGCCGGACGTGCTCTGCCTGACCTTCAACGGCCTATCCAAGAGCTACCGCGTGGCGGGTTTCCGCTCCGGCTGGGTGGCGATTTCCGGGCCCAAGCACCGTGCGCAGAGCTATATCGAAGGTATCGATATCCTCGCCAATATGCGCCTGTGCGCCAACGTGCCGAGCCAGCATGCGATCCAGACCGCCCTCGGCGGCTACCAGAGCATCAATGACCTGGTGCTGCCGCAAGGCCGCCTGCTGGAGCAGCGCAACCGTACCTGGGAGCTGCTCAACGACATCCCCGGGGTCAGCTGCGTCAAACCCATGGGCGCGCTGTATGCCTTTCCCAAGATCGACCCCAAGGTCTGCCCGATCCATAACGATGAGAAGTTCGTTCTCGATCTGCTGCTCTCGGAAAAACTGCTGATCGTGCAAGGCACCGCCTTCAACTGGCCGTGGCCGGATCACTTCCGCGTGGTCACCCTGCCACGGGTGGATGAGCTGGAAATGGCCATCGGCCGCATTGGCAGCTTCCTCAAGACCTACCAACAGTAAACGGAGAACGCCATGAGCCAGGGCAAACGCTACCTGCTGACCGGGGCCAGTTCAGGCATCGGTGCTGCCCTGGCCCGCGAGCTGTCTCACCTTCCGACCTCAGTGATTGGCAAATTCTGATGGACCTGCAGATTGACGACTTCTACAAGGATGCCGCCGCCGGCATGCTGACCCTGTACCAGGCGTTTCCGAGTAAATCAGCGCTGTATGTCGAAGACCTGATCGGCCGCGAAGAACCCGATGAGTTCGGCCTGCCCACGCCACGTCATCAAAGCTGCCTGGGCGCCCTGCTGTGGCTGGCCGAGGAAGGGTATATCCGCTTCGACTCCACCATCGGTTACGACGCCCTCGACCAAGCGGTACTCAGCGAGAAAGGCTTTCTGCGCCTGACTCGCGGCGTGCCTCACGCCTTGTGTGAGGGCGATGCCTTGCCGCCTAGCGTGCGCCGGGTGCATGCCACCCTGGCCTTTCAGTTGCGCGAAGCACTGGGCCAGCGCCATGGCGAACGCGTCGCACGTCTCACCCGCCTGCTGTTCGAAAGCAGCCTCAACGGCGCAAGCGACATAGTTTGAAATAGTCGCCAGGTTGAAGTGCCAGGGGGCGCGCCCTTATATAGCCGTCATAACCAACAGTGGACGTTGAAAACCAGGCGAAGCAGCCAGAACAGGGTTTTCAGCGGCCTGATAGATGTTTCCCGTGAGGAGTCTCAATACACCATGATGCGCATTATGCTGTTCCTGGCCACCAACGTTGCGGTGTTGATCATCGCCAGCATCACCCTGAAGTTGCTCGGGGTCGACCGCTTTACCGGCCAGAACTATGGCAGCCTGCTGGTTTTCTGCGCCGTGTTCGGTTTCGCCGGTTCGCTGATTTCGCTATTCCTGTCCAAGTGGATGGCGAAGATGAGCACCAAGACCGAAATCATCACTCAACCGCGCACCCGCCACGAACAGTGGCTGCTACAGACCGTGGAAGAGCTGTCCCGCGAAGCCGGGATCAAGATGCCAGAAGTGGGTATCTTCCCGGCGTATGAATCCAACGCATTTGCCACCGGCTGGAACAAGAACGACGCATTGGTAGCCGTCAGCCAGGGCCTGCTGGAGCGTTTCTCGCCCGACGAAGTGCGCGCCGTGCTGGCCCACGAAATCGGCCACGTGGCCAACGGCGACATGGTCACCCTGGCGCTGATCCAGGGTGTGGTGAACACCTTCGTGATGTTCTTCGCACGGATCTTCGGCAACTTCGTCGACAAGGTCATCCTCAAGAACGAAGACGGCCCAGGCATCGGTTACTTCGTTGCAACCATCTTCGCCGAGCTTGTTCTAGGGATACTGGCCAGTATCATCGTCATGTGGTTTTCGCGTAAGCGCGAATTCAAGGCTGACGAAGCCGGCGCCCGCCTGGCCGGCACCGGCGCGATGATCGCCGCCCTGCAGCGACTGCGCGCCGAGCAGGAAGTACCCGTCACCATGCCCAATAGCCTAACCGCCTTTGGCATCAACGGCGGCCTGAAAAGCGGCCTGGCTGGCCTGCTGATAACCCACCCGCCGCTGGAAGTACGTATCGAAGCTCTGCGTCAGCGCGGCTAAGCACGGTGAAAGATAAAAGGGCGACCCCAGGGTCGCCCTTTTTCTATCCGCGCTTTACTGCTTGCGCAATCGGTACACCCGCTCATCCAAGCGCTCAAGGCCGCGTTTAAGAAACCTCCAGTTGTCACCCAGCACATCACCGCACGCCAACTCCTCTACCTGCCAGCAGGGCGTAAACAGCCGCTGCACTTCCTCATCCGCCACAGCGAAAGGCGGGCCGTCCATCTGCGTTTGGTCATAGTCCAAGCTCACCAGTAACCCCTGGCAGCCACTGGGCAAAATCTGCGTCAGGTGCACCACATAACGAGCGCGCATCTCGGGCGGCAATGCAATCAGTGCGGCGCGGTCATACAGCGCAGTACAGCCGGCAAGCTGCTGCGCCGTCAGGGCAAAGAAATCACCGCAGTAGATCTCCACAGTGCCAGCCCGATAAAGCCTGAAAGCACCCACTTCGCTGACCACCGGCTGCAGCCCATGCTCAACGAAGAAGTCCTCCACCGCACGCTGCGCCAGCTCCACACCAACCACCTGATAGCCCTGCCCCGCCAACCAGATCAGGTCCAGACTTTTGCCACACAGCGGCACCAGCACCCGCGCACCTTCCGGCAAATCCAACGTCGGCCAGTACTGCTGCAGATAGGGATTGACCTCAGGCAGATGAAAGCCGATTTCACTGCGCGCCCAACGCGCTTGCCAGAATTCTGCGTGCATAGCGCCTCCTGTAAATATTCAGCTGAAGATCCTGCCGCAACGCAGCCAATAAGGCCAAGAGATTCCGCCTGCATAACCCCATCTATCAAAACGATAAGAGCCTGTTTAGCTCCCACGCCTCCTCTCCACACTCGGTCACCCTAATGCAGTTGCGCTTCACTTCGTTCGCTGTGGCCAGCTTACGGCGGGACTTTCACCCACAAGATTGCGCCCATTCTGGGCGCACATAAAAAAGCCCCGCACTTGGCGGGGCTCCTTTGATTCAGCGAAGGATCAATCTTCGCGATAACGACGCAGCTTCAGCGGCTTGCCACCGACGCGGGTGTCTTTCAGCTTGGTCAGCAGACGCTCGAGGCCTTCTTCCGGCAGCTCGACCAGGCTGAAGCTTTCGCGCACCTGAATGCGGCCGATATCTTCACGGACCAGGCCGCCTTCATTGAGGATGGCACCGAGCAGGTTCTTCGCGGCGATACCGTCGCGAGCGCCCAAGGCGGTACGGCAACGCGCTTTGCCTTCACTCAACGGCACTGGCGCACGACGCTCACGGCTGCCGTCGCGATCAGGACGCTCGCCACGATCACTACGCTCGCTGCGCTCACGCGGAGCACTGCTGCCGCCACCCGGAACCAGCGGCTGGTCACGCTCAACTTCAGCCAGGGTCAGCGCTTGGCCATTGGTGGCCTTGCGCAGCAGGGCTGCGGCCAAGGCGCGCGGGCTGCAACCGATGTCAGCAGTCAGGCGATCAAGCAGTTCACCGTGACTGGCTTCGGCATCGGCAACCAGCGGAGCCAGGCTGTTGGTGAGTTTCTTGATACGTGCGTCCAGCACCTGCTTGGCGTCTGGCAGCTTGACTTCGCCAACCTTCTGCCCAGTCACACGCTCGATCACTTGCAGCATGCGGCGCTCACGCGGCGTCACCAGCAGCAAAGCACGACCGGTACGACCAGCACGGCCAGTACGGCCGATACGGTGCACGTAGGATTCTGGGTCGTAGGGCATATCCACGTTCATTACGTGGGTGATGCGCGGTACGTCGAGGCCGCGAGCGGCAACGTCGGTGGCGATGACGATGTCCAGACGGCCATCTTTCAGCGAGTCGATCACGCGCTCACGCTGGTTCTGGGCGATGTCACCGTTCAGCGCAGCAGCCTTGTAACCCTTGGCTTCCAGCGCGGCGGCCAGATCCAGGGTGGCTTGCTTGGTGCGCACGAAACCAATCAAAGCGTCGAACTCTTCAACTTCCAGCAGACGCAGTACAGCGGCGTGCTTCTGGTCGGCGTGAACCATCAGATGCACCTGCTCGATGGCAGTTACGGTCTGGGTCTTGGTTTCGATCTTGACGTGCTTGGGGTCACGCAGGTGTTTTTCGGCGATGGCGCGGATCGAGTGCGGCAGCGTGGCGGAGAACAGCACAGTCTGACGGCTTTCCGGCATGGCCTTGAAGATCACTTCGAGGTCATCCATAAAGCCCAGCTTGAGCATCTCGTCGGCTTCGTCGAGAACCAGGTGCTGAATGGTCGACAGCACTTTCTCGTCGCGGCGCAGGTGGTCAACCAGACGACCTGGAGTGGCCACAACAATCTGTGCGCCATTGCGGATGGCCTTGAGCTGCGGGCCCATCGGTGCGCCGCCGTAAACGGCGATAACGTTTACGCCTGGCATTTGCTTGGCGTAAGTCTCAAAAGCGGTGGCAACCTGCAGCGCCAGCTCACGGGTCGGTGCCAGGATCAGCGCTTGTGGCTGACGCTTGGCCGGGTCGATGCGGCTGAGGATTGGCAGGGCGAAGGCAGCGGTTTTACCGGTGCCGGTCTGCGCCTGGCCGATCATGTCGTGGCCAGCGAGAATTACTGGAATCGCTTGAATCTGAATAGCCGAAGGCTCTTCATAGCCAGTGGCGATTACCGCTGCAAGAACATTGGGATGTAGATCGAGAGCGGCGAAGCCGCCGATTTCCTGGGTCATGGGTCTGCCTCTAGTGCATCCGCAAAGACCCATGTTCCAAAGCTGCGCATGCCGTGTAAAACCCGAGAGTTACCCTGGCAGCCATGTCGGCGGGGATTTGCGAAAACGTGTGATAAATGAATCGTCAAGGATAGTCCGCAAAACGGACTAACTGCCAAAGTTAACCTTCGGGCGAGTTGTACTACCTGAACGTGGCCATGAATTGACCGGCGCGCACTATACCGGAAAACCTGGCCAAATGTACTGGTTTCTCCTGAAATAGAGCATATACCGCGCCGGATAGTCATCCTCTGGTAGCCTGCAGCTGCCATGCTGTAACGGCTTCAGCCCCAGTTCACTAACCTGCGCATAAGGACTCCCCGCCATGACCCAAAGCATCAGCGGCTGCGTCAGCCGTGAAAAACGCGGCCAGATCATGTTGATCGGCCTGGACCGAGCGAGCAAACGCAACGCCTTCGACATGGCCATGCTCGACGACATGTGCCTGGCCTACGGCGAGTTCGAGCGCGACAGCGAGGCGCGGGTGGCGTTGGTATTTGCCCATGGCGAACACTTCACCGCCGGGCTGGACCTGGCCAATGTGGCGGCGCAGTTTGCCGCTGGCTGGCAGATTCCCGAGGGCGGCTGCGACCCCTGGGGTGTATTCGGCGGGCCGCGAGTGAGCAAGCCGGTGATCGTCGCCGCGCAAGGCTACTGCTACACCATCGGCATTGAGCTGATGCTGGCCTCGGACATCAACCTGTGCGCCAGCAATACCCGCTTTGCGCAGATGGAAGTGCAACGCGGGATCTTCCCCTTCGGCGGCGCCACCCTACGCATGCACCAGACTGCTGGCTGGGGCAATGCCATGCGCTGGCTGCTGACCGGCGATGAGTTCGATGCTCACGAAGCCTATCGCCTGGGCTTTATCCAGGAGGTTGTGGCCAGCGAAGAACTGCTGCCCAAGGCGCTGTGGCTCGCCGAACGCATTGCCGCACAGGCCCCACTGGGCGTGCAAGCCACCCTGGCCTCAGCCCGCCAAGCCGTGATCGAAGGCCCGACCGCCGCAGCCGCCAGTCTGCACCCCACTGTTACCCGGCTGATGGCCAGCGAAGATGCCCAAGAAGGCGTCAAAGCCATGCTGGAACGCCGGCCGGGCGACTTTAAAGGACGTTGAGCCTAATGATCCGGCGACTTGATCAGGTCGCCGGACGCACCGCCTTAATCAACGACTCCAGCGAATAACCGAACTGCGGCGCCAGCAGCGCATTGCGGCGGCGCAGCTCGTTAAAGTCGATCTCCTGCTCCAGATCCGCCGGCACCAGCAGCACCACATTGCCCTCTTTCACCGGGCACTCCCAGTAATGCCGATGGTAGAGCCCGCGCAGCAGCGGAGCGCCTAGCGGCTTGCCGTCGTTGCCAGCCCACTGGTTGATAATCAGCCAGCCGCCAGGGTTGAGCTGCTTCTGGCAGTTTTCCAGAAAGCGCCAGGCCAAGTGCCCGGTCGCCGGCCCGTGATCGGTATAGAGGTCGACAAACAGCAGGTCTGTCTTTTCCGCGCTTTCCAGCAGCTCCAGCGCATCGCCGATGCGGATGGTCAGGCGCGGATCATCGACCAGGCCCATATGCTCCATGGCCAAGCGCGGCACATCGGCGCGCAGCTCAATCACTTCGACATCATCCAGCGGCAGAAACTTCAGGCAGGCCTGGGTCAGGTTGCCGGCGCCGAGACCGAGAAACAACGCGCTTTCCGGGTGCTCATGGCACAACGCGCCAAGCAGCATGGCGCGGGTGTAGTCGTACTCCAGCCAGCTGGGGTCTGGCATATACACGCAGCTCTGCTCAATCGCCTCGCCGAATTCGAGAAAGCGGTAAGCACCCATTTCGACGACCTGAATCACCCCGAAGGCATCGTGCACTTCGGCGATCAACAGCGGGTCCGGCATCTGACCGACCGGGGGTAAACCTGGCATCACCACTCTCCACCGTGACATCCCCGACCATTTCGGCCAGAGCAAAGGCGCTAATTGTCATTGAGGCACCCTCCCCTGGTCACGCGATAATTTGCCGCAGCCGGAGCGCCGGGTTCGTCGTTATGCGGCGACAACAATAAAAACAAATATCGAGGTTTGCCATGTACGCCATTATCGGTGCCGGCCCCATGGGGCTGTGCACAGTTCGCCAATTGCACAAGCACGGCATCGACTTCTTCCCCCAGGCCAGCGGCATGTTGCTGATCGCCGCGTTCTGGGGCTGCTGGCATTTGGTCAGCGGTCTGACGCTGGCCTTTATCTGGTCACGCAGACCACCCGCAAGCCTGCCGCTGGCAACTGCGGCCCGGGCCAACGCTGGAGAAGAATAATGCCTACCTTATTGATTACCGGGGCTGCCAGCGGCCTGCTGTAGGCCGGTTAAGCATTTATGCAGCGGCTCTATCGCGCCTATCGGCTTGCCGGTCATGGCTTATCGGTTACCATGCCAGTCCGCCTAAATTGACTGAAGCCGAGAGCCACAATGTCGCAACCCTGGAGCCCTGAAAGCTGGAGAGCCAAGCCGATCCAGCAACAACCGCAATACCCGAACGCCGCGCAGCTGGCCCAGGTCGAGCAGACCCTGGCCGGTTATCCGCCGCTGGTGTTTGCCGGTGAAGCCCGCGAACTGCGCCGCCAGTTTGCCGAGGTGACCCAGGGTCGTGCGTTTCTCCTGCAGGGTGGCGATTGCGCCGAGAGCTTCGCCGAGTTCAGCGCGGCGAAGATCCGCGACACCTTCAAGGTACTGCTGCAGATGGCCATCGTCATGACCTTCGCTGCCGGTTGCCCGGTGGTCAAAGTCGGGCGCATGGCCGGCCAGTTTGCCAAACCGCGCTCGGCCAATGATGAAACCATCGACGGCGTAACCCTGCCCGCCTACCGCGGCGATATCGTCAACGGCATCGGCTTCGACTCTGCCAGCCGCGTGCCGGACCCAGAACGTTTGTTGCAGGCCTACCACCAGTCCACCGCCAGCCTCAACCTGTTGCGCGCCTTTGCCCAGGGCGGCTTTGCCGACCTGCATCAGGTACACCAGTGGAATCTCGACTTTATCGCCAACTCGGCGCTGGGCGAGAAGTACAGTCAATTGGCCGGGCGCATCGACGAAACCCTGGCCTTTATGCGCGCCTGCGGCATGGACGGCTCCTCGCACGTGCGTGAGACCAGCTTCTTCACTGCCCATGAGGCGTTGCTGCTCAACTACGAACAAGCTTTCGTGCGGCGCGACAGCCTGACCGGCGGCGACTACGCCTGTTCCGCGCATATGCTGTGGATCGGCGACCGTACCCGCCAGCTCGACGGCGCCCATGTCGAGTTCTTGCGCGGTGTCGGCAACCCGATTGGGGTGAAAGTCGGCCCGAGCATGGACAGCGAAGAGCTGATCCGCCTAATCGATATCCTTAACCCGGACAACGATCCGGGCCGCCTTAACCTGATCGTGCGCATGGGCGCCGATAAGGTCGAGGTCGGCCTGCCGCGCCTGATCCAGACCGTACAGCGTGAAGGTCGCCAAGTGCTGTGGAGCAGTGACCCGATGCATGGCAACACCATCAAGGCCAGTAGCGGCTACAAGACCCGCGACTTTGCGCAGATCCTCGCCGAAGTGAAGCAGTTTTTCGCCGTGCACCAGGCCGAGGGCAGCTACGCCGGCGGTATCCATATCGAGATGACAGGGCAGAACGTCACCGAATGCATCGGTGGCGCGCGGCCGATCACCGAAGACGGCCTGTCGGATCGCTATCACACCCACTGCGACCCCCGGATGAACGCCGACCAGTCGCTGGAGCTGGCCTTCCTAATCGCAGAAACCCTTAAGCAGGTACGGCGCTAACGGCAGTTTTTCGCGGGCATGGCCCGCTCCTACACCCCGCAAAGGTTGTAGGAGCGGGCCATGCCCGCGATCAATCCCTGATCCGATCAGGCGATCAAACGCTCACGCAAACGCCCGAGCATGCCCAGCAAACTGCCAACCTTCTCCCGATCACGCTCTTCGCGCGGCTGCTGCGCCAGGCGAGTGACCACTTGCGCCGGCTGCGCACGCCACAGCTGCGCCTGCTCGGCCGCTGCCAGCAAACCTTTGTCGAACAGCCCGCGACGAATCGGCTTGGGCAGGTAACGGAAAATCTGCGCCTCGTTGATCAGTTTAAGCAGCGCCTGGGTATCACAGAACGGCGTGACCACCAGGCTGAGTAAACGCGGATGAGCCTGGGCCAGGCTTTTCAGCAGCGGCGCGGTGTCTTCCCCAGCCACGTGCAGGTCACTGACCAGCAGATCAATCGGCTGGCTGTTGAGCAGCGCTACGGCCTCATTCAGCGATGAAGCGCGCAACAAGCGATGGCCGCCGGTCACGCAGAACTCGGCTACCACAGCCAGAGTCGGTGCATCCTCATCCAAGAGCAGTACATTGAGCGCAGCCTGCGGTATGACTGTTGGCACTTTCGGCACCTGCAACTGACGTGCGGCAATCTGCGCCGCCTGGCGCAGGGTGAAGGCCATTTCCTGCTGGTCCCAGGGCTTGGTCAGGTAACGGAAGATACCGCCGCTGTTGAGCGCATCCACGGCGGCATCCAGATCGCTGTAGCCGGTCAACAGAATGCGCAGGGTATCGGGGGCAATCTGCCGCGCCTGGGCCAGCAGCTCGGCGCCGCTCATCTGGGGCATGCGCTGGTCGCTGACGATAATCTGCACATGCTCGCTTTTCAGACGCTCCAGGGCGCGACGCGGATCGGTCTCGGTCAGCACCTGGTACTCGCGGCGGAACTGCAGGGCCAGGCTGCGCAGGATGCGCTCTTCATCGTCGACAAACAGAATACGAATTGGCTCGCTCATATCAGGCACTCCGTTGTAATGGCAGCGCCTGCGGGCGCGGCAGGCGAATCAGAAAGCGTGTGCCGCGCCCAGGCTCGGATGCCGCGCGAATCTGCCCGCCGTGGTCCTGGATGATCTTGTAGCTGATCGACAACCCCAGCCCGGTGCCCTGACCCACCGGCTTGGTGGTGAAAAACGGATCAAAGATGCGCGCCAGCACCTCAGGCGGCATGCCGCGCCCGGAGTCCTGCACAGAAACAAACACGGCGCTGTCATCGGCCCAGGTTTTCACCAGGATCTGACCAAAACCGTCGATGGCCTGGGCGGCATTGTTAAGCAGGTTGAGGAGCACCTGGTTGATCTGCGACGGCGCACAGGGAATGCGCGGCAACTCGCCGAGCTGCAGGATGGTTTCGGCTTTGTCCTTGATGCCGTTGCGGGCGATCACCAGGGCGCTGCGGATGCACTCATTGAGGTCGACCTCTTCGCTCATGGCGCGGTCCAGACGGGCAAAGTTCTTAAGTCCGACCACCAGCTCGGCAATCTGCTCCAGGCCATAGAGGGTATCGCTGAACAGCTGGGTAAGGTCTTCCACCAGCAGTTCCGGCGCGGCGTGGGCGCGAGCCTCGGCAGCCGATTCCAGGGCCGTGGTCAGGCGCGCCTCATCACAAGCCGGGTCGTTCAGGCAGTCGGCCAATGTCGCCTGCGTCTCGGCCAGCTCGAACAGCGGCGCACTGAGCTCACGCAGCAGCTGCACGTTGTTTTTCACATAACCCAGCGGGGTGTTCAGCTCGTGGGCGACGCCAGCGACCATCTGCCCCAGTGACGCCATTTTCTCTGACTGCACCAGCTGGGTCTGCGATTCCTTAAGCTCAACCAGCGCCTTGCGCAGCACCAGATTGCGCTGAGCGATGCGCGCCTCCATGGCCTTGAGCAGATCAAGCACGGTGCCCAGGCCGCGATACAGGCCCTGGGCGTCGACCAGGATAAAGTCCTCAGTGATCGGGTATTGCAGCTGCCCGGTGATCTGCTTGGCTGCGTCTTCCAGGCTGGTGTCTAGGCTGACCATCAGCGGCGCCGGGTTCATTACTTCTTGCACTGCATGGCGGCCGCGCAAGTCGCGGCCGAAACGCTGCATAAAGATGTCCTGCAAGGTGCTGCGGCTGACCAGACCCAGTGGCCTGCCGGCGCTATCGACAATCGGCAGCGAGAGAAAAGCCTTGTGCTCGGGCGTCAGCAGGCGATCCGCCACATCGGCGATGCTCATATCCGCAGCCAACGGCGTAACCGGCTTGAGCAAGCGCGTGAGCGCGCTGGCAGTGGTCATGGGCAAACTCCCTGTGCGTTGGAAAGCCGCCATTCAACCAGCGTCAAGTTGCTGCCGTGTGACAGTCGTCACACGCACTTATTCCCGGCCAGAACGACGCGCTATTCACATCAGAGCATTGTTGCCGTTCTCTTGCTGGTCTACGCGCGCTATGGTGGGCGCTCAACTCTACAAGGACGGCTTTATGACCTGGTATATCTGGCTATTGATGCTTCTGGTTCTGGGCTCCATCGTCGGTGGCCTCATGCTGCTGCGCAGCAGCAAACAACCACCGCTCAGCGAAGAGCAGTTGGAGAAGATCCGCCTACGCCAGCTTGAGCAAGAAGCCAAGGACGCTCGCGAGCCTTAATCACCAACGAGAGGAATGTACCGTTGCTTAGATTGACGCCGGGTTGAGCGGTATGGCGCGGTCAATCTGTTGTGCGTTTTGCGCGTGTTGCTATTGAGCTATCCGCTGCGCGTGGCATGACGGCAACCTGATAGCGGCTGAAAATCTTCTCCAGCTGACCGTTATCGCGCAGCGTTTCATACAGCGCCATAAACTGTTCAGGCGTGATCGGCGCCTGCGGGCGCAACAGCACGTGATGGCGATAATGCTGATCGACACGTTCGGATATCAGCAGCTGCCCAGCATATTGCCGGTTGCGTTCAAGGAAGTCGCCAATATAGGAACGCGTTACCAAGGCGATTTCCGCTCGCCGGTGTAGCACCATCAGCAGATTGCTTTCGTGGGAATGGGTCAAGGTGGCGTTGAAGGTTTTACTCAGGTATTCCGGCTCGGCATTGAAGCCGGCAAAGGCATAGTGATAACCATGATAGAGCGCCAAACGCTTGCCCTCGAGCGACTCGAAATAGCCTTGATCACGGCCTGGCTCAGCACGGGCGACAAAGACTTCTGAGTCTTCCAGCTGCATATCCAGAGCCACGTGTTCAATACCCTGCCAGCCCCAGCCTGGGTTCTCGAAAATCGCCAGGTCGATACGCTGCTGCTCAAAGTCGCGAAAACGACGCTTTACCGAGGTTGGCACCATAACGAAGCGGTAGTCTGTCTGGGTATGGTTCAGCGCCGCTACCAGCTCATCAAGCAAACCAATGGCCTGGGGTTGCTCGATTTTGAACACATAGGGCGGAAAATACACGGCGGCCACACGCACGTCCTGCGCGGCCATAAGTGGCCCGGCCAGCAGCAACGCCAGTCCCATGCCGGAAAATCTGCTTACCCCACGCCTGAAGGACCCCATTTGACTTCGACTTCCCTATTTTCGAATAACTGCAGCCTAACCCAGACAAATCTGACCGAACAGAGCATTTTCAGTCATTTATCAACACCGATGCATCGCGCAAGTGATAGCGCCCAAGCAATTTATCCAACTGCTTATCGCGATTGAGCTGCTTAAGCAGCTCGGCAAAAACCTGTGGCTGCATCGCCGCCTCTGGGCGAAACAGCGCTTGATGCTGGTAAACCTGGTCGACCCGCAGGGACTCCAGCAAGGCGCTGCTCTGTTCCGGGTAGCGCTGCTGGTAGGCGCGCAGGTAAGAGCGGGTGACCACGGCAACATCGGCCCGCCCGCGCAGCAGCATGATCAGGTTGCTGTCGTGGGAATAGGTCAGCACCGCGTTGAATCTATCGGCAAGAAACTGCTTGTCCGAATTAAATCCGGCAAAGCCGTAGTGATAGCCGCTGTACAGGGCCATGCGCTTGCCTTCAAGCGAGTCGAAATAGCGCTCATCACGTCCCTGCTGCATGCGTGCGACATAGACTTCTGCATCTTCGATGTGCAGATCCAGCGCGGTATGCGCAGTGCCCTGCCAGCCCCAAGCCGGAGATTCGAATAGAATCAGATCGAAGCGACCGCTTTGCAGGTCGCGGTAACGGCGCATGGCGGAGGTGGCGACCAGGGTAAAACGGTAGTCGCTTTGCAACTGATTGAGCGCTTGCAACAACTCCGATAGCAGGCCACCAGGGCGCTCACTTTCCGGTTTAATCACATAGGGCGGGAAATGGTAGGCCCCCACTCGCACCTCTTCCGCAGCCTGCGCAGCGCACGCCGCACAAAGCATCAACCCGAGCAGCAAACCTCGCACCAACGTGACCAAACGGCGAACCTCAGAACAAAACGCAGCGACTTCTTCCGTGACCCGAAACGCTCACAATCTGTTGGCGTCAAAATACTATCAATGTGCTATCTAGCGTAGTCTAATTTCCTCAAGCGTCCTTAATCACCAGCGACAGCGCCTCTTCGGCCAACTGATCGAGGCTCATCGGCCCTTCCGGGCGGAACCAGGTGGTAGTCCAGCTCAGCGCGCCAGTCAGCAGACGGCGCAGGATAAAGGGGTCGGCCTTGAAGTAACCGGCATCCCTGGCCTCCCCCAGCACCTGAAGCCAAAGCTGCTCATAGGTGTCACGCAGCTCCAGGATAAACGCCTGCCCCGGCTCCGACAGCGAGCGCCACTCATACACCAGCACCGCCATGGCCTCGCCGGTACCGCCCATGATCGACTGCAGCTCGCAGCGGATTAGCGCCAGCACGCGGCCGCGTAAATCGCTGGCTTCGGCCAGAGAGGCCTGCATCAACGCGGTGTTGTAGCGAATGGTCTCCTCCATCACCGAACGCAGAATCTCATCCTTGCTCTTGAAGTGATGAAAGATGCTGCCGGACTGAATACCCACCGCACTGGCCAGATCGCGCACCGTGGTGCGCTCATAGCCCTTGCTGCGAAACAGGTGCGCTGCGGTTTGTAGCAGCTTGCCGCGCGCGCTGTCCGGGTCGGTGATCTGCCCACTGGCCACCAGTTGCTGCATCACCGCATGCGCTTGTTGATCATCCACGCTAAGTACTCTCCAACTCTATATATGCCTCGGCCCAACCGGCCCAACCTGCAATTGCACGCTGGTTCTCAGCTGGTTTACCCAAGTGCTTGTCGTTATTAGTGAAATTTATGCTGCGCACGCTACCCAAGCAAGCGCTTGGCCCCACTTTCGGTTAGAAAGATTCGCCCCAGGGCTTTTCAACCAAGCGCTTGCTTGGTAGCCTTCAAGTCACCTTAATTTATGGCCTGCCATCCCTGGCGGCCACCCTGCGCGGCCGTCGCTGCGCGACGTTAAAAATGGCTCACGGCCATTTTTTATGTATTACGGACCTATTCCAATGACTAAAACCGTACGCATCGGCTGCGCGTCAGCCTTCTGGGGCGACACCAGCACCGCCGCCGCCCAACTGGTAAAGGGCAGCGAACTGGATTACCTGGTTTTCGACTATCTGGCCGAAGTGACCATGTCGATCATGGCCGGCGCACGGATGAAGAAACCGGACGCCGGCTACGCTACTGATTTTGTGGAAACCCTGGCACCGCTGCTGCAGGACATCGCGGCTAAGAACATCCGCGTAATCAGCAACGCCGGCGGGGTCAACCCCAGCGCCTGCGCCGCCGCTCTGGCTTCAGCTTGTGAGCAGGCCGGAGTGAATCTGAAGATTGCCGTGCTGCATGGCGACAATCTGCAACCCAAACTCGGTGAGTTGGCCAAGGCCAGCACCGTGGAGATGTTCAGCGGCGCGCCGCTGCCGCCCTTCTGCGTGTCGGTCAACGCCTACCTGGGTGCACCGGGCATCGTCGAAGCGTTAAAGCTCGGGGCGGATATCGTCATCACCGGCCGGGTGGTCGACAGCGCGGTGGTCAGTGCCGCACTGGTGCATGAATTTAACTGGAGTTGGAGCGACTACGACCAGCTGGCCCAGGCCGCCTTGGCCGGGCATATCATCGAATGCGGCGCGCAGTGCACTGGCGGCAACTTCACCGACTGGGAAAGCGTGCCGGACTACGAGCATATTGGCTTCCCGGTGGTGGAAGTGAGCGCCGATGGCAGCTTTGTCGTGACCAAGCCGGAAGGTTCCGGCGGCTTGATCACGCCTTTTACCGTGGGCGAGCAGATGCTCTATGAAATCGGCGACCCACGGGCCTATTACCTGCCCGACGTGCTCTGCGACTTCACCCGGGTGCAACTCAGCCAAGTCGGTGACAACCGCGTTGAGCTGAAAGGCGCACGCGGCCTGCCGCCGACTGATCAATACAAGGTCAGCGCCACCAACCCGGACGGTTTTCGCTGCACCGCCAGCTGCCTGATGGCCGGCCTCGATGCGGTAAAAAAAGCCCAGCGCGTCAGCCAGGCGATTATCAACAAGACCGAAGAAATGTTCGCCGAGCGCGGTTGGGGGCCTTACAAGGAAGTCAGCATCGAGTTGCTCGGCAGTGAGGCTACCTATGGCCCACGCGGCAAGCGCGTGGATACCCGTGAGATCGTGATCAAGATCGCCGTGCGCCATGCCAAGAAAGAAGCGCTGATTCTGTTCTCCCGCGAGATCGCCCAGGCCGCCACCGGTATGGCACCGGGGCTGACCGGCATAGTCGGCGGTCGCCCGACTGTTTATCCGGTGATCCGCCTATTTAGTTTTCTCGCCGACAAGTCTGCCTGCCAACTGCAGGTGGAAATCGACGGCGAGCGCACGCCCGTAGCCCTGCCAGAGATCGCCGTGCTGGATAGCGCGCAGATCGCCGCCGACATTCCCGCTCCACAGCCAAGCGGCCAGGCCGACACCTCAGTGCCGCTGATCAAGCTGGCCGTGGCGCGCTCCGGCGACAAGGGCAACCACAGCAATATTGGCGTAATGGCCAGAAAGCCCGAGTACTTGGCCTGGATCGCGGCTGCGTTGAGTGAGGGTGCCGTGGCCGAATGGATGCAGCATGCGCTCGATCCGCAAACCGGCAAAGTCAGCCGCTGGTACCTGCCCAGCAGCCATAGCCTGAATTTTTTACTGGAGAACGCCCTGGGCGGCGGCGGTGTCGCTTCCCTGCGTATCGACCCGCAAGGCAAGGCCTTTGCCCAACAGCTGCTGGAATTCCCGATACCGGTGCCAAGGGCCATAGCCGAGCACCTGTGACATGTATGGGTTAGCCGAAGGCGTAACCCACCGGAAAAACCTCAGCCAACCCGGTAACGAGGCACGGTATCCATGGTGGGTTACGCCGCTTCGCGGCTAACCCACCCTACGAAGGGCGAGCATTCGACATGACATACGACTCAGTTTTTAAACCCGGCCTGTTCAACGGCCAAACCATCATGGTCACCGGCGGCGGCAGCGGTATCGGCCGCTGCACCGCCCATGAGCTGGCGCACTTGGGTGCACATGTGGTGCTGGTTGGGCGCAAGCTGGAAAAGCTCGAAGCCACCTACGGTGAAATTATCGAAGATGGCGGCAGCGCCAGTTTTCAGGTCTGCGATATCCGCGATGAAGATGCCGTCAAAGCGATGGTCAAAACCGTGGTCGCCGAGCGCGGGCAGATCCATCACCTGGTCAATAACGCCGGCGGCCAGTACCCCGCACCGCTGATTGGTATCAACCAGAAAGGCTTCGAGACCGTGGTGCGCACCAACCTGGTGGGCGGTTTTCTGATCGCCAAGGAAGTGTATCTGCAGAGCATGAGCAAACACGGTGGCAGCATCGTCAATATGCTCGCCGACATGTGGGGCGGCATGCCGGGCATGGGCCATTCGGGCGCGGCGCGCGCTGGTATGGAGAACTTCACCAAGACCGCCGCCTACGAATGGGGCCACGCCGGGGTGCGAGTCAACGCCGTAGCGCCGGGGTGGATTGCCTCCAGCGGCATGGACACCTACCCCGAATCGATGAAGACCATGATCCGCTCGCTCAAGGATCACGTGCCGCTGCAACGCATCGGCAGCGAAGCGGAAGTAGCCGCCGCCATCGTCTTCCTGCTCACGCCTGGCGCCAACTTTATCAGCGGCAACACCATCCGTATCGACGGCGCAGCCAGCCAGGGCACTCGCGCCTGGACCCTCGGCAAGGCAAAAAACAGCGAGACCTATAACGGCTTCCACCGGGCTTATATGCCTGACGTGCTGAAAGATCAGGAGTAAGACCCATGCCGGTTATCCAATCCGAGATCGACGTGCATGGCGAGGACTTCGTCAAGAACCGTGAAGCCATGCTGGCTGCCGTCGACAGCTTTCGCCAGATCGAACAGAACTGCCTGAACAAGGCGCTTGATGCCAAAGCCAAATTCGAAAAGCGCGGCCAACTGCTGCCGCGTGAACGCCTGAATCTGCTGCTCGACCCCGGCGCGCCGTTTCTCGAACTGTCGTCCCTGGCCGGCTACAAACTGCACGACGACAAGGACGGCACCCAGGCCGGCGGCGGGATTATTTCCGGTATCGGCTATATCGCCGGGGTGCGCTGCCTGGTCAGCGCCAGCAACAGTGCGATCAAGGGCGGCACCATCTCCCCTACCGGGCTAAAGAAAACCCTGCGCCTGCAGCAGATCGCCTTCGAGAACAAACTGCCGGTAGTAGCCCTGACCGAAAGCGGCGGTGCCAACCTTAACTACGCCGCCGACATCTTCGTCGAGGGCGCACGCGGCTTTGCCAATCAAGCGCGTATGTCGGCCATGGGTTTGCCGCAGATCACCGTGGTGCACGGCTCCAGCACTGCAGGCGGGGCCTATCAGCCGGGGCTGTCGGATTACGTGGTGGTGGTGCGCGGCAAGGCCAAGATGTTCCTTGCCGGCCCGCCGCTGCTGAAAGCCGCCACCGGGGAAATCGCCACCGATGAACAACTCGGCGGCGCCGAAATGCACGCCCAGGTCGCCGGCACCGCCGAATACCTGGCCGAGAACGACGCCGATGGCCTGCGCATCGCCCGCGAAATTCTCGCCATGCTGCCCTGGAAAGCCCAGCTACCGGCGCGCCCGGTCAAGACCTACAGCGAGCCGCTGTACCCGGTCGAAGAACTGCTCGGTCTGGTGCCAGCAGACGCCAAGAAGCCCTACGACGTGCGCGAGATCATCGCCCGCATCGCCGACGGCTCAGCATTTCTCGACTTCAAGAACGAGTTCGACAGCCAGACCGTCTGCGGCCACCTGCAGATCGAAGGCCAGGGCTGCGGTTTTATCGGCAACAACGGCCCGATCACCCCGCAAGGCGCGGCCAAGGCGGCGCAATTTATCCAGCTGTGCGAGCAGAGCAACACGCCGATCCTGTTCTTCCACAACACCACCGGCTTTATGGTCGGCACCGAGTCGGAACAACTCGGGGTGATCAAACATGGCTCGAAGATGATCCAGGCAGTGGCCAACGCCACAGTGCCAAAGCTCACCATAGTGGTTGGCGGCTCCTACGGCGCGGGCAACTACGCCATGTGCGGCCGTGGCCTGGACCCGCGCTTTATCTTCGCCTGGCCCAATAGCAAAACCGCCGTGATGGGTGGCGCCCAGGCCGGCAAGGTGCTGCGCATCGTCACCGAAGACAAACACCTGAAGGAAGGCAAGGAAGCCGATCCGAAGATGCTCGACATGCTCGAGCAAGTCACTGCGCAAAAACTCGACAGCCAGTCCACTGCACTCTATGGCACCGCCAGCCTATGGGACGACGGCCTGATCGACCCGCGTGATACGCGCAAGCTGCTCGGCTACCTGCTGGATATCTGTGCCGAAGCCGCTGTGCGACCGCTTAAAAACAGCAGCTTTGGTGTGGCCCGATTCTGACCGTAGGTTGGGTTGAGGAGCTTGCGACGAAGCCCAACGGGCGGCGGCCCACCGCAGCCAAGCCGAATACACCGTTGGGCTTCGCAGGCTCAACCCAACCTACATGACCCCGCGATTTTCTGAGGAGAACAAGAAATGATCTTCACCCAAGAACACGAAGAGCTGCGCCGCACGGTCCGTAACTTTGTCGACAAGGAAATCAACCCCAACGTCGAGCAGTGGGAAAAGGACGGCCGCTTCCCGATCCACGAGATCTTCAAGAAGGCCGGCGACCTCGGCTTGCTGGGCATCTCCAAGCCGGAAAAATTTGGCGGCATGGGTCTGGACTACAGCTACTCGATAGTCGCTGCCGAAGAGTTCGGCACCATCATCTGCGGCGGCATCCCCATGTCCATCGGCGTGCAGACCGACATGTGCACCCCTGCCCTGGCGCGCTTTGGCTCCGATGATCTGCGTGAAGAGTTCCTCAAGCCGGCGATCAGCGGCGAGATGGTTGGCTGCATCGGCGTGTCCGAAGTGGGTGCCGGCTCGGATGTGGCCGGGCTGAAAACCACTGCCAAGAAAGATGGCGACGACTATGTGATCAACGGCAGCAAGATGTGGATTACCAACTCCCCTTCTGCCGACTTTATCTGCCTGCTGGCCAACACTTCGGATGACAAGCCCCACGTCAACAAGTCGTTGATCATGGTGCCGATGAAGACCCCAGGCATTACCCTCAGCCCGCACCTGGACAAACTCGGCATGCGCAGCTCAGAGACCGCCCAGGTGTTCTTCGACAACGTGCGCGTGCCGCAGCGCTACCGCATCGGCCACGAAGGTGCCGGCTTCATGATGCAGATGCTGCAATTCCAGGAAGAACGTCTGTTCGGCGCAGCCAATATGATCAAGGGCCTGGAACACTGCATCAACGCCACCATCGACTACTGCAAAGAGCGCAAAACTTTCGGCAACGCGCTGATCGACAACCAGGTCATCCACTTCCGCATGGCCGAGTTGCAGACCGAAGTCGAGTGCCTGCGCGCCCTGGTTTATCAGGCCACCGAGCAATACGTTCGCGGCCGCGACGTGACCAACCTGGCCTCGATGGCCAAGCTCAAGGCCGGTCGCCTCGGCCGTGAAGTCACCGACAGCTGCCTGCAATATTGGGGCGGCATGGGCTTTATGTGGGACAACCCGGTGTCGCGCGCCTATCGCGACGTGCGTCTGGTGAGCATCGGCGGCGGCGCCGACGAAATCATGTTGGGCATTATCTGCAAGCTGATGGGCATTCTGCCGGGGAAAAAGAAAAGCTAGAGCCAAGCGCCCGTAGGATGGGTTGAGCGCAGCGATACCCATCACCCCGGCCACGATGGGTATCGACGCTACGCGTCTCAACCCATCCTACGTCTCAGCTTTTTTGTATGAGGAATACCGGATGCCTGCTCTGCCGAACTGCGAAACCCTGCTACTAAACCACGACGCCGGCGTACTGCACGTCACCCTCAACCGTCCGGACAGTCGCAACGCCATGAGCCTGGCCATGGTCACGGAGCTGCGCGCGGTGCTGGAAAGCCTGCGTGCAGACCAGAGCGTGCGCGCCATTGTGCTGCGCGGTGCCGGCGGGCACTTCTGCGCCGGTGGCGATATCAAGGATATGGCCGGCGCGCGTGCAGCCGGTGGCGATGCCTATCGCAGCCTTAACCGCGCCTTCGGCAGCCTGCTGGAAGAGGCGCAGAACACACCACAGGTGCTGATCGCCGTGCTCGAAGGCGCCGTACTGGGCGGCGGCTTCGGCCTGGCCTGCGTGTCGGATATCGCCATCTGCCAGCAGGACGCCAAATTCGGCCTGCCGGAAACCACCCTGGGGATTCTCCCGGCGCAGATCGCCCCCTTTGTGATGCGGCGCATCGGCCTGACCCAGACCCGACGCCTGGCCCTCACCGCCGCGCGTTTTAATGGCAGCGAAGCCGAACGCCTGGGCCTGGTGCATTTCAGCGAAGCCAATGGCGAAGCGGTGGATGCTCGTCTGCACCAGGTACTGAGCCAAGTGCGCCAATGCGCGCCCGGCGCCAATGCCCAGACCAAGGCCCTGCTGCTGGCCGCCGAACAGGAAGCCCTCGGCCCACTGCTGGACCGCGCCGCCGAGCAGTTTGCCGCAGCGGTAACCGGTGCCGAGGGCGTCGAGGGCACCATGGCCTTTATGCAAAAACGTGCGCCGAATTGGGCGCAGTAGAGCGTAGGGTGGATGTCGCTTTTTACATCCACCGCAACACCGCACGGTGGATCGATAAAGCGTGATCCACCCTACACAACCCGAGACCGTAGGATGGGTTGAGCGCAGCGATACCCATCACCAGCAGGAGCACACAGATGCCCGCCTTTAACAAAATCCTGATCGCCAACCGCGGGGAAATCGCCTGCCGGGTGATGCGCACCGCCCAGGACCTCGGTTACCGCACCGTGGCCGTCTATTCCGAGGCCGACAGCGATGCACGCCATGTGCAGCAAGCCGATGAAGCCGTGTGCATCGGCCCGGCCCAGGTCAATCAGTCCTATCTGCTGATCGACAACATCATCCAGGCCGCGCAGAAAACCGGTGCCGATGCCATCCACCCTGGCTACGGTTTTCTCTCGGAAAACGCCGACTTCGCCCGCGCCTGCGAGGCCGCCGGCATCGTGTTTATCGGCCCGACCGTGGAAGCCATTCACCTGATGGGCAGCAAGCGCCTGTCGAAGATCGCCATGCTTGAAGCCGGCGTACCGTGCATTCCCGGTTTTGAGGGCGCAGCCCAGGACGACGAGACCCTAAGCCGCGAGGCCGAGCGTATCGGCTACCCACTGATGATCAAGGCCAGCGCCGGTGGTGGTGGTCGTGGTATGCGTTTGGTGCACGAATCCAGCGAGCTGCTGGCACAGATCCGCACCGCGCGTTCGGAAGCACAGAACGCCTTTGGCTCCGGTGAGCTGATTCTCGAACGTGCGGTGATCCAACCGCGCCATGTGGAAATTCAGGTATTCGGCGATCAGCACGGCAATATCGTTTACCTGGGTGAGCGCGATTGCTCGGTGCAGCGCCGCCACCAGAAGGTGGTCGAAGAAGCGCCCTGCCCGATCATGACGCCCGAGTTGCGCCAAGCCATGGGAGAGGCGGCGGTAAAAGCCGCCGCGTCGGTGAACTACGTTGGCGCCGGCACCGTGGAATTTTTGCTCGATCAGAGCGGCGAGTTCTTCTTTCTAGAAATGAACACCCGCCTGCAGGTAGAGCACCCGGTTACCGAACTGATCACCGGGCAAGACTTGGTCGCCTGGCAGATTCGTGTAGCCGAAGGCCAAGCGCTACCGCTTAAACAGGACGAGATTCGCCTGACCGGCCACGCCATGGAAGTGCGCCTGTACGCCGAAGACGCCACACAGAATTTCCTGCCGCAAACCGGCACCGCACTGCGCTGGGAACCGGCGCTGCGCGACGGCATCCGCATCGACCACGGTTTGGTTGAAGGCCAGGCCATTACGCCATTCTACGACCCAATGCTGGCCAAGGTCATTGCCTATGGTGCGACTCGCGAAGAAGCGCGGCGCAAGCTGGTGCGTGCGGTTGAAGACTGTGTACTGCTGGGGGTTAACGGCAACCAGCGCTTTCTCGCCAACCTACTCAGCCACCCCGAATTTGCCGCCGGCAATGCCACCACAGCGTTTATCGCCGAACACTTCGCCGATGACCCCAGCCTTAGTCCGCAGTCACCTAAAGCTAGCGAGCTGGCCGCCGCAGCCGCCCTGTTGTTCCAGCAGTCGGCCAATGCCCGCGCTCACCAACCGGGGCTTTCAGGCTGGCGCAATGCCGGCAGCGCGCCGTGGCGTTTTCTGCTTAAGCAGGGTGAACAGACGTTTACCGTGGAACTGCAAGTGCTGGCCGACGGCCCACAGCCCAGCCTGCTAGCCAGCATTGGCGAGCAGCAGGTCAGCCTCAAACTGCTGGCCAGCGACGGCCGCTGGGCCACCCTGGAGCTGGACGGTACTCGCCAGCGCCTGGCCTATCACCTGGCCGGCGACAACCTCTGGCTGTACGGCCATAACGGCAACCTGCAACTCACTGACATCACCCACCTGCCGGTCAGCAGCGCTGCCGGCGCCGGTTCAGGCAGCGTCAAGGCGCCGATGGACGGCGCGATTGTCGAGGTGCTGGTGGAGGAAGGCGCCAGTGTCAGCAAGGGCCAACTGCTGGTAGTGCTGGAAGCCATGAAAATGGAACACCCGCTCAAAGCCAGTATCGACGGCGTGGTACGGCGCATTGGCGTAAGCCGAGGCGATCAGGTGAAAAACCGTCAGCTGCTGGTGGAAATCGAAGCCAGCAAGATGTGAAAACCGTAGGTTGGCGCTGAGCCTGCGAAGCCCAACGTTGGGCTTCGTTGCACTCAGCACCAACCTACAGATCAACGCCCCAAGCACATAACAACAAATTCGGGAGCACGCATATGTCACTGCAAAGCAAAACCCTGTTTATCACCGGCGCCAGCCGTGGCATCGGCCGCGAAATCGCCCTGCGCGCCGCCCGCGATGGCGCCAATATCGTGATTGCGGCGAAAAGCGCCGAGCCCCACGCCAAGCTGCCTGGCACCATCCACTCGGTGGCCGCTGAAGTTGAAGAAGTCGGCGGCAAGGCCCTGGCCCTGCAGGTCGATGTGCGTGACGAGAACGCGGTGAAAACCGCCATGGCCCAGGCCGCCGAGTACTTTGGCGGCATTGATGTGCTGATCAACAACGCTGGCGCAATCAAGCTGGTGGGTGTGGAGAAGCTCGAAGCAAAACGCTTCGACCTGATGTTCCAAATCAACACCCGCGCGGTGATGGTCTGCAGCCAGGCCGCCTTGCCGTTCCTAAAACAGAGCAGCAATGGACATATCCTCAACCTGTCGCCACCGCTGAATATGGACAGCAAGTGGTTTGCCCAGCACGGCCCCTACACCGTCACCAAGTACGGCATGAGCATGCTCACCATGGGCATGAGCGAGGAATTCAAGAAGTACGGCATCAGCGTCAACTCGCTGTGGCCGAAAACCATGATCGCCACCGCCGCCATTGAGTTCGAACTGGGCAGCCGCGACGCCTTTAAACGCGCCCGCACCCCGGCGATCATGGCCGACGCTGCCCACGCCATTCTCAGCAGCAGCGGCCGCAGCATCACCGGGCGCTTGCTGATCGACGAAGATATTCTGCGTGAACAGGGCGTTAGCGAGTTCGAGCATTACCGCTTCGATCCGGCAGGCGGCACGCTGATCCCGGACCTGTTTGTCGATTAGGGCCTACACGACCACTCACCCAAATTGGCGCTGACCCCAGCGCCAACCTTTGCCCGCCCCAGGCCATTTGCCGATCTGCCCGCCGTCATGTGCAGCAGGGCCATAGCGGCTCGCTCAAAGCACATCTAGAGTCTCATTCCGCCCCCGCATAACAACCCTAAGCGCGAGAGCCATGAGCCAAGCCGATCTGATTTCCCCGCTGCGTTTCCTTGCCCGCATCCCCCAGCACCTACCGCGTGTGCCGCGTATGTTGCGCGGCTTGTATTACGCTGGCATCCGCAATCGCGAGAAAAATCTGTCGCTGGCCTGGGCGCTGGAGCGCACGGCGCAGCAGCACCCCGAGCGCCCGGCGCTGCTGGATGAGTCGCGCAGCCTTAGCTATGCCCAGTTCAATGCCTGGGCCAATCGCCTGGCCTGGGCCTTCAAGGCCGAAGGCGTGCGCCATGGCAGCGTGGTGGCGGTGATGCTGGAAAACCGTCTGGAGCTGCTGGCGATCCTCGCGGCGCTGAGCAAACTCGGCGCGGTCGGTGCGCTGGTCAATACCACCCAGCGTGGCAAGGTGCTGGCCCACAGCCTTAATCTGGTCAAACCTGGATTTATGGTGATCGGCGAAGAGTTGCGCGAAGCGTTCGAAGAAGTCGCCGAGCAATTGGATAACCCCAACGCACCGCGCTACTGGATTGCCGATCAGGATTGTCTGGAAGATGCCGGCCAGGCCCCCAACGGCTGGGCCAATCTGATGCAACTGGCACGCAGCCAGGCCGCCGGCAACCTGCCGGACAGCGCTAAGGTGAAGATGAAAGACCCTTGTTTTCTGATCTACACCTCCGGCACCACCGGCCTGCCCAAAGCCTCGATCATGAGCCACGGCAAGTGGATCAAGGCCTACGGCGGCTTCGGCCATTCCGGCCTGACCCTGAGCAATCAAGATGTGCTCTACCTGACCCTGCCCTGCTACCACAACAACGCGGTCACCGTGTGTTGGAGCGCAGCCATCGCCGGTGGTGCGGCCATCGCCCTGCGCCGCAAGTTCTCCGCCAGCGCCTTCTGGCCGGATGTACAGCGCTACCAGGCCACCTGCTTCGGCTATATCGGCGAGCTGTGCCGCTACCTGCTGAACCAGCCAGAAAGCGCTGCAGAGCAGAACAACAGCCTGCGCTGCATGATCGGCAACGGTCTGCGCCCCTCGATTTGGGCGCAGTTCAAGGCGCGTTTCGGGGTTGAGCAGATCACCGAGTTCTACGCCTCCAGCGAAGGCAATATCGGCTTTACCAACGTATTCAATTTCGACAACACCGTGGGCTTCTCCCCCGCCACCTACGCCATCGTGCGCTACGACCTAGAGAATGACTGCGTGACTCGTACCGCCAAGGGCTTTCTGCAGAAGGCCGACAAAGGCGAGCCTGGCCTGTTGATCAGCGAGATCAGCGCCAAATGGCCATTCGATGGCTACACCGACCCAGCCAAGAGCGAAGCGGCGATTCTGCGTAACGTATTCAAGCAGGGCGATGCCTGGTTCAACACCGGCGATCTGATGCGTGATATCGGCTGCAATCACGCGCAGTTCGTCGACCGCCTGGGCGACACCTTCCGCTGGAAAGGCGAGAACGTATCGACCACCGAAGTGGAAAACGTCCTGGGTGCCTTCCCAGGCGTGGAAGATGCAGTGGTCTATGGCGTGGAAATCCCCGGTACCAATGGTCGCTGCGGCATGGCCGCGCTGCGCCTGAGTGAAGGCCAGCAGCTGGATAGTGCCGCCCTCGCCGCGCATCTGGACGCCGAATTGCCGGTGTACGCCGCGCCGCTGTTTATCCGCCTACTCGGCGAGGTGGAAACCACCGGCACCTTCAAATACAAGAAGACTGACCTCAAGCAGGCCGCCTACAACCCCGCAGCGGTACAGGAGCCGTTGTGGGTGCGCCTGCCAGGCGAGTCGCGCTTTACCCCACTGAATCAGACGCTGTTCGCCGCCATCGGCGAGCAGGTCTATCGCTTCTGATTGCAAGCGGCAGGTAGGCTATCAAAGCTGCCTGCTACTGCTTGAACTCGAACTGCAACTGCGCGCCTTCGACCGACTGCCAGTAATCATCGCCGCGCTCATTGGTAATCAGCTTGCCATTGAGTTGAAAGGGCCCCTCGGTCTTATCCTTGTCGCCAAACATGGGCGGCAATAGTGGGATCGACAGGTCGCTAAGCGGTGCCACCGGCTGCAGGGGATCAAACACATTGGTATTCAGGCTCAAATCCAGCGGGGCTTTCGGCGCGGCTGGCTCAGGCTTGGGCTTGCGCGCAACCACAGCAGGTTTCGGCTGAGGTTGAGCTGCTGCAGTAAGCTTTGCCTCAACAGGCTTAGGCTGCAGGGGCTTGTTTACCACTGGCGTGGGCTCGACTGGCGTCGGCTCGACCTTGGCTGCTTTGCTGGTAATCACGGCTGGCGCTGGTTGCGCCTTGGCGGTTTCAACCTTGGGCTTTGCGGGAGGGGTGGTGCTTTGCTCGCAGGCCACTAGTGACAGCACTGTCAGCAGCAGCGCGAGGCTTCGAATAGGCAACATGGGTTAGCTACAAAGGCAGGGACACAAGGCGCTATGCTGGCCCCTGCCCCGCACTCTGGCAAGCACGCAATCGGTACGGCAGGTAACAACGCAAGTTTCTATTCGGAGAATCAGCCGACGACCACCGATATCGATGGCCACCAGCGACTGATTTACACCGTCTTATTCCGGCATCTGCAGTTGCTGCAGTTGCGCGTCAATATCGAGCTCTGGGTGCTCGCGCATCAGTTGCAACAGCAAAGCATCGGCCTCATCCGCCCAACCATCACGACGCAATTTAAGCAACCGTTGCAGCTCACTGCGCAGTTGCTGTTCCGCTTGGCTGGCGGCCGTTTTTTCGGCGGCTGATACAGCAGGCGCAGCGTCGTGCAACAACTCGGCCGTCACCTCTTCACGCAGCAGCTGATTGGACGCACCGGCCGAAAGTTTCTTCTCCGCCTCAGCAGCATCGGCACTGTAGCCCTGAATCACCGGAGCAGGCTTCGCCGCCCGTGAACGCTCTGCTTCCTCAACCACCACAGTGGATTCCGCCAGTGGCGCGAGCATCGGCGCGGATTGTGGAGCCATCCTCGCTGCAGCCGGGGCCGTCGGTACGCCGCTGGGCACGGCATCAAATGCATCCGGTGCCTGCTCAAAAGTTCGCCAGGTCAGGCTTACGCCAATTCCCAAGCAGGCCACCCCAGCCAATGCCACCGACCACCGTTGCCGGCCGCCAGCGCCGAACAGCCAGCTGTGCAGGCGCGCACTCAGGCCAGGTTTGGCCTCATCCGTGGCCGCATTACGCACGGCAGCACTGGCCGCCGCGAGAATCTGCGCATCCAGCTGTGCACTGGGCTCGCCGCCGCTGTTCTGGCGGAAATGCTCCAGCATCTGCCGTTCCTGCTCATCGGGCCTATGTTGATCGTGGTTCATACGGACAACTCCTCGGCGGCCGGGTCAGCCAGCAGCCGACGTAACTTCTGCAGGGCATAGCGCAAACGGCTTTTCACCGTCTCGGCAGGTATCTGGGTCAGCTCGGCGATCTCGGCCAGCTCCATGTCGCCATGGGCACGCAGCAGAAACACTTCGCGCTGCTCTGTTGGTAAATCCGCCAGGGCGGCCTCTAAACGCTGCTGATCGCGGCTCAGGCTGAGCTGTTGCTCAGGCCCCGGCTGCGGATCGTGCGGGGCATGCTGCTGTTCATCGTACTCGGCATGCCCCGCCTGATGCCGACCATGCTTGCGCCAGGTGTCAATCAACCGGTTGCGGCCGATCTGGTACAGCCAGGTCTTGAACAGCACCGCATCGCGCTGTTCGCTCTGGCTGCGGATCAGGCTCATCCAGGTGTCCTGAAACACCTCCTCGGCCAGGGCGTGGTCGCCACACAGACCAAGCAAAAAGCGAAACAGGCCGAGCCGGTGGCGCTGATACAACTCGGCGAAAGCCGCCGCATCACCGCAGCGGTAACGCCGTAACAAGGCGGTGTCGTCATCCGTGAGGGGTCGATTCACTGCTGTACTCGTGCGCTAGTTGAAGGGTTTGTCGCAGTTTGCAGACTCTGCGCCAGTTCCACCAGCTGCACAAACTCGCCGCGCAAACCGAAGCGGTCGATGCCTTTGGCGTTGCGCGCCAACTCGGCGCTGTCGGCCAGACTGAAGCGCCCGGTGTAGGTATCGCCCTTGAGCTGCTGAGCGAAGGCGGCCACCGCAGCAGCAAAGCGCAGATCCTCACTGGCCTGGCTGATGGCAGGCACATCACTGGCCTGAATCGGCTGCTCAAGCAGTTTGCTGACGTCCTGCCCTGGCGCCTTGTAACGAATGCGCAGCCAGGCCAGCTCACCTGCCCTGCCCTCAGTCTTCGCGGCTTGATAACGCAGCGGCTCCAGCCAGCCCTTACCGCCCACCGGCACCACTTCATAGAGTGCGGTTACTGTGTGACCTGCGCCGATTTCACCGGCATCAACCTTGTCGCTACTGAAATCTTCACGCTTCAGCGCACGGTTCTCATAACCCAGCAGGCGGTACTCACTGACCTGCGCCGGGTTGAACTCGACCTGGATCTTCACATCACTGGCGACCGTTGCCAGGGTTGAGCTGAGCTGATCCACCAGCACCTTGCGCGCCTCGCGTAGGTTGTCGATATAGGCGTAGTTACCGTCGCCGGCATCGGCCAACTGCTCCATCAACTGCTCGTTGTAGTTGTCGGCGCCGAAGCCCAGGGTGGTCAGGGAGACGCCGATCTTGCGCTTGTCAGCAGCCAATTGTTTGAGGGTTTCGAAGTCACTGATGCCGACATTGAAGTCACCATCGGTGGTCAGCAGGATGCGGTTGATGCCGCCGTCGATAAAGCCCTGCTGCGCCTGCTGGTAGGCCAGCTGAATGCCCGACTCACCGGCCGTCGAGCCGCCCGCCGTTAGCTGGTCGATGGCTGCACGGATCTTGGCCTTCTCGCTGCCAGATGTCGGCTCCAGAACTACGCTGGATGAGCCGGCATAGACCACCAGCGACACCTTGTCCTGAGCGCGCAGTTGCTCGACCAGCAACTTCAAGGTGCTTTGCACCATCGGCAGGCCTTCGCGGCGGTCCATCGAGCCGGAGACATCCACCAGAAACACCAGATTGGCCGGCGGCAGCTTCTCTACCCGTAGATCAGAAGCCTTGATGGCGATACGCAGCAAGCGGCTTTCTGGGTTCCAAGGCGTGGCCGCCAGCTCAGTGTGCACGCCAAACGGCACATCGCCCTTGGGCAGCGGATAGGCGTAGGGGAAGTAATTGACCAACTCCTCCAGGCGCAACGCATCCTGCGGCGGCAACTGCCCGCCATTGAGAAAACGCCGCACATTGGCGTAGCTGCCGGTGTCCACATCGATACTAAAGGTCGACACCGGCGTCTCGGCCACGGCATGCACCGGGTTGCCCGCCAGTTTCTGATACTGCTCGCGATTCTCGTCACGGCTCTTCCCCAAGTAAGCAGGCGGCAAAGCATCGGCCTGCACAGACATCGGTATCGGTATCGGCATCGGCATCGGCATCGGCATCGGCGCATAGGCCACGCTGGGCATCACAGCGTTGCCCGCTACCTGACTTTTGCGTTGCAGTTCGGCTGGGGCAGCGGCCAGCTGCTCGCGCAGCTCGGCGCGTTCACGCTTATGGGCCTGATCGCTCAGCTGCGGGCCGCCCGCCTCTGCGGCTGGCGCCTCGGGGTTGGCGGCGCTACACGCGCCAAGGCTGATCATTACGCCTGCGGCGAAACCGGCAAGCAGAGGACGGGTAAGCAGTACGGGGTAAGCAGACATGGGCGCATCTCCTGAGCGATAGGAACAAACCATTCGCTCAGGTAGACGCAGCCCTTTGCTACATCGGGTTAAGCCGCTGCTAAAAGCTCGCAGCGCCCTCCTGACACAACTGCCCGGCCAGCATGCCCAGGGTCATTAGCGCGCGCTCGGCCTCGCGGTTCCATGGGATGCCGCAGTTCAGGCGGATGCAGTGGTTGAACTGCTCGGTATTACTGAAGATCAGCCCCGGCGCGATGCTGATGCCCTGCTGCAGCGCGCGCACGTGCAGGTCCTTGGTGTTGACCCGCGCCGGCAGGCTGACCCAGAGGATAAAGCCGCCCTTGGGCCGACTCATCTGCGTGCCTTCGGGGAAGTACTGCTGCACCGCCAGCTGAAAGGCGCTGAGGTTCTTGCGGTACTCCTGACGGATAAAGCGCAGGTGACGGTCGTAGCCGCCGTTCTCCAGGTACGCCGCCACCGCCATCTGCGTGACGCTGCACGCCGAGTGGGTGCTGAAGGTCTGCAGGCGCTGGATTTCATCCTGGTATTTGCCGGCGACAATCCAACCGATACGCACACCGGGTGAGAGGGTTTTCGAGAAGCTTGAGCAATACAACACCCGTCCTTCACGGTCATGGGATTTGAGCGCCTTGGTCGGACCCTGCTCGAACATCAGTTCGCCGTAGATATCATCTTCGATAATCTGAATATCGTAATCACCGGCCAGGCGCAGCAACTGGCGCTGACGCTCTTCGGGAATGGTGCCGCCCAGCGGGTTGCTCAGCCGCGCAGTCAGCACCAGAGCCTTGATCGGCCATTGATTGGCCGCCAGCTGCAGGGCTTCCAGGCTGATGCCGGTGGTCGGGTCGCTGGGAATCTCAATGACTTTCAGTCCAAGCAAATCAGCCAGCTGCAGCAGACCGTAATAAGTTGGCGACTCGGCGGCGATCAGATCGCCCGGTTTGGTCAGCACCCGCAGGCTCATCTGCAGGGCATCGACGCAGCCGTGGGTGATCACTACTTCCGTTGGATCGACCACCACGCCGGCATCGCGCATGCGGATCGCCACCTGGCGCCGCAGCGGCTCGAAACCTGGGCTGAACATATAGCTGAAGGCCCGGGCACTGTGAAAACGGGTGACCTTGGCCAACTGCTGGTGCAACGCGCGCACCGGCAGGTAATCGACATGCGGCACCGCTGCGCCTAAGGGAAACACGCCCTCGCGGCGCGACTCGGCGAGCACCTGATTGATGATGCTACTGCGCGTTACCAGGCCAGGCCGCTCGACACGGGCGATATCAGGGGTTGGCGCAGTAAGAGCCGGGGTCTGGTGCACATAGAAGCCAGACTGCGGGCGGGCGCGGATCAGTCCCTGGTCTTCCAGATTGGCGTAGGCCTGCAGCACAGTCGCGTGGCTGACGCTGAGCTGCGCACTCATCTTGCGCACCGACGGCACACGCTCACCAGGCTGGTAAACGCCACGGCGGATGTCTTCCGCCAGTTGCTGGGCAATGCGCTGATAAAGCAACAGATTAGTCATGACCGCGTTCCTGCTTGACTGAACCGTAACAGTAAACCGGGCTTTTACAATTGCACCGGTACAGCTCACTGAATTGTGGGCGATACAGTGCCAACCCGCCAGGGCTGTAGCGGTTCAATTAATAGATGTTCGGATTGTGCAGCACTGCCTAGCGATCTATTCCATATGCCAACGGCTGTTGGGCTTCGCTGCGCTCAGCGCCAACCTACCGATTGCATGCAGGACAGGGCCAATAAAAGCCCCGGCTAGCCGTAATGCTGTTCACTTTAGGTCGCATACGTTTTGCTCCCCTCTCCCATTTATGGGAGAGGGGCTGGGGGTGAGGGCTGAAAACGCCGCCAAATTGGAGACCTTCCCCTCTCCCTAACCCTCTCCCCGGAGGGACGAGGGGGTGACCGCGTCCACCCGGTACTTAAGTGAACAGCATTACCGGCGAACCTAGGAGCCTGTCGGACTTAACACTGTTCTACTGCGGAAAATCCGGATTCGGCCATTTTTGCTGCTCTTTCTCGTTAAATAGCTCGCTATTCGCCTCGAAAGACCAACAAAACTGACTCGATCCGGGCTTTCCCTCGCTACGAACGGTCAAGCCCGACAGGCTCCTAGGCTTCTTAACGACAGCAGAGTTAGCGCGACGAGCCGAGATTACCTTGCTCATCGGAGAACACGATCTCCACTCGGCGATTTTGCGCCCGGCCTTTGGCCGAGGCATTTTCGGTTACCGGGAAGCTCTCGCCATGGCCCTGTACTTCGATGCGCTTGCTATCGATGCCCAGATCGACCAGTACATCGGCCACTGCCTGGGCGCGGGCGCGGGACAGTTCGAGATTTTCCTGAGCATCACCACGGCTGTCGGTATAGCCCTCAATGCGCACGATGCGTCGCGGGTTGAGTTGAAGGAACTGCACCAGTTTCAGCACCGTACGGTTGGCCGAGGTTTTGAGGTCGGTATGGCCGGCATCAAACAGCACATCACCCAAGGTCATCACCAGGCCGCGCTCACTCTGGATGGTGGACAGGCTGACCATCTGCTCTTCAAGCCAGTTGCTCTGATCCTGCACGCTGAGCAGCTTGGCCTCACGCAAGGCCAACTGCAGCCGCTGGCGTTCCAGCTCCAGCTTGACCGCGCGCTCCTGATTCAGATTGAGCGCACTCTTCTGCCCGGCAATCGCACTGTACTGCTGGCTGAGATAGGCATAGTGGCTGACATCATCAGCGCTGCCCCAGTAGCTCGATAGGCGATCGGCCTTGGCCAGCGACTCACCGGCGCGAATCAGGTCCTTGGGCGCGCTGCGCAGCACGTCGCCATCTTCCTTCACCTGTTGGAAGGCTGCGTGTGCCCCCTCTAATGCCTGGTCGTTCGAACTGTGCGATGAAGCGCAGCCGCTCAACAATACAGCCGCGAAAACCGCCAACAGGTTTAGCTGAGCAGGCTTCATTGCAAGCCTCCCAGCTGTTTGCGCAAGCGGTTGATGGCGTTGCTTAACTCGGCCAGTTGCTGCTGGCTTTTCTCGGTCAGGTGCTCGGCTTCGGCCAGCCGCGCATCCAGCTCGGCCTGCTCGGCATACACCCGCGCCTGTTTGTAGTCCTCGTCCTGCATGGCCGTTTGGGCCAGGGCAAATTTTTCCTCAGCCAGGCGCAGCGAGGCTGATTGCTCGGCGGAAATACCCAGCGCCTGGGCTTGGCTAAGCGCCTGTTCGGTCAAGCGCAGTTGCTCATTGGGCGCTGGGTCAGATGCACAGGCGCTGAGCATGAGCGGCAGCAAGGCCGCACAGATACGTCGATAAATCACAGGATTTCCCTACTGTTCAGCGTCACCGCTGGGTGTGAGCTGTTGATCTTTCCAGCGCTGCAGATTGCGCTGCAGCAAGTCGTCCGGCAAACCGCTGGCGATTGCCTCGTTCATTTTCTTCGCCAGCATGCCGCGCAGCCAGGCATCGTTGCAGGCCGAGTTGTGCGACAGCGTCAGGTACAAGCCTTCGCTGGAGATCGGCGGATCAAGCACCAGCAGATCGTCCTGCATGCCCAGGCTATCGGCCAGCGCCTGCCCTGGGTAACGCTCGTACAGCACGTAGTCAGTACGTCCCCGCACGAGCTTCTGGAACGCCTGAGTAAGGCTGGAAACGCCCTCCAGGGTCAGGTTGCTCTTGGCGTAAGCATCGAACGCTTGCCCAAAACTGTTGTTGACCAGAGTACCGCCGGTGCGATTACGCAGATCCTCCCAGCCGGCATAGGGGAACTCTGCACCGCGGTGCACCCACACCACATTAGGCGTGAAGTAGAACGCCGGATGCACATAATCCATGACTTCAAGACGCGGCAAGGTCAGAAACGCCCCGGCAATCAGGTCGACACGGCCAGTGCGCACTTCATCCTGCGCCCGCGACCAGGGCCCGGTATAGATGATGTCCACCACCACACCCAGCTCCTTGGCCAAGTGCTGCAGCAGATCGGCGTTGGCACCGATCAGTTGTTGAGGATTCTGCGGGTCGCGCCAGAGATACGGCGGGTACTCCGGGTTACCCGTCGCCACCAGGCGCTCGCACTTACCTGCGGCAACGGCAAATGCCGGTATCAGCAGTGCAGCGAGCAGTAGGAACGATCTATATAAACCACGCTCAAGCATTGACGACTTCTCGACTTAACCTTGGATGGGCGCCTAGGGCCACACATCGGGAGACTTCTTAGATCATGCTAGCTTAATACGCATCAATACTAATTCGCGATAAAGACTAACCATGAAAAAACTGATCGTAACGTTGATGCTACTGCTCGCCGGTACCGCAGCCCTGCTGTACCTCTCACCCGCCGCCCTGTTGACGGGCATACAACTGCTGGAGCGGCAACGCGCCGGGCTGAGCCTGAAGCAGATTAGCGTGGGCGATCTTAGCATTCATTACTACGAGGGCGGCCCAAGCAGCGCACAAACCGTCCTGATGGTGCACGGCTTCGCTGCCAACAAGGACAACTGGCTGCGTTTCGCTCGCCACCTCAGCCAAGAATACCGGGTTATTGCCCTCGATCTGCCAGGGTTCGGTGCCAGCGACAAGCCGGCCGGCAGTTACGACGTGGGCACTCAGACCGAGCGCCTGGCCGGCGTGGTTGAAGCACTGGGAATCGGACAGCTGCACCTGATCGGTAACTCCATGGGCGGCCATATCAGCGCGCTGTATGCCGCACGCTATCCGCATAAAACTCTGTCTCTGGCATTACTCGACAACGCCGGCATCACCTCGCCGCAACCTAGCGAACTGCTGCAACGGCTGCAGCGCGGCGAGCCCAATCCGCTGGTGGTAAAAAGCCCTGAGGATTTTCAGCGCCTGCTCGACTTTGTCTTTGTGCAGCCGCCCTACCTGACGGAATCGCTCAAAGGCTATTTCGCCGAACAGGCCATCGCCAATAGCGCGCACTACGACCAGGTGTTTACCCATTTGATCGAACGCTACATACCACTGGAGCCAGAGCTACCGAAAATCCAGGCGCCGACATTGATCATCTGGGGTGCAGAAGACCGGGCCTTGCATGTATCGAGCATCGAGGTGATGCAACCGCTGCTGCGCCAACCCAGCGTGGTGATCATGCCGGATACCGGCCATGCACCGATGATTGAACGAGCAGAACTGACCGCGCAGCACTACCGGAGCTTTCTACAAGCGCTGCCGGATTAGCGAAAAAATGCAGGCAAGAAAAAACCCGCTCAGTGAGCGGGTTTTTTCTTGCCTGGGGAAACTGGCTTAAACCAGTTTCTCCAGCTCAGGTATTGCTTCGAACAGATCAGCTACCAGGCCGTAATCGGCCACCTGGAAGATCGGCGCTTCTTCGTCCTTGTTGATCGCAACGATCACCTTGGAGTCTTTCATACCGGCCAGGTGCTGGATCGCGCCGGAGATCCCGACGGCGATGTACAGCTGTGGCGCAACGATCTTGCCGGTCTGACCGACCTGCATGTCGTTGGGTACGAAACCTGCGTCGACTGCAGCGCGGGAGGCGCCAACAGCAGCGCCCAGCTTGTCGGCCAGGGCGTACAGGTGCTTGAAGTTGTCACCGTTCTGCATGCCGCGGCCGCCGGAAACGACGATCTTGGCAGCGGTCAGCTCCGGACGATCGGACTTGGCCAGCTCTTCGCCGACGAAAGCCGATTTACCAGCGTCAGCACCAGCAGCCACAGCTTCAACGGCAGCGCTGCCGCCTTCGGCTGCAACCGGGTCGAAACCGGTGGCACGCACGGTGATGACTTTCACGGCAGCGGAAGACTGCACGGTGGCGATGGCGTTACCGGCGTAGATCGGACGCTTGAAAGTGTCAGCGCTTTCAACGGCGATGATTTCCGAGATCTGATCAACATCCAGGGCAGCAGCAACGCGCGGCAGGATGTTCTTACCGTTGCTGGTAGCAGCAGCCAGGATGTGGCTGTAGCTCTTGCCCAGCTCAGCGACCAGCGGTGCGACGTTTTCCGGCAGCTGGTGAGCAAAAGCGGCGTTGTCAGCAACCAGTACCTTGGCCACGCCAGCAATTTTGCTAGCGGCTTCAGCCGCAGCGCCGCAAGCGGAACCTGCAACCAGAACGTGGATGTCGCCACCGATTTTCGCGGCAGCAGCCACGGTATTCAGCGTGGCAGGAGCCAGGGCGGCATTGGTGTGTTCAGCGATAACCAGGATAGTCATTTAGATTACCTTCGCCTCGTTCTTCAGTTTCTCGACCAGTTCAGCCACGGACTTGACCTTGATGCCGGCGCTACGGGTAGCAGGCGCTTCGACTTTCAGGGTTTTCACGGTGGAAGCGGTGGAAACACCCAGAGCATCCGGGGTGATGGTTTCCAGCGGCTTCTTCTTGGCTTTCATGATGTTCGGCAGCGACGCGTAGCGCGGCTCGTTCAGACGCAGGTCGGTGGTCACGATAGCCGGCAGGTTCAACGCAACGGTCTGCAGACCGCCGTCGATTTCGCGGGTTACGTTGACCTTGTCGCCTGCCACTTCCACTTTGGAAGCGAAGGTGCCCTGGCCGAAACCAGTCAGCGCGCCGAGCATCTGGCCGGTCTGGTTGTTGTCGCTGTCGATGGCCTGTTTGCCCAGGATCACCAACTGCGGCTGCTCTTTGTCGACCACTGCCTTGAGCAGTTTGGCCACAGCCAGCGAGTTCAGCTCATCGCTAGATTCAACCAGGATGGCACGGTCAGCACCCAGCGCCAGCGCGGTACGCAGCTGCTCTTGAGCAGTGGCCGGGCCGATGGTTACGACAACGATTTCGCTCGCCACGCCTTTCTCTTTCAGGCGTACAGCTTCTTCCACGGCGATTTCGCAGAAAGGGTTCATCGACATCTTGACGTTGGCAAGATCAACGCCGCTGTTGTCCGCTTTGACGCGAACCTTGACGTTGTAGTCGACCACTCGTTTGACAGCTACAAGAACCTTCATGGATTCCTCGTTACTCTCCGGTGAATAAGAATGTCGCCAGAAGCGAACATGGCGGGAACTGCTAACCGGCCGGAACCGGGAGTCAACCAGTAAAGGCAGACACTAAACCGCCGGTATCTTGACCGCACGACCTAGACTGGTCAAGACAACGAAGCGGCCAATCGTCAGCGATGTAGTAGGATTCTAACAGCCCTACAGAAAATTCAAACAAACGTTTGTATTGGCCCATCTGAAGGGTCTGGATATAATGCGCCAGCATCGCTCATGGAACGAGCTCGATCGCCAAATAAAATTAGAGAGCCCTGAGTAGGAGATAGCCTGTGGAACGCGAATTTATGGAATTCGACGTCGTCATCGTCGGCGCCGGCCCTGCTGGTTTGTCCGCCGCCTGCCGACTGAAGCAGAAAGCCGCCGAAACCGGCAAAGAAATCAGCGTCTGCGTGGTCGAAAAAGGCTCCGAAGTCGGCGCGCACATTCTTTCCGGTGCGGTGTTCGAACCGCGTGCATTGAACGAACTGTTCCCAGACTGGAAAGAGCTCGGCGCCCCGCTGAACACCCCAGTCAAGCGCGATGACATCTACGTGCTCAGCAATGCCGAGAAGGCCACCAAGGTTCCGGACTTCTTCGTGCCCAAGACCATGCACAACCATGGCAACTACATCATTTCCCTGGGCAACCTGTGCCGCTGGCTGGCGCAGCAGGCCGAGAACCTGGGCGTAGAAATCTACCCAGGCTTCGCCGCTCAGGAAGCGCTGATCAACGAAGAAGGCGCTGTCTACGGCATTCTAACTGGCGATCTGGGTGTCGACCGCGAAGGCAACCCAAAAGAGGGTTACTACACCCCAGGCATGGAACTGCGCGCCAAGTACACCCTGTTCGCTGAAGGCTGCCGTGGCCATATCGGCAAGCAGCTGATCAAGCAATTCAACCTGGATTCCGAAGCCGACGCCCAGCACTACGGCATTGGCATCAAGGAAATCTGGGACATCGACCCGGCCAAGCACGAGCAGGGCCTGGTGGTACACACCGCCGGCTGGCCGCTGGATATCGTCGCAAAAGAAAACACCGGTGGTTCCTTCCTCTATCACCTGGAAAACAACCAGGTGGTAGTCGGCCTGATCGTCGACCTGTCGTACAGCAACCCGCACCTGTCGCCGTTCGATGAGTTCCAGCGCTACAAGCATCACCCGGTGATAGCCCAGTACCTGGAAGGCGGCAAGCGCGTCGCTTACGGTGCCCGCGCCCTGGCCAAAGGCGGCATCAATTCGCTGCCGAAGATGGTATTCAACGGCGGCGCGCTGATCGGTTGCGACCTCGGCACCATGAACGTGGCCAAGATCAAGGGCAGCCACACCGCCATGAAATCCGGCATGCTCGCCGCCGAAGCCGTGGCTGACGCGCTGTTTGCAGGCAAGGAAGGCGGCGATCAGCTGACCGGCTATGTCGACGCATTCAAGGCCAGCTGGCTGTACGACGAGTTGTTCAGCACCCGCAACTTCGGCCCGGCAATGCACAAGCTTGGCCCGCTGATGGGCGCCGGCTTCAACTGGCTGGACCAGAACATCTTCGGTGGCAAACTGCCCTTCACCCTGCACGACACCAAGCCGGATTACGCCTGCCTGAAGCCGGCGGCAGAGTGCGCGAAGATTGCCTACCCGAAACCGGACGGCAAGCTCAGCTTCGACAAGCTCAGCTCAGTATTCCTCTCCAACACCAACCATGAAGAGGAACAACCCTGCCACCTGAAGCTCACCGACCCGAGCATTCCACTGAGCAAGAACCTGCCGCTGTACGACGAGCCGGCGCAGCGCTACTGTCCAGCCGGCGTTTACGAAATCGTCACCAAGGAAGACGGCGAGCAGAAGTTCCAGATCAACGCGCAGAACTGCGTGCACTGCAAAACCTGTGACATCAAGGACCCGGCCCAGAACATCACCTGGGTGGCCCCTGAAGGCACCGGCGGGCCTAACTACCCCAATATGTAAGAACCTGCCACGATCTGCTCCGCGTCAGCCCTACTGCTTTAAAAACAGGCTCTAAGATGCAAAAAAGGCTCCCTCGGGAGCCTTTGTTTTGATCGGGCAGAATTCGTTGACCCTTACGCCGATCATGCTGTTTGTAGCCCGGATGTAATCCGGGACCAACCTTAAATGCTGCCAGCGAGCCCCTGGATTTCATCCAGGCTACGTACTATTCCGGCTTCGGGCCGATGGGGAGAAACTCTCCACTGCTCCATACGCCAAGCCAGCTCTGGCCATCAATCTCGCGCGGCACCGCCAGCTCGACCAGCTGGTAGAACACATTGCGGTGAATCAGCGCCTCCAGATTGGTCCGCACATGCACATAAGGCGCAGGCTCATCGGTCAGGGCGTCCAGCTCGACCCGCAGCGGATGCGCGCTGCCGGCCACCACCTCATCCTCGACATTGGTGATAAAACGCAGCACCTGCGCTTCGCCCTCGCCTTCCACCTGCAGGCTGACCGCTACAAAGGGCGCGTCATCAACCTGGATGCCGACCATTTCAACCGGAGTCACCAGCACATATTTATCGCCGTCACGGCGGATGATGGTGGAGAACAGTTTGACCATCGGCTTGCGCCCAATCGGCGTGCCCATGTAGTACCAGGTGCCGTCGCGGGCGATACGCATGTCGATATCACCGCAGAACGCTGGGTTCCACAGGTGCACCGGCGGCAAGCCCTTGCCCTCGCTTTTGGGTATCTGTGCCAGCAGGTCGCTGGCCTTGCCTGTATCTGTCATCAATCAACGCCCCAAACCTAATAAACGCCGTGCATAGTCCTGCAGCGCCGGACCGATCAGGCCCTCAGGCTTGGCATCATAAAGCGTTAGGAAGCCACCGCGGCTACGAATGCGTGTGGTATCGACCAAATAACGGGTATTAGTTTCGATCAGCATCAACTGGATCACCCCGCGATCGGTACCGAGACGGTCCAGCGCTTCTTGGTCCTCCCACTCTTCCACTGTGCCGATGCGGTCATCGGCATAGGCAAAGCGGCTGTACAGCAGATAATGCGCCCCGGCCTCACGGGCCTCAACCAGCGACTCTTCCAGGCCTAACGGAGCCTTGGCGCGACGGATCATGGGGAAATACTCGATAAAGCCCTTGTAGGCTTCCTCGGCCACCACATTGGGTCGCGGATAGGCTGAGCCCGGCGGCACAAAATGGCCCTGGGCGATATAGATAAAGGAGTCAGCCTGTAAGCGCCAAGGGCTGGCGCGGCGCGTCTGGCTATGGTCGAGCATGCCGACATCGCGCAATTGATAAATCGCCTCATCCGCCAGATCACTGGCCTTCATACAGCCGCTCAGCAGCAACACACCCACAATCAGCAACAGACCACGCATCACGCTTCTCCCGCGCCGGTGACAAAAAACCGGCAGATAGCGCCTCAATGCAGATTTCACGCCACCTGTAGCCAGTCAGAGGCCGCGCTGCCACTCTTGACGCAAACGTGCCTGTTGCGGCTGCTCGATAGCCTGCCGCACCTGTGCCAATAAACGCGGCTTGTCGGCACCGAGAGTGCCTTTGAGTACTAGATAGTTGGAAGCATGATCACTGCGGAAAACCGTATCGCGCAGCTCCAACCCTTGCAGCAAACGCTCGACCTCGACAAACAACTGCTGCTGGCTGAGCGGCTGGAAGTCGGCAAAGCCTTCGCGAAAGCGCGCCTCGCCCTGGGGAAAACTCACCACCAGGGTCGAGAGAAACTCTGGTTGCGCTTCGTTCATCAGGCGCGCCGAATTATCCGCATGCTGCTCACTCAAGGTTGGGCCGCCCAGGCCATTGAGGATCATCACCGAGCGAGTAATGCCGGCCTGGCCAAGTTTATCCAGCGCGCTCAGGCTGGACTCATAAGTCTCACCCTTGTTGACCCGAGCCAGCACCTCATCATCACCCGACTCGCAGCCGACATAGGCCATACGCAGGCCAGCGTCAGCCAGCTCCTTGAGCTCACCCACTGACTTCTTGCGCAGGTTGCGCGGCAGGCAGTAGCTCGACACCCGCTCAACGTCCGGCATATGCGTACGTATCGCTTGCAGAATGGTCAACAGGCGCCGCGTCGGCAACACCAAGGCATCGCCATCGGCGAGAAACACCCGCTGCACGATCATTCGCTCACCGGCCAGGCGAATCTCTTCGAGCACCTGCGCCTCATCACGGGCACGGAATTTCTTCTGCTCCTGGGTGTACATCTCGCAAAAAGAGCAGTGATTCCATGAGCAGCCATTGGTCACCGGCAGAATCAGCGAGTGGGCCTCGCTGGGCGGGCGGAATACCGGTTCGATATAGGCGATGGGAAAGTCGTGCGCGCTCATGCTCTTATCTCGGGCAACGGTAACCACCAGGAACAATCACTGCAAAGCAGCCACACCCACTAAAACCATCAAGCCTGTGGCAACTCACCGTCGCGCTTGCGCTTGTTGCCCATGCGCACGCCGATGTCCATCAGGAACTGGAAAAAGCCTTCCTGATCTTCCAGCACATTGCTCCAGAACGGCGAGTGATACAGCGCCACAGCGCCGTGCACCAACGCCCAGGCGGCGCAGTAATGGAAATACGGCGGCACGTCTTCCAGCTTGCCTTCGGCGATACGGCCCTTGATCAGCTGGGTCAGACGCTCGAAGTTGGAGGCGCGAATCTTGTGCAGCTGCTCGACCATCTCCGGCACCTGGTTACCCTTGACCACCTTCTCTTCCAGGCGATCAAACAGGCGGTAGCGCTGCGGGTCGCGCATGCGGAACTCGAAATAGGCGCGCGACAGGGATTCCTTGTCGCGGTCGATATCGGCCGAGTGCAGCAGCTCGTTGAGATCGCGCTCGTAGTCGAGCATCAGGCGCAAATAGATCTCCGCCTTGGACTTGAAGTGTTTGTAGATGGTGCCTTTACCAATACCAACCGTGTCGGCAATCATCTCCACAGTCACGCTGTCTTCACCCTGATCGAGGAAGAGCTTCAGTGCTGTGTCGAGAATTTCCTGTTCGCGGCGGCGAAACTCACGGACCTTGCGGGGTTCTTTATGCATAAAAGGACTACGGGGTCGAAAAACGAAGGCGCGTATTATGCCTAACTAACGGCAAATTGCACGGATCATCCGACCATGTACGCAGTTCATGACGAGTTTCCGCAACTTACCGGCCTGCGTTATCTAAATCACGCGGCCGTTTCACCCTGGCCACAACGGGCCGTCGGTGCGGTCAGCCGCTTTGCCATTGAGAACGCACAAACCGGCGCGCGTGACTACGCAACCTGGCTGCAGGTCGAGCGGCGCTTGCGCGAACGCTTGCAGCGCTTGCTCAACGCGCCTTCCCATAGCGATATCGCGCTGGTGAAAAATACCTCTGAGGCCTTGTCCTTCGTCGCCTTCGGCCTGGATTGGCGGGCCCGTGACCAGGTGGTGATCAGCGATGAAGAGTTCCCCTCTAATCGGATTGTCTGGGAAGCGCTCGCGCCCTTGGGCGTCGAGGTGGTGCAAGTCAACCTGCACAACGGCGATGCCGAAGCAGCCCTGCTCGCCGCCTGCGGCCCACGTACACGGCTGATGGCAATCAGCGCGGTGCAGTATGCCAGCGGCCTGCGGCTGGACCTGCCGCGCTTAGGCCAGGGCTGTGAGTCGCGCGGCGTGCTGCTGTGTATTGATGCCATCCAGCAGCTCGGCGCCCTGCCCTTCGACGTGCAAGCCAGCCAATGCGCCTTCGCCATGGCCGACGGGCATAAATGGCTGCTCGGTCCGGAAGGCCTCGGCGTGTTCTATTGCCGCAGCGACCTGCGCGCTCAACTCAAGCTGCATGAATACGGCTGGCATATGCTCGAACATGCCGGCGACTACCAACGCAGCAGCTGGGAGCCCGCACACAGCGCCCGACGCTTTGAGTGCGGCAGCCCGAACATGCTCGGCGCCATGGCCCTGGAGGCCAGCCTGTCGCTGCTGGAAGAAGTGGGCATGACGGCGGTCGAGAGCGCGCTGCAAGAGCGTATGCAGTGGCTACTGGATGGGTTGGGCAAAATCTCTGGTGCACATCTGCACAGCGCCGTGCAGCGTCAGCAGCGCGCCGGCATCCTGACTTTCAGTTTGGATGGTTGGGACAACTCGGCTTTGTTCAATCAGCTGAAACAGCAGCAGGTGATCTGCGCACAGCGCGGTGCGGGCATCCGCCTGTCGCCCCACTTTTACAGCGAACCCAGGGTAATTGAAGAGACACTGGCGCTACTGCGGCAGCTGGCGACTGCTTGAGGACTCAGCAGCGCGATGCGTATTCCAAATCCGTTTAAGAATGTCAGTAACCGGCCTGGACGTTCGGCAATTTTCACCAATACTGAGCAGTACTGGTGTGCGGCGTATCCCCCAAGCGCCCCGCCAGGCAAGGTACCGTGGACCGCGTGCCTTGATTTACTCCTAATGGTCTTAACCCGGTCTCATCCCCCAGAGTCCGGGTTTTTTTTGAGTCCGTTTTACCCGAGAACAGCGATCAAACCACCCGAGCCAGCGGAAATAGGCGTTTGAAGTTGGCTGTGGTCTGTTCGGCTAACTGCTCGAAGCTCACGCCACGCAGCACTGCCAAGTACTCAGCTACATCACGCACGTACTCGGGCAGGTTCGGCTTGCCACGATGCGGGATCGGCGCCAGATAAGGCGAGTCGGTCTCCACCAACAAGCGATCTGCCGGCACCTGGCGCGCCACTTCACGCAGCGCTTCGGCATTGCGGAAGGTGACGATGCCGGACAGCGAGATATAGAAGCCGATATCCAGCGCAGCCTTGGCCATTTCCCAGTCTTCGGTAAAGCAGTGCAGCACGCCGGCCTGCGGCAGCGCCGCTTCACGCAGCAGTGCCAGGGTGTCGGCACGGGCCTCGCGGGTGTGCACGATCACCGGCTTGCCGGTGACCCGCGCCGCATCGAGGTGCAGACGGAAAGACGTTTGCTGCAGCGCGGCGGATTCTGGCTCGTAGTGATAATCCAGCCCGGTTTCGCCGATGGCTACCACCTGGGGGTGGTTTAGCTCACCCAGTAGCCAATCCAGTGCTGGGGCCGCGCCGGGCTCAAGGTCCAGCGGATGCACACCAACCGAGCAATCGACATCGGCATAACGCTCAGCCAGGCCTTTGACCGCTGCGGCATTGTCGGCACTGACGCCGATGCACAGAAAATGACCGACGCCGCGCGCGCGCGCAGCGTCTAACGCCGCGTCGAGCGAACCGCCATAGGCGGCCAGATCGAGGCGGTCAAGGTGACAGTGGGAATCAACCAGCATGGGGAGCAATCACTTGAGAGTCGGTGCCACAGAACGGGCACCGTAATGCGGAGGAAAAACCACTTACATGGTGTGCGTCGGGCGATCCGACGTCAGCGCACCGGCCAGGTAGGTTTCGATCTTGTTGCGCGCGGTGTTGTCGCCATCATTGAACTGCACACCCACACCAGCGGCGCGGTTGCCCTGAGCACCCTTGGGAGTGATCCAGACCACCTTACCGGCGACCGGAATCTTTTCCGGCTCATCCATCAGGTTGAGCAGCATGAACACTTCATCGCCGAGTTTGTAGCTCTTGTTGGTTGGAATAAACAGGCCGCCGTTCTTGATAAAGGGCATGTAAGCGGCATAAAGCACGGATTTGTCCTTGATTGTCAGCGACAAAATTCCGTTACGCGGGCCCAAGTTAGGAGGCAGACTCATGCGGCATTCCTGATTTTATTCACTTAATGGCCGATTCTAGCCCGGTCCGGGCAAGCTTGCCCACTGCACCAACAAGGCTTCGAGAAGCAAGACACGGTTAAGGTTAGCCTTGCCGAGGACTTTCTGACGCTGCGCCAGCAACCAATCCTGAATGTTCAGTACTTTCGGCTGCGCGGTTTTATCCGCCAGGTACTGCACCACCTTGCGCATATCGGCTTGCCCGAGGCCGTCTTCATCACGGGTCAGTTGGTAACGCAGCATCAGCTGCGACCACTGGCAGAACCAGTCGAACAGCAACTGCAGGGAGACCGCATTCCAGCTTTCGGCCAGCTGGCTGGGCGCAATCTGCTGTTTAAGCAGCTTCTTCACCCCCTCGACCACCTGAGCGCGCTGCGCGATAACGCCCTGCTCATGCATCTTCACCGCCGCCAGCGGCGAGCCGGCGGCAAGAAATAGCAACTCGTTATGCTCCTCGGCGCTACAGCCGGGTAACGCCTGCGCCAGCCACGCCAGGCTCATGGCCTCGCTCGGCAACGGACAGGCCTGCTGCACGCAGCGGCTTTTCACCGTTGGCAACAGGCGACTGGGCTGATGGCTGATCAACAGCAATACGGTATTGCCGGACGGCTCTTCCAGGCTTTTCAGCAAGGCGTTGGCGGCGTTGACGTTCATCGATTCGGTCGGCTCGACCAACACCACCTTGCGCCCGGCCAGTTGTGCGGTTTGCACCACAAAGCTGACCAGATCACGCACCTGATCGACTTTGATCGCCTTGTCGGCCTCTTCCGGTTCCAGAATGTAGTTATCCGGATGGGTGCCAGCCGCCAGCAAATGACAAGACTTGCACTGACCACAGGCATCCAGGCCAGCGGGTTGCTGACACAACAGCCGCGCCATCAAGCGCTCAGCCAGCGCGCGCTTGCCGATCCCGGCAGGCCCGTGCAGCAGGTAAGCGTGGGCATGCTGGCTACGGCCAGCCAGTTGCTGCCAGAGTGAATCCTGCCAGGGGTAGGCGTCAGCCACGCTGCAGCTCCAGCAGTTGCGGCAGTAACTCATCCAGTGCGCGCTGAACCTGACTCAACGACTGTGCCGCATCCAGAATGCGGTAGCGCTGCGGCTGCTCGGCGGCGCGGCGCAGGTAGGTCTGGCGCACGGCGTCGAAGAACTGCCGACCTTCCTGCTCAAAGCGATCCAGCCGACCACGTGCCGCAGCACGGGCCAGGCCCACTTCAATCGGCAGATCAAACACCAGGGTCAAATCCGGGCGTAACGCGCCCTGAACGAACTCCTCCAGCAAAGCGATACGCACCTCGGAGAGCCCCCGACCACCGCCCTGATAGGCGTAGGTTGCATCGGTAAACCGATCACAGAGCACCACAGCACCACGCGCCAAGGCCGGACGAATCACCTGCGCCAGATGTTGGGCGCGCGCGGCAAACACCAGCAGCAGTTCAGTATCGGCCGCCATCGGTTCATCACTGGGTGCCAACAGCAGTTCGCGCACCCGCTCGGCCAAGGGCGTGCCGCCAGGCTCACGGGTCAGCAGCACATCGATGCCTTGCTCGCGTAAACGCTCGGCCAGGTACTCTCGGTTGGTGCTCTTGCCTGCGCCCTCCGGGCCTTCCAGGGTGATAAACAAACCGCTCACAGGCTGTCCTTACTGATTATTGGGCGCGATAGGGGCCGGGCTGGAACGATAGTCCGCGCGACGCTTGAGCTGATACTCGCGCACGGCACGATTGTGTTGCTCCAGGGTGTTGGAAAATACGTGACTGCCATCGCCACGGGCGACGAAGTAGAGGCTGCTGCCGGCCATCGGATTGAGCGCTGCATGGATCGCTTCACGACCGACCAGGGCGATGGGCGTGGGCGGCATGCCATCGATGGTGTAGGTGTTGTAGGGCGTCGGCTCGCGCAGGTCGTTGCGAGTGATGCGGCCGTTGTAGCGTTCGCCCATGCCGTAGATCACCGTTGGGTCAGTCTGCAGACGCATGCCGATGCGCAAACGCCGCACAAATACCCCGGCAATCTCGCCACGCTCTTGCGGCACGCCGGTTTCCTTCTCGATCATCGAAGCCATAATCAGCGCATCATAAGGCTCCTTGTACGGCAGGTCCTTGGCCCGCTGCGCCCATTCTTCGGCCAGCACCTTTTCTAGTCGCGCATGGGCCTGTTTGAGCAAGTCAAGATCACTCATGCCACGCACAAAACTGTAGGTATCGGGAAAGAACCGCCCCTCAGGGTTCAAACCCGGCAGGCCAAGTTTCTTCATCAGTTCGGCATCACTCAACTCGCTCAAAGTCAGCTCAAGGCGTGTTTCGCGTGCCAGTGCGGCGCGCACCTGACGGAAGTTCCAGCCTTCAACCAGCGTCAGGCTGTACTGCAGCACGTCACCGCGTCGCCACTGGCCGAGCATATCCAGCGCTGTGGCGCCGGGAGTCAGGCGATACTCACCACTGTGCAACGGTTGATTGCGCAGGTTGAAGCGCCAGTAAAGACGCAGCCAGAAGGCCTGATCGAGGATGCCATCGGCTTCAAGACGATTGAGCACACCACCCGGCGTCGCGCCTGCAGGCACGTCCACTAGGTACTCTTCGGTCAGGTTCAGCGGCTGATGCAGCGCCGTATGCTGTTGCCAGGCGGCAAACGCAACCAATAAGCCAGCCAACAACACGCCGCCTTCCAGCAGCAGCAAAAATTTGCGTATCACGAATCAGCAGTCCAGTAGATCGCGGGCAATGGCCTGCAGTTTACGGGTGAGCGGCCCGACCGGCCAGTCGTGTGCGAGCAAAGCGCGAACTGGCCACACGCCATAAACGCTGTTGCACAGCATGACCTCTTCAGCGGCGAGCAATTCGGCGTAGCTGATATCGCGCACCTGACACTCAATGCCCTGCGCAGCCGCCTGGGCCAGCAGCTCAGCGCGCATCACGCCGGCAACCCCACAACGCGACAGGTCAGCGGTAACCAGCACACCAGCACTGACCAGCAACAGGTTGCTGTAAACGCCCTCAATCACCCGGCCACTGGTATCCAGCATCAGGCCCTCGGCATGCTCGGCGTCCTGCCACTCGCTGCGCGCCAACACCTGTTCCAGGCGATTGAGATGCTTCAGGCCCCCCAGCAAGGGCTGTTCGGCCAAACGCGTAGCGCAGGCAAACAAGCGCACACCCTGCTCGGCATAGGCTGCGGGATAAACCGGTTTAGCGGCCGCCTGCAGAATCACGCGCGGTTGAGCGGGCTGCGGCAACGCATAGCCACGCAGCCCGTCACCCCGAGTCAGGATCAGCTTGGCAACGCCCTCGCCCAACTGCTGACTGAAGGGCAGCAGTTGGGCGCGCACAGCAGGTAGGTCGAGGGGGATTTTCAGCCGCACACAGCCTTCGGCCAAACGCGTCAGATGGCGCTCCAACAGCAGCGGTTGCCCGGCATTTACGGCGATGGTCTCAAACAGCCCATCGCCGTAGGCCAAGCCGCGATCTTTGACGGACAGCAGCTCGGCCGGCTGGCCATCGACCCAGCTCAGCATCAACCGGCAAACCGGCGGAACACCAGCGAGCCGTTGGTGCCGCCAAAACCGAAGGAGTTGGACAGCACCACGTCCAGCGCCATGGCCTTGGCCTGGTGCGCAACGAAGTCCAGATCACAGCCTTCGTCCGGGCTATCCAGATTGATGGTGGGCGGCGCCACCTGATCACGCAGCGCGAGGATGCTGAAGATCGCCTCCACCGCGCCAGCCGCGCCGAGCAGGTGACCGGTCATGGACTTGGTCGAACTAACGGCAAGCTTGTAGGCGTGCTCGCCAAACACCGACTTCACCGCCGCCACTTCAGCCTTGTCACCGGCCGAGGTCGAGGTGCCGTGAGCGTTGATGTACTGCACCTGCTCCGGATTCACGCCAGCATCGCGCAGGGCATTGGTCATGCAACGCGCCGCGCCTGCGCCATCTTCCGGCGGTGAGGTCATGTGGTAGGCGTCGCCGCTCATGCCAAAGCCGATCAGCTCAGCGTGGATGGTCGCGCCACGCGCCTTGGCGTGCTCCAACTCTTCCAGCACCAGCGCGCCAGCGCCGTCGGAGAGCACAAAACCATCGCGGTCTTTGTCCCACGGACGGCTGGCCTTGGCCGGCTCGTCATTACGGGTCGACAGCGCACGGGCCGCACCGAAGCCGCCCATACCCAGGCCGCAGGCAGCCATCTCGGCGCCGCCGGCAACCATTACATCGGCTTCGCCGTAGGCAATATTGCGCGCCGCCATGCCGATACAGTGAGTACCGGTGGTGCAGGCTGTGGCGATGGCGTAGTTAGGCCCCTGCAGTCCCAGATGGATAGACAGGAAGCCGGAAATCATATTGATGATCGAGCCAGGCACGAAAAATGGCGAGATGCGCCGCGGCCCTTGCTCATGCAGCGATTTGCAGTTGTTCTCGATATTGGTCAGGCCGCCGATACCGGAGCCCATGGCCACACCGATGCGTTCACGGTTGGCATCGGTAATATCCAGACCGGAGTTGCGCACCGCCTGAAAGCTGGCAGCAAGGCCGTACTGGATAAACAGATCGAGCTTGCGCGCCTCTTTGGCGGACAAATATTCCTCGACGTTAAAGCCCTTTACCGCACCACCAAAGCGTGTGGAAAAAGCGGAAAGATCCATATGCTCAAGCAGGCCGATACCACTGCGCCCGGCCAAAATGCCCTGCCAGCTACTCGGCACATCGTTACCCAATGGCGACAGCATGCCCATACCGGTAACCACGACGCGTCTACGCGACACAGCAATCTCCTTTTCTAGTTATCAACGCCTGGAAAGCGCTTAAAGAAAAGCCGCACGCCTGATAAAGGGCGTGCGGCTTTTCCGAGTCGGGAACCGACGATTACGTTTTACGCGTGAGCGGTAACGTAGTCGATCGCTTCCTGAACGGTGGTGATCTTCTCAGCTTGCTCGTCCGGGATCTCGGTCTCGAATTCTTCTTCGAGAGCCATCACCAGCTCAACGGTGTCAAGAGAGTCGGCACCCAGGTCTTCAACGAAGGAAGCGCTGTTGGTTACTTCCTCTTCTTTGACGCCCAGTTGCTCGGCAACGATTTTCTTGACGCGTTCTTCGATGGTGCTCATACGTTGTTCTCACTCCTAATGGGACAAATCTTGGCCACTGTAGCTGCGGCCAAGTGTATAGAAAGGGTTTTTAGCATTTCAAGCGCAATGCCGGGGTGCCCCACAAACACTTCAACGATCTGCCTATAAACCTGTTGCAGCTTTATAACGGATTTTAGACAGCATCTATGACAGTTTTCTGAAGCCATCCGTCACATTCAGCTCATGTACATCCCGCCGTTCACAGGGATAGTAGCGCCTGTAACGTAAGCGGCGCCATCAGAAGCGAGGAAAGCGACCACTTTTGCGATCTCTTCAGCCTGCCCCAAACGACCCAACGGAATCTGGGTCAGCAGCGCATCACGCTGCGCTTCCGGCAATTCGCGGGTCATATCGGTGTCGATAAAGCCCGGCGCCACGGCGTTCACGGTAATCGCCCGCGAGCCCACTTCACGCGCCAACGCACGGCCAAAACCTTCAAGGCCAGCCTTGGAAGCCGCATAGTTAACCTGCCCGCCGTTGCCCATGGCCCCTACCACCGAACCGATATTGATAATCCGGCCATAGCGCGCCTTGGTCATGCCGCGCAGCACCGCCTTGGTCAGTCGGTACAGGCTGCTCAGGTTGGTATTGATGACATCAAACCACTCGTCATCTTTCATCCGCAGCATCAGGTTATCGCGGGTGATGCCGGCGTTATTGACCAGAATCAACGGCTGACCAAGATGTTGCTGGATATGTTCGAGGGTGCTGGCAACCGATTCGCTGTCGCTGACATCCAACACCAGGCCTGCGCCCTCAATGCCATGTTCCTTCAGCGTCTCAGCGATGCGCTCGGCACCCGAAGCGGACGTGGCGGTGCCGATAACCACTGCCCCCTGACGCCCCAGCTCCAGGGCAATAGCCTGGCCAATGCCACGGCTTGCGCCGGTGACCAATGCAACCTTACCTTGCAGGCTCATAACGTTTCTCCTTAATCAGACCAGAGCCGCGTTCGCAGCAGCGAAGGCGTCCGGGGTGTCCAGGTTATGGGTATTGATGCCTTTGACGCAGCGTTTGTTCAAACCAGACAACACCTTGCCCGGACCGCACTCGACCAAATCAGTCACACCCTGCCCTGACACACAAACAATCGACTCGACCCAACGCACCGGGCTGTAAAGCTGCGCCAGCAAATCGCGCTTGAGGCTTTCAAGATCGGTCACCACCGCAGCACTGACGTTCTGCACCAGGGCAATTTGCGGGGCCTGCCAGTCAATCGCCGCCACAGCCTCGGCAAAGCGTTCAGCCGCAGGTCGCATCAGCGCGCAATGCGACGGTACGCTAACGGGCAATGGCATGGCGCGCTTGGCACCACGGGCCTTACACGCCTCAATAGCGCGCTCAACAGCAGCAGCGCCACCGGCGATGACCACCTGGCCCGGCGCATTGAAATTCACTGCACTGACCACTTCACCCTGCGCAGCCTCGGCGCAAGCAGCCAGCACATCAGCATCTTCCAGACCGAGAATCGCCGCCATGCCGCCCTGCCCGGCCGGAACCGCCTGCTGCATCAGTTGACCGCGATGCTCCACCAGCTTGACCGCAGCAGCCAGCGACAAGCCACCCGCAGCGACCAGCGCCGAGTACTCACCCAAACTGTGGCCCGCGACAAAAGCCGGGCGCGCCGCGCTCTCAGCCAGCCAGGCACGCCACAGCGCAACAGAGGCGGTGAGGATCGCCGGCTGGGTTTTATCAGTTTGATTGAGTTGCTCTTCAGGACCCTGCTGGGTCAGCGCCCAGAGGTCATAACCGAGGGCTTCGGAAGCCTCGGCGAAGGTTTCGAGGATCAGCGGCCGCTGCGCACCATGCTCAGCGAGCATGCTCAGCGATTGGGAACCCTGACCCGGAAAGACGAATGCGAGAGATGCAGACATGGGAACCTGTTCCTAATGATCGTTATCGTCGGTAATACGCGCCCAGCCTAGGGGCCTGTCGGACTTGACCGTTAGTAGCGAGGGAAAGCCGGTTTGAGACAGTTTTGTTGCTTTACCGAGGCGAATAGCGAGCTATTTAACGAGGGAAAGCAGCAAAAATGGCCAAGTCCGGCTTTTCCGCAGTAGAACAGTGTTAAGTCCGATAGGCTCCTAGCCAAGCGCAAGAAACTGACAGTTGGATGACAGGCTACCCGCTGCGGTCACATTCTAAAGCAGGTGCTCGCCCAGGCGACCCTGCAAACGCTGCGGCAGATTTTCTTCAATCTCCCGCAATGCTCGGCGAATAGCGCTTTTAAAGCCATCCGGCCCGGCTGCGCCATGGCTTTTCACCACAATACCCTGCAACCCGACAAAACTCGCACCATTGTGCCGCGCCGGGGCTAGCTCAGCCTGCAAGCGCCGCAACAGCGGTAACGCCAAAACCCCCACCATGCGCGCAGCCAGACTGGATTTGAACAGCGCCTCAATACGCCCGGCAATCATCGCCGCCAGCCCCTCGCTGGACTTAAGCAAGATATTGCCGACAAAGCCGTCGCACACCACCACATCGGCCTCACCGCGATACAACCCATCGCCCTCGACAAAGCCGATGTAGTTCAAGCCCTGCGCCTGCTGCAGCAGACTGGCCGCCAGCTTGACCTGCTGATTACCTTTGATGTCTTCAGTGCCCACGTTCAACAACGCCACACGCGGACGCACCGCACCCAGCGCCTCGGCGGTAACCGAGCCCATTACAGCAAACTGATAAAGATGCTCAGCACTGCAATCGACATTGGCGCCCAGGTCGAGCAGATGACAGAAGCCCGCCTGCGTCGGAATAGCCGTGATCATGGCCGGCCGATCAATCCCCGGCAGGGTTTTCAGCACATAACGCGACAGCGCCATCAGCGCGCCGGTGTTACCGGCACTGACACAGGCTTGCGCCGCACCACTGCGCAGCAACTCAAGACTGATACGCATCGACGAATCCGGCTTGCCACGTAGCGCCTGCGCCGGCCGTTCGTCCATGGCGATAATTTCGCCAGCATGCTCAACACGCAGACGTGCACGGTCAACGCCGGGATAGCGGGTAATCAAGGATTCAAGCAGAGAGGATTGGCCGACGAGGACCAGGTGCAACGAAGGGTATTCAGCCAGGCAAGAGATGCAGGCTGGAACAATGCAGTGGGGACCGAAGTCCCCACCCATTGCATCAATCACGATGATCGGAGCGGACAAGATTTACTCGTCAGCGCCCTTATCGATCACTTTACGGCCACGGTAAACGCCTTCTGGCGATACGTGGTGACGCAGGTGGATTTCACCGGTGCTTTTCTCTACCGACAGGGTGCTGGCGTCGAGAGCATCGTGCGAACGACGCATGTCACGGGCGGAACGGGATTTTTTGTTCTGCTGAACAGCCATAACTAATTAACTCCTAAACGTTTGGGTCACGCTTTAACTGCGCCAATACACTGAACGGGTTGGACCGCGTTACCTCGTCCTCGCTCGACTCGGGCTCTTCGAGACCGGCCGGCTGCTGGCAATCTTTAGGGTCATGAGCCGGGACAATGGGCAAGGCAAGCAGAAGCTCCTCCTCAACCAACGCCAGCAGATCCAATGGGTCTTCACCCAACTCAATCACGTCATAGCCTTGCGGCACTGACTGGGTATTCGCACCCTCTTTCACCACAGCGTAATCACACGCGCTGTGGATCGGTAAGGTGACCAGCTCCAGACAACGCTGGCAAACCATCTTGACTTCAACCTCAAGCTCGCTGTGAAAAACTACAGCATTGCGCTCGTCGCGCTCGAAGAAGAACTTCGTACGCACCATGCCTTGGTTATCGGCAAGCGGGCCGCAGAGGCGCTGCAAATCTGACAGTTGCAGCTCACCTTCGAGGGTGGCGCTGCGATCGGCTAATTTGCGCGGATCAACGTGAGGTGGAATCGGGCCATTTGACATAGGCGGCGCATTCTAGGGATGCAACCGGCCGCTGTCAAAGGAAATTCGGCCTGTCCAGCATATGGGGCGACGGCTAGAATCGACCATCACCTGCAATCCCTATTTATATAGAAGGAAATCGCCGTGCTGCCTCTGGTGCTCGCCTCCAGCTCACCCTACCGACGCGAACTACTCACCCGCCTGCGCCTGCCGTTTACCTGGAGCGCGCCGCAAATCGACGAAACACGACAGCCCAATGAGGACGCAGATACCCTGGTGCGCCGCCTGTCGCAGGAAAAAGCCCAGGCACTGAGCGCAACCCACCCGCAGCACCTGATCATCGGTTCAGACCAGGTCGCGGTACTTGGCACGCAAATCCTCGGCAAACCGCACACCTTGGAGCGCGCCCGCGAGCAGCTAATGGCCGCCAGCGGCAACAGCGTGACCTTTCTGACCGGCCTCACGCTGCTTAACAGCGCCACCGGCCAACAGCAAACCGACTGCGTACCTTTTACCGTACATTTCCGCCCACTCAGCGAAGCGCAAATCATGCGCTACCTGACCACCGAACAACCCTTCGACTGCGCCGGCAGCTTCAAGGCCGAAGGCCTGGGCATCAGCCTACTTCGCAGCACTGAAGGCAGCGACAGCAATAGCCTGATTGGCCTACCCCTGATTCGCCTGGTGGATATGCTGCTGGCCGCTGGAATCGATATCCCATAAACGAACAGGCCCGATCAAATGACCGGGCCCGTTCAGAACACCGTAACAATCAGCGCAACGCCGGCCCCTGAAACCCCATCCACAGAGCAATGCGCTCAGCCATGCTGGCGCCCAGAGTTTTCGCGAAGCGATCGAACGGCGATTCCTGCACCGTGAAGTCGACGATTTCCTTCTCGCCAATTACTTCGCGCGCAACATAGCTGGTATTACCCAACGCATCGATCAAGCCCAGCTGCAACGCCTGCTCACCCGACCAGACCAGACCCGAAAACAACTCCGGATGATCAGCATCCTTCAAACGCTCACCCCGCCCCTGCTTAACACTGGCAATAAACTGACGATGAGTGGTTTCAAGAACCCCCTGCCAGAACTCGGTTTCTTCCGCCTTTTGCGGTTGGAACGGGTCGAGAAACGCCTTGTGCTCACCGGAGGTATACACACGACGGTCAACACCCAGCTTCTCCATCACCCCAACAAAGCCGAAGGTTGCAGCAGTAACACCGATGGAGCCGACCAGGCTGGCCTTGTCGGCGTAGATCTCATCGGCCGCACTGGCAATGTAATAGGCACCCGAAGCCCCCAGGTCAGTAATCACCGCATACAGTTTAATCGCCGGGTATTCGGCACGCAGGCGACGAATTTCGTCATAGATATAGCCCGACTGCACCGGACTGCCGCCCGGGCTATTGATGCGCAGGATTACACCCTTGGTGCTGGTATCCTCAAACGCCGCACGCAAACTGCTGACGATATTGTCGGCACTGGCCGACTCCTGATCCGCAATCATGCCGCGCACTTCGATCACCGCAGCATGACTGCCAGTAGATGCGCCTTTTTTCATCGCAAGCATGGGCGAGAACAACGCCAGCGCGCCGAAGATATAAATAAAGGTCAGTAGCTTAAAGAAAATCCCCCAGCGCCGCGCGCGGCGCTGCTCCTGCACTCCAGCCAGCAGGGTCTTCTCCAGCAACTTCCAGCTTTTTCCGTCGCCATCAGCCGCCGCCGACGCTTTCCATTCATCTGCCATGCAAAACCACCTCAACTGACTGAATTAGGCGCACGCCGACCTAGCCAGGCGCGCAACTCGGTAAAACATTCTATTGCCAGCGTTGGCTGACACGCACGCAGCGCCTGTAGCGGCTGCGCACCATAACCCACCGCAACACAATCCATGCCTGCACGCTGCGCCATCAACAGATCGAAGGATGAGTCGCCGATCATCAACGCCTGACTGGCAGCAACGCCGCTTTGCGCAAGAATTTCGTGCAGCATCAGCGGGTCGGGCTTGCTCGCCGTTTCATCGGCGCAGCGGCTGTAGTCGAAATAATCCAACCAGCCACGATCAGCCAGCACCCGCTGCAAACCATGCCGCCCCTTGCCGGTCGCCACCGCCAAGCGATAACCCTCGGCACGAAACGCCTGCAAACCTTCAGCCACACCATGAAACAGAGCCGAAGGCTCGGACTCAAGGGCCAAGTAGTTTTCGCTATAGCTTTGCCGCAGCCGCTGCGCCAAATCTGCATCATGCATATTTGGGTACAGGCAGCGAATCGCCTCAGGCAAACCCAGACCGATAATGCCGCGCACCTGCTCATCCGTGCAGCGCGGCAACTCACAAGCATCAGCAGCCAGGTGCATCGCCGCGACGATCCGACCGATGGAATCGACCAGCGTGCCATCCCAATCGAAGATCAGCAGCTGGTAGCGACGCTCCTGACAGCCTCGCATCTGAGAATCAGGCACCGAGACGCTCCAGGGTCCGCGCCCACATCTCATCGACCGGCGCCGCAAGCTTAAGCTGACCACCTTCAGGCAGCGGCACGACCAATTCATAGGCATGCAGGAACAGGCGCTTGCCGCCCAAACCGCGAATTTCCTTGGTGAAATCGTCATCACCGTACTTGCTGTCACCGGCAATGCAGTGACCAGCATGCTGTGCATGCACACGAATCTGGTGGGTACGCCCGGTCACCGGTTTAGCCTCGACCAGGGTGGCGAACTCGCCGAAGCGGCGCAGCACACGGAAAATGGTCAAAGCCTCCTTACCTTCAGGATTGACCTCAACCATGCGCTCACCGGAACGCAGATTACTTTTGAGCAGCGGCGCATTGACCTGCTTTTTGGCGGTCGCCCAGCTGCCGCGCACCAGCGCCATATAGCGCTTGTCCACGCCATCGCCTCGTAGGGCTTCGTGCAGGTGACGCAACATGCTGCGCTTTTTGGCAATCATCAGCAGGCCCGAGGTGTCGCGATCCAGGCGGTGCACCAGCTCCAGATCCTTGGCATCGGGGCGCAACTGACGAAAAGCCTCGATAACCCCGTAATTCAGGCCACTCCCGCCATGCACAGCAATGCCGGCCGGCTTGTTCAGCACGATCAGCGCCTTGTCTTCATAGACAATCGCCGCCTCAAGGCGCTGCAAAAGCCCCTGCGCCAGGGGCTCGGGCTCATCGCGCTCAGCCAAGCGCAGTGGCGGCACACGAATAATGTCACCGGCCTGCAGCTTGTATTCGGGCTTGATCCGACCTTTATTCACGCGCACTTCGCCTTTACGCAAAATCCGGTAAATCAAAGTCTTGGGCACACCCTTGAGCTGAGTGCGGAGAAAGTTATCGATGCGCTGACCGGCAAGTTCCGGCGCAACCTCAAGTAGCTGAACGCCAGAGGTCGGAGAGGTAGGAGTCGTCATCACGCAATCATAACAGTTTTTTATGGGGGTTTTTTTATTGAATTGAAGCACTTAATCATTGCTGCTATAGTCGGGACGCCGCCAAAAGCGGCCTGGTTTGCGGATGATCGCTAAAACTGCCATCCCCAACCAACGCAACCCATTTGGGACGTAAGGCCGTCCGACGGGTTATTCAACGAAAGAAAAGCCTTCATGGCTGTGAATAACTCGGAAATAAAGCCTTTAAGCCATGATGCGCAACCTGCCCCTCTGGACAGTTGCGGTAATAGTTAACCCGCTGCGGATTTTCGCGAGCGGCACCCGAGTTTCAGCGATACGTGTAGGGTGGAGATGTACAACTGTTGGTCCGCGTAGCAGCTCGCTTTACCAAGACGCTTTATCTCGTCCGCTACCAACAGCTGATTCCTCCTCCTGACTTAGTGCTTTCTGTTATTTACAGCGAGCAGGAGACGTCCGTCGCGGCCCAGCAAAACAGGCTGATCCCGCTAGACACTGGAACGCTTTACGACCGTTCTTGACGCACCCAACACCGACCCCTGAAGTCGTGTGTGCCGAACGCCGCTTCCGCCAGCACCGGAAACCGACGGTATTACATGAAAAGAATGCTGATTAACGCAACTCAACCCGAAGAGCTGCGTGTCGCCCTAGTAGATGGGCAAAAACTCTACGACCTGGACATCGAGTCCGGTGCCCGTGAGCAGAAAAAATCCAACATCTACAAAGGCAAAATCACCCGCGTAGAACCTAGCCTGGAAGCCGCTTTCGTCGACTTCGGCTCGGAACGCCATGGTTTTCTCCCGCTCAAAGAAATCTCCCGCGAATACTTCAGCAAGGCCCCCGAAGGCCGCGTCAACATTAAAGACGTGCTCAGGGAAGGCCAGGAAGTCATCGTTCAAGTCGAGAAAGAAGAGCGTGGCAACAAGGGCGCCGCCCTGACCACCTTTATCAGCCTGGCCGGTCGTTACCTGGTACTGATGCCAAACAACCCGCGCGCGGGTGGCATTTCGCGCCGCATCGAAGGCGAAGAGCGTAATGAGCTGCGTGAAGCACTGAATGGCTTGGTCGCGCCTAGCGACATGGGCTTGATCGTGCGCACTGCCGGCCTGGGCCGCAGCAGCGAAGAAATGCAGTGGGACCTCGACTACCTGCTGCAACTCTGGACCGCTATCAAAGAAGCTTCCCTGGACCGCGCCGCGCCCTTCCTGATCTATCAGGAAAGCAACGTGATCATCCGCGCCATCCGAGACTACCTGCGCCAGGACATCGGCGAAGTACTGGTCGACAGCATCGAAGCGCAGCAGGAAGCCCTGAGCTTCATCAACCAAGTGATGCCGCAGTACGCCAGCAAGATCAAGCTGTATGAAGACAGCGTTCCGCTGTTCAACCGCTTCCAGATCGAAAGCCAGATCGAAACCGCTTTCCAGCGCGAAGTGAAACTGCCGTCCGGTGGCTCTATCGTCATCGACCCGACCGAAGCCCTGGTGTCCATCGACATCAACTCGGCGCGTGCGACCAAAGGCAGCGACATCGAAGAAACTGCCCTGCAGACCAACCTGGAAGCGGCTGAAGAAATCGCTCGCCAGCTGCGTTTGCGTGACATCGGCGGCCTGATCGTTATCGACTTTATCGACATGACTCCGGCGAAGAACCAACGCGCCGTTGAAGAAAAAGTCCGTGAAAGCCTGGAAGCTGACCGTGCCCGCGTACAAGTGGGTCGTATCTCGCGTTTCGGCCTGCTGGAAATGTCGCGTCAACGTCTGCGTCCGTCCCTGGGTGAAAGCAGCGGCATCGTCTGCCCACGCTGCAACGGTCAAGGCATCATCCGCGACGTTGAATCGCTGTCGCTGGCGATTCTGCGCCTGATCGAAGAAGAAGCCCTGAAAGACCGCACTGCCGAAGTTCGCGCCCAAGTGCCGATTCCAGTTGCCGCCTTCCTACTCAACGAAAAACGCAACTCGATCACCAAAACCGAACTGCGCACCCGTGCCCGTATCGTAATCATCCCGAACGATCACATGGAAACCCCGCACTTCGAAGTCACCCGCATCCGCGACGACAGCCCGGAAGCTCAGTCCACTCAGTCCAGCTATGAAATGGCGACTGTTGAAGTGGAAGAAGAGAAGCAGGCTGCCGCAACGCGCACCCTGGTTCGCCAGGAAGCCGCAATCAAGACCGCACCGCAGCGTACCGCGCCAACTCCGGTTGAAGCCGTTGTTGCCGCACAGCCAGTTGCCGCCGCTGAGCCAAGCCTGTTCAAGGGCCTGGTCAAGTCGCTGGTCAGCCTGTTCGCCAGCAAGGAAGAAGAAAAGCCTGCTATCACCGAGAAGAAAACCAGCGAACGCCCACAGCGCAGCGATGAGCGTCGTAACGGTCGCCAGCAAAACCGCAGCCGTGGCGGCCGCAATAACGAAGAACGCAAGCCGCGCGAGGACCGTGGCCCACGTGAGGAACGCGCACCGCGTGAAGAGCGTCAACCACGCGTCGCCCGTGAAGAACGTGCTCCACGTGAAGAACGCGCCCCACGCGAAGAGCGTGCGCCGCGCGAGGACCGCGCACCGCGCGAAGAACGCAGCCCACGTGACGTCGTAGAAGTTCGCGAGCCGCAGGAAGTACGTCAGTCGCGCCCACCGCGCGAAGAGCGTCAGCCACGCGACCGCAAGCCACGTGAAGAGCGCCAGCCGCGCGAACTGCGTGAGCCGCTGGATGCTGTTCAGGGCGATAGCCCCGCCGTAGCAACTGAAGAAGTGCGTGCCGAACGCCCGCAACGCGAACCGCGCCAGCTGCGCGCACCGCGTGAAGAGCGCCAGCCACGCGCCGAACAGGCCGCAGTAACCGCCGATGAAGAAGCACTGAACGCTGAAGAAGCGCTGCAGGACGATGAGCAGGAAGGCAACGAAGGTGGCGATCGCCCACGTCGCCGCTCCCGTGGTCAGCGTCGTCGCAGCAATCGTCGCGAGCGCCAGAGCGATGCCAATGGCAACCCGATCGAAGGCAGCGAAGAAGGTGCAGAACCCCCGGCCGATGCCGACAACGCAGTAGTTGCAGCAGCCGTGACCGCCGCCGTTATCACTGACGCGAACGAAGCCACTCCAGCGACTGTTGAAGCAGCACCGGCAGTTGTCGAGCAGGAGCAGCCACGCGAAGTCGTTGCAGCTGAAGCGCCGCAAGCTGTTGTTGAAACCGTTATTGAAACCGCTGTTGTAGAAGCGGTAAGCAGCCCGGTTGTCGAAGCCAGCGAAGCGCCTGTATATGTCGCCGAAGTCAGTGAAGCTGCACCAGTACCTGCTGTTGTAGAGGCGCCTGCCCCGGTCGCAGAAGTTGTTGAAGCGCCCGTTGTGGTTACCGCTCCCGAGCCGGTTGCCGAAGTTGCAGTTGCTGAAGCTGTCGTGGTTGAAGCGGTAGCAGTTGAAGCTGCACCTGCGGTCGCCGTTAGCAGCAACGGTCGCGCACCGAACGATCCGCGCGAAGTGCGTCGTCGTCAGCGTGAAGCCGAGCGTCTGGCCCGCGAAGCTGCAGAAGCGCCAGTTGCTGCCGTACAGGCTGCTCCGGTAGCTGAAGAGCCGGCTGCAGAAGTGGTTGTCGAAGCCGCAGTTGAAACTGCAGCCGAAGCACCTGCAAGCATCGAAGCCGTCGAACCCAAGGCCGAAGCAGCAGTGCAAGCAGACGCAGACGTAAGCCAGGAGCCGCAAAGCTCGCTGTTTACTGAAGTAGAAGCTGACGAGCAGGATAAAGAAGCGGTCAAACCGCAGATCTGATCCGCTTCACGCATAAAAAAGGGGATGCTTCGGCATCCCCTTTTGCGTTCTAGCGTTTATTACCGCGCGATCAACACGCTGTTCGCGGCCTGCCGCCAAACGCTTTACAGCACGTTTGGCTCTATCTCCAACTCCACCGCAAAACGCTGGGCGATATCCGCCTGGATACGCTGTGCCAGTGCCATCAACTGCGCACCTGTAGCAGCGCCATAATTGACCAGTACCAACGCCTGCAGACGATGCACACCTGCATCACCCTCACGAAAGCCCTTCCAACCCGCCCGATCAATCAACCAGCCGGCGGCCAGTTTGAACTGCCCGTCCGCCTGGGCATAGGCCACAAGATCAGCATGGTCGGCGCGCAAACGCTGCGCCAGCTCAGTCGACACCAACGGATTTTTGAAGAAGCTACCGGCATTGCCCAACTCAGCCGGGTCCGGCAATTTTTCGCTGCGAATGGCGCAGATGGCCTGACTGACATCCAGCGCTGTAGGGGCACTGATACCCTGCTCCACCAGACGCTGGCGTACCGGACCGTAATCCAGATGCAACGCAGCCGCGCGGCTCAAGGCAAAGCGCACCCGCAGGATGACCCAGCGTCCGCTTTCGCGCTTGAACAGGCTATCGCGGTAGGCAAAGGCGCAGTCCTGCAGGGAAAACTCGCGCAGCTCGCCGCTGTGGCGATCCAAGGCGGTCAAACCGGCAAACAGGTCTTTCAGCTCGACCCCATATGCACCGATATTCTGCACCGGGGCCGCGCCCACGGTGCCGGGAATCAGGCTGAGGTTTTCCAGGCCGGCAAAGCCGCGGGCCAGCGTCCACTGCACAAACGGATGCCAGGGTTCCCCCGCTTCTGCCTCGATCACAACACGCTCGCCGTCATCGCTCAGTACGCGAATACCGCGACTGGCCACGCGCAACACCAGCGCATCGACGTCGCTGGTAAGCAGCAGATTGCTGCCGCCACCGAGCAACAACAGCGGCAGCTGTTGTGTTTGCGCATAGCTCAGCGCATCGCGTACCTGCTGATCATTTTCGGCTTCAGCAAAATGGCTGGCCTGGGCCTCGACGGCAAAGCTGTTATAGGGTTTTAGCGATACCTGAGTGCGGACCGGCAACGTCATAGCCGCCCCCGCAGTTCGACCAGCAAGGCATCACAAGCTTGCTCGATCAAATCCAGCACTTGGGCAAATCCGGCCTCACCACCGTAATAGGGGTCCGGCACTTCATCCAGTTCCAGCTGGTAACGGCGCAGAAACAGGTCCAGCTCGGCCGCGTCATTGCCCGGCCGCAGCAACTGCAGGTCATGCAGGTTGCTGTTATCCATCGCCAGAATCAGGTCAAAGGCGTGAAAATCCGCCGCCTTGACCTGCCGGCCGCGCAGTGCGGACAGGTCATAACCGCGCGGCTGCGCGGCCTGGCGTGTGCGGATGTCCGCCGCCTTACCCACATGCCAATCACCAGTGCCGGCCGAATCGACCTCAACGCGCCCTTCCAGCCCCGCTTCGCGCAGCTTGTGACGCAACACGCCTTCAGCAGTGGGCGAGCGGCAGATATTGCCCAGGCAGACGAACAGAACGCGCATCAGGCCCCCAGCAGGCGACGAACCCGCTCAAGGTCTTCCTGGGTGTCGACCCCGGCAGGCGGAGCCTCCAGGGCATCGGCGACATGGATACGCACGCCATGCCAGAGCGCACGCAGCTGCTCCAGGCACTCGGTGTCTTCCAGCCAGCACGGGCCCCAGGCGACGAAGTCATGCAGAAACTGCGCACGGTAGGCGTAGATGCCGATGTGACGGCGGTACGGCACGCCTGCGGGCAACTCGTCACGACGCTTGGCAAAAGCATCCCGCGCCCAGGCCAGCGGCGCGCGGCTAAAGGTCAGGGCCAGGCCGGTCTTGTCGCTGACCACCTTGACCACATTGGGGTTGAACAGCGCCTGCACATCCTCAATCGGCTCAGCCAAGGTGGCAATCGCCGCCTGTGGATTGGCCGCCAGGTTAGCCGCCACCTGATCGATGATCGCCGGTGGAATCAGCGGCTCGTCGCCCTGCACATTGACCACGATAGCGTCAGCCGCCAAACCCAGCGCCGTAGCCACCTCAGCCAGACGGTCGGTGCCGGAATTGTGGTCTACGCGGGTCAGTACCACCTGCGCACCAAAGCTGCGGCAGGCCTCAACGATGCGTGCATCGTCGGTGGCCACCACCACCTGTTGGGCGCTGCTTTTGCAGGCCTGCTCCCAGACATGCTGAATCATCGGTTTGCCGGCAATATCCTGCAGCGGCTTGCCCGGCAGGCGGCTGGAGGCGAAACGCGCCGGAATCACAACGGTAAAGGCAGTGCTCATTTACTTGTCCAGACGCTCGTCGACGGTGAGGGTGCGAGCTTCGCTTTCCAGCATCACCGGAATGCCATCACGTACCGGAAAAGCCAGCGCGTCGGCCTTGCAGATCAGCTCGCTCTTGTCAGCGGCGAGCTTCAGCGGGCCTTTGCACAAGGGGCAGGCGAGAATGTCGAGTAGTTTCGGGTCCATGGAAGATCCTTGATAGGAAGCAGCTGCTGGGGCGGACAAAGCCGCCGAATGATCAGAACAGTCAGGCGCGCGGTACAAGACGCTGCAATTGCTGATCAAACCAGGCGACAAACGCGGCCGAAGGCTCGGCATCCACCGCCAGGTACCACCAATCGTCAGCCGCAAAGGCACGGCACTTGACCGCATCCTTTTCCGTCATCAGCACCGGCAGTGCCGGGCTGAAATTCAGCAGCTCGGCACTGTACGGCGCGTGGTCGGCAAAGGCATGCGCGACAGGCCGCCAGTGTAGCCCTTCGAGGGTGTTGAAGAAACGCTGCGGGTTGCCAATACCGGCCACCGCATGCAAGGCCTGACCGACCGGGAAGTGACTGAGCGGATGCTGCTCGCCACTGCGCAGATTAATCAGCGTGCGCGGCTGCAGAGTAAAACCGTAACCACCCTGCGGATCGCTAGCCGCGCCGTTATACAGCAGCGCATCGACGCTCTGCAGACGCTCGACCGGCTCACGCAGCGGGCCAGCCGGCAGGCAATGGCGGTTGCCCAGGCCGCGTGCTGCGTCGATCAGCACCAATTCCAGATCCCGAGCCAGGCGGTAGTGCTGCAGGCCGTCGTCACTGAGGATCAAGTCCAGCGGCTCGGCCGCCAGCAAAGCTTCCACCGCGCGACCTCGATCAGGGTCAATCATCAGCGGCACACCACTGCGCTGCACAATCAGCAGCGGTTCGTCACCGGCCACGCTGGCGGCTTGATCAGCCTGCACGCGCCAGGGAAAGTGCGGTGGCTGTGCGCCGTAGCCGCGACTGACCACACCCACGTGCAGCCCTTGGCGGCGGCAATACTCGATCAGCCAGAGAATCATCGGGGTCTTGCCGGTGCCGCCGACGGTGATATTACCCACCACAATAACCGGCACGGGAGCACGGTAGATCTCGCCCTCACCCGCCAGAAAACGCGCGCGTTTGCGCTGCACCACGGTGCGGTACAGCCACTCCAGCGGACGCAGCAGGCCCAGCGCCGGGTGACCGGCGTACCAGGCAGCGGTGAGTCGTGCGGACAAGCTCATCAGCGGGCAACCCTCAAGGCGCGGCCTGCGCCTCGATGGTGGTCATACGCAAGTGGGCAAAACCCAGTTTGCCGGCCGCATCCATGGCGGTGATCACCGCCTGATGCTGCGCCTTGGCATCGGCGCTGATGATCAGCGGCAAGCTGTTATCGCCTTCCGATTCCTTCTGCAGCGCCGCCATCAGACTTTGCAGATCGCTTTTCAGCAACTGCTTGGCATTTAGCGAGTAGCTGCCATCGGCGGCGATCAGGATTTCCAGCTGCTTCAGCTCAGTCTGTTCCGGCGGCGTTCCGCTAGCGGCTTCCGGCAGATCGACCTTGAGCTGGGTCTCACGGGTAAAGGTGGTGGTGACCACAAAGAACAGCAGCAGGATAAATACCACGTCGATCAACGAGGCCAGGTTGATCTCGACGTTCTCCCGCGGTTTGCGCCGGAATTTCACGCCTTGTCCTCGCCCATGTCGACATCACGGTCGCCCTGTACCACTTCCACCAGGCGAATCGCTTCCTGCTCCATGCCGACCACCAACTCATCGATCCGCCGTTGCAGGTAACGGTGGAAGAACAGTGCCGGAATGGCCACCATCAGACCCGCCGCCGTAGTGATCAGCGCCTTGGAAATACCGCCGGCGAGCAAGGACGCATTGGCCATATCCGAACCCATAAAGGAGCTGAAGATTTCGATCATGCCCAGCACAGTGCCGAGCAAACCCAGCAACGGCGCGATACCGGCGATGGTGCCCAGGGCATTAAGGTAGCGCTCCAGATCGTGAATCACCCGGGCGGCAGCTTCCTGAATACACTCTTTCATGATCTCGCGACCATGCTTGGAGTTGGCCAGGCCAGCGGCGAGGATCTGCCCCAACGGCGAGTTGCCACGCAGCTCCTTGAGCTTCTGGTTATTGAGTTTTTTATCCTTGATCCACTTCCACACCTGACCGAGCAGGTTGGGTGGCGTGATGCGGCTCGGCCGCAGCGTCCACAGGCGTTCGGCAATGATGCCGGCCGCAGCGATAGAGCACAGAATGATTGGCAGCATCATCCAGCCGCCAGCTTTAACCAGTTCCCACACGGTGGCAGATCCCCTTCACAAAAGTGGCGCTACTCTAGCATAGGGTCGCGGCCTCGCCGACCGCCGCCGTTCTCATTTTTCCCGCCAAAAACGTGTTCGAGAGCGCAAACCCTGCGCTTGCTCGAATGCGCCCAAACGAATACGTACTGCGCCGTGCTGAGCCGTGTCATAGGGCTGCGCCGGCACTGCGCGATAACGCGCCATGACCTCGGCATGCGGATGATCAAAGCTGTTGTGCGCGCCACGGGAGATCAGCACAGCGGCCGGCTTAACCTGTGCCAGCAACGCCGCAGATGAGGAGCTGCGGCTGCCGTGGTGCGGCGCCAGCAGCCACTGCGCCGGCATTTCAAGACCGCTACTGAGCAAGGCCCGCTCAGCCTGGCTGTCGATATCACCCGTCAACCACAACCGCTCGCCATTGGCCTCAATACGCAACACACAAGACGCCTGGTTCCCATCGGTGGCACCCGTCCAGCGCCAGGTGCTGAATTCAACACCATCCCACTGCCAATGCTCACGGCCGCAGCCTTGGGCCGCAAGCGAGCGCGCCAGCTTAGCGGGTTCGCCACTGAGTACCCGCCTGACCGGCAGGCCACGTGCAATCGCCACAGCACCGCCGGCATGATCGTTATCGGCATGGCTGATCAGCAGCAGGTCAAGCCCGCGCACATCGAGCGCGCGTAAAGAAGGCAGCACGATCCTCTCGCCCGTATCGAACTCACCAAAACGCGGCCCGGCGTCATACAGCAGATCATGCCCCTGGGTGCGCACCAGCACTGCCAGGCCCTGGCCGACATCCAGCATCCACACCTCGGCCCGTCCATATTCAGGACGCTGCTGCGGGCTGAACAGCAAGGGCAGCAGCAGTAATGCGCCCAGGCTGCGCATCGGCAAGGCGGCCGGCAATAGCAACACCAGCGCACCAAGCGCCACCAGCAGCCAGGCCCAGAATGGCAAGGCGCTGGGCAACCAGGCCGGTAACCACAGGGCCAATTGCGTAAGCAGAGAGAACAGCAGGTCCAACACCCAGCCTGCCACCCAAAGCAGCGCAGCGCCCACCCCAGACAAGGGCAGCAGTAGCGTACCGAGCAATGCCAGTGGCACCACCAATAGCCCAACCACCGGCACCGCCACCAGGTTAGCCAAGGGACCACTGGCGCTCACCGGCAAACCGAGGGCCAGCAGCAATGGCAGCAAGCCAATGGCCATGGCCCATTGCGCACGCAGCAAGGTGCCCCACCAGGGCCAAGCACCCAGGCGCCCGCTGAAGATTAGGATCAACAACATCACCGCGCCAAAGGACAACCAGAAGCCCGGTTGCAAACTGGCCAGCGGCTCGCCCAGCAACACCCCAAGTAATGCCACTAACAAGGGCCGCCACGCCCCCAGATGACGAAAACGCCAGCGCCAGAGCAGCACCAACCCCACCATCACACAAGCGCGCTGCACCGGCACCTCGAAGCCGGCCAGCAGCCCGTAAGCCAACGCGCTGGCAAAGGCCAACCCACAGGCACAGGGCAGCCAGGGCCAGCTGCGCGGCCAGAACCCCAGACGCGCCAAGCCGGCAATCAGACCATATAAGAGCGTCGCCAGCAGACCAATATGCTGGCCGGAGATCACCATCAGATGCACCGTGCCGGTGTTCTGCAGCACCTGCCAATCTGCCTTCGACAATCCAGAACCATCGCCCAGCACCAAAGCCGTCAACGCCCCTTCGCGACCATGCGCGGGCGTTGCCAATAACTGCTGGCGCAAACCGTCACGCCAAGCACCTGCTCCACTGGCAGGCGCGATCAGTTCGCCACTTTTTACTGTACCCGTGGCCCCGATACGCTGCGCTAGCAGCCAGGCTTCATAATCAAATGCTTGCGGGTTGACCAGACCGTGGGGACGCTTGAGCCGCACCGCCAGCCGCCAAGTTTCGCCGGCGCGCAATGCAGGCCCGCCATACCAAGCCAGGCGCAGGCGCGCGGGCAATTTAGCGCGGCGTGAAACCGCCTGCTCCAACTGAAAACGCACCACACCCTCACCCACCTCTGGCAGGCCGACCACCTGCCCTTGCAGCCACAAGGTGCGCGCGTCCAATTGCCGTGCCAGACGATCATCCAGCGCCCACTGCGCCGAGACACACGCCCAGCTGAAACCGAATAGAAACAAGGCGATGGGATAACTGCGAAACGGCAATAGCATCAAACCGGCGACCGGCAGAAGAGCCAACAGCCATCGCGGCGGCAAAGCCGGAAGAAAGCGCAGCACCAGTAGCCCAACCACCAGCGCGAAAATCCCTGTGCGCATAGACTCGCTCCGTGAGTCGAATTCAGCATTTAACCTATTGATCAGCTTTTGCTTATTTGCTGTCACAAAGTGTGAAAGCAGGCCGTCATTAAACTGTGCATAATATCGGCGCTTTTTCCTCGTCCGAGAGCCTTCATGCCGCGTCGTTTATTCAAGCGCTACATGCCCAACCCAGAACGCATCAAGGCTAGCAAATCCTTGCGTTTTCTCGGGGCCTTGATTCACGACCCCAACCTCTGGCATCTCAACCGCCATTCCGTTTCACGCGCCATGGCCATCGGCCTTTTCTGGGCGATGATCCCCATGCCCATGCAAATGTTAGCCGCTGCGGCCGTTGCCGTACCGGCGCGGGCCAATATGCCGATCTCGGTGGGCCTGGTCTGGCTGACCAACCCGGTAACCATGCCAGCGGTGTTCTATTGCAACTATAAGCTCGGCGCCTGGCTGACCAACACACCGGCGATGCAGATGCCTGAACACATGAGCCTGGGCTGGATCGGTCATATGCTGCAGACCCACTGGCAACCCCTTTATCTCGGCTCCCTGGTGCTGGGCATTGTGCTCGCCGTGATCGGCTACTTCGCCACCAACGCCTACTGGCATTGGTGGGTCAGGCGCAGCTGGCGCAAGCGCCAAGAAAAACGCCGCCTGCGCGATCAGTAGAAAACAAAAAAACCGTTACTCAGTAACGGCTTTTTTGTTTCTGGCAGATTAGCCTACTCGTAACGTAGTGCATCGGCCGGCTGAATCTGCGCAGCCCGCCAGGACGGGTAGACGGTGGCCAAAAAGCTCAGGCTGAACGCCGCGCCACAGATCAGCAGCACATCAGACAGCAGCAACTCAGACGGCAAGTTGCTGATGAAATACACGTCCGAACTCATCACCTGCTGACCGCTCAAGCGCTCGACCCAGCCCACCAGTTGGCTGACATTCAGCGCCGCGAGAATACCCAGCACCGCGCCGATCACCGTACCGATCACCCCAATCACAGTGCCCTGCACCATAAAGATGCCCATAATCTGCCCCGGCGTTGCGCCCAGGGTACGCAAGATGGCGATATCCGCCCCCTTGTCCGCCACCACCATGATTAGCGTGGCGATGATATTGAACGCCGCCACGGCAACAATCAGCAGCAACAACAGACCGATCATGGTCTTTTCCATTTTCATCGCGCTGAACAGGCTGCCCTGGGTCAGGGTCCAGTCCGCAGAGCTGTAACCTGCACCCAGCTCGCCGACAATCTGCGCGGCCACTTGCGGCGCCTGATACAGGTCTTTCAGCTTCAGGCGCACGCTCTGCACCTGGCCCGGTTGCATGCGCTGGATATGCGCCGCATCGGCGACATGGATCAGCGCCAGCGAGCTGTCCAGCTCGGCTCCGACCTTGAACACCCCGACCACATTCAGGCGCTGCATACGCGGGCTGATACCACCCGGCACGCTGCTCAACTCCGGCACGATCAGCGCCAGCTTGTCGCCCACCCTCAGCTGGAAACGCCGCGCGGTGATCTCACCCAGTACTACGCCGAACTCACCCTCGCGCAAATCGCTCAGGCGGCCTTGTTGCATATGCTGGTCGATGATCGAAACCTGCGATTCCAGCGCTGGATCGATGCCGTGCAATTGCACCGGCTGCATCGCGCCGCGCACCGAGAGCATGCCTTCCAGCTCGGCAAACGGCACCGCTGCGACCACCTGTGGATTGTTCTTCGCGGCAGCAGCGACCTGCTGCCAGTCATCCAGTGGCTGCGCCGCGGCGATGCTGGCGTGCGGCACCATACCGAGAATGCGCGTGCTCATTTCCTTCTGGAACCCGTTCATCACCGACAGCACCACGATCATGGCCAGAACGCCCAAGGCCAGGCCGATCATCGAGGTCATCGAGATAAAGGAAATAAAGTGGTTGCGCCGCTTGGCCCCGGTATAACGGATACCGATAAAGATACTCAGCGGACGAAACATCAGGCAGCCACCAGCTTGCCGTCTTCCAGACGCAGGATGCGGTCCATCTGCTGGGCCAGCGCCATGTCGTGGGTCACCACCAGAAAGGCGGTCTGCGACGAGCTGCTCAGCTCCTTCATCAGGTCCTGAATGCCTTGCGCGGTGTGGTGATCGAGGTTACCGGTAGGCTCATCAAGCAGCACCAGCCCCGGTTGATTGACCAGCGCACGGGCAATCGCCACACGCTGGCGCTCGCCACCGGACAACTCCGACGGCTTGTGCGCCAGGCGATGGCCCAGACCAACCCGCTCCAGGAGCGCCGTAGCACGCTGACGCGCTTCGCTGATCGGCGTACGACCAATCAACAGCGGCATGCACACGTTCTCCAGTGCGGTGAATTCTGGCAGCAGGTGATGGAATTGATAAACAAAGCCTAGGGCACGGTTACGCAGCAGGCCGCGCTGCTTTTCATTCAGCGCCGACAACTCTTCGCCAGCCAGCCAGACGCTGCCGGTGCTCGGCGTATCCAGACCGCCCAGCATATTCAGCAAGGTGCTCTTGCCCGAACCGGAACTGCCGACAATCGCCACGCGCTCGCCGGGGTGCAGCTCCAACTGCAGGTCCTGCAGCACCACCACCGATTGCGGGCCCTCGTCGTAGCTTTTACCGAGGTTGCGACAACTCAACACTGCACGATCTTGCATAACCGAATCACTCATAACCTGATCACTCATAACGTAGCGCCTCCGCAGGCTGGGTACGCGCCGCGCGCCAGGCCGGATACAGGGTGGCGAAGAAACTGAGAATCAACGCCGCGCCGCAGACCAGCAGCACGTCCGCCAGCATCAACTGCGATGGCAGGTAGTCGATGAAATACACATCGGCATTGAGGAACTTGATCCCCAGCAACCCTTCCAGCGCGGCAATCGCGCTGCTTATATTCAATGCCGCAAGGCAGCCCAAGACTGCACCGATGGCCGTGCCGAACACACCGATCACCGTGCCCTGGACCATAAAGATCGCCATGATCTGCCGTGGCGTGGCGCCGAGGGTGCGCAGAATGGCGATATCGCCCTTCTTGTCGGTGACCACCATGACCAGGGTGGAGATGATATTGAATGCGGCGACCGCGACGATCAGCAACAGCAGCAGGCCAATCATCGCCTTCTCCATGCGGATCGCTTGATACAGGTTGCCGTGGGTGCGGGTCCAGTCGCGGGCATGATAATCGCCCTTGCCCAAGGTCTGCGCCAGCGCCCAGGCGGTGCGTGGGGCCTCGAACAGGTCAGCGAATTTCAGGCGAATGCCCTGTACCTGGTCGGCCTGCCAGCGCTGCAAACGCGCGATGTTCTGCACATGGGTCAGGGCCAGGTGACCGTCTATCTCGCCGGCGCCAACATGGAAAATGCCCACCACGGTAAAGCGCTTTAGACGCGGAAACATCCCCGCCGGTGTCACCGTGATTTCCGGGGCGACAAAGGTGACCTTGTCACCCAGACCAACGCCGAGCTTAACGGCGGCCTTGTCGCCCAGCACCATGCCGAACTCGCCGGGCTTTAACGCCTCCAGACGGCCCTGCTGAAAGAAATTGCCAATGATCGAGACCTTGGCTTCTTCCTGCGGATCAACCGCGTTGATCAGCACTTTCTGCACCTTGCCATCGTTGGTCAGCAGGCCCTGCATCTGGCTGAACGGCGCAACCGCCAGCACCTGCGGATTACGCTGCGCCTGTTCGGCCAGGCTACGCCAGTCCTTGATCGGCGTGGCACTTTCCACGGTGGCGTGCGGCACCATGCCGAGCACGCGGGTGCGCATTTCATGGTCGAAGCCGTTCATCACCGACAGCACCAGAATCATCACCAGCACACCGAGTGCTAGCCCGATCATCGAAGTCAGGGAAATAAAAGATACGAAGTGGTTGCGACGCTTGGCCCGCGTGTAGCGCGTGCCGATAAATACGAACAGAGGTCTGAACATGTCGGGGGCTGATTCGAGGGAAAAAGAAACGTCTTGGTGGCGGGGCTCAGCGAGCAGCCTTACACTCTGACCACTACTGCTGCCACGGGTTCGCCATGCCGACTCAAGATGAAGATGATCGCCGCGAATACTATCGTATCGACGATACGATCGCACTGGAATTCACCCTGCTCTCGGGCGCAGAAGCCCTGGCCAGTGATGAACTTCACGACACCTCGCCATTGTTCAACCTGCTCAGCGATCTGCACCTGATGGATTTCGAGTCGCAGCATCTGCTGCGGCATATCACCGAGCGCGACCGCACCCTGGCCAATTACCTCAAGGTCATGAACAAGCGCATCGACCTGCTCGGCCAGGCCGTGGCACAAAGCCTGCTGCGCGAGATCGGCACGCCGCGCAAGGTCAGCCTGTCCGAGGGCGGCGTCAGCTTCAATAACGCTCAGCCCGTGGCTGCCGGTGCGCACCTGGCGGTGAAGATGGTGCTGATGCCGCAGGCCCTGGGCCTGCTGCTGCGAGCCAAGGTGGTGCATTGCCAACCACTGCCGTCGCAACAGTTTGAGATTGGCACGGAATTCGAAGCGATGAGCGATGCCCAGCGCCAGCTGCTTGCCCGGCATATCCTGCAACGCCAGGCTCTGGAACGTCGCCACGCCCGCGAGCAACCCCTACAATCCTGATAGCGAGCCACCATGTCCCGCCTGCTTCTGCCTCTCGCCCTGCTCATGCCGCTCGGTACTTATGCCGACACCCTGCAAATCCCTATCGGCCAACAAGGCGCCGGTGAACTGCGCTTGCCGCAGTTGGGCGAATCACAGCGCGCCGTGCTGGAGCGTTTTGGCCTGGCTGATGAGGAGCATCCCAGCGTTGGCAACCCACCGATCACCCGCTGGGATTACCGCGAATTCAGCGTCTACTTCGAGCATAAGCACGTGGTCAACAGCGTGCGCCATCATCAGCCCGGCGCCGCCCTGCCGGACAAGGAGCAACAGTGACAGTCATCTATGGACATCGCGGCGCCAAAGGCGAGGTGCCGGAAAACACCCTGGCCAGCTTCCAGCAATGTCTCAAACATGGCGTGCGTCGCTGCGAGCTGGATCTGCACCTGTCGCGCGATGGTGAGCTGATGGTGATTCACGACCCGACCCTCAAGCGCACCACCGGCCATCGTGGCAAGGTAGTCGAGCATAACGCTGCCGAACTGGTACGCTACGACGCCCGCAAAGGCGGCCCTGGTGCCGTCACGCCCTGCCCGATCCCGCGCTTGGAAGAGCTGTTCCAGCACTGCGATTTCGAGCACTGGCAACTGGAAGTCAAAAGCGCCTCGAAGGTGCGCTCGGCGCGGATGGTCAACGCGATTGCCGAACTGGCGGAACGCTACAACCTGACAGATAAAGTCACCGTAACCTCCAGTTCACGCGAGGTGCTCAGCGCCCTGCAGCGCCTGACGCCGCATTTGCAGCGCGGCCTGGTTGCCGAGTACGCCTGGCTCGACCCGCTGAAAGTAGCCAAGCACTACGGCTGCCACCTACTGGCGCTGAACTGGACGCTGTGCACCCCAGAGCGCCTGCTCAAGGCGCAGAAAGCCGGCCTGCATGTCTCGGTGTGGACGGTTAATGAGCCGGCGCTGATGCGCCGCCTGGCGGATTTCGGCGTAGACAGCATCATCACCGACTTTCCCGGCCTTGCCGTGGCAACCCTGGAATAACATCGAAATCGGCGTGGCATTTCCCGGATTACATCCGGGCTACAAAAACGAGAAAACCGGCCGCCAGGGCCGGTTTTTCGTTAAGCCTGATCAGAAACTTTCGCGATTAGGCCAATGCCAGTCGCAGGAGTCGCTGAACGGGTTCTCCCCGACCGGCTCAGGCCACCGGCCGGAGCCGCTCAAAAAAGCCGGTTGAGGCCATCGAACGCCGCCACCCGGTAGGCTTCGGCCATGGTCGGGTAGTTGAAGGTGGTGTTAACAAAGTACTTGATGCTGTTGGCCTCGCCCTTCTGGTTCATGATCGCCTGGCCGATGTGCACGATCTCCGAGGCCTGGTAGCCGAAGCAGTGCACGCCAAGCACTTCCAGGGTCTCGCGGTGGAAGAGGATCTTCAACATGCCCACCGGCTCGTGGGAAATCTGCGCCCGCGCCATGCCTTTGAAGAACGCCTTGCCGACTTCATAAGGGATCTTGGCCTGGGTCAGTTCGCGCTCGTTCTTACCAATCGAGCTGATTTCCGGAATAGTGTAGATACCGGTCGGCACATCATCGACAAAGCGCCAGCTGCCATTGTCGACGATACTGCCAGCAGCCGAACGGCCCTGGTCGGCTGCTGCACTGGCCAGACTCGGCCAACCGATCACATCACCAGCGGCGTAAACGTTCGACACCTCAGTGCGGTAACTCTGGTCGACTTCGATCTGCCCACGGCCATTGACCTTGACGCCGATATTTTCCAGCCCCAGCTGATCGGTGTTGCCGGTACGGCCGTTGCACCAGAGAAAAGCGTCGGCCTTGATCTTCTTACCAGACTTAAGGTGCAGGATTACCCCGTTCTCAATCCCCTCAACACTTTCGTACTCTTCGTTATGACGAATCAGTACGTTGTTATTGCGCAGGTGGTAGCTCAGCGCATCGGAGATTTCCGCATCGAGGAAGCTCAGCAGTTGGTCACGGTTATCGATCAGGTCGACCAGCACGCCCAAGCCACTGAAGATCGAGGCGTACTCGGAGCCGATTACTCCGGCACCGTAGATAATGATGCGGCGCGGGGTATGACCGAGGCTGAGGATGGTGTCGCTGTCGTAGATACGTGGGTGCTGGAAGTCCACGTCCACCGGGCGGTAGGGCCGCGAACCGGTAGCGATGACGATCTGCTTGGCCACCAGTTTTTCCACCACGCCATTGGCGCAGACCACTTCGATGGTGTGCTCATCGGCAAAGCTGCCGGTGCCGAAAAACACATCGATACGGTTGCGGGCGTAGTAGCCGGTGCGCGAACTCACCTGCTTGGCGATTACTCGCTCGGCGCTTTTCAGCACATCAGGGAAGGAGAACCAGCGCGGCTCGCCGATCTGGCGGAACATCGGGTTGGTGTTGAACTGCATGATCTGCCGCACCGAATGGCGCAGCGCCTTGGACGGGATGGTGCCCAGGTGGGTGCAGTTGCCGCCGACTTCGCGGCGGCTGTCGACCACGGCCACCTTGCGCCCAGCCTTGGCCGCGTTCATTGCCGCGCCTTCACCCGCAGGGCCGGAGCCCAGCACCACCACGTCGTAGTTGTAGACCGCCATGTTTACTCCTTCAGATCACGCCGGAGCACTTATACCGTGCTCTCGACAGGGCCAGCACTGCGCACGCAGGCTGACAATCAATTCGTAGTTGCAAGCCTAGCCTCTAGCTGGCCGCAGAACGATTAGCGTTTGGTCGCGTCGTAGGCCAGGGCTGCGGTTTTGCCCTGCGGGTCACTGTTGATTTCCTCGCACTTCTCGCGGCTACCGCCACAGATCGAGCACTCCTTCTCGATGCCAAGATTGGCGATACCGCCGCACGAACCGGCGATGGGCTTGCGGCCCATCATCACGCCTACAGCCATCATGCCCACTACCAGCAGCATGGTCAGAAAAACCACTAAAAACGTCATTGCTCGTCTCCTGCAGCGAATAGCTGCTCGAAAGCCTGAGTTGTCTGTGTGACGAAGGCGTCACCTTCACGGGTCACGAAAAACGCTGCAATACCCAGGCGCTCAGCAAATGCTAGACCACGCTCAGTGCCCATCACCATTAGCACTGTAGACAAGCCATCGGCGCGTAAGGTCGATTTATCCACCACGGTTACCGCTGCCAGCGTGTGGGTGATCGGTGCACCGCTCAACGGGTCGAGTGTGTGCGAGTAACGCCGCCCTTCTTCCTCGAAGTAATTACGGTAATCACCCGAGGTGGAAATGCCATAACCATCCACATCCAGCACCCGCTGGGCGACACGCTGGCCGTCTTGCGGGGCTTCCAGACCGATGCGCCAAGGCTGGCCATCCGGTTTTTTGCCTGCGGCTTTAAGTTCACCGGTGGCCTCAACCATATAACTGGTCACACCCAGCTCAGTGAAGCGCTGCACGATCTTGTCCACCGCATAGCCGGCGGCAATGCTGTTGAAGTCGACCTGGACATCAACCTCCTTGCACAACTGCTGACCTTTACTGCGCAGGTATTGCATGCCTACCCGCGCACGCGCGACGCTCAGCTGCTCAGCAGTCGGCACCTTTTCGGCGCGCGCTTTGGGGCCAAAACCCCACAGGTTGAGCAGCGGCTCCAAGGTCAGGTCGAACGCACCCGCACTTTGCTCATGCAGCACGCGCCCAGCCTCGACCAACTCCAGCACCCCAGCAGGCATGGCCTGACAGGTACCCGCTGGGGCCTGGTTGAATTGCTCGATAGCGGAGTCATCGCGATAGGTCGACATCTGTTGGTCAACCTCAGCCAGGATTGCATCGGTCTCGCGCTTGAGTAACTCAAGGCTCGGCGAATCCTTGCTGCGCACATATTTGACGGTGTAGGTGCTGCCCATGGTCGGGCCGGAGAACTCTTCTACACGCTCTGAAAACCAACAGCCCGTTAGGGCTGTCAGCAAGCTGACAGCGATAACGGGCCGCAGTAGCACATGCCTCATGCTTAACCGCCGAAGTCGTCGAGCAGGATATTCTCCTCCTCCACACCCAGGTCGATCAGCATCTTGATCACCGCGGCGTTCATCATGGGCGGGCCGCACATGTAGAACTCGCACTCTTCCGGAGCCTTGTGGTCCTTCAGGTAGTTCTCGTACAGCACGTTGTGAATAAAGCCCTTGAGACCGGTCCAGTTGTCTTCCGGCAGCGGATCGGACAAGGCCAGATGCCACTTGAAGTTGGGGTTCTCGGCCTGCAGCTGATCGTATTCCTCAACGTAGAAGGCTTCACGCATGGAGCGCGCGCCATACCAGAAGCTGATCTTGCGGGTCGACTTCAAGCGCTTGAGCTGGTCGAAGATGTGCGAACGCATTGGCGCCATACCGGCACCGCCACCGATAAAGATCATCTCGGCGTCGGTGTCCTTGGCGAAGAACTCACCGAACGGGCCGTATACATCGATCTTGTCGCCCGGCTTGAGGCTAAACACGTAGGAGCTCATCTTGCCCGGTGGCAGATCGTCTTTGCCCGGTGGCGGCGAAGCAATACGGATATTGAACTTCACCAGGCCCACTTCTTCCGGGTAGTTGGCCATGGAGTAGGCACGAATCACGGTCTCTTCGACCTTGGACACGTACTTCCACTGGTTAAACTTGTCCCAGTCGCCGCGGTACTCTTCCTGAATATCGAAGTCCTTGTAGTGCACTTCGTGCGGCGGACATTCCAGCTGCACATAGCCACCGGCACGGAAATCGACGTTCTCGCCTTCCGGCAATTTCAGCGTCAATTCCTTGATGAAGGTGGCCACGTTGGGGTTGGACTCAACGGTGCATTCCCACTTCTTCACGCCGAAGACTTCTTCCGGCACTTCGATCTTCATGTCCTGCTTGACCGGAGTCTGGCAAGACAGGCGCCAGCCAGCCTTGGCTTCGCGACGGGTGAAGGCAGCTTCTTCAGTCGGCAGCATTTCGCCACCGCCATGTTCGACCACGCACTTGCACTGGGCGCAGGTACCGCCGCCGCCACAAGCCGAAGACAGGAAGATATTGTTAGCCGCCAGGGTCTGCAGCAACTTGCCGCCCGCTGGCACCACAATGGTTTTTTCGCCGTTGATCTCGATGCTTACGTCACCGCTGGAAACCAGCTTGGCACGCGCCGCGATAATGATCAGCACCAACGCCAGCACAATGCCGGTGAACATGCCGATGGCGATAAAAATCTCGAAATTGATCATCTATTCATCCCTTCCTTACAACTGCACGCCGGAGAAGGACATGAAGCCCAGAGACATCAAGCCGATGGTGATAAAGGTGATACCCAGGCCCTGCAGACCTTCAGGTACATCGCTGTACTTAAGTTTCTCGCGAATACCCGCCAGAGCGGCAATCGCCAGTGCCCAGGAAACACCGGCACCGACGCCGTAAACAGTGCTTTCGGCCAGGTTGTAGTCACGCTCGACCATAAACAGCGAGCCACCCATGATGGCGCAGTTGACGGTGATCAACGGCAGGAACACGCCGAGGGCGTTGTACAACGAGGGCACGTACTTATCCAGGGTCATCTCGAGGATCTGTACGATCGCCGCGATCACGCCGATAAAGGTCAGCAGGCCGAGAAAGCTCAGGTCGACCTGCGGGTAGCCGGCCCAGGCAAGTGCACCGTCCTTGAGCAGGTTGGTGTAGATCAGGTTGTTCACCGGCATGGTGATACCCAGTACCACCACTACGGCGATACCAAGACCAATGGCGGTTTCGACCTTTTTCGAGATGGCAATAAAGGTACACATGCCAAGGAAGAACGCCAGGGCCATGTTCTCAACAAACACCGCACGGACGAAGAGGCTGATGTAGTGCTCCATTAGTAGGCCTCCTTATTGGATACCTGAGGCGCCATCTTGAAGCTCGGCTTCTCGACCTGGTCTTTCTTCCAGACGCGGATACCCCAGATAAACAGACCGATCAGGAAGAACGCCGAAGGTGGCAGCAACAACATGCCATTAGGCTGGTACCAGCCACCGTCGTTGATCACCGGAATGATCTCGTAACCCATCAATTTGCCGGCACCGAACAGCTCACGAATGATGCCCAGGGCAATCAACATGGCGCTGTAGCCCAGACCGTTACCAATACCGTCGAAGAACGACAGCACCGGCGGATTCTGCATGGCAAAGGCTTCAGCGCGGCCCATCACGATACAGTTGGTGATGATCAAGCCAACGAACACCGACAACTGCTTGGACAGGCTGAAGGCATAGGCCTTGAGCACCTGATCGACCACGATTACCAGAGAGGCAATGATCACCATCTGCACTATCATGCGGATCGAGCCCGGGATCTGGCTACGGATCATCGAGATAAACAGGTTAGAAAACCCGGTTACCAGGGTCAGCGCGGCGGACATCACCAGCGCTGTTTTCAGGTTCGAGGTTACCGCCAGGGCGGAACAGATACCGAGGATCTGCAACCCGATGGGGTTGTTGTTGAAAATCGGATTAAGCAGGACTTCTTTAATAGTCGGCTGCGACATGATCAAGCCTCCCCTGCGCGCAGGTTCGCGATAAACGGACCGAAGCCATTCTGGCCAAGCCAGAACTTCAGCAGATTGTCCACCCCATTGCTGGTCAGCGTAGCGCCTGCCAGGCCATCAACCTGATGCACGGCCTTGGGGCTCTGTGCATCGACACCACCCTTGACGATCTGCACGGCCAGTTTGCCGTCCTCATCGAACAGGGTTTTGCCTGGCCACTGGCCCTTCCACTTCGGATTGTCGACTTCGCCGCCCAGGCCCGGCGTTTCGCCGTGCTGGTAGAAGCCCATGCCAACCACGGTATTCAGATCGCCCTTGACTGCGATAAAGCCATGCAGGGTCGACCACAGACCGTAACCGCGTACCGGCAGAATCAGGGTTTCGACCTGACCATCTTTCTCCACCACATAAACAGTGCTGAAGCGCTCCTGACGCTTGATCCCGGCAATGTCCTCGCTGCCCTTGAGCACCGAAGACATTTTTGGGTCCTTGGAGGCCTTTACCGGATCAAAGGTGACCGGGTTATGGGCATCGGAGAACTTGCCCGTTTCCAGATCCACCAGCTTGGCGCTGATGGTGCCTTTGAACATGGCCTTAACTTGGGCACTGGACATGCTGGCATCGCCCAGACCGGCAATCGCCAGAATGCTGCGCTGCTTGTCCAGCAGACGGTTGTCCACCTGGGTCGGCTTTAGCGCCACGGCTGCACCGGCAACAAACACCGAGCACACCAGGCAAACCAACAGGGCCACCACCAAGGTGCGGACGGTGGATTCTTTTTGACTAGACATTGCGTGCCAGCCTCCGCTTGATATTGGCTTGAACGACAAAGTGGTCGATCAGCGGTGCGAACAGGTTGGCGAACAGAATCGCCAGCATCATGCCTTCCGGGAATGCAGGGTTGACCACACGGATCAACACCACCATGACGCCGATCAAGGCACCGAAAATCCACTTGCCGGTATTGGTCATGGACGACGACACGGGGTCGGTCGCCATAAAGAACATACCGAAAGCAAAACCGCCCACCACCAGGTGCCAGTACCAGGGCATGGCAAACATCGGGTTGGTGGTCGAACCGAGGGCGTTGAACAGCAAGCTCAGGCCAATCATGCCCAACATCACGCCAGCAACGATGCGCCAGGCGGCAATCTTGGTGATCAAGAGCACCAGGCCGCCGATGGCGATGGCCAGCGTGCTGGTTTCACCCATCGAGCCGTGAATGGTGCCCACAAAGGCGTCCATCCAGGTGATGCCATTGCTCAGCACATTGTCGATGCCGCCGGCAGCCGCCAGGCTCAACGAAGTGGCGCCAGCAAAGCCATCCACCGCAGTCCAGACTGCATCACCGGACATCTGCGCCGGATAGGCGAAGAACAGAAAGGCACGACCGGTCAGCGCTGGGTTGAGGAAGTTTTTGCCAGTACCGCCAAACACTTCCTTGCCAATCACTACGCCGAAGCTGATACCCAGCGCGACCTGCCACAGCGGAATGCTCGGCGGCAGAATCAGGGCGAACAGTACGGAGGTGACGAAGAAACCTTCGTTGACTTCATGCTTGCGGATCGACGCGAACAGCACTTCCCAAAAGCCACCGACGATAAAGGCCGTCGCATACACCGGCAGGAAGTACGCCGCGCCCTGGATAAAGTTATCCCACAAGCTGCCTGGGTCGAACCCGGCCAGCGAGCCGATCAGCGCGAAGCGCCAGCCCTCCTGAGCGGCCAGCAGTTCAGGGCTGTTCGCGAAGATCAGGTTGGCCTGATAACCGGTGTTCCACATCCCGAAAAACATCACCGGGAAGGTACACAGCCACACGGTGATCATCATGCGCTTGAGGTCGATGCCGTCACGCACGTGGGCGGTGGTCTTGGTTACGCTGCCGGGACGGTAGAAGAAGGTATCGACGGCCTCATAGAGGGCGTACCACTTCTCGTACCTGCCGCCTTTTTCGAAGTTGTGCTCGACTTTATCGAGGAATGCACGAATACCCATGATTTAACCCTCCTTCTCAATACGGGCGAGGTTATCGCGCAGGATCGGGCCGTACTCATACTTGCCGGCACACACATAGGTGCACAGCGCCAGGTCTTCTTCATCAAGTTCCAGACAGCCCAGTTTCTGAGCCATCTCGGTGTCACCGACGATCAGGTAGCGCAGCAGTTGGGTTGGCAGAATATCCAGCGGCATCACCGCTTCGTAGTTACCCACCGGCACCATGGCGCGCGGGCTACCATTGGTGGTGGTGGAGAAGGCGAACTTCTTCGCAGCGTTGAGCTTGGACACAAAGATGTTCATCACCGAGTGCTTGTTAACCCCGGCACGCAGGTAATGCATCAGCTCACGCTCATGGCCTTCAACCAGACAGGACACCTGCAGGTGATAACGACCGAGGAAGGCGAAAGCGCCCTGCGCGGTACGCCCCCCCAGCACCGAACCAGAAATAACCCGGTTAAAACCTGGCTGCAGTTGGCCTGCAGTCAGTTCACTGAGGCTGGCGCCCAGGCGGGTGCGCAGCAGACGCGGCTGCTCAACCACAGGGCCGGCCAGCGCGATAACGCGCTCAGTCCAGAGCTGCCCGGTGGTGAACAGTTTGCCGACGGCAATCACGTCCTGATAATTGATCGACCAGACGCTCTTAGTAACGCTGACCGGATCAAGGAAGTGGATGTGCGTACCCGGCAAGCCTGCAGGGTGTGGGCCGGCGAAGGCTTCGGTGTGCACCTTGCTCAGCTCTTCGCCAGGTAAGTTGGTACCCTCGGCCTTGCAAAGGAACACCTTGCCCAGATTGCTCAGTACCTGCAGACCGTTAGTAAAGTCGGCGGCGTACTCGGCAATCACCACAGCCGGATCAGCTGCCAGCGGGTGGGTATCAATAGCTGTAACAAAAATCGAGCTCGGCTGCGCATCAGCAGCCGGCACCTTGCTGAACGGGCGGGCGCGAAATGCGGTCCACAGGCCCGACTGCAGCAGCACTTCACGCACTTTGGCATCGCCTACAGTCGCCAACTGGTCGACTGATACCTGATCAAAGGTGATTTGCTCATCACCCTCAACATCGATTACCACCGATTGCAGCACTCGCTTCTCACCGCGATGGATGGCGCTGATTACGCCTGCGGCTGGAGCGGTGTATTGCACGCCTGGCGACTTCTTGTCCGAGAACAGCACCTGGCCAAGCTTGACCCGGTCACCGACCTGAACCTCCATCGAAGGCTTCATACCGTGATAATCGAAGCCTATGACGGCAACACTACGCACCGGCCTTGCAGCCTCAATGCGCTGCGTCGGCACGCCTGTTATGGGCAAATCAAGCCCATGTTTGATTTTGATCATAGGTTTGCCTAACCACTGATTTATAAGCTTTTTTAGAATACGGACGACACCAACGCAGAAAAATGCGGCGCAACGCCAAAAACAAGTCAGGCGCTGGGCAGGATGTCGGTCGCGGGAAAAAATCTGCCCGATTATAAGTCGCGCCGTCGGCCACTGGCCACCCAAGCGCTTGCTTTTATCCGGTTTAACGTAACAGAAGGCAACAGATGGCGACTTGACTACAAAGCCGCCGCGCGCGACACAAGACTAATAGACCCACTGGAGCCTTACCATGCGCCTGCTACTCGCACTTACCACCCTATTGCTGCTGAGCGGCGAGTTATTCGCCAACAATCGCGAACGCCTGCAAGAAGCCAACTTCGCCGCCACTCATGAGATCGAACAGAACAGCCTGGAACGCAAGAACCAGAGCGTGTTGACCTACCTGTGGGTCGATGTCTACGCCGCCGCCTTCTATGCCCCCAGCGAAGCCAGCGCCAGCCAGGCGGTCGCCAAGCCACTCACGCAACGCCTGGAGCTCTATTACTTTCGCGACATCGATAGCCAAGACGTGATCAAGGCAGCCTGGGTCACCCTCGAACGCCAACACGACGCCGCCACACTGCAGCGCCTGCGCCCCGAGTTAGACGCCCTGCATGCCACTTTCAGGGATATTCGCCCCGGCGACCGCTACGCCCTGAACCTCAACCAGCACAGCGGCCTGACCCTGGAAGTGAATGGCAAAGTCGCCTACACCAGCCAGGATCAAGCCCTGGCCAAGGCCTACCTGGGCATCTGGCTGTCGCCCAACGGCCTTTCGGATGAGTTGCGTACTAGTCTGCTGGCCGACTAGCCCCAGCAATTTCAGACAACAAAAACGGGAGCCGAAGCTCCCGTTTTTATGTGCTGCGTGCGCTTAGCGCGGGAAGGCTGGCGGGTTGACCCCGGCCATGTCTTCCATCACGCGCACCACCTGGCAGCTGTAACCAAACTCGTTGTCGTACCACACGTACAGCACAACGCGGTTGTCATTGCAGATGGTGGCTTCAGCATCGACGACACCAGCGTGACGCGAGCCCACGAAGTCGGTGGAGACTACTTCCTGGGAGCTGACGAAGTCGATCTGCTTCTGCAGGTCCGAGTGCATGGCCATCTGGCGCAGGTATTCGTTGACTTCTTCACGGGTGGTGGCTTTCTCAAGGTTGAGGTTGAGAATGGCCATCGACACGTTCGGCGTCGGGACGCGAATGGCATTGCCGGTCAGCTTGCCTTTCAGCACGGGCAGCGCCTTGGCAGCAGCAGTGGCGGCACCGGTCTCGGTGATCACCATATTCAGCGGTGCGCTGCGGCCACGGCGGTCGCCCTTGTGGAAGTTGTCGATCAGGTTCTGGTCGTTGGTGTACGAGTGAACGGTTTCAACGTGACCATTAACGATGCCGTACTGATCATTGATCGCCTTGAGCACCGGCACGATGGCGTTGGTGGTGCAGGAAGCGGCCGAGATGATCTTGTCGTCAGCAGTTATCTCACTGTGGTTGATGCCGTGCACGATGTTCTTCAGTGCGCCCTTGCCAGGTGCGGTGAGCACAACGCGGTCGACGCCCGGGCACGCCAGATGCTGACCGAGGCCCTCGGCGTCACGCCAAACACCGGTGTTGTCCACCAGCAGCGCGTTCTTGATGCCGTACTGGGTGTAATCCACCTCGGCCGGCGACTTGGCGTAGATCACCTGAATCAGGTTGCCGTTGGCGGTCAGGGTGCTGTTTTCTTCGTCGATGGTGATAGTGCCATCGAACTTACCGTGTACCGAGTCGCGGCGCAGCAGGCTGGCGCGCTTGACCAGGTCATTGCTCGCGCCTTTGCGCACGACGATGGCGCGCAGACGAAGGCCGTCGCCACCACCGGTTTTTTCGATCAGGATGCGCGCCAGCAGACGACCGATACGACCGAAGCCGTACAGCACCACGTCGGTGCCTTCGCGGGCTTCGCTGTTCTGCTTGCCAGCCACTTCAACCAGCTCGTCTTTAGTGAACTGCTCGATGCTGCGGCCCTGGCCCTCAGCCTTGAACTTGCTGACCATCTTGCCCAGGTCAACCGAAGCGGCGCCCAGCTTGAGCTCGCTCATGGCCTTGAGCACCAGGAAGGTATCGTGCACCGACAGCTCGCTGTCGCCGGTCAGGCGGTGACGGGCGAAGCGGTGGGCCTTGAGAATGTCGATCACCGAACGGTTGATCAAACCACGGCCGTAGATCGAGGTGACCACGTTGTTGTTACGGTAGAGTTGGCCAATCATCGGAATCATCGCTTCCGCAAGGGCTTCTCGATCGATCCACTCACCGAGACACTGGTCGGGCTTCTGAGTCACGGGCTGTACCTTCCACATGTAGGGGCTGAAAAAAGGGGCTACATTATGACGGCGCAAGCAAGCATGAGCAATGCACGACTGTCGTAACTGACACCGCCTATAAACGCCCGCTACAATCGCCGACCTTGTGCCATGACCGTGAGCCGCCCGTGCCTGTACTGCGTCTACCGTCCCTGCCGGCCACTGCCGGCAAACAACACTGGGGCAACCTGCCCGGTGCCGCGCTGAGCCTGGCGATTGCCGAAGCCGCCAGCAATGCCAAACGTTTCACCCTGCTGCTGACAGAAGGCAGCGAGAGTGCCGAGCGCCTGCAAGAGGAGCTGAGTTTTTTCGCTCCGGATTTGCCGGTGCTGCATTTCCCTGACTGGGAAACCCTGCCCTACGACCTGTTCTCGCCGCACCAGGACATCATTTCTCAGCGTATCGCCGCGCTGTATCGCCTGCCTGAGCTGAAGCACGGCGTATTGGTAGTCCCGATCACCACCGCCTTACACCGCCTGGCGCCCAAGCGTTTTCTGCTCGGCAGCAGCCTGGTCATGCAGGTCGGCCAGCAACTGGACGTCAACCAGATGCGCGGCAACCTGGAAGCCGCCGGCTATCGCTGCGTGGATACGGTGTACGAGCATGGCGAGTTCGCCGTACGCGGCGCACTGATCGACTTGTTCCCGATGGGCAGCAGCCTGCCCTACCGCATCGACCTGTTCGATGATGAAATCGAAACCCTGCGCACCTTCGACCCGGAAACCCAGCGCTCGATCGACAAGGTCGACTCGGTCAAGCTGCTGCCGGCGCGCGAATTCCCACTGGAAAAGAAAGCCGTTACCGATTTTCGCGGACGCTTTCGCGAGCGCTTCGACGTGGATTTTCGCCGCTGCCCGATCTATCAAGATCTGAGCACCGGCATTACCCCGGCCGGCATCGAGTACTACCTGCCGCTGTTCTTCGAAGAAACCGCCACCCTCTTCGACTATTTACCCGCCGACACCCAGGTGTTTTCCCTGCCAGGCATCGAGAAAGCCGCCGAGCATTTCTGGGTGGATGCGCGCAGCCGCTATGAAGACCGCCGCGTTGACCCGGAACGCCCGCTGCTGCCGCCGGCCGATATCTTCCTACCGGTGGAAGACTGCTTCGCCCGCCTGAAAAACTGGCCGCGCGTGGTGGTGAGCCAGGACGATATCGAAGAAGGCGTCGGCCGCCTGCGTTTCAACGCCAAGCCGCTTCCCGACCTGGCGATCCAGGCCAAGGCCGGCGAGCCGCTGGCGGCGCTGCGCCGCTTTATCGAGGAATACCCCGGACGCGTGCTGTTCTGCGCCGAGTCCGCCGGGCGACGCGAAGTGCTGCTGGAATTGCTCGCGCGCCTCAAACTCAAGCCCAACGAATTCGAGAGCTGGCCAGCCTTCACCGCCAGCAAACAACGCTTAGGCATCTGCATCGCGCCACTGGATGACGGCCTGCTGCTCGAAGACCTGGCTCTGGTGGCGGAAAGCCCGCTGTTCGGCCAGCGCGTTATGCAGCGCCGACGCCGGGAGAAATCCCGCGACGGCGGCGACAACGTCATCAAGAACCTCACCGAGCTGCGCGAAGGCGCGCCGGTGGTGCATATCGATCACGGTGTAGGCCGTTACCTGGGCCTGGTGACCATGGAGTTCGACGGCCAAGCCGCCGAATTTCTCGCCCTGATGTACGCCGAAGAAGCCAAGCTGTATGTGCCGGTGGCCAGCCTGCACCTGATCGCCCGCTACACCGGCAGCGACGACGCCCTCGCCCCACTGCACCGCTTGGGCTCGGAAATCTGGCAGAAGGCCAAGCGCAAGGCCGCCGAGCAGGTGCGCGATGTCGCCGCCGAACTGCTCGACATCTATGCCCGCCGCGCCGCACGCGAAGGCTATGCCTTTGCCGACCCGAAGGCCGATTACGCCACCTTCAGCGCCGGCTTCCCCTTCGAAGAAACCCCGGACCAGCAAGCCGCCATCGAAGCCGTGCATGACGACATGCTCGCGCCCAAGCCGATGGACCGCCTGGTCTGCGGCGATGTTGGCTTCGGCAAAACCGAAGTGGCGATGCGCGCCGCCTTTATCGCCGTGCATGGCGGCAAGCAAGTCGCGGTACTGGTGCCGACCACCTTGCTCGCCCAGCAGCACTACAACAGCTTCCGCGACCGCTTTGCCGATTGGCCGGTAAAAGTCGAGGTCATGAGCCGCTTCAAGTCGGCCCGCGAAGTCAGCGACGCCGTGCAGCAATTGGCCGAAGGAAAGGTCGACATTGTTATCGGCACGCACAAGTTGCTGCAGGAGGACGTCAAGTTCAGCAACCTGGGCCTGGTGATCATCGATGAAGAGCACCGTTTCGGCGTACGCCAGAAGGAACAGCTGAAAACCCTGCGCAGCGAAGTCGACATCCTCACCCTCACCGCCACGCCAATCCCGCGCACGTTGAATATGGCCGTGGCTGGCATGCGTGACTTGTCGATCATCGCCACGCCGCCAGCGCGCCGTCTGTCAGTGCGCACCTTCGTCATGGAACAGAACAACCCGACCATCAAGGAAGCGCTATTGCGCGAATTGCTGCGCGGCGGCCAGGTGTACTACCTGCACAACGATGTGAAAACCATCGAGAAATGCGCCGCCGACCTGGCCGAACTGGTGCCCGAAGCGCGCATAGGCATCGGCCACGGACAGATGCGCGAGCGCGAGCTGGAACAGGTGATGGGTGACTTCTATCACAAGCGCTTCAACGTGCTGATCGCCTCGACCATTATCGAAACCGGTATCGACGTACCCAGCGCCAACACCATCATCATCGAACGCGCCGACAAGTTCGGCCTGGCTCAGCTGCACCAGTTGCGCGGCCGCGTCGGTCGCAGCCACCACCAGGCTTACGCCTACCTGCTGACGCCACCACGCAAGCAGATGACCGACGACGCGCAGAAACGCCTGGAAGCCATCTCCGGCGCCCAAGACCTCGGCGCAGGATTCCTCTTGGCCACCCATGACCTGGAAATTCGCGGCGCCGGCGAACTGCTCGGCGACGGCCAGAGCGGGCAAATTCAGGCGGTGGGCTTCACCCTCTATATGGAAATGCTCGAACGTGCGGTGAAATCCATCCGTAAAGGCGAGCAGCCCAATCTCGACCAACCCCTGGGCGGCGGCCCGGAGATCAACCTGCGTGTGCCGGCGCTGATCCCCGAGGATTACCTGCCCGACGTGCATGCGCGGCTGATCCTCTACAAACGCATCGCCAACGCCGCCGACGAAGATGGCCTGAAAGAGCTGCAAGTGGAGATGATCGACCGCTTCGGCCTGCTGCCGGATGCAAGCAAGAACCTGATACGCATCACCCTGATGAAATTGCAGGCGGAAAAGCTCGGGATCAAAAAGGTCGATGCCGGCCCACAAGGCGGGCGTATCGAGTTTACTGCTGACACCTGCGTAGATCCGCTGACCCTGATCAAGCTGATCCAGGGCGCGCCAAACCGTTACAAATTCGAAGGCGCGACGATGTTTAAAATCCAGGTGCCCATGGAGCGCCCGGAAGAACGCTTCAATACCTTAGAGGCGCTGTTCGAGCGCCTGACTCCCTCTACCTAAAGGACTGACCCATGCGCGCATTCCGCAACCTGGCTCTACTGCCGCTAATCCTGCTGGGCCTGCTCAGCAGCACTGCCGCCCTGGCTGATCGCCTGTACCAGGTTGAAGTCATCGTATTCCGCCAGGCCGCCACGCCAATTTCCGCCGGCCAGCTGCCGCCCGACAACTGGGCACAGAACGCACTGCCGGTGGATGGCAGCAACAGCCGCAGCACCGCACTGAATGCCGAAGCCGGCAAACTCAGCCCTTCCAGCGGTTATCAGGTATTGCTGCACAAGGCCTGGTCGCAGAGCCTGGGCGAGTCGAACAGCAGCGTCGCCATCAGCACTGGCAATGAGCAGTTCGGCCACTACCCCGTCGAAGGCACCCTCAGCCTCAAGGCCGGCCGTGTGATCGAGCTGGACAGCGACATCTGGGTCAACCAGATCGACGCCAGCGGCATCATCACGGACAGCGAACGCATCAAGCAGAACAGCCGCCTGAAAAGCGGCGAGCTGACCTTTGTCGATAATGGCAGCCTCGGCATGCTGATTCGCGTCAGCCCACTCTAAAAACACAGACACAAAAAAAGGCCGCGTAATGCGGCCCTTTTTTTGTTGCTGCACTGCCCCACTCAGCTAGCCAGCACCCGCGCCAATACGGCCTTAACCGTGCCCATGCCTTCTTCCAAAGCGCGTTCGATTTCCGCCATGGTGATCAGCGCGCGGGACTTGCCTGCAGCCGGGTTTACCACCAGCGCCAGGCAGGCGTAGGGCAAGGCCAGCTCACGGGCCAACACTGCCTCCGGCATACCGGTCATGCCGACGATGTCGCAACCATCGCGCTCCATCCGTGCGATTTCGGCGGCGGTTTCCAGACGTGGCCCCTGGGTGCAGCCATAAACCCCATGATTGCTGAATGCACAGTGTTCGGCAGCCAGGGCATTGACCAGCTTGGTGCGCAGCCCGGCGTCATAGGGATGGCTGAAATCCACATGGGTGACATGCTCCAGCTCACCCTCGAAATAGGTGTGCTCACGCCCGTAGGTGTAATCGATAATCTGGTGCGGCAAGCAGAAGTGCCCGGTGCCCATGGCCGCGTGAATTCCGCCCACCGCGTTCACGGCGATAATCGCTTTGGCGCCCGCCTCACGCAGCGCCCAGAGGTTGGCGCGGTAGTTGACCTGATGCGGTGGAATGCGATGCGGATGCCCGTGACGCGCGAGAAACAACACCTCACGGCCGGCATAATCACCTTTGAGTACCGCAGCCGAGGGAGCGCCATAGGGCGTATCGATATGCAGTGCCGCCTTAATGGTCAGGCCGTCCAGCTTGGTCAGACCGGTACCACCAATAATCGCGTAAACCGTCATCCCTTACTCCTAGTCGATTAATTGCGCATCGCGCAGGCTGCCAAGTGCTGCCAGCCAGCGCGGGCTCTGTCGATACTCAATACCGGGGAAGGCTTGCCGACGCATGCGCGCCAGCCCTTGCGGCGGTTCAACCTTGAGACGCTGCAAGGCGCTCAAGGCCAGCTCAGCCGCTGCCCGGTCATTACACACCAGGCCCATGTCACAACCCGCAGCCAGCGCCGCTTCGATGCGGCAGGCCGCATCGCCGACCACATGGGCGCCGGCCATGGACAGATCGTCGCTGAAAATCACCCCATCAAAGGCCAGCTCGCCGCGCAGGATGTCCTGCAACCAGCGCCGGGAAAAACCCGCAGGCTGGCTGTCAACCTGAGGGTAGATCACATGTGCGGGCATCACCGCAGCCAACTGTCGACTCAATTGAGCAAAGGGCTGTAAATCGACTGCGCGAATCTGCTCCAGACTGCGCTCATCCACCGGGATGGCCACATGAGAATCTGCCTCAGCCCAGCCATGACCGGGGAAATGCTTGCCCGTGGCGGCCATACCCGCAGCGTTCATCCCACGGATAAACACGCCGGCCAGTAAAGTGGCGCGCGGCGCATCACTTTCAAAAGAACGGCTGCCAACCACCGCGCTGCGCTGATGATCGAGATCCAGCACTGGGGCAAAACTCAGGTCCAAACCAGCAGCCAACACTTCGGTGGCCATGACCCAGCCGCACTGCTCGGCCAGATGCTCGGCATTGGCGTTATCGGCCAACGCACGCATCGCCGGCAAGCGCACAAAGCCCTGGCGCAAACGTTGCACCCGCCCGCCTTCCTGATCCACCGCCAGCAGCAAGTCCGGCCGAACCGCGCGAATCGCAGCAGACAGCTCGCGCACTTGGCGCGGATCTTCGATATTGCGCGCGAACAGAATCAAACCAGCCACCTGAGGTTGACGCAGGATCTGACGATCCTCCGCTGTCAACCAGGTACCGGCGATATCCAGCATCAATGAACCTTGCATGGGTGCACTCACAACTCGTCCTTAAATAAGAGGCGCAACCGCCCACTCGGGGCAGGCCGCTTCGTCAATCTGTACCGCACAGTGAACCGGGACGCGCGCAAAGAGTTCCAGCAGATCGCTGTTGCGCAGGCGCACACAGCCATGCGACAGCGCCACGCCCATGGGCTCGCTGTCCGGCGTACCGTGTAGGTAGATATAGCGGCGAAAGGTATCGACTGCACCCAGACGGTTGCGTCCAGGCTCACACCCACTCAGCCAGAGAATGCGCGTAAGAATCCAGTCACGCCCAGGAAATTGCGCATGCAACTCGCTCGACCAGACCTCGCCGGTCCAGCGCCGTCCACGCAGCACGGCAGCATTTGGCAAACCCTCGCCAATCTTCGCCCGCACCTTGTGCAAACCACGCGGCGTACAGCCGGAACCATTGCGCTCACCAGCGCCATTCAGCGCGGTGGAAATACTCAGGCGCATCTGCAGCTGCCCGTTGGCAAAGCCATACAGGCACTGATCGGCGAGGGAAATATGCAGAAAATCGAGAGTAACCATGGGCGGCTAGCTTAGCGGATAGCATCCACCAAGCCCACCCGCCGAGATCAAACTTTGCTGGGGACAGCGGGGGTTTTGCTGCGCGGTTTGAGCTGGGCGCTGGCCAGGTCTTCATCGGTCAAACCGGTTTCAGAACGCATGCCTGCAGCCAAAAATGGCACCATCAGGCGCATCACCTGCTCAATCGAGGTGTTCACCCCGAAATCGGTTTCCGACATCGCTCGGAGGGCCTTGATCCCAGACATGCTGAACGCTGCGGCGCCCAGCATAAAGTGCACGCGCCAGAACAGCTCCAGCGGTGGGATACGCGGTGCGGCTTCGTGTACCAATTGCATATAGCGGCGGAACACCTTGCCGTATACCTCTTCTAGGTACTTACGCAGGTGACCCTGGCTCTGGCTGAAGGCCAGCCCCAGCAGACGCATAAAGATGGAAAGATCGTTGCCACTACGCGGCTTTACTGCCAGTGCCTGCTCGACCAACAACTCAAGCAGCTCTTCGAGGCTGACCTTGGTTTCCGACTTGGCCTGACGACGATCCAATTCACGCTCAAGGCTTACGCAAAAAGGCCCGAGAAAACGCGAGAATACCGCCTGAATCAAGGCCTTCTTCGAGCCGAAGTGATAATTCACCGCAGCCAGGTTCACCCCTGCTTTGCTGGTGATCAAACGCAGAGAGGTTTCTGCGAAACCTTTCTCCGCAAAAAGCTGCTCTGCCGCATCGAGAATGCGTTCAACGGTTTCCGACTGGGCCATGACTCTTTTCATCTGAACAAACACTTGTTTTAAACATACGTTTCAGCCGCCCGCCTTGTCAAGCCGGGCAAACCATCTTATGGCCGGGTGGTCACAGACACCCGCTAAAGGTAGAGGCCAACCCTTGCTGCGGATTCCGCGCTGACTCGGACACCCATTCCACGCACATCCGGACAGTGATTCCACGCTGATCCGGACACCCATTCCACGAGCATCCGGACACTGATTCCACAGCCATCCGGACACTTTCTGGCAGGCAGCTACGCAGGATTTATTCACTACCATTGGCCTCTTTTTCGAAGCAGAGAGGTCGTCGTGGAGCGTTTATCCATGCGTAAAATCCGTGAAGTGTTGCGCCTCAAGTTCGATTGCGGGCTGTCTGTCCGTAAGATCTCCCGCAGTCTGGGCATAGGTCACAGCAGTGCCGGTGATTACCTTTGCCGATTCACGGCCTGCGGCCTCTCCTGGCCGCTCCCTGCTGAGTTGTCCGACGCAGAGCTGGAGCGGCGCCTGTTCCCGCCACCGCCGGAGATCCCCTCTGAGCAACGACCAACTCCCGACTGGGCCTGGGTGCATGCCGAGCTGCGCCGACCAGGCGTGACCCTGGCGCTGCTCTGGCAGGAGTATCGGCTGGGCCAGCCACAGGGCTTCCAGTACAGCTGGTTCTGCGAGCACTACCGGGCCTGGGCCGGCAAGGTCGATGTGGTGATGCGCCAGGAGCACCGCGTCGGCGAAAAGCTGTTCGTCGACTACGCAGGTCAGACGATGCCGGTGATCGACCGTCACAGCGGCGAGATCCGCCAGGCGCAGGTATTCGTCGCGGTACTCGGTGCCTCCAGCTACACCTTCGCCGAGGCCACCTGGTCGCAGCAGTTGCCGGACTGGCTGGGCTCCCATGCCCGTTGCTTCGCCTTCCTCGGCGGGGTGCCGGAGATCGTGGTGCCGGACAACCTGCGCAGTGCGGTGAGCAAGGCCCATCGCTACGAACCGGACATCAACCCCAGCTACCGCGACTTGGCCGAGCACTATGGCGTGGCGGTGGTGCCGGCGCGGGCGCGTAAGCCCCGCGACAAGGCCAAGGCCGAGGTCGGCGTGCAGGTGGTCGAGCGCTGGATCCTCGCCGCCTTGCGCCATCGCCAGTTCTTCTCCCTGGACGAGCTCAACACGGCCATCGCCGTGCTGCTGGAGCGGCTCAACCAACGGCCGTTCAAGAAGCTGCCGGGCTCCCGGCAGTCGGCCTTCGCCAGCCTGGATCGCCCGGCTCTGCGCCCGTTGCCGGAGCAGCCCTACGTCTATGCCGAGTGGAAGAAGGCGCGGGTGCACATCGACTACCACGTCGAGGTCGATGGGCATTACTACTCGGTGCCCTACCAGCTGGTGAAGAAGCAGCTGGAGGTGCGCCTGACGGCCCGCACCGTGGAGTGCTTCCACGCCAACCAGCGGGTGGCCAGCCACGTACGCTCCCTGCACAAAGGCCGGCACAGCACGCAGACCGAGCACATGCCCAAGAGCCATCGCGAGCATGCCGAGTGGACGCCTCAACGGCTTATCCGCTGGGCCGAGCAGACCGGCCCGAACACCGCCGGCGTAATCAGCCACATCCTCGAACGGCGCGTGCATCCGCAGCATGGCTACCGCGCTTGCCTGGGCATCCTGCGCCTGGGCAAGCACCACGGCGAAGAACGGCTGGAAGCCGCCTGCCAGCGCGCCCTAAGCCTCGGTGCCTGTAGCTACAAAAGCCTCGAATCGATTCTGCGCCAAGGCCTGGAAAACCTGCCGCTGGCTCAACAGAACCTACCCCTACTACCGGACGACCACGCCAACCTGCGCGGCCCCGGCTACTACCACTGAACAAAGGAATCCCACCATGCTGCCTCACCCGACCCTGGACAAGCTGCAAACCCTGCGCCTGCACGGCATGCTCAAAGCCCTCGCCGAGCAACTGAAAACACCCGACATCGACAGCCTGAGCTTCGAAGAACGCCTCGGCCTGTTGGTCGATCGCGAGCTGACCGAGCGCGACGACAAGCGCCTGAGCAACCGCCTACGCCAGGCCCGGCTCAAGCACAACGCCTGCCTCGAAGACATCGACTACCGCGCCCCGCGCGGGCTGGACAAGGCGCTGATCCTGCAACTGCGCAGCGGCCAGTGGCTGCGCGACGGCCTCAACCTGATCATCGGCGGCCCCACCGGCGTCGGCAAAACCTGGCTGGCCTGCGCCCTGGCCCACCAGGCCTGCCGGGACGGCTGCAGCGTGCGCTATCTGCGCCTGCCACGGCTGCTGGAAGAACTGGGCCTGGCACATGGCGACGGCCGCTTCGTCAAGCTGATGAGCAGCTACGCCAAGACCGACCTGCTGATCCTCGATGACTGGGGCCTGGCACCGTTCACCACCGAACAGCGCCGCGACATGCTGGAGCTGCTGGACGACCGCTACGGCCAACGCTCAACCATCGTGACCAGTCAGATGCCGGTGGACAACTGGCACGAACTGATCGGCGATCCGACCCTGGCCGACGCCATCCTCGACCGCCTGGTGCACAACGCCTACCGGATCAACCTGAAGGGAGAGTCGATGCGCAGGCGGGCGAAGAAATTGACGACGCCGGGCACCTCAGACTAACAATGCATATCCTGCGTCGCTGCGCTCCGACTGCCTGTCCGGATGACCGTGGAACAGGTGTCCGGATCAGCGTGGGCTGAGTGTCCGAATGGCGTGGAATCCGCACCCTTGCTAGACGCCCCGTGAACAGCCTGAGTAACAGTGCGCTGCAACAGACGATATGAAGGACAATTGAGCAGAGATCAGAACACAAGGATTGCCAAGCGCCGATCACTGTATATAATCCCAGTCACTGTACAAAAAAACAGAGCCGACCATGTTAAAACTGACGCCGCGCCAAGCTGAAATTCTCGCCTTCATCAAGCAATGCCTTGAAGACAACGGCTACCCGCCTACCCGAGCGGAAATTGCCTTGAAACTGGGTTTTAAATCACCCAACGCAGCGGAAGAGCACCTTAAAGCCCTGGCCCGAAAAGGTGCAATTGAAATGACCCCGGGGGCTTCGCGCGGTATTCGCATCCCAGGCTTCGAACCCAATGCCGAGGAAGACGAGGGCTTGCCGGTGATTGGCCGCGTTGCCGCAGGCGCGCCGATTCTGGCACAGCAACATATCGAAGAGTCCTGCAAGATCAATCCAGATTTCTTCCACCCCAAGGCCGACTACCTGCTGCGCGTACGCGGCATGAGCATGAAAGACATCGGCATTTTCGATGGCGATCTGCTGGCCGTACACACCACCCGAGAAGCTCGTAACGGTCAGGTGGTAGTAGCGCGCCTGGACGATGAAGTGACCGTCAAGCGATTCAAGCGTGAAGGCAACAAGGTCTGGCTGATTGCCGAGAACCCAGAGTTCGCGCCAATCGAAGTAAACCTGGAAGAACAGGATCTGATTATTGAAGGTTTGAGCGTCGGCGTTATCCGCCGCTAGTGGAGGATCTATGCAGTTCCCGCATTCAGTGAACCGTACACAACTGCCTTTGTTCGATGCGTTCCTGGCATCGACGGTGACGCCATTACTTGCCGACAGCGCTGAGCTGCCCTGGCAGGATGATGAGACAGAGGCGTTCAGTGAACTGTCGCTGCGTGGTGCAGCAGGGCACTGCCTGAATCTTCTAGCGCCAGTTCTGCGTGAGCTTAGCGATAACCTCGACGAACGTTGGCTGACCCTGATCGCCCCGCCCTCAAGCCTGACCCAAGCCTGGCTACGCGAGGCCGGCCTCAACCGTGAACGCATCCTGCTGCTGCACCCACGCGGCGCACAAAGCGCGCTGGAATTGGCGCAACAAGCTTTGACGCTGGGCCGCAGTCATACCGTAGTCAGCTGGCTGCATCCACTTGAACGCCAGGCGCGACAACAACTTGAGCAAGCGGCCCGTCAGGGCAAGGCGCAAAGCCTGAATATAAGCCTGGGGTAGTTGGCCAGACGTCACGCACAATAAATGTGCGTGTCAGCCAGTGAACCTTAATGCAAGAAACGGCTAAGGCGAGCAGAACGCTCTAGCTCAGAGCCCTAAAGAACTCTGCACTCAATGCAGAACCCGTGGCTCCTCTTCATTCTGAAAGTTGTTTTCCGCCAAACGCCCCGCCATCTGCACTCCGACATTGAGCATGGCCTTGGCTACCTCGACATGCTGCCCCTGCAGAAAGGCTTTGGCATCGGCAGAGAAATCCAGCACCACCAGTGATTCTTCATCCTCTGCGCGACGCAGGGCAATGCGTCCGTCGGGCAATTCAACAATTTCCAGGAATGATGTAGGCATTGGCTTAGCTCTCCACGAAAGGCCGACAGTGTAACAGCCGACCCGGACTCGCCCTAGTCCGCCGGTCCAATCAGCCCCTTACCACTCGCTCAGGGTTTGCCGAAAGCGCTGCGCCAGAGCCTTCAGCTGCTGACGCCAGGCCTCAAGCGTCTCCTGCGCCAAGGGCACGACTTGCTCATCTAGACTGACCGCTGTGATCAGCGGCGTAGCGGGATCGAGCTTGGCCTTCTTGCCGGCCTGCGGCGGCTGAAACAGCTCGGCATAGGCTTTGAGCAGTTGCGCGACCCAGCTATCGGACGCCTGCGCCAACTCGACCAACTCACCCAGTTCCTGGCTTGGCGCCGCCTGCAACACGTCTTCAGTGAGGAAGCGCTCGGCACGCGGCGCGGCGCTGTCCGGCAAACGGTAATAACCGGCAATCTCATGACATAGGCCCAGCAAGGCACCGTACAGGTGAAATAACGCCGCCTCACGCTCAGCCTGGATCAAAGCCAAGGCATTCATGCTCTGGCCCTGTTCAGCTTTGCGCCAGGACTCCAGCGCCAGGCCGGCATAGAAAATTTTCTGATTGGTGCGGGTATAGAGTTCATTGGCCATTGCGGCGCCCTCCATAACGGATTGGATAAGCATACGCGCGCCAGCCAGCGGCGGGCGCGCGTTGTGCTCAATCAGCGGTTGATCAACTCTTGTCTTCGACTTTCCACTTGCCGCCATCAAAGAACGCACGCCAGCCGGTCGGCTTGCCGTCGACTTCGGTCTGCACGTACTGCTCCTTGGTCTTGCGGCTGTAGCGGATTACCGCAGCACGGCCTTGCGGGTCTTTCTTCGGCGCGTCGCAGAGGAAGTGGTACTTGGGATCGATCTCATCCTTGTGCGGGATCAGTTCCAACACCAGCGGTGCGCGGGTTTCGCGGTTTTTCGGGAACTGGCTGGCCGCCAGGAACAGACCGGAAGCGCCATCGCGCAAGATGTAGGTGTCGTTGACCTTCTCGCACTTGAGCTCCGGCATCTTCACCGGGTCCATTTTCGGCGGCGCCGCCTCACCGCTTTTCAGCAGCTTGCGGGTGTTCTTGCATTCGCTATTGGTACAGCCAAAGAACTTGCCGAAACGACCGGTTTTCAGCTGCATCTGGCTGCCGCACTTGTCGCACTCCAGGCTCGGGCCTTCATAGCCCTTGATGCGGTACTGGCCCTGCTCCACCTCATAACCCGCGCAATCGGGGTTATTACCGCAGATATGCAACTTGCGGGTTTCATCGAGCAGGTAGGCATCCATCGCGGTCGAGCAGATCGGGCAGCGGTGCTTGCCGAGCAGCACGCGTGACTCCGACTCACCCTCGTCGTCCGCAGCAATTTCATCGCCCGGCACCAGGTTGACGGTGGCCTTGCAGCGCTCTTTGGGCGGCAGTGCATAGCCGGAGCAACCAAGGAATACCCCCGTTGATGCGGTACGAATGGTCATCGGCCGGCCGCAATCGCGGCAGGCGATATTAGTAAGCGTAGGCTGGTTGGCACGCATGCCGCCCTCGCCTGCTTCAGCCACTTCGAGCTTTTTCTTGAAGTCGCCGTAGAACTCATCGAGCACATGCTTCCACTCGCGCTCGCCCTGGGCTACATCATCCAGATGCTCTTCCATGCCGGCGGTAAAGCCATAGTCCATCAGGTTGGCGAAGCTTTCGGACAAACGCTCAGTGACGATGTCACCCATCTTCTCCGAGTAGAAACGGCGGTTGTGCAATGCCACGTAGCCACGGTCCTGGATGGTGCCGATGATCGCGGCATAGGTCGACGGGCGACCGATACCGCGCTTTTCCATCTCCTTGACCAGGCTGGCTTCCGAGTAACGCGCCGGCGGCTTGGTGAAGTGCTGGCTGGGGTCGAGTTTGACCAGTTTGAGCACTTCGCCCTGATTCATTTCCGGCAGTACATCGTCATCGCCCGGCTTACTCAGCTGCGGCAATGCGCGGGTATAGCCGTCAAATTTGAGGATACGGCCCTTGGCGCGCAGCTCGAACTGCGCTGCTGTGACGGTCACGGTGGTCGACAGGTATTCGGCCGGCGGCATCTGGCAGGCTACAAACTGGCGCCAGATCAGCTCATACAGGCGCTCGGCGTCACGCTCCATGCCCGACAGCTGGGTCGGCTTGAGGTTGACGTCGGAAGGACGAATCGCTTCGTGAGCCTCCTGGGCCCCTTCCTTGCTGCTGTAGGCAATCGGGTTGGCGGGCAGGTACTTCTTGCCGAACTCGCCTTCGATAAAGTCCCGCACCATGCTCACAGCATCGGCCGAGAGGTTGGTCGAGTCGGTACGCATATAGGTGATGTAGCCGGCCTCATACAGACGCTGGGCCATCATCATGGTCTTCTTCACCCCGAAGCCCAGGCGGTTGCTCGCGGCCTGCTGCAGTGTGGAAGTGATAAACGGCGCCGAAGGCTTGCTGCTGGTCGGTTTGTCTTCGCGCTTGCTGATGCTGTAGCTGGAGGCTTTCAGCGTCGCCAGGGCCGCCATGGCCTGGGCCTCATTCAGCGGCTTGAAGGCTGCGCCGTTCTCACGAGCCACTTCAAAGCGCACATTGGCACCTTTGGCGGTGCCCAGATCGGCGTGCACTTCCCAGTATTCTTCGGGAACAAACGCGCGGATTTCTTTCTCGCGCTCGACCACCAGCTTCACCGCCACCGACTGCACACGGCCGGCGGACAGGCCGCGAGCGATCTTGGCCCACAGCAGGGGCGAAACCATATAGCCCACAACGCGGTCGAGGAAGCGCCGCGCCTGCTGGGCGTTGACTCGATTGATATCCAGCTCACCCGGCTTGGAAAACGCTTCCTGGATGGCTTTCTTGGTGATTTCGTTGAACACCACGCGCTTGTAGCGGCTGTCGTCACCACCGATGGATTCGCGCAGGTGCCAGGCAATGGCTTCCCCCTCGCGGTCCAAGTCGGTTGCGAGGTAGATGGTGTCAGCATCCTTGGCCAAACGGCGCAATTCCTCGACGACCTTCTCTTTGCCTGGAAGGATCTCGTACTTGGCTTTCCAGCCGTGTTCGGGATCAACCCCCATACGCGCAAACAGCTGACGCTTGGCTTTTTCCTTGGGCGACAGCGCCGGTACTTCACCTGCAGCGGCTTTGCCACGCTTGACCGGCTCTTTGGCGGTACTCGCCGAACCACTGGTGGGTAGGTCACGGATGTGGCCGATGCTCGACTTCACCACGTACTCGTTACCCAAGTACTTGTTGATGGTCTTGGCCTTGGCCGGGGATTCCACGATGACCAGCGATTTGCCCATGGATTGGAAAATTCCTGAAATTCGATAAATAAATGCGGGAGGCGCTGTACTGCCTGCTAGCGCGGCACCGCTATATATAGTGGTGGTCCGCCCGAGGTCAAGCGCAGCAATGGCCCGATGTCAGCTCAAGGCCGAGTAAACAGTGCGGTTTCAGCCTGAATCAAAGCAAAGCGTGGAACCGTCTCGCCGTCCACCTCGACGCTTTCGCAGAACATCTCCAACGGTCGCACCCACAGGCCAAACTCGCCGTACAGCGCCTGATAGACCACCATCGCCTGCTCCGTTTCCGAATGCTGGGCTACGCCAAACACACGGTATTCAGGGCCTTTGTAATGACGGTAGAGGCCAGGCTGTAGCTGCATGAGTGAATTCCTTGAAGATTTTTTGCGGAGAAACAAAAACCGGGGCACTTGGCCCCGGTTTTTCCATCTCTTACACCCAGTAAAGCTTAGAGGCGTTCGAAGACGGTGGTGATGCCTTGGCCGAGACCTACGCACATGGTCGACACACCGAAGGTGCCGCCATTCTGCTTCATCACGTTCAGCAGGGTACCGGAGATACGCGCGCCGGAACAACCGAACGGGTGACCCAGAGCGATAGCGCCGCCGTGCAGGTTGACCTTCTCTTCCATCTTGTCGAGCACTTTCAGGTCCTTCAGCACAGGCAGAGCCTGGGCGGCGAAGGCTTCGTTGAGCTCGAAGAAGTCGATGTCATTGATGGTCAGGCCAGCACGCTTGAGGGCTTTCTGGGTCGACGGTACTGGACCGTAACCCATGATCGCTGGATCAACACCAGCCACCGCCATGGCGCGAACCACGGCCATTGGCTGAATGCCGAGGTCTTGGGCGCGTTGGGCGCTCATGACGATCATGCAGGAAGCGCCGTCAGTGATCTGCGAGGACGTACCTGCAGTCACGGTGCCGCCTTTCGGGTTGAACGCAGGCTTCAGCGCCGCCAAGCTTGCCAGGGTGGTTTCCGGACGAATGGTTTCGTCGTAGTCGAACACCTTGAGGAAGCCGTTCTCATCAAAGCCTTGCATCGGGATGATTTCATCCTTGAACTTGCCTTCGACGGTGGCCTTGTGCGCCAGGCGGTGCGAACGCTCACCGAACGCGTCCTGCGCCTCACGGCTGATGCCATGCATCTTGCCGAGCATTTCTGCAGTCAGGCCCATCATGCCCGAGGCCTTGGCCGCGTACAGCGACAGGTGCGGGTTTGGATCAACGCCGTGCATCATGCCAACGTGGCCCATGTGCTCCACACCGCCGATGACGAACACGTCACCGTTGCCGGTCTGGATCGCCTGCACAGCAGTGTGCAGAGCGCTCATGGACGAACCGCACAGGCGGCTCACAGTCTGGCCAGCAGCAGTGTGCGGGATCTGGGTCATCAGCGACGCCATGCGCGCGATGTTCCAGCCCTGCTCCAGGGTCTGGTTAACGCAGCCCCAGATCACGTCTTCCACTTCAGCTGGATCCAGCTTGGTGTTACGTGCCAGCACGCCGCTGATCAGGTTGGCCGACATGGTTTCGGCACGGGTGTTGCGATGCATGCCGCCCTTGGAACGACCCATCGGGGTACGACCGAAGTCGACGATGACTGCATCTCTAGGATTCAGGCTCATAAATTCACTCTCGCTCTAGTCTGACCGCGATTAACCGAAAAACTTCTGGCCGTTAGCGGCCATTTCGCGAAGCTTGGCAGTCGGGGTGTACAGCGCGCCCAGCTCGGCGTATTTGTCGGCCAGGGCAACGAACTCGGCTACACCGACGGAATCGATGTAACGCAGCGCACCACCGCGGAACGGAGGGAAGCCAATGCCGTAGATCAGGCCCATATCGGCCTCAGCTGCGGTATCAACGATGCCGTCTTCCAGACAACGCACGGTTTCCATGCACAGAGGAATCATCATGAAGTTGATGATGTCTTCATCAGTCACTTCACGCTGCTCGGTGACGATGGACTTGAGCAGGTCATAGGCAACCGGATCGGAGACCTTCTTCGGCTTGCCGCGTTTGTCCATTTCGTAGGAGTAGAAGCCTTTGCCGTTCTTCTGGCCCAGGCGATCTGCTTCATACATCACGTCAACCGCAGTACGGCCTTCAACGGCCATGCGATCCGGGAAGCCTTCAGCCATTACGTCGCGGCCGTGGTGACCGGTGTCGATACCTACCACGTCGGACAGGTACGCCGGGCCCATCGGCCAGCCGAACTTCTCCATGACTTTGTCGATACGCACGAAGTCCACACCGAAACCGAGCAGCTTGGAGAAGCCGCCGAAGTACGGGAACAGCACGCGGTTGACCAAAAAGCCTGGGCAGTCGTTGACCACAATCGGGGTCTTACCCATTTTCTTGGCGTAAGCAACGGTAGTTGCAACAGCTACATCGCTGGACTTCTCGCCACGAATCACTTCAACCAGCGGCATCATGTGCACCGGGTTGAAGAAGTGCATGCCGACGAAGTTTTCCGGACGCTTGAGGGCCTTGGCCAGCAAGTTGATGGAAATGGTCGAAGTGTTCGATGCGAGGATTGCGTCTTCTTTGACCACGCCTTCCACTTCAGCCAGCACGATCTGCTTGACCTTAGGGTTCTCGACGACTGCTTCGACAACGATATCGACAGCACCGAAATCGCCATAGGACATGGTCGGACGAATAGCGGTGAGGGCTTCAGCCATCTGCGCCGGGGTCATACGACCCTTGGCAACACGGCCACCGAGCAGCTTGGAAGCCTCAGCCAGCCCCATCTGAATACCCTCTTCACGGATATCCTTCATCAAAATCGGGGTGCCCTTGGACGCAGACTGGTAGGCGATACCGCCACCCATGATGCCCGCGCCGAGCACGGCAGCCAGCTTCACGTCTTTGGCGATTTCGTCGTGCTGCTTAGACTTCTTCTTCAGTTCCTGATCATTCAGGAACAGGCCGATCAAGCTAGCAGCAACTGGCGTTTTAGCCAGTTTGACAAAGCCAGCAGCTTCCACTTCCAGCGCTTTGTCGCGACCGAAGTTGGCGGCTTTCTGAATGGTTTTGATCGCTTCAACCGGCGCCGGATAGTTCGGCCCGGCCTGGCCTGCGACGAAACCTTTGGCAGTTTCGAAGCACATCATCTGCTCAATCGCGTTGAGCTTGAGCTTTTCCAGCTTCGGCTGACGCTTGGCCTTGTAATCCAGCTCGCCGGAAATGGCGCGATTGATCAGGTCCAGGGCAGCGGCTTGCAGCTTGTCAGCAGCAACCACGGCATCCACTGCGCCCATTTTCAGGGCATCAGCAGCTTTATTTTCTTTACCACCGGCAATCCACTCAACGGCGTTATCGGTACCGATAACCCGCGGCAGACGCACGGTACCGCCGAAGCCTGGGTAGATGCCCAGCTTGACTTCCGGCAGGCCAACTTTGGCACTTTCGGCCATGACGCGGTAATCCGCAGCCAGGCACATCTCAAAACCACCGCCTAAAGCGATGCCGTTGATTGCGACAACAGTCGGAACATTGAGGTCTTCAAAGTCACTGAAGATCTTGTTGGCTTCGAGGTTGCCAGCCACCAGTTCTTCGTCCGGCAGCTTGAAGTTGTCGACGAACTCGGTGATGTCAGCGCCGACGATAAATACGTCTTTGCCACTGGTGACAATCACGCCCTTGATCGAACCATCAGCCTTGATCGCATCAACGGATTGACGCAGTTCATTGAGGGTAAGACGGTTGAATTTGTTGACGGATTCACCCTTGAGGTCGAATTTCAATTCGACGATGCCACTCTCAAGAGCCTTAACCGTGATGGCTTTACCTTCGTAAATCATCAACTGATCTCCACGGTATGGAAGCTGAACGGTACACATCGGAGCCAACCAGCAAGCTACTCCACGGCGTTGCCGCCTCAGAGTAGCCCCAATCAGCCTGGTACACCCACCGACGCGATAATCGGGCTGTAAAGGCGGTGCCTTTGCAGGCAAACGCTCAATTCATACGCCCGTTTGATTTGGGTGCGCACACCTTCAAGGAAAAGCCCCTACTTGTCAATTGGCCTGTGGAGGCGGCAAAGGCGTACAAAAAATTACGTTCAGGCCTACGCCAACGCACTTTCACCTCTGCAGCGAACAGGCGGTCATCTGCTGCGATATACGGTTACTTGGCCAACCCTGAAAACAAAAGTGTGATCCAGCGCATACCTAGCAAAATGATTTAGCTGCAGGTACAGTCGTCTCAATACGGTCGTTTTAGACAGCCCGTAGCCAAAACAAAAACAATTAGAGCCCAATCAAGGGCGCACGGAGTTCCCCCCATGTCGAGCCGCATGCTTGCCATTGTTTTGAGCACCCTGCTCACTATCACTCTCCCCCTTTTTAGCGCCGCGACCCAAGCTGCAGATACCGCCACCAGCCTGCTGAAACTGCACCAGCTGCGCCTGGCTGCACAAAAATCCCTTGGCGATTTTTATATGTTCAATGGCATGGAGGGTGACCAACGCTACGCGCGGATGATCAACGACTCGCTGAGCGAGGTGAATAGCCACCTGACGGCGCTGACTGAGATGCCCGGCGAAGGCGCGAAAGCGCTGCGCTCGCAGCTTGATCGGCAATGGAAGGATTATCAGATCGGTATCAACAACCTAATCAGTGCACTGAAGAGCCAGGGCTACACCGACCTGCAGCCGATAGCCGATCTGGCAGCCCGCAACCAGCAACTGATGGCCCTGAGCCAGGAGCTGTACACCAAAATCCAGCAAGAAGGCAGCTACAGCGTGCCCGCACTAACCCAGCGCAGCCGCGAGCAGAGCATTCTGATGCAGGGCATTGCCGTGGATTACGCCTCACGCAGCGCCTCGGTAGGCGCCACTTTTATAGGCGGCGGCGATGCACGCCCGATTGAGGAGCTGGTCAGTGAGTTCGCCGGCAAGATGGCGGCGCTGGAGAAAGACCCCAAGAATACGCCGCAGCTCAAGCAATCCTGGAAAGGGGTCACCACCAAATGGCGCTATATTGAAAAGTCGCTGATCAACTACAACGAAAATAGCGTGCCCTTTCTGGTCAACAAGTATTCCAACACCATCATCCAGGGCATTGAACAGATTTCCAGTCAGTACGCGGCCACCAATCTCTGATCGTCACCGCCGCCATCCGCATTCGCTTTACCGGCCTGCCTGGCCGTACTCCGGCCCAGTGCTTGCACTGGGCTTTCTTTTATTTACGCTTTGGCCTGGAGAAACGCGACAATTTTCTCCAGCGCTGCGCTAGCGCCTCGTTCGCCCCAGCATATTGCGAGCATCTGATCGGTTGCTTCGACCTTGAACGCATCGGCAGGCAGCGCCTGCAATTGCACCAGCAATGCCTGATCAGTGCAGGGCTCGCGCCATTTGTTGAGCCACTGCCCCGGTTCCATCTGCCAATAGCACCAACTGTCGACCTGGCCGCGTCGGCGCGCACGGTAATACTGCGGGCAAGTACCTGGCGGCCATTGCAGCAGCCAATGCGGCCACTCCTGGGGCGACAACTGCATTGCCACCCCCAAACGTCGCGCTTGCATACGCACATCCATCCGCCCACGCTGGTGGCGCGAGGGTGCCAACCAGGACAATGGGCTAAGCAAAATTGCTACAAACAAAAGCACAAACCAGGGACTCATATCGTTATCTCACCGGCAAAAGCCTGTCATCAGTGCTCAGGACGGCCATACTACAACCATTGATTCATTTGCAAGGAGACTTACCCCATGCCCTACCAACACATTCTGGTCGCCGTCGACCTTACCGAGGAATGCGACCCGGTTATGCACCGCGCGCAAAAACTAGCCGCCAGCAGCGGGGCCAAGTTGTCTGTGGTGCATATCGTCGAACCCATGGCCATGGCCTTTGGCGGCGACGTACCAATGGACCTGTCGATGCTGCAACAACAGCAGTTCGACCAAGCCCGCGAGCGCCTGGACAAGTTTGCCGACAAGTATCCCGACCTCAGCGCCGAACAGCGCCACCTGGCCTACGGTCAACCGCGCCAGGAAATCCATCGCCTGGCCGAAGAACAGCAATGTGACCTGATCGTCGTTGGCAGCCACGGCCGCCACGGCCTGGCGCTGCTGCTGGGCTCAACAGCCAACGACGTGCTGCACGGCGCGCCCTGCGATGTGCTGGCCGTGCGCCTGAAAAAAGCCGAGTAACGCGAGCTGCGGGTGAATAACGCGGCTGCGTTATTCACCGCTATCGGGCGAGCTCATGACCAGTGGGCGAATCTTCTGCAGCTGAGTTTCCAGCGAATAGGTCATGCTCGACGCCATGGAGAAGAAGGTCAGGAACGCCTTGAGGTTGGAGTCACCCTCGCAGGTTGCGTGAATGCGCTGCCAAAACGCCTGATTGACCAGCTGTAGTTGCTGAAACATACGCACCAGACCTCTCAGCTCCCAGTCAGGAGTACGCCCCTCGCGCAGGTTGAAGTACTGCTGCGTCAGGTACAACGACACCGTGCGCAAGATGAATTCCTGGCTATTAGCAAACGGCAGATGGTGCTGCGCCATCGGCTTGAGCTTACCCAGCACCGGACAGGCGCTGGTGGCCATGATTACCCCGAGCAACGCGCGCAAGCCCTCTTCTAGGCCCACCTGCTTGTTGTACTCGCGCTCAGGTGTACGCACCCACACAGCCACTTTCTTGAATGCCGGCAGGCCCTGAAAATCCTCGATGACCCGGTGCAAATCGACAGCCGCCGGACAATGGCTGAAGTTATCCTTGCTCAGCGGGCAGTTGCTGCACTGCTGATATTCGAGACGCGTCCAGGCCGGTGCGCTTTGCGCAGCCTCTGCCTCATACACCCGGTCCAGCTCGATCCTGTAACTGAACTGATGGTTGTCGTCGAGAGTGATGCGGTACTCGATGGCCATGTCTGTCTCCGCCAGAAATCTCAAAATCCTGTTTGAGCGCGTTACGTACTTAATACATCGGGCTTAGCCTTCCAGCTCGGCCCAACGCTCGACCAATTGCTCCAGCTCATGTTGCACGGCCTGCAGTTTCGCCAGCACCTCAGCGGTCTTTTCTGCTGGTTGCTGATAGAAACTCGGCGAGCCGATCTGCTCCTGCAAGCTGGCAACTTGCCCCTCCAGCGCATCGATCTGCCCTGGAATGGCTTCCAACTCGCGCTGCAGCTTGTAACTGAGCTTTTTCTTGCTGGCCTCAGCCACCACAGGTTCCGACGCAACCGGCGTCGGGACAACTGCAGAGGCTAGTTCAGGCTTGCCGGCTTTGCTTTCGCCCACGCCAAGCAGACGCGCTGAGCCGCCTTGACGCAGCCAATCCTGATAACCACCGACGTATTCGCGAACGCGCCCTTCACCCTCGAACACCAGGGTGCTGGTCACCACGTTGTCGAGGAAGGCCCGGTCGTGGCTAACCATCAGCACGGTGCCAGGGAAGGTCAGCAGCACTTCTTCAAGCAGCTCCAGGGTTTCCACGTCGAGGTCGTTGGTCGGTTCGTCCAGCACCAGCAGGTTGGCCGGTTTACTGAACAGCTTGGCAAGCAAAAGACGTGCCCGCTCACCGCCGGACAACGCCTTGACCGGTGTACGCGCACGCTGCGGGCTAAACAGGAAGTCACCCAGGTAGCTCAGTACATGGCGGTTCTGCCCGTCGATCTCGATAAAGTCGCGGCCTTCGGCGACGTTGTCGATTACGGTCTTTTCCAAATCGAGTTGGTGACGCAATTGGTCAAAATAAGCCACATCGATGCGCGTGCCTTCGGCCACTTCACCGCTGGTGGGCTGCAAACCGCCAAGCATCAGCTTGAGCAAGGTGGTTTTACCGGTGCCGTTGGCGCCGAGCAGGCCGATGCGGTCACCGCGCTGCAACACCATGGAGAAGTCCTTGATCAGGAACGGCCCACCCGGATGCGCAAAGCTGACGTTTTCCAGCACCATCACCTGCTTGCCAGATTTTTCTGCAGTTTCCAGCAGAATATTGGCTTTGCCGGTGCGCTCACGGCGCTCGCTGCGTTCAACGCGCAAGGCTTTCAGGGCGCGCACGCGGCCTTCGTTACGGGTGCGGCGGGCCTTGATGCCCTGGCGAATCCACACTTCTTCCTGGGCCAGGCGCTTGTCAAACAGTGCGTTGGCGGTTTCTTCGGCAGCCAGGGTGGCTTCCTTGTGCACCAGGAAGCTGGCGTAGTCGCCGTTCCAGTCGATCAGGCCGCCACGGTCCAATTCGAGGATGCGCGTGGCCAGGTTTTGCAGGAAGGAACGGTCGTGGGTAATAAACAGCACCGCGCCTTGGAAATCAGTCAGTGCTTCTTCCAGCCAGGCAATTGCGCCGATATCCAGGTGGTTGGTGGGCTCGTCGAGCAGCAACAGATCCGGCTCGGACACCAACGCCTGGGCCAGCAGCACCCGGCGACGCCAGCCACCAGACAGCTCAGCCAGGGTCTTGTCAGCCGGCAGTTGCAGGCGGCTCAGGGTGCTGTCGACCAGTTGCTGCAAGCGCCAGCCGTCACGGGCTTCGAGGTCTTGCTGGACATGCATCAGCTTGTCCAGATCGGCTTCAGTGACACAGTTCTGCGCCAAGTGGTGGTACTGCGCGAGTAATTCACCCACTCCGTCCAGACCTTGGGCGACCACATCAAACACGGTGCGATCGTCGGCCAGAGGCAATTCCTGCGGCAATTCGCCGATCTTCAGGCCAGGCGCGCGCCAGACAGCGCCGTCATCGGCCTTCTGGTCACCTTTAACCAGCTTCATCATGCTCGACTTGCCAGTGCCGTTGCGGCCAATGATGCACACCCGTTCGCCACGGGCGATCTGCCAAGACACCTTGTCCAATAGCGGCATTGCACCGTAGGCCAGGGAAATATCGGTGAACTTGAGCAGGGTCATGGCACGCCTCAACAAAAAACGACGGGTGAACGCTGGTAAAACCGCAGCCGAGCAACGTAATTCGTTGCATTCAGGGCGCAGCGGCAACCTGAAACACCCAGAAAATCATCTGCAGCTGCCCTGAGGCACCCGCAAAACAGGGCGCGCATTCTAACCGAGAAGCGCACCGACCAAGCAGGCAATTTAAGCGCCAGGTGCGGTAAATTCTGCCCAGGCGGCAAGCGCTCTAGCACGCTCACCAAGGCTCAAGCAGCGATGAGTGCCGACAATTACGCGTTGAAACGCTTTGCGCCTTCACCCTCCATAGGCAAACGACTAAGCTAGGGCCATACGCACTATTTGCCTGGAAGTGTTATGCGCGGTCCCCTGTTCTGCCTGTTGTCCTGCCTGTTGGTTTCCACCCTGAGCGTCACTGCGGCGCAGGCCGCCACCCTGACGCAACAACGTCAATATTACGACCAAGCCAAAGCTGCGCTGGCCAAGGGCGACAAAGACCCTTACCAGCGTTACGCCAGCGCCCTGCGTGACTACCCGCTGGAGCCTTACCTGGCGTATGACGAGCTGACCGCCCGGCTGAAATGGGCGAGCAATGACGAAATCGAGAAATTCCTCGCCGAACATGGCGACTTGCCGCAGATCAGCTGGATGAAACTACGCTGGCTGCGCTGGCTGGCCGAGCGCGGCGAATGGCAGACCTTTGTCAATTACTACGACCCGGCGCTAAACTTCACCGAACTCGACTGCCTATATGGCCAATACCAACTGAGCCACGGCATGCGCGCCGAAGGTAACGCCACTGCTGAAAAGCTCTGGCTGGTGGGCAAATCCCAGCCCAATGCCTGCGACCCGCTGTTCACACGCTGGGCCGCTGAAGGCCAGCTCACCGAACAGAAACGCTGGCAGCGCGCAAAACTGGCGGCCGAAGCCCGCAACTACGGCCTGGTGACCCACCTGATCAAAACCATGCCGACCCTGGGCAATCACGGCAAAAACCTGCTGGAAGTGGCGCAGAAACCTGAGCTGCTGAAACAGACCTCACGCTTTACCCAAACCGATCCAGCAATGGCCGATGTAGTGGGTCTGGGCCTACGCCGCCTGGCCCGTCAGGACCCGGAAAGCGCACTCAAGCTGCTCGACAGCTATGCCCAACGGATGAAGTTCTCCAGTGAGGAACAGGTTGCCATCGCCCGCGAAATCGGCCTGACCCTGGCCAAGCGCTTTGATGTCCGTGCCCTGCAAGTCATGGCCAAGTACGACCCCGAGCTGCGTGATAACACCGTAAGCGAATGGCGCGCCCGCCTGCTGCTGCGCCTGGGCCGCTGGGATGAAGCCAACCAGCTGACTCGCCGGATGCCAGCAGAACTGGGCAACACCAATCGCTGGCGCTACTGGCAGGCGCGCAGCCTGCAACTGGCGCAACCCAATAGCCAGGAGCCCAAGGCGCTGTATCAATCCTTAGCCAAGGAACGTGACTTCTACGGCTTTATGGCCGCCGACCAGGTGCAAGCCCCCTACCAACTGAATAACAAACCGCTGGCCCTGAGCCCGCAAACCATCAAGAAAGTCCGCAACTCAGCGGCGATTCGCCGTGCCCTGGAATTCCACGCCCGTGGTCAGGTCGCCGATGGCCGCCGTGAGTGGTACAACGTCAGCCGCCTGTTCAGCCGTGATGAAATGGTCGCCCAGGCGCGTCTGGCCTATGAGATGGGCTGGTACTTCCCGGCAATCCGCACCATCAGCCAGGCGCAGTATTGGGACGATCTGGAGGTGCGCTTCCCAATGGCGCACCGCGAACACTTGGTGCGCGAAGCAAAAAACCGCGACATTCACTCCAGCTGGGTGTTTGCCGTCACCCGCCAGGAAAGCGCCTTTATGGCCGACGCCAAATCCCACGTCGGCGCGATGGGCCTGATGCAGCTAATGCCGGCCACCGCCAAGGAAACCGCCAAGCGCTTTGGCATTCCACTGTCATCACCACAGCTAGCCTACCGCCCGGAAGTCAATATCCAGCTGGGTGCCGCCTACCTGAGCCAGATCTACGGCCAGTTCAACGGCAACCGCGTACTCGCCTCCGCCGCCTACAACGCTGGCCCAGGCCGTGTTCGTCAGTGGCTGCGCGGTGCGGATCACCTGTCGTATGACGTGTGGATCGAGAATATTCCGTTTGATGAAACCCGCCAGTACGTGCAGAACGTGCTGTCCTACTCGGTGATCTACGGCGAGAAGCTCAACGCGCCGCAGCCACTGGTAGCCTGGCACGAGCGTTACTTCGATCAGTAACGGCCTGCTAAACGCACGCTCAACAGCAACTGCTGAGCGTGCATTTCCGCCCTACTCCAGCACCTGCACCGGCATATCCAGCCGCAAGTAGCCCTCACCACAGGCGATCAGGTTCTGCCCGAAAAACACCTCGCCCTCGCGCTCACGATAGGTTTTCAAGGTGGTCAGCGGTTCACGATCGGCGCTGCGCTCGCCGGTCTGCGGGTCGAGAGTAGTCATGATGCAGCGTGAGCACCCCTTGAGCACACGAAACTCCAGCTCACCGATGCGGATACGCTTCCAGCTGTCTTCGGCATAGGGCTCGCTGCCGCTGACCACCAGGTTCGGCCGGAAACGCAGCATCGGCAACGGCCGGCCGACCCGCGCCGACAGATCATCCAGCGAGGCCTGACCGATCAGCAGCAAAGGAAAGCCATCGGCAAACGCCACCTTGTCGCCCACCTCGGCATAGGCCGTATCGACCTGCCGTGCACGCGGCTCTGACACCTGCACCAAGCGGCACGCGCGGCCGAGCAGCTGGCTCAACCATTGCGCAGCCGCATCTCCGGCATCCGGCACCTGCAGGCTGTCGCGCCAGATGGTTACGCCACGCAGCGGCGCCTGCTCATCCGGCACCGCCACCTGCAGATCAGCCATACCCGGCGCACTCAGCTGCAGGTGCGTACTGCTCAGCCAGCGCGCCTGCAGCTGAGTCATCTGCGCCAGCAGGCGTTGGGTAAGGAAGCGCCCGCTTTCAGCATCGACTACCATCCAGCGACGATCACCCTGCACGCCCAAGGCGTCCAGCATCGTTTCATACAAGGCCTCGCCCGCCGCCGATTTCAGTGGATAACGGTACAACCCGGAGAGATGCAACATGAGCCCAGCTTCCCTTTGGCAAAACGCCCTTATACGAGCAACCCGCTTTAGCCACAAGCCCGCCTTGGCCCTACCCCTGCTGCTTGTGCTTAGCGCTTGCAGCGGCACCGCGCCAGATAACCTGGGCATCCATAACGGTCAACTGGCCGCTTGCCCGGATTCACCGAACTGCGTTAGCAGCCAGGCCAGCGATGAGCGACACGCCATTGAACCACTGCCGTTGAAAGGCTCTACCGAAGAAACCCAGGCACGCCTCAAGACGTTGCTCAGCGAAGAGCCACGCGTGAGTTTGGTGGAGGAAACGCCGGGTTATCTGCGTGCAGAATTCAGCAGCAAGCTGATGCGTTTTGTCGATGATGTGGAGTTTATGATCGGCGCGGCCGCTGTGGATGTACGTTCAGCGTCACGCCTGGGTCATGCGGACTTCGACGTCAACCGCAAGCGCATCGAACACCTGCGCCAGCGCCTGAGCGAATAACACGCCGCTCTGTCGGATTTATTCCTGCGGGTGGATCAGTGCCAAACGCTCGTGCACCACATCCACCAGCTTGTCCGGCTGAAATTTGGAGAGGAAGTTGTCGCAACCGACCTTCTTCACCATGGCCTCGTTAAAGCTGCCGGATAACGAGGTGTGCAGCACCACATAAAGATTCTTGAGGCGCGGGTCGTTGCGGATTTCGGTGGTCAGACGGTAGCCATCCATTTCCGGCATTTCCGCATCGGTGATCACCATCAGCAGCTTTTCGTGCACATCGACCCCTGCGTCGGCCCAGCTCTTGAGCAGGTTCAGCGCGCGCAGGCCATCGCTGGCGGCGTGGCAACGGATATCCAGTTGCGCCATGGTGCCCTTGAGCTGACTCATAGCCACGTTGGAATCATCCACCAGCAGCACTTCGCGCCCTTTGGCGAACTCCAGCAGCGGGTCGGCGAGTTTTTCCGGGGAGACCTTGGTGCTCATCGGGCTGATTTCCGCCAACACCTTTTCCACGTCGATCACTTCGACGATCAGGTCTTCGACCTTAGTGATTGCGGTCAGATAATGCTGACGTCCGGCACCACCGGGCGGGGGCAGGATGGATTCCCAGTTGAGGTTAAGAATGCGCTCCACCCCCCCCACCAGAAACGCCTGCACCGAGCGGTTGTACTCGGTGACGATGATAGTGCTGTGCTCATCCGGCACGATGGGGCGCATGCCGATGGCCTGGGACAGATCAATCACCGGCAAAGTCTGCCCGCGCAGGTTGACCACGCCGCACACAAACCGGTGACGCTGCGGCATCAGGGTCAGCTTGGGCATCTGCAGGACTTCCTGCACCTTGAATACGTTAATCGCAAACAACTGCCGACCCGCCAGGCGGAACATAAGAATTTCCAGGCGGTTCTCACCCACTAGCTGGGTGCGTTGGTTCACTGAGTCGAGAATGCCGGCCATCATGCGCTCCTGTTCACTTATCGATCTAGCCTAGCTCAAATAGCCATGCCTGGGTGTATCGGCCATCTACCGCGCATCTAAAGGCAGATGGCGCGACGCCATCATGCGATAAGCGCAGCGGCGAGGCTAGCCAGACGGCAGCCACCGCGTGGTTTAGCCCACCAGCAGCGGCGAGTTTTTCGGCATATGCACGCGCAGCGCGTTCGGCATTGCCGCAAAGCGCAGTTTGCGACTTTCCATCGGCTCACCATCCAGGTTGAGGTCCAGGCCTTGCGGCGCCTCGACCTCCAGCCAAGGCAGCCGCACGCTTATGGCCACACTCTGCAAACCATTGATCCCACCAGACAGCAGAGTGCCCAGGGTGCCGACCACATCAGCCGCCGCCGGAACAATGCACACATCCAGCAGGCCGTCATTGACCCGCGCCTGCGGACATAGCATGTGTCCGCCGCCGGCCTGGCGGCCATTGCCGATACCGAGGGCGAGAAACTCGCCCTCCCACTGAAAATCCGGCCCGGTAAAGCGGCCGAAGGACGACTGCACGTCGGCAAAGCGAGTCAGGCCCGTCAAAAAGTAAGCCGCGCCGCCGAGCACGCGCTTGAGATCCTCCGAGGTATTGGCAGTGACGTTGGAACCAAAGCCGCCCGTGGCCATATTAAGAAATACCTGACCGTCAACCTCGCCCAGATCAATCAGCTGCGCAGGCGTATCCAGTAACGCCAGGGCGACCTGCGGATCAAGGGCAACCCCTGCGGCACAAGCAAAATCGTTGGCCGTACCCAGTGGCAACAGCGCCAGGCTGGCCTTGGTTTTTGCCAACGCCATGGCTTCGGCCACCTCGCGCTGGGTGCCATCGCCACCGCCGGCAATCAGGGTGGGGTAACCGGCCTGCAAGGCTTCATTAACCAGACGCTGCGCATCACCGGCCTCCCAGGTAACCCGTACATCCAACTGCCAACCCTCTTCACGACGCGCCTGCACGGCAGCACGCACATCAGCATTAAGGGCTTGCTTGCCATGCAGAATCAGCAGCGCTTTACGTTCTTGCATTCCCGACATCCTATTCACGCTTCCAGGTAAAGACTCTGCGATATGGCTTGAGTTGCACCCACCTACAAGCAGCGGGACAAAACATCAATAAATAAGATTATTAAGCTCAATATTTACGCATTTTCAATCGTATTAATTTATTGGATCATCCGTCCATCGCCCACGAACACTGCCGTCAAAGGCCGATGTTCTCAATGAGGATACGCAGATGATCGAAGTACGCCCCTTCGCCGAGCTCGGCGGTGCCCATCATGGCTGGCTGAATGCCCGTCATCACTTTTCCTTTGCCCAATACCATGAGCCGGCGCGTATGGGCTGGGGGCCGCTGCGAGTCTGGAACGATGATGAAATTGCACCGCACACGGGTTTTCCAACCCATCCGCACCGTGATATGGAAATCATCGCCTATGTACGCCAAGGCGCCATCACCCACAAGGACAACCTGGGTAACCATGGCCGTACCGAAGCCGGTGATGTGCAGGTAATGAGCGCCGGCACCGGGATTGCCCACAGCGAATACAACCTGGAAGACAGCACCACCAAGATCTTCCAGATCTGGATTCAACCCAACCAATCGGGCCTGCCGCCCTCCTGGGGCGCCAAGCCGTTCCCCAGAGGTGAACGCGCCGGCACCTTCGTCACCCTGGCCAGCGGTTTTGCCGAAGACCGGGACGCCCTGTCGATCCGTAGCAATGCACGGATGGCCGCCGCGACTCTGCAAGCGGGTCAGAGCACCGAGTACCCGATTGGCGCTGCGCGCAGGGCTTATCTGGTGGCCGCCAGCGGCAGCATCGAGGTCAACGGCGTAACTGCCCAGGCCCGTGATGGCGTGGCAATCGATGATGTCGAGGTGATCCGAGTGACGGCCCTCGACGACAGTGAAATCATCCTGGTGGATGTGGCCTAGAACGGCTCAAGCGCAGTCGGCTTACAGCTACCCAGGGCGCCTGGTAGCCATTCACTGGATTTGACATCGCTCAACCCGGCTCCGGCGTGCTGGATTGCGGCGGCTGGCTCCTTGGCAGCCAGACAGTGAATGCTGACCCCTTGCCAAGCTCGCTTGCGACCTCCAGGCGGCCATGATGCTTGGCCACAATGCTGTAAGACACCGACAGTCCAAGCCCAGTGCCCTGCCCCACGGGCTTGGTGGTAAAGAAAGGTTCGAACAGCCGTGCCAGATGCTCTGGGGCAATACCACTGCCACTATCGCGTACCCGCACAAACACCCAATCCTCCTGGGTGCCGGTTTCCAGCCAGATAGTGCCCGGCTGCTCAATGGCATGGGCGGCGTTGATGATCAAGTTCATAAACACCTGGTTGAGCTGCGAACCCAAGCACTGCACCAATGGCAACTCACCGTAGCTTTTCATCACCTCGGCTTTGAACTTGATCTCGTTCGAGATGACGTTGAGCGTGCTGTCGAGCCCTTTGTGCAGATCGGCCATCTGCCAATCGCCCGAGTCGATATGGGAGAAATCACGCAAGTCCTGAACAATCTGCTTGACCCGTTCCAACCCCTGACGTGACTCGCGCAGAAGGTCGACCATGTCCTTCTGCAAAAAAGCGTAGTCCAGGGTTTGGTCGGCCTGCTGCAGTTGCGTACGCAGCCTCGCATCCGGGTGCTGGGCTGCCGCGTCCTGATAGGTTTTGATCAGGCCAAACAGATCATCCACATAACTGCTCAGGCTGCTGAAATTGGAGTAGACATAGCCCACTGGGTTATTGATCTCATGGGCCACACCCGCCGCCAACTGACCAATAGCCGCCATTTTTTCCGATTGCAGCAGTTGCGCCTGAGCATCTTCGAGTTTACGAATCAGCCGTGCTTGTTCGCTTTTCTCCTCATTCAGTAATTGGTTGAGGCGCTCCAGCTCCAATTGCTGCGCGGCGATGTCGGTTGCATCGGAAATAGTCAGGCACACATATTTGACGACCCCGCCCTCAATAACCGGCAAGAAGGTGCAGTTCTGATACATCAGCTCGGTCAAGCCGGTAATAGGCCGACTGCCAGGGAAGTTAAACAGATGTGGACGTTGCTGCCATGAGGTGAACGCAAGATTCTGCAGGGCGAAAACCCCATCCATTTTCTTCTGCACCCACAGCCGCGGTAATTCCGGAACAACCTCGAAGAGCACCAGCCCCCTGACCTCATCGCTGTCCTTGCCGCTGTGGATCGCCATGAAGTCATTCCAGAATACGACCCGGTATTGGCTATCAAGCAAGAGCACACCGAGGTTGATGCTCTGTAATACCGCCAATAATTCCGCATGCAGCACGTCGTCTAGTGCAGAGGTCATTGCGCATCCTTATTCAGCTGATCCGGGCACTCTGAATGGCTGGCAGACGTTGCTCTCAGTGGTTTACAAGCCTCACAGCACCCCACAGAAGGTTAACGCTAGCCCGATAGACGCCTAAATATCGCTCAAAAGCTGATCTATCACCTCAATCACGGTCGCCGCCGTATCTTCGGTGATACACACCAACAGGTCGCAATAGAAACTGTGGGTCGCAACCTCGAAATGAATTTCCAGCACCAGCGCTTCGTGACCACGTAGCGCCTGTTCCCCCAGCACGCTGTGCAGCGAACGACCATGCGCCATCATAGAGGGCGAACCGTAGCTGACCTTGATATCGACCTGTTGTGCCAAACCATTGATACAGGCACCCGTGAGAATATTGGTCACATCCAGCATCAACTCGTCCTGAATGCTGTTTTTTTCCATATCTTCATAGCCCATCAAACCGGCTAACTGCTCAGCACCATTTTCACCAAAACACACCATTACCTCGCCACGCAGCCGCCCCAGGAAGGACTGACGGGTGATGATTGCCGGTTGGCCGGCAAGTATCAGCTGCTCCAGCAAACTGGCATTGGTTAAAGCCACGGAATGGATAAGTGGCACCGACAAGGTGACAAAGGTTTCGGTTAAACGCGCCAAACGGTCGGCAGCCTGCCCCATGGCCACGTTCATCAGCTCTTGCAGGGCATCACGTTGCTCTTCGTTCAGGTTCGCCAGTTGACTGCTCATCTAGATCAACCCTATTTCATACAGTGCCGCCTGCATGGCCTCGGGAGTGATCGGTTTTTTGACAAAGGCCGCCGCTCCGAGATCGCGCACACGCTGCTGGGCCTGCGGTTGAATATCGGCGCTGATGACGATAACTACCGCATTGGCATCCTCGCTTTTGAGGAGTTCCAGAGTGCGAAAACCATCCATCACCGGCATGGTCAGGTCGAGAAAGATCACCTCGGCGTGGCCGGCATGATAAGCCGCCAACGCCTCTTCACCATTGGCGGCCTGGGTCACCACTACATCCAAACCCGCAGGTAGGGCCTTCATCACCAGTTTTCGTGACATGGCCGAGTCGTCCACTATCAGAATTTTCAATCTGCACTCCTTTGACTCTTATTGGTTTCGCGGCATTAGCCGCAACAGTCCCTAACTCGACAAGCTGCGCCGCTGATTACCTAATGGTCGTGCCACTTCAACTTTAGACGAGCAAAACGTTTTCGGCCTGCACGATTGTATTTCCCCACAGGCTCGGCTCGAGCGACTACACAAGCACCGTCAGGACCGCTGCGCAATCCACTTACAAGTCGCGGACTAGCAGGGTTTTGAAAAACGTGGCGAGGCAGCCAGATAAGACACTACGCCAGCAACAGCCTGCGGCTTGACCGATGCACAGCAGACCGTAAACAGGTGCTCAGCGGACATTCGTGGCCGCGTGTCGGTGCAAAGCCTGGGCGCGTTACGCCGGGTAGCCGGTGATTTTGCGAATGGCCTGATACAGCGGCTTAAGCTGCTTGTACATGCGCTGATAAACCTGCGTGTACAGCTGCTGATAAGTGCGCTGCGCCTCGGGGTTAGGCTCGAAAACCTGACCAACCCGAGTCATCGCGGCAATCGCCGTGGGGTAATCTGGGTGCAAGCCCAAGCCCACCGCACAGTTGATCGCCGCGCCCAACCCGCTGGTTTCATACAGATGCGGACGCTCGGCAGGCAGACCGAAGATATCGGCGGTCAGCTGCATCGCCGCATCGCTCTGCGAGCCGCCGCCGGATACGCGCAAGCGGGTGATGCGCGTGCCGGAACGCTTCTCGATCTTCTCCTTGCCCTGGCGCAGGGCATAGGCCAACCCTTCCAGAATCGCTCGATAAATATGCGCACGGGTGTGCACGTCGCCAAAGCCGATGATTGAGCCTTTGGCCTCCAGCCCTGGTTCGCGGATGCCTGGCGACCAGTAGGGTTGCAGCATCAGGCCCATGGAGCCGGCGGGCACGCTGTTGACCAGTTCATCGAACAACGCCTCAGGCTCGACGCCCAGTTCCTTGGCGCGTTGCATCTCGCGCAGGCCAAACTCCTGCTTGAACCAGCTGACCATCCAGAAACCGCGATAGATCATCACCTCGGTATTGAAGTGGTCGGGAATCGCCGAGGGGTAAGGCGGAATCAGCGGGATGGTTTCCAGGTACTTGCTGCGGGTGGTGTTGATGGTCGCCGTGGTGCCGTAGGACAGACAGGCCGTGCTCGCCTCCACCCCGCCAGCACCGAGCACCTCGCAGGCCTTGTCGGCACCGGCGGCAATCAGCGGCAGCCCCTCGGGAATGCCGGTATGGCGGCTGGCCGCCGCACTGATATGCCCCAGCAGCTCACCCGGCTTGCACAGCTGCGGCAATTGCTCACGGCGCACCGGCATCGCTTGCCATTTCCAGTCACCCGGTTTGGCCCACTGCAGGCGCTTGTAGTCGAACGGCAGGTAGGCCACGCAGCTGGTCAGGGAATCGACAAACTGACCACACAGCCGGTGAGTGAGAAAGCCCGAGAGCAGCAACACCTTGTGGGTATTGGCCCAGATTTCCGGCTGGTGCTGCGCGATCCAGTTGACCTCGGCCTGGGCGCGGAAGTAATCCACCGTGGCCTGCAAACCCGCCAGTTTGAACAACCAGCCCCAGGGCCCGGTGATCCGCCCTTCGACCTTGGCCTGGCGCTGATCCAGCCAAAGTATGGCCGGGCGCAGCGGCTTGCCCTGGGCATCAACATTGATCAGGGTGCCGCGTTGGGTGGTGAGCGACACTCCCTTGATCAGGCTGCGGTCGATATCCACCTGCTGCCACAACTGAGCGCAGGCCTGGCCCAGGCTGGCCCAGTAATATTCAGGGTCCTGCTCGGCCCAACCAGGCTGCTTGGAGTAATAGGCCTCAAGCTCCACCTTGCCCTTGCCGAGCAGGTTGCCCTGAAGATCGAACAACAGCGCCCGGATGCTTTGGGTTCCGTTGTCGATGGCCAGCAGGTAGCTTTTGTCGCTCAAGACGCAATCCTTCTGGTTGTAGCCGGATGCAATCCGGGATAGTCGCTCCCGGATTGCATCCGGGATACTGGCTGATGGGTATCGCTGCGCTCAACCCATCCTACGGTCGCACACAAACCAGCTGGGTAGGATGGGTGGAGCCTGGCGATACCCATCAACTCCCTTCCGGCAGGCTGTAACACTGCTGCCAGAGTTGCAGGTACGCCTGCTCTTCCTGCTGCCAGCGCCCGTCACTCCACCCCAGCCGGGTCTGACATAGCGCGCGGATACGCGGTAATTCAGCGGCAGCACCCTGAGCCAGTAGCAAGCCAAGACGAGTGCGGCGCAGCAGCAGGTCATCCAGGTGCAGCACCAGCTCCTGCTCGGCGGCCCAGGCCAGCTCGGCCCAGAGCGTGTCCGTGCCCGCCACCTGCTCGACACCCAACTCGTCGATCAACGCCAGCAATTGCGGCAGCGCCCGGCCATAACGGCCAATCAGGCGCTTCTGCTGCGCCGGGCTGAGCATTGGCATCGGCTGGCTGGGTACCGGCGCAAAGGTCGCCGCGCCTTGATCCTCTACAGTACGCCCGACCATGGGGGCGCAGGCCTGCAGTACCTCCAGCGCCAGCAGGCGGAAGGTGGTCAGCTTACCGCCGGCCAAGGTTACGCAGCCGGGCTCAACCCATAGTGCATGCTCGCGCTTTTCATCCGAAGGCTTGCGCCCTTCACTGCCATCCGTGACCACCGGGCGCACCCCGGCCCAGGTCGATAACACATCTGCCGCGCTAATACCGACAGCCGGAAACTGCTGAGCACAGGCCGCCAGCAGGTAGCCCATTTCATCCGGGCTGATCCTCGCTTCTTCGGCCAATGGCGCCGGGTGATCCAGATCGGTGGTGCCGATGACCGTCGCGCCTTCCCAGGGGAAGACAAACACCGGACGTTTGTCCGCCGCGTGCATAAAGCTAAAGGCATGCGCCACCGGTAGCCGCCAGGCCGGCACCAGCAGATGGCTGCCGCGCAACGGACGGATATGTTCTAGCCCGATTTTTTGCCGTAACTGATCAGCCCAAGCACCGGTAGCCTGCGCCACGGCGCGGCTATTAAAGCCGTAGCGCTGCCCTGTTTCGCTGTCTTCGGCGAGCAGGCCGGTCACCTGCCCATCCTCGCGCCGCAGCTCGACCACGCGCATGCCGTTGAGCGCTTCACCGCCCTCGGCACGGGCCTCACCCAGCACCCGCTGCACCAGGCGCGCATCGTCAGTCACCGCATCAAAAAACCGCGTACCGCCCAGCAGGCCGTCTTCCTTAAGGCCAGGCGCCAGATAGCGCAGTTGCTGCAACGGGTAGTACAGGTGATTGCGCTTGCCGGCCAGGGCGTCATACAACGCCAGCAGGCCGCCGAATACGCGAGGGCCAGGAAAGCCGTCCTGGTAATGGGCCATGATAAAACTCAAGGGTTCGACCAGCCCCGGCGCCTCCTGCAGCAGACGCTGGCGCTCGCGCACCGAATCACGGGTCAAGCCAAACTGGCCTTTGGCGATATAACGCAGCCCACCGTGGACCATCTTCGAGGAACGACTGGAGGTGCCCCAGGCAAAGTCGCGCTGTTCCAGCAACAGGCATCTCCAGCCGCGCCGCGCCGCTTCACGCAGAATCCCGGCACCGCTGATGCCGCCGCCGACGACGATCAAGTCCCAGTCGCGGGCGGCAAGCCCAGGCAGTGCCTGCTCACGCCAGGCGGCGTTCCACTGAGTCATCATCAATCCTGCAGCAGCACGCCGGGAGCCAGGCGCTGTTCAGGGTCGAAATGCCCGGCCAGCGCTTTGAGGGTGGCCATGCCCAACTCGCCCTTTTCCACCGGTAAATAAGGCGCATGATCGCGACCAACACCGTGCTGGTGGCTGATGGTGCCGCGATTTTCCGCGATGGTCAGGCTGGCGGCATGCTTGAGTTTCTGCCAGCGCGCCATGGCCTCGGCATAAGTGCTGCCGGGACGGAACACGTAGGTGGTGTAGATGCTCGACCCTTCGTTATAAACGTGGGATAGGTGAGTAAACACATGCACCTGCTCGCCCTCCTCACTTAGGCCATTGCGCAGACTGGTTTCGACCTTGTTCAGCAGGCTGTCGACGTTGCTCCAGTCGGTGGCGGTTTCCAGGGTGTCCACCGCATAACCGGCTGCCCACAGGCCGTGGCGCAGATAAGGGAAACGGAAGCGGTTTTCTGCCCACTTCTTGCCCAGCAAAGTGCCGGTAAACACGCCGTCAAAACCCTTCAGCAGTTTCTTTGCCTGTTTCAAGGAGGCGGCGTTCTGCGTGCGGCTGCCGGTCACGCCGAAGGTCAGCATGCACTTGCCTTCGCGCGCGCCGCGCAGGGCCAGGTATTTCTCCAGCCAGGCGATCTGCTGCGGATGGCCGGCCAGGGCCAGCTGAGTCTTGGTTTCGATAGCGTTGGACAGGCGCAGCATCGACAGCGGCACCCGCGCCTGGGCCAGGCTGCGAATGGCGCTCAGCGCCTGCTGCCAGCTGGGCAGAAACACCGCATAGAAATTTTCCTGCTCGGCCAGGCGGGTGATACGCACCTTGACCTCGGAAATGATGCCGAAGCGCCCTTCCGAGCCCATGAGTATCTCGCGTAGATCAGGGCCGGCGGCGGATGCCGGGAAAGTTGGAATCTCCAGGGTGCCGGCAAAAGTCTCGACCTTACCGCCAGCAAACAGCTGCTCGATGCGCCCGTAGCGCAGCGACTGCTGGCCGCTGGAACGGCTAGCGACCCAACCGCCGAGGGTCGACAACTCCCAGGACTGCGGGAAATGACCCAGGGTGTAGCCCTGGGCGCGCAACTGGCTTTCCACCTGCGGGCCTGTGGCACCGGGGCCGAAGGTGGCGATCAGGCTGTCGTGGTCGATTTCGATCAGCTTGCCCATGCGTTCCAGCGACAGGGTCAGCACCGGCTTGATGCCGACCTGAGGGTTGATATGCCCAGCCACCGAGGTGCCGCCGCCGTAGGGAATTACGATCAGATCCTGCTGGCTGGCCCAGGCCAGCAGCTCGCGGATCTGCTCGGCGCTCTCCGGATAAGCCACGCCATCGGGAAACACGCCAAAATCACCCGAGCGCATCGCCAGCCAGTCCGGCAGGCTCTGGCCACGGGCATGGCGCACGCGGTCTTCGGGCGCAAGACAGATCAGCGGATGGGCCTGCAGACGCGAAGCCGGCACCTGGGCCAGCACCTGTTCCAGGCTGGCATCGGCAAGCAACTGGCCAGGGCCGACCAGTTCGGCCAGAAAAGCCTCGCCATGGGCCGGCAGTTCCACCACTGTTGCTTCATCACCCCAGCCATTCCAACGTCGCATCTGTGTCTCCCGGATATTTCAGTCACCCTCGATGGCTGCCTATACTAGCTGGCTGCCCAGGAGCGTCACTGTCGAATCGGGCCAGGCGATATCGCCAATCAAGACATTCAGAATATGCACTCAGAATAAGAATAGGCCCATGGAAAACCTCGGCTACACCTCAGTCCCCGCCCTGCTCAAGTATCTGCGCCATGCCGAACAGTTGGGCCTGGATATCGATCAGGCACTGGCAGCCGCCGGCATCAAGACCGAGGACCTGGCCGACAACGGCAGGCGCATACCCAGCGAAACCCACGAACGCTTGCTTGCGCACTTGCTGCGCACATCCAATGACCCGCTCTTCGGCCTGCATTGCGCCCGTTTTGTGCAGCCCGGCTCCTGGAGCGTGCTGGGCTATATCACCATGAACTGCGCGACCCTCGGTGAGGCCATGAGCCGCATCGTGCCTTACGAAAAACTGGTGGGCGATATGGGCATCAGCCGGGTCGAGGCGGCCAGCGACCACGTTCGCCTGATCTGGACCTGCCGCCATCAGGCCGAACCGATCCGCCGCCATCTGGTGGAAAACGTGCTGGCCTCCTGGCTGCTGTATGCACGCTGGATCTCCGACTCGGACAGTTCACCGCGAGAGGTGTGGTTCGAACATCCTCTGCCTGAGGGTGTCGAGATTGCCGAGTACCAGGCGATTTTCGGCTGCCCGATTCATTTCGAGCAGAGCTGCAATGCCCTGATCGTGCCGCTGGAGTACCTCGCCGTGCCGCTGCGCCAGGCCGACGCCAACCTGCTGCGCACCCTGGAAGAACACGCCCTGACCCTGATGGCCGGGCTGGACGACAACGAGCCGCTGCCGCAGCGAGTAAAGAACGCCCTGCGCCTGCTGCTCAAGGATGGTTTGCCGCGCAAGGAACGGGTGGCGGAGAAATTCAATATGACGGTGCGCACCCTGCAACGTCATCTGCAACTGGCCGGCACCAGTTACCAGCAGATTCTCGATGAGCTGCGCCAAGAACTGGCCGAGCACTATTTGCTGCGCAGCGACCTGGCGATTCAGGATATCGCCAGCTACCTGGGCTTTACCGAGTCGCGCTCCTTCCACCGCAGCTTCAAAGGCTGGACCGGGCAGACCCCAGGGGAATTTCGCGAGAGTCGGCGCAATACGTAGGATGGGTGGGCCCGCCTAGGTTAGCCGCAGGCGCCATCCATTGGGCAACATGGGTATCGCTACGCTCAACCCATCCTACGCGCAGACCTCGGGGTCTTCGCGAGAACCGGCGCAAACAGTAGGATGGGTTAGCCGCGCAGCGGCGTAACCCATCATTGGCCATATGCCTAGCCGAGAATTTCGCTTAGCGGAATAAACCTTAGGCTATCGCCTTCGACCAGCGTTGCACCCTCCAGCACCTCAGCAAAGCCCTCAGCCCAGGCGGCGCTTCGCAGCACACCGGAGCTTTGATTTGGGTAAGGCACCACCCTGCCATCTTCCAGGCGCGCGCGCAGGTATTCGCGGCGCTTGCCAGCTTTACTCCAAGCGAAACCGGCCGGCATCGGAAAGCCCAGGGGCTCGACCCGCTGCACACCCAAACGGCGCAGCAGGTAAGGCCGCGCCAGCAGGCCGAAGGTCACCAGGGTCGAGGCCGGATTACCCGGCAGGCCGATCACCGGTACGCCACGAAACTGGCCGCAGGTTAGCGGCTTGCCCGGCTTTATCGCCAGCTTCCACAGCGCCAGCTCACCCTCTTCGCGCAGGGCAATACCAAGAAAATCCGCCTCACCCACCGACACGCCGCCGGTGGAGAGAATCAGGTCAACATCACTCAGCGCGCCCAGCGCCGCACGGGTCAGTTCCAGGTCATCGAGCAGAATGCCGCCGTCCACCACCTCGCAGCCCAGACGCTGCAGCCAGGCAATCAATAAGCGGCGATTGCTGTTGTAAATCTGCCCAGGGCCCAGGGGCTGGCCCGGCTCGACCAGCTCATCACCCGTGGACAGTACCGCCACGCGCGGTCGCCTACGCACAGTCAATTCAGCGCAGCCCAGGGATGCAGCCAGGCCCAGTTCGATCGGACCCAAACGCGTGCCCGCCAGCAGCACAGAATCGCCAATACGGGTTTCCTGGCCCTGGGCGCGCACGTTCTGGCCGAGTTTGAGCGGCTGGCTAAAAGCAACGCGACCGTCTTCACCGAGCACAGCGTTTTCCTGCATTTCTACGGTGTCGGCACCCGCTGGCAACGGCGCGCCGGTAAAGATCCGCGCGCAGCTGCCGGGCTGCAAAGGCTGTGGCGCGCTGCCGGCCTGGATGCGCTGACTAACGACCAGAGGCTCGTCATTCCAATCGGCCAGGCGCAGGGCATAACCGTCCATGGCGCTGTTGTCCCAGGGGGGCAGATCCAGGGTGGCAGTCAGCGGTTTGGCTAGCACCCGGCCAGCGGCGTCGCTCAGGTTGACCCGCTCGGTTTCCACAATCGCGCTGGCCTCGGCCTGCGCCAGCAAACGCGCCAGCGCAGCCTCAACGGGCATCAGCCCTGGCTGGTCACAACTGCTCATCCACGGCTCTCGCAGGCGGCCACCGACTTGAGATGGGGGACGAAGTTGCACGGGCGATGACGGTTATCCAGTTGCTCGCCAAGGATGCCGTCCCAAGCGGTGCGGCAGGCATTGGTCGAGCCCGGCAGACAGCACACCAGGGTGCCGTTCGAAAGCCCCGCCAGGGCGCGGGATTGAACGGTGGAGGTACCAATATCCGCCACGGAAATCTGCCTGAACAGTTCGCCAAAACCATCGACCTGCTTGTCGAGCAAACAGCTCACCGCTTCCGGGGTGCTGTCGCGACCGGTAAAGCCGGTGCCGCCGGTGATCAGCACCACCTGTACCTGGTCTTCGGCAATCCAGGTCGCGACCTGGGCGCGGATCTTGTACAGATCGTCCTTGAGCAAAACCCGGGCAGCGAGCTGGTGGCCGGCGGCCTGCAGGCGGTCGACAAACAGCTGGCCGGAGGTGTCGGTGCCCAGGTCACGAGTGTCACTGACGGTCAACACCGCGATATTCAAGGGCACGAAATGTGCCTCGGCCTTGTGGTTCATGGCAGGCTTCCAGTTATGGGCGATAATGCCCGCCGTTATACCACAGGCCCGTTTTCGTAGACCGTGTATAACCGCCCCAGCCACCCTGCCCCGCTGTTCTGTTTTGCTGCTCTCAGGCGGGCTGGTGCGCGCGCAGTCGTGGTGCGCCAAGGCGAATTTTTCGAATCGCTGTTCAGCGTTATTACCCGCGCACTGCATGCTGGCCTGGAAATGGCCTGGCAAGTCGGCGAACGCAGCCCACAACGCTGGTTACGCGGTCTTAATCCATTGACAGTGGAGTGCCCACTCGGTGACCCTCGCCTGGCTAACTTCAACACGCCCGATTTGCTGACGACACGCGAACACACATCGACAAGGGAACTTGGCCGGTGAATTTTCGTCACAAGCAGGGTAAAAACCTCTACCAATCAAGGAGAAACCCATGACTCAGCGGATTATTCCAGCAGTGCTGCTTACCTTGGGCCTGGTCGCGCTGACAGGTTGCGCGTCCCCAACAGTCATTACCCTCAATGATGGCCGTGAAATTCAGACCATCGACGAGCCGAACTTTGACGAGGAGTCGGGCTTCTACGAGTTCGAACAACTCGATGGCAAACGCGCCAAGGTCAACAAGGACCAAGTGCGTACCGTCAAAGAGCTGTAATGAAGATAACCCAGGCGTTGCCAGGCAACTTTTGCCCAGCGCCTGGGTTCTGAGCGATACATTCAAAGTGCTTGGCCAATAGAAAAAATTTGAAACCAACCGCTTGTGCGGTAAAACTTTCTCAGTAAAAATCTTGACCCATTCGGAGTGTAGCGCAGCTTGGTAGCGCGTCTCGTTCGGGACGAGAAGGTCGCAGGTTCGAATCCTGTCTCTCCGACCACTTCCCTAAAAAACCCGCTTAATCGCGGGTTTTTATGCCTGTGAGAAAGCCTATTGCAAGCTTTCAAACGCATGCACCAACGCCTTGCTCAGGTCCACGGTGGAGAACTTGGTCAGCACATCATTGGCGCCGACTGCCTTGGCTTTTTCGGTGTTCATGATGCTATCGAGCGAGGTGTGCAGCAGCACATAGATCTGCCCGATATCCGGCTTCTTGCGCAGTGTGCGTACCAGGTCGTAGCCGTCCATTTCCGGCATTTCGATATCCGATACCAGCACCTCGATGGGCTCCCCGGCGTCGAATTGCCTCTGCAGTAGCTCAAGTGCGTCGGCGGCGCTGCGCACCATTTGGCAATCCAATGCCAGCTTGCGCAGGGTAATCATGGTCTGATGCAGCGCCACATGGGAGTCGTCCACCACCAGCACACGGCGCCCCTTGAGCAGCGCGCGTTCGCGCTCTGAGAGCATCTGCTCGTCGAGCTCCTCGACGATCATCGGCGCGAGTTCATGCAGAACTTTTTCAATATCAAGAATCTGCACAATCTTGCCGTCGATCTGCGTCACCCCGGTAATAAAGGCTTTGCTGCCGGAACCTGCAGGCGGCGGACGAACATCGCGGGTATAACACTGCACGATGCGTTCCACGCTTTGCACATGCAGGCCCTGACGCGAGCGACTAAGTTCGGTGACGATCAGGCAACCGTCGTTGTTGCCGGGCACACCGTGCTCGCCGATAGCTTTGGCCAGATCGATCACCGTCAGCGCCGAACCGCGCAGGGTGGCCACGCCCCGCACGTGGGGATGGCGACTGGGCAGTTTGGTCAGCGTCGGACAGGGAATGATTTCCTGGACCTTGAGTAGGTTGATCCCCAACAAGCGGCCGCTATGCAAACGAAATAACAGCAGCGATAAGGCATCTCCAAGCACCATGCTCTTTTTCCTTTACTCAATCATTAACCGCCGCACACCCGTCAAGCATCAGGCGCTACGCAGGAATTCGACAATCTGTTCGGCTTCGAATGGCCAGTTCAACTCGGCCCCGGTATCGCTACGGCGCAGTACCGGAATACGCAGAGCGTAGTCCTCGACCCAGTGCTCATGCTCGGCAATATCGACCAGTTCGACCAGCAGGCCGTGCTCGACAAAAGGCATCAGCAGCGCTTCTGCCACCTCACAGAGGTGGCAGCCGAGCGTACCGAACAATTGGCATTCCGGGAGCATCTGCATACCTCCACTGACGACTGAAGGTGCAGTTTAGCACTGCCCCTGAATCAGGCGTCGGAGGACTTGCTGTTATCCAGGGCGGGGTTGAGCAGGCTCTGCAGACCATCAAGCAAACGGCTGTTGAGCTGCTCGGCCTTGTCCAGGCGACCGCTGTCGAAACGCTCATCCAGCGAGAAGCCGCCTTTGAGCAGATCCAGCAGACTACCCTTGCCGGTGCCTTCTTCAGCCACCTGATTGACGCTGCGTAGCGCCTCGAGCAGGCCCTGGGCGTAGTCGATCAACGAGCTATTGACCGCGCTGGCAGCCTGGCCGCCGTCTTGCGCCACGGCGCTGTAGGCATCGGCTGCCTGACGCACAGTAGTTTGCGTCAACCGCAGGGACATGGACGCCAATTGCTCGCCGTCCATATCCAAGGCCATGGCGCGGTCGAAGGCGCCGGACAGATCGCCGGAGTAGAACGTGTCGGACAGCTCCTGCACCTGGCCGAAGAGTTTCTCTAGCGCAGCGCGCTCTTCGTCATCCAGCTCGCCTTCAACGCTAACCTGCCAGGCGCCAATCTGCACACTGCCAGACTGGCTACTGGCAACCACCGAGCTGCCGTTACCATTGCTACTGGCCACTACTCCCGTTTGCGAATAGCTGGCCGAGGCCTGAGCAATGGAAATACGCAGGCGATCACCATCACGGGTGGTCACCTCCATATCAAAGGTTTCCGCTTGGGCTGCAAAGCGCTCGCTGGAGGCGGTGAGCTTGGTCGAGCCCTCAACCAGCGCGGCATCAGGATTAAAGCGCTTGTTCAGGTCGTTAAAACCGTCCTGAATTTTCTGGTAAGTGTCGTCGATATCACTCGCCACCTTGCCTTGCAGCACGCCCATACCGTCGAGAATCTTGCGCGCCTCGGCGAAGCCCTTCTCCACGCCACTGCGGGCCTGACCGAGGAACTTCTGTAGCTTGTCGGTATCGGCACCGGCGGCTTGCTCACTTTGCAGGCGCTGCTCGATAAAACTGAGAATGCGCCCGGCAACTTTTTCCGGGGTGTAGTCATTGGCCTTACCGGCCAGCGCTCCTGGCTCCAGCCCAAGGCGTTCGGCCAGACGATTGGCAAGGACTGCCTGCGCGTCAGCAGCATTGCGCACAACCGGTTGAGCAGTGGCGGAGGTAGGACGTGATGCGGAGGATAACTGTGGGGCCAGGGGGTTCATGGCAAAGTTCCTAGGCGGTGTATCTGACTGGTTGGCGGCCGTGTGAGGTGAAACTTTAGCCTAGCAGCGAATAACCCGATCAACGGCACCTACCCATGCTCGAGCGACTGCGGCAACAAAAAAGCCCGGAACAGTCCGGACCTTTTGTGTTGCCGCGTAGCTATTAATCCTGGCTGACAGCACCAATCTTGTGCACCGAGAGGTCGGCACCGTAGTACTCCTCCTCCTGGCTCAGGCGAATACCCACGGTGGCTTTCAACACACCGTACACCAGTACACCGCCAATCAAGGCTACCACCACGCCCAGCGCGGTGCCGATAAACTGACTGGCCAGACTCACGCCACCCAGACCGCCCAGTGCCTCTTGGCCGAAGATCCCGCAGGCGATACCGCCCCACACGCCGCACAGACCATGCAACGGCCAGACGCCGAGCACGTCATCAATCTTCCATTTCACCTGGGTCGCGGTAAACGCCCAGACGAACAACCCACCAGCAATGGCGCCCGTGACAAGTGCACCCACCGGATGCATCAGGTCGGAGCCTGCGCACACCGCCACCAGACCAGCCAGCGGGCCGTTGTGCAGAAAGCCTGGGTCATTACGGCCAACAACCAAGGCCGCCACCGTGCCGCCCACCATCGCCATCAGGGTGTTGACCGCCACCAGGCCGCTAACGCTGCCCAGGGTCTGCGCGCTCATCACGTTAAAGCCGAACCAGCCGATGATCAGAATCCACGAGCCCAGCGCCAGAAAGGGAATATTCGACGGGGCAAACGCCACCAGACGCCCATCGCGATAACGCCCATCCCGGCGCCCCAGCAGGATTACCGCGCCAAAGGCCAGCCAGCCGCCCATCGCATGCACCACCACCGAACCAGCAAAGTCATGGAAGGTTGCGCCAAACTGCGTCTCCAGCCAGGCCTGCACGCCGTGGTTGCCGTTCCAGATCATCCCCTCGAAGAAGGGGTAGATAAAGGCCACAATCAGCACCGTGGCACACAGCTGTGGGCCGAACTTGGCACGCTCAGCAATACCACCGGAAATGATCGCCGGGATGGCTGCTGCAAAGGTCAGCAGAAAGAAGAACTTCACCAGGGCGTAGCCGCTGCCTTCAGTCAGCACACTGGCCGGTTCAAGGAAGGTCACGCCATAGGCGATCCAGTAGCCAACAAAGAAATAGGCCAGGGCCGACACGGCAAAGTCGGAGATGATCTTCGACAAGGCGTTAACCTGGTTCTTCTGCCGCACCGTGCCCACTTCGAGAAAGGCAAAGCCGGCGTGCATAGCCAGCACCATCACGGCGCCGAGCAGAATAAACAGGGTATTGGAGCCGTGAATCAGGGTTTCCACAGCACTGTTGATGTTTTCCATCGGCAAAGAAAACTCCGTCGTGGGAAAAGCACCAAAACGGATCAAAACCCAACAAATGCGCACCATACAGCAGCATTTATCGCAATCCGCTTTACCGAGACAGGGTTTATTTAGCACCAAGCCGGTGCTCACCAAACCTTGCCTCGAGGCACTTATTCCATAGTTATTAATGACTTATTGATGCACCACGGCGTCCTGGCCAGAACCCTTGCAGCCCCATAAAAGAGCGTACTTGCAAGAGCGCGCACCAGCGCAATGCAAGCGCTGTACCAGCAGATAGGCCAGCAGCATCCGCAGCGCGCCGAAGAAAAAAGGAACCACTGCCCCACAGAGGACTCGAACCCCCTACACTGCACCGTCACTAAGGAGAGACACCATGGCTCGTAAGACCCCCGTATCGTCCAGCTCGGATCAATTACTCGACGAGTTTCAGGCGCTGGTGCGCGACACCGAAAGCCTGCTGCAGCATTCCGCCAGCATCGCTGGCGAACAAGCCGAAGAGCTGCGTGAGCAGATCCGCAGCAGCCTGGGCCGCGCACGCAACACCCTGCATAATGCCGAAGACGCTCTGCATGCACGCGGCAAGGCCGCTATTGAAGCCACCGAAGGCTATGTGCAAACTCACCCGTGGCAAACCCTCGGCATTGCGGCCGCCATTGGCCTGCTGCTGGGCATGCTGATTACCCGGCGCTAAAGAGAGCCTTTAATGGATGCAACATCGCCTACCCCATCAAGTCGTGGCAGTTCGCCACGGCGATTTGCCGGCGCCTTGCTGGGGTTGCTGCAGGGCCACATCGCGCTATTTGGCGAAGAGCTTAAAGAGCAGCAAAGCCATACTGTGAGCCTGCTGGTATTAACCAGCCTAAGCCTGTTGTTCGGCCTGCTGCTGATTATCGGCCTCTCCGCCGCGTTGCTGATTGCCTTCTGGGATAGTCACCGCCTATTGGTTATCAGTGCTCTGTGCGCCGTCTATGCCCTGGGCATGCTGGGTGCACTGATCACACTGCTGCAGCGTGTCCGCAATGCACCTGCGCCTTTCAGCGCCAGCCTTGAAGAACTGGCCCGCGACCGTGAGCAACTGCTGCCATGACTATGCCCGACCTACCCGCCAAGGCCTCGCGCCGCGAGCTGCGCAAAACCCTGCTGCGCATGCGTTTGGAAATGCACCGCCAGGAACTGCGCCACGAAGCCCTGGTGATGCTGCAACCACTGCGCCAGGCGCAACACTGGCGCAATCACTGGCGCGAAGAAATGGGCAATAGCAACGCACCACTCTGGGTCGCTGGTGGCGCACTACTACTGGCCACCATTGGCATCCGCCGTGGCCAATGGCGACGCTGGCTGCGCATCGCCCTGGTCGCCTTCCCGCTACTGCGGCGCAACCCAGCGCGTGCGAACACACCGACGGGCACGACCAAAGAAACCCACGCAGGGGATTAAACTGACCACGATTTTGCTTAGACACTTAGCTACACCGCCCAGAGGGCGTTTTGCTGGCTAAGGAACTGCGCAGTGTTAACCCCCCCTTGCGGCTGCACATCTTCCAATGCAACCGCCAACCTGAAGTAGCGCGAACACATCTGGCATAGTGATGCGCGTTATGTCGGGAATAACGGGGCCTGGCGGCCGCACTTCTATCAACTGCTGGCAAAGACTGGCAAAGGCTAGAAAGGGCGCCGACTGATTCTCTCCAGCACCTACTGCGACGCCACCACCGACCAGAACTGCCTGATTGCCTGACTGCCGGGCAATTTATCGACAACGGCAAACGCCTGCTGCTCGATATCGACGCAGCCGGGTATTGACACAGCAGCACCTTGCATCGCTGGCATAGAACCCCGAAGCTAGCAGGCATTAGCCAGGTAACGGCGAGGATCTACCTTGGATTGGCAAACCCTGCTCAACCGTGAACGACTCGGCAAGCCGACGCACAGCGTCGCCGAACTGGGCCGCACCCCGTTTCATAAAGACCATGACCGCATCATTTTCTCCGGCGCCTTTCGCCGCCTGGGGCGCAAGACCCAGGTGCACCCGGTGTCGAGCAACGACCATATCCACACGCGCCTAACCCACTCGCTGGAAGTCAGCTGCGTCGGCCGCTCCTTGGGTATGCGTGTCGGTGAAATGATCCGCGATGCCCTGCCGGCCTGGTGCGAGCCCAGCGACCTGGGCATGGTCGTGCAATCGGCCTGCCTGGCCCACGATATCGGCAATCCGCCTTTCGGCCATTCTGGTGAAGACGCCATTCGCCACTGGTTTCAGCAGGCCGCCGGGCGCGGCTGGCTGGATTCGATGAGCGCGGCTGAGCGAGGCGACTTTCTCAGTTTCGAGGGCAATGCCCAGGGCTTTCGGGTGCTCACCCAGCTGGAATACCACCAGTTCGACGGCGGCACGCGGCTGACCTATGCAACGCTGGGCACCTACCTGAAATACCCCTGGACCGCTCGGCACGCCGAGGCACTGGGCTACAAGAAACACAAATTCGGTTGCTACCAGAGCGAGTTGCCACTGCTTGAGCAGATCGCCGGCAAGCTCGGCCTGCCGCAACTTGAAGAACAACGCTGGGCGCGTCATCCACTGGTCTACCTGATGGAGGCGGCGGACGACATCTGCTACGGCCTGATCGACCTGGAAGACGGCCTGGAAATGGAGCTGCTCGATTACAGCGAGGTCGAGGCGCTGCTGCTCGACTTGGTGGGCGATGACCTGCCAGAAACCTACCGCCAGCTCGGCCCGGACGATTCCAAGCGGCGCAAGCTGGCGATCCTGCGCGGCAAGGCCATCGAACACCTGACCAATGCCGCCGCCGAGGCTTTTGTCGAACAGCAGGATGCCCTGCTTGCCGGCACCTTGCAGGGCGACCTGGTCGAGCATATGCACGGCACCGCCAAGCGCTGCGTGCAGAGTGCCAAGGACATGGCCCGACAGAAGATCTTTCAGGACAAACGCAAGACTTTGCACGAGATCGGCGCCTACACCACCCTGGAAATTCTACTCAATGCCTTCTGCGGCGCGGCGCTGGAGCAGCATGGCGGACGCACGCCGTCCTTCAAGAACCGGCGTATTCTCGACCTGCTCGGCAACAACGCGCCCGACCCCAACTGGCCGCTGTACCGCTCATTCCTGCGCATGATCGACTTTATCGCTGGCATGACCGACAGCTACGCTACTGAAATGGCCCGCGAAATGACGGGCCGTTCAAGCCCGGTATAAGCCATGAATAGCCTACTGCGACAAACCTTCAGCTGGCATGCCGGCCCGCCTGCCTGGGGCCCGGCGATGGTCGCCGGCTTCGGCTGCGCGCTACCGTTGCTGCTTGGTTTGTTCAGCGCTCATCCGGGCTTTCTGTGGGCCTCTGCGGGTGCCTTCCAGGCGGCCCAGGCCAACCCGCTGCACCGCCTGGGTATGCTGCGCATGCTGATGCTCTGCGGCCTGGGCGCCTGCAGTGCAGGGCTGGGCTTCTGGTCGGCCGATCATCCCTACGCAAGCTTTTTTATCTTCGCCGCATTTGGCTTTCTGCTCGCCTGGCTGCAACGCTTTGGCAGCGAAGCCGGCAAGCTGGGCATCGGCCTGGCCATCTGCCTGTGCCTGGGCCAAGGCCAGCAAGGCCTGGGCTCGCTGAGCAACCCCTACGCCATCGCCATGCTGTTTATCCTCGGCGGGCTCTGGGTAATGCTGCTGGCCTTCGGCCTGCGCGGTATGCATGGCCTACGCATGTGGCCGTACATGCCGCGCTTTATCAGCATCTTCAAAGTACTTAAACGCCACGCCAAACGCTTGCCACAACAGAAATGGCGCCTGCATGCGCTGGGCTGCACCCTGGCATTCGCCCTTTCCGGCCTGATCGTCAACCTGGCCGAACTGCACCGCGGCTACTGGCTGACGCTGACCGTGGTCACCACCTTGCAACTGGATTTTCAAGGCAGCCTGGTACGCGCCGTGCAATCGATAGTCGCCAGCCTGGCTGCGGCCGGGCTTCTGATTCTGCTCGGCCATAGTATGCAGAACCCAGCGCTGATGGTCGCCACAGTGCTACCACTGATAGCCCTCAGCCGCGCCCTGCAAGCCAATCATTACGGCCTGTTTGTGCTACAGACCACGGTGTGTTTCGTGCTGTTGGCCGAAAGCCTGGCGCATGACTGGCAACTGCCGCAGGTGCGTCTGTTCAACAGCCTGATCGGCGTAGCCCTGGCCCTGCTCGTAGCGTTGCTGGTGTATGGCCTGGAACGCTGGCTGGAGCATCGGCACAACCTGCAAAAAGCCAAGCACAGTACAGGCCCAATTTAGAGCTGCTGCAACACAAAACCTGCATCCGCGCAACGGCAAAGCGCGTGAGGCTCCACTATGCTTTGCGCTTGGCCAGGGCACACAAGGGCATGCGCGGATGCAGCAGACAGCAAAGTCTAAGGCAAGGTCTAAGGAACGACGCTTTTCGCTTCACATCCATATCAGCGCGCTGTTCACTCTACTGCTGCTAGGCTCGGGAGTGGTGCTGGGGTTGTTCAATTACCAGCAGACCAGCAACATCATCCTCAGCAGCAGCGACCAGCTGTTCAGCCAGATGCGCAAGGAAGTCCAGGCGGATCTGCGCAACACCTATCAACCGATTCGCTACATGCTCAACCTGCTCGCGCGCAACGAGCAGATCAATGGCCGTGACCGCCATGAACGCATGATCATGCTGCCGATTTTCAGCCAGGCGCTGCGCGACAACCCCAAGCTTGCGTCGATTTATGTGGGCTATGGCGACGGCGGTTTCTTTATGGTGCGGCCGCTGCGCAGCGAGAAACTGCGACAGATTTTCTTTGCCCCCGACAATGCCGAATATCAGGTGTGGAGCATCGACCGCATCAGCGAACAGCGCCTGGACTCCGAATACCTGTTCTTTGACGCGCAGCTGCAGCCGATCAGTCGCCGGCAGAACCTCAAGGAAACCTACGACCCGCGCAACCGCCCCTGGTACCAGGGCGCACAAAAAAACCAGGAACACTTCACCACCGCGCCCTACGCCTTCTTCTCTACCGGAGAAATCGGCACCACCATTGCCCGCAAAAGCAGCGAAAAAACTGTAGTGGGCGCCGACCTGACCCTCGACGACCTCTCCGCCACCCTGGCCGCGCACCGCCTTACGCCTTCCACCGAAGTAGTGCTGTACAGCCCCGATGGCAGCGCGGTCGCCTACCCGGACAGCACGCGCCTGGTGATCCCTGGGGCGACACTGCAATTGGCGCAGGTCAAGGATCTCAGCCCGGTACTCGCCGAATTCCTCCGCCTGGGGCTCAATAAAGATCGCCAGGGCACCGTGCGTCTGAACAAGCAACGCTGGCAAATCGCCTACAGCCAGTTCGCTGAAGGCGGCCCGCAAGGGCTACGCCTGGCCTTACTGGCTCCGGAAAGCGAACTGCTGGCCGATGCCTACCGCATCCGCTGGCAGGGCGCGGTATTGACCCTCGGCATTCTGCTGCTGTGCATCCCGCTTGGCTGGCTGCTCTCCAACATTCTGGTCAAGCCGCTGCGCCTGCTGGTAGGCGAAGCCGAAGCCATCCGTAGCTTTAATTTCGATTACCCGGCCAGCGGCCGCTCCTTCGTCAAGGAAGTCGATCAGTTGGCGGTGTCGATGAGAAAGATGAAGGACACCATCTCCAGCTTTCTCGATATTGCCGCCACGCTTTCGGCGCAAACCCGCTTCGATGCCCTGCTGCGTCGGGTGCTGCGCGAAACCATCGACCTCAGCGAAGCCAGCGGCGGCCTGCTCTATCTACGCGACAGCAGCAGCGGCCGCCTGGAACCGCACGGTCTGTTTATTAACGAGCTGGAGCACAATCTGGAAGAGCACCGCATCCCGAGTTTCGACCCAAGCGATCCCGCCCTGCCCAGCTGGCTCGCGCAGACGGCAACCGGCGGCCCTAGTGTCACCGTGTCGCTGGGCTTCGAGCATGCGCAGGGTTTCCAGAGCCTGCTGCACAGCCTCGACAGCCCGCGCGCGCACTTGGTCTGCACTGGCCTGCGTAACCGCCAGGGCCAGACGTTAGGCGTATTGGTTTTGCTGCACCGCGACACCGGTGATGAAGCAGACCTGGCCATGCTGCGCCCCGAACGGATTGCCTATGTCGAGGCCGTCTCCGGCGTAGCCGCGCTGTGCATCGAGAGCCAGCGCCTGCTTGATCAACAGAAGAAACTGCTCGATGCCTTTATCCAGCTGATCGCCGGCGCAATCGACGCCAAAAGCCCCTACACCGGCGGGCACTGCCAGCGCGTGCCGGAAATCACCCTGATGCTCGCCCGTGCGGCTGAAGCAAGCGAGGACGCTGCATTTCGCGACTACCAACCCAGCGAAGAAGAATGGGAAGCGCTGCATATCGCCGCTTGGTTGCACGACTGCGGCAAGGTCACCGTGCCCGAGTACGTGGTGGACAAGGCCACCAAGCTGGAGACCATTTACGACCGCATTCATGAAGTGCTCAAGCGCGATGCCTGGATCAGCTATTGGGAGAACCTCAGCCAAGGTGGCGATGCCAGTAATCTAAGTCAGCAGCGTGATGAGCGACTCGCCGAACTGGATGATGAGTTTGCCTTTATCGCCCGCTGCAACCTGGGCGGTGAGGCGATGGCCGAGGCTGATCTTGAGCGCCTGCACAGCATCGCTGCACGCACCTGGACGCGCACCCTGGATGATCGCCTGGGGGTGTCCTGGGAAGAGAACCTGCGCCAGTCGCGCACACCCGCGCAGCCGTTGCCGGTTCAGGAAGCGCTGCTCAGCGACAAAGCCGAACACCTGATCGAGCGCCCCGAAAGCGAGCTGATCAGCGACGATAACCCCTGGGGCTTCAAGCTGGACGTGCCGCACTACAAACACAATCGCGGCGAGGTTTATAACCTCAGCATCGGTCGCGGCACTCTGACTAACGAAGAGCGCTTTATCATCAACGGCCATATGGTGCAGACCATCCGCATGCTCAGCCACCTGCCCTTCCCGCCACATCTGGCCAACGTTGCCGAGATTGCCGGCGGCCACCATGAAAAAATGGACGGCACCGGCTACCCGAAACGCCTGAAACGTGAGGACATGAGCCTGCCGGCGCGGATGATGGCGATTGCCGATATCTTCGAAGCGCTGACTGCCGTGGATCGCCCCTACAAGAAGGGCAAGCTGCTGTCCGAATCACTCACTATCATGGCGGGCATGTGCAAAGGCGCGCACATCGACCCCGAGTTGTTTGGACTGTTTGTGCGGGAAAAGATCTACCTCAGCTACGCCGAACGCTTTCTACGTCGCGAGCAGATTGATCAGGTCGATCATGCTGCGCTGCTGGCCAAGGCTGGCCTGAGCGGCTAACAAGGAATTACGGAAGGGAAAAGCAACAGGGCATGCGCGATGCATGCCCTGCTTACAGGTAAAAAGCCGATTCACGATCTCGCGAGCTAGAGTCAGGCAAGGCGAGAATGGCCGAGGGAGCGGAGTTTACGTGAGGTAAATGAGCATCCCGAGGCCATTTTCAACGCAGCCTGGCCGACGCGCAGCAGATCGTGAACGGGTCTTAGGCCTGATTGATCGAATTGTCTGGGTACCAGACGTCAATCAGCGGGCTGGCGGTGAAATCCACCAGCTCGTCACGGCCTTTAAGCCAGGCTTCAACAGCGGCGCGCTGCTCTTCATTGACCGAGCCACGCTTGGCCAGACACACCAGACCGAAGTCATCGCCGCCGACATAGCCCAGGCCGTTAGCGACCATGGCATCACGCAGGAACTGCTCAAGGAAGCTGTCGATGGCATCATCGGCCAGGTCTTGCTTGAAGTTCAGGTTCAGCTCAAAACCCAGCTCCTGGAATTCATCCACGCAGAGTTTTTTGCGCAGACGGCGGGAACGGTTAGTAGCCATGGAACAATCCTCAAAAGTGATAACGCGCGGCACTCTAGCAGTTTCGCGGCCTGCGTGCCCGCCTGGAAGACGACAGGTCGCTCGATAACCCGCAGAAAAGCCCGGCCAATCGCATTTACTGCCACTCAGGCGCAACTGTCTTGGGGCATAATTGCCAACACTATCTCAACCCGCGACGGTATCTCCTTACATGCCTCGCGTCACCTTTGTCCCTCAGCTGGAGGGTAGCCGCCCATGATCAAAACCCTGCGTCACCTGGCCATCGCCGGCTTGTTATTGCCCGTTTGCCTACCACTGGCAGCCGCCACGAGCGGTATTTCAAACAAGGTTCAACAATCGCTGAAAGCCAACAAGATCAGCAGTCAGTCGCTGTCGGTCGCCACCGTGCCGCTCAACGGCCCCGGCAGCAGCACCTTTTTCAATGCCGATATCTCGATTAATCCAGCCTCCACCATGAAGCTGGTTACCACCTATGCAGCCTTGGAACTGCTCGGCCCTACCCACCAGTGGAAAACCGAATTCTTCACCGACGGCCAACTGAAGGATGGCGTGCTCAACGGCAACCTGTACCTCAAGGGCGGCGGCGATCCCAAGCTGAATATGGAAAAGCTCTGGCTGCTGCTGCGCGACCTGCGCGCCAACGGCGTGCAGCAGGTCAATGGCGATCTGGTGCTCGACCGCAGCCACTTCGTGCAACCGCAGCTACCCAGCTTCAATGACGATGGCGGCGACGCCAACAAGCCATTCCTGGTCGCCCCCGACTCGCTGCTGGTCAACCTCAAGGCGCTGCGTTTTATCGCTCGCACCGAAGGCGGCAAGGTGCATATCGCTGCCGAGCCGCCGATTGCCACTGTCCGCATCGACAACCGCGTCAAAGCCCTGCCAGCGGCCAAATGCCCGAGCTGGCCGGATGTGCGCTACAACCCGGTGACCGAGTTCGACGGCACCACGGTGATTGTCAGCGGCCAGCTGGCCGAGGGCTGCAGCTCGCAGACCTACCTGTCGCTGCTTGACCACCCGAGCTACGCCGCTGGCGCCATCCGCGCCATCTGGCAGGAACTGGGCGGCAGCATCATGGGCAAGGATCGCCTCGCCCCGGTGCCGGAGAAAGCCCGCCTGCTGGCCCGCGCCTACTCGCCGGACCTGGCCGAGATCATCCGCGACATCAACAAATACAGTAACAACACCATGGCCCGGCAGCTGTTCTTGAGCCTCGGCGCGCAGTTTCGCAACTCCGCCGACCAGGACGACAGCAAGGCCGCGCAACGGGTAATTCGCAGCTGGCTGGCACGCAAAGGCATTACCGCGCCGCACCTGGTGATGGAGAACGGCTCCGGGCTTTCACGCGCCGAAAGGGTTAGTGCGCGGGAAATGGCCACCCTGCTGCAAGCCGCCTGGAAGAGCCCCTACGCCGCCGAGTTTATGGCCTCACTGCCGCTGGTAGCGATGGACGGCACCATGCGCAAACGCCTGCACCGCACCCCGCTGGTGGGCGAGGCGCGGATCAAGACCGGTACGCTGAACAACGTGCGCGCCATCGCCGGTTTCAGCCGCGACAGCAATGGCAACAGCTGGGCCGTGGTGGCCATCCTCAACGACCCACGCCCGTGGGGCGCCTCATCGATTCTTGATCAGGTGTTATTGGATCTTTATAAGCAGCCAAAACTTAGCGCCAAACGCTGAGCGGCGCTGCAGGCACACAAGGCGATGCAACTGCTGGCTCTCATCAAATAAAAAATAATTTATTGTTTTATACAGAAATTAAATCCGCACAAAGACCTGTAGGAGCGGGCCATGCCCGCGAAATCCATCGCGGGCATGGCCCGCTCCTACAAGTTGCCTACAAGCCGATAGACACGATTGCCTACAGTTTGCCGCGCGACAGCACAGCGTCACCCTATTCCATCTCCCCACACAGCTGGGCCGCACGTAACAACGCGGCGGTCAGGCTGTGGCGCTCCCACTCCTCCAACCCGGCAAAACGCTCGACAAACTCCGGCGGCAGCAAGCTCGGCGCTTGTTGCAGCAGCGTGCGGCCCTGTTCGCTAAGCAGCAGCCACTGACGACGGCGATCCTGATCATCGCGCTGACGTTGCAACAGGCCCTTTTCTTCCAGCCGATCGAGCATGCCCGACAGAGTTGCTGCCGTCAGGCTGACGCGGCCACTCAAGTCGCTGGCCGTTAGGCGTTTCTCACCCGCCAGCACCTGCAGAATCAGCAATTGCATCGGCGTTAGCCCACCGAAGCGGCCGAGGCGTTTGGCATGCACCTCACCGGCTTGCTGCAAGCGCCGCAACGCCTGAAACAGTGGCAGTTCGAAGGCTGAAACAGATGACCAATCTATTTCAGTAGAAACTTTTTTATCCGCCATAAAAGCCTTTTTAATTCGATATAAAACTTTGACATAAAAGCATTATTTTGTTTTGGTGTGAAAAGGTTAGGCAGCCCCAAACCACTCCCCAACGGCAATACCGGTAAGGAATTATGTGCGCAATCGCTGGAGAATTACGTTTTGATCAACGACCGGCCGACCTGGCCGCAGTCGAGCGAATCACCCACCACATGGCCGCCCGTGGCCCCGATGCCCATGGCTTTCACAGCCAGGGTCCGCTAGCCCTCGGCCACCGCCGCCTGAAGATCATGGACCTGGCCGAAGCCTCCGGCCAACCGATGGTCGACAGTGCGCTGGGCCTGACGATGGTGTTCAACGGCGCCATCTACAACTACCCAGAACTGCGCGAAGAGCTGAAAGCCCTCGGCTATCGCTTCTTCTCCGATGGCGATACCGAAGTGCTGCTCAAGGGCTACCACGCCTGGGGCACCGACCTGCTGCCCAAGCTCAATGGTATGTTTGCCTTCGCCATCTGGGAGCGCGACAGTCAGCAACTGTTCATCGCCCGCGACCGCCTCGGCGTCAAGCCGCTGTATCTGTCACGCACCGCTGAGCGCCTGCGCTTTGCCTCCAGCCTGCCAGCGCTGATGGCCGGCGGTGATATCGGCAAAACCCTTGACCCCGTCGCGCTCAACCACTACCTGAACTTCCACGCTGTGGTGCCCGCCCCGCGCACCCTGCTGGCCGGGGTGGAAAAACTGCCGCCAGCCAGCTGGATGCGTATCGATGCCCAGGGCAACTGTGAACAGCAAACCTGGTGGAACCTGACATTCGGCCCGCAGCGCGATGAAATCGCCTTCGGCCTGGAAGAATGGCAAGAGCGCGTACTGGACGGCATGCGCGAGGCGGTATCAATCCGCCAACGCGCCGCCGTGGATGTCGGTGTGTTGCTCTCCGGCGGCGTTGACTCGAGCATGCTGGTTGGCCTGCTGCGTGAAGCCGGGGTAGACAACCTGTCGACCTTCTCCATCGGTTTTCAGGATGCTGGCGGTGAGCGCGGCGACGAGTTCCAGTATTCCGACCTGATCGCCGAACACTTCAACACCCGCCACCATCAGTTGCGTATCGGTGAGCACGAGATTCTCGAACAGCTGCCGGCGGCCTTTCGCGCCATGAGCGAGCCGATGGTCAGCCATGACTGCATCGCCTTCTACCTGCTGTCACGCGAGGTGGCCAAACACTGCAAAGTGGTGCAGAGCGGCCAGGGCGCTGACGAACTGTTCGCCGGCTACCACTGGTACCCGCAGGTGGACGCCGCCGAGGATGCCTTCAGCGCCTACCGGGCAGCGTTCTTCGACCGCGATTACGACGAGTACGCCGCCTGCGTGCAACCCGCCTGGCTGACCGGCGATATGGCCGGCGACTTCGTCCGTGAGCATTTCGCCCAGCCCGGTGCGGTGGCAGCGGTGGACAAGGCACTGCGCCTGGACAGCACGATTATGCTGGTCGATGACCCGGTCAAACGGGTCGACAACATGACCATGGCCTGGGGCCTGGAGGCGCGCACGCCGTTCCTCGACTACCGCCTGGCCGAACTCTCGGCACGTATTCCGGGGCGCTTCAAGCTGCCCGATGGCGGCAAGCATGTGCTCAAGGAAGCCGCGCGCCAGGTCATCCCCAGCGCGGTAATCGACCGGCCCAAAGGTTACTTCCCGGTGCCGGGTCTCAAGCACTTGGAGGGCGCAACCCTAGGCTGGGTACGCGATCTATTGCTCGACCCGAGCCAGGATCGCGGTCTGTTCAACCCGGCCATGCTTGATCGCCTGCTGAGTGATCCGCACGGCCAGCTGACACCGCTGCGCGGCTCCAAGTTGTGGCAGCTGGCAGCGCTGAATCTCTGGTTGAACGAACACGGCCTGTAGACCGCTGCGGTGGATGAGCACAGGCGCATCCACCGCAGTGCCTCAACCCTGAAATACGCAATCTGCTCACGGCAAAGGAAACTCTCCAATGCGTGCCACTGCCTTTAACCAACGCCTGCTGCGCGGCCAAGCGCCCTCTTACGAGCGCCTGCAAGCGCGCCTGGCCGAGGATCACAACGCCCCACAGAGCGAGCCGCAAGCCGTGCACTGCGGCTGGGGCCGCCTGTTGCTCGGCCACACCTACCCGGATGCAGCCGCTCTGGCCAGTGACCTGCTGAGCGAACAACCCGGTGAGCGCGATATCGCCCTGTATGTCGCGGCCCCGCATCAAGTGCTGGCGCAAGCGCCGCAGCAGCTGTTTCTCGACCCCTCCGACACCCTGCGCCTGTGGTTCACCGACTACCGCCCGGCACGCCGTGGCTTTCGCGGTTACCGGGTGCGACGCGCGCAGAACGCCGAGGACTGGCAGGCGATCAACACCCTGTATCAGCTGCGCGGCATGCTGCCGATCGAGCCCGACAAACTCACCCCCCGCCACCTGGGCGGGCCGGTGTACTGGCTGGCCGAAGATGAAGACAGCGGCGCGGTGATCGGCAGCGTTATGGGCCTCAATCACCACAAGGCCTATCAGGACCCGGACCACGGCAGCAGCCTATGGTGCCTGGCGGTCGATCCGCACTGCAGTCGGCCGGGGGTCGGCGAGGTGCTGGTACGCCATCTGGTCGAACATTTTATGAGCCGTGGGCTCAGCTACCTGGACCTGTCCGTGCTGCACGACAACGAGCAGGCCAAAGGGCTGTACGCCAAGCTGGGCTTTCGCGAGCTGCAGACCTTTACCATCAAGCGCAAAAACGGCATCAACGAAGCGCTTTTTATTGGCCCCGGCCCGCATACGCCGATGAACCCCTACGCGCGGATCATCGTCGATGAAGCCCTGCGCCGTGGCATCGAAGTGCAGGTCGACGACGCCGATGCCGGGCTGTTTACCTTGAGCCACGGCGGCCGACGCATTCGCTGCCGCGAGTCGCTGAGCGACCTGACCAGCGCCGTCAGCATGACCTTGTGCCAGGACAAACGCCTGACCCATCGCACCCTGACCCAGGCCGGGCTTCACCTGCCAGCTCAGCGCTTGGCCGGTAGCGCCGAAGAGAACGCGGCCTTTCTCGCCGAGCACGGCAGTCTGGTGGTCAAACCCGTGGATGGCGAACAGGGCCAGGGCGTGGCGGTGGACCTACGCACGCCGCTGGATGTGCAGGATGCTATCGAGCGCGCGAGCAGCTTCGACAGCCGCGTGCTGCTGGAAAGTTTCCACCCAGGCTGCGACCTGCGCATTCTGGTGATCGGCTTTGCCGTGGTGGCCGCCGCCATTCGCCGCCCAGCCGAAGTGATCGGCGATGGCCAGCACAGCATCGGCGACCTAATCGACGCCCAGAGCCGTCGCCGCCAGGCCGCCACCGACGGTGAAAGCCGCATACCCAAAGACGCTGAAACCCTGCGCACCCTGCATGCTGCGGGCGTCGACTACAGCAGCGTGCTGCCAGCCGGCCAGCGCCTGGCCGTGCGCAAGACTGCCAACCTGCACACTGGCGGCAGCCTGGAGGACGTTACCGAGATCCTCCACCCGGTGCTGGCCGATGCGGCGGTAAAAGCCGCCCGCGCCCTGGATATTCCGGTGGTCGGCCTGGACCTGCTGGTGCCCGCCGCCGATCAGCCCGCCTACGTGTTTATCGAAGCCAACGAGCGCGCCGGCCTGGCCAACCATCAGCCGCAACCCACGGCAGAGCGCTTTATCGACCTGCTGTTTCCGCTTAGCCAGGTGGCTTGAGAGCGCCCCGGATTGCGCCAAGGCTTATCCGGCTACAGCTCAACCGTAGCCGGACAAGCGCAGCGCAGTCCGGGAATGCAGTAGATAGCGGATATCGCTGGCCGACCAGATAACGTTCACAAGGAACCTTGTATGCAGCAACTCCCCGAACCCGACCTCGTCTACCTGCAGAAAGTGCTGCTGGAAATGCTCGCCATTCCCAGCCCCACCGGTTTTACCGACACCATCGTGCGCTACGTCGCCGAGCGCCTAGAAGAGATCGGCATCCCTTTTGAGATGACCCGGCGCGGCACCATTCGCGGCACACTCAAAGGCAAACAGAGCAGCCCGGACCGCGCGGTCTCAGCGCACCTGGACACCATTGGTGCAATCGTCCGCGAACTACAAGATAACGGTCGCCTGGGCCTGGCCGCAGTCGGCTGCTGGTCGAGCCGCTTTGCCGAAGGCAGCCGCGTCAGCGTGTTTACCGATCACGGGGTGATTCGCGGCAGCGTGCTGCCGCTGATGGCCTCGGGGCACGCCTTCAACACCGCCGTAGACCAGCTGCCGATCAGTTGGGACCACGTCGAGCTGCGCCTGGATGCCTACTGCAGCACCCGCGTCGACTGCGAGTCGCTGGGCATCTCGGTGGGCGACTTTGTCGCCTTCGACCCATTGCCGGAATTTACCGAGAGCGGCCATATCAGCGCCCGCCATTTGGATGACAAAGCCGGCGTTGCTGCTCTGCTCACCGCGCTCAAGGCCATCAAGGAAAGCGGCCTGGAGCCAGAAATCGACTGCCACCCACTGTTTACCATCACCGAAGAAGTCGGCTCCGGCGCCGCTGCCGCTCTGCCCTGGGATGTCAGCGAGTTCGTCGGCATCGACATCGCCCCGGTCGCACCGGGCCAGCAATCGAGCGAACACACCGTCAGCGTGGCGATGCAGGATTCCGGCGGGCCGTATGACTATCACCTGTCGCGCCAACTGTTGCGCCTAGCCAGCGAGAATGAGATCCCGGTGCGCCGCGACCTGTTTCGCTACTATCACAGCGATGCGCAATCAGCGGTCACCGCCGGCCACGACATCCGCACCGCCCTGCTGGCCTTCGGCTGCGATGCCACCCACGGCTATGAACGCACCCATATCGACAGCCTCAAAGCCCTCAGCCGTCTGCTTGCCGCTTACGTGCTCAGCCCACCCGTATTCTCCAGCGATGCCCAGCCAGCACAGGGCTCGCTAGAGCGCTTTAGCCACCAACTGGAGCACGATGCACAGATGGAAAGTGACACCCGTGTACCCACCGTCGACAGCCTGTTGCGCCCACTCGATCAGGACGCTTGAAGGGCCGCGTGCATCCGGGCAAAGTGACGCCATGACGCAGGGGCTGGATTCGGCCCCAGATAAGAATAATGGGGTCAGTAAATGCCTCGGATATGGCTGGTGGTGGTGCTGTTCTGGCTCTGTGGGCCGGCATGGGCGTTGCTGCCTGCAACCCTCGACAATACTGACCTGCGCCTGTCGCTCGGGCCATCCATGGCTTACCTGGAAGACCCGCAGGGCGAGCTGAGTATTGAGCAGGTCGGCGCCCTGAATGATGAGCGCTTTACTCCGGTTAAGGGCGAGCACGCCAACCTCGGCAAGAATGATTCAGTCTGGTGGTTCAAGGTACGGCTGAACAACCGCCTGGCGCAAAATCTGGCGGGCTATTTGGAGGTCAACTACCCGCTGCTTGATCATCTGCAGGTGTTTCTGGCCGCCACCGATGGCCAGTGGCAGATGCAAGAAAGCGGTGATCGCTATGCCTTTTCCCAGCGCCCGGTACAGGTGCGCAACTTCTGGTTCCCGCTAGAACTGGCACCCGGCGAGAGCACCCTGCTGGTACGGGTTGAAACCACCAGCACGATCTTTATGCCGCTGTTCTTCAGCACCTACCAGGCCAGCGCAGCCGCCCAGGAAAACCTCATGGGTTTCAATGGCGCGTTCTACGGCGTGCTGTTCGCGATGTTCTGCTACAACCTGTTTCTGTTTATCTCGCTGCGCGAATCTGCCTACCTCTGGTACCTGGCTTACAACCTCAATGTTGGCCTGCTGGCCGCCTGCTTCGACGGCATGCTGTTCAAACTGCTGCCCGAGCATGTGGCGTTCCAGTCGGTGAGCATCTACATCCTGATGTACCTGCACTGCCTGACGGCGATTCAGTTCAGTCGCCACTTCCTGCATGCGCCGCAGTATTTTCCGCGTTTGGATATTGGCCTGCGCCTGTTAATGCTGGCCTGCGCCGGCTGCCTGCTGTCGGTGCCGTTGATTGGCTTCAGTGCCTGGAACATCCTGGCCAGCGTCACGGTCTCGCTGGTCTCACTGATCCTGCTGCTCACCGGTCTTTACGTCTGGCGGCGCGGTGTGCGTTATGGCTCTTATTACACTCTGGCCTGGGCCATCCTGCTATTCGCCTTTATCCAGGCCACCACTGGCTCGCTAGGCCTGGAGGTGCTGGGTGTGTTCGGCGCTACGGTGGTGAAGATCGGCGTGACCATTGAACTGATCACCCTGTCCATCGGCCTGGCAGACCGCATCAACCTGCTCAAGGAAGAAGGCTTCCAATCGCGCCGCGCCGCCGAACAGGCGGAAATAGAAAACCTTGCCAAGAGCCGCTTTCTGGCCAAGATGAGCCACGAGATCCGCACCCCGCTCAATGGCGTGTTAGGCATGTTGCAGCTGCTCAAGGAAACCCCACTGGACCGCAGCCAGCGCTTCTATGTCGACACCATCTCCAGCTCCGGCAGTTCGCTGATGGCGGTGATCAACGACATCCTTGATTACGCCCGTATCGAGTCCGGCAAGCTCAGCCTGGAACATATCGAGTTCGACCTGGAAGAACTGATTTCCGATACCCTCAGCCTGTTTACCGGGCAGGCCCTGGATAAACGCCTGCGCCTCTATGTCAGCCTAGAAACTGGCGTACCACGCCGCGCCCAGGGCGACCCGACGCGGCTCAAGCAGGTGCTGATGAATCTGCTCAGCAATGCCCTGAAGTTCACCGCCGAAGGCCATGTGGCACTCAACGTCTGCCGACGTAATGATTCCCAGGGCAAACCGCATCTGGTGTTTGCCATCAGCGACAGCGGTATTGGCATCAGTGACAAAGCCCTAACCCAGCTGTTTGAATCCTTCGCCCAGGGCGACTCCAGCACCACCCGCCGTTACGGCGGCAGCGGCCTGGGCCTGGCGATCAGCAAGGAGCTGGTGGAAATGATGGGCGGGCGTATCGAAGTACAGAGCACGCCGGGCCAGGGCACGCGTTTCGCTTTCGATATTCCGCAAGCCGATGACGAGCTGCCTGTCGACCCGCTGTATGAACTGCTCAAGGGCCGCACTGCGCTGCTCACCTCCCTCGATGGTCTAAGCCTGGATGCACTGAGTCGCCTGCTGGGTCGCTGGGGCATGCGTACCGAGCGCTGTCAGAACCCGGAAAGCCTGCTCAGTTATCTAGAAGATTTTGCCGCACCGCCACTGCTGGTATTGATGGCGCCATGGCCGGGCAGCATTCAGCACTGGCTGGACTCGTTACGCCCACTGCTGCAACCCGGACAACGCGTGCTGCTGCTCTGTGCGCCCGAGCAATGCCAGCAACTGCCCAGCTCCGCCGGCCTGCGCTTGCTCGGCCTGCCGCAGCCGCTGGCAATCAATGCACTGCGCAGTGCGCTGCTGGAACTCTACGAAGAACCGCGCGCGGCAGAAATCAAACCGCTGCCAAAAACCTACAACGACACCGGCAGCACACCCTGCATCCTTGTGGCAGAAGACAATCCGGTGAATCAGTTGGTGGTTCAGGGCTTCTTGAAAAAACGCGGCTACAACGTGCGCTTGGTCACCAACGGCCTCGCTGCCCTGAATGAATACCAACGCGACCCGAGCGCTACACAACTGATCCTGATGGACTGCGAAATGCCAGAGATGGACGGCTTCGAAGCCACGCGGCAGATCCGCCGCCTGGAGCGTCAGCACAACCTGCCTGCCGTACCGATTATCGCCCTGACCGCACACATCCTCGATGAACACCGCCAGCACGGCGTCGAATCCGGGATGGATGACTTCCTCGGCAAACCCCTGGACAGCGCCAAGCTCTACAGCACCCTGGAAATCTACCTGCACCCGGCAGAACCGCCCGCCCAGTAACGGCACGGCAGACATGGCCAGCCAGGGCCATGCGCGTTAGCATCCGCGCTGCGCTCTGGAGGCCTTACCGTGCTGATCCCCTATACCCTGCTCGAAGCTGACACCCTGACCCGCCTGATCGAAGACTTCGTCACCCGCGACGGCACCGACAATGGCGACGAAACCCCGCTGGATACGCGTATCGAGCGGGTACGCCACGCCCTGAGCAAAGGCCAGGCGGTGATTGTGTTTGATGTCGAGAGCCAGCAATGCCAGCTGGCGCTGAAGCGCGATGTGCCGAAAGAATGGCTGGATACGCTTGAGGACTAAACGCCGCAGGGTGACCTTATCCTTATCCTCGTAGGTTGGTGTTGAGCGCAGCGAAGCCCAACAAGACGGACGGTTCGTCGGGCTTCGCGCTGCGCGCGTCAACCCAACCTACCCGCGCAAACCGCCTTCGCGCTCCCAGGCGCAGCGCACGCGCAACTCGCCTTCCTGCGGGCTATGAAAGCCGTTATCCGACTCCCAGCGAAAGGTGTGCGTGCCGTTCAACTCAGTTTCCAGATGCACCACCGCGCTGGCCCAGTACAGGCGTTTGAGCAACGCCTCGAACTGCTTGATCCAAAGGCTCCACTCATACTCCACCGTGCGATAGCTGGCGCCAAAGTGGATCACCTGGGTCTGGTACAGGCCATCACCCGGCTGCTCGCAACAGGCAAACATCTCTCGCCCGAGAAAACTCCAGGCATCGCCCGTCGGCAGCTCATCGAGTACTTGCCGATTGATTTCACGACGCAGACGGCTCTCCGCCGGACTGTCCGACGGCCAGTCACGGATGCAACCATAAACGATGGATTCGGACTCCACGCAGGCACTCCAGAAAATCAAGGCTGCCTTCTATCACAGCCTTTCAGGCCAAGGAAGGAGCGGCTGCCAAATAAGCGTCAGCTATGGGCGCGCTTTGGTCCGCGTCGCATCATCCAGGCCAGCAACGTCATCAACACGGCAAGCGCGGTCAGCACCATAAACGGTAACTGATAGTTACCCGCCAGATCCCGCGCCAGGCCGGTCAACACCGGAGTCAAGCAGCCGATGCTGTACCCCATGCACAGCATCATCGCCGTCCAGCGGCTGACTGCCAGTGGTGAACCCGCCTCGTACAACGGCAGCACCAGCGACAAGGCAAAGGAGCCGCCAAGGCCAAAGCCGATGGTCACCGCCCACAGCTCAGGCAGCACTAAAGGCTGAAAGGTGATCATCGCCAGGCTGATCGACGATAACAGCCCGCAGCCTACCAGCAGCAGGTAGCGATTCTTGAAGCGCTGAGCCAACCAAGGCAGCAAAAATGAGCTGGGCAAGCCCATCAGCATCGATACGCTAAACAAGCTATTGCTGTGCATCAGGCTCAAACCGGCTTCGTGATAACGCGCCACAGCCCAGGTAGCGAGGGCATAAAACAAGCCAGCCTGAATGGCAAAGAATGCGCTGATCAACCAGGCACGCGGCTGCCGCCAAGGCAAACCCATGCCCCCCGCCCCGCTCTCGGCTTCGATACGGTTAGGCAAGCACAGCCAGAGCAGCAGTCCGACTAACGCCGGCAACGCCCAAATGGCCAGGCCATAGGTCCAATCATTAGCCAGCCACTGGGTGGCCGGGATGGTGAGTACCGCTCCACCAGCGCCACCAATCGCCATGCTCAGCGAATACCAGCCCACCACGCTGCCCATGCGCCCCGCGAAATGCCGTTTGATAAAGCCCGACAGCAAAGGCCCAGCAACCGCAATAGCCGCCCCCAGCAGCACTGCGCTGCCAATCAGAATCGCGCTGGTATGCCCCACCGCACGCAGCAGCAACGCTACGGCGATCACCGCCAAACACAAGGCAATGGTGCGCTCAAGGCCAAGGCGCACGGCCAAACGCGGCGCAAAAGGCGCCAGCAAACCCATGCACAGCACCGGCAAGGCAGTCGTCAGGCTAATCAAGCTACGGCTCAAGGCCAGCTCTTCGGCAATCCGCTCGATCAGCGGCGCCAGGGAAGTGATGCCGGGCCGCAGGTTGATTGCAGCCAGGATCAAGGCCAGCAACAGCATGGCCTGCGGGAAAGGTTTCACAGTAAATCCATCAGTTTCGCGGCCATGCCGACATGGCCGCAAACCTTAGAGCGCAAGCTCATCACAGACAACCCCGAACAGCAAATAAGTTGACCTTTAAATCAACTAATCTACAGCAGCAACGCCTGATCACTTGGTGCGCGGCGCACGCATCTTGTCGGCCATGGTGGTCATTTCGCTGTACAGCAACTGCGGGTTCTTCTGCTTCAATGCCCAGGCCATGCGGCCCTGCTCGTGGGGCAGAATCATAAATTCGCCCTTACCGATTTCCTGGTAGATGTAATCGGCAATATCCGCTGCGCTGATCGGCGAGCTTTCCAGCAGCTTGCCGACCTGCGCCTTCATCGCTGGCGTCGGGCCGCGGAAGGAATCCAGCAGATTAGTCTGGAAGAACGATGGGCACACCACATGCACACTGACTTCATGCAGTTTTAACTCGACCAGCAGGCTTTCCGACAACGCCACAACGCCAGCTTTAGCCACGTTGTAGTTGCTCATCGCCGGGCCCTGCATCAAGGCCGCCATGGAGGCGATATTGACGATCCTGCCTTTACTTTTTTCCAGCAGCGGCAGGAAGGCCTTACAGCCCTTGACCACGCCCATCAGGTTGATCCCGATCTGCCAATCCCAATCCTCCAACGATAAGTCGCTGAAGAAACCGCCGGAAGCAACACCTGCGTTGTTAACGATCACATCAATGCCGCCGAGCTTCTCCTCACAGGCCTGCGCAAACGCCGTCAGCTGGCTGTAATCACGCACGTCGCAACGCTGGATGAAGCCATCGCCGCCAGCCTCACGCACCATCAGCAAGGTTTGCGTCAGGCCCGGCTCGTTAACATCCGACAGCGCCAACTGCCAGCCCTCACGCGCCCAACGCAGGGCAATCTCACGCCCCAAACCCGAACCTGCGCCGGTGATCATCATGCGATTTTGCATAGGAAAGCTGCCTTGTTGTGCTGTGGTAGATGGCCCAGTGTAGCGAATGAATTATCCCGCCCAATGTTCCATCAGCCTTATGAATGACCGCATAGCACCAGCCGCAAAGTAGAAAGCCATACCACACGCCAGGCCTCCAGGAGCGAGGAAAAATGAAGGCCGGGTTCAAAGCAGCTAGGCGTATGCCGATGACCTCTTACTTTTACCAATATGAGGTAGCACCGCAATTACAGCCCGCGCAGATGGAAAGCCACGAGATCACCAACGGCATGTGCCCTATGTGAGCCTGAGAGCGTAATGGTCTGCTTGTCGTGTGGAGTACAGGCGCTCAGCAGCAACGTCGTGCAGGCAAGGACTATAAGGTTGCGACTGATCATCTTCTTGCAACCCCTTAGCAACAACTAGCTGGAGAAGCGGCGGCACCCTGCTGATCGAACGGTAAACCGCCGCCACAGCCCTCGAACAGGCCGAAGTGGCGGCTGAAGTCACCAACAAACTGGAAGTGCGCGGCGAAGCGGCTGTCCTGCAGCATACGCCAGGTATTGCCGCACACTGGGAATACCCGGCCAGTCTCGATCCGATGGTGTTTATCCAGCACAAATGCAGTGGCCGCACCGGCGATGCTGCCCTGATAGATCACCGCCTGACCGTAGTCCTCGCAGGCCGGCTCCAGGCCTTCGAGCTTGAACAACCGGTAGGTGGCGGAGAAGAAACGTGCATCGCCGAGTTTTTCCGCCAGTGCCGGGTCGGTAATGCTAATCGGCTGATCCTCGACAAGCCGTGGATCGGTAAAGCCATGCCGGCGGGCCAGGTTCTCGAAGTCATTCCAGTACAGCGCGCCGCCCAGGCACTCACCGTACAGCACCTCGTCCTGGCGCAACTCGTCGGCCAGACGGCGGTCGGCGTAGACATCGGAGAAATACAATTCACCGCCCGGCTTGAGCAGACGATAGGTCTCACGCAACACGCTGTCCTTGTCGGGTGACAGATTGATCACGCAGTTGGACACGATCACATCGAAGCTGGCATCGGCCAGGTCCAATGCCGCTAGATCCTCGATATAGCCGTGGCGAAATTCCACATTGGCGTAACCGAACTGCGCGGTGTGGTAATCCAGATGGGCATTGGCCACCGCCAGCTGCTCGGCAGTCATATCCACTCCAAGCACGGAACCCCCTGCCCCGACCAGTTGCGCTAATACATAGCAATCGCGGCCCGAGCCGCTGCCCAGGTCGAGTACTCGGCATCCCTCCAGTAAGGCCGGGGCGACCAGGCCGCAGCCGTAGTAACGGGCGCTGACTTCGTGATGGACCTTGGCCAACAGCGGCTTGAGCCAGTTGGGCATGTTGGATACATCGCAACAGGCACTGGTCTTCAGGTCGCCGCTGCTTTGCAGGACCTTGCCGTAGTAGTTCTGTACCGACTCGTGCATGGATAACCTCTGTTCATAGGAGAGCGTTGCTGTGTGTAACACACAGACAGAACAACGCTGATCAAGTGGATTGATTAATAAAGGTCACTTATTAAATAGATAAAAAATCAGCGCGATTGTTACAGCGCCAGCCCATTTAGCGTTGGGTCGACACGAACTAAAAAAGGGGCTGTATCACCCGATACAGCCCCAAGGTCAGGGGAAGGAGCAAACAACCCCTAGACTTCACTCAACCATGAGCGAACTTCTACAAAATACTCAACGGGTACTCGACTATCAGGCGAACTTCGTCGATATCGCCATCGATCTGGTCGGAGGTGCCGCGATGCGTCGCTTGCCGAACCCGGAACGACAGATCCTTGGCCGCGCCTGCCTGCACCACATACTTGGCCTCGATATCGCGCTCCCAATGCTTGCCATCGGCACCGGCAAATGCATTGGCAGGATCGGTGCCCGAGCTGTCGATGCCACTGCCGATGATATAGCGTGCCATCAGGGTCAAGCCCTGTACGCCATAACTGGCCATATCCAGGTCATAGCGCAGCTGCCAGGACTCTTCTCCCGGGGAGTTGAAGTCCGAATACTGCACCGAGTTGGCCAGGTAGATGCCATTGAAGCCGATGTAATCGAAACCGGCCTCGTCATCGATCTGCTGGAACGCCAGGGTTAGGGCGTGGGCACCGGCGCTGTACTTACCGGCCAGCGACCAATCGGTATTGTCGATCTTGCCAGCCAGGCGCTTGCCTTCATCGTCGGTGCGGTAGAGGTTGAGGTCGAAATTCAGCGACCGCTCCTCGCCCAGATCGAAGGTGTAGCCGAGATTGGCGTAGTAGCGGTCCCAGGTATCCTCGACGCGGGAAGCGTACAGGCCCAGGGTCAGGTTATCCGTCGGCGTGTAGAAGCCTCCCGCCCAACTGATTGCGTCGCCAACATCGCCGGCATACTGGATCAGCAGTTCATCATCAGAGTTGCTGCTGTTGAAGTTGTTCATTGCGGTGATACGGCCTGCGTCCAACGCAAGGCCCTCGATTTCCTCACTGCTGAGGAAAAAGCCCGTGGCGGTTTCAGGCAACAGGCGCGCATCTCCAGTACCCACCACAGGATTGCCAAACTGCTGCTCACCGTATTTGAGTACGGTGTTCGACACCCGCAGCTTGACCACCCCACCCGCTTCACTCCAGTCCCGCTCGGGTTCACCATCGCCGCCTATCGGCGCAAGCAAAGTGCCGGTGCGACCGCCGCCGCCATCGAGACGAATACCGAGAAAGCCATAGGCATCTACGCCGAAGCCAACCGTGCCTTGGGTAAAGCCGGACTCGTAGAAGCCCATGATCCCGTAGGCGGCCTCCTCGCGGTAACCGTTCTCCTGGCCGGGCTTGTTCGCGTTGGTGCCGGCGCTATTGAAGCCGCCGTTGCGGAAATCACGATTGAAATAGAAGGCGCGATTAAGCAGGTTGAAGCTGCTGTCCTGGATAAAGCCCTGCGCCTCTGATTGCTGGCTGGCCAGGGCCGTTTGGCTAAAGGCTGCTGCCACAGCCAGGCCGCACAGACTGAGTGTAAAGCGGTGCATTGGATACCCCTCTTGTGTAGGCGGTGCGCCACCGTTGGGTGGCGTTTGTTGTTGTGCCAATGCCAGCCACATCTTGCTGACCTACTTCGAGTCGGTATCCAGTGTTTTGTTACAACTCAGTATTTTTTACCCAGCACACACTTGTCCTCATCGCGATAGGCAATCAGCAACAGGCTGGCCGCAAAGATGATCAGCGAGGGATAGAACAAGGCATTGCTGCCCTCAAATACCCAGCTCCAGGGGTCGATAACCGACTGCAGCACCGCCAGCAGCGACGCACCGTTGAGCAGCACTTGCAGTGGATAAACCCAGCGCCGGGCAAAACCGATCACCACCGCCAGCCCCACCAACATCTGCAACACGCCAGCCGCTTGCAACGCACTCTCAACGGCGAGAAAGCCGAAGTAGAACTTGTTGGCTACTGCCATCCCGTGCTCGACGTTAAATACTTTGTCCGCGCCCCAGATAACCAACAACCAGCCAAGCGAGACACGCAGCAGCAGCAGGGTCCAGATTTTCATTACCACATCTCCTTCAGAATGGCCGACCTGGATAGCCGGCACGGGTGTTTGCCCAACCAAGATGGAAGATCCGTCATAAAGTCTTCATAGGGTGCCGAGGTGGCGTGCGATAAAGCTGCGATCCAGACGATCTTTCCAGCGCCCCAAGCACTGGCCTTCGGCCGTCATTCCCGACCAGCTAAGCAGCGCGCCGCCCTGGCCATCAGCCAGCAGCGCCAGCGAACGGCGCTGCGGTTGAAATGGCGTCGTGGCCTGGCCTGACAGCGCTGCACTCAGGTTGGCCGCCAGCACCGGCCCCTGGCGCACGGCGTATACCCCGCTACGCGTTGTGGCGCCAAGGCTTGCGCAGTCTCCGGCGGCAAACACATGGGGGTGTGACAGGCTCTGCAGTGTCCGCCCGACTCGAACGAAACCGCGCTCATCGCAGTCCAGACCGGACAGGCTAAGCCAGGGCAATGCACTGGCTCCGGTGGCCAGAATCACCCTTGCACCGCACCATACAAGTCGATCACCAGCGACCAGGGCATCGCCATGAATCGAATCAACAGCCACACCTTCCACTACCCGGACTCCAGCTTCTGCCAAATGGCGCAGTGCCCGCTTGCGCAGCGCAAGGGGATGCCCGGCCAATACCTGGGCGCTGCTCAGCAAGGTCAGCTCAGGTACCTGTGGTGCCAGGGCCAGGGCCAGCTCAACCCCGGCCGCACCACCGCCGAGAATCGCCAATGCTTGGGGTGCCTGTTGCCAGCGTTGCCACCCCTGCAAAAAAGCTTCAAACGGCTTGACCGGCAAAACCTCCAGCACGGCCTCCGAGCCCTGTGGAACTCTGGGCACAGACCCCAGATTGAGTGACAACCAGGCGGCCGAATACTGCCGGCCATCTGTCAGTTCGACACATCTGGTAAGCGGGTCCAGCTCGCTGATCTGCCCCTCCAGCAGCTCCACACCGGTTGCCGAGCAGAGCGCTTGTAATGGGATGCGGCACTGCTCGGCTCGATAGCGGCCAGCCAACAGCCCCGGCAACATGCCCGAATACCAGGCATAGGGTCCCGAGCTGATCAGGCCGATACGGCCTTTAGGCCGCTGGCCACTCATACACAGGCGCAGCACACCCAAATGGGCATGTCCCGCGCCTGCAAGCAACAGGTCGAATTGGCCGTTCACAGGGTTTTCTCGTTCACCTTGAGTTCCGATTGAGCATCCGCTTTGGTGCCGCCCAAGCGCCACTGATGGAAGCGCGCCACCCAGCGCAATGCCGCCTGCGGGGCGTGGGCACGCTTCCACTCACCGGCCACGTACTTGTTGGCTTCGGCCATGGTCGGGTAGATATGAATGGTGCCAAGCACCTTGTTCAGGCCGTAGCCCTGCTTCATCGCCGCCACGTACTCGGCGATCAGTTCACCGGCATGCTCGCCGACGATGGTCACACCGAGGATGCGATCCTTGCCCGGCACGGTCAGCACCTTGATATAGCCATGGGCGGCTTCGTCGGCGATGGCGCGGTCGAGATCGTCGATGCCGAAGCGGCTCACCTCATAAGCGATGTCCTGCTCTTTGGCGTCCTGCTCATTGAGCCCGACATGGGCCACTTCCGGGTCGGTAAAGGTGGCCCAAGGGATCACCCGGTAATCCACCTTGAAGCGCTTAAAAGTGCCGAACAAACCATTAACGGCGGCAAACCAGGCCTGATGCGCCGAGGTGTGGGTGAACTGATATGGGCCGGTGACATCGCCCACGGCAAAGATATTGGGCAAGCGCGTGGCCAGGTATTCGTCGACTTCCAGAGTGCCATTGGGCCGTACAGCCAGCTGCAGCTCTTCGGCACCAAAGCCCTTGACGTTGGCCACCCGGCCCAGGGCAACCAGCACCTGATCGAAGTCGATGCGCACTTCACTGTCGGCGACCAGATTGAGGCAGATCAGCTGGCGTTGCCCCTCAACTACCTCGAAACGCACGGCCTTATGGCCCAGGCGCAAGTCCACCCCGTCCTGACGCAGGCTGGCCATCACCGCTTCGCTAGCCTCGGGGTCCTCACGCATCAGCAGGCGTTCGTTCTTTTCCACCTGGGTCACCACGCTGCCCAAACGCTGGAAGGCCTGCGCCAGCTCGCAGCCAATCGGTCCACCACCCAGCACAAGCAACCGTTTGGGTTGTTCGCGCAGGTTCCAGACGTTATCCGAGGTCAGCGGCGCGACCAGTTCGATGCCGGGAATCTTCGGCAGCAAAGGCCGTGCACCAGTGGCGATAACGATAGAGCGAGTACTGAGGGCCTGGCCATTGACTTCCACCGTCCACGGCGAGGTGATCTTCGCCTCGCCCTCGATCACATCCACGCCCAGACTGGTGTAGCGCGCCACTGAATCATGGGGTTCGACATCCGCCACCACCCGCTGCACGCGCTGCATCACTGCGGCGAAATCGACCTCGGCCTTGATCGGCTTGAAGCCAAGTTTTTCCGCCTTTTTCATTTCATTGGCCAGCTTGGCCGAGCGCAGCAGGGCCTTGGATGGCACGCAACCCGTATTAAGGCAGTCGCCTCCCATCTTGTGTTTCTCGATCAGGGTGACCTTAGCCTTGACCGCTGCAGCGATATAAGCCGACACCAACCCGCCGGAACCTGCCCCGATCACCACCATATTGCGGTCGAACGTCCTGGGTTTATCCCAGCCGGCATAGACCTTGCGCGCCTTGACCAGCTCCAGCAGCTTGCGCGAAACAATCGGCAGCAAACCGAGCAGAACAAAAGCCCCCAGCAGGCCCGGCGACAGAATGCCGCCCAGCGAGTCCAGTTGGCCCAGCTCACGCCCAGCATTCACGAACACCAGGGTGCCAGGCAACATGCCCAACTGGCTGACCCACCAATAGGTGCGCGCCGGTAGTTTGGTCAGGCCCATGGCCAGGTTGATCAGGAAGAACGGGAACACCGGCACCAACCGCAGGGCAAACAGATAGGAGGTCCCTTCCCGCTCGATACCCTGATCGATACTGGCCAGGCGCTGGCTGAACTTGGCCTGGACCCAGTCGCGCAGCAGAAAGCGGCTAATCAACATGGCCAGGGTCGCCCCCAGAGTGGAAGCAAAAGAAACCAGTAACGTACCGCCGAACAGGCCGAACAAGGCACCCGCAACCAACGTCAACAACACCGCACCAGGCAGCGACAGCGCCGTAGCAACGACATACAGCAGGAAGAACAGACCGCCTGCCAACAGTGGATTGGCGGAGACCTGGGCGTTCAGGGCGACCTGTTGTGCCTTGAGGCTGGTCAGATTGAGGTACTGGCCCAGATCGAACAGAAAGAAACCCGCTATTGCGAGCAGAACAATGGCCAACAGGGCCGCTTTGCGCTTATCCATGACAAACCTCTCCTTATTGATTATCCAGTGCACCGGCGCAACTGGAGCCCTGCCCGGCGGTGCAGGCATAGCAGTGATCGCGAGTGATAATGGGATTGCCTTCAAGGCTGGGTGCCTTGAGCAAATCTCGCAGATGGGGGCGGTCGCGACCAATCAGCCCAGGTATGGCCAGGGGCAGTTCGAGCATCTGATTGAAATCACAGTCGTACAGGTAGCCTTGCCAGTCGACACTGACCAGGCTCTTGCACATCACCGCGTCGAGGTTTTCCGGTCGATAACTGTCGCGCAGCAATTGCATATAACTATTGAAGGTGCCTTTGCTCACCAGGGTGCTGCCAAAACGGGCAATCGGCTGGTTGGTAATGGTCAGCAAATGATTGAAAATAATGCCGAAGTCCTCGACCAGATGAGCCTTGTAGTCGGCTTCGAGCTGCGCCTGCGCAGGCGGCAGGCTCGGACCCTGCGGGTTGTACATTAGGTTAAGAATCAACCCACTGCCGTCCCGTCCATAACCCAGCCTATTAAGCTGCTGCAGGCCGTCGATGCTGACGTCGAACACGCCATCGCCGCGCTGCTTGTCGACGTTATCGCGCGAGTAGCAAGGCAAGGATGCGCTGACCTCCACCCCCTGCTCGGCAAGAAACTCGGCCAGGTCTGCATAGCCCGGCTCACTGAGAATGGTCAGGTTGCAACGATCAATTACCCGCAAACCTTCGCGCCGAGCGTGACGGACAATCTCGCGAAAACGCGGGTGCATCTCCGGCGCGCCGCCGGTCAGATCCAGGGTCTGTACAGAGTGGGTATCAATCACCTGATGCAGCAAGGCCAGGCTCTCATCGGTCATGGCCTCGGTACGGGTTGGCCCGGCGTTGACATGGCAGTGTAAGCAGCGCTGGTTGCACTGATAGGTCAGGTTGACCTGCAATGCCTGCAGTTGGACGCGGCTTATCGCTGGAAAACTCAGCGCATTGAGTAGAGGCAAGGTGGCATGCATGGCGTTTCAAGCTTCCTGGGATACTGCTCTTTTGAGACGCGAGAGGCCCATTCGTTACGCTGAGGTGAGCCTGCAGTCGCGAACTTCGCCGTCATCAGGACTGCTCAGTCCGTAAAAAAGCAAAAATCATCTCAGGCTGGCAATGATCGCCTTGATCACAATGAGTAGGTCCTTCTGGCTCAAGCCCGACTTGGCCTGGGTGCGCAAACCACAAATGGCGCAGTGCATATAGAGCGCAAGCGCTGCAGGGGCTTGGCTATCCGATAACTCGCCAAGGGCCTGGGCCTGCTTGAAAGCCAGCTCCTGTGCCTAGCGAAAGCGTCGCTAGGCACAGGAGCCAGGCTGCACCCGAGCCGCCTCGGGTGCGGTCAATGCCATCATCTCCCTCGGCACCCTGTTCTATTGGCTTATAGTCTTGGTGCACTCAGCTTCTGCAACCGCCTTCAGCGCCACCCGCAAAAGAGGCCCGTATGCTCAAAACCTATCTCAGCTTGTCTGTACTCTTTTTTGCCACTTTTTTCATGCTGTGCTACCTCTGGCCACCGGCGCTCTGGGTGATGATTCTGGCCCTGCCACTGTTTTTGCTTGGGCTCTACGACGCCCTGCAAAAGCGCCACAGCCTTTGGCGTAACTTTCCCCTGATCGGGCGTGGCCGCTGGGTCATGGAGGCCCTCAGACCTTTCTTCCGTCAGTACTTTGCCGAGTCGGACACCGACGGCACGCCCATCAACCGGATGTTCCGCAATGTCGTCTACCAGCGCGCCAAAGGGGCCTCCGACACCGTGCCCTTTGGCACCCGCGTGGATGTCAACCGCTCGGGCTATGAGTGGATAGGTCATTCGCTCTCAGCCATGACGGCGGAGCAGGTGGACGAGCTGCGCGTGACCATCGGCGGGCCCGATTGCCTCAAACCCTACCGCGCGAGCATTCTCAACATATCCGCCATGAGTTTTGGCGCCTTGAGCCGCAACGCCGTGCGGGCGCTCAATCGCGGTGCCAAGATAGGTGGCTTCTTCCACAACACCGGCGAGGGCGGCATCAGCCCCTACCACCTGGAAGAAGGTGGCGACCTGGTCTGGCAGATCGGCACCGGCTACTTCGGCTGCCGGGATGAGGACGGCAACTTCGACCCTGACAAATTCCGCGAGAAAGCCCGGCTCGACAGCGTCAAAATGATCGAGATCAAATTGTCCCAGGGCGCAAAACCGGGCCACGGCGGCATACTGCCTGGCTGCAAGAACACCGAAGAAATCGCCCGCATCCGTGCGGTGCCCGTCGGCACACAGATCATCTCGCCGCCGACCCATCTGGCGTTCGATAGCCCTCGAGGGCTGATGGAATTTATCGTTCAGCTGCGTGAACTCTCGGGTGGCAAGCCCATCGGCTTCAAGCTGGCTATCGGGCGCGAAAGCGAGTTCGTCGCAATCTGCAAAGCCATGGTCGCCACTGGCACAACGCCGGATTTTATTACCGTGGACGGCGGTGAAGGCGGCACCGGTGCCGCACCGCTGGAATACACCAACTCAGTGGGCATGCCCCTGCGCGAAGCGCTGGCGTTTGTGGAAAACTGCCTGATTGGCCTCAACCTGCGCGAGCACGTCAAGTTGATTGCCTCAGGCAAGATTTTTACCGGCTTTCACCTGATCAAACACCTGGCCCTGGGTGCCGACCTGTGCAACAGCGCGCGTGGCATGATGCTGGCCCTGGGCTGCGTGCAATCGTTGACCTGCAACAGCAACCGCTGCCCCACCGGGATCACCACCCAGAACCCCAAGCTCTACAAAGGGCTGGTGGTCACCGACAAAGCCGCCCGAGTCGCGCAGTTTCACGAAAAAACCCTGGCGGCAACGGCTGAGCTGCTGGGCTCCACCGGGCTCAAACACCCGAGCCTGCTCAACCGCACTCACCTGCACCGTCGCGTCAACCAATTCGAGATCCGCCGCTACGACCAGATATTTCCCTATGTGCCGGCCGGTTCACTGTTGAGCCTGGAGCAAGCCCCAGCGCACTACTGCTGTTATCTCCAGGAGGCCAGCGCCGAGACGTTCCAACCCGATCAGGAAATGACCCACGTGGAAAAAGCCGAGTCGGGGTCTGCCACGCGCGAAACCGAAAACCAACCCATAGGAGCACACAAGTCATGAAGGCATCCAAACTGTTCGTCCAGGCGCTGGAGAGCGAGGGCGTGGAGTACATTTTCGGGGTGCCAGGCGAGGAAAACCTGGATTTCCTGGACGCGCTTGTGGAATCGTCCATTCGACTGATATTGACCCGCCATGAACAGGCCGCCGGCTTTATGGCCGCCACCTATGGTCGCTTGACCGGCCGCGTCGGCGTCTGCCTGGCCACCCTGGGGCCGGGTGCCACCAACCTGGTGACGGCGGCCGCTTACGCCCAATTGGGCGCCATGCCCATGTTGATGATTACCGGGCAAAAGCCTATCAAGGCAAGCAAGCAGGGCGAGTTTCAAATCATCAATGTGGTGGACATGATGGCGCCCCTAACCAAGTACACACGGCAGATAGCCAGTGCGCACACTATTCCGGCGCGCGTGCGCGAAGCCTTCCGCCGCGCCCAACTGGAGCGCCCGGGCGCTACTCATCTGGAGTTGCCGGAAGACATCGCCCGCGAGGACACCGATGCCCAAGTCATCGCCAAGAGCACATTCGATATCCCCCAGGCCACGGATCACGCCATCGAACGGGCTCTGGTCATGATCCAGTCGGCCCGCCGCCCGCTGTTGCTGCTGGGCGCAGGTGCCAATCGCCAGCACAGTTGCATTGCCCTGGCGCAACTGGTGAAAAAAAGCGGCATTCCCTTTTTCAGCACCCAGATGGGCAAGGGCGTAGTGGACGAGCGCCATCCTCTGTTTCTGGGTACTGCAGCGCTGTCGAGTGACGACTTTTTGCACCGCGCCATCGAGGCGGCCGATCTGATTATCAATGTGGGCCACGATGTGGTGGAAAAGCCGCCCTTTATCATGGGCAGCCATGCTCTGGAGGAAGGTCCCCTGGCATCGGTGGCCCAGGCGGGCGACGCGCAAGTGATTCACCTGAACTACGTGCCGGCGGCAGTGGATGCGGTCTACTACCCCCAACAGGGCGTCATTGGTGACATTGCCAACAGCCTGGAGCGTCTGACGCAAGCCCTTGAGCCTCAACCGCACTGGGATTTCAGCTGGTTTATGCAGGTCAAGAACAGGTTGGATCGGCAGCTGCTGGAAGGCTCGGAAGATGACCGCTTTCCCATCTACCCCCAGCGCCTGGTGCACAGCCTGCGCCGACTTATGCCCGACGACGGCATCGTGGCGTTGGATAACGGCATCTACAAGATCTGGTTTGCCCGCAACTACCGGGCTTATCAACCCAATACTGTGCTGCTCGATAACGCCCTGGCCACCATGGGGGCCGGCCTGCCATCGGCCATGGCGGCCAAAATGGTCTGCCCGGCGCGCAAAGTGGTGGCGGTCTGTGGCGATGGCGGCTTTATGATGAACTCTCAGGAGCTGGAGACCGCCGTGCGCTTGAAGCTGGATCTGACCGTGCTGGTACTGCGCGACAACGGCTACGGCATGATCAAGTGGAAACAGCGCAATCTCGGCTTTGCGGATTTCGGCCTGGACTTCGGCAACCCGGATTTTGTGCGCTACGCCCAAAGCTACGGTGCCCAAGGGCACCGGCCCACCAGTGCGGACGACTTTGAACGATTGCTGAACTACTGCCTGGCCGAGCCGGGGGTGCATCTCATTGATGTTCCGGTGGATTACAGCGACAACGAGCGAATTCTGCACCATGACATCAAGGCACAGAGTCGCGCCATGGTCGGCTCGTGAAGAATCGTATTTCGCGTGTGCACTCAAACCGATTGCGTCCTCGGATAGGGCTGAACTAGACTCCACCGCATGAAACGACGCCTGCACCTGCTGTTGCTCCTGCTGCTCAGCCTGAGCCTGCCCCTGAATGGGGTGGCGGGTGCGCTGGCGTTTTCGCAACCTTGCCCCATGGAACAGCACGGCATCTCGATGGAGGATTCGCAGGCTTCGTGCTGCGAAGACCATCAGCAACAAATGTCCAGCGGCAAAGTCTGCAAGACCGGACAAGAATGCAAGAGCAGCAGCATGCTGCAGGTCTCGGTCATCAAGACGCCTCTTCTGTTTTCTCGCTCCGTAGCCACCACGCCTACCCACGACTTCCTTCCAACCACGTCCCCTTCCGGGGTGTGGCGGCCACCCCGCGCCTGATTCCCGTGCTGACTTGAGTTCTGTTTCGCCCTCTTAGGCGGCGAAACAGTGTGCGTGTGCCCGCCTGGGTGCGCGCCGGATCACCCACAGGAATCGAGAAAATGAATTTCCGACGCTATTGCGCAGGGCGCCTCTGTCTGGCGGCCCTCGCGTTATGTGGCCTGGCCGTACCCGGCCTGGCCGCCGCCCTTACCCTGGACGAGGCCCTGCGCCTGGCTGAGCGTGAGGCGCCGTCACTGGCGGCCCAGGCGGCCAACCGCGAGGCCGTCGGCCAGGCTGCCATCCCCGCCGGCGAATTGCCGGACCCCAAGCTGCTATTGGGCGTGCAGAACTTTCCCATCGAGGGCGATGCGCGTGGCCACTTCACCCGTGACTTCATGACCATGCAGATGGTCGGGGTTATGCAGGAAGTACCCAACCGCGCCAAGCGCCGCGCGCGGATCGAGGTCGCCCAGGCGGGCATCGACAGCGCCGATGCGTTAGAGCAGATCGAGCGCCTCAGGGTGCGCCGGGAAACCGCGCTGGCCTGGATCGGTGGCTTCGCTGTCGAGCGCAAGCTGCAGCTGTTCCAGAGCCTGTACGAGGAGAATCGCCTGCTGAGCAAGGCCGTACAGGCGCGCCTGGCCGGCGGTCGTGGCCAGGTGGCCGATAGTGTGGCACCCAAGCAAGAAGCGGCGCTGCTCGCCGAACAGGAGGATGAACTAGAACGTAACCGCACGCAGGCCCGCGCAGCCCTGCGCCGCTGGGTCGGGCCGGCTGCGGTCGAGCCGCTGACCGGCGCCTGGCCAAGCTGGCGAGTCGATGACCTGCATGTGCGCCACAGTGTGGATCGTCACCCGGTGCTGGAGGCCTTCACACCGCTGACGCAGCAGGCAGAGGCCCAAGTGCGGCTGGCCGAAGCAGACAAGCAGCCTGACTGGAGTTGGCAGCTGGCCTACCAGAAGCGCGGCGAGGCTTTTGGCGACATGGTTTCCGTGCAGTTTACCTTCGACCTACCGCTGTTCACCGCCAACCGCCAAAACCCGAAGATTGCCGCCAAACGCGCCGACCTGCTGCGGCTGGAGGCCGAGCGCGAGGACATGAGCCGCGATCACGTCCAGCAATTGGACGATGACCTGGCCGAGTACCGCCGCCTGGAGCGCGCCGTGCAGCGCAGCCGGCAGACCCTGGTAGCGCTCGCTGAGGAGAAGGTGCGCCTGGCCATGGCCGACTACCGTGCCGGCAGCGGCGAGCTGATGACCCTGGTCGCCGCGCGCCGCGAGCTGATCGAAACCCGCCTGAAACACATTGACCTTGAACAGCAACGCGCGCAGACCAGCGCCCGCCTGTATTTTGCCTACGGAGAAGGTAGCCAATGAAGACTCGAATTTGGCAAGGCACGCTGCTGACCGGCTTGACACTCGCCATTGGCGCAGCAGGCGGCTACTGGTTCGCGCAACCGCTTGTGGAGGCCGGGCCCAGCATGGCCAGTGCCCAGCAGGCCTCGGCAGCAGACGAGCGCGAGGTGCTCTATTGGTACGACCCCATGTACCCGCAACAGAAATTCGACCAGCCCGGCAAGTCGCCCTTTATGGACATGCAGTTGGTGCCACGCTATGCCGACGAGTCGGGCGACAGCGCGGCGGTCAGCATCGACCCGAGCGTCACCCAGAACCTCGGTATGCGCCTGGCCAGCGTCACCCGCGAGAGCTTGGCTAGCGAGCTGGAGGTGTTCGGCAGCCTGACCTTCAACAGCCGCGACGTCGCCGTGGTGCAGGCGCGTAGTGGTGGCTTCGTCGAGCGCGTCTACCGGCGTGCCCCTGAGGACCTGCTGGCGGTCGGCGACCCGCTGGCCGACCTGCTGGTACCCTCCTGGACGGCCGCCCAGGAGGAGTTCCTGGCCTTGCGCGAGATCGCTGACAAATCCCTGCTGGACGCTGCCCGTCAACGCCTGCGCCTGGCCGGCATGCCGCAGCAGCTTATCGCCCGCATCGAGCGCAGCGGCAAGATCCAGCCACTCTGGACGGTAACCAGTCCGATTGCAGGCGTGCTGCAGGAGCTTAATGTGCGCGAGGGCATGACCCTGGCCGCAGGCGAGGCGTTGGCCCGCATCAATGGCCTGAGCAGCGTCTGGCTCGAGGTGGCGGTGCCCGAAGCGGAAACCACCGGGGTCAGGCTCGGCCAAACGGTCGAGGCGCGCCTGCCGGCCTTTCCCGGCGAAGTGTTGAGCGGCACGGTCAGTGTCTTTTTACCCGAAGCCAATCTGGACAGCCGCACGGTCAGGCTGCGGGTCGAGCTGGACAACCCACAAGGCCGGCTGCGACCCGGAATGACGGCCCAGGTACGACTGCAACGCCCGAGCGAACAGAGCGCACTGTACGTGCCCAACGAGGCGGTGATCCGTACCGGCCGCCGGTCCCTGGTGATGCTCGCCGAGGCCGAGGGCAGTTACCGGCCGGTGGAGATTCGCCTGGGCCGGGAAAACACGGACAAGGTCGAAGTGCTGCAGGGCCTAGAGGAAGGCCAGCAGGTGGTTGCCTCCGGCCAGTTTCTGCTCGACTCGGAGGCCAGCCTGCGTGGCGTTTTCGCCCAGACTCTGGACTCGCCAGAAACCATGGCGATGCCAGCTTTGCATGAAGCACAAGGCAAGGTCGTCGACCTCGGCGAGAACGAGGTGACCCTGGCCCATGGCCCCTTCAAAACCCTCGGTATGCCCGGCATGACCATGAGTTTTCCGGTGGCCGATCCGGCCCTGCTGCAAGCCGTCCAGGCCGGTGATTCGGTGCGCTTTGGCGTGCGCGAAACGGACGACGGCCTGCGCATCGAGCAGCTGGAGAAGCTGGAGGTGCAACCATGATCGCCGCCCTGATCCGCTGGTCGGTGGCCAACCGTTTCCTGGTGCTACTGGCCACCCTGTTCGCCGTCGGCTGGGGTGTTTGGTCGGTGCAGAACACCGCCATCGATGCACTGCCGGACCTGTCCGACGTGCAGGTGATCATCCGCACCCCCTATGCGGGCCAAGCACCGCAGATCGTCGAGAATCAGGTCACCTATCCGCTGGCCACCACCATGCTTTCGGTGCCGGGGGCGAAGACTGTGCGCGGTTACTCCTTCTTCGGCGACAGCTTCGTCTACGTGCTGTTCGAGGATGGCACCGACCTGTACTGGGCGCGTTCGCGGGTGCTGGAATACCTCAGCCAGGTGCAGGCCCGCCTGCCTGCTGGAACCGCGCCAGCGTTGGGCCCGGACGCCACCGGGGTCGGCTGGATCTACCAGTACGCGCTGGTCGACCGCACGGGCAAACATGACCTGGCGCAGCTGCGCGCGCTGCAGGACTGGTTCCTCAAGTTCGAGCTGAAAACCGTGGCCAATGTCGCCGAGGTGGCCACCATCGGCGGCATGGTCAAGCAGTACCAGGTGCTGCTCGACCCGATAAAGCTGGCCAGCCGCAGCATCACCCAGCAGCAGGTCGCCGAGGCAATCTCCAGGGCCAACCAGGAAACCGGTGGTGCGCTGCTGGAGCTGGCGGAAACCGAATTTATGGTGCGCGCCTCGGGTTATCTGCAGACGCTGAATGATTTTCGCAGCATACCCCTGCGCCTGGATGCAGGCGGCGTGCCGGTCACCCTCGGCGAGGTGGCGCATATCCAGCTCGGTCCGGAAATGCGCCGGGGCATCGCCGAACTGGATGGCGAGGGCGAGGTGGTCGGCGGCGTGGTGATCCTGCGCAGCGGCAAGAACGCCCGCGAGGCCATCGCCGCGGTCAAGGTCAAGCTCGACGAGTTGAAAAGCAGCCTGCCCGAGGGGGTGGAGATCGTCACCACCTATGACCGCAGCAAGCTGATCGACCGCGCCGTGGAAAACCTCAGTCACAAGCTGATCGAGGAATTTATCGTGGTGGCGCTGATCTGCGCGCTGTTCCTCTGGCACCTGCGTTCCTCGCTGGTAGCCATCGTCTCGCTGCCGGTTGGCATCCTGATTGCCTTTATCGTCATGCAACAGCAGGGCATCAACGCCAACATCATGTCGCTCGGCGGCATCGCCATCGCCATCGGCGCCATGGTCGACGCGGCGGTGGTGATGATCGAGAACGCCCACAAGAAGATCGAGGCCTGGCGCGAGGAGCATCCGGGCGAGGAACTCAAGGGTGCCCAGCACTGGCACGTGATCACCGAGGCGGCGGTGGAAGTCGGCCCGGCGCTGTTCTTCTGCCTGCTGATCATCACCCTGTCGTTTATTCCGGTGTTCACCCTCCAGGCCCAGGAAGGCCGGTTGTTCGGCCCGCTGGCCTTCACCAAAACCTACGCCATGGCCGCCGCAGCTGGGCTGTCGGTGACCCTGGTGCCGGTATTGATGGGCTACTGGATTCGCGGACGGATTCCCGACGAGCAACGCAACCCGCTCAATCGCTGGCTGATTCGTATCTACCAGCCGGCTCTTGACGCGGTACTGCAATGGCCGAAGACCACCCTGCTGGTTGCACTACTGATCTTACTCAGTGCGCTCTGGCCGATGACCCGCCTGGGCGGCGAGTTCCTCCCCCCTGGACGAGGGCGACCTGCTCTATATGCCCACCGCCCTGCCGGGACTCTCGGCGCAGAAGGCCGCCCAGTTGTTGCAGCAGACGGACCGGCTGATCAAGACGGTACCGGAGGTCGCCCATGTGTTCGGCAAGGCCGGCCGCGCCGAAACCGCCACCGACCCGGCACCGCTGGAGATGTTCGAAACCACCATTCAGTTCAAGCCACGTGAACAGTGGCGGCCCGGCATGACCCCGGAGAAGCTGGTGGAGGAACTGGATCGCGCCGTGCAGGTGCCAGGGTTAGCCAACCTGTGGATTCCGCCAATCCGCAACCGCATCGACATGCTCGCCACCGGGATCAAGAGCCCGATTGGGGTCAAGGTTGCCGGCAGCAACCTGGCGCAAATCGACGAAGTGACCCAGGCGGTGGAGCGCGTGGCCAAAACGGTGCCGGGGATTAGCTCGGCCCTGGCCGAACGCCTCACTGGTGGGCGCTATATCGATGTGGATATCGACCGCGATGCGGCGGCACGCTACGGCATGAACATCGCCGACGTACAAGCAATAGTCGCCGGTGCCATCGGCGGGGCGAACATCGGCGAGACCATCGAGGGCCTGGCGCGCTTCCCCATCAGCTTGCGTTACCCGCGCGAGTGGCGCGATTCGCTGGCCGGGCTGCAGCAGTTGCCGATCTATACCCCCCAGGGCAGCCAGATCACCCTCGGCACGGTGGCGAAGGTCAAGATCAGCGACGGCCCGCCGATGCTCAAGAGCGAGAATGCACGGCTCTCGGGCTGGGTGTATATCGACGTGCGCGGGCGCGACCTGGCCTCGGTGGTGGCAGACCTACGCCAGGCCATCAGCGAACAAGTCGAGTTGCAGCCGGGCATGAGCCTCAGCTACTCGGGCCAGTTCGAGTTTCTTGAACGGGCCAACGCGCGGCTCAAGCTGGTGGTGCCGGCCACCCTGCTGATCATCTTCGTGCTGCTCTACTTGTGCTTCGCCCGCTTCAGCGAGGCTGCGCTGATCATGGCCACACTGCCCTTCGCCCTGGTCGGCGGCATCTGGTTCCTCTACCTGCTCGGCTACAACCTGTCGGTGGCCACGGGGGTGGGCTTTATCGCCCTGGCCGGGGTGGCCGCCGAGTTCGGCGTGATTATGCTGCTGTACCTGAAGAATGCCTGGGCCGAGCGCGAGGACGCCGGCGACAGCAGCGAGCAGGCGCTGGTCGAGGCGATCCGCGAAGGCGCGGTGCAGCGCGTGCGGCCCAAGGCCATGACCGTGGCGGTGATCATCGCCGGCCTGCTGCCGATCCTCCTGGACAGCGGCACCGGCAGCGAGATCATGAGCCGCATCGCCGCGCCCATGGTTGGCGGCATGATCACCGCGCCGCTGTTGTCTCTGTTTGTTCTACCAGCGGCTTATCGCCTGATGCGCCGCCGCCAAACCACTGATCTCATAACCAACCCAGCAGAAGGAAAACTCGCATGAACTACCCACTCGTAGGTGCCCTGGTCGTTGCACTCGGCCAGCCGGTCTTCGCTGCAGACATGCCGGCCATGCCCATGGACAAGATGCCCATGAAAGCGATGCAGATGGAGCAATCGAGGGCTGCGGCAACCGCCCAGGCTTCCGGCACCGTCAAGGCCATCGACAGCCAGAAGGGCAGTGTCACCATCGCCCATGGCCCCGTGCCTGCCCTGAAGTGGCCGGCGATGACCATGGGCTTCAAGGCGACGCCCGAGCAACTGGCGCAGGTGCAGGTCGGCCAACAGGTGATGTTCGAGTTCACGAGCGAAGGCATGGCGGCGACGCTGCTGTCGATTGAAGCGGTGAAGTAACGCCGTGCAGCGGGCTGGCTCGATGTTCTCGGGCCGGCTCTTCATGCGACTAACCGGCAGCCACTACTGCCCAAGACCCCAGCGCAATCTCACTGCCATCCTCCTTGTATGCTCCTTCGGTTGGGAGGTTGGCCCTCGGTGCCTGAGTCAGGCACCTTTTTTATGGTTCTTCGCGGGACGCCTTTGCGCAGGCGCGGCGAGTATCGTGCCCCGCTGCAAAGACGCGACCAGCGGGCAGGAAAAATTCCCCTTGTGTGAGTGGCAGGCCCACACCAGCTCGGATAAGGCAGTCTCCATACGGGTCAGATCTGCCAATTTCTCTCGTACATCCTTGAGCTTGTACTCAGCCAGGCGGCCGGCTTCCTCGCAGTGAGTGCCATCTTCCAAGCGCAGTAATTCGGCTATCTCGTCCAGGCTGAAACCGAGCCGCTGCGCCGATTTCACGAACCGCACCCGTGCCACATCCGTCTCGCCGTAACGGCGAATACTGCCGTAGGGCTTGTCCGGTTCTGGCAACAGCCCCTTGCGTTGATAGAACCGGATGGTTTCCACGTTGACCTCAGCCTCCTTGGCGAAGGCCCCTATGGTCAGATCACCCACAGTGCTTTCCATATCGCTTGACTCCGTACTTGACTACGGAGGTAACTTTAGATCATTGCTCAACTGCTCTAAAGGAGAAATGCATGCCTGCACCATCAACTGGGCGCGCCCCTCTTGTCGCGGGTGGGCTAGCGGCAATTCTCGCCTCGACGTGCTGTTTGGGGCCGTTGGTTCTGATCACTCTGGGTTTCAGCGGGGCCTGGATCGGCAACCTGACCGTGCTGGAGCCCTACCGGCCGCTATTTATCGGCGCGGCACTGGTGGCGCTGTTCTTCGCCTGGCGGCGTATTTTCCGCCCGGCTCAGGCCTGCAAATCGGGCGAGGTCTGCGCCATCCCACAGGTGCGCACCACCTACAAACTCATCTTCTGCATCGTGGCCTTGTTGGTCTTGGTTGCGCTCGGATTTCCTTATGTTCTTCCCTTGCTCTATTAACCCGGAGTTCACCATGAAGAAACTATTAGCCATCCTCGCACTCACTGCCGTTGCTGCCCCGATTTGGGCCGCCACTCAGACCGTCACCCTGTCGGTGCCCGGCATGACCTGCGCCGCCTGCCCGTTCACGGTCAAAGCTGCGCTCTCCAAGGTCGATGGTGTGAGTAAGACCGATGTGAACTTCGACGAGCGCGAGGCCGTCGTCACCTTCGATGACGCCAAGACCAGCGTGCAGAAGCTGACAGAAGCCACCGAAAACGCGGGTTATCCATCAGCCTTAAAGGGTGGCTCATGAAAAACTCCACGCTGCTTAAATTCGGCATCTTCGGCACGATCATCGTCGCCTTATGCTGCTTCACACCCATCCTGGTCGTGCTGCTCGCCGCAGTCGGGCTGGCCTCGCTGACCGGCTATTTGGACTACGTGTTGCTGCCCGCGCTGATCCTATTCATCGGCTTGACCCTTTACGCCGTTAGTCGCAAGCGCAATGCCGATGCTTGCTGCACCCCACCTACTATTGAAGAAAAAAAATGATCGAACTATCAGTAGAGGGCATGACCTGCACGTCCTGCGCCACGCATATCGAAGCAGCACTGGGCAAGGTTCCCGGCGTCAAACAAGCCTCGGCTTCTTATGCTGAAGGCAAGGCAAGCGTGGTGGCAGACGTTGCTATCGACCGCAACCAGGTGCTCGCTGCCATCACCGCACTGGGCTATCAGGCCACTTTTAACGAAGTCGGCGGCAAACGCGGCTCTGATGCAATGGCTGCCACTGACAAAATATCCGCCACTGACAATAGCGGACGCCCATTGCAGATTGCCGTTATCGGCAGCGGCGGCGGTGCTATGGCGGCAGCACTCAAGGCAGCCGAACTCGGCGCGCAGGTGACACTGATAGAACGTGGCTCCCTCGGCGGTACGTGCGTGAATATCGGCTGCGTACCCTCCAAGATCATGATCCGCGCGGCCCATATCGCCCATCTGCGCCGGGAAAGCCCGTTCGACGGTGGCATCGCGGCAACCGAGCCGGCGATTGACCGGGGCAAATTACTGGCCCAGCAACAAGCACGCGTCGATGAACTGCGCCACGCCAAGTACGAAGGCATCCTGGACGGCAATCCGGCGATTACCGTGCTGCACGGCGAGGCGCGCTTCAACGATGCGCAACACCTCATCGTGCGCTCAAGCAAGGGCGACGAGCACGAACTGGCCTTCGACCGCTGCCTGATCGCCAGCGGCGCCAGCCCTGCTGTTCCGCCGATTCCCGGTTTGCAAAAAACGCCCTACTGGACCTCGACTGAAGCCTTGGTGAGCGACACCCTGCCAGCCCGGTTGGCGGTGATCGGCTCATCGGTAGTGGCCCTGGAACTGGCGCAAGCCTTCGCCCGGCTAGGCAGCCAAGTCACGATCCTGGCGCGTAATAGCTTGTTCTTCCGCGACGACCCGGCCATCGGCGAAGCCATCACGGCCGCGTTTCGCCTAGAGAACATCGAGGTGCTGGAACATACCCAGGCCAGCCAGATCGCTTATGCGAACGATGCATTTGTGCTCACCACCAACAACGGCGAAGTGCGCGCCGACAAGCTGCTGATCGCCACCGGCCGCACGCACAATACCCCCGGCCTGGCGCTGGAGGCAGCGGGCGTCGAGGTCAATGCGCAAGGCGCCATCATCATCGACAAGGCCATGCGTACCAGCAGTGCGCATATCTACGCCGCCGGCGACTGCACTGACCAGCCGCAGTTCGTCTATGTGGCAGCGGCTGCTGGCACGCGGGCAGCGATCAACATGACCGGCGGCGACGCCACCCTCGATCTGACAGCCATGCCAGCGGTGGTGTTTACCGACCCACAGGTCGCCACCGTGGGCCTGACTGAGGCCGAGGCGCATGCACAAAACATCGAGACCGACAGCCGCACGCTCAGCTTGGACAACGTACCCCGCGCCCTGGCCAACTTTGACACCCGGGGCTTTATCAAGCTGGTGGCAGAGGTGGACACTGGCCGACTCATCGGCGTGCAGGCAGTGGCACCAGAAGCCGGCGAGTTGATCCAAACGGCGGTGCTGGCGATTCGGGCGCAGATGACAGTGCAAGACCTGGGCAACACCTTGTTCCCCTACCTGACCATGGTCGAGGGCTTGAAATTGTGCGCGCAGACATTTACCAAGGACGTGAAGCAGCTTTCCTGCTGCGCGGGTTAATCCGGCTACGAAACTGAACACTTACATTGCTTCCGCCATTAATTCCTTGTCGGACGCTTAGGGCCGAAAAATTTCAGTTCAGCGTTTGACCTTGGCCTTAACTCCAAGGTTTATCGTGCTCAATTATCAACCGCAAAGAATGGGAGATAACTATGAACGTAGGAACATTCACCCGGCGTATGGTCGGCGCATTAAGCCTCTTCCTGGTGGCGACCAGTGTATGGGCCGCTCCGCCTGTTTACCAACTGCATGTGGACGGCTTGGCCTGCCCCTTCTGTGCCTATGGCATTGAGAAGAAGCTCGGTGCAGTCGATGGCGTCCAGAGCCTGGAAACCAATATCAAGGACGGCACCGTGAGCGTCACTATGCAAGACGGTGTGGTACTTGAGGAAGCAGCGGCCAAACAGGCGGTGGAAGAAGCTGGCTTTAGCCTGAACAAGATTGAGCAAGTTGAGCCTGTTGCACAGGAGATGCCGACGGGGAAAGCAAAATGAAGAGCCTGCTCAACACAGGGTTAGCCACCCTGTGCCTATCAGCCGCCAACGCCTGGAGCGCGCCAATCACCTTCAACACCGCGTTGCCGGTGCATGAGGGTGGCTACGTGCTGCGTGAGCAGTTGGTCTTTATGAAAAACGCCGATGACTCCACGCCGGCCAATCGTGACGTGGAAGTGACCGGCCTGGTGTCGGTGCTGGGCTATGGCGTAAACCGGGATTTCGCGTTGTTCGGCATACTGCCCTGGTTCGACAAGCGCCTGGATATGAGCATGGGCGGGCAGCATCTTAGCCGCCAACAATCGGGCATTGGCGATCTCACTTTACTGGGCCGCTACACCGCATACGAATACAACGCACCTGGGCGCACTTTTCGTATCGCGCCGTTTTTAGGCGTGAAAGCGCCGACCGGCGAGGATAATGCCCGCGACGGTTCAGGCCGCCTGCCAGCCCCGCTGCAGCCTGGCTCCGGCTCGTGGGATGCGCTCGGTGGCGTGGTGCTCACCTATCAGACGCTGGATTTCGAGATCGACGGTCAGGTGAGCTACAAGGCCAACCGGGAAGCCAACGGCTTTCAGGCTGGTAATGTTGCCAACCTCGACACCTCGCTGCAGTACCGGCTGTGGCCACGTAGCTTGGCTGCGGGGGTTCCCGCATTTCTCTATGGTGTGCTCGAAGCCAATCTCGTGCATTCGGCCAGGGATCGCAGCGGCGGAGTGGACGATCCGAATTCGGGGGGCACCACGCTGTTCATCACGCCTGGGCTGCAATATGTCACCCGCAAATGGATCGTCGAGGCCGGTGTTCAGGTTCCCGTCAGCCAGCAGCTTAACGGCACGGCACTGCAGAACGATTACGTTTTGACCACCGGCTTGCGCATCAATTTCTGAGGCCCAACCATGCAACTTAAAGCAGTAGCCAAGTGGGCTAAAAATAGCGTGATCGTGCCGGTAGCGCTGCTGGCTGCTGGTTGGCTGGCTTTCGTGCCGTCGGCCAAGGAGCCACCCTATGCTTTTGTGACTGCATGGGGCGAGAAAGGCCGCGCGCCGGGGCAATTCAACGATCCGACCGGGATCACTGTCGCTGGCGACGAAGTGTTTGTTGCCGACTCGCGCAACGGTCGCATCCAGGTCTTCGACCTCGATGGTCATTTCAAGCGCCAATTTGGCACCCCCGGCAAAGATGCCGGGCAACTCGGCCGCCCCATGAATCTGACCATCCACAGCGGTGAGCTTTACGTCGCCGAGTACTTCAACGACCGGATTCAGGTATTTGGGCTCGACGGCGCGGCGAAGCGGATGATTGGAAAATCCGGTAGTGGTCCAGGCGAGTTTAATGCGCCGGGTGGCGTAGCAGTGGCGCCTAACGGCGACTTGTTTGTCGCGGACTTCTACAATCACCGCGTGCAACAGCTTAAGGCAGAGGGTGTTTTTGTGCGTCAATGGGGTGTCACCGGTGAAAAGGGCCACGGCGCCGGTGCATTTATCTATCCGACCGATGTTGCGCTCGACCGCAATGGCACGCTTTACGTCGCGGACGCCTATGCCAACCGCATCCAGGTCTTCGACTCTGCGGGAAAGCCAATCAATAAATGGGGTGGCCCTTTCGCCGTGGGCATTCCCGGTTCGTTCAATGGCTGGTTCAAAGTCGTCCCCGGCATCGCCGTCGGGCCGCAGGGCGATATCTTTGCGGCTGATTTCTACAATCATCGATTTCAGAAGTTCAGGGCCGATGGGACTTTCCTGACCAGCTTCGGTGGCAAAGGCAGCGGGCCAGGGCAGTTTGATCATCCCATCGCCATTGCCGTAGCGAGCGACGGAACGATATTTGTGGCTGATTTCGCCAATAACCGAATCGCGAAGTGGCGTCAGACAAAGCCTTGAGTATGGTGCCGAGCTGTTGCTCTTGGCTCCCAACTTGCCGCACAGGCTTCATGACCTAGACTGAAAAAGCCCAACCCAACTAGATTTAGTTGGCGCTTGTAACAAGTCGCAGCTCACATCCTCTAAAGCGTGCAGGGTTTAAAAACGCCTGCCCTTATCTCCGCACTATTTTAATGTCTGAAGGAATCGACTCATGAATAAAGCAGTAACCACCGCATCCCTGGCTCTGGCGCTGAGCGCAGCCCTGGCAGTGGCCGCCACCCCAATGGCCGCCCAAGCTGCGGAAAAGGACAAATGCTTCGGCGTTGCGCTGAAAGGTAAAAACGACTGCAAGGCAGGTGCAGGCACGTCCTGTGCTGGCACTTCAAAAGTCGACCATCAAGGCAATGCATGGTCCCTGGTACCCAAAGGCACTTGTGAGCAAACCGCATCTCCGACGTCACCAACCGGCTTTGGCCAGCTCCAAGAGTTCAAGGAAAAGAGCGCCTGACCCGTCAGTAAACGGTCACGGAGCCTTCCTATGAACCAGCCTCTTGGCCATGAACCGTTTACGGTGGGTGCTGTTTCGCCAGCACCCACCCAACTGCCAAATCAGACCGGTATCGGTTTAAAGCCCGAACACTTTCGCGAAGTCCTCGCGCAGTTGCCGGTGCTGGGATTCTTTGAAATCCACGCTGAGAATTACATGGTGGCGGGCGGGCCTTATCACCATTACCTGGAAAAGATTCGCGCCCTCTACCCGCTCTCAATCCATGGCGTGGGCCTGTCCATTGGCGGTCAGGAGCCGCTGGATGAAGCCCACCTGAAACGGCTCTCAGCATTGCTGGAGCGTTACCAGCCAGAGTCCTTTTCCGAACACCTTGCCTGGTCCAGTCACGGCGGCACATTTCTGAACGATCTGCTGCCCCTACCCTATACCCAACGCACACTTACCCATGTGTGCGCGCACATCGACCATGTTCAGGAGCGTCTGGGCAGGCGCATGCTGCTGGAAAACCCGGCAACCTATGTACAGTTTCGCGCCTCGACCATGGCCGAAAGCGAATTTATGAGCGAGGTCATTCACCGCACAGGTTGTGGCCTGTTGTTGGACGTCAACAATGTGCATGTGGCCTGCGCCAACCATGGCGGCAATGCCCGTGAGTACATCCTGGGCTTACCGCTACAGGCCATTGCTGAGATCCACCTGGCTGGATTTGCCGAAGAGAGAGACAGCACTGGCGCACCCTTGTTGATCGACAGTCATGGCGCCCCCGTAGCACCCTGCGTGTGGGATCTGTATGCCTTTACCCTGGGGCTGACGGGCCCCAAACCGACATTGATTGAGCGCGACAACAATGTTCCCGAGCTGGCGACTCTTGTGGCGGAAGCACGCCAAGCGGATGCGCTGATAAATCGACTATTCCACGGACGGCCAGCCCAGCGCTCACTGGATAGGGCTCCTACATGACGAATCAAGATGAGTTTGCCGCCTGCTTGCTACAACAGGCATGCCCGCCAGACCTGCATACCTGGAACGGCTCCGATCCGGCGCAGCGTTTTGCGGTTTATCGCAACAACGTCACGATGTCGCTTGTCGACGCCCTGGTTGACACTTTTCCCGTGACCCAGGCAATGGTCGGCGAAGAATTTTTCCGCGCCATGGCTCACGTGTTTGTCCGCGCAGAGCCGCCAACCTCCCCGCTACTGGTCTTTTATGGCGAGTATTTGCCCGACTTTATTCAGGGCTTTACCCCGGCCGCCGGGCTGCCTTATTTGGCTGATCTCGCACGTTTGGAAATGTGCTACGTGAAGGCCTACCACGCGGCCGATGCAGCGCCCTTGGCATTGTCCGAACTGGCGAGCCTGCTCAGCGATGAAAGCACCCTGGCTGAGGTGTATTTCACCCTGCACCCCAGCCTGCACCTTATTCGCTCGCGCTACGCGGTCGTTTCGCTCTGGGCCGCACATCAAGATGCAGCCCCTGCCAGTCGCCTGGGAAGCATTGATCTCAATAGTAGCGAGGCCGCGCTAGTGATACGCCAGGGGCTCGACGTGGAGGTTATCCCTATCGAGCAAGGTGCCGCTGAGTTCATCGACAACCTGCACAACCATTGCAGCTTCGAGGCAGCAGCAAATACTGCCACGGCATTTAACCTCGGAGCAGCACTGGAGCTACTGCTGCGCTGCAACGCCATTAGCCATTTCACCCTCCAGGAGTAATCCAACATGCATGACGCTCGCCCGGTACAGTTGATCAAGGGATTGATTGCGCTGTTTGAACGAACGCCCTATTGGTTGATCGCCTTGCTTGGGCGCTTTTCTGTAGCGGCGATTTTCTGGAAGTCCGGGCAGACCAAAGTACAGGGCTTTGCCTTGGACATCGTGTCAGGCGAGTTTCAATTCGGTTTACCACAGCTTTCCGACTCGGCCGTGTTCCTGTTTCAGGAAGAATATCGGCTGCCGCTGATCGCTCCGGAGCCTGCTGCGATTATGGCGGCCTTTGCCGAACACGTTTTCCCGGCACTGATCCTAGTGGGCCTGGCTACGCGCTTCTCTGCCCTGGCCTTGTTGATCATGACCCTAACCATCCAGTTGCTGGTCTACCCGGATGCCTACCCGACGCACGGGGTATGGGCCGCTGTGTTGTTACTGCTACTGGCGAAAGGCCCAGGCGCTGTTGCCCTGGATCACTTTATTGCCCGCAGATTCAGCTCATAACGCACTGACCCGGCGGCAAATCCCGGCTTGCTGGCTCGGTTTCGCGATTAACGTGGAATGCCCCAACCAGCCCTTCAAGGACCGGAGGTACGCCAACATGATAGGGCGCAATATCAGGCGCTTCGCCCACTGCGTTTCAATCAGAAGCCGCCTGGCCTTGGCGTTTTCGATATTGCTGGGACTATCTCTCAGCGTTTCACTCGTTGCCCTGCATCGGTTTGAAACGCTGACTAGCAGCATGCATGAATTCGTCGACCAACCGGCACGGCTAGCCGTTCTTGCCCAGCGCGCCAACCACCATTCACTATCCGCCGCCATCCAGCTGCTGCGCTTGCTGCAAACACCCGACAAGACCAAGCGAGTCACGCTGTATGCCAATATGGATGCTGCAATGGCAGCATCCGACGCGGCCATCGGAGGGCTGGCGCGAGCCGCCGAATCAGCACAGCAGAAAAATGACATTGCCCACATCATCGCTCTGCGTGAGGCCTATGGCGCACTCTTTCAGGAAACCGTCGAACTGATCGAAATCGAAGGGTTACCCCAAGCGAGGGAGCACTTTGATCAGCACACGGACTCCGCACTTAACGCCCTGCTGCGTGAGACCCTGGGCCTTACCGAGTATCAGCGCGAGCAGATGAGCCTCGCAGTCGAAGACTTTGAGCAGTCGGCCAGCCGAACACGCTGGCTGATTGTGCTTATCACCGGGAGCGCCCTGTTGCTCGGCGGCCTACTGGCCCTGGTGATTGCACGCTCCATTGTCACCCCCATAGGCGAGGCAGTAGCGGTAGCTGAAACCATCGCCGACGGCAACTACCGTAAGAAAATCCCGCGTGGCCGTGGCCCAGAAATGCGCGTGCTACTGCGTGCACTGGCAACCATGCGGCACAGCATCATGCTGCGCGAGAAGCGAATCAGCAGGCTGGCCTACGTCGATAGCCTAACGGACCTACCCAACCGCACCCACTTTATGGAACGACTCGCCATTGCCGTGTCACAGGGGCATGGCGCGCTACTGCTGTTGGATATCGACCGTTTCGCCCCGATCAATAATGCCTTGGGGCATGAGGTAGGAGACCGGGTACTGAGTGAGGTCGCCAACTGTTTGAACGCTTGCGTGAGCAGCCCGCATATAGTGGCCCGACTGGGCAGTGATGAGTTCGCCCTGCTCTACGAAGGTGTCGACAGAGCCGCTAGCGCTGAACACATCCAGATGATTCTGGATGCACTGCATAAGCCGATGCTACTCGATGGCCAACGCCTGGATATCGATGTGAGCCTGGGCGTGGTGTTTTATCCTGACGATGGCGTTGATCTCACCGCCTTGCTAAGGCGCGCCGACCTGGCACTCAAGGCGGCCAAACGCAGGCACGACAGTTATGCCTTTGGCGCAGAATTCGAGGACGTGGTGCGGCATGAACAACTGACAATGCTGGGGGACATGCGCGAAGCCCTGGCACGCCATGAGTTCATCATTTACTACCAACCTAAAATGGATCTCGGCAGTGGTCGAATTGCAGGGGTAGAGGCATTACTGCGCTGGCAGCATCCAGCGCGTGGAATGATTGCTCCGGATCTGTTTATCCCGTTTGCCGAGCAGACCGGTTTTATCCGCGAAATCACCCCCTGGCTGATCCATGAGGTCATTGCCCAAGCGGCACGCTGGCAACGCGACAACATTGAACTGGTCGCCTCAATTAATATTTCGGCGCTCGATCTACTCAACCCTCAGCTTGTTCGCCATATCACCCAAGCGTTGGCGCAGACCAACTTGCCAGCCAGGTTGATTTGCCTGGAAATTACCGAAAGCGCCCTGATGGAAGACCCTGAGCTTGCCAGCTCTCACCTCAATACGCTGGCTGATACAGGTGTGAAGCTGTCGATTGATGACTACGGGGCCGGTCACGCTTCTCTGGCCTATGTCAGAACACTTCCGGTCAGCGAATTGAAAATTGATCGCGCCTTCGTATCCCAGGTCGATCAGTTGCATAAAAACGCCGCTATCGTGCGCTCGACCCTTCTGCTCTGTCGTGAGCTTGGCTTGTCAGTGGTTGCCGAGGGGGTCGAGACCGCCAGCGAACTGCAATGGCTGCAGGCCAACCAGTGTGACCAAGCGCAAGGTTTTTATATTGGCAGACCCATGCCACTGGACGCGCTACAGGTATGGCTGGCCAACCATGATGCCGACAGTGTCAGTCCACAGGCAGCACTGCACAACTGACAGGCCGTTGAAAAACGTAGGCGAGGCAGGCAAGACAAGGCAAAAACGGCCGAAAAAGCGGAGTTTACGTGCTGTAAATGAGCATTTTGAGGCCGTTTTTAGCGTGAAAGAATCCATCTGACAGACGAGCGCGAACCTGCCGGACACCAGCAAAAAAACACTCGGGGGTGGTTTAGCTCGGCAGGTAGCCGAACTTCTCCAGTGCCCTGAGCCAGCGAGCTGAATTGCGTTTGACCGACAAGGCTTCATAGTCCAGGGCGCTGTCCCGGTAGTGTTCGCGCCGCTTGAGCATGTAGTAGACGGTACGTAGCAGTTTGTGAGCCAAGGCGATGATCGCGCGCTTGTAGCCACGTCGAATCACCAGTGCCTGGAACTTGGTTTTGAATACCGATGCAGTGCGGCTGGCCGAGTGCGAGAATTCGCATAACAACCGCCGCACATGAGCATTGCCCTTACGTATCTTTCCAGGTTTGTGTTTACCTGCAGACTCGTTGTTGCCTGGACAGATGCCCACCCAGGAGGCTAATCGATCAGCGCTACCAAAGGCGTCCATGTCACTGCCGATCTCAACGATGAGTAGCGCCGCGCCGATCAAGTCAACGCCGGGCAGGGTCTGCAAAAGAGACAGGGCATTGCGCTCGCTATCGAGTTCGCTGAGCAGGCGGGCTTCGAAACGGGAAATCCGCGCTTCAAGCTCTTCAATGTGCTGCATCAACTCGTCGAGCACAAAACAGTGGCTGGCCGTCGGTTCTCCTTGCAGCGCCTCGAACAGCTCTTCACGGCTGGCCTTCAGGCGGCGCGTGGCGAACTTGAGCACTTCGTGTACGGGCTGACCCGCAATGATCGCCTTGACCATGGCCCGCGCAGAACGCCCATGCAGGTCGCTCACCACGACGCCGAGACGCACCCCGCTGTCGCTCAACACCTTGTGCAAGCGGTTCTTCTCCGAGGCCAACTGGCTGACCAGCTTCTGCCGCTGCCTGGCAATCAGGCGCAACTCGCGCAGCTTGGCCGGCGGCACAAACGAGCCACGCAAGAGCCCAGCGCGCGCCAGGATCGCCAGCCAGTGAGCATCGGCTATGTCCGTTTTGCGCCCAGGTACATTTTTGACATGCCGAGCATTGACCACCTTGGCCCTGATACCCACCGCTTCCAGGGCCGCATAGGGGCTCTTCCAGTAAACGCCGGTGCTCTCCATCACCACATCGTCCGGCTGCAGAGCCGCTACCCACTCGGCCAGCGCCCGACGATCACGCTTGAACGCGCCAAACTGACGGTGCTCGACTGTGATGCGACCATCCGTCTCTTCAATCACCGCGCAGGCAGTGATCTGGGCCTGATGCACATCCAGTCCAACCACACGTTTATAAAGGGCAATCAATTCCATACCCCACCCCTCTGCTGTCTACACTCAAGATCGGGAAGGTGGCGGTGATCGAACTGAATGAGCCTGAAGGGAACAAGTCCCCAACGGCCTATTTAGCGTTCGCTCTCGAAAGAGGCAATCCGGGGTACGAGTCAGTTCGCTGGATCATGTTAACGACGGGGTGTCTCCGCCAAAAAAACTAGCGACCTCTCACCGCCACCTTCCCTATCTATAGCTCTCTTTCATCATCAGGGGTGGCGGGGCTGCCATGACTGTTAACGCAGTATTGCCAACGCAGGTAGTTTTTCAACGGCCTGCTAAGCCTTGCGCTCACCGAGGGCCTGCTTAATGTTCTCCAGCGTAGCTTCGACTTGGGTATTGTCCGCTTCAGCTGCCAACTGCTGCAGAACCGCTGAGGTTAATGCCAGTTGTTTGATGTACAGCCGACAGTTCTTGCATTGGCGCAAGTGAACGAAGACAGCAATGCGTTGCTTAAGGCTCAACTGCCTATCGATGACATCCGAACCTAGCTGTGCCATTTCCCGACAAGTCATCATGCTGCAGACTCCTGGGTGATTGAGGGGGCCGCAGCCAGTGGCTTAAGGCAACGCTGCGAATCCGCTCAGCTATTGCCAATAGACACCAATGCTGCCCCCAGTTGCTGCGCGTCCAGTTGCTGCAGTGGTAGGTCTAGGAAGCTGTCAATGCGCTGCACAATGCTGGTTACTGTCGCATCGAAAACAGCATCAATGTCTTCTTGGACTCCACCCTGTATGGCAGGGTCCGGCAGGCCCCAATGTGCTTTGATCGCACTGCCAAAGTATGCCGGGCATGGCTGCGCAGCAGCATTGCCACAGAGGGTAATGACCAAATCGGGCTGCAGGTTTTCATGCACTCGCTGGGATTTACTGTGCAATCCACTTTGCGCGATACCAGCACGCTGCAGCGCCCTTAGGCTTTGCGGATGCACCCAACCACTGGGCTTACTGCCGGCACTGAATGCGTGCATGCCGTCTGGGGCCAGGTGATTGAAAATGGCTTCGGCCAGAATACTGCGACAACTGTTGGCGGTGCAGAGAAACAGGATATTCATCGTCTACTCGAATATTGCTCAAAGTTGAAGTCAGGTAACGTCAATGTCTTGTGCTTGGGTCAAAGCCGCAACCCAGTCATTGATTGAAATCGGCAAATAACCGGTGATCTCAAGCCCACGGTCCTCAAACACATCCTGGGCCGGATGTGCTTCACGCCAGGCGTCTATGACCCGATCCCGATGCTCGATCAACGCTTGGACATGCGGCCTGAACAGTTGCAGCAACGCCGTGAGCCACAGATTGGCTGGCCAGGACGGATAAGCGTGATCAATCACGAAGCTCGGTAACAGTTCCTTGACCGCTTCGGCGGGATACCAGGTTTCGCCGGTAACCCAGCGATTGCAAGCAAACAGCCCAATAGGCTGACCCCAAGCATCCATAGACACGGCAATCAGGTGGGCAATAGCCTCATCGCCACTCGGCCAAGGTTCACTCCCGGCAGGAGCAGCCAGCGGTTGCAACGTGCCAGGGATGCCCTGGCCACGAATAAAGGTGTGGAAGTGACCATGCTCAACGCCACCCTCGCGGTGGGCGTGATAGTAGTACTGTGCGTGACTGTCGCGGTCGAACACATCACCGTCCGGGTAATGGTTCATCTCATAGAACCCATCGTGGCCCTTGAGTAGTTCACCCACCACATTAAGGCCAGCCTTAGACAAAGCATGCTGGCAGCGTGCCTCCTCCTGCGCTGCCAGCAACAGACTCGAACGCTCATCGCGCCCTAATTCATTTGCCTTGGGCAGCTCAACAGTGAACTCCGGCATGACGCTTTCGAGAGCCTGTAACGCTGAATTCATTAAAACCTCCTAAAAGGCCGGGCTGGCGCTCACCATCCCGGTCAATGCGCGTTACTTACTTCGCAGCACAAGGCGCACATTTGGCGGCACAAGGGTTCTTGGCCGCGCAAGGATTTTTTGCCGCACAGGGATTGGCCGCACAAGGGTTAGGCTTGAAGCTGGTTTGCAGTGTTGCCGTATAGGCAGTAAGCGCCGCCAATTCCTTCGATTGCCAATCAAGCGCCTTGGTTGCCATGGGGGCAACCATGCAGATCTGCACCATTTCATCGAGGAAGACTTGAGACATGCCGAACTGGTTCTTCGCCATGGCCACTTCATGGGGAAACGCCTTGGCAAAACCGGCTTGAAACAGGTTGCCACCCTGATGACAGGTCTCACAAGACAAGCCGTTACTGCTCAACTTGGGGTCTTTGTAGAGCTTCCCACCATAGGCGATGAGATCCGCTTGCTTGCCTTGATAGGGCTTGTAATTAGCCGGACGCTTAACGGACTTGAGCGCACAGGGGTTGATTTTCGCCGCGCAGGGATTGGCCGCACAGGGGGCTCCCGCAGCGCAAGGATTCTTCGCCGCGCACGGATTTTTCGCCGCACAAGGGTTCTTGGCTGCACATGGATTAAGGCTGCTCGGAGCGCACTTCCCTGCACAGGGGTTACAGGGGTTGGCCGCCATGGCCTGGCCTGATAGTGCCATGGTTAAAACCGTGGCAGAAACCATGGCGGCAAGCGGCCGGTGAGCGTGTAGTGGAGCAAGATCGGGGCATAGATAGCGCATGCTGTCGTCCTCTGTCCGTTTAAATACGGCAAATGATGGATACCTCTATGGGCATCGCGCTGACACACGGCTCTGTTCACCTACCGAATAAAGCCTAGCCACGTCGCCGACAGGCCAAACAACCGAGCGTGGCATGCGTCTTTAAATGCCCAACAGAACTAAGAAGCAAATCATCCAAAGTTGTTACAAATAAGGCGATCTGCTGGCAGGGCCAACCCGCTCTCACGCGGGGGTAGGCCATGACCGAGGCCTGGACTGCCAGCTATCTCGTCTCAGCGATTACTGCGCCTTGGCCGCACAGGGATTCTTGGCGGCGCAAGGGTTCTTGGCGGCACACGGATTTTTCGCCGCGCACGGATTCTTGGCTGCACAGGGATTTTTTGCCGCGCACGGATTGGCAGCGCAAGGATTAGCCGCGCAGGGATTCAGTGCTGCGGGGGCACACTTGGCGGCACAGGGTGCACACGGATTTGCAGCCAGCACCGGGCCGGCCAACGCTACGCTCAATGCCCCGGCGCACAGCATGGCAGCCAGTGGACGACGAGCAGGAGTATTGGTTTTTTTGTTCAGTTGCTGGGACATGTCGATTCCTCAAGGTCTTGTAGGTATGAGTCGGGCAGTTCGCTACTGCCCAATCCCACGAGCACCGCATTGACCGAGCCTATTGATCATAAGCAGTTCAACGCTTGCCCTTCTCAGAGAGGGTAGCCGACATTTTGTTACACCCCCGCCCGGCACAACGCCTGTGGATATTCAGCTTGCCAACATCTTCAACTATCCTCTCGCTGCGTAACGCTGCGAGAGGATAGTTAACGCAAGCGCACGGGCTGTAACAAACACAGCAATTGCGCTTCTAAGAAGCTGCACTGGAGATGCCAGCAAGACTTGTATTAAGAAACTACCAAGGGACAAGCGAATGGATGATGAGCAGGAACTGATCAGACGACTACGCAAAGGCGACAGCACAGCCCTTGAGACCGTCATCAAGCTGCACCATGCCTTTCTGGTCGCCATGGCCATGCCGTTGGTAGGCCCTGAGTCGGCCGATGATGTCGCCCAGGAAACCTGGCTGAAAGCCTTTGCGGCCATCAGTAAGTTCGAGGGGCGCGCCAAACTGCGCACCTGGCTGGCACGAATCGCCATCAACGAAGCCCATGCTATGAGGCGCAAACGCGGACGTGAAATATCCTTGGATGGCTGGGGTCTCGACTCAGGCTCGCCCATCAGCTCGCGCTTCAGTGAACAGGGCGCGTGGGACGCGCCGCCCAGCCAATGGCACCATGACACCCCTGAGGCGTTACTCACCGAAGCCGAGTTGCATGAGTGCATCCGCAAACACCTGCATAAGCTGCCCGGCGACCAACAAAGCGTGGTGATGATGCGCGAACTAGGCGGCCTGGATTACGACGAAATCGCTCAAGCGCTGGAGTTAGCCGAAGGCAATATCCGCGTACTGCTACACCGAGGACGGCAGCGCATGCATGCCATGCTCAACCACTTTGAGGAGGTAGGCACATGCTGACCTGCCGAGAAATGTCGGAGCTGGGCTCCGCGATTATTGAGGGCGACTTACGCTTAAGCACCCGCTGGGCGGTGTTTATGCACCTGCGTATGTGCTCGCGCTGCACGCTTTACATCAAGCAGCTCAAGCTGACTTCTGAGGTGCTCCAGCAATTGCCCCTTACCGATAAGACCGTAGACGCCCAAGCCATTCTTAAGCAGCTCAACAACCCCGATCAATAGCGCGTGCTGTAACAAAACTGCGGAACCCTGCTCTTAGGTGGACACGCTTTGCAGGCAATGCCAACGCGCAGGCAGAACAGGAGCACAGGCTTGACGCAAACCCAATCTTGCAGGCGGGAGCCTACCTCGAACACATGCCTGGTTTTGCTTTGTAAGCGACCCGCACTGGGACACTCAAAGCAACGTTTGGCCGCGCAAGTGGGCCAGGCACAGGCATTGCTGTTTGCCCAGATTCTGCTCGATTGCGCCCTGGAAGACCTCAATCACTGGCCAGGGCTCAAGGTGCTCTCACCGGATCAGCCACAACTCCTGGACTGGGGGCAGGCTATCTGTCCAGAAGCCCTGTGCCTGCCACAGCAAGATGGCAATCTGGGCCAGCGCTTGAACGATCTGGATAGCCGACTACGCACACTAGGCCAGCGGCGTTTGATCTTTATTGGCAGCGACTGCCCAACCTTGGCAGCGCAGCATTACTTTGAAGTAGACAGGTTGCTTGCTGAGTACGACACCGTGCTACTCAAGGCCCGAGATGGTGGCGTCGTACTCATGGCCTCGAACCGCCCTTGGCCGCAATTGAGCGACCTGCCCTGGAGTACCGAGCACCTGGGCCAGGCGCTGGCTGACAGCTGCAGCCGCGCTGGGCACTCGCTGATAGTGGCTGGCGAGCTGTTCGACATCGACAATCTACAAGATTTAGCGCTGCTGGCTGACAGTCTTCAGGATGATCTGCGCCCAGCACGGCAGCGTTTGTGCGATGCCCTGCACAGACTTCATTGTTAAGCGACCCACAACACGCGCCTGCCAGTGAAGAAGCGCTTGAAGTCGAGTTCATGGACTATGACTGGTCCCTCGACCAGTCCGGGTAAGGGAGCAAAAACGAATGAGTGACAAAACTGCCGTAGTGCTCGCGGGTGGTGGCAGCCTGGGGGCTGTGCAAGTCGGTATGTTGCAAGCCTTGGTCGAGGCGCAGCTGGATACCGATCTGGTCATAGGGGCATCAGTAGGTGCCATCAACGGCGCCTATTTCGCCAGCAACCCGAGCAGCGCTGGTGTCGCGAAACTGGCCGACATTTGGTGCAGTCTGGGCCAACGAGACATCTTCCCCTTCTCCCTACTCAGCGCGGCCGAATCCCTATTGCGCCGACGCGGGCATATTCTCAGCAATGCAGGTCTGCGCAAGATGATTCTGGCGGCCCTTCCGGTCAGTAACCTGGAGGACTGCATGCTCCCTCTGCATGTGGTCACCACCGATCTGCTCAGTGGCGCCGAAGTGCTGCAGTCGCGCGGCGATTTGCTTAACGCCTTACTGGCCAGTGCAGCCATTCCCCTGGTTTATCCCGCGATTGAAATAGACGGCCGCCTATTAATTGACGGTGGCGTGGCCAGCAATACGCCAATCGCCAGCGCAGTGGCTCTTGGCGCTACGCGCATTCTGGTATTGCCCACCGGCTTTGGCTGCGCGTGCAAGGCACCACCCAAAGGTTTGGTTGCACTGGCGCTGCATACCCTCAACCTGATGAGCATGCGTCAGCTGGTACGCGACATCGAATTACACGCAATGCACGCACAGATCCACGTGGCCGCACCACTATGCCCCTTGGGAGTTTCAGTCTTCGACTTTACCCAGACCCGTAGCCTGATCGAGCGTGCCTATTTACAGACGCAGGCCTGGCTGGCGTCAGGCGGGCTGCAAGAGACCGGAGTTCCCGACTCGCTGCGCGCCCATTCACATCACGAAATGCACCTTGGAGATATGCCGTGAATGCCTTTATCACCATCCATCAACGCCTCTGGCAATCGTTTCGGCGCCTACCCATGTGGGTACAAATTTGGATGGCAGGCTTCCTGGTGCCCGCTAATTTGCTCAGCCTCGGGCTGCTGCAGTACCCCAGTGCCCGCATAGTGGCGATAGCCGCTTTGCTGGCATTGGGCAGCAATATGCTGCTGTTGTACCGCTACGCAGGCTTCAACCGTTTGATGGCCGTGCCCCACCTGCTTGTGTGGGGCCCCCTGCAAGTCATGCTGCTGGGCTACCTAGTCACCACCGCATCGACGGCAAGCATTTATGAAGTCATGTACGTCAGCCTGGTGCTGAGCGTGAATGGCATCAGCCTGTGCTTCGACCTGCTCGATACCTGGCGCTGGCTTCAGGGTGGCCGCGAAGTGTTTTGAAGCCTTACGCCGGAGTCTTGCCACGCGCCTGCACAGCACTGAACGCCGACACCGCAAATGGCATCAGGTAATTAAGCAGACCATGTTGAAGAGACAACTCGGCGCTGCCCCAGAGCGCATCACCCTGGTTGATAAGGGAACGAATCTCCGATCCCGAAGCGTAAAATGCAACAGCATCAAGCCCTCAGTGAATGGCTAGCAGCGCGCTAGGAAAACCCAATAAGGGCGTCGATAAACGCGTCAGTTTAAACTGACTGGTTGGCACATCCCTGTGCCCTAGGTAGGCGACACCGGCTTGGTTGGCATCTCCCCCATGTGTACTCAACACACTCAGTATCAGTGTGGGCTGCCATACAGTTCCCGATCCCGCTGGATCGGTGATTTGAAGCTTGGAGCGGGTTTGCGATCTACTTGCTGTTCAACCGCTGCATCACCGGCTGCAGTGGGTTGCTCTTCGATCAGCTGAACAAACCGCTGACCATCGTCAACGGCCGAACGCTGGCTGGCCAGTGCCTGCAAGCGTTGTCGCTGGAGCATAAGCCGCTCACTGCCGCCCTCCGCCAGGAGTAATTGTGGTCCCTGGGTGAACCAGAGAGTACTGACTTCTTCGGCCTGAACCGAAGTTACGTGGGGACCTATCAGCAGCGCGGTCAGCGCGGTCATACCAACTAGCGATTTCATGATGTCATCCTCCAAAGATGTCTTACACCATTCAGACGGTTGACCCAGTGCTTTGTTACAACCGTCCGCCCACGGCAATTGCAACCCCCGGAACCGACGAATGAGCCTTGCTCCATCAAAGCCCCACGCTTTATGGTGCGAATAACGGTTGACCTCATACTCTCAACGCGAGTTTGAAAGGAGCGCGGCTTGGTAAGGTTTTATGTCCTCACCCTATTTTTTCTCGGCCAGCACCGACATGCGTTTGCCGGCATCCTGCTAGGTAGCAGCGTGCTGATGGGAGCGGCTCATGCCACGCCTCTACCGCCGAAAAAACTCACCGAGCACGCACACCAACGCCTACAAGACTGGAAACTGCTGATCGCGCAGAGCACTCCGCTAAATGATGCGGACAAGCTGCAGCGGGTGAATGAGTTCTTCAATAGCCACATCCGCTACGGCGAAGATCAGGATATATGGGGGCAAGCAGATTATTGGGCGTCGCCGCAAGAGACCCTCATGCAGGGTGCCGGCGACTGCGAGGACTTCGCCCTCGCCAAGTATTTCACCCTGAGATTACTCGGTATTCCCGAGCAGCATTTGCGCCTGGTTTACACGACCGTCTCCTCGACCAAACAGGCTCATATGATCCTGGGCTTTTGGCCGGACCTTACAGGCGCCCCCCTGTTGCTGGATAACCTAAACCCTACAATTCTGCCAATCATGCAGCGCTCGGATCTGAACATGCAGTTTGCCTTCGGTGACACTCATTTATATCGATTCGAGCAAAGCAAGCTGCAAGCAGTAGGCAAGACCGAACTACTACCTCATTGGACGGCATTCTTAGCCAAACTGGAAGGTGAGGGCTTTATTCTGGCAAGTTGCAACCCGGCCTGCCTATTGCCTCCACTGTTGCCTCCACTGTTGCCCCACGCGCCTCAGCAATATGTGCGCAACGACCATTAAGGCTCACAGGTGGCGCTGATACTATGATCGCGGCCGCCGATTTTAGCCCGGATGTTTCATAAAAACGACAAGATCAAAGGTTAAACGAACTCGTCTCTATTTATGAAATCCGGGCTAGGAGCCTGTCGGACTTAACCTGCACAGGAATGACAGAGCGAGTTCAGGGTGTTTTTGGTACGTGGCCGCTCTGTGCAGCGATATGAGTCAGGTTCTCGCTTCCTGGGTTCATCTCGCGCGCCAGCATCAGCACCTGGACTAACAGCAATTCAATCTGCTGCAGGAAACGCCGACCGAACGTGACCAGGGTGTCGTGATCGGGGTGGGTGTTGGCCGCCACATAACGGAACGCGACCGAGTCATAGGTCGCGCGTTCGATCTTGCGGCTGGAGTGAACGCCATTAGCGTGGCCGCAGATCAGCAGCTCCAGGAGCACGCTCGGATGGTGGGCGGCTGAACCCCGGCCAGCATACTGGCCGGTCAGCTCGTTCAGATCGAGTTGCTCGATGGCCTCGACCACGAACCGCGCCAAGTGATCCGCCGGCAACCATTCGCTCACCGAAGGCGGCAGTCAATGCGCAGTGCCTAGGTCAGCAAGCACAAAACGGCTCATCAGCGGGCTCTCGATTACAGAGCCCTGGTTGTCGCGAATACTTGCAGCGCAAGGAAGAGTCCGAAAGTCCGACAGGCTCCCAGCACGCATGGCCCCGTCTGCTGAGGCCTAGCAATCGATCCGGCCGCCTGCTCCCATCAATAATGAATAGTACACCCAGCTTGATAATTATCATTCTCAGTTAAAGGCCTGGTGAATATACTCGCTCGCTCTGGATCCCAACAATCAGGGCCCGCATGGCCGCCACGTGGATTGCCAAGTGACATCGACCAATACCACCCGTTTCAAGCGCCTCATCATGCTGCTGACAATACTCGTATTGCCTTTGGGGCCATGCCTATCGGTGATGGCAGATACGCAAACTACAGTACGGCCACGACTGGTGCTGGCAGGCCCACCCGCCTCGGTTTCGTATCCGCTGATACATATGCTGGAAAGCGGAGCCCTGAGCGACCAGGCACAAAACATCGAGTTCGTTCTCTGGAGCAACCCCGATCAGTTGCGCGCACTGGTGATCGGCAAGCAGGCCGACTTCATCGCGGCCCCTACCAATGTAGCAGCCAATCTGTACAACCGGGGCGCCGACATCACCCTGCTCAACGTATCCACTTGGGGCTCATTGTGGATGGTGTCACGTAACCCGAATATGAAAACGCTGGCCGACTTCAAGGGCCTGGAAGTGGCGATTCCCTTCCGCGCTGATATGCCGGATATCGTATTTAGTTTTCTCGTCGAACAGCAGGGGTTGGATCCGAGCAGAGATTTCAACTTGCGCTATGCCTCTACGCCACTGGACGCTTTGCAACTCCTGATCACGCGTCAGGTCGATCATGCCTTGCTGGCCGAGCCCGCTATTTCCATGGCACTACGCAAGACCAATTCCTTTCCCATATCGCTGATCGCCCCAGAGCTATTCCGCAGCGTGGACCTGCAAGAACAGTGGGGCAGCCTGCGCAGTAGCGAGGCCCGCATTCCTCAGGCCGGACTGGCAGCGCTAGGAGCTGCACGCCTTGATCAGCACATGACTCAGCGTATCGAGAAGGCCTACGCGCAATCCAGCGATTGGTGTTTCGAGCATCCTCAGGAATGCGGCGAGATGGTCGCCCGGCATATCGGCCTGCTCAGCCCTGAAGCAGTCACCGACTCTCTCCAGGTGCTGCCCCGCTATCACTTGAGCGCGGTCCGGGCCCGCCCTGAGCTGGAAGCATTCTTCCAAATCCTGCTTCAGCGCCAGCCTGCCAACGTGGGCGGCAAACTGCCGGATGCCGGTTTCTATGGCGGCGCACCCAACTAAATGCGCAGCCTACCCAAAGCTATATTCGAAAGCTTACTGTCCCTCCTGAGCTACCTCTGGAGTGGCTGGGGTGCCCTGGCAAGCCTGCTGCTGTTCTGTGCAGCATGGGAGTTTGCGGCGCAGGTCTATGGTGCCCTGCTGCTGCCAGGCCCACTGGCAACGCTGGAGCAACTTTCGGCCATGATCGGAGATGGCACCGCCCTTCCGCAATTGAGCATTTCCGCTCGTCGCACCTTTTATGGGCTAAGCGCCGCTCTGCTTGCCGGTAGTTTGCTGGGGCTGCTGGCCGGCCGTTCGCTGACGGCGGCCATGCTTTCGCGCCCCCTGGTCACACTGCTGCTGGGCATGCCCCCAATCGCCTGGCTGGTGCTGGCCATGCTCTGGTTCGGCATGGGTGATGCGACTCCCGTATTCACCGTATTCATCGCCTGCTTCCCCATCGTATTCGCCGCTGCCATGCAAGGCGCCCGTACGCTGGACAATCAATTGCAAAAGGTCGCGCGAGCCTACCGACTGCCTAGGCGTATGCTCCTTACCGACCTGTACGTTCCCCATGTCACCTCCTACCTGTTCCCCGCATGGGTCACGGCACTCGGCACCTCGTGGAAGGTGGTGGTGATGGCCGAACTACTAAGCACAACGGATGGCGTCGGGGCAGCCTTGGCGGTTTCTCGCGCACAACTGGATACCGCCAGCTCGCTCGCCTGGATTCTCGCTGTACTAGCACTGTTGCTGGGCACTGAATACCTGCTCCTCGAACCACTCAAGCGGCGAGTCGAACGCTGGCGCACGGTGGAGGAACAATGAACGCCCTGCACATTCGTCATCTCTATCACCGATATGGCCCGACCGAGGTCCTGGCCGACGTGGGGCTCGATCTCTACGCAGGCGAAACCCTGGCCTTGATAGGCCCCTCCGGATGCGGCAAAAGCACATTACTGCAAGTGATCGCCGGTTTGATCAGCCCCTCGGAAATCGTCATGCAGTGCGACTTCCGAGGGATAAGCTGCGTGTTCCAGCAGCCCAGCTTGATGCCCTGGATGAATGCCAGAGACAATATTGCCCTCGGTCTTAAGGCCCTCGGCGTACCCAAGGCTGCGCGCCGCAAGCAGGCAGAGATTTTTGCAGCTCGTCTTGGGCTGGCAGAGGGCGATCTGCACAAGTACCCACATGAGCTTTCGGGTGGCATGCAAAGCCGAGTCGCCCTCGGCCGCGCCCTGGCGCTATCGCCCGATCTGCTGCTGCTCGACGAACCCTTCTCGTCACTTGACGTCGGTCTGAAACTGGAACTTTACGCCCTGCTCCGCGAGCAGCTCATGCAACGCAGCAGCGCGGTCCTGCTGATCACCCACGACCTCATGGAAGCCGTGCGCCTGGCGGATCGCGTCCTGCTGATGGTGCCCAACCCAGGGCGCCTGGTGCATGAATTTGTCATGGCCCTACCGCAGAACGAACGCACGGAGGCCTGGATCTATAAGACAACCGGGGAGCTGATGGAAACCCAAGAAATGCGCATTGGCTTCGGCCTGAGCCAGGGAACACTGGCACCGGTCGTCACCCGCCATGGAACGCATACAGGCTGCCAGATATGAATCGGCTTGCGCCTGTGTTGATGTGTGGCTTCCGTCCCTTTTTCCTTCTGACCGCCGCTAGCGCCGTACTCTTCATGCTGGTCTGGCTGTTATTCCTGAATGGCTGGCTACCAGCCTGGAACCCGCCTGGTGGCATTATTCTTTGGCACGCCCATGAGCTAATGTTCGGCTTCATTTCTGCGGCCACTGCGGGCTTCGTCCTGACCGCAATCCCGGAGTTCACCCGAACGAGCGGCATCGGTTACAAGGCGCTGCTCCCCCTGCTCTGGCTATGGCTGCTGGCCCGCCTGGTTTACCTGCTGTCAGCGCTTTGGCCTCCAGCACTAGGACTTTGGCCCGCAGCTCTTTGCAACCTGGCCTTCTGGCTGCTTCTGCTTCGCCTGCTCGCTCCACGGCTGTGGAACGATCCGGGCCGCCAGCACCTGAGTTTCGCCTGGGTCATAACCTGCCTGAGCCTGCTGCAATTGGGGTTCTTCATCGCGCAATTCACCGCTGCCGATGCGCTGGCCTGGACCCGAGCAGCGATTGGCGCCGTGATGATACTGATCGTGATCGCCACCAGCCGCATCTCCATGAGTGTGGTCAACGGTCGTATCGAAGAGGGCCGTCCCGGCGCCCCTGCACCAACGGACAGCTACCTGGCTCGCCCGCCACGCCGCTATCTGGCGATTTTCTGCATTGCCATCTGCAGTGCGAGTGAATTCGCCCTGGGCCACAACAGCGTCACCGGCTGGGTTGCTTTGGCTGCCGCTGTAGCCATGCTCAACCTGCTCAACGACTGGCATGTGGGCCGAGCACTCTTCAGCCGCTGGGCTCTGATGCTCTACGCCAGCTACTGGCTGATCGCACTGGGTTACGCCAGCATGGGCGCGGCCTGGCTCGGCGCGCCGTTCAGTCCGTCGACCGGGCAGCACCTGTTGACTAGCGGGGCCGCTGCGCTGGCGATTTTCACCATCATGGCCCTGGCCGGTCGTATCCATGCAGGGCTCTGGCTGGACAGGCGGCCCTGGCTTCCGCTCTGCGCCATGTTGTTGGTCACCGCCTCCCTGCTCCGGGCGCTAGCAGGTATGCCTCTGGCGGCAAGTGCGGCCATGCCTATCCTGAGCTTGTCCGGCCTGCTATGGACGTTCTGTTTTGCCACCTTCCTCTACTACACCTGGACCACCCTCAGCGGCCCACGCGAAGATGGCCTGGAAGACTGCTCTGAACCCCAGGCGAGAAATGGCGGAGGTTGCTGAGCGGCTTGCTCAGCCTTTTCCCAAGGCCTGTTTGGCGTAGTTGCAACAGTCAAATAAGCTGTTGCCCAGGTGTGTCGTAGGCTCCCCGCGCTGAGAGCCGATTTCCGGCGTGGGCAAGTCGACGGAATGACAAAGACCTTCGATGTCCAGCAGTACCAGTTCTGGATTGCGCCCGCCCACAAAGCCCGCACTGCGAAAGGCACTCAGCTGGCGCGAAAATGTTTCCGGCGTGATGTTCAGCTGACGGGCCAGCACGCCGTGGCTGGCCGGCAGCACCAGCCACGCGCTGCGCTGCTGCATGTACAGATCCATCAGATAAACCACCAGTCGCTGGGCCGAGTTGCCGATGGTCAACAGGTCGATACGGTTGAGCGACTGGGAAATTCGCACGGCCATGCCTTCCAGCATCGCGATACTGAAGTCCGGCGAGGCCCGGCACAGCTCCAGCAAACGCTCCCGGGGCAATCGATAAACAGTGGAGTCAACGCTGGCCTGCGCCGACAGTGGATAACAACAAGGCTCGACAAACATGACAGTTTCCGCCAGGAGATCGCCGGCCGCCATGCTGCGAAAGATCTTATGGTCGCCCTTATAGCTGGGCCGGTACAGCATCACGCTGCCCTCTTCGACGAGGAAAAAATAAGCCGCTTTGTCACCCATGTGAAACAGATGCTGGCCGCTTTCCAGCTTGACCAACGATACGCCTTCGAGAAGGAATTGCAGCCCTTCCATGCCAACCTTGGAAAACACCGGTGAGCGGGTAAGCAAGTGGATCAGACTTTTCGCCTTCATGGCATATTTATAGCGCACGATAAGCGAGAGGGCGTGTGCAGCTCCGCCCAGGGCAGCCGTTGCCGCCGGAGCAAGCCATCAGCAACCCCATCGCCCTCGTGCAACCCTCCAGTTAATGAGAAACATTATCAAAAAACAATGCTACTCCATTCCCCAGCGTTTTGAAGCTGATAATTGTCATGACAACGTTGAGATCCTCTGCCCAACCCCACTGCCCCGCCAGCACCGTCAATGCGCTCGGCCGGCACCTTAAAAATCCCGGCGTAGCATCAGGCTCAGCTCCGTCTGCTTGAAGCCGAACGCCCAATCCAGGTTGCTGTGGTTGATGCTGTGGCGCAGGCGCAGCTCGGGGCTGATGCCGGCAATCGACCAGCCCTTGGCGCCCGTGCCGAGGATATAGACCTGCTGGCGGTCTTCGCGACGCGCACCGAGAAAGCCGTCATAGGCCTCGTTCTTCGCCTCGCGGTAGATCGCCAGGGCATTGACGAACAGCCCCGCGCTGCCGGCAAAGGCATGGTAATAGCCCGCGCGCAGCGCCCATTCACGGCTGCTGGCGACGTCCTCAACATAGCGTTTGCGCGTCAGGTCGAGCCCACCGTAAAGGCTGCTGTGGCTGTTGGGTGAAAAGCTCGCCGACAGCCCCCACTGGAACTGTTCGTAGTCGGCGCCCAGGCGTTCGCCACGGTCGCTGTAGCGATAACGTTTGGCCTCCAGGCTGCTACCCAGCTGCCAGCGCTGATCGAGGGCGCGACTGCCCTCCAGCCGCAAGCCGTGGGCCAGGTATTCGCCATGGCCGTTGCGGTAGAAGTGCTCGAGGGTGGGGCTCAGTGCCAGGCTGTTGCGCGCATCCAGGTACTGGTAGCCCAGCTGCAGCATCGCCAGGTTAGTGCTGTAGTCTTGCAGGCTGGCGGTGCTGTTGGGGTTTTCCCGCTGGTAGAAGGTGCCGTAGCTGAGCGGGCGGATCTGCAGGTTATGGTTGCCGCCCAGATTGACCCGCCGCTGCAGGGCCAGCTCGTAATTGGTCAGCGACGAGCCGATGGTCTCCGGCATCTGCCGCTCAAACAGGCAAATCCCGGCAAACTGGCTCAGGCAGCTGTAGTGGCCGTTGCCCTGGTTGATATTGTCGTTATAGCCCCAGCCGAGGGCCGCGCTACCGTGCCAGTCGGCGCGCAGGGCCATGGCCTGCTGGTACTGCTGCACCAGCAGCTGCACCTCGGGCGGCAGGCCGGCATCCAGCGCCCTGGCAAAGCTCGCCTGGGCGCGCTGCTCCTGGTAATCCTCGAACAACAGGCGCGACAGCTCCAGCAGGATGCGCGCATCCTGCGGCTCCTGCTCGCTGGCCTGTTGCATGCGTTGCAAGGCCTGCGGGTAATCGCCGGCAAAGCGCGCCAACAGGCTGTCCGCCATATTCGCCAGCGCTGGGCGGTGCCCCGGTAACTCGCGGTAACGGGCGACAAAATCCGGTAGCTGGGTCCATTGCTGGGTGTTGATGGCCACGTAGATGGCCGGTGTGAGCGCCTCCAGGGTGCTTGGCACTTCGTAACGCTGGCCCTCGTATAACAGCGTGCCGGACGGCGGCGCCAGCTCGCCTTCGGCCTGGGTTTTCTGTTCGATGCTGCGACGGGTCTGGTCCTGTAAGAAGCGCGTATCGTCGTCATCGGCCCAGGCGCCAGGCACGACAAGACCCGCCAGAGACAGCAGCCAAGCGGCTGTGCGGCGACAAGACATAAGCAATTTCCACATTCAATGTGCGTACATTAGAATGAAGGCCGGCGAACCGGCCTCCACAGGTACCCTCCCAAGCGCTACCGAACGAGACTCCCGCCGGCAACGCCCTGTTTGACGCTCTTCACTGGTAGCCGCCAGTGGAGAGTGGTCAAACCTTACGGCGTGATGGTGCCGCCGATCTTGCTGCCGCCGAAGGCGACGTCATCAGCAACGCCAGCACCCGACTTGTGGATACCGGCCAGGGCTTGCGCGCCGTTATAGAAGCGGCCATTGATATCTTCACTGCTACCACTACCACGGGTGAAACGACCGTCGTTGTGGATAGTCGTGTTCGCAAAACTCAGGGTATCGGTTCCACGGCTGATAGACCCGGTCAAGCTATTGGTACCCGAGCCGTAGTTGGCCGTCAGCGTACCCTTGTACAGGTTCGGGTTATCCGGCGTACCACCTGCGGCCGTGCCCACCCCATTGATACCGATCACACCATAGGTGGCATTGATCGCTGTTGGCATGTTGGCGGCAGTCACTGCATTGTCGCCCACATACCAGACGGTACGGCCGGCACTGCCCATATTCAGGTCGGTGCTATAGGTCGGAGGAGTGCCGGCAGCGCGCGGTGCCCACTCGCCAAAGTACACACCACTGCCCACCGCCAGGGGCGCGCCGCTGGCATTGGCCACCTGGCCGATCACCAAACCACCAAACTGCGGGGCGAACGACAGGGTGGTGATCTGCCGCACGCTGTTGATGGCAAATTGGGCGCTGCCGTTGCTGGCGGAAGCCTTCCACACCTGGGCGATATTGATCGGCAGGGGGAACATTCCCATATCGGCTGGCTTCAGGATGGTGCCATTGCCACGCGCGGCAATCGCCTTGTTCGAGCCCTTGATCGGGCCGTCGGCCAGATCGATACGGCTGCCCGCACCGTTTAGCGCCACGCCGGAATTGCCTTTAGCGAACATGAAGTGGTTCGACGCGCCCACGGCCACACCGGTTGTTGGATTGGAGCTGTTCCCTTGTACGTTCGGAGAAGCCGCCAATGCCGCGCCGCTACCTGCCAACGCCATAATAGCCAGGGCCAATGTTGATTTTTTCATTTTTACATCCTCTTGATTGAGAGTGAACAATCGCGTGTTTTTCCAAAAAACGCGCAAAAAAACTAGAAATTGACCTTCAGCCCGGCGGTCAGCGTGCGCCCAGGGCCGGGCAGCAGGGTCTTGGCCATGGGGTCCAGGTAGTACTCGTCGGTCAGGTTGGTGATGCCCAGGTTGACCGCCAGTTGCTTGTTCACCTGGTAATTGGCGTAGAGGTCATGCAGCAGCACCGAACGCCAGTAGAAGCCATCCGCGCTGCCGTCCCTGAACCAGACATCTCGCGGCAGCACGCTGATCACGCCGGCACCGGCCTGCGAGCCCAGCAGATCGTCCAGTTGACTATTTTCCGCGCCGGCGTGGTACACGCTGCGCCAGCCCAGTTCCAGTTGCTCATTGAACAGGCGGGTGCCCAACAACAGGTCAATGGAATACTTGGGCTGCAGGCTGTTGCCGCTGTAGGTGCCGGGGAAGCCGCCGGTCATGCAGGTGGGTATGCGGTTGAAATAGGGGTCCAGCGCCGAGGCGTAGTCCTTGTCGCACAGCTTCTGCTCCAGCCGGTAGGTGGCGCCCAGGCCGCCAAACAGTCGGCCGGTGTCGAAGCGCGACTGCAACTCCACGCCACTGGTTTTTTTCTGCTCGAACTGGATGCTGTCGTAATACAGGCCGCGATCGATAAAGTTCTCGATCTCGGTGTTGTAGTAGCTCAGCCGCGCATCGGCAAAGCCCAGGCTGGGGAAGAACTGGGTGAGGTCGTGGGCATAGCCCACCTCCCAGTTGCTGTTGCGCTCCGGCTTGCTGGCGCCCAGCGCCAGGGTACCCACGGTGCCGGTGCCATCGGTCACCGCGCTGGAGGTCAGCTCGTTGATGCTGGGGAAACGGGTGGTCTGCGCATAGCGCACAAAGGCCGTACCAAAGGGCGTAAGGCGCGCGGTGACGCTCAGTACCGGGCTCAGGGCATGGCCGGATTGCTCCTCGGGCGCCTCCCAGGCCTTGCCGGCTGACAGCGATTCATAGATACGCTCGCCGTACATACCATTTTCCACTTTAACTTTCTGGGTCGTGCTACCCGGGTTGTAAGGGTCCTCAACAATCTCCGTGGCATCTGCCGTGCCATTGACAAAGGGGTTTTGCGATGAGTCGAACTTGCCATCTTTAACAGGCAGCAAGACAGTCTTATTCCAATAGTTTCCCGAAGCAGGGTTCAAGGTAGCGCCACCATTATCAAGTCCTCCGTGGACAAAAGCGTATGCAAACGCTGCTTCCTGAGCTTCTTGCCCAACAAAATATCTACTGGCAAGGTCCAGATAGGTATTGGCGTTGCGCGCAGAAAGAAAGTCCAAGAGGTTTTGCCCGGCGGCCCTGAATGCCGGATTTTCCGTAGGGTATGCGCGCGTATAAAACGTTTTTATCTCGTGGTCATACAACGTCCAGGTTTTCCAATCACTGGGAGCAGATTTAGAAAAAGCATCCTTAGACGCCTGCATCAGTCGGGTGAGCTCGGCCCGCTCTTCCGGCGCCATCAGCTCCTGGTATTTCAGCTCAAGCCCCGCCAAACGCCGGGTCGCCTTATAGAACTCGCTTTGCTGGCGACGCAGCTTGGCCGTGCCGGTGTCCTTGCCGGTGTACTGCAAATAACGGGCGCCGGCGGTAACGGTGAGCCAGTCGGTGGCTTGCCAGCTCAGGTTCATCATCGCCGAGTATTCCTTGCGCTCGCCGGCGCGCGGGCCAAGGCGGTCGGTTCCCGTGTTCAACCAGACGCCATCCGGCAGCAGGCTGTTGGTGTCTCGATTACTCTGCTGCACCCGCTCATCCAGCTTCTCCTGCTGGTAACTGCCGCCCAGGGTCAGCTGCAGGTTGCTGGAGAGGATCATCTGGTTACTGAAGTCGAAGCCGGTGCGATCATGGCTGGTCCACTGCCGGCCCAGGGGCAGCATGGTGCCGTCATGCTCCGGTTGCGGGAACAAATGGGCATTCTCATCCCACCACTGTTGCCCCATCCAATAGATCGCTTCTCTTTTCCCTGTGTCCCAGAGCATGAGCGCCTCCTGTTCTTCGTCCGTCAGCTCCAGCCCCCACGGCGAGATGCCGGTCTGGTAGCGCATCCCCTTGGCTTTGGTCTGCCACAGGCTGGTCTCCAGGTCCAGCCAGTGGGAGCCTTGGGGTTTTAGGTCGTAACTCAGCTTGTAACTATCGAGGCGCAGTTCCGAGCGCGGGTCTTCCGTGACAAAGCTGCGCATGTTCGCCCAATCCAGATCCGGCTGGGCCTGTTCCGCACCTTCGCGGTAGCCATACAACAGCAACGAACGACCGGGCGTGGTTTCACCGAAGGTCGTATCGGTGCGCATAAACTGCAGCCCCAGCTTTTGCTCGTTGGGCAGGTACCAGTTGTTCTTCACCAGGGTGGTGTCGGTGTTACTGGAGGTGTTGAACACTTCGCTACCTGGCGTGTACACCTTGGTCAGGTTGGGGATGTAGACGTCGGTGCTGCTTCTGTCCCAGACATCGTAGCCCTCGTAGCGGCTGGCATGGTTTTTTCCCGCATAGTAGTTGCCCGAAGTACGCTCGCTGCGTGACAAAAGAATGTCGACGAACTCATTGCGCCCGGCGATGCTGAGCATTTCCGAGTGGTCATCGAAATTGAGAATCTGGCTATCGCTTTTGCTGCGGGCGGGCGGAGGATTGAGGTTGATACCATCCCCCCCACCCGCTCTGCGCCGGGAAAGGTGCGATAGTCCTGGCCAAACGCCGAGGTGGCATCGAAGCGCGGCTTGCTGGTATTGCCCGAGGTTTTCAGGTTGCTTTCGATCCCCCAGCTATCGCCTTCGGGGATGATGTCGTTGGCCTCGATGGTGCGGATATTCACCGCCCCGCCCACGCCACTCTTGATGCCACGGCTCAGGGACGGGCCTTTTTCCACCTCGATGCTGCGAAACAGCGCCGGGTCGACATAGCTGCGGTTACCCGAACCAAAGAAATGCAGCCAGACGTTGGTGGACTGCTCGGTGCCGTCGATGGTCAGCGGCGTGCGCCCCTCGCCGGTGATGCCACGGATGTTCGGGGTAATCGACTGGCTGCTGCGGGTGTCCATGCTGTAGACGCCGTTCATGCCCTTGAACACGTCGCCAGGGTTGCTCACCTGGAAGCGCTGCAGCTCCTCGCGGCCCTTGTAAACGCTGGTGATGTTTTCCTCATAAACCTTGTCGCGTCCCTCGGCGTCCTTGTTGTGTTTGCCCACAACGGTGGTCGGCAACAACTTGATTCGGCCATCGTCGCCCGCATCTGCGCTTGGCTCAACTTGCTCTTGAGCCTGCACCGGCTGACTCAATAGGCAAAGACTCGATATCAATAGCGCGAGTTTTTTTGGCGTGTACGGCATTACCCCCTCCAAGTGACTCTAAGTGAGCGAATGACCTTTACCAGGACATCAGCAAATGAGAATCATTATTCTCTGGTAATCCAGTGCGTAAGCCCTATGACAATTGTCAACACATAAGCAAAATTGGATCGCTGAGAGGGGTAAGGGAGGAAGGGGACCGAGCAGCACTCATGCCAAAGCGCTAGTGCCAGGCCTTCGGCGATGACCTTAGGCTCCCCTGACCACGGACTTGTCCCTGTGTTTCACCTGGGTGTCTTGGAAGGGAAGCCCTGTGCCTGGCCAAGTGGAAGGAAGACGCGAGCGTATCGACTGTCCATGCCAGGCCTACGGGCATTACTACTGTGCGCTTTGTCAGTTTGGTTGCCCCAGAAGTCGATGCCCTCCAGCAGACGGTTCAACTCGCGCACCGTCAGCTTGATGACTTCGTTACCCGCATCCGGCTTGGTCTTGAAACGCTCGGCCTCCAGGCGCTTGAGCCACAGGCAGAAGCCGTTGCGATGCCAGTACAGAATTTTCACGTGGTTACGCGTGCGGTTCGGGATTGAGGAAGACAAACAGCACCGGGTCGAACATCGCAACCTTGATATCCAGCTCGACCAGGGCGGCCAGACCATTGATGGATCTACGGAAGTCGACTGGCTTGGAGTAGAAGTAAACTGCTTTGACCCTGGGGTCGGGACGCATCATGAGCTGGCTCCAGAAAGAAATCGGGAGTGCAGTATCGGCGGACTATAGGTTCATTCGAAGGTGGCGTTTATGGAGCGCTTAGTGCGCCAGCCAAGCTGGCAATAGAGCGTTTGGCTACAAGCTATCGATAAGCCTGGGTAAGCGCGGCAGACACACGCTGCATCTAGGTGTTGGCGTGGCGGATAGCGGCTGATGCTCCCGCTATCCGAACCGGTAGTAAGGAGCATCCGACCACTTATTCCACGGCCGTCCGGCAACCTAACCGGGCAGGCAGCGGCGCGTGATTTCTTCACTACCATCGACCTCTTTTTCGAAGCAGAGAGGTCGGCGTGGAGCGTTTATCCATGCGTAAGATTCGTGAAGTATTACGCCTCAAGTTCGAGGTCGGACTATCGGCTCGCAGATTGCGGTCAGCGGCAACACACCAGGCTCACTTAGCTCAGTCTCGCGGCGCTTTACCCACGCCTAAGCCGCCTTCTTGCGCGCGAAGGTTTGGCTCTCTGTGTAAACTTGCACCCCATCTTTTTTGATTCGAATCTAAGCGGTGTAACTGATCGTGCCGTCAGCCCTCTTTCGCGGTCTGATCGTTGCCATGGTGGTACATCCTGTTTGCCGGTGGTACATGCGAGCATTTAGGTGGTACAGCGCACCACCCGACTTTTAAAAATGCCCCCCCGAAAACACGTTAGAAGCACGCACACCGGAGACACCCATGCTACAAGGCTCCAACTCAGTAACCACGCCGGATACGCTGTCCCGCCGCTTCTCTGTTGCTCCGATGATGGATTGGACGGGTAAATTAAGAATTTATATTAAAATCAAAACCTTATAAACGCTATTAATTTACTTTAGCAATTATTAAGCAACCTAATGCGCACATCACCAGGCAAGCAATTATTTTTCTTTGTGAAAAGCGCCGACGGTCGCGATTAAAGAACCGCCACTAGGATGGCAAAAGTCCCTGAGCCATTCTGGACCTCTGCACCCTCCTCGCCGGCACAAGAAGATTTAACGAGCCTCGACAACCTTAAACGGTGGTGCGGACAACCTTTGTCCGCCGGGTAGGTGATTGAGCGACTTGGCACCGAGCGCGAGTGAACCCTTAATCCACGACCTCTTCCACAACGGTCTCGACAGCCCTGTCCTCTATAAGCGCTTTCGGCTTTGCCTGATTCCGTCGAGTTTGTCCGCGCTGCCGCGTAGCCTGATGTTTCGCATGCAGAGCCTGAGCCGCCGTCACAATGCCAACTGCCTGGCCGCTTAAGTCCAAGCGTGGCGCATTCTCCGTCATGCTTGCCCAGTATCGACTTCCTCGACACCAGGTGGCGATGCCCTGCTTGAGTTGTTCGCTGGTAATTCCGAGCAGCTCCAGGTGTTGCTCAGCATCTTTGAGAATGCCTTCCTTTAGCGGAACTTTAGGGGCCGGATTGACCGGAAAGGCCAATGGAAAGTACTTCTGTAATAACCAGATCGCTTCTACTGCAGGGTCTTGCTCGCGGACCTTCGCCTGCGGAGAAGGCTTCCGCTTGGGCGGCTTCGTACTCTCAGGCTTTACCTTCGCTTTTTCGGCCCGCAGGCGGTCGCGTAACTCAGCTAGTTGTTCAAAACCCATCGTTCAGTTCGCAGCTTCAAGTTGAAATGTGGAGCAAGGTTATCCCATGCAGCCTTTTCGACACAGCCTAATCAAGGGTCGGCATGATTATGGATAAAGGCTGCTTTTGGCCGAGAGGCACTCGTAGCGGCGGGCTGCAGCCGGACAATAGCCGGCTGATTCTTAGTGGATCAGCCTCCAGCATTGAGGTTCGCAGGTGCCTATGTTTTCAGGGGCCATTCACTCTACCAGTGGGTGGGATCTAAAATCACTGATGAGCTATGTGGGCTGGAGGGACGTAAAATCTGCATTGCGCTATGTCGATGCTGGTGCTTCGTTCGGCGGTCTGGCCGTCCGTGCGCCGAGCTCAAAAGTCGAGTCGCTCTAAAAGTCAGTACTTTCAGGTCTTTCCCCTTTTTTGGCTTTGAGCTCCCGGCCCGCTGGATACATGCCTGGCTCGATGTGGTCGGCTTCATGTCGAATGCCAACAGTCTCGGCAATCAGCCTACTGGTTGCGCTTGCGCGCAACGCGTCATGTCTGGCGCACCCGTGAGAAACCCCACGCTGCCATGCAATGTGGGGACTTTGACTTTCTTCGAAACGTACTGGCAGTTTAAGTTGTAAACTCACAGTTGTGGATAAATCCGCTCATACAATTGCACGTCGGAAGGGCAGTCAATTTCGCCCCACGGCGCATTTGTCGGTGTCCCGCCAACCCGCACGCCCGCCTCGATCAGCAAGGAAAACAGCGAGGTCATATCAACTTGCTCACGCTGCTCGATGTTCAGCCGTTCCAGTTGTCCATTAAGTGCATGCCAGCCCGCCGGCGTCAGCTTGAACAGCCCCATGTATTGTCCCTGGATCTGCTCCAGCGTCTCGGCACGATGGCCGATTTCGCAGATCCTGCCGTTATCGATAACAAATCGCTCCATGTCATCTAGAGGTTGATCGAAGCGCTGCTGCCAGAGTTTCACCGCCTGGGGATCAAATGCCAGATCGATATCCTCGTCTTTTTGTATCAGGGCACTGACCAGTTCAGGCGAATAGAAAATATCGCCATAACTCACCACGCACGCCTGCGAGTCCAGCCATTCATGGGCCGCACTCAGCGACTGGCGAATTCCCGTTGTGCTCCACAGTGGGTTGATAAACAGCCGATCGGCATAGGGCGCGAGCATGTCGCTGCGATAACCCGCGACAATGCCGATCTCAGTAATACCTGCGACACGCAAGGTACGAACTGTTCGCTCGATTAACGGCATGCCGTTGAACGTCACCAGTGCCTTGGGCCGCTGATCAGTGAGCGCCCCCAATCGGCTGCCACGTCCAGCCGCAAGAATGATTGCCTTCATGGTGAAACTCCATAAACCTGGCGGACCAAGGAAAGGTCAGCACTGTCCCAATGTTGATTACGTTCGGGGTGCCACATCACGGCGCTATGACCTGCGCCGGGGTTGCTGACGGCTTCGATTACACCGTCCTCACTGACTGCCTCGACTTCATAGCCAGGTGGCGCGGCATAAAAGCCGTAATCGTGAAACGAGTTGACCCGACGAACCGCGCCGCGACAGTGAATGTCGTGGGCGCCTACGTGGGATGCAACGGGCACCAGCGTTGCCCCAGCACGGCTGAGCATCACCTGCATTCCACGACAGACGCCCAGGACTGGAAGGCGATGCTGTGCAGCCCACGCCAACAGCATGGCTTCGGTTTCATCTCGCGGGTCGGCAATACCCGACAACGCCTGACAACTGCCGCCCCCGGTCAATAGCACACCCTGCGGCTGAAGCCGCGCCAGCAGGTCGCGACTGACGTAGGCATCATTGGGCATGTAAAGCGGTAGCACCCCGCAATGAGACAGAAAGGATGTCCAGCGCCCATCAATCGCATCCCTCCACTCCTCTCGCGTTGTATCGAACAGCCGAAGCATGGTGACGGCTATCAAGGTCACGACAGCACCTGGATACGCCGTTCGGCACAATCGAGAATTAACCGTGTACTCGACAGCAAACTACGAAACTTCGCCTCCCCGACGCCGATTGCAGCAGGGATGGCAAATTCCCGGGCACGGATCGACATGTGAGAGTTTTCGCCGCCGTAAGCGGTAATGAACCCCGCGATACGGTGAGTGAAAATCCAGTCGAAACCAGGGTCGGCGCTCTCGATCAGCACAATGCAGCCTTCGATGTCGCGCTTGCTGGTTTCTTCTGCCCGCAAAACCGCCACTGGCGCTTCAGTCGCACTGCGGGTGATGAAGTTCGGATTGCACGTCTCGATGGCGTGGGACAGCAAATCCTGAGGCTTGCAAACAATGACCGGGGTGCGGATACCTTGAGTCGACTGCCACCGCACTCGGTTGTTGGCGATCTGGTCGCGAATCATCTCAAGCCGAACCTCTTTAAGGTTGCCGACAAAATCGTCAAGCCTTGCGAAACTCAACTCTTCGCGACTCAGCTGATGACTCTCCCCCCAACTGCCGAGCGCCTTGAGGGCTTGCGAGACGAAAGCACCGTACAAATACTTGACCTTTTCCCGGGCGGCGACAGCGGCATCGAGAAACTTGAAAAAGTGTTCGGCCGATACGCGCAGCTGACACTCGTCGAAGGCTTGTTGCACGGCATTGCGGATTTCACGACTGATCACCCGCGGCCCCTCATCGCGATGGGCCCGTTGCAGCGGCGTATTCCAGTCGAAATATGCGTCGGGGGTTTCATCGTATCGGGCCACGCGCAAATCGTAGGTGCCGGGACGTACATGGCCGTGCAGACGCAAGAACGCTTCTTTGTGCAGTATCCGGAAGTCGTCGGCCATCTTGCGCCCGACGGTGCACACGCCGCCGATCAGCGAATCCGTGAAACCCGCTGGAATTCGCTGCATGGTTTCCAGCGACTTGATGACTGCGGTGGCAACAAATGCCGCCCGCGCCACGCCGGAAAAAACTTCCCCTACCACCTTTGCGTCAGCCAGGGCGTGACGCAATCGCTGAAGTGGATCCTCGCTCTGCTGATGGCTGCCCAGTCTTTCGACTTTTTGTTCAATCCGGGGGAGCCGCGTCAGGTCCGAAAAAAACGGCCCATCGGCGCTGATGATGTGCTCGGTAACGCTCTTCAGTTCTGCCAGATAGAGCGCATGCTGAGTCGCGTTCAATCCGTTGAAAGCTGGAATTGACCTCGCGGGCATGGCCGCCAGTTGTGGTGTAAAGCAGGTGGGAATAATCGAAAACTCAATCTTGTCGTGCAACGACTGGTGAGCTGCCAGGTGTTCACAACACTCCGTGACCACCGAGTTGACGATCGACAACGGCAGCGCCGCCGGAATGAACGACTCCACGCTGTAGGGAATGCAGATATACGGTGAACCACTGAACTGATACATCAATGGTTTGTTGCGCATGTCGCGGTAGCCGTAGCGGAACCGCGCCGACGCCCAATTCACATCGGTGATCAGCTCCTTGTAAAGCGAGTACGCCAGCGGTCGCGGCTTTACGCCAATCATCTCGGCTGGATTCCAGTCCGGCATCAGCCCCAAAAAGGCATTGAAGCTTTGCTCGGGCTCTCGCGTCTTTCTGGCCAACCCTTCAAGCAGCACCACCTCCGAATCCAGGACCGAACGCAACGCCAGGTCCGAGTGCGAGTCGATGTTCTCCACGCCTTGTCCCGTCATCGGGCGAACCTGAAACAGCAGCGGCCCGTCTTCGGTGATCGCGAACTCGATATCCAGCGCGTCGCGCTCAGTCAGTTGCTCGACTTCGGCCAGCAGGGCGAATAACCCCTTAAGCGCCACCGGTTCTGAACTGCACTGGGATTTGAGCGCCACGAACGAGTGAACAGTACCGGTGCCGGCGGTGACGCCATCCGTTCCGTGCCCTGGCACATAATCGACCACATAGTAAGGCAGGCCGGTTTCCGGATCACGAGTCATCGCTACACCCGACGCCAGCACCCCGGTTGCCATGCTCTGGATCAGCACTTCATCGAAATCGCTGGCTTGTCCGTAGGAGCCGATCACCTGTTCAATGGCCTGTTTCAATGCCACTGCCCCGCGCACATTACCGACCGAATCGTACATACCGGCTCCCGAGGCGCCATCCTGATCCTCGGACAGGCTGCTGGAGCGCACAATCAATGAATGATCACCGAAGCGCGTTACACAATAGTCCAGAATGGCCTGTGGCTTAATGCGCCAGTTCCTGACCGTGAACCGATGTAATGGCAGCACGCGGCCGGTTTTCAGAAACGGGGCAAGACTTTCCAGTGTCCCGGCTTTACCGGAAAATTCGAAAGGATCGGCTAAAGTCATCGACTGCATGTCGTCTTCCATTGATAGAGGTAATTACATTCCATTGTGGGCAGCGATGACCACCAGGAACCGGTACGACAATGACTTACGCCAGTTCAGGACCGGTGTATTTCGCCAGTTCGTTGCCGTACAGCAAGGACAGTTCAGCCAGGAAACTGTTGCCCTTTTTCGCGGCAGCGTAGGGGCAGCTGTCGAGCACAATGACATGGCCGATGGTTCCGATATTGCCGGTGTAGACGCTCACCTGCTGACCGGGGGCGACATGGGCAGTACAGAACTCGATCTCGTACTTGTCCAGCAGCGGTTGCAGCGTTCGAGGGTTGTAGCTATCGGCAATCCGTCCGCCATGTCGCGAGGCGATTGTGACCACGGTGCCCGCGGTTTCAATCAGCGAATCGTCAATCTTGATGATCTCCCCCAAGTGCAGACGGATCAGCATTTCGAATGGATCAATACCGGTCAGCATCCGATACATCTGCGGTGCGACACTGCCCATCATGCGGGCATTGATCTCCACCAGGCACGGGCCGTTTTCGTCACGGAGCAACTCGACGTGATACAGGCCTATGTCTAGTTTCAAGGCGGTGAATACCTGCTGGACGTAGGCCTTTATTTCATCGCGCGCTGCTGTATCCAGACCCGATGGCATGGTTGCCGTCATCTCGAGAATTTCGTTGTAATCGGCGCGGAAACGAATGGTCGTAGCGAAGCACGACACTACCCCGTCCTGAACGATGACTTCAGCAGAGTGCAGCGTACCGTTCACGTATTGCTCGACCAGGTATTCGCGGCTGACCAGGGCATCTATCATCGGATCGGAATCAGTACGAGCCTGACGGATATTATCGACGAATGCGTCGAAATCCTGCTGGGTAAAACAGATCGCCGAAAACTGTTTGGAAAAACCACGTGTGGGTTTGACCACGAACGGCAACGCCAACCGAGGCGCGATGCCTTCGGCCAGTTGGCTTTCGGTCAAGACCTGGAAGTCGGGAGAGCGCACGTTGTTGGCGCGCAAGGTTTCACGCAGATGACTCTTGTAAACAGCGCCGCAAAGGTTTTCATGACTTGGGTAACGCGTACCGAGCAGCTCGGCTTCCCGGGCCACGGCAACAATCGCCGCCTCGGACGTAGAGATCAGCGCATCGATTTTTCGAGTGTCATTGAGCTTTACCAGCAGATTGTGAAACTCGTCCCCCTCAAGCGAATCGACGCGAATGTATTCGTCGACGTGTTTAAGGTACGGCTCGATTTTCGAGTGATCCCCCTTGACCGATATTGTCAGAAACGACGTATCGCGCTGGTGAATAAATGTCACATGACAGCCCAGGCGCTTGGCAGCTTCAAAGGCGAGCAGGCCACTGACCGTGCTGTCGACAAAAACGACGTGTTTCATAAAGCGCTCCGTATAGTTATGCGTGATATAGGAAAAAACTGCAGAGGGAAAAGACAATCGCAATGAAGGCCACAGTGGGAACGGCCTTGAATTTCGGCAATTTCAGGTTCGTGACCTGAAGCACGGCAATGAGGAACATCAGTATCAGCACGTCATGAGCGCCGACCCTGCCCGCCGCCACTGACTGGAAAGCGAGCGCGAACAGCAAACCGGAATAGGTCGTCGGCAAACCGCGATAACCCACCGGGGCATCGGGGTCATTGATGGCGAAAACAGCCAGGCGCAGTACACCGGACAGCACCAGGGCAGAACCCGCCAGTACAGCCAGAGATGAAGGGAGCAGCAGGATCAGGACAAGTGCTGGCGCGATACTGAAATTCAGCAGGTCGGCAAAACCCCCCGGTGTCAGGCTAGTTGTCGCCTGAGCTGATTTATCAAAACGATAGATCGGGGGCGTCAAAGAGAGCTGTCATGTCGAGCTATTCACCCGAGCGTAAAGCTGCCCTTATCCGTAAATTACTACCGCCGCAAAACATGTCCGTGGCCGAGTTGTCGCGTCAAGAGGGTATCTCCCAAGCCACCCTGTATGCTTGGCGCACCAAGCTCAAAGCAGGAGGCGCGGTAGTGCCTGGAGACAAGAACAACGCCGATGACTGGCCCGCTGAAGCCAAGTTCGCAGCGGTATTGCATGCGGCCACCCTGAGCGAGATCGAGCTCAGCGAATACTGCCGCAGCAAAGGCTTGTACCCCGAGCAAATCAGCGCGTGGCGTCAAGCCTGCATCACGGGCCAGATGTCCGCTAAAGCGCAGCTCAAGGCAGAGCGAGATCAGGCACGCGCCGACAAGAAACGCATTACCGAACTGGAGCGCGAGTTGCGGCGCAAGGACAAGGCGCTGGCGGAAACCGCCGCCATCCTGGTGCTGCGAAAAAAGATGAATGCCTTCTGGGGAAACGACAGCGAGGACGTTTGACCTCGCTGCCAGAACGGCAACAACTCGTTGAACGCTTTAACCATGCCGTCGCTTCTGGTGCGCGCAAGGCAGTGGCCAGCGCAGAGGCAGGGCTGTCGCTGCGTAGCCTGCAACGCTGGGCGTTGACGCCAGCTATACAGGCCGATGAGCGCACGACCACGCTACGTCCGCGACCGAGCAACGCCCTGAGCGCAGAGGAGCGCCGCGCCATCCTGGATGTCTGCAATAGCCCGCCATTCGCCAGCTTGCCGCCCAGCCAGATAGTGCCGAGGCTCGCTGACCAAGGCCGTTACTTAGCCTCAGAAGCCACCTTTTATCGCGTGCTGAAAGCCGCCAATCAGCAGCACCAACGTGGCCGCAGCCATGCACCCTACAAGCACGCAGCGCCGACCACGCACAGCGCAACGAAGAGCAATCAGGTCTGGTCATGGGACATCACCTACCTGCAATCGCCGGTGCGCGGGCAGTATTACTACCTGTATTTGATCGAAGACATCTACAGCCGCAAGGCCGTGGGCTGGGAGGTTTACGCGTGTGAAAGCGGCGAACGTGCGGCCGAACTGATGGAGCGTACTGTGCTTGCCGAGCGCTGTGCTGGGAAGCCTCTAGTGCTGCACTCGGACAACGGCGCGCCGATGAAATCGGTGACACTGCTGAGCAAGTTATACGACCTGGGCATCACCCCATCGCGCGGAAGGCCTCGGGTGAGCAACGACAATCCCTACTCAGAATCGCTGTTTAGAACTCTGAAATATTGCCCGCAATGGCCGCAAGATGGCTTTGCCGACCTAGACGCAGCACGCAGCTGGGTGCGCGACTTTATCCACTGGTACAACCATGAGCACCGCCATAGCCGCATCCGCTTCGTGACCCCGGCACAGCGCCATCGTGGAGAAGATCAAACGGTGCTGGCCAAACGTCATGTGCTGTACCAGAAAGCCCGTCATAGAAACCCGCATCGCTGGTCAGGTGCAACGCGAAATTGGCAACCTATCGGCGCTGTCACGCTCAACCCAGAGAAAGAGAAACCGGCACTGAAAATAGCAGTTTAAAAACACAGCTGACGCGACAACTACCTTGCAAAACGCCGAAACTGTCCAGATGCTTGCCAAACGCGCGCCGTGGCGCGTCGCCGGCCAACCAGGTTCTTGCAATGTGTCCATCGACGAAGTCTAGTATCGCCGCCAAACAAATAATACTAGCCGCCCAAGACAAGCGTCCCTGTTGCGCCACGACCACCGCCGCAAAAGACAACAGTATGTTTAATGCTGTTACCCCATTAGCCAGATCAAAAAAACGAACGAACGGAAATATCGGCGCTATCTGGCGCATAACTCATGACTTCCTTGTGAAATTGGAAAATCTATTAGATAACTTGTTCAGCAGGTTTCAAACTGAACGAGAGCAGTAGAGTAGCCGCCAAATAACACACGGCAAAAATAACGCTGGTACATAGCAACCCAATGTGCTCGACCAATAATGAACCGAAGAATATCGTTATAATCATTCCAGCATAAACACCCGCATATTGTACTGACGCGACCAGTGGCATGGCATTGGCCGGTGTTGCCAGCACGACATCGGATTGCAACTTGAAAAATGCCAATTCAAAGAAAAAGATATAGAAGAAGTAAGCGCCATAGCTGGAGGCCAAGCCTCCACCATAGGCGGCCGCCATCATGAACAGTGCGCTGGCGGCTGCCATGGAAAGGGGCGCCAGTCTGTGGCCACGCTTGTTCAACTTGTAGTAAAGGATCGCGCCGACCAGGGCGGCCACGCTGTTGACTGCTTGCAGCAGGCCCACATAGCCATCCGACAAGCCCAGGACATGGGCCGGCAGGATAATCCGCGACACGTTGAAAAAGCCCTGATAAACGCTGACGAAAATAATGAAGCTCCAGAAACTGCGGCGCAGTTGCGGGCTGGCTCTCATGAGATTCGCAAATGTTTCGATCAGCGCCGCAGACTGAGGGATGGTGGCGGTAGCCGGGCGTTCCGCCCGGGGCAACAGAAAGGCGGCGAAGGAGGCTATGGAGAACAACACAGCAGTGATTGCCAACGCGTGCCAAGGCATCATATCGCCCTTGACCAGTGCCATTGTAGCACCGGCGATACCACCGGCAATGAACTGTGCCGTCAGGGTCAGCGGAACGGTGGATTCGACATTTGCTGAATTGAAATAGCATTTGATGGCAACGATTCGGCCCACCCGCTGCAACGCGTCCAGTGTGCCAATGGCGATACCGCCAACGATCGCAATCAATGCAACGGTCGGCAGTAACGAATACACCAACACCGCCACCAGCAACGCCAAGACATTGGATAAAAGCAATAACGTACGCGGAGAGATCCGATCGGACAGTCTATAAATCTGTCCGACAAACAATACTGGTAATACCATGGGTGAAAACAGCACGATCTGCGAATAAAGCAGACTGCCGGTTTCCTTGTAAGTGTAATAAGACAGGTAGATATAACTTAGCGTGGACGCACAGATGGCGCACAGATTGACGATCCAAATAAGAACCGTAAGGCCCTTCAACGAAGATGTAGTACGCATGTTATCCCTAACTTACAAAATCTCCTACCAACGACAGACACGCTATCGGGAAAAAAATAAAATCACAATGACCCGTAACAAAAACGTCATAAATTTCTGAATCGCCCACTTTTTTGCACTGCTTTGGGGCGAGCTGATGGCGAAAAATGGGGGCCTGCACGTTTTCGGCCCGCAGGCGGTCGCGTCACTCAGCTAGTTGTTCAAAACCCATCATTCAGTTCGCAGCTTCAGTTGAAATGTGGAGCAAGGTTATCCCATGCAGTCTTTTGACACCGCCTAATCAAGGGCCGGCATGATTAAGGTTAAGGATCCCCTGAAGTAGCCCTGCATTTCTGACCGACTTCAGCCTCCGCTGATTTTGAAAGCGGCAAATCGATCAAAAACGATCAGATCACCCGCTTATTTCTGTGTTCTTAGCCGCCGCGAGCACCTTGCGGCGGCTATTGCCCATATTACGGACGCACCTCTCCTGCATTCGTCAGCAAATGTCTGCGTGCCATCCACAGATTTGACAGCGCGAACAGCGTCACCAGTTGCGCGGTATTCTTGGCCAGGCCACGGAAGCGCGTCTTCACATAACCGAACTGGCGCTTGATCACTCGGAACGGATGCTCGACCTTGGCGCGCACTTGGGCCTTGGCCTTCTCGATCTTGCGCTTGGCTTTGTACAGCGCGCTGCGCTTATCGAGCTTCTTGTAGGTGCTGCGGCGTGCCGCCACCTGCCAGATCACCTTCCGACTTTCATGCTCCGGACGCTTTTCGACACCGGTGTAACCTGCGTCAGTACACACCACGTTCTCGTCGCCATGCAGCAACTTATCGACCTGGGTGATATCCGCCACATTGGCTGCTGTGCCCACCACGCTGTGCACCAACCCCGACTCGTCATCCACGCCGATGTGGGCCTTCATACCGAAGTAGTACTGGTTTCCCTTCTTAGTCTGGTGCATTTCCGGGTCGCGCTTACCGTCCTTGTTCTTGGTCGAACTCGGCGCATTGATCAGCGTGGCATCGACGATAGTGCCTTGGCGCAGTGACAAACCCCGGTCACCCAGGTAGCCATTGATCACCGCGAGGATGCCAGCAGCTAGCTCGTGTTTTTCCAACACACGACGGAAGTTGAGGGTGGTGGTTTCGTCAGGGATGCGCTCAAGGCTCAACCCCGCAAACTGCCGCAGGATGGTGGTCTCGTACAATGCCTCTTCCATCGCCGGGTCGCTGTAACCGAACCAGTTCTGCATCAGATGGACACGCAACATTGCCATCAGCGGGTAGGACGGACGACCACCATCACCCTTGGGGTAATGCGGCTCGATCAAGGCAATTAAGCCCTTCCACGGTACCACCCGATCAGGAACAACTCTTTGCGGGTCTGCTTGCGCTTGCCAGCGTACTCGGCGTCGGCGAAGGTCATCTGCTTCATCGGAAAACTCGGCGGGTGGAGTCCGGGTATTTACCAAAATCAGGAAGTCTTTTTCAGGGTTTCCTTAAAGGCTGCTTTTGGCCGAGAGGCACTCGTTGCGGCGGGCTGCAGCCGGCCAATAGCCGACTGATTCTCAGTGGATCAACCTCCAGCATTGAGGTTCGCAGGTGTCTATGTTTTCAGGGGCCATTCAGCCATTTGCATTCCGTAAGCTGCCAATAGCGTCTTGGCGGAATGTTTGTCCAGATATCGCAAATTCCGGCTGAACTTAGCCCGTTTAATGGAATTATCCTTAGTGCTCAACGCCCGGCAATCCCCGCCCGCGAATTCAAGCGCAAAAAACGGAGTGTCAAAGCTCCACTGCCCCCCGATAGTGGAACGCGCCGGCACGTGCGCCCCAAGCAGCGCCTGGCCTCGGCGTGACCCTTCATGGGTAGTGACCTGGAAAAACGTCCCGCCCCCAGCCTTGAAAAACACAGAGTCGATGACGGACAGGAGAAGAAACCACATGGAGCTACGCCATCTTCGCTATTTTCTCGCCGTGGCAGAGGAATCGAACTTCACCCGCGCCGCCGCCCGCCTCCACATCGAGCAATCCCCGCTGTCCCGGGCCATAAAGGAGCTGGAATCCGAGCTCTGCATCCAGCTGTTCGAACGCAACTCCCGGGGTGCGCAGCTCACCTGGGCAGGCAGCGTGTTCCTCGATAGCGCCAAGCGCATCTTAGCCGCCCTGGAGCAGGCCCGTATGGACATGCGCGGCGTCGTCCTGGGCTTTCGCGGCACCTTGCGCATCGCCGTGTCCGACGGCATCGCCCCGAAACGCCTAGCCGACCTGCTCGCCCGCTGCCGGCAGGAGGAGCCGGAACTGAGTATCCGCCTGTTCGAGGTCAGCTACGCCCAGCAGGTAAAGGGGCTGCTCGAACGCCATTACGACCTCGGCTTCGCCCGCATCGACGCCGCCAGCAGCGGCCTGCACACCCAACCCGTCTGGAGCGACCCGCTGGTCGCCGCCATGCCGGCCCGACACCCGCTGCTATCGCACCGGGGCATCCCGCTGCAGGAGCTGGTCCGCTACCCGCTCATCCTCAGCCACAGTGAAGTCCACGAAGGGCAGTTCCAGCAGATCAGCCGGCTGCTGCGCGCCTACCTCAAAGAAGAAGAGGTCGCCAGCATCAACATCGCCGAGCAGTACATCTCCCGCGAGACCATGCTGGCCTTGGTCACCGCCGGCTATGGTGTGGCCCTGGTGAGCGGCACCGAGCACAGCGACCTGGCGGGTGGCGAGATCGTCACCCGTCCCCTTTCGCTGCCCTACGCCGAACTAACCACCTACCTGCTGCGCCCGACGGGCGAGCCCAGCGCCCACCTGTCGCGCCTCCTCGGGTGGATCGAGCAGACCTGCCAGTGCACTGAGAACGCAAGCCCCCAAGGCTTGTTCGACAGCCTGCGCCCCATAGACTTGCCCCAGACCAACGGCAGTCTGTCCGTATTATGAGCGTCGTCTTTTTCTGCCCGACCGTGCCGGACGTCTCCCACACAGCCCTTCTCGACCGGCTCGACGCCCTAGACTGGTCCCAGCTGGAGCAACAACTGGAGCAGCACGGCCATGCCTGCATCGAACGGTTGCTGGACGCCGACACATGCGCCCGCCTGGCAGGCCTCTACTCGAACGATGGAGCGTTCCGCTCGCGCGTCGTCATGGCCCGGCACAACTTCGGACAGGGTGAGTACAAGTACTTCGCATACCCCCTGCCCACCCTGCTCGCAACTCTGCGCCACCGACTGTTCCCGCCGCTGGCGCGGATCGCCAATCGCTGGCAGGCGCGCCTCGGCCTGGAGACCCGCTACCCCGAGGCCCTGGACGCCTTCCTTATGCGCTGCCACCGCGCTGGGCAGACCCGCCCCACGCCGCTGCTGCTGCGCTATGGACCGGGCGACTACAACTGCATGCACCAAGACCTCTACGGCGAGCACAACTTCCCGCTGCAGGTCGCCGTCCTGCTCTCCGAACCCGGGCGCGACTTCACCGGTGGGGAGTTCGCGCTCACCGAGCACCTGGCCGGCACCCAGCGTGCCGAAGTGGTGCCCCTGCGCCAGGGCGACGCGGTGATCTTCCCGGTGGACCTACGCCCCGTGCCCGGCAAGCGCAGCGGCTTTCGCCGCGCTGCCATGCGCCACGGCGTCAGCCTGGTGCACAGCGGCCAGCGCCGCACCCTCGGCCTGATCTTCCATGACGCTACCTGAAGGATCGCGCATGATCCCAGACCTCTTCGCCACCCACGACAGTGGCCAGCGCGAATCCATGGCCGAGCAGGCCGTGATCCTGCGCGGCTTCGCCCTGGACCAGGCCGACGACCTGCTGCGCCAGATTTTCGCCCTGCAGGCCCAGGCGCCCTTCCGCCACATGCTCACCCCCGGAGGCTTCCGCATGTCCGTCGCACTGACCAACTGCGGCGCCCTGGGCTGGACCACAGACCGCCAAGGCTACCGCTACAGCCCCACCGACCCGGACAGCGGTGCGCCTTGGCCCGACATGCCGGAATGTTTTCGCCAACTGGCCTGCCAGGCCGCCGAAGCAGCCGGCTTCGCGGGTTTCGAAGCCGACGCCTGCCTGCTCAACCGCTACCAACCCGGCACCCGCCTGAGTCTGCACCAGGACCGCAACGAACGCGGCTTCGACGCCCCCGTGGTCTCCGTCTCTCTGGGTATGAGCGCCACCTTCCTGTTCGGCGGACTGTGCCGCAGCGACCCGGTCCGGCGCTTCCTCCTGCACCACGGCGATGTCGCCGTCTGGGGCGGCCAAGACCGGCTGCGCTACCACGGCGTGGCGCCGCTCAAGGGCCCTCCACACCCGACCCTAGGCGAGCAACGCCTGAACTTCACCTTCCGCCGTGCCGACTGACACCGCCCCACCACCCACGAGAGCCACTAAGTGTCCGATCTCACCGACCTCCCCGCCGCTCACACCGGCGAACCGCTACCGGCCTGCGACCCGACGGAACAAGCCAAGCGCCAGGTACTGGTGCCCGACGGCACGTCCTTCCAGCGAAAGGTTTGGGAGGCCCCGCCGGGCTTCGCCGACGCCAGTCGCTTCCTCGCCGCCCAGGACCCCGATTGGGCGCGGCACATTGAGGCTGTCGGCCCCTGCCGGCACCAGCCCCATCCCCAGCGCGAACCCTACGAGGCCTTGGTCCGCGCCGTGGCCTACCAGCAGCTTCACGCCCGGGCGGGCGATGCTATTCTCGCCCGGCTGATGGCGCTCTATCCCGGCGGACGCTTCCCCACCCCGGCCGAGCTGCTGATCACCGAACCGGAGCGGCTGCGAGCCTGCGGCTTCTCCGCGCGCAAACTGCAGACCCTTTTGGGCATCGCCCAGGCCACCCTGGACGGTCAGGTACCCGGCCGCGAGGTAGCAATGGCCTTGGACGACGACGCCCTGATGGCGCGCCTCATGCCCCTGCGCGGCGTCGGGCGCTGGACGGTGGAAATGTTCCTCATCTATACCCTGGAGCGCCGCGACATCCTCCCCGCCGACGATTTCGGCGTGCGCGAGGGCTACCGCCGTCTCAAGGGTCTGGAAGAGACCCCAAACGCCGCCCTAATGCGTCAGCTCGGGCAGGCCTGGAGCCCCTGGCGCACTGTTGCCGCCTGGTACCTCTGGAGGATGCCGCCCAATCCATGAATTCGACCGCAAGAACCGGAGTTTTCGGCCGCGCCAACTCTGTTAGCCTTCGACCGTCAATAGACCCTTTGGGATGAATGCCATGAGCAAAACCCTTCCCACCGCCCCGCGCTACCTCACGGAAGACCAGCGCTGGGCCGCCGTCCTCGAGCGCGACCTCGCTGCCGACGGCCAGTTTGTCTACGCCGTACGGACCACAGGCATCTACTGCCGCCCCAGCTCCTCCGCGCGCCTGCCCAATCGTCGCAACGTCGAATTTTTCGATACCTCCGAGGCCGCAGAAGCCGCCGGCTACCGCGCCAGCCGCCGTCAGGTGGGCGACCGCACCGCTGCCGCGGCCCACCGCGCCGTCGTGATCGCCGAGGCCTGCCGCGCCATCGAGACCGCCGACACGCCGTCCAACCTGAATCAATTGGCAGAGTGCGCGGGCATGAGTCCCTCGCACTTCCACCGGCTGTTCAAAAACGAGACCGGGCTCACCCCAAAGGCCTACGCTTCGGCCTACCGCGCCCGGCGCCTGCGCCGGGAACTGAGCGAGCAGGGCACTACGGTGACCGACGCCATCTACGGCGCAGGCTTCAACTCCAACAGTCGCTTCTACGAGACTGCCAACCAGCTGCTGGGCATGCGCGCCAGCGAATACCGTGACGGCGGCACTGGTGCCTCGATCCACTTCGCCGTCGGCCATTGCTCTCTTGGTTCCATCCTCGTCGCCCAGAGCCAGCGGGGGGTCTGCGCCATCTTTCTGGGGGACGACCCTGATACCCTGGTGCGCAACCTGCAGGACCAATTTCCCAAGGCCCAGATGGTGGGCGGCAACGCCGACTTCGAGCGCCTGGTGGCCCAGGTGGTGGGCTTCGTCGAGGCTCCGTCGCTTGGCCTCGACCTGCCCCTGGATGTGCGCGGCACCGCCTTTCAGCAACGGGTCTGGCAGGCCCTGCGGGAAATCCCACCGGGGGTCACAGCCAGCTACACCGAGATCGCCGAACGCATCGGCGCGTCCAAGGCCGTGCGGGCCGTGGCCCAGGCCTGCGGCGCCAACCACATCGCCGTAGCCATTCCTTGCCACCGGGTGGTGCGCCGCAACGGTGACCTTTCCGGCTACCGCTGGGGCGTCGAGCGCAAGCGCGAACTGCTGCAGAGGGAAAGCCAGGCCAGCCACCCGACGAGTGCGGCGCCATGCCTGAAACAGCCTACGCTCTGAATCTGCCGGAAGACTGGACCGCCATCGAACGGGCCCTAGACGAGCACGGCCACGCGCCGTTGCCCGGCTTACTAGACACGGAGGCCGCGCGCCTGTTGGGCGAGCGCTTGGACAAGGGCCCCCGGGAGCGCTTGGAAACCATCTCCCTGGGCCGCGGTGAGGGCGTACGCGCCGACCTGCCCCACGCCCAATGGGATGCCCTTCACGCCCCACTCGCCTCCATCGCCAACCGCTGGTGCCAGGCCTTCGGCCAGCCCAACCTGCACACCCCGGACGGCCGGGTGCACTGCGCCCACCTGACCCGCCTCGGCGCCGACGACTTCATGCCCCTGCTGCCGGGCGAGGATGACCCGGAGCTGCTACCGGTACGGCTGCTGGTGCTGCTCTCCGACCCGCAGGATTTCTGCGGCGGTGAGCTCGTGCTCACCGAGCAACGGCCTCGCATGCAGTCGCGGCTCTGGGTGGTGCCGCTGTCACGCGGTGACGGCGTGCTGGTGTGCAGTCAGCGCCGGCCGCTGCGCAACAGCCAAGGGCAGCTCTACGGTGCCCAGTTGCGCCACGGCATCGGCCGGGTGCGCAGCGGCGTGCGGGTCGGCCTGGAAGTGAGTTTCCAGGGCAGGCATGACGACTGAAACGGGCGAACCCAAGGCCTGGCGCCTGATCGGCGCCGACGGCCGCCCCTGCCTCAGCCCGGTGCCCGGCACCCTCGGCGGGCACCGCCGCAACCGCCTCTACGGCCGCCTGGATTGCCGCTGTGCCCTGCAAGCCTTGGCCCGCGGCGGCTACGTGGCACAGCGGGTGTTTTTCTTCGACGAAGCCACGGCCTTGAGCGCCGGCTACCGGCCCTGTGCCGTGTGCATGCCCGAGCAGTATCGGACGTGGAAGGCCGGTGAGTAGGGGTATCACCCGTAGGGTGGGCTTCAGCCCACCAGCGGCCGTCCGCTCGTAGCCCGGGCTTCAGCCCAGGGAGCTCGGGCGTTGAACCCGGACTGAAGTCCGGGCTACGGGCAGCCAGGGCGACCGTTCGCGAGCAAGTTCGCTCCTAAACTGGGCGGCGTGGGACTCTAGGGCGTCGGGGTGGGTGCCAGGGTCTGGGGCGTGGCGGCATCGGTGGTGCGGCTGCGTTCGGCGATGCGCTTGCCCAGGGCGATCATCGGTCGCTCCACGATGCGGTGGATCAGTTCAGTGGCGCCGAACACCAGCACCAGCATCAACGCCGTGTACTGCGGCCAGAGCGCGTCGGTGATGGCGATGCCTTCACTGCGGGTGTAGCGGTGCATCAGCTCCAGGGTCAGGAAGAACATCGGGATGTGCACCAGGTACAGGGTGTAGGAGCGCTTGCCCAGGTAATCCAGCAGTGCCTGCAGCGGCTGCGGGAATACCAGCAGGCCGCCCTCGCACACCGCCATGAATACCAGCGCCAGGGACAGTGCGCAGACCACCGGCACCGCCAGCACGTTGCCGAAGCCGATGGCCGTAACGCTGGCCAGCACCAACGCTAGTACCGTGGCCAGCAGCGCACCTGCGTAGCGGTGACGGCCGGCCCGCACACGCAGGGCGGTGAACCAGGGTTGGGTGGTGGCCAGGTACAGCAGGCAGCCGTAGATCAGCCCGTCGCAACGGGTTTGGGTGAAGAAGAACACCTTCATCGGGTCGGACAGGCTGAAGGGCCGCAGCACCAGGCTCACCAGCAGCAGTGTCCCCACTAGCGCCAGCACCCGCGCGCGGGTGCTCTTCAGCAGGATCAGAAACAGCGGATAGAACAGGTAGAACTGTTCCTCCACCGACAGGCTCCAGTACGGCGCCAGCGGCACCCCGCCGGCGATCTTGTTGTCCGGCAGCCAGAAGTTGAACGTGTAGGTGAAGATACTCAGCGCCGCCTGGGCGTTGTACACCGGCGGGGCGAAGTACTGGCCCTGGTTGAGGAACAGGCTGCAGGCCATCACCAGTGCCACCACTACCCAGGCCACCGGCAGGATGCGGAACACCCGACGCACGTAGAACGCCTTGATGCAGGCCGCCCGCTGCAGGCCGCTGCGCAGCCCGTCCAGTTGTTCCAGCAGGGTGCGCGAGATGATGTAGCCGGAGATGACGAAGAACAGATCGACCCCGCCCCAGGCGTTGCCGAACAGGTCCGCTACCGACTCGGGCTTGGGGTATTGCATGGTGAAGGTCCAGGGGTAGAACACCTGGTACAAGTGGACGTAGAAGGTCAGCAGCACGGCGATGGCGCGCAGGCGGTCGAGTTCAAGGTTCCTCGACGGGCTGCCCTGGGCGGCGAGGCCGGCGGCGGGCACTTCGGTCTTCATGTTCATGGGTCTACCCCCGGAGGTGGCTAGCGGTCAGAGTTTGGTGCCACCGTCGACGCTGAGGATGTCGCCGGTGATCCAGCGCGAGGCGTCGGAGGCCAGAAACAGCGCAACATCAGCAATGTCCTCGGGCTGTGCGACGCGCTTCAGGGCCTGAATGCCGAGCACGAAGTCGCGCCCCTCGTCGCTGCGCACGAAGCTGGACATTTCAGTGTCCACAACCCCCGGGGCTAGCCCGTTGACGCGTATGCCGTGCTCACCGAGGGCCTGGGCGAAGTGCAGCACCAGTGTGTCTAGTGCACCCTTCGTGGCGGCGTAGGCAGGGATCTCGCCGACCGCCGAGCGCGCCCCGAGGGAAGACACCATCACCACACTGCTGCCCTCCCCCATCAGCGGCAGCAGTTGCTGGACTAGGAAGAACGGTCCCCGCACGTTGACCGCGAACAGCCGATCGAAGTCCTCCACGCGAGTGTCCTCCAGGCGGGCCGTCTGGGCGATGCCAGCGCAGGCCACCAGCACGTCGAGCCGGCGCACCCGCTCGCCGACCTCGGCGGCGAGGATGCGCGGCCCGTCGACGCTGGCCAGGTCCGCCACCAGCACGTCGGCGCGGCCGCCTCGTTCGCGGATCTCGGCGGCTACGGCGCGGGCCTCCTCCACGCCCCGGTTGCAGTGCACCAGCACATGGGCACCGGCGGCCCCCAAGGCCAGGGCGGTGGCCTTGCCGATGCCACGGGAGGCCCCGGTGACTAGGGCGTTCTTGGAAAGCAGGGAATGCTGCATGATGGATCTCCTTGGTTCAGCTCAGGGGCGCAGGCGTGTGCACCCCGGGTGGTATGAAGTTCAGGCGGGCTCGGCAAGGCGGTGGCCGATACGCTGCTCGGCCACCAGTACCTGCGCGGCCAACTGAGCCACGGTGAGCACCGAGGCGTGGATGTTCACCGTCGGTATCTCGGGGATGACCGAGGCGTCCACAACCCGCAGTCCGGACACGCCCCAGACCCGGAAGCGCCCGTCCACCACACTGCTGCGCGGGTCGCGCCCGGCGCTGCAGGTGCCGGTGTAGTGCAGGCCGGGCCCGGCGTGGCGGGCGATGAAGGCGAGCTTTTGCGAAGGGGTGTCCAGCGGGTCGCTGGGGTAGAACCCACCGAAGTAGTCGGTGACCCCCGCGCCGATGGCAAGGCCCTGGTCCAGGGCAGCGACCATGATGTTGCGGTCGATGGCCTCGCCCAAGTAGTTGGGGTCGATCAGCAGGGATTCGCGCGGGTCTCTGCTGACCAGACGTACTCGCCCCCGACTGCGCGGCTTGGCGAGGAAGGGAATGACGGTGTAGGAGCTGCCGCTGGGCAGGGGCACTGGGCCGAAGGGGTACTGCATGCCGGCAACTTGGATGTCCGGCGCCTGCTGGCCACTGCCGTGGTGGTAGTAGGCCATGGTCGCCACGCCGTTGGAGACCTGCGGCGGGATGGCCAGACGCGAGCGGTACTGCAGGCTGAGCAGCAGGTGGTCCTGCAGGTTCTGCCCCACGGCCGGCAGGTGCAGCCGCACCGGGATGCCCTGCTCGCGCAGGGCCTGCTGCGGGCCGATGCCAGAGAGCATGAGCAGCTTGGGTGACTCGCAGGCACCTGCGCAGAGGATCGTCTCGCGGCGCGCTCGGACCGACATCAGGCGGTTGTCCACCAGCACCCGAACGCCTTCGCAGCGCGAGCCCCGGAGGATCAGGTTGGTGATCAGCGCCTCGCTCAGCACGCTGAGGTTGGGCCGGGCCAGCGCCGGGACCAGGAACGCTTGGGCCGGGCCGATCCGGTAGCCGTCAGCGTTGGCGTTAGCCTCGGTGATGCCGGCGCCTTCCAGCGGCAGCCCGTCGTTGAGGGTCTGCACGCCGAGCCCGGTGGCGCTGCTGGCCGCGAGGTACGCGGCGGTCAGCGGGTGCTCCCCGGCGAAGCGTCCGAGGCTGATGCGTGGCGCGCCGTGGCCGGCGGGGCTGCCCACGGGCTGCGCCATGTCCAGGTAGGCACGCTGCAGCGCCGCCACCGTCCAGGGTGCGCCGACCAGGTGCTGCCAGCGCTGCAGGTCACGGGGATCACCCCGCAACCAGATCATCGCGTTGATGCTGCCGGAGCCCCCGACGATGCGCCCGGCCGCCAGGCTCTGGGCACGGTGGTCCAGCTGCGGCTGCGGGGTGCTGGTGCGGGCCCAATCGGTGTCACTGCCGAGGTTCTGCAGCCACAGCGCAACCTCGCGGACCTTGGGTTGGTCGATGCGGTGGCTGCCGGCCTCCAGCAGCAGCACCGAAGCGCCGGTGGCGGAGAGCCGGTCGGCTAGCAGGCAACCGGCGGAACCGGCGCCGACGATTATGTAGTCGTAGTCCCGTCGGTGGCTGGGGCGGCGTTCGTCAGCGGCGGCCAGGGCGGCGGGCAGCAGCCCCATACCGGCGGCGCCGGCTCCCAGGGCCAGCAGGCGGGTGAGGAAGTCCCGCCGCCCGGAGGCGTCGAAACCGGCCGTCGCTTCGCCTTCGCCTGCAACGCCGGGCATGTCGTTGTGCGTCTTCATGTCGATGCGGATTCCATTGCGGTGGGGACGGGCGCCGCGGTCGCGGCGCCCGGATCGGCCGAGTGGCCTCAGGTGCGGGTGATGGTCACGCCGCCTTCCACGAACAGCGTGGTGCCGGTGACGAAGCTGGAGGCATCGGAGGCGAGGTACAGCGCCGATTGGGCGATCTCCTCCGGGCGGGCCATGCGCTTGAGGGCATGGATGCTTTCGACGAAGGCCTTCTGCTCCGCCGTGGAGGCGGCGGCACGGCCCATTTCGGTATCGGTGCCACCGGGCATCAGCACGTTGACCCGCAGTCCCTGGGCGCCGTATTCGGCGGCCAGGGTACGGGTCAGGCCCACCAGGCCGGCCTTGCTGGCGGCGTAGGCGGCCATGCCGGGGAAGCCGACGCTGTGGCCGACGAAGGAGGAGGTAAAAATCAGCGAGCTGCCGGGACGCTTTAGCAGCTCGGGGATCTGGTGGCGGGCGCCGAGGAAGGCGCTGGTGAGGTTGGTGTCGAGGGTGTCGTGCCAGCCCTCCAGGCTGATGTCGGTCACGCTGCCCAGGGCGCCCATGCTGCCGGCGTTGTTGAAGGCGATGTCCAGGCCGCCGAACTGGCCCACAGCCAGGGCCACGGCCTCGCGGGCGCAGGCCTCCTCCTTGACGTCGCCCACCAGCATCAGGGCCTTGCCGCCCGTGGCATTGATCTCGCCCAGCAAGCGATCTAAGCAGTCGGCGCGGCGGCCCACGACCACCACCTTGGCGCCGTGGGCCGCGAAGAGCTTAGCGGTCTCGTAGCCGATGCCGGAGCTGGCACCGGTGACGATCGCGGTCTTGTTCGCCAGAGTTTTCATGCGTTCACCTTCTTTTCATGTCGTGTTGAGGGATCAGTCTCGTTTACCGGACTCGAAGAGCCGGATCAGTCCGTCCAGGTTTTTGCCGAAGGGCGGCTCGCCCTCCTCCACCTTCTCGGCGTACTGCCAGAAGTCGGTGCTGAACATCATTCCGTAGTCGCGCGCTTCGCTGACGGCCTTGAGCTGGACGATGGGGTTGTTGCGGGCACCGCGCACGCCGGGGAGGATCGGCCTGGCGATGGATTCGAAGTAGCCCTTGAGGTTCACCTCGGGGGTGTCGGGGGTCCACACCAGCCACATCATCACGGTCTTGTCGGTGATGTTGATGAAGCCGTGGATGTGGTTGCGCCGGCCGAACACCATGGCGCCCTTCTTCATCGGGATCATGCGGATGGTGTCGCGCCCGGACGCGTGTGGCGGGTTGTCCAGGTCGGTGTAGGTGCGGGTGCCCATGAACATCACCACACCGCCGTCGGGGGCATAGAACCACTCGTCCGTGCGGGTGTGCACATGCAGCGGCGGGCCGGAGCCCGGGGGGATTTCCACCTTGGCCATGAGATAGCGGCCACGGGTGGTCTCGCCAGTCTTCACGAAGCGGATGGAGGCCCCTTCGGGCTCGCCGTTGACCACCTGCGGGTTGGGGTCGTCCTCGATCAGGGCGAAGGCCGCTGCGTTCTCCTGGGCGTCGTCCGCGTACTCGGTCTCCAGCCCGTTCACGTCAAGGACCTGGTCCCGTCTCTGTTCACTTGCCAATACACTCATGTCGCCTCCTTGATGCCATCAGTTTGTCGATCAGCCCACTGCACTGAATACGCAGCCCAGCACCGGGCCGGGGGCCTGGATGCCAGCCACCCCCTGCCCGACGAGGCGGTCCAGCAACGCGCCGGAATCCTCCGGCAGGGCGTCGCCACGCCAGCCGATGTGCTGGTCGGGCCGGACCAGCAGCAGCTGCACTGCGTAGAACGTGAAGGCGGTGGCCGGCAGGTCGACCACCTCCAGGGGAATACCACGGGCACGCGCCGCGTCCACCAGGCGCGTGGCCTCGGGGGCCTGCGGGCCGTTGCGCAAGAGGGTGAAGCCGACGCTCAGCCGGTCGAACACCGAGTGTCGGCCGGTGCTGCCATCGGCGATCCACAGGTGCGGCAGGCGCCCGCCCGGCAAGGTACTGGGGCGGTAGAGCAGCGGGTCGTCCTCGGGGGGCGTGCCGTCGTCCGGCCAGAGGATCGGCGAGCCGTCGTAGCGGGCGCCCAACTCGACGCCTAGAGAGGCAAACTGCCCGCGAAATTGCTGCAGCGCTTCGCCCAGACGCTCACGCGCTTGTTGGCCAGCGGACCCTGGGTCCTCGACCTCGGCGGGCACGCTCACCTGCCCGACGCGCAGGGTTAGGAGTCGGGCGGCGTGGGTATTGCGTAAAGCGACCGAGCGCCGCTCCAACTCATAGGTTGCCAAGAGCCCGTCGCCGGCCCATCCCTGCACGGCAGCGGCGAGTTTCCAGGCCAGGTTGGCGGCGCCGTCGATGCCGGTGTTCATGCCGAAGCCGCCTGTAGGCGAGAACAGGTGGGTGGCGTCGCCGGCGAGCAACACCCGGCGGTCGGCGAAGCGCTCGGCCACCAGGGCCAGGCCACCGTGCCAGACGGCGTGGGCCAACGCGCTGACCTCGACGGGCTCGCCGATACCGCGCTGGATGGCGCGGATCACAGCCTCGTCCTGGGGCATCTCTTCGCTGCTGCGGGCCTGAGTCATGAACAGGAACTCGTCGGCGCCGTCCAGGCTGATCAGCAGCATGCGCCCATCTGGGGCGACGACGTTGTACATCCAGGCCTTGCGGTCCGGCAGCAGGCGCCGGTGAAGGTCGGGGATGCGCACGTGGCTGGAGAACATACGCCCGCTGAGAAAGCCGCCGGTACTGCCGTCCGGGCCAATATAGCCGATGCCAAGGCGGCGGCGGACGAAGCTGTGGCCGCCGTCGCAGCCCACCAGGTAGTCGGCTCGCCAGTGCTCGCCGGCGCCCTGCCCGGCGCTGTCGATGACGTGGAGGCTGACGCCCTCAGCATCCTGCTGGAAGTCCTCGACGCGCCAGCCGAAGCGCAGCTGGATGCCGGGGCGGGTGCGCAGGTGCTCCAGCAGAAACCGCTCGACGTACATCTGGTTGGCCCGTAGCAGGGGCTCGGGCACTTGATCGGTGTCCGGTGCCTGACGCGTCGCCCGAAGGCGCTGGCGCTCGGAGGGCATATCCAGGCGCGCCAGCTCCCAGCCGTTGAGGCGAGTGAAGTAGGCGACGTCCCGGGGGTGGTCATCGGGCAAGCCGAGGCGACGGATGCCGTCGGACAACCCGAGCCGCCGGTAATGCTCCATGGTGCGGGCGTTGTGGGTGTTACCCTTTGGGTGCCAGCGGGTGGTGCGCTCGCTGTTGAACAGCACCACAGGCACGCCGTGATGGTCCAAAAACAGGGCGAGCATCATCCCCACCGGGCCGCCACCGACGATGGCCACCGGGGCCTTGAGGTCGTGGGTGTCATGCATGGTGATCGCTCCCGTAGGGCTCAGGCCTCGGCCGGTGCGTGAGCACCCGGCAGGAGCTGGAGGATGTCGTAGCGCGGCGCGCCGTCGCCCTGGCCGCTAACCGAGGACATCACCCGCGAGGCATAGCCGTGCTCGCGCAGCAGGACGTCCAGGGCCTGGCTGTCGCCCTGGCTGCTAAAGCCCATCAGCAGCATGCCGCCGAGGGCGAGGTGACGCGGGGCCTCGTCGAGGAACCTCCGGTGGGCGGCATACCCCGGATCGCAGAAGGCCATCATGATGGCGGCGTCGAACACGTGGTCGGCTTCGACGAAGACGAAGTTGGAGTTCCAGAAGATGACGTCGAAGTGCTCGCCCTCCTCCAGCACGTCGAACAGGTCGCCCTGGCGGACGAACATCCGCTCGGCAACGCCGTGCCTATTGGCGTTGGCGAGGGTGTTGGCCACAGCATCGGCGCTGATGTCGCTGGCCACCACCAAGGCGCAGCCTTCGAGGGCGGCAGTGACGGCAGTAACGCCAGCGCCGCAGCCGATCTCCAAGAAGCGTCCGCCCCGAGGATAAGTTAGGTGGCGGGTGAAAATGCCGGTCGACTGGAAGTGGGTGGGCGGGAAGACGCCGCCATGCACAACGAAGCGGCGCCCCATGCATTCGTATTCGTCCTGCTGGTCGGCCTGGGCAGTGGCGAGCCTCTGGCGCACCGACGCGAGGGCGTCGGGTTGGGAGGTGAGCTGGGTCATAGTACGGTCCTTGTTCGGTTGGCGTGGGCTCAGCGCGCGGTTCCGCTGGAGGCCAGCGAGCGTTCGGCTTCAGGGGCGCGGCGCAGCAGGTGCAGCAGGGCCTGTTCGTGCTGGCCGGCCAGCAGGGTCTCGGCAAGGCCGCGCAGGCGGCGCTTGAGGATCTTGCCGGTGGCACCGGCGGGGAGGAAAGCGAGGTCGCTGACCACTGCCACCGCCACCTCGCCCTCCGCCAAGTGCACACCCCTGCGCATGGCGGCCTGGTACAGAGCGGATAGCACGCGGGGGGCGATTGCGGCGGCCTGGTCCAGGGCCTGACGTTCGGGCAGCACCAAGGCGAGGACGCGGGTGCCCTCGGCGTGGCTGGGGTCGACTCCGACCACGGTGGCGTCGCAAACGCCTTCCACCTGCTGCGCCGCTTCTTCCAGCAGCAGGGTGTAGAGCGCGCCGCCGCTGGAGTCGATGACGTCCACGGCGCGGTCGATCTGGAAAAACTCGCCATCACGGCAGTAGGCGACGTCTCCGGTGAGGAAGTAGCCGGCGCGCCAGGCTTCGGCGGTCTTCTGCGACTGCTTCCAATAGCCTGATGTGACGGTGGGCGAGCGCACGGCCAGCAGACCGACTTCGCCGGGCTTCACTTCTTCGCCGCTACAGGGATCAAGGACCTTGGCTACGGCGATGTCTACCGGGCGGCCGATAGAACGCTGGTCCGCCAGAGCGTCGCGGGTGGATTCGCTGCGGAACAGAGCCATGCCCAACTCGGAGCTGCCGAAGGCGTCGATGAAGCGCGACTGTGGTGCGCCGTCGAGGATAGCGCGCACGTGGCTCTGATGGGATGCGTCGCCCATGGCGAACCAGCGGCGCACGCCGGGGAATTCGCCGGGGCGGATCCCGCCGTCAACCAGCAACACGTAGCTGCGCGGGAAGGCGACCACCGTGGTGGGCTGGAAGTGGCGGATGGCTTCGCGCAGGGCATCGCCGTCCTGGGTGCCCAACACGAAAGTGGGGATGCCGTGGAGGACGGCCGTCTCCAGGTGGCTGATGGCCGCCGAGTGGGACTGCGGCAGAGCGGTCAGCAGGCGCTCGTCGGGCCCTTCGGCGAAGCGACCGATGCGGGCGCGCTTGCCCATAAAAAATTGCCGATGTTCGAAGCGCACTGCCTTGGGCAGCCCGGTGGTGCCGGAGGTGTGGCTGAGCATGACCAGGGTTGAGTCCTCAGGTTCCAGCGGCCACCAGGTGGGCAGCTGTGGGGCTGGGTCGAGGCGCGACAGACTGACGTCGAGTACGGACTGGGGGGCCTGGTTGCACCATTGGCGGGCGAAGGCGCTAGTGGCTAGGGTGGAGCTGTCGGTGACCAGGCGCTCGAAGCCGTTCTCGGCCATGTAGGCGAGACCGAACTCGGCGGGCATTGCCGGGTTCATCAGCGAGATGGCAGCGCCGAGGCTGGTAAGGGCGAGGTAGTGGAGCATGGGCATGAGCCCGTCCTCGACGCTCACTGCCACCACGTCGCCGGGCTTCACTCCCTGTTGCAGGTACCAGTCGGCCAGCGCCATGCGGTGGCGCTGCAGATCGTTGAGCCCAAGGGCGCTGACCGGGGCGCCCTGCAGGAGCTGCAGCGGCCGATCAAGAAACAGGAACGGTTGGTCGGCGGTGGTGCTCAGGGCCAGGCAGCGGTCGAGGAAGTTGGCGCTGCCGAGGCTGGCGTCAGCGCGCAGGGCCTGGAGGGCCTCGGGACTGGTGAGGGTGCCCTGGGCCTTACCGGTGCCGCTGCCCTCGCCGACCAGCTCAGCGAGCAAGTCCATGCGCAGGTGGATCATTTCCTCGCCGATGGCGATTACCCGGCTGCGCAGGTAAGGCCGCTCGCCGAGCATGCGGTCAATGATGTCGCGCATGACGATGGCGTGCTCCTCGTCCTCTTCGATGTGCAGGACGAAGAAGTGCTCGGCCTCGCCGGGGGCGTTGTGACTACGTAGGGCATCCAGCACCGGGCCGTAGATCAGCGGGACGATGGCTTCGGCACCAAGGCAGAGGGCGGCTAGGCCGTCCAGCGGGTCGCTGCTGCGACAGTGGCGGAACATGGCGTCGATGAGCTGACGGGTGCCCTCCAACAGGGGGCGGCTGCGCGGGACGGCGGCCATCAGGTCCATGGCGCGTCGGTACAGCTCGGCGTGCGAGATGTCGACGCTGTCGCCGCCGGAGAGTTCTTCGGTGAGGTTGTGTGACAGGTCCTTGAACTCGCGCTGGTCCGCCAGGCTGCCCATGAGGGCGCACAGGTAGCGAGTGAAGTACTGGGAGTAGTAATGGTGCTGGATGAGGAAGTGACGCAGTTGGTCAACGCTGACCGCGCCGTTGCGACAGGCCACAAGGAAGGGGTTAGCCTTGAGCTGGCCAAGCAGGCCCTCGGGGAAGAGATCCGTCCAGAGGGGGGACAGCACGTAGTCGTTGCGGCCATCGGCACGCATGTCGAGGTGTTCCATTGACCTTCTCCTTGACGGCCGCCAGGCGGCCGTCGGTTGAGTACCGTTCACACGGCGCGACTGAGGTATTCCGTTTCGCCCCGGATGCAGTCCGCCAGGCGGCGAAGCAGGTCGAGGGGCCGTGGGTGCTGGAAGACGTTGCGCCCGACGCAGAGCCCGGCGGCACCGCTGGCCAGAATGGCGCGGGTCATGGCCAGAAGGCGCTCGTCTTCGGTGCGCTCGCCGCCGGCAAAAAAAATGTGAATGTCGCGACGGTGGGTCTCCACCAGTTCGGCGCATTCGGCGCTGGTTTCTGGCAGGGCCAGCTTGATCGCATCGGAGCCGAGCTCGGCGACCACCCGCACCAAGTGGCTGAGGCGCCGCTGGCGCTCCTGGGCGGTGAGCCCGCGCGCCTTGTCGTAGAGCATGGTGAGAATGGGCAGGCCGGCGGCGTGAGCGGCGTCGATCATGGCTCCGAGCTGGGCGAGGTTGTGCTGGAAATTGTGCTCGGTAAAGTTGACCTGCAGGGACACCGCATCTGCCCCCAGCTCCAGCGCCGCCTCGACACTGGCGACGGGGATCTTAGTGTCGGGCTCGGGGGCGATGCTGGCCATGCCGTTGAGGTGGAGGATCACGCCGGTGGCCGGATGCAACATGTCACGCAGGATTAGTCGTTCGATCAGGCCCTTGTGGGCAATGATGGCGCTGATGTGCTCGCTACCGATCCATTTCTCGAAGTCGGCGGTCTGGGTCATGCCGGCGATTGGCCCGAGGGTCAGGCCGTGGTCGATGGGGACGATCAATCCGCGGCGCGATGCTGGAAACAGCAAGCGCCGCTCCCTAAGAACTCTGCTGACGTAGCTCATGGCGGCCTCTATTTTTCGATGATCGATTCGTTGATCTTGATGCCGACATGACGACCGGGCTCTGTGACGTAGCCGAGGACCTTGTCGCCGGGCTTGAGCTCCGAAATGTTCAGGGGCTTGGCTGCGTCGGAGAAGATGCGCACGTGCCAGTCGTCCTGCATGAGGACGTTGACCCGCTCCTTGCCGGAGAACTCAACCTCGATCAGCCGCAGCGGGCGCTGCTCGATCTTCATGCGGCCGACTGTGGCCCGGCGCACGCGCCCCTTGGAGTTGACGAGCATGATCGGCGAGCCGGCCTTGAGCTCGCTCATGTAGTCGGTGCGGTTGTCGGTGTTGAACACATAGGAGTGCACGGCGCCGGCGTTGACGCGGAAGGGCCTCAGCTCCATGTAGGGCAGGAAGTAGACCTCGGGACAACAGAGCACACCGCCCTGGGAGGTGCTGCCGACCAGCATGCCTTCGTCGGGCTCGAACAGGGTGGCGGCGTCGATGCAAGCCCGGTAGCCCATGCCCGCGGGGCGGCTTTCGATGACGGTGCCGATCTGGATGTTGAGGCTGGCGTAGCTCTGCGCCTGAGACATGCGAGCGAGGAACTCGCTCATCACGCCATGGTCGCGGGGAGAGAAGATCACCCCTTCGGCCCCGTACTCCATCACGCCGTAGGAGACGATGGCATCGTCAACGTCGGTGGACGCCTTGACCTCCTTCATCAATACAGTGGAGGTGGACTGCAGCGAGGCAATGACCAGCTCCAAGGGAATGTTGGTGGGGTCACGAAAGAGAATCCACAGGTAGTTGAAGCGCTGTCCCTGGTCGATGGCGCCCAGTAGGCTGTCACGGTCGTCAACATAGCTGGTGAAGCAGGTGAGCAGGCCGTCAAGGCCCAGTTCGGCCAGGGCCTCAGCGTCGCTCAGAGCGACGGAGCGGTTGCGGGCGGCGGCACCCTTACGGAAGTCCTCCACCAGGGGTTTAGAGCTCTCGCGGAAGGCCTTGATTTCGGCGGCGTTGCGCAGGCGCAGCACCACGTGCATGCGCGAGGGCACGGCGGGGAGCAGTTCGGCGACGTTGTCCATGTAGAGGACTATGCCTGTGTAGAGCGAGTTGATGACGCGGACGAAGATGCCGTCGTCAGGGCGCTTGCTGGCCAGTTGGGCACTGTCGAACCAGACCAACTGGCTGTCGTTTGCAGTACGCTTGGACTCACCGGCCTTGCGAATGTTGGCGAGTCTGACCGAGCTGCGCCTGGAAATGGTTTCTGGCGTTTCGAAGTCTTGCGGGACAGCTACTTCCTTAGTGATCTGGACATCCTTTTCCTTCACCCCTGAGCTTGTATTGATCATGTTTCTTCTCCTGGCTGCGTACCCTTGGTGAAGCGTGTTCATATAGAGGGCATCCGGACACCCGCTTGCGCACTGCTCAATGATTCGCAACCTTTACGAGCGATCCGTCTCCCGTTGGGCTGCCCAACCTCTTCCATCGTCCAGCCGCTGGGCGTCCGATGGGGTCGAGTTGCGTTGGGCAGGCTCGGCGCGCACGGTCGGGTGGTGGTTTGGTCCCAGACCGTTTCGACGCGTGGCGCACTCTCTCCCAGCCCCCAGCACAAGAAAAGACCGTATGGTTTGCATGGCATACGAAACAGGTACGGTCAGTTTTCTAGACACAAAAAGTCCGTAATCAGACCTAGGACGACTCGACAAAAAAGCCTAACGGAGTGACGTAACGGCCTAAAAAACGGCATAGCGGCAAATTAACCAGACAAAAAATGTCTGTTAACAGACATATAAAGTTGGTAATTACGGCAAACCGACTCCGGTGAGCACTGAATCGCCTCGGGTTTCGTAAAGGTCTCAGCTCTTGAGAAAATGGGGCTATGAGAAAGACTACGACCTCCTCCCCTGAAGTCCGTGAACGTGCTGTGCGCATGGTTCTGGAACACCTGAACGACTATCCGTCCGAGTGGGCGGCTATTGAGGCCATTGCCCCGAAGATTGGCTGTGCAGCGCAAACCCTGCATGGCTGGATTCGTCGTCACCAAACTGATGCCGGCCAGCGCCCCGGGCCGACCACCGAAGAGCGTGAGCGCATCAACGCTCTGGAGCGTGAGAACCGCGAGTTGCGCAAAGCCAACGAGATTCTGGGTCTGGCCAGTGCGTATTTTGCCCAGGCGGAGCTCGACCGCCGCACCAAGTCCTGAGGGCCTTTTTCGACCAGCATCGTGACCGTCTCGGGGTCGAGTCGACCTGCCGTGTCTTGCAGATCGCCCCGTCCGGTTACCACAAGCACGCGGCGCAGCAGCGCAACCCGGCACTGCGCTGTTGCCGTGCTCGGCGCGATGACACGCTGATCAAGGAAATCCAGCGCGTATGGGACGCGAACATGCAGTGCTATGGCGCTGTGAAGGTCTGGAAGCAGCTCCAGCGAGAAGGCATCGAGGCAGCCAGATGCACGGTGGAGCGGTTGATGCGTCGAGCGGGATTGCAGGGCATAAGGCGTGGCCAGGTTGTGCGAACAACAGTGGCCGGTGACAAGTCGCTCTGTCCGCTGGATCGTGTGCAGTGCCAGTTCCATGCCGACCGCCCGAACCAACTGTGGGTGTCGGACTTCGCCTATGTTTCAACCTTGCAAGACTGGCTGTACGTGGCCTTCGTGATTGACGTGTTTGCGCGGCGGATCGTCGGCTGGCGAGTCAGTACCAGTATGAAGACCGACTTCGTGCTGGATGCCCTGGAGCAAGCCCTGTATGCCCGTCAGCCGCATCGTACGGATGGTCTGATCCATCAGCGACCGTGGCAGTCAGTACGTCTCAATCCGCTATACCGAACGCCTGGCAGAGACCGGCATCGAACCCTCGGTTGGCAGCAAGGGCGGCAGCTATGACAACGCCTTGGCCGAGACCATCACGGTCTGTGCAAGGCCGAGTTGATTTACCGACAGTCATGGAAGAGCCGCGAGGCTGTTGAGATGACGACCTTGAAATGGGTGCACTGGTGAATGACATCGCTGCTTGTCCTCACCGCTACTTGGTTCTAGCCACCCACAGTTCACTGACACTTTGGATATTCGTTGGCCAGTTTCCCAGCGGTGCTCGCTATATCGCTCTGCCTTAGTAGATCGGGTTTTGAACCTAGCCTTGGCGTTCGGATCGTCACGCGCGACAGGCATCTGCTTAATCAGCGCTGTGTATGACCACCAGTAATTGGGCTTGTACGTCGCCAACCGATCGCAGTCGGTGCGGCTTTTGTGAGTTGAAATGCAGCGCATCGCCACGGTCGAGTAGAAGCTTTTCGTTCATGAAATCTACTTCTACTTGCCCCTCGTGCACGAACAGAAACTCTTCGCCTAAATGTTCCTTGAAGGATTTGTCAGTAAATTCGGTGGGCGGGTAGATGATGAACGGCAACAGACTCCTGCTACTGATTTGGTGAGCCAATACCGCGTAACTCGGCTCTTCATTGCTCGCGGACAGCGACTGACGTTCATGCGCGCGCACAAGGCTGTAGCTGTCGAAGCTGCTGCTTTCTTCGGAGAACAGCTCTTCGACCTTCAGATTCAGAGCCTTTGCCAGCTTCAGGGCAGTCGATATTGACGGTGTATTGAGTCCACGCTCGATTTTCGACAGGTAGCTCTTGGTCATTCCGGACCGATCAGCCAATACCTCGAGTGTCACGCCAAGTTTCTTTCTCAATATTTTCAAGCGGATAGCCATATGGAGCGATCAGTCCTTCCAGGTAGAAACAGTTTCCCCTTGCGAATGACACAATGTGTCATATAGCATTGTTAGTGTCATCCGCATGACCCCTACCTTAAAGAGGAGGCCGACATGGCCAAGACATTGGAACTGCCTAAAGAGCAACTGGTCAGGCAAGCACTGACTCAGATGCAAAACACTCTTGCGGATAATACATGGACTGACCGGCAAAAACTCGCCCTGACCTGCCGCATTCTATTTGAGAGCGGCCACGACTCTGGCCTCGCTGGGCAAATCACAGCCCGTGGCCCTCAGCCAGGTACTTACTACACCCAGCAATTGGGTTTGGGCTTCGACGAAATTACCGCAAGCAATCTGCTTCTAGTAAACGAAGATCTGGAAGTGCTCGAAGGCCATGGCATGGCTAACCCTGCCAACCGTTTTCATAGCTGGGTATATCGAGCGCGCCCGGATGTGAATTGCATCATTCACACCCACCCAACTCACATTGCGGCACTTTCAATGCTTGAAGTACCGCTGCAGATCTCCCACATGGATCTTTGCCCTCTTTACGATGATTGCGCATTCCTTGAGGGATGGCCTGGCGTTCCGGTCGGTAATGAAGAGGGCGACTTGATCGCCGGTGCATTGGGCGACAAACGCGCGATTCTTCTTTCCCACCACGGTCAGCTTTCCACTGGAACCACCATCGAAGAAGCCTGCGTCATCGCGCAGCTGATCGAGCGGGCTGCCAAGCTTCAGCTACTGGCCATGGCCGCAGGCACGATCAAGCCAATCATCCCGGAACTAGGCCGTGAAGCTCACGATTGGATATCCAAGCCTAAGCGTCACGCCGCCGCATTTAATTACTACACCCGGCAGAAGCTGGGGCGTCACGCCGATTGCTTGAACTAAATCCCGCCCTGTAAACCGGAGACAAAGCATGATCAGCCCAAAAATTCACGGCATCATCGGTTACACCATTACACCGTTCGGCGCGACTGGTGAAAGTGTTGACCTTGACGCACTTGGCCGTTCCATAGACCGTCTGATCGACGGCGGCGTACATGCCATTGCGCCATTAGGTAGCACCGGCGAAGGCGCATACCTGAGCGATGCGGAGTGGGATCAGGTTGCCGAGTTCAGCGTTAAGCACGTCGCTAAGCGTGTTCCAACTATCGTCAGCGTATCCGACCTAACGACAGCAAAATCCGTACGCCGGGCACGTTTTGCGGAAAGTCATGGTGCGGATGCAGTTATGGTGCTTCCTACGTCCTATTGGAAACTCACGGAAGAGGAAATACTTGCCCACTATCGCGTCATAGGGGAAAGCGTCGGCATACCCATCATGCTTTACAACAACCCGGCTACCAGCGGCACCGACATGTCCGTGGATCTGATCCTCCGCATTATAAACTCCGTAGAGAACGTCACTATGGTCAAGGAGAGCACCGGTGACATCCAGCGCATGCACAAGCTGCAGTTGTTGGGCGAAGGCCAGGTGCCTTTCTACAACGGCTGCAATCCTCTTGCGCTAGAAGCTTTCGCCGCAGGCGCTAAAGGTTGGTGCACTGCTGCTCCGAACCTCATTCCGCAACTCAACTTGGAACTGTACGAGGCTGCGTTAGCCAATGATCTGGGTAAGGCGCGAGAAGTATTCTATCGTCAGCTTCCGCTACTGGAGTTCATCCTGAAAGGCGGTTTGCCCGCGACCATCAAAGCCGGCTTGCGTGCTACCGGTTTGGACGTTGGTGATCCGCGGTTGCCAGTCTTCCCTTTGGGTGAGGCTGGCCGTCACCAGTTGAATGACCTGCTGCAGGTTTTGCGCTAATTAGGTACGTAAGCTGTGTGATCGTTCCTTAGCCTTACGTCGGAACGCTCAAGCTGCTGTCTAGGCGATTTGGCTACCCGAACCGGGTAGTTGGGTCACCGATAACAATTTGAACGAGGCAATCGAGGCGCGAAACTCGCTAAACAAAGCGCGGGTAGTCGCGGGATATTGCTGGCCCTGGCTCAGCAAAAAAGACCCGATGGCCGATGACATTGTTATCGGCGACTACCGTCGTCAATGGAGTCTCAGCCAGGACGGCAGTCTGTGGATCATCGCTGACAAATCAATCGATCAGGTTGGCTGCATCCATACCTGTCAGGGGCTTGAGGTGGACTACATCGGCGTGATCATTGGGCCCGATTTTATTGTGCGGGATGGGCTGGTAATCACCTCCCCTGATCAACGCGACAAGCACGACAAGTCGATACGGGGTTACAAGAAGCTCAGTAAGGCTGATCCGGAGTCTGCGAAGCGTGAGACGGATCTGATCATCAAAAACACGTACCGGACGTTCATGACGCGTGGGATGAAAGGCTGCTATGTCTACTGTACTGACCAGGAGACGGCTGAGTATTTTCGGGCGAGGCTTGCTCAGCGGGACTGAGTAGCGCGGAAACCCCAGGAGCGCTGAAGAGGCAAAGCGTAGTTCGCCCTGCATCGTTATCGGCCGCCCTTGCGGTTCGTCGTCAGGGGCTACAGATGACTTGCAGATCGCATCCGATAGTCTCCTTCAGGTAGACCATGGCGGCCGCGATGACCATGTCTTGGTCATCGCTACGGCTAGCCGCAGATATACCTGGCTGAGCAATCAACACCTCCGCGACGATGGGTTTGAAACGGCTCTGCCTCAGCAGCTCGTTTAGCCTGGACGCATTGAATCGCCCCTAACTTCATAGACACCTCAGGTATCTGGTTGGCGCCCGCCGACCAGATACTTGGCATCCGAACAGACTGGACTACGCTCAGTGAACCTTGAAAAGGAGTTCGAGCTATGTGCCCCATGCGCAAGGCCGCGCCTCTGCTTCTCGCTCTCTTTTGGCGGTTTTGCACCGCCAAAGCTATTCCCATCGTAAGAAATCAGCCCTAGCGCTTTATCGGCTCACCCTATGCGTGAGATCGATTGCGTGTGCTCGTCCCCTTAACACCAGGCAAACCCATCAACACAGAGTTCAAGGGCAAGGTTTTCGACTACCTGCATAGCAACGGACAGCAAAGCTTTGCCGGTACCGATGGCAAATTCATCCGAAAGTCTGGCAAAAAAGTGTATGGCGCCACCTCAGTCAAGGTTGGTGGTTCAACAGTAGCGCTGGGGACGTCTGAAGATCTGGAAGAGACATACAGCCCTTGCCCACCGGCTACGCAGTAGATAGAACAACCAGTGTCTACAAAGGTAATCAGCATGGGGCCCCATGCAAGGTACAAATCTCAAGAGAGATGGAGCTTTAACTTGAGCGCTAGCGTGCAGTTTCTCTGATCTGCTGATCTGGTATCGTCGTTGCTCCATCAAGCGCTAGGAGCAGGAGCATGACGATATCGGTACACAGGCTGACTGGCGGCGACATTCCCGCAAGTTTTCGCAGTTCAGAAGTTAAAGCTGTCTGGCTCGTCGTAGCGAATGGCGAAGTCATCAAACTGTGCACTTCAGAGTCGGAGGCGCGTGGACTGGCCCAGTACTTGGAAGAAGAGGAACTCGAGCGAGAGCTCCAAAACTTCACAGATTTTGTCGACGGCGATGCAGAGACCCCAGAGGTAGAGCCTCCTTCACCGGAGGGACCTAGAATGGGCTAGATTACTGCGAGTCAGTCAAAATGACGGCATATTCATGTCCGATTTTGGTACCGGCAGGCCCACGCCTCCTAGCCACATTCAGAACCTTCCTGAGCCATCAACCTAAGCCCCCACCAACCAACGTACATGACGATCAGAACCTCCACCCCCATCTACAACTTGGGTGCCTCGGACGGATATCTTAGTCCGCTACTTGCCGATCTCCGCTCAAGGGAGCTATATACGCTTCGGAGATTTCTTTTCCACGATAAGCTGGTCGTTAGGGATCTCAAGCTGCCGCTCTGCGTCCTCATCCTTGAATACCACTACGGTCGTACTGCCGAACCCCTTAAATCGCACGCTAATACCTTCGTAGGCCTTGTAGCCCTCTGGCGCCTTTAGGTTCTTGGCGATAAGCGATTCCGGCAGCAACTCGTCATACGGGGCTTTCGCATAAATCACCGGGTGCTCAATGCGAACATTCGCGAGGCGCATAGCACTGTCTACCAGTTGCCCTGAAACGCCGCCGACGAGCAGCGGAAGCAGTATTATCAAGAAGCAAACGATGTGGTAGATGTTCTTCTGCTTGCTGGCTTCCACTGCGGCTTGGGCCTTGTCCGGTGTTTCAATTACCGAGTTTTGCAGCCTCTGCGCCGCACGAAATTTCTTACTGGCGTCAATTGCAACGGAATAGAACATGTGCAGCATGATCGCGACGGCCAGAAGCTTCAGGTAGACCGAATAGTCACTGCCTCCAAGCGCAATCATCATCATGACGGCCATCACTGCGAAAGGAATTGCGGGCCATTGGAAAGGCTCGAAGCTCATATGCCGGATCAATCTTCTTCCCGCGAAACTTCGTCATCACCCAGCTGGTGAACTTCAGCACTTGGTTCGTCAACGGACTGAAGCAGCTTCCCAATCCAACCAGGCCGGCCGTGAAGAATACGTAAAGGAAGCCAAAGCAGCCAGCCGCGAGCAGAAACAATAGCCCATCTCCCAGGGCCAGGCCTTGGGGAAAATGTCCGATTCGGATGGAATAGAGGATCACGCAGGCGCTACCCAGGGCGATGCTGAGTTTGACAGCGGCGCCCGCCACTTTCATGAGACTGTCCGAGGCCGATTCAAAAGGGGAAAGTTCCAGTTGCATAACTTCTCGCATATGAGGTTGGTTGTTAATGATTCAGGTAGTTTCTGCGTCGCTAGCTAGTACCAGCCGGCCACTTCGCGATTCGTTGTACTCGCCGAAGCGTCACTCCAGAAGGCCGGCTTGGCCGCGGCAGTGATCGCAGACGCTTACTAGGTCGCAGATCTCTCAGTGGTGAATCTGCCAGAGGATGAAGGGGATCAACCTTCGGCACCCTGCGTCCACAGGCTAAAGCGTCCCCACCTGTCGAATTGACTGAATACCCGCTCCTGGCCGACCTCTGCCGGCCATGACAAGCGGGGGTAATCCAGTTGCACTCAGTTTTGCCCCCGTCGAGCCTAATCAGGCAATCCCGGTATCCTGTGTACACGCACAGAGGTGATATCAAGCTTCTCAACCAACGCTTCGTGCTCGTACTGGCCAGTAAGAAGACCAACTATCCCCCACTGCTGGTCGAGCTCTTCGTTGATGGCTTGCATACGCTCAATCATCCGCCGAGCCGAACTCTGTACGGCCTCATCCTGAGAACGAAGCTGCTCGAAACCCATGGCCGTAACCGATGCGGTCATATGGGTCATGCTGCGGGCCATCAAGCCCACCAACTCAATCAACTGCTCTTCCCTGACAGACATAAACTACTTCCTGTGGTGATGCGCTCCAGAGTAGCTGATCGGCTTTAGAGGTAGATAAGCGGAATCTGTAAGCCAAACGCCACAGACCAGGTACTACATTTCCCACCTAACCCAATGACTGTCCCAAGCATACTGCTCTACAAGCCCCATCTACGCCCCAACATGTTGCCATCCTGAAACCCGCGAGCTAGAGTGCGTCCGTCGTGGTAAATCCCACGACCGGGTGTAGCAACCTGAATCGTTCGGGACGCGGCAGCGCCATAACTTAAGTGGTCAGCACTTCGTGTGCTCGGTTGCTTAACTTTATGGCGGGCCGTGTGGGGCAGGCTTTTGCCTGGCCGGTTCCCTCGGACGCCGGTTTGCTACCCCCGCACGGTCCGCCTCCATTACCGTGTAGCAACGGCGGTAGGCGGCTCCTTAATCGTCTGAGGAGCATAAGGAAAATGCGCTACCCCTTTTTTACCCAAGAGCTCCGCCTTGGCTGCTTACTCTTGCTGATCACCTCTATTTCGGAGGTGCGCCATGGCTGAGTTCGAAACCTGCGTTGTACCCTTCCCACGGCAACCGAGCCCACTGCACGAATCAGAGCGCTCTGCCCTCCCCATCGAAGCTGCAGCTGAACTGCGCGCAATCATGCTCGGCAATCTGCTGGATCAAATGGCTGAGCCACATGGCCTCCAACCTGAAAACCTACGCCTGCGTGTAGCTGCTTACTCAGCCCTGGATCTGCTGGATGAAATGGTGGTGCTCTACCGCCGGGCACTATCCCAAGTGCGAGGAGGTGCAAGATGAGCAAAGGTGTAATGACCTGCTTACCGGAACATGATGGTCACCCTGGTATGGAAATCATCTGGGCGGCAGACTGCAGACATGCGTTTAACCAGGGCGTAAGACTGGCTCAGTCATGGCTCGACAACGCGGGGAGCGGTTGGCTGTGGGCAACCATGATCGCCGAGCGAGAACTCCTGCCCAGCGCCATCGAAAGGCGTGCATTCGAGGTGGGCTTTCTAAGTCGTATTCATCAACGAATATACTTACGTCAGTGCGGCGATGAACAGAAAAGGGGCCTTCCCCTCACTTTGTAAACGACTGATCCGAGCCGGTATTGCCGGTTCGGTTCTGTTCTCATTTGTCTACGCAGACTTATCCACCAAAGCGCCCGGAGTCCAACAGCGGGGCTTTCGGCCAAAAGCGGTCGGTTCCGCTGGGCTCAGCATGCAGCCCATCACCTCATCTCGGCCTAACCGGGTTGGCTGGACAACACTGCATTGCGCTGAACCGTCATTTTGACTCCAGTCCGGGGGTTCCCCTCCAAATGAATCATGTTCAACAAATGCCTGTCCGTGATGCTCGAAAACTTTTGAGCCATGTGCCGCGCCAGCGAATCACTTGCAGTAGTCAAAATCAGGTTCATAGACGGCATGGAGGTCGCAACCAGTCGGAAAATGTCCAACATTGCCACTCGATTTAGGTCATCCAAATGCGCGATCGGCTCGTCGAGGAAGAAGCTTCCTCCGGTATTCCGAGCCCTGGCAAGGTACAACGACAATGCCAGATCCTGGCGCTGCCCTTGGCTCAGCTTCCCTTCTGCGTCCAACGCAGGCTCATGGCCTTCGGCGAAGACGGTCCACTTCAACGCATCATCGCCTTCGGAGACGCCCAGGCCTTTGTAGACTTCGTTGGCATGCATTCTAGAAAACAGCTCAGCTGCAGGACTGAGTAGAGGCCTGAGGCTCGAGGCAGTGAAATCTTTCACATGCAAGGCATACTGCTCAATCGCAAGTTCTGCTTCTGCGATGTAGTCTGTGCCGATTTTCAGTTTGCTGGTCAACTCAACCAGTTCCCGCTCAAGCTTCCTCAGCTTTGCCGATTCAGTATCAACACTCACCACTGCCTCGCATTCGTCGAGCATGCTGGAGTATTTCGTTACCTCATTTCCTCGCTGACCCACCTGTTGACGCATGAGTTCGTAGGATTGCACCAAAACGGGTTGATCACCAAAAAGTTCGCGCCAGAGGGCGTCGAAGCTACTGGTGATCCCTACTGCCGCTGCGATACTCGTGTTAAGACCAGCGATCTCGTTCGCCTTGGATTGAACGACTTGTAAAAGTCCCTGTACAACAAGAACAAGACTGCGGATTCCGCGCTGACTCGGACACCCATTCCACGCACATCCGGACAGTGATTCCACGCTGATCCGGACACCCATTCCACGAGCATCCGGACACTGATTCCACAGCCATCCGGACACTTTCTGGCAGGCAGCTACGCAGGATTTATTCACTACCATTGGCCTCTTTTTCGAAGCAGAGAGGTCGTCGTGGAGCGTTTATCCATGCGTAAAATCCGTGAGGTGTTGCGCCTCAAGTTCGATTGCGGGCTGTCTGTCCGTAAGATCTCCCGCAGTCTGGGCATAGGCCACAGCAGTGCCGGTGATTACCTCTGCCGATTCACGGCCTGCGGCCTCTCCTGGCCGCTTCCTGCTGAGCTGTCCGACGCAGAGCTGGAGCGGCGCCTGTTCCCGCCACCGCCGGAGATCCCCTCTGAGCAACGACCAACTCCCGACTGGGCCTGGGTGCATGCCGAGCTGCGCCGACCAGGCGTGACCCTGGCGCTGCTCTGGCAGGAGTATCGGCTGGGCCAGCCGCAGGGCTTCCAGTACAGCTGGTTCTGCGAGCACTACCGGGCCTGGGCCGGCAAGGTCGATGTGGTGATGCGCCAGGAGCACCGCGTCGGCGAAAAGCTGTTCGTCGACTACGCAGGGCAGACGATGCCGGTGATCGACCGTCACAGCGGCGAGATCCGCCAGGCGCAGGTATTCGTCGCGGTACTCGGTGCCTCCAGCTACACCTTCGCCGAGGCCACCTGGTCGCAGCAGTTGCCGGACTGGCTGGGCTCCCATGCCCGTTGCTTCGCCTTCCTCGGCGGGGTGCCGGAGATCGTGGTGCCGGACAACCTGCGCAGTGCGGTGAGCAAGGCCCATCGCTACGAACCGGACATCAACCCCAGCTACCGCGACTTGGCCGAGCACTATGGCGTGGCGGTGGTGCCTGCGCGGGCCCGTAAGCCCCGCGACAAGGCCAAGGCCGAGGTCGGCGTGCAGGTGGTCGAGCGCTGGATCCTCGCCGCCTTGCGCCATCGCCAGTTCTTCTCCCTGGACGAACTCAACACGGCCATCGCCGTGCTGCTGGAGCGGCTCAACCAACGGCCGTTCAAGAAGCTGCCGGGCTCCCGGCAATCGGCCTTCGCCAGCCTGGATCGCCCGGCCCTGCGCCCGCTGCCGGAGCAGCCCTACGTCTATGCCGAGTGGAAGAAGGCGCGGGTGCATATCGACTACCACGTCGAGGTCGATGGGCATTACTACTCGGTGCCCTACCAGTTGGTGAAGAAGCAGCTGGAGGTGCGTCTGACGGCCCGCACCGTGGAGTGCTTCCACGCCAACCAGCGGGTGGCCAGCCACGTACGCTCCCTACACAAAGGCCGGCACAGCACGCAGACCGAGCACATGCCCAAGAGCCATCGAGAGCATGCCGAGTGGACGCCGCAGCGGCTGATCCGCTGGGCCGAGCAGACCGGCCCGAACACCGCCGGGGTGATCGGCCACATCCTCGAACGGCGCGTGCATCCGCAGCATGGCTACCGCGCCTGCCTGGGCATCCTGCGCCTGGGCAAGCACCACGGCGAAGCGCGCCTGGAAGCCGCCTGCCAGCGCGCCCTAAGCCTCGGTGCCTGTAGCTACAAAAGCCTCGAATCGATCCTGCGCCAAGGCCTGGAAAACCTGCCGCTGGCTCAACAGAACCTGCCCCTACTACCGGACGACCACGCCAACCTGCGCGGCCCCGGCTACTACCACTGAACAAAGGAATCCCACCATGCTGCCTCACCCGACCCTGGACAAGCTGCAAACCCTGCGCCTGCACGGCATGCTCAAAGCCCTCGCCGAGCAACTGAAAACACCCGACATCGACAGCCTGAGCTTCGAAGAACGCCTCGGCCTGTTGGTCGATCGCGAGCTGACCGAGCGCGACGACAAGCGCCTGAGCAGCCGCCTACGCCAGGCCCGGCTCAAGCACAACGCCTGCCTCGAAGACATCGACTACCGCGCCCCGCGCGGGCTGGACAAGGCGCTGATCCTGCAACTGCGCAGCGGCCAGTGGCTGCGCGACGGCCTCAACCTGATCATCGGCGGCCCCACCGGCGTCGGCAAAACCTGGCTGGCCTGCGCCCTGGCCCACCAGGCCTGCCGGGACGGCTGCAGCGTGCGCTATCTGCGCCTGCCACGGCTGCTGGAAGAACTGGGCCTGGCACATGGCGACGGCCGCTTCGTCAAGCTGATGAGCAGCTACGCCAAGACCGACCTGCTGATCCTCGATGACTGGGGCCTGGCACCGTTCACCAACGAACAGCGCCGCGACATGCTGGAGCTGCTGGACGACCGCTACGGCCAACGCTCAACCATCGTGACCAGTCAGATGCCGGTGGACAACTGGCACGAACTGATCGGCGATCCGACCCTGGCCGACGCCATCCTCGACCGCCTGGTGCACAACGCCTACCGGATCAACCTGAAGGGAGAGTCGATGCGCAGGCGGGCGAAGAAATTGACGACGCCGGGCACCTCAGACTAACAATGCATATCCTGCGTCGCTGCGCTCCGACTGCCTGTCCGGATGACCGTGGAACAGGTGTCCGGATCAGCGTGGGCTGAGTGTCCGAATGGCGTGGAATCCGCAAATGACACAAATGAACAGCCCGCATTCTTACAAATCCTGCTTAAAACAGGGGTTCTTGCCCCCTCAAAATCAAGACAAATAGACGGTTTCCAACCGGCCGCTGCGCTGGGTGGAGCCTCCGCGATTTATCTTGATTTTTTCACGACAGCCTTAGTCGCCCTAGTCGGCAGGGGTTCATGCGCAACGCAAGCGCAGAACCCTGAAGACGAAGGAGCGAAAGCCATGAGCGAACACATCAGGATCTACGTTGCCGATCTAGCCGCCTACAACGCAGGCTATCTACATGGCGTCTGGATAGATGCCACCCAGGATCTCGACAACATCCAAGCACAAGTCGACATCATGCTGGCCGCATCACCCGTCGAGGGCGTGGAGGAATACGCCATCCATGATTACGAAGGTTTTGATGGCTACAGCCTCGGCGAGTACGAAGGGCTCGAAAATGCCCATGAGGTTGCCTGCTTTATCGAGGAATACCCGGCGTTCGGCGGTGCCCTGCTCGCCCACCTCAACGACATTGGCGAGGCGCGCAAAGCGGCTGAGGAAGATTACTGCGGCTGCTACGTCTCGCTAGCCGACTACGCCCAAGATCTAACCGAAGAAACCAGCAGCATTCCCCAACACCTGGCCAATTACATCGACTACACCGCCATGGCTCGTGACATGGAGTATGGCGGCGACGTATTCACGCTTGAGACTGGCCTCGAGCAAGTGCACGTGTTCTGGAACCGCTAATTTGAACGGAAGGCACCGGGAGCAACCGGTGCCTTTGCTTTTTGCGCCCCTGGCCTGCCGGCCACCCGCGCGCCCCACCCTAGTAGATGGACTGGTGCGAGCACCAGCGCTGAATCTAGATGCTGACAGCTCTGCGGCTGCAGCCTATTCAGACTGTTACGGACTTACGTCTTTGCACAAATCAGCCAATCCGTATCTACAGATTTACTGATTTGCAGGGAACCGGATTTACGCTTTTACGTATTTACGGAAATCCGCATCTGCGCATTTCAGGTTTTACAGGCTTCCGTAATTACCCAATCCTTGTTGTTGCGCGAGTAGACCTCGTCGAGGTCTTTTGCTGCCACCGGTTACCTTCATAGGCGGGCGTACTCGGTCAGCGCCCAGACCTTGGGGGCATCAATCCATCGCCGACCTTCCTGCGAGTTCGCCCAGACCTAACCCGACATGATCGAGCGCGACGGCTGCCGCACGGTGCACCTTCCACTTCAACGGAGGACACACCATGTCGCAACTACCGACTCTGCCCCACCACCAGCATCGCGTCGACCTAGACTCTCCGCGTCATCGCAAGGCTGGGCCGACGGCTCATGCCATGGCCCCAATAGCGCCCAATCAAACAGCAACCGCGAAGCAAGCCGGTACTCCACCGCGCTACCTCACCAATACCGAGGCAGCGACCTACCTGCGCTTATCGCCGCGCACTCTGGAAAAACAGCGCGTACTCGGCGGTGGCCCGCGCTTTCACAAGTTCGGCAGACGAGTCATGTACGCCCTGTCAGATCTTGAGACTTGGGCCAACGAGCGCAGCTTTGAGACCACCTTCGATCCTGAGTACCTAGAACGCCACCCAGGAGCTCAACGTGATGACCAGTGAAACCTTTGGCTATGAGTCGCTGCACGCACACCCTGCCAACGCAGAACGAACAACTGGATCTGTTCCGCGCATTGCCGGGCGAGATGGCGCCACGCGACGCCCAGGACCTAATGGCAAATCCGTTCTTCTCGCTGGCCAAGTCGCGGCGCACGGTGCCCATCGACTTTCGTTCGGGAGAAGTGACGGTGCGTGTGGAAGGCACACTGGAGCATGGTATTGCCACAATCTGGGATGCCGACATCCTGATCTGGGCAGCCAGTCAGATCGTCGAAGCGCGCGATGCGGGTATTCCGACCTCAAGACTGATGCGCGCAACGCCCTACCAAATACTGCGCTTCATCGGTCGCGGCACGTCATTACGCGACTACCAGCGGCTCAAGGCCGCTCTAGATCGGCTGCAGTCGACCAGCGTGGCCACCTCAATCCGCGAGACCACTGGCAGGCGACTGCACCGCTTCTCTTGGATCAACGAGTGGAAGGAACTCGCCGCACCGGATGGCCGACCGCTGGGTATCGAGTTGATCCTGCCAGATTGGTTCTACAGCGGAGTGCTCGACCAAGCACTGGTGTTAACAATCGACGCGGCTTACTTCCGGCTCACCGGCGGCATCGAGCGCTGGTTGTATCGTCTGGTGCGCAAGCATGGCGGCAAGCAGGAGGACGGCTGGCAATTCGATTTTCGCCACCTGTACCGCAAATCAGGGAGCACAGCCCGCTATTCAGATTTTGCTCTCGACCTGCGTGCACTGGTCGCTCGGCAGTCGCTACCGGGATATCGCTTGAGCATTGTTCGGTTTGCCCCCTCAACCGAACTGCTCGCCTTTCGCCCCGTGCCGTATACGGCACGGGGATAACCTGCGCAAAAACTGTGAATTCAGACGTGCTATCAGGCGCAAGCCGGCACGTGCTATCGGGAGCATCACCCTCGTGCCATCAGGCGCACGAAATTCTCTGCAGGCCACGCCCAGCGTGGCCTGCAGCATCCCTTAACTTAACTAACTTAAAAGCTCTAACTTGTTATTGGGAAAACACTCGACTGTGGACAGGTGAAAATCGGCCCTATCTGGCCGGGGAGATCCGACCATGATCGTCGCTCTACTCAACCAGAAAGGCGGGGTTGGTAAGACCACGCTCGCCACCCATATCGCAGGCGAACTGGCCCTACGTGGCAATAACGTTATCCTGCTTGATGCTGACCCACAGGGCTCGGCACTGGACTGGACGCAAAGACGCAGCCAACAAGGTTTACCTAGGCTATTCAGCGCCGTCGGCCTGGCACGCGAGACGCTGCATCAGGAAGCCCCTGAACTGGCTCGCCGGGCCGATCACGTGATCATCGATGGACCACCGCGTATTGCCGCCCTCGCCCGCTCGGCGTTACTTGCAGCCGACCGCGTTTTGATCCCTGTACAGCCTAGCCCTTACGACCTGTGGGCAAGCGCAGAAATGGTCAACCTGATCCGCGAGGCGCAGGTGTTCCGGCCCATGCTGCGCGCCGCGTTTGCCATCAACCGTCGCGTTAGCACTACGGTGATTGGTCGGGAGGCACGCAGCGCCTTGGCTGAACAACCGCTGCCAGCTCTGCAGTCGGAGGTACGCCAACGTATCGTCTTCGCTGAAAGCGTTGCTGCCGGTCGCTTGGCACGTGAGTTAGCACCAGCCAGTGCTGCAGCGCGCGAGATCAGTAACCTTGTAGACGAACTGCTGCGGTGGTCGCTGTGAGCGGCAAGCGCATCGACATCGGTGCTCGTCCGTTAGCCGATCCAAAGGCCGATAACTGGATACGCCAGGGCGCCGTCCAAGACAGCGGCAAAGTCGAACGCTACAGCGCCCGACTCACGCTCGACGTCACACCAGCACTGCGCACACGCATCAAGCTCGCTGCATTCGATCGCGGTGTAACGATGGCGGAGATGCTGCGTGATGTCCTGGAACGGGAGTTCCCGGAGGTCACGTCATGACGCCGTTTGGTCGACATGCGTTGTGGCCTATCGCCTTGAGCGTCGGCAGTCTGTTCGCACTGGCCTGGGTTGCACTCACCAGTTCGTCACCCCTGCTCGTCTACAACGCTTCCAACAGCGTGCCCGCAGGTTGGTACCACATCGCTGATGCTCGCCTACTGGCTGTTGGCGACTTAGTGCTGGTTCGCTTGCCGCCAGAGGCCACGGCATTAGCAGCGCAGCGCGGCTACCTGCCATCGACCGTACCACTGCTGAAAACGGTAGCCGCTATCGCGCCCCAGCATGTGTGCATACAGCGCAAGCAAGTACTGATCGACGGCCAACGTGTGGCCAAGCAATTGCGCCGGGATCAGCAAGGTCGCGCGCTTCCAGACTGGGGAGCCTGCCGCCACTTAGTGAGCGATGAACTGTTCCTGCTCAGCAGCAATCCAGAGTCGTTCGACAGTCGCTATTTTGGACCTGTTTCGGCCAACGCAGTAATCGGTCGAGCGCAGCCATTGAAGCTGGTAACACCCCCATGAACCCGCACTTACCGCGTCAACCAACGGGTCAACTTCGTGTGCTCCGCTTGCCCAGCCGCGCGCCGCCTAGGGGCATAAACCCCTGCCCTGCACCTGAGCCATGGGCTCCACATCTGGGCACCCAACACACCCTGTTTACCCACTTCAGAACAACCACAGCAAAGGAAAAGCAGAGGGCAAGATAAAAGGGGGCGGCACTTCGTGGCTCGCGGAGGTGGTCTGCACGGGAGGGTTAGACGGCACACCGCCTAGACGATCAGGTGCAGGAACTGTTTCGAACACTCTCAGCTCCTGGCCCATACGCGTGCTTGATACCCCCATCTGCGATCAGCTTTGAGGAGCCATCAACATGAGCAAGGAAAGCCACAAAGATAGCGAGCAACTATTTCAGCCCCAGCCGGGCAAGCCACAGCAGCGCGGCCAAACCTTCGTTAATCAGGTTCTGCGCCAAGCAAATAAGGCCGGCGCAAGTAAGCCACGCAAGGCCGGTCGCCAACCCGGTGCGGGTATCGGCCGCGGGCATGTAGCCGCTCGCTTCAGTAAGCAAAATCTGCCTCACAATGCGCGCCGTGTAACCATCAAGACGCGCTTAGTGAACCTGCGCCAGGCTGGTAAACGTTCAACGCTCACTCACCTGCGCTACATCGAACGCGATGGGGTCAGCCGCGATGGCGATCCGGGCAAGGCCTACGGTCCATTGGCAGACCAGGCCGACGTTGGTGCCTTCGAGGAACGGGGCCGGGAAGACAGGCACCAGTTTCGCTTTATCGTCTCGCCCGAGGATGCCGAACAGCTCGACGATTTGCGCACCTACATTCGTCATCTGATGAGCCGGATGGAAACGGACCTAGGCACTCGGCTTGAGTGGGTCGCAGTTGATCACTGGAACACCGACAACCCCCATACCCACATCGTTCTGCGCGGCAAGGACGATACCGGTAAAGATCTGGTGATCGCTCGCGACTACATCACCGAAGGCATGCGCAATCGTGCTGCAGAGCTAGCCACTGAGTGGCTTGGACCGCAGACAGAACTGGAAATCCAGCATGGCCTTCAGCGCGAGGTTCAACAGCAACGCTGGACCAGCCTGGATCGTACCCTGCTGCGTGAACACAAAGCTGGCGTGCTGCATCTGAAGACACTCGCTGACCATCCGCGTCGGCAGCTACTGATCGGACGCCTGCAGTACCTTCAGCAAATGGGTCTGGCTCAAGAGGGCCGCTCCGGCGAATGGGCAGTGCGCAACGACGTCGAGGTTACCTTAAGGGCCATGGGTGAGCGTGGTGATATCGTGCGTACGATGCAACGTGCCATGGCCGGTACCAAGCGGGATCTGGCGGTGTTTGAGCCAGGCGGAAGCAACCCGAACGTGGTCGGCTGCGTGGTGGCTAAGGGGCTTGCGGATGAACTGCATGACCGCGGCTATCTGGTAGTAGACGGTCTCGACGGCAAGGCTCATTACGTGACGCTGCCTGCACGCACGGAGTTGGCCGACTATCCCATGGGCGCAGTGGTGGAGATACGAAGCATAAGCGAGCCTCGCGCTATAGATCGCTCGATAGCCTCAATGGCCGTGGGCGGACTCTACCGAGCAGATCTTCACCTCACGCTGGCCAGGTCACAGACTTCCCAGGAAAAAGATCCAGAGTCACTTGTTGAGCGCCACGTACGCAGACTCGAAGCTTTGCGCAGGGCCGGCATAGTGGAACGGCTATCGGAGGGAACTTGGCAAGTTCCTGCCGACCTGCCCGAACGTGCAAGACGGTACGACGCACGTCGCCTTGGTAATGTCAGCGTTGAGTTGCGTACACCGCTCACTGTGGAGCAGCAAGTTCGTGCTTTAGGCGCGACATGGCTGGATCAGCAATTGATCGGTGGAAATCGAGATTGGGCTGATAGGGGTTTTGGCACGGAAGTGGGCGAAGCGCTGAAGCAGCGTGCCGACTACTTAGTTGAGCAGGGTTTGGCCAAGCGCCAGGGCAAGCGTGTCGTGCTTGCCCGCAACCTGCTGAACACCCTACGCGTGCGAGAGTTGTCGTCCGTGGCAGACGACATATCATCTCAGACGGGACTGCACTATCGCCCGGCAGTTGAGGGCGAGCGAATCAGCGGTATCTACCGACGCAGCATGCAGTTGGCGAGTGGTCGCTTCGCAATGCTGGATGACGGTATTGGCTTCAGCCTAGTGCCTTGGAAACCCGTGATTGAACAGAAACTCGGACAGAGTGTTTCGGCGGTCATTCAAGGCAACAGCATATCTTGGCAACTGGGACGCCACCGTGGACCTTCGATAGGTTGACCAATAATTGCCTGCGCTCACACCAACGCCGGCTCCTGCTGCAGCCACTGCTCGAATAATTGACTCTCAGGCCTGCCCTGCTTGGGCGCGTAATAGACCAACCGCAAGTGACGGTCTTCGTCGATCGTCAAGTTGGTATGGTCGAAGACAAGGTGCCCAACCGGCTTGATAAACAGATGCCGAATACCCTGGCAAGGCCCGTGAATGTCCTGGTGCCGCCACCACGTTTTGAAGTCAGGTGAGACCTTCTCCAACTCCTTAACCAGCTCAACGATATCCGGGCTTTGAGTCGCCCGGACAAAGTCACGACGAAAACTGGAGAGAATCTGCAGCGCCTGATCATCCCAAGGATCGAACAATTCGCGCATAGCTGGGCTGGTGAACAGCATCCAAAGCAGGTTGCGACGTTCAGCCGGTACCGCAGAGAAACCGAGCACCCGATCCGCTGCTGCATTCCAGGCCAGCACGTCCCAACGCAGATTAATCACATATGCAGGACTGAACGGCAGTTCCCCCATCAGGCGATGGATCACAGGGGGAACTACGCACCACGTTCGGCCGGGTTCAGCCGGTGGGCGCTGATGCGCCAGCAGGAACAGATGGCGACGCTCGGTCGCATCCAGCTTGAGTGTTCTCGAGAGGTTATCAAGGAAGGCCGCGGAGACGCTGATATCCCGCCCTTGTTCTAGCCAGGTGTACCAGGACAACCCAACCCCCGCCAAAGCTGCTACCTCCTCGCGGCGCAAGCCTGGCGTACGTCGCCGGCTACCAGCAGGCAACCCCACCTCCTCCGGCGAAATTCGCTCGCGGCGACTACGCAGGAATTCGGCCAGTTCTGCCCGGGTGCGTTCGAGTGTGCGCGGAGCGCTCATCTGGTTACCTCTAGTAATAGCATAAGCACTCAAATTGTAACCCTTTTAAATCCGAAGAAGAATAGCCCTACCTGGCCGCAAATACTTGAGCCAGAGCTCTTGCTTGATGAGGAAGCACACAGCGACGTGTCAGCAACTTGCTAAGGAGATAAACGGATGTACCAAGCACTTCTTCGGGAACAATTGGAGACATTGAAGTCATCCAACCAATACCGCACCTTCACCACCCTAAGCCGCATTTGTGGCCAGTACCCATTGGCCAAACTGGACGGCTGCGATCAGAAACCTGTGGTCGTGTGGTGCAGCAACGACTACCTGGGGATGTCTCAGCATCCCTGCGTGTGTAAGCAAATGCATGAGGCACTGGATACCTACGGGGCGGGTTCCGGAGGCTCGCGCAATATCGGCGGCTCTCACGAGGTCTACGCCCAGCTCGAAACCAGCCTGGCCGATTGGCATGACAAGGAAGCGGCCCTGGTTTTCCCGACTGGCTTCGGTTCGAACGACGCCACGCTCCAGTGCCTACTGCGCAGCATCCCCGACTGCGTTGTAGTGAGCGACGAACTGAACCACGCCTCAATCGTCAACGGTATCCGCTCAACACCAAACGAGCGCAGGATCTTCCGGCATAACGATGTAGAACACCTGGCGCAGATCCTCGCCAGCTACCCGTTGGGTCAGCCGAAAATCGTGGTGTTCGAATCGATCTATTCAATGGACGGCGACATCGCACCTATTGCCTCAATCATTGCTATCGCAAAGTGCTACAACGCACTCACCTACCTCGATGAGGTGCACGCTGTCGGCATGTATGGCCCGCGCGGTGCTGGTGTTGCAGCGAAGCTTGGCCTCGCCGATGAGGTGGATATCATCCAGGGCACCATGGCCAAGGCCATCGGGGTTATTGGTGGGTATATAGCCTCAACCCGCGTGATCGTTGATGCGGTGCGATCATTTGCCACCGGATTTATTTTCACTACCTCGCTACCACCCGCAGTTACTGCTGGCTGCCTGGCTAGCGTAGAGCACCTTAAAGACAGCAATACCGAGCGAGAACTGCTACATGCGCAGACAGCTAAGCTGCGCGCGCGCCTCAAGCACTTCGATATTCCTGTCATGCCCTGTTCGCAGACTCACGTATTGCCGGTGCTCGTGGGCGACGCAACGCGCTGCAAAGCCGCCGCCGAACGCTTGCTGCACACCCACGGCGTATATCTGCAGCCGATCAACTATCCATCGGTGCCCGTAGGTACCGAGCGTTTTCGCGTGAACGCAACGCCCAACCACAGCGACGCGCGGATTGAGCACCTTGCCGTCTCGCTGCGTGAGACCTTTGAGCACTTCGCCATACCACTTGCGTCCCAGGTGTTCGGCGCGGAGGTGGCCTGAGATGGATCAGCCATTACTCACTGTGCGTCCGGCTACCGTGGCGGATCTAGCCAGTTTGGTGGAGTTACGTGCACACCTTTTAGATGGCACTGCCGCCATCTACTCAAGCAAAACGCCTGAAGACTCCACCCGCTGGCGTGCGGCATACCGCGCCTGGCTGAGCAATCGCCTTAGCGAGAGCGACTGCGTGCAGATCCTCGCCGCTGAGCACAAGGAATCCGGTCAAGTGCTGGGCTGCGCGACCGCCATTATTGACCAACGCGCACCAGCCCCTGGCTGCCTGAACGGACTGTCCGGATGGGTACAATCGGTGGTGGTCGAGCCGCAATGGCGTAACCTGGGTATTGCTCGCATGCTGATGCAGCACCTGCTGCGCTGGTTCGCCAATCGCGGCGTTGGCTCAGTTGTGCTTCAGAGCACCGAAGCCGCCGGCACGCTCTATCAGACCCTTGGCTTTAAAATCAGCGACGAGCACCTGCTGATACGTCAGGAGGCCTCGGCATGAAGATACTGATCATTGGCCTGGGTTATGCCGGTAACCGCTATCTCCGCGCCTTCGAGCATATTGCCGCAAGCACTGGGATGCAGTTGTCGCTGGCCTATGTCGGCCGCAATCAAAAGCCAACTGAGCTGCCCTACTTCAACAACATCGGCGTAGCACTGACAACCTTTACTCCGGACATCGTCGTGGTAAGCGTCAACGACCACAACCATGCACCCGTACTACAGCAGTTGGCTGGTTTTCGAGGTTTCGTGATTTGCGAGAAGCCCTTGGTAACCCCAAAGGACGACATCAGAACGCTGTTCGAAGCTTTGAAGAACGTCAGCGGCTTCGCTCTCGACTTGGTGGAGCGTTACTCGGACGCCAGCCGCCAGTTGCGCGAGTGGATCGAACGGCATGACTGGCTACTGGTGCGCGCGAGCTTCCACTGGGGCAAGGACCGCATCAACGATTACCGCCCAACCTGCGGCGTAACCAGCGAAGTAATCCACGCCCTGGATCTGATCAGCTGGGTTTGTCCACGCGCCGGTCAGCTCAGGTTACATGGCGCACTTGGCGTACGCTCGGACTTCTCGATATCTGGCGACGAGGTACTCGATACCGTGCAACTCACGGCGAGCCTGGGAGAGGCGCGCGTCACCGGCTACAGCAGTTTCGTGAACATCGTTCGCCAGCGCACGGTGGACTTCAGCTTCGTAGACCGCGAATCCCAGTTCGTTCACGCGCGGCTGGTATTCGACACACCGCGCTGGGATCACGACCAACTGCAAATCTGGACGCGCGGCGCAAACGGTGAGGAGCAAGTGCTGCATCAGTTCGCTACCGAACCCAATGAACCTGGACTGGGCACCCTGCATAAGCTCTCGCGGCTGTGCCTGCAGGTGGTGCGAGCCGTGGCGCTCAAAGAGCCACCACGGCAGCCCTTCGCCAGTCTCAATACCGCCGTGGAGTTGCAGCGCCTGCTCAACGACCTAGATACCCATGCTCAAACCCCACCACCTGCGCGGTACGTCCATGGCGACAGGCGCGTGCTGCTGGCCGAGGACAGCGATCTGGAAAGCCTCGGGTAACCCAATTCACAAGGAGAGAACTATGTGTGGAATCGCTGGATGGCTGTCTTACAGCCAGAAGATGGAACTGCAACGCGACACCCTGCAGCACATGACGGACACCATGGCGCTGCGTGGGCCGGATGCCGGTGGGCTGTGGATCGATGGTCCGGTAGGGCTGGGCCATCGGCGCCTATCCATCATCGACTTAGAGGGCGGTCGCCAACCGATGACCGCCATGCATGGTGGTCTACGAGAGGTCGCTGCAATCACCTACAGCGGTGAGGTCTACAACTTCCGCGAACTCCGTACCGAGTTACAGCGGTGCGGCCATTTGTTCGAGACCCGTAGTGATACCGAGGTGGTACTGCGCGCTTACGTGCAATGGGGCGAGGCATTCGTTGAACGACTTAACGGCATGTATGCCTTCGCCATTTGGGATCTACGAACGCAGGAACTGATGCTGATTCGCGACAGGATGGGCGTTAAGCCGCTCTACTATTTCCCGACTGCAGACGGAGTGATATTCGGTTCCGAGCCCAAAGCGCTACTGGCCAACCCCCTGGTGCCACGCAAGGTGCGCGCAGATGGCCTGCGCGAGATTCTGGAAATGGTAAAGACACCAGGGCACGCCATATTCGCTGGCATGCATGAGGTGATGCCAGGCGAGATCGTGCGTATTAACCGCCAAGGCCTGAGCCGCCGCCACTACTGGAAACTAGAGGCGCAGGACCACAGTCATTCACTGGACGAAACCATTCGCCATACCCGCGACCTGCTAGAAGACATCGTCGACCGCCAGATCGTTGCCGACGTGCCGCTTTGTAGTCTTCTCTCAGGCGGCCTCGACTCCTCAATTATCACTGCGCTGGCCTCGAAAAAACTTCTGGCCGCTGGTAAGGAGAACATTCGTTCCTTCTCCCTCGACTTCCTCGACCACGGCGGAGGCTTCACCGGCGATGCCGTTCGAGGTACGCCGGATGCACCCTACGTTCGCGACCTGGTAGCAATGATCCGTTCAAACCATCAGGAGATTGTCCTCGACAGCAGTGAACTGGCAGACCCTGAACTGCGTACGCAGGTAGTCCGGGCTCTAGATCTGCCACCAGCGTTCTGGGGTGACATGTGGCCTTCGCTCTATCGCTTGTTCCAAGAGGTACGTAAGCACTCAACCGTGGCCCTGTCCGGCGAGAGCGCAGATGAGGTGTTCGGCGGCTACCGCTGGTTCCATGACCCCGAAGCCATTCAAGCAGACACGTTTCCCTGGCTGACCTCAGTCACTGGCAAGTACTTCGATGGGAAGCCTCTCTTCGATCAAGGCCTGCTGACCCAACTGGATATGCAGAGCTTCTTGCGCGACAGCTACACCCAGGCGCTTGCAGAGGCGCCGACGCTGTCCGGCGAAAGCATGGTGGACCAGCGCATGCGCCAGATGAGTTACGTCAACCTAACGCGCTTCGTGCAGACCCTGCTTGATCGCAAAGACCGCATGAGCATGGCCGTTGGCCTCGAAGTGCGAGTGCCATTCTGCGATCACCGCCTAGTCGAGTACGCCTTCAACATCCCTTGGGAAATGAAGTCCTTCGACGACCGGGAAAAAAGCATTTTGCGGGCTGCGACTCGCGACCTGCTGCCCGAGTCGATCAGCGAGCGGGTCAAAAGCCCCTACCCATCGACCCAGGATCCGGCTTACGAAAAAGCCCTCCGCGAGTCACTAGCCGCCATTCAAGCAGATCGAAATGCGCCCGTTACAGCGCTACTCGACAGCAGCCGTATCCAGCAGACCCTGGCCAAACCACTTGGCAGCATTTCCCCGATGCATGAGCGCATGGGAATGGAGTTGGCGGTCGGCCTTAACACCTGGCTGAGCGAGTACGACGTCAGCCTCGAGCTTTAACCCCCAAAAGATGCGGCTCTGTTACAGAGCCGCGTCATTCAGCTGTACCACTAGCGCGCCTCAAGAGCGCAAGCGAGCCTGAGCATGCACACACATAAACAATCCTCAATTTACCTGATAGCGCTAGGAGCCTTTGCCCTCGGCATGGCGTCTTACGTCACCGCTGGGCTGATTCCCATGATCGAGGCCTCATTCGCGGTTTCCGTTGCCGTGGCTGCACAACTGGTCACCGCTTTCACCCTCGCCTACGGCTTGGGTTCACCGATTTTCGTTGCACTGACTCCAGCGCACCGCCAACGTACCGGCCTTTTATTAGCCTTGGGGTTATTCGTCATCGCCAACGCTGCCAGCGCATTGGCTGAGGACTTCACCGTTCTGATGATATGGCGGGCGATTGCTGGCATAGGCGCTGGCGTCTATCTGGCCATGGGTATTGGTGCCTCTGCGGCAGTATCCACACCTGAACGCCGAGGCAAAGCCATCGCCATCATCATGGGCGGCATGGCCAGCGGCGTGGTGCTTGGCGTACCTCTTAGCCTGCTCGTCGCGGAGCAGATGGGCTGGCAAGGCGCTCTGTGGCTGGTCACTCTCCTCGGCTTAGTGGCGTTTTTCGGCCTGCTACTGAAATTACCAGCGCTACCCGCTGCCACAACAAGTTCTCTCAGCGAGAAGCTCGCAATCCTCGGCGATGGTCATGTGCTGGTGATCCTGCTGGTATCCCTGCTGGCAGCGATTGCCAGCCTGGGCATGTACACCTTTATTGCACCACTGATGACTGACCCAGCCTACGGCGCTGTTAGTTCAGTCACGCCTTATCTCTGGGTCTGGGGTATCGGCGGCGTAGTGGGCAGCTTTCTGATTGGACCGTTGGTGGACCGTATCAAAGGCCCGACACTGACCTTCGCCATCATGCTAATCCTCTGTGTATCGCTGCTCGTGCTGCCGCTGTCAGCTGCAATCAGCACGTGGCTGGTGATGCTGCCAATCGCTCTGTGGGGTGCAGTCGGCTGGGCACTTCAAGTGCCACAGAACAACGAACTGATCCAAGCACGCCAGGCGCAAGGTGACGGCAATCTTGCTATTGCACTGAATGAGTCTGCGCTCTATTTGGGTAGCGCTATCGGCGCCGCAGCAGGTGGTTTCGTGTTGCTGTTGCAGATGCCTACATGGACCCTAGCCGCAAGCGCCGGCGCAGTGGCGGCCCTCGGCGCCCTACTGCAGATAATCAATCTACGTCGCCGGCCAACCTGGACAAGCAACGTGCAAGCCCAACTCAACAACTAAATCACTACAAGGAGGAAGGCAGTGGAACTGCGCCATCTTCGCTGTTTCATCGCCGTCGCAGAGGAACTGCACTTTGCGCGTGCGGCCGCGCGTCTGCACATCGAACAATCGCCCCTCTCCAGAATCATTAAAGAACTGGAGTACCGCCTAGGAGTGCAACTGTTTGAACGCACGACGCGTAGCACACGCCTGACGTGGGCCGGCAAAGTATTGTTGGAGGAAGCCCGCCGTGTATTCGCCGTTGTCGATCAGGCCAAGGCCAGCGTCAAGAGCGCAGCGGCCGGCTACCAGGGGCGTATTCGGGTTGCGCTCTCGGATGGCATTCCACAAGCGCGTCTATCAACCTTGCTCGCCCAGTGCCGAGAAGAAGAGCCCGAAGTCGATATCTGCTTGTCAGAAGTCACGTTCACCGAACAGGTCAGGGGACTAAACAATGACATGTTCGATATCGGCTTCGCTCAGTCGGATGAGGTCGGCGATGGGCTGGTGGCCGAGCCGGTCTGGTTTGATCCTTTGGTTGTGGCGGTACCTTCACGTCATCCTCTACTGAGTTATCGGCGAGTCCCTCTCGAGGAGATAGTGCGCTACCCATTAGTGCTCTGCGATCCGCAAGTCTGCGAAGGCTTCTGGCAGCAACTGCAGCAGGTGCTAAGTAGCGTGGAAGCCCGACTGACCATCGCTGACCGGGTCCCAACGTTAGACTTGATGATGGCGCTGGTCGCTGCAGGTTATGGCCTAGGTTTCTCCAGCCTTGCCCGCATCGCCGAACTCAATAATCCGGACGTAGTAGCTCGCCCACTTGCCGGGAGCCCAGCGATGTTAACCACCTATTTGATAAGGCGCGAAGGCGACCCGGTCGAACAACTGGTCCGGTTTATCGGGCGGGTGAGCCCAGTCGAGGAACATGCATCGCTGCCTAATCAGGAGATAGCTTGACGACTCCAGACACAAGGCTTACGTAGATAGTGAAGGGACGCTTTTGGACCTGAAGATACGGTGAGAGAAAAATCATCAGGCGACAGACCTGATCCGTACCCTAAGCAAGCAGCCAGGACGATAAGCGAGTTGGTGAAACAAAAAGCTGCATTGTTTGAATCGACCGGAAATCGATAGCCGCTGAATGAATTAAGCTCTGCGACTCCTACCTATCACGAGTGGCAACTATAGGTAGAAAGCAGTACTGCCCAATCCGACCGGCATCCTTGCCTGATGCTCGCCGATCGGTGGGCAGAGGTGTCTAGTATAGGCGATCGGGTGGCGACACCGCGCGTTGAAGCAGACCTCAACCAGCCTTCACTAATTCACTATGGATGGTCTGAAAAAGTCCTTTCTCGAAATTGCAGCCCAGCAACCATACTGGTTACAGGGCAGCAATTTCGCGAAACAAGGGATTTTTCAGAGTTTCCCTAGCTGCTAACCACCCGGCAACGGCCAGCTTGGACTGTGAGTTGCAACAGATTTTGTAGACGCCATGATCGACCCATCGTCAGATCGCCTCTTAAATCGCGCACGGGTCAAGGTCCCCCCTCCAGGCCAGCAATGCTGCCAAAAGAAAGAAGCTTCCGCAGGCTGACTCAACCTTCTGTTCGACATCGGATACGGTTCGATAGCAATGTCCAATAAAGCGGCCATCCTCAAAGTCTGCGCTACGGACTACAGCCGCAAGCAGTTGGCCCGCCTGTTGGCGTGCTTCTTCACCGCCTGCCTCCGTGGCCAATCCTTGCAGAGCTAATGCCACCACCGCCGCAGAACAAGGGTCACTCGGTCCTAGGGGCTGGCCGAGACGGTTGGCCGGCGCGGACAAGCCGCGGCTGCTCAGCCAGTAGCGGCTGGCCACCAGCGCATCGGTACTGAAAGGCTCGCCATACAAGCGCGCGCCAGTTCCAAGCCCGAGCAGGGCCCAGGCCTGCCCCCGGGACCAATCGCCCGGTTTATCGCCAGTCCGCCATTGCCCCTGCTGAAAATACGCGTTGCTGCTCCAGACACCGTTCGCACTGGCACAGGCGTACAAGGACGTTTGCAACTGCTGGCGGCCCAAACCCAGAAGGCGTGGGTTTGCATCCAAGGCAAACAATTGCAGGGTTGCCGCTAGCGGGTCGACGCTCAGGCTGCGCTCGCCCAGTTCGCCGCCGCCCAGATCGCGCCCCAGAGGAATACACCCCAACAGAGGATCAAAAGCGGACGCCAGGTGAGCCGAGGCCTCGGCCGCTAACTCAGCGGCCTGAGAATTGGCCAGCAGGCGCTTGCCCAGGCCCGCGCCGTACCAGAAAATCAGACTGCGATGGTGAGTGGCGCTGCCAAGCTTGTCCCGCAGTCGCTCAGCAATGCACATTGCCTGTTGCTGGTCCTCACGACGCCCGCTGTGCAGGGCCCGCAACCACCACAGACCGGCCCAGAAGCCTCCCAGCCATGAGCCACCGGCGCTAACCTTCCAGGCCTGGTTAGAGCCCGTGCAGTACAGCGGAAAGCCCTGGCTACAGGCAGCGTTGATCTGATCCAGGCGCTGGAGGATGGCCAGGATCGCCTGTCTTGCCTCAGCGCTATCGAAAGGACGATCAAGCATTTCGATGGCGCTCATTTGACCACCCTCAACGACGACTCAAACGCCCCACTACCCACTCTTGCGTGGCGTTGCCGCAGCCAGAACAGCAATAAACTCAGCAGGCACCCCACCAGCAAAACGCCAATCAGCGCCAGCCAGGCCTCGGCAAAACTCCAGGGCCCGTTCTGCACTAGCCCGAACAGCGGTGGTCCCACGGCAAAACCGCCGAAAAAGCCCACCGAAAGCAGACCTGCAGCCGGTGCCGGGCCACCAAAGCCTGGGTCACGCAACACCATGCTCATGGCAATAGCATTGGTCGCCACCGCGGTCAGGCCCATACCTACAGCACCTGCCCACAATGGCCAGTGCCTGTCCGGCGTGGCCAGGGAGGTCATCCACAAGACCAAACCCGATAACAGCAATAGCACCAGCAACAACCAGGATTCCTCAGCCATGCGCGCCCCCAGAGACGTGAGGAAGATCCGCGCGACTATGCCCATGACCCCAAATCCGGCGATCAGGCCGCCGATCGTGGTCGCAGGCATGCCCTGCCCAGCGGCGAACACCCCGAGAAAGGTCACGAACGAAGAAAGCACGATGCCTACACACAGCTGCACGCCCATCAATAGCGCCAGGCGTCCGTTGGGGCGGGCAACGGCAAAACTAAGGAGATTGCCCTGATGCATCCGGGGTGCCACTCTCGGCCCGAGCACTGCCAGCAGCACGGCCGGTAGCAGCAGGCTCGCCAGGGCTCCACGCCAGCCGAAGTTCAGGGCCAAGGTCGGCAGCAGCAAGCCGGCGAATAACGCCGATACCTGCACACCCGATTGTTTCAAACCGACCACCGCCGCCCTGTGCCGAACCTCCACGCGCTCGGCAATCAGCAGATTGGTCACTGGGTTGGCTAAGGCCTGGGCAATGCCGCAGGCCGCCAGGGCCAGCACCGCGCCGAAGAATCCCGGCAGGCTGGCGAGTAACCCATAGGCACCCACCGTGCTCCAGAACAGCAACGCCAGAGCCCGTCGAGTACCCAGCCAATTGACCAGCGGCCCGGCCCACAACGACAGCAACGCGGCAAAGCCAAAGGCGCTCATGATCAGCCAGCCGAGCCAGTGGGTCGGCACGCCGAGGTCTGCCACCATCAATGGTCCAAGGCTGCCGATGGCGTAGAAGATCAGCATCGGCAAGGCCATGGCGGCGGTCAGCACCAGCCGCAACCACCCGCCATGCGGGGCTTCATACGCGCTCATCGGCCCGCTCCCGTGGCCAGCGATGGCTGATCGAAATCCAGCCCGCTGTCGCCGCAACTGTCCAGCAACTGCCGGCCCACCGCGCTGATCAGGGCGTCGTCGGTGCCGTCGAGGATATGGGTGGTGCGCGCAGTGCGGTAAATCCCCGACAACGGTGACAAATCACTCAGGCCTTCGGCCCCCATGATCTGGATCGCCGAATCCACCGCCTCGCTCAAGGCCTGGGACGCGGCGACCTTGGCGATGTTGACCTCAATGCTATTGGCCACTCCCGCATCGTGTTTGCCGGCGGCATCCTGCAGCAGAGCGCGCGCGCTGGCGATGGCCTGGTAGACCCGGAACACCCGCTGGCGCACCAGCTGTTTATCCGCCAGCCGCGCCTGCTGGCCGCGGGCCGAATGGATGCGCGCGCCCATCAGATCGAAGCAGCGCTGGGCCAGGCCCAGCCAGTGCACCGAACGCAGGATCCGTCCCAGCCCCAGGCGCTCCTGCATCAGCGCCAGGCCTTGTCCCGGCTGGCCCAACACATGGCTGGGCGGGACCCGTACCTGCTCGAAGGACAGCTCGCCCTGGCCGCTAAAACGCCCGAGGATCGACAACGGCCGCTCGACTCGAAACCCCGGCGCATCGCTGGGCACCAGCAGCATCGACAGAGCGCTGTCCAGGGGGCCGGAACCGGTGCGAGCAATCACCGTGACCAAGGCCGCGCGTTCGGCGCGACAGATAAACCACTTGCGCCCGCTCAACAGCCACTGGCCATCAACCAACTCGGCGTGGCTGTTCAGGGTCGCCGGAATCGAGCCAATGCTGTCGGGCTCGGACATGCCGTAACTGGAAACCAGCGCTCCCGCTGCCAAAGGCTCGAGAAAGCGCTGACGAATGTCCGCGCTGGCATGCCGACTGAGCATATGCAGATCCAGGGTGGCATCGTCACCGAAGATTGCGGGGGCATATTCCGAGCGCCCCTCCTGTTCGGCTACCACCAGATAGTCGCGCAGGCTGGCGATGCGCCCGCCGAGCACCTGGGGGTAATAACTGCCCCATAGCCCGACGGCACGCGCCTCGGCGCTGAGTTCGGCGATACGCTTGGCGGCCTGCTGGGGCTCCGCCGCCAGCTCGGCCTCCAGGGGAATGATGCGCTCGTCGACAAAACGCCGAACCTGCCGGGCCAGTTCGGCGCTGCCCTCGGTAGCAGACCATGGCTGTGGGCTCAACATGCGACGCCTGCCCCACTTTCGAGAAACGCCACTTCGGCGGCCAGGGCTTTCTTGTCGATCTTGCCCGCCGGAGTCAACGGCAACTGCCGGTAGAAGCGCAGGTACTCCGGCAGTTTGTTGACCTCCAGACCCTGTTGGCGCAGGTAGTCGGTGAGTTCACTGAGGGAGAAGCGTGGCGCGCCGTCACGCAGGGTCACGCAGATGCACACCCGCTGCCCGAGGTCCGGGTCCGGCACTGCCACGCAGGCGACGCTGACCACGTCCGGGTGACCGGTGGCCAGGGTCTCGATCTGCACCGGGCTGATATTGGCACCACCACGAATGATGATGTCCTTCTTGCGCCCGGCCAGAATCAGGTAGCCGTCGGCGTCGATATAACCCAAATCGCCGGTGTTGACCCAGCCTTCGGCATCGCGGTACTGGGCATCGAGCTCCGGAGCGTTGACGTATTGCATGGGGCTCAAAGGGCCGCGTGCCTTGATTTCGCCGACGCTGCCCTGGGGCAGTTCCCTACCTTGCTCGTCGAAGATCTTGATTGCGCAGACCGCCGGATTCGGCCGGCCGACGCTGTAGAACACTACGTCCAGGGCATCGTCCAGAGTGTTGTGACAGTTCACCCCATCCGCCGAACCGTAGAGGCTGATAAAGCCGCAACCGAAGGCCTCGACACAACGGCGTACCGTCACTTCATCGATCAGCGAACCGCCGCAGATCAGTCCCCTTAGGCTGGATTTGTCGACCTGGGTCAGGCGGGCATCGGCGGCGATGCGCTGGAGCATGGTCGGTACCCCGAGAATGTGGCTCGGGCGCAATTGCTCGATGGCCTCGATCGCTGCACCGACGTCGAACTGCGGCAGTACTGCTATCGAACCGCCCAGCCAGGACAGGCTGCCAAAAGTCGCGGTGGAGCCGAAGGAGGACCCCAGCGGGACCAGATAGAGTCCACGGAAGGTTTCACCTTCAGGGTGAATGCGCTGCAGAAATCGTCCGCGCCCGCCCACCAGGGCGTTGTGGGAATAAGCCACCAACTTGGGCTCGGACTCAGTGCCGGAAGACACCAGCAAACGCACCGGAGAGTTGGGGCAAACCGTGGGTAGTTGCGCCTCGCTCAAGGGCGCGGCCTGAAGCATGTCCTCAAGGCTCAGCCAACCGTTCCGAGCACTGCCTTCGACGATCAACACCCGCATCGACAACAGAGTCGGGCGCAGGGCCTCGATGACCTGGCACAGGTCGATGCCGGCGTATTCCGCCGGCACTATTACCGCTCGGGCATCGCAACGGCGCACCAAGGCCTGGATATCCAGGCTGCCACGCCCGGGTGGAAACGGCGCGACCACAGCGCCCAAGGCTGCGGCGGCCAGATCGATGGCGCAGCTGCGCCAACTGTTGGTCAACTGGTACGCCACCACGTCGCCGGCGACAATGCCGGCAGCGCGCAGGCTGGCGGCCATGCGCAGCGCGGCGTCATGCAGTGCGCCATAGCTGAGGGTGCCTTCGGGTGAGAGCACCGCCGGTTTCTCCGGAGCGCGCTGAGCATGCTCGCGGAACAGTTGATAGACCGAACGGTTGGGGTAGGTGCCGTCGCGTTCCCAAACACTGCGAACATCGGCGGGGACCAGATCGATAATGCCTGCGTTATTCATCGAAAACTCCAGTGAGCGTTGACCGAGGTATAGGCATTCACGCTTAAACACGTCTTCAATCGCCTGTCTTGAGCCAGCTGCGACAGGTCTTCTACGGCCACCGTGGCCGGTATCGCGGCATCGTCCAGCAACGGCTGCCAGGTAGCCGCGGGCTGCGACGCCAGTGCACTGCGGATCAACTCGTCACGCCCTTCAGGGTCGCCGTGCAGATCACAGGCAAGGATTGCTTCCAGCTGCTGAAACTGGGCCGAGGTCTGGCAGTCGATGGCCAGCAACCCGGAGCGGGTTGGATAAACACCCTTGAACAAACTGCTGTCGGCGCTGCCCGTCCCTTGCAGTTGCCGCACGCACAACAGGTTGGCGGCACCCAGCAACGAGCTGTCGACCCGCACGCCCTGGCCGCTGAGGGCACGGTGCAACAAGGCGGCACTGACCCCCTGGGCGGCGACCACACCGCCCAGCACATCGAGCACGGTGAACAGCGAACCGCCCGGAGTAGCCGATGCCTGCCCGATCTGCTCGCCAACCCCGGACCAGGCTTGCACCACGAAATCGGTACCCGGCAAGGCCTCCCCCGAACGGTCATGCCCCCAACCACCGGCATAGGCGTACACCAGCGCCGGGTTGACCCGGGCCAGGTCGCCGCGATCCAGCCCCAGTTCAGCGGCCTTGCCCGGTGCCCAGTTGTGCAGGAACACATCGGCGTCACGCACACGCTCATAGAGTTCTTCACGGCCGGCGGCGGATTTGATGTCCAGTTCGCGCACCTGCTTGTGCCGGTTGAGGGCATCAAAGCGCACAGACACCCCATCGACGCATGGCGGCATGCCGCGCAGCGGGTCGCCACCGGGCAGTTCGATGCGAATCACCTCGGCCCCCAGCAGCGCCAACAGATGGCCGGCCAGTGGCCCCTGGATCCGGCGGCAGGACTCCATCACCCTCAGGCCGCTCAAGGGCAGTGCCTGGCCACTCAACATGGGCAGCGTTTTATTGCCCCCAATACTGGCGTCAAAGCACCAGGGCCCCTGCTCCAACTGACCAGGCAAATCGCTGTCGGCACGACGCTCAGCGAGGCTGCGCAGGGGACACAATGCCATTCCACTCGAGGCGCACAACGCAGAGATCCGAGCCATAGATAAGCGCGCCAGGGCCTGGCGGAACACCGTTGGCATCGGCGCAACAGCCTTGGCATAGCGCAGTAGGAAGGCTTTCCAACCCTGCCCAGCCTGCTCGCCATCGATGCCCACCGAAGCCCAGAAACGACGCCAGGGCTCGGCATCCAGGGTTTCCAGTTCGAAATGCACGCCATCGGCCGAGACAAAGGGGGGGCGATTCTTCGCACAGGTAGCTCCCGGCAACAGGCGCTCGGCCTCGCCCACCGCAGTCGCGCCCGCCAGGTACTGGGCGATACCCAGCACCCCGGCCGCGGCCATGGAGGTCTCAACCCTACTGAAGTCGCCGCCGCGCAACTGCCCCAGCGCTGCGGCAAAGCCTCCTTGCAGGGCCAGGCTGGCGCTCAGGGTCGAGACATAGTCCAGCCCCAGGCCCTGGACCTTGCCGCTGGCCCGACCATGCACCGACATCAGCCCGCAGGCGGCCTGCACGGTGTGTTCGGTAACCCCCACGGAGCTGCCGTCGGGCCAGCCATGAATAACCCCATGCAAGGGTTTGAGATCGGGATGCCGCAGGCTGAAACTCAGCCCGCCGTCAGTCGGATCATCGCTGCTGACCTGTGGACTCAGGCCCAGCGTCGTCGCCTGGTAGCGCAGTGATGCAGCCAGCGCGGAGAGCCCGGGAGGAGCAGAAGTAAATGAGCCGCTGAGGCTACAGCCATGTAAAAGACGGGACATAAGACATACGCCAGAGTGGTTGCATACCGCTGCGAGGAAGGCCTCGGCTGAGGTCCGCCGCGCAGGCCTGAGCCATCGGTGGGCAATCAGCCGCCAGCGACCGCCGGAAGGATGGTGATGGCATCACCAGGCTTGAGGGCGGTGGCCAGGTTGTCGGCAAAACGGATGTCGTCATCGTTGACATAGATATTGACGAATCGATGCACCTGACCATCGCCAATCAGGCGTTCCTGGACCCCAGGGTATTGCCGTTCCAGCTGTTCGATTACTTCAAGAACCGTACTTCCCTGAACTTCGACGTGCTTCTGATCTTGAGTAAAAGAGCGCAACAACGTTGGCACAATGACGGAAATCGACATGCAGAACTCCCTGAGCCTATATAGGCTCCTGTATTAATTAATTGATCTGTATTTATGCCTACCGGCATCAAGCACTAACGAACTACATAGATACTTTCTTCGGTGACTTTATGTTTAACGATGCGAAAACTGCGCACCGCCACATCAATATCCGGCAAGGTTGAAACAATCACGTAGTGCACCGAAGCATCGCCGGCATACTGCACATCTTCCGCGCTGGGATAAGCCACACTGGAGGTATGGGAGTGATAGATCACCCGGCACTCTTCGTTCCGCTCGTCCAGTTCACGCCAGACCGCCAACTGCTGTTTTGGCGCAAAACTGAAGAAACTCGACGAACGCGCCGCGTTGTCCATGGCAATCAGCCGTTCGGCGGTCCTGCCCCCGATGAGCGCAGCGATGATGCCGCAGGTTTCCAGCGGATGATCCCGCCGAGCCTGCTCCAGCATGGCCTCCAGCAGGCCGGCGCGAATTCTCAACATCCTCGCCCCGTGCCTCTCAATAGCTCGGCAACGTCGGCTCGACGTCGCGCACCCAGGCCAGCACGCCACCGTCGAGGTTGCGCACATTGCTGAAGCCGCGCTGCTGCAACTCCAGCAGGACGGCCCTGGAGCGCAGCCCTGACTTGCAATGCAGCACCAGGTTAGCGTTCTTGCCAAAACGGCTCTCGATCAGCTCGGCGGTCTTCGCTCCTTTTGGAATATGTTGAGCGCCCTGGATCCGCACGATGTCCCACTCGGTACGCTCGCGCACATCGATCAGCAGCACATCCTGACCACGTTCGCGCAGGGCTTGCAGTTCCAGGGCGCTGATGGAGGGAATATCCGACGGCTGCACACCCTTGGGCGCAGTCAGTCCGCAGAACGCCTGATAGTCGCTGAGGGCAGTGACCGGCTGACGTGTCGGGGAACGGCGCAGCGGCATCTGCCGGTAGGACATTTCCAAGGCGTCGTAGACCATCAAGCGGCCCAGCAGGCTCTCGCCGATACCGGTGATCAGCTTGACCGCTTCGGTGGCAATGATGGCACCGATGGACGCACAGAGGATTCCCAGCACGCCCCCCTCCGAACAGGAAGGTGCCAGCTCCGGCGGAGGCGGCTCCGGATACAGGTCGCGGTAATTGAGGCCGACGCCGCCGGGGGCGTTTTCCCAGAACACCGACGCCTGCCCCTCGAAGCGGAAGATCGACCCCCAAACATAAGGCTTGTTGGCGAGTACGCAGGCGTCGTTGACGAGGTAGCGGGTAGCGAAGTTATCGGTGCCGTCGAGGATCAGATCGTACTGACTGAACAGCTGCACCGCAGTGTCCGGCTCCAGGCGCTGATCGTAGAGATTGACCTGCACATGGGGGTTGAGGTCGTTGATCGCAGCAGCGGCGCTTTGCACCTTCAGCTGGCCGACGGTGGCGACCCGGTGAATCACCTGACGCTGCAGGTTGGACTCGTCCACCCGATCGAAATCGATGATGCCCAGGGTACCGATGCCGGCTGCCGCCAGGTACAACAAGGCAGGCGAACCGAGACCGCCGGCACCGATAACCAGCACCTTGCTGGTCTTCAGGCGACGCTGGCCTTCGAGGCCGACATCGGGAATCAACAAGTGTCGACTATAACGGGTTATCTCTTCGTTACTTAGCGTGGCAATGGGTTCTACAAGAGCAGGAAGTTTCATGACGAATACCTGTTACTGGATGCAATTGATTCTCAGGCGACACCTTGAGTTAATCAATTCGTGTGGCCTGGATTTTCATATTCAGAAGGCGCGTTTATGTATGCATTTAAATAATCACCGGTAGCTATCTAGCAAATAGATGCAAGCCCTCTCCCGAGGACTTACATAGACTGCCAATAGGCTCAGGCAAGAAAGGTCGACATGTCCTTGCACACCGAACTGAATGCCTCGACAAAATGTCGCGCCTCGGCGTCACTGAGCACCAACGGCGGCTGGATGCGCATCACCCTATTGTTGTTGGCAGTGACGAAGGTCAGCACCCCATGCTCGCGCGACAGCTTGCTGACGAAACGCAGGACGAACATCTCCTCGAAGTTCTTCTCCACCTCACTGATGGCCTCTTCAATGTGCCGCTTGGCCTTGCCCGAGAGCATGCGATAGGTGCCTGCGGCGTTGCCGGGAATGCGACTGGCGAACTCACGTACGAAGGCCTCGACGCCACCGTCAAAGCTGTATTCGAACTCGATGGCGAGCATCAGCCCGACACCCCGCACTTCGCGGATAAACGGGTAAGCGCTGACCGCCTCACGCAAGGCCTCCTTGAGCTGCCCACCGACCCGGGCAGCGTTGCCCGCCAGGTCTTCGTCGACGATCACGTCCAGGGTCGCCAGGGCCGAGGCCGAGGCGAAATTGCCGCCACCGAAGGTCGAGGTATGCAGGGCGAAGGTGTCGATGCTGCCATAGGCGCGATCCCACAGCGCCGCACTGGACAGGGTCGCACCGATCGGCACAGCCCCGCCGGAAAGGGATTTGGACAGCACCAGGATGTCCGGCACCACCGCTTCCCATTCACAGGCGAAGAGCTTGCCGGTGCGGCCGAGTCCGGTCTGGATCTCGTCGAGGATCATCAGGCAGTCGTGAGCACTGCACAGTTCGCGAACCTGCTTCAGGTAGCCCACAGGCGGCAGTATCACCCCGCCCTCACCCTGGATCGGCTCAAGGATAAAGGCCCCGACATCCCCCTGAGCCAAGGCAGCTTCTAAAGCCGCCAGATCGCCGTAGGGAATCGAATCGCAGCGTGACAGCAGCGGTTTGAACGGATCGCGGTGTTTGTCGCGGCCGGTCACCGACAGCGCCCCCAGGGTTTTGCCGTGATAACCATTGTCGCAGTAAAGCACGCGCGGACGCTGCATGGCGGCCATGGCCAGTTTCAATGCGGCTTCGACGGCCTCGGTGCCGGAGTTGCTGAAGAACACCCGCTCCAGGTTTCCCGGTGCCAGCTCGCTGAGACGTTGTGCCAGCAGGCTGGTTTGCAACGGCACCGACACGTACTGAACGAAGGTCGGATACTGCTGTTGCAAATACGCCTGCAAGGCCTGGTTGACCCGCGGGTGGTTGTGCCCGGTGTTCAGGCAGCCATAACCGGCGACAAAATCCAGGTAACGACCTCCGTCCAAGTCGGTCAGCCAGCAACCGCTGCCCTGGGTGAATACCCGCTCGATATGGTTGAACTGGTAGAACTCGCGCAGCACCGGATTGATGTGCTCGCCAAAGCAACGCAAGGCTTCGGCGCGCAACGCCGCCGGCGAGTCGATGGGCGTCGCGGCCAGAGTACGGCGATGAAAGCGTTGCAGGGCCTGGAAATCTTCCTCGCGCAGGCGCTCGCCATAGGAGGCCATTGGTGAGGCCGAGAAACCATGCGACTCGGCGATCCGACCGATCTCCAGTACCCGTTCCTCGGGCAGTTCGCGGCCAATGGAGAACGCCTCGGCGCGCCCTTCCAGCGCCAGCACCAGGGTTTCCGCCAGGCAGCCGTTGAGAAATTTCTTCGGAGCCAGACCGAGGGTCTCGGTGCCGAAGCGCAGGGCTGCGCTGGCAGAAACCAGGCCGCCGTCGATGATCAGGATGTCCTTACGGTCGTGATTGAACGGCAACACGTCTCGCGGCAAGGCTGCATCCACAACCACCGAGCCCGGGGCCAGTCGGTACGGATCGATCACCCCGCCGCTGGAGGTGGCGGCAACGTAGAACCGCACATCGTCATAACAACTGTCGATATCGGCGGTCAGGCGCACCTGGCTGTGCATCTCCGCCGGCAGATAGGCCAGGCTCTCGCGGCCCTGTTCGACACTGCCGCGATGCACCAGGCGCAGGCGGCAACCGTCCCGAGCCAAGAGCTTGGCGATCACCAGAGCAATCGACCCCGGGTAGCCGACCACCGCCACTTCCGTATCGGCCGGTGCCACTTCCAAATGCGCCATGGCTTCCAGCACATTCCTGTAGGCGGCATAGGCGGTGAGGGAGTTCCCGGTGGTGACCGCCACGCCGCTGCGTTCCAGGGTCTGCAAACCGCGATTGCCGACTATCGCGGTAAAGCCACCCAGGCCCACCAACTGGGCCCCCTGCTCTTTCAGGCTTTGCACCCCTTCCAGTACCCGCCCGGCGATGGTACGCGGCTGGCTGAGCATCTGTTCGGCGGTCAGCGGCAGATAATGCAGGATGCCTTCGCAGGTGGCACCGCTGGCGCTGACGATGCGCCCGAAGTCGGCGAACGGCACCAGGTTACGCGGCTGCCAAAGCTCGGCCTGATAGCCGCGGTCCTGCTCGACGAGGGTGCGATCCAGCAGGTCGATGATCTTCACCTGGCGCTGCAAGGCAATGGAGGTCGGGTGGGCAATAAAACCGAATTTCATAGGGTTCTGTCCTAGGTTCTGGCTCATTGACGGTTCCAGGCGGTTTCGGAGACCAGGCTCAAGCCGTCGCCTTCCGAGTTGTGGGCCAGCAACACGTCGAAAATATTCAATTGTCCGGGGCGGGTCAGGGCGTTGCGCAGGTGCGCTTCATCGAATGTTGTCAGGCGCTCACGGTGCAGATTGATGGGCCCGACCCGCTCCTGGGTTGCCGCCAGCGGTGCGGCACTGGTCACCGCAACCTGTTGCGCGCCGTTGTGGGCGTAGCGTTTGTCGAGATAGGTCTGAATCATCGATAACAGACCGTTGGTGAGGTAGAACAGGGTCACGTTGCGCTGGACCGCAGCGGGATCATCGGCCAGGCCCTGGGCCAGGCGCGCTTCGATATCCGGCACCAGGGCCCGGGCCCCGTCGCCGACAAAGGCCAGGACATTGCCGGTGCCGGTCATGGCGATATAGGGCAAGGCTATCAGGCCGTCCCCCATCAGGGCGCGCCCGTACCAGCCGGAAAACCCCGGGTCGGTACGCGGCACGTTGCGCAGCGCGGAGATGCCGCAACGGCCCACGTCATAGACGCCAATGTAGCGGTAGCCCTGCTGCTCGATCAGATCGCGCACCAGATTGCCGAGACGGCGGAAGAAGAAGTTGGAGGTCATCGGCAGGGTCTCGATATGGTCTGCTGCCACGCTCTCGCTGATGCTGGACAGCGCCTCGAGCTTGGCCCGGCGTAAGGCGAGAATCTGCGGCTCGACCTGCAAGCCGCGCTCGATATGCTCGAGGAACACATCCAGCGACACATCCAGGGCCAGGTCGGTAAAGGGCGAAAGGTGCCGCGGCTCATGGTTGACCTGCACCACCCGCAACTGACGTTTGAGTTTGCCTTCGGAAAACGGCGTGGCGGCCTGGTCGACCTTGCCCTTGAGGAAGAACACGCAATGGCTTTGCGGCCCGTTCAACTCATGGTCGGTGTGCACGAACTGATAGACCCGACGACTGAAACCATACAGCGACAAGGGCCCCAGATAGTTCGGCATCGCCCGCCCCTCGTGGTAAGGGCCAACACTGCCGGGCTGGGTGATGCTGTCGGCCAGGGCAATGGCCCCACGCTGGGCCAGGGTATGCACCCGCCGCCGCTGCTCGTCGCTGAGCTTGCCGCACTGCCAGAGCAGGTGCAGCGGCTGTTGGTTGATCAGTTCCAGGGCTTGGTCCAGGGCCTCGACCTGGCTGCTGCTGAGGTTGCGTGCCGGGGTCGCCGACGGCTCCGGCAGACAAACATCCAGGGGTACCTGGGGACGGGATTCCAGTACCCCTTGGGTGGCTAAGATAAACACCGGTTCGGCCCGTTCGGCGAGCATGGCAAAGGCATGTTGCAGACAGCTACCGATCTCCTCGACCTTGCGGATAAACACCTGGCGCAAACCTTTGGCCTCGATCACCCGACGTCCGTCGTTTTCACCGTCATGGGTGCCCTGGAAGGCGTACCAGACACTCTCCGGACTGTCGGCGCAGATGATCAGCCCTGGCGCACCGATGCGTTTGAGGTTGGCCAGGGTGCCGCGAAATTCGTCGATCATCCCGGAGGTCACGGCAATCACATAGGCCCGGCCAAACAGTTGCCAGCCGGCCATCGCGCTCACCGCCAGGCTGTGTTCGTTACAGCCTCTGAGGCAGCGCACACCGCTGCCGGCGACGTTCTGCTGCATCGACTGGATTAGCCCCGCCACCATGGAGCCGGTGTAGGAGTGAAAGTCCCAGCGCTCCTGCCAGCGACTGCGCATAAAGCGCGTCACTTCAGTGGCCAGACTTACAGGCAGCAACGGCCCCGTGATGGAGCGCGCCAGCAGGCGGTTGAAATAGGCGTGCTCGAGATGATCGAGAACGATGCGCAGCAAGTCTGCGCGCCGCGCCGCGCGGTCCTGGCCAACAACCCGCAAATGGCGATTGCCGCCCGTGGTGTTCATCCATCCGGGCAAGGCAGGCAGGCTGCAATACAACAACGCCGAATGGGGCGACAGGCGCGAATTGGGTGCCGCTGCAATCAGTTCGTCGAACGGATCGCAATTCCCGGCCTGCGGCTGCTCGCCAAGGTCGAGAATAAACAGCTCGCTCGATAACTGAGGGCCCTGCAGGCGCAACCGCGCCTGTGCCGCCTCGACCGAATCAAAGATCATTACCCATAGGTCAGGCAGTGTCGCCACATTCACCGCACCGCCATGTAGATAACGCTGGGCCTGGACCATCATGGTTTCCAACACCGCCTCGCTACGCGGACGCGGCCCCAGAGCCCGATGCATTTCCTCGCACCCTCCGCTCACCAATGGCCAGTCAGCGGCACTGGCAGGTGGCTGTAAACCGACCTGTAACTGCTCGATAACAAACCCCACATCCTCGATCAGAGGCTGAGCCTGGGTAATCAGACAGATGCCTAATGTTGCCTTCATGGACTTATCCCTACTCAAGTCGAATTTACGATTGAATGGCTCGCGAGCAAGGCTCAGCGCCCCTGGTCGGCGCAGGATGCACCTCCGTGCCTCCCACCCTGTAAAGACCCGCCGTGGCCAGCGCGAGCGAACGCCGGGCCGCCAGGGCCAGGGCACAGACCACGCACATCGCCAGGGACAGGCCCACGAGCATGCCCAGGTAGCCGCCATGGTCGAGCAGCACTCCGGCGGCAATCGGCACCAGCATTCGCGTGAGCACGAACAGGCTGGCTTGCAGGCCGTAGTCGGCGGCCTGCCGATGGACCCGGGAGAAGAACATCATCAGGGCGAAGACCAGGCTCGACACCGCGCCCATGGCCGTAGCCAACAGCAAGGCTGCGGCCACCAGCCACGCCATTGCGGCCTGCATTCCCACTGCCGTCATCAGTGCCAACAAAGCGAACAACGCCCAGAACATAAACATCGGCATCGCCCGCCCCGGCCCCAGGCGCTGCACCACACGCCCGCCGAGCAGGCTGGCCAGAGCCCCGACCGCGCCGCCGCCGACACCAGCAATCAGCGCCACCTGCTGTGCCGCCATGCCCTGATCGAGCAGCAAGGGTTTGAGGTACAGCCAAGCCGCACCGACGAAGGGAAAGCTGCTCAACAACACCCAGGTCCACAGCCTCGCACCGGGCTGGCGGAAGTAGCCCGCCCAATCGGCCAGAGCAGGCCCAGCCGGTGCGGCGCTGACGCCCTCGGCGCGGCCTTCGCGCAAGCAAGCCAATGGCAGCAGAGACAGCAGCAAACCGGCGGCCATCAACAGAAAGGGCAGCTGCCAGCCCCAGCGGCTCTGCACCAGCAGCATCACCCCGCCACCGACAATGGCACCGAGGAACAGCGCCGCCGCCCGAATGCTCCCGGCACGAATCTGCTGGGACTGCGGCAGCAGCTTGATCGCTAGGGCGTTCAGCGGGATGTCGGCCCAGGTCGCCAGCATCCCGGCGGCGAATGCCAGACCGAACAGGTACCCGCGATTGGCGGTGATCGACTGCTGGCCAACCAGCACCAGCAGCAGGGCCAGTAGCAGGCACAGCAGCATGACCCAGACCCGGTAGTGGCCATGAGCCGAGCGGTAGCGCTGTACCGGCAAGGCCAGCAGGAACTTGAATAGCGCCGGCAGCCCGGCCAGCTGGAACAGCCCGATATAAGTGCCTGACCAGCCGTGCTCACGCATCACCAGGGGCAAGCCGAGCAGCAGGTAAATACTCGGCACCACCAGCACGAAGTTCAGCCAGCCAAACAACAGCTGCAGAGGCCAGGCTTTGTCTTTAGCCGTCATAGCTCACCCCGACGCGCCACCAGCACCGAAACCGGGGCCACGGCGAAGGCCACTTCAGGATAACTGTCGATATCGACGAACCCCGCCTGCTCCAGAGCCTCTTGCAAGCCGCCGGCGTGGCTCACCTGGCGCCCGAGCATCTGCATCGACAGGTAGTAAGGCAGCACCCGCCGGGCCTGCACCGGGTCGGCTGGGATTTCGGCATGGGCACTGACCAGCACACCACCCGGGCGCAGCGCAGCATGAATCTTGGTCAGCGCGGCCGCCAGGTCCGGAACAAAATGCAGTACCGAAGAACACCAGATCAGGTCATAGCCCTCTCCGATCGGATCGCTGGCCAGATCGCCACCGCGCACCGCCAGGCGCTGCTCCAGGCCGGCGTGACGGATGTTGTCCGCAGCCACGCTCACGGTCTGCGCGAAGTCAAAGACCTCGCCAGTGAGCTGCGGATTGTCCCGGGCCAGGGCGATGGCCACCAACCCCGGGCCACCGCCTAGGTCGAGCAGTCGGCGGGCGGCGTGAAACTCCGGCACCTGGCTCATCAGGCGCAACGCCAGAGCAACGGTGACCGCCCGCTGCTCCTGGGCGATCTGCAAGCGCGCTGCTGTGGTCCAGTTATCGATGCTGGTCGCCACATTCGGTGCCTGAACGCTGGGCCGGCCGGCGCGCACCTGCTCACCCAGCTGGCTGCCAAACTGGCGCAAGCCACGCAGGCGAAAGTTCCAGGCATCACCGCAGTAGTCCGGCGCATCGGCGCGCAGATAATCAGCGGCTACCACCGAGTTGCGGTAGTGCGGCGGCTGGCGCTCGTCACGGCCCAGCAGCGCCATGCTCCACAGCAGCTCCAACCAGTGACCGGTGTTGACTGGGTCAAGTTGCAACTGGCGGGCAATCGACAGGGCGCTGGTCGGCACGTGTAGCAGGTTGAACAGCTTGCAATCCAGGGCGACACGCAGGGCATCGGCGTGAACCGCTGCCAGCGTCAAGTCCCAGTAAGGTTGCAGGGCGTGAGGGGTTGCCAGGTTGCTCGGGTTCATCGTGCGCCACTCATTATTTTCATCGTTCAGAGTTCGTAACTGATCCGCAGGCCGATTTCCCGCGGCGGGCTGTAGACCCGGGCGCTGCCATTGAGGTAGCCGACCGCGTCGTAGCGTTTGTCGGCGGCATTTTTCACGTAGGCGGAAATGCCGTAGTGGCTGAAGTCGTAGCCGGCATTCAGATCGATCAGGCCGTAGCCGCCACGGCTGTAATGGTTGGCCGAATCCAGGTAGGTCTTGCCGACGGCACTGACGCTGCCCTGGGCGTACCAACCTGCGGGGGCGTCATAGCGCAGGCCGAGGTGGCCGGTCAGGTCCGGTGCATAGGGGTTGCGATTGCCCTGATAGTCGCTACTGCCTTCAGTGAAGTGCTCGAAGCGGGTGCGATTCAGGCCCAGGGCGCTGACCAGCCGCCAGTTGTCGGCGAGCAGGTATTCGGCTTCCAGATCGAGGCCGGTGGAGCGCGCCGAAGCCGCGTTGGTGATGTACACCACACCCGGCTGGATAATCTGTTGCACCTGCATGTCGCCCACGTCCATCCAGTACAGCGCCGCTGAGTAGCGCAGACGCTTGCCGTCGAGCCAGCCCTTGGCCCCGACCTCGTAGGCCTTGACTCTTTCCGGCTCGTAGCCGGGGTAATTGGCGGCACTGGAGAAGGCGTTGAAACCACCGGCGCGAAAGCCCTCGGCGTAGCTGGCGTAGAGATAGGCATCGGACTGCCACTCATACTCCAGCGCGGCCTTGGGACTGAAGCGCTGCCAGGTGTCACTCTGTCGGCTGCCGATGGCCGGTTCGATATGCACCCGGTTCTGCTCGGCACGGGCACCGAGGGTCAGGGTCCAGCGCTCGGCCAAGGGCATCAGCCACTGACCGAACAGGGCCGTGGTATTACCGCCCAACTGGACGTCGGTCTGAACCAGGCGCACAGGCAGTTTCTGCCTGAACGACAGGTGGTGGTCATCACGGTCGGCGTAGGCACCCAACAACCACTGGTTATCGCGCCACTGTCCTTCCAGACGGAACTCCTGGGACAGGGTATTCATGTGGTAGTCGCGGCCCAGGTGGAACAGGCCCGCCGGCATAAAGTCCGTGTCCTGCTGTACCCGGTCGTAGAAGTCATTGCGCGCAGTGATCGAGCGCAGTCTCAGACCCGAGTCGAACTCATGCAGCACGTCCAAGGACAGGCTGCGACCGCTGGAATGGTTCCAACTCGACGTCCCGGAACGCACCTCCCGCCGCTTGGCATTTGCTGCTCCCCACAGCGATCCGCCATCGCGATAATCCTGACGGCCGTAACGCAGGTTGACCTCAGTGGCCAGGCCAGGGGTCCAGCGCAGCACCATCCGCGCACTCTGCCGCTCACGGTCATCGGCCTGGCCGCCTCGGTAGGCATTGTCGATATAGCCGTCCTGTTCCCGCCATTGTCCGGACACCCCGGCATACAGGGTATCGGCTATCAAGGCGGTACTGGCGTCGACGCCCAGGGTGCGTTGATCACGGCTGCCAGCGCCGGCTTCGATACGGGCATAAGCTGCGCTGCCAGGCTGGCGGGTATGGATGCTCAACACCCCGGCTTCGGCGTTGCGCCCATAGAGGGTCGACTGCGGACCACGCAAGATCTCAACGCGCTCAACACCCAGCAGGTTATGGTCAAAGCCCTGCCCCATCAGGGTAGGCACGCCGTCTACCAGCATCAGCATCGAGGATGAGAACGCCGTAGGGCTGGAAGTGAGCCCGCGAACCACCGGTACGTTGGTGCCGGACTGCCCAAAAGGCTGGAAGGTTAAGCCAGGGGTCAGGCGAGCTAGTTGTTGCAGGTCATCGATGGCTCCTTTTTGCAGGTCTTCAGCACTGAGCACCGATAGACTGGCCGGCACCGCCTCCTGCACCTGTTCGATCTTGTTCGCTGTGACCACCACGGGCGGCAGCTCTGTCTGCGCGCATAGCGTCGATGCTCCGCCCAACCAGCAGCCAATCAAGAGCACAGAGCCCCTTATGTCCAACACATGCTTGATCATTGCTTTCCTCATCAATGAATAGGCGCACTGCCTCGTTTTGCTGTGGCAGCTGCATTGGAAACATGCTATTCATAAATGCGAATGCTTATCATCTATATTCATATGGATTCTGTATCAATCCATATGCGAATCGGAGCTAAATCAAGGGAGGACAGCCAACGTGGCGGCACTGCAAAGGATTTCCCAGGCCTATCGAGTCGCGTCAACGCACTCGCGACTGGTCAGTAATAATGAAGGGGACTGGATACGCCAGCAGTTGCCGCAAGATCTAGGCGAATGCTATTCGGAGCGTATGTCTCTGGAAGATGATTTAGCCGTGGTGCGCTTGCGTTACCGCCCCACGCACAACCTGATCGAAGAGACCGCCAACCCGCATAACCGGCATATGCTGGTGATTACCTACGGAATGCAAGGCGACTCCGGTTATAAAGATGCAAATGGATCGGCTGTCCCATTTCGCGCGGGCTACACCACTATTACGTCTTTTCAGATGAGCCTCGGAGAGCGATGCTACGAAGCTGGGGCGACGGTGTCGCAACTACGCTTGCTTATCGGTGAGAGCATGCTTAAAAAATATATTGGCGAACAGCGCACACGCCAATTACTGGGCAATGGCAACGTCCGCCAGTTGGCATTCCAGAAAACCTCGGCAGCGTCCAACAGCCATGCCAACGCCCTAATCCACTACCTCAACCAAGGTGTAACCAGCACCCTGGACATGCACATCCATACCCTGAGCCTGCTCTCGGAACAGCTCAAACTGCTGGCACCCGCAGACAATGCCGATAATCTGCAATTCAGCGCGACAGACATCGAAAAACTCGACCGCGCCCGCGACATCATGATCGAGCAGATGGACCAGCCTCTGACCATTCCCTACCTGTGCGCAGCGGTTGGGCTCAATGAATTCAAACTCAAGGAAGGCCTGCATTACCGCTTCAACTCCACCCCACACCGCATGCTCCACGAGATTCGTATGCGCAAGGCCTATACGTTGCTCGAAAGCGGCTGTCAGGTGGCACAGGCGGCCTACAGCGTGGGCTACAAGTTTCCCAATAATTTCAGTGCGGCCTTCACCCGATTTTTTGGCAAGACGCCCAAATCGATATTTGGCAAACGACGCTGAATAATCAAATACGGACGCTGCGCCCCATAACGCTGCCCCCCCACTCATCTACTGAGTAAGTATTAATACCTGCTCGCTCTGAATTGCTTTCGATACGGTCTTTGACCCCCGCCCTGCCAGTACCGAATCTCTCGTCCGCGGCACATCTTCGTGCCGAGTGCTTCGTCATGGAGGCTGGGCTCAGGGATGCAAGCGACAACGGTGCTTTACGGCCAGGTGCTGGTAGTTTTGACCATTACCCTTTCCGGGATATGGAGTGGGACCCAATGGACAGCTTCCGCGCTCGGCTATCAGGCGCGCCTAGGAATGCCTTGGTTCGAGTTGTTGGGCACACCGATCTATCACCCATGGCGCCTGTTTGAGTGGTGGTTCGTCTTTGATGCCTACGCGCCTGAAATTTTCAACACTGGCGGTAGCATCGCGGCCTGCAGTAGTTTGCTTGCGCTGGCTGTGGCTATTGGCATGGCAATCTGGCGCGCTCGCCAGGCTCGGCAAGTCACCACCTACGGTTCAGCACGCTGGGCGGGTGTAGAAGAAGTACGCAAAGCAGGGATGACTCAATCCGCAGGGGTATTTCTCGGATTGCTCGAAGAGCACTACCTGCGCCACGAGGGCCCCGAACACGTACTGACCTTCGCCCCAACACGATCAGGTAAAGGCGTCGGCCTAGTGGTGCCCACCCTACTCTCCTGGCCGGCCTCGGCCGTCATCCACGATATCAAGGGTGAGAACTGGAGCCTGACTGCTGGATGGCGCTCACGGTTTTCCCACTGCCTACTCTTCAATCCGGTAGACCCGGCATCAGCAGCCTACAACCCATTGCTTGAAGTACGGCGTGGCACCCATGAAGTGCGTGACGTACAGAACATTGCCGACATCCTGGTCGATCCGGAAGGCGCCCTTGAACGGCGCAATCACTGGGAGAAAACCAGTCATGCGTTGCTGGTCGGCGCCATTCTGCATGTGCTGTATGCGGGGCAGGACAAAACTCTGTGCGGCGTGGCCAATTTCCTCTCTGATCCGGCCTGCACCTTCGAGTTTACCCTTCAGCGAATGATGAGCACTCCCCACCTGGGCGATGTACCCCATCCAGTTGTCGCTTCGGCCGCCAGAGAGGTGATGAACAAGAGCGATAACGAGCGCTCGGGGGTGTTGTCCACGGCGATGTCGTTCCTCGGTTTGTACCGAGATCCGACGGTAGCTGCGGTCACCTCGCGTTGCGACTGGCGCATCGCAGACCTCATATCTGCCAAGCATCCCGTGTCGTTGTACCTGGTAGTGCCGCCCTCCGATATAAGCCGCACCAAGCCGCTGATCCGCTTGCTTCTTAATCAGATCGGCAGGCGCCTTACCGAGTCGCTTGATGGTTCCGATGGTATCGAGCGCAAGCACCAACTCTTGCTCATGCTCGACGAGTTTCCGGCGCTAGGACGACTGGATTTCTTCGAAACCGCCCTCGCGTTCATGGCCGGCTATGGGCTGCGAGCATTCCTGATCGCTCAGTCGCTCAATCAAATTGACAAGGCCTATGGCCAGAACCACTCGATCCTCGACAACTGCCATGTGCGGGTGACCTTCGCCACCAACGATGAGCGAACGGCTAAGCGCATTTCCGAAACTCTCGGTACCGCTACAGAACTGCGCGCACAGCGCAACTACGCAGGCCATCGTCTAGCGCCCTGGCTCGGACACTTGATGGTGTCGCGCCAGGAAACTGCACGCCCCTTGCTGACGCCCGGCGAAGTCATGCAACTGCCCAGCGACGAGGCCGTCGTGATGGTCTCCGGCCTCGCTCCGATACGCGCGAAGAAGATCCGCTATTTCGCCGATGCCAACTTCAAACCCCGTGTATTGCCTGCGCCTGAGCTTAAGCCTGGCCGGTATGCCGACTCACCAGCAGCAAGGATGGATGACTGGAGCGGCATGTTTGTGAACTCAGCGATTGATGCGTCTCCGACCGACTTAGCCAACGACGAAAGCATCGAAGACGGCGGCCCTCGTCTTCAGCCCGAGTTGGCTGAGGTCGTCCATGGACCTGATTACGACGCCCCTACCAGCGACCTATTGCTCTTCGACGAGGACGACATCCCTGCCCTATTTCCAACCCAACCCGATCCACGCTTAAACCGCGTGGCGCGGCTTGCTGCCCTCGACCCTGATGACGGAATAGCCTTATGAGCCGAGCACGTCTAAACCTGTTCATCCAACCTGAACACGCCAAACGCCTAAACGAACTGGCAATCAAGAAAGGCGTATCCAAGTCTTCGATTATTGCGGCGGCGCTTGCTTCCTGGCTGTCGCCTGAATCCGGCGACCAGCGCGAAATCGCGACTGCCAAGCGCCTCGATCGATTGTCACGCCAGTTCGAGCGCCTAGAGCGCGACCAGAACATCCTGATTGAGACTGTGGCGCTCTATATCCGCTACTACCTCACGGTCAGCACGCCGGTGCCCGAGGCTCATCAAGACGCAGCCCGCGCCCAGGGCAAGCTGCGCTTCACCCAGTTCGTTGAACAGCTAGGCCGTCACCTGCAGCGCGGTCGCAGCCTGGTCAGAGAAGCGGCCGAGTATGTGCAGCCCGAACTCCCAGATACGGGAGAACTTCCATGAGCGCTGCCTCCTCCGTTGCTAGTGCTGCGGCAACCTCCTTGGACCGCCGAACACGCATGCTGCGTACGGCAATGGGGTCTCTGATTGCTGAAGCCCTAGATGATTCAGACGTCGTGGAGATCATGCTCAATCCTGACGGGGCACTCTGGATCGATCGCCTTACCGGCGGACGGTCACGCCTGGGCACACTATCAGCGGCTGACGGGGAGCGGATTATCCGTCTAGTCGCCGCGCATGTCGGCGCAGAAGTGCATCGAGGCAACCCCTTACTCAGCGCGGAACTACCCGAGTCTGGCGAGCGCTTCGAAGGCGTCCTTCCACCCGTAGCTGCCAAGCCAACATTTGCGCTGCGCAAACGCTCAGCCGGAGTCATCCCGCTTCAGCGCTATGTAACGGACGGAATCCTTACTGCTCCGCAGGCCGATTACTTACGCAGCGCAGTGCACAAACGGCAGAACATTCTCGTTGCCGGCGGTACCAGCAGCGGCAAGACCACACTGGCCAATGCGTTGCTGGCCGAGGTAGCTAGCACCGGCGACCGCGTGCTGCTGCTTGAGGACACCATCGAGTTGCAGTGCCCCGCCCCAGATCACGTCGCACTGCGTACAAAGCCCGGCGTGGTGTCCATGGCCGACCTAGTGCGCAGCACACTTCGCCTTCGCCCTGATCGTGTAGTGGTCGGCGAAGTTCGCGGTGGTGAAGCGTTGGATCTGGTCAAGGCATGGGGAACAGGCCATCCAGGTGGTATTGCCACGATCCACGCTGGTTCCGCGCAAGGGGCACTGCTGCGCCTAGGAGCCTGTCGGACTTAACCCGAAAAGGAATGACAGCGCGGGTTTAGGTCTTTGATTGCTCGGGGTCGTTCTTTCTAAGCATCCGAGTTGACTATCGCGAACCCAGGCGGTCCGTTCGTGCACCTGAGCAGCTGCCTGGACGCGGGTGGGCGTACTTTTCGGCCGCGTTACATCGCGCGTAGCACATGCAAACGCTTGATGTTCCAGGCCATGGTCACCAGGCTCCATTCGCCCTGGGCGTTGGCCAGGCCGCGCATGCTCATCTGCCGCCAGCCCATCACTCGCTTGATGATGCCAAACACCGGTTCGACCGTCTGTTTGCGTAGCCTGTACAGCGCTCGACCTTCTTGCGTGCTCAGTCGGTGAGCCATCTGTTCGACTGGGTTACTCGTCTGTGGTAGCGGCGAGTCGGTGGCAAAGCGCTCCAGTACCGGGGTGTGGTGCGACTCGCGTTTGAGCGCCAGAAGCGGTTCGACCTTGGCTTCGTGGCAGGCGCTCACGTTGGCCTGGCTGAAGAAGCCGCTGTCCGCAATCAGGCTTTTCACCTCGCCTAATTCGGCGGGCAAGGTGGCTATGCGCTGTAGCGTGGGAACCACTTCGCGCTTGTCGTTGCAGGCCTGGGTTACATGCTGTGTGACCACCAGCATCGTCTCGGTGTCGACCCCGGCTTGAGCGTTATAGCTCTGCTCGAAGCCGCCACCGGAGACGGGCATGATGCGTGACTCTTCATCGGTCAGATTGACTTGATCGCTGTCTTTGGGGCCCGCTGCGGGCGGTTCTGGATCCTTGCCGCGTGGTTTCTTTCCAGCCTTGCGCTGGGCCTCACGCTTGGCCGTCTTGGTCTCGAATTGCTGTTGCTCAATGGCGTGTCGCTCAGCTGCACGTTGCTCGATCTTCGCTTTGGCCTGGGCTATCGCGCTGAGCCGATCTTCGCGCCGGGCAATCTCCGCCGGCACATCCATGCCATCGGGTACGGCGGCGCAGTCGCTGTTCTCGGCCAGCGCCAGCAACTGCTGGACCTCCTGGCGTAACTGCGCCTCGATCTTGTTGGCGTGCGCCCAGGACAAGGCCTTGTGCTTACTGGCGTTGGCCTCGATCTTGGTGCCGTCGAGGGCGATATGACCGAGCTTGAGCAGCTTCATCTCGCGCGCCAGCATCAGCACCTGGACGAACAGCGATTCAACCTGCTGCCGGAAACGTCGACGGAACGTGGCCAAGGTGTCGTGATCGGGGTGGGTGTTGGCCGCCAGATAACGGAACGCTACCGAGTCATAGGTCGCGCGTTCGATCTTGCGGCTGGAGTGCACGCCATTGGCGTAGCCGTATATCAGCAGCCCCAGGAGTACGGCCGGATGGTGGGCAGCTGAACCCCGCCCCGCATACTGCCCAGTCAGCTCGCTCAAATCGAGTTGCTCGATGACCTCGACCACGAACCGCGCCAAGTGATCCGCCGGCAACCACTCGTTCACCGAAGGCGGTAGTAAATACGCAGTGTCTCGGTCAGCAAGGACAAAACGGCTCATCAGCGGGGCTCTCGATTGCAGGGCCTTGATTGTCGCGAATACTTTCAGCGCAAGGAAGAGTCAGAAAGTCCGACAGGCTCCTAGAGCAACTGATTCTCGAAGTTGCCCTTGCAGCACCTAGGGCGCTGATCGCAGAAGCGGTCAACCTAGTGGTGTTTATCTCAGGTCGCGGCCGTGCCCGGCATGTGCAGCAGATCGCTCGAGTCATCGGCCGCGACGAGCGTGGTTATCACCTCAGCGCCGTCGATGCTCTCAACTCCCTGACTTCAGCCTTAGGAAATAAGCCATGAACCTCCTCCCCGCTTCCGTGATTAATCGTCGGCGTATTGCCGAAGTATTTGTCCTTGGCGCCCTCTGCTTGGGCTTGTCTTTACCTGCTCTGGCAGCAGGTTCCGGGATGCCTTGGGAGGGGCCATTGCAATTAATTCTCGAATCTGTCCAAGGCCCTGTGGCCCGCATTATCGCGGTGATCATCATCATTACCACTGGCCTGACGCTGGCTTTCGGCGACACCAGTGGCGGTTTCCGCAAGCTCATCCAAATCGTCTTCGGCCTTTCTATTGCCTTCGCGGCCTCCTCGTTTTTCCTGAGTTTCTTCAGCTTTGCTGGCGGGGCGGTGGTCGCATGAACGGCGAGCGCGGATTCATTGCAGGCTTTGAAGTACCACTGCATCGGTCGCTCACCGAACCGATCTTGCTCGGCGGTGCTCCACGCAATGTGGCGATCCTCAACGGCACCCTGGCCGCAGTCGTTGGCCTGGGTTTACAGCTCTGGATTCCTGGTCTGGTGCTCTGGCTGGTCGGCCATTCATTGGCCGTCTGGGGTGCACGTCTAGACCCACAGTTCCTCCAGGTGTTCGCCCGACATATCAAGCAGCGCTCGCTGCTAGACGTGTGAGGAGGCCAACATGCTGAACCTTATCGAATATCAACGTCGACCGACCCAACTCGCCGACTGGCTGCCATGGGCAGGGTTAGTCGCTCCAGGCGTGGTACTGAACAAAGACGGCTCTTTCCAGCGCACGCTGTTCTTTCGTGGGCCAGATCTGGACAGCGCAACGCAAAGCGAACTTGTGTCCGCTTCGGCGCGCCTTAACAACGCCCTGCGCCGCCTAGGTTCAGGCTGGGCTTTGTTCATTGAGGCAGAGCGAACTCCGGCCGCAGATTACCCCGACAGTGAGTTCCCTGATGCGCTGTCCTGGCTGGTAGATGAAGAGAGACGCGGTGCCTTCGAGGCGCATGGCAGTCACTTCGAAAGCAGCTACCACCTGACGCTTCTCTTCCTGCCGCCGGAGGAAGTACGTTCACGCGCTGCCGGCCTGCTCTATGAGCACAGGGCGCAGCAGAGTGTCGACTGGCGCGAGCAACTGACCGCATTCATAGCTGAGAGCGATCGCATCCTCGACCTGTTGGACGGTGTAATGCCGGAACTCGGTTGGCTGGATGACCGACAGACGCTGACCTACTTGCACGCTACGGTCTCAACTCACCGTCAGCAAATTGCTTTACCCGAAGTGCCGTTTCATCTCGATGCGCTGTTGGCTGACAGCCCACTGACCACGGGGTTAGCACCGCGGCTTGGTGAACAACACCTACGTGTACTCTCAATACGCGGCTTTCCGACGTCGACCTGGCCAGGCGTGCTGGACGATCTGAACCACCTGGGCTTTGCATATCGCTGGTCGACGCGCTTTATCTGCCTGGAAAAGGACGAGGCTGAAAAGGAGTTAGTGCGTCTACGCCGGCAGTGGTTCTCCAAACGTAAGGGGGTTCTGGCACTGCTGCGTGAAGCGATCTTCCAGCAGGAAAGTCCGTTGATCGACAGCGATGCGGCGAACAAGGCCAGCGACGCCGATGCTGCACTCCAAGAACTGGGCAACGATCAGGTTGCCTTCGGTTACGTGACAGCCACCGTTACAGTATTTGACTGCGATTCCCAGGCTGTCGACGAAAAACTGCGTTTAGTGGAGCGGGTTATCCAGGGGCGAGGGTTTATCACCATTGCCGAAACCCTCAACGCAGTTGAAGCCTGGCTCTCATCCATACCTGGAAATGCCTACGCCAATGTTCGGCAACCGCTGATATCCACACTCAACCTGGCTCACATGATGCCGGTCTCAGCAGTCTGGGCGGGGCCGGTACGCAATGATCACTTGGGTGGTCCACCCCTGGTGATCACCCGCACGGAGGGTGCGACGCCATTTCGCTTGGTTACCCACGTCGGCGACGTTGGACACACCTTGGTAGCCGGCCCTACCGGGATGGGTAAGTCGGTGCTGCTGGCGACCCTTGCCCTGCAGTTCCGGCGCTACCCTGGCTCACGCCTGTTTCTATTTGATATGGGTCGTTCATTACGCGCCACTGTGTTGGGTATGGGCGGTGAACACTACGACTTAGGCGGAGATGGAGACCTTGCCTTCCAGCCCCTGGCGCGAATCGACCAGGCGAGTTATCGCTCCTGGGCGGCTGAATGGCTAGCAGCCCGCCTGCTGCAGGAAGGTGTAGAAGTTGGCCCTGAACAAAAAGCCGCACTGTGGACAGCGCTTGAAAGCCTGGCCGGTGCACCAGAGACGCAGCGCACGCTGACCGGTTTGTCCGTGCTACTGCAGGACAACACTTTGCGTCAGGCGCTGCAGCCCTATGTGTTGGGTGGTGCCCACGGGCAGTTGCTGGATGCCGACCAAGATCGCCTCGGCACAGCTGATGTGCAGTGCTTCGAGATGGAAGAGCTGATGCATAGCAAAACAGCAGTGGCCGCTGTACTGAGCTACCTGTTTGCCCGTTTCGAGGAACGTTTCGATGGTGCGCCTACCCTACTGATCCTCGATGAGGCTTGGTTGTTTCTCGACGACCCGCTGTTTGCTGCTCGTATTCGCCAATGGCTCAAGACACTGCGCAAGAAGAACGTGTCGGTGATCTTTGCCACTCAGTCACTGGCAGATATCAAAGGCTCGAGCATTGCCGCAGCAATCATCGAGAGCTGCGCCAGCCGCATTTTCCTGCCCAATCCACAGGCTTGTGAGCCGCAGGTCCGTGGGATCTATCAGGACTTCGGCCTCAACGATCGGCAGATCGAGATCATCGCCCAGGCCACGCCTAAGCGTGATTACTACTACCAGTCTCGCTTGGGGAATCGCCTATTCGACCTCGACTTGGGGCCAGTGGCGTTGGCATTCACGGCGTCAGCTAGCCCTGTTCAGCAACTAGCCATCGGCCAGGTCCAGCAAGCACATCGATCTGCGGACTTCGCACCCGCCTGGCTGCGCCATTGCGGCCTGGACTGGGCTGCCGATCTGATCACGTCCTATTCCCCAGCACGCAAGGAGTGCCAGCCATGAATTCCCTCATCCGCAGATCTGCGTTCACCACGCTGCTAACTCTTGGCCAGCTTTTGGCCCAGCCAGCAGGTGCCTTCACCGTCATTGACCCGACAAACCTGCTGCAAAACACCCTGACCGCTCTGCGCACCATGGAGATGGTCAGCAACCAAGCAAGCCAGTTGCAGAACGAAACTCAGATGCTGATGAACCAGTCCCGGCATTTGGCGACGTTGGACTACAACGTGATCAATCGACTGCGCGTGAACTTGGCCACCACCGAGCGGCTTCTGGCCCAAGCCCAGGGACTGGCATTTGAAGTGCAACGTCTTGATCAGGAATTCGCTCGTCTCTATCCAGCTCAGTACTCAAGCAGTGTCAGCACCCAGCGTATTGCGCAGGAAACGCGAGAGCGCTGGAAACAGGGTCTCGACGGTCTGCATACGGCGATGCGCGTGCAAGCACAAGTGACGCAGAACCTGGCCCAGGACGAGAGCGCGCTGGCTGACTTGGTGCAACAAAGTCAGTCTGCCGGCGGCGCACTTCAGGCGGCCCAGGCCACCAACCAACTGCTAGCACTGCAGGCCAAGCAGTCGATCCAGGCACAGCAACTTCAGATTACCCAGAACCGTGCCGTCTCTCTAGAACTTGCCCGCCAGGCCGCTGCGTCCGAGAAAGCCCGTGAATTGCGCAGACGCTTTATGGGCAGCGGAACACCTTACAGCGCCCACTCCGTGCAGTTTTATCGGCAGTGAGGTCGCGTTATGAAAACCCTCTCCGTTCTGCCCCTCCTGCTCATGCTGGCTGCCTGTGAACACAAAGCTGATACCGCGGACGTCGATCACCCTGAGCCTCTCAGCAGACGCTTTTACTCCGGATGCGCACAGCCTGGTGAATTCCTGAAGCTCGATGGTCTGCCAGCCATACCAGCAAGTTTCGACGAGGACGTGCAATGAATGACGTCAGCGTGATTGACCGATTCCTCGAGGTGTTCGGTCTATATATCGACTCAGGGTTTGGTCTGTTGGGCGGCGAGGTAGCCTTTCTCACACTGACACTAGTGGCCATCGACATGACCCTGGCTGGGCTGTTCTGGGCAATGGGTGGCGAAGACGTCAGCTCAAAGCTGATCCGTAAGGTTCTCTATATCGGCGCCTTCGCGTTCATCATCGGCAACTTCAACAGCCTGGCCAAGATTGTCTTTGATTCCTTCGCCGGGTTGGGTCTTTTGGCCTCGGGCTCCGCACTGAGCCATACCGAGTTTTTACAGCCAGGACGCCTGGCATCGCTCGGCATCGAGGCCAGCCGTCCCTTGCTTGATCAGATAAGCAGCCTCGGCGGCTTTCCCGAGGTGTTTAGTAATCTCGACAGCATTCTGGTGCTGTTCCTAGCCTGGCTGGTGGTAATCATCAGCTTCTTTTTCCTGTCGATTCAGCTGTTCGTCACGCTGATCGAATTCAAGCTGACCACCCTCGCCGGCTTTGTTCTGGTGCCCTTCGCCTTGTGGAACAAAACAGCCTTTCTCGCCGAGAAGGTGCTGGGTAACGTGGTGGCCTCCGGGATAAAAGTACTTGTACTGGCAGTGATCGTTGGTATCGGCACAGGTCTGTTCGCCGAGTTCCGGGCTGTGCCGGATGAGCCTTCTATCGATCACGCCCTGGTAGTGATGCTCGCTTCATTGGCCTTGCTTGGCCTGGGCATCTTCGGACCGGGGATTGCCACCGGCCTTGTATCAGGTGCACCGCAACTGGGTTCCGGCGCAGCAGCCGGTACCGCACTGGGCGCCGCAGGTATGGCTGCAGGTGCAGCAGCCGTGGCCACAGGCGTCGGCGGAGCGGTGTTGGCCGGCGCGCGGATGGCGCCTGGAGCGGCACGTTTAGCACTGGGTGGGGCCAAGCCTTTGGCCGCCGGCATAGCGCCAGCAGATGGGGCTTCGGCTGGCGCCCAGGCCACTGCTGCCAGCACAACTGCATCCGCAGCCCAACAACCCCAGTGGGCCAAACGCCTTCAGCGCAAACAACAACTCACCCACGCGGCAACCACAGTCGCGCACACGCTACGCGGTGGTGATGGCGGCGGCTCATCACCGGGGCCGCAGATCAGCGACTCATCAAATTCGTGAAGGAGAACGAAGGTGCGATTCAAACGCCCTCAGACGCGTTATAGCGAAACCCCACAGCCCGTCACACCGTACCAAGCAGCGCAGCAGGCCTGGGACCGACGCTTGGGCAGCAGTCTGACCCACGCACGCAACTGGCGACTGATGGCATTCGGTTGTCTCAGCCTCGCTCTGCTGATGGCCGGCGGACTTGTTTGGCGCATGGCAGTGTCGACGATCACACCCTACGTGGTGGAAGTCGACAATCTCGGTGAGGTGCGTGCCGTCGGCAAAGCGGAAAGTCCTTATAAACCTCAGGACGCACAAATTGCCCACCACCTGGCGCGGTTTATCGAGCAGGTGCGCTCCTTATCCATCGATCCAGTGGTGGTACGGCAGAACTGGCTAGTGGCCTATCACTCCACCACTGACCGAGGCGCCGCCACCCTCAACGACTATGCCCGCGCCAACGATCCCTTCGCACGGGTCGGTAAGGAGTCCGTGTCAGTTGAAGTCACCAGCGTGATACGCGCCAGCGATAACTCATTCCAGGTTCGCTGGATCGAGCATCGCTTTGTAAACGGCGCAGCCGCAGGAATGGAGCGCTGGACGGCAGTGCTCTCGCTTGTGCTGCAGCAACCGCGCACCGAGGAAAAACTGCGGCGCAACCCACTCGGCATTTACATCAACGGCCTGTCATGGAGCCGCGAATTGGACACTACGGAAGGAGCCAAGTAACCATGAAATTACCCCTGCACTTCTACATCTGCCCACTGCTGCTTGCAGTACTGGCTGGCTGCGCCAGTCAGAAGCCGCCCGTGATCGCTCTGGACGAGCCCGTTGAGGCACAGCGTTTACCTGAGCCACCAAAACCCATCGAGGTGGTGGAAATGCCCAAGCCATTGGCATTGCCGGCGCAGCTCAAACCACTTGCAACTGCATCCGCAGGCAAGCCAGGAAAGGAGCCGATTGATGAACGTGTGCGGATATCGCGTGCCAATCGAGACGCTCGAATCGCCCCCACGCGAGAAGGCTACATCAATGCGATTCAGGTCTGGCCGTACTCGGACGGCGCGCTGTACCAGGTCTACAGCAGCCCTGGTCGTGTAACCGCGATCAACTTACAGCCCGGCGAAGAGCTTATAACCGTGGCAGCAGGCGATACGGTTCGCTGGATTGTCGGAGACACCACCAGCGGTAGCGGTGAAGACCTGCGTATCAGCGTGCTGATCAAGCCAACCCGCGTCGATCTCAAAACTAACCTGGTGATCACCACCACACGACGTACTTACCTGATCGAACTAACGTCGACGGAGCAAGCGTGGATGGCTTCAGTGTCTTGGGACTACCCAAAAGATCGCATGCTCGCCCTGCAACGTCGAGCCAGTGCAGCACAAGTGGCGGCACCGGTGGATGCAGGCCTGACGCTTGAACAACTGCGCTTTCGCTATGCGATCACAGGTAGCAACCCGCCCTGGAAACCACTCCGTGCGTTTGATGACGGCCGCAAGGTGTACATCCAGTTTCCCGAAGGCATAGCCCAAGGCGAACTGCCGCCACTGTTTGTGATCGGCCCTGAGGGCGACGGCCAGCTTGTTAACTATCGCTTCCGCTCACCCTACTACATCGTCGACCGCTTATTCGGTGCCGCAGAACTGCGTTTGGGCGCTGACAAGGGGGATATCGTCAGGATCGAGCGTACGGATGGCCGTGTTCGGAGGCCCTGACCATGAGTGCTAATCAAGAGACCGGAGGCGCTGTGCAGTCGCCACTGCAGCCCAAGGAAGCACCCGAGTCACTGGAGCTGCGTGCGCAGCCGCGCCCGGTCACCCGCCTCAATCCTCGCATGCTGGCTGTACTCGCCGGGGGCCTGGCCAGTGCAGTGCTGGGTGCCATGCTGTGGTCACTGCAGCCGCAGCATCGCCGTCAAAGTACGGAGCCAAGCGAGCTTTACAACATTGATCGCATTGCACGTTCCGAGGGGCTGGAGCAGTTGCCCGCAGACTACTCGCAGTTACCCCAGCCCGCTGCACCTTCAGTACCGCATCTTGGACCACCACTGCCTGGTGATTTAGGTGGCCCTATTCTCAAGTCTGAGCAGCAGTATCAAGTCCATGGCTACAACCAATCAGGGGCTGATCCGGTCGAAGCTGAACGTCTCGCCAGGCTCAAAGAAGCGGAGGAAGCAGCGCAGTCGTCTGTGTTCTTCCAAACGGGCGGACAACGCATATCGAGCGCCACGACTGCTACTCCCAGTCTTGCTGCTCGTGAAAACCTCACGCCCTCAATGCCAGTCTCGGGCCCGCCTTCAGACGTTTCCGCCATGCCGAACCGGCAAGAGCAGAAAGAGGCGTTTCTCAGTAAATCCGGAAACTCACAAATCCGTAATTCAGGACTTGTGCAACTTCCAGACTCGCCTTACCAGGTGATGGCCGGGACCATCATCGCGGCGGCACTGGTCACAGGCATCAAGTCTGATCTACCTGGAGATGTGATCGCCACGGTAACCGAACCGGTCTACGACAGCGCTACCGGCCAGCATGTGCTCATCCCCCAAGGCTCACGTTTACTTGGCCGCTATAACAGTCAGGTGAGCTTCGGGCAGAGTCGAGTGCAGATGGTTTGGCAGCGGGTGATCCTGCCTAACACGTCCTCATTTCAACTCGACAACCTGGTCGGTGCAGATGCCGCCGGCTATGCCGGTCTGGAGGATGGCGTCGACTGGCATTGGGATCGGATTGTTGCGGGTGCGGCAATGACCAGCCTGCTGGGCATCGGTGCCGAATTGGCGGCCCCCTCCAATCGTGCTGACGGCGACCGAATCATCATCGCGGGGCGCGACAGCCTGCAGGACACCGTCAATCAAATCGGTCAGGAAGTGACCCGGCGCAATCTGGATATCCAGCCCACGCTTACTGAGCGTCCTGGCCTGCCACTGCGCGTGATCGTCAACCGCGATTTAGTACTGCGCCCTTACCCGCCCATGCTCATCCAACAAAGGAATACGCAATGAGTACAACCAAACTGCGCCTCGGCCCCTTGCCTAAAACCGAGAACCTGAAGCTGACCTTCAACTGCCCGGCCAACCTGAAGGCCGAACTCGAACGCTACGCGAAACTGCACTCGCAAACACACGGCGAAGAGGTCGATGCCCTGACACTCATACCGCACATGCTTGAGACGTTTATGGCTAGAGATCGAGGTTTCAGGAGGGCGCCCAAGACCTGAGGACATGACGCATCCACGCTGTTAGGCTTAACCACAAGATGCAAGGCCATTACGACGGTTCGATGACTCAAGACGAAGTTGATATAGAGCAAAGGGCAATTGCCTTTGCAAAAGCGAACAGAACGCGAATTGCCAGAGAATTAGCGGATGTGAGAGCTTTTCCTGGTGAGGATACGCCTGTCTCTGTTTTCATGGCGGGCTCCCCCGGCGCGGGAAAGACAGAGGTATCCAAAGCACTAATCGCAGGATTCGAAGATATCGGAGCAAAAGCGCTGCGAATTGACCCAGACGATTTGCGGAAATGCTTCCCTGAGTACACCGGCAATAACTCCAGGTTGTTTCAACGCGCCGTGAATAGCATTGTCGAGCGCCTGCATGATCTTGTGCTTGAACAACGCCAATCATTTCTACTGGATGGAACACTCTCCAACGAACAAGTAGCTCGACGAAACGTTGAGCGCTCCTTGCGACGCAACAGGGACATCACAATCGTATATGTCTATCAAGACCCCTTGCTTGCCTGGGAATTTGTGAAGGCTCGAGAACTGACTGAAGGGAGGAACATCCCAAAGGCCGAGTTCATCAGACAGCTTTTTGCAGCAAAGGAGGTTGTTAAGGCACTGAAACAGAGCTTTCGCTTGCAACTCAAGGTTGACCTTATCATCAAAGACACTGACGGTAGTAACCAGGCAGTCGAACTGAATGTCGGTTCCGACGAAATTGACGCTCTCGTCACCTTTGGGTACTCTGCCATAGAGTTTGATCAAATTTTAACCGAGGCCTAATCCATGAAAAGAGTTCATGCGGGCAGTCCAAGCCCCCTGTCGAGCTTTTTCAGAAGCAACTCTGATGCTGCAAAGCGCGCTGCTTATGGCGCTGCATCTGCGCGAGCCATCGACAGCCAGCGCAAGGTACTCGAAGAAGCGAAAAGCATTAGAGAAAAGCAGGAAACAGCCTAGAGCGCATGCGCCACAAAAAGCCGCCACTTTCAGGCGGCTTTATTGTGAGGGGACGGAAATGGTGGATCTGAATCGTGCCACAGACGCTACAGAGATCAGTTGCGTTCCAACCGCCGGATGACGCCCGGGAAATCGTCCCCCTACCTGCTCCTTGATGTCTCGTCTGATATGTCCGGCACTCGGCACCGACGTCGCTAGCAGCCTACCGAACCAGAAACGACACACCAGCAAAGCCACCAATACCTTTACAGCTTCACTCCCACTCTCATCTACGACATAACTGGTTTTCCGGTAAACATCGTGCTGATAGGTTGAATTCACTGGAATAGTGATATGGCATGGAGCGATGAAAACACTGTTACTTCTGATGACCCAGTACGATGGGCAAGCCGTGATTCCTATCGAATGGGTATGCAGAGACTTTCTGGGCCTCTCGGTAGACAAATTCAAACGCAAACGCCTGATGGGAGAAATAGATCTCCCGGTCATACGACTGGGCGCGAACTCACAGAAGGCTAACCTCGGCATACATCTAGAGGATCTCGCAGCCTACATCGATAAGCAGCGAGCGGCTGCAATCAGGGAGCAAGATCAGTTGATGGATCGACGACGCCTCGCCTGAAGCTTACTCCCTCGATCGCCTGCGGATTCAGGCGCTACACGTGCCCCGAGTACGACAGGGACTCCCATGATTATTTCCAACCAAGGCCAATCTTTGTAGGGGTCTCCTCGCCCGTTCAAATGCGTATAGCGACGCATGGAGTTCCAGTCTCGATGCCCTGACACGCTAGCGACTCTCGGTATATCCCAATCCATCTCGAAGAGCCGGCTCACGCCATCATGGCGAAGATCGTGAAAGTGCAAATCCTTGATAGCCAAAAACATGCAAGCACGAGTGAAGGCTGCAGAAATTGAGTCCGAGCTGTACGGGAAAATCTCTAAGCAAGACTGAGGCATGCTGTGAATAATCTGCCAAGCCTCATCCGGCAGATGACACCAGACATCATTGCCAATCTTCTGACCGGGATTTTTCATATCCCGAACAAGTACCGCCCGCCTCCGCTCATCCAGATCCTCCCAGCGTATCCGGGTGATCTCGTCCTGCCTGCGCGTCGAAAAAATTGCAAAAGCCATGACCTTAGGCATATGTATCGCGGTAGGCCTACGCACTAGAATCTCAAAAAAATGGGCAAGCAACTTGTCGAGCTCATCCACACTTGGCCGCCGATCACGTTCTCGACTCCTTCCCCCCATACCCAGCTTACGCAATACCTTGCGCGTATCAGTCATAGCGGTCGCGTCGATCTCATATCCCCAAGCGGGCTTAGCGACAGACAAGACCGCACCAAGATGTGCGAGATCATTTCCAACCGTCTGGGCCTGAACGCCGCCGCCCTCCTGGCTCATTCGCCATCGTGCGTACTCGACTAGTTTCTGGCTCGTTAGATCGGCATCAGCGACTTGGCCTAGCCAGGTCTCGCTGATCGCCTTCAAGGTGGTTCGCTTGGTTTTCCCGAGAGGACGGATTAGCTCGTACTCTTCCAAATAACGTCCGATGATTTTCTTGAGCGGCACATCCTCTCGCGAAGCCTTCTCGAGAGCACCGGGCAACGCAAGATCAGCCTCCCTCCTAATCATCCAGGCGCGGGCGACCGGCTTACGGTCGAAAGACTGGCTTTCTTGGTAAACTATGACTCCCTTACGGCGCAGTCGAATCTGCACCGTGTACTTGGTCTGCCCGCTTTTGTTCACGCGCCGAGTGATCGTTCCCATGTAGCTCACCACCAGTGCTAAAAATGCATTTACCAGTGCTTAATTTTAGCATTACATGCGCAGAAACGGGCAAAAATTAGCCTTTATGGCCTTAAATCGATCTGAGCCAATGCATCCAAAATCAGCATCAAACCCAGCAACCACGGCATCTACGCTGTCTCGCCGCTTCTCCGTAGCGCCGATGATGGATTGGACGGACCGCCACTGCCGCTTCTTCCTACGCCAATTATCGCAGCACGCTCTGCTCTACACCGAGATGGTCACCACGGGGGCGATCCTGCATGGTGACGCGGCGCGCTTTCTACGCCACAGCGCGGCCGAGTACCCGCTGGCCCTGCAGCTGGGGGGCAGCGTGCCGGCGGATCTGGCGGCCTGCGCCAAGTTGGCACAAGAGGCGGGTTATAACGAGGTCAACTTGAATGTCGGCTGCCCCAGTGATCGGGTGCAGAACAACATGATCGGCGCCTGCCTGATGGGTCACCCGCAGTTGGTGGCAGATTGCGTAAAGGCCATGCAGGATGCTGTCGAGATTCCGGTAACGGTCAAGCACCGTATCGGCATCAACGGCCGCGACAGCTATGCCGAACTGTGTGATTTTGTCGGCACAGTGCGCGATGCAGGCTGCCGTAGCTTTACCGTGCATGCGCGTATCGCCATTCTCGAAGGGCTATCGCCCAAGGAAAATCGCGAGGTGCCACCACTGCGTTACGACGTGGCCGCCCAGCTCAAGCAGGACTTTCCGGAATTGGAGATCATCCTCAACGGTGGCATTAAGACCTTGGAGGATTGCCAGCAGCACTTGCACACCTTTGATGGCGTGATGCTCGGCCGCGAGGCGTACCACAACCCTTACCTGCTGGCCCAAGTAGACCAACAACTGTTCGGGTCTGGCCGCGCGGTGATGAGCCGTTTCGAGGCCATGCTGAGCATGCGCGACTACATCGCCGCGCACCTCGACGAAGGCGGCAGCATGCACCACATCACCCGGCATATGCTCGGCCTGGGCCAGGGCTTCAATGGCGCGCGGCGCTTTCGCCAGCTGCTCTCGGTGGACATTCACAAGACCAGCGAGCCGTTAACGCTGTTCGATCAAGCTGCGCAATTGCTGCAAGGTCGCTGACTCGGGTAAGGTCGGTGCATCTGCAACGATAAGGCTGTGTCATGACCTCCAAGCTGGATCAACTCAAGCAGTTCACCACTGTGGTCGCCGATACCGGCGATCTCGACGCCATCGCCCGCCTGAAGCCGGTCGACGCCACCACCAACCCTTCCCTGCTGCTTAAAGCCGCAGCAATGCCTGGTTACAGCGAACTGCTGAAAAGCGCAGTCACAGCCAGCAATAGCGATCTGGGCCTGGCCTGCGACCATTTTGGCGTCGCGGTGGGGAGCGAGATTCTCAAGATCATCCCCGGGCGGATTTCCACCGAAGTGGATGCACGCCTGTCCTTCGATACTCAGGCCACCCTGCGCCGCGCTGAACGCCTGATTGGCCTGTATGAAGAAGCCGGTATTGGCCGCGAGCGGGTACTGATCAAGATCGCCTCGACCTGGGAAGGCATCCGCGCCGCCGAGCAACTGGAGAAGGCCGGCGTCCAGTGCAACCTGACCCTGTTGTTCTCTTTCGCTCAAGCCCAGGCCTGTGCCGATGCCGGTGTGTTTCTGATTTCGCCATTCGTGGGGCGCATCTACGACTGGTACAAGAAGGTTGAAGGCCGTGACTTTGTCGGCGCCGAAGACCCCGGCGTACAGTCAGTCACGCGCATCTACAACTACTACAAAGCCAACGCGTACCAGACCGTGGTGATGGGCGCGAGCTTCCGCAATATCGGCCAGATCGAACAACTGGCTGGCTGTGATCGCCTGACCATCAGCCCCGAACTGCTGCAGCAACTGGCGGATGATCAACAGCCGCTGGCGCGCCTGCTAAGCCCCGGCAAGGCTGCCGAAGCCAAGCAGAGCCTGAGCGAAAGCCAATTCCGCTGGGCCATGAATGAAGACGCCATGGGCACCGAAAAGCTCGCCGAAGGCATTCGCCTGTTTGCCCGCGATCAGGAAAAGCTGGAAAAACTGCTGACCGCCCACGCCTGAATGGCCTGAATACAAACGGGGCGCTCATTGAGCGCCCCGTTTTTTTAGCGTGCCAGATCAATGATGCTCGAGGGCGTTGACCAGATCGTGGAAGGCTTCGCGGTTGGACTCATTCAAGCCCATCAAAATGCGATGTGCCTCGAGCACCTTGGCGCGCACCAGTTCTTCCGACTGGTCCTGCGACGGCAGATCATCCAGACAATCCGGGCATGGCACTGGCGTGTCGACGATATTGAAGACCTGATCAAAACCCATCGACTGCAGCAAGCGCGTGATATCGGCGTGGGTGGTCACCACGGTCGGCAACAGGCCGATCTTTTGCCGCGACAGAATCGACAGCTTGGCCAACAGCCCAAGGGTCGTACTATCGATACTGCGGGTCTCGGTAAGATCAATCACGATGGCTGAGAAATTCAGCGCGGTGAAGATTTTCTCGATGGTCGAATCAAGGGCCGAACACAGCGTCAGGCGCACTTCACCGACAAACTTCAAGATGAAGGTGCCATCTTGCTCGGCAAACTGGATTCTACCGGGGCTTATCCCAGGGTTCATGCAAGGTTCCTGCTTAACACCAGCAAGGCAATATCATCCGGCATATCACCTAGATTGGCCAGCCCAAAAGCCTTGCGTAAGCCATCGAGGGTGCCACCTGCGGAACTGATCATCTGCGGCAACAGGGTTTCCTTGTCTTTCAAGGTATCGCCCGGTAGCAGATCGAGGATGCCATCGGAGAGCAGCGTCAGGCTGAACGCCTCGGGCAATTCAAGCACCTGGTCGTTGTATTCGGCTTCGACAAACAGTCCAACCGGCAGACCACGGCCCTCCAGATAACGCGCCTGACCATCGCTGTAGAGCACCGGCAGCGGTAAGTGACCGCCAACGCTGTAGGTCAGGCGATTGTTTTCCTGATCGATCACCCCGCCCAGCATGGTCACGTGCTTGCCCAGCTTGCAGTTGATCAGGCCACGGTTGATATGGCCAAGCACTTCCGAAGGCTTGAAATCCGGCAGATTGCCGCCACGACGCGACTCATAGAGCAAACGCGTGGTCATAAACTTCAGCAACACGGTGATAAACGCAGAAGAAGCGCCGTGACCGGAGACATCAGCCAGGTAAAAAACGATGCGACTGTCATCGACGCGGAAGTAGTCGACAAAATCCCCCGACAGGTACAGCGACGGAATGATCTGGTGCGCGAAATTCAGCCCATCGACCTTCCAAGGCGTAACAGGCAGCATGTTCATCTGCACCTGACGCCCGGCGTTCTGATCTTCTTGCAGTAGATGCAGGCTGGCTTGCAGTTCGCGGTTGGCGGTTTCCAGTTCGTCGCGGTAGCGCTGGTTTTCCAGACGCAAATTAGCGCGATCCAGCGCCCGGCGCACCGAATGCTCAAGCACGGCGAGATCCGCCAAGGGTTTGATCAGGTAATCGGCAGCGCCCAGGCGCAACGCCTCGACGGCATCACTCATCACGCCTGCGCCGGAGACCACGATCACCGGGGTTTGCACGTGCAGGGCGTTGATGAGGCGGATCAGCTCAAGACCATCGACTTGTGGCATGCGCAGATCGCAGATCACCAGATCCGGCGACTCAGCATGAAAGACTTCCAGCCCCTGCAAGCCGTTGGCGGCCTGCAGCACATGAAAACCACTGTCTTCCAGGTAGGCTGCGAGGCTCGCACGCACTACGTCGTCGTCATCGATTATCAGCAGCGTGGCACTGGTTTTTTGCATGAGGTATCCAGGCAAACTGCGCCGGGTGTGGGTTGGCTTATACGTCAGGACAAACGCCTGGACGCGCGAACTCGGCTTGTATCAAGGCGCAGACGGTACTCCCATCCGTTACGTGATTCAAGCGCATGCCGGTCGTCGCCGTATGACTTTACACCTCAAATCGGCCAAGGTTATAAGAGCTGTAGGACAGCCCCCATAACAAGAGGAAAAAGCCCATGAGCCAAAATGATCGTGCCTACAGTGAGAAACGCGATTACATCCGCATGCGGCTAGAGGCCCCCGTCACCCTGCATCATGACGGCAAGGAGATTCCCGCACTGTGCCTCGATCTGTCCAGCACCGGCATGCAGCTGGAGGCTGAAAGCGCGGTGAAGATGGGTGACAAGGTGCGCATCCACATCGCCTCGGACCATAACGAGCTGCGCGGCTTGGATGCACAAGCCGAGGTAGTGCGCGTCACCACGATGGACGACGGCCGTCAGGCGTTGGGATTGGCGATTATCTCTATGAGCTGAACATGCTCGAAAACAAAAAAGGCGACCTAGTAGGCCGCCTTTTTTACTATGCACCGACGGCTCAGAAGTCGTCTTCAACTTCACCATCGCGCACTTTGAACTCGCGATTTTGCAGGTAGGCATTGCGGATAAAGATGTACTTATCACCGCTGACCATGCGCTCGGCCTTGAGCAAGCTGGCCCGCACGTCGACTAGCTGAACGCCGCGCACCACATTGCGAGTCGGCACATGGTCGATAAACGCAGGCGCAGTCAGCATGCTGTCCGGCACCTTGCCGAAGGCATCACGAACGGTGCTTGGGCCCAACAGAGGCAACACCACGTAAGGCCCGCTATTGAGCCCCCATGCGCCCATGGTCTGACCGAAATCCTCATCGCTGCGCTGCAGGCCCATGGCGCTGCCCACATCGAAAAAGCCCAGCAGACCGAAGGTAGTGTTGAAGATCAACCGGCCGCCATCAACCCCAGCATCATGCAGTTTGCCTTGCAGCAGATTGTTGGCCAGGTTGCCAACATCACCGATATTTCGGAAGACGTTATGCACGCCATCTTCAAGAAACTGCGGCGTCACCGCCTGATAACCCTTGGCCAACGGCTTAAGGGTATAGGCATCGACGTTATCATTGACTCGAAACATAAAGCGGTTGTAGCCCTGCCAAGGGTCCTCTTCACTGGCTTGCGCCAATGCAGGCAGCAACAGCACGCTGGTACAGGCTATCAACAGGCTCAATCGTTCAATCCAGTTCGCACCGGTTACACGCATCACAGTCGCTCCTTGAAAATTCTCAGGCTGGCGCAGCAGCCAACTCAGGCCACGCAGTATAAAGCGCCAACTCGCTAAATAGGCAGCATAGCCGAGGAACAAATAGCTGAAAAATCTCACCGCCTGCTGCCGTACAGCTCAGCAGTTAGCGGCAATGCACAAAGAAATAAAGCCTTCATCTGCCTGTAACCTGCACCCGCTAGCCTGGACTAGACCATTTTCAAGGACGGCCCATGCAAACGCCCGCCAGCTTGCCCGCTTTCAACGCCATCTTATTCAGCCTGTCCGGCTGCCTGGTTGATTTTGGCGCACGCACCATCCCGCTCACCCTGCAACGCCTTTATCCAATGTTAGCCAATCACCAAGACCTGCCACAGTCCTTAGGTCGCGAACCTTTAGCTGAAGAGTGGCAAGCCTATCAGCAAGCACTATGCGAAACCGCACGCGAGCATGCCGAGGCTACGCCTGCAGCCCTGCCCCTGCTTGAGCAACTGCAAGAACAAGCGGTGCCCTGCGCCTGGCTGGATGAACTGCCGCGCGACGCCAGCGCCTGCCTGGCCAGCGCGCTGCCAAACTGGCTGCCCGGCACACCCAGGCAAAGTCATCGTCCCTGGCCGGCGCCCGATGCTATCTGGCTTAGCCTTATGGAACTGCAGGTTGATCAGCTTGAAGGCTGCGTACTGGTCAGTGGCGAACCGCGCCTGCTAAAGGCGGCACTGAATGCGGGTATCTGGACCATCGGCCTGGCAATCAGCGGCCCGCTCTGCGGCCTGGCACCGGCTGACTGGCAGAGCCTGCCAATGGCCGAACGTGATCGACTGCGCAGCCAGGCCACCCTGAGTCTGTACCGCCTTGGCGTACACTCGGCAATCGACCAGCTTAGCGACTTGCCTACCTGCCTGGCTGATCTCAGCCTACGTCGCCACAAGGGCGAAAAGCCCTGAGCCAGCGCCCGAGTGCGTGCTGATTCAGGGCCGCACGCTTGATCCAAAGCAAGCAAAGGCGGCGGGCTTGGATTAACCTGAACGCATGTAGAACCTTTCGCCCACGCGCAAGGTCAGTCAATCTGTCGATTACCCAAGGGAGAATTCCATGCCTGCAAGCCATCTGCAGCAACAACTGCAAGACCTGCGCGACCAACTGGCCGAACAACCGCCATTGACTGAAGAAGAACGCGCCGAGCTATTTGTACTGACCCAAGAAATTGAACTGCAACTGGCCCGCCAGGCCGCAGCCGCACCTGACGCAACCCTGATCGACGGGGTCAACCTCGCGGTAGAGCGCTTCGAAGCCAGCCACCCGACTCTCGCCGGCACCCTACGCAATATCGTGCAGAGCCTGGCCAATATGGGCATTTAAACGCACGCAGCACTCACAAAAACCCCAGCTCAGCGGCTGGGGTTTTCTGTTACTGGCGCACCAAACGCTGGTTATCCAGGCTGATCGGCCCGCTGCTGCGGTAAGGATTGATGTCCAACCCACCACGCCGCACATAGCGCGCATACACCGTCAGGTGCTCGGGCTTAAGCAAGCGCTGTAGGTCGAGAAAGATCCGCTCAACGCACTGCTCATGAAAATCCGCGTGCTGACGAAAGCTCACCAGATAGGCCAACAGGCTGGCGTGATCCAGCTCTGCGCCACGGTACTGCACCACCAGCGTGCCCCAATCCGGCTGGCCGGTGACCGGGCAGTTGGACTTGAGCAGATGGCTGTGCAGAGCCTCTTCGACTACCCGCGCCGTATCGCAACGCAGCAACTCTGGTTGCGGCCGCACATAGTTGCTGATAAACACATCCAGATCATCAATACAGACGCCAGGTGCAGCCCGCACACCCTCAGCTGTTACCTCGACCAGGCTGCGCACACGCACGCCAACCGGCTTGCCAGCAGCAGCCGAGAGGTCTTTCACCAACAACGCCGCCATCTCATCAACCGTGTTAAACACCGACTGATTCAGCGAGTTAAGGTACAGCTTGAAGGATTTCGACTCGATGATATTCGGTGAGTCAGCGGGAATAGCGAACTCACCCATGGCTACCACCGGCTTGCCCGACGGCAACAGCCAGGACAGCTCGAAACAGTTCCAGAAGTCCACGCCTTGATACGGCAGTGTCTCGGCGCTCAGGCCCAGTTCGGCCCACTTGGCTGCACGCGGAATCGGGAACAACAAGGACGGGGTGTAGGTAGCGATGTATTCGCTGGATTTGCCCAGTGGCGAATCTTCGGCAGCAGGATGCATAACAGTCACCGGATCAGAAGGAAAGAAATTCAGGCATCTAGGAGCCTGTCGGACTTAACACTGTTCTACTGCGGAAAATCCGGATTCGGCCATTTTTGCTGCTCTTTCTCGTTAAATAGCTCGCTATTCGCCTCGAAAGACCAACAAAACTGACTCGATCCGGGCTTTCCCTCGCTACGAACGGTCAAGCCCGACAGGCTCCTAGCTCGGCGACAATAGCTGCCAGCGCTTGGGCTGGATCAGCGGCCTGACTGATCGGGCGGCCAATCACCAGATAATCCGAGCCCACATCCAGCGCCTGACGCGGCGTCAGGATACGCCGCTGGTCATCCTGCGCGCTGCCGGCCGGACGAATCCCCGGGGTCACCAACTGCAGGGCCGGGTGCGCAGCTTTCAGCGCCGGGGCTTCCTGGGCCGAACACACCAGACCATCCATACTCGCCTGGGCTGCCAGGCCGGCCAGACGCAGTACCTGCGCCTTCGGTTCAATATCCAGGCCAACGCCCGCCAGGTCTTCGCGCTCCATGCTGGTCAGCACGGTCACCCCGATCAGTAGCGGTTTGGCACCGCTGAGCTTATCCAGGGTTTCGCGGCAGGCGGCCATCATGCGCAGGCCGCCCGAGCAATGCACATTGACCATCCACACGCCCATCTCGGCCGCCGCCTTGACCGCCATGGCCGTGGTATTGGGAATGTCATGGAATTTCAGGTCAAGGAACACCTCAAAGCCCTTACCGGCCAGCACGTTGACGATCTCCGGTCCGCAACGGGTAAACAGCTCCTTGCCGACCTTGACCCGACACAGCTTGGGGTCGAGCCGGGCAGCCAATGCCAGCGCGGCTTCACGGGTCGGAAAATCCAGGGCAACGATGATCGGGGTCTGGCAGGCGGACATGAGCAGGCTCTCGGGCAAGACAAATTCGGCGCGCATTGTAGCGGATGCGCCGCACGCTTGCCGCTCCGGTGATCCGACTACGCCGACCCGAGCGCCAGCTCAGCGAGCGAATCGGGGGCCGCAAACGCCTGACGAAAACTAAACGCCTGCGCGTTGGCGCCCTGCTCACGCAACAACGCCAGGCGTTCGGCGGCCTCCTGCACCGATGGCCGATGACCCGCCGGCACCCACCACAGCACCATATGCACCGAACTGACCTTGCTGAACCACTCCTGGCGGCGCTTGAGCATCTCGGTATGGGCGGAGGTGTAGACGTAATCGCTGAGCGCCTGCACATCACGCCATACCGACAGATTCATCAGCACATCATCGCCAAACGGGCGAAACGCCGTGGCATCGCCCGCCTCGTCCTGCAAGCGCCAGACGTAACCGGGCGAGGCTTCTGCCAGCGCATTGATGCGCTCCAGATTGGCGACAAAGTCAGCCATGCTCGGCGACTCCAGCGGCGCCTTCATCGTGGCGATATTCAACTGCGCCAGTTGATACGTGGACATCGATACTCTCCTTTCAATTAATTAACTCCCTGAAAACCATCCACAACCTCAGCGCGCCAACGGATCATCCCAGAAGGGCCGCTCGCTCTCCTGCAGTACATCGCCGCGGCTCAAGCCGAGATCCTTCAATGCCGCATCATCGAGCATGGCCAAGCGCCGACGCTGCTCGGCCAGCTGCCACCAGCGGTAAAGCTGGCGGCCAACTGCACGCAGTATTTCTAATGGCCGACGGCCCTGTAAACGCCCGGTACTGACTAATGCATAACCTTTTTGACCTTTCATCTCGTCGCCCTCCTTGTGGGGTTGGCGACAGTCTCGCGCTGGGCTTATGATCAATCCAACGAATGTTTATTATGCATTCCATCTCGGAGATTGATGAGTGGCCAGCTACCCGAGCATCGACAGCGAGCTGCTACGCACCTTTGTCGCCATTGCCGACCACGGCGGCTTTACCCGTGCGGCGGAAATGGTCAACCGCACCCAATCGGCGGTCAGCATGCAGATGAAACGCCTGGAAGAGGATGTGGTGCAGCGCCCGCTGTTTCTGCGCGACGGGCGTCAGTTCAGCCTAACTGCTGAGGGCCAGCTGCTATTAAGCTATGCGCGGCGCATTCTCAAGCTGCACGCCGAAGTGATGAGCAGCATGCGCGAGCCGCATATGGTCGGCACCGTACGCATCGGCACGCCGGATGATTATGTGATGCGGTTTATGCAGGGCATTCTGGTGCGCTTCGCCCAGTCCTATCCGCTGGTGCAGGTGGAATTGCATTGCGAGCCGTCCTTCCAGCTGCTGCTACGCCAGGACCTGGACCTGACCATCGTCACCCGCGAGCCAGGCACCGAGATCGGGCAGCTGTTGCGTCAGGAACACCTGGTGTGGGCGCAGGCGCGCAACGCCAACCTGCATGAGCTGGAAACCCTGCCGCTGGCGATGTTCAACTCGCAGTGTTTCTGCCGCTCCTGGGCCTGCAATGGCCTGGAAGCACTGGGGCGCAACTTCCGCATCGCTTACACCAGCCCAAGCCTGTCGGCGATCATGGCCGCAGTCAGCGCCGGCCTGGCGATTACCGCCCAGCTGCAAAGCCTGATCACCCCGGACTTGCAGATTATTGGCGAGGCGGAAGGCATGCCTGCCCTGCCCTCCGCCAGTATCGTGCTGCTGCGCAATAGCAACACGCAAACACAGGTCAGCGAGACATTGGCCGAGCAGATTGTCGAAGGCTTTAGACTTTAAGCCCGAGCAATACCGCACAAAGCAGCAGAAAACCGGCAAAAAGACCGCGCAAGACCCGTTCAGGCAGCGCATGGGCCAACTTCCCCCCAGCTGATACTCAGCAAACCACCCGGCGCCAGAGACAAGCCTTGCGCAACCACCTGACTGCTGCCGCTATTCTGCGAAAACGGCCTACAACGCAGTTAAGAGCAGAAACAGCAGGCAGAAGAGTGGCCGCCATGGATGGCTGTCCATAAAAAAGCCCTACTCGAGGTCGGGCTTTTTCGTCTCGCCGTTAAAGCAGGTCTTAGACCGGAGCTTTAGCGCGGGATTTGTACTCGCCGGTACGGGTATCGATTTCGATCCAGTCGTCGATGTTGCAGAAGTCAGCGACTTTGATCTCGGTGCCGTTGCTCAGCTTGGCTGGCTTCATCACCTTGCCGGACGTGTCGCCACGGGCGGAACCTTCGGTGTAAGTGATCTGGCGAACGATGGTGGTCGGCAGGTCAACCGAAACCACTTTGCCTTCGAAGAATACGGCTTCGCAAACGTCGGTCATGCCATCAACGATGTACGGCATTACGCTTTCCAGGTCGTCTTTGTTCAGTTCGTACTGGTTGAACTCTTGGTCCATAAAGACGTAGTTCGGCTCACTGTAGTAGGAGTAGGTCACGTCCACGCGATCGAGGATCACCGGCTCCATTTTGTCGTCGGCTTTGTACACGGTTTCAGTCGAGGAGCCGCTCAGCAAGTTCTTCAGCTTCATTTTAACGATGGCGCTGTTACGACCGGACTTGGTGAATTCGGCCTTCTGGATCAGCCAAGGTTGGCCGTCGATCAGGGCCACACTGTTGGGCTTCATTTCTTGTGCGGTTTTCATACGAATATCCGGGTTTGGATGGAATTACAAAATTCTTGGCCGCGTATCATAGCCAATTTAGGTAAAACTGCACCAGCGCCTCGGCAAGATCGGCCTGAGAGGCCCGCTGTAGGCACCACTGCTCAGCGTGCGCCTGTTGCTCGGGCCAGCCTTGTAGCAGCTGATTCCAGCTTTCCTTGACCGACTGACCGGTATTCCAGGCATGCCAGAGCTCGATCAGCGCACGCTGCCCATCCGTTGACAAGCCCGCCTTATAGAGAGCAAGAAAGGCGTCGAGCTTTTCCAGGTGGGCGTTGTCCGCTTGCTTATAGATATGCCAAAGCAACGGTCGTCCCGCCCATTGCGCACGGACGAAGGAGTCCTCCCCGCGTACCGCATTAAAATCACAACTCCACAGCAGTTGGTCGTACTGATCCTGCTGGACAAACGGCAGCACCTGAATATGCAGCTGACCGCGTTGCTGCACATCCCCGGCGCGCATACCTGTGCACCCGAGCCAGGCTTGCAAATCCGCCAGAATGCGCCCTTGCGGCACCAGTAACTGATTGGGCTGAGTATCGGCGGCCAAAGCATCCAGCCAACTGGCCAGTGCGGCGTTCTCGTAAGCAAACAAAGAAATCAACCGCGCGCCTGACAATGGCACTACGCCAATGCTGCGCAGGAACACATCGCGCGCGCCGCTATCCGCCTGAAACGCCCAGCGTTGTTGCAGCAGCTCGCGCTCACGTAATAAGCCGCCGCTGCCTGCGGTAAAACCGGGAAAGAAGAAGAACTTCGACAAGCCATTGGATTGCAATGAAGGCAAACCGTGGCAGCCCTCCACCCAATCCTCGGCGCTCAGGTACTCCAGATTGAGCCAAAGCGGTTTCTGCGAGCGCTGCGCCATCGCCGCTACATAGAGTGCGGGCAGCTCACAGGCAAATGCTTCGATCACCACATCCGCAGGCTCGACCGCCTGCCACTCGGCACGCCACAAACAGACCTCGACACCCTGCTGGGTTTGCCGCTGCGCCTGCATGTCAGCCTGCGGGCACAGGCGTACAAACGCGCTCAGGTCATCCACCCATAGCCGCACCGCCAGACCGTGCTCGGCTACCAGCTGCCGCGCAAGCCGCCAGGTCACCCCGATATCGCCGTAGTTATCGACAACGCTGCAGAAAATGTCCCAGGTGGCGCGCATACGCTACTCCGCTATGTATTGGACTCACCTTAAAAGCGACAGCGCCGCCAGCAAATGCCTGAAACGAAAAAACCCCCAGAAAGGCTGCTCTCTGGGGGTTTCTAATATGGCGGTGAAGGAGAGATTCGAACTCTCGATACGATTTCTCGTATACACACTTTCCAGGCGTGCTCCTTAAGCCACTCGGACACTTCACCGGGTATCAACAGGCATTGCCGCCTGTTGAGGCGCGCAAATGTAGCCGAACAGCCCGCCAAAGGCAAAATCTTTTTTCAAAAGATTCATGTGCTTATGCCAAATGTCAGGAGCAGTCAAAGCGCTTATCAGGCCCAGTCCGAATCGCTACCGGCCGAGACAGGAGAAAGTTCGGGGAAATAAACCGGCTGAGGACAACAAGCGCGGCGCACGCTGACCAGCCAGTCAGCCATCGTGCTTTACCTGACCGGTGCGGATGAGTAACGTCTGCTGCACTTCAGCACAAGGAACCCGACCATGAGCGACCTGATCAGCTACCAACTCGACGATGGCATTGCCACCCTGACCCTGTGTAATGGCAAGGTGAACGCCATCTCCCCGGATGTGATCACTGCCTTCAACGCAGCTCTGGATCGCGCCGTACAGGACAAGGCCATCGTAATCATCACTGGCCAGCCGGGCATTCTTTCCGGTGGTTACGACCTTAAGGTGATGACCTCCGGCCCGCAGAATGCGATTGACCTGGTGGCCTCCGGCTCCACCTTGGCTCGCCGCATGCTCGCCCACCCCTTCCCGATCATCGTCGCCTGTCCCGGCCACGCGGTGGCCAAGGGTGCGTTTATTCTGCTCTCGTCGGATTACCGCATCGGCGTCGAAGGTCCGTTCAGCATCGGCCTCAACGAAGTGCAGATCGGCATGACCATGCATCACGCCGGCATCGAACTGGCCCGTGACCGCCTGCGTAAATCGGCCTTCCATCGCTCGGTAATTAACGGTGAAATGTTCGACCCGCAAGGCGCGGTGGATGCCGGTTTCCTCGACAAGGTGGTGCCGGCCGAGCAGCTGCACGCCACCGCCCTGGCGGTTGCCCAGCAGATGAAGAAGATCAACATGACCGCGCACAAGAACACCAAGCTGAAAGTGCGCAAGGCGCTGCTCGAAACACTCGACATGGCGGTCGAACTGGACAAGAAGCACATGGTGTAAATCGCACCCAGCAACACCGCGAAGCCCGGCTAATGTGTCGGGCTTTTGCATTTAATGGCAAAACAACCACAATCGAGCAAGCAATCTGGCCAGGCTGTATTACTTTTAACAGGTAAGGCCAGGGAGTAGAGGCACTCACCGATCTATTCGAAATTGCCGCCGGGAGCGTGTTATGAAGATTGCCCACAAGGTTGGTCTGGCTGCGGCCATCGTGCTGTTCCTCACCACCAGCCTGCTGTCACTGGCGCAAGTCAGCCAGGTTCGCGAAACCCTGCATAACCAGGTGGCCGCGAGCATTGGAGAGTCGAGTAACGCGCTAGCGCGGCAGATCGAGAACTGGCTCAACGCCAAGCTCAAACTGATGGACCTGATGTCGCAAAGCATCGACAGCAACTACAGCCCCGAAGAAACCCAGCGCGTCGTCAACACGCCCATGCTGAAGAACGAGTTCATCCTGGTGTTCGGTGCTTTGCAAAGTGATGGCAAACCGATCAAAAACACTGACGAGTGGAAGCCTGCACCAGAGTGGGATGGCCGCCAACGCCCCTGGTACGCCACCGGTAAAGCCAGCAACCAGGCTGTGTTCACCGAACCCTATGTGGATTCCACCACCGGGGAAATCCTGATTTCCGCCGTTACTCGTATCACCAATGCCGGCGAGTTCCTCGGCGTACTGGGTGGCGATATCCGCTTGAAAACCGTGGCCGATGCGGTCAACACCCTGGACTTCAACGGCGCCGGCTACGCCTTTTTGCTGACCCGCAACGGCAACATCATTTCCCACCCCAATACCGAGCTAAACAGCAAAAGCTACAGCGAGCTGTTCGGCGGCCAGAGCCCCGCCCTAAACAAGGAGCTGCAGGAAACCAGCGGCGGCGACAAGGATCTGCTGGTGTCCTTCACCCCACTGCCGAATCTCAAGGGTATGGATTGGTATATCGGCGTGGTGCTGGACAAGAGCATCGTTATGGCCGAAGCCAATGCTCTGAGTTGGCGCGCGGTGATCGGCACTGTGCTGGGGGTGGTCATCAGCTTGATCGTGCTCGGCGTGCTGATGAACAGCCTGCTCAAGCCCCTCGACCACCTGCACAATTCGCTGCGTGAGGTGAACAGCGGCGAAGGCGACCTGACCCGCCGCCTGCCTGCCACCGGCAACGATGAAATTGCCCTGGTTTCCAAGGAGTTCAACAGCTTCCTGCAAAGCCTGCAGAGCCTGATCAGTGAAGTGATGGGCAGCTCCAGGCAGGTGCGCGAAAGCACCACCCTGACCTCCGGCGAGGCCAATCAGGCCGCCAATCGTCTGCAGCAACAACTGCAGGAGCTCGATCAACTGGCCACCGCCATGCAGGAAATGGCCTCCACTGCCGAAGAAGTCGCGCGCAACGCACAAGCTGCTGCGCAAGCAGCGCTGGCAGCCAATCAGGAGACTGAAAACGGCGTGCGCGTGGTCTCGCGCTCCACCGAGGCAATCAAGCACCTGGCCGAGGAAATGGACGAAACCAGCCACGCGATCAACGAGCTGGCTAAGCTCAGCCACAACATCGAGTCGATCCTTTCGGTGATCACCAGCATTGCCGACCAGACCAACCTGCTGGCTCTCAACGCTGCCATCGAAGCCGCCCGCGCCGGTGAATCTGGCCGGGGCTTTGCCGTGGTCGCCGATGAGGTACGCTCACTGGCCTCGCGCACCCAACAGTCAACCCAGGAAATCCGCCAGATGATCGACCAGCTGCAATCCGGCGTGAAGCAGGCCGAATCACGCATGCAGCAGAGCCGCGATACTGCCAGCAAGACCGCCGAAGAAGCCGGCGCAGCCAACGACATGCTCGGGCGCATCAGCGATGCCATTACCCGGATCAACGACATGAACCTGCAAATCGCCACTGCCGCCGAACAGCAGAGCGCCACCACCGAGGAGATCAACCGCAACACCACCAATATCCGCGACATCAGCCATGAGGTGGCCGCCGGCGCCGAGGAACAGGTGCGTCAGTGCGCCGTAATGGTCGAACAGGTCGGCCAGCAAGACCATCTGCTCGGGCGCTTTAAGGTGTAAATGCCCATACACCTGCACTTGCGAGCGCAGGTCGCGCCAACCAATGAAGGAGATTGGGTATGCGCATACTCGTAACGTGGCTACTGTGCCTGGCTGTGCATGGCACCGCCCAGGCGCAAACGCCCATCAGTGTTACGGTGCTGTGTGACGCCAGTTACCCGCCGTACAGCTACGTCGAAAACGACGAAGTCAAAGGCCTGTACAGCGACATCCTGCGCGTGGCCTTTGCACGCATGCCAGCTTATCGCGTCCGCATCCGCCCAGTACCCTGGTCACGCGGCCTCGCCGCACTGAAAAAAGGCACAGCCTTTGCTCTATTCCCGCCCTACCACCGCCCCGTAGAACGCCCATGGATGGATTACTCGCGACCGATTCTGGAAGAAAGCGTGGTGGCCTTCGTGCGCACCGATTTGGCTGAGCAACGCGCCATCGAAGATTTCCCAGCCGCTTACGCCGGCCTGCGCATCGGTCTCAACCGAGGCTTCAGTACCATCATCGCGCCGAACTACAAGGCTATGCTCGCCTCTGGTGAGGTGCAGCAGAGCTACGCCACGGATAACCGCACCAATCTGCTGCAACTCAGGCGCAAGCGCATTGATGTGTTTATCAATGATCGCCTGTCGATTCTCTGGGAGCTGCAGCAGATGCGCAGTGAAGGCCTATTTGCCACGAGCGGTTTGAACTGGCTGGTTGAAGGGCCGAAGCTGTCCAGCGAACACGGCCATCTGGGCTATACCCGCATCAATGAACAGGCCTACCCCTACAAGCAGGACTTTATGCAGCAGCTGGATCAAGCTCTACTAGCCCTTGAGCAGGATGGCAGCATCTACCGCCTGGCGCAGCGCTACAGCTCGATTGACCTGCTACCCGCCACCGGCGGAGGCTCTAGCGAAGACGCAGCAGCCGGCAGCAACCTCTGATCAGCATCAATTGCCGAAAGCAGTGCACGCCCGTACACTGCGCGCCTTTTTCCTATGACGGGCGTACCAAATGCTTTTTCTTTTGCGCATGCTGGCGATGGGCGTGCACTTTATCCTCGCCGGCATCCTCGGCCTGCTGCTTGGCATCTGCCGCCCGTTCAACCCTGACAACAGCCGCCTCTGCGCGCGTCTTTACAGCATCCCAGCGCAGTGGCTGCTGGGCTGGAGGCTGAAGACCGATGTACAGCCGCTGCTGGAAAACCCGCATGCGTGCGTAATCATCGCTAACCACCAGTCCAACTATGACCTTTACGTGCTCGGCCGCGTGGTGCCCAAGCGCACCGTAAGTATTGGCAAAAAAAGCCTGAAGTGGGTGCCGTTTTTCGGTCAGCTGTATTGGTTGGCCGGCAACGTATTGCTCGACCGCGGCAACGCTATTCGTGCCAAACAAGCAATGTTGACCACCACCGACACGCTCAAACACAAGGACACCTCGATCTGGGTGTTCCCCGAAGGCACCCGTAACCTGGGCAAGGACCTACTGCCGTTCAAGAAAGGTGCATTCCAGATGGCGATTGCCGCCGGCGTGCCGATCATTCCCGTATGCGTCAGCACCTACACCAAGCATATCCAGCTAAACCGTTGGAACAGCGGTGCAATCATGATCCGCTCGCTACCGGCCATCCCCACCACTGGCATGAGCCAGGATGACCTACCGCAACTGATCGAAACCTGTCGCACGCAGATGCAAGAGTGCATCGCAGCCATGGACGCAAGGCTGAAGCAGCCTGCCTGAAGCAATGCCACATGCCTGCCAAGCCCAGCCTATATGCTGCAATGCTGTTCACTTAAGCGGAGCAGCTTTGCGGTCAGACTGACCGGGCTTTTTCGTGCAACCGCACGTTACCCAGCCAGTCCGGCACGACCATGGGCGACAAAGCGCATCATCCACTCGGCCACAGTGTGCCCCTGGTGGTCGTGCTGCAGGCTGTCGACGCCCCTGGAGTAAGTTGGCTCACCGATATGCTGCTGACGCAGATCGAGCAGCGCGCGCGAATAGTCATTCACGAATTCGGGGTGGCCCTGGAAGCACAGCACCTGATCGTCGATGCAGTAGGCGGCAATCGGGCAAAACTCGCTACTGGCCAGCAATGTGGCATTTTCCGGCAACGTGGTGACCTGGTCCTGGTGACTGATCAGCAGGGTCAGATGCTCCAGGTCAGGGCTCATCCAGGTCGGCTTGCTCGCCATGCGGTATTGATGGATACCCACACCCCAGCCCTGCACCGCGCGCTCGGCCTTGCCGCCCAGCAGCAACGCCAGCAGCTGATGACCGAAACATACACCGAGCAGCTTGTCGCCACGGTTGTAGCGCTCCAGCAGATAGGTTTTCAGGGTCTGAATCCAGGCATCGGGACCAAAGGAGTCCGCCTTGCTACCGGTCACCAGGTAGGCATCATAGTGCTCGCTGTCTGGCGGGTAATGCCCCTCCATCACGTTGTACACCTTGAACTCGGCAGCTATCGGCTGGCGGGCGAACAACTGTTCGAACATACGACCATAACTGTCGTATTGGTCGACCAATTCAGGGCGAAGAACATCGGTTTCCAGGATGCATATCTGCAGCGGCATATGGTCGGGCACCTCGGGCGCAGAAGGGTTGTTTTACCAGCGCGCAAGCGTGCCTGCTGACAGGCTGCAAGGCAATAGCTGCGGGGCGAACCCGACCAATTATCCGGACCGCACCAGCGTTAGCACTGCTGAGCGCTACTGCGCTGGCATCGGGCAGCTGAGGTCGCCCTCTTCACAGACAGCCAGTTGCTCTAGCTCCTTGACCCGCGCGGCGGTCTTCTGTGTCAGGCAGCCGTTAAGCACCATGGGATAGGCCGATCCGCCTTCCACTGACGCCGACTCAAATGCACAGGCCAGGTCGCGGAACTTGATCCAGGCCAGCTGCACCTCCTTAAGCTGCTGCTTCTGCCCATCATCCAGACGCTTGCGGTAATCGCCGTACAGTTGATTCAGGCGTTTGTCCTGAGTGGCGTAGTCCGCCGCCACACACTGGTTGAGGGTGAACTGATCCATGGCATTGGCGCAGTCATCCGCCCATACCGGCGCTGTCAGTAACCCCAGGCTGATTGCCAGCGCACTGCTTATCCCGATTTTCATAACACCTCCCTTGCGCCACACCCGCGTGGCCGTTGCAGCAGTCTAGTGCTGTAGCGATAAAAAAACCGGCTCATGAAAGAGCCGGTTTTCAGTACCTCAGCTTTAACGCGACCGCGTTAGAAGCTCTGGTTCTTCGCTGCCTTTTCCAACAACAGCGCCGGCGGCAGGAAGCGCTCGCCGTACTGCTCAGCCAGATACTGGGCGCGGGCGACAAAGTCCTTTACCCCGTACTGGTTGATAAACTGCAGCGCGCCGCCGCTCCAGGCGGCAAAACCAATGCCGAAGATCGAGCCGATATTGGCGTCGGCCACCGATTTGAGCACGCCCTCTTCCACGCAGCGCACGGTTTCGATGGCCTGGATAAACAGGATGCGATCACGCACGTCGATCTGCGAGATCTGCGCATCGCCCTTCTCGAAACGCGCTTTCAGCTCCGGCCACAGGTGCTTCTTGCCGCCCGCTGGATAATCGTAGAAGCCCGCACCCGCTGCTTTGCCAGGCCGTTTGTACTCGTTAAGCATCATATCGATCACGGCAAAGGCCGGATGCTCGGGGATCTGCTTACCTTCGGCAGCCAGGTCCTTGATGGTTTGCTGACGGATATGGTTCATCAGGCTCATCGACACTTCATCGCTGATCGCCAGCGGGCCGACCGGCATGCCGGCCTTGCGCGCCTCGTTCTCAATCATTGCCGCGCTCACGCCTTCGCCGAGCATGGCCAGGCCTTCGTTGGTGAAGGTGCCGAAGACCCGCGAGGTGAAGAAGCCACGGCTGTCGTTGACCACGATCGGGGTCTTCTTGATCTGCATGACGTAGTCGAAGCCGCGCGCCAGGGTTTCGTCGCTGGTGTGCTCGCCCTTGATGATCTCCACCAGCGGCATTTTGTCCACCGGGCTGAAGAAATGCAGGCCGATAAACTTGTCCTGCTTCTGCACCGCCGTCGCCAGGCCGGTGATCGGCAGGGTCGAGGTGTTGGAGGCGATCACCGCATCGCTCAGCGCCGCACGTTCGGCAGCGGCCGTGACATTGGCCTTGAGGTCACGATCCTCGAACACCGCTTCGATAATCAGGTCGCAGCCTTCGAAGTCAGCATCGCTGACGGTAGGTTTGATCCGCGCCAGAATGCCATCGCGCTTGTCAGCGCTCATCTGACCACGGCCGACCTTCTTCTCCAGCAGCTTGGCCGAGTAATCCTTGCCCTTCTCGGCCGCTTCGATGGAGATGTCCTTGAGCACCACCTCAATCCCAGCCACCGCCGACACATAGGCAATACCAGCGCCCATCATGCCGGCACCGAGCACGCCGACCTTCTTGGTCACGTAGGGCTCGAAGCCTTGCGGGCGCGAGCCACCAGCGTTGATTTCATTGAGCTGGAACCAGAAGGTGCCAATCATGTTCTTCGCCACTTGCCCTGTGGTCAGCTCGGTGAAGTAGCGCGCTTCGATGATCTGCGCAGTGTCGAAGTCGACCTGGGCACCCTCAACGGCGGCGCACATAATCTTCTCCGGCGCAGGGAAGCAACCTTTGGTTTTGTCGCGTAATACGCTCGGGGCGATAGCCAGCATTTGCGCCACATTGGGGCTGGACGGCGTGCCGCCTGGGATCTTGTAGCCGGCCACATCCCAGGGTTGTTTCGCCGCTGGGTTGGCGACGATCCAGGCGCGGGCCTTGGCCAGCAGGTCGTCTTTGTCGGAAGCCAGCTCGTGGATCAAGCCGGCCTTGAGCGCGGCATCGGGACGAACCTTCTTGCCTTCGGCCAAATAAGGCAGGGCTTTTTCCAGACCGAGCAGGCGCACCATGCGCACCACCCCGCCACCGCCCGGCAGCAGGCCAAGGGTCACTTCCGGCAAGCCGAGCTGGATGCTGGAACTGTCCAGGGCGATACGGTGATGGCAGGCCAGGGCAATTTCCCAGCCGCCGCCCAGGGCTGCGCCATTGATGGCCGCGACCACCGGTTTACCCAGGCATTCCAGGCGGCGCAGTTGGCCTTTGATGTTGAGGATCATCTGGTAGAAGGCCGGCGCGTCGGCCTTGGTCACCTTGATCAGCTCGTTGAGGTCACCGCCGGCGAAGAAGGTCTTCTTCGCGGAGGTGACGATCACCCCGGCGAAAGAGTCATTTTCCGCCTCCAGGCGCTCGACGATCTTGCCCATGGCTTCGCGGTATACCGCGTTCATGGTGTTGGCGCTCTGGCCGGGCATGTCCATGGTCAGAACGACGATATTGTCCTGGCCTTTTTCGTAACGGATGGCGTCAGTCATTTTTTTGGTCTCATCCCAAAGTGGGGTACGTAGGATGGGTTGAGCCCCGCGATACCCATCAACGGGGCGATGGGTATCGCTTCGCTCCACCCATCCTACGGTTCAGATTCGCTCGATAATCGTGGCAATGCCCATACCGCCGCCCACACAGAGGGTGGCCAGGCCATAACGCAATTGGCGCTTCTCCAGCTCATCGAGCAGGGTGCCGAGAATGGCGCAACCGGTGGCGCCCAGCGGATGGCCCATGGCGATGGAGCCGCCGTTGACGTTGACCTTGTCCTCGCTGACGCCCATGTCCTTCATAAACTTCATCACTACCGAAGCGAATGCTTCGTTGACCTCGAACAAGTCGATGTCATTAACGTTCAACCCAGCTTTGGCCAGGACCTTGCGGGTGGCCGGCGCTGGGCCGGTGAGCATGATGGTCGGGTCGGTGCTGGTCACGGCGGTGGCGACAATGCGCGCACGCGGCTTCAAGCCCAGTTCTTTGCCTTTTGCCTCGGAGCCGATCAGCATCAGGGCCGAACCGTCGACGATGCCAGAGCTGTTGCCCGGAGTGTGTACGTGGTTGATCTGCTCGACATGGCTGTAGACGCGCAGCGCGGTGCTGTCGAAGCCCATCTGGCCCATCATCTCGAAACTCGGCTTGAGCTTGCCCAGGCCTTCGAGGGTGGATTCGCCACGGATAAATTCGTCGTGGTCGAGCAGCACGATGCCGTTCTGGTCAGCAACCGGAATCAGCGATTTGTTGAACGAGCCATCCTTGCTGGCGCGGGCGGCTTTGTGTTGCGAGCGCAGGGCAAAGCTGTCGACGTCCGTGCGGCTGAAACCTTCCAGGGTGGCGATCAAATCCGCGCCGATGCCCTGGGGGGTGAAATGGGTGTGCATATTGGTCGCCGGGTCCATCACCCAGGCGCCGCCGTCGGAGCCCATGGGAATGCGCGACATCGACTCGACGCCGCCGACCACCACCAGGTCCTCGAAACCGGAACGCACCTTCATCGCGCCGAGGTTCACCGCTTCCAGGCCCGAGGCGCAGAAACGGTTGAGCTGCACGCCCGACACGCTGACATCCCAATCGGCAACCATGGCAGCCGTCTTGGCGATGTCCGCACCCTGATCGCCCACCGGTGTGACACAGCCGAGCACGATGTCATCGACCTGGCTGGTGTCGAGGTTATTGCGCGCTTGCAGCGCCTTGAGCAGACCGGCGATCAGGTCGACAGGCTTGACGCTGTAAAGCGCCCCGTCCTTCTTGCCTTTGCCGCGGGGCGTGCGCACTGCATCGAAAATAAATGCTTCGGTCATGGCGTCCTCAGACCTCCAATGGAGGGTGGCTGGCGGCGCAAGTCGAGCCCGCGCCTGTTCTTGTTGAGTGAACACAACCATACGCCCTGCTTTGCCAGGCTCAATGACCGAAGTGCTCAGGCCTATTGACCACTCAGCTCAGACAAACGGTCAATCACTGAACGAAGGCCAACAAGCGCGTCTAGCTCAAGGTCCGCTTGCCTGTAGCGGAGTCCGCGTCATAACCGCTGGCAACTAAGCCGCGCACCTTAGTAATCAAGACGTCTATAGCCCGCCGCTGCCCCCCCTACAGTTGAATCAAGCCACCGGCAAACAGTACGCAGGACGGCTGTTTTAGGTGTCGTCGCCGGGCTTTGCCGGGGCGGCTTAAATGACCAACACGAGGCGTGGCGTCGCATCCGCACATAGCGCAGGACAACGACGACCACCCGCAAAAAACAACAAGGCCAACCGCCATGTTCAATCCAGTAAAAATGCGTCAGGCAGGCATGATCGTGTTTGCCACCACCGTCATTCTGATTCTTCCCAACCTGACCCGTTTGGTCAGCTAAACCTCTGATTTCCTGCCCTGCCTGCCTCCATGGAGTGAGCCGGCAGCGGCAGCGCCCTCGCTCCAGATAAAGACACGCCCATCAAAGGCCAGGCTAACCCCGGCTGGCAGGGCATCTGGGTGTTCCAGCAGCCAGGCGTCGAAGCTGTGACCGATATGGGTCAGCACCGTTTCCTTCGGTTGCAACTGCAGGGCCACTTCCAGCGCGCGGGTCAGGTCGTTGTGGTTGCGCGGGGCGATGGGTTGCGGTGCGGTGGAGCAGTCCAGCACCAGCAGATCCAGCGGCTGCTGGCGCAGCACCTCGGCGCTGGCGTCCGGTACGCCGAGGGTGTCAGTCAGATAGGCGATACGCCGCTGTTCGCCGTTCGCGGTCAAGCCTTGCAGCAAATAGCCAAAGGTCGGTTTGGAGTGATTAAGCGGCAGCGCCGTAACGCTTAACTCACCCAGCTGCCGACGCTCGAAGGGCGCAAACGGCTGGCTGAAATCGAGGATACCGGGGTGTTTGTACAGGTCGGCCAGGCCTTCTGGGTCATCCGGGCCATGCACCGGAATAATCAGCCCCTGGCCCCAGCGCAGGTGCAGCAAGCCCTGGGCGTGATCGGCGTGGTAATGGGTTTGCAGAATGCCGCTCAGGCTATGGGGCGCGAAGCGCTCGGTAAGGTCTGTCAGGCCCGAGTCAATCAGCCAGCGCTGCGCGCCGCATTCGATTAGCGCGCAGCACGGGCCGCGACGCAAACGGCGGTCGTCGCGGGCGCGGCTACAGGCCGCGCAGCTGCAGTTGTATACGGGCTCCTGACGCGCATCGCCGGTGCCGAGCAGGGTCAGGCGCATGCGCGGCTGGCCCCGATCAGTGCCAGCAGGTTGTCCACTGCACGCTCAATCGACGCAGAGTTATCCAGCAGATGCAGGCCATCACGCTCGGCGCTGACGGCATCGAACTGAGCATTACGCGCCAGGCGCTGATCAATCTGCTCAATGTTTTCGCGGCCGCGCCTGAGTAAGCGCTCACGCAACACTGCAGGCTCGACCGTGAGCAACACACCAATCAGATCGGGATAGCACTGCAAAGCGTGTGGCAGATAGCCGCGTGAGCCGTTGACCAGCACGTCCTGCCCTGCCGCCAACCACTCATCGATCTGCTTGGGTATGCCATAGGCCAGACCATTGGCGCGCCAGCTCAGGGCAAAGGCGCCAGCGGCTTCCTGCTGCTCGAACTCGGCAGGCGTCAAAGCAATCGCCTCCTCGCCCACGGCTTCCGCCGAGCGGGTGATGACCCGGCGGGCGATCAGGCAACCGCGCTCGGCCAGACGCTCGCGCGCGGCATTTAGCAGGCTGTCCTTGCCCGAGCCCGAAGGCCCCATCAGATAGATCAACCGGCCGCTCATCAGAACACCCTTTTCGCTTGTCGCCAGACTTGCTGGATCACCGCCTGGCCGCCATGCACCTGCGCCTGCACCAGGTCGGCACGCAGGCCGACGCGGATTTCGCCGCGATCATTCAGCCCGGCTGCCTTGGCCGGTACGCGGCTGACGCAGGCAATCGCGCGCGGCAGATCATAGCCGTTATCCTGCCCGGCCAGCAGCAAAGCGGCCTGTAACAGGCTGGCCGGGTAGTAGTCGCTGGAAAGGATATCCAGCACGCCATGCCGGGCCAGTTCGGCGGCGGCGATATTGCCCGAGTGCGAACCGCCGCGCACGATATTCGGCGCACCCATCAGCACCTTCATGCCCAGCTCGTGGCTGAGCTTGGCTGCCTCCAGAGTGGTGGGGAACTCAGCGATGGCCATGGCGAAACTGGCCGATTCCTGCACATGGGCCTGAGTCGCGTCGTCGTGACTGGCCACGGAAATACCACGGGCCTGGCAGTCAGCAACGATGCTGCGGCGCTGGCGGTCGCTGTACTGCCGCGAGTTGTCCACCTGTTCCAGGATAAACGCCTCCATTTCCGCCTCACTGAGGTGGTACTTACCCATGTAGTACTCGCGATATTTGTCTTCCTTGGCGAACTGGCGCTGGCCCGGCGCGTGGTCCATAACCGAGACCAGTTGCACCAGCGGGTGCTCGACCAGATCGCGAAACACCGCCAGGGTATCCGGGTGGCATACCTCGCAGCGCAGGTGCAGGCGGTGATCGGCACGCATATGCCCCGCTTCGACCGCCGCCGCGATGGCTTCGAGCATCTCCGGCAGTTGCTGCATGCGCTTGCCGCGCGGATTCACATCGCCAATCGCCAGGGCATCAAACACCGTGGTGATGCCGGCCGACGCGATCTGTGCATCGTGGGTCAACACCGCCGAGGCTGGGGGCCAATCCACCCCCGGCCTGGGGCTCATGTATTTTTCCAGGTTGTCGGTGTGCAGCTCGACCAGGCCGGGCAGCAGATAATCACCGTTCAGGTTCTGCGCCTGGGGCAAGCCACTAACGCCCTCTTCCACCTGGGCAATCAGGCCATCGCGCAGCACCAGGGTGCCGACAAACTCCTGCTCGGCGGTGACGATCCGCGCGTTGGTAAGAACCTGTTCAACCGGCATAGATGTACTCCTGTTGCGCCGCAGCGCTCATATCAAGGTAACGATCGGCCACCGCCTCACGGGCGGCGCGGTCGTGGAAGATGCCGATCAGCGCGCTACCAGCGGCCTTGGCTTCATCAATCAGTTCCAGCACCACCTGGCGATTGGCGTCGTCCAGGGATGCGGTGGGTTCGTCCAGCAGCATCAGCGGCCAGGCGACCATAAAGCCGCGAGCAATATTCACCCGCTGCTGCTCGCCGCCGGAGAAGGTGCCGGGGGCCAGCTGCCACAGGGCCTGGGGGATATTCAGACGGCTCAGCAGGCTTTTCGCCCGCGCCTCGGCGTCAGCCTTGCTCCAGCCACGGGCCAGGGCCGGTTCCATCACCACATCCAGGGTGGCAACACGGGGAATCACCCGTAGAAACTGGCTGACATAGCCCAGGGTCTGCCGGCGTATCGCCAGCACCTGACGCGGTTCTGCGCCAACCAGCTCGACCCATACGCCGTTGTGCAACACGCGAATGCTGCCGCCGGCGGCCAGGTAGTTGCCGTACAGGGTGCGTAGCAAGGTCGACTTGCCCGCACCGGATTGGCCATGCAGCACCAGGCACTCGCCGGCGCGCACGCTGAAATGCAGCCCGCTCAATACATTCAGCACCACGCCGTGCTGCTGATGCAGGGTGAAGGTCTTGCTAAGGCCAGAGACCTCGATCAGGTTGTTCATATAAACCTCGAATTGAACCTGTAGGAGCCAGCTTGCTGGCGATTCGGCAATTGATCGCCAGCAAGCTGGCTCCTACAAAAAGCAACGGTCACGGCTGCAACACCGACGACACCAGCAACTGCGAATAGGGATGCTGCGGGTCGTCGAGAATCTGGTCGGTCAGGCCGGCCTCGACCACGTGGGAGCGGCGCATCACCATCAGCCGATCCGCCAGCAAGCGCGCCACGGCCAGGTCGTGGGTGACGATCACCACCGCCAGGTCCAGCTCGCGCACCAGGCCGCGCAGCAGGTCGAGCAGGCGCGCCTGCACCGACACGTCGAGGCCGCCGGTGGGCTCGTCCATAAAGATCAGCCGTGGGCTGGACACCAAGTTGCGGGCGATCTGCAAGCGCTGTTGCATGCCACCGGAGAAGGTGCGCGGCAGGTCGTCGATGCGCAGCGGGTCGATTTCCACCTGCTTCAGCCAGTCGATGCCGGCCGCGCGCAGCTCGCCGTAATGGCGCACGCCCTGGGCCATCAGCCGCTCGCCGATATTCGCTCCGGCCGACACGCCCATGCGCAGGCCGTCACGCGGGTTCTGCTCGACAAAGCCCCACTCGGTGCGCAGCAGCGTGCGGCGCTGCGCTTCGCTGGCGCTGTACAGGTCGACCCAGTTGCCGGCCGTATCTCGATAACTGACTGCGCCGCGATCCGGTGGGCAGCGCCCGGAGAGCAGACTGAGCAGGGTCGACTTGCCCGAACCGGATTCGCCAACGATGCCCAGCACCTCGCCCGGATACAGATCAAACGACACGCCCTGGCAGCCCTTCTCCGGGCCGTACAGGCGGGTCAGGTCGCGCACGCTGAACAGCGGCTGCGCCGTGTCGCTGCGTAGGTGCAATTTTTCGGCAGCACTCATTGCGCGCCCTCCTCTTCAAGGTCACGGCGTTGCATGCAGTAGTCGGTGTCGGAGCAGACGAAGCGCTTGGTCCCGGCGTCGTCGACAATCAACTCGTCGAGGTAGGAATCCTGGCTGCCACAAAAGGCGCAGCATTCTTCCCAGCGCTGAATCTCGAAGGGGTGATCTTCAAAGTCCAGACTGACCACCCGGGTGAACGGCGGCACGGCGTACAGGCGTTTTTCGCGGCCTGCGCCGAACAGCATCAGCGCCGGGCTCATATGCAGCTTGGGGTTGTCGAATTTGGGGATGGGCGATGGGTCCATCACGTAGCGCTCGTCCACCGTCACCGGGTAGGCATAACTGGTGGCGATATGGCCGAAGGTGGCGATGTCCTCGTACAGCTTGACGTGCATCACGCCGTAATCTTCCAGCGCGTGCATGGTGCGGGTCTCGGTTTCCGAGGGTTCGATAAAGCGCAGCGGCTCGGGGATCGGCACCTGGTAAACCATGATCTGATCGCCGGTCAGCGCGGTTTCCGGGATGCGGTGACGGGTCTGGATCACCGTCGCCTCGGGGGTGCGGGTGGTGGTTTTAACCCCAGCGGTGCGGGCGAAGAAGCGCCGGATCGACACCGCGTTGGTGGTGTCATCCGCGCCCTGGTCGATCACCTTGAGCACATCCTCGGCACCGAGAATCGCCGCAGTCAGCTGCATGCCACCGGTGCCCCAGCCATAGGGCAGCGGCATCTCGCGGCCACCGAAGGGCACCTGATAACCGGGAATCGCCACGGCCTTGAGCAGGCCACGGCGGATCATGCGTTTGGTCTGTTCGTCTAAATAAGCAAAGTTGTATCCGGCTTCCGGGGCGCGGGTAATCTGACTTTGAGCATTCATGCGCGTTGCTCCTCGGCGGCGGGCTGCTCGCAGGCCTGCTTGCGCAGTTTGCGGATCAGCTCCAGCTCGGATTGGAAGTCGACGTAGTGCGGCAATTTCAGATGCGAGACGAAGCCGGCGGCCTCGACGTTGTCGCAGTGCATCAGCACAAACTCTTCCTGCTGCGCCGGGCCTTCGACCTCCTCGCTGTACTCCGCCGCGCGCAGGGAGCGGTCGACCAGGGCCATGCCCATGGCCTTGCGCTCGGCATAGCCGAAGGCCAGGCCGTAGCCACGGGTAAACTGCGCCTGCTCAGGGCTGGTGCCGACAAACTGGTTGACCATCTCGCACTCGGTCACTTCGATATCGCCCAGCGGCACGGCGAAACCGAGTTCTTCAGGCTCCAGCCAGACCTCGACCGCGCCAATGCGGATCTCCCCGGCAAAGGGGTGGTTGCGCCCGTAGCCGCGCTGGGTGGAATAACCCAGCGCTAACAGAAAACCTTCGTCACCACGGGCCAGAGCTTGCAGGCGCTGCGCGCGACTGGCGGGGAAATCCAGCGGTTCGCGGGTGATATCCGGCACCGCTGCGCCGTCATCCGCCTCGCGGGCCATCAGGCCTTCGTCGGCGAGAAAATCCAGCACCCGTGGGCACGGCGACAGTTCAGCCTGCGGATCAACCTGCGGCCCTGGCTGTTCGCCCTCGGCCAGCAAAGCGAAATCCAGCAGGCGGTGGCTGTAGTCGAAGGTCGGGCCGAGTAGCTGGCCGCCGGGCAAATCCTTGAAGGTCGCCGAGATGCGCCGAGTCAACTGCATCTGCGTGGTCTCCAGCGCGGCGCTGGCACCGAAGCGCGGCAGCGTGGTGCGGTAGGCGCGCAGCAGGAAGATCGCCTCCATCAGGTCGCCGGCCGCCTGTTTGATCGCCAGGGCTGCCAACTGCGGGTCGTACAGCGAGCCTTCGCTCATCACCCGCGCCACGGCCAGGGGCATCTGCTCGCGCACTTGTTCGACGCTGAGTTCGGGTATGGAAGTATCGCCACGGCGCTTTTTGGCCAGTAGCAAATGGGCATTGTCGATGGCGCGCTCGCCACCTTTGACGGCGACGTACATCAGGCAGCCTCCTCGGCATTGAGCAGCACGCGGGTGCTGCGCGGCAGGCCAATAACCTGCTCGCCGGCAGCGAAGAAGGCATCCAGGCCCCGGGGAAAGGCGCTGCGCGCCTGGCGCTGCTGCCAGAACAGCGCCGGCAGCGGCAACTCGACGCTGCGTACGTCCTTGATACCCGGCCCGCGCCAGCGCAGCGCTTCGCCATTGCTGAGGGCATTGAGCTGGATCAGCAAGGTGCAGGACTGATCCGGGTAGCGCTCGCTGCCATTGTCGAAGGCCGAGAGGTCGGTCAACTCGTGCTCATCAAGCAGGGCAAACAGCGCCAGCTCGCGCTCGGCGACAATTGGGCAGCCGCAGTGGAACGACAGGTTGGCGCGGATTGCCGGGGTGTCGAAACACGGCGCCAGCCACAGCGGCGTATCGCCATCGAGAAACGCCAGGCACAGGGCGTAGGTCGCCGGATGCAGGTTTTCCAGGGCCAGGGCGCGGTTCAGCGGTTGCACAAGGCCGGGTTCGGCCAGGGCCTTGAGTGCGCTGCGGAAGCTGGTCTGCGCATCCAGCACCGGATCATTGAAGGCCGGTTGCAGCCATTGCGAGCTATTCGCCGCGTTCATCAGTCTTCTCCTCGGACCAGGGTGAAGAATTCCACCTGGGTGGTTGCGGTTTCTGCGGCCTTGGCCGCCTGTTGGGCTTGTTGCGCTGCCGCCAGGGGTTCGATCAGTCGGCTCAGCCAGTGCGGCTGTTCGCTGCCCTGCAAATGCGCGTCGGCCAGGGCCGCCAGTTCGGCGTGCTGCTTGTCGCGGCCGCTCACGTAGCTGTAACCGGTGCGGCCATCGGCCAAACGCACCACGCAGCGGGTCACGCTCATCTCACCAAGGTTGAACGGGCTGCCAGTACCGCCCATGCGCCCACGCACCAGGGTCATGCCAATTTCCGGTGCACGGATCAGGCGGTAATCGACCTCTTTCAACACCGACTCATAGGCCGCCAGCTGGCCGCTGGCGCGGGCCAGTACGCCCATCCAGCGCTGGCGGCTGGCGATCTGCGGGTCGCTGTGCAGCAGGTTGCTTTGCGGTCGTTCGCGGTTCATCAACAGGCCTCCATCAAAGGGCGATCTGGTATTGGAAGCGGTCGGCGCGGCTGGTCGATAACGACAGCTCCACCGGCCGCCCAGCCAGATCGCGGGAAAGGGTTTGCACGCTGAGTAGCGGCGCATGCCGGGGCATCAGCAGGCGCGCGGCCTCGTCACGGCTGGGCAGGCGCGCGCCGATCAGGCTGAAGGTGCGAGTCAGCGACAGGCCGCGTTGGCTGAGGTAGTGGCGCAGCGAGCCGCCCTGGTAGTCGGCCAGCAGCTCGGCGTGTTCACTGCTGAAGGCATGGCGAATCAGGCTCACCGGCTGGCCTTCAATCAGGCGCAGGGTGCACAGCTCCAGCAGCTGTGCGCCGCTGGCCAGTTGCAGGTACTTGCGCTCCTCACAACTGGCCGGGCGCAGGTGGCGCTCCAGCAATTGCGCCTCGACCTTGTGGCCAAGCGCCGAGAGCGAAGCGCTGTAGGCGCTGCCGGCCTGCATCGGGTAGATCAGGGGCTTGGCCAGCACCCGCGTACCCTTGCCCTGCTGGCGTAGCAGACGGCCTTCGAGTACCAGCTCATCCACTGCGCGGCGCAGGGTGTGGCGGTTGACGGCAAAGCGCGCGGCCAGCTGCACCTCGCCCGGCAGGTAATCACCTGGGCTCAGATGCTGCAGCTCATCGCGCAGCACGGTGGCCAGTTCGCGGTACAGCGGCTCAGGTTGTCTAGACAAGTGCATGGCTAAAAACGGGTGCCCGCAGGCACCCGACTCCGTCAGATAAATTGTTTGCGCAGGCGCTGCGAGATGATGTCCAGCAGGGTGACCACCAGGATGATCACGATCAGCAGGGCGCAGGTCTGGGCGAACTGGAAGCCGCGAATCGCTTCCCAGAGAATCACCCCGATGCCACCGGCGCCGACCATGCCGACCACCGTGGCCGAACGCACATTGGCTTCGAAACGGTACAGCGAGTAGGAAATCCATAGCGGCAGAACCTGCGGAATCACCCCGTAGATGACTTCCTGCAGCGCGCTGGCGCCGGTGGCGCGCACGCCTTCCACTGGACCTGGATCGATGGCCTCGACCGCTTCGGCAAAGAGTTTGGCCAGCACCCCGGTTGTGCCGATAAACAGCGCCAACACCCCGGCGAACGGCCCCAGGCCAACCGCCACCACAAAGAGCATGGCGAAGACCATTTCATTGATCGAACGGCAGGCGTCCATCACCCGACGGATCGGCTGATAGACCCACCAGGGCACGATGTTTTCCGCACAGAGAATGCCCAGCGGGATAGCCAGAACAATCGCCAGCACCGTGCCCCACAGAGCGATCTGTACGGTGACGATCATCTCCTTGAGGTACAGCTCCCAGTTGCTGAAATCGGGCGGAAAGAAGTCCGCAGCAAAGGTCGCCATGTTGCTGGAGTCGCGGATCAGCGCCAGCGGATTCATCTCCGCGCCCTGCCAGGACCAGGCCAACACAACGAAGAACAGCCCCCAGCCGATCAGCTGCAGCCAGGAACGCTTGGCAATCAGGTCGGGCGTGGGTGCGGTGGTCAAAGTGGTCATAACAACATCTCGAATCAAGCGGCAGAAGAAAACGACCCGCCGTAGACGGCGGGTCGAAAACTGCGATTAACCAGCGCTGGCAGGGCTCTGCTTGGCGGTTTCAGCCATGCGTTTTTCCAGCTTGGCCAGCTCGGCATCCAGCGCCTTGAGCTGCGCCTGCTTGTCGGCGGCATCCAACTTGTCGTTGTTGGCCACTTCGGTGCGTTTTTTGAACAGCTCCAGCTGGCGGATCGGCAGCAGCTGATCGTCATCAGAGGCCTTGAACTTGGCCCACTGCAGACCTTCCAACACCTTCAGCTCAGCCGGATCGTCGCCGTAGGTCATAAAGAATTCGCGCAGTTTGGTCTTGGTGGCGTCATCCAGGTTCTTGCGCCATACCATCGGGTCGGACGGGATCAGCGGCGAGGTCCAGATCACTTTCAACTGCGCGGCCTTGTCCGGCGCGGTTACTTTAAGACGCTGCATGCCTTCGCTGTTGAAGGTGCCGATATCGACCTGCTTATTGGCCACCGACAGGGCGTTGACTTCATGACTGCCATTGAGCGAGCGTTTGAAGATCTTGTTGGCGTCGGCGTTGTTCTGGGCGAACACGTAGTAGCCCGGCACCAGGAAACCCGAGGTGGAGTTTGGGTCGCCGTTGGCGAAGGTCAGGCTCCCCGCGTTTTTCAGCATGTCCTCAATCGAATTGATCGGGCTGTCCTTGTGCGCCAGCATCAGGCTGTAATAACCCTGGGAACCATCAAACGCCACGGTCTGGGCGAAGACTTCGCCACCGGCGCGGTCTACCGCTTCCATGGCCGACTTGTTGCCGTGCCAGGCCACATCGACCTTATCGAAACGCATGCCCTGGATGATGCCGGCGTAATCAGGGGCGAAGAAGGCATTGATCTTGGTGCCGGTCTGCTTGCCCATGTCCGCCAGGAAGGGGTCCCACATCGCCTTGAGGTTCTGCGAGGACTCGGTGGAGATAATGCCGAAATTGATTTCCTGCTCAGCGGCCTGGGCAGCGCCCAGAACCGAGCCGGCAAGCAGCGTGGACGCGGCGAGAACGCGACTGATACGTTTGAACATGCAAAGCACTCCTAGTGCAGATGGACATACAGGGTTGGCAAAACAGAGAAGCGGTTCAGGCCTTAGCCAGAGCCAGCGGGACTTTTGCTTTACGCGCACGGCGCGGCACCTCATCGGCTTGCTGCTCGGCTATCAGCTCGGCACCGTAAAGATCGTTAAGCAGGTTGGGATGCAGCTCGGCGGCGCTGCCGTCGTAATGAATACGCCCCGCTTTCAACGCCACGGCACGCTGGCAATAGCGCATGGCGTAATCAACCTGATGCAGGGTGACCACCACGGTGGTGCCGTCTTCACGGTTGATGTCGGCAAGAATCTGCATGACCTTGCGCGCCGACTCGGGGTCCAGCGAGGCAATCGGCTCATCGGCCAGAATCACCTTGGCGCGCTGACACAGGGCACGGGCAATCGCCACGCGCTGCTGCTGGCCGCCAGATAGAGTCGAAGCGCGCTGCTGCGCCAGATCCGCCAGACCAACACGGGCCAGGGCCTGCAGTGCACGCTGCTTTTCTTCGGCATTGAACAGGCCCAAGGTTCCGCGCCAGCGCGGCATGCGCCCCAGGCAGCCGAGCAGCACGTTCTGCAGCACACTAAGGCGACTGACCAGATTGAACTGCTGGAAGATGTAGCCGATATCGGCCCGCAGACGACGCACTTCGCCGTTCAGGCGGCCGGCGGCCTGTACTTCACGGCCCAGCACCTGAATGCTGCCGCCGTCGCTGCGATCACAGCAGACCAGGCCCGCAACATGACGCAGCAATGTCGATTTACCGGAACCTGAGGCTCCGATCAACGCCACCATTTCACCGGGTTCGACGGACAGCGCGAGATCAAACAGCGCCTGCTTGCGGCCGAACGTCTTGTTCAGGCCTTCAACCCGGATCACTGCGCTCATGGAATGCCTCCTTTTTATTAACGGTTACACCACGGCTAGCAGCCGCCTTCTGGTGTAGACCAAGGTAGGCAAATCCTGTGTCAGGACGATTAATGGGCCGTGACACTTACGTGACTATTTCTTGAAGCTTTTCCTAGGAGCGGGTGATTTCCATATTTTTTGCACAGCACGGCGCATTTCTGATGACTGGTGCTGGCATAACGCCTTTATTCAACGCAAAATTCGACACCCAATTGGCGTCAATTTATCGACCTGGCGACTGCAGAATCACACGCGATGCACGCGGCTTTCTGGCTGAACGGTTAGTGCTAAAGGCGGTCAAACCGGTGACAATCCTATAGCCCATTGCCAGTATCGCTTTCCTGAACTAACCGGTTTAATGTACGCGCCCTATGAAACCAGCACTCTATTCCAGCCGCACCGCTGACAAATTCGTTGTTCGTCTGCCCGATGGCATGCGCGAACGTATTGCGGATGTCGCACGCAACCATCACCGCAGCATGAACTCGGAGATCATCGCTCGTCTTGAGCAAAGCATGCTCCAGGAAAGCGCTCTGGGTGATGACCTCAATATGCGCCTGGACAGCCCAGACCTGTCCTTGCACGAGCGTGAGCTGCTGCAGCGCTTTCGCCAGCTGTCGCGCCGTCAGCAAAATGCCCTGGTGGCATTGATCGCTCACGACGCCGAGATGGCCGCAGAAGACGCCTGATTGCGCTAACAATGAAAACCCGGCCTAGGCCGGGTTTTTTGCCGCCCATTTTTCTGCCAATAAAAAACCGCCCTTCGGCGGTTTCTTATTAAGCGTGGCAATCAGCCAACAAAACTGAGCAACACACCTGCCGCCACTGCCGAGCCAATCACCCCGGCCACGTTCGGGCCCATGGCGTGCATCAGCAGGAAGTTCTGCGGGTTGGCTTCCAACCCAACCTTGTTCGACACCCGCGCCGCCATCGGCACCGCAGACACCCCGGCCGAACCGATTAGCGGGTTGATCTTGTTCTTACTGAACAGGTTCATCAGCTTGGCCATCAGCACCCCCGCCGCCGTACCGCCGCAGAACGCCACCATGCCCAAGCTCAGGATGCCCAGGGTTTTCAGCTGCAGGAAGGAATCGGCAGAGAGCTTCGAACCGACGGTCAGCCCAAGGAAGATGGTGACGATATTGATCAACGCATTACGCGAGGTATCGGCCAGACGCTCTACCACACCGGCTTCGCGCAGCAGATTACCGAGGGCGAACATACCGATCAGCGGCGCCGCATCGGGCAGCAACATGCCGATCAGCAGGCACAGCACGATCGGGAAAATGATCTTCTCAGCCTGCCCCACCGGACGCAGCTGCTGCATCACAATGGCGCGCTCTTCCTTGGTGGTCAGGGCGCGCATGATCGGCGGCTGAATCAACGGCACCAACGCCATATAGGCATAGGCCGCCACGGCAATCGGGCCAAGCAGATGCGGCGCCAGCTTGGAGGTTACGAAAATCGAGGTCGGGCCATCGGCACCCCCAATAATGGCGATGGATGCGGCTTCCTTAAGGGTGAACTCCAGGCCCGGAATACCCAACGCCGTCAGCGCCAGCGCGCCCATCAGGGTGCCGAAAATCCCGAACTGCGCCGCCGCACCCAAAAGCAAGGTCTTGGGATTGGCCAGCATCGGCCCGAAGTCGGTCATAGCCCCGACACCCAGGAAGATCAGCAGCGGGAAGATACTGGTAGGCAGGCCCACCTCGTAGATCATATGCAGAAAGCCTGCACCCTCGGCCATATTGGCCACTGGGATGTTGGCCAGCAGGCCGCCAAAACCAATCGGGATCAGCAGCAGAGGCTCAAAGCCCTTCTTGATCGCCAAGTAGATCAGCAGGATGCACACCGCGATCATAAACAGCTGGCCAGCCTCGACGTGATACAAGCCGGTGCTGTGCCAAAGCTTGAGGAGCTTATCCATTACTGCGCTCCCTTAACCGATGGTCAGCAGGCTGTCGCCCACCGCCACCGCATCGCCAACCTTGACGTTGACCGCACCGATAGTGCCGCCCTTGAACGCACGGATCTCGGTTTCCATCTTCATGGCCTCGAGAATGATCAGCAGCTGCCCCTCCTCCACCGCCTGCCCCGGCTGCACCAGCACCTTGAAGATATTGCCAGCCAGCGGGGCATTCTGCGGCTCGCCAGCGCCAACCGGCGCAGCTACCGCTACAGTCGTAGATGTCGCGCCGCCAACAGCCTTGAGCCCTTCAATATCACCGCCCTCGCCCACCTGCACCACATAGGACTTACCGTTCACTTCAACGGTGTAGACCTCAGGCTTGCCGGCTTCACGCACCAGGGTTTCCTTACCCGTCGGCACCGGCTCGAAAGCTGCCGGGTTACCGCGGTTTTCCAGAAACTTCAGACCGATCTGCGGGAACAGTGCATACGTCAGCACATCGTCGATTTCATCGGCGGCCAGCTTGATGCCTTTCTCTTTGGCAATGCCCTTGAGTTCGGCAGTCAGCTTGTCCATCTCGGCTTCGAGCAGATCGGCCGGGCGACAGGTAATGGCTTCGGCACCCTCCAGCACCCGCTCCTGTAGCTCTTTATTGAACGGCGCCGGCGCTGAGCCGTATTCACCTTTCAAGATGCCGGCAGTTTCCTTGGTGATCGACTTGTAGCGCTCACCGGTCAGCACATTGATCACCGCCTGAGTGCCGACGATCTGCGAGGTCGGGGTTACCAGGGGGATAAAGCCGAGGTCTTCGCGCACGCGCGGAATCTCAGCCAGCACTTGGTCAAACTTGTCCTGAGCGCCCTGCTCTTTCAGCTGGCCTTCCATATTGGTCAGCATGCCACCCGGCACCTGAGCCACCAGAATGCGCGAGTCGACGCCCTTGAGGTTGCCCTCGAATTTCGCGTACTTCTTGCGCACTTCACGGAAGTAGGCGGCGATTTCTTCAAGCAGCAACAGATCCAGGCCGGTATCGCGCTCGGTGCCTTGGAACATCGCCACTACGGATTCGGTTGGCGAGTGGCCGTAGGTCATCGACAGCGAGGAAATAGCGGTGTCGACGTTGTCGATGCCCGCTTCCACCGCTTTGAGAATGGCAACGGACGACAGGCCGGCGGTGGCGTGACACTGCATATGGATCGGGATCGACAACGTGGCCTTCAGGCGGCTGACCAGCTCAAACGCCGTATAGGGCGTGAGAATGCCGGCCATGTCCTTGATGGCCACCGAATCGGCGCCCATGTCTTCGATCTGCTTGGCCAGGTCAACCCACATTTCTAGGGTATGCACCGGGCTGGTGGTATAGGAAATAGTGCCCTGGGCATGCTTGCCCAACTGCTTCACCGCCTTGAGGGCAGTTTGCAGGTTGCGCGGATCGTTCATCGCGTCGAATACGCGGAACACATCAACGCCATTGAAGGCGGCACGCTCAACGAATTTTTCCACCACGTCATCGGCGTAATGGCGGTAGCCCAGCAGGTTCTGCCCGCGCAGCAGCATTTGCTGGCGGGTGTTGGGCATGGCTTTTTTCAGCTCACGGATACGCTGCCAAGGGTCTTCACCCAGGTAACGGATACAGGCATCAAAGGTCGCGCCACCCCAGGACTCCACGGACCAGAAGCCGACCTGATCGAGCTTGGGCGCGATCGGCAGCATGTCTTCCAGGCGCACACGGGTGGCCAGGATCGACTGGTGGGCGTCACGCAGCACCACATCAGTAATTCCGAGTGCTTGTTTTACGGCAGTCATACAGATGCTCCCTGTCGAACCTGGCTCACCCGCGGCGGGCGCGGTGCTGGTGAATAGCGGATTGGATAGCGGCTAGCACATCAGCGCTCGGCTCGTCGGAGGCCGGCTTGACTGCCGATGGCACAGATACGGGAATTGGCGCCCTCACGGTAAAACGCTCAATAACCCACGACATCACGCGGATCATCAGCACCAATAGAATCAGGAAGAGAAATACAGTGCCCAGGCCGAATAGCATGAGCTCGACACCCTCGAGGAGGAGTTCACTAGGGGTCATCTTGGCTCCATTACCAGCTACTTATGAACTGCGTTAATTATTAGAGTGGAGCGCCCGGGAGTTGATCCCGGGCAAAGCTGGCGAACCTTAGCGTGAAACGAGCGTTTGAAGCAAACCCAGCACGGCCGAATGAGACATTTTATGTAGAAAAAGCGTCACATTCCCCGCGCGCCACTAGAGCAAGAACAAGCTGGCCAGGCCCAGGAAGATAAAAAAGCCACCACTGTCAGTTACTGCAGTGATCATCACACTGGCCCCCATAGCTGGATCGCGCCCCATACGCACCAGCGTCATAGGGATCAACACCCCCATCAGCGCCGCCAGCAGCAGGTTCAGCACCATCGCAGCAGTCATCACCACGCCCAGCGACCAGCTGTCATAAAGCAGGTAGGCCACCACACCAATTACCCCGCCCCAGACAATGCCGTTGACCAGGCCAACACCTAACTCCTTGCGAATCAACCGCGAGGTATTGCCGGTGCTGACCTGATCCAGCGCCATGGCGCGCACGATCATGGTGATGGTCTGGTTACCCGAGTTGCCACCGATACCCGCCACAATCGGCATCAGCGCCGCCAGAGCCACCAGCTTTTCAATGGAATCCTCGAACAGGCCAATCACCCGCGAGGCCAAAAAGGCCGTAACCAGATTGATCGCCAGCCAGGCCCAACGGTTGCGCAGGGATTTCCACACAGAGGCGAAGATATCTTCTTCCTCGCGCAGACCGGCCATATTGAGGACTTCGCTTTCGCTTTCCTCGCGGATTAGGTCGACCATCTCATCGATGGTCAACCGGCCGATCAGCTTGCCGTTTTTGTCCACTACCGGCGTAGAAATCAGGTCGTAACGCTCGAACGCTTGCGCGGCGTCGTAGCCGTTCTCATCCGGATGGAAACTCACCGGGTCGGTGGCCATGACCCCGCTAACTAGTTTTTCCGGGTCATTGACCAGCAGACGCTTGACCGGCAGCACGCCCTTGAGCACGCCGTCGTAATCGACCACAAACAGCTTGTCGGTATGCCCTGGCAGCTCCTTGAGACGACGCAAATAGCGCAATACCACTTCCAGGCTGACATCTTCGCGGATGGTGACCATCTCGAAGTCCATCAGCGCGCCGACCTGATCGTCCTCGTAGGACAACGCCGAGCGCACGCGCTCGCGCTGCTGCGCATCGAGGGTTTCCATCAGCTCATGCACAACATCGCGCGGCAGCTCGGAGGCCAGATCAGCCAGCTCGTCGGCGTCCATGTCCCTGGCCGCAGCGAGAATTTCATGGTCGTCCATGTCCGCGAGCAGGGTTTCACGCACTGCGTCGGACACTTCAAGGAGGATGTCGCCGTCGCGCTCGACCTTGACCAGCTGCCAGACCGTCAGGCGGTCATCAAGCGGCAGGGCTTCGAGGATGTGGGCAACGTCAGCGGAGTGCAGCTCATCAAGCTTGCGCTGCAATTCGGCGAGGTTCTGCCGATGCACCAGATTTTCCACCCGGCCGTGGTGCTGGCCTTCCTGACGGTGGGTCAGGTCTTCGACCAGCTTGTGCCGATGCAGCAACTCGACCACCTGGGCCAGACGGTCTTGCAGGCTTTCCTGCGGTTTTTTCGCTTCTACTTCAGTCATGGCGCGCTCCACCCCCAGCGGCGGCGCACGCCAAAGAGGGTCAATCAGTCAGTACGTGATTGCACAATCGAATTTCAGAGTAACTACTGGGTAAGTCCATGGTGGTGTCCCACAAGCCCCGGCGGGGCTGACAGGGCAAATGATAGCACCGCCCAGGTGCGTTGCATGTGACAAAAACAAACCTAGAACAAGCGCTTGCGAGGCAAACTTAAGCCCACTCTCACATCACTAGCTGCGACGAGCCAGGCACCGACAAAGGCACGCCTGGCACATGCAAATACATGGACTACCCTTGCACATGACACCGTCACGGAGGACGCACCATGCATGGACTGCGCTGCGCAGCTTTCTGCGCCATTCTGCTTTGCCCACTGCCCACACTCGGCTCAAGCGTATTTCGCTGCGAAGACGCCAAAGGCCACGTCACCTTCACCCGCCAGGGCTGCCCTGATACGCACAGCCAGAGCCTGCAACAGGCCTATAACCCCACACCAGGCAGCGGCAAACCGGTGCCACTGGCCAAACCGCGCAAGGCCAGCCGCGAGAGCAAGAAGAAAGATCAACAGGAGCTGACAGTGATTGGCGCAAAGCAGGATGGCTGCGGCAACCACCTGAGCAGCAGCGAACGGCGCGCCGCCATCATCAAGCAGCAGATACGCCTGGGCATGAGTCGCGCCGATGTCGAGAGCAGCCTCGGCAAGCCCGACAAGGTCACCGAACAGAACGGCCAGACGCGTTACGTGTACCAGGGCAAGAAAGGCAATAAGCGCAACGTCAGTTTCGATGAGGCCGGCTGCGTTAAAGGCAAAGCCAAACGCTGAATTCGACACATAAAAAAGGGCCTGCATCGCTGCAGGCCCTTCTTGTTTGGTGCACTCAGGAGGATTCGAACCTCCGACCGCTCGGTTCGTAGCCGAGTACTCTATCCAGCTGAGCTATGAGTGCAATGGCGCTTTTAAACCAGATCACCGCTGGCTGAAACAAATTAGCCTGCATCACTGCAAACCATTTCGATTTGGTGCACTCAGGAGGATTCGAACCTCCGACCGCTCGGTTCGTAGCCGAGTACTCTATCCAGCTGAGCTATGAGTGCAAATGGCGCTTTTTGACCAGATCACCGCTGGCTGAAACAAAATGGCCTGCATCACTGCAAGCCATTACGATTTGGTGCACTCAGGAGGATTCGAACCTCCGACCGCTCGGTTCGTAGCCGAGTACTCTATCCAGCTGAGCTATGAGTGCATGTAACGCTTGCACTGCAGACTTCCAAAATCGACGCCTACAGCACTAAATAATGGCGGAGAAGGGGGGATTCGAACCCCCGACACCCTTTTGAGATGTACTCCCTTAGCAGGGGAGCGCCTTCGGCCACTCGGCCACCTCTCCGCAACACGGGGCGCATGATAACCATGTTTTCCCCGTTTGCAAAGCCAAAATTTCGATAAAAATTAGTGGCTTGGTTCTTCGCCTTTCTCTTTCTGGATGCGCTGGTAAATTTCTTCACGGTGCACGGCAACCTCCTTCGGCGCGTTAACGCCAATGCGCACCTGATTACCTTTAACGCCCAACACGGTGACAGTGACTTCGTCACCCACCATCAGGGTCTCTCCGACCCGGCGAGTCAGAATCAGCATTCCTTTCTCCTTACGGATATCAGTTCAGGACAACAGCAGTCTGCAAAAATAAAATGGTGGCAGCCCCGAACATCTCTAGCAGAGCCTTCACCCAAGTATTGACTAGTGTGAGCAGAAAGAAAGTTCCTGCTCATGCCAACCAAAAAGACGAAAGGCGCGGGATAAACCGCGCCTTTCGGATAATGCCTCAGTCGCCCTGACGGGCTGGGGCATCCAGTTCAAAAGCAGTGTGCAGGGCGCGCACCGCCAACTCCAGATATTTCTCTTCGATTACCACGGAGACTTTGATCTCCGAGGTGGAGATCATCTGGATATTGATGTTTTCCTTGGCCAGCGCCTCGAACATGCGACTGGCGACGCCTGCGTGGGAGCGCATGCCGACACCGACGATGGACACTTTGGCAATCTTGATATCGCCGATCACTTCACGCGCACCCAACTCGCGAGCGGTGTTTTCCAGCACCTGCTGCGCCGCAGTGTAGTCATTGCGATGCACGGTGAAGGTGAAATCGGTGGTGTTATCGTGCGCAACGTTCTGCACGATCATGTCCACTTCGATGTTCGCAGCACTGATCGGGCCGAGAATTTTGAACGCCACGCCCGGGATGTCCGGTACGCCACGGATGGTCAGCTTGGCTTCGTCGCGGTTGAAAGCGATGCCGGAGATGATCGGCTGTTCCATGGATTCCTCTTCATCAAGGGTAATGAGGGTGCCCGGCCCCTCTTGGAAGCTGTGCAGCACGCGCAGCGGGACGTTGTACTTGCCGGCGAATTCCACCGAACGAATCTGCAGCACCTTGGAACCGAGGCTGGCCATTTCCAGCATCTCTTCGAAGGTGATTTTTTCCAAGCGCTGAGCCTGCGGCACCACACGTGGGTCGGTGGTGTAGACACCATCAACGTCGGTGTAGATCTGGCACTCATCAGCCTTCAGCGCAGCAGCCAGGGCTACACCGGTGGTATCGGAACCGCCACGACCGAGGGTGGTGATATTGCCGTGCTCGTCAACCCCCTGGAAACCTGCGACCACCACCACGCGACCGGCCTTGAGGTCGGCGCGCAGCTTCTGGTCATCGATCTGCAGGATGCGCGCTTTGTTGTGCGCGCTGTCAGTGAGGATGCGTACCTGATTGCCGGTGTATGACACCGCTGGCACGTCAAGCTTGATCAACGCCATGGCCAGCAGGGCAATGGTCACCTGCTCGCCGGTCGAGACCATCACGTCGAGTTCACGCGGTACCGGCTGACCATCACTAACCTGTTTGGCCAGATCGATCAGGCGATTGGTTTCACCGCTCATGGCGGAAACCACAACCACAATGTCATCGCCGTTTTCGCGGAATTTCTTCACCTTCGCGGCCACCTGCTGAATACGCTCAACAGTGCCGACGGAGGTGCCGCCAAATTTCTGTACGATCAAAGCCATTTTAAAGCCGCCTCAGCCCGTGAAGGGCGCCCATTAAACAGATAACTCAATACCCTGCCAAGGCCCGCCGGACGTAGACCGGGCCTTGGACTGTAGATCCGGGAAATCGGCGTTTACAGACCCTGCTCAGCGAAGGCCACCGCCAACGCCAGGGCACCATCGAGGGCCGCCGCATCAACGCCGCCGCCCTGAGCCATGTCCGGGCGACCGCCGCCCTTGCCGCCGACCGCCGCAGCCGCCTGCTTCATCAGCTCACCAGCTTTCAGTTTGCTGGTCAGGTCCTGGGTTACACCGGCCACCAGCACGACTTTGCCGTCCTGTACGCCGCCGAGCAGGATCACCGCGCTGCCGAGCTTGTTCTTCAATTGGTCGACCATGGCAAGTAGTGCCTTGCCGTCCAGACCGTCGAGGCGTGCCGTCAGCACCTTGATGCCTTTGACGTCGACAGCGGAACCGGCCAGGTCATTACCGGCTACGCTGGCGGCCTTGGCCTTGAGCTGCTCCAGCTCTTTCTCCAGCTGACGGTTGCGCTCCAGCACACCGGCGAGCTTGTCCAGCAGGTTGTCGCGACTGCCCTTGACCAGCGCTGCAGCTTCTTTCAGCTGCTCTTCCGCGCCATTCAGGTAAGCAAACGCCGCAGCACCGGTAACTGCTTCGATACGGCGCACGCCTGCGGCCACACCGCTTTCGCTGATGATCTTGAACAGGCCGATATCGCCCGTACGTTTGACATGGGTACCGCCGCACAGCTCAACGGAGAAGTCGCCGCCCATGCTCAGCACGCGCACCTGATCGCCGTACTTCTCACCAAACAGGGCCATGGCGCCTTTGGCCTTGGCGGTTTCGATGTCGGTTTCCAGGGTTTCCACTTCGCTGTTACCGCGCACTTCGCGGTTAACGATGCTTTCCAGCTCTTTCAACTGCGCCGCAGTGATCGCCTCGAAGTGGCTGAAGTCAAAACGCAGGCGCTGGCTGTCAACTAACGAGCCCTTCTGGGTCACGTGCTCGCCCAGCACCTGACGCAGCGCGGCATGCAGCAAGTGGGTGGCCGAGTGGTTGAGCGCTGTGGCTTGACGCACGCTGGCGTCGACTTCGGCCTTGAGCGAAGTGCCAACACTCAGGCCGCCTTTGACCGCAACGCCATGGTGCAGGAATGCGCCGCCCGCCTTGGTGGTATCACGCACATCGAAACGCACGCCTGCGCCTTCAAGGAAGCCGCAGTCGCCAACCTGGCCGCCGGATTCGGCGTAGAACGGCGTCTGATCGAGGACCACAACGCCCTCCTCACCTTCGCCCAGGCTATCGACGGCCTGGCCGGCCTTGAACAGCGCAATGATCTTGCCGCTGCCGCTGGTGCCCTGGTAGCCGAGGAACGCGGTGTCGCTATCAACCTTAACCAGCGCGTTGTAGTCCATGCCAAAGGCGCTGGCAGAACGGGCACGCTCGCGCTGCGCCTGCATTTCGCGCTCGAAACCTTCTTCATCCAGAGTCAGCTCACGCTCACGGGCGATGTCGCCGGTGAGGTCCATCGGGAAGCCAAAGGTGTCGTACAGTTTGAAGATCACTTCGCCCGGAATGACCGTGCCTTTCAGCTCGTCCAGGTCCTGTTCGAGGATCTTCAGGCCCTGCTCCAGGGTCTTGGCGAATTGCTCTTCTTCGGTCTTCAGCACGCGCTCGATATGCGCCTGCTGCTGTTTCAGCTCAGGGAAAGCATCGCCCATCTCTGCCACCAGCGCGGCAACGATCTGATAGAAGAAGCTGCCCTTGGCGCCCAGCTTGTTACCGTGACGGCAGGCACGACGGATGATGCGGCGCAGCACGTAACCGCGACCCTCGTTGGACGGCGTAACGCCATCGGCAATCAGGAAACCGCACGAACGAATGTGGTCAGCCACCACTTTCAGCGAAGCCTGAGCTTCGTTGGCGCAGCCGATAGCCTTGGCCGCTGCGTTGAGCAGGCTCTGGAACAGGTCGATCTCGTAGTTCGAGTTGACGTGCTGCAGCACCGCGCTAACGCGCTCCAGGCCCATGCCGGTGTCCACACTCGGCGCCGGCAGCGGGTGCAATACGCCGTCTGCGGTGCGGTTGAACTGCATAAAGACGTTGTTCCAGATTTCGATATAGCGGTCGCCGTCCTCTTCCGGGCTGCCGGGTGGGCCGCCCCAGATGTGCTCGCCGTGGTCGAAGAAAATCTCCGTGCACGGGCCGCACGGGCCGGTGTCGCCCATGGTCCAGAAGTTGTCAGACGCGTACGGCGCGCCTTTGTTGTCGCCGATGCGGATCATCCGCTCGGCCGGCACACCGACTTCCTTGTTCCAGATATCAAAAGCTTCATCGTCAGTGGCGTAGACCGTGACCCAGAGTTTTTCCTTGGGCAGGTTCAGCCAGTTCTCGCCGGTAAGAAACTCCCAGGCAAAGTGAATGGCGTCGCGTTTGAAATAGTCGCCAAAGCTGAAGTTGCCGAGCATTTCGAAGAAGGTGTGGTGGCGTGCGGTGTAACCGACGTTTTCCAGGTCGTTGTGCTTGCCGCCGGCACGCACGCACTTCTGACTGGTGGCGGCGCGGGTGTAGGCGCGCTTTTCCAGGCCGAGGAAGCAATCCTTGAACTGGTTCATCCCAGCGTTGGTAAACAGCAGGGTCGGGTCATTGCCCGGAATCAGGGAGCTGGAGGCGACACGGGTGTGTCCCTTCTGTTCGAAGAAGCTGAGGAAGGCTTCACGGATTTCTGCGCTTTTCATAGGAATCTTCCAAAAACCAGCGGCCACGACAAAGCCGGCAAAGGGCCGCATTATATCGGGCCTTTAGCATCGGTACAGCGTGTTTATCAATAGATAACGGCTATAACACCGCTCGACGCGAAAGACGACGAACAGTAGGTTGGGTTAGCGGCAACCGGCATGCCTGGTCATGACACGGCTGGAGCCGCCGCGTAACCCAACAACGGCATCCGCAGTGCAGCCATGATGGGTTACGCCGCACGTAAACGGACGCCCTCCTAATAACCCGCTGGCGGCTAACCCATCCTACGGCGCTGGCCGGCTCAAGCGCGGGAATACGCGGCAAAAGCCTCGATCACCTGCCCGATAGCCGCAGCCGAGGTATCCAGATGGGTAACCATGCGCAAACGCGGCGCGGCGCTAAGCTTGATCCCGCGCTCAGCGCAGAAGGCTTTCAGGGCGCCGGCCTGCTCGTCCACCTGGACATAGACCATATTGCTCTGCACCGGCTCCACCGCATAACCCAGCTCGCGCAAGCCTGCAGCCAGCAGCTCGGCGTTGGCGTGATCCTCGGCCAGGCGCGCCACCTGATGCTGCAAGGCATATAAGCCAGCCGCTGCGAGCATACCGGCCTGACGCATACCGCCGCCGACCATCTTGCGCAGCCGTCGCGCCTTGCCGATCAGCTCAGCTGAGCCACACAACACCGAGCCAATCGGTGCGCCGAGGCCCTTGGACAGGCACACCGAGACCGAATCGAAGTACTGAGTGATCTCCCGTGCAGGTACGCCCAGCTTGACCGCCGCGTTATACAGCCGCGCGCCGTCCAGATGCAGGGCCAGGCCGCGTCGCGTGGTTAGCTCACGCGCCGCCCGCAGATAGGCCAACGGCAGCACCTTGCCCTGCATGGTGTTTTCTAGCGCCAGCAGGCGCGTGCGGGCGAAGTGGAAGTCATCCTGCTTGATCGCGGCTTCGACCTTGGTCAGGTCCAGCGAACCATCGGCCTCGCCATCAATCGGCTGCGGCTGGATTGAGCCGAGCACTGCCGCGCCACCACCTTCGTATTTATAGGTGTGCGCCTGCTGGCCAACGATATATTCGTCGCCCCGCGCGCAATGGGCCATCAGCCCGAGCAAGTTGCTCATGGTCCCGGTGGGCACAAACAGCGCCGCCTCAAAACCCAACTCGGCAGCCAGATACTGCTCCAGTCGGTTGACTGTAGGGTCTTCGCCATATACGTCATCGCCCAGCTCGGCGGCATGCATGGCCTCGCGCATACCTGGGGTCGGCTGGGTGACGGTGTCGCTGCGCAGGTCGATAACGGGCATGGCGTGCAGTCCTTAGATGGGGCTAAAGCCCGATGCTAAAGCGCTGCGGATAAGCACACAAGGTACAGATCAGGCGAGAAAACGCAGGACAGATTACGCCTCAACAGAGTCGTAGCCCGGATAAAATCCGGGAAAATAGTGTGCGGCCAACACTGGCCCCCGGATTGCATCCGGGCTACAGATTGGCACTTGCCATTGGGATCAGGCTAGTTGCACGTCTTCGGCGGGAACAATCAGGATACCGGCACGCAGGCCGTTTTTAACCTTGGGATTGGGGAAGATGATCCGCGCGCCCGGCTCGCCCACCACCCAGCGGGTGTCGGACAGGTCTTCAGCCAGCAGATAGCCGAGCGGCAGTTCGCTGAAGTTTTCGATATCAGCCGGCAGGTGCAGCTTGAAGGCGTCGCTGTGCTTGATCACCTCGCGCGCTACAGCAAACAACTTGAGCTCACCCAAATCATCGCTGGCACCCTCAAGCTCGCGGCCTTCAATCAGGGCCTGCAGATGCAACTCAAGCAGGTCGAGATTGACCAGTTCGTTCTGCCCGAACGGCCGCGCTTTACCCAGTTCCAGGGTGAAGGCTTCCGCCCCCAGCTGGGTGTAGGTGTAAGCGCTGAAGGTGATCGAGCTTTTGTTGTGCAGCAGCACCGCTTCAATCCCGGCAGCGTTCAGGCGCGCCAGCTCATGCTGGCTGCGTGGGCGGCCCTCCTGAAACGGGTAGAGGGCGAATTGCTCGATCTTTGATGCACGAATGGCGGTGTGCAGGTCGTAATGCAGGCGTGTGCGCTCTGGTTTGCTGAAGAAGGTTGCGGCCAAATGCTCAAGGTCGCAGGCGCGCAGGGCCTCGGGCCCGGTGTGCTGGTCGTGGCGGCCATTGAACAGGCGGTTGATGTCCTGCTCGATATACCGCTCGCCGCTGCGCATAGCCGCGGGGTTACCGAACAGAAAGAGAATGCGCGCGCGGGGCTTCAGCTGGTTGCGAGCAATGCCCTGCAACAGGCGGTCGAGCAATTCAATCGGCGCGGTTTCATTGCCATGGATGCCCGCTGACAGCAGCAGGTCCTGACCGTTGTCGCTGGCCACCGGCGGCGTGACTTCCAACGCGCCTTCGGCCAGCCAACGCAAACGCGTGCCCTCGGGAGTCAGCTGAATCTTCGCTGCCGGTTCATGGCCGGCCAGGGTCAGTTCGAGCAATTTGCCAAGGGCAAGCATGGGCGTTTCCTCAGAGCGTAAAACTCTTAGTGGTTGCAGTCGGGGCCATGCACATGACCGTCCTGTTCATCTTCATCCAGACCAGCGGCTTCCATTTCCAGCTCCAGGCTGACCAGGTTGGTGGCCAGCGGGCGCAGCAGCAGGTTGGCGTATTCAGCAGCGCCCTCCTCCACGTCCACACCGATCATCAGTTGGTTGTTGCCCACCTGTTGGAACCAGATTTCCTGGCCCTGCCAGATCACGGCAAAACGTGTGCAGGAGGTTTCCAGCTGGGTGCCGTCAGTATCTTCGAGGATCAGTTGCAGGGCGTCGCTCATAAAATCTCCACAGGTGTTGGCGTAGGGTGGCTGTCGTTTTTTACATCCACCACAAGCCCGTCATGGTGGGCCGAGAAAGCGCGACCCACCCTACTCAAGCTAATTGGAATGGATAAACCGCGCCCAGTTTAAGGATCTGCGTCAGTTCGTCCAAGGCTGCACGGCATTCGTTGAGCAATTGTGGGTCAGCCAGATCGTTTTCGCTCAGGCGGTCACGGTAGTGCTTGTCGACCCAGACGTTGAGGCTGTCGTGCAGGGTCGGGGTCATGATCACGCCCTGGTTGACCGCCGCCAGCTCGTGCTCCTTGAGCGCCACGCGCAGGCGCAGGCATGCTGGGCCGCCACCGTTCTGCATGCTCTGCTTGAGGTCGAAGACTTTAACCTCGCGGATCGGCCCATTACCGCTGGTCAGTTGCTCCAGGTAGCACCAGACATTGGCGTTGTTGCGGCATTCTTCCGGCACGATCAGCAGCATGCCGCCCTCGGCGCGGTTGAGCAGCTGACTGTTAAACAGGTAGGACTTGACCGCATCCTCCACCGTCACCGCATCACGCGGCACACACACGGACTGGAAGTTGCCACCACGGCGGGCGAGCTTGTCGCTCAGCTCGGCCAGTACCTTGTCGGTATCGAGGAGGGCGTCCTGGTGATAGAACAGCACCTCACCATTACCCACCGCGATCACGTCGTTGTGGAATACGCCCTGATCGATCACGGTTGGCGTCTGCTGGGCGTAGACCACGCCGTCATCACTCAGGCCATGCAAACGGGCAACCGCCTGCGAAGCTTCCAGGGTTTGCCGCGCCGGGTAGCGCTGCGGGGCCGGGAAGCGGCTGTCGAAGGCGCTGCGGCCGAACACGAAGAACTCCACGCCAGCATCACCGTAGCCTTTGCAGAAGCGCGTGTGGTTGGCCGCGCCTTCATCACCGAACTGACCGACTGCCGGCAACGCCGCGTGGTGGGCGAAGTGCTGATCGTTGGCGAACATCGCACCAAGCACGCGGCTGGTGGTCGGGTGTTCGATGGAGCGGTGGAATTTGCAGTTGAGGTTAGCGGCGGTGAAGTGCACGCGACCATCAGCAGTATCGGCACTCGGGCTGACGGTGCAGGCGTTGGCGGTCCACATGCTGGAGGCCGAGCAGCTGGCAACCAGCAGCGGCATGGCGTCTTTCGCGGCTTTCTGGATCACTTGTGCGTCGGTGCCGGTAAAGCCCAGGCTGCGCAGCACGGCGACATTCGGGCGCTCCTGCGGGGCCAGTACGCCCTGCTTGAAGCCCATATCCATCAGGGCCTTCATCTTGGCCAGACCCTGCTTGGCCGCTTCTTTCGGGTTGGACGCAACCTGGCTGTTGCTCTGCGAGGCGACGTTGCCGTAGGACAGGCCACCGTAGTTGTGAGTCGGCCCGACCAAGCCATCAAAATTCACTTCGAATGCATTGCTCACAGGCTTACTCCGGGGGTCAGGGTGGCGGGCAGACTCAGGCTGTCAGCTTCCAGCGAGGCCACCGGGTAGGCGCAGTAATCAGCCGCGTAATAGGCACTGGCGCGGTGGTTGCCGGAGGCGCCCACACCGCCGAAGGGCGCGGTGCTGGCAGCCCCGGTCAGCTGTTTGTTCCAGTTGACGATACCGGCGCGGCTTTGCAGCCAGAACTGCTCGTAGCGCGCCTTGGAATCGGACAGCAGGCCAGCGGCCAGGCCGTACTGGGTATTGTTGGCCTCGGCGATGGCAGCATCGAAGTCGTCGTAGCGAATCACCTGCAGCAGCGGACCGAAGAACTCTTCATCCGGACGATTGGCGACCTTGGTTACATCAATGATGCCAGGGGTGAGCAAGGCGGCACCCTGCAACGGCTGAGTCATTTCCAGCAGCGGCTTGGCGCCCTGGTTCAGCAGGTGCTGCTGGGCTTTGATCAGGTGCTGCGCAGCGGCTAGGGAAATCACCGAACCCATAAAGGGCGCTGGCTGGGCGTCAAAACTGCCAACCTTGATACTCGCAGCAACCTCCACCAGGCGCTCCAGCAGGCTATCGCCCCACGCGCCTTGCGGCACCAGTAGGCGGCGCGCACAGGTGCAGCGCTGGCCAGCGGAGATAAAGGCTGACTGGATGATGGTGTACACCGCCGCGTTGAGATCAGCGACCTGATCGACCACCAGCGGGTTGTTGCCGCCCATTTCCAGGGCGAGGATTTTGTCCGGGCGACCGGCAAACTGGTGGTGCAGCAGGTTGCCGGTGCGGCTGGAGCCGGTAAAGAACAGCCCGTCGATACCGTCATGCGCAGCCAACGCCACACCGGTATCGCGCGCGCCCTGCACCAGGTTGAGTACGCCCAGCGGCAGGCCGGCTTCGATCCAGCACTTGACCGTCAGCTCGGCGACTTTCGGGGTCAGTTCGCTGGGCTTGAACACCACGCAGTTACCCGCCAGCAGCGCCGGCACGATATGGCCATTAGGCAGGTGACCGGGGAAGTTGTACGGGCCGAATACCGCGACCACACCATGGGGCTTATGCCGCAGCACGGCGGTGGCGTCGGCCAGTGGGCCACTTTTCTCGCCAGTTCGCTCGCGATAACTCTGCACCGAGATGGCGATCTTGTTGACCATGCTGGTGACTTCAGTGGCGGTTTCCCACAGCGGTTTGCCAGTTTCCTCGCCGATGCAGTGGCCCAGGGCATCTGCATGGGTTTTCAGGGTGGCGGCAAACTGTTCGAGCACAGCGATGCGCTCATCCAGCGGGCGCGAAGCCCAGGCTGGAAATGCGCCACGGGCAGCCTGCACGGCAGCATCAACCTGTGCGGCGCTAGCCGCAAAGCCTTGCCAGATAGTTTCCTGGCTGACCGGGTTGAGCGATTCCAGGGCTTCACCCTGGCCTGCGTGCCAGGCCCCAGCAATGTAATGAGTGCTCATCTTGTTTTATCACTCCCAGCAAGGTGTAGACCCGACCTACGCCGGATCAGCAAATAGAGACAGCGCCGTTCAGTTGCTAGCCGCGGGCGGAAATCGCAACCGCCCGCACCTGATCGCCCGCCGCCATCTGTAGGCGCTTGGCGGTTTGCGCATCCACCACCAGGGTGCCGGCAGCCAGGCGCGCCGGCGCTGCGGTAATTCGGCAGTCTTCGCGCTTGCGGTTATGGATCAGAAACTGCGGCGCGTCATCGCCTGGGGTGCCGACGGCCAGTACCAACACCTGGCTGTCCTGCACCGCACGGATCTTCGCGGTTTGCGCTTCGATGGACGGGCCAGCATCGAAGATATCGACATAGCCCTGATAGCTGAAACCCTCACCCTTGAGCATGGCCAGCGCTGGCTCGGTATCTGGGTGCACGCGGCCGATGATGTTGCGCGCATCCTCCGAGAGGAAGCAGGTATAGAGCGGAAACTTGGGCATCAGCTCGGCAATAAAAGCCTTGTTGCCCACCCCGGTGAGGTAGTCAGCCTGACTGAATTCCATCTTGAAGAAGTGCCGCCCCAGGCTTTCCCAGAATGGCGAACGGCCCTGCTCATCGGACATGCCGCGCATCTCGGCAATTACCTTGTCGCCGAACAGCTCGCGGAACTCAGCGATAAACAGAAAGCGTGCCTTCGACAACAGCCGGCCATTCAGGCCGCTGCGCTGATCACTGCGCAAAAATAGCGAGCACAGCTCGGAGTTGCCGGTCAGGTCGTTGGCCAGAAACAGGGTGGGGATCTGCCGATGGATATTCAGCTCCTGCGAGGCGCTAACGGTCAAGCCGACCCGGTAGTTGTACCAGGGTTCGCGCAGACCAACGGCGCCGGCGACGGCTGAGATACCGACCACCTCGCCGTTGTCGTCTTCGAGCACGAACAGGTAGTCGGCATCGGCACGCGCGGCTTCGCCACGGAAGGTTTTCTCAGCCCAGCCAACGCGGTGCGCCAGGCGTTCCTCATTGGCGGGCAGCGTGGTCAGGCCAGCGCCGGTACTGCGCGCCAGTTGCAACAGGGCCGGCAGATCGGTGCTGCGGACGGGACGAACGATCATGCGCTAACTCCTTAAACCGCAACCAGGCGTACGCTGACGCCCTCGCCGACACCCAGGGCCTCGGCAGCCGCCAAACTCAGAGTGACCGGCTTGCCCGGCACCCAATCAAGATCCACAACGATGGCGCGGAAATCCTGCAACTGACCGTTACTCACCAGATACGGCCGACCACCTTTTACAGGCTCACGCTCTTCATTGGCGGAGACGTGCAGCGGTACCACGCGGCTCTGGGCAATCGAGCGGATACCCGAGGTACGCGCATGCAGGGTCGGGCCGCCGTCGAAGATGTCGATGTAATGGTCGGTCTCGAAGCCTTCACGCATCAGAATGTCGAAGCTGATCTGCGCCCGTGGATGCACCTGGCCCATGGCCTCTTGCGCCTCATCGGGCAGCAGCGGCACGTAGATCGGATAATGCGGCATCAGCTCGGCGAGGAAGGTGCGGCTTTTCAGGCCACACAAGCGCTCGGCCTCGGTGTAATTCATGTCAAAGAAGTTGCGCCCCACCGCATCCCAGAACGGCGAATCGCCGGCCTCATCGCTATAGCCGACGATCTCCACCACCAGCGCATCGGCAAAGCGCTCCGGGTGGTTGGCCAGGAATAACAAACGACCACGCGAATTGAGTTCCGACCAGGCGGTGCTCACCAGCGACCGCTCGACGTAGAAGCTGGTCAGCAGGCTGTTGCCGGTGAGGTCGTGGCACAGCGAGAGCACATGGGTCTTGTTATGGATCTTCAGCTCGCGGGAGTTGTGCACGAAAGTTTCGTTACGAAAGCTGTAGAACGGCTCCGAATAGCCGGCCGAGGCGACGATGCCGGAGCAACCGACCAGGCGGCCGCTCTCAGTGTCTTCGAGAACGAAGAAGTAACTTTCTTCACCGTTGAAGCTGACTTCGGCGGAAAATGAGGCCTCCGAAGCAGCGATCTTTTCGCGTAGACGATCACTGTCGTCCGGCAGTGAAGTCACACCAACCGGGCTGTCCGCGGCGAGACGCTGCACTTCAGTGAGGTCGGCCATTTGCGCGGGGCGCATCACCAGCATGGTGCCACTCCTTTTTATAAAAGCTCCAAGCTGTCCCAATAGGACGGCCTAGAGAAAACCGCAACAAAGGCTGCGGCACACACAGAGACAGGCTTCCTTGCTGTTTGCTCAACCCATCCGTGGGTCAAGCGGGCGCAGCCTGATCCGCCGTACTAACGACGGGCCAGGCTGGCAATCAGGCCTGGGCCAGCTTGGCCACGGCACGCTCGAAACGCGCCAGACCTTCATCGATATCGGCGTCTTCAACCACCAGGCTTGGGGCGAAACGCACCACGTCCGGGCTGGCCTGCAGCACCATCACGCCCTCCACAGCGGCAGCATCGAGGATCGCCTTGGCTTTGCCTTTCCAGGCATCGGCCAGCACCGCACCGATCAGCAGACCGAGGCCGCGCACTTCGCTGAACACGTCGTACTGTTGGCCGATCTGCTCCAGTTTGGTTTTGAAGCGCTGATGCTTGGCCTTCACCCCAGCCAGCACTTCAGGGGTGTTGATGGTGTCGATCACCGCCTCACCCACCGCACAGGCCAGCGGGTTACCGCCGTAAGTGGTGCCGTGGGTGCCGACGGCCAGGTGCTTGGCCAACTCATGGGTGGTGAGCATGGCGCCAATCGGGAAACCGCCGCCCAGGCTCTTGGCGCTGGAGAGGATGTCCGGGGTCACGCCGTAGTGCATATAGGCGAACAGCTCGCCGCTGCGGCCCATGCCGCTCTGCACTTCGTCGAACACCAGCAGCGCATTGTGCTTGTCGCACAGCTCGCGGGCCGCTTGCAGGTAAGCCAGGTCAGCCGGCAGCACGCCGCCCTCACCCTGAATCGGCTCCAGCACCACGGCGCAGGTTTTGTCCGATACCGCAGCCTTTAGCGCCTCGATATCGTTATAAGGGATGTGGCTGATGCCCTGGATCTTCGGGCCGAAACCGTCGGAATACTTCGGCTGACCACCAACGCTGACGGTAAACAGGGTGCGGCCGTGGAAGCTGTTGGTCGCGGCAATGATTTCGCACTTGTCTTCGCCGAACTTATCGAACGCCACACGACGGGCCAACTTAAACGCGGCCTCGTTGGCTTCGGCGCCGGAGTTACAGAAGAACACGCGATCAGCGAAGGTGGCGTCGATCAGTTTCTTGGCCAGACGCAGGGCCGGCTCGTTGGTGAACACGTTGGATACGTGCCAGAGGTTGCCGGCCTGCTCGGTAAGCGCCTTGACCAGCGCCGGATGGGCATGGCCCAGCACGTTGACGGCAATGCCGCCGGCAAAGTCGATCAGCTCACGACCGCTTTGATCCCACACGCGCGAACCGGCGCCACGTACTGGAATAAAGGCAGCGGGTGCGTAGTTGGGCACCATCACCTGGTCGAAATCGGCGCGTTGCACCGGGTCGTGCTGAACAGACATCTGAGCTCTCCTGACGAGGAACACCTGCATTCAATAGCAGGCGATGTGAAGGATTGTAGGGACTGATCCGGGGCCGGCATTGCCGCCATGCGACAACTTCTTATAGCGCCAACCCTAGGAAAACCGCAGCTTTCGCAAATGCGACAGAAAGCATCGCGAAGGCGCAGTTTAAATGCAGCCATCTGCCTTGGTGCGGTTTTATCGGCAGTGTGGAAAAGGATTTATATGGCCTGCCATCCATCGCGGGCACCCTGCGGGGCGTCGCTGTGTGGTGTTAAAGATGGCTATGTACCCGTTAACTGTTGCGCGGCTGTTCATCTGCTCAGCGGGTAGGTTGGGTTGAGGAGCAACGCGACGAAGCCCAACACGACATACCACTGCCTGTTGGGCTTCGCTACGCTCAACGCCAACCTACGACCTATCACCTCACACCACGCAATGGCTTTTCAGGCGGGTATCGGAATCACCGCAGGCACCGGCGGACTGTCCAGACAGAGGAACTCGATCAAGCGGGCTTTCTGCGCCATGGCGTCCTGATAACCCAGCTCTATCAGCTCGTTGCAGTAACCCGGCTCGAACAGCAGGTAACTCAGCACCCCTGCCCCACTGGCCTTGGTCGCCCCAGGGCCACGCAAAAACATACGCAGCGCGCTGGGCAGCTCGTGGCGATGGCGCGCGGCGATCAGATCCAGCGGCTGACTAGGCGCAATCACCAGCACATCCACCGGTTTGAGCCCCAGGCCACGTGGATGGTTTTCGACCGGGATCAATCGGCCCATCTGGTTAAGCCGCTCAAGCAATTCGATATCGCTTTCCAGGCTGTCGATAAAGGTGCTGTTGAGCATATGCCCGCTGATCTGCGCCAGGCTCGGCGGCCGACTGTGCTGCGGCCGTACCACCGGAGGCTGAGCCTGCGGCCCCGTCGGATTACCACTGACCCCCACCACCAGCACCCGCGTCGCGCCCAGGTGCAAAGCCGGGCTGATTGGCGCGGACTGACGCACTGCGCCATCACCGAAGTACTCGCGATTGATCTTTACCGGCGGGAATATCAGCGGAATCGAGGCGCTGGCCAGCAGATGCTCAAGCGCCAGCCGGGTTGGCACACCCACCCGACGATGACGGAACCAGGGGTCGATGGTGGCGCGGCCTTGATAGAAGGTCACCGCCTGGCCGGTTTCATAACCGAAAGCCGTCACGGCCACCGCGCGCAGCTGGCGGTGGCGCACCGCTGCGGCGATCCCGCTGAAATCCAGCTCACGCCCGAGCAGATCGGCCAGCGGCGAGCTGTCGAGCAACGCCACCGGCACTTGGCCGCCCAGCCCGAGCAAGCTGTGACCAATAAAGCGGCTGGCCTGGCGCAACACGCCCGGCCAATCACTGCGATACACCTGATGGGTATGAAAGCCCTGCCAGACGCTGGTCAGCCGCCGTACGGCCTCGGTGAAGTGCAACGCACCGCAGGCCAGGCCCACCGCATTGATCGCGCCGGCGGAGGTGCCGACGATCACCGGAAAAGGATTGTGCGCCGCGTTGGGCAGCAAGTCGGCAATCGCCGCCAGCACGCCCACCTGATAGGCCGCCCGTGCGCCACCGCCGGAGAGAATCAGCCCGGTAACCGGCTGATTGGTTGGAGCAGGGTACGGCATAGGCTGTTTCCCACTGTTTTTTAGCCAGTATAGGAGCCAGTCAGGCGCACACGGAACCCGCAAGTGCCAAGAAAACCCACTTTAAACAAGCGACCCGCCAATTGGATGGCGGACCAAGTCAGAAGCTAACGTTTCTTTCTATAGAGCTTCGGCTCGCCTGGCGGCCGAGTTTTGAAGCGCCGATGCGCCCACAGATACTGTTCGGGGCAGACGCTGATAGCTTGTTCGACCCACTGATTGATTCGCAGGCAATCGGCCTCTTCGCTCTCGGTGGGGAAATCCGCCAACGGCGGATGGATCACCAGCCGATACCCCTGACCATCGGGCAGGCGCTGCTGAGTAAAGGGAATCACCTGAGCACGACCCATACGGGCGAACTTGCTGGTAGCGGTGACGGTAGCCGCTGCAATACCGAACAGCGGAACGAAGAGGCTTTGCTTGGGACCATAATCCTGATCCGGCGCATACCATATAGGCCGCCCCCCACGCAGCACCTTGAGCATGGCGCGCACGTCCTCGCGCTTGATGACCGTGGCGCTCAGATTATGCCGCTCTCGACCGCGGCGCTGAATGAAGTCAAACAGCACGTTTTTGTGCTCACGGTACATACCGTCGATGACGTGCACCTGCCCGAGCAACGCCGCGCCGATTTCCAGGGTGGTGAAGTGAATTGCCATCAGGATCACCCCCTGACCTTGCGCCTGGGCTTGCTGCAAATGCTCGAGACCCTCGATATGAGCCAGCTGCGCCAGCCGGGCCTTGGGCCACCACCAGCTCATTGCCATCTCAAAAAAAGCAATACCGGTTGAAGCGAAGTTCTCTCTCAACAGGTGCTCCCGCTCGGCGGCTGACATCTGCGGGAAACACAGCTCCAGGTTGCGCGCGGCGATCTTGCGCCGCGAACGGGCCAGACGATACATCACGCCGCCCAACACGCGCCCCAGCCGCAACAGCACCTTATATGGCAGCTGGGCGACCAGCCACAGCAGACCCAAGCCCAGCCACAGCAACCAAAAACGCGGATGAAGGAAGTAGACGCGAAATACAGGGCGATCCATAACACAGGTCCGAGGCACGCAAGAAAGCGCCGCATTCTATCAGGAGTTTGCCTGCCGCCAGGTTTCGCGGCGCGTAACTTGCGAGCACGCGGCGTTCTCGCTATAAGTCCGGCTTACTTTTCCCTCAGTTTCTAATAAGGGCCGCATCAGGCAGACCATGAGCCAAGCCGATCTCCTCGCGCAAGACCCCGTATTCCAGCTAAAAGGCAGCATGCTGGCCATCACCGTGATGGAGCTGGCGCACAACGACCTCGCCCGCCTCGACCAACAGCTTGGTGAAAAAGTCGCCCAGGCCCCGGCCTTTTTCAGCAACACGCCGCTGGTGCTGGCTCTGGACAAACTGCCGGAAGGCGAAGGCGCGCTCGACCTGGCCGAGCTGATGGCGGTCTGCCGTAAGCATGGCCTGCGCACCCTGGCGATACGCGCCAACCGCGAGGCCGATATTGCGGCCGCCGAAGCCTTGGATTTACCGGTACTGCCGCCGTCCGGCGCACGCGAACGGCCCATCGACCTTGCGCCACCAAAGCCGGAAAAACCTGCAGAGCCCGAATTCAAGCCGAGTAAAATCATCACCAGCCCGGTACGTGGCGGCCAACAGGTGTATGCCCAGGGCGGCGACCTGATCGTTCTGGCCCCGGTCAGCGCCGGCGCGGAACTTCTCGCCGATGGCAACATCCATGTGTACGCACCGATGCGCGGCCGGGCACTGGCCGGCATCAAGGGCAATCTTAAGGCGCGGATTTTCTGCCAGCAGATGGGCGCAGAACTGCTGTCCATCGCCGGCCACTACAAGGTGGCCGAAGACCTGCGCCGCGACCCACTCTGGGGGAAGCGGTGCATGTCAGCCTGTCGGGTGACGTGTTGAACATCACCCGCCTTTAACGGATACTGCCGCCACTTTTCAAACAGGGCAGCCGGACGCCTGAAATAGGCCACGGAACCTGCGTTTTCTCTACATTTTGGGGTGAATCACCTTGGCCAAGATCCTCGTTGTTACGTCCGGCAAAGGTGGCGTCGGTAAAACCACCACCAGCGCTGCCATCGGTACCGGCCTCGCTCTGCGCGGGCACAAAACTGTCATCGTCGACTTCGACGTCGGCCTGCGCAACCTCGACCTGATCATGGGCTGCGAACGCCGCGTGGTGTACGACTTCGTCAACGTGGTCAACGGCGAAGCGACCCTCTCGCAAGCGCTGATCAAAGACAAGCGCCTAGAAAACCTCTACGTGCTGGCCGCCAGCCAGACCCGTGACAAAGACGCGCTGACCCAGGAAGGCGTCGAGAAAATCATCAATGAGCTGCGCGAAACCTTCGAATACGTGGTCTGCGACTCGCCGGCTGGTATCGAAAAAGGCGCGCACCTGGCCATGTACTTCGCCGATGAAGCGATTGTTGTGACCAACCCGGAAGTCTCCTCGGTACGTGACTCGGACCGCATGCTCGGCCTGCTTGCAAGCAAATCGCGCCGCGCCGAGAAAGGCGAAGAGCCGATCAAGGAACACCTGCTGCTGACCCGCTACAACCCGGAGCGCGTGCTCAAGGGTGAAATGCTTGGCGTGGAAGACGTCGAGGAAATCCTCGCCATCCGCCTGCTTGGCGTGATTCCGGAGTCGCAAGCCGTACTCAAGGCATCAAACCAGGGCGTGCCGGTGATCCTTGACGACCAAAGCGACGCGGGCCAGGCCTACAGCGATGCGGTTGACCGCTTGCTTGGCAAGGACGTTGCGCACCGCTTCCTCGACGTGAAAAAACAGGGCTTTATGCAACGCCTGTTTGGAGGTCGTGAATGAACATTTTTGACTTCTTTCGTGAGCGCAAGAAAGAAACCACGGCGTCCATTGCCAAAGAGCGCCTGCAAATCATCGTCGCCCACGAGCGCGGCCAGCGCAGCCAGCCAGACTACCTGCCGGCCCTGCAGCAAGAACTGGTCGAGGTGATCCGCAAGTACGTCAATATCGACTCGGATCAAGTGCAGGTTGCACTGGAAAACCAGGGCAGCTGCTCCATTCTGGAGCTCAATATCACTCTGCCCGATCGTTGATTGTCTAACACCCCGAAACGGCGGCCCTGGCCGCCGTTTCTATTTGTGGAATGCCCATGCCGCTGTCAAATGTCGTAATTCTCCACCAGGACGCCGCCCTGCTGGTGATCAACAAGCCCACCCTACTGCTCTCGGTGCCCGGCCGCGCCGAAGACAACCGCGATTGCCTGGTCACACGCCTGCAGGAAAACGGCTACCCGGAAGCGCGCATCGTCCATCGCCTGGATTGGGAAACCTCGGGGATCATCGTCCTGGCCCGCGACGCAGACAGCCACCGCGAGCTGTCCCGCCAGTTTCACGACCGCGAGACCGAGAAGGCCTACACCGCCCTGTGCTGGGGCCAGCCCGAGCTGGACAGCGGCAGCATCGACCTGCCCCTGCGTTACGACCCGCCGACCAAACCGCGCCACGTGGTCGACCATGAACAGGGCAAACATGCGCTGACCTATTGGAAAGTGTTGGAGCGGCACGCCGAACATTGCCGCGTTGAACTGACGCCCATAACAGGCCGCTCGCACCAACTGCGCGTGCACATGCTGTCCATCGGCCACCCACTGCTCGGCGACGGCCTCTATGCCCACGAACAGGCCCTGGCTGCTTACCCGCGTCTGTGCCTGCACGCCAGCATGCTCAGCCTCACTCACCCGCAGACCGGCGAGCGGATGCGCTTCGAATGCCCCGCACCGTTCTAAAGCTGACCCACAAGCAATTGATGGGTTGTATCTAGGCGTACCACGAGGGTAATAGCGGTTGCACGCCAACAGCAAAAGCTTCGCGGGCAAGCCCGCTCCTACGCGGCTCGCCGCTGTACCTGTAGGAGCGGGCCATGCCCGCGATAGAGATGGCCGGAACGCCGCCTGCTTAGCCCTGCTTACGCGGCCAGATCAGGGTAAAACACGCCCCGCCGAGGTTTTCACTGCGACTGATCTGCGCGCGGCCACCGTGCCAGTAGGTGATGCGCCGCACGATGGACAAACCCAGGCCATGGCCGCCCGAGGCGCGGGTGCGGCTGTCATCCAGGCGCAGGAACGGCGTGAATATCCGCTCCCAGGCCTCTTCCGGCACGCCAGGGCCATCGTCTTCAACATCCACACGGCAACGTTGCTGGCCTACCTGATAGCTCACCCGCACCCGTGATTCGGCATGACGCATGGCATTGCTCACCAGGTTCTGCAGCGCGCGGTGCAAGTAGCGCAGCTCGGCCTCGACACAGGCGCCGCCGCCATCCAACGCATCACGTGAGGGGCCGTGTTCGACCCGCACGCTGGCGCGCAGCGGAGCCAGCTCGGTGATCACCTGATCGATCAACTCATTCAGGTCGACCTGCTGGAAGTTCAGCGCCGGCGCGCCCTGCTCCAGGCGCGCGTAGGTGAGCATTTCATCGACCAGCTTGTCGAGGTCCTGGATATCGCTGTCCATGCCTTCCATATATTTGCGCCGCGCCGCAGCGCTTTGCGCGTCGCCGATCATTTCCAGGCCAAAGCGCAGGCGCGCCACCGGTGTGCGCAGCTCATGGGACACCGCACGCACCATCTCGCGCTGAATGCTCAGGGAGCGCTGCAAATGCTCGGCCATGGCGTTAAAAGCCGCCGCCAAGCGCCCCACCGAATCCGTTCCACGGGTCGGCACGCGGGCATCCAGGCGGCCGCTGGCAATGTTCGTGGCAGCACCTTCCAGATCACTCAAACGCTGCTCCAACGGCCGTACCAGCAGGTAAACCATCAGCCCAATCAAGCTCAGTCCCAGTGCGCCGATCAGCACCAGCAGCTGCGGCGGATAGGGGTTCATTTGGTACAGCGGGCCGATCTCCAGCACCCAGTCGGTATCGACGATGCCGGAGAACACATGGACGCTGTCACCGCCACGGCCCAGGGCCATCACTGTGTCGCCTTCGTCCACGCGGCGGCGCTGATCGGGGTCGAGGTCGGCTTGATCAAGACGCACCAGGCGCAGGTCAAAGCCGAACTGTTTGTCCTTTTTTAGCGCCGCGAGTCGGCGCGGTTGTTCATCCCAGGGATAGCGCACCAGCTCATCGATCAGCAGAAAGCTGGTGGCACGGGCCAGTTGCTCGCTAACCTGCTGCACATCGGCGACCAGCAGCAGCGGCTGCTCGTTCAACTGACTGAAGATGCGCGCTGCGTGCGGACCGGTCTGCTGCACCAATACCTGGCCGCGACGCAGACTATTACGCGCACCACTGTCCAGCTCGGCACTGCCCAGGGCCTCGACGCGCAGCGGAATGCCGAGCAAGCGCCCCCACACCGTCACGGCGCGGCGCCGCTCGACGTCCAGCATCGGCGAGAGGTTATCGGTCATGAGGCGGAAAGTGCCCTGGGCCAGGCGCTCACGGTATTGATCCACGCGCACTTCATTAAGCAACTGCAGCGCGCCGACACCGAGCAGCGCCACCAGCACCAGCACGGCAAGCATGCCGCCATAGATGCGCAGGAAGATCGAGTTCATGGCAGTAAATTCATGGCAGCGCTTCGGCCGCCTCGGCAACAAATAAATACCCCTTGCTGCGCACGGTCTTAATTAGCCGTGGGTGCATCGGGTCATCGCCGATTTTCGGGCGGATGCGCGAAATGCGCACGTCGATAGAGCGGTCCTGGCCGTCGTACTCAATGCCGCGCAGAGCATTGAAGATTTCCTCGCGCGAGAGAATTCGCCCAGCATTCGATGTCAGCAGCCACAGCAGATCGAACTCGGCACTGGTCAGCTCAATGCCCTGCTCGCCCAGCCAGGCTTCACGCATGGCGCTGTCGATTACCAGCGGACCGAATTGCAGACGCCGACGCTCGCTTGGTGCCTGCGCCTCACTGCCCTCATGACGGCGCAGCAGTGCGCGGATGCGCGCCAGCAGCACGCGCGGGCGTACCGGCTTACACACATAGTCATCCGCACCCATCTCCAGGCCCAGCACCTGGTCCATGTCGTCGGTGCGCGCAGTAAGCATCAGAATCGGCCCTTCGTATTGCCCGCGTACCTTGCGGCAGATTGACAGGCCGTCTTCGCCGGGCAGCATCAGATCAAGAATCACCAGATCGGGCTGCTCCTGCAGAATCCGCGCGGCGGCCTGCGCGCCATCCATCTCGATGGACACGTTAAGGCCATTGCCCTGCAGGTACTCACGGGTCAATTCGGCCAAGCGCTGGTCGTCTTCGACAATAAGAATGTGCCACGACTGCTGCTCCACAACGGACTCCAGACAACACGGAAACGGCCGGCATTGTATCAATGCACCAGGCACTGCATAGCGCATGCCACATTTCTGTAAAAACACTAGATGTAGTATCGAGCTGAGAGTTAGGCCACGCCTGGGTAAACCTCGGGCAAAGCCTGATCAACACCGACGAACGGTACATCCCAGCAAGCATGCGGGCTTGCCGCCAATCGTGCGGTTTAACCCACAATTCACCCACAACTTATCCACAGGTTGTTCTTGCTCTATCGCCTTGCAATACCCCAGATAGCGCATTATCTTGTATGCCAATCGCGCTACACCCACCACATGTTGGGTTTAGCTTGGCAACCGGACACAAGAAAAATGACTCGCACACGGCCTGATCCCAGCCCGTCACCGGTCGCCTGAAAGACCTTTGCAGTACGCCTGTTCTACCGCAACAGGCCGCTCTTCAGTGCAGTGCTTAGCGCGCCTGAAAATGAATAAAGCGCCAACCGCACACGCGGTTGCACCACTAGATGTAGTAGTTAAGGCGCAAAAAACGCCTTGACGTGTGACTCTTGAGCCAGGAAGGCGCTTTAGTCGTTTCTTCCCCGCCCAATTTGCAAGTCCCGTGTGCCCGGCCTCTGGCTGCGCCCATGGCATTGTTGAAATGGAATGAATGGCAGTAGCCGCAGCGGTCGACGGCAAAGCGTCTGACTAATAAATACAGAACATGGAGACTTTCATGCACACCGACACCTCCCGCGAGAACCCGCAGGCTAATACGTCGCAGGCCACCGATGACAACCAGAGCCTGAGCGCCACCGCGCCGGGTCAACTGCGCGTGATCAAGCGTAACGGCACCGTGGTGCCCTACACCGATGACAAGATCACCGTTGCCATCACCAAGGCTTTTCTCGCAGTTGAAGGCGGTACCGCAGCCGCCTCGTCGCGTATCCATGAAACCGTCGAGCGTCTGACCGAGCAGGTCAGCGCCACCTTCAAGCGCCGCATGCCGTCCGGCGGCACCATTCATATCGAAGAAATCCAGGACCAGGTCGAACTCGCCCTGATGCGTTCCGGCGAGCAGAAAGTTGCCCGCGACTACGTGATCTACCGCGAATCGCGCAGCCAGGCGCGCAAAAGCGGCGCCGCCACTGACATCGCCGAGCCGCACCCAAGCATCCGCGTCACCCACCTCGACGGCACGGTTGCGCCGCTGGACATGGGCCGTCTCAACACCATCGTCACCGAAGCATGCGAAGGCCTGGCGGAAGTCGACGGCGCGTTGATCCAGAAAGAAACCCTGAAGAACCTCTACGACGGCGTCGCGCAGAGCGATGTCAGCACCGCCCTGGTGATGACCGCGCGCACCCTGGTTGAGCGTGAGCCCAACTACAGCTACGTCACCGCGCGCCTGTTGATGGATAACATCCGCGCCGAAGGCCTGGGCTTCCTCGGTGTCGCCACCAGCGCCACCCACCACGAAATGAGCGAGCTGTACGCCAAGGCCCTACCGGCTTACATCGCCAAAGGCGTTGAGTTCGAATTGCTCAACCCCGTGCTGCTCGACTTCGACCTGGAAAAACTCGGTAAGGCGATCAACCACGAGCGCGACCAGCAGTTCACCTACCTGGGCCTGCAGACCCTCTACGACCGCTATTTCATCCATAAAGACGGCACCCGCTTCGAACTGCCGCAAGTATTCTTTATGCGCGTGGCCATGGGCCTGGCGATTGAAGAAAAGCAGCGCGAAGAACGCGCCATTGAGTTCTACAACCTGTTGTCGTCCTTCGACTACATGGCCTCGACGCCGACCCTGTTCAACGCCGGCACTCTGCGCGCGCAGCTGAGCTCGTGCTACCTGACCACCGTGCCGGACGATCTGGGCGGCATCTACGACGCCATCCGCGACAACGCTCTGCTCTCCAAGTTTGCTGGCGGCCTGGGTAACGACTGGACGCCGGTTCGCTCGCTAGGCGCCTACATCAAAGGCACCAACGGCAAGAGCCAGGGCGTTGTGCCCTTCCTCAAAGTGGTCAACGACACCGCAGTAGCAGTCAACCAGGGCGGCAAGCGCAAGGGCGCGGTCTGCGCTTACCTGGAAACCTGGCACATGGACATCGAAGAGTTCATCGAGCTGCGTAAAAATACCGGGGACGACCGTCGCCGCACCCACGACATGAACACCGCCAACTGGATTCCAGACCTGTTCATGAAGCGCGTCTTCGACGATGGCCAGTGGACCCTGTTCTCGCCAAGCGAAGTACCGGACCTGCACGACCTCACCGGTAAAGCCTTCGAAGAGCGCTACGAGTACTACGAAGCCCTGACCCAGTACGGCGGCAAGATCAAGCTGTTCAAGACCATCCAGGCCAAAGACCTGTGGCGCAAGATGCTCAGCATGCTGTTTGAAACCGGCCACCCATGGCTGACCTTCAAAGACCCATGCAACCTGCGCAGCCCGCAGCAGCATGTGGGCGTGGTACACAGCTCGAACCTGTGCACCGAGATCACCCTGAACACCAACGCCGACGAAATCGCCGTGTGCAACCTGGGCTCGGTGAACCTGCCGAACCACATAAAGGACGGCAAGCTGGACACCGCCAAGCTGCAGAAGACCATCAAGGTCGCCGTGCGCATGCTCGATAACGTTATCGACATCAACTACTACTCGGTGCCGCAAGCGCGTAACTCCAACTTCCGTCACCGCCCGGTCGGCCTTGGCATCATGGGCTTCCAGGACGCCCTGTACCTGCAGCACATCCCATACGGCTCCGACGCCGCCGTGGAATTTGCTGACAAGTCGATGGAAGCGGTCAGCTACTACGCCATCCAGGCCTCCTGTGACCTGGCCGATGAGCGCGGCAGCTACGAAACCTTCCAGGGTTCGCTGTGGAGCAAAGGCATTCTGCCGCTCGATTCGCAGCAGATCCTGATCGAGCAGCGCGGCCAGAAGTACATCGACGTCGACCTGACCGAGTCCCTGGACTGGGCTCCAGTGCGTGCCCGCGTGCAGAAAGGTATTCGTAACTCGAACATCATGGCCATCGCGCCAACCGCCACCATCGCCAACATCACCGGCGTGTCGCAGTCGATCGAGCCGACTTACCAAAACCTCTACGTGAAATCGAACCTCTCAGGCGAATTCACCGTGATCAACCCCTACCTGGTTCGCGACCTCAAAGTGCGCGGCCTGTGGGACTCGGTGATGATCAACGACCTGAAGTACTACGACGGTTCCGTGCAGCAGATCGAGCGCATCCCGCAAGAGCTGAAAGACCTCTACGCCACCGCGTTTGAAGTCGACACCAAGTGGATCGTCGATGCCGCCAGCCGCCGCCAGAAGTGGATCGACCAGGCGCAGTCGCTGAACCTGTATATCGCCGGCGCATCGGGCAAGAAGCTCGACGTGACCTACCGCATGGCTTGGTACCGTGGCCTGAAAACCACCTACTACCTCCGTGCCCTGGCCGCGACCAGCACCGAGAAGTCCACCATCAACACCGGCAAGCTGAATGCCGTGTCCAGTGGCGGCAACGACGGCCTGAGCGCAGCCCCGGCCAAGGCCCCGGAAGTAGAAATGAGCGCAGGCCCAGCTCCAGTACCAAAGGCTTGCGCAATCGACGAGCCAGACTGCGAAGCATGTCAGTAAGCGCGCGTATCTGAGCGGCGCGCGCGTTGTTGCCTGGTAGGTCGGCCCCCATCACATACAGTCGTATGCTCAGGGGTTCCAACCCACCAGGCGCCTAGCGCTCACTCGCTCAGCTACACGCTCGAACGTCGAGCAAAGAGCAAACGCAACACCATGTAGGAGCCAGCTTGCTGGCGATGCTTTTACTGAACAGGCAGCACCTATAGAACGTGCTGCATAAACACAGTCAGTCCCCTCGCCCCTTCGGGGAGAGGGTTAGGGAGAGGGGCAACAGGCAACACGATTTTCCTCTCTCCGACCAATTACCACCCCCCGCCTTTGCCGGCGTGGGCCTCGGGGCAACGGCCAGTCACTAGAGCCACCCCGACCAGCGGTACCCGTTTTACCCTTGCGCGCTGTACGCAACGGAACACAATTAGACTGTATATCCACACAGGTCGGTTATTTCACCGGCCCGCAAGCAGGAGCCAAGCCATGCTGAGCTGGGATGAATTTGACAAGGAAGACGGCGCAGACACAGCCGTTGCCAGCAACACCACCGCACACGTCGCGGACATGAATATCGACAAACTCGACCAGGTCGGCGGTGCCGCTGCGGTTGAAGCCCGCGCCATCGCAGCCGACGACAGCGCCGCCGTGGCACGCGCCAAGGCCGCCCTCGACCAACTCGACATCGCCGAAGGCCTGGCCGAGCTGGAAGGCGCCTCCGCCCGCGTAGCGGTCGATGAAAAGCGCATGATCAACTGCCGCGCCGACCTCAACCAACTCGTACCCTTCAAGTACGACTGGGCCTGGCAGAAGTATCTGGATGGTTGCGCCAACCACTGGATGCCGCAGGAAGTGAACATGAACGCGGATATCGCGTTGTGGAAAACCCCGGACGGCCTGACCGACGACGAGCGCCGCATCGTCATGCGCAACCTCGGCTTCTTCTCCACCGCCGACAGCCTGGTCGCCAACAACCTGGTGCTGGCTGTATACCGCCTGATCACCAACCCCGAGTGCCGCCAGTACATCCTGCGCCAGGCGTTCGAAGAGGCGATCCACACCCACGCCTACCAGTACTGCATCGAATCGCTGGGCATGGACGAAGGCGCGATCTTCAACATGTACCACGAGATCCCATCGGTCGCTAAAAAGGCCGCCTGGGGCCTCAAATACACCCGTTCGATCTCCGACCCGACCTTCACCACCGGCACGGTCGAGACCGACAAAGAACTGCTGCGCAACCTGATCGCTTACTACTGCGTACTGGAAGGCATTTTCTTCTATTGCGGCTTCACCCAGATCCTCTCCATGGGCCGGCGCAACAAGATGACCGGCGTCGCCGAGCAGTTCCAGTACATCCTGCGTGACGAATCCATGCACCTGAACTTCGGCATCGACGTGATCAACCAGATCAAGATCGAAAACCCACACCTGTGGGACGCCGCGATGAAGGACGAAGCAACCCAGATGATCCTGGAAGGCACCCAACTCGAAATCGAATACGCCCGCGACACCATGCCGCGCGGCGTACTGGGCATGAACGCCGCGATGATGGAGGACTACCTCAAATTTATCGCCAACCGTCGCTTGACCCAGATTGGCTTGAAGGAAGAGTACCCAGGCACCTCTAACCCGTTCCCATGGATGAGCGAAATCATGGACTTGAAGAAGGAGAAAAACTTCTTCGAGACGCGGGTTATTGAGTATCAAACGGGCGGAGCGTTGAGCTGGGATTGATAAACGGAGCCTGTAAGACGCCCAAGGACAGGACCTCCCAGTCACCAGTCTAGTCAGCCAGTTGCGCTTACGCGCAACGCGCCATGCCTGGCGCACACAACAAAAAGGCCGGTTGATAACCGGCCTTAACTACACAACTGAACGCTTCAGTTAATACTCAACTTATCGCGATTCTTCTCCAGCGTCGCCTCACCAATACCTTTGACCTCCAGTAACTCATCCACTGAAGCAAAGTCGCCGTGCTCATCGCGATAAGCAACAATCGCCTGAGCCTTTACCTCACCAATCCCCAACAACTCACGTTGCAGGGTGGCGGCATCAGCTGTATTGAGATTGACCTTACCGACCGGAGCTACTTCAGTTGTTTCAACAGCAGGGGCCGGCGGGGTCTGCGCTTCAGCGGCGACAACCGCCAAGGACATGGAAGCAAGAACAGCGAACAACAGAGAAGACAATTTGACTTTCAGCATACGATAATCCCTTCGTTAGTTTTTCAGTGCGTGGGACTTCCTTCTCCACGCTCTGAAAACTAGCTGCTGCCATGCACTTGTCAAATAACTCAATGCATCACTGAAAGGGTCGGCACCAACCTGCAACTCATGCTCCGCTCAACAAGGCACCACGGATACCCTATGGCTCCAGGCGCCGCCTCATGTGTATCCAGTCAACAATCTCGCCTTCTGGCTTGTAACCGCTAACCGTCTCACGTAACAACTGCCGCACGCGCTCATAATCATCACGCTCAACAGCATCCAGCAACTCGCTCAAGCGAGCTTTGAACTGTTCCCATGGCAGGTGTTCCTCATTGGCACGCATGATCATCGGATGCTCAGTCGGGCTGACGTTATCGCCGATCAACAGTTCCTCGTACAATTTCTCACCGGGACGCAAGCCACTGAACTCAACGGCGATATCGCCATGTGGGTTCTTGCTCGATCGCACACTGAGACCGCTGAGGTGGATCATCTTCTCTGCCAACTCGACAATCTTTACCGGCTGGCCCATGTCCAGCACGAAGACATCACCACCTTGCCCCATGGCACCCGCCTGAATAACCAACTGCGCAGCTTCTGGGATGGTCATGAAGTAACGGGTGATATTCGGATGAGTGACGGTAATCGGCCCGCCCTTACGAATCTGCTCACGGAAAAGCGGAATAACCGAGCCAGACGACCCCAACACATTACCAAAACGCACCATGGTGAAACGGGTCTTGTTGACCCGATGCACAGTCTCGCCATCACGAAACAACACCGGTGCTGACTCGCGGCTCAATGCCTGTAGTACCATTTCGGCCAAGCGCTTGGTACTGCCCATAACATTGGTGGGGCGCACAGCCTTGTCGGTGGAAATCAACACAAAATGCTCGACGCCAGCCTTTACTGCCGCCTGGGCAGTAAAGGTTGAACCCAACAGATTATTCAGCACACCCTCGGCAATATTGTGCTCAACCATAGGCACATGCTTGTAAGCCGCTGCGTGATAGACCGTGTTTACCTTCCAGGTTCGCATAACATCGAAAAGGCGTCCGGCGTTGCGAATCGAGCCCAGGATTGGCACCAGCCGCACCGGCAATGACTCACGCCGGATTAACCGGTCAAGCTCACTATGAATACTGTAAAGATTGAATTCGCTGTGTTCGAACAACAACAAGGTCGTCGGTCCACTTGCGAATATTTGCCGACACAACTCCGAACCTATGGAGCCACCGGCTCCCGTCACCATTACCACCTGCCCACGAATACAGCGCTCAAATAGAGCCTGCTGCGCCGGTACCGCATCGCGCCCAAGTAGGTCGGCAATGTCCACTTCCTGCAGATCGTCGACTTTGACCCGGCCACTTGCCAGGTCCATAAAATCCGGCACGCTGCGTACATGCAGTGGGAAGCCCTCAAGCAATTCGAGGATTTCCCGCCGCCGCGAACGGGAAAGCGAGGGAACCGCCAGGAGGATTTCCTGGGCTCCGGTGTCATCGATCATCCGCTGGATATGAGCCGGCCGGTAAACCTGTAACCCGGCAATGATCTGCGTTGAAATGCTCTTATCGTCGTCGACAAAAGCCACCGACTGCACCGAACGCCCTGCACGCAAAGCCGACACCAGCTGGTTGCCCGCCGCCCCCGCCCCGTAGATCGCCACCCTGGGCAGCGAATCATGCCGCCTGGCATTACCGAAAGACAGCTGGCGCGCGGCCACATACCAGTCGCCCATAAAGTATTGGCGCATAAACAGGCGTAGGCCGCCCACCAGCAACAGGCTGAACCACCAGTAGTTGAATACCAGGGAGCGGGGCACCAGGGCACCGCGATACCAGTACACCGTCAGGGCCATAAGCAGCGCGGCAAGCGTCACCGCCTTGAAAATCGCCACCAGAGCGTCATTGCCGAAATAGCGCATCACCGCGCGGTACATACCCAGGCGAATAAACAACGGGATGGCGATAACCGGCGCGGCGACAAACAGCCAGGCATGGTCGCCAAATGGATCAATACGCTTGTCAAAACCCAGCCGCACGACAAATGCCAGCCACAGCGCCGACCAGACCAGCACAACGTCCACGGCCACTTGCAGCAAACGTTTGTAACGGCGTGGCAGCCTCAACAATGCTGTACGCAGCTTATCCGTCATCCTTTTCCACCATCACTCACCGGAGCAACCGCAGCGCACCGAACGATGGCCGTGCACAGCTTAGCGCAACGCGGTTTGGCTTAGCCAAGGCAATCGTCTCAGTCAACTATTGCCGACGGGCGCAGCCGGTGCAGGAGTGAGCTTTGACAGCTGTTATCGCGGCTAAAACCCCTCCCACGGGTGGTGCTTAGTCAGATCGTGGCCAATCACTTGGCACCCCACCGCTCCTACGAACTTCTCAGGAAGTACTTGCGTCTACATTCAATTCGGCGACGCCGGCACGCAGCTTCCAGGCAAGCACCAACAACGGGGCATAGGCAATCAGCAAGCCCGCCAGGCCGTCCAGGCCGCATACCACTACCCACAAAGCAATCGGCAATAGCCAGCACAGATTCAACAGCGCCACCCCCAGTGTGACCGGCAAGTGCCTGCCACAGCGCCGGGCCGCGTGCTGATAGGCATGGCTGCGATGCGCTTCATGCACCCGCTCGCCGCCGAGCAGGCGGCGCGCCAGCGTCAGAGTAGCGTCGACTACAAAGACACCCAGCAAAATCAGCCAGGCCCAGAGCAGGTCGAACGAGACCCAGGCCGCCTGCAACAGCATCACGCCCAGAGCCATGCCGAGGAAACCACTCCCCGCATCGCCCATGAAAATCCCCGCCGGCGGGAAGTTCCAGTAACAGAACCCGAGTACGGCACACGCCAGCGCCAAGGGCACCCACAGCAGTTCGGAATGCCCGCTCACCGCGTACAGCAACGCGCCCCCCAGACAAACGGCGAGCGCCTCCACGCTGGCGATACCATCGATACCGTCCATAAAGTTATACAGGTTCAACAGCCAGACCAGGCCCAAAGCAGCCAGACCATGCCCTAACCAACCCAACTCCAGCGAAGCCCCCATTACCAAGAGGGGCGGCATCCCGCCCAGCCAGTACAGAGCCCAGGCAGCCGCAACGAAGTGCCCCAGCAGACGCCAGCGGGCCGCAATATGGCCATGATCGTCGAGTAACCCTAGGAGGGCGACCCCGCCACCTGAGCCCAGCAAGGCCCACATCAGCGCATCGTCCAGGACGCCGCAGTAGGCCAGCCAAGGCAAAGCCAACAGAAAAGCCAACACCAGCGCCACCCCGCCACCGCGTGGGGTAGGCACCGAATGGGAGCTGCGTCCGTTGGGAATATCCAGCAGGCTACGCGCTAGGGCATAGCGCCGCATACGCCCGGTGAGGAACCAGGACAGCAGCACGATCACCAGTAATAAACCGGGCATCATTGCTCAGGCCGCGCGAGAAAGTCTTCAGCTGTTTTTCTCAAGGCCTCAGCCACTGCATACTCGGGTTGCCAGCCCAGCAGCGTCTTGGTCTTGCCAATATCAACACGTAGTTCGCCGCACAGACGCTGGGCCACCGAACCCTGACCCGCCAGCTGCAAGCCACTGCGCAACCAGCTACGCGGAATCGGCAGTAACCGGGCGGGACGCTGCAGCGAAAGGGCCAGATGCCTCGCCAGTTCGGCAACTGACCAATCATCACCATCACTGACCATAAAGGTCTGGTTCGCCGCCGCCGGATGTGTGAGGCAGGCCAGTACAAGTTCCAGTAGATTATCCAGCGAGACAAGGCTACGTCGGTTATCGAGTGCCCCCAAGGGCAGCGGCAGGCCGCGAGCCAGGCTACCCATAAGACGCTGGAAGTTGGCCCGAACCCCAGGGCCATAAACCAGTGGTGGCCTGATGATCACCCACTGCATTCCTGTGCGCTCACACAAAGCTTGCAAGGCCTGCTCGCCCTCCCACTTGGAGAACCCGTAGGCATCGCACGGACATGGCTGATCGGCTGCGCCGAAGGCGTGCCCCGGCGGCGTTTCCTCGCCATTGACCTTGATCGAACTGATCAACACGAAACGTTTCACCCCGGCCTCGGCAGCCGCCGTAGCCAAGCGCAGCATGCCCGCGACATTGACCGCGCGAAAAGCGGCCAGCGGATCCGTGACCGTTTCATCCAGCACATGCACCCGCGCCGCCGCATGCACCAGTACATCGATGCCTTGCAACGACTCGGGACTCACGGCCGCTACAGCCAGATCACCCAGCACGCGCCGCTCACAGGGTAGTTCGCCCTCGGCCAGCGCACTCGCCTGGCGCAACCCCGCAACTGCGGCCACACCGCTCAAGGTCAGCAAACGCTGCAGCAGCGCACGCCCGATAAAGCCATTGCCCCCGCTGACCAGCACCCGCATCAAGCGGCACCTGATGGTTCGACTACAACCGGGGCCATTGCCTGCATGCTCCGCTCCGCAGATAGGTTTCAATTAGCGTGAAAGTCGCGTAGCGACGCCTTCCCTATGCCCCTCCGGAGGCGAGACTCCCGCTCCGGCCTGCTGGGCTTCGCTACGCTCAGCAACAACCCACCTGGCCGCAGCGTGCTCGTCGGCCTTAACGGGCTGCACTCCCAGCAGAATGCCTACCGGGAACCAGAACAACACCCAGTAAGGGCTCGGCCGATGGAAGATGGCATAGACATCCGACACCATGGCCACCATGGCATACACCAGCAGCGCTATGCCCAGGCGCGCCAAGGGCTGAGCCCGGCATTGCCAGCCCTTCCATAGCAGGCTCAACAGCAGCAGTACGAACAAAACAATACCGACGATGCCGTATTCGTACCAGAGCTGCAGGTACAGGCTATGGGCGTGGAACACTCGGAAACTGCCCCAAGGAAACGCGAAGACAAAATCCGCCCCTGCCCCGGAACCCATTAGCCAGAACCCAGGAAGACGATCTAGCCAGCTCTCCCAGATGAAGCCTCGGTGGCTGAGCCCCACTTCTCGCTCACTCTGAATCTCAGACCAGAATAGGTAAACAACGCACAGCATCAACAAGCAGCCCACGCCGATCAGACTACGCGAACGGACGTTGGGAAATAACAGCAACAGTACAAAACCTCCCGCCGCCGTGGAAAACCAGGCCCCTCGGGAGAAGGTGAGCAACACATAGACCAACAGCCCGAGCACGCCCAACGCCAACAGACCCGCGTGCCAGACACGCTGTTTTAATCCGACGAAAAGAAAAGTCAAGAGCACCGCGAACACGCCATAGTACAGACCCGCAACAACCGGATGCTTGAGGTCTGCCAGGCCATGCCAGCCCAGCTCGCTTAAGCGACCGGAAAAACGGAGCTTGCTGTACTCAAGCGGTTTGTCGAGCACGCCAAATTGGTAGTAAAGCGTCAACCAGGCAAAGAGCGCCGCCAATGCCACCACGGCAACCAGCAAGCCGTTAAAGGCTTTCTGGTTGCGTACCAAGCTGGCCACGGCAAAGATGTAAAGCAGAATCAGGGCAGATATTTTCAGCCAATAGACAGGCGCCTTACCGGAGCCTGAATTGAACAAGCTGCTCAATACAACCCAAGCCAACAAACATAACAGGATAAGGCCGGGAGTCTGAAGCCAAGTACTTAGTGAAAATCGCCGCCACAACAGCAGCAGCAGTGCCGGCACAAACAACAACAAATACATCTGCGTCGCGTAGCGGCTACCGTCGTTATTGAACAGCAGCCCGGTCAACTGTACAAACAGGCCCAATGTCAGAACCCATAACCAGGCCGTGGGTAACACCGCTCCGGGTGCCGTCAATCGCTGAATAAAACGCACAAATCTTCCCTCCAATTTTCTGAGACCAAATAGCCCTAGCTCAACGGGGCTTTCAATAGACCATGCTCCAGTTAACGGCTATACGACGCATAAAACGCGGTAATACGTAGGGAGGGTTAGGCCGCGCCCGCTCCCGGCGGGCTTGCGGTATTCACCGCATCCATGGGGGTTGCGCGAACCGGAATCAGGAGAGACCCATCGATTCTCAATGCGCCGCAACAGCAACCTCAGCCCCTCGCGTGCAGGGGAGTGGAGCAAATCACGCCAGGCAACACAACACATGATTGGTGCATAGCCTTTAATAGGCATTCTTGTTGATAAAGCCCTTGAACACCGTCAGGAATACAATCTTCAAATCCAGCCAAAGCGACCAGTTGTCGATATACCAGAGGTCATACTCGACGCGCTTCTGCATCTTCTCCAGGGTATCGGTCTCGCCACGATAACCGCTGACCTGCGCCCAGCCGGTGATACCCGGCTTGACCTTGTGCCGCTGCATGTAGGACTCGACCAGATCCTTGTAATACTCGTTATGTGCCAGGGCGTGGGGGCGCGGGCCAACGATGGACATACGCCCCTGCAGAACATTGAAGAACTGCGGGAGCTCATCCAGGCTGGTACGACGCAAAAAGGCCCCCAGGGGCGTGATGCGCGCATCGCTGCGGGTGGCCTGGGTCACCTCCCCCGATTCCTCCTGATGCATCACCATTGAGCGGAACTTGTACACCTTGAAGCACTTACCGTTGATACCCGTGCGGTACTGCTTGAACAAAATCGGCCCGTGCGAGGTGAGCTTGATTGCAATACCGATGGCTAGGCACACCGGCACTATCATCAGGCTGATCAGCGCGCCCAGCAGTAGATCCTCCAGGCGTTTGATCACCCGTGCCGGACCATCCATCGGGCTGCAGCTCAAATCCAGGGAATAGAGCCCGGCGATATGGCTGACCTTGTGATTGAGCAGGGGGATATCGCCCCACTCGGGAATAAAGCGCACCTCGACCGTATGGTGACGCAAGGCATAGAGAATCGAGCGCAACGCCCCGCCTTCGCTCAACGGCAAGCACAACCATACCTCGTGCACGGCATGTTTATTAACAGCATGGACCAGGTCATCCAGCCATTGCGGGCCGCCTTGGGCAAAGGCCAGGGTATGAGCAATGGTAAAGCCCGACTCGCCCAGCGCACGGCCATTACTCAGGCGCTGCGCCGTCTCACCGCCCGCCCCTACCAGCAATACCGACTTGAGGTTACGGCCACCGGCGCGGAGCTGGCGCAGCAGAAGATAAACCCCAAAACGCATCAGCAGGCTAAACGAGAACCCAATAAGCAATAAGGTGAAAAACCAGAACCGCGAATAGTCCCCCGACACCTTGAGGAAAAATGACAGGGTCAGAAGTATGCCAGCCGCAACCAGCCAGCCGATCAGCAAACGACTGACCTGACGCAGAAACGGCTTGCCACGCTGTGAACCATAGGCTCCGCTCATTCCCAGGCTAAAAACCAGAACAATAGCGGTCAGCAAGGTTGCCGTGTCGTAGCGCCCGGTCATCTCAAAGGCATTAAAACGCCAGTAATGGGCCAGAAAACCGGCGGCAATCACCAGGGCCATATCCAGGAGCGCAACAAATAGCGGAACGGGATAGCGCTCAGCAAAAGTAGGCTGGTAACTCGGAATGGATTGCATATCCTTTACAAAACCCCAAACTGCTAGCTGATAAAGCGTCGAATATTAATGCCCAGCAGCGCAAAAGCCCATGAAAAACACCACCACGGCCCAACTCCCAGCCCCTGCATAGCATTGTGGGAGGGGCTTTAGCCGCGACAGGCTGCATTGCCTGGGTGCGCCCATCATGGGCAAGCCCGCCCCTACAAGAGTGCCCGTCGCCGCTAAAGCTTTTCTCACGGATCATGTAGCGTGCGGCTGCCTACTGCCCCTTCTTGTAAAACTGCTCAAAACAGTAATTAGTCGCCTCGACATAGCCTTCGGCACTGCCACAATCGAAACGCCGCCCCTTGAACTTGTAAGCCAGCACAGCGCCCTGCCGGGCTTGTTTCATCAAAGCGTCGGTAATCTGAATCTCGCCGCCCTTGCCGGGCTGTGTATCGGCAATCAGCGAGAAGATATCGGGGGTGAGGATATAGCGACCGATAATGGCCAGGTTGGAAGGGGCTTCCTCGGGTTTTGGCTTCTCGACCATATGACTGACGCGGTAGAGATCATCGCGGATCATCTCGCCGGCGATCACGCCATATTTGTGAGCCTCCTCGCGGGGTACTTCCTGAATCGCGACAATCGAACAGCGGAACTGGCGATACAGCTCGATCATTTGCAACAACACCGGGTCGCCCCCGGGGTTGACGCACAAATCATCGGCCAGCACCACGGCGAAGGGCTCATCACCTATCAGGTGCTGCCCGCACAGAATCGCGTGACCGAGGCCCTTCATTTCCACCTGGCGGGTATAGGAAAAGGTACAGGCATCGATCAGCAGCCGCGTGCTATCCAGATAACGCTCTTTATCCGTGCCCTGGATCTGATGCTCCAGCTCGTAGCTGATATCAAAGTGATCCTCCAGCGCACGCTTGCCGCGCCCGGTGATCACCGCCATATGCTGCAGACCGGCCGCGTGTGCCTCCTCGACGCCATACTGGATCAGCGGCTTGTTTACGATGGGCAGCATCTCCTTGGGCATGGCCTTGGTAGCCGGGAGAAAACGCGTGCCATAACCAGCTGCGGGGAACAGGCATTTACGAATCATGTGAAACCCTTGAACCTTAAAGACGAAAAAATAGATAGATAAAACAAGGCTGCCCTCAGCTACTGCCCTGCCAGCTCCAGCAAGACTGCGCGCAACTCATCGCGCCAATCGGCAGGCGTTATCTGCTGGGCCTGTTGCAAGCGGCTGCAATCCATGACCGACCAGGACGGGCGCTTTGCCGGCGTGGGGTACTGCGCCGTGCTGATGCCATGTACCACAGGTACCCGTGGCAGCATGCCCAGTTCGTGGGCCTGGGCGAAGATTTCCTGCGCAAAGCCATGCCAACTGCAGGCCGGCATGCCACTGTAGTGATAGAGTCCCCACTGCAAGGCACCGCTCTCCCGGTACTGCTGCGCCAGGGTCCACAGCGCGCGGGCGATACTCGCCGCCGAGGTCGGACAGCCCTGCTGATCGGCCACCACCGACAATTCATCACGCTCACGCCCCAGACGAAGCATGGTCTTGACGAAGTTGTTGCCATGAGCACCGAACACCCAGCTGGTGCGCAGAATCATATAACGGCTGCAGCCCGCCGCCAGGGCCAATTCACCTGCCAACTTGCTCGCGCCGTACACACCGGAGGGGGCAGTTGCATCCTGTTCGTCATAAGGAGTGGTGGCATCCCCGGCAAACACATAGTCGGTGGAGATATGCAGCAAAGGGACGCCCTGCCTCTCGGCGGCGGCCGCCAGATAGGCGACCCCGTCGCGGTTCACCGCGTAGGCCTGCCCCGGCTCACTCTCGGCCTTGTCCACAGCGGTGTAAGCCGCCGCATTGATAATCAGCTGCGGTTGCACCCGCTCAACCAACGTCGCCACTTGCGCCGCATCGGCAATATCCAGGTCGGTAGAGCTCATCCCTATAGCCTCGAACCCCTCAGGCACCAGGCGCATCAACTCATGACCGACCTGGCCATGGGCACCGGTAATCAATACACGCATATAAAAATCTCAAGACTGGGGAAATATCAGGCGTGATGTCGCAGCCGAGAGCTGAGCTCTCTAGGATGCCACTCGCCGCAGGCAGTGCACCGTGATTTATCGTCGCGGCATAAGCGGGCGGGCTGCCGCTACGCCCCTGAACGGCCGGCATCCCGGGCGCCCTACATACTGTCACCGCCACCTACCGACGTACACATTCAACTCCCTCGCCCCTTAGGGGAGAGGGCTGGGGTGAGGGGGAAATGTCCGCGCCGTACATCAATTCCCAGCAACACCAAACAATCTCTCACCCGAGAGAGGGGGTCTAGCCGAGCTACAGGTCAACAAACCGACCATGGGTAAGAGTGCAAAACCTGGCTGACGGGCATTAAGCTGGAATAAGCACTGCCTCCCGCCCTAGTATCGTGTCACAGATCATTTGTAGCAGAGTCCCATGCGCCGTTAGCCGGTGGGTTGCAGGCGCGGCTGGGCGGTACTCCGCCATGCTGGCGATTCGCACGCATGGCTTGCTCCTACAGGTTTGCGACAGTTGAACCCTGCCGCGACACTAGCCATCCTTGGCCCCTCAGCACATTGCCTAACGAACCAAATCACGCAACCTGGGGTTCTGCATATCCTTGGCCGACAATTGCGGCTCGCTGATGGGCCAGGGAATATTCACATCCGGGTCATTCCAGATCAGACCGCCCTCATCTTCCGGGAAGTACAGGTCGGTGCACTTGTACTGGAAGTCCGCCACCTCGCTCAGTACACAGAAGCCATGGGCATAGCCTGGCGGCACCCAGAGTTGACGGTGGTTTTCGTCGTTCAGCTCCACCCCCACAAACTGGCCGCAGGTTGGCGACTTCGGATCGATATCCACGGCCACGTCATACACCGCACCACGGCTGACGCTGACCAGCTTGCCCTGAGGGCGGGTGCGCTGGAAATGCAAACCGCGCAAGACCCCGCGCGGGGAGCGCGAGTGGTTGTCCTGGACAAAGGGTAAATCGATGCCCACCTGGCGATAACGCTCGACCTGAAAAGTCTCGAGGAAAAAACCACGATGATCACCAAACACCTTGGGCTCGATGATCAATACACCGGGCAAGGCTGTTTCGATGACCTTCACAGAACAGCCTCATGCGTCAGTAGACGCTGAAGATATTGTCCATACCCGGTTTTACTAAGCGCTTCGGCCTGCCTGGCGAGTTGCTCGGCGGCGAGCCAGCCCTGTTGGTAAGCGATTTCTTCCAGGCAGGCGACCTTCAGGCCCTGGCGCGCCTCGATGGTATGCACGAAGTGGCTGGCTTCCATCAGCGAATCATGGGTACCGGTATCCAGCCAGGCGAAACCACGGCCGAGCAGACTGACATGTAAATCGCCACGCTGCAGGTAGGCGTTGTTCACATCGGTGATTTCCAGCTCGCCGCGATGGGACGGTTTTACCTGCTTGGCAATCTCCACCACCGAATTGTCGTAGAAATACAAACCGGTCACCGCATAGTTGGACTTGGGTACCGAAGGCTTCTCCTCGATCGAGATCGCCTTGCCGGCACTGTCGAACTCCACCACACCAAAGCGCTCGGGGTCGGACACGTGATAACCGAATACCGTGGCACCGCTTTCGCGTTGGGCGGCATCGCGCAACATGGAACTGAAGCCATAGCCGTAGAAGATATTGTCGCCGAGGATCAGGCACACACTACTATCGCCGATAAACGACTCGCCGATTAGAAACGCCTGCGCCAAGCCATCCGGCGAAGGCTGCTCGGCATAGCTCAACTCGATGCCGAACTCGGAACCATCGCCCAGCAGCTTGCGGAAATTCGGCAAGTCTTCCGGGGTGGAAATGATCAACACCTCGCGAATGCCGGCCAGCATCAGCACAGACAAGGGGTAGTAGATCATCGGTTTGTCGTAAACCGGCAGCAATTGCTTGGAAACACCCCGGGTAATGGGGTGTAAGCGCGTGCCGGAACCACCGGCCAGAATAATGCCTTTCATGCCTGCTCTCCCAAGCGTCCCAACTGATACTCACCGCTCAGTACCCGTTCCCACCACTGGCGATTATCGAGGTACCACTGCACGGTCTTGCGTAGCCCCGTTTCGAAGGTTTCTTGCGGCTTCCAGCCCAGCTCGCGCTCGATCTTGCTGGCGTCGATGGCATAGCGGCGATCATGCCCTGGCCGATCTTTTACAAAAGTAATCAGCTGTTTGTAGGAGCCAGCTTGCTGGCGATCCGCACTCAACGGTACCAACTCATCGAGCAAGTCGCAGATCGCCTCCACCACCTGCAGATTGCGCTTCTCGTTATGCCCGCCGATGTTGTAGGTCTCCCCCACCACGCCGCGGCTTACCACCTCGCACAGGGCCCGCGCATGGTCTTCCACATACAGCCAGTCACGAATCTGCGAGCCGTCGCCATACACGGGTAACGGCTTGCCCGCCAACGCATTGAGGATAACGTGCGGGATCAGCTTCTCCGGGAAGTGGAACGGCCCGTAGTTGTTCGAACAATTGGTCAACAGCACCGGCAGGCCATAGGTACGCTGCCAGGCACGTACCAGATGGTCGGAACTGGCTTTGGAGGCTGAGTAAGGCGAGCTGGGCGCATAGGACGTGCTTTCGGTGAACAGATCATCCGTCCCCTCAAGGTCGCCATACACCTCATCGGTGGAAATATGATGAAAGCGGAACGCTGCCTTCTGCTCGTCCGCCAAGCCGTTCCAATAACGGCGGCTGGCCTCCAGCAGGCTGTAGGTGCCGACGATATTGGTCTGGATAAAATCCGCCGGGCCATCGATGGAGCGGTCCACATGGGACTCCGCCGCCAGGTGCATCACCGCCGTCGGCTTGAACTCGGAAAACACAGCATCCAGCGCCGCACCATCGCAGATATCCACCTGATAGAAATGGTAGCGAGGCGAATCGGACACTGAAGCCAAAGACTCCAGATTGCCGGCATAGGTCAGCTTGTCGAGGTTAGCCACCTCGGTGGCGGTATTGTCAATCAGGTGGCGAACTACAGCGGAGCCGATAAAGCCGGCACCGCCCGTGGCAAGAATGCGAGAAATCATAACGTACTCATCTTATTTGCTTGGGTACCAACGGATCAGCAGCTCTTCGTATTCGCGTAATACCTGTGGCCAGGTAAAACGCTCATGAAAGCGTGCCAGGCTTGCAGCCTTCATCCGCGCCATAGCCGCGTCATCCGCCAACAAGCTATCAAACGCAGCCGCACAGGCTGACTCATCCTTAAAATAGGTCGCGCCAGGACCGGCCACCCAGCGGTTGAAGTGGTTATCGTGAGCAATCACCGCACATCCTGCGCCCAGCCCTTCAACCAGAGAGGGGTTGGTACCGCCAACACGGTGCCCATGCAGATAAAAGCGGCTGAAAAACCGCAGCGCCTGAACGATGGATGCCTCATAAATCGCCCCAGGAAAAATCACCTCATCGCTGGCAGCTTCAATCACTTGACGATGAAAGCTATTGCTTTGCGGCGTGAAATTACCTAGAACGACCAACTTGTGGTTACGTCGAGTCTTACTGAACGCACGGACCATCTCCAGAAAAGAATTCTCCGGCTCGGGACGAGCAATAATAATCGAGTACTGATGTGGCTCAATACCATAAGGCATAAGCAAATTGGCATCAGCCTCCTCCACCTGATCACCACCATAAGGGATCATGGTAATTTTCTCGGCATTAACGCGGGTGGCCAAATGATCCTTGATCTTCGGATGATCCGCTACCAGATGATTCCCCACCCAACAGCCTGCGCGCTCGTTAAGCCAGAACCAAGTTTTGGCGATAACACCCCATTTATCCCGACGCCACTCAATACCATCCATATTGATGATATTGCTTTGCCCTTTGATGCGCTGCATTAAATTGAAAATTGCAGTGTTGTAACCTAGGGTCAGGAAAATTCCCTGCTGAGAAAGTGCGTGACGGGTCGCCTTCCAGTCAAAAATCACAGTACCTGCTGCACCATCCCGACTGACCGGAATGTGGATACGGCGCACGCCTTGCCAGTTACTTTCCCAGCGATCACCTTCACCATTCTCTTGGCAATAAACAGTAACTTGCCATCCCTGCATAACCAGAAAAGGACATAGTTTTTCGGCGAAAGTCTCAAATCCGCCATGCTGTGCAGGTACACCGCGGATACCTAGTACATAAAGGTGTTTTCTCAAAATTAAAACCCTATAAGCTAATAACTTTCACTATATTTTTATTAAATGATTTTAAGTCAAAGGACTGAGCACGCTGAAGCGCGTTAATAGCCAACTGTTGATGGAGAATAGGATCATCTGACATTTTTTTGAGCGCAGTAACAATCCTTTCAATTTCATAGCACGAAATTAGATAACCCTCTTTTCCATCCGTGACAATCTCCGCAGGCCCTCCAATAGGGGGCACGATAACAGGTAAACCTTGCGCCATGCCTTCGATAATCGTAAGCCCAAAAGTTTCAACCACTTCATCAGGTCGAGAGAGATTTAACAGAACCGATGCTTCGCTATAAAACGGCTTTACATCTGCCTGACGCGGGAGTAGAGAAACATTGTGCGGAATAGACACCGCAGCAAAAAAATCACAAATTTCAGCGTAATCAGCATTTAATACCAAGGTAAATCGGATATCAGTTCGCTCAGTAAGGAGTTGCGCAACACTTAGAAATTCCATAACACCTTTGTAACCCTTCAACGAACATACCATAAGAACATTAAAAAAATCTTTCCTCCCTCCCCTCTCAAGATACTTTACATCAGAATCTAACGCATTGTGTACGATGAACTGAGGCATGCATTTGAAAGACTCTACGCCTCGCAAATACCCAGATACAAAGATAACCTTAGAAGCAGTAAACTCAATAATTTTGCGCAGAAAAAATTTAAGCAACTTTGGCTTTATTGACGTCTCATGAACATGATATACAACCGGCTTACACATAAACTTAGCCGCAAGCGCAGCACCAAATGGCATCATAGTATTTACAAAAAACACAGCATCCTGCCGCCAGTAACGCAAACAATAAGAAAACAAATAAACCTGCGAAATCATGTAAAAAAACAACGTCACAAATTTGTTCTCGGAACGCCTATAGAAAATAAAACGTCTAAGCCCTGGCAAACCATCGAGAAAGCCATTGGAGTGATTACTAGCAAGCACCTCAACGCCATACCCATGCTCATGTACGGCACGTACTACTTGCGAGAGAACTTTTGGACTTCCGCTTCGATCATTATACAAATGGATGAAAATATATTTACGCAAAGGACCGCTCCGAAACCAATCGACTCTTTTCAAACTGACACAAACAAATTACCACAACCCAATAAAGCCAGAAACTTATTGATAAATACTCCTGCGTCATAAACTGCACTAGAAAAATATAATAAAAAGAAAAAAACGCGAGAAAAAAAGAATATCTAGCAAGGTATATCACCCACAAAAAGCAAAGTAGACTTACCAAGCCCACCCCAATCAATCCAAATTTAATAAGCAAATAAAATGGACCACTCTCGATATATGAAAAACTCCGGTCGTGCATAAAAAAATATTCTCCCGAATAAAATGGCCGCCCCCACAATAAGTGCCTAAGATCTTGATCAAGCCAAAAAGAAATCAAATGATCAATCATCATAAATCTAGACTGGACAGTGCCAAATGAGAACATAACATCCGAATAAAATACAAAAACAGGGAGAGATAGTAAGCCTAGGAAAACGAAAGCATACATAACTTTACGCCCACCCCAAAAAAGCAAAAAAAATGGAATAAATAGCAACCATACTCGATTAAGTGAAGACAGCACTGCGAGCAAAGATATGACTATAAAAAACAAATTAAAAAATTTACTGCCAATATTATACCTTTCCATCCAAGCAACAGAAATTAAGCCAAGAACTGTGATCGTTCCAAAAACCTGCTGGGTCGTTGAAAAGGAAAGTGCTGCATAAACATCAGCCATTTGCTTTCCGTAGAGCGGCTGTACAAAAAAAATATCGCCGACTAACACTGAATAAACCCAAGATACAAACCCGAACAGAATGTAAAAAAAACTGGCTGCGATAAAAACGCCAAGAACAGCAAGGTAATTATTCTCAAGGGATGAAAACAAAAGCAAAAAACAAAACATATAGAAAAATATTATATACGAGTCAAATCCATATAAAGAAAACTCGTCAACGGAGAATGCATAAGAAATAAGGAACGAAACAAGCACCAAAAAAAATAGCAACTCTCCACCTTTGAAGAGGATTCCTTTATTTAGAATGGCAGTCACACACACACAGAACACAATGAATGCAAGTTTATCCACCGGCACAACAAAAAGCGTATTAGCCAAGCTCAAAAACAACAATACCGAAAGAACAAAAAACCAAGATAAGCCTACTCGCAAAAAAGTATTACTCTTCACTAATTCAACACCCCTAAAGCACCTTCTATATACTCATATGTCCCCACTCGCATAACCTCCAATTTTTCTTCGGCGACTATAAAGTCAAGACTAGAACTCAAGGCCGTATCTATCGCATCAATAGTCGTTACCAATCGCTCCTCCAAACCAACAGACTCTAAAAAGCCCTTTATTCGATTTAATCCGGCCTCAGGAAGAAGAGTAATAAATGGAATATTAAAATTCACGGAAAAAGCCGTACCATGAAAAGAGTTGGTCACAACAAATTTAGCCCCTGCGATCAACCGAATATAATCACAAGGACTTGCGTCCATAACATGCGAGTCTGCCCCGTACCCTATGAAAGGATCTTGATCAATAGCAACTATTTTCAAATTTAGCAGCCGTGCAATTTTCTCAACAGACTCACAAATCAACTTACTCTTCTTGAGAGTATATACAAACATATACTCGCCACCATCATTATCGTCTATACCCAGAATATCTAACCACTGCTCTTTTTTAAGCAAAAGCGTTGGATCCAAAGTTTTCTTAATATCATCCCGACACAAAGTTAATTTTAGTTTTTCAGCAACATCTTGCTCCCTAACCGAAACACTAGAAAAGCCAGCCAAATGCGTTGTAGCTATACTCAGTTCTTCCTCATTGAACCAATAAGACCCCATGCTCGACGATAAAGAAAACTTCTTCTTTTCCCCAGCAAAGGAAAGCATGTAATTCAAGTCAAAACTACCGACTACTTGAGGATTCCAAATTTGATCGCTACCACATACAAATACATCGAATTGATCAACAATCTCTTTCAACTGCTCAGCACTATTAAATTCGCGAGTCAGATTATATCTTTCGCTCATAAAAATCTTAAATTTAGCGATCAATCTTCGGCGAGGAAAAAACCTAAACACATCCTTACCGACTCGAAGTATATCCCTCGGTCTCCAGCCAAACCTTATGACGCTCAACGTCTTTTCGAGCTCCTTACTCTTATAATTAATTATTTTCACATCACCATACTTAGACAACACTGCCTGCGACGCTAGCGCCTGCAAGCAGCCACCGTAGCTATTAGCATAATGTATGGTTATCAACGCAATTTTCATGCTCACAGAAGCTCCTTAATAATTACCTTATCCAAAACACTCTTATCAGATACCTCTCCCCATCGGAGCGGCGATATAATTATTTCGTTCTCAATTAACGTATTTTTATTTAATTTCCCACGAACAACATTAATATAACCCAACGTATCATCAAGAGTAGAGACCCCATCATTTATTAAAATGTTCATTGATTTAGGCGAGGGTTGATAACCCAAATCACTAATAGACATGTATACCTGAGCCAGACGATTGAATATCTTGTTATTGGGCTTCTTCCTAAATATGAATTTAGATACAGGGTTTTTTAAAAAAAACTTTAAAATATAACAAAGGAAGTTATATTTGACATCCCCTTTAAAAATTTCACGATAGAAATCTCCTTTAACAGAAAACATACTCCCCAAATTTGGAAAAGCAAATTCTTGATAAGAGTGTCTTGCTATGTGGTAGGTCTCGATACGATCGGCAGATCTTCTTCTAGACGCAGTTAAAAGCTCGAACACTGCAGAAAGAATTACGTAATTAGAATTCCCTTTAAATATTGAATTACGAAAACTAAACCCGCACTGATCCTTGTCAAGTATTAAAATACCCCCTGTGGAGTCGATGCAAGTAACTCGAAGTAGGTGATCCGAGATTGTATAACCATAAGCGCCAGCATTCATGGCTATACCACCTCCCAGACTACCCGGAACTCCCTCTAAGCCTTCAACCCCACCAAGGCCATGAATAAGGGCAACTCTTACAAAATCATATAACGCATAGCCACAACCCACCTCAACTTTATTACCATTCACTGAGCAGCCAGTGAGGTTTTTCGTTGTAATTATTACTCCATAATCCAACTCATCCAGAAAAAAGACATTCGTACTTAAACCAATAATCTTGTACTCTATATTTATTTGACGCATGTGTGAAATAAGGTTTACTAAACTTTCCAAACATACAGGCATAATGTAAAAGCTAGCACGACCCCCTGTTTTGAAATACGTTTCATATTTCAAAACAAAATCCATCTTGTATGGAACCGAGTTTTCATCCAAAAAGCCCTTTAATACAAGCGTTGGATCTTCCAGAACCGAATAATTCATTTACCGAAAACCTTTATCATAAATACCTTTTTACTAGCACCGTACAAGTAGAGTGCCAGCAATATAAAATTGCTTAGTACTGTTGCTACTGCAGCTCCTTCCGCCCCCCAAATCGGAATGAAGGAGAAATTAAGAACTACATTAACGAACGCGACAAAAATCATATACTTAACTTTCTCAACCATATGCTCTTGCGTTACTAAAACAGATCCCGCACTTAATGCCAAAAAAATAACAGGCACTGAAACTGCCAATACATTTAGCAACTTAGCGGACAAGGAGTATTCCGAGCCAAATAAAAATTCAACGCCCCAATCTCCAAACCCCCATATTGCACACATAGCAAGAAAACCAAAAAACAACATCCATAAGCTCCCCCTTTTATAAACCAAATAAAATTTATTCTTATCATAATATGACCACCGATGTATCTTGGGCATGAGGAATTTCTGATAAATAACACTCGGAAACAAATAAACCGCAGACATAATAGTGAAAGCAACGTTATATTCACCCGCAGCATTATCACCCACTATATATTTAATCAAAATTATATCACTCTGAAAATAAATCAAATGCGCGAAAGCACCGACACCAAATGGCCATGCGCTCCTTAGAACGTCCTTTAGGCTTATCAAAGTCTTGGGCGAAAAAGCAACTTTAACATCAGGGCGCTCCTTCAATATAAAACCACCCGCTCCCATTTTCTTAAACACTATTAACGCCAAAAACATGATAAAAATAGATGTAGCAGAATAGGCAAAGGCCACTTGACTAAGATGAGCAAATGATCCCAATAAGTAAAAAATAGATGCCACTAAAAAAAAACGACCGCAGTGCGGCAAAAGTTGCCATGCAGCCATTTCCAAATATCGCTCTTCGAGCTGAAACTTACTGCTCACCAACTCAGTCGAAACCTGACCTAGGACACATACAGCCAGTATCAGTATTAAAGCGCGACTTAAATCATCATGAAAACCAAAAATAGCCCACAAGAAAACTATCACGAGAATTAAAGCAGTAGAGATCAAAACAAAGATAAATGATGACTTTAGCCAACGCCCACCCCCTACACCTTCCAACCCAAAAACCTTTAACCACAAAGACGCAACACCAAATCCAGCAACAGGACTCAAAAGTGTGACAGTAGCCAGTGCCGAAGAAAAAACCCCAAACCCTTCTACACCCAAATTCCTAGCAAGCAAAATTTGTGTTATAAACGCCAGACCCGCACCAGCAAAAGAGCTTATCCATAAAAACGAAATGGCTTTTGCTACTTTAAATTTATTCATCACTTTCTACAGATAAAAAAGAGGTCAATAGTGGATAATATTTATAATTACACCGGCTAATGGTGCTCATTAGTAACCATCCTGAATCTATACTTAAAAACACAAAACAGAGCTTTCATTTAAAACCCACATTCAGACTAACACGGCATACGGCTTAAAATAAAATATCTACATCGAGATGCTCACCTATGGGGGAGTTCTTTACACCTGCCGAGTATAAAAAGCACGCCTACGCGCTCGATGTGTTCGAGTAACGAGCTATTGTCGATTTGGTGCTTGAACGAAATGTCCACCATCCGGGGGCAGTAGCAGGTTGTCAATGTGATTTTCGATCGTTAGCAGTTGCGTAAGTGTGAGCTCCTCGCCTTCTATGGTTAGAGCCGGAACGATAGTTGCCCTTGGCGCGCGAGCCGTAGAGCAGTACTCGCTGGATCTGCGGCTAGCCCTGAAAAATCCCGCGCAGCATTTCGACCGCATAGGCTGGCAAGCCAAAGCTGAATCGGTCGGTCATGCCTGATCAGCCAGATTTTGCATATGTTTCTGAAATTTCTGAAACAGGTCGTGGTACTGCGCAATGATCTTGCCTGTGATCTCGTTGGCGATGGATTCGTTGTACGTGTGCACTGTCTGCGGATTTTGATCATCTCCATCCAGTCTTCGCCATCAGCATCACCCTTGCTTAAGTGCCGTACGAATGGCATCGCGAGAGCCGGTGGTGGCAGGTTTTCCCGGGTAGAGGAAGTAGTCCCTCATCAGGTTCCAGGCCAACTCAAAAAATAAACTCAAGTGTTTGGATCAGTCCCAGTTTTTCCAGCTCGCTCAGTTCGTGATTGTGCCAGCTTCACCGCTCGCGATAGCTGTGCCTGAATGCCCGGATGTAGTTGAGCAGGCGCGGCTACCAGCAGATGTCTTGGTCAGTTATAACCATGGAGCCTTCATTCAAGCTAGAAAATGAGGATTGTGCTGGAGCATTACCTACCCACGCTTTTGCTACGACTAACTCTCTGTCAGGATCGCGCCTTGGCGATGACGGGCAACGCCCGCCTAATAAGCAGAAGCATCATGCTGGCGAAACCAGGAGCAAAGTCGATTTTCTCTCCGAGCGGGCTGTGCCCGTTCTCTCCGCTGGGCGGCCCTGCTACAGGGGTTACGCCTGCCGCTCATAGAGCGGTAGGCCTACGCGATCGATATGTTCGATCAAGGCCGGGTTGTCCAAATGCCGATGGAGCGAGAGGTCGATCTTGTAAGGCAGTAGTAAATCGTCCAGAGCCAGCTCGATATCGAGCAGATCCTGATACGTCAGGTGTTCACCTTTGAGCGTGAGATCGATGTCCGAGCCTGGTCGATAGTTGCCTTTGGCTCGCGAACCATAAAGCAGCGCCGCCTCGATTGCGGGGAAGCGCATGAAGAGCTGCTGAATGGCTTCGACCGTCTGAGGCGACAAGCCCGTGTCTGACGTGCTCATGTGCTCATGTGCTCAACTCGACGCGCGCGGACAGGGTGTGCTGCAACTCTTTGAGCAACGGATGATGCTGCTGCCTTATATTGAGCAGGATGGCTTCTGCTGTTTCTTCGTTGTAGGTGTGCGAGGTGCGGTTGCGGTCGGCGAGCATATGCATCCAGCCTTGTCCGTCACTGATCAAGCCTTTGCTGAAGGCTTCACGGATACAGTCACGAGAACCGACAATACCCTCGATGCCCTGCCAGACGAGAAAGTCCTTCAGGGTGTTCCAACCCAACTCGTAGCTGTATTCAAAGCCCTGAATAACACCCTGTTTTTCCAGCTTTGACAGGTCGCGTTGGCACATCAGCTCGATGGCCTCATCGAGTTGCCGCATCGCCTTGCTGAAGTTGTTCAGTCGCTGCTGCCAGCGGATATCGGCACTAGTCATGGGCTGCTCGATTCAAACAAATTGGGCCAGTTGGTTTTCTCTCAGAGCGGACTGCGCACGCTTTCGCGACGGGGTGCGTGACCCACATGGCTGTGGGAAATGCCGCAAGCCCGTCAGGAGCGGGCGCGGCCCTCTACAGGGGCGCGCGACTCTATCCTTCAGTGCATGCGCGGATGGAGGTTTGATCTGCATCAGACACGCTACCGCCCCAAGATTTACCGTTGGTTTCTTGAGAACGTCACAATCATCAAATTTTACTGGCATGGCCAGGGTGTTGCCTTGGTCTCGGCCAATGCCGAGGGTGTTCAGTTCTTTACCACGCTCATCAGCGGCATGCTGATCTGCTGCTGGCGGTTGAGCATATTGAGCAGCAGTAGCACGCGCTGCTCGCCATCCATGGCGACAAAGATGGCGTCCAGTTCGGCAAAGCCGCCTTGGGTAATGCGCACGCTATCCCCTGCCTCAAGGGCTGGTTTAACGGCTGCTATCGTACGTTGCTGCAGCTGTGCAATCAGGCTGTTGTCGAGCCGCAGCGGCATGCCGCCGAAAGCCACTATGCGGCTGACCCCACGGGTCGAACGCAGGGGTGACCAGTTGGCATCGGCTGCCAGCTGAATAAACAGGTAACCAGGGAACAGCGACTCGCTGACGGTTTGCCGACGGCCGCGCACAATGCGTTCGCAGCTGTGCTGCGGTCGGTAGCAGGCATACCCCTGGCGCAGCAGGTGCTCTTCTGCACGCGCATCCTGGCGGGGCTTGCAATGCACGAGGTACCAGGCTGGGGCCGTATCTGCAGTGCAGAGAATATTTGTGGTGCTCTGATTCATATGGGTAACAAGCAAATCGGTGCAACATCTGCAGACCGACTGTTCACTCCTGTTTGCAACTGGCCGATTTAGCCGGTGCATGATCCGTTCTCCCTGACCAACCGCTAGGATGGATAGGAAGGGTTCTAGGCCGTTGAGGCCACATGTCTGTGTGTTGCCAGGTGCCGGTTCGCCAGACAATAGCCGTTAACGAAATGCCCCTGACATTTTTTACTACCGCACCCACCCATAGATTCGAGTACGGTTTACGGCATTTCCCACACTGTATAGGGACAACCACTATCGCCAGCAAGCTGGCTCCTACAGTCAGGGAAGCTCTGAAAAAGCCCGTTTTCTACGAAATGGCAGGTCTGTAGCCGCACGATTACTGGGCTACATTTACCGACGCAGGACTTTTTCAGACCTTCCTTAGGCATCGTTAGTGCCGCTTGGGATTAACAGCTCCAGATTCCGTTGAGCCTTTTTGTAGAGGGCTTTCAGGCGCTCACCGAGTTCGCGCTTGGCATTGCTTTCGCCGTGCACGATACGCACCTGGCTGGGCCAGCGGTGCATGCGCGTGACAAAACCGAGCAGGCCTTGTTGATCCGCATGGGCGGAGTAGCCGCCTATGGTATGGACTTTAGCGCCAATCTTGTAGCGCTCTCCGTCTAAACCCACGTAACCGCCGCGCTCACCATATATCTGCATGGCGCGGCCGGGGGTTCCTTGCGCTTGGTAGCCGATAAAGAGCACGTCATGCCGAGGATCATGGAGCATGGCTTTCAGGTAATTGACGATTCGACCGCTGCTACACATTCCGCTCCCTGTGATGACGATGGCTGGACGAGCGGTAGACGCCAGATGACGCACCATGGCCAGATGGGCCTGGTGGCTGTCGACGGTGAGCAATTGCTCGAAGCCCAGCGGATTACGGCCTTGCTTGACGCGCTGCAGTACTTCGTTATCCCAGAACTCATCAAGCTCCCGGTAGACCTGAGTGAAGCGGCTGGCCAGGGGGGAGTCGAGGATGATTGGGAGGGTGGGCCAGTCGGGGGATGGAACGTCGTGACTGCTGGTTTTAGCCCTCACCCCGCTTTCCCTCACCCCTAGCCCCTCTCCCGGGGGGAGAGGGGACTAACAGCGGCTCTGTTCGCCGCTCCCTTGTTAACAGCACTCACCCCTACGCCGGGCGCCCCTAGCCCCTCGGCTTTGGCATCCTGCGTCGCCCTACCTCCTGCATCCATGCAGTCGTCTCCCGAGGGGAGAGGGGGATTAAGAGCGGCGCTGTTTGCCTGCCTTTTGTTGTCGGCATCAAGGTTTTTGCGGTTGATGATGTCTTCCAGTTCGTAGAGCAGTTCCTGGGTGCGGCCGATGCTGAAGGCGGGGATCAGCACCGTGCCGTTGTTGGCCAGTGCGTGTTCGATAACGCGCTCCAGACGCTGCCGGCGGGTGCGGCGGTCTTCGTGCAGGCGGTCGCCGTAGGTGCTTTCGATCACCAGAATGTCGGCGCGGTATGGCGGCTTGGGTGCTGGCAACAGTGGCGCATGGGGTGCACCGAGGTCGCCGGAGAAGACGATGCGCTTTTTTTCACCGGCCTCGAGGTAATGCAGATCGATTTCCACATAGGCCGAACCGAGGATATGCCCGGCACGCTGCAAGCGAATCTTGGCCTTGAGCTGTGGTGTATCGATCAGGCTGAACCAGGCTTTGTAGGGCAAGGCGATAATGCGCTGCTCAATCAGCTTGATGTAGCGCTCGACCTGCTTCTGGTCACGGCTGAAACCCAGTTTGAAGGCATCCTCAAGCACGATGGGCAGCAGTTTGGCCGAGGGTTCGCTGCAGAGGATCGGCCCTTTGAAACCGGCGGCCAGCAAGTAAGGAATACGCCCGACATGGTCGATATGCACATGGGTGGCGACCAGAGCCTTGATGCTATCCAGCGGGAACTCAATGGCTAGACGATCTGCCGCAGATTTGCTCTCGACAGAGGTTTCGCCCCCCTGAAACAGGCCGCAGTCGATCAGCAGGCTGTGCCGGGCATCCATCAGCAACTGATGGCAGGAGCCGGTCACGCCGCTGGTCGCACCGTGGTGCAGAATTTCTGGGTAGGCCATGTTATCGATCTGCGTCAGTCCGTTAACTACTCACTTGCTTGCAATCAAACCTCCACTGCCTGCTTTGGAGCGCCGTAGCAGGCAGCGGGGGAACAGGCGCTAAGCCAATCCCGGCTCTACGGGTTTGCTGCGCAACATATTACGCAGCAAGGCAACGAACAGGCCGAGCATGCCCCCCAGCACCATCCCCAAAACCAGGATAAGCAGCTTCTTGGGCTTTACCGGCTTGATCGGCTGGGTAGCCGGCTGATCGATCGTGGCCAGCTTCAGGCCTGATACATCGACGTTGAGGCTGCGCAAGCGTGCTGCCTCCTCACGCCAGACAGCCAATTTCTTGAGAAACAGGTCTTCGTTCTCACGCTTGTTGAGCACTTCAACCTGACGATTGTTCGTTAACAGTTGCAACTCTTTGGCAATCTGCGCCACACGCGGCTCGGTAAAGTCATCGGAGCGCCGTTGCAACAAGGCATTACGCTCAGCTTCCAGCGCCTCACTGCCCATAAAGTAGAGGGGGATCTGCTGGTTGTTAACTTCCGTGCGTATCACACTGCCCTGCCCTGAACGCTCGCCCTCACCGAGGGCCGAAGGGGTGGTCGGTTTGGTGATGCCGAGCGACTTGGAGATGCGAATGGCTTCATCCAGCTGGGCAATACGATTATCCCGCCGCGTTTTCAGCTGCTGGCGCAAGGCTTTAAGTTCATCCTGTAATTCGGCGCGCTTTAGGCTATCGGCCTCAAGCAACTTGGCGATTTGCGACTCTTTGGTCGCCTCATAGCTGGCACGTGCAGCGCTTATCTGCAAGTCGAGCTGGTTGAGGCGGTTCTGAATAACCACGGCCAAATCAGCGGCAATACGCTCACGTTCAAGCTGGAACGCATGTTCAACTAGGCCGTTGACCAAGGCGACACCGTTGACATCCTCAGGGTAGGTCAACTGGATACCGACATAGGCGCTGAGGTTATCTGCCTTCTTCGGATCAGGCTGAAGCATCGTGAAGGCTTTTTCATTAAAGCGCTCAAAGGTTTGCTCAAGGCTGCGATTGGGCTGGCGCAGTGCCTCGAACAGTGCCTGATTGGAGCGGAAAAACTCCAAGCGACTGTCGTAGGACTCCAGAGCAGCACCAACACGTCGCATAGCCTGAGCTGGCGTAAGCTTATACACCCCGGTGCGGTTTAGCTCATCAAGGTCCTTGATCACCGCAGGGCGCACTATGCTTTGCACTTGGTATTCAGCGGTAGCCAAAAAGGCATAGGCTGCCGCCGCCAAGGTGACGACAGCGGTTATCAGCATGATCAGCAGCTTTTGCTGCCAGAGCGCGCGCGCTAATGCTGCCAGATCGATTTCATCACTGGCGCCGTGTTGTATAGCAGGGGAAATTGCATTCACGAGGAAGATCCATCTTGTAATAGGGCTTCACTGATTCGCCAACAAGGGGATCACGTCCTTAATTTTTTGTTATCCGACTCGGCCGATGCTTGAAAGCACACAGCACAAGGGCTTGCGCCAATCCTGTTAGCAGTGATTACGCGGCATTGTGCCAGCACCGCATAACATTACAAGTCTTGACAACGCATTAAGGCACAGCATGGCAAGGGGGCGCATAGCGTGACACCTGCCACAACAACCAACGATAAGTGGGCTGCTATTGCACCGGCCCCGTGCGCCGTTAACCAGAGGCTTATGGCACTCCGCCATGCCGGCGATTCGCACGCATGGCGTGCTCCTAATGGTTTGCGACAGTCGTGGCACTAGCCAGCTCAGGCTCCTTGGCTCTTGGGCGAACTATATTGCGCAATAGCGCAACAAAAACCCCCAAGATCAAACCCACACCTAGCCCCAAAACGATGATCAGCGCCTTCTTCGGCTTGGCCGCCGAGAGCGGTTCGAGCGCCTGCTGATCCAGCCGAACTAGCTGCAGCTGGCTACTATCGAACTTGATGCCTTTAAGCTGTGCAGCCTCTTGGCGCCACTTGGCAAGATCCTTGAGATAGAGGTCTTCGTTTTCGCGCTTTTCCAGCACCTCGACCTTACGGTTGTGTCCCAACAATGCCAGCTCTTTCTCAATCTCGGAAATTCGCGGCTCTACAAAATCATCCGACTCGCGCGCGCTCAATGCATCCCGCTCAGCCTTTAATGCTTCGCTGCCCATAAAATAAAGCGGAATTTCCCGGCTATTTACCTCGGTGCGCACAACCTGCCCCTGGCGCTGCGAATCCGACATGGACGAAGGCGTCGTCGGTTTTTTGATGCCCAATGAGTCGGCAATCTGGATGGCCTCATCGAGCACCATGATTCGAGACTGGCGGCGCGTTTTCAATTCTGTCCGCAAGGCTTGCAGCTCATCCTGCAACTGGGCACGACTCAGGGTGTCTTTCTCGAGCAAAACGGCAATCTGCGACTCTTTGCTGGCCTCGTAGCTGGCCCGCGCCGCGTCAATCCTTTGCTCAATATTGAACAGTCTGTTGGCGACCAACACCTTTAGATCGGCGTTTATCCGCGCACGCTCCGCATCCAGCACAAAGGTTACCAACCCATTGACCACCGCGACACCATCCACACCTTGCGGGTATGTCAGCGATAGCCCAACAAACTCGCCCTGGCCACTGGCCTTTTTAGGGTCGACTTGCAGCATGGTGAAGGCCGAACCATTGAACCCTTCAAAAATTTGCTCCAGCGAACGGCCAGGCTTGACCAGCCCAGCAAAAAGTTCCTGATTGCCCCGAAAGAACGCAAGACGATTTTCATAGGAAGACAGCCCCGCGCCAACCAGATTAAGCGCCTCGGTGGGCGTCAACTCATAGACACCGGTGCCATTGAGTTCATCAAGGCTGCCACGGTCAACGGGGCGCAGCACACTCTGCACCTGGTAATAAGGTGTTGCCAGGAAAGCATAACCAGCCGCAATCAGGGTCACGACACCAGCCACAGCCAAAATCAGGAATTTTTGCTTGAACAGGGAGTGAAGCAGCTCGACCAAGTCGATTTCATCGTCGCGAAACGAACGCTGGGAAGGGTCCTGCATTATCAGGGAAGCTCCAAGATGAATAGGTTTCTATCGCGCTTCCATGAGCCTCCATATGCCGCACTAGCGACACGGCGAGCACGCATCCCGATGCGTGAAGGGAATATGGCAGTTCTTTTCCAGCAATGTTCCCAAGATCACTACAAATTGATTACATCAGCACAAATATTTTGGGCAGAGTGCATATCGCATAACATGCCCCATCTGGCGCAGATCTATAACGCCAGGGAAAACACACAACATACAAGCGGGTGAGAGGCCAGTCGAAGGTTGGCGCCTCTATTCGAGAAGTGAACACTACAGAAGCAACTGCAGCGCTCGCTACACACCACCCCAGGCTAGTTCCGATCCGAATATAGCAAACGGCGGTTACTCGTCCTCGTTCACCCGATCACGTAGTTCTTTGCCCGGTTTGAAATGCGGCACGAACTTGCCATCGAGGCGCACCGAATCACCCGTTTTCGGGTTACGCCCTACACGCGGCGCACGGTAGTGCAGCGAGAAGCTGCCGAAACCCCGGATTTCGATGCGATCACCGGTCGACAATGCCTGGGACATCTGCTCCAGCATGGTCTTGATGGCCAGCTCCACATCCTTGGACGAAAGCTGACCTTGGTGGGTAACGATGCGCTCGATCAACTCCGACTTGGTCATGGTTTTTCCCTTCTTTTTCAAGCGGCTAGATCACTAGATAGAACGGTTTTAGCATGCTAAGTCAGATTTGAACAGCCTGAAAATTTGCAGCCCCCAAGTGCTGGCCGCGCTTTTAAAGGAATGTTGTGGCCACAAGATTGCCGCACCACTAAGGCGCCCCCACAAGCTTGTGCACAGCCGCCCCAGGGCATTACCTGGTTGAGGCTCCACTTTTCTTCAGGACGCAAAAAGGGCGACCGAAGTCGCCCTTTTTTCTGGATTAACCGAACTTAGTTCTGTTTTTCCATTTGTGCGCGGAGCAGATCACCAAGGGTGGTTGGACCCGCAGTTTCAACTTCCTGCTTGCGCATTTCTTTGATGGCTTCTTTTTCGTCTTCAACGTCTTTCGACTTAACCGACAAGCTGATTACGCGGCTCTTACGGTCAACGCTGATGATCTTGGCTTCAACTTCCTCGCCTTCTTTCAGCACGTTGCGCGCATCTTCAACACGGTCACGGCTGATTTCGGAGGCTTTCAGAGTGGCTTCGATGCCTTCGGCCAAGGTGATGATGGCGCCTTTGGCGTCAACTTCTTTAACGATACCGCGCACGATGGTGCCTTTATCGTTAACAGCAACGTAGTCGGAGAACGGATCTTCTTCCAGCTGCTTGATGCCGAGGGAAATACGCTCACGCTCCGGATCAACGGAGAGGATAACGGTTTCCAGCTCGTCGCCTTTCTTGAAGCGGCGTACAGCTTCTTCGCCTACTTCGTTCCAGGAGATGTCGGACAGGTGAACGAGGCCGTCGATGCCGCCATCCAGACCAATGAAGATACCGAAATCGGTGATCGACTTGATGGTGCCGGAGATTTTATCGCCCTTGTTGAACTGACCGGAGAAATCTTCCCACGGGTTAGTTTTGCACTGCTTGATACCCAGGGAGATACGACGACGCTCTTCGTCGATATCCAGAACCATAACTTCCACTTCGTCGCCGACGTTAACGACTTTCGAAGGATGGATGTTTTTGTTGGTCCAATCCATTTCGGATACGTGTACCAGGCCTTCCACGCCTTCTTCCAGCTCTGCGAAGCAGCCGTAGTCGGTCAGGTTGGTTACGCGCGCAGTAACACGGGTGTCCTGCGGGTAACGCGCCTTGATGGCAACCCATGGATCTTCGCCCAGCTGCTTGAGGCCGAGGGAAACACGGTTGCGCTCGCGATCGTACTTGAGGATCTTGACGTCGATCTCGTCGCCAACGTTGACGATTTCCGACGGATGCTTGATGCGCTTCCACGCCATGTCGGTGATGTGCAGCAGACCGTCGACGCCACCCAGATCCACGAACGCGCCGTAGTCGGTGAGGTTCTTGACGATACCTTTGACTTGCTGACCTTCCTGCAGGGATTCCAGCAGAGCTTCGCGCTCGGCGCTGTTCTCGGCTTCCAGCACGCTGCGGCGGGAAACGACAACGTTGTTGCGCTTCTGGTCCAGCTTGATAACTTTGAATTCGAGCTCTTTGCCTTCCAGGTGGGTGGTATCACGCACCGGACGGACATCGACCAAGGAACCGGGGAGGAACGCACGGATGCCGTTAACGTCGACAGTGAAGCCGCCCTTAACCTTACCGTTGATAACGCCCGTAACCACTTCCTCAGCGGCGAAAGCTGCTTCCAGAACGATCCAGCACTCGGCACGTTTGGCTTTTTCGCGGGACAGCTTGGTTTCACCAAAGCCATCTTCAACCGCGTCCAGGGCAACGTGAACTTCGTCACCGACCTTGATGGTCAGCTCGCCAGCGTCGTTGTGGAACTGTTCCAACGGGATGAGGCCTTCAGACTTCAAACCAGCGTGAACGGTTACCCAACCAGCTTGGTAATCGATGTCGACGATGATAGCGGTGATGATCGAGCCAGCCTGAAGATTCAGGGTTTTTAGGCTTTCTTCAAACAGTTCAGCAAAGCTTTCGCTCATTTTAATTCCTGTTGATTCAGGGCAGGGAATCCGCCCAAACCACATTCCAGACAATGTGGGTACGTTCATTTAAGAAGAGGCAAACGGGACGAAGACTGGGTTCCCGTACGCCTCCTTGCGAGCCGGTCAGCTTAAAGCAGCTGTGGCTCTAATCATCCGGCGAGATCGCGATTGGCGACTTCACTCAGAATTCGTTCAAGCACTTGTTCGATGGAGAGTTCAGTGGAATCCAGCTGGATCGCATCGGCTGCCGGCTTGAGCGGCGCCACTGCACGCTGGGTATCACGCTCATCGCGCGCCTGAATCTCATCAAGAAGACTCGCGAGATTAACATCATCGCCTTTGGCCTTCAACTGCAAGTAACGGCGGCGGGCACGCTCCTCGGCGCTGGCGGTGAGGAAAATCTTCAGCGGGGCATCGGGGAATACCACGGTGCCCATATCACGACCATCGGCAACCAGCCCCGGCATTTCCTGAAATGCCTGCTGACGCTGCAGCAGAGCCTCACGCACGGCAGACAGCGATGCCACTTGCGAGGCACCGGCGCCGACCTGCTCGTTACGAATCAGATCAGTGACCTCCTCCCCCTCAAGGATAATGCGCTGACCATGACCGCCACCGGCGGCGATAAATTGCACATCCAGATGAGCGGCGAGCAGTTTCATCGCCTCTTCGTTGGTCAGATCAACGCCGTGATTGCCGGCTGCAAAGGCCAGCAAACGGTACAGCGCACCGGAATCCAGCAGATTCCAGCACAGCTGCTTGGCCAGAAGACCGGCAATGGTGCCTTTGCCCGAGCCACTTGGCCCGTCGATGGTGATAACCGGTGCATTGATCATGCCTTGCCCTCCTCGGCTACACGGATGCCCACCTGGGCCGACAGCGCCAGGAAGTTGGGGAACGAGGTGGCGACGTTGGCGCAATCATGGATACGGATCGGCGCCGTAGCGCGCATCGAGGCGACGCTGAACGACATGGCGATACGGTGATCACCGTGCGCCCAGACTTCGCCCCCACCGATGCTGCCGCCTTCGATAACGATGCCATCCGGCGTTGGCTCGGCCCTGACGCCCAGGGCAATCAGGCCATCGGCCATCACCTGAATCCGGTCGGACTCCTTGACCCGCAGCTCTTCGGCGCCGCGCAGTACGGTGCGCCCTTCGGCCACCGAAGCCGCCACGAACAGCACCGGGAATTCGTCGATGGCCAGGGGCACCAAGTCTTCCGGGATATTGATGCCCTTGAGCTTGGCGCTGCGCACACGAATATCAGCCACGGCTTCGCCGCCGACTTCACGCTGGTTTTCCAGGGTGATGTCGCCGCCCATCAGTTTGAGAATATCGATGACACCAGTGCGGGTCGGGTTGATGCCGACATGCTCCAGCACCAGCTCCGAGTCTTCGGCAATGCTGCCGGCGACCAGGAAGAATGCAGCCGAGGAGATATCCGCCGGCACTTCGATATGAGTCGCCGTCAGCTTATGGCCCGACTCGACGCTTGCCGTGCTGCCATCCACCGTTACGGGATAACCGAAACCGCGCAGCATGCGCTCGGTGTGATCGCGAGTTGGCGCAGGCTCAGTCACCGAGGTACGGCCTGCAGCATAGAGGCCGGCCAGTAACAGGCAGGATTTCACCTGAGCGCTGGCCATGGGCATCTCGTAGTCCATGCCGGTCAGGCGCTGGCCGCCCTTGATGTTCAGCGGCGGACGACCTTCCGGTGCGGTTTCGATCACAGCGCCCATTTCACGCAACGGCTTGGCGACACGATTCATCGGCCGCTTGGACAGCGAGGCATCACCGGTCAGGGTGGTGTCGAAGGGTTGCGCGGCCAACAAACCGGAAAGCAGTCGCATCGAGGTGCCGGAGTTGCCCATATAGAGTGGGCCGGCTGGCGCCTTCAGGCCATTCAGGCCAACCCCGTGAATGGTCACCCGACCATGATGCGGGCCTTCGATAACCACACCCATGTCGCGGAACGCCTGCAGTGTTGCCAAGGCGTCTTCACCTTCAAGGAAGCCTTCGACCTGAGTGGTGCCTTCAGCCAACGAGCCGAGCATGATCGAACGGTGGGAGATGGACTTGTCGCCTGGAACGCGAATACGCCCGGAGAGTTTGCCGCCAGGGTTAGCCAGGAAAATCAGATCATTCGAGTGCATAGCGTCCACATAGGCCCTGCGGGCCAGAATTTTGCCGAAATGCTCACGGGCAACCCGGGCGCGAGTAAATACGCCCAGCAACTGATGCCCATCCCCTGCGTCAACCGCGTCGCGCAAGGCGTCGAGGTCGTCGCGAAATACGTCCAGCGTGCGCAGCACGGCCTCGCGGTTAGCGAGGAAGATGTCGTGCCACATGACTGGATCACTGCCGGCGATCCGCGTGAAGTCGCGGAAACCACCAGCGGCGTAACGAAAGATTTCCAGGTTCTCACTGCGTTTGGCCAGTGAGTCCACCAAGGTAAAGGCTAACAAGTGTGGCAGGTGACTGGTGGCGGCGAGCACCTGGTCGTGATGTTCGACCTCCATATGCTCAACATCCGCGCCCAGCTCGCGCCATAGGCTGTCGACCAGTTCCAGGGCAGACGTATCGCTCTGCTCGCAGGGCGTGAGGATCACCTTGTGGCGGCGGAATAGCTGCGCATTGGAGGCTTCCACCCCGCTCTGCTCGGAACCGGCAATCGGGTGGCCAGGGACAAAACGCACCGCCTTGCCGGCAAAGGCCAGACGCGCGGCGCGCACCACATTGCCCTTGGCACTGCCGACATCGGTGAGTACTGCAGCGCCCAGCTCAAGCTTGGCCAGTTCCGCCAGCAGCTTCTCCATGGCCAGGATAGGCACCGCCAGCTGGATCACATCAGCACCCTGACAAGCGGCTGCCAAGTCAGACTCACAATGATCGACCACGCCCAGTTCGACGGCTAGCCGCCGTGACTCGGGGTCCAGATCGACACCTATCACTTCGCGAAACACGCCGCGCTCGCGCAAGCCTTTGGCAAAAGAGCCACCAATCAGGCCCAGGCCGATAACCACTAGGCGACCGAGCTTAGGGGCAACAGGTTGCACCTGAGTGACAGCAGATTTGGCCTCACTCACGCGCTGAGCACCTTGGCCAGAGCCTCAAGAAAGCGTGCGTTCTCCGCTGGCAAACCAATCGATACGCGCAGGAAGTTCGGCATACCGTAACCGGCAACCGGCCGCACGATAACGCCCTCGTGCAACAACGCCTGATTGATCGCTGCGGTGTCACGAGCAAAGTCCACGGCGATAAAGTTGCCTTTCGAAGGAATCCAGCTCAGGCCCAGCTCACGCAGGCCGGCTTCCAGCTGTGCCATGCCGGCATCGTTAAGCGCACGGCTTTGCGCCAGGTAATCGGCATCATCCAGAGCCGCACAGGCGGCAGCCAAGGCCAGACTGTTGACGTTGAATGGCTGGCGCACGCGGTTGAGTACATCAGCGATCTGCGCCGAGCTGATTGCATAGCCGACGCGCAGCGCGGCCAGGCCATAGGCCTTGGAGAAGGTGCGCGAGACCAGCAAATTGTCATAGCGCGCCAGATACTTGAGGCCGTCCGGCAGCTCATCACCTTCGGCGTACTCGATATAAGCCTCATCCAATACCACCAGCACATTGCCGGGTACGCGAGCGAGAAAGCGCTCCAGCGCGTCTGGGCCGAACCAGGTGCCGGTCGGGTTGTTCGGGTTGGCGATAAACACCACGCGGGTGCTTTCGTCGATGGCCGCCAGCATGGCTTCCAGGTCGTGGCCGTAGTTCTGCGCGGGCACCACTTTGCCCTGAGCACCGACGGCCTGGGTCGAGATGGGATAGACAGCAAAGGCGTACTGGCTGAATACCGCATTCAAGCCTGGAGCCAGATAGGCGCGGGCGACCAGATCGAGAATATCGTTGGAACCATTGCCCAAGGTGACCTGATTGATCTGCACGCCACAACGCTCGGCCAGGCGGCTTTTCAGCTCGAAGCCATTGCCATCGGGGTAACGGGTCAGATCACTCAGTTCAGCGCGAATCGCTTTCAGTGCTTTAGTGCTGGGGCCCAGCGGATTCTCGTTGCTGGCCAGCTTAACGATGCTGGCCGGGTCCAGATTCAGCTCACGGGCCAACTCATCCACCGGTTTGCCCGGCACATAGGGCGACAGCTTTTGTACGCCTGGCTGGGCCAGGGCGAGGAAATCGGTCATAGCAAAGCCTCACGCTTAAAGCCGCAAGCCCCAAGTACAGCCCGGCGTCGATGCGCGTGCAGCTTGAGACCTGAGGCATGCCGCAGCAGTTTTAAAGCACCGCCTTCGGATAAGAGCCCAGCACTTTCAGCGCCACGGCTTCCTGGTTGATCTTTTCCAGCACGTCCTTGATCAGCGGGTCGCGGTGATGGCCGACGAAGTCGATAAAGAACACGTAGGTCCACTTGCCGCTGCGCGACGGACGGGTTTCGATGCGGGTCAGGTCGATGCCGTTGTTGTGGAACGGCACCAGCAGCTCGTGCAGCGCGCCCGGCTTGTTGCGCATGGAGATGATGACCGAGGTCTTGTCGTCGCCGGTAGGCGGCACTTCCTGGCTGCCGATGATCAAGAAGCGCGTGGAGTTGTCTGGACGGTCTTCGATCTTTTCCGCCAGCTTGGTCAGGCCGTACAGGCTGGCCGCCATATCGCCGGCAATCGCCGCGCTGTTCCACTCGCTTTTCACCCGTTTGGCTGCATCGGCGTTGCTCGACACCGCCACGCGCTCGACGTTGGGGTAATGCGCGTCCAGCCACTTGCGGCACTGTGCCAGGGACTGGGCATGGGAATAGATGCGGGTGATCTTGTCGGTCTTGGTGGTTTCACCGACCAGCAGGTGGTGGTGAATGCGTAGCTCGACTTCGCCGCAGATGACCATGTCGTGTTCGAGGAAGCTGTCCAGGGTGTGGTTGATCGCGCCTTCGGTGGAGTTCTCCACCGGCACCACACCGAAATTCACCGCACCAGCAGCCACTTCACGGAACACTTCATCGATAGCCGCCATCGGCACGCTGATCACCGCATGACCGAAATGCTTCATCGCTGCGGCCTGAGAGAAAGTCCCTTCCGGGCCGAGATAAGCGACCTTGAGCGGATTTTCCAGGGCCAGGCAGGAGGACATGATTTCGCGGAACAACCGCGCCATTTCCTCGTTGCCCAGCGGCCCCTGGTTGCGCTCCATGATGCGTTTGAGCACCTGGGCTTCGCGTTCAGGGCGGTAGAACACCGGCTTCTCGCCTTCCGGCAGGGCCTTCATCTTCACCCGCGCTACTTCTTCGGCGCAGCGCGCACGGTCGCTGATCAGCTCAAGAATGCGCTCATCTAGGGTGTCGATGCGCAGGCGCAGGGCTTGCAGCTCTTGCTCGGATATAGGTTCGGACATATCAGCCATGCTCCTTCTCGAACTCGGCCATATAGGCCACCAGTGCCTCAACAGCGTCCATGCCCACGGCGTTATAGATAGAGGCACGCATGCCGCCGACCGAACGGTGGCCTTTCAGGTTGAGCAGGCCACGTGCATCGGCGCCGGCGAGGAACGGCTTATCCAGCTTCTCGTCGGCCAAGCGGAACGGCACGTTCATCCAGGAGCGGGCGTTATGGGCAATCGGATTGCTGTAGAAATCGCTGGTATCGATAGCCTTGTACAGCAGGTCTTTCTTGGCGCGGTTGATCCGCTCCATGGCTTCGACCCCGCCCTGCTCTTTCAGCCATTCGAACACCAGGCCGGACAGATACCAGGAGAAAGTCGCCGGGGTGTTGTACATCGAACCGTTATCGGCCGCGATTTTGTAGTTGAGCATGGTCGGGCAGACGCTGCGGGCACGGCCGAGCAGGTCTTCACGGACAATGGTCACTACTAGGCCGCTGGGGCCGATGTTCTTCTGCGCGCCAGCGTAGATCAGGCCGAACTTCGACACATCGATCGGGCGCGAAAGGATGTCGGAAGACATATCCGCCACCAGCGGCACGTCGCCGACTTCGGGAATCCAGTCGAACTGCAGGCCACCAATGGTTTCGTTGCTGGCGTAGTGCAGGTAGGCGGCGTCTTTCGACAGCTGCCACTCGTTCTGCCCAGGAATAGCGAAGTAGTCATAGGCCTTGGCACTAGCGGCGACATTAATGTTGCCGTAGCGGCTGGCTTCTTCGATGCTTTTCTTCGACCAAATACCGGTGTCGATATAGTCGGCGACGCCGTCTTCGGGCAGCAGGTTGAGCGGGATTTCAGCAAACTGCTGGCTGGCCCCACCCTGCAGGAACAGCACCTTGTAGTCGGACGGAATTTCCATCAGGTCGCGCAGATCCTGCTCGGCCTTTTCCGCGATGGCAGTGTATTCGTCGCTGCGGTGACTCATCTCCATCACCGACAGGCCTTTGCCCTGCCAATCGAGGAGCTCCGCCTGGGCGCGTTGCAGAACAGCTTCAGGAAGCGCGGCCGGGCCGGCGCAGAAGTTAAAGGCTCGCTTGCTCACATCCACTCTCTCTCAGATTCACTGAACACCACCGTGTCTCACGATGGGGCATTCGATGGGTATCGCTTCGCTCAACCCATCCTACGATCCTCGCCGGATGAGTTAGCCCGTAGGATGGGTTAGCCGAAGGCGTAACCCATCGAGCGGATAGCGGTCGAGCCGGGGATGACGTGCTCCCGCCGATCGGTTACGCCGCTACGCGGCTAACCCATCCTACGCACTCGATGGGTATCGCTTCGCTCAACCCATCCTACGGCTTGCAGCGATTACTCTTCGCTGATCGGGTTTTCGTCAGCTGCGGCTTCGGGTGCATCACCTGCATCCTCAACTGCGCCGTCAAAACCCTCTTCGCCTTCCAGCAGCTCTTCGTCGTCTTCCGCCGAAGGCTCCTGCACGCGCTCAAGACCGACCAGGGTTTCATCCTTGGCCAGCTTGATCAGGGTCACGCCCTGGGTGTTACGGCCGAGGCTGGAGACTTCGCTGACGCGGGTGCGCACCAGAGTGCCCTGATCGGAAATCAGCATGATTTCCTCGCATTCAAGCACCTGCACGGCGCCGACCAGCTTGCCGTTACGCTCGTTGCTGACCATGGCGATCACGCCCTGGCCGCCACGACCGCGACGCGGGAACTCGGCCATCGCCGTGCGCTTGCCGTAGCCACGCTCGGAGGCGGTGAGAATCTGCGCTTCGGGCTCAGGAATCAGCATGGAGATGATTTCCTGGCCTTCCGGCAGACGCATGCCGCGCACACCGCGAGCCGTACGGCCCATGGTGCGCACCTTGCTTTCCTTGAAGCGAATCACCTTGCCGCCGTCGGAGAACATCATCACTTCGCGAGCGCCGTCAGTAACGGCGGCGGAGATCAGGGTGTCGTCTTCATCCAATTTGAGGGCGATCAGGCCCGAGCTACGCGGACGGCTGAACTGCACCAGCGGAGTCTTCTTAACCGTGCCTTTGGCCGTGGCCATAAAGATGTAGGCACCGGTCGGTTCATCCGGGGTTTCGTCGTCAGCGTCATCGCCTTCGGCCAGGTCTTCGATTTCTTCAGCCTCGACCACTACGCCTTCAATATCGTCCGGCTCGTCGCCTTCCGGCGCTTGCTGACGCAGGGCTTCCAGGTCAACTTGCAACATAGCGGTGATGCGCTCGCCTTCGTCCAGCGGCAACAGGTTGACCAGCGGACGACCACGGGCGGCGCGCGAGGCTTCCGGAATTTCGTAGGTCTTCAGCCAGTAGACCTTGCCCTTGCTGGAGAACAGCAAGAGGGTGGCGTGGCTGTTAGCGACCAGCAGATGCTCGATGTAGTCCTCATCCTTGATCCCAGTGGCCGACTTGCCCTTACCGCCGCGACGCTGCGCCTGGTAGGCATGCAGCGGCTGGCTCTTGGCATAACCGGTGTGGGAGATGGTGACTACGCGCTCTTCTTCGGTGATCAGGTCGGCCAGGCTCAGGTCCAGACGGTTGTCGAGGATCTCGGTGCGGCGCTTGTCGCCGAACTCGGCCTTGACCGCTTCCAGCTCTTCGCGGATCACTTCCATCAGGCGCGTGGCGCTGGTGAGGATGCGGATCAGCTCGCCAATCTGGGTGAGAATTTCCTGGTATTCGGCCAGCAGTTTTTCATGCTCAAGACCGGTCAGACGGTGCAGACGCAACTCAAGGATGGCCTGGGCCTGTTCCGGCGAGAGGAAGTACTTGCCGTCGCGCAGACCGTACTGCGGATCGAGATCATCCGGGCGGCAGGTGTCGGCACCGGCGCGCTCGACCATGGTTTCCACCGCACTGGATTCCCAGGGCGTGGCAATCAGCGCCAGCTTGGCTTCAGCCGGGGTCGGCGAGGCCTTGATCAGGGCGATAACCGGGTCGATGTTGGACAGCGCAACCGCCTGGCCTTCAAGAATATGGCCACGTTCGCGGGCTTTACGCAGCTCGAATACGGTGCGGCGGGTGACCACTTCACGGCGGTGCAGAATAAAGGCTTCGAGCATGTCCTTAAGGTTAAGGACCTTCGGCTGGCCGTCGATCAGCGCCACCACGTTGATGCCGAACACACACTGCATCTGGGTCTGGGCGTAGAGGTTGTTGAGCACCACTTCCGGTACTTCGCCACGGCGCAGCTCGATGACGATGCGCATGCCGTCCTTGTCGGACTCATCACGCAGCTCGGTGATGCCTTCGAGCTTCTTCTCTTTAACCAGCTCGGCGATCTTCTCGATCAGGCGCGCCTTGTTCAGCTGATACGGCAGCTCGCTGACGATGATCTGCTGGCGGCCACCGACCTTGTCGATGTCTTCGATAATGGCGCGGGCACGCATATAGATGCGGCCACGACCGGTGCGGTACGCCTCGATGATGCCGGCGCGACCGTTGATGATCGCCGCAGTCGGGAAGTCCGGACCGGGGATGTACTGCATCAGCTCATCGACAGTCAGCTCGCCGTTGTCGATCAGCGCCAGACAACCGTTGATCACTTCCGTGAGGTTGTGCGGCGGAATATTGGTCGCCATGCCCACGGCGATACCGCTGGAGCCGTTGACCAACAGGTTAGGAACCTTGGTCGGCATAACCGCAGGGATCATCTCGGTGCCGTCGTAGTTCGGCACCCAATCCACGGTTTCTTTGTGTAGGTCGGCCAGCAGCTCATGGGCCAGCTTGGTCATGCGCACTTCGGTGTAACGCATGGCGGCGGCGTTATCGCCGTCCACCGAACCGAAGTTACCCTGGCCGTCGACCAGCAGGTAACGCAGGGAGAATGGCTGCGCCATGCGGACAATGGTGTCGTACACCGCCGTATCACCGTGCGGGTGATATTTACCGATTACGTCACCGACCACACGGGCGGACTTCTTGTATGCCTTATTCCAGTCGTTGCCCAACTCGCTCATGGCAAACAGCACACGGCGGTGCACGGGCTTCAAGCCATCACGTGCATCCGGCAGCGCTCGCCCGACGATTACGCTCATCGCGTAATCGAGGTAGGACTGCTTGAGTTCGTCTTCAATATTGACCGGGAGGATTTCTTTGGCCAGTTCGCCCATGAGTAGCCTTGTTCCTTTTTCTGGTGGAACTCCGCGCCGCTCGTCCTGAGTGGTGTGGAGCCTGTCGCTGCGACCTGTGTTCTACAGCGACTCACGACAAATCAATAAGTTATGCCATGCATCTGCGCAGGTAAGAGGCCCATAACGGGCACCCTCGAAAACCGCCGGAGCTTACCACAATCACTGCGGCGCACCTATCCCCAGCAGCAGCCAGCAGACCAGGGATGCGTACCCGCAGGGAAACTCAATGCAGACGCTTGCGGCACATCAATTGCGCCATTTTTTCTGCATCCGGGCGATCAACCACACCTTTTTCGGTGACGATAAAGTCGATCAGGTCGGCGGGGGTCACATCGAATACCGGATTAAGCGCGCCTATCTCACCAGCCCCGCCCGCGATGCGCTTGCCGCCCAGCTCCAGCAGTTCACTGGCGTCGCGCTCTTCTAGCACGATGTCGTCACCGTGCTCCATGGCCATGTCGATGGTTGAACTGGGCGCCACCACCATAAAACGCACGCCGTGGTGCATGGCATTCACCGCCAGCTGATAGGTGCCAATCTTGTTGGCCACATCACCATTGGCGGCGATACGATCCGCCCCAACGATCACCCAGGTAATGCCACGGGTTTTCATCAGGTGCGCGGCCGCCGAGTCAACATTCACCGTCACCGGAATGCCATCAGCCGCCAGCTCCCAGGCGGTCAGACGCGAACCCTGCAGCCAGGGCCGGGTTTCGTCGGCGTATACCCGCTCAAGCAAACCATCGTGGAAGGCCGCGCGAATCACCCCCAGCGCCGTGCCAAAGCCGCCCGTGGCCAGAGCGCCGGCATTGCAGTGGGTCAGCAGGTTCTGCTGGTTACCTTGATGCTTGCGGATCAGGTCAACGCCCAGCTGGGCCATGGTCAGGTTGGCTTCGCGGTCACTTTGATGAATGCCGATGGCTTCAGCCTCCAGTAGCGCCAACGGATCGTCATGGCTTTTCAGCCGTGCCAGCCGCTCACGCATGCGCTCAAGCGCCCAGAACAGATTAACCGCCGTCGGCCGCGAAGCCGCTAGCAGGTCAAAATCCACCTGCAACGCCGCGCACCAGTCACCGCCCTCCTGCAGACGAGCCCGCACGGCCAGCACAATCCCATAGGCCGCACTGATGCCGATGGCCGGCGCGCCGCGCACCACCATGCTGCGGATCGCCTCGGCAACATCGGAGGCCGAGTGGTAGCTCAGCCAGGTTTCCTCGAAAGGCAGCGCGCGCTGATCGAGCAGGTGCAGAGTGCCGTCACGCCACTCGATGGCCCTGACCTTCTCTGCCGCTAGCAATTGCTCGCGCATGACATACCTCCGCCGGAAAAAGCCGACCATTATACGCACAGCACCCCGCACATCGCGCCCGCAGCCCGCCAGATAAAGCGCGTGCAGCTTCAAGCCTAGGGCGTTCCTCTATAAACTCGCCACTTTACTGACTGCCGGAAGCGCCCTTATGTCCCAAGCCCCACTCGACCTGCTACTGCTGCCCACCTGGCTGGTCCCGGTCGAGCCCGCCGGCGTGGTGCTGCTGGAGCATGGCCTGGGCATCCGTGACGGGCGCATTGCGCTGATCGCCCCGCGCGCTGAGGCGCTCAAACACAGCGCCCTGCATGTGCTTGAGTTGCCCGGCCGCTTGCTCACACCTGGCCTGGTTAACGCCCACGGACACGCGGCCATGACTCTATTCCGTGGCCTGGCCGATGATCTGCCGCTGATGACCTGGCTGGAAAAGCACATCTGGCCGGCCGAGGCCAAGTGGGTCAACGAGCAGTTTGTCCAGGACGGCACCGAGCTGGCCATCGCCGAGCAGCTCAAGGGCGGCATCACCTGTTTCTCCGACATGTACTTCTTCCCGGAAACTGCCAGCCAACTGGTGCACAGCAGCGGTATTCGCGCGCAGATCACTATTCCGGTACTGGATTTCCCGATTCCTGGCGCCCGTGATGCAGACGAGTCGCTGCGCAAGGGCCTGGCGCTGTTCGACGACCTCAGGCACCACCCGCGCCTGAGTGTGGCCTTTGGCCCGCACGCGCCCTATACGGTGAGCGACGACAAGCTGGAAAACATCCGCATGCTCGCCGAAGAGTTGGACGCAGGCATCCACATGCACGTGCACGAAACCGCTTTTGAAGTGCAGCAGAGCCTGGAGCAACACGGCGAACGGCCACTGGCCCGCCTGGCACGCCTAGACCTGCTGGGTCCGCGCTTCCAGGCCGTGCACATGACCCAGATAAATGATGAAGACCTGGCCCTGCTGGTAGAAAGCAACAGCAGCGTGATCCATTGCCCCGAATCCAACCTCAAACTGGCCAGCGGCTTCTGCCCGGTGGAAAAACTCTGGCAGGCCGGGGTCAACGTCGCCATCGGCACCGACGGCGCAGCGAGCAACAACGATCTGGACCTGCTCGGCGAAACCCGCACCGCCGCCCTGCTGGCCAAAGCCGTAGCTGGCTGCGCCACTGCACTGGATGCCCACCGCGCGCTGCGCATGGCCACCCTCAACGGTGCCCGCGCCCTGGGCCTGGATGAGCAGATCGGTTCGCTGGAGCTCGGCAAGGCGGCAGATATGGCGGTGTTCAACCTCTCAGGCCTGGCCCAACAGCCGGTCTACGACCCGGTCTCGCAACTGCTTTATGCCGGCGGCCGCGCCTGCGTCGAACACCTGTGGGTTGGCGGCAAGCAATTGCTCGACGCCGGCCACCTGACGCGCCTGGACGAACAACGAATCATCGCCAATGCCCGCGCCTGGGGCGCGAAGATCGCCGAGAAGTGATTGCCAACCCAGAGAATGCGAGCACTGCGACAAACTGACATACATTGAACGCATAACAGGCGTCCAATCCACCCGGCGAAACTGGCAACATGAGCACCTTGCGCTCCCACTCTCGCCGCAGCCTGATTCAGGGATCTATATGAGCAACGTCGACCACGCCGAAATCGCCAAATTCGAAGCCCTCGCCCATCGCTGGTGGGACCGCGAAAGCGAGTTCAAGCCGCTGCATGACATCAACCCGCTGCGCGTCAACTGGATCGACGAACGCGTCGGCCTGGCCGCCAAGAAGGTGCTCGACGTCGGCTGCGGTGGCGGCATTCTCAGTGAATCCATGGCCCAGCGCGGCGCCAGTGTGACCGGCATCGACATGGGCGAAGCGCCGCTGGCAGTAGCCCAGTTGCACCAGCTGGAATCGGGCGTAAGCGTCGAGTACCGGCAGATCACCGCCGAAGCCCTGGCTGAAGAAATGCCTGAACAGTTCGATGTGGTCACCTGCCTGGAAATGCTGGAGCACGTGCCCGACCCCGCGTCGGTGATCAGCGCCTGCTACCGCATGGTTAAGCCTGGTGGTCAGGTGTTTTTCTCCACCATCAACCGCAATCCCAAGGCGTACCTGTTCGCCATTATTGGCGCGGAATACCTACTGCGCCTGCTGCCGCGCGGCACCCATGACTTCAAGAAATTTATCCGCCCCTCCGAACTCGGCGCTTGGAGCCGTGAGGCGGGTCTTGAGGTCAAGGACATCATCGGCCTGACCTACAACCCGCTGAGCAAACGCTACAAGCTGGAAGCGGACGTCGACGTCAACTACATGATCCAGACTCTCAAGGAGGCGTGATGCGCTTGCGCGCGGTTTTATTCGATATGGACGGCACCCTGCTCGACAGTGCGCCGGACTTTGTCGCCATCAGCCAGGCCATGCGCGCCGAACGCGGCCTGCCGCCGATTGCTGACAACCTGATCCGTGATCAGGTGTCCGGCGGCGCGCGGGCCATGGTTGCCGCCAATTTTGCCATGGCCCCCGAGACTGAAGGCTTCGAAGCCTTGCGCCTAGAGTTTCTCGAACGCTATGAGAGCCAGTGCGCGGTGCTGACCCGGCCATTCGATGGCATGAATGAGCTGCTAAATGACATCGAACAGGCCAAGCTGATCTGGGGGGTGGCGACCAATAAGCCGGTGCGCTATGCCGAACCCATCATGCAACAACTCGGCCTGGCGCAGCGCTCGGCGGTTTTGGTCTGCCCGGATCACGTCAGCCGCAGCAAGCCCGACCCGGAGATGATCCTACTGGCCTGCGCGAAGATGGGCGTGGAGCCCGCCGCCACCCTGTTTGTTGGCGATGACGAGCGCGACATCGAAGCCGGCCGCGCCGCCGGCTGCAAAACCGCCGCCGTCACCTACGGCTATATCCACCCGCAGGACAACCCACGCAACTGGGGCGCCGATGTGGTGGTGGACCATCCGCTGGAATTGCGCGCCGTGCTCGATCAAGCCCTATGCAGCTGCTAAAGCCTACCTACCGAACGCGCAGCGACGCCACCCGCTTTTGAATTAATGAGGCTTTACCCATGCATGACTATTCCGCCCGCCCCGACCTACTCAAGGGCCGCGTGATTCTGGTGACCGGCGCCGGCCGTGGCATTGGCGCAACCGCCGCCAAGACCTTCGCCGCCCACGGTGCAACGGTGTTGCTGCTGGGCAAGACCGAAGAAAACCTCAGCCGCGTGTATGACGCCATCGAAGCCGCCGGCCACCCACAGGCCGCGGTGATCCCGTTCAACCTGGAAACCGCCCTGCCGCACCAATACGACGAACTGGCGGCGATGATCGAGGCCGAGTTCGGCAAACTCGACGGCCTTCTGCACAACGCCTCGATCATCGGTCCGCGCACGCCGCTGGAGCAGCTGTCCGGCGACAACTTCATGCGCGTTATGCAAGTCAACGTCAACGCCATGTTTATGCTCACCAGTACCCTGCTGCCGCTGCTCAAGCTCTCGACGGACGCCTCGGTGGTGTTCACCTCCAGCAGCGTTGGTCGCAAGGGCCGTGCTTACTGGGGCGCTTACGCAGTATCAAAGTTCGCCACCGAAGGCTTAATGCAGGTACTGGCCGATGAAATCGACGGTATCGCCAGCGTGCGCGCCAACAGCGTCAACCCAGGCGCCACCCGCACCGATATGCGCGCCCAGGCCTACCCGGGGGAAAACCCGCAAAATAACCCACTGCCTGAGGCCATCATGCCGGTCTATCTGTACCTGATGGGGCCGGATAGTACAGGGGTCAACGGTCAGGCATTTGACGCGCAGTAGTTCAACTGATCCGCTGCGCATCGGTCCTGCGGTAAGCGGCATGCATGGGTAGGTTGGCGTTGAGCGCAGCGAAGCCCAACAGGCGGCGGCAGGCCTCATCTGGTTTCGCTGCGCGGCTTCTCAACCGAACACCCCTCGCTCCTACCGCCGGTTTTCCGGCGGCAAGCGAATCAGCTGGCATCAAATTGCCAGCAGCTCCGCCAGTTAACCGGCAAAGAATTGCCGCCCCGCCGTAGGGCAATAACCTAACCACATGAAATAAAAGAAATTTCAGTACAAAACTGAGATTGGCACGGAATTCGCTCTATCCCTTCTGTCGTCGCGTATTGCGCAAGAGGTAGAGCTTCATGGCCCCGCACAACCAGTCCAACACCATCGATTTCGACGCAGCCAAATTGCAGCGCCTTGGCTATGCCGGCCACATGCAAAAAAATCTGAAGCCGGTCAGCCTAGCGCAATTGCGTCAACAGCTGAGCCTGCGCCTGCAGACCTCACTGGAAGCCGAACGCATTCTCGAGCTGTTCTACAGCGAAGTGCAGCGCCTGGTACCGCTCAGCGCCCTCAGCTACCAACTGGCCTCCTGCGACCTGCGCCTGGAGCTGGGCGAGCGCGCGAATCACTCGGCCGGCTATCGCCTGAATCACGACGGCGAATTCCTTGGTGAGCTGACCTTCCGCCGCAACCAGCGCTTTAGTGAAGATGAGTTGGGCCAGCTCGAATCGCTGCTCGCCAGCCTACTGTTTCCGCTGCGCAACGCCCTGCTCTACCGCGCTGCAGTACAAAGCGCACTGCGCGACCCGCTGACCGAAACCGGCAACCGCATCGCCATGCAGCAAACGCTCAAGCGCGAAGTCGACATTGCCCGTCGCACCCTGCAGCCGCTGTCGGTGCTGATGGTCGACATCGACCACTTCAAACGCATCAACGATAGCCACGGCCACCTGATCGGCGATGAAGCGCTCAAAGCCGTCGCCACCGCGCTGAAAGATAGCCTGCGTAACGTCGACATGGTGTTCCGCTTCGGCGGCGAAGAATTTATGGTGCTGCTCTCCAACACCAGCCGCGAATCTGCCTCGATGGTTGGCGAACGTTTGCGTATGGCGGTGCTGGGCATTCAGTACCTGGTAGAGAGCCGCGCTATAGAACTGTCGGTCAGCCTCGGCTGCGCCACCCTGCTGCCGGGCGAGTCGATGGAAAGCCTGCTGCGCCGCGCCGACAGCGCGCTGTACGTATCCAAGCGCGGTGGTCGCAATCGGCTGTCGATGGCTGGATAAACCACTCGACACTAAAAAATGGCCGGGAGTCATTTTTAACGTCGCGCAGCGACGGCCCGCAGGGTGGCCGCCATGGATGGCAGGACATAAAAAGGCGACCCAAGGGTCGCCTTTTTCACATCCACCGCGCTGGATTATTCCGGCTTAGGATCGCGACCAAAACCTGGGCGCTGACCTTCACGGCTCGGTTGACTGCGACGCTTGACCGGCGCACCCGCCGGCTTGCGCGACGGGCGATCAGTCAGCTCGACGCCTGGGCGCTGCGCACCCGGCTTGGCCGGACGCTTCTTGTTGACATCACGCGGACGCTCGGCAACCGGCGTGCCCTTACTTTGATCGACACGCGGCGCACGCGGGTTACGCACCGGACGCTCATCACCTTCACCACGGGCAGGACGCGAACGGCCCTGGTCACCAGCCGCTGCCGGGCCGCCGCCATGGGCTGGACGCAAGGTCCGCTCCGGGCGTGCAGCACGACCCACCGGCTTGGCCGATTTGCGCTGCAGACGGTCGATCTTGTCGCGGGCTTTTTCCTTCATATCAGGCAAGGCAACTGGCTTGAGGCCGACTTCCTCGCTGAGGATATCCACTTCGCGCTGGCTCATTTCGCGCCAGCGGCCCATGGTCAGGTCCGAGGTGATAAACACCGGACCGAAACGCACGCGCTTCAGGCGGCTAACCACCAGGCCCTGGGATTCCCACAAGCGGCGTACTTCGCGGTTGCGGCCTTCCATCACCACGCAGTGGTACCAATGGTTGAAGCCCACGCCGCCCGGCGCAACCTTGATATCGGTGAACTTGGCCGGGCCGTCTTCGAGCATCACGCCGGCTTTCAGGCGCTCGATCATCTCTTCGTCGACTTCACCACGTACACGCACCGCGTACTCGCGGTCCATCTGGAAGGACGGGTGCATCAGGCGGTTGGCCAGTTCACCGTCAGTGGTGAACATCAGCAAACCGGTGGTGTTGATGTCGAGACGACCGATATTGATCCAGCGGCCCTCTTTCGGCCGTGGCAGACGATCAAACACGGTCGGACGGCCTTCCGGGTCGTCACGGGTGCAGATTTCGCCTTCGGGTTTGTTGTAGATGATCACGCGGCGCACGTTTTCGGCAGCTTCTTCGCGGCGTATCACCTTGCCATCGACGGCAATCGCATCGTGCAGGTCGACACGCACGCCGAGGCTGGCGACTGCGCCGTTGACCTTGACGCGGCCAGCGGTAATCCAGGCTTCGATTTCACGGCGTGAAGCCAGGCCCATGCGCGCCATGACTTTCTGCAGTTTTTCGCCTGCGGGGCTGTATTCTTCGATTTCTTCACTCATCTGGGCACCTCCCGGTGTGTTCTTTAGTGATTTGGACGATTTAGGCAGGGCCTATTCGTCGAAGGGTCGCGGAGCATACGCGAAACGCGGCGGCTACGCACGAATTGAGGCTAGCTGGCAGACGAGCAGTCGTCACCGTAGCCCGGATGAAATCCGGGGAACTGCCATCCCGGATTGCGCCAGGGCTTATCCGGGCTACAACTGTGATGGGTTAGCACCCATCCGACCCTCAATCAGGCAGCTGCTCTTTATCCAAGGTTTGGTGAGGCTCATCGGCATCCTCACGCTCATCGTCCTGCTCGGGCAAGTCGTCGAAGTCGGTTTTCAGGCCCTGTTCCATCGAGTCGAGCTCAGCCAGCAGGCTGCTGAAGCTGGTTTCCTCGCTCGCCTCCACCGCAGACTCATCGGCCAGGGCCAAGTCGGCGCGGGCTTGCAGGCTTTGCGGCGCTTCCAGATCATCCTCAAAAGCCAGCACCGGCTCGGGTTCCAGCTCGCGCAGGGCGGCCAGGGGCGGTAATTCGTCGAGACTTTTCAGGTTGAAGTGGTCGAGAAAGGCCTTGGTGGTAGCGAACATCGCCGGCTTGCCCGGTACATCGCGGTAACCCACCACGCGAATCCACTCGCGCTCCAGCAGGGTTTTGACGATATGGCTGTTGACCGCCACACCGCGCACATCTTCGATCTCACCACGGGTGATCGGCTGGCGGTAGGCGATCAGCGCCAAGGTTTCCAGCATGGCGCGCGAATAGCGCTGTGGACGCTCTTCCCATAGGCGACCAACCCAAGGTGCATATTTTTCACGCACTTGCAAGCGATAGCCGGACGCCACTTCAACCAACTCAAAAGCGCGTCCTTCGCAGGACTTGCCCAGGTGCGCCAGCGCCTTCTTGAACACCGCCGGCGCCGGCCGCTCGGCCTCCTCGAAGAGCTCGAACAGGCGCTCCAGCGATTGCGGTTTGCCGGAGGCCAGCAAAAAGGCTTCGAGCAGGCTGGCCAGCTCACGAGGTTCGTTAAGGTTCATGCTTATTCAGCCCGCGCACGCACATGGATTGGCCCGAAAGCCTCATTTTGCACCAGTTCAACCAGGGATTCCTTGATCAACTCGAGCACCGCCATAAAGGTCACCACCACGCCGAGCTTGCCCTCTTCCGCGCTGAACAGGCTGACAAAGGGCACAAACGCGCCGCCTTTGAGCCGTTCGAGCACTTCACTCATGCGTTCGCGGGTCGACAGCGCTTCACGGGTGACCTGGTGGCTTTCAAACATATCGGCGCGGCGCAGCACTTCAGCCATCGACAGCAGCACTTCTTCCAGGCTGACATCCGGCAGCAGCTTGCGTGCCCGCGCTTCGGGGGCATCCAGGCGCGGCACGGTGACATCACGGCCGACCCGGCTAAGGCCATCAATGCCTTCTGCCGCCGCTTTGTAACGCTCGTATTCCTGCAGGCGGCGGATCAGCTCGGCGCGCGGGTCGTCTTCCTCGGCTTCGACCTCACTGGAGCGCGGCAACAGCATGCGCGATTTGATCTCGGCGAGCATGGCGGCCATCACCAGGTACTCGGCGGCCAGTTCCAGGCGCACCGACTGCATCAGCTCGACATAGCCCATGTACTGGCGGGTAATTTCCGCCACCGGGATATCCAGCACGTCGATGTTCTGCTTACGAATCAGGTACAGCAGCAGGTCCAGCGGGCCTTCGAAGGCTTCGAGAAACACCTCCAGAGCATCCGGCGGGATGTACAGGTCCAGCGGCATTTCGGTAACCGCCTGGCCATATACCAGGGCAAATGGCAGCTCCTGCTGGGCATTGGCCTGATCCTGGGGATGGCTATCGGGGTGTTCCTGGGCGGGCACGCTGGACATCGTCACTCTCAAAAATAGGTTCAGCGTTAAGTCAGCGGTAGTTCAGGCCAAGGGCCTGGCGCACTTCACTCAGGGTTTCCCGCGCCTCGGAGCGCGCACGGTCGGCGCCGTCGGCAAGAATCTGCCGGACCAGATCAGGGCTGTCCTGATAATCCGCAGCGCGCGCCTGCAGCGGTTGCAGTTCTTGCTGCAGCGCCTCGACCAACGGCGCCTTGCACTCCAGACAGCCAATACCGGCGCTGCGACAGCCTTGCTGCGCCCAGTCACAGGTCGCGTTGCTGGAATACAGCTGATGCAGCGGCCACACCGGGCAATTGGCTGGGTTGCCGGGATCATCGCGATGCACCCGCGCCGGATCGGTCGGCATGCGGCGGACTTTCTCCTCGATCGCCGCGCCGCTGTCGCGCAGGAATATCGCATTGTTATTGGATTTGGACATCTTGCTGCCATCCAGCCCAAGCAGCTTGGGCGACTCGCCGAGCATGGCCTGCGGCTCAATCAGCAGAATCTTGCCGCCGCCTTCCAGGTAACCGTAGAGGCGCTCTTTATCACCCAGGGTGATGCTCTGTTGATCCTTGAGCAGGGCTCGTGCGGTTTCCAGCGCCTCAGCGTCGCCCTGCTCCTGATAGGCCCTGCGCAGGTTGTTGTAGAGCGTCGCGGCTTTCTTGCCGAGCTTGATGATCGCCGCCTCGGCCTTTTCCTCAAAGCCTGGCTCGCGGCCATACAGATGGTTGAAACGCCGCGCCACATCCCGGGCAAACTCGATATGCGCCAACTGATCGCTGCCCACCGGCACCACGCCGGCGCGGTACAGCAGAATGTCTGCCGCCTGCAGCAAGGGGTAACCGAGAAAGCCGAAGGTGCTCAGGTCCTTGCCATGCAGCTGTTCCTGCTGCTCTTTATAGGACGGCACACGCTCCAGCCAGCTGAGCGGGCAGATCATCGACAGCAACAGGTGCAATTCGGCGTGTTCAGGAACCTGCGACTGGATAAATAGCGTCGCCGAACTGGGGCTGACGCCGGCCGCCAGCCAGTCCACGGCCATGTCCATGACGCGCTGGGACAGCGGGCCGACATCGTCGTAATCAGTGGTCAGCGCGTGTAGATCGACGATGCAGAAGAAGCATTCATAGGTGTGTTGCAGCTTCACCCAATTCTTCAGCACGCCCTGGTAGTGCCCCAGGTGCAGCAGACCACTCGGGCGCATGCCAGACAGCACGCGGCGTTCGGCGTCAACAAGACTCAAAACGGATCACCTGAAAACTCAAAGGAAACCGATTATAGCCAGGATCAGATGTCATTCGTAAAAGGCGACGGATCACCGCAACCCACACGAAAAACCTCGGGCTCATCATCAAGCAGGCTGACCACGGTGGAAGCTTCCAGCCCGCCAAAGCCGCCATCGATGATCAGATCGACCTGACGCTCAAGGATCTGGCGCATTTCGTAAGGGTCGCTCATCGGCAGGGTTTCGCCCGGCAGAATCAAGGTCACGCTCATCAGTGGCTCATCCAGCTCGGCCAGCAAGGCCATGGCAATCGGATGATTGGGCACGCGCAGGCCGATGGTGCGACGCTTGGCGTGCAGCAGCATGCGCGGTACTTCGCGGGTGGCGTTGAGGATAAAGGTGTAAGGGCCAGGGGTATGCCCCTTGAGCAAACGGAAAGCGGCGGTATCGACCTTGGCAAAGGTGCTGAGCTGCGAAAGATCGCGGCATACCAGGGTGAAGTTGTGTTTGTCGTCCAACTGACGCAGGCGGCGGATGCGTTCCACCGCGTTCTTGTCGCCGATATGGCAACCCACGGCATAGGAGGAGTCGGTCGGATAGATCACCACCCCACCGTTACGGATAATCTCCACAGCCTGCTTGATCAGGCGCGCCTGTGGGTTTTCCGGATGAATCTGGAAGAATTGGCTCACGCTAGGTACCGGGTCAAATTGCAGTAGGCTGCTGGACATGTTGAAACCGTGCCCATAAGGGCGGTAGATCCTCGGGCACCGGCCGATAAACGCCCAGCTCAGACCACTGGCCCGGCGCATGGAAATCACTGCCTGCGGTGACAAACATACCGAACTCCCTTGCCAGAATCGCCAAACTGCCAACTTGTTCGGCCGGCTGCATACCGTTGACCACTTCCAACGAATGCCCGCCGGCGCCAACAAAATCGGCAATCAACTTGCGTCGTTTACTGCGCGTAAAGTCGTACTGCCAGGGATGCGCCAGACTGATCCAGGCGCCCGCACGGCGCAGGGTATCCACAGTCTGCGCCAGTTCCGGCCAGTGCTGTTTAACATCACCCAGCTTGCCTGAGCCCAGCCATTTACGGAACGCTTCAGCGCGGTCCTTGACGTAACCGCTGCGCACCAGAAAGTCAGCAAAGTGCGGGCGCGCTGGGGCGTTGCCGCTGTCACCTAACTCCTGCTGCAGGGCCCGCGCGCCGTCTAGCGCACCCGGCATGCCCTTGGCCTCCAGACGCTTGCTGATTTCTGCGGCACGCAGCCAACGCCCTTCATGCAGTTCGGCAATTGCTTGCTGCAAGGCCGGTGCATCACGATTGAAGGCGTAGCCCAGCACATGAATAGTCGCACCGCCCCAGGTGCAGGACAGCTCAATGCCATTGACCAGTTGCATGCCCAGCGCTTGCGCTGCGGCGCCAGCCTCATCAAGGCCATCAAGGGTGTCGTGATCGGTCAACGCCAGCAACCGCACACCGCGCTCAAACGCCCGCGCCACCACCACAGCCGGCGCAAGTGCGCCATCTGAAGCGGTGCTGTGGCAATGCAAATCAACATCCATAAGGGGCGCTTTCCGAGTCATTTATGTTTGTTATTATGCCGCCAGATGTGGATTCTTGCTGGCTTGCGCCAACATTTCCTCAACCTTGCCTGACCAGGCTGCTTTTCTCCCCTGGCTGCGGCCTGCACCGACGACCTTATTAAGGATTGAAATGCTCTACGCAATCATCGCCACCGATGTGCAGAACTCCCTGGAAAACCGCCTAAATGCCCGCCCAGCGCACCTGGCACGCCTGGAGCAGCTGAAAAGCGAAGGCCGCTTGATCCTCGCCGGCCCACACCCAGCCGTCGACAGCAATGACCCAGGCCCGGCAGGGTTTTCCGGCAGCCTGGTCGTCGCCGAGTTCGAATCGCTGCTGGCCGCACAACACTGGGCCGACGCCGACCCTTACCGCGCCGCCGGGGTGTATGCCTCGGTGCTGGTAAAACCCTTCAAACTGGTCTTGCCTTGAGCCAATCCCCTCGCTGAATAACCCATAACAACAATTACAAAAATAGGAGTTCCGATGCGTCCAGGCCCGCTATTTATGCTCTTGACCCTGTGCTTGCCGGCCATTAGCCAGGCCGAAGAAAGCCCGCCGCAGCCATTGGCAGAAGCCACCTCGGCGCAGACCCAGATCGATGAGTTGGAGCAGCGCCTGGCGCTCAGTGAAGAACAGCGCCAAGCCCTCAGCGCTGAACTGCAAAACAGCAACAACGAACGTGACACCGTACAGCTGCAGCGCCTGCGCCAGGAAAACCAGCGCCTCAAGCTGCAGCTGAAAAAAGCCCAGGCCAGCGCCTCGCAGCCACTGATCAGCGAACAGCAGATGTGGTTTGCCACAGGCGCGGGGGCCGGTTTACTCGGGGTGATTATCGGTGCGTTGCTACGCCGTGGTCGCCGCTCACGCAGCGAGTGGCTCAACTAACCCATGAGTGATCTGCTGTTAATCGACGACGATGTCGAACTCTGCGAACTGCTGACCAGCTGGCTGACCCAGGAAGGCTTTCAGATCAGCGCCTGCCATGATGGCCACAGCGCCCGCAACGCCCTCGCCAAACACAGCCCTGATGCGGTGGTGCTGGATGTGATGCTGCCCGATGGCAGTGGCCTGGAGCTGCTCAAGCAATTACGCAGCGACCACCCAGAATTGCCAGTGCTGATGCTTTCAGCGCGCGGCGAACCACTGGACCGCATTCTTGGCCTGGAACTGGGCGCCGACGATTACCTGGCTAAACCGTGCGATCCGCGCGAACTCACCGCGCGCCTACGCGCCGTCTTGCGCCGCAGCCTGCCGGCCACGCCCAGCAGCCCACTCGATCTCGGCGACTTGCATTACAGCCAGGCTCGCGGCACCGTAACCCTGGGCGAACAGGAAGTGCTGCTGACCCTCTCGGAAAGCCGCATCCTCGAAGCCCTGCTGCAACATCCGGGCGAGCCGGTGGGCAAACAGGAACTGGCGCAACTGGCCCTGGGCCGCAAGCTGACCCTGTATGACCGCAGCCTGGATATGCACGTCAGCAACCTGCGCAAGAAACTCGGCCCGCACGCAGATGGCCGCCAGCGCATACTCGCCTTGCGCAGCCGCGGCTATTACTACAGCGTTTAAGTAAGGCCATGAAGCCCTTGCGTATTGTGCGGCGATCAGTCGTAGGTTGGCGTTGAGCGCAGCGAAGCCCAACAGGCGGTGGCATGTCTCGTTGGGCTTCGTCGCGCGGCTCCTCAACCCAACCTACCCGCTGACGCTCTATCTGCCTGTGGGCCTCAAGTCCGACAGGCTGCTAGGCGCTCTTTACCTAAGCTTTACCTTGCCCTGACGGCCCTTGACCTTGACCGCCCTAGACTGGGCTCATCCGGTGTTTACCGGTTTCAGACAAGGAGACACACCATGCGCAAGACCCTTACCGCAGTACTGCTCGCCCTGACCCTGCCGACCCTGGCTATGGCCATGCCCGAAGACGGCCCACGGCACGGCGGCGGCCATGGCGAACATGGCTCGCGCATGTTCAAAGAGCTCGACCTGAGCAAAGAGCAGCACCGCGAAATCCGCAAATTGATGGGCGAGCAGATGAAAGGCCGCCATGAGATCACCAAGCGCTACCTGGACAAGCTGCCAGCTGCTGAACAGAAAGCCATGCAAGACGAACTGAAGGCCGCCAAAGACAAACAGCACAGCGCCATCCGCGCCCTGCTCAAGCCCGAGCAGCAGAAAGCCTTCGACGAGCACCAGAAGAAGATGCAAGAGCGCCGCGCCGAGCACCAGGCATTCAAAGCCTGGCAGGCCGAGCAGGCTAAAAACAACTAACCCAGGCACTGTTGCCTTAACGCCCATCAGGCTTTGCAGCCTGATGGGCGTAGCCATTTCTAAATAAGGAGCCACCGTGCGGTCACTGTTCTGGCGCATCTTTGCCAGCTTCTGGTTGGCTATTGCCCTGGTTGCCGGGCTGTCCATGCTGCTTGGGCGCATGCTTAATCAGGACGCCTGGTTGCTCAGCCAGCACCCCGGCATGGATGACCTCGCCGAGAAGTGGACGCAGCGCTACGAGAAGAAAGGCCCAAGCGCCGCTCAAGAGCTGCTCGAACAACGCAAACGCAAGTTCCGCATTGATGTGCAGGTGCTTGATGACAGCGGCCAAGCCGTGGTCAAAGGCACCTTCCCGCCCCGCGCAGCGGCCTTTGAGGCCCGCCATCGCAACGAGAAACGCCTGCCCTGGCGCCGCCTGAGTGTCGATTACACCAGCCCACACAGCGGCGAAACCTACCTGTTTATCTACCGCATCCCGAACCCCGAAGTCGCCGCCTGGCAGCGCAAAAGCCTGCTCTGGCCGCTAAGCGCACTGGGTATCGCCATGCTGGTGCTAACCCTGTTCAGCCTCTGGCTGACGCTGTCCATCACCCGTCCACTGAGTCGCCTGCGCGGCGCCGTACACGATCTGGGACAAACCGCCTATCAGCAGAACAGCCTGGCCAAATTGGCCGAGCGGCGTGATGAACTCGGCGTGCTGGCGGCCGACTTCAACCGCATGGGCGAGCGCGTACAAGGTTTGATCAGCAGCCAGCGCCAGCTGCTGCGCGACGTGTCCCATGAACTGCGTTCACCGCTGGCGCGCCTGCGTATCGCCCTGGCACTGACCGAACGCGCCGATGCTGTTGAACGGGAAAAATACTGGCCACGCCTGAGCCGGGAGTGTGACCGCTTGGAAGCGCTGATCAGTGAAATCCTCGCCCTCGCCCGCCTTGACGCCGAACCAGGCGCCGCGCAGCCAATCAACCTCGACGAACTGCTGCGCACATTGCAGGAAGACGCACATCTGGACGCACCCGAACAACAGATCAAGATTCAGCTGGAAAGCGACTTACAGCTCAACGGCTGGCCGGACATGCTGCAACGTGCGCTGGACAACCTGCTGCGCAACGCCTTGCGTTTCAACCCAGTTGGCCAGGCCATCGAACTGATGGCCTGCAAAAACGCTGAGCAGCTATGCCTGAGTGTGCGTGACCACGGCCCCGGCGTTGCGCCTGAGCTGCTGGCACGCCTTGGTGAGCCCTTCTACCGCGCCCCCGGCCAAACCAGCTGCGGTCATGGTCTGGGCTTGGCCATCGCGCGCCGCGCCGCCGAGCGACATGGCGGCCAGCTGGAACTGAGTAACCATGCGCAAGGCGGCTTTGTCGCCACCCTGCGCCTACCGCTTACTTCGTCGAATCAGGCGCAGGCCAAGCTCTGACAAAGTCACTGACCTGCACCTGCGGCACCGCGCGCAATTCACGTTCCGGTGTGCCGAGGTAGAGGTAGGCAATCACCTGCTCATCTGCGCTCAGCCCCAGGCCGGCGGCGACCTGCGGGTTATAAGCCATATCGCCGGTACGCCAGACCGCACCGATGCCCTGGGCATGGGCCGCCAACAGAATGCCGTGGGCGGCGCAGCCGGCGGCGATCACCTGCTCCTGCGCCGGCACCTTGGCATGGGCCTGCACCCGCGCAATCACCACCACCAGCAGCGGTGCCCGCAATGGCATGGCCCGCGCCTTGGTCAACGCCTCAGGGCTGGCATCGGCGGGTAGCGCACTGGCAAACAACTCGCCCAGCTGCGCCAGCGCCTCGCCTTCCACGGTGAGAAAACGCCAGGGCCGCAGCTGGCCATGGTCCGGCGCACGCAAGGCGGCGCGGAACAACAGCTCACGCTGCGCAGCATCGGGTGCCGGCGCCATCAGGCGCGGCGCGGAAACACGGTTTAGCAACGCGTCAAGAGCGTCCATCAGCCACCTCATCTATCCAGTCAAGGCGCCATTCTAGTGCCTGTGCGGCGCAGACGGGTAACCGGGACTCAGGCCACCCGCTGCGGCAATACACTCGGCATGAGCGGCGGCTGTACAGCGGCTGCGGCGCGCGTAGAATAGCGCGCCTTTGCCCCACCAGAGCCTGAGCCGAATTCATGTCATTGCCGACACTGCGCATCATTGCTTTTATTCTCGGCATCTTTCTGATCACTCTGGCCGTCAGCATGCTGATCCCCATGCTGACGCTGCTGCTGTATTCACGCACCGACGACCTCAACGCCTTTCTCTGGTCTAGCCTGGTGACCGCCACCGCAGGCATTGCCATGGTCATCCCCGGACGCCCCAAGGATGCCCAGCTGCGCCCGCGCGACATGTACTTGCTGACCACCGGCAGCTGGCTGGTGGTGTGCATCTTTGCCGCCCTGCCGATGGTGCTGATTCACCATATCAGCTACACCGACGCCTTCTTCGAGACTATGTCTGGCGTAACCACCACTGGTTCAACCGTGCTATCAGGCCTGGACCACGCCTCGCCCGGCCTACTGATCTGGCGCTCAATGCTGCAATGGCTGGGTGGTATCGGCTTTATCGGCATGGCGGTGGCGATTCTGCCGCTGCTGCGGGTCGGCGGCATGCGCCTGTTCCAGACCGAATCATCGGACTGGGGCGAGAAAGTTATGCCACGCTCGCACATGGCGGCCAAATACATCCTGTTTATCTACCTGAGCCTGACTTTAATCGGCTTTCTCGGCTTCTGGCTGGCGGGCATGACGCCCTTCGATGCGCTCAATCATGCGATGACCTCGATCTCCACCGGCGGTTACTCGACCTCGGACGCTTCCCTGGCCAACTGGAGTCAGCCGGCCGTGCACTGGGTCGCGGTGGTGCTGATGATCTGCGGCGGCCTGCCCTTTACCCTTTATGTCGCCACCCTGCGCAGCAACCGTAAAGCGCTGCTCAAGGACCACCAAGCACGCGGCTTTATCGGTTTTCTGCTGGCCACCTGGCTGGTATTCGGCACCTGGCTGTGGCTGCACTCGGATAACAGCTGGCTGGATGCCTTTCGCATTGTCGCGGTGAATGTCACTTCGGTGGTCACCACCACCGGTTATGCGCTTGGTGATTACACCACCTGGGGCAGTTTCGCCGTACTGCTGTTCTTCTACCTGACCTTTGTCGGCGGCTGCTCGGGCTCCACCTCCGGCGGGCTGAAAATCTTTCGTTTTCAGGTGGCCTACGTGCTGCTCAAAGCCAACCTGCAGCAACTTGTACATCCTAGGGCGGTGATCAAGCAGCAGTACAACAACCACAACCTCGATGAAGAGATTGTCCGCTCGCTGATCACCTTCTCGTTCTTCTTTACCATCACTATCGGCGTAATCGCCCTTGGCCTGACTCTGCTTGGCCTGGACTGGGTAACAGCCCTGACTGGCGCGGCGACGGCGGTATGTAACGTAGGCCCAGGTTTAGGCCCAATCATCGGACCGGCGGGTAATTTCTCCAGCCTGCCGGATGCCGCCAAATGGCTGCTGACTATCGGCATGCTACTTGGGCGCCTGGAAATTTTGACTGTGCTGGTACTGGTCACTCGGGCATTCTGGCGCCATTGAGTGAAACCGGTCGGGCGATACGCAAGCCCGATAACCTAAAATCCTGCTACTTATGCAATGGAACCCGCTTAGATGGCTTGGCCGACCTTACGGATCATCGCGTTTATCAATGGCATCTTTCTTCTGACCCTGGCGATCAGCATGGCCGTGCCCATGCTGACCCTGGTGCTGTTTGCGCGGCTTAACGAACTCAACGCCTTTCTCTGGTCCAGCCTGATCACCTTTATCGCCGGCATCGTGATGATTGCCCAGGGTCGGCCCAAGGATGTGCAACTGCGCCCGCGCGATATGTACCTGCTGACGGTGTCCAGCTGGGTACTGGTGGGGCTGTTTGCCTCCCTGCCCTTTATGTTTTCCCAGCACCTGGACGTGACTGACGCGGTGTTTGAAAGCATGTCAGGTATCACCGCCACCGGCGCCACCGTGCTGACAGGGCTGGACAGCATGTCACCGGGCATTCTGATCTGGCGCTCGCTGCTGCACTGGCTCGGTGGGATCGGCTTTATCGCCATGGCCGTGGCGATTCTGCCGATGCTGCGCATCGGCGGGATGCGCCTGTTCCAGACCGAATCATCGGACCGTTCCGAAAAAATCATGCCGCGCTCGCATATGGTTGCCAAATACATGATTGCGGCCTACCTGGGCATCAGCCTGCTCGGCTGCCTGGCGCTCTGGACGGCGGGTATGGGCGGGTTTGATGCGATCAACCACACCATGTCAGCCATCGCCACCGGCGGTTTTTCCACCTCGGATCAGTCGCTGGGCAAATGGAGCGAGCCGGCCGTGCACTGGGTCACCATCGTGCTGATGATTCTCGGTAGCGTGCCCTTTGTGCTGTTTGCCTCGATGCTGCGCGGCAACTACAAGGCCTTGATTCGCGACCAGCAGGTACGCGGCTTTATCGGTATTTTGCTGAGCACCTGGCTGCTGCTCGGCACCTGGTACTTCATCAGCACCGACCTGCACTGGCTGGAAGCCATTCGCCATGTGGCGTTCAACACCACCTCGATTATGACCACCACCGGTTTTGCCCTCGGCGATTACACGCTGTGGGGCGGCTTTGCCGGCATGCTGTTCTTCTACCTGGGGTTTATCGGCGGCTGCTCGGGCTCGACGGCCGGCGGTTTGAAGATTTTCCGTTTCCAGGTGGCCTACGTGCTGCTCAGGGCCAACCTGATGCAGCTGATCCACCCGCGCGCGGTGATCAAACAGCAATACAACCGCCATCACCTGGATGAAGACATCGTCCGCTCGATCCTGACCTTCTCGTTCTTCTTCACCATCACCATCGCCGTGCTGGCCCTAGGCCTGACGCTCTGCGGCCTGGACTGGATCACTGCACTCAGCGGTGCCGCCAGCACCGTCTCCGGTGTCGGCCCCGGCATGGGCCCGATCATCGGCCCGGCGGGCAACTTCTCCAGCCTGCCGGACACCGCCAAATGGCTGCTAACCTTCGGCATGCTGCTCGGTCGCCTGGAAATTCTCACCGTGCTGGTACTGATGCTGCCGGCGTTCTGGCGACACTAACAGGCCGTTACAGGCGCGCTGTACTCCCCCGGGGGTAATGTCAGTGCCCCCAGCGCCCCAAGTACGTCTGTCGACCTAGACTGCAAGTAAGCCACCACAGCCGCAAGCCTGATGGCGCTCAAAAAAGAATAAGAGGAGCCCCCGATGAGCACTGAAACCCAAGAACGTTACAGCAGCTTCGCCGAGTTCTACCCCTATTACCTGCAGGAGCACAGCAACGCCACCTGCCGCCGCCTGCACTATGTTGGCAGCCTGCTGGTGCTCTGTGTGCTGGGCTATGCACTGGTTACTCAGCAGTGGCTGTGGCTGCTGGCCATTCCACTGATTGGTTACGGCTTCGCCTGGGTCGGCCACTTTGTTTTCGAAAAAAACCGCCCAGCCACCTTTGACTACCCGCTCTACTCGCTGATGGGCGACTGGGTGATGCTCAAGGATACCTTTACCGGGCGTATCAAGTTCTGATTGAGCGACCGCTGGCACAAGCAGCGCCACCGTTCAGCTGGCGCGCTTGGCGGTTGCGGTGGGCTTGGTTATGATCCCTGGCCTGTTTTGCGCAACCGCCACAGTGCGCCCCCCCAGGCACCAACAGAGATGCCAGACGAGCAGCAGGGATTGTTCCATCGGATGAATGTCAAAAGCGCCCCCCGAATTTCCGCACTACCGGCACCGCCGCTGCGTGAGTACTACTCCCGTGTCCTGGCTTATATCGCCATCGCTGCCAGTATTGCCGCCGGCACCTACACCCAGCATTTCGGCTACAACATTCTCTGGATGGTGCCCTACGCCCTGCTCTATCCGCATTTGGCACACCATCTGAGCCTGCGTTTCAAGCGCGAGCATCCGCAACGCACCGCCCTCAGCCTGCTGTTTATTGACGCAGTGCATTGCGGCGGTTCCATCGCACTGCTGGGCTTCTCGGTCGTACCCTGCCTGATGGCCATATTGATTATGGCCTTCAGCGCGCTGGTAATCGGCGGGTTACGTTACCTCGGGCTAGCCAGCCTGATAGCCCTGAGCAGCGCAGTCTTTATGCTCGCCCTGACTGGCACCACAGCGAATATCCATACTCCCGCACTGGTAGCGCTGGTCAGCATCTTTTTCACCACGCTGTATATCTGCATCACCGCCTACTTTGTGCACCAGCAAGGCCTGCGCCTGACACAGGTGCGCAGCGAAATTACCCGCGAGCAGGAAAAAGCTGCACGCCTTGCGCGCAACTTGGCCAAGTACCTGTCGCCACAGGTGTGGGAGTCGATCTTCACTGGCAAGAAAAGCGTGCGCCTGGAAACCCAGCGCAAGAAGCTCACGGTGTTCTTCTCTGACATCAAGGGCTTTACCGAATTGGCCGAAGAGTTGGAAGCCGAAGCCCTGACCGACCTGCTCAACACCTACCTCAATGAAATGTCGAAGATCTGCCTGAAATACGGCGGCACCATCGACAAGTTTATCGGCGACTGCGTGATGGTGTTCTTTGGCGACCCCAGCAGCAAAGGCGCGAAGAAGGATGCGGTGAATGCCGTGTCCATGGCCATCGCCATGCGCAAACATATGAAGGTGCTGCGCCAGCAGTGGCGCGCCCAGGGCATCACCAAGCCGCTGGAAATCCGCATGGGGCTGAACACCGGTTACTGCACGGTAGGCAACTTCGGCGCCGATACGCGCATGGACTACACCATCATCGGTCGCGATGTGAACCTTGCCAGCCGCCTGGAAAGCGCCGCTGAATCCGGTGAGATTCTGATCTCCCACGAGACCTATTCGCTGATCAAGGACGTGATCATGTGCCGCGACAAGGGTCAGATCAACGTCAAGGGCTTTACCCGTCCAGTGCAGATTTACCAAGTAGTGGACTTCCGCCGCGACCTGGGCGCCACGTCCAGCTACGTCGAGCACGAACTACCCGGCTTCTCCATGTACCTGGACACCAACGGTATCCAGAACTTCGACAAGGAAAAAGTCATCCAGGCCCTGAGTCAGGCAGCCGATAAGCTGCGTGACAAGGTGATCATGTAGTACTCAGCTGGGTTGACTGACACAGCTCACCATCGAGCAACGGCTGCTGCGCCAGAAATTCCAGCGCAGAGGCCCGCCAGGATTGCCGCGCTGCCAACTCGGCGCAGCGCGCGCGATCCAGGCTCAAGGCCGCCACACAAGCCGCGCGCAAGTCCTCATGCATGACGCCACTAACGCCCGCCTGCAACACATCCAGTGGTCCGGCTACCGGAAACGCCGCCACTGGCGTACCGCAGGCCAGGGCTTCGAGCATCACCAAGCCATAGGTATCGGTGCGCGAGGGGAATACCAGCACGCTGGCGGTCTGAAACGCTTCGGCCAACGCCTGGCCATGCTGATAGCCAAGAAAGCGTACCTGCGGATAAGCCGCCTGCAATGCCTCACGCTGCGGGCCGTCGCCAACCACGCGCTTTTCTCCCGGTAAGTCGAGGGTGAGAAACGCTCCGATATTCTTCTCCTGGGCAATCCGCCCGACATACAGGAATACCGGTTGATCCCGGTTCGGCAGAGTCAATGATGGGCGAAATAGCTGTGTATCAACGCCCTTGCGCCACAGCACCAGGCGTTTAAAACCCCAGCCGGCAAACTCGTCGCGCATGCGCTCGGTGGTCACCAGCACCGCCTGGCTCGGCCGATGAAAAGCACGCAGAAAGGCATAGCCCCACCCTAGTGGGATCATGGGCCAGCGAGTGTGTACGTACTCGGGGAAGCGCGTGTGGATAGCACTGGAGAACGCCAGGCCGCGCTTACTCAGCCAGCGCCGTGCCGCCCAACCCAGTGGGCCTTCGGTGGCCAGGTGCACGCAGTCCGGCTGAAACGCGCGAATCGCCGGGCCAACCCGCCAGAGGTTCCATGCCAGCGGAATTTCCGGGTAACTGGGGCACGGCAGCGCACGAAAATCAGCCGGCGACAGCAACTTGACTTGATGCCCCAAACCGCGCAGCTCGCTGATCAACGCCTGCAGACTGGTGACCACGCCATTGACCTGCGGCGACCAGGCGTCGGAGACAATCAGAATTCTCACAGGGCCGGCTCGGCAGCAGCAACCGGGGCAGCCTGCAACTGACGCGCCTGATCATCGGCCAGGCGATACAGCTCGATACTGCCATCCAGATGCTCGATCAACGCCGTGCAGGACTCCACCCAATCGCCGCAATTCATGTACTCGACATCACCCATGGGGCGGATTTCGGCATGGTGGATATGCCCGCAGATCACGCCATTGAAGCCGCGCCTAGCGCACTCGTGGACGATGGCTTCTTCAAAGTCGCTGATGAAATTCACCGCGCTCTTGACCTTGTGCTTGAGGTACGCCGACAGCGACCAGTAGCCATAACCATAACGGCTGCGCCAGAAATTCAGCCAGCGGTTGAGGGTCAGGGTGAAGCCGTAGGCTGAGTCGCCGAGAAAGGCCAGCCAGCGGTGATAGCGAGTGATCACATCGAACTGGTCACCGTGAATCACCAGCAACCTGCGGCCGTCGGCAGTGAGGTGCTCGGCCTCGTCGACCAGCTGGAGATTACCGAGCATCAGGCTGGAGTAGCGGCGCAAAAATTCGTCATGGTTACCCGTGACGTAGATTACCTCGGTGCCACGCTTGCTCATGGTCAGCAAACGGCGGATCACGTTGCTGTGCGACTGCGGCCAGTACACCCCGCTGCGCAGCTTCCAGCCGTCGATGATGTCGCCGACCAGGTAGATCTTGTCGGTCTGATAGCGCTTGAGAAACGCCGCCAGGTGTTCGGCCTGACAATCCCGGGTACCCAGGTGCACATCGGAAATCCACAGGGTACGGACACGTTGCTTGCGGCTGGGCTTGGCGAGCTGGGCGCTGGTCATGGACGACCTCCGGCTGGGTTTGCTCGAGTCTGCGCAGGCGTGGTGAAAGGTGCATGACAGTGCCGTGGCGATTCGGTGACATGCCCTAAACAGTATAAACCGCAGGCCGAACAAGGAGCCCACCACGCCCGCGCTGCTTTCGCAGCGTCATTACAGCCACGAACTGCTTAGCAGGCCGTTGAAAAATGCAGGCGAGGCAGCTGACCAAGTGATCACGTGCTGCGGTCGTTGTGGCCCAGATCCCGGACCGGATCGATCTGATCGCGCAAGCGCTGCTTGAGTACTTTGGCCTCGGGGAAGCCGCCATCGGCCTTGCGCTCCCATAACTGCACGCCATCGCAGGTAATGCGGAACACACCGCCAGTACCGGGAGCCAAGCTGACTCGGGACAAGTCGTCAGTAAATGTCGACAGCAGCTCTTGGGCTAACCAGGCAGCGCGCAGTAGCCACTGGCATTGCGTGCAATAGGTGATAACCACTTCGGCTTTGGGGCTGGACATTGGCAGGCTCGCGACGGATGAAAAGCCGATGATAACGCGCAGCCGCCTGGCCTCGGCATAAGAAAAACGCCCGCGCACCAGAGGCACGCGGGCGTTGAACGACAGCGCCCTGTATCAGGCGATCTTGGCCAGCAGCTGACGTGCTTCCTGCTTCTGTTCTTCATTGCCCTCGTTGATCACTTCATTGAGAATCTGGCAGGCGCTGTCCAGGCTGCCTTGCTCGATATAAGCCAAGGCCATGTTCAATTTGGACAGGTTGTCACGACTACCGGCCAGGTCATCGAGGTCACCCAGAAAGGCCACATTGAATTCGTCGCCCTGCCAACCGTCGTGGGAGGTTTCTTCCACCAGCATCGATTCGGCAAATGGGCTGCGGGCATCGCGACTGCCCGAAAATTCGAAAATATCCGAGGTCTTGCGTTTGGCTGCAGCACTGCCCGGGGCCTTGTCCGCCACTTTTTTCGGTGCAGTAGGGGCAAAGGGGCTGACCAGATCCCAGTCGGCATCCAGCGACATATCATCCAGATTGAGCTGGCCGTCATTGGCGGCCTCATCCAGCGGCTGCGCCTCGACCTCATCCAGCTCAAGCACCACATCGTCCAGCAAGCTGGCCGACGGCGCGCTGAATAACTCGGCATGTCGTGCCTTCAGCTCGTCGATACGCAACGGAGTAAAGCCGGATGTCCGCACCAATGCTTCATGGGCAACAAAGCCCTGGGCATCGCCCAGCAAGGCCAATACTTCCAGCAGTCGGAAAGCGATATCACTGCGCTGCGGCTGCGCCTCCCAGGCCTTGCGCAAGGTACTGGCGGCCTCGCTAAGGCGACCATAGGCGATATACACGTTGGCACTTTGCAGCGCATCTTCACCCGCCGCCGGCCATACCGGGCCGTCGCGCGGCACGTCACGTACATCACATGCATTAAAGGCCACCGCAGTCGGCTCGACCGGTAAAGCCGGGGCAAGACTTTGCGCCTCAGGCATGACCGGTGCCAGCGCCGCTGTAACCGCAACAGGCGCTGGCTCAACGGGTTTTCTACTGCGCCAGAACAGGCCAGCCACACCCGCCAGTAACAGCGCCAGCAGACCGGCGATAATCGCCAGCCAGTTGCTATCTGGCTCAGCTGCAACCGGCGCAGTCGCCGCAACCGGAGCGGGCACAGGCGCTGTCGTTGCTTCGGCACTGGCCCTGCGCGCGGCCAACTCGGCCTGCAGGCCGGCAATCTGCTGATCACGAGCCTCCATCTGCGCCTGCAACTGCTGCACCTGCAGGCCCAGCTGCGCCAGGCTCTGTTGCAACTGCAGGGTTTCGTTAATCTGGCTGGCCAGCTCCTGCTCTACACGGGCCTGCTCCTGAATCAGCAGCTCAGCCGGCAGATCAACCGGCAGTTCAGCACTGGAGGCCGCCACAGACTCTGGCGCAGCAGCTACAGCCACGGGGGTTTCAGCCACTGCCGGTGCGGTACTGGCAAGGCTATCGGGCAAGAGCAATTGCGCACCGGCACGCAGGCGATTGATATCGCCATTGATAAAGGCCTGCGGGTTGAGCGCATGGATGTCGTTCATCAACGCCTGGGGGGTCACCTGCCCGTCATTGGCGGCCAGACGCGCGGTAATCTTCCACAGACTGTCACCGCTGACCACGCTGTAACGCTTGCCCTGCTGCGCAGCGGGCATTACTACCGGACGCACAGGCGCGGCAGTGGTTCTGAGGGGCTCGGCTTGCACCACTGCGGTAGAAGGCGCGGCCAGGCTACGGTAAGCGGCAGAGCTGGGTGGGTCGAGCAGCACAGTGTACTCGCGGTACAACTGGCCATTGGGCCGGGCCACTTCCACGATAAAGTTCAGGTAAGGCTCGCGCACCGGCTGGGTCGACACCACGCGAATCACGCTCTTACCGCCACGTAGCATCGGGGTAAAGCGCAAGTCGTTAAAAAAATACAAACGTTCGACGCCCGAACGGGCGAAGACTTCAGCGGGCGCCAGGCGCACGCGCATATCGGCGTCGGTCAGATCGCCCGCATCAAACAATTCGATTTCGGCATCCAGCGGCTGACTGAGCGCCGAATGCAGGATGATTTCGCCCAGGCCCAGGGCTGGAACCAGCCCCGAATACAGAACCGAACTGGACGCCAGACCAATCAGTAATTGACGAGTCTTAAATTGACGAACCTTTGCCATAAAAAACGCTCCCGGTGAATCCGCCCCTGTGCCCTCGCCACTTCACGTCCAAGACGTGTGCTTCCTGCGCTTGCGAAAGTATAGGAGTCGGCAAATGTTGCCCTGGGAAGTACGTTCCGTGTTTAACCCGGCTGGTGCATGGCAATAATTACGGCGAACTGAATAGACAAATGTCACCGCCGCTGGGCAAAAAGCCACCACAGGTGCAAGCATAGGCCTGCAGTCAAGAAAATGACAACTCCGTCACACTACCGTGTAGCTGTCAGCGTCTTGTCGATTTGACGCCCCAGGCCGCTAAAACCGTGACTACGAATACCCCGGCCACCAGCCAGAAACTCTGTTTGAAGGCAAGCATCTCCGCGATGTGATCGCCACCTTCAGCGCTGTGCCGCCACTCCAGAAAGAAGGTCAGCAGATTGACCCCAAACGCGCCGCCCAGTTGGCGCACAAAAGTGATGGCGCCTGCGCCCTGGGCCAGCTCCTCGGGGCTGAGGATATCCAACGAGCCGGTACTCAAAGCCGGCAGCAACACGCCCAGACCCACGCGCCCGACGCAGGCCCAGAAACACAGCTGAATAAACGAGGCGCCCTGCTCGACCCAGGCCAACCCCGCTGCCGACAGCGCAAAGATCAGCAGACCGGCACTCAGCAGCACGGCTGCAGACAACCGATCACTGAGCCAGCCGCCAAGAAAGGACGCCATGCCCATCAACAGCCCAGCCGGTAACAGCAGCAGACCCGAGCGCCCAGCGCTGAACCCCTCGACGGTCTGCAGATACAGCGGAATCAGGTAGGTCGAACCATACAAACCCAGCCCCAGGGTCAGGGCGACCCAGCTGGCACTGCGAAACCCGGCATGTCGCCACAGTGCCAGCGGCAGCAGCGGCTGGGCGGCGCGCCCGCTGCGCAGAGTAAACGCCACACCGGCCAGCAGTGCGAGGCAACCCGGCAACCAGACTCTAGGCGCCGTCCAGGCAAAGCGCTGCGCCTCAGCCAGAAAACCCAGCGCGGCAAATATCGCCACACACAGCCAGGCGAAGGCCTGAATATCCAAACGCGGCGTGTTGCGTTCACGCTGACTGGGCAACAACCATTGCCCCGCCAGCATGGCCAACAGACACATCGGCAGCGGCATCCAGAAGATCGACGGCCAGCCGAAATGATCGACCAGGTAACCACCAACCCCTGGCCCCAGTGACGGCGCCAGCATCACACCCAGACCGTATATGCCCAGCGCCATACCGCGACCGCCATCAGCGAATACGCGAAAGATCAACACCATGGCCAACGGTTGCACGATCCCCGCGCACAGCCCCTGCACGATACGCAAAGCGATCAACTGCCAAGCAGCGTGAGCCACCAGCGCCAAGAGTGAACTGAGGATAAACAACAGCAGACCAAATTGCGCTGTACGCCGTGCGCCAAAGCGCGACTGAGCCCAAGCAGCCAACAGCAGGCCTGCGGTCATGGCGGCGAGAAAACCGGTGGACAACCACTGCGCCAGCGGCCGGCCGATGGCGAAGTCCGCCATGATCGCCGGTAGAGCGACGTTGATACTGGTGGAGGCCAACACCATGGCCATGCTGCCGACCATCAGCAACGCCAGCAGCCACTGTGGGTAACGCGGGCCGAAGCGTTGCTGCAGGCTCTGCAGGTCGTCACGCATCAGCGTTTTTCCAGGTTACTCAACACCTGGGCATGGACCTTCTGGCAGCGGCGCAATTCGTCTTCATCGATACCGGCGAATACTTCCTGACGCAGCTGCGCGGAGATCGCTTCGATCTTTTCAATCAACGGACGGGCTTGTGGGCTGAGGGCAATCTTCTTCGCACGACGGTCTTCCGGCACCGCCTGACGGCTGACCAGCCCCTGGGCTTCCAGGCTGTCGAGCAGGCGCGCCAGGGTCGGCCCTTCAACGCCGACGCTCTGCGCCAATTCGCGCTGGGTCGGCAACTCGGCAAAGCGCCCCAGGTGCAACAGCACCAACCAGCGGGCTTGCGACAGCCCCAGGCCGACCAGACGACGATCCAGTTCGGCGCGCCAGGCGCGGGAGAGTTGGGCAACTTGCATGGCAAAACGGTGTTGATCGGTATGCGACATGGACAACGGCTCTTAACTATCAAAAAACTAATTATTAGCCAGCTAACCATAACCCTTTTACCGAGGCAAGCTTGCAAAAGGTCTACAACCGTTTCACCACTTTACATACTGGTCTTCAACAAACCCCCACAGGTTGTCGATACGCACTTCGGGTCGGCCAATCGGCCGTAGCACACCGGTGAATTGACCGAATATCTGTTTGAAGTTGCTCGCCAGCAGACCCACGTTCAACCGCTCTTTGTGCAGGCCACGCCCCTCGAAACGCAGCTCCACCTGGCCGTCATAGGCGTTGATCAACCAGGGCTGCAGCGGCTGATCGCGATCAAAGGCAAAGCGCACCGTATCGACCTTGAGCAACTCACCATCCAGCCAGAAGCAGTTCTCGGTAAAGCTGCTTTCATTGACCCCGCAGGACAGGTTCAGCCCAACTCGCTGCTCGCCTGCCAGGCCGGACAGGCACGCCCAGTTCCAGTGGGTTTCGGGACGCATATAGCCGGCCGACCAATCGTGATGAGCGAATGCGCCGATCTGCGCCAGATCAAAATCCCCTAGTGCGCTGCGCACCTGCCCCGTGCAGCGCACCCCCGCCACCTTCTGCGCATAGACCCAGCCATTGAACGCTGTCGGCGTATTGATGCACATCGGCTGAAAAGCCGGCGCCGCCTCGGAAAAACAGGCGTCGATACGGGTGCCGTCATCCAGTTCCACCAGCAGGCGCTTTTCTTTCGTTGCGGCGCTGTTCTCCAGGCGCAGCAGATTGCCGCCGCTGCGCAACTCGCATACGCCTTGATCCGGGGTCTGCGAGAACTGGCTGCCAAAGCTCAACGGCAGCTTGAACTGGCGCTCGATCATGCGCCCGCTGGCAGGGTGAAACAGGTAGACAAAGCCCACGCCCAGCAAGCTGAGATTAGCCAGAGCGCAGCCGCCAATCAGCTCATCACTGATCAGGCCGAAATACTGAAATTGGTGAAAGCGCCGCCATTTGGCCAACGCGCCCAGTTTGCGGCCCATGGGCGAGCGGAAATCAAAATCGCGGTAATTGATCAGCCCAGGCGCGGCGGGAAAGATGCCGTAATGCGGCTGGCCGTTGGCCTGAATCAGTCGGTCCATCGGGGCAATCACTCAAGGAAAAAACCTTAGCGATGCTAGCACCACGACTTTGTTTCAGGCACTCACCCCACGCGCCAAGCGCAGCGGCAAAATCGGCCATCGCTTTTGCGCAACCTACGCCACGACCTGATTGCGGCCAAACGCCTTGGCCTCGTAAAGCGCGCGATCCGCATGCTCATAGAGCTGCGCCAACGCACCACCCACGGCAGGCTGGATGCAGGAAATGCCAATCGACATGGTCAGCATGCTCGCCGTGTCCGAGCGGGCATGTTCGATATTCAGGGTCTGCAGCGTGTCACGCAGCGCTTCGGCGTGATGCCGCGCTTCGGTTTCGCCGATGTCATACAGCAGCACGGCAAACTCTTCGCCACCCAAACGCACGGCCATGTCCAGCGGGCGCCGCGCGGCGTCCTGCAGCAGGCTGCCAATACGCTGCAATACGTTATCGCCGGCTTGATGGCCGTAGTGATCGTTGTAGGCTTTGAAGTGATCAACATCGCAGAGCAGCAACGCCAGGCTGCGGTGTTCACGCTGAGCCTGACGCCACAGGCGCTCGAACTGACGATTGAAACTGCGGCGGTTGTGCAGCCCGGTCAGGCTGTCGTGATCGGCCAATACGCGCATCAGCCGGCTGATCAGAAAATGCTCGCGCGATTTAAACTCCAGCAGGTAACAGCCCACCGCGCCCATCAGGTTGCCGAACAGCAGAAACAGGGTGTTATTGAGCAAGCGCGGCAGCGGCAAACCGGCCACCAGCAGCTCGACGCAGACATACACCAGCAGCACCAGCAAAGAGCAGCACAAGGCTTCGATCAGCCGTAGACCCGCCAGAAAGTACGCCGCCATACAGACCAGCAACAACCCCTCATAGGGGTAGCTGGGATCAACCCGATGGGCAATGCCAACCACAAAGGACGCTGCCGCGCCGAGCGCCAACAAGCTGACCAGGCTCAGCGGCTGCAATAGATGAATGTGCTTACGTTGAATCAGCAGCCCGCCGAATAGGCACAACAACAGTAAAATGGCGAGGCGGATGGCCAGCATCCACCACACCTCGGGCGCCTTGATCAGGACGAAATCGAACGCGGCAAAAGCCAACCACACCAGAATGCCAACACTCAGGGCAATGCGTTTGAGGTCAAAGGTGTCGTCACGCACATAGTCGCGATACTCCTGCTCCAGCGGCCTGGAGAAACGCAACAGGCGAAAGCCCAAAGCGAGCTGATCGGCATAGGGGCTGGGGCGAACATCGTCTAACCAGGCATGGGAAAGCGGCACCGGAACCTCTGCAACTGGGTGGCTGAAAACACCTTAGTCGCTCGTACCCGGTGCCACAAGATCAACCGTCAACCAGGCTGAGGCCTTTCAGGCCTCGAATTCCGCCTGCAAGGCCGCACGCACGCAGTGCAGGATGCCCAGCTCAACCCGTCCGGCAAACTGCTCGCTGATCGCGGCCACCGGCGGCAGCTCACCCTCGCCATCAAGGAAGGCATCCTGAATTTCACCGAGCAATGCCTCGGGCACATCCAGCGCCTGCTCCAGGGACAACTGCTGACGGCTAATCGCTTCGGCCAGCAGGCTGTAGACATTCTTCTCGCTGCAGCTGAGTTGGCTGGCGATCTGCGCCGGGGTCATGCCGGCACGGGCCAGGCTGACCAGTTCATGGCGCAAGTCGACCACGGCACGCGGCGCGTCATCATCCGCGCCGAGCACGGCCAGGAAGGCTTCGCCATAGCGCTCCAGCTTACGCGCGCCAACGCCACTGACCCGCGCCATTTCGGCCAGGGTGCTGGGCTTGCTGCGCAGCATCTCCAGCAAGGTGGCATCCGGGAAGATCACATACGGCGGCACGCCATGCTCTTCCGCTAGCTTGCGCCGCAACGCGCGCAGCGCTTCCCACTGGCCGCGCTCCTCGCCACGCACCAGTTGGCTGGCCGCGCTGCTGGAAGCCTTGGCGCTCTGCTGCGGTTTCAGATCGCGGCGCAGCTGCAGGCTGACCTCGCCCTTGAGCAAAGGCCTGCAACTGTCGGAAAGACGCAGGCCACCAAAGCCCTCAAGGTCAACATCGGCCAAGCCGCGCGCCACCAACTGGCGGAACAGCGAACGCCACTCACCTTCGGCCAGCGCCTTGCCGATGCCGAACACTGCCAGATGCTGATGACCCACGCCGCGAATCTTTTCGTTATCACGGCCGAGCAGCACATCGACCAGATGGCCGACGCCATAACGTTGGCCGGTGCGATAGATAGCCGACAGCGCTTGACGCGCCGGTTCGGTGGCATCCCAGGTCTGCACGCCATCGATGCAATTGTCGCAATGGCCGCAGGGCTGCGGCATGACCTCATCGAAATAGGCCAACAGCGCCTGACGCCGACAGCGGGTTTCCTCACACAGCGCGAGCATGGCATCGAGCTTGTGCTGCTCGACGCGCTTATGCCGCTCGTCACCCTCGGAGTTGTTGAGCATCTGCTTGAGGAAAATCACATCCTGCAGGCCGTAGGCCATCCAGGCATCCGCTGGCAGGCCATCGCGGCCGGCGCGTCCGGTTTCCTGGTAATAGGCTTCCAGGGATTTGGGCAGGTCAAGGTGGGCGACAAAGCGCACGTTGGGTTTATCGATGCCCATGCCGAAAGCGATGGTCGCGACCATGATCAACCCTTCCTCGTTGAGAAAGCGCTTCTGGTGATAGGCGCGCAGCTCGTTGGCCAAGCCGGCGTGATACGGCAACGCGGGGAAGCCCTGCTCAGAGAGGAACGCGGCGACCTCCTCGACCTTCTTGCGCGACAGGCAATAAACGATGCCGGCATCGCCCTTGCGCGCTGCGAGGAAGTTCAGCAACTGCTTGCGCGGCTGCTCCTTGGGCACGATGCGGTAGAAGATATTTGGCCGGTCGAAGCTCGACAAAAACCGCTCGGCATCCTGTAGATGCAGGCGCTGGACGATTTCCTCACGGGTGCGCATATCCGCCGTGGCGGTCAGGGCGATGCGTGGCACGCTGGGGAACAGTTCGGCCAATTGGCCCAGCTGCAGGTATTCCGGACGGAAATCATGGCCCCACTGCGACACGCAATGCGCTTCGTCGATGGCGAACAGGGCGATGTCGAGATTCTGCAAAAAGCTCAGCATGCGCGGCTGCACCAGCCGCTCAGGCGCTAGATAAAGCATCTTGATTTCGCCGCGTTTGATCCGCTCGGCAATCTCGCGCTGCTCATCGGCGCTCAGGGTCGAATTCAGCGCTGCAGCGGCCACGCCCAGCTCATCGAGGGTGGCAACCTGATCGTCCATCAGCGCGATCAGCGGCGACACCACCACAGCCAGGCCTTCGCGCAGCAGGGCGGGCACCTGAAAGCACAGCGACTTGCCGCCACCGGTGGGCATTAGCACCAACGCATCGCCGCCACTGGCCACGCGCTCGATAATCGCACCCTGACGGCCACGGAAGCTGTCGTAGCCGAATACGTCTTTGAGGATGCGTTGCGCGTGGTCGAGCATGAAAGGCCTCCGAAACAAGCCGCGCATTATACGCAAGTGCCGCCTGGGCACGCGCAGGCATGGCGGAGTTTGATCCGATTTTCACCGCCCATGGTATGCGGCTATGGCCGCTGTGGCTGCGGTCGACTAGAATCGACCCTCGTTTACTCCTTCAAGGTAGCCCCCGATGTCCTTCGCCGAGCAACTCTCCCGCCTGCAAGCCTTCCTCGATGCCGATGAGCTGCATGAAGAGGCCCTGGACTACATCGCCGCCCACGGCTACCTGACAGCCCTGTCGATCTGCCCACAACCGGTGCCAGAGCGCGAGTGGATTGACGCACTGTTCTCCGAGGCGCCGCACTACCGCAGTGACGCCGAGCGCGAAGACATCGAAGCTACCCTGATCCAGCTGCAAAGCCATATCGCCCGCCAACTGGCCAGCGACGATGAACCCGACGTACCGTGCGAACTCGACCTGGGCGAAGAACCAGACGATTCCGACCTGCGCGGCTGGTGCATTGGCTTTATGGAAGGGGTGTTCCTGCGTGAAGCGGTGTGGTTTGACGACGCCGAAGATGAAGTCAGCGAGCTGCTGCTGCCGATCATGGTCGCCTCCGGCCTGTTCGACGAGCAGCCTGAATTCGCCGAGATCGCCCGTGATCGCGACCTGGTCGACAGCATGGTCGAGCAGATCCCCGAGCTGCTGACCGCCCTGTTTCTGCTGTGCAATGCACCGGAAGAGAAGCCAGCACTCCTGAAGCCCCGCCACCACTAAGCACGCGCCATGGCGCGTGAGATTCAGAGGCCGCCGGTTCAAGAGCAGCGCAACCCGGTTATTCGCTACGTTCTGCTGGCCATCGGCTGGCTGAGCGTGGCGCTGGGGGTCATCGGCATCTTCCTCCCCGTCCTACCGACCACGCCTTTTCTGCTGCTGGCTGCCGCCTGCTTTATGCGCAGCTCGAAGCGCTTCTACCTGTGGCTGGTCAATCACCGCCAGCTTGGCCCGTGGATCGTCGACTACCTCGAAGGCCAGGGCATTCCGCTCAAGGGCAAGGTCTACGCCATCAGTCTGATGTGGCTGAGCATCGGCCTGTCGTGCTACCTGGTGCCGCTGTTCTGGGCCCGAGCGTTTATGCTGACCAGCGCGGTGCTGGTCAGCCTGTACATTCTCAGCCAGAAAACCCTGGTCAAACCCTAGGGTCTGTTGCCGTTTCGTTCGCGGCTCGCGACGAAACGGCAACAGACCCTAAGCACTACAGCCGCCGACATTCGCTATAGTCGGCTGCGGCAAAAATCAGCAGCGACACCTAGACTTTCCTAATTCCCGGCAGAGGCGCGGTATATGCCACCCCGTCAGCTTACTCATGGATGGCTCAAACGCCTCAACCGAGTGTTGCTGGGCAGCTGCATCCTGCTGATCGGTCTGGCCAGTGCCCTGGCCAACTGGGACTTCGGCGTTATCCTGCAAAATGCCGAAACCCGCTACGGCAACCTCGGCGCCGCCAAGCAGCGCATCCAGGCCTGGGAAGCGCAAATCAAGACCAGCGCGGGCAGCAGCGAAAGAGACAAGCTCGACGAGGTAAACCGCTTCTTCAACCGACAGATCCGTTTTGTCGACGATATCCAGCTATGGAGACAGAACGACTACTGGGCCACGCCCATCGAGATGCTGGTCAAGGGGGCCGGCGATTGCGAAGACTATTCCATCGCCAAGTACTTCACCTTGCGCCGCCTCGGCGTGCCTGCCGACAAACTGCGCATCACCTACGTCAAGGCCCTCAACCTCAACCAGGCGCATATGGTGCTGACCTATTACACCAGCCCCGGTGCCGAGCCCCTGGTCCTCGACAACTTGATCAACCAGATCAAGCCCGCCTCGCAGCGCCGCGACCTGTTGCCGGTCTATGCCTTCAATGCCGAGGGGCTGTATCTGCCCGGCTCCAACGTGAAGAAAAGCGACAGCAAGAAGCTCTCACGCTGGCAGGACATCTTGAAAAAAATGCGCACGGAGGGCTTCGCCATCGGCGAAGGCTAGGAGAAACCTATGTCTCTACTCAAGCAGCTATTTCTCGCCATCTGCCTGTTCCTAGTCGTGGCTTTTACCGGCAGCTTTATTGCCGGGGTAGAAAGCTCCCGCGAGCAACTGCTCAGCCAGCTGCGCTCCCACGCCCAGGACGCTGCAACCGCGCTGGGCCTGTCGATGACCCCGCACGTGGATGACCCGGCGATGATTGAGCTGATGGTCAGCTCGATCTTCGACAGCGGCTACTTCACCAGCATCCGCGTGGTACGCATCCCTGATGATGAGGTGATTGTCGAACGGCGCAGCGACGATGCCAGCGACGAAACCGTCCCAGTCTGGTTTAGCGAGCTGGTGAACCTGCAGCCCCAAGGAGGTGATGCGCTGATCATGCGCGGCTGGGAACAGGCCGCCAGGGTTGAAGTGCTCAGCCATCCACAGTTCGCCCTGGCCAAACTCTGGGACAGTGCCATCGGTAGCCTGATCTGGTTGCTGCTCTGCGGCCTGGTTAGCGCCGTGCTCGGCGGCTGGCTGCTGCGCACCCAACTGCGCCCATTGGACAACATGGTGCAACAGGCCCAGGCCATCACCCGCCGCGAATTCCTCACCCTGCCCAAGGTGCCGCGCACACCCGAGCTCAAGCGCGTCGTCACCGCCATGAACCAGATGGTGGAAAAGCTGAAAACCCTGTTCGCCGAAGAAGCCGCACGTAGCGAAAAACTGCGTGAAGAGGCCTATCAAGACAGCATCACCGGGCTTGCCAACCGCCGCCTGTTCGATATCCGCCTGGCCCACCAACTGGTGCTCAGTGAGCAGAATGCCGAGGGCTATCTACTGCTGCTGCGGGTCAATGACCTCGGCGGGCTCAACCAGCGCCTCGGTGGCCAGAAGACCGACGCCCTGATCGCTGCCATCGGCGAGTTGCTCAAGCGCCTGCTCAACCAGACCAACCGCTCCGATTGGCTGGCCTCGCGTAGCCGCGGCGGCGAATTCAGCCTGCTGGCCCCAGGCATTGGCAGTGAAGAAGTTGACCTGCTCGCCGGCGAGCTGCACACCGTGCTGGAAAGCCTGCGCCAGACTGGCGCCAGCGACTGCACACCAGTGGTACATATAGGTATTGCCGCCTTCCGCCCCGGCGAAGAACCCAACCAGGTCATCGGTCGCGCCGATCAGGCCCTGGCGCAGGTGCAGAACGACCCGAGCCGCCACTGGGTGCGTCTGGACGACTACAACGCGCAACCCACCCAGGGCGGCCTGCACGACTGGCGCACCTGGATCGATGACGCGCTGAGCAAACGCAAGCTGCAGCTGTATTTCCAACCCGTCACGCAATGCGTCGACCGCAATAAACTGCTGCACCACAAAGTGCTGGCGCGCCTGCTTGACCCACAAGGCGAAGCCATTGCCGCCGGGCGTTTCCTGCCCTGGATCGAACGTCTGGGTTGGACCGCGCGCTTTGACCTGGCCATGCTCGAACACAGCCTGGCGCACCTCAGCCAGCATGCGGCGCCGTTGGCACTGAGCCTATCCGCCGCGACCCTGCGCGATACAGAAACCCTCAGGCGTATATTCGAAATCCTCCGGCAACACCCGCTGCAGGCCAGCCTGCTGACCCTGGAAGTGGATGAACGCCACCTGCCACCTGCGGCCGAACTGGAAGCACTCAGCCAAGGCGTACGCGGCACTGGCTTCAGCCTGGGCCTGCAGCACTTTGGCGGACGCTTCAGCCTGATCGGCAACCTGACCCACCTGGGCTTGGCCTACCTGAAACTCGACGGCACCTATATTCGCGCCATCGACCAGGAAAGCGACAAGCGCATGTTTATCGAGGCCGTGTTCCGCGCCACCAACAGCATCGACCTGCCATTGATTGCCGAGATGGTGGAAACCGAGGGCGAGTTGGCGGTGCTCAAGGAGCTGGGGCTGTACGGTGCAATGGGCCGTCTGCTCGGCGCACCGGAGCCGTGGAAAGACTGACCGTAGGCACGGGCCATGCCCGCGATAGCCACTTCGCGGGCATGGCCCGCTCCTACAACCTGCGAGCAAAACAGCGGGAAGTAAGCAGGCGTAGGGTGGATGACGCTTTACCCATCCACCAACAGAGTTCTTATGGTGGATGAAAAGAGCGTCATCCACCCTACAGCTCCGGAATTTCAGCCTGTGGCCGAATGTAATCCGGGCTACAGAGGCTTAGCTGGCAAACAGATACCCTTCCACATCCATCCCGGCATCACGCATTTGCGCCAGTTTGTAGCGCAAGGTGCGCGGGCTAATACCCAGACGCTCGGCGGCTTCCTTGCGCCGGCCACGCTCGGCACGCAGGGTGTCGATAATCATCTGAAACTCATGCCGGCGCAGGTCATCGCCCAAGGCGCCCGCTTCTGCCGGCAAGGCGTCCTGCGGCGCAGGTGCGCTATTGACCACCACTGCCAACAGCGGCTGAGCTGGCGGCGTCACGGCCGAACCAATGGGTGCCTGCAGACAAAGGTCCTGCGGCTGAATCAGCCCGCCCTGCTGCAGAATCAGCGCGCGCTGAATGGCGTTATCCAGCTCACGCACATTACCCGGCCAGCTATGGCTCATCAGGCTCATCTGCGCCTGGGGTGAAAGCCGGATCGGTGCGTGGTTCATTTTCTTCACGTACTTGGCCAGCAAACGTTCAGCCAGCGGTACGATGTCTGCCGGGCGTTCGCGCAACGGTCGCCAGGCCAGCGGAAACACCGACAGGCGATAGTAAAGGTCTTCCCGGAAGCGCCCCGCCGCCACTTCTGCAGCCAGATCGCGGTTACTGGTGGCCAGCACGCGAATATCCAGGGTAATCGGCTTACGCGCGCCCACCCGCTCTACTTCACGTTCCTGCAACACGCGTAACAGCTTGGCCTGCAAGCCCAGCGGCATTTCAGAAATTTCGTCGAGCAAAATAGTGCCACCCTCGGCCAGTTCAAACTTGCCCGGCGCACTGGCAATCGCCCCGGTAAATGCGCCCTTTTCATGGCCGAATAACGTGGCTTCGAGCATGTTGTCCGGAATTGCCGCGCAGTTGATCGCAATAAAGGGTTTACTGCCGCGTGGCGACTGCTGATGGATAAAGCGCGCCAGCACCTCTTTACCGGTACCGGATTCGCCGGTGATCAGCACCGTGGAATCGCTCTGCGCCACCCGCGTCGCTAAGGCCAGCAGTTGCACGCTGGCGGGCTCTTCGGCGACCGGGCCATCCTGTTCACCGGCAGAAACACGGCCCAAGGCATGCCGATCCACCAGCGTCAGCAGGGCTTTGGGTTCGAAGGGTTTGACCAGGTAATCCGCCGCGCCTTGGCGCATGGCATCCACCGCACGCTCCACTGCGCCAAAGGCGGTCATAAGCAGCACCGGCAATTGCGGCTGACGTTGACGAATCTGCGCGAGCAATTGGTGGCCATCCATGCCGGGCATATTCACATCACTGACCACCAGGCCAAAAGGCTCTTCGGCAATCGCCAACAGCGCCGTTTCGGCGCAATCCACCGCGCGGTACTCATGCCCACCCAGCGCCAGGGTATCGGCCAGTGCCTCGCGCAACGCGCGGTCATCTTCGACCAATAGAATTTTGCTCGCCATGGCTGGTTACTCCTGAATCAAAGGGTGCGTAGCACCAAGCAGCGGCAAGGTGAGAATGGCGCACGTGCCACGCCCCAGCCGCGAACGCAGCTGCACATCGCCCTGATGGGCGCGCGCCACTGCCTTGACCACGGCCAGGCCAAGCCCGGTGCCCGTGGTTTTGGTGGTAAAAAAGGGTTCGCCAAGCCGCGCCAGTGTCGCGCTGTCGATGCCTGGACCGTTGTCGCTGATGCACAGGCGCAGCGTTTCGCCGCGCTGATACAGATGAATCTTCAAACGCGCTTCACGGCCGCCAGCCTGAATCGCGTTTTCGATCAGGTTGAGCACGGCGCCAACCAGGGTGTCGCGATTGCACAGCAACTCGCCCGCGCGGCTGTCACACTGCCAACGCACCTGCATATCCAACACATGGGGTTCGGCGGCGCTGCGCAACGCATCGAACAGCGCCTTGGGCGCCAGGCGATCCGGCAGCGGCAGCTCGCCACGGGCGAAGATCAGCATGTCGCGCACCTGATGCTCCAGCTCATGCAAGCGCTCTTTCAGGCGACCGGCAAAGCGCTGCTGCTGTTCAACCGGCAGCACCTGTTCAGTCAGATGACTGGCGTAGAGCAAAGCAGCGGAGAGAGGCGTACGAATCTGGTGGGCCAGAGAGGCGACCATGCGGCCCAAAGCAGACAAGCGCTCGTGACGGGACAGTTGATCCTGCAAGCGCCGGGTTTCTGTCAGGTCGGTCAGCAGCACTAACTGGCCAGGCTCGGCGTGCAAGGAGCGGGTGGCAATCGACAAACGCCGGCCATCCTTCAGGGAAATTTCATGGCCATCATCTTCGCGCGGGGCGAAGTTGCGCGCGATCACCTGGCGCCAGAGCATGCCGACCAAAGGCTGGCCGAGCAGATTACGCGCCACCGGATTGGCTTCGCGCACCACGCCCTGACCATCGATCACGATCACCCCGCCGGGCAGCAGATCCAGCAGGCTTTGCAGACGATGTGCCAGGCGCTCTTTCTCGGCCAGCTCCTGCATACGCTGGGCACTGACCAGCGCCAACTGGCCCTTAAGCTCGGTCACCCGCGCTTCCAGCATGCTGTAGCTGGTGCTGAGCTGAGTCGACATCTGGTTGAACAAGGCAAAGGCCTGTTCGAGCCCGGCACGGCTGGCCTGCTCCACGGGTGCGGGCGCTTCGGATTCTTCAGGGCGTTGGGCGTTAGCGGTCATGGTTCTCTCTCGCGCAGCGAGCCGTCATAAGACAGTCAGTTGCAAGAGAGATAGCAATACCCGTGCCTGAAAAAAATATCGCTTATATATCAAATACTTATAAAAACAATGTCAAGAAACCGGCTTATTCCCTCTACAAGGTTCGGATAACCGTGTAGGAGCCAGCTTGCTGGCGATCTTTGCGAGCTGGGGCGAATCGCCAGCACGCTGGCTCCTGCCTGCTCTGAGTAAGCCAAAACTTCAGTCGTCCAGCCCTTCGTCATCACGGCGGCTCATGCCGTACTTGCGCATCTTCTCGACCAGGGTGGTACGCCGAATACGTAAACGCTCGGCGGCACGCGCCACCACGCCGCCAGCATCATCCAGCGCCTGCTGAATCAGGCCCTGCTCAAGGTTACCCAGGTAATCCTTCAGGTCCAGGCCTTCAGGCGGCAGCATGGCCATTGAGTCCACGCCCGGCAGACCGGCCAGGATAGTCGCGCGCTCATCCAAGTCCTCACGCAAGCTGGCAACCAAGGTCTCATCTTCATCATCGACATGACGGAATTTCTTCGGCAACTCGCCCACACCAATAACGCCATAGGGATGCATGATCGCCATGCGCTCGACCAGATTGGCCAGCTCGCGCACGTTACCCGCCCAGTCATGCCGGCACAGCGACATGATCGCCGCCGAGTTGAAACGGATAGACCCGCGCTTCTCGAACTCCATGCGCGAGATCAGCTCATTCATTAGCAGCGGAATATCCTCGATGCGCTCACGCAGCGGGGCCATCTCGATCGGGAAGACGTTAAGGCGGTAATACAGATCCTCGCGGAAGCTGCCGTCCTCGATCATTTTTTCGAGGTTCTTGTGCGTAGCGGCAATGATCCGCACATCGGCGCTCTGGGTCTTGTTGCTGCCCACCCGCTCGAAGGTGCGCTCCTGCAATACGCGCAGCAGCTTCACCTGCATGGGCAGCGGCATATCGCCAATTTCATCGAGAAACAACGTGCCGCCATTGGCCAGCTCGAAACGCCCGGCCCGGCTGGTGATTGCACCGGTAAACGCACCCTTCTCGTGGCCAAACAGTTCGCTTTCCAGTAGCTCGGCTGGGATAGCCCCGCAGTTAACTGGCACAAACGGCGCTTCACGGCGCTTGGAGTGGTAGTGCAGGTTACGCGCGACCACTTCCTTACCCGTACCCGACTCGCCGAGGATCAACACACTGGCCTCGGTATCGGCTACTTGCTGCATCATCTGCCGCACCTGCTGAATAGCCCGACTGGTGCCAACAAGACTGCGGAATAGATTGGTCTCGCGCTGACGCCCGCGATCACGGGCCTGATCGTACATTTCGCGGTAAACCTGAGCGCGGTGCAGGGAGTCGAGCAGTTTGTTGTAGCTGACTGGCATTTCCAATGTTGCCAATACACTACGGCGCTGCTGATCCGGCCATTCAGTCACTACTTGGTCATTAAGCAGCAAGGTCGGCAGAAACTCATCCCAGGCGGCCAACTGCTTGAGCATCTCAAGCACGCCGCCTTTGGCTTTCACTTCGCCAAGCAACACGCTGAGCACTTCACGAGTGGACGCCAAGTCCGCCACGCATTGACGCCAGTTCTGGCTGTCACAGGCCAGATGATCTTCACCCAGAAAATTCAGAATCACCGTCAAGTCACGACGGCGCTCGCTGTTATCGTCAATCAGGAGAATTTTGGTTTCACGCCACATAATTTGTTTTCTGATCCTGGAGTGAAAAACGCGCCAACAGCCCAACTACAACTCGACCTAACGGCGGCAACTGGCCATTAGTTAAGTCAATTTTTTGTTAATAGTCAATTTTATGACGTGCTTTTTATCGTGCCCGACAAGCGGACTAAGCAGCTGTTTAACAAAGGAGGGAGAAAGATCGGGGCAGAACGCAGGCAAATACCAGAAGGTCGACGCCAGGCGGCACCGACCGAAAGTCGCCAATCAGCCAAACAGCTGATAAACCTTGGCGCCTTGTTGCGACTGATTAAGCTGAACGAGCTCATGTGCCAAGCGCTGCTGCTCGGCCTGGCAGACGCTAACCAGCTCACGATAAAGATCCAGCAACTCCTGCATGCGCGCACGCAGGGCGTCTTCATCGCTGGCGGACTCGACCATAGCCTCGTCAACGGCCTGGCGGCACTGCAGATCCAGCTCGCCAATGGCGACCCAATCCTGGGTAGCCAGAGCGGTACGCAAGGCGCTGCCAGTTTCTTCTAGACGCTGCACGGATGAACTCATGAAACTCCCCTCGCGGCTTGCAGCACGCATCAGTGGCTGATGGCATCCCAACCGGATTTCACATTACGCAGCAGATCACTCACTTCATCGATCAGCGCTACATCATTGTCCCGATTAGCTTTAACCAGACGAGACATCATGTACTCATAGAGCCGGTCCAGATTGAGCGCAATTTCGCCACCCTGCTCAAAGTTCAGCGCGTCACGCAAACCACCGATGATACCGATGGCCTTGCCAATCAGCTCACCTTTGACCGCCACTTGACCGTATTGAATCGCACCCTTGGCCTGGGCCAGACGGGACAAGCCGCCTTCCATCAGCATCTGAATCAGACGATGAGGGTCTGCATCAGTCAATTGAGTCTGAGTATTAACAGTTTGATACTGCCGCAGGGCTACCATTGCATTCATTATCGCTCTCGCCATTCTGCTTTTTCGATATTCAATATATCGGCACCGCAGGGCAAAGCTTTAGCAATGAACTCAGCTGAGCTGAGGTGTTTCGACCTCCGAGCCGATTCCATCCCAAGCTGTTTTGATCTGCCCCAGCAGCGCCAGGACTTCGTCCAGGGAGCGCGGCGTGTCATCCAGGGGCACTCCGGCCAGACGGCGAGTCATGTAGTCGTACAGCGCATCCAGATTCTCGGCAATTTCACCACCGAGTTCTTTGTCCAAGCTTGCCTGCAACACACCAATGATACTTAGCGTCGAGCCAACCGCCTCACCACGCATGCCAGGCTGGCCATCCGCCTGCGCCTGCTTCGCTAACAACAGGCGCTCGATAGCACCATCAAGCAGCATCTGCACCGCCCGGTAATTGCTGACTTCCTGGCTGATCTTGACTTGCTTGTAGGTGTCGATGGATTTCTTGCTCATTGGTTATTTATCCTTTCTGACAAAGCCCGGCAGGTTGGCAAGCGACTGGGTCAAGCGATCACCGGTCTGGTTCAACTGCGCGACCAACGCATCCATAGCATTGAATTGGGAATACAGACGAGCCTGTACCTTCTCAATTCGCAAGGCGAGGTTTTCTTTCTGCTTGTCGATGTCACTAATAGTCGACTGCAAGCCGCTCATGCGTTGCTCGAGCACGCCACCGGCCTTGATAAAGCCGTCGATGCGTTTGTCGACTCGACTCATCAGGCCAGCCTCGCCGGTGAAGAAGCTGCTGACTGCATCGAAATCACTTTCGAGCGCGCCCTTGAGCTTGTCATCATCGATCTTCAGGGTGCCGTCTTTCTGAGTAGTAATACCCAGATCAGCCAACACGCGAAGTCCGCCCTGGCTTGCAGGATCAACCAACTCACTGCGTACAGCACTCAGCAGGTTGCGCACAGTTGCATCGCCGACCAGGCCGCCAACCACCGGCTCCTTGCCCTCACCCACCGGCACCACACTGGTCAACTCGTTGCTGGTCTTGATCAGCTTGTTATAGGCGTCGACAAATTTCTTGATGCCATCGGTAACGCCGCCCGTATCCTGCCCCACCGTTACCGTCAGCGGTGCATCTACTGGCGTTTTGCCAATCAGCTCAAGGGTCACCTCAGGGATGGCACCCGTCACACTATTGGTTGGGCTAGTCAGCGTCAGCCCGTCAATGCTGAACTGCGCATCGGCCGCCTGGGTAATGTAACCCGCGCTGGCAGTATCCGCAGTATTCAAGGCAACCGTACCGTCGGCCGCCAACGCAGCCAGATTGCCAGTGCCCGTCACGATTACGTCACTGCCTGCACCGGTGGTACTGGAGCTGAATACCAGACGCGACTCCCCGGTTGTCGAACCCGGGTTGCTCACAATATTGACGCTAATGCCCTTGTCTTTGAGCGCCGCATTGAGCTGGTCGCGGGTACTCGACAAATCGGAACCGACTGCAATCTTGACCGGTGTGCCAGTATCACTGGCACCGAGCTTGACGGTAAAGGTTTCCTCGCCAGCGCCGCTGCTGAAGGTATTGTCTACCGCAGCGGACGCCACCTTGCTCGAGGCAGCCAGGCGCTCCACTGCCACTTGATAGACACCCGCCAAAGCACTCTTGCTGGCAGAGGCCGTGACTGCGGCGGTATTGGATGAGCTGGCGGTACGCTTTTCAAACAGCGCTGGATTGTTCAATTCCTTTAGCGCTGTCTGGAAGGCGCTAAGCGCACTCTTGAGCTGGCCCAAGGCGGAGAACTTGGTAGTCGTAGCCTTTTCAAGGCGCGCGAGCTGCGCGGCCTTCGGTGCCTTTTCTGCATTAACCAACGCACCGACGATGCTGTCGATGTCGATGCCAGAACCAATACCCGTTAAACCGACCATGTTAACCACCTCGTCATGAGAATGACGCTCAACGCTAGAAATCAATAACAACCAAAAATCATGCCACTCAGGCTTCAGCCTTGAACAGTAAACTACGGATTTCTTCCAGATTCTCGGCCAAACGCAACGCATCTTCAGTCGGGATCTGACGAACGACATCGCCCGATACTGAGTCGGTGACCTTTACCACCACGCGCCCGGTGGAATCATCGACAGCGAAGTTGAGGTCGCGCCGTATTGACTGAACGAAGCCCTGAATCGAGGACAGGGCTTTTTCAACCGACTCCCGGTCCGATTCGACAGGCTGTTCGGCTTGCTCGGTTGCTGCTGCACGAGCCGACGATTCTGGTGCAGGCACCGACCCAGGCCGCGACACAGAGCCGCTGGCCGCGCCGGCTGGCGACTTCGTCCCAGCTGTTACCAACGACAACGGGTTGCTGATACCTATGTCCATCGTCACACCCTCTCAATGGCAAGACGGGGGAAGCGCTAAGCACTTCCCCCCGTAGTCTAACGCTGACTAACTGTTTCAGCTTACTGCAGGAGGCTAAGCACCGCCTGCGGCAACTGATTGGCCTGAGCCAGGATCGCGGTACCAGCTTGTTGCAGAACCTGATTCTTGCTCAGATTCGCGGTTTCAGCAGCGAAGTCGGTATCCTGAATCCGCCCGCGGGCAGCCGATACGTTTTCACCAATGTTTTGCAAGTTGCTAATCGTGTTCTCAAAGCGATTCTGCACCGCACCCAGATCGGCACGCTGGTTATCGATCTGCTTGAGGGCATCATCAATGACCAGCACGGCCGCCTGCGCACCTGCCGCGTTGGTGATGTCTATATCTTTAACGGAGTTAGCAGCAACAGGCACTAATGGAGCCGGAGTCACGGTGCCAAATGTCGCACCAGTCGTGTCAGTGTCGGCGAAGGTGATAGTCACAAGATCACTGGTGGGGACCGCTTGGGTGGGATCTGCCTTGTTAATCACCTGATACACGCCGGCGGCATTCTTATGCACACCCACTTCCACGTTGGCGTCGTTGATAGCCGCAGCCAGTTTGTCGGTGGCCTGCTCAACCGTATCGGTGGTAAGCAGTTCCGCCGTCACAACCACGTCGGCCTTACTTCCGAAATCAAGCGTCAAGCTCACTGTACCGTCTGCTGTAGCAGCGGTGGCAGAACCGAAGGCGGTTTGAAAGAAGGTACCTTCAAGCGAGTCAGCACTCATTTCAGCGATGTTGACGCTGATGCTTTCGTTCGCAGCCGAACCCACCTGAAAGTTCTTGGTGCCGAAATTACCATCAAGCAATTTCTGACCACCGAAGGTGGTGGTGTTGCTAATACGGTCCAGTTCTTTTTTCAACTGGCTGACTTCAGAGTTCAAGGCCGTACGCTCGGAAGTGCTGTTTGAGCCGTTGGACGACTGCAGGGACAGGTCACGCATACGCTGCAGGATATTGGTGGACTGCTGCAGGGCACCTTCAGCGGTCTGCGCCAGGGAGATACCGTCGTTGGCGTTACGCACCGCTACACCCAGACCATTAATCTGGCTGGTAAGACGGTTGGCGATCTGCAGGCCGGCAGCATCATCCTTGGCGCTGTTGATGCGCGAACCGGTGGACAAACGCTGAAGCGAGGTTTGCAGCGCATTGGAGGAAGAGTTCAGGTTGCGCTGAGTGTTCAGGGACGGGATGTTGGTATTGACTGTAAGGGCCATGATGTTTGCCTCCAATGGGCTGGTACTAAAGGTAGCCGGGTAGTGCGAGCTTGGTTGCCTTGCTCAGGCACCCCAGTTACTTCGCATTCGTAATCTTTATCGGCGCTGGCCTAGGATGCTTTAGGTTTTTTTGGCCTATTTCGCGAAAAAAAATTCTTCGGGGTTAACAATCAGTTAGCTCAAACGATAAGACGAATGCAGGGTTTGGGCAGGTTTACGTCAGGAAACCCCCAATTAACAACCACATCTGGACTGTAGGAGCGGGCTTGCCCGCGAGCTTTCGGGGTGACGCTGCCAGCTATATGCACAAAGCTCGCGACCAAGGGATCCCCTACAGCGGTAAAAAATACCCGCAAGTTTTCGGCAATCAAGCGGCTCTAAGAACTACGAAGCATCAACGCAGCTGGTTGAACAGGTTGAGGTTGCTGATTTTTACAAAACTCTGCTGCGCTGCCTCCAGAATGATCGACTGAAAGGACAGACGCGACAGCGCCTCGGCGTAATCCAATTCACGCAGGTCGGCCTGCACGCCTTTGTTGACCAGAGTGACGTCGTCGTTATCAGTCAGGGTCGACTCGATAATATTCAGGCGTGCACCGATTTCGCCGCGCACGCTGTCCACCGTAGTCATGCCGTGATCCAGGTTGGTCAGCGCCTCGGCCACCGCGTCGCGCGTTTGCAGGTTGCCGGCCGGGGTGTCCACACCGTTTTCCAGGGCCGTGCGCAGATTGGCGATGGTGGTCAAAATACCCTGCTTTTCTTGTGTTGGATCGGCCGTGATCTGAATGGTTTCGCCTCCCACCGGAACCCCGTCGAAGTGCAAGGTCACGCCGCGAAACACCAACTGATCGCTATCATCTGGGTCATCGTCGAGTTTGCCGCTGGCCAGCACCGTGCCCGGCACACCGATTTCAAACACTTCATAACTCTCGGCATCTGGATTGCCGAAAACGATTTCAATACCGGCCTGCGGAAAGTTGTTTGGTGGTAACGCGGCGAAAGCCACTTCGTCCTGCACCAAGGGTGCTGAGACGCCCAGGGTAGAACCCACTGGACTCACTGTAAGCACGCTACCTAAGCGCCCCGCATTGGTGACGCGCTCGAAAATCCGCTTGCCACTGCCACTGATCGCCATGTCCAGCGAGCTAGCCACTTGCAGCTTGCGTTGGCCCTCGTCGCCTTCATAGCTGTAACTGCCATCGGCCTGGCGCACGAAGGGTTGGGTCTTGCCCTGAAACCCTGAAAACAGGTACTCGCCGCGAGCATTGCGGGTGTTCATCAGGCTGAGCAACTCATCCTCGCGCTCGCCCAGCTCGGCGGCGATAGACTGGCGGTCGCTCTGACTCAGTGCGCCATTACCGGCCTGCACCGCCAGCTCGCGCACGCGCTGGAGGACGGTATTGACCGAGTTGAGGGTGACTTCCTCCTGGGTCAGGCTGTTGTTGGCCGCCGCAAGGTTGTCTTTGTATTGGGTCAGCACGTTCTGCTGTTGCTCCAGCTGCAGCAGGCGCACCGAGGCAACCGGGTCATCCGCTGGAGTGAGGATGCGGTTGCCAGTACTGATTTGTTCCTGGGTGCGGGTGACATTTGCGTAGTTGCGCTGGATGCCCTGCACGCCGTTGTTGAACGCCTGGATGGTGGAGATGCGCATGAAATCTTACCTCTTAGGCGGCCTGGACAATTGCCTTGCTGCCGAAACCGGATCGCCAGCAAGCTGGCTCCTACACAGTTTGCTACGCGACAGCGCAGCGTCTGGACGACGGGATATCTCCTACAGATCGCAGGGTACGCCAGACACCGCGAGCAGCTCCTCCCCCTAACCCTCGGCTTTGGCGTCCTGCGTCGCCCTACCTCCTGCATCCTTGCAGTCGTCTCCTGGAGGGAGAGGGTATTGTGCTGCGCGCGCCGGCGAGCCGCGCGCTTTTATCTGAACGTATTGATCAGGGTATCGAACAAAGAGCGCGCAACTTGAATGACTTGCGCCGAAGCATTGTAGTACTGCTCGAACTTGATCAGATTGGCCGCTTCCTCGTCGAGGTTCACCGCCGACAGCGAATCACGGCTGTCAGTGGCCTGTTTAAGTATCGCGCCGGTGGCTTCGCTGTCCTGCCGAGCTTGTGCAGTCAGGGTGCCAACACGCTCGACCAGGTCGCCATAGCCATCGGTGAAAGTAACCCCGGTGCCGATGCCGGTCACCGTTGGATCTACGCCAACCGTCTGCTTGCTTTGCAGATCCACCAGCTTCAAAGCGTTGCGGTTGTCCGACACGCCATTGGTGTTGAACGACAAGCTGAAGCTGTCGCCGCTCTCTGGACGACCGCTGACGGTGAAACTCACCCGGTTGCCGCCGCCCAGATCAAGTTCGTAGGTATTCGGCTGGCCGGGTACGAATGCCCCGGCGGGAACCCGAGCTAGGCCAGCAACCGGGGTGCCTGGCGGGTTTTCAAACGCACCCGCGCCGTTATAAGTAAGGGCCACAGGCAAAGCGGCGGCAATAGCCGTTGAGTCAATGGGGCTGGTGCCGGCCGCAATCAGATCGGGCTGTGAAATCGAGCCGTTACCGCGATTCTGCAATTGTGCTTCCGCCCGCACCGGCGCGGCGAAGGCCAATTGATCAGGCTGGTCCAGCACTGCCGTGATGCTACCGGCGCCGCGCCGAGTAGGCTGAAGCAGGAATCGATCCCCAGCATTCGGCGTACCATTTGGGGTTATGGTGAACCCTTGGTCACGCCCACTGCCATCGGTAAAACTGAGCACGCCAGCCGTATCGGTAATCGAAAGCGCCTCGCCATCGCTTAAGCGTCGCGCTGTATAGGTGGCGCCGTCATATTCTAAGCGATAGTCGCTGGTGGTCAGCACGCTGCTGTCGGTGATGTTCAGCGTCGGCTGGACGTTGCTGGTGTTAGTCGTGAAGGCCAGCACTCGCAGCGCTGCGGTTGCGGCGTCGTTGAAGTCACCGAACAGGGCGGTACCCACCTGCCCCTTCAAATCCAAGCCTTCGCCGAGCTGGGTATTGACCTGATCGCTGACCGCCAGTGCCAGCCGACCGAGCGAGTTGAGGGTTGGATCCAGGGATTCGGCGCGGTAACGGATCAGCCCGCCCAGCTCACCGCCGGTTATCAGTGAGGTGATGCCCTGCCTGGAACCGCCGCTGACGAGGTTCACCTCAAAGCGGGTCGGGTCGCCCTGTCCCGGCACGACCTCCAGGCGACTGGTGGTGCTACCCACCACCAGCGGCTGGCCAGAGCCGACGAACAGGTTGACCGAGCTATCATCCTGCGCAACCACCGTCACCCCGATGTAGGTGGACAGTTGGCGGATCGCCTCCTCGCGGGCATCCAGCAGGTCATTGGGCTGCTGGCCGTTGGACGCCGCAATGGCAATAGCCTCGTTGTAACTGCCAATTGAAGTGGCCAGGCGATTGATCTGATCGCTGACCGCCACCATCTGTTTGTTGATGAACTCGTTCTGCTGGTTGATGCGGTCGTAGACCGTATTGAAACGCCGGGCCAGACCTTCCGCCTCCGATAGCACCAACTGCCGGGCGGGGATATTGGCGGGGTCTTCGGCGGCGGTCTGCAGGGCCGAGAAGAACTTCTGCAACGAAGGCGTGATGCCCGTGGTCGAGCCGGCCAGCAGGGAATCCAGCTGCTCGATCTGGCTTTTGTAGGCCTCAACGTCGGAGCTGAGCGCCGTGCTACTACGCACCTGCGCGCTAAGAAACTCGCTGTAGCTGCGCCGAATATCCACCAGCGTAGTGCCCGAACCAATATATCCAGCACCACTAAACTGCGGCACGCGCGTGGCCTGCACGGTGTCCTGGCGCGAGAAACCTGGCGTATTGACGTTGACGATGTTGTGGCCCGTGACTGCCAGCGAAGTCTTGTTCGCCGACAATCCGGACAGGCCAATATTGAGTAAGTCAGCCATGGTTCATCATCCGTTGGTGGACGGCGTACTGACGGCAGCGACTGCTTGATAGGTCTGCATCTGCCGAGCTATCTGAGCGATCTTGCGGGCGTACTGCGGGTCTGTGGCGTAACCGGCTTTCTGTAACTCACGGGCAAACTGCTCGGGTTTGTCGGTGCTGGCCAGGGCCTTCTGGTAGCGACCATTGCCCTGCAGGAAGCTCACGTAGTCTTCAAAGCTATGGGCGAAGGACTCGTAGGCGCGGAATGAGGCCGCTTCCTTGACTGCTTTGCCGCCCTTGAACTCAGTGGTTAGCACGCGCGCCGAGTCGCCTTCCCAGGTGTTGTGGGTTTTGATGCCGAACAGATTGTGGCTGCTGCTGCCGTCCTGCTGACGAATGATCGACTTGCCCCAACCGGTTTCCAGCGCGGCCTGGGCCACCAGGTAACGCGGGTCGACGCCAATCTTCTCGGCAGCCTGTTCGGCCATCGGCAACATGGCGGCAATAAACTCATCCTTCGAGCCGAACGCGGCTTTGCCCGGTGCCAGTGGCGGCTGGGCAATGCGCCGGCCAGTGATCGCATCCATTCCATTCAAAGCCAGCGCGGTATCGGCGGGCGCGGCAAAAGACTTGGCGGGAATCCAGTCGTTCTGCGCCAATGGCTGGCCATCGGCGGCAGTGGCCGATGGCACGATGCCGGCCAGCAAACGGTCCGTCAGTTTACCCGGCAACGACAGGCGCCGTTGGTTGATTAATGAAGTGTCGTCACGCGCGCTGTCGACTTTGGCCAATGGCTTGATTGGCGCACTTGGCACCGGCTCATCAACCTGAGCAAAGGGATTAGGGCGGCTATCCGCCTGCTTGATCTTCGACATCTGCCGCACCAGCACGTCGGCCAGGCCGATGCCACTCTGGTGGTTGGACAGGGTCACCGACAGCTGCTGGTCGTGCATGTCCTGGTAGGTTTTGCTCTCGTTACTGTTCATGAAGTTGCCTTCACCGAACACTTCGTTGGCCGAGCGCATGGCCTTGAGCATTTCATTGAGAAACAGCGACTCAAACTCCTGAGCCACCTTCTTGATGTTCTTTTCGCTGTCGCCACCGACCTTGAATTGCTGCAGGCGATTGAGGTCGTTGAACGCACCGCTGTCCAGGGTGCTTGGGCCACTGCCGAGCAAGCCGGCGGAGAGTCGAGAGTCCATGGCTAGCTCCTCAAATCACGATCAGGTCAGCCTGCAGAGCGCCGGCTTGTTTCAGCGCCTCCAGGATGGCCATAAGGTCGGAAGGCGAAGCGCCCACCTGATTCACCGCGCGGACGATCTCATCCAGCGTGGTACCGGGACCGAACTTGAACATCGGCTTTAATTCCTGATCGGCATTGATCTTGGAGCGAGGCACCACAGCGGTCTCACCACCGGCCAATGCCTCCGGCTGGCTGACAATCGGGTCTTCGGTGATGGTCACGGTCAGGCTGCCGTGGGTCACAGCGGCAGGCTGCACGCGCACGTTCTGGCCAATCACGATGGTGCCGGTGCGCGAGTTGATGATGACCTTGGCCACGGCCTGACCAACCTCAACTTCGAGGTTCTCCAGAATTGACAGGTAGTCAACGCGCTGACCCGGATCGAGCGGCGCGCTGACCCGGATCGAGCCACCGTCGACCGCCTGGGCCACGCCTGGGCCGAGCAGCTCGTTGATATGGTCAACAATATTCTTTGCGGTGGTGAAGTCAGGACGATTGAGGTTGAGCGTCAGGGTATTACCCTGGTCGAAACCACTTGGCACTGGTCGCTCGACCGTCGCGCCGCCAGGAATACGCCCGGCTGACGGAACGTTGACAGTGATCCGCGAACCGTCGCCGCCCTCGGCGTCAAAACCACCGACCACCAGGTTGCCCTGGGCAATGGCATAAACGTTGCCATCGATACCCTTGAGCGGTGTCATCAGCAAGCTACCGCCACGCAGGCTCTTGGCGTTACCGATAGAGGATACGGTGATGTCGATGGTCTGCCCTGGCTTAGCAAACGCCGGCAGGTCCGCATGGATCGACACCGCAGCCACGTTCTTCAGCTGCACGTTGCCGCCCGCCGGCACCTTGATGCCGAACTGGGCCATCATGTTGTTGAAGGTCTGCACGGTGAACGGCGTCTGGGTGGTCTGGTCGCCACTGCCATTAAGGCCGACTACAAGGCCGTAGCCAATCAACTGGTTGGTGCGTACACCCTGGATGCTGGCCAAATCCTTAAGCCGTTCGGCCTGAGCCAGGGAAGCCAGCAGTAGAGCCGCAGCGGCAAGCAGGTATTTACTAAGCGTCATGGTAGCCATCCTCAGAACGGCCACATTGGGCTAAGAAAAAACCGGCTCATCCAGCCCGGCTGGCTAGCATCGGCAAAGGCGCCAGTGCCCGAGTAGGTGATGCGCGCGTCGGCGATACGGGTCGAGGACACGGTGTTGTCGGTGGCGATGTCATCAGAGCGTACCAGGCCGGCAATTCGCACCAGCTCATCGCCGGTATTGAGGGTCATCCATTTTTCACCGCGCACCAGCAGGATGCCGTTGGGCATTACCTCAGCCACCGACACGGTGATCGAACCGGTCAGGCTGTTGCTCTGCCCGGCCGCACCAGAGCCATCTGCTGAGCGGGCAGCATCAAAGCTGGCATCCAGGCCCAGGGTGTCGTTGGCCATGCCCAGCGCGCCAAGGCCTGCCAGTGGGTTTTTCGGGTTCACCGCCATACCAAACAGATTGGGCACGCCGAGGTTGGCCGAGCTGTCTTTGCTGATCTTACTGTTGCTGTTCTTGCTGGCCTGGGTGCGCTCATTCAGGGTGATGGTGATGATGTCGCCCACGCGGTAGGCCTTGCGGTCACCGAACAAACCATTGTCGAAACCAGCCTGATAGATCGAGCCATTGTTCTGCGCCGCAGGCAGCGGTGTACGCGGCATCACTGGAGCGTAATAGGGATCATCCGGCTTAGCTGCGGGCGCCATGCAGCCACTCAACGCCAGGGGGCCAAGCAGTGCGCTTATTACTATCAGCCGGTTCATATCTACTACCTCATGCGTTGCCTGGGATGGCGTGTAACCTGAGCCACCAGTACCCGTTCAAGCGATTCCTTGCTGTATCCAAAGCCAGACCAGACGCTGCGCGACTAGCCGGCCCTACCTATCAAAGATTCTGCGAAATAAAGCCGAGCATCTGGTCAGCGGTGGAAATGACCTTGGAGTTCATTTCATAGGCGCGCTGAGTGGTGATCATGTTCACCAGCTCTTCGACCACGCTGACGTTGGAGTTTTCCAGGGTGTTCTGCAGCGTGGTGCCAAGGCCGTTCAGGCCAGGCGTACCGACCTGCGGCGCGCCGCTGGAGGCAGTTTCCAGAAACAGGTTGTTGCCGATCGCTTCCAGCCCCGCCGGGTTGATGAAGTCAGCGGTTTGCAGGTTGCCGACAATCTGCGGTTGCGGGTTGCCGGCGGTGGTCACCGACACAGTGCCATCTTCACCCACGGTAAAGGTGCGCACCTCATTGGGCAGCACGATGGCCGGCTCCAGGGCATAACCGTTGGACGTCACCACCTGGCCATCGGAGTTGAGGTGGAAGCTACCGTCACGGCTGTAGGACACCGTGCCGTCAGGTAGCAACACCTGGAAGAAACCACGGCCGTTGATCGCCATATCCAGCGGTTGTTCGGTGGTTTGCAGGCTGCCAGCAGTGAAGATCTTCTGCGTGCCGACGATACGCACACCCGTACCCAACTGCAGGCCAGAAGGCAGCTGGCTGTCCTGGCTGGATTGGCCGCCAGGCTGACGACGGATCTGGTACAGCAGGTCTTCAAACTCGGCGCGATCACGCTTGAAGCCCGTGGTCGAAACGTTGGCCAGGTTGTTGGAAATGGTGGTCAGGTTCATGTCCTGAGCGGACAGACCGGTTTTGCTGACCCACAGTGCCGGAAGCATATCGATTCTCCTCGGGCGCCGTTTTAACGACGCCGCGTGCTGATAATTAGGTCATCTGCAAGACGCGCGCCATGGCCGCCGAATTGTCTTCGGCGGTGCGCATCATCTTCACTTGCAATTCGAATTGGCGGGACAGCGAGAGGATCGCCGTCATCTCTTCCACGGCATTGACATTGCTCGATTCGAGAAAGCCCGAGGTGATTTCCATATTGGCATCCGCCTGTACCGGGCCCTGGCCCTTGAAGCGGATCAGGCCATCGGTGCCCTTCTCCATCTGCTTGAGGTCCGGGTTGACCAGCTTTAAACGGTCCACCTCGGCCAGTACGTTGGGTGCCTCGCCCAGGGCGCGAATGCTGATGGTGCCGTCCTTGCCGATTTCGATTTTCTGCTCTGGCGGCACTGCAATCGGCCCAGCGTTGCCCATCACCGGCAAGCCATTGCCGGTACGCAGCACGCCCAGGGCATCGACGTTCAAGCTGGCGGTACGCACATAGGCTTCAGTGCCGTCGGGCGCCTGCACGGCCAGCCAGCCTTTGCCGCCGACGGCCACGTCCAGATCGCGACCGGTTTCTTGCATCGAGCCTGGCGTGAAGTCAGTGCCAGGGCGCTCGCTCATGGCGTAGACCCGCGACGGATAACTGTCACCAAAGATCGGCATGGAACGCGCCTGCTCGAAGTCCCGACGGAAACCATTGGTGGTGATGTTTGCCAGGTTGTTGGCGTGGGCACGCTGGGCCAGGGTGTTCTGGTGGGCCCCAGTCATGGAAACGTACAACATCTTGTCCATGGTTATTCTCCGAGTGGGCTTGCCGCCCCGCTGCTCTATACACGCTATAAAGCAATGGCTGTGCCAGCACTCGAAAATAACCAATAAGCGATTGATTTATCTCAGCTTTAAAAATTAAAAAAGGCTCCGAATGGAGCCTTTTAATATCAAGTCGGCGAGTCATTGCCGTAAGCGGCAAAGCGATCGTCTGCCGTATAGATTCACTGCCACCGCCACAACCAGGCAGATTGAGTGACGACTGCCATGATGATGGGTATCGCTATGCTCAACGCCATCCTACAGGCTGAACTTTTGTAGGATGCGGTTGAGCGCAGCGATACCCATCAATCGCTGACGCCCAACCGTTCCACTCTATCAACGCAGGTTGATAATGGTCTGGGTAATGGCGCTTTCGGTTTCGATGGTTTTGGCGTTGGCCTGGTAGTTGCGCTGCGCCACGATCAGGTTAACCAACTGATCCGACAGTTCGACGTTGGAGTCCTCCAAAGCACCTGACTGCAAAGCCCCCAACGTGCCGCTGCGCGGTGTACCCACCACCGGCTCACCCGACTGGAAGGACTGCACCCAGGCAGTCTTGCCCACCGGTGTCAGCCCCTGCACGTTAGCGAAGTTGGCCAGGATCACCTGGCCCTGAATGTTCGACTGACCGTTGGTGTAGCGGGCAAAGATCACCCCGGTATCATCAATTTCCAGCCCGGCCAATTGGCCGGTGGTGTAGCCGTCCTGACTGACGCTGTTAACCGCGAATGAGCTGGCAAACTGGGTAGCCTGCCGCAAGTCGATATTCACCCCGGTCGGGCTAGCATCGGCACCGTTGGCCGACCAGACCGGCGGCACCGCGGCGTCCGGCGCAGCAGGCACCCAGGTGGTCAGATCAATGGTGCCATCGGGGCCAACTGCAAAACCGGTGGGTGTCGAGGCGATCAACGCCGCCACATCCAACTGACCCGCCGTGGTGAACTGCAGGTCGACCGAAGACGGCGTGGTCAACGTCGGATCATCTGGGTTGCGCCCATCAATCAACACGTTCATCTGCCAGTTGTTGGGCCCGGTCTTGAGAAAGTACTGCGTGAATACGTGGGAGTTACCCTGGGTATCGTAGATATTGGTCGAGGTCGACGAGTTGTAGGACGTCGGGTCCGCCGGATCGAACGGCACCGTGGTCGGCACCGTATTGGTCGAATTAAGGTTAAAGGTCTGGTCCAGATTGCTAGTCGGCAGCGGAGCCTGGCTGGCCGTTTCAATCTGCAGGTCACTGATCACGCCATTCTGCAGATTGTTATTGGCATCCACGGCATAGCCCTGCAGCTTGTAGCCGAAGTTATTGACCAGAAAGCCATCGCGATCCGTACCGAAGTAACCGGCACGGGTGTAGCTCACCTCACCGTTGTTACTGGTCTGAAAGAAGCCGTTGCCGTTGATCGCCAAATCCAGGGCATTTTGCGTGTAATTGATATTGCCCTGGTTGAACAACTGCGACACATCACCCAGCAGCACACCACTGCCCTGGGGGTTGGCACCGGAGCCCAGCACGGACGCCGCATACACATCGGCAAATTCGGCACGCGACTGTTTGAAGCCTGCGGTGCCGGCGTTGGCGATGTTGTTGCCGGTCACGTTAAGGTCGCTGGTCGCGGCACGCAGACCGCTCAGGCCGATATTGAAACCCATGGAAGACTCCTTTGCCGGACAGCCGGCGGCTAAAACCTGTTAATTACTGACCGATCACCTGGACCTGCGACATCGGCACGCTGCCAAGCCCCGCCAGGTTCAACATCAACTCTTGGCCGCCCAACGTGACGCTGTCGACGTTGGCCGGCAGCATGGTGTAAAGCCCCTTGGTGCCTTCGGCGTAGGTGGCCTGGGCCTCGAACTTGTAATTGCCAGGCGGCAGCAGATTGCCGCTGGAGTCCTTACCGTCCCAGATAAAGCTGACATTGCCGGCCGCCTGCTCACCCAGATTGACTCGAGCCACGGCAGCACCGGCCTTGTCATAAATGTTGACGTACACGTTGCTGCTGCTGGCTGGCAGCACCAGGCTGGCTTTGAAGCTTTCACTGGTATCAACCACCGCCTTGTCGCTCGGAATAATCACCTTGCGACCGACCAGCGAGGACGCCTGCAACGCCTGGGATGACTGATAACCGGTGAGCAGCGAGCCCATGCTGGTATTCAACTTCTCAATCCCCTCAACCTGGCTGAACTGCGCCAGCTGGGCGATAAACTCGCCATTGCCTTGTGGCTCCAGCGGGTTCTGGTTATTCAACTGCGCCACCAGCAGATTGAGAAACTCATTCTTACCCAGGTCTTTATTCGTCTTGGTCTCGTTCTTGATCTGGTATTGATCCAGTGCCGAACCAGTGACATCGCCAACAGTGCTCATGGGGGTACGCTCCTTTTTCCGTTGGCTTACTGACCCAGGGTCAGTACGCGCTGCATCATCTGCTTGGCGGTGTTCATCATTTCAGTGTTGGTCTGAAAGGCCCGACTGGCAGAAATCATGTCGGCCATTTCTTCCACCACATTGACGTTGGGGTAATACACATAGCCGCCGGCATCGGCTGCTGGATGGTTCGGCTCATAGCGCGGCATCAGGCTGCTCTGATCCTCAACCACACCCAATACCTGCACACCGACCCCGGCATTGTCCTGATCGGCAAACAGCGAACCGCGATCACCGTTCTGCGCGGACTGGAACATGGTGGCGAATACGGGGTGGCGTGCACGGTAGGTCTGATCAATGCTCGAGGAGACCGTCTCGGCGTTGGCGATGTTGCTGGCAATGGTGTTCAGGCGAGTGCTCTGGGCGCTCATACCTGTACCGGCGATGTTGAAAACACTGGCTAGTGACATGGCATCAGGCTCCTATTAATCGCCGCGCAGGGCGCTGACCAGCCCTTTGAATTTGCTGTTGAGAAAGGTAAAGCTGGCTTGGAACTGCACCGAGTTTTCTGCGTAATTGGACTGCTCGATCTGCAGGTCGACGGTGTTCTGATCAATCGAAGGATGGAACGGCGTGCGATACGCCAGGCTAGCATCGCCGGCAATCACACCATCGGCAGGGATATGCTGGCTGTCGGTGCGACTCAGGCTGACCTGGCCGCGCTGGCTCTTGGCGCTTTGCTCAGCCAGCACACTGGCGAACTGCAGGTCACGCGCCTTGTAGTGCGGCGTGTCGGCGTTGGCGATGTTGTTGGCCAACACCTCTGCGCGCTGAGCGCGAAAGCCCAGTGCTTTTTCGTGAATGCCGAGTGCCCGATCGAAACTGATGCTCATGGTCAGAAACCTTTGCCGGTTGGTGTTACTACTTTCCGTGCAAGACCATAAGCAATGCTTGTGCCATATTATTTTTTACTTATTTATCAATGACTTGATCGATAAATCTTTCGATATATGCGGCAAAGCGGCAAACGCTTTCCGCCTACGAACAAGCAAGCGGCAAGCCGGGACAGCCTATTGCCGCTCGGCCTGCCAGCGCACCGCCTGTCAAACCATCCTAAAATTAACCAAACACTGCTTTGACAAGCATTCTCATTAACATTAGTATCTATCGCATTAGCCACTGCCCTGCCACGAGCCCTAATCATGTACGTGTGTCTCTGCGAAGGTATTACTAACGGTCAGATCCGCGAAGCCATCTACGAAGGCTGCTGCAGCTACCGTGATGTGCGCGCCACCCTCGGCGTTGCCAGCCAGTGCGGCAAATGCGCTTGCCTGGCCAAGCAAGTGGTGCGAGAAACATTGAGCGACGTGCAAAACAGCCAGGCCGCGATGGCCTACCCGGCGAGTTTTGTTGCCGCGTGAATTTAGCGATATACAAGAACCGGACCAAGTGTCCGGTTTTTTATGCTTTAAATTCAATACCTTAGCGTCAAATCGCAGAACTTAAGCATTCGTATTCATATTAATTTTAACTTTAAATTCAAATACTTAGGTTTGACAGCCGAAAACCATCGGCCCAGAATTTAACGCTAACTCCCCTGCAAGGCAGACGCAGACATGAAAGGCGACAAGAAGGTCATCCAGCATCTGAACAAGATCCTCGGTAACGAGCTGGTCGCGATCAACCAGTACTTCCTGCACGCACGCATGTATGAAGACTGGGGCCTGAAGAAACTCGGCGAGCACGAGTACCACGAGTCCATCGACGAGATGAAGCATGCGGATAAGCTGATCAAGCGCATTCTCTTCCTCGAAGGCCTGCCGAATGTGCAAGACCTGGGCAAGATCCTGATCGGCGAAAACACCCAGGAAATGCTCGAGTGCGACCTGAAGATCGAACACAAGGCGCATATCGATCTGAAAGCGGCGATTGCCTACTGCGAAAGCATCGGTGACTACGCCAGCCGCGAACTGCTCGAAGAAATCCTCAGCTCCGAAGAAGACCACATCGACTGGCTGGAAACCCAGCTAAGCCTGATCGACGCCGTGGGCCTGCAGAACTATCTGCAGTCGCAGATGGACGAATAAGAACCTGCTTACGATCTGCTGCGCGTCGACCCTGCCGCGTTAACAGTCATGGCAGCCCCGCCACCCCTGATGATGAAAGAGAGCTATAGATAGGGAAGGTGGCGGTGAGAGGTCGCTAGTTTTTTTGGCGGAGACACCCCGTCGTTAACATGATCCAGCGAACTGACTCGTACCCCGGATTGCCTCTTTCGAGAGCGAACGCTAAATAGGCCGTTGGGGACTTGTTCCCTTCAGGCTCATTCAGTTCGATCACCGCCACCTTCCCGATCTTGAGTGTAGACAGCAGAGGGGTGGGGTATGGAATTGATTGCCCTTTATAAACGTGTGGTTGGACTGGATGTGCATCAGGCCCAGATCACTGCCTGCGCGGTGATTGAAGAGACGGATGGTCGCATCACAGTCGAGCACCGTCAGTTTGGCGCGTTCAAGCGTGATCGTCGGGCGCTGGCCGAGTGGGTAGCGGCTCTGCAGCCGGACGATGTGGTGATGGAGAGCACCGGCGTTTACTGGAAGAGCCCCTATGCGGCCCTGGAAGCGGTGGGTATCAGGGCCAAGGTGGTCAATGCTCGGCATGTCAAAAATGTACCTGGGCGCAAAACGGACATAGCCGATGCTCACTGGCTGGCGATCCTGGCGCGCGCTGGGCTCTTGCGTGGCTCGTTTGTGCCGCCGGCCAAGCTGCGCGAGTTGCGCCTGATTGCCAGGCAGCGGCAGAAGCTGGTCAGCCAGTTGGCCTCGGAGAAGAACCGCTTGCACAAGGTGTTGAGCGACAGCGGGGTGCGTCTCGGCGTCGTGGTGAGCGACCTGCATGGGCGTTCTGCGCGGGCCATGGTCAAGGCGATCATTGCGGGTCAGCCCGTACACGAAGTGCTCAAGTTCGCCACGCGCCGCCTGAAGGCCAGCCGTGAAGAGCTGTTCGAGGCGCTGCAAGGAGAACCGACGGCCAGCCACTGTTTTGTGCTCGACGAGTTGATGCAGCACATTGAAGAGCTTGAAGCGCGGATTTCCCGTTTCGAAGCCCGCCTGCTCAGCGAACTCGATAGCGAGCGCAATGCCCTGTCTCTTTTGCAGACCCTGCCCGGCGTTGACTTGATCGGCGCGGCGCTACTCATCGTTGAGATCGGCAGTGACATGGACGCCTTTGGTAGCGCTGATCGATTAGCCTCCTGGGTGGGCATCTGTCCAGGCAACAACGAGTCTGCAGGTAAACACAAACCTGGAAAGATACGTAAGGGCAATGCTCATGTGCGGCGGTTGTTATGCGAATTCTCGCACTCGGCCAGCCGCACTGCATCGGTATTCAAAACCAAGTTCCAGGCACTGGTGATTCGACGTGGCTACAAGCGCGCGATCATCGCCTTGGCTCACAAACTGCTACGTACCGTCTACTACATGCTCAAGCGGCGCGAACACTACCGGGACAGCGCCCTGGACTATGAAGCCTTGTCGGTCAAACGCAATTCAGCTCGCTGGCTCAGGGCACTGGAGAAGTTCGGCTACCTGCCGAGCTAAACCACCCCCGAGTGTTTTTTTGCTGGTGTCCGGCAGGTTCGCGCTCGTCTGTCAGATGGATTCTTTCACGCTAAAAACAGGCTCGGAATGCTCATGTACAACTCGTACACTCCGCTTCCTCGCCCGTTTTTGCCTTGCAGGACTCTAGCTCGCTAGAGCGTGAAACAGGTTCTATGGCGCAAACCACCGCGCCCTAAACAATAAACCCCGCACTTGGCGGGGTTTATTGTTTATACACAACGGTACGGTGCACGATGCGCGGTAATACGTAGGGCAATGAGATGGACTCCTCCCTCCTACGGCGTCTATGCGCCAGACTGAGGTTGTCACAACCAAACAGCCACGAAGGGAGGAGTCACCATGAAACTTAAGCGAATCGGCATCGATTTGGCAAAACAGGTTTTTCAAGTTCATGGCGTCGATAGCCACGAGCAGGTGAAGTGCCGTAAGCAGCTCAAGCGTTCACAGATGCTGGATTTTTTCCGCCAACAAGAGCCGTGCTTGGTGGCGATGGAGGCCTGTGGTAGTTCGCATTACTGGGCGCGCGAGCTGGGCAAGTTGGGGCATGAAGTGCGGTTGATTGCGCCGCAGTTCGTCAAACCCTACGTCAAGAGTGGTAAGAACGACGCCAACGACGCGGAGGCGATTTGCGAGGCTGCCAGCCGACCCACGATGCGTTATGTCGCGGTGAAGAGTGCCGACCAGCAAGCTGGGCAGTCTGCGGATTCCACGCCATTCGGACACTCAGCCCACGCTGATCCGGACACCTGTTCCACGGTCATCCGGACAGGCAGTCGGAGCGCAGCGACGCAGGATATGCATTGTTAGTCTGAGGTGCCCGGCGTCGTCAATTTCTTCGCCCGCCTGCGCATCGACTCTCCCTTCAGGTTGATCCGGTAGGCGTTGTGCACCAGGCGGTCGAGGATGGCGTCGGCCAGGGTCGGATCGCCGATCAGTTCGTGCCAGTTGTCCACCGGCATCTGACTGGTCACGATGGTTGAGCGTTGGCCGTAGCGGTCGTCCAGCAGCTCCAGCATGTCGCGGCGCTGTTCGTTGGTGAACGGTGCCAGGCCCCAGTCATCGAGGATCAGCAGGTCGGTCTTGGCGTAGCTGCTCATCAGCTTGACGAAGCGGCCGTCGCCATGTGCCAGGCCCAGTTCTTCCAGCAGCCGCGGCAGGCGCAGATAGCGCACGCTGCAGCCGTCCCGGCAGGCCTGGTGGGCCAGGGCGCAGGCCAGCCAGGTTTTGCCGACGCCGGTGGGGCCGCCGATGATCAGGTTGAGGCCGTCGCGCAGCCACTGGCCGCTGCGCAGTTGCAGGATCAGCGCCTTGTCCAGCCCGCGCGGGGCGCGGTAGTCGATGTCTTCGAGGCAGGCGTTGTGCTTGAGCCGGGCCTGGCGTAGGCGGTTGCTCAGGCGCTTGTCGTCGCGCTCGGTCAGCTCGCGATCGACCAACAGGCCGAGGCGTTCTTCGAAGCTCAGGCTGTCGATGTCGGGTGTTTTCAGTTGCTCGGCGAGGGCTTTGAGCATGCCGTGCAGGCGCAGGGTTTGCAGCTTGTCCAGGGTCGGGTGAGGCAGCATGGTGGGATTCCTTTGTTCAGTGGTAGTAGCCGGGGCCGCGCAGGTTGGCGTGGTCGTCCGGTAGTAGGGGTAGGTTCTGTTGAGCCAGCGGCAGGTTTTCCAGGCCTTGGCGCAGAATCGATTCGAGGCTTTTGTAGCTACAGGCACCGAGGCTTAGGGCGCGCTGGCAGGCGGCTTCCAGCCGTTCTTCGCCGTGGTGCTTGCCCAGGCGCAGGATGCCCAGGCAAGCGCGGTAGCCATGCTGCGGATGCACGCGCCGTTCGAGGATGTGGCTGATTACGCCGGCGGTGTTCGGGCCGGTCTGCTCGGCCCAGCGGATCAGCCGTTGAGGCGTCCACTCGGCATGCTCGCGATGGCTCTTGGGCATGTGCTCGGTCTGCGTGCTGTGCCGGCCTTTGTGCAGGGAGCGTACGTGGCTGGCCACCCGCTGGTTGGCGTGGAAGCACTCCACGGTGCGGGCCGTCAGACGCACCTCCAGCTGCTTCTTCACCAACTGGTAGGGCACCGAGTAGTAATGCCCATCGACCTCGACGTGGTAGTCGATATGCACCCGCGCCTTCTTCCACTCGGCATAGACGTAGGGCTGCTCCGGCAACGGGCGCAGAGCCGGGCGATCCAGGCTGGCGAAAGCCGCCTGGCGGGAGCCCGGTAGCTTCTTGAACGGCCGTTGGTTGAGTCGCTCCAGCAGCACGGCGATGGCCCGGTTGAGTTCGTCCAGGGAGAAGAACTGGCGATGGCGCAAGGCGGCGAGGATCCAGCGCTCGACCACCTGCACGCCGACCTCGGCCTTGGCCTTGTCGCGCGGCTTACGGGCCCGCGCCGGCACCACCGCCACACCATAGTGCTCGGCCAGATCGCGGTAACTGGGGTTGATGTCCGGTTCGTAGCGATGGGCCTTGCTCACCGCACTGCGCAGGTTGTCCGGCACCACGATCTCCGGTACCCCGCCGAGGAAGGCGAAGCAGCGGGCATGGGAGCCCAGCCAGTCGGGCAACTGCTGCGACCAGGTGGCCTCGGCGAAGGTGTAGCTGGAGGCACCGAGCACCGCGACGAACACCTGCGCCTGACGGATCTCGCCGCTGTGCCGGTCGATCACCGGCACCGTCTGGCCGGCATAGTCGACGAACAGCTTCTCGCCGACGCGGTGCTCCTGGCGCATCACCACATCCAGTTTGCCCTGCCAGGCCCGGTAGTGGTCGCAGAACCAGCTGTACTGGAAGCCCTGTGGCTGGCCCAGCCGATACTCCTGCCAGAGCAGCGCCAGGGTCACGCCTGGTCGGCGCAGCTCGGCATGCACCCAGGCCCAGTCGGGAGTTGGTCGTTGCTCAGAGGGGATCTCCGGCGGTGGCGGGAACAGGCGCCGCTCCAGCTCGGCGTCGGACAACTCAGTAGGGAGCGGCCAGGAGAGGCCGCAGGCCGTGAATCGGCAAAGGTAATCACCGGCACTGCTGTGACCTATGCCCAGACTGCGGGAGATCTTACGGACAGACAGCCCGCAATCGAACTTGAGGCGCAACACTTCACGGATTTTACGCATGGATAAACGCTCCACGACGACCTCTCTGCTTCGAAAAAGAGGCCAATGGTAGTGAATAAATCCTGCGTAGCTGCCTGCCAGAAAGTGTCCGGATGGCTGTGGAATCAGTGTCCGGATGCTCGTGGAATGGGTGTCCGGATCAGCGTGGAATCACTGTCCGGATGTGCGTGGAATGGGTGTCCGAGTCAGCGCGGAATCCGCACAGTCGGTGCACCGGATCAGAAGCCGGTTAATCAGGGCGCGTACAGCGTTGGTTAACGAGATACGTGGCTTGCTTGGCGAGTTCGGTTTGGTTGCGAGTCGCCAGGGAATAGCGGCCACCCGCGCGTTGCTGCAGCAGGCGCTGGACGAACACCAGACATTACCGGGCGAGCTGCACGAAATGCTGGAGCTCTTGCGTGATGAGCTGCAGGGACAGGATGAGCGAATCAAACAGCTGGACGGCATGCTTCACCGTCAGGTTAAGACGGATGAGCGTGTCCAGCGTTTGCTGCAGGTGGAGGGCGTTGGCCCGATCAGCGCGACTGCCGTGGTGTCTGCAGTGGGTGATGCACGGCAGTTCAGTTCGGGCAGACAGTTCGCGGCCTGGCTGGGATTAGTGCCGAGCCAGCATTCAAGTGGCGGCAAAGAACGTCTGGGGCACATCAGCAAAAAGGGTGACTGTTACCTGCGCACGTTATTGGTCCATGGCGCTCGTGCGGTGCTGAAGACCTGTAAGGAAAAGACGGATCGACGCAGCACCTGGCTGCAGCAGTTGCAGTGTCGACGCAACACAAATATCGCCACGGTCGCCTTGGCGAACAAGAATGCCCGGATCATCTGGGCGATCCTCGGCAAGGGGAAGACTATCAACCTGCTGAGGCGTAAACCTGAAGTACCCAAGCAGGAATGAAGTGACACCGTAGAAGATCCACCACGATTGCACAGTGACATGCAGTGATGACGAACCGGTCGAGCCGGCATGTGTAAAACCTGCTTTACCCACAGGCCCTCTGTAAACCAAGGCCGCTAGGGCGATCAGGAACACATGAGCGGATATTCATCATGGCTCAAGGCACCCAACGCCTTATCAGAAGCCGGATATACGGAAGCAGTCGTACCTAGGTTCGTTGGATGTGTATTTCACTGGCAAAACGGGAGGAGTCCATATATGGGTTAGGCGCGAACCGGGATCAGACAAGCACCACCGACGCTGAACGCGCCGTAACCCACCATGGCGGTCTACTGACAAACCGCAATGGTGGGTTACGCGCCCCGCTGCTATCGCAGTTGGATTATCGAGCGCTGTTCTGCGTCGCTAACCCACCCTACAAAAGCGGCCTGCGACATAGCCTTGGGATAGGGCCTTGTTTTTTGTGCAGCCTGCTGAGCTTAGGCGTCGGCTTTCTGCACAGCGTCTTTGATCAGGGTTTGCAGCTCACCCTTATCGAACATTTCCGCGAGGATGTCGCTGCCGCCGACCAGCTCACCACCGACCCACAGCTGCGGGAAGGTTGGCCAATTGGCGTATTTAGGCAGGTTGGCGCGGATTTCCGGGTTTTGCAGGATGTCGACATAGGCGAATTTCTCGCCACAGGCCATCACAACCTGCGCAGCTTTGGAGGAAAAGCCGCACTGCGGAGCGTTCGGCGAGCCTTTCATGTAAAGCAGAACGGTATTTTTAGCGACCTGCTCTTTGATCGTTTCGATGATATCCATTGGGCACCTCAGGACTTAACTTCCCGACTCACGGGTCGGCACGGTGGCGGCATTGTAGCGAAAAGCCGAGCGTAATGCTCGGCCTTCCCATAGCGCCCCGTAGCCTTAATGCAATCCAGGGGTTTGCTCAATTACATCCGGGCTATGCGGCGTCTACGTGCACTGGTACGCCGTTAAGAGCCGCATTGCCGGACAAGGCATCCAGTTGCCGCTCATCAGTCAGGTCATTGGCGCTGGCGCCTGGCTGCTCACTGGCGATGCTCATCTGCACGCCCGGCCGCGCATGCCCCCAGCCGTGCGGCAGGCTGACCACGCCGGCCATCATGTCGTCACTGGCGGCCACTTCCACCTCAATGACCCCGACCCGCGAACGCACGCGCACCAACTGGCCATCTGTCAGGCCGCGCTGACTCAGATCCGCCGGATGCATCAGCAGTTGATGACGCGGCTTGCCTTTAACCAGGCGGTGATAGTTGTGCATCCAGGAGTTATTGCTGCGCACATGGCGCCGGCCAATCAGCAACAACTCGCCCGCCTTGGCCGTTGGCTGCTCAGCAAAACGCTGCAGGTCGGCCATGATCACCGCCGGTGCAGCCTGAATTTGCTGGTTGGCGGTTTTAAGACGACCGATCAGGTTGGGTTTAAGCGCCCCTAGGTCGAGACCATGCGGGTGCTCACGCAGCGCAGCCAACGACAGCTTATATTCCGACTTGTCGCCGTAACTACCAAACCGCAGACCCATGTCGATCATCTGCTCGGGGGCCATGGTCGGTTTCAGCTCCACGCCCGTCTTAGCGGCAAAGGCTTTGGCCAGACCGACAAATATCTCCCAGTCATGCAGCGCGCCCGCCGGCTTGGCTAATACAGCTTCATTGAAGCGGGTGACATTGCGCACCGCGAACATATTGAAGGTGGTGTCGTAGTGATCATGCTCCAGCGGCCCAGTGGGCGGCAGGATCAGGTCGGCATAGCGGGTGGTTTCGTTGATGTAGAAGTCGATGCTGAGCATAAACTCCAGGCCATCCAGCGCCTGCTCCAGCTGCCGACCATTAGGCGTGGACAGCACGGGGTTGCCGGCCACCGTGACCAGCGCGCGCACCTGCCCTTCGCCCTCGGTAAGCATCTCCTCAGCCAGGGCCGAAACCGGCAATTCGCCACCGTACTCCGGCAAACCGGACACACGGCTTTGCCAGCGATTGAAATGCCCGCCTGAAGTCGAGGCCACCAGGTCCACGGCCGGTTCGGTGCAGAGCACGCCGCCCACTCGATCGAGGTTGCCGGTGACCAGGTTGATCAACTGCACCAGCCACTGACACAGCGTGCCGAAGGCCTGGGTGGAAACGCCCATGCGGCCATAGCACACCGCCGATTCGGCAGCGGCAAAGTCGCGCGCCAACTGACGAATCACTTGCGCCGGCACGCCGCAGCGCGCGCTCATGGCTTCGGCGGTAAACCCGGCAATCGCCTGGCGCACGTCATCCAGCCCGTCTACCGCCAGATGGCTGGCGCGGCCGAGGTTTTCCTCGAACAGGGTATTGAGCAGGCCGAACAGCAACGCGGCGTCCTGGCCAGGGCGAACGAACACATGCTGATCGGCAATGGCCGCAGTTTCGCTACGACGCGGGTCCACCACCACCAGTTTGCCGCCGCGTTTCTGGATGGCCTTCAGGCGCTTTTCCACGTCCGGCACGGTCATGATGCTGCCGTTGGAGGCTAGCGGGTTGCCGCCGAGAATCAGCATAAAGTCGGTGTGATCGATATCCGGAATTGGAATCAGCAGGCCATGGCCGTACATCAAGTGGCTGGTCAGGTGATGCGGCAACTGGTCAACCGACGTAGCGGAATAGCGGTTGCGGGTTTTCAGCAAGCCAAGAAAGTAGTTGCTGTGGGTCATCAGGCCGTAGTTATGCACGCTCGGGTTGCCCTGATACACCGCCACAGCGTTCTGCCCATGCTGCGCCTGGATCGCGCTTAGGCGCTCGGCCACCAGCTCGAAGGCATCCTCCCAGTCGATAGCCTGCCATTCATTGCCCACGCGGCGCATCGGCTGACGCAGGCGATCCGGGTCGCTCTGGATATCCTGCAGGGCCACCGCCTTGGGGCAGATATGGCCACGGCTGAAATTGTCCTGGGCATCGCCCTTGATTGAGCGGATCTGCGTGGAACCGTCGTCCTGCACTTCGGTTTCAATGGTCAGGCCACAGATGGCTTCGCACAGGTGGCATGCACGGTGGTGGAGGGTCTTGGTCATGGCCGGGCCTCTTGTTTTGAGTCGATGCATAAAGCACCGTAAAGCATGACTATGGCGGCAGTTCGGGGCCTGCACCAGCAGGGTTCGCTGCGTGAATTGCGCAGCATCAGGTCAACGGATAGATGCTAATGCGCTCAGCCTCAATGGTCTTGAAAGAGCAGGCAATTTGCGCCTGATCGGCGTTTGCTTATAAGATCGCGACTTCCCCGTTTCGTCGCATAGTGCGGCCCCCCAGCCGCAGGTTCTGCCGTTTCTTCTATTTAATTAGGCCATTGAACCTGCGCCCAGCTGTCAAAAGGTAGTTAACGATGAGCGCAAGACACTTTCTCTCGCTGATGGATTGCACACCTGACGAACTGGTGAGCCTGATCCGCCGCGGCATGGAGCTGAAGGACTTGCGCAATCGCGGCGTACTGTTCGAGCCGCTGAAAAATCGCGTGCTGGGCATGATCTTCGAAAAAGCCTCAACCCGTACCCGCCTGTCGTTCGAAGCCGGCATGATCCAGCTCGGCGGCCAGGCCATTTTCCTCTCGCCGCGCGATACCCAGCTGGGCCGTGGCGAGCCGATTGGCGATGCCGCCATCGTTATGTCGCGCATGCTTGATGCGGTAATGATCCGCACCTTCGCCCACAGCACCCTCACCGAATTCGCCGCCCACTCGCGCGTGCCGGTGATCAACGGCCTGTCCGACGACCTGCACCCCTGCCAGCTGCTGGCCGACATGCAGACCTACCAGGAGCGTCGCGGCAGCATCAAAGGCAAGACCGTGGCCTGGATTGGCGACGGCAATAACATGTGCAACTCCTATATAGAAGCGGCCATGCAGTTCGACTTCCAGCTGCGCGTCGCCTGCCCTGAAGGCTATGAGCCGAACGCCAAGTTCCTCGCCGCCGCTGGCGAGCGTGTGCAAATTTTCCGCGATCCGCTCGCCGCCGTTGCGGGCGCCCATCTGGTGAGCACCGATGTGTGGGCCTCCATGGGCCAGGAAGACGAAGCCGCCGAACGTCTGAAGCTGTTCCGGCCTTACCAAGTCACCCGTGCCCTGCTCGATGCTGCCGCAGAAGACGTGCTATTTCTGCACTGCCTGCCAGCTCACCGTGGCGAGGAAATCAGCGAGGATCTGCTCGACGACCCACGCTCGGCAGCCTGGGATCAAGCCGAGAACCGCCTGCATGCACAAAAGGCACTGCTCGAATTTCTAGTTGAACCGGCGTACCACCACGCATGAGCCAGCCCCTGCTGAACCTGCGCGACCTAAGTTGCGGCTACCCCGGACACAAGGTGGTGCAGAACCTCAATCTGCACCTCAATGCCGGCGATATCGGTTGCCTGCTCGGCCCTTCTGGCTGCGGCAAGACCACCACGCTACGCGCCATTGCCGGTTTTGAGCCGGTGCTGGAAGGCGAGATTCAGCTGGCTGATCAGGTTATCTCCAAAGCCGGCTTTACCCTGGCCCCGGAGAAACGTCGGATCGGCATGGTGTTTCAGGATTACGCGCTGTTCCCGCATCTGAGCGTGGCCGAGAACATCGGCTTCGGCATCCGCAAGCAGCCCAACTGCGAGCGGGTTACCCAGGAGCTGATGGAACTGGTCAAACTCGGCCACCTCGGCAAGCGCTACCCGCACGAGCTGTCCGGCGGCCAACAGCAGCGCGTGGCTCTGGCCCGCGCGCTAGCGCCGGAACCACAACTGCTGCTGCTTGATGAGCCGTTTTCCAACCTGGATGGCGAACTGCGTCGGCGCTTAAGCCATGAAGTACGCGACATCCTCAAGGCGCGCGGCACCAGCGCGGTTCTGGTCACCCATGACCAAGAAGAAGCCTTCGCCGTCAGCGATCACGTCGGCGTATTCAAGGAAGGCAAGCTTGAGCAGTGGGATACCCCGTTCAACCTCTACCACGAACCGCTAACGCCCTTTGTCGCCAGCTTTATCGGCCAGGGCTACTTTATTCGCGGCCAGCTACTTAGCCCGGATGCGGTGCAAACCGAGCTGGGCCTGATTCGTGGCAACCGGGATTACACCTGGCCGACCGGCAGCGCGGTGGACGTGTTACTGCGCCCGGACGACATCGTCTACGACCCGGACAGCACGCAGAAAGCCTTGATCGTCGGCAAGACTTTCCTCGGCGCCGCAACCCTATATCGCCTGCAACTGCCCACCGGCAGCCAGCTGGAATCAATCTTCCCCAGCCACGCCGATCACTTGCCCGGCCAGCAGGTCGGCATTCGCGTTGCCGCCGATCATCTGGTGGTGTTTGCCGCTGCGGGTAGCATCGCCGCCCAGGTCAACCTGGGTGAGTCGGGGGTACGTCGCTACAGCAGCGACAGCTGACTCACCCCAACATCAACCGGCCACTGGCGATCAACAATGCCTGGCCGGCAATCTTTACTCGCTCACCAACCCACTCGCAGTGCAACTCACCGCCGCGCGCCGAACACTGGAAGGCACTCAGCCGGGTCTTGTCCAAGCGCTGCGCCCAATACGGCGTAAGGATGCAGTGGGTCGAGCCGGTCACCGGGTCCTCATTGATGCCGATGGAGGGGGCGAAGTAACGCGAGACAAAATCGTGTTGCTCACCAGCCGCGCTGATCAGCAAGCCCAATCCCGGCAACGTGGCCACTGCTGCCAGATCAGGCTCATACGCCCGCACCGCAGCCTCGCTCGACAGAATCACCAGCAGTTCCTGAACCCCCTGCCCTTCATGCAACGCCAGCACGCTTTCTACCGACAAGCCGAGCGCCTGCTCAACTTCTGTGCGCAAGTCGCTCGGCTGTGCCCGGCGCACAGGGAAATCCAGCACCAGCTGAGCGCCCTGGCGGCTGACCCGCAGTGCGCCGGATAGACAGGTGAAATCGAGCACCTCACCCGGCTCACCGTAGACCTCGAACAGCACATGGGCACTGGCCAGAGTGGCATGGCCGCACAACGGCACTTCCGCCGTCGGGGTAAACCAGCGGATATGCCAGGCCGCGCCCTCCTTCACTACAAAAGCGGTTTCCGCCAGGTTGTGCTCGGCGGCAATCTGCTGCATCAGCGCGTCGTCGAGCCAGCTGTCCAGGCGATAGACCATCGCCGGGTTACCGGTAAACGGCCGCGTGGCAAAGGCATCGACCTGGTGAAATTCAAGCTGCATGGGGCACGTCCTCAGTGATTTCTTTCAAGCATGCCTGAGCCTTAATCCGTATGAGCGCTACAGCTATGCGCGCATTGGGCGATACAGCAACCCTCCCTCAGTTTTCGCTGCGCACCCTGTTCACCGCATCCAGCCAGCCGTCATAGAGTTTGCTGCGATGGCTGTCGGCCATGCGGGGGTCGAAGCGCTGCTGGCGATGCCAGTGCCGGGCGATGCTCGCCAAATCCTTGTAAAGCCCGGCTTGCAGACCCGCCAGATAAGCCACACCCAGCGCCGTGGTTTCGGTGATCTCAGGACGCTCCACCGGCACCCCAAGGATGTCAGCGAGAAACTGCATCACCCAGTTGTTCTCCACCATACCGCCATCAACACGCAGCGCGCTCGGCTCGGCCGCGCCGTCCTGGCGCATGGCTTCGAGCAGGTCGCGGGTCTGATAGCACACCGACTGCAGGCCGGCGGTGACGATTTCCTTGATCCCGGTGTCGCGGGTCAGACCAAAGATGGCGCCACGGGCTTTCGGGTCCCAGTACGGCGCACCGAGGCCGGTAAAGGCCGGTACCAGATACACGCCGCAAGCATCGCCAGTTTGCTCGGCCATGGCCTCGGTATCGCGGGCATGACTGATCAGCTTGATGCCGTCGCGCAGCCACTGCACAGCGGCACCAGCAACGAAAATGCTGCCTTCCACCGCATAGGTGACCTGGCCATTCAGGCGATAACCAACCGTGGTGAGCAGGCGATTTTTCGAAGTGACCGGCGTGCTGCCGGTGTTCTGGATCATAAAACAGCCGGTGCCGTAGGTACTCTTGACCATGCCCGGCTCGAAGCAGGCCTGGCCGATCAGTGCGGCCTGCTGATCACCGGCCATGCCCAGTACCGGAATCGCAGCCCCAAGCAGACCAGGCTCGGTGCTGCCAAAGTCGGCAGCGCAATCGAGCACTTCGGGCAGCAGGCTGGCGGGAATCTCGAATAGCTTGAGCAGTTCCTCATCCCACTGTTGGGTGTGGATGTTGAACAGCAGGGTGCGTGAGGCGTTGCTGGCGTCAGTCTTGTGCGATTTGCCGCCGGTTAGGCGCCACAGCAGGAAGGAATCCACAGTACCAAACCGCAGCTCACCGCGCTCGGCACGCTCACGGGCACCGGGCACCTTCTGCAAAATCCAGCGCAGTTTAGTCGCGGAAAAATACGGGTCGATCAGCAGCCCGGTCTTGGCCGCAACCGCCGCCTCATGCCCGGCCTCTTTCAGCTCGGCGCAGTAATCGGCGGTGCGGCGGTCCTGCCAGACAATCGCCGGATGGATCGGTGTGCCTGTTTGCGCATCCCACACCAAGGTGGTTTCGCGCTGGTTGGTGATGCCGATAGCGGCCACATCACTGGCACTCAGGCCGCTTTGTTTAAGCGCCTCACGGCAGACCTTGAGGGTGCTCAGCCACAGCTCTTCGCCATCATGCTCAACCCAACCGTCCTGGGGAAAATACTGCTTGAACTCCTGTTGCGCACGCGCCACGGGTAAGCCCTGAGCACTAAAGACAATCGCCCTACTGCTGGTGGTGCCCTGGTCGATGGCAAGCAGGTAATGAGACATGCAGATTTCCTTGTTTTTATAAGTTGTAGAGCGGCTGCTAGCCGCGACCAATAGGTGCAAACAACGCCTGCGTCAGCTGCGCCAGCACGGCGGCCTCCAGCTGCACTTCCAGCCCGCGCCGCCCGGCGCTGACGTAGAGAGTCGGAAACTGCTGCGCCGACTCATCAATAAATGTACGCAAACGCTTCTTCTGCCCCAGCGGGCTAATGCCGCCGAGCAGGTAACCGGTGGCGCGTTGCGCTGCAGCGGGGTCAGCCATATCGGCTTTCTTTACTCCGGCGGCATGAGCCAGGGCTTTCAGATCAAGCGTGCCGGCTACCGGCACCACCGCCACCAGCAACTCGCCCTTCTCGCTGGCTGCGAGTAGGGTCTTGAACACCTGAGCAGGTTCAAGATTGAGCTTTTCTGCCGCCTCCAGGCCATAGGAAGGCGCCTTGGGGTCGTGGTGATAACTGTGCACCTGATGCACAACCTTGGCTTTTTTCAACAGATCAATGGCAGGCGTCATGTTCGAATGTGAAAACAATCTGACAGATTTGGCGTACCTTAGCCGCAAATTGGCTGCGGCGACAGCCTATAATGTCGCGCACTTTAAAGGACTCACCATGACCCTGCCGCCCCGCCAACACGACATTCTCGAACTTGCCCGCGAGCGCGGCTATGTCAGCATCGACGAGTTGGCCCAGGCGTTTGCCGTCACCCCGCAAACCATCCGCCGCGACATCAATCAGCTCGCCGAACAGGGTTTGTTGCGCCGCACCCACGGTGGTGCTGCCAGTGAAAGCTCAAGCACGCAGAACACCGCCTACAGCATGCGCGCCGGGCAAATGCGCGATGAAAAACAGCGCATCGCCGCCGCCATCGCCGCGCAGATTCCCAACCACGCCTCGCTCTTCATCAATATCGGCACCACCACCGAGGCGATAGCCCGCGAACTGCTCGGCCACAAAGGCCTGAAAATCATCACCAACAACCTGCACGTGGCTGCCCAGCTGAGCGCCAAGGCTGACTTCGAGGTGCTGCTGGCGGGCGGCACGGTGCGCAGCGATGGCGGCATCGTCGGCCAGGCGGCAGTGGATTTTATCCAGCAGTTCAAGGTCGACTTCGCCCTGGTCGGCATCAGCGGTATCGATGAAGACGGCAGCCTGCTCGACTTCGACTACCAGGAAGTACGGGTCTCACAGGCCATTATCAGCAATGCGCGCCAGGTATTTCTGGCCGTCGACTCCAGCAAGTTCGGCCGCAATGCGGTGGTGCGCCTGGGCTCGGTTGCTCTGGTTGATCGGGTGTTTACCGATGCGGCGCCTTCTGCGGCAATCAATCGCCTACTGGCAGAGCACAAGGTTCAGCTCGATTTGGTGTAAGCCAAGGCCTCAGCTTAAAAAACAACAACCACTGGGCGCGAAAGCGCACTCCGGGGTGGCAAAGCCGTGGTTATTCGACTAGCATATTTTCGAAAGTGAACATTCAAAGTTCAATACTGACCTTCGGTGCCGCCATGCCTACTCGCCCTGCCAGCAACACTCCACTCGCTGAAGTCTATGACCTGGCCGTAATCGGCGGCGGCATCAATGGCGTGGGGATTGCCGCCGACGCAGCCGGGCGCGGCTTGTCCGTGTTCCTTTGTGAAAAGGACGACCTGGCGCAACATACCTCTTCGGCCAGCAGCAAGCTGATCCACGGTGGCCTGCGCTACCTGGAACACTACGAGTTCCGCCTGGTGCGCGAGGCACTGGCCGAGCGTGAAGTGCTGCTGAAAAAAGCCCCGCATATCGTTAAACCCATGCGCTTTATCCTGCCGCACCGCCCGCACCTGCGGCCGGCCTGGATGATCCGCGCCGGGCTGTTTCTCTATGATCATCTGGGCAAGCGTGAGCAGCTGGCAGGCTCGCGCGGCCTACGTTTTGGGGCCGGTAGCCCGCTGCAGGCCGAGATCAGCCGTGGTTTCGAATACTCCGATTGCTGGGTCGATGACGCCCGCCTGGTGGTGCTCAATGCCATGGCTGCCCGCGAGCAAGGCGCCCACGTGCACAGCCGCACCCGCTGCGTCAGCGCGCGGCGTAGCAAGGGCTTGTGGCATATCCATCTGGAGCGCAGCGATGGCAGCCTGTTCTCGATTCGCGCCCGCGCCCTGGTGAATGCCGCCGGCCCCTGGGTGGCGCGCTTTATTCGCGAAGACTTGAAGCAGGAGTCGCCCTACGGCATTCGCCTGATCCAGGGCAGCCATATCGTCGTGCCGCGCCTGTTCGATGGCGAGCAGGCTTACATCCTGCAAAACGAAGACCGCCGCATCGTCTTCGCCATCCCCTATCAGGAGCGCTTCACCCTGATCGGCACCACAGACCGCGAATACCAGGGTGACCCGGCCAAGGTGGCGATCAGCGAGGAAGAAACCGACTACCTGTTGAACGTGGTCAACGCGCACTTCAAAAAGCAAATTCAGCGCAGCGACATCCTGCACACTTATTCCGGCGTGCGCCCGCTGTGTGATGACGAGTCGGACGACCCATCGGCGGTCACCCGCGACTACACCCTGTCGCTGTCTGGCCACCCCGGCGAAGCGCCGCTGCTCTCTGTGTTCGGCGGCAAGCTCACCACCTACCGCAAGCTCGCCGAATCGGCGCTGGCGCAACTGGCGTCCTTCTTCCCCAAGATGGGCCCAAGCTGGACCGCCAGCAGCCTGCTACCCGGTGCGGAGCAACTGGACAGTCAGAGCGCACTGGTGGAAGCCCTATGCGCCCGCTTTGGCTGGTTACCCACCACCCTGGCGCGGCGCTGGGCCAGCAGCTACGGCAGCCGCAGCTGGGTGATGCTTAAAGGCGTAAGTAACCTTAGCGATCTGGGCGAACATCTGGGCGGCGGCCTGTACACCCGTGAAGTCGACTACCTGTGCCAGGAAGAATGGGCCATGCAGGCTGACGACATTCTCTGGCGGCGCAGCAAACTCGGGCTGTTCACCACCCCGGCGCAGCAAGCCAAACTCGACAGCTACCTGCATATCGAATCACCGCGTAGCCCGGAAGATGCGCACGCGGCCTGAGTGGGTGTTTCAGGGGCAAAGCATCTTCTTGCCCGCGCCGCAGTTTTGCGCGTCATGCACGGCTGCCGACTGCATGCGCACCGTAGCCTCAGACGTCAGGACAAAGCCCTTGCGCTGGCCGCAGATGGCGGCGTACTCGTCCCATGACTGCTTGGAGTTTTCGCTGAAGCTGCCGCCGGATTGACGCTGATTGAATTTCGAGGCGCTACTGAGCATGTTCTCGACCATGGGCACGATCAGTTTGACGCAGTACTGCACGCGGATTTTCAACAGGTTGGCATCTTGAATCGACACCGGGTTCTGCTGGGCTGAGCGGTACATCAGGTTGTCATTGGGGATGGCTTGAGCAGTTTGGCCGCTGCTTAGCAGCCCGGCATGGGGCACTTGCCAGGCGTTGAAGCTGTTGAGCGCCGGGCTAATGCGGGTGATCAGCACGAAGTTGTCGACCTCCTCGGCGGTTTTGTCCATCCGCTCGGCCTCTGGGAACTGCGCAAACATCGGGTACATACCGCGCAGCAGACCACGGCGCATGCTGTCGTACTGGGCGTTGTTGACCGCACCCAGGCGCGCCGCCTGAAAGGCCGCGTAGTTCAGCCCACTTTTGGCCGAGTAGATCAGCGTGGCTTGAAACGCCCCAAAGATCAGCAGGATCAACACCGGGATGATGATCAGGAACTCAACCATGGCCTGACCACGACCTTGCCGGCTACTCGCTGCTGGCGGGGGCGTGTTCATTGAACACCTCGATCAGTTGCTCGGCGCGCTCCAGGGCCGGGCGTGCCCTGGGATTTTTGCGGTCCAGATAACGCCGCGCCTCCATGGCTGTCAGGGTCAGTTCCTGCGCTTGCAGCTGCATCAGGTTGTACCAGGCACCGGCGTGCTGCGGGTCACGGAGCAAGGCTTCGCGGTAGGTGCGGATCGCCAGGCCGTGATTGCCTTCGCGCGCCAGGCTATTGGCCAGGCGATAACGGGTATCGGCATCGGTGGGCATCTGCGCCGCCAACTTGGCGTAATACTCGCTGGAGCGCGCGTAGTTGCCTTTGGCGTAGGCCTGTTGCGCCTGGTGCTCAAGGTCGAGCAGGTCGTTGGAGCTGCCAAGCCCGAGCCCGGCACAGCCCTGTAACACGACGCTCAGGGCGATGATGATTAAGCCACGCATTGGATCTGGTCCCCCGCAGTAATGTTCAGCCGCTGGCATTCGCCTGCGGCCATTTCGATAACGCTGTTAGCCGGCCAGCACAGGCTCAGTTGCCAGGGCCGCAGCTGTGCGCGGATGTGCAGCACCCGCTGTTGTTCATCCAGGTAGATCACATCAATGGCAAAGCGCATAAACCAGCAATGCACGGAGTTACACGGCCGCAACCACAAGCCGTGGCCGGCCGGCAAGGTTTTATAACCGAGCAATCCGCGTAAGCGCGCCCAAGGTGTGTGGGCAAGTTGCAGCTGTAATCGGCTGGACGGAAGATTGTCAGCGGCGTGCACAACCATCGCTTCATGCATCAGGTTTGCCCCATAAACTTGACCACAATCGGGAACAGCAAGATCACGAAAGTCAGCGGGAAGATGAACATGATCAAAGGGATGATCAGCTTCACGGGGGCCTGCATGGCGGTTTTCTCGGCGCGCTGAAAGCGCTCTTCCAGGCGCTGCTGGGCCTGAATCTGCAGGGTATTGCGCAGGCTGCTGCCCATCTTCTCGGCCTGCACCACCGAGCGTACGAAGGTGGTGACATCCTTCAGGTTGATGCGTTGCTCCATGCGCGCCAGCGCTTCGGCGCGCGGCAGGCCGGAGCGGATATCACGCAGCACGATGCGGAACTCGTTTTTCATCGCACCATCCGGACCTTTATCCACGGCCTGCTGCAAGGCACCAAGGAAATTCAGGCCGGCGTCTACGCACATGGACAGGTATTCGAGAAACACCGGCAGGTTGCGCACAATGTCGCGGTCGCGGCGTTTGTGCGTATCGCTAATCCACATCACGGGCAAGGCGGCGCCCATCAGCAGCATCAGCAACACCACCGACCAGAGAATGCCGCTCTTGCCGCTGGCCATCGGCAGAATCGCCAGTAGCGGAAACAGCAGCGCCATGGTGATACACAGGGCAAGAAAGTCTTCGGCGGTGAGCACGTAGAGCGCGCCGGTGCGCTGCATACGCACGTCCAGCCAGTCCATGAACTTGGGCGGCAGGTTGCTGCAGGCAAAATGGCTGACCAACCGCACCAGTGGCCAGATCGGGCGAATCCAGCCGGGCACCGGGTCCATGTAGGTGCGGTTTTCCTGGGGCAGTAATGTGAGCAGCGACAACACCGCAAGTATGATGCAGGTGACGGTCACCCCTAGGCTGGCGCTGCTGAACAGGACAAGAAGTTCGCTCATGATCAGGCGTCAATCCGGGTGATTTTTTTGATGAACATAAAGCCCAGCACTTCCATCACCACCATCACCGCCAGCACCATCAGGCCGTTGCGGGTGGTGTAGAGCTGGCGCATGGCTTCCGGCTCGATAAAGCTGAGGATGATCGCCAACATGATCGGCAGCATGGCCATAAACGTGCCCTGGGCGCGGCCTTGGGCGGTGAGGCTGTCGATCTTGCCTTCCATGACTTTCTTGCGGCGCAGCATGGCGGCCATGCCGTTGATGGTTTCCACCAGATTGCCGCCCACCTCGCGGCTGATGCGAATGGCCGAACTGGCCATGATGAACGAGGCTAAGGGCAGGCGCTTTTCCAGCTTGATTAGCGCATCTTCCAGGGTTACGCCGAGGCGGATGTTCTTGATCAGCAGGCCGAACTCCTGGTTCAGCGGCGCCGGCGATTGATGCACCACGTTCTCCAGCGCCATATTCAGGCTGGCACCGGATTGCAGGCTACTGGACAGCAGCATAAAGGCATCAGGCAGCTGCTCTTCGAACTTCTTCAACCGTGCCTTGCGCAGGTGATTGAACATCAGGTGCGGGGTGAACAAGGTCAGCACAATGCCCGCTGCCGTGACCACCGGCAGTTTAAACAGCAGCTCAAGCAGCACCGGCACCAGCAACAGCAGCACCAGGGTGATGATCACCACTTGCCGGCCGCTGGTGAAAATGAACATGTCGGCCATTTCCAGCTCTGCGCGGCGGGAAAACTGCCGACGGTAGTGGTCCAGATTGTCCGCCATGCGCCGGCTGATCAGCAGGGCCAGGGCGCAGACCGAAACGGCCAGCAGCAGCGCGCACAACACCAGCCACACGGCGGCCACTTACAGGCGCTCCTGGGTGTGGAAGATATCCATGTTCACGCCAATGCCGCGCTTGCTCAGCGCTTCATAGAACTCGGGCACTTGCCCGGTGGCGCGGTAATGGCCCTTGACTCGGCCCTGCTCGTCAAAGCCTTGCTGCTGGTAGGCAAAGATCTCGTTGAGCAGAATCGTGCTCTGTTCCATGCCGGTGACTTCGGTGATGCTGATGATGCGCCGCGAGCCATCGCCAAAGCGGGTTTGCTGCACGATCAGTTGCACGGCCGAGGAAATCTGTTCGCGAATGGCCTGCACAGGCAAATCCATGCCGGCCATCAGCACCATCACTTCCAGGCGGCGCAGCATGTCGCGCGGCGAATTGGCGTGGCCGGTGGTCAGTGAGCCATCGTGGCCGGTGTTCATCGCCTGGAGCATGTCCAGGGCTTCACCGCCCCGGCACTCGCCGACCACGATGCGGTCGGGGCGCATGCGCAGGCAGTTGCGCACCAGGTCGCGAATGGTCACCTGGCCTTTGCCTTCCATGTTGGCCGGGCGCGCTTCCAGGGAGACCACGTGGGGTTGCACCAGTTTCAACTCGGCGGCGTCTTCGATGGTCACCACGCGCTCATCCAGCGGGATGAAGTTGGAGAGAATGTTCAGCAGGGTGGTTTTGCCCGAGCCGGTGCCGCCGGACACGACAATATTCATCCGCTGTTCAACGGCAATACGCAAAAACTCGACCATGGGTTCATCGATCGAGCCGTAGCGCAGCAAGTCATCGGTGGTGAGCTTCTTCTCCGAGAATTTACGGATGGTCAGGCACGGCCCACGCAGCGCCAGCGGCGGGATGATGGCGTTGACCCGCGAGCCGTCCTTGAGGCGTGCATCGACCATCGGCGAGCTTTCATCGATGCGCCGGCCCAGCGGCGAAATAATCCGCTCGATGGTGGACAGCACCGCCGAATTGGAGCTGAAGCTGATACTGGTGCGTTCCAGGCGGCCTGAGCGCTCCACGTAAATATCGTCGTAACGGTTGACCATGATTTCCGAGACGCTGGGGTCGGCCAGCAGGTCTTCCAATGGCCCCAGTCCCACAGCTTCGTTGATTACGATCTTGTGCAGAATCTCGCGGCTGAGCGTGGCCGGCAGGCGATGGGCGATCTGCTCGGTAATGCCGTTGATCAACTCCGACAGGCTGTTGCGCACCTCCAGCGGTCCCATGCTGTCGAGGTTCATCCGTCGCAGGTCCATGGCGCGGAACAGTTCCGCCTGCACGTACTGCGACCACTCCATATAGACTGTGTTGTCTTCGCCGCTGGCCGTTATTGCTGGCGGCAGAGGTGCATCAGCCTCGGCTGCGGTCTGCTCCAAAGCGCGCACCTGCAGGTTGTAGGCGCCGATGCCGATCAGGTCTTCCGGGCTGAGCGGGCCGAAGCGCTCCACCGGTTTGCCGTTAACCAGCAGCTCGTTGCCACGGCTGATATTTTCCACAAACAGGCCGCCCAGCGACTGTTCGATGCGCGCGTGATTGGGCGCCACCTTCCAGCCCCGCAGGCGTACCAGCCCGGTGCGCGCTTTGCCTACGTCGCATTGCGCCGAGGTGCAGGTGAGCGTGTCGAGTAGCTCGCCGCCTTTATAGGTCACCACCACTTCAAACATGCTCAGCCCTCAATCGATTAGTTCGAGATTGCCAACGGTTTTGGCGTACTTCTCGATCATCTGTTTCTCGCGGGCGAGCTCTTTGACGTTCGGCGAGTCGGCGCCCTCGGTGAGCAGGCGCGGGGTGATAAAAATCACCAGTTCGGTGCGGTTGCCTTTGTAACTTTTGTTGCGAAATAAGCCGCCGATGTACGGGATGTTCATCAACCACTTGATGCCTTCAATGGTTGACTGGCTGTCTTCGGTCACAAGGCCGGACAGCACCAGGGTCTCCCCCACTTTGAGCTGCACTTCGTTCTCGGTGCGGCGGGTTTTGAAGGCCGGGTATTCGCCGACCTGATTGGCTTTGTCCAGCTGGCTGATTTCTGCCTTGACGTTGGTGGCGATGGTTTCGCCGCCGTACAGTTGCGGCTCGATATTGAGCAGGATGCCGAAGTCCTTGTACTCCACCGAAGGGCCGTTGATGCTGCTGGTCACCACCGGTACCTGGCCGCCAACGGTCAGCTCCGCCTTGCCGCCACTGCGGGCGCTGAGCCGTGGTGAGGCCAGGGTCAGGGCCGAGCCGTTTTTCTCCAGCAGGTTGATCCGCGAGGTGATCTCGCTGGCCACCCCCCAATAGGCATGGGAACCGACATTACCAACCGCGTCATTGAGGTCGTCAAAGGTGCCGGTGGCACTGGGGAACTGGCCCCGGTAGAGGTTGTTGGTGCCACCGTCGGCGTTGAAGGCGAACGTCGGGCCATTGATGCTGGTGCTCCAGTTGACGCCCAACTCTTCGACGTCGTCTTTAGCGAACTCGGTGATGCGCACATCGAAGTAAATCATCGGCGCGAGAAACTTGGACATCGGCTGGGCCAGCACCAGCAGGTCCGGGTAGCGCTCCTTGAGCAGCTCAATGCGGGTGATGTCGATGGCATCCAGATCGCCGTCGATGACAATCTGCCGGCCTACCGCTTTGATTTGGATGCCGGGAATTTGCCCGAGCATGGCCTTGACCTCTTGCAGCACCTGAGCTGAATCGGCCTTGGTGGCGGCACCGGTTTGCTCTTCGGCCAGCACCAGCACGTTTTCATAGAACTTGGCGGCTTCCTTGACGCGCGCCAGGTACTCACTGCTCAGGCGCCCCTCAAGCACCACCTGACGGCCCACGGTGCGGATGCGCAGCCCCGGGATATCGGACAGCAAGGCGCGTAATTCGCCGACCTGGCGGTAACCATTGGCCTTGGCGACCACCACGCTGACTTGTTTGCGCTCATCGCCTTCAAACCACAACTGCACCGTGGTTTCCCCCGGTGTTTCTGCGGTGATCACTACCTCTTCATTCTTCAGCATGGTGGCGCTGATGATCGCCACATTGCCCACGGCCACCCGTTCCACACCGGGCGCCAGCAGCACATGCACATCGCCGTCGTACAGCACCATCGCTGCGGGAATCTCGTCGGCCTGAACCTGCAGGGCCATGGCGGCACCGCACACTATCGATAACACTCCTAGCCTTTTCATTGTCGCTCCAGCGTGTGCAATTGAGTGAGCCCGCGCAGGCACTGCCCGCGCGCAGTGGTGAGGGTTATTCAAGGCGCAGGGTCTGCACCGGAATAACCCCAGCGGTGCCTGTACCGCCAGGGATAAACTGGATCATGCGGGCCGGCTCCAGGCGCTTGTTGCGCGCTTTGCCTGACTGCTCGCTGGGCAGGTTGGCGGCCTGTTCAGCGGCCACCGTCAGACCGCTGACCAGCACGTTGCCGTTACCATCGACGAGCTTGCCGTTGAGCAGTTTTCCGGCGACCTTGCCGTCGGTGCCCACTACGGTGTCGCCGCGCAAAGTACCGATGATGTTGCCCTCGGCATCACGCACCACGACCTTGGCGTCGCCCTGGACGGCCACCTTGGCACCCGCCACCGCCTGCCCGGCCAGATCGCGGACTTGGCCATCTTTGACGCTGCCAACCTTGCGCCCCTGGGCATCAATAATGTCGTCACCCACCAGGGCGCCGATTACCTTGCCGGAAGCATCGCGCACCACCCGCACGTTGCCCTCGACGGGGCGGCCGTTGCTGTCGAGTTGGATACTTTCGACCTGGCCGAGCACCTTGCCGTCGCGGCCGATCACCTTGCCGTCCTTGACGGTGCCGAGCACTTTTCCCTCGGCATTGAGCAGTTGGCCATCGACCACCCGGCCGATAATCTTGCCTTCGGCATCGCGCGCCACCTGGCCCATCTCGCCAACGATATTGCCTTGCGCGTCTTGCACCACGGTGCTGATGCTGCCGAGCGGTTTGCCGTTTAGATCAAACGCTTTGCCGTCGCGTTGGTGCCCGATCACCTGGCCCTGGGCATCGACGATCGTGTCGCCGTCGACCGTACCGAGCACTTTACCGGTCGCATCACGCACCACCTGGCGTTCTTGATTAGCTGGCGCCGCGTGGTCCTGCACCCGCGAGCGGCTCATGTCGACCACGCGGCCCTGGCTGTCGAGCACGACGTTGGCTTCAACCTTGCCCAGCGACTTGCCATCTACCCCAACAGCCTTGCCATCGACCACGGTACCAATGGCGTTGCCGCTGGCATCGATGACCTTGCCATCGACCACGCGGCCGAGCACATTGCCCTGCTCATCGCGTACCACCGTGGCGCGCTCATGCATGCGTAGCAGAGGATCGTCCGCGTTAAGGCCGCGAACAGTACGGCCTATCACGTTGCCGTCGAAGCCTACCGCTTGCCCGTCAACGACTTTGCCGACGATGCGCCCATCGGCAGCGACAATGTTGTCGCCGACAACGCGCCCAAGCAGATTACCGTCGGCATCCACCACCACATCGATCAGCTCCTGGGGCGGCGGGTCCAGCAGGTTGGCGACGGTGACCTGACCCAGCGCAGCCATGCTGGTGTCTTTTGGGTGGCGCAGGACGGCGACCATTTCTCCGGCCTTTTCCGCCAGCTCAACCCGCGCCACCTGGGCCGGTGTAAGCATCAGCGACAAGGTGGAGAAGTTCATGTTGAAGCCGTCGGGCGTGCTCTGGTCGTAGTAGTTCTCGTACTTATGGCCGCTGGCATCTTCACGGCCTGCGGCTAACACGACGATGTCTTCAAGGATGTTGATCACCACATCATCGGCATAGTTGGGCTGCTTTTGCAGGCCGATGTCGCCGGCGGCAAAACTGCCCAGCAGGTCGATGTGGTCGCCGGGACGCAGCATGCCGTCAAAGGAATTGATCTTGCTAATTTTGACCGTCTTGACCCGCTTGCCCAGCTCGACGTTCTCCGAAAAACGCGAGACGCGTTCCTGCTCTACGGCATCCCAACTGATCGGCCGGCCACGTTGCAGGGGCGCAACCGTCATGCGGCCTTCAAGCTTGGGCCAGTCCTCGGCCAGAACGACATTGGAGGCCAGGTAGTCATTGGGCACATCCAGGGTGGCAACCAGCGCCTGGGTCAGCACCTGAGCCTTGCCGATGTCGGCCCGTGGCACGACCACCGTGACCTTCTGCTCAACCGGCGGGCGATAGGCGTCGCGGTACTGGGCTTCCTTGGATTTCAGGTACATCCAGCCCATGGCCCCGGCGAGCACACCACATGCCACAGCGATGATCAGCAGTTTCTTTCCTGATACAGATGACATGGAGCTCCCTAGTACAAAAAGTGCTGCGCCGCAGGTGCGCAATGGTTTTTCTATACGTTGCAGCGTTTGCAGCATGTGTGGCGGGCTTCGCGGATGCGCATCAATTGCGCCGCAGCGACCACTGCGTCCCGGTAGCGGGGTTATTGGTTTGCAGCACGGAGAAGCGTGCCTTGCAGGCATCCGCCGTGCTGTCTAGGTAACTGAGTTGGGCTGCGGGGGCGCTGAACTGGTCAGACACATTGCTGCCAATGGCTACGCTTGCGCCTTCGGCCGGCAAGGGGCTGACCTGCTCGGCGGCCCAGCCATAGGGGCGCACGATGCACAGCGAATGGTTGTTCCAGGCGGCCTCGGTCTCTGGGGCGAGGTAAAGGCTGACCAACTCGCCAATGATTTTGCTAGCGTTGGTGAATGTGCCACTGCTGCTGATCAACGCATCACTCCGGGCATACACCAGCCCCGCCGCTTCATAAGCAGCGACGAAGGTTTTGCCATCAGGGCCGTACATCAGCACGTCACGGGTGGCGATGGGCGTCAGCCCTGCGGGCTGCTTGACTAGCGCCTTGCCGGTGATGGCATTGAAGTACTTTTTGCCATCCAGATAGGCAAAACCCAGCACTTCGCCGCTGGTGTTGGCCAGTGCTTGCAGCACCAGGGGCTTACCGTTGCTGTCGACAAAGACCTGGCTGATGCTGAAGCCGGGATAGAGAACCTGGCCATTGGCATCAACCAGGCTGCTGTTGCCCGATGCATCGAGGGCGTACGTGCCGATCACATCGCCATTGGCAGCAAGCAGTTGGCCATTTATCACGCGCCCGACGTACACGCCGGTGGCGTCATACACCTCGTTCAGTACCGCGAGTGCATCGTTGGCGGGCTGTTCCGGCTCGCTCGGCGGCGGTGGCACGGGCTGGCCGTCATCAAACGGTGGCTCGGGGCTGGGCTCAAGGATCCGCACCGCCTCATTGTTGTACAGCTGAACCTTGTTCATCTCGCTGGAGTAGGTTTTGTAGCTGCTGCGCACGTTATCGAACAGGCGCCCAACATCGTTTCCCGTCAGCATCAGCGCCGCACCGGCGACGCCGAGCACCACCAGGTACTCGGTCATGGATTGTCCGCGCTGGGCTCTCATCAGCGGTCCATCCGGTTGACCAGGATCTGAGTCTTGTCCTGATGGCGTAACAAGCCGACCGTCATCAACTCACGCTTGCGGCTGTAGCTGAGCACCACACCGTTGGCCTGCTGACTGCGCTGCTCCAGGTTCCAACCTTGCTGCTTGAGCTCGGTTTCGTACCAGCGGGCCGTGGTGTGCATGTCCTCTTCATTGAGCAGCAGCACCATACGGCCTTGGCGAATATCGTCATCGCTGCGCATATCACTGATCACCTGGGCGCCTGGCGGCACCGGCATACCGTCCCCCAGCACTTGCGCTGCACCAGCACCTGTCGGTGGGTTGGTGATAAGCAGCTGGCCGTAGCTGTAACGCTCGTTCTGACGCTTTGCCTGAATCATCATCATGCAGTGTTGATTGATATGCAGGATCTGCTCCCAACCGTTGAACGCCGAGAAGTCGACCTCATCGGCCCAGGCCTCGGCATAAAAATCTTTAACGCTCGCCAGATCGGCGGGCACGCGAAAACTGCGCCCAGCCATGGGCGTCTGGTTCCACTGAATATTGCTGCCGATGCTGGCGAGCAGCATGTCCGGCATCAGCGGGAAATCGTCGTAGTCACACTCGGCCTGCGCCGAATTGGCAGCCAGGAACAGGGTGAGGAAGAGCAGCGGGATTATTTTCATAGGCTATTCGAAGTAACAGAACCCGGTGCTGTTGGTGCATTTAGCCGGCTTATCCGGAATAGGCTCGATGCCGACATGGTCAAACTCGACATTCTTGAACGAGGGTTCAAAGATGCCGATGGTCGAGATGATGGTTTCAATCAGGGGATTGCTAAGCATGGTGCCCACGGCAAAGTCGTCGGCACGTTCCTTGAAATGATGCTCGCCCTGGGCGTTCCAGCCGTCGGCAAGCACTGCGGACTGGGCGCGAATATTCAGCTGCTTGTCCAACGCGCCGCCAAACAGCGGTTTACTACCCAGCCGGCTACCGGCCATAGAAACGGGAATGACGATGCTGGGGTTGTAGAGGTTCTCGGTCTCGTGGGCCACTTGCAGAAAGTCGTCATCCTTGGCGATTTTCAGAAAGCTCAGCACTTTCATCACGCTGCCCATGGCGTCGTTGTAAATGCCGATCACGTCGTAGCTGTAGGACGGCGTGTCCTCTGCACTCAAACTGGAGTTGCTCGGCATGCTGCCCGTGGCGCTCATCGGCTTGGCTCCGCCGCCGTGGGTCCAGCGCCATAGCGTGTTGTTGCTGGCGGTGTTTACGCTGCCATCGATGTCGGCGGCGGTGAAGGGCTGAGTCACTGCGGAGTAGGCCATCAGGCGTTTTTCCGCAGTTTTCAATATCGCTTCATTGCCGCGTTGCGCGGTATCGCCGTGGCCGGTCTCGCCCGGCGCTTTGTCAGTGTCAAACCAGACGGTGCGCTCCCAGGCCACATAACGCGCCACCTGCTGGGCGGTGTAGGCCATGTCGGCCAGCTTGGCCACCACGGGCACCAGCACGAACAACAGCAGCACGCCGCCCGCGACCATCACCACAAATTCCGCCATGGCCTGGCCGCGCATACGGGTTTTGGATGTCTTGGCGGCCATGGTCACTTCACCAGCTCGGAAACAGCGCCGCTGGCGGTGCTGGTGACCGTGTCAACGAACTTGTCGAGCACTGGCTTGACCGGACCTCTGATGACAGAAGGCAGTTTGTCGACCACCCGATCCTTACCCGGCTCGATCAGTTTTTTCAGGCCCAGGTCGAGCACCGCGCCCACAATGGCCGATGTGCTGGCGCCAGGTTGCAGGCCCAGCACGGCCATCAGATCGATCTGCCCGGCGGCAATCATCTGCACCACGCGGCTCGGCTCACGCAGGCGGGCATCCCAGAAGGGGCTGAACTGATTGGGGCTTTCTACGCGGCCAGGCGGCGGGGCGAAATAGGACTCCGCCGAGGCGATGGTCATCATATGGTCGGGCCCGCCCCAGAGCGACGACAGCGCGTTGTCTTTGACTTCCTGAGTCTCGAGGGCAAATTTGCCGCTATCCAGCCCCAGGCTGGCAGGGTTGTCGCTGGTGCGCAGGCTGCCCAGTGGCTTGGCTACCGCCACAGTAAATTCATTGCTGGTGCCACGGCCCTGATAGTCACGGCCGAGGCTGAAAAATGAGGGCGCACCGCCATAGCCGGTGTTGACGTCTTCCGCCTGGTTTAGGCCGAAGGCACCCAGGGTATTCCCCCATGCCCAGGTCGTCGCATGCACCGACTGCATCGCCTCGCCGTAGGGGGCAGAGCTACCCGGCGGCGAATTTTGCGTAGGGCTGCCCCACTGCGTACCAATCAAAAACTGATCGCCGGCCTTGGCCACTATCTGGTGCGTGCCGCCGCTAAGTGGCAGCCCCATCTGGAGTGGGAAGCCAGTGAATATCTCGACGCAACCTAATAGGGGCAGACAGAATTCGATTCGCAGAGATACTTGCATCTTGAAACCGATGGAGCTGAAGTCGACAGACGCCCAGCCGTAATGCGGGATGCCTTTACCGCCTGCGGCCGTGCTCTTGGGGTTATAGACATAGGCCGTGCCGCCATTGTTGAACACACCCACCTCGACGTTTAAGCCCAACCTTATGGTGATAAAACCAAGGTAAATCGGCAGCTCAGGCGGGTTCAAACTGACGGTCGGGTTATAGTTTCGCGCCTCCAGCCAGTCGTTGCGGTTGCTGTTCATAATCGCCGCGTACTGACGCCCTGCCGTTCGTGCGGCGCTGTTGTCGGCATTCTGAGCGTTACTGCTGTCGTACTTCTCCGGTGCGGTATTGACCAGCATGGTCGAGGGCGCAAGGCTGCCGAGAAAGTCGGCGACAAAGTCATCGGATGAGGCCGCGCTGCCACCTGCCGCCGTGCTGGCACTTTTAGCCTGGCTGGCCAGGCTGCTCAAATTCAGGTCACTGGCGAAATACGTCAGGATGAAATTCTGCGCCAACAACAGATGGCTAAGGGTGACCACTTTCAGGTCGTCGTTGGTGCCCGGCATTTCATGCCGGTTAACAATGTTTATGGGTGTGGTGAACTGCGCTTCCAGCGTCGCCACCGCAAAAATCTTCTGGAAGAAACCCATTACCAGATTGAAGCTGGAGACCACATCGGGGTAGATGCCGAGCAGCGGCTTGGCTGCGGTCCCCGTGGCAAAGCCGAGCACCTGATAGAACAGCGTGACGGTGGACAGCGCATCAGCGATGGTCGGATTGGGTGCGGGGACGAGGGGAATTCGGTACGGCGGAAAAGTATTCACCCAGCGCGGGATGTTGGCGTAGCGTTTCGACCAGGACATCAGCGCGACCATCTGACCGACCGACATCTCGTTAGCGACGATAGCGCGGTTGGTGTAAGCAATCAGGTTCTGGTGGCGGGCAAACAGCTTGGCTTGCGAATACGCTGCTGCGTCGGCAGCGTTTTCGACCTGTACACGATCACGGGTCAGTACCCCGTGGTTGTACATCAGGATCAAGCCGATCAGCGCGATGCCGATGAAGAACAGGCCAAAGACCATGGCCTGCCCCGACTGCCGGTGTGCGTTCACAAGCTAAGGATCGGGCGCTTATTACTTGCGTTCGTCTTGCTTGTAACTGCTCAGGTTGGACTTGGCGGCAGCGGCTGTTTGCGCCTCGCCACCCGTTGTGGCGGCTGCTTGCGTGGCTTCGCCACCGCCCAACTCCGCCGCCATATCACCGACCTGCTCGCGCACGGTACTGCCGAACAGGTTGTAAACCACAATCGCCGAAATCGCGATCAGCGCGACGATAATGATGTACTCGGTCATGCCTTGGCCCAACTGACGAGCGCGTAGCTTAATAGTCATGATGCTTCCTCTGGACTAGGTCGAGTGTGTTTGGGCTTGATCGCTGCTGGCGTGACCACTGACTGGCCTGGGCGGTCATGTTCGGCCTGCTTGCCACAAGCGCCCTTCTTGTCACATCGATGCTAAGCGAAGGCAACCCGAGCCGTATGTCCCCATTTATAGCTACAGATAAACCTGCCGCCTTGCTCTGTTAAGGCAATACTGCCTAATTAGCTGCGCTACTATCGCGGCAATGCCCTCGTCTCATTCAGGATCAAGATGCGCAGCGAAAATGACAGCATGCCGATTCGAGTGATCCTGATTGAGGACGACTTGGCGTTTCAGCAAGCACTGCGGCATACCTTCACCACAGCGACAGATATGCAACTGGTGGCGGTATTGAGCACACGCGCCGAGGGCTTAAAGATCCTTGATAGTGCGCCGGCGGATGTCCTGTTGGTCGATCTAGGGCTGCCAGACGGCTCGGGGATCGATGTGATTCGTGCCGCCCATAGCAAATGGCCCGATTGCAATATCATGGTCAGCACCGCTTTTGGCGATGAAATGCATGTCATGCAGTCACTTGAGGCGGGCGCGACGGGCTATTTACTTAAAGACAGCAGCACAGTCAGCATCGCCTCAGAAATCCGCAGCCTGCACCAAGGCGGCAGCCCGATCAGCCCGCTGATCGCTCGCCAGATACTGATGCGTTTTCGCCAAGAAGATATATCCCAGCCCTTGGCAGCAACTTCACCCAGTACCAGCCCTGCGCGATTATCGACACGAGAGCAGCAGGTACTTGAATACATTACCAAAGGCTTTAATTCGGATGAGATTGCCGAGCTAATGGGCGTATCACGCCATACTGTTCTGACATTCGTACGGCGAATTTATAAGAAGCTTGAAGTGAACTCAAAAACAGAAGCGATATACGAAGCGCGCTGCCAAGGGTTACTGGGTGCCTAAGCAATGGCTAGGGATTATTTTCATAATTGCACTGCTAACAGCATGTAGCTATACAGCTACTGCGACTGAATCGCCCTTACACATTACTACCGCGCAAATACTCAATATCCCAAGCCAGGGTTTTAGCGCCCCACCGCAAGTGGTTAATAAACGACTACTGCCTGATAAATGGACTACCGTTGATCTGCCCCACGCCCTGACCCGGCAATTGATTCGCTCCTCTGTCCAGCATGAACATGTAAGCTCCCCCACGACAGAAACCTGGTATCGCTTGCAACTGCCCGTTTCAGCCTCAGAAACACAAAAACAACTCTACATTCCACGCTGGAAAACCGATGGCAACCTTGCCATTTATGCCGACGGCCAGCTGATTTACATGTCAAGCAGTGGCGTATATTGGAACGGCTGGAACATCCCCTTGAGCATTCCGTTAAATGCAACTGCCAACACACCAAGCCCCAGCGTTATCCTCTTGCGCATCCAACGCCCGAGCGATTCGGGAGGCGGAATTTCTTCTATATGGGTTCAAGAAAGCAGCAGCCTGAACTGGCGTTACCGGCTTCGATACCTGCTACAGGTCCAGCTTCCGTATACCAGCAGCGTGATTTTTCTAGCAGTCGGATTATTCTCTTTTTTTATTTGGTGCCGCTTACGCAGCGAGCACTCCTACCTATTGTTTTTCTTTATCTCAACCGCCTCATTTATTCGCACACTTCATTATTACGTCGGCGAGCGTGAGCTGCCCATAGCGGAGTCCTGGTTCAGCTGGCTAACTATAAACTCACTGTTCTGGATGGTATTAGTTACTCACTTCTTTTTGCTCAGCCTTCACCATCGCCCCAACCGCTGGCTAAATACTCTTGTCACACTGGTTACGCTTGGGGCCGGCGTGCTGACTCTGCCAATGTTTTCCGAGCTGCTGAACGCCTATGCCCTGTCACCACTGATCTACTTCGCATTAATTCTCACTGGCTCTTTAGTGGCGGGCTTTGGCGCGCATCAATCATGGCACGCTCGCTGCAATGATGGACTGCTGTTAAGCGGCTGGGCAACAGCAGGCATGTTGCTGGGTTGCCATGACTGGCTACTGCAAAACAATTACTTAACTATCGAGTCAATTTATCTCGGCCCTTACAGCAATATTGGCGCGTTCCTGATTGTCATGAGCATTATTTTCCGGCGTTTTCTCAAAGCCAATGAAAACGTCAAAAGCACCAATGCCAGCTTGGCTTTTCGCCTGCAGGAGCGTGAGGACGAGTTAAAGAACAGCCACCAACGGCTACGCGAAATTGAACACCGACAAACACTTAGCAATGAACGTCAGCGGCTTATGCAAGACATGCACGACGGCATGGGTTCGTCACTGATCATTGCATTGCTGGAGGCTGAGAAAGGTCACCTTGATGCGTCGTCGCTGACCGATGTACTGAAGAACTGCATCGAAGACCTAAAACTCACCATCGACTCAATGGAGCCGGTAGAAGCCGACCTGTTGCTGCTGATGGCGACATTAAGATTTCGCCTAACACCTCGCCTGGAAAGTGCCGGAATACGCTTGCGCTGGGATATTCAAAACGTGCCCGCCCTTGACTGGCTTGACCCGCGCAATGCACTGCATATCTTGCGCATCCTCCAAGAGACATTCTCCAACATTATCAAGCACACCAACGCCACGGAAATTCGCATTAGCACATCCTCTGACGCGACTCATGTCAGAGTCATCATCATCGATAATGGCCAAGGGTTTACCGCAGAACAGTCCGCGCTCTTTAACGGTAAAGGACTTAAGAACCAACTGCGCCGCGCTGCCTCAATAGGCGCTGAAATTCTATGGCACTCCACCACCGCCGGCGTGAATGTCACGTTAACGCTGCCTATTGTCGCCATTGAGCGGAATAGCAATCCCAGAGAATGTCCGCCATAAAACATAAGCCTTGCTAACTAGCATCGGCGCACATCGAGTAGGAGGCGGATTCACATCCGCCGTCCTCTCACACCACCGTACGTACGGTTCCGTATACGGCGGTTCCTGCCTACTGATAAACAACGTCAGCGAGCTTGGTTCCGTTGATGTGTCGCCTGTGGTATCTAAGCGCCCAGACCGGCCCTCGGAGCTTCCGGCTCCTACCTCCTGATGGTCTCGACCCCCGCTATGCGGAGTTTCTGCTTTACGCTCCAACAGAGATCACACCCGACTATCCACTCATGGCAGGTTCAGCCCTTCATTGCTCCGGTTTCGAGCAGCTACTACGGCCTCTGCTGACTTCTGTCGCCCATCCCGTCATCTCACGACGCCGGTAGCACTTGGCAGGCTAAACAGATCTCCCAGGGTAATTCGCGCGACCTTCCTGCTTATGCCTGTCGGATATACGTCGCAGCGTTCCGTGCAAGTATTGGGCTTTGACGATTATGGCCGTCTTACCCCGCTACGCCGCCTCTATCCGCTTCCTGTACGTCAGGCCAGCATTTTGCCTCGGGCTTCCTTCAGATTCGCAGTCACCCGCGACACCCTTGCCTCTGGCTAACACTTCCCCTTGCCGGGTGTGTAGAGGACTTTCACCTCCAAGTCGTCCGACTCACCACCACAGTGACCCGAACAGCGCCAGTCACGGCGCTACGCGCCATGCCTGGCGCACCATAAAAAAAGGCGACCGAAGTCGCCCAAATTGCCTTGCGTGCCCCATACAGCAGACTCAGCCCTGCTTGCGCTTGTGCGAGTCCTGCCAGATGAAATAACCGACACCGACGAAGAAGGCGACCATCAGACCGACGGTGCCGATACCGGCGAGAACTACGACATCGATAAACATGGTTGCCTCCTGCTATGAAGCCTGTGTGGGTATGGCTGCAAATTAACAGGGGCTGCGGGGGCGCTATTGATCCAGATCAAGAAGCGGCGGGCGCGAGCCGGATGAGGCAGTGCTTAGCTGATCCAGATCAACGAATCAGCCTAAGGCACGTCCGTCTCAGGGCTTTTTCGGTTTGCTCTTGGGCTTTTTCTTGCCTTTGGGCAGCGGCAGGGCTTGCTCGAAGGCATCGCGCATTTCATTGAGTTTCTTGTCGCGCAGGTCGTGGATGCGCTTGTCGCGCTCGGCCGCGAAATCAATCAGTTTGTCGTCTTTGCTCATGGGTTTGGCTTGATCAAACGAAAGGTCAGATTCAGACGTGGCGCGCAGGGGCTGCGCGTCTTCGCCACTTGGTGTTGCCAATGATGCTGGGTTGGCCCGCGCATGACCAGCAGCGAACCATGCTGCAGTGGCAGTGAATGCTCGATGCGGTTCTGCCCTTTGCGGCGCAAATCGAAGCGCCGGGTGCCGCCCAGATTCAGCGAGGCAATCAGCGGATTAGCGCCCAGCTCAGCCTCATCATCACTGTGCCAGCCCATGGAGTCCTGGCCGTCACGGTAATAGTTGAGCAGCACGCCATTGAGCGGCTGACCAACCGCCTGCTCCACCTGTGCACGAATCTGCGCCAGCAGCGGCGTCCAGGGCAAGGGTTGATGAGTTAACCCTGAGTAGCGATAGCTGGCTTCGGCATCGCCATACCAGGCCACCAGGCGCGGCACCGGCAACTGCCGGCCATAAATTTGCACCTGCGGCTGCTGCCAGGGCGTCTGCGCGCTCAATTCGCCCAGCCAGTGATCGGCGGTGGCAGCATCGCGCCACTGCGCATGCAGCTGCAAGTCGGCGTTGGGCAGCTGCAACGGGCTGTCGGCAAATAGATCCACGGTTAGATCACTCAAACTTCCACATCCACCCACAACCCCTGGCGCGGCAACTCACCCATCACGGCCTCATCAGCTTCTGCCACTTCGCCTTCGGCCAATTCTTCAGGGGTGTAACCGTGGCGGCGCTGACGACGGCGCTGCTCCTCACGCAGCAGCATCTCGGCTTCCTGGGGGTGGCGTTTATCCAGGCTTACACCACTTTCTTTGGAGCTTTCGGCCGTGGCGGTAACCGGCGGGATTTCCGGACGCGGCTTAACCACGTCGTGCTGGACGGTTACAGGAACTAGGCTGTGGGGGATCGGCGGCAGCATCTATTAGCCCTCCTTTGGTCAGACTGTCGGCCAGCCAAGCCGCGACTTGAGCCTCGCCTCACTACACTTTCGATCTACCTAATCACACAAAGTGCCCAATGTGCAGCAATGCGCCTTGGGCCAGGGCACGACGCTGCGTTAACATAGTCGGCTTTTTCACGCGGGAGACAAGCATGGCGCAGTATGAACCGGGGCAACGCTGGATCAGTGACAGCGAAGCGGAGCTGGGGCTGGGTACCGTTCTGATGCAGGACGGCCGCATGCTCACCGTGCTCTACCCGGCCACTGGCGAAACCCGCCAGTACGCCCTGCGCAATGCGCCATTGACGCGCGTGCGCTTCTCGCCGGGCGATGAAATCACCCACTTCGAGGGCTGGAAGCTGACCGTACAGGAAGTCGACGACGTCGACGGTCTGCTGGTCTATCACGGCCTCAATGCCCAGCATGAAAGCGTCACCCTGCCGGAAACCCAGCTGTCGAACTTTATCCAGTTCCGTCTGGCCAGTGATCGCCTGTTCGCCGGGCAGATCGACCCGCTGCCTTGGTTTGCCCTGCGCTACCACACCCTGGATTACACCAGCCGCCAGTTGCAATCCAGCCTCTGGGGCCTGGGCGGCGTGCGTGCGCAGCCGATTGCGCACCAGCTGCACATCGCCCGCGAAGTCGCCGACCGCATCGCCCCACGGGTATTGCTGGCCGATGAAGTGGGCCTGGGTAAAACCATCGAAGCCGGCCTGGTGATCCATCGCCAACTGCTGTCCGGGCGCGCCAACCGCGTGCTGATCCTGGTGCCGGAAAACCTCCAGCACCAGTGGCTGGTAGAAATGCGCCGGCGCTTCAACCTGGATGTTGCGTTGTTCGACGAAGAGCGCTTTATCGAAAGCGACGCCAGCAACCCCTTCGAAGACTGCCAACTGGCCCTGGTCGCCCTGGAATGGCTGTGCGAGGACGAAAAAGCCCAGGACGCTCTGTTTGCTGCCGGCTGGGACCTGTTGGTGGTCGATGAAGCGCACCACCTGGTCTGGCACCCCGAGCACGCCAGCCGCGAGTATGCGCTGGTTGAACAGCTCGCCGAGGTCATCCCAGGCGTGCTGCTGCTCACCGCCACCCCCGAGCAACTCGGCCAGGACAGCCACTTCGCCCGCCTGCGCTTGCTCGACCCGAACCGTTTCCATGATCTGGCCGCCTTCCGCGCCGAGAGTGAGCACTACAAGCCGATTGCCGAAGCCGTGCAAGAGCTGCTGGACAAAGGCAGCCTGTCCACCGCTGCACACAAAACAATCCATGATTTCCTCGGCGCAGGCGGTGAAGAATTGCTGGCTGCGGTGAATGCCGGTGACAGCGAAGCCTCGGCGCGCCTGGTGCGCGAGTTGCTGGATCGTCACGGCACTGGCCGCCTGTTGTTCCGCAACACCCGCGCCGCCGTGCAGGGTTTCCCTGATCGCGAGCTGCACCCCTACCCGCTGGCCAGCCCCGATGAATATATGGAGCTGCCGATTGGCGAGCACGCCGACCTCTACCCGGAAGTCAGCTACCAGGCGCAGCCGGATGTCGATGAAGAGCTGCGCTGGTGGAAATTCGACCCGCGCGTCGAGTGGCTGATCGACACCCTGAAGATGCTGAAAAAATTCAAGGTGCTGGTGATCTGCGCCCACGCCGAAACCGCCATGGACCTGGAAGACGCCCTGCGCGTGCGCAAGGGCATCCCCGCCACCGTGTTCCACGAAGGCATGAGCATCCTTGAGCGCGACCGCGCAGCCGCCTATTTTGCCGATGAAGAGTTCGGCGCGCAGGTGCTGATTTGCTCGGAAATCGGCTCGGAAGGTCGTAACTTCCAGTTCGCCCACCACCTGGTGCTGTTCGACCTGCCAGCGCACCCGGACCTGCTCGAACAGCGTATCGGCCGTCTCGACCGCATCGGTCAAAAGCACCGCATCCAGCTGCACGTGCCGTACCTGGAAAACAGCCCGCAGGAGCGCCTGTTCCAGTGGTATCACCACGCGCTAAACGCCTTCCTCGCCACCTGCCCCACCGGCAACGCCCTGCAGCACCAGTTCGGCAGCCGCTTGCTGCCGCTGCTGGAAAGTGGCGATGACGGTGAGTGGCAAGCCCTGGTCGATGAGGCCAAAGCCGAGCGGCTGCGCCTTGAAGGCGAGTTGCATGCCGGCCGTGACCGCCTGCTGGAGCTCAACTCCGGCGGTGCCGGCGAAGGCGAAGCTTTGGCCTCCGCGATTCTTGAGCAGGACGACCAATTCGCCCTGCCGATCTATATGGAGCAACTGTTCGACGCCTTCGGCATCGACAGCGAAGACCATTCCGATAACGCCCTGATCCTGCGCCCCAGCGAAAAAATGCTGGACGCCAGCTTCCCGCTTGGCGACGACGAAGGCGTGACCATCACCTACGATCGCGACATGGCCCTGGCCCGCGAGGACATGCAGTTCCTCACATGGGAACACCCCATGGTGCAAGGCGGCATGGACCTGGTGCGCTCAGGTTCGATGGGCAACACCGGCGTCGCGCTGATCAAAAACAAGGCGCTGAAACCCGGCACCGTGCTGCTGGAGCTGCTGTATGTCAGCGAAGTAGTCGCCCCGCGTGCCCTGCAGCTCGGCCGCTACCTGCCGCCCATCGCCCTGCGCTGCCTGCTTGATGCCAACGGCAACGACCTGGCCACCAAGGTCTCGTTCGAGAAGCTCAACGAGCAGCTGGAAACCGTGCCACGCGCCAGTGCCAACAAGTTCGTCCAGGCCCAGCGCGACAGCCTCAACCCGCTGATCAACGCTGGCGAAGGCAAGGTCGCCGAACGCCACGCGGCGCGCGTCGACGAAGCCAAACGCCGTTTGGCCGCCGAAACCGACGAGGAGCTAGCGCGCCTGATCGCCCTGCAAGCGGTCAACCCAAGCGTGCGTGACAGCGAACTCAACGCCCTGCGCCAACTGCGCGAGCAAGGCCTGGCCATGCTCGACAAGGCGGCGTTGCGCCTTGAAGCAATACGCGTACTGGTCGCCGGCTAACATAAGCGCACGCAGGTAGGCTGGCGCTGAGCGCAGCGAAGCCCAACAGGCATTGACTTGTGTCGTTGGGCTTCGTCGCGCTGCTCCTCAACCCAACCTACGCCAAGGTGCACTCCACACGGGCTGCTAGAGTCAGAGGCAATACTTCTGACTCTCCAGCCCACAGGAGCTTTCTGTGCCTGCACGCGCCGCCTCGCGTCGGTTTCGCCATAGCCTCGACGGGCTCTGCCTGCTGGCGCTGCTTCTGCTTCCTCTGTTGCATCTGTGGCCCGCACTGAACGGGCTAAACAACGCCCATCTTGACTGGCTGATCCGCCAGCGCGCCGCCGAACAAACGCCCGACCCGCGCCTGCTGCTGATTGATATCGATGACCTGAGCCTACAAGTGCTGGCCGGTGAAGCCGGTAAATGGCCGTGGCCGCGCTCGCTGCACGGCGAACTGCTGGAATACCTACTCAGCCAACAGGCCAAGGCCGTGGCCTTCGACATCCTGTTCAGCGAACCCGACCCGTTCAACCCGGACGCCGACAGCTACTTTGCCGAAGTGCTGCAACGCAGCGCCAACACCTACCTCGCAGCCCTGGTCCAGCAAGCCGAGGAAGGCAGCAAACCGCCGCTGCTGCGCGACTACCCTGCCTCCACCTGGCAAGCCCCCGGCCAACGCGGCGCGGACGATCAACGCGGCTTGCTGCTACTGCCCAACGCTTTCCCCAGCGAACTATGGCGCCTGGGCAGCATCAACTTTCGCCCGGATACCGACGGCATCGGTCGGCGCCATGAGCTGTACCGCAGCTTTGCCGACTGGCGCTTGCCCAGCATGCCTGCGCGCATCGTGCATGACCTGACCGGCAACTTACCGCCGCAACAGAACCTGCTGCTGGACTGGCCCGGCACCAGCCGCCTGCCCTACCCACGCGTGCCCTACGCCGCCGTATTGGCGGCGGCACGCAATCAGGGCGAGCCACTGGCAACCGAACTGTTCAAGGACCGCATCATCGTCATCGGCACCACCGCCGCCGGCCTGCACGACCTGCGCCCAACCCCGCTGGACACCCTCTATCCCGCACCATTTATCCTGATGACGGCCATCGACAACCTGCTCAACAACAGCCAGTTGCGTGAAGCGGACAGCTGGCTGGAACTGCTCGGCCCGCTGCTGCTCTTGTTCGGCCTGAGCCTTCTGCTGCTGCGTGAACAGCTGCCGGCAGCCTTTGCACTGTGCCTGTTCGGCAGCCTGGCGCTGTTTGCCGGCAGCTACTGGCTGGCCTTGCAGGGCCTGCTGCTCGGCGTGCTGCCGGGGCTGATCTGCCTGTGGCTGTTGCTGGCCGCCGCGTTGGCGCTGTTCTACCTGCGTCGGCGCCAGCAATTGCAGGACACCATTCGCCTGTTTAGCCGTTTTATGGACCCTGTGGTGGTCAACCAACTGGTGTCGCGTGACGACCCGGAAGCCTTGCTGGCGAGCAAGGAGTGTCAGCTGACTGTGCTGTTTTCCGACATCCGCAGCTTTACCACCCTCTCCGAGCAGCACACCCCAAGCGAAATCGTGCACCTGCTCGAAGGCTATTTCAGCAGTCAGGTGGAGGTGCTGTTCAAACACCAGGCGACCCTCGACAAGTTTATCGGCGACGCCATCATGGCCTTCTGGGGTGCGCCGTTGGACAACCCGCAGCAAGCCGACCAAGCCATTCTGGCGGCCATGGAAATGCTGGAAAACCTCGACGCCTTTCGCCGCGACTACAACTGCCCGGATTTCGACATCGGCATCGGCCTGCACACGGGACCAGCGGTCGTCGGCCTGGTCGGCGCAAAGCAGCGCTATGACTACACTGCAATAGGCGACACGGTGAACCTGGCCAGCCGCATCGAAGGGCTGACCAAGGGCCGTGCCCATCTACTGATTTCTGCCGCCACCCGCGAGGCCTGCACGCTCGATCTGGACTTCGTGTCCCAGGGCGAACACCAGGTAAAAGGTCGCGCCGAAGCCGTAATGCTCTTTGAGCCGCGAAGGAGACATGATGAATAAAGGCCTCTGCAGTGCCCTTGCGGCGCTGATATTCAGTTTCTACTGCTTCTCGGCGCTGGCCGAAGTACGCCAGGCGCACACCCTGCAGGACAGCGTCCTGCGCGCCGACGCCAACGTTTCGGCCGCCAGTGTCGGCCAGATCGGCAAACAGACGCAGGTACTGGTGCTGGAGCGCCAAGGCGGCTGGTATCAAGTGCAAACTTCAAGCGGCCAGCGCGGCTGGCTGCCACTGCTCAGCCTGCGCTTTGCCAAGGATGCGCAAGCCAGCCGTAGCAATGACCTGGGCAGTCTACTCAAACTTGGCAACCAGGCCTCCCCCGCCAGCGGCGTAGCCACCGGAATTCGCGGCATCAGCGACGAAGAACTGCGCAGCGGCAGTGCCAATACCTCAGCCAGTGTGCAGAGCCTGGACGCCTTCGCCGCCAGCCCGAGCGAGGCCCGCAGCTTCGCTCAGCAAGGCGGTCTGCGTAGCCAGAACCTGCCCTACGCCCGCTAATACGCCGCGAGGAGAGTGACATGCAAACAGCCGCATTACTCAAGCGCGCCAGTCTGCTCGGCCTGATCGTCAGCCTCAGTGCCTGTCAGGGCTTGGAAGGCATGCAGATCCAGGGCGTCGATCTGGGCAAACTGGCCAGCGCCGGCCAGCATCTGACCAACATGGGCCAGAAAAGCGTCGATGAAGAGCGGGTGATCGGGCAGAACACCGCCACCATCCTGCTGAGCAAAGCGGCAGTGCTGAACAATCCGCCGCTGCAAGCCTACGTCAATCGCGTCGGCCTATGGGTCGCCCAACACAGCGAGCGCCCCGATCTGCCCTGGCGTTTCGTCGTGCTCGACAGCCCGCAAGTGGCCGCCTACGCCGCACCCGGCGGTTACGTGTTTATCACCAGCGGCATGCTCGCAAGAATGAACAGCGAAGCCGAACTGGCCGGCGTACTCGCCCATGAAGTGGCCCATGTGGTGCAGCAGCATCACCTCAAAGCCATTCAGCAGCAAGCGCAAACCGGCCTGCTGGCGGACCTTGCCACCCTCGCGGTGCAAGCCGGTGCGGCAGACAAAGGCGGCAGTAAAGCCGGCGAACTGACCGACCGTTTTACCCGCAGCGTCAGCGACCTCTACAGCCGCGGCCTGGACCGTGGTGATGAATACGAAGCCGACGCAATGGGGGCGGTAATCGCTACCCGCGCCGGCTATGACGCCTATGGGCTGGCCGGCGTATTGCAGACCCTGGGCACAACGCGGCACAACGACGCAACGCTCACCAGCTTTCTCAAGGTGCACCCAGGCATCGACGACCGCCTGCAGCGCCTGCAACCGGTCTACCTATATATCGAGAAAAACGCCAGCGGCCCGAGCAAGAGCCTGGATATGCGCTATCAGCAGGCGCTTAGAAGCAAGCGGTAGAGGCAGACAACCCACGTCTAATGCGAGTGGGGATGTTCACGGGTGCACGACGGCTCGTAATCACACACATGATGGCTAAACGGTGAGGTGGTGTGCGAGCCCGGCGCACCCGTCACCTGGAAGCAGCGACTGGCGATAAACAGCTGCACCAGCTCGGCATCGAGTAACCCGCCCTGGGCCTCACTCTTGAGAATATCCAGCGCCCGCTCCAGGGGCATTGCCGGCTTGTAGGGGCGATCCGCCGCAGTCAAGGCATCGTAGATATCGCAGATGGTCATGATCCGTGAGGCGCAAGGAATCGCATCGCCGATCAGGCCTTTGGGATAACCGCTGCCATCGAGTTTTTCGTGGTGTGCGCCGGCGATATGTGGCACGCCCTGCAGGTCCGGGGTCCAGGGAATCAGGCTGAGAAACTGCTGGGTGTGCACCACATGGCGCTCAATCTCTTCACGCTCAGCCTTGGTCAGGCTGCCTTTACGCACCGCCAGGGCACTGAACTCACTCTCGCTGAGCAGGCTGACCAGACAATTGCCGGGCGCTTTGACCAGTTCGCCCTGCACTTCCTGCAAATGCTGGAAATCCCCCTCACTGAGCATGCTCGGCTCGTTGGCCTGAACGATATTGCTCAGGTAGCGCTCCAGGCGTTCGCACTCATAGGCCAGCTCGGCCTCCAGTTGTAGGCGCCGCTCATCGCTCAAGCCGCCCTGATGGCGGTAGGCATGCAGCATCTTGCGCAGGGTCTGGTTGCGCAGATTTTCCTGGGCCAGGGCGACGCGGTAACGCAAGTTCTCCAGCACCTGCTCGGGAAGCTTCTTGGCCTTTACCAGCACATGCTCACGCACCCCGACCTTGCCAAAGTCATGCAGCAAGGCGGCATAACGCAGCTCGCGCAGGCCATCGCTACTCAGCGCCTGCTCACGCAAGCGGGCCTGTGGGGCATGGGGCAACTGATTGGCCAGGGTCAGGCACAGTTCGGCAACCCGAAAAGAATGGCCGCTGGTGGTCGGGTCGCGCTGCTCAATGGCAAACACCGAGGCCTGCACAAAACCGTCGAACAGTCGGCTGATGTCATCCAACAACTGACGGTTCTCAATGGCCACGGCCGCTTGGCTAGCCAGCGCACGCAGCGATACGGCGGTTTCTTCATCGAAGGCAATCAGCTCAGGCTCCAGCGGCTCGCAGCCTTTGCGCTGACGGTTGATAAATTCCAGCACGCCGACCACTTCATGGCGATGGTCGCGCATGGGGATCGCCAGGATCGACAGGGTGCGGTAGCCCATCTGCAGGTCAAAGGAGCGGTTGAAGCGATACGGCGCATCGGCGGCAATCGCGTACACATCCTCGATATTCAGCTCGGTGCTGGTCAGCGCCACGTAACCGGCAATCGAGGCCTTGCTCAACGGCATGCGCTGATCCTGAAAGCTGTTCTGGCTGAGCGTGCCGTTCTGCGTCAGCTTGAAGATCAGCTGCGCCGGCGCATCCGGGCGGCGGCTGATCAGAAACAGCGAGGCGGCGTCACTGTTGGACAGGCGGCGCCCTTCGATCAGGATTTTTTCCAGCAAACAGTCCAGGTCACGCTCGGCCGACAGCGCCAAGCCCACGTCCACCAGCTTGCTCAGGTCATCATGCTTGCCCGCCAGAGCGGCGGCCAGTTGTTCGGTCTGATGACGCAGGCTGTACTGCTCACCGGCAAAACGCAGCAAGGCCGACAACTCCTCGACACTGGCATGCGGCGGCAAGGGTAAGACGCCAGGCTGGTCCATGCAGCCCAGCAGAATCGCGCCACAGCTCCGCCAGGCGGCCAACGGCCAGCGCGCCAGCAGGCTTTCATCAAGCAGTACCAGCGCCAGTTCATCCGGCAGTTCGTCAGGCGCATCAATCGCCTGCAAACTCAGCGGGCACTGAGTCAAGAGGTTGCACAAGGGGTGTTCGCCAAGTGCATTGCTGTGGCCCAGCACAAGGCGGGAAGTGCCCATGGTGGTTGTCCTCAGTCGCAGTTGCGTGACAGCAGTGCGACTGAGTATTGCACAGGAAAATGGCTTAGCTAGCGGGCTGCAGCTGCATACCCCGCTGCATCTTGGCGGCATCGGCGACGAAGCAACGCGAGGCTTGCAGCAGCGCCACCATGGTCAGCAGCAGTGCCACCGGAATCAGGTACATGGCGTTATGCAGACCGACAGCCTTGAAGGTCTCGTTCATTTCACTGGCCCCGGCCGCGAGCATCGCAGCATGGGAGTAGTGATCCGAGAGCATGCCCACCGCCAATGGGCCAAGGCCACCACCAAGCAGGTAAAGGCCAGCGAAGAATAGCGCCATGGCCGTGGCGCGCAGACGTGGCTCGATCACATCCTGAATCGCGGTGTAAACGCAGGTGTAGAAGTTGTAGGCAAACAGCCAGCCGATGCTGAATAGCGCCACGAACACGGCGATTTCAACCCGCCCGGCCAGCAAGGCATAGCCCGTAGCCACGGAGGCAATCAACATGCTCAACGCGGCAAACAGCAGGCGGCCGGTCTGCCAGCGTTGGTGGATCTTGTCCGCCAGCCAACCGCCCAAGGTCAGGCCGACCAGGCCAGTCAGCCCGACAATCACCCCGGTGGCCATGGCTGCCTGCTCCAGTGGCATAAGGAAGTAGCGCTGCAGCATCGGCACCATGAACGAGTTACAGGCATAGGTGGCGAAGTTGAACGCCAGGCCAGCCATCACCAGCCACCAGAAAGTGCGGATCGCCAGCACCTTGCGCAGGGGTTTTTCCACCGGGGTGGTGCGCGATTGCACCAGCTCGGCCGCACCACGCTTGGGCTCTTTGATAAAGAACATAAACAGCGCCAGGATCAACCCCGGCACTGCGGCAATAAAGAACGGCGCACGCCAGCTGTCGAAGGCCTTGACCATCGCGCCAATGGTGAAGAAGGCCAGCAGCAAACCAATCGGCAGGCCCAGCATAAAGATGCCCATAGCCCGCGCGCGCTTGTGCGCCGGGAACAGATCGCCAATCAGCGAGTTGGCCGCCGGCGCATAGCTGGCCTCGCCAATGCCGACGCCCATGCGAATCAGCAGGAAGCTCCAGAAATTCCAGGCCAGGCCATTGACAGCAGTCAGCCCACTCCAGACCGCCAGGCCCCAGCCCATGATCTTGCGCCGCGCGCCGGTGTCGGCCATACGCCCCAGCGGAATCCCGGCAATCGCATAGACGATGGTAAAGGCGGTACCGATCAAACCCAGCTGCAAGTCGCTGAGATCCCATTCCATGCGGATCGGCTCAATGATGATCGCCGGAATGGTGCGGTCGAAGAAGTTGAACAGGTTGGCGAGAAAAAGCAGGAACAGAATGCGCCAGGCATTCGCTGCTTGTAGGGACTGCTGCATGGGATCCATCTCTATTTGTTGTTATCGAAGCAGGCCAGTGGCGCATGGCCAACCGCCGTATCCAGCACGTGCAGGCGCAATCTAGAGCCTTGCGTCTATGCTGTCTGTGACTATTTGTTGCGTGTATGCCGGGTAATGGGCGCTCGAACAAGCACGCAGGTCACAAAGCGCATCGGAAAACTCCAGATATGCCCCAGTAAAACCGGGTGTAAAGCGCGACTTCTCATTTTTCATGCTACAAACAATCTTGTTGAGTGAAATGTGGCCATTAGCCGCCCACCCTCGTTAGCCGCCGGAATGTCTCTAAAATGAAAACAAAAAAAGATCCTGTGACCTCCCCCGCGACCGAAGCCACACTGGCTGACCTGGCTGATACCCTGCTCGCTCCACTCGCCCCCCCTTCCCCGCTGCAGCCCCCCATGCGCCTGGACAGCAGCGGCGAGCAATACATGTATTTCACCGAGCACGACATTGATCGCATCCTCGATAACCTCGACGGTCTGCGCAACCTGGTGTTCCCCCTGCTTCCCAGGATGACGACAGCGAACGGCGGGTGCAGCACTTTCCTTCGGTCTGCCTGATCGGCCTTGGCCGTTGCGGCTCGAACATCGCCCTGGATGTCGCATCCCTGGTGTACAACGCTCGGCAGTTCTACCTGAGCGAATTCAACAATGAAGAAAAAGCCGTGGCCGAGCAGGATTTCCGCCCCACGCGCTGGATTCGCAGCAACCTGTTGCGCGCACCGAGCAAGGACAGCAAGCCGGTGTTCCTGATCGAGCCACTGGTCATGCTCGGCGATCTGGACAAGGACATCGAGGGGCGCATCCGCTTTTCGCGCAAAGGCGAAACCAGCGGTTTTCTCAGCGACTACAGCAAGATGAAGATCATGGACCTCTCCGAGGTGCATGCGGGCGGTGCCGGTAACGCGCCGATCCTCGGCCAGTACCTGGCCAAGATCATCCTCAACAAGGACACCCAGCGCTTCACCAATGAAGACTGGAAGTTTATCCACAGCTACCTGATCGACTCCTGCGGCATCAAGGCCAACCAGTCGCGTCTGTACTTCTATATCTTCAGCGCCGGCGGCGGCACCGGCTCGGGCATGGCCTCGGAATTCGGCCTGGCGCAGCAGTTCGCCTACATGAGCAAAACCTTCGACACCAAGAACTTCGACGAAACCCCGGAGAACCGTGATCACAGCTTCGTCTTCGAGCCGATCTTCACCAGCGGCATCTGCATCCTGCCCAATATCTCCGACCAGCGCAGCGAGATGTCCGAGGCCCTGCACATCAACGCAGGCCGCCTGCTGTGCAAGTACCTCGCCGAGGAATGGGACTTCTCCTACAACTTCGACAATGAAGAGAACAGCGAAGAAAGCGTGATGCGCCGCATCCGCCCATGGAACGCCATGATGCTGATCTCCAACGACATCATGCGTTACGCCGAAGAAAGCGATGACGGCAATATCCAGAATATCGATGTCAACGCCATGGAGCGCCACGCCAACCAGTACATCTCGCAGCAAATCTTCAACATCCTCACCGCCCAGGCGGTGACCACCGACTACGACCAGAACTACTTCCGCCGCGCCGGCATCGACATCGGCGAAACCATCCGTTTGGATGCTAACGATCTGTTTATGAGCCTGGCCGGCCCCGTGGCCGTGGCGTATGCCGAATCGGTGGTGCCCGAGCAAAGCGCCGCCGCACTGGACAAGTTCCGCGTGCTGGACAAAGAACCGTCGCGACTGAATATCGATGACCTGTTCTTCCGCTCCATCGACCTGCCGCACTTCAACAAGGTGACCCAAGCCATCGAGGGCATCAGCCTGCTGCCAATCGAGTCCAAGCGTTACCGCCAAGCGCTGGAGGAATACAAAAAATCCGATTACAACGCCGCCAAGCTGAGCGACCTGCACTTCTTCAAGAATTGCTCCTCGGTGGTATCCATCGTCTCGCTACCGAAAGACTACAAGCTGTCCTATATGGACCTGAACCGGCTCAAGACCCACCTCAACAGCCTGTTCCCCAATACCACACTGAAGCGCTATGCGCTGGTGATCGGCGCCTCGGCCAACCTGTCGCTGACCACTTTGATCGCCAAGAGCCCGTGCCTGTCGGACGACTTCCTGACTCTGATCGTGGCCTTTATCAAGCGCTGCTTCGCCCGCGACCCGCACCGCTTTGATGAAAGCCTGGACAACGCCATTCTCGATTTCATCATGAGCGATGAGTTCGACGAAGTGCGGGTTGACGCCATGCTCAACGAGTTTGAGAACCCGGCGAAGATCCTCGACACCAACTGGTACGCGATCAAACCGATGTACGAGAAGAAGTACCGCGAGCTGATCCACGATCAGGACAAGTTCGTCTCGATCAACGACATCCGCCTGTCACGCGACAGTGTGAAGAAAGCCATCAAGTACCTGCGCGAGATCTACCGTCACCGTATCGGCAAGACCCGGGTTATTTCGCTTAACAAATACGCCGAAGACAAGCCCGACTAGCAGGCCGTTGAAACCTGCAACCTGAGATCAATCGGGTTGCAGGTGGGCGCTTCAGCTCGCGCGCCACTCGCTCAACCAGCTCAAACTGGCCTGAGTGCCCGCCTCCCCCGGTCGGTACTCGGCCGCCAACCAGCCCTGATAACCACTCTCACGCAAAGCCGTCAGCAGCGGCGCAAACTGCAGCTCGCCCGTGCCCGGTGCGCCACGTCCAGGGTAATCGGCAAACTGCACATGGCCGATCCGCCCGGCCAGCAGAACGATACCCGCCTGCATATCCAGTTCCTGGCGCGCCATATGGTAAAGATCGAACTGCGCCGTCAGGTTAGGATGAGCCACGGCCTTTAGCAGCGCATCCAGCTGTGCCGGGGTATTGATCAGAAAGCCCGGCATATCCAGCGGGTTGATCGCCTCCACCACCACGCCAATGCCCAACAGCTGAAAAGCCTCAGCGGTCTTGCGCAGATTGTCGATCAGGCAGGCCAACGCCTGTTCAGGCTCAACCCCCTCGGCCAGGCGCCCCGGCAGCACATTGACCAGCGCCGGTCGCACCATGGCGGCGTAACTCAAGGCCTGCTGCAGAGCCGCAGCAAACTCGGCCTGTCGTGCAGGTACGGCGGCAAGACCGGGCCCGCCGCTCATCAAATCCCCAGCAGGCAGGTTGATCAGGCGCAACGGCATAGCCGCAGCGTCCAACGCCTCTTTCAGGCGAATGGCCGGCAGCTCGTAGGGGAACTGGATTTCCACGCCATCGAAGCCCGCAGCGGCGGCAGCTACCACTCGCTCGATCAGCGGTAACTCGCTAAACAGCAGCGATAGATTGGCGGCGATCTTCATGGCTGTGGCTCTTGATGCTGCGATTCTTGATGCTGCGGCGCCCGGTACAGCTGCACCAGAGTCGCAGGGTCACGCTGCAAATTGCCCTGGCTGCCGTGCTGGCGCATCAGCTGCGCCGCCAGACCACTGAGCGGCGTGGCCGAGCCGACTTGCTGCGACAGTTTGACCGCCGTATCGAGATCCTTAAGCAGCGTGCGCACATGCCACTTAACCGGTTCGAACTGACTCTCGGCCATCTGCGGCGCGAGTATCTGTAGCGGCTTGGAGTCGGCAAAACCTCCGGCCAGCGCTGGGGCGATCAAGCTGGCGTCGACCCCGGCTTGCTCCGCCAGGGCGACCACTTCAGCGATGACCAGAGCGTTGCAGGCGACAATCATCTGGTTGCACACCTTGGTCACCTGGCCTGCGCCAACATCGCCCATGTGCGTCAGGCGTTGCCCCAGGTGCGCGAGAATCGGCCGCACCCGCTCGATATCCTCAACCCGGCCACCGGCCATGATCGCCAAGGTGCCATTGGCCGCACCCGGCGTGCCGCCAGAAACTGGCGCATCAACCCAGTGCATGCCACAGCGCGCATGCAGTTCAGCAGCCATCTCGCGGGTAGCCGCCGGCTCCAGGCTGGAAAAATCCACCAGCAGTTGCCCAGGCTTGGCTGTTTCAACAATGCCGCCTGGGCCGAACACCACCTCACGCACCACCTCGGTATTGGCCAGGCAAAGCATAACGATATCTGCCTGATCACAGAGCTGCGCCGGCTTGACCACGGCCTGCGCACCCAACGCATGCAGGGGGGCGCACTTGTCAGGGGAGCGGTTCCAAACGCTTAGCGGATAACCGGCAGCCAGCAGGCGCTGGGTCATGGGTAGCCCCATCAGGCCAATACCGGCAAAGGCCAAAGCAGGAAAGGAGGTGGACATAGGCAGACTCCGACTCATTGATGGCTGCCATCTTAACCGAGCCGCACCGAAACCTGTCCGGCTAGTCAACGCCCGAGCAACAAGCCTAAAGGCCGTTTTTTACCCGATGATCGAGGTTGATCGGCTCGCTGCTGTGCGCGCCGAGCCTGACGCGAAGCACATGCGCCAGATCAGTGCAGCGGCGCACGCTGGCTGCGTTCCTGCGCCAGCACCCAGGGCGCCACGACCACCGCCCACAGCTCTGGATCGCGGCTTAGCAGGTCTTCGGCGCGGCTGTCGTCAGCCTTGCTCAAGATACCTGCGGCTAGCCAGGCGGCGACTTTACCCTCATCGTTCTGCGCCACGGCCTGCGCCACTTCAATCAGGTCCTGAGTGCCGTCTACCAGCAGCAAAGCGCCACGGGCGAAGAAAGGTTGCAGCTCTCGCCAGCTAATAGCTGCAGTTTCACCAAGCAGCTTGGCATAGAGGGTGCTAGGTTGTTCTGTCATGGAATGCCCTGTCATGGAATGGCCGCTTTTTAATCGGCCGCCATGATAGCGTCGACCAGCGCGCTGGCAAATTCGCAACGCTGTTCGCGACGTTGCCAACGGCGATCAAGACACGCCGTTTTTCTATACGTTTATTGCATTAAAGCGACACCCCAAGGTTTTGCCCCCAGCAAGCTGCTTTTCAAGCCGCAAAGCCGCGCTCTACACTGCACCGGTACAGTTGCCGGGGGGATGACCGGGGAAACAACCCGGTTCTGCAGCTTTGGCCGCCAGAACTACAACAATCAAAACCAATAAGAGTGGAGCACTATGAACAAGGCTACTAAGCAGATTTCCAAACTGTTTGCCGCCATGGCCATGGCTGGCGTTGCCAGCTACTCGGTAGCGGCTGACACCATCAAGATTGGCCTGGCAGGCCCAGTCACCGGCGCCGTCGCGCAATACGGTGAAATGCAGTTCATCGGTGCCAAAATGGCTATCGAGCAGATCAACAAGGCCGGCGGGGTTAACGGCGCAATGCTCGAAGGCGTGGTGTATGACGACGCCTGCGATCCGAAGCAAGCGGTTGCCGTTGCCAACAAGATCGTCAACGACGAAGTTAAATTCGTGGTTGGCCACCTCTGCTCCAGCTCCACTCAGCCAGCGTCCGACATTTACGAAGACGAAGGCATCCTGATGGTCACAGCGGCGTCCACCAGCCCGGACATCACCTCCCGTGGCTACGAACTGGTGTTCCGCACCATCGGTCTGGACAGCCTGCAAGGCCCAACCGCCGGTAACTTCATCGCTGACCACGTCAAGCCGAAAGCGGTTGCCGTGATCCACGACAAGCAGCAGTACGGTGAAGGCATTGCCACTGCGGTCAAGCAGACCCTGGAAAGCAAGGGCACCAAGGTTGTTCTGTTCGAAGGCATCAACGCCGGCGACAAGGACTTCTCCGCGATGATCGCCAAGCTCAAGCAAGCCAATGTCGACTTCATCTATTACGGTGGCTACCACCCAGAGCTGGGCCTGCTGCTGCGTCAGTCGGCTGAGAAAGGCCTGAGCGCCAAGTTCATGGGCCCTGAAGGCGTAGGCAACAAGGAAATCTCGGCTATCGCGGGCCCAGCTTCCGAAGGCCTACTGGTGACCCTGCCGAAGTCGTTCGACCAGGACCCACGCAACCAGGCTCTGGTTGATGCATTCAAAGCTAAAAATGAAGACTCCAGCGGTCCGTTCGTGTTCCCGGCTTACGCCGCAGTACAAGTGATCGCCGAAGGCATCACCAAGGCCGGCGACACCGACACCGCCAAGGTAGCCGCAGCCCTGCGCGCCAACAGCTTCGACACTCCGACTGGCAACCTGACCTTCGACGAGAAGGGCGACCTGAAAGACTTCAGCTTCGTCGTCTACGAATGGCACCAGGACGGCACCAAGTCCGAAGCCAAGTAAACACTTAGCCTGAACCCAAAACCCACTGCTTCGGCAGTGGGTTTTGTTTATTAGAAGAATTCCGGTTGCATGCTGCGCCATAAGCGCTGCCTTGCGTGACAACCCAGGAGTTAGGCAATGCCTGATCTTTATCACTACCTGCAACAGCTGGTTAACGGCCTGACCGTTGGCAGCACCTATGCCTTGATTGCCATCGGTTACACCATGGTTTACGGCATTATCGGCATGATCAACTTCGCCCATGGCGAGGTTTACATGATTGGCTCCTACGTAGCCTTCATTGTGGTCGCCGGCCTGGCCATGTATGGCCTGGACAGTTTACCCATCGTGATGATTGCGGCTTTTGCTGCCAGCATCATTGTCGCCAGTGCCTATGGTTACAGCATCGAACGGGTCGCCTACCGCCCTCTGCGTGGCGGCAACCGTCTGATCCCGCTGATTTCCGCCATCGGCATGTCGATCTTCCTGCAAAACCAGGTGCTCCTGGCGCAAGACTCCAAAGACAAATCGATTCCCAACCTGCTACCGGGCAACTTCGTCTTCGGTGAAAGCACCATGAATGGCGTGGTGATTTCCTATATGCAGGTGCTGATTTTCGTCGTCACCTTCTTTGTCATGGTCGGGCTGACGCTGTTTATCTCTCGTTCACGCCTGGGCCGCGCCTGCCGCGCCTGTGCCGAAGACCTGAAGATGGCCAACCTGCTAGGCATCAACACCAACAACATCATTGCCCTGACCTTCGTGATCGGTGCCTCGCTGGCAGCCGTAGCGGCCGTACTGCTGGGCATGCAATACGGTGTGATCAACCCGCACCTGGGCTTCCTCGCCGGGATCAAGGCCTTCACCGCAGCGGTACTTGGCGGTATCGGCAGTATCCCCGGCGCAGTGCTCGGTGGGCTACTGTTAGGCGTGGCCGAAGCCTTTGGCGCCGATATCTTCGGCGACCAGTACAAGGACGTGGTGGCCTTCAGCCTGTTGGTACTGGTGTTGCTGTTCCGCCCAACCGGTATTCTCGGCCGCCCGGAGGTTGAAAAAGTATGAGTACCTCCATTACCAAAAACCTCAAGACCGCGATCTTCAGCGCCCTGCTGGTGCTGGCCGTGGCCTACCCGGTTATCGGCCTGAAGCTCTCCACGGTCGGCATCAAGCTCGAAGTGCAAGGCGCCAGCCCGGCTGTGCTGTGGACCATCTTCGGCTGCTCGATTGCCATGTTCTTCTGGCAACTGTTCCGCAACCACCTAAGCGCTGCCTGGAGCCACGCGCCCAAGCTGCCCAGCATGCCGGGCAAAGCCAGCGAGTTCCTAACCCTGCCCTCGACCCAACGCTGGATCGTTCTTGGTCTGATCGTCGTCGCCCTGGCTTGGCCGTTCTTCGGTTCGCGCGGAGCGGTGGATATCGCCACGCTGATCCTGATCTACGTGATGCTCGGCCTCGGCCTGAACATCGTGGTCGGTCTGGCCGGCCTGCTCGACCTCGGCTACGTGGCCTTCTACGCCGTAGGTGCCTACAGCTACGCACTGCTGTCGTTCTACTTCGGCCTGAGCTTCTGGATCTGCCTACCGATTGCTGGCCTGATGGCGGCGTTCTTCGGCTTTATCCTGGGCTTCCCGGTGCTGCGTTTGCGCGGCGACTACCTGGCCATCGTCACCCTGGGTTTTGGCGAGATCATCCGCATCCTGCTGAACAACATGACCTGGCTAACCGGTGGCCCCAACGGCATCGGTTCGATCCCCAAGCCAACGCTGTTCGGCCTGTCGTTCGACCGCAAGGCCGCCGAAGGCATGCAGACCTTCCACGAATACTTCGGGGTGGCTTACAACTCGATCAACAAGGTGATCTTCCTTTACCTGATCGCCCTGCTGCTGGTGCTGTTGACCCTGTTCGTGATCAACCGCCTGCTGCGCATGCCAATCGGCCGCGCCTGGGAAGCCCTGCGTGAAGACGAAATCGCCTGCCGCGCCCTGGGCATGAACCCAACCGCAATCAAGCTTTCGGCCTTTACCATCGGCGCCTGCTTCGCCGGGTTTGCTGGCAGCTTCTTTGCCGCGCGCCAAGGCCTGGTCAGCCCGCAGTCGTTCACCTTTATCGAATCGGCGATCATCCTCGCCATCGTCGTACTGGGCGGCATGGGCTCGCAGCTCGGCATTATCCTCGCGGCCATCGTGATGATCCTGCTGCCGGAGCTGGCGCGTGAATTCAACGAATACCGCATGCTGATGTTCGGCGCGCTGATGGTATTGATGATGATCTGGCGTCCGCAGGGCCTGCTGCCCATGCAACGTCCGCACCTGGAGCTGAAGCAATGAGCCGCCCGATTCTGGAAGTAAGCGGCCTGTCCATGCGCTTTGGCGGTCTGCTGGCCGTCAACGGGGTGAACCTGCAGGTCGCGGAAAAACAGGTTGTGTCGATGATCGGCCCGAACGGCGCCGGCAAGACCACCGTATTCAACTGCCTGACCGGCTTCTACCAGCCCACCAGCGGCAGTATCCGCCTCAATGGCGAGCAGATCGAAGGCCTGCCCGGCCACAAGATCGCCCGCAAAGGCGTGGTGCGCACGTTCCAGAACGTGCGCCTGTTCAAGGACATGACGGCGGTGGAAAACCTGCTGGTCGCTCAGCACCGCCACCTCAACACCAGCTACCTGGCAGGTCTGCTGAAAACCCCGGCGTTTCGCAAGAGCGAGCGCGAAGCCATGGAGTTCGCCGCGTATTGGCTGGACCAGGTCAACCTGACCGAATTTGCCAACCGCACGGCCGGCACCCTGGCCTACGGTCAGCAACGTCGCCTGGAAATCGCCCGCTGCATGATGACCCGTCCGAGCATCCTGATGCTCGACGAGCCAGCTGCCGGCCTCAACCCGCGCGAGACCGACGACCTCAAGGCACTGATCCGCGTGCTACGCGACGAGCACAATGTCACCGTGCTGCTGATCGAGCACGACATGAAGCTGGTTATGAGTATTTCCGACCATATTTACGTGATCAACCAGGGCACGCCCCTGGCGGACGGCACGCCGGAGCAGATCCGCGAAAACCCGGACGTGATCAAAGCCTACTTGGGGGAAGCGTGATGCTGTATTTCGAGAACGTTTCCACCTTCTACGGCAAGATCCAGGCGCTGCATGACGTCAACGTTGAAGTCCGTCAGGGTGAAATCGTCACCCTGATCGGTGCCAACGGTGCCGGCAAGTCGACCCTGCTGATGACCCTCTGCGGCTCGCCCCAAGCGAGCAGCGGCAGCATCCGCTACCAGGGTGAAGAGCTGATCGGCCAGGACACCCCGGACATTATGCGCAAGAGCATTGCCGTGGTACCGGAAGGCCGCCGGGTGTTCTCCCGCCTGACCGTGGAAGAAAACCTGGTGATGGGCGGCTTCTTCGGCAGCAAGGCCGACAACCAGGAGCAAATGGACAAGGTGCTGCACCTGTTCCCGCGCCTGAAGGAACGCTTTGCCCAACGCGCCGGCACCATGTCCGGTGGTGAACAGCAGATGCTCGCCATCGGCCGTGCACTGATGAGCAAGCCCAAGCTGCTGCTGCTCGATGAGCCGTCCCTGGGCCTGGCACCGATCATCATCCAGCAGATCTTCGACATCATCGAACAGCTGCGCAAGGACGGAGTGACGGTGTTCCTGGTCGAGCAGAACGCCAACCAGGCGCTCAAGCTGGCCGACCGTGGCTATGTGCTGGAGAACGGTCGGATCGTTATGCAGGGCAGCGGGCACGACCTGCTAAACGATCCGAAGGTGCGCGACGCCTATCTAGGCGGCTAGCCGTTTCTCTGTAGGAGCCAGCTTGCTGGCGATACTTTCAGTTTGCTGATCGCCAGCAAGCTGGCTCCTACAAGAACGAAACAACAGCGCTTCGCCGAGCTTTTTTATCAACACCGCTCGCCCGATGTTCCGCGCACGGGCGCCCAGGCCAGTTACAATGGCCGCCCTTTTTTGCCGATGACCGCTTTTATGACCGACCCCATTCGCCTCTCCAAACGCCTGATCGAAGTGACCGGCTGTTCGCGCCGCGAGGCCGAACTCTATATCGAAGGCGGCTGGGTCACGGTGGATGGCGTGGTGGTGGAAGAGCCGCAGTTCAAGGTCGCCGAACAACGCGTGGAACTGCTGCCCAATGCCGTGCTGGCGCCGGTCGAGCCGGTCACCCTGCTGCTCAATGTGCCCAACGGTCACAACCCGGAACGTGCAGTGGAAGGCATCAGCTCGGCCAGCCACTGGGCGGAAGACGGTTCCGGCATTCGTCCGCTGAAAGGCCATTTCGCCCGCCTAATCAGTTGTGCACCCCTGCAAGCCGGCGCCGATGGCCTGCATGTACTGACTCAGGACTGGCGCATCGAGCGCAAGCTCAAGGAAGACCTGAGCAAACTGGAACAGGAATATGTGGTCGAAGTTGTCGGCACCTTGAGCGCCAGTCAGCTCAAGCGCCTGGCTCATGGTCTGACCTTTAACGGTGTAGCCCTCGCGCCCTGCAAGGTCAGCTGGCAGAACGAAACCCGCCTACGCTTCGCCTTGAAAAACCCACTGCCCGGGCAGATCGTGTTTATGTGCAACAGCGTCGACCTCAAGGTGCTGGGCATGAAGCGCCTGCGCATCGGCGGCGTGCCGATGGCCAAGGTCCCGGCGGGCCAGTGGCGCTATCTGGCAGGCAAAGAACGCTTCTAATTTTTCAGCTGATGCGTCTTGCGTATCAGCCCATTTCAGGACCACCCCATGCTTAACAACGACGTACTGCGCAGCCTGCGCTACACCCTCGACATCAGCGACGCGCAGATGATCGACATCATCAAGCTCAGCGGCAAGCAGGTTGCCCCAGACGACCTCGCGGCCATGCTCAAGAAGGAAGACGAAGAAGGCTTTACGCCCTGCGACGACGAGCTGATGGCGCATTTTCTCGATGGCCTGGTGTACTTCAAGCGTGGCAAGGATGACAGCCGTCCGGCCCAGCCATTCGAACTGCCAGTCACCAACAACATGGTGTTGAAGAAACTGCGCGTGGCCTTCGAACTGAAAGAAGACGACATGCATACAATCATGAATAGCGTCGACTGCCCGGTTTCCAAGCCGGAAATGAGCGCGTTGTTCCGCAAGTTCGGCCACAGCAACTACCGCACCTGCGGCGATCAGTTTCTGCGCAACTTCCTCAAGGGCCTGACTCTGCGCGTTCGCGGCTGAGTCAGCGCGTAAGTTGGGCCTGGGCCTGGGCGTAGGTTGGGTTGAGGAGCGCAGCGACGAAGCCCAACGTCGAAGTACAGATTCCTCCGCCACGGTTTGGCTCCGGGGCGCTTCCCGAGCAAGATGACCCAGTTTATCGCCCAGGACGAGGCCGCCATGCCCTACTCCGTTTCGCCCATCGGCTTTGTCCGCTCCTGCTTCAAGGAGAAGTTCGCCATTCCCCGTCAGCCGCAGCTCGCACCTGCGGCCCGTGGCGTATTGGAACTGATCGCACCCTTCGATAGCGGCGATGCCGTGCAGGGGCTGGAGCAGGTCAGCCATGTCTGGTTGCTGTTTCTGTTTCACCAGGCGCTGGAAGACAAACCACGCCTGAAGGTGCGCCCGCCGCGCCTGGGCGGCAATCAATCGGTCGGCGTGTTCAGCACGCGCGCCACGCACCGCCCCAATGGCATCGGCCAGTCAGTGGTCAAGCTGGACAAGGTCGAAGCCGGCAAGCTGTGGCTGTCCGGTATCGACCTGCTCGACGGCACCCCGGTGCTGGATATCAAGCCCTACGTGCCCTATGCCGACAGCGTTGCCACTGCCTATAACCGCATTGCCAACAGTGCACCGGCACTGATCGAAGTGACCTGGCAAAGCACAGCTCTGAGCCAGGCCCATGAGCATGCACAACGTCTAGCTGAACCGCTGGTCGAGCTGATTGAGCAATGCCTGGCCCAGGATCCACGCCCCGCCTACCAGCAACCCAGCCCTGAACGCCGCTACGGCGCGTGCTTCTGGGATGTTGATGTGCATTGGCACTACCCGCAGCCCGGCAGCATCTGCGTGCTGGAAGTCGTGCCGGCCGGTTGACCTGGTTGCGGGCTGTTGCATGCTGACAACGCCACCGGGCCAAGCAAAAAGACGGTAATGCGCGCGCAGCGCCCATTGGGTCGCAAAGCTGTTCACTTAAGCCCTAGGTGGCAGCGGTCATCCCCTCGCCCCTCCGGGGAGAGGGTTAGGGAGAGGGGAGCGAAACGCATGCGGCCCATGGCCGCGACCGCTTTTTCGCGGGCATGGCCCGCTCCTACAATCGCTGCATCCCTTAGATCGCGCCACGCTCACGCAGCAGCGCCAACACCGTCTTGACGCCTTTCAAAAGACAGCGACTGCGTATCGATCACTAGATCGGCATTGCGCCGATTGGCGGGCCTCTGCTTACTGCAGGCTTACTTCTCGACGAAGGCGCGTTCGATCAGGTAATCACCCGGCTCACGCATGCGCGGGGAAATCTGCAGGCCAAACTCGTTGAGCACTTCGCTGGTTTCATCAAGCATGCTCGGGCTGCCGCAGATCATCGCGCGGTCGTCCTGCGGGTTGATTGGCGGCAGGCCGATATCCCGGAACAGCTTGCCACTGCGCATCAGATCAGTCAGACGACCCTGGTTCTCGAACGGCTCACGAGTCACCGTCGGGTAGTAGATCAGCTTGTCCTTCAGCGCATCGCCGAAGAATTCATTCTGCGGCAGGTGCTCGGTGATGAACTCGCGGTAAGCCACTTCGTTCACATAGCGCACGCCGTGAACCAGAATCACCTTCTCGAAACGCTCATAGGTTTCCGGGTCCTGAATCACGCTCATAAACGGCGCCAGCCCAGTGCCGGTGCTAAGCAGATACAGGTGCTTGCCGGGCTTGAGATCATCGAGCACCAGAGTGCCGGTGGGCTTCTTGCTGATGATGATCTCGTCGCCTTCCTTGAGGTGCTGCAACTGCGAGGTCAGCGGGCCATCCGGCACCTTGATGCTGAAGAACTCCAAGTGCTCTTCCCAGTTCGGGCTGGCGATCGAGTAGGCGCGCATCAGCGGGCGGCCGGTCTCCTGCTGCAGGCCGATCATCACGAACTGACCATTCTCGAAACGCAGGCCCGGATCACGGGTGCACTTGAAGCTGAACAGCGTGTCGTTCCAATGGTGAACGCTAAGAATGCGCTCGGCGTTAAGATTGCTCATGCTCGGAGCTCCGCAGAAGGTAATGTCGCCAGCGCACCTGGGCGCAATTGCACAGCATTGTAATGAGCAGCAGAATATCTGTTAACTTGATTATCAAGATATAGGTTATCGGTTATATAGATATGCGATTTACCCTCAGACAACTGCAAGTCTTCGTCGCCGTGGCCCAGCATGAAAGCGTGTCACGCGCCGCCGATTCCCTGGCTTTGTCGCAATCGGCCACCAGCACCTCGCTCAGCGAACTGGAGCGCCAATCCGACTGCCAGCTGTTCGACCGCGCCGGTAAACGCCTGTGCCTTAACGCACTCGGCCTGCAACTGTTGCCACAAGCGGTAGCGCTGCTCGAGCAGGCCAAGGAAATCGAACGCCTGCTGGGCGGCAAGAGCGGTTACGGCTCACTGAATGTCGGCGCAACGCTCACCGTCGGTAACTACCTGGCCACCCTGCTGATCGGCAGCTTCATGCAGCGCCACCCGGAATGCCGGGTCAAGTTGCAGGTGCACAACACCGCCTACGTGGTGCAGCAGATTGCTCACTACGAACTGGACATGGGCATGATCGAAGGCGACTGCCAACACCCGGATATCGAGGTGCAGCCCTGGGTTGAGGATGAGCTGGTGGTGTTCTGCGCGCCGCAGCATGCCCTGGCGCAGCGCGGCGAAGCGAGCCTGGAGGAGCTGACGCGCGAGGCGTGGATTCTGCGTGAGCAAGGCTCTGGCACCCGCCTGACCTTCGACCAGGCCATGCGTCACCACCCCAGTAGCCTGAATATCCGCCTGGAGCTGGAGCACACCGAGGCGATCAAACGCGCGGTGGAATCAGGCCTGGGCATTGGCTGCATTTCCCGCCTGGCGCTGCGCGATGCGTTTCGCCGCGGCAGCCTGGTGGCGGTGGAAACGCCGCAGCTGGATCTGCGCCGGCAGTTCTACTTTATCTGGCACAAACAGAAGTACCAGACCGCCGCCATGCGTGAATTTATCGAACTGTGCCGCGCCCTGACCGCCGGCGTAACGCGCAGCGATCAGATTGTCCTGCCGACTATCGCCTGATAACTACGGATTAGCCCAGCAGGATAATCGCCCACACCAGGGCAATCAGGCTGAGGGCGGTGAACTGAGCGGCGCTGCCCATATCCTTGGCATTCTTCGACAGCGGGTGCAGCTCCAGCGAGATGCGATCAATGGCCGCCTCCACCGCCGAGTTGAGCAGCTCGACGATCAAGGCGAGCAGACACACCGCAACCATCAAGGCGCGCTCGACGCGGCTGACATCCAGGTAGAACGCCAAAGGCACCAGGATCAGATTGATCAACAGCAGCTGACGAAAAGCGGCTTCACCGGTAAAGGCTGCGCGCAGGCCTGCAAACGAATAACCGGTGGCATTGAGAATACGTTTAAAGCCGGTCTGGCCTTTGAATGGCGACATCATCACAACCATATTCGAGAAAGCCCGGCAGGCTACGCCAAGCCCGGGAGAAAAGCACTTCAGTTAGACGCAATAGATTCCAGCTGCTGCAACAGCAACGCCGCCTGCGTACGGGTGCGCACCCCAAGCTTGCGGAAAATTGCCGTGACATGGGCCTTTACCGTGGCCTCGGAAACGCTCAGCTCATAAGCAATCTGCTTGTTCAGCAGACCGTCGCAGACCATGGTCAGCACGCGGAACTGCTGCGGCGTCAGGCTGGCCAAACCCGCGCTGGCGGCCTTGGCTTCAGCCGACAGGGCAATCGCTTCCTGGCTCTGCTGCGGCCACCAGACCTCGCCATCAAGCACCAGACGCACCGCTTGCTGAATGGTTTCCAGCGGGCTGGATTTGGGGATAAAACCGCTGGCGCCGAACTCCCGCGAACGCGCGACAATGGACGGCTCTTCCTGGGCAGAAATCATCACCACCGGTATATGCGGGTATTGCCCACGCAGCAGCACCAGGCCAGAGAAGCCATAAGCGCCGGGCATATTGAGGTCAAGCAGCACCAGATCCCAATCGGTCTTCTGCGCCAGGCAGGCTTCCAGCTCAGCAATACTGGCCGCTTCGACCAGCCGCACATCCGGCCCCAGCCCCAGGGCCAACGCCTGCTGCAAGGCACTGCGAAACAGCGGGTGGTCATCAGCAATAAGGATTTCAAAAGCGGCCATGGTGAATCCTGTTTTTGTTATGTGGATACCCGCTAGGGGTAATGTCCAGGGCACGGTGAACAGTGCGTGCAGGCCGCAGGGTTGCCGCGCAACCAGGCCTGAAAACGCCGAAAAGCGACCAAGCATGCCCAGCACTTACAGGGTGGTCAAGCATCACGCTTTGCGGCACAGTTCGCAGCTTTGCCGACGAGAGCCTGAAATGCGAAGCCACGCCCTGCGCGCCGACCTGTTGATGCTGCTGACCGCGATGATCTGGGGTTCGGCATTTGTCGCCCAGCGTCTGGGTATGGACTCCATCGGTCCATTCCTCTACAGCGGCCTGCGCTTTGCCCTAGCGGCGCTGATTCTGCTGCCGGTCCTGCGCTTGCTGGAAGGCCGCAGCAGTGCGACAGTCGCGCCATTGAACCGCCAACTGTTGCGTGGCGGCGTGTTGATGGGCCTGGCGCTGGCTTTGGGAATCAACCTGCAGCAGGTTGGCCTGCTGTTTACCAGCGTGACCAACTCCGGCTTTATCACCGGGTTGTATGTGATCATCGTGCCGCTGCTGGGGCTGTTTATCGGTCATAAAACCGGTCTGGGCATCTGGCTGGGAGCAAGCCTGGCGGTGGTCGGCATGTTCCTGCTCAGCGTCGGCCAGGGCTTTACCGTAGCCTCCGGCGATTGGCTGCAACTGGCCGGCGCCTTTGTCTGGGGCGTGCATGTGCTGCTGGTGGGCTTCTTTGCCGGCCGCCATGACCCACTGCGCCTGGCCCTGGTGCAATTTATCACCTGCGCGGTGATCAGCCTGCTGCTGGCAGTGATCTTCGAGGAAGTCCAGCTGCAAGCGATTATCGCCGCCGGGCCGGCGATTCTCTACGGCGGCCTCTTTGGCGTCGCCATCGGTTTTACCTTGCAGGTGGTGGCGCAGAAAGACGCCATCGCCTCCCACGCCGCCATCATCCTCTCGCTGGAGGCAGTATTCGCCGCCATCGCCGGGGCCTGGCTGCTCGGTGAATCGCTGGAGCTGCGCGGCTACTTCGGCTGCGCACTGATGTTTGCCGGCATGCTATTGGCGCAGTTGTGGCCGAAGAAACTGGCCAACTAGCAGGCCGCTGAAAACTACCTGCTAACCGCTAAAGAAACTGGCGCAGGCGGTCGTGCAGTGGATCATCCAGCGGCACCGTGCGCGGTGCCTTGGCGGCCAGGTAGTGCTGGCTGAAGACATCCAGATAGGCATTCAAGCCATCGGCCGCGCGCTGGTCACCGGCCAGTTCCAGGCACAGAGCAGCCACTTCGGCGGTGCAGAAATGGTCGTCGCGCTTGGAGCGGCGCAGTTTGTAGCGTGACAGCTGCTCAGCCTGCAAGCTGAGCACCGGCAGGCTGTCGAGGTAGGGGCTTTTGCGAAACATCTTGCGCGCCTCGCTCCAGGTGGCATCCAGCAGCACAAACAACGGCCGCTTGCCCGGCGCCGGCTGCACCTCGCTGACCACTCGCTCGGCGGCGACATATTCGCCCGGAAACACCAGATAAGGCTGCCACTGCGGATCACGCAGCAACGCCGGCAACTCAGCATCCACTGCAACCCGTGACCAGCCGAATGCCGAGGTATCGGCCAGCACATCGGCAATCAGCCAACCGGTGTTGCTCGGCTTGAGCGCTTCGACATCATGCATCAGCAGACACACCGCAGACGTTGCGGCAATACGCGGGCGCCAGGCGCACAGGCAATGGGTCATCACCAGGCGGCAATCATCACAACGCACCGAGCGGCTGCCACGGGCAAGAAAAGGTTTGGCACTGCGGGCAATCCGCGCGGCCCGCAAACGCGCGACAGCGTGGCTCATCAGGTGTGCACCTGACAGAAGAAAAAGAACGGCATGGGTCATCCAGGGGTCAGCAAGCGCGGCAGTCTAACAAAGCGCGCGGCTGCTTATTCAACCGTGCGTCTTACGCCGCCTGCCGTGGCAACTGCGTAAGTGCCTGCAGGCGAGTAAGATAGACGCCACTGAACCTCTGGCCGGCCTTGTCGGTCAGAGGAGCGAATAACCCTTGGAGAACCCCATGCTGCGTCTGACCAGCCTGACCCTGGCCTTGAGCCTGCCCCTGTTTGCCCATGGCGCCACCCTGAAAGACTTTGAATTGAGCAAGACCCTAGAAAAAGTCGCGCGCGAAAGCAGCGTAGGCACGCCACGGGCGATCAACGAAGACATTCTTGATCAGGGCTATACCGTTGATGGCAGCGAGCTGGTCAACCATCTCAGCGTGCGCAGCGAGCATGCAGCAAAGATGCGCGGCAACCCGGATGTGGTGCGCGCACAACTGGCCAACAGCGTGTGCCGTAATGCAGGTTATCGCCAGTTACTGGTCCGACGGTGCAGCGCTGCGCTACGAATTCAGCGAATACAAGAGCAACCGCCCGGTGACCACCGAGCGGTTCAGCAAAGCGGATTGCGGCCTGTAAGCCTCAACCGCTACCCTGCTGCGCGCGCCGCTGCTCATCATCGGCGCGCAAATCCGCCAATAAGGCGTGCATATAACGCGAACGTCGTACTGCACCCTCAAGCCGCTGCAAACACTCCTCTTCCAGGCTTACCTGGTTATTGCGCGCGACCTGCTGCAGCAGGCGGTATAAATCCATATCAAGATCCAAGGTCAACTTAGGCATACCTGCCCCTCCTTTCCCGCTACATCTTCCGCTTGCTAACGTAGACAGCGCGGCTCTCCTCGCCCTTGCACGGCAGCTTGCTCCTCGGCACTGAGCAAATCGCCAAGTGGCTTCTCCAGTAATGTGGCGGCTGCCTCCAGCACATGCGCCCAACTCGCCTGATTGGCGAACAGCATGCCGGCTTCATCCAGGGTGCCACCCCGGTTTCGATAGCCCAACACGCGGCTGTGTCGAGCGTCACCAAGCAGCTGCCACAGATGCCCACGGGCAACTTCCGGACGCATATGGGTGAGCAGCACACGCTTTGTGCTGGCAGCCGGGAATAACCGCTCAACCCGCTCGGCATCGACAATCACCGCCTGTTCCCAGGTATCGCGGGCTGCGCGAAAACGTCCCGGCTCTTGTAAGTAAACCAGACGCCAGGCACATCCGGCCGCGCCCAGACGAACGGCCGCGCGCTGCATTTGCGCCAACTGATAGCTGCCAGTGGCGATCAGCAGCAGGGGCTGCTCTCCAGGCTGCTCAGCCAGCACAATGGCGCCATCCTGCGCCAGCTGCTCGGCCTGCTCACGGGTGAATACGCAAGGCCGCTCGCGCTTGGCAATCACCATGCAAGCGATCTGGCCGCGCGACTGGTAGATACCTGGCAGCAGCGCCAATAGCGAGTTGTGATCGGCCGGAAACAGCACCCGGACCATATCGCCCATCTCACCGAGCAAAGCCTCGCAGAAGGTGGTGTCCTGGTGCGATTGTTGATTCTTGCCGTTCTCCCAGGTGTGCGACGTGGCCACCAACGGCCAGCCGAGCCAACCTGCTGGGCGCCCCGCCTCTTTCTGCTGCCGGGCAAAGATGATGCGCTGGCGCACCGCGCCGAGCATCTTCACGCAGAAGGCCTCGTAGCTCGCCACCAGATTCAGGCCACCCTGGTTGGCCAGGCAGGCGGACACCACCGCCTCTTCGTTGAGCGCAGTGATGATGGCGCCATCCAGTGCTTCCAGTTCGCTCTCCGGCGCGGTCACCCGGTGCTTGAGCGCCTTGAGCACGCCGCCCAGGCGATTGCTGGCCAACTCATCGGGGTTACCGACGCGCGGACGCAACTGTGGATTGGCCTGCACCAGATCGACAAAGAAACGATCCAGCGCCAGCATCGGCGAGCAGGCGCCGTCCTGGTAATGCAGCTCGGGCAGTTTTGGCAGCGCGGGATGACGCTGCGCCAGCGGGTTATCGCGCTCCAGCGCGCGGGAACCTCGATTCGCAAACAGCGCGCAGGCGGCACTCAGCTCATCCGGCGCGACCCAGAGCTGCGCCGCATGCTGATTGAACAGTTCGCGGGCAGCCCCATCGGTATGCGGGTTGGCTGGCAATGGCAGGTTATGCGCCGCATTGCTGCCTGCGCCATAAAAGCCAAAGCCCTTGAGCGTTTCGGCAATGCCATAAGGCATCGGCAGCGGGTAACTCAGCACACCATCGCGCAGCTCCTGCACACGGCGGCCCAGGCGCTGCTCCATGTCCCACAGAGCGCAGACAAAAGCGGCCGGGTCACGACCATCAAAACTCACAGGATCAAAACCGCAATGGCGCAGGTGCTCGCGAAAGTTCTCCAGCCCGGCGGGCGTCGCCAGCTCGGTGCGTTGCTCTATGCGCCGGCCGTTGGCAATCATCAGCGGCAAGGCCACGCCACAGTCTTCGGCACGCCACCAGCGCGGCATCCAGTCACTGCCGCGTTGCTCCTCGGCCGCACCATCGGAGAGGAACGCCACCAGCTTCTCGCCAGGTAACGGTAGATGGGCATATTGCAGCTCGGCAAACCCCAGATAACCGCCCTCAGCAATACCCCCAGCGGTGTGCGGGTTGACGTGACTGCCCAACGGCGCGCAGACCTGGCCGGCCGCGTTCTGCACATAGCTGTAGAAGTCGGCCACCAACTGGCTCATCCCGACCTCATCACAGGGGTAGCGCTCGGCCTGCTCCGGATGCTGATTGGCCGTCAGCAGGTTGAGCGCCTCAATGGCCGCCACACAGTGGCCCTGCCCCATCAGCCAGCCACGGGTTTCCCCGGTCAGATTATTCAGCGCCAGGTAGCCGGCGTAGGCCGGTACCATGTTCAGCGCACCGCCGGTGTGCCCTTCGGGCGAGACTTTGAAGTCCTCTGCGGCCAACGCCACACCATCAAGGCGCACGCGCTGGGCATAAGTCATATGCACCACCAGCCACAGTCCCGCAGCGGTCAGCCGATCCAGCGCGTAAAAGTGCCGGTAAACGCTGGACAGATCCGCCTGCACGCCAGCTTGCACCAGTTGGTGAGCCAGGCGGTAGACCGCCGCGCAGGTCTGCGGACTATGCTGCAAAGGACCATAACCGCGCTGCCAGGCAGCGAAGGTCGGCTCAAGGCGCGCGTGCTCGGCCAACTCGCTGGCGCTGGGAAATAGCTGGGTCATATGCGGCTCCGATAGTTTGAGACAGCTTAGAGCGCGCGAGACAGGCAGATGCTGACCTGTATCACCCTCCCTGTTGCTTGATAGGACAGTCTTAAGCGCCACCCATTCAACTCGCTCAAGGATTAGCTATACCCAGCTCAACTTCCTCGGCGCAATTCAACAAGTCACCGGTTCCTGCTACCTGATCGAAAGCCGTGACGGCGCACGGATATGTGTCGATGAACCCGGCGAGCAAATCGCCCTCTGATGCAGTCCTGGCATAGGCCATCGGTTATCGTGCAGGAGCATGCGCCGCACAAACCATCGGTCACAGCCATACTCAGGACAAGGCCGACGCAACAGTACGCCGCCTCGGCCGGCAACCAGAAGGAGAAGTTGTATGCCCTATGAATCGGACGATTTTCTGTCCCGGCATTTTCAAACCAGCGGCATAGACCTGACCAGCAAAGTGGCAGAACTGGGCATCCTAGCCGCACCGCCCGACAGCCCCAACACCAAGCTCTACCAGGCCATGCTCGGTACGGTTGTGCGCATGGCACAGGCCGATCGCAATCGCTGGGATGCCAAAATCATGCTGCAGACCCTGCGCGAATTGGAGCAAGCCTTCAGTGCGCTGGAACAGTTCAAGCGGCGACGCAAGGTGACCGTGTTCGGCTCGGCGCGCACCCCGGCCAACCACCCGGTGTACAACCTGGCCCGCGACCTGGGCGCAACCCTGGCCAAACACAACCTGATGGTTATCACCGGTGCCGGTGGCGGCATTATGGCAGCCGCCCACGAAGGTGCCGGCCTGGAAAACAGCCTGGGGTTCAATATCACCCTGCCCTTTGAACAGGGCGCAAATGCCACCGTACAAGGCAGCAGCAACTTGCTGTCGTTCCATTTCTTCTTTCTGCGCAAGCTGTTCTTCGTCAAGGAAGCTGACGGCCTGGTGCTCTGTCCGGGAGGCTTCGGCACCCTGGACGAAGCGCTGGAAGTACTAACCCTGATCCAGACCGGCAAAAGCCCGCTGGTGCCCGTGGTATTGCTTGACCAGCCTGGCGGCACTTTCTGGGCTAGCGCCCTGACCTTTCTGCAGGAACAGCTGCAAGACAATGGCTATATCCTGCCCAGCGATATGCGCCTGATGCGTTTAGTACATAGCGCCGAAGATGCCGCAGAAGAAATTGCCCAGTTCTACCGCAACTACCACTCCAGCCGTTGGCTCAAGGAGCGCTACGTTATCCGCCTTAACCATGCGCTGAACGAGGCAGCCATGCAGCAGCTGAACCATGAGTTCCGCGGCCTGTGCACGCACGGCGACTTCCAGCAACAAGCGCACTGCGACTCCGAGCAGGACGAACCGGAGCTCTGCCATATGACGCGCCTAGCCTTCGCCTTTAACGGCCGCAACCACGGCCGCTTGCGCGAATTGCTCGACCTGGTCAACCAGCCGCACAACTGGGCAGAAAACGCCTGACCTGCCGCCCAGCCGATAGCCTTGCTTACGGGCTATCGGCAATCTCGGCTCAGTTGGCTAACAAGAAAAAATCAGCCACACGCATTTCAGTACCGAAGGCATTTGCTTGCAGTACTGCCGCATCATCGGCGTGTGGGAGATGCCCCGTCGTCCAGACGCCGCGCTGTCGCGCAGCAAACTGGGGGCAATTGCGTCTATCGGCTTGTAGGTGCCTGTAGGAGCGGGCCATGCCCGCGAAACGCATCGCGGGCATGGCCCGCTCCTACAGGTCTTTGTGCGAATTTAATTTCTTGATATAAAACAAAGAGTTATTTTTTTGATGAGAGTAGGTAACGGGGAGAACGGAGGGAGTTGATACAAACTGGTCGGCGAACAGCAAGCTTCGGCCTAATCGTCAAACGCACCGCGTAACAAGCGTCCGATCAGCTCAGGCGGATAACCCCGATAACTAAGAAAGCGGCTCTGCTGGGCACGCTCACGGGCATCACAAGGCAGCTCACCGGCAAACTTGCGCTGCCAGGTGTCCTGCAGATGTTCATGCCAGTCGATACCACTGTCGCGCAGGGCCTGCTCGACATCACTACGGGCCAGGCCGCGCCGGGTCAACTCTTCACGAATACGCAACGGCCCATAGCCGGCACGCGCACGATAGCTGACAAAGGCCTCCAGATAGCGCGCTTCTGACAGCAAGCCTTCTTCAGCCAGGCGATCAAGAGCGGCCTCGATCAACTCATCTGCCGCCCCGCGACTGCGCAACTTGCGGGTCAACTCGACGCGGCCATGTTCGCGCCGCGCCAACAGATCCATGGCCGCCCGTCGCACCGCGACGGGGTTATCCAGAGCAATGGACATAGGTAGACAGATCAGGCGTCGGCATCAGCCAGATCATCAGCAGTGGCGCCCGAGTTGGCCTTGACCGTCGGACTGACTACCAGCAACTTCTCACGGATCAAGCCTTCAATGGTGCGTGCCACTTCTGGGTTGTCTTCCAGGTACTTGGCCGAGTTAGCCTTACCCTGACCAATCTTGCTGCCCTGGTAGCTGTACCAGGCGCCGGACTTCTCCAGCAGACCGTGCTGCACGCCGAGATCGATGATCTCACCATTACGGTAGATGCCCTTGCCGTAAAGAATCTGGAACTCGGCCTGACGGAACGGTGGCGCGACCTTGTTCTTCACTACCTTAACGCGGGTTTCACTACCCACTACTTCATCGCCTTCTTTCACCGCGCCGGTACGGCGGATGTCCAAGCGAACCGAAGCATAGAATTTCAGGGCGTTACCACCGGTAGTGGTTTCCGGGCTGCCAAACATCACGCCGATCTTCATGCGGATCTGGTTGATAAAGATCACCAGGCAGTTGGCGTTCTTGATGTTGCCGGTGATTTTGCGCAGCGCTTGGCTCATCAGGCGGGCCTGCAGGCCAACGTGCATGTCGCCCATTTCGCCTTCGATTTCCGCCTTCGGCACCAGGGCAGCCACGGAATCGATCACGATCACGTCGATGGCGTTGGAGCGTACCAACATGTCGGTGATTTCCAGGGCCTGCTCACCGGTATCCGGCTGCGAAACCAGCAAATCGTCAACGTTGACGCCCAGCTTGCCAGCGTACTCAGGGTCGAGCGCATGCTCGGCATCGACGAAAGCGCAGGTGGCGCCGAGTTTCTGGGCTTCGGCGATCACCGACAGAGTCAGGGTGGTTTTACCGGAAGACTCAGGGCCGTAGATTTCAACGATACGACCTTTCGGCAGACCGCCAATACCCAGCGCGATATCCAGACCTAGCGAGCCAGTGGAGATGGCCGGAATCGCCTGGCGATCTTGATCGCCCATGCGCATGACCGCACCTTTGCCGAACTGCTTTTCAATCTGGCCCAAGGCTGCCGCCAAAGCGCGCTTCTTATTCTCGTCCATTTAAGTCCTCACGTAATCAAGAAGGGCCAGCTAGCGGCCACCAACAACTGTATAAGTAGACAGTATTATTCCACAGGGCAAGTCGCCCGCCTACCCCGCGTTTGGATTTTCTTGCGTAAGTAGGCGCAATAGCCCAGCCAGTGCGGCCTCGACCGTTTGTCGGCGAACTTCGCTGCGATCCCCGGCAAACTGCCGGCGCACGCTGAATAGTTGCTCACCATCGCCCCAAGCCAGCCAGACCGTGCCCACCGGTTTCTCCGGCGAACCACCATCGGGGCCTGCCACACCACTGACCGCCACCGCATAACGCGCACGGCTATGGGCTTGGGCACCACGCACCATGGCCTCGACCACCTCCTGACTCACCGCACCGACCGTGGCGAACAGCGCCTCAGGCACGCCCAGCTGTTTAGTCTTCTGCGCATTGGAGTAAGTGACATAACCGACTTCAAACCAGGCCGAGCTACCGGGAATGCGGGTAATCGCCTCGGCAATACCGCCACCGGTGCAGGATTCGGCTGTCGTCACCTGGGCCTTGGCGGCAATCAGCTGCGCACCCAATTCGGCAGCCAGTTGGGTCAGGACATATTCATTCGCAGTCATCTGCACTCCGGGGTGAAACCGACGAGGTGGATACCCTACACTAGGCGCTTTTGCGATTCAGCCGGACAGTTAAAACGATGAGCCAAAGCGACCTCAGTTCTCACACGCCGATGATGCAGCAGTACTGGAAGCTGAAAAATCAGCACCCGGAACAGCTGATGTTTTACCGCATGGGCGACTTCTACGAGATCTTCTACGAGGACGCGAAAAAAGCCGCCAAGCTGCTGGATATCACCCTGACGGCTCGCGGCCAGTCCGCCGGCCAGGCCATCCCCATGTGCGGGATTCCCTACCACTCGCTGGAGGGCTACCTGGCCAAGCTGGTCAAGCTCGGCGAGTCGGTAGTGATCTGCGAACAGATCGGCGATCCGGCCACCAGCAAAGGCCCGGTGGAACGCCAGGTGGTACGCATCATCACCCCTGGCACCGTCAGCGACGAGGCCCTGCTCGACGAGCGGCGCGACAACCTGCTGGCGGCGGTGCTCGGTGATGAGCGCCTGTTCGGCCTGGCCGTACTGGATATCACCAGCGGTCGCTTCAGCGTGCTGGAGATCCAAGGCTGGGAAAACCTGCTGGCCGAGCTGGAACGCCTGAATCCGGTTGAACTGTTGATCCCCGATGATTGGCCGCAAGGTTTGCCCGCCGAAAAACGTCGTGGCACGCACCGCCGCGCGCCCTGGGACTTCGAACGCGACACCGCGCACAAGAGTCTGTGTCAGCAGTTCGCTACCCAGGATCTGAAAGGCTTCGGCTGCGAAAACCTGACCCTGGCCATCGGCGCCGCCGGCTGCCTGTTGGCCTACGCAAAAGAAACCCAGCGCACCGCACTGCCGCACCTGCGCAGCCTGCGCCACGAACGCCTGGACGACACGGTGATTCTCGACGGGGCCAGCCGCCGCAACCTGGAGCTGGACATCAACCTGGCCGGTGGACGCGAGAACACCCTGCAATCGGTGGTTGATCGCTGCCAGACCGCCATGGGCAGCCGCCTGCTTAGCCGTTGGCTGAATCGCCCGTTGCGTGACCAGGCCATTCTGGAAGCACGCCAAGAGTCGATTGCCTGCCTGCTGGAACGCTATCGCTTCGAAACCCTGCAGCCACAGCTGAAGGAAATCGGCGACCTGGAGCGTATCCTCGCCCGTATCGGCCTGCGTAATGCGCGCCCGCGTGATCTGGCGCGCCTGCGCGATGCCCTGGCCGCATTGCCCACGCTGCAGATGGCCATGACCAACCTGGAGGCGCCGCACCTGAGCGATCTGGCGGGCGTCGTCAGCACCTACCCGGAACTGGCCGAGCTGCTGGCCCGGGCGATTATCGACAACCCGCCGGCGGTGATCCGCGATGGCGGCGTGCTGAAAACTGGTTACGACGCCGAACTGGATGAGCTGCAATCGCTTAGCGAGAACGCCGGCCAGTACCTGATGGACCTGGAAACCCGCGAGAAAGCCCGCACCGGCCTGGCCAACCTCAAGGTCGGCTACAACCGTGTACACGGCTACTTTATCGAACTGCCGAGCAAACAGGCCGAATCCGCTCCGGCCGACTATATCCGCCGCCAGACCCTGAAAGGCGCCGAGCGCTTTATCACGCCCGAGCTGAAAGAGTTTGAAGACAAAGCGCTGTCCGCCAAGAGCCGTGCCTTGGCCCGCGAGAAGATGCTCTATGACGAGCTGCTCGAACGCCTGATAGGCCACCTCGGTCCGTTGCAAGACAGCGCCGCCGCCCTGGCCGAGCTAGACGTGCTGAGCAACCTGGCTGAGCGCGCACTAAATCTGGATCTCAATCGCCCACGTTTTGTAGATGAGCCCTGCATGCGCATCGACCAAGGCCGTCACCCGGTGGTCGAGCAGGTACTGACCACGCCGTTCGTGGCCAACGACCTGAGCCTGGACGATGACACGCGCATGCTGATCATCACAGGGCCGAACATGGGTGGTAAATCCACCTACATGCGGCAAACCGCGCTGATCGTGCTACTGGCCCATATCGGCAGCTTCGTGCCGGCGAAAAGCTGCGAGCTGTCGCTGGTCGATCGCATTTTTACCCGCATCGGCTCCAGCGATGACCTGGCCGGTGGCCGCTCGACCTTTATGGTGGAGATGAGCGAGACCGCGAATATCCTGCACAACGCCACAGAGCGCAGCCTGGTGCTGATGGATGAAGTGGGTCGTGGCACCAGCACCTTCGACGGCCTGTCCCTGGCCTGGGCCGCCGCCGAGCAACTGGCCAAACTGCGCGCCTACACCTTGTTTGCCACCCACTATTTCGAGCTGACCGTGCTACCGGAAAGCCAGCCCATCGTGGCCAACGTGCATTTGAATGCCACCGAGCACAATGAACGCATTGTGTTTTTGCACCATGTATTACCCGGTCCGGCCAGCCAAAGCTACGGTTTGGCTGTGGCGCAGCTGGCGGGGGTGCCGAATGAGGTTATCCTGCGTGCCCGCGAGCACCTGGCGCGCCTGGAAACCACCAGCCTACCCCACGAACTGCCGCCAGCGCAGCCCGGACAGGCAGCCGCACCGATGCAAAGCGATATGTTCGCCAGCCTGCCGCACCCGCTGCAGGAGGAATTACGCAAGATCAACCCGGATGATCTGACTCCGCGTAAAGCGCTGGAACTGTTATATACATGGAAGACACGCTTCTAACGTTTAGTCGCGCGAACTGTTAGAATCGCGCGCATTTTTACCATTGCCCGACTTAAAGCCTGAGCCGTGGCCACTACCCCTAGCCTGCTTAAAACCCGCATAGAACGGGGCAGGCTGGCGCCCGAGGAGAGAATCAGAAATGACCTTCGTCGTTACCGACAACTGCGTCAAATGCAAATACACCGACTGCGTAGAAGTCTGCCCGGTGGACTGCTTCTACGAAGGCCCGAACTTCCTGGTGATCCACCCGGACGAGTGCATCGACTGCGCACTCTGCGAGCCTGAATGCCCTGCACAAGCCATCTTCTCCGAAGATGAGGTGCCGGAAGATCAGCAGGAATATATCGAACTGAACGCCGACCTGGCTGAAGTCTGGCCAAATATCACCGAGAAGAAAGAGTCCCTACCGGACGCTGAAGAGTGGGATGGCGTGAAGGACAAGCTGCAGTATCTGGAGCGCTAGTACCAAGCTCACCGCACCGCAGACCCAAAACCCGCCTTGTGCGGGTTTTTACTTTTATGCAGGCCCGAAACCCGAAACTGCCTCGAACAATGTTCAACGTCGCCTAGGGTGGCTGCCTGGGATGGCGGACACAGCAAAGGAAAAAAGGACGGATTTATTTATAAGCCAGAAGCTGCAGCCTATAAGGTTTCTACGAAACACCTCGGTGTTTTAACCGAAAGATCACAGCGTATATGAGCACTCCACGATCTGCCCCTGCCAGGCCCCTTGTCGACGGCGTACAATTACGAGGCAATCGCCTGTACCAGCTGCGCTCACGACCAGTTGGCCGCCTGGGGCCCAGAACGCGCTACGCCCTGCGCAGGCCCAGCCACCGGTGGGGCCTCCATGATTGGCCATCAAGACCCCTAGCGAATGTTCCTGGGCGTAGCCTTTCAGCAGCCGACTGTCGTGTGGGTAGCCGTTATCGCTGATCAGCACGCTGGCAGCGTATACACCGGCGCCTGCTTTGGCGGCGGTTCGCGCATGGCTGGCGTGTGCAAAATCAGCGCAGACCGATAGCGCTATTTGCTCAGCCCCGATGTTCAAAAACGCACCTCCATCTCCCGCGCTAAACACAGCCTCTTCGCCGGGGTGCAAATGCTGCTTGGTATACACGGCCTGCGAACCATCAGCGGCGAAAACAAGCGCTCCAATCAAGATCGCTTCGCTACCAGGGCGGCACAGCGGCAGGCCAACTACAGTGGTCATTTGCAACTGCTGCGCCAGATCACGCAGAGGCTGCAGAATTTCAGCATCTGGCTTTTGGGCTAGTTCACGCGCGAAAGTTGGCTCGTAGCCAGTCAGGGACAATTCCGGAAACAACAGAAATTCAACACCCTGCTTGGCGGCAAGGCGCATGAACTGTGCATGGCGATCAATGTTGACGCTGAGGCTGCCTGCTACTGAGCAATATTGAGCAGCGCAAATATTGAGGTTTGTCATATGTATTCACGTCATGGACAGTTGCGATGGGAGCGCATGGACTCTAGCTGGTTCGGTGTACCGCTTCGCGCAACATAACAAAGCAGTACAACAGATGAAGGCTTGACGATGCATACCGACGGCCCAGCCAGCAGGGAACGCTGTAAATCAGCTCTGAATCCAGAGCATCGTCTGAACCGTAATATGCGGATGACTATCGAGCGGCTCCCATTCATCCAGGAAAGCAAAACCCTGCTTCAGATAGAAATTCGCGGCTCTTGCACTGTCGGTGGATACTTCCAGGTAGACGCGATCAAAGCCTTTCTCCGTCGCGCGATTTTTCACTGCTTCTACCAACCGAGTGGCTACACCAGAGCCTCGTGCAGCCGGTGCAACCCACATTCCAATCAGGCTAAAGCGCTGCGCGCCACTGACTACAGCACCCACCATGGCGACAGGTCGGTCTTGCTCGAAGGCCAGCCAGAACTCTGTTCCGGCCGATGAGGCCCTGTCTTTCCACTGTTCGTCACTGTATGCGGCGGCGGTTTGATAACTCACGGCAAACGCCGTAGGCGCGTCCAAAAGCGCGGCAAGTCGGACTTGCTTTAATAGCGCCCAGTCTTTTGTTTGCGTTGATCGAATGTCCATGATCTTCCCTGGAAAATTAACGTCACCTCAACCCCTCACGAGCGTTTCGAGGGCGCAACCAAACTCGCTTAGCGCAATGGACGCCCTACGCCCACGCCCCAGCGGCCAACACAAAAAACGGGACTGGCGCGCAAGGCGTCAATCCCGTTTGTATGCAGTAATCAACCGCCACACCGGGCAGTGCGCCCGGCGTTTGCTCAGTCTTTTCGGACGTTCTGGTAAAGCATCAGACGCGATGTTTCATGCAGCCCACGGGTCAGCTCGCTCAAACGACGAAACTCTTCTGGGTGCTGGTCGGCAACGTTCTCTAGCGGTTCCATCGAGGCCAGGTCATGCAAGGTCGGCTCGCTGCCGTCGTGTTGCATTTGCAGGAGGAAGTCTTTGGTCACGCCCCCGATCAGCGGGAAGGTGCCCTCGCGCAATACCAGCGGCACCACGCGCTCGCCTTCCGGTGCTGGCTGCTGAATGTCACGGCCCAGCGCGCCGTTACGAAACTCCATGCCGGCCATGCCGAGCACGCTGGGCAGCAGGTCGACCAAGCCCACGGCTTCTTCGATCACCCTTGGTTCCAGCAGTTTGGGTGCATGGATCAGCAGCGGCACATGGTTACTTTCCAGCCCAAGCTTCTCGAATGCCGGCGGCATGTGGGGGATCTGGCTGATGCGGGTGTTGTGGTCGCCAAACATGACGAAGATGGTGTTGTCGTACCAACCGCCCTCTTTGGCGATCTCCATCAGACGACCGATATTGAAGTCCAGCAGGCGTACTGCGTTGTATTGCTCAACGCTGCGCGAGCCGGCGTTCTGCACGGTTTCCAGCGGCAGATCGAGCACCTCAAAACCGTCGTTCTGTTTAGGGATGGTAAAGGGGCGATGGTTGCCCGCCGTCTGGATATAGGCGAAGAAGGGTTTGCCAGCGGCTTGCTGACGCAGGATGCGGTCGCTTTCCTTGAACAGGTCAAGATCCGAAACGCCCCAAACGTCCACCATGGGCGAGGTCCAATGACGCTCCTCAAGCAGCTGCACGTTGTCGATGCTCTGACGAATCAGGGCGTTCATATTCGCCCAGCCGGAATTGCCACCGATCATGTAAAACTTTTCATAGCCCGGCAGCGCATTGATCAGCGTGTGTTGGCGCGTGATCAACGGATTGCGCGTCGAGGTCTCAGCGCGGGAAACATCAGGCACACCGGAGATACTGGCCCAGACGGTTTTCGCCGTGCCGGTAACCGGCACATAGAAGTTCTTGAAGAACCAGCTCTGCTTGGCCAACCGATCAATATTCGGCGTTGGGTTCAGCGGGTTGCCGTAAGCACCCACGGCGCTGGTGCCGAGGGATTCGAGCATCACGAACACCACATTCGGCGGCGGGCTACCGGCAATGGCATAGGGTTGGGGTGCCTGTTCGCGATTGAAATTCAGGCTCTGCGCATCGGGCTGATCGACACCCAGGTAGCGGCTGACGACATCGTAATGCGCCGCAACCTGCTCGCGGTCGTAAGGCTCGTTGGGCACCCGCAAGGTGTCGTAGAGGAAGATCACCGGATTCAGGCCGAGCGCTGAAATTTGGTTGTCTCCGGAGAAGAAGGCATCGCTCCAGCGCAGGGGCACCGGGTTTTCCAGGTTGATGCTCTCGACGCGGCCGAGAATGCCAAGCAAGACCAGCACAACCATCAAGGTGCTGCCCCAGGTCAGCGAGAGGCGGCTGATCGGCTTGGCCGGGCGGTCCAGGGTCACTCGCTCCAGGCGCAGCAGTAGCCACCAAACCAGTGCGGTGGCCGCAGCCCAGCCAAGGCTGATCCACACCACCGGATAGGTCTGCCAGACCATATCGGTGGAAATCTGCGCGTCTTCAAGAAAGCGCAGCACGGTGGCATTGATACGCACACCCAGGTAGGCGTAGTGACCGAAGTCGATGATATACACCAGCAACACCGCGCCGAGCGCCAGTGCCAGGTACAGCCGCGCCAGCCAGCGAACAGCGCGCGAACGCGTCAGGTTCCATTTGGGCAACCATGCCAGCAGGGCAACGGGCAGCATCAGCAAGATGGCCAGGCGCAGGTCAAAACGCAGCCCGATACCGAGGGTTTGCTGCACTGCCTCAACCTCGCTGAGTGCGCTGGCTGCAAACCCCGAGAAGCCGATAAAAAACAACCCGCGCAATGCCGCCAGCGCTACGAACAGAATTACCACTGCACCCAACCAGTAGTGCAAGCGCCGCGAGTGAAGCCAACCCATCATCCAACCCTCAAATAATCAAACCGACAAAACAGTGCTGTGTCGCCATCAGAGGCGGATCGGCAATTTCACCTCGCGCTGCGCGGACGGCCAGCGCACGATCTTCTTCGCGACATAACCGATCAGCGCGCCCCAGCAGTACAACGCGATAAAAGGATCGATCAGGTAGTCCCAGTAATTCGGCGAGGGCTTGAGGCCCAGGCTAAAGGCCAAGGTCGCCAGGCCGAGCATGCAGGCCCCCAGCCAATTGCGCAGCACCAGCAGCGCCAGGGTCACCACACCGATAGCGATGATCAACGGGCGCGGGTTGTAGCCCAGCCGGTAAGGGTCAACGTAGCTCAGGCCCATCGTCGCCGGGTACAGAACGAGTGCCAGCGCTGCCATCAGGATCAGCAGCTGTAAACGAGTCGTCTGCTCCAGCCGCGTCGCCAGCCCCATACGCACTGCAGCAGCAAATGCCAGCGCCACCAGCGTGGTGATCGCCACGTCATCGGTGAAGCTACGCATATAGGCCGCCAGCGGGAGACCGTCTACGGAAATAAAACTGATCCCCAGCAGCACCAGCAGGCGCAGAGCCTGCAGACCCGGACGGAGTCCAAACCCCGGAGTTAGAACAAACGCGAGTAGCGCAAAGGTCAGGTGCGCTTGCCAAAGTTCAAGCATTAGAGCTGCTCCTCTAGCCAGGCATCATTGAAGCTGACGTGTTTGATAAAGGTGTTATTCCACGAATAAACCAGATGGTAGAGACCATCGGCACCCTTAATGAAGTACGGGTATTCGTACTCAAAATCACAGCCGTGCTTCGAGCACACGCGGTAATCCAGTTTGGTCAGGAACTCGTCGACCAGGCCCAGTCGACCTGCCCCACTGGAGAGGCGAAACTTATCGCCGATGATTTCCCGATACGCCTCAGGGCTGAATGGGTTGCCTTGCAGATCAGGCGACTCATCAACATCAATGACCTGCTTCCATTCATCGAGACTGAAGTCAGTGCCCATCAGGCGCAGGCGAAAGCGTCCGTCCTCAAGATCGTTCAGCGCCACCAGCAAACCATGGTTGGGGGTGGCTACCGCCGCAAGCGAAGAGTTGGGGTTGGAGGGGTCAAGCGCATACGGCTCACTCCAGGTTTGCCCTGCATCGTCGGTGCGGCTGGCGAGTACCTTGTGATGGGCGTCACCGGCATAGCGCAACATCGCAATGGCATTGTGCTCGTCCATAGGCACGACGGTGGGTTGCAGGGAATGCTTGCCTTTGCTGATACGGCTTTTATCGAGCACAACACCCGACGGACTGATGTACAGGTACTCGGCAAACTTGCCCAGGAACTCATGGTAGACGGGCAGGCCAATCGTGCCGTCGCTATGGAACACCGGCGCATTACGCACCAGGGTGCTGATATTCAGAAAAGGCGTGGTGATCAGCTGCTTCGGCGTCGACCAGCTTGCGCCGAAATCATCCGAGTACATGGCATTGATCGCGCTACCGGCCCAGCCGCCAATCGACACCGAAACGTAGAACAGCCACAGGCGATTGTCCGGAGCTAGCGCAATGACGGGGTTGCCCAGTTTGCGTATGTGTTTCTGGAGCGCGTGCTGAGTCGACTCCCGTGTGGCGAGCACTAACTCAGCACCCCACTCCGCCGTTTTCGCGTCGTAACGCGCGCCGCGCACCTGAACATCCGCCGCCCCCTCTCGGGAGCCGGCAAACCAGACGGCTATCAGCCCGCCATCAGGCAAAGACGCCACCGATGACGCGTGAACAAACTCTTCAAGATCCGAAGACGCGAAGCGGCTGTTATAGAAGGGAGCCGCTGTACTGCCGATGATTTCACCGGGTATTGCCGCAACAGCAAAGCCAGAGATAGGGCGTTCAGGGTTCAGCCACCACGCGCAGGCGAACACAGCAACAAGGGAAACAGCAGCCAGGGCTGAAGGCAGAAAGCCAAACTTCTTAGAGTGCATTGAAAAAAACCATATTCACACAAACACGTACGAAGCCTGCATGTGCGCAGGCGTCGACTAGACACAGACCTCAGGGATGGAGGCATGGCGGAGGGGTGCTTGGCGGGTTCTTACAAGGGTCTAGCTCAACGCAGATTAAAAGAAAGTGGCCAAAGGACATACCCCGGCAGTCGGCGAATGATCGCCCAGTGAGCTCACCGATGCAATCGTGAATAACATCTTGACTATTATTTCGGTTGCTGGAGATGGCGCTGAACACCGCAGAAAATCTAGCGCACTTACCTGCCCAGATAAGACTGAATACGAACACCGCTGCAACATCTGGTCAATAAATCACCATAACGACGAGGTACAGCTGCTAATATTTCGGCCCACCCACCCACGAGCCGATGCCGGAAAGCCCCCCCGAAGCGATGATTGGTTGCTGTTCCACGCTGGCAGTTACCCCGCCATAGGACACTCATCCGCTTTCTAGCGCTGCTGCCTGTTGCTGCTCCGCCAGCGCCATTGCGCACAGCGCTGACCATCAACGACGGCTCCCCATTCTGCTGCTCCTGTATTGAAAGGCACAGACAATGAGCGATGAGATTGATCTGACGCATTTCCGAGGTCTGCTGCAGGCTCGCCTGACAGAGCTGGAGGGCCTTGAGATTGCTGCGCAATCGCGAGACTCCGTCGAGCTGGACCAGAGCAAAGTGGGTCGACTCTCGCGCATGGATGCCCTGCAACAGCAAGCCATGCTGGATGCCAACCGAGAACGAGGCAGACGTGAACGCTTGCGCATCGAAGCGGCGTTTCGCCGTATCGACGAAGGTCATTATGGTTACTGCGCGCAGTGCGACGAAGCCATAGCCATCGGCCGGTTGAACTTCGACCCGGCAACACCGCTGTGCATTGAGTGCGCCAGCAAAACCGACCAGAACGCTTAATCCACTTGAAATGCCGAGCTATTGAGGCTCGGCTTTTACCCATTGCTTGATTTGACGACGCTATGCAGCTGATTACCGAACTGATTCACCCCGAACTTAAATCCACCCAGGGCCGAGTATTCCGGCGTCATGCCGCGCGCGGCATCGTGCTGCGCAATGAGCAGATCCTGCTGTTGTTCACTGAGCGTTACAACGACTTCAGCTTCCCTGGCGGCGGGCTTGATGCCGGCGAGGACATCATTGCTGGGCTCACCCGTGAGCTGGAAGAAGAGACTGGCGCCCGTGACATTCGAATAGTGCAGAACTATGGCTATATCGAAGAGTACCGGCCCTATTGGAAGCCGCAATACGATCTGATGCACATGACCTCGCACTTTTACCACTGCGAAGTAGCACCGCAATTACAGCCCGTGCGGATGGAAAGCCACGAGATCGCCAACGGCATGCGCCCCGTCTGGATCGACCTTCACGAAGCCATCGCCCATAACCAGAGCGTCATGCAGCGTCAGGAGTCCTCCATGGGGCAATCTATTCAGCGCGAGACCTTTATGTTGAAAAAGGTCGCGGCAGAGCTGCTGGAATAAGCTGAAGCCGCAATACTCTTGTGCTGCGCGCTCGTGTGGATGAACGGATAGCCCCAACTACGAAAGCCCCGGATAGTCATCAGGGCGACGCCCCAAGGGCCAACGGAATTCCTGATTAGTAACGATCTTCCTGGCCAAGCGCTTGAACCTAAACATGCGCGTGCATATCAATCCGGACGGGGAACGCTTAGGTATCACGCCTTACTCGGTGGGCTCGGCTAAATACACAGACGTGATGAAAACCGAAGCGCTCAAACAGGCGCTGGATCAGTATGGTTTTGATGCCTGCTTCGGCGGAGCACGCCGCGACGAGGAGAAATCACGGGCAAAGGAGCGCGTATGTTCATTTCGCGATAGCAATCATCGCTGGGACCCCAAGCAGCAACGCCCCGAGCTTTGGCAGCTTTACAACACGAAAGTCGGATCTGGAGAGAGCCTGCGTGTATTCCCCTTGTCTAACTGGACCGAGCTGGATATTTGGCAGTACATCTACCTTGAGAACATCGAGATCGTCGACCTCTACCGAGCGGCACCAAGGCCGGTTGTGGAGCTGCATGGCACGCTGATCTGTATTGATGATGAACGCATCCTGCCGCACCTGACCGCCGAACAACGCGCCAGTATCGAGACCCGCTGGGTGCGTTTCCGCACCCTGGGTTGCTACCCATTAACCGGCGCAGTGGAGTCCACCGCGACTGATTTACCGCAGATTATTCAAGAAATGCTGATGACACGAACCTCTGAACGCCAAGGCCGGATCATTGATCACGACCAGGACGGCTCGATGGAAAAGAAGAAGATTGAAGGCTACTTCTAAATAAGGCCGCGCCATGCTGGCGCGGCCTTAAAACCTCAACCCGGTAGCGGTTGCCAACCCTCAGCCGTGCAACGCTCCAAGGTGTCGCTGTTATCGCTGTCAATGCGCAGTAGATAAAGCCAGCCGTGCATCACCAGATCGCGGACTGCAGCATGCTCGGCGATAACCTTATCAATCATGCTCTGCGGTGCTTCAATCACCACGGTCAGCCGCAGTGGCCGATGAACCCAGCGTTTACCGTCATGCAGCGACTGCTGCGCAAGACCGATGCGCAAATCGCCGCCATTGCCCTCGAACACACCAATGCGGCCGCCAACCACGTTATGCAGCACCTTGTTGCCGCTACCAAACCGCAGGTTGTCAGTGGTGGAGGTCAGGTACTGCAGGTTGATCCAGTTTGCCACCACCATGGGTGCCATCATGATCAGCTCCAGCACATTACCGCCGGTATCCTGCTGCCAATCGTAGTCATGCAAAAAGGCCCGCCCTTGCAAGCTCTGCCCATAGGTGCGAGCGCGCGGCGCAGCGATAAATGCGGCATTGCCAGCCAACCCCCACTCGGGCCGAGTCTGCGCCCAGTCAGCGCCACGCCGGCGCAAGCTGTTTAACAGTTTTGCCGGTTCTTCGGCCATGTGTGCCAGCCCTAGCAAGCTGGCACGTTCGCGCCGAGCACGTTCGCTGGCGTCATCAAGGGCTTTACGCAGTGTCCGCCAGGCCGAATGCAGATGCGGCGGTAACAACTCGCTGGCAAACACCTGAATTTCATCGGTAGTGGTGTTATGCAGCCCGGCCAGCACCCGGCACTCCTCCGGCAGGTCGATACCTTCCTGGAGCAGGGCTTTGCGCACCTCCGCATCATTGAGCAAATCGGCCAACAAACGGGCATTGATCTCGCCGCTCTGGCCGCAGCAGGCGCCACAGTCCAAGCCCGCCGCTTGCGGGTTATTGGCACTCTGGCTGCCATGCCCCAGCAATATGATCAGCGGAGGGAAGTCATGCGTGAGGCTCATGGCGCGCAAGATACGCGCCGCCACGCTCGTGCGCTGCTCAAGCGCGATCACGGGTAGCGCAGGCTGCAACTGTTGCCACTCGCTTGGCCGCAATGCGTTGCGGTCAGGTGCAGGTGGGCGGGCCAAAAGCCCGCCCACGCGCCCCAGCAGTGCACCGGCATAGCCCAGCCCAAGCGCTTCAACCAGGGTAAAAGTCGAGGCAGGCAGGCGCTCGAATAGCTGCCAGTGCCCCGCACGGGCCAAGCGCTTGTTGCGTAACGCGGCTAACGCTTTGTCACGGACAGCGTTGCCGCTGCTGTCGGTGACGGCCAACTGCGCAGCCAGCAATCCCGGAAGTTGTGGCCGAGCGGCTTGCGTGCCCAACGGGGTGTAGGCGATTGGCAGGCCAAAGAACCCGGCAAAACCACCGGTCTGGACCTGTGGGCAAACCTCTTCAAGGGCACGACGCAGCACCTCGGAGCGCACATCAATACAGAAGAACACCCGTGCAATCGGCGCAGCTCCTGCCGCTGGCTTAACGGGCTGCCGCAGCATGCCTTGCAGCTGCTCCTGCCAGACTATCTCTTCGGCCCGTTGCCACAGTTGCAGCGCTTGCCACTGCAACGAGGGGGCCTGGCCGCGCGCCGCTTGCCAGGCGGCGCGCCACGCATGCCAGCAACTGCCAGCATCTCGCTGGCGGTCGTCCACCAGCCACTCCCAGGCTGCTCGAATAGCCAGCAGTTCCAACATAACCGAATTGTCGCCGCCTTCTAGGCGTGCTTGCCAACGCTGATAAGCGCACCAGGACGCCCATCCAAGACTACGCAGCAGCAAACAATCAAACCACTCATGCAGCTCATCTTCGGCAAGGCCTAAATGCTCAACCGCCGCCGCTAGAGCATCCTGCGGCTGCAGCGGTAACTCCGCGATCCGTTCACCCAGCGCGCGGCAAGCACTGAGCACGCTCAAGCCACGGTCTTGCAACATTGACTCACGCCAGGCCTGGTAAAGGCTGAGCTGCTTCGCTGGGCGCCAGTCGGACTGCTGATCGTCAAACCAGGCGGCGCAGCTTTGGCCGATTTGCTGGGTGATCAACGCTGGCCAGCCGGGCACAGTCATCTCGGCCGCAGCCATATCTTCCAGCAGCGGCAGGCCTTGGGCGATCCCGGTTGGCTGCTCGATAAACTGCAGCAACTGCGCCGGGCTCCACTGCTGCGATGTTTCAGCCAGCGCCAGCTCCAGATGGCGCTCGCTGATTTGTCCGCTCTGCCACGCCAGGCGATAGTCTGCCGGCGTGAGGGTCAAACGGCTGCCCGCGCGCCGCCAGAGCTGTTCGGCAACGGCTGCCCATGGCTGATCACGCCGCTCCCAGAGTGGGTTAACGGCAATCATGCGGTCCAGCGGCCAGGTCGGCGCAATACGTTCGCAGGCCTGCCGAGCGAGTTCATGCAGAGCAGCCTCATCGATGCGGGTGATGTGTTCGAGCGCGGTCACAGGCTTTCTCCAGTTGCAGACGTATTGGGCTGCGACCGGATTAACGGCCACAGGCGGAAAGTCAGGCGGGTAAAGTGTTCATCCAGATAGAAACCGGCGAACGCCAGGGGGTACAGTCGCCGGGCGAGTGCGCCTGCCGGTTGCGCAATGACCAAGGTTTGCAGCGCGTAAAGGCTGACAAACAGCAGCAGTGCGAACACCCCCAGATACTGCTGCAACTCACTCGGCGCAGGGCTGGTGCCCAGCACCCGCGCGGCGGCCATATGCCAGAGCAAATATCCGCCCAGCAAAAGCGTGAGCATGCCCAGACTGTGCAACGCGCCACTCAGTCGCAAACACCAAGGCGCAAGACCGATTGCCAAAATAACCAGAGCCATCAGCGGCAGCGCATGCGATGGCAGCAGCAGGCTCCAGAGGCCATGCAGCAGCGCCAACCAAAGCGTAACTACAATCAGCGCCCACAAAGCGAGCTTCAGGCTGACGGGTTTACTGCGTTGATGGAGCATGTGCCGACGCACATGGGCAACCGTTTCACCAGCACTGAGGAAGGCATACGCCTTGTACAGCGAGTGAGCCAGCAGATGCACCAGGGCTAATTCATAGAGACCCAGACCGCACTCCAACAGCATCAAACCCATTTGCGCGCAGGTAGACCACGCCAGGCGCACCTTGATGCTGATGCGCGTCATCATCACGAGACCGGCCAGCACCGCCGTCACCCCACCGACTACGACCAGCAGGGTTTGCGCCGCAGGTGCAGCGGATAGCAGAGGGGCGAAACGCAGCAGGACAAAGCCGCCCAGGTTGACCAGGCCGGCATGCAGTAATGCCGAAACCGGAGTCGGCGCTTCCATCACCTGGATCAACCAGCCGTGAACCGGCAGCTGAGCGGACTTGAGAATCACCGCCAAGACCAGCAGCACAGTCGCCAGCTGCAGGTCCCAACCCAAGGCGTCGTTTGTCTGCAGACGCTGCGCCACCTCATCCAGTATCGCTGCAATCGCACTATCGCCGCCGGCATGCACCAACAGCGCAGCCGCAATGATCAGGCACAGATCAGCCAAGCGGCTGGCAAGAAATTTCTTGTGGGCCACGACCTGGGCCATGGGGCGGTCGCGGTAAAAGGTCAGCAGTTGATGTAAACACAGGCTGGAAATGATCCAGGCAGCAACTAACAGGTACAAGTCGTTGCTGGTGACGACCACTGCAACTGCCGCCAACGTGCCGAGGAGCGCCAAAATATAGCGTCGCTGCCCCGGCTCACCCTCAAGGTAGCGCTGCGAGAAGTCGATGATGACCAATGCCAGCAGGCTTACCAGGGTGGCCATGGCTAACCCCAAGCGGTCGCTGTCACGCTCGTCCAACAAGGCTTGCAACAGAGCAGCTGCCAACACGACAAAGCCCGCATAACCGGCCAATCGAGCTGGCCACCAGAGGCGTTCAGTTGACGATGTAGATGGGCTTAATGCCACAAGCAGTATTGCCAGCAGGTAAACCCAGGGCAGCAAGGTGCTCAATTCAAGGAGCCAGAAAGACATTAGAGAACCTCCGCAGGTGATTGGCAGGTTCAGTTTCTAGCAGTTGCTTTTTTAATAAAAATAGATTGAATAGAACTTAACGATCCTTAAAAAAGAACGAACCATGCGCCGCCTGAATTTCCATCACCTGCATTACTTTTGGGCCGTAGCCAAGGAAGGCAACCTGACCCGCGCCGCCCAATCGCTGCATGTCGCTCAATCTGCACTCTCGACGCAGATTCGTGCCTTGGAGGAGCAGCTCGGCTACGCCCTATTCATTCGCTCAGGCCGAAACCTGCTGCTGACCGAGGCGGGCCGTCTGGCTCTGGATTACGCAGAAAGTATTTTCGCCCTGGGCAACGAACTGCAAATGACCCTGCAGGGCGCTCAGCAGACTAACCAAAAGCTGCGTATCGGCGCGGTTGCAACCCTCTCGCGTAATTTCCAAGAGAACTTACTGCGACCGTTTCTAGGCCGCCGCGATGTGCATATAACCTTGGAATCAGGCAGCCTGGCGGAGCTATTGGAGCGCCTCGCCCTGCACAAGCTGGACATTGTGCTGAGTAACACGCCGGTTAGCTCCGACGCACAGCGCTCCTGGCGTTGTCAGCTATTGGATCGCCAATCGGTGTGTCTGGTAGGACCTCCACGTATCGATCAGCCACCTTTCGACCTGCAACGCGACCTGCAGCACGTGCGCCTCATCGTGCCAGGCCGCAGCAGCGATATACGCAGCCAGTTCGAGTTGTTTTGCGACAGTCATGGTTTAAGCCCAACCATCTGCGCCGAGGTCGACGATATGGCCATGCTTCGACTGCTGGCGCGTGACTCTGGTGACGTGGCGCTGCTACCGGCCGTGGTGGTGCAGGATGAATTGCAGGCTGGTGTGCTGGAGCTTTATGCACAAATCCCGGAAATTGCAGAGCAATTCTTCGCAGTAACCCAGCAACGGCACTTCAACTTAGGGGTTCTCGATGAGCTGTTATCCACACATCAACTCCCGGCCAAAAGTTGATCAACACAATCTCAAGGTAAATCGAAAAAATGGCGCCGCGCTGATCGGCAGTAGCCCTGGACGACACACTGCAACCGACCAGAAAAATCACCTATAGCCCGAGGGAATAGCGCCCTGCCAAGCAGTGGGTCTCGATATCGAGTATTGATCCGTTAGCACCACTCGCCGCCTGAATCAGGCTCACGCCAGCAGTTGAATAATCCACTGCGTCTGCCTGGCAACCTGCTGCACTTTCTCCTCCGGCACCACCTGCTTGGCTTGAGCGAAGTCGGCCAGGGTCTGCTGCTTCAGTCGCAGCATACGTTGCCACTTGGCCAGGAACGCCGGGCTGCGCGCCTGCATCTGCAGCGGGCCAAAGTACAGCTGCTCGGCGCTGTAGGTCACCGGGCCGGAGCATTCGGCCACGATGATTTCGTAGGCAAAGCGGTTTTCCCGCAGCACCTCCTCGCAGAGGATGCGGTAGCCATTTTCCATCAACCATTGGCGCAGTGGCTGCTCGCCGCCATTGGGCTGCAGGATCAAACGCTCCTGGCCACTTAGACGCGCCTTGCCCCTGTCGAGGATGTCGCGAATCCGCTCACCGCCCATCCCACAGATGCTGATTGCCGTGATTGCATCGACCGCCTCAATCGCCGCCAAACCATCAGCCAGGCGCACACTGATGCGCTGGCTCAGGTCACTCTCATGCACGCTACGTTCAGCCGCGTGAAACGGCGTCAAAGCCACCTCCCCCGCCACTGCAGCCTCGATGGCACCACGGCGCAGCAATGCCACCGGCAGATAGGCGTGATCCGAGCCAATATCGGCCAACCGCGCCCCTGCCGGCACATGCGCTGCCACACGCTCCAGGCGCATGGACAATGTCTGTTCGTTCAACTGCAGTCCCTTTTCAGCATCTACGTCCGGCTCTTTAGCCGAATCGGGGCGCGATTCTGTCGGGCAACGCCGCGCATGGCAAATCGCGGCGACCAGCGCTATGGGCACGACCCGAGCCTGGGATTGAGAGGAGCATTAATAGCGGCACTGGGATGGGCTGTTAACGGCCAGAAGCGGTCATTTGATCATCTACAAAATCAGAGTCTATTCAGATGCCGGCTTTAACAGTTGCTCGATGATGGTGACCTTGTTCGAGGTCGCGCCGATTTCGGCATTGCCCTTGCGCATGGCAAACAGCGATGCGGCACCCTGGTGGTTGAGATACACCTCGACTGCGCGCATGCGATCAAGGTTGTCATAAATCTTGTCGATGGTAGCGTCGGTTGAGACGTCGTCGAAGAAGTTCAACTCACCAATCGATGTGTCGACCCGATCCGGAATCGAGATCGACTCCAGTTCGGCTTGGCTGACTGCGGCTGAGGCCCAGTTGTGCCAGTGGCGAGAGAGCGAGCGCGGTAACGGTGGCAAAACACAGCGGGCGTATATTCATGGCTGCAGGTTCCTGTTTGCTGAGCGATGAAGGGGTAGTGTCCTGCTACCCCTTGTGTACTTCACGGTCGCTGCTTGGTTCTCCGTCCTTTAGAGGCCATGGCCGGATCAGTCGGCAATGACAATACCTGGCGGCGACCAGGTGCCTTTGCCAACAGGCAGGACCGACAGGGCCTCAGTAGCCGGCTTGGGCCAGTACAAGCGCATAACCGGATAGGCCGTGCCATCCGGTGCCGGCAGCCAGTTAGCTTGCTTATCCGCGCCCGGCGAATCCTTCTGGATGAAGATGGTCACGGATCCGTCTGCGTTCTTGGTCATTTCTGACGCCATCGCGGAGTTGACCAGGTAGCGATTGATCGGGTTCTTGATCATCAACTGTGTGTTGCCGTCGTACATGGTCACCGACCAAAACGCATTCACCGGGGGCATCTGCTCAGCGGCGAAGGTGAGTGTGTAGTTGTGCTTGCTGGTGTCGAGGGTATTGCCGTTGACATCGACACGGGTTAATGGATAAACGGCCTCGGCGGCATCGTTGCCATAGATACCCGCTTTGGCAGCTGCAGCACGCATCAGCCAGTCGCCGTTGTAATGCGCCTGGTCACCCGGCAACGAGCCGAGCTGCCAGCCATTGATGTCGTTCATGCCGGAGGCCAGATAGGTGTCGATCTTAGCGTCACCGGCTTTCATTGCCTCGACCATAGCCTGCTGACGCTCGGGCGACAGGGCGCTGATGGCGAAAGTCTGGCCTGGGCCGACACCGATTGCGGCCAGTTTGGCCCGGATGGCCTTGTCTTCCTCGGCTTCAGGAATGTATTGGAGCGCAGCGCCGAGGTAACTCCAGAAGTTTTCCTTGATGCCGGCAGTAGTGGCGGGCAGGAAGTCGATCTTCGTTGCGGCCTCAGGAGCTGGCTGGCCAAGGAATACCGAGAGCGGCTCAGTTTTGTACTGGGCCTGGATAGCCTCCACGTTGGGCAGATCTGCGGCATTGAGAAGCTGGGTGCGGAAGCCTGCGAGAGTGAACGGTGTAAGCGAGTGGAACACCTTGTCTATCCCCGCTGGTTGTTCACCTTTCCAGTCGGGGCCGACGACCATGTAATTGCCGGCCTTATTACCAGTGGCACGGCTGCCAATGTAGCCGTAGTTGTATGTATTGCTATCGTTGAGCATCACCGAGTAGTAACGGTCCTCTACGGCCGGAACCGAGATCACCATGGGTTCTGCACGCAGATCCATCCACACGAAGGAATAGGGCGTGTCGCTGTTGGCGGTGACGACCGCCGTGTCCTCGTAGGTGTACACGCGAGGGATATTCTTGATCTGGTTGAACGGCGCCTTGAACTGACTGCCGTCCTTGTCGATGGCATATTCGTGCATCACCGCGTAGTTCATCACCAGCGGCAGGGCATAGATAAAGCCTTCCTCGGCGATGGCTTTGAATTGCTCGGTGGTCAGGCCATCCGCCTCTGCGGCGGTCGCCACCGTGCCAGGGGCTGCTGTGGTGTCGGCTGGAGCCTGGGCGGTTGCCGTGTCTTCGGCCTGGTTGCAGGCTGATAGCATGGCAAGCGAAAGCACGCTTACCAGTGCCACACTGAGGGTATTGCGAGGAAACGCAGTCATTGGGAGTAATCCTGTTGTGTGCTTGATTTCGAGTGCAGCCCCGGACGGCTCTGCATCCAGGGGCAGTATCAATGTACGAGGTTACTTAGCCGCTCTGTTTCACTGTGCCTTGACCAGCTTTGGCCGGGTCCATGAACCATTCACTGCGGCTTCTTTGGGCCAGTAGAGGCGCATGGAACTCCAGAACGGGCCATCGGGCGCCGGGAGCCAGTTGGACTCTTTGTCTGGGCCGGGCGAGTCCTTCTGGATGTAAATCGTCAAGCCACCGTCAGCGTCCTTTTTGAGATCAGGGAGCATCGGTGAGTTGATCAGATAGCGGTTGATAGGGTTCGCCACCATCACGCTCTCGGGCAGGTTGTACATCGTCAGCGACCAGAACGCATTGACCGGGGGATATTCACCCGGCTCAAGGCGCAAGGTGTAATCGTGCTTCGACGCGTCCATAGGGTCACCGTCGGCATCCACTCGATACATCGGATAGATTGCTTCTTCCTTTGAGTTGGCATAGATGCCCAACACCGCGCCGGCAAAGCGGAAGAGATAATTGTTTTTGAGTACCTCCCGGGTTCCGAACATATCGCCGCTGGTCACTTTGCCCGAGGCGACGTCCGTATTCAGCAGGTGATCCAACTCTTTCCAGGCGTCGGCGATGCCGCCAGCAAAGGCCTGCTGCATTTCAGGCGACAGGGCCTGGAAATCGATCTGCTTTCCAGCTTCGATGCCGATCTTGGCGAAGCGAGCCTTGAGCTGTTGCTCCGAGGGCACGGTAGGGGTGAATTCAAGGACAAAGTTGAGAAGGTTGAAAAATTCCAGTGAGGTCTTCTGCTCGGCTGCCGAGAGGGGAGTCATCCAGGAAATCTCGGGGGCGGCCTCGGGCGCGGGCTTAGCAAGATACGCTGAGAGTGTCTGCACCTTGTAGCCGGCCTGGACCTTCTTCACGTTGTCGAGGTCAGCGGGGTTGAACAGCTGAGTCCGGTACCCCAGAAAGACAAACTGCGTTTCCGCTTGCATCGTCTTGGTGATTCCTGCGGGAGTCTCGCCCTGCCAGTCCGGCCCTGCGACCATAAGCACGGCCCCGTCGTTGCCGGTTGTGCGGGTCCCTGCGTAGGCAAAGTTGTGGGTGTACCCGTCGATGAACTGCAGCGAGAAATAGCGCTCTTTCTCAATCACTGGCAAGGTGAGAATCAGCGGCTCGGTGCGCAGATCCATACCGATAAAGGAATAGGGCGTGTCCGAATTAGCGGTCTGAACGGCTACGTCGTCGGAGGTAAATACCCGCGCCATGTTGAAGATCTGGTTCCACGACGTCTTGTATTCGGGATTCTGCTTATCGACGAAATACGCATACTGGACCCGATAGTTGTCCACCATCGGATTGCCGTAGATGTAGGCTTCCTTGGCGATGGCGCGTGCCTCGGTGGGGGTGACAGTGGGAGCAACCTGCGCCCATGCACTGCTAGCGAGTAGCAGGCCGGCTATGGCAGCGCTGCCCAAGCGGGTGGTGCGTGTGAACATTCTCATGGGGACCTTTCCTTGTTGGTGCTTTTTTAGCGTTTGCTGCAGTCCCGGATAACTCTGCATCCAGGGGCAGCATCAATGTACGAGGTTACTTAGCCGCTAAGTTTCACTGTGCTCTGACCAGCTTTGGCTGGGTCCAGGCGCCATTCAGCGCGTCTTCTTTGGGCCAATAGAGGCGCATATAAGTGGCAAAAGGCCCCTTGGGTGTGGGCAACCAGTTGGATTCCTTGTCCTTGCCCGGCGATTCGCTCTGGATGTAGATCGTCAATCCGCCATCGGCATCCTTGGTCATGTTCGCCAGCATTGGTGAGTTGATCAGGTAGCGATTGATCGGGTTATCCACCAGCAGGCTGGCCGGCAGCTCATACATGGTCAGTGACCAGAAGGCGTTGACCGGCGGGTACTTGCCCGGAGCAAAGCGCAGCGTGTAGCGATGAGCGCCGCTAAGGGCCTGGCCTTCGCTGTCTGCGCGATAGATCGGATACATCGCCTCTTCTTGGGCGTTGCCGTAGATGCCGATGGTGCCAAGCCAGCGGTTTAAGTAATTGTCCTTCAAGGTTTCGCGGGAGCCGAAGACATCTCCGGAGGTCAGCTTTCCTTCGGTCAATTCTTTTACGCCAACGGCAAAAATTTCCCAGGCGTCGGTGCGGCCCTGTTCAAAGGCCGCCCTTATTTCGGGCGAGAGTGTGGTGGGGTCGAAGGTTTTTCCTGCCTCGATGCCGATTTTGGCAAAGCGCTCCCGCAGCGCCGCCTCGCTGGGCAGTGTCGGGCTGTAGCCCAGCACGAAGTTCATGATGTTGAAGAACTCCAGGGACGTTTTCTGTTCAGCCTGGGTGATGGGCTTGATGAAATCCACGGCGGGAACGGCTGCAGGTGGTGTGCTTCCCAGGAACCCAGACAACGGCTGCATAGTGTATTGCGCCTGGATTTTCTTGACGTTGTCGATGTCAGCCGGATCGAACAGCTGGGTACGGAACACGACGACTCCGAAGTGCGTATCAAGCCTGTAAACCTTGTTGATGCCTTCAGGTGTTTCGCCATTCCAGTCTGGCCCGGCCAGCATAAAATTGCCGGCTTCATTGCCGGTTGTTCTCGATCCGGCATAGCCGGCAATATATGTATAAGCATCCCACAGCTGAATACTGTAATAGCGCGCCTTCTCGATCGCTGGCACGGACATCACAATCGGCTCAGCACGAAGATCCAGGCCCGCCCAGGAATACGGCGTGTCGGAATTTGGGGTTTGTACTGCAGTATCGGCCGGGGTAAAGACGCGGTTAATGTTCTTGATCTGGTTCCAGGGCGCCTTGAAGTTTGGGTCGTTCTTGTCCACGTAGTAGGCGTAGGAAATGCGGTAGTTGTCTACCATCGGGTAGCCAAAGATATAGGCCTCCTTAGCGATAGCACGGGCTTCGGTTGATGTTACTTCGCTCGCATGTACCAGTGGAGCCAGGACGAGCGCAGCTAAGAGCGCGATGCCCGCAGAGGTATGTCGAATGGTCATCCGTTTGGCTGCCTCAAGTATGGCTGGTGAGTATGGTTCTCATGAAAAACATACCATAGTCCCCCGGCAATCAAGTACACCGAATGATGTCGCGTAGGCGATATGTGGATACTGAAAATAATAAGCATTATGGTCGACCGCAATTGAAGTTCAGAAAGGCGGGGCGCAAATCTAATGGATTTACGCCGTTAAGCTGGCGCCTTTTTCTTGACACTTGTATGGCAACTCAAATGGCTATACAAAACATAGCCTCACCTACCCTCGCGTCGAATAAAGCCACATGGCGCAAATAGTCAATTGGTTCGTATTATTAGCGTCATTTAATTAGGTAATCCTCCTATATACCTCGGACATGGATCGCCACCTGAATGCATAGACATAAAATAACCACACCCAACAGCGGTGCTAAGGAGCTTTGACATGTACAAGATAATTGTCCGGGGTGGACAGCTCGGCATTCTCGCTGGGGTGCTGACGACCACGCAGGTTATGGCTAGCGGCCTATTTCTGTACGAATTAGCTAATGACAACGCAGGGTTAGCGAATGCTGGTGCGGCGGCACGTGCGCAGAACCCCGGCACCCTGGCCAGCAACGTCGCTGGCATGAGCTACTTGCCGGGCACTCAAATCAGTGGCGGCCTGCAACTGCTCCATAGCAACTTAGAATTTAGTCAGGATGCCAACAGCAATATCGCTGGGCGCGATAGCGGAACGCTCATGGAATGGGTGCCCGGCGGTAGCCTGTTCGTTACCCAGCAACTCGACGAACACTGGCATGTGGGCTTTGCCAGCTATGGCGACTTTGGCTTAGGTCTCGATTATGAGAATGACTGGTCAGGGCGCTACTTCATCCAGAACGACGAGCTGTTGGGTCTGACCCTACAGCCCAGCGTGGCCTATCGCTTTAACGATCAATGGTCGCTGGGTTTAGGGCTGCGCGCGATGTACGCAATGCTCGATGCGCAACTCGCCGTCGACAACACACCTCTCGACATTCGCAGTGGCGATGACGGTTCGATGACATACAAAAGCCACGACTGGGGCTTTGGTGCCAACCTCGGCGTCATCTATCAGCCCTGGCAAGGCACCCGCATCGGCCTGAACTATGCCAGTGAAATTGAGCTGGAGTTTGAGGACGCTTTTTCACCAGAAGGCTTGGGTCCGCTGGTGACTAACAGGCTGCAAGCGGCCGGTATTCTGGGCGCAGAAACCAAGCTGACCATGAATGTGCCGCAGACCCTGACCCTAAGCCTCTATCACGCCCTCGATGAACGCTGGGCCGTGCTGGTGAGCGCTAACTGGCAAGACTGGTCGAGTTTTGGCCAAGTGGGCGTGCAGATAGACAGCGGCAAGCCTATGTCGGGCACCGCCGATGCAAATTTCAAGGACACTTGGCACGTCTCTCTCGGTACCCAGTATCAGGCTAACCGACAATTACTGTGGAGCCTGGGCATAGCTTATGACAGCTCCCCGGTCAGTGATTCAGACCGCACCTTTACTATGCCGCTAGGCTCAACGTGGCGCTTTGGCACAGGCCTGACCTATGCTTTGGATCAGCAAACAGACCTGAACCTGAGCTATGCCTTGGTCTGGATGGGCGATATGAAAATCGACCAGCAGAAGCAATTGCCGCTTAACGACCCTAAACGCGTCTCTGGCGAGATTGAAGATGCGTGGATCCAGGCTGTGAGCGCCAGTGCGACGTGGCGTTTCTGATTTTCTTAAGCTGAACAATACCTGCGCTGCCAAGAGCCAGCAGGCCAACTATAAAAAGGAGCAGTAATAGTGAAGTCAAAGCAACTTGCAGGGATATGCCTCTGCCTATGGGCCAGCGTCGGGCTGGCTGACGACACGGCAGAGCTTGCGAAGAAAACTCAGAACCCAATTGCCGCGCTCTACAGCCTGCCCATCCAGTTCAACTGGAACCAGAGTCTAGGGCCAACCAACGACGGTATTCAGACGGTAACGAATATCCAACCGGTATTGCCGTTTTCCATCAATGAAGAATGGAATCTGATTTCACGCACCATCCTGCCAGTGATTGACCAGCGCAGCCTTGCACCCAATGGCCTGGCGGATAAGTCAGGCGTGGGTGACGTCACGCAGAGCCTGTTTTTCTCCCCCAAAGCGAAAACCGAAAACGGTTGGATTTGGGGTGCCGGCCCGGTTTTTCTGATGCCTACAGGCAGCGATGATCTATTGACCAACGATCAGTGGGCGGCTGGCCCTACGGCTGTGACGTTAAAACAATCTAACGGCTGGACCTACGGCGCGCTGGCTAACCATTTATGGTCTTTAGAAGGCAGCCCGGCCGATGGCCGAGAAAAGATCAATGCAAGTTTTCTTCAGCCGTTCTTGTCTTACACAACATCCACCTACACCACGTTTGGTATTAACACCGAGTCCTCCTATGACTGGCAGGCTAAAGAGTGGTCGGTGCCAGTTAACCTGAGCGTTACTCAGCTACTCAAATTAGGTGGCCAGCCTTTGAGTATCCAGGTGGGGCCGCGTTACTGGGTCGACAGTACGGAAAACGGTGCGGATGGATGGGGCTTCCGCGCGGCTGTCACCTTATTGTTTCCCCGTTAATGCATCACCGGTATGACGGCCGTCAGCACCCAAGGCGGCCAGTTATTGATTTATCTTTCTCACACGAAGTCTGTCCACACACATGGAGCGGTATCGATGAAAACAACAAAGTTGATGGTGGGTGGCCTGCTGGCTGCAGCTGTAGCTCTTAGCGGTTGTACGACTAAAACGGCTAATCAATCACAATACTCGGGCTTTTTGTCCAGCTATGAGGGCTTGAGTTCTACCAAGACCAGCGGTGGCAGCACTGTTTTGCGTTGGGTCGATCCGGGCTTCGATCTGGCCAACTATCAAAACATTATCTACCAGCCGGTGCGCTTCCATCCTGAGCCGCTGCCTACTGAACGCCTCAGTCGAAAAACGTTACAGGACGTGTTGGACTACACAAATAGCCACTTGTCTAAGGCCATGTTCAGCCGCTTAAAGCCAGTAGGCTTCAGTGCTGGCCCAGGCACTCTGGCTTTCCGTGGTGCCATTACCGGCGTCACGGCCAGCACCGAGGGCCTCAAGCCGTATGAAATCATTCCGGTCGCTTTGGTGCTCGCAGGTGCAATGACCGCCAGCGGCGCGCGTGACCAGAACACCGAGCTGTATCTGGAAGCAGAGTTGGTCGACACCACCACCGGTAAAACCATGTTGCGCGTCGTTCGCAAGGGCTTTGGTAAAACCCTGAGTAATAATAGCCAGGCGATAACCGCAGACGATCTGAAATCGGTAGTCGACGATCTGACCCGCGACGTGTTGACCTTCAAATAAAGTGATATACCGCCTGCTTAACGACTCATCCTTGGTGACGAAGACACCCCGGAAAGTGTTAACACCAGGTAACGCAATTAGTTGAACAAGCCCCGGTGCTTAAACACCGAGGGCTTTTTTTTAAGACGCTGCAGGTAACAACCGCCCGAGACGACACAAGCCCAGTGAGTGCCCGTATTGGCTCGAAATTAACTGTTGTGAAGGGCTGTTATTGGCCGATTGCAACCCTATCAATAGGAAGCAATCGGCCCAAGACGAACACTTTTATAGGAAAAGTCGGTCATCGATTGCTCATCGAGCTTCATGTATCGCTGCGCGTATGAGTGCTTTTGTTTTTGCTACCAAGACCCACGTCTGCTCACTCGGTTTCAGTTCTGGAAACGTGGCAATAGCTCGTGCGCACAGTGAAGCAACGTGGTCAGGCGCAGTGCCTAACGATGCTCGCCCTAGGGGTTTACGTAACGCTGCACAATCCGCGCATATCTGCCATCCACCACCAGTTCACGCAGCGCATCAGAATAGGCCTGGACAAAGGCTTCATCATTTGAGGCTTTGCTAAACGCCACTTCTGCCGCATCGCTGGACACCACCACAGCCGTTGGTTTGATCCGGTCGCTAAGGCCGAGCTGCTGGATTTTGCGGATTCCACGCCATTCGGACACTCAGCCCACGCTGATCCGGACACCTGTTCCACGGTCATCCGGACAGGCAGTCGGAGCGCAGCGACGCAGGATATGCATTGTTAGTCTGAGGTGCCCGGCGTCGTCAATTTCTTCGCCCGCCTGCGCATCGACTCTCCCTTCAGGTTGATCCGGTAGGCGTTGTGCACCAGGCGGTCGAGGATGGCGTCGGCCAGGGTCGGATCGCCGATCAGTTCGTGCCAGTTGTCCACCGGCATCTGACTGGTCACGATGGTTGAGCGTTGGCCGTAGCGGTCGTCCAGCAGCTCCAGCATGTCGCGGCGCTGTTCGTTGGTGAACGGTGCCAGGCCCCAGTCATCGAGGATCAGCAGGTCGGTCTTGGCGTAGCTGCTCATCAGCTTGACGAAGCGGCCGTCGCCATGTGCCAGGCCCAGTTCTTCCAGCAGCCGTGGCAGGCGCAGATAGCGCACGCTGCAGCCGTCCCGGCAGGCCTGGTGGGCCAGGGCGCAGGCCAGCCAGGTTTTGCCGACGCCGGTGGGGCCGCCGATGATCAGGTTGAGGCCGTCGCGCAGCCACTGGCCGCTGCGCAGTTGCAGGATCAGCGCCTTGTCCAGCCCGCGCGGGGCGCGGTAGTCGATGTCTTCGAGGCAGGCGTTGTGCTTGAGCCGGGCCTGGCGTAGGCGGTTGCTCAGGCGCTTGTCGTCGCGCTCGGTCAGCTCGCGATCGACCAACAGGCCGAGGCGTTCTTCGAAGCTCAGGCTGTCGATGTCGGGTGTTTTCAGTTGCTCGGCGAGGGCTTTGAGCATGCCGTGCAGGCGCAGGGTTTGCAGCTTGTCCAGGGTCGGGTGAGGCAGCATGGTGGGATTCCTTTGTTCAGTGGTAGTAGCCGGGGCCGCGCAGGTTGGCGTGGTCGTCCGGTAGTAGGGGTAGGTTCTGTTGAGCCAGCGGCAGGTTTTCCAGGCCTTGGCGCAGAATCGATTCGAGGCTTTTGTAGCTACAGGCACCGAGGCTTAGGGCGCGCTGGCAGGCGGCTTCCAGCCGTTCTTCGCCGTGGTGCTTGCCCAGGCGCAGGATGCCCAGGCAAGCGCGGTAGCCATGCTGCGGATGCACGCGCCGTTCGAGGATGTGGCTGATTACGCCGGCGGTGTTCGGGCCGGTCTGCTCGGCCCAGCGGATCAGCCGTTGAGGCGTCCACTCGGCATGCTCGCGATGGCTCTTGGGCATGTGCTCGGTCTGCGTGCTGTGCCGGCCTTTGTGCAGGGAGCGTACGTGGCTGGCCACCCGCTGGTTGGCGTGGAAGCACTCCACGGTGCGGGCCGTCAGACGCACCTCCAGCTGCTTCTTCACCAACTGGTAGGGCACCGAGTAGTAATGCCCATCGACCTCGACGTGGTAGTCGATATGCACCCGCGCCTTCTTCCACTCGGCATAGACGTAGGGCTGCTCCGGCAGCGGGCGCAGGGCCGGGCGATCCAGGCTGGCGAAGGCCGATTGCCGGGAGCCCGGTAGCTTCTTGAACGGCCGTTGGTTGAGTCGCTCCAGCAGCACGGCGATGGCCCGGTTGAGTTCGTCCAGGGAGAAGAACTGGCGATGGCGCAAGGCGGCGAGGATCCAGCGCTCGACCACCTGCACGCCGACCTCGGCCTTGGCCTTGTCGCGCGGCTTACGGGCCCGCGCCGGCACCACCGCCACACCATAGTGCTCGGCCAGATCGCGGTAACTGGGGTTGATGTCCGGTTCGTAGCGATGGGCCTTGCTCACCGCACTGCGCAGGTTGTCCGGCACCACGATCTCCGGTACCCCGCCGAGGAAGGCGAAGCAGCGGGCATGGGAGCCCAGCCAGTCGGGCAACTGCTGCGACCAGGTGGCCTCGGCGAAGGTGTAGCTGGAGGCACCGAGCACCGCGACGAACACCTGCGCCTGACGGATCTCGCCGCTGTGCCGGTCGATCACCGGCACCGTCTGGCCGGCATAGTCGACGAACAGCTTCTCGCCGACGCGGTGCTCCTGGCGCATCACCACATCCAGTTTGCCCTGCCAGGTCCGGTAGTGGTCGCAGAACCAGCTGTACTGGAAGCCCTGTGGCTGGCCCAGCCGATACTCCTGCCAGAGCAGCGCCAGGGTCACGCCTGGTCGGCGCAGCTCGGCATGCACCCAGGCCCAGTCGGGAGTTGGTCGTTGCTCAGAGGGGATCTCCGGCGGTGGCGGGAACAGGCGCCGCTCCAGCTCGGCGTCGGACAACTCAGTAGGGAGCGGCCAGGAGAGGCCGCAGGCCGTGAATCGGCAAAGGTAATCACCGGCACTGCTGTGACCTATGCCCAGACTGCGGGAGATCTTACGGACAGACAGCCCGCAATCGAACTTGAGGCGCAACACTTCACGGATTTTACGCATGGATAAACGCTCCACGACGACCTCTCTGCTTCGAAAAAGAGGCCAATGGTAGTGAATAAATCCTGCGTAGCTGCCTGCCAGAAAGTGTCCGGATGGCTGTGGAATCAGTGTCCGGATGCTCGTGGAATGGGTGTCCGGATCAGCGTGGAATCACTGTCCGGATGTGCGTGGAATGGGTGTCCGAGTCAGCGCGGAATCCGCAGGATTTCGTAGGTGCCCGTGTTTTCGTCGGCAATCACGCCATCGATACGGCCCTTGCCGACCATGTGCCAGAGGCTAGTGCGATTGGCGACTATCGATACCCGCGCGGCAAAGGCCGGATCACGCATCAGCTGTTCGTAGTCCGCGCCGTAGGCCACGCTAATCTGCGCGCCCAGGCGGAACTCGCTGTGCTGCAGCTCTAGCAGTCGCGTAGCCGGCCAACGCTGCATGGCCTGCGCATGCATAAACAGAATATTGCGCGATGGCGGCAGCACCGGGCCGGAAAAATGCGCATACACCTCGCGCTCTGGCCGGCGGAAGGCGCCTGGCAGAATATCCAGCCGACCCAGCTCCAGTTCCTTGAGCGCCCGCGCCCAAGGCAATTTGCGCAGTTTGGTTTGGCAGCCCACACGGGCCAGTGCCGCGCGGTTGATTTCAACGTCGATACCAACCACCGCGCCATCGTCTGCCTGCATGCTGAAGGGCGGATCATCGTCCCAGCGCAGGGTTTTCTCGCACGCGGCTAGCGCCAGGCCCGGCACATAGGCCAGCAGCCCTTTTTCTCACTCAAGCCTCGACGCTGCTCCACTGCTTGCTCAGGCGCTTGTCCGACACCGGCAGCTTGGTGCCCAGTTGCTGGGCGAACAGCGATACGCGGTATTCCTCCAGCAGCCAGCGATACAAAACCAGTTGCGGGTCGCGTTTGCCTTCCTGGCTGTGTTTGCCCAGGCGCGCCTGGTATTGCTCCCAGTAGCCCGCCAGCTCGCCGCTCCATACGCGGTCGCGCTGCACCTGGCCGGCGATCTTGTCCAGGCGTTGCTCGATGGCCTTGAGATAACGCGGCACTTCCTTGAGCCACTGCGCCGGGGTTTCGCGGACGAAACCGGGATACACCAGGTTGCTCAGTTGCAGCTTGATGTCATTCAGCGCCATGGCCTGGGCCAGGTCGATCTTGCCTTTGAAGCGCTTTTGCAGGCCGTGCCAAAGCTTGAGAATTTCCAGGGTCAGCTTGGCCAGACGCTCGGCCTCGCCGGTCCAGTCGCCACGCTTGCGTTCGGCCAGGGCAGCCAGACCCGCACCGTTACGCGGTAAAGGCTCAGTGCCTTCAAGGATGCAGTTATCGAGGCTGGCCAGCAGGATGTCTTCGACCAAGGCATCGACCCGGCCCATGTCGCGATAGAGCAACGCCAGCTCGGTCAGCCCCGGCAATTTGCCGCGCAGGAATTTCGCCTGCTCAGCCAGTTGCTGCAGCAGTAAACGCTGCAGCGCGCGGCGGTGCTGGAACTCGGCTTCGGCCAAGGTTGGGAAGCGCCCTTCCTTGACCACGCCCGCCTCTTCCACCAGCGCCGGGTAAACGGTCATGGACAGGCCGGCCACCTGTTGCTGGGTCTTGGCCGCCACTTCGCTAAAGGCCTTGGCCTCCACTGGTTGCTGGCTCTTGGCGGTTTTCGGTAGGGCCAGGCCGGCCTGGGTGGCTTCGCTGAAACGCGCGGTCAGCTCGGCCAGGTCGCGGCCTTCACCCAAGGGTTTGCCCTGGTTGTCGACCACTTCGATATTCATCCGTAGATGGCCTTCAAGCTGCGCGGCGGACTCCATCCAGGCCTCTTCGCTGACCCGCGTGCCAGTCATGCGCGTCAGCTCGCGGCCCAGGGCGTCGGGCAGGCTGCCGTCGGCAAAGCTGAGCTTGCCTAAAGCTGCGCCAACAAAATCCGGCACCGGTACAAAGTTCTTGCGCAGCGCCTTGGGCAGGCCGCGCACCAGGGCCATGCACTTGGCTTCCAGCAGGCCCGGCACCAACCATTCCAGGCGCTCCGGCGGCAGTTGTGGCAACAGCGGCGCGGGTACGCGCAAGGTCACGCCGTCACGGGGATGATTGGGTTCGAAATGATAGGTGAGCGGCAAGGTCAGCTCGCCCAGGCGCAGGGTATCCGGGTATTGGGCGGCGGTGACTTCCTTGGCATCACGGGCGAGTACATCCTCTTCGCGCATGATCAGTAGCTGGGAGTTCTTCGCGCTTTCGGCTTTGTACCAACTGTCGAAGGTCGCGCTCTGGTGGATGTTTGCCGGCAGACGCGCCTCGTAGTAAGCAAACAGGGTTTCATCGTCGGCCAGAATGTCGCGGCGGCGGGCCTTGGCTTCCAGCTCGTCGAGTTTTTCCAGCAACTGGCGGTTGGCGGTCAGGCACTTGGCGCGGCTGTGCATCTCGCCGCCGACCAGGCCCTCGCGGATAAACAGCTCCCGCGAGGTCACCGGGTCAATCGGGCCGAAATGCACAGCGCGGCGACCGACCACGATCAGGCCGTAGAGGCTGATTTGCTCATAGGCCACCACCTGGCCGCGCTTCTTCTCCCAATGCGGTTCCAGGTGGTTCTTCTTGATCAGGTGGCCGGCCAGGGGTTCGATCCAGTCCGGCTCGATTTTGGCCACCATGCGGGCAAACAGCTTGGTGGTTTCCACCAGTTCACTGGCCATCAACCAACTGGGTTTCTTGCGCCCGATCACCGAGGACGGGTGCACCCAGAAGCGCCGCTGGCGGGCGCCGAGGTAGTCACCGTCTTCGGTCTTTTGGCCGATCTGACTCAGCAGGCCGGCGAGAATGGCCTTGTGTACGGCGGCGTAGCCTTTGGCGCGTTGTGCGGCTTGGTCTTTTTCGGCCAGTTCTTTTTCTTTCTGCGCGGCTGATAGCTGGACGTCACCCGTAGGATGGCGTTGAGCAGAGCGATACTCATCATCTGCTCCGGCATGGGTATCGCTACGCTCCACCCATCCTACGTTGCCCTTAGCCGGCGAGAGCTGCAAATCACGGGTAATCAGCACCAACTGGCGGTGCGCGTCGCGCCATTCGCGCAGGCGCAGGTAATTGAGGAAGTTCTTCCGGCACCAACTGCGCAGCGCACTGGAGCCGAGGGCCTGGCGCTGTTCTTCGAAGCCGCGCCAGAGGTTGATCAGCGCGGCGAAGTCGGAGTCCACATCCTTCCACTGCGCATGGGCCTGGTCGGCGGCCTGCTGGCGGTCGGAGGGGCGCTCGCGCACATCCTGCACCGACAAGGCGCTGGCGATAATCAGGATTTCCTCAAGACTGCCCTGCTTGGCCCCTTCCAGCACCATACGACCCAGGCGTGGGTCCACCGGCAAGCGCGCCAGCTGGCGCCCCAGCGGGGTCAGTTGGCCCTCGCGGTTAACCGCCGAAAGCTCCTGCAGCAAGTTGAAGCCGTCGCTGATGGCCTTGCCATCCGGCGGTTCGATAAAGGGGAAAGCGTCGATTTCACCCAGGCGCAGATGGAGCATCTGCAGAATCACCGCCGCCAGGTTGGTGCGCAGAATTTCCGGGTCGGTAAAGGCTGGGCGGCCGTTGAAATCTTCCTCGCTGTACAGGCGAATACAGATGCCCGGCTCGACCCGCCCGCAACGGCCCTTGCGCTGGTTGGCGCTGGCCTGGGACACGGCCTCGATGGGCAGGCGCTGTACCTTGGCGCGGTAGCTGTAGCGGCTGATACGCGCCGTGCCGGAGTCGATCACATAGCGGATGCCGGGTACGGTTAGCGAGGTTTCCGCCACGTTGGTGGCCAGCACAATCTTGCGCGCGCCCATGGGCGCGAAAATCTTCTGCTGCTCGGCCGGGGTCAGGCGCGCATAGAGCGGCAGCACTTCGGTCAGGCGCAGATTGGCCTTGCGCAGCACTTCAGCGGCGTCACGAATCTCGCGTTCACCGGGCAGGAAGACCAGGATGTCACCGGGACGCTTGCCTTCGCTTTTCTCAAAGGCACTGATTTCATCCAGAGTCGCGAGAATTGCCTGGTCAACCGAAAGGTCTTCCTCAACCCGGTTGCCGTCTTCGTCCTGCTCGGCGGCCAGGGGCCGGTACCAGGTGTCCACCGGGAAGGTGCGCCCGGACACTTCGACAATCGGTGCGCCGTCGAAATGTTCAGAGAAGCGCTGCAGGTCGATGGTCGCCGAAGTGATGATCAGCTTGAGGTCCGGGCGGCGCACCAGCAGGGTTTTCAGAAAGCCCAGCAAAAAATCGATGTTCAGGCTGCGTTCGTGGGCTTCGTCGACGATGATGGTGTCGTACTTTTCCAGGTAGCGGTCGTGCTGGGTCTCGGCCAGCAGGATGCCGTCGGTCATCAGTTTGATCAGGCTGCGCTCGTTGCTCTGGTCCTCGAAACGCACCTGATAGCCGACCAGCTCACCCAGCGGCGTGCCAATCTCCTCCGCCACCCGTGTCGCCACGCTGCGTGCGGCCAGACGGCGCGGCTGGGTGTGGCCGATCAAACCATGTACGCCGCGACCCAGCTCCAGGCAGATCTTCGGCAACTGGGTGGTCTTGCCCGAACCGGTTTCCCCTGCGATCACCACCACCTGGTGTTTGCTGATGGCGGCCTTAATCTCATCGCGCTTGGCGGCAATCGGCAGCGCATCGTCGTAGCGCATGGCCGGCACGCTCAGGCGGCGCGCCTCAACCTTGGCGCGGGATGCCTCGAAGCGTTCAAGCCAGTGCGCCAGCTTGGCCTCATCCACGGGCGTCTGCTTGCGCAGCTCATGCAACTGGCGGCGCAAGCGATGACGGTCGCCCAGCAGGGTCTGGTCGAGGTTTTTCAGCAGGTGGTCAACGGCGGGCGTGGCTTCGGTCATCGGGCAATCGCGGGGTGGGGTGAAGGGGAAGAGCAGGAGGGTGGCGATTGTCGCAGATTTGCCGGGCGAGGTCAGGAACCCCATAAATCTAAGGACTCCAGGCAAATGGCCAACCACCAGACTGTCATTAAAGCGCGCGCTCATACCTAATCGCGGCTTATTGATTCATATCACTACGGTCGCACAGATAAACGCGCCCAATACCCTCGCTATTCACTGACTTGGTGGTAAATGGTATGCCTGATTCAACGCAGAAACTTCGCCTAGGCGCACTGGTCGCCCTGGTGGTCGGCTCCATGGTCGGCGGCGGGATTTTCTCCCTGCCGCAGAACATGGCAGCCAGCGCAGGGGCCGGGGCCGTAATGATCGGCTGGGCCATCACCGCAGTCGGTATGCTGACCCTGGCCTTCGTCTTCCAGACTCTGGCCAACCGCAAGCCGGAGCTGGACTCCGGTGTCTACGCCTATGCCAAAGCCGGCTTCGGCGACTACATGGGTTTCTCCTCGGCCTGGGGCTACTGGATTAGCGCCTGGCTGGGCAACGTCAGTTACTTCGTCCTGCTGTTCTCCACTCTCGGCTACTTCTTCCCGGTGTTCGGCGAAGGCAACACGGTACCGGCGGTAATCGGTGCCTCGCTGGTGCTCTGGGGCGTGCACTTTTTGGTGCTACGCGGGATCAAGGAAGCGGCTTTCATCAACACCGTAACCACCATCGCCAAGATGGTGCCGCTGGTGCTGTTTATCGTTATCGCCGCCATCGCTTTCAAGTTTGAGGTGTTCACTGCGGACATCTGGGGCTTGGGCAACCCGGACCTGGGCAGCGTGATGACCCAGGTGCGCAACATGATGCTGGTCACCGTCTGGGTGTTTATCGGCATCGAAGGCGCCAGCGTCTATTCGGCCCGCGCCGAGAAGCGCAGCGATGTTGGCAAGGCCACCGTGATCGGCTTCGTTGGCGTACTCATGCTACTGATGCTGGTCAACATGCTGTCGCTGGGCATCATGAACCAGGCCGAACTGGCCGGGCTGAAGAACCCCTCCATGGCCTACGTGCTTGAGCATGTGGTCGGCCGTTGGGGCGCAATATTTATCGCCATCGGCCTGGTCGTTTCACTCGCTGGCGCCCTGCTGTCCTGGACCCTGTTGTGCGCGGAGATTCTCTTCGCCGCCGCACGCGACCACACCATGCCGGAGTTTCTGCGCAAGGAGAACGCTAACCAGGTGCCGGCCAACGCACTGTGGCTGACCAACGGACTGATCCAGCTGTTTCTGGTCATCACCCTGTTCAGCAGCTCCACCTACCTCAGCCTGCTGTATCTGGCCACCTCGATGATCCTGGTGCCTTATCTGTGGTCCGCTGCCTATGCCGTACTACTGACGGTACGCGGCGAGAGCTACGAGCAGGCACCCGGCCAACGTAAAAAAGACCTGTTTATCGGCAGCATTGCCCTGGTCTACGCCATCTGGCTGCTCTACGCCGGTGGCATCCAGTACCTGCTGCTCTCCGCCCTGCTCTATGCCCCTGGCGCTCTGCTATTCGCCAAGGCCAAGCGCGAGCTGGGTCAACCCATCTTCACCGGCGTTGAAAAGATCATCTTCACCGCCGTCCTGATAGGCGCCGCCCTCGCTGCTTACGGGCTGTATGACGGCACTCTGAGTCTCTGACGAAAAGGCGTTCACTATGTCCAAGAAAGCTCTCGGCGTTCATTCCGAAGCCGGCAAACTGCACAAGGTAATGGTCTGCTCGCCAGGCCTGGCACACCTGCGCCTGACCCCGAACAACTGCGATGAGCTGCTGTTCGATGACGTGATCTGGGTATCCCAGGCCAAGCGGGACCACTTCGACTTTATGACCAAGATGCGCGAACGCGACATCGAGGTGGTGGAGATGCACAACCTGCTGGAGGAAACCGTCAAGCACCCCGAGGCCCTGAAATGGATCCTCGACCGCAAGATCAACCCCAACAGCGTCGGCCTGGGCCTGCAGGACGAGGTACGCTCCTTTATCGAAGGGCTGGAAGCACGCAGGATCGCTGAGTACCTGATCGGCGGAGTCTCCGGTGCAGACCTGGCCAAGCACAAGGACTCCGACGCGGCGAAGATGTTCAACGCCTACCTGGGCGAATCGAGCTTTATCTTCCCGCCACTGCCCAACACCCAGTTCACCCGCGATACCACCTGCTGGATCTATGGTGGGGTGACCCTCAACCCCATGCACTGGCCGGCCCGTCGGCAGGAAACCCTGCTGGCCACCGCCATTTACAAATTCCACCCGGACTTTGCGAACGAAGAGTTCGACATCTGGTACGGCGACCCGGATAAAGACCATGGCTCAGCGACGCTGGAAGGCGGCGACGTGATGCCTATCGGCAACGGCACCGTTCTGATCGGCATGGGCGAGCGCACCTCGCATCAGGCCATCAGCCAAGTGGCCCGCGCACTGTTCGCCAAGGGCGCAGCAGAGCGGGTGATAGTGGCCGGCCTGGGCAGATCCCGCGCAGCCATGCACCTGGACACCGTGTTCAGCTTCTGTGACCGCGACCTGGTGACCATCTTCCCGGAAGTGGTGAATGGCATCGTGTCCTTCATCCTGCGGCCAGACGAAAGTCGCCCAGGCGGCATCGATGTGCGCCGCGATGAACGCCCCTTCCTTGAGGTGGTTGCCGAAGCCCTCAATTTGAAAAAACTGCGCGTAGTGCAGACCGGTGGCGACAGCTACGAAGCCGAGCGTGAACAGTGGGACGACGGCAACAACGTGGTCTGCCTGGAACCGGGCGTAGTGGTCGGCTACGACCGCAACACCTACACCAACACCCTGTTGCGCAAGGCCGGCGTAGAAGTCATCACCATCAGCGCCAGCGAACTGGGGCGCGGGCGCGGCGGCGGCCACTGCATGACCTGCCCGATCATCCGCGACCCCATCGACTATTAGGGTCTGTTGCCTTTTCGACGCGAGCCGCGTTGCTGCGCCAAATTGCGCCAGGCTAGGCGTGGGATGCAGGTAATGGTCGTTCCCTTGCCAAATCCCACAACGACGCATGGCGCAATTTGCCGCGCAACCCGAAGGGACGGGCCAGTTTTTGCGTGGAGCGTCGTTACTCGACGGCTCATTTGGGCGACCAAACTTCGCGTCTCGCGCCTAGCCCCACGCAAAAACTGGCTCCGTCGCGGCCGTGCGCGAAATGACAACAGACCCTATCAAGCCAGCCCCTGCGACTACCCGTGCAGGGTGCTTTTCAGATGCCCACAAGGAGAAAGAACCATGGCTTTCAATATGCACAACCGCAACCTGCTCAGCCTGATGCACCACAACCCCCGCGAGCTGCGTTACCTGCTAGACCTGGCGCGCGACCTTAAGCGTGCCAAGTACACCGGCACCGAACAACAGCACCTGCAACGCAAGAACATCGCACTGATTTTCGAGAAAACCTCCACCCGTACCCGCTGCGCCTTCGAAGTGGCCGCCTACGACCAAGGTGCCAATGTCACCTACATCGACCCCAACTCCTCGCAGATCGGTCACAAGGAGTCGATGAAAGACACCGCTCGCGTACTCGGCCGCATGTATGACGCCATCGAGTACCGTGGCTTCAAGCAGGAGATCGTCGAAGACTGTTGGCGCTGATGGAAAATTGACCCACCCTGCCGATTGAAATTTGACCCAGGGCGGATTGCTGATTTCTGCATCAGCAACTGTGGATAAGTCTATCAGCGCAGCTGCTCTTAATCCCCCCTCCGTCGATAGCCCAGTTCAGTTGTTTAAGACCTGCCACATGCAGTCATGCAGCAGGTCACCCTCTCGACATGCTCAGAACGGCTCGTCGTCCTCCGGCCGCTGGTCGCCCTTAGGTTTTCGTTCGCGTGCTTTGATCTTCGCCTGGGCCGCCAAGCTGCTGTGTTGCAAGCGGTAGGACTCGTTGCCCGTTTCGACGATGTGGCAGTGGTGGGTCAGCCGATCCAGCAGGGCTGTGGTCATCTTGGCGTCGCCGAACACACTCGACCATTCGGCGAAGCTCAGGTTGGTGGTGATCACCACGCTGGTGTGTTCGTACAGCTTGGACAGCAGGTGAAACAGCAGAGCACCACCGGCCTGGCTGAAGGGCAGATACCCTAGCTCGTCGAGGATGATCAGATCCATGCGCAGCAGTGCCTGGGCGATGCGCCCGGCCTTGCCGTCGTGCTTCTCGCGCTCCAGCAGATTGACTAGGTCAACCGTGGAGTAGAAGCGCACGCGCTTGCCGTGCAGGGTGATGCCGGACACGGCCAGCGCGGTGGCCAGGTGGGTCTTGCCGGTGCCCGGTCCGCCGATCAGCACCAGGTTCTGGGCGGTGTCGGTAAAGGCCAGGCTGGCCAGCTCTTTGATCAGGCGTGCGTCGGCGCTGGAGGAGCTGAAGTCGAAGCCGGCCAGATCGCGGTGCATCGGCAGCTTGGCCATGTTCATCTGGTGGCTCACCGAGCGCATGGCGCGATCTGTGTGCTCCTGTTGCAGCAGGTGTTCGAGCAACCATCTGGAGGACGCCGTTGCCGACTCGCCCTGGGCGATCAACTCCGCCCAGGCAGTGGCCATGCCGTGCAGGCGCAGTTCCTTGAGTTCAGCCATAAGATCACGCATGACCGATTTCCTCGGCATGGCTACGCAGGAGGTCGTAGCGCGCCGTGTTGGCGACGGGGGCTTCCTTGAGCGGCAAGTGGGTTTCGACGGTGGGCGGCGGTTCGCTCGATGTCAGCCGCGCCACGACATTGAGGATGTGTTCGGCGCTCAGGCTGCCGCTCTCAAGCACCAGCTCAACAGCCACCAGCACCGCATCGAGCCCGGCGACCGGTACGGCGGCCAGGACTTGCGCCATGATCCGGTCACCGCCGGCATGCCGCCCCAGGCCGTGCCTGAGCCGACGCAGCGGCGCTGGCAGATCGGCAAAGGGCGCGCCGTTGCGCAGCGCGCCGGGCTTGCGCTCAATCAGCGGGATGTAGTGCTGCCAGTCATAGCTGACCTGGTCGCGATCCAGTAAACGCGCATGGCTGGCAATCAACAGGTCATCGGCCACCACCTCAATCCGGGTCGGATACAGGCGGCTGCTGACCCACCGGCCGGCGCGCTCACAGGGCACCGAGTAGCGGTTGCGCCCCACGCTGACCAGGCAGGTACTGGAAACCCGCGCCGCACGCTCGACGTAACCGTCGAAGGCCGTGGGCATGGGCATCATTTCGGCCCGCTCCAACTCCAGCACCTCGGCCACACTGAGCCCGCCGTACTGCGGGTGCGCCAGCTCGCTCCAGAGTGCGCGGCAGCGCTGGCCGAGCCAGGCATTGAGTTCTTCGAAGGAGTGAAATTGGCCGTCCTGGGCGTCGAGCCAGATGCGTCGCCGGCTGTCTTGCACGTTCTTCTCGACGATGCCCTTTTCCCAGCCCGAGGCGACGTTGCAGAAGTCCGGGTCGAACAGGTAGTGCGCACACATCACCGCGAAACGCGCATTCACCGTGCGGCCTTTGCCCTTATTGACCTTGTCGACGGCCGTCTTCATGTTGTCGTAAATACCCCGGCGCGGCACGCCGCCCAAGGCGCTGAACGAGCGCGTATGCGCGTCGAACAACATCTCGTGGCCTTGGCTCGGATAAGCCACCAGCCAGAATGCACGGCTGGCGCAGAGCTTCAGGTGCGCCACCTGCATACGCCGGTAAATGCCGCCGATCAGCAAACCCTCTTCGCTCCAGTCGAACTGAAACGCCTCGCCCAGCGCAAAGGTCAGCGGCACAAAGGCGTGCAACGCCTTGCCCTGCTCCCCGCGCCAGGCACGGATAAACGCGGTGAGCTGGCTGTAGCCACCGTCGTACCCCTCGGCCTTGATTTGCGCCAACAGCGCCTTGGCACTGCGCCGCTGTTGCTTGGAACGCAGCGAGTCGGCCTTCAGCGCCTGCTCCAGCGTGGCGTGAAAAGCACTGAGCTTGTTGAATACCGCCCGGCGCTGGTACGCCGGCTGCTTCGCCTCGGGTGCTCTGACCCATTTGCGAATGGTGTTGCGCGCCAACCCGGTGCGCTTGGTTATCTCATGCAGCGACAGCTTGTCGCGAAAATACATCCGGCGAATTTTGCCCATCATTTCCATACTGATCACCCTGTGTTCTCCTGCTCAGAAATTGAGCAGAAGCAGTTGAACACCTGGGTCAGTTTTCAGTCGGCAGAACAGCCTCTACTGGGTCAGTTTTCGGTCAGCGGCAACAGTCGAAGACCTCGCCCAGTACGCCGGCGTACCAGTATTCAACGGGCTGACCGACGAATACCACCCGACCCAGATGCTCGCCGACGTGATGACCATGCGCGAGCATAGCGACAAAGCCCTCCACGAAATCAGCTACGCCTACCTGGGCGATGCGCGCAACAACATGGGCAACTCGCTGCTGCTGATCGGCGCCAAACTCGGCATGGATGTCCGTATCGCCGCACCCAAGGCGCTGTGGCCGAGTGATGAACATGTCGCCGCGTGCAAGCAATTCGCCGAAGAAAGCGGCGCACGCATCACCCTCACCGAAGACCCCAAGGAAGCGGTCAAGGGCGTCGACTTCGTCCATACCGACGTGTGGGTGTCCATGGGCGAGCCGGTAGACGTATGGGGCGAGCGCATCGAAGAGCTGCTGCCGTACCAGGTCAACATGGACATCATGAAGGCCACCGGCAACCCGCGGGCCAAGTTCATGCACTGCCTGCCAGCCTTCCACAACAGCGACACCAAGATCGGCAAGCAGATCGCCGAGCAGTACCCGCATCTGGCGGGCGGTGTAGAGGTCACCGAAGAAGTCTTCGAGTCGCCCTACAACATCGCCTTTGAGCAGGCAGAAAATCGCATGCACACGATCAAGGCCGTATTGGTCTCGACTCTGGGCGATATCTGAGAACCGGCTGAAAGTCTGCTGCGCGTCGGCACTGCTGCGTTAAAAAACAGGCTCGGGCGGCTCATTTACAGCTCGTAAACTCCGCGCCCTCGCCTGTTTTTGCCTTGCATTGCTCTAGGAGCCTGTCGGACTTGACACTGTTCTACTGCGGAAAAGCCCGACAGGCTCCTAGCTCGCGAGACTTTAAAGCCGGTTCTAAATAGCCGTAGCCCTGATTGCATCCGGGCTACGAGTTCTCGAACAAGGAGATTCAACTATGCGATTAGTCATCGCTCTGGGCGGCAACGCCCTGCTGCGGCGTGGCGAAGCCATGACCGCCGAGAACCAGCGCGAAAACGTGCGCATCGCCTGCGAGCAGATCGCCAAGGTGGCGCCCGGCAACGAACTGGTGATCGCTCATGGCAACGGCCCACAGGTCGGCCTGCTGGCGCTACAAGGCAACGCCTACGATGCCAATAATTCCTTTCCGCTGGACGTACTCGGGGCTGAGACCGAAGGCATGATCGGTTACATGATCGAGCAGGAATTAGGCAACCTGTTGCCGATTGAAGTGCCCTTCGCCACCCTCCTCACCCAAGTCGAGGTGGATAGCGGCGACCCGGCCTTTAAAAAACCCAGTAAGCCCATCGGCCCGGTCTACAGCAAGGAAGAGGCCGAGCGCCTGGCCGCCGAAAAGGGTTGGAGCATCGCCCCAGACGGCGACAAATTTCGCCGCGTAGTGGCCAGCCCAAGACCACAACGTATCTTCGAAATTCGCCCGATCAAATGGCTACTGGAAAAAGGCTGCGTGGTGATCTGCGCCGGCGGTGGCGGGATTCCCACCATGTACGACGGCAATCAGCTGCGCGGCGTCGAGGCGGTGATCGACAAGGACCTATGTTCAGCACTGCTTGCTGAGCAGCTCAATTGCGACCTACTGGTAATCGCCACCGACGTCGACGCCGCCTATATCGACTGGGGCAAGCCAACGCAGGCCTCCATCGCCGAAGCGCACCCGGACGAGATGGACAAACTCGGCTTCGCCGCTGGCTCAATGGGACCCAAGGTACAGGCCGCTTGCGAGTTCGTCCGTAACACCGGCGGTACCACAGTGATCGGCTCGTTAGAAAATATCGAAGCCATCGTCCAAGGCACCTCCGGCACCCGCATCAGCCTGGCAAGCGACGGCATCCGATTCTACTGACCCGAAGCAGGGCTTCGGCCCTGCGCGCCCTAATGGAGCGCTCAGCATGTTCACACCTGGTCATCTACACCGCAGCAACCTAGAACACCCTGAAGGCCTGCGGCTGGCTCCGCCCTTCTCCATCGATTTCTACTACGAAGTGCGCCAAGACCCGCAAGAGGGCCCTATGCTGCATATGCGCTTGGTCGGTGAGGTGCAGGGACGGCATTTCGACGAGGAATTCGAGCTGCATCGCGATGTTGCCTTCAACTTCGCCAGCGCCGCCACCCGAGTCGCCGCTAAGCACGGCCTGCCACCCAATGCCAGCCCGATCATGCGTGGCCACGACGAATACGACAAAGTGTTCGCCGATATTCGCCAAAAGCTGCATGCCAAGCCTGGGGAGCCAGTCAATCTCGACCACATCGACTAAGCGGGCGGTGTAACAATCGCTCAGGCCGGTCACGGCGATCCGCTTGGTGCATATGCGCGGACCGCATTATGGCGTGAGTTATGGTTTTTGGCTGGCCACGAGTTATCACGTGGGAACGGCATTGGCCGCGATGCTTTATAACCTTGATCGCGGGCATGGCCCGCTCCTACAGAGGCAGAAATGCAATGCCGTGGGAGGCGCTTTAGCGGCGAGTGATCTCGATAAAAACAAAGGGCCGCATTAAGCGGCCCTTTGTAGGTGCATACGGAATTAGCCGTGTTTGCGCCGACGCCATAACCACAGCGCCAGCACGCCCAGCGTCAGCAGCAGCGGCACCAGGGCGATATTGAGGAATTTGAGCGTACCGCCCAGTGCCTCGATATCAGCATTGAGCTGGTAGCGCACATCACGCAGTTCCTTGCGGATTGCCAGTTTCTGTTGCACGAACTGCTGCACTGCGGCCTGCTGCTCGGGGGTCAGTTCCAGAGCCTTACTCGGATCATCACTGCGTTGCAGGGCGGCCAGTTTCTGCTCAGTTTCGGCCAGTTGGTTTTGCAGGGCCTGTTCCTTCTCGCGGAACTTGACCTCGGCATCACGCTGAATGGCATCCACCACCTCGAACGGCCGGGTAAAGCGACCGCGTGAACGCACGCTGATCAACGCTTCGGAACCGGCCAGGTTATCCAGGGCGTTGATCGCAAAGCCGGCGTTGTCCGCCCAGGGCTGCGGGATACGCTGACCGAAGAATTCCTGCACCTGCACCCACATGCGGTCGGTGAGCATGTCAGTGTCGGCCACCACGATCACGTTGATGTTGTCGGCTTGTTTGAGGCCGTCCTTCTGCCCTTCGATGCCATTCGGGTATGCCGACACCGCCGGACCGCTGATACGCGCCGCCAGGGTGTAGCGCTCGCCGGTGGGTTTCAGCTCGCGGATCAGCTCCTCCGGATTGGCCAGCATGCCAAAGCGTTTAACATCAAACGGCATAGCGTACTGCGAGCTGCGAATCAGCGGGGTGAACTGGGTTTTCGCGCCTTCCAAAGGTTCCAGCAAACCGGCGGTGGCCACCGTGACGGTTTCCAGCGAAGCGGTGCTGATGTCCTCGGCATCCAGGGCATTCTTCGGCAGGCTCAACCAGGCGGCGTGGCGCACCGGCCGTTGGCCCTGCCCCATGCTGACCGACATGGCGTAGGAACCGTCGCCAAGCACTTGGTCCGGCACCATGCGCAGGCCCCAGGCCTTGAACAGTTCCGGCAAGTCCGAAGCCTTATCGATGACCATTTCACCCGGCATTTCGGCCTGGGTATCGGCCTCGCTGAACGGGTCAACAAAGGTCAGCAGCTTGCCGCCGCGCAGAACGAACTGATCAATTGCGTACAGGGTCTGCTCGGGCAGCTGCTTGGGATGGATCAGCAGCAGCACCGAAACATTCTCGGGGATCAGGTCAACGTCACGCTTAAGGCTTTCGATCTGGAACAGCTGGCGGATTTCCTCGATCAGCATCCAGGCCGGCGTCGGCTGGCGCGCAGCCATATCAAAGCCGCCATTAACCTGCAGCCCGGCAAGCACGCCGACCACCGGCCGCTCGGGCTTGGCCAGGCTTTGCACCAGACGGCTGAGTTCGTATTCAAGGAACTCTTCCTGATCCAGGGCGAAGAACGGGATCACCTGGGTCAGGCCTTCGGCATTTTTGCCGGCCAGGCCAAAGTAGATTGTGTCACCGCCCTGCTGCAGCGGAATGCCCTGCAGGCCGAACTCGGCGGCTTTGTCTTCGTCCTCAGAGAACGGTGCCGGGTCGATGATCTTCAGTTTGAGTTTGTCACCGGCCTCGCGCTGGTAGGCCTTGAGCATTTCCTCAACGCGTTTGGCGTAGGTGCGCAGCGCCGGCAAGTCCTTGGTGGCGGTGTCGGAGTAGAAGAAGTTCAGCTCCACCGGCTCATCCAGCTCGGCAAGAATCTGCTCGGTGCCGCTGGAGAGGGTGTAGAGCTTCTGCTCGGTCAGATCCAGGCGCAGCCCGCTAAGGCTGACGCTGGAGAACAGGTTGAAGGCGAGAAACGCCAGGGCAATGAGTGCGAGCCCGGCGCTGGAAACCATCAGCTTTTTCATGGGCGGCCTCAGTCAGCTTTCTTCAGGTCGATAACCACCGCCGTCGCAGCCAACCAGGCGGCGATCAGGGTGAGGAAATACAGCAGGTCGCGCAGGTCGATCACGCCCTTGCTGATCGCATCAAAACGGGTCAGGACGCTCAGCGAAGCCACGGCATCCACCAGCCATTGCGGGGCCCAGCCACTGAAACCGTCGAGCACCATGGGGAAGCCGCTGACGATAAACAGGAAGCACACGCTAACCGCCAGGATAAAGGCGATCACCTGGTTCTTCGCCAACGCCGACATGCACGAGCCAATCGCCAGGTAGGCGCCGGCCAGCAGCCAGCTGCCGATGTAGCCGGTGATGATCGCGCCGTTATCCGGCTCACCCAGGTAGTTGACGGTGATGATCATCGGGAAGGTCAGCAGCAGCGCCAAGCCGGCAAACACCCAGGCCGCGAGGAACTTGCCGGTGACCGCGTCAAAACGGGTGATCGGCAGGGTCATCAGCAGCTCGATGGTGCCGCTCTTGCGCTCCTCGGCCCACAGGCGCATGGCAATCGCCGGCACCAGAAACAGGTACAGCCAGGGGTGGAAGTTGAAGAACGGCGCCAAGTTGGCCTGGCCGCTCTCGAAGAAGCCGCCCAGATAGAAGGTGAACACCCCGGACAGCACCAGAAAGATCAGGATAAACACGTAAGCCAGCGGCGTGGCGAAGTAACTCGCCAGCTCGCGCTTGAAGATCACCGGCAACTGACTCATACCACCTCCCCACGGGTCAGGCTGCGGAACACTTCGTCCAGCCGACCGCGTTCGACATTCAATTCCTTGACCTGCCAACCGCGTTCGGCGATCAGCGCATTGACCTGCGGGAAGATCACCTCACCCGGCTTAGCCAGGATGCTCAGGCTGTGCTCCAGGGCGTTCTCTTCCACTCCGGCAACGCCCGGCAGCGCCGCCAGTGCGGCCTGATCCAGCGGCTCGGCAGCGACCAGAGTGACGGCCTGGTGATAGCGCGAGCGGCTTTCCAACTCCAGCGGCGTGCCATCGGCCAGCAACTTGCCGTGGGCAATGACCACGGCGCGGGTGCAGACAGCGGACACTTCTTCAAGAATGTGGGTGGAGATGATCACAATCTTGTCGTGGGCCAAGCTCTGAATCAGCTTGCGCACCTGGTGCTTCTGGTTCGGGTCGAGGCCGTCGGTGGGCTCGTCGAGGATCAGCACCTTGGGGTCATGCAAAATCGCCTGGGCCAGGCCGACGCGGCGCTTAAAGCCCTTGGACAGGGTTTCGATAGACTGCTCCAGCACGGCGTCCAGCTCGACCTGAGCCACCGCCTTGGCCACCCGCTCACGCTTCTCGGCGCCCTTGAAACCGCGCACCTCGGCAATAAATTCGAGGAAGCTGCGCACCGTCATATCGCCGTAGCATGGCGCGCCTTCGGGCAAGTAACCGATCTGCCGTTGGGCTTTGAGGGTGTCTTTCTGGATATCGAAACCGAGAATGCTGGCGCTGCCTGATGTCGGCGCAAGAAAGCCGGTGAGCATCTTCATGGTGGTGGATTTGCCGGCGCCGTTGGGGCCGAGAAAGCCCAGCACTTCACCGGGCTGAACACTGAAGGACAGGTCGTCGACAGCCGTGTGCTGCGCAAAACGCTTGGTTAGTTTTTTTATTTCGATCATGGCCTCTCACCATTGCGGTAACAGGCCCTGCTTGCAGCCGGTACTGACGCAAGCCGGGCGCTTAAGTGCCGGCGGACTATAAGGAGTCACACGCGGGCAACGCAAGCCAGGAACCGGTGAGTCATGTATCTGTTCGCTACAGCGCAGCGAGGTGCTGGCCACCTAGCCTGTAGCCCGGATGAAATCCGGGGAAATCCTCCACCCATAAATCCGCCCTGGATTGCATCCAGGCTACGGGCGGCGTTAGTCACAGCCTGGGATTGGGCAAACCAGCGAACAACGGGTGGGTTAGCGGCGCAACGCGCAGAGCAGTCAGGCACCGCCATAGTGGCGCGCCGCGTAACCCACCAGGCGACATACCAGGTTGCGCCGGTGGTGGGTTACGCCGCGCCGGATCTTGCGGGATCATCGCTATCGGCAGCACGCGCCTAACCCACCCTACGCAAGGTCGCTTAAGCCCGTAGCCCGGATGAAATCCGGGGAAATCCTCCACCCATAAATCCGCCCTGGATTGCATCCAGGCTACGGGCGGCGTTAGTCACAGCCTGCGATTGGGCAAACCAGCGAACAACGTAGGGGGGGGTAGCGGCGCCACGCGCAGAGCAGTCAGGCACCGCCATAGTGGCGCGCCGCGTAACCCACCAGGCGATAACCAGGTTGCGCCGGTGGTGGGTTACGGCGCGGCGGATCTTGCGGGATCATCGCTATCGGCAGCACGCGCCTAACCCACCCTACGCACGGTCGCTTAAGCCCGTAGCCCGGATGAAATCCGGGGAAATCCTCCACCCATAAATCCGCCCTGGATTGCATCCAGGCTACGGGCGGCGTTAGTCACAGCCTGCGATTGGGCAAACCAGCGAACAACGGGTGGGTTAGCGGCGCCACGCGCAGAGCAATCAGGCACCGCCATAGTGGCGCGCCGCGTAACCCACCAGGCGATATACCAGGTTGCGCCGGTGGTGGGTTACGCCGCGCCGGATCTTGCGGGATCATCGCTATCGGCAGCACGCGCCTAACCCACCCTACGAGAGGCCGCTTAGGGCACAAACAGCCTCTCTAAAGGGTGCCGCGCAGGGCTTTTTCGAACAACTGACTGTATTGCGCAGCGGTAAAGGCAATCGGGTTGGTGCCGGCGGATGGGTCGACCTCGGCCATCTGCCCGACCTGCTCGATGCGCGTGTCATCGATGCCGATCTCGCCCAGGCTGTGCGGAATGCCGACCTGCTCACGCAGCGCCATCACCCACTCCAGCACGCCGCTGAAACCTGGATTGGCCAGGTTCAGGTAACGCGCCATTTTTTCCATCTGCGGCTCGATGCGCTCGCGGTTGGCCACCAGCACGTAGGGCATCAGTACTGCATTGAGCAGGCCATGATGGGCGTCGTATAGCGCGCCAAGCGGATGGGCCAGGGCATGCATGGCGCCCAGGCCGCGCTGGAATGCCGTCGCGCCCATGCTTGAGGCCACCAACATCTGCAAGCGCGCTTCAACATCGCCGCCCTGCGCCACTGCGCGCGGCAGATACTCCTGCACCAAGCGCATACCTTCCAAAGCGATGCCTTCGGCCATGGGGTGGAACAGCGGTGAGCAGAAGGCCTCCAGGTTGTGTGACAGCGCGTCCATACCGGTGGCAGCGGTGATTTTGGCCGGCAGGCCGAGGGTCAGTTCGGGGTCGAGAATCACCAGCGCCGGCAGCATGCGCGCGTGGAAGATGATGCGTTTGATATGCGCGGCGTCATCAGTAATCACCGAGGCGCGGCCAACTTCCGAGCCGGTGCCGGCGGTGGTCGGCACCGCCACAACCGGGGCCATACCGGCGACGTTGACGCGGTTGCAGTTGTCGCCGATATCCTCGAAATCCCACAGCGGTCGGTCCTGGCCAACCATCAGGGCAATGGCCTTGCCGGCATCCAGCGCCGAGCCACCACCAAAAGCGATCACCCCGTCATGCCCGCCGGCTTTGAACGCGGCCACCCCATCCATCACGTTCTGCCCGGTGGGGTTGCCCTTGATGCCATGGAACAGCCCGGCCTTGAGGCCATCATCGCGGCAGTGCCGCAGCGCGTGGTCGATCATCGGCAAGGCGGCAAGGCCTGGGTCGGTCACCAGCAGCGGCGCGTTCATCCCCAGGTGCCGGCAAGCCGCAGGTAATTCGCTGATACGGCCAACACCGACGCGCACCGAGGTCGGGTAATTCCAGTTCATGCGGTAGTGATTCAGGTCCATGGCGCGCCTCACAACTGAGTTTTGAAGTGGAAGGATTTCGGCCGGGTGACGTGCTCGAAGCCAACGCTGGACAGGGTGCAGCCGCGCCCGGAGTTCTTCACCCCGGTCCAGGCCAATGCCGGGTCGAGGTAATCGCAGCGGTTGAGAAACACCGTGCCCGCCTCCACTCGGTCGGCCAGGGCCATGGCGGCGTCGACATCACGGCTGAAGATCGCGGCAGTTAGGCCGAACTCGCTGTCATTCATCAGCGCTAGGGCTTCTTCGTCATCCTTGACCTTCTGGATGCCCACCACGGGGCCGAAGGATTCCTCAGTCATCACCCGCATACCGTGGTGCACATTAGTCAGCACCTGCGGCGCCAGGTACTGCGAGCCGGGATGGTCCAGGGCAAAGTCAGCCGGCACCAGATGGGCCGTGGCGCCCTGCTCGATTGCATCGTGAATCTGCCCACGAACGAAGTCTGCGGCCTCGGCGCGCACCAGCGGGCCGAGGGTGGTGTCCGGGTCATCGGAGCGGCCCAGCTTGTACTGTTTGACCAGCGCCACCGCCTGCTCGACGAAGACCTCAAAGAGTGATTCGTGCACATAGATGCGCTCGATGCCGCAGCACGATTGTCCGGAGTTAAAGAACGCCCCATCGATTGTGGTTTCCACCGCATGGGCCAGATCGGCGTCGGCCCGCACATAAGCCGGGTCCTTGCCGCCCAGCTCCAGGCCAATACTGAGAAAGCGCCCCACCGCTACCCGCTCGACCATGGCGCCGCCCGGCACCGAACCGGTGAAGGCCACATGGGCGATGGTCGGCGCCTGGATCAGCGCCTCGGTTTCACCGTGGCTCAGGTGCAGGTACTGGAATACTCCGTCCGGCAAGCCGGCTTCAGTAAAGGCCTCCACCATGCGCTCGGCGCACAGCGGGGTTTGCGCCGAATGCTTGAGCAGTACTGCATTGCCGGCCAGCAGCGCCGGCATCACCGCGTTTACCGCTGTCAGGTAGGGGTAATTCCAGGGCGCAATCACCAGCGCCACGCCCAAGGGTTCACGGCGGATAAAACGGATAAAGCCGGGCTTTTCCGGCACCTGAATATCTGCCAGGGCCTGCTCGGCGATATCGGCCATATAGCTGGCGCGCTCGACAAAGCCGCGCACCTCACCTGCTGCATAGCGGATCGGCCGACCCATCATCCAGCACAGCTCTTCGGCCAACTGAGGTTCCTTGGCGGCGAAGGCGGCAATCGCCTTGCGACCGATGGCGATGCGCTCGGCCAGCGGGATGTTTTTCCAGGCCTGCTGCGCTAGCTCGGCCTTAAGCAGCGCGGCCTGGATCTCGGGATTGGAAGCCAGATGACGCTCGACATACACCGAGCCGTCGATGGGTGAAATGCATTGCAGTTTGCTCATTGCTTGCACCATAGAATCCCGTCGCGAACAACAGGTTGGTCTGCTGTGACTCTACAAGCCTGGATCTCGTAGGGTGGATGACGCTTTACCCATCCACCAATACGCTGGTGGATGAAAACAGCGTCATCCACCCTACCCAGCGCCTCTAGCCCCTGTGTCTACTTGCACCTGCGGTGAGGCAAGGCATCAGATAATTTCGAAATAGCGATCCAACTCCCAGTCGCTGACATGCCGGCGGTACTCGCGCTCTTCCCATTCGCGGCTGGCGGCGAAATGCTCGACAAACTCATCACCAAATAGCTCCCGCGCCGCCGTCGAAGCCTTCAGCCGTTGCGCCGCATCCCACAGGGTGCGTGGCAAAGCCAGCTCTTCCGGATGCTTCATGGCGTAGGCATTGCCCACCACCGGCTCGGTCGGCTCCCACTGCTGCATCACGCCATACAGACCGGAGCCGAGTGCCACCGATAGAGCCAGAAACGGATTGCCATCGGCCGCGCCCAGGCGGTATTCCTGGCGCTGGGATTTGTCCGTGCCGGGAATCACCCGCAGCGCGGCGGTGCGGTTTTCCACGCCCCAGGTGGCATCGGTGGGCGCCCAGAAGCCGGGAATCAGCCGGCGGTAGCTGTTCAGCGTTGGCGCCACCATGCAGAGAAATTCCGGCATCAAACGCTGCTGGCCGGCGAGAAAATGGCGTTGGATCTTGCTCATATTGTGCGCCTGGCTCGGGTCATAGAACGCCGACTTGCCGCTGGCCAGATCACGCAGGGATACGTGGATATGCCCGCTCTGCCCCGGGTACTTGCCCGACCACTTGGCCATAAAGGTGGCCATCAGGCCGTTGCGCTGGGCCAGCACTTTCATAAAGGTTTTGAACAACGCGCCCTTGTCGGCGGCGGCTTCGGCGCGGTCATAGGCAATCGCCGCCTCCAGCACGCCGGGGCCGGTTTCGGTGTGCAGGCCTTCGATGGGAAAGTCCATGCGCTCGGCCATTTCCAGAATCTCGTGGTACAGCTCGGCGTGCACCGAGTTGCGGATCATCGAGTAGCCAAACCAGTCCGGGGTAAAGGGTTTGAGGTTGCGAAAGCCCTTCTCGCGGGCCGAGTCTGGGGTTTCATCAAACATAAAAAATTCGTATTCCAGCGCGGCAAAGGCATCGAAGCCCATGGCCTTGCAGCGCTCGACCACCCGACGCAGGGTGCCGCGCGGGCAGACCTTTTCGGCCGCCCCGGCAAACTCGCAGATAAACAGCAGCATGCCGTTTTCGAACGGCAACTCCCGACAGGTATGCGGCAAAACCCGCACCGGCGCATCCGGGTAACCGGTGTGCCAACCGGTGTATTGAGCGTTGTCGTAGAGCTGGTCCTTTACGTCCCAGCCGAGCACCACATCGCAGAAGGCAAAACCGCTGTCGAGGGCAGAGAAGAACTTGCTGCGGCTGAGGTATTTGCCACGCATAACCCCATCGTTATCAAACACCCCAACCTTGATATGGCTAAGGCCCCGCTCTTCGACAATGCGCTTGGCATCCTGAACGGTTTTCACGTCTCGCGGATTGAGCATAAATGCACCTGTCTCTTGTTGTTATGACTGTCGTTATGGCCGACATCCGGGGGCAACAACAGAGTCTCAAGCGCATCCCCACAACAACCACACAATGCGCCCTGACTACCACCCAACGCCTTTAGAACACCCGGCAAAAAGCCTGTTCAGTGTGGTACAGGATTGCGCAGTTAGCTGGCTGAGCCAGGAAATATCTGCTGTTTGTCACCGCTGCACTGCATACAGCAAAACGCCCGCACCTTGCGGTGCGGGCGTGGTTTTGCGGGGCTGATCAAGGCGCCTAACGATAGGGCGCGCCAGCCTTGGCCATCAGGGCGTTGTACTTTTTGAAGATGTCCACCACCTTGGCGCAGCGCGGGCTGGTTTTGGCGATTTCGTCCCAGAACTTCAGCGCCTCGGCTTCCACCGTGGCCCACTCCTCGGCGGCGATGGAAGTCAATTGCAGCTTGCCGCCCTCGACCCGCAGTTGCGCTTCGCCGCCCCAGTACCAGTGCTGGCGATAGTAGTTGGAGCTGTCCATGCACAGCTTGAATAGGGTTTTCAGGTGCTCGGGCACCTCGGTCCACTTGTCCGAATTGGCAAAGTAGGAGCCGCACCATGCGCCGGAAATATTGTTGGTGAGGAAGTATTTGGTCACGTTGGCCCAGCCGACGGTGTAGTCCTCGGTGATGCCGGACCAGGCAATGCCGTCCAGCTCGCCGGTCTGCATGGCCACCTCGACATCTTCCCAAGGCAGGGTTACCGGGATCACGCCGAAGCGGGTAAGAAACTTGCCCGCCGTGGGAAAGGTGAAGATGCGCTTGCCCTTGAGATGTTCAAGCTTGGTGATCGGCTCCACGGTGGCGAAGTGGCAAGGGTCCCAGGCGCCGGCACCGAGCCAGGTCACGCCTTTGACTTCACCATAGGCTTCGGCCCAGATTTCATTAAGCCCGTACTGGTTGAACAGCACAGGAATGTCCAGGCTGTAGCGGGTGGCAAACGGGAAGTAGCCGCCGAACACCGAGATATCCACGGGCGCGGCGATGGAGTCGTCATCACTCTGCACCGCATCGATGGTGCCCTTCTGCATGGCGCGGAATAGCTCGCCGGTAGGCACCAGCTGGTCGGCGTAATACAGCTGAATTTCCATCTCGCCATTGGCGGCCTTGTTGAAGGCATCGATGGACGGTTTGATCACATGCTCGCCCAGGGCCGCGCCGGCATAGGTCTGCAGGCGCCAAACGATTTTCTTCGGCTCGGCGGCGTAGATATGCGCCGAACCCAGTGCCGTCGCCCCTGCTGCCCCGGTGGCCACTGCGGCGGTTTTCAGAAAACTGCGTCTCGTACTCATGCTGTTATCTCCAGGCTTGTCGATTCAGATGGCATACAACCGCACTGCCTGGCCCAAGGGGCGCTGGCAGGTTTTTCAGAGGGGCAACCTGCACCTGATTGCGACAAAGCCCTTGAGGATTGCGTACGACATAAGCGGCACATGCCGCAGCAATCCTCACTGGCTTCTATAGGTACGACTGCGCTGGCCTACAGCTGAAATTCGTGTGCTCACCCGCCGTAATGCCACTGCGGCAACCACAGGGCGATCTGCGGGAAGACCATGACCAGCACTAGCGCCAGCACCATGATCAGCACGAATGGGGTAACTGAGACGTAGATGTCGCGCAGCGAGACTTCCGGCGGAGCCATGGCGCGCATCAGGAACAGGTTGTAGCCGAAGGGCGGGGTCATGTAGGCGATCTGGCAGGTGATGGTGTAGAGCACGCCATACCAGACCAGATCAAAGCCCAGGGCACCGACCAGCGGAATATAGAGAGGGGCAACGATCACCAACATGGCGGTGTCATCGAGGAACATGCCCATGATGATGAACGACAGCTGCATCAGGATCAGCACCTGCCAGGGTCCCAGCCCGAGGCTTTCGAGGAAGAACGCCTCAATCGCCTTGACCGCACCGAGGCCATCGAACACCGCGCCAAAGCACAGCGCCGCGAGGATGATCCACATAAACATGCAGCTGATGCCGAGGGTCTTGCGCAGGGTTTCTTCCATCACACTGCGGGTCAAACGGCCCTTGACCAACGCCATCAGGGTGGCCGCTGCCGCGCCCACCGCCGAGCTTTCCACCAGGCTGGTGATGCCCATCAAAAACAGTCCGGTCATGCAGAAGAAGATAAACAGTGGCGCAAAGCCGGCCTTAAGCAGCAGCAGTTTCTCGCGCCGGCTGATCTGCCCGCGCTCGTCCTCGGACAACGCAGGCCCCAGCTCGGGCTGCAAACGGCAGCGAATGGCGATATAGAGGATAAACAGCCCCGCCATCAGCAGACCGGGAAACACCCCGGCCAACCACAGCTGGCCGACTGGTTGACGGGCGATCATGCCGTACAGCACCAGCACCACGCTCGGCGGAATCAGAATGCCCAGGGAGCTACCGGCCTGGATCACCCCGGTGACCATGATCTTGTCGTAGCCCCGGCGCAGCAGCTCCGGCAGCGCGATGCTGGCGCCGATGGCCATGCCGGCCACGCTCAGGCCATTCATCGCCGAGACCGCCACCATCAGGCCGATGGTGCCGATGGCCAGGCCGCCATTGAGCGGGCCCATCCAGACGTGGAACATCTTGTAGAGGTCTTCGGCCAACCCCGACTCAGAGAGCATGTAGCCCATAAACACGAACAGCGGCAGGGTCAGCAGCGGGTACCACTTCATCAGTTTCATGGCCGCGCTAAAGGCCATTTCCGAACCACCATCGCCCCACAGCAGCAGGGCCGCCGCCACTGCGACAAAACCAATGGCGCCAAATACCCGCTTGCCGGTAAGCAGCAGCAACATCATCGAGGAGAACATCAGCAGGGCTATCAGCTCGTAATCCATTACAGCGGTTCCCCCCGCGCGGCGGCGATGTCCTTGAACAGGGTGGCGATGGCCTGCAACAACATCAGGGCAATGCCGATGCACATGATGATCTTGATAGGGGCCATGGGCGGTGACCAGGCCGAGTAACTGGTCTCCTTGTACTCAAGGGCGTACTGGGTCGAGGAAATACCGCCGTATAGCAGGAACACCAGGTAGAAAATCAGAAAGCCGATGGTGATCGCATCGATGATCGCGCGGGTTCGTGGCGACCAGTTGCTATAGAACAGGTCCATGCGCACATGGGCATCGAGCTGCATGGAATAGGCGCCGCCGAGCAGGAAGTAGGCGACCATCAGAAACTGCGCCGACTCCAGCGTCCAGGCAGCCGGCATAAAGAAGGTCTTGCTGATCGAGGAGTACAGCAGCACGCCGAGAATGGCGAAGATCAGGTACATGGCGAAGCGCCCGACCACGCGGTTGAGCGCCTCCACTGCGTGCACAAACAGCCTGATGGCCTTGGGCATACTGCACCGCCGAATAATTGTTATTCCGAGAGCCTAGCAGCTCGTTGAAAAATGTAGGCGAGGCAGCCGAGACAAGGCAAAAACAGGCGAGGAAGCGGAGTTTACGAGCTGTAAATGAGCATTCCGAGCCTGTTTTAGCGTGAAAGAATCCATCTGACAGACGAGCGCGAACCTGCCGGACACCAGCAAAAAAACACTCGGGGGTGGTTTAGCTCGGCAGGTAGCCGAACTTCTCCAGTGCCCTGAGCCAGCGAGCTGAATTGCGTTTGACCGACAAGGCTTCATAGTCCAGGGCGCTGTCCCGGTAGTGTTCGCGCCGCTTGAGCATGTAGTAGACGGTACGTAGCAGTTTGTGAGCCAAGGCGATGATCGCGCGCTTGTAGCCACGTCGAATCACCAGTGCCTGGAACTTGGTTTTGAATACCGATGCAGTGCGGCTGGCCGAGTGCGAGAATTCGCATAACAACCGCCGCACATGAGCATTGCCCTTACGTATCTTTCCAGGTTTGTGTTTACCTGCAGACTCGTTGTTGCCTGGACAGATGCCCACCCAGGAGGCTAATCGATCAGCGCTACCAAAGGCGTCCATGTCACTGCCGATCTCAACGATGAGTAGCGCCGCGCCGATCAAGTCAACGCCGGGCAGGGTCTGCAAAAGAGACAGGGCATTGCGCTCGCTATCGAGTTCGCTGAGCAGGCGGGCTTCGAAACGGGAAATCCGCGCTTCAAGCTCTTCAATGTGCTGCATCAACTCGTCGAGCACAAAACAGTGGCTGGCCGTCGGTTCTCCTTGCAGCGCCTCGAACAGCTCTTCACGGCTGGCCTTCAGGCGGCGCGTGGCGAACTTGAGCACTTCGTGTACGGGCTGACCCGCAATGATCGCCTTGACCATGGCCCGCGCAGAACGCCCATGCAGGTCGCTCACCACGACGCCGAGACGCACCCCGCTGTCGCTCAACACCTTGTGCAAGCGGTTCTTCTCCGAGGCCAACTGGCTGACCAGCTTCTGCCGCTGCCTGGCAATCAGGCGCAACTCGCGCAGCTTGGCCGGCGGCACAAACGAGCCACGCAAGAGCCCAGCGCGCGCCAGGATCGCCAGCCAGTGAGCATCGGCTATGTCCGTTTTGCGCCCAGGTACATTTTTGACATGCCGAGCATTGACCACCTTGGCCCTGATACCCACCGCTTCCAGGGCCGCATAGGGGCTCTTCCAGTAAACGCCGGTGCTCTCCATCACCACATCGTCCGGCTGCAGAGCCGCTACCCACTCGGCCAGCGCCCGACGATCACGCTTGAACGCGCCAAACTGACGGTGCTCGACTGTGATGCGACCATCCGTCTCTTCAATCACCGCGCAGGCAGTGATCTGGGCCTGATGCACATCCAGTCCAACCACACGTTTATAAAGGGCAATCAATTCCATACCCCACCCCTCTGCTGTCTACACTCAAGATCGGGAAGGTGGCGGTGATCGAACTGAATGAGCCTGAAGGGAACAAGTCCCCAACGGCCTATTTAGCGTTCGCTCTCGAAAGAGGCAATCCGGGGTACGAGTCAGTTCGCTGGATCATGTTAACGACGGGGTGTCTCCGCCAAAAAAACTAGCGACCTCTCACCGCCACCTTCCCTATCTATAGCTCTCTTTCATCATCAGGGGTGGCGGGGCTGCCATGACTGTTAGCGTGAAAGAACCCATCTGACAGACGAGCGCGAACCTGCCGGACACCAGCAAAAAAACACTCGGGGGTGGTTTAGCTCGGCAGGTAGCCGAACTTCTCCAGTGCCCTGAGCCAGCGAGCTGAATTGCGTTTGACCGACAAGGCTTCATAGTCCAGGGCGCTGTCCCGGTAGTGTTCGCGCCGCTTGAGCATGTAGTAGACGGTACGTAGCAGTTTGTGAGCCAAGGCGATGATCGCGCGCTTGTAGCCACGTCGAATCACCAGTGCCTGGAACTTGGTTTTGAATACCGATGCAGTGCGGCTGGCCGAGTGCGAAAATTCGCACAACAACCGCCGCACATGAGCATTGCCCTTACGTATCTTTCCAGGCTTGTGTTTACCTGCAGACTCGTTGTTGCCTGGACAGATGCCCACCCAGGAGGCTAATCGATCAGCGCTACCAAAGGCGTTCATGTCACTGCCGATCTCAACGATGAGTAGCGCCGCGCCGATCAAGTCAACGCCGGGCAGGGTCTGCAAAAGAGACAGGGCATTGCGCTCGCTATCGAGTTCGCTGAGCAGGCGGGCTTCGAAACGGGAAATCCGCGCTTCAAGCTCTTCAATGTGCTGCATCAACTCGTCGAGCACAAAACAGTGGCTGGCCGTCGGTTCTCCTTGCAACGCCTCGAACAGCTCTTCACGGCTGGCCTTCAGGCGGCGCGTGGCGAACTTGAGCACTTCGTGTACGGGCTGACCCGCAATGATCGCCTTGACCATGGCCCGCGCAGAACGCCCATGCAGGTCGCTCACCACGACGCCGAGGCGCACCCCGCTGTCGCTCAACACCTTGTGCAAGCGGTTCTTCTCCGAGGCCAACTGGCTGACCAGCTTCTGCCGCTGCCTGGCAATCAGGCGCAACTCGCGCAGCTTGGCCGGCGGCACAAACGAGCCACGCAAGAGCCCAGCGCGCGCCAGGATCGCCAGCCAGTGAGCATCGGCTATGTCCGTTTTGCGCCCAGGTACATTTTTGACATGCCGAGCATTGACCACCTTGGCCCTGATACCCACCGCTTCCAGGGCCGCATAGGGGCTCTTCCAGTAAACGCCGGTGCTCTCCATCACCACATCGTCCGGCTGCAGAGCCGCTACCCACTCGGCCAGCGCCCGACGATCACGCTTGAACGCGCCAAACTGACGGTGCTCGACTGTGATGCGACCATCCGTCTCTTCAATCACCGCACAGGCAGTGATCTGGGCCTGATGCACATCCAGTCCAACCACACGTTTATAAAGGGCAATCAATTCCATACCCCACCCCTCTGCTGTCTACACTCAAGATCGGGAAGGTGGCGGTGATCGAACTGAATGAGCCTGAAGGGAACAAGTCCCCAACGGCCTATTTAGCGTTCGCTCTCGAAAGAGGCAATCCGGGGTACGAGTCAGTTCGCTGGATCATGTTAACGACGGGGTGTCTCCGCCAAAAAAACTAGCGACCTCTCACCGCCACCTTCCCTATCTATAGCTCTCTTTCATCATCAGGGGTGGCGGGGCTGCCATGACTGTTAACGCCGTATCGCCGACGCGCAGCAGATTCGAGATAGGTTCTTACACCAGGCTGGTCAACGCCTCACGACTAAACGGCAAAATGTCCTGCTCGCGGCCATCGCGTACTTTTACCGCCCAATCCGGGTCGACCAGCAGTGCGCGGCCTACGGCAACCAGGTCGAACTCCTGCTTGTTCAGGCGCTCCAGCAGGTTTCCCAGGCTGGCCGGCTGGGCCACCTTGTCGGTGTTGACCATAAACTGCAGGAACTCGCCATCCAGGCCGACGCTGCCGACGGTGATGGTTGGCTTGCCAGTAAGCTTGCGGGTCCAGCCAGCCAGGTTCAGCTCGGAGCCGTCGAACTCTGGCTCCCAGAAACGGCGAGTCGAGCAGTGGAAGATATCCACGCCAGCGTCAGACAGCGGCTTGAGAAAGGCTTCCAGGGCTTCTGGCGTTTCCACCAGACGAGCGCTGTAGTCCTGCTGCTTCCACTGCGAGAAACGGAAGATGATCGGGAATTCCGGGCCGACTGCGGCGCGTACGGCCTGGATCAACTCGATGGCAAAGCGCGAGCGGCTTGCCAGGTCACCGCCATATTCGTCGGTGCGCTGGTTGCTGCCGGCCCAGAAGAACTGGTCGACCAGATAGCCGTGGGCACCGTGGATTTCCACGCCGTCCATGCCGATGGCCTGGGCATCCTTGGCGGCCTGGGCGAAGGCGGCGATCACTTCCTTGATGTCGTCTTGGGTCATGCCGTGAACCACGACATTGCCTTCTTTGATTTTCTCGCTCGGGCCGTAGCCTGGGACGCTGGCGTCCGGCTCGGTGCCCAGTTTGCGCACATTGCCCACGTGCCACAGCTGCGGAACGATCTTGCCGCCTTCGGCATGAACTGCATCGACCACTTTCTTCCAGCCAGCCAGGGCGTCTTCACCGTAGAAGCGTGGCACGTTCGGGTAACCGTTGGCTGCCTTGTGGCCCACCGTGGTGCCTTCGGTGACGATCAAACCAACGCCTGCAGCTGCGCGGCGACGGTAGTACTCGACAACCTTGCTGTTGGGCACGCCACCCGGGGAGAAGGAACGGGTCATCGGGGCCATAACCACACGGGTCGGCAACTCCAGGTTGCCCAGGGTAAAGGGTTGGAATAGCGCTTTAACGGGATCGGTCATCATCGTTCCTCTGCCGGTTTGGTGATCGGCATAGTTAGTCGAAGGTTAAATGTCAGGCCTGCAACAGCAGTTGCAAACGTTGGATAAAGTCAGTCAGGGCGCGGGTGTTGTTCGCCACCTTGAGTCGGGTCAACGCGCCTTGCCAGGCATTGGCAATAAAGCTCGCCAGGTTGCGACAATCCTCATCGGCCGCTAGCTCGCCGGCGGCCTGGGCCTGTTCCAGGCAGGCCTGCAGGGTGTCTGCCGAGCGTTGCAGAATCGCATCGACCTGCGCGCCCAGGGTCGGTGAAAGCTCGGCCATTTCGAAGCTCAGGCTGCCAATAAAGCAGTGGTATTCCAGACGCTCCTGGCGGGCGAAGTGCTCCACCAGTTCGGCGTAATAACCGAGGATGCGCTCACGCGGGCTTAGCGCCGGATTGGCCAAGGCTTCGGCATAGCGCGCCAGGCGCGGCTGGTAGACGTGCTGCAAGGCCTGCAGGGCAAAGTCTTCCTTGCTGGCGAAGTAGTGGTAGAAGGAGCCTTTCGGCACCCCCGCCGCCTGGACGATTTCCTGCACGCCGGCACCGTGATAACCACGACGGGTCATCACCTCGGCGCCTTTGGCGAGGATCAGGTCACGCTTGTCGAGGCGGATGCTGGAGTTCATGCCGGCAAGAATATGACCGGTCGTCTCGCCCCGCCCAGCACTATTGATTTGAGTGATTACAGGCAAGAAGTGCGGCAGGAATCAGAGACTGATTTCGCGGGCATGGAACTAGGCGTCCCCCGCTCCTACAGGTATCAATGACCGTAGGAGCGGGGCATGCCCGCGATAGCTGTGGAGCAACACAGAATTGAGCGCAGCGCCAAACGCGGGACCAAGCCAGGGGAGCGGCCTGACAGAGGGGTAATCAGCCGCGAGCGGCTTTGATCACGTCTATATAAGGTTCGGCAAAGCGTTGATCCTGGATCAGCGCGATAAAGTCATTGCCCTGAGCATCCTTGGCATTCAGGTCGTAGCCGGCCTCAACGAAGAAGCCGACAAAGCGCTCGAAATCATCGATACGCAGACCACGGTAAGCCTTGACCAGTTTGTGCAGCGACGGCGGCGTGGTGTCGGCCGGTTCTACGCTGAGGAACAGCTTGATCGGCTCGTCACCAATCTCTTCGCCAATCACCTGCTTCTTGTCTTTACGCATCACTCACTCCAGCTAACCAGGCCACACGGGGCCGGCAGTGTACCTCCGGGGTGGGCAAGGGCTCAACGGATGCAGCTCAGTCGACTTTTCTAACACGCGCCACGTTTGGGCAATAGCCAACTTAGGTCAACACAGCCCGCCGCGCCTTGCTCGGGCTGTTGCTGGCAAGCCTGCAGATACCCATAGCGACCATTGGCGAACGCTTCAGCTATAGCCCGGTAGCGCAGCAAGGTAGGCTGTGCTTACAACCCTTTAACCGCGTAGATACCCGGCGCATTGCGCCAGTAGCCCTTGTAATCCATACCGTAGCCAAACACATAGCGATCAACGCAGGACATGCCGACGTAATCAGCCTTGAGGTCGGGGCGTGCTTTGCGGTCGTGGGTCTTGTCTACCAGCACGGCGATTCGCACGTTCTTGGCACCGGCATGCCGGCAGAAATCGATGATTGCGCCGAGGGTGTGCCCTTCATCGAGGATGTCGTCGATGATCAGCACGTCGCGGTCGATAAAGGAGATTTCCGGCTTGGCCTTCCAGAACAGCTCGCCGCCGCTGGTTTCATTGCGATAACGGGTGGCGTGCAGGTAGGACAATTCCAGCGGGAAGTCGAGCTTGGGTAGTAACTTGCCGGAGAAGATCAGCCCGCCGTTCATCACGCAGAACACCACGGGGTTGCTGTCGGCCATCTCGCTGTTGATGGCTGCAGCCATGGCGTCGATGGCCACTTCGACCTCGGCATTGCTGTGCAGGCAATCGGCTTCGGCCATAACTTGGCGGATATGCGCGAGATCGACGGACATGCTGTTTCCTCTTGGGAGCGGGACGGCCAGATCAGAAAACTGATCAATGCGTCAAAATAAAAAATGACCGGGAGTGATTTTTAACGTCGCGCAGCGACGGCCCGGAGGGTGGCCGCCAGGGATGGCAGGCCATAAAAGCCGGCAAAGGTACGCATCTGCGCCATGCAGAGCAAGCCCCGACAGACCAACTGCGGCAATTGCCCGCAAGCAGCGACACGTTAGCCGCTATTTCGCGACATTAGGCCATCTTGGCCCATCACTTGGCATAGCCAATGCTTTAATCTAACGCACTTTTTCGCCCGTCCTGCCGGAGACCCCGCCATGCCCATCCTTGAGATCCGCCACCCGCTGATCCGCCACAAACTCGGCCTGATGCGCCGCGCCGATATCAGCACGAAGAATTTTCGTGAGCTCGCCCAGGAAGTCGGCGCGCTGCTGACCTACGAAGCGACCAAGGATCTGCCGCTGGAAAACTGCGAGATCGAAGGCTGGTGCGGCACCGTGCAGGTGGAAAAAATCTCCGGCAAGAAGATCACCGTGGTGCCAATCCTACGCGCCGGCATTGGCATGCTTGAAGGCGTGCTCAGCCTGATCCCCGGCGCCAAGGTCAGCGCCGTGGGCGTGGCGCGCAATGAGGAAACGCTGCAAGCGCACACCTACCTGGAAAAGCTGGTGCCGGAAATCGACGAGCGCCTAGCGATGATCATCGACCCGATGCTCGCCACCGGTGGCTCGATGGTTGCCACCATCGACCTGCTGAAAAAAGCCGGCTGCAAGGAGATTCGCGCCATGGTGCTGGTCGCCGCCCCCGAGGGCATCAAGGTGGTCAACGACGCACACCCGGATGTGCTGATCTTCACCGCCTCCATCGACCAGTGCCTGAATGAACACGGCTATATCATTCCCGGCCTCGGTGATGCTGGCGACAAGATCTTCGGCACCAAGCAAAAGGACGCCTGACCATGCAGGATCATATGCAGGACGAATACAACGACCCACTCTGGCGTCAGGGCATTTCCGGCGCGCAGATGCTGTTTGTGGCTTTCGGCGCACTGGTACTGATGCCACTGATCACCGGCATGGACCCCAACGTTGCGCTGTTTACCGCCGGTATCGGCACCCTGCTGTTCCAGCTGGTGACTGGCCGTCAGGTACCGGTATTCCTGGCCTCCAGCTTTGCCTTTATCGCACCGATTCTCGCCGCCAAGGGTGAGTTTGGCCTGCCGGCAGTGCTCAGCGGCATCATCGCTTCGGGCTTGGTGTATATCCTGCTCAGTGCCGTGGTGCGGGTTAAAGGCGCCGGCTTTATCGACCGCCTGCTGCCGCCGGTGGTAATTGCCCCGGTGATCATTTCCATCGGCCTGGCGCTGTCGCCGGTAGCGGTGAACATGGCCATGGGTAAAGCCGGCGATGGCAGCGCGCAACTGGTGCCGTATGAAATCGCCATGCTGATTTCCATGTCGGCGTTGGTCACCACCGTGCTGGTCGCCGCCATGGGCAGTGGCCTGCTGCGCCTGGTGCCGATCCTTGCGGGAATCATCGTCGGCTGCATCGTCGCGGCGTTCTGCGGGGTGATCGACACCAGCAATGTCGCGGCCGCACCCTGGCTGGCGATTCCGGCATTTGTGACGCCTGAGCTGCATTGGGGCGCGATTCTGTACATCGTCCCGGTCGCCCTGGCGCCGGCCATCGAGCATATCGGCGGCGTGGTGGCGATTAGCAGCGTGACCGGCAAGAACTTTATCAAAAAGCCCGGCCTGCACCGCACCCTGCTTGGCGACGGCCTGGCCACGTCGGCTGCCGGCCTGTTCGGCGGCCCGCCTAACACCACCTATGCGGAAGTCACCGGCGCGGTGATGCTGACCAAAAACTACAACCCGAAGATCATGACCTGGGCGGCCTGCTTCGCCATCGGTCTGGCCTTTGTTGGCAAGTTCGGCACCGCGCTGCAGAGCATTCCGGTGCCGGTCATGGGCGGCATTCTCTGCCTGCTGTTCGGCTCCATCGCGGTGGTGGGTTTGAACACCCTGATCCGTCATCAGGTCGATTTGTCCGAAGCGCGTAACCTGATCATCGTCTCGGTGACCCTGGTATTCGGCATCGGCGGCATGGTGATCGGCAACAGCGACTTTGCCCTCTCCGGCATCTCGCTGTGCGCTATCTGCGCCCTGGTGCTTAACCTGGTACTGCCGGGCGGCCAAGGCTGGCGCAGCAAAACCGTGCTGGAAGAGCCGGACCTGTAAACCGCGCCCACTTATAGATGGACCTTGGATAGCGCCCCTGCGGTTCTAACAGGCTGTTGAAAACTACCTGCGCTGTCATTGCGGCGTAAACGGCCTCACAGCCTTTAGCGGTGAGACCGTTTTAACGCGGTATGCCAACGCAGGCAGCTTGCACAGGGCTGCTAAAGCATCAGCGGTGCACGCTCACTCAGTACTTTTAGCGCCGCCACCCAGCTTGGATGATCATTCAGGCACGGCACCAGCTGCAGGCTCTCGCCGCCGGCTTCGACAAACTGCTCGCGGCCACGGTCGCCGATTTCTTCCAGGGTTTCGATGCAGTCGGCGACGAAGGCTGGGCACATCACCAGCAATTTCTTCACCCCCTGTTTGGCCAGCTCGTCGAGACGGCTTTCGGTGTAGGGCTCGATCCACTTGTCACGACCCAAGCGCGACTGGAACGACACCGACCACTGCTCGGGCTTGAGCCCCATGCGCTGGGCAAACAGCTCAGCACTGCGCATGCACTGGGCGCGGTAACAGGTGGCCAACACTTCGGGCGAGGCCGTGCGGCAGCAATCGGCACCTTTCAGGCAATGCTTGCTGGGGTCGAGCTTGCGCAAGTGACGTTCCGGCAGGCCGTGGAAGCTCAGCAGCAGATGATCGAATTCCTGCTCCAGATAAGGCTTGGCGCTGTCGACCAGGGCGTCCAGGTATTCCGGCTGGTCATAGAACGGCGGCAGGATGGAAAAGCGAATGGGCAGCTGCTGCTCACGCACCACCCGCTTGGCCTCTTCGATCACCGTAGTGGTGGTGCTGTCGGCAAACTGTGGGTACAGCGGCGCCAGTGTGACCTGCTTGATGCCCTGGGCAGCCAGACGGGTCAGCACGGTTTGCAACGACGGCTCGCCATAACGCATGGCCAGTTCCACCGGGCCGTGCGTCCAGGAAGCCTTCATCGCCTGATGCAGGCGCTTGCTCAGCACCACCAGCGGCGAACCTTCATCCCACCAGATGGAAGCGTAGGCATGCGCTGAGGCTGCCGGGCGCTTGATCAAAATCAGCGAAACCAGCAAGCGCCGCAGCGGCCAAGGCAGGTCGACGACATAGGGGTCCATCAGAAACTGGTTGAGGTAACGGCGCACATCGGCCACGTCAGTGGAGGCCGGCGAGCCCAGGTTTACCAACAGCAGAGCGTGATCGGTCATGTAAAGTCCTAGTCCGGTTGGCCGAGCAAGTCCGCCAGGGCCACATCGAGATGAGTAAAACGAAAACTGAAGCCAGCCTCTTGCAAGCGCGTCGGCATCGCGCGCTGGCCACCGAGCAGCAACACCGACAACTCACCCAGCAGCGCACGCAGAGCAAACGCCGGGGCCGGCATAAAGGCCGGACGATGCAGCTCGCGACCCAGGGCCTGGCTGAAGGCGCGGTTACGCTCAGGCGTTGGCGCGCAGGCATTATAAGGACCGCTGGCCTGCTCCTGCTGCAGGAGAAAATCAATCAGGGCGATTTGATCGCTCAGATGAATCCACGGCATCCACTGCCGACCATTACCCAGCGGGCCACCCAGGCCCAGCTTGAACGGCAGCAGCAGACGTTTGAGAAAACCACCGTCGCGGGCCAGTACCAGACCGGTGCGCAGTAACACCACGCGGATGCCCAGCTCTTCGGCACGCAGAGCGGTTTCTTCCCAGGCGCCGCACAACTGCGCGGCGAAATCCTCGCTGACCGGCGGCGAATCCTCATGCAGCTCGCGCTCGCCGCCATCGCCATACCAGCCCACCGCCGAACCGGATAGCAACACCTGCGGTTTGTGCTCGCGGCTCTGCAGCCAGGCCAGCAATTGTTCGGTCAGGCCAATCCGGCTGGCCCACAGCAGCGCCTTACGCTTGCGCGTCCAGGGCCGGTCGGCAATCGGCGCGCCGGCCAGGTTGACCACAGCATCCAGCGGTTCCTCAGCCAGCTCATCGAGCCGGCCAATGCCACGCACCGCGTCACCGCACAGGGCCGCAACCTGCTCAGGCCTGCGGCTCCACACCGTCAATTGGTGACCCTGCTGCAACCAGTGCCGGCACAGCGCCCGCCCGATCAAACCGGTTCCGCCTGTGAGAAGAATGTGCATAAGAACGCCCTCGCATGACCTTTGCATAAGTGGTAATAACCGACGGATTAATGCCGTTTGTGGCTTCAATCCGGCTGCAGGTTGTCTTAACTATAGAAAGGCAAGATCGACTCCGGCATAGCTTATACAGAAAAACCATATTGTATAGCTTTTGTCTAAAGCGTAGCCTAGCGCTTGAAAATACGAGGTAGACCATGACCGCTCTTCATCCCATCGCCATCATCGGTACCGGCATCGCCGGGCTGTCTGCCGCACAGGCGCTGCATGCCGCCGGGCATCCCGTGCACCTATTCGACAAGAGCCGCGGCAGTGGCGGACGCATGGCCAGCAAACGCAGCGATGCTGGCGCGCTGGACCTTGGCGCGCAGTATTTCACCGCCCGCGATCGCCGCTTTGTCGAGGTGGTGCAACAGTGGCAAGCCCGTGGCTGGGTCGCCGAATGGACCCCCAGTCTCTACAACTTCAATAACGGCCAGCTCAGCGCCTCGCCGGATGAACAAGTGCGCTGGGTCGGCAGCCCGCGCATGAGTGCAATTACCCGCGCCATGCTCGGCGCATTACCGGTGAGCTTCTCCTGCCGCATCACCGAAGTGTTTCGCGGTGAGCAGCATTGGCACCTGCAGGATGCGGAAGGCAACAGCCACGGCCCGTTCAGCCATGTGATCGTCGCCACCCCGGCGCCGCAGGCTACAGCGCTGCTGTCCAGCGTGCCAAAACTGGCTGGCGCCGCCGCCAGCGTGGCCATGGACGCGACCTGGGCAGTGGCCCTGGCGTTTGCCAGTCCACTGGAAACCCGCGTCGAAGGCTGCTTCGTGCAGGACAGCCCGCTCGACTGGCTAGCGCGCAACCGCAGCAAACCCGGCCGCGACACACACCTCGACACTTGGGTGCTGCACGCCACCAGCCAGTGGACCAAGCAGCACCTGGACATGCCCAAGGAAGCGGTGACCGAACACCTGCACGGCGCCTTCGCCGAACTGATCGGCTGCGCCGTGCCCGCCCCCACCTTCAGCCTGGCGCACCGCTGGCTTTACGCCCGCCCAGCCAGCGCGCACCAGTGGGGTGTACTGGCCGATGCCGACCTCGGCATCTACGCTTGCGGCGACTGGTGCCTGTCCGGCCGTGTCGAAGGCGCCTGGCTGAGCGGCCAGGAAGCGGCGCGACGCTTGCTCGAACATCTGCAATGAGCACTCAAGCGCGCGCCATGCAAGCCAAGCATCGGCTAAATCCACGCAAGCTGCTGTTGTCGAAATGGACTGCAGCGCAACCGCAGAACCGCGAGAAGCACTTTCTCGTCACCGAACTGTTCTGCGACGAAGACGGCACGGTGCTGCAGATCGAACTGCAGGCCGTACTCAACCAACGCTGCCAACGCATGGACTGGCGCGCACTGGAAAATCCCGAGCACTGGCGCATGGGCTGGAAATAATAAGCCAGAGGCAAAACCTTACAACAGTTGTACAAAAATATTGACTTGTACAATTACAAACCTATGATGAACTCAAGTTGTACACCCACCACGACCTGTACAAGTCGTCATCAGAGGTTGCCCATGAGCCCATCCGCAAACGCCACTGGCAAACCCAAACTGGGCATTAGCGCCTGCCTGCTGGGTTCCGAGGTGCGCTACAACGGCGGCCACAAGGAATCGCGCCTGTGCAGCCGCACCCTCAGCGAATATTTCGACTTCGCTCCGCTGTGCCCGGAAGTAGCCATCGGCATGGGCATCCCGCGTGAACCGATCCGCCTGGTCGGCGATCCGCTGGCACCACGCGCCGTGGGCACGGTCAACCGCACAGTAGATGTCACTGCACCATTGGCCGCCTATGGCGAACGCATGGCCGGCGAGCTGACGGATATCTGCGGCTACATTTTTATGCAGCAGTCGCCATCCTGCGGCCTGCACCGGGTCAAGGTTTATCAGGACAATGGCCGGCCGAGCGAGCCGGGCCGTGGCATCTTCGCTCAGGCTTTCTGCGCGCGTCATCCCAACCTGCCGGTGGAAGAAGATGGCCGCCTCAACGACCCGATCCTGCGCGAGAATTTCATCACCCGCGTGTTTGCCTATGCCGAGTGGCAACAGCTGTTGCGTGATGGCCTGACGCGCAAGCGCCTGATCGACTTCCACTCGCGCTACAAATACCTGCTGATGGCCACCAACCCCATGCAGTACAAACTACTCGGGCGCATGCTCGGCGACCTCGGCCAGCACGACCTGAATGAACTGGCGCCGCGTTATTTCAGCGAACTGATGAGCGCGCTGAAAAGCTGCGCCACCCGCCGCACCCACAGCAATGTGCTGCAGCACATCAGCGGCTATCTCAAGCAAGCGCTGAGCAGCGAAGAAAAGCAGGAAATGCAGCAGCTGATCGACCAATACCGCCATGGCGTGGTGCCGCTGGTGGTGCCCATGACCTTGCTCAAGCATCACTTCCGCCGTCATCCGGATACCTACATCGCGCAGCAGGTCTACCTGCAGCCGCACCCGGAAAACCTCAGCCTGCGTAACGCGTTATGAGTCTGGAGCCAATCAGCGCAGGCGCCGCCGACGATTACCAGGCGGCCATCGCCCAGGGGTTTATGCCAATCCGCGATGTGGCGCGCATCACCGGGGTAAACGCCGTGACTCTGCGCGCTTGGGAACGGCGTTATGGCTTGATCGTGCCGCACCGCACGCCCAAGGGTCATCGCCTGTATTCCAATGAACATGTAGCGCGTATCCAGGCGATTCTCACCTGGCTCAATCGCGGCGTCTCTGTCAGCCAGGTCAAGGGCCTGCTGCGTTCCAACCAGCCGGCCTTCGCCGAAGCCAGCTCGCAGTGGGAAGCGCGGCGCCAGCAGTTGCAGGAAGCCATCTGCAACCTCAACGAGCGCCGCCTGGATGACTGTTTCAACAGCGAACTGGCGCTCTACCCGCCGCATACCCTGTGTCAGCAACTGCTCCTGCCGCTGCTCGAAGAACTCGAGCTGCGCTGGCGTAACCAGGTTGGTGCACAGGCTGAGCGGGTGTTCTTCTACTCTTGGATGCGCAGCAAATTCGGCGCGCGGCTGTACCACAACAATCGCCAGTACAACGGTGCGTCGCTGCTGTTGATCAACGTCTCCGACCTGCCGATGGCCCCCGGCATGTGGCTCACCGCCTGGCTGGCGAGCAGTGCCGGCTGCCCGGTGGAGGTCTTCGACTGGCCGCTATCACCGACGGAGCTGGCCCTGGCAGTCGAGCATATTCAACCGCGCGCGGTGCTGCTGTATTCCAGCCAGGCGCTCAATAGCACCCACCTGCAGCGCCTGCTTGGCGGCTATGACTGCCCCTGCCTGCTGGTCGGTCAGGTGGTGCAGATCCACGCCGAAGAATTAGTCGCCATCACCGCGCAGAACGCCGAACTGAGCTTGGCTGCCGACCCGCTGGCCGCGCTGCACAGCCTTACCGACCTCAACCTGCTGCACAGCTGATGGGAAATACCATGCTGCAACTTATGTGGTTTCGTACCGACCTGCGCGTGCAGGGCAACAGCGCTCTGGCCGCCGCCCTAAGCAGCGGCCCGACCGTGGCGCTGTACCTGCTCAGCCCCGGGCAGTGGCTGGCACACGATGATGCGCCGAGCAAGGTCGACTTCTGGCTGCGCAACCTCAAGGAGCTGGCCAGCGAGCTGGGCAAACTCAACGTGCCGCTGCTGGTGCGTGAGGCCGATGACTGGAGCGCCGCAACCCAGGTGATCGGCCAGCTGTGCCAGCAGCTGCAGGTCGGCACGGTGCAGGTCAACGAAGAATACGGCGTGCATGAAAGCCGCCGCGACCAGGCCGTGGCCGGGGCGCTGGATGGCCTGGGGGTGAATTTTCGCAGCCATCTGGATCAGCTGTTCTTCAAGCCTGGCAGCGTGCTGACCAAATCCGGCGGTTACTTTCAGGTTTACAGCCAGTTCCGCAAAGTTTGCTATCAGCGCCTGCACACTGCACTGCCAGCGCTTATCGCCACGCCTAAAGCGCAGGCACCGCTGGCGATCCAAAGCGATGCCATTCCTGAACAAGTTGTAGGCTTCGCCCTGCCCGCTTCAGAACTGCGTGAGCTGTGGCCTGCCGGTGAAGCCGAGGCAGCGAGGCGGCTGGATGATTTTGCCGCGCAGCAGATCGACTTCTACCAGAGTGCCCGCGACTTCCCCGCCAAGCCCGGAACCAGCCAGCTATCCGCCTACCTAGCCGCAGGGGTTATCTCACCGCGCCAGTGCCTGCATGCAGCGTTGCAGGCCAACCAGGGCGAATTCGACAGCGGCAATATCGGGGTGATCACCTGGATCAACGAGCTGCTCTGGCGCGAGTTCTACAAACATATCCTGGTCGGCTACCCGCGCGTGTCCATGCACCGCGCCTTCCGCGCGGAAACCGAGGCTGTGGCCTGGCGTGATGCGCCGCAGGAGCTGAAAGCCTGGCAGGAAGGCCGTACTGGTTTTCCGATTATCGACGCCGCCATGCGCCAGTTGCTGGCCACCGGCTGGATGCACAACCGCCTGCGCATGGTTGTGGCGATGTTTCTGACTAAGAACCTGTTGATCGACTGGCGCGAAGGCGAGCGTTTTTTTATGCGCCACCTGATCGACGGTGACCTGGCGGCGAACAATGGCGGCTGGCAATGGAGTTCCTCCACCGGCACCGATTCGGCGCCGTACTTTCGCATCTTCAATCCGCTGAGCCAGTCGCAGAAGTTCGATCCGGATGGCCGCTTTATCCGCCAGTGGCTGCCCGAACTGGTCGGCCTGAATAAAACCAATATCCATAACCCATCTGCCATCGGCGGGCTGTTCGGTATCGCCGACTACCCCTCGCCGATTGTTGACCTGAGCAAAAGCCGTACGCGCGCCTTGGCGGCTTTCAAAAGCCTGCCGCACCTTGCTGGCGAGGAAGTGCCATGAGTGACTTTCTACGCCAGTTCGCCCAGGACTTTGCCGGGTTGAACAAAGACAACCTCGACCGACTGGGCCGCCTCTACAGCGACGACGCGCTATTTTGCGACCCGCTGCATGAAGTGCGTGGCCTGGCCAATATGCAGCGCTACTTCGCCGAGATGTACGCCAACGTCAGCGAACTGCGCTTTGACTTCTATGGCTTTGACCAGGTGCGCGACGGTGAAGGCTACCTGCGCTGGACCATGAGCTACCGCCACCCGCGCCTGGCCAGCGGCCAGCTGATTCGCGTGGAAGGCTGTTCGCACCTGCTGTGGCAGGACAAGGTCTATCGTCATCGTGACTATTTCGACGCAGGCAGCCTGCTCTATGAGCACCTGCCCTTACTCGGCTCGGCAATTCGTTGGCTGAAAAGGAGGTTGGCATGAACGCGAACGCACGGCGTATCTGGCTCACTGGCGCCAGCAGTGGCATCGGCGCAGCACTGGCTGAACAACTGCTTGAACAGGGTCACCGCCTGGCTCTCAGCGCCCGCACCATCGAGCCTTTGCAGGCGCTGGCCAAGCGCTATCCGCAGCAGGTGTTGGTGGTCGCAGGCGACCTTGGCGATGCAGCCCAGGTGCGGGCAATCGGCGAGCATATTGGCCAGGTCTGGGGCGCACTGGATTGCGTCATCCTCAACGCCGGCACCTGTGAATATGTCGAGGTCAGCACCTTCGAGGCGGCCATGGTTGAGCGGGTGATGCGCGCCAACCTGCTCTCTGCCAGTTACTGCATCGAAGCCGCCCTGCCTTTGCTGCGCCAGGGCAATCGGCCGCATCTGGTCGGTGTCGGCAGCTCGGTCACCTTTATGCCGCTGCCGCGCGCCGAAGCTTACGGTGCCTCAAAGGCGGCCATGCGCTACCTGATGGAAGCCCTGCGCATCGACCTGCACGCCGAAAAAATTGCCGTTACCCTGGTCAGCCCCGGATTTGTCGACACCCCGCTGACGCAAAAAAATGACTTCCCCATGCCTATGCGCTGGCCGGTGGACAAAGCCGCCCGGCATATCGCCGAACGCCTGCACCAGCAGCCCTTTGAAATAAGCTTTCCCGGCCCGTTTATCGCCATGCTCAAGCTGCTCGGCCATTTGCCCAAGCGCTTGCAGGTGGCCATCGGCGCCCGCATGGCCCGCACTGAAGCCAAGAACAAGGACAACCCATGAAGATCGCCATTATCGGCAGCGGTATCGCCGGTTTGACCAGCGCTTACCTGCTTAACCGCAAACACGAGATCACAGTGTTCGAGTCTGGCGACTGGATTGGCGGGCACACCCATACCGTGGATGTGCAGGTTGCTGGCCAGAGCTACGCCGTGGACACCGGGTTTATCGTGTTCAACGACTGGACCTACCCGAACTTTATTCGCCTGCTCAGCCAGCTCGGCGTCGGCTTCAAGGCCACCGAGATGAGCTTCTCGGTCAGCGACCCGGTTAGCGGCGTGGAGTACAACGGGCACAACCTCAATACCTTGTTCGCCCAGCGCCGCAACCTGATCTCAGCGAAATTTATCGGCATGGTGCGCGACATCCTGCGCTTCAACCGCGAGGCACTGAACGACCTCAACCAGCAGCGCATCGCCAGCACCATGACCTTGGGCGATTACCTCAAGGCCAATGGCTACAGCGAGCGCTTTATCGCGCATTACATCGTGCCGATGGGCGCGGCGATCTGGTCGATGTCGCTGAACGACATGCTTGGCTTCCCGCTGCAGTTCTTCGTACGTTTCTTCAAAAACCACGGCCTGCTGTCAGTCAGCGACCGCCCGCAATGGTGCGTGGTCGAGGGCGGCTCCAGCAGTTACATCGCGCCGCTGACCGAGTCTTTCAAACAGCATATTCGTCTTAACTGCGCGGTGAGCCGGGTCGAACGTGATGGCGATGGCGTCACTGTGCATAGCGCTGCCGGCGCCGAGCGCTTCGATAAAGTGGTATTCGCCTGCCACAGCGACCAGGCCCTGGCCCTGCTGGCCGAACCGACCCGGATCGAGAAGGAAATTCTCGGCGCGCTGCCTTATGCCGATAACGACGTGGTGCTGCACACCGACACCCGCCTGTTGCCCAAACGGCCACTGGCCTGGGCCAGCTGGAACTATCGCCTGGGTGGTTCAGTCAAGCAGCCGGCAGCCGTGACCTATGACATGAACATCCTGCAGGGCATCCAGAGCGACACCACCTTCTGCGTCAGCCTGAACCAGACCGCCGCCATCGACCCGAGCAAAATTCTTGCGCGCTACACCTATGCCCACCCGCAATACAGCCTGGCCGGCATGGCTGCGCAAGCGCGCTGGGAAGAGCTGCTAGGCGCCAACCACAGCTATTTCTGCGGCGCGTACTGGGCCAATGGCTTCCACGAAGATGGCGTGGTCAGCGCACTGCGCGTGGCCCGCGAATTCGGCGAGGCGCTGTAGTGAGCAGCACAACGGTGATGAACAGCGCCCTGTACAGCGGCTGGGTGCAGCACCGGCGCTTTGCCCCGCGCCTGCACAACTTCCGCTATCGCATGGGCCTGCTCTACCTCGACCTGAGCGAGCAGGACGCCGTGCTGGCGTTGTCGCCCCTGGCCGGGCGTGGTCGTTTTGCACCCTTCGCTTTTCGTGAAACAGATTACCTGCCGCAGTTCACCGGCGCTGGCATCAAGCTAATCGACGCCGTGCGTCAACGCGTGACTGAAGCCCTGGGCCGTACGCCGCAGGGGCATATCTGCCTGCTGACCCAGCCGCGCAGCTGGGGGCTGAGCTTCAATCCGGCGAGTTTCTTCTACTGCCACGAGGCTGATGGCCAGTTGGCGGCGATTCTCTGTGAGGTGAGCAACACACCTTTCCGCGAGCGCTACCACTACGTGCTGCCGGCTGAGGGTACAGGCCATCAACACGTTGCCGTGGCCAAGGCTTTTCACGTCTCGCCCTTTCTGCCGCGCGACCTGGAGTACCGCATGAGCTTCAGCCCGGCCGGCGAGCGCTTAGGCATTCATATGGCCGACTGGCAGGGCGAAGTAAAGCTCTTCGACGCCAGCCTCAGCCTACAACGTACGGAACTGAACCGCGCCAGCCTGCACCGCTACCTAGTGCAGTTTCCCTGGATGACCGGCAAAACAGTTGCCGCCATTTACTGGCAGGCCCTGCGCCTGCTGCTCAAACGCATTCCCCTGTTCACTCATCGGGCCGCTGAAGGTGATTTGCGCGTCGCCCGCCCCGCATCAAAGGAAGTCCCCCATGAAAAGCTCTAGCCTGGCTTCTGCCAAACATGTCGTGCGTGCCGGTAGCGGCATCGGTGCCAGCTTGTTGCGGCGCGCGGTACTGCGCCAGCTGCAACAGCTGCGCCATGGCCAGTTGGTGATAGTCGAAGGTGACGAGCGCATGGAGTTCGGCGATGCCCACTCTAGCCTCAGCGCCGAGATCCAGGTGCAGGATGGTGCGACCTGGGGACTGGTCGCGGGCAACGGCTCGATCGGCTCGGGCGAGGCCTATATCCATGGTTACTGGACCACTCCGGACCTGACCGCAGTAATCCGCGTATTCGTCAGCAACCTCGACGTACTCGACGCCATGGAAAACGGCCTGGCGCGCCTGGGCCGTCCACTGATCCAGGGCCTGCACTGGCTTAACCGCAATACTCGCCAGGGCTCGCGCAAGAACATCTCGGCGCATTACGACCTGGGTAACGAACTGTTCGAGCAGTTTCTCGACCCCACTATGATGTACTCGGCGGCGATGTTCCAAAGCGCCGATGACAGTCTTGAACAGGCGCAGCTGCACAAGCTCGAACGCATCTGCCAGAAGCTGGCATTGAAACCCAGTGATCACCTGCTGGAAATCGGCACCGGCTGGGGCAGCATGGCGATCTACGCCGCCACTCATTACGGCTGCAAGGTCACCACCACCACGCTGTCGCGTGAGCAATTCGCCTACACCCAACAGCGCATTGCCAAGCAGGGCCTGCAGGGACAGATCACCCTGCTGCTGGAGGACTATCGCGACCTGGCCGGGCAGTACGACAAGCTGGTATCAATCGAGATGATCGAAGCCGTCGGCCATCGCTTCCTGCCCACCTATTTCGAGCAATGCGCCAGCCTACTGAAACCCGACGGCCTGATGCTGCTGCAAGCCATCACCATCCGCGATCAGCGCTATGAGCAGGCGAAAAACGCCGTGGACTTTATCCAGCGCTATATCTTCCCCGGCGGCGCGCTGCCCTCGGTGAACAAGATGCTTGAAATCATCACCGCCAAAACCGATATGAACCTGCACCACATGGAAGACTTCGGCCTGCACTACGCCCGCACCCTGCGCATCTGGCACGACAACCTGCGCCACGCGCGGCACAAGCTGGAGCAGCAGGGCTACGACGATTACTTCTTCCGCCTGTGGGAGTTCTACCTGTGCTATTGCGAGGGCGGCTTTATCGAGCGCACCATCGGCACCGCGCAATTGCTGCTGGCTAAACCGGCGGCACGTCCTGCTCCACTATTAGGAAATCTCGATGCCTAAATTGATCGTCAACACCCTGCTGTTTCAGCTCGGCTGGTTCGCCTGCGTCTTCGGCGGCGACAGCCTGTGGCTGCTGATTGTCGCAGCGGTGCTGGCGATACACCTGTTGTGGACCAGCAGCTGGGCGGCGGAAGGCAAACTGCTGATCACGGTGTTTCTTGCCGGCAGCGCGCTGGACAGCTTCCTGCTCAACCTCGGCGTGTTCGACTTCGGCGAGCCACGCACGCTGATCCCGCTGTGGCTGGCAGGCCTGTGGCTGCTGATGGCCACCACACTCAACCACTGCCTGGCCTGGACCGCACAACCCTGGTGGCGCGGCAGCCTACTCGGGGCAATCGGCGCGCCGCTGTCCTATTACGCCGGCGCGCAGATCGCCGGCGTCGGCCTGCCCTACGGCACCTGGCAAAGCCTACTGCTGATCGGCGCCCTCTGGGCCGTGGTGATGCCCGCGCTGCATGGCTTTGCCAAGCTCTATCGCAGCCAGTACGAACAAAGCCAACGAACCCGCAAAACAGCGTAGGGCGTACATGCCGAAGGCTTGTACGCCATTCGGGCAGCCAGCGGTGGACAAGGCTTCGCCATCCCCACCCTACAGCGCTCTTGTAGCCCGGATGAAATCCGGGAACGCGATGTGATGGCCACAACCGATGCCCCGGATTGCATCCGGGCTACGGTGTTTGGGGCTTTCGCCGGATGGATTAAACGCCATCCACCCTACGTCGGCGGCAGGCGCCGCAATAACAGCGATCGCGTACACTGCGCGGCATGAGCGAAAGCATTCCCCATATCCAGCTACCCGGCGAAGAAGCCGTCAGTTGCTCCAACTGCGCCGCCTGCTGCTGCCAGCTGGAAGTTATGCTGATCACCGATACCGGCGTACCTCCGCGCTTTATCGACACAGACGATTGGGGCGGCGAAGTCATGCTGCGTCTGGACGACGGCTGGTGCGCCGCGCTGGACCGCGACAGCATGCGCTGCACCATCTACGAAGTGCGCCCACTGATCTGCCGCGAATTCGAAACCGCGTCCCCCGAGTGCCTGGATGAGCGCAAGGGTATGAGCAGCATCTACCGCTAAGCGTTAGAAACTCATGCGGTAATGCAGGCTATAGCTCTCCACCCCATCGTTGGGTTTTTTAAGCCCCGCGTTGGAGTAATGCATGGCGCGTACGCCGACTTCCTGGCCAGCGAAACGTACGCCGAAACCGATGCGGTCTTCAAACTGGAAGGATGAACCCAGGTCGTTGTCTTCCAGCTCGGTGCTGCTGAACGCCGCAATACCGATACCGGCTTCGATATAAGGTTTGAAGCGCTCGCCAGCAAACTCGTAGACGAGCACCGGGCTAAGCGAAAGGCTGTGATTGCTAGAGGCTTGGTCACCGTCCCAATAGGTGTAGGCCGCATCCCAGTAACCGGTCAGACGGCCGACATCACTGACAAGCCAACTCTGGTTGAAATCAAACTGCGTGCCCAGCCGGTAGGTCATGGTCGACTCGCCCGTCTGGGCCACCGCTACACTCAAATCCGCTGCCTGCAGCGCACTCACCGGCCCCAACGCTAAGGCCGCAAATGCAGCCAAGGTAATGACTTTTCTCATGGTAATAATCCTTATTCACCCAAGTAGAAGCGTACTGACGCTGCTTGAGAGTATAGAAATCTTTGCCTGCTGAGAAAGCCGACTTATAGATAAACCTTATCAGGCAGGCCACTGACCAGCGCAGTCTCGCCCCATAGCAATGGCAACACCCGCTGCATAGCCGCAGGATCGCCACTCGACCAGAACTGCGCCGGCTGCGCCGGGCCGCTGGCGAGCAGATCATGGCCAGCTAGCAAACGCTGAACTTGCCGCGCCACCGCCGCGCCCGTGTCAATCAGGCTGATCGACTCGGGCACCAGGCTGCGCAGCAGCGGTTTGATAAAGGGGTAATGGGTGCAGCCGAGAATCAGCGTGTCGCAGCCCTCGGCCAGTAACGGCGCGATAAAGCCCTGCAGCAGCTCACGGGTGGCGGGACTGTCCAGTTCGCCGGCTTCGATCCGCTCGACCAGCCCGGGACAAGGCTGGGTAATAACCCGCACGTCGCTGGCAAAACGGTCGAGCAGCGCGGCGAACTTGGCGCTTTTCAGAGTACCCGTTGTGGCCAGCACGCCGACTACGCCGCTCTGGGTAGCAGCAGCAGCGGGTTTAACCGCTGGCTCCATCCCCACCAAGGGCAACTGCGGATACAACTCACGCAACTCGGCCACTCCCGCCACGGTGGCGGTGTTGCAGGCCAGCACCAGCGCCTTGGCGCCTTGGGCCAGAAGAAACTCGGCCAACACCCGGCAGCGTTCGCGGATAAATTCCGGGCTTTTTTCGCCATAGGGCACATGGCCGCTGTCGGCGACATAGAGCAGTGACTCATTGGGCAGCAGCGTGCGAATCTCGCCCAGCACCGACAGGCCGCCGACCCCGGAGTCGAATACACCAATCGGCGCGTCTGGCTGACTCATATATTTACCCGCTGCAGCCAAGTGTAGGGTGGACATGCCGAAGGCTTGCCCACCACGCAGACAGCACTGGCGGACAAGGCTGGCGCCATGCCCACCCTACGCATCGCCACACACGCTGCAACCCGGATCGCGCTTGACCCGCAGTTCGCGGAAACGGCTGCCCAGCGCATCAATCAGCAGCAAGCGCCCGACCAACGGCTCACCAAACTGCGCCAGCAGCTTCAAGGCTTCCAGCGCCTGCAGACTGCCGACCAACCCCACCAGTGGGCCAACTACGCCCGCCTCGCTGCAAGTCAGTTCGGCCTCGCTGCCGTGGCCGTAGATGCAGTGGTAGCAGGGGCTGTCATCGCGGCGTGAATCGAACACCGAGAGCTGGCCTTCCAGGCGAATCGCCGCGCCGCTCACCAGCGGCACCTTGGCCGCCACGCAAGCGGCATTGACCGCCTCGCGGGTACTGAAGTTGTCCGAACAATCCAGCACCAGGTCCACCGCCGCCACGTCACCATTCAGGGAGTCGGCGTCCAGGCCCTGGGGATGCAGCTGCAACTTGAGCTGCGGGTTGATCGCCAACAGGCGCTGGGCCGCCGACTCCACCTTGGGCAAGCCGATGCTGGCGGTGTCGTGGGCGATCTGTCGTTGCAGGTTAGTCAAATCAACCGTATCGAAGTCCGCCAGATGTAGCTCACCAACGCCGGCAGCCGCCAGATACAGCGCCACCGGCGAACCCAGGCCGCCGAGGCCGATGATCAGCACGCGGCTGTTTTTCAGGCGCAGCTGGCCAGCGATATCGATCTGTTGCAGGAGAATCTGCCGGCTGTAGCGCAGCAGCTCCTCATCATTCAGCATGTCCTGCGAGCTCATGGCGTCACTCATTATCGAAACATCCCAGGCTGATACGCTCATGGCCGCCGAGGTCACGCCGGCTTTCCACCGCGCTAAAACCGCGCGCGCTAAGCAACTCGCGCACTGCTGCGGCCTGATCGAAGCCGTGCTCCAGCAGCAACCAGCCACCCGCTTGAAGATAGTCCGGTGCCTGGGCAATGATCAGTCGAATATCGTCCAGCCCATCCGCGCCCGCCACCAACGCACTGCTCGGCTCGAAACGCACATCGCCTTCGCCCAGATGTCGATCATCGGCGGCGATATACGGTGGGTTGCTGACGATCAGCTGATAGTGCTGGCCTGCCAGGGCGCTAAACCAGTGGCTTTCAACAAAACTGGCGTTGTTCAGATTGAGACGCACGCGATTGCGTTCAGCCAGAGCCACCGCCTCCGCCACGCGATCCACCCCGGTTAGCCGCCAGGCCTGGCGCTCGCTGGCCAAGGCCAGGGCAATCGCACCGGTGCCGGTGCCGAGATCCAGCAGCGCAGCGGGCGTGGCCGGCAGCAGCGCGAGAACGGTTTCCACCAGCAGCTCGGTATCCGGGCGCGGAATCAGGGTATGCGAGGCAACTTCCAGCTCCAGGCTCCAGAAACCCTGCTGACCGAGGATATAGGCCACCGGCTCGCCAGCCTGACGCCGCACCAGCGCCGCCTGGTAACGCTCAAGCTGCGCCGCATCAAGTTCGTGCTCCGGCCAGGTGTGCAGATAGCTGCGCGACTTGCCCAGGGCGTGGGCGAGTAGCAGCTCAGCGTCCAGGCGCGGGGTGGGCGAGTCGGGTAGTTCGGCGTGGTTGAGCAGGAATTCGATGGTGGCCATGGCATTTATTCCGTAGCCCGGATGCAATCCGGGACATGCGTCAACGGTCGCTCCCGGATTACATCCGGGCTACGAAAAGCGCGAATCAATCACCCAGCGCCGCCAGCTGATCGGCCTGGTATTCGACCAGCAGCGGTTCGATAATCGCTTCAACGCCGCCAGCAATCACTTCGTTGAGCGAATACAGGGTCAGGTTGATACGGTGATCGGTGACCCGGCCTTGCGGGAAGTTGTAGGTGCGGATGCGCTCGGAACGGTCACCGGAGCCCACCAGCAATTTACGCGAGTCGGAAATTTCCTTGTGCGCGGCGGCTTCCTGCTGGTCTTTGAGTTTCGCCGCGAGCCAGGCCATGGCCTTGGCGCGGTTCTTGTGTTGCGAGCGCTCCTCCTGACATTCCACCACAGTGCCGGTGGGAATGTGGGTGATGCGGATCGCCGAGTCGGTGGTGTTAACGTGCTGACCGCCGGCGCCGGAGCTGCGGTAGGTGTCCACACGCAGGTCGGCCGGGTTGATGTCGATGGCCATCTGCTCATCCGGCTCGGGCAACACCGCCACGGTACAGGCCGAGGTGTGGATGCGGCCCTGGGATTCGGTTTCCGGTACGCGTTGCACACGGTGCGCACCGGACTCGAACTTGAGCTTGCCGTAAACGTTGTCGCCCTCAACCCGGGCAATCACTTCTTTATAACCGCCGTGCTCGCCTTCGCTGGCCGACAGCACTTCAACGCGCCAGCCCTGCTTCTCGGCATAACGCGAGTACATGCGGAACAGGTCGCCGGAGAAGATCGCCGCCTCGTCGCCACCGGTGCCGGCGCGCACTTCGAGGAATACGTTACGCCCGTCATTCGGGTCTTTGGGCAACAGCATGCGTTGCAGCGTGGCTTCCAGCTCGATCAGCTGTTCCTTGGCCTCGGCGACTTCTTCCTCGGCCATCTCGCGCATGTCCGGGTCGCTGTCTTTGAGTAGCGCCTGAGCACCTTCGAGGTCGGCCTGGACTTTACGGAAGGCACTGAACGCCTGGTACACTGGCTCAAGTTCGGCGTACTCCTTGGAATAGGCGCGGAACTGTGGCTGATTGCTGATCACTTCGGCATCGCCAAGCAGCGCAGTCAGCTCTTCGAAACGGTCCTGCAACAGGTCGAGTTTATTGATCAATGACGCTTTCATTGCAGACCTTTATTTATTGGCCGAGCCGCTCTGGGTAGCAGCAGGCGGCGCGCCCTCGTCGAGGGCAAACAGTTCTTGGGCCACGCCCAGCGCATCGACGCGGCCGTCAGCAGAGAATTTTTTCAACTGCACGCTGGGCGCATGCAGCAACTTGTTGGTCAGGCCGCGAGCCAGCAGCGCCAGCACATCCTCGGCCGAACTGCCGTTATTAAGCAGACGTAAAGCCTTGTTCAGCTCCTCATCACGCAGGCGCTCAGCCTGCTGACGATAGGCCTTGAGCACATCCACCGCCGCCAGTTCACGCAAACGCAGCATAAAGTCACGAGCGCCGACGCTGACCAGCTCTTCCGCAGCCTGGGCCGCGCCCTGACGGCTCTTGAGGTTTTCCGCGATCACCTCGTGCAGGTCATCGACGGTATACAGGTAAACGTCGTCCAGCTCGCCAACTTCCGGCTCGATATCGCGCGGCACGGCGATGTCGACCATAAATATTGGTTTGTGCTTGCGCTGCTTCAGTGCGCGCTCCACCGCGCCTTTGCCGAGAATCGGCAGCTGGCTGGCGGTGGAGCTGATGACGATATCGCTATTGACCAGCTCATCGGGAATTTCCGAGAGCAGCACGGCATGGGCACCGAACTGCTCGGCCAGGCTGCTGGCGCGCTCCAGGGTGCGATTGGCTACCACGATGCGCTTGATGCCCTGGTCGTGCAGATGACGGGCGACCAGACTAATGGTTTCACCGGCGCCGATCAGCAGCGCCTGGCTGCGATGCAGGTCGGTGAAGATCTGCTTGGCCAGGCTAACGGCGGCAAAGGCTACAGAGACCGGGTTTTCGCCGATGGCGGTATCGGTGCGCACGGTCTTGGCAGTGCTGAAGGTGGCCTGAAACAACCGCCCAAGCAGCGGGCCGAGCGTGCCGGCCTCGCGGGCCACGGCAAAGGCCGACTTCATCTGGCCGAGAATCTGCGGCTCGCCCAACACCATGGAATCCAGCCCCGAGGCGACGCGCATCATATGGCGCACGGCTTCATCATCGGCATGGATATAAGCGCAGGCACGCAACTCTTCGAGGCTCAGGCGGTGATAACCCGCCAGCCAGCCCAGCACTTCATCAGCGCTCAGGTCATCCTGCTCAAGGTATAGCTCACTGCGATTGCAGGTCGAGAGAATCGCCACTTCGCGACTGCTGGTGCGCTGACACAGCTGTTGCAAAGCCTCAACCAACTGCTCGGGAGTGAAAGCCACGCGCTCGCGGACGTCCACCGAGGCGGTCTTGTGGTTGATACCGAGGGCAATAAAAGCCATGCACGTCGCTGACAGGGAGTGGAAGCCGGCAATTGTCCTACTTCGGCCAAGGGAGAACAACCACTGCGGCCTATTGTCCCAATAGCCAGGTTTATCTCTTAATCCGCATCATGGCCGCCCATGGGCTTGCCCCAACGCTTGTGTCATGATGCCCAAACCGCAGGTTGGCCACATACTCTTCCTATGAATAGATCCTTCGCCTTGCTGACTGCCGCTGCCTTATTAAGCGGTTGTCAAACGTTTGCCCCCTCTGCCCCGGATGGCACGCCACCGGTGGAAGATCCTGCTGTCGTCGCCGCACAAACCCAGCCGCAGGTTTACCGCAACTTCAGTCAGGAAACCCTGCTGTCGCTGCTGATCGCGGAACTGGCCGGGCAACGCAACCGCTTCGACATTGCCCTAGACAACTATGTAGAGCAGGCCAATGCCACCCAGGATGCTGGCGTCGCCGAGCGTGGCTTTCGCATAGCCGAATACCTCGGGGCCGAGCAGCCCGCCCTGGAAACCAGCCTGATGTGGGCCAAGACCGCGCCTGAAAATATCGACGCGCAGCGCGCCGCTGCCGTGCAGCTGGCCCGCGCCGGTCGTTATGACGAGTCCATGGCATTTATGGAGCAGGTGCTGCAGCGTCAGGGCGATACGCATTTCGACTTTCTCGCCCTGTCCGCCGCTGAAACCGATCCGGACACCCGCACCGGACTGCTGCAGAGTTTCAACCGCCTGCAGACGAAGTACCCGGATAACAGCCAGCTGCAATTTGGCAAAGCCCTGCTGCTGCAACAAGACGACCGTCCGCAGGAAGCCCTGGCGCTGCTGGAGCAACAACCCAGCAAAAACCGCCCCATTGCCTCGATCCTGCTGCACGCACGCCTGCTGCAAAGCCTTGAACGCAACGATGACGCCCTGCCGCTGCTGAAAAAAGGCATCCAGCAGCACCCGGACGACAAACGCCTGCGCCTGACCTACGCCCGCCTGCTGGTCGCCGAAGACCGCCTGGATGAAGCCAAGGGTGAGTTTGCCTCGCTGCTGCAACAACACCCCAATGATGATGACCTGCGCTTTTCTCTGGCACTGGTCTGCCTGGAAGCCAAAGCCTGGAAAGAGGCGATTGTCTACCTGGAGGAACTGGTCGAGCGCGGCAGCCACAGCGAAGCGGCGCACTACAACCTGGCCCGCGCCTATGAAGAACTCGGCGATACCTCCAGCGCACTGATCGAGTACGCCCTGGTTGGCCCCAGCAATGACTATCTGCCTGCCCAATCCCGGCAGAGCGATCTGCTGTTCAAAGAACAGCGTGGCGAAGAAGCCTCCGAGCGCCTGCGCCAGGCCCGCGAGAGCCAGCCGGACTACGCCATCCAGCTGTACCTGATCGAGGCCGAAGCCTGGTCCAAGCAGCAAGACACCGAGCGCGCCTGGCAGCTTATCCAGCAAGCCCTGGAACAGTTCCCGGAAGACCTCAACCTGCTCTACACCCGCGCCATGCTCGCCGAGAAGCGCGACAACCTGGCCCTGCTGGAACAGGACCTGCGTTTTATTCTCGAACGCGAACCGGACAACGCCATGGCCCTCAACGCCCTGGGCTACACCCTGGCCGACCGCACCACGCGTTACGCTGAAGCCAAGCAGCTGATCGAGCAGGCGCACCAACTCAACCCGGAAGACCCGGCGATTCTCGACAGCCTCGGCTGGGTGAATTACCGCCTGGGCAACCTGGATGAGGCTGAACGCCTGCTGCGCCAAGCGCTGCAAGAATTCCCCGACCACGAAGTCGCCGCCCACCTGGGCGAAGTGCTGTGGGCGCAAGGCAAACAGAAAGAAGCGCGCAAACTCTGGCGCGAAGCCCTGAAACAGCAACCTGATAGCCCAATCCTGCGCAGCACCCTGCTGCGCCTGACCGGAGCAGAGACACTCTGATGTTTGCGCGCCACCTGATAGTTTTCAGCCTGATCACCTTATTGGCAGGCTGCGCCGGCCTGACCTCCCGCGAAGCCCTCGAAGGCCAGGGCAATGCGCAAAGCTGGCAAGCCCACAAGGAGCAGATCAGCAACCTGGATGCCTGGCAGATCAACGGCAAAGTTGGTATCCGCGCGCCGAAAGACTCCGGCAGCGGCACCCTGTTCTGGCTGCAACGCCAGGATTACTACGACATCCGCCTGTCCGGCCCCCTGGGGCGCGGCGCCGCTCGCCTGACCGGCCGCCCTGGCGCCATTCAGCTGGAAGTGGCCAACCAGGGCCGCTACCAAGCCGAGTCGCCGGAGCAGTTGCTGCAAGACCAGCTAGGCCTGAACCTACCAGTCTCGCACCTACTTTGGTGGATTCGCGGCCTGCCCTCGCCGGATAGCAAAAGCCGCCTGAGCCTCGATAGCCAAAGCCACCTGGCACAGCTGAGCCAAGACGGCTGGCACGTTGAGTACCTAAGCTATGCCGAACAGAATGGTTTCTGGCTGCCGGAGCGCATCAAGCTCAGCGGCTTTGATCTGCAAGTCACCCTGGTAATCAAGGACTGGCAACCGCGCCAGCTCGGCCAATGAGCGCCCCGGCAATACCCGCCGGGGCCGAGTTGATTCTGCCGGCACCGGCCAAGCTCAACCTGATGCTGCACATCCTCGGCCGCCGCGCCGACGGTTATCACGAGCTGCAAACTCTGTTTCAGTTTCTCGACTTCGGTGACGAACTGGGCTTTGCCTTGCGCAGCGACGGTGAGATTCACCTGCATACGCCCATCGACGGCGTGCCCCACGACAGCAACCTGATCGTGCGCGCCGCGCGCCTGCTGCAACAACACGCAGGCTGCACCCAGGGCGCCGATATCTGGCTGGATAAACGCCTGCCCATGGGCGGCGGCATCGGCGGCGGCAGCTCGGATGCCGCCACCACCCTACTCGGCCTCAACCACCTGTGGCAGCTAGGTTGCAGCGAAGACCAACTGGCCACCCTGGGCCTGAGCCTGGGCGCAGACGTACCGGTATTCGTGCGCGGCCACGCCGCATTTGCCGAAGGCGTGGGGGAAAAGCTGCAACCGGTAACTCTGAGCGAACCCTGGTTTCTTGTCGCGATTCCGCAAGTACTTGTCAGTACAGCGGAAATTTTCTCCGACCCTGAGTTGACACGGGATACGCCGCCCATTAAAGTTCGCAGCCTTCTTGAGGGGGGTGGTCGTAATGACTGCCAGCTGGTAGTCCAGAAGCGTTACCCAGAAGTTCGTAACGCTTTGATCTTGTTGAACAAATTTGTTTCAGCTCGATTAACCGGCACTGGAGCTTGTGTGTTTGGGAGCTTCCCAAACCAGGACGATGCTGGTAAAGTCGCCCGCCAACTTCCAGCCACATTGCCAAGTTTTATAGCCCAAGGCCGTAACATTTCGATGTTGCACCGCAAGCTCGAAACATTGGTCGGGAAGTGAATGCACGCTGTACGTTGTAAAGCATCGGGTTGTATGTAGGGGCGTCGCCAAGCGGTAAGGCACCAGGTTTTGATCCTGGCATGCGTTGGTTCGAATCCAGCCGCCCCTGCCATTCCGTCCTGGAGCGGATATACAATTCAACGCATTCGGTTACACAGATACAGGGGCGTCGCCAAGCGGTAAGGCACCAGGTTTTGATCCTGGCATGCGTTGGTTCGAATCCAGCCGCCCCTGCCATTTCTGTACTCATCCAGGTATACCCTCAGCCGGCAGGTACTGCGCGTGTCCAAGATGATGGTCTTTACGGGGAACGCTAACCCCGATCTGGCGCGACGTATCGTACGTCAGCTGCACATTCCCCTCGGTGATGCTTCTGTCGGTAAGTTTTCCGACGGCGAGATCATGATTGAAATCAACGAAAACGTCCGCGGTAAAGACGTCTTCCTGATTCAACCGACGTGTGCGCCAACCAATGACAACCTGATGGAACTGGTAGTGATGGCCGACGCCTTCCGCCGCTCCTCAGCCACTCGAATTACTGCTGTTATCCCCTACTTCGGCTATGCCCGCCAGGATCGCCGTCCGCGCTCCGCTCGCGTGGCTATCAGCGCCAAAGTTGTGGCTGACATGCTCACCGTTGTAGGCATCGACCGGGTTCTAACCGTCGACCTGCACGCGGATCAGATTCAGGGCTTCTTTGATATCCCGGTAGATAACATCTACGGCTCCCCAGTGCTGGTGGACGATATCGAAGACCAACGTTTTGAAAATCTGATGATCGTCTCCCCGGACATCGGTGGCGTAGTGCGTGCACGCGCCGTGGCCAAGTCCCTGGGTGTTGACCTGGCGATCATCGACAAGCGCCGCGAGAAAGCCAACCACTCCGAAGTGATGCACATCATCGGTGATGTTGAAGGCCGTACCTGCATCCTGGTCGACGACATGGTGGATACCGCCGGCACCCTGTGCCACGCCGCCAAAGCGCTGAAAGAACATGGCGCCTCGAAAGTCTTCGCCTATGCCACGCACGCCGTACTGTCTGGCCGCGCCATCGAAAACATCGAAAAATCCGTACTCGACGAGCTGGTGGTGACGAACACCATCCCGCTGTCAGCCGCTGCGCAATCCTGTTCGCGTATTCGCCAACTGGACATCGCACCGGTAGTCGCTGAAGCGGTTCGCCGCATCAGCAATGAAGAATCGATCAGCGCGATGTTCCGTTAACTCGGCACACGCCCTGAGCGCAAACGCCCTGCCCTAATGGCATGGCTTTTCAACCAACCGTCCCGTCGCTGGTCGCAAGCGTAACGGACGGTTTGGTTATTTTGGAGAAGTGAAATGACTGAATTTGCCCTGAATGCCGAAGTGCGTTCCGACCTGGGGAAAGGTGCGAGCCGCCGCCTGCGTCGTAACGTTGCCATGGTTCCTGCCGTAATTTACGGCGGCGAAAAAGCGCCACAATCGATCAGCCTGCTGGCCAAAGAACTGGCCAAACTGCTGGAAAACGACGCAGCCTACAGCCACGTGCTGAGCCTGAACGTAGCCGGCAGCAACGAAAGCGTGATCATCAAAGCCCTGCAGCGTCACCCGGCCAAAGGCTACGTGATGCACGCCGACTTTATCCGCGTCGTAGCTGGCCAGAAACTGACCGCTATTATCCCTCTGCACTTCCTCAACCAGGAAACTGCGGTTGGCGTGAAGCAGCAGGGTGGCGAAGTTTCCCACGTTCTGTCTGAAGTAGAAGTTTCCTGCCTGCCGAAAGACCTGCCCGAATTCATCGAAGTCGATATGGCTGCCATTGAAATCGGCCAGATCGTTCACCTGGCCGATCTGAAACTGCCAAAGGGCGTTGAGCTGGTTGCACTGGCTCACGGCAACGACCTGGCCGTGGCTAACATCCACGCCCCGCGCGTTGTTAAAGACGCAGAAGAAGAAGAAGGCGAAGGCGAAGGCGCTGCCGAGTAAACCTCACAGCGTCGGAAACCGGCCCGGCATGCGATTCTGCCGGGCTATTTCCACAAAAGGGCTCCTGACATGACTGCCGTACAACTGATCGTTGGCCTGGGTAACCCCGGCCCTGAATACGACCAGACCCGGCATAATGCAGGGGCCCTTTTCGTTGAGCGCCTGGCCGACAGCCAGCGCATCAACCTGAGTCTCGACAAAAAGTATTTTGGCCTGGTTGGCAAGTTCAACCATCAGGGCCGCGATGTGCGCCTGCTGATCCCCACCACCTTTATGAACCGCAGCGGCCAGGCCGTAGCGGCATTAGCGAATTTCTTCCGCATCCCGCCGGAAGCCATTCTGGTGGCGCACGACGAACTCGACATGCCCCCCGGCGTCGCCAAACTCAAACAGGGTGGCGGGCACGGCGGGCATAACGGGCTGCGCGACATCATCGCCCAGCTCGGCAATCAGAATAATTTTTACCGCCTGCGGCTTGGCATTGGCCATCCCGGGCACAGCAGCATGGTTTCCAACTTCGTCCTCGGCCGCGCCCCACGCAGCGAACAGGAACTGCTGGATACCAGCATCGACTTTGCCCTAGGCAGCCTGCCGGAAATACTCGTAGGCGACTGGAGCAAGGCCATGCACAAGCTGCACAGCCAGAAAGCCACCTCCTAACTCTTTACCGCCATTCGCGCGAGGGACAACACCATGGGATTCAACTGCGGCATCGTCGGCCTGCCCAACGTCGGCAAGTCCACCCTGTTCAACGCCCTCACCAAATCCGGGATTGCGGCCGAGAACTTTCCGTTCTGCACCATCGAGCCCAACAGCGGCATCGTACCGATGCCCGACCCACGCCTCGCGGCGCTGGCGGCCATCGTCAACCCTAAGCGCATCCTGCCGACCACCATGGAATTCGTCGATATCGCCGGCCTGGTGGAAGGCGCCTCAAAGGGTGAAGGCCTGGGCAACAAGTTCCTCGCCAACATCCGCGAAACCGACGCCATCGCCCACGTTGTGCGCTGCTTTGAAGACGACAACGTGATCCACGTCGCCAACAGCGTCGACCCTAAGCGCGACATCGAAATCATCGACCTGGAACTGATCTTCGCCGATCTCGACAGCTGCGAGAAGCAACTGCAGAAGACCACTCGCAATGCCAAGGGCGGCGATAAAGAAGCTGTCGCCCAGAAGGCCCTGCTGGAAAAACTCATCCCCCACTTCAGCGAAGGCAAGCCAGCGCGTACCCTGATGAAGACTCTGGGCGACGACGAGAAACAACTGGTACGCGGCTTCCACCTGCTCACCAGCAAGCCGGTGATGTACATCGCCAACGTCGCCGAAGACGGCTTTGAAAACAACCCACTGCTCGACATCGTCCAGGCCATTGCTGACGCCGAAGGCGCTCCTGTGGTGCCGGTATGCAACAAGATCGAAGCAGAAATCGCCGAGCTGGATGATGGCGAAGAAAAAGACATGTTCCTCGAAGCCCTGGGCCTCGAAGAACCCGGCCTGAACCGCGTCATCCGCGCGGGCTACGAACTGCTCAACCTGCAGACCTACTTCACCGCCGGTGTCGAAGAAGTCCGCGCCTGGACAGTCAAGGTCGGCGCCACCGCGCCACAGGCTGCCGGCGTGATCCACACCGACTTCGAAAAAGGCTTTATCCGCGCCGAAGTCATCGCCTACAACGACTTCATCCAATACAAGGGCGAAGCCGGCACCAAAGAAGCCGGCAAATGGCGCCTGGAAGGCAAGGAGTACATCGTTAAAGACGGCGACGTCATGCATTTCCGCTTTAACGTGTAAGCAATAATTCGGATCCTGCCGGATCTTGATGGACGCGAGACCCCTTGAATTTAGCTGATTCAAGGGGTTTTCCATTTCCACCAACGCCCAGAGGAACACATTGAGATCCACGCACTTACCGGGTACGCTGCCGGGTACAGCAATCTCCTACCCGACAATATAACCGGGTATGGCGCGCAGGAGCAGATATGCCACTTACCGATACCCAGTGCCGCACTGCAAAACCCAAGGAAAAGCCTTACAAGCTCACAGACGGAAATGGCCTTTATCTTGAGGTAAAGCCAAACGGAGTGAAGGCTTGGCGCTATCGATTTGAACTTAGCGACGGCAATACCAGGAAGGAAAGCGTATTTGCCATTGGGCAATACGTGGTCGCCCCCAAGGGTGAAACATCCGACCAGGCCGAAGATCGCCGCAATGGCCGGCTTCTTACGCTTTCAGAGGCGCGCGAAGCACGCTCTAGAGCACGCTCACTGGTCGTGCAAGGCATCAACCCTGCACATCATCGCCAGCAGGAACGTGTAAAGCGCGACCACGAGAAAGCAACCACCTTCGAGGCCGTGGCCAAAGAATGGCTGGCCTTAAAAGACTGGGAGGAAACAACTAAGTCCAAGCGGCTTGGAATGTTGAAACGTGTCATCTTCCCGAAAATTGGTGACATGCCTGTAAAAGCAATCACACCAGCGCACATTCTTGACGTACTAAGATCGGCCGCCAAGGACAACGGGCTATCAGTAGCCAATGAAGCAAAACGCACCATGTCTGGCATCTTCGAGCTAGCCATTGCCACCCTTCGCGCCAGTACCGACCCCGTTCATCCAGTGCGCAAAGCGCTACCCAAAAACAAAACCCAACACAAGCGAGCACTTTCCACAGAGGAAATCGGCCGGCTGCTCAGGGACGTTGACTCCCATGGCGGCCGTCATGAAACGCTCTGTGCATTCCGACTTATGTGGCTGACCCTATGCCGGCCCAATGAGGCGGTTGAGGCTCAATGGTCAGAATTTGACCTTGATAAGGCCTTGTGGCGCATTCCTGCCGAACGAATGAAAAAGCGTAAAGAGCATATAAACCCACTGCCCATACAGGCAGTGGAGATGCTGCACGCTTTACAAGGCGTTACTGGAAAATACACTCATCTATTCCCGCACCGAGACGTCCGCACCCGCCCCATGGTGTCAGCTTCATTTCGCCAGATGCTTAACGTCCTAGGCTGGGGCGGCAAGTACAGCCCGCACGCCACACGCACCACAGGCAGCACCAGACTAAATGAAATGGGCTTTTCCGCAGACTGGATCGAAATGCAACTGGCTCACATCGAACAAAACACAGTGCGCGTCACCTACAACCATGCGAAATACCTCACCGACAGAGCCCAAATGATGCAGCAATGGGCTGATTTGCTGGATCAATGGAAAAAGGAAAGCACTTAGACTGATTTGAAAGATATATCCCTGATCACCTCAACACCCACAGGCGCTTTAGTTATTTCTGAATCAATCAGGACAAGTCCCTGATTACCTAGGGTATAAGTGACGTACCAAGCAAAACCACCGAAAGGCGAACCTGCAGTAAAGATTACCGACCAATCCTCACTTTCCCCATGTATGCCGTCGGCCTCCTTTTTCTGCTCACCCTGGGACAGTTGGCTGGCTGGAATATGATGTTCATGGCCGTCTTTCTCGAAAACGAGCTCACCAACTGGCTTAACGCGCATAGCACCTCCCATATCAAAGCGAGGGACTATAAACGAGCTGCTTAGCAGGCACTACTAGGCTGAGCGCAAGAGTCCGATGACGACCTGGCGGAGTGAGCACATTCAGACAGCGGCTACCGGAAATATGTCGGTGTCTGCAATGACGGAAAATCGGTATAGGAAAGTCGTTTCGATTTGCTGACAAGCTTATCCCTGACCAGGAGCAAGCAATGCAGCTCCAGGCCAGGGACACCCAACAACTGCTAAGTATCTGGCACTGAATGGATATTGGTTACCAGACGCCTGACAGCATGCAGGAAGTTATCAAATGCGCGGTAGTCGCTTGGAGTGCAAGGCACGCTGACAAAGCCCCTTCCTTCGGGCGGGCGAATGCGGCCATGAGAGCGCCCCGACTGGTATGACCAACCCTCAGCGAGAAGACGCCTAATCAGCAGATTGATATCCTTGGATGAGCTGTATCTCCTCATTCTCGCCCCACCACCAATGCGTCCCCGTACCTCGCAGCATATGTTCCGGCCGAAAATCGCCATTCACTGAACGCACGCTCCGCACCAATCACGTCAATAGGGTTGCTGTAGTGGTAACCCTTCTGACCGGTTGTGTTCTGAAAGAAGCGGCCCAGCGGGTCGATCATAATGTACGACTCCGTCATGTCGTCATTACCCTCAACACACATCACGTCATGAAAAGCGTCATGCCGCGCAACGAAGGCAAGAAAATTCTCAGACGAAACTGCCAGATCACTGGTTACTACCTGCAGCATGCGTAACACTTTCCATCGGTCTGGCATAAGCGCATGCATGATCGGCGTCATGTCTTCTTGGTGGTTCAGTGCATTGACCACTGTATTAACCTTCAATCGCAGAGCCGAATTCTGCGTCTTTGCGCGCACCAGCACTTCGGAGAGCGAGTCCACCTCCAGCAAAGAGCCACGACTGTCGACGCGGCCAATGCCAATGTTCCTGGATGGATCCGCTGAGTCCAGACTCAGTCCGAGCATGGAAACCAGCGGTGCGAGTCGGTCAATCAAATCGTTAGTGAGCCGGCTACCATTGGTGATAATGGACGCACCCATCCCCTTACTTCTCGCATATTCCAGTGCCCGAAGCAGAGCATCTTGATACAGCAGCGGCTCTCCACCGGCCAGATTCAAACGAATGCTGGACCATGTCATGTGCTGACTGAGCGGATTGGCATCGTTCTCCGGATGAAAGAATGCCTGCAGTTCATCGAGCAAACTACGGACGCGAGTCCAGTCATGCAGCAACTCCCTGCCGGCACCATTCCATTTCGCATAGCAGTAGCGGCACTTGTAGTTACAAGCTTCGGTGATGTGCCAGTTGATAACTAATTCGGAAACGTGAGGACGCATAGCCCCCTCTCCACTTCGGAGATACACCATGATTCAGCTCCTGGTGAAAGAGGGTTAGGCGTCGAGATGGGCGACGTAGCAAAGCCGGAACCCGACCTTGACGCCCTTGTAGCTCATCGTCATATGAACAGGGCAGAGATTGCGCTCAATGGAGCCGCCAACAATAGATTGACCGGTTGCTACAGAGGCAATCGGCGCTGCGCCATGCTGGTAGTCAGACAGCCACTCACCGAAACCCGGTACAGTGAGGAACGGGACTCCTTCGTCGTTGTCGAGCCATTTCAGGTTCGGTCCATAGTGCATGGAGCCATCAGGCCGATGGCAATGCGAGGAGTTACCACCCAGCACGCCATCCCCACCGACAATGCCCCAGCCCAACTGTTCATAAACAGGATCGTCAGGCATCTCTCCCTTTTTCACGCTAAGCAGGCGCGAAGATCGCACATGGCTAAAGTCCATCGGTGGCGGGGCGATCTGCTGCCATTCTTCGACGCTAATCATTCGAACAGGAAGCCCTGTCCGCCGCTCATAGTCACGGCAATAGGCCACGGCATCCAGCCAGGTCAGGCTCACCGGAAGCTCAGCGGGATCCATGTTGATACTGCCCAAGTCGTCGATTTCCTTCGAGCTTGTTTTGAGCGCCTTCTCTTGCCTGGCCTGCCTCCAGTTCGACCGAGCACAGAAATCGAAAAAATCAGCGATCGAAACGAGGGGAGATACCATCAAGCAGCTCTCACCGAGCCGGTGCGGGATGAAGTCATCGGATGAGCCCCCAGTATTAGGGCGTGGCGCTCGGTACCCCTTGCCGGCAATGAGCTCGCGCTGAATCAGCTTCGCATAACCAGGCCAATTGGCTGCCGTTCCACCTTCGGCGTAATGACGCGATTCTGCATCGTGCTCCAGCTTTTCCGCCCAAGTGCCGGTTGCAAAGTACAAATGCCCGTCCAGCTTGCTCCGGTCCATAGCCTTGGGGACTTCGTCCTTATTAAAGAACGGGTAAAGCGGATTGGAGGAAAACTCCTTGTCGCGCTGATCACGAACAACCCAGTCAAAAGCGCCGTTAGCACCTTTCAGGAATATAAGGTTGGCATTTCCTGGAACTGGTAATACGTCCACCCAGCCATCATCGGAGCCTTCAATTTCTTTACGAAACAGCCGGAACAGCTGCAGCTCAAACGCCAGATCTTCTTCGGACATGTTGTAACTGCGCATCACCGGTTTACCCACTGCCGGCTCCATCAGATTGCTGCCCATCAGGTTGTACATGCATCCGATGAACTCACTTACCGCGTTGAGCATCAACATCCGGCCAGTCATATCGAGGTAGTCGAGACCGCAGCCATCCTGCATGTACTCTGCACGCATGAGGATTTTGTCCTCATGCTGCTCACAAAAAGCGTATCGCTGCTGGTCTGTCCAAAATGTGCGGCCAGCTACTTGGTCAAAATCCAGACGACCGTACGCGCGCGGAGCGAACAGGCAAGAACCCACCCCGGTAAAGATCCGCTTGGGCAGTGCCAGACCGGAGTTGAACAGCCGATCGGCAACCTGCTGCGCCGCTAGAGCACCAACCATTCTTGGCGAATACGACCACTTAATGAGATCAGTCGGCACCGACATGCCGTGCTCGCTCAGAAAGTTGGCAACCCTCTGCTGCTCGACCTCGCGCCAGTGGGTATAGGACTGCGCACCGAGGGTGCGGGCAAGTGCGTCCTGTAGCGCAACCGATTTGACGGAACGCGCAATCTGCTTGGGAATGGGCCGCGACCAACGACTGCGCAGCTCGTCTACAGCACCACGGATGTGGTCGTGATGAAGGCCTTCGATTCGCATGGACCAGAAGCGCTCAGAACCCCCGTCTTCGGTGTTCGGCTTCTCAGTCAGGACATGGACGTCACGCGATGCACGCAACAAATCAGGCATATTCATAGCTCTCTCCAGTAAAGCCACGGCAACAAAGTACCGTGCTGCCTCAGGCAACAGGTCATGGTCAGCAGGGATTTGGAGAGAGAGGGCAAGGCCCTTTGAGCTGATCAACTGAGGAGGCAACTGCTCAGCCGTGGTTGCTCAGGCACCACACGCACTTGGCGATGGGTAAATCATATTATCGAATATGGCCTGAGTACAAGGCCTCGATTGCTGGCGATTCGATTCCAATAAATCTCAGCCCTACATAACTGCAATGACATAACCACCAAGAAGGTTCGACCCATGTCATTGCACTGCCCTCGTTGTCACTCCCCCAAAGTTGCTTCATTCCATCAGGCCATGAAAGTCGGCGCAGCCATAGGCACCGTAGGCGGTGTTGCGCGTGGCGTCAGCGCTGCACTGGCTGGCGGCCAAGCAGGTGCGCTGATTGGCACCATCGCAGGGCCTTTCGGCATCACACTCGGCTATGTATCAGGTGCCATCCTCGGCGGCCTGGCCGGCGGGGTTGGCGGTTGTGCGCTTGGCGCGCAGCTGGGCGATACCCTCGACCGCCACGTATTGGCCCACAACCTCTGCTTGCTCTGCGGTCATCGTTTCAACCTGTCGGCCTGATCTGGCCGCACCACATCTTTTCTATCCATATCGTCCGGACGGTGCTGCGCTGGGCGCGGCGCTTTATGCCGGCATGCACCCAAAGGAATCTTAACCATGGCTCATCTCGTCGAAACTATGGCCTACGCTGGCGCTGCTCCGTGGCATGGCCTGGGCAATCAACTCACGCAAAAACAACCCATCGAAGTCTGGCAACGCGAAGCTGGTATGGACTGGCAGATTCAGGAAAGCCCTGTGCATTTCAAATCGGACAGCATCGGTACGCTAGGCGCTATCCACTCGTTTCCCGAGCAAAAAGTGCTGTTCCGCTCGGATACCAAGGCACCGCTGTCAGTGGTCTCCAATCGCTACCACACTGTGCAGCCACGCGAGGTGCTGGAGTTCTACCGGGATCTCACCGAGGTCTCCGGCTACGAACTGGAAACGGCTGGCGTGCTCAAGGGCGGTCGCAAGTTCTGGGCGCTGGCACGTACCGGTCAGGGCGCTGCAATAAATGCGGATTCCACGCCATTCGGACACTCAGCCCACGCTGATCCGGACACCTGTTCCACGGTCATCCGGACAGGCAGTCGGAGCGCAGCGACGCAGGATATGCATTGTTAGTCTGAGGTGCCCGGCGTCGTCAATTTCTTCGCCCGCCTGCGCATCGACTCTCCCTTCAGGTTGATCCGGTAGGCGTTGTGCACCAGGCGGTCGAGGATGGCGTCGGCCAGGGTCGGATCGCCGATCAGTTCGTGCCAGTTGTCCACCGGCATCTGGCTGGTCACGATGGTCGAGCGTTGGCCCCACCGGCGTCGGCAAAACCTGGCTGGCCTGCGCCCTGGCCCACCAGGCCTGCCGGGACGGCTGCAGCGTGCGCTATCTGCGCCTGCCACGGCTGCTGGAAGAACTGGGCCTGGCACATGGCGACGGCCGCTTCGTCAAGCTGATGAGCAGCTACGCCAAGACCGACCTGCTGATCCTCGATGACTGGGGCCTGGCACCGTTCACCAACGAACAGCGCCGCGACATGCTGGAGCTGCTGGACGACCGCTACGGCCAACGCTCAACCATCGTGACCAGTCAGATGCCGGTGGACAACTGGCACGAACTGATCGGCGATCCGACCCTGGCCGACGCCATCCTCGACCGCCTGGTGCACAACGCCTACCGGATCAACCTGAAGGGAGAGTCGATGCGCAGGCGGGCGAAGAAATTGACGACGCCGGGCACCTCAGACTAACAATGCATATCCTGCGTCGCTGCGCTCCGACTGCCTGTCCGGATGACCGTGGAACAGGTGTCCGGATCAGCGTGGGCTGAGTGTCCGAATGGCGTGGAATCCGCAACTCCGCCGCCAAATTCACCACTGTTCAAGTCAATAGTTGAGAGTGAGGACTATAAGACCTGGTGCTCGCTCTGAGCCAATGGCGATAGCCGCAGGGCAGACTCCAAGTGATCAGGAGACAGATGTGCATAGCGCATGGTCATGGTGATGAAGGAATGGCCGAGGATTCGCTGCAGACTAAGGATGTCACCGCCGGCCATCATGTAACCTGATTAGCAACGATCTTCAGCCGGGATGCCATGAGCCCAATTATCACTATACTGTATGCATAGCCAGTACGCAGGAGTGAGCATCATGCCCATGAATCATATCCAGTTCCAACTCGGTGTATCTCTGCCTGAATTTCTCAAGCATTTCGGAACCGAGGCAGACTGCTCAGCAGCCTTGGAGCAAGTACGCTGGCCCCAGGGCTTTCGTTGTCCCCGCTGCGAAGGGGTCGTTTACAGCCGCGTGAGTGGGCGTACCCATCCTTTATGCCAGACCTGCCGTCATCAGACTTCGTTGATTGCCGGCACTGTATTGATGACGCCTACCTCGGCGGCGAGACAGTGGCGGTAAAGCCGGTAGAGGGCCTGAGAATACGACCCCTTTTGTTGCTGCCGTCTCACTGAGCAAAGACGGCCATCCCCTCCGCGCTAAGCTGCCCCCCCGTGTCGGGCTTCAGCACCAATGCTCCTGCGTTCACTCCGATGGTCTGGCCTGCCTCGGCGCAGTTACTGCCGCAGGATGTATCCATGAGCGAACTGTAGTCGGCGGACGCAAACCTAAAGGACTGCCACAGTTTCAGTGGGTCAATACGGTTCTCGGCAACCTCAAAACCAGCTTGAGCGGGAGCCATCACGCCATCAAGTTCAGTAAATATGCCGCCCGATATTTGGGCGCATTTGCGTAGCGATTTAATCGGTCGCGGTAGGGACGGCAGTTACCTGCCGCCCCCCGCACAGATCCGTACGTGCGGAACTACCGCATACGGCTCCTGCCTTGGGTATGTGACGCGAAGCGATCCTCAGGGTACGGATGTGCATTTCTGGGTTTAGGTATGTAGAGGTCGGCGAGGCGACCGTAGCGTGACCATTGGAGCCTATTACGCTGACTGCGTCGCATGAGGGCTTGCCGCCATAGACGGCAAACCGCCGAACGAAAACCGCCAAGACGTATCAGGTTCCCCGGCACCGCGTGGTAGTTGAAGTAGCCCCTGACCACCCGGGTGAGCCACTGACCTACGACGTGAACAGACTCGTGGCGTCGACGCTTCAGCTCATCCCGAATAGCCAGCAGCGTCGCACGCATTCGCTTCTTGACCGTCAGTCGCAGAATTTGAAAACCACCGCTTCTGTTGGTACTACAACAGTGCGTAAAGCCCAGGAAGTCAAACGTCTCCGGTTTGCCTAGACCTCGTACCCTACGATTTCTCGCAGCAAAACGACCAAACTCAATCAGTCGTGTTTTCGAGGCATTGAGGGACAATCCGAACCTGGCCAACCGCTCCTGCAACTGCACCAGAAACTGCTGAGCCTGCCATTGCGTCCTGAAACCCACCACGCTGTCGTCCGCGTAACGCACGACAATCACATCGCCACGGGCATGCCGCTGGCGCCACTGCCTTGCCCACAGATCCAGCACGTAGTGAAGATAGATATTCGCCAGCAACGGCGATATCACTGCACCTTGGGGAGTCCCCTTGGTCGCAGCCACCCTACGGCCATCCTCCATTACACCCGCTTGAAGCCACTTGCAGATAAGTCCGAGCATGCGCCGGTCTGCAATCCGGTGTCCCAGAAACATCAGCATCCATTCATGGTCGATCTCATCAAAGAACGACGTGATATCCGCATCCAATATCCAGTTCACCTTCTGACCCTTCAGCGCGACCGTCAACGCATCCAGCGCATCGTGCTGGCTGCGTCCCGGTCGAAACCCATACGAGAATCCCAGGAAGTCCTCTTCATAGATCGCATTTAGAACGGTAACAACCGCCTGTTGTACGATCTTGTCCTCCAAAGAGGCAATGCCCAACGGGCGCTGCCTGCCATCGGCTTTGGGAATGTAGACCCGCCGCGATGGTGTTGCCCGATAGGCTCCGCTGTGGAGCTTTGCGTGCAAAACGGTTACCCGCTGGAGAAGACCTTCCTCATATTCTCGCCACGACATGCCGTCCACGCCCACCGCGGCATCTCGGCGCAGGGCATAAAAGCTCTGCGCCAATAACTGCGGTGTGATGTGGTGCAGCAACGCCGTGAACTGCATGCCCTTGTTCCTTCGGGCTGCTTCACGTACACCTTCAAGTCCCATCAACGTGCAACTGATCCGGCTCAGTGTCCGGGGCACGGGGTTCTTATCGGTGTTTCCCTTGGCTACGCCCCTTTCCTCCACTATCTCCGCAGGGCCAGGCCCTTTGTTCGATGGCTTCTCAGGTACTACGGACGTATCCGACTTCTCAGCGACGTGAACAGCAGGGTTATGGCTTTTGGCCTTTCCTGCTCCGCCCGGTGCCTGCGCACCGGGCACCGGGCACCGCTGAGATCTCCCAGTTTCTGTGCGAAGGACTTCCCGACGTGCACAGGGTCTCCGACCGCGCGGGATCAGAGCATGACTGGCGTAAAACGCCATGCTCCGTGTTGCCTTCTGCTTCGCTTAACAGCATCGGCATCCCGAACTTGTGATTACGCGGCTCAATGGCTGGCCCATCGGTTTCCCCTGTCAACGCTTCACCCTGCACCTCACGGTGCAACATGCATGACTCGGGGTCTGGTTGATTCGCCATTTCTTACCAGTATCGAACTTTCATCGACTATCCTCCGCCAGCTTTAACTGGCGCACTAAGCGCTCCATAAACCACGCCCGCCATGGCAAGGCCTGTTTTCAGGAGGCCGTGGCTGGCGAGCAGTTCCACGGCAGCAGCGCTTCGTAGCCTTCGACGCTGTTGACCTGAGGCAGGCGTTCGAGGATGTGGCGCAGGTAGGCGTAAGGTTCTTGGCCGTTGGCCTTGGCGGTTTCGATCAGGCTGTAGATCTGCGCGCTGGCAGTGGCGCCCTTGGGCGTGTCGCTGAACAGCCAGTTTTTTCGGCCGATGACGAAGGGGCGGATGGCGTTCTCGGCGCGGTTGTTGTCGATGGGCAGGTGCCCGCCTTCGATGTAGCGCTCCAGTCGGCTCCAGTTGCTCGCCAGGTAGTTTACGGCTTTGCCCAGGGCGTTCTGCGCGGTGACCTGGGGCTGGGTTTTCTCCAGCCACGCGTTGAGTTGGCCGAGGATCGGCAGGCTGCGCTTTTGACGACCTTCATGGCGTCGCTCGGCGCTGGCCTCTTTGAGGTCGCGCTCGATGACGTACAGCTTGTTGATCAGGTTCAGCGCCACATCGGCGCGCCCGGTTTTGCCCTTGGGCTGCACCTTCTGCGCCTCGATAAATTTGCGCCGCGCATGCGCCCAGCAGGCCAGGCGTTCGACGCCTGCTTGTGCGGCCACGGCGTTGTAGCCGGCGTAGTCGTCGGTCATCAGGTAGCCACGGTAGCCATCGAGCAGGCGCAAGGGTACGTCCTGCGCACGGCTGGTGGTGTAGTCGAAGAGGATCAGTGGCCTGTCCGGCGGGCCGCCGGTTTGTACCCACATCCAGGATTGGCTGCTCGGCTCGCGCCCCGGCTCTTTGAGCACTTGCACACGGGTCTCGTCGCAGTGCAGCACCGGATAGTCCAGCAGCATGTCGCGCATCAGGTTGAGCAAGGGTTGCAGGTGCTCACCGCACTGGATCACCCAACGCGCCAGGGTCTGGCGGGGGATGTCGATGCCATGTCGATGGAGGACTTTCTCGAAGCGATACAGCGGCGTGCCGTCGACATACTTGGTGCTCAGCAACATCGCCAGCACGCTGGGGCTGGCCAGGCTTTTTTCGATCAGTTGCGCCGGTTTGTCGGCGGTTACCAGGGCGGATTCGCAGCCCTTGCAGGCATAGGTCTTGCGGATGTGTTTGATCACCCGGATCTGCATCGGGATGATGTCCAGCTGTTCGCTGGTTTCCTCACCGATCACCTGCTTGCGGCAACCGCAGGCGCAGGTCAGTTCGTGCTCGGGCAGCTCATGGATGACTTCGACGCGGGGCAGCTCGGCCGGCAACGGCTTGCGCTTACCACGACGCTTGGTCGGCGCGACGTCCTCTTCTTCGACCTCAGCGGCCGGAGCTTCAGGCGCCGCTTCGGCGAGGCTTTCGGCCTCGTTGAAGATCTCCAGCTGCGGCGAGTCAGGATCGGCACTTTGCTCGGATTTACGGCCGAACAAGCGCTGGATCAGCAGTGCGTTTTGTTCACGTAGGTGCTCGATCTGTCCGTCCTTAACCAGCATCTCCTGATCTTTTGCAAACACCTGTTCATGCAGCGACAGCAGAAGCTGCTTCAGCAAAATAGGATCGTCAGGAAGGCTTTCGGGCACGGAAATCATGCCGTGGATTATACCGGCTCACGTGACGAAACGGGGCGTCAGTACCTTGTGCGGTTGGTTGCCCCAGAGGTCGATGCCCTCCAGTAATTGGTTCAACTCGCGCACAGTCAGCTCAATGGCTTCATCACCCGCATCCGGCTTGGTCTTGAACCGCTCAGCCTCCAAACGCTTGAGCCACAGACAGAAGCCGTTGCGGTGCCAGTACAGGATTTTCACTTGGTTGCGCGTACGATTGAGGAAGACGAACAACACAGGGTCGAATACCGCGACCTTGATATCCAGCTCGACCAGGGCCGCCAGGCCATTGATGGATTTACGGAAATCGACCGGCTTGGGGTAGAGGTAAACGGCTTTGACCCTGGGGTCGGGACGCATCATGGGCTGGCTCCAGAAAGAAATCGGGAGCACAGCATCAGGTCGTGCCGGGATCATTTGAAGGTGGAGTTTATGGAGCGCTTAGTGCGCCAGTTAAAGCTGGCGGAGGATAGTCGATGAAAGTTCGATACTGGTAAGAAATGGCGAATCAACCAGACCCCGAGTCATGCATGTTGCGCCGTGAGGTGCAGGGTGAAGCGTTGACAGGGGAAACCGATGGGCCAGCCATTGAGCCGCGTAATCACAAGTTCGGGATGCCGATGCTGTTAAGCGAAGCAGAAGGCAACACGGAGCATGGCGTTTTACGCCAGTCATGCTCTGATCCCGCGCGGTCGGAGACCCTGTGCACGTCGGGAAGTCCTTCGCACAGAAACTGGGAGATCTCAGCGGTGCCCGGTGCGCAGGCACCGGGCGGAGCAGGAAAGGCCAAAAGCCATAACCCTGCTGTTCACGTCGCTGAGAAGTCGGATACGTCCGTAGTACCTGAGAAGCCATCGAACAAAGGGCCTGGCCCTGCGGAGATAGTGGAGGAAAGGGGCGTAGCCAAGGGAAACACCGATAAGAACCCCGTGCCCCGGACACTGAGCCGGATCAGTTGCACGTTGATGGGACTTGAAGGTGTACGTGAAGCAGCCCGAAGGAACAAGGGCATGCAGTTCACGGCGTTGCTGCACCACATCACACCGCAGTTATTGGCGCAGAGCTTTTATGCCCTGCGCCGAGATGCCGCGGTGGGCGTGGACGGCATGTCGTGGCGAGAATATGAGGAAGGTCTTCTCCAGCGGGTAACCGTTTTGCACGCAAAGCTCCACAGCGGAGCCTATCGGGCAACACCATCGCGGCGGGTCTACATTCCCAAAGCCGATGGCAGACAGCGCCCGTTGGGCATTGCCTCTTTGGAGGACAAGATCGTACAACAGGCGGTTGTTACCGTTCTAAATGCGATCTATGAAGAGGACTTCCTGGGATTCTCGTATGGGTTTCGACCGGGACGCAGCCAGCACGATGCACTGGATGCGTTGACGGTCGCGCTGAAGGGTCAGAAGGTGAACTGGATATTGGATGCGGATATCACGTCGTTCTTTGATGAGATCGACCATGAATGGATGCTGATGTTTCTGGGACACCGGAGTGCAGACCGGCGCATGCTCGGACTTATCTGCAAGTGGCTTCAAGCGGGTGTAATGGAGGATGGCCGTAGGGTGGCTGCGACCAAGGGAACTCCCCAAGGTGCAGTGATATCGCCGTTGCTGGCGAATATCTATCTTCACTACGTGCTGGATCTGTGGGCAAGGCAGTGGCGCCAGCGGCATGCCCGTGGCGATGTGATTGTCGTGCGTTACGCGGACGACAGCGTGGTGGGTTTCAGGACGCAATGGCAGGCTCAGCAGTTTTTGGTGCAGTTGCAGGAGCGGTTGGCCAGGTTCGGATTGTCCCTCAATGCCTCGAAAACACGACTGATTGAGTTTGGTCGTTTTGCTGCGAGAAATCGTAGGGTACGAGGTCTAGGCAAACCGGAGACGTTTGACTTCCTGGGCTTTACGCACTGTTGTAGTACCAACAGAAGCGGTGGTTTTCAAATTCTGCGACTGACGGTCAAGAAGCGAATGCGTGCGACGCTGCTGGCTATTCGGGATGAGCTGAAGCGTCGACGCCACGAGTCTGTTCACGTCGTAGGTCAGTGGCTCACCCGGGTGGTCAGGGGCTACTTCAACTACCACGCGGTGCCGGGGAACCTGATACGTCTTGGCGGTTTTCGTTCGGCGGTTTGCCGTCTATGGCGGCAAGCCCTCATGCGACGCAGTCAGCGTAATAGGCTCCAATGGTCACGCTACGGTCGCCTCGCCGACCTCTACATACCTAAACCCAGAAATGCACATCCGTACCCTGAGGATCGCTTCGCGTCACACACCCAAGGCAGGAGCCGTATGCGGTAGTTCCGCACGTACGGATCTGTGCGGGGGGCGGCAGGTAACTGCCGTCCCTACCGCGACCATTTAATCGACGCTTCGACCTGAGTACGCTGCACATGCGATTAATCGTGGCCGCCGCCACCCCCGCGCCCCGCAACCCTTGCCGGAGGTTCGCATGGCTGAGCATCATTTCTAATCAGGACATTCTTTGATATTACGCATGGCTACTCGCTGCGCCGCCATCCCTCTACTCCCCAAAAACGGGCTAGGGTGACGGTCGCGTCAGGTCATGCGCAACAGGGTGAAAGTGTTTCGCTAAGCCGTGACCAACAATTTCGCTAAGTCGTGACCGCCTATTTCGGAGCAGGCTGTAAATCGGTCACGTTGATAGCGAAATGAGCGGTCACGACTTAGCGAAATGGCCGGTCACTGTGGGCCGAAATACGCACTAGACCTGGCGATCAAGCTGATAGTGCGCAAAAACCCTAACCAGTTGCTCACCAAGCCAGCCTTTGAACCAGGGCGTTTTCAGCAGACCGATCAGCAGCATGGTCGGGATCAGCCACTTCATGGTGTCGAGCAAGGGCTGGAGGATGACGAGGTAGTTCATGGCAGGCCTTTACGTTTTTGCAGATCAGTCTTCGCTGAAGTAATCACTGTCGAGCTGCTTCACCTCGTACACCTGCTTAATGCTCACGCCCAGATTGTTCTCCACCATCAACCGCGCCAGTTCCACGCCATCGATCAGCACCACCTTGATATCCAATCCCAACGCCGCCTCGCGGGCACCAGCAGAGAAGTCCGAGGTGGTGATAAACACGCCTTTGCGCGCCCGCTGGCGAGTCAGTGCGCCGATGAATTTGTCGATCTCCGGGCGATGCACCGTGTTGCTCCAGCGCTTGGCCTGCAGGTAGATCACGTCGAGGCCGAGCTTGTCCTCTTTGATGATGCCGTCGATGCCGTCATCGTTGGTCGCCTGGGTCGCCTTGCCGGCTTCCTTGCGCGAGCCGCCGTAGCCCATGGCGATCATCAGATCAACCACCAACTGTTCAAAGAAGCTCGGCGTTGCCGCCCGCACCTGCGCCAGCAGCTCGTCCGCGAGAGACTGCACCAGCGCCTGATGCGCCTCGGCCAACTGCTCGTCCGGTGTGGTTTCGGCAATCTCAACGTCCAGCGCGGCGGGTGCGTTTGCCGCTTGCGGTTTGGCGGTATGGAAGTCCGCGAACTCGGGGAACTGCTTCAACCAGCTCACGGTGATGCGCTCTGGGCCATTGGCCAAGGCATCGAGGCCGCGTGGCGTGATCTGCACCATGCCCTTGGCGGGAATGCACAGCAGCCCGGCCTTATTGAGATAAGTGCGCGCCCAGCCCACCCGATTGTTGATCGCCGTCTGATGGCCGGAGGGCAGGCGCTCCTTGCGCTCGTCCTCGGTCAGCTGGAACTGATCGGCCACCCGCTCACGCAACTCATTCAGCGGCAGCGGCGCGCCGCTCTGCACAGTGGTCAGCACCGGCCGCATTACGCTTTGAAAATCCGGAATTGCCATCGTCACTCCCTAACCCTGTTGGCCGCCGTGCAAGCCTCTCTCATCAATGCCCGCTGCCGACTTCAGCATCTTCAAAATAACCAACGCAAACGCCCGGCTCTTGGTTTCGTTATCCAGCACTTCCAGCGACAGTTTCTCGTGGTCGGTCATGGCGTCCAGCACCGTGTCCAGCACGCGCTTGGGAAACAGGCCGTGCATCACTTGATCGACCGAGTGGTTGTTCACCTGGGCCATCACGTCTTCCTGGCGGCTGATGCGCTGGGCGATGCCAGTGAGAAACTGCAGTTGATCGTCATCGCTCACTTCGGCACCGAAGATATCGTTCAACGCCTCGATGATTTCCGATAGGCGCTTCTTCTCCGGGTCATGCGGTTTACCGCTGCCCACGTCGCTGCCAGGTTTTAGCTGGTATTCGCCTTCTTCCTCGCTCAAACGCAGCTGATGTTCGGCGCGCTTGCTCAGGCGGTAGTGGCTCAGTTGCAGCTCGCCAACGTCCACGTCGTCTTGTAGCAGGCGATCCACGCGCAGCAGGGGATGCAGGTGCTTGGCGTACACGCACAGCTGCTCCAGTTCGCGGTCTTCATAGGGCACGATCTGCGAGAGGAACTCATACAGGCGCACAAAGCTCTGCAGGTTTTTGCGGAACAGGTCGAGCTGGTCCACCTGCTCGCCGGCCTCTTTCAGTGCATGCTCGGCTTTTTTCAGGCCGGCGCTATCGCCGTTGGCTTCGGCAGTGCGTTTGTAATCCAGCGCCTGCTGGCGCGACTCAACGGAGAAGGCATAACGCTTGGCAAAGCGCTCCTTGGCCGGCGTGCAGTAGTAGCTGAGCTTGCTGGCCGCCGCCTTGGGGTCGAAGAAGGCCATGGCGAACGCCTCGACCTCCTGCCAGTGATAGATGCCCTCGGCATCCAGCTTCTTCTGCAGGTCATAGATGATCTGCGGGTCGGTCACGTCGGTCAGTTCGGCCTTGGTGTAGTACGGGAAGAAGGCGTCGAGAATGTCCTGCGGCTCGTTGAAAAAGTCGAGAATAAAGGTTTGTTTGTTGTAACCAAAGGTGCGGTTCAGTCGTGACAGGGTTTGCACACAGTCCACGCCTTGCAGCTTCTTGTCCACGTACATGGCGCACAGCTTGGGCTGATCGAAGCCGGTCTGGTACTTGTTGGCCGCGATCATCACGTTGAAGTCCTGGGTGTCGAACGCCTTGGCCAGGTCGCGGCCATTTAGGCCGGCGTTGAGCAGGCTGCTGTTTTCCGTCACTTCTTCGGGGATTACCTCGTCCGCCAACACGCTGCCAGAGAAGGCCACCAGCGGGTGCACATCGCTGTAACCCATCTGCTGCACATAAGCCTTTACTGCCAACTGGTAACGCACTGCCTCCTGGCGGCTGCTGGCGACGACCATGGCCTTGGCCTGGCCACCCAACAGACTACGGATATTGGCGCGAAAGTGCTCGACGATGATCTCGACTTTTTTGTCGATGTTGTACGGATGCAGCCGCACCCAACGGGCCAGCTTGATGCGCGCTTTCTTGCTGTCCACCTCGTCGTCTTCGCCATCCGGGTGGGCGATCTTCCAGGCGGTGCTGTAGGTGGTGTAGTTGCGCAGCACGTCGAGGATAAAACCCTCCTCGATGGCCTGGCGCATGGAGTACAGGTGAAACGCTTCCGGTTTATTGCTGGAACTACGCTCCAGCGTCGGGTCCGGCTCACGACCGAACAGCTCCAGGGTCTTGGCCTTGGGCGTGGCGGTAAAGGCGTAGTAGCTGATGCGCTCATTCGGTTGGCGCGCCTGCACGGCGGCGTCGAGCAGCTCTTCGGCGCTGACTTCCTCCCCTTCCAGGGCATCACTGCCGAGTATCTGTTTCAGCTTGCTGGCCGACGAGCCGGTTTGCGAGGAATGCGCCTCGTCGGCGATCACCGCATAGCGCCCGCTGGCCAGCTTGGGGTACTTGTCCAGGGCATCGAACAGCGCGGGGAAGGTCTGGATGGTGACGATGATGATGCGCGTCTGCTCACCCAGCGCCTCGGCCAACTGCTCGGATTTGCTCTGGCTGCTGGTTTCACGGTTGATCTGCTTGACCACGCCCTGGGCATGCTCGAACTGATAGATGGTGTCCTGCAACTGCTTATCCAACACCGTGCGGTCGGTAATCACGATTACCGAGTTGAACAGCCGTTGACCGTCAGCGTCGTACAGCGAGGCCAGTTGATGGGCGGTCCAGGCGATGGAGTTGGACTTGCCCGAGCCGGCGCTGTGCTGAATCAAATAGCGCTTACCCGGCCCTTCGGCGCGGGTGGTGTTGATCAGCGTGTTGACCACCTCCCACTGGTGGTAACGCGGGAAGATCATCGTCTCCTTGGTCACCGGCGTACCGTCGAAGCCTTCGCTGGTCTTTTTCTCCAGGTGCAGAAAGCGCCCGAGCACCTTGAGCCAGGCATCCGGCTGCAGCAAGCGTTGCCACAGGTAGCCGGTAGCGTATTGGCTGTCATCCTCTGGCATTGGATTGCCCGCGCCGCCTTCCGCGCTGCCGAGGTTGAACGGCAGGAAGAAGGTGTCTTTACCCGCCAGCTTGGTGGTCATCGCCACTTCGTTCTGGCCCACGGCAAAGTGCACCAGCGCGCCGCGCTTGAAGGTCAGCAATGGCTCGGGCTTGCGCGTGAGCGGGTCTTTTACCGGGCGGTCGTAACGGTACTGGCGTTTAGCGTTTTCCACCGACTGCTTGAACTCGCTTTTCAGCTCCAGCGTGGCGGTGGGGATTCCGTTAACAAACAGCACCAAGTCCAGCCGTGGGTTGTAGCTCTGCCCGCCGCTCGCCCCATCACGCGCATGGGGCGAGTAGGACACCTCCGGCACTACGCGCAGGCGGTTGCACTGGTAGCGTTTGAGGGTGTCCGGGTTCATGCCGTGGTCGGGCTGGAAGCTGCACAGCTCCACCTTCACCGCCGGCAGCTTAAAGCCATGGCGCAGCACATCCAGGGTGCCGCTCTGTTCCAGCTCGCGCACCAGCTTTTGTACCAGCACGCCGTCCGGGTCATTCGGATTGGCCTTGGCAAACTTGTCCCAGCGCTCTGGCCAAGCGTCCTTGAAGTAACCGAGCACATCTTCGGTATACAACGCGGTACGGCGGTCATAGCCGCTGGCGGTGCCGACTAGCCAGCCTTGGGCGGCCAGGGTGTCGATAATGTCGCGTTGAAACTGAGCTTCCTTGCTGTCCGCCATTACACGGCCTCTTGTGCTAATTCGGGAGTTGGCGCGCTGGCCGGTGGCTGCCAGCCGCGTACGTCGATTTTGCCGGTGACGGCAGCGGAGATTAGGGCGGAGCGGCGTTCTTGAAGTAAAGACACCCCACTTTCGGCCTCGGCTATCAGAGCATCAAAACTGGAGAGCTGGATGTCCAAAAACTCAACTATTTGGGTTTGCTCTTGCAGCGTTGGTAAGGCAACTATGACCGACTTGAAGTCATCTTTATTAAGTTTCGGCTGTGCGGATGAGGCGGTTGCGAGTAAGCGAAGCTGATCATGGGCACTCTTGCCGATCGCAGCAAAGGATACGAAGCTCGGTAGAATTTTCTTCTCGTCAAATTTTGCCATAAACATATTTGGCGCCAGCGAAGCCGGCCCAGCACCATATGGCATTTGATAGAAAAGACCTGCATACGCACCTACGTTTGCGAGCAAAAACTCACCACCAAAAAGAGCAGACTTAGCAAGGTACTTGTATGCGTTTTCATCAATCCAAACGCCATCAAGGTTTTCTAGATTCTTTCTTAAATCCGTAAGTCTGACCAAGCGTGCGAAATTGGGTGAATCTAGGAGCCTGTCGGACTTAACCCGAAAAGGAATGACAGCGCGGGTTTAGGTCTTTGATTGCTCGGGGTCGTTCTTTCTAAGCATCCGAGTTGACTATCGCGAACCCAGGCGGTCCGTTCGTGCACCTGAGCAGCTGCCTGGACGCGGGTGGGCGTACTTTTCGGCCGCGTTACATCGCGCGTAGCACATGCAAACGCTTGATGTTCCAGGCCATGGTCACCAGGCTCCATTCGCCCTGGGCGTTGGCCAGGCCGCGCATGCTCATCTGCCGCCAGCCCATCACTCGCTTGATGATGCCAAACACCGGTTCGACCGTCTGTTTGCGTAGCCTGTACAGCGCTCGACCTTCTTGCGTGCTCAGTCGGTGAGCCATCTGTTCGACTGGGTTACTCGTCTGTGGTAGCGGCGAGTCGGTGGCAAAGCGCTCCAGTACCGGGGTGTGGTGCGACTCGCGTTTGAGCGCCAGAAGCGGTTCGACCTTGGCTTCGTGGCAGGCGCTCACGTTGGCCTGGCTGAAGAAGCCGCTGTCCGCAATCAGGCTTTTCACCTCGCCTAATTCGGCGGGCAAGGTGGCTATGCGCTGTAGCGTGGGAACCACTTCGCGCTTGTCGTTGCAGGCCTGGGTTACATGCTGTGTGACCACCAGCATCGTCTCGGTGTCGACCCCGGCTTGAGCGTTATAGCTCTGCTCGAAGCCGCCACCGGAGACGGGCATGATGCGTGACTCTTCATCGGTCAGATTGACTTGATCGCTGTCTTTGGGGCCCGCTGCGGGCGGTTCTGGATCCTTGCCGCGTGGTTTCTTTCCAGCCTTGCGCTGGGCCTCACGCTTGGCCGTCTTGGCCTCGAATTGCTGTTGCTCAATGGCGTGTCGCTCAGCTGCACGTTGCTCGATCTTCGCTTTGGCCTGGGCTATCGCGCTGAGCCGATCTTCGCGCCGGGCAATCTCCGCCGGCACATCCATGCCATCGGGTACGGCGGCGCAGTCGCTGTTCTCGGCCAGCGCCAGCAACTGCTGGACCTCCTGGCGTAACTGCGCCTCGATCTTGTTGGCGTGCGCCCAGGACAAGGCCTTGTGCTTACTGGCGTTGGCCTCGATCTTGGTGCCGTCGAGAGCGATATGACCGAGCTTGAGCAGCTTCATCTCGCGCGCCAGCATCAGCACCTGGACGAACAGCGATTCAACCTGCTGCCGGAAACGTCGACGGAACGTAGCCAAGGTGTCGTGATCGGGGTGGGTGTTGGCCGCCAGATAACGGAACGCTACCGAGTCATAGGTCGCGCGTTCGATCTTGCGGCTGGAGTGCACGCCATTGGCGTAGCCGTATATCAGCAGCCCCAGGAGCACGGCCGGATGGTGGGCAGCTGAACCCCGCCCCGCATACTGCCCAGTCAGCTCGCTCAAATCGAGTTGCTCGATGACCTCGACCACGAACCGCGCCAAGTGATCCGCCGGCAACCACTCGTTCACCGAAGGCGGTAGTAAATACGCAGTGTCTCGGTCAGCAAGGACAAAACGGCTCATCAGCGGGGCTCTCGATTGCAGGGCCTTGATTGTCGCGAATACTTTCAGCGCAAGGAAGAGTCAGAAAGTCCGACAGGCTCCTAGGTAAGTGACATTCGATTTCAAATCTGCGAATGAGCCATTAGCCGTGTAATCAGTAAGGACCGTTTTCAGAAAGCCGAACTTAGATACTTCCCAATGCGCCGGCACCTCACCTAGCCATTCCACGCCGGAGTCTTTAATCGGTGCAGTGGAGTCGAGGCCTTTGGTCACGGCGTGGGAGATCACGGCCTGGCGCTTTTCTTTGAGTAGCTCGATCAGGCGCTGCTGCTCTGCGATCAGCGCGTCGATGCGGGCGGTTTCGTGGTCGAGGAAGCGGGCGATTTTGGTTTGTTCAATTACCTCAGGTGTCGCGACCTTAAAGTTATTGATCACATCAGTGGGCACCCGCTTCAGCCCGCCAGCACCGATCATGCTGGAAGTGCAGAAGTCCATGTAACTGTCTTCCTGCACGCGGTAATAAAGGTACGCAGCATTAACACCCTGATAGGGCCTAAGAACGTTGATTTCGCTGGAGCCGAACCCGACCCCATTGGTTAGGCCTTTGGCAATCGCAATATTCTTATTCTCGAAGCACGGCGTGACCTTGGCCTGCAATACGTCTCCATCTTCGAAGTAGGTGTAGCCGCCAATAAGCTCTGCGATGGGGCGCTCTTCATCCAGTTGCACGACACCAGTTTTTAGCTTCTCCATGGGAACGAAGCTGCATAGCTGTTCAGTATCGCCGTCGTAGCCTGACTTTCTCGGGTTGAGTAATGCGAGATGCTTTAACGGCGTTAATATCCAATGCTCAGGCACCTCGCCTAGCCATTCCACATCAGATTTTTTATACGCTGGATACGCCGGAAAACTCATGCCGACAGTCCTTCGATCATCTGTTTGATACGGTCGGTGCAGGCTTTCAGATCGCGGTCGATCTCGGCCAGCGGACGCGGTGGCTGGAACACATAGAAGTGGCGGTTAAAGGGAATCTCGAAGCCGACAATACCGACTTCGCCGTCCAGCGCATCGGTTTTGCTTTCGTCGATCCAGGCATCCGGCACATGGGGGATGACTTCGCGCGCAAAGTAGTCGTACACCGACTCGCCCAGCGGCACGTTCTCGTTGTCGCGCAGGCCAGCATCCGCTTCCGGCTGGCCCTTGGTCATGCAGATATCCGCCTCGGGGTCGCGCTCGCTCAGGGCGCTCATCAGGGCTTTAAGTTCCGGCGCACTCAGGCTGACGCTGTGTGCGGTGAGGGCTTTTTTCAGCAGCTTGCTGAACTGCTCGCGGTTGCGGTGCAACTGGCTTGCGTCGATCGCTTCCAGGGCAGCCAGCAGGTGCTGCTGAGCGGCGCTGTCGCGTTTCTGCAGGGCCTTTTCTTCCAGCACTTTGCCGATGCGTTCTGCGCTGGTTTGGAAGTTCAGGCGTAACGGGCGCTCGACGGTGATACGCCGGTAGCCGAAGGCGTCGATGGGGAAGATTTTGCTCTGTGCGGTTTGCTCGAAGCTGCCATACAGGCGCACCAGCTCTCTGATTTGATCTTCAGTAATGTACTGGCGCTTGCTGCCCAGCGACTTGCGCATTTTGGCGTAGTGCTGGCTGCCATCGATCAACTGCACCTTGCCCTGGCGCGCAGCGGCCTTGTGATTGCTGAGTATCCACACATAGGTGGCGATGCCGGTGTTGTAGAACATGTCGGTGGGCAGCGCGACGATGGCTTCGACCAGATCGTTCTGCAGCAGGTAGCGGCGAATCTCCGACTCACCCGAACCCGCGCCGCCGGTAAACAGCGGCGAGCCGTTGAGGATGATGCCGATGCGCGAGCCGCCCTGCTGCTTACCATCGGGGCGCGGGTCACGCATCTTGCTGACCAGGTGCAGGAGGAACAGCAGCGAACCGTCAGACACACGCGGCAGGCCGGGGCCGAAGCGGCCGCCGAAGCCCTTGTGGCTGTGCTCGTCGGTGATCTGTTTTTGTACCTTCTTCCATTCCACGCCAAAAGGCGGGTTGCTGAGCATAAAGTCGAAGCGTTTGTCGGCCAGCTGGTCGTTGGACAGGGTGTTGCCGAGCTTGATGCTGGCCACGTCCTGGCCCTTGATCAGCATGTCCGCCTTGCAGATGGCGTAGGACTCGGGGTTGAGCTCCTGGCCGTGCAGCGACACGCTGACCTTCTCGCTGATGGACTGGATGTACTCATCACCCTCAGACAGAAAGCCGCCGGTGCCGGCGGTTGGGTCGTAGATGGTGACGATGCTGTTGGGCGCGAGCTTGTGGTCTTGGTCGGTGATTACCAAGGAGGTGGTGAGGTGCACGATATCGCGCGGGGTGAAGTGCTCCCCGGCGGTTTCGTTGGAGCTTTCCGCAAACTTGCGGATCAGCTCTTCAAAGATGATGCCCATGCCGAAGTTGCTGATGTTCTCGGGGCTCAGATCGGTGGCGGCGAAACGCTGCACCACCTGATACAGCAGGTTGGCGGTTTCCAGCTGCTGCACGAAGTCTTCAAAGTGGAAGTGCTCGAAAATCTCGCGGGCATCTTTGCTGAACGCCTGCACGTAGCTCATCAGGTCGGCGGCGGTCTGGGTGTCGGACAGCGTGCCAAGGGTCAGCGGCGAGGCATTGAAGAACTGCTGACCAGCAGCGCGCAGCAGAATCATCTCGCGCACGGTATCGGGGCGGCCTTCCTGGGCGAAGGTCTGCTTGATCACCTCATCCTTGGTCGGCGCAAGCACGCACTCCATCCGCCGCAGCAGGGTGAACGGCAGAATGATGCGGCCGTACTGGGACTGCTTGAAGTCACCGCGCAACAGATCGGCAATGGACCAAAGAAAAGCGGCCGTCTGGGAATGATTCTCCGTGTTCACGCAACAACTCCTAGGTGAGCTAACAAAACCCGGAGTTTACCTCGCCGAACACTATCCGATCACATCCATGCGGCTGTATACCTCCACACGCTCGTAACGTTTGGCGAATGGCGGGTGCGCATGGCGCGGTACGCATGGAATCAGTCGGTTAGCGATGGGTAAGCGTAGACGCGTATTCCACGTGTAACCAAAACCGGACTTTTTCAGCAGAGTCGGTCAGGGGCAGTCGTTCATGACCACCAATTCTCACCCGCCTTATAGCCCCTGCTACACCAAAGGCCTTTCCCACTGGATAATTCATCCTCGGCGACAGTCTGTTGACCGCCACAGAAATGCAAAGTAATTTGCGAGCGTTATCAAAGTGCAATCATGGATTTGGTTAGATCAGGATGCTCAATTTTTTTGCTATTTACACTTGGCGAAAGTATCTCTGCGGCATCTTTATTCTGCTTATGGTGGTACTTGACCCATTCGGGCTCACAAGTTCGACGGAAAACGCTTCGGCCCAGTGGCTCAATCGGATGTTTTCCGGCTTCTACGATACTCGAGGGCAGCAAAATATCGTCGTCGTATTGATTGACGACGCCTATTTGCTACGCAACAACACCTACTGGCCGATGCCTTACAGCGAGCAGAGCAAGCTGTTCAAGCGCTTGCTCTCCTACCAGCCCGCAGCACTCTTCATCGATCTGCTCTACAGCCACGATCACTCTCGTGGCGACCCTAGTCAGGGGAGCCAGTTGCTGGCCAATGTTTTTGCGCGCTACCAGCACCAGCGTATCCCTCTACTGCTCGCAAATACCGGCCAAGCACGCGGGAAAGACAGTCAGATCAATGTTCTACCGCAATTTGCCAGCGTCAGCTCACCAGCTCACCAGCTCTGGTGAGCTGGAGCGGATTTAGCGACAGGTATCCACTCTCCGTACAAACAGCGGTAGGGGCCATGGAAACCCCGGCACTCCAGCTTTATCGCCACTATTGCCGAGAGCACGCTTGCAAAACATTGCCAGCAAGCGTCATAGAATCGATTCAGGCACCACCCATTGCCGTGCAATGGGGTCTCGACCTTGCACCACAACAGGCACAGATATCCGATATCCGCCACTGTACGGAACCGGGTTTTCTGGACCAGTTCTTCCAAGCGGTTTTTTGGAAGTTGGGTAGCTCGGCCCAGGCGACCTGCCCTTATACCCTGACCCTGTCGGCCAGCGATCTGGAGGCCAACAGCGTCGAAGACCGTGCGCTACTTAAGCAGTTGCTGGCGAACAAGCTGATTCTAGTCGGTGCACACATTACCTCTGCTAGTGACTTGGTTCAGTCGCCGCTACATGGAAAAATCCCCGGCATTTACATGCACGCAATGGCTCTGGATAACCTCATCACCCAGGGCATGAACTATGACCGCGACCCATCAAATCTTTTCTGGGGTATCGACTGGTTGGATCTGGTCGAAGTCGCCCTGCTGCTGCTGATAGCCGTGCTGAAGGCTCTGCATGATCAGCACCGGAATAAGCTGGCGCCGGTATCGCCTTGGCCACACTGGGAGAAACGTTTTTTTGCCAAGGTGCGGTACTCGTGGTGCGTGGTGATTGGCTTTCTTCTCCTGCTCTGCCTCGTGCTTTATGCCTATGACATTACCCCCGCAAATGTTCTGGCAATTCTGCTGCTTTCGCTCGTGCTGTTCGGCGACAAGATCGAAGCCTGGTTAGACGGCTAAGGTTAGCGAAGCGCTTTTTTCATACCACTCAAGGACCCCTCGATATGAATAAAATTTTTGTTTTTCTGCTCAGCACGCTGGTCAGCCACGCCTGCCTAGCAGCCTCACCGACTGTCGAGGAGTTTCTCGCCGACCCAATTGCAGTCCTGAATGAGCAAGGCAAGCTTGAGCGCGAAATAGCCTTAAGCGAAGCCCCACCTAGCCCGCTGCCAGTACTACGGTACAACGAGGAGCTGGAGCTTGTGCAAGTCGAGCTAGCAGGCAAGAAAGTTTGGCTGGACACCATGGATCTACGCCTGAACCCTAGCAAGATTGTAAAGCTACCCTGCCAGAAAATGCCCACCAGTCAGGCACAAGACCATCAAAACAACTCCACCATTGGCTTTGGTGCCGGCTGTAGCAAATAAGGGATTAACTCGTGAAAGGACATCTACTGACACTACCGATACTCGCTATCCTGATCCTTGGCGGCTGCCAAACCATGCAAGGTGCAGATGAAGCCTTAATGAACCTTGTAGGCCCGTCGACACAATCACGTTTAATTGGCCGCTACTTCGAGCAGGCCGAAGTACGTGAGCATTTCAAACTGGATCCCCAGCAACTGAACAAACAACGTCTGAGCTTCGATGGTCGGACCATTCCGGCAGCCGAAACCCGCCAGCAGAATCTGGTGCACATCCCAGAACTGCAAAGCTATTTGCAAGGTATCGTCAGCCGTCTTGCCAAGGGCTGGCCAGGTGAACTTCCTCCGTTGCAGATACGCATTATTGACAGCTATGGCTTTGGTCCTTCGGCCGATCCTTATGGCAATATTTTTGTCCCGCTGGGCATGCTCGACAATGTTGAGAGCGAAGACGAAATTGCCGCCATGCTTGGCCATGAGATGAGCCATGTGCTGCTCCGTCACCATGACCGTATCGCTGCCTTCCAGCAGCAAAAAAAGCTAATGACCAACATCGCAACGACTGCGGTCATTGCAGTGATAGCCTCCAACGCCAGCATAGACAGAAGTTCTGGCAGCCTGAAACTAATCAGCAAAGACCCTCTCGGAACGCAGAAAACTATTGGGAACACCGTCCTTTACACCGCGCTGGCCAATACTTTCTCAGATAATGTTTGGAGTACCGCCTGGGGCCGTAGCCAAGAGGATCAAGCTGATCTACTCGGTACAGACCTGATGATTCTCAGCGGTTATGCACCGCGTGCTGCCAGCCACAGCCTGCAGCGGCTAAATGATTTCCAAGGCAAGCAGAAACCTTTGCTCAACAGCTTCCTAAGTGCGCGCAAGCACGCAATGCAGGATTCACTTAAACAGCTCAACCTTAACCGCTTAACTCAAGAGTTGAACATTCTGCTTAATCAGGGGCTGGCCACCAGCATTAACTCGGCAGGCCAGTACTTAAATCGCTCGCACATGTCTCCGATTGATCGCGATGAGGATCTACGCCAGTACCTGCAGCGCGAATATCGCCAGGAACGCAGAGCGAGGGTTGACCGCAACAGCTGGCCTAAAGTGCGCAACTCGAAAGCAGTCGCGAGTGCTATGCAAGGATACAAAGATGCCTATGCCGCGACGGTTGCACTTGAGGAGGGGAAAACTCGTGAAGCCCAAGTGTTCACCGAGCGCGCGCTTTCTTCGCCAGTAAAAAATCAGCCAGGTGTTCGGCGCGCGGCATTCAATCTGCACTTAGCCCAGGGCAATAGTCGCAAAGCCCTCAACGATCTGGAGTCAATACAAGACTGGACTCTGGCCGGCCCCTCGATCTACGACTTGATGATCAGCTACCATCTCAAGCGGGGCGACGCTCAATCCGCACTGGCGATGATAGATAAGGCTGAGCGCAATCTAGGCTCAGAAGAGTTATTTATTACTGAGAAGCTGCTGGCCAATCAGCAACTTAAGAACGAGCCACAGGTCCAGAGCATCTTGCGAAAATGCGATAAGTATCCTGCACAAAAAGAAAACTGTAAGAAGGTTGTACCGGTAAAAACTTGAGGTTTGTTCAATAAACGTAAGCGTCCAGCACGCCCACCTTTCCTCAAATCCCCCAGCCCGCATCCCCTGCACTTTTAAGCAGGCGGATGCTCGCTCTGAGCCAAGGGCGATAGCCGTAGTACAGGCTTCAAATGGTCAGGCGACAAGTGTGCATAGCGCTTGGTCATGGAGGAATGTCCAAGGATTCGCTGCAGGCTGAGGATGCCGCTATAGCGAAAGGCTTACACGCATTGGCTGCGATCTCCTCTGTTAACGCCTGCCCCCCGAATCTAATCTACACACATCAACTGAAGCGCAGGACGCGCTCAGGATCAAGGAGGATCGGCCATTGCCTAGGAGGCTTCTGACAGGAAGTCAGAATGGTCTTGAAGAAACCCGCTTCGGCGGGTTTTTTGTTGTCTCGTGAAAAAAGCTACTGCTTCTGATGCGGCAGAGCTTCCATCCGCAAATACCCGGATGCCCCTCACATTTTCGGTTTGTATTGGCGAAGTCAGACGCAGTACAACTTGGTGGTCAAACTACCTATTTCACTCTCAGCTCAACGCCCCTTCACACGCCCCTGCGTACCCAGCAGCAACCCCGCAAAAATCAGCGCAGCACCAAGCCAGTGGTAGCTCTGCAGGCCCTCCCCCAGTAGCAGCCAACCCAATATGGCGGTAAACACCGGCATCAGGTAGTTGGAGAGGGCCGCTTTGGCGGCACCGAGTACGCGGATGGCGTGGTTCCAGGCGAGGTAGGCGAGCAGTGAGGCGAAGATCGCGGTGTAGCTGATGGCGGCCAGGTTCTCTGGCGTCAGGTTGAAGTGCGCGCCCTGGGCCAGTTCGTAAAGATAGAACGGCAGAATCAGCGGTACGCCCAGCAGCATCAGTACGCCAAGCAGTGCCAGCGGCGGGATCGGCAGCAGGTGGCTGGCCCAGCGCCGCAACAGCAGCGAGTAAAGCGCCCAGTCGGCCACCGCCAGCAGCATGATCAGATCACCCTTGTTGAATGCCAGGCCACTGAGGCTGGCCCAGCTGCCTTTGCTGATCAGCACCAGCAGCCCGCCTGCGGCCACTCCCATGCCCCACCAGGCGCGTCGATGCGGCCACTCGCCGAGCAGCAGGCCGGCGCCGATAAAGGTCATCAGCGGCAGGCAGGTGTTGACCAGGGTGATATTGATCGCTGCCGTCGTTTGCGCGGCGGCGTACAGCAGGCTGTTGTAACCCGCGATGCCGACGCCGGCGAGCACCAGCAAACGCCAGCCGGCTGCGCGCAATGCCGCGCGGTGTTGCCACAGCGGCTTGGCCACGAAGGGCAGCAGCAGAACCAGGGCCAGGCTCCAGCGCCAGAATGACAAGGCAAACGGCGGAATCTCACCGGCAAACGCCCGTGCCACCAGGGCATTACCGGACCAGCAGAGGGTTGCCAGCAGCAGACCAGCCAGCGCGACACGCACGGAAGATTGCATGCCTCAGCTCTGCCCGAGCGGGCGCAGGCGGTATTGCGGCGGCAGCTGCTCCATGCCGCTGACGGTGACGTTGAGGTTCTTCCAGCGGCCGTCCTTGATGCCGTAGATACAGCCATGCACTGCCAGCGGCTGACCGCGATGCCAGGCGTTCTGCACGATGGTGGTGTGGCTGACGTTGGCCACCTGCTGGATCACGTTGAGCTCACACAGGCGGTCGACTTGCTCTTCCTCGCTGGGCAATTGCGCCAGGTGCTCGCGGTGCTCGTAGTAGAGGTCACGAATGCTGCGCAGCCAGCCGTCGATCAGGCCGAGCTGGCCGTCTTGCATCGAGGCGCGCACACCGCCACAGCCATAGTGGCCGGTGACCAGGATATGTTTGACCTTGAGCACATCGACCGCATACTGGATCACCGACAGGCAGTTGAGGTCAGTGTGCAGCACCACGTTGGCGACATTGCGATGCACGAACAGGTCGCCCGGCAGCAGGCCGACAATCTCGTTGGCCGGCACCCGCGCATCGGAGCAACCGATCCACAGGTACTCCGGCACCTGCTGCTGGGCCAGTTTGGCGAAGAACTCGGGATCTTCCTCTTTGATCGCTTCGGCCCAGCGCGCGTTGTTATCGAAGAGGTGTTGTAGGTCGCTCATGCGTCACTCCCAGGTTCGTCGATGCGCACCATAGGAGTGCCGCGGGCTTTTGACAAGCACGCGCGGCGCTCAGGTACAGCAATCTGCTCAGGCGCGGCGGCGGCGCAACAACCAGAGAATCAACAGCAGGCCCGCCAGCAGCACCAGGCTTACGCCCCACTGCAACGGCCCGGCGTAGCGGTACAGCTCTGCCGGCTGCAGGCTGGGCGCACGCAGCATGCGCTGCTCGGCGGCCGCGCCCCGGGTCGGGATATCGGCCAGGCCATCGCCGTCCAAATCCGGCAGGCTGCGAATATGGTCGAGCAGGCCCTGCCACTCTTTATATTCCTGCACGCCGGGCTGCTGCGGATCGGCATCGATGATTGCGTCCTTGATCGCCGCCAGCGGCTGGCCCTTAGCATCCTTGGGCTGCACGCTGAGCAGGCCCTTGGTCAGGTCGCTGACCAGCCAGGTAAAGCTGCCGACATAGCTGGTAGCGCCGATGCTGTAGAGGCGCGTATCGGCCAGGTCGAGCGGCGTGTAGCCCTTGATCGGGTCGCCCAGCTCAATCCGGCTGACCCGGTCAAACGGCACGCGCCAGGGGTTGTAGCTGAAGCGCAGGCCCGACACGCGCGGGTAATAGCTTTTGCTCTCGCGCACCTGATAGGCCAGCAGCAGCACTTCGAGCAGGTTCTTCAGCTCCTGCCCGCTGACATACACCTTGATCAGCGGATAGCCCGGCGCATTATCCAATTCACCAACGCCCAGCGGAGCGATGCGGAACAGGTCGGACACCGCCTGCACGCCATGCCGGCCCATGATCATGTTGTCGCGGATGGTGCCGTTGCCGGTGAACGACACATCGCTGCCCGTGGCCTGGCGCAGGGCATCGGTGACCAGATTGCCGAGAATCGGATCGTCATAGGCGCGGGTCAGGGTCTTGTCGACCTTGGCCAGCGGCTGGTCGAAAGTGTAACCCTTGGGCGCCAGCATCTGCGCGCTGACCACCTGCTTGAAGTCCTCGACTCTGGCAGTGATCGCGGCGCTGCCGGCAATCTGGTCATTGATCGGGTGCAGTTGGTAGTCGACAACCTGCGGCTTGCCGTCTGCGAGCAGGCGCATACGCAGCTCGCCGAGGTTCTGGATTTCCGAGCCGGCCTGCATCACCGGCGTACGCCCATTCACCAGCAGCGGTTGCGCCAACGCAGTGTGCGAGTGACCGCCAACGACAATATCGATGCCTGGCACCTGCTCGACCAACTCGACTTCCTCACCGCGCCAGCTGCCGTCTTCCTGCTGCACCACGCCCATGTGCGAAAGCAGAATCACCACCTCGGCGCCCTCCTCGCGCAGCTTGGCGACCATGGCCTGGGCGGTCACCACCGGGTCGGCAAACACCGCCGGTTTGATCATCGGGCTGACCGCCACGGCGTTGTTGCCGAGCAGGCCGAACAGACCAAAGCGGATACCGCCCTTGTCAATCAGCTTATAGGGCAGGATGCGCCCGGCGTCATAGTGCGCTTGCAGGCTGTCGTCTTCCTTGCGTACGGGATCGAAGCCGAGGTTGATCGACAGCAGCGGCATCAGCGCATCGCCTTTGATTTTGTGCGCTGCGCTGATCATCGCGGCCAGGCCGGCCGGACGAAAATCAAATTCGTGGTTGCCCAGGGTCGCGGCGTCGTAGCCCAGTTCAGTCATCAGGCGCAACTCGCCGCCGGTTTCGCGGGTTACGGTGTGAAACAGCGTGCCCATGCTGAAGTCGCCGCCATCGAGCAGCAGCACCGGTTGTTCACCGGCAGCGGCGCGGCGCTGTTCAAGCAAGGTGGCCAGACGCGCAACGCCGCCGACGGTGTCGTCATCGCCGGTGGTAGCGGGGGAATATTCGTTGTTCGGGCCAAAGCCGAGCAGGCGTGATTGCCAGTCGTTGGTGTGCAGGATGGTAAAGCTGCGTTCGGCGCTGAAGGTCTGAGCGGAGGTGAATAGGCAGAACACCGCGAGCAACGAAGCAGACAGGCGCATGACAAATCCTTAGGGCAATGGGCCGAATACCGCTGCAGCTGAGGCAGCGCGCGCCAGTATGCGACAAGCTCTGCGTCAGGTCAGCGGCGAATAGCGCCGCGCGCGGTAGCCAATCGTGTCAGCACGCTGCAGGGCAAGGGCCTAATCGAACAGCGGGCAGACCATTACCAGTGCGTCCTCACGTCCACCCACGGCCGGGTAGTAATCGCGGCGGCGGCCGACTTCGTTAAAACCGTAGCGCTCGTACAGGCGGTACGCCACCTGATTACTCGCGCGCACCTCCAGAAAACAGTCATTGGCGCCCTGCTGCTGGGCTTGCTGCATCAGGTGTTCGAGCAGCTTCAGGCCCAGGCCACGACCCTGGCTTTCAGCCTTGACGGTGATGTTGAGCAGGTGCGCCTCGTCCATGATGATCTGGATAACGCCGTGGCCGACCTGCTGCTCGCCCTCGAACATCACCCAGCAGTTGTAGGAGGTCAGGCTGTCGGTAAAGATGCCGCGCGTCCAGGGATGGCTGAAGGCGGCGTATTCGATTTTCAGCACCGCATCGATATCCGCCGCAGTCATCGGGCGGAAGCTGATTGCATCACTCATTCAGGTGGACTCGGCAAGCAGGAGAAACCACGGCCAAGCGGCCGGATAAAGGTGTATTCACGCGTCGGCCAACCAGCGCTGACGCACGCGGCGCATGGCTTGCCACAGCTCGCGCTTGCGCTCGGGCTCATCCATCAGCAACTCCAGGCCCGGCAGCGCCCAGGCGGCGCCCAGCCCCTCAACCTGCAACTCACGGTTATAGGCGTCGGCATCGGCTTCACCGGCAAAGCGAATGGCGGGCAAGCCCACCAGCCATAGGCAACTGCAGGGCTCTTGATCTTCCAAGCGTGCGCCAACAAAGCTCTGCACATATTCCAGCGCCGCTTGCGGGCCCTGATCGATCTGCCCCCGCACCAACAGCGGCCAGCGCACCGGCTCGCCAATCAGTTGCGGACTGTCCGGCAGGCCGGCGGCGCGCAGCAGATCCTTGAGCAGCAGATACGCCGGATCACGCCCTTGCAACGGCTCGCCGGTGGGCAATTCGACCAGCAGCGCACAGGCGCCAGCACGCAGCAATTGCAGGGCAAAACGCGGAGGCGCGACGGGCGTTGGCTGGGAAGTAATCTGCGTTTCGGCGTCGACTGTAGCCGGCTCCACCTTGGCCATGCGCCCCTGAGGCGCCGGACGCGGCACTTCGATCTTGGGGCGGGTCACTGGCGCGGCAAAGGCGGCTTCGGCTCGCGGCGACTCATAGGCCGGCGCAGCTTCAGCCACCGCCTGTGGCACGGCAACGGTTACCACCTGCTCAGGCTCTAACTCAACCAGCGGCTGCAGCAACTCCGGGCGTGAGGGCGCGGCAAACGGCAGCTCCACACGCGGCAGCCAACTGGCCACCTGCATGGCACTCAGGTAAGCGCGACGGCGCAGTTCTGCAATCAAACGTCAGCCGCCTGCGGGTGAGCCTTCTGCCCCGCCTGCATCAGGTTGAGCGCATTGATATAGGCCTTGGCCGATGCCACCAGAATGTCGGTATCGGCGCCATTGCCATTGACGATGCGCCCAGCCTTCTCCAAGCGCACAGTCACCTCGCCTTGCGAGTCGGTGCCCTGGGTGATGGCGTTGACCGAATACAGCTGTAGGTTGGCGTCTGAGCTGACAATCGACTCGATGGCCTTGAAGGTGGCATCCACCGGTCCGGAACCCTGTGCATTGCCACTGTGCTCCGCCCCCGCAACGCTGACCACAACCTGAGCCTGCGGCACCTCGCCGGTCTTGCTCGCCACTTCCAGGGTGACCAGCTTGAAGTGCTCCGGCGCCTCGTCGGCCAGGGTGTCGGAGACCAGCGCCTGCAGGTCTTCGTCGAAGATTTCGTGTTTCTTGTCGGCCAGATCCTTGAAGCGGGCGAAGGCGGCGTTTAGCTCCGCCTCACCCGCCAGGACGATACCCAGCTCGTCCAGGCGCGAGCGGAAGGCATTGCGTCCGGAGAGTTTGCCCAGCGACAGTTTGTTGGTGTGCCAGCCAACTGACTGGGCAGACATGATTTCGTAGGTTTCGCGGTGCTTGAGCACGCCGTCCTGGTGAATACCGGATTCGTGGGCGAAGGCGTTGGCGCCGACAATGGCCTTGTTCGGCTGCACCGGGAAACCGGTGATACCAGAGACCATGCGCGAGGTGCTTAGAATATGCGGGGTGTCGATGCGTGTGTGTACGCCGAGCAGATCTTCGCGGGTTTTGATCGCCATAACGATCTCTTCCAGCGCGGCGTTACCGGCGCGCTCACCGAGGCCGTTGATGGTGCACTCCACCTGCCGCGCACCGGCCACTACGGCGGCCAGGGAGTTGGCCACGGCCAGGCCCAGGTCGTTGTGGCAATGCACGGAGAACACCGCCTTGTCGGCGTTAGGCACACGATTGAGCAATTGACGAATGGTCTCGGCATATTGATGCGGAATGGCGTAACCAACGGTATCGGGGATATTGATGGTGCGCGCGCCAGCGTCGATGGCCGCTTCGATAATGCGGCAGAGGAAATCGATCTCCGAACGGCCGGCGTCCTCACAGGAGAATTCGACATCGCTGCACAGGTTGCGTGCGCGTTTGACCGCGTGCACGGCCTGCTCGACCACCTGATCCGGCTGCATGCGCAGTTTGTACTGCATATGGATCGGGCTGGTGGCGATAAAGGTGTGGATGCGCCCGGAGTTGGCGCCCTTGAGCGCTTCGGCGGCGCGATCAATATCGGCATCCAATGCCCGAGACAGGCTGCACACGGTGCTGTCCTTGATGCTGTCGGCAATCGCCTTGACCGCCGCAAAGTCGCCGGGGCTGGCGATGGCGAAACCGGCTTCGATCACATCGACGCGCAAACGCTCCAGGGCCTTGGCGATGCGCAGCTTTTCTTCACCGGTCATCGACGCGCCGGGGCTCTGCTCGCCGTCACGCAGGGTGGTATCGAAAATAATGACGCGGTCGTTGCTGCTCATGCTGGTGTCCTCACGGAGTCGCCGTAGCACGCACCCGACATTGGGGCGCGTTTCGATAAGGGTTGATTGTCGCGTGAAATGCCACGGGCGGGAAGCGCGGCGCGTATCGATGCCACTTCGCTACGAAAGCTGCAAAAAGCAAAACGCCCACCAAAATGGCGGGCGTTTTGTTTGGATAGAGCCTTTACCGCTGATGGGTATCGCTTCGCTCAACCCATCCTACGATCTGATTAACGCACCTTCAACGACGCAGGGCCGACGCGCAGCCAATCAGAGGGCCTGATCCCAGGGACGGTCGCCATTGGCGTCCTTGATCCGGGTGGGCAGGCCCATTACATCCAGCAGCTTGAGGAACGGCCCGGCCGGTAACTCTTCAACGTTGGCCATGCGCGCCACATCCCAATCACCACGAGCCACCAGCAAGGCAGCCGCGACCGGCGGAACGCCTGCGGTGTAAGAAATGCCCTGGCTGTCGGTTTCTACATACGCATCTTTGTGGTCGGCGACGTTGTAGATAAACAGCTCGGCCGGCTTGCCGTCTTTGGTGCCTTTGACCAGGTCACCAATGCAGGTCTTGCCGCTGTAGCCCGGTGCCAGCGAGGCGGGGTCGGGCAGCACGGCCTTGACCACTTTCAGCGGCACCACTTCCAGGCCTTCGGCAGTTTTTACCGGCTGCTCGGAGAGCAGGCCGAGGTTTTTCAGCACGGTAAACACATTGATGTAGTGCTCACCGAAGCTCATCCAGAAACGCACATTGGGTACGTTCAGGTGCTTGGACAGGGAATGCACTTCGTCATGCCCGGTCAGGTACAGATTTTGTTCGCCGACCACTGGCAGGTCGTCGGTGCGTTTGACTTCAAACATTGTATTGCTGGTCCACTGGCTGTTCTGCCAGCTCCAGACTTGCCCGGTGAATTCACGGAAATTGATTTCCGGGTCGAAATTGGTGGCGAAGTACTTGCCGTGCGAACCGGCGTTGACGTCGAGGATGTCGATCGACTCGATGCTGTCGAAGTACTGCTGTTGCGCCAATGCGGCATAGGCATTGACCACGCCCGGGTCGAAACCGACGCCGAGGATGGCGGTCACGCCCTTGTCCTGGCATTCGGCCAGATGCTTCCACTCATAGTTACCGTACCAAGGCGGCGTTTCGCAGACCTTGCCCGGTTCTTCGTGGATGGCGGTGTCGAGGTAGGCGGCGCCGGTATCCATGCAGGCACGCAGCACCGACATATTGAGGAAGGCCGAGCCCACGTTGATGACGATCTGCGATTCGGTTTCGCGAATCAGCGTCTTGGTTGCTTCAATATCCAGCGCATTGAGGGCATAAGCCTGGATCTCGGCCGGCTGCTTCAAGCTGCCTTTGGCCTTTACGCTGTCGATGATGGCCTGGCATTTGGAGATGCTGCGCGACGCGATGGCAATACGACCGAGTTCGTCGTTGTGCTGCGCGCACTTGTGGGCCACCACCTTGGCGACACCTCCTGCACCAATGATCAGAACATTCTTCTTCAATTGTTTCACCTCCTGGGTACTGCGTTATTGAGAGAGTTGCAACGGGTTTACAACACGTAGGGTGGATGACGTTTTTTTCATCCACCAACGCGATTGCGAGTGGTGGACGGAAAAGCGCCGTCCACCCTACGAATCAGCTGAGGCTGGACAGGTAATCGTCAAAGCCAAATTCACGCACCACCTCGACGCTGCCGTCGAGTTGCTTGACCACGATGGACGGCATTTTCAGGCCGTTGAACCAGTTTTTCTTGACCATGGTGTAACCCGCTGCGTCGATAAACGACAGGCGATCGCCGATGGTCAGAGGCTTGTCGAATTGGTACTCACCGAAGATGTCACCGGCCAAGCAGGATTTGCCGCACACCATGTAGGTGTGCTCGCCGCTGCACGGTTCCATCTTGGCGTTGAGCCGGTAGATCAGCAGGTCGAGCATGTGCGCTTCGATGGAGCTGTCGACCACGGCCAGATGTTTGCCGTTGTACAGGGTGTCGAGCACCGTGACTTCCAGCGAGGAGCTCAGGGTGATCGCCGCTTCGCCCGGCTCCAGATACACCTGAACGCCGAAACGCTCGGAGAAGGCCTTGAGCCGCGCACAGAATTGGTCCAGTGGATAGTCGTCGCCGGTGAAGTGAATGCCGCCACCAAGACTGACCCACTCAACCTGCTCCAGCAGGTGGCCGAAGCGTTCCTCAATGGTGCTCAGCATCTGGTCAAATAGCTCGAAGCTGCCGTTCTCACAGTTGTTGTGGAACATAAAGCCGCTGACCTTATCCATCACCGCAGCGATCTTTTCCGGGTCCCACTCGCCGAGACGGCTGAAGGGACGTGCCGGGTCGGCCAGCAGGTAATCCGAGCTGCTCACCTGCGGATTAACGCGCAGGCCGCGCACTTTGCCAGCGGAGGCCTCGGCAAAGCGTTCGAGCTGGCCAATGGAGTTGAAGATGATCTTGTCGCAGTTGGCGAGCATCTCGGGGATTTCGTCATCAGCCCAGGCCACACTGTAGGCGTGGGTTTCGCCGGCGAACTTTTGCCGACCGAGCTTGAGCTCGTACAGCGAGGACGAGGTGGTGCCGTCCATGTATTGCTGCATCAGGTCAAACACCGACCAGGTGGCGAAGCATTTGAGCGCCAGCAGCGCCTTGGCGCCGGAGTGCTCGCGAACGTAGGCGATCTTTTCCAGGTTGCCCAAGAGCTTTTGCTTATCGATCAGGTAGTAAGGCGTTTTGATCATTTCGGTGCCCCGTGCAAGGTCGGCCAACGGAGAGCAGAGACTGCTCCCCCCAAAAAGTGGAGGCGAATTGTGCCGACAACCGGCACATATCGAAAGGGCAACGGGGATATTTCCTCGATTCAGCGACTATTGGCAACGACTGGGCGGCCAATGTGAAGCCACCGGCGCGCTCTATAACGCGCCAGCAGAATGACCAACAAGAATGACAGGGGCATGACGGCACAAAGCGCCTGCATGGCGCTTGTTATGCGGATCAGTTGATTGGCGTCGCCGTCAGGTTGGCGCGGATATCGGCGTTCTGCAGCTTGACTCCATACATCGAGGTCACTGCACCACCGTCTGGATGAACGTGCTGAATCCGGTCGATATTCACTTCCTTGAAGTGCACGCGACCGTTGACCGCAAAGCCCAGCGGATCGGGACTGACCGGCGTACAGCCGGAGGTCGTCTTGTCGCACACTTTAGTCGGCGCCACATCGAGATTGAGGTCAACGTTAAAGCCATAGGCATTGGCGTTCGGGTTGCTCGGGGTACCGTCGGAGGTGTGAAAATTATCCACCACCAGCTGACTGCCCGTGCCATTAACGCCATTGACCCTGCCCGTTTCGATGATGACCTGGTTACGTTTCTCGTTATTCGACACCGTATTACTCGGGTTACCACTGGTGTCGCGCACAAACACGTTTTTCAACTTGACCGAGATACCTTCGTCGCCGCGATTTTCCCAGCGCCCTCCGTTAGCGGTACACGCGCTCGCGGTACTGCCGCTGCCGCCCACGCACAACGCACCGGCCCCGCCCGAGCTGATGGCCAGGGTGGAACCCAGCTCATAACGCTTGAGCACCAGACGGCCAATGCTGCTGCCGGTTAGGCGGTCGCCCCAGCGCACATTGGCAACATCCAGCTTCGACCAGTAGGTGCCTTTGCGCAGCTCGACGCCATTGTTGCTGATATCCAGCGAGCCTTCGCGGTAATGCATTTCATAGCTGCTACCCGACAGCCACAGCCCACGACCATTTTCATCCACGGTGATCGCCGCATTGGCCTCAGTGATATAGAAGTCGGCGTTATAACGCAGGCCGTCGCCCACAGCACCACCGGCGCGCAAAGTGATCTGGCCATTGAGGGTGAAATCATAGGCCGGGAAGATTTCCATCAGCACCAGCAACTCAGTGCCGCCCTGTAGGGGCGCATCCGGCGTGCCCACGCGCAAACCATCGAAGCTGTAGCTGCCGACGATGTTCTTCAACCCCAGGCGCATACCATCAAAGTGGCCGTTATAGCCGCCACTGTTTATGTCGCTGTTGGTTCCTGCATAGCAGCCGGCGCTCACGCCTGCCGCGCAGCTCTTGGTCAGATCGAAACTGAACTGGCCAGTGCCGTAGGTGCGCAGCCCGCTGAACCACATGGTGTTGCCGTTATCGGTGAGCGCCAGGGAGCTGTTGACCATATTCCAACTGAGGTCGGCGCTGATGCCCTTCTGCCCGGAATTGGGGTCGCCACCCGGACGCAGTTTCAACCAGTTCTGCCGCGCGCCCTGGTCGAGGAAATTCAGGTCCAGCGCCAGGCCGCCGAGTTTCTGATTGCTCGGGTTGCCCATGATCAGGCCGCCGAGGGTGGCGTTGAATTTGAGATCCTGAAAGGCAATTTTGGCGTAGCTGCCCGCACCGTCTTGCTCCAGATCGAGGGTAAGGCCGGCGTTACTGATCAGGCTGCCAGCGAAGTTCTCGGCGCGCAGCACGCCTTCGTCCTGATACTGAAACAGGCTGTTGGTGATGGTGATATTGGGCTTGATCCGCAGCCCCTCGCCGCTGGCGCCGCCGCCGGCAATGCTAATGCTGCCGCCCAAACGCAAGTCCATATCCAGCTTGCCGAAGCTGCGTTGGGCATCAACGTCACGCAGGTCTGGGCTGCCCGGCGTCACCGCCACACCTGGCGTCGGGTCGCCATGGGCCAGATCGAGGCCGATACCGGCAATCGAGCCGACAAAGCGCGAGGTGCCGAGGTCCAGCTTGATTTCCTGGCCGCTGCCGCCGCTGACGATATCCAGGTAGGCGTTGTTCAGGTAAGTGTCGAACGACAGGCCTTTGACGATCAGGTCAAAGCCATTGTCGCGGTAATAAAAAGTCGCCGCGCTCAACGACAACTGACTGTCATCCACGCTGAAGCCGCTAACGCCGCTGGCCCCGCCGCCACTCAGTTTGAGGCTGGCTCCCAGAGTAAAGAAGGCGCGAAAGGAACCGAAACTTTTGCTGCTACCGGCCAGTTCAATGTTGTCGATACTCAGCATCTGAGCACTGCCGCTGTGCTGCACCTGCAATTGATCGCCAACCACATCAAGCGTGGTGGTCGAGCTGCTGCCGGCAACCTGCGGCGTGCTGCTGACGCCTTTCAGGCTAAGGGTCTGACCATCCTGTTTGTAGTCAATACTGCCGGCAGACCAGCCACCTCCGCTGGTTTGCAGGCTGATGCCATCGCGCCCGCTGACGGATGACAACGCCTGATCATCCAGCGCCTGCATGGCTTGCGTCAGCGGGCTCAGAAGTGCGAGCAACAACAGCGAATGACGGTGCATGGCCCTGCTCCTCAGTTCTGCGGAAAGATCAGCACGTTGCCCTGCATACGGATGGTGCCGTCGATCTTCGCCGAGAAGATATTGGTCTGCTGATACGACGGATTACCGCCGTTGGCCACGCTCAGCGACTTGTTCTGCCAGCCGCCCTGATTAGCGACGCCAAAGGCGAAACTGCCATCCTTGAACTTCACCTCGTTGGGTAAACCAAACTCCAGCACATCCTGATTAAAGGCTGCACCATCACCGTTAAAGCCACTGTTGATGGTGCGGGTGCGCAGGGTCAGGCCCTCAAAACTGAACACGCCCTTGAGATTGTCCAACACATACCAGCCGCCATCGGCCTCGGAGCGAATCGCTACGCGCATACCGCAGTTCTCCGGTGTACTGGCACCCGCATTGGCACAGCTGCGCTGGTTGGCCGTCCAGGTGCTGGGGTTGTTGCTGACCGGCTTGCTCCACAGCACGCCGCCATCCTTGTTGATACTGAACTCACCGGACAGGTAAACCCCGCCCTGGCCATTCATGCTGCTCAGGGTGTCATCGTCCAATGCCTGCATTTCGGCAAGGGCAGGCATGGCCAGCAATGCACTGAGGGTTAACCCAAATCTAGAGATCACGGCTGGTCACCTTCAGGTAGTTGAAGCTCAGGCCGGATATTTCGTTTCGGCCGAAGTTGTACCCCCAGCTCATCCCACCGCCCCCCACTACAGCCTGTCCACTTGAATTAAGGGCAGCGCCCGGCATATTGGTAAAACCATTAGCTGGAGGACGTCCGTAACCGATGTTCATGTTGTCTAACACCAGGTTGGTGCGCGGCGTATTGGCATAGAAGTCGGCTGCCTGGGTATTGCGCTGAGCCGCCGTACCTGCGGTGTTAACCGGATTACTGAGTTCCAGAACAAACTGACCATTGCTATTTACATCAAACTGCAGCGGCTGGAACTTGCCATAACCCAAGGCAATATTTGCGTAAGCATTGGTCAAGTACATGGTGCCAGCCAGGGCAGCGGCAGAAGTACAGTTGGCTGAAGCCTCTGGGGCTGTGCAGGCGCTAATATCAAGATTTTTAGCAAAGATATTGATCAGTGCCTCGCCCACCAACTGTTTGCGGCTGTTATCCCCCCACAACCGCAGGTAAGAGCCGTCCATGGTCAACTGAGCCAGGTCAAAATCGAGAATATCCTTACGCCCTCCCCCCACGCTGAAGTCGAAGCGCATACCTAGGTCGGCACGCCCACTCGGATCACTGGAGCAGTTCAACCCCGCACCCGCGTAACCGCTAATGCAGCTTGAGCCGCCGGATGTCATGCGCTCCGGAAAAGCCAGTGTCAGCACGGCCACGTTGTTGGGCGTAGTCTGCACCCATTGCGAGGCTCCATTAGGAGCCCAATACTGGACGGTTTTATTTGCACCACCTTCACGAACAACCTTACTACGCAGCTCCCATGTATCGCTGAGGGCGCGCATTTCCTCGCCCTTGCCCAGGGTCACGGTAAAGGGATGGTTCAATCGCCCGAGCGTAACCGGCGTTTTATTGGCACCTTTGTTACTACCGCTGCCGCTCAGGTAAAACTCCGACAATGTGATGGGCATGTTTTCCTTGATACCGCCGGGCCTGACTCGTTCAATATCATTGATCGTGATATTGGCCCCAGAGGCATCAAGCATGATGCCGTCCAGAACGAAACCTAAACCTGCACCCTGAACGGTCGACAGTTCTTCGTCTGCCAGCTCCTGCATTTCCGCAGAACTACACGCGACAAACGAAACCAATAAGCAGAACCCGATTGATCGCATCATGGTTAACACCCGTGAGTCGCTGAGCCGAGACAGGTATCTTTGCGTGCAATGCCTTCCAGCGCCTGTTGGAAGCTCAGGTTAATGGCTGCCGTACCATCGGCATTGCGCGGCAGGTTCATAAAAGCGCCCGCCAGAGCCGTGATGAATTTGCTGGCATCCTGCTGATCACGCCACTGTACGTTTTCCGTCTGCATAGAGAGGAATACGCCATTGGCATTGCCCGTAAACTGCTGGGTCTGATTGTCAAACTTACCGACAGGAATACTGCCGTAATCGGAAAGATTGAAGCACGTGCTGACACCTAACAGACCGCAGTCCTGTGACTTGAATAACCCCAGCAAAAAGTTGGCAACCGCGCCTGATGCGGGCATTGAAAGCTTCGTGCCATCTGGCAGACCGGCCATGGTGCCGCGCACTGGGTCTGCACTACCGGCCCCGTTGACCAGCGTCGCCTGCGCCTTGAACTCATCATTAGCCCAAGTGCCACTTACCAGTGACCTTGCGATGCCGCAGATTGGATCCCAGCCACAATTCATTTTCTGACCGAGATAGCTGCCTTTACCGAAGATATCGATGGCCAGATTGCCGGTGTAAGTATTGATATTGCCCGACAAAAGCCCTTGCGCTTCGCCAAGGCCTAAGCGTATGCCCACAACTTTGTTGTCTTTGTAAGCCAGCTCCAGAAAGGGATTGGAAATACGGAATGGGTTGATTGTGTCGTCCGCGTTGACCGACCCAAGGGCAAAATTATCGATATTGATATCTGCGGTATTGGCAGCCTCACCCGTGCGGCCATACAAGCCCAGTTTGAGCTTGTTCATGTTCAATTGGGTTTCAATGTCCATGCCGAAATTGATGCGGGTGTAATTCACTCCGGCATAGCTATCAGTGGCCAGGTTTATAAATGCCTGGCCAGTGATCTCCGACAACTCGTTGTCCGCTAACTCAACCATCGCCCCATGGGCAGCAGCACTCAGCAGCGCACTGCACATCAGAGCACAGGCGGTCTTGGCAAAACGCAAAGTGGGACGCATGGCGGATTCCTTTTATTCTTATGGTGACAAGCCTTGGGAGGCTCCACGCCTTGATTAGCACTATAAAAACTCAGCCGCCTAAACGTGCCGACCCATAGTCGAGAAATCCCTGAAAAACCGCCTCGATCCCACAGTAGGCCGCCGCACGCTGTTACCCATCACCACAACCTGGGTTACACGCGCCGGCAACTCCAAACAGACGATGACTGACACTCAAGCCTTGGCCACGGCTTGCAGTACAATCGGCGTTTTTTGCGAAAAGCCCACGGAGCGGATGCCCCGATGATTGATCCCAAGCGCGTACTGCGCGCCCTTGCCGAACACTGGACGTTGCTGGAGCCGCTGTGCGAACGCTTCGATGCCGGCACCCTGAGCCTGGTAGAACTGCGCAATCAGTTGGCCGCACAACTGCCCGAAGGCACGCCCACCGATGTCACCGCCCTGCTCGATCAGTGGATTCGCCTGGATATCCTGGTGCCTGTGGCCAAGAGCCCCAATCGCTTCGAGCTGAACGCGCAGATTCACGACTTCCTCGCCTACCTGCGCCGCGAACATCGCCTAGGCCTGTGCCTGGAGATCGAAGCCTATCTGCGCCATCTGGAGCGCCTTGCCGGCTATATCAAGGACGCCTTCGAGGTGCGTGACGCCGCCGACCTGGCGCGCCAGCTGCGCTTGTTGGATATGCGTGTGCGCGATGTATTGAAGAAGCTGGCCAACGACGAACAGGCCCTGGTTGCCGTTGCCGAGCGGGCCAAGACCTCAGACAGGCAAATCCCCCTGCGTCAGCGCTACGCCGAAGTACTGGCCACCTGGGATGAATACGTCGAACCTATGATCCAGCTGGTGGCCGCCGACGGTGCCTTCGAGCAGGGCGTGTACCGGGTCGAGCATGTGCTGCTGCGCCTGCTCAGTGAACAACAACGCCTCGGCCAGCTGGTGGATGACGACCTGCTGCTACGCACCCATGCGCGCATTCTGGAAATGCAGACCACCGCCCAGCTGACCCTGCGCCGCGCCCGCGAGCTGCTGTTGCCGCTGCGTGAAGAAGCGCGCCGGCATAACGCCGTAACCCGTGGCGCAGCCCTGGCCCTGGCGGCGATCCGCAAAAAGGGCCTGGACGCGGTGCCGCAGGCCTCTCTCCCGCTGTTCAGCCGCCCACAAAGCACCTTTCTCGGTACTGCGTCGCAGGTCGAGGCCTATGTGTACGCCCTGGCACGCTTCGAACCCAAGCCGGCGCAGTTCCCCAAGGCGCATGCCAGCCGCAAAGGCGAAGCGCCACGAGCGCCACGCACCGCACGGGAAATGATCGAACGTTGCGAACAGGCCCTGCCGCTGCCGGACCTGATGGTCTGGCTGCTGGAACAGGAGCCCGAAGGCGCCACCGACGAATTGCTCTACTGGTTCTCGCGCCTGTCCCGCGATGGCCGCTTCCAGCGCGAGCGCCTTGAGCGCCGCGACTACCTCACCCGCGAGCATCAGGTCAGCCTGAGCTCCTTCGCCCTGATCAAGCCGGCCGGGACCACCGCCCTATGAATATCGACCTAAAAGAACTGACCCAACTGGCGCCGATCTTTCGCGAGCTGTTCAAGGGCTACCACATCAGCCGCAGCAACCCGGAACTTTACGCCCAGCTGGCTAACCAGCAGGACCAGTACCGCGCCCTGTTCAAGGCGCTGGGCTATGAGCTGACCTGCGACAGCCGTGGTTTTTACTATTTCGTGCCCGAGCAGATGGGCGCCCAGGTCAACAAGACCGCCCAGCGGCTGGCGCTGTTCACCTTTATCCTGGTCGAGCATTTGGCCGACCAGGGTCGCGACCCGCTGGCCGTGCTCGATGGCGGCAGCCTGGGCCGCGACGAGCTGCCGGCGCTGCTGGAGAAATACCGCGACCTGTTTCTACAGGCCGAAGTCACCACCGTTGAGGAGCTGGAAGAGAAAGTCATGCGCCGCCTGACTCAGCTCGGCTTTGCCAGTGAAGACAACGGCATCTACCGCTTTCTCGCACCGATGCACCGTTTCCTCGACGTGTGCCTCTCCGTGCAGCAGGACCGCGACCTGGCCGCCACCCTGCACAGCAGCCTGCCGCTGCCGACGCCGGTGCTGCTGGATGATGAGGCCGAAGACGAAATCATCAGCCTCGCAGAAACGGATACCGACGAATCCGAAGAAGACGCCCTGGCCCGCGCCATGGCTGAAGAACGCGACGCCCAGGAGACCCGCGCATGAGCCAGGAACGCTACGGCATCCGCCGCTTCGCCCTACTGAATACCGCCGGCTATAGCCTCGGCCTGTTCCCCCTGGAAAACCCGCTGTCGGTTTACGGGGCCAACAACCTGGGCAAGTCGGCCTCAATCAACGCCCTGCAGTTCCCGATTCTGGCACGCATGTCCGACATGAGCTTCGGCAAGTACAGCCTGGAGCAGTCGCGCAAGTTCTACTTCGCCAGCGACACCAGCTATATCCTCGTCGAAGTCGCCCTGCCCCACGGCCCCCATGTGATCGGTGTGGCCGGGCGCGGCCCAGGCGGCGGCTTCGGCCATCAGTTCTTCGCCTACCAGGGCACTCTGAACCTTGAGCACTACCAGAAGAACGGCACCTGCTTGCGTCAGCGCGAACTGTTCAACGCCCTGGAGCGCGACGGCATCAAGGCCTACGAGCTGAAACCCGAAGAACTGCGCCGCCTGCTGGTCGGCGGCCATACCTCGATTCCGCTGGACCTGACCCTGATCCCGCTGCGCTCGACCAGCGAGCAGAGCCTAAAAACCTTCCGCGCGCTGTTTATCAACCTGCTGCATATGCGCGAAATTACTGCGGCAAAACTCAAGCAGCTGTTCCTCGATGCCTTCGAGCACAGCCTGCGCTCGGGTAGCGTCGACTATATCGCCGCCACCGAAGAAGCCTTCCGCGATGTGCGCCGCATGGAGCAGGACTACCAGGCGCTCGTTACCGCCGGCCCCTTGATCGAAGCCCTATCTGCCGGTGTAGCCCAGCGCGAGCTGCTACGCGGCAAGCTGCATCGCCTTTCGCCGCTGCTCGACTCGCTGCTGGGCACCTGGCAGGACTACGCCGGCGCACGTCGCGAGGAACTGGTGATCCAGGCCGAACACTACCGTGGCGAGCAGGACGGCCTGCAGCACGAGCAACGCGGCGGCACCCAGGAGCTGATGCGCATGGAGCGCGAGATCAGCGAGATCCAGCGCTGGCTTGGCGAGCTGTCGGTGCTGAAGAATCGCTTTGCCCTGGTCACCGACGCCAAGGTGCTGGAAGAACAGCTGCTGGCCGCCAAGGATGCCCACGACGAACTGGCCGGCGCCCTGGCCCAATCCCGGCAGTTCTCCGCTGAGGATTTGGATGAGCGCCTGCGCGATCTGGAAAAACGCCTTAAATCGGTCAAGCAGCAACTCGAACACGCCGACAACAACAGTTACTCACGCCTGCGCGAAGAGTTCAGCCAGCAGGACGTCGACCGCTTGATGCGCCTGTTCAATGGCCAGCTGTTCAGCCTGCCGCTGGGTGAGAAAGGCATTCAGGTGGCCGAGGGTGATGCCTGGGTCAAATCACTGGAAGCTATTCTCGACGGTTTCAAAGGCGAGAACTTCGAAGTACCGGGCCTAACCATCGATCTCAGCCATATCGAGCCGCCGGCCCTGCAAGCGCTGGCCGACCGCGCCGCCCTGCGCGACCAGAAGGACCGCCTCGACCGCGAATACAAGCAGCTGAAAACCCAACAGGCCGTGGCCGCCGACCGTGCCGCGAGCAAGGCCCAGGCCGAGCAGTTCTACCAGGCCGTGCTGGACGCACAGAAAGCCCTGGAATACTTCCGCAAAAGCCAGACCCTGGCCGTGGAAGAGCCGCAGAAACTGGAGCATCTGGCGCAACTGGAGGCCGCCCAGGACGAACTCAAACGCGCCTCCGATGCCTTTACCGAACGCGTGCAGCAACTGTCCGCCAAGCTGCAATTGGTTGGCCGTCAGCTCGCCGATCTGGAAGCAAAGGAACGCACCCTGGAAGACGCCCTACGCCGCCGCCAACTGCTACCGGCCAACCTGCCGTTCGGCACGCCGTTTACCGATCCGGTGGACGACAGCCTGGACAACCTGCTGCCACTGCTCAACGACTATCAAGATGCCTGGCAAGGTTTGCAGCGTGTCGATGGGCAGATTGAGGCGCTTTACGCCCAGGTGCGCCTCAAGGGCGTGGCCAAGTTCGACAGTGAGGATGATGTAGAGCGCCGCTTGCACCTGCTGGTCAACGCCTACGCCCACCGTCAAGATGAAGCCATCACCCTGGCCAAGGCGCGCCGTGCCGCGGTCACCGATATCGCCCGTACCCTGCGCAATATCCGCAGCGACTACGACAACCTGGAACACCAGCTGGCGCTGTTCAACCGCGAGATCAACAAGCGTCAGGTGTCCAATTTGGAAAGCTTTCGCATCGTTTTGGCACCCAATAAAGACGCGCTTAAGCATATCGACCAGATCATCCACAGCGCCGGCCAATACGAGCAAGGCGAAACCCTCTCGGTATTCGACCTGCAGCAGAGCAGCGAGCAGGACAGCAAGAACGAAGAAGCCAAGGACTACCTGTCGCGACTGGTGGCGGCCAATGGCAACCAGCTGGGCTTGAAAGATTTGTTCGAACTGGCCTTCGAGATCACCAAGGTGCATGGCCAACCGGTGATCCACACCGATATCGACGGCGCGGCGTCGAACGGCACCACCATGACCATCAAGGCGCTGACCAACATGTACCTGTTACTGCACCTGATGGACCGCGACCAGGCCGGCAAGGTGCGCTTGCCTTACTACCTGGACGAAGCGGCGGATATCGACGAGAAAAACCAGCAGGCGCTGATCGAAACCAGCCTGCAACTGGGCTTTGTGCCGATCCTGGCCTCGGTGAAGCCGCAAGTCTCGGCTACCGTGGCCATCGACCTGGAAGGCGGCAGCGGGCCGAACGGCATCTACATCGACGAAGCAGATTGGAAATATATCCAGCGCCGTGACAACGCCAAGAGCAAGGCTGAAACCACAACCGCAGCAACCGAGCCTGCCTAACTCAGGCTCAACTGCATAAACCACAAGGGCCGCAATTGCGGCCCTTGTCGGTTATTTCTTTAGCGCTAACTTCGCGCCCAGCGCACAACCCAGTAACACACGGCGGCTGGATTAGTTTCGCCGGTAGATTATCGGTGCGTGGAGGCATGCTCTCAAACAACGAAGTCAGCGGCACTGTCTGAACTGGGAGCGTATGACTGCGCTGGTGAGGCTGTTTATCCCCTATCCGCGAGAGCTACCGTTGCATTACTGCAGCTGCTTCCACACTGCCGAGCAACTGACGTACAAGGCAGCGCCAAGCGCCTCCCCAGAGTGGAATCGCCCGTCTTGAAGAAGCTTTAACAATGCAAGCATGTGAGTCCCGCCAAGCAATAAGGCACGCATGATAACGATGCACTGTTTAGTTGCCTATCAAAGGCTCATCTCAGCTGAGTATGTTTTTCGCTGCAAAAAGTAAAACCCCCGACCAGTTTCCTGATCGGGGGTTTTGGTGTAGGTGCTTGACGATGACCTACTCTCACATGGGGAAACCCCACACTACCATCGGCGATGCATCGTTTCACTACTGAGTTCGGGATGGGATCAGGTGGTTCCAATGCTCTATGGTCGTCAAGCGATTCAGCTGGGATGTCGCGGTTAAGCGCTATCCCGAATTGGGTATGTGATAGATGGTTTTGCAGTGCTTACAAATTTTCGGCTGTTGCAGTCTTCATAGAGACACACAAACATCAAATTGTTTGGGTGTTATATGGTCAAGCCTCACGGGCAATTAGTATTGGTTAGCTCAACGCCTCACAGCGCTTACACACCCAACCTATCAACGTCGTAGTCTTCGACGGCCCTTTAGGGAACTCAAGGTTCCAGTGAGATCTCATCTCGAGGCAAGTTTCCCGCTTAGATGCTTTCAGCGGTTATCTTTTCCGAACATAGCTACCCGGCAATGCCACTGGCGTGACAACCGGAACACCAGAGGTTCGTCCACTCCGGTCCTCTCGTACTAGGAGCAGCCCCTCTCAAATCTCAAACGTCCACGGCAGATAGGGACCGAACTGTCTCACGACGTTCTAAACCCAGCTCGCGTACCACTTTAAATGGCGAACAGCCATACCCTTGGGACCGGCTTCAGCCCCAGGATGTGATGAGCCGACATCGAGGTGCCAAACACCGCCGTCGATATGAACTCTTGGGCGGTATCAGCCTGTTATCCCCGGAGTACCTTTTATCCGTTGAGCGATGGCCCTTCCATACAGAACCACCGGATCACTAAGACCTACTTTCGTACCTGCTCGACGTGTCTGTCTCGCAGTCAAGCGCGCTTTTGCCTTTATACTCTACGACCGATTTCCGACCGGTCTGAGCGCACCTTCGTACTCCTCCGTTACTCTTTAGGAGGAGACCGCCCCAGTCAAACTACCCACCATACACTGTCCTCGATCCGGATAACGGACCAGAGTTAGAACCTCAAGGTTGCCAGGGTGGTATTTCAAGGTTGGCTCCACGCGAACTGGCGTCCACGCTTCAAAGCCTCCCACCTATCCTACACAAGCAAACTCAAAGTCCAGTGCAAAGCTATAGTAAAGGTTCACGGGGTCTTTCCGTCTAGCCGCGGATACACTGCATCTTCACAGCGATTTCAATTTCACTGAGTCTCGGGTGGAGACAGCGCCGCCATCGTTACGCCATTCGTGCAGGTCGGAACTTACCCGACAAGGAATTTCGCTACCTTAGGACCGTTATAGTTACGGCCGCCGTTTACCGGGGCTTCGATCAAGAGCTTCGCGTTAGCTAACCCCATCAATTAACCTTCCGGCACCGGGCAGGCGTCACACCCTATACGTCCACTTTCGTGTTTGCAGAGTGCTGTGTTTTTAATAAACAGTCGCAGCGGCCTGGTATCTTCGACCGGCATGGGCTTACGCAGTAAATGCTTCACCCTCACCGGCGCACCTTCTCCCGAAGTTACGGTGCCATTTTGCCTAGTTCCTTCACCCGAGTTCTCTCAAGCGCCTTGGTATTCTCTACCTAACCACCTGTGTCGGTTTGGGGTACGGTTCCTAATTACCTGAAGCTTAGAAGCTTTTCCTGGAAGCATGGCATCAACCACTTCGTCATCTAAAAGATAACTCGTCATCAGTTCTCGGCCTTAAGATCCCGGATTTACCTAAGATCTCAGCCTACCACCTTAAACACGGACAACCAACGCCGTGCTGGCCTAGCCTTCTCCGTCCCTCCATCGCAGTAATTAGAAGTACGGGAATATTAACCCGTTTCCCATCGATTACGCATTTCTGCCTCACCTTAGGGGCCGACTCACCCTGCGTCGATTAACGTTGCGCAGGAAACCTTGGTCTTTCGGCGTGGGAGTTTTTCACTCCCATTGTCGTTACTCATGTCAGCATTCGCACTTCTGATACCTCCAGCAAGCTTCTCAACTCACCTTCACAGGCTTACAGAACGCTCCTCTACCGCTCATCCTAAGATGAACCCGTAGCTTCGGTGTATGGTTTGAGCCCCGTTACATCTTCCGCGCAGGCCGACTCGACTAGTGAGCTATTACGCTTTCTTTAAAGGGTGGCTGCTTCTAAGCCAACCTCCTAGCTGTCTAAGCCTTCCCACATCGTTTCCCACTTAACCATAACTTTGGGACCTTAGCTGACGGTCTGGGTTGTTTCCCTTTTCACGACGGACGTTAGCACCCGCCGTGTGTCTCCCGTGCTGACACTTGTTGGTATTCGGAGTTTGCATCGGTTTGGTAAGTCGGGATGACCCCCTAGCCGAAACAGTGCTCTACCCCCAACAGTGATACACGAGGCGCTACCTAAATAGCTTTCGAGGAGAACCAGCTATCTCCGAGCTTGATTAGCCTTTCACTCCGATCCACAGGTCATCCGCTAACTTTTCAACGGTAGTCGGTTCGGTCCTCCAGTTAGTGTTACCCAACCTTCAACCTGCCCATGGATAGATCGCCCGGTTTCGGGTCTATACCCAGCGACTGTCGCCCTATTAAGACTCGCTTTCGCTACGCCTCCCCTATTCGGTTAAGCTCGCCACTGAATATAAGTCGCTGACCCATTATACAAAAGGTACGCAGTCACCCAACAAAGTGGGCTCCCACTGCTTGTACGCATACGGTTTCAGGATCTATTTCACTCCCCTCTCCGGGGTTCTTTTCGCCTTTCCCTCACGGTACTAGTTCACTATCGGTCAGTCAGTAGTATTTAGCCTTGGAGGATGGTCCCCCCATATTCAGACAAAGTTTCTCGTGCTCCGTCCTACTCGATTTCATTGATAAGAGAATTTCGTGTACGGGGCTATCACCCACTACGGCGGCACTTTCCAGAGCCTTCCACTATTCTCAAATCAACTTAAGGGCTAGTCCCCGTTCGCTCGCCACTACTAAGGGAATCTCGGTTGATTTCTATTCCTCAGGGTACTTAGATGTTTCAGTTCCCCTGGTTCGCCTTACACACCTATGTATTCAGTGTGTAATAACCAGCTTATGCTGGCTGGGTTCCCCCATTCAGAGATCTCCGGATCAAAGTCTGTTTGCCGACTCCCCGGAGCTTATCGCAGGCTACAACGTCTTTCATCGCCTCTGACTGCCAAGGCATCCACCGTATGCGCTTCTTCACTTGACCATATAACCCCAAGCAATCTGGTTACTGTCTCTAACGTGAAGACGACATTCGCCGAAAATTTGCAATTGAGAACTACAAATTTTACCTTGACCAAATTAATTACCAGTGAAAGTAATTAATCAGTCACTTCTATCACATACCCAAATTTTTAAAGAACGATTTTCTTACTGGCCAAAGACCAGAAATCAACATTCATCTGCTTTAGCAGGAACGCTCATTTCTGAACTCTCAACGCGTCTGTATATGGTGGAGCCAAGCGGGATCGAACCGCTGACCTCCTGCGTGCAAGGCAGGCGCTCTCCCAGCTGAGCTATGGCCCCATATTCGTACAAGGCCAAACCCCACAACAATTGGTGGGTCTGGGCAGATTCGAACTGCCGACCTCACCCTTATCAGGGGTGCGCTCTAACCAACTGAGCTACAGACCCAATCGTCTTTCGCAATGAATCAAGCAATTCGTGTGGGAACTTATGAAGAAGCTGAAGTCTTCGATTAAGGAGGTGATCCAGCCGCAGGTTCCCCTACGGCTACCTTGTTACGACTTCACCCCAGTCATGAATCACACCGTGGTAACCGTCCCCCCGAAGGTTAGACTAGCTACTTCTGGTGCAACCCACTCCCATGGTGTGACGGGCGGTGTGTACAAGGCCCGGGAACGTATTCACCGTGACATTCTGATTCACGATTACTAGCGATTCCGACTTCACGCAGTCGAGTTGCAGACTGCGATCCGGACTACGATCGGTTTTATGGGATTAGCTCCACCTCGCGGCTTGGCAACCCTTTGTACCGACCATTGTAGCACGTGTGTAGCCCAGGCCGTAAGGGCCATGATGACTTGACGTCATCCCCACCTTCCTCCGGTTTGTCACCGGCAGTCTCCTTAGAGTTCCCACCATTACGTGCTGGTAACTAAGGACAAGGGTTGCGCTCGTTACGGGACTTAACCCAACATCTCACGACACGAGCTGACGACAGCCATGCAGCACCTGTGTCAGAGCTCCCGAAGGCACCAATCTATCTCTAGAAAGTTCTCTGCATGTCAAGGCCTGGTAAGGTTCTTCGCGTTGCTTCGAATTAAACCACATGCTCCACCGCTTGTGCGGGCCCCCGTCAATTCATTTGAGTTTTAACCTTGCGGCCGTACTCCCCAGGCGGTCAACTTAATGCGTTAGCTGCGCCACTAAGAGTTCAAGACTCCCAACGGCTAGTTGACATCGTTTACGGCGTGGACTACCAGGGTATCTAATCCTGTTTGCTCCCCACGCTTTCGCACCTCAGTGTCAGTATCAGTCCAGGTGGTCGCCTTCGCCACTGGTGTTCCTTCCTATATCTACGCATTTCACCGCTACACAGGAAATTCCACCACCCTCTACCGTACTCTAGCTTGCCAGTTTTGGATGCAGTTCCCAGGTTGAGCCCGGGGATTTCACATCCAACTTAACAAACCACCTACGCGCGCTTTACGCCCAGTAATTCCGATTAACGCTTGCACCCTTCGTATTACCGCGGCTGCTGGCACGAAGTTAGCCGGTGCTTATTCTGTCGGTAACGTCAAAGTAGCAACGTATTAAGTTACTATCCTTCCTCCCAACTTAAAGTGCTTTACAATCCGAAGACCTTCTTCACACACGCGGCATGGCTGGATCAGGCTTTCGCCCATTGTCCAATATTCCCCACTGCTGCCTCCCGTAGGAGTCTGGACCGTGTCTCAGTTCCAGTGTGACTGATCATCCTCTCAGACCAGTTACGGATCGTCGCCTTGGTGAGCCTTTACCTCACCAACTAGCTAATCCGACCTAGGCTCATCTAATGGCGCGAGGCCCGAAGGTCCCCCGCTTTCTCCCGTAGGACGTATGCGGTATTAGCGTCCGTTTCCGAACGTTATCCCCCACCACCAGGCAGATTCCTAGGCATTACTCACCCGTCCGCCGCTCTCAAGAGAAGCAAGCTTCTCTCTACCGCTCGACTTGCATGTGTTAGGCCTGCCGCCAGCGTTCAATCTGAGCCATGATCAAACTCTTCAGTTCAATACTGCTTGGGTTTTGAGAAAACCCTAAACTTAGCTCAGCAATCGTTGGTTACATCTTTGATTTCTCGCGGAGTAACTTGTGATGCTGATAATCTTGCGACTAGCAGTCTTACCTCACAAGCACCCACACGAATTGCTTGATTCAGTTGTTAAAGAGCGGGTGGTTAAGTCTTTCGTCTCAACCGAGGCGCGCATTCTACAGCAGCCTCATCTTACGTCAAGCTGTTTTTCGAAGTTCTTTCCGAAGAAGTTCTTTTTACTCAACTACTTGCATTACATAACTTGTCAGCAGTGATTTTTGATCGCTCAAAAACCTCATGCTTGTACTAATAGTAAAACCCCCGACCAGTTTCCTGATCGGGGGTTTTGGTGTAGGTGCTTGACGATGACCTACTCTCACATGGGGAAACCCCACACTACCATCGGCGATGCATCGTTTCACTACTGAGTTCGGGATGGGATCAGGTGGTTCCAATGCTCTATGGTCGTCAAGCGATTCAGCTGGGATGTCGCGTTAAGCGCTATCCCGAATTGGGTATGTGATAGATGGTTTTGCAGTGCTTACAAATTTTCGGCTGTTGCAGTCTTCATAGAGACACACAAACATCAAATTGTTTGGGTGTTATATGGTCAAGCCTCACGGGCAATTAGTATTGGTTAGCTCAACGCCTCACAGCGCTTACACACCCAACCTATCAACGTCGTAGTCTTCGACGGCCCTTTAGGGAACTCAAGGTTCCAGTGAGATCTCATCTCGAGGCAAGTTTCCCGCTTAGATGCTTTCAGCGGTTATCTTTTCCGAACATAGCTACCCGGCAATGCCACTGGCGTGACAACCGGAACACCAGAGGTTCGTCCACTCCGGTCCTCTCGTACTAGGAGCAGCCCCTCTCAAATCTCAAACGTCCACGGCAGATAGGGACCGAACTGTCTCACGACGTTCTAAACCCAGCTCGCGTACCACTTTAAATGGCGAACAGCCATACCCTTGGGACCGGCTTCAGCCCCAGGATGTGATGAGCCGACATCGAGGTGCCAAACACCGCCGTCGATATGAACTCTTGGGCGGTATCAGCCTGTTATCCCCGGAGTACCTTTTATCCGTTGAGCGATGGCCCTTCCATACAGAACCACCGGATCACTAAGACCTACTTTCGTACCTGCTCGACGTGTCTGTCTCGCAGTCAAGCGCGCTTTTGCCTTTATACTCTACGACCGATTTCCGACCGGTCTGAGCGCACCTTCGTACTCCTCCGTTACTCTTTAGGAGGAGACCGCCCCAGTCAAACTACCCACCATACACTGTCCTCGATCCGGATAACGGACCAGAGTTAGAACCTCAAGGTTGCCAGGGTGGTATTTCAAGGTTGGCTCCACGCGAACTGGCGTCCACGCTTCAAAGCCTCCCACCTATCCTACACAAGCAAACTCAAAGTCCAGTGCAAAGCTATAGTAAAGGTTCACGGGGTCTTTCCGTCTAGCCGCGGATACACTGCATCTTCACAGCGATTTCAATTTCACTGAGTCTCGGGTGGAGACAGCGCCGCCATCGTTACGCCATTCGTGCAGGTCGGAACTTACCCGACAAGGAATTTCGCTACCTTAGGACCGTTATAGTTACGGCCGCCGTTTACCGGGGCTTCGATCAAGAGCTTCGCGTTAGCTAACCCCATCAATTAACCTTCCGGCACCGGGCAGGCGTCACACCCTATACGTCCACTTTCGTGTTTGCAGAGTGCTGTGTTTTTAATAAACAGTCGCAGCGGCCTGGTATCTTCGACCGGCATGGGCTTACGCAGTAAATGCTTCACCCTCACCGGCGCACCTTCTCCCGAAGTTACGGTGCCATTTTGCCTAGTTCCTTCACCCGAGTTCTCTCAAGCGCCTTGGTATTCTCTACCTAACCACCTGTGTCGGTTTGGGGTACGGTTCCTAATTACCTGAAGCTTAGAAGCTTTTCCTGGAAGCATGGCATCAACCACTTCGTCATCTAAAAGATAACTCGTCATCAGTTCTCGGCCTTAAGATCCCGGATTTACCTAAGATCTCAGCCTACCACCTTAAACACGGACAACCAACGCCGTGCTGGCCTAGCCTTCTCCGTCCCTCCATCGCAGTAATTAGAAGTACGGGAATATTAACCCGTTTCCCATCGATTACGCATTTCTGCCTCACCTTAGGGGCCGACTCACCCTGCGTCGATTAACGTTGCGCAGGAAACCTTGGTCTTTCGGCGTGGGAGTTTTTCACTCCCATTGTCGTTACTCATGTCAGCATTCGCACTTCTGATACCTCCAGCAAGCTTCTCAACTCACCTTCACAGGCTTACAGAACGCTCCTCTACCGCTCATCCTAAGATGAACCCGTAGCTTCGGTGTATGGTTTGAGCCCCGTTACATCTTCCGCGCAGGCCGACTCGACTAGTGAGCTATTACGCTTTCTTTAAAGGGTGGCTGCTTCTAAGCCAACCTCCTAGCTGTCTAAGCCTTCCCACATCGTTTCCCACTTAACCATAACTTTGGGACCTTAGCTGACGGTCTGGGTTGTTTCCCTTTTCACGACGGACGTTAGCACCCGCCGTGTGTCTCCCGTGCTGACACTTGTTGGTATTCGGAGTTTGCATCGGTTTGGTAAGTCGGGATGACCCCCTAGCCGAAACAGTGCTCTACCCCCAACAGTGATACACGAGGCGCTACCTAAATAGCTTTCGAGGAGAACCAGCTATCTCCGAGCTTGATTAGCCTTTCACTCCGATCCACAGGTCATCCGCTAACTTTTCAACGGTAGTCGGTTCGGTCCTCCAGTTAGTGTTACCCAACCTTCAACCTGCCCATGGATAGATCGCCCGGTTTCGGGTCTATACCCAGCGACTGTCGCCCTATTAAGACTCGCTTTCGCTACGCCTCCCCTATTCGGTTAAGCTCGCCACTGAATATAAGTCGCTGACCCATTATACAAAAGGTACGCAGTCACCCAACAAAGTGGGCTCCCACTGCTTGTACGCATACGGTTTCAGGATCTATTTCACTCCCCTCTCCGGGGTTCTTTTCGCCTTTCCCTCACGGTACTAGTTCACTATCGGTCAGTCAGTAGTATTTAGCCTTGGAGGATGGTCCCCCCATATTCAGACAAAGTTTCTCGTGCTCCGTCCTACTCGATTTCATTGATAAGAGAATTTCGTGTACGGGGCTATCACCCACTACGGCGGCACTTTCCAGAGCCTTCCACTATTCTCAAATCAACTTAAGGGCTAGTCCCCGTTCGCTCGCCACTACTAAGGGAATCTCGGTTGATTTCTATTCCTCAGGGTACTTAGATGTTTCAGTTCCCCTGGTTCGCCTTACACACCTATGTATTCAGTGTGTAATAACCAGCTTATGCTGGCTGGGTTCCCCCATTCAGAGATCTCCGGATCAAAGTCTGTTTGCCGACTCCCCGGAGCTTATCGCAGGCTACAACGTCTTTCATCGCCTCTGACTGCCAAGGCATCCACCGTATGCGCTTCTTCACTTGACCATATAACCCCAAGCAATCTGGTTACTGTCTCTAACGTGAAGACGACATTCGCCGAAAATTTGCAATTGAGAACTACAAATTTTACCTTGACCAAATTAATTACCAGTGAAAGTAATTAATCAGTCACTTCTATCACATACCCAAATTTTTAAAGAACGATTTTCTTACTGGCCAAAGACCAGAAATCAACATTCATCTGCTTTAGCAGGAACGCTCATTTCTGAACTCTCAACGCGTCTGTATATGGTGGAGCCAAGCGGGATCGAACCGCTGACCTCCTGCGTGCAAGGCAGGCGCTCTCCCAGCTGAGCTATGGCCCCATATTCGTACAAGGCCAAACCCCACAACAATTGGTGGGTCTGGGCAGATTCGAACTGCCGACCTCACCCTTATCAGGGGTGCGCTCTAACCAACTGAGCTACAGACCCAATCGTCTTTCGCAATGAATCAAGCAATTCGTGTGGGAACTTATGAAGAAGCTGAAGTCTTCGATTAAGGAGGTGATCCAGCCGCAGGTTCCCCTACGGCTACCTTGTTACGACTTCACCCCAGTCATGAATCACACCGTGGTAACCGTCCCCCGAAGGTTAGACTAGCTACTTCTGGTGCAACCCACTCCCATGGTGTGACGGGCGGTGTGTACAAGGCCCGGGAACGTATTCACCGTGACATTCTGATTCACGATTACTAGCGATTCCGACTTCACGCAGTCGAGTTGCAGACTGCGATCCGGACTACGATCGGTTTTATGGGATTAGCTCCACCTCGCGGCTTGGCAACCCTTTGTACCGACCATTGTAGCACGTGTGTAGCCCAGGCCGTAAGGGCCATGATGACTTGACGTCATCCCCACCTTCCTCCGGTTTGTCACCGGCAGTCTCCTTAGAGTTCCCACCATTACGTGCTGGTAACTAAGGACAAGGGTTGCGCTCGTTACGGGACTTAACCCAACATCTCACGACACGAGCTGACGACAGCCATGCAGCACCTGTGTCAGAGCTCCCGAAGGCACCAATCTATCTCTAGAAAGTTCTCTGCATGTCAAGGCCTGGTAAGGTTCTTCGCGTTGCTTCGAATTAAACCACATGCTCCACCGCTTGTGCGGGCCCCCGTCAATTCATTTGAGTTTTAACCTTGCGGCCGTACTCCCCAGGCGGTCAACTTAATGCGTTAGCTGCGCCACTAAGAGTTCAAGACTCCCAACGGCTAGTTGACATCGTTTACGGCGTGGACTACCAGGGTATCTAATCCTGTTTGCTCCCCACGCTTTCGCACCTCAGTGTCAGTATCAGTCCAGGTGGTCGCCTTCGCCACTGGTGTTCCTTCCTATATCTACGCATTTCACCGCTACACAGGAAATTCCACCACCCTCTACCGTACTCTAGCTTGCCAGTTTTGGATGCAGTTCCCAGGTTGAGCCCGGGGATTTCACATCCAACTTAACAAACCACCTACGCGCGCTTTACGCCCAGTAATTCCGATTAACGCTTGCACCCTTCGTATTACCGCGGCTGCTGGCACGAAGTTAGCCGGTGCTTATTCTGTCGGTAACGTCAAAGTAGCAACGTATTAAGTTACTACCCTTCCTCCCAACTTAAAGTGCTTTACAATCCGAAGACCTTCTTCACACACGCGGCATGGCTGGATCAGGCTTTCGCCCATTGTCCAATATTCCCCACTGCTGCCTCCCGTAGGAGTCTGGACCGTGTCTCAGTTCCAGTGTGACTGATCATCCTCTCAGACCAGTTACGGATCGTCGCCTTGGTGAGCTTTTACCTCACCAACTAGCTAATCCGACCTAGGCTCATCTAATGGCGCGAGGTCCGAAGATCCCCCGCTTTCTCCCGTAGGACGTATGCGGTATTAGCGTCCGTTTCCGAACGTTATCCCCCACCACTAGGCAGATTCCTAGGCATTACTCACCCGTCCGCCGCTCTCAAGAGAAGCAAGCTTCTCTCTACCGCTCGACTTGCATGTGTTAGGCCTGCCGCCAGCGTTCAATCTGAGCCATGATCAAACTCTTCAGTTCAATACTGCTTGGGTTTTGAGAAAACCCTAAACCTAGCTCAGCAATCGTTGGTTACATCTTTGATTTCTCGCGGTGTAACTTGTGATGCTGATAATCTTGCGACTAGCAGTCTTACCTCACAAGCACCCACACGAATTGCTTGATTCAGTTGTTAAAGAGCGGGTGGTTAAGTCTTTCGTCTCAACCGAGGCGAGCATTCTACAGCAGCCTCGTCTTACGTCAAGCTGTTTTTCGAAGTTCTTTCCGAAGAAGTTCTTTCTACTCAACCACTTGCGCCTCCGTTCAGCCTTAAGCTTCTCGTTAGCGGGAGGCGAATTCTACAGCTTTTCAAACCGCTGTCAACCACCTCTTTTACTACCTCCGATCATCTCGATCGAACCCCTCCAGACTCAAACACCACCCCCTGAAGAGGAGGCGCATTCTACACAGCTTTCGCTGCTTTGCAACCCCCTTTTAAATCTAACTTCTTGTTTTGTAAGAAGTTTAAGGAGCCGCATACGCCTGAAGAGCTGCGCATTATAGGGACTGGCGAACGCAGGTCAATCGATTGTTGCGTTTTTGTTTCAACACCCCCCGCAATCAAGGCCTGCAGCCATACAGCCACCTACGCATCGCCTGCAGAAACGACAAAGCCGTTGAAGCTGACGCTTCAACGGCTTTGTCGAACCTGCTACGCAGTAACTAGGCGCTTTTACTACGACGCAGACGCAGTAGGTACTGAATCGGCCCCGAGGCCGCGTAAGCCAGGAAGATGATCAGCAGAATACGCGGCGGATCACTGAACACCACAGCGAACACCAGTACTACTGCCAGGATCGCTACAAAAGGCACGCGCCCTTTCAAGTCGAGATCCTTAAAGCTGTTGTACTTGATATTGCTGACCATCAGCATGCCGGCAGCGGCTACCAGGATGGCAACTACAAAAGCCATATTCGAGCCTTTAATACCGAAATCACTGAAGGCCCACACCGTGCCTGCTACCACACCCGCAGCAGCCGGACTGGCCAGGCCAATAAAGTAGCGCTTATCGACGCTGCCAATCTGCGTATTGAAGCGCGCCAGACGCAACGCAGCGCCAGCTACATAGATGAAGGCCACCATCCAGCCGACTTTGCCCATGCTGCCCAGCGCCCACTCAAACGCGAGCAAGGCAGGCGCTACACCAAAGGCGACCATGTCAGACAGCGAGTCATACTCAGCCCCAAAGGCGCTCTGGGTATTGGTCAAGCGCGCCACACGCCCATCGAGACCATCGAGCACCATGGCAACAAACACTGCAGCAGCAGCCACATAGAAGTTGCCGTTCATGGCATTGATGATGGCGTAGAAACCGGCAAACAGGTTGGCCGTGGTAAACAGGTTGGGCAGCAGGTAGATGCCGCGATGACGAACCTTGCGCCCTTCGGCGTCATGCCCCTCCTCTATATGCTCATCGATTGGCAACAAACTTTCAGCGTCGACGGGAGACTGCGGCTCATCTGGACGTTCATTCATGAACAATACCTTGCAACGGATGTGGAAAATTTCGACAGGCGCTCACGACAACGGTTCACGATAGCACCCATGCAACACCCAGGCTTTATACCAGAACCCTTGCTGCACAATGAAAAAACGCGGCCAAGGCCGCGCTTTTTCTTAGAGCAACAACGCTTAGTTCTTAGCTTTGTCGACAATTTTGTTGGCACCGATCCACGGCATCATGGAGCGCAGTTGCTCGCCGATGATCTCGATACCGTGAGCAGCGTTGTTACGACGCTTAGCGGTCATCGATGGGTAGCCGGTAGCACCTTCGCTGATAAACATCTTCGCGTACTCACCATCCTGGATGCGCTTCAGAGCATTGCGCATGGCCTGACGGGACTCGGCGTTGATGACTTCAGGACCAGTCACGTACTCGCCGTATTCGGCGTTGTTGGAGATCGAGTAGTTCATGTTGGCGATGCCGCCTTCGTACATGAGGTCAACGATCAGTTTCAGTTCGTGCAGGCACTCGAAGTAGGCCATTTCTGGCGCGTAGCCAGCTTCAACCAGGGTTTCGAAACCGGCTTTAACCAGCTCAACAGTGCCGCCGCACAGAACGGCTTGCTCGCCGAACAGGTCGGTTTCGGTTTCGTCCTTGAAGGTGGTTTCGATGATGCCGGTACGACCGCCACCCACACCAGCAGCGTAGGACAAGGCAACATTCTTGGCGTTGCCCGAAGCGTCCTGATAGATCGCGATCAGGTCAGGTATACCGCCGCCTTTGACGAACTCGGAACGCACGGTGTGGCCCGGAGCTTTCGGCGCGATCATGATCACGTCGAGATCGCTGCGCGGCACAACCTGGTTGTAGTGGATCGCGAAGCCGTGGGAGAAGGCCAGGGTGGCGCCTTTCTTGATGTTCGGCTCGATTTCGTTCTTGTACAGCGAAGACTGGAATTCGTCCGGGGTCAGGATCATGACCAAGTCAGCAGCAGCAACAGCGGAAGCAACGTCAGTCACTTTCAGGCCATGGGCTTCAGCTTTGGCAACGGTGGCCGAGCCCTTACGCAGGCCGACAGTGACGTCAACGCCGGAGTCTTTCAGGTTGCATGCTTGAGCGTGACCCTGGGAGCCGTAACCAATGATGGCAACTTTCTTGCCCTGGATGATCGAGAGGTCACAGTCTTTGTCGTAATAAACTTTCATGTTTTTGGCTCTTTTAATCGAAAAGGATGGGGTGCAAGCACCGCGACGGAGACACCTTAAGTGATCCGCACCATTGCGTAAAATGATATATTTGCAACACAACATGCCGATAACTGAAACAAATATGGATAGTCACGCACTCAGGCTCTTTCTCTCCCTGGCCGACAATCTGCATTTCGGTAAAACCAGCCGCGAGCAGCACGTCAGCCCTTCTGCGCTCAGCCGCAGCATCAAGCAGCTCGAGGACGAACTCGGCGCCACCCTGTTTCTGCGCGACAACCGCTCAGTACGCCTGACCCGTGAGGGGCAACAGTTCCGCGAGTATGCGAGTGAGGTCATGAACGGCTGGCACGCCATTCGCCAAACTTTCAAGCAAGATCAGCTAGTCCTGCACGGGGAACTCTCTCTGTACTGCTCAGTTACAGCCAGCTACAGCTTCCTTTACGACATCTTGAGCAGCTTTCGCCAGGACTATCCGCGCATCGAAATGAAGCTTCACACCGGCGATGCAGCCAAAGCCGTGGAGCGCGTACAAGAAGGACTGGAAGACCTTGCCATCGGCGCTCGACCCGACAACTTGCCGGCCGGCATCGAATTCCAACCGATAGCCCGCTCAGAGCTGTGCTTTATCGGCCCCCAGTCTCCTCAGCTATTGAGCGAAGAACAGCTGAAACATCCCGACGCTGCAAGCTGGCGGGACGTACCGATGATCCTCTCAGAAGAAGACCTCGCGCGAACCCGAACCGACCGCTGGCTGAAAAGCCACAACATCAAGCCGCTGATTTATGCACAAGTGAGTGGTAACGAAGCCATCGTGAGCATGGTGAGCCTGGGCTTTGGTATTGGCGTGGTGCCGCAAATCGTCCTCGACAACAGCCCGCTGGCCGCACGCATCCGTATTTACGATATTCAGCCGCCGTTAACCGGTTACGAGATCGGCCTGTTCGCGCTGGAGAGACGCCTTAAAGACCCACTGATCAATGCCTTCTGGAATCGCCAACGCTAGATGCTGGCAGCAAGGCATCTACTCCGAAAAGCAAAAAGCCCTCAGAGGTATTCCCCCGAGGGCTTTTGCTTTTATCAGTACAACGCAATCAGATGCTTAACACCTTGTCGCCACGAGCAATGCCCGTCACACCACTGCGCACGGTTTCCAGAATCGACGTGGTGCCGATGGCCTGGATAAAGCTGTCCAGCTTGTCAGTCGTACCGGCCAGTTGGATGGTGTAGACGCTACTGGTCACATCGACGATCTGCCCACGGAAGATATCCGTGGTGCGCTTGACCTCGGCGCGCTGAGCGCCGGTGGCCTTGACCTTGACCAGCATCAGCTCGCGCTCAACGTGAGCGCTTTCCGACAAGTCGACCAGCTTAACCACCTCGACCAGCTTGTTGAGGTTTTTGGTGATCTGCTCAATCACTTCATCATGACCCACCGTGGTCAACGTCAGGCGTGACAGGGTCGGGTCTTCGGTCGGCGCCACGGTCAGGCTTTCGATGTTGTAGTTGCGCTGCGAGAACAGACCCACCACGCGGGACAGTGCGCCGGGCTCGTTTTCCAGCAGCAGGGAGATAATGTGTCGCATGATTAGGTCCGCTCCGTCTTGCTCAGCCACATATCGCGCATTGCACCGTCTTTGATCTGCATCGGGTAGACGTGCTCACTGGTATCAACCTGGATATCGAGGAACACCAGGCGATCTTTCATCGCAAAGGCCTCTTCCATCTTCGGTTTGAGGTCCTTCAGATCAGTGATGCGCATGCCGACGTGACCATAGGCCTCGGCCAGCTTGACGAAGTCCGGCAACGACTCCATGTAGGAATGCGAGTGACGGCTGTTGTAGTTCATGTCCTGCCATTGGCGCACCATGCCCAGCGCGCCGTTGTTCAGGTTGACGATTTTCACCGGCAAACCGTACTGCAGGCAGGTCGACAGCTCCTGAATGTTCATCTGGATGCTGCCTTCGCCAGTCACACAAGCGACCTCCTCATCCGGGAAGCTCAGCTTGACGCCCATAGCCGCAGGGAAACCAAAACCCATGGTGCCCAGGCCGCCGGAGTTGATCCAACGGTTCGGCTTGTTGAAGCGGTAATACTGCGCTGCAAACATCTGGTGCTGGCCGACGTCAGAGGTCACGAAGGCATCGCCGCCGGTGACTTCGGAGAGGGTTTCGATCACGGTTTGCGGTTTGATGATGCTGCCGTCGCCCTTGTCGTAAGGGAACATGATGCGCCCACCGCGCCACTCTTCGATCTGCTTCCACCAGCTCGCCAGCGCTTCCTTGTTCAGCTGCTCGCCGATCTCTTTAAGGATCGCGACCATCTCGGTCATCACGCTATCAACCGGGCCGACGATTGGGATATCGGCCTTGATGGTTTTGGAGATGGACGCCGGGTCGATATCAATATGGATGATCTTGGCACTCGGGCAGAATTTGCTCGCACCGTTGATCACCCGGTCATCAAAGCGCGCACCAACAGCCAGGATCACATCGGCATGGTGCATTGTCAGGTTGGCGGTGTAGCTGCCGTGCATACCGAGCATGCCGAGAAACTGGCGATCGGTGCCTGGATAGCCGCCCAAACCCATCAGGGTGTTGGTGACGGGCAGGTTGAGCATCTGCGCCAGCTCAGTCAGCGGCGCTGCAGCACCGCCCATGATCACGCCACCACCGGAGTAGATGACTGGACGCTTAGCCGTCAGCAACAATTCAGCCGCTTTGCGGATCTGTCCGGAGTGACCACGCAGCGCTGGGCTGTAGGAGCGCAGCTTGACCTTCTTCGGATAGACGTACTCGAACTTCTCAGCCGGGTTGGTCATGTCCTTCGGGATATCCACAACCACCGGGCCTGGACGGCCGGATTGCGCCAGATAGAAGGCTTTCTTCAATACTTCCGGAATCTCCGAAGCGTGCTTGATCATAAAGCTGTGCTTCACGATCGGCCGGGAGATACCGATCATATCGGTTTCCTGGAAGGCATCGGTGCCAACCATGGTGCTGGGCACCTGGCCAGACAACACCACCATCGGAATGGAGTCCATGTAGGCGGTAGCAATACCGGTGATGGCATTGGTTGCGCCAGGGCCAGAGGTTACCAGCACCACACCGGCTTTACCGGTGGCGCGGGCATAGCCGTCAGCCATATGGGTTGCCGCTTGCTCGTGACGAACCAGGATGTGCTGAACTTCCGGCTCTTTGAACAAGGCATCGTAGATGTGTAGAAGAGCACCGCCCGGGTACCCATAGATGTTCTTAACGCCTTCGTCACGCAAAAAGCGGACGACCATTTCAGCGCCGGATAAAAGCTCCACGTTGTTCACCTCTAAAACGCCAGAAAACCGCCCAACAAGGAGGACGGCCTAAGATAGGTTTACTGCCAGCAGAGCATGAGCGACGGTGGTCGCCGACTACGTCAGCTACAACTGAGCAAGTATTGGGAATACCCCAAAGTGTTGCGGGGTTTTCCCACCCAGCGCGAGGTAACGCGTTGCGGGTGTAACAGGTCGGCGCGGGTATGCGCCTCATGTCTACTGAGCTAAAGCCTGCTTGCGGCGGACTCCACTACAGCGAGCGTGGAATTGTTCGGATTCGGCGCGACCAAGTCAAGTAATCCGTGATTGAATCTGCAATCTTCTGCTGTGACGCAGCGCAGGATGACGATTCGAACATTTTGGTTATAGTAGTCAACAGGCACCGCAGCTCAATATAAGGAAACCGCATGCGCCGCATGATGATCACCAGCAGCTTGCTGCTCGCCATGAGCGCCACCGCCATGGCCAGCCAGGTTTACAAGTGGGTCGACGCCCAGGGCGTAACGCACTTCAGCGCACAACCGCCGCAAGGCCAAGAAGCAACCAGCATCAACACCGCAACACCGCCGCCAAAGCCTGCGGTTGCAGAGGAGAAGAAAGCCACGCCAACCTTCGAAAGCATCGCCGACCCCGAGCAGGCGGCCATCAATGAAAAGGTCAAGCAGGAGGTTGCCGCCAAAGAAGTGGAGCGTAAGAAGTACTGCGAAGATGTGCGCACTAACCTTGCACAATTGCAGAACAACCCGCGCGTACGCATAGAAGTAGACGGCGAAGTACGTCGCCTAAGCGAAGAAGATCGCCAGAGCCGTATCAGCGAAGCGCAGAAGGCGATTGCCGAAAACTGCAAATAAGCGAGCTGGCGCGGCTCAGGCCGCGCCAACAATCAGCTGATCGAATTCACCCAACAGCCTGATCAGTTCTCTCGCCTTCTTGGCCTGGCCGCCATACATCTGCTCGGCCATCGGCTGAATCCCAGAAACACTGGGCAGCGCCGCCCCAGTTTCCAGCATCTGTTTCATCCTCGGTAGGAATATCCACTGCAGCCACTGCTCGAACGCCAGCGTATCGACACAGAACGGCTGCTGGCTGGATAGCGCCTGCGCACTGGGCGCCTGCACATCCCACCAGCCCAGCACACGCAATTCACGCTCGATCAGCAGTAACTGCTCTGCCACGGCAAGCACACGTGCATCCATCAGAGACTGACTCGCGCCTGCTCACGGGCCTGGGCAGCACCCGCAGCATCACCCTGACGCTCACGAGCCTGTGCAATCAGATTCCACAGACTGGCCTGCAAAGCCGGACGACCACTGGCATAGCTCAAACCACGACGGGCAAATTGTTCGGCCTGGGCCGCATCGCCCTGAGCCAAACGCACTTCGGCAAGCTTATAGAGCACCTGCGGTTCACGCGGTGCAATACGCTGAGCGCGCTCCAGACTGGAGGCAGCGCCATTTAGATCGCCACCGCCCTGCTGCTGCTGAGCCGTAGTCAACAAAGCCAGAACCGGACCATCCAGCTGCTCATCCATGGCCAAACCACCACTTGGAATGCCGCTGGGTGCTGGTGCGACATAGCCGCCTTGCGGCGTAGCACTCCATGGTGGGGTGGTGGTGCCAATATCCAGCGGCGCATTGCTTGCTGGGAACGACTGAATCGGCGCAGAACTACCGCCACCGCCCGGCACCATCACCACCACGCCAGAGTCTTCCGGCAGGGCCTGAGGCTGTGTGACTGGAGCACCATAACCGCCTGGCGTACCCGACTGTGCGCCGGCGACCGCGCTGCCGCCTTCAACGACCGGAATCGAACCGCGCGGCACACTGCTGCAACCAGCCAATATCAACGAAGCCGTTACAGCGGGAATTAACCATTTATTCACGTCACACCCTCATTTACTTAATCCAACCAGCCGCGTACCCAATCCATCACTTCGTTGACCGGAGCCTGAATACCACAGGCCGGCCCAGCCGCAGGTTGGCTGCCGCGAATATACGGCATCTGTACTGCATTCGGACAACTCGGGTCAGTGCCCTGACCGCTATTGGCATCGACCCAGGCCTGCACAATGTTATCCGGCACCGGCATATCCAGCGGCAGCGGATCGGCCTTGCGCATAAAGTCCGTCCATACCTGCAATGCGCCAGTCGCGCCCGTTAGCGGGGTTGGGCCGTTGTCATCACGGCCCAACCAGACCACCGCCAGGACATCCTGACCGAAACCGGCAAACCAACTGTCGCGCGAATCGTTACTGGTACCCGTCTTGCCGGCCAGAGCCAGGGAGCGTGGCAGCTGGCTGTAGACCGAGCGCCCTGTGCCTTCAGACATTGTGCGCTGCATGGCGTTCTGCAGCAGGTAGATAGCGCCGCTGTCGAAGCGTTGCTGAATCTGGTAGGGGTAGCGCTTGAGCGGCTCACCCTCAGCCGTCAGCACGTTGCGAATACCGCGCAAGGGCGTGTTGAAGCCGCCATTGGCCAGGGTCTGGTACATATTCGCCACGCTCATCGGGCTTAACCCACCCGCGCCCAAAAGCATCGACGGATACGCAGGCCAATCCTGCTCGACACCCAATCGTTTCAGGGTCTTGAGCACCTCAGGCACGCCGAGCTCCAGGCCGAGCTTGGCGCTAGACAGGTTGTAGGAGTTGACTAGGCCTTGATACAGATAAACCGTGCCATGGGCCTTGCGGTCGTAGTTCTGCGGGCTCCACACCTGACCGTCCTGACCCTTGAGAGAGAATGGCTGATCTTCGAGCAGGCTGGTCAGGGTGTACTGGCTTGGCCGCTCCAAGGCCGCCAGGTAGATCGCCGGCTTGATCAGTGAGCCAATCGGCCGCACCGCATCCAGCGCGCGATTGAAGCCGGCAAAACGCGGCTGGCGGCTACCAATCATGGCCTGTACCTCACCATTTTCCGGACTGGTCACCACCATCCCTGCCTCGACCTGATCAACCCCTTTGCGCCCGGACAGACGTTTCAGGGTGTCGGCCAAGGCACTTTCGGCTTTGAGCTGCATGATCGGATCGAAGCTGGTGAAGATACGCAAGCCTTCTTCGGTCAGGTCCTGCTCCTGGTAATCCTCCCGCAGCTGGCGCTTGACCAGATCAAGGAAGGCTGGGAACGAACTGTCCGCCAAGGTGCCGCGCTGGGTAATGCCCAAGGTTTTTTGCTTCGCTGCCTCCACTTCTTCGGCGCTGGCCACACCCTGAGCAGCCAACACATCAAGCACCAAATTGCGCCGCTCCAGCGCACGCTCAGGGTTACGCCGTGGGTTGTAGTAAGTCGGCCCCTTGACCATGCCCACCAACAGCGCCACCTGATCAAGCTTCAACTCGGACAGTGGCTGACTGAAAAAATACTGGCTGGCCAGACCAAAGCCGTGCACCGCACGCTGTCCGTCTTGCCCCAGGAACACTTCATTGAGGTAGGCCTCAAGAATGTCCTTCTTCTCGTAATGCAGCTCCAGCAACACCGCCATCATGGCCTCGGTTGCTTTGCGAACCAAGGTGCGCTCGTTGGTTAGGTAGAAGTTTTTCACCAACTGCTGAGTCAAGGTGCTGCCGCCCTGGCGCAACTGCCCTGCGGTAGCGTTGATCCACACCGCACGGGCAATGCCTTTGGGTGACACGCCGAAGTGGTTAAAGAACTCGCGATCCTCAATCGCCACCAGGGTTTCCACCAGATAAGGCGGCACCTGCTCCAGTTTGATCAGCAGGCGGTCTTCCTGATGCGCCGGGTACAAACCGCCAATCAGCAACGGTTCAAGCCGCGCCACTGCCAGATTGCTGCCACCGGCTTGAGTCAGCCCAGCCACGTAATCACCGGAGAAGCGCACACGCACGCGCTGCGATGGCTCAACACTTTCGTAGAACTGAAACCCGCGCGAATGCAGCTCGATGTTATTGCCCGCCACCGACACGCCGCCGGGGCCGGCCACTGCTTTCTCGCGGCGATAGCCCAGGGCATCCAGTTCCTTGAGGAAATCTTCCTTGGCCAGTTTCTGTCCAACGAACAGCTCCAGCGGCCTGGCATAGACCTTGGCCGGCACAGTCCAGCGCTTGCCAGAGAACTTCTCCTGCACCACAGCATCAAGGTAAACCGCAAACACGGCGAACACCACCAAACCAACCAGACCGAGCTTGATAGCCCAGCCCAACCAGGGGCGCATACCGCCGGAACGGCGTTTAGAACGGGGACGGGAAGATCGGGTACGAGTCATGGCGCGGCATTATACGCACTTTGCCCGCTTGCCAGCAGGCCAGCGCTACGGTTTGCAGACTGGCGCTGGGCGGCCATAATGGCCGCCTCTTAATTCAGCACAACGCCAAGGATCGCCCGTGAGCCAAGCTCTGATCGCCGCACTGCAGAACCCGGCCCTCTACCCCCACCCCGTGGAGCAGTTCCAGGTCATCGAAACCCATATTTCCTGGGTGGTACTCACTGGCCCCTTCGCCTACAAGCTGAAAAAACCAGTGAACTTCGGCTTTCTCGACTTCACCGAACTGAGCGCCCGCGAGCACTTCTGCAAGGAAGAACTGCGCCTCAACCAGCGCCTAACCCAGGGACTTTACCTGGAAGTGCTGCCGATCAGCGGCAGCATCGATGCCCCGCAGCTCGACGGCAGCGGTCCGGCCATCGAATACGCGCTGAAAATGCGCCAGTTCCCGCAAAGCCAGCTGCTCAGCGAAGTACAGGCGCGCGGCGAACTGAGCGAGGCGCATATCGATGCCCTGGCCAAACAGATTGCCGACTTCCACGCCGCGACCCCAGCGGTCGCGGCCAGCCATGCGCTGTGCACGCCTGAAGCGATCGTCGCGCCGATGCGGCAGAACTTCGAACAGATCCGTCCAATGCTCAATGACGCGGCCGACCTGCAGCAGCTGGAAGCCCTGCAAGCCTGGACCGAAGCCAACTGCGCGCGCCTTGAGCCGCTGCTGGCCACACGCGCGGCCAATGGCTCAATCCGCGAGTGCCACGGCGATATTCACTTGGGCAACGCCACCCTGCTGGACGACCAGGTGGTGCTGTTCGACTGCATCGAGTTCAACGAGCCGTTCCGTCTGATCGATATCGCCTCAGACGCCGCCTTCCTCGCCATGGACCTGGAAGACCGTGGCCTCAAGGCCCACGCCTGGCGCTTCGTCAATGCCTGGCTGGAGCACACCGGTGATTACGCAGCCCTGGAATTGCTGAACTTCTACAAAGCCTACCGCGCCCTGGTGCGCGCCAAGGTTGCGCTGTTCAGCCTGGCCCATCAGACCGATGCCGTGCAAAAAGCCGTGACCCTGCGCCAATACCGCAACTACGCCAACCTAGCGGAAAGCTACAGCGCCATCCCCTCCAACTTCCTGGCCATTACCCACGGCGTTTCAGCTGTAGGCAAAAGCCATGTGGCCATGCGTCTGGTCGAAGCACTGGGCGCTATTCGCCTGCGCTCGGATGTAGAGCGTAAGCGCCTGTTTGGCGAGCAAAAGGATACCGACCTCGGCAAACTTAGCGCAGGTATCTACACCCAGGACGCCAGCGCCGCCACTTACCAGCGCCTGCACCAGCTCGCCGAAGCGGCCCTGCATGCCGGCTTTCCGGTAGTCATAGACGCCACTTACCTCAAGCAGGCACAACGCGAAGCGGCCAGCCAGGTGGCCGAAGCCTGCGGTGCGCCCTTCCTGATTTTGGAATGCAGCGCCCCGGACGAAGTGATCGCCAGTTGGCTGGAACAGCGCCAGGCTGCTGGCAGCGACCCGTCCGACGCCACCATGGATGTCGTACACGCCCAGCAAGCCAGCCGCGAAGCGCTGAGTGACGATGAGTTGCTGCACAGCAAGCGTGTAGACACCCACGAAAGCGCCAGCCTCGACACCCTGATCGCACGCATTCGTCAGCGCCTACCTGGCCTGAACAAGTAACCGGGCAATAAGAGTTGCGGCGCGAGCAGAGCGCGCCGCGGCTTCTATACTGGCGGGGAGTTCATAAGGAGATGCCCCATGAGCCAGCCCCGACAACTGGATAGCCCGCTGTATATCCTGATTCGCAACGAACAAATCCCCGCTTTCAACGCACAAAAGCCCAAAGACACAGTCGTCGACCTGAGCGACGGTGATTTTCGCGGGATTGATCTGCGCGACCTGGATGCCCAAGGCATCAACTTCACCAACGCCTACTTTCGCGGTACCGACCTACGCGGCCTTGACCTGCGCAACGCCCAACTCGAAGGTGCCAGCCTGGCTCACGCGCAGATTTCCGGGGCCTACTTTCCGGTCGAGCTGACGGCTGACGAGATTCTTATGTCAGTGAATTTCGGCACCCGCCTGCGCTACAACACCCGTTGAGCCCCCTTGAATCACGCCGACGTCAGCACGCGATTATCAGGCGCCAGAGCCGACGCTGGCGGTGTGTTCTGCGCCAGACCCGAGGTGATGCCAAACAGCCACGTTTTGTCCGCTGGCCGCTACACTTTCTGGCAGGCACGCCAAACTGACTCCATCCGCACGACTGCCCAGCAGCGCAAGGAGGCTTGATGAACGATGAGTTGCAACACCTGAAGAACCTCGGCAAAACCTCGGCCCAGTGGTTACACGCAGTCGGCATTCACAGCGCCAATGACCTGCGCCGGCTGGGTGCGGTGGGCGCTTATCGAGCGGTACGCGCGCGCGGCTTCAGGGCATCCAAGGTGCTGCTGTATGCAATTGAAGGCGCGCTGTTGGACGTGCACTGGAACGAACTGCCACCCGGGCATAAAGCCGAATTGAATGGCCAGCTCGATGAAAGTTCACCCCACAACAAGAGCTAGCTCACAACCTATCAGGCTTTTGATTTACCTGAAGCGCGCTGGCAACTATTGTTTTAGGGACGTTCGTGCGGTTTAGTATGCCCAGCCAGTTCAAGGAAATTCGCTCATGTATTTACTCGGGGAGCAACCGGCTTACGCCGATCAGCTGATCAACCGACTACAAAGCATCCCCACTCAATTGCTCGATGGGCTTGCACCTGCTGGATCGCCACTACAGCTTGAACGTGCGGAAGACCTGGCCAAGATACTGCCGGGCAATCAGCTATTCATCATTGAAAATGGCCTGCTGCATGCCGTGGTCGACGAACGTCCGCTGTTCTATCTGCAGGAAGGCGACCTGGTTGGCCTGCGCCAGGGCCTGGACATGCCCAGTTGCCGCTACAGCAGCGAAGAGCAACTGAGCTTGATCCCCTACTCGCGCAGCGACGTGTTCAAGCACATCTATGCCAGCGAAGAGCGTCAGGAATTGTTTATCCAGTACCTGATCGGCCATACCGCCCTGCTGTCCGACGCCCTGGCGCGCCTGAAACAACCGGAAATTCGCCCCTCCACCGGCTTCCAGCATTTTGCCGCAGGTGAAGAGCTGATCCATCAAGGCGATGTGGCCGACAACGTCTTTATCATTATCGAAGGCCACGCTGAGGCCTACGTCGATGGGCATAAAGTCGGGGATGTACAAAAGGACGAAATTTTCGGCGCCATGGCCGTGTTCACCCGCGAGAAGCGTAGCGCCACCGTATTGGCCAGCGAGTCGTGTACGGTCATGGTGATACCCAAAGAGCAATTTCTCAGCCTGATGCAGAGCAACCCCCGGATTGCCCACAGCCTGATCGAGAATATGGCCAAACGCATCGATCTGCTAAACAAGGAAGTCACCCAGCTGCGCCTGCCGGGCGAAGTGCCCTGAACCCCGCTTGCGACTTCAGCAACCCGACCTCGCGTCGGGTTGCTTTTTTATAGCCGGACAGTTTTTGGCCGGCAGATAAAAAAGTTAGCTTGGGAGTGTTGACATAGAAATGAGAATTGTTATTATTATCACAACTGGTCGCGAGATCAGCCGATAAGCTTAAGAGACCTTCAGTCGGCCTCTTCAGATTATCTCCTCATCAGGCTAATCACGGTTATTGACCCGGCTCTTGCCGGGTCTTTTTTTGTCTGTCGAAAAGTACGTTTAGCAACCGTTAGAAATCAACCTGCGCCAGCCACTCCGGCAGATTGAAGTGCTGGCTTACCCGGCAGATCTTGCCGTCGCGAATCTCGAAGAAGCTTGCCGCAGTCAGTTGATAGCTCTGGCCACAGGCGTCTGGCAACCCGTCGTCGGTGCTCAGGTACTCGCCGTTCAGGGTGAATTCACAAGCGGCACGCTGCCCGCTCGGCTCCGTGAGTATATGCAGGTTATCAATGCTTTCGCGGTAGCAGCGCTGGGTGCGCTCCAGGTAGTCGGCAAAGGCCTGCAAGCCCTGCTCGCGCGGCCCCTGGTTGATGTCCAGCAGCACATCGACGCTGAGCAGGGCCAGGCAGGCGCGGCTGTCGCGTTCGTTGAGGGCATTGAAGTAGCGGGTAAGCAAGGCATGGGCAGCGGCTGGCATCGGCGGTCTCCGGTGAAAACCGCAGATTACCTGCTCAGCCGCAGGCAAATCGGGCTAGGGTCGCAGTTTTGCGCAGTGGTCCTGCTCAGGTTGCGCAGGGGTGTACCAGACGTAATCAGCCGACTCGGCGGCAATCTGGCTGCCAACCTCCGCCAGAATTAACACCTGCACACCTTTAGCTGCGCCTAAATCCTGCAGATGCAGCGGCACGCCCAGCTCGCGGCGCACATGGAACACACCGGCAAACAATAGGCTCGGTTCAGGCGCGGCCAGTAGGGCTTCGGCCATGCGCCGATCCCGCTGTTGCTGCACGGCAAGCATGGCGGGCAACTGACTTTCCGGCAGCAGGTTGCAGTGCGACTGACGAATCTGTTCAAACAACGCCTCACGCACTGATTGAGCCGTGGAAGCCTGCCCTTGCAACTGCGGCACCTGAGCATAGATTTGCATGATTTCACGGCGTTCGAGATTGGCGGCCAGCAGCGGATACGGCTGACGCAAAGCATGCTGCACCAGCGGTCCGTACAGCGACCAGGCCCAGCCCGGCTGCCAGGCCAGGGCACTCAGGATGTCCTGCGGCGCCTGCCCGGCCGCGATGGCCGCGCGCGCCTGATCGATCTTGATCTGCTGATCCGGTGTCAGCATTTCCAGCAGCAGGCTACCCTGCGGCCGCTGCGCTGCCAGCGCGCGCAACAGCCAGAGCTGCAGCGCGTGGTGATCGGGATTGTCATGCCGCTCGCCCACCAGCACTTTGGGCGCAGCGGCCAAGCGCTCAAGCAACTGCTCAGACGTCATCCGAGCACCAGTGCGCAACTCGACAATCTGCCCCAGCTCAGGATGCTGCAAACCTTCCGGGCTCTGCCAGGCGGGTAAAGCCGGTAACGAGGCCTGGCAAGCGCTCAACAGCGCAGAGACCAGCAGTAAGGCAATACGCATAAACATGACCCTAACGAGCGACAATTAAAGGATGACCCCGTTCCGGATGCTGTTGTATCAGCACCTCCAGCCCGAATACAGCCTGCAGCGGCTCGGCACGCAAGACTTCCTCTGGGCTACCGAGTGCATGGGGTCGACCGCCATTGAGCAGCAACAAGCGGTCGCAGTAACGCGCGGCCAGGTTAAGGTCGTGAAGAATCACCAGCACCGCTGCGCCCTGCTCGACAAAGGCGCGGGTGGCCTGCAATGTGGTGTGCTGATGCAGCGGATCAAGCATCGAAGTGGGTTCATCGAGCAGCAGCATCTGCCCTTCACCGCCCGGCCACAGCTGCGCCAGCACCCGCGCCAGGTGCACGCGCTGACGCTCGCCGCCAGATAACGCCAGGTAACTGCGCCCAGCTAGGTGCAAGGCATCGGCCGCCTCCAGCGCCTGCTTGATAATCTGCGCATCACGCACGCGGCCGCTGGCGTGAGGTAGACGACCCATGCCGACCACTTCTTCCACGCGAAAGGCAAAGTTCAGCGTCGAGGTCTGCGGCAATACCGCCAGGCGTTGCGCACGCTCGCTGCCGGGCCAGTCCTGCAACCGCCGCTGATCCAGCCAGACATCGCCGTGACTCGGTTGCAGTTCACCACACAAGGCGCCGAGCAAGGTGCTTTTGCCGGCGCCATTGGGCCCCAGCACGCCAAGCACTTCGCCGGGGCGCAACTCCAGGTTGATATCCGCCAACACCGTGCATGGGCCGCGCTGTACCGCCAGATTTTCCGCGCGCAACATCAGGTACGCCCCCGCAGCAACAGATAAAGGAAGAACGGCGCGCCAATCAGCGCCGTGACAATACCAATCGGCAATTCCGCCGGGGCCAGCACCAACCGCGCCGCCAGATCGGCCAGCAGCAACAGGCTGGCACCCGCCAGGGCCGAGGCCGGCAACAGCACGCGATGATCCGGCCCCACCAGCAGACGCACCAGATGCGGCACCACCAGGCCGATAAAGCCGATCATCCCCGCTGCCGCCACGGCTGCTCCCACACCAAGGGCGGTACAGAACACCAGCTCGGCCTTGACCCGCTCCACAGCAAAGCCCAGGTGACGCGCCTCGGATTCGCCGAGCAGCAAGGCATTCAACGCCTTGGCCCGCCGTGGCAACCACAGCGCCACCAGCGCGGTCACCAGCAGCAACGGCCATAGGCGTGCGTAACTGGCGCCGTTGAGGCTGCCCAGGTTCCAGAAGGTCAGGGTGCGCAAGGTGGCGTCATCGGCCAGATAGGTGAACAGACCGATGGCCGCGCCGGCCAGTGCGGTCAACGCAATACCGGCCAAGAGCATAGTCGCCACATTGGTTTCACCGTCTCGCCGGCCCAGGCGATAGACCAGCGCAGTCACCCCAAGGCCACCGATAAAGGCGAACAACGACAACAGATAAGGTGCGAAGGCCTCCGGCAGGCCGCCCAGCATAGCCCCGCCAACAATCGCAATCGACGCACCGAGGGCCGCGCCGCTGGATACGCCGATCAGGCCTGGGTCAGCCAGCGGGTTGCGAAACAGCCCCTGCATCGCCACCCCGCACAGCGCCAGCACCGCGCCGACCAGCAGGCCGAGCAAGGTGCGCGGCAGACGGATCTGCCCGAGTATCAGTTCGGCCTGGGCCAAATCATCACCCGGTTGCGCCAGGCCCAACAGGCGCAGCGCCGCTTTGAGGGTGTCCAGCAGCGGCAGGCTGACCGGCCCCAGCGCCAGGGATAACCAGAGCGCGAGCGCCAGCAACAGGCCCAGCGCGATAAACAGTGAGCGCGGTCGAATAACAGGATTCATGGCGTGGGCTTAGCTTCGGCGACCAGAGGTTGGCTGGCAGGATAAAAGGCTGCGGACAAGGCCGCCAGCCCATCCGGCAAACGCGGGCCGAGACCGCCGACCAGTAGCGTCGGGTCGAGCATCAACAAACGCTGGTTACGCGCCGCGCGGGTCGCTGCCAGCGCTGGGTTCTGCTGCAACAGCGCCTCACGCGCAGCAGCACCGGACAGGCTGCGATCTGCAATGATCACCACTTCTGGATCAAGCGCCAGCAAGGCCTCGGTGGACAGTGCCTTGAAACCACTATGGCTGGCCAGGTTGCGCCCACCGGCGCGCTCGATCAGCCAGTCGGCCGAGGTGTCCTTACCGCCCGCCATCGGGCTGCCGCCGGCATGCCCGAGCAACAGCAGCACACCCGGCGCCGCCTGCTGACGCTGTGCAGTCACCAGCCAGTCGGCCTGCTGCTGCAAGCGCTGCTGATAGGCCGCGAAGGCCTGATCAGCTCGTTGCGGCTCACCTAACAAAGTGCCGATGCGCTGCAAGCTGGCTTGCAGGCTGGTCAGATCCGCTTTGGACGAGAGCATTTCCACCCGCACACCGGCGCCACGCAACTGCGCCAGCACCGGCGGTGGCCCCATCTCTTCACTGCCGATCAGCATATCCGGGCGTAGGGTCAGCATGCCCTCGGCCGCCAACTGGCGCTGATAACCGATGCTCGGCAGCGCACGCAGCGATTCTGGATGCTGACTGGTGCTGTCCACGCCCACCAAGCGACTTTCGCCGCCCAGCGCCACCACCCACTCACTGAGCGAGCCGCCGGAACTGATCCAGCGTTGCGGCAACGGCTCGGCGGACATCGCCGAAGAACAAACCCAAAAGCCCGCACACAGGGCGAGCAGAGTGTTAAGGCGTTTCATGATTGGCCTCTAAAAGAATGCGACTGTCCTGAATGCCCTGCTGTTGCAGCAGCGCCATCAGGTCGAGAAATGCCGACAGCGGCGCCTGACGATCCAGCGCCAAATCCAGGCTCGCAGTGTTGTCGGCGGCAAAGGCTGCAGTCAGCTCAGTGCGCAGTGCGCTGAAATCCGCCTGCGGGGCGCCGTTAAAGTGCCAATCCCCTTCGGCAGACAGCTGTATTTGCATGCGCTCGCCACTGCCGGCACTCGCTGTGGGCAGCGCCTCACGGCTCTGCGGCAACTGCAAGGGCAGCTCCAGCAGCGGGGTTTGCGCGGTCAGCAGAAAGAACACCAGCACGATAAAGATCACATCAAGCAGCGGCGTCAGATCGGGCAGCAGGTTGCCCTGGGAGCTGCTGGCGGCAGGCAGACGAATCACGACAATACCCACTGCGCGGCCGGCTGATGACCCGGCAGTTCCAGCTCCAGGCCGTCCAATGCCAACTGACAACGATTGAGCAACGCCTGCACGCCTTCCAGGTAACGCTCGGCCCACAAGGCAAAGCCCTGCCCCGCCGCCAGTGCCGGAATGGCGATCAGCAAGCCCCACACCGTGGTGTACAGCGCTTGCCACAGGCCATCGGCGAGCAGCGCCGGGGTCACCGGGCTGTTCTGCCCGGCGATAGTGGCAAACATTTCCAGCATGCCCAGCACCGTGCCGAGCAAGCCGAGCATGGGCGCCAGCATGCCGATCAGCTGCAGCAGGCGCAGTTGACGATTGAGGCGCTGGCGCTCCTCCAGCAGCCAGCAACCGAGCAATTCCTCACGCTGCACGGCCGGTAAAGCGCTGTGCTTGAGCAACAACGCCAAGCCATAACGCCACCCGCGCGCGCGGCCTTTACAGTGCTCACGCTCACAGGTACGGCAAGCGCTGACGGCCGCCCGCCCGGCGGCAGTGCTCAGCGGCTGTAACCGCAGAAATACGCTAAGGCGCTCCAGGATCAGCGCCAGCGCCAGCAGCGAACACAATGCCAACGGCCAGCCCAGCGGCCCCATCGCACTCCACCACTGGCTCATCTCAGCACTCCAGCGCTGGCGCGCTTTCGGCCAGGGCACGCCAGTCTTCACGCTCGGGGATGCCCGGCTTGCGCGCACCGAACAGCTGCACCACCAGCTCGCCATTGGCATCGAAGGCTTCCCAACTGGTAATCACGCCATCAGTGCTGGGCTTGCGCACCCGCCACAGCTCGGTCACGCCAGTGGTCTGCAGATGCAGATTGAACTCGGGGTCGAGCACGTTGAACCAGCTATCCATCCAGCGCAGATTGCGTACCGGGCCGGAGTGAATCTGGATGCAGTGGCGGTTGCCGACAAACACCATGATCGGCACTTCACGCGCACCGGCCTGCTCCAGCAGTTTCGGCAGCTCGCGCACATCCACTGGTTCGGCCCATTCGCGGCCGGCCAGGCGCAGTGCCTGGGTGCGTGTAGTACCGTGCTTTTTCAGCAGGGCGAAGAAGTGGTGAGTGTCCTTGAGGGTCGACCAGCCCACGCGCAGGGCATTCACATCCACCTGGGCATCGGCTTGCGTCGGCTGCGCCTGGGGCAGCGGTAACAGCTCCAACTCAACGCTCTGCTCAACCATACGCAAACGCTCCAGCAGAGGTGCCCAGGCGCTTAGTTGGCTGTCTTCGGTAAGGAATACCTTGTGCACCGCAGTGCCCTGGCGGTCGAACACCTGAATGCTGCGCTGGGTGCCTTTGCCAGTCTGCTCTTCAATGGCAAACACACTGGCCCAGCCGCCGAGGAACAGGCGCAGGTCGATATCGGCAGACACCACCAGCCCCATCTGCCCATTGCCGGTCACCGTTACCTCGCGGTAATAGCCCTTGCGCTCGTGGACGCAATGCTCGTTGCGGGTCAGCGCCATGACATAACCCAGTTCGCCGAGTGCCGGCAGTAACTGCGCCCAATCTGGCTGCAGGCGCACAGCATCGACATCAAGACGACTGGCCACCAGTTCGGCCTCACTGACGGCCAGACGCTCGGCGGCATCGCGGGCGCGCAGGCGTGGCTGCTCGCTGCGTAGCACCTGCCAGGCCAGATACAGATCATTAGTGGTCGCGACAGGCTGGGCGTGTGTACTCATGGAAAACTCCTCACTGGTTAATCAACGGCTCGCCGTCAAAGCGAACTGAATAGGGATCTGTACACGGCTAGGCACGGCCTGGCCGCCTGTTCTTTCAGGGTTAAAACGCCACTTGGCAACAGCCTCCAGGGCAGCGCGATCAAGGCTGTCAACGCCCGAGGAGCGCAGCACATTCAGGCTGCGCTGCTGGCCGCGCGCATCCAGGCGCACCTCGACCAGCACCACACCCTGCTGATTACGCCGCCGCGCCTGAGACGGGTAATTAGGCTGGCGTGGCGGCTCACGAAAGCTCGGTTTCGTGCTGAGCACTTCAGCGGCCGGCTGCACGGCAACCGGTTTGGCGGGCGCGGTCGGGGCTGACGCAACCACCGCTGCAGGCGGGCTTATTGCATTGGCTGGCAGTGCTGGTGCGGGCTGGCTTTGAGTTGGCTGTGCAACCACCGCAGGCTTTGCCTTGGCCACTGGCGGCTGCGCGACAGGCTTAGGTGCTGGCGCCTTTCTAGGGGCTACCACCTGGCGTTGCGGTTGCGGTTGCGGTTGCGGTTGCGGTTGCGGTTGCTCAGGCAGTTTGACCGGCGCCGGCTCGGCCTGTTGCAGCACGGCAGCCAGGCGTAATACCTGGGGCGCTTCACGGGTTTGCGTCGCACTCAATGCAGGCAATTGCGCCCCGCCATGCAGCAGCCAACCGGCGGCATGCAGCCCCAGCGACAGCAGCAGAAACAGCGACAAACGCAACATGCAATTACCCAGTCAAATCGAATTAAATCTATTTGATAATTATTTGCATTAGCGTGTCAATGTCGTTTAGCTTTGCCGCCGATGCCAACCCGGTGGCCAGAGAAGCCACCTGAACGACCCTGGAGTCCCCATGCACAGAAGTCCTCCATTCGCCCGCCGCCCCTGGCTTGCCCTGCTGCTCCTGAGCCCATCGCTGGCCCTTGGCGCAGAGAAAGCGCCAAACCAGTTCGACACGGTGACCGTCACGGCTACCCGTACCGAGCAAACCCTTGATCAGGTGCCCAGCACCGTCTCGGTACACAGCGAGCGCGATATCGATCAAAAAGCCATGAAGAACATCAAGGACCTGGTGCGCCATGAACCTGGCGTTTCAGTTAGCGGCAGCGGTAGCCGTTTCGGCCTGTCCGGCTTCAGCATCCGTGGCATCGGGGGTAATCGGGTGCTCACCCAGGTGGACGGCGTTGGGGTATCCGACGCCTTCAGCTTCGGCCCATTTCAGAGTGCCCAGCGCAACTACGTCGACCTCGACACCATCAGGCAAGTGGAGATCATTCGCGGCCCGGCCAGCTCGCTGTACGGCAGCAACGCCATCGGCGGCGCGGTGAGTTTTCTGACCAAGGAGGCACGCGACTATCTCGATGAAGGCAACGACGCCTACGCGCGCCTCAAGACCGGCTACGACGGCAGTGATGACAGCTGGCAACGCAGCGCCACCTTTGCCGCCCGACTCGGCCAGGTGGATGGCCTACTTAACCTGGGTCGGCGTAGCGGCCAGGCAATAGACAGCTATGGCGGTCGCGGCGGCCAGGGCGCAGGGCGCGAGCAGAGCAACCCGCTGGACTTCCAGACCGACAATCTGCTGGCCAAGATCGGCTGGGACTATGCCGACGGCAGTCGCCTGCAACTAGCTTATGAGCGTTACAAGGACAATGCCGACGGCCGCCTGCGCAACGAGGAGAGCGTATTGAGCAGCACGGCCATCGGACCTGTGATGCGCAGCAACAGCCTAATTAGCGATTCCTGGGCCGACGACAGCACTGAGCGTGAGCGCTTTACTCTCAGCCATCAAGTGACCCTAGACAGCCTGATGGCTGACCGCCTGGACTGGCAGCTGAGCCAACAAAGCACCGAAACCCGCCAGCAGACCCTGCAGCAGCGCACAGTCTGGACCTCCATGGGTGCCCCAACTCTGCCGCCGCCACCCGCTGCCACTCTGCGCAAACGTGAGCGCGACTCACGCTACGAAGAAGACCTCTGGGCCTTCAATCTGGCTCTGGGCAAGGACCTGCAGTTTGGCGACTGGAACCATGAGCTGATCTACGGCCTCGACCTCAAGCGCAGCAAGAGCAGCAACCTGCGCCGGGGCAGCGAGGTCAACCGGGTAACCGGCACCGCCTTCGTCAACCCGGAGAACTTCCCCTTAAGTGATTTCCCCGACCCCACCAGTCAACACAGCGCGCTGTTCGTCCAGGACAGTATCGAGATCGGTCGCTGGAGCCTGCTACCGGGCCTGCGTTACGACCACTACAAGATCAAGCCCAAGGCCACCACTGAATATCTCAACGCCAACCGCACCGAGCCCAACCCTCCCAGCTTCAGCGATAGCGCCTGGTCACCGAAATTCGGCGTGACCTACCAGCTGGACTCCGCCCACAGCCTGTTCGGCCAATACGCAGCGGGTTTCCGCGCGCCCGAGGCAGTGGATATCTTCGGTGAGTTCAGCAACCCGGCCCATGGCTATCAGACCATCGCCAACACCAGCCTCAAGCCGGAAACCAGCCAGAGCCTGGAAGCAGGCCTGCGCGGGCAGTACGCCTTGGGCAGCTTTAGCGCCAGCCTGTTCTACAACCGGTATAAGGACTTTATCGAACAGACCACAGTGGCCAGCGACCCACTGCTGACCTTCCAGAGCGTCAACCTGGATCGGGTTGATATCCGCGGCGCCGAACTCAAAGGCGAGCTGTATCTGGATCAGTTGGGCCTACCCAGCGGTACCTACGCCCAGGCCAGCGCCGCCTACGCCCATGGCCAGGACAAAGGTAAGAAGCAGCCACTCAACAGTATCGACCCGCTCAAGGGCGTATTGGGCCTCGGCTATCGCGAACCCAGCGGCCGTTTTGGCGGCGAGCTGAACTGGACCCTAGTAGCCGCCAAAGAGCGCATCGACCGCAGCGAAGCAACCGCAACACGTATCAACGAGCAGTTCCGCAGCTCCGGCTACGGCATCCTCGACCTGAATGCCTGGTGGCAGCTCAATGAGCAGTTCTCAGTCAATGCCGGCCTATACAACCTCACCGACAAGCAGTACTGGCAATGGGGTGATGTACGCGGCCGCGCCAGCGATGATGCGGGCATCAGCCGTTATAGCCAGCCGGGCCGGCATGCGGCGGTCAATCTGGTCTGGGAAATCTGACCGATTAGTATTTTTAGCGCGCCCTTAACGAGCCGCGAAACCGAGTTCCACTTGGCGCAAGGATGCGCCCTCCTCTTTCACTTCCGCGCCAGGGCGGCATAATGCCGGCCTGTCGGGGAGGTTCCTATGTTGCGTTTATGTGCGCCGGATGAAGTGGCCGAAGGCCAGAGCCGGGGCTTTGAGATAGCGGGAGAGAAGCTGTTTGCCGTGCGCAAAGACGGCCAGCTGTATGCCTATCGCAACCGCTGCCCGCACCGTGGCATCCCGCTGGAATGGCTGCCCGACCAGTTTCTCGATGTCAGCGCCAGCCTGATCCAATGCGCCACCCATGGCGCGCTGTTTTTGATCGAGTCCGGCGAATGCGTCGCCGGTCCCTGCGCCGGGCAATCGCTGCAGATAATTGCCATTTGCGAAGATGATCAGAGCATCTGGGTCGATTTTGCCGAACTATTGGAATAAGCCTTTTTAAGATGGGTCGGGCCGCGTGGGTTGAGCACAGCGATACCCATCAATGAGCGTTATTTCAAGCGACAGCATGGGTATCGCAAGCTCAACCCATCCTACGAGCTGTCGCAAACCTGTAGGAGCACGCCATGCGTGCGAATCGCCGGCAACGCCGGCATTAGAGCCCTGCCGCCTGTAAGCGCTGCGCATGCTCAACAAACAGCTTTACCGGCTCGGCACCTTTGCCAACCAGGCCAAAGGTCTGATTGATGATATCGAAGTGGTCCAGCGGGTACTGATCACCGATCACCGTGCCCAGGTGCGAGCTATAGCGCCCGACCATGCCATCGCATTGCCCAGGCTCGCGCTGAAAGGTCTTGGCAAACATCCGGCAAGCGACATTCGGCCCATCGAAGCGGTTGCCACCTTTGTTAGTGATACCCGGCTGAAGGGTGCCGGACCAGGAGTAATAGCGCACGCCATTGACCTCGGCCGCCCCCTCACCACCCCAGACTTCGGGCAAGCCCTGTGGATATTGCAGATTGAAGGCCGCCACGCCGTCGCTGGTCAGTGATTGCTGCGCCGCAGCCACATCCATCGGTAGCGGCTCGCCTTTGTAACCGCGCTCCAGCCAGGCCATGCAGCGGGCCACACTACGTAACAAGGCACTCAAAATGCGCTCACGCAGGCTGCCGTGCGGGGCTTTGCGCTTGAGAAAATCTGCCAGCTCCGAACCATGGTTGGGCCCAGCCACCGAGGTAACCGAGGCCACCCACTCAGGTTTTAGCGCCGCCGCATAGCGCGCCGTCAGCGCGCCCTGGCTGTGGCCTATCAGGTGCACCTTTTCGGCACCGGTTTGCTGCAACACATCGGCGATGCGCAGCAGCAGTTGCTCGCCGCGCACCTCGGTGGAATGCACCGAAGACACCAGTACCGGGAAGACTTTTGCACCGATGCGGCGCAGCGCCGTGACGATGCCATACCAGTAGGGGTAACCGAGCAGGCTGATAAAGCCCAGTAAACCTGGCACCAGGACCAGGGGATAACGGGGTGCAGAAGATGTCGACATAGCAAACCATCCTTGTGTCATACCGCCGAGAAAGAAAGTGCAGAACCACAAAGCATGCCAAATACAGCTCGTGGGAAAAGTGGGCCGCCTGACATATAGTCCCGGCTTCTCTTTGCGCTGCCATGACCATGCATACCATCGAACGGATTTACCCGAAAGATCTCAACCCGCAAAACCTGGACGACCAGGCCAGCCTACAGATTCATATGCAGCGCTATGAATTTGCCGCCGAGCACTTAAGCGGCCAGCGCGTGCTGGATATGGCCTGCGGCTGCGGCTACGGCACGGCGCTACTGGCAGAACGCAACCCGCATATGCAGGTTACCGGGGTGGACATCGACCCGGCAGCCATCGCCTATGCCCGCGAGCATTACCAACTGGCCAACCTGCGTTATGAATGTGCCGATGCCGAACAATTCAGCGGCGACCAGGGTTTCGATTGCATCGTCAGCCTGGAAACCATCGAGCATCTGCCGCGCCCGCAACAACTGCTGGGCAACTATGCGCGTTTACTGGCTGAAGGCGGCAAAGTTATCGCCTCGGTGCCGATCACTCCGACCCTGGACGGCAACCCCCACCACCTGCATGACTTTAGTAAACGCAGCTTTTATGCACTGTTCCGCCAGCAGGGCCTATATGCGCGCCAGCACTTGGAGCAGATTCAGTGGTGGCAGTTCAAAGGTTTATTCTCGAAACAGGCCGATAAGCACAAACAGCACCGCAGCGAGGGGGTCGGCAATGCCGTGCTGCTGTACTACCGCAAACATCCTCTGTACCTGTTTAGCCGGCTGTACTCGATGCTGCGCTACGGCTTTAGCAACCGCTATCTGACGTGCGTGTTCACCCGCTGATCTTGTAGCCCGGATGCAATCCGGGGAGTGCTCGATGTCGCGCCGCAAATCCCCCGGATTGCATCCGGGCTACGGCGTGCTTTTATGCGCTGGCCGGCAGAGGGGCTGCGGGTGGCCGACGATAGATCCAGATTCGCTTAAGCACCGTGCTGAACTGCCGCCACAAACTGCCGTTGTTATAGACCTGGCCATAACGCTCGGCGATCTCGCGCACCTCCACGGCCAACGCCGCATAGCGCCGCGCCGGCAGATCGGGGAACAGGTGGTGCTCGATCTGGTGGCTAAGGTTGCCGGTGAGGATATGAAACAGCGGCCCACCGTTGAGGTTGCTGGAACCGCGCAGTTGACGCAGATACCAATGACCACGGCTCTCGCCGACTACCGACTCCTTGCTGAACACCGCCGCCTGCTCGGTAAAGTGACCGCAGAAGATCACCGTGAAGGTCCATAGATTGCGGATCAGGTTGGCCACGAGATTACCAGCCAGCACCGCTAGAGCATTGGCCCCGATCAACAGCGCCAGCAATGGGAAGAACAGGTAATCCTTAACCCATTGCCGCAGGATTTTGCCGTTGAACTGCTTGATCAGCGGGCGCACTTCGGCCTTGCTCAGCTTGCCCTTGTAGACCTTGTCCAGGCGCAGATGCTGGATGGCCACCGAGTACTGGAACAGCACCGCCTGAATCGTCACCCACAGCGGCTGCCAGCGGTAGAACGGCTTCCAGCGCTGCTCGGGAAACAGCCGCACCACGCCATAACCAATGTCATCGTCCATGCCCAGCACATTGGTCCAGGTGTGGTGCACATGGTTGTGGGTGTGCCGCCAGAAGTCACTGGGCCCGGCGATATCCCACTCATAGCTGCGCCCGGCAAATTCGGGGTCATTCATCCAGTCGTACTGGCCGTGCATCACGTTATGGCCCAGCTCCATATTCTCGAGAATCTTGCCCAGGCCCAACAGTAGCGTGCCAAGCAGCCAGGTCGGCGGAAACCAGCCGAGCATCAGCAGCCCACGTCCGCTCCAGCAACAAAAGCGCACCGCCGCGCGTATGCGGCGGATATAGCGTGCATCCACCTCACCCAGATCGGCCAGGGTGCGCTGGCGCAGGGCATCCAGCTCATTGCCGAAGGCGTTCATTTCATCTACGGACAGTTCGCGATCACCACGCATGGGGATTCCCTCGCACGTTAAAGGTCAATTTCTACGTCGCTATGGGGCGCGCTAACACACAAGCGGATCGGCTGCCCCGGCTCGCTGAAGAGCAGGCCGCTGCGCAGATCGCGCACCGTGCCGCTCAGCAAGGTGCAAGTGCAGCTGGCGCAGATGCCCTGGCGACAGCCGTGAGCCGGCTGCAGGCCCTGCGCCTCGGCCTGCTCCAACAAGCTGTGCTGGTTATTGGCAATGGCGTGTTGATGGCTGCGGGCAAACCCCAAACGTACCTGACGCAGGCTGACGTCGGCGCGCAGTACGGGCGCAGTAAAGGCCTCGACCTGTAGCGCACCCGGCAAGCTAGCGGCCTGCCACCACTGCTGTACCTGGGCGACAAACCCTGCCGGGCCGCAGGCCAGCACGCGGCGCTGGTCTAGCTGCGCAACTTCGGCCAGATGCTCATCAGTAAATCGTCCCGAAAAACCATCCGGCTCAGCATCGCCGGCGGTCAATGACCAGCGCACCTGCAGATTGTCGTGCTGCTCCTGCAGGGCCTGCAACTCGGCAGCAAAACCGCGCTGACCCTTTTCGCGCACATAATGCAGCAGCGTGATCGGCGCACTGAAGCCTTGACTCAGAGCAGCGCGCAGCATGCCCAACAACGGCGTGATGCCACTGCCCGCAGCCAGCAGCAGCACGCCCTGTGACGCCTCGGGCCAGCTCAGTTCGCCATATACCGGGCCCAGCTCCAGCACATCGCCCACCGCCAAATGCTCCAGCAGATAGGGCGATACGCGCCCACCCGCCTGATGCTTGATAGCGATCTGCAGGCGGCCATCCTTATGCACCGCCGTCAGGCTGTAACTGCGGCTCAGGCGCACGCCATCGCGTTCGAGATACAGCTGCAAATGCTGGCCCGGCTGCGCGCCGCGCCAGTTGCCGTTGCCGTTGGCGCGCAGAGTCAGTTCAAGCATGTCATCGGCCACCCACTGGCGTTGGGTCACCCGGGCAAATACCCGATTCAGCCGCAGCGCCGGGTGCAGCAGCGCCAGCCCGGCATCGACATCGCTTTCCCGCAACCAACCATGGACGACCAGCACGCGCAGCGGATAAAGCAGGCGTGCAAGCCCACGCACCCAGGCAAAAGGAAGAAGGACCATGACAAGACTCCAGTGTACGATTGTGCACTAGACTGGCAGAGCATGTTTATCCAGTCAACACTCGTGCACTCAAGTAACGCAGCGCAAGCGCGGTTCGACGTAAACAACGGCCATTTGTTAAAGTGCGGCGCTGATTACGCAATGCAGGGCCATGCACGCTTGAAACCACTACAACCGCGCGCCGAACAAAAACTGCAGACCCGCCACGCCCTGATGGACGCCGCGCGCAGCCTGATGGACAGCGGCCGTGGCTTTGGCAGCTTGAGCCTGCGCGAGGTGGCGCGCTGCGCCGGCATTGTGCCGACCGGCTTCTATCGGCACTTCGACGATATGGACGCCCTCGGCCTGGCTCTGATTGCCGAAGTCGGCGAGACATTCCGCGAAACCATTCGCCAGGTCCGCCATCACGAATTTGAAGTCGGCGGCGTGATCGACGCCTCGGTGCGCATCTTCCTCGACGCCGTGGCGGCCAACCGTTCGCAGTTTCTGTTTCTCGCCCGCGAGCAGTACGGCGGCTCGTTACTGGTGCGCCAAGCTGTCGGCGCATTGCGCGAACGCATTACCGCCGACCTGGTGGCGGATCTGGCGACCATGCCGAAACTGCAGCACTTCGATGCCCCGGCGCAGAACGTGATTGCAGACCTGGTGGTAAAAACCGTATTCGCCACCCTGCCCGAACTGATCGACCCACCTGCCCCGACCCTGCCGATGCACGCTTCCCCCGAGGTGAAGATGATCGAGCAACTGCGCTTTATCTTTATTGGTGCCAAACACTGGCAGGGTCTCGGCCAAACTCGCGACTAGCCGCACCAAAAGTGCGCATAAACCCAGCGCACGCACCAAAGCAAACCTCTTCACGCTTCAACTTCAGCCACACCACACCCACGCAGCCCGCTCTGCGTGGCACAACGGCAGTTTGGCAAGGCACTTGCTCTGTAACCGGCATTGCCCTGCCGGAAACTGCCCCATGTTGGTGATCCACCGCCGTATTGCCGCCCAGCCGCACTGGGACGCCGAACTTGAACTGAGCTTCGAGGCCCGCAGCAAAAGCCGCCTGCGCTGCTTCAGCCGTACGGGTGAGGATGTCGGCCTGTTTCTCGAACGCGGCCAACCGGCCCTGCACGACGGTGAGTGCCTGCACGCCGAAGACGGCCGTATCGTGCGCGTCGTCGCCCGCCCCGAGCCGCTGCTGCACGTCACCTGCGCCAATCCTTTCGAACTGATGCGCGCCGCCTATCACCTGGGTAACCGTCATGTAGCCCTGCAGCTCGGCGATGGCTGGCTGCGCCTGCCGGACGACTATGTGCTCAAGGCCATGCTCGAACAGCTTGGCGCGACGGTGCAGCTGATCCAAGCGCCCTACCAACCCGAGCAGGGCGCTTACGGCGGTGGCCATCACCACTCCCATGCCGGCGATGCCGAATTCAGTTACGCACCGCGTTTGCATCAATTCGGTGCGCGCAAGTGAATAAAGCTTGGCAGCTACTCCGGCTCGCTAGCCCGCAGCTGCCGATTGGCGGCTATAGCTACTCCCAAGGCCTGGAAATGGCCGTGGAACAGGGTCTTGTCGATAACGCAGAAAGCGCCGAACGCTGGATTGCCGATCAACTGCTGCTCAACTTGGCGCGCTTCGAGGCACCGCTACTGCTCGCCCATTGCCAGGCCGCCGCGAGCGAGGACTGGGCGCAGTTGCGCAGCCTGGCCGAGCAGCAACGCGCCAGCCGCGAAACCCGCGAGCTGCGCCTGGAAAGCCGGCAGATGGGTTACTCCCTGCAGCAACTGCTGAGCGGCTTGCCGGAGCTGGATCAGCCGGCGCAGCAGCTGTTTAGCGCACTGGACGAACCCGGCCTGGCCGTTGGCTGGGCTTTGGCAGCCCGCGCCTGGCTGATCGAGCCAGAGGATGCCCTGGCCGCCTGGCTCTGGGGCTGGCTGGAAAACCAGCTGGCGGTGCTGATGAAAACCCTGCCGCTGGGCCAGCAAGCCGCCCAACGTCTGACCTCGCAACTGCTGCCACTGCTCGATCAGGCGCAGCGTCAGGCCAGTGAACTGCAACCGCAACACTGGGGCAGCGCCGCCTTCGGTCTGGCCCTGGCGAGCATGGCGCACGAGCGCCAATACAGCCGTTTATTCAGGTCATAGAAAACCTGTAGGAGCGGGGCGACACCTAGTTCCATGCCCGCGATCAGCTTTCGCGGGCATGGCCCGCTCCTACATAAATCGATTCAGTCGCCCGCAGCAATGCCTCGGTCGACACTCAAGTGAAGATGGGAGTGAGATAACGCTATGAAAAGCCAACCCCTGCGTATCGGCATCGGTGGCCCGGTCGGCTCCGGCAAGACCGCCCTGACCCTGGCCCTGTGCCTGGCCCTGCGCGAGCGCTACAACCTGGCAGTGGTGACCAACGATATCTACACCCAGGAAGACGCGCAGTTTCTGGTGCGCAACGAGGCCCTGGCGCCGGAGCGGATTATCGGCGTGGAAACCGGCGGCTGCCCACACACGGCCATCCGCGAGGACGCTTCGATCAATCTGGAAGCAGTCGATCAGCTCAATCGGCGCTTTCCGGGCCTGGACCTGATCATCGTCGAGTCCGGCGGTGACAACCTCTCGGCCACCTTCAGCCCAGAGCTGTCAGACCTGACCATCTATGTGATCGACGTGTCAGCAGGCGACAAGCTGCCGCGCAAGGGCGGGCCGGGCATCTGCAAGTCCGACCTACTGGTGATCAACAAAATCGACCTAGCCCCCCTGGTCGGCGCGTCTCTGGAAGTGATGGAGCGCGACACCCTGAAGATGCGCGGCGACAAGCCCTTCGTGTTCAGCAACCAGAAGATCGGTCAGGGCCTGGATCAGATCATCGCCTTTATCGAACGACACGGCATGCTCACCGCGGCCTGAACCAACTCCTCCCCTCTCCCTCCGGGAGAGGGGCCGGGGGTGAGGGACGATCCATCCCCACCATTTATCAAAGGAGCATCACCCCATGAACCTGCGCAAATCCCTATTCGCCATCGCCCTATTCCTCAGCCCGGCCGTGGCCTTCGCCCACGCTGGCCACGACCACTCAGGCCTGCTGGCCGGCCTGGCGCACCCGGTGTTCGGCCTCGATCACCTCTTGGCCATGCTCGCCGTTGGCCTGTGGGCCGCGCAGCAATCCGGCGCGGCTCGCTGGGCGCTGCCGCTGACCTTTGTTGGCACCATGCTGATTGGCGGCGTGCTCGGCTTTAACGGCCTGCAGATTCCGCTGATGGAAACTGGCATCGCCGCCTCGGTATTGGCCTTCGGCCTGCTGGTCGCCGTGGCCATTCGCTTGCCGATGGTTATCTCCATCGCCCTAACCGCGTTGTTCGCCCTGACCCACGGCGTTGCCCACGGCCTGGAACTGCCGGCGCTGGCCAGCCCATGGGGCTATGCCGCAGGTTTCGTAGTTGCTACCGCCGCCCTGCACGCCAGCGGCTATGCCCTGGTACGCCTGTTGCCGCAGGCTGCGGCACCGCTAGTACGCGTACTCGGCGCTGCCTCGGCAGTAACCGGTGCCTGGTTGCTGGCAGGCTAAGTCGCTGACTCGGGTGGATGGCAAGCGTCCACCTCTGAGCGCAACACCCTGTAGATCCGGATGCAATCCTGGGCTGGTTTACCGAAGCCAGCTCTGCTCCCGGATTTCATCCGGGCTACGGGGTGTTCGTTGGTAGGGAGGACATGGCGCAGCCTTGTCCGCCACTGCTATCCGGAAGGTGGACAAGCCTTCGGCATGTCCACCCTACGAGGCTGTAGACCTTGCACATGCACATGCACATGCACATGCACATGCAAATAGGATCTACTAAAAAGTGCTTTTCACCTGGCGTAGATGGCCTCAGGACTGGCGCATTTTGCCTCTCGCTCAGTGACAGCGCCTTTGTCATAGTCGAGGCGTATCAACACCTCCCACCACTTGCCTGCCCCGGACTCTGACCATGCTGCGCGTTGCCCGCTTTCTCTCTGTTCCACTGTTGCTGCTGGCCATCGCTCTCGGCGTCCTGGCCCTGACCAGCAAGCCGGCCCAACCGTCGGCGGTGCTCAGCAGCTTTGCCGAGCAACCGCTGGTGATTGCCCACCGTGGAGGCAAGGGCCTGTGGCCGGAGAACAGCCTGTTTGCCTTCGAGCGCGCCAGCACCCTGGGCGTGGACATGCTGGAGATGGACCTGCAGCTGTCCAGTGATGGCGAGCTGGTGGTCATCCACGACCGCACCCTGGAACGCACCACCGATGGCGAAGGCCCGGTTTCCGCGCTTAGCCTTGCGCAGCTGCAAGCACTGGACGCCGGCTACCGCTGGAGCGCCGATGGCGACCAAAGCTACCCCTACCGTGGCCAGGGCGTGCGCATCCCGAACTTTGCCGAGGTGCTCGAACGATTCCCCAGTATCCCCAAAGTGATTGAGATCAAGGTACCGGATGTCGGCATGGAAGCCCTGCTGTGTGATGCCCTTGAGGCGCACCAGCAACGCGACCGGGTGATAGTCGGCAGCTTCTATGACCGCAGCCTGCAATTGTTCCGCGAACAATGCCCGGGCGTAGCCACATCCGCCGGCCCTGGCTCGGTACGCCTGCTGGTGGCGCTCAACTGGGTCGGCCTGGGCAGCCTGCTGTCGCCGTCCTACCAGGCGCTGCAAATTCCCGAAGCCCACGGTGACCTGCGCGTTGCCAGCCCAAGCCTGCTCAAAACCGCCACGCAACGCGGGCTGAGCGTGCAGCTATGGACCATCAACGAACAGCCGGACATGCGTCGCCTGCTCGACCAGGGCGCCCATGCGCTGATCACCGACTACCCGGACCGCGCCCTGCAGGTGTTAGGGCGCTCGACGCAAATTAGCGCCTTAGCAGACTGAACATCCCGCTTTGTATAAAAAACAACCTAAGGCGTTGAGACCACGCCCCCCGTGGCCTCAACGCAAGCGTGCGCAGCTTATCCACAGATCACTCCACAGCAATCTGGGATAAGTTATCCACCGCGCGCCGTGGCATTGCAGTAAACCCTTGAAATGACGTGATTATTGCTTGACTCGGAGCGCTGCAAATGACGTATTTCAAGGCAGCGGCACACTGTTCAAAAATCGATCAAATCGCGCAGAGCCACGCTTTACAAGCCTCCCAGCCAGGCATACCAGAGTTATCAACAGCTCTACCCACAGTAGCCGTGGACAACTTCAGCGCTACCCTATAACCCCCTGAATAACCAGGCTAAGCTGTTGTTTATACGATATATAACCGACTGATCAAAAAGCGCACAACGACCGTAAAGAGCCGTACGACTAAGCCTACAAGCGCCTACGCCCACCTTATCCACAGCTCGCTCCACAGTCTTTGTGCACAACTAATCGTGCAGCGTCGCAAGGGCTGTGCATAACCCCAGCACAGCGGCAGGCTATAAGCCCTATCGAAATAATCAACAGCCCAGTCGCCAGGCACTGGGGTAACGTCACTGTACTTACTCAGGAGATACGCCCATGCCTTGCAATGACCTGTTACGCAGCCTGCTTGCCGCTTATGCCAGTGGCGCCAGTGGGTCTTGCGGCAATAGCAGCGACTGAGCTGCCGAGCCGATTTTTAGTGGAATGCGACAAATCTAGGTTTGCCGCCTATGGCTGATGCGTGCTGACTCACGTATAAATCCGCGCACTATCGCTTACAGGCCTGTCTACAGCTCTGCAGGGCGATTCGTCCCACGAACCCTAGAAAGGAATCACCCGCATGGCCGGCGCTAGCCTGTTAACCCTGCTTGATGATATTGCCGCCGTCCTCGACGACGTGGCGTTAATGACCAAGGTCGCCGCCAAGAAAACCGCCGGCGTGCTCGGCGACGACCTGGCGCTGAATGCCCAGCAGGTCAGCGGCGTACGCGCCGAGCGGGAGCTGCCGGTGGTATGGGCGGTGGCCAAGGGCTCATTCAAGAACAAGCTGATTCTGGTGCCGGCCGCCCTGCTGATCAGCGCCTTCGCGCCCTGGGCGGTCACGCCGCTGCTGATGTTTGGCGGCGCCTTTCTCTGCTACGAGGGCTTCGAGAAGCTGGCGCACAAGTTCCTCCACAGCAAGCCCGAGGAGCAGGCGCAGCATAAAGAACTGCTGAACGCCGTGGCCGACCCTGAAGTGGACATGCTGGCGTTCGAGAAGGACAAGATCAAAGGCGCGATCCGCACCGACTTTATCCTCTCGGCGGAAATCATCGCCATCACCCTCGGCACCGTGGCCCTGGCCAGCTTCGGCAAGCAAGTCGCGGTACTTTCGGGTATTGCCATCATTATGACGGTAGGGGTTTATGGCCTAGTGGCGGGTATCGTCAAGCTGGACGATGCCGGCCTGTACCTTAACCAGCGCAGCGGCGAAGGCTTGGGCAGCCGCCTGCAACGCAGCATCGGTCGCGGCATCCTGTTCACCGCACCGTACATGATGAAAACCCTGTCGATTCTCGGCACCGCCGCCATGTTTATGGTCGGCGGCGGCATCCTCACCCACGGCGTACATGCCGCGCAGGTGTGGATCGATCAGTTAGCGCAGAGCGTGGCGGCCAGCAGCGGCCTGCTCGCGGCCTTGCTGCCAACCCTGCTAAATGCCATCGCCGGGATCATCGCCGGGGCCGTGGCTTTGCTGCTGGTTAGCCTGGCCACCCGCGCTTGGAAGGCTCTAAAAAACTAACCCGCCAGCGGCAGCACCGTCACCTGCACCTCGGGGTCGTGGCTGCCGCCGCCGAGAATCACTCCGCGCAGCGGTGAGACATCGGCAAAATCGCGGCCCCAGGCCAGGGTGATATGTTCCAGGGCCGGGCGGATATTGTTGGTTGGGTCAAAATCCACCCAGCCCTGCTGCGGGCAGAACACCGAGATCCAGGCGTGCGAGGCATCCGCACCGATCAACCGGGGCTGTCCGGGCGGTGGCTGGGTCAGCAGGTAGCCACTGATATAGCGCGCCGAAAGCCCCATGGAGCGCAGGCAGGCAAGCATCAGGTGGGCGAAGTCCTGACACACGCCGCGACGTTCCTCCAGCACCTGCAACAACGGTGTCGCCACCTGGGTGGCGGCGGCATCGAAGCTGAACTCCTGATAAATTTTCTGCATCAAGCCATCCACCGCTGCCAGTAACGGCCGGCCGGGGCTGAAGCAATCCGCCGCGTAGGCCGCGAACCTCTGCTTGAGGTGCACATAGGGCGATTCGAAGCGAAAGCGCGTGGCCTCCAGCACCCCGGGCAGCAGCGCCTGACCGCTGTAGCGCAGTGCCGTGCAGGCCTGCTCCCAGGGCGGCGAGGCGTGCAGATCCAGCTCTGGGCGCACCAGCACCTCGACCTGCAGACGGGCGCTGACCTTGAGTTCGTCATGTGGGCGCTCGAATACCAGACGGGTCAGCGGGTTGCCGAACACATCCAAGGCATCCTGGCGCCTGCAGGGCTGCGGACTGACCAGCAACTGCTGCTGGTGTTTGCGCTGCCAGGAACACGCGCGCGGCCACAGATGGGCCAGCTGCTGGGCCAGGGACACCGGGCTGGCGTAGCGGTAATGGGTGTCGTGGAGAATCTGGTAGCAGGCGCTACTCATGAGGATTGCGTCCGCTGGCTGGCATCGACATGCACAAAGAAGCGCAAGCCTAAGCGATCAGAAATTTCCGCACTGGCCTGGCTGATTTTTTCCAGCAAGCCTGCCAGGCCGCCCAGCACCTCTTGCACACTGGTCGAGCCGAACAAGGGGTTCTCCAGGCTGCCGAGGCCAAAGCGCGCCAGTCGCCCTTCCAGGTGTTTCAGCCGACGCTCACTGGGCAATTCGAAGTGCTCGCCCAGACGTGACAACGAGCGCAGCAGGGTGCGCACCTGAAACAGCACGGCGTGCGGGTTCTGCTCGTCCAGCAGCAGCAAGTCGAGCACCGGAATCAGCTGCGCCGAGGCCAGGTAACGGGTGCGGTAGGTGATGCTGCTGTTGCCCAGCTCCAGCAGCCACTCCAGCGCCGACTGATCATTTGTGGCGTCGCTACGCAGGAAGTTCGCCAGGCTGTCGCAGAGGAACTGTAGGCGCTCGATGCAGCGGCCGATCATCAGAAAACGCCAACCATCATCACGGGTCATATCATCCAGGGCAAAGCCCGACAGCGCCGCCAGCGACAGCAGCAGACGGTCGAGAAAATCCAGCAATTCGCCGAAATCGGCCTGCTCGGCATCCAGGCCTTGAGCCTCGCGTTGCAGCTCCAGCAGGGCCTGCCAGTTGGCTTGGGACAGCTTGCCGCGCACGCTGCCCGCCACCCACTGCAAGCGCTGCAGGTTGCCGCGCAGGCTGTCCGGCCAATCCTCGCCAAGCAGCGCTTCGAGCAGGCGTGCGTGCAGCTCGCCACTCTCCGCATCAGCCAACAGGCCCAGGCTTTCGGCCAGGCCCAGGGCCGTTTGCAGGGCCTGGGGGTCATCATCGTCATCCACGTAGCGCGCCAGCATGATGCGTAGCAACCGCGCATGGTCTTCGCAGCGTTCGCTGTAGCGGCCAAACCAGTAGAGGTTTTCCACCACCCGCGAAGGCAGATAGGGGTCACTGCGCACCAGATCGGCCACACCCAGCGGACGCAACCATTGCCAGGGCTCACCACCGACATGCCGCTCACCAAGTACCCAGGTGTCCTTGCTGGCGCCACCACGCTGCATCGACACCACTTCGGCATCGGCTTCGGCAGCTACCCGGGTCAGGCCGCCGGGCATAACCCGATAGCCCTCGGCGCTGGCCACGGCAAACACCCGCATGCCGATGGCGCGTGGTGCCAGTTGGCCTTCCTCGGGCTGCCAGACCGGCGCCTGCGACAGCTTGGCCCGTGCCTGAGCCACATAGGCGTAAGGCCGCGCCTTGAGGCGTTCGGCCAGCTCTGCGCGCTGCGCCTCGTCCAGATCACGGCCAAACACCGGGGCAAAACTCTGCGAGGGGAAGCTAGCGCGCACCAGCAGCTCATCCAGCTGCTCCAGGGCTTTGTCCAGCACCGGCGGCTCGCCGCACCACCAACTGGCGATGCTTGGCAGCAGCAATTCTTCGCCCAACAGTTTTTCCGCAATAGCTGGGAGAAAGCCCGGCAGGCCTGGGGATTCCAGCACGCCACTGCCCAAGGCATTGGCCACCAGCACATTGCCCTGGCGCACCGCTTCGAGCAGGCCAGGCACGCCAAGGGCCGAGTCGGTGCGCAGCTCCAGCGGGTCGCAGAAATCATCATCCAGACGGCGCAACACCGCATGCACACGGCGCAGGCCGGCGAGGGTCTTGAGGTAGACCTTGGCATCGCGCACGGTCAGGTCGCTGCCTTCCACCAGCGGGTAGCCGAGCTGACGCGCCAGATAAAGGTGCTCGAAATAGCTCTCGTTAAAGCGACCAGGCGTCAGCAGCACCACCAGCGGCGTTTCCCCGTCAGCCGGGGCCTGACGCGCCAAAGTGTCCTGCAGCGTACGGAAGAAGCCGGTCAGGTATCGCACACGCAGATCGCGGTACAGCTCGGGAAATGCGCGGGAGACAATCTGCCGGTTTTCCAGGGCATAACCGGCGCCAGACGGGGCCTGGGTGCGGTCGGCGGTGACCCACCATCGGCCATCCGGGGCGCGGGCCAGGTCCACCGCATACAGATGCAGGTAGGTGCCGCCGGGCGGTTGCACGCCCTGGCAGGGCCATAAGTAGTTGGTGTGGCCAAACACCAGCTCGGCCGGCAACAGCCCGTCGGCCAACAGTTGTTGCGGGCCATACAGGTCGGCCAGCACGGCATTGAGCAGACCTGCGCGCTGGGCCACACCAGCAGCGATCTGCTGCCACTCTTCGGCCGGAATCAGGTTGGGCAGCAGGTCCAGTTCCCATGGCCGGTCGGCGCCATCGGGGTCGGCGTAAACGTTGTAAGTCACGCCGTTTTCCTGAATTTGCCGCGCCAGCAGCGCCTGGCGCTGGGCCAGTTGCGCCGGACTGCTGCGTTGCAAACGCTCGAGCAACAGACGCCAGTGCGGACGCACCTGTCCCTCGGCGTCGAGCAGTTCGTGGTAAGCCCCGCAGGTCAGGGGATAGTCGGCAAGCAGGTCGGGCATGGCAGGCTCGGCAGTGGCAAGGCAAGGCAAGGCAATACGGCTTTACGCTCCCCTCTCCCATTTATGGGAGAGGGGCCGGGGGAGAGGGCTGAAAATACCGCGAAGCTACAAGTTTTCCCCTCTCCCTAACCCTCTCCCCAAAGGGGCGAGGGGACTGGTCGCGGCAGCCTTCATTTAAGTGCGCAACATTACGTCAAACGCGGCGCAGGTCCAGAGTCATGGGCAGTTCATTATTATTGATGGGGGCTAGTACCGGGCGTTTGCCTGGGCTGTGGCCCAAGCGGAAGAAGCGCGCCAGGCGCCGGCTTTCGGCTTCAAAGGCGTTTACCGGCAGGCTGTCGTAATTGCGTCCGCCCGGATGGGCTACATGATACTGACAACCGCCAAGGGAGCGCTGCATCCAACTGTCCACCAGGTCAAATACCAGCGGCGCGTGTACTTCGATGGTCGGGTGCAGGCAGTTAGCCGGCTGCCAGGCGCGGAAACGCACACCGCCAACAAATTCGCCGACCTTGCCGGTAGGCCGCAACGGCACCGGCACGCCGTTACAGGTCAGCACATAGCGGTCGCTCGGCAACCCGCTGAGCTTGACTTGCATGCGCTCCAGCGAGGAATCCACATAACGCACCGTGCCGCCACCACCGCCCTCCTCGCCCAGCACATGCCAGGGTTCCAGGGCCTGACGCAGTTCCAGCTCGATGCCCTTGACGTTGAAATCGCCAGACTTGGGAAAGCGGAACTCGAAGTGCGGGGCAAACCACTCGTTGCGTAAACGATAGCCGCAGCCGTCCAGCTCCTGCAGCACATCGGCGAAATCCTGCTCGATAAAGTGCGGCAGCAGGTAGCGGTCATGCAGCTCGGTGCCCCAGCGCACCAGCCGCGCCGGTTTGTAGGGCTCGCGCCAGAAGCGTGCAATTAATGCGCGAATCAGCAACTGCTGAGCCAGGCTCATCTGCGCATGGGGCGGCATCTCGAAGGCGCGCAGCTCCAGCAGACCAAGACGCCCGGAGGCGGAATCCGGCGAGTACAGCTTGTCGATACAGAACTCTGAGCGATGGGTGTTACCCGTCACGTCCACCAGCAAATTACGCAGCAGGCGGTCGACCAGCCAGGGCTGACAGTTGCGGCCCACTTCGGGCATCTGCGCAAAGGCGATTTCCAGTTCGTACAGTGCGTCGTTACGCGCCTCGTCGATACGCGGCGCCTGGGACGTCGGGCCGATAAAGAGGCCGCTGAACAGGTAGGACAGCGACGGGTGGTTGTGCCAGTAGCTGATCAGGCTGCGCAACAGATCTGGACGACGCAGAAACGGCGAATCCGCCGGCGTCACGCCACCGAGGACAAAATGGTTGCCGCCGCCGGTGCCGGTGTGGCGGCCGTCGATCATAAATTTCTCGCTACTCAGGCGGCACTCGCGAGCCTGCTGGTAGAGAAACTCGGTGCGTTCGACCAGTTCATCCCAACTGGCGGCCGGGTGGATATTCACCTCGATCACGCCAGGGTCCGGGGTCACGCGGAAGAACTGCAGACGTGGGTCCAGCGGCGGCTCGTAACCTTCCAGCAACACCGGGCATTTCAACTCAGCGGCGGTGGCTTCGATGGCGGCCACCAGCTCCAGGTAATCCTCCAGGCGCACCAGCGGCGGCATAAACAGGTACAGCTTGCCGTCGCGCGGTTCGGCGCACAGGGCGGTACGCACCACGCCAGCCGCTGATTGGCCAAGCAGCGGACGCTTGTTCGCGCCGTTCTGGCTGCCCGACCAGACGCCGCGCGACTGTGGCTTGATCTGCGGCGCAACCGGCAGCGGCGCAAATATCTGGCTGGGGTCTTCCGGGTTTACGTAGGGGTAATCGGCGTCGCTGACCCAGGGTTGGGAATCCAGCGGCAGGCGATAACCCATCGCCGAATCACCCGGTATCAGCCGGCAATGCTCATCGCGCAGGAACCAGCTACCACTCTGCCAGCCCAGCTGCTTGGCATGCCGGGCCAGCGGCAGGATATGCCCCACCACTTTGTCCAGGCCCTGCTCGAACACCTTGCGCAGCCGTTCGCGCTCCAGCGCATCGGCCAGTCGCGGGTCTTCGGCGGTGACGTTGCTCGGCAGCTTGCGTTCACGCCACAGGTAATAGAAACGGTCCTCATAGGCCGGCACGCAGTACTTGCCGTCCACACCCAGGCGCTCGGCAAGCAGGGTGAGAAAGTCGGCGGCCTTGGTCGCATCGACGCCGTAGTCTTGCTGCTCGTCGGCATACAGCGCAGGGTTCTGCCAGATCGGCTCGCCGTCACGGCGCCAGTAGGCATTCAGCGACCAGCGCGGCAGCTGTTCGCCGGGGTACCACTTGCCCTGACCGAAATGTACCAACGCCTTGGCCGCGTAGTGCTCGCGCAGTCGGTGGAACAGATCGGTGGCCAGGCGGCGCTTGTTCGGCCCCAGAGCGGCGGTGTTCCATTCCGGGTCATCGGGGTAGTCGAGGGCGACAAAAGTCGGCTCACCGCCCATGGTCAGGCGCACGTCCTGGGCCTGCAGGTCTTCGTCGATTTTCTCCCCGAGGCCGACAATCGCCTGCCACTGCGCCTCGCTGTAGGGTTTGCTCACCCGTGGCGCTTCCCAGATGCGCTCGACCCACATTTCGTGGCTGAACTCGCACTCGCTCTCATCCACGCCGCCGCTGATCGGCGCCGCCGAGGATGGCTCGGGGCTGCAGGCCAGCGGAATATGGCCTTCGCCGGCGAACAGGCCGCTGGTGGGATCAAGGCCGATCCAGCCGGCGCCGGGCAGATAGACTTCGCACCAGGCATGCAGGTCAGTGAAATCCACTTCGGTGCCGGAGGGGCCGTCGAGGGATTTCACATCGGCTTTCAGCTGAATCAGGTAACCAGAAACAAAGCGCGCTGCCAGGCCCAAATGGCGGAACAACTGCACCAGCAGCCAGGCCGAATCGCGGCAGGAACCAGAACCCTTCTCCAGGCTTTCCTCCGGGGTTTGCACGCCCGGCTCCAGGCGAATCAGGTAGCTGATATCGATGGACAGGCGCTGATTCAGCGCCACCAGAAAGTCCGCACTCGGCAGCGGCGTGCGCTCGATGCTGGCCAGGTACTGGGCGAACAACCTGCCAGCCGGCAGTTTCACCAGATAAGGCGCCAGCTCCAGTTGCTCGCCCTCGGTGTAGGTGAAGGGGATTTTCTCGGCGTAGGGTTCGAGGAAGAAATCGAAGGGGTTGAACACCGCCATTTCGGCGACCAGATCGACCTCGATTTTCAGCTCGCGGGTCTTCTCCGGGAACACCAGACGCGCCAGGTAGTTGCCCTGGGGGTCTTGCTGCCAGTTGATAAAGTGCTCGCCCGGTTCGACCTTCAGGGCGTAGGACAGCACCCGGGTACGGCTGTGCGGCGCAGGGCGCAGGCGCACGACCTGCGGGCCAAGGTTAACGGCGCGGTCGTAGCGGTAGTGGCTAACATGGTGCAAGGCGATATGAATCGACACAGCGGGCCTCCTGCGAGCCTGGGCGATAAGCCTTTCAGCGCAAGACTTATGCCAGTGGCCCAAGCCGTATGCTGCGGGGTTTGCCGTGCGCCCGAGCAGCGCAAGCGCACCATAAAAGAGCCAGCCATGCCCCATACCTGCCGAGACGCACGAAAATAGGTCGCAGCTCTCAGCTGTCGCCACCCGAGCAATAGCCCAGAGCGTTATGCATCCGTTACCATCGCCGGCAATTAAGCGAAGAGATGCGTCATGTATATCTATCGATTGGTGCTGATCCTGGTGGTGGGGATCTACCTGTTCTCCCCGGCCATCATGGACTGGTGGATCGACCCCAATGGGGCCTGGTACCGCCCCTACCTGCTGTGGCTGATCCTGATAGTCGTGACCTTTATTCTGCAGAGTCAGCGTGATGCCGATGAGCTTTGATCTACTGCGGCGCGATGTGCGTGACAGTTCCTTACCCTTCTTCGCTGCAGAGCCACTGTAATGCTGACGAGCTTTAGCCTGAGCCAGCTGATTCTGATCAGCGCTGCCTATCTTCTTATTCTGTTCGGCGTGGCCTGGATCAGTGAACACGGCTTGATTCCCCGCTGGATAATCCGCCACCCGCTGACCTACACCCTGTCGCTCGGCGTCTATGCCAGCGCCTGGGCCTTCTACGGCACGGTGGGTTTGGCCTATCAGTATGGCTATGGCTTTCTCGCCAGTTACCTGGGGGTATCTGGCGCATTTTTGCTGGCGCCGGTGCTGCTCTACCCGATTCTGCGCATCACCCGCACCTACCAGTTGTCATCGCTGGCCGATCTGTTTGCCTTCCGTTTTCGCAGCACCTGGGCCGGAGCCCTGACCACGGTATTTATGCTGATTGGTGTGCTGCCGTTGCTGGCCCTGCAGATTCAGGCGGTGGCCGACTCCATCGGCATCCTCACCCGTGAGCCGGTGCAGGAACGCGTGGCGCTGGCCTATTGCGGACTGATCATTCTGTTCACCATTCTGTTCGGCGCCCGGCATATCGCCACCCGCGAGAAGCACGAAGGGCTGGTGTTCGCCATCGCCTTCGAGTCGGTGGTTAAGCTGGTGGCGATCAGCGTGATTGGCCTGTATGCCCTGTACGGCGTATTCGATGGCCCGCAGGACCTGCAATCCTGGCTGGTACAGAACCAGTCTTCGCTGACCAGCCTGCACACACCGCTGCAGGAAGGCCCCTGGCGCACCCTGCTGCTGGTGTTCTTCGCCTCGGCCATCGTCATGCCGCACATGTACCACATGACCTTTACCGAAAACCTCAACCCGCGCGCTATGGTCAGCGCCAGCTGGGGTCTGCCGCTGTTTCTGTTGCTGATGAGCCTGGCAGTGCCGCTGATTCTCTGGGCGGGGCTCAAGCTGGGCGCCACCACCAACCCGGAATACTTCACCCTCGGCGTCGGGATTGCGGTCAACAGCCAGACCCTGGCGCTGATCGCCTATGTCGGCGGGCTTTCAGCCTCCAGCGGGTTGATCATCGTCACCACCCTGGCGCTGTCCGGCATGGTGCTCAACCATGTGGTGCTGCCGCTGTATCAGCCTCCGTCGGAAGGCAACATCTACCGCTGGTTGAAGTGGACCCGCCGCGCGCTGATCCTGCTGGTGATCATGGCCGGTTACGGCTTCTATTTATTACTTGGCGCCGAACAAGACCTGGCCAACCTCGGCATCGTCGCCTTCGTCGCCACGCTGCAGTTCCTCCCTGGCGTGCTCTCGGTGCTGTACTGGCCGACCGCCAATCGCAAAGGCTTTATCGCCGGGCTATTGGCAGGTATCGGCGTATGGGTGGTGAGCATGCTGTTGCCGATGCTCGGCAACCTGCAGGGCCTGTACCTGCCCTGGTTCAACGTCATCTATGTATTGGATGACAGCAGTTGGCACTTCGCGGCCATCGGCTCGCTGGCCGCCAACGTGCTGGTGTTCACCCTGGTGTCGCTGTTTACCGAAGCCAGCCCAGAAGAAAAAAGCGCCGCCGAAGCCTGCGCCGTGGATAACGTGCGTCGCCCGCAACGCCGCGAGCTGCTGGCCGTCTCGCCCCAGGAGTTTGCCGCGCAACTGGCCAAGCCCCTGGGTGCCAAAACCGCCCAGCATGAAGTCGAGCAAGCCCTGCGCGATTTGCATCTGCCCTTCGATGAAGGCCGTCCCTATGCCCTGCGCCGCCTGCGTGACCGCATTGAAGCCAACCTCTCCGGGTTAATGGGCCCCAGCGTGGCCCAGGACATCGTCGAAACCTTCCTGCCTTATAAAGCCGGCAGCGAAAGCTATGTCACCGAGGACATCCACTTTATCGAGAACCGCCTGGAGGACTATCACTCGCGCCTCACCGGCCTTGCCGCCGAACTCGACACCCTGCGCCGCTACCATCGCCAGACGCTGCAGGAGCTGCCCATGGGCGTTTGCTCGCTGGCCAAGGATCAGGAGATCCTGATGTGGAACAAGGCCATGGAAGAGCTCACCGAAATCCCCGCCCAGCGCGTGGTCGGCTCGCGCCTGAATACCCTGGGCGAGCCCTGGCGCGGCCTGCTGCAGAGCTTTATCGAGCTGCCCGACGAGCACTTGCACAAACAGCGCCTGGCCCTCGATGGCCAGACCCGCTGGCTCAACCTGCACAAGGCGGCTATCGACGAGCCCCTGGCGCCGGGTAACAGCGGCCTGGTGTTGTTGGTTGAAGACCTTACCGAAACCCAACTGCTCGAAGACAAGCTGGTGCACTCCGAGCGCCTGGCCTCCATCGGCCGCCTGGCCGCCGGGGTGGCGCATGAGATAGGCAACCCGATCACCGGCATCGCCTGCCTGGCGCAGAACCTGCGCGAAGAGCGCGAAGGTGACAGCGAGCTGACCGAGATCAGCGAGCAGATCATCGAACAGACCAAGCGTGTGTCGCGCATCGTCCAGTCGCTGATGAGCTTTGCCCACTCCGGCAGCCACCAGAACAGTGAAGAGCCGGTGTGCCTGGCCCAGGTCGCGCAGGACGCCATCGCCTTGCTGGCCCTTAACCGGCGCAGTGTCGAAGTGGAATTTTTCAACCTGTGCGATTCCGACCACTGGGTGGTAGGTGACCCGCAACGCCTGGCCCAAGTGCTGATCAACCTGCTGTCCAACGCCCGCGATGCCTCACCGCCGGGCAGCGCGATCCGGGTCAAGAGCGAACGTTTCGAGCACACCGTCGACCTGATCGTCGAGGACGAAGGCAGCGGCATTCCCAAGGCGATCATCGACCGTTTGTTCGAACCATTCTTCACCACCAAGGACCCAGGCAAAGGCACGGGACTGGGCCTTGCACTGGTCTATTCGATCGTGGAAGAGCATTATGGACAGATAACAATCGACAGCCCGGCCGACCCCGAGCTTCAACGCGGCACCCGCATTAGGGTCAGCCTGCCGAGGCATGTCGAGGCGACGTCAATAGCGACTTAAACCAGCTACCAGCGAGCATGCCTGCCAGGCCCCTTAGCCCAGCGGCCTGCCCCGAGACCGTCGAGAGACCGAATTGATGCCTCATATTTTGATCGTCGAAGACGAAACCATTATCCGCTCTGCCTTGCGCCGCCTGCTGGAACGTAACCAATACGAAGTGAGCGAAGCGGGCTCGGTGCAGGAAGCGCAAGAGCGCTTCAGCATCCCCAGCTTCGACCTGATCGTCAGCGACCTGCGCCTACCGGGCGCGCCCGGCACCGAGATGATCAAGCTCGGTCAAGGCACGCCGGTGCTGATCATGACCAGCTACGCCAGCCTGCGCTCGGCGGTTGACTCGATGAAGATGGGCGCGGTCGATTACATCGCCAAACCCTTCGATCACGACGAAATGCTCCAGGCCGTGGCACGTATCCTGCGCGATCACCAGCAGGCCAAGAGCACACCAGCCCCCGTAACCGGCACGGCGAAAGCCAGCGCCGACAAGGTGGTGGACAACAGCAACGGCGAAATCGGCATCATCGGCTCCTGCCCGGCCATGCAGGAGATGTACAGCAAGATCCGCAAGGTAGCGCCCACCGACTCCAACGTGCTTATTCAAGGCGAGTCCGGCACTGGTAAAGAACTGGTTGCCCGCGCCCTGCACAACCTCTCGCGCCGCGCCAAGGCGCCGTTGATTTCGGTGAACTGCGCCGCCATCCCGGAATCGCTGATCGAATCCGAGTTGTTCGGCCATGAAAAAGGCGCCTTTACCGGTGCCAGCGCTGGCCGCGCCGGCCTGGTGGAAGCCGCTGACGGCGGCACCTTGTTCCTCGACGAGATCGGCGAACTGCCCCTAGAAGCTCAGGCCCGCCTACTGCGCGTATTGCAGGAAGGCGAGATTCGTCGGGTCGGCTCGGTGCAGTCGCAGAAGGTCGATGTGCGCCTGATCGCCGCGACCCACCGTGACCTGAAAACTCTGTCCAAGATCGGCCAATTCCGTGAAGACCTGTATTACCGTCTGCACGTAATCGCCCTAAAACTGCCGCCGCTGCGTGAACGCGGGGCCGACGTAATCGATATCGCCCGCGCCTTCCTGATTCGTCAGAGCACTCGCCAGGGCCGTCTTGACCTGAGCTTTGCCAGCGACGCCGAACAGGCCATCCGCCATTACCCCTGGCCAGGTAACGTACGTGAGCTGGAAAACGCCATCGAGCGCTCAGTGATTCTCTGCGAAGGCAGTAGCATTTGCGCCGAACTGCTGGGCATTGATATCGAACTGGATGACCTGGAAGACGACTTCACCGGCCTGCCCGCGCAAAACGGCGGCCTGGGCCACGAGCCAAGCGAACCGACCGAAGACCTGTCACTGGAAGATTACTTCCAACACTTCGTTCTCGAGCATCAGGACCACATGACCGAGACCGAACTGGCACGCAAACTCGGCATCAGCCGCAAATGTTTGTGGGAACGCCGCCAGCGCCTGGGCATTCCACGGCGTAAATCCTCGGGCGCAACCGCAGGCTAGAGCGGCGCGCCAGGGTGACAGATGTGTGCGCCAGAGGTTCCACAGTCTGTTACCCATTCAACACTTAGTAACAAAAGCCGGGTCTTATGGTAACGAGAGCCCGGCTTTTTTATGCCAGCCCATCACCCCCACCACAGCTCAAACCCTTGTTTTTAAAGGAATTGCAAAAACTGGCACGGGTTCTGCTTTATCACTGGCACAACAACAATAACAAGCACGCTCCAAACCTAATAAAAATAAGACGTATCGACTCCAGCACAATAAAAACAACAACGCGGAGGCGCAGCTAACTGATTCTTTTGGAAAGGAATTGCCTTTGGGGTTCGCCCCAAAACCAGGCCGAGAACAACAAAACTGCCCCAAGGCAGCGCCAGAACTGGTTGGGTCACTGTGTGATCATGGCAGCATCAGCATCCAAAGCAATCCGTTTGCTCTTGATTCCCAGCTTGGGAAGCTTTCCAAAAGTCCTTGACTGGATGGAACGGGTAAATCAACAAAAACAACAAGCCCGCCATAATAATAAAAAAAGAGCACGCACCAATTTGGGGGGGGGCTTCGGCTCCCCCAGTAGCTTCAAACTCCCCGCTTGCAGCAGTCTCCCGCCGTTTCCTGTATCAAACCCCCACTCAATGCTAGAATCTGCGCCATTCCTGCGGCCGGCTTATACTCTGGCCACTCATTTCGTCAAGCTCGCCATTTCGCCAAAGCAGTGCCTCCCATGCTGAAAAAGCTGTTCAAGTCCTTTCGTACCCCCATCCGCCGTGGCAACCACTCGCACAGTACGCCCGAAGTGCTGAGCAGCAGCCAGCACCCAATCGAGCGCGGTGAAATCAGCCGCTACGCCATCAGCGTGGTCGAGCGCCTGCAACAGGCCGGCTACCAGGCGTATCTGGTTGGCGGCTGCGTACGCGACTTGTTGCTGGACATCGAACCCAAAGATTTCGACGTGGCCACCAGCGCCACGCCGGAGCAGGTGCGTGCCGAGTTCCGCAACGCCCGAGTGATCGGCCGCCGCTTCAAGCTGGTTCACGTGCATTTCGGCCGTGAAATCATCGAAACGGCAACCTTCCGCGCCAACCACCCCGAAGGCGATGAGGAAGAGAACAGCAACCTGTCCTCACGTAACGAGAGCGGGCGCATCCTGCGCGACAACGTGTATGGCAGCCTGGAAGACGATGCCCAGCGCCGCGATTTCACCATCAATGCGCTGTACTACGACCCCGTCACCGAACGCATTCTCGATTACGCCAATGGCGTGCACGACATTCGTAATCACCTGATCCGCCTGATCGGCGACCCGACCCAGCGCTACCAGGAAGACCCGGTGCGCATGCTGCGTGCGGTGCGTTTTGCCGCCAAGCTGGATTTCGACATCGAGAAACACAGCGCCGCGCCGATCTACAAACTGGCGCCGCTGCTTGGCGGAATTCCCGCCGCACGTCTGTTTGATGAAGTGCTCAAGCTGTTCCTCGCCGGTTACGCGGTGTACACCTACGAGCTGCTGGTGGATTACGGCCTGTTCGGCCAGCTGTTCCCGGCCAGCGCCGAGGCGCTGAAACTCAATCCGGACTACACCGACCAGTTGATCCGTAATGCGCTGGACAGCACTGACCTGCGCATTCAACAGGGCAAAACAGTCACCCCGGCATTCCTCCTTGCTGCACTGCTCTGGCCCGCCCTGCCAGCGCGCGTGATCAAGCTGCAGGATCGCGGCATGCCGCCGATCCCGGCCATGCAGGAAGCCGCCCACGAATTGATCAGCGAGCAATGCCAACGCATCGCCGTACCGAAACGCTTCACCATGCCGATCCGCGAAATATGGGATATGCAGGAACGCCTGCCACGCCGCAGCGGCAAACGCGCCGACACGCTGCTAGAAAATCCGCGCTTCCGCGCCGGTTACGACTTCCTTCTGCTGCGTGAAAGCGCAGGCGAGGAGACCGGTGGCCTGGGCGAGTGGTGGACCCGCTACCAGGACGTCAGCGACAGCGAACGGCGCAATATGATCCGCGACCTCAGCAGCAAGGACGATGGTCCAGGCGCGCCGCGCAAACGCAAACGCAGCAACAGCAAGCGCAAACGCGGCCCGGCCAGTGACAGCCCGGGCAGCACAGCCGCGAGTGAATGATGGAGCGCGTGTATATCGGCCTGGGCAGCAACCTGGCCACACCGCTCGAACAACTGCGCAGCGCCTTGGCCGCCCTGGCCGTGCTGCCGCACACCCGCCTGATCGCTCAGTCGTCCTTCTATGTCAGTGACCCGCTGGGGCCGGCGGACCAGCCGCGCTACGTCAATACCGTGGCCGCGCTGGATACCGAACTCAGCCCACTGGATCTGCTTGATGCGTTGCAAAGCATCGAGCTGGAGCAGGGCCGCACGCGCAAGGCCGAACGCTGGGGCCCGCGCACCCTCGATCTGGATATCTTGCTGTTCGGCCAACGCCAGCTCGACGAACCGCGCTTGACCGTGCCGCACTACCATATGCACGCCCGCGCTTTTGTCCTCTACCCGCTCGCCGAAATCGCCCCGCAGCTGCGCCTGCCGGACGGTCGCGCCCTAAGCGAGCTGCTCGCTGCCTGCCCCTTCGAAGGCATTGAGCGGCTGGACGAAACGCCATAGTCAAAGCCCATATTTGATCGGCTCGTAGCCCAGATAAGCGCCAGCGCAATCCGGGACCGGCGTCGCGTCCATCCCGGATTGCGCCGAGGCTTATCAGGGCTACGAAGTGCGCGTGTGTAGGGTGGACATGGCGCAGCCTTGTCCACCGCTGGCACCCAAGCAACACCGCCCGCGACAAGCCGTCGCAAGGCGCCGGCTTGAGTTCTTGGCAGTAACGCCAGCAACAGGCCGGTAACACCTGCAATTGACTTCGAGCCCCCCCATCAGGACTATAGGCGTCCCGTTGCCCCGCACCGGTGCAATTTGCGGCCAATGCAGGCCAACTTGAAGCAGCACAACTGCTGACTGAACGCCTGAGTGAGGACAGTTTTCATGCCTGATGTAACCCTGACCACCCTGCAAAGCCTCAAGCAGAGCGGCGAGAAAATCGCCATGCTGACCTGCTATGACGCCACGTTCGCCCAGACGGCCTGCCAAGCCGGTGTCGATGTGCTGCTGGTGGGCGACTCCCTCGGCATGGTCTTGCAAGGCCATGACAGCACGCTGCCCGTCACGGTCGCGGAGATGGCGTACCACACCGCCAGCGTTAAACGTGGCAACCAGGGCGCGCTGATTCTCGCCGACCTGCCGTTTATGGCTTACGCCACTATTGAGCAAACGCTCAATAACAGCGCTGCGTTGATGCAGGCCGGCGCGCATATGGTCAAGCTCGAAGGCGCGGCCTGGTTGGCCGAGCCGATTCGCCAACTGGCCGAGCGCGGCGTGCCGGTGTGCGCGCACCTGGGTTTGACTCCGCAGGCGGTGAACATCCTCGGTGGTTATAAGGTGCAGGGCCGTCAGGAATCCCAGGCGCGGCAGATGCGTGCCGATGCGATGGCCCTGGAGCAAGCCGGTGCAGCCATGCTGCTACTCGAATGCGTGCCCAGTGAACTGGCCGCAGAAATCAGCCAGGCGGTGAAGATCCCGGTGATCGGTATCGGCGCAGGCGGCGCAACCGACGGCCAGGTACTGGTGTTGCACGACATGCTCGGCCTGTCCCTCAGCGGGCGCATGCCAAAGTTCGTGAAGAATTTTATGGCAGGCCAAAGCAGCATCCAGCACGCCATCAGCGCCTACGTCAAAGCGGTCAAAGACCAGAGCTTCCCAGCAGCCGAACACGGATTTTCTGCATGAACACAGTTAAAAGCGTGCGCGAGTTGCGCGCCGCTATCGCCCAGGCGCGTGCCGAAGGCAAACAAATCGCCTTCGTGCCGACCATGGGCAACCTCCACGCCGGCCACGCCGCGCTAGTGGAAAAAGCCGCACAACGCGCCGATTTTGTGGTGGCCAGCATCTTCGTCAACCCACTGCAGTTCGGCCCCAGCGAAGACCTCGACAAATACCCACGCACCCTGCTCGCTGACCAGGAAAAACTGGTCGAGGCCGGCTGTCATCTGCTGTTCACCCCGGATGTCGAAGAAATGTATCCGCACGGCATGCACGGTCAGACCCGCGTCAGCGTGCCGGGCGTTTCCGAAGGCCTGTGCGGCGCCAGTCGCCCTGGGCACTTTGAAGGCGTGGCGACCGTAGTGAGCAAGCTGTTCAATATGGTGCAGCCGGATCTGGCGATTTTCGGTCAGAAGGATTTCCAGCAACTGGCGGTGATTCGCACCCTGGTGCGCGACCTGAATATGCCGATCCAGATTATCGGCGAGCCCACCGTGCGCGCCGAAGACGGTTTGGCACTGTCTTCACGCAACGGTTACCTGAACGCAGAACAGCGTGAAGCGGCGCCCGTGCTGTACCGCTCGCTGCAGGAGATGGCCACGGCGATTCGCGCTGGCGAACGCGACTACGCCACGCTGATTGCGGCCGCACAGCAGCAGCACAGCGCCGCCGGTTTCCGCCCTGATTACCTGGAAGTGCGCGAATCGAACGGCCTGCGCCCGGCCACCGCCGATGATCGTCAGTTGGTCATTCTGGTGGCCGCCTTTATTGGCAGCACCCGACTGATCGACAACCTGGCCTTCGACCTCGATACTCCAGCCTGATCCACCGCGTAGATGCTGGCTCCGCACCTGCCAGTACACTCAAGGCCCGGATCATTCCGGGCTTTTTTGTATGATTCGTTGCACCCAGGACAAGGAACACCTACCAATGGCCTATTACCAACAGCCGCATGACGTCACCCGCCTGCCTGCCTGGCAGGCACTGCGCGAGCAGCGCGAGCAGATGCACGACTTCAGCATGCGCGAGGCCTTTGCCAGCGATCCACAACGCTTTAACCGCTTCTCCCTGAGCAGCTGCGGCCTGCTGCTGGATTACTCGAAGAACCTGATAGACGAAAAGACCCTGGCACTGCTGGTGCAGCTGGCCGAACAGAGCCAGCTGCAGGAATCCATTCAGTCTCTGTTCAGCGGCGATCAGGTCAACGCTTCAGAGGGTCGCGCGGCATTGCACACGGCCCTGCGCAGCCCGATTGGCCGCAGCCTGAAACTCGACGGCGTCGACCTGATCCCGCAAGTACACCGCGTGCTGCATCAGATGACCGAATTGGTCAGCCGCGTACACAGCGGCCTGTGGCGCGGTTACAGCGACAAGCCGATCACCGAAGTGGTGAATATCGGCATCGGCGGCTCGTTTCTCGGCCCGCAACTGGTTTCCGAAGCGCTAAGGCCCTTCACCCAGCGTGGCGTGCGCTGCCATTACCTGGCCAATATCGATGGCAGCGAATTCCGCGAGCTGACAACACGACTAGACCCCGAAACCACCCTGTTTATTGTTTCCTCGAAGTCATTCGGCACCCTGGAAACCCTGAAAAACGCCTTGGCCGCACGCGACTGGTACCTGGCCCTGGGCGGCCCGGAAGCCGAGCTGCACAAACACTTTATTGCGGTGACCAGCAACCAGAAGGCCGCCGTCGAGTTCGGCATCAAGGCAGAAAACATCTTCCCCATGTGGGACTGGGTCGGCGGGCGTTACTCGCTGTGGTCGGCCATCGGTCTGCCGATTGCGCTGGCCATCGGCGTCTCCAACTTCAAAGAGCTGCTGGCCGGCGCCTACGCCATGGACCAGCACTTCACCCAGGCGCCACTGGCCGAGAACATGCCGGTGCTGATGGCCCTGCTGGGCATCTGGTATGGCAATTTCTGGGGCGCGAAAAGCCAGGCGATCCTGCCTTATGACCATTACCTGCGTAACTTCACCAAGCATTTGCAGCAACTGGATATGGAGTCCAACGGCAAGAGCGTGCGCCAGGATGGCAGCCCCGTAAGCTTCAGCACCGGACCGGTGATCTGGGGCGGCGTCGGCTGCAACGGCCAGCACGCTTATCACCAGTTGTTGCACCAGGGCACCGAACTGATCCCGGCGGACTTTATCGTGCCGGTCAACAGCTTCAGCCCGCTGGCCGACCATCACCAGTGGCTGTTCGCCAACTGCCTGTCGCAGAGCCAGGCGCTGATGCACGGCAAAACCCGCGCTGAAGCCGAGGCGGAACTGCGCGCGAAAGGTCTGGATGAAGCCGAAGTGCAGCGCCTGGCGCCGCACAAGATGATTCCCGGCAACCGCCCGAGCAATATCCTTGCGCTCAACCGCGTCGACCCGTTCGGCCTCGGCGCGCTGGTCGCGCTGTATGAGCATAAGGTGTTTGTGCAGAGCGCCATCTGGGGCATCAATGCCTTCGATCAGTGGGGCGTTGAGCTGGGCAAGGAGCTCGGTCAGGGCGTCTACCAGCGCCTCACCGGCCAGCTCGACACGCCTGCCAGCGACGCCTCGACCCAAGGGCTGATCCAGCACTTCCGCGAGCGGCATCGCGGCTGATCCGCTGCGACTGAGCACAAAGCCAACACTTGAACCAAGCACCCGCTTGGTTCACCCTTACCGGCATCGCGGAACACAACAACAAGGACCCGCCATGTTCGAGATCACCCGCCATCCCGTGCCCGATGCCGTGCGCCAACGCGCCCATCTGAACAACGACGACTACCTGCGCCTTTACCAGCAGTCGATTGAGCAGCCGGAAATCTTCTGGGCCGAGCAGGCCAAGACCTTCCTCGACTGGAGCAAACCCTGGACCAGCGTACAGCAGGGTGACCTGCTCAGCGGCCTGGGCAGCTGGTTTAAGGGCGGGCAACTGAATGTCAGCTACAACTGCATCGACCGCCACCTGGCATGGCGCGGCGAGCAGATCGCCCTGATTTGGGAGGGCGACAACCCCAGCGAATCGGCCAATATCACCTACAACAAGCTGCACAGCCATGTCTGCCGCCTGGCCAACGTGCTGAAAAGCCGTGGGGTGAAAAAAGGCGACCGGGTGTGCATCTACATGCCGATGATCCCCGAGGCCACCTACGCCATGCTCGCCTGCACCCGTATCGGCGCGGTGCATTCGGTGGTGTTCGGCGGCTTCTCCCCGGACGCCCTGCGCGACCGCATTCTGGACTCCGACTGCCACACGGTGATTACCGCCGATGAGGGCGTGCGCGGCGGCAAGTACGTGGCGCTCAAGGCCAATGTCGACAAGGCCCTGCAGAGCTGTCCGGCAGTGTCCACGGTGGTGGTGGTCGAGCGCACCCAGGGTGAGATCGACTGGGTCGAAGGCCGCGACATCTGGTATCACGAAGCCCTGCGCGAAGCCGACGGCGATTGCCCGCCGGAGCCGATGGACGCCGAAGACCCGCTGTTTATCCTCTATACCTCGGGATCGACGGGCAAGCCGAAAGGCGTACTGCATAGCACCGGCGGCTACCTGCTGATGGCGGCCATGACCCACAAGTATGTGTTCGACTACCACGAGGGCGATATCTACTGGTGCACCGCCGACGTTGGCTGGGTCACCGGGCACAGCTATATCGTCTACGGCCCGCTGGCCAATGGTGCCACCAGCCTGGTGTTCGAGGGCGTGCCGAACTACCCGGACGCTTCGCGCTTCTGGCAGGTGATCGACAAGCATCAGGTGAATATCTTCTACACCGCGCCCACCGCGCTGCGTGCGCTGATGCGTGAAGGCACCGGCCCGGTCGAATGCACCGAGCGCACCAGCCTGCGCCTGCTCGGCAGCGTCGGCGAACCGATCAACCCGGAAGCCTGGGAATGGTATTTCAATGTGGTCGGCGACCGCCGCTGCCCAATCGTCGACACCTGGTGGCAGACCGAAACCGGGGCGATCCTGATCACCCCGCTGCCCGGCGCCACCGACCTCAAACCTGGCTCGGCGACCCGGCCGTTCTTCGGCGTGCAGCCAGTGCTGCTGGATGAACAGGGCAAGGAAATCGACGGCCCAGGCTCAGGCGTACTGGCGATCAAGGACAGCTGGCCAAGCCAGATTCGCAGCGTCTACGGCGACCATCAGCGGATGATCGACACCTACCTCAAACCCTACCCTGGCTACTACTTCAGCGGTGATGGCGCACGCCGCGACGAGGATGGTTACTACTGGATCACCGGACGCGTGGACGATGTGATCAACGTCTCCGGCCACCGTATCGGCACCGCCGAGGTGGAAAGCGCCTTGGTTCTGCACGATGCCGTCGCCGAAGCCGCCGTGGTCGGCTACCCCCATGACCTCAAGGGCCAGGGCATCTACGCCTTCGTCACGCCGATGAACGGTGTAGAGCTCAACGACGCACTGAAGAAAGAACTGCTGACCCTGGTCGGCAAGGAGATCGGCGGTTTCGCCAAGCCCGAGCTGATCCAGTGGGCGCCCGGCCTGCCGAAAACCCGCTCGGGCAAGATCATGCGGCGCATCCTGCGCAAGATCGCCTGCAACGAGCTGGACAACATGGGCGACACCTCGACTCTGGCCGACCCCGGCGTGGTGGATGGGCTGATCGAGCAGCGCCTGAATCGCTGACGCAACGCCCATGTAGGAGCCAGCTTGCTGGCGATCCGCCGCTGATCGCCAGCAAGCTGGCTCCTACAAACTCTCCCTTCACCCGAGCCGTAGTCCCCTATGGAATTTCTTCGCCGCCGTATCGAAAGCCAAGTCCTTAGCCTAAGCGGTGTCGCCCTCGGCCAGATCGACTTTGAAAAGCCCCAGGGCGACCCCGGCCTGTTCGGTCCGGATTCGGTGAGCTGGCAGGTGCATGGCGATTTCACCAGCATGCTGATCGGCGGCATCAGCGCCCTACTGCTGCAAGCCTTGCATCCACTGGCATTGGCCGGGGTATGGGACCACTCTAACTTTCGTGATGACCTGCTCGGCCGCCTGCGCCGCACCGGGCAATTTATCTCCGGCACCACCTACGGTTCGCGCGCCGATGCCGACTGGCTGATCGACAAGGTCAAGACTATCCACCTCAAGGTCACCGGTATCGCCCCGGATGGCCGCGCTTATGCCGCCAGCGACCCGGCGCTGCTGACCTGGGTGCATGTGGCCGAGGTGCACAGCTTTCTCCAGGCCCACCTGCGTTACCGCAACCCACAGCTGAGCGAGGCCGATCAGGACCGCTACTACGCGGAAATTGCGCTGATCGCCGAACGCCTGGGCGCCAACCAAGTGCCGCGCTCACGGGCCGAAGTGGCCGCTTACCTGGCAGCAATACGCCCTGAACTGCTCTGCGATAAGCGCTCCCTGGAAATCCTCCGGATTCTCCTCAACGCCCCGGCACCCAGCGCCCTCGCCGCCCCGGCGGCCAAGCTGTTGATGCAGGCCGGTATCGACCTGCTGCCGGACTGGGCTCAGCTGATGCTCGGCCAGCAGATCAGCCCGGCGCGCAGCCGGGTGATCCATAGCGGCGTAAACAGCCTGGCACCCGTGCTGCGTTGGGCGGTACGTGGCGGCGCCATCCACCGCGCACGCAAACGTTTGCAGTTGCCACCGCACGGCTGACCAACCGGTTCGCGTGCTGGCCGTAAACAAAGCCGCTGTGCCACCATAGCGACCTTTCGCGGCCTGCCGCGCCTGTCACTTGTGAGGATCGCGTTATGCAAGACGTCGTCATCGTTGCCGCCACCCGCACCGCCATCGGCAGCTTCCAGGGCTCACTGGCGAATATCCCGGCACCGGAACTGGGCGCTGCGGTAATCCGCCAGTTGCTTGCACAAACCGGCCTGGACGGCGCGCAGGTCGACGAAGTGATCCTCGGCCAGGTACTCACCGCAGGCAGCGGGCAGAACCCGGCGCGTCAGGCGGTGATCCTCGCCGGCCTGCCCCACGCCGTGCCCGCGCTGACCTTGAACAAGGTCTGCGGCTCGGGCCTTAAGGCCCTGCACCTGGGCGCCCAGGCAATCCGCTGCGGCGACGCAGAGGTGATCATCGCCGGCGGTATGGAAAACATGAGCCTGGCCCCTTACGTGATGCCCGGCGCGCGCACCGGCCTGCGCATGGGCCACGCCAAGCTGGTCGACACCATGATCACCGATGGCCTGTGGGACGCCTTCAACGACTACCACATGGGCATCACCGCCGAGAACCTGGTCGATAAATACAACATCTCTCGTGAAGAACAGGACGCCTTCGCCGCCGCCTCGCAGCAGAAAGCCGTGGCGGCCATCGAAGCCGGGCGCTTCGTTGATGAAATCACCCCGATAATGATTCCCCAGCGCAAGGGCGAGCCGGTGGCCTTCGCCACTGACGAGCAGCCACGCGCCGGCACTACAGCCGAATCGTTAGGCAAACTTAAGCCAGCGTTCAAAAAGGACGGCAGTGTCACCGCAGGCAACGCCTCCAGCCTTAACGACGGCGCTTCTGCCGTGCTGCTGATGAGCGCCGCCAAAGCCCAAGCCCTCGGCCTGCCGGTACTGGCGAAGATCGCCAGCTACGCCAACGCTGGCGTCGACCCGGCGATCATGGGCATAGGCCCGGTCAGCGCCACCCAGCGTTGCCTGGCCAAAGCAGACTGGAGCATCGCTGACCTGGATCTGATCGAAGCCAACGAAGCCTTCGCTGCGCAAGCCTTGGCGGTCGGCAAGGAACTGGGATGGGATGCCAGCAAGGTCAATGTCAACGGCGGCGCCATCGCCCTGGGCCATCCGATTGGCGGCTCCGGCAGCCGCGTGTTGGTGACGCTGCTGCACGAGATGATCAAGCGCGACGCCAAGAAAGGTCTGGCCACGCTGTGCATCGGCGGCGGCCAGGGTGTGGCTTTGGCGCTTGAGCGCGGCTGATAAGGCAGACCGTAAGTATCCATGACGAAGCCTTGTCCCTACGAGGCTGTGGCTAATCCGGGCTAGCCGCGTTGGGCGGGACAAGCATGCATTTAGTGCATGTCGGTGAACGTCAACGCTTGGCGCGCTTGAGCGCGCCAAGCTCCGAGGACTTAATCGACCAGCTCGAACAGCGCGACGTTACCGCTCTTCTCCAGGCCGGTGACCAGGAAATGCCGACCGTTGTGCTCTACATATGCCAAGCCTTCCGGCGCCAGCTTGCCGGAACCTGCACCTTCGCCAGCGCCGACGACCTGAAGCACCTTGGGTTGCTCCGGCTGATCTAGATCAATCAGCGCCAGCGAATCCGCACGCTCCAGGGTGGCCACCGCCAGACGTTTGCCGAAGGCATCGAAACTCACCACGCCTTCCGGCTCGCTGCCCTTGTTGGGGCTGCGCGCATCCGGGTAAACGCCGGCCTTTGCCGCCATGTCATCGAGCTGGCTGGCGGTGTCGCCGAGCAGCTTGCCACTTATGGCGTCAAACACACTGACCGTGCGCCCGCCACCGCTGGGCAGGCCAGCCTTGGTCTTGGCGATTTTCGGGTCGGTATCGCCCTCATCGGCGCTGATCAGATAACGGCCATCGGCGCTCACGGCCAGGCCATCGGGCTCGCGCAGGGCGAACAGCTCGGCGGTTGGCTCATACTTGCCGTCATCAACGATATCCGCCGCATGGCGCACGGTGCCCACACCAAATACCTTGTCCAGCTTTCCCTGCAGCACATCGATCACGGCAATGGCGTTGTTCTCCTGCAGGCTGACGTAGGCACGCGCGCCGTCCGGGCTGAAGATCACGTATTCCGGCTCGATATGCTCGGGGCTGGTGCCGAACGGCACTTTCAGCTCTTCGCCGTCGATCACCCGCTCCAGCAGGCGCTTGTGCTCAGCCTGGGTAGCGCCCTCAACACCGGCCAGGTCCGGCAGTGTGATCAAACTGTGCTTGGCCGCTGCTACACCGCCGCGCAGGTCGATCAGGCTGATCGAGCCTTCACCGCTACGAAAACCCTCGCCGTCGCGCACATAGCCTTCGCCTTCGTTGGCCACCACGATGAAATCACCTTTGGGCGAAAACGCCAGGCTGTCCGGCCAAATGCCAATTTCCACGGTGTTAAGTAGCTTGCCATCGGCCGCCGAACGCAACTCGACCCGACCGTTTTTCAGGCCATCGTTGTTGCGGATGCACACAGCAAACAGGTCTGCGCTGGGGTGGAAAATCGCCGAGGTGATTTCCCCCGCGCCTTCGCCCACCAGCTTATGCCGGACAATGCGGTTAAGGCCCTTGGCCGGGTCCAGTTGCAGCACATCCACCAAGCCTTCGGCGCTGTTGGAAACAATCACGCGCATGCTTGAGGCCTGCGCGCTGACAATTTCAGTGCCGGCGGCAAAGCCGCTCTCATACAGCGCCAAGGGTTTAAGCTCAAGGGCCGAGGCCAATGGAGCCAGAGCAAAGAGCGCACAAAGTGTAGGGATTCGCAGCACAGCAACTATCCTTATGCAAATACACGGGGATGGGACAAATCCGCAGCAGTCTTCATGTGCGCGATGACGTTTTAATGAAGTATTAATGGCGTTTCATCTGCGCCTACCCAGTGGTATTACTGAGCCATGACCAAACGCACAGCGAGTTTCCAGACTGCAACTGAGGGGCATCAATGAAGTGGAAAAACCTGTTCGTCGCGTTCTGCCTGTTGCTGGGCCTGTCCGCGCAAGCCAACGAACAGCCGGAACTGAAGATCAGCGTCGGTGACTGGCCGCCTTATCTCTCGACTGAGTTGAAACATAACGGGGTAATTGCCCACCTGATCAGCGACCTGCTGGCCGATGAGGGTTATCGCGTCACGTTCCAGTTTCTGCCCTGGCCACGGGCCTATGCCGCCGCTGCCGCCGGCCGCTTTGATGGCACTGCGGTATGGATGCACAAGGCCGAGCGCGAGGCAGACTTTCTGTTCAGTGCGCCACTGCTCGATGAAAAGTTCGTGTTTTTTCACCTGAAAAGCCTGCCCTTCGACTGGCAGACCTTTGACGACCTCACCGGCATGACCCTCGGCGGCGGCCTGGAATACAGCTATGGCCCGCAGTTCGACGCCTTTCTCGCCGAGAACAAGGTGAAGATCGAACGCGTTTCCAACGACAAGCAAAACCTAGAGAAGCTGCTCAGAGAGCGTGTGGTGCTCTACCCGCAGGAGATGAACGTGGGCTACGCCGCACTGCGCAGCCACTTCAGCGCGCAAGACCAAGCCAAGATCACCCATCACCCCAAACCGTTGCTGGTCAACCTCAGTTATCTGATGCTGCCGAAAAGTCTGCAAGGCAGCCCAGCGCTGCTCGAACGCTTTAATAAACGCCTGCAGCTCTATCGCGACAGTGGCCGTTATCAGCGTTATTTCGATGATCTACAGCAAGGCAAGTACCAGCCCGAGCCATCGGCATCACCGGCAGGCGAGTAAAAAACCGTCTTTTATGCACAGCTTGCTGCCGTGCTTTGAGGATCTCATGCAACGCATACATACCCAAAATAAGAGAAAACGGACGACTTTGACCTGCAACGGCCTGCGGTCATGACGAGGAGCGTATCGATGGCCTCTCGACAGCTGCTGCGCGGCCTGGTTATCAGCAGCCTGCTGATAACCCGCTTAACCAGCGCAGCGGAGCCAGGGCTGAGCGCAGACGAAGTGCGTATCGGCATGGTCAACGCCCAGAGCGGCCCAGCTGCAGCTCTGGGTTTGGGCATACTCAATGGCGCCCAGGCCTACTTCAAGCGCGTCAATGCCGAAGGCGGAGTGCATGGCCGGCGTATCAATCTGCTCAGCAGGGACGATGGCTACGAGCCCAGCCAGACCGCGGAGCACACACGCAGCCTGCTGAAAACCCAACAGGTGTTCGCCCTGCTCGGTTATGTCGGCACGCCGACTTCACGCGCAGCCGTGCCATTAGCCTTGCGGGCGCAGGTGCCTTACCTGTTCCCCTTTACCGGCGCCGAGTTTCTGCGCACACCGGCAAGACCTGGGGTGTTCACTATTCGCGCCTCCTATATCGAGGAAACCGAGCATCTGGTCGAGCGCGTAACCCAGGACCTCAAGCTGAGCAAGATCGCCATCCTGATGCAGGACGACTCGTTTGGTGAGTCGGTCAAGGGCGGCCTCAACGGCGCCCTGCTCAAACGCGACCTGACGATTTATGCGCAGGCGCGCATCCAGCGCAACTCGCTGGACGTGACGGCAGCCATCAATGCGCTGCAGCGCACCCAGCCGGAAGCGGTGTTCTTTGTCGGCACTTACCGGCAACTGGCCGCCGCAATCAAGCAGGCGCAAGCCCAGGGCTTTAACACGCGTTTTATGACGGTCTCTTTTATCGGTACAGAAGGTTTTATCCGCGAGGTCGGCCGCGACGGCGATGGGGTCTATATCACTCAGGTAGTGCCCTCTCCCCACGACAGCTCGCTCGCGTTGGTGCGCGCCTATCAGGCCGATATGCAACCCGGCGACTTTGACCATGCTTCGCTGGAGAGTTATATCGGCGCGGCGGTGTTTACGCAGGCGCTGCGCAAGGCCGGCGCGCAGCCCACTCGGGAGGCATTTCTTGATGCGCTGGAGCACCTCGACACAGACCTTGGCGGCTTTAAGGTGGCGTTCTCACGTAGCCAGCATCAGGGCTCCAGCGCGGTATTCCTGACCCGTATCGAAAATGGCCAAGCCGTACCCGTCAGCACCATGCGCTAGCGCCCGGCCAGCTGCCCTTGCAACAGGTCAGCCACCGGTAGCGCCACACCAAGACGACTGAGGTTCCAGTAATGCCCTTCCAACGTTCGATTGACCAGCAAGGTGGCCGGTGCCGGTTGCAAGCTACCCAACGCGCCCATCACATCGGGCAATAGCCGCTGTACCTGCTCATGCAACGGCGTGGCGGCAAAGTCCCAGTGCACGCCGGGTTGCAGCAGCGGCCCGAGCAAACCATGTAATTGACGATACAAGCCGTAGGGCGTGGTGGATTGCGGCTGGCGCGTGCCGAGCGCCTGGAAGGCCTTTTCCAGCTGCTCGCCGTCGCGGGCCTGCAACGCCTTGTAGGTTTGCACATAGGCCGCCAGCAACGGCGCGGACAGCGCCTGTACGCAGCCGAAGTCATACACCACCAGCTCACCGGCTGCGGTGTAGGCGAAATTGCCCGGATGCGGATCGGCATGCAGCAGGCCCAATTCAAAAGCCTGGGCACTCAGCCAGCGCACTAGGGTCAGGGCCAGGCGCTCACGTACCTCGGCACTGGCCTGACTGACCTCGGCAAACGGCAAACCGGCTTCCTCGCTAAGCGCAAGTACGCCGGGGCGGCATAAGTCTTCCTGCGGCTGCGGCAGACGCAAGCCCGGCCAATCGGCAAAATGCGCGCGAAAGTCCTGCAAACGGCGCATCTCCGCCGGGTAATCCAGCTCGGCCTCAATCACCGCTGCCAGCTCCTGATACAGGCCTTCCAGCTGCGCGGCCGGCGCACGGAACAATCGCCCCAAAGGCAGCAAGCGGCGCAGCTGACGCAGATCCGCCTGGCAGATCTCGGCAATGCCCGGGTATTGCACCTTGAGCACAAGCGCCCGGCCATCCGACGCGATAGCGCGATGCACCTGGCCAAGTGACGCAGCAGCAAAGGGGTGTTCGTCGATGTGCTGAAAGAACTGCCCGAGGTCCGCGCCATACACCTGCTGCAGATGCCCACGTAGGGCGCTGAAGGGCAAAGCCGGAACGCGATTCTGCAGCGAGGCCAGCGCCAAGGCCACCGGTTCAGGCAGCACACCCTGCCACTGCGAGGCCATTTGTCCCAGTTTGAGCACCGGGCCTTTCATCTCGCCCAGCACAGCCGTGAGCAGATCGCCCACCGGCTGCCAGTCAATCCCGCTGTGCCCTGGTCGCAGTTTCTGTCCCAACACGCTACCGCCAATGCGCGTAGCAGTACCGGCCAAGGTAAGAAAACGTCTCAGAGCGGAGGCAGACGGTGGAGCGGCAGGAGGCTTGGCCATGCGGCAATACTCATTAAGGCGAAGCACGATCATGCACCTGCAGCTTGCAGGCACCAAGTACTAACAGGCTTAGGGCCGAGAACGTGCCAGAAACTCCCACACCAGTTGCTGATAGTGCGGATTCCACGCCATTCGGACACTCAGCCCACGCTGATCCGGACACCTGTTCCACGGTCATCCGGACAGGCAGTCGGAGCGCAGCGACGCAGGATATGCATTGTTAGTCTGAGGTGCCCGGCGTCGTCAATTTCTTCGCCCGCCTGCGCATCGACTCTCCCTTCAGGTTGATCCGGTAGGCGTTGTGCACCAGGCGGTCGAGGATGGCGTCGGCCAGGGTCGGATCGCCGATCAGTTCGTGCCAGTTGTCCACCGGCATCTGACTGGTCACGATGGTTGAGCGTTGGCCGTAGCGGTCGTCCAGCAGCTCCAGCATGTCGCGGCGCTGTTCGTTGGTGAACGGTGCCAGGCCCCAGTCATCGAGGATCAGCAGGTCGGTCTTGGCGTAGCTGCTCATCAGCTTGACGAAGCGGCCGTCGCCATGTGCCAGGCCCAGTTCTTCCAGCAGCCGTGGCAGGCGCAGATAGCGCACGCTGCAGCCGTCCCGGCAGGCCTGGTGGGCCAGGGCGCAGGCCAGCCAGGTTTTGCCGACGCCGGTGGGGCCGCCGATGATCAGGTTGAGGCCGTCGCGCAGCCACTGGCCGCTGCGCAGTTGCAGGATCAGCGCCTTGTCCAGCCCGCGCGGGGCGCGGTAGTCGATGTCTTCGAGGCAGGCGTTGTGCTTGAGCCGGGCCTGGCGTAGGCGGTTGCTCAGGCGCTTGTCGTCGCGCTCGGTCAGCTCGCGATCGACCAACAGGCCGAGGCGTTCTTCGAAGCTCAGGCTGTCGATGTCGGGTGTTTTCAGTTGCTCGGCGAGGGCTTTGAGCATGCCGTGCAGGCGCAGGGTTTGCAGCTTGTCCAGGGTCGGGTGAGGCAGCATGGTGGGATTCCTTTGTTCAGTGGTAGTAGCCGGGGCCGCGCAGGTTGGCGTGGTCGTCCGGTAGTAGGGGTAGGTTCTGTTGAGCCAGCGGCAGGTTTTCCAGGCCTTGGCGCAGAATCGATTCGAGGCTTTTGTAGCTACAGGCACCGAGGCTTAGGGCGCGCTGGCAGGCGGCTTCCAGCCGTTCTTCGCCGTGGTGCTTGCCCAGGCGCAGGATGCCCAGGCAAGCGCGGTAGCCATGCTGCGGATGCACGCGCCGTTCGAGGATGTGGCTGATTACGCCGGCGGTGTTCGGGCCGGTCTGCTCGGCCCAGCGGATCAGCCGTTGAGGCGTCCACTCGGCATGCTCGCGATGGCTCTTGGGCATGTGCTCGGTCTGCGTGCTGTGCCGGCCTTTGTGCAGGGAGCGTACGTGGCTGGCCACCCGCTGGTTGGCGTGGAAGCACTCCACGGTGCGGGCCGTCAGACGCACCTCCAGCTGCTTCTTCACCAACTGGTAGGGCACCGAGTAGTAATGCCCATCGACCTCGACGTGGTAGTCGATATGCACCCGCGCCTTCTTCCACTCGGCATAGACGTAGGGCTGCTCCGGCAACGGGCGCAGAGCCGGGCGATCCAGGCTGGCGAAGGCCGACTGCCGGGAGCCCGGCAGCTTCTTGAACGGCCGTTGGTTGAGCCGCTCCAGCAGCACGGCGATGGCCGTGTTGAGCTCGTCCAGGGAGAAGAACTGGCGATGGCGCAAGGCGGCGAGGATCCAGCGCTCGACCACCTGCACGCCGACCTCGGCCTTGGCCTTGTCGCGGGGCTTACGCGCCCGCGCCGGCACCACCGCCACGCCATAGTGCTCGGCCAAGTCGCGGTAGCTGGGGTTGATGTCCGGTTCGTAGCGATGGGCCTTGCTCACCGCACTGCGCAGGTTGTCCGGCACCACGATCTCCGGCACCCCGCCGAGGAAGGCGAAGCAACGGGCATGGGAGCCCAGCCAGTCCGGCAACTGCTGCGACCAGGTGGCCTCGGCGAAGGTGTAGCTGGAGGCACCGAGTACCGCGACGAATACCTGCGCCTGGCGGATCTCGCCGCTGTGACGGTCGATCACCGGCATCGTCTGACCTGCGTAGTCGACGAACAGCTTTTCGCCGACGCGGTGCTCCTGGCGCATCACCACATCGACCTTGCCGGCCCAGGCCCGGTAGTGCTCGCAGAACCAGCTGTACTGGAAGCCCTGTGGCTGGCCCAGCCGATACTCCTGCCAGAGCAGCGCCAGGGTCACGCCTGGTCGGCGCAGCTCGGCATGCACCCAGGCCCAGTCGGGAGTTGGTCGTTGCTCAGAGGGGATCTCCGGCGGTGGCGGGAACAGGCGCCGCTCCAGCTCGGCGTCGGACAACTCAGTAGGGAGCGGCCAGGAGAGGCCGCAGGCCGTGAATCGGCAAAGGTAATCACCGGCACTGCTGTGACCTATGCCCAGACTGCGGGAGATCTTACGGACAGACAGCCCGCAATCGAACTTGAGGCGCAACACCTCACGGATTTTACGCATGGATAAACGCTCCACGACGACCTCTCTGCTTCGAAAAAGAGGCCAATGGTAGTGAATAAATCCTGCGTAGCTGCCTGCCAGAAAGTGTCCGGATGGCTGTGGAATCAGTGTCCGGATGCTCGTGGAATGGGTGTCCGGATCAGCGTGGAATCACTGTCCGGATGTGCGTGGAATGGGTGTCCGAGTCAGCGCGGAATCCGCAGCTGATAGGCCATCGACTCACGCTGACGCTCGACTTCATCCCAGATACGCACCGCCAGTTCTGGGTCAGCTGCCACATAAGCGTTGGACAACATCAGGTAGTAAGCCTTCTCTTCCAGCGGCAGATTGACCTTTTCCACCCGCGCCGCCAGTTCAGGATTAGTCTGCAGCACGAAATCACCGCGCAGGCTCTGCAGCGCCACAGCTTCGATGCGTTTATGGCTAAGCATCCGCAACAGCAACAGAGGGTCGCGGCTGCTTTCATCCACCTCGGCACCATGGGCGCGAATAAAATCGACAATCGAGAAACCGCTCAAAGACCCTACCCGCCCATGTAACTGGCGAAACGCCTCGCCGTTCCAACTCACCGAACTGCCCTTACGCCGGTACAGGGCATAGGTCGAGGTGTGCAGGCGCTTGCGTTCATCCAGCCGGCCATCGGCATCTTGTGGGTAACGGCCAAGCACCAAACGCTCTTCCTTAAAACTAGAGGCAAAGGCACCGTCATACGTGCCCTGAGCAAGCCCGGACAGGCAGCGTTTCCAGGGCACGGCAACAAAGCTGAACTGCACTGGCAGCGCCTCGGCGACCAGGCGCAGCAGCTGCAGATTGAGCCCGCTGCCGTCGGTCATCACCCAGGGGTAGGAATCCTGATCTTCATAACACAGGATCAGCGCCTGGCCTTCACGCGGCGCAGCGTACACATCAGCAGCCAGGCAACAGCAGCAGCAGAGCAGGCGGATCAGCATCTTGACCAAGTGAAATGCTCCGAAACAATGATAACCGCCGCTCCTGGCGGGTTTAGCAGGCCGTTGAAAAAACGTAGGCGAGGCAGGCAAGGCGCTACGTTAGTAACAGCCTCCGGCTGGTCAAGCAGGCGAGGAAGCGGAGTGTACTGGTGTAAATAAGCATTACTCGTTTCACTCGCCCTTCGGGCCGCGCTAAAGCGCGTTAGCCACAAGTGGCTTTCCGAGCCTGTTTTTAGCGTGAAAGAATCCATCTGACAGACGAGCGCGAACCTGCCGGACACCAGCAAAAAAACACTCGGGGGTGGTTTAGCTCGGCAGGTAGCCGAACTTCTCCAGTGCCCTGAGCCAGCGAGCTGAATTGCGTTTGACCGACAAGGCTTCATAGTCCAGGGCGCTGTCCCGGTAGTGTTCGCGCCGCTTGAGCATGTAGTAGACGGTACGTAGCAGTTTGTGAGCCAAGGCGATGATCGCGCGCTTGTAGCCACGTCGAATCACCAGTGCCTGGAACTTGGTTTTGAATACCGATGCAGTGCGGCTGGCCGAGTGCGAGAATTCGCATAACAACCGCCGCACATGAGCATTGCCCTTACGTATCTTTCCAGGTTTGTGTTTACCTGCAGACTCGTTGTTGCCTGGACAGATGCCCACCCAGGAGGCTAATCGATCAGCGCTACCAAAGGCGTCCATGTCACTGCCGATCTCAACGATGAGTAGCGCCGCGCCGATCAAGTCAACGCCGGGCAGGGTCTGCAAAAGAGACAGGGCATTGCGCTCGCTATCGAGTTCGCTGAGCAGGCGGGCTTCGAAACGGGAAATCCGCGCTTCAAGCTCTTCAATGTGCTGCATCAACTCGTCGAGCACAAAACAGTGGCTGGCCGTCGGTTCTCCTTGCAGCGCCTCGAACAGCTCTTCACGGCTGGCCTTCAGGCGGCGCGTGGCGAACTTGAGCACTTCGTGTACGGGCTGACCCGCAATGATCGCCTTGACCATGGCCCGCGCAGAACGCCCATGCAGGTCGCTCACCACGACGCCGAGACGCACCCCGCTGTCGCTCAACACCTTGTGCAAGCGGTTCTTCTCCGAGGCCAACTGGCTGACCAGCTTCTGCCGCTGCCTGGCAATCAGGCGCAACTCGCGCAGCTTGGCCGGCGGCACAAACGAGCCACGCAAGAGCCCAGCGCGCGCCAGGATCGCCAGCCAGTGAGCATCGGCTATGTCCGTTTTGCGCCCAGGTACATTTTTGACATGCCGAGCATTGACCACCTTGGCCCTGATACCCACCGCTTCCAGGGCCGCATAGGGGCTCTTCCAGTAAACGCCGGTGCTCTCCATCACCACATCGTCCGGCTGCAGAGCCGCTACCCACTCGGCCAGCGCCCGACGATCACGCTTGAACGCGCCAAACTGACGGTGCTCGACTGTGATGCGACCATCCGTCTCTTCAATCACCGCGCAGGCAGTGATCTGGGCCTGATGCACATCCAGTCCAACCACACGTTTATAAAGGGCAATCAATTCCATACCCCACCCCTCTGCTGTCTACACTCAAGATCGGGAAGGTGGCGGTGATCGAACTGAATGAGCCTGAAGGGAACAAGTCCCCAACGGCCTATTTAGCGTTCGCTCTCGAAAGAGGCAATCCGGGGTACGAGTCAGTTCGCTGGATCATGTTAACGACGGGGTGTCTCCGCCAAAAAAACTAGCGACCTCTCACCGCCACCTTCCCTATCTATAGCTCTCTTTCATCATCAGGGGTGGCGGGGCTGCCATGACTGTTAACGCAGTATTGCCAACGCAGGTAGTTTTTCAACGGCCTGTTAGAGGGCGCTTCCTGCACGCTAAGCCTCAGTATAGATAGGCATGACCAAAGCAACGCAGGCGCAGATCAATTACCCCGTACGGTGATCGCATAACGCTTATCCAGACCGCTATAACCCATGCCGACACCCTTGTGCACTTTCAGCTGCACCGGGATGCGCTCCTTGAGCGCCTCGACGTGGCTGATCACGCCAATCATCTTGCCGCTGGCGTTGAGGTTATCCAGGGCATCCAGAGCCACTTCCAGGGTTTCGCCATCCAATGTGCCGAAGCCTTCATCGAGAAACAGCGAGTCGATGCTGGTCTTGTGGCTGACCAGATCAGACAGCGCCAGGGCCAACGCCAGGCTGACCAGAAAGCTCTCGCCGCCGGACAGGGTCTTGGTATCGCGCGCCGCATCGGCCTGCCAGGTGTCGATCACCTCCAGCTCCAGCTCACCACTGCTGCGCCGCGCCAACTGGTAGCGACCGTGCAGGCGTTCGAGCTGCTGGTTGGCCAGATACACCAGATGATCCAGGGTCAGGCCCTGGGCGAACTTGCGGTACTTGGCCCCATCGGCCGAGCCGATCAGGCTGTTAAGTTGCTGCCATAGATCGTATTCACCCTGCTGGGTGCTGATCGCGGCAAACAGGCTTTGTTGACCCTGCCTGCGCGCGTCGTCCCCCTGCAGCTGGGCGCGGATTTCGCCCTGGCGTTCGCTCAGGGCTTTTAGCTGGGTGTTAAGGGTGAGCAGTTGTTCATCCAGCTGCGCCAGGCTAAGTGCGGTTGCCGGGCTGGCCTGCAACGCGCTCAGTTGCTGCGCAGCGGCGCTGGCCAGGGCCTGGGCATCGCTCAGGGCTTTATCCAGGCGCTGACGCAATTGCTGCAACTCGGCGCGCTGCGCCTCATCCAGCAAGGCGGCCAGATAAGCGGATTCGTCGTTAAAAGGGCTGGCGCTGAGCGCGGCCGACCACTGCTGTTCGGTCTGTTGCAGCCGCGCCTGCTCATCCTGCAAACGGCTGAGCAAAGCCTGACGGCTACCGGCCAGCTGCTGTTGACGGCGCTGCGCCTCTTCCAGCTGAGCCTGCGCCTGTTGCAAGGCTGCCTGGGCATCATCGGGTTTAGCCAAAGCCGGTTGATCGGCCAGCTCCAGCGCAGCCCAGCGTTGCTGCCAGAGTTGAGCCTGCTGCGCAGCAGCCTGCAGGCCGTGGTCCAGCTCGCTTAGCTGGCGCTGCAAATCCAGGCTTTGCTGCTGATTGTGCTGCCAGCGCTGCCACTCTGTTTGGCGCTCGGCCAGCCAGGTGCTGGCATCGTTCGGCAGCTTATAGCCGAAGCAGGCCAGGGCTTGACTCAGGCTTTCACTGCGTTGGTGGGCAAGGTCCTGCAACTGCTGCAGACGTAACTGGCCCTGCTCGCGCTGCTCCTGGCGTTGCTGCAATTGCAGATGATTAAGCGCCTGCTGCTGTTCCAGCTCGCTGCAGCGCTGCTGCAGATTTAGCCGCGCCTGCTGGCGCTGTTCAAGGCTGACGTTGAGCTGTTGCAGCTGCTCAAGTTGCTGTTGCAGTTGCTGCAGCTCGGCGCCCTGTAGCGCCTGCTGTTTTGTCAGGGCTGCGGCATCGACCAGCGGGTTTTCCAGCTGCGCGCTAAGCGCCTGCCAGCGCTCGCCCTGCTCGGCCTGGGCCTGCTGGCCGCGCTCAAACTGCTGCTGTTGTTGCTCCAGGCGCGCGGCGAGTTTTTCCAGTTCGCCGGCCAGTTGCCGGCCTTGTTCGGTCAGGGCCTCCAGCTCGGCACGTTTGCTGGTGAGCAGCGCCTTGGTCGCCGAGACATCCAGGGCCTGGTAGGCGCTGATCGCCGGGTGCGATTCGGAGCCGCACAGCGGGCAGGCCTCACCGGGTTGCAGCTGGGCGCGATGGGTTTCCAGGGCCTGGATGCGCTGCTCCTGCTCCAGCAGCTTTTCCTGAGCCTGCACCTGTTGCTGCAGGTCCTTGTAGCTCAGGCGCAATTGCGCCACTTCGGCGCCCTTGGCTTGATGCTGCTCGCGTAACAGCGTCAGGGTATTGGCCAGCTGGGTTTGCTCGGTCGTTAGGCGCTGTTGGGCTGTTGCCAATTCGCCCAACTGAGTCAGCAGACCGCCCTGGATATGCAGCTGCTGCCAACGCTCACGCAAAGCCGCCTCACCGCGCCCGGCTAGCAATGCCGCATGTTGCTTTTGTGCGGCGCCTTCCTGCTCGTGGGCCTGCTGCAGAAGGTTCTGTTCAGTGCAGATTTGTTCAGCTTGCTGGCTAAGTTGCGTCTGCAGGGACTCGATAGTTTCTTGCAGCTGCCGCTGACTGAGTTGCAGCTGAGCGATTTCCCCGGTCAGTTGTTGGCGTGCCTTTAGCTGCTCGCCCCAGCTACCGAGCTGCTCGCCCAGGTGCCCATGTTGCGGCTGCGCGGCCAGTTGCTGCTGCACTTGTTGCAGACGCTCGGCCAGCTGCTGGCGCTGTGCCTGGCAATCAGCAAGCAGCGCGGCGCTAAGCTCGCGGGCCTGCCAACTGTGTTCGGCAATACTCTGCTCAGCCTGGCGCTGTTCGACGGCATTAAGCTGCAAGCCCTGTTCGGTCTGCGCCAGATTCTGCCGGGCCTGCTGCCAGTCGTGGTGCAGCGGCTGCAAACGCAGGGCCGGCTCGCTGGCGGCCAGTTGCGCCAGCTGCGGCTGGGCCAGTTGCAACTCATGCTGCGCGGCCTGCTCAGCCTGCTGGCTGGCATGCAATTGCGCCTGGGTCTTGCTCAGCTCCTCACACCAGCGGCGCTGGCGCTGCAACTCGGCCTGTTGTGCGCCGAGCGCGGTTTCATCAACAGCAAGCTGCTCGGCCTGCACCTGCAGCTCGGTGCGTTGTTCTTCGCTAAGCAGTTCGACGCCGGAGGCCTTGGCGCGTAGCTGATCAAGGGCAGCCTTGACCTCACGGGTCTGCTCGAACACCCGCTGGGAAATTTGCCCGTAGATATCGGTGCCGGTCAGCTCTTCCAACAGCTCGGCGCGCTGGTTGGCATTGGCTTCAAGAAAGGCAGCAAAACCGCCCTGGGCCAGCAGCATGGATTTGGTAAAGCGCTCGAAATCCAGCCCCGTGAGGCGCTCGGTTTCACGGAGCTTCTCGTTGATCTTGTCGGTGATGATCTGGCCATCGGCAGCGGCCAGTTCCACCTTGGGTGCCTGCAACGCACCATCGGCTTTATCGCGGGCACGGCGCTGGCTCCAGAAGGCGCGGTAAGCGACACCCTTGACCTCAAACTCGACCTCGGCCAGGCAATCGGCGGTATGCCGGCTCATCAGCTCATTGGCGCTGGCCGATACCGTGTTCATACGCGGCGTGCGGTGGTAAAGCGCCAGGCAGATAGCGTCCAACAGCGTGGTCTTGCCCGCCCCCGTGGGCCCGGTGATGGCGAACAGGCCGTTGTCTTTGAACGGCTCTGCGGTGAAGTCGATCTTCCACTCGCCTTTAAGCGAATTAAGGTTCTTCAGACGCAGGCTAAGGATCTTCATACCTCGCCCTCGCGCAGCTCGCTTACCACTTGCTGATACAGCCCCAGCAGGCGCTGCTGCTCGGTTTCGTCCAGGCTTTCGCTGCTTAGGCGTTGGGCGAAAACATCTTCCACGCTTAGCTCATCCAGGGTTTCCCTGGCCTGGCCCTGCAGGCTGGCTGCCGCATTGCCACGCTCGCGGCGAATCCGCAGCACCTCCACCGGCAAGCCCTCGCACAGCGCAGCAATCCGCAGTTGCAGGTCGCTCAAGTAATCGTCGGTGCCGACCAGCACTTCCAGCCACACTGGCTGCTCGGCACAGCCCTGTTTAGCCGCCTCCTGAATGGCGCTTTCCAGCTCCTTTAGCGAACCGCGTAGCGAGAGCAGTGGCTGAAAGCGCGGCACCGGCAAGGCGGTGATCTGGCACAAGCCACTGCTGTCCAGGTCCACCAGCAGCACTTCCTTCTGCTGCTTGGCTTCATCAAAACTCAGCGGGATCGGCGAGCCGCAGTAGCGGATATGTTCCAGGCCACCGACCTTCTGCGGGCGGTGAATATGCCCGAGGGCGATATAGGCCGCCGGTGGAAAGGCGCTGGTGGGGAAGGCCTCCAGGCTGCCGACATAGATCTCGCGCACCGAGTCGCTGGCACTGGCACCGACCGTGGTCAGATGGCCGGTGGCGATAATCGGCAGCTCGCCGCCCAATGCATCGCGTTTGGCGACCGCCAGGGCGTAGAGGTCCTGATAGTGCTGCTGGATCGCCTGTTGCAGCGACTGTTGTTTGTCCTGGGCGCTTTGCCCGGCCTGGCTAAGCAATACATCGCGCGGGCGAATAAAGGGGATGCCGCAAAGAATCGCTCCGGGCGAGCCGTCACGCCGATGCAGCACCAGCAGTTGCTCATCCAACTGTTCGCAGACGCCGGGAATCACCCGAGTACCGAGCTGCGCCAGCAGAGTCTTGCTCTCGCCAAGCATGGCCACCGAATCATGGTTGCCGCCGAGCACCACCAGCTCGCAGCCGGTCGCACGCAGCTCGACGATAAAGCGGTTGTACTGCTCACGGGCATAGCTGGGCGGCGCGCCGGTGTCGAAGATATCGCCGGCGATCAGCACGGCATCCACCTGATGCGCGCTCACCTGCTCGATCAGCCAGGCGCAAAAGGCCTGGTGCTCGGCCTGGCGAGTCTTGCCCATAAAGTGCTGGCCGAGGTGCCAGTCGGAGGTGTGCAGAATGCGCATGCTCAAAACACCCAATCCTTGACCACCATATGGGTCTTCACTTTCTGCATACCGGGGAAGTTCTCGATCTCGCCGCGAATCTCGCTCAGGCGCTGCATGGAGGCGGCCTCGATGGACACCAGCATATCGGTCTCGCCGCTGATGCCGCTGCAGCGGCGCACTTCCGGGAACACGCGCATCAGCTCGACATAGTGCTCGCAGCGCCCACCCTGATAGAACAACTCCAGATAGGCCTTGATCGCCCCAGCGCCTGGCACCACCACTTGCGCGTGGTAGCCGCTGATCACACCGCTGTGCTCCAGTTGACGAACCCGCTCGCTGACCGCCGAGCGCGACAGGTTGACCTCGCGGGCGATCTGACTGACAGGCATACGCGCATCGGCGCGCAACAGGGTGAGTATCTGCTGATCGAACTTGTCCACGCGGGGTTCTCGAAAAAGGCAATTTGACGGTCAATTGCGCCAACTCGTCGGTCAAAGCCGACGTTTCGCCAGCAGCCTTCAACAGGCGGGCGATTTAACATGGCGAACGAAACCGCAGAGCATACAACATGAGTCGTCTGAACCAGGAATTAGGCCTGCTGCAAGGGATTGGCCTGCTGAGTACCTCGCTGCTGGGCACCGGGATTTTTGTGATCCCGGCGCTAGCAGCCACCGCTGCCGGCGAGGCGTCGCTATGGGCCTGGATGCTGCTGATCGGCCTGGTGCTGCCGGTGGCCTTTACCTTTGCCCAGCTGGGCCGCCACTTCCCCCATGCCGGCGGCGCGCCGCATCTGATTGGCCGCGCCTTTGGTGCGCGAATGGAGCGTCTGAGTGCATGGCTGTTTCTCGCTGTACTACCGGTGGGTTTGCCGGCGGCGCTGAATATCGCCAGTGGCTTCTGGCAGGTGCTGTTTGATCTCAGTCGCAGCCAGGCCCTGGTCATCCAATTAGCCACGCTCGCTGCCATGCTGCTGCTCGGTCAGCGGCCGGCCAAGGCCAGCGGGATGATTCAGGGCGCGATTGCCGTGGCGATTATCGCCACCATCGCACTGATCTGGTGGGTCGGTGATCTACCCATCAACAACCAGCCGCTGCTGCCGCCGATCAGCGGCTCCTGGCATCTACTACCGGCTGCATTAGGCGTGATGTTCTGGTGCTTTGTCGGCATTGAGGCTTTTACCCATATGGGCGAGGAGTTCAAGAACCCCGAGCGTGACTTCCCCCTGGCCCTGCTGCTGGGCGTGCTGCTGGCTGGCCTGGTGTACTGGGCCTGCTCGGTGGCGGTGCTCAGCCTGCATACCTACGGCGATGTGACCACGGACGCCGCCTCCATGCCGCGCATGCTCAACCTGCTGCTGGGCGAGAAGGCGCGCTGGATCGCCGCCACCGTGGGTTACCTGGCCTGCTTCGCTTCGATGAACGTCTATATGCAGGGCTTCGCCCGGCTGATCTGGAGCCTGGCTGATGAAGGCAAGTTGCCGACCAGCCTGGCGCAGCGCAACAAACATGGCGTACCCGCTCGCGCCCTACTGTGGGTGATCCTTAGCTGCGCCCTGTGCGCAAGCCTGGCACAGTGGCTCGACCTGACGGTGGATGACCTGATCCGCTACGCCAACGGCAACTTCGTAGTCATCTACTTGCTGAGCATGGCTGCCGGCTGGGTGCTGCTGCGCGGCATATGGCGCTGGCTGGCCGCATTCAGCTGCCTGCTGTGCGCCCTAGTGCTGCTGATACTGGGAGTGGATGCCGGGTATGCACTGGGTTTGCTGCTGGTGCTCGGGTTGCTGGATCGCTGGCGCGAGCAGCGCAGCATGCTTCTGGTTACTGAGCAGAGCTGAAATGGCAGATTAACCGCGCAGCTGCAAATTACCCGTCAACAGCAGGTCACGGCGCTTTTTGCGGCTGATCTGCTGATGCTTGCACAGCGAATAGACTCGCTCAAAACCAACACGGTCAACCCCCGGATACTCATCCAGAGCCGCATACACCAACTGGTCATAACGCGCCTCATCGATATGCTCCTGAACCAGGCGCAAGTATAGGAAGGCAAACTGGAAGCCCAGAGCCTCCGACCAGTAAGGCGGATGGCCTATATAACAATTCTCCAGATCAACCACCTTCATCTCATCCTGACACTGCGGATCAAGCATGATGTTGCCCACCCATAGATCGAGGTGGCACACCTGCTTGTTATGCAACTCAGCAATCAGAGCAAAAGCCCCCTGCAGAAAGGCCTCAATCTGCATGTGCGGTTGAGTCAGCCAGAACCGGCCATCGACATGCCCATCAAGCATGTCACTGATCAGAAACAACTCGCGCACAGGAAATAGCCCCTGGCGGCGATAACCGAAACCACGCAGGCGTGGCACAGGGGCGCCTTGGCGCAAGGCATCGACACTGTTAATCAGCTCGGCTATCGGCCAGTCATAGCCACCGAGACGGCGCTGCCGGCCCAGGGTCACGCGTAACCGCGAAGGCAGGCTTTCCAGCTCGACAGTTTTAACAAACAGCCGCGAGCGCACACCGCTCATGCAACCGGAAATGCCACGGCGCAATGTGCCGTTGTCGCGCTGAGCCAGCAACGCCGAAATAGGTTCAAGGATATCCGCAATACCCTCTTCATCGAGGTGCAACGTCAGGTCGCCGCTGATTACGATGTGAGGGAAGTCTTGTTGATAGGGTTTGAGGTAGCGCATCCCTGCATCCGGTTTATTTTTTAAGGCCGGCGAAACTATCGATTTAACCGAAGTGTCTCAACCTGTTTTTCATATTCCCTTCATATTTCAGATAAACGCCACAGGCTCAAATCACGCGCAGCAAGCCAAGAGCTGCGGCATTGAGGCTATCCTCAGCCCAGCTACGACAAGTACTGACCATGCGCCGCATTTTTCATGACCTGAAAATCCTCATCCTCACCAACCTGTGAATCGTGCCGGTAATCGCGGGGTTGGTTGGTGCATTGTTCTATTTCGCCGCCCCGCCGTGCCACTGTCCTAATCTAGCGAGGTGTACCCGCTGCATATGCACCTGCGCTATATGATCGTGCGGCTGAATGCGCTGAAGCAGCGCCAGTTGACGGCCAGCTAAATCCGCAAAACAACCCTCCTTGCAGACAAAGAAAACCCCGCCAGAGCTAAGCCCTGGCGGGGTTTTGCAGTTCAAGCGGTCACTTGATCCAGTGTTTGCCCCAGTGCGTGATGTCATAGCTCTGTGAGCTAAGCGCCACACTCTTCTCGGCCTTGGCGGCCTCGATCTGGTCATCAACCACCTTGGTGGAGTACGACAACCAGCTGGTCACAAAGGCCATGGCGTCGCCGTTGATCTCCAGGGCACGCTGCGCGATGTTGTTCAAATCATCGCAACTGGCGTGGTAGCACGGGTCAAGCGCGATCCCCGCGGTGCCGCCATAACGGGTTGCCTGCTCTGGCGTCTTCAGCACCTCTGCACCGGTAAACAACCCGCCAAAGGCGATGCCGTCGAGGAAGAACTGCGCGTAATCCGAGCGGAAGGTGATCTGATCACCTTCCGAAGGCAGGCCACGCAGCTTGTAATACTCCTCGAACAGCTTCTCGATGGCTCCAGAACCGGGCGGGCCTTGCAGGCCGAACGCCGAGCCGTCGCCGTCATAGATGAAGTAAGCGAAGTTTGGCGAAGCGATCATGTCGAAATTCAAGTACGACTTGATCTTGCTCTTCTGCTCTGGCGGGAGTTGGTTGACATAGTAAGTCGAACCGACCAACCCTGACTCCTCAGCCCCCCACCAGGCGAAGCGCAGCTTGTTCTTCGGCCGCACTTTTTGCAGCTGCAACGCCAGCTCCAGCAACGCGGCACTGCCCGAGGCGTTGTCGTTGATACCAGCGCCTTCATATACCGAGTCGAGGTGAGCCCCGGCCATCACCACATTGTTGGCATTGCCGTGGCGGCTCTCGGCGATCAGGTTGAAGGTTTGCGTACGCTCGCGCACCACATCAGCCAGCATGCGCACCTGAGTCTCTGCACTCTGCGCCAGGCCCACACCAACATCGTAGGTGGCGAAGAACACCGGCACACCGCCGGCATAACTGTCACCCAGGGTGGCGTTGAGCAGGCCCTTACGGTCCTCGGTGTCGCCCTGGTTGAAGATAATCACCCCTGAAGCACCGGCCGCAGCGGCGTTCTCCGCTTTAATCTGGAAGTTACAGGTGCCGCGCTGCAGCAAGGCGATGGAGCCGGAGGGGAAGTCGACAAAGTCTTGCGCCTCACAGCCGCTGCTCGACAGGTTGCCTGCGCCAAGTGCGATATCCACAGCCGCCACTCGCGCACTGACGTCACCGTCTTCGGTTTGCGACAGGTAGGTGAAGTCCACATCCCACTCATACACCGCCGGCGTCGGCGCCAGGGCCTGCAGCTCGCCGGGCCCTTGTGGGTTATAGGCGGTGAAGGGGAACGGCTGAACCTCTACGCGGTAACCGGCACTTTCCAGGGTGGATTTCACGTAATCGATTGAGCGCTGATAACCGGGCAAGCCCGCTGCGCGATTGCCGCCATTGGCCTGGGCAATGTCCTTGAACATCTGCAGGTGAATGGCGGTGTTGCTCGCCTGCATACAGCGCGGCAACCCCAATGTAGTGCTGTTGAGCAGACCAAAACGACATTCCAGAGGCCCCAAACGGGCCGGGCTCCAAAACGCATTGAACAGTTGGCTGCTACTTTTATTCGCCTCTGCGAGCACCTCGCCCGAGATCGCCGCCAGTAGGCTTCCAACAAGCAAACCGCTTTTCACAATTTTGTTATGCATGCTGCCTCCAATCCTATATGGAGCTTTTAGGTGCGGCAGCGCTTGTGACACCGCCGCGATACGTCCCTTTACTGCGTCGTGTGGACGCTACATAACCTAGACGGGGATATTCATCTTCGCGAACTTATGTCTACAATTTTCTTGAAAATAAGAACTTATCGACGAACTTGAGAGCGATTGGCCAGCACTGAAACCCATAGCTATTGAGCCCCAAAGGCCGGCTCAGGCGCCTTAAGTGCCCGGCGTGGCGCGCTGACAGATGGAGCGCGCCCTGTACTCAGGTAAACTCTGCGCATATTTTGTAGATCGGTTCCGTGTTGGCGCTGCCAACAGCCCAGGGGCCGTCACACACCTTGCGACTGACTTGAAGACTTAGCCCCATGCCGATCCGCCACTGCATCGTCCACCTGATCGACAAAAAGCCCGATGGCACCCCTGCCGTGCTGCATGCCCGGGATACCGAACTGGGCGCGTCCCAGGCCATCGAAAATATGCTCGCCGACCTCAACGAGAGCTACAACGCCAAGCAGGGCAAGGCCTGGGGCTTTTTCCATGAGGAGTCCGGGGCTTATCCGTTTAGCGGCTGGTTGAAGCATTACCTCGATGGCGGCCAGGACTTCGCTGCATTCAGCCGCCAAGCGGTGGAGCAGCTGCAGAAGCTGATGGAAGAATCCAACTTGTCCACCGGCGGCCATGTGCTGTTTGCCCACTACCAGCAAGGCATGACCGACTACCTGGCCATCGCCCTGCTGCATCACAGCGAAGGCGTAGCGGTCACCGAGGCGCTGGACGTGACCCCGGCCAAGCACCTGGATCTGGCCCAGCTGCACCTGGCCGCGCGGATCAATATCTCCGAGTGGCAGAACAACAAGCAGTCCAAGCAGTACATCTCCTTTATCAAGGGCAAGAACGGCAAAAAAGTCTCGGAGTACTTCCGCGACTTTATCGGCTGCCAGGAAGGCGTCGACGGGCCGGGCGAGACCCGCACCCTGCTGAAAGCCTTCAGCGACTTCGTCGAAAGCGAAGACCTGCCGGAAGAACAGGCCCGCGAGAAAACCAAGACCCTGGTCGGCTACGCCAGCAGCCAGGCCAAGCTGGGCGAGCCGATGACCCTGACCGAACTGTCCGGACTGATCGACGAAGAGCGCCCGCAAGCCTTCTACAACCATATCCGCAACAAGGACTACGGCTTGTCGCCGGAAATCCCGGCAGATAAGCGCACCCTCAACCAGTTCCAGCGCTTCACCGGGCGCGCCGAAGGCCTGTCGATCAGCTTCGAAGCGCATCTGCTGGGTTCGAAAATCGAGTACGACGAAAGCACCGATACCCTGGTGATCCGCAATCTGCCGACACAGCTGACTGATCAGCTCAAGCGCCGCAAAGGCTAAACGTGTCCCGCCTGCCGGATAGCCTACTGGATGCCTGCCGTTGTAATCCGGCAGCGCCCTTTGCCCAGGACCCGGCGTGCGATTTCGGCTTGGATAAGCAGACGGCGCAGCAGGCCCTTGCCGAACTGCGGCCCTGGCTCAACCAGCAGCAGCGCATGCTCTGGGCCAATAGGCGCAACGCCCTGCTGCTGATCCTGCAAGGCACCGATTGCTCCGGTAAGGATGGCGTTATCCGCCGGGTGATCAGCAGCCTCGACCCCCAAGGCCTGCGTATTCACAGCTTTCAGAAACCCGCTGCCTGCGAACAGCGCCACGACTTTCTCTGGCGCTACCAGCAGTGTTTGCCGGGGCCGGGTCTGCTCGGGGTATTCAACCGTAGCTACTACGAAGGGCTGATCAGCGATCCGCTGGATGGCCTGTGCAGCGTCGCAGAGCTGCCCGCGCGCCAGCAGGCGATTCAAGCCTTCGAGGCACAGCTGCTTAGCCAGTCGATTCAGCCACTGAAATGCTTTTTACACCTGAGCAAGGCTGAGCAAAAACGTCGCCTGCACGAGCGCCTGAAGCAACCGCGCAAACGCTGGAAGCTGCATGCCAGCGACTTGCAGGCCCACCGCGAATTCGATATGCGCGAGCAGCTCTGGGCCGAACAACTGGCACAAACCGACCACGCAGCGGCGCCCTGGTACATCATCCCGGCGGATCATCGCTGGTTGCGTGACTGGCTGGTAGCCAGCCTACTGGCCCGCAAAATGGAGCGCTTGCAACTGGACTGGCCAAATACCCCCGCCCCCTTCAGCGCAGACGATCTGGAGCAAGCATGAAGCATCTTTTGCTGCTGTTGCTGGGCCTTAGCAGCTTCGCCCAAGCAGTGCCGGAACAGGCGCTGTACCCGGATGAAGTGCGCTTTGTCACCGCCAACGCAGAGTTCACCCTGCTGCATGAGATGGGCCACCTGCTGATCAGCGAGCTGCAATTGCCGGTGCTGGGGCGTGAAGAAGATGCCGCCGACCAACTCGGCTTTATGGGCCTGTTTCTGCTGCACGAGCGGCAACGCGACGCCGACTTCTACGCCAAGTTGCTCGATGTGGCCGACTACTGGCGCCTGGAGTGGCAGCGGCAAAGCCCTGACGCCCCAGAGGTGCGTGAATGGGATAGCCATGCTCTGGATGCCCAGCGTTTCTACAATCTGGCCTGCCTGGCCTATGGCAGTGATCCCAGACAGCTGGAATGGATCATCCAGATGACCGGGCTACCGGACGAGCGCGCCTTTTACTGCCAGGACGAATACCTGCAGGTCGAACATGCGGTGAACTGGATTCGCCAACACTTCGCGCGCAAAGATCAGCAACCCACCGGCCACCATCTGCGCGTGGAGTACCAAACCCCGCCTGCGTATTTATCGGGCGCAGACGAATTGCTTGTAAAAGTCCGCGCCTCCGGCGAACTGGAAGCCATCGCTGCGCGCACCAGCAGTACCTTCGCTCTGCCCCGCGACTTGAAACTGATCGTTGCCGCGTGCGGTGAAGCCAACGCCTGGTACAACCGCATCAGCGGCGAACTGACACTGTGCTACGAGCGCATCCTGTATTTTCGCGAGCTGGCGCGAGAGCTGCCCAGGCTGCGGCAGAAAGCATTGCAGGAAAACCGACCCAATCTGTAAATTGCCCCCAGCTTTAGCGAGGCAAAGGAACGCCCTATGAAAAAAGTCATCCTGCTGCTGTGCGCCCTGGCACTCTTCCAACACTGGGACAGGGTGCAGCGTTGGTTTCAACCGCCGCTGGCTGATCGGCCAGGCGAGGTGGTGCTGTACGCCACGCAGTGGTGCGGCTACTGCGCGAAAACTCGCGAGCAACTGGCGCAGGACCAGATTGCCTATCGGGAAATCGATATAGAGAAAGACCCGGCCGGCCAGGCGACCTTCAAGGCGCTGGGTGGGCGCGGCGTGCCCCTGCTGGATATCAAGGGCACCCTGATCCACGGTTACGATCCACAGGCAATGCGCGCCGCATACTAAAACCTGGCGCGCAACAGATCGTAAACCGGCTCTTACAACGCTTTGATGGCAAAGCCTATACGCGGGAAATGCACATGTACGCTGCCGGCGCGCGGGTCTTCACGGCGCAGGATCAGCTCTTCGCTGCTGCTGAAGACCAGCTCACCCTCCACCGCATCCACGCCGTAATCAATGGCGGAAATCGCCACCTGCTGGCCAACGACAAAGCCATTTGGGTCGGCCAACGCAACATCCGGCAAAGCCGCCGGGGTAGCGTCACGGGCGATGGCGACGGCGTCCTCACCACTCATTTCGCTGAATGAGCCGTGGCCAAAATCCAACACGCGCGCAAGCCAAGTGGCCACCGCCGGGTACTCATCGACCAGCGGTGCCGTGACCGGCGTGCCACGCAGGAACCATAATGGGTGGGCCATGGCGATATCCGCCAGCGATGGCTCGCCGAACAAGAAGTCGCTCTGCTCACGCTCAAGCTGTTGTTGCAGACGCGCCATCAGCGTGGGCCACTGGTGCTTGGCTACGTCCAGCGGAATGCGCGTCGCCAGACCGCCGTTAAACAGGGTCGAACGGTCGGCGATAAAGGTTTTAAGAACTTCCGGCGGCAACTTGCCGAAACGCGCCGCGATGGATTCTGGCTGGAAAACCAGGCTCACCGCATGCAGGAACACCTGGGAATCGGCCCACTGGGCGAAGCAAGCGACATTGAACTCCTGGCCCTCGGGGAACAGCGCCGGAGTGCTCTTTTCCGCTTCCAGGCGGCGGGCAATCAACGCGGTGTCGCAGTAAATATCTGCGCCAATTTGCAGCACCGGGGTCTTGCGGTAGCCACCAGTCAGCGCTGTAAGGTCGGGCTTGGGCATAATTGGCGGGATCAGCACCGAGCGCCAGGACAGCTGCTTGAAACCGAGCATCAATCGCGCCTTTTCGGCAAAGGGCGAGGTTGGGTAATGGTGCAGGATCAACTCGTGCATGGCGGGCTCCGCAAGGGTTCAATAAGCCTGCAGCTTAACCGCGCAGCAGTTGCCGGCCTACCCGCTTAGCCTGATGGCGCGTTATCAGCCACAGCGATAACAGGCGCTGCGGCGACCAGGGCTTCCTTGGCAGCCTTGGTTAGGATCTTGACTGCCCGTTCGCGACGCAGCGCATCGCCTTTACCGGTACAACTTTCGATATACACCAGGGCCTGCGCCGGGCTGGAATGGAAAAAGCGCGCGCCCTTGCCACTCTGATGCTTGGCAAAGCGCTTGTGCGGATCGTCGCTGATGCCGCAGTACAACGCCCCGTTGGCCGCCCGCACCAGGTAGACAAACCAGGGTTTGGCGGCAGCGAGACTTTCGACAGAGATCACTTCAGGCATCACGAAAATCGGCAGATCTGACAAAGAAGGTCGTTGAGCTTAACGGCTCTGTTGAAAGGCCGCCAAACCTTTACCGACCGGCTTGCAATCGGCCTGCTACCCAGCCTGCTGCTGTGGTGGTTTATTTATGTACTTACAATGGCAACGCCTGACACAGGCCTGAGCACGTCACACATCGGCGACTATGCGCGGGCACCTGGAGTGCCGCGCGCGTTTTTCTTCTGCAAGATCATCGACGCCTCGTTGTAGGCATGCTGGAAGGCGTCGCTGCCAATCCACTCCACTGCCGTGTCTTCGTCTTCATCGTGGAAGATCCCGCGATAGACGATCAGCAGGCCCATCATAAAGTCCGTGGCCGCCTCTTCCGCTTCCTCCGCGACCACCAGCTCTAACACCGGGTATTGCAGAAACACCAGGCACATCGCCAACAGGCTGATGCCTTCACCGACTTTCATTGCTTGGAACAGATCATCGAAGTGCGCCGGGTCGAAACCGTGCTCTTCGATATCGTTGAAGTCGAAGGTGCTCAGGTCGATTTCAACATCATCAAACGGCTCATTGATCAGCGCATTGGCCAACAACGGATGCACGACATGGGCTTTGGCCTTGCCCGAACGGTTCTGCTTGGCCTTGGCTTTGGCCCGCTGGGCGCGCTTTTGCTGTTTATCTGGGGAAGCCATAGAGGCGAGATCCTTGTTCGATGCAGCCATATTTATGGCTCGGGATAGTCTGGCGCAGATTGTATTCAGTTTTGGCTGGGATGGCAGGGTACAGCTGGCCATACGGTACCTCGGCATGCGTCCCGATACAGCCGCCTGTCATTGAATCGAACGCACCGTAGGTTGGCTCAACCTGCCTGGCGGTTCGCCTTGCGCTGCATCAGGTAGGCGATTACCGCCGCCTGGTCGCCGGCAAATTCGATACGCGCCGCTTTGCTCTCGCGTTGGTAGGCGTACATCGGGTCGTAGTACTCGCGCAGCAGCCCGGCGATCCAGTCGCGGTGCAGCGCAACCGCGCCACTTTGCTGCTCGTCCAACGCCGTTTGCATGGTGGCCAGCAAGCGCTGGTAACGCTCACCACCCAGGCGCTTCTGGATGTTGCTCAGGCTTTGCAGCAGGCGTTCGGCGTAGAGCCGAAAGCCTTCTTCCTCACCGTGCAGGGCGATAAATTCGGCGCACAGGTTGACCACATAATCACGCAGGATGCGCTCGACGCGGTCCTCGAAGGCATCCTCCAACCACACCAGCGGGTATTGCTGCATGCCCTGGTACAGCGCCAGCGGCACGGTGCAGCTGCCGACCATGCGGCCTTCGTCTTCCAACACAAACTGCTCGATGCCACGGGCGCGCTGTTTGAGCAGGTCGATGGCCAGGTGGTTTTCGAAGTCGATCTGCGCCGGCTGGCCGCTGGCGCGTTTGCCGAAGCTGGAGCCCCGGTGATTCGCGTGGCCTTCCAGGTCCAGGCTGTTATTCAGCTGCACCAGCACGTCGGTTTTACCGGTGCCGGTGAGGCCGCCGAGGATGACGAAATCGCACTCGTTAATCGCCTGCTCGGTGGTTTCCAGCAGGAAGGTGCGCATCGCTTTGTAGCCGCCGATCACCCGTGGGTAGTCGATGCCTGCTTCGGCCAGCCACTGCTGGGTGATCTGCGAGCGCAGGCCACCGCGAAAGCAGTACAGATAGCCGTGCGGATTGGCCCTGGCGAACGCCGCCCAGGCCGCAACCCGCTCGGCCTTGACCTGGCCGCTGACCAGTTGGTGGCCAAGCGCGATGGCGGCATCCTGGCCATGCTGCTTGTAGCAGGTGCCGACCCGCTGGCGTTCGCTGTCATCCATCAGCGGCAGGTTGAGCACGCCGGGGAAGGCGCCCTTGCTGAACTCGACCGGGGCGCGGGCGTCCATCATCGGCACATCATTGAGGAAGATCTCGCGGTAGTCGGCGGTGTTGTCGCGCATCACAGCACCTCTACCGCGTAGCTCTGTCGCTCAACCAGACGGCCAATGGGCGCGAGGTTCAGGCCCAGCTCGGCGGCCACCGCGAGGAACTCCGCTTCGCCATCAGGGGTGACGGCAATCAGCAGGCCGCCGCTGGTTTGCGGATCGCACAGCAGGTCGCGCTGCTCATCGCTGATGGGCGCGATCTTCTCGCCATAGCTGTCAAAGTTGCGCAGGGTGCCGCCCGGCACGCAGCCCTCGGCTAGGTAGTAGTCGACCCCCGGCAAACGCGGCACGGCGGCGTAATCGAGCTGCGCAGTCAGACCTGCGCCATCGGCCATTTCCAACAGATGGCCGAGCAGGCCGAAGCCGGTGACGTCGGTCATCGCAGTAACCCCGGCCAATTTACCGAAGCGCGAACCGGGCTTGTTCAGGGTGCACATCCAGTCGCGGGCCAGGCCAACGTCTTCGGGGCGCAGCTTGGCCTTTTTCTCAGCAGTGGTGAGGATGCCGATGCCCAGCGGCTTGGAGAGGTACAGCTGGCAGCCGGCCGTGGCGGTGTCGTTGCGTTTCATATGGCGCTTGAGCACCACGCCGGTGACGGCCAGGCCGAAGATCGGCTCCGGGGCGTCGATAGAATGCCCGCCGGCCAGGGGAATGCCCGCCTCATCACATACGGCGCGGCCGCCGCGAATCACTTCACGGGCCACATCCGGCGGCAGCAGGTTGACCGGCCAGCCGAGAATGGCGATGGCCATCAGCGGGTCGCCGCCCATAGCGTAGATGTCGCTGATGGCATTGGTGGCGGCGATGCGGCCGAAGTCGTACGGGTCATCGACAATGGGCATAAAGAAGTCGGTGGTCGACACCACCCCGCGCTCGTCGTCCAGGGCATACACCGCCGCATCGTCACGCGAGGCATTGCCGACCCACAGCTTGGGGTCGAGGTTCTGCGCGCCGCTGCCAGCGAGGATCACCTCCAGCACCTTGGGCGAAATCTTGCAGCCGCAACCGGCACCGTGGCTGTACTGGGTCAAACGAATCGGCTCGCTCATCGGTCAGGCTCTCGGCAAATCGGAAAACAGGCGCGGATTCTAGCAAAGCTGGCCTTTAGCGCGGCGCTCCATATAATCGCGCCACGTCAACCACACTGACTACGCGCAGTCCGCCTGTTCGCTGGCCTGCCATTTAGAACCTTTTCCGCTATTGACCCGGAGAATCTTCATGCTCAAACGTACCCTGGCGCTCGCCGCCGGCTTTGCCCTGTGCCTGTCTACCAGCCTGACCCAAGCCGCCGAAGTGCTACGTGTCAGTGCCATCCCGGATGAAGCGCCGACCGAACTGCTGCGCAAATTCAAACCGCTGGGTGCCTACCTAGAGCAGCAACTGGGCATGAAGGTCGAGTTCACCCCGGTCGCCGACTACCCAGCCGTGGTCGAGGCCCTGGCCACCGACCGCCTGGACCTGGCCTGGCTCGGCGGCTTCACCTTCGTGCAGGTGCGTCTGAAAACCGGCAACGCCATTCCGTTGGTACAACGCGAGCAGGATGCGCAGTTCACCAGCAAGTTCATCACCGCCAACCCGGACGTGACCTCCCTGGCCGACCTCAAGGGCAAGACCTTTGCCTTCGGCTCGGTCTCGTCCACCTCCGGCAGCCTGATGCCGCGCTATTTCATGCTGCAGGACGGCATCAAGCCGGAAAGCCACTTCAGCCGCGTCGGCTACTCTGGCGCGCACGATGCGACTGCTGCCTGGGTGCAGGCCGGCAAGGTGGATGGCGGCGTGCTCAACGCCAGCGTGTGGGACAAGCTGGTTGCCAGCGGTAAGGTCGATAGCAACAAGGTCAAAGTGTTCGCCACCACCCCGACGTACTTCGACTACAACTGGACCGTGCGTGGCACCCTCGACCAGGCCTTGGCTGAGAAGATCAAAGCCGCCTTCCTCGCCCTCGACCCAGCCAACCCGGAACACAAGGCGATCCTCGATCTGCAGGCCGCCAGCCGCTTTATCGAAACCTCGCCTGAAAACTACAAGGGCATCGAGGACGCTGCGCGCGCCGCTGACCTGCTGAAATGACCCTGCGCCTGTCCGGCGCCAGCCTCAGCCACGGCAACGGAGTCCACGCCCTACGCGGCGTGGACTTGCATATTGCCGCTGGTGAGCGCGTCGCCATCATCGGCCCGTCCGGGGCTGGCAAGTCGAGCCTGCTCAACCTGCTGGCCACTGCCCTGCAACCCAGTTGCGGCGAGATTCAGGTGCTCGGTGAGCAGCCCTGGCAACTGTCCGGCCGCCAGCGTCAACGCCTGCGTGCACGCATCGGTCTGGTGCATCAAGCGCCGCCACTGCCGGCACGCCAGCGCGTCGTCACGGCGGTACTGGCCGGCAAACTTGGCCAGTGGGGGTTGGGCAAGAGCCTGCTGAATCTGTTGCACCCGCTGGACATCCCTGGCGCTCGCCGTGAGTTGGCCAAGCTGGACCTGGCCGACAAGCTGTTCGCCCAGTGTCAGCAGCTTTCCGGTGGCCAGTTGCAGCGCGTCGGCATCGCCCGCGTGCTGTACCAGGCGCCGGAACTACTACTAGCCGATGAGCCGGTATCGGCCATGGACCCGGTGCTGGCCGAGCACACCCTGAATGTGTTGTGCAGGTATGCCGAAACCCATGGCGTCACCCTGGTCGCCAGCCTGCATGCGGTAGAACTGGCCCTGGCGCACTTCCCGCGCATCATCGGCCTGCGTGACGGGCAGATTCTCTTCGACCGTCCTGCTGGCGAAGTCGATCAGGCGCAGCTCGACGCGCTGTATGCCAACGAGCAACTGCTTTCGCCGCCCGCGCCCAGCGTAACCCTGAGCCTGCAGATCCCACGATGCTAAGCCGCGACACCCGCGATCCCGCCGCTCTGCCTCGCCTGCTACTGACCCTGCTGGCGCTGGCCCTGCTGTGGCCGGGCATTCAGCTCAGCGAGCTGGACCTGGGCGTGCTGCTGCAAGCCGACAGCCAGAGCGAAATGGGCCGCTTTGTCGCCGCCTTCTGGCCGCCGACCCATGACGCGGACTTTTTGCAGTTACTGCTCGACGCCACCCTGCAAACCCTGGCCATCGCCACCGCCGGCATGGCCCTGGCGCTGCTGTTGGCGATTCCGGCCAGCCTGCTGGCCAGCCGCGCGCTGTCGCTGTCCGCCGCGTCCCGTGGTGGTCGACCGAAGCCGCTGGCGCAGTTGCTGCGCTGGCCGGTGCGCGGGCTGCTGATATTCCTGCGCAGCGTGCCGGAAATCGTCTGGGCGCTACTGTTCGTCCGCGCCGTTGGCCTCGGCCCTACCGCAGGGGTGCTGGCCATCGCCATCACCTACAGCGGCATGCTCGGCAAGGTCTATGCGGAAATCTTCGAGTCGGTCGACCAGCGCCCGGCCCACGCCCTGCTGCAATCCGGCAGCGGTCGGCTAGCAGCGTTCGTCTACGGCATCCTGCCGAATGCGGCTGCGGAGCTGACCTCCTACACGGTGTACCGCTGGGAATGCGCGATCCGCGCCTCGGTGGTGATGGGCTTCGTCGGCGCCGGCGGCCTGGGCCAGCAGATCGACCTGTCGATGCGCATGTTCGCCGGTGGTGAAGTGGCCAGCATGCTGCTGACCTTTCTGCTGCTGGTGTTGCTGGCCGACCAGCTAAGCCGCGTGCTGCGCGGGAGGCTGGCATGAATCGGCTGATCAACTTGGTGTTGCTGCTCGGCATCGGCGCGGCGGTAATCGCCTCGTTTATTTACCTGGGCATCGACCTCGGCGCGCTAATCGGCGGCGACAGCCTGGGGCAGATGGCCGGCTACGTGCAGCGTTTTCTCAGCCCTGACCTGAGCGCCGAGCACCTGACGGCCATCAGCCGTGGCGCAATGGAAACCCTGGCCATGTCAGCCCTCGGCACCTTGCTCGCGGCGGTGTTCGGCCTGTTGCTGGCCTTGCCAGCTGCCGGGCGCTTTGGCTGGCCGCTGCAGAGCGCCGCACGTTTGCTGCTGAATGCCCTGCGCGCGATCCCAGAATTGGTGTGGGCCGCGCTGATGGTGCTGGCCGCCGGTCTTGGCCCGAATGCCGGCACCCTGGCCCTGGCCCTGCACACTGCCGGCGTACTCGGCCGGCTGTTTGCCGAGGCGCTGGAAAATACCCCCACCGCACCGGCCGAGGCGATTCGCCTGCAGGGCGGCAGCCAGGTCGCGGCGTTCTGTTATGGCACCCTGCCCAACCTGTGGCCACAGCTATTGGCCTACTGCCTGTACCGCTGGGAAAACAATATCCGCATGGCCAGCGTGCTTGGCTTTGTCGGCGCTGGCGGCCTGGGGCAGATGCTCTACGTCAGCCTCAGCCTGTTTCAGGAGCCTCAGGCAAGCACGGTGATCATCGCCATGTTGCTGCTGGTATTTGGCGTCGATGCGCTGAGCAGCTGGAGCCGGCAGCGCTGGATTCGCGCCTGAATTCTGGCCACGCCTGAGCTGACTGCGGCAGACCGTAGGATGGGTTAGGCACAAACAGATTGACCTGCCGTTAACCGAACAAACGTGCCGTAACCCATCAGCGATATTCGCCCCAGCAACGGGTACAGACATAAGTCGCGCGATGGGTATCGCTGCGCTCAACGCCATCCTACGATTAGACCGTAGGATGGGTTAGGCACAAACAGATTGACCTGCCGTTAACCGAACCAGCGTGCCGTAACCCATCAGCGATATTCGCCCCAGCAACAGGTACAGGCATAAGCCACCGATGGGTATCGCTGCGCTCAACGCCATCCTACGATTAGTGGCTCTTGCAGGATTTCGCAGGGTTGAACATCTAGAGCAGAGGGAAGTAACGCGGGCGGCCGATGTGGAACGGAGCGGGTAGCTCCGTTCCTGCGCCGCCGGGTAGGCGAGCGCAGCGCATCGAAATGCCAGAGGGGAAGAAACCCATCGTACCGGGCGGGTAGCCCTCCGTTGCCGGATGTACGACGGGCGCTGCAGTGCAGCATCAGACACCTGGACAAGGTGCCAGGAGGTGGCGGTAAGCCGGTGTTGCCAACTGCCCCAGCTGGCGAACCAGCGGGGCAGGATGCTCGTTAAATCTGTCAGCCGATGGTCATCAGGCTGGCGTTACCACCAGCCGCTGCGGTGTTGATGCTCAGGGCGTGCTCAATCAGCAGGCGCTCCAGCGGAATGTCCGTCTCGCCTTTGTGCAAGCCATGCACGCCGATGATCGCGCCAGGGCGCTGAGCGGCCAGTTGGCAGACTTCGCGCAGCTGATCGGAGTCACCGTGGTGCAGGATGGCGTCAAACGTAGTGTCACTTTCGCTCCACTGGCTCAGCACTGTGATGCGCTGCTGCACGGCCTTGGGCAGTGCGGCAAACAACTCGCGGGTCAGCTCGCCTTCCTGCCACAGCACCTGGCAACCCACGGCCAGGGCCGCTGCCAGCTGCACCAGCAGGTCACTGCGCTCATCGGCCAGACACAGCACATGCTCACGCGGCAGCAGGCTGTAACTGTTGCGCTCGCCGGTTGGGCCGTTGAGCATCTGCACGGTGCCACTCTGTGCCAGCTCGACGTACTGCGCGCTCAGGGCAGTCAGGCTAGGCTCATGCTTGGTCGCCCACTCCTGCAGCGCCTCAAGCACTTTGGCTTGCGCCGCAGGACGCTGGATTTCGCCATTTTCCTGCTGTAGCTGTTTGGCCACGGCGTCCTGCGGACGGGTTGCCAGCAGGCGGTACATATACAGCGGGCCGCCAGCTTTCGGTCCGGTGCCGGACAGGCCTTCGCCGCCGAACGGCTGCACGCCGACCACCGCGCCAACCATATTGCGGTTCACATACAGGTTGCCGACCTTGGCGGTGTTGACCACCTGGGCGATGGTTTCATCGATGCGCGTGTGCACGCCGAGGGTCAGGCCGTAGCCGCTGTCGTTGATCTGCTGCAGCAACTTGCCGAGGTCCGCACGCTGGTAGCGCACCACGTGCAATACCGGGCCAAAGATCTCGCGCTGCATCTCGTCGAAGCTGTCCAGCTCGATCAGCGTTGGCAGCACAAAGGTGCCGCGCTTGATGTCGTCACCCACCGCGCGGGCGGTCTGGAATACCTTGCGGCCCTTCTCGCGCATTTTCTCGATGTGCTGGTCGATATTGCCCTTGGCCTCAGCGTCGATCACCGGGCCGATATCGGTGCTCAGGCGCTCCGGGTTGCCCAGGCTGTATTCGGCCATGGCGCCCTTGAGCATGTTGATCACCCGGTCCGCCACGTCTTCCTGCACACACAATACGCGCAGGGCCGAGCAGCGTTGGCCAGCGCTGTCGAAGGCCGAGGCCACGACATCAACCACCACCTGCTCGGTGAGCGCCGAGGAGTCGACGATCATGCTGTTGAGGCCGCCGGTTTCGGCGATCAGCACAATGGTGCGGCCCTGGGCATCCAGGCGACCGGCGAGGTTGCGCTGGATAATCCCGGCCACTTCGGTAGAGCCGGTAAACATCACGCCACGTACCCGCTCGTTACCGATCAGGCCGGCACCGACGGTTTCGCCACGGCCCGGCAGCAGCTGCACAGCGCCGCTCGGCACACCGGCATCAAGCAAAATACGCACGGCCTGCGCGGCGATCAGCGGAGTTTGTTCGGCCGGTTTGGCCAGCACGGTGTTACCGGCCGCCAGGGCTGCAGCGACCTGACCACTGAAGATCGCCAGCGGGAAGTTCCACGGACTGATGCACACCACCGGGCCCAGCGGGCGGTGGCTGTCGTTGCTGAAGTGATTGCGCGCCTGCGCCGCGTAGTAGCGCAGGAAGTCCACCGCCTCGCGCACTTCGGCGATGGCGTTGGCGAAGGTCTTGCCAGATTCACGTACCAGCAGCCCCATCAGTTGCTGCATTTCCGCTTCCATCTGGTCGGCGGCGCGGTCGAGCACGGCGGCACGCTCAGCCGGCAGGGTCGACTGCCAGATCTGCCCGCTGGATACGGCGCAGAGCACGGCGTTGCGCACATCCTGCTCGCTGGCTTCATGCACATGGCCGACGATGTCGCGGTGGTCCGCCGGGTTGCGTACCGGCTGCGCTTCGCTCAGCTCAGGGGTGTCGCAGCCGAGAAGCGGCATGGCCTTGTAGGCGGTATTGGTGCTGCTCAGCAGCGCCGAGGACAGCGAACCCAGGCGGTGTTCGTTGGCCAGATCGATGCCTTCGGAGTTCAAGCGGGCGTCGCCATACAGCGCACGCGGCAGGGCAATGCGCGGGTGCGGCAGGCCGAGGCCGCCTTCTTGCGTAGCCATCTGCTCGATCTGCTGCACGGGGTCGAGCACCAGTTCCTTGATCGAGATACTGGTGTCGGCAATGCGGTTGACAAACGAGGTGTTCGCGCCGTTTTCCAGCAGGCGACGCACCAGGTAAGCCAGCAGGGTTTCATGGCTGCCGACCGGGGCGTAGATGCGGCACGGACGGTTCAGCTTGCCATCAGCAACCTTGCCCACCACCTGCTCGTACAGCGGCTCGCCCATGCCGTGCAGGCACTGGAACTCGTACTGACCGGGGTAATAGTTCTGCCCGGCCAGCTGATAGATGGCCGACAGAGAATGGGCGTTGTGGGTGGCGAACTGCGGGTAAATGGCTTCCGGCACGGCCAGCAGCTTGCGCGCGCAGGCGATGTAGGAAATGTCGGTGTAGGGCTTGCGGGTGTAAACCGGGTAGCCTTCCAGGCCTTCGACCTGGGCGCGCTTGATCTCGCTGTCCCAGTACGCGCCTTTTACCAGGCGAATCATCAGGCGATGACGGCTGCGCTTGGCGAGGTCGATGACGTAGTCGATCACATACGGGCAGCGCTTCTGGTAGGCCTGAATGACAAAACCGATACCGTTCCAGCCGGTCAGCGCCGGATCGAAGCACAGACGCTCAAGCAGATCGAGGGAGATTTCCAGGCGGTCGGCTTCTTCGGCGTCGATGTTCAGGCCAATGTCGTACTGCTTGGCCAGTTTGGTCAGGCCCAGCAGGATCGGGTACAGCTCGTCCATCACGCGCTCGTACTGGGCGCGGCTGTAACGTGGGTGCAGGGCCGAAAGCTTGATCGAGATGCCCGGACCTTCATAAATGCCACGACCATGGGACGCCTTGCCGATGGCATGGATGGCCTGCTCGTAGGACGCCAGGTAGCGCTTGGCGTCTTCGTCAGTCAGCGCGGCTTCACCGAGCATGTCGTAGGAATAACGGAAGCCTTTGCTTTCCATGCTGGTAGCATTGGCCAGGGCTTCGGCGATGGTTTCACCGGTCACAAACTGCTCGCCCATCAGACGCATGGACATGTCCACGCCCTTGCGGATCAGTGGCTCGCCGCCTTTGCCGATAATGCGGTTGAGCGAAGTCACCAGGCCGGCTTCGTTGTGCGTGGCCACCAGTTTGCCGGTGATCAGCAGGCCCCAGGAGGCAGCGTTGACGAACATCGACGGGCTGTTGCCCAGGTGCTGGCTCCAGTTGCCGTTGCTGATCTTGTCGCGGATCAGCGCGTCACGGGTGGCCTTGTCAGGAATACGCAGCAGCGCTTCGGCCAGGCACATCAGCGCCACACCTTCCTGCGACGACAGCGAGAACTCCTGCAGCAAACCCTGCACCAGGCCCTGACGGCCGCCGGCGTTCTTCTGGTTGCGCAGCTTCTCGGCAATGCCCATGGCCATCTTGTTGCTCGCCTCGGCCATGTCCTTGGGCAGACGCGCTTGCTCCAACAGCATCGGCACCGCTTCGGTTTCCGGACGGCGATAAGCCCCGGTAATCGCGGCACGCAGTACCGATTGCGGCAGGATGCTTTCGGCAAAATCAAGGAACACCTGCAGGCCCTGTTCGGTAAGCGAATCAACCGACTCTTCTCCGGCAACTGCCGCCAGGCCCGAATGCTCGGCCGGGGTCAGACCACCCTCGATCTGCTCAAGATAATTGAAGATCGCCTGCTTGATCAGCCAATGGGGCGTGCGGTCAATTGACTGCGCGGCCTGCTTGAGGCGATCACGGGTTGCATCATCGAGCTTTACGCCAAGGGTGGTGGTGGCCATTGGTTTGTCCTGTATGGGCTGGTGCACGGCAAAAAAGCGCCGGGAGCAATTTTTAACGTCGCCCCGCGACGGCCCCGGAGGGGTGGCCACCATGGGTGGCGGGTCACAAAAAATCTGGCGAGAGATTAAACCTCAGACGGCGCAAGGTGCAACTAGGTGCAACCAAACAAAATCGAGATTATCTACAGCACTCAGCAACACGAAACCCCGCCGTTATAGGACGCAAGCCCAGTACTGACAAGGCTCTGGCGAAAACTGCCGGGCACTCAAAGAAAACGCTCGTTTTAAAAAACATGCAGCTTCCGACGACAGGTAAAACCAAAACGCCGATTAGGTTGCGCTGCAGCTTTTATACACGCCTCAACTGAGCAAAGCACAGCAGGCAAACATGCGTGCAGTGGCCGACGGAGTGCACACTCGATCAGCGCAACCGGCCACCGGACAATAAACAGAGAGCATGCAAAAGCCCGGCGGTACTTCCCAGGCGATGGAGCGGATAGCCGGCCGCCACAATGTCGCGCTAAGCTCAGAGCAGGATTTACAAGGAGATCAACATGACTGCCAAGGAAGCACAACTGACTGAGTTGCTCAGCCTGTCCACGCGCACCCTCACTCATCTGACTGCCGCCATCACCGCGATGTCGTTTGAACTGCTCAATACCCAGGACAGCGCCGTGAACGCCACCGCACACAAGATGATCGAGCGCATGCTGGCGATCAACAGCGAGCTGGATCAACAGTGGCAGCTGCTCAGCCAACTGGCGGGCACGCAACCAGAGGCCAGCAATACGCTGGAGCAGGTGGTGCTGCAAAGCCTGGAAGCTGCAGGCAACGAGGATTAACGCAGCCCCACCACAGGGCTAACCAGCCCGCTGGGCAGTCGAAGTAAGCACTCAACAACCCAGGTCACTTTCCGCTAGAAAGCGACCTGGTGCTGGCGCTGATCGAAGGCCTGGTCGCCGGCGTGATGGCGCGCAACAAGGAAGCCGTGCAACTGGCCGCCGAGCTGACCGAAAGCGTGATGTCCTACCTGCATGTAGCGGGCAGCGACAAGCCGGTGCGCAAGCCGATCAAACGCCGAGCCGGCAACACGCCAAGACAGAGCTAGCGGGCACCCGCCAGCACCTTCGCCAGGCTTATTTGCCCAGCTGCGGCGTAATCGCCCCGCTCTCGGGGTCTTCTACTTTGTAATTATTCAGCAGTGGAAACCCAGCATGCCCAACGCCCTTCATCGTACATTCACCCGCGCCCTGCTCGTCAGCCTGCTGCTGACCCTGGCCGCCTGCAGCTCCTTCGCCCCGCGCGACCCATTGCGCATCGAGTTGGTGGGTATCGAACCACTCCCCGGCGAAGGCCTGGAGGCGCGCTTTGCGATCAAACTGCGGGTACAGAACCCCAATGATCAGGTCATCGATTTCGACGGCGTAGACCTGGAGTTGCAGGTCAACCAGCAACCGCTGCTCAGCGGTGTCAGTAACCAGCGTGGGCAAGTGCCACGTTATGGCGAAAGTATCCTGCGGATACCCGTCAGTCTTTCCGCCTACGCCGCACTGCGGCAGGCCTGGGGCATGTCCGGCTATCAGGATGGCAAAGGCCTGCCCTATGAGTTGCGCGGCAAACTGGCCAACGGCCTGTTCGGCACCTGGCGCTTCAATGACCGCGGCACGCTGAACTGGCCACAACTGCCAGCGCCCGGCGCAGCTCGGTAAACCAACGCCGACAAAACCCTATACAATATGCGGCCTTTATTTATTGCCCCATCAAGGACCCGCCGTGAGCACGCTGCCGCCCTGCCCCAAATGCAACTCCGAATACACCTACGAAGACGGCGCGATGCTGGTCTGCCCGGAATGCGCCCACGAATGGTCGGCCACTGACGCGAGCGACGCGGCAGATGACGCCAAGGTGATCAAGGATTCGGTGGGTAACGTGCTGCAAGACGGCGACACCGTCACCGTGATCAAAGACCTTAAAGTCAAAGGCTCATCCCTGGTGGTCAAGGCCGGCACCAAGGTCAAGGGTATCCGTCTGTGCGAAGGCGACCATGACATCGACTGCAAAATCGACGGCATCGGCGCGATGAAGCTGAAATCCGAGTTTGTGCGCAAAGTCTGAACGTGCCATTCGCCAGAAAAAGAGCCCCGGCCACAAGCTGGGGCTCTTTTATGCGCCGCGTGCGCACCAGTAAAACTACCTAGGAGCCTGTCGGACTTTCTGACTCTTCCTTGCGCTGAAAGTATTCGCGACAATCAGGGCTCTGCAATCGAGAGCCCCGCTGATGAGCCGTTTTGTCCTTGCTGACCGAGACACTGCGTATTTACTGCCGCCTTCGGTGAACGAGTGGTTGCCGGCGGATCACTTGGCTCGGTTCGTGGTCGAGGTCATCGAGCAACTCGATTTGAGCGAGCTGACTGGGCAGTATGCGGGGCGGGGTTCAGCCGCCCACCATCCGGCCGTGCTCTTGGGGCTGCTGATTTACGGTTACGCCAACGGCGTGCACTCCAGCCGCAAGATCGAACGCGCGACCTATGACTCGGTAGCGTTCCGTTATGTGGCGGCCAACACCCACCCCGATCACGACACCCTGGCCACGCTCCGTCGACGTTTCCGGCAGCAGGTTGAATCGCTGTTCGTCCAGGTGCTGATGCTGGCGCGCGAGATGAAGCTGCTCAAGCTGGGTCATATCGCCCTCGACGGCACCAAGATCGAGGCCAACGCCAGTAAGCACAAGGCCTTGTCCTGGGCGCACGCCAACAAGATCGAGGCGCAGTTACGCCAGGAGGTCCAGCAGTTGCTGGCGCTGGCCGAAAACAGCGACTGCGCCGCAGTACCCGATGGCATGGATGTGCCGGCGGAGATTGCCCGACGCGAAGATCGGCTCAGCGCGATAGCCCAGGCCAAAGCGAAGATCGAGCAACGTGCAGCTGAGCGGCACGCCATTGAGCAACAGCAATTCGAGGCCAAGACGGCCAAGCGTGAGGCCCAGCGCAAGGCCGGCAAGAAGCCGCGTGGCAAGGATCCAGAGCCGCCCGCAGCGGGCCCCAAAGACAGCGATCAAGTCAATCTGACCGATGAAGAATCGCGCATCATGCCCGTCTCAGGCGGTGGCTACGAACAGAACTACAACGCTCAAGCCGGGGTGGACGTCAAGACGATGCTGGTGATCACGCAGCATGTCACGCAGGCCGTGGTTCCTACGCTGCAGTGCATAGCTAACTTGCCCACCGAATTAGGCAAGCTGAAAAACCTGATTGCGGACAACGGCTTCTTCAGCCAGGCCAACGTAAGCGCCTGCCACGAAGCTAAGGTCGAGCCGCTGCTGGCGCTCAAACGCGAGTCTCATCACACGCCCGTGCTAGAGCGCTTTGCTACCGACTCGCCGCCACCGCAGACGAACAGTCTGGTCGAGCAGATGGCCCACCGCTTGAGCACGCAAGAAGGTCGAGCGCTGTACAAGCTACGCAAACAGACGGTCGAACCGGTGTTTGGCATCATCAAGCGAGTGATGGGCTGGCGGCAGATGAGCATGCGCGGCCTGGCCAACGCCCAGAGCGAATGGAGCCTGGTGACCATGGCCTGGAACATCAAGCGTTTGCATGTGCTAGGCGCGATGTAACGCGGCCGAAAAGTACGCCCACCCGCGTCCAGGCAGCTGCTCAGGTGCACGAACGGACCGCCTGGGTTCGCGATAGTCAACTCGGATGCTTAGAAAGAACGACCCCGAGCAATCAAAGACCTAAACCCGCGCTGTCATTCCTTTTCGGGTTAAGTCCGACAGGCTCCTAGGGGGCAGGGATCATTTTTCAGGCTGCGCGGAGGGCTCGGGTCCGCACTCAGTGACATACCGATTAACCTAGGGCGGTTAATCGGTATGGCGAAATTGATCACAAAGCCCAAATTCGAATCAAAGCAAAACCCATATCCAGATCGATGGATTTACGCCCCTCCACCCACTCATCATTGCGAAGACGTTTACCTGTATTGGTTTCCTTCTCACCTTTGGCAATCACTAGTACGAATAGGCGAGTCGGGGACTCGAAAGAGCGCAGCCTTTCGATATCCGCACGAACTGACCAATCACCTTCAAGGCACTTGGCTTGTGATGCGTCTCCCAAGCATTTGATTTCAGCCACCATGGTCGTAGCGCCGTTGTTATCCTGCGCGAACAGATCTGCTTTACGCCCTTCGCCTATTGGCAGATCTGTCCAAATATCGATTTCATTTTCGAACCAAGCGTGCAGGCTGACTTCTGCCTGTATCTAATGCTCGCGGCAGCTATTCAGTTGCAGTACTTGCTCAAGTTTCTTGTCCATTGAGCGAAAGGCCCACCCCCGAATAGGGAAATCCATTGTGCTGTGTCCATTGCTGCTCCTTGCGTGTTTGGGGATAGATATGATTGCTTCATGACCTGGATTTTATTTTGCTGCGGTATGTCAGCCAAAAGACTAGCACTCATGTAGCTCCAGAGCCGCCCGCGACCGCTGAGTTATCTCATCTCGCAGTCCCTGTGGCTTATGAACCTGAATGGCCCCTGCGTGAGATAGCACCCACCATTTCAGCTCCCAGCTGTCATTCACCGTAGCGGTCAGTTTTGAGCCGTCATCCTCTGAAACCAGCAACATGTCATGTGAAATTGGGGCTTCTTGCAGAAGGCGGGCAAGGCCTTCGCTCACCCAGGCTTCAAGCTGAATCTTTTCGTGTGTACCAAACTGCATGGCGCCGCTATCGACATAGTTCTGCAAATTAAATCCGTCGGGTTTGTAGCTGGCACTTGCGAGCAGGCGCGCTTCTTCGAAACGATGAACAACGAACTGGCGAATGTCGTCGAAGGGTTCGGCGGTGGCGATGAGATAGGTGGTGTGTGCTCGCTGTACAAGACCCAAGGGGTTAAGTGTGAAGTTGTGGAACTGATTCTTGTGGGCTGAGTAGTAGCGGCAGCTGAGCTGGGTGTCGTTCATCAATGCTTGCTGAATAATTTCCAAGAGATCGGCTTTGATTTCGGGAGGAGTCTGGGAGAGTTCTGGCTGTACGCTTGCCACCTTGTCCAGCCAACGAGCTGAAGGATTTTCTTCGCTCATGGCTTCCAGCTTTTGCCGGGCCAGGTTGAAGCGCGGCTCTAGTGTTTTAAGCATAAAGGCCGGAATCAATGGCCTGATGCTGCCTTCCACCAGTCGCAAGGTAAGAGCTTCGCTAAGTGAGATGCCAGGAAGCTCGGCACTTTTGCCAGGCATCCAGTGCCAGCCGTAGGGCATGCCTTTGCTGTTGCATTGCAGTGGGAAAAGCCTGGAAAGCTCGACGAGGTCACGTTCGATGGTGCGCTTGGTGGTCGGGTGCCCTGCGTCACTGAGTCGGCTTTGCAACTCAAGGGTTGTGATCCCCGGACCCTTAGGTGGCAGCAGCTTGAGCAGTTCCCATTGGCGGGTCAGTGTGCTGCGACTGGTGGCTGATGGCACGGCGTTCATCCCTAAAATCGGCTGCATGCCAGCATCATGATGTGCCCAATCGCTTCAATCAACGTTGGGGCGGCTGTGCCACACAAAAACATCGCGATCTGGAGGGGTGTCACTGCGCAGCAAATCAGCCAACTCCAATTTAGGTTGCGACATTTTCTGCGGCTGTGAATCCGAGAGGAGCTGCTGGCCGGACCCTAGGAAAAATTCGGTTGAGGCCGTCAGCATCAAGCTGATGTCGTTTTGGTTCTCGGCGTTCTCGCTCAGCTTCCCGCTAAAAAACGCTTCACTAAATGCGCTGCAGATTTGCGCAGGTGTCGCCTCCAGCTCTTTTAAAATTTGAGATCTCTTCCCCAGCAACCGCTCTGCAGCGCCTTCGAAATCATCGGCGCTATAGGCTTGGGATGTTCCCGCCGCTGCATCAACCATTTCGCACTCCTGCCTTGCCGCTTAACCGATCTTTTTTGTTGGGTTTTTGAATATGACCTTGGGGCAACGTTCTACCACTCAGCAAAACCAATCGCTCTCATGGTCCTGGCGGTTTTTAAACTGCTTTCGGCCAGTAACGCATCAACCACCTGATCGGCATTGGTGAATGGTTGGAAGCGTGCACGTCGTGAGACCAGTGCAAAATCACCTGGCGTTAGACAGCTTTGCCGAAGCAGTCGGGCGAGCTTGAGGCTGTCTGGCTTTTTAAGGCCCATTTGCCGCAGGTACTGCCGAAGCAGGTTGGTGATCTGTTCAGCGCCGAGGTAGTCGAAGTTGATTTTCAAGTCGAAGCGTCGCAATGAGGCTTCGTCGAGGTTATCCATCAGGTTAGTGGAGGCTATGAACAGTCCGCGATAACTTTCCATTTGCATCAGCATTTCGTTTACGGCGCTTACTTCCCAGCTGTGGCGGGCCTTTCGACGATCCTGCAGAAAGCTATCAACCTCATCAAGAAGCAAGACGGCATCATCATCGGCAGCCTGCTCAAATGCTCGCGCAAAGTTCTGCTCGGTCATGCCAACGTAAGGTGAGATGAGGTCAGATGCTCGGCGAGTTAGAATCGGCTTGCCGAGTTGCTTCGCTAGCCAATGACCGAAAGCAGTCTTGCCTGTACCTGGCGGGCCGTAAAAGCACAGACGTGCCTCGCCATGATTCTGCAACCCGGCTAGAAGCTGATCGAGGGGCATATCAGTATTGGCCATTTCTGGGCTGTAGAACTCAGGTAGAGCCTGCATGCGACTCTGCCCCAGGCGCGAAAACCCTTGGGCTTGCAACGTGGCGTTGACCAGAAATTCGACTGTCGTGTCCAAGGCCGCAGATGCGTCTTGAGCCTGGCTGCTTGCCACATCCATCGCCCGTGTGATGATGGCGGGCATCAGCTGTTCATGGTCGGCGAGCTTGTCGACCAACGACTGAGTCAGGCGATTGTCGCTGGCGCTGCGGATAATGCCTTCGCGCTGAAGCCGAGGTGGATTATCCAGCTTGAGTACTAAGTCGAAGCGCCGGATATAGGCATTATCCAAAGCCCTGATGTTGTTGGTCAGCCAGAAGCAGGGGATTGGGTTCTCCTCAAGCATGCGGTTGATCCAGCCTTTTTGCCGTTCTTGGCCACCCATGAACATGGCCAGTTCATTGCTGCCACTGAATAGATCCTCGATCTCATCCAGCACCAGCAAGGTTTTCTGCTGGCTGAGTACACACATCGCCGACCGCAGCGCGCACAAGCGACCGCGACGATCAATAGGATCACCACTGTTATCGGTACAGGCAATTTCGAAGAGATCAGCCTGCAACTCGCTGGCAAGCAGCCTTGTTAGCTGGCTCTTGCCGGTGCCGGGTGGGCCATAGATGAGGATGTTAACCCCGGTTTTTTTCGCTTCGAGTGCTTGCTGCAGGTAGGGGCGGGTGATGTTGAGTGGGGTGTCGAGGTGAATAAAATCTTTGGCTTCCAGCTCGCTTTCGGGGGCAGGGCGAAAAGCACTTTGGAACAGCCCAATAGCGCTACCTTGGTGGTGACGCACGGAGAACAGCAGATCCTTGTTGTTAAAGCCCAGCAGGTCAGAGATGTGATTGCGCACGCCGCTGCGCAGGTTCGCCTCAAGCAACCCTGACTGCACCAGGCGGCCCTCTGCCGAAAGACGTAAACGCAGGTCATTCTGCGGAATATCCAGCAGTGTGCTCAGCACTCTGATCAGGCGGTTGAATCCGATGTGACCGAGTTCATTGCAGCAGTCATCCAGCAGGGTATCTGTATTCATCACCGAGCAGAAACCGATCAGCTTTTGCTCGATTTCATCCAGGCCAATCAGCTGTGCAAGTTTTGCCAGATTCGCTTGCAGGTTGTCTGGTAGCTCGGGTGCTGGAAACTCCTTATCAAAGAGCATGCGTTCATTGCGCAGCGCAGCCAAAGATCGCTCCTGAAAGCTGAATTTTCTGGCTACGTTTGAGCGTCTAGCTCTTCCAGGTAGAACCCCAGGGAAGGTGGGGGCGTCCTCATCGTCTTCATCACTCTCGGCAGCGTCTACTAGCCAGTAAATGCCAAGCTCGTGGGCGACATCGTCATCACTGAAACAACCGTGATTGATGAAGCCTGCGGATTCCACGCCATTCGGACACTCAGCCCACGCTGATCCGGACACCTGTTCCACGGTCATCCGGACAGGCAGTCGGAGCGCAGCGACGCAGGATATGCATTGTTAGTCTGAGGTGCCCGGCGTCGTCAATTTCTTCGCCCGCCTGCGCATCGACTCTCCCTTCAGGTTGATCCGGTAGGCGTTGTGCACCAGGCGGTCGAGGATGGCGTCGGCCAGGGTCGGATCGCCGATCAGTTCGTGCCAGTTGTCCACCGGCATCTGACTGGTCACGATGGTTGAGCGTTGGCCGTAGCGGTCGTCCAGCAGCTCCAGCATGTCGCGGCGCTGTTCGGTGGTGAACGGTGCCAGGCCCCAGTCATCGAGGATCAGCAGGTCGGTCTTGGCGTAGCTGCTCATCAGCTTGACGAAGCGGCCGTCGCCATGTGCCAGGCCCAGTTCTTCCAGCAGCCGTGGCAGGCGCAGATAGCGCACGCTGCAGCCGTCCCGGCAGGCCTGGTGGGCCAGGGCGCAGGCCAGCCAGGTTTTGCCGACGCCGGTGGGGCCGCCGATGATCAGGTTGAGGCCGTCGCGCAGCCACTGGCCGCTGCGCAGTTGCAGGATCAGCGCCTTGTCCAGCCCGCGCGGGGCGCGGTAGTCGATGTCTTCGAGGCAGGCGTTGTGCTTGAGCCGGGCCTGGCGTAGGCGGCTGCTCAGGCGCTTGTCGTCGCGCTCGGTCAGCTCGCGATCGACCAACAGGCCGAGGCGTTCTTCGAAGCTCAGGCTGTCGATGTCGGGTGTTTTCAGTTGCTCGGCGAGGGCTTTGAGCATGCCGTGCAGGCGCAGGGTTTGCAGCTTGTCCAGGGTCGGGTGAGGCAGCATGGTGGGATTCCTTTGTTCAGTGGTAGTAGCCGGGGCCGCGCAGGTTGGCGTGGTCGTCCGGTAGTAGGGGTAGGTTCTGTTGAGCCAGCGGCAGGTTTTCCAGGCCTTGGCGCAGAATCGATTCGAGGCTTTTGTAGCTACAGGCACCGAGGCTTAGGGCGCGCTGGCAGGCGGCTTCCAGCCGTTCTTCGCCGTGGTGCTTGCCCAGGCGCAGGATGCCCAGGCAAGCGCGGTAGCCATGCTGCGGATGCACGCGCCGTTCGAGGATGTGGCTGATTACGCCGGCGGTGTTCGGGCCGGTCTGCTCGGCCCAGCGGATAAGCCGTTGAGGCGTCCACTCGGCATGCTCGCGATGGCTCTTGGGCATGTGCTCGGTCTGCGTGCTGTGCCGGCCTTTGTGCAGGGAGCGTACGTGGCTGGCCACCCGCTGGTTGGCGTGGAAGCACTCCACGGTGCGGGCCGTCAGGCGCACCTCCAGCTGCTTCTTCACCAGCTGGTAGGGCACCGAGTAGTAATGCCCATCGACCTCGACGTGGTAGTCGATGTGCACCCGCGCCTTCTTCCACTCGGCATAGACGTAGGGCTGCTCCGGCAACGGGCGCAGAGCCGGGCGATCCAGGCTGGCGAAGGCCGACTGCCGGGAGCCCGGCAGCTTCTTGAACGGCCGTTGGTTGAGCCGCTCCAGCAGCACGGCGATGGCCGTGTTGAGCTCGTCCAGGGAGAAGAACTGGCGATGGCGCAAGGCGGCGAGGATCCAGCGCTCGACCACCTGCACGCCGACCTCGGCCTTGGCCTTGTCGCGGGGCTTACGCGCCCGCGCCGGCACCACCGCCACGCCATAGTGCTCGGCCAAGTCGCGGTAGCTGGGGTTGATGTCCGGTTCGTAGCGATGGGCCTTGCTCACCGCACTGCGCAGGTTGTCCGGCACCACGATCTCCGGCACCCCGCCGAGGAAGGCGAAGCAACGGGCATGGGAGCCCAGCCAGTCCGGCAACTGCTGCGACCAGGTGGCCTCGGCGAAGGTGTAGCTGGAGGCACCGAGTACCGCGACGAATACCTGCGCCTGGCGGATCTCGCCGCTGTGACGGTCGATCACCGGCATCGTCTGACCTGCGTAGTCGACGAACAGCTTTTCGCCGACGCGGTGCTCCTGGCGCATCACCACATCGACCTTGCCGGCCCAGGCCCGGTAGTGCTCGCAGAACCAGCTGTACTGGAAGCCCTGTGGCTGGCCCAGCCGATACTCCTGCCAGAGCAGTGCCAGGGTCACGCCTGGTCGGCGCAGCTCGGCATGCACCCAGGCCCAGTCGGGAGTTGGTCGTTGCTCAGAGGGGATCTCCGGCGGTGGCGGGAACAGGCGCCGCTCCAGCTCGGCGTCGGACAACTCAGTAGGGAGCGGCCAGGAGAGGCCGCAGGCCGTGAATCGGCAAAGGTAATCACCGGCACTGCTGTGACCTATGCCCAGACTGCGGGAGATCTTACGGACAGACAGCCCGCAATCGAACTTGAGGCGCAACACTTCACGGATTTTACGCATGGATAAACGCTCCACGACGACCTCTCTGCTTCGAAAAAGAGGCCAATGGTAGTGAATAAATCCTGCGTAGCTGCCTGCCAGAAAGTGTCCGGATGGCTGTGGAATCAGTGTCCGGATGCTCGTGGAATGGGTGTCCGGATCAGCGTGGAATCACTGTCCGGATGTGCGTGGAATGGGTGTCCGAGTCAGCGCGGAATCCGCAATGAAGCCCCGATGGCCGCCGCAATCGATCACCAGCTTGAACATCCAGCTCAGGGCAAGCGGGCATGTGTCCTGGTTGTGTGGGCCAGACTTGCGAGCGGGTTTTGTCATTTTGAGTCCTCCAGAGAGTGTGGAGGCATTGTGGAGGATGCTTGCGACGCAATGCGTCGCAAGCCGTGCTCAGGTACTTTTACTGTGGACGGGGGCGTTAGGGTTCCAGCTCTCCCAGGAGCATCACCACGGGTGGATTGCTTGCGTGGTAGTTGGCGGCGAGCACTATGCTGCTGACGTTTGGGCTGATTTCTTCAAGAGCATTTCCGAGGTCTGAGATCATCGGCATCGTTAAATCGTGACCAGCAAACAGCGAGGCAAAGACATTTCTAAAGCGAAAGCGTTGTAGTTGTGCCCAAGGAACTTCAAGAGGGTCGTCATAGGGGATGATCTCTAAAAGTAGCTTCTGGCTTTCGGAGGCTCGCAGAAAACGTATCAGATCCGAAATGTCGATGCAGATAAGACCGGTGTGCATGAAGGGATGGGTAAGCATGTGGATGCCTTGCTCAGCCCATTTCATAAATTCATGCGTACTTAAGTGATGGGGGCATGTGACTTGATAAGCATCCTCGGGCAGTGCGCGTGAGCAGTCATTTTGGTCGAAATACACCGTGGCACGTTTGTCATCCGTAGGTGGGTGGTAGTCAAGCGGTGCACTGATGACAAAGAGCAAGTCGCTTAACTCAAAGTTGGGCACCGGATTGTCTGGATAGAAAGTTGCCCGCATGGTCTCTGTAAACGTAAAGAAATCCATGACACTAAAGCATGGGCCGTGCTTCGGAAGATTGGTTTTTAATGGAGACATTTCGTGCCCTCAATCGGCAGTTTTCAGACGAATGATCTTGCGGCCTACGGCTAGGCTGACCAGCCAGCTGATGAGTTGGGCGTAGTTGATATCCTCCAGAGCCGCGATTTGCTTGCGCACCTCTTCTAGGCTGGCGAGCATCGCGCGCATGGCGTGGGCATCCAAGGTGTGGGTCAGGCCCGCCCGGGACATCAACGTGACAGGCTCAAGCAACGCGTCAAATGCATCCTGCTGAATCAGCAGGCGCGACAGATTGCTCAGTTGCTCCTGCAGATGCTCAGGTGGTTCGGAAGGACTGAGAAAGCCTGCAAGGCTGATAATTCGACGACCAAAGCGCTTGGTGTTCGAGGTTTCTTGCAGAAGTGCTTCGAGGTTTTCCTTGATGAGACGATCCATGGTGCTTCCCCTAGATACAGTGAGCACCAATCGTGAATCATGCCTGCGACGAAATGTGACGCAGGAGTGTGCTGATTTATCCGGACGGGATTTTTTGATGGGTCGGCTAATATACCGAGTACATCTCTAGAAGAGATGAACGGTTCGCCATAGTGAATAGAAACGCAATGCTTTGCTCAGGCCCTTTTAGGGCTTGCCGGCTTGTACTTTTCCGGGAGCCACTTAACGTGTTTTATTTTTGCGATTCGGTGCCTCGCCATTAAGTCTATGCCGTCCCAGTCTTCCGGCATTTGTTGGCGAAGTTTAAGTTGGTTGAGGCGCGCGTCTTCAGCTTTTGTAACTGCAATCCTGACAATCATCTTGTCTAGAATCTCAGCTATTCTTGCCATGCTTATTTTTTTCTGCTGAGTCAATGCTGCGTATATAGCCAGTCGTGGAATTGCATGCTCAATGATTATTCCGTTTTTAGGTTTGATGTTGGATTTTTCATTTTCCTTCCAAAGGCGCATGGCGGCAGACGAGAAAATTATTCCGTTATTATCGCCTTGAACTCCTTTAGGTGCGTCAGATTTCCATAGAAGTTCTCTTAGTAGAATGTGTTTCTTGAATTCTTCTGGCCAGTCTGATTTTAATATGTCGTATATTATTTTTATCATTACATCCTTGCCGTACGAATCTATTCGTTTAATTTTTGGCATAGCTTTAATCCCTAACCATTTATGAAAAATATATTAGCGCTACTGTTCTCAATGGTACAACCAACCCTGCAGTTCATCCAAATTCACCACCACAATCTGCTGGGCCGTTGGCTTGGTATGCACTTTGGTCGTGTCGATCTGATAGCGCTGCAGCACGTACTGCACCAGTGCACCTCGTATATCGATAACCAGCCGTGTTGCCGTTTCGTCGCGAGCCGCGTTGCTGCGAAACGGCAACAGACCCTAGGTCGCGCGCCCCATTTACTCAGGAGTCACTATGCGCGTCGCCTTTACCTTATTGCTGCTATCAACCACCCTAACCCTGAGCGCCTGCAGCCTCGGTGAAACAGCAGATCGAAGCTGCTAATGCGCAAAACAATAAGCGATTGGAAGAAGACTACTGAGGGGTTTACTGCACCGGCAGGAAGTTTATAAACAACAACCCCTGGGCATAACTCACACCCATGCGCCGATAGCGCTCATCCAGCACATCGGTAAGCAGATCCAGACGCGCGACTATCTTGCCAAACTCCACGGCATAGCTGAGGTTATGCCCTTCAGCAGAAATCTCGTTTGACAATAACCAGGGCTTGCCCCCGGCATCAGTGCGCTGGGCGAGCATCCAGCTGGCCTTCTCGAAATTGCGCGCGGCGTTATGGATGAACTGCGGGTCCAGTGTATCGCTCAGGTAATACTCGGTGCGCCCACCGTGAGCGGTAATCAGCATGCTCGCCAGCGAATAGATAAACGCACCAACACGGTCGCCCTGGTACTCAGCGCTTAAGGCATAACCCAGCGCTGCAATATCGGTACGCCCGCCCAGCTGCGGCAGCGGTTGGTCCAGCTCAATGGCGCGGTGTACCTCACGCTTGGCGGACTCCACATCCGCAAGGCCGGTTTTGCGCCACTCGCGCGGGTTACGCAGGTACAGCTTGTCCATCAAACGGTAGAGGCTATTGAGGTTGTTGCGCATGCCCAGAGTGGCCATACGGTCGGCGTGGCTCTGGAAGAACTCGGTGGGTTTGATCGCGCTACGGTTGCTGATGATGGTTTGATGGTCCTGCCGACTGGAACAGCCGCCCATAGCCATTACCGCCACCAGCAACGTCGCCAGCAACGGCCAACGGCGCCTTGCCACAGCGCTGCCGCCCGACCAGGCGGAGCCAGTTTTCAGCCATTGCCAACGCTGTACAGTGCTCATCAGAGGAGGTCGTCCGCTGCGGTGTAATGAGGTAACGCTAGCAATAAAATCCAGATTGGCCAGTTTTCCTACCCGAATACATGACATTGAACACAATCAAGCACCTAGCTGCATAAGCTCAGGTGGACTGCCAACAGACCGTGCTACACACAAAAGATTGCTAACCGCCTATCAGCACACCGGCAAAAGGCCCGCCACAGAGCGCTTTAAGCGGTATGATCCGCGCCTTTTTGGCTGTCGAGTCACCCATGCTGCGTCTGTTTGCCCTGCTTTGCCTGCTAGTTACCCTGCCCGTCCTTGCCGATGCCCCGAAAACCTTTAGCGCCGCGAAGAAAATCGCCTGGCGGCTGTATGCCGAGCGGCCCAATACCTTCTATTGCCAATGCGCCTACAGCGGCAACCGGGTCGACCTTGGTAGCTGCGGCTACAGCGTGCGCAAGCAGGAGCGGCGAGCCGCCCGCGTGGAGTGGGAGCATGTGGTGCCGGCCTGGGTGATCGGCCATCAGCGCCAATGCTGGCAGAACGGCGGCCGCAAGAACTGCGCACGCAGCGACGCCAGTTTCAAAGCCGCCGAAGCGGACCTGCACAACCTGGTGCCGAGCATCGGCGAAGTGAATGGCGACCGATCCAACTACGCCCTCGGCATGCTCAGCGACAAGCCCACGCAATACGGCGCCTGCCCGATGGTGGTCAATTTCAAGGCGAAAACCGCCATGCCGCCGGCTCATGCGCGTGGCGCATCGGCGCGCATCTATCTGTATATGGCCGAGCGTTACCAGCTGCGATTGTCCAAGCTCGACCGTCGCACCTACGAAGCCTGGAACCGCCAATACCCAGTCAGCGAATGGGAGCGCTGGCGCAACCAACAGGTCGGCTGCGTGATGGGCCACGGCAACCCTTATGTAGGCGCCATCGATGCCAGCCGCTGCAGTCCGCTGCGCCGTGCCGGCAACCCGCAACGTAACAGCGGCTAAGCACTGGCAGCTGCCCGAAGACCCCAGCGCGCCGCTATTAACGCTAAACTTCACGCCACACCAACCCGAGCACAGCCCCATGTCCAGCACCGCCACCCCAAGCCCCGCCCACGCCATTGCCGAAACCCGCGCCTGGGTTGATCGCGCTGTAATCGGCCTGAACCTCTGCCCGTTCGCCAAGGCCGTGCAAGTCAAAGGGCAAGTGCGTTATGTGGTGTGCGCCAGCGCCGAGCCGCAAGCACTGCTCAGCGCCTTGATCGACGAGTTGCACGCGCTCGCCAACTGCGAGCCAAGCGAGACCGACACCACTCTGCTGATCCACCCTGCCGCCCTTACCGATTTTCTCGACTTCAACGATTTTCTCGCCGTGGCCGATGACACCCTCGACGATCTCGGCTATGCCGGAGTTCTGCAAGTGGCCAGCTTCCACCCGCAGTTCCAGTTTGCCGACACCGGCGTCAATGATGTCAGCAACGCCACCAACCGCTCGCCCTACCCGACCCTGCATATCCTCCGTGAAGCCAGCATTGACCGCGCCGTCGCTGCCTTCCCAGAGCCGGAGGCGATCTTCGACGCTAATATCCAGACCCTGGAAGAGCTTGGCGCAGACGGTTGGGCGGCCCTGCAGGCGCAATGCCGCAAAGACGCGCAAAACAGCTAAGTCGCAAACGCGAAGCTGCCAGAAACACCTGACAGCACTACAGCCATATCTATCAAGCCGAGTGCACCGCCCATTCGAACGAGCGCGCGGATGCCGTGCGCCCGACGAATGGACGCTATTGCTTCCGAGAACCTTGAGAGATTTGCAAGCTGATCAACACAATTAATCGGCGCGACTCCATAAAATCCCCCCTCTTTCGAAGCTGCCAATACGGGCCGAGTGGATTGCTGAGTAGGCTCAGCTCTGCAGGCCTGGCGGCAACAACTTTCAAGGCCCTCTCGCGGGTCGAGAAGCAGATAAAACAAGGGATAACGCTATGGCTCGGGTTCGTAAACTGGTGCTGGCAATCGCAGCCGCTTCGGCGCTGTCATCCGGCATGGCGCACGCGCTAGGGCTGGGTGAAATGACGCTGCAGTCAGCGCTCAATCAACCACTGGTGGCTGAGATTGAGCTGCTGGAAAGCCGTGACCTGGACGCCAACGAAGTGATCCCGACCCTGGCGTCCCCAGAAGCATTCAATAAGGCCGGGATTGATCGCCAGTTCTTCCTGACTGACCTGAAATTCACCCCGGTACTCAAACCCAATGGCAAAAGCGTTATCCGGGTGACCTCGAATAAGCCGATGCGTGAGCCTTACCTGAATTTTCTAGTGCAGGTGCTCTGGCCCAATGGCCAGTTGCAGCGTGAATACACCCTGCTGCTGGACCCGCCGCTCTATACCGCGCAAAGCGTGACCCCTGTTGCAGTACAACAACCGGTAACCGCAGCCTCTGCTACGTCACGCACACAGCCGCCGACACCGCGCCCAGCCGTTAGCGCAATTCAGCCAGCGTCGCCAGGTGTAGCCCCCGCCACACCACCGGCAGTCAATGAGTACAAGACCACCGCCAACGACAACCTCTGGGACATTGCCAACCGTGCGCGGGCTGGCGGCAGCGTGCATCAGGCCATGCTGGCGATTCAGGATCTCAATCCGCAGGCCTTTATCGATAACAACATCAACCGCATGAAAAGCGGCCAAGTGCTGCGCCTGCCCGATGCCCAACAAATCAACAGCCGCACGCAAAGCGCCGCCATCGCACAGGTTAACCAGCAAACCGCCGCCTGGCGTGAGAGCCGCAATGTTGCCGCCAGCACCCGTCAGCTGGACGCCAGCAAGCGCAATAACGCCGCCGCTACGCCAGCCATAATTGAACGCAGCGATAACCTGAAACTGGTTGCCGATAGCAGCGGTAAAGCCGGTGCCGGCAGTGACAAAGGCAGCGCAGGCAACAAGGCCCTGCTTGACCAACTGGCGATAACCCAGGAAAGCCTCGACTCAACCAATCGTGAAAATGCTGAGCTGAGAAGCCGCATTGCCGACCTGCAGAGCCAACTCGACAAACTGCAGCGGCTTATCCAGTTGAAAAACGATCAGATGGCCCAGCTACAGGCTCATCTGGCCGCGCAAAATCAGGTGCCCGCTGCAACACCTGAGGTATCAGCGTCTACAGCTGGTAGTGAAACACCGGCTAACCCTTAAGCCCGAGAGCGATCAGCTGCTAGCCGGAGTGCACTTGGCCTGCGCTGCTTCAGGAGTTAAGTTGCGCACCGAGGTGTAGAACAGCTCGCAGGTTTGTAGCTTGTCAGTAACCTGCCATTTCTCGCTGCAGCTGCTCAGAACTGGGCTCGCATCCTGATTGGGCTGTTCGCCCATACTCGCCTGCCAGCAGGCGGCGCTGAGATCCTGCCCCATGACTTTGATGCCGGCAGCATCGGCTTTCTGCTGATCGCCATCGTAGTTTTCCGGGTCAGCGGCATACCAGATGTAACTGGGGTGGTTGGCGCCGAGCACCGCCACTTGCTGCCCAGCAGCCGGGCTGATCTGCGCCAAGCCAAGTACATCGAGAGAAACCCCGTACTGCTGCTTAACCCAGCTGCGCACCGGGCTGCCAAAGGCCACCATGGGCAGCGCTTGGCCGTCTTTGCCAGCGGTCAACTGCATGACCATCTGGGTCTGGTAGGTGTTGAAATAACTGTAAACCCCCTCAAGCGCGCTACCGGCGTTAGCGGGTGCGGCAATTGGCGCAATGTCGATGATGGTCTGGAAGGCAGGTGTCTGCGCCGCATCGATGCCGTTATTAGTCAGCAGCTCCGCCCAACGGTCCGTGGTGCTCGACTCTAGATAATCCTGCGCCTGGGTCAGCGAGTAATCCGGTGGGAAGTGCAGCAGCTCAACGCTTTTGCGGTTGTCGAGAGCCATGCCCAACGGCAGGAACAACGACCAGTTGTATTGCCACTTGCCATCCTTGTTAAGCAGTTTGGCGCCCGCGTAGGCCAGCTCGCCGGTCTTCAGCAGTTGCTCGAGTGGTTTACCGTAGCCTTCAGGCACCTCGGTGAATTTGGCGTAGAGCTCTTGCTCCTCGCGGTGCACAGTAACCTTGGCGGTGGCGTACCCATCGCGCTGCAGGCTCTGGCCCAGGTAATGCTCAGCAGTTTGCTCCAGTGTCCAATCGCGGTAGCAGATCACATTGCAGTTGTTGGGGTATGCAAACAAGCGGGTGACGCGCTCCGTGCTGCCCAGCTTGACCGTGACATCCGCAGCTTGGGCGTGACAGGCCAACAACCCAGCGGCTGCGACAAACAACAATCCTTTACGGCTCAACATAAGCGACTCCTTAAATGAAGGGACCTTTTGCGCTTCCGGCTTCAGGCCTAGGACTGAAGTAAAGAAGCAAAACCGCAGACTCGCGGATAGCGACCCTGCTCAAAGGTACCGAACCAGGTCGATAAGCGCTCGACGCATTAGTGCGCAGTGCCTGCTCATTGTTATTGGCTATGTACTCATTACCTGTTGCTCCGTGCTGTAGGCCTTTGTAGGAGCGGCGCTCTTCCTTAAGATTTCCTGCAACAGCTAACGCATACATAGCCTTGTTATCCACCCGATTGTAGGCATCATTTGCCCCGGTCGTGGCGCGCGCCACCTCATGCGGCCGTCATACGTTGTCCGCCACGCCGCTTTTTCATCATTAGTGACACGCCTATCTGCTGGTGGCAGCTCAAAGCCCATTCTAAGCCCCCGCAAAACGCAACGAAATCAGCCTACAACCCAGTAAACGCATGCCCTGCAGGGGCTTGGCATTTTCCTGGGAGTTGGCTAGAGTTTGCCCCACTGTATTTGCATGGGTCGCCGAAAATCGTGACCTGGTGCAGTAGATCATCTAGATCCGCTACATCCCGCTCGACCTCGTACACCTCCTTGCAACCAGTACTCAGCCCCCTCATGCCGAGTAGCGGCTGTCATCAACTCTAGGTCCAAGGAAACGCAACATGTCGAATCGTCAGAGCGGTACCGTCAAGTGGTTTAACGACGAGAAAGGTTTTGGTTTTATCACCCCAGAAAGCGGCCCGGACCTGTTCGTGCACTTTCGCGCGATCCAAAGCAACGGCTTCAAGAGCCTGAAAGAAGGCCAGAAGGTCAGCTTTATCGCCGTGCAAGGCCAGAAAGGCATGCAGGCTGACGAAGTACAAATCCAGGAGTAATCCTGCCGTGCTGAAAAACCCCTGATGGTGACATCGGGGGTTTTTTTATGCCCCGACCCAGCTACCCTGTGAACCCGCCGCAACCGCCATACGAGTCTGACCATGTCCCACCACCTGCTAAGCCCGCAGGGCGACTACCCTGCCGCCGGCCTGCTCCGCCGCCTGGCCGCCCTTTTCTATGATTTTTTACTCTGTGTGGCCCTCGTCATGGTCGTCACCCTGATCTACCAGCAGGGGGTACTGCGCATGATCTATGGCGGCGACACGCTGATGGCCATGTCCCAGGCCGGCCGATTGGACCGCGACCCTATGCTAGCCAGCCTGGTACTGCTCAGCCTGTTTGGTTTCTTCGCCAAGTTCTGGACGCACAACGGCCAGACCCTGGGCATGCAGGTGTGGGGCCTGCGTATCCAGAACGCCGACGGTACAGCGATCAGCCTGTGGCAGGCGCTGCTGCGCTTTCTGGTCGCTATCGGCTCCTGGCTATTGCTGGGACTAGGCTTTCTCTGGGTACTCTGGGACAAGGAGAAACGCAGCTGGCATGACATTTATTCGGACAGCCAGGTAATCCAGCTGCCGAAGAACATCCATAAGAAGTAAACACCCAGCTACAAAAAAGCCGGCGTGCACTCAATGAGTACGCCGGCTTTTTTACGTCTGAATCAACCTGCGCGGCGTAGCAACCAAACGCCGGCCAGGACGCAGGTACCAGCCGGGATCAACACCGCCAACAGCGGCGAGAAGCCAAACACCAGGCTCGACGGGCCGAGCAGGTCCTGGCTGATCTTGAACACAAACCCCACCAGCACCCCGGTAAACACGCGCTGCCCGAGGGTCACGGAGCGCAGCGGACCGAAGATAAAGGAGATTGCCATCAGCACCAGCGCCGCTGTTACCAAAGGCTGCAGCACTTTGGTCCAGAACGACAGCCAGTACTGGCTGTTATTCAGGCCCTGTTCGGCCAAGTAATGGATGTATTTCCACAAGCCGGTCATCGACAGCGCATCCGGGGCCAGCACTACGGTGCCTAGCAGCTGCGGCGTCAACTCGACATCCCAGCGCTCGCTGTCCTGCTTAATAACCTCACTGCTGCGTTCACGAAAATGCGTGGTCGCGACATCTTCCAGCTGCCAGTGATCGCCCTGAAACTGGGCACGCCGTGCGAAGCTGGAAGACTGCATACGTTTCTGCTCATCGAAACGATAGCGAGTCACCCCGAACAGCACGCCGTTGGGCTGCACGGCGTTGATGTGCACATATTCCTGACCCTGACGATGCCACAGGCCACGCTTGGCGCTCTGCGCTTCACCGCCGCCTTGGGCCATGGCCCGACTGGCCTGGGCCTGATTTTCGCTATAGGGCGCGAGGTACTCACCGATCAGCACGCCAACCAGCATCAGCACCAGCATCGGCTTCATCACCGCCCAAACAATGCGCCCAATCGATACGCCGGCCGCACGCATGATGGTCAGTTCGCTGTTACTGGCCAGTGAGCCCAGGCCGATCAGACAACCGATCAGCGCCGCCATCGGCAGCATTTCATAGATGCGTCGTGGCGCCGTCAGCAGCACATAGCCCAGGGCATCGAGCAGGCTGTAGCTGTCCTCCACATCGCCCAGCTCATCGATAAAGGCAAACAACAGCGCCAGGCCGACAATGATGCCCAGCACAGCCAGGATGGCGACAAATACCTGTGTGCCAATGTAGCGATCCAACTTAACCACGGGCCACCTCCAGTGCCACACGACGGGCCGCCCAGCGCAAGCGCAGCGGCTCCCAATACAGCAACAGCAGCCCGATCAATGCGAACAGCCCATGCACCCACCACAAGCCCAGGGCTGCGGGGATTTTCTCTTTATCCAGCGCGCCACGCGCGCCAATCAGCAGCGCCAGGTACGCCATGTACAGCAGAATGGCCGGCAACAGCTTGAGGAAGCGCCCTTGGCGCGGATTAACCCGTGACAGCGGCACCGCCAGCAAGGTGACCACGAAAACCAGCACCGGGATCGACAAGCGCCACTGCAGTTCGGACTGCAAGCGCGGCTTGTCACTGCCAATCAGCTCGCGCGTTGGCATCGCCTCGCGGTCCGTCACCTCCGTCGCCACTTCCGGCTTGGGCAGCAGCACGCCGTAGGTGTCGTATTTAATAGCGCGGTAATCGGCCTGGCCCGGATTACCGTCGTAGCGGTAGCCATTTTCCAGAATCAGGTAGCGGCTGCCGTCTTCCTGGATCTCTTGGTGACCGGACTCGGCTACCAGCACGGAGATGCCGCGCTCCTTATCGCCCTCGCGGGACAGCTGTATCTCGGAAATAAACACCCCGGCCAACGAGCTGCGATCTTCGGACAAGTCTTCGGTGTAGGTGACTCGCGAGCCATTTTTCATCGACTGAAAACGCCCTGGCACCAGGGTATCCAGCTCAGTCATGGCGCTCTGCTGGTTGAGAATTCGCGCCACCTGCTCAATGCCTTGCGGCGCCAGACCTAGGCTCAGCCAGCCAGCCAGCAATGCCACCAGGGTCGCCGGCGCCAGGCTGTAGGCAAACAAACGCTGCTGACTCATGCCGGTGGCCGAGAGCACGGTCATCTCGCTGTCCAGGTACATCCGCCCATAAGCCAGGAGGAAGCCGAGAAACAGCCCCAGCGGCAAAATCAGCTGCAGAAAACCCGGAATTCGGTACGCAATAATCATCAGCAGCACCCCAGGGTCAAGCACCCCCTGCGCGGCTTGGGCCAGGTAACGGATAAAGCGACCACTCATAATGATGACCAACAGCACCGCACTTACGGCACTCAGGGTCAACAACACTTCACGGGACAAATAACGGAAGACGATCAAACCAGACACTCCAGGGTTGTCAGGCTCAGGCGGCTAAGATCAAACTAGCCGCACTGCTTGCCGGCTCGCCCAACTGGCGAACCATCGAAAAATAGCCGGCATTATCCTGCAATACCGACGCCTTGTCTTGGGGACACCACGTAATGGAATTTATTGTTAAAAGCGCACGCCCAGAAACACTAAAAACCGCCACCCTGGTTATCCCTGTTGGTGAGGGCAAAAAACTCGGAGAAATCGCCAAGGCCATCGACACCGCCAGCGCTGGCGCGATCAGCGCCTTGCTCAAGCGCGGCGACCTGGCCGGCAAGATCGGCCAGACCCTGCTGGTGCACAACCTGCCGAATCTCAAGGCCGAGCGGGTACTGCTGGTCGGCACCGGCAAGGACAGCGAACTGTCTGACCGCCAACTGCGCAAATTGATCACTGCCGTTTACAGCAGCCTGAAAAATCTCGGCGGCAGCGACGCGGTGCTGGCCCTCGACGAACTGCAGGTCAAAGGCCGCGACACCTACGGCAAAACCCGCCTGATGGTAGAAAGCCTGGCCGATGCCGGTTACTGCTTCGATCGTTTCAAGAGCCAGAAGGCCGAAGCTGGCGCGCTGAAAAAAATCACCCTGCTCACTGAAAAAGCCAACCTGGCTGATGCCGAGCGCGCCAGCACCCAGGCCCAGGCAATTGCCGCCGGCATGGCGTTTACCAAAGACCTCGGCAACCTGCCGCCCAACCTCTGCCACCCGAGCTATCTCGCCGAAGAAGCCAAAAACCTGAGCAAAGCCTACAAAAACCTCAAGGTCGAGATCCTTGATGAGAAGAAGCTCAAGGAGCTGGGCATGGGCGCCTTCCTCGCCGTCGCCCAGGGCAGCGACCAGCCGCCACGCCTGATCGTACTCAACTACCAGGGCGGCAAAAAGAACGAGAAACCCTACGCCCTGGTTGGCAAAGGCATCACCTTCGACACCGGCGGCATCAGCATCAAGCCGGCGGCCGGCATGGATGAAATGAAGTACGACATGTGCGGCGCGGCCAGCGTGTTCGGCACCCTCAAGGCCGTGCTGGAGCTGCAACTGCCTATCAACCTGATATGCCTGCTGGCCTGTGCCGAAAATATGCCGAGCGGCGGCGCCACTCGCCCGGGCGACATCGTCACCACCATGAGCGGGCAGACCGTGGAAATCCTCAACACCGACGCCGAAGGCCGTCTGGTGCTGTGCGACACCCTGACCTATGCCGAGCGCTTCAAACCGCAGGCGGTGATCGACATCGCCACCCTCACCGGTGCCTGCATCGTTGCCCTGGGCAGCAATGTCTCCGGTCTGATGGGCAACAATGACGAACTGGTGCAGCAGATTCTTGGTGCCGGCCTGACCGCCGACGACCGCGCCTGGCAGCTGCCGCTGTATGACGAATACCAGGAGCAGCTTGATAGTCCATTTGCCGACATCGCCAATATCGGCGGGCCAAAAGCCGGCACCATCACTGCTGGCTGCTTCCTCTCACGCTTCGCTAAGGCCTACAACTGGGCGCACCTGGATATCGCCGGCACCGCCTGGATCAGCGGCGGCAAGGACAAAGGCGCAACCGGCCGCCCGGTGCCGATGCTGACGCAGTACCTGCTGGATCGCAGTAACGCCAGCTAACACCTCCTCCGTAGGAGCGGGCCATGCCCGCGATAGCGGCTTCGCGGGCATGGCCCGCTCCTACACACACTCGGAGATCATTAGTGCGCATCGAATTTTACGTCCTTTCCAGCGCTGTGCAGGCCGAGCGCCTACGTGCGGCCTGCCAGCTGGCGATGAAAGCCTGGCGCGCTGGTATGCCGGTGTTTCTGCGTGGCAGCGATGCACAGCAATGCAGAGAGGTGGACGAACTGCTGTGGCGCTTTAAAGCGGAAAGCTTTGTGCCGCACAGCCTGTACCAGGAAGACGCGCAAGCCCCGGTGGTGATTGGTCTGGATGAAGAGCCCAGCAGCGCTCAGGGCGTACTGATCAACCTCGGCAGCACCCTTTCGCCACAGGTAGAGCGCTTTAGCCGGATCATTGAAATCGTCAACCAGGAACCCGACCTGCTGACCGCCTGCCGGGAGAATTTCCGCAGCTATCGGCAGCGCGGGTATGATCCCAAACGAGTCGAACTTTAGCAGCACATATGGACACCCCAAAACCGCCACAAAAACCCGCGCAACTGCTGAACGACCTGGAGTCGATCCGCCAGCTGCTGGGCGATGAAAACCTCGAACCACCGCTGCTGATCGACTCGATCGACCCGGACAGCATCCCCCTGCTCTCGGACATCGTCACTCCGCCGCCCGTGGCCGCTGCACCAGCACCTGCGCCCAAGCCGCCAGTGGCACAGACCCTGCGTGAAACCGTCAGCCAGAGCGTTAGCCGCGACAGTGAACTGAGCCGCCTGGACAACGAACTGCGCGCCGCCGCCCAGTTGATCCTGCAAGATGTGATCGATGATTTCGTGCCGCAGATCGAGGCCGAACTGAAGCGTCGCCTGGATGCCCGCCTAAGCCGCCTGCTGCCGCCACGCCGATAGCTCAGCAGGGTAGGTTGGGTTAGCGGCGATTGTCGCGGTTTAAGCAACAACATCGCCATAGGTCGCCGCGTAGCCCAACAGGGTCTTGGGGTGGTAACTATCATGTCGCTCGACAGCATGGGTATCGCTACGCTCCACCCATCCTACAAGCTCAAATCTCGCCCATCAGTCAGCCACGCCATGCTCGGCCTTACGCCACAGGCGCCTTCCCCGCTATACTTGCCGGCTTTTCCGTCTAGCCGTCATAAGGGTCCCGCCGCGCATGGACAAGACCTACCAGCCCCACGCCATTGAAACCGCCCTGTACGAGAACTGGGAGGCGAATAACTATTTCGCTCCGCAGGGTGCGGGCGAGCCCTACACCATCATGATCCCGCCGCCAAACGTCACCGGCAGCCTGCACATGGGCCACGGCTTCAACAACTCGATCATGGACTGCCTGATTCGTTTGCGGCGCATGCAGGGCCGCAACACCCTGTGGCAGCCGGGCACCGACCACGCAGGCATCGCCACCCAGATGGTGGTCGAGCGTCAGCTGGCCGCTGATGGCATTGGCCGCCACGACTTGGGGCGCGAAAAGTTCCTGGAGAAAGTCTGGGAATGGAAGGAGCAGTCCGGCGGCACCATCACCCGGCAGATCCGGCGTCTGGGCAGCTCGGTGGACTGGTCGCGCGAGCGCTTTACCATGGACGACGGCTTGTCCGAGTCGGTGAAAGAAGCCTTTGTCCGTCTGCACAAAGACGGTCTGATCTACCGTGGCAAGCGTTTGGTCAACTGGGACACCAAGTTCCACACCGCCATCTCCGACCTCGAAGTGGAAAACCACGACGAGAAAGGCAGCCTGTGGAACCTGCGTTACCCGCTGGCCGACGGCAACACCACCGCCGACGGCAAGAATTACCTGATCGTCGCCACCACGCGCCCGGAAACCATGCTCGGCGACAGCGCCGTGGCGGTTAACCCGAACGACGAACGCTATCAGGCGCTGATCGGCACCTTTGTCGAGCTGCCGCTAGTGGGCCGGCGCATTCCGATCATCGCCGACGATTACTGCGACCCCGAGTTCGGCACCGGCTGCGTGAAGATCACCCCAGCTCACGACTTTAACGACTATGAAGTCGGCAAGCGCCACAACCTGCCGCTGCTGAACATCTTCGACAAAAACGCCGCCGTACTGGCCAAAGCCCAGGTGTTCAATGTCGATGGCAGCGTCAATAGCGAGATCGATGGCAGCCTGCCGGCCGAATACGCCGGCCTGGACCGTTTCGAGGCGCGCAAGCAAATCGTTGCTGCCTTTGAGGCCGCTGGCCTCTTGGAAAGCATCGACGCCCACGCCCTGAAAGTGCCGAAAGGCGACCGCTCCGGCACCATCATCGAGCCGTGGCTGACCGACCAGTGGTACGTCAGCACCAAGCCGTTGGCCGAGAAAGCCATCGCCGTGGTCGAGAGCGGTGAAATCCAGTTCGTGCCCAAGCAATACGAAAACATGTACTTCAGCTGGATGCGCGACATTCAGGACTGGTGCATCAGCCGTCAGCTCTGGTGGGGCCACCGTATTCCGGCCTGGTACGACGATGCCGGCAATGTTTACGTCGGCCGCGACGAGGCGGAAGTACGCGCCGCGCACAACCTGGGCGACGCCAATCTGCGCCAGGATGAAGACGTACTCGATACCTGGTTCAGCTCCGGCCTGTGGACCTTCTCCACCCTCGGCTGGCCGCAGCAGACCGAAGAACTGAAGACCTTCCACCCGACCGACGTGCTGGTCACCGGCTTCGATATCATCTTCTTCTGGGTTGCACGGATGATCATGCTGTCCACCCACCTGACCGGGCAGATTCCGTTCAAGACCGTGTACGTGCACGGCCTGGTGCGCGACGGCCAGGGCCAGAAGATGTCCAAGTCCAAGGGCAACGTGCTCGACCCGCTGGATATCGTCGATGGCATTACCCTGGACGCGCTGCTGGAAAAACGCACCAGCGGTATGATGCAGCCTAAGCTCGCCGAAAAAATCGCCAAGCAGACCCGCGCTGAGTTCCCCGAAGGCATCGCCGCCTACGGCACCGACGCCCTGCGCTTTACCAACCTGGCGCTGGCCTCGACCGGTCGTGACATCAAGTTCGACATGGGCCGCGTCGAGGGTTACCGCAACTTCTGCAACAAGATCTGGAACGCCGCCAACTTCGTGTTGGAAAACACCGACGGTCAGGACTGCGGCGCGGGCGGCGAAGAAGTTGAGCTGTCCTCGGTGGACCGCTGGATCATCTCCGCCCTGCAGCGCACCGAGGCTGAAGTAACCCGCCAGCTCGACGCCTTCCGCTTCGACCTGGCCGCGCAGGCGCTCTACGAGTTTATCTGGGACGAGTACTGCGCCTGGTACCTGGAGCTGGTCAAGCCCGTGCTGTGGGACGAGAACGCGCCCATCGAACGCCAGCGCGGCACCCGCCGCACGCTGATCCGCGTGCTGGAAGTGGCGCTGCGTCTGGCCCACCCCTTTATGCCGTTTATCACCGAAGAAATCTGGCAGCGCATCAAGACGCAGGCAGGCTGCCTTCAAGGTGGAGAGCGCGGTGAAACGATCATGCTACAAGCCTGGCCCGTGGCGAATGAGAGCCGTATCGATGCCGCCGCCGAAGGCGATATCGAGTGGGTCAAGCAACTGATGCTCGGCCTGCGGCAGATCCGTGGCGAGATGAAGATCTCCATGGCCAAGCGCATCGATATCATCCTGGTCAACGCCAATGATGAAGACCGCCGCCGCCTGGCCGACAACGCGCCGCTGCTGAACAAGCTGGCCAAGCTGGAATCGGTACGCGTACTGGAAGCGGGCGAAGAAGCACCGATGTCCGCCACCGCGCTGGTCGGCGAGATGCAGGTGCTGGTGCCAATGGCCGGGCTGATCGACAAGGACGCCGAACTGGCGCGCCTGGACAAAGAGATCGCCCGTCTGGATGGCGAGGTCAAGCGTGTCGGCGGCAAGCTGGCCAACGAAGGCTTCGTCGCCAAGGCGCCTGCCGAAGTGCTCGACAAAGAGCGCGCCAAGCTGGCCGAAGCTGAGCAAGCCCTAAGCAAGATGGTCGAGCAGCGCGGTAAGATCGCCGCACTCTGATCGCCACGTAACACCCTCAGCCCGCGCCCTTAACGGCGCGGGTTTGTTTTTTCTGGGCTGGGCTTTCCAGCCACAGTCCCATTGATCGACCGGTACACCCATGACTGATACACGCGCCCCCTCCCTGCTCGATGCCTTGCTGCCCATTGGCGTGCTGGTGGTTTTGCTCAGCCTTTCCGTTTACCTGTATGGCGACAGCTCTTCCAGTGGACCGAACCAGATCGCGCTGATGAGTGCAGCCCTGATCGCCGGCCTGGTAGGGCTGAAGAATGGCCTGCAGTGGGCGCAGGTCGAGGAAGGCATCCTCGCCGGCATCCAGATGGCGATGAAGGCCAACCTGATTCTGCTGGCGGTCGGTGCGCTGATCGGCACCTGGATTCTCGCCGGCACCGTGCCGACCATGATCTGGCTCGGCCTCAAGCTGATTTCGGCGGAATATTTCTACGTCACCAGCTGCCTGATCTGCGCCCTTACTGCGCTGTCCATCGGCAGCTCCTGGACCGTGGCCGGCACCCTGGGCATTGGCCTGATGGGCGTGGCCTCAGGCTTGGGCCTGGACCCGGCGATTACCGCCGGGGCGATTATTTCCGGCGCCTACTTTGGCGACAAACTCTCGCCACTGTCGGACACCACCAACCTGGCGCCCGCTGCGGCCGGGGCTGATCTGTTCGCGCATATCCGCCTGATGCTGCGCACCACGGTGCCGGTACTGGGTATCACCCTGGTGCTGTTCTTTATCCTCGGCCAACGCGCCGACGGCAGCCATGACACTGCGCGCATTACCGAGGTGCTGCAGGCGCTGGAAGCCCAGTTCAGCCTCGGCTGGCACCTGCTGTTGCCGGTGGCCTTGCTGCTGTTTCTCGCCGTTCGCCAGTGGGCGGCTTTTCCGGCGGTGTTTGTCGCCGCACTGCTCGGTGGCATCTTTGCCGTAATCTTTCAGCCCGAGGTGATGGCGCGCCTGGCTGACCCGGCTGCCGGCAACCTGGCGCCGCTGAAAACCGTTTGGACTGCACTGTTCGCCGGTTATGAGTCCAGCAGCGGTAACCCGGCGCTGGACGGTTTGCTGTCCAAAGGCGGCATGGGCAGCATGCTCACCACGGTGTGGCTGATCATCTGCGCTATGTGCTTTGGCGGCGTGCTGGAAAAACTCGGCCTGCTACAACGCCTACTACAAAGCACCCTGCACCTGGCGAAAAGCACCAGCAGCCTGATCGCCAGCACCATTGCCACCAGCATCGGCACCAATATCATCACCGCCGACCAGTACATCGCCCTGGTGCTGCCGGGCCGCATGTACCGCGCCGAGTATGAAAAACGCGGCTTGGCCCCGGTCAACCTGTCGCGCGCGTTGGAGGACGGCGGCACCCTGACCTCGGTGCTCGTGCCGTGGAACACCTGCGGCGCCTATATGGCCGCGACTCTGGGCGTAGCGACCCTGAGTTACCTGCCGTACTGCTTCTTCAACCTGCTGATGCCGCTGCTGGCGATCTGCCTGGCGTTTATCTTCCCGCCTCGGCCACAGGTAGCCGAGGCTCACACAGCGAGCGCCTGAACATAGGGATACCGCTTAAGTAGTAGTACTAATTAGAGGTCGCATACACGCAGGAAGGTCCTGCCAATTTGGGTGAAAATCAGGCATCTTTGCGCAATTGTAAAAACTTATGCCACCCCCTTCTAAACCTCCTGAACTGGACCCCCAACCATGTATGCGTTAATGGCGTTAATTTTCGTCCTGGGCTACCTGTGCATAGCCTTGGAACATCCGCTGAAAATCGATAAAGCGGCCTCAGCCCTGCTCACCGCCGTATTGACCTGGACAGTGCTGGTACTTGGCGCCAGCAGCATCACCCCGCTGATTGAAGCTGCGCTGGAACACGGCAGCAATGACACCACCCATTTCGTGGTCACCGAGCTGCGCCACCACCTGGGCGAAATCTCGGAGATCCTGTTCTTCCTGATGGGGGCCATGACCATTGTCGAGCTGATCGACGCCCACGAAGGTTTCAAGGTCATCACCGACCGCATCCGCACCAACAAGCGCGTGCACCTGCTCTGGCTGGTGGGCGTGATCACCTTCTTCCTCTCGGCGGCGTTGGATAACCTAGCCACCACCATCGTGATGATCTCGCTGCTACGCAAACTGATCGACGACCAGAAGGAGCGCTGGTTCTATGCCGGCATCGTGGTGATTGCCGCCAACGCTGGCGGTGCCTGGTCGCCGATTGGCGACGTGACCACCACCATGCTGTGGATCGGCAACCAGGTCACCGCCAGCGGCATCGTGGTCAAGCTGATCATCCCAAGCGTGATCTGCCTGCTCGTGCCACTGACCATCATGAGCTTCGTACTCAAGGGCGATATCAAGCCGCCCAAGCACAAGGAAAGCCGCGAGAGCCGCCGCGACCCAACCACTCCGTTCGAGCGCAACCTGGTATTCGTACTTGGCCTGGGCGCACTGATTTTCGTGCCGGTGTTCAAGACCATCACTCACCTGCCACCGTATATGGGCATCTTGTTCGGCCTCGGCGTGCTCTGGGTCACCACCGAAATCATCCACCGCAGCAAGAACAGCGAAGACAAAGACCCGCTCTCGGTGGTCGGCGTACTGCGCCGTATCGACGTCACCAGCGTGCTGTTCTTCCTCGGCATCCTGCTGGCGGTGTCCAGCCTGTCCACTGCCGGCCACCTGATCGACGTCGCTACCTACCTGAAAGACAGCCTGGGCAATGTCTACACCATCGCCATGTCCATCGGCCTGCTCTCTGCCGTGGTGGATAACGTGCCAATGGTCGCTGGTGCCATGAAAATGTACCCGCTGGTCAGCCCTGAAGTCCTGGCGACAGCCGCAGCAGAAGAACTGCCATGGCTGAGCAACTTTGTGGTCAATGGCAACTTCTGGGAAATGCTCGCCTACTGCGCCGGTACCGGCGGTAGCTGCCTGATCATCGGCTCGGCGGCCGGCGTGGCGGCCATGGGCATGGAGAAGATCAACTTTATCTGGTACGTGAAGTACATCAGCGGCTTGGCTTTTGCCGGCTATATCGCTGGCGCTCTGAGCTATATCGCGCTCTTTGCCATGTAAGCCACGCAATAAGGCGGTTGCAGCAACCGCCTCGCGCAGGAGCGCTTATGGACATCAGTAAAACCCGCAGCAGTTTCTACCGCCGCCTGTATGTGGCCTGGCTGATCGACAGCGGCGCCGCCACCAGCGTACCGGCGTTGATAGAGGCCACCGGCATGCCACGTCGTACCGCCCAGGACACCCTGACTGCCCTGGCCGAGCTGGATATCGACTGCGCCTTCACCCAGCAAAGCGGTGAACGCAATAACGCCGGGCACTATGAGGTTCGTGACTGGGGCGCGATTAATCCACAGTGGATTGCTGCCAATCTGGCGCAGATCAAAGCCGTGCTGGGTTATCCCTAGGTTTGTACCCATTGCGTGTGGCGAGGCGATAAGTCGTAGGTTGGCGTTGAGCGCAGCGAAGCCCAACAGATTGCAGCATGTCTCGTTGGGCTTCGTCGCGCGGCTCCTCAACCCAACCTACACATGCAACCCTGCGCTGACGCGTGTGGCGAGCTCTACCCAATGCATGCCAACACGCTATGGGCTTAACCTATCCCTAAGCCACCTTGCAAGGCCGGGCCCAACCCGTCGCGAGGCTGATTTATTCCTATCAACAAGCAACCCGCGCCCAGCTGTGGGAAAATCCCGCGCCCCAAGCCTTAGATCCGCCTGCCATGTCCCTGCCGCCGAAACGCCCCAGCCGTAAACCCAGCCCTGCACCTAGCAAATCCGCTGCGGGCAAGCCCGGCACCCTTACGCCCGATACGGCCAAGGGTCAGTTGCACCCGCGCAACAAGCATCAGGGCCGCTATGACTTCCCGGCATTGATCAAGGCCAGCCCCGAGCTGGCGGCCTTTGTGATCATCAATCCCTATGGCAACCAGAGCATCGACTTCGCCAACCCGCAAGCGGTGAAGGTGTTCAACCGCGCACTGCTCAAACAGTTCTATGGCATCAATCATTGGGATATTCCGGCGGATTATCTGTGCCCGCCGATCCCCGGTCGTGCCGATTACCTGCATTACCTGGCGGATCTGCTGGCCGCCAGCAATGGCGGCGAAATACCGCGAGGGGCCAAGGTGCGCGCGCTGGACATTGGCGTGGGCGCCAACTGCATCTACCCGCTGCTGGGTAACCGCGAATATGCCTGGCAGTTTCTCGGCTCGGACATCGCCGCCAGTGCCATCGCTTCGGCCAAGGCCATCGTCCAGGCCAATCCGGGCTTGAGCGAAGCAATCGAGCTGCGCCAGCAGCGCGACAGCGCGCATATCTTCCAGGGGTTGCTGCAAACGGATGAGCGCTTCGATCTAACCCTATGCAACCCGCCCTTCCACGCCAGCGCGGAAGAAGCCAGCAGCGGCAGCAAACGCAAATGGCGCAACCTCGGCAAGCTCGACCCCAAGCGCAAACTGCCGGTGCTGAACTTCGGCGGCCAGGCGGCGGAGTTGTGGTGCAAGGGTGGCGAAGCGGCGTTTGTCAGCCAACTGATTAAGGAAAGTGTCGAGGTGGGCCAACAGGTGCTGTGGTTTAGCAGCCTGATCTCCAAGGCCGGCAACCTGCCGGGCGTTTACAGCGCGCTGAAAAAGGCCGGCGCACTGCAGGTGAAGACCGTGGAAATGGCCCAGGGCCAGAAGCAGAGCCGCTTTGTTGCCTGGACCTTTCAGACGCCCGAGCAGCAGCAGGCTTGGCGCAAAACCCGCTGGTCGTAGGCTGGCAACGCGATGACACGGAGAATGTAGGCCGTAGGATGGGTTGAGCGCAGCGATACCCATACAGCCAAGGCGCCCGTGATGGGTTACGCCGCGCCTAAATCTCAGAACGACTCCAGCAACAGCGCAGCGGCTAACCCATCCTACCCACTAAACGTAGCCCGGATGCAATCCGGGAGCGAATCTTACGGCCAGCAAAGCGTCCCGGATTGCATCCGGGCTACGGGTTACACCTACCAGGGCAGCCAGCCGCCCAGCCCTAACCACACCCCAGCTACGCCCATGCTGAGCAGGGTCACCGGCACACCGCTGCGGGCAAAGTCGACAAAGCTTAGCGGCACACCCTGACGCCGTGCGCTTTCGGCGACGATCAGGTTGACCACGCTGCCGATCAACAGCAGGTTGCCGGCCAGCGTCGACATAATCGCCAGGCCCACCAACAAGGCCTCGCTGGCATCTGGCAGTACACCCAGCAGCAACATCACGTAAGGCACATTGCCAATCAGGTTGCCGGCCAGCAGAGAAACGCTCGCCAGCGTGATCACCCCATGCGGCAACAGGCCCAGTTCGGCCAGATTACCGGCCATACCGGCAACCTGCGGCAGGCTCATCGCCGCACCAGTGACGACGAACAAGCCAGCAAACAGCAGCAAAAGGTTCCAGTCGACCTTCTGCACATAGTCGCGGCTGTCCACCCGCCGCGAAATCATCAGCAGCGCGGCAATCAGCAGCGCGGAAATCTCCCGAGGCATGCTGGTGGAAAACAACCCGAGCAGCACCAGGCTGGCCAGTAGCGGCTTTAGGTAACTGCGCAGGCCGTAAATGCGCTCAACCGGGGTTTCTACCTGCACCACTGGCTTGGCCGTGCCCCAGCGCTTGCGCCATTGCAGCCAGATCACCACGTAGGTAATGGCCAGTGCGGCCAGCGCGGGCGGACCGGCAATCAAGGTGTAGGACCAGAAATCCAGGCCACCGGCCTGGCCGATCAGAATGTTCTGCGGATTGCCAATCAGGCTGGCGCATGAACCGGCGTTACAGGACAACGCCAACGCCAGCAGAAACGGTCGCGGGTCGAGGCCGCGAGCCAGCAGGCTGTGGCACAGCAGTGGGGTCAGGGCAAAGGCGACTATGTCGTTGACCAGCAGCGCCGAGAGCAGGCCGCCGAGCGCCACTACCCCTAGCAGCAACAGCGCCGGGCGCTGGGCCTGCTGGCTGAGCCACTCATTTAGCCAGGCATAGACTCCGGAAAAATCGAACTGCGCGGAGATCAGCATCAACGCCAACAACAGCAAGAGCGCGCCAGCCTCCAGATGGCTGGCCGCCTCGGCTGGCGACTGCACGCCGGTAAACAGCAGCAGTACTGCGGCGCAGCCGGCGATCCAGCTGCGGTCCACGCGCAAACCACGAATGCCGCCTGCGGCCATGCCCAGATAGGTCAAAACGAACAGGCCCAATACTGCCCATGAGGTTATCGCCATGCTGCCCTCGAATGCCACGCGTTAACGCCTTCACCGTGCTCGCGGTAGCGCCGCAGCACTCTAACTGCGGCTGAAAGCCAGGAGAAGCAGGGCAAGGCGGTTACCTAAAAAATATTAGGTGAGATGCTGTCCAATGCTGAAGCGAAGACAAAAGACGTGCTCTTGCAGCCCGGATGCGAAGTGCGCTTAGGTGGACAGGGTAGAGCCTTGCCCACCGAGCTCAGATGGTGGACAAGCCTTCGGTATGGCCATACAGCCACAACCGCCCTACGCGGCACACCCAAATATCGACGCTTTTCTTGGTAAACTATGCGCCTTTCTCCTTCCGAGTCGCCGCGCATGCCCTCTCTCGATCAGGCGCTGCGCGCCGCATTGCATAACCGTCAAGACCTGCTAGCCGAACTGCATCAGCAAGGCACCGACTGCTATCGCCTATTCCACGGCAGCCAGGAAGGTGCCGGTGGCCTGACCCTCGACCGTTACGGCCCGCAACTGCTGGTGCAGAGCTTTCACCAGGGCCTGAGTCGCGACGAATTGCTGCAATTGGCTGAACAATGCCAGGCCAGCCTCGGGACGCAACTGCTGCTGGTCTACAACGACCGCTCCCAAGGCAACTCGCGGATCGACCGCACTGATGCGGTCTACCAAGCTGAGCCGACCGCACTGGAAGACCTGATCGGCCATGAATGGGGCCTCAACTACCGCGTACGCGGCCGCCACGCAGGGCAAGACCCGCTGCTGTTTCTCGATCTGCGTAACGCCCGTGGCTGGGTCAAGGCGCACAGCGCCGGCAAGTCGGTGCTTAACCTGTTCGCCTACACCTGTGGCGTCGGCTTGAGCGCAGCGGCAGGCGACGCCAGCGAGGTGCTTAACCTGGATTTTGCCGAGGGCAATCTGGCGGTCGGTCGCGAAAATGGTCAGCTCAATCCGCAGCTGCAACCCATGCAGTTCGTGCAATCGGATTACTTCCCGGCGATTCGCCAACTGGCCGGCCTGCCGATCAATGCGCGGCGCGGGCAGAAGCTGCCGCACTACCCACGCCTTGAGCAACGTCAGTTCGATTTGGTGCTGCTCGATCCGCCCGCCTGGGCCAAAAGCGCCTTCGGTACTGTCGACCTGCTGCGCGATTATCAGAGCCTGCTCAAGCCAGCGATCCTCGCCACCGCCGATGATGGTGTGCTGATTTGCTGCAACAACCTGGCAAAAGTAGGCATGGTCGATTGGCGTGAACAGGTGCTGCGCTGCGCGGAAAAAATCGGCCGCCCGGTACGTGACTGGCAGGTGCTGCCGCCGGCCAGCGACTTCCCCTCGCAGGATGGCCAACCGCCGCTGAAGACCCTGATCCTGCAGTTCTGAGCCACCCGCAGCGTGAATAAATCCCCGCGCAGAGCCTCTGCGGAACTGCCCACGCGTGCCATACTCCAAGGCACTTCTCGTCGGGATAGATGACGTTTTTATGCTTAAAGGAATACAGCGCGTTGCCAGCGCCATTACCATCGCCGTTGCCCTCTACAGCCTGCTGGGTTTTCTGATTCTGCCCGGCATCGGTCTGCGCATTGCCAACCAGCAGCTGGCGCAATACGCCGAAGTACCTGCCACGCTACAGCGCCTGCAACTCAACCCGTTCAGCCTGGAGCTCAGCCTCTGGGGCCTGCAGATTGGCGAAGCTGAACAGCAGCAGATCGCTTTCGAACGCCTGTATGCCAACCTGCAACTCAACAGTTTGTGGAGTGGCGTATTGCACCTGGCCGACATCGAACTGGACAAGCCGCATAGTGAAGTGTTGTTCGGTAAAGACGGTCGGCTCAACCTGACCCAGCTGTTCAAGCTGCCAGTCAGTGCGCAGCCTGAGGCCGACCAACCGACCAGCGAACCGTTCCCGCTGCGTATCGCACGCATCAAACTGAGTGGCGGCAATGTGCACTTTCAGGACCTGCGCCCCAGCGAGCCGATCAATTTTCTCTACGACGACCTCAACTTCGAGCTGTTCAACCTCAGCACCCTGCCCGATGACAATGCCGACATGACCCTGGTCGCCACCGGCCCGGCCAACGGTCGTATCGATTGGAGCGGACGCATCAGCCTGGTGCCGATCAACTCCAACGGCAGCCTGAAAGTCAGCGATGGTCAGCTGAAAGCCATCTGGCCCTACGTGCGTGATGCGGTGCCGCTGGTTCTGCAAGACGGCATCATCAACCTCAACAGCGACTACAGCCTGAACCTGGCCAAAGGCACTGAGCTGCTGCTGAACAACACCAAGCTCAGCGTCAGCAACTTTGCCATCAAGAGCCCAGCCGACAAACCGCTGCTGCGCCTGGAAAGCCTGGATATCAGCGAAACCAGCGTGGACCTGGCCAAGCAGCAGGTCATCGTTGGCAAGATTCGTAGCCAGAAACTGGAAACCTGGGCCGCGCGCGAAGCCGATGGCCAGCTCGACTGGCAGAAGCTGCTGGCCAGCCAACCCGCCAAACCAGCTCCAGCTCCAGCTCCAAATGAGGGTGGCGCAGGCTCGGCAGCAACGGAACTGGAAAAAGCCCCCACCGGGCCGACTACTGCGGAGCAATCTGCTGAGCTGGAAACAGTCACTGCAGGCCAACCGGAAGAGCCAGGTAAACCCTGGCAGGTGATCCTGCGTGACGTGCAATTACGCAACTATCAGGTGCATCTGGCCGATCGCGCGGACGGCGCCGACGTCAAAATCGACCTGGCGCCACTCAACCTCGACCTAAAAGACTTCGACAGCCTGGGCACCGCGCCCTTCGCCCTAAAGCTGGACACCGGAGTGAACAAAAGCGGGCAGATTAAAGCTGAAGGCCAGGGACAGCTGACCCCGACTACGGCCAAGCTGCAGGTTGCCACGCGCGATATCGACCTGCGCCTGGCGCAAACCTATCTGAGCCCTTTCGTGCGTCTGGAACTGCGCAGCGGCAAGCTGGGCAGCGACCTCGCAGTCAACCTGCAAAGCGTCGAACCGCTGGCCTTCAGCATTGGCGGGCAAGCTGAGATCAACCAGCTGCACACCCTCGACACACTCAATGATCGTGACTTAATCAAATGGCAACAGGTCGTGGTTGAGGGACTCGATTACCAGCACGGCAAAGGCCTGGCGATTAGCCAGGTCAAACTGCAACAGCCCTACGTGCGCTTTATCATCAACGAAGACCTGACCACCAATATCAACGACCTGCTGATGCCGCAACAGGCCAGCGCCACGCCCGCCAAAGCACCGACCGAAAAGCCGCTGCCAATCCGCATCGGCGGCATCAGCATCAAGGATGGTTCGGCCAACTTCGCCGACTTCAGCCTGCGCCCCAACTTCGCCACCGCGATTGGCCAGCTCAACGGCCAGATCGGCACTCTGGATAACCAGAGCCCGAAGGCCGCCAGCGTCGATATCAAGGGAAAGATTGATAAATACGCCCCGGTCAGTATCAAAGGCCAGCTCACCCCCTTCGACCCGATGAACAGCCTGGATATCACCACCCGCTTCAAGAACGTCGAGCTGACCACCCTCACGCCCTACTCCGGCAAGTTCGCCGGCTTCCGTATCCGCAAGGGCCGCCTCAACCTCGACCTGCATTACCAGATCGAGAAAGGCAACCTCAACGCCGAAAACACGCTGCTGCTGGAAGACCTGCAGCTAGGCGAAAAAGTCGACAGCAAGGACGCCATGGAACTGCCAATTCGCCTGGCCGTGGCCCTGCTCAAGGACACCAAAGGCAATATCGAGATCAAACTACCCGTGCAGGGCAACCTCAACAGCCCGGAATTCAGCGTGATGCCCATCGTCTGGCAAACCCTGCGCAACCTGGTGCTGCGCGCGGCCCAGGCACCGTTCAAATTTATCGGCGGCCTGGTCAGCGGCGGTAACAATATCGACCTCAGCACCGTGCGCTTCACTGCCGGCCAAATCGAACTCGACGCTGACGCGCAAAAAGCCCTGGACACCCTGGCCAGCGCGTTGAAGGAACGCCCAGCCCTGCGCTTGGAAATCGAAGGCATGAGCGCACAGAGCAGCGACGGCCCACCACTGGCCGCCGCGCGCCTGGAGCGCGAATACCAAAACACCTGGTACAAGATGCTGCAACGCCGTGGCGATGATGTGCCTGCCGAGGCCAGCGAACTGGTGGTGGATGAAGACGACAAGGCGGTGCTGCTCGAAGGCATCTACCGCACCCGCCTCAAGCAACAGCCGCCAGGACAGTGGACCGAACTAACAGACGAAGAACGCAGCGCAGAAATGCATGAAGCCGTACTGCAATTCTGGGCGAAAAGCGAACGGCTGCAGCGCCAACTGGCCCAGGCACGGGCGGCCGAAATAAAGCACTACCTGGTCGAGCGCGGCGGCTTGGCCGACGAACGTATTTACCTGCTGGATGTCAACATTTCACAGGCTGACGCCGATGGCCGCGTCGCCACCACCCTGCATCTCGGCAGCGAGTAAGGTCTTTGTAATATGCGCGCACTGGCTACAACGCTGCTCCTTGCCCTCGCGGGCGCATCGTCTCTGGCACAGGCCGAAACGCTGCGCTGCGGCAGCCAACTGGTCAGCCTGGACGACCGGCGTTTCGAAGTGCTGCACAAATGTGGCGAGCCGGTCTTTCGCGACCTAGTCGGCTACTCCCTAGGGCCAAATGAACGGCGCGAGTATCAGATCGAGGAATGGGTCTACGGCCCTGACAACGGCATGCTGAGCATCCTCACCTTCGAGGGTACGCGCCTGCGCGCCATCGAACGCCGCCGTAGCCGCTAACCGATGAAAGCCCTGATTAGTGCCCTGCTATTACTTGTGCCCATCTGTGCACAGGCTTCATCGACCCTACGCTGCGGCAGCGGGCTGATCAGCCTCGACGACACCACCCACGAAGTCAGCAGCAAATGCGGCGAACCATTGAGCCGTGACTTTCTCGGCTACCGCGAAGTGCTGGATGAGTATGGTTTCTACAATGAAGTTGCGGTCGAAGAGTGGTCATACGGGCCACGCAACGGCATGTACCAATTTCTGCGTTTTCAAGGCAACCGATTGATCAAGATCGACAGCAAGCGCGGCAGCTAATCTCTGCCGAGCAACCACAAAAAAGCCCCGCAGGTTGAGCCAGCGGGGCTTTTCTACGCCTGACTACAGCTTGTCGCTGAAATCACGCAGCTCGTCCTGAGCTTTCTCCTTGGTCCAGCCGTAGCGTTCTTGCAGCTTGCCGGCCAGGTACTCGCTATGGCCTTCAGCGACATCCAGGTCATCATCGGTCAGGTTGCCCCAACGCTCTTTGATGCGGCCATTGATTTGCTTCCACTTGCCTTTGATTACGTCAGCATTCATCGAATTATCCTCGTCGTTGAGTGGTTGCCAGGCTGAGTTAGTAGCCCGGCTCACGTCCTTGGGTTACTCGGCAGTTTTCAGAGCTTCGGCTGATACCGCGCTCACGCCTTTGATCTCACCAGCCTTGGCGATGGCCAGATCACGTTCGGCAGCGCTGGCAACAACACCAGAAAGGCTGACAACGCCCTTGTTGGTTTCAACCTTGATATCGATACCGCTCAGGCTGCTATCAGCCAGGAAGGTCGATTTCACCTTGCTGGTAATCCAAGTATCGGTTGCAGCGTCTTCTGCTTTATCCATTGTTTCACTGGCGGCCAGCAGGGTTGGCTGCACCGTGGAGGTACCTGCAGCCAGGACCGGCCCGGCGAGCAACAGGCTCAGCGCGGTAGCGGTCATGGCAGTTACGGCGAAATGCTTGATTGGCTTTTTCATAAATAATGCCTCCTGCGTGTACTGAACAATCTGCAGCCACTACGAGCTGCAGCCTCCCCAGTACTATCGCAAGTGCTATGCCAACCCAGATAAAATAATTTTATTCATATTTATCAATTGGTTACATAACTATAAAAACAGCCGAAGTCGTGCAATCTGCATGTTGAGCCCCAGTGTACAGGGCATATTGCACGACACCTGTAGCTCCCTGAAGACGGAGTGGCATCACGACTCGGTTTTTCGCAGACAAAAAAGAGGGCCCCGAAGGGCCCTCTTTTTTGCGGTTAAGCGACGCGGCGATTAAACGCCCGACGCTTTGGCAGCAGCAACGTCCTTGATCGACAGCTTGATACGGCCGCGGTTGTCCACGTCCAGTACCAGTACTTCAACTTCCTGACCTTCTTTGAGAATGTCAGTCACTTTCTCAACGCGAGCATCGCTCAACATGGAGATGTGCACCAGGCCGTCTTTACCCGGCAGGATGTTGACGAAGGCACCAAAGTCGACGATGCGCTCAACTTTACCGACGTAGATCTTGCCGATTTCAGCTTCCGCAGTGATGCCCAGTACGCGCTGACGCGCAGCCTCGGCCGCTTCCTTGGTTTCGCCGAAGATCTTGATGGTGCCGTCGTCTTCGATATCGATCGAGGCCTTGGTTTCTTCGCAGATGGCACGGATGGTTGCACCGCCTTTGCCGATCACATCGCGAATCTTGTCCTGGTCGATCTTCATCGCGATCATGGTCGGTGCGTTGGCCGACAGCTCGGTGCGCGACTGGCTGATGACCTGATTCATCTGCGTCAGAATGCTTTGACGCGCCTCCAGGGCCTGACCCAGAGCGATCTCCATGATTTCTTCGGTGATGCCCTTGATCTTGATGTCCATCTGCAGCGCGGTTACACCCTTGGCGGTACCGGCTACCTTGAAGTCCATGTCGCCCAGGTGATCTTCGTCGCCGAGGATGTCGGTCAGAATGGCGAACTTCTCGCCTTGCTTGACCAGACCCATGGCGATACCGGCTACCGGTGCCTTCATCGGCACACCGGCATCCATCAGCGCCAGGGAAGCACCGCAGACCGAAGCCATGGAGCTGGAGCCGTTGGACTCGGTGATTTCCGAGACCACGCGAATGGTGTACGGGAACTCGTCAGCGCTCGGCAGCATCGCCGAGATGCTGCGACGTGCCAGGCGGCCGTGACCGATTTCGCGACGACCGGTAAAGCCTACGCGACCACACTCACCGACCGAGTACGGCGGGAAGTTGTAGTGCAGCATAAAGGCGTCTTTCTTCTCGCCTTCCAGGGTGTCGAGCAGCTGAGCGTCACGGGCGGTGCCGAGGGTTGCAACTACCAGGGCCTGGGTTTCGCCACGGGTGAACAGCGCCGAACCGTGGGTCTTGGCCAGTACCCCGACTTCGATGTTCAGACCACGTACGGTACGGGTGTCGCGACCATCGATACGCGGCTTACCGTTGACGATGTTCTCGCGCACGGTGCGATATTCGACTTCGCCGAAAGCGTCTTTAACTTCGCCAGCGGACGGCTGGCCTTCTTCGCCTGCGAACTTGGCAACGATTTCATTGCGCAGCTCGCCAAGACGGGCATAACGCTCGTGCTTGACGGTGATGGTGTAAGCCTGGGAGATCGCCTCGCCGAACTCGCTACGGATAGCGCTCAGCAGCTCGGTGTTCTCGGGCTTAGGCTGCCAATCCCAGGTTGGCTTGCCGGCTTCGGCAGCCAACTCTTTGATTGCCTGGATAGCGCACTGGAAGCCTTCCTGAGCAAAGAGTACAGCGCCCAGCATCTGGTCTTCGGTCAGTTCTTTGGCTTCAGATTCGACCATCAGCACGGCGTCTTGGGTACCGGCTACGACCATGTCCAGGCTGGAAGCTTTCTGCTGCTCATAGGTCGGGTTCAGCAGGTAGCCGGACTCCGGGTGGAAAGCTACGCGTGCAGCGCCAATCGGGCCATCGAACGGGATGCCGGAAATCGCCAGGGCAGCCGAGGTACCAATCATCGCAGCGATGTCCGGATCGGTCTTCTTGCTGGTGGAGATCACGGTGCAGAGCACCTGGACTTCGTTCTGGAAACCTTCCGGGAACAGCGGACGGATCGGACGGTCGATCAGGCGCGAGGTCAGGGTCTCTTTCTCGGATGGACGGCCCTCACGCTTGAAGAAGCCGCCAGGAATCTTGCCGGCAGCGTAGGTTTTTTCCTGATAGTGCACAGCCAGGGGGAAAAAGCCCTTGCTTGGGTCGGCTGTCTTGGCACCGACCACGGTCACCAATATGGCGACATCGTCATCAACGGTGACCAGCACTGCGCCGGTGGCTTGACGGGCAATACGGCCCGTTTCGAGGGTAAAAGTCGATTGGCCGAACTGAAACTTCTTGATTACCGGGTTCACGGTGTTTTCCTTCTCTTTTTTGCCTTTGGGGAAAGCGTTTCTTGCAACCGTTCTATCACGTCAACGTGAACAAACGGGTCTTGCAGAATGTGTGGGCGGTTACGGGAATCGGACCCGCTATCGTCCAAAACAGCTCAAGCAGAAAAGCAAAAGCTGGAAGCAGGGTCAAACCCCACTTCCAGCTTCGGCAGTCAGCTACGCATAAGCATTGCTTAGCGACGCAGACCCAGGCGACCGATCAGGGCGCTGTAACGACTGGTGTCCTTACCCTTCAGGTAATCCAGCAGCTTACGACGCTGGTTAACCATACGGATCAGACCACGACGGCTGTGGTGGTCCTTACCGTTGGCCTTGAAGTGGCCTTGCAGTTTGTTGATGTTGGCGGACAGCAGTGCAACTTGCACTTCCGGGCTACCGGTGTCGCCTTCAGCTTGCTTGTAGTCGTTAACGATCTGGGCTTTTTCTTCAACGCTGAGTGCCATGGGGCAATCCTCTCAGTTAAGAAACTGCTGCAGTGCAACAGTTTCAATAGGCCGGGAATCGCTTCCCGTGTTTTTAAGTGAGGTATGACCGTGCCTATTAACAGCCACCCTCGATACACGCAGGCCAGAGCCGAAACCCCTTGCCTGCGCTACGGTCATGCCGACCGAATCCTAAACCACGGGCCTATGGCCCGTGTCTCCAACCAAGGCTACGCCTTGGTTGCAATCAAGCGACGCGGCGCAATGCGCCCGTCTTCGCTCACTTCACCGATACCGATAAAGCGACCGTTGTGATCTTGTACCCGAACCATGCCGAACTTCGGCGCATCCGCAGCGCGTACTGGCTGCCCTTGCAGCCAGTAGAACGAACTGTGCTCGGAGAACTGCAGCAGCGGCCAGTGTTGCAGGCCGCTGTCGGCCGGTTGCAAAAACTGATCAACGGCATCACAACCACCTTCGCCATGCACGCGCTCCAGCTCTTCGAGCGTGACGGTGCGGCTCAAATCGAAGGGGCCGGCTTTGGTTCTGCGCAGCTCTGCAACGTGTGCACCACAACCCAGCAAGTGGCCGATGTCTTCAACCAGGGTGCGGATATAGGTGCCTTTGCTACAGTCGACCGCCAGGCGCGCTTGCTCCGCCTCGCAGCCCAGTAATTCCAAGCGCGCAATAGTAACAGAACGCGGCTCGCGCTCCACTACTTCCCCTGCCCGCGCCAGCTTGTACAACGGCTGACCATCACGCTTGAGCGCCGAATACATCGGCGGTATCTGGCTGATTTCACCACGAAAACCGGGCAAAACGGCCTCGATATCGGCGCTACCAACGGTCACCGGACGACGCTCCAGCACTTCACCTTCAGCATCGGCGGTGGTGGTGGTGACGCCCAGCTGCATCAGAGTTTCGTAGCCTTTGTCGGCATCCAGCAGATACTGGGAGAACTTGGTTGCCTCACCGAAGCACAGCGGCAACACGCCAGTGGCCAAAGGATCGAGGCTGCCGGTGTGCCCGGCCTTCTCGGCATTCAGTAACCAGCGCACCTTCTGCAAGGCGGCGTTGGAGCTGAAACCCTTGGGCTTATCCAGCAAAATGATGCCATCGACGGCACGACGAATACGTTTGACCTGGGCCACGCGCTTACTCCTTGGCCTCGGGTTCATCACCGTGCTGACGGTCTTGGCTGACAGCACGCTCGATCAGTGCCGACAGCTGCGCACCGCGAATCACGCTTTCGTCGTAATGGAAACGCAGGTTCGGCACGCTGCGCAGCTTCATCGCCTTGCCCAGCTGCATGCGCAGGAAGCCGCTGGCATCGTTGAGCACCTTGATGCTCTGCACCACGGGATCAACACCCTCTTGCGGCTCGCCATCCATAACGGTGACGAACACCTTGGCATGGCTGGAGTCGCGGCTGACTTCTACCGCCGTGATGGTCACCAGGCCGCCAAGACGCGGATCTTTGATTTCCAGGCGGATCAACTGCGCCAGCTCGCGCTGTATCTGGTCGCCGATGCGCTGGGCCCGGCTAAATTCTTTGGCCATTTCTTACTACCTTCACTCGTCACGCTGCGCAAAAAGCAGCGGACCTAAAAGCGGCAAACGCCCGGCCGCGAATAAACGGGGCCGGGCGCTGCATATTGCAACTCGCTACTACATGCCTGTTTTTACAGGCTACGAGCCACCTGAACTTTCTCGAACACTTCGATCTTGTCGCCGACCTTGACGTCGTTGTAGCTCTTCACACCGATACCGCACTCCATGCCATTACGCACTTCGGCAGCATCGTCTTTGAAGCGACGCAGGGATTCCAGCTCGCCTTCGAAGATCACCACATCGTCGCGCAGTACGCGGATCGGACGGTTACGGTGAACCGTACCCTCGAGCACCATACAACCGGCAATCGCACCGAACTTCGGCGAACGGAACACGTCACGCACTTCGGCGATGCCCAGGATGTTCTCGCGAACATCGCTGCCGAGCATGCCGGTCAGGGCTTTTTTGACGTCTTCGATAATGTCGTAGATCACGTTGTAGTAACGCATATCCAGACCTTCCTGCTCGACGATCTTGCGCGCGCCGGCATCGGCACGCACGTTGAAGCCGAACAGTACAGCGTTGGAGGCCAGCGCCAGGTTGGCATCGGATTCGGTGATACCACCGACGCCGCCACCGACCACACGCACCTGCACTTCATCGTTACCCAGGCCGCCGAGCGAGCCCTGCAGCGCTTCCAGCGAACCACGGACGTCAGATTTGAGAACGATGTTGAGCGTCTTTTTCTCTTCCTGGCCCATGTTCTCGAAGATGTTTTCCAGCTTGCCAGCGTGGGCGCGGGCCAGTTTCACTTCGCGGAACTTGCCTTGACGGAACAGCGCCACTTCGCGGGCTTTCTTCTCGTCGGTCAGTACGCTCATGTCGTCGCCGGCATCCGGAGTGCCATCCAGACCGAGAATCTCGACCGGAATCGACGGGCCTGCTTCTTTGATCGGCTTGCCGTTCTCGTCAAGCATGGCGCGGATACGACCGAAGTTGGAACCGATCAGCACCATGTCGCCTTGACGCAGGGTACCGTCCTGAACCAGTACAGTGGCAACCGGACCGCGACCTTTATCCAGACGCGACTCGACCACGACACCACGGCCCGGGGCCGACGGCGTAGCTTTCAGTTCAAGAACTTCGGCTTGCAGCAGTACAGCTTCGAGCAGGTCATCGACACCGGTACCGACTTTTGCCGATACAGAAACAAACGGCGTATCACCGCCCCACTCTTCCGACGTCACGCCGTGTACCGACAGTTCGCTGCGAATGCGATCCAGATCTGCACCCGGCTTGTCGATCTTGTTCACCGCAACAACCAGTGGAACGCCAGCAGCCTTGGCATGCTGAACGGCTTCAATGGTCTGCGGCATCACGCCGTCATCTGCTGCAACAACCAGAATCACGATATCGGTCGCCTTGGCACCACGGGCACGCATGGCGGTAAACGCGGCGTGGCCTGGGGTGTCGAGGAAGGTGACCATGCCGCGCTCGGTTTCTACGTGGTAGGCACCGATGTGCTGGGTGATACCACCGGCCTCGCCAGCAGCAACCTTGGCGCGACGGATATAGTCGAGCAACGAGGTCTTACCGTGGTCAACGTGACCCATAACGGTAACAACCGGTGCACGAGAAAAGGTCTCGCCTTCGAATTTCAGCGACTCAGCCAGGGAGTCTTCCAGGGCCGTGTCGCTGACCAGGGTGACTTTATGACCTAGCTCTTCAGCAACCAGCTGGGCAGTTTCCTGATCCAGAACCTGGTTGATGGTCGCCGGGGTACCCAGCTTGAACATGAACTTGATGATTTCAGCGGCTTTGACCGACATCTGCTGAGCCAGATCGCCCACAGTGATGGTCTCGCCAATCTTCACTTCGCGCACGATCGGGCCCGTTGGGCTCTGGAAGCCGTGAGCATTACGCTTCTTCAGCTTGCCCTTGCCACGACCACCGCGACGGAAGCTGTCGCTTTCTTCATCAATGGAACGCGGCGCAACACGCGGAGCAGGTGCCTTTTCCTTAACGGACGGACGATGCTGGGTGGTCTTGCGCTCGCCGCCACGACGGTCGGCGTCGTCATTGCGCGGTTTGTCCGGGCGACGCTGCTCATCTTTCTTGCGTTCTTCAACGGCCGGAGCGGCAACCGCTGGCAGCTCTACGGCAGCAGCCGGTGCAGCAGCGGCCGGCGCTTCAGGCGCAGAGCCAGGGCGCGCAGCTTCTTCTGCGGCGCGACGCTTAGCTTCTTCATCAGCCTTCGCTTTGGCAGCTTCAGCTACTGCGCGCTGCTCAGCCAGCTCACGCTGCTTTTCAGCTTCGATTTCTTCAGCGCTGCGCTTAACGAAGGTCTTCTTCTTACGCACTTCTACACTGATGGTTTTGCTACCGGCAACCCGCAGGGTACTGGTGGTTTTGCGCTGCAAGGTAATCTTGCGCGGCTCTTCCACCTTCTTGTCGCCGTGGCTGCTTTTAAGATGGGCCAACAGGGCCTGCTTCTCGCTGTCGGTCACCGCTTGCTCGGCACTTTTGTGCGGCAAACCTGCCTCACTCATTTGCTGCAGCAGGCGTTCAACCGGCGTATTGACCACTTGGGCCAGTTCTTTCACCGTGACTTGCGTCATGTATTTCTCTCCTCAGGCCGCAACTTCTTACTCGAACCAATGGGCTCGGGCGGCCATGATCAACTTGCCGGCACGCTCAGCGTCGATACCGTCGATGTCGAGCAGGTCATCAATCGACTGCTCGGCCAGGTCTTCGCGGTTAACAACGCCGCGCACTGCCAGTTCATGCGCAAGCGCCTTATCCATCCCCTCAAGCGAGAGTAAGTCTTCGGCTGGGTGGGCATCTGCCAGCTTTTCCTCGTTGGCGATGGCTTTAGTCAGCAAGCGATCTTTGGCACGGGCGCGAAGCTCGCTGACGATATCCTCGTCAAAGCCATCAATGCTGAGCATTTCTTCCATCGGTACGTAGGCAATTTCTTCAAGGCTGGTGAAGCCTTCTTCGACCAACACCTGGGCCAGCTCTTCGTCGACTTCAAGCTCTTCGATAAAGCGCTGCAGGATGTCGCCTGTTTCCGCTTGCTGCTTGGCCTGGATATCCGCCTCGGTCATTACGTTCAAGGTCCAACCAGTCAACTGACTGGCCAAACGCACGTTCTGACCGCCGCGGCCAATGGCCTGAGCAAGGTTGTCGGCGCCAACGGCGATGTCCATAGCATGGGCATCTTCGTCAACGATAATGGCGGCTACTTCGGCCGGCGACATGGCGTTGATCACGAACTGGGCGGGGTTGTCATCCCACAGCACGATATCCACACGCTCACCCGCCAACTCACCGGAGACCGCCTGCACGCGCGAACCGCGCATGCCGATACAGGCACCCTGCGGGTCGATGCGTTTATCTTTGGACCGCACGGCCAGCTTGGCGCGCGAACCTGGATCACGGGACGCGCCCATGACTTCAATCAGTTCTTCAGCGATTTCCGGCACTTCGATGCGGAACAGCTCAATGAGCATTTCCGGCGCGGTACGCGACAGGATCAGCTGCGGGCCGCGGTTCTCAGTGCGAATTTCCTTGAGCAAGGCGCGCAAGCGCACACCAACACGAAAGGTTTCGCGGGAGATGATGTCCTCACGGGCCAGCATGGCTTCAGCGTTGTTACCCAGATCAACGATCACGCTGTCACGGGTGACTTTCTTCACGGTGCCGGAGATGATTTCACCCAGACGCTCGCGATAAGCCTCGACCACCTGAGCACGCTCAGCTTCGCGGACTTTCTGCACAATAACTTGCTTGGCGGTTTGCGCGGCAATACGACCAAACTCGATGGAGTCGATCTTCTCTTCCAGCACATCACCAACTTTGGCGTTGGCCTCAACTGCACGCGGCATGTCAGTGGTGACCTGATGCGCAGGGTCATCAAATTCACTTTCATCGACCACTGTCCAGCAGCGGAATGTTTCATAGTTGCCGGTCTGGCGATTGATCGCCACACGCAACTCAACTTCATCTTCAAAACGCTTCTTGGTAGCCGTGGCCAAAGCCAGCTCCAGCGCTTCAAAAATTACGCTAGCCGGTACACCCTTTTCGTTGGATACCGACTCAACAACCAGCAGTACTTCTTTGCTCATCGTACGCCTCGCCTTTCGCAATCCATTTTGAGCCACGTAATCCGCTTACACCGCAGGATCCGCGTCTCAATCAAACCTGGGGATAATGTTGGCCTTGTCGATCATGTCGATCGGCAACAGGAATTCATGGTCATCCACCTGCACCACCACGTCCTGCTCTTCCACACCGCGCAGAAGGCCCTGGAAGTTGCGCCGGCCTTCAAAAGGCGAACGCAGCTTAATCTTCACTTGCTCACCGGCATGGTTGGCGAACTGTTCAATAGTGAACAGCGGCCGGTCCATACCCGGCGAGGACACCTCAAGGGTGTACTCAGCGCTGATCGGGTCCTCGACATCGAGCACCCCACTGATCTGCCGACTGACAATTTCACAGTCTTCGATCAGCACGCCGTCAGGCTGTTTATCAATATAAATTCGCAGCAGAGAATGCCGCCCTTGTGACAGGAACTCGACACCCCAACATTGGTAGCCAAGAGCCTCGACTACCGGGGCCACCAAGGCCTGCAACTGTTCTAGCTTGCTCGACACCTGAACCCCTCGCGCATGCTGTAAAAATAAAAAATGGGCGAATCGCCCATCATCAAACCGCCCTCTAAAGGCCGGCAAAGCTGTCACCCAGCTAGCAAAAAGCCCCTTAAAAGGGGCTCCTCTGCAACTCAATGCGGGGGCTGGTTTAACCCAACCATCATCGGACTCAACATCCGAGGAGCGACCTTGCTGCTCAATCCCACATCAAAGCTGGGGCCGGATTATACGACTGAACCTCAACCAGGGTCAATCGACACTCCAGCAACAAAAAGGCCCGCATCAAGCGGGCCTTCCTGAAAATTGGTACCGAGAAGGGGACTCGAACCCCTACAGCCTATGGCCACTACCACCTCAAGGTAGCGTGTCTACCAATTCCACCACCTCGGCAAAATCGTTTGTTGCGTAAAACCTACTGCGTATTACTGCTGTTCTGGAGCCTGAGGTACGTCTGCCGCTTCGATAGCCGGCTTAGCTGCATCAAGAACAGGTACATCTTCAACAGCTGGCTTAGCCTGTTGTACTTCCAGGACTGCTGGATCAGGCAAACCGACCTGAGCCAAACCATCAGCTTTGTCTTTAGCAAAGAACGCTAAACCCAAGCTAGTCATGAAAAAAGCGGTGGCGAGTATAGCAGTAACGCGACTCAAAAAGGTAGTGGTTCCTTGGCTACCGAATACGGTAGAAGAAGCACCCGCACCAAAAGAAGCGCCTGCGTCCGCACCTTTACCCTGCTGCAGCAAAACCAGCACAACAACGCCGATAGCACCCAGCAGATGAAGAACAACGATAACTGTTTCCAGCATTTCTTTAGCTTCCTGCGGCGCGACAGATCGCACCGAACTCATCCGCATTCAGAGAGGCTCCACCCACAAGCCCCCCATCGATATCCGGCATACCGAACAACTCGGCTGCACTGGCGGCCTTGACACTGCCGCCATAAAGAATTCTTACCTTGCTTGCCAAGTCAGGGCTTTTCGCCGCCAACTGTGCGCGAATTGCCGCATGCACTTCCTGCGCTTGCGCAGGCGACGCGGTCAGACCAGTACCAATGGCCCAAACTGGCTCGTAGGCAATTACCGCACGCGCAAACACCTCAACACCCAACGCATCGGTTACCGCAGACAACTGCGCAGCAACCACATCAAGCGTGCGCCCGGCTTCACGCTGAGCCAGGGTTTCGCCGACACACAGCACCGGAAGCAAACCTGAGGACTGCGCCGCCGCAAATTTGCGCGTCACAATCTCATCACCCTCACCCAGCAGCGATCTACGCTCGGAGTGACCGACCAGCACCAGCGAGCAGCTCGAATCATGCAACTGACTTGCAGCCACTTCGCCAGTCAAAGCACCTTGCTGCGCTTCGGTCGCACAATCTTGTGCACCCACCGCAACAGCCTTGCCTGCCAGACCATCGACCACCTGAGCAAGATGCAAGCAAGACGGGAAAACCGCTATACCTACACCAGCGGGCAATACCTGCTGATTGAGACCGTTGATCAGCTCTGCAACGCTGGCGCGGGTACCGTGCATTTTCCAGTTACCAGCAACCATTGGGCGACGCATGCTTTACCTCGTCGGTCAAAGAGGGCGCAGATGTTACCCAACAGCTACCCGACTGGCAAGCCGAATCAAGCACATACATCCGCAACAACTTTAGCCAATTCATCGGCATAGCCACGCACCAAGCCCTCATCGTCACCCTCGACCATAACGCGCACCAATGGCTCGGTGCCGGATTTACGCAGCAGCACCCGACCACGCCCGGCCATTTGCTCGGTTACCCGCGTGCTAGCCTGCTGCACAGCAGGATGCTCCAGCGGATCAACACCGCCGGCAAAGCGTACGTTTACCAGCACTTGCGGGCACTTCTGCATACCCAACCGCGCCTCGCCCAGAGTTTGCTCGCGACGCTTGAGCGCCATCAACACCTGCAGCGCCGCGATAATCGCATCGCCCGTCGTGGTGTGCTGGAAACACACCAGGTGGCCGGAGTTCTCGCCACCCAGCTGCCAGTTGCGTGACAGCAACTCGGCAATCACGTAACGGTCGCCCACTTTGGCCCGCACAAACGGTATGCCCAAATCAGCCAGGGCCAGCTCCAGCCCGAGGTTACTCATCAGCGTACCGACAACACCGCCCTGTAGCTTGCCGCGCTCCAACAGGTCACGGGCGATGATAAACAGCAATTCATCACCATCAACCACTGCACCAGAGTGATCAACCATCAGCACCCGATCCGCATCACCATCAAAGGCGATACCCAAGTCAGCCTGCTGAGCCAGCACTTCGGCCTGCAGCGCCTCTACGTGGGTCGAACCGCAGTTGTCATTGATATTCAAGCCATTAGGTTGCGCCGACAGCACCGTTACCTGCACGCCCAACTCGCGGAATACGCTTGGCGCCACTTTGTACGCCGCGCCATGGGCGCAGTCGACGACGATCTTCAGCCCAGCGAAGTCGGTACTGCTCGGCACGCTGCTCTTACAAAATTCGATATAGCGCCCAGCGGCATCATTGATCCGCGAGACTTTTCCCAACTGCTCGGAATCAACCACGGTCATCGGCTGATCGAGCAACTCTTCGATCATCAACTCGATTTCGTCCGGCAGCTTGGTGCCCTGCCCCGAGAAAAATTTGATGCCGTTGTCGTGGTGCGGATTGTGCGAGGCACTGATCACGATCCCGGCTTCAGCATGGAACGTCCGGGTCAGGTAGGCGATTGCAGGCGTCGGCATCGGACCGAGCAGCATCACATCAGCACCTGCGGCGGACAGACCGGCCTCCAGGGCAGACTCGAACATATAACCGGAGATGCGCGTGTCCTTGCCGATCAGGATGCGACACTTGCCCTGCTTGCGAAACGCCATGCCAGCCGCCCAGCCGAGCTTGAGCATGAACTCCGGGGTAATCGGGAAGTCACCGACACGCCCACGAATACCGTCAGTACCAAAATATTTTCTACCCATCCCACAATTCCTTTTAACTTATTCGGCCGCTTCAACTGCGGCGATCATCCGTACTACATCAACCGTTTGCGCCACGTCGTGGACCCGCAGAATGTGTGCGCCTTTGCTCAGCGCCAGCGCAGCCAAGGCCAGACTGCCATACAGACGCCCGCCCACTTCATGCCCCAGCACTTTGCCGATCATACTCTTGCGCGACACCCCGACCAGTAACGGCCGCCCCAAGGCATGCAGCGCCTGCAAATGTTTAAATAGCGAGAGGTTGTGCTCCAGGGTTTTCGCAAAACCGAAACCCGGATCAAGAATGACTCGCTCAACCCCAATCCCAACCGCCGCACAGGCCGCTAGCCGCTCAAGCAGAAACTCGCGCACTTCTGCCACCACATCAGGGTATTGAGGGTTCTGCTGCATAGTGGTTGGCTCACCGCGCATATGCATCAGGCACACCGGCAAGCCGCTATCCGCCGCAGCCTCCAGAGCGCCGTCGCGCTGCAGGGAGCGCACGTCGTTGATCAAGCCAGCACCCAGCCGCGCTGTTTCGCGGATGACTGCCGGGGTTGAAGTGTCCACTGAAATGATCACATCCAGTTCGCAGGCAATGGCCTCAACGACAGGCGCAACCCGCTCCAACTCCTCAACCGGAGAAACCGCACGCGCACCAGGACGCGTCGACTCACCACCGACATCAATCAGCGTCGCACCCGCCTGCAGCATCGCCTCCGCATGGCGCAACGCCGCATCACGCTGACCATAGCGCCCACCATCGGAGAATGAGTCGGGGGTAACGTTGAGGATGCCCATCACATGCGGACGGCTTAAATCAAGAAACCGGCTGCCACAGGGCAGCCGGTTAAAGGTTGGTGCAACAGACATGGAAAACCTTACAGCTCGGCGGCTGGGCCACCAATTGGCTTCTCTGTAGACTCAGCGACTTCAACTGGCGCAGTTGGCGTGCCATTGTTGTCATCACCGCCCTGCCAGCCTTTCGGCTCACGTGGCGCGAGGCCATTCATGATGTCCTCGATCTGCTCGGCGTCGATGGTTTCGTACTTCATCAGCGCCTGCGCCATGGCATCCAGCTTGTCGCGGTTTTCTTCCAGCAGACGACGAGCCGTGCTGTAGCAGCCATCAATGATGCTGCGTACTTCCTGGTCGATCACCTTGGCGGTTTCGGCAGAAACGTTGCTCTGATTACTCCCCATGCTGCGACCGAGGAACACCTCGCCCTCTTCTTCGGCATACATCATCGGACCGAGCTTTTCCGATAGCCCCCACTTGGTGACCATATTCTTGGCCAACTGGGTGGCGCGCATGATGTCGTTGGAGGCACCAGTGGTGACGCCCTCGAAACCCAGGGTCATTTCTTCGGCAATCCGGCCACCGAACAGCGAGCAGATCTGACTGGTCAGCGCACGTTTGCTCAGGCTGTAACGGTCTTCCTCAGGGAGGAACATGGTTACACCCAGGGCGCGGCCGCGCGGAATGATCGACACTTTATAAACAGGATCATGCTCAGGCACCAAGCGACCGACGATGGCGTGACCCGCCTCGTGGAATGCAGTGTTGAGCTTCTCTTTGTCCGACATGACCATGGTTTTGCGCTCGGCGCCCATCATGATCTTGTCTTTGGCCAACTCGAACTCTTTCATCTCGACCACACGCTTGCCGGCACGGGCAGCGAACAGCGAAGCCTCGTTGACCAGGTTAGCCAGGTCTGCACCGGAGAAGCCCGGCGTACCACGCGCGATAACGGCCGGAGCAACGTCTTCACCCATCGGCACTTTACGCATGTGTACTTTGAGGATTTGTTCGCGACCACGAATATCCGGCAGGCCAACCACAACCTGACGGTCGAAACGACCGGGACGCAGCAAAGCAGGGTCGAGTACGTCAGGACGGTTGGTGGCGGCAATCACGATGATACCGTCATTCATTTCAAAGCCATCCATCTCAACCAACAATTGGTTGAGCGTCTGCTCACGCTCGTCGTGACCGCCACCCATGCCAGCACCACGATGGCGACCCACGGCGTCAATTTCATCGATAAAGATGATGCACGGCGCGTGCTTCTTGGCTTGCTCGAACATGTCACGCACACGGGATGCACCGACACCAACGAACATCTCGACGAAATCCGAACCGGAAATGGTGAAGAACGGCACCTTGGCTTCACCGGCAACCGCCTTGGCCAGCAGGGTTTTACCAGTACCAGGCGAGCCCACCATCAGCACACCACGCGGGATACGCCCACCGAGACGCTGGAACTTGCCCGGATCACGCAGGAATTCAACCAGCTCACCGACTTCTTCCTTCGCCTCGTCGCAACCGGCGACGTCGGCAAAGGTAGTCTTGACCTGATCTTCCGAGAGCAGGCGCGCCTTGGACTTGCCGAAACTCATCGGCCCGCCCTTGCCGCCAGCGCCGCCTTGCATCTGGCGCATAAAGAACATGAACACCGCAATGATCACCAGAATCGGGAAGCTGGCCACCAGCAACTGAGTCCAAATACTCTGCTGCTCAGGCTGCTTGCCGACGATCTCGACATTGTTGTCCATCAGGTCCTTGATCAGGCCATTGTCCTGAATCGCCGGACGCACGGTCTCGAACGATGAACCATCGGTACGGGTACCGCTGATGATGAATCCATCCACCGTCACCCGCTTAACGCCGCCATCCTGAACCTGCTGGATAAACTGCGAATAGTTGAGTTTATTCGACTCAGTCGGGCTGGAAAAATTGTTCATCACCGTCACCAAGACGGCGGCGATGATCAGCCACAGGACCAGATTCTTTGCCATGTCGTTCAATTAGCTACCCTCTGAAGCAGGCCCCGTGCCGAAGCGCACTTCGCATGACGACCAGTTATGTACCGATCTAACTTACTACACAACGCCCACCCCTGGCAGACGCCGTCTGTAACCCTTTATTTGTTGTGAGACCACAAAGCCTCACCACAATTCGCTGTAAAACCCGCCACCATCAAAGGCCGCGAAAGCCCCGCGCCAGCATATATTGCTCGCGAGAGCGGTCACGCGAGGACAGCGGCTTGCGCATCTGCACCTTGTCGAACAGCTGACGCATCTGCTTGTGGTACAGATCAAAACCTTCACCCTGGAAGATCTTGATCAGAAAATCGCCACCCGGACGCAGCACCCGAGTCGACAAATCCAGCGCCAGCTCGCACAGGTACATCGCGCGCGGCTGATCCGACTCCCTTACACCACTCATATTGGGGGCCATATCGGAAATCACAAGGTCTATCGGCTTATTGCCGACGGCCTCGAGGATCTGTGCAAACACCGCATCGTCGGTAAAGTCGCCCTGGATAAAGGTGACATCAGGGATGCTATCCATCTCCAGAATATCTGAAGCGATCAAACGGCCCTTGTCACCGATCACCCGACTGGTGACCTGCGACCAGCCGCCAGGCGCTGCGCCCAGATCGACCACAGTGATGCCAGGCCGCAGGATGCGATCCTTCTCCTGAATCTCCAGCAGCTTGTAGCTGGCGCGCGAACGATAGCCATCCTTCTGCGCCATTTTCACGTAGGGGTCGTTGAAATGCTCTTTCAGCCAACCTTGACTGGTCTTGGAACGGGCCACGCAATACCTCGAATGTGCAACGCATGAATATCTGGGCGGTCCCGAAGGCGCTCGGGTAAACTGACCGCCGCTTTTACCAGAGCTGTTTATTTACCAGATTGCAGGAATCAGATTATGCCGCTCACTCAAGAGCAGAAGAAACAATTCAAATCTATCGGCCACCATTTAAAGCCTGTATTGATCGTGGCTGACAACGGCTTGACCGAAGGTGTGCTGACTGAACTGGAACGCGCACTGAGCGATCATGAACTGATTAAAGTGCAATTACGCATCACCGAGCGTGAAGATCGCCTGAAGGCTATCAACGAGCTGTGCAAAGCCGGTAAAGCTGAGCTGGTTCAGGTGATTGGCAAAATGGCGCTGATCTACCGCAAGAACCCGAAAGTGAACAAGAACCTATCCAATGTTCACCGTCATCACGGCTGATTAATCAGCCGTTGCAAGGCGCGCTCAGCGCCTTTGCAACCACCGAATCTGCTCAATCCTACTGCCTAGAGCCTATGCCCGACTTTTGCGGCACGGGCTGCAGAACCAACAGCAACCCGCAAAACGCCATCACCAGATAACTAAACATCAACCACAGCTCAGCCTCCGGCAGCAGTTGACGCACCGCGAAGTAACTGCCCGCCATCGCCACCACAACCAAGAGCAACTGCCCGCGGGCATCACGCCACAGGCTTGCCAGGTGTTCGGCACGAATCAGCACCAGCGCCTGCAGCCCGGCGCACACCGCCGTCAGACCAATCAGCAGCGGACGCAGGGCATTGCCGATTTCCTCGACCAAGAGTGACGCCAGGCCGATCTTGGCGATTGCCGGTAACAGCAAAAAATGCAGCAACCAGAGCCCGCCAACCCAGAGTGCCTGAGCCAGCAGCCAGCTGATCGCGCCAGCATCACGCCGAACAGGATTAACGGGCTTAGAGATGGCGAACCTCTACGATCTCATATTCCAGCGCACCGCTCGGCGTCTGCACCACCACCACGTCACCCTCACTCTTGCCAACCAGGGCGCGAGCGATGGGAGAGCCGACGGAGATTTTGCGCTGCTTGATGTCCGCCTCGTCCTCACCCACGATTTGATAAGTCACGCTTTCATCGGTTTCGCAGTTGGCGATTTCTACGGTGGTACCGAAAATCACCTTGCCGGTGTGCTCGATAGTGGTGACGTCGATGATCACTGCATTCTGCATTCGACCCTCGATATCACGGATACGCGCCTCGACCATGCCCTGCTGCTCGCGCGCGGCATGGTATTCGGCGTTCTCCTTGAGGTCACCGAGCTCGCGCGCAGTGCCGATATCCTGGCTAAGTTTGGGGCGCAGCACCTTGGTCAGGTGAGCGTGTTCCTCTTCCAGGGCGCGCGCGCCCTGGACGGTCATTGGGTACTTGATCATGCGTTGATTCCTGCATGCAGGTCCTGCAGCCGGCGCACGGTCTTCTCGGGACCAAACTTCAGCGCCTCACAGATCGCCTGCCCCGCCGCAATGGTGGTGGTGCAATAGATCTTGTGCTGCAGAGCGTTACGACGAATAGAGTAGGAGTCAGCAATCGACTGACGACCTTCAGTGGTGTTGATGATCAGAGTGACCTCGTCGTTCTTGATCATGTCGACCACGTGCGGACGGCCTTCTGTCACCTTGTTGACCCGGCGCACTGGCAAGCCAGCAGCCTCGATCAACTTGGCAGTCCCCGCAGTGGCCACCACTTCAAAACCCAGTTCAATCAGGTCGCGGGCAACACCTTCCACCAGCGGTTTGTCATCGTCACGCACGCTGATAAAGGCCACACCTGCGTTCGGCAGAATCTCGCTGGCACCCGACTGCGCCTTGGCAAAGGCTTCGCCGAAGGTATCACCGACACCCATGACTTCACCGGTGGACTTCATCTCTGGGCCGAGGATTGGGTCGACGCCTGGGAACTTGGCGAACGGGAACACCGCTTCCTTGACGCTGAAGTACGGAGGGATGATTTCCTTGGTGTAACCAGCCTCAGCCAGCGACTTGCCGGCCATGACGCGCGCCGCCACCTTGGCCAGCGAGACGCCAACGCACTTGGAGACAAACGGCACGGTACGCGAGGCGCGCGGGTTCACTTCGATAACGAAAATGTCCTCGCCCTGCACGGCCATCTGCACGTTCATAAGACCAACTACATTAAGCTCCAGGGCCATCTTTTTGACCTGGTCGCGAATCTCGTCCTGGATGTGCATCGGCAGCGAATAAGGCGGCAGCGAACAAGCGGAGTCACCGGAGTGCACGCCGGCCTGCTCGATGTGCTGCATGATCGCGCCAATCACCACGGTTTCGCCGTCGCACACCGCATCCACGTCCACTTCAATGGCGCAGTTGAGGAAGTGGTCGAGCAGCACCGGGCTGTCGTTGGAAACTTTTACCGCCTCGCGCATGTAACGCTTGAGTTCGTCTTCTTGGTAGACGACCTCCATCGCCCGCCCGCCCAGTACATAGGACGGCCGCACCACCAGCGGATAACCGATGATCTTGGAGTGCGCCAGGGCTTCGTCTTCGCTGCGCGCGGTGGCGTTGGCCGGCTGGCGCAGGCCGAGACGCTGGACCATCTGTTGGAAACGCTCACGGTCTTCGGCGCGGTCGATGGCGTCCGGGCTGGTGCCGATGATCGGCACGCCGGCCTCTTCCAGGGCGCGACAGATTTTCAGCGGAGTCTGGCCGCCGTACTGCACGATCACACCTTTGGGCTGCTCGACACGGACGATTTCCAGCACGTCTTCCAGGGTAACCGGCTCGAAGTACAGGCGGTCGGAGGTGTCGTAGTCAGTCGATACGGTTTCCGGGTTGCAATTGACCATGATGGTCTCGTACCCGTCTTCACGCAGTGCCAGCGCCGCGTGCACGCAGCAGTAGTCGAACTCGATGCCCTGACCAATACGGTTCGGCCCGCCGCCGAGGATCATGATCTTGTCGCGGCTCGACGGATTGGCCTCGCACTCTTCCTCGTAGGTCGAGTACATGTAGGCAGTGTCGGTGGCGAACTCAGCAGCGCAGGTGTCGACGCGCTTATACACCGGCAGCACTTTCAACTTGTGGCGCTGGCTGCGCAGGGTTTTCTCGGTGACGCCCAGCAGCTTGGCCAGACGAATATCGGAGAAGCCTTTGCGCTTGAGCTTGTACATCGCATCCCGATCAATACTGGACAGCGCCAGGGTTTTGATGCGCTCTTCATCCTTGATCAGGTCTTCGATCTGGACCAGGAACCACTCATCAATATTGGTCAGCTCAAAGACTTCGGCCACGGTCTTGCCCGCACGGAAGGCATCGCCGATGTACCAGATGCGGTCGGCGCTTGGCACGGTCAGTTCGCGGCGCAGGGTGCTTTCGGCTTCAGGATCAGTCAGATCAAGCATCGGATCGAAACCCGAAACGCCCACTTCCAGACCGCGCAGGGCTTTCTGCAGGGACTCCTGAAAGGTGCGACCGATGGCCATGACTTCACCGACCGACTTCATCTGGGTGGTCAGGCGAGCGTCGGCTTTCGGGAACTTCTCGAAGGCAAAACGCGGGATCTTGGTCACGACGTAGTCGATGGCTGGCTCGAACGAGGCAGGGGTGCGGCCGCCGGTGATGTCGTTGGAGAGCTCGTCGAGGGTGTAACCCACGGCCAGCTTGGCGGCGATCTTGGCGATCGGGAAGCCGGTGGCCTTGGAGGCCAGCGCCGATGAACGCGACACGCGCGGGTTCATCTCGATCACGACCATGCGGCCAGTGTTCGGGCAGATGCCGAACTGCACGTTGGAGCCGCCGGTTTCCACACCAATCTCGCGCAATACCGCGAGCGATGCGTTACGCAGGATCTGGTATTCCTTGTCGGTCAGGGTTTGCGCCGGCGCAACAGTGATGGAGTCACCGGTATGCACGCCCATTGGGTCGAAGTTCTCGATAGCGCAGACGATGATGCAGTTGTCCTTTTTATCGCGGACCACCTCCATCTCGTATTCCTTCCAACCGATCAGCGATTCGTCGATCAGCAGTTCGCTGGTTGGCGACAGATCGATACCGCGGGCGCAGATCTCTTCGAACTCTTCACGGTTGTAGGCGATGCCGCCGCCGGTGCCGCCCATGGTGAAGGACGGACGGATGATGCAAGGGAAGCCAACCTTCTCCAGCACGCCGTAGGCTTCTTCCATGTTGTGCGCAATGCCGGAAACTGGGCAGGCTAGGCCGATGTCTTTCATCGCCTTGTCGAAGCGCGAGCGGTCTTCAGCCTTGTCGATGGTGTCGGCGTTGGCACCGATCATTTCGACGCCAAATTTTTCCAGCACGCCGTGCTTTTCCAGGTCCAGCGCGCAGTTCAGCGCGGTCTGGCCACCCATGGTTGGCAGCAGCGCGTCCGGGCGCTCCTTCTCGATGATCTTGGCCACGGTGGACCATTTGATCGGCTCGATGTAGGTGGCGTCCGCCATCGCCGGGTCGGTCATGATGGTGGCTGGGTTGGAGTTGACCAGGATGACGCGGTAGCCCTCTTCTTTCAGCGCTTTACACGCCTGAGCACCGGAATAGTCGAACTCGCAGGCCTGGCCGATAACAATCGGGCCAGCGCCGAGGATCAGGATACTTTTAATGTCTGTACGTTTTGGCATAGCGGTTACTCGAATCCTTGGGTCAGTCGGCGAGGTTTAGCGGCGCTTGGCCATGGTTTCGATAAAGCGGTCAAACAGCGGGGCCACATCGGCTGGGCCAGGGCTCGCTTCGGGGTGGCCCTGGAAGCTGAAGGCATCCTTGTCAGTACGCTCGATGCCCTGCAGGGAACCGTCGAACAGCGACTTGTGGATAGCCCGCAGATTGCCGGGCAGCGTGGCCTCATCCACGGCAAAACCGTGGTTCTGGCTGGTAATCATCACCACACCCGTATCCAGATCCTGCACCGGGTGGTTGGCACCGTGGTGGCCGTGGCCCATTTTCAGGGTCTTGGCACCGGAAGCCAGGGCCAGCAGCTGGTGGCCGAGGCAGATGCCGAAGACCGGGATGTCGGTTTCCAGCACATCCTTAATCGCCTGGATGGCGTAGTCGCAGGGCTCGGGATCGCCCGGGCCATTGGACAGGAATACGCCATCAGGTTTTAGCGCCAGCACTTCATTGGCCGGAGTTTGCGCCGGCACCACAGTCACCCGGCAGCCGCGCTCGACCAGCATGCGCAGGATGTTCCACTTAACCCCGTAGTCGTAAGCAACCACGTGGTATTTGAGTTCACTGGCTGGAATTTCTGGATGGCTGTCGTCTTGCAGATTCCACACACTGGAGCGCCACTCGTAGCGCTCGGTGCAGCTGACCACTTTGGCCAGGTCCATGCCCTTGAGGCCAGGGAAGCTGCGCGCCAGCTCTAACGCCTGTTCTTCGGTGGCGTCATCGCCGGCCAGAATGCAGCCGTTCTGCGAGCCTTTCTCACGCAAAATGCGGGTCAGGCGGCGGGTGTCTATACCGGCGATGGCGACGGTGCCGTTTTCCTTGAGGTATTCATCCAGAGGCTGCTTGTTGCGCCAGTTGCTGGAGGTCAGCGGCAGGTCACGGATAATCAGGCCGGCGGCCCATACGCGGTTGGATTCGGCGTCTTGCGGCGTAGTGCCGGTGTTGCCGATGTGCGGATAGGTCAGGGTGACGATCTGCTGGGCATAGGAAGGATCGGTAAGGATTTCCTGATAGCCGGTCATGGCGGTGTTAAAAACCACCTCTCCAATAGTCTGGCCATCGGCGCCGATGGCCTCGCCGCGAAAAATACTGCCATCAGCAAGAGCCAAAATGGCAGGTTTAAGGGCTGGCTTACTCAAGAAAACCTCCGAAAATTAAATCGTGAAGCAAACGCAGATTGTAAAAAAGCGGGGTGACGTATCGACCGTCACCCCGCTTTTTTATCTGATTCATTCTGCGCAACTTTAGTGGACACACTAAAGCAGAAAGCTTACAGGAAACTGCTTTTTTGGTCCACCGTCTGTTGCGACTCAGACCCAGGTAAAACACATTTCTGCGACAGAATGCCTCAGCTCAACCTCAATTCAACCCCAGAACATCCTGCATGTCGTATAGACCCGGCTTACGATCCTGCAGCCACAGTGCTGAGCGCACCGCACCTTTTGCGAAGGTCATGCGGCTTGAGGCCTTATGAGTGATTTCCACGCGCTCGCCATCAGCGGCGAACAGCACAGTATGGTCGCCAACTACATCACCGGCACGCACCGTGGCAAAACCGATGGTTTCGCGCTCGCGGGCACCGGTCTGACCTTCACGCCCATAAACGGCGACTTTCTGCAGATCACGCCCCAACGCATTGGCCACAACCTCACCCATGCGCAGCGCAGTACCGGACGGTGCATCGACCTTGTGGCGGTGGTGGGCTTCGATGATTTCGATGTCCACATCATCACCCAGCACCCGCGCCGCAGTGTCGAGCAACTTCAGGCACAGATTGACGCCGACACTGAAGTTGGCGGCAAACACGACTGGGATCTGCTTGCCAGCATCGGCCAACAACTGCTTTTCTTCCGGGGAAAAACCGGTGGTGCCAATCACCATGGCTTTACCGGCCTGGCGGCAGATCTCCAGGTTTTTCAGGGTGACCGATGGATGGGTGAAGTCGATCAGCACATCAAACTGATCGAGCACCGCATTCAGGTCGCCAGCCAGATTGACGCCAATCTTGCCCTGCGCCACCAGCTCGCCAACATCCGCACCAACAAGGCTGCTGTCGGCACGATCAATCGCCGCGCTCAGGCTTGCGCCATCAGCCAACTGCACGGCTTCGATCAGGGTCTTGCCCATGCGCCCGGCGGCGCCCATCACAGCAATACGTTGCATAACTACCAGCTCCAAGCTGTCGCTACAGGCTGCAGCCGCCGCTTAGCGACCGCGCAGCCCGTCAGCGGGATTTACAGATCGCCAAAGAAGCGCTTAACGCCCTCGAACCAGCCATTGGCCTTCGGCGAATGCGAGCTGTCACCTTCCAGGGTCTTGCGGAACTCATCGAGCAGTTCGCGCTGACGCTTATCCAGGTGCACCGGCGTTTCCACCGCCACCTTGCACATCAGGTCGCCGGCACCGCCGCCACGCACCGGGGCAACGCCCTTGCCACGCAGGCGGAACATCTTGCCGGTCTGGGTGCCTTCCGGGATTTTCAGCTTGACCCGACCATCCAGGGTCGGCACTTCCAACTCACCGCCCAGGGCCGCATCGGCAAAGCTGATCGGCACTTCGCAGTACAGGTGCTTGCCGTCACGCTGGAAGATCGCGTGCTCGCGCACATTCACCACCACGTACAGGTCACCCGCCGGGCCACCCATCGCACCCGCCTCGCCTTCACCGGACAGACGAATGCGGTCGCCGGTATCGACGCCAGCCGGCACTTTCACTGACAGAGTCTTGTGCTCTTCGACCCGGCCGTGACCGTGGCAGGAGCCGCAAGGATCAGTGATCATCTTGCCGCTGCCGTGGCAGCGCGGGCAGGTTTGCTGCACCGAGAAGAAGCCCTGCTGCATACGCACCTGGCCAATACCGCCACAGGTGGTACAGGTTACCGGCGTGGTGCCCTTCTTCGCGCCCGAACCCTCGCAGGGCTTGCAATTAACCAGCGTCGGCACGCGAATGGTCACCGTAGTGCCACGCACCGCCTCTTCCAGGTCCAGCTCCAGGGTGTAACGCAGGTCACTGCCGCGCTGCGCGCCGCCCCGTTGACCGCCACGCCCACCGCCGCCGAAGAAATCACTGAATACATCGCCGAAGATATCCGAGAAGTTCGCCCCGCCCGGACCACCACCGCCACCCATCTGCGGATCGACACCGGCATGGCCGTACTGATCGTACGCCGAGCGCTTTGCCGCATCGGAGAGCACTTCGTAAGCTTCGTTGGCTTCCTTGAACTTCTCCTCCGAGGCTTTATCGTCCGGATTGCGGTCCGGGTGATACTTCATGGCCAGACGTCGGTAGGCTTTTTTCAGCTCCGATTCGCTGGCACCGCGCTCGACACCGAGCACTTCGTAAAAATCGCGTTTAGCCATAAGTCTTCAACACCTTTAAATCGTCTACTCCAGACACGCCAACGCGGGAGCAAGCTCCCGCGCGGCGGATCATGCCGAACGCAACTCGCATCGCGTCCGGCCAGAGCGGCATAAGCTTGCGCCTATTTATTTGTTGTCTTTGACCTCTTCGAACTCAGCGTCGACCACGTCATCGCCTGCGTCCTTGGCTTGCTCAGCATCCGGAGCTTGCGCGCCGGGCTGCGGCTGCTCGGCGTACATCTTCTGCGCAAGTGGTGCGGTCACTTCGGACAGCGCAGTCATCTTGGCTTCGATATCAGCCTTGTCGTCGCCCTTGATCGCCACTTCCAGCGCGCTCAGCGCGGTTTCGATAGCAGTCTTCTCGTCAGCAGTGGCCTTGTCGCCTGCCTCAACGATCATCTTGCGGGTGGCGTGCACCAGCTGATCGCCTTGGTTACGCGCGCTCGCCAGTTCTTCGAACTTGCGGTCTTCCTCGGCGTTGACTTCGGCATCACGAACCATCTGTTGAATCTCTTCCTCAGACAGACCAGAGTTGGCCTTGATCACGATCGACTGAGTCTTGCCGGTCGCCTTGTCTTTCGCGCCGACGTGCAGGATGCCGTTGGCATCGATATCGAAGGTGACTTCGATCTGCGGTACGCCACGTGGCGCTGGCGGAATCTCGGCCAGGTCGAATTTACCCAGCGACTTGTTACCGCTGGCTTGCTTGCGCTCGCCCTGCAGTACGTGAATAGTCACAGCGCCCTGGTTGTCGTCAGCAGTCGAGAACACCTGGGATTTCTTGGTAGGAATCGTGGTGTTTTTCTCGATCAGCGCAGTCATCACGCCGCCCATGGTTTCGATACCCAGGGTCAACGGCGACACGTCGAGCAGCAGCACGTCTTTCACATCACCCGACAGTACCGCGCCCTGGATAGCAGCACCCATGGCTACAGCTTCGTCCGGGTTAACGTCTTTACGCGCTTCTTTACCGAAAAAGTCGGTGACCAGCTTCTGCACCAGCGGCATGCGGGTCTGACCGCCGACCAGGATCACGTCGTTAATCTTGCTGATGTCTATACCGGCGTCTTTCAGCGCGATGCGGCAAGGCTCAATGGTGCGCTGCACCAGGTCTTCAACCAGCGACTCCAGCTTGGCGCGGGAAATCTTCACGTTCAGGTGCTTAGGACCGGTAGCGTCTGCAGTGATGTACGGCAGGTTAACATCGGTCGACTGGCTCGAAGACAGCTCAATCTTGGCTTTTTCCGCAGCTTCTTTCAGGCGCTGCATGGCCAGCGGGTCACCTTTAAGGTTCATGCCGCTTTCTTTCTTAAATTCGTCAACGAGGTAGTCGATCAGACGAATGTCGAAGTCTTCACCGCCAAGGAAGGTGTCACCGTTGGTGGCCAATACTTCAAACTGGTGCTCGCCATCGACTTCAGCGATTTCGATTACGGAAACGTCGAAGGTACCGCCGCCCAAGTCATAGACGATCACGGTGTGGTCGCCCTTGGCCTTGTCCATACCGTACGCCAGCGCAGCTGCAGTTGGCTCGTTGATGATGCGCTTGACGTCCAGACCCGCGATACGGCCGGCGTCTTTGGTGGCCTGACGCTGGCTATCGTTGAAGTAGGCCGGCACGGTGATCACCGCTTCGGTCACTGGCTCGCCGAGGTAGTCTTCGGCGGTCTTCTTCATCTTTTTCAGAATTTCAGCGGAAATCTGTGGCGGCGCCATCTTCTGGCCGTTCACTTCTACCCAGGCGTCGTTGTTGTCAGCTTTGACAATTTTGTACGGCACCATCTGGATGTCTTTTTGCACGACATCTTCGTCAAAACGACGACCGATCAGACGCTTTACCGCGTACAGGGTGTTGTGCGGGTTGGTCACTGCCTGACGCTTGGCCGACTGACCCACCAGAATTTCGCCATCGTTGGCATACGCAACGATCGACGGCGTGGTGCGCGCGCCTTCGGCGTTTTCGATAACTTTAGCGACACCGTTTTCCAGAACCGAGACGCACGAGTTGGTGGTCCCCAGGTCGATACCAATAATTTTGCCCATATTCATTCTCCCGAAACTTTGATAATCCCGCCGCTGATCGTTGTCAGCGGCGGTAGCACTAAAACGCTTGACTGTTTAATGGGGGCAGCGCGGCGAATTTCAAGCCTGCTCATCAATCGAAGGCGGCGCTTGCGTCGGCGCCTTACTGACCACCACCATGGCGGGGCGCAGCAGACGACCATTGAGCATGTAGCCCTTCTGGAACACTTTGAGCACGCTGTTAGGCTCGACGCTGGTGCTTTCCTGCATCGCCATCGCCTGATGGTGCTCGGCATTGAACGGCGCGCCATGTGGGTCAATGACCTCCAACTGGTGGCGCTTGAGGGTGTCACCGAACAGTTTGAGCGTCAGTTCCATGCCCTCACGTACGGCCTTGATCGCCTCATCATCCGGATTCGACAGCTCAAGGCCGCGCTCCAGGCTATCCACCACCGGCAACAGGTCGTTGGCGAATTTCTCCAGAGCAAATTTATGCGCCTTCTCTACATCCTGCTCGGCGCGGCGGCGCACGTTCTGCAGATCGGCAGCCATGCGCAGCGACTGATCCTGCGCAGTGGCCAGTTGCTCTTCCAGCGCTTGCACGCGGGCAACCAGATCATCGCCCGCAGCCACTTCGGCAGCTGTTTGTAGATCGGGGTTCTGCGTATCCAGGGTCTGTTCGTCAGCCATGCGTCTCTCCTCGTAAAATCCGACGCGAGCCTCAACTCACGTGCCTGATCGCTATATGGGGTCAAAAAATCTGCTTTCAAGGACAGCAGACGGATTGCCAGCCCACAAAAAAACACTGTATAAATAACCAGACATGAACTTGGGAGGCCCTCGCCATGCTGGTGCACCTGTCGGTACACAACTACGCCATCGTTGAACACCTTGATCTAGAGCTGGACGCCGGCATGAGCGTGATTAGCGGGGAAACCGGCGCCGGCAAATCGATCATGCTCGACGCCCTCGGCCTAACCCTGGGCGACCGCGCTGACAGTGGCGTGGTACGCCCCGGCGCTGACAAGACGGACATCCTCGCCAGCTTCGACCTGCACGACATCCCCGAAGCCCGTGCCTGGCTGACCGAGCGCGATCTGAACAATGACGGGCCGTGCATCCTCCGTCGCGTGATTACCGCCGAAGGCCGCTCGCGCGGCTATATCAACGGCTCACCTTGCCCGCAAGGCGACCTCAAAGCCCTCGGCGAGCTGCTGATCGACATCCACAGCCAGCATGAGCACCAATCCCTGCTCAAGCCCGAGACCCATCGCCGCCTTCTTGATGAATACGCTGGCAGCCAGGAGCTGGCGCGCCAGGTACAACTCGCCGCGCAGCGCTGGAAGCAGACCAAGAACGAGCTGGAGCGGGTTTCCAGCATCGGCGACGAACAGCGTTCCCGCCATCAACTGCTCAGCTATCAGCTTGAAGAACTCGACAACCTGGCCCTGGGCGAAGACGAGCTGGACAACCTGGAGCAGGAACACAAAAACCTGACCAACGCCGAAAGCCTGCTCAGCGCCTGCCGCCTGGTGATCGAGCAGTGCAGCGAGAATGACGCCGGCAACGTGCTCTCGGCCCTGACCAACAGCCTTAATCGTCTCGGCGCCTTCCAAGGCCAGCCCGGCGCGCTGAGTGAAGCCACTAACCTGCTGGCCAGCGCGCAGATCCAGGTCGAGGAGGCCGTCGGCGAACTGAACCGTTTTCTCGATCACTTCGACGCCGATCCCGAGCGCTTGCGGCAGATGGAAGAACGCCTGGACGCGATCTACACCCTGGCGCGTAAGCATCGCATCCAGCCAACCGAGCTGGGCGCCATGCAGCAACAGCTGTTCGAAGAACTGGAAAGCCTCAACGCCGACGACCAGGCTGCCGAACGCCTGAGCGACGAACTGGCCGCCTTCGAACGGCACTATCAGGAAAAAGCGGCGGAACTCAGCACTTTGCGCAACAACGCTGCCAGCAAGCTGGCCAGCGCTGTGGAGCAGGAAATGCAAACCCTGGGCATGCCCGGCGGGCGTTTCAACATCAAGCTCAGCGCCAACAACAATAGCGAACCGCACCCCAATGGCCTGGAGCAGCTGGAGTTCTTGGTCAGCGCCAACCCCGGCCAACCCCTGAAAGCCCTGGCCAAGGTCGCCTCAGGCGGCGAGCTGTCGCGTATCAGCCTGGCGATTCAGGTGATCACCGCACAAACCTCGCGGGTGCCGACTCTGGTATTTGATGAAGTGGACGTCGGCATCGGCGGCCCCACCGCCGAAGTGGTCGGCCAGCTACTGCGCCGCCTCGGCGAACGCGGTCAGGTATTGACCGTCACCCACCTGCCGCAGGTCGCAGCGCAAGGCCATCAGCACCTGTTTGTGCACAAGGTGCGCGAAAGCGATGCCACCCGCACCGCAGTCAGCAAGCTCAGCCCAGCGCAGCGCGTCGAGGAAATCGCGCGCATGCTCGGCGGCGTGGACCTCACCGAAGAATCCCTGGCCCACGCCCGGCAGATGGTCGGCAGCGCTCAGGCTTGATTGCCCAGCCCGCAGAAAGCAAAAAGGCGACCCAAGGGTCGCCTTTGTTATGCCTGCACTAATCAGGTTTTCTTGCGCACATACAGCACAAGATTGTGATCAACAAGCTCGAAGCCGTGCTCTTTGACGATTTCTTTCTGGCGCTTTTCGATCTCAGCGTCGAAGAACTCGATGACCTCACCTGACTCCACACAAACCATATGGTCGTGGTGACCGCCATCGGCCAATTCAAAGACTGCATGACCGCCATCGAAGTTGTGGCGAACCACCAGACCTGCTGCTTCAAACTGGGTCAGTACGCGGTAGACAGTGGCCAAGCCTACGTCGTCACCCGCCTCCATCAGCGCCTTGTAGACATCCTCAGCACTCATGTGACGCTGACCGGCGTGGTCGAGCATTTGCAGTATCTTGACCCGTGGCAGGGTCACTTTCAGGCCAGCCTTGCGTAGTTCGCTATTTTCAACCATGGTCTGCTTTCTCACGGAAGCGGCTTCGCAGCTTCCTTTATTGCGGGTATGATCCGGGTTTATATTGCCCAGCCAAGATAGTGGAAGTCGCCCACCGATGCAAAAAACCAAAATCCTGCTGACCAGCCTCACCCTTACGGGGCTACTCGCACTCGCCGGTTGTTCATTCCCCGGGGTTTATAAAATCGACATTCAACAGGGCAATGTCGTGACGCAGGACATGATAGACCAGTTGCGTCCGGGAATGACCCGCAAGCAAGTGCGGTTTATCATGGGCAACCCCCTGCTCACTGACACCTTCCACGCCAATCGCTGGGATTACCTGTACAGCATCCAGCCGGGCGGCGGTAAGCGCCTGCAGGAGCGCGTCAGCGTAAACTTCAGCGCCGATGACCAGCTGGTTGGCTTGTCCGGTGACTTTATGCCGGGCGTCAGCCGCGACCAGGCCATCCTGGGCGAAGGCAGTGGTGTCACCACGCAGCAGACAACTCAGCAGCCGCAGGTTGAAGAGAAACCTGCTCCGGGTTCGCTACTTGAACAGATTCAGCGCGAAGTGGACGACGTTAAAGTCGTGCCGGTGCCAACACCAGAGCCGCTGGAAAGCACACCGCAGTAATATTTGCTGATAAAAAAGCCCGGACATGTCCGGGCTTTTTTTATGCCTGCCTCCCTACTAGCGGACTCAGCAACTACTGCGCAGCATCCTCGGCCTTGGCTTGCGCCGCTTTGGCCGCACGCTGCTTGCGCACTTCTTTCGGATCGGCGATCAACGGTCGGTAGATCTCTACCCGCTCACCGTCTTCCAGCACACGCTCATCGGGCTTGCTCACTGCCTTGCCGAAGATCCCCAGCGGACTGTTATGCAGGTCCAGATCGGGGAAATGCACCTGCATCCCGGACTGCACCGCCGCCTGCCGTACCGTGGTGCCGTAAGGCAGGCTCAGACGCAGCAGCTTCTGCTTGTCGGCCAGGGCATAGACCACCTCGACCACAATATTCGGCTTATCCATAGAGTTGCTTGGCCCGCTGGCAGAAAGCATCGACCAAGGTATTGGTGGCCTGATTGAACAGCGGCCCGAGGGTCGCGCGTACCAGCGGGCCGGCGTAGTCGAAGGTCAGATCGAGGCTGATCTTACAGGCCTTATCGCCCAGCGCCTTGAACTCCCAATGCCCATAGAGCTGGGTGAACGGCCCCTCAACCAGGGTCAGCTTGATCAATTCGCCCGGCACCAGGATATTGGCCGTGACAAAGCGCTGACTCAAGCCGCCTTTGGCCACCGCCAGGCTGGCGCGCATATGCGTGTCGCTGGACTCAAGCACCTCGCTGGCCGAGCACCAGGGCAGAAACTGTGGGTAACTGGCCACATCATTGACCAGATCAAACAGCGCCCGCGCGGGATAAGGCAACAGCGCCGAACGCTGAATATGAGTACTCATAACCCAACCACTTGGCTAAACAGGATGCAGGCGATCATTTACTTAGCTCTGCGACAAACACGATCAGCACACCAATTGGCGCGACCACACGAATCAACCAGTACACCACGTTGAACAGCAGCGGGCTTTTCATTGCCAGCTCTTCACGCACCACTTCACGCTTAAGCACCCAGCCGGCGAATAGGGCAAACGCAAGGCCACCGAACGGCAACAGAATGCGGCTGGTCAAGTAATCGATGGTGTCGAAGAAATTCCGCCCGCCTTCTGCTCCCCACTGAAACAGATGGAAACCATCTTCGCCAAAGACAAAAAACTTCGCTTCAGCCCCCACATTAAAAGACAGCACCGTGCCCATACCGACTACCCAACAGAGGAACGCCAGCACGCTGGTGACCAGCACTCGGCTGCGTTTGGTTCGCTCCACCAAGTAGGCCACTGCCGGCTCCAGCATGGAGATCGACGAAGTCCAGGCCGCGATCAACACCAGGATAAAGAACAATGTGCCCATAATCTGGCCAAAGGCGATATTACCGAACGCCACCGGCAGGGTGACAAACATCAGCCCAGGCCCGGCGCCAGGCTCCAGGCCACCCGCGAAAACGATCGGGAACAGCGCCATACCGGCCGTCAGCGCCACCAGAGTATCGAGAATGCCGACGGTGAGAATGGTGCCGCCAATCGAGGCGTTCTTCGGCATGTATGAGCCGTAGACCATGATCGCGCCCACACCCACACTCAAGGTAAAGAAGGCATGGCCCATGGCGGCAAGCACGCCATCAAGCACGCGGTCCGGCTGGAAGTTGAAGAGAAAATTAAAGCCCTGCATAAAGTGCCCGGTGGTCATGCTGTAACCCAGCAGCACCAGCAGCAAAACGAACAACAGCGGCATCATGATGCGCAGGCTGCGCTCAAGGCCGGCCACTACACCACGGGCGATAACAAAACCGGTTAGCAGCATAAACAGCGTATGCCACAAGGTCAGCCGCCAGGGATCAGCCGTCAGGGCGCCAAACGCGGCGCCAGCGCCCTCGGCACTGACGCCGGCAAATTGCCCGCCGCTCATGCTGAGAATGTAATCGAACGACCAGCCGGCCACCACGCTGTAGAACGACAGAATCAGCAGGGCGGCAACCATCCCCACCAGCGCGGCCCAAGACCATTTCGGCGAAGCGCCCGACTCGATGGCCAGGGTCTTCAGGGTATTCACCGGGCTCTGCCGGCCGCGTCGGCCGATCAGGGTTTCCGCCAGCATGATCGGCAGACCGACCATAAAGATGCACACCAGATACATCATTACGAAAGCCCCGCCGCCGTACATGCCGGTCATATAGGGGAACTTCCAGATATTGCCCAAGCCAACGGCCGAACCGGTCGCAGCCAGAATAAACACCCAACGGCTGGCCCAGGCGCCGTGTATCGAAACCTTGTCGTTCGCCATGCTCGGCTAACCCGCTCTATTGAAATAAGATCGCGCATTGTCGGGGATTCACCAGAGCGGCTCAAGCACAGCCGACGCCAGGCAGCACCATGGCGCCAGACAAAGCTGATTTTGCCCTGCCGCACACATAGCGCCCGCGCCAGTGACTCCCTATAATGCGCGCCCTATGGCTAAACAAAAGAAACACCCTCAAGGCACCATCGCGCAAAACAAGAAGGCGATGCACGACTACTTCGTCGAATCCCGGTTCGAGGCAGGCCTGGTCCTGGCCGGTTGGGAAGTGAAAAGTCTGCGCGCCGGCAAGGCCCAGTTGGTCGACAGCTACGTGCTGCTGAAAAACGACGAAGCCTGGCTGATGGGCTGCCACATCACACCGCTCACCGCGGCCAGCACCCATGTGATCGCTGACCCGACGCGCACCCGTAAACTACTGCTGAACAAGCGTGAGCTGGACAAGCTGTTCAGCGCCGTGCAGCAGAAAGGCTATGCCTGCGTGGCCATGTCGATTTACTGGAAGGCGCACCTGATCAAGTGCGAAATCGCCCTGGCTAAGGGCAAGAAGGACTTCGACAAGCGCCACACCGAGAAAGAACGCGACGCCGACCGTGAAGTGCAGCGTGCTATGCGCAGCAAAGGTAAAGACGAGTAAGAACCTGTTTTCAATCTGCTGCGCGTCGGCCCTGCGGCGTTAAAAACAGGCTCGGAATGCTCATGTACAAAAGTACACTCCGCTTCCTTGCCTGTTTTTGCCTTGCAGGACTCTAGCTCGCGAGATCGAAAATAGGTTCTAAGCACTACCTACAAACAAAACGCCCCGCAATGCGGGGCGTTTTCGTAGCAGCGCTGGGTTTAGCGCAACTCCGTAAGCGCCAGCTTAACGCCAAGACCCACCAGCACTGCCCCCATCAAGCGATCAAACCAGTGCCCCAGCCGAGCAAAGCCGGCACGCACCCGCTGATGGCTGAATAGCTGCGCGACCATGCAGAACCACAGCGCCGTGGCCACCGCCAGGTAAACCCCGTAGCCCGCCTGAATAGGCAGCGGCGTGTGCGGATTGATCACCACGGTAAACAGCGACAGAAAGAACAGCGTGGCCTTGGGGTTCAGGCCATTGGTCACAAAGCCGGCAACAAAGGCTGCACGCGGCGAGCGCTCGCCCTCATTCAGGCTCAACTCGGCCTCACTCGCACTTGCCGGTTTGGCGCGCAGCGCACGAATGCCGATATACAGCAGGTAGCCCGCCGCCAACCACTTCAGGGCGTTGAACAACACAATCGACTGCGACACGATCAAGCCGATACCCAGCAGCGAATAGGCCACATGGATAAAAATTCCGCAGCCCACGCCAATCGCACTGAAGATGCCGGCACGCCGTCCGTGCGCCACACTCTCGCGCACCACAATCGCAAAATCCGGGCCGGGGCTGGCCACGGCCAGCAAGTGGATCAGGGCCACAGCTAAAAACTCGGTCCAGTACATGGGCAGGCTCCGCGACGTCGAAATGATTCTGTTAGGCTCGCCACCTTACTCCCCGCTCAAACCCGCAGGATAGATACAGCTGATGAGTAACAGTCACCGCGCCGTCTTTCTCGACCACAGCTCACTCGACCTGGGCGACCTCGACCTGTCCAGCCTGAGCGCTTGCTTTGCCGACCTGCAGCTGTATCCGCACAGCACCCAGGCGCAAACCATCGAACGCCTGCAGAGTGCGCAGGTAGCGATTAGCAACAAGGTGCCGCTAAATGCCGAGGTATTCGCCGCCTGCCCGGAGCTGAAGCTGGTGCTGGTGGCCGCAACCGGTACCAACCCGATTGACCTGGCGGCCGCCCGCGCCCACGGCATCAGTGTGTGCAACTGCCAGGGCTACGGCACACCATCGGTGGCGCAACACACCTTGATGCTGCTATTGGCGCTGGCCACCCGCCTGCCCGATTACCAGCGCGACGTGCGCGCCGGCCACTGGCAACAGGCGCAGCAGTTCTGCCTGCTCGATTACCCGATCGTCGAATTGTACGGCAAGACCCTCGGCCTGCTTGGCCATGGCGAGTTGGGCGGCGCAGTCGCCAACCTGGCTGAGGCTTTCGGCATGCGTGTACTGCTCGGTCAGTTGCCCGGCCGGCCAACTCGTGCCGACCGCCTGCCTCTAGATGAGCTGCTGCCCCAGGTCGATGCGCTTACCCTGCACTGCCCGCTGAACAGCGACACCCTGAACCTGATCGACGCCCGTGAACTCAGCCTGATGAAGCCCACGGCGTTTCTGATCAATACCGCACGCGGCGGCCTGATCAACGAACAAGCCCTGGCCGACGCCCTGCGCGCAGGCCACCTGGGCGGCGCCGCCACCGATGTGCTGACCCAGGAGCCACCCAAAGACGGCAACCCCTTGCTCGCCGCCGATATTCCACGGCTGATCATCACCCCGCACAGCGCCTGGGGCAGCCGCGAAGCGCGGCAACGCATCGTCGGCCAACTGAGTGAAAACGCGCTGGCATTCTTCAACGGCGCGCCTGTGCGCGTTGTCAGCTAATCTACGCGACTTTTTTCAAGGAGCGCTTATGGACCCGCGAAGCGAAGTGCTGCTGCGCCAGGCAGATCTATTCAACGGCCCGCTGTTGTTGGCCGGCTTGCCGGCGGATGACCTGCTCGGTCAGTTCCCTGAGGCCCACGGCTGGAGCTGGCATGCCGGCGAGCACGCGCTGCTGGACGCCCGCTTCAGCAATCGTTGCCACTTTGGCACTCAGCCTGGCGAGCACGATGTTCAGGCGGCGGTGCTGTTTCTGCCAAAATCCCGCGAGCTGACCGATTACTTGCTCAATACCCTGGCAGCGCGCCTGAATGGTCGCGAGCTGTTTCTGGTGGGTGAAAAACGCGCCGGTATTGAGCGCGCCGCCAAGCAGTTGGCGAGCTTCGGCCAGCCGCGCAAACTCGACAGCGCCCGCCACTGCCAGCTCTGGCAGGTACGGGCTGAGCACGCCCCCGCCACGCCGGCCCTGCACAGCCTGGCGCAACGCTATGAACTGGCCCTGGCCGACGGGCCACTGCAGGTACTCAGCCTGCCGGGCGTATTCAGCCATGGCCGCCTGGACGTTGGCAGCGCACTGCTGCTCGAACACCTCAACGATTTACCCAGCGGGCATATCCTGGACTTCGGCTGCGGGGCCGGCGTACTCGGCGCGGCGTTGAAACGCCGTTACCCAGACAGCCAGATCACCCTACTGGATGTCGACGCCTTTGCCGTCGAAAGCAGCCGCCTGACCCTGGCCGCCAACGGTTTGCAGGCCGACGTCATCAATGGCGACGGCATCGATGCCGCGCCCACGGGATTGACTGCAATCCTCAGCAACCCGCCCTTTCATCAGGGCGTGCACACCCACTACCAGGCCACAGAACACCTGCTGCGTCAGGCCAGCCGACACCTGGCTGGCAAAGGCGAATTACGCCTGGTGGCCAACAGCTTCCTTAAATACCCACCGCTGATCGAACAGCACCTCGGCCCCTGTCAAACCCTGGCCGACGCCAAAGGCTTTCGCATCTACCGCGCCCGCAAAGGCTGAACGGGCTTGCCCTATCACGGATGCGCGGGCAGAATGCGCGCGTCCTAGGGGAGTAGTCTCCCGCGAGCGCCAGCTCGCCCGGCACGCGTCAACATACTTGCTCAGCAGAGCATGGCGCGTGCGACCCAAGGCCCACTCAGAGGGGCCTGCGGTTTGACCAGACCTATGACACGCACACCTTACCCGGGGCGGGAAGGCTGTACGTGTCATAGCCGTGTCGACCCGCCCCTTTAGGAAAGCCTGATGTTCGAATCCCTGTTTGTTCCAACCTTTATCGTTGCCTTGGCCGAAATCGGCGACAAGACGCAGCTGCTCGCTTTGCTGTTGGCAGCGCGTTTTCGCAAACCCTGGCCGATCATCTGCGGCATTGTGGTCGCCACCCTGGCCAACCATTTCGCCGCCGGCGCCATCGGCAACTGGGTTGCCAGCATCTTCTCCCCCGCCACCCTCAGCTGGGTTCTCGCCGCCAGTTTTGTTGCCGTAGCACTGTGGACGTTAATCCCCGACAAACTGGATGACGACGAAAGCTCCAAGCTCAAACGCTACGGCCCGTTTCTGACCACGCTGATTGCCTTCTTCATTGCGGAAATGGGTGACAAGACCCAGGTTGCCACCGTGATGCTGGCGGCGCAGTACCCGCACTTTATCCTGGTGATTATCGGCACCACCCTGGGCATGCTGATTGCCAACGTACCGGTGGTACTGGCCGGCAATTTTGCCGCCGAGCGCCTACCACTGACACTGATTCGCCGCCTGGCGGCCTGCGCCTTTGCAGCACTAGCCGTGTATGCGGGGTATCAGGCGCTTAAATACAGCGGGCTGATTTGACATTAAGTTGACGCTAGGGCACTGGCGCTTCGGCCAATACATGGCCTTCCAGGCGGCTGCTACAGTGCGCAACATCCTGCTCACTCAGCCGCTAGGGAGTCCCCATGCCATTGGATGATCGGAAGAAACTGGTGCGCCAGCATATTGACCTGTCGTGGAACAAAGGCCGCACAGCGCTGGCCGAGCAACTGCACAGTAAAGACTTTCTCTATAAGAGTTTGTTTATCGGCAGGCCACTGACCAGCCCAGCATTTGCCCAGCTGGTGCGGGACATCCGCCACGCCATGCCGGACCTGCAAGTGGTCATCGAGGAGTGTATTGCCGAAGACTACAAAGTAGTCACCTGGTGCACTTTGATCGGCACCATCCAGAAGCCCGCGCTTGGCTATCCGCCCAGCGACAAGGTGCTGAGCATTTCGGCCATGGCCTTCTGGACCATTACCCCAAGCAATGAAATCCAGGAAATTTGCACCATGTTCGACATGGAAAGCTTCCGCTCGCAACTGGGCCTGGCCAGCCAACCTTTTGCCGCCAAGGCACTGCCCTGAATAAATAAAGCCCAACAAAAAAGCCGCCTACTCAGGCGGCTTTTGTTTAACGCGCGTTTTAGCGCGCTTGCTTATAGAGCGGCATCACCTTGGGAATCGCCGCCTGCAGAGAAGCTATTCGGCTGCTCGATGCGGGGTGCGTGCTCATAAACTCAGGCGGCGCACCTTCGCTGGCGGCGGCCATTTTCTGCCACAGACTGACTGCAGCATTCGGGTTGTAGCCAGCACGGGCAGCCAGTTCCAGACCGATCAGATCGGCCTCATTTTCATTACCACGGCTGTTCGGCAGCATCATGCCGTACTGCACTGCTGCATCGGCCACGGCCATGCCGCCAGAACCCAGGCCGAGCAAGGCGCCAGCGCCCTGCTTGGCCATTTGCACACCATAGGCCTTAGACATCGCCTCACGGCTGTGCTCGCGCAAGGCGTGGGCCATTTCGTGACCCATGATGGCGGCGATCTCATCGTCAGTCAGCTTCAGCTTCTCGATGATTCCACTGTAGAAAATGATCTTGCCGCCTGGGCCGCAATTGGCATTTAGCTCAGTGCTTTTGATCAGGTTGACCTCCCACTGCCACTGCGCCGCATCCGGACGGAACAGCGGGGCATGCTTGATCAGGCGATTGGCGATCGTACGCAGGCGCTTGGCGTTATTGCTGGTTTTATCCAGCACACCCTTGCTGGACGCCTCGCCCAAGGTCTGCTGATAAGACTGCGCATACATCTGATTGACCTCTTGGGTCGAGAGCATGCTGAACATGTACTGCTTGCGCTCAACACCTACCGCGCCGCCACTGGTGGTGTTCACCGCCTGGCATCCCGCCAGCAACAGAGCCGTGCTCAAGGCGGCGAGGGGTAACAATTTGGCCATGTCAAAACTCCTTATGATAACTGCGACATCCTAGGCGGCTGAGCAGCTACGGACAACTACAAGCTTGCTCAATGCCAGTAAGCGATCTTTAGTAAGACAGGCGATTAAGGGTTTTCTCCCCTGCGGCCGATAAGCAGTCACGGCAACTCTTTCCTGCGTGGAGCTTCCATGAAATTTCGCTCGATCCAGACCACCATTGCCACTCTCGCTGGCGCCAGCATCTTGGCCATCGTCGTAGCCCTGATTCTCTATGCACTTTACGCCAGCGGCCGCAGCCAGGAACTGACTCAGGCACGTACCCAGGAGCTGCTTGAGCAGGTGATCAAACAACGCCTAAGCGCTCTGGCGCACACACAGACGCTGCAGATCCAGGCCGAGCTGGAATACCCGCTGATGATCACCGCCGAGCTGGCCAACACCAATCGCCTGCTTGGCCTGAAGACTGAGGACGGCAGCGCCATGCTCTCCATAAGCCGCGAAGAGCTCAGCAATATGGCCGGCGATCTTCTGGTACAGCACCCCAAACTGCTCGGTTCCTACATCGGCTGGACCGTCAACGGCCTGGATGACAGCGACGCCATCTACGCTGGCATCGGCAATTCGGCGGTTAACGAAAGCGGCCGCTTTATTCCCTGGTGGTATCGCAACGATGACGGCAGTCTGGCCCAGGAACTACTGACCGATCTGGAGGACGAGAAACCGCTGCCCACCGGCGTGCGCGCTGGCGAGTATTACCTGTGCCCACGCGATGCGAAAAAGGCCTGCGTGATCGATCCGGCGCCTTATGAGATGGGCGGCAAGATGGTGATGCTGGCCTCGTTCGTCAGTCCAATTCTTATCGACGGCACCTTCAAGGGCATGGTCGGCGCCGATCTGGGCGTCAATTTTATCCAGGACCTGCTGGTCAACGCTGACAGTCAGCTGTACGACGGCGCAGGTGAAATGACGCTAATTTCAAGCCACGGTCGTCTGGTGGCATCCACCCAAGCACCAGACAAACTGGGCAGTCCTGCCACCGAACTGCTTGATGCCAACGAGCTGGAAAACCTCAAACAACTCACGCCTGGGCAGATCATCTACGACATCCACCACGAGGCTAATCCAGCCGAGAGCCATATAGAGCTATTTCTCTCCTTCGGCATAGGTGACACCGATGCGCGGTGGACCCTGATGCTGGTCTTGCCACTCGACACCGTAATGGCCGAATTGCAGCAATTGCATGGCGACCTCACCGATCAGCGTCAAGCTGACACCCTGAATATGACCCTGGTCGGCCTGCTGATTGCCGCACTAGGCCTACTGGTGATTTGGCTGGTCAGCCGCGGTATCGCCAAGCCACTAAAGCAGATGGTGAGCATGCTGGACGACATCGCTCAGGGCGAGGGTGATCTAACCCGCCGCCTGGAGGTAAACCGCAGCGATGAACTGGGCGATATCGCCAAAGGCTTCAACACCTTCCTCGGCAAACTGCAAAACATGATTACCCAGGTGGTTAGCTCGGTGCAGAAGGTCAGCGACTCTTCCGAACACACCGCTGACATCGCCATCCGCACCAACACCGGTGTGCAGAAGCAGTTGGCGGAGATCGAACTGGTCGCCACCGCCGTGCATGAAATGACTGCCACTGCCCAGGACGTGGCGCGCAACGCTACCCATGCAGCCGAGGCTGCCAACCATGCGGACCGCGCTGCCAATCAGGGCAAGCAGACAGTGCAACACACCGCCGATGCAATTGCCGCCCTGGCGCAGGAGATCGGTCGTGCGGTCACCGTGGTGCAAACGCTGGCCAAGGACAGCGAAAACATCAACGCCATCCTCGTGGCGATTCGCGGGATTGCCGAGCAAACCAACCTGTTGGCGCTCAACGCGGCCATCGAGGCCGCCCGCGCCGGTGAACAGGGCCGCGGCTTTGCCGTGGTGGCCGACGAGGTGCGCAATCTGGCGCAGAAAACCCAGAAGGCCACCGAAGAAATCCAGACCATGATCCAGCAGCTGCAACAGGGCACGCGCGACGTGGTCAAGGTCATGGAAGACAGCCAGGGCAAAACCGAGATCAGCGTGCAGCAGGCCAGCCAGGCCGCCGAGGCGCTGGAATCAATTACCCAGGCGGTATCGGTGATCAACGACATGAACACGCAGATCGCCAGCGCCGCCGAAGAACAAAGCGCGGTGGCCGAAGACATCAACCGCAACGTCACCAATATCGGCCAAGTGGCCAATGAAGTAGCCGGTGGCGCCGACGAAGCCAGCCAGGCCAGCGCCGAGCTGACCCAACTGGCCGAACAGCAACGCCGGCTGATCAACCAGTTTAAGGTCTGATCAAGCAACAACAAAAAAGGGCGGACTGCCATAACAGTCCGCCCTTTTTGTTGCTGCGCTGGCTACGCCGGGGTCAGGCACTCAGGCGCATCAAGCTTGGGATCATTGATCAGGTTGGCCAGCACCCGCTCGCGCAGCGCCGGTTGCGGGCTCGCCAGCAAGGTCTGCAACTCAGTTACAGGGGTATCGCCAGCCAACCAGACGGCCTGGCCGGCCTCATCGAGAATCAGCGGGCGGCGTTGGCTGGCTGCAGCCTGAGTCACCACCGCCGCGCTCAGGTAAACACAGCCCTCAACCGGATAAGCCTCCCACAAGGCAGCGAAATACAGCGGTGTGGTCTCACCGGTGAGCCAGTACGGGCGTTTGCGTGCAGTGCCGCGCCATTCATAAAAGCCGTTGGCCGGTAGCAGGCCGCGACGCAGGCGAAACGCTTCACGAAACATCGGCTGTTCGGCCAGGGTTTCGGCACGGGCCTGGGCCGGGGTCTTGGTCAAGTCAGTTAACCAGGGCGGCGTCAGCCCCCAGCGCGCGCGCGTTAGCTGACGCTCGCCCTCGATGTTGCGCAGCAGCAGCACCTGGCTATGGGGGGAAATGCTCCAGTGCGGTAACTGATCAGCAGGAAAACCGGGAATCGCCGCAAATGCAGGCGTCCAACGGAACAGGGCATAACGTCCACACATGGAAAACTCGATAGCGTTCAGCAGTCAATGCACCGACCAGACGGCCAGCAAGAAGTAAGTCAGGTGCGCCGCAAAATTAGATTTAGCAGAGCAGCGAGCCTTGAAAGCTTTCAGGCTCATCCGTCGGCAGCGGCAGCGCGGCATTGTACGCGGCGATCAGCTGTTGTGCGCTGTGCGCCTGATCATCCTCAACCATCACCCCGAGCAAACCACAGGCGGGCAACTCGCCCACCGCGCCGGCCAGGTGCTGCCCAGTGAGATAGGCGTCGATCCCCTCACTGGCCAACATCCCCAGCAGCAGCTCGCCTTCCATCAGGTCCTGCGGTTCGTAGATTCGCTGCATCAATCGTTCTCCCCGCGCACGTCCAGGCTCCAGTCTTGGCCATCGGTCTGCAACGAAAACACGATGGGCCGGCAGCACACCGGACAATCTTCGATGTACTGCTGATCGCCGGCAGATAGGTCGAGCAGCGCCTCAACCTGCTCGCCACAATAAGGGCATTGGTAATCCTGACTTTCCAGCATCGCTGTCTCCTTGTGACTTGGGCGTATAATCGCCGGTCTATAGCTGGCCCTGCAGTCACGCAGTATCCATTATCACGCGCGACAACCCGCGCAGTGAGCATCTCCACAGCCAACCACAATAAGAGAGCATGATGGGCGAATTCGATGCCATCCGACCTTACGCCGACGCCGAAGTCCCTGCCGTGTTGGCGCGCCTACTGGCCGACGATGCGTTTCTCGGCATTCTCACCCAGTTCCGCTTCCCGCGTCTGGCGGTATCTTTAGGCTGGCTGCTTAAACCACTTATAGCCTATCGCCTGCGTCTTGAGTTTCGCGACGTGAGTTCGGTGGCGCAGTTACAGACGCGCATCGAGAGCTATGTCGACCACACCATTGAGCAGGCCACCGACGGCGTGAGCTATTCCGGCATTGAGCATCTGCAGGCCGGCAAGGCCAGCCTGTTTCTTGCCAACCACCGCGATATCGTTATGGACCCGGCGTTTGTCAACTACGCGGTGTACCACGCGGGCCTACCGACGCCGCGCATCGCCATCGGCGACAACCTGCTGCAGAAGCCCTTTGTCAGCGACCTGATGCGCCTGAACAAGAGCTTTATCGTGCACCGATCGATCAGTGGACGGCGCGAGAAGCTGGCGGCCTACCAATTGCTGTCGGCCTATATCAATCACTCGATCCGCACTGATGGCGAGTCGATCTGGATCGCTCAGGCCGAAGGCCGCGCCAAGGATGGTGATGACCGCACCGATTCGGCGATCCTCAAGATGTTCCACATGAGCCGCAAGGGCGAGCCGTTCGCCGAGGTGATCAACGCCCTACGCCTAACCCCAGTATCGATCAGCTACGAGTACGACCCCTGCGACCAGGCCAAAGCCCGTGAGCTGTCTATCCGCGCCAGCAGTGGCAGCTACACTAAGGTCGCCGGTGAAGATGACCAGAGCATCGCCCTCGGCATCACCGGCTACAAAGGCCGCGTGCACATACATTTTGGCGCGCCCGTCAGCCAAGGTCTGGAAGATAGCAAACTGCTGGCAGCAGAGATGGACCGGCAGATTCTTACGGGTTATCGACTGTTTCCCGTGCACTACCTGGCCTATGCCATGTGGGCTGATCGCGACCCGGAACTGGCCGTACCCAACGCCGCAGAGCTATTCCCTGCCGCAGAGCTCAGCGCCGCCAAGAGCGAATGGCAACGGCGCCTCGCCAACTGCCCGCGCGAGCAACAGCCCTACCTGATCCTGCAGTACGCCAACCCGGTGCGTAACCAATACAGGATTAAAGCTAGCCTGCCGCTGTAGGCAAATCGCAGCCATAAAAAACGGCAGCCAATGGCTGCCGTTTTTATTAGCCGAGAAACCGGGTTATAGCAGCGTGCTAAACCAGGACAGCAGCAGGCCCGACGCTAGGCAGGCATAACCAAAACGGTAGAAAAACTGGTTCAGACGCAGTGTCGGCTCATCACAGGTATAGGCCTCATCCGTCAGCTCATTCAGTTCACTGCCGGCCAGCAGCCGCGCCGACGCCCGTTGCTCACGCATGCGAGTGGCAAGCAACAGCCAGGCGCCGGCCAGGGCAAAAAACAGCGCCAGCCCATTTAGCCACTGCCCAGGCTGACCCTCGATCAGTAACCAGAGCGCTTGCAACGACATGCTCACCCTCAACTTCTATAAGGCATGCGATCAACGTCGCGCCTGATTAGCAGCACACCCGATGCAGCATTGGGCAGTCCAAATACGGGCGCGGAGTCTACCGAAAGTTGCAGCGCTCGCGGTTTGATTCCGACGAATCACAGCCGCTATGACCAAGCGGTCTAAACACTGTCATTTTCGTGAGCTATGGTCTAACACTCGTCCCAACGCCTTGGCCCAAAAAGCCTCAAGCACGGCGACAGGTCTTAAACATCCATGGAGGAACACCGCATGCTGCATGCCCAACCGCAAGACCGCGACTACCTAATTGATTCGTTGGATGACATAGACGCCGTCATCGACGGACTGTCTTTCAATGTGCAGGACGACCACTGGCTGGTCTACTGCGCTATGGGCGGTCACGAGCATTACGCCCTGCCCGATGTCGATACGCGCACCGGCATGAGCTTGCCCGAGCTTTACAGCGAAGCGGCCTGAAAGGCTGCAAAGCGCAGCTGTAAAAAAGCCTGGAATAATCCAGGCTTTTTTATTACCGCTACAAGGTTTACTGCGCGAGCATCTGGCTGATGGTCGGGTCCTTGAAGGCGCGGGTCAGGGCATCGCTCAACACATCGCTGATCAGCTTGGTGTTGGTCGCCTGATTCGGCGCCATGCCGAAGCGCTGGTTCAGCGAAGCGCCGTAACGGCCACTGTAACGACGGCTGCTGTTCTGCACATCAAGGCGGAAGGTCGCAGTCATGTCAGCTTCGGTCACGTACATCCCTTCTTTCGGCGACTGGTACTTGAGTTCCGCTAGGGTCAGGGTTAGCTGCGGCGCGTTGAAGGCATTGGCACTTGGGGTAAAGCCGAGCAGACGCACAGCCGTTTCAGCCTGGGCCTGTAGTTTGGGCAGAATATCCTGGCCAGTCACGCTGATGGCGCTGGTTTCTGGGTAGAGACCGCCGCGGGTGCCCAGTACCGGTGAAGGACGGCCATCGGCCACCCGCACCACCACAGGCTGGCCCTGGCCAACGGCCGTCAGCGGGCTATTGAGTTTGGGTTGTGGGCTGAGTTGTTGCGGGCTGTGGGCACAACCCACCAGAGTAAGGCTGGCAACAGCCACCAGACCAAACAGCAGACGATGCAGCATGCTCAACTCTCCATAAATAAGGGGTAGACGTGGCGCGCAGTATAACCAGCGTGGTAAATGCCTGACAGCGCTGCTTGCTAGACATGGCTCGCGATGAAACGGCAACAGACCCTAGGACGTTTATCGCACCAACAGGTTCCCGTAACGCCCTTGTCATGCGCGTCAGGCATAAGACTTTAGTCTTCTCTGTTTGTGAGTGATCCGCCATGTTCTCACTGCGCAACCTGCTCACCCCACGCCGCCCGATGCGTTCGTTTGCCCTGGTCGATGCGCAAGGCATCTGTCGCGCCCTGCGCCAGTCAGCCCAGGCACCGCAGGGCTCCGGCTGGATTGAGGTGCAACACAGCTGCCTGAGCTGGCTCAATCGACCGCTGCCAGCCGGTGTCAGAACCGCCCAGGTCACGCCATGCCTGCGCGTGCAGCAAACGCTGGCAGCCTGACCAGCGGAAGAAGAAAAGTCACACCAGGCGATCAATTTTCCTGCTTTGCCCTTATAATCTCGCCCCGATTATAAGGACGCCTCCTGTTCGGGCCCTGCCGTCACGCTGATGCACCATTCATCGGCCGCGCCCCAGAGAGTCGCCCACTTCGCGCCGCCTTCCGGCTGCCGCTTTTTCCCACTGTGAAACGCCATGCAGTTGCTGCGATGGTCATTTTATGTCGTGGAAAACTCGGCCTAGGCAGACGTGTTTTGAGGTTCACGACTCCAAAAGAGCGTGAAAAAACGGTTTGGAAAACTTCACAAGAGTGTGGCGAAAATGAACGATCTCGCGGTTGGCATCTGCACCCAGAAGCCTGCTTCCTTCAACCCTGAGCGTCTCGCCGACTGCTGATTGGCTGTGTACATACACAAGCTGCCTAACGTCTATTGAGTGCTGGTTTGCGGAGAAGTAGTAATGGCGCAAAACGATTACGAAACAATGGATGTGGTGCTGGTTGGTGCCGGCATCATGAGTGCGACCCTGGCTGTACTGTTAAAAGAACTCGACCCAGCGATCAAGCTGGAAGTCCTCGAGATGATGAGCACTGCGTCAAGCGAAAGCTCTTACCCGTGGAACAATGCGGGTACTGGCCATGCAGCCTTGTGCGAGCTGAACTACACGCCGGAAGCGGCCGACGGTTCGATCGACATCAAGAAGTCGGTGACCATCAATGCCCAATTCGAAGAGTCCAAGCAATTCTGGGCCTACCTGGTCGAGAAGGGTCGCTTTGGCTCGCCCAAGTCGTTTATCAGCCCGGTTCCGCATCTAAGCTTTGTACGTGGCCAGAAAGGCATCGACTTCCTGAAGAAGCGCTTTGCCGCGCTGACCGTGCACCACGCCTTCACCGAGATGGAATACACCGAAGACCGCGCCACCATGGCTGAATGGATGCCGTTGATGCTGCCGGGCCGTGACCCGAGCGAGCCGATTGCCGCCACCCGCGTAATGGCCGGTACTGACGTCAACTTCGGCGCCCTGACCAAGCACCTGCTCGACCACCTCGGCCAGCAGGCAGACGCCAACGTCACCTGCAGCCAGAAGGTCGTTGGCCTCAAGCGCAGCGGCCAAGGCTGGCGCGTCAGCGTCAAGGACCAGCAGAACGGCAGCAGCCGTGAAATCCAGGCCAAGTTTGTCTTCCTCGGCGCCGGCGGCGCGGCCCTGCCGCTGCTGCAGATGTCCGGCATTCCAGAAGGCAAAGGCTTCGGCGGCTTCCCGGTCAGCGGCCAGTGGCTGCGTTGCGACAACCCTGAAATCGTCAAGCAACACCAGGCCAAGGTTTACAGCCAGGCTGCTGTCGGCTCTCCGCCGATGTCAGTACCGCACCTGGACACCCGTGTGGTGGATGGCAAGACCTCACTGCTGTTCGGCCCTTACGCCGGGTTCACCACCAAGTTCCTCAAGCGTGGCTCGTTCCTCGACCTGCCACTGTCGGTCCGCCCAAACAATATCGGCCCGATGCTGGCCGTAGCGCGCGACAACTTCGATCTGACCCGCTACCTGATCAAGGAAGTGCTGCAGTCCGAAGAGAAGCGCCTGGAAACCCTACGCGGCTTCTACCCACAAGCCAAAGCCGAAGACTGGCGCCTGGAAATAGCCGGTCAACGCGTACAGATCATCAAGAAAGACGCGAAGAACGGCGGCATCCTGCAGTTTGGTACCGAACTGGTGGCTGCAGAAGATGGCTCCATCGCCGCCCTGCTCGGCGCATCGCCAGGTGCATCGGTCACCGTGTCGATCATGCTCGACTTGATCCAGCGCTGCTTCGGCGCGCAGGCTAAATCAGAGCAGTGGAGCAGCAAGCTGAACGAGATATTCCCCGCCATGGCTGCGGTGCTCGCCAGCGATGCCGAACGCTACCGCGAGGTACAGTCGCGCTCCGATGCCTTGCTGCAGCTGGAGCAGACCGTCAGCGCCTAAACCGCGCTGCAATAAGAAACCGCCTCTCGGGGCGGTTTTTTATGTCCTGCCGAACGTGGTCAATCAGACCGATGCCGCAATTGAGCGGAAGCTGAAGTAATGGCGCAACGCATCGACCATCTCAACATAGTCAGCCGGCGGCGCGACCAGGGCGAAACCTGAGTCGTAGCAACCTGGGGTGACATCCTCGCGGGACCATTGGCAGGTGGCCGAAAAATCGATGTAGTGCAAGGCAGCGCGCCCTGGAATCTTCAAACGCATATCAAAGCGCGCGCCAACTAACAGGGGCAGCTGGCTGATCAGCATCAGGCCGTCCAGAGACACGTTACCGATATTGCCCATGGGCTTGTCGGTGATGCGATTGAACACCTTGAGGTAGTACGGCAACTGATGGCGTTCGATGCTGCGCTGAATATGCTTGGGCATAGTGGCGAATCGCTATAGATGGCCATTTAGTATGACCCCACTACTGCGCTTAAACCAGTTTCAGGAACAGCGTTCAGACACCCGGTTCTGCAGTTGCTGACGAGCGGTATCGAGCTGTTCATCACTGTAATAACTGCGCTGCCCATCCGCCTCCGTGCGGTAATAGCGACGACCTTCGGGGATCGAAGACAGTTTATTGCGCAGTTCGCGGCATTCTTCGGCACGCTTGGCCTGACGCTCGGCGGCGACCACCGAAGCCTGAGCCTGCTCCTCGCGGCGCGCGTCATAAAAGCGATTGGTGCGCTCTTCGCGCTCACGGGTCAGCTGATCACGCTCGACCACTTGCGGTTTGACCTCAACCTTCTCGGCCCCAGCCGCCGCCGGGCGCTGGCCGAAATGCACCTGGCCATTGGCATCGGTCCAACGATAAATTTCCGCAGCCGCCAAACCCGGCAATAACAACAGGCACAACAAGACGCGCATGGATTCCCTCCCGTAAAAACTCAGCTTACCGCCGAGGATAGCCTTCTATGGCTGTAACGACCAGCGGTCATGGCTTGACCGGAGTGACCTTAACCGTAGCCTCAGCTCCTTCATGCCCCAACTGGCGCAAGGTATCCATGCGCGCGCGAGCACGGTAGGCGTACTCACTGGCAGGGTACTGGGTGGCGATAAATTGATAGGTCTGCATAGCATCGACAAACAATGCCTGGCGCTCCAGGCACTGGCCACGCAGCAAAGAAATTTCCGGCTGTATATAGCTGCGCGAGCGACTGCTGCGCTCTGCCCTAGACAAATAAAGGATCGCCTCCTCACATTCGCCACGGTCATAGGCCTCATAGGCATTGTTCAAATGCCTATCCAGGCTATGCCGGCTACATCCCACCACGCTCAACATCAGCAATACCAACACAAGAATCCGCATAAGCCTCTCCTCCGATGAGCAGTGTATCGACTGCCCAGGAAAATTCTGCAGCAACATATCCTCTGATGGGTAATGCCGCCAACCACTTGGCCAGCGCCCGCACGCCTGACTAGACTGTGCGCAACGGCCATTGCGCCCAGGAGCTATCATGTCGTCGTCACCTCGCCTGTTATTGCTGCTATGTACCGCTCTGTTAAGTGCCTGCTCACCCACCACGCCGCTGTTTATTGCGCAGATCACCACCAACGAAGTGGTCGAATACAAAACCCTGAAAACCAATCGCATGCTCGCCGCCATCGAGGATGAAGGCGATCTGCTGACCTACAGCGCCCAGGCCATCCGCGATGCCAAGAGTGAACAGGCCGAGCAGTTGTACCTCACCGGTTACCGTGACGAAAAGCTCAGCGGCGAAGTGCGTGCCATCTCGCTGTACCAAATCGGCCTGCTGTATATGAACCGCTTCAACGAGCAGCGCGATGACAACAAGGCGCTCAACTACTTCTATCAGGTGCTCAACCAGTTCCCCGCCAGCCGCGCCGCCGCACGGGCCGAGGCGCGGATTGTGATGATCCGCGAGCGCGCAGACGAGCCCGTGCACAAGACCTCGCGCGAGCTGCTGGCGCACTGGAAGCCCAACCAACAGCTCGACCTGTACAAGCCCAGCCTCGACCCGGACATGACCCTGCTGTCGCGCCGCGCCGTGCTGAAAAACCGCGTCGATGAAGCCGAAGAGCTGTATCTACTGGCCCTGAGCGACCCTCGCATCCCCGCCGATATCAAAGAAAAAGCCCTGTACCAGCTAGGCCTTATGTACCTGGCCCCGGACAACGCGCAGGCTAACCGCGACAAAGCCATCACCTACCTGCGCCGCCTCCTGGTGCAATACCCCGGCAGCGAGCTAAACACCAAAGCCGCCCGCCATCTGGATCAGGCACTTAATCGCTAGCAGGCAGGCCAAGGTAGTAGAGAGGAACAATGACTACAGGGTTGCGGCATAGTAGCCTCGTGCTCAGATGCAACTCAGGAGTCTGTGCATGACCATTCGCCGCACCAAAATCGTCGCCACCCTCGGCCCATCCAGCAATAGCCCCGAAATTCTCGAACAGCTGATCATCGCTGGCCTCGATGTGGCTCGCCTGAACTTCTCCCACGGCAGTCCAGACGAACACAAGGCCCGCGCCAAGCTGGTGCGTGAGCTGGCCGCCAAGCATGGCCGCCACGTTGCTCTGCTCGGCGACCTGCAAGGCCCGAAAATCCGCATCGCCAAGTTCGCCGACAAGCGCATTGAGCTCAAGCTCGGCGACCGCTTCACTTTTTCCACCAGCCACCCGCTGACGGCCGGCACGCAAGAAATTGTCGGCATCGACTACCCGGACCTGGTCAAAGATTGCGGCGTCGGTGACGAGCTGCTGCTCGACGATGGCCGCGTGGTAATGCGCGTTGTCAGCGCCACCAGCGATGCCCTGCACTGCGAAGTGATCATCGGCGGTCCGCTGTCCGACCACAAAGGCATCAACCGCCGTGGCGGTGGCCTGACTGCGCCGGCGTTAACCGAAAAAGACAAAGCCGATATCAAGCTGGCTGCCGAGATGGAGCTGGATTACCTGGCCGTATCCTTCCCCCGCGATGCCGAAGATATGCACTATGCGCGCAAGCTGCGTGACGAAGCCGGCGGCACTGCCTGGCTGGTTGCCAAGATCGAACGCGCCGAAGCCGTAGCCGACGACGAAACTCTCGACGGCCTGATCCGTGCCAGTGACGCGGTGATGGTTGCCCGTGGCGATCTGGGCGTGGAAATCGGCGACGCCGAACTCTGCGGCATCCAGAAGAAAATCATTCTGCACGCGCGCCGCCACAACAAGGCGGTGATCACCGCCACGCAGATGATGGAGTCGATGATCCAGAACCCGATGCCGACCCGCGCTGAGGTCTCCGACGTGGCCAACGCCGTGCTCGACTACACCGACGCCGTAATGCTCTCGGCGGAAAGCGCGGCCGGCGCCTACCCGCTGGAAGCGGTACAGGCCATGGCGCGCATCTGCCTGGGCGCGGAAAAGCACCCGACCAGCAAGGCCTCCAGCCACCGCATGGGCACCGAGTTCGAGCGCTGCGACGAAAGCATCGCCCTGGCGGCCATGTACACGGCTAACCACTTCCCTGGGGTGAAGGCCATCATCGCCCTGACCGAAAGTGGCTACACCCCGCTGATCATGTCGCGCATCCGCTCTTCGGTGCCGATCTTCGCCTTCTCCCCGCACCGCGAAACCCAGGCCCGAGTGGCCATGTTCCGTGGCGTCTACACCGTGCCATTCGACCCAGCCGCCATGCAACCGGCGCAAGTCAGCCAGGCTGCAGTGGACGAGCTGCTCAAGCGCGGCGTGGTGCAGGCGGGGGACTGGGTGATCCTGACCAAGGGCGACAGCTACCACACCATCGGCGGCACCAACACCATGAAGCTGCTGCATGTCGGTGAAGCGCTGGTGTAAAGCGCACGTAACACAAAAAGGCCGCTCACTGAAGGCCAGTGAGCGGCCTTTTTTGTAGCCCGGATGAAATCCGGGAGAAGGTCTAACGACTGATACCGCTCCCGGATTGCATCCGGGCTACGCTCTGCGCCGTAACGTAAATCTGACGTAGGTTGGTGCTGAGCTGCGAAGCCCAACTTAGCAACCATAATCCCGAGAGCCGGGGCTGTAACGCTAAGGCCCCCAGTAACAAAATCAAGCCCATCGATAGTCGCCGAGCCCCATAGTCACGTAACAACCAGACCTAGCACGCGGAGCCAGTCTTACGCGAGGTGCCTGAGAGGCGAATCTCGCCGCTCAGTAAATATATTTGGTGCTGGACTAATCCGATCAGTGCTCCCTACTGGCTAAATCTTGCAGCTAGAAACGGTTTAAGCGATATTTCATAATGGGGTTACATTGAATGCATTTTGCAATCAGCAGTACTGCCCTCCCTCTCCCCCACCCTCAGCTGCATTTTAGTTTTTATAAGGACGTAGAGATGCAAGAAACATTCAAGATGGCAGGCCGCGTAGCCGCGCATGCAGTGCTCAGTGTTAGCGATGGCGAACTACTAGTTCCGATCTATGGGTACCTGAGTGATGATGGCAAGACGCAGATGGTCCGCGTGGCTTCTGCAAGCTCCGAAGAAGCTATGGTTAGAGGGCAAAAAATGTATGCCGATAACCCTTGGCAGGCAAAGGGTGGTGTTTGGACCGTCGATGCATTTATCACCCTACCAGACGTAGGGAAAGTCGATGCTTTGTTACTCAACATCTGCACATACGACGAGCCAAAGCGCGAGATGAAACTGGCGATTCCCTACCGGCACGCCCTGGCCAACGAAGGCTTCGCAGTGTTCAAACCTAAAGTGCTTGGCCTCACTAACATGGAAGTAAGTGAACTACAGCCACTGATAGATGCATTCTTCGAAGGCCGCGACGAGCACACTGAGGCTGCTCCTTTATGGAACGCGCAGTCCCAAGCGCAGCCAACGAGCATATCTGGATTTTCGGGTTTCTCTTCGGATGAGTGGGCGAATCTTCGCGATGCTCCACTTGCGGTGTTCTTCATGGTAGCAAGTGCCGACGGCAAGATTGATAAGAAAGAAGTCAACGCCTTCGGAGAGCTGTTTAAAGAGTCCGGCAAATACCCAAGCATTCTAATGCAGCGTGTCATGAGTGAACTGACCCCCAGCGCACCACAGGGCCAAGAATTACTTGCGGACTTCCTAACCCGATTCGCGGGTGGCGAATTCAACGCTGCGCAATACTTTGCTGGCATAAACACCTTGCTGTCCAAAAATACTGAAGAAGCACCTGCGGAAGCCTTCAAAAAAGACCTGATGGCATTCGGCACTGCGGTTGCTTCATCATCCGGCGGCGGTTTCCTAGGATTTGGTAGCAAGATCAGCAAGGAGGAAAAAGGCGTATTGGGAGTGATCGAAACGTTGCTTACGTCGCCTCCAGAACTCGGGCAGTTTATGGCAGACCTAGTTCGCCCCGCATAGGTCATAAAAAGTCTGGAATTCCTCCCATACTTTATATCAGGGGCGCGGAAGGGGATTACTCAAACTCTGCCGTAAGCCCCTTTGGTTTGTATTACTCAATTCAAATTCACAAGAAATCAACCCCGACTCTGACCAAGCATGAGTCTGCGGCCATCAGGGATGATGGTGACTACATCTGGCCATTTCTCTGGAAAGTTCTGTTTCGTTGAGGTCTATGGCCTGTTGAGGGCCCCGCTTTGTGGGCCGCTCAGGTTCACTATGGCCACACTCAAGCGATTCGCAATGCTCAGCCTACCTAACGCAGAAACAACCGTCTTACGCAAACTTGCTGAAATCCGGCGTGCGGCGCTGCATAAAGGCGGTCAGCGCCTCGATGGCTTCCGGCGAACGCAGGCGTTGGCCGAACAAGGCGCCCTCCTCTTCGATTACCCGGCGCAGTTGCTCGCGATCCGGCGCGCGCATCAGGCGTTTGCTGTCTGCTACCGCCGCTGGTGCAAGCTGCTGAAAGCGCAGGGCCATTTCGCGGGCCTTGGCCAAGGTCGCCGCGCCATCATCAAGCGCCTGATTGGCAATGCCCCAGGCTGCGGCTTGCTCACCGGTAAAGCGTTGCCCAAGCAGCAGCAACTCGGCAGCACGAGCGTGACCGAGCAAACGCGGCAGGATCATACTGGAACCGTATTCAGGGCACAGGCCAAGGTTGACGAAGGGCATCTTCAGCGTGGCATCACGGCTGGCATACACCAGGTCGCAGTGCAGCAGCATGGTCGTGCCAATGCCGACCGCAGGGCCGTTGACGGCGGCCACCACCGGCTTGCTGAACTCGAACAACGCCTGCATAAACTGGAACACTTCGCTGTTCAGCCCGGTGGGCGGCGCCTGAATAAAGTCGGCGACATCATTACCGCTGGTAAAACAGCTCTCGCCGCCGGTGATCAGCACGGCGCGTACGCTTTTATCCTGATCGGCCTGCACCAGCACTTCGGCCATGCCGCTGTACATGGCGCGGCTCAGGGCATTCTTTTTATCAGGGCGGTGCATGCGCAGGGTCAGCAACCCTTGTTCGCGCTCAACCAGCAGGTGCTCGCTCATCATCAGTCCTCACGGCAGGCCACCCGCGAGCTGAGAACCTGAACGGCTAGCGCGCGTGGGGCAAAAATACGTCAGCGAACACCTGGCTGCGCGGTAAACCCGCCAGATACAGGCGGCGCGCAAAGGTTTCGACGCTGTCGGGGTGGCCGCAGAGTAAGGCGATGGTTTGCCGTGAAACAAGGCGCAGTTCGGCCAAAGCAGCCGGCAGCTCGGCCGCCACAAGCAGCTCGACCTGCACCTGCGGATGGCTGGCCGCCAATGCCTGTAAGGGCTCGGCCAGGTAATGCGCGGACGCATCATGGGCCAGGTGCATAACCCGGATCACGGCCTGATGATCCTGGCGTAGCGCCTCACGCAGCACTCCGTACAACGGCGCTAGCCCGGTGCCGGCAGCCATCAGCCAGAGCGGTCGGGCTTGCCAGTCCGCATCATAGTGCAACGCCGCACCGCGCAATTCACCGAGGCGCAGGCTGTCGCCCGGCTGAAACGCCCGCGCTGCGGTGGCAAACGTGCCGCCCAGGCGGCAGTCGATATGAAATTCCAGCCACGGATCATCGCCCGGAATACTGGCCAATGAGTAAGGCCGGGCGATCCCGCTGGGCGTCCAAAGCTGCAGGTGCTGGCCAGCGCTGTAGCGCAGCGGCCGCTGTGGCGTCAGGCGCAGGCGCAGCACATGGCTGCCGAGCCAATCACAACTGTGAATAACGGCTGCAGCCGCATCGCGCTGCGGGTCGAACACCTCGACCTGCACGTCCTCGATCACTCGGCATTGGCACGCCAAACGCCAGCCCTGCTCGCGCCGCGCATCGTCCAGAGCTTCGGGTTTGGCATCGAGCAATTCGCCACTCACGCAACGCACCAGGCAGGCATGGCAACTGCCGGCGCGGCAGCTATAGGGCACGGCAATGCCGGCAGCCAGCAGGCTGCTCAGCAAGTTACTGGCGGGGGCGACCTCAAGGCAGCGTTCAGCGGCCCGTAACTCAGGCATCCGCATCCTCCCAGGTCGCCGCGCAACGGTTACGCCCGTCACGTTTGGCCTGGTACAGCGCCTGATCGGCACGTTGCAGGGCTTCGTCGAGATCATCGTGCACAGTCAACAGAGTCATGCCGATGGACACGCTCAGGCTGGTCACCTGTAAGCCTAACGGCTCAGCGCGGCTAAAGGCCTCACGCAGACGCTCGCAGCAGGCGGTGAACTGATCAGCTTCGGTATTGGGTAACAACAATACAAATTCCTCACCGCCGTAGCGGGCTACCACATCACCGTCGCGCAGGCAGGCGCGGGCAACGGCGGCGAAGGTTTGCAGCACACGATCCCCGGCGGCGTGGCCATGGATATCGTTGATCCGCTTGAAATGATCCAGGTCGAGCAACGCCAAGCCATGTTGGCGTCCATCACCCAGCCCCTCCAGCTCACGGCTGGCCAGGCGCAGAAAGTGCCTGCGGTTGCACAACCCAGTTAACTCATCCGTGGCAGCCAGGTCTTCCAGCTGGCGCATCATGCCACGCAGCGTGTCCTGATGCGCCTGCAGGGCAAAACGCCGTTGGCGCATACGCTGGCGCATGGCCTGGGCGTAACTGGCAAACAGGCACAGCCAAACCAGCACCACCGCCAGCACGCACGCCTGCATCAGCGCCACACGCGGTTCGCTCAGCTGCAGGGTATAGGCTTCATACAGGTTCAAGCCGGCAAAGCCGGAGAAGGCAAACAGCGCGCAACGGGCGAACACCCGTGGCGGCAACTGAAACACGCCAAACAGCAAAATCAGCAGATAGATCACCAGCATGCTGCCGCGACCTTCGCTGAACAGCGACAGCAGCACGGTCAGCCAGGCCAGCGCCACCAGCACCTGGGGTTCAGTCAGGCTAGGGTCGGCTAGCCGCAGGTTGAAGCGCGACAGAAACAGCCCGAGAAACACCAGCTGACTAAGGGCGGCCAGGGCCGTGATGCTCAGCGTGGCGAGGGTAGATGCATGAAACAGCCCGGCAAATACACCAATCCCGCACAACAGCCCAGTCAGCACATAAGTTGCCACCCCCATGCCGAAACGCTTCAGCAGCAGGCTTTGTAGAGATCGCTGGGTTACCCGCTGATTACTTAGGCTCATGGGTTTATGGGCTCCATCCCATGCTGGCATCTAGCCGCCACTGTACCCCTGTGGTCACAGAATGCCTAGGCCGCTGCTACGTCATTAGTCGGCTCAACTGGCCGATCCGCGACCAGGGTCTGGAGCCGTACAGGTGTCCGCCTGGCAGCGTGCGCGGTATACTGCTGCGCCTTTTTAGCTTGTGCTTTGGCTTTGTCCTTTGACCTTGCCCTTTGACCTTGATGGCCCTGCGCCGGGCCGTGACCCAGCGCTCCGCAAAGCCCCTGCCCTACTCCTCCCCCTAGAAAAAGGAGCGCCAAGCATGACCGTGATCAAGCAAGACGACCTGATCCAGAGCGTCGCCGACGCCCTGCAGTTCATCTCCTACTACCACCCCGTGGATTTTATCCAGGCCATGCATGAGGCCTACCTGCGCGAAGAGTCGCCAGCGGCCAAGGACTCCATGGCGCAGATCCTGATCAACTCGCGCATGTGCGCCACCGGCCACCGGCCGATCTGCCAGGACACCGGCATCGTCACCGTATTTATCCGCGTGGGCATGGACGTACGCTGGACCGGCGCGACCATGAGCGTCGACGACATGATCAACGAAGGCGTGCGCCGCGCTTACAACCTGCCGGAAAACGTCCTGCGCGCCTCAATCCTCGCCGACCCGGCAGGCGCGCGCAAAAACACCAAGGACAACACCCCGGCGGTGATCCATTACTCCATCGTCCCAGGCGACAAGGTGGAAGTGGACGTCGCAGCCAAAGGCGGCGGCTCCGAGAATAAATCGAAGATGGCCATGCTCAACCCGTCCGACTCCATCGTCGACTGGGTACTCAAGACCGTACCGACCATGGGTGCCGGCTGGTGCCCGCCGGGCATGCTCGGCATCGGCATCGGCGGCACCGCCGAGAAAGCCGCAGTAATGGCCAAGGAAGTGCTGATGGAGCACATCGACATCCACGAACTTCAGGCCCGTGGCCCATCCAACCGTATCGAAGAGCTGCGCCTGGAGCTGTTCGAAAAGGTCAACCAGCTGGGCATCGGTGCCCAGGGCCTGGGCGGCCTGACCACAGTGCTCGACGTCAAGATCATGGATTACCCGACCCACGCCGCCAGCCTGCCGGTGTGCATGATCCCCAACTGCGCCGCCACCCGTCACGCCCACTTTGTGCTTGATGGCACTGGCCCGGCCGAGCTTGAAGCGCCGGATCTGTCCGCCTACCCGGAAATCGTCTGGGAAGCCGGCCCGAGTGCACGCCGCGTTGATCTGGATACCCTCACGCCGGAAGACGTGAAGAGCTGGAAGCCGGGCGAAACCGTGCTGCTCAACGGCAAGATGCTCACCGGCCGCGACGCTGCGCACAAGCGCATGGTCGATATGCTGAACAAGGGCGAAGAGCTGCCGGTCGATCTCAAAGGTCGCTTTATCTATTACGTCGGCCCGGTCGATCCGGTGCGCGAAGAAGTCGTCGGCCCAGCCGGCCCGACCACCGCCACGCGGATGGATAAGTTCACCCGGCAGATCCTCGAAAGCACCGGCCTCCTGGGCATGATCGGCAAATCCGAGCGCGGCCCGATTGCCATCGAAGCGATCAAGGACAACCAGGCCGTGTACCTGATGGCTGTTGGCGGCGCGGCTTACCTGGTCGCACAGGCGATCAAGAAGTCGCGCGTGGTGGCCTTCGCCGAACTGGGTATGGAGGCCATCTACGAGTTCGAGGTGAAAGACATGCCCGTCACCGTGGCGGTCGACACCAAGGGCGAGTCGGTGCATATCACCGGCCCGGCGATCTGGCAGAAAAAGATTCACGACAGTCTGGCGGTCGAGATCAAGTAAAGCCTGCTGCAATCCCAACAAACCCGGCCACGCGCCGGGTTTGTTGTTTTTAGCGATAACGAATGCAGCGCCTGGTTAAGCAGCTCGCATGCCCACAACACTGGGAAAAATTGCCGACCATCCATCCCGCAACCCGCCGCTTAGTGAACTCCCCGCGCTCGGCCAGTGTCTGTCTGCTGTCGGCCCGCCGGGTGGATTGCATGGCCATTTACCCAGCGCGCCGCACCATCCCGACCGCCCAACTGCTCACGGCCATGCGCCTGGCCCGCACTTATCGCACCCGCCTGAGGGTTTCGTTTAATTGCCCTATGAAGATTGCCCCATGCCCCTATTCCGTCATCGCCCCACCACCTTTACCCCACTGCACAGCCTGGCTTTCGCGGCCTGCCTGCTGGCAAGCGCCAGCACTCAAGCCGAAGAAACGGCCAGCAGCAACCGCTGGGTCAGCGACAGCTTGAATACCTATGTACGCAGCGGCCCAACCGACGGCTATCGCATCGTCGGCACCCTGCTCTCCGGGCAGAAAGTCACCCTGCTGCAAACCTCCGGCGATTACAGCCAGGTGCGTGGCGATAACGGCAGCGCTGTGTGGATTGCCAACCGTGACCTGCAGGATGTCCCCGGTCAGGCCGAACGCCTGCCGCAGCTTGAAGAGAAAGTGGCCGAACTCAGCGCAGAACTCGACGGCATCAACGACACCTGGAAAACCCGCGTACAAGGCATGCAGGAAACCCTGGATTCACGCAAAACCCTGATCGACGAACTGCAAACCGCCCGCTCGGCACTGGACATTGAACTAAGCCAGGCCAACTCCGAACTGCGCGCACTGCAAGCGCAGCTAGGCGAAGAAAACCAGCAGGTACTAATGCGCTATATGGCCTACGGCGGCGGCATCGCCGGTGGCGGATTGCTCGCCGGGCTGATCCTGCCGACGATGCTGCGGGTGCGGCGTAAGCGCAATGATCAGTGGGTTTGATGCGTATCGCTACGCTTAATCCATCCCACAGGCTGGGATTAGTCCACGCTGACCTACTCCGTGCGGAAGCGCACCACCAGCTGTTTTAGCTGACTGCTCAGGCCGCTTTGTTCCTGGGCGTAGCTTTCCACCTCGGCGGCCTGGGCCGATATCTGCGTGACCGCGTCGTTGATCGCGACGATATTCTGGTTGATTTCCTCGGTCACCAAATGCTGCTCCTCGGTCGCGGTAGCGATCTGCATGGTCATATCGCGGATCATATGCACCTTGTCTTCAATGCTTTCGAAGGCGGCCATAACCTCCCCGGACAGCACGATTGCCTTGCCCGATTCGACCAGGCTCTGGTCCATGCTCACCGTCACTTCCTTGATACGGTTAACCAACAGGCTGAGGATATTGTTGACCTGCTCGGTGGAGTCCTGGGTGCGTTTGGCCAGGCTGCGCACCTCATCGGCCACCACCGCAAACCCGCGCCCCTGCTCACCCGCGCGAGCGGCTTCGATGGCCGCGTTGAGGGCCAGCAGGTTGGTCTGCTCGGCGATTTGCTGAATGGTCGAGAGGATGTTGTTGATATTGACCGTTTCCTTCTCCAGCTCCTGAATCACCTTGCTGGAACTCTGGATGCTGGCACCGAGCTTGTTGACCCCCGAGGTACTGCGAGCAATCACCTCTTTGCCATTGCGCGTGGCCACCAGGCCCTGCTCCGACACATCGGCGGTCTGCACGCAGGTCTTGGCCACCTGATTGGCCGCCGAAGACATCTCCGTCACCGCCGTGACGATCTGCTCCACCGAACTCAACTGACGTTGCAACGTGGCGGACATCGCCGTGGTGCGCTTGTTGGTCTCGCTGGACACCCCATCCATGCTGATGGCGTTCTCCTTGATCACCCGGATCATGCCCTGGATTGACTCGATAAACTGATTGAACCACTTGGCCAGCTCGCCAGTTTCATCGCTGCTGAGCAAGTCCAGCCTGCGGGTCAGGTCACCCTCACCCTGGGCGATGGTGCGCAGCCCGTCCTTCACCAGGTTGATCGGGTTGACGATACGGTTGGCGATCACCACCCCAGCCAAGCCGAATACCAGCACCAGCACGATGCACACCACCAGGGTGATCCACGTTAGCTCACGGGCGCTCGCATAAATCTCATCTGACTGCTTGAAGCCAACAAACTTCCAGCCCAGCTCCGGCGAGGTATAGACGTTGGCCATATAAGCCACCCCGTCGATCTCCACCTCGACCAGGCCGTTCTCGGTTTTGCCGATGGCTGCAAAGTGCTCACCGGGTAGCTCGCTGACCTTTTTGAAATTGTTTTCCGGCTGCAGACCATCCACCAGCAAGGTGCCACTGCCCTCGGCCAGCATCAGAAAGCCGGTTTCGCCGAAGCGCACCTTCTGCGCCATATCCGTCAGCGCCTTGAGCGATACATCCACCGCCACCACCCCGGCAAATTGCCCGGCGTTGTCCTTGAAGCCCTTGAGCACCGAGACATACACCGCGTCATCCGGCTCCCAGTAATAACCGTCGCGGCGGCCCAGGGTGAAGTTGGCGTCTCGGCCAATGGGGTACCACTCGCGCGTACGCGGATCCCAGTCGCCATAATCCCCGGTGCCCGGCCACTCCACATAGCCGCCCTTGGTGTCGCTCATATACACGTAGCCAAAGGTGGGGTTGTTCTTACCGATGCTGGAGAAGTAATCGAAAATCTGCTTCTCGCGCCCACCATTGGCGGTGGCCACCGCGCCCGGCTTGCGCGCCTCACCGAAGTAGGTGGTCAGCTCGCCGTTCTGGGCATCCTTCACGGCGGGATACTCCGCCAGGGCGGAAACGGTGTAACCCACCGAATCAAAGAAGGTGGCGAAGCTGTTGTTCACCAGCTTCATATCCAAGCTGCTGGCTGCCAGAAAGTTCTCTTTGGCCTGCTGCGTGACATTGCGAATCGTCAGCAGCGCCACCACCAAAACCGGGATCAGGGTTGCAACCAGAAAGCTCACCAACAGTTTGGATTTGATACGCATGGGATGTCGCCTTCTAGCTGGCCAGTAATACGCTCAATCGGCGTTTGTAGAGGATAGTTAAGGCTTATGACAGCGCCAGCGCGGCGCGTGACGACAAACCCGACGAAACCGGGCAGGAGCAAGGGGCAAGACCTTTTGCTTACTTTTGGGGCGTTTGCCAAAAGTGAGCAGCCGTAAGGGCGGAACCAATATCAAATCCACCACACAGGCGGCGGACACACACCTAACGCCAAGCAACACCCGTAGGACAATGAGATGGACTCCTCCCTCCTACGGCGTCTATGCGCCAGACTGAGGTTGTCACAACCAAACAGCCACGAAGGGAGGAGTCACCATGAAACTTAAGCGAATCGGCATCGATTTGGCAAAACAGGTTTTTCAAGTTCATGGCGTCGATAGCCACGAGCAGGTGAAGTGCCGTAAGCAGCTCAAGCGTTCACAGATGCTGGATTTCTTCCGCCAACAAGAGCCGTGCCTGGTGGCGATGGAAGCCTGTGGTAGTTCGCATTACTGGGCGCGCGAGCTAGGCAAGTTGGGGCATGAAGTGCGGTTGATTGCGCCGCAGTTCGTCAAACCCTACGTCAAGAGTGGTAAGAACGACGCCAACGACGCGGAGGCGATTTGCGAGGCTGCCAGCCGACCCACGATGCGTTATGTCGCGGTGAAGAGTGCCGACCAGCAAGCTGGGCAGTCGGTGCACCGGATCAGAAGCCGGTTAATCAGGGCGCGTACAGCGTTGGTTAACGAGATACGTGGCTTGCTTGGCGAGTTCGGTTTGGTTGCGAGTCGCCAGGGAATAGCGGCCACCCGCGCGTTGCTGCAGCAGGCGCTGGACGAACACCAGACATTACCGGGCGAGCTGCACGAAATGCTGGAGCTCTTGCGTGATGAGCTGCAGGGACAGGATGAGCGAATCAAACAGCTGGACGGCATGCTTCACCGTCAGGTTAAGACGGATGAGCGTGTCCAGCGTTTGCTGCAGGTGGAGGGCGTTGGCCCGATCAGCGCGACTGCCGTGGTGTCTGCAGTGGGTGATGCACGGCAGTTCAGTTCGGGCAGACAGTTCGCGGCCTGGCTGGGATTAGTGCCGAGCCAGCATTCAAGTGGCGGCAAAGAACGTCTGGGGCACATCAGCAAAAAGGGTGACTGTTACCTGCGCACGTTATTGGTCCATGGCGCTCGTGCGGTGCTGAAGACCTGTAAGGAAAAGACGGATCGACGCAGCACCTGGCTGCAGCAGTTGCAGTGTCGACGCAACACAAATATCGCCACGGTCGCCCTGGCGAACAAGAATGCCCGGATCATCTGGGCAATCCTCAGCAAGGGGGAAGACTATCAACCTGCTGAGGCGTAAACCTGAAGTACCCAAGCAGGAATGAAGTGACACCGTAGAAGATCCACCACGATTGCACAGTGACATGCAGTGATGACGAACCGGTCGAGCCGGCATGTGTAAAACCTGCTTTACCCACAGGCCCTCTGTAAACCAAGGCCGCTAGGGCGATCAGGAACACATGAGCGGATATTCATCATGGCTCAAGGCACCCAACGCCTTATTAGAAGCCGGATATACGGAAGCAGTCGTACCTAGGTTCGTTGGATGTGTATTTCACTGGCAAAACGGGAGGAGTCCATATATGGGTTGAGCAACGCGATACCCATCAATCCCACATAAAACCGCTACTACACTCAGCCAACCCCACCTCTGCAAAGGACTGCAGCCATGACTGACTACCGCCGCGATCACACCCCAGGTGCCAGCTGGTTCTTTACCCTCAACCTGGCAGACCGCCGCCAGGCGTTATTGACCGAACAGATCGACCTGCTGCGCGCCAGCTTTCGCAAGGTCATGCGCCAATATCCGTGGCAAATCGACGCCATCGTGATCCTGCCGGACCATCTGCATGCACTATGCACCCTGCCCGTCGGTGATGCCGATTTCGCCGTGCGCTGGCGCTTGATAAAAACCGGCTTCTCCCGCGCCTTGCCCTACGGCGAACACATATCCGCCAGCCGACAGCGCAAGGACGAACGCGGCATATGGCAGCGCCGTTATTGGGAACACCGCATCCGCGATCAGGCGGATTTCAACCGGCATATCGATTACATCCACCACAATCCACGCAAACACGGGCATGTGCAGCGCGTGGTCGATTGGCCATGGTCATCATTTCATCGGTATGTGCGGGCGGGGTTATTGCCGGGGGATTGGGCGGGGGATGAAGATACGGACATAGTCGGTGGAGAACGCAGCAGCGATGATTTCAGATAGCCATTATTGATGGGTATCGCTACGCTCAACCCATCCTACGGGAATTGTGTGACTCAGCATGCCCCCCCAAGGAAGGGTAGAGAAACGAACCCACCCTTATTTATTAGATAGCAAGAGCATAAATAGAGAACGTATTAAAATGCCCATAGACTTCAAGAACACACTAGTGATCGGAGTATCCTCACGAGCGCTATTCGATCTAGAGAAAGAAAACAAAATATTTGAAACAGGCTCTGTTGATGAATACAGAAAATACCAACTCGAACACGAGGATCTAATACTAGAAAAAGGTGCCGCTTACTATCTCGTAGAGGCACTTTTGAAGCTAAACAAGTACGCATCTGAGCCAAGCCAAAGACTCGTAGAAGTCATAATCATGTCAAAAAACTCACCCGACACAGGACTTCGAATACATAATTCAATCAAACACTACAATCTTGATATAACAAGATCCGCATTCTCCGGAGGAGAATCTCTAGCCCCATTCCTTCAAGCCTTCGATGTAGACCTCTTATTAACCAAGCACTCTGAGGACGTCCAAACTGCCATTGACACCGAGCAATGTGCAGCAGCAACAATATATGACGCACCATCAGACTACTTACCAGACGAAGAGAGAATACGATTTGCCTTTGACGCCGACGCAGTTATTTTTTCCGAAGATTCAGAGTACATATACAAAACCAAAGGTATGGATCAGTTCCAGAGCAACGAACTACAGAACGAAGATATAGAGTTAAAAGATGGGCCATTCGCAAAACTCATACGAGTACTCTCAACCATCCACAATAAGATTGGATCAGAAAAGTCACCTATCAAAATATCAATTGTCACCGCCAGGAACAGCCCTGCACACGTCCGAGTAATAAAGACACTGAGAAAATGGAACGTATATGTTGACCAAGCCTTTTTCTTAGGAGGACTGGCTAAAGAAAAGGTTTTAAAAGCATTAAAGCCTCATATTTTCTTTGACGACCAAAGACTTCACGTCGAACCCGCTTCAAAAGTAGTCCCATCAAGCCAAGTCCCTTACAAAACTGGCTCTCCACTTCGAAAATTTTTAGAAGAAAATGCCACTTTAGAGCTGACCCCAGTAAGTCCAGTAGCAAATAAGCTATAACTATTAAAATCCACCACTTAGCAGGCATTACCCTATCAGCAGCACGTAGGATGGGTTGAGCGCAGCGATACCCATCAACTTTCAAAAAAAAGGCCCGCCAATCGACGGGCCTTTTGTTTAAATCACAGCGTAGTAAGAATCAGACCAACACCGCTTCGCTGCGACGCTCAAGCTTCTTAACCTGATACTCCCTCGCCGCCTGATGAAACGCCCCCAGCAACGCGTTGTAATCCGCCTTCTCCCAATAGCGATACTCGGGATGCCACTGCACCCCAACAGCAAACGCCTTGGCGCCAATCACGCTGACCGCCTCGATCTGCCCATCCTCGGCCACGGCTTCAACCTGCAAATCCTCGCCGAGGCGATCAATCCCCTGACCGTGCAGCGAGTTGACCTTGATCTGCCGCTCGCCGAGCAGCGAGTGCAGCACGCCGCCCTCAGTCAGGGCGACGTTGTGGATCGGGCCGTAGGCCACGTCGTCCGGTACGTCTTTCACCTCACGGTGATCAAGCCGCCCTTCCACTTCATGCACTTCACGGTGCAGGGTGCCGCCGAACAAGACGTTGAGTTCCTGCACGCCCCGGCAGATGCCGAGGAAGGGAATACCGCGCTCCAGGCAGGCGCGCATCAGCCGTAGCACGGTTGTATCGCGGGGTTTGTCGGCCAGGCCGAGGCCGGGGTGGTCGTCGCCGTAGAAGCTGGGGTGCACGTTGGAGAGTGAGCCGCCGAACATAATGCCGGACACGCTATCGAGCACCGTGTCCATATCCAGCTCGTCGCCGAAGGCCGGGATCATCAGTGGGAAGGCACCGAAGCCGGTGACGGCGTGGATGTACTTCTCGCCAACCAGGTGAAACCAGCCAATATCACGGCTGGTTAGCTGCCAGCGGCACAGGGGTAGGCCAATCATGGGTTTTGTCATGGGGAGTCCTCTTCATAATTAATTGAAGTGGGCTGCCCTTGGGAGAGCGGGCTTACGGGTCAGGAAACCCTGAACCCGCTCACCCAAGGGGTGCCGTAACCTGCGGTCACTGCACCAACGCCGCGCCCGCGCGGCTGGTTTGTTGCGTAAAGCGGTTGTTGCTTGATGGGTATCGCTGCGCTCAACCCATCGGTGCTGCTTGTGTAGGAGCGGGGGGACGCCTAGTCCTTGCCCGCGATTCGGTGGTGCCCTTGATCGCGGTCATGGACCGCTCCTACGGGATGATTGTGGCTGTGGGTGATACATCCTAGACGATGGTCGCTAAAAGCATCGCCAGCAAGCTGGCTCCTACAGGTAGTAATGCACATCAAAAAAGGGGGCTGATCCTGCGATCAGCCCCTTGGGTGTTACTTAACCATTACTCGGGAAAGCAAACTGCGCCGCTTCATGGCTGGCGCGCTGCGGCCAGCGTTGGGTGATGGCTTTTTTGCGGGTGTAGAAGCGCACGCCGTCCGGGCCGTAGGCGTGCAGGTCGCCGAACAGCGAGCGCTTCCAGCCGCCGAAGCTGTGGTAGCTGACCGGTACGGGCAGCGGTACGTTGACGCCGACCATGCCGACTTCAATCTCGTCGCAGAACAGCCGCGCCGCTTCACCGTCACGGGTGAAGATGCAGGTGCCGTTGCCGTATTCGTGGTCGTTGATCAGCTGCATGGCCGCTTCCAGGCTGCCGACGCGGACGATGCACAGCACTGGGCCGAAGATTTCATCGGTGTAGATGGTCATCTCTGGGGTCACCTTGTCAAACAGGGTGCCGCCGACAAAGTAGCCGTTCTCGTTGCCAGCCACGACCAGATCACGGCCGTCGACTACCAGGCTTGCGCCCTGGGCCACACCGGTATCGATATAGCCTTTGACCTTGTCACGCGCCGCAGCGGTAACCAGCGGGCCCATATCCAGGCCGCAGGAGGTGCCGGCACCGATTTTCAGCGCCTTGATTTGCGGCACGATCTTCTCGACCAGCGCATCGGCGATCTGATCACCCACGCACACGGCCACGGAGATGGCCATGCAGCGCTCGCCGCAGGAACCGTAGGCCGCGCCCATCAGGGCGCTGACGGCGTTGTCCAGGTCGGCATCGGGCATCAGTACGGCGTGGTTCTTCGCGCCGCCCAAAGCCTGTACGCGCTTACCGCGCTTGGTGCCTTCGCTGTAGATGTATTCGGCAATCGGCGTGGAGCCGACAAAGCTCAGGGCTTTGACTTCCGGCGCTTCGATCAGCGCATCCACCGCTTCTTTGTCGCCGTGCACCACGTTGAGCACGCCTTTCGGCAGACCGGCCTCTTGCAGCAGTTGAGCGATATACAGGGTTGAGCTTGGGTCACGCTCGGACGGCTTCAAGATAAAGCAGTTGCCGCAGACGATGGCCAGCGGGTACATCCACAGCGGCACCATGGCCGGGAAGTTGAACGGGGTGATGCCGGCAACAACGCCGATGGGCTGCATGTCGCTCCAGGCGTCGATGTTCGGGCCGACGTTGCGGCTGTACTCGCCTTTGAGGATTTCCGGGGCGGCGCAGGCAAATTCGACGTTTTCGATGCCGCGCTTGAGTTCACCAACGGCGTCTTCGATGGTTTTGCCGTGTTCTTCGCTGATCAGTTTGGCGATGGTCGCTTCGTGCTGCTCCAGCAGTTGCTTGAAGCGGAACATCACCTGGGCGCGCTTGGCTGGCGGGGTGTTGCGCCAGGCCGGGAAGGCGCTCTTGGCTGAGTCGATGGCCAGCTGAATGGTGGCGCGGTCGGCCAGGGCGACTTGCTTGGACACGGTGCCGGTGGACGGGTTGAACACGTCAGCGCTGCGGCCGGTACCGGCGGTCATTTCGCCGTGGATCAGATGGGTAACGGTGGTCATGGCAATTCCTTAATAACGGATCTTGTTTTTGTAGGAGCGGCCCATGGCGCGATGCGTTTCGCGGGCATAGCCCGCTCCTACAGGGAATAGGGTTTGGCTTAATCCAGGCTGTTCAGCACATCACCCACCGCGTTGAACACGGAGTCCAGCTGCTCAGGCGTGGTGTTGAAGGTTGGCCCGAACTGCAGGGTGTCGCCGCCGAAGCGTACGTAGAAGCCGGCGTTCCACAGTTTGATGCCGGCCTCGAATGGGCGGATCACCGGGTCGCCGTCACGCGGGGTGATCTGGATCGCGCCAGCCAGGCCGCAGTTGCGGATGTCGACGACGTTCTTGCTGCCTTTGAGGCCGTGCAGTTTCTCTTCGAAGATCGGTGCCAAAGCGGCGGATTGCTCAATCAGGTTGTCGCGCTGCAGCAACCCCAGCGTCGCCAAGCCAGCGGCGCAGGCCACCGGGTGGCCTGAGTAGGTGTAACCGTGGCCAAACTCGACCATGTGCTCGGGGATCGCCTGGTTCATAAAGGTGTTGTAGATCTCGCTGGAGGCGATCACCGCGCCCAGTGGAATAGCGCCGTTGGTGACCTGCTTGGCGGTGTTCATGATGTCCGGCACCACGCCGAAGAATTCGGCACCGGTCCACTTGCCCATGCGGCCGTAAGCGGTGATCACTTCGTCGAAGATCAGCAGGATGTTGTGCTGGGTGCAGATTTCACGCAGGCGCTGCAGGTAGCCAACTGGCGGCACGATCACGCCAGCGGAACCGGACATTGGCTCGACAATCACGGCGGCAATGTTGGAGGCATCGTGCAGTTCGATCAGTTTCAGCAGTTCGTTGGCCAGCTCGACGCCGCCGGTTGCCGCCATGCCTTTGGTGAAGGCCAGGTGCGACTGCAGGGTGTGCGGCAGGTGGTCGGCGTCCATCATCTGGCCGAACATCTTACGGTTACCGCCGATGCCGCCCAGCGAGGTGCCGGCGATGTTCACGCCGTGATAGCCACGGGCGCGGCCGATAAATTTGGTTTTGCTCGGCTGGCCTTTCAAACGCCAGTAGGCCTTGGCCATTTTCACCGAGGTGTCGGCGCACTCGGAGCCGGAGTCGGTATAGAACACGTGGTCAAGGCCGGCTGGGGTCAGCTCGGTGATTTTTTCGGCCAGCTGATAAGACAGCGGGTGGCCGTATTGGAAGCCCGGCGCGTAATCGAGGGTGCCCAGCTGCTTGGCCACGGCTTCCTGAATTTCTTTGCGGTTATGCCCAGCACCGCAGGTCCACAGGCCGGACAGGCTGTCGAATACGCGACGGCCCTTGTCGTCGATGAAGTGATTGCCATCGGCGCCGACGATCAAACGTGGGTCGCGCTTGAAGTTGCGGTTGGCGGAAAACGGCATCCAGTGCGCATCCAGCTTGAGCTGGCTGGCCAGGGACGGGACTTCGGTCTGCGGCATGTTCATGGTACGGCCTCGCAAGGAAGGTCTAATTTTGCTGTCCGTAGGAGCGGGCCATGCCCGCGAATAACAGGGATCACAGGCATGGGACTGGGCGCCCTCTGCGCCTACAGCGCTATTGCAGACAAAGGTGCCACGGGCTTAGATTCAGGAAAACACGACTCTTCTTATCTTTAGTTAACCATCTACTAAACAATGAGCCAAAGCCAATGAGCACTCGCCGCCCCGATCCACTGGCCCAGGTCAGTGACTTTGATATTCGCCTGCTCAAGCTGTTTCGCAGCGTGGTGGAGTGCGGCGGCTTTTCCGCTGCTGAAAGCGCCTTAGGGATAGGCCGCTCGGCCATCAGCCAACAAATGAGCGATCTGGAACAGCGCCTCGGGCTGCGCCTATGCCAACGTGGCCGCGCCGGCTTTGCCCTGACCGAAGAAGGCCGCGAGGTGTACCAGAGCACCCAGCAGTTGCTGGCAGCGCTGGAGAGTTTTCGTACCGAGGTCAACGGCCTGCACCAGCACCTGCGCGGTGAGCTTAATATCGGCCTGACCGACAACCTGGTGACGGTGCCGCACATGCGCATCACCAACGCCCTGGCGCGGTTGAAGGAGCGCGGCCCGGATGTGCATATCCATATCCGCATGACCCCGCCCAGCGAAGTGGAGCAAGGCGTGCTCGATGGCCGCTTGCATGTCGGCGTGGTGCCTCAGGTGACGGCGCTGTCCGGCCTGGACTATCAACCGCTGTATGACGAACGCTCGCTGCTCTACTGCGCGGTCGGCCACCCGCTGTTCTATGTCGATGATCAGCTGTTGGAGGACGAGCGGCTGAACGCTCAGGAAGCCATCGCGCCGACTTTCCGCCTGCCGCCCGAGGTGCAGAGCCACTACCAGGCACTCAACTGCACCGCCAGCGCTTCAGATCGTGAAGGCATGGCTTTTCTCATCCTCACCGGGCGCTACATCGGCTACCTGCCCGACCACTACGCCCAGGCCTGGGTGCAGCAGGGCCGTCTGCGCGTGCTCAAACCCGACAGCCGCTTCTATGACGTCAGCCTGGCCTCGGTGACCCGCAAAGGCCGCCGCCCACACCTGGTGCTGGAGAGCTTTCTGGAGGCGTTGGCCGAAGCTTGATACACGCGGCAGAAGCCAGTGCTCCGAATACTTAACGTGCACGAACAGAGACAAACACCCGCCAAAATGGCGTTATCGCACTTTTCTGCCCCTTGCGCTTGTCACCTCGGCGACTGTGGGTTATCAGTGCAGTCGTCCGAAAACCTGACCCCTGCGGAACCGCCCATGACTGTTGAAGTACTTGCGCATCGAGCCGACCCGAGCACTAAACCCGCCGGACGGATTCGGCAGAAAAACGAAGAAGCGATCATCAAGGCCGCCGAGGAAGAGTTCGCCCGTCACGGCTTCAAGGGCACCAGCATGAACACCATTGCGCAGAACGTCGGCCTGCCCAAAGCCAACCTGCACTACTACTTCAACAACAAGCTGGGCCTGTACCAGGCGGTGCTGAGCAATATCCTCGAGCTGTGGGACAGCACCTTCAATAACCTGACAGTGGACGACGACCCGACTACCGCACTGGCCGACTACATCCGCGCCAAGATGGAGTTTTCCCGCCGCCATCCAAAAGCATCACGTATCTACGCCATGGAAGTGATCAGCGGTGGCGAGCACCTCTCGCAGATGCTCAATCAGGACTATCAGGCCTGGTTCCGTGGCCGCGCCGCCGTGTTCGCCGCCTGGAGCGCCGCCGGCAAGATGGACCCGGTCGACCCCGTGCACTTGATCTTCTTGCTGTGGGGCAGCACCCAGCACTACGCCGACTTCTCCTCGCAGATCTGCCGTGTTACCGGCACCTCGCGCCTGACCAAGCAGGATTACGAAGAAGCCGGCGACAACCTGATCCGCATCATCCTCAAGGGCTGCGGCCTGACGCCTCCTATCAAAGACGCCTGATGCCATTTACTCTGCTAGCCCCTTGCGAGTACCGCGAGGAGATTCGCAAAAGCCGCTTTATCGCCCTCGCCGCGCCGGTTACCAGCGCGGCCGAGGCGCAGGCGTTTATCGCGGCGCACAGCGATGCCAGTGCCAGCCATAACTGCTGGGCCTGGAAGGTCGGCGCGCAGTACCGCTTCAGCGACGACGGCGAACCTGGCGGCACCGCCGGCAGGCCAATCCTCGCAGCGATTGAAGCGCAGGAGACGGATCAGGTCGTAGTGCTGGTGATCCGCTTCTACGGCGGCATCCAGCTCGGCACCGGCGGCCTGGCCCGCGCCTACGGCGGCAGCGCCAAAAAATGCCTACAAAGCGCCCCGCGCATCGAGCTGGTCGCCCGCGAGCAGTATCGCTGCCACTGTCTGTTCGCCGAACTGCCGCTGCTCAAGGCGCGCCTGGCGGAGTTCGACTGCCTGCTGGAGCGCGAAAACTACGACGCCACGGGAGCCGAACTGCACCTGGCCATCCCCACGCCACGGGTCGCCGAGTTGCAGCGGCTGCTGGCGGATATCAGCCGTGGGCGGAGTGAGCTGCTGCCGCAGTAGATGCATTGCATTACGCTTCTGCATTGTGGCTGTGAGCCTGCAGCTTATTTCACGAATTAGCGCGGGCAAGGCGATTGAGCGCCCAGCGATTCGGCGAAGTCCTGTCCTTGCGGTTAAAATTGTCGCAACTACGCCTGATAACGAGATCAAACCATGTACGACTGGCTCAATGCCCTGCCCAAGGCCGAACTGCACCTGCACCTGGAAGGCTCGCTGGAGCCCGAGTTGCTGTTTGCCCTGGCCGAGCGCAACAAGATTGCCCTGCCCTGGAATGACGTTGAAGCACTGCGCAGCGCCTACGCCTTTAACAACCTGCAGGAGTTTCTCGACCTGTATTACGCCGGTGCCGATGTGCTGCGCACCGAGCAGGATTTCTACGACCTGACCTGGGCCTATCTGCAGAAATGCAAGGCGCAGAACGTCATCCATACCGAGCCGTTCTTCGACCCGCAAACCCATACTGATCGCGGCATACCCTTTGAAGTGGTGCTGCGCGGCATCAAGCAGGCGCTGGTCGATGGCGAGAAACAGCTGGGCATCAGCCACGGTTTGATCCTGAGTTTCTTGCGTCATCTGTCCGAAGAAGAAGCCTTCAAAACCCTGGAGCAGGCCAAGCCGTTTCGCGATGCCTTTATCGCCGTAGGCCTGGACAGCTCGGAAATGGGCCACCCGCCGCGCAAGTTCCAGCGGGTGTTCGACAAGGCGCGCAGCGAAGGGTTGCTGACGGTGGCCCACGCCGGTGAAGAAGGCCCGCCCGAGTACATCTGGGAAGCGCTCGACCTGCTGAAGATCGAGCGTATCGACCACGGCGTGCGCGCCATCGAAGACGAGCGGCTGATGCAACGTATTATCGATGAGCAGATCCCGCTGACCGTTTGCCCACTGTCCAACACCAAGCTCTGCGTGTTCGACGACATGCGCCAGCACAATATCCTGCAAATGCTCGAACGCGGGGTGAAGGTGACGGTGAACTCGGACGACCCGGCCTACTTCGGCGGTTATGTCACCGAGAACTTCGCCGCCCTGCACGAGAGCCTGGGCATGACCCAGGACCAAGCCAAACGCCTGGCGCAGAACAGCCTGGATGCGCGGCTGGTCTGAGCCTGACAGATAAAGACAACCGCCGGCTCAGTGATCCAGCTTGCGCCGCTTGCCGGTGACCATCGACAGCGGCAGGTTTTCCTTCAGGCGGTAGCTTTCAAACAGCGCCGCCGCGATGTGCAGGCCCACCAGGGCCATCAGCGCGTTGGCGCAGAATTCATGAATCTCCTCGGGTAAATCAGCGCCCCAGAAGTAGTCGACTTCCTCCATTAGAAAGCCGGTCACGCCCAGGCCGAGCATCAGTAGCATCATGCCGATCATCACCAGAGCGCCCAGCGGGGAATGCCCCATACGGTGGTAATCGCGCCCGCTGAACAGTGCCCGCAGGTGTTCAGCCAGGCGCGCCCGGGTCGGCCAGAAGTCCGCCCAGCGCGCTGCCGGTGTACCGGTAAAACCCCACACCAGGCGAATCGCCAACCAGGCCACGGCGTAGTAACCGAACCAGCGGTGTCAGTTCTCGCCCTCTTCGGTGAAGAAGTAATTGGCCAGGAAGGCGCTCGCCAAAGACCAGTGGAACAGCCTGACCAGCGGGTCCCAAAGGCGTGTGGTGGAGGTGTTCATCAGTCTTCAACACCACCTTTGACGACTTTACCCGTGACCGGATCAAAGTAGATTTCGACCTTCTGACCTTCTTTGTTGAAGCCGTAAATTTCGTAGCAGTTGCCGCCGGTAACTTTGAACTTCTTGATCTCGTAGCCCTGGACTTTAAGGTCCGCCTGGAATTTGTCCTGATCCTGCCACTGCGCTTTGTCGGCGGTGGTGCATTGGGTGGCGGCGAAGGTCAGCGGGCTGGCCAAAGCCAGGGACAGCAGAAGTAATTTACGCATGGTGTAGTCCTCGTGATGCAGGGGAAGTTGTGTCTGCGAGGACTACTTTCGCGCGGCAAGCTTAAGGCTGTATTAGGTAACGGCCAGGCCCAAGCGAATATTGGGCCCAGACCTTACCGAGCGTGTACGGACTGATACCACTCCCAGGGGCCGATCAGTGGGCGTGTCCCTCCCCGTGGCCCTTGTCGCTAGCCGGCGCGTCTTTCTGCACCGCCACTTCAACCTCAACTTCACCGGCCTTCTCGAAAGTCAGAGTCAGCGGAAAGCGCTCACCGTCCTTGGCCTGCTGCTTCAGGTTGAACAGCATGACGTGGTAACCCATGGGCTCGAATTTCACTTCGCCACCGGCGGGAATGGCCACGGTCTGTACCTGCTGCATCTTCATCAGGCCATCGGCGTGGATATGCTCATGCAGCTCGGCCTTGCCCGCCACAGGGGTGCTGACGCCCAGCAAGCGATCAGCCTCGGCGCCCTTGTTGTGCACCACAAAATAGGCGGCCGCCGTTGGCGCTACCGCCGGCATCTCCCGCGACCAGGGATGTTCGATATGCAGCTCGCCGGCGTTGTATTCGTGAGCATTGGCAAACAGGCTGGGGCTTAGCAATGCGGCGAGCAGCAGGGTCTTTTTCAATAACATGGTGTTCCTCCAAAGGTGGACTAAATGTCCATTAAACGTGTTGTAACGCAAAGCCGTGAGGCGGGCCAAGCCTGAGCGTGCGGATTCCACGCCATTCGGACACTCAGCCCACGCTGATCCGGACACCTGTTCCACGGTCATCCGGACAGGCAGTCGGAGCGCAGCGACGCAGGATATGCATTGTTAGTCTGAGGTGCCCGGCGTCGTCAATTTCTTCGCCCGCCTGCGCATCGACTCTCCCTTCAGGTTGATCCGGTAGGCGTTGTGCACCAGGCGGTCGAGGATGGCGTCGGCCAGGGTCGGATCGCCGATCAGTTCGTGCCAGTTGTCCACCGGCATCTGACTGGTCACGATGGTTGAGCGTTGGCCGTAGCGGTCGTCCAGCAGCTCCAGCATGTCGCGGCGCTGTTCGTTGGTGAACGGTGCCAGGCCCCAGTCATCGAGGATCAGCAGGTCGGTCTTGGCGTAGCTGCTCATCAGCTTGACGAAGCGGCCGTCGCCATGTGCCAGGCCCAGTTCTTCCAGCAGCCGTGGCAGGCGCAGATAGCGCACGCTGCAGCCGTCCCGGCAGGCCTGGTGGGCCAGGGCGCAGGCCAGCCAGGTTTTGCCGACGCCGGTGGGGCCGCCGATGATCAGGTTGAGGCCGTCGCGCAGCCACTGGCCGCTGCGCAGTTGCAGGATCAGCGCCTTGTCCAGCCCGCGCGGGGCGCGGTAGTCGATGTCTTCGAGGCAGGCGTTGTGCTTGAGCCGGGCCTGGCGTAGGCGGTTGCTCAGGCGCTTGTCGTCGCGCTCGGTCAGCTCGCGATCGACCAACAGGCCGAGGCGTTCTTCGAAGCTCAGGCTGTCGATGTCGGGTGTTTTCAGTTGCTCGGCGAGGGCTTTGAGCATGCCGTGCAGGCGCAGGGTTTGCAGCTTGTCCAGGGTCGGGTGAGGCAGCATGGTGGGATTCCTTTGTTCAGTGGTAGTAGCCGGGGCCGCGCAGGTTGGCGTGGTCGTCCGGTAGTAGGGGTAGGTTCTGTTGAGCCAGCGGCAGGTTTTCCAGGCCTTGGCGCAGAATCGATTCGAGGCTTTTGTAGCTACAGGCACCGAGGCTTAGGGCGCGCTGGCAGGCGGCTTCCAGCCGTTCTTCGCCGTGGTGCTTGCCCAGGCGCAGGATGCCCAGGCAAGCGCGGTAGCCATGCTGCGGATGCACGCGCCGTTCGAGGATGTGGCCGATCACCCCGGCGGTGTTCGGGCCGGTCTGCTCGGCCCAGCGGATCAGCCGTTGCGGCGTCCACTCGGCATGCTCGCGATGGCTCTTGGGCATGTGCTCGGTCTGCGTGCTGTGCCGGCCTTTGTGCAGGGAGCGTACGTGGCTGGCCACCCGCTGGTTGGCGTGGAAGCACTCCACGGTGCGCGCCGTCAGACGCACCTCCAGCTGCTTCTTCACCAACTGGTAGGGCACCGAGTAGTAATGCCCATCGACCTCGACGTGGTAGTCGATGTGCACCCGCGCCTTCTTCCACTCGGCATAGACGTAGGGCTGCTCCGGTAAAGGCCGCAGGGCCGGGCGATCCAGGCTGTCGAAAGCCGCCTGGCGGGAGCCCGGTAGCTTCTTGAACGGCCGTTGGTTGAGTCGCTCCAGCAGCACGGCGATGGCCCGGTTGAGTTCGTCCAGGGAGAAGAACTGGCGATGGCGCAAGGCGGCGAGGATCCAGCGCTCGACCACCTGCACGCCGACCTCGGCCTTGGCCTTGTCGCGGGGCTTACGCGCCCGCGCCGGCACCACCGCCACGCCATAGTGCTCGGCCAAGTCGCGGTAGCTGGGGTTGATGTCCGGTTCGTAGCGATGGGCCTTGCTCACCGCACTGCGCAGGTTGTCCGGCACCACGATCTCCGGCACCCCGCCGAGGAAGGCGAAGCAACGGGCATGGGAGCCCAGCCAGTCCGGCAACTGCTGCGACCAGGTGGCCTCGGCGAAGGTGTAGCTGGAGGCACCGAGTACCGCGACGAATACCTGCGCCTGGCGGATCTCGCCGCTGTGACGGTCGATCACCGGCATCGTCTGACCTGCGTAGTCGACGAACAGCTTTTCGCCGACGCGGTGCTCCTGGCGCATCACCACATCGACCTTGCCGGCCCAGGCCCGGTAGTGCTCGCAGAACCAGCTGTACTGGAAGCCCTGTGGCTGGCCCAGCCGATACTCCTGCCAGAGCAGCGCCAGGGTCACGCCTGGTCGGCGCAGCTCGGCATGCACCCAGGCCCAGTCGGGAGTTGGTCGTTGCTCAGAGGGGATCTCCGGCGGTGGCGGGAACAGGCGCCGCTCCAGCTCGGCGTCGGACAACTCAGCAGGGAGCGGCCAGGAGAGGCCGCAGGCCGTGAATCGGCAAAGGTAATCACCGGCACTGCTGTGACCTATGCCCAGACTGCGGGAGATCTTACGGACAGACAGCCCGCAATCGAACTTGAGGCGCAACACTTCACGGATTTTACGCATGGATAAACGCTCCACGACGACCTCTCTGCTTCGAAAAAGAGGCCAATGGTAGTGAATAAATCCTGCGTAGCTGCCTGCCAGAAAGTGTCCGGATGGCTGTGGAATCAGTGTCCGGATGCTCGTGGAATGGGTGTCCGGATCAGCGTGGAATCACTGTCCGGATGTGCGTGGAATGGGTGTCCGAGTCAGCGCGGAATCCGCACCTGAGCGACCTAGACCGAATAAGTGAGCGCATCAGACCTCAACTTGAATCGCTCTGTGATTCATACACCGTACGCGGCACGCGCGGCCGTTTGCTGACTCGCACAGCGCGCCGCCCACGCAGCCTCCGCCAGCCCATCACCGTGCCGCTCAGGCAGATCAGTAAACCGCCCAGACTGGCCAGCCACATCCAGCCATCCCAGAGGGGCCTGTGTTGCAGCAGCGGCAACCAATCCCAACTGTGCAGCAGGGCAAACAGCCAGCGCGAGGTGCGCAGCCCTTCATCCATTCGTCCGAGCAATGCACCCGTGCGCGGGTCGAGGTGCAGCCAGGTACTGGCCGGGTCATTGAAGCGCACTCGCAGGATCGGCAATGGCCGTTCCAGGTGCCCGCTCATGCTGTGCCCGGCCCGGGCGTAGTAGTAAAAATCGTAGGCCGTCAGGCGCTCGACAGTGGGTACATCCCCTGGCCGAATCGCCTGAGCTGCCCGCAATACTTCCGCTTCATCCAAACCCCACTGCGGTGTGGATGCATCCATGGCCAGCAGCGCGCTGGCACCCGTATTGTCCACCCCCAGCAGATAGCCACGGCCACCCAGCAGGCGCCAATGCAGCTCACGCACCTGCAGCCCCATCGCATTGAAACGCGACAAAGCCTGTTCAGGCCCGAGAGGGAAGGCCTCGGCCTGCAATGTTCCGCCTTGGTAGGGCGCCAGGCTCAAGGGAGCCGGGCTGTCCAGCAGCCGCCAGGGGTTCATCGACATCAAACCACTGAAAATCCAGGTCAGCGCCAACCCACCAAACAGCAAACCACCGATATGGTGCCAGCGCGCCAGCCCTTTATAAGGGCTGCGCGCGCCACTGCGATAAGGCGCAGCAAAGCGCCAACGCAGAACGCCAACCACAATGCCCAGGAGCGTCATCAGGGTGGCGGCCACGGACAGATAGATCACCACATCACTCCACCAGCGATCCAGCACGCCGCCGCGCAGGGGATAGACCCAGTGCAGCCAGGCACCCAACCAATTCCAGGTCCGCTCGGTGAAGGTGGCATCCCGCACCACTTCACCGCTGCGCCCTGAGACATACAGCAGTGTGCCGTCGTCCAACTCCACGCGATGCAGCGGCCGATCGCCATCCAAGGCGCGTGAATGCGTCCAGGCGTCCTCCTGCACGGATGCTTGAAAATGCACCGTACGCTCACCGGCAAAGGGTTGAGCGGCGGCCACGGCCTCAGATGGGGTCACCGAGTCAATACGCTTGCCGCTGCGCGCATCAACCGCCACCGCTCCCGTCGCAAACCTGACGACAAAGCGTGGTTCGCCAGCCACGCTGGTCAGGCGAATAGACATTGGCGCGGCACTTTCCCCTGTGACAGCGAGCACCTGGGCCAGCGGCACGCAGCAGCCTTGTAGATTCAGCGGCGGCAAATGGGCCAGGTGCTCACGCTGGGTCAGCTTGGGATAACCGACATATATCATCACCAAGCCGGAGACGAACCAGAGCGCCATCAACAGGCACAGAAAAATACCCAGCCAGCGATGCCACAGGTAGAGATAGCGCTTCATCCGGCGGCCTCTTAAAAGCGTGACTGCAAGGCCAACTCAAACGAGCGTGGCGCACCGAGGAACAGCATGTCGCGGCTGGCCCAGCTGGCATATACCTCGTCTGTCAAGTTGCGCGCCCGCAAGGTCAGCAGGCTGTCGGCATCCAGGCGGTAGCTGACAAATGCACCGAACAAGGTATAGGCCGGTGCCTTTAACTGGTTGGCCGCGTCGGCATACACCGAGGCCACATGGCGGCTGTCTGCGCCAACCTGCCAATGCGACGTGAGGTCGTAGGTCAGCCACAGGTTGGCAACCTGATCCGGCACATTGCTCGGGGTATTGCCTTTACGTGAGACCGACTGCCCGCTGACGCTTTCATTGAACTGATCATATTGGGCATCAATCCACGCCAGGTTGGCTTCCGCCAGCAGGCGTGGGGTGATGCGCAGCGCTGTTGCCACCTCGAAACCAAGCGTCGATTGCTTACCCACCGGCAACGTTTGCCCAGGGTTAGCGGGGTCGCGCGTGGCCAGGTTTTCGCGTTCGGTCTTGTAAGCGGCAACAGTGGTGGAGGCTCGCCCATCGAGGAAATCAAACTTGCTGCCGACCTCCAGTTGACGGCCCTTGGTCAGGTCAAAGTCCTTTACTTGTCCCAGAGTAGCAGTCGTGAGAACCCCAGCAGGCGGGTCGGCAGCCGTGCTGTATTGCACATACACATTAGCGGCCGGACTCAAGGCGTAGACCATACCTACACGGCCAGTGGTGGGTTCATACTCACGGGCGAAAAACGCCGGGTTGGTCAGGCTTACAGCTTGGTGGTTAGTCACTTCAAGATCGATGCGATCATGCCGCAGGCCGGTGAGCAGGGACAGACGCTCTGTCAGCTCCAGACGGTTTTCGACAAACAATGCCCAGGTATCGAGTTGATTGGTGCGCTGGCGGGCGTAACCAGGGGTCATACCGGGTAGGTCGAAGAAATGCCCGGGGCCGAAGTGCTCAGCATCCAACACATCGAAGGGACCTGCGACCGAACGCGGATAGCGTGTTTGCACGTTATGGCTGTAATCCAGGCCGGCAGCCCATTCGCTCGACAGGCCAAACAGCCCGCCCTGATGACGCACTTCAAACCGATTGCCATTGAGCTCCTGATCATGCCGTTGCAGCAGTGCGTTACTGCGCTGCACGGCGCTATTGGTGGCATCCGTGTAGGCGTAGGTCTCCAGGTTGCGGTAATCACGCTGCGCGTTGTAGTGGTAGAGCGTATTACGCAGGCTGGTGATATCCGTCAGTTGATACTCGGTGATGGAGCGTGCCCAGCGCACACGCTGTTCATAGCGTCCGTCTGCAACGTTGTAGTTCTCAAAGCGTCGACTCTCGTCCACCTTCAGATCACCGGAGCGGCCCTTGAGCACCGGGCTGCCCCAGTAAGGGCTGTCGACCTGTTCTTCCTGATACTCAAACGCCAGTGTGTGCGAAAGCTGCTCGTTGAAGTCCGTCAGCAGGGAAAAGGCACTGGTCCACGACTCACGCTGTTCGCGATCTACATAGCCATTGCTGCTGGTGCGGCTGACATCCATGCGCAGGTGATTGGCCTCGCCCAACGACTGGTTGAAACCATAAGCCAGTTCGTTGGCATCGAACGAGCCATAACTGATACGCCCTTCGCTGAACGCCTGATCGCGCGTGGCCAATTTGGTCAGGTAGTTGATCGATCCACCGACAGCACCTGATCCATTGAGAAAGCTGGACGCGCCGCCAACCGCCTCAACGCGCTCATAAATCCAGCTGTCCACCGGGCGCGCCGCAATGGCGTCGTACTGCACCGTAATGCCGTTGAACATCTGCGTGACCTGGCTGCCGGTAAAACCACGCCACGAGACAGCACCGGCAAACCCGGGTGGCGCCGCAGCCACCACACCCGGTACGCCATTGAGCATCTGCTGGGTGTTGTCCGCACCGCGACGCTCAATTTGCTCGCGGTTAACGATGCTAACCGAAGCCGGCGTTTCCCTAGGCGTCAGGCCCAGACGTGAAGCGCTCTCTGTTGGGATGTCGAGTGACAGCTCAGAAGCCAATGCAGCACGGCCACGGACTTCACTGTCAGGCAAAGTAACGGCCTGTTCAGCCCAGAGTGAAGGGGTTACAGCGCACAGCAAAGCGGCGCTCAAGGCGCGCGAGGACGGCATAGACATAGCGTATTGTTTTCCTGAAAACTCAAGCAATTGCACGCGGCATAGCATCGCCACATGCAAACGGTAGGCGCGCCATTAAGGCGCCGTGCATCAGGAAAGTGGAGAAGCGCGGGGATTGGCCGAGGGCCAGAGGTAGCGGACAGGTCGCGGAGTGAAGAAGAACGTCAGCAGTGGCGCACGGCTGGGAGCCAGCAACCCCAGCAGACCGAAGAACGCAGCGAGGATGATCGCGCTAAAGGTGGAACTCAGGGAGCAACCGGAGCCGGTGGCAGGGTTGGGCGCTACCACGCCGGAGCCATCCAGATCGGCACCGGCGCCGAAGTTGCCGTCGAAAGAGCAGTACTGACTGCTCAAGCCGCTGAGCTGCAGGCCAGCCATCTGCCCGTGACCGATACTGCAGGCGAACGCACTGAACAGCACGCTGAAATACAGCATCCAGGCCAGCAGGCGACGACGGTCAGTACGGGGCAATTTCATGGGGCGCGACTCTAGCATTGCTCTGGGGCGCATGTGACACAGCAGCACTGCGATGGATTGCCGCAGCGCGCTGGCGGCAATCTTAGTTCGGCCAGGGCGCATCCGCCAATAGCTCGGTACACCTTAGTTGCGCGCTGCTCGAACAGCTTTTTTATCGTGCGCCCTGCATTCAACAGGGGGCCGACTAGACTCAATGCATTGCCTCTTTCAGGCAATGCCCATTCAATACTCTCGACCTGGCTAGCTATTGGCGGTAAGGGATGCGACCCGATCTTCAAGGCCCATTGCGCCTGGCCGGCGTATATATCCTATTCAGCGTCCTGTGGATTTTCGGCAGTGACTATTTGCTGCATACGCTGGTCCTGGACAGCGAATTGTTGGCCGAGCTGCAAACCGGCAAAGGCCTGCTATTTATTCTGCTCAGCACCGGGCTGATCTTTTTTGTCAGCCTGCGTGACCGTCAGGCACAACGCCAACTGCTCGAAGAACTCACCCATAACAGCCGCGTACTGCAGCAAACCCAACGCAATGCAGGTCTCGGCAGCTGGGAATACCGCAATGGCTTCCACTGGAGCGAAGAAGCCCTCTGCCTGCTCGGCCGCGCCCCGGACAGCCAGCTATGTAACCCCGAACAGCTGCTCAGTTGGCTGCACCCCGCCGAACGTTCTGCCGTGCAGCGCGCCCTGCACGCCTTGCTCGAAAACCGCTGCGCCATGACAGTGAGCGCGCGCCTGCTGCATCCCCAGCCACATCAAGCCACCTGGCTGGTGTGGCGTGGTGAGGCCGACGAACACGGTCGTATCCTCGGCACCGTGCAGAACATCAGCGCGCAGAAACGCGACGAAAGCGCCCTGCGTGAGAGCGAACAACGCTTTCGCCTACTGTTCGAACAAACCCCACGAATTGCCGTGCAGGGCTATGACCGCGAACGCCGGGTGATCTACTGGAACCAGGCCAGCACCCTGCTCTATGGCTATGCCGTGCATGAAGTGATGGGGCGTCGCCTGGAAGAACTGATCGTGCCGCTCCCGGCGCGCAACAAGGTGGCCAGCGAGATCAACCTGTGGCAGCTCGGCGGCTCGCCAACTCCTGCGGCAGAGGTGCAGTTACAACGCAAGGACGGCAGCCTGGTCTGGGTTTATTCCAGCCACCTGATGCTGCGCAACAGCCTCGATCAGTTGGAGCTGTATTGCGTCGATATCGACCTGAGCGAACAGAAGAAAATGGACAGCGAATTGCAGGTCAGCGAGAGCCGCTACCGCTCGTTGGTCGAGCACCTGGGTGATGCGATTTTTATTACCGATACCGACGACAGACTGAGCTTCCTCAACCCGGCCTGGGAGCAGATCAGCGGTTACTCGATCCACGAAAGCCTGGGCAGCCCGTTACAGCGCTTTATGCCGGAACTGGGCCAAGCCACGCTTAGCCAACGCTTGGAAGCACTGCGCAGCGGCAAACTGGGCAACCTGCGTCTGGAATGCCAGCTGCTCACCCGCAGCGGCCAGGCACGCCGAGTTGAACTGCACCTCAACCTCAGTTTGCCCGAGCACAGCCTGCACGGCAGCCTGCATGACGTGCATGAGCGCCATCAGGTCCAGCACCCGCAAAGTGAGCGAATCGGACCAGCGGCGCGTCAGCCTTGATTGATTTGTTACAAGTCAATGAAAGTTCACATTAGGCGACTAGACTGGCTTTTCTTGCATAGGAGGCTCGTCGATGAACATCATGATCCAACCGGTAAAAAACGCCGCAGGTCCAGGCTGGCAAGTAAGTTTTGGTAAGCAGAGTGTGACCTTTCGCAGTGAAAGCGAGGCCCGTGAGTTTGTCAGCACCCTGCAAGCGCGCCTGAGTGCGCCACATATGTTGCCGTTCGAGCAGCAGCGCGCCGCTGGCTAACCCTATGCGCGGATCGCGCCGCGCTCGACCCAGCGGGTGAACAGGGAAAAGCTCACAGCCAATACCCCGCACGCGAAGATCACCACGGCAATCGGCCAGGCGCTGCCGTCATGCAGCACGCCCACCATGGCAGCGGCACTGGCGGCAATCACAAACTGCAGGCTACCGAGCAACGCCGAAGCACTGCCGGCATGGCTGCCTTGCCCGGCCATGGCGCAGGCTGAGGCATTGGGCATAAGAATACCCAGGCTGGCAATGCAGCCGAACAATGGAACCAGCAGTGGCCATAAGGCTTGCGGCTTGGCCAGTGCCACCAGCAACAGGGCCAGGCCGCACGCCAGGTAGAACCATACGGTCTTGCCCAACCAGTACGCGGGTCCATGCCGCGCCACCAGCCAGGCATTGAGCTGCGCCACCAGAATAAAGCCCAAGGCATTGCTGCCGAACAGCCAGCCGTAATGCTCGGCGGGGATGCCATACAGTTCAATAAATACAAACGGTGAGCCGGCGATATAGGCAAACATCCCGGCAATCGCACAGCCGCCGGTCAGCGCATAACCGAGAAACGGCAAGTCAGCGAACAGCCGCTTGTACTCCCCCAGCGCGCCGCGCAAAGGCGCAGGAGGCGCATCCTTGGCCAAGGTTTCCGGCAGCCACTTAGCCACCGCCAACAGGCAGATAAAGCTGAACAGCGTCAGGCAGATAAAGATCGACGGCCAGCCCAGAGTGCTGAGCAACAGCCCACCGCCCAGCGGCGCGAGAATCGGCGCCAGGCCCATCACCAGCATCAGTTGGGAAAATACCTTGGCCGAACTGATCGGGTCACACAGATCACGCACTACCGCCCGCGAGATCACCATCCCGGCGCAGCCGCCCAGGGCCTGCACAAAGCGCGCGGCAATCAGCCACTCCAGGCTCGACGCCAGGGCACAGGCCAGCGACGCCAGACTGAACAGCGTGACCCCGACCAGCAGCGGCTTGCGCCGGCCAAAGCGGTCAGCCAGCGGGCCGTACGCCAGCTGACCAATGGCCAGGCCGGCAAAGTAGGCGGCCAACGACAGTTGCACATGCTCCACATCGGTGGAGAACGCGCGTGCCAGGGTGGGGAAGCTCGGCAGGTAAAAATCGATGGCCAACGGGCCAAAAGCGCTTAACGCGCCAAGAACCAACAGAAGACGTAACGGCATGGGTGTCCAAAAATGAAATAACAGATGGAGCCGCCGTGGCCTGAATCAAACCCGAGCTACAGCGGCCTGACAAACCGCTCCCGAATGGCATCCGGGCTACGGTTTGTCATTACTGGCGGGCGCTACTCAAACCGGCGTGCCGGCCTTTTTCCGGCCTTTGCCGATTTTCTCTGCCAGCGATTCCACCAGCAGGTAGAACATCGGGATCAGGAAGATCGCCAGGAAGGTCGCCGCCATCATCCCGCCGATCACCCCGGTGCCAATCGAGTGACGGCTGGCCGAACCTGCGCCCGAGCTGATCGCCAGCGGCACAACACCGAGAATGAAGGCCAGCGAGGTCATGATGATCGGGCGGAAACGCAAGCGCGAAGCCTCCAGCGCCGACTCGAAGATGCCCATGCCCTGGCGCCTGCAAAGCACGGCGAATTCGACGATGAGGATGGCGTTCTTCGCTGCCAGACCGATCAGGGTGACCAGGCCGACCTGGAAGTACAGGTCGTTCTCGATACCGCGCAGCCACACCGCGAGAATCGCGCCGAACACCGCAAACGGCACGGCGGTCACCACCGCCAGCGGCAGGGTCCAGCGCTCGTACTGCGCAGCGAGGATCAGGAACACCATGATCAGACCGAAGATAAAGGCACTGCTACCCGAACCTTGCGAGGCCACTTCCTGGAAGGCCGAGCCGGTCCAGCCGATACTGTAATCGCTACCCAGCACCTCACCCGCCACTTCCTGAATCGCACTCAAGGCCTGACCGGAGCTGAAGCCAGGGGCCGGCCCGCCGAGGATCTTCGCCGCCGGGTAGACGTTGAAACGTGCATAGGTATCCGGGCCGAGAATCCGCTCGACCTTGACCAGACTGGCCAGCGACACCAGCTCGCCACTGCCCGCGCGCACATAGACCTGGGACAGGTCTTCGGGCTTACTGCGGAACTCCGCCTCGGCCTGCAAGCTGACCTGGAAGGTACGGCCATACAGGCTGAAATCGTTGACGTAATAGCTACCGAAAGTCGCCTGCATGGCGGTGAATACATCATTCACGGCCACACCCAGGGCGCGCGCCTTGGTGCGATCCAAGTCAATAAAGTACTGCGGCACGTTGGCACTGAAGGTGCTCTGCACCCCAGCCAGTTCAGGGCGTTTCGCTGCTGCGGCAAGGAAGGCCTGCACCTTTTCGGCCAGCTGCGCGGTGGTGCCACCACTGCGGTCCTGGATATAGCCTTCAAAACCGCCCGTGGTGCTCATGCCGGTAATCGGCGGCGGGTTGAAGCTCATCACCACACCGTCTTTCTGCGCTGCGCCCATGCCCATAAATTCACCGGTCAGGTTGCGCGCATCCAGCTCAGGCGTGGTGCGCTCACTCCAGTCTTTCAGCGGCACGAAGGACACCCCGGCGTTGCTGCGAGTACCGAAGGTCAACACGTCGAAGCCGGCGAAGGTCACCACGTCCTGCACCGCAGGATGGGCCATCAACTGCTGGGTCACGTCACCGGTTAGCTTCTCGGTACGGGTCAGCGAGGCGGCGGGCGGCAGGAAATAGGCGTTGATCACATAGCCCTGGTCTTCGTTAGGCACCAGGGAGCTGGGCACCCGATTAAACAGCACCACCATCAGCGCAATCATCGCGCCAAACAGCAGCAAACCGACCGCCGAACGCTTGAGGAAGAAACGCACGCCAGCGGTATAGCCGCTGGTCAGCTTGTCGAAAACCCGGTTGAACGCGCGGAACGGCGCTGCTGGCTCGTGGTGCCCGGGTTTGAGCAGCAAGGCGCACAGCGCCGGACTCAGGGTCAGGGCCACGATGCCAGAGATCAGCACCGAAATAGCGATGGTGATGGCGAACTGTTTATACATCTCCCCGGCCAGGCCGCCGAGAAAGCCCACCGGAATAAATACCGCGCAGAGCACCAGGACGATGGCGATGATCGGCCCGGTCACCTCCTCCATGGCCTTGATGGTCGCCTCGCGCGGGCCGATCTTGTCGGTGTTCATCACCCGCTCGACGTTCTCGATCACCACAATGGCGTCGTCCACCACGATACCGATGGCCAGCACCATGCCGAACAGGGTCAGCAGGTTGATCGAGAAACCAAGCATGTACATCCCGGCGAAGGTGCCGACCAGCGAAACCGGAATCGCCAACACCGGGATCAGTGTGGCGCGCCAGTTTTGCAGGAAGATAAACACCACCAGCACCACCAGGATCAGGGCTTCGAAGAAGGTGTGGATCACCTCCTTGATCGACACCCTGACGAATTTGGTGGTGTCGTAAGGCACCTTGTAGGTCATGCCGCTGGGGAAGTTCTTCGACAGCCGCTCCAGGGTATTGCTAACCGCCTCGGCGGTGTCCAGGGCATTCGCGCCGGGCTGTAGGTACACGCCAAACGCAGCGTTCTGCTGACCGTTGAGCGAGGTCATCAGCGAGTAATCCTGAGCGCCCAGTTCAATCCGCGCGACATCCTTGAGCAGCAGGCTGGCGCCAGTGTCGTCGGTACGCAGAATGACGTTTTCGAATTCTTTCGGGTCGGTGAAACGGCCCTGAGTGGTCACCGTGTAGGTGAAGTCCTGCTCCTGCTTGAGCGGCTGCTGGCCGAAGCTGCCGGCGGCAAACTGCGAGTTCTGCTCACGGATCGAGTTGACCACATCGGTGGGCGTCAGGTTGTACTGCGCCAGCTTGTCCGGGCGCAGCCAGATGCGCATGGAATAGTCTTTCGAGCCAAACTGGCTGACATCGCCCACACCCGGCAGGCGCTTGAGCTCATCGATCACATTGATTAGCGCGTAGTTGCTGATATACACCGGGTCGCGCGAGCCATCCGGCGAATACAGGGTCACCACCTGAAGAATGTCCGAGGACTTCTTCTGCACCTTGACGCCCTGCCGGCGTACTTCTTCCGGCAGTTTGGCCAGGGCGGCCTGCACGCGATTGTTAACGTCGATAGTGGCCTGATCCGGGTCGCGGCCCACCTCGAAGTACACCGACAAGCTCATGGCGTTGCCGCCGGAGTTGGACTGCTGGTAGATCATCCCCTCAACGCCGTTGATCGATTGTTCAAGCGGGGCGGCCACTGTTTCAGCAATCACCTGGGCGCTGGCCCCGGCATAGCTGGCGCTGACCGATACTTGCGGCGGGAGGATCTGCGGATACTGGGCGATCGGCAACGAGCGCATGGCCATCAGGCCCGCCAGCACGATAATGATCGAGATGACCGCAGCAAATACCGGACGGTCGATAAAGAAGCGTGAGATCACCGGGAACGCTCCTTAGGATTGGCTGGCAGCTGGGGCGGCAACTTTGACCGGGCTGTCCGGGCGCACCTTCGGCAGGCCCTCGACGATCACCCGGTCACCTGCGCTGATGCCGGACACAATCACCCAGCGGCCTTTAGCCGTATGCCCGGTGGTGACCTGACGCATACGCGCCACGCCGCCCTCATCCACCACGTAGACGAAGGTGCCGCCAGGGCCCTGAGAAATCGCGCGTTCCGGCAGAGTCATGGCATTGGGGATGCTCAGGCCTTTGACCTGTACCCGCACGAACTGACCCGGCAACAGCGTCTGATCCGGGTTGGGCACTACGGCGCGGGCGCTGACGGTGCCGGTGCCGCGATCCACAAGGCTGTCGGTGAAGTCCACCTTGCCTTCCAGCGGATAGACGCTGCCGTCGCCGAGTTTGATCTGCACGCTCATTTTGCCGTCTTCCGGCAGCATCAAGCTGCCGTTCTGCAGGCCGCTGCGCACGCTTTCCACATCGGAATCCGGGGCAGCGAAGTTGACGTAGATGGGGTCCAGTTGGGTGATATTGCTCAGCAGGCTGGCATTCGGATCGCCGGCCACCATCAGACTGCCTTCGGAGACGGTTTCCTTGCTGGTGATGCCCGAGATCGGCGCTTTGACTGTGGTGTAGTCAAGATCGATTTGCTTGGACTGCACCTCGGCCTCGGCGGCCTGGATATTGGCTTTGCTCTGCTCAAAGTTGGAGACGGCGTTGTCCAGCTCACTCTCGCTGGCAAAGCCCTTTTTCTGCAATTCGCGGATGCGTTTGAGGTCACGCGCGGTCTGCCGATAGCGCGCCTGCTCCTGCGCCAGCGCGCCTTTGGCGCGGCTCAGTGCGGCCTGGTAGGTGCGCGGGTCGATGCGAAACATTACCTGGCCCTGCTTGACCTGGCTGCCTTCCAGATAGGTGCGTTCCTGCAGAATGCCACTGACCTGGGCGCGCACCTGCACTTCACGGAAGCCCGCAGTACGCGCGGAATATTCAAGCTCCAGCGGCAGTGCCTCAGCCTTGACGATTTCCACCACCACCTCGGGCGCTGGCGGAGCATCGGCGGCAAACAGCGGGGCGGCCAAAAAAGCCAACAGCAAGGAGCCGGCAGTAACCGGCAGACGACGAGGGAAAAGCATGGATGTCTCCGAAAAAACGCAAGGCGCAACGTTTGAGACCAGCAATGCTAGTTACATACACAAGTGGTTGTAAATAGGACATTACCCTTAAGTTCATTACACTTTGTGCTTAGCCTAGCCAGAAATACGCCTGCCGCCATGCGCCGAACCAAAGAAGAAGCCGAGAAAACCCGTTGCGCCATCCTTGAGGCTGCCGAAACGCTGTTTCTGCAAAAAGGCGTGGCGCACACTAGCTTAGAGCACATTGCGCGAAATGCTGGAGTGACGCGCGGCGCGGTGTATTGGCACTTTGCCAACAAAGCTGACCTGTTCAACGCCATGCTTAATCAGGTGCGCCTGCCGCCGGAACAGCTGGCCGAACGCATGCGCGGCTGCCCCGAGCATGACCCGCTAATGACCCTGCGCGGGCTATGCATCGAGGCCATCGAGAATCTAGCCCGCGAGCCGCAGAAGAAGCGCATCTTCACCATCCTGCTGCGCCGCTGCGAATTCACCGAAGAATTGCGCGAGGCCGAAGAGCGCCAGGAAGCCTTTATCAACCTGTTTATCGCGCTCTGCGAACAGCAGTTCAACACGCCGTCAGTGCGCCTGCATGCCGGGCTGACACCACGACTGGCCGCACGCACCGTGCATGCGTTGCTGATCGGCCTGTTCTACGACTGGTCGCGCGACCCCAATCTGTTCGACCCGCTCAGCGACGCCGCGCCGATGATTGATGCCTGCTTTCGCGGGCTGATCCGCGACTGGCCAAACGCCGCAGTACTTACGCCAGGCTGACGCCGTAACCCTGCTCGACAATGGCGACCATCAGTTGATCCACCGGCACGCTGCTGCTCACCTGCACTTCGCCGCCGGGAAACTTCACTTTCACATCCGCCGCCGGGTCACAGGCCAACAGCGCCTCGGTGATGGTCTTAACGCAATGCTGGCAAGTCATGCCATCGACCCGGAATGCATGAACCTGAGAAACCTGCATAAACAACCTCCTGAATAAATAAGCCGCCATGGTAAACGGATAGCTGAGTGTTGGCCTTGCCATAAGGGTAAGGTCAAGGGATAAAAGGGCTTGACCTTACCAGCATGGCAAGGTTGATCCTGTGCTGGAACTCAATGGAGGACCATTCATGTCCAGCCTCACCACCTTTAACCTGCCCATCAGCGGCATGACCTGCACCAGCTGCGCCGGGCGGGTCGAGCGCGCGCTGGCCAAGGTGGCCGATGTCGCCAGTGTCAGCATCAACCTGGCCAGCGAGCAGGCGCGCGTCGAAGCGCCTGCCAGCAGCCTGGAACAGCTGGTTAATGCCGTCAGCGCAGCCGGTTATGAAGTGCCCAGCGAGCGCCTGGAGCTGAATCTTGAAGGCATGACCTGCGCCAGCTGCGCGGGGCGTATCGAACGTGCCCTGGCGCAACAGTCGGGCGTGCTTTCGGTCAGCGTCAACCTGGCCAGCGAGCGGGCGCAATTGCAGGTGCTACGTGGCACGGATCACAACGCCCTGCTGCAAGCCGTCAGCCAGGCGGGCTACCGCGCCAACCTGATCGGCGACCCACAGACAACCCAGGCCACGGCAGCCAAACAACTGCAGCGCGAACGCTGGTCCCTGCTGCTGGCCATTGCGCTGAGCGTACCGCTGGTTATTCCCATGCTTGCCGACCCCTTCGGTCTGCACTGGATGCTGCCGGCCTGGGTCCAGTTCGCCCTGGCCACGCCGGTGCAATTTATCTTCGGCGCACGCTTCTACCGCGCGGCCTGGAGCGCGCTGCGCGCCCGTGCCGGGAATATGGATCAGCTGGTGGCCATTGGCACCAGCGCCGCCTACGGCCTGAGTTTGTATCAATGGGCGGTGAGCCCGCCCGGCAGCATGCCGCATCTGTATTTCGAAGCTTCGGCGGTGATCATCACCCTGATCCTGCTCGGCAAATACCTGGAGAGCCGCGCCAAGCGCCAGACCAGCAGCGCCATTCGCGCCCTGCAGGCCCTGCGCCCGGAACGCGCCCTGCGCCTGCAGAACGGCGTCGAGCAATGGATGGCACTCGCTGAGCTGCAATTGGGCGACACCATCGTGGTCAAGCCCGGTGAACGCTTCCCGGTCGATGGCCTGGTTCGCGAAGGCCAAAGCCATGCTGACGAGGCGCTGATCAGCGGCGAAAGCCTGCCGCAGCCCAAGCAGCCAGGGGATAGCGTCACTGCCGGGGCAATCAATGGCGAAGGCCGTCTGCTGGTGGAAACCACCGCCCTAGGTGCGGAAACCGTGCTGGCGCGGATCATCCGCCTGGTCGAAGATGCCCAGGCGGCGAAAGCGCCGATCCAGAAGCTGGTGGATAAAGTCAGCCAGGTGTTTGTGCCCAGCGTGCTGCTGATCGCCCTCGCCACCTTGCTCGGCTGGCTGCTACTCGGCGCTGGTATCGAAACTGCGCTGCTCAATGCCGTGGCCGTGCTGGTAATCGCCTGCCCCTGCGCCCTTGGCCTGGCAACGCCCACGGCGATCATGGCCGGCACCGGCGTGGCAGCGCGCCACGGCATTCTGATCAAAGACGCCGAAGCCCTGGAAATTGCCCATTCGGTAACCCTGGTGGCCTTCGACAAGACCGGCACCCTGACCGCAGGCAGCCCACGCATCGCCCACCTGCGCGCGGTCGATGGCCCTGATGCTGCATATAGCGCGCAGTTGCTGCAACTGGCCGGCGCCCTGCAGCGCGGCAGCGAACATCCCCTGGCCAAGGCGGTGTTGGATCAGTGCACAGAGCAGCAGCTGAGCCTCGCCGACGTCAGCAACAGCAAGGCGCTGGCCGGGCGCGGTATTGCCGGGCAGATCGGCGAGCGGCAACTGGCCCTGGGCAACAAGCGTTTGCTGGAAGAACACGTTCTGCTGCCTGACGAACTGGCGGCCGACGCCCTGGCCTGGGAGGCCGAAGGCCGCACCCTGTCCTGGCTGCTGGAATTGGCACCGCAACCACAAGTGCTCGGCCTGTTCGCCTTTGGCGACACGCTCAAACCCGGCGCCGTTGATGCCATCGCCGCGCTGACCGCTCAAGGCATCGCCAGCCACCTGATCAGCGGCGACAACTCTGGCAGCGTACAGGCGGTGGCCCAGACCTTGGGTATCACGGAGGCCCATGCCGAAGTGCTACCGGCGGACAAGGCAACGATCATCACTGAGCTGAAAAAACACGCGGTGGTGGCCATGGTCGGCGACGGCATCAACGACGCGCCGGCACTGGCCGCTGCGGATGTCGGCATCGCCATGGGCAGCGGCACCGACGTGGCCATGCACGCCGCCGGCATCACCCTGATGCGCGGCGATCCGCGCCTGGTGGCCGACGCCCTGGATATCAGCCGGCGCACCTACAACAAGATCCGCCAGAACCTGTTCTGGGCCTTTGCCTATAACCTGGTCGGCATTCCGCTGGCGGCCGCCGGCCTGCTCAACCCAATGCTCGCCGGCGCAGCCATGGCGCTGAGCAGTGTTAGCGTGGTGAGCAATGCTCTGCTGCTGAAAACCTGGAAGCCCAAGGATGCGGAAAAACCGTAGCCCGGATGAAATCTGGGGGTGATTGACCCCGCAGCCCGGAGGATGGGTTAGGCGCAAGTAAATTATCCGGCAGCCCCAAGAACGCAACCGCCGTAACCCATCATCGATATTCGCCATGCCAGCGGGTACAGGCATAAATCGCTTGATGGGTATCGCTACGCTCAACGCCATCCTACGAACAACCTTTGCGAGACGACCATGAACATCGGCCAAGCCGCCAAGCAAACCGGCCTTAGCGCCAAGATGATTCGCTACTACGAAAGCATCGACCTGCTGCCCGCCGCCGACCGCACCGACAGCGGCTACCGCCAGTACAGCCAGCAGGACCTGCACCGCCTGGCGTTTATCAAACGCTCGCGCGATCTGGGCTTTTCCCTGACCGAAGTCAGCCAGCTACTGGCCCTGTGGCAAGACCGCCAGCGCGCCAGCGCCGATGTAAAAGCCCTTGCCGCCGCGCATATCAGCGAGCTGGAACGCAAGATCAGCGAACTCAGCGGCCTGCGCGACACCCTCAAGGACCTGATGGACAACTGCCAGGGCAACGACCGCCCGGACTGCCCGATCCTCAAGGACCTGGAGTCCGGCTGCTGTCATTAACAGACGCGGCGGTTAACCGTAGACCCTATGTGCATGTGCAAGGTCTACAACCTCGTAGAGTGGACATACCGAAGGCTTGTCCACCTTCCAGATACCAGTGGCGGACAAGGCTGCGCCATGTCCTCCCTACCAACGCGCACCCCGTAGCCCGGATGCAATCCGGGGCATTGTCGAATACGCGCGCCAGCCGTCCAGGATTGCGCTGCGCTTATCCAGGCTACACGACTGACTGCGCTCGTCCGCTACAACGCCCGCTGCAACGCCGTGCAATCCACGGCGAAGTGATCAGCCAACTCCGGCCAGGGGTTTTCCGCCAGGTTGACCAGCACGCTGCGCGCCCCGGCGGCGCGGGCGCATTCCAGGTCAAAGCGGTAATCGCCGACCATCACCAGCTCGCTGGGAGCCACCTGCCAGGCACTGGCGAAATGCAGCAGGCCGCCCGGATCAGGCTTGGGCGGCGCTTCATCGCGGCCGATCACATCCGCCACGGCAAAGCAGTCATCCAGACCGATGGCGCGCAGGGTCAGCAGCGCCAGCTCATGGGCATTGCGGGTGAGAATGCCGAGGCGACAGCCACGCCCGTGCAGCTCGCGCACCAGATCAATCGCTCCGGGCGCCGGCTGCGAAGCCAAAGCCAGCTCCCGCTCGTGCTCCAGCAGCCAGGCGTGTTTGGCGGCGGCCACTGCCTCGGGCAGCGCGGCCAGATGGCCAAGGATGTCTTCCGCCAGGGGAATATCCAGCGCCCGCTTGATCGCCTCGAAGTCGTGTACAGCCAAGGTCAGGGTGCCGTCCATATCGAACACCCAATGGCGGGCAGCGCTCAGGCTCACTTCCAATCCTCACGTATGCGGGTAAGACCTTCTTGGGCGACCGAGGCAACCAAATGCCCCTGACGGTTGAAAATGCTGCCACGGGAGAAGCCACGGGCATTGCCGGCCCAGGGGCTGTCCATGCTGTAGAGCAGCCAGTCGTCCATGCGTAGGTTGCCGTGAAACCACAGCGAGTGGTCGAGGCTAGCGACCTGCATAAATTTCTGCCACACCGACACGCCGTGCGGCAGCATCGAGGTGGTCAGCAAATTGAAGTCGCTGGCGTAGCCCAGCAGATATTTGTGTAACTGCGGATCATCCGGCAACTCACCAGCGGCGCGAAACCACACATGTTTAACCGGCTCGCTGGGTTTTGGCGCAAAGGGATTATCGACCGTCACCGGGCGAATCTCGATTGGCTTATCGCTTACCGCCCGCTCACGCATGCGCTCCGGCAATGCATCGACCACCAGGCGCGCCAGTTCGGTTTCCGATCTCAGCTCTTCCGGGCCAGGGACTTGCGGCATCAGGTTCTGATGGTGAAAGCCTTCTTCATCGAACTGGAACGACGCGCTGCAGGTAAAAATCGGCTTACCCTTCTGGATCGCCGTCACCCGCCGCGTGCTGAAGCTGCCGCCATCGCGCACGCGCTCAACCTGATAAACCACCGGCAGCGTGGCATCGCCGGGGCGCAGGAAGTAGCCGTGCATGGAATGCACATGCCGAGCAGGCTCCACGGTCTGGCTAGCCGCCGAGACGCACTGGCCCAACACCTGGCCGCCATACAACTGGCGAAAGCCGAGGTCCTGGCTGACGCCACGAAACAGATTTTCTTCGATGGTTTCCAGGGTCAGCAGGGCGACCAACTCATTCAACACCTGACTCATGCATGCTCTCCAAATAACGTGAAAGTCGCGTAGCGACGCCTTCCTTATGCCCTTCTCCCTCAGGGAGAAGGTGGCGCGAAGCGCCGGATGAGGGACGCGGCTGCCACGCCGGCCTTGATGATTCGAGGGGCCACTCGCAGCAGGCCCGGCAAGGCATCTAGATTGAGCGCGATGGTAAAGACTTTGCCAACGCTTGTGGGCCCGACTGAAAGATGGATGCGGACAATAATGGCAGCATTATGGCCAATCGACAGCCAGGGTTGAGCCCACTCCGAGCGCTCGCCATACTGCAGGCACTTCCGCCCGAGCCCGCCACCATGCGCCTGCCGCTGGTTTACCACGACGATTACAGCCCACCCTTCCCGGCCAAGCACCGCTTCCCCATGGAGAAGTTTCGCCTGCTGCGCGACCATCTGGTGGAAAGTGGCCTGTGCACAGACGCCGACTTGCTGCGCCCCGACCTGTGCCCAACGGACGTACTCGCCCTGGCTCACTGCCCGGCCTATATCCAACGCTTCGCCAGCGGCGAACTGGCTGATGAGGAACAACGCCGCCTCGGTCTACCCTGGAGCGCCGCTCTGGCGCAGCGCACCATTCGCGCCGTGGGTGGCTCGCTGCTGGCGGCTGAACAGGCGTTGCAACATGGCCTGGCCTGTCACCTGGCCGGCGGCACCCACCACGCGCATTACAATCACCCGGCCGGGTTCTGCATCTTCAACGACCTGGCGGTGATCAGTCAGTACCTGCTGGCCAGCGGCAAAGCCCAGCGCGTGCTGATCTTCGACTGCGATGTGCATCAGGGCGACGGTACCGCGCGCCTGCTGGAAAACACCCCAGAGGCAATCACCGTATCGCTGCACTGCGAAAAGAATTACCCGGCGCGCAAGGCAGCCAGCGACTGGGATATTCCCTTGCCCAACGGCATGGGTGATGACGATTATTTAAAGGTGGTCAACGATACCCTCAACTACCTGCTGCCGCTGTATCAGCCGGATATTGTGCTGTACGACGCTGGCGTCGACGTGCACCAGCACGACGCCCTCGGCTACCTCAACCTGACGGACGCCGGCATCGCTGCCCGTGACGAAGCCGTGCTCAATCACTGCCTGGGCCGCGACATTCCGGTAGTTGGGCTGATCGGCGGCGGCTATGACAAAGACCGCCACGCCCTGGCCAAGCGCCACGGCATTCTCCACCACAGCGCGGCCAAAATCTGGCAGGCGCGCGGGCCGGGATAAAGGCTATGTCCCAGACATGTGTTGCATGGGGCTGGCGCGCGTGGATTACCCCGCTTTGCGCGGCTGCAGCCTGCATGCCCAGGTAGGTTGGCGTTGAGCGTAGCGAAGCCCAACAGCTTGGGGCAGGATCGTTGGGCTTCGTCGCGTTGCTCCTCAACCCAACCTACGACTTATCGCCCTTGCAACACGCTATTGGGACAGAACCGGGATAAAAGCGCGACATGCACTGTCACATCGCCCATCTTTACGCCCCAAAAGCCCAAAACGACCAAGGAACCTCACACAGCATGCACGGAAAATTCAGCACTCTGCCAGCCCTGCTCGCCGCACTCACATTCGGCAGCGCTGCACACGCAGCCGACACACTGCAGTCACTGGTAGACGAAACCATCCGCCCGGTGATGGCGGAATACGACATCGCCGGCATGGCCGTGGCGATCAGCCACAACGGCCAGGCGCACTATTTCAACTATGGCGTGGCGCGGCTGGATGACCAGCAGCCGGTGACCCGCGACACCCTGTTTGAAATCGGCTCGCTAAGTAAAACGCTCACCGCCACCCTCGCGGGTCTGGCACAGGCAACCGGCAAGCTGACCCTCAGCGACAGCGCCGGCCAGCACTGGCCCGAGCTGCGTGGCAGCCAGCTGGAACACGCCGGCCTGCTCAACCTCGGCACCTACACCGCTGGCGGGCTGCCGCTGCAGTTTCCTGACATCGTGACCGACCCAGCCAGCATGCTCGCCTATTACCGCCAGTGGCAGCCTGAATATGCGCCTGGCAGCCACAGGCGCTACTCCAACCCCAGCATCGGCCTGCTCGGCTTTCTCGCCGCACGCAGCATGGGCCAACCCTTCCCCACGCTGATGGAAGGCACCCTGTTCCCCGCGCTCGGCATGTCGCACAGCTATATCCAAGTGCCAGCCGCGCAGATGCCGCGCTATGCCTACGGCTATAGCAAAGACAACCAGCCGCTGCGCGTCTCGCCAGGGATGCTCGACGCCGAAGCCTACGGGGTAAAAACCAATGCCAGGGACATGCTGCGTTTTGTCCAGGCCAACCTCAGCCCATCCGGCCTGAGCCAAGAACTGCAGCGCGCCATCGCCACCACGCAGACGGGCTATTACCGCGTCGGCGAAATGACCCAGGGCCTCGGCTGGGAGCGTTACCCCTACCCGATCAGCCTGGAACGCCTGCAGGCAGGCAACTCCCCAGCGATGGTGCTGGAAGCACAAAAAGCCAGCCGCCTCGCACCACCTGAATTCGAGCCAGGCAGCAGCCTGTTTAACAAAACTGGCTCCACCGGCGGCTTCGGCGCCTACGCGGTGTTTGTCCCCGGCCAGCAACAGGGGCTAGTTATGCTGGCCAACAAGAACTACCCCAACGCGGCCAGAATCAAGGCGGCCTACGCCATACTGAGCGCGCTGAATAAGCACAGCCACCCGTAGGATGGCGTTGAGCGCAGCGATACCCATCAGCAGGTATCGCTGCAACGCCAGGCAGAGTGATGGGTATCGCGATGCTCAACCCATCCTACGCACTGGATAAGCACTCCCCCACACACTGAATGGAAACACCGTCATGGATGATTCGTTTGCCCTGAACCAAGCCAACTGGAACGAGCGCGCCGCCCTGCATGCGGCCTCGCCTGATTACCAAATTCAGCTGTTTATTGCCTCACCCATGCATTTATCCGAAGTAGTGCGCTTTGACCTGCCGCGCCTTGGCGATATCCGCAGCCTGCGCGCGGTGCACCTGCAGTGCCATATCGGCACCGACACCCTGTCGCTGGCCCGCCTGGGCGCGCAGATAAGCGGCCTGGATTTTTCTGCAGCCTCGCTGGAGCAGGCCCGCCAGTTGGCAAGCGCCTGTGGCGAACAGATCGAGTACGTCGAAGCGTCGGTGTACGACGCCGCCAAGGTGCTCGAAGCGCAATCGTTCGATCTGGTTTATACGGGCATCGGTGCGCTGAACTGGCTACCGAAGATTGATGGCTGGGCGCGCAATGTCGCGGCCCTGCTCAAACCCGGCGGACGGCTATTCCTGCGCGAGATGCATCCCGTACTGATGACGCTCGACGAAGACTGCCACGATGCCCTGCAGATCACTCAGCCCTACTTTGAACATAGCGCGCCGATGGTCTGGGATGACGAGTACAGCTACGTAGCCAGCGACAGCAAACTAACCGCCACCACCACCCACGAATGGAACCATGGCCTGGGCGAAATCATCACGGCGCTGCTGCGCCACGGTATGCGCCTGACCGCGCTGGAAGAACACACCAGCATCCCCTGGGAAGCCCTGCCGTGCCAGATGAGCCTGGGCGAGGATGGCGAATGGCGGCTGAATAACCAGCCAGAAAGACTGCCGCTGAGCTATACCCTGCAGGCGATAAAGGTCGGCTAAAACCGTAGGATGGCGTTGAGCGCAGCGATACCCATCAGCAGGTATCGCTGCGAGGCCAAGAGAGTGATGGGTATCGCGTTGCTCAACCCATCCTACGCACTACGCACTCTAGGGTTCTACCCCGCCAACACCTTATCTAGCGCCTGCTCCAACGTCGCCACGGTGCGGTCGATATTGCCCAACTTATCCAGCCCGAACAGTCCCAGACGGAAGGTCTGAAAGTCCGCCGGTTCATCACACTGCAACGGCACGCCGGCAGCGATTTGCAGGCCCTGGGCGGCGAATTTGCTGCCGTTTTTGATGCTGGCATCTGTGGTGTAACACACCACCACACCGGGGGCTTCGAAACCTTCGGCGGCGACGCTTTTAAAGCCTTTGCTGGCCAGTAATGCGCGCACGCGGTCGCCGAGCTCCTGTTGTTGCTGGCGCACGGTGGCAAAGCCTAAGGCTTGCGCCTCACGCATGGCATCGCGGAAACGCGCCAGGGCATCGCTGGGCATGGTGGCGTGGTACGCGTGGCCGCCCTGTTCGTAGGCCTGCATGATCTGCAGCCACTTCTTCAGGTCGCAGGCAAAGCTGGTACTTTGCGTGGCTTCGACGCGGGCCTGGGCAGCTTCACTAAGCATGACCAGAGCGCAGCAGGGTGAGGCGCTCCAGCCTTTTTGCGGAGCGCTGATCAGCACGTCGATACCGCAGGCCTGCATATCCACCCAGAGGGTGCCGGAGGCGATGCAATCGAGCACAAACAGGCCGCCGACTGCATGCACGGCATCCGCCACGGCGCGCAGGTAGCCGTCCGGCAGGATCATCCCGGAAGAGGTTTCCACATGGGGGGCGAACACCACTTGGGGCTTTTCGGCGGCAATTACAGCCAGCACATCGACCAGCCGTGGCGGGGAAAACGCCGCCTGGCTGCCTTCGGCGACCGGGCGGGCCTTGAGCACGATTGATTCGGAGGGGATCTGGCCCATCTCGAAAATCTGCGTCCAGCGGTAGCTGAACCAACCATTGCGCAGCACCAGGCACTTCTGCCCGGTGGCCAGCTGACGCGCCACCGCTTCCATGCCATAGGTGCCACTACCCGGCACTATAGCCATCGCATGGGCGTTGTAGACCTGTTTCAGGGTGCTGGAAATATCCTTCATCACGCACTGAAACGACTGCGACATATGGTTGAGGGAGCGGTCGGTGTAGACCACCGAGTATTCGATCAGGCCGTCGGGGTCGATGCTGGGATAGAGGTCAGACATAAGGGGCTCCAGTCAGAAATTCACCCCGCGACCCTGCCCGAAGCCGGGGCAAATGACAAGGTCGCGGCGGCCTCGGTTAGAATGCACGCCCTTAATCCCCGCCGACAAAGCCATGACTACTAACACCCAACAGCCAGCTCCCCGCGTTGCCATTATCGGCGGCGGCCCCGCCGGGCTGATGGCGGCTGAGGTGCTGGCCCAGAGCGGCGTGCAGGTCGATCTTTATGACGGCATGCCTTCGGTGGGGCGCAAGTTCCTCTTGGCCGGCGTCGGCGGCATGAATATCACCCATTCCGAGGCCAAGCCGGCCTTTGTCGCCCGTTACGGCCAGCGTCAGGCGGAAGTGGCCGAACTGCTGCAGGACTTCGATGCCGACACCCTGCGCGCCTGGATTCACGATCTGGGCATCGACACCTTTGTCGGCACCTCAGGCAGGGTGTTCCCCACCGACATGAAAGCCGCACCGCTGCTGCGCGCCTGGCTCAAGCGCCTGCGCGAACTGGGCGTGCAGATCCACACTCGCCATCGCTGGCTGGGCTGGGATAACCAGGGGGCGCTGCGGATCGCCTCGCCCGCCGGCGAACACCTGATCAAAGTGGACGCCACCCTGCTGGCTCTGGGCGGCGGCAGTTGGGCGCGACTGGGCTCGGACGGTGCCTGGGTCAGCCTGCTGCAAGCGCGTGGTGTGACTATCGCGCCCTTGCAGGCGAGCAACTGCGGCTTTGATGTCAGCGCCTGGAGCCCGTTTCTGCGCGACAAATTCGCTGGCGCGCCGCTAAAAAACGTCAGCCTCAACCTGCCCGGTGACACGCCGCGCCTGGGCGAGTTTGTGCTGACTGCCAGCGGCATCGAAGGCAGCCTGGTGTATGCCTTATCGGCCGTTATTCGCGAGACGATCAACCTGCACGGCAGCGCTACCGTTCACCTCGATTTGCTGCCCCAGACGCCGTTGGCCAAGCTGCAGGCGGCCCTGAGCAAACCACGCGGCTCGCAGTCGATGGCCAAGCATCTGCATCGCCAGGCCGGCATCGACGGGGTCAAGACCGCCCTGCTGCGCGAGCTGGCCAGCGCCGAGACGTTCAATGATCCTGCCCTGCTGGCCAGCGCGATCAAATCCCTGCCAATCATCCTGATCCGCCCAAGGCCGCTGGATGAAGCCATCAGCACGGCCGGCGGCGTGCCCTTCGAACAGCTGAACGGCAACCTGATGTTCAAGGCGCTGCCTGGCACCTTCTGCGCCGGGGAAATGCTCGACTGGGAAGCGCCCACTGGTGGCTACCTGCTAACCGCATGCTTTGCCAGCGGTCGCCGCGCCGCCCAGAGCATCCTGGCATGGCTCACGTACAAGGCCGAATAAGCCTCCGCGCACAATCTCAAACGGCTATGCTTGAGGGAAACCGCCCCAGAGCGGTGCTCTTCAACGCGCACAGGTAATCTCTAGCCGTGATCCCTCTAGTGGTCTGCGACGACTCAAACATGGCGCGCAAGCAGTTGATTCGCGCTCTGCCGCCCGAATGGCCGGTGACCATCAGCCAAGCCACCAATGGCCAGGAAGCCCTTGCTGCACTGCGCCAGGGGCTTGGCCAGGTAATGCTGCTGGACCTGACCATGCCGGTCATGGATGGCTACGAAACCCTCGCCGCACTTCGCGCCGAAGGCCTGGCCTGCAAGGTGGTGGTGGTTTCCGGAGACGTACAAGAGGAAGCCGTACGCCGGGTCAAGGAACTCGGCGCCCTGGCCTTTATCAAGAAGCCCGCCGACCCCGAGATACTGCGCGCCACCCTGCTCGAACTTGGCCTGTTCGACCCGAAAGCCACGCCCGGCGCCATAGCCCAAACAGCGGTGCTCGATGAGCTGAAAGTCAATTTCCGCGATGCCCTGCGCGAGATCACCAACGTCGCCATGGGCCGCGCCGCCGCGCTGCTGGCCAAAGCGCTCGGGGTCTTTGTGCAGCTGCCAGTGCCACAGGTGAATATCTTCGAGGTCAGCGAACTGCATATGACCCTCACCGATGCCATGCGTGGCGAACACCTGAGCGCGGTGTGCCAGGGCTTTATCGGCGATGGCATCGCGGGCGAGTCGCTGCTGCTGTTCCATGATTCGGAAGTGGCCGATATGGCACGCCTGCTCGACTGGCAGCCGAAGGATGATCTAGAAACCTCGGAAATGCTCCTGGATCTGGCCAGCATCCTGATCGGCGCGTGCCTGGCCGGGATTGCCGAGCAGATCGACGTGCGCTTCTCCCAGGGCCATCCGCAGCTACTCGGCCAACACTCCTCCATCGAGCGGCTGATCCACCTCAACCAGCGCCGTTGGAAAAAGACCCTGGCGGTGGAAATCAGCTACAGCCTGGAAGCGCACAATATCCATTTCGACTTGCTGCTGCTGTTTACCGAAGACTCGATCAAGCGCCTGACCAACAAGCTCAACTACCTGATGAACTAGGCGGTACGTCCATGCCCGCACAGATAGATATTCAAGAGGTGCACTGGCTGCTCGATATTGTGCAGTGCATCGACGTCGGCGTGATCGTGCTCGACCGCCAGTACCAAGTGGAAGTGTGGAACAGCTTTATGGAGAACCATTCCGGCATGGGCCCGGATGAAGTGCATGGCAAGACGCTGTTCAGCCTGTTCCCTGAAATCAACGAAACCTGGCTAAAACGCAAGATTGATACCGTGGTGCAACTGGGCACCCGCGCGTTCAGTCTGTGGGAGCAGCACCCCTATCTGATGCACTTCAAGAACTACCAGCCGATCACCGGCCAGGAAGACTTTATGTACCAGAACGTCACCTTGCTGCCGCTGGCTGGGGCCAAGGGTGAGGTCGAGCATATCTGCGTGGTGATCTACGACATGACCGCCGCTGCGACCCACAAAAAGCAACTGGAAACGGCGCGTGCCAGTCGTTAACCTCTGCTCTCCGTAGGCCCCAGCAGAGGGCTAGCGCAACCGTTATCAGCTTGCTCGATCACTCTCGTGCCGGAATTACCCGATGTTGCAAAGCGTTGAACTGAAAACCTTCGTGCCAGCCCGCGACTTCGCCTTGAGCCAGGCGTTCTATCAGGCGTTGGGCTTCAAGCCTGGCTGGGTCGGCGATGACATGGCCTATTTCAGCCATGGCGATCACTGTGCCTTTCTGCTGCAGAACTTCTACGTCAAGGAGCAGGCGGAGAACTTCGTCATGCACCTGCTGGTGGAGAACGTCGACGCCTGGTGGCAGAAGGTGCTGGATGAGCGACTCAGCGAGCGCTTCGACGTGCGCCTGGTGCCGCCCCAGGATCAGCCATGGGGCATGCGCGATTTCGTGATTTTCGATCCCAGCGGCGTGCTTTGGCGGATTGCGCAGAACATTTAGCTTCTCTGGTGGACAAGCTTCGCGTTGTCCACCCTACGGCCTGAGATTACTTAACAAACTTGCCGGGTTTACCCGGTTTGCTACCAAAGCTCGGCACCTTGCGCACGGCCTTGACCGATGGCGTGGCCGGTTCGTCAGCCTCCATCCAACGACCCAGGCTGCCGCCCTTGCCGCCGCCAACCACTTTCGGCTTCTTGGCTTTCTTCGGCTTTTTCACCACCTGGCCGCCTGGCAAAGTCTGCGGTACGCGGTGGTCGGGGATAAAGTCCGGCTCATCGATGCGCTGCAGCACTTGCTGGGTCAGGGTTTCGATGGCCGAGAGCAGTTGCACTTCATCGGCGCACACCAGCGATACGGCCTGGCCGGTGGTGCCGGCACGGCCGGTGCGGCCGATACGATGCACATAGTCTTCGGCGACGATGGGCAAGTCGAAGTTGACCACCAGCGGCATGTCGTCGATATCCAGACCACGGGCCGCCACATCGGTGGCCACCAGCACCTTGACCTCACCGTCCTTGAAGCGCTGCAGGGCGCGCTGGCGGGTGGCCTGGGGCTTGTCACCGTGGATCGAGTCGGCGCTGATGCCGTGGCGCTGCAGCTCGGCTTCCAGCTCATCGACGCCCTTGCGGGTCTTGACGAAGACCAGGGCCTGGCTCCAGCGCTTGGCCTGGTACAGGTGCAGAAACAGCTCGCTCTTGCGCTTCTTGTCCACCGGAATCAGCCACTGCTTGACCGATTTGGCAGCAGCATTGCGCGGGCTGACCTCAATACTCAGCGGATCATTGAGCATCTCGCCGGCCATGGCGCGGATCGCGTCGGAGAAGGTCGCGGAGAACAGCAGGGTCTGGCGCTTTTTCGGCAGCGCGCGGAACACACTCTCCAGCTCGTTGGCAAAACCGAGGTCGAGCATGCGGTCGGCTTCGTCCAGCACCAGGGTCTGCACCTGGTTGAACTTCACCGCATTCTGCCGATAGAGGTCGAGCAAACGGCCAGGGGTGGCCACCAGCACATCCACGCCTTTACGCAGCTTCATCATCTGCGGATTAATGCTGACCCCGCCATACACCGCGTAACTGCGCAGCGGCAGATGCTGACCGTAGGTGAGAAAGCTCTGCAGCACCTGCTCGGCCAGCTCACGGGTTGGCACCAGCACCAGTGCGCGCACCGAGTTGCTGGCAACCTGCGGCCCTTCCATCATCAGCCGTTGCAGCACGGGCAGGGCAAAGCCGGCGGTTTTGCCGGTGCCGGTCTGTGCGGCGGCCATCAGGTCACGGCCTTGCAGAACCGGCACTATGGCCTGAGCCTGTACGGCGGTAGGGGTTTTGTAGTCGAGGCTGTCGAGGGTGCGCAGCAGAGGCTCGATCAGGCCGAGGGAGGCAAACGTCATAGGGCTAACCGCTGAAAATAAGTCGATGGTGCAGAGTTTATCCTGCTTGGGCACGCACGCTGCTCGTAGCTTTTGTAGGAGCGAGCTTGCTCGCGATCATCGAACGCAAGATCGCCAGCAAGCTAGCTCCTACAGATTGCTTGCCCGACTCAGGGCTTGTGCGGCCGCGCGAGAAACTCATGCGACTGCATCTCCAGCAGGCGGCTGAGGGTGCGCTGGAATTCGAAGGTCAGACGACCGCCGGTGTAGAGGTCTTTCAACTCAACTTCGGCAGAGATGATCAGCTTGACGTTGCGGTCGTAGAACTCGTCCACCAGGTTGATAAAGCGCCGAGCCATGTCGTCCTTGGCGGTGCTCATCTGCTCGACGTTGGCCAGCAGCACGGCGTGGAAGATCTTGCCCAGTTCAATGTAATCGTTCTGGCTGCGCGGGCCGTCGCACAGCTCGCGGAAGTCGAACCAGGCCACGTCGTCACCGACCTTGCGCGCGACGATGGCGCGGTTTTCGATCATCAGCGGCTCGTTTTCCTGCACCTCGCAGTGCTCGGGTAGCAGGCTGACAAAGCTCTTCTGCAGGCTTTCCTCGGCGGCAGCATCCAGCGGCCAGTGAAACAGCTCGGCCTGCTCAAGGGCGCGCAGGCGGTAGTCGATGCCGCTGTCGACATTGACGATCTCGGTGTGCTGCTTGAGCAGGGCGATGGCCGGCAGGAAGCGCGCGCGTTGCAGGCCGTCCTTGTACAGGCCATCGGGCACGATATTGGAGGTGGCGACCAGGCTGACGCCGTTTTTGAACAGCTCCTCCAGCAGGGTGGCGAGAATCATCGCGTCGGTAATATCGCTGACGAAGAATTCGTCGAAGCAGATCACCCGCGCCTCATCGGCGAAACGTTTGCCGATAATGGTCAGCGGGTTCTTCTCGCCCTTGAGGGTGCGCATTTCTTCGTGCACACGCTTCATAAAGCGGTGGAAGTGCGTGCGCACCTTGCGCTCGAATGGCAGCGAATCAAAGAAGGTGTCGACCAGATACGTCTTGCCGCGACCCACGCCACCCCAGAAGTACAGGCCCTTGACCGGCCCCTGCGGCTTTTTGCCAAACAGCTTGCCGAACATGCCGGAGCTGCCCTTGTCGGCGGCGACCAAGTCGTCATACAGGCGCTGCAGATGACGCACCGCAGTTTCCTGGGCGGCATCATGGAAGAATTCGGGGCGTTTAAGGTCAGCCTGGTAGCGTTCTAGAGGGGTCATAAATTCGTTAGCCGGGCAAGTAAAACGGGGGCGTCACTTTAGCGACGGCCCCGTTGATTGGCAATCGGGTAGGTTGGCGTTGAGCGCAGCGAAGCCCAACAAAAACGCAATGTTGGGCTTCGTCGCGTTGCTCCTCAACCCAACCTACACCTTACTCCTGCGGTGCTAGAGCCTCACGCAGACGCTGAATCGCCGCCTGACAGTCGCTGCTATCGGCAAATGCTGGGCTTTGCGCCACGCATTCATCGTCCAGCCAGACGCCAAATCCGCCGCTCTGCTCGCGTACATCCAGTGCCTCGCCGGATTGCAGGCGTTTGTTGACCATGCCTGCAGCCTTGCCATCGGCAAAGGATTTGGACAGCAGCAACTGCTCACCAGCGGCATCGAGCAGGCGGAAGCGGAAGCTGCCGTCGTCATCACGGAAGCTGACAAAGCGCGCGCTCTTGCCGGCTTTCTTCTTCTCGCCCGCCGTGTTGACGGCCTGGCTGCGGAACGAGCGCAGGCCAACGGCCTCACGCAGTTCACCAAGAAATGGCGTAGCAGTCTTGCGCGCCTTGGCGGCACCGGCCAGGAGGATATCTTCCAGATCAGCCGGTTTGCTGATCAGCGCGTGATAACGCTCGCGCGCCTCGCCCAGCTCGGCTTCCAGCAGGTTGCACAGCGCCTGCTTGGCTTCGCCCCAGGCCATGCCGCCCTCCAGCGCAGCGCGGAAGTCCGCCTGCTGAGTCGGCGCGGCAAAGGCCTGATACAGGGTAAACAGGTGCGAGCTGTCCGGGTCTTTCGGCTCGCCCGGCAGCTTGGAGTCGGTGACGATGCGCGCGACGGCGTCCTTGAGCTGCTTGGCGCTGCCGAACAACGGAATGGTGTTGTCGTAGCTCTTGCTCATCTTGCGCCCGTCGAGGCCCGGCAGGGTTGCCACGTCTTCCTCGATCACCGCCTCGGGCAGGGTGAATAGCTCCTTGCCGTTGCCGAACAGGTGGTTAAAGCGCTGAGCGATGTCGCGGGCCATTTCCACGTGCTGGATCTGGTCACGGCCGACCGGCACCTTGTGCGCGTTGAACATCAGGATGTCCGCAGCCATCAGCACCGGGTAGCTGAACAGCCCCATGCTGATGCCGGCATCCGGGTCTTCGCCCTGCTCGACGTTCTTGTCCACCGAAGCCTTGTAGGCGTGGGCACGGTTAAGCAGGCCCTTGCCGGCGACGCAGGTGAGCAGCCAACACAGCTCGGGAATCTCGGGAATATCCGACTGACGATAGAAGGTCGCCTTGTCAGTATCCAGGCCCAACGCCAACCAGGTTGCGGCGATTTCCAGACGCGAACGCTGGATACGCGCCGGTTCGTCGCACTTGATCAGCGCGTGATAGTCGGCCAGGAAGTAGAACGAATCCGCATCGGCCGCGCGGCTGGCAACGATGGCCGGGCGAATCGCGCCCGCGTAGTTGCCCAGGTGCGGCGTGCCGGTGGTGGTGATGCCGGTAAGGATACGAGTGGTCATATTCAAATTCGCTTTGCTTGAACCATCTTGCTGATCTTGCGAGCTAGAAGCTGGCTAGGCAAAAGCAGGCGAGGAAGCGGAGTGTACGGCTGTACATGAGCATTCCGAGCCTGATTTTAACGACGCCAGGTCGACGCGCAGCTGATCAGAGGCGAGGCAGCAGCAGATCTTTTAGGTCTGTAAGCTTGCCGTGAAAAAAGTGGCCGCATTCTGCCACTTTCAGCAGCTCATGGGCACGCCCGAGTGCAGCCGACCACTGGTAAACCGCCTGCGGGTCGATCACTTCGTCGTCTTCGGGCTGGATCACAATGAGCGGACAGTGGCTGGCTGGGGGGGCTTCCTCAGTCAGCCGGTGCACCGCCGGCGCCACCATAAACAACTTGTCGAGTGTCACGCCCTGGGTCTCAAGGCGCGCGCCCAGGGCAGCGGCAACAAAGCCGCCAAAGGAGAAACCCAGCAGGGTCAGGGGTAGCTCGGGGTGCTGTGCACGCAGCCAGTTGGCTACGGCCTCAGCATCATCCACCTCACCGCTGGCCATATCGTGGCTGCCAGCGCTGGCGCCGACGCCACGGTAATTAAAGCGCAACGTCGCCAAGCCACTGTCACGGGCAGTGCGCTGTAAAGTGGAGACCACCTTGTTGAGCATGGTACCGCCCTGCACCGGATTGGGATGGCAGATCAGCGCCACACCACGGGGATCGGGGGTGTTCAGCCACAGGGCTTCAAGTTGGCCGCTGGGGCCGGCAATCATCAGAGGGGTTTCGCGGGTGAGCAACAGGGAACTCCGTGACCTCACAGTGGGTCGACTCGTCTAGCTACAGCCTGCGCTGCTACACAGCTATACCGCCGCACACATCTCGGCATTGCATTGCGGTATACAGCGCAGGTTCGAGCCGTTAACGTAAAGCAAAGCCGTTTAGAGAGGAAGGACTCGTGGAACAGACGCTCACCGCCTGGTTGCTACCCGCCATTACCCTGGTCGCTGGCATTGCCATTGGCTTCCTGATTGCTCGCCTGGCGCCCAACGCAGCGCCAAGCCGCACCCAGCGTCAGCTGGATGAAATTCAAGAACGCTTCGCCACCTACCAGAGTGAGGTGGTGACCCACTTCAATACCACCGCAAATCTGGTGAAAAAGCTCAGCCAAACCCAGTTCGACGTGCAACAGCACCTGTCCGATGGGGCCAATCGCCTGGCACTGGATGAACTGACTCGCCAGCGCCTGCTCGCCACCTTGCATGCTGATGACAGCAGTGAAAAGCGCGAACGTATCAAGGCACCAGCACATCACGAAATGCCCAAGGACTACGCGCCGAAAAGCGCCGATGTACCGGGAATGCTCGACGAAAGCTACGGTTTGAAGAACAAGAAATAGCCGTTTATTCGGTCGCTTCAGCGACGGACAGAATCGAGTAGGAGGCGGATTCACATCCGCCGTCCTCTCACACCACCGTACGTACGGTTCCGTATACGGCGGTTCAGGCTATGCGGGTAAGCCGGTTGATCGTATCCAGTATCGAGACCAGTCCAAGCCGATCCCACAGCTTCTTCGGCAACGCCTGATTCATATGGGACGCTCCCGAGTTCCACCATGGGCCGCGACCATTAAAGGCTGACTTACAGGCGCGGGCTTCGCTGAGCCCCAGGCGCATCAGGTTGCGCGCCCTCGTTGAAGGCCGCTTCCATTGACGCCAGATGACGCAGCGAAGTTTATGCCGCACCCAACCGTCCAGTTCCTCAAGGGGTCGCTTGCTCTGACTTAGCTTGAAGTAGCCCGCCCAACCGCGCAGCACGGGGTTTATACGCTCGACGACGTTCGCCATCTTGTGGCCCCGCGCTCCGCGCAGCAGGTTTCTGAGGCGGTCGCGTAAACGACCCAAACTCATCGTCGACACTCTCAGCCTCGGCGGTTGATGCCAGCTCATCCCGTAGCCCAAGTAATCACACATCCACGACCCGGCTACTCGACTCTTTTCCCGGTTCAGCCTCAGTTTCAGGCGCTGATTCAGGAAACGCTCAACACCGGCCATCACTCGCGCGCCAGCACGACGACTGCGCACATAGATGTTCGCGTCGTCGGCATAGCGCACGAAGCGGTGGCCCCGCCGTTCCAGCTCGCGGTCAAGTTCGTTGAGCAGGATATTCGACAGCAACGGCGAGAGCGGGCCGCCTTGCGGCGTCCCTTCCTGCCGTCGACTGGAGATCCCGCCTGTCATCGTTCCGGCCTCGAGATAGCGGCGAATGAGCCTGAGCACCTGCTTGTCTTCGATTTGACGCTCTAAGTGGGCCATTAAAATGTCGTGATTGACCCGATCGAAAAATTTCTCCAGATCAAGTTCCACGCACCAACGGTGACCCGCTGCCACATGGGCGCGGGCTGTTTCAATGGCTTGATGAACGCTTCTGCCCGGACGAAAACCGTAGCTGTAGTCCGAGAACAGCGGATCGAAGATCGGCGTGAGTTGTTGCAGCAGGGCCTGCTGGATCAAACGATCCACGACGCAGGGGATACCCAACTGCCTGGTGCCGCCTTTGGGCTTGGGGATTTCGACGGCGCGCACACCTTGTGGGTGATACTCGCCGGCCAGCAGTCTCGCCTTGAGGGTTGGCCAATACTGTTTTACGTGGCCCGCCAATTCGTCGACCGTCATGCCATCGGCACCCGGCGCTCCCTTGTTGCTGACCACGCGCTGATACGCACGCTTCATATTCGCCGGTGCAAGCACCCGCGCCATCAGCGTGTCCGGCTCCGCGTTCGTCCACGCCACAGACGTCGCCGATGTCTGTGCACTGCCAGCCGCAAACCTCGGATTCCGTCCGGGACTTGGGGGGACAGCCCTCGTATTGAGAGATTTCTGCTTTTGCGACATTCGACAAGACTCTGACGCCTACTGGCGGCATAACCTGTTCGGCCCTTGGTGGCGCGGTTACTCGCCACTTACTACGGCCTGGGCTGACTTCTGCACGCTCATTCCGGCGCCTCACGGCGCTCGGTAGCACAGTGGCAAGCGTGCAGATCTCCCAGGGTAATTCGCGCGACCTTCCTGCTTATGCCTGTCGGATCTACGTCGTAGCGTTCCGTGCAAGTATCGGGCTTTGACGATTTTGGCCGCCTTACCCCGCTACGCCGCCTCATCCGCTTCCTGTACGTCAGGCCAGCATTTTGCCTCGGACTTCCTTCAGATTCGCAGTCACCCGCGACACCCTTGCCTCTGGCTAACACTTCCCCTTGCCGGGTGTGTAGAGGACTTTCACCTCCAAGTCACCAGCGAGGCCACCACAGCCAAGCTTGTTGCGCTTGCGCGCAACGCGCCATGCCTGGCGCACCAACAAAAAGCCCCGCTAACTTGGCGGGGCTTTTTATTGGCAGCAGATTATTGCCTGTAGAAGCGGCCCATGGCCGCGACCGCTTTTTCGCGGGCGTGGGCCGCTCCTACAATCGCCGCGTCCCTTAGATCGCGCCGCGCTCGCGCAGTAGAGCCAATACCTGTTTGACGCCCTCCTCCACCGACACCGACTGCGTATCGATCACCAGATCGGCATTCAGCGGCACGTCATAGGGGAAGGACTCGCCCGGGATATTGTCGCCACCGGCCGCGTACAAGCCTTGCGGGTCACGCTCGGCGCAGACTTGCGGGGACGCCTGGACGTAGACGGTGATCAGACGCTCGGCACCGATCAGCGCCTTGGCCTGTTCGCGGCCTTCGGCATCTGGCGCAACAAAGGCGGCCAGGGTCAGCAGGCCAGCTTCGTTGAACTGACGCGCGACGTGGGCGGCACGGCGCCAGTTCTCGGTACGCCCGGCGCGATCCTGCGGCAGACCTTTGTTCAGGTCGTGGCGCAGGTTCTGGCCATCCAGCACATACACCGCACGACCGGAGTCGAATAGTTTGCGCTCCACGGCATAGGCCAAGGTGCTCTTGCCGGCGCCGGACAGGCCGCTGAACAGCACGGTCGCCGGCTGCTGGCCGAAGCGCGTGGCACGCTCCTCAGTAGATACATGCGCCAGCTTGCCGTGATGGCCGCCAGCACCCGCTGCACCAAGCGGTTCAGCGATGATCATGCCAGCACCGACGGTGCCGTTGGTCAGGCGGTCGATGACAATAAATGAGCCGGTGGTGCGGTTGTGTGCGTAACCATCCAGCGCAATCGGGGCATCCAGGGCGATGCGCACCTGGCCGATTTCATTGAGCTGCAGGCTGCTCGCCGCGCCGTGTTCCAGGGTGTTTACATCAACCCGATGGGTAATGCTGGCAATTGAGCCCGGCACGTAGCTGGTGGCGCGCTTGATGTCGTACTTCTTGCCCGGCAGCATCGGCTCTTCGGCCATCCACACCAGCATGGCGTCGAAGCTGTCGACCACCTGCGGACGGTTGTCGCCGTGCACCAGCATGTCGCCACGGGAGACGTCGATTTCGTCTTCCAGGGTGATGGTAATCGCCTGGCCTGGGCCGGCCTGCTCCAGCTCACCTTCAAAGGTAACGATGGATTTGACCTTACTGCCCTTGCCCGATGGCAGGGCGATGACTTCGTCACCCTTGCGCACGATGCCGCTGGCCAGGGTGCCGGCGAAGCCACGGAAATTCAGGTTCGGACGGTTGACGTACTGCACCGGGAAGCGCAGATCGGTGAAGTTGCGGTCGCCCGCCACTTCTACGGTCTCAAGAATTTCCATCAGCGACTGGCCGGTGTACCAAGGCGATTGCTCGCTGTGGTTGACCACATTGTCGCCTTTAAGCGCCGACATCGGCACGAAGTGCAGCGAGCTTGGCTTGAGCGCGATACCTTCGGCGAACTTCAGGTAATCAGCCTTGATTTGCTCGAATACGCCTTGATCGAAGCCCTTGAGGTCCATCTTGTTGATGGCCACGACGATGTGCTTGATGCCCAGCAGGCTGGCGATAAAGCTGTGGCGCTTGGTCTGGGTCTGCACGCCATAACGCGCGTCGATCAGAATAATCGCCAGGTCGCAGTTGGAGGCACCAGTGGCCATATTGCGGGTGTACTGCTCATGGCCAGGGGTATCGGCAATGATGAACTTGCGCTTGGTGGTGCTGAAATAGCGGTATGCCACATCGATGGTGATGCCTTGCTCGCGCTCGGCTTGCAGGCCGTCGACCAGCAGCGCCAGGTCGATATCTTCACCGGTGGTGCCGACTTTTTTCGAGTCTTTGGTGATGGCATCCAGATGGTCTTCGTAGATCATCTTGGAGTCATGCAGCAAGCGGCCGATCAGGGTGCTTTTGCCGTCATCGACGTTGCCGCAGGTCAGAAAACGCAGCAGCTCTTTGCGCTCGTGCTGGGCCAGATAGGCGAGGATGTCCTCGCTGATCAGTTCGGATTGGTGCGACATCTTAAAAGTACCCCTGACGTTTTTTCTCTTCCATCGAGCCGGATGAGTCATGGTCGATGACTCGGCCTTGGCGCTCAGAGGTCTTGGCCAACAGCATCTCCTGGATAATTTCCGGCAAGGTGCTGGCTGTGGATTCCACCGCGCCAGTCAGCGGGTAGCAACCCAGGGTACGGAAGCGCACCATCTTTTTATGGATGCTGGCTTTTTGCTCAGGAGTGAGGTGTTCGAGGATGCGCTCGTCGTCGATCATGATCAGCGCGCCATTCATCTCGATCACTTCGCGCTCTTCGGCGAAATACAACGGCACAATCGGGATGCTTTCCAGGTAGATGTACTGCCAGATGTCCAGCTCGGTCCAGTTGGACAGCGGGAACACGCGGATCGACTCGCCCTTCTTGACGTTGCCGTTGTAGACATTCCACAGCTCGGGGCGCTGGTTTTTCGGGTCCCAGCGGTGCTTGTTGTCGCGGAAGGAGTACACGCGCTCTTTGGCGCGGGATTTCTCTTCATCGCGGCGCGCGCCACCGAAGGCAGCGTCGAAACCGTATTGGTCCAACGCCTGCTTGAGCCCTTCGGTCTTCATCACGTCGGTGTGCTTGGCACTGCCGTAGGTGAAGGGGTTCATGTCCTGCGCCACGCCATCGGGGTTGATGTGGGTGATCAGGTCCAGGCCGTACTCGTTGACCATCTTCTCTCGAAAGCGATACATCTCCTGAAACTTCCAGCGCGTATCGACGTGCAGCACCGGGAACGGCAGCTTGCCGGGAAAGAATGCCTTGCGCGCCAAGTGCAGCATCACGGCGGAGTCTTTACCGATGGAATAGAGCATTACCGGGTTGTCGAATTCGGCGGCCACTTCACGAATGATGTGGATACTTTCCGCCTCCAGCTGTTTCAGGTGGGTCAGTTTATCGAGCATGGCTACTCACGAAATTCGGTGTGTTTGGGCCGGCGGGCCGTGGACGAGGGCGCACTCTAGCACAGCACTCACTTCTATTCAGGGGCCTAGTTAGATCGAAAAGATCTAGCTTTATTCCCGCCGAACTGACCGTTTACGACCCATCAGATCGGATTAGGGCAGTCGATAAACAGATGCTCAATGGCAAAGCGCCGCGCCAGATAATCGCCCAACGCCTGCACGCCGTAACGCTCGGTGGCGTGATGGCCGGCGGCGATAAAGCTGACGCCATTCTCGCGGGCGCTGTGGAAGGTTTGTTCGGAAGCTTCGCCGGTCAGGTACAGATCAACCCCGGCGGCAATCGCCTGATCGATATAACCCTGACCGCCGCCGGTGCACCAACCGACTCGACGAATCATCTCATTGCCCTCGACCAGCAGCGGCTCACGACCGAGTACTTGATGCACATGGCGGGCGAAATCGCGCGGGCTCATGGCCTCACTCAGCGAGCCGACCAGGCCGACGGTGCGCGGGTTTTCCGGCTCCAGCGGCCCTTCGACGGTGATGCCCAACTGCGCGGCCAACTGCACGTTGTTGCCGACTTCAGGATGCACATCCAGCGGCAGGTGATAAGCCAGCAGGCTGATGTCGTTGGCTAACAGCGTTTGCAGACGGCGGCGCTTCATCCCGGTGACGCAGGGGTTTTCGCCCTTCCAGAAGTAACCGTGATGCACCAGCAGCACATCGGCTTCGGCCTCCACCGCAGCATCGACCAACGCCTGACTGGCGGTCACCCCGCTGACGATCCGGCGCACCTGCGGCCGGCCTTCGACCTGCAGGCCATTGGGGCAGTAATCGCTGATGCGCGCGGCATTCAGGTAGCGGTCGGCGTCTTCCACCAGGGTCGCCAGGGCAATGGCCATAGGGGTTTCCTTATCAACAGGGGTGCAGGCGCTGCTTTATTGCCGGCCGCTTCTCTATAATGGCGCACCTTAAGGGGCACACCCGCCCCCGGCAACCCTCAGGATTGGATCGATGTTCAAGGCCCTGCGTTTCCTCGGCTGGCCCCTGCTGGTCGGCGTGCTGTCAGCACTGCTGATCATGCAGTATTTCCCCCAATGGGTCGGCTTGCCGGGACAGGACGTGCACGTGCGCCAGGCACCGTTCTATGGCCGTATGCAGGAAGGGCCGGTGTCCTATGCCGCAGCGGTAACCGCTGCGTCCCCGGCCGTGGCCAACCTGTACTCCACCAAGTTCGTTAACAAAACCGCGACCCCGCTGTTCGAGGACCCGCAATTTCGCAAGTTCTTCGGCGACAACCTGCCCAAGCAGCGGCGCATGGAGTCGAGCCTCGGCTCGGCAGTGATCATGAGCCCGGAAGGCTACCTGCTGACCAATAATCATGTGGTCGCCGGTGCCGATCAGATTGTCGTGGCCCTGAAAGATGGCCGCGAAACCCTGGCGCGGATCATTGGCAGCGACCCTGAGACTGACCTGGCGGTGCTGAAGATCGACCTGCAGGACCTGCCCTTTATCACCCTCGGCCGCTCAGACAATATCCGCATCGGCGATGTCAGCCTGGCCATCGGCAACCCCTTTGGCGTCGGCCAGACCGTGACCATGGGCATTATCAGCGCCACCGGGCGCAACCAGCTGGGCCTCAACACCTACGAAGACTTTATCCAGACCGACGCGGCAATCAACCCCGGCAACTCCGGCGGCGCCCTGGTGGATGCCTACGGCAACCTGGTGGGCATCAATACCGCGATCTTCTCCAAATCCGGCGGTTCGCAGGGCATCGGCTTTGCCATCCCGGTGAAACTGGCGATGGATGTAATGCAGGCGATCATTGAGCACGGCCAGGTGATTCGCGGCTGGCTGGGTATCGAGGTGCAACCGCTGACGCCGGAGCTGGCGGAATCCTTCGGTATGGACGGTCGCCCCGGCATCGTTGTTGCCGGCATCTACCGCGACGGCCCGGCGCAAAAAGCCGGCCTGCAACCGGGTGATCTGATCCTCAGCATCGACGGTGAGGCCGCCGGTGATGGCCGCAGCTCGATGAACCAGGTGGCACGCGCCAAGCCGGGACAGAAGATCCTCATCGACATTCTGCGCAACGGCAAAGCGCTGCAACTAACCGCAGAAATAGGCGTAAGACCGCCCGCCAACGAAAAATGATCTCTCAGGTTTCGACTGCACGTCACACCAGGCCACCCGCATTAATCTGCAGGCGACAAAACGGCTATCTACCAATTGCGTGTAGCAAGGCGAGCATTCGTAGGTTGGGTTGAGGAGCAGCGCGACGAAGCCCAACGGGGCATACCGATCAGATGTAACCAATAACGGGGACATCGCCATAAAAAACCGCAGCAGTAACCAGCCCCGATTTTTTATGGCTGTTATCTACAACCCTTGCAGCACGTCCAGCAGCGCCTGGTTCTGCTCCGGCGCACCGATGGTGATACGCAGGAACTGGGCAATACGCTGTTGCTTGAAGTGACGCACGATCACCCCCTGTTCACGCAGGCCTGCTGCCAGAGTCGCCGCATCCTTATCCGGATGACGAGCGAAGACGAAATTCGCCGCAGAGGGCAGCACTTCAAAGCCCAGCGCCTTCAGCCCCGCCACTACCGCTTCACGGCTGTCGATCACACGCTGGCAGGTCTGCTCGAAGTAGGCCTTGTCCTCGAACGCCGCCGCCGCGCCGGCAATCGCCATGCGGTCCAGCGGATAGGAGTTGAAGCTGTTCTTGATCCGCTCCAGGGCTTCGATCAGATCCGGATGGCCGACCGCGATACCGACCCGCAGCCCGGCAAGCGAGCGCGACTTGGACAGGGTCTGGCTGACCAGCAGGTTGGGATATTTATCCACCAGGCTGATGGCCGTTTCACCGCCGAAATCAATATAGGCCTCGTCCACCAGTACCACGCTATCCGGGTTGGCCTGAAGCAGACGCTCAATGGCGTCTAGCCCCAGGGCACAGCCCGTCGGCGCATTAGGGTTGGGGAAGATGATGCCGCCGTTGGGCCGCGCGTAATCTTCCACGCGAATCTGAAACTGCTCATCAAGCGGAATTTGCTCGTTGGCGATGCCGTACAGCCCGCAGTAGACCGGATAAAAGCTGTAGCTGATATCCGGAAACAGCAGCGGCTGGCCGTGTTGGAACAGGCCGTGGAAAGCATGCGCCAATACCTCATCGGAGCCGTTGCCGACAAACACCTGGGCGGTCTGCACGCCGTAGTAATCAGCCACAGCCTGCTTAAGGTGGTCGCTATTGGGGTCCGGGTACAGGCGCAGGTTGTCATTCACCTCAGCCTGCATGGCGGCGATGGCCTTGGGCGATGGACCGTAAGGGTTTTCATTGGTGTTGAGCTTGACCAGCTTGGCCAGCTTCGGCTGCTCACCCGGCACGTAAGGCACCAGGTCTTTAACGAAAGGACTCCAGAATTTGCTCATCTGCCCTTCTCTCCTCGAATTCGTTGCGTTTTGATGGGTATCGCTGCGCTCAACCCATCCTACGTTTAGCCCTTGATGCGGTATTCGGCGCTGCGGGCGTGGGCGGTGAGGGACTCACCACGGGCCAGCACACTGGCCACCTTGCCCAGCTCCGACGCACCTTCAGCCGAGCAATGGATGATCGATGAGCGCTTCTGGAAGTCATACACCCCCAGCGGCGAGGAATAGCGCGCGGTGCCGGAAGTCGGCAGCACGTGGTTGGGGCCTGCGCAGTAATCGCCCAGGGCCTCGGCGGTGTAGCGGCCCATAAAGATTGCGCCAGCGTGACGGATCAACGGCAGGTACTGATCGGGATTTTCCACCGACAACTCCAAATGCTCCGGCGCGATACGGTTGGCCACCTCGATGGCCTGGGCCATATCAGCTACCTGAATCAGCGCACCACGGCCTTCCAGAGAAGTACGGGCAATGGTCTCGCGCTCCAACGTTGGCAGCAGCTTGGCGATGCTTTCGGCAACACGATCAAGGAAAGCAGCATCCGGGCTGACCAGGATCGACTGGGCGTCTTCGTCGTGCTCGGCCTGTGAGAACAGGTCCATGGCGATCCAGTCCGGATCGGTCTGGCCGTCACACACCACCAGAATCTCCGACGGGCCGGCGATCATATCGATACCGACCTTACCGAACACATGGCGCTTGGCGGTGGCCACATAGATATTGCCGGGACCAACGATCTTGTCCACCGGCGGCACGCTCTCGGTGCCATAGGCCAGCGCGGCCACAGCCTGAGCGCCGCCGATGGTGAATACGCGGTCGACACCAGCGATGCAGGCAGCGGCCAACACCAGCTCGTTAATTTCACCACGGGGGGTCGGCACCACCATGACCACTTCCGGCACGCCGGCAACCTTGGCAGGAATCGCGTTCATCAGCACTGAGGATGGGTACGAGGCCTTGCCGCCCGGCACATACAGGCCGGCGCGGTCCAACGGGGTGACTTTCTGCCCCAGCACCGTGCCGTCGGCTTCGGTGTAGGTCCAGGAATCCTGCTTCTGCCGCTCGTGGTAGCTGCGCACGCGCTCGGCGGCTTTTTCCAGGGCACTGCGCTGCTCGGGGGTGATGCGGGTCAGGGCCAGTTCCAGACGCTCGCGCGGCAGGATCAGGTCCGCCATGGAGGCAACATCCAGGCCGTCGAACTGCTTGGTGAACTCGACCAATGCCGCATCACCGCGCTCACGCACGGCCTTGATGATCTCCAGCACGCGATGGTTGACCGCATCATCCGAGACACTTTCCCAGCTCAGCAGATGATCCAGATGCTGGGCAAAGTCCTGGTCAGCGGCATTGAGACGGCGGATAGCGATAGGAGCGGTCATAGCGGGCCTCTTAGATTGGCAAATGCTCAAGCGCCCGTAGAGTAACAACCACTCCGCGCGGGCACCTGAGAATTTTGGCTATAACGCGGATAGGCTAGGCCGCACTGGGCGGCCATCAGACTCAGGCTGGAAGGTCGAAAAATGCTCCTGCATTTTCGACATTTCCGCCATCCCTGGCGGTCATCGCGCTTCGACCGCATCGCGCAGAGTATCGATCAACGTCTGAATACGCGCGTGCTGCATCTTCATCGAGGCTTTGTTGACGATCAGCCGCGAGCTGATCATGGCGATCAGCTCCTGAGCTTCCAGGCCATTGGCACGCAGGGTGTTGCCGGTGTCGACCACGTCAATGATCTTGTCAGCCAACCCCACCAGCGGCGCCAGCTCCATGGAGCCATACAGCTTGATGATATCGACCTGACGGCCCTGCTCGGCGTAATAACGCTTGGCCACGTTGACGAACTTGGTGGCCACGCGCAGCCGGCCTTTCGGCTCAGGCGCACCAACCGCACCGGCGGTCATCAGCTTGCACTGGGCAATACGCAGGTCCAGCGGCTCATACAGACCCTGGCCGCCGTACTCCATCAGCACGTCTTTACCGGCCACGCCGAGATCCGCCGCGCCGTGTTCGACATAAGTCGGCACGTCGGTGGCGCGCACGATCAGCAGACGCACGTCATCCAGGGTGGTCGGAATAATCAGCTTGCGGCTTTTATCCGGATTCTCGGTCGGTTCGATACCCGCCGCCGCCAGCAGCGGCAGGGTGTCATCGAGAATCCGACCTTTGGAAAGGGCAATGGTCAGCATGGCATCAACCCGGCACGCGGCGGATTTTGGCGCCCAGCATCTGCAACTTCTCTTCGATGCACTCGTAACCACGGTCGATGTGGTAGATACGATCGATCAGGGTGTCACCCTCGGCCACCAGGGCTGCAATCACAAGGCTGGCGGATGCACGCAGGTCGGTGGCCATGACTGGCGCGCCCTTGAGGCTTTCAACGCCAGTGACGATGGCGGTGTTGCCTTCGACCTGGATCTGCGCGCCCATGCGGATCATTTCATGCACGTGCATAAAGCGGTTTTCGAACACGGTTTCGATCACCGTGCCGGTGCCCTCGGCAATCGCATTGAGGGCGATAAACTGCGCCTGCATATCGGTGGGGAACGCCGGGTATGGGGCGGTGCGCAGGCTGACGGCTTTCGGCCGTTTGCCGTGCATGTTCAGCTCGATCCAGTCGTTACCACAGGTAATCTCTGCACCGGCCTCCTGCAACTTGGACAGCACCGACTCCAGGGTGGTCGGATCGGTGTCCTTGACCTTGACCCGGCCACCGGTGACCGCAGCGGCCACCAGGTAGGTGCCGGTTTCGATACGGTCGGGCATTACGCTGAAACGTGCGCCGTGCAGGCGCTCAACGCCGTCAATGGTGATGGTGTCAGTGCCGGCACCCGAAATCTTCGCGCCCATGGCGATCAGACAGTTGGCCAGGTCGACCACTTCCGGCTCGCGCGCGGCGTTTTCCAGCACGCTGCGGCCTTTGGCCAAGGTGGCGGCCATCATGATGTTTTCGGTGCCGGTCACGCTGACCGTATCGAAGAAGAAGTGCGCGCCACGCAGGCCGCCTTCCGGGGCCTTGGCCTTGATATAGCCGGCTTCGACATCAATGATCGCGCCCATGGCTTCGAGGCCACGGATGTGCAAATCAACCGGGCGCGAGCCGATGGCGCAACCACCGGGCAGAGCCACTTCGGCATAACCGAAGCGCGCGACCATGGGGCCGAGTACCAGAATCGAGGCGCGCATGGTTTTCACCAGCTCATAAGGTGCGACCAGGGTCTTGATCGCCCGCGCATCCACTTCCACGCTGAGCTTCTCGTCGATGACTGGCTCAATGCCCATGCGACCGAACAACTCGATCATGGTGGTGATGTCGTGCAGGTGCGGCAGGTTGCAGATGGTGACAGGTGCGTCACCGAGCAGGGTGGCGGCGAGAATCGGCAGGGCAGAGTTCTTCGCCCCGGAAATGCGGATTTCGCCATCAAGGCGCACACCGCCGGTAATAATCAGTTTGTCCATGATTCTCTCGGTTTAGGAGCGCGCGGCCCAATCGGCACGGCTAAAAAATTTCATACTCACGGCGTGGATGCTGCCATCGGCGATCCAGGCATTGAGGTGGGCGTAGATCTGCTGCTGACGCTTGACCGGACTAAGGGCGGCCAATTGGTCACTGATCAGGTTCAACTGAAAGTTGCAGCCTTCGCCTTCAACTTCTACCTGGGTATCCGGCAATTTAGCCTCAAGGAGACTTTTTACTTCTAAGGCCTGCATGCTCAACCTCGATCAATGCATGAATTAACGACTGCCGAGCAGACGCTCGCGGGCCTGGCATCATACAAAAAAGCCCCCCGCCTGCGAACCCCGCATTATTCCCAGCCGACCGCAGCCCTGCTCAAGCTTGCAACGGCAGAATTTCAAGCAAACCGCAGACGCCTGCTATTTCACGCATATCCTTGGGCAGATTGCTCACACTCAAGGTCTTGCCGGCTGCACTGGCGTCGCGCATAAACGCCAGCAGCAACGATAGGCCAACGCTGCTGGACTTCTCCACACCGCCGCAATCGAGCACGCAAACGGCTGCCGGGCTGACCTTGAGCAGACGTGCGCCTTGCTCGCGCAGCGCCGGAGCGCTCAGGTAATCCAACACACCCGTCAGGCTGAAAACGCCTGGCGACATCTCACTGATGCTGGCCTGCCTCACGATGCATTTGTCCCTTGACGAGCCTTGGCAACGCTATCGGTCCAGTTGTCGATAACCTTGTCTAGGTCATTACGATTGTCCTGCATAGCCTGAGCGAATTGATCACGGAACAATTTGCCGACGTTGATACCGTTGATGACCACATTGCGCATTTTCCAGATGCCGTTCTGGTTGACCATGGTGTAGGACAACGGGTAGACCGTGCCATTACCGTCCTTGATCTCCATATTCACCGAGGTGCGCTGCGGGTCCTGCGCACCATTCACCGGCAGCACGCGGATGCCCTGGTTGTTGTATTCCAGCAGGGCATTGCCATAGAACTGCATCAGGCTGCGCTTGAAGTTTTCCTGAAAGCGCTGCATCTGCTCGGGCGAGGCCTGGCGTGAGTAGCGCACGGTCATCACGCCACGGGAAATACCGTCGACGTCGACTACCGGCCCGAGAATGTTGTTCAGCGCGTTGTAAAACGCCCCCGGGTCGGTACGGTACTGCTCTTTGTTGGCCTTGAGGTCAGCCAGCAGCGTGGTAGTGGTCTGCTGCACCACCTCATGAGCAGCTGGGGCGGCCAGCGCCGAGAAAGACATGGCAGCCAGACAAATAAACAGACCATTACGCAGTGCTTTGAACATAGTCAGTACCTCTATTAATTAGCCTGGTCTTTATTGACCGAATTAAGCAAAAACTTGCCAATCAGGTCTTCCAGCACCAATGACGACTGCGTGTCGTGAATAGTGCCGCCATCGCGCAGCACTTCTTCTTCGCCGCCCACGCTAATCCCAATGTATTTTTCGCCCAGCAAACCTGCGGTCAGAATCGAGGCGGTGGAATCTGTCGGCAGGTTATCTACAGCATCATCGAGCACCATGGTGACGCGCCCCATATAGCTGTTGCGGTCCAGATCAATGGCGGTGACCTTGCCGATTGCCACACCGGCCATGGTCACTTTCGATCTGACCGTCAAACCGGCAATATTCTCAAAGTGCGCGTACACCTTGTAGGTATTGTCGCTGCTGCCGACGGTCAGGCCACTGACGCGCAAGGCCAGCAGTAACAAGGCCAATAACCCGGCCAACAGGAACAAGCCGACACCAATTTCCAGCGTGCGGTTCTGCATCAGAAATCTCCAAACATCAAAGCGGTCAGAATAAAGTCCAGCCCCAATACGGCGAGCGAGGCGTACACCACGGTTTTCGTGGTGGCACGACTAATCCCTTCCGAAGTCGGCTCACAGTCATAGCCCTGGAACACGGCGATCCAGGTCACGACAAACGCAAAAACCACGCTCTTGATCACACCATTGAGCACATCTTCACGAAACGAAACACTGCTTTGCATATTGGCCCAGAACGAGCCCTCATAAACCCCCAGCCAGTCAATGGCGACCATCGCCCCCCCCAGATACCGACCACGCTGAAGATCATCGCCAGCAGCGGCATCGAGATAAAACCGGCCCACAAGCGCGGCGCGACAATATATTTAAGCGGGTCAACGCCAATCATCGCCAGACTCGACAGCTGCTCGGTGGATTTCATATTGCCGATCTCTGCGGTTAACGCCGACCCCGCACGGCCAGCAAACAACAAGGCGGTGACCACCGGACCCAGCTCGCGCAGCAGGGTCAGGGCAACCATCTGCCCAACCGCCTGCTCAGAGCCGTACTGGGCCAAAATGCTAAAGCCCTGCAGCGACAGCACCATGCCGATAAAAACGCCGGACACCACAATGATGGCCAAGGACATCACGCCAACCGAATACAACTGCTTAACCAGTAACTGAAAACTGTTACCGGTTGAGCTACGACCAAACAGCGCGCGCAACAGAAACACACCAGAACGCCCCAGTGTGGCTACTACATCAATACCGGCGCGCCCAAATAAACGCACCCGTTCGAGCACAGATGTCTTGCGCATCAGCGCCCCCCAAAAGATCGTCGCGGTAGTTGGCCGCCGGAAAGTGGAACGGCACCGGGCCGTCGGGGATGCCCTGCATAAACTGACGCACGCGCGGATCATCCGACCCCATCAACTCGGCCGGTGTGCCCTGCCCCAGCACCTGAGTATCGCCGACGATATAGATGTAGTCGGCGATGCTCGCGGTTTCCGCCAAGTCATGGGACACCACAATGCTGGTGATCGCCAACGCATCGCTGAGCAAGCGAATCAGACGCACCAGAACACCCATGGCAATCGGGTCCTGCCCCACAAAAGGCTCGTCATACATGAGGATTTGCGGATCTAGAGCAATCGCCCGGGCCAGCGCCACACGGCGCTTCATACCGCCGGACAACTCATCTGGCATCAAGTCCAGCGCACCACGCAGGCCCACCGCCTGCAACTTCATCAGCACGATGTCGCGAATCATCTCTTCCGGCAGCTGGGTGTGCACCCGCAGCGGGAAGGCGACGTTCTCGAACACATCCAGGTCAGTAAATAGCGCACCACTCTGGAACAACACGCCCATCTGCTTGCGCATATCGAACAGTTCGCTGCGCGACAGCGTCGGCAAATTCAGGCCATTGACCCAGACTTCACCCTGGCTCGGTTTGAGCTCGGCCGCGATCAGGCGCAGCAGCGTGGTTTTGCCACAGCCAGACGGCCCCATGATCCCGGTGACCTTGCCACGGGGAATGTTGATATCGATGTTTTGGAAAATATCCCGCTCGCCGCGTTTAAAGCTGACGTTTTTCAGCTCAACTGCATACGGGTTCTCGGCGCTCATCTGGACTCCTTGCTCAACGCGTGCCTGACTGACGTAGCGCCCCGAACAAAGGACACCACGAGTCGTCGAACGTACCGAAAATGGCCGCGAACTATACCATCGTGGCATTCCTCGCCCAAGACTGAAGGTGTTGCCGAAGATAAGCGCCGCACAGTTTCTGCAAGCAACTGACGACTGGAAACACTGGGCAGGCGCACCTTTACCGTTATAATCGGCTGCTTTTAGCCCGTACACCGCAGAGAAGTCATGAGCCAGTCAACCGATCTGATCCAGTCAGCGCAGCGCACCATTCGCCTGGAACTCGAAGCAATCCAGGATCTGCTGGCGCGCATCGACGGTGATTTTGTCCGCGCCTGCGAGCTGATTCTCTCCAGCAAAGGTCGGGTCGTGGTGGTCGGCATGGGCAAATCCGGCCACGTCGGCAACAAGATCGCGGCCACCCTGGCCAGTACCGGCACCACCGCATTTTTTGTGCATCCAGCCGAGGCGAGCCACGGCGACATGGGCATGATCACCCGCGATGACGTGGTGCTGGCCCTTTCTAACTCGGGCTCCACCGCAGAAATCGTCACCCTGCTACCGCTGATAAAACGCCTCGGCATCCGCCTGATCAGCATGACCGGCAACCCCGAGTCGCCACTGGCCAAGGCCGCCGAAGTCAATCTGGACGCCCGCGTATCCCAGGAAGCTTGCCCACTGAACCTGGCCCCAACGTCCTCCACCACCGTATCGCTGGTACTCGGCGACGCCCTGGCCATTGCTCTGCTGGAAGCCCGCGGCTTTACCGCCGAAGATTTCGCGTTTTCCCATCCAGGCGGCGCATTGGGCCGACGCCTGCTGCTCAAGGTGGAAAACGTCATGCACGCCGGCGATAGCCTGCCACGCGTCAACCGCGGCACCTCGCTGCGTGATGCACTGCTGGAAATGACCCAGAAAGGCCTGGGCATGACCGTGGTGACCGAAGGCGATGGCCGCCTGGCCGGGATATTCACCGACGGCGACCTGCGCCGCACCCTGGATCGCAATATTGACGTGCGCCAAACCATTATTGATGACGTAATGACCGCCCACGGCAAGACCGCCCGCGCGGAAATGCTCGCGGCAGAGGCTTTGAAAATCATGGAAGACCATAAGATCAGCTCGCTGGTGGTGATCGACGACAACGATCTGCCAATTGGCGCACTGAACATGCACGACCTGCTCCGCGCCGGGGTGATGTGATGAGCACAGAACAGATCAACCCCGACCTGCTGCAACGCGCCCAGGCCATCAAACTGGCTATTTTCGATGTCGACGGCGTGCTCACCGACGGCAAACTGTACTTTCTGGTCGACGGCAGCGAATTCAAGACCTTCAACACCCTCGACGGCCACGGCATCAAGATGTTGATCAACTCTGGCGTGCGCACCGCAATTATCAGCGGCCGCAAAACGCCGGTGGTTGAACGACGCGCGCAGAACCTGGGTATTCAACACCTGTACCAAGGCCGCGAAGACAAGCTGGTGGTGCTCGATGAACTGCTCGGCGAACTGGGCCTAGACTATGCTCAGGTCGCTTATCTGGGTGACGACCTGCCCGATCTGCCGGTGATCCGCCGCGTAGGTCTGGGCATGGCGGTCGCCAGTGCCGATGGTTTTGTCCGCCAGCACGCCCACGGCATTACCCGCGCTCGCGGCGGTGAAGGCGCCGCCCGTGAGCTCTGCGAGTTGATCATGCACGCCCAAGGCACCCTTGAAGCCGCTCAAGCCGCTTACCTATAGGCCAACCATGCCCCGCAAGTTATTCAATATTGCCCTGTTCGCCTTTGCTGCACTGCTGGTGGCGGCGCTCGGCTACTGGAACCTCAACCCGGACAGCTTTAATCAGCAAACCGGTAAGAGCGAGACGGACAACGCCATCGATTTTTACGCCACCAACACCCATACCGTGCAATACCAGGCCGATGGCAAACTGCACTACGAGCTGACCGCAGACAAGGTTGAGCACGTCAAGGCCAGTGACGTCACCCTGATGACCAGCCCGAACATGAACCTGTTCCGCGGCACTGAGCTACCCTGGAAAATCCGCAGCGAGCACGGTGAAGTGTCGCCAGGCGGCGTTGAAGTTGAACTGATCGACAAGGTGCGCGTTGAACGCACCGATGCCAAAGGCCGCCCGACCATCCTCACCACCAGCCGCCTGACCATATTCCCCGAGAAGGAATATGCGCAGACCCAGCAAGCCGTTAGAATCGACGCGGCCAATGGGGTGACCACGGCAAATGGAATGAAAGCGTACATGAATGACGGCCGGATGCTCCTGCTGTCCAACGTAAGAGGTCAGCATGAGGCTCGTTAACACCCTCCCCCTACTACTTAGCCTTAGTGCCGCACTCGGAAGTGCAAGCGCCTGGGCCCTGCCGTCCGACCGCGAACAGCCTATCCGTATTCAGGCCGACAGCGCAGAACTGGACGACAAACAAGGCGTAGCCGTTTATCGCGGCGATGTAATCATTACCCAGGGCACCATGAAGGTTACCGGCGACACCGTAACCATCACCCAGAATGCCCAGGGTGATGTCGAGGTATTCACCTCAGTTGGCAAACCCGCCTACTACGAACAAAAACCGTCAGCCGACAAACAGATCGTCAAGGCTTATGGCCTGACCATCCAGTACTTTATGGCCAATGATCGCGTGGTGCTGATCGACCAGGCCAAGGTGATTCAGGAAGGCAACACCTTCGAAGGCGAGAAAATTGTCTACGACACCCAGCGCCAGATCGTCAACGCCGGCCGCGCCACAGGCACCAACATCACGGTGCCACGCCCGCGCATCGACATGGTGATCCAACCGAAGAACAAACCAGCCGACCAGCAGGCGCAGTAATAATGGCCACATTGAAAGCCCAACACTTGGCCAAAAGCTATAAAGGCCGCCAGGTCGTGCGCGACGTCAGCCTGAGCATCGATAGCGGGCAGATTGTCGGCCTGCTTGGCCCCAACGGCGCCGGTAAGACCACCTGCTTCTACATGATCGTTGGTTTGGTCCAGGCCGACCAGGGTCGCGTGATGATCGACGATCTCGACGTCAGCCATCAGCCGATGCATGGCCGTGCTCGCGCCGGTATCGGCTACCTGCCGCAGGAAGCTTCAATTTTCCGCAAGCTCAGCGTGGCCGACAACATCATGGCCATTCTGGAAACTCGCAAGGACCTCGACGGCGCCGCACGCCGCAAGGAGCTTGAGGGTCTGCTGCAGGAATTCCATATCAGCCATATCCGCGACAATCTCGGCATGAGCCTGTCCGGCGGTGAACGCCGCCGCGTGGAAATTGCCCGCGCCTTGGCGACCAACCCCAAGTTCATCTTGCTTGATGAACCCTTCGCCGGTGTCGACCCGATTTCCGTGGGCGACATCAAGCAGATCATCCATCACCTCAAAGACAAGGGCATCGGTGTATTGATCACCGACCACAACGTCCGCGAGACCCTGGACATCTGCGAAACCGCCTATATCGTCAGTGATGGCCAACTGATCGCTGAAGGTGATGCCGAGGCGATTCTGGCCAACCAGACAGTGAAAGAAGTTTACCTGGGGCATGAGTTCAAGCTGTAACCACCGCTTTTATCAAGCCGACTGCTGCCACGGCTAGGCAAAACCTTTAAAGTCAGGCATATAATTTGCTTCCTAGTGGCGCTTTTTAAAAACGCCCTGTAGTGGATTGCGCACAGACGCCGGTAAATAAGGTCTGCAATGAAACCATCGCTAGTCCTGAGAATGGGCCAGCAGCTGACGATGACACCGCAGCTGCAACAGGCCATCCGCCTGCTCCAACTGTCCACCCTGGATCTGCAACAAGAGATTCAGGAGGCCTTGGAGTCCAACCCGATGCTCGAACGCCAAGAAGATGGCGATGACTTCGACAATTCGGACCCTATGGCCGATGGCGCAGAAAGCGCCAGCCCCAGCGAACAGCCCGAAACGCCCTATCAGGAAACCAACTACCAGGAAGCCACGCAGACCGTGGACAACCTGGAAGAAGGCGATTGGGGCGAGCGTATTCCCAATGAGCTGCCTGTCGATACCGCCTGGGAAGACATCTACCAGACCAGCGCCAGCAGCCTGCCCAGCAACAGCAATGATGACGACGAGTGGGATTTCACCACCCGTACCTCCAGCGGCGAGAGCCTGCAAAGCCACCTGCTCTGGCAGCTCAACCTGGCGCCGATGTCGGACAAGGACCGCCTGATCGGCGTTACCCTGATCGACTGTATCAACCAGCAAGGCTACTTAGAAGAAACCCTGGAAGAAGTGGTCGAAGCCTTCGATCCGGAACTGGACATCGAACTCGACGAAGTCGAAGCCGTGCTGCACCGCATTCAGCAGTTCGAGCCCACCGGCATCGCCGCGCGCAACCTGGGCGAATGCCTGCTGCTGCAGCTGCGCCAGCTGCCGGCGAAAACCCCGTGGCTGAGCGAAGCCCAGCGTTTGGCCAGCGACTACCTCGACCTGCTCGGTAGCCGCGATTACAGCCAACTGATGCGCCGCATGAAGCTCAAGGAAGATGAACTGCGCCAGGTTATCGATCTGATCCAGAGCCTCAACCCGCGCCCTGGCTCGCAGATCGAATCGAGCGAACCGGAATACGTGGTGCCCGACGTGATTGTGCGCAAGCACAACGAGCGCTGGCTGGTGGAGTTGAACCAGGAAGCCATGCCGCGCCTGCGGGTCAACGCGCAATACGCAGGCTTTGTGAAGCGTGCCGACTCCAGCGCCGACAACACCTTTATGCGCAACCAGTTGCAGGAAGCGCGCTGGTTTATCAAGAGCCTGCAAAGCCGCAACGAAACCCTGATGAAGGTCGCCACGCAGATCGTCGAGCACCAACGCGGCTTCCTCGATTACGGCGACGAGGCCATGAAGCCCCTGGTGCTGCACGATATTGCCGAAGCAGTGGGCATGCACGAGTCGACCATTTCGCGGGTCACCACGCAGAAGTTCATGCACACCCCGCGTGGCATTTACGAGCTGAAATACTTCTTCTCAAGCCACGTCAGCACCTCCGAGGGCGGCGAATGCTCGTCCACCGCGATCCGCGCCATCATCAAAAAACTGGTCGCAGCGGAAAATGCGAAAAAGCCGTTGAGTGACAGCAAGATCGCTGGTTTACTGGAAGCACAAGGCATTCAAGTCGCCCGCCGCACGGTCGCTAAGTACCGTGAATCCCTCGGAATAGCGCCTTCCAGTGAGCGCAAACGATTGATCTAAGGCGGCACGAAGAAGGAAGACAGCACTCGATACAGAACACGCACGGTCTCGTCTTTCGCAAAAGCAGCCATACTGCAAACACGCAATAAGCGACCGTGCCAGGCTCGTTCTGCAGAGTCTTCCACGCCACAGTGTTCCGGCGGCAGGCCTCTCGCCTGCCTCTTACACACGGCAACAAGGAGAAAGCGGTATGCAAGTCAACATCAGTGGACACCAGCTGGATGTGACCGACGCCCTGCGCGACTACATCGGCGAGAAACTCAGCCGATTAGAGCGCCACTTCGACAAGATCACCAATGTGCAGGTCATAATGGAGGTCGAGAAGCTCAAGCAGAAAATCGAAGCGACCTTACATATTGCCGGCGGCGAGATCGTCGGCAATGCCGAACACGAAGACATGTACGCAGCCATCGACCTGCTGACCGACAAACTCGATCGACAACTCATCAAGCACAAGGAAAAACAGCTCGAACGTCAACAGGGCGCAATGGCCCGCTGACTTCGCACTCCCTCCTATGATCCGACTTGAAACCATACTGACCCCCGGCCGTTCTTTGGTGAACGTGCCGGGCGGCAGCAAAAAACGTGTTCTCGAACAGATTGCCAACCTGGTGGCGCGCGAGCTGCCTGACCTGGACGGCCAAGACATCTTCGAAAGCCTGATTGCCCGCGAAAAACTCGGCTCAACCGGTTTCGGTAATGGCATTGCCATTCCCCACTGCCGCCTGCCCGGTTGTACCGCGCCGATCAGCGCTTTATTGCGCCTGGACGCCGCCGTGGACTTCGACGCCATCGACGGTGCGCCCGTGGACCTGTTGTTTGTCCTGCTGGTACCCGAAGCGGCAACCGATGCTCACCTGGAACTGCTCCGGCAAATCGCCAGCATGCTTGACCGCAGCGATGTGCGCGCCAACCTGCGCCAGGCAGAGAGTAGCGAAGCCTTATATCAGGTGGTCGTGGACGTACAAAGCCAACTTAACCGAGCCTGAGCATGCGTCTGATCATCGTTAGCGGTCGCTCCGGCTCCGGGAAGAGCACCGCCCTTGATGTGCTCGAGGACAACGGTTTCTACTGCATCGACAACCTGCCCGCCGGGCTGCTGCCTGAACTGGCCGAACGCGCCCTGCTGCACACCGAGCTGCTGCAACCGCAGGTCGCGGTGTCGATTGATGCGCGCAACCTGCCGAGCCATCTCAAGCGCTTCCCCGAACTGCTCGATGAAGTGCGCGCACGGAACATCAAGTGCGATGTGCTCTACCTGGATGCTGACGAAGAAACCCTGCTCAAACGCTTCTCAGAAACCCGCCGGCGTCACCCGCTGACCAACGAGAATCGCTCGCTGGCCGAAGCCATTGCCGATGAAGCGCTGCTACTGGGTCCGATCATCGACCTGGCCGACCTGAAGATCGACACCACTCACCTCAACCTGTATCAGCTGCGCGACAGCCTCAAACTGCGCCTGCTTAATCAGCCCGAGCCGGGCACCGCGTTTCTGCTGGAGTCTTTTGGTTTCAAACGCGGTATGCCGGTGGATGCCGACCTGGTGTTCGATGTGCGCTGCCTGCCCAACCCCTACTGGAAGCCGGACTTGCGCGACTTCTCCGGGCTCGACCAGCCGGTCGTCGACTACCTCTCGGCCCAGGCCGATGTCGAAGACATGTACCAGGACATCCTCGCCTACCTGACCAAATGGCTGCCGCGCTTTGCCGCCAGCAATCGTGCTTATGTAACGGTGGCGATTGGCTGTACCGGCGGTCATCACCGCTCGGTGTACCTGGCCAACCGTCTGGGGCAAACCCTCAAACCCATCCTGAAAAACGTTCAGACTCGCCACCGCGACCTCAGTTAAGGAATTGCCGCGATGCCCGCCTGCGAAATCACCATTATCAACAAGCTTGGCCTGCACGCCCGCGCGGCGGCCAAGTTTGTCGGCGTCGCTGGGCGTTTTCCTTGCCAAGTCAAAGTCGGCCGCACGCCGGAAAGCCTGGTCGACGGCAAGAGCATCATGGCAGTGATGATGCTCGCTGCCGGCAAGGGCACTGCCGTGCATGTGCATACCGAAGGCGAGCAGGATAGCGAGGCGTTGCAGGCTCTGAGTGAGCTGATCAACAACTACTTCGATGAAGGCGAATAGCTGATCCAAAGACAAAAAAGGGGCTGAACGCTTAAGCGACAGCCCCTTTTTTCATACAACAGGAATCAACTACCCGCCACGGTCATCCGCTCAATCAGCACCGAACCGGTGCGGATATTGCTGCGCAGCTCCAAGTCATTGCCCACCGCGACAATCTGCTTGAACATATCGCGCATATTGCCGGCGATGGTGACTTCCTGCACCGGGAACTGGATCTCGCCGTTCTCCACCCAGTAACCGCCCGCACCGCGTGAATAGTCGCCGGTGACCATATTCAGCCCCTGCCCCATCAGCTCGGTGACCAGCAGGCCGCGCCCCATACGTTTGAGCAGCGCCTGCTGATCTTCATTGCCATGGCTGACAAACAGGTTGTGCACACCGCCAGAGTTGGCGGTGCTGGGCATGCCCAGCTTGCGCCCGGAGTAGGTACCCAGCACATAGGACAACAGCTCGCCGCGCTCGACAAAGGCTTTGGCATAGGTCGCCAAGCCATCACCATCGAAGGCCGCACTGCCCAGCGCGCGGGGAATGTGCGGGCGCTCATCCAGCGTCAGCCACTCTGGGAATAACTGCTGGCCTAATGTCCCCTCAAGAAACGACGATTTGCGGTACAGGTTGCCACCGGAAATAGCCGCGAGAAAGCTGCCAAACAGGCCACCGGCCAGCTCGGCGGCGAACAGCACCGGTACTTCGCAGGTCGGCACCGGGCGCGCACCCAAACGGCTTACAGCCCGCTCGGCGGCGCGGCGGCCGATGCTGCCGGCATCGGCCAGCAGCTCGCCCTGGCGATTGACGTCATACCAATAGTCACGCTGCATCTGCCCGCCGTCTTCGGCGATCATCACGCAGCTCAGGCTGTGCCGCGTGCTGGCATAACCGCTGATAAAACCGTGACTGTTGCCATAGACCCGGCAGCCCTGATGGGTATTGAGCGTGGTGCCGTCGGCATTCTTGATCCGCTTATCCGCCGCAAAGGCCGCCGCCTCGCAGCTCAAGGCCTGTTCGATGGCCTGCTCGGGGGTGATCGACCAAGCGTGATACAGATCCAGCTGCGGCAACTCGCGGGCCATCAGCGCGGCATCGGCCAGACCGGCGCACTCATCTTCGGAGGCATGCTTGGCAATCGCCAGGGCCGCCGCGACGGTTTCGCGAATCGCTGCCTCACCGCTCGCCGAGGTGCTGGCCGAGCCTTTGCGCTGACCGACATACAGGGTGATGCCAAACCCCTGGTCGCGGTTGAACTCGACCGTTTCCACCTCAGCCTGACGCACCGTGGTGGACAAGCCCTGCTCCACCGATACCGCCACTTCGCAGGCACTTGCGCCCTGCTTTCTGGCCTCGGCAATAATCTGCTCCACCTGCGCCTGCAATTGCGGCACAGCCTCGGGGCCGACGATGTCTACTGCACTCATAAAAACTCCTGAACGATAAGCGGCAAGCGCGGCCACACAGGCCAGACGCTTACAGCTGGAAACTTGCTGCTATCATGTCGGCGTTTTCCACTGGACCGCCACCATGTCTGAATACCTTGACGACTTCTCCGGCGAGAAGAGCAAAACCCAGGTCAAGCGCGAGTTTCATGCGCTACAAGATCTGGGGCAACGCCTGACTACCCTGAAACTCGACCTGCTGAACAAGCTGCCGCTGACCGACGAGCTGCGCCGCGCGCTGGCCGAAGCGCCCAAGCACACTGCCAATGCCGCGAAGAAGCGCCATGTGCAGTTTATCGGCCGCTTGATGCGCGACCAGGACATCCCCGCCATCCTGACCCTGCTCGACCAACTGGATGCCTCCACCCGCCAGTACAACGAACGCTTTCATAACCTGGAGCGCTGGCGTGACCGTTTGCTCAACGGCGACGACGACACCCTGGAAAAGTTTGTCGGCGAATACCCCGACGCCGACCGCCAGCACCTGCGCCAGCTGATCCGTCAGGGCCAGCACGAACTGGCGCAGAACAAAGCACCGGCCGCTTCACGCAAAATCTTCAAATACATCCGCGAGCTGGATGAAACCCAGCGCGGCTTGCGCTAGGCCTCTCAGCCATGATGGGTTACGCCTTCGGCTAACCCATCCTACGTCCTTGCAGACCGTAGGTTGGGTTGAGCTGGCGAAGCCCAACATTGCCATCTCGGACAACCACAACGTATACACGCGAGACCGCCGAGCGGAGCGCTACGCGCTCCATGTTGGGCTTCGTCGCATGCTCCTCAACCCAACCTACGACCGTGTAGCAGCCGTCAGCCTCCCGTTCCACCCACCGTAATCGCATCAATCTTCAGCGTCGGCTGGCCAACGCCCACCGGCACTGACTGACCGTCCTTACCACAGGTACCGACGCCGCTGTCCAGCGCCAGGTCGTTACCAACCATCGACACCTTGCTCATGGCTTCCGGGCCATTGCCGATTAGGGTCGCGCCTTTGACCGGCGCGGTGATCTTGCCGTCCTCGATCAGGTAGGCCTCGCTGGTGGAAAACACGAACTTACCACTGGTGATATCCACCTGACCGCCGCCGAGGTTGGCGCAGTAGATGCCCTTCTTCACCGAACGGATAATTTCTTCCGGATCACTCTCGCCAGCCAGCATGTAGGTGTTGGTCATGCGCGGCATCGGCAGGTGCGCGTAGGACTCACGGCGACCATTACCGGTGCAGGCCACGCCCATCAGGCGGGCATTCAACTTGTCCTGCATATAGCCCTTGAGCACGCCGTTTTCGATCAGCGTGGTGCACTGGGTCTGCGTGCCTTCGTCGTCCATGCTCAAGGAGCCGCGACGTTCGGCCAGGGTGCCGTCATCGACGATGGTGCACAGGCTCGACGCCACCTTTTCGCCAATCTTGCCGCTGTAGGCCGAACTGCCCTTGCGGTTGAAGTCGCCTTCCAGGCCATGGCCAACGGCTTCGTGCAACAGCACGCCGGACCAGCCTGCGCCCATCACCACCGGCATAGTGCCAGCCGGCGCCGGAATCGCTTCGAGGTTAACCAGCGCCTGGCGCAGGGCCTCACGGGCATAGCCCATGGCGCGCTCTTCGTTATTGCTGGTCTGCTCAAGGAAGTAGCGGTAATCGGTACGACCGCCGCCACCATGGCCGCCGCGCTCACGGCGACCGTTCTGCTCGACGATCACGCTGACGTTAAAGCGCACCAGCGGGCGGATATCCGCGCCCAGGCTGCCGTCGTTGGCGGCAACTAGAATGCGATCCCAAACGCCAGCCAGGCTGACCGACACCTGTTTGATGCGTGGATCAAGGGCGCGGGTGGCGACATCGATGCGTTTGAGCAACTCGACCTTTTCCGCACGGCCCATTACATCCAGCGGATTGTCCTGGGCGTACAGCGGCTTGACCAGCGGGCTGCTGAACGCTTGCACGCGGCCATTCTGCCCGGCGCGGGCAATCGAGCGGGCTGCGCGGGCGGCCTGGCTCAGGGCATCCGCAGTGATCGCATTGCTGTAGGCAAAACCGGTTTTCTCGCCGGACTGGGCACGCACGCCGACGCCTTGATCGAGGTTGAAGCTGCCCTCCTTGACGATGCCATCCTCCAGCGCCCAGGTTTCCGACACCTGGCTCTGAAAATACAGGTCGGCCGCATCGATTCCCGGCCCGGCCAGATCAGCCAGCACCGCCGGCAGATGCTCAATGGTCAAACCGCCCGGCCCCAGCAGATGCTCGCTAACGGATACCAACATAGTGTTCATTGCTCAATCTCGTTTATGACTGTTGCACCTGGCAGCCGTGGTTCGGCTGCCGCAAAAAATCGTTTATGCCGCGCCACCGGCATGCGCTGACGGATCGCCGCCTGCTCGGCTGTATCACGCTCGGCCAGCAGCACGCCTGGCCCCTGCGGCAGCTCGGCCAGCACACTCCCCCAAGGGTCAACAAGCGCCGAATGGCCGAAAGTCTCGCGCCCACCTGGATGGGTGCCGCCCTGCCCGGCCGCCAGCACATAGCACTGGGTTTCGATGGCCCGCGCGCGGGTGAGTACCTGCCAATGCGCTGCGCCGGTAACCGCAGTAAAGGCCGCCGGCACGCTGATCAACTCGGCGCCCGCAGCACGTAACGCGCTATAGAGTTCGGGGAAGCGCAGGTCATAACAAACCGTCATGCCTAAGCGGCCAACCGGGGTATCAGCCACCACCACCTGGCTGCCGAAGGCGTAATCATCAGACTCGCGGTAGCGGCCGTGGCTGTCGCTGACATCTACATCGAACAGGTGCAGCTTGTCATAACGCGCCACCCGCTGGCCGGTATTATCGATCAGCAGCGAGCAAGCGTGAGCCTTGGCGTCGGGCTGGCCATCCGGCGGCAGGGGTATGGTGCCAGCGACTATCCACAGGCCCAGATCGCGGGCGGTCTGTTGTAACCAGGGCAGAATCGGCCCCTCGCCCAACGCTTCGGCACGCCCCAACGCGGCCTGGTCACGTCGGCCCATGGCGGCGAAGTTTTCCGGCAACACCGCCAACCGCACACCTTGCGCGGCGGCCTGTTCGAGCAACTGCCGAGCCTGCGCCAGATTGGCCAGGACATCGGCCTGGCTGACCATTTGGATGACTGCGAAAGTCATGACTGCCTTATCTCGCTATAGGTATCAGGCTTCAGCTTACAAGCCATACCGGCTGACTGCACGGCTGCATATCCACCGCGCGGGTTTACTGGGGCTTCTCGAAGGGTTTGTCGAAACTGATATCCGGGTTCTGCCAGGCGCCTGTAACGTCGTACTGCACACTGGCAAAGCGCGCCACGCGGTCGCCCAGCAGCTTATCGGCGATAAACAGCGCACCACCGATGGCTGGCGCACCAACGATCAGCGCGGCCAAAGGTAGGTTGTTGGTCACCGGCAAGGTCACCAATAACTTGGCGTCAATCCGATCATTGGCCATATCCAGGGTGCCATTAAGCTCCAGATTGCTCGATGGCCCGGTAAGGGTGATCGGCTCGCGGGTAACAAATACGCCGTTATCGGCCACCAGCAGTCCCTTGACCCGGTCATAGCTCAGGCCTTTGCCGAGCAGGTCGGAAAAGTCCAGGCGTAGGCGCCGGCCAATCGAGTTGAAATTCAGCAGGCCGAATACCCGCAACGCCGACGCCGGACCTTCGACTTCGGAGAACTTCCCTTTGCGCAGGGAAGCATCCAGCGAACCGCTAAAGCGTTTCATGCTGAACCAGGCCGGCGAACCGGGCCAGTTACCGTCCACATCCATATGAAAGTCGCGGCTGCTGGCAGTGGGTGCAAAGCCCCAGGCGATCAGCACATCGGCCAGATCAGCGCCGCCCATACGCCCGTCATAACGCGTTCGTGTGCCATTCGCGCTCTTTAGCCAGGTGGCCCGGCCCGCAATTTTCAAGCCTTTGAGGTTGAGATCAAGCTCGCTGAACTGCACACCGGCGCTAACCGGGCGCGCCTTGAGCGACCAGCTGCCTAGCGGCTCGATACCCTGATAAACCTCAGCAATACGCACATCCAACGCTGGGAAGCTACTCGGATCGACGCTTGCCAGTGGGTCGGGCGCATCCACCACGGGTTCGTCTTTAACCTTGAGTTCTGCCGCCGGGAAGCGCAGGTAATCGAGGGTCAGGGCAATCGGCACTCTGGCGGCATCCGGCAAACCGACTTGGCCTTTCAGCTGCGGGCTGTCGAGACTGACCGCCCAGGTGGCTGCATCGCGTTTCACCGCCACTTCCAACGCATCCAGATTGATGCCAAAACCCGTGAAGCGGCCAATCCGCAGCTGGGCATCCTTGAACAGCCGCTGCGCATCATCAACCGGTACGCTGGCATAAGGCTGCAACACCTGCTGCCAGGCCGACCAATCCAACTCCACCACCCGCCCGCGCAGGCGCAAGCCCTGGCTGGTGGGTAGGCGAGCCGGGCCATCGGCCAGGCGTATCTCACCGCGCCCTTGGTTGAACTGCCCCGGGCTCGCGGCAAAGGTCAAGCTCAGCAAATCAGCGTAATCCAGCCAGTAGCGTTGTTCACGCCCGCCCAGGGTCATGCGCCACTGCGTCGCGCGTTCTTCGGCTGCGGTTTTGCCGAACGGTGACGGCAGCGCCACCGTCGCGCCTTTAAGGGTGGAGCTTACGCGCAGCTGACTGTCGGCGCCGTCCAGGGTCAGATTAAGGCTATACGGCAGATTGCCGCTGACAGGCAGCGGCTGAGTCACGCCCAGCCAGGTGCTCAGCTCCTTGACGGCGATCTGCCCGCTGGCCTCGATACGGCTGCGTGCTTTACCGCGCGCGCCCTCGGCCATAGCCTTGGCACGCACCGCATGACCCAGCACCTGGGCACGAATATCCGGGGCACTCAGGCCGCTGGCGGTGTTGTAACGAAAGGCGCCCTGCAACTGGCTGAACTGCAACGGCGGAGTGGGCAGGCTGAGTTGCGCGCCTTGCGTGGCGAAATCCACCACCACTTCTGGGGCCAGGCCTTTGCGCAGCGGCAGGTCGAGCTTGAGCTTGCCGGCCAAGGCCCCTGCGCCCGTCCAGCCGGCAAAGGTCTCTGCGGTGCCAATTGGCGCCTGCTGCAGGATATGCAGGGCATCATCGACATTGCTGCTCAGGTCACTGGTCAGCAACAGGCGTGGCGGCTGACCTGGCAATGCAGTCGCGATCTGCGCCTGGGCGTTGCTCACGTGGCTATCGAGGATGCGCCCTTGCGCCAGTTCGACCCGCACACCCGTGTCCTCGATCAAGACCCGCCCACGACCCTCGCGCAGCGCCGGCCAGCCGGGCTGAAAGGCCAGCTCGGCATCATGTACGGCGAAGAACAGGCTGATACTGCGCGCAGTCTGCTCCGCGCCCTTGTTCAGCGAGCCCTGGTACTGGAAGTAGCCCTCGTCGACCACGCCACCCCGGATGGCGCTTTTCAGCCAGGCATCCAGCTCGGGGCTCAGGCCCGGAGATCGGCTGGGCAGGTATTTCTCGGTAAAGCGCGCGTCGCCGTTACGCAGACCAACGCGCAGGTCCATGTAGTCTTCCTGCGCCGGGTCAAAACGCAGGCGAATCAGGAAATCACCCGCAACCGGGCCTTCTTCCCCCACCACCTGCAGATACGGACTGCGCAGGGTGAACGCCTGCTCATCAATCTGCCAGGTCAGCAGGGCGTTGGCTTTCTGGTAGAGCCAGGGTTTGGGGAACAGGGTGTCCAGATGCAGGGAAAAGTTTTCGCTGTCGAGGCGCAACTCACCCTGACCGAGATCACCGCTGATGCTGCCGCTGACGTTTTCCGCAGCCGGTGAGCCGAGGTACGCGGCAAAGCCGACACGCTCCAGATTGGCCGAGAACTGCAGGCGTTTGCTGTCGGTCAGTTGCGGGCGGTAATCAAGCTGAATATTGCGCAACGCGCCATGGGGTTTGAGCTGCTCAAGCAGCGCCATGCCTTTGTCCGGTAATGGCGCAAGCCCCGCCACCAGCGGCTGCAGCGGCGCCAGGTCGAGTCGGTCGCTACTCAGTAACCACTGCTCCTCGACCTCTGCGCTTTCCGCCTGCTGGGTCAGCGCCAGGCGCACTTCGCCCCAACGCTTGTCATCACGACTGAAGGCCAGGTCATCGAGCAACAGCTTGAAGCCCTGCGCAGTGCGGGTGAAATAGGCGTTCAGCGCCAGGTTGTTCAGCGCCACCGACTCGCGCTTGGCGTAACCGGCCTTGAACTGCGGCACATGCAGACGACTAACAGCGCGCTGCACGCCGCCTTTGGCCCAGCTCAGCCAGACTTCACCGCCCAGTTGCAACTGCTCAAGCCGCCACTCGGCCAACATGTTGGCTGGCACCCAGGCCGCCCAATCGCTCTGCGGCAGACTCAGGTACAGCTCGGCTTCGGCGTCTTTCCAGTGTTTGGCGTTTATGCGCGTGCGCAACTGCAGGGCCAGCGGCTGGCCATCGGGCAACAGCAGGCGGCCCTCCAGACGCTGGCGCGCACTGCCGTTGCGCAAGGTGAGGTTTACATAAGTCAGGGTGCGGGTCGGCTGATCGAAGGCCTGCACGGTGACCTGACTGTTGAACAATGACAGGCGCTTGACCATCTGCGCTTGCGTCAGCAACTGGGTCAGGTCCAGCGGCGCCGGATCGCGGCGTTGCGCCAAGCCCTTGATCGACCAGGCGCCGTCTTCCCCCTGTTGCACCATCAGGTGCACGCCATCGAGCTCAAGCCGGGCGATGCGCAGCTGACGCGCCAACAGGCTGGCCAGCACATCCGGCACCACGCGCACCTGATCCAGCTGCAAGGCCCCAGTGCCCTCACCCACTACCACGTCATGAGCGGTCAACACTGGCGAGAAGCCTTGCCAGAGACCTTCCAGCGCACCGATCTGCACCGGCATGGCCAGCGCTTCACGGGCTTTGTCTTCTGCTTCCAGGCGGTACTCAGCGACCAGCGGCACCAGCTCGCGGCCAAGGCTGACGTACAGCGCCGCCAATACCAGCGCCAAGGCGCACAGCCCCAGCGCCGTTCGCAGCAGCAGGGCGGTCCAACGCGTCAACGCCGCCATTCAGTTCACGCCCAGGTGGTAAACGCGCATATCAGAGCAGCACCACATCGTATTGCTCCTGGGAATACATGGTCTCGACCTGAAACTTGATGGTGCGACCGATAAAGGCTTCAAGATCGGCGACATTGCCCGACTCTTCATCAAGCAAGCGGTCGACGACTTTCTGATTGGCCAGCACGCGATAGCCTTCCGGCTGATAAGCCCGTGCCTCACGCAGGATCTCGCGGAAGATTTCGTAGCAGGTGGTTTCCGCCGTCTTCAGCTTGCCGCGCCCCTGGCAGCAACTGCAGGGCTCGCACAGCACCTGCTCAAGGCTTTCGCGGGTGCGTTTGCGGGTCATCTGCACCAGGCCCAGTTCGGTGATGCCGATAATGTTGGTCTTGGCGTGGTCACGCTCCAGCTGCTTCTCCAGGGTGCGCAGCACCTGACGCTGGTGTTCTTCGTCTTCCATGTCGATAAAGTCGATGATGATGATCCCGCCCAAATTGCGCAGGCGCAGCTGGCGGGCAATCGCCGTGGCCGCTTCCAGATTGGTCTTGAAGATGGTTTCTTCCAGCGTGCGGTGGCCGACGAAGGCGCCGGTATTCACATCGATGGTGCTCATCGCCTCGGCCGGATCAATGATCAGATAGCCGCCGGACTTGAGCGGGACCTTGCGCTCCAGCGCCTTCTGGATTTCATCTTCGACGCCATACAGGTCAAAGATCGGCCGCTCACCGGGATAGTGCTCCAGGCGGTCGGCGATTTCCGGCATCAGCTCATCGACGAACTGGGTGATCTTGCCGAAGGTCTCGCGCGAGTCGACGCGGATCTTCTCGATCTTCGGGTTAACCAGATCACGCAGGGTGCGCAACGCCAGGGATAGATCCTCATAGATCACCAGCGGCGTGGGGCCGACCTTCATCTGTGTGGCGATCTGCTCCCACAGGCGGCGCAGGTAACGGATGTCGGCGAGAATTTCATCGGCGCCAGCGCCATCGGCGGCGGTGCGCAGGATAAAACCACCGGCTTCTTCGATGCCTTCGGCGGCCACGCAATCGGCCACCACCTGCTTGAGGCGTTCGCGCTCGGCTTCGTCTTCGATCTTCAACGAGATGCCGACGTGAGCCGTGCGCGGCATATACACCAGGTAACGCGAGGGGATCGACAGCTGGGTGGTCAGACGCGCACCTTTGCTGCCAATCGGGTCCTTGGTGACCTGCACCACCAGGCTCTGGCCTTCATGCACCAAGGCGCTGATGCTTTCCACGGCTGGGCCTTCGCGACTGGAGATTTCTGCGGCATGAATAAACGCCGCACGCTCCAGGCCAATATCAATAAAGGCCGCCTGCATGCCGGGCAGCACGCGCACCACCTTGCCTTTGTAGATATTGCCGACGATGCCACGCTTCTGCGTGCGCTCGACGTGCACTTCCTGCAGTACGCCGTTTTCCACCACCGCCACGCGCGATTCCATCGGCGTGATATTAATCAGGATCTCTTCACTCATGCGCTTATCTCTTCTGAGAACCTGTTCATGATCTGCTGCGCGTCGGCCCTGCGGCGTTAAAAACAGGCTCGGAATGCTCATGTACAACAGTACACTCCGCTTCCTCGCCCGCTTTGACCAGCCGGAGGCTGTTACTAACGTAGCGCCTTGCAGGACTCTAGCTCGCGAAATCGTGAACTGGTTCTGCGGCAAGGCTTAAAGCCCAGGGACTGCGCCGATAAAGGCCGTCACTCACCCGCGACCCGCAACCTCTTGACTGTGAGCTGGCAGCGACTGCCAGCACGGAATAGCAAATTCTGCGAGCAACGCGGCAGTCTCACACAACGGTAACCCCACCACCGCCGAATAACTGCCGTGCAACTGGCTGACAAACACCGCCGCCAGGCCCTGGATACCGTAACACCCGGCCTTGTCCTGCGGTTCGCCGCTGGCCCAGTAGGCCTCGATTTCTGTCTGCGTTAAGGCGCGGAAGGTGACCTGACTTGTGACCACTCGCGACTCCAGCCGTTCACGGCTGACCAGCGCCACTGCCGTCAGCACTTGGTGGGTGCGCCCGGACAGAGCATTCAGGGTCGCCAACGCATCGTCACGGTCTACAGGCTTACCGAGAATCCGCCCATCGAGCACCACAGCGGTATCGGCGCCAAGCACCACGGCACCCGCAGTATCGGCTAATGCGGCCAACCCAGCCTGCGCTTTGGCGCGAGCCAGGCGCTCTACATAGGCGATTGGCGACTCGCCTGGCAATGCATTTTCATCAATTGGGGCGATTTGCGTGAGGAAAGGCACAGCAATTTGCGTCAGCAGTTCGCGGCGACGCGGCGACCCGGAGGCAAGATAGAGGGTGGCCATGCTGACTTCTCCCTGTCGGATAAACGCAAGGCCGAGCGGCCTTGCTTAATTGACGCCTAAGCGCTGATGCAGCCCGCGCAGCAGGGTGCAGACCCAAGGCCAGAGCAAGGCACTGACCAGCGCCGGCAAGACAAAGGTCAGGGTTGGCGGGCGGCTGCCGGTCAGGGCGTTCAGCCACAGCTGCACCAGCTGCGCCAAACCAAACACCACCAGCAGCACCGTGCTTTGCTGCCACATGGGAAACATGCGTAAACGCTGATGCAGGGTCAGCACCAGAAAGGTGATCAGGGTCAGGATCAGCGCATTCTGGCCGAGTAAGGTGCCATTCAGCACATCGGCCAACAAGCCGATGGCCCAGGCCGTGGTCATGCCCACGCGATGCGGCAAGGCCAGCACCCAGTAGGTCAGAAACAGCGCCAGCCATAGCGGCCGGCCCAGCTCCATAAACTTGGGCATGCTCGACACGCTGAGCAGCAACGCCAGAGCGAACGTCAGCCAAACTACCCAGATATTGTTTGAACGTGCGGCCATTATTGCGCTGCCTCCGGCGGATTGGCGGACGCTGCTGGGGCGTCGGCCGCAGGTTGCGCCTGCTGCTGAATTTCACGGTCCAGGGCTTCCTGCGCCTGCGCCGACTCGGTGGCGCGCTGCTCTGGCGTACGCGGGTCGGTAAACACCAGCAGCATATAGCGGCTGCGGTTCAGCGTGGCGGTGGGTACCGCACGGACAATCGCGAAGGGTTGACCGGAGTCATGGATCACTTCACTGACCATGGCCACTGGATAACCGGCCGGGAAACGCTGACCAAGACCGGAGCTAACCAACAAATCGCCTTCCTTGATATCCGCCGTGTCGGCGACATGGCGCAACTCCAAGCGCTCCGGGTTACCGGTGCCGCTGGCGATGGCGCGCAGGCCATTGCGATTGACCTGCACGGGAATGCTGTGGGTGGTGTCCGTCAACAGCAACACGCGCGAGGTGTAGGGCATAACCTCGACTACCTGGCCCATCAGGCCGCGCGCATCGAGCACCGGCTGACCCAGGACCACGCCATCCTTCTCACCTTTATCGATCAGAATGCGATGAGTAAAGGGATTGGGGTCGATACCAATCAGCTCGGTGGCCAGCACCTCATCGTCGACCAGGGCAGACGAGTTGAGCAACTCGCGCAGGCGCACGTTCTGCTCGGTGAGGGCGGCGAGCTTCTGCAGGCGGCGCTGCATCATTAACTGCTCAGCCTTGAGCTTTTCGTTCTCGGCGGTCAGCTCATTGCGCGAGCTCAGCTCCTGAGTCGCGCTCTCCCATACCCGCACCGGCAAACGGCCGGCCCAAAAGACTGGCTCAACAATCAGGCCCAGCTGGGCGCGCAGCGGCTTCAACAGGGTGAGGCGCGCATCGACCACCATCAACGCAGCCGACAGCACGGTGAACACCAGCAGGCGCACACCCAGCGAAGGACCTTTGGCAAATAGCGGTTTGATCGGCAGCTCCTCACAGCGTCAGGCAGCAAAAACAAAAGCTGCAAGCGGGCTTAACCCGGCTTGCAGCTCAAGACTTGGAGCGGTGGCGCTTATTCCGAGGACAGCAGGTCCATGGTGTGGCGATCCATCATCTCCAGAGCCTTGCCACCACCGCGTGCAACGCAGGTCAGCGGGTCTTCGGCGACGATCACCGGCAGGCCGGTTTCCTGCGACAGCAGTTTGTCCAGATCACGCAGCAGTGCGCCACCACCGGTGAGCACCAGGCCACGCTCGGCAATGTCGGAAGCCAGTTCTGGCGGCGATTGTTCCAGCGCGCTTTTCACCGCCTGGACGATGGTCGCCAGGGATTCCTGCAGCGCTTCGAGCACTTCATTGGAATTCAGGGTGAAGCTGCGCGGTACGCCTTCGGCCAGATTGCGGCCACGTACGTCGACTTCACGCAGTTCGCCACCGGCGTAGGCGGTGCCGATTTCCTGCTTGATGCGCTCAGCGGTGGATTCACCGATCAGCGAACCGTAGTTACGCCGCACGTAGGTAATGATCGCTTCATCAAAACGGTCGCCGCCGACGCGCACAGACTCTGCGTAAACCACACCATTAAGGGAGATCAGGGCGATTTCAGTGGTCCCCCCCCCGATATCGACGACCATCGAACCGCGGGCTTCTTCAACCGGCAGGCCGGCGCCGATGGCAGCGGCCATGGGTTCTTCGATCAGGAACACTTCGCGGGCACCGGCACCGAGGGCCGATTCACGGATGGCGCGGCGCTCTACCTGAGTCGACTTGCACGGTACGCAGATCAGTACGCGGGGCGAGGGCTGCAGGAAGCTGTTTTCGTGAACTTTGTTGATGAAGTACTGCAGCATCTTCTCGCAGACGCTGAAGTCGGCGATCACGCCGTCTTTCATCGGACGGATAGCAGCAATGTTACCGGGGGTACGGCCGAGCATGCGCTTGGCTTCAGTTCCGACCGCCACCACGCTCTTCTGGTTGCCATGGGTGCGAATAGCGACGACCGACGGCTCGTTCAGGACGATGCCGCGTTCGCGAACATAAATCAGGGTATTGGCAGTGCCCAGGTCAATCGACAGATCGCTGGAAAACATGCCACGCAGTTTTTTGAACATGGGATAGGGACCCTAGGCAACGCGTGGGTAAAGACGAAGCGCGGTAAAGGCGCTGCTAAAAAGTGCGGCAAACTCTAACAACGGCAGGGATTTTGAGCAAGGCACCAATATGTTAGATTGCCGGCTTTTCCGGGCTTTAAGGCCCATCATCGCGGCCTTTGCCCGCCACCTGTCACGATCTGCTCCCTGCGCACCTGTGCATGGCGACCCGTTTACATTTCCAAAGGCGGCCAACAAATGCGCTGCTTTATATAGGGAGAAACCTGATGGCGCTTGAACGCTCCGACGTGGAGAAAATCGCTCACCTGGCCCGACTGGGCCTGAATGAAGCCGATATTCCGGGTACCACCGAAACCCTTAACAACATTCTCGGCCTGATTGACCAGATGCAGGCGGTCAATACCGACGGCATCGAGCCGCTGGCCCACCCGCTGGAAGCCACTCAACGCCTGCGCGCCGACCAGGTTACCGAACGCAACCAGCGCGAGGCCTACCAGGCCATCGCCCCGGCCGTGGAAAACGGCCTGTATCTGGTTCCGAAAGTCATCGAGTAAGGGAAAAGCCACCTCATGCATCAATTGACTCTGGCCGAGATCGCCCGCGGACTCGCCGACAAAAAGTTTTCCGCTGAAGAGCTGACCCGCAACCTGTTGGCGCGCATCGCCCAACTCGGCCCGCAGCTCAACAGCTTTATCACCGTCACCGAGGAACTTGCGCTGGAGCAAGCCAAAGCGGCAGACGCCCGCCGCGCCGCTGGCGAGAGCGGCGCCCTGCTCGGGGCGCCGATTGGCCATAAGGACCTGTTCTGCACCCAGGATGTGCTGACTAGTTGCGGCTCGAAGATTCTCACCGGTTTCAAAGCGCCGTATAACGCCACTGTGGTCGAGAAACTCACCAGCGCTGGCGCCGTGACCCTGGGCAAGCTGAATATGGACGAATTCGCCATGGGTTCGGCCAACGAATCCAGCCATTACGGCGCGGTGAAAAACCCCTGGGACCTGACCCGCGTACCCGGCGGTTCTTCCGGTGGTTCCGCTGCTGCTGTGGCCGCACGCCTGCTGCCTGCCGCTACCGGCACCGACACTGGCGGCTCGATTCGCCAGCCGGCGGCGCTGACCAACCTTACCGGGATCAAGCCGACCTACGGCCGAGTCTCGCGCTGGGGCATGATCGCCTATGCCTCCAGCCTCGATCAGGGCGGCCCCCTGGCGCGTACTGCAGAAGACTGCGCGCTGATGCTGCAGGCCATGGCTGGTTTCGATACCAAGGACTCGACCAGCGTCGATCAGCCGGTGGACGACTACCTCGCCGCCCTGAGCCAGCCGCTGAGCGGCCTGCGTATCGGCCTGCCGAAGGAATACTTCGGCGCCGGCCTGGATGCACGTATCGGCGAGAAGGTCATGGCCGTGGTCGATGAGCTGAAAAAGCTCGGCGCCAGCGTCAAGGACATCAGCCTGCCCAATATGCAGCACGCGATTCCCGCCTACTACGTGATCGCTCCGGCAGAAGCCAGCAGCAACCTGTCGCGCTTCGACGGCGTGCGCTTCGGCTATCGCTGCGAAAACCCGGTGAATCTGGAAGACCTGTACAAGCGCTCCCGTGGCGAAGGCTTTGGCGCGGAAGTGAAGCGCCGCATTATGGTCGGCACCTACGCGCTGTCCGCCGGCTACTACGACGCTTACTACCTCAAGGCACAAAAGATCCGCCGGCTGATCAAGAACGACTTTGTCGCTGCGTTCAATGACGTCGACGTGATCCTCGGCCCCACCACGCCGAACCTGGCCTGGAAACTCGGCGAGAAGAACAACGATCCGGTCGCCGCCTACCTGGAAGACATCTACACCATCACCGCTAACCTCGCCGGCATCCCCGGCCTGTCGATGCCTGCCGGCTTCGTCGATGGTTTGCCGGTAGGTGTGCAACTGCTTGGCAACTATTTCCAGGAAGGCCGCCTGCTCAACGTCGCCCACCAGTACCAACAGGTTACTGACTGGCATAAACAAGCACCGAGCGGATTCTGAGGACGACTGATATGCAATGGGAAACCGTAATCGGGCTGGAGATTCATGCCCAGCTCAGCACCCAATCGAAGATTTTTTCCGCCAGCGCCATCGCCTTTGGTGCCGAGCCCAACACCCAGGCCAGCCTGGTTGACCTCGGCATGCCTGGCACATTACCGGTACTGAACGCCGAAGCCGTGCGCATGGCCTGCAAGTTCGGCCTGGCGATTGACGCCGAAATCGCCGGCAAGAACATCTTTGCCCGCAAGAACTACTTCTACCCGGACCTGCCGAAGGGTTACCAGACCAGCCAGATGGACCACCCCATCGTTGGCAAGGGCTTCCTCGACATCACCCTGGAAGACGGCACGCAGAAGCGCATCGGTATCACCCGCGCCCACCTGGAAGAAGACGCCGGCAAAAGCCTGCACGAAGACTTCCAGGGTATGAGCGGCATCGACCTCAACCGCGCTGGCACCCCGCTGCTGGAGATCGTGTCCGAGCCGGACATTCGCTCGGCCAAGGAAGCGGTGGCCTACGTCAAAGCCATCCATGCTCTGGTGCGCTATCTGGGCATCTGCGACGGCAATATGGCCGAAGGCTCGCTGCGCTGCGACTGCAACGTCTCGGTACGCCCGAAAGGCCAGGCCGAGTTCGGCACCCGCGCCGAGATCAAGAACGTCAACTCGTTCCGCTTTATCGAAAAAGCCATCAACCATGAAGTGCAGCGGCAGATCGAGCTGATCGAAGACGGCGGCAAGGTGGTGCAGGAAACTCGCCTGTACGACCCCAACAAGGACCAAACGCGCTCCATGCGCAGCAAGGAAGAAGCCAACGACTACCGTTACTTCCCCTGCCCGGACCTGTTGCCGGTGGTGATCGAGCAGAGCTTCCTCGATGAAATCCGCGCCAGTCTGCCGGAGTTGCCGGTCGAGAAACGCGCGCGCTTTGAGGCCGAATTTGGCCTGAGCGCCTACGACGCCGACGTGCTGGCCGCCAGCCGCGAACTGGCCAACTACTTCGAAGCAGTCAACGCCGTATGTGGCGACGCCAAGCTGGCGGCCAACTGGGTGATGGGCGAGCTGTCCAGCCTGCTCAACAAGGACAACCTGGAAATCGAGCAGTCGCCGGTTAGCGCCGAGCAGTTGGGCGGGATGATCCTGCGCATCAAGGACAACACCATCAGCGGCAAGATCGCCAAGATGGTCTTTGAAGCCCTGGCCGCTGGCGAAGGCGCGACGGCCGATGAAGTGATCGAGAAGAAAGGCCTTAAGCAGGTCACCGACTCCGGCGCTATCGAAGCCATGCTCGATGAAGTGCTGGCCGCCAACGCCGAGCAGGTCGAGCAGTACCGCGCCAGCGATGAAGCCAAGCGCGGTAAGATGTTCGGCTTCTTTGTCGGTCAGGCCATGAAGGCTTCGAAAGGCAAGGCCAACCCCGGCCAAGTGAACGAACTGCTGAAGAAAAAGCTCGAAGGCTGAACCTTCAAATAGCAGCTATTCGACGCCGGGCTTGCCCGGCGTTCGTCTATTCAGGAAGAACTACGAATACCTACTCGTAGCCCAGACAGGTAACCGACCTACGCAACGATAAGGCTGTAGCAGTGTGTATCAACGCCCGCGCCCCACGCCAGAAAGCACATCATCGACCGCTCGCGAAAAGCCGTCGGGCAACTGGATATGCTGTGCAACGGCGTGACGCCGGCGCGCGAGCAACAACTGACGGACTGAACACAGCTGTTTACAAAGAAGTCCTAGACAACCCGGCTCAGCCTCTGGCGTAACGCACACCGATGATTAAACTAGCGCCACTTTTATGGAGCCCCATGCAATGACCATGATGACTTACGTTTACCTGATCGCCGGCCTAGTGCTGCTGGTTGCCGGCGCCGAAGTGCTGGTACGCGGCGCAGCCAAACTGGCGGCGCAATTCGGTATTCCGCCGCTGATCATCGGCCTGACCGTGGTGGCATTCGGCACCAGCGCACCGGAAACGGCCGTCAGCGTGCAAGCAGCCTTCAATAACAGCGGCGACCTGGCGATTGGCAACGTGATCGGCAGCAATATCGCCAACGTGCTGCTGATTCTGGGCCTGACCGCAGTGGTTGCACCGCTGATAGTCTCGCGCCAGCTGATCCGCCTCGATGTACCGATCATGATCGGCGCCAGCCTGGTGGTCTACGCCCTGGCCTGGGATGGCAGCCTCAGCCGTCTCGACGGCGCACTGCTGTTTGCCGGCGTGCTTGCCTACACCAGCTTCCTGATCATCAGCTCGCGCCGCGACAAGGCCGCCAACGAGGATGACGAGTTTGCCAAGGAGTTCGGTCTCAATGAGCCCGCCAAACCCTACGCATGGGCGATCAATCTGGGGTTGATCATTGTCGGCCTGGTATTGCTGGTCAGCGGTTCCAACTTCCTCGTCGAAGGTGCCACTACCCTGGCCCGTGCGCTTGGCTTGTCGGAGCTGGTAATTGGCCTGACGGTCGTCGCCATCGGCACCTCGCTGCCGGAGCTGGCTACCTCGATCATGGCCGCCATCAAGGGCGAGCGCGATATCGCCGTGGGCAATATCGTCGGCAGCAACATCTTCAACCTGCTCTGCGTACTGGGTCTGGCCTCAATGGTCTCGCCGCAAGCCATCAATGTGGCCGCCAACGCCCTGGCCTTCGACTTCCCGGTGATGATCGCCGTGGCCGTGGCCTGCCTGCCGATCTTCTTCGCCGGTTACCGCATCAACCGCTGGGAAGGCCTGCTGTTCCTCGCCTACTACGTGGCCTACACGGTCTACCTGGTACTGTCGTCGACCGGCCGTCCGTTCGCTGAAGTCTTTGGTGACGCCATGCTCGGCTACGCCCTGCCACTGACCGCCGTGACCCTGGTGATCATCGCCGGCCGCGCCTGGCACAAGCAGCGTGGCCAAGAGGTTTAGCCATAAGCGATAGCCACGAGCCGGGCCTGAAAGTACGCCGCGAAGTGATGGGCGCTATCTTTGTCGACCGCGCCCTGGGGCGGCGCATGGACCCGCAAAGGGCTGGATCGCAGTAAAATCAACAGCCGGGCACTGCTCGGCTTTTTTATGCGCGCTGCATATCTAAATCCAACCGCCCCACTGCAACAGCAGCAAGCCGAGGTTGGTGGTGATCACCGCCGCCAGGGTGGTGATCACGATGATTGCCGCCGCCAGCTCGTGGTTGGCGCCCACCGCGCGGGCCATCACGAAGCTGGCCGCCGCCGTGGGGCTGGCGAAATACAGGAAGAGGATTGCCAAATCGGCATCGCGAAAGCCCCACCACCAGGCGCCGAGGGTGGCCAGTAGTGGCAACCAGAACACCTTGAGCAGACTGGAGCTCAGGGCCGCCCCGCTGCTCGCGCGCAGTGAGGCCAGGGTCAAGGTGCCGCCGATACAAATCAGCGCCAACGGCAGGCTCATCTTGGCAAAGTATTCACCGGAGACCAGCAGCCACTCGGGCAGAGGTATCTGCCACCAGGCAAAGGGAATGGCCACCAGCACGCCGATAATTAGCGGGTTGCTGAGGATGTTCTTGGTCAGACTCCAGACATCGGTCTTGGCTTGTGGGCTGTAGATCGCCAGAACAATCGCCGACAGGGTGTTGTAACTCAGAATCACCACGCCACCCAGGACCGCACCGACCGACAGGCCATAGTCGCCATACATACTGGTGGCCAGGGCCAGGCCGATAATGCCGTTATTGCCACGAAAGGCACCCTGGGTATAGACCCCGCGATCCTCCTGCGGGCAGCGCCACAGCGACCAAGCCCAGGCCAACAGAAAGCAGGCGATGGTGGCCAGCAGAAAATATAGCAACATCTCCGGCTGCAGAGCGCGGCTCAGGTCAGCCTTGATAATGCCGAGAAACAGCAGAGTGGGCAGCGTGCCGCGAAACACCAGCGCCGACGCGGTATTGATAAAGGCCGCATCAATCAGCCCCAGGCGCTTGAGCGCCACGCCGAGAAACAGCATGGAGAACACCGGGGCGGTAACGCTGATGGTTTGCTGAACAACGGCGAGCATGACAACCCCTGATCACTTAGATAGGGGGCTAATGATAGCAAGGCTGCACAGCGGAAAGCTTTCAGCAGCCTTTCACTCGGAAAAAACGCCGGGAGCGCTTTTTAAGACGGCCCGCAGGGTGGCCGCCATGGATGGCAGGCCATAAAATCAGCCGCTAGCGGCGTACAGGGCGCTTCTGCAATTTGCGCTGCAAGGTGCGCCGGTGCATACCCAGAGCGCGGGCGGTGGCGGAGATATTGCCTTCATGCTCGCTGAGCACGCGCTGGATATGCTCCCACTGCAGGCGGTCCACCGACATTGGGTTTTCCGGCACCAGGGTTTCCAGGTCGGCATGCTGGGTCAGCAGCGCCGCCAGCACATCGTCTGCATCGGCCGGTTTGCACAGGTAGTTGCAGGCGCCGCGTTTGATCGCCTCCACCGCAGTGGCAATGCTCGAATAACCGGTGAGGATCACCACACGCATTTCGGCATCCAGTTCCAGCAGTTTGGGCAGCAGCACCAGACCGGAGTCGCCTTCCATCTTCAGATCAACCACGGCGTAATCCGGCAAATCCTGCTCGGCCAGGGCCAAACCTTCCTCGGCGGAACCGGCGGTGGACACGCGCAGGCCCCGGCGGCTCATGGCGCGGGCCATAACGCGGGTAAAGGTCGGATCATCATCGACCAACAGCAGGTGCGGTTGTTCTTCACCTTCGAACAGCAGTTCGTCACTCATACTCAATTGCTCCTAACGGGCATGTCGCCCTCATCCGCCGCTGCGCGCCACCTTCTCCCGTAGGGAGAAGGACATAAGGATGGTGTCGCCATGCGACATTCACATCAAGCCCGGCCATAGGCACGCGGCAACTTCAGCTCGGTGAGCGTGCCGCCTTCTTCGTGGTTATACAGCTTAACCGTGCCGCCGGCACGGGTGACGCTGGCCTGACTGAGGAATAACCCCAGACCGAAACCCTTGCCCTTGGTGGTGAAAAATGGCCGCCCCAGTTGCTCGGCAATCGCCAGCGGCACACCCGCACCAAAGTCGCGGATGCTCAGGCGCAGCCACTGGTGATCCCAATCCAGGCGAATATCCAGCTTGTCCGGGCAGGCATCGGCGGCGTTGTTCAGCAGGTTGAGCAGGGCCTGGGTCAGGTCGGCCGGCGGCATCATCCGCGGCGGGGCGCCACGGCCCAGGCATTGATAGCGATAGCTCGCCTCCGGGCGCATCAGGTGCCAGCGATTAAGCGTGGTTTCCAGCCACTCGACTGACGACAGCTCGATCACCGCCTGACGGCGATCCGCCTCGGCAGCGCGTACCAGATGTTGCAGAGTTTCCTTGCACAGCTTGACCTGCTCCTGCAGCACCGCTAGGTCTTCCTGCAGGGTCGGCTCCTGGTGCTCGCGGCGCAACTCCTTGATCAGCACACTCATGGTCGCCAGCGGCGTGCCCAACTCATGTGCAGCACCCGCCGCCTGGGTCGCTACGGCGAGCAGTTGCTGATCGCGCAGACCTTCCTCACGGCGCTCAGCGCGCAGCTCTTCCTGATGACGCAGCTCTTCGGCCATCTTCGCCACGAAGAAGGTAATCAGCCCAGCGGCCAGGGCGAAACTCAGCCACATACCGTAGATCAGCAGGCTTTCCCGTGGCCCCGTAGGCAGCTCCAGCGGGTGCGACCAGACCAGCAGAAAGGTGTAACCGCCCAGCGCCAGGCCAGACAGGGTGATGGTGTAGAGCCAGGGCAAGATGGCCGCCGCGATGGTCAGCGGTACCAGGTAATAGGAGACGAAGGGGTTGGTCGAACCGCCCGAGTAGTACAACAGCAAGCTGTGGATGATCAGGTCGCAACCCAGCTGCACCGCATATTCCTGCTCGGTCACCGGCCACGGCCCGCGCAGGCGCAACGCGGTAAGCAGGCACAGCACCAGGGAAATACCGAGGGTGATGCTCAGTTCCAGCCAAGGCAGCGGCAGCGCGCCCGACTTGTAGGCCAGGCCCACAGAACCGGCCTGCGCGGCCAGCACCAGAATGCGGATCAGGGTCAGGCGCCAGAGGTTTTGCCGGCTCGCCGACAGTAGCTGCACAGGTGCGAGCATGGCTTCTCCAAAATGCTCCAAGATGCTCAATTAGCGAGCCGCAGGAGTATAACCAAGCCTCTGCGCGCCTCACTGCGGCAACACGCCGCAGCCGCTGGAACTCCGCCCACAAAGGCTATGCATCCATCGCGTGTTGTATGCAATCGGTAGGTTGGTGCTGAGCGCAGCGAAGCCCAACAGCCGTTGGCATATGGTATAGATCGTTGGGCTTCGTCGCTGCGCTCCTCAACCCAACCTACGGTTAATCGCCTTGCGACATGTAATAAAGGACAAAGTCATTCACAAACCAGATAAAAAATCTGGAACCGGATTTAACCCGTTTAGTCTGATCACTACGTCTACCCTCTGGAAAGCCGCGCATAGCCCATGCGCCCATCACAAAAAGGAATCGTCATGCTGCCATTGTCCCGCCTCGCCGCCGCCCTGCTGCTGAGCACCACCACCCTGTTGAGCGCCACGGCCATGGCCGAAGAAGCGCGCTACAACCAAGTCGCGCTACGCGCCGAGGTCAATCAGGAAATCGCCCACGACCTGATGCACGTCACCCTCTACAGCGAAGCCCAGGACAGCGACCCGGCCGCCCTCGCCGCGCAGATCAGCAAGACCCTCAACGCCAGCATCGCCCAGGCGCGCAAGGTCGAGGGCGTCAGCGTCGCCTCCGGCAGCCGTAACAGCTACCCGGTGTACGATGAAAAGGGCCAGAAAATCACCGCCTGGCGCGAGCGCGCTGAACTGCGCCTGGAAAGCGCCGACTTCAGCGCGCTGTCCAAGCTCACCGGGGAAATGCTGCAAACCCTGAAAATGGGTGGGATGAACTTCAGCATCGCCTCAGACACCCGCAAGACCCACGAAGACGCCCTGCTCAAGGACGCCGTGGCAGCCTTCAAGGCCCGCGCGCAACTGGCCACCGAAGCTCTCGGCGGCAATGGTTACAAGCTGGTCAGCCTGAGCCTCAACACCGGCGGCTTCCAGCCACCGATGCCGATGCGCATGGAGGCCATGAAAGGCGCGGCGATGATGGATGCGGCAGTGACTCCGGAGATCGAGGCCGGCACCAGCCAGGTCAATATCAATGCCGATGGTGTGATCGAAGTGCAGATGCCGTAAAAACTGCTACAAACAGAAGCAGCGCCGTTATCCGACGATAGCGGCGCTTTGCCATGTTTTATCCGCGCTTTTATAGAAATGCGACACCACGTACAGCTGCGTCGTCATTCCTGTTCTCTGCGCGACATGCCACTTGTCTACGGCATACGCCCTGCATAGTTTCGCCTAAGGTCTCCACAAGAGGCCCCTCAGGATCACAACCACAATAAACATGAGGTCACTATGCGTAAGAACGCCGTCATCCAGGCTTTACTCGCCGCTGGGCTGATCGCCAGCACGCCACTTGCCAGCGCCGCCGGCAACCTGGTGTTCTGCTCAGAAGGCAGCCCCGCCGGGTTCGACCCTGGCCTGTACACCACCGGCACCGATTTCGATGCCGCTGCGGAAACCGTCTTCAACCGCCTGAGCCAGTTCGAGCGTGGCGGCACCGCCGTAATCCCCGGTTTGGCCGAGAAATGGGACATCAGCGAAGACGGTCTGAGCTACACCTTTCACCTGCGGCCCAAGGTGAAATTCCACACCACCGAATACTTCACACCGAGCCGCGACTTCAACGCCGATGATGTGCTGTTCACCTTCCAGCGCATGCTCAACAAGGACCACCCGTTCCGCAAAGCCTACCCGACGGAGTTCCCCTACTTCACCGACATGGGCATGGACGCGAATATCGCCAAAATTGAAAAACTCGACGACATGACCGTCAAGTTCACCCTCAACGAAGTCGACGCCGCCTTTATCCAGAACCTGGCGATGAGCTTTGCCTCGATCCAGTCTGCCGAATACGCGGGTAATCTGCTCAAGACCGGCAAGGCCGCCGACATCAACCAGAAGCCCATCGGCACCGGCCCGTTCGTGTTCAGCCGCTATCAGAAGGATGCGCAGATCCGCTTCAAGGGCAACAAGGAGTACTGGCAACCGGATGAAGTGAAGATCGACAACCTGATCTTCGCCATCAACACCGATGCCTCAGTGCGCATGCAGAAGCTCAAGGCCGGCGAATGCCAGGTATCGGTCTACCCACGCCCGGCTGACCTGGAATCGCTCAAGCAGGAAGCCAAACTGCAGATGCCCGACCAGGCCGGTTTCAACGTCGGCTACATCGCCTACAACACCGAGCACAAACCCTTCGACAAACTTGAAGTGCGTCAGGCCATGGACATGGCAGTGAACAAGCAGGCCATCATCAAGGCGGTCTACCAGGGCGCCGGCCAGCTGGCGGTCAATGGCATGCCACCGACCCAGTGGTCCTATAACGAAAGCATCAAGGATGCCGACTACAACCCGGAAAAAGCCAAGGCGCTGCTCAAGGCTGCCGGCATCAAAGAAGGGACCGAGGTAACCCTGTGGGCCATGCCGGTACAGCGCCCTTACAACCCCAACGCCAAGCTGATGGCCGAAATGCTGCAAAACGACTGGGCCAAGATCGGTATCAAGGCCAAGATCGTCAGCTACGAATGGGGCGAGTACAACAAGCGTGCTAAGGCCGGCGAGCACGACATCCTGCTGATCGGCTGGACCGGCGACAACGGCGACCCCGACAACTGGCTGGGCGTGCTCTATGGCTGCGACTCGATCGGCGGCAATAACTACGGTCGCTGGTGCGACGCGCAATACGACAAGCTGATCAAACAGGCCAAAACCATCAACGATAAGGATCAACGCAGCGCCCTGTACCAGCAGGCGCAGCAGATCCTCAAGGCGCAGGTGCCGATCACCCCGGTCGCCCACTCCACGGTCTACCAACCGATGAGCAAGGCGGTGAAGGACTTCAAGATCAGCCCCTTCGGCCTCAACTCCTTCTATGGCGTTAGCGTCGAGTAACCGGTAACTGGGCATTAAGACGAAAAACGGCGGCCGCATGGCCGCCGTTTTATTTACTGCAACTACCCGCTTGCGTAATTGCATTGCACTTGACTACCCATTTGCATTGCCGATGACCAGTCAATTGCATTCGTGCTGACCAAACGTTTGCATTCGACTGGACCAGCGCACGGCGTATTGACGACAGACACAGATCGGTCAAAGCAGACGGATAAGCTATTTCTCCAGTAATTACGCCAGCAGATACACCGGAAAACATTCACACAAATGCATTACCCGGCACCGGGTGTTGTCCAGCAGCGCTGCGTTGTTCGGCTGTTCCAGCAGGTCGGCGATCAGGTTCGCCACTTCGGCGCATTCCGCTTCAGCAAAACCGCGAGTGGTCAGGGCCGGGGTGCCGATGCGGATGCCACTGGTGATCGCAGGTTTCTGCGGGTCATCCGGGATCGCGTTTTTGTTCAGGGTGATGTGGGCGCTTTCCAGCAGCGCTTCGGCGTCTTTGCCGGTGATGTTCATCGAGCGCAGATCCAACAGGAACATGTGGCAATCGGTGCCGCCGGACACCACGCGCAAACCACGGCGGGTGAGGATGTCGGCCATGGTCCGGGCGTTGTTGATCACTCGTTGTTGGTAATGCTTGAAGCCATCGCTTAAGGCTTCGTTGAACGCCACGGCTTTGGCGGCGATGACGTGCATCAGCGGCCCGCCCTGGTACACCGGGAAAATTGTCTTGTCGAGTAACGCCGCGTATTGCGCCTTGGCCAGGATCAGCCCGCCGCGAGGGCCGCGCAAGGTTTTGTGGGTGGTCGACGTGATGAAGTCCGCGATACCAACGGGCGACGGGTACACACCCGCAGCGATCAGTCCGGCGTAATGCGCCATGTCGACCATCAGGTACGCGCCGATTTCGTCGCAGATGCTGCGAAAGCGCTGGAAGTCGATGGTCCGCGAGTACGCCGAAGCGCCGGCAATGATCATCTTCGGCCGGTGTTCCCGGGCCAGGACTTCCATTTCGGCGTAGTCGAGGGTCTCGGTTTCTTTCTCCAGCCCGTAGGAAAGCGCCTTGTAGAACTTGCCGGAAAAATTCACCGAGGCACCGTGGGTCAAGTGACCGCCGTGGGCCAGGGACATCCCCAGAATCGTATCTCCGGGTTCCAGCACCGCTAAGAACACCGCTTGGTTGGCCTGGGAACCGGAGTGCGGCTGGACGTTGACGTATTCACAGTTGAACAGTTTGCGTGCGCGTTCGATGGCCAGGTTTTCGATCTCGTCGACGACCTTGCAACCGCCGTAGTAACGCTTACCCGGATAACCTTCGGCGTACTTGTTAGTGAGCACCGAGCCCTGGGCCTGGAGCACTTCCTCGCTGACATAGTTTTCTGAAGCAATCAGCTCCAGGTGGGTTTCCTGGCGATTGCGTTCGCGGTCGATCAGGCGGGCAATGGCGGGGTCGGAATTTTGCAGGCTCATGGGGTGATTCCTCAGGTAAGCGCTTCGGCCAGCGCTGCCGGTACGTGATGCGGCTGCACCCGTGGCTGGCTTCTGCTCGAGTCGGATAGAAAAATGGAAGTGTCTTTCAGGCCGCTGCCGGTGATCAGGATCACGGCGGTCTGGGCGGTATCGGGGTGCTCTTCGGCGTACTTGAGCAGGCCGGCGAACGCGCTGGCGGCACCGGCTTCGGGAAACACTCCGGTGCTGGCGGCCAAGCGCGAGGCGGCGGTGACGATGCTCGGGTCGCTGACGCAGATGAATTCGCCACCGCTGGCGGTCACGGCGCGCATGGCTTTGAGGCGATCGCGGGGCAATGCCACATTGATGCTGCTGGCCAGGCTGGTGGCCACAATGCGTTCGATCTGCTGCATCGGCCGATCACTGCGCCAGGCCCGGTACATGAAGTTACTGTGCTCGGCCTGCACGCCGATCAAGCGTGGAATGCGCTCGATCCAGCCCAATTGCAACAGGTCGAAAAAGCCCTTGTACACCGAGCCAAGAATGCAGCCATTGCCGACCGGAACGAACACTAGGTCCGGCACCTGCCAGTTGAGTTGTTCGCACATTTCGAAGGCCACGGTTTTTTTGCCTTCGCTCATGTACGAATTGATCCCGGTGGTTCGGTTGTACCAGCCGTGGGTTTCGCAGGCGTTCAGGCATTGCTCGAACGCCTCGTCGTATTGCCCGTCGACCAGCACGATCTCGGCGCCGTAGCCCTGCATCTGCGCGAGCTTCTCCCGGGACGCGCTTTGGGGCAGGTAAATCACGTTGTGCAGACCCAGGCTGGCGCTCATCCCGGCCAGGGCCGAGGCGGCGTTGCCGGTGCTGGCCACCGCCACGGTGCGCGCCCCGGACTGCATCGCATGGGCCACCGCCAGCGCGCTGGCACGATCCTTCAATGACCCGGTGGGCTGGCGGGATTCATCCTTGATAAAGACTTTGATCCGCGCGCCCTTGCCGAGCAGTTCGGGGCGCGAATACAGCGGCGTATTGCCCACCAGCAACGGCGGAATAAACTGCGTCGAACGCAACGGCATCAGTCGGCCATAGCGCCACATGCCAAGGGCGTGGTCGTGGTCGTGGTCGTGGTCGTGGGCCAGGCTGTCTCGGGACCATTCGCGCTTGAGCGTCGGGTAATCGTAAAGTGCATCGAGGGCACCATCGATTTTGCAATGAGGGCAGAAATAGCTGACCTCATGCGGTGGGTAGTTGCGATCGCAGACCAGGCACTGCAACACATACTCGTTGTACGAATTATTCATGGCCAATCCCTGAAAGTGCGTTGTGCGGGTGCTTCCCTGCCGACATCGGTACAGTGCATTACAAGGAATGGCACCGGACCGACGGGCACTGCGCTGACAGAAGGGGGTTCAGACCACCATGATCGCGTCGATGGCCACTAGGGTATTACGCGCCAGGGCGCTGGCACCGGCGGTGGTACGGGCCGGATACGGCTTGGTGAAGTACTCCTCCATGACACGGTTGAGGGTCGGGAACTCGCTCAAGTCCGTAATAAACGCGGTGACCTTGACCACGTTCGCCAGGGTACCGCCCGCCGCTTCGGCCATTTGCTGCAGGTTGTCGAGGGTCTGGCGCAACTGGCCTTCGAAATCCTTAGCCAACACTTCGTTGTTCAGCGCCGACACCGGGGTCTGCGCCGACAGGTAGATGGTCTGCCCGTGGCTGACCTTGATCCCCTGGGAATACGTGCCCAGTGGCAGTGGCGCCTTGTCGGTAAAGATCACGTTTTCTTCGCCAAGGAAAGGTTTGGCGGCAGTCTGGAGTTGAGCGTTAGTTTGCATGGTGACGTTCCTTGTTACGTGGGTGGGGTTAATGCAAATCGGCAACCTGTTTGACGGCCAGGCACGAAAACGCCGCGCTGCGGCAACGGCCTGGGGAAAAGTGCTGGTAATTGAGTTGCAGGGCGGCGAGGTCCGCCGGCATGGCGATGCCCAGCGCCGCGTGGCTACACAACCGGGCTATGGCGGGCGCGGCTTGAATGCCATAGCCTCCGAGGGCGGCGAGCCAGATAAAGCTTTCTTGCTGCGGATCCTGGCCGAGCACCGGCGAGCGGTCGGCGACGAAGGTGCGCAGGCCCGCCCATTTGTTGATGATCGAACGTGGACGCAAGCCCGTGGTGCTTTGCAAGCGATCCATGGTGATGGCCAGGTCGAGCTCTTCCGGGAGCGCATCGCAGGGCAGCGAAGGGCTTTCATCGCAGGGTGAAACGATCAGACGCCCGGCTTCCGGCTTGATGAAAATGTCTTCGTCGACCGTGCCCAGGTACGGCGTGTGGTGCACGTCACATTGCGGATCGACCGCCAGCACGGTGCGGCGCAACGGTCGCACGCCAACCTTCGGCACACCGCAACGCTCGGCGAATTCATCGGCCCAGGCCCCGGCGGCATTGACCACAATCGCGGCCTCCAGCCGTTGACCGTCGCGGGTGTGCAACGTCCAGTGATCGGCACGGTGTTCGCCACGTAGCACTTCTGCTTCACGCTTGATCACACCGCCGCGCGCCCGCAGACCGCCGAGGTACGCGCCGTGAATCCCGTGCACATCCAGATCGAAAGCGCTGGGCTCGTAGATGCCGGCGCTCCAGGCACCTTCGGCCAGGTACGGCACCAGTTCCAGCACCTGTTTGTCGTCGAGGAATTTCGCCGAGGGCACCTGCGCGAGCACTGCGTTGAAACGGGTGGTGAGTTTGTCCACGCGCGCCGCCTGGGCCACGACCAACGCACCCCGTGGCGACCACAGCGGATGCTCGGCCAGGCCTGCGGGCGGGTTCTCGAAAAAACGTCGGGAGGCACAGGTCAGCGAGCGGATCTGCTGGTTGCCGTAGCTTTCCATCGAGATCGCCGCCGAACGGCCGGTGGTGTGGTAAGCCAGTTGCTGCTCCTGTTCGAGTAGGCAGACGCTGCCGTGGGCCGCAAGTTCATACGCCGCCGACACACCTGCAATGCCGCCACCGACCACAATGAAATCGTAACGATCGGTCATGGTCGGCTACCCTCGCCGAGTGCAGCGGCTTTGCTTTCACGGGTGTAGGTCAGCACGAAGTGGGCAACGAGACCGAAGATCAGGCCCCAGAACGCCGCCGCCAGACCGAGGAAGCTCATACCCGAAGCGGTGACCAGGAACGTGATCAGCGCCGCTTCCCGTTGTTTCTCATCGGCCATCGCCCCGGTCAAGCCGGCACTGATTGCGCCAAACAAGGCCAGGCCGGCGAGGGAGGCAATCAACTCTTTCGGCAGGGCCGAGAACACCGAGGCCAGGGTCGCACCGAAGGTGCCCATCAGGATGTAGAACACCCCGCAGGCGATCCCGGCGATGTAGCGTTTGTCGCGGTCTTCGTGGGCTTCGCGGCCGGTGCAGATGGCGGCGGTAATGGCCGCCAGGTTAAAGCCGTGGGAGCCGAACGGGGCCATCAGGATCGAGCCAATCGCGGTGACCGAAATGATCGAGCGCGCCGGGGTGTTGTAGCCCGAGGTGCGCAACACCGCCATGCCCGGCACGTACTGACCGGTCAGGGTCACCAGCGCCAACGGCAGGCCGATGTTGATGATCGCGTGCCAGCTCCATTCCGGCGCGATGAACACCGGGTGGGCCACGGCGAGGGTAATTGCACCGCTGTTCAATTCACCGAACGAGGCAGCAACGGCGCAGCCAATAATCAGCACCGAGAGAATCGCGTAGCGCGGCGAAAAGCGTTTGAAAATCAGGTAGGCGGCGATCATCGACAGCACCAGCGCCGGTTGCAGCTTGATCGAGGTAAACAGCTCAGCGCCGAAGCGGAACAGAATGCCCGCGAGCATGGCGGCGGCGATGGCTTTGGGCAGGCGACTCATCAGTTTGTCGAACGCGCCGGACAAGCCGACCACGGCAATGATCACGGACGCGACTACATAAGCGCCGATCGCCTGGGGCAGGGTGACAGTGGGCAGCATTGACACCAGCAATGCCGCACCCGGCGTCGACCACGCGGTGATTACCGGCACCCGCAGGCGCCAGCTCAGGAACAGGCCGGTGATCCCGCTACCGATGGAAATCGCCCAGATCCACGAAGACACCGCGTCGTTGGGCAGGTGTGCTTCCTTGGCGGCCTGAAAGACGATGATCAACGGGCCGGCGTAGGAAATGATCACCGCGATAAAACCGGCAATGACCGCTGACAGGGATAGGTCTTTTCTGAGTGTGTCCATGATGTCTCGGCTTGGCGCGGCAGAGTTGCGCAGTAATCAGGGAAATATTGAGTCGATTGACTTGATTCGAGACGAGTGTAATCGAACGAATTGAATTGATTCAATAGGCCGAGCTGATGTTACGAGATGTTTTTCTCCCATCGATACCCGTATTTTCATTATTAATCGCTTAATTATGTGATTTATAAACTTATTTTTTATTTTAAAATATCCATTCTTAATGTTACATATCGATTCAATCGCCAAAACAATCGACTCAATCTGTCGACTAGGTCGATTTATTAGTTGCCTAACCTCCATGTGATATGCTCGGATATTCATCATTTCTACGATGGGCAGTGATCATTCATGTGGGTTCCCCAGCTAAGCGAGTTCAGTCAGCCGATGTATTTGTCGATTGCCGATGCGTTGGCGCGCGATATCAGCAACGGCGTATTGAACGAAGGTGATCGCCTGCCTACCCTGCGGGAGCTGGCCACGACCTTGAATGTCACGCCGGGCACCATCAGCCGCGCGTACAGCGAAGCCCATCGTCGGCGTCTGGTGCAGGGGGAAGTGGGGCGCGGTACGTATGTGCTTAATCAGAAGCAACTGGAACGGCCCGAGAACAACAGCGCCACCGCGCCATTGAATCTGGGACAGTCCGAACTGCTCGACCTGTCGATCATCAAGCCTTACAGCGAAACCCTGGAATACTGGTTGCGCAGCGCACTGGTGGGAATGGCCAAGAGCACCGATTTCGCCCGCACCCTGGATTACGCGCCAGACGGCGGTCACCCGGCGCATCGCGAGGCGGGCGCGCAGTGGTTGCGTCATTCATTACCCGATGCGCAATGGCAGCAAGTGGTGATTACTGCCGGTGCCCAGCACGGCTTGATGGTGGCGATGAGTGCGTTGACCAACGCCGGCGACCTGGTGCTCTGCGAAGAGCTTTGCTACCCCGGCATTATTTCCCTGGCCCATGGCCTTGAGCGCCGTTTGCGTGGTGTGCCGATGGATGACGAAGGGATCATTCCCGAAGCGTTGCGCGAATTGTGCCAGCGCGAGAGACCGGCGATGCTGGTGTGTGTGGCGACTTGTCAGAACCCGACGGCGGCGATCATGTCACAAAAACGTCGGGCCCAAATCGCCGCGCTGGCTGAAGAGTTCGACTTCCTCATCCTCGACGATGACATCTATGGCTTCCTCACCACCGATCCCTCGATCAAGCCGTTGTCGGCGTTTGCGCCGAACCGTTCGGTGTACCTGACCAGCCTATCGAAGTCGGTAATGCCGGCGTTGCGCATCGGCTACATCTATAGCCCGCCCAAATTGCTTTCGCGCCTGACCTCGATGGTGCGCAGCAGCGTATGGATGCCGTCGCCGCTGACCGCGCAACTGGCCAGCAATGTGATCACCGACGGACTCGACAAAAAACTGATCCGCATCCAGCGCAACGAAGCCGCAGGGCGGCAAGCGATTGCCCAGGAAATTTTTGCCAATTTCGAGCTTAAGACCCAGCCGTATTCCTACCATGTCTGGTTGACGCTGCCCGAGCCGTGGACTGCCGACGAGTTCACCATGCTGGCCCGGGCCAACGGTGTACTGGTCCTCAGTGGCACCCAGTTCCAAGCTGAACGCTCCGGAATTATCCGTTGTGTGCGGCTGGTGTTGATGTCACCTACCAGCCAGGAAGAACTACGCTTCGCCTTGACCAAACTGGCCAGCTTGATCGATTCCGACCCGCGACGTTACTACTGAGCCGCCGCTGACTGCGAAACCTCTCGTTCCTTGCAATTAACACTTCCCTGGCAAAGATCGACAGCTGCGTCGCTAACAGACTGCTACGGCTCTACTCTGCCGGTCATGGCCACGAAATGAGCTGGTCAAATCCGATGCAAATGGATGGTCAACCCAATGCAACTACCCACCCTCTACCCCAAACCAAACGGATCGTCCAGCGAATGGCTCGGCTCGGTGAACCAGTGCGGCCCTTCGGCGCTCATGTAGAAGTGATCCTCCAGACGCACGCCGAACTCACCCGGCACGCAGATCATCGGTTCATTGCTGAAGCACATGCCCTCGGCCAGCGGCGTCAGATCGCCGCGCACCAGATACGGCCCCTCGTGGATATCCAGGCCGATACCGTGCCCGGTACGGTGCGGCAGACCCGGCAACTTGTAATCCGGCCCCAGGCCCGCCGCTTCAAGGGAGCGCCGCGCCGCAGCATCCACCGCCTGGCAGGGCTGGCCGAGTTGCGCGGCCTCAAATGCTGCCAACTGTGCGGCCTTCTCGATGTTCCAGAAATCACGCTGGCGCTGGCTGGGCTCGCCGAAGACATAGCTGCGGGTAATGTCCGACAGGTAGCCATGCACCTGGCAACCGGTGTCGATCAACACCATGTCACCCTGTTTGAGTATCTGTGCGTGTTTAACGCCATGGGGAAAAGCGCTAGCCGGACCAAACAGCACGATGCAGAACGTCGAGCCCGCTGCGCCGACGGCGCGATGGGCCTGCTGGATAAACTCGGCAACCTCTGTAGTGCTGATGCCCTCATGCAGCACACTGGCCACGGCCTTGTGTACCTCAATGGTCATGTCCTTGGCGCGCTGCATCAGGGCCAGTTCCGCCGCTGACTTGCGCTGCCGGCAGTAGGCGCTGACCACCGCAGCATCGACAAATTCGTAGCCCCTGGCCAGGCGACGTATGCCATCGACCATAAAGAACGCCAGCGTCGGACAGAGGCCGATTTTCACGGGCTGCTCTTGATCCGCCGCGATGCCCATCCGCTGCAGGGTATCGAGCAGCAACTGATAGGGGCTTTCGTGCTCCTGCCAGGTATTGATGGTGCCTGCGAGCACCTGGAAATCGCGAATCGTACCGACCTCAAATGCCGGGGCCAGGTATTCCAGCGGCCCCTCGGCCGGGAGAATGGCCCCCACCATGCGCTCGCTGGGGTGCCAGCGCACACCGGTGAAGTACTGCAGGTTGCTGCCGGCATTGATAAATATCGCGGCAATACCTTCTACCTGCATTCGCGCCTGGGCGCGACTTATCCGCGCCTGATACTCGGCGAGTTCGATAGGCTGTGCGCCATCCGTCATGTTGTGCAGCCCGGCCAGCGCCTGTTGCGGCGTACAACCTCCGACACCGAGGGTCATCTCGCGCTCCTTTATATAATTTGTAAGTTGGCCCGATGAAATTTAAGCCCGACTTAAATAGAGCACAATGATTATTTTAGTGCTACTTAAATTCACAGGTATTGTCCGACGACTTTTATGCGCGGCGCCGAACGGTATACTGGCGCTCTTTCAGCACGAGCCAGGGTTATGACCACAGACCGCATCGGAGAACGCTTGCGCCGCTATCGGCGGGCTGCGAAGAAGACCCTGAATGAAGTCGCGAGCGCGTCGGGGCTCACCGCCAGCTTTCTCTCCCAGGCCGAGCGCAACCTGACTGGCATCTCGATTTCCTCATTGGCCAGCATCGCCAAGTCACTCGACATTCCGCTCAACGTGCTGTTTGATCAACCGCCGCAGCCTGAGCCCGACTCGCACCAGGGCGAGCGGGTGCGCTACACCATCGAGGGCCAGCCCCTGGCCTATGAGCGGCTCTCCAGCAGCTTCCCGGGCAACCAGCTGAACGCGGTGAAGATGAGCATGCCGGTCGGCTACCAATCCGAACTGATTGCCCATGAGGGGGCCGAGTTCGCCTTCGTGTTATCCGGCAAAATTCTCTACACCATCGACGGCCGCAAGTACCCATTAAGCGCGGGCGACTCGGTGCACTTCGATGCCGGCAAAGCCCATCGCCTGGCCAATGTCGGCAGCGACGTGGCGGAAATGTTGGCCATCACCACCCTCAGCCTGTTCGACGACCACAGCACGCCCTAAGCCCACACACCGATACCGCTCTAGCACAATGTGACGACTAACAAATGTTAGTCGCGCTTAATTTTTGTTGACCTCAATTTCAGCATGACTTAATTTCGAGCACGACAGGTTGCTGAGCGATTTCGCTCCACCGCAGCTCTGGGCCGGCCTATCCACCCGACAGGCCGGAACGCAGCGGTGCTGATCACAGCCCACGAGGCTGATCCTCAATGACACCCAAAAAAAAGAATAAATGAGGTACTCATGCACACTCACACCTCCATCCCGGCCCTGCTCGTTGCCGGGCTGTTTCTCGGCTCCGCTTATGCATCCGCCAGCAACCTGGTGTACTGCTCCGAAGGCAGCCCCGGCGGTTTCGACCCAGGCCAGTACACCACCGGCACCGACTTCGACGCGGCCTCGGAAACCCTGTTCAACCGCCTCGCCCAGTTCGAGCGCGGCAGCACCCTGGCCATACCGGCCCTGGCCACCGCATGGCAGGTCAGTGAAGACGGCCTCAGCTACACCTTCACGCTGCGCCCCGGGGTGAAATTCCACAGCACCGAATACTTCACCCCGAGCCGCACCTTCAACGCTGATGACGTGGTTTTCACCTTCCAGCGCATGCTCGACAAGGAGCATCCGTTCCGTAAGGCCTACCCGACCGAATTCCCCTACTTCACCGACATGGGGCTGGACAAGAACATCGCCACGGTCGAAAAAGTCGACGACCTCAGCGTGCGCTTCACCCTCAATAGCGTCGACGCGGCCTTTATCCAGAACCTGGCAATGGACTTCGCGTCCATCCACTCCGCCGAATACGCAGACCAGTTGCTCAAGGCCGACAAGGCCGCCGACATCAACCAGAAGCCTATCGGCACCGGTCCGTTTGTGTTCAACCGTTACCAGAAAGATGCGCAGATCCGCTTCAAGGGCAACAAGGACTACTGGCTGCCAGAAGACGTGAAGATCGACAACCTGATCTTCGCCATCAACACCGACGCCTCGGTACGCGTGCAGAAGCTCAAGGCTGGCGAATGCCAGGTCACCCTCAACCCGCGCCCGGCTGACCTCGCCGCGCTGCAAAAGGACCCGAATCTGCAGGTGCCGAACCAGCCTGGCTTCAACCTGGGTTATATCGCCTACAACGTGACCCGCGCGCCATTCGACAAAGTCGAAGTGCGCCAGGCGCTGGACATGGCCATCGATAAACCGGCGATCATCAGCGCGGTCTACCAGGGGGCCGGGCAACTGGCGGTAAACGCTATGCCGCCGACCCAGTGGTCCTATGACGAAAGCATCACCGGCACGCCACAAAACATTGAGAAAGCCAAGGCACTGCTTAAGCAAGCCGGCGTGGCCGAAGGCACCAAAATCACCCTGTGGGCCATGCCCGTGCAGCGCCCGTACAACCCCAACGCCAAACTGATGGCCGAAATGCTCCAGGCCGACTGGGCCAAAGTGGGCATCCAGGCACAGATCGTCAGCTACGAGTGGGGCGAGTACATCAAGCGCGCCCATGCCGGCGAGCACGACGCCATGCTGATCGGCTGGACCGGCGACAACGGTGACCCGGACAACTGGCTGGGCACCCTGTACGGCTGTGATTCGGTCAATGGCAACAACTTCTCCAAATGGTGCGATGCCGGCTACGACAAGATCGTCAAGCAGGCCAAGGCCATCACCGACCGCGACGCTCGCACCGAGCTGTATCAGCAAGCGCAGCAGATCATTCAACAGCAACTGCCGATCTCCCCGATCGCGCATTCAACGGTCTACCAGCCCATGCGCAGCAGCGTAGAAGGCTTCAAGATCAGCCCCTTCGGGCGCAACAGCTTCTACGGCGTCAGCAACAAACGCTGAGAGCGTGCACCAACGGCGGGCCGCGTGCCCGCCGAACACCTAATAAAAACGACTGTATTCCTCGTCCGGCCACCACCGGCTGAGTGTTTCGTAGCTGCCAAAACGTTCGCAAGAATGCGCTTTCCGAGCGTTGCCGAGGCTGTTTCGCCCCGGTGACAGGTAGTCCGCATGAGCACTCCTTGCCTAATAAAAAAGCCGTTACAGGAGCCCAACAGATGACATTCGCCCTTCGCGCCAGCATTGTTTTGAGCCTCGCTCTCGGCTGCACAGCCATCCAGGCAAAGCCGCTGGTGGTGTGCACCGAAGCCGCGCCGGAAGGCTTCGATATCGTCCAATACACCACGGCGGTGACCGCCGATGCGGCGTCTGAAGCGCTGTTTGATCGCCTGGTGCGCTTCAAGCCCGGCACCACCGAAATTGAGCCGGCCCTGGCCGAGCGCTGGGACATCAGCGCGGATGGGCTGAGTTACACCTTTCACCTGCGCAAAGGGGTGAAATTCCACAGCACGCCCTGGTTTACCCCCAGCCGCGAGATGAACGCCGATGATGTGCTCTGGAGCATCCAGCGCCAGCATGACCCCAAGCACCCTTGGCATGCTCAGGCCAACCGAGGTTTTCCGTACTTCGAAGCCATGGAGTTCGGCAAGCTGATTGCCCGCATCGAAAAACTCGACGAGCACAGCGTGCGCTTCGTGCTCAATAAGCCCCAGGCGCCCTTCCTCGCCGATATGGCCATGGGCTTTACCTCGATCTACTCCGCCGAGTATGCCGAGCAGTTGCTCAAAGCCGGCAAGCAGGAGTTGCTCAACAGCCAGCCAATCGGCACCGGGCCGTTCGTGCTGCAGCGCTACGCCAAGGATGCTCAGGTGCGTTACACCAGCCACCCGGATTACTGGGATGGCGAGCCGGCGTCGGAAAAACTGCTGTTTGCCATCACCACCGATCCCAATGTGCGCATCCAGCAGCTGCGTGCCGGAGCCTGCAATATCGCCCTGTATCCGCGCCCTTTCGATATTCCAGCACTCAAGGCCGATGAGAAGCTAAAGGTGCTGGAACTCGACTCACTGCTGAGCGCCTATGTCGCCCTCAATGTGCGCCATAAACCGCTGGACGATGTGCGCGTGCGCCAGGCGATCAACCTGGCCTTCGACAAACAGGCCTACCTGGGTGCGCAATTTGGTGCCGATGGTGCCAGCCCCGCCATCGCGCCCTACCCGTCAACGCTGCTCGGCTACGACAATCAGCTAGAAGGCTGGCCCCATGACCCTCAGCGCGCCCGTCAGTTGCTTGCAGACGCAGGCCACGCTAACGGCATCAGCCTGTCGATCTGGACCCGTCCAGGTGGCGGCCCCACCAACCCCAACCCCTCACTCGGTGCACAAATGTTGCAAGCCGACCTTGCGGCAGTCGGCATCAAAACCGACATCCGCGTGATGGAATGGGGCGAGCTGATCAAGCGCGCGAAGAACGGCGAACATGATCTGGTGTTTATGGGCTGGGCTGGCGACAACGGCGACCCGGATAACTTCCTCACCCCCAACCTCTCCTGCGCAGCCGCGCAGAGCGGTGAGAACCAAGCCGGCTGGTGTGATGTCGCATTCGACAGGTTGATCACCCAGGCCAGAGAAACCATCGACCCGCAGCAGCGCGCCGCGCTGTACCGCCAGGCGTTGGCGATTTTTCATGAGCAGGCACCGTGGATCCCCCAGGCTCACCCCAAGCAATTCAGTGCGCTCAGCCGTGATGTCGAGGGCTTCACCCTCAGCCCCATGGGTTCTAACAATTACGCCAAGGTAAAGCGGCACTGATTCTGCAAGCAATACGCAATACAGAGCCACTGACGCGCACCAGCCGCGCGCCAGTGGCAGATCGACACACTATGCCAACAGCCCACGTAGCCGTTGGCGCGAATAAACTGATGCGGAGTAACAAAACCCCATGTTTGCTTTTATCGCACGCCGCCTGGGATTGCTGATTCCCACCTTCTTCGGCGTCACCTTGCTGACCTTCGCGCTGATCCGAATGATCCCCGGCGACCCGGTGGAAGTGATGATGGGCGAGCGCCGGGTCGACCCGGAAATGCACGCCCAGGCCATGGAACGCCTGGGCTTGAACAAACCGCTATATGCCCAGTATTTCGACTATATCGGCAATCTGGCCCAGGGCGACCTGGGGGAGTCGCTGCGCACCCGCACCAGCGTCTGGGATGAGTTCACCACGCTGTTTCCGGCCACCCTGGAACTGTCCCTCGCCGCTTTGTTGTTCGCCGGCACCTTGGGGCTGATCGCCGGGGTGATTGCTGCACTGAAACGGGGCTCACTGTTCGACCACGGGGTGATGGGCATCTCGCTGGCCGGCTACTCCATGCCGATTTTCTGGTGGGGCCTGCTGCTGATCATGTTCTTCTCGGTGTGGCTGGGCTGGACACCAGTATCCGGCCGCATCGACCTGCTCTACGACATTCCGCCGGTCACCGGTTTTATGCTGATCGACACCCTGCTCTCGGATGAAGAAGGCGCGTTTGTCGACTCCCTGCGCCACCTGATCCTGCCGGCCATCGTGCTCGGCACCATCCCGCTGGCGGTGATCGCGCGGATGACCCGCTCGGCGATGCTCGAAGTGCTGCGCGAAGACTATGTACGCACCGCCCGCGCCAAGGGCCTGTCGCCGGCGCGCGTGGTATTCGTGCACGGCCTGCGCAATGCGCTGATCCCAGTGCTCACAGTGTTCGGCCTGCAGGTCGGCGCGCTGCTGGCCGGCGCGGTGCTGACCGAAACCATCTTCTCCTGGCCGGGTATCGGCAAATGGCTGATTGAGTCAATCGGCGCGCGCGACTACCCGGTGGTACAGAACGGCATCCTGCTGATCGCCTGCCTGGTGATCCTGGTCAACTTCGTGGTGGATATCCTCTACGGATTGGCTAATCCACGCATTCGCCATCAGCGCTAAGGAGAGCCCAATGACCACTCAAGCCGTACTCGACCAATCGCTGTTCTACCCCTCGCCGCTCAAGGAATTCTGGCAGGCCTTCGCCCACAACAAGGGCGCCGTCGCCGGGCTGACGTTTATGATCCTGCTGGTGATCTGCGCGCTGTTTGCGCCGTGGATCGCCCCGCACGACCCTAGCGAGCAATACCGCGAGTTCCTACTCACACCTCCGGTCTGGCTGGAAGGCGGCCAGTGGCAGTTTCTACTGGGCACCGATGAAGTGGGGCGCGATCTGCTCTCTCGGCTGATCCATGGCGCACGATTGTCGCTGCTGATCGGCCTGGCCTCGGTACTGCTGTCGCTGATCCCCGGCATTCTTCTGGGGCTGATCGCCGGTTTCTTCCCGCGCCTGCTCGGGCCATCGATCATGCGTCTGATGGACATCATGCTGGCCCTGCCTTCGCTGCTGCTGGCGGTGGCTATCGTCGCCATCCTCGGCCCTGGGTTGATCAACACCATCTTCGCCATCGCCATCGTCTCGCTGCCATCCTATGTGCGCCTGACCCGCGCCGCAGTGATGGGCGAACTGAACCGCGACTACGTCACCGCTGCACGCCTGGCTGGTGCAAGCCTACCAAGGTTGATGTTTATCACCGTGCTGCCCAACTGCATGGCGCCGCTGATCGTGCAGGCCACCCTGAGCTTTTCTTCGGCGATTCTCGACGCCGCTGCCCTGGGTTTTCTCGGCCTCGGCGTACAACCGCCAACCCCTGAGTGGGGGACCATGCTGGCCTCGGCGCGCGACTATATCGAGCGCGCCTGGTGGGTGGTCAGCCTGCCGGGCCTGACCATTCTGCTCAGCGTGCTGGCAATCAATTTGATGGGCGACGGGCTGCGCGATGCACTCGACCCCAAACTCAAGAATGCGCAGTGAGGATGCCCAAATGAACATGATTGCCTTTGTAGGATGGGTCGAGCGCAGCGATACCCATCATTGCCGCGCGGCACTCTCGACGGGTATCGCACGGCTCAACCCATCCTACGGATCGGAGCGGCGCTAATGAGCCTGTTAGATATCAAAAACCTTAGCGTGCGCTTCGGCGACACCACTGCCATCCCGGTGGTCGACGGCCTCGACCTGCGCGTGGAAAAGGGCGAAGTGTTGGCGATTGTCGGCGAGTCCGGCTCCGGCAAATCGGTGACCATGATGGCGCTGATGGGCCTGATTGATGCCCCCGGCATCGTCACGGCCGACAGCCTACAGTTCGACGGCATCGACATGCTGCGCCTCAAGGGCCGCCAGCGTCGGCACATCATCGGCAAGGACCTGTCGATGGTCTTTCAAGACCCGATGACCGCGCTCAACCCCAGCTTTACCGTGGGCTACCAGATTGAGGAAGTGCTGCACCAGCACATGAATCTCAAGGGCCAGGCCGCCCGCCAGCGCGCGCTGCAACTGCTCGACAAGGTGGAAATTCCCGCCGCCGCCAGCCGCCTGAATGCCTACCCGCACCAGCTGTCCGGCGGCATGAGCCAACGGGTGGCGATTGCCATGGCGATTGCCGCCGAACCCAAATTGCTGATCGCCGACGAGCCGACCACAGCGCTGGATGTGACCATTCAGGCGCAGATCATGGACCTGCTGGTTAACCTGCAACGCGAACAGAACATGGGCCTGGTGCTGATCACCCACGACCTGGCCGTGGTCGCCGAAACCGCGCAGCGGGTCTGCGTGATGTATGCCGGGCAAGCGGTGGAAATCGGCAGCGTGCCGCAGCTGTTCAGCGCCCCCAGCCACCCCTACACCGAGGCACTGCTCAAGGCGATTCCCGAGCACAGCCAGGGCCAGCGCCGCCTGACCACCCTGCCCGGCATCGTCCCTGGCCGCTATGACCGTCCAGTGGGCTGCCTGCTGTCGCCGCGCTGCCCCTACGCCCAGCCCCACTGCCGTGAACAACGGCCGAGCCTGGATGCCCATGAACGTGGCGCGGCGCGCTGCTTCTACCCGCTCAACCTGACTGCGGAGGTGGCCTGATGAGCGCCGTCCTAACTGCTCGCGACCTCACCCGCCACTACGCAATATCCCGTGGCCTGTTCCAACCCAACGCTCAGGTGCAAGCGCTGAATGGTGTGTCCTTTGACTTGGCCGCTGGCAAGACCCTGGCGGTGGTCGGCGAGTCCGGCTGCGGCAAATCCACCCTGGCCCGCGCGCTGACGTTGATCGAGGAGCCCAGTTCCGGCTCATTGCAGATCGCCGGGCAAGAAGTCACCGGCGCCAACAAGGCCCAGCGCAAACAGCTGCGCCGCGATGTGCAGATGGTTTTTCAGAACCCCTACGCCTCGCTCAACCCACGGCAGAAGGTCGGCGACCAGCTGGGCGAGCCACTGCTGATCAATACCCAGCTGTCGCGCCTGGAACGGCGCGAACGGGTGCAGGCGATGATGCAGCAGGTCGGCCTGCGCCCCGAGCATTACCAGCGCTACCCGCATATGTTCTCCGGCGGCCAGCGCCAGCGCATCGCCCTGGCCCGCGCGATGATGCTGCAACCCAAGGTACTGGTGGCGGACGAGCCGACTTCGGCGCTGGACGTGTCAATCCAGGCCCAGGTGCTCAACCTGTTTATGGACCTGCAGGAGCAGTTCAACACCGGCTACGTATTTATCTCGCACAACCTCTCGGTGGTGCGCCATGTTGCCGACGATGTGCTGGTGATGTACCTCGGCCGCCCCGTGGAAATGGGCCCCAGCGAGCTGATCTACAACCGTCCGCTGCACCCTTACACCCAAGCGCTGCTGTCGGCGACGCCGACCATTCACCCTGACCCGAGCAAACCGAAGATCAAGATCAGTGGCGAGCTACCCAACCCGCTGTCACCGCCCAGCGGCTGCGCCTTCCACCAACGCTGCCCGCATGCCAACGAACGCTGCCAGGTTGAACAGCCGGTGCTGCGCCTGCTGGATGCACGACAAGTGGCTTGTCACCATGCCGAACAGATCAATAGCTAAATGATGTGAGCCCCGGCCAGCCGGGGCTTATTCTGGCGTCGGCGCCCGGTAGAAAAACCGATAAGCCAACAACCCCACGGCCTCGTTAAGCAGCAGACCGTTCTGCCACACCGCCTTGCTTTCCGGCAGCCAGCCGCCAGCTGGGCGACCATTGGGCGTACCGAGAAAGCCCATCGGTGCGCTGATCACCTGCAAACCCGCCTGCTCGAAACTCCAGCGCGACCTGGGCATATGCCAGGCCTGGGTCACCAGCACCACGCGGTTAATTCCCGCCTGTTTCAGCAGCTCCGCGCTGTGAGTCGCATTCTCCCAGGTGGTGCGGCTCACGCCCTCCTGCCAACGCACCGGCACGGCGTAATCACGCACCAACACCTCAGCCATCAACGCCGCCTCACTCGGCGGTACGCCGTAGTGCAAGCCGCCAGTGGTTAACAGCGGCAAACCCGAGGCCTTGGCCAGACGCGCGGCGAAACGCACGCGCTCCAACGCCATCAGACTGGGCTGATCTGCACCCCAACCCGGGTCAGCCAGCTCGCGCCCACCACCCAACACCACAATCACCTCAGCCTGCCGAGCCAAATCAGCCCATTGCCGCTCATGCAATGCCGGCTCGCTTTCCAGCACGCGCGCCGAATACTCGACCACCACCGGCAGACTAAACAGCCACATACCGCCCAGGCCCGCCACAAAACACCCCCGCGCCAGCCGTGGGAAACGCCGACGCAGCCACCAGGCGGCGAGAAGCAAAAGCAGGAACAGGCCTGGCGGAAGGAAGAACTGTTTGAGGATGTAGCGAATCGGCATTGGGCACCTCCGTGGGTGCGCGCAAGCCTAGGGTCTGTTGTCGTTTCAGCACAAGCCGCGAACGAAACGGCAACAGACCCTATCGATGATTACTGGCCCGAAACAACTGCGAACCACAGACCTTGCAAGCTTGTACGCCATTACCGGACTGCCAACCGGCCAACGTGCCACACAGGGCACAGCACAGCTGTAATCGGCGTTTAAGCAGGGGCTTGATCTTGCCGGGCAGCGCCGCAGTGGGTTTGTGGCCGGTGCGGCCGACCTTGCGCACGCTGGGCAGCTGCTCGATCTGCGCCATTTCCTGCGCTGCAGCATGCCAGCCGCGTAGCCAATCAAGGTCGCGATCCAAATAAGCGCGAATCAGCTCCATTTCCGCCGCCGTCAGGCCGCGCAGCTCCAACTCCAGAGGCGGTTGCACGGACAGCGCGCTCAAGTTTTCCGCCTCATCCAATGCCATGGCAAGGCGTTGCAGCAGCCGCTCATAGAGCCCACCATTCGCTGCACCACGCCGAAACTCCGCCATCCTTCACCTCGTCCCGGAGCAGGCTGCTGCTCCATATAGCAAGCTTAGCGTTCGCGCTTTAACCGGCAGAGCCTCGCGACAAACGGCGCGACCAGTTAGGCGCGGCGCAATCAGGGTTTCCCTGAGTAAGCGGGGCTCATGTATGCTACGGCGTTTCCCGCAAGCCCTTATCCCCAGCGCCGGTAGCCATGCAAGAACAGTACTCGCCCCGTGAAATCGAAGCCGCCGCGCAGTCCCATTGGGACGCGCAGAAATCCTTTGTAGTGAGCGAACAGCCAGGCAAGGAGACCTTCTACTGCCTGTCGATGTTCCCCTACCCGAGCGGCAAGCTGCACATGGGCCATGTGCGCAACTACACCATCGGTGACGTGATCACCCGCTACCAGCGCATGCAGGGCAAAAACGTGCTGCAGCCCATGGGCTGGGACGCATTCGGCATGCCGGCGGAAAACGCCGCGATGAAGAACAAGGTCGCACCCGCCAAGTGGACCTACGAAAACATCGAATACATGAAGACCCAGCTCAAGTCGCTGGGCCTGGCCGTGGACTGGACCCGCGAAGTCACCACCTGCAAGCCGGATTACTACCGCTGGGAACAGTGGCTGTTCACCCGCCTGTTCGAAAAGGGCGTGATCTACCGCAAAAACGGCAGCGTCAACTGGGACCCGGTGGACCAGACCGTACTGGCCAACGAGCAGGTTATCGACGGACGTGGCTGGCGTTCCGGCGCGGTGATCGAAAAGCGCGAAATCCCCATGTACTACTTCAAGATCACCGCCTACGCGGAAGAGCTGCTGAGTAGCCTGGACGAACTGGATGGCTGGCCGGAACAGGTCAAGACCATGCAGCGCAACTGGATCGGCAAGAGCTTCGGCGCCGACGTGGTGTTCGACTATGACCAAGCCAGCGTCGGCATCGACGGCCAGCTCAAGGTCTACACCACCCGCCCCGACACCCTGATGGGCGCTACCTACGTCGCCGTAGCGGCTGAGCATCCGCTGGCGCAGCGCGCTGCCGAAAGCAACCCGGCCATCGCCGCGTTTATCGCCGAATGCAAAGCCGGCTCCGTGGCCGAGGCCGACATGGCCACCATGGAGAAGAAAGGCGTTGCAACCGGCCAGTTTGTTATTCACCCACTCTCCGGCGACAAGCTGCCGGTGTTCGTCGCCAACTACGTACTGTGGGGCTATGGCGAAGGCGCGGTGATGGCCGTGCCGGCACACGATGAGCGCGATTTCGAATTCGCCAATAAGTACAGCCTGCCGATCATTCAGGTACTCCAACGCAAAACAATTAACCTATCGCCCGAGCAAGAAGAACATCTCGGCTATGGCGGAGGCCAAGGAGGAGGGGCTGGGTACGGTGATGGCTCTGGCGGAGATATGCCAGATTCATATTTTGACCGCAGTAGCTGGCAGCCTTGGTATGCAGCCAAAGATGAGTGGATGGTTGCAATCAACAGCGGCAAATACAACGGTTTGAACTGCGCCTCCGCCTTCGACGCCATAGTCGCCGACCTGGAAGCCAACGCCCACGGCGCGCGCAAAACCCAGTTCCGCCTGCGCGACTGGGGCATCAGCCGCCAGCGCTACTGGGGCTGCCCAATTCCAATCATCCACTGCGATACCTGCGGCGACGTACCGGTACCGGAAGACCAGCTGCCCGTCGTACTGCCGGAAGACGTAGTGCCGGATGGCGCCGGCAGCCCGCTGGCGCGCATGCCTGAATTCTACGAATGCAGCTGCCCGAAATGCGGCGCGCCGGCCAAGCGTGAAACCGACACCATGGACACCTTCGTTGAGTCGTCCTGGTACTACGCCCGTTACGCCTCGCCGCATTACACCGGCGGCATGGTTGACCCTGAAGCGGCCAACCACTGGCTGCCGGTGGATCAGTACATCGGTGGTATCGAACACGCCATCCTGCACCTGCTCTACGCGCGCTTCTTCCACAAACTGATGCGTGACGAAGGCCTGGTGTCATCGAATGAGCCGTTCAAGAACCTGCTGACCCAGGGCATGGTGGTCGCCGAGACCTACTACCGCACCCTGGAAAACGGCGGCAAAGACTGGTTCAACCCGGCCGATGTCGAGCTCGAGCGTGACAGCAAAGCCAAGGTCATCAGCGCCAAGCTTAAAAGTGACGGCTTGCCGGTGGAAATCGGCGGCACCGAGAAGATGTCCAAGTCGAAGAACAACGGCGTCGACCCACAGTCGATGATCGACCAGTTTGGCGCTGACACCTGCCGCCTGTTTATGATGTTTGCCTCGCCGCCCGACATGAGCTGCGAATGGTCCGACTCCGGCGTTGAAGGCGCTAACCGCTTCCTGCGCCGCGTCTGGCGCCTGGCGCAAAACCACGTCAACCAGGGCATCGCCGGTGCACTCGACCTGAGTAGCCTGAATGACGAGCAGAAGGCCGTGCGCCGTGCGATTCACCTGGCGATCAAACAGTCGAGCTTCGATATTGGCCAACACCACAAATTCAACACTGCCATCGCCCAGGTGATGACGCTGATGAACGTGCTGGAGAAAGCCGCACAAGCCACCGCTCAGGACCGCGCCCTGCTGCAGGAAGGCCTGGAAGCGGTAGCGCTGCTGCTGGCACCGATCACGCCGCATATCAGCCATCAGCTGTGGCAGGAACTGGGCCATGACGAGGCCATCATCGACGCCGCCTGGCCGCAGGTGGATGAGTCCGCCCTGGTGCAGGACAGCCTGACCCTGGTGATCCAGGTCAACGGCAAACTGCGCGGACAGATTGAAGTGCCTGCCAGCGCCAGCCGCGAAGATGTCGAAGCCACGGCCCGCAGCAACGAGAACGTACTGCGCTTTACCGAAGGCCTGAGCATTCGCAAGGTCATCGTGGTGCCAGGCAAACTGGTCAACATTGTTGCCAACTAACTAGTTGCCAACTGACCAGTCACCAACTGATTAAGCTCGGCGCGACCGCACAACGGCGCGCCGCAAGACACGCCAAGGGGATAAAAGATGATCAAACGGAATCTGTTGGTAATTGGCCTGGCTACCCTGCTCAGCGCTTGCGGCTTCCAGCTGCGCGGCACCGGTGACGTGCAGTTCGCCCTCAAGGAGCTGGATGTCAGCGCGCGCAACGCCTATGGCGAAACCGTCAACCAAGTGCGCGATGTGCTGCAGAACAACGGCGTCAAGGTCTACGCGGGTGCACCCTATAACCTGGTGCTGAGCAACGAACAGGAAAACCGCCGCGCAGCCAGCTTCACCAGCTCGGCACGCACCGCCGAGTATGAACTGAGCAAAACGCTGGAATACGAGATTCGTGGTAGCAAAGGTCTGCTACTGATGAGCGACCAGCTCGAAGCCCAGAGCTTCTACACCCAGGACGGCAACAACCTGATTGGTGGTGACCAGGAAGCTGCGCAGATCCGCCAGGAAATGAACCGCGAACTGATCCAGCAACTGGTTCAGCGCCTGCAGCAGATCAGCCCAGCGCAACTGGACCAACTGCAGCAAACCGCAGAAGCCAAGGCTCAAGCCGAAGCCGAAGCACTGGAAGCCGCTCGCCAGCAACAGGCCGCGCAACCGCAGCAGTCGCCGATCCAGCTGCCGATTCCAGCCCAGTAAGCTCGCCGGGCCGCGCCAGCGGCCCCGCACTGCGCCCCCATGAAACTTAGCTATCCATGAAACTCAATGGCGCCCAACTCGGCAAACACCTGCAGGGCAACCTGAGCCCGGTGTATGTGGTTAGTGGCGATGAGCCGCTGCTCTGCCAGGAAGCCGCCGACGCCATTCGCGCCGCAACCCGCCAGCAGGGTTTTAGCGAGCGCCAGGTGTTCAACGCCGACAATAATTTCGACTGGGGCAACCTGCTGCAAGCCGGCGCCAGCCTGTCGCTGTTTGCCGATAAACGCCTGCTGGAGTTACGCTTGCCCAACGGCAAGCCTGGCGACAAAGGCGCTGCAGCGCTGCTCGAATACCTCGCCCGCCCCGCCGAAGACACCGTACTGCTGATCAGCCTGCCAAAACTCGACGGCAGCGCGCAGAAAACCAAATGGGCCAAGGCGCTGATCGACGGCGCACAAACGCAGTTCGTGCAGATCTGGCCAGTAGATGCCAATCAACTGCCGCAATGGATTCGCCAGCGCCTGGCGCAAGCGGGCCTCAGCGCCAGTGCCGAAGCGGTGGACATGATTGCCGTGCGCGTCGAAGGCAACCTGCTCGCCGCCGCCCAGGAAATAGAAAAACTCAAGTTGCTCGCCGAAGGCACGCAGATCGATGTCGACACCGTGCATGCCTCGGTCGCCGATAGCGCACGCTTTGATGTGTTCGGCCTGATCGATGCTGCCCTCAATGGCGAAGCCGCCCACGCCCTGCGAATGCTCGAAGGCTTGCGCGGTGAAGGCGTCGAGCCGCCAGTAATTCTCTGGGCCCTGGCCCGAGAAATCCGCCTGCTGGCCAGCATCGCCCAGCAGTACAGCCAGGGCATTCCACTGGAAAAAGCCTTCAGCTCGGCGCGCCCGCCGGTCTGGGACAAACGTCGCCCGCTGGTCAGCAAAGCCCTGCAACGCCTGTCCGCCCCCCGCTGGGCCGCGCTGCTGCAAGATGCTCAGCAGATCGACGCACAAATCAAAGGCCAGGCGGCCGGCGATCCATGGAGTGGCCTGGGCCTGCTGACCCTAAGTATTTGCGGTCAACGCCTGGGACTGGGTCGCTAGAAGCCGAACTCTGGACTTTTTACCCAGAGCGGCTCATGCTTCACGCATCTGCGACGTGCAGGTCATTTACCGAGGAACCGTCATGGCGAAGAAAGCCAAACGCGGCCCCAACAAGGCCAAATCCCTGATCGCCCAACCGCTGTTTCGCTCACGCCAGGAAACGCCAAGCAAAGGCAAAGGCAGCTACCGCCGCGAAGCCTCCCAGCAAAACTGGGAGGCTTCATCCGTTCTGGCTGCCTGAAAAGCCCGCCACAGCCCGCCAGCCCCCGCACACCAGCTCAATCATGCTAAGGTTACGGCCTGCAAAATGTGCCGAGACCACCATGCCTTACCTGCTTCTTCGTGGCCTGTCCCACACTGCCACCGCCTGCCTTCTACTGTTTCTGACTGCTTGTGCCGAAGCGCCGGCACAGTCGCTTGCTGCCGCTCCAGTCACGGCTACCACAGCCCCTGCCAGCCCAGCCGCTAGCGTTGTCAGCAGCCCAACCCCGTTACTCAGTTTCGATGAATGGCGCATGCTGCTGCGCAGCGATGCCATCGCAGCCGGTATCGACGCCGCATTGTTCGACCGCACATTCGCCGGCATCACCCTGGACCCTAGAGTTGTTACCTCCGATAACAGCCAGCCGGAGTTCACCCGCCCGGTGTGGGACTACATTGACGGCGCCGTTTCCGTCTCACGCATCGCCCAGGGCCGCCTACTCAAGGCGCAGCACCGACCAACCCTGAAGGCTATCCGCAGCACCTACGCCGTCGACCATGAAGTGCTGATCGCGATCTGGGGCATGGAAAGCAATTACGGCGGCAATATCGGCAGCCATAACGTCATCCGCTCCCTCGCCACCCTGGCCTATGACGGCCGCCGCCAGGTGTTCTGGCGCAGCCAGCTGCTGGCCGCGCTGCAAATCCTGCAAGCCGGCGATGGTCCGGCGCAGGGGCTGATCGGCTCATGGGCGGGCGCCATGGGGCAAACCCAATTTATGCCGACCACGTTCAACCAGCATGCCGTGGATTTTGATGGCGATGGCAAGCGCGACCTGTGGAATTCAACCCCTGACGCCCTCGCTTCTGCCGCGCATTACCTGCACGCCTCGGGCTGGGAAAACGGCCAACCCTGGGGCTTTGAAGTGAATCTGCCGCAGGGCTTCGATTACGCCCTGGCCGACCCGGAAGTACGTCGCAGCCTGGCGCAGTGGCGCATCCTCGGCATCCACCCGGCCAGAGCCATCGATACCAACGAGCAAAGCCAGGCCACGCTGTTTCTGCCTGCCGGCCATCGTGGCCCAGCCTTCCTGCTGCTGAACAACTTTCGCAGCATCCTCAAGTACAACAACTCCACCGCTTACGCCCTGGCCATCGGCCTGCTCAGCGATGCACTGGATGGCAACCCCGGCGTGCAGGCCGCATGGCCGCGCGGCGATCGCCAACTGGGCCGCAGCGAACGCATTGAGTTGCAGGAACTGCTGACCAGCAAAGGCTATGAGCCAGGCCCAGCGGACGGCATCATCGGCGCCAACACGCGCAAAGCGGTACGTGCCTTTCAGCAATCCCTGGGGCAACCTGCCGACGGCTACCCCAGCCATAAGCTGCTAGAACAACTCAGATAAGCACCCGCGAGCCGTGCGCTCCGCCCTCCCCCGTGGACGGCAGAACCGCGCGGCGCTCGCCGGACTGAACGGTCAGCTTCTGTGATAAGCTGCGCGGCGGCCACAAGCCGCCTCGTCCACGGAGCCTCTAGCGGAGCCCAGATTGCCGATGTCCGATTCCTCCCTGCCTAAAACCGTCGCCAGTGGCGAAAAATTCCGCACCACCCAAGGCATCACTGCGATCAAGGACGGACAAAAGCGCCGCGCCTCCAGTGAGCCTCAGGTGTTCGAGCCCAAACCCAAGTGGCTACGGGTCAAGGCACCCGGCGGCAGCCGCTTCGAGGCGGTCAAGCGCAATGTCAGCGAACACCGCCTGAGCACCGTGTGCCAGGAATCCCACTGCCCGAACATGGGCGAATGCTGGTCCAACGGCACCGCCACTATCATGCTGATGGGCTCGGTGTGCACCCGCGCCTGCCGCTTCTGCGCAGTGGACACCGGCAACCCCAACGGCTGGCTGGACCTGGAAGAGCCGCATAACACCGCTAAATCGGTGGAGCTGATGGCCCTGCGCTATATCGTGCTGACCTCAGTGGATCGCGACGACCTGGACGACGGCGGTGCCAGCCACTACGCCGCCTGCGTACGAGCGATCAAGGACAACACCCCACACGTGGTGGTGGAAGCTCTGACCCCGGACTTCGACGGCGACCTGCAGGCCATTGAGCGCGTGGTGGATTCGGGCCTTGAGGTGTTCGCGCAGAACGTCGAGACGGTCAAGCGCCTGACCTACGAGGTGCGCGACCCGCGCGCCGGTTACGAGAAGACCCTGCGCGCACTGGAGCACGCCAAGCGCCATCGCCCGGCCGTGCTGACCAAAACCAGCCTGATGCTCGGCCTGGGTGAGACCGACGAGGAAATCATCGAGACCATGGATGACCTGCGTGCCATCGGCGTGGACATCCTCACCCTCGGCCAGTACCTGCAGCCGACGCGCAATCACCTGACGGTCAAGCGCTGGGTCAGCCCGGAAGAGTTCAATCGTTTCCGCGAGATCGGGTTGCAGAAGGGCTTTATGGAAGTCGCCGCCGGCCCGCTGGTGCGCTCCAGCTACCGCGCCGACAAGGTGTTCGAGAAGAACAACCTGGGCCTGGCCGCTCCGGTGCCCGTGCCGGGCCAACAGCTCGACAGCAGCCTGATTCCGGCCCTCAACCTGAACTGATCGGGCCGTACAACGCCTGCCCTGGGCTATGCCTGGGTCAGGCGTTTGTTTACCCGAGTTCTAGCAGTCGATTACGCCCGCCAGGGTCTGTTGCTGCGGGTAATTGAGCTGCTTAACCAGTTGTTCACGCAGTCGCGCACTGACTTCGCAAATATCTATCGAACCTGCGACCTGATCGGCCAGCTGAGTCATGGCCATGCCGGCATAACCGCAGGGGTTGATGCGCTGGAAGGGCTGCAAGTCCATATCCACATTCAGCGCCAGACCATGGAAGCTGCGGCCGTTGCGGATACGCAGGCCTAGTGAGGCGATCTTCGCGCCCTCCACATACACGCCCGGCGCATCCGGCTTGGCGTTGGCGCTGACGCCATAACTGGCGAGCAGATCAATCAGGCTGCGCTCAATGCGGTTGACCAGCTCACGCACGCCAATGCCGCTGCGGCGCACGTCAAGTAGCAGGTAAGCCACCAACTGGCCTGGGCCGTGATAGGTCACCTGACCGCCACGATCCACTTGCACTACCGGAATATCGCCCGGAAACAGCACATGCTCGGCTTTGCCGGCCTGGCCTTGGGTGAATACGGGGAGTGTTCGAGCAACCAGATCTCGTCAGGCGTATCCACGCCGCGCGTATCGGTAAAGCGCTGCATAGCATGCCAGGTGGGCTCGTAATCAACCTGGCCCAGCTCGCGAAAGCCGAGCGGCAGGCTCATCAGAGCACCATATGGACGATACCGGTCGCGCGCAGGGCGCTGTTGATATCGCGCAACTGGTCTTCACTCGTGGCGATGATGTGCAACTGCACAGTGGTGTATTTGCCATTGCTGCTTTGGCGCTCGGCCAGGCTATTAAGATCGACCTCGGCGTGCTTGCTCAGGACCTCTATTACAGCGTCCTTGTAGCCGGGACCGCTGTCGCCCACCACCTTGATCGGGTAGTCGGGGCAAGGGAATTCGATTATGTGCGATTTGACGTCAGGTTGAGTCATGGCAGTAACGGCCTCGTAAGCCGTGGCAACAACAACGCCCCTGCGGGTCAGCAGAAGCGTGCTGGGCACGCTATCAGTTGAACAATCCAAAAAAGAACAGGCTGATGCTATCCCACAGGCGACGCAAGAAACTACCTTCCTCAACGGCCTCAAGGGCAATCAGATCCGCGCTGTGCACCACGTCCTCGCCCAGTTTCACTTCAACCTTGCCGATCACCTCACCCTGGGCAATCGGGGCGGTGAGCTGCGGGTTGAGGATCATGCCGGCTTGCAGTTTTTCCAGCTGACCCTTCGGCAGGGTCAGGCTCAGGTCAGCGCCAAGGCCGGCTTTAACCTGGCGCACGGTGCCTTTCCACACCTGGGCCTGGGCCAGTTCCTGGCCTTGCTTGTAGAAGGTGCGGGTTTCAAAGAAGCGGAAACCATAGGTCAGCAGCTTCTGGGTTTCTGCTGCGCGAGCCGACTCACTATCGGTACCAAATACCGAGGTGATCATCCGCGCGCCATCACGTACGGCCGAGGCCACCAGGCAGTAACCTGCTTCTTGAGTGTGCCCGGTTTTCAGACCGTCAACGGTCTTGTCACGCCACAGCAGCAGGTTGCGGTTGCCCTGCTTGATGTTGTTCCAGAGAAACTCCTTCTGCGCATAGATCGCATAGTGCTCCTGGTCTTCATTGATGATCGCGCGAGCCAGCACCGCCATATCGTGAGCACTGGAGTAATGCTCCGGATGCGGCAGGCCAGTGGCGTTCATAAAGTGGCTGTTGCTCATGCCCAGACGTGCAGCGGCTTCATTCATCATGTCGGCAAAAGCATCTTCGCTGCCGGCGATGTACTCGGCCAGAGCAATGCTGGCGTCGTTGCCAGACTGGATGATCACGCCGTGCAGCAGGTCATCCACGCTGGCCTGACTGTTCACCGGCAGGAACATGGTGGAGCCACCGGATGCGGCACCACCGGTACGCCAGGCGTGCTCGCTGATCGGTACCATATCCTGCTCGCCGATCTTGCCCTTACGGATTTCCAGGGTGGCGATGTAGGCGGTCATCAGTTTAGTCAGGCTGGCCGGCGGCAGACGCTGATCACCATTGTTTTCCACCAGCACCTTGCCGCTGGCGGCATCCAGCAGCACATAGGACTTTGCAGACAGCTGCGGAGCCGAAGGAATTGCGGGCTGATTGGCCCAGGCGGTCGATGCGCTGAGCAGGCAAAGTGATAGGAAAACGCGTTGCGTAAAGCTGGTGATATTCATCCGTCTCTCTAGATTGCTGATGGTGAACAGGCCCAGTGGGCATAAGGTGCTGGTCCCCCCGGCCTGCCGTGGCTGGCCGGAGTTGTTTGTTTAGTCCCGCAGAAGAACCATAAGTGCCCTGTCAGTCTGACTTGACCAGGGTTGGCTCACCGAGCTTGGCCAGGCGCACGCTGCTCTGCAGCTGCTCAACCTCGCTCTGGCTGCTCACCGGCCCCAGACGCACGCGGTGCAATATCTGCTGGTTGCGCACCACTGAGCTGACGAACACTGGCGCAGCCACTGTCTCGCTCAACTTGGCCTTGAGAAGCTCCGCAGCGTCCGGATTGGCGAAGGCGGCCACTTGGAGATACAGGCCAGAGGCTGCGAGTGAAGCGTTTTTTTTTGCGTCAATCTGCACGGGGAGCACCGCGGCGGCATGCTGCTGCGGAGGCGGTGAGTACTGCTCAACGGGCTGCGCGAAAGGCTGCGCAACCGGCTCGGCCTGAGCGACTTGCTGCGGTGCAGCCAATACCATCGGCACCGGGCGGCCCTGCTGAGCCCACCACTCGTGCGGATCGATACCTTCAACCTTGACCCGTGCGGTACCGCTTTCGGCATAGCCGAGCTTCTTCGCTGCGGCGAAGGACAAATCGATAATCCGGTCGGAATAGAACGGCCCACGGTCGTTGACCCGCAGAATTGCGCTCTTGCCGTTTTCCAGGTTGGTTACACGCACGTAGCTGGGCAGCGGCAGGGTCTTGTGTGCGGCGGTCATGCCGTAGAGGTCGTAGGTTTCACCGTTAGCAGTGGCCTGACCGTGGAACTTGGTGCCATACCAGGAGGCCGGGCCGACGGCCTGATAGCGACGGGCATCGGGGATTGGGTAGTACTGCTTGCCGAACACGGTGTAGGGGCTGGCCTTGACCCGACCGTAATGCGGCATCGGCACGGCATCGGGAATCCGCGACACATCGACATCCCACCAGGGCGCGCCATCCTTATGCGGCCGGTTGAATTCACCTGGCCCGGAAATAGAGCCACCTGGCTGCGCCGGCGCAATCGGTTGCGGCGCACGGGTGGACGAGCAGCTGGCCAGCAGCAGCGCCAGGCTGCCATAGGCCGCCAATTTAAACGGCAAACGCGACATCAGTTCTTACCCCGTGCCTGATTGGCTCTTGCATCAGTCAGCAACTCGGCCAGCTGATTGACCGCCATGGCATACATCACACTGCGATTGTAGCGGGTGATCACAAAGAAGTTAGGCAGGCCCAGCCAGTGCTCGGCGCCATCAGCACCTTCCAGGCGGAAGGCGGTTACCGGTAAGTCGTCCGCCAGCGGGTCGGCACTGGTCCAGCCCAGCGCACGCAGCTCAGCGACATTCTTCACCGGGTCCAGGCCCACGGTCAGGCCTTGCTCGGCCTGCCCACCCTTTACGGTGGCGGCGCTGACCACCGGCTGCCCCGGCTGCCAGTGGTGACGTTTGAAGTAACTGGCCACGCTGCCAATGGCATCGGTCGGGTTGTTCCAGATATTGATATGGCCGTCGCCATCGAAGTCCACGGCATACGCGCGGAAGCTGCTCGGCATAAATTGCGGCAGGCCCATGGCGCCGGCGTAGGAGCCAGTCATGCTCAGCGGCTCGACCTGTTCTTCACGGGCCAGCAGGAGGAACTCGCGCAGCTCCTTGCGGAAGAACGGCGCGCGCGGAGGATAGTCGAAGGCCAGGGTCGACAGTGCATCCATCACCCGCCAGCTGCCGGTATTGCCGCCGTAGAAGGTTTCCACACCAATGATCGCCACGATCACTTGCGCCGGCACACCGTATTCGGCTTCGGCACGGGCCAGAGTCGCTTCGTGCTGCTTCCAGAACTCAACGCCCTTGCTGATGCGCTTGTCGGTGATAAAAATCGGCCGATAGTCCTTCCACGGCTTGGCTTTTTCTGCCGGCCGCGAGATGGCATCGAGGATCGCCTGTTTGCGCTCGACCTGGGCGAACAGCTCGACCAGTTGTTCACCGGCAAAGCCATAATCGCGGGTCATTTCGCCGACGAACTCAGTCACCTGCGCAGACTGCTGATAATCTCCGGCCAGCACGGGCTGAGCCACTGCGCAGACCCCGGTCAACGCCAACCAAGGTGCAGTACGTACCATCCAACCACGCGCGTTTTGCATTGAATTCATAATCCCAATCAAGCCTGTGTCATCCACTTACGGTGAGTGTGGATCGACATCAAAATTCCAAACCCTGCCAACAGGGTGATCAGCGAAGTGCCGCCATAGCTGATAAACGGCAGCGGTACACCCACCACCGGCAGCAGGCCGCTGACCATGCCGATATTGACGAAGACATAAACGAAGAAGGTCATGGTCAGCGCGCCGGCGAGAAGCTTACCGAACAGCGTCTGCGCTTGCACGGTAATCACCAGACCGCGTGCGATCAACAGCATGTACACCAGCAGTAACAAACACACGCCAACCAGCCCGAATTCCTCGGCCAATACGGCGATGATAAAGTCGGTGTGGCTCTCCGGTAGAAAATCCAGGTGCGACTGGGTGCCTTGCAGCCAGCCCTTGCCGAGCACCCCGCCCGAGCCAATCGCCGCCTTGGACTGGATAATGTTCCAGCCACTGCCCAGCGGATCGCTTTCCGGGTTGAGGAAGGTCAGCACGCGCTGCTTCTGGTATTCACGCAGCACAAACAACCACATGCCAATGGCCAGCGGAATCACGGCCACCACCGCACTGACAATCCAGCGCCATTGCAGCCCGCCAATAAACAACACAAAAAAGCCCGAGGTAATGATCAGCAGTGAGGTGCCCAGGTCCGGCTGCAGCAGAATCAGCACAAAGGGCACGATGATCATCGCCAGGCTGATGCAGATATGTTTGAGCCGGGGCGGCAAGCTGCGGCTGGACAGGTACCAGGCGATGGTCGCTGGCATGATGATCTTCATAAACTCCGAAGGCTGAAAGCGAATCACCCCAGGGATATTGATCCAGCGTGTGGCGCCCATGGCGTTATGTCCCATGACATCCACTACCACCAGCAAGGCCACCCCGCCGACATAGGCCAACGGTACCCAGCGCGCCATAAAGCGTGGTTCGAACTGGGCGATGATAAACATGCCAACCAGGCCGATACCGAAGGAGCTGGCCTGTTTCATCAGCATATCGACGTTCTTGCCACTGGCCGAATACAGGATAAACAGGCTACCAGCGGCCAGAATCAGTAACAGCACCAGCAAAATGCCGTCGACATGCAGGCGCTGCAGCAAGGTTGCGCGGCGGCGCAGCAGGTCTTCGGAGGACAGGTTGCGGTCAAAGTTATTGCTCATGGCGCAGCGACCTCAGCCGCCACAGGCGGAGCAAATTCGGCTTTCAACTGACCGTTTTCATCCAGTAGCCAGGCATCCATCACTTGCTTGACCACTGGCGCGGCCACCCCGGAACCCGACTCGCCATTCTCGACCATCACCGATACGGCGATCTGCGGGTTATCCGCCGGCGCGAAAGCAACAAACAGGGCGTGGTCGCGGTGGCGTTCAGCAACCTTGCTGCGGTCGTATTTCTCACCCTGCTTGATCGCCACTACCTGGGCGGTGCCGCTTTTGCCGGCAATCCGGTAGACCGAGGCATCACCCACTTTGCGCGCTGTGCCACGCGGACCATGCATCACCTGCTCCATGCCATGGCGACCGCTATCCCAGAACTTCGGGTCACGCAGCACGATATCCGGCAGTGGGTTGGAGTCTACGGGCGCACGCCCCTGAACAGTTTTCGCAAGGTGCGGACGAATCCATTTACCGCGCGTGGCCATCAACGCCGTGGCCTGAGCCAGTTGCAGCGGGGTGGTCTGCATATAGCCCTGACCGATGCCAAGAATCAGCGTCTCGCCCGGATACCAGGCCTGGCGGTAACGCGCCCGTTTCCAGTCACGCGACGGCATCAGCCCGGCAGTTTCCTCGAACATGTCCAGTGACACACGTTGACCCAGCCCGAAACGGGTCATGTAGTCATGCATACGGTCGATGCCCATCTTGTGCGCCAGCGAGTAGAAGTAGGTGTCATTGGAGCGGGCAATCGCCAAATCCATCTCCACCCAACCATCGCCACTGCGGTTCCAGTTACGGTATTTGTGGCTGTGATTGGGCAACTGGTAGAAGCCGGGATCGAATACTCGGGTCTGCGGCGTCACCACGCCAGCATCCAGGCCCGCCACCGCGACCATCGGCTTGATGGTCGAGCCCGGTGGATAAAGGCCGCGCAATACACGGTTGTACAACGGCCGGTCGATGGAGTCGCGCAAATCGGCATAGGCCTTGAAGCCAATCCCGGTGACGAAGGGGTTGGGGTCGAAGCTCGGCTGGCTGACCATCGCCAGCACTTCACCGGTTTGCGGCTGAATCGCCACAATCGCCCCACGTCGGCCGGCCAGCGCTTTTTCGGCGGCCTCCTGTAAACGTATATCGAGGCTCAGCACAATGTCCTTGCCGGGCGTCGGGTCGGTGCGTTTGAGCACCCGTAGTACGCGGCCACGGGCATTGGTTTCGACTTCCTCGTATCCCACCTGGCCGTGCAGATCATCTTCATAGAAGCGCTCGATACCGGTCTTGCCAATATGGTGCGTGCCGCTGTAGGCCACCGGATCGAGTTCTTTCAGCTCTTTCTCGTTGATCCGCCCGACATAACCCACCGAATGGGCAAAATGCTCGCCTAGCGGGTAATGCCGCACCAACTGCGCGGCGACCTCTACCCCTGGCAAACGGAACTGGTTGATCGCCACACGGGCAATCTGCTCCTCGCTCAACTCGAACAGCACCGGCACCGGCTCAAACGGCCGCCGCCCCTGACGCACGCGACGCTCGAACAGCGCACGCTCATCGGGGCCCAATTCCAGCACCTCAACAATCGCATCGAGCACCTGCGGCCAGTCACCGGCGCGTTCGCGGGTCAGGGTCAGGCTAAAGCTGGGGCGGTTATCGGCGATGATCACCCCGTTGCGATCAAAGATCAGCCCACGGCTCGGCGGGATCGGCTGTACGTGGATGCGGTTGTTTTCCGCCAGGGTGGTGTGGTGCTCGAACTGCACCACCTGCAGGTAATACATGCGCGCCACAAGCACCGAGGTCAGCAACAAAAACACCACGGCACCGACCACCGCGCGCTTGCGGATCAGGCGGCCGTCTTTCTCGTGGTCTTTGAGGCGTATAGGTTGCGGCATCGGTGGCTGCTGGTTACTTATGAAAAATCATTTGTGATAAGGGTGCCCGGACAACACAGTCCAGGCACGGTACATCTGTTCGCCGATCAGAATCCGCACCAGCGGGTGGGGCAAGGTCAGCGGCGACAACGACCAGCGCTGCTCACTGCGGGCTTGCACCTCAGGTGCCAGCCCTTCCGGGCCACCGACCATCAGGTTGACGGTGCGTGCATCCAGACGCCATTTGTCCAGCTCGACCGCCAGTTGCTCGGTGCTCCAGGGTCGCCCTTCGACTTCCAGGGTCACTATGCGTTCCCCTGGCTGCACCTTGGTCAGCATGGCCTCGCCTTCCTGGCGGATCATCCGCGCCACATCGGCATTTTTGCCGCGCGTGGTCAGCGGAATTTCTACCAGCTCCAGGGACAACTCGCTGGGCATGCGCTTGGCATATTCCTGCCAGCCTTCTTCCACCCAGCGTGGCATCCGCGAGCCGACGGCGATCAGTTTGATCCGCACCGCTGCGCGTCCTTATTCTTGCTCTGGACCTGGCTCGGCGCTGAACTGCGCACGGCTCTGCTCGGCACCCTGCCACAGACGCTCAAGGTCATAAAACTGACGAGCAGTGGGCAGCATCACGTGAACCACGATGTCGCCGAGGTCGAGCAGTGCCCACTCGCCGGTGTCCATGCCCTCAGTACCGATCGGGCGCACGCCCTGCTCCTTGACCTTCTCCAGCACGTTGTCGACCAGCGACTTGACGTGACGGCTGGAGGTGCCGCTGGCGATCAGCATGAAATCGGTGATGCTGGTCTTGCCGCGCACATCGATGGTGGTGATGTCCTGTGCCTTGATCTCTTCCAGCGCGCTGATAGCCAATTTGACCAGTTCTTCGCTCTGCATTTTTGCCTTTGTCATGTTTGCCTTTGTCATAAGTCAGTCATTTGCCTCGTGTTCAATTCGCGCCACGGTACAGTCCGTGGGCATGGATATAGGCCAGTACCGCGTCAGGCACCAGAAAACGTGCCGACCTTCCGCTCGCCAGTAGCGAACGGATCTGGGTAGCCGACACCGCCAGGGGTGTCTGCCAGATAAAAGCAATTTGCCCGCCCGGCCCGCTCAGGGCCGAAGGGTCACTCACACTGCGTGCCGCCAACAGATTACGCAGCGCCTCGGGCGCTTCACTGTCGGCATCCGGGCGCTGCAACACCAGAATATGGCAGTGCTGCAGTAATTCATCCCAGCGCTGCCAGCTAGGTAAACCGCAGAAGGCATCCCAGCCCAGCAGCAGAAACAGCTGATCATCCGCTGCCAACTCGCCGCGCAACGACTCCAGGGTGTCGATGCTGTAGGACGGTTTGTCGCGTTGCAGCTCGCGATCATCCACCCTCAACAAGGGTTCCCCATCCACCGCCAGCCCCACCATGGTCAAGCGATCCGCCGCACTGACCCGAGGCGCACCACGATGGGGCGGGCGGGCGCTGGGGATCAAGCGCAACTCATCCAGGGCCATAAACTCGGCCACTTCCAGGGCACTGCGCAGATGACCGATATGCACCGGGTCGAAGGTGCCGCCAAGGATACCCAAGCGCCTGGCCATCAGCCGCGCAACTGCCCGTCGCCGATCACCACATACTTCTCACAGGTCAACCCTTCCAGGCCTACTGGCCCACGGGCATGCAGCTTGTCGGTGGAAATACCGATCTCCGCGCCCAGCCCGTATTCAAAACCGTCAGCAAAACAGGTCGGGGTATTGAGCATCACCGAGCTGGAATCCACCTCAGCGATAAAACGCCGGGCATGGCCCTGGTGCTCAGTGACAATCGAATCGGTGTGGTGCGAACCATACTGGTTGATATGCTCGATGGCCTGCTCCAGCCCATCGACCACACGGATCGACAGGATCGCGTCCAGGTACTCGGTGTTCCAGTCTTCGTCCGTGGCCGGCAACGCCTCGATCAACGCCCGAGTGCGCTCACAGCCACGCAGCTCGACACCCTTTTCGCGAAAGCGCTCGGCCATGGCCGGCAGAAAGACGGCTGCCACCGCTTGATCCACTAGCAGGGTCTCCATGGCGCCGCAGATGCCATAGCGGTAGGTCTTGGCGTTGAAGGCGATATCGCGGGCCTTGACCAGGTCGGCCAGGGCATCAACATAGACGTGGCAGATGCCATCCAGGTGCTTGATTACCGGCACCCGGGCATCCTTACTGATGCGCTCGATCAGACCCTTGCCGCCGCGCGGCACGATCACATCGACGAACTCAGGCATGCTGATCAGCGCACCCACTGCGGCGCGGTCGGTAGTTTCCACCACCTGGACCGCCGCCGCCGGTAGCCCGGCCTCGGCCAGACCGCGCTGAATGCAGACGGCAATCGCGCGATTGGAGTGGATGGCCTCGGAGCCGCCGCGCAGGATGGTGGCATTACCCGACTTCAGGCACAAGCTGGCGGCGTCGATGGTCACGTTGGGCCGCGACTCGTAGATGATGCCGATCACACCTAGGGGCACGCGCATCTTGCCCACCTGAATTCCCGACGGACGATAGCTCATATCACGGACTGCACCCACCGGGTCGGGCAGAGCGGCGACCTGACGCAGGCCTTCGATCATACCGTCGATACGCGCCGGGGTCAGGGCCAGACGATCCAGCAGCGCCGGCTCCAGACCACCCGCTCGACCGGCGGCCAGATCCAGCTCATTGGCGGCGGTGAGTTCACTGCGGGCACCGTCCAACGCGCTAGCGGCGGCCTGCAGGGCACGGTTCTTCTGCGCGGTACTGGCCAGCGCCAGCACGCGGGAAGCCTTGCGGGCGGCCTGTCCCAGGCGGGTCATATAGTCGAGCACGGACTCAGTCATGGTCTTGGCAGGCCTGGCGGTTGAAAAAAGTCGCTGAGTATAACGGTCGCGCCGCTCCACGCCCAGCGCTGCGCGGCGGACGGTATACAGCGCGTTCGTCAGCACGTGCGGTAACGCCGCCAGCCCACAACCGGCTGGCCGGCCAGAGAAACAGTGACACCAGCACCACTTTGCCGCCCGAAGGTTAGGTAAACAAAAACCGCCCGAATGTTTACCTTGCCATCAAAAGCAAGATAGGCGGCCGACCGCCGGGGTGGGATCAGCATGCATTACCGTACCGACTACTGCGCCGCACAACTCAACGAAGCCCCGCAGGTGCTGCATCTCGGCGACCTGCGCCTGCACTACCAGGCGCATGCCTACCGCAGCCAAGACCCACGCCCACCCGTATTGCTGCTCGGTGGCGCATTCCAGAGCTTTCGCTCGTTTGCCGCCGAGGTCAGCGAGCTGCTCGTCGACCACCCAGTGATTCTGCTCGACCTGCCCAGCCAGGGTGGCAACCTGCAACTGGTGCCCGACCTGAGCCTGGAACAGCTGGCCGATCTGATCGCCGCCTTCGCCGACGAACTCGACCTGCCGCCGTTGATGCCCATCGGCCTGTCCTATGGCTCGGCCCTGGCGGCGCTGTTTGCCGCCCGTCACCCGGCGCGCTGCGCCCGTGTGCTGCTGGCCGGCATCACCGCTTTCGGCCGCCCCGGCGCGCGTTTGCTGCTGCAGGAAGGCCTGGCGTTATTGGCCGAAGGTCGTTGCGAGGCCTTTGCCCACGGCGCGCTGACGGGCCTGCTCAACCCCCTGCGCCTGGAGCAGACCGGCGTAGCTCCAGTATTTCGCAAGGCGCTGCTGCGGCAGATCCAGCGCTTATCTCCAGCGGATATCGAGCGCTATCGGCAGAACAGCCAGCGCCTGCTGGAGTTCCACGGTTTTCGTACGCACCCCAGCTGCCCGACCCTAGTACTGGCCGGCGAATACGATCACTTCACCCAGCCTTGGGAGCACGCGCACTTTGCCGCCGCCTGCGCCCAGGCCAGTTGCGCGCTGATCCACAACGCCGACCACCTGGCGCAATTCGAACAACGCGATGCCTGCGCCAGACTGTACAGCCCGTTTCTGCGCGGCGAAGTCCTACCAAACTGCAGCCCAGGCAGCAGCCTGCTGACCGGCCCGCAACTGCTGCAATTGGAAAAACGCCACGAACCACGCCTACCACCCAGCCAGCGCCACGCTCGCCTGCAACATGTCGAAGGCGGCGAATGGGCAGTGGATATCCGCGAGCTGGGCTTTTTTGGCGGGCTGTTGCAGGGCGATCTGCCCGCGATTTGCGGTATGCGGGGCTGGCAACTGCTGTGCAAGGACCTGCCCGCCCAACCCCTACTACCGCTGCGTGAGGATCACAACGGCCTGGCCTTTGTCTTCCCACACAGCGACCAGCAGGCCAGCCAGGCGCTGGCGAGGCAGTTTCAGTTACAACCTTTGCCTGCAGCTGCCTGCGCCTAGAGCCTGTCTCGGATCTGCTGCGCGTCGGCGATACTGCGTTAACAGGCTCAGAATGCTCATTTACAGCAGTAAACTCCGCTTCCTCGCCTGTTTTTGCCTTGCCTCGCTCTAGCTCGCGAGATCCGAAACAGACTCTTAGACTCGCGCTTCAATCACCCGCACCAACCCGTCAGTTCGCGACGGCACCAGCCCAAGCGCCTGGCTGGTGCGGCTCGGGTCGAACACCGCGACCTGACTGAAGCCGCATTTCTCAAAGCCTTGCACAATCGCCTGATCATTGCGGTAATGCAGCGGATAGCTGCCACGGGTCAGCCGACCAACCAGGCCAACCCCCCAGCGCAGCTGGCGATAGCGCGGGTGCTCACGTAGATCGGGGTACAGCTCTGTCAGGTAGGTGGCCTGGGGAAATGCGTGCAGCTGCTCGACCAAACGCGTCCAGAACGACTCGATCAGCGCCAGTTCGAAGTAATTCACCAGGCCCTCGGTAATCACCACCACCGGCTTGCTGTGATCCAGCTCGGCGAACAGCGCCGCCAGGCTTTGGCTGCCCTCCTCGGCGAGGATATCCACCGCACGCACCTGATGCTGAGTACCCAGCCACCCCTCGGCATTCAGCAGCAAGCGCTTGCGCGATGCCATCACCGGTAGATCGGCCTCGATATAGCGCAGCTGCGGATAACGTGCAGTAAAGCGCCGGCCACGCGGCGACAGACCGCAGGCAATCTCCACCACCTGGCACACTTCGCCCTGCTCAATCGCCGCAGTCAGCTGCGCATCAATCTGCAAATGCCGCTGCAACAGAAACTGCTCGATATCCAGGCCGAAGCCGACCCGAGCCCCCCAGGTAATCGGGCTGAGCAAACCATGCACAAGACGCCCGAAGCCGGTGGCAAAAGCCACATCCGCCAGTTGATGGCGATACCAGACATAACCTGTGTAATGGGCACTGGGGCTGATATGAGCGCTGCTAACGCGGGCACGTTCAGACATGGTTAAGACTCTTATTGTTATGATCACAGGCCTTTAAAGGCGCCCTACTGAGCGCCAAAAACGGCAACAGCCCCAGCCTATGCCCTGCCGAGTGACCGTGACACCGCATGCCCAACGATCCCAACCTTAGTTTGCCCTGGCCCAAAGGCCGGCCAGGACTATCACCTGCTAACCCCCTTGGATAACCACCGATGAGCCAATGGTTCGACACCCTAACCCTCTGGCTGAGCGCCAACCCCGAATGGCTGGGCCTGGCGATATTCTTGCTGGCCTGCGGCGAGTGCCTGGCGATTGTCGGTCTTCTTGTGCCTGGCACGGTACTGCTGTTTGCCATCGCAGCCCTGGCCGGTAATGGCGCGCTGGGTCTGGGTGAAACCCTGCTGCTGGCGTTTTGTGGCGGCCTGCTGGGCGATTGCCTGTCCTATGCGCTGGGGCGCTATTTTCATCAGGACATCGGCCGCCTGCCGGTGCTACGCCACCACCCACAATGGCTGAACAGCGCCCATGGTTACTTCGTGCGTTATGGCGTTGCCAGCCTCTTGGTCGGGCGCTTTATCGGCCCGCTGCGGCCCATGCTGCCGATGGTCGCCGGCATGTTCGATATGCCCTTCGTGCGCTTTTTTCTCGTCAGCCTGCTGGCGGGTATCGGTTGGTCCATCGTCTATATGCTGCCCGGCTGGGCCACCGGCGCGGCCATGCGTCTGCCGCTGCCGGTGGGTTTCTGGCCGCAGGCCGGGGCCATTGCTGCCGGCGTAGCGCTGGTGGTGGGCATCGGTGTGCAAGGCAGCTTGCGTGGGCAACGCCACACCAGCCCACTGACGGCGGCGGCAAGCCTGGCCCTGCTGGTGGTGCTGATGCTCAGCTGGCCACACCTGAACCAGCTCGATCAAGGCCTGCTGACGTTGGCGCAGGAGCATCGCGCTCCGGCGCTGGATACGCTGATGGTGCTGATTACTCGCCTCGGCGATATGCACACGCAGCTGGCCGCCGCCATTGTGCTGTGCCTGATTCTGCTAGCGACCCGGCAATGGCGCACATTCAGCCTGGCGTTTGGCACCCTGCTCGGCACCGCCCTGGCCAACACAGCGTTAAAAGCGTTTTTCGCCCGCAGCCGCCCCGATGTACTGCTTGAGCCGTTGAACAGCTTCAGCTTCCCCAGCGGGCACAGCTCGGCGGCATTCGCCTTTTGTCTGCTGCTTGGGGTCATGGCCGGACGCGGTCAACCGACCCGCATGCGCCTGACCTGGCTGCTGCTGGCCAGCCTTCCGGCCGTAGCAATTGCAATCTCTCGGGTCTACCTGGGAGTGCATTGGCCCAGCGACATTATCGCCGGCGCCGTGCTGGCTGCCTGTTTCTGCGCGCTAAGTCTGGCCCTGGTGCAATGGCGCACGCCACTACCGGCCTTGCCAGGGAAAGTCTGGTGGCTATTGCTGCCAGCGGTTATCGCGCTGCTCGGTGGCATCACCACCTGGCAGCTGTCCTCCGGGGTGCTGCTT